>NZ_JAOEGC010000007.1:0-213442 GCF_031801495.1 Agrobacterium tumefaciens | reverse complement strand
GCGATGGCACTAACAGTCAGCCCGGCCGTTCGCCAGCGGGCTATCTTACGACGTTCATCAAGATCAAGGTGGGAGTAGGTGCGTTCCATTGCATCTTCCTTGTGACTGATAACCTATTGGTATCATTCGCAAGTCGCACTTCAAGCTTGAACCCACCCCGGCTACACATTATTATCGCATAAGATATATTATGGAACATCTGGGCGGTTTCGGGAGTGGTGCTTTGCCAATGCCCGCATCCCCACGAGAACATCGGCAAGGCGCTCACGAGATCGCCCGGCGAACGCCCCTTCCCCGATGGCAAGAACGTGTCTGTGACGCCCGAGCAGAAGTTCGGTAATGCCATCGTCAACACCATCATCCCTCCAACAATGGTGACATGAGGCTGGCCTTTGACAGACGAGATTATATGGCCTGCCGTTTTGTTACTGATCGCCGCCATGATGTACGCGGCGGTCGGTGAGGCTGGAGCGTCTGGGTATCTCGCCGCGATGGGGCTCTTCGGGCATACTCCAACGCTTATGAAGCCGACGGCGTTCGCGCTGAACCTTCTGGTCACCGGGATCGGCACCTTCCAGTTCTGGCGCTTGGGGTTGTTCTCCTGAAGAACCCTCTATCCATTCGCCGTACTGGGCTTTCCGTTCTCGCCTCTCGGCGGTGCGGTGCAACTACCCAAACACGTCTCCTACCCTGTCGTCGGGATCATCCTGATACCCTCTGGCATCCAGATGATACACTCGGCGCTGTCGAAGAGGACTGCCGTCGAAGCCGCCGAAGCACCTCACTTCCTCCCGGCGCTGCTGACGGGGGCGGTCATCGGGTTTGTCTCCGGGACGACCGGGACCGGAGGTGGCATCTTCCTCTCTCCGATCATCCTTTCCATGAACTGGGTCAGCCTGCGACGCACCGCCGCCGTGACTACCGCCTACAATCTTCTGAACTCGGCAGCAGCCCTCGCGGCTGCCTATGCCTCAATCAAATCGATCCCCTCGGCGCTTCCGATATGGCTGCTAACGGTCGGTCTGGGCGGCGTCGCTGGCAGCCTCGTCGGTAGCCGCTACCTCTCCGACCGAACCCTCAGGTCCGACCGGCATTATTACTAATTCCTTATAATATCCGCGCATTAACGAGGATGTCGTCGCGCTTCAATGTTTTGACGAAAGCCTCCGGCATGCCGTTGGACTGAGGGTTTGAGTGGGCTTCGTTGAGAACTTCGCGGAGAATCTCTTTCTCCATCTTCTCGCTTCTTCACCTCGGAATTGCCGATCACTGGCTCGTTACTATCCACGGCCACCGGACCTCCCTCCTCAGGAGCCTACGCCAGCGATAAAGAAGATTTGGCGCAACTCCATGCCATCCCGCCGCAGAGGAAACGATCTCGTCTTGGGCAAAGCTTTCCTTGATGATCTGCAGTTTGCGTTCGTTGTCCAGCGTCGCCGCCGGACATCATCAATCATCAGGTCAACCTGTCGATACTCGTTAGACATAAGCCTATACCCAAGCCTGTGCTTAAGCCTTTCTGCTTATGCCGACTGTCCGGTCGAAATGGGGGGCAACCAGCTAGTTAAATTGCTTCGGTTCGCTTCAAAGCGCCGGATTGCTGATCAGAGAGCAGCCTGCTCCGCACTCAGGAAGCGTCCTTTCCATTTTTCGTAACAGATTGAATCGAGCAGTGACAGATTTAAAACCGCCGTCTACCGTGCCATCCATATCTTGATGGTTCGCCAGATCGACGTTAGCTGAGCAACGCTCGCTATTGCCTTTGTGCACCGGATGGTCCGAGAAGCAATTGTAGAATTTTTTAAAAGTCGTTCGAGCTGACCGAAGGTGTTGCCTGTTAGCGGAGATCGGCAGGTAACTGTCCCAATGTAGCAGCTGCCGCAACATTCGATCAGTGAACTTGAGTATGCTTTCGCTCGATATCTCATGGTCTTAAACCTGCTCAAAAGAGACTTGGAAACAGCGGGGCGATAAGGCAATGAGCGGTCAGGGCGGCCAACAAGAGCTGATCAAGCGCTCAAATCGCGAAATACCTATCGTTGAGATGTTGGCGGAGCTGATGGACGATCCACTGATCTCGCTCGTGAACAAGGCTGACGGAATAGATCAATGTGCATTCAGGGTTTTTCTAGAGGGTGCAGCGCAAGCTTGTTTACGACAATCCGGTCATGGGGCTGACTCGGAACCGTACGGTTGCAACCGGAAATGCCGACCACATTGCACGCAACCGCCGCCCCCCGATGTCACCATCGCCAACAGAAGCGTCCCCTAGTCGATTTCAACAAGGAGTCCGTCATGGCGTTGACCAATTATAATGAATACATTCGAAAACTTCGGGTCATCCTCGACGAAAAGTGCCGTACTGAAACCTCTGCTGCACGGGTCCAGATCACCATATTTCGGAATGGCTTTAGCTACCAGAGTTCCGAGTTTTGTGGGAACCCATCGTTCGAAGTCTTGCGTCGTCGTCCTATTCTATCCGACTGCTGGGAAGTAGACATTGATTGCCAGACAAAGGCGGAAATCGAGCATTTCTTCGCGCTATATGAGATACTTGCCTACTCCGAGGTCGCGCTGAAACACGAACGCAATCCCACGCGCACCCCCCATTGGGATGCAACGGTCGCGTTGATTGAGGTCGCATTTTTCAGCGGTGATTCCTTCTGGGAACAGCGCATGTTGTTTGCTGGTTTCGCTGATCCAATTCATGCCGATTTCTCAAGAACGAGAGACCGAGACATCCTGGTGCACGATCACCTAACCGGTGCTAGGTTCTTTGAATGGCGATCAACAGCTGCTGGAAACGTAGATCCCTCCAGAACGACGTCCTTCGAAGATGATCTTGGCATTCAGAAAAGATCGTCAGGAACTATTGGAGCAGAAGGTATCTTCGCCGCCTCGTTCCGTCCAACAGCTGAATAACGGCGCGGCGCGACCCCAAACATCCTTTTGAACGCCGCGCCAAAAGACGCCTCTGAATGATATCCAACCTGCTCTGCAACGTCCAAGACGATGCTGTTCGGGCGTCGTAGCGCACGCCTGGCAACATGCATTCGCCACTGGAACAGATACTCGATTGGCGACACGCCCACGGCTTCTGTGAACCGCGCAGCAAATTGCGATCTGGATAAATTACAGTGCTGCGCCAATTCCTCAAGTCGCCACTGTCTGCTCACGTCTGAGTGCATCAGGCGTATGGCGTGACCTACCCTCGGATCAGCCAACGCGGAAAACCATCCTTTGCTAACGCCTTCTTGGGCAAGGCATGTACGGATCATTTCCACGAAAATCATCTGCATAATTTGTTCGCACATCACGCCTGCTCCAGGCGCGTCATCAGACATTTCTGTTTCCAGCTGCTCCAAAAGCCAACGGACTTTCGACGCGGAACTGGTTCCTGCCTTCAAAACCAGGAAGGACGGCAGCGAGGAAGTCAGGTGGTCTATCCCCTCGCTGGACGTCATCTTTCCGCCGAGACAGGTCACGTTCGGATACTGCCCTCTATTCAAGATGGCGTATCCATTGAACGAATGCGCAAACACATCGGAAGCCGCGCGAACGTCGACATCGTCGTCGTTACCCAAAATGAAGCTCAGCGGCCCCCTAACCAGAAAGCAGTCCCCTTTATCCAACGTTATTTTCTCGCCGCTTTCTCCAAGTTTGATCCAGCATTGCCCCTCGGTTATCGCGCTGAACTTCAGATCATCGCCCACTTTGACGGAAATCCTCCACCTGCCGTAGGCCTTCAAGCCCGTTGACATCACTCCTTGAGCACTCGAAAGTTTCAGCACTTCAGAAAGGGGATCGGATACCTGCATAAGACGATCTCTATATAATATCGGATTTTGGCTCATAGATAGTCCTGTATATATACGCCAAATTAAGATTATTGATATAGGAGCCGTAAAATGAGCTACATCACGCAAAAACCACTCGGTACACGTTGGGGACCAGCGAGCACAGCCGCTCAAGTTGCCTCGGGCATTGACCTTCGCGACCACGTGGTCATCGTAACCGGGGGAGCATCAGGCCTTGGGCTAGAAACGACAAAGGTCCTTGCTTCAATCGGCGCAAAAGTCATTGTCGCTACCCGCAACGCTCAGGAAGCGCGTCAAGCGGTTGCCGAGATCCCTGGTGTGGAAGTCCATGAATTGGATCTTATGAACCCTAAATCCATAGACCGGTTTGCATCCGATTTTTTGGTGTCAGACAAGCCGTTGTCTCGCCTGATTTTGAATGCCGGTGTGATGGCCACTCCACTTTTTCGTGACGAGGCCGGCAACGAGGGGCAATTCTCTACCAACCATCTGGGGCATTTTCGCTTGGCGGTGCGACTGTGGCCTGCCCTAGTCGGCGCGAAAAAGGCTCGAATTATCGTCCTCTCATCTCGCGGCCATATGATCCCAGGCTTCGATCTCGATGATCTGGCATTCGTAAAACGACCTTACGAAAAATGGGCTGCCTACGGACAAGCAAAGACTGCAAACTCATTGTTCGCGGTCGCTGCAGACAAACGGGGTAAGGAAAAGGGAATCAGAGCATTTGCTGTACACCCTGGGTCAATTGTAGGCCCGTTGGCACGCCATCTTTCTGCGGAAGAAATCGCCTCGTTTGATGCCTTTGACGCGGAGGGCAGGCCGATCATCGATCCAACGAGTGACCGCAAGAACTTTGCACAGGGAGCGGCTACCACGGTTTGGTGCGCGACTACGGCGTCACTCGACGGGATAGGCGGCGTCTATTGCGAGAACTGCGACGTAGCCTCAGTCGAGAGTGAAGAACGCGTCGGTGTCAGACCATATGCAGTCGACTCTGCTGTGGCCGAGAGGCTTTGGGAAGAAAGTCTCCGTCTAACGGGACTCCTTGAAGTCTGATCGGATGTCCTTTGTGGTGGCGGCCCATTTGTGCCGCCACAGTACACCTACGTATAGCTGCAAGGATTGTCATGGCGGCTTACTCTCGTCTCTTCCTCCGTTATCGAGAACGGCTCCTAAACAGCCAAATTCGAAATACACTTCTCGATACGACGACATCGTGGAGCGCTGCATGACAACCGATATTTTCGGCGTGGAAACCGAGGCCTCTTTTAGGGGGCATGCCGATGGCCCGATGAAACATAACTACAAAGCAGGACCGGCTTTCTTCGCGACGCACTCAGTTTCTCAACTAAGGCAATGGCCTTCGGAAGCGCTGGACAGGCTTGGAACCATGCCATTTCCGATGCGTTATGATGCTTGTGCTGATCGGTACAACGCAGTCGAGTGGACTTCGATTTTAGCAGAGGTGGGTCGTTCCTTGGCCCGTGCGGAAAAAGTCATTCTCGATGGAGCTCCCGAGCTTTTCGACGAGCTCAACGCACTGCAGCTGATTATGTCAGATGTTTTGTCGTGCCCTGTCGTGTTTCAGCAATGGGAAGAGAGTTTCGACGCAGACGAGACCGAAAATAGGCGGGTGGTGATCTTGTTGGGAAGTACCGTCCCGGTCGTTAGCAATCTAGGGAATGGAAACGACGATCTTCTTGTCTGTCTATGTGAAAAAGTCCCGGCAGCTATGTTTTTTGTATCGGAACGGGCCGTTGTACTGCCGATCGCGCCTAATCGCTGGCGTCTGACACCCGTTGTTTTCCATCGGCTACTGCGAATGGATTCCACCACGCTTCAGCGTCATCAATTTCAAGACTTCCACGCTTCTTCAAACGACCTCTCTCAACCGCTGTCGTCGGTTTTAGCCCAAATCATAAAATACATTTTGATTGAAGATCAACGTCGGTCGGGAGGCGTTACAAAACACCCGCCCCTCACCATTAAAATCGATTGATCACGAACTAAATGACCGGGCTATGAGCTTGCCTTCCTTCGATGTCCCAGAAGCAATCAGGCGGCAAATATTGGTCTCATATTTTGATGGCTTTATCAGTGCAAACACCGAGTCTTCCTCGGAAGGGAATGAACTCAATTGACAATAGGATTGTAGGAAGAGGTACTTATAAGGTCGTATTTCCGAACGATATCTACGATGGAACGAGCTTCCATTTTCTTCATCATGCGGCCGCGATGAAGTTTGACCATGATCTCGCTGATGTTCATCTCATGCGCAATCTGTTTGTTCATGAGCCCTTGGGTCACAAAGTCCAAAACCTCCGCCTCCCTTGGAGTTAACCTGTCCTTACACGCTTGGATTTTTTCGCGACGAGAGAGTTCCTTACGGTACTCTGCGTCGCGGGCCATAGCTTTGTCAGTTACGTCCAGGACTGCATCACTGTTGAATGGCTTCAACAGGAAATCGAAAGCACCAGCCTTCATCGCCGAAACGCCAATGGATACGCTGCCATTTCCGGTCATGAAGACAACGGGTAGCGGGTTCCCTGCTTCCACAAGCCTACTTTGGAGCTCAAGCCCTGTCATGTCTGGCATCTGGATATCGAGCAGGATGCACCCGCTAGCACCCGTGCTGAGATTGGCGAGAAATTCGTTTGCGCTTAGAAAGCTCACTGCTTTTCGTTGCGTCGATTCGAAAAGATTGACCAATGAGCCACCAATGTGCGCCTCGTCATCGATCACAAAAATCGTAGGCTCCTTCGATTCCACGGGCATAATACTTGGCATCGCAGCCTCCCAGGCTTACTCAAGAAACTACGTGAAGTCGTAGTCTATTGATCGTTAATTTGGCTTGTCTCCAAAACTGGAAGCGTAACCGAAAATCCAAGCTCTTGTTCACTGTCGATGATCGCTATGTCACCATGATGAACGCGGATAATCGCCTTACAGGCTTCCAGATAGGCACTGCTTTCGACTTGCCCCCTATCGCCGAACACCTCAAGCGGCTGGGTCTTGTGTACGCGCTCTGTAGCGACCGTCAGTCCAACTTGGACGGTTTGCCCAACTAGCTCCTTTACCAAAAGAAGCTCTGCTCCATTGGTGTCTCGTATCGAGCGTATCAGGTTTACAATAAGGCCGAGAAAAGCCTGAGTAAGTTGATCCTTGTCACCCAACACATTTGTTGCGTCAGGACCAAGATCGTTCCTGACTTTGACGCCACGTGAGATGCTCTCACAGCTTACAAAACGCACTGCGTTCGCAATTATTTCACCAACTTTCACCGATGCCGTCTGCGTAACCCGTGATGAAATCACGTCGTCCAACTCCGCAACAATTCCGTTAGCCCAAGTGATACAGTCGAATATTCGTTCAAGTATGGTACGGAGTTTGTCGGCCTCCGAAACGCCGTTTTGCAGCAATCGCAAACCTGTTCCACAATCAATTGCGATTACTGAAAGTGGCTGGCGAAGGTCCAAGATTTTGGATGTCGTCATCTGGCTTAGCGCCAACAGTTTAGCGGCGCTTGCAGCATCCTCTTGAGGCGGATCGAACGACGAGCGGTCTCGCTCATCCCCGGAATTCACTGCGGCATCCTGACGACATAACTTGGACGGTCCCCGATCCGCGCTAAAAATTCTTCCCTTGAAAATACGGTAACCTGAGTGGCTTTACCGATCCACAATCTTGTAGGACAGGCTACCTGTACGAGAGGATAGGTTGAGACAGGTTCGTTCCACGCCCCCATCGCTGAAAGCCTACTTTTTGATCAAAAATTCGGGAGTAACTGACGCCTTCCGTGAAAACTGCGTGCACAGCTATGGCGCCTACCTTCTATTTTCCTGTGGCTGATGTATCTTTTGATCCAATTGGCAGGGAAACAGGAGTGGGGATTAGTGAGGGTGCCGTATGGATTTGTCGTTATCGTCGCGTGATACTGGTAGCCCTGTCGCTATCGTCGTAGACGACGACGCCTCGGTGTGCGCCTCGCTTGGCAACCTGCTCAATTCCGTCGGCATTGACGCCGTGACCTATTCGTCGGGCCGCGATTTTTTGAGTGCTGCCCTTCCGAATAGGCCGAGCTGTGTGGTTCTCGATGTCCGCATGCCTGGTCTGAGTGGCCTTGATGTACAGGAGCATCTTGCAAAGAACGGCGTTCACACTCCCATTGTCTTCCTAACCGGCCACGGCGACATAGCAATGAGCGTTCAAGCCATGAAGGGAGGCGCTATGGACTTCCTTACAAAGCCGGTTCGCGAGCAAACCTTTTTAGACGCTGTTGCCAAGGCAATTGCGATCGACGTGAATAGACGAGAGATTGCAATTGCATCAAGCAAGAATGCCTCCCTTTTCGGAGCCCTCTCTGTCCGAGAGCTGGAAGTTCTCAGAATGGTGGTCAAAGGCGCAATAAATAAGCAGATTGCCTACGCCCTCGGGATCAGCGAAGTGACGGTTAAACTCCACCGGAGCAACGGAATGAAGAAGCTTGAGGTAACATCGTTTCCTCAACTGTTCGAACTTTGGCAGTCATGCCCCGTCAGCCTCCGGAATGATGAATAGACCTCGCCCGCAACATACCTAAGCATACTTGGCCAAATCGTCTGTTCGTCTACTGTCACGGTCTACCGGGCTTAAAAGGACAGGATGGCGATGGATCACCCCGTAAATCTCGCTCGGTTATCAAAACACTCCAGCAAACGCGTTCTTACGACTCTTCTTGGGACCGGTGGACTTTTGCTCTCGGTCACTACTTCAAATCCCGCTGGAGCTGTGTTGGCAACCGTTGCAATTTATTTGCTGGCTGAGTTGCGTTACGCAATCATTCTTCAGTTGCTGATCTGCTGTTTAACTACGTGGGTTCTTGTGATCCCAAGCGACACCACTTCGAGTGGTCTGGTCGACTTTGCGGCGTTTATAAGTTGCGTTGTGGCGGGAAACATTCTTCTAGAGTTGATCAACGCGAGATCAGTCCTTGGCCCAAGCGACCCATCAGTTGAATTTATCAGCGACGCAACACCGGGATTTAGCTGGTCAGCTCATCCAGACGGTAGACTAAATTCTATCAACTCCAGAGTTTTGGGCTACCTCGGCGTTTCTCATGAAGAAATGAACCAGCTAGCAAGGGTCCTTGGGGCGACCTGGTGGCACAAATTCGTTCATCCGAATGATGTCGACAGATGTATAGACCGTTGGGCGACTTGCCTTGCGACCGGTGAATCATTCTCCGAAGAGCAGCGAATCCGACGCCACGATGGAACGTACCGATGGCTACGAGAATCTGCAATCGCTTCTCGAGACAGCAATGGAAACGTAACGGCGTGGTTTGCGTCGAGCGAAGACATCGATGATCAGAAGAAGGCAGAGATCGCGATCCGGGACAATCAACGCCTACTGCAGCAGATGATCGATACGATCCCGGCTCTGATATGGCGTGCGAGTGCCGATGGTGTGCCTTCGTATATAAACAATCCCCTCATAGCTTGGACAGGAATCTCGTTCGATCAAAACAGCTCAGGCGATGCGAGCCGGTTTGCGGAGGCGATTGTCGAGACGCTTCATCCTGACGATCACGTTGTCTGGCGCGATGCGTTGGAGAACGCACGCAAAACCGGAACGAGATTTGATTTGCGGTATCGTCAAAAGCGTCACGACGGTGTTTACAGGTGGATCGACGGCAAAGCAGAGCCGCTAAGGGACTCCTTCGGCAACATTATCCAGTGGTGTGGTGTCTGCCTCGATATTACCGACCAGATAGAGGCCAGCGAAGCAGCACGCAGAAGCGAACGCGAACTTAGATTGCTTGTGGACACTGTACCATCGTTGATTTGGTTGATGACGCCAGGTGGGATGCCTTATTACTTCAACAAGCCATTCGTGGACTGGTCGGGGCAGTCAATCGCTGCAGCCGTCGAAGACGGAGACACTTCCGAGCTAATCAGATTTGTGCATCCGGAAGACCGAGCGGGAGTGGAAGAGCGCATACAGACCGCTATCAGTTCAGGTGAGCCCTTCAGTCACAAGGGACGCCTGAGAAGGAAAGACGGTGAATACCGATGGATGCATTCTCGAGCGCAACCACTTAGGAACGAAGATGGAAAAATCGTCCGTTGGTACGGCGTCAATCTCGACATTGACGACGAGGTGCGTGCTCATGATGCGTTGAGACGGTCTGACGAACGGCTATCACACTCGCTCCGAGTAACCAGCCTGTCGGAGCTTTCAGTTTCGATTGCTCACGAGCTGAACCAGCCGCTTCAGGCCTTGGTTGCCAATTCCCACGCATTGCAACGCTGGTTGGATGCCGATCCTCCCAATCTGGCCCGTGCTTACAGGACGGCACACTGCATCGTTAAGGATGCAGATACTGCCGCTCAAGTTGTCAGCAGAATTCGGGCTTTGTTCGGAAAAAACACGTTCCCGCGACAAGAGGTTGACGTCAATCGCCTCGTTGCAGACGTATGCAGTCTGATCGCAGACAAGCTCTCATCTGGTGCGGTCAAAATACATACCCTGTTCAGTGACAACCTCCCCACGACGAGCGGTGATCAGGTCCAACTCGAGCAGGTGCTAATCAATCTCATTCGCAACGCGTCCGATGCAATGCAATCGATCAAGGGCGACCAAGTCATTACGATTTCGACAACACTAAAAGGGTCGGACCTGATCGAAGTTGAAGTCCGTGACACTGGTCCGGGTATCGCTGATCCGGAGAAGATTTTTGCACCATTTTTCACCACCAAGAAAGATGGCATGGGAATGGGGCTGGCAATATGCCGCTCGATCATCGAAGCGCATCAAGGTCAACTTCGGGTAGAGACATTGAAAGACGGTGGAGCAGCTGTCGCATTTTCAATACCTGTACGCGCTTTAGAGGCGTCCGCTCCAGGACCAGCCGACAGAAGTGTTGAAGTCGTACAATAGTTCTCAAATGCTCAGTTCAGAAGTCAGGTCGAACAAGCTGATCTTGGCCAGTTAGACCACCCAAGTTCCCGATATACAAAGTATGTCTGGTCTTGCGCATCGGTGAAAGCGACTATCCTGTGATCCAGCAGAGGATCGCGAGAAAGCTCACACGAGAGGAATAGGAAATGGCTTCTGTGCTCAAGATTATCATCGGCTCAACGCGTCCAGGACGGGTCGGGCCCACCGTCGCAGAATGGGTAAAAAATGCGGCAGTATCGCACGGCAAATTCGACGTAGAGCTGGTCGACCTTGCAGATTTCAATCTTCCGCTTCTCGATGAACCAGCCCACCCTGGCATGCAGCAGTATCAGCACGATCACACCAAGAAATGGTCGCAGGCCATTTCGTCCGCAGATGCTTTCATTTTCGTAACACCCGAATATGACTACTTCCCTCCTGCCTCACTCGTGAATGCCATCCAAGCGCTGTTCCGTGAATGGAATTACAAGGCGGCAGGTGTCGTAAGCTATGGCGGCGTTTCCGGCGGACTGCGCTCCTCTCAAATGCTGCGATCACTTTTGAGTAACGTGAACGCCTATGGGATTTATCACGTTGTGCCGGTCCCCTTCGTTTCGAAGTTCATCTCCGACGACGACAAGTTCGTCGCCAATGAACAGATCGCCGATGGCCTCAATCTGATGTTGGACGAGCTTGTGAAATGGACGGACGCACTAAAGGTAATCCGTATTTGAGCCGTCGTTCAGGCGAAGCACGTTCATCCTCCAGAAATTTGACTTTGCGATTCCGATTCCAATTCGCTTTTCCTTGGTTTATCCTTGGAAAGCGGATGAGCAAGAACGATGCTTTTCTTTTGAGTTGCGCGTGATGTCCAGGGAGGAATAATTGAGTGCGCACCTAAGCCTGTCCGGTCCAAGTCTGTATCAATGGGCTCAATCTTTCCCTCTTGACGCATTTGGTGTTGTGCTCTCTTCTTTTCGTCGGCCAATTGTTGGGTAAGAGGGTAATAGTGGATATCGCGAGCGAGGATCGAAAAGCTTTCGCGGGACGTGTCCAAAAGATCGTGGATTCAACACCTGGAATGGGGTGGTCTGCGTGGCCCGACGGCGACTTCATGTGCTTCAGTTTGGCCATGCAGAACTACATGGGGCAGGAGGGATACACGATCACGCGCGTTGATGCTGGCGAGTTTTCTTTCAGAAGCTGTGTCCTCGAAGAAGATTACGATCGACTTGCGGAATCTTGGAGAAATGCCGTCACCAACGAACGTGATTTAGAGGTAACGCATTTAATTAAGAACGGAACCGGAATGTTTCGGTGGCTTCGTTCATTCGCGCGACCGCAAAGAGACGAAAGGGGTGTTCTAGTGTATTGGCTGGGGACCTCTATCGATATCCACGATGCCGTCGTAGCACTTGAGACCGCAAAAAACAGAGAAAATCGTCTCCGGCAACTGGTTGATGCCATACCTGGACTTGTATGGACTGCAAACAATTTGGGTCAACCGACCTACTTCAACAAACGTCTGGAAGATTGGATTGGTTTGAAAGTAGATGAACTGCGTGCCCGAAGCGGGAACACGCTCGCTGACCTTATCGAGATGACGCTTCACCCAGAAGATCGTGATGTGATCAGCGAGACGATAACGGATGCCTTGCAGACCGGCTCCCCCTGGACTGCAAGGTTTCGTCAGCGGCGAGCGGATGGAGCCTGGTTGTGGGTTGAAGCCCGTATGGAGGCGCTCAAGGACGAGGCGGGCAATGTCGTGCAGTGGTACGGCATCCAAGGGGAAATCGAAAGCGAAATACGCGCACAAGAAGCATTGAAGGAAGTAGACCAACGACTCGCAAAGGCCGCGCAAGTTGCTGGCATGGCCGAACTTTCCGGCTCGATTGCCCATGAAGTAAGTCAGCCATTGGCCTCTGCAATGGCAAATGGTGGTGCTGGCGCAATCTGGCTCACCAGAGAGCCGCCCGACATCGAAAGGGCCAAGCGTAGCGTGGATGCCCTGCTCCAAGACCTCTCGGCCGCATCGGACGTGGTGCAGCGCGTTAGGATGCTATTCCAACAGCGTGTTGGAGCCCGAAAAAAGGAGGACATCAACAATCTTGTTATATTGATCCATTCCTATTTAAGTATGGAACTTTCACTGAAGAGTATTCGCATATCAACGGCTCTCGCCAACGATCTCCCACCGGTTTATGTCGATGGCGTTCAAATTCAACAGGTTCTCTCAAATTTGATAAGAAACGCAGCCGATGCTTTAGCGGGGGTCGCTAGTGATCAGAGATCAATTATCATATCAACGGAACAGCTCGGCACTGACGTTATCATTGAAGTACGTGATACGGGTCCCGGTGTCGCGGATACCGAAAACATATTCAACTCCTTTGTGACTACGAAGTCAGACGGAATGGGTATGGGCTTATCCATCTGCCGTACAATAGCGCAGGTACACGACGGGCGCCTTTGGGCGCGAAACAATTGTGCTGGTGCTAGTTTTTTTCTTGCGCTGCCTCGTTTTGACGTGACAGTCAGCAACTGAACGATACGGTATCAAGATACTCTCAACGAAGACGAAATCTCTCTAAAACCGGCAAGCAAAAGGCGGCAAACACCGCCTTTCCGCTCAAAAATACGCTACTTGCTCTGCCAACGTATCATCGCTTGATCAGACCATATTTGGCTCGCATTCAAACGAATGCCTGCTTCAAGTCGCAGACTTAACGAACGCCAGCAAATCTTCGTTGATGACGTCAGCGTGTGTGGTGCACATGCCATGCGGGAAGCCATCGTACACTTTGAGCGTGCCACTCTTCAGCAGCTTTACGGAGAGCTTCGCAGAATCGTCAATCGGAACGACCTGGTCATCCGATCCATGCATGACAAGTGTCGGAACGGTGATCGACTTGAGGTCAGCGGTAAAGTCCGTTTCCGAGAATGCCTTGATGCCGTCGTAGTGGGCCTTGGCGCTTCCCATCATGCCTTGCCGCCACCAGTTGTCGATGACGCCTTGGGAAACCTTCGCTCCGGGACGGTTGAACCCGTAGAATGGACCTTCGGGAATGTCACGGAAGAACTGCGCACGGTTGGCTGCCAGCGGAGCGCGGAAGGCAGTATCAAAAACATCAAGTGGGATGCCTCCGGGATTGTTCTCCGTCTTGAGCATGATTGGCGGTACGGCACCGATCAGAACAAGCTTTGCTGTCCGGTCCTTGCCGTGCTTTGCAACGTAGCGTGTCGCTTCGCCGCCGCCCGTGGAGTGGCCAATGTGGACTGCGTTTCTCAAGTCGAGATGTTCGACCACCGCTGCTGCATCCGCTGCATAATGATCCATATCGTGGCCGTCAGAGATCTGACTGGAGCGTCCATGGCCACGACGATCATGAGCGACGACGCGAAAGCCCTTGCTGACAAAAAACAGCATTTGGGCGTCCCAATCATCGCTGCTGAGTGGCCAGCCGTGATGGAAGACAATAGGCTGACCGGCACCCCAGTCCTTGTAGAAAATTTCGACGCCGTCTTTGGTCTTTACGGTACCCATATCTCGTTTCCCCTGATCCGTTGAAGTCTGCGCTGAGGCAGTGAGTACAATTGGTGGAAATGCTGTCGCGACACTGGCTCCGATTCCGAGCGCTAGCACGTCGCGTCGCACGAACCCTGGTGTGGTAGCATTCTCTTTTTCGGTCATCATGCTCTCCTTGGCTGTGCCGGAAGGAACGTTGCGAACGTCAACTAAAGGCAATCATCGAGCGTGCGCATCCTTGGAAGGACGTGATGAGATTGAGCCAAAATACAGGGAGTTCTCAGATATACATGCGTATACGCCTAAGTTCACAATAGGCCGAACAGGCCTTTGATCTTTACGGAGAGCGACGTAGGATAAGGTAGCGACAATCCACCAACGTTCTCAAACAGGTGTCGCTCCTTCTCCAGCCGGAACGACAGAACGGTCGCCAGCTCTTCGGCTATTTCCGGCCGATCCTTCAAAAATCCGGCCAGTTTGTCTTTTTGAACTTCATAGCCCGAGACCGGTGTCAGCGCATATATATCGCCCGGCTCCACCATCTCCCTCAACACACCTCGCTTACCAAAGAAATCTCTAGGTGACAGACGAGCGGTTTCTGTTCTGTGGTCACCATCATGGTTCTCAACGAGTAACACGCCTCGTTCGATCAATTTTGCAAAATCCACCGGAACCATAAGCTGACTGAGGGCGAACCTCTCATTTTGCGTCAAAGCTTGGAAGATTGGAATTTAAAGCAAGCATTGCGTCGCGCCATTCAAAACTGCTGTTTGAGCGGGGTCCGGAAGTGCATTTTTGGCTGAAGCGGCGACCATCGAGAGTGTTTGTGATCGTGAGTGTCGGTAGATCAGATCGTAAATCTCGTTCTCCGCTTCCGTTACGTTCGCAACATTTTTAATCTGACAGCCCAGCTCCAGGGTTATCGGATCCCGTCCAGACCAACGCTGACACAGACGGTACCGGTGCACGCATGATCTTCGTGCATCCGAGGAGGCGTTTTCATGGCCTCTACCATTACGTCAGGCCTCTCAGTCGGCAAGAACCGCGCTGTTACATTCATCCCGTGGCTCTCATCGGGGCTACTGATGCTGGTCAAGCGCGACTTTGCCAGTGTCGAGTTTGGTAGAATGCTAACGTCATTTGTCGGACCGAGTAGATGACTGGAACGTCAATTGGTATCAATCACCCGGCCTTGGAGACTATCGTCCAATACAATCCAGTCGCCGACGACAGACGCCTGGCCAAGGTTGAGCGCGATACCCGAGAACACATCGTTCAGGGGGCTTTGCATCGCCAAGCCTAGGACAACGGCAAAAACTCCCGATGTCGCGATCAACGTGCCGACTGGCACGTTGAACATATAGGCAATGATCGACAAAGCCGTTCTGATATGGACAATCCTACAGAGAAGGTCGCGAACGAGACGAACTTCTCGGGGCCGGTGCTCCCAAAACACGAAATGTCGGATTATGCTTTCAAGGAAAAGTGAGAGGCTGATCCACCACGCGGCCTTTGCAGCGCCAGTTGCTATTCCGGCTGGCATATCGTCGTTGTGACCAACTGCGTAAGCCTCATTACGCGAGAAAAAAACAAAAGTGACAGTGCAAAAAAAGACCAGCGCGTCGAATACGAGCTTTGTACGGGTCATCCGCCCCACAGCGGATCTGATAGGGATCGTCAAAGCCGTAACGATCCTACCTGAACAAATAACTGATCGAAAAAGGCCTCTCCCATCATCAGAAACATTTACTGACGTGGAGGCTGACGCGTCACTATACGATAGTTTACTGATTTGGGAGCGAGGGGTGGGTTGGCCACCCCTCGTCTTGAGGATTTTATTTGTGAGGTAACGCTCCTGCCTCACCATGACCTTCCGGCCCGTGCGGATGATCAGGGTCGAAGGAGTGAGTGGTTTTGGAAGCGTCGTCGACGGCAATATATCCATCAGCTCCATAGAATGCCGTGTGCAGTCCCCAATAGGCCGTACAGAACACCACAAGTACCACCGCCAGCCCGACTGGAATGTTGGTGAGCTTGCGTTTGAACACTGTGAAGAGATCAACGCCACTCCGCTGATCAGCAGCGACCGCGAACAGGATTGCCATGATTAGGCCATGCCCGATGAGGTCCACGCGTCCGAATGGCCAGACGGCCGCCGTGAAGATGATGAGAAGCGCAATCGCCGACAGTCTGCGGATCAGAGGTGTCCAAAGCAGCCCGAAGCCCAGGGTGAACTCGGTGACGCCAGCCATAGGAATGAACACGTCGCGAGGCATCCCGAACGTCAGAAATGGCTTCTCTACGACGAGTGGGTAAAACCAACTCGGAAAAGCAAATTTCTCAAGGCTCGACCACATCAATGCAATGGCCAAGCCCCAGCGCAGTGCCTCGAATCGACGGGCACGCAAATTCTCATTTTTAAGCGGTTCAAGTAGCAGATAACCGGCGACGCCTAATCCAAGCGCAAGATAGTCGAACAGATGAAACAGATCGTAATCGCGTAGGGCGAGAACCCACAGGGCAATAATTCCGACCCCTGCAATCGGCATCGTGCGTCGCGAGAATATGCAGCACGCGATCAGGAGCTGCATCCACGACACCCATTCTGCCGGTGTCTTGAGGTCCGGTGTAAGATAGACGCCACCGACGGCGAAAATGGCGACGAAAAACGCCGCAATAATTGCCCTGATGTATTCGTCCTGCCTGTTCCACAGCGGCGCGGTTGCTGTGTTCAGGCCAGCGATTGCGATCTCGCCGAATTTGCTCTTTTCGACCAACCTTGTAGCGATGAAGAAGACCAGAACAAGTCCAATACCGACCCAGAACCACGGATCTTTCGTTGTGTCAGAAATAGGCTCAGGCCGAGCGCCAACGATGTAGGGCGCAAACCACTTCACATGTGCAAATGCGGTTACGGGTAAGAGGCATGTGATCGACAGGGCGAGAAGAATTGTCTCGCGTGAATTTCGAAGCGTGCTCATGATTGTCACTTCGTTTGAGAGAGAAAGGCCAAGCGAGGCTCGGCCCGGTTTTTTACGCTGCAATCAGTTCATCAGCCGGACCGAAGAACTCGTAATGGATACGATCACTTGCGACTCCGGCTTGAAGCAATCCGTTGACCAGAGACCTCAGGAATGGCTTCGGTCCACAGAGATAAAAATCCGAGGTGAAGAGCGACGTATTTTTGCGCAGCCAGTCGATATTGATAAAACCATCATGGTCGTGAGACAGACCTGCTGCGTCTGAGGCCGAGGGCTCACTGTAGAAGGTTGTCACTGCAACCCGTCCATGCCCGGTTGCAAGTGAACGTACATGCCGGTCCATTGCGTGGGTGGTGCTGTTGAGAGCACCGTGAACGAAATGCGCGCTCAGTTCCGGATAGTCCCTGGCGATTGCTTCGAGCATGCTCACCATCGGTGTAAGGCCAACGCCACCCGACAGAAGCACGACGGGCCGGGCTGGTTCATCCGGCAAGAAGAAGTCGCCGGCAGGAGGTGTCGCCTCCAGAGTGGTGCCAACATGCGCTTCGTCGTGCAGGTATTTTGATCCACCATCGCCGTTTGCCTCGCGCTTGACCGAAATCCGATAAAATTCGTCGTTTGGCCCACAGGAGATCGAATAGTTGCGTTTTACCTGGTTGCCATTCACCGTCAGTCTGAATGTCAGGTACTGACCAGGGCGATGCCTTATCACCTTGCCCCCATCGGTCGGCCGAAGAATGAAAGACGTGACGACCTCACCCTCGGGCAGCTTCTCAACGATCGTGAATTTGCGCCAACCATTCCAACCACCGCTCTGGCTCTCTATGGTATCGCGCAGGTTGGCTTCGCGACCCTTGAGGATGTCGGCCAGAAACCAATAGGCTTCGCCCCAGGCATCAAGAATCTCCGGTGTCGCCGCCTCACCGAGAACATCGCTGATCGCAGCCAGAAGTGCCCGTGCGACATAGGGGTAATGTTCCGGGAGGATGTGATAGCCGATATGCTTATGGGCAATCCGCTCAACAACCGGGGTCAAGACCGCGAGGTTTTCGATGTTCTGCGCGTATCCGAGGATTGCAGCGGCAAGCGCGTGTACCTGCGAGCCACCCTCACCCTGGTTGGCGTGGTTGAACAGGTTTTTGATGTGCTCGTCTTCAAACAGCCTGGCATACATGCGCTTGGTGATTTCGCTGCCATGCGCAGCCAAGGCTGGAACACTGGCTTTCACCAGTTCGATAGTCTGAGGAGAAAGCTGGCGGGACATTCTGTTTCCTTTCTGATTATGCGTTGTGGACCGGAGGCCTGTCGTAGAACTCGATCCTGAGTTTGACCGGGCCTGTCAGAGCGAGGTGGTGTGCTGAGATGGGTGGGATGACTGCGGGTATCCCGGGTTCGATGATTTTCGAGAGGTCCCCTTCGTGATATTGGATGCTGCCTTCCTCGACGCGAATGAGTCCCCATGATCCAGCTTTCAGCGAATGGTCTCGCAACAATGCCGTAGGGAGCGACACTTCATCGAAAAAAGCGGTGGTCCTATAGGGTACTGGCTTGGCGAGCGAGAGAGCCTTGTCCCTAGTCCCTGTCGTCGATGTGCCGAACAGAGCGAAAGAAAACCTGGCTGCGATACGAAACGCCTTGGCCTGCATCTCCTGTGCGACTTCCGGCGCGAGAAGATCGTTTGTCGTTTCTCCCCATAACTCCAGCCAACGGTCAAACATGTCAGGACGGATGAGGTGGGAGTGGATAACGTGCATCGAGAGCGGATTGCCTTTGTAGCGACCGCTTGTCAGCATCAGGGAGGACCAGAAATCCGTCAGCCGGACCATGTGCTCCTCCCAGTCCTGCACGACCGAGAACGGCACCGAAAGGACCGGGTCGGTTCGGACTTTTGTATAAAATGCGTGCAGGACCTCGTTGATTTTGGCTTCCGTCAAACCGCTGGTCATGACCAACCCCTAAAATATGCATCTGAGATACATCTATTCCGTTTGACGAAAACATGCTAACAAAATGCATGTTATTGGCTTAGTCATTTTGACGCAGGCGCCGCCCATGAGACTGACACGCTACACCGACTACGCCATTCGCGTATTGATATACCTTGGTTCACGGGACACAGGCCTGGGTTCGATACGTGACGTCTCGAAAACGTTCGACATTTCCCAAAACCACCTGATGAAAGTCGTGCAGGACTTGGCGGCCAATGGCTTTATAGAAGCTGTTCGCGGTCGTAACGGTGGTATCCGCCTCGCCCGTCCAGCAACCGACATCAATCTCGGAGAGGTTCTAAGGCATACAGAAGGGCTTGATGATCTCTTGGAATGCTCGACCTGCATGATCGCGCCAGCATGCGGCTTGCCGCCCATTCTGTCGGAGGCGATGCAGGCGTTTGTCAGCGTGTTCGATAAATATACGGTCGCTGATCTCGTGCGAAACAAGCAGCACCTGCGAACGCTGCTTGCCGTCGCCTAAAGTATTGAATTGGGCGCGCGAGCCGCCTCACACCTATGTATATCTCGTTTAAAAGCTGTTTTGTCATTAAAATACTCGCATTCGAAAGAGTCGAGGGCAATAAAATGCGAAACTGGAAGTCAAAACACGAAGAGACTGAGGATTCGGCTTATGGATTTGCATTAAATATCGTCGTATTTCTTATATTTTCACTTGCGTCTCTTCTGGCTATTCACGTATCTTCGGCAAAAGACCCGGCAATACGGGTTTACGTTCCTGCAAATAGCGCTATTGCTCTCTCCGAAAAAGCTTCCATCGGAGAGGAGAAAAAATAATGCGCAACACGAGGGCGATCCATCGATTGCCCTACAGTTGCCGTCAGAGGACATACAAACGCGCTGCAAGGATGATGACAGCGCGTTTGCATGTCCAACAGATATCAGGCAGCTGTCTTGATCCAGGCGTCAAAGGTTGTCTCGCCAATTCTATGCGAGTTTACAGGTACCAACGAGGTTGCCTGCAGTTTTGCGCCAAAGTATGCAGCCTCCGGGTCGCCGACAACGGTACGCGTATCTCCCTTGGAAGAAAGATAGGTGCCAATAAGCTTGTTGGTCGGAAATGCTTCAGGCCCCGCCACTTCAACAACGCCATTTGCCGGAGCGTCCACAGCGGCGGCAGCGATAAATCCTGCGACATCGGCGCTGGCAATAGGTTGGATGTAGGCTGTTGAGACCCTGACAACATCACCGGAGGTGGAACTGTAAGCAATCGCATCCAGGAATTCGAGGAACTGCGTCGCTCTTACGATTGTATACGGGACACCCGCGTTTTTGATGATTTCTTCCTGAGCCACCTTCGCACGGAAGTAGGCATTCTCGGGGAGCCGGTCGATTCCTACGATGGAGAGCGCCACATAGTGCTTAACACCGGCGCGCCTCGCGAAAGCGGTCGCGTTGGAGGAGGACTTTGTAAAGAAGTCCAGAACTGCCTGTTCTTCGAAAGACGGCGAGTTCGAGACGTCAACAACGACCTCGGCATCTTTTATTGCGGCAGCAAGGCCTTGGCCTGTCACCGCGTCGATGCCGTTACGCCTTGAGGCTACGATGACCTGGTGACCAGTCGACTCCAGGATGCTTGATACTTTTGAACCGATGAGGCCGCTGCCTCCAATAATAACCACTTTCATCATATTCTCCCTATTTGGCATCGCCATTTGAGTAATCATGGATAAACTTTATCCGCATTATCGTCCGCGTCAATGGCCCCCCGCCCCCGAAACCGGGGTGCGAAATGTGAACAGTCAGTTTCCTTTGAATGACGCGGTTATCGGGCGGCGTGACACCGAGCTATCCAGCCTGCATTTGCGAAAGTGTTTCATTCGTTGTCCAAAGACCATTTGCGATGAACCGGAAGTTTATCAGCGCAGCGAGGTAGCCGTCGCCCTCTGGGAACTTTGCAGCAGCGATGGCGTCACGAACGACCGCTACCTCGAAGCCTTGCTCCAAGAGGTGACGGAGATGCGATTCAACGCAAAGGTTCGCCGCCATCCCAGCGAGTATGATCTGGTTCACTCCACGTTTTCCAAGCTGAAGAACGAGATCATTGGCCTGTGGACCGTAGAGCTTATGCGGTGAGCAAACTACTGTTTCCCCGTCCTCGATGTACTCGACGAATTCCGGCAGCCACTCCGCTCCAGAACCTCGAAAGCCATCAAGGGTCAAAGGTCCGGTTCGGTCGAACATTCCAAGTTTGTGCTGCAGAATTTCGAGTGGCCCCTGCACTTCCCAGCGATGATCATGAGGGTAGTAATAGTGAGGCGAAATCACCACGGGCATGCTCGCCGCTTTCGTGGCTTTGAAAAGTCTTATGAGGTTAGGGACGACGTTGTGCTCGGTTACGCTCTCGCCCACCACTGGCCATGCCGGGCTCTTTGGACTCATGAAATCAACTTGCGGATCGATCACGACGAGGGCGGCTCGCGACACGTCCAGCTGCATGCCCGGTTTTGGAAGCGCAGGGTTGGCGGGGTCGGCGTAAGCCGTCAACTCGGCTGCGTTAGCATCTCGCCCGATGCTAGCGGCTACAATGCCACTGGCGGCAGCCCCAACGAACTTGGTCAAAAATGACCGTCTGCTTGTTCCTTCGCAGGTCTCACACATTGCAGGTCCTCCATCGCCTTGATCGCGGGATGCGGTCACTTCCAATTCCCTGAGGGTTGATGGATTGGAGAAGGCGCACAAGTATACTGAGGTATCTGGGACGTCAAAGATGCCGAAAATTATATATGAAACAGCGATCTGGCTGGACTCATAAACGACTTTGCCTTCGTTATGGTGCTGCCTTCACGAGCGTATACCTGAGGATACCTTTGCTGCACTGCCCATTTTTCGTAGCCATTTTTGATGCAATTGGCACCATCCAGAAAGGCGACGACATGATCTCTGAGCGATTAAACTACGGACCACAATCTCCAGAAGTTTTCAAAAAGCTTGGCGAAGCGACCTTCGCAGCGAAACGTGGTTCGCTGGAAAAAAGGTTGACAGCCCTCGCAGAAATACGAGCTTCACAAATCAATGGCTGCGCTTTTTGCCTCGACATGCACATCAAGGAAGCGAAAATTTCAGGCGAAAGTGAACTCAGGCTGCATCATGTTGCGGCTTGGAAGGAATCCAAATTATTTGACGAGCGCGAGAGAGCAGTGCTGGGATGGACTGAAGTCCTGACAAGGTTGCCAGCTGACGGTGTATCCGACGAACAATTTGCTTTAATGAAAAGCTTGTTTTCAGAAGCCGAAATCGCGGACCTGACGTTCGTTATCATGCTCATCAACGCATGGAACCGGGCAGGCATTGCTTTCAAAACTATCCCTGGGTCGGCAGACAAGCTGTACGGTCTTGACAAGGCAAATCTGTACTAGTCGTCTTCCAGCTATTTGGCGCGCCAGCATCTGGCGCGCCTGGATCAGATGCCCGTTGGTCAAGGATCGGGCGTCGTCAATTCGGTCTCGGTGGTGTCGACAACGAAGACCGCCAGGATTTTAGCAGGCTTGGTTGTGCTGGCGTTGGCACTGACTTGATGGTGATCGCCGGGCATTTCGATCCAGTTTTCACCGGTCTTGAAAATCTTCTCCTCACCTCCGTTGATTTTGCTCTTTACCTCGCCTTCGATCACCGTGGCGTAGATGAACGCACTCCGTGCATGGGTATGCGACGGATTGTAGCCGCCAGGACCGTATTCAACGAGTACGCCGCGCAGGCTCTTCCCAGGTACGTTTGGAAGCTTCTGATCGAAAACAACCGACACCTTGGCGTTGTGCGCTTTTTGCGCGGCGAACGTCGGTGTCGCCAAAGCGCTGACAACAACACCAGCGGCGATAATTGCCTTGAACATGATCTCTATCTCCTATCATAGCCAACAGTGGCATGGGCTTAAGCTATTGGCGCTCGCGGGAGATGGAGAGATATACGATGGTTTGCGGTTCCTGGCTTTCAGAGAGAAGCCACTTCCAATACGGCGTTGACAAAGTCTTCTGGCGCTTCTTGAGGGAGATTGTGTCCAGCACCAGGAATTACGTGATGTACTCGCTTTGCCAAAAACTTCGCCGCTGATGCAGTTCCGTCCGTTGACGCAACGACACCATCCGCACCTCCGTCAAGCGTCACCGTCGGGACGGTTATCGGCGGCTGTTGCGCGAGGCGAACCTCAATGTCTTCGTACAAATCGTATCCGGCCGCACCGCCGAGGCGGTGACGGTATGAATGGATGACAACGTCGACGTAGTCCGGATTGAGAAAGGATGTCGCGCTGCGTTCGAATGTGTCTCTTTCGAATCTCCAGGTAGGAGAGTTTTCACGCCACATGACGTTCGCAATTTCCGCCCTGTTGCGTTCAAGACCACGTCGCCCCCGCTCAGTCTGAAAATAGAACTGATACCAGTAGCCCCGCTCCACTTTCGCAGAAAGTGGCTCGACTGCCTTCGATATGTTCTGGATCAGGTAGCCGTTGACAGAAACCAGCCCGCTACAACGTTCCGGCCATAGTGCGGCAGCGACACATGCAGCGCGGCCACCCCAATCGTACCCCGCAAAAATTGCCCGGTCTATTGAAAGGGCGTCAAGTAGGTGAATGAGGTCCGCACCAATCGCAGCTTGCTGGCCTGATCGTGGTGTTGAGGGATCAAGGAAAGATGTCGTGCCGTGCCCTCTGAGATGCGGTACGATGACTCTATATCCCTGCCTTACCAACTCTGGTGCTACCTCCCGATAGCTTTGCACGTCATAAGGAAATCCATGCAGGAGTATGACGGTCGGGGATGCTTGCGAGCCACCCTCGTAATATCCGACGCTGAGTACACCGGCATCAGTTTGCTTGATGGCGTCGAACATTCCGACGTCGTTGTTTTGAGTTTTCCCAAACACTTCACCTGATAACGTGGCTGTCTTCAGACTGGAAGTTGCTGCAACGCCAATTACGAAAGCACGCCGGTTCATGTCATCGCCTTTCGAATTGCGCTAAAAACTACCCTGGCCGATGCTTCATCAATCTGCATTGTGAGGGTGCTTCCGTTAGGTTTCTCGCAAGCAACAATACGGCGGAAACATCGGTGGAGCGCCAGATATACGCTGGTTTGCTCCCGACCAGGCGCGATGCTCACCTCTACAGGCCAGAGATGGCTTTCGTTTCTGCAGCTACAAATTCGGAAAAGCGCCTCACCCTTGCAGGAACCATTGGTCCGAACGCATGGACGACGTTGAATGGTGGTGATGCCAAGTTTAGCTCAGTTGAGATATCGACCAAATGACCGTTTTGTATCTCATCCTGTACGGCACAGCGCATCATCAGCGCCGCACCGATCCCTTGTAAGGCGGCCGCCCGCAGGGCTTGACCGGTATCGCAATCGACACGTCCATGGGGAACAAACCGACGACCATCGGAGAAAGAAACGGGCATCGGGACGCCATGCGTCGTATATCGCGCGAAGGGTAGTGAAGCGGCTTCATCTATCGAATGTGGGCAGCCGTATTTTTCGACGTACGATGGCGACGCAACGATCACCATTTTCACGTCCGACAGCTTTCTGACCTTCAGTTCGCCGCTTGCTAATGCTCCTATACGGAATACCACATCATAATCTTCTCGGATCAGATCAACCTGCCTGTCTGTCAATCCAACTTCCAGCTTGATGTCCGGGTACGCCGAGGCGAAATCGCGAAAAATCGGCGTGAGAAAAAACCGGGCAAGTTCACTTGGCATGCTGAACCGCAGCCGACCGCCCAGTTTTTCGTCGTCTGGAGAAACCTCCTCTGACGTGTCGAGCTGGCGGAGAAGAGGTCCGACCTTGTCGAATAGCGACTGCCCTTCACTGGTGACAACCAGCGCTCTGGTTGACCTGAGAAACAGCCTTGCGTTGACCAACGTCTCCAACCGCCCAACGCTTTTAGAGACAGCAGACGGTGACGTCTTCAAAAGTTTTGCGGCGGCACTGAAAGAGCCTGTTTCAATGGTTTTGACGAAGGCGATCAAGCCAGGCGTCTCATCAAGCAAATTGGGCATCTAAATCCCGCAGGCACAGATCATGTGCTTACGCCCCAGCTAATACATCTTTCAAAGCTGCCTTACCTCTATGGCACTTACCATGGAGATGAAAATGAAAACACTTGAAGGAAAAGTTGCAGTCATCACAGGCGGCAACAGTGGCATCGGAAAAGCGACAGCCAAGCTCTTCGCCGAGCACGGTGCACAAGTTGTCATCACTGCACGCCGACAAGACGTCCTCGATCAGGCCGTTGCGGAAATTGGTCACGGCGCAATTGGTATTCGTGGTGACGTGTCTGATCTCGATCACCACAAGGCTCTGGCCAACAAAATCAAGGATACCTTCGGTAACGTCGACATCTATATGGCCAACGCTGGAGTTATCGATCTCAAACCATCGGAAGAGATCACCGAAGAAGTTTATGACCGCCATTTCTCGGTCAACACGAAAGGTGTGTTCTTCGGCGTTCAGGCAATCGCGCCCATCATGAACAATGGCGGTAGTATTATTGTCACAAGCTCCCTGGCAGCGTCCAAGGTCCTCCCAAACCATACTGCCTACGCGGGCTCCAAAGCAGCCGCTGCTGCCTTTGCGAAGAACTGGGCAATCGAATTCAAGGAGCGTCGCATCCGCGTCAACATCCTGAGCCCTGGACCAACAAACACAGAAATCCTCGGCAAACTTGGGATCACTGAGGAGCAACGCGGCCCGTTCCTTCAGCACATGGCGGACACCATACCCGCAGGACGCCTCGCCACATCTGAAGAATTGGCGACAGCAGCACATTTCCTGGCTTCCGACGCAGGTCGCTTCGTAAACGGCATCGAACTGAACGTCGATGGCGGCATGACTCTCATCTGAGGAACAAGCAAATGACAACGAAACACAACCCTGACATCGTCGCATTCATCGACAAACTGGCCGAGACCGGTAGCAACTACCGCATGGATGAAATGGACGCCCTCTATACAAATGATCTCGGCTTCCTCGTCCTTACACCAGATGGCGGCATTGCCCGCTTCTCAAAAGAAGAGATGTTTGCTGAGTTTCGCTCGCGTCGGGATGCTGGTGAAGCCCCCCTATCGACCGAAAAGCGCATCCTTCACATCGAAGAACAAGGCCACGATGCAACGGCAATTCTCTATCGTCGGATGAGCGAAAAAGCTGCCGCTGCGTTCTACGAGCTACGTCTCAAGAAAATCGGCGGCGTTTGGAAAGTTGCCGGCGAGACGGTTACTCCTTGGCCTGAACTGACCACGGCAAAAGGCTTTCTCCCGCCCCGTGAGAAATGAACATCAACGTCGTGCCGGGGGAATGACCGTTGTATCCGCACGGCACGACGTCGGCCTCTAACTGCTGCTTCCGGATCGGGGTTTAGGAGCACAGACATAAAGCTTGCAAACTTCGCCCCGTGCAGTCGAAATTGAAGATCTGTCAGCCATTTCACGACTGTCGCATTGAAGGTCACCCCTGACAAACCGCGTATATAGCGTCAGGCCAGCGACACGAGTAGACGGAAAACGCAAGATGACCTCACCATCACGCGATACGACCTGTCGAACCCGCTCACATGACGACTGGAGTGCGTTCAGTCTTTCAATGGCATGCGCATCGGTTGCGAGTGTTGCCAGCGCCCCGCATGTTACTATCGTTCTGAGCATGGAGGTCTCCTGCGGTGGTTGGGAAAGAGCAAAGCATTCCCTGAACGCCGCAAGCGCACAACTATACCGTGGTGTACCAAGGGTTTCAGCCCTCATTCCAATCGAGCAGACAGTCGGGCTGCTGAGTACCCGACTGTCGCTTATCAAAATCATCCGAGTTTCGGCGTCATTCGTTCGCGCATGAACGCCATGTATTCAGCCTCAGAACTTCCGCGTCGCTTCTCGATCAGCGGTTTGATGTCTTCAGTCGCGACGTATCTAAGCTGGTTGGTGCCATCGGTCGCAGCTTCGAAAATGACCTTTGCAACGTCTTCACTCGTCGCCAAACCGCGAGCCTGACGAAGTTCGTCAAACACAGCAGTTGCACCCGCGATGAAGGGTTCGTAATCGGAAGGCGTCGTGATCGACGAGAATTCTTGGCCACTGCGCTGGCCGAACTTCGTCTCAAGAACGCCCCCTGGTTCGACGATTTTCACACCAATACCCAACGATTCCAGCTCGTAGGAAAGAGACTCCGAAAACCCTTCCAAGGCAAATTTTGATGCATTGTATAGAGAGATCATCGGCAAACCGAAGACCCCTGCCCCGGAACTCACGTTAATGTAAAGCCCGGATCGGTTCGCGCGGAAGTGTGGGAGCGTTTCCCTGATGACGTCCATCATTCCGAAGACATTGACATCAAACTGTTCCTGAACTTTCTCCCTCGGCGTACCTTCAAATACGCCAAACAATCCATACCCAGCATTGTTTACGACCACGTCAATCTGACCGAACTTTTCAATACCCTCGGCAACGGCAGATTTAATGCTTTCGCGATCCTGAACGTCGAGTTTGGCCACGATCACGTTTGGATATTCCGCGCACGCTTCAACAGGCGTTCTCATTGTCGCAACTACATTCCACCCATTATCCGCAAACAAACATGCGGCGGCCTCACCAAAGCCAGATGAGCAACCAGTGATAAGAACGGTCTTGGTCATCGTAATCTCCATTTCGCTATTACGCTGATCAATTTAGCGATTGTCTTTCGATGCCATAAGCAGGACAATTACGTATGAGCTATTGAAGGAATCCGAACAATGTCTGGAATGTCCCTTGCGGATTTGAGAGCGGTCTCGGTGCTCGCCCGCACCGGCAGTTTTCGGGGGACTGCCAAAGAGCTTGAAGTTTCAGTTTCTTCGCTGAGCCATCAGGTTGCAAACGTGGAAAAACGCCTCGGCATTCGACTTTTCAACCGAACAACTCGAAGTGTCTCGGTGACGGAAGCAGGCGAGGCATTACTCGAAAGGGTGCGCCCTGCCCTAAACGAAATTGATGCTGCCCTGGAAGCCGTTGACCAATTGAGGGCTACCCCCTCAGGAACGATCCGGTTGAATACCTCCGAAGGCGGTGCGGAAAGAGTTTTGCCACTTGTATTGGATTTTCTCCGGACCTACCCCGACATAAAGATTGATCTCGTCACCGACGGACGCCTGGTCGATATTGTGGCGGAAGGCTTCGATGCCGGTCTTCGCCTGCACGAAATTGTTCCAAAAGACATGATCAGCGTGCCGCTAGGGCAGACCGAGTCCTTCGTGCTCGTTGCCTCCCCCGACTATTTGCAGGGGAAAAAAATTCCGACTTCGCCCGGCGATCTGTTGCAGCATGAATGCGTCAGAGCCCGACTGCCGAGTGGAACACTGGTCACCTGGGAGCTGGAGAAAAACGGAGAAGCGATTTCGGTTGATGTCAAAGGACGCCTTATCGCTGGCAGCACCGAACTCAGTGTTCTCGCAGCACGCCAGCACGCTGGAATAGCCTAC
This sequence comes from Agrobacterium tumefaciens, assembly GCF_031801495.1. GTDB lineage: Bacteria > Pseudomonadota > Alphaproteobacteria > Rhizobiales > Rhizobiaceae > Agrobacterium > Agrobacterium tumefaciens_K. Next base: position 184,749 of record NZ_JAOEGC010000007.1, on the reverse strand, counting down.
GTTGCTCTCCGTGCTGTTCGCGATGACATAGTTCGAGGCGACCTTGTTCAGCTGCTGCCGGAGTGGACCCCACCCTATCCTGGTATCGCTCTTTTCTATCCAAGTCGTAGGCTTCCATCGGCGGCTTTGCGTGCCTTCATAGATCACACCATAGCGTGGCGAAAACACCATCAGGAGTAAGCACGAACTTCAACTCCAGTTTCAGCTAGCTCAATCGCCTCGGCAACGTGAACCACACCTTTGCGCCGCGTTCCGTGTTTTCTGCCGGAACACTTCCGCCGTGCTTGGCAACAATGGTGCGGCAGAGTGCAAGTCCCATGCCTGCGCCTTGTTGTTTCGTGTTATAAAACGTGTCGAATACTCGCGATAGATCGGCAATTCCGCCGCCTTCGTCCTCCACTAAAATCCGGATGGTGTCTTTTGCGCAGACAGAGGATGCCCGAGTTACCTGCCTTTCGACCCCGTTTTCCACCCCGGCCTCAAACGCATTGCGCGACAGGTTCATCAAGACTTGCCGAATCTGGATCGCGCCGACGACGGCATTGGCTCTCCATCGTCAAGGTTTTGAACAAAAATCGCACTTCGTGACGGCTCATCGCCGGAGAACAGTAGCCATACATCTCGAATCATCGCATTGACGTCAGCGTAAGCTCGTTCCTGTTCCCCGAGTTGGAAGATCGAGCGCATCGTGCGGTGCGCCAACGGCGGGAATGACAAAGGACGTGAAACGCGAATTTCGCTCGTTGAAGAGAGTCAGACACCCATCGGGTTCAGTGTCCCGAACAACCGCTTGTATTGTGGCGACCACCAAGCTCAATAGATGCTCGCGATCCTCCAAAAACTTCCGTGAAGCCAGCATCTCGTTGTAGTCTTGTCGAGGGAAAACGACGAGATCAGCCTGAGCGTAGCGAGCGCGAGCACGTTCCTCATTAATTGGAGGCACGGTTCCCAGTGTGTTTAGTCCCGCCTATTTGCTCCCCCCCCCCCGAGGCGCGCTTCATTTGTCCTACAATTCCTAATCTCGCGCATTTTGGCAAGCCAGGCATTCTATTGTGATGATCAACTCCCGCTGCGAACCCCCAGCAGGAACGGGATTCGTTCGTACACCCCCCAGCATGACATACCTGCGTATAGCTTGTAGACCTGCTCAGTTCCCATGACGCTGCTCCGAACAGATTATCGGGAGACGAAAATGAAATACGTGATTGTGGGTGGAACAGGGTTCATTGGATCGAAAGTCGTAAAAAATCTTACGGAAAGGGGGCACACCGTCATCGCGGCAGCACCTGAAACCGGGGTGAACACGATTACTGGTCAGGGTTTGGCAGAAGCAATGCAGGGGGCTCACGCCGTGCTCGACGTTACCAACTCCCCAACTTTCGATCCTCAAGGCATTCTTGACTTTTTCCGTACCTCGACATCAAACCAGCTCGGCGCTGAAAAGACTGCTCATGTGCGCCATCACATCGTTCTATCTATCGTCGGCACCGAAAAGCTTGGCGACAACGCCTACTTCAAAGGCAAAAACCTACAAGAACAGTTGGTGAAATCGGCAGGCATCCCCTTCACAATTGTCCGATCCACGCAGTTCATGGAATACCTTGGCACAATCGCTGATCTCGGTGGCAAAGACGGCGAAACGCAGATTTCGACAGCCAACGTTCAGATGATCGCTGCAAACGACCTGGTCGACGCACTGTGCGATGTGGTGACCGGAGAACCTGCGAACAGCATTGTTCAGGTGGCTGGCCCCGAACGCGTGCCGATGAGCGATGTTGTCACTCGCTATCTGAAAGCGCGGGGCGATCTGAGAACAGTGAAAGCTGATCCAGAGGCTCTCTACTTCGGTTCACGTCTCGACACCGATACGTTGGTTCCGGAAGGCAAAACGCTCATCGGTAAAACCCATTTTAGCCAATGGATTCAGCCTGCGGCTTGATTGTCGCAACTGAGGTGTTGCTGTGAAGAAAGCTGTCACCTCCCTCGTATTCCACGATGGTTTATAGGGGCGACCACCGCTCCAGAGTTTGTTGAGAAGGATCATTCGATGAGCAATATCCACGCAGTTCCTCATCGCGAGACGATGAAACAAAGCGAAACATATTTTGCATTTTCAGCTTTGGCTGGTCGGCTGCTTCTGAGCCCAATCTTTATCTTGTCTGGCTTCGGCAAGATTACGGGATCGGAGACCTACCTTGGCTACATCGCAGCCTTTGGCCTACCGTTTCCAGTGATATGTCTCGTGGGCGCGATTGCGCTTGAACTCCTCGGTGGTTTGGCTCTTGCGCTCGGATATCACACTCGCATCGTTGGACTGGCTCTGGCTCTGTTCAGCCTTTTCACTGCACTTGTCTTTCACAGCGACTTCTCTGATCAAAACCAGTTCCTGCATTTCTGGAAGAATGCTGCGATGGCAGGTGGACTGCTTGAGATAACCGCGTTCGGCGCAGGTGTTTTTAGCCTCGACGGCATGCGCCATAGACGAAGGATGATGATGTGACCTGCTCATCGAACAGCCCGTAAGTCTCAGCGAGTGGCAGCCACTTAAAATCGTGACTAAATCAGAAGCTCGCGATATCGTCGGCAGTCACCATCGCTCTTGGGAAGTGTGAATGCCGACGTCTATCATTCTCACTGCTTGTTCTGCACTGACAATCGGGTTCACTTGCGGTTACTTCTGGAGAGTTTGGTCGAACCGCAAAGAACGCGTGATCGACAAGCACGCTCGTGCCATCGTTGAAGGGATGCCGGGGCATGGATGGTCGAACGATCCGGAAGGCAAGTTCATCTATGTCAGCCCTCCAGCGCTCCGATACTACGGACTAGAGGACAGCTTCATCAAAATGAGCGGATACGACCCAGATCGTTTCCATGATGCTTATGCAGAAATGCTGGCAAACATCATTCATCCTGACGACTTACAGGGAACACTCGATCATTGGGGTGAAACACTAAAATCCGGAACTCCTGCGACTTACGAGTATCGGTTGCGACGCCATGATGGTGTCTATCTTTGGCACCGTCTCGCGGTGCATCCATCTCGCGACGTGAACGGTAACATCATTGCCTGGTATGGCACCCAGATAGATATCGAAGATCAGAAAGTTGCTGAACTTGCGCTACGTAAGCGTGAGAGAGAGCTACAAGTTCTGATCGACGCGTTACCGGTTAACATCTGGTGCTGCGATTTGAATGGACATGTGACTCATTTTAGCAAGCGATTGCAGGATTTTTTTGGATGCCAGCTGGACGACATACCGTTTGAAGGACGTCGGGTCAGCAGAGGAAACCCGGGCCTAATCCACCCTGACGATGCTGGGCTTGCCGAAGATCTTATAAACCACAGTATCGCCACCGGTGAGCCGCTATCGGGCAGATATCGTATGCGCCGCAATGACGGTACATATCGCTGGACGGAACAGCGTGGCGAGTTGTTGTGCGATGCTGATGGCAATCCTGTGCAATGGTACGGAGTTGCAATCGACATTGACGAACTGAAGCGTGAAGAAGATTATCTACGCTACCGTGAGCAAGAACTCAGGCTTCTTGTTGATGCTATACCAATGATGATTTGGACAGTCGGCAACGAGAAGGGAATAACCTACTTCAATAAGCATTTGCTCAAGTTCACCGGCATCGCTCCGGACGCCGGCGATGAGCTTCGTGGGTTGGATGCGACACAAGCAATGTCAGCTCTTGTTCATCCCGATGACCTGCCAACACTCGCAAGGCTTTACGAGGACAACCCAGGTCATGAAAGCGTCGTGATGATGCGCTTCCGCCTTTTGAGAGCTGACGGTGTCTATCGCTGGGTTGAAGGACGTTACGCTGGGCTAATGGATGAGACGGGGCTACGCCAGTACGGTTTCCTCATCGACGTCGATGACGAAGTCCAGTCTCAGGAGACGCTGCGCAACATGCAGGAGAAACTCGGCGAAGCATCTAGAGCAGCTAGCTTGGCCGAACTTGCAGCATCAATTGCACATGAAATCAATCAACCCCTGACCGCCGTACTCTCCAATGCTGACGCTTGTCGCCGATGGTTGTCACGGGTTCCGCCAAACTTCGAAAGAGCACTATCCTCCGCTGACGCGATGACAGACAATGCGAAGGACGCCGCCGAAATCGTCAGCAGCATACGTGCTCTTTTCCGTCGCACCCAGAGACAACGGGTCGTCGAAAGCCCGAACGCTGTCATCGAAGAGGTAACCAGAATGATTGGTTTAAGTGCAGTTGGCAGCCGTATCGGGATTCAGACTGAACTAGATACGGCACTCCCACCCGTCGCAATGGATCGTGTCCAAATCCAACAGGTCCTTGTGAATCTGATCCGGAATGCTCTTGAAGCAGTTGATGCCGCAAACAACTCAGCGAAACCGGTCACGGTTCGGAGCAAGCGCGACGGCGATAAGATCATGATCGAGGTTATTGACGAAGGTATTGGCCTCCCTAATGAGCAGAGAGTTACCCAAGCGTTCTTCAGCACCAAAGAACGGGGAATGGGCATGGGGCTGGCCATCTGTGAATCGGTGATCGAGGCTCATGAGGGCGAGCTTTGGCACAAGCCGAATTACCCCAGGGGAACTGTCTTCAGTTTTTCATTATCCGTTGCCACGGAAGACCATGAAACGCTACCGGTCGGTGTCAAATGACAATTATGCCGCTTTCTAACTTGCAGCCCAAATTACTGAGGAAACGCTGCAATTTTTGCATATCCCTTCAACGTGCTAATTAAGCTGAGGCTCACTGAAAGACATGATATGGTAGCGGAACAAAGCAGCGCGCCCGAGCATACTCATCTCATCGGTATCGTCGATGACGACCAACGTGTTTTAAGTGGTTTGCAACAGCTTCTGGAGTCAGTCGGTTACGACGCGGTGTCGTTTCGAAGCGCGAGCGGACTACTCGCCAGCGGTGACCTCAATAGGATCACATGTGTGATTACCGATATAGGGATGCCGGAAGTCAGCGGATTTGAGCTGCGAGAGATACTGAACCGGGTGCATCCGACATTGCCTGTTATATTGATCACCGGACGTTACGAGTTGATCGAAAATTTGCCGCCGGAAAATGGCCTGAAAATACTGAGGAAACCATTCGATAGTTCTGTCCTGCTCTCGGCGATTTTAGAGTGTGTAAGCGCGGTGGGCCCAAACACCTAGTTTACGGCAGCTAACTGATTAGACGCGCGATGCCGATCAGGCGCTGGCAGCCAACGCCAAAGGATATGTATTGCGCGCGCCTTATCTCTTTCACCGAAGGTAATCGTCGCCGACGAGGCTGTCTCGGCCCTTGACGTTTCCGTCAAAGCGCAAATCATCAATCTTCTTCTCGACCTGCAGCAAAAGCTTGGCCTGTCATACCTGTTTATATCACACGACATGACCGTGGTGGAAAGAGTGAGCCATCGCGTGGCCGTCATGTATCTCGGTGAGATTGTTGAGATCGGGCCCCGCGGAACCGGGATCGACGGAAACGGCAGCCCGGGACCTGACGTGCGAACTCGAGCAAGAACAGTCGAAGTGGAAGTGAACGGCACGTTTTGCGATTTACGCGGCTGGCTCATAGGAGAAAAACCATAAGTCGCCTTCGTATTCGACATAACCGTTATTGCTCATCGGTCGGCTGGCAATCCTGTCCGGAGCATTGGTGTTGAACATCCAGAAATCGAACTTGCTCAACTTCTTGGACAGTTCTTCGATACTCATCGTGTTCGTCATCGAAACCTCCTATCGATCGCAGGAGAATAGAACCGACCGGTGCAGCAATGGTTCCGCGTCTAACAAACGGTACCACCCCCGCGGCCAGCCTTGTACCTCGAACTGTCGCCTCGACCGTACAAAAGCCTGAGCAGACATCACAGGCATGGCGCGCCTCAACCGACGATGGCAACCGCAATGTGATCGGATGAGGCGGTCATGTTCTTTTGACTTTGCGCCCGCAACGGCACCCGTTCAAGTGTTGAAGGTTGCTGTCGAAATCAACCGGAACCGTTGAACGGTAAAGTCTTGCTCCGGTTCGATGTGCTCAAGATTTAACCGCGAGCCGCCAGGTGAACGCCTGCAAGCGTGCAGCGAACAGACCCTCCTGCCATCTCAATCGACGGGATTCCCAACGCGACAATCTCGACGTAGCTCTCAATTGTATCCCGCTGGTCTTGATCGAGGGCCGAGAATGCTGTCGTAGACATGGCAAGCAGCCGGCCGTTCCTCCCCTGCAGCTCCAGGGCATTGCCTGCGAACTTCCCGATCTGGTTATCCTGCAATTCGACGACATGCCTGCCTGAATTGCGCAGGCGCGCCAGGATCTCGTCGCGGCGCACATGATCTGGTATCATTGAAGCGCCAATGAGCGCGAAATCAGTTCCGACACACATCAGGACATTCGTATGATAGATGGGAACGCCTCTCGCATCGCACGCATCAAACATCATCGGTTCAAATCCGAACTGTGTGGAGAACCGCTCAAGCATGACCGGATCTATGCGGTCTGATCGTACAGCATAGGCGACCCTTCCGATGTGATCGAGAACCATCGCGCCGGTCCCCTCGAGAAACAGGCCATCAAGTTCAAGGCCGGAGTAGTCGACAACATCCTGAACGCGATAGTTGGACTTCAGCATCTCGATGATATCGGAACGTCGCTCCAGCCGTCGATTGTTCGCTTTCATCGGGTAGATCGCCACGTGCCCGCCGGCATGTGTGGAAAACCAGTTGTTTGGAAAAACGGAGTCGGGCGTAGCCGTACCCGTATCCTCGAAAAGATGCACGCTGACGCCGTGTTCGCGTAGTGTTTCAGCTGCAACGGTGATTTCGAGATAGGCGTCTGCAGACATGTCCCTGATGGCGTCACCCGCCGCCTGGAAGGTATTATCCTGCGCCGTCTGTTCATTGACTGTGAAATTGTGTGGGCGGACCATGACGACTGCGGCTGGCGCTTGCGGTGAGTATCGCATCAATTCATCCCTTTTTCAGAAAGGTGTTGGCTCTTTTGAATGCTCTCGTCCCCCTGCCCTGCAAGCTCGCAGATCGTCAGTGCCGTCTCATACGACTTCACGAAGGCAGGGATCGGGAGAAACTCAAATCGGGAATGGAAATTACAGGCGCCGGTGAAGAAGTTTGGCGTCGGTAAGCCGCGCGCCGATAGTGCTGCTCCATCGGTCCCGCCGCGCATCGGAGTGATTTTCTTCTCGATCTCGAGATGATCAAGCGCTCGAAACAGCAAATCGGCTGCACGAGGATCGGCCAACAAGTGCTCACCGATATTGTCGTAAGTGTCAGAGATCGTGCTTCGAACCGAGCCGGTCGGGTGTTCCGCAGCAATCAGCGCTGTCACCTCCCCGATCCGTTTTTTGCGCTCTTCGAAACTGTTTCTGTCGAAGTCACGGATCATGAGCTTCAGTCGTGCCTCGGTATCATTGGCAGTCAGTTCCTTGAACCAGAAGTATCCCTCCCTGCCCTCGGTGCGTTCGGGTGTGTCACCACGGTCAAACCTCGAGATAAAATCGAGCGCCATCAGGAGCGGGTTAACCAGGACACCTTTGGCCGACATTGGATGGGCACTGACGCCGGTAAAGACGACCTCCCCGGATGCCGCGTTGAAATTTTCGACCACAACTTCACCAAGTTCGCAGCAATCGATGGTGTAGGCGATGTCACAAGGGAAACGGGCAAGATCGAGTGCCTTTGCACCGCGCAATCCAATCTCTTCATCCGGCACGAAGGCGATTGCAATGTCGCCAACTGCGGCGTCTTCAGTCAATCGAGCCAGAAGTGTCATGATAACCGAAATCGCGGCCTTGTTGTCGGCGCCAAGCACGCTGGTGCCATCGCTGAAAATGATATCTTCTCCTTCCCAGCCTTTTATTTCAGGGTGATCCTCAACCCGTAGCCAGATGTCGAGGTCCGCGTTGAGGCAAAGATCGCTTCCGTCGAACCGTTTGATCTGCGGCGTGATGACTGGAGACAATCCGACATCGACAGTGTCAAGATGGGCAATGAAACCGATCCGGGTCGCGGTCGGATTGGTGCCACGCCGCACCGCCGTAACGATGGCCTGATCATCGACAACGACCTCCTTTAAGCCCAATTCCTGTAACTCCTGCCCCAGCAACAGAGCCAGTTTCAATTGGCCGAGGGTTGATGGAAGCCGTTCGAAGGAGGCTTTGCTTTGGCTTTCAATGCCGACATATCGGAAAAATCGCTCGATAAGCTCATCACGCAAATCAATTGGCTCCTGCACCGCGAAGTCCATGGGTTTCATTCCGTTCTTCATCATTGGTAATTCAAGCTTGAGGATCACATTCGATTCAAACGTCGACAACCATCAATAGGGACAGTTTGCCTGACATCCCACTCGCCATTCACAGCCGCAGGACGCCGATCTCGCCTTCCACGTCAATCATTGTTCCCAACCTGGCGGACTGGGCCTGCAAACGTCCCAGAATACGCTTCGCCCTTCCCCCGGTCGCGATGTGGGGCGCCAGGCGTTCTTCCAGCCTTGAATGGTTCAACTCCGCCTCGCCGCCGATGACAACAGGATGGAAGCGGATGTCCTTCAGGCGGCCGCTTCTTTCAAAGCCACAGACCGCAATCACACTTTCCCATACCTCCGGCGCATGCCACGTGGATTTCGACGGAACGTGAAAGATGAAGTTGCCCAGGCTATAAAAGATCGGTTGCCCCTTGTAGATCTCGAGCGGCTGCAGGACTGGCGCGCCGTGGCTGAGGAACATGGCAGCGCCTGCGTCGATGCAACTGCGCGCAACCCCGCCGACCCACTCGGGCACCTGATACCAATCGGACGCCCAATGGTGATGGTGAAGATATGCAACGACGAGATGCCCGTCGTTGGCAGCCGCGGCAATTGCCCGCAGGTTTCGCTCGAAATCCGCGCCGTCGATACGGACGTTTCGACCATACCGCCCGGCCCGCTTGAAGATCGTGCGGCCGAGGGCAAGCTCGTCTTCCGGATCCACGAACGGCGGATCATTGGGTTGACTATCGTTTGAAAGATCAATCGCCGTGTACCCGACCTTGTCCCTGATCGCAGCGAGCTGATCAAAGGCACCCTGTTCCACTTCGATGAGTTGAGTGAGCTTCAGGCGGTTGATACCCGGGCGTTCAGGCCGGTTTGGTCCGCCATCTGCCGCGTACATGAAATCCGGTCCTGGTCCGCCATCCATGGCAACCATTGCCACGCGTTTCGTGCCAATGGTCCCTAGCGTGGCGGATGCCGCCTCCTTGTGGTTGCGTCCGGCGCCTGCGTGGAGCATTCCACGCCGCTCGACCTCTTCAAGCGTCGACAAAACACCGGGTGGTCCCAGATCAAAGCCATGATTGTTTGAAAGTGACAGGGCGCCGAACCCCATTTCGGCTAACGCATCAAGGACGATGGGATCGCTGCAGCCAAAGAAAGATCCTTTGAGTGGCCAGCCACCATGTTCTCCAAAAACTGTACTCTCGAAATTCGTGAACGACAGGTCGGCTTTTTGAAGCACGTCCCGGACCGCCTGGAATTCACGAGTGGTGACGTTTCGAATGTCGTGCTTGATGAGAGACTGGCCGGTAACGGCGACTGAAAATCTATCGGTCATGTGGTCACTTCCTGTGTCGCCGAGACGTGGCGCGTTGTTCAATGTGCACGCAACAACGCGTTGCCCGCGTTGGAGCGTGTCCTCGGAAATTGAAACGTGATGGATTGGAAGGCGCGGTCGTTAGTTTGAAAACCTTCGCGGTCTGGCCTCGATGAGGGTTCGCGTGTATTGGTTCCGCGAGTTCGAGAAGACGTCGCCGCAGGGGCCGCTATCCTCGATCCTGCCGTCCTTGAAAATAAAGACGGACTGGCAGAGCTGCTGCACCACCGCCAGATCGTGGGAAATGAACAGCATTGAAAGGTTCTGGCTTTCAACTGTCTCCTTGAGCAACTGGATGATCTGTGCCTGCACGGAGACATCAAGAGCCGACGTCGGTTCATCGGCAATGATGATCTGCGGTCGCGCGAGAAGGGCTCTTGCGATGCAAATTCGCTGTTTCTGCCCTCCAGAAAGCTGATGCGGGTATCGAGAAAGCATGGTGGCTGGTAGTCCAAGGCGCTCCATCATGTCTTCGGCTGAATATGTCTCGTTGTCATTTCCCTCTCTCGCGCCGAAGCGAATGCTTTCGCGCAAGGTTTCTCTGATCCTCATGGTCGGGTTCAACGACACTGCCGGATCCTGGAAGATCATCTGAACCCGTCCGAGCAATCCGCTACGGTTTCCCGGTTTCGTCACATCATATGTCCGACCGTCAAGCGATACGGAGCCACTCGATGCCGTTTCGAGGCCCGCAAGAATCCTGCCGAGCGTCGTCTTTCCACTTCCGCTTTCGCCGACGATACCGCTGATGGCACCGCGTGGCAGTGCAATGCTGACCTCTGCCAGCGCATGGCGTGGGGTCCCCTGCCCTCGCCTCGCGACGAACGACAGTCCGCGTGAAGGAAACGTCTTTCCGATCCCATGGACGGAAAGGACGGCATCATCCTCGCGCTGACGCGTCACAGGGATTTTCGAGGCCAGTTGACTGTTGGGATCGGTTTCGGTTGCACGGGATGGTGTCAGGCGCAAGCGCGGGACCGCTGACAGAAGCTCTCGTGTGTAGTCCTCGGCAGGCTGTTCGAGAAGGTCCGTTGTTGCCCGGTCCTCGATGACCTTTCCCATGCGCATGACGAGAACACGGTCCGTAACTTCGGCGACCACGCCCATGTCGTGCGTCACAAGGATGACCGAAATGCCGGTCTCATTGACGAGCGTTCGCAACAACTGCAGGATCTGTTTTTGCACTGTTGCGTCCAGTGCAGACGTCGGCTCGTCCGCGATGATAAGATCCGGTGATCCCGCAAGCGCCATGGCGATCACCGCTCGTTGTCTTTGCCCGCCCGAAAACTGATGAGGAAAGTGCCTGTAACGACGCTCAGGGTCCGGAATTCCGACACGACCAAGAAGTTCCAGAGCCCGTTTGTGGGCCTCCCTCGCTGTGGTTTTCGGAGCATGGGCAATGATCGTTTCCGTAATTTGCGCCCCGACGCACATCAATGGATCGAGTGACGCCGTGTGGTCCTGGAAAACGGCCGAGATCTTCTTGCGCATGATGCGCCCGCCCGGATCCCGAGCCGGGTCCAGTTCCACCCCATCAATCGCAATTGTACCCGCGAACTGTTGTATTCCAGGTGCAAGCAATCCCAGGATCGCATTTCCTATCGTCGATTTGCCAGCGCCGGACTCTCCGATAATTCCCAGGATTTCGCCACGTTGGAGCGAGAAGCTGACGTCGGTTAGGATTGTCAGAGGACCGGTCATCGACAAATGGCGCAGGCCAAGGTTTGTCACTTCCAGGAGAGGCAGTGTCGGCAAGTTTGCATTCGGGGCCATGGGAGACATTGCTGTGTTTCTCATCGCAGATTGCTCCTCGGATCGAGACGGTTGCGGATATCTTCACCGGTGAAGTTGATGGCGGCGATCAGGCAGAACAGCGCGAGGCCCGGAAAAAGACTGATCCAGTACTGTCCGGTCAGCAGATACTGAAACCCGTTGGCGACCGCAGAACCGAGGGACGGTTTATCCAGAGGAACGCCGAGTCCAAGAAAAGACAATGTGGCCTCAAGCGCAACGGCATGACCCACTTCAATGGGGATGAGGCTTATCGCGGGGGCGATGCTGTTGGGTAGCAGGTGACGCAATATCACCCTGTGGGTGGCTAAGCGCATCAGCCGTGCGGCATCAATATACGACTTTTGTGTTTCGCTGAGAGCAACACCCCTCACCAGCCGCGCATATGTGGCCCATTGCGCGATGACCAAAGCAAGAATGATGCGGTCTACCCCCGGCCCCAGGGTGACGATGGCGATAAGCGCAACCAGTATTGTTGGGAGGCTAAGCTGGAGGTCAACCAGGCGCATGATCGCCGCATCCACCCAACGGCCAAAGTATGCAGCCGTAACCCCGGCCGTCAGGCCGATCATTGCTGCGATCGCCGAACTTGTCAGCGACACGATCAGACTGATGCGTAAACCGTAAAGGATGGAACTGAGGATGTCCCGTCCGAGCCCGTCCGTACCGAGAACGTAGAGATACCCTCCGCTACCGATCGTTCCGGGAGACGACGATGCCTCCCAGGCAAAGATCTGGAGTGGATCGTATGGATTTTGCGGGGCGATGAGCGGCGCAAAAAGCGCTGCCAGAACGAAAATGACCAGAACGAGTGTCGACACTCGCATTGCTGCGGGCGATTGTGCGTATCGCACTGCCCTGTCGCTGTGCATGCCGAGTGCTCGAAGAATGGGCGGTTTCATGACTTTACCCTTTATGATGGGAGACGGACACGCGGATCGACGATCGCGTAATAGACGTCGACGATCGCATTGAGCGTGACAAAGCTCACCGCGGTGAATGTGAGCGTTGCCATCACGACCGGTCGATCCAGTAGCTGGATGGAGTCGATCAGGAGTTTGCCGATACCGGGCCACGCAAAGATGGATTCGATGACGACCGCAAACGCCAGCATCCCACCGAATTGAAGACCTATGATCGTGACGAGCGGAACGCTGATGTTCGGCAATGTATGGGCAAAGAGGATCCGTCTCGGGGACAGACCTCTGGCCTTGCAGAACCTTGTAAATTCCTGACGCTCCACCTCTATCGTCCCGGACCGCGTCAGACGGGCGATGAGCGCGATGTTGGGAATGGCAAGTGCAAGCATTGGAAGCGTCATGTGTCTCAGACCATTTGCTGTCAGAACGCTCCACTCGGCTCTAACGACCTCGATCGTTTCACCCCGCCCGCCAGACGGGAGCCACCCCGTGAGGATTGCGCCAAATAGGATCAGCATCATGCTGAGCCAAAAGGACGGAACGCTGAGGGCAAAGACACTGCTGCGCAATACCACCCGATCGAGCGTCGTGCCCTTCCTTCGCCCGGCGGCCAGACCAAGGCCAACGCCAACGATGGTCGACACGAGCATGGCGACGAATGCCAGTTCCAATGTTGCCGGCAACTTGCTCAGCACGAGGTCGAAGGCGGGCTGGTGATAGATGTAGGACGTGCCGAAGTTTCCGCTCAGCACGTTTTTCAGGAACAGCCCGTATTGCTGCCAGATCGGCAGATCGAGGCCGAGTGCAATGGTTGCGCGCCTGATGTCCTCAGGCGTTGCAGTTTCGATGTTGACCACATTGAACACGGGATTGCCAACGCTGTGGATTCCGATGAACCCTATCAGCGACATGGCAAAGAGAAGCATCAAGGCTTGTAAAAGCCTCGACGTGGCGGAGGAGATAAGACCCATGGATATCACTCCGTCGCTGCGATCGTCTGCATGGCTGTCGTCCAGCCGCGGGGGTGAATCACATAGGATCCAACTTTCGCGCCATAACCGACGATGTGATGGAAATGATAAAGCGGGATGATCGGCTGATCCTTCATGACAAGCTCGGTTGCCTGTGCAAGCGCATCATCGCGCTTGCCGCCCTCTTCGATATCTTCCGCCGTCTCAAGCAGCGCATCAAAGGACGGATTGCGATAGCGACCGAAGTTCAATGCCCCTGTGCCGCGTTCCTTGTCAGGCGACGCGACGACGGCACGCAGGATGATGTCGACAGCCTCTCCTGAGGTGCCGCCGTACCAGGCAGCATATTCGCCGGCTGCCCGTTTCGTGTTGAACACCGAGAACGGGGAAGCCTGCGGCTGGACAGAAACGCCGATTCGCGCCCAGCTTTGCGCAACCGCCTGCAAGCTTTCCCCATCCCCCGGATAACGTCCGGCTGGTCCTGCCAGCACGACGTTGAAACCATTGGGGTAACCGGCCTTTGCCAGAATAGCTTTTGCAGCGTCGTAATCGGGCGCTTCCGCCTTCAAACTCTCCGAGGTGCCTGGCAGACCTTCAGGAAAAAACTGTGACGCGGGAGACCCGTATCCGGAGAGGATTTTCTCGACAATCACCTTGCGGTCGGTGGCAAGCGCGAGCGCTCGTCGGACATCGATGTTGCGGAACGGATTGGGGATTGCGGTCCCAGACTTGTCGGTGACGCCCGAGACATTTTGCTTCTCGACATCGAATTGCAGAAAGTTGATGCGAGCCGCACTCGTGCTGGCGACATCCGCGCCACGCTGTTTCAAGGCCGCGACGTCTCTTGCGGGAACAGAGTCTGCAACATCGACATCTCCGGTCGACAGCGCTGCGACACGAGCAGCCGGGCTTTCCATGACCCTGAAAGTGACCGCAGGCCATGCGGGGCGACCAGCCCAATGCTGATCGTTGCGTGTCAGGCGCAACATCTCTCCGGAACTCCAGCTTTCGAACTTGTAAGGCCCGCTACCGACCGATGCTCGCCCGGAGTTAAGCTCTTCAGTCGTCTGGAAACCGCTTGCGGGCCGATGCATGATGAAGACTGATGACATCAGCAACGGAAGGTTGGGGATACGCCCATCAGTTTCGATGACAACGGTGAGCGGATCTTTTGCGGATACCGCTTTGATGCCGGTCACGTAGGAACGGTAGCCTCCGCTCGGAGGTTGGAGATAGTTGCGGATGCGCTCGATGGAATAGACCACATCATCTGCGGTGAACGAAGACCCATCATGAAAGCGTACCCCTTCCCTCAGCTTGAACTCCCATCTTGTTTCCGCGGTCATGGACCAGGACACAGCAAGCCCCTCTTTCAGCGCGAGCTTCTCGTCCTGATAAACAAGGCGCTCGTAAATGTGCGAGAGGAGCGACGTGTTTTCGTTCAGGTTTGCGAAATGTGGATCAAGCGTCATCAACTTGTATGAAGTGGCGATCCGCAAATCCGACTGGGTCGGTGCCTGCGCCAGAGCTGCAGCCCCACTAAGGACCGCGAGCGACAAAATGGTTGCCCGAAGCGCGAATGGACGAAAAGCGTATGCGAGTTTCATGTGCTAGTTCCCTTTTTGTGGTTGGAGATGGACAGCCGGGACCAGCGCTGCGGTGGACCACAACGTCGGACGACGGCGAATTCTCTGAATCGTTCGCCCAGCGAAATCGGCGAGTTCGCTGGGCGTCTTCAGTTAAGTTCGGGTGTTATTGCCCGACACACTTCCCTATTGCGGAAGCTGCCCTAGTTATCGTCACAAGCTTCGTGAGGTTAGGCACTTCACGAGCGCGACCGCGATGTTCGTCTGCGAAGACACAGGAACGGAGGAATTCAGTGCCGGAAATGTCGAGCCTGGACACAAAAGGTCTTGAAATTAAATCTGTTATCGCGAAAGCAGACAAAGTTCTGCTATTGTCGGAATCAGCCATGATCCGAGCTCCATACCAGCTTGATTGCGGTTAGGTTGCCTCCGGTGCGGTAACACCGGACGCAGCCGCTTAATGAGTTAGTTTATACAAGGCAACTTACAGATGTGCAACCGAAATCATCATGGCATGGTGATATGAAGGGAATTCAGTGCAAGCTCGCGCGAGTTGCTTTGGGATGGGGTGTCATCGAACTTGCCAGCAAAGCAAAAGTCTCAACCCAGACGATAACCCGGCTAGAGAGAGGTGATCAGCTCCGACCGGCTACTCTCGAGAGTATACAAACAGTTTTAGAAGAGGCTGGAATTGAGTTTATCGACCAAAATGGCGGTGGCGTTGGGGTGCGGTTTAAGGACCCCACATGACAGCTTCCAAAAACTCACTGATTACGCTCGATCCGCGACACGCTATCGGTGATGTAGTAATAGCCGAACCATGACGATCTCACGAAATCCTTCATCGCCGTCCACGAAACCGTTTGGGATGGACCCGACCTTTTGGAAGCCTTGGTTTCGATAAAAATTCAATGCCGATCTGTTGTCTTCGCGAACGGCCAGCTCGATTTGTGAAATCTGCTCTGCTCCTGCGTATTTGAAGACCGCATCCAGGAGGCTCGTGGAAACGCCTGATCCCCTGAAGGATTTTCGAACGTAGACCATTCCAAGAACTGCCCGATGCCGCATCTTGGGTTGCTCAAATCGCTTCAGGCTCATCAGCCCGACGGGCTCGTTCGTATCGAACGCCACAAACATCGGTCTGTCCATTCGCTGTCGCCAGTCAACATCAGCGAACGCGCTCCACTCTTCGAAAGTGCTTGCGAAGGCATCCGGCTCTCTTTGGAGTGACTCAAGACGTATGCGACGGAAGTCCTCGATATCTGCCAGTGAAATCTGCCGGATCAGCAATGGCGCGACTGACATGCCGCCTCCTCCCTCAGACTAAGCCCACTCCCATTGCGGGGAGCGTGCTGTTATCTCCCCGTTTTCAAGATGCCTGCACATCTTCGTCCAGATCGGGTCGCCAGTGAAAAATGACAGGTCGCCGGCTGCCTCCTCCAATGTTTGTTCTCCATAGGCGGCTGCAACGGCTAGCCCATGTTCTGCATACTCTGTTTCCAGGAGGGGAAGGGCACTGGCAGGCTTCAGGACGCGATGGCTCCACATGCCGGCACGCCGGTCGTTACGCATCGACACCAACAGCGCACGATCATTTTCTGCGTCGAGAGAAGTTCCGACCAGATAGCGCATGAGAGGATAGTAGACTGTTTGTCGACTGCCGCCGAGCAATCTTACTCCAGGCAGTATCGACGTGACGAGCGCCATCATCATCAGATTTGGAACCAATCGTCGCTGGCGGAGCGCCCTTGCAATGGCTTCCGGGTTAAACGGAATGGTGAAGCCTGGCGCCGCGGACCCGAACAAAATGCCCTCATGGAGATGAAGAGGAACGATACGTCCGTCCAGAATTCCCCAGAAGAAGTCCGTGGTCCGCCTGATCCAGCCCGCCCAATGACCAGCATTCAGATCGACCATCTGACCAAGGATCTTTTCGGCGACCATGCCTTCGCCAATGAAGCGCCGGGAAAGCCACGAATCCGGATCCTCGAAATGATCAGCAATGAGATCGCCTACATCCATGTCATTGAATTGCAGCAATTGCAGAGAGAGCGGGAAGGATCGCCTCCAAAGGACCTGGTTCGCAGCCATGATGGCCTCGGCGGCTGTTGGAAAAGCGGCGTCAGGCAAGTGCTCCTTCAGCCACTCAGCCTGGTGGTTGGTGGAGGTCGCTTCGTCGGGCTCGAGCTTGATCTGGTAGGGCCCGTTACGGCCGCACAGGCTGGTTGAACTCATGCGTCTGCGGGACAACCCAAACACGTTCGCAAGCGCTCCCCCGGTATAGAGCCACCCGGGTCCCTTGTTCGCCGTCTCGATGAACTTTACGGTCGAGCAGCCAAAGTAAATGTGCCAGCGTCTACGATGACTGCTCAATCCGAGCGCGCTGAACAGATGCGTGTAAAAAGCTTCTGCATCCACCATCAAGAAGCAGTGCGGGCCGCTCTGTATGACGGGCAATTCCGAGATCTGCCTCGCAGCATCAAGCGCCTGGTCCTCACTCGCCCCGGACCGAAGCGCGACACTTTTGACAAGCGCCTGCAATCGGCCCATGGCGTCGTTGCGCACGGAGCATCGTCCTGTTTCAACCGTGTCGTAGGCTGCATGTGCGTAGTCAGTCAGCGGCCGCCGCCAGTACCCGGACAGCTCCGGCATCAAAAGCGTCATCGCTGCCCTGATCTGCGCAGCGGATACAAAAACCTCTCCTCTGGATGCGCGGTTCTTTGCCATGAACCCTCACGCTATCTTTCTGCCGCCCATGGTGGCGCACTTTGAGGCGAGCGCCATTGCCATCGGCAAGGAAGCTGTTCGTCTGCATGGTCGGTGAGTACCAGCGGCAGTTGCTCGTAAGAAAACTCATTCGGAATTGCTGGCGCAATCAGCAGCGCGATAAAATCCGTAAGCGAACGCCGCGAATTCGATGAGACGATGGTGTAGAAATTTCCACTGTTCCAGGTTGCCACGCTGTAGCGAAAACAAGCCTGCAATGCACGTGTGGTCGTTTCCATATCCACCTGGAAATCGACCATCGTGTTGAGGACTTCACGCCTTTTCTCGGCGATCTGGGCAGGTGCGAAAAACCGGGCTTTGAACGCCTCGTCTTTTTGACGCTCGCGCTTCGCGTACTCTTTCGGGTCGGGATGACGCAGTTTTTGGACCTGAACCAGTACACCGGTGGGCTTAACAACGCTTGCCACGAAACGGGTCTGATTATCTCGGTCATTCCCATACATTTGAAACGTCGTATCTTCGAGTAAGATGTCAAAGCCGTTGCGGAATGGCTCAAGGTCCCTATCGGAGGAATAGCGTTCGTCGGTGAGTTCAAAGAACGGGCCTTCGAAAAAGTGAGCATGTTCGCTGCCACGTTTTTCAAAAAAGCACACGCGGTTTCCGACCGTCGGACTGCAGTTGAGAGTTTTAATCCTTCCATCTCCAAGCTTTGCGAGCGATCGTGAAAGGCTTCCAGCCCCAGCGCCCAACGTGTACAAAGTCGCCGCTCTGTTCTCCCGAGCCCAGGCGTTCAGACAAAAACGAAATGACGCAGCCGCGATCCGGCATTCCTCTTCGAGACGGAATGGAATGCTGGCAAAATAATGGTTCTCAAACTTGCCCCACAGACGCCGATGAGTGTCCGCATAGGTCAGGCAATCGAGATCAAATTGCAGAAGATTGGGATCTGCGACGGGTGCTCCATACTCTGGTGCGCCCTCCAGCCCGCGCGATGTCTTCTCGAAGAAGTTCGTGAATTCGTTCAGTCGAGGTGCTCGTCGCCATGCGTCGATTATCGCGCTTTCGATCACTGCACTGTCCTCTCTTCTTACCGAAATGACATGCGCTATCCGTCGGCCGCATGCGTCAGCAACGCTTTGCAATCATACGGATCACGATAGTTGGTTCAGGAGAGATGACCTTCAGGGGCGAGTTTGTGCAATCTGTCAAATTTGCCAGATTGACAGATGCCAGAAGTGCCGGCCGTTTCGGATCCGCCCAATATTGGTTGTCCGCCGGACTTTAGGAGAATTCAGGCGAACAGAAAGGTGACGAATGACGGGGCTTAAATTTCGATGAGTTCGAAAAAGCTGGCTCTCGCAATCGCCTGGTAGGTTGTCGCAGCCCCCAACTTACGTCTCGCCGAGCCAAGATAGAGACGAACTGTCCGTTCAGACAATTGGAGAGCGAAAGCAATTCTCTTCGGTGTGATACCTCTCGCCAGAAGTTGGAGACACTCCTTTTCCCGCCTGGACAGGTCTCGGCAGGTTTGGGCATGCGCACCGGTCACTGTTTGGAACTGTTCATGCATGTAGTGCGACAAGAGCATGAGATCGTGTTTGGTCGACGTACGCAGATCGCTCCACTCTTGTCCGAAAACGGCCGAGGTGGCGGAGACAAGACTGCGCGACCCTGATGACCCGCGGACCGGAACCGTCATTCCACTCGGGCCGATCCCCATATCCAGGGCCTCATTGAAGAATTTCCGGGTGTGGTCAGAGGCCCGGTCGAGCGATGACCAATCCACGGGCTGAAAACCGGACCTGTAGATTTCGACAACGGGATCTATCCTGACGTAACGTCTCTCGATGTAGCGCGACGTCCACTCCTCAGGGTATGTGGTGCTGTATGACAGATAGCCTCGCCCCAGGGTCGACATTTCAACGGAGAGGAAAGTCAGATGAGAAAATCCGTAGACGTCGCGGATCCCGGCGATACGGCTCTCGAATTCGGGCTTGCTGTCGGCTTCGCGCAAAGCGGAAATTGACCATGACAGCTTCTGTAGCTGCGCCTCACCCATGCACCTGTCACCCTCGCGCGTTTCAGGTGCGCACCTCATGACATGACGCTCTCCCGATTTTCGATCTGGAGAACAGACACCTGTCGACGTCGCCTACGCAATTGTAGGATCCAACATAATCACCAATTTCGAGCGGCAACTCGAGATGCCAGTCAAGCTCACCTTGTGGACAGAGGTCAAATCTCCCACCGGCCACGCGCCTGCAGACCGGCAGAGTTTTGTAAATTACAACACGGCTACATTTCGCGCATTGGACTTCCCGGTCTTGCGATCCTGGCCGAGCTCGTAACTCACCTTGTCGCGCGGCCGGAGGGAGCCGCCATGTATCGGGTTCTCACAGGAAATGAATGTATAGATCTTGCGACAGAACGTGAACAACAGACGGGGCTGCCGAAGCAGCGCGATCCCGCTCTCGTTTGATGGCGTCCTGGCCTGAAGCTGGATCTTCCACGATCAACCCGTGAAGGGTCCGCTAGCGAGCTGCGGCCGCTTGGCTTCGCCGATGCGGTGATCGCGCCCATCCTCCGGCCTTTTGGGGAGCCATCGAGCGGGAATTGGCCTGCTCCTTATGGAGCCCTCTCACATGTCTCACGATCTCGCACTTGCACAAGCTCACGCCTTCCAGCTTTCCCGTGACCTCATGGTCCCGGTCGTCGTCTTCGAAGTCGACGGCGAGTACGGTGTCCTGCCCTCCGACGAGATCGACGCCAGCGACGACCTCGAGATTATTCATGAATTTCATCCTTGGGCGGCTCATTGAGCCGCCTTGCCGACCCGGCTGCCGCTTGCGAGCTGGCGGCCGCAAGGGAGGCTTCGCCGCGCCTGGGCTCGAAACTTGTCGAATCCTACAATTGCCAGACGCGCCCTTGCAGCCTTTGCTCTTCGCGGCGGGGCTGAAGCTGCCCCGCAAAATGCGGAAAGGAAACGACGAGAGGTCGGTCGCGCCGCGACCGGTAAGACGATGAAGCGAGAAGAGTTGGAGGCGCTGCGCGCCAGGGTCAGTTGCGAGGTCATACTTGAGTAGGCCGGTTTCGAAGTCGACATGAAGGAAAGCTCGCGTCGCGCGGTCAAGTACCGGCATGGCGGCGACATCATCATCGTGACGCATGACGG
Source organism: Agrobacterium tumefaciens (assembly GCF_031801495.1). Taxonomy (GTDB): domain Bacteria; phylum Pseudomonadota; class Alphaproteobacteria; order Rhizobiales; family Rhizobiaceae; genus Agrobacterium; species Agrobacterium tumefaciens_K. The sequence goes on along the minus strand of NZ_JAOEGC010000007.1, from coordinate 163,948 downwards.
ACGAGGTTGGTTCGATCCACGCAGTGACCGGAAAGGCGATGTTTTCGGTCTCGTCATGTTTCTGGACAAGATTGGCTTCCGGCCTGCCGCGGGGGTGGTTGCTTCACTGGTCGGTTTTCGACTTTCCCGCCCAGCATGGAAGTCTCCAGGGTCGTCGGGGCCGGTAAAAGATATTGGCGATCGCTGGCGTAACCGGCGCGCGCCATCACCCGCCTCCGGCGCCTGGCGCTATATGTGTTGGGCGCGCTGCATTCCAGCAGCTATCGTCCGGCAGGCCATCCGAGAGGATGTCCTGCGGGAAGGACCGTTTGGAAGCATGTGGGCGGTTCATCTTGACAGCCATCAGCGGGTGGTTGGCTGGGAAGAGCGAGGACCAGAATGGCGCGGGTTTTCCAGTGGTGGCTCCAAGGTTCTTTTCCGGCTCGGCCCGATCAATGCCAACCGCCTTTGTGTGACCGAGGCCGCCATCGACGCAATGAGCCTCGCAGCGATCGAGGGTTCGCGTGAGGGAACTCTCTATATCAGCACAGGTGGCGGGTGGTCTCCGGCGACAGACGCTGCGCTCTGCGAACTTGCGCTGCAGCGGGGAGGTACACTGGTCGCCGCAACGGATGCCAATTCGCAAGGGGACGTCTACGCAGAGCGATTGCGTGCGCTCGCCGTGGCGACTGGCTGCGACTGGCAGAGGCTGCGTCCGCCAGCCGAGGACTGGAACGAGGTCCTGAAAGCCAGGGAAAAGGAGAAACGGGAAGGAGGACGGAAAAAGGTGAGGCCTGCCGCATGCGTGCCAGCCGCATCAAGGGAGGCTCCGCCCGGCATCCGCCGGCCCTTGACCCGGCCGGGCACCGACGCAGCCAGGCGGGACGGGTCATGAAGGACTGAAGAGGATGGTGAGGTCGAAACGACATTACTGCCTTCGGTCCTCAAACCTAGAAAGGATCCAGCAGATGACCTCGATATCCCTGCCCCGCAAAGTGTTTCAGGGCGTTGCTAGGCGCGCCGACATGTTCCGCCTGTTCGACCGGCACGCCAAACGCTCCAATCGCTTCAACGGTGATCAGTCTGCCACCTATGCCGGCGAATGGTTCGAGATCGACGAGAGCTCCTACTCCTACATGCTCGACATCCTGCCGCCGCTCTGGATGCGTGGACCAGTCTTCGCGATGCGTGAGTTCATGACCGGTTCGGTGACCTCGGTATTCTATGAGGTTCCGATCGATGATACCGTCCGCTACTTCCACGCATATTGCGATCTCTCCGATCCGAACGCGGTCGAGGTGATGCGCTCCGCGATCCTCAATCGCGAAACCCGCCCTGTCCGGGCGATGAGTCGCGACGAACGCCTCGAGCATATCTGGAGCATCACCGCGGACGACTATCGCGGCTATGCAGGCAGCCGCTGGCCGAAGCCAATGCAGGGCCATCGCACGGTCATGATCTATGGTGGCAAGGAAGGCTCCTTCCTGAAGCTGCTTGAGATGCTCAGTGATGACGAGATCGCGGCAAAGCTGCCAGTGCATCTGCGCAACCTTCCCTCCACCCTGGCGGCCTGAGCCAGACCTCATCTTCGCAAACTCTACGCAGCAGCCGGTCAGCTTCGACCGGACGATGGCGCTCGTCCCTATTCCAAAGGAGACTTTCCCATGAGCAACGATCCCTTTACCTTCGATATGTTCGGCAGCTCTGCCCTGTCCTCCGGGCTCGGGCTTGGTGTGACCGCGTTTGGCGGCTTCTCTCCAGATGCTGCCAATGACGACGACCCGGATCCCATTCCGCCCGCACCACCACCTGCCCTCCCCGTCGCTGCCACCCCCGTGCGGCGAGCAGGGTCTCGGGCAAACTTCTATCTTGACGGCGACCGCGACCTGGGCGCCACCTGGAAGGATCGCGCCCGCGCGAATGTCGCGGCAATCCTAGTTGCCGATGGCATTGCCAAGCAGGACCGGCCGGCGACACCAAAGGAGCAGGCCCAGTTGATCCGCTTCACGGGCTTCGGCGCCAGCGAACTGGCGAACGGCATGTTTCGTCGGCCGGGCGCGGTCGATTTCCGTGAGGGCTGGGACAATCTCGGCTCTTCCCTCGAGACGGCGGTATCCGAGGCAGACTATGCGTCCCTCGCCCGCTGCACCCAATATGCGCATTTCACGCCCGAGTTCATCATCCGGGCGATCTGGGCCGGGATCGTAAAACTCGGCTGGCGCGGCGGCCGGGTGCTGGAGCCCGGAATTGGGATTGGCCTGTTTCCGGCTCTGATGCCTGAGCCCTATCGCGATGCTGCTTACATCACTGGTGTCGAACTCGACCCGGTCACGGCCCGCATTGTCGCCCTGCTTCAGCCGAAAGCTCGTATCATCAACGGCGACTTCGCCCGCACCGATCTGGCGCCGATCTACGATCTCGCCATCGGCAACCCGCCCTTCTCCGATCGCACTGTCCGATCGGACCTAGCTTATCGGTCGCTCGGTCTACGCCTACACGACTATTTCATTGCAAGGTCGATCGATCTCCTTAAGCCCGGCGCGCTGGCTGCCTTCGTGACCTCCCATGGCACGATGGACAAGGCAGACACGACGGCGCGCGAGCATATCGCGAAGTCCGCCGATCTGATCGCAGCAATCCGCATGCCAGAGGGGAGCTTTCGCCGCGACGCCGGTACGGATGTCGTGGTCGACATCCTGTTCTTCCGAAAGCGGATGGCCGGCGAGCCCGAAGGCGATCAGATGTGGCTCGATGTCGACGAGGTCCGACCGGCCACGGATGACGAAGGTGCGATCCGTGTGAACAGGTGGTTCGCCCGGCACCCGGATTTCGTGCTCGGCACCCACGCGTTAACCTCCGGGCCGTTCGGTGAGACCTATACGTGCCGGCCACGCGGTGACGATCTTGAAACCGCCCTCGCGGCTGCCATCGAGCTTTTGCCGGCCTACATCTATGACGGCGAGCCTACGCCCATCGACATCGATCTGGAGGACGAGCTCGCAGAGATCGTTGATCTGCAGCCGAAGGGCGGGCCTGTCCGCGAGGGCAGCTTCTTCCTCGACCGCTCCAAGGGCCTGATGCAAGTGCTCAACGGCGCGGCCGTGCCGGTTACTGTCCGCAAGGGCCGGTCGGGCGATGGGATTTCTGAGAAGCATATCCGGATCATCACCAAGCTGGTCCCGATCCGTGATGCCGTGCGCGACTTGCTGAAGGCGCAGGAAACCGACCGGCCATGGCGCGATCTTCAGGTCCGGCTGCGCATCGCCTGGTCGAGCTTCGTGCGTGATTTCGGGCCGGTCAACCACACCACCGTCTCGATCCATGAAGACGTGGAGACCGGCGAGGTCAAGGAGACCCACCGCCAGGCGAACCTGGCACCGTTTCGCGACGATCCGGATTGCTGGCTGGTCGCCTCGATCGAGGATTACGATCTGGAGACCGACACGGCAAAGCCTGGTCCAATCTTCTCCGAACGCATGATAGCGCCGCCTGCGGCGCCGACCATCACATCGCCGGCAGATGCGCTCGCCGTCGTGCTGAACGAACGCGGCCATGTCGATATCGACCATATCGCCGAGTTGCTCCATCGCGATGCCGCTGACGTGGTCGACGAGCTGGGCGAGGCCGTGTTCCACGATCCTGCCGATGGGTCCTGGAAAACGGCGGACGGATATCTCTCGGGTGCAGTGCGCACCAAGCTCGCGGTGGCGCAGGCCGCGGCCGAACTCGATTCGGCCTACGAGCGCAATGTCCGGGCTTTGACCGATGTGCAGCCGGCCGACCTTCGCCCCTCCGATATAACCGCGCGTCTCGGCGCGCCATGGATCCCGGCCGCCGATGTCGTCGCCTTCGTCAAAGAGAAGATGGACGCCGATATCCGCATCCACCATATGCCGGAACTTGGGTCATGGACGGTGGAGGCCCGGCAACTCGGCTACAGCGCCGCCGGCACATCGGAATGGGGCACAAGCCGCCGCCATGCCGGCGACTTGCTCGCCGATGCGCTCAACAGCCGTGTTCCCCAGATCTTTGACACCTTCAAGGATGTCGACGGAGAACGGCGGGTGCTTAATGTCGTCGATACCGAGGCCGCCCGCGAAAAACTGCAGAGGATCAAGCAAGCCTTCCAGGACTGGATCTGGACCAATCCCGATCGCACCGACAGGCTGGCCCGTGATTACAACGATCGTTTCAACAACATCGCTCCAAGGGCTTTCGATGGTTCTCACCTAAAACTACCCGGCGCCTCTGGCGCCTTCGTTCTTTATGGACACCAGAAACGCGGCATATGGCGGATCATCGCCGACGGGGCCACCTATCTCGCCCATGCCGTCGGTGCCGGCAAGACGATGACCATGGCCGCCGCGATCATGGAACAGCGCCGGCTCGGCTTGATCGCTAAGGCGATGCTGGTCGTACCCGGCCATTGCCTGGCGCAGGCTGCCCGGGAATTCCTGGCGCTCTACCCGAGCGCGCGGATCCTGGTCGCTGACGAGACGAATTTCACCAAGGACAAGCGTGCTCGCTTCCTGTCGCGGGCTGCGACCGCGACCTGGGATGCGATCATCATCACCCATTCGGCGTTTCGCTTCATCGCTGTCCCCTCTGCCTTCGAACAGCAGATGATCCAGGACGAGCTCCAACTCTATGAGGATCTGCTGACCAAGGTCGACAGCGAGGACCGCGTCTCGCGCAAGCGGCTCGAGCGGTTGAAGGAGGGATTGCAGGAACGGCTCGAAGGCCTCGCCACCCGCAAGGATGATTTGCTGACGATCTCGGAGATCGGCATTGACCAGATCGTCGTCGATGAGGCGCAGGAATTCCGCAAGCTCTCCTTCGCCACCAACATGTCGACGCTGAAGGGCATCGATCCCAACGGCTCGCAACGTGCTTGGGATCTCTATGTGAAGTCCCGCTATATCGAAACGAAGAACCCCGGCCGCGCGCTGGTTCTCGCGTCGGGCACGCCAATCACGAATACGGTAGGCGAGATGTTCTCGATCCAGCGCCTGCTTGGCCATGCGGCTCTTTCTGAACGCGGCCTGCACGAATTCGATGCTTGGGCATCCTGCTTTGGCGATACGACGACCGAACTCGAAATCCAGCCGTCTGGCAAATACAAGTCGGTCAGCCGCTTCGCCAGCTTCGTCAACGTGCCCGAACTGATCGCCATGTTCCGCTCCTTCGCCGATGTCGTCATGCCGGAGGATCTCCGGCAATATGTGAAGGTGCCCAACATCTCGACCAGGCGGCGTCAGATCCTGACGGCCAAGCCGACGGCGTTGTTCAAGAGCTATCAGCAGATGCTCGATGGACGGATCAAGGCGATCGAGAAGCGCGAGGGGCCGGCAAAGCCAGGTGACGACATTCTGCTTTCGGTGATCACCGATGGTCGCCATGCCGCGATCGACCTGCGCTTCGTGATGCCGGCGGCCGGGAACGAGGCAGATAACAAGCTCAATCTCCTCGTGCGCAATGCCCACCGGATATGGACGGAGACCGGCGAGGCCATCTATCGTCGCCCTGACGGCAAGGAGTTTGATCTGCCAGGCGCCGCCCAGATGATCTTCTCGGATCTCGGCACGATTAATGTCGAGAAAACCCGCGGCTTCTCGGCCTATCGCTTCATCCGAGACGAACTGATCCAGCTTGGCGTGCCCGCCGCGCAGATCGCGTTTATGCAGGACTATAAAAAGACCGAGGCCAAGCAGCGGTTGTTTGGCGATGTCAGGGCGGGCAAGGTCCGCTTCCTGATCGGATCGTCGGAGACCATGGGGACCGGCGTCAACGCTCAGCTACGGCTCAAAGCCCTCCACCATCTCGATGTGCCATGGCTGCCGTCGCAGATCGAACAGCGGGAAGGCCGGATCATTCGCCAGGGCAACCAGCACGACGAAGTCGATATCTTCGCCTATGCCACCGAGGGATCACTCGACGCCTCCATGTGGCAGAACAATGAGCGCAAAGCCCGCTTCATCGCCGCCGCGCTCTCCGGCGACACCTCGATCCGTCGGCTGGAGGACGTTGGCGAAGGGGCCGCGAACCAATTCGCCATGGCCAAGGCGATCGCATCCGGCGATGAGCGTTTGATGCAGAAGGCCGGTTTGGAGGCCGATATCGCTCGGCTCGAACGTCTGCGTGCCGCGCACGAGGACGACCAATACGCCGTCCGCCGGCAGATGCGCGACGCCGAGCGCGAGATCGAGGTCTCGACGCGGCGCATACGTGAGATCGGCGAGGACATCGCACGCCTCCGGCCGACCAACGGCGACGCCTTCACGATGGCGGTGCTCGGTCAGAACCATACCGAGCGCAAGGAAGCCGGTCGCGCACTGATGAAGGAGATCCTCACGCTGCTTCAGCTCCAGCAGGAGGGCGAGGTGCATCTGGCGACGATCGGCGGCTTCGATCTGGTCTATGAAGGGGAGCGTTTTGGCAAGGGCGATGGCTATCGTTTCGAGACGCTGCTCCAGCGCACTGGCGCCGACTATGAGGTCGATCTCTCCATCACCGTCACGCCGCTTGGCGCGATCTCGCGTCTGGAGCATGCGCTTGATGGTTTCGACGAGGAGCAGCGGCAATATCGCCGCCGATTGGACGAGGCCGGACGCCGGCTGAATTCGTATCAATGGCGCACTGGTGGCGCATTCCAGTTCGCTGACGAGCTTGGCGCGAAAAGGAAGCGGCTTCGCGAGATCGAGGAAGAACTGGCTGCTTCGGCCATTGCTGAAGCAGACCAGATCGCCGCATGACGAACGTAAGCCCAAGCGTGTCTTGCGGCTTAGTCCTGCTCCCGCCATAGCTTTCATCAGATGGCGGGGGCAAATACTTGAAATCCCTGACCCTCGATAGTATCTGAGGATCACTTCCCGTTCAGATGATGTCCTGCCACCGCTCTTGCGGTGGCTTTCGATGTCGTCCGGGATCAGTAAAAGGGCGCTCCCCTCGTGGGTTGAGCGCCCTTTTTGCGTTTCTGTATCCAGCCGAGGTTTTCACGTGCTGCTTTGGCCGCGGCGTGCGCGCGCCGATCTTTCAACAGAGAAGCGGAAGAGCAGGAGGAGAAAGGAACCGGTCGCCGATCTGTTCTCCTGCCGCCGCTGTCGCTCAACCGCCACCTGCGCCATCCCGGCCACTCGACCTTCGCAGGGCCCAAAAGCCCCGCTTGTTCTTCGCGACAGGGATGCTCGGTTGCAGTTGCGTCAGTCCGGCCGATCGGCGGGCCTGGAGGTGTCTTCGAGAAAAATGAAGACAGGAAGGGCTGGCAAGGCGCCGGTCCGGAATTCTCCTGAAAGGACTCATCCCATGCAGATCATGAAGGTTGACCCACGCGCTCTGAAGGAAAACCCCGACCGGATGCGCCAGTCGAAGTCGTCGCCGCAGGCGGACGCGTTGATGCTGGCGACGATCAAGGCCGTCGGCATTGTCCAGCCGCCGGTGGTTGCACCCGAAACGGATGGCGGAAACGGCTACATCATCGATGCCGGCCATCGCCGCGTCCGGCTCGCTATTGCCGCCGGTCTCGAAGAAATCGAGATCCTGGTTGTCGATGCGGCGAGCGATAACGGAGCGATGCGTTCGATGGTCGAGAACAGCGTTCGCGAGGCTCTTAACCCCGTCGACCAATGGCGCGGCATCGAACGGCTGGTTGCTCTCGGCTGGACCGAAGAAGCGATCGCGGTTGCTCTTGCCCTCCCCGTCCGCCAGATCCGCAAGCTGCGCCTGCTCGCCAATGTCCTGCCGGCCATGCTTGAACAGATGGCCCTTGGCGATATGCCGAACGAGCAACAGCTGCGCGTGATTGCGGCTGCCAGTCAAGTGGATCAGAAGGAGGTCTGGAAAGCCCACAAACCTAAGAGGGGTGACAACGCGCCCTGGTGGCAGGTTGCCAATGCGCTGACCAAGAAGCGTATGTATGCCAAAGATGCAAGCTTTGGCGATGATCTCGCTCAGGCCTATGGCGTTGAATGGGTCGAGGATCTCTTCGCGCCGGCCGACCAGGATGGCCGCTACACCACGAATGTCGAAGGGTTCCTCGGTGCCCAGCACGAGTGGATGACGAATAATCTGCCGAAGAAGGGCGGGATCGTCGAGGTCAACGGCTGGGGCCAGCCGGAACTGCCGAAGAAGGCCTCTCAGGTCTACGGCAAGCCGTCGAAGTCCGACCACACGGCGATCTATCTCGATCGCGACGGCAAGGTTCAGACGGTGCATTACCGCATGCCGGAGATGGCGAAGCCCAAGGGGATTGCTGGCGACGGACCGATCGCCGACGGCGGTACTGCTGATGCAATCATCGCGCCGAAGGCCCGGCCGGATGTGACCCAGAAGGGTCATGACATGATCGGCGATTTCCGCACCGATGCCCTGCACGATGCACTCGGCCGCGCGCCGATCGAGGACGATATGCTGATGGCGCTGATGGTGCTGGCCTTTGCCGGCCAGAATGTCCGCGTCGACTCCGGCGCGGATGGGACTTTTTACGGCGGCAAGCGCTTCTCGCGCCATGCGGTCGGACTGTTTGACGAGCATGGCAAGCTCGCCTTCGATCAAGACACCCTGAGGGTCGCGGTTCGCTCCGTGCTGATCGACGTTCTCTCTTGCCGCCGCGGCATGTCAAACAGCGGCATGATCGCGCGCATCGCCGGCGACGCGATCGGCGCCGACGAATTCCTGCCAAACATGGGTTCGGAAGACTTCCTCTTATGCCTGTCGCGCCAAGCGCTGGGAGCATCTTGCGCCGAAGCATCGCTACAGCCGCGGCAGAAGGTTCGGGAAACCCGAGCAGCGCTCGTCGAGCATTTTGCCAACGAGCATTTCGTTCACTCATCGGGCCGCTTCGCGCCGCCGGCCGATGAGCTGCTTGAATGGATAAGGGCGGGTGCTGCCACCGATGTCATCGTCGCTCGCTCACGCAACGATGAGGATGATGCCGACGACGTCAGTGAAGAGCAGGCAGGGCAGGTCGATGACGATGTCGGCCATGACGATCCGGAGCATGCTGGCGTCACACCCGAGGAAGAATACGACCACGACTTCGACCAGAGGGCAGCAGCATGACCGCCGCTTTCCCGGTTGCATCCACCCCCGATATTTCGGGGGTGGAGTTTGCCACCAGCGCGGACGGTCTACCCGTCGCCCGCATCGGTGACCTGGTCCTCGCCATGGTCACATCACCCAGCGGCTTTGCTTTTCTCACGAGCGCGGTCTTCGTTCGTCGGCCACTCGCTGAGCTGACGCGCGCCGACTTCATCGGGCACGATGGCCGCGTGGCCGACGAGACCGAGTTTCGGATGCGTGTTGTCGAGACGGCCGGGCACAAGCGTGATCTGGCTGCGCTGAATCGCGTGCAGACCCGCATGTCGGCGAGCACGCCTTGGGGGGCATCGCAGATGGCAGTCGTTTATTCCAATGGCGTCATCGCCTATAGCACGGCCGGCCACGGTGGTTTTCACCTCTCTGCCGACCGAAATGCCAAAATCCATCCGCTGCTGCGAAAGGACACACCATGGTACGAGGAAGATTGCGAATGGGCGATCGTGGCCTTCAGCTTTCCGGAGCTGTTCACCGGTTACGAGCGGTCCACTGCCGAGAAGACCATTCGCAATACCTGGCCGCATGCGTGGGAGGCAATCCACGGCTGCGAACTCGCCGAGGGCGAGAGTTGGGCCAAGGATCGCCGGGCTTTCGATGAATGTCATGCCGCGGACCACGTCGTCATATCAGCGATCTTCTCCGATCAGCACCCCGGCATGACCGAGGTCGTGGCAATCGTCGGCTGTGACCGAAGTGCTGCCAAGGATGAGCGTCGCTTCCTTGTACCGAGCGACGAGTATGCCGGGCGCGGTCAGTTCGGCTTTGTCATCGATCTCGCCCGTCATGCTGAGTATCATGGGCCGTCCTCCTTTATCGGCTGGCGAAGCCGAGGGAGCGTACCATGATTGACGTCCGCGCATCGATATCGCTGGCGAAAGCCGTCAGTGCACGGCGCGAAATCCTGCGCCATCTCGATTGTCTCACTCGGCAGATTGCGGTGCGTGCCGGACGGCAGGCGACGACGTTTGAGGTCCTGAGCCGGGCGCGTCGCCGATCCGGTCCTCGTCCCTTTATATCTGGAACTTGCGGAACCTCTTTGCCTTCGAACGACTGGGAGAACTCGACGCGGTCGCATGTAGACTGGCGGTTCGAGGGCAGCGCATCTGTGAGCTCGTGCATTGGGGCGATGCGCCTGTTCCATCTCGCGGGATAGGTCGGTCTGAGATCGGGTAGCTTGCCCGTCATTTTGACTTGGGGCTGACGTTCTCATGGGTGGCATACTTTGCCATATCGTCCGTTTACTGCTTGCATCTGATATCGGACCCGTGCCGGACTGCCCTTCTGTTTCGCTGCGGTCTGAACCGACGGCCGGTGGGTTCAAGGCCGCTTGCGCGCCGCGGGGCGGCCGCCCCAGCCTCCCTGCGCAAGGGCAGGCTCGCGGCCTCAAGCAGGTCAAAACCTGCTGGTCCGCAAACCTGCACTGCTGGCTCAGCCGGACCGGACCTGTGAAGCCACCCGTCCCTTGCCGGTTCTTGAGTGCCCGCATCGAAGGGCAGACCGGCACGGGCCGGAACCGCTTCGCCAGCCACGGAAGGAACAGACATGGCCAAGCCTACCACCCCCAATCGCCCCTACGCCAGATCGGCGCAATTTCGTCGCGGCACCTCCCTCGAAATGGTCCGCCACACCTGCCCCGACGCCATTCAGGCGCAAAAGATCGCCGAAAGCTTCGGCACGGCCATCGTCGACAGTGACGGCATCCGCAGCCTGCATGAACGGCTTATCGTCTCGACCGCTGACAGCCTCTCCGAAGGGCTCGGCGAGAAGGCCATGCAGATCCATCTGCAGCGCATCGTCGGAGCTTTTGTCGGATCGGCGCACGGCGCCGGACAATTCTACTCCCGCGCGGTCACCGAGGCGCGCGACGCAACCGCGAAGGCAGCAAATGATGCCCGTGACGAGGACCTAGACGGTCCGGTTGGCTATGACAGCGCCGCCCAGCGAAAGCGGGAATTCGCAGCCGACATGGGCATCCAAGCCCACGCGCTGCGGATGGCAGCCGAAGGCGCGGTGGCCGCCTACAAGCAGGTTGTCTGCGAAATCTGGAAGCCGTTCGACAGACCGGTCGAGAACCCGGGTACTTCGCTCGACCGCGAGGCGGCCGAAGCTCAGATGGCGGCCTTCGGGTGACAGCATCACTGGCGGGGGCGACCCCGCCCTTCTTCTTGCTCTTAGCCTGGCGCCCGCGTGCGCCGGCCTTTTCCAAGTGGAGAGGAAGCTTGGGACACGCCTGTCGCGGTCCGTCCCGTGCGGCGGTCCTGCAGGAGCCGGGCGCCCATGCAACGGCTTTGCCGTCCTCCACGCTGTTGCGGCCGTTCCGGTGCATGGTCTCGATCACCGGCCCCCGTCTCCGGACCTCCGTGACGGACCGCGGCGGGCGCGGTCTTGAGAAGAGGAGAATGAAGTCATGGTCAGGAAAACGGATAGCGATCGCATCGACATTTATACGCGCATTACCGACCGGATCGTTGAAGATCTCGAAAAGGGCGTCCGCCCCTGGATCAAGCCATGGAGCGTTGCCAACATTGATGGTCGGATCACTCGGCCAGTGCGCCATAACGGCCTGCCCTATTCCGGGCTGAACGTGCTCCTCCTCTGGTCGGAGCAGGTTTCGCGCGGCTTCTCCAACTCGATGTGGATGACCTTCAAGCAGGCGCTCGAACTGGGTGGCGTTGTGCGCAAGGGTGAAACGGGATCGATGGTTGTCTTTGCCAGTCGATTCACCAAGTCGGTTGTCGACGGAAAAGGCCATGACGTAGAGCGTGAAATCCCGTTCCTGAAGGCGTATTCGGTGTTCAACATCGAGCAAATTGATGGTTTGCCTGAGACCTGTTATGCCGCGCTGACTACGGTACTGGATCCTGTCGAGCGCATTGAAAGCGCCGATCGCTTCTTCAAAGCGACGGGCGCAGTCATCCGGCACGGCGGCAACCAGGCCTACTACTCGTCTGTCATGGACTATATCCAGATGCCGCCCATTGAGGTCTTCCGCGACGCCGCCGGATACGCAGCCGTCCTCAGCCACGAGGCGACGCACTGGACTGCGGCTAAACATCGTGTCGGCCGTGACCTGTCGCGTTACGCAAAGGACCGGACGGAACGCGCACGTGAAGAGCTCATCGCGGAGCTGGGCAGTTGCTTCCTTTGCGCTGACCTTGGCATCGCGCCGGAGCTCGAGCCTCGGCCAGATCATGCATCCTATCTGCAGTCATGGCTCTCGGTCCTTGCCAACGACAGGCGGGCTATCTTCCAGGCTGCGGCGCATGCGCAGCGTGCTGTGAGCTTCCTGCATTCCTTGCAACCGAAAGCTGATCTGCAGGCTGCGGCGTGACGGTCAGGCGCGGTCGGCACCACCTGTGGCGGCCGCGGTATCCTCATCATGTGGGTCCCGATCTTGCTGATCCGAGAGACCTTGAGCGATGTCAGCATCCAGCCTTCCCCATATCGACGGCTTTGGAGCGTCAGGTTTGGGTTTACGGGATGGTTTGCGCTCAATGATGAACGGCTTGGCCTGCTGACGCATTGATCCTCCAGATGGCGATTCGCGAGCTCAACCATATCGCACAGCCCATGGCGGACAAGCCTGCCAATGTTCATAGGGTGGTCGTTTCCCCCGGTCTACGTATGCACTGACGACGGCGCAGGTCCGGGGGTGGTGCTGGATGCCATTCGTGTCAGGGTAAATGCGGCGGGACGCCTTTGCCATATCCCTTCACGTCGGAGTTTCCGGCAGCCCATCTGCGGGCTCGATGAGGCATGTCTGACCGGAGACCGGCTGCGCCTCGATCGTCTTCCCGCAACGACAGTCTTCAGATTTCTTACCCCGGACCCCTTACGGCCTCCTCCTCGCCCACTAACAAATCTGCGACTTGCCGCCCTCCATTTCATTGCGGCCCCAATCGCCACCCCAACGCGCAGGCGCGCTGGGGACCCCGGCGGGGTGCGGTCCGATCGTCACCGGTCTGTTCGACAGCCATCGAGGCCGCGATGGGCGCGGCCCGAACAACGAAAGGAACATGACAATGGCTACCATCGGCACCTTCACCTCCATCGAAAACGGCTTTACCGGCTCCATTCGCACCCTCGCCCTCAACGTCAAGGCACGCATCGCCCGGGTGGAGTACCCATCCGACAAAGGCCCGCAGTTCCGCGTCTTCGCTGGAAGCGTTGAACTCGGCGCCGCCTGGCAGAAGACCTCCGAGCACGGCCGCGACTACCTCTCGGTCAAACTCGACGATCCGAGCTTCCCTGCCCCGATCTACGCAACGCTCACCGAGGTCGAAGGCGAGGATGGCCTCCAGCTCATCTGGTCGCGCCCGAACAGGGACTGATCAACACAACGAGGCTCCGCCACCGGCGGAGCCTCGATCAGCAGAAACAGCATTGCGGGAACGGGTGTATTTCGATCGTTTGGTAACGCCGATGGCTGCCAACCGCTTGTCCCCGGCCTCGCGGCTTCTGGATCGAACCATCAGGAAGCAGATATGCGAAATCCCGCTCGATTAACATCAATCTGGCAACTTCGGTCACGCTTTCGCGCACGGTGGTGGAATTTACTGTTGCGCGGACCGTCAGATCGCCGCAAAGGGTTGTTTTAATGAGACTTGTCGACTTACAAACCGTGATCGACGTCGATCAAGTCCGGAAATTGAAAGAACAGCCATGACGACACAGCTCTCTCTCCCGCGTGACCGAATTTCCGTGCTCCTGCTCGAAGGTGTCAGCCAGACCGCCGTGGATTACTTTTCGTCCTCCGGCTATACCAATCTCATCCATCTGCCCAAGGCACTCGATGCCAACGACCTCAAGCGCCATATCGCAGATGTCCACATCATCGGTATTCGTTCACGCACCCAATTGACCGAAGAGATTTTCGAGTCAGCCAAGAAGCTCATCGCCGTCGGCTGTTTTTCCGTCGGTACGAACCAGGTTGATCTCGACGCAGCACGGCGTCGCGGCATTCCTGTGTTTAACGCCCCTTACTCGAATACCCGCTCGGTTGCGGAACTGGTGATCGGTGAAATCATCATGCTGACGCGACAGATATTTCCGCGTTCAGCCTCCGCCCACCAGGGCGGCTGGGAGAAATCGGCAGCCGGAAGCCGCGAAGTTCGTGGCAAGACTCTCGGCATCGTTGGCTACGGCAATATCGGCTCGCAACTGAGTGCGCTTGCCGAAGGCATGGGCATGATTGTCCGTTATTTCGATCTTTCCGACAGGCTGCGCCGCGGCAATTCCGAATCGATGGACTCGCTGGGCGAACTGTTGGAGATCTCGGACTATGTCTCGATGCATGTTCCTGAGACGGCGTCGACCAACAACATGATCACCGAGACCGAACTGCGCCGCATGAAGAAGGGCGCCATCTTCATCAATAACTCGCGCGGCACGGTGGTCGATCTCGACGCACTTGCGACAGTTCTGAAGGATGGCCATCTGGCAGGTGCTGCCGTCGACGTGTTCCCCAAAGAACCCGCATCGAACAACGAACGTTTCGAAACGCCGCTGCAAGGTCTGAACAATGTGATTTTGACACCTCATATCGGTGGTTCTACCGAAGAGGCCCAGGAGCGCATCGGTGGGGAGGTTTCAAGAAAGCTCGTCGAATATTCCGACATCGGCTCGACAATGGGTGCCGTCAACTTCCCGCAGGTGCAACTGCCAGAACGTCCGAACGGTACGCGTTTCATTCACGTGCACGAAAACCGTCCTGGAATGCTTATCCGGCTGAATGAGGTCTTTTTCTCGCGCGGCCTCAATATCGTCGGTGAATTCCTTCAGACCCATGGTGACACGGGTTACGTTGTCATCGAAGCCGAGGGAACGTCCGAACACGCCAACGATGTTCTCCACGCTCTGCGCGAAATTCCCGGAACCATCCGCGCGCGATTGCTTTACTGAGGGATAAGCCCGATCGGTCTGCCTTTGGCAGGCCGCTCGCACCTAGCACCATGGTTCTCTGCGGCCGCTCCACGTGCGTGCAAGTCCTTCGAAGACGAGGATGTCGCCCAGACTGCGACCGTCGCGGACAAGAACCCGAAGCTTACGTCCGTATCGGTCTTGATCTCTGCCCGGCAGGGCATGCAGTTCGAACGGTCCGGCATTTATCAGGGCAATAAGCCGCTGCGTTGCGAGGACACCTCGTGCGCGTTCCGCTTCGCATCTTGGCTCGCTGATCTCGGGTGTATCGATATCGGCGATCCGGATCTTCTGACCGTTCCACCAGATCGTGTCGCCATCGACAACGCATGTCTTACGATTGTCGGCATCGCATTTTTGAACGATTTGCGTCAACCTGGGCTTGTCGTTGCTCGCGTTTGCATTTGTGGCAGCAACGACAAAACCGGTTGGAATGGCAATCGCTAGCGTCATCGAGACACGGTAGGTGTCGCACCATGCCCGGCCTGTGCCAGGCGTCCGAATTTTCATTCTGCACTCCGGTCGTTTTTCGCCATTACCTTAGTAACCGGGTTCTGATTTGAGCAACACCGTTGAATAACCGCGGCTTCTTTTTTGCCGAAGAAGGTCGAGGAAAAGTTCGACGGCGTCGTTCTCTGTTTCAAAATGATGGACAATCATCTGCCCCCTTGTTCCGATGCGACCCCATCTGCGTGTGAGCGAGGTTTGCCCGAACAGGTTTGGTTCGATAGACATTGCGTAAAAGCGGGCCATGTTCTTCGCCCGGTTGGTTCTTTCGACATAAAGCTGGTAGCGTTGAGTGACCATGTCTGCATGATCGCGCTTCACGGAATCCCCGTCCAACGAGTGTTTTGAATCGGTCGTGTCCGACCGATTCATTCTGGTGATGTGAGATTACGAACCGGCCTGTAAATCACCGCCCCCTGGACCGTTGGCTACCGATTAAATCGCCTGCCCTGCAGACGGTCTTTCATGTCCTTGCGTCTGAACCAGATTGCACGCCCGCACCGGAGCGGTGGATTGCCCGCTGTGAATACGATCTGTTCGTCTGAGCGCATTCGAAGAACCTCGTGGGGCAGGATGAGTGGCCGGGCTGCAAGTTGCTTCGATCTGGTTCTTGAAGAACCTCGGGATTGAGAGTTGCGACTGATGTGGTCGGTTTCGACTGTCGTCATACCGCAGCGTTTCGAGACGTATTCAGCAGTTTCGGGATCGTTGATGGCCGCGAAAGAAATCCAGCTGGCACTCTCAAACCATTTGCTGGAAGCATCGCGCCCACCATATGTTTCGCGAAGTTGTCCAATCGACTGATAGATCATGGTCAAGGTAATGCCGTATTTACGACCGGCGTCTCGAGCCGTCTCCAGAATGTGCATGTAGCCGAGCCTGGCGACCTCGTCGAGAAGAAACAGTGCGCGGCCTTCAATCGCGCCATCGCGATTGTAGATGGCATTGAGGAATGACCCGATCACGACGCGCGCCAACCCGGCATGTTTTTCAAGTGTCTTCAGGTCGATGTTGATGAATACGTCGGTCTTTCCCGTGGCAAGGTCACTTGCAGAGAAGGCTGAGCCCGACACGAGGGCGGCGTAGTTCGGGTAGGAAAGCCAGTGTGTCTCCTTGATCGCATTTGCATAGACACCGGAGAACGTTTCAGGGGTCATGTTGACGAACGCTGCCACGTTCTCCCTGACGAAATCCGACTGAGAGCTTTCGTAGATGTCGCGCAGTCGAAGCCGCAGTTTGGGTTCTGGTTCCGAGAGGTTGAGCCTGACCTGGCGGAGCGTCTGATATTCCCGAGGGGTTTGGCCGGAAAGGCAAACATCGGCAATCATTGCTGTCAGGAGCTGAAGACCGGATGCGCGGAAGAAGTCGTCGCGAACCCCGCTTACGCGACCGCTATCACTCATGATCCACGATGCGACCGCAGCTATGTCTTCCTCCCTCGTGCCGCCGTACTTGCCGACCCAGTCGAGTGCGTTGAAACCTGTCTCAGGTTGGCGCGGATCCAGGATGCTGACCCGCCGGCCTGCTTCTTCACGATGTTTCGAGACCATGGGTGCGACTTCGTTTGAGGGGTCAAGCACGATAAGCGGGCCTTCCCACTTCAACGCCGTTGGGATCGTCACCGACGTCGTCTTGTAACCGCCCGATCCGGCAAAGACGATGCCGTGCGACGATCCGAACGAGCCGTCGAAACAGAGGAGGGGTGGCTTGCCGCCTGCGCCCCATGTCTCTTTCATATCTGCACGGAAAGAAATGCCGGCAACACTGTCGCGGTCCACGCGATATCTCTCGCCGACCACGACGCCGCCCGTGTCTGGAAACAGGCTGGAAGCTTCGGCAAGTTTCATCCAGTCGGCATCGCCATACACGGCACGTTTTCCGATGATTCGTTTTGGTGAGGAACGCGCAAAGGCGTGGTTCCCGACCATCCCCACGCGTGTCGCAAAGCAGCCCGCCATGAACGCGGCGGCCGCGCCAATCATGATCGATGAATCCAGGTAGGTTATTGTCGATCTTCCCGCTGGCAGCCGGGAGGAGAGCTCTGCAAGGCGCACGCCTTCCCGGATGAAAGCTGTCAGGACGATCGCGACGTTTCCGATTGCAACACCAACACCTGCGACGCGGATGCTTGCCGATCCCGCCGACGCAAATAAAAAGATGATGCCGAGTGCCGCAGCCGCCACGTAAGGTGCTGCACGCCCTGCCCTTCCCAAAGCAAACTTTGCTGCCTCAGTCTTCCCCAACCCGGCAAGCCATGTCTCGATGCCTGTCATGGCAAATACGGTCGCGCTCATCATGGCAACGGGCAGGATGATGAGAACGATCCTATTCGCGTTCATGACCGAACGCCTCTAACCCGATCGCTGTCAACCTTGCACGCTCGCTGTCATCGGATTTCAGCCGCTCTCGCACTTCGATCAGCGCACCAAGCAGAAGCGCGCGGTTCTCGAAACGAAGGCCTGCCTTGACGATCAGGCCCCCCAGTTCGATTTTCTCTCGGGTGTCTTTCTTCCGCGCGTCCGTGGCTGCTTTCCTGATCATACGCTCAATCCCCGCCAATGCTGCCCGAAGCCGCGCTAGTCTTGACCGTCTCGGCTTGCCCGCTGCTCGATCCGCGGTGCGCCGATCCTTTCCGTTCGAGCCTGCCATGCCTGGCTTCGCGAAAGCTTCTAGCCAGATCCTCGAAGGCCGCCAGAAGGTCTGAGTCTTCGATTTCGATCTCAGCGATACCCGCGCGAAGCGCAATGCGTCCGATGCGCTCTGCTTGCCTTGTTTCAGCTTGCTTGAGCTGTTCCTGGAGTTTTGCGATTTCTTCGCGAATTCTGGAGGAAGGCTTTTTCATTCCGCATGTCCCCTCTGCTGAACGTCGATACTGCAAGCAGAGGTTTCCAGATTGGTGCGCGTGGCGCACTACGGTTAATCCTACAATCGCCAAGGGCGACGCTCTGGTCGATGATCCCGACCGTTCCGAAGGAGCGGATCCGAAGGGCGCAATTATACGTCGCTGATGCGACGCTTTGCTTCTCGGCCCTGGCGGGGCCTTCCGCTCCTGACGAACACCTTGGTTTCGTTGCGTTGAAGGAGCTCGTCCGGTAATGGCCGTCCCGCATTTCTCAGTCAGCATCGTTGCACGCGGCTCTGGCCGCAGCGCCGTGCTGTCGGCGGCCTATCGGCATTGCGCCAAGATGGACTATGAGCGGGAAGCCCGCACGATCGACTACACCCGAAAGCAAGGTCTGCTGCACGAAGAGTTTGTGATACCCGCCGACGCACCGGAATGGCTCCGGTCCATGGTTGCCGACCGGTCGGCGTCCGGCGCGTCAGAGGCGTTCTGGAACAAGGTCGAGGCGTTCGAGAAACGCTCCGATGCGCAGCTCGCCAAGGATGTCACCATCGCCTTGCCGATTGAGCTTTCAGCCGCGCAGAATATCGAACTGGCCAGGGACTTTGTTGCGGTGCATATCACGGCTCAGGGCATGGTTGCCGATTGGGTCTTCCACGACCCGCCTGGCAATCCGCACATCCACCTTATGACCTCGTTGCGACCGCTGACCGAGGGCGGCTTCGGGTCGAAGAAGGTGGCGGTCACCGGCCCTGACGGCAACGTGCTGCGCAACGAAAGCGGCAGGATCGTTTATGAGCTATGGGCCGGTGGGATCGGTGACTTCAATGCGTTTCGAGACGGCTGGTTCGCCTGCCAGAACCGGCATCTGGCCCTTGCCGGTCTCGATATCAGGATCGATGGCCGGTCCTTCGAGAAGCAGGGCATCGATCTGACACCGACCATCCATCTCGGCGTCGGCACGAAGGCGATCGAGAGGAAAGCTGAGGGCGGGGAGCAGAAAGCCGCACTCGAACGGCTGGAGCTGCAGGAAGAGCGGCGGGCGGAGAATGCTCGTCGGATCCAACGCAATCCGGAGCTGGTGCTCGACGTGATCACGCGGGAAAAAAGCGTGTTCGACGAACGCGATGTCGCGAAGATCCTCCATCGCTATATCGACGATGCGGGCCTCTTCCAAAGCTTGATGGCACGCATCCTGCAGAACCCGGAAACCCTTCGGCTTGACCGCGAACGGATGGACTTCGTGACCGGGGTCCGGACGCCGTCAAAGTACACGACACGCGAGCTGATCCGTCTCGAGGCTGGGATGGCCAACCGGGCGATCTGGCTCTCGCAACGGTCGTCGCATGGCGTCAGGCAGCCGGTGCTTGAGGCGACGTTTGCGCGCCATGAGCGGCTGTCGGACGAGCAGAAGGCCGCCATCGAACATGTCGCCGGCGGTGAGCGGATCGCTGCGGTTATAGGCCGTGCAGGCGCCGGCAAGACGACGATGATGAAAGCCGCCCGCGAGGTGTGGGAGGCGGCCGGCTATCGTGTCGTCGGCGGGGCACTTGCCGGCAAGGCGGCCGAGGGCCTGGAGAGGCAAGCCGGTATCGTCTCGCGCACGCTTTCGTCCTGGGAACTCCGCTGGAACCAGGGCCGCGGGCAGCTCGACGACAAGACGGTGTTCGTGCTGGACGAGGCCGGCATGGTGTCGTCTCGCCAGCTTGCCCTGTTCGTTGATGCGGTGACGAAGACCGGCGCCAAGCTTGTCCTGATCGGAGATCCCGATCAACTACAGCCGATTGAGGCAGGTGCGGCATTCCGGGCGATTGCCGATCGCGTCGGTTACGCTGAGCTGGAGACGATTTATCGCCAGAAAGATCAGTGGATGCGTGATGCCTCTCTCAATCTGGCGCGCGGAAACGTTGCGTCCGCGCTGAATGCCTATGAGCAGGCTGGGTTGGTGCAAGCTCACTGGACACGGCAGGACGCGATTGAAGGTCTGATCGAGAGCTGGAACCAGGATTTTGATCCGGACAAGACCACCCTCATGCTCGCTCACCGTCGTCGTGACGTCCGTGAGCTGAATGAACTGGCGCGGGCGAAGCTGGTGGAACGCGGCATTATCGGAGAGGGCTTCGCGTTCAAGACCGAGGATGGTCAACGTCACTTTGCCCCCGGCGACCAGATCGTCTTCCTGAAAAACGAGGGCAGCCTCGGCGTCAAGAACGGCATGCTGGCCAAAGTCGTTGAAGCGGCACCTGGTCGCATCGTGGCCGAGATCGGCGACGGGGAGAACCGCACACAGGTCATCGTCGAACAGCGGTTCTACGCCAATGTCGATCATGGTTATGCGACCACGATCCACAAGTCCCAGGGCGCTACCGTCGACCGTGCAAAAATCCTCGCATCAAGCACGCTCGATCGTCATCTGACCTATGTCGCGATGACGCGACATCGCGACGTAGCAGAGCTCCATGTCGGCATGGAAGAGTTCACCAATCGGCGCGGTGGTATTCTGGTCGAGCATGGTGTGGCGCCCTACGAACACAAGCCCGGGAACCGCGACAGCTATTTCGTGACCCTCGAGCATCGGGACGGACAGCAGCGCACCATCTGGGGCGTCGATCTCAAACGTGCCATTGAGGTCGCTCAGCTCAGCATCGGTGATCGCATCGGTCTGAAGCACGATGGATCGGAGACCGTCACATTGCCGGATGGCACGACGGCCGAGCGTAACACCTGGAAGGTCACGCCCATCAGGGAATTGGCAATGGAGCGGCTGACTGAGCGGCTTGCGCGCGATGGGTCAAAGGAGACGACCCTCGACTATGCACATGCATCGTCCTATCGCGCCGCGCTGCAGTTTGCTGAGGCGCGTGGCCTGCATCTGATGAATGTTGCGCGTACGATATCCAGAGACCGGCTCGCGTGGACGGTCCGGCAGAAGCAGCGACTGATCGACCTCACCGCACGGCTCAAGGCACTCGGCGCAAAGCTCGGCCTCGCCCGAGGCCGTACCGACATCTTCATTCCGAACATAGCCAAGGAGGAAAAGCCCATGGTGGCCGGAATTACCAACTTCCCGAAGTCCATGGATCAGGCAGTCGAGGACAGGATCGCTACCGACCCTGCTTTGAAGAAGCAGTGGGAGGAGGTGTCCATGCGCTTCCATCATGTTTTTTCCAACCCCGAAGCTGCCTTCAGGGCCGTCGACGTTGATACCATGTTGCGGGATCAGGAGACTGCCGCGAAGACAATTGCAAGGATGGCTGCTGAGCCCGAAGCCTTCGGCACTCTCAAGGGCAAAACCGGCCTGCTCGCAAGTCGTGCTGACAAGTCCGACAGGGATCGGTCGCTCAACAATGTCGCGCCGCTCGCCGACAGCATCAGCGATTATCTTCGTCAGCGTGGCGAAGCTGAACGCCGCAACCACGCACAGGAGCTTGCCGTTCGTGAGAAGGCCGCTCTGGAGATCCCCGCCCTGTCTGCCAATGCGAAGAACGTTCTCGAACGCGTGCGGGATGCCATCGACCGAAACGATCTGCCATCGGGTCTCGAATATGCGCTTGCCGATAAGATGGTGAAGGCCGAACTCGAAGGTTTCGCTAAGGCGGTTACGGAGCGTTTTGGAGAGAGGACCTTCCTGCCACTTGTTGCGAAAGACGCCAATGGCGAGGCTTTCCAGCGCGTCACTTCAGGCATGAATGCCGCGCAGAAAAGCGAGGTGCAACAAGCCTGGAATACGATGCGGACGGTGCAGCAGTTGTCGGCCCATGAGAGCAGTGTGACGGCCCTCAAGGAGGCTGAAGCGCTGCGTCAGACGAAGTCTCAGGGGCTCACCTTGAAATGAATGTGCGTCATCGACACAGAGTGCTACAGCGCATGAAACGACGCGTCTGGTTCTATCGGATAGGCAGCGTCAGTCTCTTTACGCTTGGCTGCATTATGCTGCTCGGAGGTGCTGGCTTTCGGGTCAATCTGACGCCGAGCGAGCCTATCGGGATTTGGCGGATCGTCGAACCTGATCGTCCGATCGTCGGTGGCGATCTGGTCTTCATTTGTCCACCGGTAACCGACGCAATCCGTGTGGCGCGCGCGCGTGGGTATCTGCGCTTCGGCCTCTGCGCCGGCCGCGTCGCGCCACTGATCAAGACGGTCGTGGCAACATCCGGACAGGCGATCGAGATAGCTGATGACGTTCGCATCGATGGTCGGCCGCTGCCTCACTCCCGCGTTGCATCGGTGGACGGCCAGGGGCGCGAGATGGTGCAATACGACGGGGGCGTCGTTCCGCCTGGCACGGTTTTTCTCCATTCCAAATTTCCAGGGTCTTTCGACAGCCGATATTTCGGCCCTATGCCAAACGATGGTGTTCTCGGACTGGCACAGGAGGTCTGGACCTATGAGCCGTAAGCTCTTGCGAACGGGCGTTCTCGTCGCACTGGCAATCAGTGCCGGATCAATAGGCTGGAGCGGCCATGTACTCCTTCTTCCCGCAGCTGCGGCCTTCCCTATGCTTTGGTCACTGGCGCTGACGCGTTTGCAGGCGGGTGCTGTCTCTGCCGCATACTTCCTCGCCGCGTCACGTGGACTGCCGCAGGGCGTGGCGAACTTCTATTCATCGGATATCTGGCCCGGTCTTCTGCTGTGGTTGGTTGCCTCATCCGCGTTCGTGGCGGTCCATTCCGCACTCTGGACGGATCGCGGGGGATGGCAGAAGCCCGTTCGATACATCACTGCTTGCGTTGTCTTGGCTATCCCGCCCTTCGGCATCCTTGGATGGGCAAATCCAATCACCGCCGCGGGCGTCGTGTTCCCGGGTGGGGGATGGTTGGGTTTAGCAGCGATGGCAGCCGGCCTTGGCCTCATGACGACTTGGCATCGACCGGCTGCAGCCATAGCCGTGACAGGCTTATGGCTCTGGTCCGCCGCTGAGTGGACAGAAGCGGTTTTACCTGCGTCGTGGTTCGGTGTCGACCTCGAAATGAGTGCGTCCATGGGACGCGAGATGGGTCTCGGGCGGCAACGGCACCTGATCAATGTCGCCCGAGCTCACCCGCCCGGCGCGACAGTCGTATTGCCGGAAAGCGCCCTTGGCTTCTGGACACCGACGCTTGGCCGCGCGTGGCAGCAAGCTCTTGCCGGTACGGGCCTCACCGTCATCGCAGGAGCGGCCATCATCGACAGCCAAGGCTATGACAATGTGCTCTTGAAGATGTCGGCTGGAGGGAACGATGTTCTCTATCGGGAAAGGATGCCGGTCCCCGGATCGATGTGGCAGCCGTGGCAAGGCTGGTTTGGCGATCGAAGCGGTGCCCGGGCACACTTCTTCGCAAATCCTGTCGTCGAGGTCGGTAACTGGAGAGTTGCGCCGCTCATCTGCTACGAGCAACTCCTCCTCTGGCCGGTCTTGCAGTCGGCCTTCCATCAACCCGATGCCATCGTCGCTGTCGGGAACGGCTGGTGGACCGAGGGCACATCGATCATCGACATTCAGCGGGCGAGCAGTGAGGCTTGGGCCCGCCTGTTCGACCTGCCACTCGTCATCTCGTTCAACACTTAACGTTTGGAGCTCGCATGCTGGATGCCGCGCTGATCAAAGAATGTGCTGATCCATCGTTGAAGCCGGCCATCGTCGAACAATTCGTGCAGGCAGTCGGGTCGGAGGATCCGCTTGCGATCACGGTGAAATCGGGCGGTCGACTGATCCTCGTTCCCAAGCCGAATACACCAGAGGAAGCAATTGCGATCGTTCGCGAGAACATTGGCGGCTCGGTCGTGCGGGTTGGCCTGACCCAGATCCCGGCGGGCATTGGCCTGAAGGACGCGTCGGAACTGAAGGTTGATCTGGTCGCCCCCTGCATGAATCTGCGCATGGGCACGACGATGTTTGCAAAGATCCTTCGCATCGTCGCGAAATGGTATGGAAACCCGACGAGCGAGGAGGTCTTTCCCCAGCTCTTCGACGATGCTGTCCATGCGTGGCAGACCGGACAGTTCGAGGGTGAGAATGTGTTTCAGGCAGCAGATCCGGGAGGCGCGGTCGTGCAAAAATCAGTGGTTGCGGTCGATGAAGCGGGAGAGCATCGAGAAGCCAGCGCCACTTCCCAGGAAAAAGAAGAGCCGTTGAAGCCTGACGATGCCGGAATCCGTATAGATCTGACAAGGATCGGCGGCCAGAAATAGTGTCCAGACCGAATTGCGGCCTGGAGCCTGGCCGCTTTTATCTCAGGCCGTCGGGAGAGAATAGCGGGTTAAAATCGCCTCGTCGTCCTCGATGCTGATCTCGATGACTTCGTTGAGAAGTTCATCGCCGGCGGCGATCTCCTGCAAGATGAGTTCGAACAGGTCTCGCTGTAGCGCTGGAACGACTTGAGGCACAATGATGATCAGACCGGCATGGACGTCTTGCCTGCCGTAGAGCTTTCGAAAATCACGCGCGTTGTTGGTGACGAAGGTGTAATCCTCCGCGACGATGCGTGGCATCAGATCCCAGTCTTTTTCGCCACTCAAACCAAGCCAATTTACATGGAAGCCATCGTGGCCGTTATCCTGGGCAACGGCCACAAGTGATGTGTGCAGGCATTCATCGATCAGGAACTTCACGGTATCAGCTGCCAGACGATTTGTTCGCGGCCTTCCGCAGTGATAGCCGCTTTGACGATTTCACGGCTGCGCCAAGCTCGGAAAGCTTGCGAGGCCGACCCCGTGCGGGGTGAGCGGCAGTCCAGATTTCTGCGAGCTCTACCATACGCAGGGTGAGCGAAGGATACCCCTCGACAATCTCCTCGGTGGTCGCGCCCTGGGCCTTCATGGCGGCAATCGCTCTGACTGGAACGCGGGTCTTGCTGAAGACCGGCTCGCCGCCGATGACACCCTTCACGGATTCTATAACCCGCTCCGCTTCCCGAAGCGCCTCCGCACGCGCAGCAAGCTGCTCGCGCGCACGAGCAACATCGACGATCAGATAATCGTCCGCTCGCACAGTATCGGCATCAGGATTCTGGTCGATAGTGTCGAAGAGCCGCTGACGGCGTTCGGCCGACAGGATCGAGCCGACCCCATACCACAGCTTGAGACGCAGCAGGTCGTCGTCGGACAGTGCTCGTCCATCCTCTTCGGACAACCGACGGGCGATGATCCGTTTGTCGATTGCATTGTGCACCGACTTCACGGCAATTTCGCTGACAGCGGCTGCTTCTGCAGGCGTATAGGCACGCGACATTTGAACCATAATCATTCTCCTTGGAGAGAATATATAGTGCCATCAATTCGCTTTGTTAAGGGGGCGATTGGTGAATTGCGATGGGAACTGATCGAGTGACACCGTCCTGTCCGCTGCAAAGTCCGATGACGCTCAACTGTTTCAACGCCTCGGGATAGATGGAGCATTGAGGTCCTTGCCCCGCAGAGACGCCTCATACCTGTGCTGTCAAAGTCCCGCGACCGGGAGTGGCTTGGGAGCCGGTGGCCGCCAGAGTGACATGAGTAGACAAAGCGGCGTTTCAAGGTGGAAGGCAATTGCGAAGCGCTTGAGAGCGCATATCACGCGATCGTTGAGATATTCAGACCTTTCATCAGCACCTTATGACCTCTCAATCTGGAACGTAAGCGGGGTTGATCACACCAATTCAACCGTGCGTCAGATTGGCCGTTCTGGTAGCTTCAACCCAAAACCCATCATTCGGATTTCATTTTTCCCGATTGCGCAAAAGTTCACTTGGATCGATATCAAGCGCAGCTGAAATCTTTCCCAGAACTGTCACCGTCGCAGATTTGTCAGCCCTTTCGATCGCTCCGATGTAGCGTGCACTCACCCCCGCCAAGTCCGCGAGTTCTTCCTGCGTCATGTGCCGCTCATGGCGGATCCTACGCAGATTGATCGCCATGGTCTCCTTGAGATCCATGCTCCAGCGGAACCTCAATCGGAACGATCGTTCTAGGAACTATAGTTCCTATTCGTCACTCGAGGTGTTATTAGTGCTCTGCTGCTGGCCGGAACCACATTCGGATGCGCGAGTTTCCACGACAGGGCGTGGCCAAAGAGCCAGACGAACTGGCTGATTTGTCATATGTCTCCATTCTGATATACGAGCACGGGAGACTAGGAGGGTGGTGCCGCTTTGTGTGAAAAAGGCTTGGTGAGCGATGAAACGATCGAGATATCTCGACTCGAGGAGATGGCGGTGTCGGCAATAAAGGAGCATAGGGCATTGCTCGCCGCCGACCAGGATGTCTATGATGAATGGATCCGCGCAAGCGAGGATCCATCAGTTCCCTCTTTCATCGCGCAGTCACTACAGGACGAGTATCTCGCCCGTCAGAAAATATCCGAGGCTCAGCAAAAAAAGCTTTCAGATTTGATCGACAGACTGGGCTTCGTACCTGCGGTGATCGACGACAGGACCTCAAAGTAGACCACGATCTTTGGCGTTGCCAATCAATTGGGATACGGTTCTCGCATTGAGCTTCTCTCGTGCGCTGTCGAGATAATGCTGAACAGTCCGGGCGTTGATACCTGTCAGCATTGAGGTCTCTGGGGTATTTTTTCCTTTCGCAGCCCAAACGAGGCAAATGTGCTCTCTTGGGGAAAGCATGCGCTTCGGCGCTACTATGGTTTTTCGGGCAACGATCTTCAGGCTGTAGTGAACTGCGAGCACTGCCCGAACAGCTCGCTCTGGGTCGAGCGAAGACGAGATAACAACGTTTTTTCGCGATGATGCCAAAGTCAACATCATCATCGAACCGAAACTTCCTTCAATGGGAATAGTCACTCCACAGCGAATATCATGATCGATAGCTTCATCTCTGAACCGCCTAAGCTTCGATGAGCCGCTGGTGGGCCAATCATCGGCCGTCCATGTGAACAATTCTCGCCTGCGTTTCGCTTCGGTGACGACAGGATCTAGTCTGGAATAATCACCCGCAAGATATGTGTCCTGCCAGGCTGCCGGATAGGAATTGAATGTTTTGATTTCCAACCCTTCCGTCTGCAGATATGCGAAGCGTTCGTACCCGCTCGACCTCGCAAATGCTTTCACTGCGTTTTTGACCGTATGTTCGTCAGGTGCTGTGTCCAGCACGTCAATCAATGAGCGAAGGTTTTCGTCCAAGAGGTAACTCCTATCTTTTTACCCGCGCCATCGAAATATTTTATGGGACTGATACTTGAACGCGACCTATCTGATCCTGGACGGAGCGGGTTTGGACATCGGATGATGAACGTTGCTAGCATTGGCCAATTGTGATGCTACACATCGTCTAGGTTGCTGCAAAGCATAAAATGCCAGAATAACATACAAAGTTGCTACTTTTGGATGTATTCCGACGGGAAGATGACGTCCTGATCGACCAACACGTTGAACCTGTAGCCTGGCCGGATCCTGATGGTCGGTTGGACATTCAGGTTCTTCGAGATTGTTTGTTCGGCTACACGACCGAAGCTCTCCCCGAAGTTCCGCCGTGCAGCATCTGAAGCCGTGTCCTGGGTGGCGAGTGTGGAGCTCTGAGGCAGCGACATGTCGATCCCCGTGCCGATGATGGCAACGAGTGCGGCAGAGCCGAACATGCGCCAAAGGTGGCGATCAACCCTGTCCTTGAAGCCGCCATACCCCTCGGCATCCGTCCCGGACATGCCGCCGATCTGAAGTGTCGAACCGTTAGGGAAGATCAGGTCTGTCCAGACGACTAGCACGCGCTCCTGCCCGAACGACACCTTGGAATCGTAACGACCAAACAGCTTCGCTCCCTGAGGGATAAGCAACCGATACCCGGTGGCGCTGTCATAGACATTCTGGCTAACCTGTGCGGAAATCCTGCCTGGAAGATCCGAGTTCAAGCCGGTGATCATCGTGGCAGGGATGACTGATCCTCGCTTCAACTCGTAAGGCGAGAGCTGCGGGACGACCTGGTTCGGCAGATAACCAAGATCCTTGATGTCCTGATTGAAAAAGTTTTCCTTCGAGGTCTGACCGTTCTGATCGACGTTCTGACCGAGCAGTCCGGACTTCATCGCAGCACTGTACAGATCGGATGCATTGTTCGTCGTGGCATTCAGCGGTTGATGGGCGTCAGTCCCTTTCGCGGAAGCGTTCTTCTGCACCTCAGAGACGTCCACCTTGAGCGGGGAATCGAGCGCCGTCGCCCGCGCCTGTAGACTCGCCATTCTCTGACGCTGCGCCTCGCGAAGGATCTGCTCGTCCTGTTCCCGCTTCAGCCGCGCCTTCCACTCGGCCTCCGGCTCGAGTTGCGATCGCCGTTCCGTCTGCACCTCATTCTGCCGCTCCACAACCGGTTCTCTCACTGGCTCGCGCTCAACAACGACGGGCGTCGGCTGGAACACTTCGCGTTGTTCCGGCTCGCCTATGATCCCGTCCGAAACGCCCCGTTTCAGCTGATCGCCGAATGTGGTCGCCGGTGACGCGGAGGTGGTGTCGAGTTCGTTTCCACGGTTGAAGGAAAGACCGCGCCATGACAGGCCGACGATCACGACTCCGAAGAACAGAACGATGATGACGATCGCGACGATGATCGGCAGGCGATTGAGGCGTCGCATACTCTGTTGATCGTCTGCATTGCCCACTGTGCCGAGCTGAAGTGATTGAACCATGTTCTACCCTTCCCTCAGTTACGCTGCATGATCGAAAGCGGACTGGCGGGCGTCGCGCCCGCTGACGTCGCGGTGTAGGCCCGGCCGAGCGCGATGGCCGACGTGCCAATCCGTGCCAGAACCTGCCCATCAAAGCTATCGATCGACCAAGCAACCTCGACCGGCTTCTGATCCTTGCCGACTTTTCCATCGGCGATGACCGTGTAGCCCCATCCCTTCAGCGCGGCCTCGAGAGCGGCGGCGTATTCTGAGGTGTCCTTATCCATCTTGAGGATCGTGGTGCCGGCCGGGCCAACCTGTTCCGCAAGCCGGCTTGCCATGTCGCTGGCAATTGCGCTTGCGGTGGCGCCAGTGACGGCAATCGGTGTGGAACTGGTGGTCAGCGTCTCATCTCCTGTCTGGCAACCCGAAAGCATGGCAGTGATGATGACGGCGGCGAGGGTCTTCCTCATTGGTCAGCCTCCCCGCCGGATCGTGATCTTCTGCTGGCGCCAGCCGACCCCGGAAACGAGCACGGCCTTGTCGACCGCATAATCGACGATCATCATGTCGTTCTTCATCCGATAATTGACGATGCGGTTCTGGCCACCGCTGACGACGAACAGCACCGGAGCGTCCTGGCCGGAGATGGACCGGGGAAACTGGATGTAGGTCTTGGCACCGTCGGAATAGACGCGCTTCGGCCGCCATGAGGCGCCGCCACTGACCGAATAGGAGAAGTTCAGCTTGTCCGGAGCAGTTCCGGGAAGGCCTCCGGTCTCAAGCCGGGCATTGATATCGGCCAGTTTGGTCGACACATCCTCCGGGTATTCGAAGCCGATCCGGGCCATGTACTGACTGGGATGGGATTTGAGCTGGATATGATAGGTTCGCCTCGAGGTCGTGATGACCATAGACGTGACGAGGCCTGCCTCGGACGGCTTCACGATCAGGTGGATAGTCTGGCCTCCGGTCGCCCCCGATGTCGCGGGCTCGACCTTCCAGCGGACCGTGTCACCGACAAGCACATCACGGACGATTTCGCCGCCCTGCAGCTCGATGTCGCAAACCTGAAGCGGTGAGCAGACAACCGAGGGCTGGGTCTCGCCGAACAGAAAGATCACCTTTCCCTCTGGACCGGTCGTCACCAGACCAGGCGTCCCGCGCCATTTCCGCGAGATGCTGGTTCCCTTCACCTCATTCGATGTCATGCTCTGCGCAACTGCGCAGTCCGCAAGGACGAGCCCGGCCATGCAGCCGACGGCCGCGATCAATCCTGTTCTATGCATATGAATTCCCCTGCCCTAAAGCTGTGCGGTCCAGTCGAAGTCCTGGACATAAAGACCAATCGGGTTGAGGCGGATGATCGCCTCGTCCTGTGGTGCGGTCAGCGCGACGGTCGCGATGCCGCGAAACCGGCGCGTGCCGGTTTCTTTGCCCTTGCGGTCGCGTTCGTATTCGGTCCAGTCGATCTGGTAGGTCTGATTGGAGAGTGCAACGATGTTGTTGACCTCGATGGCGACGGTCGACGTCTTGGCCTTCTCGAACGGCGAGTTGCCACGGAACCAGGCATTGATTTTCTGAGTCGAGGGGTCGGACGTCCGGAGAAGTGCGTAAGTTCGGTCGATATATTGCTTTTGCACCACCGCATCCGGTGTGATCGATTTCAGGCTCGTGATGAAGTTCCCGAGTGTCGCACGAACCACGCGGGCATCGGCATACTCGATCTGCTGGGGGAAGCCTGCCGTCATCGAGGTCCCGAGCTTGTCGACCTCGACGATGTAGGGCACCAGCTTGACCTGCGTGCTGAGATACATGGCATAGGTGAAGCCGATCACGGCCATCGACAATCCAAGAATGCCGACGATCCGCCATGCGCGCGCGGCCTGGACATAGGATCCATATCGTTCCGTCCATTCTTGCCGCGCGGCAAGGTAAGGGCTGTCGGGCGGCCGGTTTGCTACCATCGCTTTTTGCCTTCCTGTTGATTACTTGCCGTTTCGTTCTGGCGGCGTTTTCGGTCCGCTTTGTCCAGTGGGGCTCTGATCGAGCTTGGCGTTGGCGAGGCCCATAATTGAGCCGGCATAGGCTCCGGGTGAACCGATGGCCTTCTCCTTGGCAGCCGAGCCGGCTGCTTTTCCGGCTGATCCGACCCCGGCGCCCATGCCTCGCAGCGCAGCCCCCGCGACCGAGGATCCGGCGGCCCGGGCAGATTGGGCTGCCAATGCTCCGGCTCTGACGGCGCCCGCGGTTAGAGAAGCTGCTCCAAGTGCAAATGACGCGGCCTGCCCACCGTGACGGATGGTTTCCATTCCTCCTGTAACCGAAGCCCCCTGAACGACGCCTTGGATGATATTTGGCACGTACATGGCGATAATGAAGATCACGACCGCGACCCCGGCGATCGCCAATGCGGTCTGGAATTGGTCCCCGACGTCGGGCCGGTTGGCTAGGCCGATCAAGACCTCGGAACCGATCCGGGAAATCATGACCAGTGCCATGAGCTTCATGCCGACCGAGAACGCATAGATCAGGTAGCGGATTGCGAAGTCCTTGGTGAAGGACGAGCCTCCCAATCCGAGCATGATCATTCCCGCGAGCAGACCGAGATACATCTCGACCATCACAGATACGAAAATCGCGGCGACGAGTGAGAACGCGATCACCGTCACGACCATCGCAAACGCCGCCGAAATTGCGAGCGCGTTGTCCTCGAACAGCCCGAATTGCACTTTCTCCGACATCTTTGTCGCAACAGCCAAACCTGCGTTGAACACATCCGCTGGTGACGCTGTGCCTCCACCAGCACCGATCTGGAACAAGCTGTCGACGACCGCCTTCGCGAATGTCGGACCCTGCGCGAGAACGAATGCGAAGAAGCCAACGAACATGATGCGCCGGACAAGTTCAGCAAACCAGCTGTCGAGTGACGCGGCCTGGAGCGCCAGCCAGACGGCAGCAATACCGATTTCGATCCCTGCGAGGATCCAGAACAGGGATCTCGCCGCATCCATGACGGTGGTCTCCCACCCCTTGGCGGCAGTGGTGATCTCGTTTTGGAGGGCTGTCAGGATTGATCCTTCCTGCGCCATCGCGGGCTGGAACGACACGATGATGAATGCGATGAGCACCGCAATCCCCCTGATCTGTTTGAGCTCAGAGGTCATGCGGCTACCACTCAATCTTCATCTTCTCACCGCCGGATGTTGAGGGTGCAGTTGATTTAAAGAATTCCTCACGGCGTGCCTGCGCGAGATCCTTGTCCGTCTGCTCGGTCTGAAGCCACGTCCCCATCATCGTCATCTGCTGGGAAACGAGGCCGCGCAGCTTTTGCATCTGGGAAACCTGCTGGGCAGCGATCTGGTGTCCGACCTGGAGGGCCTTCATCTGGCCGTCGGCCGCCTCCGACATTGATCGCAGCGAACTCATCGTGCCCTCCTCCGTATCGAACTGATCCGCTGTAAGGCTCGCTGCCTTCAGCGTACTGCCGATCGTGTCCCGGTTCGTGTCCGACCAGAACTGGTAGGTGCTCGAGAAGGTCGCAGCATTGGGCAGATTGGTTTTCAGGTCCGTATAGCTCTTGAATCGCTGCTGAAGGACGTCGTCGGCATTGCCCATTGAGAACGAGATGCTTTGTCCCTGATCGACAACGCTGCGCAGACGGTTGAGATCGCTCTCGACCTGGCCCCAGATATGATCAGGGAGCTGCGCCGTGTTCTGCAGCATGTTTTCGTAGATCTTCAGTTGGTTCTGAATCTGTTCCGCCAGTTGCGTGATCTGAGTCAGCTGGTTGTCGACCTGCAGGCCAGAGCTTTTGAGAAGATCGATGAGCTGCGCATTGTTGGCAAGCTGCGTCCATTCGGTGGCAGCACCCGTTGCAGATCCAGCATGTGCGGGAGCAACTGGGTGCAGCGCGATTGCCACGGTCATTGTTGCGACGATCCAGTTACTGTACTTTGAGGTGCGACGTGGCATCGTGAACTCCTCTCGATTGAAGCCAATGGCTAGGCCAGTCCTGGCCGTGTTCAGCCTTCAGCGCGCGTATCCGCTTCAGGTCTTCCTTTCCGGATGCGCCGACGAAGCTCAGCGCCACCGGCCCGAGCGACATGTCGAAGAGCCGCCGCCCGTCTGGCGTGGCGACGTAATATTCGCGCTTAGGAATGGCGCTCGAGACGATCTCGATCTGGCGCTCGTTGAACCCGATCCGCTCGTAGAACTCGCGCGTGCCCGGTTCGCGCGCGGCGCCATTGGGCAAGCAGATCTTGGTCGGGCAGGATTCTTTCAGCACGTCGATAATGCCGGAGCGCTCGGCGTCGGAGATGGATTGCGTCGCCAAAACAACAGCGCAATTGGCCTTGCGGAGAACCTTCAGCCACTCCCGGATCTTGTCGCGAAACACCGGATGCCCGAGCATCAGCCAGGCCTCATCGAGGAGGATCAGGCTCGGAGAGCCGTCGAGCCGCTTCTCGATCCGGTGGAAGAGATAAGTGAGGACGGGCACCAGGTTACGTTCGCCCATATTCATCAGCTGCTCGATCTCGAAGCACTGGAACGCTCGAAGCGTGAGGCCGTCCTCTTCCGCGTCGAGAAGCTGACCCATCGGGCCATCGACGGTATAGTGATGGAGCGCATCCTTGATCTCGCGCATCTGCACGCCGCTGACAAAGTCCGACAATGACTTTCCGGGCGCTGTCGCCATCAGCCCGACCTGGCGCGATATGGCATTGCGATGGTCGGGCGTGATGGTGACGCCCTGCAGGGCAACGAGCATTTCGATCCACTCCGTCGCCCAGGCACGATCGCCATCTGTCGAAAGATCGCGTAGTGGGCAGAATGCCAGGGCCCTTCCCTCCCCGTTCTGGTCGTTGCCGATCTCATAGTGATCGCCGCCGGCCGCAAGCGTCAAAGGGAGGAGAGAGTTGCCCTTGTCGAAGGCAAAGATCTGGGCGAACTCGTAACGGCGGAATTGCGCGGCGATCAGCGCGAGAAGCGTCGATTTACCGGAGCCCGTTGGCCCGAAAATCAGGGTATGGCCGACGTCGTTGACATGGAGGTTGAGGCGGAACGGGGTCGATCCCGAAGCCACCTGCATCAGTGGCGGCGAGTTCGACGGATAGAACGGGCAAGGCGCCACCGGATTGCCCGACCATACCGAGTTTAACGGAACGAGGTCCGCCAGATTGCTCGTATTGATCAGCGGCTCGCGGATGTTGGCGTACCAGTTTCCGGGCAGGCTGCCGAGAAACGCATCTGTCGCGTTCAGCGTCTCGATGCGAGCCCCGAAGCCTTCGGCCTGGACCAGCCGGCGGATAGCTTCGGCCTTATCCTGAAGCGCTTCACGGTCCAAATCGAATAGAATGATAACCGGGGTGTAGTAGCCGTAGGCGACAAGCTGCGACGAAGCCTGAGCGATGGCGTCCTCGGTTTCGGCGACCATCGTCATGGCATCCTGATCGACCGACCTGCTCTGGGTCTGGAAAAGCTGGTCGAAGAATGGCCGAACCTTCTGCTGCCATTTCTTCCGGGTCCTTTCGAGCTTCTCACGCGCCTCTTCCGCATCCAGGAAGATGAACCGTGATGACCACCGATAAGTCAGCGGCATCAGATCGAGATTGTTGAGAATACCGGGCCAGCTTTCTGCCGGCAGCCCATCGATAGCGACGACAGCGAGGAACCGGTTCTCGACCTTCGGTGTCAGGCCATGCTCCAGCTCTGCTGTTGCCAGCCAGTCAAGATACATCGGGACCTCGGGCAAGCGAACGGGATGGCTTTCACCGGTAATGCAAAATCGAACGAACTGCAGGAGATCGTCGTATCGCGCGATGCGCGCCCCTCCCCTCTCGCGGACCTCGCGGGTCTGCATACGCGCGATCGACAGCGTATTGGCCAAGTACTGCTCGATTTCCCGGATCGCGTTTCGAAACACGAGCAGGACAGTGTCGGCGTAGGATTTCTTCCGGCTCTCCTCGTCCGAATAGATATATTTGTTGAGCGCCGTCTTCTTCGGCTCGAGCGGCCGGTAGGTTAGAATGATGGCGTGCTTGCTCTCGAAATGCCCCTGCTCGCGCCCGAAGTGGATCCGGCGCTCGGCATCGATCGCGTGGGTGACAGGGTCCGGGAAATGGCACTGGTCCGGCGTGGGATAGTCGACCGTCGGGACCCGGATCGCCTCGACCTGGATCATCCACCCCGTCCCTAGACGCGACAGGATCGCGTTGATCTGCCGGGAGAGCTCGTTGCGTTCCAGGTCGGTGGCGCTTTCGGAGTCCGGACCTGCGAAGTACCAGCCCGCCATCAGGCTGCCGTCCTTCAGGAGCAGGACGCCGTTGTCCACCAACCCTGCATAGGGAACGAGGTCAGCAAATGAAGGGCCGGTTGCGCGGAAACGTTTGAGGGCAGCCATCAGGACACCTCTAGTATGTTCGCCACGGAGCGGCCGTTGGCCGGTAGTAGGACTTGTAGGAAACGTGACGGGCATAAACCTGCCGCATCAGCGGATCGGACTTGGCCATCATGCGAAGAACGCCAACGATGACGATCCAGACGGCAATGCCAAAGAGCGCAGAGTAGACGGTCAGTACGACGAAAATCAGAATTACGGCCGCAAGCCCGGTGATCAGCACCAATTCGCGGTCGGCGCCCATCAGGAGGTTCGGCCGTGACAGCGCGCGATGAATGCGATTGTGGTGGAGGCTCACGTTGCCCCCTCCCCTTCTGGGTTCGAATTGAGCAGCGTGTTCTGTTCTGTTGGTAGGCCGATCGAAGCGCCGGTGGCTCCGAACAGACCGACGATGGTCGTGGCACCAAGCAGAATGCCGGCGACCAGGACGACGTACATCAGCCTGCGGGCGAAATCGTTGAGCTCGCCACCGAAAATTAGCATGCCGCCGGCAATTGCCACGGCGGCCAGTGCTATATAGCCCGCCACCGGACCAGTGATGGATTCCTGAATTTGTTCGAGTGGTCCCTCCCATGGAAGACTTCCGCCGGAACTGGCAAAAGCGGGCGTGTCTAACGTAAGAGCAATGAGAACGGTGAAATTCGCGATCGCTAAAGGCAATCTTTTACGCGACATCGCGTGCCTCCTGTTCTTCCGTGAGCTGGTCCGATTGGATTTCATATTCGCCGTTGGCGAAACGATCGACATTGATGACGTCGCGCACGCGACGACCCCGTGCGGTTCGTTCGACTGACACGACAAGATCCACTGCCTCCCCGATCACTTCGCGCATCGGCAATTGGCTGACTTCTGCGGTTAGTTGCTCCAGGCGCCGCAAGGCAGATGTCGCCGTATTGGCGTGGACCGTTGTGACGCCACCCGGGTGCCCAGTATTCCATGCCTTGAGCAGGGTTAGCGCTGCGCCGTCGCGTACCTCGCCGACCACGATGCGGTCCGGTCGAAGGCGCATGGTGCTTTTCAACAATCGGCCCATATCGACGGTATCGCTGGTACGCATGAGTACGACGTTTGCGCTGGCGCAACGGATTTCCGCCGTGTCTTCAAGTATGATTATGCGGTCGTCGGGTGCCTGGTTGTTGATTTCTGCGATTATGGCATTGGCAAGTGTCGTCTTACCCGTTCCCGTTCCGCCGGATACGACGATGTTCAGGCGTGAATTGATCGCGCTTCGGATTTTAGCGGCCTGGATCTGCGTCATTACCCCTTGGCCAATATAATCTTCCAGAGGGATTAAGCGGGATGCCCGGCGTCGGATTGAAAAAATCGGCCTTGTCACTACTGGGGGAAGAAGGCCTTCGAATCGATGTCCGCCTATTGGCAGTTCACCAGAAATAATCGGATGATTAAGGTCCACTTCCGATCGCAGCGCGTGCGCGACAGTGCCAATCACTACCTCAGCTGAAGTTGAAGACATTTCACCAACCGCCGAAATCCCTTGCCCAAGATGCTCGACGAAGAGCTTCCCGTCCGGATTGAGCATGATCTCGACGACGCTGTTGTCATCGAGTGCGGCGCAAAGCTGGTCACCGAACGCCTCCTGTAGTTTTCTTACGAGCCTTGAATGTGAAGGAAGCTGGACCACGGTCTACTCCTGTTGAAAAATCATCGGTGACAGCGAGCGATCGAAGATCGGTAGCTTGAAGGCCTAAGCCTTGCGAAAACGCCAGGATCTGTCGGAAGCGTTCCCGCAACGGCAGTTGTGACCCCGATTCTCGATGGGTGGCCAATGCGCTGCAGAGGCCAGCCAATTCGAGACAGAATGCGTTCGAAACGCAGATCAGTGACTGTTACGATCTCGGAGTAGCCATTGACGACGGACCATTCGATGATCCCGGAAAACATCGCCAATGTCGTTTCGTGGATGACGTTGGAGCCCCTTCCCTCCTCGATCCTCGTATCGACGCAAAAGCGCGAACTTTCGATCATGGCAGGGTGGTAGTGGAGCTTTCCGTCCGGAAGAAGTGATGGGAAAACGTCGGCGACCATTGTTGCGCCCGTGGCCGGAAGTAGCCGGGCACATCCTATGACTTTTTCCTCGCCCAGCACGGCAAGGATATACGTTGGCCCGAGATCATCGAACCGATCCCTTTCTGCTCCGCCACGGACTTCAACTTCCCAACCCAGGCGACCCGCAAAGATGTGCGCTCTCAGCTTGTGCTGCTCAATTAAGAGTTTTTTGTCGATGTCGCTCTGAGGTTTCGAGATTGCCCTGATATCCATGAAGTTCCCCTTGTTTTTATTGACGATGAAATCAGCACAGATCAGAAGGGCGTGGCAGTTGGTGAATCCTACAAATCCGGATTTGTGATGAGTCGCGCGAACTCTGCCGACTCGGTCATGGGCGCCTGGTTCCGGGAGCATTTGCATGTGCACTTGACCCTAGAACAAACTGCGCACGGTCTGACTTGTTAGTGTCGCTAAGTATCTGGTGAATATGATGTAATGGCGCAAACTTTCCGATGGTCGCGGAGGTCTTACTCTCCCTTCATTAGGCTTTTGTTAACTCTAAACAACTGGACGTCAGGCTAGAATCATGTTGTATCTTGGCGGATATGGGTCGGCAAAACGGCGATTGCCCGCCAAGAGGGAATGATGGCGATAGCAGGACAGGCAAAAGTAACGGACGGTCAGAAGGAAGATGCGGGCGCAAAGATCATGCGCCACGCCGGACTTCTGTCGCAGCAATTGCAGCAGCTTCGCACGCGCATGTATCCTCCAAAGTCGGAGAAAAGCCTGAGGCCTTTCCTGACCAACGAAGTCTCGAAGCTGACTTCCATACCCGATTCTACACTGAAGCTCATGTCGAGCGAAGGAAGAGGACCGGTTCCAGGACGACTGGAAAACAATCACCGTGTTTATACGCTTGCCCAGATCAACGAGTTGCGTGAGCTTTTTGCGGAGCAGAAGCCGGCCGAAGCGTTGAGGTTTCTCCCGCGCCGTCGTGCAGGTGAGCATCTTCAGGTCGTTTCTATCGCCAACTTCAAGGGCGGCAGCGCCAAGACGACGACCTGCGTTCACCTTGCGCATTATCTAGCGTTGCAGGGATATCGTGTCCTTGCGCTCGACCTTGATCCTCAAGCATCCCTTTCTGCGCTTTTCGGAGCACAGCCGGAATTCGATGTTGGCGCCAACGAAACGATTTATGCCGCTTTGCGCTATGATGACGCCGGCCGG
The DNA here is from genome assembly GCF_031801495.1 of Agrobacterium tumefaciens. Lineage (GTDB taxonomy): Bacteria > Pseudomonadota > Alphaproteobacteria > Rhizobiales > Rhizobiaceae > Agrobacterium > Agrobacterium tumefaciens_K. The sequence continues at coordinate 125,401 of NZ_JAOEGC010000007.1, read as the reverse complement.
AGACCGATCCGAGAGATCATTCGCAAGACCTATTTTGATGGTATCGATCTTATTCCGGGTAATCTCGAGGTCATGGAGTACGAGCACGACACGCCACGTGTTCTGGCCGAGAAATCGAACTCGGGACCGATCTTTTTCGAGCGACTGAAGATTGCGCTCGCTGAGGTCGAGGCGGATTATGATGTCGTTATCCTCGATACGCCTCCTTCACTTGGTTTCCTGACGCTGAGCGCGATGTATGCTGCGACCAGCATGATCATTACCGTTCATCCCGCGATGCTCGATGTCGCGTCAATGAGCCAGTTTCTGTTGATGATGGGTGATCTGATTGGCGTGCTGAATGAAAGCGGCGCTCAGCTTGATCAGGACTTCATCCGCTATCTCGTGACACGCCACGATCCAAACGACGCGCCGCAGTCACAGGTCGTCGCCATGATGCGCCACTTGTTTGGCTCAGACGTGCTTTTGCCGACCTCCATCGAGAGCACTGCGGTGGAGGCCGCAGGACTTGCGAAGCGGTCGATCTACGAGCTTGAAATGGGACAGATCGGACGAGACACGCATAAGCGGGCGCGCGAGGCGGTTGACGCTGTGAACGAGGCTATCGTCAAGTTGATCAACAGCAGCTGGGGGCGCACATGAGCAAGTCATCGAACAAGTCGATCGTTGCCAATTTCGGCCTCCTGTCTGCGGAGCTGGAAAACAAGCTCTCGACAGACACTCCCTCCGCAACAGTGACACCACCATCTGGCCGCGTTGGCGCTGGTGTTGTCGGTGCTGCACACAGGGCAATCGACGATATCAAGTCTGAACGTGACCGGTTGAAAGCGCTTGTCGAGGCAGGTGGAGGGGCTATCAGGGAACTTGACCCTTCCAAGATCGATCCATCGCCCTATCCTGATCGTCTGCCGGACGACGACGGCTCACGGTTTGAGGTCTTCCGCAACTCGGTCAAAGCGGAAGGCCAGAAGGTTCCGATACAGGTCCGCAAGTCTCCCTCGTCTCCTGATCGCTGGCAGGTCGTTTATGGTCATCGCCGTCTCCAGGCGGCCAAGGATCTGGGGATTCCGGTCAAGGCGATCGAGGTCGAGATTTCGGATCTTGATCTGGTGATTGCTCAAGGCATCGAAAACGCCAATCGACAGGATCTTTCCTGGATCGAGCGGGCACTCTTTGCGCGCCGGATGGATGAAGCTGGCATCAAGGCGCGTGACATCTATGCTGCCCTGTCCATCGACGGTGCGGAGCTTGCGCGGATGAGAACAGTCTATCGCACCGTACCGTCTGACATGATCGAGGCGATCGGCAGGGCACCGAAGGTTGGCCGCCTTCGTTGGGCCGATCTCGCCAAGGCGGTTTCCGACAATCCCAATGAAATGGATCGGCTTCGCGCTGTCCTTTCAAGCGCGGCAGAGAAGCGCTTCGGATCCGACCAGAGGTTTCTTGCGGTGCTGAACGGCCTGAAATCCAAGAACGCGGTGAAAAATAAGGGCAATGCGATCACGGGTGTGACGGGCGAATCGCTTGGACGTTTCACGATCTCTTCGAAAGATATCCGCATTTTGGCCGAAACACCCGATGGCGCAGAATTCTTGAAATTCGTCGAAAGGGAACTGCCGGCGCTGGCCGAGCGGTTCAGCCGTGAGCGATCAGAGCATTAAAAAACCGACACGACACGGTCGTCCAGGTCGATTTTAAGGAAGGGAAACGAGGAAAAGAAAAAGGCCCCCGAAACGTTGCCGTCATGGAAGCCTCTCTCGATGTGTGAGAACTTGAGAATCGCATTTCCATGAATCCTAGTCAAGAGTTTTTGGCACCGCTTTGGTGAGCGTTTTTCTTTTGCCTTTTTGAAAAGGCGGTATCAATGGAAGGTGGACAAGTAACGACGCCCTTTGGGCGGCGACCGGTGACGCTTGCGCTTGTGAAACGGCAGATTGCCACGACCAAGATCAAGGATGGTGCATCGGCTGACAAATGGAAAGTGTTCCGGGATGCATCGGAGGCACGCGAAGTTCTGGGGCTGCAGGACCGCAGCCTTGCTGTGCTCGATGCACTTTTGAGCTTCTATCCGGAGAATGAGTTGAGACAAGACGCCCAACTCGTGGTGTTTCCGTCTAATATTCAATTGTCGATCCGGGCTCACGGTATCGCGGGCGCAACCTTGCGACGTCATCTGGCACTCCTGGTGGACGCAGGACTGATCGTACGCAAGGACAGTGCGAACGGCAAACGATACGCGCGCAAGGACGAGGCTGGCTCTATTGAGCATGCATTTGGCTTTGATATTTCGCCGATGTTGATGCGCGCGGAAGAGCTGGCATGCTTGGCTCAACAGGTTGCAGCGGATAGGATCGCTTTTCGCAGGGCTAAGGAGAATCTGACGATATGCCGGCGCGATGTCCGGAAACTGATTACCGCGGCAGTAGAAGAGGGAGTGCCGGGGGACTGGGGTGCAATCGAACTGCGTTATCTCGATATTGTGCGCAGGATTCCGCGCTCTCCGGCTCTTAACGACCTGACTGCGTTGGGACAACAGATGGAGCTTCTGATGCAAGATATCGTCAAACTCCTGAATCGCGGCGATTTTTCATCAAAAATGAACACCAATGATGCCCATTTTGAGCATCACATACAGAATTCAAATACCAACCACCCTAATGAACTTGAACCTGGCTCTCGAAAAGAGCAGGGCGAAAAGTCGAGGGTTGAAAGGCAGCCTAAGCATGTGCCGATCAAGTCATTTCCGTTGAATGTCGTTCTGCGGGCATGCCCAGACATCACGAACTACGGACCTGAAGGCGAAATTCGGAACTGGCGCGAGCTCATGACGGCCGCGGTTGTCGTGCGATCAATGCTGGGGGTCAGCGCATCGGCCTATCAGGAGGCTTGTGAGGTGATGGGGCCGGAAAATGCTGCCGTTACGATTGCATGTATCCTGGAAAAAGGCGGCCATATCAACTCACCAGGTGGATATCTCCGTGATCTGACTAATCGAGCAAAACGTGGCGAATTTTCTCTCGGGCCCGTGCTTATGGCGTTGCTGCGCGGTGCCGGCCACCCAGTGAAAGAGGCTGTGTAGATGAATTTGAATGCTAGTTGTGAGGTTTCGTGTGATAAATGGCCTGAATATCCTGTCGATGACGGGCATGCGTTCGGGACGGGGCTTGTTTGATGCCTCGCTCGTGAAACAGTCCGATATGAACGTCATGATGCGTAATCTCACCCTCCCCTTCCCTCTAGGTCCGGTTGGCTCCTAGCGTTCAGCTTTGCAAAGATTTCCTGTCACTCGGTTTCTTCAACTGATCTTCCACTTGTTCAAATCTCAAGGAGCGCGCCTTGGAACATGTTTCGAGGAAAAATATGCGAGTGCGCAGATCACGATGTAGGTGTTCATTGAGTGGTCTGGCTTAACCGCGGTGGTTTCGATAATCCGCGGAATGGACGACCATCAGAAGGTCGTCCTGCTATTCGACCCCAACAAAGGCTCTTTCTCGTTCTTGACGTTCTACGATTATTCCACACCTTGAATACACTCGGATTGCGCGCTCAATGTAGCGTGAGAACTCTTGCACCGATGCGAGGAAGTTTCAGCGCTGAGAACCCCTGCCCCTATAGCAGAGCGATAGCCTCGGTTCCGATATCCATTCCGAGACGGCCACGATCATAAATACCAATCGCCATCGAAGCATGGCGAGCCAGATTGCTATCTGTGAACATCGGCATGTTCAATCTCGGAAACGCAATCGGTGCAGGGGTTGGCGGTGCAGCCGTCGCGGCAGGTTTCGGTCTGACCTCCTCAAACTTCGTGGGTGCAATTGCGTCGTCTGTTGCGCTGGGTTTGGCTGTGAAAGCCGGGATAAGTACTGGTTGAGAAGCATCGGCGATACCTGCGGTTGGTGTTTTGAATCATAGAGTATCCAGATGTAACTCATAATAAACCCGCATCTTTCATCAGGATAACAACAATTCCTGTGGTTCTTCTGGTGCTAGGAATGAGAAGGTGTCAGCCGTCAAGTTGTCGTGGCCGGCCTTACCTTTGAAGCCTTGTGCTTGGTTCGGTGGAGTTTTATTCGAGACACTCAAATGAACAAAATCGAGTACCAGTCCGGGGAACAAATCGGCCAAAAATTCCGTTGCCCTTCACGATTATTTCCTCTGGAGAAAAGTCATGAAACGCAAGCTGTTTTTAAGTGTGGTTCTCGGCGTTACCCTCACGGCGGCAGTCGCAGATGCGCGGACGCAATTGCATCTTTACGGTACTGTCCCGGTGACGGGTAATAACGTACTCGAGAGTGCCTATCGAGCAGCATTCGATAGATGCAGCTCTTACGCGTACCCATCATACGACCGGTTTGGGCAGTATGGAGGCGCGTACAGATCGCCCGCGATGAGCCGTTGCATGTCCCGGATGGGCTTCATCCAGGAAAATGGTGAGACATTCGCTTACCCCGTGCGAAAGGCAGCATACCTCCCCCGGTAACAATGTTTTCCAAACTGGTTATTGGAAAACTGGTCTTGGAGTTTCGATCTCAGGATTAACCCTGTAGGTCGAAATAATCTACGTTGGTTCCGCGTCGTGTGTCCTTGTCGCGCCATTTTTTGTTAGCCGGTACTTTGCCGCCAACTGTCCAGTTTTCGACGACGACATTCAGAGCCATCGCACGTGAAATTGCGTCAAGTAATACGCTCATCGTACTATCGACACTCCGTGAGGAGAACGCCGTGATGCGAAACCTATTGCGAGATCTTCTGGAGAACGAAGAGTCTCTTCCGGTCCAGCAGTTAACGGTTCCCAAGGACGATTGCCCAGGATGAAAGGCGCAAAGGTCCAGAGGTATCGGGAGATACTCGCCGAAAGCCAGTATGTCTTGAAGCAGAACGAAGGCAGCATTGTTCTCGAACAATTCGGACAAACATCGCGCGAATCAAGGATAAGGCCATCGATTCGTTACCAGTAAATCACGGCGGCATCGATGGGTGCTATCGACAGGCTCCAGGGGCCGTCTCCAAAGTGGGTACCTTGATTTAACTCGTTTAGCAGTCCAGTCCTTACAGAGCTATCGCCAATTTCCGGTGTGCAACGTTTCAACCTCGGGAATCGGAGCGTAGGTTTCGAACGCGGGAACCGCCTGTCAGTTCGAGGATATCTTCGGGTCAGTCACGTACCGCAACGGTATCAGAGTTCTCGGCAACTGAGCAGAACTCGCAAAAGATTCTGGATGTCAGCAATATGTAAATTCCCCCAGCCTTCCCGCTCAGAGCTAGGGGTGAAGCATTGCGCACCCTAACTGGGGTTCTTGATGCTTCTTGTTATGATGACAACGGTTCGTGGTATCCTGCTGGTGGCGATGGGGTGGGTTTGATCCCGGTTTCAACCGGGATTTTTGGGGATGATGAGAGAAAATTCTGTCAGGTGACAGAGTTTTATGCGCTGCACCTCCACTGCTCGTGGACCAGCGGTGTCCCCTACCTGTTTGACCCTTCTCCAGCCCATTGGAACTGGTCGAAAAACAGTTTGGGAGTCGCCTAGAGTCCGCCCTCATCTTTGCTCGCGTAGAGGCGTTTGGCTTAGAGCCTTTCGGTGTGGTGCACCGGGAATGGGGAATGCGTGTATGGCCTCCATCGAATGATCATTGCCCGCATTTGCCTGTTAGGCTGTGTAAGGTTTGAGCTGCACAGCTCCGGCGTGAGCTTTTAGGTGGGCGAGGCTGTTCAAAAATATCTGTCAGCTGACAGATTTTTTCGCAAAGAAGAACGAACCTTGCGCATGGAGGTGCGCTCCTGAACGATTTAAGGTGGCCCCTTTCGGGTTGTCCTCCCTCCCCGTCGCAGACCTATCTGTAAGCCCGTCGAAGATTGTTGAAATCTGGGTCCACCTTTGCATCTGGGTACAGCGATGTTCTTGCCAATATCCTAGCTGGCTGCGCGAATGATCACGACCGTCTTATTTGTTGAACTTGAAGTGCTTTTGGTCACCCGTGCCTCACCACTCAGTTCTGCGTACTTCAGCCGGAAAAACTCTGTCAGCTGACAGAGTTTTAAGTGTATGCGGTCTTCGCGGATTCTGATGTGCTTTGGTCTGGGTCGCGTGGCATTCTATCCTTCCTGCCCTATACGTGATGCTGAAATGCAGTATCCCAGCAAGCCCTTGCTTCAGGTGAGTTATCCTAAGGATGCTATGCCGTGAGAACTGATCAAACTGGAAAATCGCGATGCAGGGGGCTGACGTCAGTGAACGAGCAACGCTTTCTCCGAAAATCTTCGCCGGCATTATCGAGGTTTTCACAGTCTCACGGACGATGAACAACGAACATCAACATCAACATCAACATCAACATCAACAGCAACGCCTCGGCGCCGACCAGATCAGCGAATTGTCCGTCGCGGCCTTCCGACAATGCGTGAAGTTAAGTGAGATCGGAGATCAGCGGCCGTAGAGTGTTACCACCGAAGCAACAGGTGACTGGCGGTTGAGAGAGACATAGGAGTTACGTCGTTTTGAAGCGAGAAGACTCCTTTACCGGGATTTTTGACGGTTTGGCCAGGTCTGCCTCCGTTTCCAGGTTGAGATAGATGGAAGGTCGTTTCCGATATCGATTGGCGTAGCCGTCGTGCCGACCTGGCGAGGACCAAGCAGCGCGCGGCGGGGCTATCATCAATTAGATAAGGGAGTCATTCATCGACGCAACGTTCAATCATCCTTTCACTGATGGATTAGCATTTCAGAAGTCCAGGGATGATTCCGCTCATTGTAATTGTCGAGCGGCTCTGCCGCGATGGGGCGTGGCGTTATTATAGTCACTTGCGGCTTGCTGAACGGGCCGGTGGCGTGACTGCTCCATTGCTTCGGGGAGGGGAACGCCACGATTAGCCGCTTCGGTCAGATGGCCGGACCGCAGTCCTCGTGCAGAGAAACCTTCTGGATTAAATCCGGCGATAGGCGAAGGGGTGCGGGGTTCGCGTAGACGGAGTCAATCATGGCGTTCGCGGTCTTGACCGGATCGCCATTGTTGGGAACCAGACCTTGCGCGAAAGCGCGACGGAAGTATCCGACCGCATAGCCGACACCAATTCCAGAGCGGATCATATCCCATGCCGCCTCTGGGTCATCGAAAACATGTCGTACCTTAGGCTGGTGACGGATCATTTTTCCGTCAAACGGGCTACGAAAACGCCAGCTTTCGACCTCTGGCTTTTTGAAGCGATGCTTACTCGGCCATTCGCGGTGTTCTTGTCAGCCGATAAACGTTTATCCCACGGTGCTGGTTCGGCACCTTGGATCATAACGTATGAAATGATTTCCGTTATCGATCACGAAATAAATGGAAGATCGAATGGTTGCGTTTTCACCCACTGCGTTCGCTGAGTTCTTGACCTCCAAAGATGACAAGGCCGTCATCGTGATGAATCTTTTAAGGTTTGATCCCGATGGCGGTCGCGAGAGGCATCTCGTATATCTGACATTGGCTGAACCGATACTGGCTCGCTTTGGAACAAAGATTTTGTTTCGTGGCGACGGTCTACCCATCCTGACTGGCAGCGAAATCCGAAAGTGGGACCCGGTATTGCTCGTGCAGTCTCCGGGGAGAGTTGCGTTTAAAGCGATGGTTGACGATGCAGAGTACCAGCACGCGTTCGAAGTCGGTGCATCGGCACTCGCGGACATTGTCCTGCAGTCGCTGACCATGGCTGATGATCTAATTTGATGCCTCGCGTCGGCCAGAGAACGACGTTTGGGCCACAGGAAGATTACTGTGTGGCCAGAAACCAGATTGAAACCGTCGGAGACGTCCGTTTTGGGCTGATGTCAGTCATTTTCGGTAGAATGGCTTTTGAGACCAGGCGTTCTTCAACTTTCATTCTTGGGGTGCACCCTGCGATCTGCAGCAATCGATCGTGGCCAGCCGATAGTCCGCCCGGGAGTTCTCGATCGCGCAGACACCTGACAAGATGCTCATCAGCGAAACCGCTTGGCAAAAGGCCGTGGATCGCGAAGCCGTCATTCGGCCCATCGATTTCGTTAAGAAGCTGAGCGTCCCAACCGAACCGGAAGCACTGGCTGTGATACATAGGCCGGCGTAGGTTTTGCGCGTATTGGCGGAACTGGCGGCTTCAACATAGCCCCGCGCGCGATCAGCAAGACCTGCAAGATGAGTTGGCGTCTGATCCTGGCCGACGAGAGAGGGGGAGGGGGCTATCGCCCGACACCTCCGGCGCGGAAACACCATGCCCAGCCGCCGTGCCGAGAGACGGCGCTGGGTCTCCTCGACGTGAATTTCGGTGTTTTGCTCGATGAATTGGGTTATTTCTCGATAATGAACACAACGTCCGATAATGCGATTATCAGACATTTAGAGAAAAGGTGCCGAGGAGATAAGCTGGCCTACACACTGTACTCATCAACCGATATTTGGCTATCGGTCAAGTAATAGGCGACCTGCGGCAGAGAGCGACATTACCGTCACACCGTTCGTAAGGGGGAAGGACTCTTGACCGGGATAGATAACGATCCGCCTTTGCGGCTGCAAATCCTCGCAGGCAAGATAAAACCCCTTTTCAAGTTTCGGGGTAAGGCTTCGCTTGATCTCTATCGCCCATGGCTTTTCGCCTGGAGGGGTCAGCAGGAGATCGATTTCGGCTCCGGCAGCTGTACGGTAGAAGTTGGCCGTTGTGCCATCTGGCGAGGACGCGATCAGTGTTTCGATCACGAAGCCTTCCCAACTGGAGCCGACAATTGGATGACCAAGTAATTGTTCAGCGCTTCCAAGCCCAAGCAGCGCATGGGCAATGCCGCTGTCCCTGACATAGACTTTGGGTGATTTGACCAACCGCTTGCCGACATTGGCATGCCAGGGTTCGAGACGGCGCACCAATAACAGGTCGACAAGAAGATCGAGGTAAGAAGCGACGGTTTTGCCATCTACCCCCAGCGAACGGGCGAGTTCGGCTGCGTTGAGAAGACCAGACTGGTGATGTGCCAGCATGGTCCAGAACCGCCTCAACGTCTCGGCGGGAATGCGCGGCCCGAGAAGCGGGATATCGCGTTCGAGATAGGTGCGAATGAAATCCTGCCGCCAGCGCATACTTGCACGGTCGCTGGAAGCGAGGAAACTGTCGGGAAATCCCCCCCGCAGCCAAAGCCTCTCGAGCGCGTCTTCCGGCACTTCCAGCCCGTCGACGGGCTGCATTTTAAGATAGGCAATGCGGCCAGCCAGTGTTTCTCCGGATTGTTTGAGGAGGTCGATCGAAGCCGAGCCAAGCAACAGAAACTGACCAGTGCGCCGTCCGGCACGGCGATGGCGATCGATCAAGCCCCGCAGAATCTGGAACACGTTTGGCAGACGATGAACTTCGTCAAGGATGACCAGCTTGTCATCATGGCTTGCAAGATAGAGTTCTGGTTCCACTAGTTTGGCCCGATCCGCCTCCGACTCCAGATCGAGATAAATCGAAGGCCGGTTTTCGCCAATATTGATTGCTAGCGTTGTTTTGCCGACCTGGCGGGGCCCCAACAGAGCAACAGCGGGACTTTCGTCTACCAGATGTCGGAGTTCGGTTTCAATTCTTCGTTCAATCATCCTTGCATTTATGGAGTTGTATTCCGCAATTGCAAGGAAAAAAATCAATTATGTTAGGAGTCGGGTTGCTCGACCGCTTCGCCGTACAGCGTTGTTATAGTAGCTCGAAGCCTGCTGCACGGATCGATGGCGTGATTGCTCCATCGCCTCTGGGAGCGGGATGCCGCGGTTTGCCGCCTCGGTCAAATACCCTGACCGCAACCCGTGCGCGGAGAACTCCCTTGGCTCCAGCCCGGCCATTTTGGCTCGCTGCTTGAGAATGGCATTGATCGACTGCGGGTCGAGCGCCCGCTTCGAAACGGTATTCCACTTGCCAATCCCCCGAAACACGCTGCCCTTTTCAATAGCTGCGGCTGCCATCCAGGCATTGAGCGCCTCCACCGGCTGGCCCGTCAGGTAGACGATCTCATCTTGTTCGCCCGTGGTTGTTTTCGTCCGGCCGAGATGAATGGCGAGCGAGGGGAGGGGAGGGCCGTCTTCCACCTCGATCGGCTGCTCAATTGTCAATTGCTCGACACGAAGGCCGGCAATCTCGCTGCGTCGACGACCACCCGAGGCGAAGGCTACCATCAGTATCGCCCGATCGCGGATGTCGCGCAGGCTGTTATCCGCGCAGGTCACCAGCAACTTTTGAAGGATATCGCCTGTGACCGCCTTTGCGCTTTTACGACGGCGCGTCCGGGGAACGGCACGAACAGCCAACCGGATCGCCTGTTTGAGGGCAGGGGAGGCAAAAGCGCCGTTGAGACCGCGCCATTTGGTGAGTGTCGACCAACTGGCCAACCTGCGCCGCACCGTGTCGGGCGCGTGCGGACCGGTGGATTTCAGGAAACCCTGGCGCCGGAGATTATCGTCGACATTATCAGGCATGCCATGATCGGGGTCGTTCGCCCGCTTTTCCGGATCCCAGAGATGATGAGCGACGAATTTGAGTAGCAGCGCCTCGGGCGCCGGCCAGGGCAGAGACTGTCCGGTCGCAGCCAGGCCCCAGGCTTCAAGATAGGCGCGGTCGGAGGTCAGCGCTCTTAGCGTATTGTCGCCCATTCCCTGGTTGACGAGATGGCGCAGCGTTTCGACGTCCTTATCGGTCAACAGCTCAGCGAGCTCGTCGCGGCGCTCGAGCGGCAGGACGGCGGCGATGGTGTCGAGTTCTTCGGCGCGGCGCTCGACGGCGTCCAACGATTTCCTGGTCATGGGCGCTCCAAAAGACGGATTCATGCGGCCCTGATGACCGGCGTTTAGCAGCGATTTTCAGTGATTTGCGCCGTGAAATCAACAACCATCGATAAGGGATACTTATCGATGGTTTTAACACCAACTAGCAATCATGCCATGTGGCGAACTGCAATATTCAGATAGCGTTCCTTTAAAAGATCGTTTACTATAATATCAATGGCTTACGATCTCGCGAAAATCAGCATTTCGGCTCTGATGCGGCCGGCTTTCGACGCCGGCATCGCCCTGACCCGGCTCGACGAGCGTATTGCCCGCTCGCCCGTCGGCGCCGGCTTTCTCGAGCGGCAAAATTTCGCCGACGCCTGCGCTTCACTCTGGATCGACGGCGAACTCGTCCACCTCGAAGACCTCGTCCTCCATGACGCCTTGCGCGATACCCGCACCCCAACCCACGAACTCACCATCGCCCGTGACGTACTGCGCACTCGTCGGCGCATTGCTGGGCAGTCACCGGACTGGGCGCTGTCCGCCGATGGTATCCGAACCTTGCGACAAACGTCGGACACCGGTGCGGGCGGCGCCGAAGCTGTGGCGCCGGCCGGTGTCATCAGGCCGGCGGTCGCCATTGATCGGGAAGGGGAGGGGGATGACGATGGTGATGAAGCCAAAGATCTCCACGGCGTCGACTTTGCGGCCATCGATGCTGTGCTCGCCCGATCGGAGGCGGCGATCGAGCAGGCAAAGCGTCCCGGGCGTGCTGATACCCGAGAACGAGATCCTCTGGTCTATGATCTCGACTGGGACGAGGATGCCCGGCTCGACGAATGGCGCGGCGTGCTGCGGCAGGCCGAAGACCTGCCGGCAGTGCTGCAGGCGATCATCGCCCTCGATGCCTGGAACGAACTGTCCGTGCTGCAGCATGCGCCCTGGCTCGGCCGTCTGTTTGCCGCCTCGATCCTGCGTCAGGCAGGCATCACCACGCAAAACCATCTGGCCGCCATTAATCTAGGCCTCAAAACCATTCCCGTCGATCGGCGCCGCAGTCGCGATCGCGAGACGCGGTTGCTCGCCATCGCCCACGGATTTCTTACGGCCGCCGAGATCGGCATGAAAGAACATGACCGGCTTGTGTTGGCGCGCACACTGATGGAGCGGAAACTAGAGGGGCGCCGAACGTCTTCAAAACTGCCAGAGCTCGTCGAACTGGTGATGGCAAAGCCATTGGTGTCGGCAAAAATGGTGGCGAAGACGCTTGAGGTGACGCCGCAGGCGGCGCGGCGGATCGTTTTGGAACTCGGTTTGCGCGAGATGACGGGGAGGGGGAGGTTTCGGGCGTGGGGAATCATCTGAAATTTCCGTTGCATGCGCAGCGGTGTCCACGTCTAGCGCTTATGGAGCGTAACATGAACCGTTCTCGGGAAGTGCCTTCCCTGAACTACTGGTAGGGGCGCGTTAGTGGCCGCAAGTCTCCGGAGCATCTTGAGATTGGAATGAACAGCGAAAGAAATGGGGAGGACCCTTTCGCCTATTCGTCTGTGCCATGGAGTATGTAGACGGAGAATTCACAGCGTTGGTAACATGAGGGCTTAGTCCTCTTGGGAGTCGCATGCCTGTGTCCGACCGATATGATTTTGCTAACTTGTCACCGATCGAGTTCGAGGGATTATGCGCTGACCTCGTGGCGGCGGAAACCGGACTTCGTTTTGAGACGTTTTCCGAAGGTGCTGACGGCGGGGCCGATGGCCGTCACGGCAGAGCCGAAGGCGACATTATTCTCCAGGCAAAGCACTACAAGAACAGCACTTGGTCAGACCTCCAGAAGGCGGTAGGGATAGAGAGGAAAAATGTCGCAAACCTGAATCCGTCAGAATATTACCTCCTTACGTCACAACCCCTCACGCCGACTAGAAAGGCAAGGCTGGTGGCGCTTCTCGACCACCCATCAGTTGACACCTCGCGAGTTTGGGGGCGTACAGAGTTGAACGCGTTCCTCAGAAAGCACTCCGCGGTAGAGAAGCGGAATATCAAGCTTTGGCTATCCAGTACCGCGGTTCTTGAACGGCTGCTCAAGAGCGATATAGCGGTGTTTACAGAGGCGACGGCGGAAGAGATCGAGCGGATTCTCAAAGTCTTCGTTGTCAATCCAAGCCTCATCAGGTCGGCCGAAATTCTCAAGGCAACTCACTGCTTGATCATCTCTGGACCTCCCGGCGTCGGGAAGACAACCCTTGCTCAAGTTCTGGCAGCAGAATACAGCGACGAGGGCTGGGAGCTCATTTCGGTCGCCAGCATTGACAACGCTTTTCGCGCCTTTCGAAGAGAATCGCAGCAGGTCTTCGTTTTCGACGACTTCCTAGGGAAAATTCGGCTCGATCCCACATCACTGGCACGTGACGAGGGGCAGATTGCGCGGTTCATGTCCATGGTTCATCGGGATAAGTCGAAGAGGTTTATCCTCACGACCCGTGCATATATCTTCAATGCTGCGCGGGAACTATCCGAAGTTCTCGACGACAAGAAGGTCGAGCTTTCTGAGATGATACTAAATCTCGCAGCTTACACACGCGAACTTAAGGCGCGGATTTTATATAATCATCTTTATCACTCAGAGATCGATCCATCGTCAATCTATGCGCTTTTAGAGGGTGAAACGGTGCGCCAGATTGTGGATCATCGCAACTACATGCCCCGAATTATCCAATGGATGACGGACGAGCTTATGCAGCGGCATGTGCCGGCATCCGACTATCCAAGGGCGTTTCTCGACACTCTCGCCAACCCTGATAAAATTTGGGAAAAAGCATTCAGGAAACACATTAGCAGGAGGGCGCAAGTCCTCCTACATTGCATGTTCTTCTCTGAACAGGACAGATATTCGAACAGTGGCGTCCGTCTCGACACCTTATGTGGGTTCTTCAATCGCGCGATCGTAGAGTTTGGTATTGTCAGGAATGAAGAGCTACGAGACGTGCTTTTTGAGGAAACGTTGCGCGAGGTAAAGTCCTCTTTCGTCGTGATTGAGAACGCCAAGGCGAACTTCGTAAATCCTTCGGTTCAAGACTACCTTTCTCGCGAATCCTCAGATGCAACAGTCGCCTCCACGCTCGCCCGATCGGTGCCAACGGTCGATGGTGCTCTGTCAATATGGAGAAAGCTCGATCCGCGGACGCCGGACATTGTTCGGCGCCAAGTCGCTGCATCGCTGTTGGAAACGTTGTCCGGCTCGACTATCTCCGGCAAGCTCGCCCTTCACGAACTCGCTGAGTTCGTCGGTGTTCTTGTTCTTAAAACGGATCGTAGCGATATCTGCAGGCAGGTTCGTGAGCAGGGTCTCGATGGGCTTTTCTGGACTGTCATGGCTAAGCTCCCGGAGCTTGTAAGCCGTCTGGAGACTGGTGTTTACAGCCATCTACCCCATGCTAGAGCCTATGGCAGGTATCTTCGGCTGGAGTTGCATCGCTATGTATGCGCCGACCAAGAATACCCGATGGAGATTGAGGAGGTATCCGAGCTCGCCTCGAGCCTGATAGCGTCATCGGTTGAAATGTCGGATGAATTCTATCGTAATTTTCGCGACGTAGCGGAAGTTGCGGGGGATGCTTTAGAATTGAGTTCCATTGGCAGGGAAGAAGACATCGAGCAAGTAGTCGGAGAGTGGCTTGATCATTTTGATATGATCGAGCGTCTGACCCCGACATCAGCTTTCTACTGGAAGCGGAGAGAATTCGAGGAGAGACTCGCTTCGATCCAGCAAATGGAGGAGTACCGGCAGCAGATTGAGGACAGAAGAGGGCCTGGGTTCCGCTCGCATTCGTCCAGTCAATTGCGGCTGACCTACCCGAGCGGATTTTCTAATGACGATCTCCGCGCGATGTTTTCCTCCTTAAAGAGAGATAGCTGATAGCTAATGGGGTATTTAGCTTAGCGTTGGGCCCCCTACTTCGTGATAATGCCTCTACACCGGCGGACTAACCTCCAAGAAAGCCGTATTGATGGAGAAGAAGTCGAACGATTTGTGGGGTTATAGTATGGACTTGTCGAGAAACGAGTGCCTGGTCAGGGTGTGCTTGGATATGTTCGGCGCTTTGCACGTCATAGTAATTGAGCGCGATTTCTGCTGGCCATGGAAATCTAGTGTCAAACGGCACTTCTGCGTACGGATTGAAGTAGACTTGTAGCCCATCCAGATGGGTTTCGCGATGAAACGACGAGTGCTGGATGCGCATGTCCGCCCCGCCAATCTGATCTTCGCTTTCGCGCCGGTCCGTAACCAAGTAGTTCATCGGGCCGAGCTGAAAGCGGTGCTTTCCAATCTGCCAGATTTTCGAATTAGGCTCTACATCGTGCTTGTTGATCAGGCGATACCGCGTAGATCGGACAAGCTTTTCGATTCTGCTTTCGACGACGGCTTTCCCGAAAGTTCCGACAGTCGAGAAAAAGACGGCGCTAATCTCTTTGCAAGAATCATTCGTGAAGATTCCCATTTCGACAGGTGCTCCTGAAGGCTTCAGGAGTGCGCTGATCTTGCTCTGTTTTCCAAGGTCTGGTCCTTCGAGTATCGGTGGCGCCAAGCCAAAAAGGACCATGTTAATGAGCTCGTTGTTTTGGAAGAGCGAGAGTTCGCTATCGAAGGGGGCGATGGCGATCACAAACGGCCGCCCTCGCACGTGGCTCATGGAGGAATACGGGTGCTGCTTTTCTTCGCTTCCGCGGTAAAGATCTAACTTGTCCCTGATTTTCCCAGCAAGCTTCAACGCACCTCGGGTTTTGAAGTCTTGCTCGTTGAAGGGCTTCACTGAGGGGGCTGGGGCCGTCGCAGGCATATCGGAAATAACGGCTTCGATGTTGAATTCGTAATTTCCTGGCCCTCTTACGAAGAAGTCCGGTGCAGATTTCGAAAAATCGACGCTGCATCCCAAATCGATCAGCGCCCTGTTGAGATAGAGTTCCCACATTGCCGAGTTGAAAGTCGTTTGGAACTCATTGATGAATTTGTCACTTTCGCCCTTCCGATTGAGCAAGCCGGTTGCCCAGGCCTGAATAACAGGCTGGACTTTCATGTAGCCAGCATCGGCGGAGATTGCTCGAAAGTGCGCATGGAGCCTTTCACTTCGGAAACGCGGGTCAAACAAATCCATTATTCAGATGCCATTCGTGTCTAAGAGGCGCGTTTTTCGCGGGTGGTGCCTAATTGAAGCTGATTAATATGCTCCGCGGTCCAGCCGACGAAGAAACAGCCTTGCGGTCACCAAATTTATCTGAAGTCTGAACGTCGCATCCTCTTCTTCGGACAACCCAGGGTGCCCACCGTGCGGATGCATTCGGCTCAGGAGTGCTTGGAGAAACGGAGACTTTTTGCCGTCTGGTGTCCACTCATTGTAGTCTGCCAAGAGAAACGGTGGCTTGACGCCTCCGCCTAGAAAATCTCGCATCTGCCGGCTGTCAAACGTCGGATCGCAACCCGATTGGACGGCAATCTCATTGAAATAGCTCTCAAGGAAGTTACGAAGCTCGCCATTGGCGCCTGACCACTCGCCTCTTTGGAAGGCAGACATTGCCCGAGCCAAATGGCCCTCAGCGGTGCCGAGGTTGTGCTTTTTTAGAAGTTGGACAACTTCGTTCTCTGCCTCCCGCATATTCAGCTCGGGTGCATCGGCTGGTAACATCCTTACGAGGGTCGCTGGTGCCTTCGAGGTTCGTCTACCCCACACGTCTTCGTCATCGTTAGGTTCGACGATTTCAAAACCGTCGAACCTGAGACCTGCCTTCAGCTTTTGCCAAGGCGGCGTGTCCTTTTTCGTCGACCAGTTCACAAGCGCTTGTTCGATAATTGCACGCTCCAAGCTCACTTGGCCGGCTTCCGTATAGACCGGCGGTCCGTCTTCGATTGCGGCCTTGGAAAGGCTGACTACCCTTGCAGGTTTGCTCGCTCCTCCGCCTCGGTCCTCGATCCCCCACTGCATTTCGAGAACGTCGATGTCGCTGTGGGAATAACTATCCGAAATGACCTCCGCAGCGGCAACCACTGTCATCCGATTGAATTCGCCCATTGGTGTTTTACCCCCAGTCAAAATTATGAAGCAAGATCATCGAACTTGCGGACAAACGCGGCTTGAAGATCGGTGTCGTTGAGTAGATCACGACCGTAGTCATTGATGTAGTCTATGATCTGGGCTTGGAGCGTATTTCGAAAAACTATCTTCCGAGTACAATCGACGCCCATCCGACCTGATGAGTGAATGATCCAGCCCCCCTTCGTCCGTGCCTCATGCAATAGTGCACAACGGACCTGCCGATAAAACTCGATGGCATCCTCATGCTTAAACAAAGCATTAAAGGGCGCTGTTGTGGACAGAAAGGTTGCGAATAGGTCGCCGCTCAAGTTGTACTCATAAGGAGGGATAGGGTTCTTGTGACGGTAGATCAGGCCGCCTCGACAAGCAGCAAGAAATTCCAGTAAGGCGCACTGGATGGATACAATGCTAAACCCTTCCCCCTCCCAGCTTCCTTTGTCCTTAAGGACACGGATCGGCTTCAGATATCGGCTCTCCAGCCGCCTGAAGAAGAATTCGTCAAACGCCTTGTCCCAAGGGCTCGTGACATCCCCGACAACTAACGTTCCTGAAATCAGCCGCCAGTCGGCCGCACTTCTGTTAGGCGCCAACAGGATTTCTCGCTGTGCTTGCACTCCAATCATTCTTGACTGTCTCCAATGGGGCCAGAGCAGGAGCAGTCCGAAATCGTACGCTAAGTGAATTTCCGCATATTTTCCACGACTTACGATCTCTGCCGAAAATGAACTTTACGACGAACCCAAGCTTAAGATAAGTTTCTTTTAATAAAAACAACCAAAAAATTAGATGTTTAGATGCCGTGAAATTTCGCCAGAGATCGTGCCTCCAGCGATTCCGGCGCCATTCTCCAACTCGATAGTCGCATGGACACTTCGCAATGCGACTGGCAAGCAGGCGGAAGAACAGTGGACGACATCGAAAGGTATTTGTAGCCGAACTGATTATACATTAATTTCAACCGAAAATGGCGTATGTTTACATCGGACGTTTTTCTGAATGCCTACTGTGACGCTTCCCAAACCAGCAAAGAGCTCGGCCGCGGGGCAATACCTCGGGTTCTCAATCCAGCAAGTTCGCTTGTGCCACTATCTTCTGGCAGAGGACGATGATCACCAGGTAAGCCTTGAACTAATCGATGACACGGGCGTTCACCGCCCCGATGGAACTGTGTTGTTCGAACAGGCCAAAAGTTCAATCTCCGGAAATCCTGCCGCGAACAAAGCCGAAGATCTTTGGAAAACGTTGGCGAACTGGGCGGAGACCTGTAAAGATCTGAAGATAGATCCCGCGACTTCGCGCTTCCATTACTATGTCTCCAAAGGCAAGCCAGGCTCGGTGGTAATTGACATGGCTAACGCTGCAGATGCAGCTGAGAGCCAGAAGGTGTTCGCTACGATTGCGGCATTTCATACCACCTTGGAGGAGGATGTCGGATGCGAACCTCAGGTCAAGAGATTCCTGAGTGCGGGCAATCATGCTTGCTGCGCGATTATCGAACGGTTTTCGTTCGAAAGCCAGGATGACCCGGTCGATGCCATCCGGAGCCATCTGAGAGTATTTCCGAAAGACGCCATTGACGATTTGTGCGCAGCGGCAATAGGGCAGGCTCGCGACAAAGTCGATGATCTGATTCGCAATAAACAGTCGCCAGCAATCAATGCGTCGGACTTTCGGAAAAGGTTCTGGGCGTTCGTTCATAGGCATAGTTTCGCAAACGTTCTCAACTCGGCGATTGACGCCCCCGATCCGCAAGAAATCGAAGCGGCGATAATCGGGGCACCACTGTTCGTTCGGCAGTTGAATGCCATTGAGGCGAGGCAAGCGTTGATCGCGATGGCGGTGAGCGACTACATGAGAACTACTGCCGACAAAGTTAAGTGGGCGAACGACGCGATCGTTTACGAAGACAGTTTCGCAGAGCTAGACACTGAGCTTGTTCGTCGACACAGTTTTGTTTCCGATGAAATCGACGATCTGGAACCGAACCTGCTTGCGCCCGATCGGGGACGCAGGATTTATCGCGAGTGCTCCAAGACAAGCATGCCGTTAGAAGGCCGGACGCTGCCGCCTTACTTTATTGCCGGATCATTCAACTGCTTGGCGCAAAGTCTGCGACTGGGATGGCATTCCGATTATTTAACTATGTTCGCTCCCGAGTAAGTCAGTATGGTTTCCGATATTCGCCATCAGTCGGGCGCTGAACCCGTCCGAATTCCGCAGTTTGATCCAATTGCTCTCGTGCAGAACCCCGCTTTCGGGGCTCATTTGCTTTGGAGTTTCGGCCGCGGTTACCACGAAGAGAAAATCGGGCAATATCCGATTATGCAGAGTTATTTCCTCGTTCTTCCGCTGGTTTTGCATGCCCAATCTTTAGCTGAGATCAAGTCGACCCAAACCGCGTCCGGCCTGAGCAAGTTCGTTGCAAAGCTCGCGCAGCAACGCGAACGGCTTATAGCCGTCCATGACAGGACGCTCCGTATGCGAGAATTGACGTTCCAATCTCTAGGTATCGGGATCTCATCAAAAATCCTTCACGTCGACTACGATACCGCGCAGATCAGGGCAAATTCACTTTCGCTGCCCCGGCCGCCAGAGCGACTGAAGTTTCACATTTCCAGTGCCGAAAAGCTCGGCCGGTGGACGGCTCGCCTGTCGCCAGGTCACATGTTTCAAATATTGCAGGTGAATGTCTGATGCATTTCCAGATTCTCAAACTCGTCCTTTGGCCCAAAAACGGCGCAGAACCTCGCGTCGTCGAGTTCGAGCCGGGCATGGTGAATGTGATAAGCGGTTCCTCGAAAACGGGTAAGTCAGCTGTCATTCCTATCATCGACTACTGCCTTGCTTCTAGCAAATGCAGCATCCCTGTCGGAACGATCCGTACCGCATGCTCATGGTTCGGCGTCGTGATCCAAACGCTTGAAGGAGAAAAGCTGCTCGCTCGACGTGAGCCAGGCGAGGCTCGCCAGACAGGAGACATGTATCTTGCCGAAGGTGATAGTGTCGACATTCCGATAGCCGCCCCCCAGCGCAATACGACTGCGGACAATGTGAAGCGAAAACTCGACGCGCTTTCTGGGCTTTCTCAGCTTGGGATGGACCCAAGTTCCGAGTCTGGATTTCAAGCACGAGTTGGTTTCCGTGACTTGCTCGCGTTCACTTTTCAACCGCAGTACATTGTCGCAAATCCGATGGTACTCTTTTTTTCAGCGGATACGAATGAGCATAGGGAAAAACTCAAGGCTGTTTTCCCCTATGTCATGGGGGCCCTCACGCCAGAGATGCTCTTGGCAAAGTGGGAGATTGATCGGCTGTTGCGCGAGGTGCGGAGAAAGCAATCCGCCCTGGACGCTGTCAGAAAGGCGGTCAATGTCTGGCAAGTCGAGACGCAGGCGTGGGTGCGACGCGCAATCGAACTTGGTCTACTGCCCGCATCAACCCCAATACCGGACCAATGGCCTGACGTAGTGGATTTGTTGCGAAGAGCTTCCGAGACCGATACGCGCCAGTCTTTCACTACGCTTGAATCCATCGATGGTACCTTGGATCGCCTTCTAGAACTACGGCAAGCGGAGAGCGATTCTGCGGCTCTACTGAGCGAGAAACGTCAAGCTTACAACGAGTTGCAACGTTTGCTCGACAGCAGTGAATCTTATGGAGATGCGATTCTTATTCAGCGTGATCGGCTAAACATTTCCGGCTGGATGCGAGAGCGTGCAGAACAATCGACCGATCCGATAGTCGCTGTGGGTTCAGTTGGTCGGAGCCGACTAGACGCACTCGCGCAAGCTTTGGCCGGCATTGAGATTGAGATGAGGTCGCACCCGAGCGTATCACATACGTTTGAGAAAGAACGTATTCGCCTGAGAGCGGATGTCGAGATCGCCATATCGGATTTGACGGCCATTCGTCAGGAAATCACCTTACTCGAGGAGAGGTCCAAGGAAGTCAAAGGAGCCTTGTTTCTTCAAGATCAGATCGAGCGGTTCGTCGGTGGTTTGCAACAAGCCCTGTCCTCAATGGATCGGTCGCAGGAGGGTTCTGAACTGGCCGACGAGGTCGGTCGCTTACACGAGGAAATTGCGTTGCTTCGGAAGATCTATTCCGAGCGCGAAGTTGAACGCAAACTTCAAAATGCACTGCAAATCGTGCAGACAATTGTCTCGACTATTCTGCCCACGCTTGACGCAGAGTGGCCAGAAGCTCCTGTACAATTGCTGCCCGAAGATCTGACAATCAAGGTCGTTCATACCGATCGCTCAGATTACCTTTGGGAGATAGGTAGTGGGGCGAACTGGCTCGCGTACCATGTCGCCGTAACTCTCGGCCTACACCGCTTCTTTCTAGCCTCCCCTCACGCAGTACCCGGCTTGATCATTTATGATCAGCCAAGCCAAGTTTACTTCCCGCGAGGGTTTGTTGATGGTGAGGACAGCGTGACGGGACGCGGCAGAGACAAAGATATCGCTGCAGTTAGATCCGTATTTGAAGCAATCGGTAATGAAGTTGTGCGCGCAAAGGGGCGGCTCCAAGCTATTGTGCTTGACCATGCATCTACAGATGTCTGGGGCGGGTTGAAGGGCGTGACCCTTACGGAAGAATGGCGCGACGGCGTCAAATTAGTGCCGATCGATTGGTTGGATGGAACCAGATAATTTATGACAGCCGCTTGCGCCGCGAAATGACGGGACGAACCAAGGCATTGGAGATGTTCGGTCAGTAGGTCGGCGCTTTTCTATCGATCGGTCGATATTCAACGCAACCCAAACAATCGGTGCCCAAATCGTAGGCTGGCCGCGAACTCCGTGGGTGCCTTGCACTTCAGTCGGTAAGGCAGCCATATCGGAATGGCTTCGAGCCGATCGCGTCATAGATATTGATCCCCGGCTCGTTCCCCTCGACCACGATCCAACCGAAACGGCCACATCCGTTTCGACGGCGATTCTTGCCAGATCTTTCAGCAATTGCTTGCCGTCACCTCATGCTCGGCTTTTCGTAAATTGAACCTTGCCTGGTTTACCGGAGCCGACAAGTTGAGGTTACCTGTGCGACCTCCTCCATGCTCGAAGCCTACTTTTTCTTCGTCAACATCGCGAGCAGATTTCCGACGATCCGTTCCTGCATGTCACTGACCGAAGTGTCGTATGTTCTTGCCAGTGCCTCCACGCAGGTCAATGCGTCCCACGGTCGCGCAGCGCCGCCTTTGCCCTCTGTGAAGGGACCATCTGTCTCGGTCAGCATCCGCTCAATTGGGATGACTCTAAACAACGCGTTTGCCTTAGAGCTCCGAAGCATCCGAGCGTTGATGGAGAAGTAGCACCCCATCTCGACTGCTCGCCGGGCTTCGGCGAGTGTGCCCGTGAACCAGTGCATGACCATGGTGTTGTCTTCCAGGTCGAGGTGTTCCTCCGCCATATCCAAAACAGTCGAGGTTGCCCTGACGGCATGAATGGAAAGAACCTTCCCGCCCTGCTTGGAGCACCCTTTCAGGATGCGCTCGAACACGCGCGTCTGCTCGGGCAGCGACTTGTAGTATTGAGGTCCAGCGTCCAATCCGACCTCGCCGACATAGCTACTCTGGTCGAGGAGCCCCTCCCACATCGCAATGTCCGACCCATGGCTATGGACGAGTTGGGGATGGAGGCCTAGGGCCGCCCTCACATGCTTCGTCTTCGAGGCGAGCTCGTGGTTCCTCGGCCAAGCACGGGGTGTCGTCGTCACGGCAAGAGTATAGATCTCCTTCGAATCGCACTCTCTGACGAGGGCCTCGAAGTCAGGGTAGAGATCGAGGTGGCAATGGAAATCAACCAGCTTAGCCATTTCCGGCCTTCGATGAGTATGTCGTCACGCCCTCGGCTTTCATGAATTCCGCGACCTCCGTCATTCCCCTGAGATACAGGTCTGCGTAGTCATCGATCTTGTCCGTGTCCTCGAACAACGGCCCGGTCTTGTAGATGTAGGCCTTGGCCCGCGACGGGTTCTCGGCCAGCATTCCGGTCGCGAACTCGAAACCGCGGAACTGTTCACCGGTCTTCTTGGTGCTGTCGAATTCCATCGTGGGAAGGTCATCCGTCCTGTACGGTGTCGGATCGGGGCCCAGCACCTCCTCGGCTCGTTTAAACGCCGCGCGGCGGATGATGCAAGGGAGGCAATGGCCGCAATGGGGTTTTCCTCCACCATGGTAACGGTCGTGCGCGGGGTGTGCGCAGGATAGGGAGATGCTGGCGACCTCCTTAAGAAAGGCTCCATCCTGGCACTCCACGATCATCTCGCCCTTGGTCTTGTTCCAATATGGATTCTGAACCGTGCCGGGGACATTGAGTTTTCGCAGCAGTTCGTTCCAGCGCCGGAAATAGTAGGGGTGCGTGGTCCTGGTGCTGTTGCTGCCGAGCCGGGTTGGGTCGAGGGGGACGTTGAGAGATATCAGCCCGTTCTCCGGCACGATGATCGGGAACGGTGCGCGCAAAGCTGACCCCGCGAATGCGGCCAGGCCTATGAAAAGAAACGATCGGCCGCGGGTCGAGTTCTCGCTCTCGATATCATGGAAACCGCTTTCGATCCGCGGGTTGCCAAACGCGAGACGCTTGACATCTTGCTTGTCAAAACGCTGCTTGACGTGGTCGAAAAGATCGCCCTGTGGCTTGCTGATGGAACCATCCGCGCGGTGGCTGACGAACAGGACGTTCTCGCGCCCGGTCTTCAAGCGATCGATAGCTCCGATGAGGCTGTCGAGACCGCCGGAAAACAGTGAAATGCCCTTGAAGCCGGGCTGAAGGAGAGTCGCCTGGTCCGGCAGTCCTGTGGCCACCTTCTCCGGCCATCGCCGGAAATCGACGGACCACAAGTCGCCCGTCAGAAACCTCAACATCGCCTCGAGCGTATGCTTCGTGCCTTGCCACAAGGCGACGTCATGAACGGGAAGATAAAGCCCGATCTCTCTTGTCCACCCGTCCTGGCTCGTCTGAATCCGATTGATCCGAGTGTCGGCCAGATACACCAGCGCCGACAGGAAAAGGATTTCGAGACCCACCGTGGACGGGACGGCGTCTAGGCCTTTCATCTGGCTGATAGCTTCGTCGATGGATAGTCCGAGCTTGAGGTCGGGACGGAGGATGTCGAAATCCAGAACCAGCTCGTCACCGCGCGGTGCGGGGGAGAAGCTATCGAGGGTGCCGAGCTTCGGGGAAAGGATATAACGGGTCACTGTTCGTCATCCTTCTCATCATAGTTGCCGAAGGACGCGTGTGCCTCCTCGTAGATCATGTCGATTTGGGATCGGACCTGATCCTGGCGGAGAACACCGCCGATCTCTGCCATGGCATCCTTCACGCGCCCTGACACCCAGTCCTGGAACAGTCGCTGCAGTTCGCGGGCCGACAGGCCAGTTTCCGGAAGGGTGATCATGTCGTTGCCGATGGCGTTCTCGATGCGCTTCGTCACGGTGTTCGCGATAAAACGCTCCAGGATGAAGTTGATGGTCTCCGCGTCGGGGCGTTCGAGCCGACCCTTCATGCCATCCGGAATCTCGCAGATGGCATCGATGTACGCGTTGCGCGCATAAGCTTCGTCCAGATCGCCGCCAGGCTCGCAGATATAGTCGACGAGCGCAAAGAAGATCTCCTCGGTGGTCCGGTTGGCGAGGCTCTCGAGGTTCAGCCGCCGCAGTTCCTGCCGGATGTCCGATCCTTCGGCGCCGGCGCCGAGCAGGAACGAGGCCAGCTTGGAGGCGGCGCGCCGGTCTGGCGCAGCTCGGGCGGTCGCAACACGGGAGCCTCCGGACGCCGTCTTCACATAGGATCGGGCGGCCTTGGCGAAACCACGCGATCTGTCATCACTGGTGGATGCCTTGGCCGCTGCGTTGAGAAGGCGGCGACCGCCCCGGTATCTGTTCTTGTTCGGCGATGGTGCCGCTGGCTGCGCGGACGGCGTGGCGGAGGGGCCGGAGCCGGGGGAAGCAGGGGACTGTTTTCCAGCACCACCCGCTGCCGTCCCGCCTTCTCCACCGCCCAGCCACGATGGAAGCAGCGGATTGTTACCTTTGCCGCCTCCGAATGGGGTGGAAGTACCCATTATTTACCCGCCTTGAGCTTGTGGGCTTGGCTCGCGAATCCTTTGAGGGCTGGGTTCGGTGACTTGCTCCACTTATCAAGCACGGCGACGAGCCGCGCCTGACCCGCGGCCGATTTCACGGCGGCATCATGTCCGCTCACAATCCATCCGGAGATCTTGGAAGGCTGCAGTTCCTCGAGAAGATCCAGATATCGGGACTCGAAATGCTGAAGAGCCTCGACGAACGTCACGATGCCTTCGAACAGCGGTGGCTTGGTCATCAGGTCGGGAGCGGAGAGTAGTCTCAGCCGTGCTTCATCGTAAACCTTGCCGCTCTCGGTCGGGCTGAGGGCCCTCAAGTCCTTACTGATCGACTTCGCGGAGAACGAACCCTCGTTCAGCTTTACGACGATCTCGAGGAGATGCGGGTCGAGCAGGGCTGCAGAGGTGGTGTGGTTCTTCACGTCGTTGATGACGAAGAGGTAGGGCTTGAGAGAGACGTCGGCCAGAGCGGGTAGCGTGTCGGCCCATCGGCGGATCTTCGCGTCGGCGGTCCACTGGAGGACGTCTCCCGTCGCCATTGGAGCCAAGGCAGCTTTTGCCTCCTGCTCATCTGCCGCCGGTTCGTCCCTGGCGCCGAGGACTGCTTGCTCGAGTTCTCCGAGGCTGGGGCTTCTTCCGTCCAGCGACGAGGCGACTTCACGCGCGATCAGATTGAACATCGTTTCCGGCAGGAAATATTCCGCGAGCATGATCTTTGCGAGGACGGCCTGATCGATCGCGTCCCCGAACCCTCGGGCTTCCGATACCTGCAGCCGAAGACTCAGCGCGTTCACGAAACGCTTCACGTGCCTGGGGTTGCCGCTCGTGCCCGTGGCGAGGACCGGAGCGATCTGGTGGACAGTAATGACCGCACTCTTGATCTGCTCGTCGTAACGGTCTTCAAGCGCCTTCCGCACGTCGGCCTCGGAGATCGATTTCTGCTCCCAAGGTTTCGACATGTAGTCAGTCGCCGCCTTCAACAAGTTCTCGAATCCTTTCGACGTCTCCCCGATGATCGAACCGACGACGAGCAACGTCAGGTAGGTACGCGTCTCCGCGTGACCCATGGACGGAATTCTGAATGGGACCTGGATCAGCTTCTCGAGGTAGGCACGGGGGTATTCGGCGGCGACTTCACCCTCGGGAAGATTGGGGAAATGCTTCGTGACCGCGTACTTGATCATGTTTTCGTCAGCACCGATGACGAAAGCCGTGTTCGGCAGCATGACGAAGAGGCGGATGGCTTCTAGTGTTTCGATGGCAGTTTCGGGCAGGCAACGATCCAGGTCATCGACCAGGACTACCAGCTTCTTGATACCAGCCGCCGCTATCAAATCCTTGAACGCGGCACGGAAGGCGCGGATTTCATTGGGGACGGAGGGTGACTCCCCTTTCTCCTTCCAGTATCCCTTCGCCTCCTCAACGACTGCCTCCGCATTCTCTTTTGTGAGCATTTCGGCCGGCGCGCCGAACTTGGATCCGACGAAGCCGACGATGTCGGAAATCTGGTCAGGGGAGGGCATGCCGGTTAGCATGTTGAATGCGAGGCCGCCCGTGCGCTTCGCTACCTTCAGCCATTCTATCCGCTTGAGGATGTTTCTGACCTGATCAACCGCTTTCGTAGCAAGCGAACGGTTCTCGATCAGGTCGTGCACGATCCCTTCGATGAGGGCTATTTTGGCATCCTCGAAACCCTGGAACTGCCATCCGTTGTAACGGATCACCAGCGTATCCTTCCCCTGGTCGGGGAAACGGGCGGCGATCATTTCCAGCACTGAGGACTTTCCCGCGCCCCAGTAGCCATGGACACCGATTGTGATCGGGCGGTCATCACTGCGGGTGATGAGGTTTATAACTGTCTTTGCGATCGCCTCGTTGCGGAGCAGGTCAACTTTCGTTTCATGATCCGGAATGTATCCCAGATGTCTTTCATGCTCTGCTTTGGTCATGCAACCTTCGTCCACCACTTCTTTAGTGCCGATCGTATAGGTTGATGATGTCATTAGTTTTTTCGTGGGATCAAGATCCGAAAGCATTATGCCAGCGATTATTCCGTTCTTTATTAGACTATAACGAACAAGCGGCTGATTTTATTGAACAAGACAGTCACCAGGCAGGCTGTAAATTGCGGGTGGCCGATCCAGATCTGTTCAAGACCTTAGAGGATATCAATTCCGGTGTATAGGACGAGTCAAAAGCGAACTCGTCAGCCCCTGCGCGCCGCTAATACCTAGGGCGGACCCTTTGTATCACTCGCGGAGTGTCTTGATCATGGACTGCGTGTCAGGAATGGACGGGCGGTGAGGGAGGCTGCTGCCAACTGCGTGTCCTCAAGATTTTTGCTGCTTTGACGGGAATATTAGGTAGATATTAATCATCTTTTTTCATGCTTTGATAATCATCACACCCTCTCTTCTCGGGGTCGCCATGCCAAAGCGTCAAGCCCTTCGCCAACTTCTGCCGTCCTATCAACGCCTGCTTTTGTCCACCGCACCGCTCGTTCTGGCCTTCGCGGCGGTACCGGTTTCGGTGACGGCGGCTGACTGGACGGGCGGTGCGGGCAATAACGATTGGCTTGATGCCGGCAACTGGAGTTCCAACGCCGTTCCGGATTTTTCGGCCGATGTTGTTATCGCGCCGGGCACCGTGAACCTTTCAGGCGCCGGTACCGCTAACTCTGTCTCCGTGGAAGCTACCAGCACATTAACAGTGACAGGTGGGGCTTCAACTCTGACCACTACCGAAACACGGGTAGTCGACGGCACGCTCAATGTCACCGGCGGGGCCAGTGTCACCAATTCCAGCGGCGTGGTGGATGGCGTCGCCCTTGTCTCGGGCACAGATGGTTCTGGCAACGCGTCAACCTGGACGAGCAATGATTATTTCGGGGTAGGCGACAGCGGCGATGGGGACTTGCAACTGCTTTTCGGCGGCAAACTCATCGTTAATGCCGATACCTATATCGGTGGCACCAACGAGGGTAAGGTCTTGGTGTCCGGCGACGGCTCATCCTGGGAAAATGCAGGCCGCATCACCGTCAGCAACGGCATCCTGAGAATTGAAGATCGCGGACAAGTGTCCAGCGGACTTGCCACTATCGGAGACACCGACACAAGTTCCGCTACTGTTTCCGGCACCTCCTCTAGCTGGAGCATTTCCGACCAGCTCACTGTCGGCAGTTACGCCAGTGGCACATTGAGAATTGAGAATGGTGCGACGGTATCCAGCCAGCAGGGATATGTTGGCGCCGGTGCTGTGGGTGTCGGAAGCGTAACCGTTACTGGTGCCGGATCCAGCTGGTCCATCGGCGATTATAATCTCAATTTGGGCAACTACGGCCTGGGCGACATGACGATTGAAGATGGCGCAAGCGTTTATGTGCGCGATGGTGTCTGGCTTGGCATTTCCTCAGCGAGCGCAGTCGGCACCTTGGATATAAACGGCACGGTTGGCGCGCGCGGCGTGCTGGAGACCAATTTTGTTCGCGGCGGCATGGGCACAGCCAATGTCACCTTGGATGGCGGCATCATCAGGGCCATCGAAAACAAGACTGAGTTTTTTGTCGATTTTGCCGGTCGGCAGGTGCTGCTTGGCAGCAATGACGCTTTCTTTGACACCAACGGTTACAACATCGGCGTTGCTCCCGAACTCACCGGTATCGGTGGCTTGACCAAACAGGGCGCGGGCACCCTGACGCTGACAGGCGCAAACACCTATAGCGGCAACACCACAATTGAGGACGGCACGCTGCGGCTGGGCAACAATGGCACGACGGGCAGCATTGTTGGTGATGTCGCCAATAATGGTATCTTGGCCTTTAACCGCTCTGATGTCGTGACATTCGGTGGCACGATAAGTGGGTCCGGCGGCGTGCGGCAGGTGGGTTCCGGCCAGACAATTCTCACTGCCAACAATTCAGCATTGCTTGGCGTATCAGGCGTTTATGATGGCATATTGTCGGTCAACAACACGCTCGGCGGCACCATGGAGGTGCATGGCGGCCGTCTTCAGGGTATCGGGCAGGTGGGCACCACAACCAACTTTGCCGGCGGTACCATTGCACCGGGCAACTCCATCGGCACATTGACGGTTGCGGGGGACTATATCGGAAACGGCGGCACGTTGGAAATTGAAACCGTGCTGGGCGACGATACGTCTTCTACCGACCATTTGATTATCACGGGGAACACATCTGGCACCACCAATGTGCGTGTCATCAATGTTGGTGGCACCGGTGATCAGACAGTAGAAGGCATTAAGATCATCGACGTCGGCGGCACCTCCGCCGGCACATTTTCGTTGCTCGGCAGTTATGTCTTTGAGGGTGATCAGGCTGTCGTCGCCGGTGCTTATGCCTACCGGCTGTATCAGGGCGGTGTCAGCACCCCAGCAGACGGTGACTGGTATCTGCGCTCGGCCCTGTTGTCGTCAGGCACGCCGCTTTATCAAGCCGGTGCACCGGTTTACGAGGCCTATTCCTCCGTGCTGCAGCGCTTCAATTCGCTGGATACGCTGCAACAGCGTGTCGGAAGCCGTGTCTGGAGCGTCAGTGGCGACAATAGCGCCAATACCGGGCAGGGTCCTGCTGGTGGTGATTACGGCATCTGGGGCCGCATTGTCGGCCAGCATGATCGCCTGTCACCGCATTCCTCCACTACAGGTGCAGACTACACCGTTGATACCTGGCAGCTACAGGCCGGGACCGACTTTGAACTCATGTCATCAACGGGTGGAAATCTGGTTGGCGGCTTGTCCGTGCGTTACGGCACCATCGATGGTGACATCACCTCGGCATACGGCAACGGCACCATCAGCAGCAATGGTTACGGCCTTGGCAGCACGTTGACCTGGTATGGCAATGGCGGCTTTTATGTCGATGGTCAGCTTAACCTCACCTGGTTTGACAATGACCTCAACTCCACCACTGCAGCCACCCGGCTTGCTTCGGGCATTAATGGTTTTGGTTATGCGCTGGGTGTCGAGGCAGGCCAGCAGATTCCGATCGGTCCCGGCTGGAGCCTCACCCCGCAGGCGCAGCTCAGCTTTTCCGGCTTGTCCTACCGACACTTTACCGATGTCTTTGGTGCAAAAGTGTCCCTTGGGCGTGACAATGATTTGAAACTGCGCTTAGGCCTGTCATCGGATTATGAATACAGCTGGACGGCCGAGGCCGGTGCGCTCAACCGTCTTCAGGTATATGGCATTGCCAACCTTTTTTACGACCTGTCGCCTGATGCGAGAACGGATGTCGCTGGCGTGTCATTCCGTAACTCGCAGGAACGTCTCTGGGGAGGCCTTGGCCTAGGTGGCACCTATACCTGGGACAATGAAAGATACGCCGTACACGGGCAGGCGGGCATCAACACCAGTCTTGCTGATCTATCCGGCAATACCAGCTTCAATGGCACGATTGGGTTCACGGTGAAGTTTTAGAGAACGATCGGAGCCATGTGAGATCACCTAGACCACCTTCTATAGTCAGGGAGGAGAAGGCGCGAACGGGTTGGTAGCCGAGATCAACCAAGCCTTGCCCGTGGTGCGCCAGGTTTACCCGATATTTACAAGAGCCGTGTTATCGCAACCTTGAAGGGTGCGATATAGGTGCGTAGGGCGTGCACCATGGGCGGTCAGATATGAGTTATCAAGACGTCATAGGCCTGTTGAATACGGGCATGTCTGCACTGTTTTGCATATCGATGTTCGTGCTCTGGCACCACCACAGGCATCTTACCTATATTGCTATCTTCGCTCTTTCATATTCGGTAAGAGCACTGTGTTTCGTCATATTCTATTTTGCCTTTTCGCTTGGGGATCCGCTACTACGGTTGCTGGCCAACGTATTCTTGATGTCCTCAATGGTATTACTGTCCATTGGACTGTCCATCCGGCGCGCACAACGACCACGATATCTCGCTGTCTTGAGTATCGCCGCACTCGCATTGAGCGCTCTCTATTATCATCAGTTTGTAGAGCAAAGCCTGCTTATGCGAGTTATTTTCCTGAACGGTGGGCTCGCGGCGGTTGGTCTTGTGATGCTGTTTGATGTAGCAAAGGCTCCGGATCGCACTCCGGTCGAGCAGGTACTTTTCGGGTTGATTGTAATTTCGTGTGGAGGCTTTCTTCTCCGCCCTCTTTTCTTGCTTGCTTCGGGTAATGTAGAGGGAGGGTTTGAAGGAGCTTATTGGCTCGTTGTCTCTATATCGGACGCACTTATTTGTGCAATGACAGCGGTAGGTATATTCGCGGTGATTGCGAGTGACGTGTTGGACAGCATCAAGTCGGATGCGCAAATCGATGCGTTGTCAGGCTTATTCAATCGCCGTGGCTTCGAGCCGCGTGCACTCAATGCGGTAGCACGGCAGTCCGCGGATGCCCGGGTTTCTGTGATCGTGAGCGACCTCGATCACTTTAAGTCAATCAATGACCGGTTCGGACACAGCGGTGGAGACCGCGTCATTCGAGCTTTCTCCGAAATTCTCAAGGGTAACGCTCCCAACGATGCCATCGTCGGCCGCTTGGGCGGTGAAGAGTTCGCGATCTTGCTCGCGCCGGGCCAGACCGCTGCTGCTCCGGCTTTAGCTGAGGTCGTCCGGCTCGCCTTCAAAGAAATATCGCCCGGCATCCTTTCAAACGAATTAACTCCAACGGCAAGCTTTGGGGTCGCGGTAGCGCACAAAGGTGAGGACTTAGTTGCCTTGATGGATCGTGCCGATCGCGCACTTTACCAAGCAAAAAGCGATGGGCGCGATTGCATTAGACAGGCGGAGTAAAGGGGCCTTTACTAAAGGCGTCGAAAGCATTCTATGAGCGGAAATCGTCCGATCTGCGCTAAGTCAGCAAGTAGCTGAACTAATGTGTCAGCGGTTCGTATCCGTTCAAGATCTAGATTGCTTGAGAGATAAATCTGAACAACCTGGCACACATATATTCATTGCCTAACAGCTCGGAGAAAGAACGACACCCCCAGTCTTGGCTGTCGTCCTCTCTCGACTGCGCTGCTTGCCTCGTTGCCTAGAAACCGTCCGCTTTGCAAAGAGGTCACTGGACGACTAGCGCAGGTTTAGGGGAGGTCACGCAGCGGTGTCTGACTGTCTGAATTTCGCGGATCGGGTTAGGCTTTCTGGCCTGCAGCTTCCAGGATAAGCTCCGCGACCTCGTCCGGGTGCGAGATCAGCGAGAGATGGCTGGCTTTCAATTCGATTGCCTTTGCGTCCATGCGTTTGGCGAGAAAGCGCTGCAGGTCCGGGTTGATCGTGCGGTCCTCGCTCGACACCGCGTAATAGCTGGGCTTGTGGCGCCAAGCGGCTTCGATAACTTTGCCTGAGAGTAGCGCCTTCTGGAACGGATACTGCGTTGCATACAGCACCTTCGCGCGGGCCGTTGGAATGTCGCCGGCGAAGTCCTCGAGGAATGCCTTCTCGCTAAGTCTCCCTTCCTCACCGTCGAAAACGATCCCGGCAGAAGCGGGGGGAGTAGGGAAGGTTTTTGCCAAAGCGCCAAAATCCTCGTTTGCGTCGGGTGCACGGGCGGCGACGTACACGAGAGCCGACACATTAGGATGCATGCCGGCCTGAGTTACAATCATTCCCCCAAATGAGTGCCCTACCAATACTGTTGGCCCATCCTGCCGCGCCAGTACTCGCTCCGCAGCAGCAACCGATTCCGAGAGAGTAGTCAGAGGGTTCTGCACGGATGTGATGTTCAAGCCCTCGGGCTGCAGCCTCGATATCACTTCGCTCCAGCAGGAACCATCTGCGAATAGCCCATGGACGAAGACAACGTTACGGGCCTTTTCTGGGTGGCCGGCCGCCGATGCGGCCATGCCTTTGGTTGAAAGCATTGATGCTGCCGCGCCGGCAAGCATAGCAGTGGAAAATGTGCGCCTGTTCATGATCATTCCGGACTTCCTTTCATCGTAAAGCACATGCTTCGGAGGAGTCTTTCGTTGGGAATTCCCCAATCTTACATCGTCACGACTATGTGATCGGCGCGTAAATTCGAATAAATTCGCGATAGGTCGTAACAATGGGTTTCGTCCAACCGAAAGCATGGGTGCATGGACACACGGGAAGACAGATGGGCGAAAGCGATGCGCGCGGAACGCACTGGAGATAGCGCTGCCTACGAGGCGTTTCTCAGGGCTTTCGCCGCTTCGGTGCGGCGGATCGTCGAGGCGCATTTGCGATATATGGGTTTCAGTCTTTACGAGGCAGAGGATGTCGTCCAGGAAGTGCTCATAGCAGTGCATTCCCGTCGCCACCAATGGGATACGAAGCGGTCTCTGCTTCCGTGGCTGAACGCAATTACGCGCTACAAGATCATTGATGCCAGCCGGCGCTTGGGCCGTGACGCACGCACGCGCGTTGATTTGACCGAGGAGCAGTGGGCCGGCTTGTTCTCATTTGAGGTGTTCGATCCTGAACGCAATCCGGCAGATGTTGAAAAACTAATCTCCGCCTTGCCCCCTGGCGAACAGGCAGCTGTCCGAGCCATCGGGCTTGAGGGTGCCTCTACCAAAGAGGCCGCTGCGCGAATCGGTTCCACCGAGGGAGCGGTGCGCGTCGCTTTCCATCGCTCGTTGAAGAAACTGATGGCGGCAACACAGAGAAGAGGCCCCGGGCATGAATGACAATCGACAACCAACGGACGATCTTATTCGAGGGCTTGCAGCGCAAGCTGGTAAAGGCGCGTCACTTTCGCTCCGTCTCTCGATCGTCCTACCTGTCGCGCTGGTCTTTTCGATCCTGGCAGCGACTGGTGTCGTTGTGATGATCGCCGGACCTCGCTCCGACCTCATGCAGATACTCCCGACATGGACGTTCCTGTTCAAGGTCATCGGCATGGTTCTTGTAGCTGCCGGCGGGTTTCATCTTGTTTGGACAGTGGTCCAGCCGAGCCAGGTGCCTCGCACGGTTATCTTTCTTGCTCCGGCACTGGCCTTCCTGCTTACCGGAGCTCTGTTCGATCGGAGCGGCTTTCCCTTGCTTGGGGTTCACACCTACTCGGTGCTAAATTGTGCGGGTACTATCATCATGGCTTCCATCCCGGCGCTCGCCGCTATTCTTTCTGCGATGCGGGCCGGAACGCCCACGCGGCTCAGCCAGGCAGGCGCTATTGCAGGTTTCCTTGCAGGTTCCGTTGGTGGTCTCGCCTATACCATCGCCTGCCTCAACAATGGCGCTGCCTTTGTGGCGGTATGGTATTCGATCGCCATTGCATGTGTAGCGGCACTGGGAGCGTCAATCGGGCCCAAACTGTTGAGGTGGTAGCAAAATCAGTTTGGTAATAGGCTATTCTCCCTTCAAAGCAATGGGATACAGTCAGTCATCTGGCTGCGGACCCAAGTGCCAATCTGAAGCGATCTCATGTCTCGGGCAGAACATCTAAAATCGACAGGCCAGACCGGCGCCCGGGTTCGAGAAAAAATCATCGTCGCTTCGTTCCATTACAGAGCAAGAAATGAGCAATTCCTCACGCAGTGCAGCCGTCCCTTCACGGATGATTCAGGCCCCACAGTCCATCAGCGTCGAAGCACAAGCGGCACTGTCGCGCCTGGTCGACAAGGACGGCAGCCCTATGAATGCGCGGTTCGAAATGCCGTCCCCAGAGGATTTTTCAGGCTGGATGATGATGAAAGCCGCAGTAGATGCGCATTACGCCGCCGCGGCCAAAGATCTTGCCGGGAGTTTGCAGTCCACAGTCAAGACAATTGTAGTCGAACAAGCAACGATCCATGTCGCGACGCCGCACGGAGCATTTCATGAGCGTGGCGCACTCATCGACCTGCATGGCGGCGCATTGGTGTTCGGAGGCGGTGAGGCCTGTCGCGTCAGTGCGCGACGCCAAGCTCACCAGCACGCCGTGCGATGCTACGGCGTCGATTACCGGATGCCGCCTGAGCATCCCTATCCGGCCGCTCTTGATGACTGCTTAGCCACGTACCGTCATGTCTTGAGAGGTCACTCCCCCGACAAGGTAATCATCCTGGGGAGATCGGCAGGCGGCAATCTCGCGACTGCCATGCTGCTGCGGGCAAGAGATGAAGGCATGCCAATGCCTGGCAGATTAGTCTTGCTCTCGCCACAGGTTGACCTCACCGAATCCGGTGACAGCTTCCAGACCAACCAGATGATTGATCTCGTTCTGCCCCGCCCGCTACGATCAAACAACCTGCTCTACGCCGGTGGTGCCGATCTCTCCAATCCCTATCTATCGCCGCTCTTCGGCGATTTGGCGGGCTTTCCGCCGACATTCCTGCAGACCGGCACGCGTGACCTGTTCCTGTCAAACACGGTGAGGATGCATCGAGCCTTGCGAAAAGCTGGCGTGGAAACCGAATTGCACGTCTTCGAAGCTATGCCCCATGGTGGCTTCATGGGTGGGACGCCGATATGATGTCATGCGCGACGTCCTCTGTTTTCATTCTGTCGCGACCGTGGACAAGAACGGTTGCCCCTTCCTTCGCGAGGCCTCTGGCCACACCCTCGCCAATCCCCTTGCTGCTTCCCGTGACCAGCGCAACCTTGTTTTGGAGTTGTAAGTCCATGATATTTGATCCGTCTTACCGTCTCCAGCAGATATGAGGTTCGTCGATGAAGCAGGCAATTACGCACTTTATAGTGCCTGTCGAGGACAGGGCGACGTGCCTCGGAGCCGACGGTTCTGTCTCTCATGTCAGCAGGGTGCTTCGGATGATCACAGGACGTTGGAAACTGCCGATCCTTTTCCGATTGTTCGCCGAACCATCATTGCGGGCATCGCAGTTCATGAGAGACATACCTGGGATATCCCAGAAGATGCTAACGCAACATCTCAGGGAGCTGGAAATTGACGGCCTCATAATCCGGCACGACTTTCAAGAGCAGCCTCCTCGTGTCGAATACTCGCTGAGTTCGGCAGGCCGCGGGCTTATGCCGATTTTGATGGCCGTCAGGGAATTCTCTCGGGATTATCCCGTCGATCGGCGTCGCTAACTAAGTTGGGCACCGACGCTTGGCGCATCATCCCGAAAATATCGCTTGTATTGTGGACCGAATGGTTCCATATATTTGCCATGGTCAAGCGCAATCAAATATCCGCGTCCGTCGGT
The DNA here is from genome assembly GCF_031801495.1 of Agrobacterium tumefaciens. Classification (GTDB taxonomy): domain Bacteria; phylum Pseudomonadota; class Alphaproteobacteria; order Rhizobiales; family Rhizobiaceae; genus Agrobacterium; species Agrobacterium tumefaciens_K. The sequence goes on along the minus strand of NZ_JAOEGC010000007.1, from coordinate 89,393 downwards.
CGCCCTCGAGAATTCGAACTCGATGAAGTGGTTCGAAAAGCAATGCACATATTTTGGGATCGTGGATATCACGATGCATCCCTTCCCGACTTGCTTGAGGGCATGGAACTTTCCAGAGGCAGCTTTTATAAGGCTTTCGTCGACAAGAGAGGCGTCTATCTGCGCGCCCTCGACGCTTACATCGAGGACGCCGTTCGCTCGGTCGGTGAAACACTGCATTCCAATCCGTCGCCTAAAGCCGCAATTTTAGAAGCTTTTTCTCAACAAGTGGATCAAACATCGGGAACGGACGGTTTGCGTGGATGTTTTGTCGTCTTTGCAGCTGTCGAAATGCTTCCGGAGGATAAAGAGGTCGCACCACGTATTTCCCGGCTGTTCAGACGTCTGCAAGATCTTTATGCGGCGGCGATCATAAGAGGCCAGGCCTTGGGCGAGATCGATCCCGGGCTGGATGAACGAACGCTCGCGAGGTTCCTCGTGTGCCAGATCCAGGGTATGCGGGTCCTGGCGAAGGCAGGAGCAGATCGCGCGGAGACAAGGGCCATGGTCGACCTGGCACTGAAGGCGCTTGGCTGACCCTATTTTGGAACCAATTAGTTCCAATTTATGATATTGCAAACCGTCGATCGATTTTTTGGTCGCTTGGAGAGACTTATGAGAGACACCAGCAATCCCGATGATAAACTCGATCCACGTCGATGGATGGCGCTGGTCATTCTTTTGACCGGTGCCTTTTTGCCGCCGCTCGACTTCTTCATCGTCAATGTGGCGCTGCCCTCGATCCGGGAGGATTTCAGGGCTTCTGCATCAACGATGCAGCTGATTATCTCCGGTTACGCTACCACTTACGCTGTGATGCTGATCACTGGGGGAAGGCTTGGAGATCTTTATGGTCGACGAAATGTCTTTCTGGCTGGAATGGTCGGTTTTGCAGCCGCGTCTGCCTTATGCGGGTTTGCCTGGTCTCCAGCCGCGCTGATCGTCGGCCGTATTCTTCAGGGGTTTGCAGCGGCAATTATGGCACCGCAAGCCTTAGCTTCCATCAATGCAATTTTCCCAGACCACGAAAAATCAAAAGCCCTCAGCTTTTATGCCCTGACATTCGGGGTGGCATCGATGGTTGGTCTGTTTCTCGGTGGTGCGTTGATTGCGCTTGATATCCTTGGTCTTGGATGGAGAGCCATCTTCCTCATCAACCTGCCGGTTATCGCGGTCGCTGCGCCGTCGGCCTTCATCATGTTGCGGGAAACCCGATCTGAGCGCCCAAGCAAATTGGACCTTGGCGGAGCATTGTTGATCGCGATTGCGCTATCTGCGCTGATTGCGCCGCTGATCGAGGGGCGGGAGCAGGGGTGGCCGATCTGGCTAATCCTGATGCTTGTCATGTCCCTCCCGTTTTTCCTCCTGTTCTGGCGGCATGAGAAACACCTGGAGTCGACGGGGAGAGATCCGATTCTTGCACCTAGCCTGCTGCAAAACCGTGGACTAATGCGCGGGCTGCTGGCTGCATTGTTCTTCTACTCGCTTGCGGCCTTCTGGCTGATATTCTCGGTCTATCAGCAGGGTGGCCTTGGTCTGACGCCTTTCGAGGCCGGGCTGGCGATCCTTCCTGCGGCCGTCGGCTTCGTCCTTGGTCCGTTCGCAAGTGAGCGCATCCTCCGCGTCTTCGGAAGATTTTCCGCCGGCGCCGGCATGGTGCTGCAAGCTGCAGGGTTGTTTGGAACGGCGGCCTTGATTTCGAATGGCCTTCCACACTTCCTTTTTGCTGCGCTTTTTCTTATCGGTGCGGGGCAGGGGATCGCCCTTCCAAACCTGGTGAAGAGCATCGTGCAAAGGGTGGACCGGGCGCAGTCAGGATTGGCCTCTGGTCTGGTCAATTCGATGTTTCAGATTGGCGGTGCGTTGGCAGCCGCAATCGTTGGCGGGTTGTTCTTCTCGATCTTGGGGCCGGCCACAGACGTTCAATCCATTGGCCGAGCATACAGCGTTGCAGCCGGTGCAATTGCCATTTGTCTTCTCATTGCGGGATGGCTTTCCGTCAGCCTTACATCGACCCAACCGTTGCGTCGATGAGCGGCGCATCATCAGCCGATCGCGCGGAAACGGCGTGAAACTCCCGAGCAAAACAGAGACATACAGAGGTACTCTCCATGAACAACATCTCCACACTACCTCTTTCCGGCAAGCGCGCGCTGGTCACCGGTGCGGCACGCGGTATCGGTGCGGCAATTGCGCTAAAACTGGCCGAGGATGGTGCCGACGTTGCGATCACCTATGAGAAGTCGGTCGAGAAAGCGGAAGCTCTCGTTGCCAAGATCCGCGCCATGGGTCGAAATGCGATCGCCATCCATGCCGATGCCGCGAGCAAAGCAGCCGCGATGGCTACCGTCGAACAAACTGTCGCTGAGCTCGGCGGCCTTGATATTCTGGTCAATAATGCCGGTGTCCTTTTCGCAGGTGATTTCGCCACGCAGCCACTGGAGGAGATTGATCTTCAGCTGAACGTCAATGTTCGCGGTGTCTTTCTGATCACTCAGGCAGCGCTGAAATATATTCCCAACGGAGGTCGCGTCATCAGTACCGGCAGCAATGCGGGTCTGGCTGTGCCGTTCGCGGGGATCGCGGTCTATGCCGCGACCAAGTCTGCGCTGGAAAGCTTCACGCGCGGCCTCGCACGTGAGTTGGGCTCTCGGGAAATTACGGTCAATCTGGTTCGACCAGGTCCGATTGATACTGACATGAACCCTGCCGATGGCGCGCTCGCAGCCGCTATCCTGCCAAACCTCTCGATTGCTCGATACGGTAAAACCAGTGAAGTCGCAGAGGCCGTCGCCTTTCTCGCGGGGCCCGGTGCAGCCTACATTACCGGCTCAGGCATTCTCGTCGACGGCGGCATCAGTGCCTGAGCATTGAGACGAGGCGGTGCCTCGCCGCTCCACCCTGTAGCTACTAGCGCGGAATAAGGGCGCGCATGGGCCGCCGCGGAGTTCCCTCCGCTGCACTGTGCGCGTATGTTCGGCGAAGCGGACGGCGGCCCTTATTCAGGCATTTCTCCACTCCATTGGTGGTTTTCCTGACGTTGCAATCGTGCTTGGGGTAGCGAATATGCGTGCCCCGGTTTCTGCTCAAGCGGCCGTTGAGCGGTAACAGACCTAACGCATGAACATGGTGAGACATTTGAAGACCATCGGCATACTTGGCGGAATGTCCGCGACATCAACCCAGATTTATTACCGAGAACTCTGCAGGCTTACCCGCGATAGCCTGGGAGGACTTCATTCTCCTGAGCTTCTCATACGGTCTGTCGACTTCGACGAAATCGAAAAGTTGCAGGCATCCTCCGATTGGGACGCGGCGGGCCGAATCCTCAATGAACATGCTATCGCGCTGCAGCGCGGAGGTGCCGACCTCCTCATCCTGGCGACGAATACCATGCACAAGGTGGCGGACAACATCGTGGGCGGGGTGTCGATCCCGTTCGTGCACATCGCGGACGCGACTGCAACCGCTATCCTCGACCGCGGTTTCCGGAGACCGGGTTTGATGGCAACGGCCTTCACCATGGAGCAGACCTTCTACACCGACCGCCTCATCGCTCAGGGGCTGTCGCCAACGATCCCTGAAGCGGATGATCGAACAGAAACCCATCGTATTATCTATGAAGAGCTGTCCCGCGACATCGTTCGCGAGGAGAGCCGCTTGACCTATGAAGGGATTGCGCAGCGTCTGGTCGACAAAGGCTGCGACTGTCTTATCCTCGGCTGTACCGAGGTGGGTATGCTGTTAAACCAGGATAACGTAGGCGTTCCCGTCTTCGACACGACCCTCATTCATTGCAAAGCCGCCCTTCAAGCCGCTTTACAATGACATGTTGTGTTCTGACGGTCGATCGATCGTGATAACGGTGAGGGGCAATGGTCAAACCTGTTCGCCCAGGTGATGCCGGACCCACTTCGCTTCTTCCGATGCGGTACGCCCGAAATGCCGTCTGAAGTCGCGGCTGAATTGCGCCGGGCTGACATAGCCCACTGACGCCGCCACCTCCGCAATTGTTGCAGTCTGGCGGGCGATCATCAGTCTCGCTTCATGGAGCCGCATCGCCTTCACATATTGCATCGGACTTGAGCCGGTCAGGTTCTTGAAATGGACGTGATAGGAAGGAACGCTCATACCCAAGTCTCTCGCAAGATCCGCGACGGCGATTTCACTGCTGTAGTTCTCCCGCAGCCATGCCACGCTCTGAAGCAGTTTTCCGGACGTCCCTTTTCGCTGAAGGGCCGCGATAACCGCGCTACCTTGCGAGCCAACCATCACGCGGTAATGCAGTTCACGCAGAATAGAGCTCCCGAGCACGGCGACATCGACCGGGTTGCCGAGCGCCGTCAGTAAGCGAAGCAGGACGTCTTCGATATCGCTGTCCATTCTGCTCGAGAGCAGCCCTCTCGGTTTGGCGTCTGCGGGACCTGCGAGTTCTTCCACCTGCAGAGCGATCTCCGTCGCCATCTGCATATCGAACTCCAGATAGACGGCAAGCAATGGCCGCTGTGGACTTGCCTTTGAAGTCATTCGGAATGGAACCGGTACCGAGACAGCGAGATAATGATCCTCGTCATAAAGGTAGACGTCGCCTTCGAGGATTCCGTATTTGCTTCCCTGTAATACGAAGACCGCCCCCGGCTTATAGAGAACCGGGACGTCATCGAGCACCGCCTCGGTGCGAAGGATACGGACACAACTGATCGCAGTCTGATTGTAGCCGAGGCGAGGAGCCAGTTGCCCGGCCACGGCGACGAGCCGGTCATGGGCGACGGACTGATTTTCAGAAATCATAGGATTAGGCAAAACAATTAGAGGATCCGCAATCGAGTTCAGTTGGCGTTGAGATTATCTGTCATCCACGGTTAATCAAGGAGTTTTAGAAATGTCGAGCAAAACGTTTTTCATAACAGGGGCGAATTCGGGCTTCGGATTGGCGATCGCCACTGCCGCAATCGAAGCCGGTCACACCGTCATCGGGACCGTCCGCTCCGAAGCCTCGCGCGAAACGCTGGCAAAGAGCCTCCCGGAACTGCGCCCGGTCCTTTGCGACGTCACCGATTTCGACCGCATCCCTGACGTCGTCCAGCAAGCGGAGGACGAACACGGGCCAGTCGACGTGCTGATCAACAATGCCGGATACGGTCACGAGGGCGTGCTCGAGGAATCGCCACTTGAAGAGATGCGACGTCAGTTTGACGTGAACGTGTTCGGCGCCGTGGCTGTGGCCAAGGCATTTCTTCCGAGGTTCCGTGAGCGCCGCCGTGGTTTTATCGTGAACGTCACGTCGATGGGCGGTATGATCACCATGCCCGGCATCGCATATTACTGCGGCAGCAAGTTCGCGTTTCAGGGCATTTCCGAGGTCATGCGCTCGGAAATGGCGCCGTTTGGAGTTCACGTGACAACGCTTTGCCCTGGCTCGTTCCGGACAGACTGGGCCGGGCGTTCCATGGTCCGCACAGACAGGTCGATTGCAGATTACGACAGCCTGTTCGATCCGATCCGCGAGGCGCGTCAGGCAGTGAGCGGCAAGCAGCTCGGAGATCCACAAAAGCTCGCCTCCGCGGTGCTGACCCTCGTCGAGTCCGACAATCCTCCACCACAACTTCTCCTCGGTAGCGATGCCTTGAAGCATGTGACGGCACGTATCGAGCGTCTGCAACAGGAAATCGAAGCATGGAAGGATGTGACCGTCTCCACGGACGGCTGACACAAAACCAACATTTGCTATTGACCATCTGCCTACTAGAAGGTAGATAGACTGCATGAGCAATCTTTCGACAACCTCGGACGACATTCTGACGTCCACCCGAAACCTTCTGATAAGCGGCGGCTACAATAGCTTCAGCTATGCTGATATCTCGGAGATTGTTGGCATCCGCAAGGCAAGCATCCATCATCATTTTCCGAGCAAGGTCGATCTGGTGCGTGAGCTGGTTAAGCGGTATCGAGAGGATGGCCAGGCAAGCGTGGCAGTCCTTGAGCAGAAGGTTCCGAACGCTCTGGACATCCTCAAGACTTATGCAAACCACTGGGCTGCATGCATCGAGGATGCCAGCAGACCCTATTGTGTCTGTGCTATGCTTGCCAGTGAGCTGCCTTCCCTCCCGACGGAAGTCGCAACGGAGGTGACGAACTTTTTTCGTTTCATCTCCTCATGGCTGACTTCGGTCATGGAACGCGGTGCCAAGCAAGGCGAACTGAGTCTTACCAGTGCGCCGCATGTTGAAGCCGAAACATTTCTGGCCACCGTATACGGGGCAATGCTTTCGGCGAGAGCCTACGGGAAACCGGAGGTCTTCTCAACGATACTCGAACCCGCCCTCAATCGTCTCATGCCCACAGTCTCACACTAATCCTGCGTGGCGTGGCTACCCGGGTCAATCGCGCCCATCGAAACTACCAACTAGTAGGAAGATAAAAATGAGAAATGTTTTTCCAGCTCTGGCCTTCGCGCTAGCCAGCATCCTTTCCGCAACTGTTGTTTCCGCACCTGCATCTGCCGAAGATAAGAAAGCCGCGCCGATCCATGTACGAGGCAGCATCGTCGACTACGAGGGGTCAACGCTGAAAGTGAAGACCCGCGACGGTGAGACCGTCGACGTCGTCCTTGCCAAAGACTGGAAGATCGCTGGCGTTGCCAACGCAAAGGTCACCGATATCAAGCCGGGCGATTTCGTGGGCATCGCATCCTTGCCAAAGGGCGATGGCGGCGATGGAGCGCTTGAGGTCCTAATTTTCCCGCCGGAAATGAAAGGCACAGGCGAGGGGAGCTATGGTTGGGATTTGAAGCCCGACAGCAGCATGACCAATGCGACGGTCGCCGATGCCGTAACGGGTGTAGATGGCCGGACCGTCACCGTCACCTATCATGGGAAGGAAAAGAAGATCGCCATTCCGGATGGGACACCTGTCGTCACCATCGCTGGAGCCACCAAGGATGATCTCGTCCCCGGCGCCGTAGTCTTCATCACCGCTGAAAAGGCTGCAACCGGCCCCATCGCCCATCAGGTGGTCGTCGGCAAGAATGGCGTGGTTCCCCCGATGTGAAGACCCCGCCGTCACTGGCCGGAGCAGCCGCCATACTGCTTCGGCCGGCGACTACAGATCGACGCTGCTTGGTCTGCCGCCGCTAAATGCACCGATGAAAGACGTTGAGATGAGCGTAGACCCTTCCAATGATAATGTCCGAAATCCCCGGACGATCTCTATTCGCCGCCACTCTGTCGTGACACGGCTCACGCACTGGCTGAACGTGCTCTGCCTGAGTTTCCTTCTTTTGAGCGGATTGCAGATCTTCAACGCCCACCCCGAGCTATACTGGGGACATTATGGCGCCGACGGCGATCCTGCCGTCTTGACGATTGGCGCCGATGACAAAGGCGGCGAACCACGCGGTTTTGTTCGCATTGCAGGCCTGGAACTACCTACCACGGGCGTCCTCGGCGTGTCGAATGTTGATGGCGGACAAGTCTCACGCGCTTTTCCCTCCTGGGCAACCATCCCTTCATTCCAGGATCTTGCAGCCGGACGTCGCTGGCATTTCTTCTTCGCCTGGCTGTTTGCGATCAACGGCATTGTCTATCTCGGCTTCAGCGTGCTGAGCGGACATTTCCGCAAGGACCTTGCGCCAAAGCCCCATGAGCTCTCGCCAAGCCACCTCGGCCGCGAAGTCCTCGATCATGCTCGGCTGCGCTTTCCGAAAGGGGAGGAGGCCAAACACTATAATTCGCTTCAAAAGCTCACCTATCTGGCGGTCATTGTCGTTCTGCTGCCGCTGATGGTCGCCACGGGTTTGGCAATGTCACCCGGGATTGACGCCGCTTTCCCCGTACTCATTGAGATTTTCGGTGGACGCCAGTCCGCGCGTACCGTCCATTTCATCACAGCGTCGGCGCTGGTCATCTTCGTTGTCGTGCATGTGGCAATGGTGGTCCTGTCCGGGACCTGGAACAATATTCGCTCGATGATCACCGGACGCTATGTGATTCATCACAAGGCCACAATCATGAGAACGCTTCTCACCCGACGCCGCTTCCTCATCGGCGGCACACTCGGCGCCAGCGCCCTGACCCTTTCCGGGTGTGACCTGCTGGACCAGAACGCCGACGTCGCCGATGTCCTGCGCTCAGCCGAGCACCTGACCATGAAGGCACAGAGACTGCTTCAGGGGCGGGATGCGCTGGCGCGTGAGTTTGACGAAAAGGACATTTCTCCCTCCTTCCGTGTGAACGGAACGAGTGCTCCCGATAGCGAGGAATATGCAGAACTGTTGGAAGGCAAGTTCGCAAACTGGCGACTGAAGATCGACGGTCTTGTTGATCGGCCTCAAGAGATTTCGCTCAAAGATCTGAAGGCGCTTCCTTCCCGCACCCAGATTACCCGCCATGATTGCGTCGAAGGCTGGAGTGCTATCGGTAAATGGAAAGGCGTCCCGCTCTCCCACTTGTTGCGTCTCACCGGGGTTAGGCCGACGGCGCGCTACGTCGTATTGCATTGTGCGGACGAACTCGAAAAGACGCTCGACGGAAGCGGCCGTTACTATGAGAGCATTGATCTCATCGATGCGGTCCATCCTCAAACCATCCTCGCCTACCAGATGAACGGCCAGGATCTCAGCGTCGGCCACGGCGCGCCCTTGCGCCTCAGGGTCGAGCGACAGCTCGGCTACAAACAGGCAAAATACATCATGCGCATCGAACTGGTCGACAGCTTCGCCGGGCTGTGGGGTGGGAACGGCGGCTATTGGGAAGACCGTGGCTACGAGTGGTACGCCGGCATCTGAGGCAATCGAGATGATGAACCACAGGAAAACAATCCATGAGCCGACGGAAGTCCGGAAAGTGATGCCGATTTCAGAAATTGCGCCTTCACGACAAATCGAAATCAACCAAGCGAGTTCCATCCTCTCCGATCCTGACGGCCGATGGGCTGCCGGGCGGGAGGAGGCGATCAGCGATGCCTTCGGAAAGGCATGGGCATCAAGGGTGCCCACGGCGGCGGGACGACGGTTTCTTCTCGCGACGGCCAGGACCTCGATAGTCCCGAAATGTCAGCCGGGAAACTCTCTGACAAAAGCGATCAGACCCGCCGTGCTGAATGGGAGAGAACACCCACTTGAGCGAGCATTTCGTCTTCATCTGATGACGCTCGCGCGAACCACTAATCAACCAGTTTAGAAAGTGACAGAAAACAATGTCGAACAACCAGATCTCCCGTGCCGCGCGCGGCAACGACCAGTGGCTCAAGCAGTATTACTTTACCAGAGCGGCCTTCTCAGTGCTTTGGGTCGCGGCTGCGTTGACTGCCGGACGACATTCCTTTGCGGTGGCTGCCGCACTGCTGATCATTTATCCCGCTTGGGATGCAATCGCCAACGTTATCGATGCCACCAGGAGTGGTGGTCTTGCCGCCAATCGGAGCCAAGCGATCAACGTCGCAGCGAGCTCGGTTATGACGATAGCCGTAATCCTGGCGTTGACAATGAACATGAACTGGGTTCTCGGCGCCTTCGGTCTATGGGCTATCTTCTCAGGGCTGTTGCAGCTTGGAACTGCTGTGCGGCGCCGAAAAACGAATGGGGGTCAGTGGGCGATGATTTTGAGCGGAGGCCAATCCTCTGTGGTCGGTGCTCTCTTCATCTTTCAGGCGCAAATGCCTCAGGAGCCTTCTATCGCCACGGTTGCGGGCTACGCTGGCGTCGGAGCATTCTACTTCCTGGTTTCGGCAATTTGGCTGACGATCGCCCTGTTACGTCGCAGTATGCATCCCATCTCATAAGCTCTACCTCGCGCCTATGAAACGACTTGGAAGATATTCAAATGATGACAGATGATGTGGCACAGCAACTCGCTTCCTACCGGAGGACCATCGACAATTTGGATTCAGCTCTCCTCTATATTCTGGCCGAACGCTTTCGCTGTACCGAGCATGTCGGCCACCTGAAAGCCGAACAGGCTTTGCCGGCGATCGATAATGAGCGAGAGCGACGCCAATTGGATCGAGTGATGAGTATCGCCAATGAGGTTGGCCTCAGTCGCCACTTCGTCGAAGGGCTGATGACAATGATCGTGGGCGCTGTGGTGGAGCGGCACAGAGAGATTGCGGCCAGCAAGTAAATTGTCTGTCGCGGCTGTCCTACCGCGGCCGTGGATCGGCGGGAAAATCGATCTTCTTCGCGCGGCTTACCATGCAGGGGCATTTGTGATGTGGTCCGAGACGGTCGAGATAAACGCCCGAAGACGCTGAAGACGTCGCAGGTCCCGATGATATCCCATCCAGATGTCTCGCGCGGGCGGGAGCTTGGGTAGTTCAAGTCTGCGGATACCCGGGATTTGGTTGCCCACTGCGCGGGGCAGGACTGCGATCCCAACACCCTGCCTGCACATTCGCCCCTGGACGTTTCGGTTGTTTGATCGCAGCACGGGTCGCGCGTTCGGAAAACTCTCGGAGAGCCAGGCTATGTCGGGGAATTGCCCTGTCGAAGTGTCGTGGGTGATCAGACGGAAACCAGTCCCGTCGCCGAATTTAGGGTCGGGCGACTCCTCGGCGATGTAGACGCCGTATTCGAGCCTAAAGAGCCGCCGTTGAATAACATCGGCAGTGTCGAACGGAACGATGCGAAAGGCAACGTCGGCCTCCCTCTGGGCGAGGTTGAACAGGCGAGTGCCGGTCAGGATCTCGACGTCTACATTGGGGTAGACTTTCGAGAAATCCGCCACGATGGGAGGCAGGACATAAGCCCCGAACCAGTCTGCCGATGAGATGCGCAGATTGCCTTTGAGATTTTGCTCCTGCCCGGCGAGTCGGCGCTCCATTGCAAGGGCGCCTTCTTCCATCTGCTCTGCCAGGGCGATGATCCCATGGCCCTCCTCGGTCAGCACGAGACCGTCCGCGGTCCGCTGGAAGAGCGTATGGCCGATGGCATCCTCAAGGGCACGAAGCCGCCTGCCGACGGTCGGATGGCTTGTATGAAGAGCACGCGCAGCGCCGCCGAGCGTGCCGGACCGCGCAATCGCAAGGAAGATTTTTACGTCACTCCACTCCATGGCCATGCCCTTACAAAAGTGAACAGTGAAAATACAAAACTGTCACTTCCAGTACAAATATAAACATCTAGATTCAAGTCATCTTCTGAATACACGCGGAGAAACGTCATGAAAACATGGTTCATCACAGGCTGCTCGAGCGGCTTCGGACAACGTCTCGCACTCGCTGCGGCACAGCGGGGCGATCAGGTTGTCGCGACTGCACGCAACCTCAACTTGATCAAAGAAATGGCTCGGCCATTCGACGGCCGCATGATCGCCTTGCCGCTCGACGTGACGGATGCGGCGGCGGCCAATACCGCGGTCGCAAAGGCCGTCGAGACATTTGGCGGTTTTGATGTGCTGGTGAACAATGCCGGCTACGGACTGTTTGGTGCGCTCGAGGAAGGCACGCCCGAAGAATATCGACCGATGTTCGAGGTGAACGTTTTCGGTCTTATCGAAACCACCAGAGCAGCGCTGCCGACCTTGCGACGTTCGGGCGGAATGATCGTCAATATGTCGTCCGGCGCAGGGATCGCGGGCAGCGGCGGGGCAGCATACTACAATGCAGCCAAGTTTGCGGTTGAAGGGGTTTCCGAGGCTCTCGCGGGTGAGCTGAAGCCGTTCGGCGTCCGCGTGCTGATCGTCGAGCCGGGGCCGTTCCGCACTGACTTCCTTGGACGCTCGATAACGATGGCGGCCAAGGAAATGCCGGAGTATGCCGCAAGTTCGCGCAGACATTATCGTGAAACCAACAACGGCAATCAAGCAGGCGATCCCGACAAGGCGGTTACAGTGATCTTGCAGGCGGTCGACGCCAATAACGCCCCGCTTCATCTGCCGCTTGGGCCCGTCGCGCATTCAATCGCCGAACGAAAGCTGGCTTCTTTCCGCAGCGATATCGACGCTTGGCGAGACATCTCGGTCGCCACCGATTTCGATCAGGCCTGAGCTGGCGCTAGCTCTGTTTAACATCAACATCGACGGGAAAGAGTTATGATCCCAACACTGGAAGATTTTACCCAGCAACTGGTGCCGGTGAACGGCATCAAGATCAATGCCGTCACGGGCGGCTCTGGCCCCCCGCTCCTTCTGCTTCACGGTTGGCCGGAAACTTGGTGGGAGTGGCACGACGTCATGCCGCTGCTGGCCGAACAGTTCAGCGTGGTGGCGATTGATCTACGCGGCGCAGGCTTTTCCGACTGCCCGCTTGACGGCTACGATAAGGCGACGATGGCGCGCGACGCGCACGAGGTCATGATCGCCCTTGGGCATGAACGCTACGCCGTATGCGGCCATGACATCGGCGGAATGGTGGCGCTTCCGCAGGCCGCTATCTATCGAGATGCCGTTACTCACCTTGCCGTCCTCGATGTTCCGCTTCCTGGCTGGAGTGAGTGGGAGGCTACGACGGCAAAGATCTGGCACTTCGCGTTCCATGCTAATCGGGATCTGCCGGAACGCCTGATTTATGGCCGCGAACATGACTATGTTTCGGCCTTCATGGCGGAGCGGTTTTACAATCACAGCACCTTTAATCCTGAAGACATCGTCATCTACGCGAAAGCAATGGCACTTCCTGGTCGCACGCGCGGTGGCATGGAATGGTACCGCACACTGACCGCCGACCATGCGGCCGCGCTCGAATACAAAAAACAACCGCTCCGAATTCCGGTTTTAGGTCTCGGCGGGGAGCAGCGTTTTGGTGCTCATATGGTCCCAATGCTCAAGGAGTTCGCCACAGATGTAACGGGCGGCTCGATTGCCCGCTGCAGTCATTATGTGGCGGACGAGCGCCCGGATGAAGTGGCCGCTGCTCTCATCGATTTCCTCAAGGCCAAGTGAACTCTGCGATCCGGGCAAATTGAGCCCTAACACGTTCATCGATTCAACAAGAAAGGAAACTGTCATGACTGCACCTCAAATTCGTGGCGTCAATCACATCGGCATCACAGTGCCCGATATCGAGGCAGCAAAATCATTCCTGGTGGAAGCCTTTGGCGGCCAGGTGATCTACCAATCGTTCGGGCCGCAGGATCCGGCCAGGGAGGGACCCGAGTTCGAGCGGGCCACTGGTGCCTACCCGGGAACGGTTGTGCGTGCGCAGGCGATGGTCAAGATCGGATCCGGGCCTGACATCGAGCTCTTCGAAATGCACGGCCCCAAACAAGCGCAGCCGGTTACACCGAGCGACTTCGGCATTACGCATTTCGGTGTCTATACCCACGACATCGACGCATCGGTAGAGCGCTTTGAGAAGGCGGGCGGAACAGCCCTCACGGCACCACGCGCTATTCCCTACGCAACCGAAAAAGGTCCTGGAAACAAGGTCTGCTATTGCCGCACGCCGTGGGGCACGATGATTGAGTTTATCACCACGCCTGATCGCATGGCCTATCGTGACCAGACGGATCTGCGCAGATGGCAGGACGAGGAATGAGCGTGAGCTTTGATACCTCGTTATCTCGCCGCAGCCTTCTGTCGCTTTCGGCGATGGCTGCGGCCTCGGCCGTGGCAGGTTGCACGTCAACCTCCGGAGCCGGCCGGATGCTGGATCCGCAGCCGACGCGCCTCCTGGATCGGGTTCGCCCTGTGCAGATTGCGGCCGCGCCGACAGATTCCGAACTTGCGGTCATTTACGGCCCCATTGAAGATGGTGGTTTCCTGATACCAGCGGTTCCCTACAAACAGATTGATCCGCGCTATTACCGTCAACAGGTCATTGATCCGACTGGGGAAGCGCCTGGCACCGTCGTCGTCGATACCCCCTCACGCTTTCTCTATCTCGTCCAGCCGGGTGGGACCGCGATGCGGTATGGTGTCGGGATCGGGCGCGATGGCTTTGCCTGGCAGGGCAACGGCATCATTCAGTGGCGTCAGAAATGGCCGCGTTGGAAGCCGCCGAACGAGATGGTCGCCCGCCAGCCGGAATTGGCCAAATATTCGATCGAGAATGGCGGCATGGAGCCGGGCCTGAAAAATCCGCTCGGTGCACGAGCGCTCTACATCTTCTCCGGTGGCCACGACACACTCTATCGTCTGCACGGCAATCCGCAATGGCGCTCGATTGGCAAGGCAGTTTCGTCCGGCTGTGTGCGCCTGCTCAACCAGGACATTATCGACCTCTATGAACGCGTCCCGCTCAAGGCTCCAATTGTCGTCAAGCAGTAAGCGCAAGCGATCATGTCCATCCCTCCCTGGACCAGGGAAGACAGGTCCTTCAGCGCTTTCAAAGCCTCCGCAATTCCACGCACAGAACTCAAGGAACTACCGACCATGTCCAACTTCAGTAAAGCGGCCGTTGGCCTCATTGCAGCGCTTTTGTCTTCTGCTGTCCTAACTGCCCCAGCCTTAGCGGACGCGCGCAACATCGTGCTTGTCCATGGCGCGCTCGTGGATGGTTCGGGCTGGCGCGGCGTTTATGACATCCTGACCCGCGACGGCTATCATGTCAGCATCGTCCAGCAGCCACTGACAAGCCTGGATCAGGACGTTGCAGCCACGAAGAGCGTGCTTGATCAGCAGGACGGGGACGTCGTTCTCGTCGGCCACAGCTATGGGGGCACGATCATCACGGCAGCAGGTGATGATCCCAAGGTCAAGGCCCTAGTCTATGTTGCGGCACTGCAGCCAGAAAAGGGCGAAAGCACCGCACAACTGCTCCAATCGATGCCGTCACCCACCAACGATATCAAGCCGACAAAGGATGGCTTCCTGCTTATCGACCCGGCAAAGTTCGCGGCTGATTTCGGGGCGGATCTACCCAAAGAGCAGGGCGAGTTTATGGCCCGGTCTCAGATGCCCGTCGCCGTCGCGGCCACCAGTGCGCCGGTGTCTATTGCCGCTTGGCACGACAAGCCAAGCTACGGGATTGTTGCGAAGGATGACATGACGATCAATCCGGACCTTGAGCGCTGGATGTACAAGCGCGCCGGTTCGACGGTGACAGAGGTAGAAGGCAGCCACGCTATCTACATCTCGCAGGCGGCTGCGGTCGCAAAGGTTATCGAGGAAGCAGCCAAAGCTGCCAAGTAGCGGCGGTATGCATTCTGCAAAAGTCGTTTGTCTTGATGAACTTGCTAGCTGGGTCACATCCGGGGGCGTGACCCAGCTATTTTGAGACACGTAACTGCGCCCGGGAAAGAGCCGTGCCGGCGAGCGAAGTAAAGGACTGTCCGACATCGCTGGCCGTTTGTACTTTTTCATCCAACGGCGCTTGAAAATTCGCGACGCTTGTATCAGTGCCGCTAGCAACCAGCAAAGATTGCGAGGACCACTATGGATCGAGAGATCATTATACCCGACGAGATGCAGGAGATCGTCAGCCGAGCAGGCTATGCTCCCGCGGTTAAAGTCGGAGACACAATCTACGTCGTCGGCCAAGTTGGGCGGACCAAGGATCTCAACATCATTCACGATCCTTTAGAGCAATTCAGAGCTATGTGGGACAATTTACGAGTTGTCCTCGAAGCCGCTCATTGCACGTTCGATGACATTGTGGAAATGACAAGCTATCATGTCGAAATGTCCAAGCACATGGACGTGTTTCGGACTGTCAAAAACGAGGTTTTCCCGAAGGGAACCTATGCGTGGAGCCGGATAGGCGTCTCTGAGCTCGCGCACCAAGGACTCCTCGCTGAGGTGAAATGTGTTGCCGTAAAACGATGATGGACCCATGTGTCGCGACCGACCTTTCCGCGCTGAGGATAAAAGTTACAGCAGCTTAGTGTATCGGAGCGGCGGGTATTGGTTCGAATCCTTTCAAGAGTGAAGAATTCAGTGGCGATCCAGGTTGCTGGATCGCCACATTTTGCCAGCGCTAGAGCGCCTTCGCCGCCTTCTCAATCACGTCCGCAACCTCTTCGGGATGCGAGGCGAAGACGGCATGGCTGGATTTGATCTCGGTCACGCTGCTGCTGGCACGTTTCGCCATCTCACGTTCCAGTTCAGGATTAATGGATCTGTCTTCGGTCGCAACAATGGACCAGCTGCGTTTCGTCTTCCAAGCGGGGTTCTCTATCTTGGCCGAGAAGGCTTCTTTCGAGGCGAAGACCTGCGACCTTGCCAGAAACGCGGCGTCGTCTTTAGGCAGGTCCGCGGCGAAGTCGTTCGCGAATGCGGCGGGGTCGAGATAGAGATACTTTCCGTCCTTCGTCTCGCGGATATTCATGCCGCCAGCAGGCTTCGAACTTGCGAGGCTGAGGAGGCTTTCACCTTGGTCCGGCTGAAAGGCCGCGACATACACGAGACCAGCGACAACGGGATTGTGGCCAGCTTCGGTAATCACCATGCCGCCATAGCTGTGACCGACGAGAAGCGCCGGGCCGTCCTGCAGATCGAGCACCCGGTTGGTGGCTGCGATATCGTCGGCGAGCGACGTCATCGGCTGTTGCACGATCGTGACATTGAAACCGCGCTTGACGAGAATATCGGACGCCTTGCGCCAGCCGGAACCGTCGGCAAGTGCGCCATGGACGATGACGATGTTTTTGACTTCCGCGGCCTGCGCCGAAAAGGCGATGATGCTGGTGGCGAAGGCGAGTGCGAGGATCGAGATGGTATGTCGGTTCATGCGTTTTACTCCTGTTGTCGTGGGGGGTGAGCAGAGAGGGGCTCAGCCGAAGGTGAAGGCGTAGGCTTCGACGCCTGAATCGAGGAACCGGATTTCAAATGTCCGTTCCTCCACGTCGCCGGACTGGCGAACGAGTTGGTAGAGCTTTGTGGAGGTTATGGTGCCGTGGCCGTCAGCATCAGTATCCGCGCCATGATTGAACCCGGGTGCCTTTCCGTTGATCGTCACCTGGAAGCGAACAGGTTTGCCGGCAGCGCCGGGTCCGAGGACGAGATGCAGGTCGCGGGCGCTGAAGCGATAGACGATGCTGCCGTCCGGCTGGTCCAGCACGGCGCGTTCGGCGCCGACCGTCCAGGTTCCGGAGAGGCCCCATTCATTCAGGCCCGGCTGCGTGACAGAATATGCGTTGGCGGCGTCGTCACGCAGGCCTTCCGGAGAGACGAAGCCCACGGCCCGTTTGTAGCCGAGATAGCTCTCGCCGGAGCGGATGTTCCTGAGGTCGGGGCTCGCCTCGGCACCCTTGGCATCGGGCGTCACGATTGTGGTCGTCGCCATCTCGTTGCCAGCTTCGCGCAACAGATCCTGGATCGCCTGCTCGGTCTGGCGGTAGTTGCCTTCGCCGAAATGATGATAGCGAATCTGTCCCTTTGCATCGATCAGGTAGTGTGCCGGCCAGTAGCTATTCTCGAAAGCGCGCCAGATCTTGTAGTCGTTGTCGATCGCAACAGGATAACCGATCCTGAAATCCTCGATCGCCTTTTTGACGTTGTCGATCTTCTTCTCGAAGGCGAATTCCGGGGCGTGCACGCCGATCACGACGAGACCCTGATCCTTGTATTTTTCAGCCCAGGCGCGGACGTAGGGCACGGTTCGGATGCAGTTGATGCAGGAATAGGTCCAGAAATCGACAAGGACGACCTTGCCGCGAAGCTGTTCCGTCGTCAGCGGCGACGAGTTCAGCCACTCGACAGCGCCATTCAACGACGGCGCGCGACCCTCCACAGGAAGGTTGCTCCGGAACGACCGATCTGGATCGATGACGGCAGTCGTGACGTCGTTGCTCACCATCCCGGCGGATTTTTCAGCGGTTGGCTTCTCGTGCAGTTGGTCAAGGACGACCTGCTCGAATTTGGCCGCGCTGGCATAGGAAAGACGCGCGAGGAGGCCGGTGTCGAGACCAAGGGCAATAACGGCAACGCCAACCAGAACCGCGGCTCCCAGCACCTGTCGAATACGTTCACTGATGCCGAGCGACCGTTTCATGCCGGCGAAGATCCTGCCTCCGACAAGAAGGGCAATGGCAAGCGATGTTGCGGCACCAGCAGCATAGGCGATGAGCAGAAACGTCGTCTGGAGGTTGGCGCCATTTAGGGCCGCACCCGTCAGCAGAAGGCCGAGGATTGGCCCGGCGCAGGGCGCCCAAAGGAGCCCCGTTGCAACGCCGAGGATAAACGAGCTTGCGGCGGTCGGCACGGAGCCAGGCCTGCCCGAGGCATTCAACAACCTGTTGCCGAAATCGACGACGGGTTGGGTGATGATGCTCGCAACGCGTGGCGACAAAAGGCTGACCCCGAAGACGGTGAGCAGCAGGATCGCAGCGAGACGACCGTATTCATTGGCGTGGATTGCCCAACTCCCGCCGACTGCTGCGAGCGTTGCGACCAATGCGAACGTGACGCTCATGCCAATCAGCATGGGCAGCGTGCTTCGGAGAAAAGGCTGTCCCGCGCGGGCAAAGACGAAGGGGAGAATGGGAAGGATGCACGGGCTGAGGATGGTCAGCGCCCCTCCGAGATAGGCAATGATGAGAAGTGTCATCGTCGTTTCCTTGAAACCGGTTGGTCGGGTTCTGGACGGCGATGAGGCTCGACCAGCAACATGGCCAATCTGGTCGGAGCGACGTATCCCGGATGTGTCGGGCTTCCATAGGAAATGTACCGCAGTGTAGGACCCGGCCTATCCACGACAGAGTGTTACAATCCGCTGGCGCGCCGGGGCCAGCAGGTGGTGCGAATTGTATCAGACTGTATCGAAGGCGCCGGAGGCTACGTCCGCATTCAATTCCGGGCTTGACGGGACACATGCGAGATACGTGCAGTCGGCTTTCTTTACATCAAGATCAATCGATATGGAGAGAACGATGTCCCCTCAATTTAACCACCAGCGCCGCCGATTCTTCGGTATCGCCGCCATGACCGTGGCTGCCACCCAATTGGGCATGAATACGATCGCCAATGCCCAGACGCGCGCTGCGTCCCTCGCCTCGGTCAAGGCAGGAGGGCACACTTCGTTCGCAGCACTCAAGCAGATCAAGGCAGGCGTACTCGATATCGGATATGCGGAAGCTGGCCCGGCCGATGGTCCCGTTGTCCTGCTCGTTCACGGCTGGCCATACGACATCCATAGCTATGTCGATGTCGCACCGATCCTTGCCGATGCCGGTTACCGCGTGCTTATTCCTTATCTGCGTGGTTACGGCACGACGCGCTTCCTTTCGGACGAGACCCCGCGAAACGGCCAGCAGGCGGCGCTGGCTGCCGACATGATCGCCTTCATGGATGCACTCGGTATCGAAAAGGCGATCCTGGGCGGATATGACTGGGGTGCGCGCACCGTCAACATCATGGCGGCTCTCTGGCCGGATCGCTGCCAGGCGATGGTGTCCGTCAGTGGCTATCTCATCGGCAGCCAGGCTGCAAACAGTAAGCCGCTTCCGCCCGCCGCGGAACTCTCCTGGTGGTACCAATTCTATTTCGCCACCGAGCGGGGACGGCTCGGCTACGCCGCCAACACGCACGAGTTTGCAAAGCTCATCTGGCGGACGGCATCGCCCACTTGGACATTCGACGATGCGACTTTCAATCGTTCGGCCACGGCCTTCGACAATCCGGACCACGTGGCGATCACCATCCATAATTATCGCTGGCGGCTTGGCGTCGAAGAAGGCGAGCAGAAGTACGATGGCTTTGAGAAGCAGCTCGCGAAGGGACCGGTCATCACCATTCCCACGATCACCATGGAAGGTGATGCCAATGGTGCGCCCCATCCGCAGCCATCGGCCTATGCAGCCAAGTTCTCGGGGAGATACGAGCACCGCGATGTACCGGGCATCGGACATAACTTGCCGCAGGAGGCGCCAGAGGCATTCGCTCAAGCTATACTTGATGTAGCAAAATTCTGATTGCGGGACTGCTGCAAGAAACTACTTTATTTGCAACATCCGAGACGAAACTGTGTCGCTCGGGTTGGGCGCTTGAAAGGCACGAGATGGAGCATGTGGACCATATTCTGATTGTCGATGACGATCGCGAAATCCGCGAACTTGTGTCGAGCTATCTGAAAAAGAACGGCCTCCGGACGACGGTTGCCGCCGATGGTCGGCAGATGCGCAGTTTCCTGGAGGCCAGCACCGTTGACCTCATCGTCCTGGACGTGATGATGCCGGGCGATGATGGCCTGGTGTTGTGCCGGGAACTGCGCGCCGGCAAGCACAAGGCAACGCCGGTTATCATGCTGACGGCCCGTGACGATGAGATGGACCGGATCATCGGGTTGGAAATGGGCGCCGACGACTATCTGCCGAAGCCGTTTGCGGCGCGAGAACTCCTTGCCCGTATCAAGGCAGTGCTGCGGCGCACGCGTATGCTGCCGCCCAATCTGCAGATCAGCGAGGCCGGCCAACTGCTGACCTTCGGTGACTGGCGGCTCGACACCGTCGGTCGGCATCTTCTGGACCGGGACGGAACGGAAATAGCCCTGAGTGGCGCCGAATACCGGCTGCTGCGGGTATTCATAGATCATCCGCAACGCGTGCTCAATCGTGACCAGATCCTGAACCTGACGCAGGGCCGCGATGCCGAACTGTTCGACCGTTCGATCGACCTTCTGGTCAGCCGCCTTCGCCAACGGCTTGGTGATGATGCGCGCGAACCGACCTACATCAAAACGGTGCGGGCCGAAGGCTATGTGTTTTCTGTCCCGGTCGAAATCTCGGTACCCAGGACATGAGTATGGGCGACAAGTCTCTTTCTGGCTGGTGGCCAGGCACCCTTCGCTCGCGATTGTTCCTGATCCTGTTTGCGGGACTGACGGTCGCCTATGGCTTGTCCTTCAGCATTCTCTTTGCCGAGCGCTACATGTCGGCCAAGGCCGTCATGCTCGGAACGTTGGAAAGCGATCTGGCGACGTCGCTCGCTGTTCTCGACCGTCTTCCCGCCAACGAGCGACCCGATTGGCTCGATCGCCTGAGCCGAGGAAGCTACCGCCTTGTACTCGGCCCAGGACTTCCCGGTGTCCCGGATTTGTCAGGGCGCGGTGCAGAGATTGCTGACCGGATAGGGCAGGCGGCTGGCAACAGGTTTCCGATCCGCGTCGAAGCGATTCCGGGCGACCATATGCGGCTACAGGGGCACCTGACGCTGTCGGACGGTTCGCCGCTGACCATCGATGTCACCCCACGCGGGGTAATGCCCTTGGCCGAATGGCTGCCGTATGTCTTCGCGGCACAGATGCTTCTGCTCATCCTCTGCACCTGGTTTGCGGTGCGTTTGGCAATTCGTCCGCTGGGCGCGCTCGCCGCCGCTGCTGATGCACTCGATCCCGGCAGACAAGGTTCTCCCCTGAACGAAGATGGTCCGAGCGAGGTTGCCCACGCGGCACGCGCCTTCAACGCCATGCGTGATCGTATCGCGCACTACCTGGAAGAACGTGTGCAGATTCTCGCAGCAATCTCCCATGACCTGCAGACGCCGATCACGCGCATGCGGTTGCGCGCCGACATGGCGGACGATAGTCCCGAAAAGGACAAGCTGGTCAGCGATCTGCGCGAAATCGAGCGGCTGGTGCAGGACGGAATTGCCTATGCGCGCAGTTCGCACGGCAATGGCGAAAAAAATGCGCGCATCGACCTTGCGTCGTTCATCGATAGCATCGCCTACGACTACCAAGACGTCGGAAAGACGGTTTCGGTAATTGGCATCGTTCAGGGGACTGCCCTGACCAAGCCGCATGCATTGCGACGTATCCTGAGCAATTTCATCGATAACGCGCTCAAGTTTGCCGGTGCTGCTGAGATGAGTGTCGAACGATCGGGCGAGGGAAACATCGTCATTACGGTCACCGACGATGGACCAGGCATTCCCGACGACAAGCTGGAGGCCGCCATGCAACCTTTCTACCGCGTTGAGACTTCGCGCAATCGGGACACAGGAGGCACAGGGCTTGGGCTGGCGATCGCCCACCAGCTCGCCGTCTCGATCGGTGGTACGGTGCGGATCTACAACCGCGATGGCGGCGGGCTTGCCGCGGAAATAGCGCTGCCCTGAAGAGGATCGGGGCGCAGCCTCTACGCTGCGATACAATTCCACCATTTTTCGAAAACATGCCGGATACGTGGATGCGGGAAAACACATCCGTCAATGACGTCGCGCTCTGCGACCGAACGAACGAAGGAGTGTTCCATGACCAAGATCGAAAAAGTGCTCTACACTGCCAAGACCCATACCACCGGCGGACGCGACGGTGCGGCATTGAGTGACGATGCGCAGCTCAATGTGAAGCTTTCGCCTCCGGGCAGCGGCAAGCCCGGTACAAATCCCGAGCAGTTGTTCGCGGCTGGCTGGTCAGCCTGCTTCATCGGCGCGCTGGGCATTGCCGCTGCCAAACGCAGGATCCGATTGCCGGCAGAGACCACCATCGACGCGGAAATCGATCTCGGCATGGCAGGAGACGCTTATGGCCTCCAGGCGCGCTTGAACATCAGCCTCCCGGGCTTGGAACCCGAACTGGCGCGTGTGCTTATCGATGAAGCCCATGGTACCTGCCCCTATTCGAAGGCCACGCGTGGCAATATCGCGGTCGAGCTGAGGCTTGCCTGAGCATTATAGCAACGTCATGGATTTTATCATGAAGCGTCTGATCATCGGTTTATTGGTGCTTGCAGTTTTTGCAGCACCCTGCATCTATGATGTGTTGTCGCCGGAACCGTCGCCCCTTACGGCTGGCGCTCTGGCGGTTGGTTTTCTGGGGTAACCTTCCCGGGAAAAGGGGAGGGAGCGGCTTTAGGTGAGTCGCTCCCTTGTGCTGGCGGCTTGAACGCCAACGTATCGGCCTTGAGAAGAAGGTAGTCCAGCATCGATTTCAGGCTCGGATCGCAAAGGTCGGCCGGCATTAGAAGGCCTGTCGAATTGGTTTCATCCTGGCTGATCAATCCGTCACTGTCGTGGTCCATACGTTCGCTTTAGTCGACGGTTGGCTTTCCCTGCTCATCGGTGGCGATATCGGGTTTCAGGATCTCGTTGAAAGTCTTGAATTCATCAGAGGTGAGTTTTCCGCCTCCGTCCCTGTCGAATTTTTCAAACGCGTTGTTGAGCATCTGCGACAGGGGGCTGGCATTGTTGGTTGTCGTCACGATTCCTTGTCTCCGGTCAGTTGGATTTCGGTGTCATGGCAGTCTGGAAAATGGTCCACCTTCTTTCGAAGACGCGATGGAATTCGGTTTCATCGGGAGTGTCCCGCAAGCCAAGGCGAATGCGATTGATGGCGCCTTCCAGCAGATCGATAAGGACACCGCATACTTCGGATGCGTCGCCTGCTACGACGGCGCTGTGTGCTCGGCGGTTCCATTCCTCCGTCACTGTTGATCCTGGATGAACCGACCAATCATCTCGACATCGAATCCATCGAGACGGTCGAAGCGGCGCTGAGGGCCTATGACGGCGCGCTTGTGATCGTCAGCCACGACGACGCCTTCCTCGAAAATGTTGGGATGGACACCTACGTTGAGCAACCCGCCCGCAAATGTGACAGCGGTACGGGTGTCAATGGCCGTGGTCTGTCGGCTCTGCACCGCCCAGCCGATAACCCGGCGAGAATAGAGGTCGATGGTTCGATTCGTTTCAAGAGCGAGACGAGGAGGCTCGGTCCAGATGCAACCTGGTATGGGGATCTGAGCCGAGCATCTCATTCGATCTTATGCTGCTTCCCAAACCTGATTGAGAATCTTGGCAGCCAGTGCGGCTTTGTCTTGCGGCAAGAAGCGACCGTAGTGCTGCTGGACGACATCTGGCGTATCCTGAATTGCGTAGCTGGCCTGCTCGTAGGATCCGGTCTGCTTCAAAATATGCGTCGCGAGAATGTCCCGCAGGTTATGCGGTCCATGCGGCAGGAGGCCCTTGATCGCACCCCGCCCGGTATAGGGATTATAGATGCCGTAACGTTGGATGACAGTCCGCCACGCCTCGTAGAATGTGGTCGAATTGTAAGAAGCATCAATGCTGGTCGTTTTCACCGTCTTGACGAATAGCGTTTGGGGATCTTTCGCACCGCCGAGCAGAACTCCACGATGCCTGTCGATATACGCGTCGAGGTATTTGTAGAGATCAAGAAGGTCCGGCAGTATCAGCCGAAACGGTTTCTGTCCGAAGAAGGAAGAGCCAGAGTTTTTGAAGGCGACCGATGGGATAAGCACCTCCCAGCCATGGTCGCGATCACTCCAACGTAGCTCACCACATTTCATGTCCTCAAGCCGGCGTTCCGATGTCGGATAGTGTCCACGCGGGCAGACGCGTAACTGGCGAAGGTTCTTTTGTCTGAGCCCAAGGTGCAGGCCAAGCCGAAGCAACAGGAATGATCTGACGGCCTCGGCGGCCGGTCGTGGATATCTGTTCTCGTCCGGCATACGTTTCACGATCTCGTCCGTGATCTTGCGATATTCCGCTAATGGACTGTCCGCTTCAAGTACACACATGATCGGTTCAAATGGATCGCGATGCACACGCATCACTCGCTGGATCTCCTTGGAACGGTTCGCGGCATGTCGGTGAAACGCATCACAGGCACCATGCCAGTCGCGAGCCGCGAAATCGATTTCTTCCTGCTCAATCAAGCCCACGATCGGCCTGACGTTCTTAAGCAGTTCCGGGTGTTGCCGGATCCAGCCGACATCCGCGCGAGATAGGGCTTGGGCGACCATGAGCATGTCTTCTTCCCATTTGGTGTAAAAGCCACGTCGTTGTTCCCGCCACTGCAGATACCAGTCCCAGACTCCTGGGAAGATGAGGAGGCCAAAGCTCAGTTGGCTGAGTGGTACACCGCAGCCCTTCACGGCACTACCTGGTGAAGCCGCTAGTGCGCCGAACATCAATCCGAGGTGCTCGATCTTCTGAGAGGCCGTTTCCTCGCCCCAGACGCCGTTTCGTTGGAAACCAATCGCGGTCAGTGTTGAGGTTTTGAAACGGATGAGGTCAGCCATTTCCATTGCAAGCCTTGGCGGCGCGTCGACAACGCCGGACAGTAGATCTGGATCGTCTAAATCTGCCGCGAGGTTTGAATTAGCCCCGGCCATTGAGGCCAATGGTCGAGAGGGCAAGGCACTGCCACCATAGGTGACGCCAGGAAAGCGAATGGCATAGCGTTGCTTGCTGGCAGCCGCCTGGTATCGACGATATTCGGTCGATCCGGAAATTATCACACGGCGCACCCAATCCAGGATTTCTTCACGTTTGGTGAAGGGAAGGCTCCTGAAATCATCCGGCAGATGCAACGAGATCCTGCGCCGCTCAGCCGGGCTCATATCTCCGAGCTCGTGACCATAAAGCGAGCGCGCCTGATGCGGCAGTTTCTCTTTGAAATATCCCTCGGGAAGTCGGTAGCGTCGCTCGATGCGGCGCAGGATGTCGAAACTCGTTACAGATCGTGGCACACGCTCGCCCTGGATCCAGGATAGCAGCGTCTTGTTGTCAAAGGTCTCATTCAGATGAACAACGGCGCGATAGAGCTGCCAGTAGGTGTCGCCGAACCGCCGCATATGATAGATCAATGCGTCCTGAAAGCTCACCGGATCTTCAGTCGCGTCAAATAGTGCGTCTGGGAACGGGCTGATCGGTTTTGGCGCAGGGCTGCGCTGTGTCGACCCGAACCGGGCAAAGGTGCCATCTGTCGCCGCGCTTTGCGCCTTTCCGGTCGAGGATGCGGAAGCCGCTTTCTTGGCGGGAACGATTTTGGTAGGGCGAGCCTTTGACTTTGGTGGCCGTCGCTCTTCGGCTGCCGGTGGTGCGCCGAGCCATCGGATGATGGCATCCAGAGCAGGCCGGAGCTGCTTTTTCAGCTCTACCGTCAACTCGGCTTCGATCCCACACGCCTTACCGATAGTCGTCCAGTCGATATGGCCGTTCAGAAGCGGTGGCGATTTCCGGTAGATTATCAAACTGGAAAGATAAGGCCTTATATTCTCCAACACTAGCCTGGATGCGACCGGAGCGATACGAAGCTCGCAGAATTCCGAAATTTTTCGCTGAAAATGACGTGATGAAATGTCGTGTTTAGTCATGCTCATTCCGTTTCTCTCGACTACCAGTGCCGAGGGCGAGCGGAAATAGGGGGCGTCCGTTAACAAAGTATGTTTAGGGCAAGAGGTTACCCGTCTATCGCTGCGTCTTGAATGGAGAGCCGCAGTTTGGGGTGCTGAGCGATAGACGAACTTGCAATAGCTCAAATATAGCGATAATTATGAGTTATAGAGAGAGATTCTATAACTCATGAAATGGAACTGGCAAAACACGGATTGGCCAAACTTCAGGTACGACACCGCAAGCCTGGTCCCTTTGGAGCAGAGATTCTTGCAGTCCGCCGGCGAGGTTATCGGTGCTGTCCGGCATTTCAACGAGGACGACAGCAACCAACTTCGCATCGAGTTGCTGAGTGACGAAGCGGTCAAGACCTCAGAGATTGAGGGTGAATATCTGGACCGCGTGAGCGTCCAGTCGTCACTCCGCCGACAGTTCGGGCTAAACACTGATGACAGACAGATCCGCCCCCAGGAGCGGGGGATCGCCGAGATGATGGCGGATGTCTATCGGAGTTGGCACAGGCCGCTGCGTCATGAGGGTCTGTTCCACTGGCATTCAATGTTGATGGCCGGGAACCGATATATTGAAACGGTTGGTGCTTACCGCACACATGAAGACGCCATGCAGATCGTGTCAGGTCGATTGGATAAGCCGACAATCCACTTCGAGGCTCCCCCGTCTCGCCAGGTTTCCGGTGAGATGGAGACTTTCATCGCATGGTTCAATCAATCTGGGCCAAATGGTCAAACGTCGCTTCAAGCTTTGACGCGTGCAGCAGTAGGCCATCTTTATTTTGAAAGCATACATCCATTTGAGGATGGCAACGGTCGAATTGGGCGCGCGCTCGCTGAGAAATCCCTGGCCCAAAACATAGGGCAGCCAAGTCTCATTTCTCTCGCCTTCACAATCGAAAAGAGCCGGAAAGCATACTACTCAGAGCTTGAGCGGAACCAGCGCACGCTTGATATCACCGACTGGATCATTTTCTTTTCAGAAACGATCCTCGATGCTCAACAGGCGACGCTTGAGCGTATAGATTTCTTTATTCAGAAAGCAAAGTTCTATGATCGTTTTCGAGACCAGTTGAACGAGCGGCAGGAAAAGGTAGTCGCGCGCATCTTCAAGGAAGGCACGGCAGGCTTCAAGGGGGGGCTAAGTGCCGAAAACTACATTTCGATCACAGGTACATCTCGGGCTACAGCAACACGCGACCTTCAGCAGCTTGTGGAGATCGGTGCACTGACGCGTACGGGCGAACGTCGGCATACCCGGTACTCCCTGTCACTACAGAAATAAAGTGCTGCAAGGCAAATGAACTAGGTGAACGGCTGTTCGTATCCGTTCAAGGCGGTGAAGGCCGTTTTGCGTGCCCCTTTCGAAACTTCTGCTGATGGCGCCACTGATAACTGACCGGCTCCAGTAGCACGATTTCTACGGCTAGCCGGGGATGGGCGCCACCTCCATAGCGAACGAGCGGCTGGAACTTTCGGTCACCCAGTGTATTCTGACGGTATGAAACTCAATATCTCAATCATAACGATTTTAGGCGCCGTGTTGGCAGCGTGCAGCCCTGTTGGACCCTCAGGCAATCCGTCTGTACCTCAGCCAGTTAAACCCGTCGAAATTGACCGATACGTAGGTCACTGGTTCGAGCTGGCCCGCTATGAGAACCAGTTCGAGCGCGATTGCGAGGCCGTTACTGCTGACTACTCACTTCGCAAGGATGGTATGGTCCACGTGCTCAATACCTGCAGAGAAGGCGCAATAAACGGTAAGCGCAAAGAATCCAAAGGCAGGGCTAAAATTGTCACGGACAGCGGCAACGCCAAGCTTAAAGTATCGTTTTTCGGCCCCTTTTACGGGGATTACTGGATACTTGATCGCGCCGCAGATTATTCTTGGTCGATAGTGGGAGAACCTTCGGGGCGATATCTATGGATCCTGACGCGGACACCCAAACCCACGAAAACGACCCGTAGCATGCTTGTCGAGAAAGCGAAGGCGCTCGGCTACGATGTCGACATGCTGCGGTGGACACAGCATTAGACGGTCGATTGCTGCCGATTTGCCGCTGGGATCCCCATCTGGAAGCGCTTGATAGCATTTCGCTTTCGGGTGAGCTGGTCAACGGCAGCCGGCCAGGATTGATTTCGCAAAATTTAACGCAGTATCGCAGCGACCATTGTCGCGGCGAAAGACAGGAACATAACGCAGCCGACGATGATCGTGATGAGCGCATGCGCTGAAATATCAGTGCCAGCAGCACCTCCGATAACACCAGGCCATGCTACGCGGGATCCCGCCATCTCGAACTCGACAGCGTACGAGCGCAGCTGAAGCCTTTCTACAGCGCCACGGGTCGCCCCTCGATTGATCCCGAGCTTATGATGCGAATGCTGATCATCGGCTACTCCATGTCCGCTCGGAACGCCGACTGTGCGAGGAGGTCCATCTTAATCTCGCCCATCGCTGGTTCTGCCGCCTCGGTCTGGACGGCAAGGTCCCGGATCACTCCAGCTTCTCCAAGAGCCGCAACGGCCGGTTCCGGCAAAGCGACATCCTGCGACATATGTTTGATAGTGGTGGCGCGCTGCCTTGCGCAAGGACTGGTGGGCGCGGAAGGATTTGCCGTCGGTGCCAGCTTGATTGCGGCAGATGCCAACAAGCAACGTTCTGTCCTAAAAGCGAAATGGGAAGCCAGAGAAGACGCCGTCCGATCCGGCCGCTCAATGGAGCGGTGCCCACAAAGGCCATGCCTTCTTCGCCTATGGCACCAATTACCTGATCGATACAGGCCACGGGGTCATTCTGGACGTGGAAGCGACACGGGCAATCCGCCAAGCGGAGGCAGAGCATCCCGCACGATTCTGGACAGAACGGAGGACCGGTTCGGCTTGCGGCCTGATTACGTCGCAGCCGATAGTGCCTATGGTTCTGCCAACAATCTCGCATGGCCAGTCAAGGAGCGAAGGATTGCGCCACATATCCCGGTATGCGACACCCAGATCGTGTATTAAGGCCGAGGGGACCGGGCTTTATCGAGCCAGCAAGAAGGACTGTGATTATTGTGACCTGAAGCCTCGATGCTGCTCGAACATGCCTATTCGCAAAATGCCGCGTGATCTCAACGAGGATGCACGCGATGTCGCCAGAGCGATTGCCAAGACACCGGAATATGAGCAGTCACGGCATCATCGAAAGAAGGTCGAAATGCTCTTCGCTCACCTCAAGCGCATTCTGCGGATGGCACGTTTGCGGCTTCGAGGACCATGTGGCGCGAGAGACGAATTCCTGCTTGTTGCAAGAGCACAGAACCTGAGGAGGCTGGCCAAACTCAGGCCTCAGGTGCCGCCATGCGGTCCCATCGCCGCCTAAGGGCGGCATCTACCTACACGCTCTGCGCCTAGGCGCAGGGCAGATCGTTGCATAGTTCAGCGTCCGAAAGGACAAGGAGGGCGTCTGAGCGTATAATCAGTCGAGTTTTTCAACGACATCCGCCAAAAGGAGACATTCCCAATGAACAGGCATTCGGGTGATGTGGGCCGCTTGCCGCCGTCATGTCCTACAGGCCGAAGGCTCGAAAAACTGACACTGGTGGCGCTGTAGTTCACCATAAGTCGAAACTTCGAGTAGTTTGCTTTGGAAGTGCAAAGAGCGCGGCCAATAAGGACGTCACCAGCCCAAGAATGAACGCTGCAATTTCGCAAAGCGGCGGCAGGAACAGGCCGTTGAACAAGAACGCCACCGTGCCGCCTGACAAAGATACCAGAAACAAATGCTTTGCGCATCGCCTTAATCTTAAAGTTGCGTAGACGACCGCCAGCATGAGAGACGGTACGCCGAAAAAAACCAACGCACACAAAGAGACCCAAAGGGTTATTCCTACGTAGGTTGGGAGCCAATAGTACCATTCAAGGGTTCCGATGAACTTTGGCAGGTCGAGAAAAAGTATGACTGCGCTGATGATTGGCGCAGGAATGATGGGGCATGATGTGAAGCGAACAATAACTTTTATCGTCGGGTAATTCATAAAATTCGCTGCCGAGGCTGTGAGGCGAACCACACCGGATTCGCCGGATATCGTTTAGGTTATGCGGGCAAGGCTGGTGCGTCCAGCTCAGCGTATACTGCTCTTCGGTTTCTCTGGACCGAACGGGATCATGGCAGGATCGCGCTATGAGCGGACATTCACTGCGATTGTCACGACAATTTCACTAAAGTGTCGAGAAAGGCGCGGACAGCGGGGTTGGAGCGTCGGCTCTCTGGCCACAGCGCTGTGATATTGTGCCGGTCCACCGCATAATCGGCCAGAACCGGCACAAGCGCTCCACGGCTCACCCAGGCGCTGGCCATGAAACCGGTTGCCATTCCGATGCCGGCACCCGCTGCGATCGTCGAAAGCACGGCTCCGCTCGCGTCAACGATAATGCCAGAGTACGGCACGATCTCCACCTCCCTGCCCCCGACGCGGAAAGGCCAGCGGAATAGCTGGCCGCTACTTTGGTAGCGCAGGTTAACAGTCTCGTGCTCTTCCAATTGGTCCGGATGGGCCGGCGGGTTGCGCCCAGCTAGATATTCAGGCGAGGCATAGCAGCATAGCCGATGCGGCAGAAGGCGCCGCGAGAGCAGGCGCGAATCTGAGAGATCGCCGATCCGGACCGCGAGATCAATGCCACCTTCGATGAGATCAACCATATGATCGCTCAAACGCAGATCGATGTTCACCTTTGGATAGAGCCTACGAAAGCGGGGAAGCACCGGCGCTACTACGTGCAGGCCGATCGGCAAAGACGCCGCAATCCGCAATGTGCCGGCGGGCTCGGTGCGCGCTGCTTTTGCCGCCTGCTCGATCTCTTCGGCGTCGTGCAGCAGCCTGCTGCCTTTGCCGGCAGGATCAGTACGGTGGGCAAGCCGATCTCAATTCTGGTCAACAGCGCCGGAATCATGGCGACGCCGCTTGCCCGAGATGAGGCGGGGCACGAGAGCCAGTTTGCCACCAACCATCTCGGCCATTTCCGATTGGTTGCAGGTCTGTGGCCGGCACTGGTCAAGGCTAGCAACGCGCGAGTTGTCTCGGTGTCGTCGCGCGGCCATCAAATCGGTCCGGTCGATTTCGAGGACATTGATTTCCAAGTGGAAGGCCTATGGCCAGGCAAAGACGGCAAATGCTTTGTTCGCTCTAGAACTTGATCGCCGCGGAGCCGCGCTTGGCGTGCGGGCATTTTCGTTGCACCCCGGCGTCATCCTGACCGATCTCGCCCGCCATATCAGCGAAGACGAGATCAATTCTTTCGATCTCTATGACGAGAATGGCAATCGTCGGGTCGATCCATCGCGCGACCTCAAGACCCCGGAACAGGGGCAGCAACGAGTGTCTGGGCAGCAACGTGGCCCGCGACGGTATCGGCGGCGTCTACTGCGAAGATTGCGAAGTCGCCCTGCCGCAGACGGAGACGGATGGGATCAGAGGTGTGGCCCCTTGGGCCATGGATCCACAGGCTGCTAAACGGCTCTGGCTGCTTTCTGAGCATTTGACCGGCTTGTCAGTGGGTGATCGTCGAGGATGAGCGCATGTCGGCACACGAGCGCTTTGCGGTCGCCAGGCGAGGCCTTGGGGCTGCCGAAGTCCGGCGCCATCCTGGTCAGTCTTTATCACGCAGTGGTGCAACATTGGCTTACCTTCACAAACCTACTGATGTGGTCGATCCGGACAATGTCTTTCGTCTCTAGGAGATGGCGATGCGGATGGTCGCATCGCCGCTGTAGGACGGACACCCTGTCGGACCTTGGCGGTCCGGCAGGGAGATGCCTATGCGTTCTGCTACTTGCGCGATTAGGCCTTGGCCGCCACCGGAAGACGGAATGGTGCGCCCAAACGGTTGAAGGCGTTCATCGCGGCGATCGTAATCGTCAGATCGACGAGGTCCTTCGGGTCGAAGGCGGCTGAGGCGGCTGCATAGGCCTCGTCGGACGCGTGGGTCTGGCTGACGTTCGTCACTTCCTCGGCCCACGCGAGGGCGGCCCGTTCCTGTTCGTTGAACAGATGAGGCACCTCGTCCCACACGGGAACCAGCGTGATCTTGTCCACGGACATCGTCTTGCGCAGATCGCGGCTGTGCAGGTCGATGCAGTGGGCGCAGCCGTTGATCTGCGACACGCGCAGGAAGACGAGGTGAATCAGCTCCTGCGGAAGGTTCGTCTTCGTCGTCACATAGTGGTGGACACCATAGAGCGCCTTTGCTCCGTCGGGCGCCACTTCAGACCAGTTCATGCGGGACATGTTCATCTTTCCTTTCTTGAAGACACGGTTCTCCGGTCGCCGGAGGAGCCGTCGTTGCAAAACTTGGGAGTTAGGAGGTCAGATTGGTGCCGTCAGCCTAGGGCTTGCGCGGCGTCGTGAGGACGGTGTCGTCTGTGTCGACGACGAAGACGGCAAGCAGCTTCGCCGGCTCGGTCTTGCTGGCATTGGCGCTGACATCGTGGCGGTCGCCCGGCAGCTCGGTGAAGTTCTGGCCAGCGGTAAAGGTCTTCGTCTCGCCGCCGTTCACGGCGCTCTGGATCGCTCCTTCAATAACCGTGGCGTAGATCAGCGCAGATTTCGCATGCGTATGGGCGGAGCTGTAGCCGCCGGGCCCG
The DNA here is from genome assembly GCF_031801495.1 of Agrobacterium tumefaciens. Taxonomy (GTDB): domain Bacteria; phylum Pseudomonadota; class Alphaproteobacteria; order Rhizobiales; family Rhizobiaceae; genus Agrobacterium; species Agrobacterium tumefaciens_K. Next base: position 56,769 of record NZ_JAOEGC010000007.1, on the reverse strand, counting down.
TACTCGACGAGGACGCCCTTGACGCTCTTGCCTGGAACGTCAGGCAGGGGGTGCTCGTAGACCAGCGTCACCTTCGCGTCCTTCGTATCGTAGGCGAGCCCTGTCTTCCCGACGTCATGAGCGAAGGTCGTGGTCACGGAGACCGCTAGTGCGGCAGAGACATAGAGGATGGTCTTCATGATGTTTTCCCTTGTCTATGCCCTGAGCCATTCGGCTAGCGTGATCCGGCCCTTGACGTAGTCTCCGCCAGGAACGAGCGAGCCTGTGACAACCGGGGCACCAAAATAGTCGACGGCGGCATCGGCGGCCACAGGTCGGGCATCGGCCTTGGAGGTGAGATACGTCCGGATGAAGGATTCGAAGGTTGCTCGCTCCGGTCCGGCAAGATCGACCGTTCCATTTTTCGGTTCGCCCAGCGCGGCTTCGACCAGAGCCGCGGCCACATCGTCGGCCGCGATCGGCTGCAAGTCGATATCCGGCACCTTCACCACGCCGTCGGCTGCATAGGCACCAGCCAGCGTCTCGATAAACTCGTGGAACTGCGTCGCACGGACGATGGTGTAGGCCTGGCCAGACGCGGCGATGGTCTCCTCCTGCACCAGCTTGCCTTCCATGTAGGGGTTGGCTTTGAGCTGATCGGCGTTGACGATCGAGAGGACCACGTGATGGCGGATGCCTGCGGCCTGCTCGGTGGACACAAGGTTTCGGCTCGACGTGCCGAAAAAGTCAACAAGTGCCTGCTTGTCGAACGACATCATGTTCGACACGTCTATGACCGCGTCCGCGCCCGCAAGCGCCTCGGCCAGTCCTTTGCCAGTGTAGGCATTAATCCCGTTGCGGGAACTTGCGACGACGGCTTCGTGGCCGGCGTCCTGTAGCAGCTTGACCGCCTTCGAGCCGATCAGGCCCGTGCCGCCGATGACGACGACCTTCTTCAACTTGCTCATGGTTTTGTCTCCTATGACGAGGCGCGATTGCCCGTCTTGCGTTCGTGGAGTTCAAGGAAGGCGCATCCTCGGGCGGCGATACCACCGTCGTCGGCTGCACCAAGGTCCGCCAAAAGGTCCGCGACGGACACCTTGGCGAGTTCTGCGCGATAGGCCTTCTCGGCCTTCAGCATCGCAGCGTTGATCTGGCAGGGCTTTGTGAAGTAGCGCTGCGGCAGAGGGTTTGGTCCCCGCTGGCGGATCTCGGCGCAGCGGAAAGCGGGTGCCGGTCCTTCGACAGCGAGGACGATGTCGAGAAGGCTGATGTCCTTCGGCGCCTTGGCCAAGCGGTAGCCGCCCCTCGGTCCCGGCGTCGTCGCGACGATCTCCGCGCCGGACAGCGCCTGCATATGCTTCAAGAGGTAGCTCGTCGACACGCCGTGGAGTTCGGCAAGTGCTGCGGCCGACAGCACGCCGTCTTGCGACAGGCCTGCCAGAAATGCCGTGCAGTGGATGGCCTGCTCTACGCCTTCGCTCAGTTTCATCTTGCATCTCCTAATCGTGGATATAAAATATCTATGATTAGGCGAGATGTCAATCCCCGATCCCGTAGACCGGTCGAAAATCGGAATATGAGATCAGAAAACGGAGTTTCGACGCCTTGGCGCCTCGCCATAGTCAGGACGCTCGCAGGAGCAGAACAACAACGAAGGACATCGAATGACCACCAAGCTCGCACTCTCCTCGACGCCGGAAGGCATCGTCCCAGCTCTTCTCTGCCATCTGAACTCGCTCGACGTCGAGACCATGCTCGGCTTCTACGACCCGGAAGGCTTGATCGTCGACGCCGCGGGCGTCGCTCACGTCGGCAAGGAGGCGATCGGCGAGGAGCTTGCCAAGTACTTCAGCCTCGGCCTTCAGATGTCGATCACCCAGCGCCACTTGTTCGTCGCCGGCGACGTCGCCTCTCTCGTCCTCGACTGGTCGTACATCGGCACAGCGAAGGATGGGACCGAGATCAACATGGTGGCCACTGCGACGGACATCGCCCGCCGCGGTCCTGACGGCCTGTGGCGTTATCTCATCGACAACCCGTTCGGCTCGATGCAGAGGAGCGCGGCCTGATGGCGGAAGCGGCGGACATCGGAAATGCAGCGACGGGGTCCGTGTTCCGCGGCGTCGTCACGACGGGCGTCTACTGCCGGACGAACTGCATTTCCCGGCCGCCCCGGCCGGAGAACATTCGCTGGTTCGAGGCCGTATCCGACGCGCAAAGAGCAGGCTTCCATCCGTGCCGGCGATGCCGTCCGGACGACGCGCAGTTTAGCCGGAGAAACGCCGACCTGGTGGCGGAGGCATGCAGGCTGATTGATGCCGGAGACAGCTCGCCGACCGTCGCGGCGCTTGCGCTTGCCCTCGGCGTCAGCGAAGGGCACTTCCACCGAACGTTCCGCGCACACACGGGAATGACCCCGCGAGCATACTTGCTCGAGAGGAGGGCTCAACTCATCCGGGAAGGACTAAAACCGGGCAGATCCATTACGTCGACGTTCTATGACGCAGGATACGGTTCCAGCGGACGGTTCTACGCGGTATGCAGCCGCGCGCTCGGAATGGCCCCGGCAGACTACAGGGCGGGCGGGCGCAGGGAAACGCTGCACTTTGCAGTCGGCCAGACATCGCTTGGCGCGATCCTGGTTGCTTCGAGCGACAAGGGCGTTGCGGCAATTCTCCTTGGGGACGATCCTGCCGCCCTCCTGACCGATCTTCAGGATCGATTTCCGAACGCGAACTTTGTCGGAGGGGACGAGCGATACGAGGATACCGTCGCCAAGGTTGTTGGAATGGTTGAGCGCCCGGAGGTAGGCCTCGACTTACCGCTCGACCTGCGTGGGACTACCTTCCAGCGTCGCGTCTGGCTTGCGTTGCGAGATATTTCTCCGGGCGAGATCATCAGCTATGAAGACCTCGCAGCTAGGGTTGGACACCCGAAGGCAGGTAAGGCTGTGGCTAGCGCCTGCGCGAGCAATCCTCTCGCCATCGCTATTCCCTGCCACCGTGTTGTAAGAAAAGATGGAGCGTCATTCCGCTATACCTGGGGAATCGAGCGGAAGGCTGAGCTGCTGCGAAGAGAGGAAGAACATTAAATTTAAATCATGTTCTCACACTACTGCGCCGCGGTGGTTGACCCGATTGTGGAGTGCTCCTGCCGAGCGAAACGGCTAATGGTTACACCAGACCGTCTTGCTCCACCGGCTCGCCAGATTTCGATACGATTGACGATCCATAGGGCTCACGCGACAAAATGATCAGCGCATCGTCCGGAAGCGGGCGAGCAAGGTGCTTTGCCTCGTCCCATGGCGCCCGCATCCAGATGTCGGTTTCTTCCTTCGTTTGCAACAGGACAGGCATGGCCTTCTCATGGATGGGCCTAACGAGATCATTGGGATCCGTGGTCAGGAAGCCATAGAGATCGTCGGTGGTCATTCCATCCTTCACCTTCCGGACGCTTTTCCACTGCGGCACGTGGATGCCGGCGAAGAACATGAGTGATTTTGCCTCATCGCGCGCAAACCAGGCGTTTGGCACATTGCCGCCTTCCTGCTTGCTGGCAGGATCAGGTTCGGCAAAACTGGTGACCGGGACAAGGCATCGATGTTCTACACCGAACCATCTCGTCCAATGGGGTAGGTTGAGCTTGCGGACATTGGTCACGCCTCTGTCCGGTTCCATGCGGATGAGCTCATCCAAATCGACAGTCTGACCCTTGGTCTTCAGTTTCTCCGCCCGAGCTTCCGCAGCTTTCTTCTGCACGAAAATCGGCGAGGGCAGCCCCCAGCGCGCATGCACTAGCTTCTTCTTTCCCTCCGCCGCGTTGCGGACGATCGGCCCCATCTGATCGGGGTTCATTTGATAGGCCGGCATCAGGTTGATCAGGCTTTCGGCGTCCTGAGCCCATTTGGCGACCCAGTCCTTGTCTTCCATCCGATAAAGATTGCACATGGCAGCAATTCCTCCGCTGCGACCGAATGCAGTTTGTCAGGTTCCGCCTGCGTCGTTAGTTGAGCCTGTAAACGTCGGCATTGTCCTGCCGGTCCCGCAGGCCCTTGTAGGAAGCATGTCGCAATTTGCCGTCGCCCGTCCACGCCCGGAACTCGATCTCTGCAATCAGGGTCGGTTCGACCCAGACGATATCTGATTTCCCAGCAAAGGCGACAGGTGGCTGCTTACGCTTCCAGCGGAGTTTGTCGAGTATCTTCAGCCTGGTCATCTCGGCTTGGCTGAAGCCCGTGCCGACGTTGCCGACATAGACGAGTTCATCATCCCGATAGGCGGCAAGCGCCAGCGATGCGAACCCCGTTGGCGATGCCGTCGATGGTTCGTATCCGACGACCATGAACGCTTCGCTCTCAACGCTTTTGATCTTCACCCAGTCGCCGGTTCGGCCGGAGCGATAGGGTTGATCAAGGTGCTTGCCGACGATGCCTTCAAGACCAAGGCTGCGGACATGCTCCAACAGGACGTTGGGGTCAGCGTCGAGCGTTTCGGATAGACGGATGGCGCCGTCATTTGCCTTTATCGTATCCTCGAGAAGATGCCGGCGTGATCGGTACTCCATCTCCCGCAGATCGTGGCCGTCGAGGTACATAAGATCAAAGGCGTAGAGAACGGCATCAGACGCCCGGTTACCGGCCGTCTTGCCCGAAGCCCCCAACGACATCTGAAGCAGCCCGAAATCCGGCCGTCCTTCTTCGTCCAGCACCACCGCCTCGCCGTCGATGATCATGGACGCAGGCCCAAGCGCTCGGGCCGCCTGTTCGATAGCCGGAAACCGGTGCGTCCAGTCATGGCCGCTACGCGTCAGGATACGCACCCCTGTCGGCTCGATGTGGACCGCCAGCCGATAGCCATCCCACTTCAGCTCCCAGCTCCACTGGTCACCTCGTGGCGGATGGGCCTTCAATTGCGCAAGAGCCGGCTCGACGCGGTCGGGCATCGGATCGAACAGAAGCTGTGGCTGTGCAGGGTTACGCTTCCGACGCGGCTTTGACCGTAGCGGAGCTTCGGTATCACGAAGGAGCGGCTTTGATCTCGGTGGCTTCGTCATGGCGAGAGTTCAGCACGAAAACCTTAAGAACATTGTGACGCCGCTCATATATCCCCACTATCCACCATCTGGAGCCCGACAAGAGCGAAGTGCCGCAAAAATTGTAGTGATGTCTATATCCTTGAATCCTTTCCGAATATTCGGTTTTTCTAATGCTGGGATAATATTCCTCAACCATGTGTTGCTTGACTCTTTTGCATCGTTAGAACAAAAAAAGAACAAATAGCCCGTACGACATGATGTCGATCCTTTGAACACGACCTTGAAGGGAGCCGTGAACGATGACTGCTGCCCGTACCCCCGGGGTCCCTGGAGGGGTCTTAGATGTGATCTGCGACTTGCGTGACCGCATTGCCTCGATGGAGGGCGGAGCCGCGAAACGGGCCGGAACGCTCGCCTTCGGTGTTCCGGAGATCGATGCGGCCTTGCCTGGCGGGGGCCTTGCCTATGGAGCCCTGCATGAGTTTGCGGGCGGCGGTTCGGGCACCGTAGACGGCGCGGCTGCCGCGCTTTTTGTCGCCGGCATAGCCGCGCGAACCAGAGGCCCCGTCATCTGGTGTCTGACGCGACCGGATCTGTTTTTTCCGGCGCTTGCCCAGGTCGGCCTTCATCCCGACCGCGTCATCTTCGTGGAGTCCGACAGGGAAGAGGATGTGCTGGCCAATATGGAGGAGGGGCTCTCGTTTGGCGGTCTCGGGGCGGTCGTCGGCGAACTTGTCCGCCTGCCGATGGTCAGTTCCCGACGCCTGCAGCTCGCCGCCGAGCGAACCGGGACCATGGCGCTTGCTGTCCGCCGATGGCGAAGGCAGACGGAGGCGAATGATTTTGGCCAGCCGACGGCGTCAACCACCAGATGGCGGGTGAGTGTGATACCGTCCGAGGAGCTGCCAGTACCGGGGGTGGGCAGGCCTCAATGGTTTCTGGAATTGATGCGCGTGAAAGCGGGTGAGTGTGCTGAGTTTCTCGTGAGAGCGTGTGATGACAAGGGTCGTATCCATTTATCTTCCGGATCTGCCGACGGATCGAATACGGCGCGCAGATCCTTCCATTCCGCCTGAACAGCCAATCGCGGTGATCGCCAAAAGCGGTTCCAAGCGATGGGTTTCGGCTGCCGACCCGGCTGCGAGAAAGGCAGGCGTGCATGTCGGCATGGCGGCGGCGAAGGCGCAGTCGCTGTTTCGTGGGCTGATGATGGTTGACGCTGATCCGCAAGCCGATCGCGTCGCTCTCGAACGCATCACGCTCTGGGCGCTGACGATCTATTCGCCAATCGTCGCCGTTGACGGGATCAATGGCATTGTCATGGATACCGAAGGTGCCGACCACCTGCAGGGCGGCGAGCTGTCAATGGTGACAAAGATCGCCAACCAGTTTCTGGGAGGCAAGCTGACTGCCCGTGTAGCGGTCGCCGACAGCTGGGGTGCAGCCCATGCCTGCGCCCGCGCCATCAACCGCGAGACGATTATCATTCCGACAGGCAAGACAGTCCGGGCGGTGGAAAAACTGTCGATCTCTCTGCTGCGCCTTGCGTCCAAGATCGTAAGCGATCTTCGCATTCTCGGCTTCCAGACCATTGGCGAGCTTCTCAACACGCCACGTGCGCCACTGACTTTGCGCTTTGGTCCGGAGATCGGCCGCCGTCTCGACCAGATGCTGTGCCGTATCGCCGAGCCTATCGAGCCGATCCGAACGCCTGAGCTGATCGAAGTCTCGAAAGCCTTCTCTGAACCGATTGGGGCTGCCGAAACGATCAACAAATATGTCGGCCGCCTCGTCGTCCAACTGGTCGATGAGCTTCAGAAGCGCGGTCTTGGGGTGCGCCGTGCCGACCTGATCGTCGAGAAGGTCGACGGTACCAGGCAGGCCATTCGCGCAGGCACCGCCAAGCCTGCCCGCGATATCGCCTGGCTGACGAAACTGTTTAGGGACCGGACCGAAAAGATCGAGCCGGGGTTCGGGATCGAAAAGCTGGTCCTGCTCGCCGTGATAGCCGAGCCTCTCGAGGAGGCTCAGAAAGCCTCTGCTCTGGTCGAGGATGACACCACCGATGTGACGCCGCTCATTGATATCTATGGAAATCGGGGCCAGCGGGTGTATCGCGTCGCACCGGTCGCCTCCGATGTGCCGGAACGCTCCGTGAAGCGGATCAGTCCCGTTGCTGAACCGATCGCTATTGCCTGGGTCAGCCATTGGCGCCGGCCGGTCCGGCTGTTGCCGCGGCCCGAGCTGATCGAGGCGATCGCGCTGATGCCGGACCGCCCACCAGTTTCCATCGTCTGGCGCGGCAAGCGCCGTAAGGTCAAACGCGCCGATGGCCCGGAACGCATCTTCGGGGAGTGGTGGCAGCGCGACGAGGAGATGGAGGCGGTGCGGGACTACTTTGTCATCGAGGACGAGGCAGGCGAGCGCCTGTGGGTGTTCCGCTCCGGTGACGGGGTGGATCCCGAAACCGGGTCCCATCGCTGGTTCTGCCACGGGATCTTCGCATGAGCTACGCCGAGCTCCAGGTCACGACCCACTTCAGCTTCCTGCGCGGCGCCTCCTCTGCCCAGGAATTGTTCGAGACGGCGAAACAGCTCGGTATCGATGCACTCGGCGTTGTTGACCGCAATTCGCTGGCCGGGATCGTCCGGGCGCTGGAAGCATCCCGCGCAACCGGTCTGCGCCTGGTCGTCGGCTGCCGGCTCGATCTCGCGGAAGGAATGTCCATGCTGGTCTATCCGATGGATCGAGCCGCCTATTCGCGTCTGACGCGGTTGATCACGCTTGGCAAATCGCGTGGCGGCAAGAACAACTGCATCCTGCACTGGGACGATATCGTCGCTTACTCCGAGAGCATGATCGGCATTCTGGTGCCTGATCTGCCGGATGCTACCTGTGCCGCACAGCTGCGCAAGATGGCTGAGTTGTTTGGCGATCGCGCCTACGTTTCGCTCTGTCTGCGTCGGCGACCGAACGACCAGTTGCGGCTGCATGAGATTTCCAACATGGCGGCACGGTTCGAAGTCAAAACCGTCGTCACCAATGACGTGCTGTTTCATGAGCCGGGCCGCCGGCAATTGCAGGACATCGTCACCTGTATCCGGCACAACACCACGATCGACGATGTCGGCTTCGAGCGCGAACGTCACGCCGACCGCTACCTCAAGCCGCCGGAGGAAATGGAACGCCTGTTTCCGCGCTACGCGCAAGCACTGGCGCGAACGGCGGAGATCGTACGGCGCTGCAAGTTTTCGCTTGAAGAGCTGACCTACCAGTACCCCGAAGAGGCCATTGTGCCGGGCAAGGATGCCCAAGCGTCTCTCGAGCACTATGTCTGGGAATGTATGCCGGACCGGTATCCGGAAGGTCTGCCTCCGGATGTGTTGAAGACTGTGCGGCATGAGCTCGATCTCATCCGCACCATGAAATACGCCCCTTACTTCCTGACCGTGTTTTCGATCGTGCGCTTTGCCAGAAGCCAGGGCATTCTCTGCCAGGGCAGGGGGTCCGCCGCCAATAGCGCCGTCTGCTATATTCTCGGCATTACCTCGATCGACCCCTCGACCAATGATCTCCTTTTCGAGCGTTTCGTCAGCCAGGAACGCGACGAGCCGCCGGATATCGATGTCGACTTCGAGCATGAACGGCGCGAGGAGGTCATTCAGTGGATCTACAAGACCTATACCAAGGACAAGGCGGCACTCTGCGCAACCGTTACCCGTTACCGGGCCAAGGGCGCAATCCGCGATGTCGGCAAGGCGCTCGGCCTGCCGGAGGATGTGATCAAGGCGCTATCGTCGGGCATGTGGTCCTGGTCAGAAGAGGTTCCCGACCGAAACATCAGGGAACTCAATCTCAATCCCGAGGACCGGCGTCTGGCGCTCACCCTGAAACTCGCGCAGCAGCTGATGGGTGCGCCGCGTCATCTTGGCCAGCACCCCGGCGGTTTTGTCCTCACCCACGATAGGCTTGATGACCTCGTGCCGATAGAACCCGCCACGATGAAAGACCGGCAGATCATCGAATGGGACAAGGATGACGTCGAGGCGTTGAAGTTCATGAAGGTGGACGTCCTTGCACTTGGCATGTTGACCTGCATGGCCAAGGCCTTCGATCTTATTCGAGAGCACAAGGGGGAAGATCTTGATCTCTCGAAGATCAGCCAAGAGGATGCGGCGACCTATGCGATGATCCGCAAGGCTGACACGCTCGGCACGTTCCAGATTGAAAGCCGTGCGCAGATGGCGATGCTACCGCGCCTGAAGCCCCGCACCTTCTATGATCTCGTCGTACAGGTGGCAATCGTGCGGCCGGGCCCAATCCAGGGCGACATGGTGCATCCCTACCTTCGTCGGCGCGAAGGCAAGGAGCCTGTCGAGTATCCCACCCCTGAGCTGGAGGCCGTGCTTGGCAAGACGCTGGGCGTGCCGCTGTTTCAGGAAAGCGCCATGCGGGTCGCCATGGTCTGTGCAGGCTTTACCGGCGGGGAGGCCGACCAGCTGCGCAAATCCATGGCGACCTTCAAGTTCACCGGCGGGGTCTCACGTTTCAAGGACAAGTTGGTTTCGGGGATGGTGAAGAATGGTTATTCGCCAGAGTTTGCCGAAAAGACCTTTTCGCAGCTGGAAGGTTTTGGCTCCTACGGCTTTCCGGAAAGTCATGCGGCCTCATTTGCGTTGATCGCCTACGCGTCGAACTACATCAAGTGCCATTACCCCGACGTCTTTTGCGCAGCCCTTCTCAACAGCCAGCCAATGGGCTTTTATGCTCCGGCCCAGATTGTCGGGGACGCGATCAAGCATGGCGTTGAGGTGAGGCCGGTTTGCGTCAACCGCTCGCGATGGGACTGCACGCTGGAAAGGATCGGCAGCACTGATCGACATGCTGTCCGGTTGGGTTTCCGGCAGGTGAGGGGACTGGCAGTTGCGGAGGCGGCGCGGATCGTTGCAGCGCGCATGAACAATGCGTTTGCCTCAGTCGATGATATGTGGCGCCGATCCAGCGTGCCGACCGAAGCGCTTGTCCAGCTTGCAGAGGCCGACGCCTTTCTGCCATCGCTGAAACTCGAACGACGCGATGCGCTCTGGGCGATCAAGGCTCAGCGCGACGAGCCCTTGCCGCTGTTTGCCGCCGCGGCCGAACGCGAGGCGACGGCGATTGCCGAGCAGCAGGAGCCAAAGGTCGCGCTCCGGCAGATGACCGATGGCCACAACGTCATCGAGGACTACAGCCACATCGGGCTGACTTTGCGCCAGCATCCAGTCGCCTTTCTGCGCAAGGACCTGTCGGCACGCAATATCATCACCTGTGCCGAGGCAATGAATGCCCGGGATGGCCAATGGGTTTACACCGCTGGACTCGTGCTGGTGCGGCAGAAGCCGGGATCGGCCAAGGGTGTGATGTTTATCACCATCGAGGACGAGACTGGACCGGCCAACGTTGTTGTCTGGCCCAACTTGTTCGAGAAGCGCAGGCGGGTCGTGCTGGGCTCCTCGATGATGGCGATCAACGGACGGATTCAACGGGAAGGGGAGGTCGTCCATCTCGTCGCCCAGCAACTCTTCGATCTCTCAGGCGATCTGGTTGGACTTGCCGATCGGGATACGGAGTTTAAGCTGCCAGCTGGTCGCGGCGATGAATTTGCTCACGGCGGCGGCGGGCCGGATTCACGCGATCGGCCAAAGCCGGTCGTCCCGCGGGACATGTTCACGCCGGATCTTCATATCGATACTCTGAAGGTGAAGAGCCGGAATTTTCAGTGATCGCAGCTTGAGATCCAGCGGTTGAAGGCTCTAATTTGTTCAACAGGCTTAGTAGAGTGATAAGCGGAGAAAGGCGGCGCAAATTTTACCTAGAAAGCGTCATTCAACTGCATTGCTATCTGTTGAATCTGTAGATAGCCATGGCCGCCAACGCACTCGTCCAAACACGGATTGATGCCGAAGTTCGTGATCGTGCTTCTCCAGTTCTTGAAAGCATGGGCCTCACGGTATCTGATGCGGATCGTATCCTGCTCGCCCGGACAGCTAATGAGCGGGCTTTGCCCCTTGAGTTTCTTTCGGGCAGTGAAACGCATGGAGCCTGGTTTCGCACCAAGGTGCTCGAAGCATTGAACGATACTCGGCCGGATTTATCAGACGAGGAAGTTGAGGCGCATTTTTCCGAGCGCCGAGCGGCAGCACGTCTTACGCTGGTGTGCCCAAATCGTGATACTTACTTGGTCTGCATTTGCGTTATCAGATCGCGACGCCATCTTCACATAAATTGAGGGCAGATCATCCTGTGGCCGCCGTTCTGATCGAGGAGCGGATTGTTGCAGTTACCCGTCGTTTACTCGATTTCCCGGGTAGTGGGCGCGTGGGCAGAACTGCTGGGACACGCGAACTCGTCATCGATGGTACGCCCTACGTCGCGGCATATGCCATTACTGAAACGACAGTTCGAATTCTTCATGTGCTTCATGGCGCACAGGAATGGCCAGAACATATGCCGCCAAGATAATCGAACCACCTCTCGGAGCCGGTGGTTCGATTTCTATCCCGAGCTAGATTAAGCAAGACGGTATCGCATTAGTTGCCGTAGCTGCATTTGAAGCCGGCATTTCCTGTCGACCGCGTCGCGGTGTTAAGCGGTTATAGAGCTGTTGTTGCCACTATCGAAACGTACGCGCATCAACGCCAATGGCCGAGATTCTGGGCCTTTCAGGAAGACATCGTGCCTTGAAGGCAGCTTTTTAAAGTTGATCTCTATCCATTCTTTTGGCTCCACATTGCCCAAATAAACTACATGTCGCGAGTTGATCATTCCGGTATGCTTCTCTTCTGCTTGGAACAGTGCCCGGTCCGCTAAAGCACTGTAGCTCGGGAAATAGAGAAGTCCGGCGGCATTGAAGTCTGTTGCCGGGCACGGCAGGATATTCTGGGTTTCTGACATAGCGAAAAGTCTACGATGGTCGTTGCGAATCGCTCGCGCGGCGGCCGAAGCCTGCTCGGCCAGGCGCCGGACCACGAGGGGAGGCTCAGGCGGCATCGCGAACGCTCGCGGGCTCCTTCGGACGACTGACTGGTTGATCCCGGGTTCAGACCGTCCCACAAAGGTTGAGATCAAAATCATTCGACCCACAATGTCGCTGCCTACGTAGATGCGGAGAAGCGACGCAAGACGCCCGTGACCGACACGGTAGAGATCCGCGGCCAGTGTCATCTCCCCGCCCATGCGCGCAAGATGCGGCCTTACGAACTGCAAGCTGGTCGCACAAAAAGCCGCATAGAGTGGCTCGCCCTCTGAGCAAGTGAAAACAGCATCCCGCTGCCCCATAGCGCGCGCAATCAGCCGCCAGTGCAAATCACCCGCACGTCGCTTGAGCCATTGCTCCGAAATACCGCTGTAGCCCATTTCCGCCATTCCGAGCACGTGGCGTTCGATGAGCTGCGTCGCTTCGTGTCTCGCGAGCTGAAACGTGCTCATGCGGCCAGCCTGTTCTTTTGGAGTGCGACTATTTGTTCGGCGAGATACCGGCTGTCCTCATCGATGCCAAGAAATCGGCCCGAGCCCCAGGTGTTCAACCAGCCAAGGCCGATGAAATACAGACCCGGTGCATCCGTTACTCCGCGACGGGACACAGGCTTTCCTCGTTGGTCCAGGCAGTCGACCTTTAGCCACGAGTAGTCAGGACGGAAACCAATCGCCCAGATGATCGATGTTATACCTGTCTGCGCCAAATCGACTTCGGTGATTTCTTGAGCGGGGCGCCAGACCTTTTCAAAGGGCGGCTCCTCTGGAGCAACGATTGCCTGCGCGGCGATCCATGCATCGATCTGCCTGCGTATACCCAGATAGCTCCGGTCAGCGTCATCGAGGTTCTTTTCGAGGTCGGGCAGGAACGTCATCGTTGTGCCCGAGGCACCCGCGACAGATCCGTACAGCCGCACGCCCTCGAGCGCATATTTACGCAGATCGATCTCCTTGCCGCCATCGCGCCCGGACATGTAATGGTTGGTCTGGGTGAGGGCCTTGATGGGATCGGGATGGGTATCGATTGTGACGCCATAGGTTCCAGCATCGTAAAGCCAGTCGGTTGCGTCGCGCCCGCGGTATTTGCGCGGGCTGCGCGGTGCGGGCCCTACTGCCAGGTGCACTGGACGACCTTCCAAATGAAAGTCGTCCATGATCTGCACACCAGATTGGCCCGTGCCCACAATCAATGTTCCGCCATCTGGAAGTTGCGATGGACGCCGATATTCGCGCGAGTGCATCTGTAGGATAGAGGCGTCCAGATCTGCCGCGTAGGGCGGCACGATGGGGTTGTCGTAACCGCCCGTTGCGATAACCACCTGATCAGCAGTCATTTCGCCGGAGGAGGTCGCGATTCTATATCCGCCACCGTCACGAGGCGAGACATCCGTGACGTCCACCCCCTCGCGCAGCGGTGGGCTAAAGCTTTCTGCGAAACCATCCAGATAGTCGACGATCTCCTGCCTGAGCATGAAACCATCTGGATCCGTGCCTTTATAGTGCCAGCCGGGCAGCCGGCACTGCCAGTTTGGCGTGACCAGACAGAAACTGTCCCAGCGATTGTTGCGCCAGCTTTCGAATTTACGGTGGCGCTCGAGGACGATATGCTCGATCCCCTCCTGCATGAGATACCAACTGACAGAAAGACCGGCCTGGCCGCCTCCGATGATGAGAACTGGTACGTGTGGTACATTGGCGTTGGTCATAACGAACCCTTTCATGACATCGAGAGGCAGGTGACCTTAGCGTCAGCCGGCTGAGCGGCGGCTGTCGTTTCAATCTTTGCCAGTTGATCGAGTGCGGAGGAGCAGGCGAAGCCGAATTTGGCGGCGACGCGGTCCGATGCCTCGTTCAAACCGGTGCGCGCACGTTCGACAAATTCAGTCAGCGGATAGGTGCATCCTGCTTCGAGATGGCGCGTTATGGCGGTCGAGGGCGAGTAGCAGCTCTCCTCCGTTCCATCAGGCCATCGGATGGTGAAGCGAACTTCAGGCATGGGCTATCTCCTTTGCCAGCGCGATATAGGGGGCCGTTGCGTAGTCCCAGAACGTTGCCCGGGCGCCACCACTCGTCAGATCGATCCGGGAGTTGTCCGTTGCATGCCCGATGGCTGCGGCGCTGATGCCCCGAGCAGCAAATACTGAACAGACCTCGTCCGTCCGTTTTGGCCGAACCGAAAGGAGGAAGCCAAAACTCGGAAATGTGCGCAGCCAGCGGTCGACTGCTACACCTGCCGGGAGCGGGATGTCAGCAAGCTCGATGTCGAACCCGCATCGGGAGGATTCAGCTAACATAAGCGCGGTGCCGGCAATCCCGCCTTGGCTGATGTCTTTTCCAGCATCCACCAGACCAGCCTCGGCAAGCTCCGGCAGCACCTCGTAGTCGCCACGCAGCCGTTCATGAGGTGCGTCAAGGGCCGCGCACCAGTTGTCGAAGTTCGGCCGGTAATGCCCGCGATGATCGACGGCTGCGATAAGCACATCTCCAGGGGCGGCCGTGAAGCTCGAAATCAGCCTCTTTGCACGTCCCGTGACGGAAACGGCAAGATTGAGATCCTTGCTGCGGAGGTTGGTATGCCCGCCGACGATTGGCACGCCGTAGGCCATCGCTGCGTCGCGAAGGCCGGCAAGCAGGGGCTCGGCGGATGCTGTATCCGGAGCCCACACGGCGTCGAGCAGTGCGGTCGGGCGTCCTCCCATCGCTGCGATGTCCGAAAGGTTCACCATTACGCCGCACCAGCCGGCAAACCACGGATCGTCCTGCACGAACTGCGGCATAAAACCTTCGCCCGCCAGCAGATCCCAGGTGCCGTCCAGGGCTGGAATTGCCGCGGCGTCGTCGCCGGGCATTCCGGATGTTCCGGAGGATAGCGAAAGCGCGCGTGTCGTCGCCGCGATGTCGAGTTTGCTGCGAATAGACGGGTGGGCTGCCAGTGCTGCCGCCAAGGCATATAGGTCCATCATGACCTCCGCGCTCTGGCGGACCAGCCGATGGTCGGGTCGCATGTGGGGGGATAGTGCTCGAGTGAAGCCAGCATGTGCATGTGGCGCACGCCATGCAGGTCGATTTCTCCTTGCGGCTCCCAATGCAGGCGCCGAAACAGGGGTACATTCTGAAGCTGGACATGGGCGTGAAACTCGCTGCACCCGAGACCGTTCGCCGTGCTCACCGCAAGGCGGATAAGCTCCGCTCCCAGCCGACCAACTCTGCGATATGCCGGAGCAACCGCCAGTCGCGAGCCCCACCAGATGCCAGCAGACGGTTCATGAATCCGGACCGTTCCCACAACCTCCGCAGGCTCGGCGGCCAATGTGGCGATGGCTACCAGCGGGATTGCCGCATTGTCGATTTCGTCATGGTCGTTGCCGACGAATATGCGCTGCTCTTCCACGAATACCTGATACCTGAGACGCGATACGCCTTGCAGTTCCCAAGGTTCAGATGCTGCGCGGATCAGGAATTCCGGGCTGATAAACGCTGAATGATCCATGTGGCTCATGCCGGAACCCTCAGCTTTTCGTAGGTGGACAAGGCCGAGCAGGCGCCGCATTTGCCGCAGCCTGCCTTGATGTCCGATGCCTTCAATCCGCCATCGATGACGATCTGCGCCAGGGGGGCAAGGATCGAGGCCATGAACTCGGATTTCGGTGCAGGGTGGCTTTCAAGGGGTGTTCCGGAGATCGGCACGAATGGCACCACGAACGGATAGACGCCCAAAGCAACGAGGCGTGTCGACATTTCCAGAATTGCCTCGCGGGTATCGCCCAAGCCCGCGAGGATGTAGGTGGAGACCTGTCCGCGCCCGAACACCTTGACCGCCGCCTCGAAGCTGGAAAAATACTTCGTGAGAGGAACGCTGGCCTTGCCCGGCATGATCCGGTCGCGGACTTCAGCGGTCACCGCTTCAAGGTGCATCCCCAATGCGTCTGCGCCGGCATCCTTCATCCGCTGGTGCCAGATATCGTCTTCCGGCGGCTCGCATTGCACTTGGATCGGCAGATCGACGACCGCCTTCACAGCACGGGCGCTTTCTGCCAAAACGGCAGCACCACGGTCCTTGCCCGCAGGGGTGCCGGTGGTCATCACCATATGTTTTACGCCGTCGAGTTCGACTGCCGCCTTTGCGACCTCCGCCAGTTGCGCAGGAGTTTTGTGCGCGACAGTCCGGCCGGCTGCAAGGCTTTGCCCGATCGAACAGAACTGACAGGTCTTCTTGCGGCTTTCATAACGAATGCAGGTCTGCAGAATGGTGGTGGCAAGAACGTCGCGCGAATGAAGAACCGCGATCTTGTTGTACGGAATGCCGTCTGCCGTGATCAGATCGTAAAATCGCGGCCGATTGGGAAATCGAATTCGGGCAACTTCGGATCCTTCCCTGGTGATGCGCGCACGGCCGTCGGCGTCGGGAGCTTCCACGAGATAGGGACTGTCGAATGCCGGCGCGGTATGTACCGGCACCATGACGGTTGTGTCGCCGAAATTGACCGCCTTATGGTCGGAGGGGCCTGCGCCACCGCGCCTGCTCTCGTGGCCGGCCCGGGGATCCACGAGACGCATTCCTCGTGTCTGGAGATCGTTGATGAGTTCCGGATCTATCGATGGTAGCTCACGCATCCTGAGCCTCCTCAAATGGCTTGCCTTGCTCTGCTTCGGAGAAATCCTTTGAAAGGTCGATCTGCTCGAGTACGCGTGCGGGCCTCGTGTCATGGACGAGGTGCAGCAGTTCGGGCCGTGCATAGTGTCCGACCGAATCCATCATCCGCTTGCGTTTGGTGATGAGCCGCATATCCAGATCGCCGATCAGGATGCCTTCGCCCGAGGTCAGGGGCGGGACGACGTGGCGGCCTTCCGGGGTAATGATGCAGGTCATGCAGCCGTCGCGCAGTCCCTTCTGCAATGCGGGATCCGGGTGAATGGAGGCGATCTGATCCTCGCCCAGCCAGCCGGTGGCATTGACCACGAAACAGCCCGATTCCAGCGCATGGTGGCGCATGGTGACTTCGATCTGTTCGCCAAAAATCGGACCGACCAGAGATCCTGGAAAATGTGAGGCATGGATTTCTTCGTGCTGTGCCATCAGCGCGTAACGAGCGAGCGGATTGTAGTGCTCCCAGCACGCCAGTGCGCCCATGCGGCCAACGGCAGTGTCGACAACCTTCAAGCCGGCTCCATCGCCTTGGCCCCAGACCATCCGCTCGTGATAGGTCGGAGTGATCTTCCGGCGCTTGAGTTTCAGGCTGCCGTCGGCGTCGAAGATTAGTTGGGTGTTGTAGAGCGAGCCATGATCGCGTTCGTTCACACCGAGCACGATCACAACACTGCGTTTGCGGGCGGCATCGGCGACGGCGCGGGTTTCCGCGGACGGGACCGTGACAGCCTCCTCATAGAGCCGCAGGTGCTCTGGACCCTGCTGCATGGGCGGCAGGACAAAACTGAAATACGGATACCAAGGCACAAAGGTTTCCGGAAATACGATCAGCTCGGCGCCTTTGTCAGCGGCTTCGGCGATCGCATTCAGGACCCGCTCGACAGTGCCGGCGCGCGAGGTTAGGTCGGGCGCGATCTGGACGGCGGCGGCACGTACTGTTTTGGGCATGACTGGCTCCTACATATTGCCTGGAACAGTGCACCCCGTTCGCAGCGGAACGGGGTGTCGAGGTCAAATCATACGGTCCATGTGTCGATAATCAGGGCGTTGGCCTTCTTGTGCAGAAGCACGCAATCCAGCACGTCCTGAGGCAGGATAGGGATGATGCCGGGTATCAGAGCCGGTTCGCCGTGCCCATAGAGCGCCTGCAACGCGAAGCGACATGCGTAGACCTTGCCGCCTTCCTTCATGAAGCGCTCGAGGTTCTTGTTGAAGTTCAGGTGACCCGGAAAGGCTTCGTCTCCGAGCTTGGGGAAACCTCGCTGGATCCCCAATGTCACGCCCGGACCGTAGAGAAGGATCGAAGTCTCGTAGCCTTTCCGCTGCAGGCGAATGGCATTGAGAATGTTTACAAGCCCGATGGAGCCTTCGAACGCCACCGTGTGGAAGGTTACGAGCGCCTTCTCACCGGGATCAGCCTTAACATCCTCGAAAACCTTGGACTCGTAATCGACAAAGAAGTCACCATCCTTATGCGGCGGCTGCGTTACTTCAGGCATGTCTGCATCTCCTTATGCGGGGTTAATGCAGAAACGATACGAACGAAATTGTATGAATCAATAGTCAGTTTATTATGCATACAATAATTCTTTGATGAAACGTAATTCTGCACATTGGGTATACGTTGTGCTCAAATAATAGCGGGAAAATCAGCTTTTATGCTCAATTTATGATCGAGGATTCATTGTCAAATCAACACTTGAAACCGCACCGGGTTGTCCATACAATATGAAACAATCGATATTTGAGGTATGGTAAAATGTTGAAGTGGCTCCCTGAACTTCGTCCTGACGGCAAGCCTCGTTATCTTCAGATTGCGGACGCGATCGAGCTTGCGATCAAACGAGGCGATATCGCCGCTGGAGACCGATTGCCGCCACAACGCAGGCTCGCCGAGCGTCTCAAGATCGACTTTACAACAGTCAGCCGCGCCTACACCGAGGCGCATTCCAGACGTCTCGTGGAGAGCCATGTCGGAAGAGGTACTTTTGCACTGGGCCGCCCGAAAGAGGAGCATCGCATCGATCCGCGCCGCGCCGGGGACGAGGATCTGTCGATGAACATGCCTCCCGAACCGCAGGACCCGGATCTCGTGGCGAGAATGCAGGAAGGGCTGCAGACTGTTTCAGCAAACCTTATTTCCCTTCTCCGCTACCAGTCGACGACCGGCGGAGAGCAGGATAAGGCCGCGGCATCGTCATGGCTATCAAAAAGGGGAATGGTGCCAAGTCTCGAGCGGATCGCGATCACCCCGGGAGCGCACGCCACGATGACAGCGCTTCTTTCGACGATGACCAGACCGGGCGATGTCATCCTGTGTGAGGCGGTGACGTATCCCGGTTTGCGGGCGATCGCAGCCCGCATGGGATTGCAACTCGTCGGAATTGCGATGGACGCTTCCGGCGTTCTGCCCGATGCGCTTGACGCGGCTATTCATTTGCACCAACCGAAAGCGCTATATCTCAATCCCACGGTTCAAAACCCCACGACGTTGACGATTCCCCGGGGCCGGCGCATGGAAATCGCCGAAGTGTTGCTGCGGCACAGGCTCCCGTTGATTGAGGATGATGCGTATGGTTTCATTCCGGCTGCGGCACCTGTCCCTTTTGCTACTCTGGCTCCCGATCTTACTTGGCACATTGGCGGCCTGGCAAAATGCCTGGGCGCAGGCCTGCGCCTCGCTTACACGGTCTCACCTAACGCCAAGGCTGCGTATTCCCTGTCCCAGGCAATGAGGGCTAGTGCTGTGATGCCTTCACCGATCTGCATGGCGCTCGCGACGCGGTGGATTGAGGACGGGACGGCAGATGCTATTCGCCACTTTGTCCGTTCGGAAAGCGCTTTTCGCCACAATATTGCGGTTGACACTCTTTCGGGGCTCGACATCAAGGGTGAGCCTGAAGCTTTCAATATTTGGCTAAAGTTGCCAAAAGGGGCGAGCAGGGCGGAACTCATGGGACGGATGGCCGGTCGTCACGTCGGGCTGATGCCATCAGACGCATTTACTGTTCTCGGCGCACCTGACGAACATGTCAGAGTGTGTCTCGGGGGCATCGTCAACCGCGAACAGCTGCGCGCCGGATTGCTGTTTATGGCAAACTCGCTTTCTGACGCTGGTTGGATGGGCTGAAGGCTGGCTCAGCTCAGAGCAAGAATGGCAGCTATCGCTTGGCAATTTTATAAGCCGGTTTGTGCAAAATCGGCCCCAAATCAGTCGTTCAGTTGAGCCAAGTTTTTGGTTAGCCTGCAGATCTTGTGCCGAGGGAGTTTATAACAGGGGCGCTGGTTCTGATCCCTTCAAAAGCGGAATTGCACTCAAGGGTTTGTAACTTCGTTTCTAATGAGGAGTTTGCGGAGAGGGATAAAGCGCCGCCCCAACCTTCCGAGCGGCGGCCGCTAGGCGCTTATCCCTCGTCCACAAGCTGGATCGACGGTCCAGGAGAGTTGAAGTCAACAAATGTGCATCAGTATAGCCGATCCCCATGCTGAATATCGAATGGCGATCAATGACTGTCATCACCTCTGCATGGGTTGCAACTACCGCTTCACGCTGAGCTGTGAGAAACGCTAACACCGCATCCCGTTCTCGCAGACTACCCAAGGCCAGTTCACCTACAACGAAAGGGTGGCAAAGCAGCTGATCATCTCCGATGATTTTGACGAGCTCCGGGTCTACGTGTCGGAAATGATCAATCCAGATTGAACTGTCGACAAGGATCACTTCCCCACTTCGCTCCGGCGGCGAGGCGCTGCCTCAGCCTCAGGCATGGTGCCTCCAAGAGCGATTAGCCGCTTGCCAGACTCGACTCGCACCAAAGTCTCCAGTGCTTGACGCACAAGAGCCGCCGTTTCCTTCGTGCCCGTTAGGGACTTTGCTCTTTCCATAAGGCTGTCGTCGAGATTGATGGTTGATCGCATAACTAGCTCCGAAACGTTGATATGCATGTAGCACCAATTGGTGCGGAAATCTACGCCCATCAAGTCCGCATTTTTTTGCCTATTGCAGTTGCGGTTCGAATCTCTTCAAGACAGCTAACTTTAATCACTCGATGGCAGTCAACCATTTCGAATGTCTTGGAGCGACGCCTGATGACCTTCGCTCAATAAAGGTTGATGCAATAAGAATGCGCCTTGCGAGGACCGGCTGACCTTGTGTTTCGATGCGTTCCAAAAGTAGCCGCATGGCTGTCGCGCCCATTTCTGCACCCTGTACCTTGATGGTTGTTAAGTGAGGGGATATCTGGGTCGCGGCAGAAAAGTCGCCGAAGCCTACAACGGACATGTCTTCTGGAATACGGTAACCACGCGCCAGGAGTTCGGAAACAGCGGTGAGTGCCAGTCCATCGTGAGCGCAGAACAGGGCTGTCGGTGCGATATTGGCATTGTGAAGACTTTGTAGCGCAGGGATAAATCCGCCATCTTCGTCAAAGCGTAAATCGTGTAACCTTGCATCGGGGTATTGGTCCAGACTTTCCCTTAGTCCGTGATAACGTTCCATACGTCCGCGATAGCCTTCTTTACCCTGAACGAAAGCGATGTCGCGATGCCCGAGCCCGAATAGATAATCGCCAACCGCAATCCCCGCCTCATGGTCGGTGCCGCCGACGTGGTCGGCCTGTTCGAGGGGAGATACCCAACCGAGCCGGACCGACGGGACGCCGGACGCTTTGACGATGTCCAGCGTTGTCTGTTCGTGCGGCCCAACAAGAATTATGCCGGCGCTATCCTGCACCATCGCCTCGACCCTGTCTGCATCATGCGTCCACTGCAAACGTACCGGCTGGCCGAGCCGATGCGCCTCCTTCTGCATGCCGTCCTGCAGCATGGTGCGCAACTCATAGCTGACGCTATCAACCTGATCGTGAAAGATGAGGGTGATCGCGCGCTGCTCGTCAGCGGGCTTCTGGCGCTGGTAGCCCAACATGGCGGCAGCGTCCTCGACGCGTTTGCGCGTCGCCTCGCTGACCCCGGCTTTTCCTGAGAGCGAGCATGAGACGGCAAATTTCGACAAGCCGGTATGGTTGGCGATGTCCTGCAGTGTCACTTTACGCATAGCGCCTCCTCGCATTGTGATGCCGCGCAAGAAATAAATTTAACATAACGCTTTACCTAACAAATTACATAATAGAAGCTAAAATAATGCGGACATGCAAGCTATCTTTGTAGCGGCGCGGCCGTTCAAAAATTGCGGATCGATCCTGAGGAGGAGAGGCCATTCCGCGATGCGTGACTGGAGGAGGAAACAGATGCAAGGATTCAATCGCCGCGCGTTTCTCGCTGCGGGCACCGCTGCCGTCATACTACCCGCTTTGAAAGCCTTGGCGCAGACGAGCGCCGTCAAAGACCCGGCCATGCTGGATGCCATTGTAAAAGAGGGCAAGCTGCCAGCCGTTGCAGACCGCCTGCCGCTCAACCCGCTGGTCGTCACACCGCTGGACCGCGTCGGAACACACGGAGGTGACTGGAACAGCGCAATCGTCGGCGGCGGGTCCCTGTCGATGCTCTTCCGATACCAGGCTTACGAGCCCCTGTTGCGATATATGCCGGACTGGTCGGGAGTGGTACCGAATGTCGCAGAGCATTACGAGAGCAACGCCGATGCCACCGAATTTACCTTCAGGCTGCGCAAAGGCATGAAGTGGTCAGACGGCGAACCGTTCACCACGGAAGACATCATGTTCTGGTACGAGGACATCTTCAATTACGAGGGCCTCAACGATATCGGCCAGAACCATCTGCGCGCGGGCGGAAAAAAGGCCCGTTTCGAGGCGTTGGACGATGTGACGTTCAAAGTAATTTTCGCCGCTCCCAACGGTCTGTTTCCCCTGCGGCTGGCATGGGCCAACGATGACCAGACGACCCGCGCGCCGAAACATTATCTCAAGCAGTTCCACATCAAGTACAACCCGAACGCCGAACAGGAAGCCAAGACCAAGGGCGCGTCCGGGTGGATTCAACTGTTCCAGCGCGAAGCGGGCCTCGTCGTGGACAACGAGTTCTTCCAGAATTCGCAGCGCCCCGTCATCCATGCCTGGAAGATGGCGGTCGCACCGGGACAAAGCACCGACCGCGCCATTGCCGAGCGCAACCCGTTCTACTGGAAGGTCGACACCGAGGGAAATCAACTGCCCTACATTGATCGCATCGTCTACCAGATGGTTGCCGATGCGCAGGTCTTGCTGTTGAAGGCGATGCAGGGCGAGATCGATCTGATGGACCAGTATATCGCCACGCCAGCCAATAGGGCCGTGCTTTACGATTCGCAGGAGCAGGGTGAGTTCGGTCTGTACACGCTCACATCGACCGAAACAAACGAGATGGTGTTCCAGCTCAACCTCAACCACCCGGACAATACCAAGCGCAAGCTCTACGGCAACAAGGATTTCAGGGCAGCGCTCTCGATGGCGCTGGATCGGCAGGCGATCATCGACACGGTGTTCATCGGCCAAGGAACGATTTCGCAACCCGCCGTGCGGGCGGAAGATCCCCTTTACAACGAACGTCTGGCCACGCAGTTTACCCAATACGACCCCGATGCGGCCAACGCCCTGCTCGACAAAATCCTTCCCAACAAGGATGGTGAAGGTTTCCGGCAGGATGAAAACGGCAAGCGGGTGACGATCATATTCGAGATCGATCAGGCTCGAACTACCTTCCTCGACATCTTCCAACTGGCACTGCCGATGTTTCATGCGGTGGGCGTAGATGTGCAGATGCGAAGCATGGACCGTTCGCTGTGGGAGGTCCGGGTGCGTCAGGGCATCGACTATGACGCCACCGCGCACCGCTTCGGCGGCAATGGCGGCATCGCTGCGATCCTCGATCCGCGCTATTTCATTCCCAACACAACCGAAGCGCTTTACGCCAAAGGATGGCAATTGTGGTACCGCGATCCTGCGTCCAAGGGCGCGGTCGAGCCGCCGCAGCCGGTCAAGGATGCACTGGCGCGTTATGACCGAGTGCTGGGCTCGCCGGACCCGGACGTGCAACGCAAGCTGATGGCCGAAATACTGGAGATCGCTGCCGACCAGTTTTACGTCTTCGGCGTCTGCCTGCCCAGTGACAGCTATGGCGTGGTGAAGAACGACATGCAAAACGTTCCCAAATCCATGCCGAATTCGTGGGGATATCCGACGCCGGGGCCTGCCAACCCGGAAACCTTTTTCAAGGCCTGATCCCATCGCCACATTCCGGCAACAACTGAACCGGGATGGGCAGATCAAACCGTTTCATGCGCGCCCGACAGGCGCGACGGCATTCTATTGTCACTGGAGACCACATGTTGCATAGACCAAACGCCATATCCGAAGGTGCCGTTCGCTCTCAGGAATGGTTCAAATCCGCCACCCGCTGGACGCAATTGACCTTTGCGGAGGACGATCCGGCGAAATATGATCCGGAATTCTGGATCGATGTCTTCAAGCGCACTAAGTCGAATGCGGTCTGCCTTTCGGCTGGCGGCTATATCGCCTATTATCCGAGCGAAATCCCCCTGCATTACGTGTCCAGTTTCATCGGCGACACCGATCCGTTCGGCACCATTGTGGAAGGCGCGCGCAAGTTGGGAATGCACGTCATGGCGCGTGTCGATCCGCATGCGATCCATGCAGATGCGGCGCAAGCACATCCAGAATGGGTGGCGATCAATCCGGATGGAAGCCCGCGTGAACATTGGGCATTTCCTGGTATCTACGTCACCGATGCGCTGGGAAGCTATAATCGCGACTTCACCACCGACGTCATTCGTGAAGTCGTGACCAAGTATGACGTCGATGCTGTATTCGCCAACCGCTGGCAGGGGCATGGTGTTTCCTACAGCGAAGACAATCGCAAACGCTTCAGGCAGGAAACAGGCTTTGATCTGCCCTTGAAACCGGATGCGACCGATCCTGCCTGGCAAGCATGGGCCGCATGGCGCAGACGCATTCTAACCGAACTCGTGGTCCATTGGGACGAGACGGTCAAATCCATCCGTGCCCATGCCAGTTTCATTCCCAATATGAGCGGGTCGTCTCTGATGGAATTCGATCTTTCGCTCATTCAGAAACATTGTCCGATCCTGTTCGTTGACCATCAGGCGCGCCAAGGCGTGGAGGTCGGCTGGTCTGCCGGACGCAACGGCAAACGCATTCGTGGAACGTTCCGCGACCGGCCCGTTGGCCTCATCACCTCGATCGGTCCCGAAGAAGAATACCGATGGAAAGATTCAGTCCAGAGCAGCGAGGAAATCAAGCTCTGGATTCACGATGGCATGGCGCAGGGCCTGTTCCCCTGGTTCACCAAATTCAATGCCTGCGTTCCCGACGACCGCTGGGTACGGCCGGTTGCGGAAGCCTTCAATCTTCACGCAGACATCGAGCCGCATGTGGAGGGGCTGAAGCCAACTGCCGAAATCGCCATTATCGATCCCTCAACGACGTTGCGGCACTGGGCTCCGGAGCAACGTCATATTGCCGAACATAATGATCTCGGTTTTTATCATGCGTTAGTCGAGGCACGAATTCCGTTCGAATTCCTTTCCGATCAGGTGATGACCCCGGATGCGCTTGATCGCTTCAAGCTCATCATTCTGGCCAATGCAACCTACCTGTCTGACGGTCAGTGTGCGGCCATCGAGCAATATGTGCGGCGCGGCGGGTCGGTCGTGGCCGCGCATGAGACATCTCTCTACAATGAAATCGGCAAGCGGCGCGATGATTTCGGCCTGTCGAATGTCTTCGGTGCCTCGCTGACAGCGGCGCCTCGTGGCCCGGTGAAGAACACCTATGTCGCGCTTTCCGATCCGCACCCATTGAACGAGGGTTACGACGGCGCCGCGCGCATCATTGGCGGCACTCACATGATTGCTGTCGATGCCAAGTCGGAAGCTGAAACGCCGTTCCTTTACGTCCCCGATTTTCCAGATCTGCCTATGGAGGAAGTCTACCCGCGTGAAGCTCCGAGCGGCGCTGCCGTTGTTGCGCGTGAGACGGGCCATGGAGGTCGTGCGGTCTACATTCCATGGAACATCGGCGAGGTCTTCTGGAAAGTGCTTGCACCCGATCACGGCAGGCTGATCGCAAACGCCGTGAACTGGGCTCTTGGTCAGGACCATCGTGTGACGGTTGAAGGAAAGGGAATCATCGACATCGCCGTTTATGAAAGCGAAGATGCCATGGCGATCTTCCTCGTCAACCTTACCAACCCGATGATGATGAAGGGCCCCTTGCGGGAGGTCTACCCGATCGGCGAACAGACGCTATCGATCGAACTGCCGAAGGGTCGCACGTCTGCTTCGGTGAAATTGCTGGTGAAAAACGAGGCTGCGTCCTGCAAGATCGTTGGCAACCGTGCAGAAATCACCGTGCCTTCCATCCGGGACCTCGAGACGGTTCATCTGACCTGGCAATCATAAGACGGATGGCATGTAGCGGGAGGAACCCATGCTGACATACGTGGCGAAGCGCGTTCTTTACATGATACCGACCCTGTTCGGCATGTCCTTGATCGCATTCATGATCATTCAGTTGCCACCCGGCGATTATCTGACCTCGCTTCTTTCCACCATGGCCGATGGTGGGCAGAATCTGGACGAGGCGACGATTGCGCGCCTGCGCGCGCAATATGGTCTCGATCAACCGGTCTATGTCCAGTATTTGGCTTGGATCAGCGGAATACTGACCCGTGGCGATTTCGGATATTCCTTCGAGTGGAACCAACCGGTATCGACCCTTATCTGGGACCGGATGGGTTCGACGCTGCTGATTTCGCTGGCGAGTCTTCTGCTGGTCTGGGCGATATCCCTTCCGATCGGGATCTATTCTGCCGTCAGGCGTCATTCCTTCGGCGACCATGCCTTTACGCTCCTCGGCTTCATCGGGCTGGCCGTTCCCAACTTCATCATGGCGCTGACGCTGATGTATGCGAGTTACCGGTTTCTGGGGCAAAGCGTTGGCGGGATATTTTCCCCCGCCTTTGTCGATGCGCCGTGGAGCTTCGCAAAATTCCAGGACATGCTCGGCCATATGTGGATACCGGTGATCGTCATCGCCATGTCGGGTACTGCCGCAATGATCAGAATTCTGCGGGCAAACCTGTCGGACGAATTGAGCAAGCCCTATGTCATCACGGCCCGTGCCAAGGGGTTGCCCGAGCGCAAAGTCATCGTGAAATACCCCGTCCGCATCGCTCTCAACCCTTTCGTCAGCTCGATCGGCTGGGTACTCCCCGACCTTGTTTCCGGCGTTACCATCACCGCGATCGTGCTGAACCTTCCAACGGCCGGACCGCTTCTGTTGCGGGCATTGGTGGGTCAGGACATGTATCTGGCCGGAAGTTTCATTCTCCTGATGGGCGTGCTGACGCTGGTGGGCATGCTGATTTCAGACATATTGCTTGCGGTGCTCGATCCCCGCATCCGGTTCAATTGAGGGGTGGCTATGTCGATCAACCAAAACCCAACCGTCGCGCTGGAAACCGGCCCCGCCATCAGCCCGCTGAAGTCCGGTCGCAAGGTGTCAAATCTGGAAGCCGCAGGGCAATGGACGCTCATCCGCCAGCGTTTTTTCCGCCACAAGGTCGCCGCCCTTGCCGCAGGCATCATTCTGTTGCTTTATCTCATCGGAGCCTTTGCCGAATTTCTGGCCCCGGGCCTGCCGAACACGTCGCGCCCACAATACACCTTCGCGCCACCGCAGCGCATTGCCCTGTTTGCGCCGGCTGCCGATGGTAGCTCGCAATTTCTGCCACATGTGAAGGGCTACAAAATCGAGATCGAACCGAAGGCGCTCCGCCGCAGCTTCGTCGTCGACGACACGAAAATCATTCCCATCGGATTTTTCGTCAAAGGGGCGCCCTACAAGCTGTGGGGCCTTATTTCCATGGAAACACATTTGGTCGGACCACTGGACGCCCGCGACCCGATGTATCTTTTGGGTTCTGACCGACTGGGGCGAGATCTCATGAGCCGCCTCATCTATGGAACCCGTGTCTCCATGTCCATCGGCCTTGTCGGCGTTGCCATTTCGCTGACGCTCGGCGTCGTGATGGGTGCGGTATCCGGCTATTACGGTGGCTGGGTGGATACACTCACTCAACGCATCATCGAGATCGTCAGCGCCATGCCTACCATTCCGCTCTGGCTGGGACTGGCCGCCGCCATCCCCCTCAACTGGTCGCCGCTGTCGGTCTACTTCGTCGTCACGCTGATCGTTTCGTTGCTGAGCTGGACCGGTTTGGCGCGCGAGGTGCGGGGACGATTCTTCGCCCTGCGCGGGGATGATTTCGTGACGGCTGCACGGCTGGACGGTGCCGGAGAAAGGCGGATCATATTCCGCCACATTCTGCCATCGCTGACCAGCCACATTCTGGCGGTGGTGACGCTTGCCATTCCCACCATGATCGTCGCCGAAACCTCGCTGTCGTTTCTCGGTGTGGGATTGAAACCGCCGGTCGTCAGCTGGGGTGTGCTGTTGCAGGACGCACAGAACGTGCGCACGGTTGCCACCGCTCCATGGCTCCTGATTTGGCCCAGCCTCGCGGTCGTCTTGGCCGTGCTGTCCTTCAATTTCTTCGGCGATGGCCTGCGCGATGCAGCCGACCCTTACGACAGCTAAGAGGAAGCGAGATGACAAAGCCCGGAACTTTGCTGGCGGTCAAAGACCTTTCCATCGATTTCCATCTCAGAACCCACGTGCTCCACGCCGTTCGTAATGTCAGTTTCGACCTTGAACGTGGAAAGACGCTTGCGCTGGTGGGTGAAAGCGGTTCGGGCAAGTCGGTGACCGCCCGTGCGCTGATGCGGATCATCGACAAGCCCGGACAGATGACCGGTGGCCAGATCGTTCTCGATGGGACAAACGGACCCGTCGATATCGCGAAATTTGCAGCAAGCAGTCGCGAAGTTCTGGCCATTCGCGGTGGACGGATCGGCCTGATCTTTCAGGAGCCGATGAGTTCGCTGTCGCCGGTCCATACCATTGGTTCACAGATCATTGAAGCCGTGCGTCTGCATCGACGCGTGTCGAA
Source organism: Agrobacterium tumefaciens (assembly GCF_031801495.1). Taxonomy (GTDB): domain Bacteria; phylum Pseudomonadota; class Alphaproteobacteria; order Rhizobiales; family Rhizobiaceae; genus Agrobacterium; species Agrobacterium tumefaciens_K. Next base: position 28,085 of record NZ_JAOEGC010000007.1, on the reverse strand, counting down.
GAAGCAGGCGCGGGAGCGCTGTATCGAACTGCTGCGGCAGGTGGAGATACCGCAACCGGAACTGATGGCCGACCGCTACACCTTCGAGTTTTCCGGCGGAATGCGCCAGCGGGCGATGATTGCCATGGCGCTTGCCTGCGACCCGGAAGTCCTAATCGCCGATGAGCCGACGACGGCGCTCGATGTGACGACGCAGGCCGAAATCCTCGATCTCATCAAGCGGCTGCAGGTGGAGCGCGGCATGGCGATGCTGCTCATCACCCACGACATGGGCATCGTTGCAGAAGTCGCGGACGAGGTCGCTGTCATGCGCTTTGGAAAGATCGTTGAGAAGGCGCCGGTGGACCAGATTTTCCACGCCAGCCAGCATCCCTATACTCGGCAACTTCTGGAAGCGACGGTCAAGCTAGAGGGCGGTGCAGCCGCGCGCATGCTTCCGGCGTCGCTAACGGCCAACGTTGCTCCAATCCTGTCATTGCGCAATCTTTCAAAAATCTACGGCGCACCGTCCGGACTGTTTTCGCGAGGCGGCGGTCGTGGGCTTGTGGCCGTGGATGACGCCAATCTCGACCTGTTTGCCGGCGAAAGTCTCGGCATTGTCGGTGAAAGCGGCTCGGGCAAAACCACCCTTGGACGGATGATCCTGCGTATCGTCGAGCCGACCTGCGGGACGATCGCTTATCGGGAAAAAACCGATGCGGCACCGATCGACGTCACGTCGCTGGGCAAAGGGGATCTGCGCCGCTATCATCAGGATGTGCGTCTCATCTTTCAAGATCCGTTTGCGTCGCTTAACCCTCGCATGACGGTCAAACAGATCATCGGCGATCCTCTGGTCATCGCCGGAGGCATGTCCGGCAAAGCGGTGGAGACGCGCGTTGCCGAGCTTTTACAAAAAGTCGGGCTCGATCCCCTGGCGATGGAGAGGTACCCACATGCTTTTTCTGGTGGCCAGCGCCAGCGGATCGGCATTGCAAGGGCGCTTGCCGTCAACCCGAAGGTGATCGTCGCCGACGAGGCGACTTCGGCGCTCGACGTCTCGATCCGAAGCCAGATCCTCGACCTGCTGCTCGACATTCAAAAGCAGCTCAATCTGAGCTTCATCTTCATTTCGCACGATATCTCGGTGGTACGCTATTTCTGCCACCGCGTCGCCGTCATGCACAAAGGTAAGATCATCGAGGTGGGTGATGCGGAAACCGTCTGCAAGACCCCGTCGCAGCCCTACACAAAACGACTGATCTCTTCCGTTCCGAACCCCGACCCCCGCAACAAGCGCATGCTGCACCGCCTGCGCGCAGACCACGTTTGAGGCCATTGCAGATGCCGAAATTCGCTGCCAACCTGTCCATGCTTTACACCGAACATCCGTTCATGGAACGGTTCGCCGCTGCTGCTGCCGATGGCTTTGCGGCAGTCGAATATGTCAGTCCCTATGAGGAGGACGCAGAGGCGATTGCTGCGGAACTCAAGAGGTGCAATCTGACGCAGGCCCTGTTCAACCTGCCGCCCGGCGACTGGACCGCAGGCGAGCGCGGTATCGCCTGTCTGCCCGAGAGGGTCTCCGAATTCGAGACGTCCATGGAAACAGCAATCCGCTATGCAAAAGTTCTGGGATGCCGGAAGATCAATTGTCTGGCCGGCATTCAACCGCCCGGTGTCGATCCACAGGTTTTGGAAGACACGCTCGTCGGCAATCTCGGGCAAGCGGCGCAGCGTCTGGCGGATGTCGGAATTGCCCTTGTCTTCGAGCCCATCAACACGCGCGACATACCCGGATATTTCATCACCAACACCAATCAGGCTGAGCGGATCATGGACCGTGTCGGGCATTCCAACCTGCTGATACAGTATGATTTCTACCACATGCAGATCATGCAGGGCGATCTCGTCGCGACCTTCGAGCGCCTGCTCGACAAAATCGGCCACGTTCAGATCGCCGACAATCCCGGACGGCATGAGCCGGGGACGGGCGAGATCAACCACGATTTCATCTTCAAGCGTCTGGATGAACTTGGTTACGACGGATGGGTCGGCTGCGAATATCGACCGGCGTCGACCACCAGTGCAGGCCTTGGCTGGTTGAAAGCATATCAACAGGAGGATTGAGCCATGAAAATAGGATTTATCGGACTGGGCGTCATGGGCCGCCCGATGGCGCAGCATCTGATCGATGCCGGACATGAGCTTTATCTTCACAGGGTCAAACCTGTGTCGAACCACCTCGTTGAAAGCGGTGCGACGGCCTGCAGTTCGGCTGCGGAGGTAGCGCGCAGCGCTGACATCGTGATCTTGATGCTGCCGGACACGCCCGATGTGGAAAACGTTCTCTTCGGTGACGATGGCGTCGCACACGGCCTCGATACGGGAAAGCTTGTCATCGACATGAGCTCGATTTCACCAATTGCGACGAAGGATTTTGCCGCGCGTATTGAGGCGCTGGGATGCGATTATCTCGACGCGCCGGTATCGGGTGGTGAAGTTGGGGCCAAGGCCGCGTCGCTGACCATCATGGTCGGCGGCAAACCGGATGTTTTCGAGCGAGCAAAGGACCTGCTCGGAAAGATGGGCAAGAACATCACCCTGATTGGCGACGTGGGAAATGGTCAGGTTGCGAAGGTCGCCAACCAGATCGTGGTTGCCCTCAATATTCAGGCCGTTTCGGAAGCCCTTCGCTTTTCGAAGAAATCTGGTGCAGACCCCTCCATCGTGCGCAAGGCATTAATGGGCGGCTTTGCGTCGTCCCGCGTACTGGAGGTCCACGGCGAACGTATGATCAATGAAACGTTCGAGCCAGGCTTTCGGATAAGCCTGCACCACAAGGACATTTCGCTCGCGCTCGAATCAGCCCGGCTGCTGGAGCTTATGCTGCCCAACACTGCGATTGTTCATCAATTGATGAACGGCGCGATGGAAAAGGGCCTGGGCGACAAAGACCACTCGGCGTTGATCAAAGCACTATGAGACCTTCCGGCTATTCGTCGAAGTACGAGAGCGACCGATCATGATCGTAAGTCCCAGCCTGTTCCTCACATTATATGAAGCAGCAATCGAGGCCGCCAGTCCTGTAAACAGGATCAAAGATCTCCTGCCGCGTCATGGACGCAGGTAAAGGCGCGGCGCAAATGGCGCAATCGCAGTCTTCGAGAATTGCGCTTGAAGAAGCTGCAGCGCTTGCGCGTGTTTCAGGGGGCACGCCAGTTATACTGTCTGTTCGCATGGAGGGAGGAGCGCGTGATGTTGGCCTTGTACACGCGGCCATAGCACGCGAGATTGTGTCGCACGACAGTCCTTTCGTCCAACCCTGCGTGGTGTTGTCCAGAGGCGAAACGACAGTGAGCTTCGGAGAGTTCGCGCTGTCTCTGGCTATGGCGATCGATGGATTTGATGTCCGTGCACTCGCTGCCGACACCGATGGCGTAGATGGCTCTGGAGACAATGCCGGAGCTTTCGCTGATGGCACGAGCGTCGAACGTCTTTTGGACAAGCAAGTCAACGGCGATGCGCGGCTGTGGTTGGAAGGCGTGGTCATTAGCTCTGATAAAGAGTGATATCACCCGCAATGTGGAACGATGGTCACCCGTGGGGATGTCGGATGGTGGCCTTCAACCGCTATCGGTTACGGTGCCCCGCGCGTCGGCTCAGGCAGACGCGTTCCAACTGCCCAGCTTTGCGTAAATGTCGTCGCGCAATTGTCTGACCTCGTGGTTGAGCGCACCGAGTCGATCTGAAGTGTGCCCTGACGTATCCAGAAGTGCGTCGCCAAGGCAGCCGGCCTTTGATCGGAGTGCCCGGCCATCGTCGGTCAGGCCGACCACCACCTGGCGCTCGTTGTCGGGGTTGCGTGTGCGCCGAAGAAGCCCAGCGCCTTCGAGGCGCTTGAGCAGCGGCGTCAGGGTGCTCGATTCAAGGGCGAGCTTCTCGCCGATATGGCCAACCGTCTGTTCGTCCTCCTGCCAGAGAACGTTCAGCACGAGATATTGCGGATAGGTCAGGCCGAGCTGGTCGAGCCAGGGCTTGTAAAGCCGCTGGATCGCCAGGCCCGCCGAGTAGATGGCGTAGCACACTTGATCATCGAGCGGCACGGGGTCGTTGGATTTCTGTCGGGCCATGAGGATCTCCTTCTGCTCCCGGTTATATCTGACGTTTTCGTGAAAATAAATATCGCGATAACAATTATGATTGACAGATATCGAGGTAGCCAATATAAAACATTTATCGCGATAAATATTATCGCAATATAAAGAGGAGAGAGACTTATGAAGGCTGGCATCATCATCGCAGCTACTGCAGCAATCGGCATCGCTACGGCCGCCAACGCCGCTGACAAGATCCCTGAAAATCAGGCCGTCAAGAACGTCGTCCTCGTCCACGGCGCTTTCGCCGACGGTTCCGGCTGGCGTGGGGTGTACGACAACCTCACTCAGCGCGGCTATAAGGTCACGATCGTGCAGAACCCGCTGACCTCGCTCGCTGACGACATCGCCGCCACGAAACGGGCAATCGAACGTCAGGACGGTCCGACTATTCTCGTGGGTCATTCCTGGGGTGGCGTCATGATTACCGAAGCGGGCATCGATCCCAAAGTGACCGGCCTGGTTTATGTCTCCGCCCTCTCTCCCGATGCTGGCGAGACGACCGCGCAGCAGTATGAAGGCTACACGACCCCGCCGGAATTCGTAATCGAACCGACCACCGATGGCTTCGGCGTTCTCAAGGCTGGCACCTTCAAGGCAGGCTTCGCTGCTGATGCGACCGACGAGGACGCAGCTTTCCTGGAGAATTCCCAGGTGCCGATCAACCTGTCGTCCTTCGGCATCAAGCTCAAGAATGCCGCATGGCACACCAAGCCCAGCTGGGCCGTTATTGCTCGCCAGGACAAGGCCTTCGACCAGCGCATGCTCCAGAAAATGGCAAAGCGCATCGGCGCCAAAGTGACCGAGGTCGATGCTAGCCATGCGCTGTTCTTTACGCAGCCGGACGTGATAGCCGAAGTCATCGACGAGGCCGCCAAGGCCACGAAACGGGCCGCCCAGTAAAGCAAGGTAGGCGGGCACGGCGGGCGGCGTAAGCCGCCTGCCAATGTTCCAAGCCATCCGCGTGTCGATATTTCCCATGTCTGGACCCGTGAGGGATGGCTGTATCTCGCGGTCGTGATCGGCCTGTTTTCCCGGTGTGTTGTCGGCAGGGCAGAAATACCAGCGACCGGCTACACCGCGAACTTTCATGCATCGTCCAAAGCCTGGTCTGATCCATCATTACCATTCTCTAGCTGTTTCAAAACGAACGCGATCTGCGTTTCCGAGAACTTGGACGCTTTCATCGAATTCTCCTCATCTGCCCTCAGGGAGCATAAGTGGAAATTCCAGTTCAAAATTGCCTAATCGTTTGAGGGCACGTCAACGTCACGTCGGACACCCGCCATTTGCCTCCAAGCATCGTCAAATTGTCCAATGGCCGACGACACTCGCGGCATCCCAGAGCCTGAACCACTGTCCCCAAGGCGAACTGAAACGGGTAGGGCGTTGCCCGTACCGGCGCCGATACGTATTGTGCGTTCAAAGACGCTGCAATCAGAAAGGGATTGAATGACTTCGCAACTCGACTTCTTTGCAGGTTGTGTTCCGGTAGCCAAGGAGCGAGTAGCCCGGCCGCAGGTCATCGCGAAGGAGGTGTTGGCCATCGATGACGAAGCGATGGCACGTCATCTGGAAAACACCGCCAATTACCGCATACTGCGAAAGCTTCACCCGCGTGCAATTGTAAAATACCCGCGTCCGGGTTTTCCGCGTCGCGGCATCATTCTTGACACAGAAACGACCGGCCTCAATTACCGCACAGATGAGATCATCGAAATCGGCGTGATTGCCTTCACTTTCAATGATGCAGGTGAGCTCGGCGACGTTACGGGTATTTATGGCGGGCTTCGGCAGCCGACGATCGCGATCCCGACCGACATCACCCGTCTGACCGGGATCACCGATGACATGGTCGCGGGACAGGTCATCGATGTCGCCCTGTTGAACGCTTTGATCGAGCCCGCCGATCTGATCATTGCCCACAATGCTAGTTTCGACCGTCCGTTCTGCGAAGCTTTCTCGCCGGTCTTCGTGCATAAGGCCTGGGCCTGTTCCGTCTCCGAAATAGACTGGTCCGCACGCGGCTTCGAGGGCAGCAAGCTCGGTTACCTGGTCGGCCAGTCCGGATATTTTCATGATGGTCATCGTGCGGTCGACGATTGTTTTGCTCTACTGGAAGTACTTGGACAGGTTCGGCCGGGCACGGCCACCACGCCATTCGTCGAACTTTATCAGGTCAGCCAGCGGTCGCGGGCTCGCATCTATGCGGAAAACAGTCCCTTCGACATGAAGGACCATCTCAAGGCGCGCGGATACCGTTGGTCTGACGGATCGGACGGCCGCCCAAAATCCTGGTGGATTGAACTTACCGAGGAGGCGTTAGAGGGGGAGATGCATTTCCTTCGCACGGAAATCTATCGATGGGATGCTGATCTGCCGGTCAAATACCTGACGGCAATCGATCGCTTCAGGCCCAGTTGAGTGGTCGGGAGGTGCAATGACGACAATTCTGGGTATTGATGCGGCCTGGACCTCGGGCCAGCCGAGTGGGGTCGCGCTGGTTTCCTCGACCGCTAGCAGTTGGCGCCTTATCTTCGCCGGATCGTCTTGTGGTCACCGTCTGGATCGCGGTAAAGGGGATCGGATCCCGGGTTCACGCCCTTTGGGTGCGGTCGCCGAAGCCGCAGCTCACGTTGTTGTTGCGGAGGAAATAGCTGAATCTCCTGTCAATCTTGTTGCCGTAGATATGCTACTTTCTCTTGTGCCAATCACTGCGCGGCGCGTTTCGGATAATCTGATTTCGGCAGCCTTTGGCGCCCGTCATTGCAGCTCTCACACGCCGAGCGCGATCAGACCTGGAAAGATCATTGATGATCTGAGGGGCGGCTTCGAACGCTGCGGATATCGCCAGCTGACGAAAGAAGTCGCCGTGCCGTACCTTTTGGAGATCTACCCGCATCCGTCCCTGGTCGAATTGATGAGCGCCGAAAAGCGGCTGCCTTGTAAGCAGGGCAAGGTCCGCAATTGCTGGCCATCGGAAACCCCTGCCGGCCGAGGTATCGAGCTCTTTGAAACGTGGCTAGCCATTATCCACGGGCTGGAACAGGAAATCGCCGGCGTCTCTGAGATTTCGATACTGCCTTCCCCCTGGATTCCCCAGTCTGGGTTCTTGTCATCGCGGCGGGACCGGCCATGATCGGATTTCTGAGGCCGTGGATAGAACATCGTCGGGCGATCCGCCGCCGTTGGCAAGAGGACGCCAGGCAACTTGCCGCCTCGGATCCAATCAATGCCTACTACGAGGCGCAACGAAGAGCAGCGCGCAGTCGCGCGCAAGGTCATGTCAGTGAATACCGACATTGGGCCAAGGTCGCCAGCGAGGTTGCCCGAATTGAGCCGCGTGCCGAAATGGACTTCGAGGTGGTCAAGGCGATCGCCGATCAGGAAGCTGCTCGTCGCCGCTGAACACGTGCATGGTACCTCGAGTTCGGCGAGGTATCGAGTGTCTCCAAGTGATCGATGAATTTGGCAGATGGGACACTGTATCGATTCTCATCAAGACCGAATGTGGATCATCTGTCGTTGAACCGGGTGTCCTACCGGTGAGCGGTTTTTGGCTTTTTGACACTTTGCCTGGCTGGGTCACTCGCCTCTCGACACGAGGGAAGAGCGATTTCTCTGGAGGTAGTTGCCGCGTCCCTTCTGCAGGGTTAGCAGCCCATCCTTCACGATCGTCTGGCCACCCAGGAGCAGCTGCACCGGCCAGCCACGCACTTCCTGCCCTTCATAAGGTGTATAGTCGGCGCCGTGCTGCAGGATATCGTTCGTCACGGTTATTCTTTTGTCCGGGTCCCAAAGGGCAATGTCAGCATCGGCACCGATCGCAATGGTGCCTTTGCGCGGATAAAGACCATAAAGCTTGGCATGGTTGGTAGAGGTGACTGCAACGAATTGGTTGATGTCGATCCGGCCCTTCATGACGCCTTCCGAGAAAAGAATCGGCAGGCGTGTGGCAACGCCGGGAATGCCGTTCGGAATCCAGCGGAAATGCCGTTTGCCTTTTTCGTTCAATTTCCCTTCCGGGTCATCGAAGCGGAACGGGCAATGATCGGATGAAAACAGATCGAACACGCCCTGTTCCAACCCCTCCCAGCAGGCATCCTGGCTAGCCTTGTCACGCGGCGGTGGGGAGCAGACATATTTCGCGCCTTCCAATTCGCTCTGATCCAGATCGTCGGCGGTCAGCATCAGATATTGCGGGCAGGTTTCGCCGACAACCTTCTGGCCGCGCTGGCGGGCCCTGCGGATTTCTTCCATCGCCTCGCGGTTGGAAACATGAACGATGACGATCGGCACATCGACGATTTCAGCGAGCGAAAGCGCCCGGTGGGTAGCTTCTCGCTCGGCAGCGATGGGCCGGGTCGTGGCGTGGAATTTCGGCGCAAACTTGCCCTCTTCCTCATGCCGGCCGATCAGGTAGCGGATCGCATCCTCATTCTCGCAGTGAACCATGACGAGCGTGCCGGTACGGCGTGCCGTATCCAGCGTGGCGAGGATTTCGTCGTCTCGCAGCCGTAGGCCCTCATAGGTCATAAAGACCTTCAACGAGGTATAGCCGTCCTCCACCAGCGCTGGCAGTTCCTGGCCGAGGACTTCTGGGGTCGGATCGGTAATGACCAGATGGAAGGCCACGTCTACGTGGCATTTCCCTTCGGCTTTGGCATGATAGATCTTCAACGCCTCGCGAAGCGACTGTCCCTTTTCCTGCATGCAGAATGCCAGAACTGTGCTGTTGCCGCCAATGGCAGCCGAGCGGGTGCCGCTGTCGAAGTCATCAGCCATGACGATGCCATCGCCGGAGGGCTGGTCGAGATGGACATGGCTGTCGATACCGCCGGGCATCACGAAGAGGCCGGTGGCGTCGATCACCTCGTCCGCATCGGTCAGCTCTGCGGCAAGTGCAGCGATACGACCATCCTTGATGCCGACATCGCTGACGAACGTGTCGCTTGCCGTCACCACGGTTCCGTGCCTGATCACCGTATCGAAACGCATCATTCCATGTCCTTCTTGTTGATTACAGCTCAGCTTGCTTTCGCAAACCCCGCATCTCCAGCCAGAATACGGTCAAGTGCTGCCGTGAAGCGATCGACCTCTTCCAACGTATTGTAATGGACCATGGACACCCGCAGCATGCCGCCATGGTCGGTCAGCTCAAGATATTCGGCAAGCCGTCTCGAATGGAAATCCCCGAACCGCATCGCGATGTTTTCGCCGTCCATTGCCCTGCAGAGCGCGCCAGCCTCACGGCCATCGAAGCGGAAGGCAATTGTTGGCACGCGTGTCTCGTCCTGGTTGACCTGTCCGACGATCCGGCAATCGTTTCGTGAGCGTAGGTAGCTCAGGAGCTGTTGCGTCAGAAGATTTTCCTGTGCGGTGATGGCCGCAAAGGCCGACTCGATTTTCTGGCGCACCGATCCGGTCTCGCCTGCCCGTTCGCCTAGTGAGGTTAAGTAATCGACGATGCCGCAAGTGGAATAGGCAAGTTCGTAGTTGGGGTTTCCCGGCTCCAGCTTGCCCGGCACTTTGTCCTTGCCGTAAAAATAGTGGTAAAGTGTATCTAGCTCGAGCAGCAGGTCGTATTTGCCGTACATCAGCGCGTAATGTGGACCGTAGGTCTTGTACAGGCTAAAGACGTAATAATCGGCGTCCAGCGCCTGCACATCGACGGCGCGGTGCGGGGCGTAAGCCACGGCATCGACGCAAATCTTTGCCCCCCTCGCATGCACGAAATCAGCGATCTCGCGGATCGGATTGATCGAGCCAAGGATGTTGGAAACGTGTGTCGCGCAGACTAACTTGGTGCGATCGCTCATCAGCGGTGTCAGGTCGGCGAGATCGAGACTGAGAGTGTCCTTGTTGAGCGGCCAGATCTTCAGCTTGATGCCGGCCTCTTTCAGCCGGTCCCAGGGGCCGATGTTGGATTCGTGATCGCTGACCGTGACGACGATCTCGTCGCCTGGCGCAAGCTGGCTCTGCATCGCGCGGGCAAGGTTCTGCAGCAACGCCGTGGTGGAATTGCCGAATACGATTTCTTCCGGACGCGAAGCGTTGACCAGTTGCATGGCTGCAGTCCGCGCTTCGTAGAGTGCTTCGGCCGCCGCCTGCGATACGGCGTAGGAGCCGCCAATCTGCACGTTCTTTTCGATCAGAAAGGTATTGATGCGCTCGAGCGCGCCTTTCAAGATTTGCGATCCACCCGCATTGTCGAAAAAGGTCCAGCCGCGGGACAGCCCAGGGAACTGGCTGCGCACATAATCGAGGTCAAGCGGTGATAAGGTGGTCATTCCTGGTGTCTCCCGAATGGTCTTTTGTTCAGTGATTGAGGACGGCGCGAAGGAAATCACGCGTCCTTGCTTCTTTTGGATTGTCGAAGATGTCTGACGGCGTCCCGGATTCGACAAGGCGCCCGCCATCCATGAAGATGACGCGGTCTGCCACCTGACGGGCAAAACCCATCTCGTGTGTGACAATCACCATGGTCACTCCGGTGCCAGCCAGTTTGCGCATCACATCCAGCACTTCGCCGACCATTTCCGGATCAAGAGCCGATGTTGGCTCATCAAAAAGCAGGACGCGTGGCTCCATGGCAAGCGCCCGGGCGATAGCCACGCGCTGCTGCTGGCCGCCTGAGAGTTGACCCGGAAACTTCTTTGCCTGCTCGGAAATGCCGACGCGGGCCAGAAGCTCGCGCGCCTTGCGTTCGGCTTCCGCTTCCGGTGTCTTTCGAACCCGCATGGGGGCGATCATGACGTTTCTTAGAACGGTCATATGCGGAAACAGATTGAACGACTGGAATACCATGCCGACTTCGGCACGCACCTTGGCAAGCGCCGGTCCGGGCGCAACGCGAATACCATCTACGGTGATGCTGCTATCTGGCTGAAAGGCTTCCAGGTGATTGATGCAGCGTATGAGCGTCGATTTGCCGGAACCGGAAGGGCCTATAACGCACACGACTTCGCCTTCAGCCACATCGAGATCAATGCCATGCAGCACGGTGAACGTGCCATAGGCTTTAGTCAGCCCGCGGATGGAAATAAGGGGGGATGTGGTCTTTTCCATCAACGTTTCCCCCGATTGAAATGTCTTTCGAGACGCGCCACGACGGCAACCATCGGCCACAGCAGTGCGATGTAGATTAGGGCTGCACCGATCAGTGGCGTGGGGTTGGCGTTGAGCGCCTGCGCTTGTGTTGCCTGTTTCAACAAGTCTGGCATGGCGACGACCGAGGCAAGGGCGGTGTCTTTCATGACATTGATGCAGTTGTTGGTGAGCGGTGGAATGACGATCCGGATGGCCTGCGGAAGAATGATATCCACCATCGTGTTGCGGTTGGAGAGGCCAAGCGCTGCGGATGCTTCAAATTGACCGTGGGGAACAGCCTCGATGCCAGCGCGAAAGATTTCCGCGGTATAGGCGGCGGACACCAGAGACAAGGCGGTGACAGCAGACAGGAATGGCGACAGACGGATACCAACGAACGGAAGCGCGTAATAGACGACGATCAACAGCACCAGCAACGGAATTGACCGGAAGATGTCGATGTAGATGCGGATCAGCAGCGTGAAAACGGCCGGGGCATAAATGCGCGCCACCGCCAGAAACAAACCGCCGATGAGGCCGCAAAGGATACTGGTAATACCGATCTGAATGGTGACAACCAAGCCCCAGAGCAACTGCGGCAGGCTGTTGAGAAATACGGGAACATTGAAGAAAGTATTGATGAGGTTCATGCCGGACGGGCTCCCTTGGCAAACTGGCGGGACACGCATAGTCCCGCCGGATGCAGTGCAAGCCTTACTTGGCCTTCGGCATCTGAACGACGGCAACGGTCGAGGTCGTGTCCTCGGCCTTTGCGCCGAACCAAGTTTCATGCAGCTTGGCTATGAAGCCTTCGCCCTTCAGCGTGGTGATGACCGCATTGACGTCAGCTGCCAGCGGATCGCCTTTGTTGAACATGATCGAGTATTTTTCGCCTGTTGGAATGCGCTCGACAACCTTCAGCTCGGGCTTGTCCTTGGCGTAGTAAAGTAGTGCCGGAATATCGGAGATATAGCCATCGACGCGGCCGGCAACGAGATCGAGCATGGCGGGCTGCAAGCCTTCGAACTTGCGGATTTCGCCAAGCTTATAGTCACCCTTATGGGCTTCTGCCCACATGTCGCCCGTCGATCCGGTGTCTACGCCGACAACCTTACCCCCCATGTCCTTGAGGCCGGTGATGCCGGAAGCTGCTGTCACGGTCAGAGACTGGTCGCTATCATAATATGGCTGGGCGAAGCTGACCGACGCCAAACGCTTTTCAGTGATGGTGATCGATGAAATCGCCATGTTGATACGGCCGGACTGAACAGCGGGGAAGAGACCGTTGAACGGTGTGTTGACGAACTCCACCGACTTGCCGAGTCGATTTGCAATTTCGTTGACGAGATCGACTTCGAAGCCAACGACCTTGCCGCTGGCATCTTGGAATTCCCATGGAACGTTGCCGATATTGGCACCGACCGTCAGATCGGCAGCCTGGGCGTGGAAGACGCCGAGCGCCGAGATCAGCCCGGCTATGAATGTAGTTTTGACACGCGAAACGTGAAGCATTTTAGAACCCCTTGTTTTATCATTCAAGCCAATCTACGTTGGTCTAACTGGTCAGACCAGTATGACCAGACAAGCACGCGCTTTAATTGTTTGCAAGATCTCATTTGAAAAATGTATCGAAAGAGGCAGTGCGGGTTTCAGGGGAACGGGGATCGGATGCTCAACAAAACGCTTTTGCCACAATCGGTTGCCCGCAAAATCCAGGGTATGATCCAGTCTGGACAATTGAAAGCAGGTGAGAAAATCCCTTCTCAGCGCGAGTTCTCCCAGAAATTCGGCATCAGCCGGGCGTCGTTGCGCGAGGCCCTACTGACGCTCGAGACATTGGGATTGCTTAAAACGGAAGCCGGGCGGGGAACATTCGTGGCCGCCGGTGATGGGGCGGCCGGCCAAACCGGGAACATGGCGCCATGGCGTTATTCCGAAAGTTATTCTGTTTTTGATGTCTTCCAGACCCGCATCCTGCTCGAGGGCGAGATTGCGCGTCTTTCCGCTGGACGACTGTCCCAGGCACAGCTCGATATGATGGAGAAGGCGACCAAGACCATGGAGGATTGCTGGGCCAATCAAGACCTGCTCGCCAATGTTGAGGCCGATCTGGAGTTTCATGGCATCATCGTTTCCGCCTGCTCCAACACCATGCTGAAAGCGCTATACCAGACTGTGAGAGATCAGGTGACGGAGACTCAGCGCCAGCCGATTCCGATCACAGATCCGGAACGAATGCGGCAATCCATTGCAGAGCACCGCCGCATCATAGCTGCCCTGAGGAACAATGACGCAGATGGAGCATGCAGTGAAATGGAGACACATATCCGCAATACTGCACGCTGCGCAGGGTTGCAGCCGTAGGGAAAGTCATCAGTGGCATCAACGGCACTGGCCTGATTGGTGGGCTCCGCTAAGCGCATGATGCCGTCGATACCCGTGAGCAAAACATTCCATTTTCAACCTGATTTAGGTCCTGGGCTTTGGGTCCAGTTCCCTTCAATAGCGAAGGTGGCGAGGTAAGCACGGCGGATGCCCCGATGGCATAGGGTGGTTGAGCCGAGTCCGCTGGTGGAAAACAGTTATCAACCTGCGCCCACCAAGCGCTCATGCAACTGGTTGATAGCCCTTTGGAAGACGGCGGGCTCGTCGAGCGCCCGGGAGAGGACGATCGCGCCCTGGATGGCGAGAACGGCGTCTTCCGAGAGGAGACGTGCCTGCTCAGCGTTACGACCTTGCCGGACAAGCGCTGCCTGCAGAGCGTCTACCCAGGCGACGAAGTAACCCCGGATGGCCTGCGCGAAGAGGTCTCTGGTGTTGGCAACAGCCAGGGCACCGACGAGACAGACGCGCCTGCCCGATCTGAAGTATTTCGCGGTTTCATCGAGCATTGCCGAGATCGCTGCATCGGCATCGTCTCCATCTCGCAGGGGAGAATAGACGGAATCTTCAAACCATTGCTCGATCTCGGCGAGCACGGCCCGGACCATCTCCTCCTTCCCATTCGGGAAGAAGTGGTAAAGGCTGCCCTTGCCCAGACCGGTGGCCTTGCCGATCAAGGCAAGGCTCGCACCTTCGTATCCATGCTCGCGAAACACTTCGGCCAGGGAGGCGATGGCGTCGGATCTTTCAGCGACCGTGCGGGCCATGATTAGAGCCCCAGATCGCTGAGGCTGGCATGGTCGTCCGGACGACGGCCGAGCGGCCAATGGAACAGGCGATCTCTCTCGGCAATCGGCATTTCGTTGATGCATGCGTGGCGGTGTGCCATCAGACCGTCCTCTGCGAACTCCCAGTTCTCGTTACCATACGCACGGAACCATTGACCACTGTCATCGCGATATTCGTAGGCGTACCGCACAGCTATGCGGTTGCCGGTGAAGGCCCACAGCTCCTTGATGAGGCGGTATTCGTGCTCCTTGTTCCATTTCCGTGTCAGAAATGCCTGGGCTTCTTCACGATTGGTGGCGAATTCGACGCGGTTTCGCCAGTGGGTGTCGACAGTGTAGGCAAGCGCGACCTTGGCGGGATCGCGGCTGTTCCAGCCGTCTTCGGCCAGACGGACTTTTTCGATTGCCGTTTCGCGTGTGAACGGGGGGAGTGGAGGGCGTGACATGAGTATACCTTCGCGAGCTGTTTGTGTACCAATCGGTAAATACTTTACCGATTGGTACGGTAGCTGCGGCGATTTCGGGTGTCAACGGGTTTTCCACGGCGTTCGTGAGAAAACTTGCCACGTGCATTCCCGATGCCGAACCCGAACCGGAGGGCCTATGCTGAGACTAGGGAGAACAAGACGAACCAATCAGTGCGCCCGTGTGCAACGGACTTCATGCGCAGCAACACGGTTCCGTCATCACAACAAGAGCGCTCGTTGGCTTAAGCCCGGAAATAGGCCCGTGCCGATGCACCAAAACCCGCGCTATCATCCAGAGGCGACCGGTCATGGCAATGATGTATTGCGGAGGGTGTGGGGAAGTTAATGTTGCCAATATCAGGGAGCTTGGCGGCTTGGAGTCCCGCATCACCGGGCATTATCTATCATTGTCTATATCGCATCCAAGCTAACTCAGTCCTTCCGAAGGAGCGACTTTGAAAAACCGGTGAACGGCTGTGCCGTGGTAGTCGCTACGGAGTGCACTGCGAGGCCGAGCGCGTGACCACCCTGATTCGCTGTTACACCCGCGCGAGCCCATATTTGCTCGAAAACTGAACTTCTACCAATGAGGGGTAAGGCGATGCCCGGCAGCTGGGGCGCTCGTCTGCCTTTTTGTTGGCCATCGCGGGAAACCGGAAAAACTGTGATGTTTACCGTCCTGTCGCGTCCGACTGAAAAGGTCCCGCTCGGCAGATTCAACTCCAATTACGTGACATCGTTGCGCGGCTCGTGCAATTGGCGTGACTGGATAAACCTATTAGGCTGAGTGGGATGTGAATAGTTCGGCCGGATCTGGAAAACCCTTCAGGGAGTAGTGGCCGGCCGATTCGGTGTCGGCTGCCACGGCATTTTCAAACCGCTCCGACATGAGCAAAGGCAGTCTCAGTTCACTGCTGACTGCCTGGATTCGGCTAACCATGTTCACGTCAGGACCGATCACCGTAAAGTCCATCCGTCGGCCGGATCCGATGTTGCCATAGGTTACCTCACCGTAGTGGAGCGCTATTCCGACGCTTACCGAGAGGCCATGAAACTGCGAGCTCGCCAAATCTTCGATGATTGCCGATGCGCTCCGTAGCGCCGCCTCACAGGACGATGCGGCGGAATGGCCAGGGAAGAACGCGAGGACGGCGTCGCCCATGAACTTGAGAACCTCGCCGCCGTTACCCGTGATGGCCGGGATGACCTTCTCGAAATAGCCGTTGAGAATATCGAGAACCCTGGTTGCATCAAGGTTGTTGGAGAGTTCTGTGAATCCGCGCAGGTCACACAGCAGAAGTGCCGCCTCGATCGTTTCGACGTCCCCCCGACGAATTCGACCCGCCAGTATCCGCTGCGCCGTCATCGGGCCTATGTAGGTGTCTAGGAGAGACAGTTCGGCTTGGCGCAGCACCCGCAGCTCACTGGTCGTCCGAAGCGCCGGCAGTATACGAAGGAGCATCTGCTGGTCGCCGATGGTGAAGCCCGTCGCCTTGCGGGTGCCGAAGACCACGACGCTCACCGGACCGTCGGCATTGCACAAGGGGGCGACGATTAACTGGTTGAGGGAGCGACCGGCGAAGATATCTATGTGCTGCCAACGATCCCTGTCGTCGTCATTCGCCGAGAGAAGGAGCACGTCACGCGACTTCATGACGCGGGTGATTGGACTTCCAGAAAAATGCGCCCAACCTGTGCGGTCGCGCTCGTGGATTTCGATTGGCTCGCTTGGTGCCCATGCGATCGTCCGTCCCACCAGATCGGGATGCAGGGTGGTCATGTGAAGCGTCAGGCGGTCGACCGGAATTCCAAGCTGGTGAAGCTTCCTTCCAAGATGCGCCACCAGTCCGATGTCGTCGACGGCGTTGCATTCGTCTCCCGACAGCCACTCGATGATGTGCAAAAGGCCGTTCGAATCTGGAGCGGCGGAATTCTGATATTTGGCAAGCATGATTGCTCCTGGTCTGCGATCTGGGAAGCTTCTCCGCATGCGCGCCGGCATGCAGCTTCTTGCGCCTTACGATACGCGTTCAGAGCTAGTGTGGTGTGGTTGCGGCATCCTTGACGTCGATCGAGGATTCGACCGACATACCGGAGCGGAGAAACCCTTTTATTGTAGCATCGTCGATGACGATCTTGACAGGAATGCGCTGCACAATCTTGGTGAAGTTGCCGGTCGCGTTGTCTGGCGGCAAAAGCGAGAAGTCGAGGCCGCTTGCGGGCGAGATGCTATCGACGTGTCCCTTGATTGCGGCGCCGGGTAGCCCGTCCACTTCGATCTCCACCGGCTGTCCTGCTCGAACATGGGCAAGCTGCGTTTCCTTGTAGTTGGCGACGACGTAAACGGCGTCAAGCGGAACGACCGCCATGAGTTGCGTTCCGGCCGCTACGAGCTGACCCAGGCGGATCGACCGCGCACCCACTGTGCCGTTCACCGGGGAGACGATCTTGGTGTAGGAGAGGTTGAGTTCCGCCTGACGCAAGATCGCGAGAGACCTTTCGCGCTGCGCGACCGCCTGATTGCGTTGCGTCATGAGGACGGGAACCCTTTTTTCCGCAGCGACCAGTCCGGCCTTATCACGTTCGACCGCGGCAGACGCCTGATCGCGAAGTGACTGGCTCTGCTCGGCGCGAGCCTGACTGCTGGCTCCGGAGGAAATCAGCCGAACGTTCCGCTCGGCGTCGGACAGAGCGAATTTCAACGAGGCTTTCGACGCGTTGAGCGCCGCCATTGCTTGCAGGATTGCCGATTTTTGCAGAATGATCTGACTGTCAATGTTGGCGATTGCCGCCTCGGTGGCGTTCAGATCGGCCTTCGCTTGTGCGAGCGCCGTCTGGAAGTCCCTGTCGTCGATCTGTGCCAGAACCTGCCCTGCCGTCACGACCTGGTTGTCCTCGACCAATACCTCTTTGACGTAACCGGAGACCTTCGAGGAGATTGCAGTGAAGTCTGCTTTGAC
The DNA here is from genome assembly GCF_031801495.1 of Agrobacterium tumefaciens. Taxonomy (GTDB): domain Bacteria; phylum Pseudomonadota; class Alphaproteobacteria; order Rhizobiales; family Rhizobiaceae; genus Agrobacterium; species Agrobacterium tumefaciens_K. The sequence continues at coordinate 10,263 of NZ_JAOEGC010000007.1, read as the reverse complement.
GTAGGCGTTTTCGGTGGTCTGCGTAAACCGTCCGACCGTCCAGTAATCGTACCCGCAGTCGACCGCGTATGCGGCGCCGGCAAGAAGGATAAGTCCGAAGATGGAGCGTTTGACGACACCCATCGTTTTGCCGGAATTCGCGGGTGTGTCGGTGGATTTTATCTGCCCTTGGGAGGGAGTGTCCAACGGCGTGGCGGCGATCTCGAAAGACGTGTTACGGGCCAGCTCAACCATTTTCCGGTTCCTTTGATCATGCTCCATAAAGAAGCGATTTAATCTGTGTGAAGGAGAATGCGCCTTGAAGCATGATCTGATAATCTCGAAAAAAGCGAAAGGATCGTAAAGTCTGGGGTGATAATCGGAGCATTGAATGGATCGACTGACAAGCCTGACGGTATTCGGTCAAGTGGTTGAATGTGGAGGATTTTCGGCCGCGGCGAGACGATTGAACATGTCGACTACGATGGTGGCCAACCACATCCAGTCGCTTGAGGAGCGTCTTGGAGTGAGACTTTTGAACCGGACCACCCGAAAGGTCAGCCTGACCGAGACGGGGAAATTCTATTACGACCGATCCTCACAGATCCTTGCCGATCTCGAGGACGCGGATCAGTTCGCCAGCTCGTTGACATCGACGCCGCGTGGCAAGCTCAAGATCTATACCGCAACGGCGATCGCACCGTTTCTGGTGCCGCTTGTCAGCGAGTTCATTGAGCAGTACCCGTCGATTTCGCTTCAGCTCGATATCGGCGAACGGATGATCGATATGATTGACGAGGGCTATGATCTGGTAATTCGAGCGACGCCCAGGGACTCCCGATTGATTGCCCGCAAGTTGACGCCCTGGCGCCATTTCCTAGTCTCATCGCCCGAATACCGGAAGTCCCATCCGCGAATCCAGCGGCCGGCCGATCTCACGGACCATAATTGCCTGCAGTACTCGAATTACGCATATGGTGCCACATGGCGTTTCGAAACGATGACTGGTGAGCAGGACGAGGTGAAGATCGACGGGAACGTCGTTTCAAACAGCGCCCAGACGCTCAGGCAGTTGGCGATCGAAGGAAGGGGAATCTTTCTCGCGCCCAGCTTCCTCGTCTTCGACGATCTCAAGGAAGGACGTCTGGTCACGAACATGCCCGACTACCGCGGCATCGAGTTTTCAATTGACGCGTTGTTCCCGGATCGAAGCCATCTTCCGACCAAGGTCCGTCTGTTTATCGATCTACTCGTTGAAAGATTTGCCGAACACAGAAAGTGGATGCTCTGACCAACGGCGCGCGGGCATTGACAACCAGCCATACTCGCACCTTGCCGAACGCGAGTTATCAGACCGTCCATGTCGAGCATCAATTTTCCGACGTCGCGGCGCGAACCTACGGCGCCGACGAGCTGGAACCGTGCATCCGTCTTGTGATCAACTTCCCGATCATGAACTTCGAGAATACGAGGACTGGAGCGGCGAGGAGGAAGAACAGGGCGACCGAGACGAACGCCGCGTTAAATGCAATGGTCGTCGATTGCAGGGCGACCGCTTTCCCGATCAGAAGTGCGGAGGCCTTGCTCGATCCGTACTCAAGTCCGTGGGTGGAGAGATAGTGGGTAACGCCGAACAGCCGTTCAATAACCTCCGGCCGACCCGAAGTGATATGGGAGGCGAGGATCGCGCGGTTCTGAGCGGTCTGGTCTTCGATGAAGGTCTGGAGGAACGATATCCCGAACAAACCGCCGGTCTGCCTTCCGATGTTGAACAAAGCGACGCCGAGAACAATGTTCGAACCGTTCAATCCAAGCATGGTAATTAGAGTGACCGAAAGGAACAGGAAACCCAGAGCGCACCCGCGGACGAGAACGCCAGGAAGCATATCGGGAATGCCGCTCTCGCTGGTCGAACCCGATAGCATCCACATGGAGAGCATCAGACCGAGGATGCCAAGCGGGATGGTGGCGGCCGGCGATGTTCCGCGTTTGATCATCAAGGCGGTGAGGAATAGCGTCGCGATAAACGCGGCGGTGCTTGGCAGGAGGAGCTCTCCCGCCTGAGTTGGGGTCATCCGCAACACCGAGATCGCGAAAGACGGGATGAGGTAGCTACTTCCCAGAAGTGCAAAACCCGCGGCGAAACTGGCGAGAAAGCCAAAGCTGAAGCCACCATTCATGAAGATTGAAAGGTCCAGCAGACGGCGCTTGCGATCACCGAAAACCTGAAACGCGAACATGGCAACGAGGGCGGCAACGCCGACGATAGTCAGCACCAAGATTGAAGGTTCTTCGAACCAGTCCCAGCGATTTCCCTGATTTAACACATAGGTCAGGCATGAGGTGGCAGTCATGAAGAGGCCGATAGCATACCAATTCATCTCATGTGGCTGAGGCGTGACTTCCTTTTCGGCAGGCGCGAAGGGGAGAAATGCGAGAGCTGCGACGCCGATCAGGGCGTTAACCAAGAATATCCAGGTCCATGAATGGGCGTCCAGCAACCAGCCATGTACGTATGGAACGAGAGTCGCCGGCGCGACAACGGCGGCAACGGCGTAGACGCTTTGGATCAATGCCTGATGAGGCTTGGCGAATGATTTAAGCAGCAACGCTTGGGCGCTCACAAGAATGAGGCCGCCGGAGAACCCTTGAAGTAGCCGCATCGCAAAGAGCACTTGAAGGTCGTGCGTGTATGCAGCGAGACCGGAGGCGACCGTCATCGTAACCGTCGCGGCGAGCAGCGAGTTCGTGAGAGTGAAGCGACCCGCCAGCCACGCGGCCATGACGAACGCGATCAGTTTGGCCGCTGTGTAGCCAAAATCCATCCTGGCGAATTCGTCCGAGGTTGCTCCGGCATCGCCCATCATATCAAGGCGCGCGAACGAGAGCACGGTGCCGGATACCGCTTCGGTTAGAGCCGCCAGAGCGGTTCCCGTTATCAGGCACAGCCCCGCTGTGCTCGGTGAGCGGCAGATGGCGTTTTGGGCGGTTGACATTGCATTATCCTCGCGGGGTAAACGATAAGTCGCTTCTCTTGGTGCTGTGAGACGGAGAATGCTACGAACAGCCAAAGTTGATAAGCGCTTAAAATAGGCAAGGATTTCACAGCGTGAGTGTAAGGTTGCTATCGCCATTTGGAAGGCGAACCGTGCCCGGGTATCGGCGCGGACTGCGCAGCGCGGTGGCAACTGTCACGCTTCTTGCAATGAACGCCTCGCTGATTACAGCACTGAAAATCCAAGCGTTTGTTTCAATCAGGCCTCGTACCGGGGCGAACGCGTACGGATGATGATGGTGGGCGGATTTGCGCGGCATTAGGTATCTGCCTCTGTCGGCTACAATTCTTTACTGCAGACGCTGGACCAGCGCTTCCAGTCCGTCGGGGGCTTTGATCGCCCATTCCTGGACCGCTGTCGGATCTAAGCCTTTCCGACGCATCGCAGCCGCGAATTCGTTGACGTCCGCCCGGTTCAGCTGGGCGATATGTGCTGCGTTGCCCGCCGTCACCTTGGTACCCAGAGCCTGGAGGATGAAGCTTCCGCCGCTGCTGTGATCGAACGCGTCTCGGAGGCCCGCGAGGGAGACGCCCAGCTTCTCCGCCATCGCGAACACCTCGACAATGTTGCGCAGGTTCGAGACTGTAAGAGCGTTGTTACAGAGCTTCGCCATCTGGCCTGAACCGACCGGACCCATTGAGACGATATGAGTGCTGTGGCACTCGATAACAGTTCGGCTTGCGTCAAGTGCCTCAGCACGGCCTCCGACAAAGCAGGTCAGCGACCGTGCTTCCGCACCAGGTCGCCCACCACTGACCGGCGCATCGAGAAAGTGCACGCCGAGCTCCCCGGTGATACGTTCAAAGTTCTCGGCTTCAGCGGGATCGCCGGTTGCATGGTTCACAATGGTCGCCCCTTTGCCCAATGCCTGGAGCAACGAACGGTTAGCTAAGAGGTCATGCAAATCGCTATCGCCACGCAGGCACAGGCACAGCAGGTCGACGTTTGCAGCAAGTTCGACAGGGTCAGCCTCTCTTACGTGCCGGGCGTTGCCAAGAGCATCGAACGAGACTGCACGTCTCGCCCAGACGTGTAAATCGAACTTGGCGGCGATCGCAGCAGCCATCGGCGCACCCTGGTCGCCGAGGCCGATGAATCCTACGCGAAGGGCGTCGCTCATTTCGGCTCTCCCACTATTCGCAATGCCATCTCCCAAAGCCGGTCCGCATTGGCGCTGTCGAGCGCGTAAGGCGCAACACCTTCGAGCTTCCCCTCCGGTCGGCGCGCAGTCAGATGGGCCTCCTGGCAGTTGTCGAAGTATCGACCGTTGACGCCCTCGACCAGCGGTGAGGCGGCTAGCAGCACCGATGTCGCGGCGCCTTGCTGAGGGTTCTTGCGGAGATGCTCGGGCGTCTTGAGGCCGCCGGTGTGTCGCTGGAGGTTTGTCGCGATTGCCCCTGGATTGAGGGCGTTCGAGACGATGCCGTCAGATGCCCAGCGCTCCTTGATGCCAACCGACAGCAGTATGCAGGCAGTCTTCGACTGGGCATAACCTAGAAGCGGGTCGTACCGGGTGAAATGAAAATGGGGATCATCCCAGATGACCGGGCCGAAAAGACTGCCGGTCGAGCTGACCGATACAACGCGTGCTCCATTGGCAGCGGCAAGCTGGCGATGCAGCCCCATCGTCAACGCGAAGTGGCCGAGGAAGTTCGTGCCGAACTGCAGCTCGCAGCCTTCTGCGGTCCGTTCCAGCTCCGGCACCATCATGATGCCAGCATTGTTGACAAGGGCGTGGATCGGTTTGTCCCAGTCGTTGACGAACTTCTGTACAGAATTCAAGTCGGCGACATCCAGTGGGCGGACTTCAATCTTCGAATTTCCGGTTTCCGTCCTCAAGCCCTTTGCGACTTCTTCCGCGGCGTCAACGCGTCTCGCAGCAATGGTTACGGACGCACCGGCGGTGGCTAGGCTCTTTACCGTTTCGATGCCGATGCCGCTCGCCCCGCCGGTTACGATCATGGTCTTGCCAGACAGGTCGACACCGGCGAGAACCTCCAATGCGGTCGAGGTAAAGCCGAATGGAATTTGCTGGGACATCGTATTTCCTTTCCTGAAGTGTTGCCTTTGACGTATCACTTCTTCATTGTGCTGATTAGATGGACAACACAGAACAGCATGCTGAGAGAATTCGAACGGTCGGCGCGTTGTCGCCAGCGGAGCTGGCGGCCTTCGCAGCGGTTGCCGAGTACGGCGGATTCCGCGCGGCCGCTCGACGCAGCGGCCTCAGTCCTTCCGCTCTCAGCCACAGTGTCGCGAGCTTGGAGAGCCGCCTCAATGTGCAGCTATTCCATCGCTCCACCCGCAACGTATCGCTCACCGACGCAGGCCGGCGGTTCTTCGCCAGACTTCGCCCGGCACTGGTTGAGATCGCCGACGCCGCGGACGAATTGGGCGAACTCACTTCCAAGCCCTCCGGGACGTTGCGGATCAACGCGGATGCGACGGCTGCGGAGCAGGTGCTGGCACCATTGGTGCTCGAATTCATGGCGGCGTTTCCTGACGTGCGCGTCGAAATCGTCAGCGAGCGCCGACTTGTGGACATTGCCGAAAACGGCTTCGATTGCGGCATCCGTTCCAGCGAGATTATCTCGGAGGACATGGTGGCAATTCCGGTCGGACCGATGCAGCAGCATATCGTCGTCGCCGCACCGTCGTATGTTGCAGGCCGTCCCCCGTTGAGATCGCCGGCCGAACTCAGGGGCCATCGGTGCATCCAGCTTCGTATGCCGGGAGGCAACCTGTACCGCTGGGAGTTTGAAAGGCGAGGGGAGGCACTCGTCATCGAGACGACTGGTGGCCTCGTCCTAGACAATTCAAGGCTCATTCTGGCGGCGGCAGTCCACGGTTACGGCCTGGCTTACGTGACGAAGTGGATGGCCTCCGCCGCTCTTGAAGCTGGCGCCTTGGTCGAACTGCTGGGAGAATGGACGCCGCCTTATCCCGGCCTCCATCTGTATTACCCGAGACACCGCCATCTAAGTGCCTCCATGCGGGCCTTCGTTTCGTTCCTGCGGGATCGAAACCAATGATAGGGTGACCAACCTCATATTCTTTCCGGTCTCGCGAGCATAGGGCCTTACACCAGCAACCGCCCGAGGTTCCGCGCCGCTTTTCCACCCGCCGAGCCGCACGGGCTCTCGGTAGACCAGCGTCACCTTCGCGTCCTTCGTATCGTAGACGAGCGCAGACTTGGTAACGTCATGTGCCAGCTAGTTTTCGTTGTCGGGGGGAACGGAACCATCGCTGATCGTCGGTGCGGTGTTCGCCCAGGTAGGCGCAACGATGCAGCTGTCCCAATCCGACTGCCGCCGCATCCGCTTTTATGGCCATTCTCCTCTGTGAAGTACGGGAGCGGATTATGTGAGGAGACATTTGCTCGGTGTTTTGAGCCTTGCAGTGAGCCATACCTCAGAAAGGACTAAGTTGAACGTATGGCGTTCGTGGTGTGTGGCTTTCATGAAACATCTGAATCGATGATGAGCTGGGTGCTAGCCCCCTGTTGCAGAGCCGCTCCGGCCTCAGCTACGACCCGTCCGTAATCGCTCTCCTACAGTTTCGCTCAAGCTTATATGTGCATTCATCACGAGCGCCATCGGGCATTATCAATAGGAGGTTTCTATGCGGATCGGTTCGGGCCCAGGCTCAATTTACGATTTGTTGCAGCCAAAGATTAGGACTGATAGAGGCATAGAAGCTGCGAGCGAGCAAACGTCTCCATCGGGTCAGAGCGTAGGCGGAACAGTTTCATTTTCTGGCGACAGCGCCGCAGCAGCTCTGCAGTCCCATTTGGCCCGAAGCAGTTTCGATCGAAACGACACCAACCACGACGGCATCGTCCAACGAGACGAATTCATCGATAACAACATGAAACCACGACAGGATGGATCGCAGCCCCATCTTTCCGACGTGGTAGATCACTGGAACAAGCTTGACAAGACCGGGAAGGGCAGCCTGAGCGAGGAGGAGTTCAAAACGGCCTTTTCCGCGCTACTTCAGGTGTCGGTCGGCACGTTCAGTGGACCGTTGCGTTGACGGGCAATAGTTACCTGCGGCGAGGATGTGTGCCTCGACCTCAAACCTATCCGGAGATCGATTCCTGCGAGATCAGGCTTGAATGGCGCTCCGGCGATGGGTTAAATGCAACAGGGTCAGCACGGTCGTAGGACAAAGCTTGAGCACCGCAGCGAGAGATGCCGGATGCTGCAGCCACTAATGCACATTTCGGTCAGACGAGCAATTTTCGCGGTCGGCGGATTACGCGACGCTGTGGAATCTCCGCCGGAATAGGTTTCGCCTTGCTGTTCCTGCCGGCGCTGTCTTATCGCTGGCCGATGTCAATACTTTTTTGGAGAAGCTAATCAGCGTGCCTCCAACTGACGAATGACTTCGGCACGAAGCTCTGGATAGCGCCGAAGCTTGCGCCGCCGCCGCTCGCGCCTGAGTTCATCAGCGATCGTGCCGCGGTAAGCAGTGTACTCGGGTAGTTCATTGTCATGGAAGGTGTTGCGACGGATTTCACGATAGATGATCGACCTGTGGCGTCCTAGCCACCGGGCCATGAAGTTGATCGTGACTTTCTAATCAACGAGACGTGAGGAAGGCGGCGATCGGCGAGGGTCAACTGCGTATAGCATCCGGACAAGAAAGAATCTCCAAAGTTAAGCTATTGAAATAATTGTAATATCGCACTTCGACATATTATTTACACCCTCAATGGGGCGGCAAGATTGAAATGTCGCGGATTTCGCAAAGTTGGAATGTCACCTGTCGGTCTGCCAGCCAGTTAGAAGTGCGACACTGGCTCAAACAATCAGCCCCCGACCGGACCGGCTGGGCCGGGTTGCAAGGTCAGGGAGGGGGCGGGTGATAACGCTCCCTTTTGGCTTTAGCTTCCTTCGATCGTCACCCCAGATGGAGACAATCGAGGAAGTAACCACGCTGCCGTACAAGGCATAGACTTGCGCGATCTTTTTGACAAACCGTGCTTTTCTATCTGAGAACCCGCGCCGCCATTTAACGGTCCACGACCGCTCGGAACGTGATCTCAACGAGCTGTTGGGGAAAGGCGAGGCGCGTCACACCAATGATGTTGCTAGCCAACTGAGGGATCTCAGAACCGTAAACTTTTTTCCGGATTTCAGAGGCGGGGCCGAAGGCTGCATCGACGTCCAATACGTAAAGTGTCTCTTCAACCACGTCATCGAAGGTTGCGCCGAATTGTTGTAGGAGGACGCGGGCGTTCTCATAAGTTTGGCGAATCTGAGCTTCCATGGTGTCGAACGAAACTGGCTTTCCAGTGGCATCGATTTCGGCAGGTGCGACCAAATTCCCTTGGCTATCGTGGCTCAGCTGACCGGAAACATAGATCGTATCCTTAACCTTGACCGCTTGTGCGTAGCCAAATGCTTTTTCCCAGGCAACGCCGTGGTTCGCAGATTCAACGCGTGGTGTGTTTGCTTTGTTCGTCATCGTTGGCTCCCTCGAGCAATGTTTAGAACCCGAAACTGAACGAGTTTGGCGGTCTCGTAAATTGCAATAAATTTGAGGAGTGTATTGCGTTTGATGCAACGTACGAAGTCTTCTTTCTTGACCACGCGATATGGTGGGCGATGCTCTATTCCTGCGGATTGCTCGTCCTGCCAGATATGATGGTCTCTCTAACAACCTTGATTACGACGTCTTATGACAGCAATGGGCAAGCTGCAGTCTGCCGCTTTTGGCCGGAAGTGGATCATTCATGAAATCCGTGCGCGGACCGGGTTTGCGGCCTCTCGGCTTGTAGCCGATCTTCTCACTGTTGGTCTTTGGCGCAGGTGCGTGGTCTCGATCTTGCTGCTCTTTGATGTAGGCCAGCACTTCGCCGAGACGCTTGTTCTCGACCACAGCCGCATGGGTCACGCGCTGGTCCTTATCGAAGATCTTGTAAGGCAACGAGTGACCTTTCCATCGAATATCCAGTCGACCATCAGCGTAAGCGTGTGTCTCGACATACTTTCCAACCAGGCCGCGCGTGACGTCGTTCTCCTCAAGCATGATGCGTTTGCGCTCATAGGAGAATGAAAGCTGTGCGCCGACGTGTCTTTGCTCGCGTTTGCAAAGCACGTCATTCAGCCTGCTTGGCGCCAGATTGACAGGCCGATGGAGGTTGTCGGGGCGGGTAGGGGTCACCGCAAAGCGGTCATTGTATCGCACGATGAAGGCTGGCAGGAACGCATTGCCGGTCTCCATGTCACTGATATTGGCAAGCCTCAATTCCTTGACCAGCCGATCCTGCAATGTCCTGTCCATGCGCTCGACGCGTCCCTTGGCCTGGCTGGAATTGGCGCAAAGAATCTCGATGTGCAGCTCCGATAGCGCGCGACCAAACTGCGTCATGCCTTGCCCGCCCTTGGCGTCTTTCCGGGCGTCACGAAAAACGGAATGTTTGTAGGAGTAAAAGGCGATAGGTGCGCCATGCTCTCCAAGGTAAAGCGAAAGCGCCTCGAAATAGGTAAAAGCGCTCTCCGATCGAACAAACCGCAGCTGCATCAGCTTTCCGGTCGCATCGTCGACGAAGACCAGCAGAGAGCACGCAGGGCCACGGTCCTCAAACCAGCGGTGCTCGGAGCCGTCGATCTGCACCAGTTCACCATAAGCCTTGCGCCGCAACCGCGGCTGATGAAACGTCCGCCGCTGTTTTCTCGAAAGCCATAGACCGGCATCCTGCATCCACTTGCGCAAGGTCTCGCGTGAAACCGTCACGCCGTGCTCTTCCTCGAGCTTCTCGGCCACCAGCGTTGGCCCGAAATCAAGGAAGCGTTCGCGCACCAGAATCAAAACGTACTCGCGGACGCCGGTGGCGATTTTATTGTTCGACGGGCGACCAATTGCCTTGTGTCTGATCGAGGCAGCGACGGCAGCCTCAATACGACCAATCAATCTCTGAATATGCCGGACGCTGATTGCCAGCACATGCGCCGCTGCGACGATAGTCATGCGGCCATCAACGACTTTCGACACAACCTCGATCCGCTGCAAATCGCGCTCGCTCATCGCTATCAATCCCATCTGCAATCTCCCAGGTGCCAATCAGACCCGGGGATGTGAGTTCATGCTGAACCGCGACTTGCAGGGCATCCAAAGCTAACTTGCATGCCGCATCTGCGCGAGAATTTTCTTGCGAAAAACTTCTGCAGGCGTTCGATAGCCAAGGCATTTGCGCGGCGTTGCGTTGAGCCGACTGCAA
>NZ_JAOEGC010000006.1:0-1065 GCF_031801495.1 Agrobacterium tumefaciens | reverse complement strand
GCTTTTGCCGCTATCGTCATGAATGACCGTGGACGCGAGACCGCTCTCGATGAAACAGAGATGGGAAACTGGCATCCCAACCGCAACTAGCTGATCGCCTGCTCGCAGATCGACGTGTTCCATCCGGCTCAAAAGCCGCGACAGCCCTTCCATACCGAGGGCCTTCAACAGCAAGTTACAAACAAAAACATCTGATCCAAGCATAGCGGTTCGCCCGGTTTGCACCTGCTCGAAAACAACAATATGCCGCAATCATATTAACATCGGAAAATCGCATGGAAACAGCGAGCAAGTTGGGTAAGAATTTGCAGAAATGACCCTTGCCACGTCACGGAGCAGCCGAACTTCAAAATTCTTGTTCCATTCTCCAGTCATCCTCCCGGCCAGCCGGAGATGATGACCATATCCGCGGGAGAAGCTGCTTTGGCGACAAGCACGCGATGAACCCGTTGCCACCTGGCCTCCAGTCCGAGAGCGCCGAAGCGTGGGAACTGCGCAAGCAGGCAGAAGGCTGCAGAGATCTCACCTCTACAGGCATGCCACCTAACCGGCTTTCGGCCAAGCCGAAACACGGGCGCAGATTGCCCTCTTTGGCGAAAGCCCGGAAATGAAGAAGACCGGAAAGGCTACCCACTTGTTGGCCTGCGTGGCGTCTGTTCCAGAAGTGCCGCGGCCGGACGGCATAGACTGGAAGGAATGTTAGGTAAAAGGTACATTTCACATTCGAGCAGCAAGCGATGCTGCGTGCCCTTCCAAACAGCGGTAAAGTGCAGGATTATGCCGGACGCTTGCGAGAAATGCGCCTTCTCGACCCAAGACCTGATCATGGCAATGGCCGCGACGGCCTCCAAGGGGTGACCGTACGGACAAGCCTCGTCTACGGCATTCGCCTTCAATGTCAGGAACAAGCTTTTCAAATCGTGGTTAGGGCCTACCAAACAAGGAGGTTTCAACCATGGAAAAGAACATCGACTTCGGGATCATCGCGCATGAAAATGGATGGGCCGTCGTCATCTCTGATGTCATGAGAGGCGTTTATCCCAGCCGACATCTGGCGCTCGCGGC
>NZ_JAOEGC010000005.1:1973-2223 GCF_031801495.1 Agrobacterium tumefaciens | reverse complement strand
CCGTTACGTCGCAAAGCATGGCCAGCCGTCGGGCCGCGTCGCCAAGGCCGTTCTGGTTGCCGCCGTTCCGCCGCTGATGCTGAAGACGGCTGGCAATCCGGAAGGTCTGCCGATCGAGGTGTTCGATGGTTTCCGCTCAGCGCTTGCCGCCAACCGTGCGCAGTTCTTCCGCGATGTTCCGGCCGGTCCGTTCTACGGTTTCAACCGTGACGGTGCGACGGTTCAGGAAGGCGTGATCCAGAACTGGTGG
>NZ_JAOEGC010000005.1:0-1920 GCF_031801495.1 Agrobacterium tumefaciens | reverse complement strand
GAAGACCTATCCCGGCTTCTCGCACGGCATGCTGACCGTCAATGCCGACGTGCTGAACGCCGACCTGCTCGCCTTCATCAAGGGCTGAAACGGCCAACGACAGACAAAGGGTGCGGCCAGCAAAGGTCGCGCCTTTTTTGATTTCACCCACGCAGAAGGAGTTTTCTCATGGATATCGCCAACGAGGCCGGTGGATTGGCAAGTCTGATCGCACCGGTGTTGAAGCCGCTTGCATCAGGCCTGGAATTTTTTGGTGTCGGTGTGATTTTGATCGGCGTTGCGGTTGCCACGATTGGCTACCTGCGTGATTTGACCTCGGTAACACGGAAAGATGCCTATGACCGATACCGGGCCAATCTGGGTCGCGGCATATTGCTTGGTCTGGAAATCCTGATCGGCGCAGACATCATCGCCACTATCATTGCTCCGTTGACCTGGGAAAGTGTCGGTCTTCTTGGACTGATCGTGCTCATCCGCACGTTTCTCAGTTTTTCTCTCGAGGCGGAGATCGATGGTCAGTGGCCGTGGTCGAGAAATGCATCTCGAAATGCGGCGCGAGACGTTCAGGAGCGATGAAAGGCAGCGGTTTTCCTGACTATCTTCTCGTCGCGGCGGCCGGCTTGTCTTGATGATGGGCGCAGCCATACAGTATGGTTGAGATGGCTGTGGTCGTCGGGCAATCATAAGTATGGATCGACTTCTTCTCTTTCAGCCAAATTCGCCAACGGTCTTCACGATGGAGGTTCTGGATGCAGGGATGCGGTGTTTGGAGTGGCTTCCTCGATACGCGGATTGGCGATGTGAATGACCCGGCCGTTATGCAGACCCTCAGCCATCCGGAATCGTCATCATGAGTGCAAACCCTCTGGTCGAAGGCTTCTATGACGAGCGAACGGGCAGCATCCAGTATGTCGTGACCGATCCGGCGACAAAGAGCTGTGCGATTATCGACCCGGTTCTCGACTACGACGAGAAGTCAGGCTGCACGAAAACGACAAATGCCGATGCCATCCTAGCCTATCTGAAGAGAAAAGGGCTTGTTCTGCAGTGGATTCTCGATACGCATCCACATGCCGATCACTTTTCCGCCGCCGCCTACATCAAGGAGAGGACCGGAGCCCAGACCGCTATTGGCGCGAAGGTGATCGAGGTCCAGAAGCTCTGGCAGAAGATCTACAACATGCCGCAAATGATGACGGACGGTTCACAATGGGATCGTCTGTTCGCTGATGGGGAAAGTTTTCCGATCGGGGAGATGACGTGCCGGGTCATGCTGTCTCCCGGCCATACACTGGCGTCGATCACCTATGTCGTTGGCGACGCCGCCTTCATTCATGACACGCTGTTCATGCCTGATAGCGGTAGCGCCCGTGCCGATTTTCCAGGTGGAAGCGCTGCGAAACTCTGGTCCTCCATCGATGCAATTCTCGCTCTTCCCGATGATACGCGGCTGTTTACCGGTCACGATTACCGGCCGGGTGGACGCGAGGCTCTATGGGAAAGCACTGTCGCGGAGCAAAGGAAGAAAAATCCACATCTGCAGGCGGGGCGCGATGCATTCATCAGCGCGCGTGAGGCACGCGATGCGATCTTGCCGTTTCCACGCCTGATGCTGCACGCCTTGCAGATCAACCTGCATGCCGGGCGCCTGCCGCCCGCTGAAGACAATGGTACACCCTATCTCAAGATTCCACTGAACTTGTTCCCCACTCAGGTTTGGTGATCGCTGGCCAGTGTCTCACCTCGTCACTGGAATGCGAAGTGAGTGCGCATCGCCTTCATGCTAATTGAGGGTTTGAAGCCGCTCTGCCGATGCTGTAAACATTTCACGACATGAATCGGAATAATTTCGAATGGTTGCGTTTAGCGGTGTTAGGTGGATCTGAATGGAAGCGAAGGACGGGCAGACTGTTTCGGAAT
>NZ_JAOEGC010000004.1:0-1682 GCF_031801495.1 Agrobacterium tumefaciens | reverse complement strand
GTTCACCGCCATCACGGCATTTGCCAAGGAGAACAACATCAACGCCGCCTCTGTCACGGGTATAGGAGTCGAGATTGCAGCGGACGGGTAAAGATGCTCGTCTGGCTTTTCGTTGCCCGCACCGAGAAATCGGAAAAACCGATGCGTTCATCATCTCCGTCACGTCCGATTGGCACGCTACGATCTCTGTAGGCAAACCACCCAGTCCCGAGCTGTGTTCCCGTGGAACATGACTGTCTACTTGAACGTGAGCGCACACAGACGAAACGACGGCGATCGATAGGAGGTTTCGATGACAAACACGATGAGTATCGAAGAACTGTCTAAGAAGTTGAGCAAAATCGATTTCTGTATGTTCAACACCCATGCTCCGGACAGGATTGCCAGCCGACCGATGAGTAATAACGGTGATGTCGAATACGAAGGCGACTCATGGTTTTTCTCCTATGGGAATACGAAGAAGGTTAGCGACATCAATCGCGAAAGCGGGGTTACCCTGACCTTTACCGCGGCCCCCAGCATTCTTGGCAAGCCAGGCATTTTCATCGCCGTGCATGGTAAGGCGACCTTGATCAGAGACAAATGTCTTCCGAACGCCTGGAGAGGACAAAAGGTCCCGGCTCGCTATCGATAACCGCATCGGGTACGAAAAAAAGATAGGGAATGGCTTGGCCTTCCAACTGCTCGGAGAGGCGTAGCAGGACGTTTGCCTCGTAACGGACGTCTATAATCGCGGCAGTAAATTCAGAGCGTCTTCACTCTCTATGAAACTGGCGGAATACGGTCCCTCAAGACTAATCTGGGCATGAAACCAGGCCATTCTGATTTCCGGCGTCACGGTATCAGTCATGCCTATGATCGCCATGGTAAGGCGTTTGACAGTTTGCATGCTTTACTCCTCGCATACCACCGCATTCGTATGTCTTTGCGCCTACCATAACGTCTGAGCCGGATGATTTCAGCCGCCCGGTCGTCCTAACTTATCAAATATGCGCGAGAGTTCTGGCGGGGCGTCGCGCATCTCTTCCCAAGGTGGCATCTTGTGACATTCCCCTCCCCCCTGACCGCTTCGGGGCGGAACAATTGAGGATGAGCGTTGTTAGGATGCCGTGCGCCCAGATGGAGGTATCCTATGCAGGCGAAAGATAATGGCATGGCTGATGCACCACGGGAAAGCATCAGGCCCGAGCAGGATCTGAACCGACCGCTAAGCGAAAGGCTCGATTCGAAGTTTTCACCCGTCGGCGTGGATGACGGCGATTTTCGCGGCCGCAAACGCACCTGGAAAACCATGATGGTCTTTGCGCTGGCGGCTGCCATTGCGCTCTATTTTTTAATAGCGACGCATCCCGGTCGCACCGCGTGAGCCAGCGCCGGCCCGTCATTTCGCCGAGACTTTACCCACCGCGAGATTGCGACCGTCAGTCGACGGTGGAAAGCTCATTTTTGCGTTTCTACCTCGCAGGGGAACATCCACCTGATGGGGCACCGCTACCGGCACTTGGAGCGACCGGGACGCCTGATTGGGGGCTGCGGTATCGGTCAGGGTCATATTAGTCGTTTGAGCGAGACGACTCGCCTCTTCGGTCGGCAGCATATCGCTTTCGAGCAGCTTTGCCGCCGCGAGCGCCAGATGTCGGCTGGGATAAACGCCTCTCATGACATCAGAGATGACGACGGCC
>NZ_JAOEGC010000003.1:0-1005 GCF_031801495.1 Agrobacterium tumefaciens | reverse complement strand
ATACCCGTGACAGAGGCGGCGTTGATGTTGTTCTCCTTGGCAAATGCCGTGATGGCGGTGAACGCTTCGTCACCGACCTCTGCCACGAGCATGAACGTTCGCTCGCCTGTATTCGTATCTGTTGAAAGAATTTTACTTCGCATCTGTTGGTCCTTTGTCTACAGCGAGATGCATGGGAGAAGGTTCCGTTTCCGGGCGGAGAAACATTCGACTGTGCGCAGAGCGATCAGCGCCGCCCACTCATGGATTCCCCGTCAGAGTTGATGGACGGAAGGAAAAATTCGACATCTTCGAGAGTGTCACGGTCAAGACCAGCAATGTTCTTCTGCCAAAACTCGCTCGCTGCAGGTGGATCTTCCTCATATTGGCGCACGAATGTTTTATTGTCGTCGATCATCACCTTGCGCGTTCCTCCGAGGCGCAAATATTCTTCAGCAAGCTGCCGCGTTTCGCTCTTCTGCATGGTAATGTCTCCCTAAGAATGTTCGATTCTCTGTGAAATCGACGGAGTGTCCTGAACCACGAGTGACGCTCCTTTGGCCGGTAGCGACCACGGACAGCCCCCGCAGTTCGTAAGCGCTTTCATTGTCGTTCTGGCGCTGCAAGGCTTTGTCAGACAACGTCAGGACTTCGCCTAATGTTCCGAATTTCTTGTTTCTGTGATCGAGCATTGAGGTGCTTCCCGAGGCCTCTTTTCTGAAACGAGGCCCGGTCAGTTTTTCCGCAACTCTTCTGGTGATGGGAACAAACACGCGAAGTTCGAGTTGAGTTGCGCAACGCTCGATCGTCAGCAAGAGGGAGGAAACACGTGGTCGACTGGTTACTGTCCCGAGGGGCCGAGGCCTATGTCGTCGCGAACTTTCTGCCACTCCTGATCGCCTATGTCCTGGCGCTACCGATCGGATGGGACAGAGAAAAACATGAACGCAGCGCGGGCCTGCGTACATTCCCTCTGGTTGCGATCGCTTCATGTGGCTTCATTGAAGCGACTGAAACCGTTACAAC
>NZ_JAOEGC010000002.1:2385389-2758083 GCF_031801495.1 Agrobacterium tumefaciens | reverse complement strand
TTCAAAAAACTGTCACTTTCTCACAGAACATTGATATTAAAAGATGTTTTCAGGTTTTCGACAGGTGGGCAACCATTTGTGGCCCTTTTTCCGCGTAAGAGCCAAGGTATGTCCGGGGCCGCCGATGTTCAACGGACTGCCCTACCGCTCGGTGCGTTCTAATTCGCCTGTCAAAGAGAGGAGCAGTGCACTAAAACAGGACCGGACACCGTTCCGAATTTAAAGACAGATAAGCGCCGCAGACATATTCCCATGACAGAAGCTTCCGTATTCAACAAAGAGAGCCAGCCAGAACTTCCCGTCAGCGCGGTGCTCAAGGACATTGCCGGCGCTTTGGGGGAGGCAAAGCGCGCTGTGCTGTCCGCTCCACCCGGCGCCGGTAAAACCACCCTTGTCCCTCTTAATCTGCTGAAACAGGATTGGCGGGGCGACGGCAAGATCATTCTTCTCGAGCCCCGCCGGCTCGCGGCGCGCGCAGCGGCGGGCCGCATGGCAGCGCTGCTGGGCGAGAGTGTCGGCGATACCGTCGGCTACCGGATGAGGCTCGATAATCGCGTCTCGTCACGAACCCGCATAGAGGTGGTGACCGAAGGCGTCTTTGCACGCATGGTTCTCGATGATCCTGAACTCTCCGGTGTTTCGACCGTGATTTTCGATGAATTTCACGAACGTTCGCTGGATGGCGATTTCGGACTGGCTCTCGCACTTGATGTCCAGGCAGGCCTGCGAGACGATCTGCGGGTTCTCGTCATGTCGGCTACGCTCGATATCAACCGCATCAGTCAGCTCATGGCCAACGCGCCCGTCATCCAGAGCCTTGGACGTACCTTTCCTATCGACATCCGTTATGAAGACCGCTGGCAGGGCGCACCGACGGACGAAAAGGTTGCGAAAGCCATCATCGAGGCCCACGCCGCAGAAACAGGGTCGATTCTTGCTTTCCTCCCCGGGCAGGCCGAAATCACACGGACAGCCGCCAGGCTGGAGAACCGTTTTCCGGAGAACACCGACGTCATACCGCTTTACGGCAATCTCTCACAAAAAGAGCAGGACGCCGCGATCCGCCCGACCGGGAGCAGCCGACGCAAGATCGTTCTTGCCACATCCATCGCCGAAACCTCCATCACGATCGACGGTGTGCGGGTGGTGATCGACAGTGGTCTCCAGAGATTGCCGGTCTTCGAACCGTCCACGGGCATCACACGCCTGGAAACGGTTCGCGTCTCGCGCGCTTCCGCTGATCAACGCGCCGGGCGAGCCGGACGAACGGAGCCGGGGATTGCCATTCGTTTATGGCATCAGGGGCAGACAGCCGCCCTGCCCGCCTTCACCCCACCGCAGATTCTGGCGAGCGACCTTTCCGGCTTGGCACTCGATCTGGCGCACTGGGGTGTCAAGGATCCCTCAAGCCTCGCCTTTATGGATGCGCCACCGGAGACCGCACTGAAAGAATCGGTCGCGCTTCTGAAAAAACTCGGTGCACTCGATGAACAGGGTGACCTGACTGCACAAGGAAGGTTGATGCGCAACCTGTCTCTCCCCCCACGTCTCTCTGCGATGGTGATTGCAGCTGCAAATGAAGGCGCAGGGGAAAAGGCCGCAATGCTTGCCGTGATGCTGACCGAGCAGGGGCTAGGCGGTAACGAGATCGATATAGACGAAAGACTGCGGCACTTTCTGCGGGACAGAAACGAGCGCGCGGAGGCGGCCCGCAAGCTGGCACGCCGCCTGCTCGATTCGATCAGTGGCAAGGCGACAAAGACCGACGCAACGGTTCAGGTTGGCCCTCTGCTGTTGCACGCCTATCCAGACAGGATCGCATTCCAGCGGGGCGGGCGCGGGCGCTATGTGATGGCGAACGGTCGTGGTGCGGAGCTTTCCGAAACGGAACGGCTGGCGGCAAGCAGGATGCTGGTGGTGGCAGACATTACCGGGCGGGCTGCGCAGCCGCGGATCCTTTCGGCCGCGGCCATCGAGCGCAGCGATATCGAAGAACAGATGCCACATCTTATAGAAACACAGGACCAGCTGCTGTTCGACAGGGCAAGCGGTCAGGTGCGGGCACGCCGTGCAACGCGTCTCGGCGCAATCGTTCTTGATGAAACGCCGTTACCAAGACCGGAAGGACAACAGGCAGCACTTGCGCTTGCCAATGGCGTCTGCGAATTCGGCCTGTCGATCCTGCCTTTTTCGAAAGAGGCCGACCAGCTTCGAGAGAGGATCGGTTTTCTTCACGCCAGCATCGGGGAGCCATGGCCGGACGTCAGTGACGACGCCCTGATCCTGCGACTGGATGACTGGTTCGTTCCCTTCCAGAGCGGCGTACGCAGCCTGCAGGAGATTCGCGCCGGCAGCCTTTCCGAAGGGCTGCTTTCACTTGTTCCACATGAGGTTGTGCGTGATCTGGCAAAGCTGGCACCGACGCATTTCGAGGCTCCGACGGGACAGCGGCACCCGATACGATATGACGGTAATGAACCGACGCTTTCCATTCGCGTGCAGGAGCTGTTTGGTCTGAAGACGCATCCAGCAATCGCGCAGGGCCGCTTGCCACTCGTTCTGGAGTTGACCTCGCCGGCACACCGACCGATACAGACGACGCGCGATCTTCCGGGTTTCTGGTCAGGATCGTGGAAAGATGTGCGTGCCGATATGCGTGGCCGCTATCCTCGTCACCCTTGGCCGGAAGATCCGGCATCGGCACAACCAACCAATCGTGCAAAACCACGCGGAACCTGAGCAAATGAAACCGGTGAAAGAAGCCAAGACGGCGGCCCAGGCGATAGAAACCACGCGGCTTGGCCGTGCCAACCGTCGGATCAGGCTGCAAACCATTGTCTGGCTGCGCTGGCTGGCGGTCGCGGGACAAAGCGCGACAATCCTCTTCGTCGCACTCGGATTACATTTTCCCTTGCCGTTACTCGCCTGCTCCCTGCTGATCGCGGCACTGGTATTGGCGAACCTTTTCCTGACGGCGCGCTTTCCTCCCACCTATCGTCTGGAACCATGGGAAGCGACGCTGCTGCTTGCCTTCGACCTGCTGCAGCTAACAGCGCTGATCTACATTACCGGCGGTCTTTCCAACCCCTTCGCTCCTTTGATCTGCGTGCAGGTCATCATCGCATTTGCCTCGCAGCCGCTCCGGCACTCGCTTATCCTGCTCGCCTTCGCGGTGATATGCTCGACAGCCATCGCATTTTCGCCCTTCCCGGTTCCGTGGTATCCGGGAGAAACTCTGCCGATACAGCTTCTGCTGCACGTGGGTACATGGTTCGCCATCATTGCCACGACCTGCTTTGCGGCTTTTTACGCGTACCGTGTCTCGCACGAGGCCAACCAGCTTGCCGACGCGCTTGCCGCAACCGAGCTGGTGCTGGAGCGCGAAAAGCACCTCTCCCAGCTCGATGGCCTCGCCGCAGCAGCGGCTCACGAGCTCGGCACACCGCTTGCAACGATCAGCGTTGTTGCAAAGGAGATGGAGCGAGAACTCGGGAACGACGAACGACTTGGCGAAGATATCGCCCTGCTACGCAGCCAGAGCGAGAGATGCCGGGATATTTTGCGGCGCCTTACGTCGCTCTCTGCGGACGGCGAGGAACATATGCGCCGGCTGCCGCTTTCCTCGCTGATCGAAGAGGTCATGGCGCCTTATCGGGAATTCGGCATCAACCTGGAACTGGTTGAAAAAAACAATCGCGTCGATGAACCTGTCGGCAACCGAAATGCCGGCATCATCTACGGGCTTGGCAACCTGATCGAAAACGGCGTGGACTACGCGCGCGCAAAAGTCACCGTGACGGCGGCCTATGATTCTCAGACCGTCAGCGTCATCATTGAAGACGACGGTCCAGGTTACGCCCATGATATTCTCGCCCGTATCGGCGAACCCTACATGACGGAACGACATAACGACGCTCGCGCGGGCGGGTTGGGTCTCGGCCTTTTTATCGCGAAAACGCTGCTGGAGCGTTCAGGCGCCAGCGTCACCTTCGAAAACAGGGGCGTGGCGGAAAGTGGTGCGCGCATCACAATCGTATGGCCTCGCGCCCTAATGGACGATAAAAGCCATTGATCGCTTTACCATCCGATTTGAAGCAGCGATAAGAACACAACACGACCAGAAAGTTGCCGGAAGGCCGGAAACATGAACACAAACGATCAACTTCCTACCAACGACAAGGCGATCACCGAAGACATCGATCCGATCGGCGCAGACAAGTCGCTGCTGATCGTCGATGACGACGGCCCGTTCCTTCGCCGGCTTGCCCGGGCGATGGAGACGCGTGGCTTTAACGTTGACACCGCCGAGTCGGTCAGCGAAGGCATCGCCAAATCAAAGGCTACACCTCCGAAATACGCGGTCGTGGATCTTCGTCTTGGAGACGGCAACGGGCTGGAAGTGATCGAAGCCATACGGCAAAGCAGGAATGATACGCAGATCGTCGTGCTTACAGGCTACGGCAACATCGCCACCGCCGTCACCGCTGTGAAACTCGGCGCCCTCGATTATCTCGCCAAACCTGCGGATGCCGACGACGTGTTCAATGCACTGACGCAGCGTAAGGGCGAAAAGACAGAGGTTCCGGAAAACCCGATGTCCGCTGACCGGGTACGCTGGGAGCATATCCAGCGGGTCTACGAGATGTGCGAACGGAACGTCTCGGAAACGGCGCGCCGGCTCAACATGCATCGCAGAACCCTGCAACGCATCTTGGCGAAACGCGCACCGAAATAAGGGTAGTCATTCCTCGAAGCTGCGGCCCGTGGTCCATTCCGCCAGCATCAGGCGAGTGGCTGCAGTTCTCGAAAAATCCAGCATCAGGGATTTTCGTGTGGCGGGCGGCAGCTTGTGTTCAGGCGCCTCGCGCAGCATATGGGCTCCATATCCATCCGAGAGGATGAGCCCACAGTCTTCGGGAAAAATATCGAGCGGGACATCGGCATGCGTCGCAAAGAACAGGCGATCGCAATGCCGCCTGTAGTCCGGCCATTTGCGGTCAACCCGGAAATCCTCGATCGAAGACTTTATCTCGATGATCCATATCTCGCCCTTGACAGAAAGGCTGATGAGATCGGCCCGCCGTCCACTGGCCAAAGGCAATTCCGGCAGAACGGCGTGGCGCATCTCATGCAGCATTCTCTGCACGCCGCGCCTGACCAACATGGCCTTTTCCGACTGGCGGCCATCGATTAGCGGATTGTTGCTGGTTACGGAAAGAATAGTCATGGGTAACGCATTCGATGATATGTGGGCTGGGCATCGATGGTAAAAATATAAACCAATTTCTGTAAGGCGCGATGCTCGGTTTCAGGAGATATAGAGCCTCCTTTGGGCATCTAGAAGGACGCTCGGCGCCCTATTGTTGCAAAAAGGCAATGAACCGGCAAATTTACATGTGCGCCCGCGTTGCCACGGCACTTCGGCTTGCCAAGCGCAGCTTAATGGAAAATAACGGCATGATCTAATTCAGCCTACTCTTTCGCACAATTTGGCGATTTTTCCGCGAGAACGAAATGCGCATCCGTACATCATTGACCGCACTTGGTCTGACGGCAGTACTGGCTCTTGCCGGCTGCGCCGAGACCACTTCCCAATCGTCCGACAAGCCTGTCGCAGCCGCTCCTGCTGTCGCTCCGGCAAAGGTTGAAACGGTTCAGATCTTCAACGACGTCTATGGACCGGTTACCGATGCCGGCTATGCGTTGCCTGCGATCCCGATCAATCGCGTCAATGAAAAGTTCCGCCGCCAGATCGTGGAATTCCAGACGCCCGAGAAGCCCGGCACGGTCATCGTCAACACGCGCGAACGCTTCCTCTATTACGTCATGCCTGGCAATCGCGCCGTTCGTTACGGCATCGGTGTCGGCAAGGCGGGCTTTGCATGGGCCGGTGAAGCCTATGTCGCCTGGAAACAGGAGTGGCCGATGTGGCATCCGCCGAAGGAAATGGCAGACCGCAAGCCGGAAGTTGCGAAGTACGTCGAAGCCGGCATGGGCCCGGGCCTGACCAATCCGCTTGGCGCACGCGCAATGTACCTTTTCAATGAAAAGGGTCAGGACACGCTGTTCCGCATCCATGGGTCGCCGGAGTGGGCATCCATCGGCACCGCCGCTTCGTCGGGCTGCATCCGCATGATCAACCAGGATGTCATCGACCTTTACAGCCGCGTCCGCCCGGGCCGCAACACGAAGGTCATCGTGATCCAGTAATAGCGGATCGCAACCACGCAATACAGAAAAGCCGCCTGGAACATTCCCGGCGGCTTTTTTTATTTGGCTGCTTGGCAAGTGTACGGCGGGAGAACCCGCCGCCTTTCCTGCGCTGCCAATCAGACAGCCTGTCTGGCCTTCAGCTCCAGACGGCGGCGATGCAGAACCGGCTCGGTGTATCCGTTCGGCTGCTCTCTGCCCTTCAGTACAAGCTCGACCGCTGCCTGAAACGCGATGGAGCCATCGAAATCGGGGGCCATCGGCATATAGAGCGGATCGTCTGCATTCTGCCCATCCACCACCACGGCCATGCGCTTCATGGTGTCGACAATCTGCTCTTCCGTCACGACGCCATGGCGAAGCCAGTTTGCCATGTGCTGCGCGGAGATGCGCAGGGTGGCGCGGTCTTCCATCAGGCCGACATTGTTAATGTCCGGCACCTTTGAGCAACCCACGCCCTGATCGACCCAGCGAACGACATAACCGAGAATGCCCTGCGCATTGTTATCCAGTTCGCGTTGGATCTCTTCCGGCGTCCAGTTCGGGCGCGTGGCGACAGGCACGGAGAGGATGTCGGCGAGCTTTGCACGCCCACGGCTTTTCAGGCTCTCTTGAACAGCTGTGACATCGACCTTGTGATAATGCGTGGCATGCAGCGTCGCAGCGGTGGGCGACGGCACCCAGGCGGTGTTGGCGCCTGCCTTGGGATGAGCGATCTTCTGCTCCAGCATCGCCGCCATCAGGTCCGGCATTGCCCACATACCCTTGCCGATTTGCGCATGTCCAGCAAGGCCGCATTCCAGACCGATATCGACGTTCCAGTTTTCGTAAGCCGCGATCCACGCTGCCTGCTTCATGTCGCCCTTGCGGATCATCGGACCCGCTTCCATGGAAGTATGCATCTCGTCGCCGGTGCGGTCGAGGAAGCCGGTGTTGATGAACACCACCCGATCTTTCGCCGCACGGATACATTCCTTGAGGTTGACCGTCGTGCGGCGTTCCTCGTCCATGATGCCCATCTTCATGGTGTTTGGCGTCATGCCCACAAGTTTTTCAACGCGAGTGAAAATCTCATTGGCAAAGGCCACTTCCTCGGGGCCATGCATTTTCGGCTTGACGACATACATCGAACCGGCACGCGAATTCTGGCGACGGCCGGATGGGCCAACGTCGTAAAGTGCGATCAGGCCCGTCACTACGGCATCCATGATGCCTTCGGGAACTTCCCGCCCTTCCTTGTCCAGAATGGCCGGATTGGTCATCAGGTGTCCGACATTGCGGACCAGCATCAGCGACCGGCCATGCAACGTCAGCGCCGAGCCGTCAGGCGCAGTGTAATAACGATCCGGGTTCAATTTGCGAATAAACGTCTTACCGCCCTTCGAAACTTCTTCCGTCAGATCGCCACGCATCAGGCCGAGCCAGTTGCTGTAGACCAGTACCTTGTCTTCGGCATCGACGGCGGCCACCGAGTCCTCGCAGTCCATGATCGTGGTCAGGGCCGATTCGAGGATGACATCCGAAATACCCGCGGTGTCGGACTTACCGATTTCGGTCGATGTGTCGATGACGATTTCAGTATGCAGGCCATTCTTGCCTAGGAGGATCGATGACGGTGCGGCAATGTCGCCGCCAAAGCCAGCAAACTGGGAGATATCCTTCAGGCCTGTCGTCTTGTCTCCAACCGTCAACAGCAGAGCGCCATCGACAATCCTGAAGCCCGTGACATCCGCCCAGCTTGCAGCTTCCAGCGGCGCAGATTCGTCAAGGAAGTTACGCGCCCACGCGATGACCTTTGCCCCGCGTGCTGGATTATATCCCCTCCCCTTTGTCGCACCGTCGTCTTCCGAAATCGCGTCGGTGCCGTAAAGCGCGTCATAAAGCGAACCCCAGCGGGCATTGGCCGCATTCAACGCATAACGCGCATTCATGACCGGAACGACAAGCTGCGGACCGGCAACAACAGCAATCGCCGCGTCGACATTATCCGTAGACACCCTGAAATCCGGGCCTTCCGGCAGCAGGTAACCTATTTCTTTCAGGAAGTTTTCATAGGCATCGAAATCGACCGGCGCACCGTTCTGGCGATACCATTCGTCGAGCTTCTCCTGCAGGTCGTCACGTTTTGAGAGAAGCGCCCGGTTCTTCGGCGAGAGATCGTGCACGATTGCGGAAAAGCCCTCGAAAAAGGCTTCGCTTTCAATGCCCGTGCCGGGCAGAACCTCATCCACGAGAAAAGCATAGAGCCTGTTATCGATGGAAAGACCGAATTTATCCGTGCGGCTCACATGCGCCTCCTCGTGTTCAATGGCGTCCCAGATTGGACATTGAGAGAGGGCACAGTCAACCACAGGAAGCGACCAAATATTATTTCCATATTGGAAATAATGGGAACGATAATCTCCTATTCTTACAAGAGAGCCTGCAGATCGTTGATGCGATCGTTCACCAGCCAGCCGTAATAGTTTTCTTCCGGCCAAAGCGGCTGCTCACCACCTGCCGCACGTTGGCGGTTTTTCTGAGCGAGCGCGGCGGCGCGCTGCTGTGAGCCACCGACATTATAAAGCGTCGAGGTAAGTCCAGCGTTCTTCGAGATGTCCATATCGGCGATGGACTTGTAATCATCAATCGATTTGCGGATCGAAGCGGCCATGAAGGCCAGCGAACGATCAGGATCCATGATCGCGGTGTAAACGGCGGCGGCGTCGTTCTCGTCCAGCTTTTCATACCCGGATGTCTTCGACACAATGTCCGTCAGCATGAGCGCCGTCAGCGGGTTGATCTGACCAAGGCCGAAGGTCTGTCCGGCATAGAAGGGCTGAAAGAACACGGCGCTGAAACGGTTGTCAGGATAAGAAACACCATCCACGGTCTTGCCACGGAAGCTGTCTTCCCAGACATCTTCACGGCAGCTCCAGAGGGTGTAGGAATCCTTTTTCGACTGACACCTGGAAAATTGAGGATGTGTCAGGAACTGCACGACCGACTCGTCCTTGTAGCCGAAGCGGAAGCTGTTGCCCGCATAGGAGGCCGCCTTGACGTAATAGGATTGCAGGCGATCATAGGCATCGACGTTATAGGTGTGCTCGCCGACGATCGCGCCAATCATGTGGATAGGATCGATACCGTAGCGTCCGGCCGTCGTCTTGATTTTACCGATCAGCGCCTTGTCCGAGGACAGAAGCTCGATGACCTTCTGGTATTTGCGCTCGAAAGACGTATTGGAGGCTTTCGTCCGGCGGGCGGATGCTCCAGGTACCCCCGGCTGTTCCGAATTGCGGTTTCCAGGCGGCACAATTGTCGCGGCTTCGGCAAACGAAGACGAAACAGTCGTAAAGGTCAGAGCAACGGCAACTGCCAGAAGAGTTTTACGCACGAGCGAATGCCTTTTCTCAGGCCGGCGTGTCGAAAACAAGGTTCGGAAATACCGGCCGCGTCCATAAAGCGGTTCCAATCGGAACGCGGAACCTCTCCCATAAACAAATTGCGGGGCGAAGGCGAGACAAGGCTGATAAAATAAAAGAGTGCGGCAAATATGGCCGCACTCTTCTTATGATTTCGTGGCCATATTCAGAGAATATAACGCGACAGGTCAGTGTCGGCAGCCAGATCGCCGACGTGCTTGCGCACATATTCCTGATCGATCTTCACCGACGAGCCACCGCGATCAGGCGCATTGAACGAAATCTCGTCCAGAACACGTTCCATAACCGTTTGCAGTCGACGCGCACCGATGTTCTCAACCGACGAGTTGAGGTGGACGGCGACATCGGCCAAAGCATCGATCGCGTCATCGGTAAATTCGAGATCGAGTTCTTCCGTCGCCATCAGCGCCTTGTACTGGCGGATCAGGCTCGCTTCGGTTTCCGTCAGTATCCGGCGGAAATCTTCCTTCGTCAGCGGCTTCAGTTCGACGCGGATCGGCAAACGGCCCTGAAGTTCCGGGAGAAGATCAGAAGGTTTCGCGACGTGGAAGGCACCGGACGCAATGAAGAGGACGTGATCGGTTTTCACCGGGCCGTACTTGGTCGAAACCGTCGTGCCTTCGACAAGCGGAAGCAGGTCACGCTGGACGCCTTCGCGCGAAACGCCGGCCCCCATGCCGCCGTCACGGGCAGCGATCTTGTCGATTTCGTCGAGGAACACGATCCCATCGTTTTCCACGGACTTGACCGCCTCGCGCTGGATCATTTCATTGTCCAGCAACTTGTCGGACTCGTCGCGAATAAGATCGGCATAGGATTTGGAAACGGTCGTGCGAACCTTCTTCGTGCGTCCACCCATGGCCTTGCCGAACATTTCCGACAGATTGAGTACGCCGATATTGGCGCCCGGCATGCCGGGAATTTCGAAACCGGGCATCCCGGAGCCGGCATCCGCCACCTCGATATCGATTTCCTTGTCGTCAAGCTCTCCATCGCGAAGCTTCTTGCGGAAGTTTTCGCGCGTCGCCGGAGAAGCCGTCGAGCCGACCAGAGCGTCGAGTACACGCTCCTCGGCACTTGCGTGCGCCTTGGCCTGAACTTCGGCGCGCTTCTTTTCACGCACGAGGCCGATGCCAATTTCGACCAGATCGCGGACAATCTGCTCAACGTCACGACCGACATAGCCGACTTCGGTGAATTTGGTGGCTTCGACCTTGATGAACGGCGCACCGGCCAGCTTGGCAAGGCGACGGGAGATTTCCGTCTTGCCGACACCGGTCGGCCCGATCATCAGGATATTCTTAGGCATAACCTCATCGCGCAGGCTCTCATCGAGCTGCTGGCGACGCCAGCGGTTGCGCAATGCAATTGCCACCGCACGCTTGGCGTCGTGCTGACCGATAATGTAGCGGTCCAGTTCCGAGACGATTTCCCGGGGAGAAAAAGTGGTCATTCTATCCTCTCGGCTTTTCTGATCCGACCGGCCATGACGGCCCGGTCCACAGAACCCATTGGTGAGAAAATCGGGTGAGACAAAATCGTTATTCGGCGTCGAGCGTTTCGACGACGAGGTTATGGTTGGTATAAACACAGATATCGGCGGCGATATCCAGCGCCTGACGTGCCACGTCTTCGGCGGACTTGTCGGTATCCATCAAGGCGCGGGCTGCGGCGAAGGCATAGTTGCCGCCGGAGCCGATGGCTATTGCGCCATGTTCCGGTTCAAGCACGTCGCCATTGCCGGTAATGGCAAGCGTCGTCGACTTGTCTGCAACCAGCATCATGGCTTCCAGATTGCGCAGATACTTGTCGGTGCGCCAGTCCTTGGCGAGTTCCACGGCGGCGCGCATGAGCTGGCCCGGATATTGTTCGAGTTTCTTCTCGAGACGATCCAGCAGCGTGAACGCATCCGCCGTCGCACCGGCGAAACCGGCAATCACCTCACCTTTGCCGATGCGGCGAACCTTGCGGGCATTTCCCTTCATGACGGTCTGGCCAAGGCTTACCTGACCATCGCCAGCCATAACGACCTTGCCGCCCTTTCTGACTGTAATAATAGTTGTCATCAAACACCTGTCTGCCCATACCGGGCCTGGGGTTGGCGGGCCGTATCCCGGCCCTTTCGGGATCTATGTAAGTCTGGTTTTCGTGATTGCAATCGTCCCGCCAGCGCGCGCAGTTTCCGGCCTTAGACAAGACGATGGAATAACTGGATATTTGCGTTCCGTGCTGATAAGGAACGGCAACATTTTCACGGAGCGGCCAAGATGGCAGAACGTAAAGGCGAGATTTCCCGCAAAACCAACGAGACTTCGGTTTCGGTGAGCGTGAATATCGACGGCACCGGCAAATCGACAATTTCCACCGGCGTGGGATTTTTCGACCATATGCTGGAGCAGCTCAGCCGCCATTCGCTGATCGATATGGAAATCGATGTCAAAGGCGATCTGCATATCGATGACCACCACACCGTCGAAGACACCGGCATCGCCATCGGCCAGGCCATTGCCAAGGCGCTGGGCGACAGGCGCGGTATTGCCCGTTACGCCTCGCTCGATCTCGCCATGGACGAAACCATGACAAAGGCAGCCGTCGATATTTCCGGGCGTCCGTTCCTCGTCTGGAACGTGAATTTTTCTGCTCCAAAGATCGGCAGCTTCGACACCGAGCTGGTGCGCGAGTTCTTCCAGGCGCTTGCCCAGAATGCCGGCATCACGCTGCATATCCTGAACCATTACGGCGCGAACAACCATCATATCGCCGAAACATGCTTCAAGGCCGTTGCCCGTGTTCTTCGCACGGCAACCGAGATCGATCCCCGGCAGGCAGGCCGCGTTCCCTCTACCAAGGGCATGCTGGCCTGACCGCAAGCGCTGTCAGGAAGCCCATGACGAGCTATCTGGTTCTCGAAGCCCCCGGCGGGCCGGACACAGACCACAGAACGACCCGCTTCATTGCAGACCGTTTTGTCTGGCTGGCGCTTGTCGCGCCATGGCTGTGGCTGGCCGTCAATCGGCTGTGGCTTGCGGCAACAGCCGCATTTGCCGTTCTGCTTCTGGCCGGACAAATCTCGACATTGGCCGGATTCGAACCCGCAGGTTTTATCGTCGGCATCGCCATATCCCTTATCACGGCTCTGGAGGGACGGAATTTCCTTATCCGCCAGCTTGTGAAAAAGGGTTGGCAGATGAAATCCATCGTCACCGCCCCTGATCTTTCAACGGCCGAAGACCTATATTTCTCAGAACGCTCCACAGACATAAGAGACGTGGCGATCCCCATGCCAGAGTGGACTCCACATCCGGAGAAAACCTCTGGGAACAGCTTCATCAACGATCCATCAGGATCGTTTCTATTCGATCTAAATGGAAGGCGCTGACATGCGTGTCGCGATCATCGACTACGGTTCAGGCAACCTGCGCTCTGCCACAAAAGCTTTCGAGCGCGCCGCCCGCGAAGCCGGCATCAATGCAACCATCGACCTGACCGACAAACCGGATCACGTCGCCTCCGCAGACCGCATCGTGCTGCCAGGCGTTGGTGCCTATGCCGATTGCCGGGCCGGTCTTGATGCTGTCTCCGGCATGCATGAGGCTCTTGTCGAGGCCGTCGAGCACAAGGCGCATCCGTTCCTCGGCATCTGTGTGGGCATGCAGCTGATGTCCTCCCGCGGGCTGGAAAAGACCGTGAGCAAGGGCCTCGGCTGGATCGAAGGCGACGTGGTGGAAATGACCCCGTCCGATCCGAACCTCAAAATTCCACAGATCGGCTGGAATACGCTGGAAATCCGCCATGCGCATCCCCTGTTCGACGGGATCAGGACCGGCTCCGACGGCTTGCACGCCTATTTCGTGCATTCCTACCATCTGGCTGCGAAACATTCCGCGGATGTCATCGCCACCACGAGCTACGGCGGTGCGATGACGGCATTTGTCGGTCGTGACAACATGGCGGGGGCGCAGTTCCATCCGGAAAAGAGCCAGACGCTCGGCCTCGCCCTCATTTCGAATTTCCTGCGCTGGAAGCCCTGACATGATCCTTTTTCCCGCAATCGACCTTAAAGATGGCCAGTGCGTTCGCCTAAAACTCGGCGATATGGAACAGGCGACCGTCTACAACACCGATCCTGCCGCACAGGCCAAAGCCTTCGAGGATCAGGGCTTCGAGTGGCTGCATGTCGTCGACCTGAACGGCGCGTTTGCCGGTGAGAGTGTCAATGGCGCGGCCGTCGATGCCATTCTCAAAGCCACGAAAAATCCGGTTCAGCTCGGGGGCGGCATCCGCACGCTCGACCATATCGAAGCATGGCTATCGCGCGGGCTTGCCCGCGTCATTCTCGGCACCGTCGCAGTGCGTGATCCGGTTCTGGTGATCGAAGCCTGCAAGCGCTTTCCGGGTCAAGTCGCCGTCGGCATCGACGCCAAGGGCGGCAAGGTCGCCGTCGAGGGCTGGGCGGAAGCGTCCGAGCTTGGCGTGATCGAACTTGCCAAGCGTTTCGAAGGCGCTGGTGTGGCCGCGATCATCTACACGGATATCGACCGCGACGGCATTCTTGCCGGCATCAACTGGGCTTCGACGCTCGAACTTGCCGGTGCCGTTTCCATTCCGGTCATTGCTTCGGGTGGTCTTGCCTCCATCGATGACATCAAACGGATGCTGGAGCCGGATGCGGCAAAGCTCGAAGGTGCGATTTCAGGCCGTGCGCTCTATGACGGACGTATCGACCCGGCAGAGGCACTGGCATTGATCAAGGGGGCACGCGCATGACACTCAAGTCCCGTATCATCCCCTGCCTGGACGTTAAAGACGGTCGCGTCGTCAAAGGCGTCAACTTTGTCGATCTGATCGACGCAGGCGATCCCGTCGAGGCCGCGAAAGCCTATGACGCGGCAGGGGCGGATGAACTCTGCTTTCTCGACATCACGGCGTCGTCCGACAACCGCGACACGATTTTCGATGTGGTGTCGCGAACGGCCGATCATTGCTTCATGCCGGTGACGGTCGGCGGCGGCGTTCGCAGTGTAGCCGATATTCGCAAGCTTCTGCTGTGCGGTGCTGACAAGGTTTCGATCAATTCCGCAGCCGTTAAAGACCCGGATTTCGTGGCGCAGGCCGCCGACAAGTTCGGGAACCAGTGCATCGTCGTCTCCATCGACGCCAAGAAAGTCTCGGGCCGCGGTGAAGCGGATCGCTGGGAAATATTCACGCATGGCGGACGACAATCCACTGGCATCGATGCCGTCGAGTTCGCCATCAAAATGGTCGAGCGCGGCGCTGGTGAATTGCTTATCACGTCCATGGATCGCGACGGCACAAAGAGCGGTTACGATATCGCGCTGACACGTACCATCGCCGATCAGGTTCGCGTACCCGTCATCGCTTCCGGCGGCGTTGGAACACTGGACGATCTGGTCGCCGGCGTGCGCGACGGTCACGCAACCGCAGTGCTTGCAGCGTCGATCTTCCACTTCGGCACCTATTCCATCGGTGAAGCCAAAGCCTACATGGCCGATCACGGCATCGCCATGCGTCTCGACTGACAGCAGGATACACCATGAACGCATTTTCCCTTTCAGATCTGGAACGCATCGTCGCAACGCGTGCCGCAGCGTCCCCCGATGAATCCTGGACCGCAAAGCTCGTGGCCGCAGGGCAGGAACGAGCAGCGAAAAAACTTGGCGAAGAAG
This sequence comes from Agrobacterium tumefaciens, assembly GCF_031801495.1. Lineage (GTDB taxonomy): Bacteria > Pseudomonadota > Alphaproteobacteria > Rhizobiales > Rhizobiaceae > Agrobacterium > Agrobacterium tumefaciens_K. The sequence goes on along the minus strand of NZ_JAOEGC010000002.1, from coordinate 2,742,761 downwards.
CCGTCGAGACGGTGATCGCCGCCATTGCAAAAGACCACGACGGCCTGAAAAACGAGGCCGCCGATCTGCTTTTCCACCTGCTGGTGGTTCTCAAGATCGCCGATATTCCCCTGAACGATGTTTTTGCGGAGCTTGAGCGTCGGACGGGACAAACCGGCCTCGAGGAAAAAGCATCGAGGCCGAAATCATGATCACCATGGCACGCAGCGGGGAGAGAGGCATGCCAGGGACACTTGATCATTTTCGTGCAGACGAATATTCACCATACCACTTCTTCAGTTCGGAAGAATGGGCCAAATTCCGTGCCGACACACCGCTTACTCTTTCCGGTGATGAGGTAAAGCGACTGCGTTCGCTGGACGATCCCATTGATCTGGACGAAGTGCGGCGTATCTATCTTTCGCTTTCCCGCCTGCTGTCATCACATGTTGAAGCATCGCAGCTTCTGTTCGAACAGCGCAACCGCTTTCTGAACATGGCGGACGTCAACAAGACGCCTTTCGTGATCGGTATTGCCGGATCGGTTGCCGTGGGCAAGTCGACGACAGCGCGTATCCTGAAAGAGCTTCTCGCACGCTGGCCGTCCAGCCCCAAGGTTGACCTCATCACCACGGATGGATTTCTTTATCCGAACGAGGTTCTGCGACGCGACAACCTGATGGAGCGCAAGGGTTTTCCGGAAAGCTACGATATCGGGGCGCTGTTGCGTTTCCTGTCTGCGATCAAGGCGGGTCAGCCCAACGTCAAGGCGCCGCGCTATTCGCACCTGACCTACGACGTGCTACCGAACGAGTTCACGATCATTGATCGGCCGGATATTCTGATCTTTGAAGGGATCAACGTGCTGCAATCGCGGGATTTACCAGCGGGCGGGCGGATCGTGCCGATCGTTTCCGACTTCTTCGACTTCTCGATCTATATCGATGCGGATGAAGATCTCATTCACAACTGGTATGTGAACCGGTTCATGAATCTTCGCAAAACCGCATTCCGCGATCCAAACTCGTTCTTCAACCGTTATGCCTCGATCAGCGAAGAGGCGGCGCTGAGCATCGCGGAAGGTCTTTGGCAGAACATCAACCTGAAAAACCTCCGCCAGAACATCCTACCGACACGACCACGCGCCGACCTTATTCTTAGCAAAGGCAAGAACCACTGGATAGAGACAGTGGCGCTGCGCAAGCTTTGATATGAGCAATGTCGCCTAGCGCATCGGCCCAAAAATCGCTTCCGATTTTTGGAAAGCAAGATGTGTAGATTCAAATAGTTAGAGCGTTCTTTGTGCGTTCGAAAGAATGTACGGCGCTCTAATCGCCAGAGGGCTTGCCGCGCATCTTCTTCACGTCCGAGCGGCCGGATTTCGCTTTCAGACGACGCTCGACCGAACCTTTGGTCGGTTTGGTCGCCCTGCGCACCGGTGGCGGCGGCGCTGCGGCCTCAAGAATAAGCTCTTTCAACCGTTCACGAGCGTCTTCACGGTTCCGTTCCTGGCTGCGGAACCGGCTGGCTTCCAGCATCAGCACGCCTTCTTTCGAAACGCGCCGTCCGGAAATCCTGATTGCATTGGCTTTGACCCGATCTGAAAGCGAGGGAGAGCCGGCAATATCGAAGAAAAGCTGAACCGCCGTCGAAACCTTGTTGACGTTCTGGCCGCCCGGCCCTCCGGCCAGCACGAATTGCTCCGTCAGCTCCCAGCCGGCAATCGTTATTCTGTTATTGATATAAAGCGGGGCGCTGGCCATGATTTTTCTCCGCGCCGGTCATGCCACAAATCCTCTAAAATGAAAACAGTGGCCCAAAACGGAAGAACCCGGCACGAGGCCGGGCTCCCTCCTCTCCCATGAATACGGGATTACTATTCAGCAGCAATCAGAAGGCCCGGCGCTGCATCGCGCACGGTGCTGTCGACATGATCCTCGAACTTTGTGAAGTTCGTGACGAACATCGACACCAACTTCTTCGCCTGCGCATCGTAGGCGGCACCGTCGGCCCATGTCGAACGCGGGTCGAGGATGGCATTGTCGACGCCTTCAAGCGACGTGGGCACCGCGAAACCGAAATTCGCATCGGTGCGGAACTGGGCGTTCTTCAGCTCACCCGTCAGGGCAGCCGTCAACAGGGCGCGCGTGGCCTTGATCGGCATGCGTTTGCCGATGCCGTAAGCGCCACCGGTCCAGCCGGTGTTGACCAGCCAGCAATCCACACCATGCTTGCCGATAAGCTCACGCAGAAGGTTGCCATACTCGGTCGGATGACGCGGCATGAACGGTGCGCCGAAGCAGGTGGAGAAGGTTGCTTCCGGTTCCGTCACGCCCTTTTCCGTACCGGCAACCTTGGCGGTGTAACCCGACAGGAAGTGGTACATGGCCTGTTCCGGCGTGAGACGGGCAATCGGCGGCAAAACACCGAAGGCATCCGCCGTCAGCATGATGATCGTCTTCGGGTGACCGGCAATACCGGTTTCCGACGCATTCGGAATGAAGTGCAGCGGGTAGGCGCTGCGCGTGTTTTCCGTCAGCGAATTGTCATTGAAATCCGGTACCCGGTTTTCATCGAGAACGACGTTTTCGAGGACGGTGCCGAAGCGACGCGTCGCTGCGTAGATTTCCGGTTCGGCTTCAGCCGAGAGCTTGATTGCCTTGGCGTAGCAGCCACCTTCGAAGTTGAAGATGCCATGCTCGCCCCAGCCGTGCTCGTCGTCACCGATCAGGGTGCGCGACGGATCTGCCGACAGCGTGGTTTTACCAGTTCCGGAGAGGCCGAAGAATACGGCGGAATCACCCGCAGGACCCACGTTTGCCGAGCAGTGCATGGGCATGACGCCCTTGGCGGGCAGCAGGTAGTTCAGAACCGTGAAGACCGACTTCTTGTTCTCGCCGGCGTAAGAGGTGCCGCCAATCAGCACGAGGCCGTTCGTCAGGTCGCATGCAATGACGGTTTCCGAACGGACGCCGTGACGGGCCGGATCAGCCTTGAAGCTCGGCAGGTTGATGATCGTCAGCTTCTGGCTGAACGATGCAAGCTTTTCCTTTGCCGGACGGATCAGCAGGTTGCGAATGAACAAAGAATGCCAAGCAAGCTCTGTCACGACGCGAGTCGGAAGGGCATTCTCCTCATCCGCACCACCGATCAGATCCTGAACGTAGAGCGTTTTTCCGGCAGCATGAGCCAGCATGTCCTTGTGCAGGATCGCGAAATGCTCCGGCGACAGCGGCTTGTTGTTGTCCCACCAGATTTTGTCTTCCGTAGAGGCATCACGTACGACGAACTTGTCCTTTGGGGAACGGCCGGTATGCTGGCCTGTCACGGCGCGAAGCGCACCGTCAATCGTCAGTTCAGCTTCGCCGTTACGGATCGCCTGTTCGTAAAGTTCGCTTTCATTGAGGTTATAAAAGACCTGAGAAACGTTCCCCAGTCCGAGCTCCGACACTCCGTTGGCAGGATTATGAACCCCAATCTCGTTCATGACGCGTTCCTTAGTTGGTGAAGGCAAGGCCGTTTAAATTTCCCTGAAAATACGCGGCACCTTTTGGAAACGCAAGAGCGCCATTTAAAATAATATAGCAATTTCAATATATTAATCGATTTAAAAGATTTTATTTCTTTTTAAATCGGTTTAATTCGCATGAAAATCCACCGGAATGCATTTCTGGAAATTTCCTCGCTGCAGGCGAGATCGTTCGTGGCGTTTTTGCTTTGCCACAATTTGTTCCACCTTTATACTCATGAGAGGAGCTCACGGCGCACAACCTTGGCTGGGTGAATGTCGGGAGTTACGATAGAATGACGATGGAGACCAACTACATGCAGACAATCGCGCTTGTGGACGACGACCGGAATATTCTGACTTCGGTATCGATCGCACTTGAAGCCGAAGGCTACAGGGTCGAAACGTATACGGACGGTGCTTCCGCGCTGGACGGATTGATCGCGCGCCCGCCGCAGCTCGCCATCTTTGATATCAAAATGCCGCGCATGGACGGTATGGAGCTGTTGCGCAGGCTTCGGCAGAAATCGGATCTTCCGGTTATCTTCCTCACCTCGAAGGATGAAGAGATCGATGAACTGTTCGGCCTTAAAATGGGTGCGGACGACTTCATCACCAAGCCTTTCTCGCAGCGTCTTCTGGTCGAACGCGTCAAGGCCATCCTGCGTCGCGCCAGCAGCCGCGAGGCGTCGGCCGCAACCGGCACCGCGCTCAAGCCGACACCGGACCAGCAGGCCCGCACACTGGAACGCGGTCAGCTTGCCATGGACCAGGAGCGCCACACCTGCACCTGGAAGGGTGAGCCGGTTACGTTGACCGTGACGGAGTTCCTCATCCTGCACTCGCTCGCACAGCGTCCGGGTGTCGTGAAAAGCCGCGATGCGCTGATGGATGCTGCCTATGATGAGCAGGTCTACGTCGACGATCGGACCATCGACAGCCACATCAAGCGTCTGCGCAAGAAGTTCAAGCTAGTCGATGGCGACTTCGACATGATTGAAACGCTGTACGGCGTAGGCTATCGCTTCCGCGAAGCGGCTTGAGGAAAAGCCAGAAAATATCAGCCACCTAATCCGTGGTTGAGAGGAAAATTGCGTGTTGAACAAATCGCCGGAAACCGTCACGGAAGACGACGATGCCGAGGATCGCGGCAGCGAACGACGGCACCGCATCCATCCGCTGACGATTATCCGGCGCATTTTCGGCAATGCGGTGTTCTCCAGTCTGACGCGCCGCATCCTTTTCTTCAACGTCGCGGCGACCGTGGTTCTTGTGGGCGGTATCCTGTACCTCAACCAGTTCCGCGAAGGACTGATCGATGCGCGCGTCGAAAGCCTGCTGACACAGGGCGAAATCATCGCCGGGGCAATCTCGGCATCCGCCTCCGTCGATACCAACTCGATCACCATCAATCCGGAAAAGCTGCTCGAACTTCAGGCGGGGCAGAGCATCACTCCTGCCCCGAATGACGAGGATCTGAGTTTCCCGATCAATCCGGAACGCGTTGCGCCGGTGTTACGGCGCCTGATTTCGCCGACGCGCACCCGCGCCCGGCTATTCGACGCAGACGCCAACCTGCTGCTCGATTCGCGCCACCTCTACTCGCGCGGACAGGTATTGCGGTTCGATCTGCCACCGGTCACGCCGGAAACCCAGACATGGGGCGAGTGGTTCGCAAGCCTTTTCAATCGCATGCTGCAACCTGGCAGCCTGCCGCAATACAAGGAAGCGCCTGGCGGTGACGGCTCGATTTATCCTGAGGTGATGAATGCCCTGACCGGCGTTCGCGGCGCAGTGGTGCGTGTTACCGAAAAGGGTGAGTTGATCGTCTCGGTCGCCGTGCCCGTTCAGCGTTTCCGCGCCGTGCTCGGTGTTCTGCTTCTCTCCACGCAGGCAGGCGATATCGACAAGATCGTCCATGCGGAGCGCCTTGCCATCATGCGCGTGTTCGGTATCGCCACGCTCGTCAATATCGTGCTTTCGCTGTTGTTGTCCTCCACCATCGCAACCCCGCTACGGCGGCTTGCGGCTGCGGCAATTCGCGTTCGCCGGGGGGCGAGAACGCGTGAAGAGATTCCAGATTTTTCCGCACGTCAGGACGAGATCGGTAACCTTTCCATCGCGCTACGGGAAATGACGACGGCGCTTTACGACCGCATCGACGCCATCGAAAGCTTTGCAGCCGATGTCAGCCACGAACTCAAGAACCCGCTGACCTCGCTGCGCAGTGCTGTGGAAACACTGCCACGCGCGAAAACGGAGGAATCGAAACAGCGGCTGACCGAAATCATCTTCCACGATGTGCGCCGTCTCGACCGCCTGATCAGCGACATTTCCGATGCGTCGCGCCTGGATGCCGAACTCGCGCGCGCCGATGCCTCACCGCTGGACCTTGATGTGTTGCTGAAAGGCTTGGTGGATATCTCGCTCCAGATCGGCACGAAGAAAAAGAGCGTCGCGATCGACTATGTGGTCGACCGGAAGCCAGGGACGAAACCATCTTTTGTCGTCAATGGACACGACCTTCGCATCGGCCAGATCGTCACCAACCTCATCGAAAATGCGCGCTCCTTCGTTACGGAAGACAGCGGGCGCATTACCGTGCGTCTTGCCCGTCATAAGGATCGATGCCTCGTTCAGGTCGAAGACAATGGACCCGGCATCCAGGCCGAGGACATCGACCGGATTTTCGAACGTTTTTATACGGACCGCCCGGCAAGCGAAGGTTTCGGCCAGAATTCCGGCCTCGGACTTTCGATCAGCCGACAGATCGCCGAAGCACATGGCGGCAGCCTGAAGGCGGAAAACGTTGTCGACAAATATGGTGTCATTTCCGGTGCGCGCTTCACCCTGTCGCTCCCGGCGGCCGAAACGCATGAGCGCTGAGCGTTTCAACCTGCATGCAACGGCGATCGTTGTCGGTGAAACCGGCATCGTCTTCACCGGCCCGTCCGGAAGCGGCAAAAGCGAACTGGCTTTCAGTTTCCTGACAGAGGCTGAGCGGTGCGGCCTATTTGCCGCGTTGATCGCGGACGATCAGATTTTCGTGTATCGCGACGGTGAAACGATCATGGCCGAGCGGCCGGAAACGATTGCCGGTCTGCTCGAACTTCGCGGCAGCGGGATCATTTCGATCAAAAGTGTTTCGCGTGCCGCCCTGCATTTTGCCGTGACCACCGTTCTTTCCGCGGAAAGCCCTAGGCTTCCTGACGAAAACGAGGCTCTGGCCCTGCCCTGCGGCGGGCAATTGCCGCTGCTGCGGATCCCGTTATCCAGCCTGACACCCTATGGAAAGTTTGCTGCGCTTGCTCAGAATCTTTTCAAGACCAACGTTCGGTGAAGACGATTCGGGCGATTTTAGGCTTGCGCTTCGCATTTTCCTCATCAAGATAAACGCCCACAGATGGACAGGATTGCCGCGTTGCGATAGTCGGCAATGAGAGTGCGTGTGCAAGGGAGCATTTCATGATCGGACTAGTGCTTGTCACCCATGGCAAGCTGGCTGAGGAATTTCGTCATGCAGTCGAGCATGTCGTCGGTCCTCAGAAATTGATCGAGACGGTCTGTATCGGTCCCGAAGACGACATGGATCAGCGCCGGCAGGATATTATCGATGCCGTGGCGCGCGCCAACGATGGAAATGGCGTCATCATCCTGACCGACATGTTCGGCGGCACCCCCTCCAATCTGGCTATCTCCGTGATGGATAGCGGAAATGTCGAAGTGATTGCGGGCGTCAATCTGCCCATGCTCATCAAGCTTGCAGGCGTCCGAAGCGAAGACAACATGGACAAGGCTCTTCAGGAAGCCTCCGACGCCGGGCGAAAATATATCAACGTTGCGAGCCGCGTCCTGAGCGGCAAATAAGAAGATCAAGCATGTCGTCAAACTCCCGGGAACTGCTGATTGTTAACAAACGTGGCCTCCACGCCCGGGCCTCGGCGAAGTTCGTGCAGATGGTCGAGGGTTTCGATGCGACCATCACCGTCTCGAAAGATGGAATGACCGTCGGCGGTACGTCGATCATGGGCCTGATGATGCTGGCGGCAAGTCCCGGATGCAGCGTATATGTGGAGGCGAGCGGAAACCAGGCTGAGGAAGCTCTGGCCGCGCTGGAAGCGCTTGTTGCCGACAGGTTTGGCGAAGAAGCCTGATTTCTCCGCCATATAAAGACATAAAGACTTCTTTATATCATTATTGCCAGATCGGCTGTAGCCTGCTAAACCCGCTGCTACGTTTTCAAGGCCGCGCCCATCAGCCCGGCATTTTTTGATCTGGAGAACCGCATGAGCGTTGAGAAGGACTATATCGTCGCCGACATCAACCTTGCTGGCTTTGGCCGCAAGGAACTGGACATTGCCGAAACCGAAATGCCAGGCCTGATGTCCTGCCGAAAGGAATTTGGCGAGAGCAAGCCGCTGAAGGGCGCACGTATTTCCGGCTCTCTCCACATGACGATTCAGACCGGCGTTCTGATCGAAACGCTGAAGGAACTCGGCGCCGATATCCGTTGGGCTTCGTGCAACATCTTCTCGACGCAGGATCATGCGGCTGCCGCGATCGCCGAAGCCGGCATTCCGGTTTTCGCCGTCAAGGGTGAGAGCCTGACCGAATACTGGGAATATACCGACAAGATCTTCCAGTGGGCTGACGGCGGCCTCTCCAACATGATCCTCGACGATGGCGGCGATGCCACCATGTACATCCTGCTGGGCGCACGCGCCGAAGCTGGCGAGGACGTTCTTTCCAACCCGGGCTCGGAAGAAGAGGAAATTCTCGTCGCGCAGATCAAGAAGCGCCTCAAGGCTTCTCCCGGCTGGTTCACCAAGCAGCGCGATGCGCTCAAGGGTGTGACGGAAGAAACCACCACGGGCGTTCACCGCCTCTATGATCTCAGCAAGAAGGGCCTTCTTCCCTTCCCGGCGATCAACGTCAACGACAGCGTCACGAAGTCGAAGTTCGACAACAAGTACGGCTGCAAGGAATCGCTCGTCGACGGCATCCGTCGCGCGACCGACGTGATGATGGCCGGCAAGGTTGCCGTTGTCTGCGGTTACGGCGACGTCGGCAAGGGTTCGGCTGCCTCGCTTCAGGGTGCAGGCGCACGCGTCAAGGTCACCGAAATCGACCCGATCTGCGCGCTTCAGGCTGCCATGGACGGTTTTGAAGTGGTGCGCCTGGAAGACGTCGTGTCCTCCGCCGATATCTTCATCACCACCACCGGCAACAAGGACGTCATCCGCATCGAGCACATGCGCGAGATGAAGGACATGGCCATCGTTGGTAACATCGGCCACTTCGACAACGAAATTCAGGTCGCATCGCTGCGTAACCTGAAGTGGACGAATATCAAGCCGCAGGTCGACATGATCGAGTTCCCGAAGGGCAACCGCATCATCCTGCTCTCCGAAGGCCGCCTGCTGAACCTAGGCAACGCCACGGGCCACCCGTCCTTCGTGATGTCGGCGTCGTTCACCAATCAGGTTCTTGGCCAGATCGAGCTGTTCACCAAGCAGGGCGAATACAAGAACGAGGTTTACGTTCTGCCGAAGCACCTAGATGAGAAGGTTGCGCGCCTCCATCTTGAGAAGCTCGGCGTTCGCCTGACCGAACTTTCTGACGTCCAGGCAGATTATATCGGCGTCTCCAAGACCGGCCCTTTCAAGGCTGAACACTACAGATATTAATTTTATAGTTAATATCCACGGAAATTGCACAACATGTAGATGCCGTGCGCTTGACAAAGCGCACGGCATCTTTTTTGCGCCCTCCCTTTCCGCCCATTTGTGAAGACGGTATTGTCTAAGGACTTGATTCGTGTGCGCCGGGCGGCGCTGCGAAATGGGATGTCTTGTCGAAGATGCGGCACACAGGACGGAGACAGACCGGGGATGTCGGTACACAATTCGGTTCCGTGCAAACGGATGGTTCAATGCGTTGATGGCGCGCCTGAAGGCGTATTGCCGCGCGCAACAATGCTGGGAAAATGCCAGCGCACATTCGGGGCCTTTCGGTCCGGGTTTTCAAGAATTTCGGCCTTGCTGGCCGGAACTTTTCTTGGCGGCTCCACGACGCTCGCCATGGCACAGGACGGCGCACAGGCTGCGACGGGTGCCCGGCTGTTTTCCTCTGGAGAAACGATCACCTACTCGCTGTTTGTAGGCATTCTGTCAGCAACGCTGTTTTCGATCGTATGGCTGGTTCGCCAGCGCGGCAACATCGAAGCGGAAAGCAGCGAATACCGCCGGGCACTTGCCGAATCCCATCACAAGATCACGAAATACGAGGCGCTTGTTTCCGACAAGAGCCGCCGTATCGTCATCTGGGACGGCGCCGACCAGCGCCCCGAGTTCCTGGGACAGCTGCCCATTGAGACCGGAGCACCGCAGGCTGATCACGACTTTCTGGCCTTCGGACGCTGGCTGAAACCCTCGTCTGCCAGTGCACTCGAAAAATCCATCGAGAAGCTTCGCAGCCATGCACAAAGCTTCGATCTGACGGTCGAAACGCAGCGCGGCGAAGTGATCGAAGTTCAGGGCCGCGTTTCCGGCGGCAACGCTTTTGCACGGTTCGTTGCCCTCAACAATCTGCGGGCCGAACTCGCGGAACTGCAGGTCGAGCGCGAACGCCTGATTTCCTCGATCTCGACATTCCAGGAACTTCTCGATTCACTGGAGCAGCCGGTCTGGCGCCGCAACGGCGACGGTGAACTGATCTGGGTCAACCACGCCTATGCGCAGTCCGTCGATGCGCGGGACGCGGCACTCGCCATTTCCGAAAAGCGCGAATTGCTGAACACCGTGACACGACAGAAGATACGAGCAGCGGCGACGCCTGACTCTCCCTATCACGACCGCATTTCGACCGTCGTTTCGGGTAATCGCACATTCTTCGATGTCGTCGACGTCAAGACGGCGGGCGGTTCGGCTGGTATCGCAATCGAGGCAACCGAAGCGGAAAACCTGCGCGAAGAACTGAAACGCGTCCTGAAAAGTCACGCCGAAACACTGGATCATCTGGCGACACCCGTTGCCATTTTCGATGGTCGACAGCGGCTGCAGTTTTACAACCAGGCGTTCGTCAGCCTATGGGGCTTCGATCTCGTTTTCCTCGAAAGCAACCCTGATAATTCACAGCTTCTCGACCGCCTGCGCAGCGCGGGCAAGCTGCCGGAACAGCTGAACTGGAAGAACTGGAAAGAAACGGCGCTTTCCGTTTACCGTTCACTCGACACCAAGACGGACCTCTGGCATCTGCCGAACGGCCAGACGCTGAGGGTCATCGCAACGGCGCACCCGCAAGGCGGTGCGACGTGGGTATTCGAAAACCTGACCGAGCAGGTTGACCTCCAGACCCGTTACAACACGCTGGTGAAGGTTCAGGGCGAAACCATCGATCACCTCGCCGAGGGCGTTGCCGTGTTCGGCGCCGATGGCCGTATACGTCTTTCCAACCCGGCATTCCGGGCTCTGTGGGGCATTACCGCCGATCAGGCCGAAACAGGCACACATATTCGCGGCATCGAAACGGCGTGTGAACAATCTTACGACAAGCCCGATGGCTGGCGTGACTTCAGCCGCTTCATCACAAGCTTCGATGACGAGCGACCATCCAAGCAGGGCACGCTGGAACTGCTTTCCGGTCTTGTCCTCGATTACGCGATCATTCCGCTTCCGGATGCGCAGACTATGCTGACCTTCGTCAACATGACGGACAGCGTACGCGCCGAACGGGCGCTGAAGGAAAAGAACGACGCACTTCTCAAGGCCGACGAGCTGAAGAACGACTTCGTGCAGCATGTCTCCTACGAACTGCGATCCCCGCTGACCAACATCATCGGTTTCACCGATCTCCTCAAAACGCCGGGGATTGGCGATCTGACGGACCGGCAGGCAGAATATCTCGACCACATCTCCACATCGTCGTCCGTCCTATTGACCATCGTCAATGATATTCTCGATCTCGCGACTGTCGACGCAGGCATCATGCAGCTCAACTATTCGGACAACGATCTGAACGAGTTGCTCGACGATGTTTCCACGCAGATCAACGACCGCCTGCAGGAAAGCGGCGTATCGCTTGAAATCGTTGCTCCCGCGCACCTTGGGACACTGGTTGCCGACCATCAGCGCCTGAAACAGATCCTGATCAAGCTTCTGACCAACGCAATCAATTTTTCTCCGGACGGCGGCTATGTGCAGCTCAGCTGCCAGCGCAGCGAAGGCGATTTCGTATTCTCCGTGGCCGACAATGGTCCTGGCATTCCCGAAGACATGCTCGAGACGGTTTTCGATCGTTTCTCGACCCATGGCAACGGCGGACGCAAGACCGGCGCAGGCCTTGGTCTTTCGATCGTTGAAAGCTTCGTCAGCCTTCATCATGGAACGGTGAATATCGACAGCCGCCCCGGCAGCGGCACCGTCGTAACCTGCCGCATTCCTTCCGACGTCAATCCGCATTCCATCGCTGCAGAATGACCGGTACGATTCCGCCCCTTTCCATTTTTCTCGCCGATGAAGCCGAGACGATCCGGCTTGGCGAGGAGCTGGCTTTGACCGTCAGGCCTGGCGACTGCATCGCACTGGTTGGCGATCTGGGAGCGGGGAAATCGACATTGGCCCGTGCGCTCATCCGCGCCATTGCCGACGACGAGATGCTGGAAGTTCCCAGCCCTACCTTCACAATCGTCCAGTCCTATGCGCTTCGTTTTCCTGTTGCGCATCTCGATCTCTACCGCCTTTCGGATGTCTCCGAGCTGGATGAGCTTGGCATCGACGAGATGCTGTCGGATGGCGTCTGCCTGATAGAATGGCCGGAAATCGCCGCCCGCGATTTGCCGAAGGATAATACGATTACTCTTTGTCTGACGCATGAGGGCAATGGTCGGCTTGCGACCATCGAAGCGCCGCCCAAACAGCACGCACGGCTGGAGCGCGTCCTCGCGATCCGGAGTTTCCTTGAAGCCAACGGCAAAAAAGGCGCTTCGCGGCGCTATTTCAGCGGCGATGCCTCCTACCGCACCTATGAGCTGGTACGCGACAGGAGCACGCAATATGTGCTGATGGACTGGCAACCGCCGCCCCGCGGGCCGATCCTTCAGGATGGCAAGACCTATGCCGAGATCGTGCACCTTGCGCGCGACGTAAAGCCCTATGTGGCGATCAGCCATTATCTGACGTCAAACGGCTTTTCGGCACCTGATATCGTCGCCAAGGATTTCCAAAGCGGGATTCTACTGCTCGAAGATATAGGTCGCGATGGCGTGCTGGATGATGAAGGCATCCCCATCGAGGAGCGCTATCTGCAAAGCGTTGCGTGTCTCGCTGCCCTGCATGAAGCCCCCGCCCCTGGTTCCATCGCGCTTACCGATGGCACGAGTTATAACGTGCCGCCCTTTGACCCGGATGCGATGAAAATCGAAACCTCGTTGCTGGTGGAATGGTATCTGCCACATATTCGCGGCGTCGATAAGATCGATGAAAGCGAAAAACAGGCGTATTTCGCTGTCTGGGATCAGTTGATCGAAGCGCTTTCCGGTACGGAAACCGGCCTGCTGCTGCGCGATTTTCATTCGCCCAACATCCTTTGGCAAAACGATAAATCCGGAATCGGTCAGGTCGGCCTCATCGATTTTCAGGACGCGATGATCGGGCCCAGTGCCTATGATCTGGCCTCCATCGTTCAGGATGCGCGGGTGACGATTTCACCCGACCTTCAAGCGCGTCTGATGCAGCATTATCTCGACATTCGCCGCAGGAATCCTGTCTTTGACGAAGCGGCATTCCTCAAAGCCTTCGCGATCATGAGCGCGCAGCGAAACTGCAAGCTGGTGGGCATATGGGTGCGGCTGATGAAGCGAGACGGCAAGCCGGGTTACATGAAACACATGCCTCGCACCCTCGCCTATCTTCGCTCCGCGTTGGCGCATCCCGATCTTGCGCCGTTGCGCGGCTGGCTTTCAGGCGCTGGCGTAGACCTCAATTCATAGCAAAGCTTTCGACATGACGATCAGACAGGCAATGGTGCTGGCAGCGGGTCTTGGTACAAGAATGCGCCCCATCACCGATACGATCCCGAAGCCACTCGTCAAGATCGCCGGAAAGCCGATGATCGACTATGCGCTCGACGTTCTGGTTGCCGCGGGTGTGGAAACGATCGCCATCAATGTTCACCACCATGCGGACCAGATGCTTACGCATCTAAAAACCCGCAAGGATGCCGAGATCCTGATTTCGGACGAGCGGGCCGAGCTGATGAATTCCGGTGGCGGTCTGGCCAAGGGTCTGAAGCTTCTATCCCCCGGGCCGGTACTCGTCATGAACGCCGATCTGTTCTGGATCGGAGAACGACCCGGCGAGAAGACAAGCCTGCAGAAGCTTGCCGAATTCTTCGACCCGGAGCGAATGGACATGGCGATGCTCTGCGTCGACATGGATCGCACCACCGGGCACAACGGCAAAAAAGATTTCAACCTCGCCGCGGATGGCCGCTTGTCTCGCTATCATGAAGGCGAACCGCATCCGGTCGTTTATGCCGGTGCGATTGCCATGGATAGCCAGCTGCTGGACGACGCACCTGCGGATGCCTTCAACCTCAACATCTATTTCGACCGCGCCATCGCCGGGAACCGGCTTTTCGGCCTCCCGCTTGTCGGTCAATGGATTACTGTCGGCACACCGGATGCTATAGAAGATGCGGAAAGAACCATCACCGCATATTCAACTAGACAGTGAGACAAGCCATTGGCGCATGCCAAACGCATTCTGACCATCGCGCCGGGAACACCGTTCCTGAAAACGCTCGCAGAAACACTGTGCGACGGAACACTTACCCCGTCCTATAGATACGATCCGGCCGATCCGCTGTCGCTGGCAAAGGTGACGATCTATGTGCCGACCCGCCGTTCGGCACGCGTGTTACGGTCGGAATTCGTGGACCTTCTGGGCGGGCGCTCAGCTATTCTGCCGCTGATCCGGCCGCTCGGCGAAACCGACGATGACAGCGGTTTCTTCGATATCGAAAATCCGCTGCTCATGGATATGGCACCGCCGATTTCCGGCACCGGCCGCCTGATCGAGCTGGCGCGTCTTATCCTCGCATGGCGCAACAGCCTGCCGGACGCCATCCGCGCCGTACACTCCGATTCTCCGCTTGTCGCACCGGCAAGTCCCGCCGACGCCGTATGGCTGGCGCGTGCACTCGGCGAAGTGATCGACGCCATGGATACGGAAGAGAAGGAATGGGAAGCGCTTGAGCACCTTGATACCGGGGATCATGCGCAGTGGTGGCAGCTCACCGCAGATTTCCTGAAAATCGCAAGCATCTTCTGGCCTGCACGTCTTGCTGAGCTGAACCGCTCTTCTGCCGGTCGACACCGTAACGCCATCCTCCGCGCCGAAGCCGAACGCCTTGCCAGATTGCCCGACAGTGGCCCGATCATCGTTGCGGGCTCTACCGGCTCCATTCCGGCAGCGGCCGATTTCATCGTATCCGTTGCCTCCATCCCACAGGGCGTCGTTGTACTTCCGGGCCTTGATGTCGCCATGCCGGAAGACCAATGGCAGGCAATCGGCGAGGATCTGAACGATCCCGCAAGCCGCACGCACTCCCAATACGGACTTTTCGTGCTCCTGCAGAAACTTGGTGTCCTTCGCCGAGACGTGGAGCAGATCGGCTGTCTGGACGATGATCTTCAGGGGCGTGCGTCCATATTCTCGATGGCGCTTGCGCCGGTAAAGTCCACGAGCGAATGGAACAGATGGCGCGACGGCAGACAGGACGGGTTTTTCGATAACGCCTTCGCTTCCGCCACACTGATCGAAGCGGCCAATGAGCGCGAGGAAGCGACCTCCGTTGCAATCGCTCTCAAACTGGCGCTCGAAAAACCGGGAAAGGATCGCCCCTCGCAGGCAGCGCTGATCACGCCGGACCGTGGACTGGCGCGCCGTGTTGCAACGGAACTGAAACGTTTCGGAATTGTTGCCGACGATTCGGCCGGTACACCGCTTTCCGCGACACCGCAGGCAGGGCTTGTACAGCTTGTTCTCGAAGCCGTGCTGCGCCCCGGAGATCCCGTTTCCGTCGTCTCGCTTCTCAAACATCCGCTGGCGCGGTTCGGCCTTTCCGGAGATGCATTCGAAGCAGCTGCGACTGCGCTGGAGCTGATCGCTCTTCGCGGTGGACGACTGGAAACCGACATCGGTGATCTCGAAGCCATTCTCGATGCGCAGCTTCACGCCCAGAAAGATGATCGTCATCCCCCTGCCTGGCGCGTTGCCCTGCCGGATGGAAGCGTCGAAGCCGCCCGTGATCTGGCAGGGCGAATTCGTACCGTCATAGAGCCGCTTTCCTCCGCATTTGTTTATCGTGGCCGTTCAGGACGGATGCTGACGGACAAGCTGCCGCTGTCCGCATGGGCAGAGCGCACGGGGCGCGTGATCGAGGCAGTCTGCGCCGATGAAAGCGGTGATCTTGCCGCCTTGTGGTCCGGCGAAGCTGGGGACAAGCTGTCTTCGCTTTTCTCCGAGTTGATGGAGAGCGGCGACGTTCTGGACGCCGACGGACCGCAATGGATCGATATTTTTGCAGCCTTTGTTGCGGGTGATTCCATCAAGCCCCGCGCAATGAGCCATCCCCGGGTCTTCATTTTCGGTGCGCTGGAAGCACGCCTGCAAAACGTGGATACCATCATTATCGGCGGATTGAACGAAGGTTTGTGGCCGGGACAAACCGCCAACAACCCGTTCCTGTCGCGGACCATGAAAACCGCAATTGGCCTGGAGCCGCCGGAGCGGCGCATCGGCCAATTGGCCCACGATTTCGAAATGGCCAACGGAACACGGCATATCGTCTATAGCCGCGCCCTCCGGCAGGGCTCCACGCCGGCTGTTGCCTCTCGCTGGCTGCAGCGCCTGCTGGCGCTTGGCGGAGAAGGCTTCGCTGACAGTCTGCGAGAGCGCGGCGAGACGTTCCGCCAGTGGGCAACACTGCTCGATGACGGTATAGAACAGGACGGCGCAAAACGCCCGGCGCCCAAGCCTCCGGCAGAGTTGCAACCGAAAAGCTATTCCTTCAGCGAGGTCGGAAAACTGCGCCGCGATCCCTACGCGATCTATGCACGGCGCATCCTGCGTCTCGATCCGCTGGGAGAGTTCAACCGCGACCCGAGCGCGGCAGATCGCGGTACGCTTTATCACGCGATCATCGAACGTTATTCGCGTGAAGGCCATGTTCCAGGAACGCCCGCTTCGCTGGAAGCCATGGACCGCATACTCAACGAATGCTTCGATGCGGAAAATCTTCCCTCGCATGTCGATGTCATCTGGCGTCCGCGTTTCGAAGCCGTTGCGCATGCTTTCATCAAGTGGGAGAAGGAAAGACACCCTTCCATCCGCCGCAGCTTTTTCGAAGCCCGCGCTGGCCATGAAATCCCGGAGGCAGGCATCCGTCTGACCGGCATTGCCGACAGGATCGACATCAAGACAAGCGGTCTTGCAGACATCATCGACTACAAGACAGGGCTAGCGCCCTCCGTCAATCAGGCCCGCGCCCTTCTCGATCCGCAGCTTTCGCTGGAAGCCGCTGCACTGATGCGCGGGGCTTTCAGGGATACCGGGTCGCCGACACCGGAAAACCTTATCTACGTTCGATTGCGTCCGGGTGACCGTTTCTTTGCCGATCAGGTCAACAACGAAGGCTCCACCCGAAGCAAAAAGCCGCCAAAGTCGGCTGTAGAGCTGGCGACGGAATCGATCGATCAGCTTGCCAAATTTGTCGGCTCCCTGAGAGATGGCAAGAACGGCTTTGCTTCCCGCCTCGTACCGGAAGAACAGCAGTCCTATGGCGGCGAATACGATCATCTCGCCCGCGTTTCGGAATGGTCGACAGCAGAACCGGGAGACGGCGATGGCGATTGATTCATTTGGTTCCGACCTGGAAACTCGCCCTTTAGCCGATAATCCCGAAAGCTGGATCGACTGGACGACGACGCGCCAGAGGCTTGCGTCGGATCCTGCCAGCTCTGCATGGGTTTCCGCCAATGCGGGTTCCGGCAAGACGCATGTGTTGACCCAGCGCGTCATTCGTCTGTTGCTGGCGGGCTGCCGTCCCTCGGCGATCCTCTGCCTGACTTATACCAAGGCTGCCGCCTCCGAAATGTCGAGCCGCGTGTTCGACAGGCTGGCGGAATGGGCCACGTTGCCGGATTCCGATCTGAAGGACCGGATCGCGTCCATCGAGGGCAAGGTTCCAGACCTCATCAAGCTCGCTCAGGCAAGACGCCTGTTCGCCAAGGCGCTGGAAACACCGGGTGGCCTCAAAATCCAGACCATTCACGCGTTCTGTGAAGCCCTGCTCCACCAGTTTCCGCTGGAGGCCAATGTTGCCGGGCATTTTTCGGTTCTGGACGACCGAGCCGCAGCCACACTACTTGCCGAAGCACGCCGCTCCCTGCTGACGGCCGTTTCGACGGAGGGCGATGCCGAACTGGCCAAGTCGCTCGCCTACGTACTCGATCTTGCTGATGAAAGCGGACTGGAATCGCTGCTTGGCGCCATCATTGCCAACCGCAGTGCACTTCGAGGTTTTCTGCATGAGGCGCAGCAGTCGGGCGGTGTCGAAGCTTCCCTGCGTCAGGCCATGCAGATCAGCGACGGAGAAACACCAGAAACGGCAGCGGCGGCCTACTGGCCGCTTCCCGGGCTTTCGGGGCTGACGCTCGACACCTATCTGACGCTTGGTGACGAGATTGGCGGGTCTCGCGTGTTTGACGTGGCCTACGCCTTGCGGGAAGCCAGACGGGAAACGGGTGTTTTTGAGCGCATGGCGTTCATCGAAGCAGCACTTCTGACGGCCAAAGGCGAAAAGAAGTCGGATGCCTTCGTCATCAACAAAGCCATGCAGAAGGCGGCCCCCGGCCTTCTGGAAGCGCTTATCCTGGCCCGCGAGCATGTGGCCACCTGCCGCGAGCGTTATCGGCTGGTGCGCATGCTGGAAGCGACGCAGGCGGCACTCACTCTCGCAGAACGGTTGATCGGTGATTTCGAGGATCTGAAAAAGCAGCGCAGCCAGCTCGATTTCGAAGATCTGATCGAACGTGCCGCCAACCTTCTGAACCGGGATACGGCGGGCGCATGGGTTCACTACAAGCTGGATCAGGGCATCGACCACATCCTCGTGGACGAGGCGCAGGACACCAGCCCGGTACAGTGGTCGATCATCCAGTCGCTGGCAGCAGACTTCTTTACCGGGGAAAGCGCCCGCAGCGGCCAGCGCACGCTGTTTGCCGTGGGGGACGAAAAGCAGTCGATCTATTCGTTTCAGGGAGCAAGGCCGGAGCGGTTTTCGCAGGAACGCGACGAGACGAAGAGACGCGTAGATGCCGTGGAGCAGCAGTTCCACCGTATCCGGCTGCCGCTCTCCTTCCGCTCCACCGAAGACGTGCTGGCCGCCGTCGATCAGGTCTTTTCCAACCCTGAGAATGCCAGCGGCCTCAGTGCAGACAAGGAACCTGTCGAACACCGGTCCAACCGCGCAGGGCAACCCGGCACCGTCGAAGTGTGGGACATGGTGGTACCGGAAACCGCCGAAGACGAGGACGACTGGACTGCTCCTTTCGACGCGTTGCGGGAAAGCGCTCCGCCCGCCATCGTTGCCCGCCGTATCGCGGCCCGCATTGCGGAGATGATTGGCAAGGAAACGATCGTTGAAAAAGGCGCGGAACGAACGATAGAACCGGGCGACATTCTTGTCCTGGTGCGCAAACGTCATGCCTTCGTCAATGCGCTGACCCGCGAACTCAAACAGCGCAAGAATATTCCTGTCGCCGGTGCCGACCGTCTTCGCCTGACCGATCACATTGCGGTTCAGGACCTGCTGGCGCTTGGCCGGTTCGTGGTGTTGCCACAGGACGATCTGTCTCTCGCAGCGCTCCTGAAAAGTCCGCTGTTCAACCTTAATGAAGACGATGTCTTCAAGGTCTGCGCTAATCGCACCGATGCCGTCAGCGTCTGGCAGCGCCTGATCGAGCTTTCCCGCGACGATAGCTGCCTCGCCTCTGTCCGCGAAAAGCTCTCTGGCTTCATCGCACTGTCAAAGGTCGCGACAGTGCATGATTTTTTCGCCGCCGTTCTGACTCTTCATGACGGCCGAAAACAATTTCTGGGGCGGCTGGGCAATGAGGCCAGCGACGTTCTCGACGAGTTTCTGTCGTTCGCGCTCGACCATGAAAAGGCTGGCATGCCCGGCCTTCAGGCTTTCCTTTCGGTTCTCGAGACCGATTCCCCGGAGGTCAAACGCGAACAGGACAAGGATCGCGGCGAGGTGCGCATCATGACGGTGCATGCCTCCAAGGGGCTTGAGGCGCCTGTCGTCTTCGTCGTCGATGGTGGTTCGAAAGCCTTCAACCACAGCCATCTGCCGAGCCTGCGTTTTATCGAAAATACCGATGATGCCTTTCCGGTGTGGTTGCCCGGCAGCAGTTTCTCCAACAGCCTCGTGGAAGCAGACAAGGACAGGCTGAAGGATGCCGCCGAGGAGGAATATCGTCGTCTGCTTTATGTGGCGATGACCCGCGCCGCCGACCATCTGATCGTCTGTGGTTATCGCGGCCCCACGGAAAATCCCGACTGCTGGCATGCCATCGTCAGGCGCGCCCTTTTCGATCACCCTGAACGCTCGAAGCCGCAAACCTTCTTCGCGGGCGGCGAAGAATGGGACGGCGTACTCTGGCGTTCCTCGGATGCCCGTTTCACTGACCGGCCACATGAAACCGCAAAAACTGCAGATCACGGCGAAACGCATCTGCCTGTCGGTCTTATGACGCCATTACCGCCGCTTCCATCGCTTCCAAGACCGCTCAGCCCATCGGGTGCGGGAACGATCATCGATGATGGAGCGGATGATCTTATCGTCTCGTCTCCCCTTTTCGGGCAAAAAACAGCGGCATCGACTCTTGCCCTTCAACGCGGCAGGCTGGTGCACCGCATGTTGCAAACCTTGCCGGATTTTCCAGACGGCGAACGCGAAGCGGCAGCCCGGCGTTATGCGGAGCGCGCCACGCGGTTTTGGCCAACGGCTGAGCGTGAAAAGTTGATCATCAATGTATTGCGTGTGATTTCGGAACCAGCCATTCAGTGCGCCTTTTCACCCAACAGCCGGGCGGAAGTCTCGATCATGGGCACATTGACGCTTGGCAGGCAGGATTATGCGGTGTCCGGCCGGATCGACAGGCTGGCGGTTGATGGGGATCGCGTCATCCTGGTCGATTACAAGACCAACCGTGTTCCACCGCGAAATGCGGACGAGATTCCATTCTCCCATGTCGCACAGCTTGCCATCTACCGTGAGATTCTCACACCCCTCTATCCGGACAAGACGTTCGTCAGTGCACTGGTCTACACGGAAAATGCATCTTTGATGACGGTCGGAAACGATGCGATGGCGCAGGCACTTGCCGCAATAAAAACAAAGTGAGATACCGGGGCATTGAAATTCGCCCCTGCCCGCATCACATCGATAGCGGAAAAAGATTCACTGAAAGGAGAGCCAGATATGGCTACCGTAAAAGTCGATGCCGCCAACTTCCAGTCCGAAGTTCTCGAGTCCGCGGAACCCGTTGTCGTAGACTTCTGGGCCGAGTGGTGCGGTCCTTGCAAAATGATCGCCCCGAGCCTTGAGGAAATCTCCTCGGAGCTGGCCGGCAAGGTCAAGGTTGCAAAGCTTAACATCGACGAAAACCCTGAGCTGGCCGCCCAGTTCGGCGTTCGCTCGATCCCGACCCTTGCCATGTTCAAGGGTGGCGAAGTGGCAGACATCAAGGTTGGTGCAGCTCCCAAGACTGCGCTTTCCGCCTGGATTTCCGGCGCTGCCTGAGACGGCTGATTGCTGAAATTAAAAAGCCCCGGTTCCACCGGGGCTTTTTTTATTGAGGTATCGTTCCGTTCAGCGCCAGCGCGTTGCCGGCAAGATAGAGGGAGCCGCCAATCAGGATGCGCGGCGGCGGTGCGTCAGGATCGAGATGACGGGCCAACTCTTCCAGCGCTTCCGGAATGGATGACGTCGGCGCAGCCACCAGCCCGGCATCGAAGGCCGCATGCGCAAGAACCACGGGGTCAATCGCCGCTTCCGTACCGCTGATCGGAACGGTAAAGACATATTCGGCGATATCCGCGAAAGCCTTGAAGTAACCAACGGGATCCTTGGTGTTGATCATGCCGGCGATGATGAACAGCGGGCGCGGCCTCTGTTCCTCGAAACCGGCCATGGCTTCGGCAATCACTTCACCCGCGCCCGGATTATGTCCGCCGTCGACCCAGATTTCCGCGCCATCCGGCGCCATCTCGGCAATCCTGCCATTCTGGATGCGCTGCAGCCGGCCCGGCCATTCCACCGATGTCATGGCTTTTTCTACCATTCGCTCGGTCACCTCGAAGCCAGCCGCCTTGACCGCGCGGATGGCAGCGGCGGCATTGGCAAGCTGGTGACGGCCTGGAAGTCTTGGCAGCGGGGCGTCCATCAGGCCGAACTCATCCTGATAGACCGTGCGGCCGAATTCTTCGTGCGCGGCAAAGTCCTGTCCATAGACGGTCACAGGACAGCTCAAACGCTCGGCCGTTGCTACCAGAACATCACGGGCAGCATCATACTCCTGATGGCCGATGACCACCGGAAAGCCACTCTTCATGATACCGGCTTTCTCTGCCGCGATCAGTTCCACCCTGTCACCGAGATAAGCCTGGTGATCGAGCGATATGGGCATGATAACCGAAACAGCCGGGTTATTGATGACGTTGGTCGCATCAAAACGCCCGCCAAGCCCGACTTCGACAATCGCCACATCGGCTGGCTGCTCGGAAAACAGGAGGAACATGACGGCCGTCAAAATCTCGAAAACCGTGATTTTCTGACCGTCATTGGCATCCGCCACCCGGCGTAGCGCGTCGGCAAAAAGAGCATCTTCGACGTAACGACCTTTCTCGCCAGCAACACCGATGCGATAACGCTCATGCCAGTTGACCAGATGCGGCGAGGTATGCACATGCACACCAAGACCGGCCGCTTCCAGAAGTGCACGGCAGAAAGCCGTGACGGAGCCTTTTCCATTGGTACCCGCCACGTGGATTACGGGCGGCAAGCGCTTCTGCGGATTACCGAGCTTTTCAAGAAGGCGGGAAATTCTGTCGAGCGAGAGATCGAAGCCTTTTGGATGCAGCTGCATCAGCTCTTCGATGATCTGCTCGGCCTCGCTTATTGCGGGCTTCGTCATCTGTTCTAACCGCCTTTCAGGCGCTGGTCCGATCATCTGTCGGGCACATGCAGAGCTAATCCGTCACGCGCCTTTTATAAGGTCGCCCCGAAGCCGATGACCGACTTCGGGCGACATGTTGTGTTTTCAGGCCGAAGCGGCGAGAGCGACGGTGCCGTGCGGCACTTCTTCAACCGGAGTTTTCGTCATGATCTTCAGCAGGCTTGCCAGCGTATCGGGAATAGCATGGCGATCGACCACCATGTCGACCATGCCGTGCTCCAGCAGGTACTCAGACGTCTGGAAACCTTCCGGGAGTTTTTCGCGGATGGTCTGCTCGATCACGCGCTTGCCGGCAAAGCAGATTTCAGCGCCCGGTTCAGCGATGTGAACATCGCCGAGCATCGCATAGGACGCCGTAACACCGCCCGTTGTGGGGTTCGTCAGAACCACGATGTAGGGCATGCCTGCTTCTTTCAGCATGTTGACCGCAACGGTGGTGCGCGGCAGCTGCATTAGAGACAGGATACCTTCCTGCATGCGGGCGCCACCGGAGGCCGGGAACATGACCAGCGGGCAACGCTCCGAAATGGCGCGTTCGAATGCCTTGACGATGGCCTCGCCGGCGGCGATGCCAAGCGAACCGCCCATGAACTGGAATTCGTGCACGACCGCAACGATCTTCAGCCCCTTGAGGTTGCCGACACCCGCCAGGATCGTGTCTTCCTGATCGGTCTTGACGCGGCTGTCACGCAGGCGATCGGTGTATTTCTTCGAGTCGCGGAACTTCAGCGGATCCTGAGCGACCTTAGGCTGCGGCAGTGCTTCGAAAACGCCGTCATCGAATAGGTTCGCAAGACGCGCCTTTGCAGGCATCTTCATATGATAGCCGGAGGCCGGAATGACCCACTGGTTCTCTTCGAGATCCTTGTGGAAGACCATTTCGCCTGTTTCCGGGCACTTGATCCAGAGATTTTCCGGAACATCGTTGCGGCGGCCAAGCATGGAATTGATCCGCGGCCGGACATAGTTGGTAATCCAGTTCACTTGAATACTCCTGTGACTGACTGCGCTTTACCGAACAAAATTATTCGGCAGCAGCAAGGCGCGATGCACGCACGCCCGTTGAAAGTCCCTTTACCAGCGTCGTGACGGACGGAACGGTATCGGCTGTCGCCTTGCCGTCGGCCGTCAGGCTGCCAGCGATCTGGTTGACGATGGCCGAACCGACGACCACGCCATCCGCAACTGCACCGATCGCTTTCGCATGATCGGCCGTCTTGACGCCAAAGCCGACGCAAACCGGCAATTCGGTGTGCGTCTTGATACGGCCAACCGCACCCGAAATCAACGAAGGATCGGGCAATGCAGACCCGGTAATACCGTTCATCGACACGTAATAAACGAAACCAGAGGTGTTTTTAAGAACGGTCGGCAAACGCTTGTCATCTGTCGTCGGCGTTGCAAGACGAATGAAATTGATGCCGTGCTTGAGGGCAGGCACGCAGAGTTCATCGTCCATCTCCGGCGGCAGGTCGACCACGATGAGGCCATCGATGCCAGCATTCAGCGCATCGACCAGGAACTTTTCTACGCCATAGATGTAGATCGGGTTGTAATACCCCATCAGGACGATCGGGGTCCTGTCGTCGCACTTGCGGAACTCACGGGCGAGATCGATCGTGGTCTTCAGCGTCTGGCCGCCCTTCAAAGCGCGCTGGCCAGCCATCTGAATCGCCGGGCCATCGGCCATTGGATCGGAAAACGGCATGCCGAGCTCGATCACGTCAGCGCCTGCTTCCGGCAGAGCCTTCATGATTCCAAGCGATGTTTCGAAATCCGGATCACCGCCCATGAAATAGGTAATCAGAGCAGGACGGTTCTCAGCGCGCAGATCGGCGAAACGTTTGTCCATACGTGCGGTCATGATCTTATACATCCATTCCAAGGAACTTGCTGACGGTGTGGACATCCTTGTCGCCACGGCCGGAGAGGTTCATCAGGATGATTTCATCCTTGCCCATCTTCGGAGCGCGCTTGATGACTTCGGCAAGCGCATGGCTCGGCTCGAGCGCCGGGATAATGCCTTCAAGGCGCGTCAGCATCTGAAAGGCGTCGAGCGCCTCGTGGTCCATGATCGGCACATATTCGACGCGGCCGATATCGTTCAGCCAGGAATGCTCGGGCCCGATTCCGGGATAATCCAGACCGGCGGAGATCGAGTGACCTTCCTTGATCTGACCGTCTTCGTCCTGAAGCAGGTACGTACGGTTGCCGTGCAGAACGCCCGGCGAACCGGCAGTGATAGAGGCGCAATGTTCGTCGCCGGACAGTCCCTTGCCACCTGCCTCGACGCCGACAATCTTGACGTTTTCGTCATCAAGGAACGGATGGAAGATACCGATGGCGTTAGATCCGCCGCCGACCGCCGCGATGACGACATCCGGCAGGCGGCCTTCAGCTTCCAGCATCTGCGCCTTGGCTTCCTGACCGATGACGGCCTGGAAATCGCGCACCATTTCCGGATAGGGATGAGGACCGGCCGCCGTGCCGATCAGGTAATAGGTGTCGTCGACGTTGGTTACCCAGTCGCGCAGCGCTTCATTCATTGCGTCCTTCAAGGTGCCATGGCCAGCCGTCACCGGCTTTACCTCCGCACCGAGGAGCTTCATGCGGAAAACGTTCGGCGCCTGGCGTGCAACATCCGTCGCACCCATGTAGACGACACAAGGCAGACCGAAACGCGCTGCGACCGTTGCGGACGCAACGCCATGCTGGCCAGCGCCAGTCTCAGCGATGATACGCGTCTTGCCCATGCGCTTGGCGAGAAGGATTTGGCCAAGGCAGTTGTTGATCTTGTGCGAACCCGTATGGTTCAGCTCTTCACGCTTGAAATAGATCTTCGCGCCACCGAGTTCCGCCGTCAGGCGTTCCGCGAAATATAGCGGGCTGGGGCGGCCGGTATAATGAGCGCCGAGGTACTTCAGTTCCGCCTGAAACTCCGGATCGGTCTTCGCCTTGTCCCATTCCGCCTGCAGATCCAGGATAAGCGGCATCAGCGTCTCGGCAACGAAGCGGCCTCCGTAGATTCCGAAGCGGCCGTCCTCATCGGGTCCTGAACGGAAGGAATTGGGTTTTGGCGTGTCGTTCACTTCAAGCTCCCTCTGGGCCAGTCAATCGATTGTTCACCGCATCAAAAAACGCGTCGATCATGGCCGGATCTTTTACTCCCGGCGCGCTTTCCACACCGGACGATATGTCTATCCCCCTCGCCCCGGTCTCTGCCAGAGCCTCGGCGACGTTATCCTTGTTCAGCCCACCGGAAAGCATGTAATCAATGCCGCCGTCAAGAGAGCGAAGGAGCGTCCAATCGAAGGATACGCCGTTACCGCCGGGCAAATCCGAACCTGCCGGTGGTTTTGCGTCGAGCAGGAAACGATCAACGATACCAACATAAGGATCGATTTTGGCAAGATCAGCGTCGTCGCGAATAGAAATCGCCTTCATAACCGGCAGACCGTAAATCGCCTTGACGTTCAGGACACGCTCGGGCGTTTCGCTTCCATGCAGCTGCAGGATATCCGGTTTGAGGAGATCAACAATCTCATCCAGCTCGTCATTGTCGGCATTGACGGTTACTGCCACGACCTTGACGCTGCCACGAACGGCATCCGCCAGCTTTCCGGCGATATCGGGTTCGATGTTGCGCGGGCTTTTTTCAAAGAAGATAAAGCCGATGTGCGACGCACCGCGTCTGACAGCACGCTCCACCGCTTCCGGCGTCTTCAATCCGCAAATCTTGATATCCGGTTTCATACCTGCGACCTGACACGAAATGTTGAAAGAGTCGAGTATAAAGCGCGTCGCCACCCCTCATATCCGCTTCCGCGTTCGGGTTGCGTTGCCGCTCTATTCTTCGATGTTTCACGTGAATCCAGAAATAATCACTCGTCGAACAGAGTTCAATCGAAGTCGACAGCGTGAAGCCGGGAGCCATGACGCTTCAGCCAGGCTTTCGCTTCTTCCGTGTGCGGGCAAAGCTTTTCGCAAAGCGCCCAGAATTTTGGCCCGTGGTTCATTTCGGCGAGATGGGCAACTTCGTGCGCCGCGAGATAATCGATGACCTTTTCCGGCGCCATGACGATCCGCCAGGAAAAGCTCAGATTTCCTTCGTGCGAACAGGAGCCCCATCGGCTGCGCGTGTCCTTCATGGTAATCGAACGTACCGGCCGCCCCACTCTTTTCGCGTGAAACGCCACCAGTCTTTCCAGATCGGCCTTGGCCTCTTTTTTCAGAAAGGTGGCTATACGCCGGCCAAGATGCTCTGGAAGACCGCTGACCGATAGGATCGCGGCACCGTCCTCGCCCTCGGAGATCCGTGTTACACCGCGGACACTGCCGCTATGCTCGATACGGTGGGGCAGACCGCGGATCTCGATCGTTGCGCCGGGGCTTAGGCTGTCGTCCGATCCCAGCTTGCCGAGCTTGCCCTCAAGCCAGCCGTGATGCCGCTCGAGAAAATCGTCAACCTGTCTGTGATGCAGACCCAGAGGTACGGTCAGCTTCAAGGCTCTGCCGCCCGGTTCAATGCGTAGCGTGATACGCGTTGCGCGCGGATTTTCCTTTACAGCGATCGGCACGCTTCTGCCCGCGACCTCGACGGTGCGCTGGCTCTGTACGGCCTTTTTCGGCGCCGTTGACTTCACGGATTTTCTCAGAAGCGAAAACATGCCGCATTCATAGCCGATTCGAGTCCGAATTGACCATGAAAATGCGTGGCATTACCTATGCCTTTTGGTTTTGCCGCATGAACTCCAGCATGCGCGGGACGATTTCCTTGCGGAAACGTGAACCGTTGAAAACTCCGTAATGGCCAACATCGGGCTGCATATAGTGCGCACGTTTATCCTGCGGGATATTGAGGCAGAGATCATGGGCTGCCTTCGTCTGGCCAACGCCGGAAATATCGTCATTTTCACCTTCCACGGTGAAAAGCGCAACGTTGCGAATGGCGGAAGGATCGACTGCGCGGCCGTGATGCAACATTTTGCCTCTTGGTAGCGCATGTTCGATGAAGACGGTTTCAACGGTCTGTAGATAAAACTCCGCCGTCAGATCCATGACAGCCAGATATTCGTCGTAGAAATCGCGATGCTTTTCCGCCGAGTCCCCGTCGTTCTTGACGAGGTTCAGGTAGAAATCCTTATGCGCCGTCATGTGCCTGTCGAGGTTCATCGACATGAAGCCGGACAGTTGCAGGAAACCCGGATAGACCGACCGGCCGAAGGCTGGCTGGGGCCACGGGACGTCCATGATGACATTGTCCCGAAACCATTCGATCGGCTTTGCCTTGGCAAGTCCATTGACGGCTGTGGGATTGATGCGCGTATCAATCGGCCCACCCATCAGTGTCATGGACGCCGGAGCGAAACGGTCACTCTCTGCCTCCATCAGCGAGACGGCGGCAAGAACCGGGACAGAAGGCTGACAGACGGCCACGACATGCGCCCCCTCCCCGAGGTGATGCAGCATCTCGATGACGTAGGTGATGTAATCGTCCAGATCGAAGGTGCCGTCCGTTACCGGCACCATACGGGCGTCAATCCAGTCGGTGATGTAGATATCGGCTGACGGCAACAGAGCCTCCACCGTTCCACGAAGCAGTGTCGCATAGTGGCCGGACATCGGCGCCACAAGCAGCACTTTCGGATCGGGTTGATGGCGAGCATCCAGCGACCGATTGAAATGGACGAGATTGCAGAACGGACGCGACCAGACAATTTCTTCGGTGACCGCAACGGGCTTGTCGTCAACGACTGTTTCTGCAAGACCGAATTCCGGTTTGCAATAACGTCGTGTCAGGCGTTCGAAAACCTCGAAACCTGCGTCCAGGCTTCGGCCTAGGGCGGTGCTTGAAAGCGGATTTAAGGGATTGTTGCAAGCCTGACGCATCATATCAGCGCCTGCCCTGAGCGGCGCCATCGCCGCATGGTTCATTTCATAGAGATGATAGAACACTGATTACGCCTCCCTCGCAAATCACGCTCTTTTTTCTCACCATAGCAGTTTTTCGCAGCTGCACAAATTTTGAAGGCGCAGGCAGTTTCCCACCAGCGCCCAAAATCAAAGTGAAAAAAGCCGATCAGATATCAGCGACGAACGTCTGCTTCTGGGAACCCAGACCTTCGATGCCGAGTTCCACGACATCACCTGCCTTTAGGTAACGCGGCGGCTTCAGCCCCATGCCAACACCGGGCGGCGTGCCGGTGGAGATAACGTCGCCGGGCTGCAGCGACATGAACTGGCTGAGATAGGAAACGACGTGAGCCACACCGTAAACCATCGTTTTGCTGGATCCGTCCTGCATGGTCTGGCCGTTGACCTTGAGCCACATGCCGAGGTTCTGCGGGTCAGCGATTTCGTCCTTTGTCACCAGCCACGGGCCAATCGGGCCAAAGGTGTCGCAGGACTTGCCCTTAGTCCACTGACCAGCACGTTCAGTCTGGAACGCACGTTCGGAAACGTCATGCGAAACGCAGTAACCGGCAACATAGTCCAGGGCGTCAGCTTCAGAGACGTACTTCGCCGTCTTGCCGATAACCACGCCAAGTTCCACTTCCCAGTCGGTCTTTTCGGAGCCGCGAGGAATGATGACATTGTCGTTCGGGCCAACGATCGCCGACGTCGCCTTCATGAAGATGACGGGTTCCGGCGGTACAGTCGCGCCGGTTTCAGCTGCGTGATCCGAGAAGTTGAGGCCGATGCAGATGAACTTGCCGGTTCCGGCAACGCAGGCACCGATGCGATCTTCGTTGAGGACCGGAAGCGAAGCGAGATCGATTGCAGCGATCTTCTTCAGGCCCTCGGGCGAAATGGCTTCACCGCCAATGTCCTTCACGTGGGCGGACAGATCGCGGATTTTACCCTCGGCGTCGAGGATTGCGGGTTTTTCCTGGCCGGGCTTACCGACGCGCATCAGTTTCATGGAACTCACTCCCAGTTGTCAGACAAGGTGATGCATATATGAACGATGCATTTATACTTGTCACCCCTTGACCACCTCAACTTTTGAAAAATACCTTTTCCATTCCGTCAATCGAAAGGAACCGACCGTGACGAACAGCAATACCAGGCAATCCGAATTTCCCGTCGATCCGCTATTTCTGGATCGCTGGTCGCCACGCGCTTTCGATGGAAAACCCATGCCGCAGGAAGATCTTCTGACAATCCTCGATGCTGCACACTGGGCGCCGTCTGCCTCCAACAATCAGCCCTGGCGCTTTGTCTATGCGCAGCGCGACAGCAAGGACTGGCCGCTTTTCCTAGAGCTTCTGATGGAGGGAAATCAGCGCTGGGCGAAAAATGCCTCCGCGCTGCTCTTCGTCATTTCGCGGAGCTACAACGTTTCACGCGAGGGAGAGAAGAAGCCGTCGGCAACACATTCCTTCGATGCCGGAGCATCCTGGTTCTCGCTAGCAATGCAGGCTCATCTGCTCGGATATCACGCGCACGGCATGGCGGGGATCTTTAAGGACCAGATTGTTGAGAAACTGGAGGTTCCCGAAGGCTATGTGGTGAATGCGGCCGTCGCCATCGGCACCCTGACCGACAAAAGCACACTGCCCGACGATCTGGCAGAGCGTGAAGTGCCGAGCAAGCGCCTCCCGCTTGCAGAGGTTGCTTTCGAGGGAAAGTTCATCGGCAAGGCTGACTAGATCTGACATGAAAAAGGCCCGATGGAATGATCCACCGGGCCTATTGTTAATTTTCTGTTTCACGTGAATCGTGACGCAGCCTAATCCACAAATCAGATATCGAGGTTTGCGACGCTCAGTGCGTTTTCCTGGATGAAATCACGGCGGGGCTCAACCTCATCACCCATCAGGCGAGCAAACAGGCCATCGGCATCGGTCGCGTCGCTGATCTTCACCTGAAGCAGCGACCGCACATTGGCGTCCAGCGTCGTTTCCCAAAGCTGCTCGGCATTCATTTCGCCAAGACCCTTGTAGCGCTGCATGGACAGACCCTTGCGTCCGGCGGCGAAGATCGCGTCGAGCAATGCGCGCGGACCGGCAAGCTCAAGCGTGCCTTCCTTGCGCTGCAGGGTCGGCGGCGTCGCATAGACATCGCGGGTACGAACAGCGAGCTGGTCGATATGACGGGCGTCCGCGGATCCCAGAAGCCCCATATCGAGCGTCGAGACTTCCTTGACGCCACGGACCATACGTTCAAAACGCAGGCCACCATCTTCCAGAACGGTTCCTGTCCAGCCACGCTCGGTTTCTTCCGCGATCATGTCCAGACGGCGCGCAACTTCTGCCACGGTTTCCGAGGCACGCGATGCATTCGCGGAAAGCTCGGGATTGAGCGCACCGGCAATCGCCGCCTGTTCCACGACAGAGCGATTGTAACGGGAATGAAG
The DNA here is from genome assembly GCF_031801495.1 of Agrobacterium tumefaciens. GTDB lineage: Bacteria > Pseudomonadota > Alphaproteobacteria > Rhizobiales > Rhizobiaceae > Agrobacterium > Agrobacterium tumefaciens_K. The sequence goes on along the minus strand of NZ_JAOEGC010000002.1, from coordinate 2,711,609 downwards.
ACCATCGATCATCGAACGCATGCGCACTGCGTCCAGAATAACCTCGCGCAGATCTTCACCGGTACGGACTTCACCGGAGCCCAGCGTCAGCGAGGCTTCTTCGATACCCATTGAAATAAGGTACTCTTCGAGAGCCTTTTCATCCTTGAGGTACTGGATCGACTTGCCGCGTGTGACCTTATACAGCGGCGGCTGAGCGATATAGAGATGTCCACGCTCGATCAATGCAGGCATCTGACGAAAGAAGAACGTCAGGAGCAGCGTGCGGATGTGGGCGCCGTCGACGTCAGCATCCGTCATGATGATGATCTTGTGGTAACGCAGCTTGTCGGCGTTGAACTCGTCCTTACCGATCGACGTGCCGAGCGCGGTAATCAGCGTGCCGATTTCCTGGCTGGACAGCATCTTGTCGAAACGGGCGCGCTCGACGTTCAGGATCTTGCCGCGCAGGGGCAGAATGGCCTGCGTTTCACGCGAACGGCCCTGCTTGGCGGAACCGCCTGCGGAGTCACCCTCGACGAGGAAAAGTTCCGACTTTGCCGGATCGCGTTCGGAGCAATCGGCAAGCTTGCCGGGCAGCGACGCAATATCGAGAGCACCCTTGCGGCGGGTGAGTTCACGTGCCTTTCGCGCCGCCTCACGGGCGACCGCGGCTTCCACGACCTTACCGACGAGAATTTTTGCTTCCGTCGGATGTTCCTCGAACCAGGTGCTCAGTGCCTCGTTGACCAGGTTCTCAACAACCGGCCGAACTTCGGACGAAACGAGCTTGTCCTTGGTCTGCGACGAGAACTTCGGATCGGGAACCTTCACAGAAAGAACGGCCGTCAGACCTTCACGGCAGTCTTCACCCTGAAGACTGACCTTTTCCTTCTTGGTGATACCCGAGCTATCCGCATAGGACGTGACCTGACGCGTCAGCGCGCCACGGAAACCGGCCATATGGGTGCCGCCATCGCGCTGCGGAATGTTGTTGGTAAAGCAGAGCACGTTCTCATGGTAGCTATCGTTCCACCACATCGCGACTTCAACGGTAATGCCATCCTTTTCACCGCGGATGGCCACCGGCTTGTCAACGAGAGGCTTCTTGGCGCGATCCAGATAACGCACGAAGGCTTCAAGACCGCCATCGTAAAGAAGTTCCTCCTGCTTGACGTCGGAGTGACGTTTGTCGGTCAGCAGGATGCGAACACCGGAATTTAGGAAGGCCAGTTCCCGCAGACGGTGTTCAAGCGTCTTATAATCGTATTCCGTCATGGTGAAGGTTTCGGGGCTTGCCAGGAAGGTGACTTCCGTGCCGTTACGGCCTTCGTATTCACCAACAACGGCCAGCGGCGCATCGGCAACACCGTTCGTAAAGCCGATTTCGTGCACTTTCCCATTTCGGCGAATTCGAAGCTTCAGCCAGACAGAAAGCGCGTTGACAACCGAAACACCAACGCCGTGCAGACCGCCGGAAACCTTGTAGGAGTTCTGATCGAACTTTCCGCCGGCGTGCAGCTGCGTCATGATGACTTCCGCCGCCGAGACACCCTCGGACGGGTGAATGTCAGTCGGAATACCACGTCCGTTGTCGGTTACCGTGACGGAGCCATCGGCATTCAAAGTCACCGTTACCAGGTCGGCATGACCGGCCAGCGCCTCATCGATGGCGTTGTCCACCACCTCGTAAACCATGTGATGCAGGCCGGAACCGTCATCGGTATCGCCGATATACATGCCGGGCCGCTTGCGCACGGCATCAAGACCCTTGAGGACCTTGATCGAATCGGCTCCATATTCCGTGTTCGTGCCGACTTCGCTTGACGATCTTTCGGTCATAAGTACTCTTTCCAAAGTTTTCCCGGCCAAGTTTTCGTGAGAGGCTTGCAGCCAGCGAATCACTCAAATTCCGACATGGGACTATAGAAATTCCCAGCAAATATCCAAAGGCCGCATGTCCCATCCGCTGCATAAATCAGGGGATATAAGGCTTTCAATCGCAAGAACGGCTTTTTTGCAGCACCGCCGTCAGTTCCTCTATCACACTCGGCGACAGCTTGCGTATATCACGCGCCAGGCCATTGGCCAAAGCGGTATATTGCGGCGGCAATCCGGCTGTATCGATGACGATGCGAGGGTGGGACGACCCGGCCAGAAAAAACAGCTCTTCCGCCTCGTCCCAGATGATATTGAAGTATCCGGCAATGCGCTGGAGAAGATCGAAACTCGGCCGCCCGCGCCTGCCATGCTCGAGTGCCGAAAGGTAAGCGGGCGAAACGCCGATGGCTGCGGCCATCTCCTTTTGCGTTACGCCTTTTCGTTCCCGCAACGTCCGAACGGCTTCGGCAAAAGGCGTCATGATTTCTCAACCCTTCGTCTTGCCAGCCTCACATAGAGCGCACCCTCACCACCGTGATTAATCGAGGCATCCTCATATGAGGAAATCAAATAACGGTATTCCGGCTTGGAGAACCACATGGGCACGGCGCGCTTCAAGGCACCCTCGCTTCCCATGGATCGCCCCTTTCCGGTAATGACCAGAACATGCCGCAGTCCACGCTCATGCGCCTGCAAAAGGAAATCGAGCAGGACGGCATGTGCCTCGCTCTGAACCATTCCATGCAGATCGATGCGCCCTTCCAGCGGCAGCCGGCCGCGGGTCAGCTTGCGCTTGACAGGCTTTTCGAGCGGCTGGTGAACCCTCTGCTTGAGCGACGGCATGCCGGGCTGCACGTCCGGAACTTCCACCAGCATGCGTGGAAAACCAGCCTTGCTCTTCTCCACAACGCCAGGCTCGACCACCTCTTCCTCGATTTCATCGAAATCCAGCAAATCCTCCAGCTTCCCCGAGATCGGCCGCGTGGTCTTCGCCACCCTGCCCCAGAGAATGCGTTCATCCTTGCCGAGTTTTCGACTGCCCTTCATCGCCGATACCTTTCCGCAGCCATGCGCGGAATCAGTATATAAAAATCGGCATCGTTGCGCACCGTGCCAGCCAGCTCTCCCGCCTCGAAACCCGAACCGGTGAAAATATCCCCACGCGCCGGGCCGACTATTGCGGACCCCGTATCCAATGCCAGCATCAACCGCGAGAAAGGTTTTCCATCATCAAGATGCTTCAGTGTCGGCGCATGGATAAAAAATGGAAATCCGAATGTGTGCAGCAGCCGGTCGACTGCAAGCGATCTGCTGGCAACGAGCGGAACCTTGGCAGCTGCAATCGGACCGAGGTCGAAATCCGTAACATCGGCTTCCCGGAAGAAGATGTAGGAGCGGTTATGCCACAGCACATCGTCTACCTGATCCGGATGAGCGCCGAGCCACTTGCGGATCGACTGCATCGAAATTGTCCTGGGATCGAGCTCTCCGCGATCAAGGAGAAGCCGTCCAATCGGTGAAAAGGGGTGTCCGGCCTTGGCCGCGTAGGTCACACGCTTTACCCGACCGTCCGGGAAGACGAGACGCGCGGCACCCTGGACATGGACGAAAAACAGATCGACCTTCGATTTTGCCCAGGCAATCTCAAGGTCCCTGCCTTCCAGATATCCCTGATCGATCGCACGACGGTCGGGGAAATACGAAATATCATCGCCAGTCTGATGTGCGAATGCATAGGATGCATCGAAACCTTCGGGGCGATTTTTGTCGTCGATGTCGATCAGATCCGCGGGTCTGCGGTAAACAGGATATTTCCAGACATCGTCGCAAACATCGGAAACTTCCAGTTCCGGTTCATAGAAAGCCGTGACGAAGCCACGTTTTCCGTTTGCCTGCGAAATGCGGAAGGGGCGACAGTTTTCCTCGAAGAACCGCCGCGCCTTATCCGCGTCTGCCGGAGCGGCATTGTCCGCCAACTCGAGAAGCGGAATGAGATCACCTGCCGAAAGACCAAGTTCACCCGTCCTGTAAGGCTTGGCATTTTGCAGATGCGTGAGCATCCTGCGCATCGCTGGAAAAAGGTTTCGTGGATCGTCATTCTGCCAGAACGGCAGGTCTTCGAACGAAACCTCCTCGACGGAAAATTCAGCCGGTGTCGTTATCATTGTTCGGATTCGGTCGCGATAAGCTTCCAGTTCGGATCACGCGAGCGCGTGTCGCGCGAGAATGTCCAGATATCGTCAACCTCGGCAACCGCTTCCGGATCGCCATCCGTCAGATTGCCGTTCTTGTCGTATGTTGCGGAAATAAGCTGACTGACGATGCGAAGGGTGATCTGCGCTTCAGAATCACGAACGACGGCCTGCGTCAGGTCGGCTTTCTCGATACCCACGAACGTGGATTTGACCACCTCACCGCGAGCCTCACGCTCGGAAATTGCCGCATCGAAGCCCTCGAAAACCTCCTTGGACAGAAGGTTCTTCAGTGTCTTGCGGTCACCATCGGCAAAGGCCATGACGATCATCTCATAAGCCATGCGTGCACCGTTGAGGAATTCCTTCGGACGGAAGGAGGGATCCTTCTCCATCAGCTCCCGCAGTGATGTGTTCAGCGCAGAGCCTTCCGGCGCCATCGCGTCCACTTCGGCAAAGCGGGTTTCCTCGTCAACTTCACCCCGCTTGGGCAAGGTCACGACCTTGTTATCGTCCGAAACAGGGCTCTTTGCCACGTCACGGGGGCTGTAAGGATCGAATGGCGGCTTTTCATTGCCTGTGCGGCGACCGAGAACGCTGCGCAGCTGAAGGAAGATCAGCACCGCCGCCACGAGGAAAAACAATGTGATAAAGTCGCTAAAGCCCATCTTTTACCGTGACCGCCATTTAAATCTGAAATCTTGAACATCATATAGTCTGCATCTTATCATCATTCAAACATGCAGATTCAATCATCGGTGTCGTGAAGGCACACAATCTGCCAGAAGCGCACACGCAAGGCTAGAATATGCGTTTTTCCTTTCTCCCCATCGTCATCCTTCTGATGCCGATCCTAGAAATCGCCGGTTTTATCGTTGTCGGCAAAGCGATCGGCCTGTGGCTGACACTGGCGCTCATCGTCTTTACCTCGTTTCTTGGTCTGCTCATCCTGCGCCTCGGCGGCCTCAGCATGGTGAGGAACCTTCAGGACGCCGGACGAACCGGTGCGCAACCGGCCGACGAGCTGGTGAATGGCGCGATGCGGGTTGTCGCCGGCGTATTGCTGTTCATACCGGGCTTCATCACTGACATCATCGGCCTGCTCCTCCTGTCTCCCGCTGTACGCCGGTTCTTCTGGAAAACCTTCGGCCCACGCGTCGTTGTCGCCAGTTCTTTCCGCCAATCGGGTTTCGGAGCAGGATCGCAGTCCGGTTTCCGCAATGACCCGCAAGGCAGCGGCAACTCCAGGGTTGTCGACCTGGATGAAGGGGACTTCCATCGGGAAGGTCCGGGCAATTCCCCCTGGTCAAACGGACCGGATGACCGCAATCTTCCCAAGTCCTGAAAAGTGCGGCAGTCGCCAAGGGTTGTAAGGCTTCGGTCGAAATGGTAGACCCCCTCCCACAAATTCATGCCGCGAGGAAATAGCATGACCGCTGAAAATGGTGCACAGGGCGCAGCAAGCCCTTCTCTCAATATTCTTGCCCAGTACATCAAGGATCTTTCGTTCGAAAATCCGGGCGCTCCTCGTTCGCTTCAGGCCCGCGATAACGCGCCTTCGATCAACATAAATGTGAACGTCAACGCGAACCCGATTTCCGGCTCTGATTTTGACGTCGTGCTGACGCTGAACGCAGAAGCAAAGGACGGCGACAAGGTACTGTTCGCAGCCGAGCTGGTTTACGGCGGCGTTTTCCGTATCGCCGGTTTCCCGCAGGAGCATATGCTGCCGGTCCTCTTCATCGAGTGCCCCCGTCTTCTGTTCCCGTTTGCCCGCCAGATTATTGCAGACGTGACGCGCAACGGCGGCTTCCCGCCGCTGATGATCGATCCGATCGATTTTGCGCAGATGTTCGCGCAGCGCGTTGCCGAAGAGCAGGCAAGGGCCAAGGTTCAGGCCGTTCCGAACTGATCGGAGCAAAAATCGCAATAAAAAAACCGGGTCATCGAACCCGGTTTTTTATTGCCCTGTTTTCTGAGAACCATCGATCGATCCCAGACTAGTCCTGATAACGGTTCCAGATTGCCTTGTCGCCCATTGCCAGAACCAGCTTTCCATGAGCTGCGGCGGCATCTGCATCCAGCCTGTCCGGTAAGGGTCGAAGCCGCTGCAATGCTTCGACCGGCCCTTCATCCTCCGCCACAACCGCGTCTTGCTGAGCGCCAGAGCCGAAGCCGAGAGCGGTCTGACGACCGCCGATCATTTCGATATAGACTTCAGCCAGAAGTTCGGAGTCGAGAAGCGCGCCGTGCTTGGTTCGATGTGAGTTGTCGATACCATAACGCCGGCAAAGCGCGTCGAGCGAATTCGGCCCCATCGGATGTTTCCGTCGCGCCAGCGACAGCGTGTCCGTCACCAGATCAGGCGCGACCGGCGCAATATCCAGACGAGCGAATTCGGCGTTGATGAAGCCCATATCGAACGTGGCGTTGTGTGCAACCCAGCGAGCGCCGTCGAAGAAATCGCGGATCTGGTCCACGACGTCCGCAAACTTCGGCTTGTCCTGCAGAAACTCATCGGTGATGCCGTGTACCGCCAATGCATCCGGGTGAACCTTGCGGTTTTCCGGATTGATATAAAGGTGCAACGTTCTTCCCGTAGGGAAGTGATTGATGAGCTCGATGCCGCCGATTTCGATCACACGGTCGGACTTCGATTCCAGCCCCGTGGTTTCGGTATCGAAAATGATCTCACGCATCTTTTTCTCCCGTATCTCTATCCCGTGCCAGATCTTTCAGGATCTCTCTTACCCTGTCGCGGGCAGCTTCGATACCATGGCCGGTGTCGATGACGAAATCGGCACGACGACGTTTTTCGTCGTCAGGCATCTGACGGGCCAAGATCATTTCGAATTTTTCCGGTGTCATACTCGGCCTCGACAGGACGCGTTCGCGTTGTATTTCCGGATCGCAGGTTACCACTACAACGGTGTTTACCCGATTTTCCGCGCCCGTTTCAAATAACAGGGGAATATCGAGAAGAGCAAACTGCCTGCCCTCGTTTTCCGATGCCTGAAGGAATTCACGCTGCCTGCTCTGCACCAGCGGATGGACGATGTTCTCCAGCACTTTAAAATTAGCCGGATTCACCTTGAGGATTTCCGCCAGTCTTACACGGTCAACACCGTTCGATCCTACAGTTCCGGGAAAAGCTGTTTCGATCAGAGGAGCAGCCTCTTCCTTGTAGAGGTCATGCACCACCTTGTCGGAATCGAGGACGGCCACCCCCTCATCCCGGAAAAGATTTGCGGTGGTCGTCTTTCCCATACCAATCGAACCGGTGAGGCCGATGACCAGCATCAGTGTGTCTCCATGTCCTTTATGATAATGGAGCGAAGCGTTTCATCCACTTCAGGTTTTTTCCCGAACCACTGCTCGAAACCTGGTTTCGCCTGCTGAAGCAACATTCCAAGTCCGTCAACGGTTGCGATGCCCTGTTCCTCCGCCATGCGCAGGATGGGTGTTTTCAACGGCACGTAAACAATGTCAGTCACCACCGCTCCATTCGCCATCGGCGAAAAGTCAAAATCAGGGGCCGCTGTACCGTCCATGCCAAGCGACGTCGTATTCACAAAAAGACCGGCACCCTGCATCACCTCGGGCAATGCCTGCATGGAATGGGCAAACACCTGCTTCCCGAAACGATCGGCCAGTTCTCTTGCCCGCTCCTCGGTCCGGTTCAGCACGTGGATTTCAGCAATCCCCCGGTTTCTCAGTGACTGGATGATTGCCCGGCTTCCGCCACCTGCTCCGAGAACCACTGCACTTCGTGCCTTGTCCCAACCGGGATGGCGATCATCGAGATTGGAGACGAAGCCGTAACCGTCCGTGTTGGTCGCGCAGAGTTTGCCATCCTCCACCCATATCGTATTTGCCGCACCGAGTTCCTCCGCCAGCAGGTCCGGTTTGTCAGCCAACTTGAAGGCCGTTTCCTTATGCGGAATGGTCACGTTGCCGCCGACAAAGCCATTCGGGCGCTGCTCTTTCAGCACCGAGACAAATTCAGGAAATGCCTCCGGAGAAACCTCGACAGCGCGGTAGCTACCGTTGATGCCGAAGTGCTTCAACCAATAGGAATGAATGATCGGCGAGCGGGAATGCTTGATCGGATAGCCGGCAACGAATGCATTCTTGGTTAATGTTTCACGTGAATCAGCCATCAATGACCCCTAGCTCCCTTAACTTTTCCAGCAGTGGCAGAAGCGGAAGTCCGAGAATCGTAAAATAATCCCCTTCGATGGAAGTGAATAGCTGGATTCCCTCACCTTCCAACTGATATGCGCCAACGCTGGTCAGCGCTTTTTTTCCGACACTTTGCAAATGCCGGGTGACGAATTCCGCCGTAAGTTCACGAACCGTGAGATCGGCGTTGGTGACGGTCTGCCATATCATTTCGCCGCCCTTCACCAGCACCGCTGCACTGTTCAGGCGATGCGTTTTCCCGGAGAGCGACATCAGATGGGCGTGCGCCTCCTCCAAATCCTTCGGCTTGTGATATACCCTGCCAGCGAGCGACATGGTCTGGTCACAGCCGAGTACGATGGCGGACGGGTGCGCCTCGCTGACTGCGAGCGCTTTTGCCTGCGCAAGCTGAAGTGCGACCTCCAGGGGAGAGGCGCTATCTTTTTCCAGCCTCTCGTCAATCGCCCGCTCATCAATATCGGCTGGAATGGCCGAAAATACGAGCCCGGCATTGCGCATCAACATCTGCCGCGACGCGCTGGACGAGGCAAGGATCAGCTCGTGTTTCATCTATTGTATGCTCCGAATATCGAAAACCGGATTATCGCGTCCGGGGACGAAGGGCAAGAATGGCAGCGGCCGTTTCCTCGATCGAACGGCGCGTCACATCTATTAGGGGCCAATTGTTGCGGGCACAGAGTGCACGCGCATATTTCAGCTCTTCCATGATCGTCGCCCGGTCGGTGTAACGCCCACTGTCAAAACCACCGGTCGCGCCGAGCTCACGGTTCTCGCGCACCTGTGATATGCGGTCCGAGGTCGCTACCAATCCCACGATCAGCGGACGCGTCGCCCTGTACAGACTTTCCGGTAAAGGCACATTCGGGACCACGGGAATATTTGCCGTCTTTATACCCCTGTTAGCGAGATAGATGCTTGTCGGTGTTTTGGACGTGCGGCTGATGCCGATGATGACGATATCCGCATCGTCGTATGTTTCCGGCATCTGGCCGTCATCATGATCCATGGCGAAATTCAGCGCCTCGATGCGTGCAAAGTAATCCGCGTTCAAGGCATGCTGCGCCCCGACCCGGCGCCTTGAAGGCGCTCCGAGATAAGTCTGGAAAATTCCGATGATCGGCTCCAGCACATTGACGCTGGGTACACCGATCGCATGACAGCGGAGATCGAGAAACTCGGCAAGCTGCTGATCGACGATGGTGTAGAGAACAATGCCTGGTTCCTGATCGATCAGGTCCAGAACCTTCGACAGCTGCTTCTGGTTCCTGATCATCGGATAGACATGCTCGACAGGCATCGAGGCATGAAACTGCGCGGAGACGGCGCGCCCGGCCGACATGAGAGTCTCTCCCGTTGAGTCCGAAATCAGGTGCAAATGGAAGAAACTTTTTTTGTTCTCCACGTTGTTTTTCTCCCGTTGTTGATAAGGCTGGATAAACTCGGGGAATGATCCCTGACGGGACCGGCGCTGGGAATAAAGTGCACTTTTTCCACAATCCGCAAGTGGCCTTGTTTCAAAAACCGGAACCTGTGAATTTCCTGAACAACTTTTCCGAAGCAGAAATTTATCCCCATCCTATCCACAGCTGTAGGCTCCGCATTTTTTAAACCAAGTAATTGATAAAAATAGATAAATATGAGTTTTCCGAAGAGCGCCAGATCCACGGGGCGCATTTATTCACTTAGGTTTTCAAGAACTCCCGGATGCGGCATTTCGACTGGAAAGATTTTAATCCTTGATACCCACCGACTCTAAGAAATAGAAAATCTTTTAAATCTCTTTGATTTTATATTTTGAAAAGCGGGAAGCCATGACAGAGCGTAAGGTGATGAAGGTGTTGAACGGAGAGACAGTCACACCACCGCCCGTTTGGCTGATGCGACAAGCCGGTCGTTATCTCCCCGAATATCGGGAAACACGAAAGCAGGCAGGAAGTTTCCTCGACCTCTGTTATAATCCGGAGCTGGCGACGGAGGTAACACTTCAGCCCATTCGTCGCTTTGGTCTCGATGCGGCGATCCTGTTTTCCGATATTCTGGTGATACCCGATGCCCTACAGCGAAACGTCAGCTTCAGCGAAGGCAAGGGTCCGGCAATGGACCCGATTGATGCCGCTGGTATCAGCAAGCTCGATGCGGGGAAGGTTCTCTCACATCTGACGTCCGTGTTCGAAACTGTTTCCCGTCTCCGCGAAGAGCTTCCGTCCGAAACGACGCTTCTCGGGTTCTGTGGCGCTCCATGGACCGTGGCGACCTACATGATTGCCGGGCATGGAACGCCGGATCAGGCTCCCGCCCGGCTGTTTGGTTATCAGGAACCGGCTGCGATGGAAAAGCTGCTGGCCTTTCTGGCAGAAATCTCCGCCGATTATCTGGTGGCGCAGATCGATGCCGGCGCTGACGCCGTTCAGATATTCGATTCATGGGCCGGTGTTCTGGGCGAAAAAGAATTCGAGGCATATGCGGTAAAGCCTGTCGCGCGTATCATCGCGTCCGTCCGTGCCCGCCGGCCATCGGCGAAGATCATCGCCTTTGCGAAAGGCGCTGGTTATCTGCTCAAGGACTACCGTCAGAAAACGGGTGCCGATGCGATTGGCCTTGATTGGTCGGTGCCATTGAGCTTTGCACAGGAGCTGCAGAAGGATGGCCCGGTGCAAGGCAATCTTGATCCCATGCTTATGGTTGCCGGTGGCAAGGCTTTGCAGAACGGCATCGATACGGTGCTGGAGGCTCTGGGTCAGGGACCGTTGATCTTCAATCTTGGCCATGGGATTACGCCGCAGGCAGATCCGGAGAACGTTGCAAGGCTCGTGAAGCGCGTTCACAGCTACGGGGCGGCCTGATGCGTGGCGAGAAGCAGACCTCCGTTCGTGCAGGCAGCAGGGCGGCTTTTCGAGCAGGCGCAGCGCTCTGTCTGTTTGGCGGCTTTGCCGCGGTGATTTTCCTGGCTGACCCGGCCGATCTCTATCTCTGGATCAAGGCGCTTCATATCATCGCTGTCATCTCGTGGATGGCGGCGATCTTCTATCTGCCGCGGTTGTTCATCTACCATACGGATGCTCCCGCCGGTTCGCAGCAGTCGGAAATCTTCAAGATCATGGAGCAGCGGCTCATCAGGATCATCATGAACCCTGCCATGATGATTTCGTGGGGGCTGGGGCTTTATCTCGCCTGGTCCGTTTACGGATTTTCCGGTGGCTGGCTGCACGCGAAAATCGCCCTCGTGGTCATCCTGACGGTCACCCATGTCTATTTCACGCAAAGCGCAAAGCGTTTCCTGCGAGATGAGAATACCCGTTCGGCTCGTCACTGGCGGTTGATGAACGAAGTTCCGACGGTGTTAATGATTGCGATTGTCATACTTGTGGTTGTGAAACCCTTCGTGTAGGGAGGGATCGGGATAAATTTCGCGGAATTCGTGCTTCCCTCTTGCGGTGTCGAGGTTCAGTCGCTATTTTCCCACCACTCATCTCCGTGGCATGTGAATTTTTCAGTCACCTGCGGTATCCACCGCACTATCTGATTCGCGAACACGCCCTCCCCCGACATAACATTACCAAACGGTCTTCTCTTCATGGCTGAAATGAAGCTTCAGGAACTCAAGAGCAAATCGCCTACCGACTTGCTGACTTTTGCCGAATCCCTGGAAGTTGAAAACGCGAGCACCATGCGCAAGCAGGAACTCATGTTCGCGATCCTCAAGGTTCTCGCTAGTCAGGACATCGAAATCATCGGTGAAGGCGTTGTTGAGGTTCTACAGGACGGTTTCGGCTTCCTGCGTTCTGCCAACGCCAACTATCTGCCGGGTCCGGATGATATCTATATCTCTCCCTCGCAGATCCGCCGTTTTTCACTGAAGACCGGTGACACTGTTGAAGGCCCGATCCGCGGACCCAAGGAAGGTGAGCGCTATTTCGCCCTTCTCAAGGTGAACACCATCAATTTCGACGATCCTGAAAAGATCCGTCACAAGGTTCATTTCGATAACCTGACGCCGCTCTACCCGAACGAGCGTTTCAAGATGGAGCTAGACGTTCCAACCTCGAAGGATCTGTCTTCGCGCGTTATCGATCTTGTTGCGCCGCTCGGCAAAGGCCAGCGCGGATTGATCGTGGCGCCGCCGCGCACCGGTAAAACCGTGCTCTTGCAGAACATCGCCCATTCGATCACGGCGAACCATCCGGAATGTTATCTCATCGTTCTACTCATCGATGAACGTCCGGAAGAAGTGACGGACATGCAGCGTTCGGTAAAGGGCGAAGTCGTTTCTTCGACCTTTGACGAGCCTGCCGTTCGCCACGTCCAGGTTGCCGAAATGGTCATCGAAAAAGCGAAGCGTCTGGTCGAACATGGACGAGACGTCGTCATTCTCCTCGATTCCATCACGCGCCTCGGCCGCGCTTATAACACGGTTGTTCCTTCCTCCGGCAAGGTTCTGACGGGTGGTGTGGATGCCAATGCTCTGCAGCGTCCGAAGCGTTTCTTCGGCGCCGCGCGTAACATCGAAGAAGGCGGCTCCCTGACGATCATAGCTACCGCGCTGATCGATACCGGCAGCCGTATGGATGAGGTGATCTTCGAAGAATTCAAGGGTACGGGTAACTCCGAAATCGTTCTTGATCGCAAGGTTGCGGACAAGCGTATCTTCCCGGCGCTGGACATTCTTAAATCCGGCACCCGTAAGGAAGACCTTCTGGTTCCCCGTCAGGATCTGCAGAAGATTTTTGTTCTTCGCCGTATCCTCGCACCAATGGGAACGATGGACGCCATCGAATTCCTTATCGACAAGCTCAAGCAGACGAAAAACAATTCGGATTTCTTCGAGTCCATGAACACCTGATCATTATCCGGATTCATGTTAGCGTTATAAAGCCGCGTCCGTTCTTAACGGGGGCGGCTTCCCTTTTTGGATGACAGGTGCGGAATGACATATTCCACAGACACGATCTTCGCGCTTTCCAGTGGTTCACTACCTGCCGGTGTGGCGGTTCTGAGGATCAGCGGTCCAGCGGCGTTTGCAGCACTTGAAATGCTCACGGGCGAGAGGGAACCACCCTCACGGACTGCTCTGCTTCGTTCGATTCGCAACCGGAACAATGAGATCATCGACCAGGTTTTGGTGCTGGCATTCCGCGGACCCCACTCCTTTACGGGCGACGACTGTGTAGAAATCCATTCGCATGGCAGCCGCGCCGTTGTCACGTCGATCTTCGAGGAACTGCAACGTCTTGAGGGGCTTCGTCCGGCTGAAGCTGGCGAGTTCTCCCGGCGTGCCTTTGAAAATGGCAAAATGGACCTCGTTGAGGTGGAGGGACTTGCAGACCTTCTTCAGGCGGAAACAGAGATGCAGCGTCGTCTTGCCGTGGAACAAAGCACCGGCCGTCTTTCCGCCCTTTATGATGGTTGGGCGCATCGCTTGACACGGGGGCGTGCCCTCATCGAAGCCGAGCTGGATTTTGCGGATGAGGACGACGTTCCAGATTCCGTCGCTGCACAGGTCTGGGAAACTGTGGCGCAGCTCAGGCAAGAGATTTCCAGTCACCTGGAACACGGTCATGGCAGCGAGATTATTCGTGACGGGTTCAGAATTGCGCTGGTGGGCGAACCCAATGCTGGAAAATCCACGTTGTTGAATGCGTTGAGCGGCCGCGACGTCGCGATCGTTACCGACATCGCGGGAACAACACGCGATGTCCTCACGGTGGATATGAACATCGATGGCTACCTCGTAAAGATGTTCGATACGGCGGGCCTGCGCGATACGAACGATGTCGTGGAGCAGGAAGGTGTCAGGCGGGCGGTTGCCGCTGCGGCGAATGCCGACCTTGTTCTTGTGCTCCACGATAACGATTCGGTTTCGAAACAACTGACGGATGCCTTTAACGATGTTCCCGCTCTAAATGTTCGTACCAAACTCGACCTCGTGTCTTCCAACGGAGACGGAGAGTTTGATTTATTCATTTCTGCAAAAAAAGATCTTGGCCTTGGTGAATTACGATCGCGGATCAAGATGGAGATCGAGAAGCGCACCGGATCGACGCACACGCTGGCACCAGCACGGGCGCGGCACAAAAAACGACTTGAAGAGACGCTGAACTATGTTAGTGATGCGCTCAAATCCGAAGCTCAGGACCTGGCAATCCGGTCCGAATATCTGAGATTGGCCGCAACATCACTAGGGCGAATTACCGGTCGCGTGGATGTTGAAGACCTGCTTGGCGTAATTTTTTCGGAATTCTGCATCGGTAAATGATTCACGTGAAACATCGGCCTTACGGGTGCGTTGGTCGATGGATCGATATGAGGCCTGAAACATGAACCAGTCATTTGATGTCATCGTAATCGGCGGCGGTCACGCAGGGAGCGAAGCTGCGGCTGCGGCTGCGCGTCATGGCGCCAGAACCGGGCTGGTTACTCACAAGCGCGAAACGATCGGTGTTATGTCCTGCAATCCGGCGATTGGCGGATTGGGAAAAGGCCACCTGGTCCGCGAGGTCGATGCGCTCGACGGTTTGATGGGCCGTGTCGCTGATGCAGGTGGCATCCAGTTCCGGATGCTCAATCGCAAAAAGGGTCCCGCGGTCCGGGGTCCGAGAACGCAGGCAGATCGCCGCCTTTACAGAGAAGCGATGCAGCGCGAGGTCGCTTCCATCGACAATCTTACCGTCATCGAAGGCGATGCTTTCGACATCGATATGAAAGACGGTGTTGTCTCAGCCGTTATCATGGCAAACGGTAGCCGGATTCCATGCGGTGCCGTTGTGTTGACGAGCGGCACATTCCTACGCGGCCTTATTCATATCGGCTCCGAAAAGATTCCAGCCGGTCGCGTTGGCGAAAAGCCCTCCGTCGGTCTATCGGAGACGCTTGGCCGTCTTGGCCTCACTATGGGCAGGCTCAAGACCGGTACCCCTGCCCGGCTTGATGGGCGGACCATTGATTGGGATTCTGTCGAGCGGCAAGGTGCGGATGAAGATCCCGTGCCTTTTTCCTTCCTGACGGACAGCATCGTCAATCCGCAGATCGAATGCGGTGTGACACGCACGACTCCTGCAGGCCATAAGATTATTCAGGATAATATCCATCTTTCGGCGATGTATTCCGGACAGATTGAGGGTGTTGGACCGCGATATTGCCCTTCCATTGAAGACAAGATAACCCGTTTCGGCGAGCGGGATGGCCACCAGATATTTCTGGAGCCGGAGGGGCTTGACGATCATACAATCTACCCGAATGGTATCTCCACATCCCTGCCCGCTTCCGTTCAGGAGCAGTTTATTCGTACGATACCGGGTCTGGAGAAGGTCGTTATTCTCCAGCCGGGTTACGCGATCGAATATGATTATGTCGATCCGCGGGAGCTGAAGCCGTCCCTGGAATGCCGAAAAATCCCAGGCCTGTTTCTCGCCGGTCAGATCAATGGCACCACTGGCTATGAGGAAGCGGCGGCACAAGGGCTTGTTGCCGGCCTGAACGCCTCGCGTCTCGCCAGTGGCTCGGATGCTGTCTACTTCAGCCGGACCGAGTCCTATATTGGCGTCATGATCGACGACCTGACATCGAAGGGTGTCAGCGAACCCTATCGTATGTTCACGTCTCGAGCTGAATACCGCCTCTCGCTTCGCGTCGACAACGCAGATCTGCGGCTGACGCCGCTCGGGTTAACATCAGGCATTGTTGGTAAAGAGCGTGCCGATCGTTATGCGCGGTTTGTGGAGGATATCGATCAAGGCCGTGCCTTGAT
Organism: Agrobacterium tumefaciens; assembly: GCF_031801495.1. Taxonomy (GTDB): domain Bacteria; phylum Pseudomonadota; class Alphaproteobacteria; order Rhizobiales; family Rhizobiaceae; genus Agrobacterium; species Agrobacterium tumefaciens_K. Next base: position 2,695,610 of record NZ_JAOEGC010000002.1, on the reverse strand, counting down.
GAAGGAGCTCACCATTAGCCCGTCGCAGGCCGCGAAACAGGGATTGAAACTCAATCAGGATGGCCAGCGACGGTCGGTTTATGAATTGCTTGCTTATCCCGATATCAGCTTGGATGCATTGAAGCAGCATTGGCCGGAACTCAGTCAGGTTTCCGCGAAAGTTGCAGAAATCCTTGAGATCGAGGCGAGTTACGCCGTTTACATGCAGCGGCAAAGCGCCGACATCATCGATGTGAAGCGCGATGAAGAGCGTAAAATACCGGCTGACTTTGATTTCCAGTCTTTGTCGGGGCTTTCCAATGAGTTGAAACAAAAGCTGGAAAAAGCCCGACCCGAGAACATTGCCCAAGCGGCTCGAGTTGACGGAATGACGCCGGCTGCGATATCGCTGTTGCTCGCGCTCTTGCGGAAGTCTTCGGCCACGCAAAGCCAGAAGTTGCGGTTGCACCAATAGCGAGTCTGATAATGGAGATAAACGGCCAAAGTGTTTCACGTGAAACACAGGAGCGGCTTGAGCTTTTCGTAGAGCTTTTCAGGAAGTGGAACAACACCACCAATCTGGTGGCGCCGTCCACTTTGAACGAGCTCTGGAGCCGTCATGTCGCCGATAGTGCGCAGATTTTCCAATTATCTCCGAACCCAAAGAAGTGGGTTGATCTTGGTAGTGGCGGCGGATTTCCGGGTGTTATCACGGCAATCTTCCTTGCCGAGCATAACGAAGGTTGGGTTGATCTGGTTGAGAGCAACAACAAGAAAGCCGCTTTTTTGCGTATCGCGCTCAAAGAAACCGGTGCACGCGGCCAGGTTCATCCGGTCCGGATCGAGAAAGCTCCAGACCTTATTGAGCATGCAGATGCTATATCGGCCCGCGCCCTGGCTGATCTCGATCTGTTGTTCGACTACATCCACCCTTGGGCGGTTAAAAATCAAAATCTGCGCGCTTACCTCAATAAAGGCCGGGATTATGATTCAGAAGTACAGAAAGCGCATAGTCGCTGGCAATTTGATCTGGTAAAACACCGTAGTGCCATTGAGGCGGATTCTGTTGTTCTTGAAATCAGCAACCTCGCACTGAAGGGCTGATAACCAAGGCAGGTGCGGTATGACTTTGGATAAAAACCGGATTATTGCAGTTGCGAACCAGAAAGGTGGCGTTGGAAAAACAACGACGGCTATCAATCTGGCGACGGCGCTGGCAGCGATCGGCGAGCGTGTTCTGATCGTTGATCTTGATCCGCAGGGTAATGCCAGCACGGGTCTTGGCATTGATCGCAAAGAGCGCAAGCTCTCGTCCTACGATCTTCTTGTTGGCGATAATTCCGTTGCTGAGGTCGCGGTACCGACGGCGGTTCCCAATCTTGATATTATTCCGTCGACGATGGATCTGCTCGGTTTCGAGATGCAGGTTGCCAATGCACCTAACCGTGTCTTTCTTTTGCGCTCCGCTTTGCAGACGCAGGAAGCCAAAAGCTATTCTTATATTCTCCTTGATTGCCCGCCCTCCTTCAATCTCCTGACGATGAATGCCATGTCGGCAGCACACTCTGTTCTGGTGCCGCTGCAGTGTGAATTCTTCGCGCTCGAGGGGCTCAGCCAGCTGCTGGATACGGTCAGCCAGATTCGCAGCACCGTCAATCCGGGCCTGGATATTCAGGGTATTGTTTTGACAATGTTTGATGCCCGAAACAATCTCGCTCAGCAGGTGGTCAGTGATGTGCGCACACATCTCGGGGAGAAAGTCTACCACACGCTCATTCCGCGCAATGTTCGGGTCTCTGAAGCGCCGTCCTATGGCAAGCCGGCGATTCTCTATGACCTGAAATGTGCAGGCAGCCAGGCATATCTTCAGCTCGCTTCGGAAGTGATTCAGAGAGAGCGTCTACGCAAAGCTGCGTAAGCTTTTGACGGAATGTATGGAGTAATCTTTTATGAGTGATGATCTTTCCAAGCGTCGTCTCGGACGCGGACTTGCGGCTTTGATCGGTGAAATGGATCAGCCGGTGCCCGTAGGGGAGCCCCAGAAGGCGGTCAGCGCGGATCGCATGATCCCGATCGAGTTCATTGCCCGCAGCCAGAGAAATCCCCGTCGCTACTTCGATGAAAACGAACTGCAGGATCTGGCTTCCTCCATTCGCCAGCACGGCATTGTTCAGCCTGTCGTCGTTCGTACGATTTCGGTGGACCGTTATGAGATCATCGCAGGCGAACGTCGCTGGCGCGCTGCTCAGCTGGCGGGTTTCACCGAAGTTCCTGTCATCATTCGCGATGTTGATGATCGTACGGCGCTCGAACTCGCCATCGTTGAGAACGTTCAGCGTTCCGACCTCAATCCGCTTGAGGAGGCGATGGGGTATGAGCAGTTGATCGCAGAACATGGCTATACTCAGAACGATCTGGGTGAAATTATCGGCAAAAGCAGAAGTCACGTTGCGAATAGTCTGCGTCTGTTGAAGCTGCCCGATCCGGTTCGGGATATGCTTTCGGATGGATCCCTGTCGGCCGGTCATGCCCGTGCTCTGGTGTCCACTTCGGACCCTTCTGCACTGGCGCGGACAATTGTGGCGAAGGGACTTTCTGTTCGGGATGCCGAACGGCTGGCGCAGAACGACATCAAATCTCAAGGCGAACCGCAGGAAAAACGCGCTTCGGTCGAAAAGGATTCCGACACGATCGCTCTGGAGCGTAGCCTGTCTGATGCCCTTGGTCTCGATGTGAAGATAAACCACAAGGGTGGCGCCGGTCAGATCCGGATCAGCTATCGAACGCTCGAGCAACTCGAGGCCGTGTGCCGTCTTCTCGAGCAGAAGTAATTTAAATATTTGATTTTAAAGATAAATCCCGCCCAATGGCGGGATTTTTTTCTCTGCCCTGCTTATTTCTCAAAAATCGATGGCGCGGCCGTTGATCTCATAGTCGCCAAAGCGGACAGGCTCAGCGCCACCGCGCCCGCCTGTTTCCGGCGGCAATTCCAGATCGGCCTGCGTTTTGCGCCTTTCTTCGGCTTCCTGCAAAGCCCGCTCTGCTGCAGGTGAAAGCTTCTTGCCTACATTCGTGCTATTATCGTTATCAGCGTTCTGCATGGATTTCCTTCCCTATGACGGGATATTGAAATGCGTTCGTCGCGCACCAGATTATATAACGAAACGTGTTTGATAAACCCCGATGCGTCTTTACCGAATCTTGAAGGAGAATTTGACGGATGAACATGATGCGCACAGCAATGCTTCTGGCGTTCATGACTGCGTTGTTCATGGGCGTCGGTTTTCTGATCGGCGGCAAGGGCGGTATGATGATCGCGTTTGTTATCGCTGCAGGCATGAACCTGTTCTCCTACTGGAACTCGGACAAGATGGTTCTTTCTGCTTATCGCGCCCAGGAGGTCGATGAACGGAACGCGCCTGAGTTCTTTCATATGATCCGCGATCTGTCGCACAATGCCGGCCTCCCTATGCCGAAGGTTTACATTTATGAAAGCCCGCAGCCCAACGCCTTTGCGACCGGCCGAAACCCGGAAAATGCAGCGGTTGCGGCATCAACCGGATTGCTGGAGCGGTTGACACCCGAAGAAGTCGCGGGCGTTATGGCGCATGAACTGGCGCACGTTCAGAACCGTGACACGTTGACGATGACGATCACGGCCACACTCGCCGGTGCGATCTCGATGCTGGGAAATTTTGCTTTCCTGTTCGGCGGAAATCGTGAGAACAACAACAATCCACTCGGTTTTATTGGCGTTATTGTCGCCATGATCGTGGCTCCTCTGGCGGCGATGCTTGTGCAGATGGCCATCAGCCGTACGCGTGAATATTCTGCCGACCGGCGGGGGGCTGAAATCTGCGGAAATCCAATCTGGCTGGCATCCGCCTTACAGAAGATTTCGGGTATGGCGCAGCAGATTCACAACGATGACGCCGAGCGCAATCCGGCAACGGCGCATATGTTCATCATCAATCCGTTATCCGGCGAAAGAATGGATAATCTATTTTCCACTCATCCGAATACGGAAAACCGTGTTGCTGCGCTGCATGCAATGGCACAGGAGTTTGGCACTCAAGCATCGACGGCACCGGCATCCGGTGATAAGCCGTTGCGCAAATCGCGTTCCGTACCCGCCACCGGCTGGGGGCGGGGCAATGAAAACGAGCGCAAGGGACCGTGGTCTTGACATCTGACGTAGAAAAAATGCCGGCGCGGCATAAAAGACCGAAACCGGCGGGTGCAAAGGGCCGTGATGACGGCCCTTCGTCATTCCAGGACAAGCCAGGCCTTTCGGCGCGTATCGCCGCCACCCGTATTCTTGCAGCCGTTCTTGAAAAGAAGACATCGCTGGATGGCATGCTGGATGCGGAAAATGGCAATCCGGTCTACCGATCTCTTTCCATCGCCGATCGGGCGCTGGTGCGGGCAATCGTCAACAGTGCATTGCGGCACCTGCCCCGTCTTGAGGCTACCCTGTCCATGTTGCTGGATGGCCCCCTTCCGCAGGGTGCTCGTTCGTTGCATCACGTTCTTCTGGTTGGTGCAGCCCAGATGATCTATCTCGATGTGCCCGATCATTCCGCGGTTGATCTGGCTGTCGAGCAGGCACATCGCGATCCCCGCAACAAACGCTTCGTAAAGCTTGTAAATGCGGTGTTGAGGCGGATTGGCAGGGAAAAGGCTGACATAGCTCAGGCGATTGCCAAGATACCTGTTCTGCCGGAGTGGTTCTATGAGCGGCTTGTCGCGGCCTATGGCGAAGAGGTCGCTGCACGCATATCCGAAGCGCAGCTGACGCCTTCCTCAATCGATCTGACGGTCAAAAGCAATCCCGCCCTCTGGGCTGAAAAACTGGGTGGAACCGTCCTGCCGAATGGCAGTGTCCGTCTCGGCGAGTTCGAGGGGCAGATTCCCTCGCTGGAAGGCTTTTCCGAGGGGCAATGGTGGGTGCAGGACCTTGCGGCGAGCATGCCTGTCAAACTGATGGGTGACGTGTCTGGTAAACGTGTCGCCGATCTTTGCGCCGCGCCTGGCGGCAAGACGGCGCAGCTGGCTCTAGCCGGGGCTAAGGTAACCGCACTTGATCAATCGGGTAACCGCCTGCGGCGTCTGAAGGAAAATCTGGCGCGACTGGGCCTCAGCGCGGAAACTGTCGAAGTCAACATGTTGAAGTTCGATCCCGAGGATCGCTTCGATGCGGTGTTGCTTGACGCCCCCTGCTCTTCCACCGGCACCCTGCGTAAGCACCCGGATGTATGCTGGACGAAGGATGCGGGCGATATCGCCAAGCTGGCGGCTTTACAGGGTCAGATGCTGCGTTACGCACTGGGACTGGTGAAGCCCGGAGGTATTGTCGTATTCTCCAACTGCTCGCTCGATCCCTCAGAGGGCGAGGAGATGGTGGCGGCGGTTCTCGCAGAAAACCCCGAGATAGAGCGCGTGCCTGTTCGCAAGGAGCAATGGCCTGGAATGGAAGCTGCCATCACGGCTGACGGCGATCTTCGTACAACGCCGGACATGTTCGGCGGAGTGGACGGGTTCTTTAGCAGCGTCTTGCGTAAAAAGTAGAAACACGCCAAGCTTTTGGCGAATCATCTGATATTTGTAGATAGCGTTCCGGTCGTCACGGTTCACTGACAAAAAATACGACATGTGAAACGGGAAACACAGCTTGTTAGGGTCTTTTGCAGGCGGCGTTAACGCCGCCGGTTTCGTTTCGCGCATGGCGTATCGCCGTCTGTGCATCGGGTTTGCACCGTTGCATATTTATGCGTCGCGTCTTGCAAGCCGGGTTCCTGATGGTCTTGTCGCGGCGCCGACGGATCTGCGTGCCATCGATCCCTATTTTGCCGAGGAACTGGTGCGGGGGCGCATCGCGCTGGCCGGTCGCATGCTGGAAACCGGAGGCCTTTCCCCTTTCCAGATGGAATGCCCTTCGATTGTTTTCGAAGAGAGGCTGAACGCATTCAGCTGGTTGCGTCATGTCAGAGCCAGCAAATCCAGCGAAGCATGTGCAAGAGCACGTCGGATTGTTTCAGACTGGATTGCTTTCAGTGGAAAGCGCATTGGCGGTGTAGCGTGGTCGCCCGACATCGCATCGCAGCGGCTGATTGCCTGGCTATCGCATTCTCCAGTCGTTCTGAACGAGGCTGACGCCGGTTTTTATCGACGGTTCCTGAAAAGCATCGCGTTCCATGTCCGCTATCTGGACCGCATAGCCAAACACGTGCCGGATGGCGAGGTAAGGCTGCGGATCAGGATAGCTCTGGCCATGGCCTCTATCACCATGCCGGTGCGGGCTTCGAAAATTGCACGAAGCGGAAGGAAGCTGGCTCAGGAACTTGAGCGCCAGATTCTGCCCGATGGTGGACACGTATCTCGCAATCCACGGGTGATGCTGGAGTTGCTGCTGGACCTCTTGCCGCTTCGCCAGAGCTACATCAATCTCGGTCACGATCTGCCCTCTGGTCTGGTTCCGGCGATTGACCGTATGTTTCCGGCACTTCGCTTTTTCCGGCATCAGGGGGGCGATCTGGCGCTGTTCAACGGCGCAACCGCGACGCTCGCGAATGAACTTGTTTCCGTCCTTCGTTACGACGAGACGGCGGGTAAGCCATCGAAGCTTTTGCCGGACGTGAACTATCATCGTCTGTCCGGGGATGAGACGGTGGTTATCGTCGATACCGGTTATCCCGGTTCGCAGGAATTGTCGCGCAATGCACATGCCGGTTGCCTTTCATTCGAGATGTCGTGTGGCAGAAACCGCTTCATCGTCAATTCCGGCTTTCCCAAGAATGCTGATCCGGAGTTTCAGAAAGCAAGCCGCTCCACGGCGGCGCACTCGACGGTGACGCTGGCCGATACCTCCTCATGCCGGCTGTCACGTTCGCGCCTGCTCGGGCCGATCATGGTGGCGGGCGTCAGCCACGTGGAAACCCAACGTTCGCAGGCAAATGGCAATGACGTGCTGCGCGCATCACACGATGGATATCTGAAGACGTTCGGTTTTCTCCATGAACGCGAGATCGAAATCAATGCTGCGGGTACGAAGATAAAAGGTCGGGACACGCTGCGCTCCAACGAGGGCGCGCCGGGTGACGGCGTACAGTCGATCTCGGCGGTGTCACGGTTCCATATCCATCCGCACATCCAGCTGCATCAGAATGACGAGGAATCCGTTTACATGCAGGCGGCCGATGGGACCACCTGGCTGTTCTCGGCACCCGGTATCGAAATTTTCGTGGCTGACGATGTGTTCATGGCGGATGCATCCGGTATTCGCCCTTCGCAGCAGATCGAGATCGCTTTCAACCTCGCCAAGACGCGTGAAATCCGCTGGATCATCGAACGAAAAGCTTAGGACGGTTTATTAATCCGGCAAGCTGTGTTAACGCGGCGGCAACCGCCGGATGATCGCCCTCCGGCCTGTCCTCCACCCATCACGGAGTAAGCCCAGATGGCCGTCGCATCCAAGAAAATCCCTGCCCCAGACAAGGTGAAAATCCGCACCGCGCTTCTTTCCGTCTCCGACAAGACGGACATCATCGAGCTGGCGGGCGCGCTCGTCAAACTCGGTGTGAAGCTGCTGTCGACGGGCGGTACATCGAAGGCCATCGCCGATGCCGGCCTGCCGGTGACCGACGTGTCGGATATCACCAAGTTCCCGGAGATCATGGACGGCCGCGTCAAGACGCTGCATCCGAACGTTCATGGCGGTCTTCTCGCTATCCGTGACGATGCCGAGCATGTGGAAGCCATGCGTGCCCATGGCATCGAAGGCATCGATCTTTCCGTCATCAATCTCTATCCTTTCGAAGAAGTTCGCGCCAAGGGTGGCGATTATCCGACGACGGTGGAAAACATCGATATCGGTGGCCCGGCGATGATCCGTGCTTCGGCCAAGAACCACGCTTATGTCACGGTTGTAACCGACCCCAGCGATTACCCGGAGCTGCTGGAAGCCTTGCAGGCGGATGATGGCCAGACCTGTTATGCGCTGCGCCAGAAGTTTGCGGCGAAGGCCTATGCACGTACCGCTGCTTACGATGCGGTTATTTCCAATTGGTTCGCCGAGGCTCTCTCCATCGAAACGCCGCACTATCGCGCGATCGGCGGCGTGCTGAAGGAAAAGATGCGCTACGGTGAAAACCCGCATCAAAGCGCCGGTTTCTATCTGACCGGCGAAAAGCGTCCCGGCGTTGCCACCGCAACGCTTCTTCAGGGCAAGCAGCTTTCCTATAATAACATTAACGACACCGATGCGGCCTACGAGCTCGTTGCAGAATTCCTGCCGGAAACAGCGCCTGCCGTTGCTATCATCAAGCATGCCAATCCTTGCGGTGTTGCGACCGGTCCAACGCTGCTCGAAGCTTACAAGCGCGCGCTGGCCTGTGATCCCGTCTCCGCTTTTGGCGGCGTGATTGCGCTTAACCGCACGCTTGATGCTGAAACCGCGGAAGAGATTATCCAGCTCTTCACGGAAGTCATCATTGCTCCGGACGTTACGGAAGAGGCAAAGGCCATCGTTGCACGCAAGCCGAACCTGCGCCTGCTGTCGGCTGGTGGTCTGCCGGATGCCCGAGCTCCAGGCGTCACGGCGAAAACCGTATCCGGCGGTCTTCTCGTACAGAGCCGCGACAATGGCATGGTTGAAGATCTTGATCTCAAGGTTGTCACCAAGCGCGCGCCGACGCCGCAGGAACTGGAAGACATGAAGTTTGCCTTCAAGATCGCCAAGCATGTGAAGTCGAATGCGGTGATCTATGCCAAGGACGGTCAGACGGCCGGTATCGGTGCTGGCCAAATGAGCCGTGTCGATTCCGCCCGTATCGCCGCCCAGAAGGCGGAAGACGCGGCAAAAGCCATGGGTCTTACCGAGCCGTTGACGAAGGGCTCTGCCGTTGCCTCGGAAGCGTTCTATCCGTTTGCGGATGGTCTGCTTGCGTCCATCGCTGCTGGCGCTACGGCGGTGATCCAGCCCGGTGGCTCCATGCGCGACCAGGAAGTCATCGACGCCGCGAACGAACATAATATCGCGATGGTGTTTACCGGCATGCGCCACTTCCGCCACTAAGCGAGAAGGTTGAACAGCAAAAAGCGGCCCGAAGAAAAATCTCCGGGCCGCTTTTTTTATTCGGTTTCACATGAAACGGTACATCATGTCACCGCGCCGACCTGCCATGGTACGAATTCATTGTCGCCATAGTCGTAGATTTCGCTGACGGTCTTTTTGCCGGACGCCACGGCGATGATGTGTTCGAAAATTCGTTCGCCGGATTCTTCGATCGTTTCATTGCCTGTAACGATCTCGCCGCAGTTGAGGTCCATGTCCTCCTGCATGTGCTGGAACATTTCCGTGTTGGTGGCGATCTTGATGCACGGAGCGGGCTTGAAGCCGGAAACCGAGCCGCGACCGGTGGTGAAACAGATGACGTTGCACCCGCCTGCAACCTGTCCCGTCACCGCCACGGGATCGTAGCCGGGCGTATCCATGAAGACGAAACCCTGTTCGGTGACGGTTTCGGCAAATTCATAGACGGCTTTCAGCGGCATGGAGCCGCCCTTCGCCACAGCCCCCAGTGATTTTTCGAGAATGGTGGTCAGGCCGCCCAACTTGTTGCCGTGGGACGGATTGTTGTTGAGTTCGTCACCGTTACGGGCGGTATAATCGCGCCACCAGTCGATACGCTGCAACAGCTTCTCGGCAACGGCAGGGGTTACGGCGCGTCGCGTCAACAGATGTTCGGCGCCATAGATCTCCGGTGTTTCTGACAGAACGGTGGTACCGCCGTTGCGAACAATCAGGTCCGAGGCGTATCCGAGGGCTGGATTGGCGGAAATTCCGGAGTAGCCGTCGGAACCGCCGCATTCCAGGGCGACCTTGAGCTTCGAGAGCGGCTGCTCTGTTCGTCTCGCAGCATTGACGAGCGGCAGCATCGCCTTGATCTCGGCAATCGCCGCATCGATGGTCTTGCGCGTACCGCCATGCTGCTGGATCGTCATCGTCCGCAGTCGCTCGCCCTCTTCCATCTTGTAGTGTTCGAGGATCGGAGCGATCTGGTTGGTTTCGCAACCGAGGCCGATCAGCAAAATGCCGCCGAAATTCGGATGGCGGGCGTATCCCTGTATGGTACGGATCAGCAGACGATAGCCTTCCGACTTAGTATTGAGCGCGCAGCCCCCACCATGGGTCAGCGCGACGACACCATCGACATTATCGAAACCGTCTAACCCGCCCTGCTTGTTGAAGTAATCGGCAATGTAGCGAGAGACGGTGGCGGAACAGTTCACCGAAGCTATGACGCCGATGTAGTTTCGTGTACCGACGCCACCAAAGCCACGATCGTACCCCTTGAAGGTGCGGCGTCCGGCTTCGGGTAACATACCCTTTTCTTCGATATCCACGCTGAACTGGTGGGCATGTTCGGACGGAACCATGGCAAGGTTGTGCAGGTGCACATGACGGCCTGGCTCTATATCCTGTGTGGCGATGCCGATGACCTGACCGTATTTCAGGACGTCCTCGCCTGAGCGGATGAATTTGAGCGCAACCTTGTGTCCCCGCCCGATCAGGTCGAGGGCGTTGAGATCGCCCCTGCCTGTCGCGCCGCCAGCCGGAATGGACCGGCGGGCCACGGCAACGTTGTCGCCGGCGTTGAGCAAGATTGTCGCTTCGGAACTTTTACTCACGGGTTTTCCTCCTCCCGATATGCAATGCCTGCAATGTTATGTTTTGTCAGTCGTCCACCCAGCGCCGCTTGGAGCTTTCCAGGTGAACGTGAATGGCGGCTTGCGCCAGCAGCGGATCCCTCGCCTCCAGCGCCGCGAGAATGGCTTCATGCTCCTGCAGCGCATGCGCCCAGGTGTCCCGATCTTCGAATTTCACACGCAGCTGCGCGGAAATGGGGCTATGCCGTTCATCGAAGAGGTTTGCGACCAGACGCGCAAGAACGCTGTTTCCGGATTGCTCCGCAATCGTGACATGAAACAGGCGGTCCTGATCGAGCGGCTTGCGGCCTGTTTCGATCTCCTTGCGCATGGCGGCGAGAATCCGCCGCAGATTGTCCAGTGTCTCTTCCGTCATGCGGCTCGCAGCGAGAATGATCGCGGCACCTTCCACCGCTGCGCGTGCCTGCATCAGTTCCGACGGGCTGTCGCCCAATGATTTGGTCTGATGTCGCGGCTGCAAAGGTTCTGCGGACACGTAGACGCCGGAACCCATACGGATTTCGACCGTGTTGTCGATTTCGAGCGCAATCAGCGCTTCCCGCAGAGACGGGCGCGAAACCCCAAGTTTCTGGGCAAGTTCCCGCTCGGCGGGAAGGCGCGCACCGGGCTGAAATTCGCCCGCATCGATCAATTCCCGGATTTGGTCTGCAATCTGTTGGTAGAGCCTGCGCGGCTCCAGTATTTTGGCCTGACCATTCATGCGCGTTTTGCCGAAACCTTTTCTAACAAAGTATTTGGCCTTACCGTACCGGGAACAGCTTCAATAGGCAAGAAATTACTTATATAACTGAATTAAATGTATTTTTAGATACGTCTCTTGCGGCTTTGGCTGTTTTTGGCACGGGAGTTGTCGAGGATTTGAATAAATTGGCTTGACCATATTTGTAAACCGGCCTAACCATTCCGCCAATTCGCTGTCTCCCGATGGAGCGGGCGCGCGATTGGGAGGATCATGATGCCGCAGGGCGCATCGACAATTCAAGGCGAGTTTTTGCCTGGAGGGACTGCATCTGAAAAAGGTGCCATCCTTCTGCGTCTCAACAACATCAGCAAGGAATTTCCGGGCGTCAAAGCCTTGTCGGATGTGCATTTCGATCTGCGTTCCGGTGAAGTCCACGCTGTGTGCGGAGAAAATGGCGCTGGAAAATCGACGCTGATGAAGATCATCAGCGGCGTTTACCAGCCGACATCCGGCGCCATCTTCTACAAGGGCGAAAAGGTGCAGTACGCCTCGCCGCTGGAATCCGAAGCAGCCGGCATTGCCATCATTCATCAGGAACTCAATCTGGTTCCGCATCTCAGCGTCGCTGAAAATATCTATCTGGCGCGTGAGCCTCGCCGAGGCTTTCTTGTCGACCGGAAAAAACTGAGAAAAGACGCCAAGCGTTGTCTCGATCGCCTCGGTGTCGATATCGATCCCGATCATCTCGTGCGTGGTCTTTCGGTTGCCCAGTGTCAGATGGTGGAAATTGCCAAGGCACTTTCGCTTGATGCGGAAGTGCTGATCATGGACGAGCCGACCTCTTCGCTGACCGAGCAGGAAACGCGTCTGCTGTTTCAGGTCATCCGCGACCTGAAGGCGTCCGGTGTCGGTATCGTCTACATTTCGCATCGCCTTGATGAAATGGCCGAGATCGTTGACCGCGTGACGGTGCTGCGTGACGGGCGCTACATTTCCACCGACGATTTTCACGCGATCACGGTAGACGATATTGTGACACGTATGGTCGGTCGCTCATTGGAGGAGAAGTTTCCGGAGCGCACATCGATACCGTCGGACGACATCATCTTCTCCGTTGAGGGGCTTACCCGGGCGGGCGTTTTTCAAGATGTCAGCTTTTCGTTGCGCAGGGGAGAAATTCTCGGTTTCGCCGGTCTGATGGGCGCCGGGCGCACGGAAGTTGCCCGTGCAATTTTTGGTGCTGACCCTCTCGACGCAGGCAAAATCGTCTTCGAGCAGCGCGAGCTTTCGATTTCATCTCCGCAGGATGCGATCCGGGAAGGTATCGCCTATCTGTCCGAAGACCGCAAAAGCGATGGGCTGGCAATCAAGATGTCGGTTGCGGCCAACACGACGCTTGCCAACATGAAAGAGGTTTCGAACCGTTTCGGGCTTATCGACTTCAAGAAGCACGATACGGTCGCGAAAAAATACGTCGACCTCCTCAATGTTCGCACGCCGTCTATCGGACAGACCGTCCGGCTTCTTTCGGGCGGTAACCAGCAGAAGATCATCATCGGAAAATGGCTGTTCCGCGAATCGAAGATACTGTTCTTCGACGAGCCGACCCGCGGGATCGACGTCGGCGCGAAATTCGCGATCTACAAGATCATGGATGAGCTTGCCGCGCAGGGCATCGGCGTCATTCTCATCAGTTCCGAACTGCCGGAGGTTCTTGGGCTGACGGACCGCATCGCGGTTTTCCACGAAGGCAGGATTACCGGCGTTCTCGAGACAGCCAGGACCAATCAGGAAGAAATCATGCGCTATGCGTCCGGCTATAGCCGGCCGGTGCAGTGAGGGAACACATGTCGAATATTGCAGAACCCCAGAAGAGCTTCACATTCAGCGACCGGCAGAAGGATATCATCCAGAAGTTTGCGGCGCTCGGCAGTCTTGTGGCCCTTACATTGGTCTTTTCCGCCACCAGCAGCGCGTTTTTCAGCGTCAACAACGCCATGACGATCGCGCTTCAGGTCACATCCATTGCGCTTCTCGGCATCGGCGCGACCTGCGTCATCATTACCGGCGGTATCGATCTTTCCGTCGGTTCGGTTCTGGCGCTTGCCGGTGTCGTCGCCGCGCTTGCGGTCAAGGAACTTGGCATGCCGGTGCCGGTCGGCATGTTTCTCGGTATCCTGACAGGATCGCTGTGCGGTTTCATCAACGGTGTTCTGGTCACGCGGTTCAAACTGCCGCCGTTCATTGCGACGCTTGGCATGATGCTGATTGCCCGTGGTGTCGCCTTGCAGATTACTGGCGCGCGGGCGGTGTCCGGCCTCGGCGAATCTTTTGGCGAACTCGGCAACGGCGCCCTCTTCCGTATCGTCACGATCGGCGATGACGGTTTTCCGAACGTCGTCTTTCCCGGCATCCCCTACCCGGTCATTTTGATGGTGGTGATTGCGTTTGCGGTTTCGTTCATGCTCAACCGCTCCATTCTCGGACGCCACATCTATGCCGTCGGTTCCAACGCCGAAGCTGCCCGCCTTTCCGGTGTGAATGTCGCCCGCGTCACCAATTTTACCTACGTCCTGTCAGGTACGCTGGCGGGTCTGACGGGCTGCGTGCTGATGTCGCGCCTCGTCACCGCCCAGCCGAACGAGGGCGTTATGTACGAGCTGGACGCCATCGCCAGCGCCGTGATCGGCGGCACGTCGCTGATCGGTGGTGTCGGCACGATATCAGGCACGGCCATCGGTGCCTTCGTCATCGGCATCCTGCGCAACGGTCTTAACATGAACGGCGTCTCCGCCTTCACCCAACAGATTATCATCGGCCTCGTCATTCTGGTCACCGTGTGGATCGACCAGCTGCGCAACCGTCGCTGATGAAAGGGCTGCGGACCCTTTCCGCAAACAGGATCGGCATGGGGGAGGCCCGGTGTGCCGACATTTTGGAGGAAAAAATGAAAAAAATCGCAACTGCCCTTCTGACATCTGCAATCGCCCTGTGGAGCGTTTCCACCGTGCAGGCCGGCGAAATCGCCGTCATCGTCAAGACCGTCAACTCAACCTTCTGGCAAAACGTCCAGAAGGGTGCGGATGCAGCGATCAAGAACGCTTCCGGTCACACCATGACTTTCCAGGGTCCGGCATCGGAATCAGCCATCGCCGATCAGGTCAACATGGTCGAGAACGCCGTCAACCGTAAGGTCGCGGGCATCGTTCTTGCTCCTTCCGATCCGGATGCGCTCGTTCCCGCCGTCAAAAAGGCATGGGAAGCCCGCATTCCGGTGGTGATCGTGGACTCCCAGCTCGCAAAGGGTGCGGAGCAGTATTACCAGTCCTTCCTCGCCACCGATAACAAGAAGGCTGGTGAACTCGCCGCCCAGGCGCTGATCGAAAAGGTTGGCAAGGAAGGCAAGATCGCCGTGATGTCGTATGTAGCAGGCGCCGGTTCCGAAATCGGCCGCGTCGGTGGCTTTACGGATTACATCAAGGCCAATTCCAAGCTTGAAATCGTCGGCCCGTTCTACTCGCAGTCGCAGATGGCCACAGCGTTGAACCAGACGACCGACGTTCTGGCCGCTAATGCTGACCTCAAAGGCATCTTCGGTGCGAACGAGCCGACAGCGATCGGTGTCGGTCGTGCGCTGGCGCAGTCCGGCAAGGCGGGCAAGGTCGTTGCCATCGGCTTCGACGGCAACCAGGATCTGCAGTCCTTCGTCAAGGATGGCACCCTCTCCGGCATCGTGGTTCAGGGTTCCTACCAGATGGGCGAAAAGGGCGTCGAAACCGTTGCCAAGCTCATCGGCAAGGAAAAGGCTGAGAAGTTTGTCGATACGGGTGTGGTCGTTGTGACCAAGGACAATATCGACAAGCCGGAAGCGAAGAACGTTCTCTACTGATCGTCTGAAAAAGGGATGGGTGCCGCCAGTGCGGCGCTCATCTGCCGACGCGCCCCCCGTGAATTTTCGAAAGTGCCCGCAATGAAAGTCTCCGACAAACGCAAGCTGCCCCGCCGCAGCGTCGAAGTGACCCTGATGGGTCTTGGCTGCGCCCAGATGGGTAACCTCTATAGGGTCACGCCATATGAGGAATCGAAGGGTGCTTTCGACAAGGCATGGGAAAGCGGCATGCGATATTTCGATACCGCGCCGTTTTATGGCTACACCCGTTCCGAACGTCGTCTCGGTACGATGGTGACCGAATATGACCGCAAGGATTATACGCTGAGTACCAAGGTCGGCCGGGTCATGGTGCCGGACGAAACCGTTGGGCCGGAAGAAGATGCCTATGTGGCGCCGCTGCCGTTCCGTCCGGTTTACGACTATTCCTACGACGGCATCCTGCGCTCGTTCGAGGCCAGCCAGCAGCGGCTTGGTATCCTGAAACCGGATATTCTCTACGTCCACGATATCGGTTCCTACACGCATGGTGACAAGCACCAGCATTATTGGGAGCAACTTACATCAGGCGGCGGCTTCAAGGCGCTTGGCAAGTTGCGCGAAGAGGGATCGACTGGTGCGATCGGCCTCGGCGTCAACGAATGGGAGATCGTCCGTGATGCCATGGAGGTCTTCGATATCGACGTGGCTATGCTGGCTGGCCGTTACACGCTTCTGGAACAGCAGAGCCTGACGTTCATGGACGCTTGCGCTGAAAAGGGCGTCGGCATCGTCGTGGCCGGCGCGTTCAATTCCGGCATTCTGGCGGGTAACCGCAAGTTCAACTACGCCGATGCCCCTGCGGAGATATTGTCCCGTGTCGACGCACTTCACGATGTCTGCGAGGAACTGGGTGTTTCATTGCAGGCTGCGGCGCTGCAGTTTCCGCTTGCGCATCCGGCCAGCGTCACGGTTGTCTCCGGTGCGCGCAATGCCGATCAGCTTTCCGCTAATATCGGCTGGTTCGAACAGGACATCCCGCAGGAATTCTGGTCTGAGCTGCACCGTCGCGGTCTGATCGCCGATGGTGCGTCGATTCCGGGCGTAAAGGTGTAATGCGATGGTTATCGATGCGCACCAGCATTTCTGGCTGCTGAAGGACCGGGCAGGCCAGTGGCCGCCGCCGTCTCTTGAAGCCATCTACCGCGATTTCCTTCCTGACGATCTTCTGCCGTTGATGCGTCAGGCGGGTGTTTCCGGCACGATCCTTGTGCAGACGATGGAGACTGCCGCCGATACCGATTTCATGCTGGCGTTGGCGGAAAAGAACGACTTCATTAAGGGTGTGGTCGGCTGGCTGGACATGAAGGCAGCTGATGCGCCTACGGTGATTGCTGCCCGTGCCGCTCATCCGTCCTTCAAGGGCGTTCGCCCGATGCTGCAAGACATGGAGGATGTCACCTGGATCGACGACGCCGCGCTGGACCCTGCGATCAAGGCGCTTGTCGACCATGGACTGGTGTTCGATGCACTGGTTTTGCCGCCGCATCTACCACATCTTCTCGCTTTCGCCGGTCGGTATCCCGATCTTCCAATCGTTATTGATCACGGCGCGAAGCCGCTGATTGCAAGTGGCCAATACAGTGGCTGGCGCAAGGATATGGCGGCGTTGGCGGCATTGCCCAATGTCCATTGCAAGCTCTCGGGGCTGCTGACCGAACGGGGTGAGCAGAAGCCGGAGGCGGTTCGGCCCTATGCCGAAACGATCCTCGAGCTTTTCGGTCCTGATCGGGTGATTTTCGGCAGTGACTGGCCGGTTTTGCGGCTTGCTGGCGACTATCAGCAATGGCTCGATTTCTGCCGCGAGATCGTGCCGGCCAGCAATCACGCAGCCATATTCGGCGGCAATGCCGCCCGTTTTTACAGACTTTCCGACAGGTGAAACATGCTGGCAATTTTCTGCGATACCCCTGGCCAACTGACTGCCCGTGAACTGCCGAAACCGTCGCGCGGCGAGGGAGAGGTTCTGGTGCGTATCCGTCGAGTCGGTGTCTGCGGTACGGACCTGCATATCTTCACCGGCAACCAGCCCTACCTTTCCTATCCCCGGGTGATGGGGCATGAGCTGTCCGGTACGGTCGAGGAAGCTCCGGACGGCAGTGGCCTGTCACAGGGCGATGTCGTAACGATCATTCCTTACATTTCCTGCGGCCACTGCAGCGCCTGCCTCAAGGGTAAAAGCAATTGCTGCCGCAATATCGGTGTGCTCGGCGTGCATCGTGACGGGGGCATGGTGGAATATCTAAGCGTGCCGCAGCAATTCGTGCTGAAGGCCGAAGGCCTGACGCTCGATCAGGCGGCGATGAGCGAATTCCTGGCCATCGGTGCGCATGCGGTGCGCCGTGGTGCAGTCGAGGCGGGCCAGCATGTTCTGATCGTCGGGGCCGGACCGATCGGAATGGCGGTTGCCGTTTTTGCCGTGCTGAACGGCGGCGTGGTGACGATGATCGACAGCCGGGCGGACCGGTTGGCGTTCTGCAAGGAACAT
The DNA here is from genome assembly GCF_031801495.1 of Agrobacterium tumefaciens. Lineage (GTDB taxonomy): Bacteria > Pseudomonadota > Alphaproteobacteria > Rhizobiales > Rhizobiaceae > Agrobacterium > Agrobacterium tumefaciens_K. The sequence continues at coordinate 2,677,805 of NZ_JAOEGC010000002.1, read as the reverse complement.
CTCGGCGTGCCGCATACCGTTTCGCTCGGCGAAGGCGACAGTGAAGCCCTGTCAGAGCTTACCGGAGGCGATTTCTTCGATGTGGTTTTCGATGCCACCGGCAATCCCAAGGCAATGGAACGGGGCTTTTCGTTCGTCGGCCATGGTGGTGCCTATGTGCTGGTTTCCATCGTGGCCAGCGATATAAGCTTCCACGATCCGGAGTTTCACAAACGTGAAACCACTCTGCTGGGTAGCCGCAATGCGACGCCGGAAGATTTCGAGCAGGTGTTTGGAGCACTGCGTTCTGGCAAGGTGCCCGAAGCGCTCATCACGCATCGAATGGCGCTGTCCGAGGTCCCGTTGAAGTTTTCCGGTCTCACCGATCCGAAAGCCGGTGTCATCAAGGGTATGGTGGAGGTCGCATGATGGTCGAAACGCCCATCCTGCAGTTCGGCACCAGCCGTTTTCTGCTGGCGCATGTGGATTTTTTCATTTCCGAAGCGCTGGCGAAGGGGCAAGCCCTTGGCCGTGTTACGGTCGTTCAGACGACCGGTAGTGCTGAAAGCGCCAAGCGCGTCAAGGCGCTGGGCGGGGAAAACGGTTATCCCGTCCGGATCCGCGGACTGCATAACGGGCAGGTTATCGATGAGGAATGTGCGGGCCGTGCCGTTGCGAGGGCATTGACCGCCGCAAGCGATTGGGCCGAGGTTCGGCAGATCGCCTTGAAAGCGGACGTCATCGTCTCGAATACGGGCGATCGCGGCTACGAGCTTGATCCTTCCGATGGACCTCATCTGGCTGCAGATTTCGACTCCGTGCCTAAGAGTTTTCCGGCAAAGCTGTGCATGCTGCTGCTCGAACGTTTTCAAGGTGCGCCGGAAGCGCCGGTGTCCATATTCCCGTGCGAGCTCGTTCCCCGCAACGGCGACAGGTTGAAAGCCATTGTTCGGGATCTGGCCGACGATTGGAGCTTACCAGCCGGTTTTGCCTTCTACCTCACGGAGAAGTGCCGTTTTGCAAACAGTCTTGTCGACCGTATCGTCTCCGAGCCCATCGATCCCGTCGGGGCGGTGGCGGAACCCTACGCGCTTTGGGCAATCGAAAAGCAGGATGGCCTCACCCTTCCCTGCACCCATCCCTCGATCGTGCTGACGGATGATCTCGATCGTTATGAGACGCTGAAGCTGTTCCTGCTCAATCTCGGGCATTCCTACCTCGCGGAGCGGTGGCAGCAGGACGGCCGCTCACCGGATGAAACAGTGCGTGAGGCGATGCAGGACGCGGTTCTGGCTGCCGATCTTGAAACCGTGTGGCGCGATGAGGTTTTGCCTATCTTCGCTGCCGAGGGACTCGGGAAAGAAGCAAAAACGTACGTCGATGCCGTGCGCGAGCGTATCCTGAATCCGTTTCTGGCACACCGGCTTGCCGATATCGCCGTCAATCACGACGAAAAGAAACGCCGACGTTTCGCCCCGGTCATCGCCTGGGCGGAGCGTCTGCAGCTTAATCTGCCGCAGCCGAAGCTTCACGCAGGGCTGGCGACCATCAGGTAACGGGACAAAGCAATGCAACGCATGGGAATGGTCATTGGCGTGAAGCCGGAGATGATAGCGGAATACAAGCGGCTACATGCTGCAGTCTGGCCGGAGGTATTGGCGCTGATCAGCGACTGCAACATCCGCAACTACACGATTTTCCTGCGTGAGCCGGAAAATCTGCTGTTCGGCACCTGGGACTATCACGGCACGGATTTCGATGCCGATATGGCCAAGATGGCTGCCAGCGAAAAGAACCGGGAGTGGTGGTCTTTCACCATTCCCTGCCAGCAGCCGCTCGAAAGCCGGAAGGATGGCGAGTGGTGGGCAATGATGGAAAACGTTTTCCATCACGACTAACCCATGAGTGACCCCTGACCGCGAGTGAACGGCCATGACCAAGATTACTGATCTGCGCGTTTTCGATTTGCGCTTTCCCACGTCTCAAAGCCTTGATGGCTCCGATGCGATGAACCCCGATCCGGATTATTCGGCGGCTTACGTCATCCTCGATACGGATGAGCCGGGTTTGAAAGGTCACGGGCTGACCTTCACCATCGGCCGCGGCAACGATATCTGCTGCATGGCCATCGAGGCGATGGAGCATCTGGTCGTGGGCACCGATCTTGCCACGGTTCTCGAAAATCCCGGCAAGTACTGGCGTCATCTGACCAGCGACAGTCAACTGCGCTGGATCGGACCGGACAAGGGCGCCATGCACCTTGCCACCGGTGCCGTCGTCAATGCCGTCTGGGATCTGCTTGCCAAGAAGGCAGGTAAGCCGGTCTGGCAGCTTGTGGCGGATATGAGCGCCGAAGAGATCGCCGATATCGTTGACTATCGGTATCTGACGGATGTGCTGACGCGCGACGAGGCGCTGGCGATCCTGAAAAAAGCCGAAAGCGGCAAAAAGGACCGTATCGAGACGCTGAAGAAGGAAGGCTACGCCTGCTACACGACCTCCGCCGGCTGGCTCGGTTATGACGACGCGAAACTGCGCCGTCTTTGCCAGGAGGCTATCGATGCCGGCTTCAATCACGTCAAGATGAAGGTCGGGCGCGATCTCGAAGACGATATCCGCCGTCTGACCATCGCCCGCGAAGTTATCGGCCCGGATCGCTATCTGATGATCGACGCCAATCAGGTATGGGAAGTGGATCAGGCGATCGACTGGGTGAAGAAACTCGCCTTCGCCAAGCCGTTCTTCATCGAAGAACCGACCAGCCCCGATGATATTGCGGGTCACCGCAAGATACGTGAGGCCATCGGACCGGTGAAGGTGGCAACGGGAGAGATGTGCCAGAACCGCATCATGTTCAAGCAGTTCATCGCCGAAGGCGCGATCAATGTCGTGCAGATCGATAGCTGCCGCATGGGTGGGCTGAACGAGGTTCTGGCCGTGCTGCTGATTGCCGCGAAGTATAACCTTCCGGTTTGGCCGCATGCCGGTGGTGTCGGTCTTTGCGAATATGTGCAGCATCTGTCGATGATCGATTATCTCGTCGTTTCGGGAACGAAGGAAGGCCGCGTGATCGAATATGTCGATCATCTGCACGAACACTTCATCGAGCCGTGCGATATTCGCAATGCGGCCTACATGCCGCCGAAGCTGCCGGGCTTCTCCATCGAAATGAAGCCGGAATCGATCGAGACCTACACGTTCGAAGGCTGATCGAATGTGGACAGCGCTTCTTCGAGGCGCCGCCACTCCTCTTCGCTTCCGGGAAGGCCGAAACGTGCATCGTTCGGCCTTTCGTCAAAGATACGCACCAGTATTCCGTGCCGCCCAAGATGTTCGAACAGCCGAGCTGCCCTGCTGTCCCTGACCAGCCTGAACAGCGTCGTTCCGCCAACAACTTGCAGTCCGGCGCGTTGCAAGAGCATATTGATGCGCCCAGCGTCATCTCTTAGCCGGAGTCTCATTACGTCCTGCCAGCTCCGGTCTGCCAGTGCTTCCCTTGCGATATGCAAGGCAGGGCCGGAAATGGCCCATGGGCCGAGTCTTGCTTCAAGATCGGCCGCTATCTCTGGACTGCTCACTGCAAAACCGAGCCTCACGCCGGCCATGCCGTAAAATTTGCCGAAAGAGCGTAGTACGATGAGTGCGTCATGCCCGGCGGAACTGGCCAGGCTTTCGGCGCATCCGGTTTCAATGAAAGCCTCGTCGACAACAAGCAAACCGCCCTTTTCCTTCATCGAGGTTGCCAGAGCCAGAAGCATTGCGCGATCCATGACCCGCCCGTCCGGGTTGTTGGGGTTGACGACGATTGCGTAATCACAGGCAAAGAGGTCGTCGATGTTCTCAACTTCCGTCACGGGCAGGCCAGCCATCCGGGCAGTGCGGGCATGTTCGGCATAGGCGGGGGCAAGAACGCCTCCTCTTCTTGCTCCGCGATCCAGCGCCAGTTGCGCCAGAAGCGGCATCAGCATCTGTGTGCCGGGTGATGCCGCGATATGATCGGCAGACGGCGCGGCGAAACTTGCCGCTGCCCGCCGTTTCAGTTCATGGAGCGTGTCCGGCTCCGGAAGACGGGCAAATGCGCTGGCGGGAATGGGCGAATGCGGATAGGAGTGCGGATTGATCCCTGTCGACAGGTCGATCCAAGGTTCTGGCGCCCGCGGAAACATCCGGCGTGCGCGACCGAGATTGCCGCCATGACGGATCGCAGGTTGCGCCTTTTCTGGTACGTTGTCGCCCATGTTCTTCGCTCTCGCTTTTTTGTCGCTCGTCATCGAACGTCTGATCGGTTACCCGGACTGGCTTTTCAAGCGGATCGGCCATCCGGTGACGTGGATCGGTTCGCTTATCGCGCTGCTCGACAGAAAATGGAACCGGGAGGATGATTCATTTTCGCGGCGCAAGGCGATGGGCGTCGCTGCGCTTGCTGTTTTTCTGGGCGCTACGGTTTTTCTCTCATGGTTTGTCCAGTCCGTCCTGCTTTTGCTGCCTGTCGGACTTCTGCTTGCTGCGCTGGTGGGAGCTTCGCTTCCGGCGCAGAAGAGCCTGGAGCAGCACGTCGCTGCGGTGGCGACAGCACTTGAGCGTGAGGGCCTGGATGGTGGTCGCAAATCGGTTTCGATGATCGTCGGGCGCGATCCTGACAAGCTGGATGAAGCGGCCGTGTGCCGTGCTGCCATCGAAAGTCTGGCAGAGAACTTCTCCGATGGCGTCGTGGCTCCCGCCGTCTGGCTCGGGTTTCTCGGCCTGCCGGGTGGAGCGGGCTACAAGGCGATCAACACGGCCGACAGCATGGTCGGGCATCGTTCGCCTCGGCATGAGGCTTTCGGCTGGGCTGCGGCGCGGCTGGATGATCTCGTCAATCTGCCCGCCTCGCGGCTGACCGGTCTGCTGTTTGTTATCGCCGCGTTTTTTGTGAAAGGTGCGTCGCCACGTCAGGCGGTCGCCGCGATTTTCCGCGACGCGCGCCATCATCGTTCTCCCAATGCGGGCTGGCCGGAGGCGGCACTTGCCGGTGCGCTCGGATTTGCGCTTGCCGGTCCACGCTCCTATGGCGGACAGATGATCGAAGCTCGTTTCATGGGAGAGGGAGGACGCCGGGATCTGGCGGCGGCGGATATTCGCCGGGCGTTGAAACTGGCGCGCATTGCCGATGCCTTGCTGATCGGTCTTTTCGGCGTTCTGGCGCTGATTATCGCGCTATAGCGAGCAGCGCGTCGAGATCGAGATGCGTTTCCATGTGTTCCGCCAGCCTGTCCAGCACCGCATCGATCCGTGCTTCGTAATCGAGACGCGAGCTTTCCGTACCCAACCGCTGCAACCAGGCACTTCGCTGGGTGTCATCGGCAAACAGACCGTGGATATAGGTCCCGAAAACCCGCCCATCTGATGACGTCGCGCCTTCGCCATGACCGCCAATCGTGGAAAAAGGCCGTGCGCAGTCGGTGCCAGTGGTTTTCCCGACATGCATCTCGTAGCCAGTGAAAGAAATACCGTCGAAACTCTTTCCGGCAACCGAGACGAGCCGCTTGTCGCCGGTCAGAATGGTGTCCACGTCGAGAAGCCCAAGGCCGTCGATCATTGCCGGTGAGCCTTCAATACCGGCTGGGTCAGAAACAGTCTTTCCAAGCATCTGATACCCGCCGCACAGGCCGATTATGTGGCCGCCCCGGCGCAGATGCGCCTTGATGTCGATATCCAGGCCGGATGTCTTCAGTACGTTCAGATCGGCAATCGTGGATTTCGAGCCGCAGAGCAGGACCATCGCGCAATCGCCGGGGATGACGTCGCTCGGTCGAACGCGGACCAGTTCGATATCCGGCTCCATTTCCAGCGGATCGAGATCGTCGAAGTTGGAAATATGCGGCAGGATCGGAACGGCGATGCGGATTTTTGCACCTGATTTTTTGGGCTGGGCGCCCGCAAGACCAAGAGCGTCTTCGGCGGGAAGCTGTGCGGCATCAGGAAAATGCGGAAGAAGGCCGACGGAACGCCAGCCGGTTTTGTCTGCTATGATCCGCATACCCTCATCAAACAGGGTCGGATCGCCGCGGAATCGATTGACGATGAAGCCCTTTATCATCGTTGCGTCTGCATCATCGAGCACGGCACCGGTGCCGACGAGGCTTGCTATGACGCCACCGCGGTCGATATCGCCGATCACGATCACCGGCACGTCTGCAGCGCGCGCAAACCCCATATTGGCGATGTCGTTGGCGCGTAAGTTGACCTCAGATGCGCTGCCTGCGCCTTCCACCAGGACGATATCGGCCTTTTCTTTCAGCAGTTCGAAGCTGTCGAGAACATGCGGCATCAACCCGGCCTTCAGGCGCTGGTAATCCGCTGCCTTTGCATTTCCAGCGATCTTGCCTTGCACGATGACCTGTGCGCCAGTTTCGCTCTGCGGCTTCAGCAGCACCGGGTTCATGTGAACCGACAGGGGAACGCCCGCGGCGCGTGCCTGGAGCGCCTGTGCACGGCCGATCTCGCCGCCATCTGCGGTAACTGCCGCGTTGTTCGACATGTTCTGTGGCTTGAAGGGCATGACGGTCAGGCCACGCCGCACGAAGGCGCGTGCCAGCCCCGCCACCATCAGCGATTTGCCGACGTCGGAGCCGGTTCCCTGAAACATGATGGCGCGTGCAGTCATCCGATCAGAACTCTATTCCCGCCTGCGCCTTCACGCCTGCCTTGAAGTGATGTTTGACGAGGCTCATCTCCGTGACCATATCGGCAGCATCGATCAGTGGCTGCTTGGCGTTGCGGCCGGTGACGATGACATGCAGATCGGGGCGGCGGTTCTGAAGCGTCGCAACGACTTCCTCCGAGGGCAGATAGTCGTAACGCAGCGCGATATTCAGTTCGTCAAGGATCAGAAGGCCTATGCTTTCGTCCGCCATCAGGGTCTTCGCCTCTTCCCAAGCCTTGGTTGCCGCCGCGACGTCACGTTTCAGATCCTGCGTGTCCCACGTGAAACCTTCGCCCATGGTGCGCCATTCAACCTTGTCGCCAAAGAGGCTGAGCGCCTGTTGTTCTCCGGTGGACCATGCACCCTTGATGAACTGCACCACGCCGACGCGTCTGCCATTGCCAAGCATGCGCAGGGCAAGGCCGAAGGCCGCCGTGGATTTGCCTTTGCCGGGGCCGGTATTGACCATCAGCAGACCCTTTTCGACGGTCTTTTCGGCAACCTCGGCATCCTGCACCGCTTTGCGGTTCACCATCTTCTGCCGGTGACGTTCGGCGTCGGTGTCGCTGATTTCGCGGGTCATGATGCATTTTCCTGTTTTTTGGGCAGTGGACAGGACCGGTCAGCCCTTTTCGAAGCGGCGACTATACCCAATTTGCCGCACCCGGCAATCCGCCAGCCGGAACGGCGCAGCATTGACCGCAGGCAGCGTTCAGCCTAAGTGTATCGGGCTGACGGTCTTTTCCCGGCAACGGGAAAAGCTAAGAGGGAACACGGTTCAATCCCATATGGGGCAATCCGTGGCTGCCCCCGCAACTGTAAGCGGTAAGCCCGCACCGTGAAGCCACTGGACAGAGCTGTTCGGGAAGGCGGTGTCAAACGGGTAGAGAGCCGCGAGCCAGGAGACCTGCCGCTCATGCAAAAAACGTCTGCCGGGCGGGGTGCTCCGGCCAGTCGCCGAAATCGGATAAGCGGTTGCGCATGATCTGCGTGCCGTTTTCGATGTGCGCACCCCCAAAACATTTGAAGGCGCGGAAAGCGAAAACGGTTTGGATAGTGCAGTCACGTCGTCAAGGCAGAACGATAAAGCGGAAGACCTTGCGGCTTCCGGCGTGGTCGTATTCGTGTGCCGAAGCTGCCGCGATGCCAATGACCTGAATATCGAGCCGCGTCCCGGTTCCATTCTCGCAGAGCATGCGGCGGAAAAGGCACGTGGCGCGGGCATAGAGGTCCGCAGTGTCAACTGCCTCGCCAATTGCAAACGTGGCCTGAGCGCCGTTCTGCGCGGCGTCGATGGCTGGTCCTATGTGTTCGGCGGGCTGACACCCGACAATGCCGAGGATCTTTTGACCGGCGCGCGCCTGCTTGCCTCCGCTCCCGATGGGCTGATGCCCTGGCGCGGGCGTCCCGACAGTCTGAAGCGCGGTATGATTGCGCGCATTCCCCCATTCGATTTTACCGAGGAGATAAAATGAGCACCCATCTGGACCGCGTTCCCTGCACCATCGTCACCGGCTTTCTTGGCGCGGGCAAAACCACGCTTCTGCGCGGTCTTCTCGAAAAACTCGATGGCAAGCGTCTCGCCATCATTGTCAACGAATTCGGCGATGTCGGTATCGACGGCGAAATCCTCAAGGGCTGCGGCATTGAAAGCTGCCCGGAAGAAAACATCGTCGAGCTGGCCAACGGCTGCATCTGCTGCACGGTGGCGGACGATTTCCAGCCTGCCATCGAACAGATTCTCAGCCGCCAGCCAAAGGTGGAGCACATCCTGATCGAAACCTCCGGCCTCGCCTTGCCGAAGCCGCTCGTACAGGCCTTCCAGTGGCCGGCAATCAAGAGCCGGGTCACGGTCGATGCGGTGGTCGCCGTTGCCGATGGCGCAGCGCTGGCTGAAGGCATGGTGTCGCATGATCTGGAAGCACTTGCGGAACAACGCGCAAAGGACGAGGCACTTGACCATGATGATCCGGTCGAAGAGGTTTTTGAGGATCAGATCGCCTGCGCCGATCTCATCGTTCTGACCAAGGGCGATCTGCTGGATGCGGCCGGGCTGGAGCGTGCGAAGGCACATATTGGCGAACATCTGCCGAAGGCGGCAAAGATCGTCGTGGCGTCGAACGGCGCTATCGACCCCGCCGTGCTGATCGGTCTGGGGCTTGCGGTGGAGGAAGACATCCAAAACCGGCACACCCATCACGACGAAGAGCACGATCACGACCATGATGATTTCGACAGCTTCGTCATCGACCTGCCGGCAGTCGCGGATCCGGAAGCGCTGGCCGTACGGATCGCGGAAACGGCTGCTGCGGAAAACGTGCTTCGCATCAAGGGTTTCATCGAGGTTTCCGCCAAGCCGATGCGCCTTCAGGTGCAGGCGGTCGGCAGCCGCGTCAACCATTATTACGACCGCCCGTGGGCGCCCGGTGAGACACGCCGCAGCCGTCTGGTGGTCATCGGTGAAAAGGGATTGAACCGCGAGAAAATCGAACAGATGCTGGCCGCGTAACCATGCATATCCTTGCCACGACATCCTCGTCTTTGGACGACCTGATCGAGCCGGTTGATCTCAACCAGCGCCAGGCGGATGTCGTGGTTCTGTCCTTTTCGGCCAGCGATCTTGCCGGGCTGGAAAGGGCATGGCTGAAAGATGGGGCAAAGCCGCCCAGTCTTGTGACTGCCAATCTTTCCGAGCTTCGGCATCCGATGTCGGTCGATCTGTGGATCGAAAAAACGGCTGAGTATGCAAAGCTTATTCTTATCCGGATTCTCGGTGGCGCCGATCGCTGGCGTTACGGTGTGGATCAGCTGGCTCAGATGGCCCGGAGGCGCGGAATAAAGCTCGCGCTTCTGCCGGGTGAGTGCAGCGAGCGCGACGACAAGCTTGAAGCGGCGTCGACCGTTGATGGTCAAACCCTTGCCGGCATCCTTTCCTTCTTTCGTGAAGGAGGGAGTGAAAACATGCATCGTCTCGCAGGTGGGCTTGCGGTTCTGGCAGAAGGCGGTGATTGGCCGCAGGTTGCACCTCAACCGTTGCCCAGAGCCGGGTTTTACCGGCCGGATGAAGGCTTTGTCGGTGAAGACCTAGCCCTTGAAGGGTTTGAGCCAGATGCTCCGGTGCTGCCGATCCTGTTTTACCGTTCCATGCTACTGGCATTGGATGTGGCGCCTGTCGACGCGTTGTTTAAAGCTCTGCGTGATCGCGGATTCGCACCGCTGCCGATCTTTGTGAGCGGTCTGAAGGATGCCGATGCGATCCGTTTTCTGGAGACGGTGCTCCCGAGAGTTAAGCCAGCGGCGATCATTGCGGCGACTGCCTTTGCCAGCCAAGTGGATGGAGAAGGCAAAACCCTGTTCGACCGGCTTGGTGCGCCTGTTTTTCAGGTCATCATGGCGACGACCCGGCGCGATGGTTGGGCAGAAAACGCGCGTGGCCTCAATCCTTCCGACCTTGCCATGCATGTGGTCCTGCCTGAGCTGGATGGCCGGATACTGGCAGGAGTTCTGTCGTTCAAGCGGCCCGGTGCGCAGGGCGGTTCGGCGCCTGTCAACGTGCCGGAGCCGGATCGTGTCGAGCAGGTCGCGAACCGCATTGCCGCTTTCCTGCGGCTGAAACAGACGCTGCGCAAAGATCGCCGTATCGTAATCCTGATGCCGGATTATCCTGGGGCTGCGCCGGGGCGAACGGGCTATGCCGTCGGGCTGGACGTTCCGCAAAGCGTTCTGGAAATGCTGCGCGACCTGAAGGCTGCGGGATATTCCGTGTCGGATATTCCAGAGACGGCGCGTGCCTTGCTTGACCGGGTGGAGCAGGAGCGGGCGCGGATCGACCTTTCCACCTATGAGGCGTTTCGCGCGACATTGCCGGACGACGCGAATTCTGCGCTCGAAGCCACGTGGGGCGGTTCTGGGCAGGACGAGGCCGTTGTTGACGGAGCATTTCGGTTTCGTGCCGCCAACTTCGGCTCGGTCATAGTCGCTCTTGCGCCGGATCGCGGCCGAAACGAAGATCGGCGGGTCGATTATCACGACCCGGCCCTTCCGCCCCGTCACGCGCTCACGGCGTTCGGCGCGTGGATGCAGAGGGAACTGGATGCCCATGCCATCGTGCATGTCGGCGCGCACGGCACGCTGGAATGGCTGCCGGGCAAGACCGTTGCGGTTTCCGGCAGCTGCTTTCCAGAAATCGTCGCAGGCGCTTTGCCGGTCATCTATCCCTTCATCGTTTCGAATCCAGGTGAGGCAGCGGTCGCCAAACGCCGCATTGCTGCGGTTACCATCGGTCATGTCCCGCCCCTGCTCGTTGATGCCGGTCTTTCTTCGGATCACGCGGCGCTTGAACAGCTCGTAGACGAATATGCGCAGGCGGACGGACTGGACCGTCGCCGTCGTGACCGGCTGGCGAAACTGATTGTCGAAAAGGCTCGCGATACAGGGCTTGCGGCCGATGCAGGGGTCGACACGCAGGACGATGCGGATACGGCGCTTTCCCGTATCGATGCTTTTCTCTGTGACCTGAAGGATTTTGCCATCAAGGACGGCCAGCATATTTTTGGCCGCAGTGCGTTGGGTGAAACCGATCCGCTGCGACTGCAAAGTGCTGCCGGTGAAAAGTCGGCGTTGCTTGCGGCGCTTGATGGCCAGCATATAAAGCCCGGCCCTTCCGGTGCTCCTGCGCGTGGCCGTCTCGATGTGCTGCCGACGGGTCGTAACCTTTATGCTGCCGATCCCCGTACCATGCCGACGCCGACGGCGTTTGAGCTGGGCCGCATGGCGGGGGAGGAAGTGCTTCGCCACTATCTGCAAAGTCATGGCGACTGGCCGAAACATCTGGTGTTCGATCTCTGGGGCTCGGCTTCGCTGCGTAATGGCGGTGAAGACGTCGCTCAGGCGCTGCATCTGATGGGCGCGCGTCCCACCTATGATCCGGGGACAGGCCGCGTGACAGGCATCGAGGTTCTGCCACCGGCGGCGCTCGGGCGTCCGCGCGTCGATGTGACCTTCCGTATTTCCGGCTTGTTCCGTGACATGTTTCCGGCGCTGATTGCCCTGCTGGACGCTGCTGCGAAAGTGATTGCGCGACGGGAAGAGGCGCCGGGCGACAATCCGCTGGCGGAAGAGGCTGCGGCGCTTGGGTCCATTCCGGCTCGTATTTTCGGCTCCGCGCCGGGCACCTATGGCGCCGGAATCGAGGAAAAACTCGCAAGCGGCAATTGGGATGAGCGCGAGGGCCTCGGCCGCACCTATCTGGAGGCCGCCAGCCATGCCTTCGGTGGCGCGGACGGCCTCGATGTTTCCGAAGATGCCGGTTTTGCTTCACAGGTCGAAAAGGCCGAATTGCTGGTCCATACGGGCGACGATCCTGGGCGCGATCTGCTGGACGGATCGTCGGACGTGGCTTTCATCGGTGGATTTGCCGCCGCCAAGGCGTTGCTTGGGCAGGCGGCCGATATCGTGGCGCTGGATACCACCGATCCTGCCCGTCCTCGTGCGCGCTCAATCGCGCAGGCGATCACGCGTGTGGTTCGTGCCCGCGCCATCAATCCGCGTTTCATCGCTGGCCAGATGCGGCATGGTCCGCGTGGTGCGGCAGAGTTTGCCGAAACCGTGGACCGGTTGATCGGCTTTGCCGAAACCACGCATGCCGTTTCTTCTTCACTGATCGAAGCATTGTACGATGCCTATTTTGGTGACGAGGCGGTGCGTGATTTCATCCTGCGGGAAAATCCGCAGGCGGCCGAAGTCATGGCGCAGCGTTTTCTGTCTGCCCGTCGCCGTAACCTGTGGCACAGCCGTCGCAATGCGGTGGATGCCGAGCTGGAAATGCTGATCGTTCCGCGTGGGGAGAGGGTGAGGGCATGAGAGCGGCACGTGTCGATCCCGTTCAGCCGTTTTCCCGTCGCGGCCTCTGCCCGGCCTTGTCTGCGCCAATGCAGACCGGCGACGGACTGCTGTCCCGTGTAGCTTTCACCGACGACATCTCGCCGCAGGACCTGATCGATCTCTGCGAGCTGACCACCCGCCACGGCAATGGTTTGATTGATGTTACCGCGCGCGGCGGGCTGCAGTTTCGTGGTTTGACAGCCGCAAGTGCTTGCGTGCTCGAAAACGACGTCATGGCACTCGGTTTGCCCGTTCGGGAAGGACTGGCAGTTGAATCGTCGCCGCTTGGCGGTCGGGATGCTCTGGAAGTGGCTGATCCGGTTCCACTTGTGAGCCTGATTCGTGAACGATCATCGGCGTTACGTCTGCATGGGCGGGTTGCCGCAAAAATGTCCGTTATCGTCGATGGTGGCGGGCATGTCGGGATGGGTGATCTTCTTGCCGATATCCGTCTCAAGGCTGAGCGGATCGATGGACAGATATTCTGGCATCTGATGTTGGGTGGATCGGAAGGCAAGGCATTGAGGGTCGGACGGCTTCTTCCCGAACATGCTGTCGACGCCGCTATCGCGCTTCTGTCTCATCTTGCTGCAGGCGGAACACTTGCGCGGGGGCGCGATCTGGATGGCAATACCGTGCGCTCCATTTGTGGCGACGTGCTGCTTGAGCCGTCGATCGACGCGCCATCCGGCGCGCCACAATCGCCTTATGGCCTGATGGATGTGGGTGGTGATCGTTTTGCTGTTGGCGTCGCACCGGCTTTCGGACAGCTCGCAGCCGATTCCCTTTCGGCGTTTTGCCGATACGCATCGATTGCCGGTATCAGTGCGATCAGGCCAGGTCCGGCGCATGGCTTGTTTTTCTTCGGTGATCGGGAGCAATGCGAGGCTCTGATGGCCCACGCCGAAGTGTCCGGTTTCATCGTTTCGGATAACGATCCGCGATCTTCCATTGCAGTCTGCTCCGGTTCGCCTGCGTGCGCCTCGGCCTTTATTCCAACCCATGAACTCGCGGCCTTTGCAGCAAGGGAATGCGCATCGCTGCTGGATGGGTCGCTGACGCTGCATTTGTCCGGTTGCGGCAAGGGATGCGCCCACCCTGCCGCCTCGCTTCTTGCCTTTTCCGGCTCGCCCGAAGGACTGTCTTTTTCGCTGTCGGGCCGTGTTTCCGATGCGCCGGACGTTGTTTTGCCGCTTCATGACCTACAGGCTGCGCTTTCGCGGCTTGCCCGACTTTACGAAAAAGAACATAAGCCCGGGGAAAATGCCCGCAGCCTGTTTGTCCGTCTGGGCAGGGAAAAGGTTGGCGCGGCGCTCCGACAGGATGACCGATGACCGAATACGACTATATCCGCAACGGCGATGCGATCTATGAGCGCTCCTTCGCCATCATCCGCGAAGAAGCCGATCTTTCGGCTTTCACGCCAGAGCAGGCGGATATCGCCATCCGTATGATCCACGCGTGCGGACAGGTGGAAGCGACACGGCATTTCCGCTTTTCTCCGGATTTCGTGTCGGCGGCGCGTGGCGCGCTTGCGGGGGGGAAACCCATTCTATGCGACGCCGAGATGGTGTCACACGGCGTTACCCGAGCCCGTCTACCAGCCGGAAACGAGGTGATCTGCACCTTGCGCGATCCGCGCACCCCGGAGCTTGCGAAGGCAATTGGCAATACCCGTTCTGCGGCCGCTCTCGATCTGTGGGCCGACAAGATGGAAGGTGCGCTCGTTGCCATCGGTAACGCGCCGACCGCACTTTTCTATCTTCTGGAGATGCTGGAGAAGGGAGCGCCCCGTCCTGCCGCCATCATTGGTATGCCGGTCGGTTTCGTTGGCGCCATGGAATCCAAGGATGCGCTCGAGGAAAGCGGTCTCCGCATTCCCTACGCCATCGTCAAGGGTCGTATGGGCGGTTCAGCCATGACGGCTGCTGCCGTCAATGCCATTGCGAGGGCCGGTCTATGAGTGCAGCACTTTTGGAGCCGACGCCGCAGAAGGCGCTGAAAGGCAAACTGGTTGGCGTCGGCACCGGTCCGGGCGATCCTGAACTGCTGACCCTGAAAGCGGTGCGGGCCATCGACACGGCCGATGTCGTCGCATTCTTCTGCAAGAAGGGCAGCACGGGTAACGGACGCCGCATCGTCGAAGCCTTCATTCGACCCGGCACGCTGGAAATGCCGCTCGTCTATCCCGTTACCGTTGAGAGCGACAAGAACGGAGACGACTATCGCGGGGCCATTGCGGCCTTTTTTGATCAGTCGGCGAAGGATATTGCCGCGCACCTCGATGCCGGGCGCAACGTGGCGGTGCTGTCGGAAGGCGATCCGCTGTTTTACGGCTCCTACATGCATCTGCACCTGCGTCTTGCTCCGTCCTATCCGGCGGAAGTCGTGGCGGGCATCACCGCCATGTCCGGCTGCTGGTCCATGGCCGGACTGCCGCTCGTTCAGGGTGATGATATCCTCAGTGTCCTTCCCGGCACGCTCGATGAGGAGACGTTGACCACGCGTCTTTCCGGGACGGATGGCGCGGTCATCATGAAAGTCGGGCGCAACCTGCCGAAAATTCGCCGGGCGCTTGAAAAGGCGGGAAAACTGGAAGGCGCGCTGTATGTCGAGCGCGGCACCATGGAGAACGGTCAGGCGCTGCGGCTTATCGAGCGGGACGGCTCGCCCGCGCCCTATTTCTCTCTGGTGCTCGTTCCAGGCTGGAAAGACCGTCCCTTGTCCGAGGACGCGCCATGACAGGCAGGCTTACGGTCGTTGGCCTTGGTCCCGGCAATCTGGAGCAGATCACGCCGGAGGCATTGGCTGCTGTCGAAGCGGCAGAGGACTTCTTCGGTTATATTCCCTACCTCGACCGCCTGTCGCTTCGTGCAGATCAGCGTCGCCACGCATCCGACAATCGCGAGGAAATCTCGCGCGCCGGGCAGGCGCTGAGACTTGCCGCATCCGGTGGCAACGTCTGTGTCGTTTCCGGCGGCGATCCGGGTGTTTTTGCCATGGCGGCCGCCGTGTGCGAGGCGATGGAAGGCGGTCCTGCCGAATGGCGCAATATCGAATTTTCCGTCGTGCCCGGTGTCACGGCCATGCTGGCTGTCGCCGCACGCGCGGGCGCACCCCTCGGTCACGATTTTTGCGCTGTCTCGCTCTCCGACAATCTCAAGCCCTGGGGCATCATTGAAAAGCGTCTGATTGCGGCGGCGGAAGCCGGATTCGTGATGGCGTTTTACAATCCCGTCAGCAAGGCGCGACCGCATCAACTAACCACTGCGTTCGACATCCTGCGCGCTCATCTGCCGGGAAGCGTGCCGGTGATTTTCGGTCGTGCCGCGGGCCGTCCGGATGAGCGGATGCGCGTGGTTCCCTTGTCGGAAGCGCACAGCGACATGGCGGACATGGCCACCTGCATCATCGTCGGTTCTGTCGAAACCCGGCTGATTGTCCGTGAAGGCCAGCCGTCGCTGGTTTATTCGCCGCGTTTTTCCGCAAGGGAAAGCTGATGACGGATGGCGGCCAGCGCAGCCTCGATATCCGGTACCGTGGGGACGTCGGGGCGTTCCGGCCGCTCGATCATCATGACGGGAATGCCAAGGCGTCGCGCAGCCTCGATCTTTCCATAGGATGCATCGCCGCCGGAGTTCTTCGACACCACGGCCTCAATTCCGTTGTCCCTCAGCATGGCCATTTCGTCATCCAGAGCAAAGGGTCCGCGTGCCGTGATATAGCGCGTGTTCGGCAAGTGCAGCGGCGGCTCCACCGGATCAACGCTGCGTATCAGGTAATGATGTTGCGGGGCTGCTTCGAAGGGCAGCAACTCCTGGCGTCCAAGCGCGAGGAAGATGTGTCTGGGGGCGGTACCGAGCATGGAGACTGCCTCGTCCGTATAAAGCACGCTTTGCCACATGTCCCCCGGCTGCTTTTGCCATGCCGGACGATCCAGCGCGACCAGCGGCACTTCAGCCAGAGCTGCGGCTTGCGCCGCGTTGCGCGATATGCGCGCGGCGTAAGGGTGGGTCGCATCTACCAGAATGTCGAATTTTTCGGCCCTGATGAAATCCGCAAGTCCGGCAGGGCCGCCAAAGCCGCCGGTCCGGGTTGGCACCGGCTGCTTTACCGGCGTGCGGGTGCGGCCGGCCATCGACAAAAGAATATAGTAGCGGGAGTCTTCTGCCAGCTTTCCGGCCAGAAGACGGGCATCCGTTGTGCCACCGAGGATCAGGATGGAGCGTGTCATGACCTCTGAATATGCCGGAACGGACAGGGCTTCCACTGAAAAGGCAAAATTGCCCTGGCTTTCGATTGTCGGGATTGGCGAAGACGGGCTTTCCGGCCTTGGGGATAACGCCCGCAGCGCCATCGAAGAAGCGGCTGTCGTGTTCGGCGGCAAGCGGCATCTGGAACTTGCGTCGGCGTCGATCAAGGGTGAAGCAAGGGCGTGGCCCATACCCTTCGATGTGGATGTGGCCGATGTTGTCGCGCTTCGCGGTCAAAAAGTCTGCATTCTCGCCTCCGGCGATCCTTTCCTTTATGGCGCCGGCGTCACGATTTTGCGAAAGATCGCGGCGGAAGAAACCGTATCCTATCCCTCTCCGTCCGCCTTTTCGCTGGCGGCATCCCGCCTTGGCTGGGCGTTGCAATCTGTGACATGCGTGTCGCTGCATGGTCGTTCCATCGATCTGATCCGGCCGCATCTCCATCCCGGCGCCAGAATCATTGCGCTGACATCGGACGCGAAGGCCCCTGCTCTTATTGCGGGGCTGTTTTCGGAGTGTGGTTTCGGGCGCTCGGCGTTTGTTGTCCTGGAAGCGCTCGGCGGCAAGCGCGAACAGTTGCGGCGCACCAAGGCAGCGGATTTCAGCTTCGAGGCTGTCGATCCGCTGAATGTCGTGGCGATCGAGGTCGTTGCGGATGAGAATGCGCGTGTCCTGTCTTATGTCAGCGGACTGGATGACGCCTTGTTCGAGCATGACGGGCAGATCACCAAGCGCGAAATTCGCGCCGTTACGCTGTCGTCGCTTGCGCCGCGGCACGGCGAACTCCTGTGGGACATCGGCGCGGGTTCCGGCTCCATCGGTATCGAATGGATGCTGTCACACCCGTCACTGAAAGCCATTGCCATCGAACAGCACAGCCAGCGCGCCGAGCGCATTGCACGTAATGCGGAAGCCTTCGGTGTTCCAGGGCTTGAGATCCTGATCGGTGCCGCACCCGATGCTTTCGAAGGTCTGCCAGAGCCTGATGCTATCTTTATCGGTGGTGGCGGCAGCGAAACCGGAGTCCTTGACGGCGCCATCACGGCCTTGAAGCCCGGTGGGCGGTTGGTTGCGAATGCCGTGACGCTGGAAATGGAGGCAATCCTGCTGGCGGCGCAGGCACGGCTTGGCGGATCGCTGATCCGGCTGGATGTGTCGCGCGCATCGGCGGTCGGTTCGATGACCGGCTGGAAACCCGCCATGCCTGTGACGCAATGGAACTGGACGAAACCGTTGGATAAAAAAGGATGATCGTCGCGGGCATAGGTTGCCGGAGGGGTGTCAGCGCAGAAGCGATCATGGCTGCATTGGGCAAGATTTCCGAGGCGCATCAGGTCAAGATCGATTTCATCGCGACGGCGCCTGTAAAGGCCGACGAGCCGGGTTTGCTGGAGGCTGCGACCATTCTCAACATGGCCTTCGTCGTGGTGGCGCAGGCCGATTTCGAACAGGCAGGCAATCGCACAGTTACCCGATCGGAGGTAAGTGTGAAACATTCCAGTTCCCCCTGTCTCAGCGAAGCTTCGGCGCTTGCGGCACTGGGAACGAGTTCAAGGCTGATCGCCCCGCGGGCCGTGATTGGCGATATTACGGTGGCCTTGGCCACTTCAGGAGACGAAGAATGACGGTTCATTTCATCGGTGCGGGTCCGGGGGCTGCCGATCTCATCACGGTGCGCGGGCGCGATCTGATCGCGGTCTGCCCGGTCTGCCTTTATGCGGGATCGCTCGTGCCGAAGGCGCTTATCGACTATTGCCCGCCGGGCGCACGTATCATCGATACATCAGCGCTCTCGCTGGACGAGATAGAAGCGGAATTCGTCAGGGCTGCCAGTGAAGGCAAGGATGTCGCGCGACTGCACTCCGGCGATCTTTCCGTCTGGAGCGCCATGGGCGAACAGATCCGCCGTCTGGAGCGGTTGGGACTGGATTATAGTGTGACGCCTGGCGTTCCCTCCTTCGCCGCCGCAGCGGCGACGCTGAAGCGGGAACTGACGGTTCCCGAAGTGGCGCAGAGCCTTGTGCTGACCCGCGTTTCCGGCCGCGCCTCGAAGATGCCAGAGACGGAAACCCTGAAAGCTTTCGGTGCAACGGGAGCGACGCTCGCCATTCACCTTGCCATTCACGCCATCGGCAAGGTGGTGGAAGACCTCACGCCGCTCTATGGCGCGGATTGCCCGGTCGCCATCGTCGTGCGTGCCTCCTGGCCGGAGGAACGGGTCATTCGTGGCACGCTCTTCGATATCGAAGGCAGGCTTGCGGCCGAACCGGTGGAGCGGACGGCGATGATTTTCGTCGGGCGCGGGCTGGCTTCGGAGGATTTCCGCGAAAGCGCGCTCTATAGCGCCGATTACGTTCGCCGGTTCCGGTCGCCAAAAGAAAATGCCGAGGGGTGATCGGATGGCGTGGGGGCCGTGCGGCCTTTGAGGTTGCCCTGCCTGTCAAACACCAGAATATCGAGGGCGATTCCTGGCTCTTTCAACGCCGCAGCGGCTGTGATCCAGGCCTTTTCAGCAACGATATTGCCGAGGTTTATTCCTGCATCCTCCGCCAGTTCGAAAGCGTGGGCCACCATGTTTGCCTGACGGATTTCGTTTGCAAGCCGATCGTCCGCACCGGCACTGATCGCCAGTTCGGCGAGTGCTTCTAGATCGGCAAGTCCGCGCTTCGAATGAACGTCGAGCATGCCCTGCGCGAGCTTTGTCATCTTGGCGACACCGCCGGCAATCGTCACCCTTTCGACCGGGTGGCTGCGGAGATATTTCAGCATGCCGCCGATGAAATCGCCCATGTCGATGAGGGCGGTTTCCGGCAGACTGTAGAGCGCCTGTCCCGCCTTTTCGGAGGTATCGCCGGTTGCGCCGAGGAGATGGGTCAGGCCGGTTGCGCGGGCAACATCAATGCCGCGCCAGATGGAGTGAATCCACGCCGAGCAGGAGAATGGTATGACGACGCCGGTGGTGCCGAGAATGGAAATGCCGCCGACGATGCCAAGGCGCCCGTTCAACGTCTTTTCCGCCAGTTTTTCTCCGTCCCGGACGGAGATTTCCACCTCGAAATCTGCACCCTCGCCCGCGACTTCGTGAATGGCGGTTTCGATCATCTTTCGTGGAACGGGATTGATGGCCGGTTCGCCGGGCGGCAGGGGCAGGCCCGGGCGCGTGATCGTGCCAACCCCGTTTCCAGCCCTGAAAACGATGCCGCTTCCGGGCTTTCCCGGCCGGACGGTGCTTTCGATCAATGCGCCATGGGTGACGTCTGGATCGTCGCCTGCATCCTTGACGACGCCCGCCATGGCGAAATTTTCGCCCTTTTCCTGCGTGGCGAGCGCAAATGCCGGTCGCGCACCGCTTGGAAGTTCGACCTCGACAGGGTAAGGAAACTCGCCGGTGAGAAGGGCAACGCACGCCGCTTTCGTGGCGGCTGCCGCGCAAGTGCCCGTGGTCCAGCCGCGGCGAAGGGTCTTTCCATCCGTTTCCATATGAATTCCTATAGCCGGGACCGGTTTCGCCGTCATCGGTAAAGAGCAAGCAGCAAGAATGTCGATATCGCAAGTTCTGGAAAACATCGCCCAAAAAGGCCCGGTCTTCGAAGCCGGTCACGTCTGGCTTGCAGGAGCGGGACCGGGGGACGTGCGTTATCTCACGCTGGACGTCGCCCTGGCTATCGGGCAGGCGGATGTGATTGTGCGCGATGCTCTGGTCAGCGACGAGGTTCTTGCGCTTGGCGCACAGGCAGAAATCGTTTTTGCGGGCAAGCGCGGCGGCAAGCCATCTGCAACTCAGGACGATATCACCGCCTCGCTGATCGATTTTGCGCGACAGGGAAAGAAGGTGCTGCGGCTCAAGGGCGGCGACCCCTTCATTTTCGGACGCGGTGGCGAAGAAGTCGAGGCGCTCTGCGAAGCGGGCATCCCCTTCCGTGTGCTGCCGGGTATGACATCCTCCTTCACCGCACTTGCTGCTGCCGGCATCCCGGCGACCATGCGGGGCATCAGCCGGGCGATCACGCTTGCCACTGGCCATGCTGCGGGTACCGACGATGACCTGGACTGGCTGGCGCTTGCGAAAACCAAAGAGCCGATCGTCGTTTATATGGGGCTGAAAAACATTGCGACGATTTCCGGACTGTTGATGGCGGGTGGGCGTTCCGGCGAGACGCCAGTTGCCGTCATCATGTCCGCGACGACGGCGCAGGAGCGAATTTTTATCGGCACGCTGAAAAACATAGCCGACGATGCAAAGCGGGAAAATTTTGTAGCCCCTGCCCTGATCGTGATCGGCGATATCGTTTCCGCGCGCGATCGCCTTGGGGTTTCCGGTTCATGACGGCACGCGCGATTATCATCGGGGCGCCGCGTTCCGGATCCGGCAAGACCAGCGTCACCATCGGCCTGTTGCGCGCTTTCGCCCGACGTGGCGTGAAGGTCCGCGGCATCAAGACCGGGCCTGACTATATCGACCCCGGCTTTCATGCCTTCGCCACCGGTTCGCCGGGCCTCAATCTCGACAGCTGGGCCATGCAGCCCGATCTTTTGCGGCATCTTCTGCTCGAACAGGCCGATGGCGCGGACCTCATCATCATCGAAAGTGCCATGGGCCTGTTCGATGGAATTCCGGTTGCTGAAAACCGTAGCGGTTCGGCCGCCGATCTGGCACGCCTGTTCGGTATTCCGGTGCTTCTGGTTCTCGATGTTTCCGGCCAGTCGCAGACGGCGGCGGCGATTGCTCACGGTTTTGCGCATTACGATCCGTCAGTCAAAATGGCGGCGGTGGTGCTCAATCGTGCGGGAAGCGAAAGGCACCGCACACTCTGCTCAGAGGCCATTGAAAAGGGCGGTCTTGCGGTGCTGGGATGCGTGATGCGCGACCCATCGCTTGTTCTGCCGGAGCGGCATCTTGGGCTGGTGCAGGCCAGTGAGCATCCGGAGATAGACGCGCATATCGAAAGGCTGGCGGACGCGATGGAGAAAGCCATCGATCTTGATGCGCTTCTTTCCCTCGCCGTGCCTGTCGATGTACCCGCTGGTCTCACGGGTGCGGCAATCGCGCCGCCCGGTCAAAGGATCGCGTTGGCGGATGACGCGGCTTTCACATTTCTTTACCCGCATCTCAAGAACCATTGGCGTGCGGTCGGAGCGGAAATCATTCCCTTCTCGCCGCTTGCCGATGAGGCGCCGGATGATGCTTGCGACATCTGCTGGCTGCCGGGCGGCTACCCGGAACTGCACGCTGGGGCGCTTGCAAACGCGCTGAATTTCAAGGCTGGTCTTGCCCGGTTTTCCGCGGAAAAGCCGGTCCATGGGGAGTGTGGGGGCTACATGGTGCTTGGCGAGATGCTGGAAGATGCCGATGGCGTCACGCACGCCATGACGGGGCTGCTTTCGCACTCGACCAGTTTTGCCAAGCGCAAGATGAACCTCGGTTATCGGCAGGTCAGGATCATCACGGATGGACCGCTTGGCAAGGCCGATGAGGTTTTGCGTGGTCACGAATTCCACTATGCACGTGTGACGGATTCGGGTCGGGATGAGCCTTTTGCGGAGCTCGCCGATGGGCAGGGGCGCCCGATCGGTGCATCGGGCGGCAGGCGCGGGCTTGTTTCCGGCAGTTTCTTCCACGCCATCGCAAAAGGCGCGTGAGACTTTCTTGTTCGCTTATCGAGCGGAACTCCAGCCTGCGACAAACTGGACTCTATCGTGAAAGTTTGTGGGCGCGGAAAAGGCGAAGTGTTATAAGGCGTGCGTTGATCGCGTATTTTTCCCGCAGCGTGCCATACCGATGACCAGATCCGGATATCTCGCTTCTATCGTCCTTGCTTCCATCTTTGCCATGGCGCCGGTCAGGGCCGGGTTGGAAAGCCTGCGCGCGCATGGTGGCGAGGATTACGCGACGCTTGAAAAACTCGGCGCAGCGCTGTTCGATGATGCCAACCTCTCCATGAACCGCACCATGGCCTGCTCCACCTGCCATATGCAGGCTGCGGGTTTTTCGGATGCGCGAGAGGCGGGAAAGGTTGGTCGGGATGTTTCTTTGGGCGACGATGGGGTGTCGTTGGGCGACCGGAATGCGCCAACTGCGGCCTACGCGAAATTTTCACCGCCTTTCGGCAAGAATGAAGCGGGAGACTACGTGGGTGGACAGTTCTGGGACGGGCGCGCCAGCTCGCTGGAGGCTCAGGCTGAAGGGCCACCCCTCAACCCGGTCGAGATGGGAATGCCGGACAAATCTTCGGTCGTGAAGCGACTGAAGGAAAATCCGGACTATGTGGCGGCCTTCGGCAGCCGGTTCGGGGCTAATGTGTTCAACTCGGATGACGACGCCTACGCCGCAATGACGAAGGCGCTGGCGAGTTTTGAGCGGTCCGACGAATTTTCCACCTTCGATTCGAAATACGACCGGTTCCTGCGTGGTGAGGAAAAACTGACCGATCAGGAAGAGCTGGGGCGGGTGCTGATGTCGTCGACGCAGTTCACCAACTGCAATCTCTGCCATGAAATTCGTGGTTCAAAGGGACTGGAAGACGGGCTTTTCACCAACCACAAATACTTCAATATCGGTGTTCCCGCCAACGGGCCCGTTCGCGCCGTGAACGGTTCGAAGGCGGATACGGTCGATCTCGGTCTTGCACAGAACCCTGCTGTGGGGGGGGATCCGTCAACCCGCGGGAAATTCAAGGTGCCGACATTACGCAACGTCGCGGTGACCGGCCCCTATATGCACAACGGGGTCTTCAAGGATTTGCGCACCGTGGTGCTGTTTTACGTGAAGTACAAAAGCAAGAAGACGAGCCGTCAGATCAACCCGGAAACCGGCGAAAAGTGGGATGTGCCGGAAGTGCCGGAAAACATCGCCATGGAGGAACTCACCTCGGCACCGGCGCTGGACGACAAACGGGTGGACGCCGTTGTTGCGTTCCTGGAGACGCTGACCGACAGGCGGTATGAACATCTTCTGCCGAAAGAGCCCGGGCAGGCGGAAATAGTGCCCGCCCGGGCTGTATCGTCTTCCGTTACGCCGAAAGGGCCTTGAACTCGGCGAGAACCGCGTCACCCATTTCCGAAGTGCTGACCTGACGGGAACCTTCCGCCATGATGTCGGAGGTGCGAATACCCTTGTCGAGTACGTTGGCGATTGCTGTTTCCAATGTCGTTGCCTCATCGACCATGTTGAACGAATAACGCAGGCACATGGCGAAAGATGCGATCATGGCGATCGGATTGGCAATGCCCTTGCCGGCGATATCCGGCGCGGAGCCATGAACCGGCTCGTACATGGCCTTGCGTTTGCCGGTCTTCGCGTCCGGTGCGCCAAGTGACGCAGACGGCAGCATGCCGAGCGACCCGGTCAGCATCGCGGCTACGTCGGAGAGCATATCGCCGAAGAGGTTGTCCGTGACGATGACGTCGAACTGCTTGGGCTTGCGCACCAGCTGCATGCCGCCAGCATCGGCCAGCATGTGTTCAAGCTGGACGTCCTTGTACTTTGCCGCATGGGTTTCGGTGACAACCTGGTTCCACAGAACGCCGGACTTCATGACGTTGCGCTTCTCCATCGAGCAGACGCGGTTGTCGCGCGTGCGGGCCAGCTCGAAAGCGACGCTTGCGATGCGCTCGATCTCGAATGTGTCGTAGATCTGCGTGTCAATGCCACGTTTCTGGCCGTTGCCGAGATCGATGATCTGCTTCGGCTCACCGAAGTACACGCCGCCCGTCAGTTCTCGGACGATCAGGATGTCGAGGCCTTCGACCAGCTCCGGCTTCAGCGAGGAAGCGGCAGCGAGCGCGGGGTAGCAGATGGCGGGGCGCAGGTTGGCGAACAGCTCGAGATCCTTGCGGAGGCGCAGCAGACCCGCTTCCGGGCGATGTTCGTAAGGCACGCCGTCCCACTTGGGACCGCCGACCGCGCCGAACAGGATCGCATCTGCGGCCAGAGCCTTCTCCATGTCGGCATCGGAAATCGCAACGCCATGGGCGTCATAGGCGGAGCCGCCGACCAGACCTTCCTCGACCTTGAACCCGGCATTCTTCTCGTCATTCATATAGGCGATCAGCTTGCGGACTTCGGCCATGGCTTCGGGGCCGATACCGTCTCCGGGCAGCAGGAAAAGCGTGCGAACAGTCATGGAAACCCTCCTTGGGCGGCGCACCGGAAAACGTCAGACGAGGTTTTCGTCAACGGTGGACGCGACATGAAACTCTTTTGCCGTCCTGCTCCGCTTCTGCCGAAACATGGGCGGTCTGGACGGGGTGGGGCTTCTTATCGCTGGTGGAGGGGCTTTTCAAGCAAAGCAAAAGCCGATCCGGTACGCTTTTGCGTTCCATGACCGGCTTTCATAAGGTGCAAAGACTGTTTACGCCCAGGGACGGACAGAGGCATTCGTCTTTTCGAAGGTATCGATCGCGCCGGAATGCTCCAGCGTCAGGCCGATGTCGTCGAGGCCGTTCAGCATGCAATGACGCTTGAACTCATCGATCTCGAACGAGATCGTACCGCCGTCCGGGCCGCTGATTTCCTGCAGCTCCAGATCAACGGACAGAACGGCGTTCGAGCCGCGCGACGCATCATCCAGAAGCTTTTCCAGGTTTTCCGGGCTGACGACGATCGGCAGAATGCCGTTCTTGAAACAGTTGTTGTAGAAGATGTCGGCGAAGCTGGTGGAAATCACGCAGCGGATGCCAAAATCGAGAAGCGCCCATGGCGCGTGTTCGCGCGAGGAACCGCAGCCAAAATTGTCGCCAGCAACGAGAATCTGGGCGTTCTGGTACGCCGGCTTGTTCAGCACGAAATCAGGATTCGGCGTACCGTCTTCAAGGTAACGCGACTCCGCGAACAGACCCTTCCCAAGACCCGTGCGCTTGATGGTCTTCAGGTAGTCCTTCGGGATAATCATGTCGGTGTCTATGTTGACGACCGGCATAGGGGCAGCCACGCCCGTCAGCTTGGTGAACTTTTCCATCTGTCGCTCCGGAATTCTCTTGAACAAAACAGAGCAGGTACGGCCTGTCTCAGGTTCGTTGCAGGAAATACTGCAAAATCCATCTGTTTTGAAGCACAAACACGTAACTTTCGGTACGCTTTCGAGCGTACCGACGGCGTTTTATCCCGCCAAGCCGGAATTAGAGGTCGATGATGGTACCCTTGCCGTCGTTCCATACGCGCATGTCACGCTGCTGACGACCGCGGGTCTTCACCGGAATGGGGGCCGGTTTGAGGCGGGCGGAAACGAGGCGAGCAACGCTGAGAACAGCGAGAACGCCCACAAACGCCACCGTCAACGAAGCGGTGAAGAGAGCGGCCATGGCCAGAATTGCGATGCCGGATGCGGCGATGAAAAACGAACGGATGCCTTGCATGATCCAAACCTTTCTTTCGAGATAAATGTGGGCCTTCTTCATCCGGCTTGCAAGAGGATTCAGGGGGTTGTCAGCTTGC
Source organism: Agrobacterium tumefaciens (assembly GCF_031801495.1). Classification (GTDB taxonomy): domain Bacteria; phylum Pseudomonadota; class Alphaproteobacteria; order Rhizobiales; family Rhizobiaceae; genus Agrobacterium; species Agrobacterium tumefaciens_K. Next base: position 2,651,572 of record NZ_JAOEGC010000002.1, on the reverse strand, counting down.
AGATGTCATAAAAGCTTGACACAAGTGCGGCATGGCTAATTTTTTGCATCACAACATCGTCAGGCCACGCCGTTCGTTGCTGTCTGTGCCGGCAATCAATACGCGGGCGCTGGCCAAGATTCATGGCCTTGATTGTGATGGCGTGATCTTCGATCTGGAAGATTCCGTCGCGCCGGAGATGAAAGAAGAGGCGCGTGAAAATCTGGCCGCAGTTTTTCGCGATACCCCTCTTTCCGGGTGTGAGGCGATCATCCGCATCAACCCCTTCGAGACACCGGAGGGGAAGGCGGATCTGGAACTGGTTCTTTCTTGCCGCCCCGATGCCGTTCTTCTTCCCAAAGTCGACGCGCCTTCCGATATTCACCAGATTGCCGATTTTCTCTCCGACAACGATGCGCCAACGGATTTGAAGATCTGGGCGATGATCGAGACGCCCCGCGGAGTCTTGAACGCCGCGGCGATCGCCGAGGCCGCACACACGGCAGATGCCCGACTGTCCGCTTTCGTCGTCGGGCTGAATGACCTGCGCAAGGAAACGCGGGTGCCAGCTTTGCCCGGCCGCTCCTATCTCGTGCCCTGGTTGATGCAGGTGGTGCTCGCTGCCCGTGCCTATGGGCTGGACGTCATCGACAGCGTTTCGAACGACTTCCGCGATCTCGAAAGTTTCGGTCGCGAGTGCGAACAGGGGCGCGCCATGGGCTTTGATGGCAAGATGCTGATCCACCCCGCCCAGATCGAAGCGGCCAACCGCCATTTTGCTCCGGATGCGGACGCCATTGCCGAAGCGCGGGATATCATCGCCGCTTTCGCCCTGCCGGAATCCGTGGGATTGAACGTCATCAACAAAGACGGGCACATGATCGAGCGGTTGCATGTCGAACAGGCCGAAAGGCTTGTCGCCATGGCCGATACCATTGCTGCAAGAAAGGAAAAGACCAAGTGAGAGTTTATCGTTTCATCACCGGCCCGGATGATTCCAAGTTTTGCCATCGCGTTACCGAGGCGTTGAACAAGGGCTGGGAGCTGGCGGGTTCGCCGACCTACGCGTTCAACGCGGCGGCCGGCATCATGCATTGTGGTCAGGCCGTGACCAAGACGGTCGAGGGTAAGGAATATCATCCGGATATTAAGCTCGGCGAGCAGTGACCGGTTGCGCGCCGGTGGATCGGTTTACCGGTCCACCGCAGCTTCGGCGCTTTCCTCGATACGCTCCATGTCGTCATCCGACAGGCCGAAATGATGGCCGATTTCGTGAATGAGGACATGGGTAATGATGTCGCCGAGCGTTTCTTCGTTCTCGGCCCAGTAATCGAGGATCGGGCGGCGATAGAGCGTGATGCGGTTCGGCATCTCGCCGGTTTCCATCGTGAAGCGCTCGGAAATGCCGCGACCTTCAAAAAGGCCAAGCAGATCGAACGGGGTTTCGAGCGCCATGTCCTCGAAGACCTCGTCTGTCGGAAAGTCGGCGATCTCGATGATGAGGTCTTTGGTCAGCGCACGGAATTCTTCCGGCAGGTGGCCATAGGCCTCAATGGCCAGCGATTCAAATGCTGAAATTGTCGGCGCGTGGCGGTCCCGCCAATCGTCGGTCTGGTCAATGCGGGCCATTTCTGCTCCTTATTTACCGGCCATATATACACTCGCGACGCAAATTTCGAGAGCTGAGTGCAAGAAGAGCTGAAATCGCCTGAAATTCTTGGCGTTACGGTTACTTTTCAAGGCTTCATCGTCTTGACACAGATCAGAGTCTCGCGTAATCCGCACCCAAATTGATGGCGTATTGCGCCTTCCGTTTACATCGCGCCGTGATGGCGCGGTTTCACCGGCAGGGTTTTAAAGGGTGTTCAACCCGGACGAAATTCAGCTCATCCGACTGACAAAAAGACGGCCAGCACGCATTCGCGGGCAGAGCCGGAACGAACATGAAAGGATAAAAAATGTTCGCAGTCATCAAGACCGGCGGTAAGCAGTACCGCGTAGCGGCCAACGACGTGCTGACCATCGAAAAGCTGGAAGCAGAAGCTGGCGCAACTGTAGAATTCACCGAAGTTCTCGTGATCGGCGTTGGCGCTGACGCAAAGTTCGGCGCTCCTTTCGTTGCAGGCGCAACGGTTAAGGCTGAAGTCGTCGAGCACAATCGCGGCAAGAAGGTTATCGCCTTCAAGAAGCGTCGTCGTCAGAACTCCAAGCGTTCGCGCGGCCATCGTCAGCATCACACTGTCGTCCGTATCACGGACATCGTTGCTGCCTGATCGGCGCGACACGGGAAACTAGGTTTAAAGGAGCAATCCAATGGCACACAAAAAAGCTGGCGGTTCTTCGCGTAACGGTCGCGATTCCAACTCCAAGCGCCTTGGCGTGAAGAAGTTCGGCGGCGAAGCCGTCATTCCGGGCAACATTATCGTTCGTCAGCGCGGTACGCAGTGGCATCCCGACGCCAACGTTGGCATGGGCAAAGACCACACGCTTTTTGCGCTGACGGCAGGCAACGTGAACTTCCGCACGAAGGCTAACGGCCGCGTGTTCGTATCCGTAGCGCCGAAAGCCGAAGCCGCAGAATAAGCCGGCAGCGTCATATGCAGCCGGTGTCCCAACGACCCGGCTGAGACGCATCAGGTTCAGTCATGAAAAGGGGAGTTGGGGCACCACCCAACTCCCCTTTTTCTTTAACCTCATGGAGGGACTGAACCATGCAAGCTGAATTGTTAAGGGTAGACCAATCACGGTCACCCCAGGATCGGCCTAGGCCCGATCGGTCAAGGAGCGATTGCCCCGTTTTACTGTCGCAGAGGCTGGTTTTGCGCAAGCCTCACGAAGAAGACATCGACGCCCTTGCCCATCTTGCCAACAACGCCAATATCGCGACCATGGTGTCGCGTATGCCGCACCCGTATACGGCCAAAGACGCCGCGGACTTCGTGCGACGCACCAAAGCTGGCGAGATCGGCAAGTGCGTCTATGCGATTACCCGCATGGACAACGGCGAATTCATGGGATGCTGCGGCCTCGAGCCTCAGGACGACGAGAAGACGCTGGAAATCGGCTACTGGCTGGGCGAACCCTACTGGAACCGGGGTTACATGACCGAGGCAGCCCATGCGCTGATCGACATGGCGTTCCGCACCCGTGAGATCGATCAGATCGACGCGCGGTGCCGGGTCACCAACATCGCCTCGCGGCGGGTTATCCAGAAGTGCGGGTTCCAGTTCCAGAGTTCCGGCATGGTCGGCTCGCTGGCTTTGGGCGGCATGGTGCCGGTCGAATGGTACAGGCTGGATCGCAAGACCTGGGTTTCGTTGAAAAGCTGGGGGGATATGGGATGAGTGTTCTGGAGCTGACCCGTCGCCGGCATGCGGATACGATGTCGCCACCCGGCCCCTGCCCTACGATTGAAACGCGCCGGCTGGTGTTGCGTCCGCAGCGCCTGTCGGATGCCGGCAGCATCGCGGAATCCTTGAGCGATTTCGAGGTGACGCGCATGCTTGCGCGCGTTCCGGCGCCCTATCACCGTCAGGATGCGCTGGAATGGCTGATCCTTCGCACGTCCGGCACTTTACCAGACTGGGATTTCGCCATTACCGATGGAGACGATACGCTGATCGGTGTCGTCTCCGTGGAATTGCGGCATGGCGAGTGGCATCTGGGTTACTGGCTCAATCGCTTCTACTGGGGCAAGGGCTACATGACCGAGGCGGTGGCTGCCGTGACCGAGCGTTTTTTCCGCCGCATGCCCGGCGCGATTTTGCATTCGGGCGTGTTTGCCGATAATCCTGCCTCGCTCAAGGTGCAGGAAAAACTCGGCTTCCGCATCACGGGGTGCCACCAGGTCTATGCGACGGCGCGGGCTGCCATGGTCGCGCATATCGATACCGTGTTGACGGAGGAGGATCTCGTTCCTCCGAAGCCACGACACTGAAAGAAACAAGGCCGGTTTTGCCGCAAACCGGCCTTGTCGCCCAGGCGCTTTGCCATGATAGTCTTTGACGTTCCGGGTAAGCGCCTGTATTCGAAGCGGCAGAACCTTTTTTTGATGCAGTACGGCTTTGCCGCACGTGCAACTGAGCTGACAGAACGGCAGTCCGATGAAATTTCTCGATGAAGCAAAAGTCTATATCAAGTCCGGTGATGGCGGTGCGGGTGCCGTATCGTTCAGACGTGAAAAATTCATCGAGTTCGGTGGGCCGGACGGTGGTGATGGCGGCCGCGGCGGTGATGTCTGGATCGAGGTCGTCAACGGCCTCAACACGCTGATCGATTTCCGTTTTCAGCAGCACTTCAAGGCATCCATCGGGCAGCACGGCATGGGCAAGACCCGTACCGGCGCCAAGGGCGCCGATGTGACGCTGAGAGTGCCTGTCGGCACGCAGATTTTTGAAGAAGACAACGAAACGCTGATCGTTGACCTGACGAAGGAAGGCCAACGTTTCCGTATTGCCGCTGGCGGTAATGGCGGTTTCGGCAACGCCTATTTCAAGTCATCGACCAATCAGGCGCCAACGCATGCCAATCCCGGTCTGCCCGGCGAGGAAAAGACTATCTGGCTGCGGTTGAAACTGATTGCGGATGCTGGTCTTGTCGGTCTTCCGAATGCAGGGAAGTCGACGTTCCTGGCGACCGTTACACGGGCACGGCCGAAGATCGCCAACTATCCCTTCACCACGCTGCACCCCAATCTGGGTGTTGCCACCATTGATGGACGCGAGTTCGTGCTGGCCGATATTCCCGGTCTGATCGAAGGCGCGCATGAAGGCGTCGGTATCGGGGACCGGTTCCTCGGCCATGTGGAGCGGACCCGCGTTCTGCTGCATCTCGTTTCCGCGCAGGAAGAAAAGGTCGGCAAGGCGTATAAAACCGTCAAGGCCGAGCTGGATGCCTATGGTGGCGGTCTGACCGACAAGCCGGAAATCGTCGCTCTGTCGCAGATCGATGTGCTGGACGAGAAAGAACTGAAAAAGAAGGCCAAGGAACTGGAAAAGGCATGCGGGCGTCCTCCCCTGCTGTTGTCCGCTGCCGCCCATATCGGCATGACCGAAGCGCTTCGTGAGCTTCGTGACATTATCGTCGATGCCAGCCGTGGCGGCGAAACCGCGATGCCTGATCGCTCAATGCCGGTTGACGAGGAGCTGGAGGACGGAGACGACCGGCTATGACATTGGCTCGAAAACCTCTCGGTAGCCATCACCGTATCGTCATCAAGATCGGTTCGGCGTTGCTGGTCGATCGTAAGACGGGGCTGAAGAATGACTGGCTCGACGCCATCTGTGAGGATATCGCGGCGCTCAAGAAGAACGGCGCAGATGTTCAGGTGGTATCCTCCGGTGCTATCGCGCTTGGCCGCACGGTGCTGGGTCTGCCCTCAGGCGCGCTGAAGCTTGAGGAGAGCCAGGGGGCGGCGGCTGTCGGCCAGATCGCGCTGGCGCGGGCATGGTCCGAGAGCCTGTCCCGCCACGACATTGTGGCTGGCCAGATTCTCCTGACGCTTTCCGATACCGAAGAACGTCGCCGTTATCTCAATGCACGTGCAACGATCAACCAGCTTCTGAAGATCGGTGCGATCCCGATCATCAATGAAAACGATACGGTGGCGACCACCGAAATCCGTTATGGCGACAACGATCGTCTGGCGGCCCGCGTCGCAACGATGACGGGTGCGGATCTTCTGGTTCTGCTTTCGGACATCGACGGGCTTTACACCGCGCCGCCGCATCTCGATCCGGATGCGAAATTTCTCGAGACGATTGCCGAAATCACGCCCGATATCGAGGCCATGGCGGGCGGAGCTGCTTCGGAACTGTCGCGTGGCGGCATGCGCACCAAGATCGATGCAGGCAAGATCGCAACCGCGGCCGGGTGCGGCATGATTATCGCTTCGGGCAAGACGTTGAACCCGTTGAAAGCGATCGAAAACGGTGCGCGTTCCTCGTGGTTTGCGCCATCCGGTACGCCTGTCACGGCGCGCAAGACATGGATTGCCGGGCAGTTGCAGCCCGCTGGCGAAGTCCATGTGGATGCGGGTGCCGAGAAGGCACTGCATGCGGGCAAGAGCCTGCTTCCTGCCGGTGTGAAACTGGTGAAGGGGAATTTCGGCCGCGGTGATGCCGTTGCCATCATCGGATCCGAAGGCCGCGAGATTGCGCGTGGGCTTGCCGGTTATGATGCGGATGAAGCGCGCCAGATCAATGGACACAAGTCAAACGAGATCGAGGCGATCCTCGGTTATGTCGGACGGGCGGCGATGATCCACCGCGACGATCTGGTCATGACCGGCTCTGCCGTCAAAGTAAAAACCACGAAGAAGGATGAAGTCGATGCCTGAACAGGCCGTGAAGCAGAGCCATGATATCGATGCGCTGATGACAGCCATCGGAACACAGGCGAAAGCTGCTGCGCGACCGTTGTCCATTGCTTCAACCGAGCAGAAGAACCGCGCCCTACTTGCCATGGCGTCTGCCATCGAGGCGTCGAAAGAGAAGATCCTTGTCGCTAACGCCAAGGATCTGGCTGCCGCCAAAGGTTCCGGCATCGCCGCGTCGTTTATCGACAGGCTGACGTTGAGCGATGCCCGGATCGATGGCATTGCCGAGGGTATCCGTTCGATTGCGGCTCTCGCCGATCCGGTTGGTGAGGTCATCGCGGCGTGGGATCGGCCGAACGGATTGCATATCGAGCGCGTTCGGACGCCGCTCGGCGTTATCGGCGTGATCTATGAAAGCCGCCCCAATGTGACAGCCGATGCGGGCGCTTTGTGCCTCAAAGCGGGCAATGCCGTCATTCTGCGTGGGGGCTCGGATTCGCAGTATTCATCGCGTGCTATCCATGAGTGCCTTGTCGAAGGTCTGAAGATTGCCGGTCTTCCAGAGCATGCTATTCAACTGGTGCCCGTCACGGATCGTGCGGCCGTCGGCGCACTGCTCGGCGGGTTGAACGGCACCGTTGACGTTATTGTGCCGCGTGGCGGCAAGAGCCTTGTGGCCCGCGTTCAGTCGGAAGCGCGCGTGCCGGTTTTTGCGCATCTGGAGGGTCTTTGCCACATCTACGTCGACAGTTCGGCAAATCTGGAGATGGCGAAGAAAATCGTGGTGAATGCCAAGATGCGCCGTACCGGCATCTGCGGTGCAGCCGAAACGCTGCTGGTCGACAGCGCTGTTGCCTCGACGCACCTCGCGCCTCTGGTGAATGTGCTTGTTGAAGCCGGATGCGAGGTTCGCGGCTCGCGGGCGGTGCGTGATATCGTTGCCAACGTGCAGCCCGCAACCGAGGAAGACTGGCGTACCGAATATCTCGATGCGATCATTTCTGTGACGGTCGTGGACGGTATTTCCGGTGCGATCGATCATATAGGTACCTATTCGTCCAACCATACCGAGGCTGTGATTGCCGAGGATGCGGCGGTCGTCGAGCGTTTCTTCAACGAGATCGATTCGGCCATTCTGCTGCACAATGCCTCGACGCAGTTTGCCGATGGTGGCGAATTCGGCATGGGCGCCGAGATCGGCATCGCTACCGGCAAGATGCATGCCCGCGGTCCGGTTGGTGTCGAACAACTCACCTCCTTCAAGTACCGGGTGCATGGCACCGGCCAGACGCGGACCTGATATTTGGCTGCCGAAGCAAGGATCGACAGGCGTTATCTCACCATGCCGCATACGGAGCGCGGCATGGTCGTCGGCCTTTTCGGCGGATCCTTCAACCCACCGCATGCGGGCCATGCACTGGTTGCGGAAATCGCACTTCGCAGGCTGGGACTAGACCAGCTCTGGTGGATGGTGACACCCGGAAATCCGCTGAAAAGCCGGGCGGAGCTTGCGCCGCTCGAAGATCGCATCGCGGCATGCGAGAGGCTGGTCAGCGATCCGCGCATCAAGGTCACGGCCTTCGAGAAATCGCTGGGTGTCAGCTACACAGCCAATACGCTTGCCAGGGTGAAGGCGAAAAACCCGCATGTGCGCTTCATCTGGGTCATGGGGGCCGACAATCTGAAAAGTTTCCATCGCTGGCAGAAATGGCGGGCGATTGCGGAAACGTTCCCGATTGCGGTGATCGACCGGCCGGGTTCCACACTCTCCTATCTTTCCTCGACCATGGCGCAGGCGTTCAGCAATGCTCGGGTCGATGAGGATGATGCGGGTGTGTTGTGGAAGAAGCGCGCTCCGGCATGGGTGTTCATTCATGGTCCGCGCTCGACGCTCAGTTCCACGGCTCTGCGTAACGGTCACAAATGATGTATGATGTCGGCCGTCGAGGGCCATATCTTGAAAAGTTAACGCTTTGGTGCCACCTTCATTGTGTGACGCAGAGAATCGCGTCGCGCAGTGCCTGTTTTGTCATTCTTGGAAAGGAAAACCTCTGACAACAGTTCACGCCAAGGGAAGAGCGCATGTTGCTATCCCGAAGGGCCAGGACAGTGGCGCCGATGCCGCCGGACACGCCCTCGAAACCGTCCTCGCGAGCCTCGAGGACTCAAAGGCCGAAGATATCGTATCTCTCAACATTGCCGGGAAATCGGCGCTTGCGGACTACATGGTCGTGGTCTCCGGGCGATCGAACAGGCATGTTTCAGCGATCTGCGAGCATCTTCTCAAAGACATGAAGGATGAAGGGTTCGGCAGTGCACGCGTCGAAGGTCTCGAGACTGGCGACTGGGTGCTGATAGATACGGGCGATATCATCGTTCACGTATTCCGGCCGGAAATCCGTGAGTTCTATAACATCGAAAAGATGTGGGCGACACCGGACATGCCGGAAGAAACGCTGCATTGAGGCGGTTCTGAAGTCGGCTTTAAGGCGGGCTGCATAGGAATCCGCGAAGTATGCTGTTATGAGCGTAACCCGATTGGGTTGCGACAGGACGGTTTTGAATGCGGATTTCGATTTTTGCGGTGGGACGGCTGAAATCCGGCCCCGAAAAAGATCTTGCGGCCCGTTACATCGAACGTCTGGCAAAAACCGGTCCGGCGATCGGTCTCGAATTTGCACGCATCATCGAGGTTGCTGAGAGCCGTGCCTCTAACTCAGAAACGCGCAAGCGCGAAGAGGCTGCGATGTTGGAAAAACATCTGGCAGATGGCGCTGCCCTGGTGCTGCTCGATGAGCGCGGCAAGGCGCTCGACAGCCCGGCATTTGCGGAGTTTTTCGGCAATCTGCGCGATAGCGGCAAGCGCGATGTGGTAATCGCCATCGGTGGCGCCGATGGTCTTGATCCTTCCCTTTACGACAAGGCGGTGGCGGTTCTCAATCTCGGCAAGTTGACCTGGCCGCACCAGCTCGTGCGCATTCTGATTGCCGAGCAGCTTTATCGTGCAGTCACCATTCTCTCAGGGCACCCTTATCACCGCGTCTGAAGCCCGCGCCGGCCTTGAGAAGATGTCTCAATTTCAACACGAAAACTTCTCAACACGATGAAGCAGGGATCGGCTTTGGCGCTTGCCTCTTGGTGAATTGCGGCGAAGCAGCGTAATGTCGTTCACCACGCTTTGGCATCAAAGAAAGTTTCAATGAACAAAAGGCAGCAGAAAAAGGGGCAAATGGCCTTGGCGGGAGCGATGATCGCTGCCGTGGCTTGTGGTCTTCTTCCGGCTGGCTTTTCAGTTGCGCGTGACGATGCCGGAGCCACGGCGGCAGACAGTGGCAATGCGGCGCCGGAAGAACTGCAGGCTCTTGAACAGCGCCGTGACCAGAACCGGCAGGATCTCGAAGAGCTGGTCGACAGCATCGGTCTTTCCGAAGACAAGACGCGGCAGTTGGAGAACAGCATTGCCGCGCTCGATCAAGACAGTAGCCGTATCCGGCAGGAACTGATCGATTCCGCCGCAAGGCGCAAGGATTTAGAAAGTAAGATCAGTGATGGCGAGGACCGCCTTGCCAAGCTCGGTGTGCGGGAAGACGGCGTCAAGGCGTCGCTAAGAGAACGGCGCGGTGTGCTGGCGGAGGTTCTCGCAGCACTTCAGCGCATGGGACGAAATCCACCCCCTGCTCTTCTCGTTTCACCGGAAGACGCGCTTGCTTCGGTGCGCAGCGCCATTCTGCTGGGCGCGGTCGTTCCGGGTATCCGAGCTGAAGCTGACAAGCTTGTGGTCGCTCTCAAAGAATTGACCGATCTGCAGCAGGCAATCGCTCGCGAAAAGAGCGATCTTACGGGTATGATGACAGCCAGTCTGGAAGAGGAAAAGCGCCTCGACCTTCTGCTGAAGGAGAATGATCGCCGTAATACCCAGACGGCGACCGAGCTGGAAACGGAGCGCAAGCGTTCCGAAGAGCTTGCGAGCAAGGCGACCAGTCTCGAAGGACTGGTGAGTTCTCTTGAAAGCGAGATAAGTTCGGTGCGTGAAGCCATGGAAAAGGCGCGGGTGGAAGAAGAGCGTCTGGCGCGTCTTTCCGAGGCTGAACGTGAAAAAGAGAGAGCCGGCGCCGACTCTGGAACGCCTGATAAAAACCGCATTGCGCCCGCATATCCCTTCGCAAGTTTGAAGGGAAAGCTGGAGATGCCGGTATCGGGTGACGTGTTGAGGCGTTTCGGCGATGCCGATGGGACGGGTCACTTTTCCAGAGGTCTTGTTGTTGCGACGGGGCCTGAAGCGTTAGTGACGGCCCCCGCAGATGGATTTGTCGTGTTTGCGGGAGATTTCCGCAGTTACGGCCGCATGATCATTCTCAATACCGGCGACGGTTATCATGTGGTTCTGACAGGCATGGACAATGTGAGGACACGGCAGGGGATGTTTGTATTCTCTGGCGAGCCCATCGCTTCGATGGGCGCAAAAAGAGTAGCAAGTGCAGCAGCATTGGCGCTGGAAACCGACAGGCCAACGCTTTACATTGAATTCAGGAAAGACGGCGTGCCGGTTGATTCTCAACCGTGGTGGACCGCGAAAAATACCGGAAGGGCGCACAATGATTCGTAAGGTTTCGCTTCTCCTTATTGGTGGGCTTATGGGCGCCACCGCGATGAGCGTGATTTATTCGGCGAGCATGCCGGCGCAGGCCGCCGGACCTTCGACCTACAAGGAACTGTCGATCTTTGGCGACGTGTTCGAGCGGGTGCGTGCGCAGTATGTGACGCCGCCGGATGATGAGAAGCTGGTTGAAAACGCCATCAATGGCATGCTCAGCTCGCTCGATCCGCATTCGAGCTTCATGAATGCGCAGGACGCCAATGACATGCGCACCCAGACCAAGGGTGAGTTTGGCGGTCTTGGCATCGAAGTGACCATGGAAAACGAGCTGGTGAAGGTCATCTCGCCAATGGACGATACCCCGGCTGCCAAGGCTGGTATCCTCGCTGGCGACTTCATTTCGGAAATTGATGGAACGCCGGTTCGCGGGCTGAAGCTTGAGCAGGCGGTCGAGAAGATGCGCGGCGCGGTCAAGACGCCGATCAAGCTGACGATCATCCGCCAGGGCGCCGACAAGCCGATCGAAGTGACGGTTGTTCGTGACATCATCGCGGTGCGGGCCGTGAAGTCGCGCGTCGAAGGCGATAATGTCGGTTATCTTCGGGTGATTTCTTTCACCGAAAAGACCTATGACGACCTCGAAAAGGCGATCAAGAAGATCAAGGCGGACGTTCCGGCCGACAAGCTCAAGGGCTATGTGCTCGACCTGCGCCTCAATCCCGGTGGTCTGCTCGATCAGGCGATCAATGTTTCCGACGCGTTCCTCGAGCGCGGTGAAGTTGTTTCGACCCGTGGCCGCAATCCGGATGAAACCCGCCGCTTCAATGCAACCGCAGGCGATCTGACCGACGGCAAGCCGGTTATCGTTCTCGTCAACGGTGGCTCTGCATCGGCTTCTGAAATCGTTGCTGGCGCTCTTCAGGACCTGCGTCGTGCTACGGTTCTCGGCACACGGTCCTTCGGCAAGGGTTCCGTTCAGACGATCATTCCGCTCGGTGAAGCTGGGGCCCTGCGCTTGACGACGGCGCTCTATTACACGCCGTCCGGCAAGTCGATCCAGGGCACGGGTATCCAGCCTGACATCAAGGTTGAGCAGCCGCTGCCTGCGGAGCTGCAAGGCAAGGTCACCACGGAAGGTGAATCGGGTCTGACCGGCCACATCAAGGGACAGAGCGAAACCGAAGAAGGCTCCGGTTCTTCCGCTTACGTTCCGCCGGAAGCCAAGGACGATATCCAGCTGAACTACGCGCTGGATCTTCTTCGCGGCGGCAAGACCGATCCGGCGTTCCCGCCGAACCCGGAAAAGGCTGTGGTCAACAAGCAGTAAGATGGAAGGCGTCGCTCATGCGGCGCTTTTTCCGTGTGCTCCATCAGTTGAACGGATCCCCCATTGCCTTCGGACCTGCGAAAACCGCTTATGGGCCGCAATAAAAAAAGCGTCGGTATCAACCGGCGCTTTTCGGCGCTTATAGCGCTTTCCATTTTCGTGGTGGTCGTGATTGGCAGTTTGTCTGTCTATACTGCCTTTTCTCCTGGTAATCTTCAGAAAACTGCCACAGGCCCGGGGTCGAACGTTCCTCCTCCGTCCAAAGCTTCGGAAGCGGTTGCGTCTCCGGAGAATACGCCGGAAGTTGCCGGTCTGCAGCTCGAAAGCGGTCGCTCCGGCGCAAACATCAATCGGTCGACCATGCCGGACGGCAATGTCGTCTCCGTCTATTCGCCTCGCGCGCGCGAGACTGAAGGCCCGGTTCTGATGACGGGCCAGACCTATGGTCAGGATCCGCGCATGGCGACGCGGCCCAATGACGCGCTGCTGGAAGAGACGGCATTCGGGCGGCTACCCATCGTCGGATCGGACGGGCTGCGGCCCGCGGAGCAATATGCGCGGCCGTGGTCCGGTGCACGCGGTACACGCGTCGCTATCGTGGTTGGCGGTCTTGGTTTGAGCCAGACAGGCTCGCAAAAGGCCATTCGTGATCTTCCGGGAGAAATCACGCTTGGTTTCGCGGCAAGCGGCAACAGTCTGCAGCGATGGATGCAGGAGGCCCGCCGCGAAGGCCATGAAATCCTGCTGCAGATACCGCTGGAGCCGTTTGGATATCCGGGAACCAATCCTGGGCCGGATACGCTGCTGGCAGGTGATCCGACAAAGGTCAACATGGACCGGCTGCACCGTTCCATGGCGAAAATAACCAATTATACCGGCATCATGAATTATCTCGGTGGCCGCTTCCTTGCCGAGCAAAAGGTGATGGAGCCGATGATGCGCGATATCGGCAAGCGGGGGCTTCTGTTCCTTGATGATGGCTCGTCCGCGCAATCCCTGAGCGGCAATATCGCCAAGGCGATATCGGCGCCACATGCGTTTGCGGATATCCAGCTGGATAATGAAGTCAATGAAGATGCCATTCTTCGCAAGCTTGACGAACTCGAGCGGATCGCGCGTCGCAACGGTCAGGCGATCGGTGTGGCCTCGGCTTTTGATGAAAGCATTGCCGCCATTGCCAGGTGGTCTCCAGAAGCTGCAGCACGCGGCATAGAGATCGTCGGCGTTTCTGCGCTTGTTTCCGGGCAGGCGGGACAGTAAACCATCGGCTGGTCCTTTCCTTGCGCCGTCTTGGGCGCGTAAAAGCCAGCGGGTTTTCAATGACGATCAAAGCAGAAGATTTGCCCTACCGCCCTTGCGCCGGAATCATGGTGCTGAACAGCAATGGCCTCGTCTGGGCCGGGCGGCGTATCAAGGAGGGAAACTCCGAGTATGATGGGTCTCCGCATCTTTGGCAGATGCCGCAGGGCGGAATCGATGACGGCGAGCAGCCGCTTGCGGCCGCCGTTCGCGAGCTTTTCGAAGAGACGGGTATGAAGACCGTCACGCTGCTTGCAGAGGCAAGTGACTGGATTCACTACGACCTGCCACCGGAACTGATCGGTATCGGCCTGAGAGGCAGATATCGCGGGCAGGCGCAGCGCTGGTTTGCTTTCCGTTTCGATGGCGATGAAAGTGAAATTCAGATCAACCCTCCCCCGACAGGCCATGAGCCCGAGTTCGACGCATGGGACTGGAAGCCGATGGAAAGTCTTCCCGACCTGATCGTACCCTTCAAGCGATCCGTCTATGAGCAGGTGGTTGCCGAGTTCCGGCATCTGGCCGGAAAATAGACTGCACAAAAAAGGCGGCCACTGGCCGCCTTCTTCATGTCAGTCGCAATCCGCTTATTCGGCTTCAGCCGCGTCGGCAGAGTCAGCGTTGAGCTGGCCGTACTTGCTTTCGCCGATCTTGTTGAGAAGGTCGAGCTGAGTCTCGAGGAAGTCGATGTGGCCTTCTTCGTCGATGAGCAGCGTTTCGAACAGCTTCATCGACACGTAGTCGCCAGCCTCATGACAGATGTCACGGGATTTCTTGTAGGCCGTGCGTGCGTCATATTCGCCAGCGAGGTCGGCCTCGAGGACTTCCTTGACGTTCTGGCCGATGCGCAGCGGCGCGACGGTCTGAAGGTTCGGATGGCCTTCAAGAAAGATGATGCGGTCGATGATCTTGTCGGCGTGCTGCATCTCTTCGATGGATTCCGCACGCTCTTTCTTGGCAAGCTTGGTGAAGCCCCAATCGTTCAACAGCCGGTAGTGAAGCCAATACTGGTTGACTGCACCGAGCTCGAGGAACAGCGCCTCGTTAAGCTGCTCGATGACTTTTTTGTCGCCTTTCAATGTCCGCTCTCCTGTTTTCTTCGTGGAATCGCTTCAGGCGGGACATAAAATCAAAAACCTCGGCTTCCGTCGAGTGGTGACGGGCGTGATATTCCTCGGTGGTTTTGATGATGAGGTCGACTACGGTCGGAAAACAGCCGCAGCAGCGGCCACGTTTTGCCATGGCATGATAGACCTTCGCGGGGACGATCAGCTGCCAACAGTCCTCGTCCAGCAACTCGTTTATGACGTCGCGAATTTCGTGGTCGGTAATGTAATTGCAGCTGCAAACCAGCATGACTAACTGCCTGTATGACGCAACACGTTGTTTTCACTCTTAAACCAAAACAGGATAGTAAATGTCAAGAAAAACATGATTTGCGACGGGCTCAGAGAATTTAGAGTCTTTCTAAACTATACGAAAATTATCGTGTTTTCATTCGGTTAGCGAGATTACCTATTGAGGGTTTTTCTTCTCAAGTTTTCGTGGCGAGGTGGGTTCGCGTGCTCTTATCACGAAAAGTTTACCAGAAATCGAGGGTCGCCGCGTGCGGGGAAACTCTTGTCAGGCGAAATATTGTCCGCCATTGGCGGTCAGCGTGGATCCGGTGATAAATCCGGCCTCGTCTGAGACGAGGAACAGGACGCAACGGGCGATCTCCTCGGGTTCTCCAAGGCGCCCGACGGGTATCTGGGGTATGATGCGTTCGGAGAGGATGTTCTCGGGTATGGCCCTGACCATTTCCGTGCCGATGTAGCCCGGGCAGATGGCGTTGACGGTGATGTTACGGCTTGCACCTTCCTGCGCCAGCGCTTTGGTAAAACCGATGTCGCCAGCCTTGGAGGCGGAATAGTTTGCCTGCCCCGCCTGCCCTTTCTGGCCATTGATCGAGGAAATGTTGACGATCCGTCCGAAGCCACGTTCGCGCATGCCTGGCCAGACGGGATGGGTCATATTGAAGACGCCGGTGAGATTGGTGTCGATCACGTCGCGCCATTGCTGGGGCGACATCTTGTGAAACATGGCATCCCGGGTAATTCCGGCGTTGTTCACCAGAATCTCGACGGGGCCGAGGGTGTCTTCAATCCGGGCGATGCCTGCGGCACAGGCATCGTAGTCACGAACATCCCACTGGAACGTCGGTATCCCGGTTTCTTTCTGAAAGGCGGCCGCACGGTCTGTCGTGAAGGCGTAGTTGGCGGCGACCCTGTAGCCAGCAGCCTGCAAGGTGCGGGCGATCGCCGCCCCGATCCCGCTCGTTCCGCCTGAAATCAACGCAACCCGGCTCATACTGGCCTCCATGACCTGTCAAAGATGGTATTCAACGGCCACAGAAATACGGCCAATGGGAGGTTGCTTCTACAGCATCGGATCTGAAACCGGAATGCTTTTCAGAGCGCCTCAACACACATGGCAACGCCCATGCCGCCGCCAATGCAGAGTGTTGCCAGCCCCTTGGAAACATTGCGGCGCTGCATCTCAAAAAGAAGCGTGTTGAGCACGCGTGCGCCCGAGGCGCCTATGGGGTGGCCGATCGCGATTGCCCCACCGTTGACGTTGACGATCGCCGGATCAAGACCGAGATCGCGAACCACCGCACATGACTGCGCGGCAAAAGCCTCGTTTGCCTCCACCAGGCCGATGTCGCCGATGGACCAGCCTGCCTTGGCCAGTGCCTTGCGGGAGGCGGGGATGGGACCGGTTCCCATGATCTGCGGATCGACGCCGGCAGTTGCCCAGGACGCGATGCGTGCCAGGGGCTTTATGCCGCGCCGGGACGCTTCCTGCTCCGTCATCAGCAATGTGGCGGCAGCGCCGTCGTTCAGGCCGGATGCGTTACCGGCGGTTACGGTGCCTTCCTTGTCGAAGGCAGGGCGGAGTTTCGCCATCGTTTCAATCGAGGAACCGGCGCGGATATGCTCGTCGGCATCAACGATAATGTCGGCTTTGCGGCCCTTCACGGTGAAGGGCACGATCTCGTCGGCGAAGCGTCCTGCAGTTTGTGCCGCTTCGGCCTTGTTCTGCGAAGCGACGGCGAACTGGTCCTGATCGTCACGACTTAGCTGCCACTGACGGGCGATGTTCTCCGCCGTTATGCCCATATGATAGCCGTAGAAGGCGTCCGTAAGCCCATCTTTCAGCATGGTGTCGACCATCTTGAAGTCGCCCATCTTCACGCCGCCGCGCAGGTGCGCGCAATGGGGCGCCATGGACATGGATTCCTGGCCCCCCGCCACGACGATAGCCGCGTCGCCGGTCGCGATCTGTTGCATGCCAAGGGCGACGGCGCGCAATCCGGAACCGCAGAGCTGGTTGATGCCGAAAGCGGTTGCCTCCTGAGGAATGCCAGCCTTCATCGCTGCCTGGCGTGCGGGGTTCTGGCCTTCGCCTGCAGTCAGGACCTGTCCGAGAAGCACTTCATCGATCTCGCCTGCCTCAACGCCTGAGCGGTCCAGGACGGCGCGGATGACTGCCGCTCCAAGTTCATGGGCAGGGATATTGGCGAAGCTGCCATTGAACGAACCAACGGCAGTACGGGCGGCACTGGCAATCACGACTGAAGGCAAAGGCATCGGTTTCCTCCTCAATTTTGAGCGGGAGACTGGCAAAGGTTTCCGTTCAAGTCAAACGGTGAGGAGGGCGCTTGAAGACGGTGTCAAAGCAATGGGATATCGCGCCGGAAATTGCTGCGCAAAAAACAAACTGTTGCATTGCACAAAACATTTGTCACGGAGCCGGTTTTCCGCTTACACTTCGCCTCGGGAAGAGCAATAACACCAAAAAACAAAAAAATACCAGCATCGCGAGGAGGCGAGGATGGCAAAGCACGACGGCGAAACAATCATCAAAAAATACGCGAACCGACGGCTCTACAATACGGGTACGAGCACCTATGTCACGCTTGACGATCTGGCGCAGATGGTCAAGCGCGGTGAGGACTTCAAGGTTCAGGACGCCAAGACGTCGGAAGACATCACCCACGCGGTGCTGACGCAGATCATTGTCGAGCAGGAAGCAAAGACCGGTAATACGTTGTTGCCAACGGCATTTCTGAGACAGCTGATTTCCTATTATGGCGACCAGATGCAGATGGTTGTGCCGACCTTTCTCGAACACTCCATGAAGACGTTTTCCGATCAGCAGAGCCAGATGCAGGAGCATATGGCCAAGGCATTCGGGGACGGTTCACTTGCCCGGAATTTTCAGGCGCCGCTTCAGTTGATGGAGGAACAAATCCGTCGCAATACGGAACTGTTCCGCCAAGCCATGCAGGGGTTTGCGCCTTTTGCGATGCCGCAGGCGCCAAAGGAACCGCGCAAACCGAATGCTTCCGAAATCGACGAGTTGAAAGAGCAGTTGCGCGCATTGCAGCAAAAACTCGACCAACTTTGAAAGTCGGCTGCAACCGGCTGATGCCGGTTCGCCTGTCTTTCGATTTCTGGCCTAATGTGCCGCGCGTTCGGGGACGCGCAGCAGAAGCAGAAATCCGGCTCCCAGAAACACGATCAGCGTTGCCATGCCAACATGGGCGGAGCCGCTGAGAGACGTTGCTATAGAGAAACTCAGCGTTGCCAAGAAACTGGTGGCGCGGCCCGAAAGCGCGTAAATGCCGAAATAACGGCCAGCCTCGGCAACAGTGATGTTGCGCGCCAAATAGGAACGTGACGAAGCCTGTACGGGACCGAACGCGATACCGATCAATACACCGTAAAGAAGATAGGCTTTTTCCGCGCCGGTGGTGAAGATTCCGCCGTTGTCCGTGGTCGATAATTGCACCCATCCGAAGAGGGTAGAGCTGCGCTCTGTCGATACGATGCCGAGGGTCGCTATCAGCAGAATGACAAGGCTGATGAGGATCGTCGTTCGGGAGCCGACCTTTTGGTCAATGCGGCCAGCGACAAAACAGCCGGCAATGGCGACGACGTTCAGAAGAATGCCGAAAAGTCCGATCTCCATGGTGGCCCAGCCAAACATACCGGCAGCAAAGGCTCCGCCGAGGATGAGAACACCATTGACACCATCCTGATAGAGCATCCGGGCGATAAGGAAGCGAAGCAGGGCTGGGCGGGTGCGAAGCTCGCGCAGGGTTGCGGTAAGTTCCGTCAGTCCCGTGCGTATGGCGGTCCTGAACGGCAAACCCTTCTGCGCATCCGGCGTGAAGAGGAACATCGGCATGATGAAGATAAGATACCAGATCGCGGCGATCGGTCCGGTTATTCTGGCATCTTCTCCGGTCGCCTGGTCCAAACCAAAGAGCGGTGCAATGCCGGCTATGGTTTTTCCGGTCTGCGGGTTGGCGGCAAGCAGGGTGACGACGGCGATTAGTACCACCATGCCGCCGAGATAACCCAACCCCCATGCAAGATTGGAGATACGGCCGACATTTTGGGGATTGGTCAGCCGCGGCATCATGGAATCGTTGAAGACGATGGAAAACTCAGCGGCAATCGAGGCCAGGATCATGCAGACAACCGGCACGATGATGGGGGAGCCGGGGGCTGCGAACCACAGAAGCGACAGGCTGACGATCTTGATGATGGCAAAAAAGGCAATCCACGGTTTGCGCGAACCAGACTGGTCGGCAATCGAGCCGAGGATGGGTGAGAAAATGGCGATGACGATGGATGAGATCGTCGCCATGTTGCTCCATGTCGTCTGCGCGGACACGGGATCTTCCGTGAGGCGCGACACGAAGTAGGGGCCGAAGATGAATGTGGTAACGACGGTGAAGAAAGGCTGTGCCGCCCAGTCGAACATGACCCAGCCCCAGATACCCCGTTTTGCGGTCGGCATTTCGCTGGCTGGGGAAGAAGCGGTCATGCGTTTTCCTGTGATGGAAGGCGGGCTCTGACGTTAAAAGCCGCCTTTTCCGGTTGACCATCCGGGCAGATCCGCCCGGATGGTTTCTTGATGCCGGTCAGCGCGCCTGTACGATATCCGCCAGAAGTCCTGCAGCGACGGTCAACCGGGCAAGGTTGATTTCACCGCTGTCGCTCAAGGCGGCAAGCTCGGACACGATGCGATTGACGCGTACGCGATCTGCCGCATACCAGGCCTGTACCGGATCCTTCTCCTTCGCATATTCCGTCAGCGCCGATACGACGATCTTTCGTCTTGCCGAGGAAATCTGATCCTGGTTGCGAAGAAGTGCGAGGCTCTCATAGTGGTCGGCGGGTGAAATGCGCTGGCTTGCCTCCAGCAGCTTCGCCACGCGGAACGTTGACGAAACCGTGGCATAGCTGTCGGCTGCACGCGCCAGCGTTGTCGAGGCGCTGTCCGCGATGAGCATGATCTCCGGAACGTAGACCAGGAGCGACAGGGTATCGAGTTCCTGAATCAGCCCCGAAGGAACGCCCTCGAGTTCAATGACTCCCTGTCCCTGACGATATTTCGCCGCGACCGGAGACAGCGTTTTTATGGCGCTCTTAAGACGGTCGATTTCGTCCGCCATGGCGTTTGCGCCTGCACCCCCGCCACGGGCCTGCAGATACAGCCTGCTCACCTCGGAGAAGATGCGGGTAATCCGCTCATAAAGGCCGTTCTGGATTTCGCCGCTGACCTTCCCGTCAAGTGCATCGACCTCGGCCCAGAGGCGCTTGAGGCCGAAGCCGTCCTCAACGATCATGACCGCCTTGACGACATCGGCTGGCAGAAGACCGCTGGCGTCGGCAAGCTTCTGCACGAAGCCTGGTCCACCCCGGTTGACGACCGTATTGGCGAGAGCCGTTGCAACGATTTCGCGATGCAGGCGATGGTTCCTGATGTCGTCGGCATAGGTCTTTTGCATCTTGACGGGGAAGTAATCCATCAGCATGTGCTGAAGATACGGTTCGTCCGGCAGCGTGCTTGCGACCAATGCGTCAAACAGCGTCAGCTTCGCGTAGGACAGCAGAACGCCGATTTCCGGACGCGTGAGTGGCTTTCCGCTGGCGTAGCGTTCAGCAAACTCGGCATCGTTCGGCAAGGTTTCGACCTTGCGGTTCAGTTGCCCTGCGGCTTCGAGTGCGCCCATCAACCGGCCAAGTTCTTCCCGGTTGCCGGTGCCTCGACGTTCTGTCAGCGAGATTGCCAGCGATTGCAGGTAGTTGTTACGCAATACCAGCTTTGCCACATCCGGCGTCATGGAAGCGAGCAACTGATTGCGCTTCGGCATCGTCAGGCGGCCGCCGTTCACCGCAGATGCCAGTGCAATCTTGAAGTTGACCTCGACGTCCGATGAGTTGACGCCAGCCGAGTTGTCGATGGCGTCGGAGTTGCATCGTCCGCCTACGAGTGAGTAGGCGATACGCCCCTTCTGGGTGATGCCAAGGTTGGCACCTTCGCCGATCACCTTCGCCCGGACTTCCGTGGCATTGATACGGATAGGGTCGTTGGCCCTGTCACCCACTTCGGCGTTGGTTTCCACCGCTGCCTTGATGTAGGTGCCGATACCGCCGAACCACAGAAGATCGACAGGCGATTTCAGGATGGCGGTCATGATCTCGAAAGGCGTCGCAATGGTCTTGTCGATACCGATGACTGCTGCCGCTTCGGGCGTCAGCGTTACGGATTTCTCCGCACGGGAAATAATCATCGCGCCGTTCGAAAGCACAGAGCGATCATAGTCCTGCCAGCTCGAGCGGGGGAGTTCGAAGATGCGCTTGCGTTCTGCGAAGGATTTGTCGGTGTCAGGATCCGGATCGATGAAGATGTCGCGGTGATCGAAGGCCGCAACCAGCCGGATCTTTTCCGACAGCAGCATGCCATTGCCGAAAACGTCGCCGGACATATCGCCGACGCCCGCGACAGTGAACGGCGTGGTCTGGATGTTCGTGTCCATTTCACGGAAGTGACGCTTTACGGTTTCCCATGCGCCGCGGGCGGTGATGCCCATTTTTTTGTGGTCATACCCTGCCGAACCACCGGACGCGAAGGCATCGTCCAGCCAGAAGTTCGCCTCGCGGGCAAGTTCGTTCGCCGTATCGGAGAATGTTGCCGTTCCCTTGTCGGCGGCAACCACGAAATAGGGGTCGTCTCCGTCCAGCCGCAAGGTATCCGGGGGCGCAACGATCTCATCACCGATGATGTTGTCGGTGATCGAAAGGAGGGTGCGGATATAGGTCTTGTAGGCCTCGCGGCCGGCATTGAATATTTCGTCGCGCGTGCCGCCGGCGGGTAGAGCCTTGGGGAAAAAGCCGCCCTTGGCGCCGACCGGCACGATCACCGCGTTCTTGACCTGCTGTGCCTTGACCAGGCCAAGCACTTCGGTGCGGTAGTCCTGACCGCGGTCCGACCAGCGCAGGCCACCGCGCGCGACCTTGCCGAAGCGCAGGTGCACGCCTTCGACCTCGGTGCCGTAGACGAAGATTTCGCGGAACGGGCGCGGATCAGGCAGGCCGTCCAGATGTTTCGGGTCGAACTTGAAGGCAAGCATTTCGCGCGGCGTGCCGTCTTCGTTCTTCTGGAAGTAGTTGGTGCGCAACGTGGCGTCGATGGCGTTGACGTAACGCCGTAGCGTGCGGTCCTCATCGAGATTGGGAACGCTGCCAAGCGCAGTTTCGATTGCCTTGTGGAGTTCGGAAAGTTTTCTGATGCGGGTCTTCTCGGCAATCGCCGGATCGAAGTCCGTGGTGAAAAGATCGAACAGCTTGCGGGTGATCGCCGGATACTTGAACAGTGTTTCGGAGATATGCTCCTGCGAATAGACAATTCCGGTCTGCCGCAGATAGCGTGCATAGGCGCGCAAGACCGAGGTTTCCCGTACCGTCAGTCCTGCAGCAAGGATCAGGCGGTTGAAATTGTCGTTGTCCACCTTGCCGGTGAAGGCTGCGAGGAATGCGTCTTCCAGTCTTGGTCCGTATACGCCGAGATCCAGCGTGCCGCCTGTCGCAATTGCCAGCTCCATGTCGTGCAGGACGATATTCTGGCGGTTTCCCTCCCACACAACGCCGATATCGAATGTGCGCTCGCTGATGACATTGAAGCCGAGGTTTTCCAGCAGCGGTACGCGTCGCGAGAGCGGCAGATGGCCATCGCGATGGAAAATCTTCAGAGATAGCCTGTCGGCAGCCTGTTCGTCCTGCCGATAGAACTCGATACGCACCGCTTCGCCTTTTGCCGTTGCGATGATATCGCGCATGTCGCCGACAGCTTCTTCCGGCGTAAAGGCTTCCTGATAGGCCTGATCCACATCCAGAAGCGGTGCTCCCGGTTCGGAAAGTGTCATGAAGTGGTCGATCCAGCGGGCGGCGATGTCGCTGACGGCATCCTCCAGCTTGTCCTGGGCAATACGCGGCGTTTTTCCGTCCGTGCGACCGACAATGAAGTGAACGCGGGCAACAGCGCCTTCCGGGAAAGCGGGGTAATAGGCCGAAATATGGCCGTCATAGACCTTGCTCAGATAATCGCCGATCTTCTCGCGAACGTAGGAATTGTATTCCTCACGCGGCACGAAGATGATGACGGATACGAAACGGTCAAAACGGTCGATGCGGGCGAGCACACGCACACGTGGGCGATCGCTCAGTTCCATGATCTGCTCGACAAAGCGGATCAGCAGGTCTTCTTCGATCTGGAAGAGATCGTCGCGTGGATAGGCTTCCAGCGTGTTGTGCAGAATGCGGCCGGAATGGCTGTTCGGATCGAAGCCGAAATGCCGCTCGACTTCCGCAACCTTCGCCCGCAGCAATGGAATCTGTCTGACGGGGCGTGTGTAGGCGGTCGCCGTGAACAAGCCGACAATGCGCAGTTCGCCGATGACTTTGCCGTCTTGGTCAAAGCGCTTGATGCCGATGTAATCCATGTAGGCACGTCGGTGCACGATGGATTTCACGTTGGCTTTCGTAACGATCAGGAAATCGGGGCCGTCCAGAAACGCCAGAATTTCCGGCGTGGTCGTGACTGCATCCTTGCCGAGGCGCAGCACCCGTACGTCGGGATCGCTGAGAATGCCCAGACCTACGCCGTCGCCGCGCTCGATCCGCGCGTTCTTTCCGGTGCCGGAATAGGTGTAGTCGCGCATGCCGAGGAAAGTGAAATTATCGCTGCGCAGCCAGTTCAGGAATTCCACCGCTTCTGAGCGCTCGCTCTTTCGTCGGGCCGATCCGCGCTCCTCTAGTTCGCCGAGCGCCTCGTCCAGCTTCGCGAGCATGGGTTTCCAGTCGCTGTAGGCCGAATGAACCTGAGCAAGAACGAAACGCAGCCTCTCTTCCAGCGTGGCAGCGGCCTGCGGCGTCAAAGGGGCGATATGGAGCTGGATAAGGCTGATGTTCTCTGTCGGATCATCATCCGCATCCGCGAGGCGATAACCTGCTTCGGCCTTGGTATCGCGTACAAGAATGGGATGCACGGCAAGGTAAAGACCACGGTAGCTGCTGGTGACTTCACCCATCACGGAATCGTACAGGAACGGCATGTTCCGTCCGATGATCGTCAGAACCGTGACGGGGATATCCTTGGGCGTCACACCTTCAACGGCAGAAATGCCGATATGGGGTTTGTCGCCTTTCCAGCGGGAGAGCGCCTCAAATGTATGGGCGGCACTGGTCGCCAGCATTTCTGCGGAATAATTTTCTATGTCATCGGGGCTTGCGCGCCCGTAGAGGATCCCTGGATCAAGAAACGGCGTTTTTTCGGCAGTCGCGAGTTGTCGAGCTTTCTCGATGTGTTTTTCGCGTTTTGGATTGTTTCGGTAGCCCATTTTGCGCGGATTCCTCCAAAAATCACACTTTACTGTGAAAAGGCACCCGGAATTTCGCGGTTTTGCCTTCTCAGTCGAATCGGATATTGGCGTGTAAATGCGAAGAGTTTAAGAGGCTTTTATGCTTATGCGGCTCTACGGCGAAAATTTATTGCTTTTGTCGATTTTGTCGAGCAGTTAAAGCAAAACAGCAGTATCTTGGGGGCCGATTTCCAATGCGGTTCGCGGGCCGTTGCGTGTTGCTATGTCGCGATGGAAGCAAATCATTGATTCGCGCCTATTTTTGTGATACACCACCAACACTGATCCACAGCGCGGCATTTGTGTGCCCAAAAACACCACGAAAGCAACTCTTCTTTTGCACGCGGTTCCCGTGACATATCGAGCGTTTACGCTCTCGACACACGAGTTGCGAGAAGGGACGTTTTTGCGCGCACAGCTGGACCAGTGCGGAGTCACCTGACGGTTTCCCCCGTCTCATCAGGGCCTGACCGACCCAACCCGGTACAACGGGTATGTAACAGGGAGTTTTTAGAACGAATGACGACCCAGCAGAAGAAATCTCCAGCACGTCACGGTTTCAAGACCGGTGAAGCGATCGTGTATCCCGCTCATGGTGTCGGTACCATTTCTGCAATCGAGGAACAAGAAGTTGCTGGCATGAAGCTTGAGCTTTTTGTCATCGATTTTGAAAAAGACAAGATGCGCCTCAAGGTTCCTGTAGCCAAGGCTGTCAGCATCGGCATGCGTAAGCTTTCCGA
This sequence comes from Agrobacterium tumefaciens, assembly GCF_031801495.1. GTDB lineage: Bacteria > Pseudomonadota > Alphaproteobacteria > Rhizobiales > Rhizobiaceae > Agrobacterium > Agrobacterium tumefaciens_K. Next base: position 2,626,555 of record NZ_JAOEGC010000002.1, on the reverse strand, counting down.
AGGAGATTTCGTTGAGCGTGCACTGAAAGTCGTTCAGGGCAAGGCGCGTGTGAAGCGTACCATGTGGTCGCGTCGCGCCCAGGAATACGATGCGAAGATCAATTCCGGCGACCTGATCGCCATCGCGGAAGTGGTGCGCGATCTCTATCGTGCAGAAAACCAGCCGGAGCAGTCCTATTCCGAGCGTCAGCTTTATGAAGCTGCACTCGATCGCATGGCTCGCGAAATCGCAGCCGTCAACAAGATGTCCGAAACCGAGGCGGTCCGTCTTGTCGAAACGAACCTCGCAAAGGGTCCCAAGCGCGGCAAGGCTGTCGACGAAGACGACTCTCAGGACGAAGCCGCATAATTCACGGCTGTTCTATTTAAAAAAGCCCGCCGAAAGGCGGGCTTTTTTGTTTTTATCAAAGAATGCGAATTCGGCTGTCGTTCTTCAGGTGTGTGAGGATGCGGCGCATGTCGCGCGGGCGCACGGCAACACAGCCTGCGGTCGGCTCGAAGCCGGGGCGGATGAGATGCATAAAGATTGCCGAACCGCGATTGCGGCGGCGCGACCTCACGTTCCAATCCAGAACCAGGCACACATCGTAAAGTCCATCGGTGCGGGCCATTTCTTCATGGCTTGGTGAGAAGGGTGCCTTGACGAGCCTGTTGTAGTTCGGATCACCTGGCGCATCGCACCACAACATCGATTTGCGTATACGTGTCATGGGTAGAGCGGTAGCGGTTTTACCGGCGCGGTCACCGCGATAAAAACCATGCAGGACGCGCATTGTAGAAATGGGTGATTTTCCATCGCCTTCATGTTTCAATGCGGTTCGCCCGTTGCGGCCTATCGCGGCCGGAAAAGTCAGATACCCCAGCTGAACGATGGCGCGGCTGATTTTCGACGGTGCTTGCCGAACCACCAGCGTTGATGCGCGTTTACGTTGTTTAACAGGCTGTGTCGCTATAGGTTTCACGAGATTTTGCTTTGAAGGTTATTCAACGTGAAGTCATAGCACGTCGTTATATGATGGCAATGGGTTGACGTTTTGCCCGCAAACCGCTGAATTGGCTTACGATTAAAGCGATGTAAGCAATATTAAAGAAAGGCTGGGAATCCGAATGACGGCCCGCACCATACTCCTCGTAGACGATGATGACGATCTTCGGGAGACGCTGACCGAGCAACTCTCTCCCTATGAGGAGTTCTCGATCCTGAGCGGCGCGAACGCGGCGCAGGCGACCCAGATCGCCAAATCGTCCCAAGTCGATCTTCTCATCATGGATGTCGGCCTTCCCGACATGGATGGCCGAGAGGCCGTAAAGCTCTTGCGCAAGGGTGGTTTCAAGGCTCCGATCATCATGTTGACAGGGCATGATACGGATTCCGACACCATCCTCGGCCTTGAGGCTGGTGCCAACGACTACGTCACAAAGCCGTTCCGTTTTGCGGTTCTCCTGGCGCGCATCCGTGCGCAGCTCAGGCAATACGAACAGAGTGAGGATGCGGTGTTTACCGTCGGCCCGTACCAGTTCAAGCCGAGCCAGAAGCTGCTGACCACCGAAGACGGCAAGAAAATACGCCTGACGGAGAAGGAAGCGGCCATCATCCGCTATCTCTATCGTGCTGGCAGTGCGGTCGTAACGCGTGACGTTCTGCTGGAAGAGGTCTGGGGCTACAATTCTGGTGTGACGACGCATACACTGGAAACACACGTCTACCGTCTGCGTCAGAAGATCGAACGAGATCCCTCCAATGCGGAAATTCTCGTGACGGAAAATGGCGGTTATAAAATCGTTCCCTGAACAAGCCGTTGTTTCAGTATCTCGCGCCTTGTTTTCCACGCGCCGATGGCGGAAAACCGCTCTATGATGAAACGGGCGGTTTTCTGGAGCTGGGATCACGATGGCCTTAACAGACGACATCATGTTGCTGGGGCAAGTTCCGTTGTTTGCGGGCTTCAGCGACGATCAGTTGCGCCTTATTGCTTTTGGCGCGGAGCGTCGTCGCGTATCGTCCGGCCAGACATTGTTTCGCGAACACTCGCCGGCCGAATGCGCTTTCGCCGTTACAACGGGCCGCTTCGAGCTTTTCACTGCGGGTCGTGATGGAAAGCCCGTTCTTCAGGCCACACCCGGCAAGGGCGTCCTGTTATCTGAACTGGCACTTTTTACACTTTGCGAACGCAAGTTCACGGCTGTCGCAGCCGAGGATTCCGAAGTCATTCGTATCACGCGCATTCTCTTTCACCGGCTAGTGGAAGAGTTTCCCGAAGTTGCGGATATCGTTACCGCGCGTATCCGGGATAATATTGCCTCGCTGGCGGCAGGCGCATCGCGCCTGCAAAACCGTTTCGCCTGACACGTTGGCTCAAAAGCTGAAGTGGGCCGTGACCGGAACGTGATCGGATGGTCGGTTCCAGCCGCGTGCTTCGCGCAGAATGTCGATCTTTTCCAACGATGCGCCAAGATCTTGCGACGACCAGATGTGGTCGAGGCGTCGTCCCCGGTCTGCGGCTTCCCAGTCCTTGGCGCGGTAGCTCCACCAGGTGTAGATCTTCTCGCTGTCGGGCACGTTCAGGCGCATCAGATCGAGCCAGTCCCCCTTTTTCATGATGTCCAGCAGGCCTTCCGTCTCAACCGGTGTATGGCTGACGATTTTCAGAAGCTGCTTGTGCGACCAGACGTCGTTCTCGAGCGGTGCGATATTGAGGTCGCCCACCAGTATCGATGACGTTCCGGGTACGCCATTGGCGCGCAGTGCCTTCATTTCCTCGATAAAATCGAGCTTGTGGCCGAATTTCGGATTGATCGAACGATCGGGTTCGTCGCCACCGGCAGGAACATAAAAATTATGGAGGCGGATGCGTCGCGATCCCACTTCGAACATTGCGGAGATATGCCGGGCATCACCGATCCCGCAGTAGTCCTGGCGATGATCTTCGGCGAGTGGCACTTTCGAGACGATTGCGACGCCGTGATAGCCTTTCTGTCCATGGATGACGACATGCTCATAACCGAGCGCTCTCAGCGGCTTCATCGGGAATTCGCCATTCGGGCACTTCGTTTCCTGAAGGCAGAGAATATCCGGTTTGTAGCGTACCAGGAACTGCTCAACGAGCGGCATGCGAAGCCGAACGGAATTGATGTTCCAGGTGGTTATCGAAAATGCCATGTAGATATGCTCCGCTATTACCGCCACTTTGCCGCAGAGCCGAAGGCTTATAACATCGCAACGAAAACGGGAACGTGTTTTCGCGGTAAAATGGAAAAGGCGACCCATGGTCGCCTTTTCCATTTGTTCTTGATGACAAGCAGACGTCTCTTCAGCCGCGCTTGCGCACTTCTTCGTAGTTGATGTTGAAGACACGCTCGTCGAAGCTCACGCCTGTCTGAACGTTGAAGATCATCACCGTCGTATCCTTGTTCTGGGCGTCGGTGGTCGTCCACTGGCGCAGATCGAAGGTCTTGGGGTCGAACATAAGCGTAATGGTGGAATCACCAAAAATGCTCTTGTCGCCAAGCACGATGGTGGTGAGGTCGGATTCTTCCTTCACATCGCGGACCTTCTGATTGCTCAGATCGATCTTGTTCGAGAGCAGCAGGCTGAGCGGCGTCTTCGAAAGCGGGTAAAGATCCCATGTCTTGAGCTTAGCGTTGCCGATCACGACGTTCTTGCCGTCAGCGATGACACGCATGGGTGAGGGGTCTTCATAATTGAAGCGCAGCTTGCCGGGCCGTTCGATGTAGAACTTGCCACCTGTCTGTTCGCCGCGCGGGCCGAACTGCACGAATTCGCCCATCATGGTTTTAACCGATGAGAAGTGGTTGGCTATTTTCTGCGCGGTTGCATTTTCGCCTGCAGACTGCGCCAAGGCATGGAGCGGAGACAGACCAGCCATCGCTGCGGCCAGCGAAAATACCGTCAGTACGCCGCGCCGTGACATGCCATTTCGCGATGATGTTGCCGGTACGGTTTCGCCGGTCGTGAGATCGTTCATTCTATTCTCCTTCATCGCGTCGTTTTTCCGCATAAACGCGGCGGCTTCATGACGCCACAAGCGTTTAATAACGCTGTCATGCCGCGTCTGGTTGCGGTGTTGGGAGCGGCGAAAAGAAAAATTACAGACGCTTTTGCCGCTACCCGGACTGGGTTGAATTCCGGGCGACCCGAAAACCCGATGAGACTTTCAATCCAATGCGTTACCGTTCGATGATGTCTGCTTCCGTCGGAACGAGTATTTCGCGCTTCCCCGCGTGATTTGCCGGTCCGATGATACCTTCCTGCTCCATGCGCTCGATCAGCGAGGCAGCGCGATTGTATCCGATGCCAAGACGGCGCTGAACATAGGAGGTGGATGCCTTTCCATCGCGCAGGACCACGGCGACCGCCTGATCGTATGGGTCGTCGGATTCCGATAGATTGCCGGTGCCGGCCGGGCCGCCGCCATCTTCATCGTCGTCTTCCTCGGTGATCGCCTCGAGATATTCCGGCGCCCCTTGCGTCTTGAGATAGGCGACGATTTCCTCCACCTCGTTGTCGGAAACGAAGGGTCCGTGAACGCGCTGGATGCGCCCGCCGCCAGCCATATAGAGCATATCACCCATGCCGAGCAGCTGTTCCGCGCCCTGTTCGCCAAGGATGGTGCGGCTGTCGATCTTCGAGGTGACCTGGAAGGAAATGCGGGTCGGGAAGTTCGCCTTGATGGTGCCGGTGATGACGTCGACGGAAGGGCGCTGCGTCGCCATGATGACGTGGATGCCGGCGGCACGCGCCATCTGCGCAAGACGCTGGACGGCGCCTTCGATATCCTTGCCGGCAACCATCATCAGGTCGGCCATCTCGTCGATGATGACGACGATGTAGGGCAAGGGCTTCAGGTCGAATTCTTCAGTCTCGTACATCGCTTCGCCGGTCTGGCGATCAAAGCCGGTCTGCACGGTACGGGTGAGGATTTCACCCTTGTCGAGCGCCTGCTGGACGCGGCTGTTGAAGCCGTCGATGTTACGCACACCGATCTTCGACATTTTTTTGTAGCGCTCTTCCATCTCGCGCACGGTCCATTTCAGCGCAACGACCGCTTTCTTGGGATCCGTGACAACGGGAGAGAGCAGATGCGGGATGCCGTCATAGATCGACAGTTCCAGCATTTTGGGGTCGATCATGATAAGTCGGCACTGCTCCGGGGACATGCGGTAGAGGAGCGACAGGATCATGGTGTTGATTGCCACCGACTTGCCCGAACCGGTTGTACCCGCAACGAGCAGGTGCGGCATCTTGGCGAGGTCGGCAATCACGGGCTCTCCGCCGATCGTCTTGCCTAGCGCCATGGCGAGCTTGGCCTTGCTGTTTTCAAAATCGCGGCTGCCGATCAGTTCACGCAGGAAAACGGTTTCGCGCGTCTGGTTGGGCAATTCGATGCCGATTGCGTTGCGGCCGGGCACGACGGCGACGCGGGCTGCAATGGCACTCATGGAGCGCGCAATGTCATCTGCAAGGCCAATGACGCGTGATGATTTGATACCTGGAGCTGGCTCCAGTTCATAAAGGGTAACGACCGGGCCGGGGCGTACATGGATGATCTCACCCTTGACGCCGAAATCCTCGAGAACCCCTTCGAGAAGGCGGGCGTTCTGCTCCAGCACTTCCTCGCTCAGCGTATTGTCGCGGACCACGTTCTTCGGTTCGGCCAGAAGATGGACGGTGGGCAGCTGAAAACCATCCGGCGCGATGAAGGATGCCTGCGCTTCGCGTACGACGCGTTCGCTGGGTTTCGGGCGAGCGGAGGGAGCCGTGATGCGAGGCTGCCCGCGTCCAGCCGGTTGCCTGTTGGTGAACTGCGCATTGGCATCGTCGAACTCGTCGCCGGCCGAGAGGATACCATCCGGAAGTCGCCGTTCGTCCCTATTGAAGTGCGGATCGTCACCATAATCGTCGCCGTGATCGAGCGAGATCGGCGGAGGTGACATCTGACGGCGCGATGCCGCCCGTTCTTCGAACGAGGGTTCTGCGCGCTGATCCAGTCGATTTATTGCTGTCTTGAGGCGCGACGGTTCGTTGAGCGTCCCGAATTCATATTCGTTGAAGTCGTATGGCTGCTCGAATTCGTCTTGCAGGGACTTCGACTTGAGGCCGAAAAGTCGGCGGAACCGCGCCTGGGTGATGTACCAGTAGTGAGCGAGCGCACCCAGAGGCAACAGGCGCGCAAGGAAACCTTCGCCGTCATCTTCCTCGTCATCGTCCACCTGCTGTACGGAACGCGCTTTGCTTTGCGTGACGGGGGCAGCCTGCTCAATGTAATCTTCTTCGTCTGGCGTTCCCACGACACCTGCCGCAAACAACATAAGCCACGTGGCGGGGAGGGCAAACAGGGCGCCAAGCACCGTTGCAACGGTACCCGTCGGGTATGAGCCGATAAACAGGGCGGGGAAGCGAAGGATCATATCCCCGATGACGCCGCCAATTCCGTTTGGAAGGGGCCATGTCACGGGGGCAGGAAAACAGCCAAGCGAGGCCGCGCCGACGAATGTTCCGGCAATCCATGCGACAAGGCGGGCCGGAACCCGGTTGAACCTGCGTCCGGCGATCAGAATGATGGCCCATGCCAGAACAGGCAGCATGGAAAGGATCGACGACAGCCCGAAGAACTGCATCATGATGTCGGCAAAAATCGCGCCGCCGTGACCCAGAAGATTGGTTGGCTGGTTTGCCGTGGCGTATGAGAGGCTTGGATCGGCGACGTTCCAGGTGGCGAGCGCTGCGATACCGAGCGCGATCAGCGCAAGAAGCGTGAAACCGCCAAGGGCCATGATCTGCCGCATGAAAAAGGCCGTCAGCACAAACCGGTTGTGACGACCATCGAATGTCGGAGAATTGGCTCTGCCCATGTCCTGAACCCGTTGCTTTTCTGGTTTTGGCAAGATTCGACAGAGCGCCGAATCCCGGATTGACAGGGAAAACTAACCGCTTGCTGGTTAATACGATGTTAACCATGCATGTTTTCGACAAATCGCAGCTACGGCCGGGCCATCCAAGCAAAAGAAAAAGGCCCGTCTAGACGGGCCTTTCCAGTTGGAGTGGGGTCCGATCGGACCTTTCCGAAGTCTTAGGAGTGGTATGCGGCTTCGCCATGCGTTGCGAGGTCGAGGCCTTCGCGTTCGGCTTCGACCGGAACGCGCAGACCGACGATCACGTCAACGATCTTGTAGAGGATGGCGGAGACGATGGCGCACCATACGATGGTGATCGCGACGGCAACGAACTGCGTCCAGACCTGCGAAGCGATCGAGAAGTCTTCCTTGCCCGTGCCGCCGAGCAGCGGCGAGGTGAAGATACCTGTACCGAGTGCGCCGATGATGCCGCCAATGCCGTGAACGCCGAAGACGTCCGCGGTATCGTCATAGCCGAATTTATTCTTCACGACGGAGACGAAGAAGTAGCAGACCGGCGAAACGATCAGGCCGAGAACGATCGCGCCCATCGGGCCAACGGAGCCTGCTGCTGGAGTGACGGCAACGAGACCTGCGATCATGCCCGAAGCAGCACCCAGCATGGACGCCTTGCCACGGGTGAAGCTTTCAACCACGGACCAGGAAACGACAGCTGCGGCCGTTGCGAGGAAGGTGTTCATGGTTGCGAGAACTGCACCGCCGGACGCTTCGAGGTTGGAACCGGCGTTGAAGCCGAACCAGCCGAACCACAGCATTGCTGCACCGACCAGCGTCAGTGTCATGGAGTGCGGCGCCATCATGTCTTTGCCGTAACCGGTACGCTTACCGACCATGATTGCACCGATGAGGCCAGCAACACCGGCGTTGATGTGAACGACCGTGCCGCCAGCGAAGTCGAGAGCGCCCATGCCGAAGATCAGGCCGTTTGCATCCCAGACCATGTGTGCGACCGGGAAGTAAACAAAGGTGGCCCACAGAACGGTGAAAAGGATGACAGCAGAGAACTTGATGCGTTCCGCGAAGGCACCGACGATCAACGCAGGCGTGATCGCCGCGAAGGTCATCTGGAAGGCGATGAAGGCGTATTCGTAGATGACGACACCTTCAGAGAAGGTTGCCGACGTGCTGTCGAGCGAAACGCCGGAGAGGAACAGTTTGCCGAAGCCGCCGAAGTAAGGGCCCGTGCCGCCACCGAAGGCAAAGGAATAACCGTAGATAACCCATACGAGCATCATGACGGCTGTGACGACGGTGCACTGCATCAGCACGGAAAGCATGTTTTTGGTGCGGACGAGGCCGCCATAAAACAGCGCCAGACCGGGAAGGATCATGAACAGGACGAGAATGGTCGCGAGGAACATGAAGGCCGTATCGGCCTTTTCAGGGACCGGGGCTGCTGCTGCTGCCGCTGGTGCGGTCTCCTGCGCGAAGGCGATGGCTGGCGCCAGAAAGGCTGCCGCACTGGCGCCCGAACGGCCGAGCGTGGAAAATTTGTTGAATTGCATGGTTGGAAGACTCCCCTGTCAGCCGTGCTTAAAGCGCTTCTGTGTTGGTTTCGCCGGTACGGATGCGCACGGCCTGTTCGATAGAGTAGACAAAAATCTTGCCGTCACCGATCTGGCCGGTCTTGGCAGCGGATGCGATGGCTTCGACAGCCTTGTCCACGACGTCCGAGGCGACTGCGATCTCGATCTTCAGTTTGGGTAGAAAGCTCACCGCATATTCCGTGCCGCGATAAATTTCGGTATGCCCCTTCTGGCGTCCGTAACCCTTTACTTCGGTCACGGTCAGGCCCTGGATGCCGACAGCGGTAAGGGCTTCGCGCACCTCGTCCAGCTTGAACGGCTTGATAATGGCCATCACAATTTTCATCTGGTTTCCCATCCTTTGTTTGTCCTCGGCACGGAGCCGACTCTCCTTGCCGCTGGCAGATCAGTAACAGCGACTAACGACATACATTCAAAGGGCGTGCCAGTTTTAGTGGTGTTGTTAAGTTATTGAAATATAAAAATTATATGACGGGCGTCTGAAAAAGCGGCATTTGATGCCGCGTTTTGCGTCTATTAAATGTGCTTTTTTTCAAAAAAGCGCACAATTTAATCATTTGCCCTTTTGCGGATCAGCCCTTCCTGGGCGACCGACGCGATCAGTTCACCCGTTCGGGTGAAAATACTGCCACGGGTGAGGCCTCGTGCTCCGGATGCACTGGGGCTGTCCTGTGTGTAAAGCAGCCAGTCGTCCAGTTTTGACGGGCGATGGAACCACATGGCGTGGTCGAGGCTGGCGACCTGGATGGAGGGGTCGAAGATCGTCGTTCCGTGGGCATAAAGCGACGTGTCGAGCAGGGTCATATCAGACAGATATGCAAGAATGGCCGACTGGAAATGCGGGTTGTCCGGCACCTTGCCGACGGCGCGGACCCATATATCCTGCTGCGGTTCCAGCTTCTCTTTCGAGATATAATGCGTCAGGGAAACTGGCCTTATCTCGATGGGGCGCTTGTTTGCCCAGTATTTGCGAATGGAGTCAGGTGCCTTTGCTAGAAAAGCCGTCTGCATCTGCTCCTCGCTCATCAGTTTTTCCGGTGGTGCCACGTCGGGCATCCTTATCTGATGTGTGAAACCGCCCTCAAAGATCTGGAACGATGCCGACATGGAAAAGATGGCCTTGCCGTGCTGTACCGCGACAACGCGGCGGGTCCAGAAGCTTGAGCCGTCGCGGATGCGCTCGACCTGATAGATGATCGGCACTCGGGGATCGCCCGGCCGCATGAAATACGCATGCAGCGAGTGCACGAAGCGGTCTTCTTCTACAGTCCTTTGGGCGGCGATGAGCGCCTGCGCGATAACCTGCCCGCCGAAAACGCGCTGCCAGCCAATCTGGGGACTTTCGCCCCGGAAAAGGTTTTCTTCCAGCTTCTCCAAGTCGAGCGTGGCGATCAGGTTTTCCATTGGATCTGACACTTGCGAGGGATGCGACATTTTTTCGGCCTGCTCCGGCTGTAGGAAGACGTCACATGGTCTATAGTGCGCCGATGATGTGTGCACAAGGATTTGAGGAGAGGCGCTATGCTTGATGTGGTTGTAGCCGGAGGTGGATATGTCGGACTTTCCGCTGCTGTTGCCATAAAGCAGGCGGCCCCGCATCTTGGCGTGCAGGTCGTTGAAGCCGCGCCGGAGGATGTGTGGAAGAAAGATGTGCGGGCTTCCGCCGTTATCGCTGCGGCGACGCGGATGCTCGACGTGTTCGGCATTTGGAGCGAGATCGAGCCCGAGGCGCAGCCTATCCACAAGATGATCGTGACCGATTCGAAAACGGCTGATCCTGTGCGCCCGATCTTTCTGACGTTTGATGGGGCGGTGGACGAGGGCAAGCCCTTCGCGCATATGATACCGAATGTCGCGATGGTCGGTGCCTTGCGTGGGCTGTGTGAGCGTCTCGGTATCGAGATTCGACACGGCCTCAGTGTTTCGGGTTTTTCTTCAGGTCCCCAGTCTACTTCGATCACGCTTTCCGACGGCACTTTGCTGGAGGCCAAGCTGCTGGTTGCCTGTGACGGCGTTCGTTCGGCATTGCGTGACATGGCGGGCATCAAGACGGTTCACTGGAGCTACGACCAGTCTGGCATCGTCACGACTGTCGAACACGATCGGCCCCACAACGGTTGTGCCGAGGAACATTTCCTGCCGTCCGGCCCGTTCGCGATCCTGCCCTTGAAGGGCAATCGTTCTTCGCTGGTATGGACGGAACGGACGGCGGACGCCAACCGTCTGGTGGCGTCGGATGATCTCGTTTTCGAAGAGGAGCTGGAGCGCCGCTTCGGTCACAAGCTGGGCGCTATCCGTCCGGTGGGGGCACGCAATGCATTTCCGCTTGGCCTGACGCTCTCCCGGGCGTTCATCGCGCCGCGCTTTGCGCTTGCAGGCGATGCCGCGCATGGCATCCATCCGATTTCCGGTCAGGGACTTAATCTTGGTTTCAAGGATGTTGCGGCTCTTGCGGAAACGGTCGTCGAGGCAGACCGGCTGGGGCTGGATATAGGCTCGGTCAACGTTCTGGAGCGTTATCAGGCATGGCGTCGGTTCGATACGTTGCGCATGGGCGTTACCACGGATGTTCTCAATCGACTGTTCTCGAATGATGTCGGACCGATCCGCGTCGCGCGTGATCTCGGCCTTGGTATCGTTGATCGCCTGCCTGGGCTGAAATCCTATTTCATTGGCCAGGCGGCGGGTACGAGCGAGCGCGATGCGCCCAGACTGCTGGCAGGTCAGGCGCTTTGAGGCGCGGTTTCAAAGTATCTCGGCCGTCATATCGCAGAGACGCTTGACAGGCGAATCCTGGATTCTGTGAGAACAAGGCCGTATACCGGGCGCGCGATTATCCGGATTCACAATCTGGTATGGCTTGCCTGATTCCTGTCCACATCTTGCCGTGAACAAAAACTGAATCAGCCCGAGTCAGCGATTCGTATTTGATTCGTTCTCAAACTGTTCCGTATCCGAATCAAAGCGGTCTGTCGCCGGATTCTTTTTGTCTTTCAAGTCATTGAATCGAATTAAGAACTCCGTCTTCATGCGTTTGTCCTGTCACTTCCGTCATAATGGGCTATTGCCTTTCTTCCGTGCTATTGCCATGTGTGTCTCAGTATGGCTGTCTCCTTGGCAAAAGGAGTGCGGCGGACAAGAGCAGTCGATTTCGCGGACAGTACGTTGAATTTTCGCCCCATGATCCTGAGCGGCCGCGGTGTCACGGCCGTTCTCGGCCCGACCAATACCGGCAAGACTCACTATGCCATTGAGCGCATGGTGGCGCACGGTAGCGGTGTCATCGGTCTGCCGTTGCGGCTGCTGGCGCGGGAAGTCTACACCCGTCTGGTCGAAAAAGTGGGTGCGGCCAATGTTGCGCTGATTACCGGCGAAGAAAAGATTGCTCCCCCAAAAGCGAAATATTCCGTCTGCACCGTCGAGGCCATGCCGCGTGAAACCAACGCCGCCTTCGTGGCGATCGACGAGGTTCAGCTTGCCGGTGATCTGGAGCGCGGGCATATCTTCACCGACCGCGTGCTTTATCTGCGTGGGCGGGAAGAAACGCTGCTTCTTGGTGCCGGCACAATGCGCCCGATCTTGGAGAAGCTGCTTCCGGGCATCGTCGTGGTCGAGCGTCCCAGACTTTCCCAGCTCTTCTATGCGGGTCAGAAAAAGATCACCCGCCTGCCGCAGCGTACGGCAATCGTCGCGTTTTCAGCGGACGAGGTCTATGCCATTGCCGAACTGGTGCGCAGACAGCGCGGCGGTGCCGCCGTTGTTCTCGGGGCGCTTTCGCCGCGCACCCGCAACGCGCAGGTTGGACTTTATCAATCCGGAGACGTCGAATATCTGGTCGCAACGGACGCCATCGGCATGGGGCTCAATCTCGATGTCGATCACGTTGCCTTTGCGCAGGACCGCAAGTTTGACGGATATCAGTTCCGCAATCTCAACCCGGCCGAGATAGGCCAGATTGCGGGTCGCGCGGGCCGACATCTTCGCGATGGTACATTTGGCGTGACCGGCCGCGTCGATCCATTCGACGACGAGCTTGTGGAGCGTGTCGAAACGCATCAGTTCGATGCGGTCAAGGTGTTGCAGTGGCGAACCAAGGACTTCGACTTTTCTTCGATCGGCAATCTGCGAAACAGCCTCGATGCTGCTCCGACCATTCAGGGTTTGTCGCGAGCCCTTCCGGCAATCGACCAGCAGTCGCTTGAATATCTGTCGCGTTATCCGGAGATCATTGACGTCACGACGAGCCCGGAGCGCGTCGAAAAGCTGTGGGAGGCGTGTGCGTTGCCCGATTATCGTCGCATCGCGCCTGCACAGCATGCCGACCTTATCTCGACCCTCTATTTCGATCTGGTCAAACGCGGTACGGTGAACGAGGATTTCATGGCCGAACAGGTGCGCCGGGCGGACCGCACCGATGGAGAGATCGATACGCTGTCCGCGAGGATTGCGCAGATCAGAACATGGACTTATGTATCGAACCGCCCTGGATGGCTTGCCGATCCGACACACTGGCAAGAAAAGACGCGGGAAATCGAGGATCGATTGTCCGATGCGTTACATGAAAGGTTGACGAAACGCTTTGTTGATCGCAGGACATCTGTGCTCATGAGGCGCCTGAGAGAGAATGCGATGCTTGAAGCTGAAATCAGTGTGAATGGTGATGTCTTCGTAGAAGGTCATCACGTCGGTCAGTTGGCCGGGTTCCGGTTTACGCCGGCACCGGGAACGGAAGGGCCGGATCAGAAGGCCGTACAGTCTGCGGCGCAAAAGGCGCTTGCGCTGGAATACGAGGCGCGCGCTGCGCGCCTGCATGCCAGCGGCAATGGCGACCTGGCTTTAAGCTCCGATGGTCTGGTGCGCTGGCTTGGCGAACCGGTCGCGCGGCTTGCGGCAGGCGACAACATCATGAAGCCGCGGGTGATCCTGCTGGCTGATGAGCAGTTGAGCGGCAATGCCCGTGATCATGCGCTGGCGCGTGTCGAACGTTTCGTCAATCATCAGATTGCCACCGTTCTGAAGCCACTCGACGATATTTCGCGTGCAGAAGACCTTCAGGGACTGGCAAAGGGCCTGGCGTTCCAACTGGTTGAAAATCTCGGCGTATTGTTCCGCCGCGACGTTGCAGAAGATGTAAAGTCTCTGGATCAGGACATGCGCGCCTCGATGCGCCGTTATGGCGTGCGTTTCGGCGCATATCATGTTTTCCTGCCTGCACTTCTCAAGCCAGCACCGGCTGAACTGGTCACGTTGCTGTGGGCGTTGAAGAACGATGGACTGGGCAAGCCGGGTTACGGCGATCTCATTCCGGTTCTGGCTGCGGGCCGCACCTCCGTGGTGACCGATCCGAGCTTCGAGCGCATGTTCTACAAGCTTGCCGGTTTCCGCTTCCTTGGAAAGCGCGCCGTCCGTATCGACATTCTCGAACGTCTGGCGGACCTTATACGTCCGCTGTTGCAGTGGAAGCCCGGCGCGCAACCACGCCCGGAAGGCGCCTATGACGGTCGCCGTTTCACGACGACGACGGCCATGCTTTCCATTCTGGGTGCGACGCTCGACGATATGGAAGAGATCCTCAAGGGTCTTGGCTACCGTGCCGATCAGGTGACGGCGGAGGAGGCACAGGCCTTCCTCGCCAACCAGAGCGGTGAACCTGCCAAGGCTGACGATGCCGGTTCGAGCGAAGCGGCTGAAGCCGCCCATGACGATGCCGATGCCCATGATGCATCTGAGGCTGAGGTTGCTGTTGAAGCGCCCGCTACTGACGTTGCTGCTGCGGAAGTGCCTGTCGTTGACGCAGACGCAACGGAGCCGAAGCCCGTGCTCTTGTGGCGTCCGGGCGGTCGTAACGAAAACCAGCGCGGTGAAAATCGCCGTCCTGCCAACCGTGGCCAGGGTCGTGATCAGGCCGGACGTGGTGATGGCGAGCAGCGCCGTGGCGAAGGTCGCCGTGACAACCGTGAAGCAGCGAACCGTGGTGATGGCGAGCGCAAGCGTGATGGCGGTCGTCCTGACCGTGGCAACCGCAACGATCGCGGTGAGCGCAAGGACAGGCCGGATCGCAACGAACGCGGTGGCAAGCCCCAGCAGGGTCAGCAGCGCTTCGAAGCCAAGCCGCCTCGCAAGGAGAAGCCGCTGGATCCGGATTCGCCCTTTGCAAAGCTCGCTGCTCTCAAGGAGCAGCTGAAGAAGTAATCCCATGGGAAGCAACGAACAGTCACTCGCAGGTACGCGTCAGCGTCTGGACAAGTGGCTGTTCTTTGCTCGCATGGCCAAATCACGCTCTGTTGCCCAGGGCTATATCCAGTCCGGTCTGGTGCGGGTTAACGACACGGTCGTCCGTCAGTCCAGCCATATGGTCAAGACGGGCGACAGGCTGGACATCCGCTTCGAGCGAATGGACCGCGTGTTGATCGTGAAGAGCGGTGGAGAGCGGCGCGGCCCTTATGAGGAAGCGAAACTGCTTTACGACGACATCACGCCGCCACGCGAGGCGGCAGAACGGATAACACAGCTTGAGCAGGCGATGCGCCAGCCCGGCAGTGGTCGCCCGACGAAGAAGGAGCGCAGAGCGCTCGACAAGTTCATTTCCGACGCCAGTGAAGATCGCGATTAGAATAAGCGACTACGCGCGCCGTTATTTCGGAACTGTTTATTCTTGCCATCGGATGATAAACGCATTACGTCACATGCGAAAATGCCCTGTCTGAAAATCCGGGCGACGGCTTGTGTTCCGAAGCCCAATGACCCGGCCAGCATATTCTGGAGTTCATCATGACGTATGTCGTGACCGATAATTGCATCCGCTGCAAATATACCGACTGTGTTGAAGTATGCCCCGTAGACTGCTTCTACGAGGGTGAGAACTTCCTGGCTATCAATCCTGATGAATGTATCGATTGCGGCGTATGCGAACCGGAATGTCCCGCCGAGGCTATCAAGCCCGATACCGAGCCGGGTCTGGACAAGTGGTTGAAGCTGAACGCTGAATATGCGGCAATCTGGCCCAACATCACCATCAAGCGTGATGCGATGCCGGAAGCAAAGGAAATGGACGGCGTTGAGGGCAAGTTGGAGCTTTATTTCTCCGCAGAACCCGGCAAGGGCGACTGATTTTTCGTTTTTTGCGATTTCTATCCAAAGCCCCGGTCAAGCCGGGGCTTTTGTTTATTGGGCCCTGCCGGATTGCAGGGTGGTCGCCAGCAGCGTCAGAAGGGCGACGCTTTCCTCCAGGCTTTGCCGCTGGCGGCTTTGCAGGATGGCGGCCTGCAGACGGTTCATCTCACGGGCGATTGCTGCTGGCTGCCAGGTACGTAGCGCTCTTTCGATGACCGGCTTGCGACGGAAGTGAATATGCCGCCCAAGTGTCTGCATCACCTGCCCGGCCTGCAGCTTCTTTTCGTCCATTTCAGCCCGCATCTGATCGAGGAGCTGGAACTGCTTCAGGCAGCCTTGAAGAACAAGGAAAATGGGTGTCTTCGACGCGATAATCTTCTGCGTTGCGTGGAAAAAGGCGTTTCGATCGCCCTTCAAAATCGCATCCACCGCATCGTCGGTGGAGATCGCGCTGGCATCGCCGATGATGGCCATCACGTCTTCTTCCTCGATGACGTCCATACCCCGGCAATAGAGTGCCAGCTTGCGGATTTCATTGCGGGAGGCAATGCGATCGCCGCCGAGCGATTCAATCAGTCTCTGGCGCGCCGCCGGGGCGATACGAAGATTGTCTCCGGACAGTTCCTGATCGATGAGTGCATTCAGTGAGCGGGCATCGTCCGCGTAGCAGGGAATGGCGGCAATGGAGCGGGCAGGCTCCGCGATCTTGCGCAGCCCTGTCCCTTTCTTGAGGTCGCCCGCTTCGATTATCAGGAAGCTTGCTTCCGGTGGCTTTTCGGCGAGTACCTGAAGCGCATCAACCAGAGCTTTCTCCGCTGCGGCGTTCTTGACCCAGACGAGTTTCTCGCCCCCGAAAAGCCCGATGGCGTTGACTTCATCCAGAAGGCGACCGGGATCGCCCTGCAGGTCGGATGCGCTTAGTTTGAGAGACGCAAAAGCGTCATCCGGATCGATCCCGGTCTTTTTGGCAATGATGTTTGCCCGTTCGGAGACAAGGCCGCGATCTGGTCCATAGAGTACAAAAATGCGAAAACGCTCCGCCGGGTTTTCGGCGAAGCGCTCGAATTCATGGGATTTTATCTCCGACACGGCAGCTGTTCTCAGCGGCCGAGCGTGGCGGCGATATCCGTGCGGATGATTTCAGCCAGTTCGCGTGCAGCACGGTTTTCGGCATCGCGGATCGCGCGGATCTTGGCGAATTCCTGCTGTGGCAGGTCAGCCTGTGCTGTAACGCTACGGCGGGCGGAACGCAGGATCTGCCCATCCGAAATGCGCGTCAGAACGTATTGGCCGTTCATCACAATGCGGCCCGGGTAAGGCCCGTCGTAGTTATTGTTCGTGCGCGATGTCAGATCGTAGTTCTCGACCTCGGTCGAACTAGCGCTGGAGCTGACGATCATCTTGAGATTGTACTGAGCCGTTGCCGGTTCACCGGCGCCGCCAGAAGCAAGGAAAATCAGGTTGTTGCGAACGACCTGCGTGATCCGGTCATTGGCCGGGGCGAAGCTGACAGCTGCCAGCCTATCCTTTGTGCCGGATGCTTCGCCATAGAGCGGCCGGGCCTGGCAACCAGCAAGAACGCCAGCCACCAGCACGACGGAAAGTGCCGCTGCGGTGCGGCTCCATCTCGAAAAAGCGTCAGACAACAATGTTCACAATCCTTTGCGGAACCACGATGACTTTCTTGGGCTCGCCGCCGGCAAGAAGGGATTTGACGGCATCCAGCGCAAGCGCTGCCGCACGGACGGTATCTTGATCCGCATCGCGCGCGATTGTCAATTCACCGCGCTTCTTGCCGTTGACCTGCACCGGCATGGTGACGTCGTTTTCCTCGACCAAAGCGGGGACAAAAGTCGGCCACTGGCTTTGCGCAACAAGGCCCTGATTGCCCAGAGCCGACCAGCATTCCTCGGCCAGATGGGGCGTCATCGGCGCAATCATACGAACCAGGATTTCCACCGCATCGCGTGCGGCTGCCTTGACCTCGTCCGACTTGCCACCGGCTGCCACGTCGGCAAGCGGACCCGCCAAAGCGTTGACGAGTTCGTAGATGCGGGCGATGGCCTTGTTGAAGGCCAGCTTGTCCAGATCTTCCTGAACGGCTTTCAGGGTTTTGTGGGCCGCCTTGGACGCAACCAGACCTTCGCCTTCCGTTGCCGGTTTCGCGACCACATTTTTCAGTTCATCGGCTGCTTCGCCGACGATGCGCCAGACGCGCTGAACGAAGCGGTGTGCGCCCTCGACCCCGGATTCCGACCAGATGACGTCACGATCAGGCGGGCTGTCGGACAGAACGAAGAAGCGGGCGGTATCGGCGCCGTAGGAGGCGATGATATCATCCGGATCGACAACGTTTTTCTTCGACTTCGACATCTTTTCGATGGAGCCGATCTTTACCTCGTCGCCGGAGGTCAGCAAGAAGGCACGGCGATTGCCTTCGGTTTCATCGATCCGCAGGTCCGCAGGTGCGACCCATTCGCGTGCGGTGCCTTCACCGCGGCTGTAGGTCTCGTGCACGACCATGCCCTGTGTGAAGAGCCCCTTGAAGGGTTCTTTCACATCCACATGGCCGGTTTCCTTCATTGCGCGGGTAAAGAAGCGCGAATAAAGCAGATGCAGGATCGCGTGTTCGATGCCACCGATATACTGATCCACCGGCAGCCAGCGGTTGGCGACCTTGGGGTCGGTCGGTTCGTCTTCCCATGGTGCGGTGAAGCGCGTGTAGTACCAGCTGGAATCGACGAAGGTATCCATCGTGTCGGTTTCGCGCCGTGCGTCGTGGCCGCACTGCGGGCACGAAACATACCGCCACGTGGCATGACGGTCCAGCGGATTGCCGGGTACGTCGAACGTCACGTCGTCGGGCAGCTTGACCGGCAGATCCTTCTTCGGGACCGGCACGACGCCGCAGACTTCACAATGGATGACAGGGATCGGGCAACCCCAGTAGCGCTGACGGGAAATACCCCAGTCGCGCAGACGGAAGTTGACCTTGCGCTCCGCCTGCGGCGCGTTGCCCAGCGTCTGGGCTTCCAGCTTTTGTACGATCGCCTCGAATGCATCGGCTGTCTTCATGCCGTTCAGGAACTGCGAATTGATCATTACGCCGTCATCGACATAAGCCGTATCGCCGACGGTGAAGTTTTCCGCGTCCGGGCCTTCGGGCGCGACGACGGCAACGACTGGCAGGCCGTATTTGCGGGCGAAGTCGAGATCGCGCTGGTCGCCGGAGGGGCAGCCGAAGATGGCGCCGGTGCCGTAGTCCATCAACACGAAATTGGCGACGTAGACCGGCAGTTCCCAGGTCGGGTCCAGCGGGTGAACGACCTTCACGCCAGTGTCGATACCCTTTTTCTCGGCCGTTTCCAGAGCGGCGAGCGAAGTACCATGACGGCGGCATTCATCGCAGAACTCGGCGATCGCCGGATTCTTTGCCGACAGTTCCTTTGCCAGCGGATGGTCCGCTGCGATGGCGATGAAGGATGCGCCGAACAGCGTGTCCGGGCGCGTGGTGTAGACGGTGATGTCCGAAAAACCTTCCGGTGCCGTTGCGGCAACCGTCTGCCAGCGCAAAGACAGACCTTCGGAGCGACCGATCCAGTTCTTCTGCATCAGGCGTACTTTTTCAGGCCACTGATCCAGTTCGTCCAGTGAATCGAGCAGATCCTGGCTGAAGTCGGTGATGCGGAAGAACCACTGTGTCAGTTCCCGCTGCTCGACCAGAGCGCCGGAGCGCCAGCCGCGACCGTCGATCACCTGCTCGTTTGCCAGGACCGTATGGTCGACCGGATCCCAGTTGACCTTGGACTGCTTGCGGTAGACAAGACCCTTTTCCATGAAGTCGATGAACAGCGCTTGCTGGCGGTGGTAGTAGTCGACATCGCAGGTGGCAAATTCACGGGTCCAGTCCAGCGACAGACCCATCGACTTCAGCTGACCGCGCATGGTGGCGATGTTCTGATAGGTCCAGTCCTTGGGGTGCACCTTGTTCTGCATGGCGGCGTTTTCGGCAGGCATGCCGAAGGCGTCCCAGCCCATCGGGTGCAGAACGTTGAAGCCGCGTGCGCGCTTGTACCGGGCTACGACATCGCCCATCGCATAGTTGCGGACATGGCCCATGTGGATGCGGCCCGACGGATAGGGAAACATCTCCAGAACGTAATATTTCTCGCGCGGATCGCTGTTGTCGGTAACGAAAACCTTGTCTTCGTTCCATTTCTGCTGCCAGCGCGGCTCGGCGTCGCGAGGATTGTAACGTTCGATGGCCATGTCTTTAGAAATCCGGGTGTCGAGGGGAAAATTTGCGCTGACCTTCACCATGAAACGACCGGGGCGTCAAGTTTGACGGGGCATTCGGGCGCTCAATCTTGGCCAGTGTTCCTCAAATGGTGCGAAAGTCGCTTGGCATCAAGACGGTGGGCGTCTAGTTAGCGTTGAAAACGGTTCATACGAAGGTCGTCCCATGGAAATCGAAGCGCGTCTTGAAGATGTCAGGCAACGGATCGCGGACGTTGCGGAAAAATCGGCCCGCAAGGCGGATAGCGTTACGCTTGTTGCAGTTTCGAAGACATTCGAAGCCGATGCGATCCAGCCGGTGATCGATTGCGGGCAGCGGATTTTTGGCGAGAACCGTGTGCAGGAAGCGCAGGGAAAATGGCCCGCGCTGAGGGAAAATACACCGGATATCGAACTGCATCTGATCGGGCCGCTGCAATCCAACAAGGCGGCCGATGCGGTGGCACTGTTCGACGTGATCCAGAGTGTCGACCGGGAGAAGATCGCGCGTGTGCTTGCTGCGGAATGCGAAAAGCAGGGTAGGGCACTTCGCTTTTATGTGCAGGTGAATACGGGGCTCGAGGAACAGAAGGCCGGTATCGATCCGCGTGAGACTGTTGCCTTCGTGCTTCTGTGCCGCGATGAGCTGAAGTTGCCGGTCGAGGGTCTGATGTGCATTCCACCGGCAGATGAAAATCCCGGCCCGCATTTTGCGCTGCTTGCCAAGCTCGCAGCACAGTGCGGCCTTGAAAAGCTCTCCATGGGCATGTCCGGTGATTTCCAGACGGCTATCGAATTCGGTGCGACCAGCGTCCGCGTCGGCTCGGCGATTTTCGGGACGCGATGAAGTTATAACAACAAAAAACCCGGCTTCGAGCCGGGTTTTTTTATCAATCGCGACATGGGTCGCGAAACGGGCGAATCAGTACTGATCGTCCTCATCCTCGTCGTTCTTGGTCGACTTCAGGGAGCTCAGTTTTCTGAAGACCGCGTCGGCGTCGATCTGCTCTTCTTCCTCGCGCTGGAAGCTGTAGTTCAGGCCTTCCGTCACGGTTGCAGGCTGCAGCGTGTTGTCCAGCTCCTCTGCGGTGGGCAGCGGGCGGCCGCGCGATGCGCGTTCGACTTCGAGGTCGAGATCGATCTGGCTGCAAAGGCCCAGCGTTACCGGGTCCATCGGCGTCAGGTTGGCCGAGTTCCAGTGGGTACGGTCACGAATCTGCTCGATGGTGGACTTGGTGGTGCCGACGAGGCGCGAAATCTGCGCATCCTTCAGTTCCGCATGGTTGCGAACCAGCCAGAGAATGGCGTTCGGACGATCCTGGCGCTTGGAAACCGGCGTGTAACGCGGTCCACGACGCTTGGATTCGGGAACACGAACCTTCGGCTCGGAAAGCTTCAGCTTGTGGTTCGGATTGGATTCGGCCCGCACGATCTCGTCACGGGAAAGCTGACCGGTTGCAATCGGGTCGAGACCCTTGATGCCCTGCGCGGCTTCACCGTCGGCGATTGCCTTCACCTCGAGCGGATGCAGCTTGCAGAACGTAGCGATCTGATCGAACGACAGCGCGGTGTTATCAACCAGCCATACGGCGGTCGCCTTTGGCATGAGCAGTGTTTGAGCCATAGATACAGTCCTTCTGTCCGTCCGCGCCGGTGTCGCGGGCCGTGGGTACTAACCACTAATTTCCGGGATATGTTGGCTCTATAGCCGCATTGCATCAGAATTGCAATTCTTTGCGAAACAAATGACCTTTGTCTAATTGCCGTGAGTTATTGAACTGCTATGAATTGAACACATGTCTGAGGTGGGAGTCTTGGGCGGAAACGAGACATATCAGGTTCCAGGAGGAGTGCATGTCTGCCAAAATCTATCCGGTGCTCAAGTCGGCGAAAGCCCGCACGCTCATCGACAACGAGCGCTACCAGAAATGGTATCAGGAGAGCGTCGAAGACCCCGAAAAGTTCTGGGACAAGCACGGGCGGCGGATCGACTGGTTCAAGCCCTACACCAAGGTCAAGAACACCTCATTCCGCGGACGCGTGCCGATCAAATGGTTCGAGGATGGTCTCACCAATGTTTCGTACAACTGTATCGACCGGCACTTGAAGACGCATGGCGAGCGCACGGCGATCATATGGGAAGGTGACAACCCTTATATCGACAAGAAGATCACCTACAACCAGCTTTATGAGTATGTCTGCCGTCTCGCGAACGTCCTGAAAAAGCATGGCGTCAAGAAGGGTGATCGCGTCACCATCTACATGCCGATGATCCCTGAAGCGGCTTACGCGATGCTGGCCTGTGCCCGCATCGGTGCCATCCATTCCGTCGTGTTCGGCGGTTTCTCGCCCGAAGCACTGGCGGGGCGCATCGTCGATTGCCAGTCGACCTTCGTCATCACCTGCGATGAGGGTGTACGCGGCGGAAAACCGATCCCGCTGAAGGAAAATACCGACAAGGCAATCGACATCGCGGCGAAGCAGTATGTCATCGTCAACAAGGTGCTGGTCGTGCGCCGTACCGGCGGCAAGACTGGCTGGGCGCCTGGCCGCGATCTCTGGTATCATCAGGAAATCGCCACGGTGAAGCCGGATTGCCCGCCGGTGAAAATGAAGGCGGAAGACCCGCTGTTCATTCTTTATACGTCCGGCTCCACGGGCAAACCGAAGGGCGTGCTGCACACGACAGGCGGCTATCTGGTCTACACGTCGATGACGCACGAATATGTCTTCGACTACAAGGATGGTGAAGTTTACTGGTGTACGGCCGACGTCGGCTGGGTCACGGGCCATTCCTATATCGTCTACGGACCACTGGCGAACTGCGCGACCACTTTGATGTTCGAAGGCGTGCCCAATTTCCCGGATCAGGGCCGATTCTGGGAGGTCATCGACAAGCACAAGGTCAACATCTTCTATACTGCGCCGACGGCGCTACGTTCGCTGATGGGGGCGGGCGACCAGTTCGTCACGCGCTCGTCGCGCTCCAGCCTCCGGCTCCTCGGAACGGTGGGTGAGCCAATCAACCCGGAGGCCTGGGAGTGGTACTACCATGTGGTCGGCGAGGACAAGAGCCCGATCGTCGACACATGGTGGCAGACGGAAACGGGGGGTATCCTGATTTCGCCGCTACCGGGTGCGACCGACCTGAAGCCCGGCTCGGCCACGCGGCCGTTCTTCGGTGTGCAGCCGCAGCTCGTCGACGCAGAGGGCAAGGTGCTGGAGGGAGCCGCCGACGGCAATCTCTGCATCATCGACAGCTGGCCGGGGCAGTCACGCAGCGTCTATGGCGATCACCAGCGCTTCATCGATACCTACTTCTCCACCTACAAGGGCAAGTACTTCACCGGTGACGGCTGCCGCCGTGACGAGGACGGATATTACTGGATCACCGGTCGCGTGGATGACGTTCTCAATGTGTCCGGCCACCGGCTCGGTACGGCGGAGGTCGAATCGGCGCTGGTGTCGCATCACCTTGTTTCCGAAGCTGCGGTCGTGGGTTATCCGCATGCCATAAAGGGCCAGGGCATCTATTGTTATGTGACGCTTATGGCGGGACAGAACGGTGATTACGCGCTTCGCGAGGAACTGGTGAAGCATGTGCGTAATGAAATCGGGCCGGTCGCAACACCCGACAAGATCCAGTTCGCACCGGGTCTGCCCAAGACGCGCTCCGGCAAGATCATGCGGCGTATCCTGAGGAAAATCGCCGAAGACGATTTCGGCGCGCTGGGTGATACCTCGACGCTTGCCGATCCCGCGGTCGTGGATGACCTGATCGCCAACCGCCAGAACAGGCTCGCGGCATCCTGATCGCCAGGGAGTTTGGGAAAGGCTGCTTCGGCGGCCTTTTTTTCTTGCCGCCCACACAAACAAAAACACCCGGAGGGAAATCCTCCGGGTGTTTTTTACGGCAGTTCAAGGGAATTGATTACTGGCCGCGGATCTTCTTCAGGTCAGCGAGAACGGCGTCAACGACGTCAGCGCCGATTTCAGCCTTGTGCTTTTCGTAAACGACCATCGACTTTTCGCGGATACGGGCCTGTTCTTCAGCCGACAGCGTGTTCACTTCGAGGCCGGCGGCCTTGATCTTTTCCAGAGACTTCTTGTTCAGGTCGCGGATGACCTTGCGCTCTTCGTCACGACCGACAACGGCGCATTCGCGCAGGGCAGCCTGTTCTTCTGCCGAGTAGCTATCGAAGATCGGCTTGGAGAAAAGGAAGAGGAACGGCGTGTAAGCGTGGTTCGTTTCCGTGATGTACTTCTGAACTTCATAGAACTTGGACGTATCGATCGTTACGTAGGGGTTTTCCTGCGCGTCGATGGCGTTGGTTTCAAGAGCCGAGAAGACTTCGCCGAAAGCCATCGGCGTTGCGTTGGCGCCGAGGTTCTGGAAGGTGTCGAGGAAGATGTTGTTCTGCATCACGCGAACCTTCAAGCCGGAGAAATCTTCCCACTTGTTCACGGCGCGCTTGGAGTTCGACAGGTTGCGGAAGCCGTTTTCCCAGTAGGCGAGGTTTACCAGACCCTGCTCTTCCAGCTTCTTGTTCATCATGTCGCCGAATGCGCCGTCCATAACGGCGTCAGCTTCCTGGGCGTTCGAGAAGAGGAACGGCAGGTCGAATACGCCGAGAGCCGGGATCAGGCCGACGAGCGGCGACGATGACGTCACAACGGCTTCCTGAACGCCGGAGCGCAGCGCCTGCGTGGCCTGAAGGTCGCCGCCGAGAGCGCCGCCCCAGAATGCGGTGAGCTTCAGCTTGCCGCCGGATTTTTCGTCGAGGCAAGCCTGCATGGCCTTGATGCCGTTGCCGACCGGGTGGTCCGCGTTGATGCCGTTCGAAACGCGAATGTTGCGGCTGCTGAATTCAGCCATCGCGGGTGCTGCGGCGCCGACAGCGAACGCGATTGCGGTGGTGGTCAGAAGAAGCTTTCTCATAATATCCTCCCTTGGATTGTTTGCGAGAAGTAGCGATTAACGAAGGTACTGAAGCGGAACCATGACGATGTCCGGGAATATGACGAGCAGCGCCAGGACAATGGTTTCAGCCACCAGGAACGGCCAGACACCGACCGTCACCTTGCCCAGCGGTATGCGTCCCACACCGCTGACAACGTTCAGAACGACGCCAACCGGAGGGGTGATCAAACCGATGGCGTTGTTGATGATGAAGAGTACGCCGAAGTAGACCGGATCGATACCCGCCTGCTTGACGATCGGCATCAGAACTGGCGTCAGGATGAGAATGGTTGGCGTCAGATCGAGTGCGGTTCCGACGATGAAGACCAGCACCATCATTGCAACCATCAGAAGCATCGGACGATCGATCAGCGGTTCGATGTAACCGGCGACTTCGTTTGGAATGTTCGCAGCCGTGATGAGCCATGCGGAGACAAGCGCGGCGCAGACCAGGAACATGATGATCGAGGTGCTCTTGGCAGCGCGCAGAAGAACGTGGAACAGATCCGCCGGCTTCAGTTCGCGGTAGATCACCATGCCGACGAAAAGAGCATAGGCGGCGGCGATAACGGCGGCTTCCGTTGGAGTCATGATGCCTGCCTTGATGCCGCCCAGAATGATGACCGGCATGCCAAGCGCCCAACCAGCGCGGACCGTGGCAAGAAGACGTTCCTTGCCCGAAGCCTTGGGCAACGGCTGGACGTTGTCCTTACGCACGACGATCAGCCAGGCGATGATCAACGAGATACCCATCAGGATGCCGGGCACGATGCCAGCAAGGAACAGCTGGGTGATCGAGACGTTGGCAGCCACGCCAAAGACGATGAAGGCCATGGAGGGCGGAATAACCGGAGCAATGATGCCGCCTGCGGCGATGAGGCCGCCGGAGCGCGGGATGTTGTAACCGGCTTTCGCCATCATCGGAATGAGGATCGCGGCGAGTGCCGCGGTATCGGCAGCAGCCGAACCGGAGATGCTGGCCATGATGATCGCAGCCATAATCGCAACGATGCCAAGGCCGCCACGGATGTGTCCGACGCACGCAATCGCAAAGTCGATGATGCGGCGGGAAAGGCCGCCGGAGTTCATCAGCTCACCGGCCAGGATGAAGAACGGGATGGCAAGCAGCGTGAAGGTGTCAGCACCGGAGATCATGTTCTGCGCGATGATCTGCGTGTTGAACATGCCCATGTACCACATGAGCACAACACCGCAGAACATCAGAGAGAATGCGACGGGCACGCCAATCGCCATGGCCCCCAGCAGAGAGCCGACAAAAACGAGAAGTGTCATGGTATCAGCGCTCCGAAAGCTGTTCGATCGTCAGGTTTTCACCCGCGAACTGGGCGACTTCATCATCCGTCACGCGACCGGTCAAATAGCGGTACAGGCGTTCCAGCGCGATGATGAACATCAGGCCACCGGTGAACATGCCCACGCCATAGACCCAGATCATCGACAGCTTGGTGACGGGTGCGTGCATGCTGGCGTTGATGCCGGACTGCTTCCAGGTTCCCCAGAAGAAGATGGCGGAACAGACCAGGATGATGATGTTCGAAACAATCATGCAGACGACGCGGGCACGCCGGGAGAGGAACATCACGAGCGTTTCAATGCCCATGTGGCTGTTCTCGCGGAAAGTGAGAACAGCGCCTATGAAGGTCAGCCACACGAAGAAATAGCGCGACAGTTCTTCCGAGACGTTGATACCGGAGTTCATCGTGTAACGCATCACGACGTTGACGAAGACCATGATCGACATGCCGGCCAGCAGCACAACGAGAATGGTTTCGAGAATCCGGTAAAAGAGATTGATTGTCTTTTGCATTTTCCCCTCCCGAAGAAATTTCTAGAGTAGCCCTCGTTTGGCCAGATTGCGCATCAGCGCCGTGACGCCGAACGTCCATTCGGGGCACTCGTCGGTGGTGGTAACCCAGTTGATGAGCCTGCCGAGCTTCGGCGTGGAGATTTCCACACGGTCGCCCTTGGCGTGGGTGAAGCCGAGACCGGGACCATGCCGGTCCTTGACCGGCGCAAACATGGTTCCGAGGAAGAATACCGCACCATCGGGATACTGATGATTGCGGTTCAGGAGCTGCGAGGCAAGGTTTTCCGGCGAACGGCTGATGGCTTCCATCGGGCTGACGCCCGTCATGGTGAAACCGTCTTCACCCTCGACGAGCAGCGAAATCTGTGCCTGCTTGACGTCTTCAATCGTGAACCTGCCGTCGAACAGGCGGATAAAGGGACCGATTGCGCAGGAGGCGTTGTTGTCCTTCGCCTTGCTGAGCAACAGCGCTGAGCGTCCTTCGAAGTCGCGCAGGTTGACGTCATTGCCGAGCGTTGCGCCGATGATCCGGCCATCAGACGTGATGGCGAGGACGACTTCCGGCTCAGGATTGTTCCACTGCGATTTCGGATGGACGCCGATGAGAGCGCCGCAACCGACGGACGACATGGCCTGCGCTTTGGAGAAAATCTCTGCGTCTGGGCCGATGCCGACCTCGAGGTATTGCGACCAGAGGCCCATTTCCTGAAGCAGTTTTTTCACTTCGGCAGCTTTTTCAGAACCGGCTTCCAAACCCTTGAGGCTGTCTCCGAGCACTGGCGCCAGACGTACGCGAATTTCCTGCGCGCGCAGGGGATCACCCTTGGCCTGCTCCTCGATGACGCGTTCCAGCATGCTGTCCGCGAAGGTTACACCTGCGGCCTTGACCGCCTGAATGTCGTTGGGAGCGAGAAGTTCGCCAGCCGATCCATCGAGAAACGCGTCAAGCGCCCCGAGTGCGACGAAGCCACTGACATCGGCAAGCAACTCGACCAGATCCTTCTTTTCCAGAAGTTCAGCCATGGTTGGCGCGAGGGATGTGAGATCGTAGAGCACGCCGTCACGGAGCAGGACGGGGCATGGGCCGCCTTCGCTTTTCGACCAGACGCGGCCAACCAGCAGCGCGCTTGCGAAATCTTCAGGCAAAATAACTGTAGCGTTGATCGACTCGGCAACTGTCATGTATGTCCTCCACTTCAGAATCCCGACGACCGCCTCCGTGCGGTCTTATTGTCGGATGTCTGACAACTTATTTGGGTCTTTCTTAGTATGACTTTTGTGGCGAGTCTAGCGGTTCGGCAGACAAAAATTCTGGTTTTTCGCCGCTATCATTAAAAAATACCGCAAAGCTGTCCGATAGCTTTGCGATTGGGGTCAGAATATATCGAGGTCGATGTTGAGCCGTCTGGCTGCGCCCAAGATATGTTTTCGCATCGCTTCCCGTGCAAGCGCGACGTCTCCAGATGCGATGGCATCACGCAGCACGACATGTTCATTTATGGTAATTTCGAGTATTTCACCATAAACGGCCCTTGAAAAGGCTGTGTTTATGGCAGAGCTGATGCGCTGGGCGATGAAACCGAGAAAAAGCAGGAAATATTCGTTGCCGGTCGCTTCCGCCATCGCGCGATGAAAATCGAGATCAGCCTCGACACCATCCTTGGACCATTCGATGGCATTGCGCATGCCGTGGATGGCCTTGTCGAACTTTTCCAGATGCTCCGGTTTGTGGTGCAGGGCTGCCAGACCCGCGGCATCGATCTCAAGCGACATCCGAAGCTGCATCAGGTCGCGGAAGTTTTCCGGGTCGTTGAGGGTGGATTGCTCGATCCGGATGGAAAGACGCTGGCGCGGATCGGTGACGAATGCGCCGACACCCTGGCGCGTTTCTACAAAGCCTTCGTTTCGCAACTGGGCAATGGCTTCACGAATGACCGAGCGGCTGACGCCGAAGGTTCGGGCAAGGACATGCTCGGTGGGCAGTCTATCGCCCGGCCCAAGTTTCGAATCGGTGATTTCGCGGCCAATCTCAGCGGCAATCCTGCCGGGAAGATGATCGTTGCGATGTATCTGATTGAACTCCAGCGTCATTCCTGCTCCCGTTCCATTATCTCTTGAACCACCTACGCGCGATTTCCTCCCTTCGCCCGTGGAGGCTGTATGGACGGCGCTTTTCGGAGCCGTCCATGTTTTTCCTTTAGCTATCCGCCGAAATACTGATCTGGCAACCGGGGTTCATACGGAAATCGGGATCGAAGGCGCTTTTCAGGCTCATGATCATCCGGCGCTGCACATCCGGTAGCCGGCTTTCGAAATCTCCCCGCTTCAGGCGACCGATGCCGTGCTCGGCGCTGATGCTGCCGACATAGCGATCGAGCACTTCATTGACGATGGTTTTCGACTTGTAGATGAATGCGTCGCGTTCTTCCGATGTCGAGCCGTTCGGTGGCAGCACGTTCAGGTGCACATTACCATCACCCACATGTCCATAGGACACGGCCAGGCATTCCGGCAGGCGTTCCGCCAGCTCGGCTTCGGCTTCAGCTACGAAGGCTGCGAGCTTGGAAAGCGGTACGGAAATATCGGTGCGCATGTGCGCGCCGCGCAGGGCCTGGCCTTCATTCATGCCTTCGCGGAACAGCCACAAATGCTGGGCCTGAGCGCGCGACGATGCAATCACGCCATCGAGTACCAGTCCGTCTTCCATGACGCCTTCAAGGAAGCGTCCCATGAGATCGGCGGTGTCGACCAGCCCCGAACCGGAAATCTCCATCAGCACGTAAGCGGGATAGTCTGCGGCGATCGGCATCTTCAGATCGGAGATAGCCTCGATTGCCAGTGTGAAGGCGACGGGCGGCATGAATTCGAAAGCGGACATCAGGTCGCAACATTCGCGGCGTGCCCGGCGGTAAAGCTTGATGGCGTCGTCCAGCGAGTTAAGGCCAAGCAGTGCGGTTTCGACGTGTTCCGGGTTGGGATAGAGCTTGACGGAAACGGCGGTAATGATGCCGAGCGTTCCCTCCGCGCCGATGAACAACTGCTTGAGGTCGATGCCGCGATTGTCCTTGCGCAGCGTGGAAAGTCCGTTCCAGATCGTGCCATCCGGAAGCACCACTTCGAGGCCGAGAACGAGTTCCCGTGTCATGCCGTAACGCAGAACGTTGATGCCTCCGGCGTTGGTGGAGACGTTGCCGCCGATCCGGCAGCTGCCCTGCGCGCCCAGCGACAGCGGGAAGAACATGCCTTTGTCTTCAACAGCATCCTTGAATTCCGACAGAATGCAGCCTGCTTCCACGACCGCGGAAAAATCATCGCTATCGATGGTGCGAATGGCGTTCATGCGCTCAAGGCTGATGACAACCTGACCGGCTGGATTGTCAGGCGTTCCGCCCAGGACCAGTCCGGTGTTTCCGCCCTGGGGGATGATGGCGAGTTTCAATTCGGCGCAGGCGCGTACCGCTGCCGAGACTTCTTCCGTCGAGCGCGGGCGAATGACTGCCACCGCCGAACTCTTCACGTCGCCGTGCCAGTCGCTGCAGTAACGGGCCATATCCTCCTCTGCCGTCAGCAGGAGGGATTCCCCCAGCATGTTTTTCAGCGAGAACCGCACTTCCTTCAAATCGTTCCCGACCACGTTCTGCATTTCACTCTCTCCCATACGTCCGCGCATATCCCGGCAAAGGTGCTTCCGCCCTTGCTTTTGCCAGTTTGTTAAAAAATACTATTTTCAATCGGATCATATAAGGTTATCAGACAACCTTACAAGCTAATTTATCGCCCCGCCGTTTCGATGGTGGAGCGCGTGCGTTTTTCGGTCCGGGAGAGTGACCGGATCCAAGAGGAGGATACTATGCATATCGCAATCATCGGAGCCGCGGGCATGGTTGGCCGCAAGCTGACGCAACGTCTCGTCAAGGACGGGGCGTTGGGTGGCAAGCCGATCGAAAAATTCACGCTGATCGACGTGTTTCAGGCTGAAGCGCCTGCAGGTTTTTCGGGCGCTGTCGACACGCGTGCGGCCGATCTTTCTGCTCCGGGCGAGGCTGAAAAGCTCGTTGAAGGCCGTCCGGACGTCATTTTCCATCTCGCGGCAATCGTATCGGGTGAAGCCGAGCTCGATTTCGACAAGGGATATCGCATCAATCTCGACGGTACGCGTTACCTGTTCGACGCGATTCGCATCGCCAACGGCAAGGACGGCTACAAGCCCCGCGTCGTCTTTACCTCGTCGATTGCCGTCTTCGGCGCGCCGCTTCCTTATCCGATCCCGGATGAATTCCACACCACGCCGCTGACAAGCTACGGTACGCAGAAGGCAATCTGCGAACTGCTGCTGTCCGATTACAGCCGCCGCGGTTTCTTCGATGGTATCGGCATTCGCCTGCCGACGATCTGCATTCGACCCGGCAAGCCGAACGCTGCGGCATCCGGTTTCTTCTCCAACATCCTGCGCGAGCCGCTGATCGGTCAGGAAGCCGTCCTGCCGGTGCCGGAAACCATTCGTCACTGGCACGCATCGCCGCGTTCTGCCGTTGGCTTCCTTATCCATGGTGCCACGATCGAGGTGGAAAAGGTGGGGCCGCGCCGCAATCTCTCCATGCCGGGCCTCAGCGCCACGGTTGGCGAACAGATCGAGGCGCTGCGCAAGGTCGCCGGAGAAAAGGCTGTTTCCCTCATCCGTCGCGAGCCGAATGAGATGATCATGCGCATGTGCGAAGGCTGGGCTCCTGGTTTCGAAGCGAAACGTGCCCGCGAACTCGGCTTCACGGCTGAAAGCTCCTTCGAAGAGATCATTCAGGTTCATATCGAAGATGAACTTGGAGGCTCACTGAAATGAGTGCTGCCGGGGAGGAGAAAAAGCGTTCGATTGCCTTCATCGGCACAGGTCTGATGGGAGGTCCCATGGCCCGGCGTCTGCTGGGTGCGGGATTTGCGGTCAAGGTCTGGAACCGCAGTGCCGAAAAGGCTGAAGCACTGGTGGCTGACGGTGCGGTGCTTGCCGCTTCACCGGCGGAAGCAGCCAAGGGTGCCGATGTCGTCATCACCATGCTCAGCGACGGCAAGGCTGTCGGCGAAGTGCTGTTCGACGCGGGCGTTGCTGATGCCTTGGAAAAAGGTGCCGTCGTGATCGACAGCAGTTCCATCGCACCGCCGATTGCGCGCGAACATGCATCGCGTCTGGAAGCACTCGGCATCCGCCATGTCGATGCACCGGTTTCCGGTGGCGTGCCGGGTGCGACCGCGGGAACGCTCGCCATCATGGCCGGCGGCGACGAAGCAGTCGTCGCTGCGCTTGCGGATGTCTTCGCGCCGATGGGCAGACTGACCTATGTCGGACCTTCCGGTGCCGGTCAGCTTTGCAAGCTCGCCAACCAGCAGATCGTCGCCATCACCATTGGTGCTGTTGCGGAAGCCATGATGCTGGTGGAAGCAGGCGGGGCATCGCGGGAAGGGTTCCGCAATGCCATTCGTGGCGGTTTTGCCGAAAGCCGGATTCTAGACCTGCACGGCGAACGCATGGTGAAGCGCAACTTCGCGCCGGGCGGTCCGTCGAAATTCCAGCTCAAGGACCTGAACGGTGTGCTGGCTACGGCAAAGGACCTGTCCCTGACATTGCCGCTGACGCAGCAGGTGACGCGTGAGTTCGACGATTTCGTAAGCGATGGGGGGGCCGATATCGATCATAGCGGTATCCTGCTCTACCTCGAAAAACTCAACAATCGGGAACAGGGCTGAGGCGGAACCATGAGCAACGACGTAACACAGAAGCGCCGCCTGCGCTCGCAGGACTGGTTCGACAATCCCGACCATCTCGACCTCACCGCGCTTTATCTCGAGCGCTTCATGAACTACGGCGTCACGCCGGAAGAGCTGCGCTCCGGCAAACCGGTGATCGGTA
Source organism: Agrobacterium tumefaciens (assembly GCF_031801495.1). Taxonomy (GTDB): domain Bacteria; phylum Pseudomonadota; class Alphaproteobacteria; order Rhizobiales; family Rhizobiaceae; genus Agrobacterium; species Agrobacterium tumefaciens_K. The sequence continues at coordinate 2,593,997 of NZ_JAOEGC010000002.1, read as the reverse complement.
TCGCCCAGAGCGGTAGTGACCTGACGCCGTGCAACCGCGTTCATGTCGAACTCGTCAAGCGCGTGCGCGATGGCATTCGTGATGCGGGCGGTATTCCCATCGAATTCCCCACGCACCCCATGTTCGAGAACTGCAAGCGTCCGACGGCGGCGCTTGACCGCAACCTCGCCTATCTCAGCCTTGTCGAAGTCCTGTACGGCTATCCGCTCGACGGCGTTGTACTGACGACGGGTTGTGACAAGACCACGCCATCGGCCTTGATGGCGGCGAGCACGGTCGACATTCCCGCCATCGTGCTTTCCGGAGGGCCGATGCTCGACGGTTATCACGAGGGCGATCTGGTCGGCTCCGGTACCGTTATCTGGCGTATGCGCCGCAAATACGGTGCTGGCGAGATCACCCGTGAAGAGTTTCTGCAGGCGGCGCTCGAATCCGCGCCGTCCGTCGGTCACTGCAATACGATGGGTACGGCATCGACCATGAACGCGATGGCCGAAGCGCTCGGCATGTCGCTGACCGGTTGCGGCGCAATTCCTGCCGCTTACCGTGAACGCGGTCAGATGGCCTATCGTACCGGTCGCCGTTCGGTGGAGCTGGTACTGGAGAACATCAAGCCGTCGGACATCCTGACGCGCGAGGCTTTCCTCAACGCGATCCGGGTCAATTCGGCGATCGGTGGCTCTACCAACGCGCAGCCGCATCTGGCTGCCATGGCCAAGCACGCGGGCGTCGAGCTTCGTGAAGAGGACTGGCAGGTTTACGGTTACGACATTCCGCTTCTGGCCAACGTCCAGCCTGCCGGAAAATGGCTCGGTGAGAAATATCACCGTGCTGGCGGCACGCCGGCCATCATGTGGGAGCTTCTGAAGGCGGGCAAGCTCGACGGAAACTGTTCGACCGTGACCGGGAAGACCATGGCGGAGAATCTGGACGGTCACGAATCGACCGACCGCGATGTCATCCTTCCCTATGATCAGCCGCTCAAGGAGCGTGCCGGCTTCCTGGTTCTCAAAGGCAACCTGTTCGATTTCGCCATCATGAAAACGAGCGTGATCTCGGCCGAATTCCGTCAGCGTTATCTGAGCGAGCCGGGCCGCGAAGGCATTTTCGAAGGCAAATGTGTGGTGTTCGACGGTTCGGAGGATTATCACGCCCGGATCAACGATCCATCGCTCGGTATCGATGAGCGTACCATCCTCGTCATCCGTGGCGCCGGTCCGCTGGGTTGGCCGGGTTCTGCCGAAGTCGTCAATATGCAGCCGCCGGATGCGCTTCTGAAGAAGGGCATCACCAGCCTGCCTACCATCGGCGACGGGCGGCAGTCGGGAACGGCGGATAGCCCCTCGATCCTCAACGCCTCTCCGGAAAGTGCCGCAGGTGGCGGTCTTGCCTGGGTTCGCAGCGGCGATGTCATCCGTATCGATTTCAATCAGGGTCAGTGCAACATGCTGGTGCCGGATGAGGAGATTGCAGCCCGAAAGGCGGACGGCATTCCAGCCGTTCCAGCCGATGCGACGCCATGGCAGCGTATTTACCGCAAGTCTGTGACACAGCTTTCCGATGGAGCGGTGCTGGAAGGCGCTGCGGATTTCCGCAGGATTGCTGAAAAGATGCCACGGCATAATCACTGAACACGCATCAAAGAAATCCCCGGTCACAGCCGGGGATTTTTTGTTTCGGGGCTGTTTCGCTGCCGCGTTTCAACCCCTAATCTCCCCGCTGCAAATCAGAATCACCGGAGCAGACAGATGACGAATATTGCGATGATCGAAGCGGCGCGTGAGCGTATCGGCAAAAATGCGGTGCGAACGCCGCTTTTGTCGTCGCATTTTCTGGATGAGATTGCCGGTCGCAAACTGTTCGTGAAAGCCGAGTGCCTGCAAAGAACCGGATCGTTCAAATTTCGAGGTGGCTGGTCGGCGGTGTCCGCCTTGCCTGCGGATGTACGCGCCAAGGGCGTGATCGCCTTTTCGTCCGGCAACCATGCACAGGGCGTGGCGCTGGCTGCGCAGCTGCATGGCATCCCCTCCGTCATCATCATGCCGTCAGATGCGCCGAAGATCAAAATCGACAACACCCGAGCCTATGGCGCGGACGTCGTTCTCTACGACAGGGCAACTGAAGATCGGGACGCGATCGGCGATCGTCTTTCGAAAGAGCGTGGCCTGACGCTGATCAAGCCGTTCGACGAGCCGATGGTCATTGCTGGGCAGGGGACAACGGGCCTTGAGATTGCCGAACAGGGTGCGGAGCTGGGCATCGAGGCTGCCGAGGTTCTGGTGCCCTGCGGCGGCGGCGGGCTGACGTCTGGTATTGCCTTGGCGCTTGATGCCAAGGCTCCGGGATACAGGGTCCACACCTGCGAACCGGAGCGCTTTGACGACGTGGCGCGTTCGCTCGCTTCCGGCAAGATCGAGCGGAACTCCACAACGTCTGGCTCGATCTGCGACGCAATCGTGACGCCGCAGCCGGGCAATATCACGTTTCCGCTCATGTCCGGTCTTTGCGGGGCAGGTTTTGTCGTGACGGAAGAAGAGGTGCTGCGCGCCATGGTGCTGGCCTTCAATCGCCTGAAGATCGTCATCGAGCCCGGTGGTGCGGTCGCACTGGCTGCCGCATTGTTCCATGGAAGCGAACTGGCGGGTGATACGGTTATCGCCGTCGCGTCCGGCGGCAATGTCGATCCGGAGATCATGGCTGATGCGCTTTCCCGTTTCGGCTGATTTCAGATCAGTCTTTCGGAAACTTCCCGAGCAATCGCCAAAGAGGCGGTCAGGCCGGGGCTCTCTATGCCGAAGAGATTGACGAGGCCGGGAAGCCCGTGGGCTTCCGGTCCGTCGATGCGAAAATCCATGGCCGGTTCGTTGGGGCCTGAAATCTTCGGGCGGATGCCTGAATAGGCTGGGATCAGCGCGTTTTTGGGAAGGCCCGGCCAATACCGACGTATCGCTGCGTCGAAGCCGCTCATGCGCTCCGGGTTGACGGCGTAATCGATGCTGCCCACCCATTCCACATCGGGCCCGAAACGGGCCTGTCCCGCCAGATCGAGTGTGAGATGCACGCCGAGGCCATGCGTATGCGGCGCCGGATAGATGAGACGCGAAAAGGGCTGCTTGCCGGAGAGAGCGAAATAACTGCCTTTTGCAAGCCGTGCTTCAGGAATCGCTTGTTTTGGCAGCCCATCTATTTGTTGCGCAGCCAGAGGAGCAAAGAGCCCGGCGGAATTGATGAGGAAGCGGCAGGTGAGGCTCAGCGGCTCGTTTCCGCCCACATGCACGAAGAAACCACTACCAGCCGGCTCGGCTTTGAGGAACGGTGTGTTGAGCGCCAGTGCGGCGCCATGATCTTCCGCGTCGCCCAGAAGGGCGAGCATATACCCATGGCTGTCTATGATGCCCGTGGAGGGGGAGAGGAGGGCGGCGGTACAGGACAGGGCTGGTTCGAGCCGTAGGGCGCGCTCCCCGTCGATCAGCTCAAGATCATCGCAGCCGTTGGCCTCGCCTTTTTTCCGGAGACCCGCCAGCATATCGGTTTCGGTATCGTTTGTGGCGACAATCAGTTTTCCGCAACGCCGATGAGAGACGCCGTGGCTTTCGCAAAAGGCATACAGCCTGTGCCTGCCCTCGACGCAGAGGCGGGCCTTCAGGCTGCCCTGCGGATAATACAGCCCGGCATGGATAACCTCGCTGTTGCGTGAGGAAGTTGCCGAACCGAACTCCGCTTCACTTTCTAGGATGACAACGGAGAGGCCACGCATGGCAAGCTCGCGGGCTGTTGCCAGACCGATCACGCCGGCGCCAATGATGACTGCATCTATGTCCGTCATTTCTTCCCAGTTGCCGGTGGCCTGAACCGAATTCGCTTTGTCGCGTTTACACCGCGTCATGGGTAGATTGATGCTTCGTGACCGGCAAGTCACGAAGCGATTTTTCCCTCTGGCCCGATCTTATGGAATTTCATCTCTACTGAAACAGTGGGGAATAGCGATATTCTTTAAGCAAGATGAGCGGGTGTCCGCTTCGGCGGATCAGCAGAAAGGGAGCGCTTAATGTCTTATTCCAGAGCAGGAAAAGCAAAAGACTTCGTTCCGCACTCTCAGGCGCAGCGTAGCTGGCGCGATACGGTGCATGCTGCACTTGTCGGTGTCTGCTTTGCATTCGTTGCCGCAGTCATTTTCGGTCTCGTTCCCTGATCCTCCCATTCTCGAGGGAATACGAGAAAACAGAGGCCGGTCACTCCTCGGACCGGCCTTTTTCTTGGCCTGTCAGGCTTTCAGGTAATCTTCCGCCAGCTCGACCCAGAACGCAGTTCCGATCGGCAGAATATCGTCATTGAAATCGAATTTTGGGTGGTGCAGCGGCGGATCGTTGTCCGTGCGCGCGGTTCCCAGGAAGAAATAGCATCCCGGCCGTTTTTCCAGCATATAGGCGAAATCCTCGGCTCCCATCGACGGGCGTGGCATCTCTGCGACATTTTCCGCTCCGGCAAATCGTTTTGCCAGTTCGTTGACGTATTCCGTTTCAGCCTTGTGGTTGATCGTGGCGTTGTAACCGCGATCATATTCGATGGTCACGCCCATGCCGTAGCTCGCGGCCTGACCTTCGGCGATGGCGCGGATACGTTTTTCAAGCTCGTCGCGCACGCCCGGATCGAAAGAGCGGATGGTTAGCAGCATTTCCGCCGTTTCCGGAATGACGTTGCTTGCCATGCCGGCATGGAATGCTCCCACGGTAACAACCGCCGAGAGCTGCGGGTGGATGTTGCGTGAAACGATCGTCTGCAACGCCATGATGATGCTTGCCCCTGCGACGATGGGATCTGCGGCGGCCTGCGGCTCGGCGCCATGACCGCCATACCCGTTGACGGTGATCTTGCATTCATCGACGGCCGCAAGAACAGGTCCATCACGCAGGACGAACTGGCCGAATGGCAGACCGGGATCGTTGTGGAGTGCGAAGACCGCGTCGCAGGGAAAGCGCTCGAACAGGCCGTCCTCGATCATGATGCGGGCACCGCCGAAGTTTTCTTCTGCCGGCTGGAAGATGAGGTGCAGAGTTCCGTCGAAGTTTTTGCGCTCGGCGATGATCTTCGCCGCTCCCAGCAGCATGGCGGTATGCCCGTCGTGTCCGCAGGCATGCATGACGCCCGGATGCTGGCTGGCGTATTCGGCGCCGGTTTCCTCATGGATCGGCAGCGCGTCGATATCGGCGCGGATGCCGAGCGTGCGTGTACCGTTGCCATTGCGCAGCGTGGCAACGATGCCGGTGCCTGCAAGCCCTCTTGTCACCTCATAGCCCATGGCCACGAGTTGCCCGGCGATGAAGTCAGACGTCTGATGTTCGGAAAGGCCGATTTCGGGATGTCTGTGAAGATGGTGCCGGATTGCTACAACCTCCGGCATGTGGTTGGAGAATGCGGTGGTGTTTGCCGTCTGTCTGGTCATCATGCGGTTCCGTTGCCCTGGCTTTGGCCTCCTCCATACCAGCATTGCGACGACCGCGTAAATGCAGAATGGCGCGGCGTGCGGGGTGCGCTACCCGATCCTTCGCCGTTTGGATGGCGCACCTTGAAACATCGCTTGCATCGGGCTGAAACCGGTGGCATGGAACTGATTGGCGATGCCGGGCGTTACGTCTTTCCGGTGGTAGAATTGCGGGGGAATTCCGCGTGACTGCCTGATTGGGAGACGGAAAGGGGAAGGCCGCCTTGCTGATATTGTTTTCGCTTTGGGGGAGCATGCGAAAGCCGCACGGAATGGCCATGTCCAAGGCCTCTCACCTTCCGGTTTTTCTGACAGATATCCGCCATATATGGAATTTCGATGCTTCAGCCATGTATGCAGCAGGCTTTGCGCCGAGCGGCGAAATATGCGCGGGAATGCGCTCCGCTTTCGCCGGTTCAGCAAAGGTTCATGATGGCCGAGACATATAACTGCGGTTTTGTTTTCATGATGCTTTCAGCAATATGATGCAAATGCCGAGCAAGACGAGCAACGCACCTAAACCGTTTTAGAATACGAGCCGATGTCATTTCATATTACGCCGCCTGCCGCCGCCCGTGATTCCGAAGCAAAGCAGATCGATCACAACGATTCGATCCGCGCTTCCTACATGACGATCGAAGAATTGTACGAGGCCGGTGCCGCGCTTTCCCGCGATGGCGCCGACAGTCTCCCCGGTTTCATGGAGTTCGATTTCTTCGAGCGCCATCGTGAAAACGAGAAGGAAATTCTGCGCGTTTATCGTACAACCGCGGTCGACGCGGAAAACGGTGCGACGATCACGCCCGCCGCGGAATGGCTGCTCGACAACCACTATGTCATCGAAGAGGCGATCCAGGAGGTCCGTCGCGATTTCCCGCGCAAGTTCTATCGTCAATTGCCGACGATGACGGTTGGTGGCGTCACCATCCCCCGCGTCATGGCGCTCGGCTGGCTTTATGTGGCGCACACGCACAGCACGGTCACCCGCGAGAACATGACGGCGCTGGTCGATGGCTACCAGACCTCCAAGACCCTGCAGATCGGTGAGCTGTGGGCGCTGCCATCCATCATCCGTTTCGTTCTTATCGAAAACCTGCGCCGCATCTCCATTCGTGTCGAGCGCTCGCGCCGCATGCGCCAGAAGGCGAACGAGGTTGTCGACGAGATCATCCGCCTGAACGATGCCGAAGCATCGGCAGCATTGCTCGGCCAGGTCAATTCGCTGGTTGACGATCCTACCTTTGCAACCCAGTTCCTCTATCGTCTGAGAAACGGCTCGCAGACGTCCGGCTTTGCGCTGGCTTGGCTCGAAGAGCGCCTGCATGCCGCCGGTACGGATGCTGAAAACGTGATGATGGCGGAGCACAACCGCCTCGCCTCCGGTAACGTGACGATGGGTAACATCGTCAGGAGCCTGCGCGAAATCGACGATACGGAATGGTCGGTCTGGTTCGAGGAAGTCAGCCACATCGACAAGGTTCTGCGCGAGGAAACGGATTACGAAACGCTCGATTTCGGCTCGCGCAATACCTATCGCAACACCATCGAGCTTCTGGCGCGACGTTCGCCGAAGACCGAAGTCGAGGTTGCCCGCGCTGCCGTGGAAATGGCGCGTTCCGTTCAGTCCGCTGCCGGAAACGACGGTGAACGCGTCAATGTCGGATCTGTGCTCGTCGGACAGAAACGCTTCGATCTTGAAAAGCAGATCGCCTACCGGCCGCTGGTATCCCAGCACATCGTCCGCTCGATGCGCAGCTTCAACTGGCTGTCGATTGCAGCACCGGTCCTGCTGATTACCGCCGCTGCAATGCTGGCCGTGGGCTGGTTCTTGGCCGAAGCTGGCATGCCCTGGTATGTGGTGACGGCTTTCCTGCTGATGTTCGCGCTGCCTGCCTCGGAAGGTGCGACAGGTCTTTTCAATACGCTGGTAACCTTCTTCGTGAAGCCGTTCCGTCTGGTCGGATACGAATTCAAGAACGGGATCCCCGAAGACGCGCGAACGCTGGTGGCCGTGCCCTGCATGCTGACCAGCCGTGACAGCGTCGATGAGATGATGCGCAACATCGAAGTGCACTATCTCGCCAATCCGCACGGTGAAATCTATTTCTCGCTGGTCAGCGACTGGCGGGACGGGCAGCAGGAGCAGTCCGGCGATGACCTCGAGATTCTCGAATATGCGAAGCGTGAGATCGCCGCGCTGAACAGCCGTTATGCCTTTGACGGCAAGACACGGTTCTACCTCCTGCATCGCCGCCGCCTCTACAATCCGGCGGAAGGCTGCTGGATGGGCTGGGAGCGCAAGCGTGGCAAGCTGCATGAACTGAACATGCTGCTGCGCGGAGACAAGGATACCACCTTCCTCAGCGGCGCCAATATTGTTCCGGCCGACGTGAAATATGTCATGACGCTGGACGCCGATACGCGTCTGATGCGTGATGCGGTGACCAAGCTGGTCGGCAAGATGCATCACCCGATCAACCGTCCGGTCATCGATCCGGTGTCGGGCCGGGTCGTTGAAGGTTACGGCCTGCTGCAGCCGCGTGTCACGCCGTCCCTGACGACCGGCAAGGACGCCTCGGTCTTCCAACGCGTCTTTTCGATCAATCGCGGTATCGACCCTTACGTCTTTACCGTTTCCGACGTTTATCAGGATCTGACCTCCGAAGGTACGTTCACGGGCAAGGGCCTTTATGACGTGGATGCCTTCGAAGCGGCTTTGAAGGGTCGCATCGAGGAAAACTCCATTCTCAGCCACGATCTTCTCGAAGGTTCGTTCGCGCGCTGCGCGCTGGTGACCGACGTGGAGCTGGTCGAGGATTTCCCGACCCGCTACGAGGTGGAAGTGTCGCGCCAGCATCGCTGGGCGCGTGGCGACTGGCAGCTCTTGCCTTATATCCTCGACCGTGCACGCGGCGTGACTGCCATCGGCCGTTGGAAGATGGTCGATAACCTGCGCCGTTCGCTGACCCCGATCGCGTGGTTCTTCGCGTCCATCCTCGGCTGGTACTTCATGGATCCGCTGGGCGCGCTGATCTGGCAGATCCTGCTGATCTTCTCGCTGTTCGTGGCGCCGACCCTTTCGCTTCTTTCCGGCCTTGTGCCGCGCTCGACCGATATCGTGCCGCAGGCGCATTTCCATACCATCTGGTCTGAAATCCGCGCCACCAATGCGCAGGTTGCACTCCGCATCGTCTTCATTGCCGATGCCGCCTGCATGATGACGGATGCGATTGCGCGTTCGCTCTATCGCCTGCTGGTCAGCCGCAAGCTGATGCTGGAGTGGCGTACTGCCGCCTCGATCCAGTCGAGTGCGCAGAGAAGCGTGCTCGGTTATTACCGCCAGATGTGGCATGCGCCGGTCGTTGCACTGCTCGGCCTGCTGTTTGCGGCGCTGCCCGGCGACAATGCCTTCCTGATCGGCATTCCTTTCGCGCTGCTGTGGGTTCTGTCACCCGCTGTCGCGTGGTACGTCAGCCAGTCGGCCGAAACCGAAGACCGCATGTTCGTGTCGGAGCATGTCTCCTTCGAACTGCGCAAGATCGCCCGTCGCACATGGCGTTATTACGAAGCCTTCGTCACACCGCAGGAAAACTATCTGCCACCGGACAACTTCCAGGAAACGCCTGAGCCGATCGTTGCCTCGCGCACGTCGCCAACCAACATCGGCGTTTATCTGCTGTCGGCGATTTCGGCGCGTCAGTTCGGCTGGATCAGTTTCGCTGAAACCATCGAGCGGATCGAAAACACGATCACGACCGTCGAAAAGATGGACAAATATCGCGGCCATCTCTACAACTGGTATCACACGGATACCTTGCAGACGCTTGGCCCTCGCTACGTTTCAGCGGTCGACAGCGGCAACCTTGCTGGTCACCTGATTGCCGTTTCGTCGGCCTGCCGTGATTGGGCAGAAGCGCCATCCGCGCATCTTCAGGGTAATCTCGACGGTATCGGCGATGTCGCCGGCATCCTTCGTGAGACGCTGAAGGCTCTGCCGGACGACCGCAAGAACCTTCGTCCTCTGCATCGCCGTCTGGAAGAGCGCATCATCGGCTTCTCCAACGCTCTGGCTTCGGTCAAGCGCGAGCATGAGTTCGCCTCGATCCGCGTCATCAACCTTGCTGTTCTTGCGCGCGATATCCAGAAGCTGGCCACCAACGTGGACCATGAAGTGAAGTCGACGCAGAGCACTGAAGTGACCCGTTGGGCCCAGCTGCTTGTCGAATGCTGCGAGGCGCATATCGCCGACAGCGCCATCGACCTGACCAATATGGAGCCGCTGCGTCAGCGCCTGACATCGCTGCGCGACCGCAGCCGAAACCTTGCCTTCTCGATGGACTTCACGTTCCTCTACCGTAAGGATCGCCGTCTGCTGTCGATCGGTTATCGTGTGGAAAGCAAGGAGCTGGACGAGGCCTGCTACGACCTTCTGGCATCCGAATGCCGTCTGACCAGCCTGTTCGCTATCGCCAAGGGCGATCTGCCGACGGAGCACTGGTATCGCCTTGGACGTCAGGTCGTGCCGATCGGCGCGCAGGGCGCACTGGTGTCCTGGTCCGGCTCGATGTTCGAATATCTGATGCCGCCGCTCGTCATGCAGGAGCGTCAGGGTGGTATCCTCAACCAGACCAACAATCTGATCGTCAAGGAACAGATGAACCATGGCCGCCGTCTGGGGACGCCGTGGGGCATTTCCGAAGCGGCCTTCAACGCCCGCGATCACAACATGAACTACCAGTACACCAACTTCGGTGTGCCGACGCTTGGCCTCAAGCGCGGCCTTGGCCAGAATGCGGTGATTGCGCCCTACGCGTCGATCCTCGCCAGCCAGTACGATCCGGAAGGCGCTCTGGAAAACCTCGACAAGCTGCGCAAGCTCGGTGCGCTCGGCCAGTACGGTTTCCACGATGCGGTGGACTTCACGCCGACGCGTGTACCGGATGGCAAGGTCTGTGCGGTGGTCTACAACTACTATGCACACCATCACGGCATGTCGATTGCCGCCGTTGCCAACGTCGCGTTCGATGGCGTGCTGCGTGAACTTTTCCATTCCGATCCGGTGATCGAGGCGGCGGAACTGCTGCTGCAGGAAAAGGCGCCACGCGAAGTGCCTGTCATGAGCGCAAAATACGAGCCGGAAACGCCCGGCAAGGAGCAGGCGGATCTGCTGCGCGCCGAAGTTCGCACGATTGCCGATCCGGCCGTTCGCGACCGCGAAGTGGTGTTCCTGTCGAATGGTCATTATTCGACCATGCTGACGTCCACGGGCGCCGGTTATTCCAAGTGGAACGGTCAGGCGATCTCCCGCTGGAAGGCCGATCCGACCGAAGATCGCTGGGGAACCTTCATCTTCCTGCGCGATACGACGTCCGGCCAGTGGTGGAGTGCGACCGCGGAGCCGCGTGTCATCGAAGGTGAAAAGACGAAAACGATCTTCACCGACGACAAGGCCGAGTTCCACAAGACTGTCGGCGATCTCCAGAGCGTGGTCGAATGCATTGTTGCCACCGAGCATGATGCGGAAGGCCGTCGCGTGACGATGCTCAATGTCGGTTCGGAAGACCGCTACATTGAAGTGACCTCCTACATGGAGCCGGTCATCGCGTCGGAAGACGACGACAACGCGCACCCGCTGTTCTCGCGCATGTTCGTGCAGACCGAGATCGGTCGTCGTGGCGACGTCATCCGGGCATGGCGTAACCGCCGCAGCCCGAATGAGCCGGGTACGGTCATCGCGCATCTGGCTGCCGACAATGCAGGCCCGTCGCGTCCGACGGAATTCGAAACGGATCGTGCCAAGTTCATCGGCCGTGGCCGTTCGCTGGCGGAAGCAGCCGCCTTCGATGCCGGCGCGACGCTTTCGAGCGCCGACGGCTTCACGCTCGACCCCGTCCTATCGCTGCGGCGCACCGTGCGAGTTCCGGCTGGCAAGAAGGTCAGCGTCATATTCTGGACGATTGCGGCGCCAAGCCGTGAGGAAGTCGACAAGGCGATCGATCGCTATCGCCATCCGGATGCCTTCGCGCATGAACTCGTTCATGCCTGGACGCGCACGCAGGTGCAGATGCGCCATGTCGGCGTCACCTCGCAGCAGGCGGCGGCCTTCCAGCATCTTGGCCGCTACCTTACCTATCCCGACATGCATCTGCGTGCGGATTCGGAAACGCTCAAGACCGGGCTTGCCTCACAGCGCGCGCTGTGGCCGCTTGCCATTTCCGGCGACTTCCCGATTTTCTCGCTGCGCATCAACGATGACATGGACATGGACATCGCCCGCGAGGCGTTGAGCGCCCATGAATATCTGCGGTCGCGTGGCGTGATCTTCGATCTCGTCATCGTCAATGAGCGTGCCGCGTCCTACGCACAGGACATGCAGCACGCGCTGGATCATATTTCCGAGGGCCAGCGTCGTATCAATCCGGCCGATGGTGGGCGACCGCATGTGTTCTCCGTCCGTCGCGACCTGATGGATGAGGAAACCTGGGCGGCGTTGCTTGCTGCGTCGCGTGTGGTTCTGCACGTTCGCAACGGCAAGATCGTCGATCAGATCAATCGCGCCGTATCGCTTTTCGCGGCACATCGCGGCCCGGATGGCAGCACCGAAGCGGCGCTTGCCCGCCTGCCGGCGCCGGCTTTCCCGGTTGCAGAGCCTGTCGAGGATGCGGAAGACCTGGATTTCTGGAATGGCTTTGGTGGTTTCACCAAGAACGGCCAGGAATATGTCGTGCGCCTGCACGGCGGCCAGTCGACGCCGCATCCGTGGATCAACGTCATTTCCAACGAAAGCTTCGGTTTCCACATTTCTGCGGAAGGCGCAGGCTTCACCTGGAGCCGTAACTCGCGCGACTACCAGTTGACGCCATGGAGCAACGATCCGGTCGTCAACCGTCCGGGCGAGGCGTTCTACGTGTCCGACGTCGAAACCGGAAAAGTCTATACGCCGTTCGCCACGCTGTCGCGTGATCCGGAAGCCGTCTTCGAAGCCCGTCATGGCCTTGGCTATTCCGTCTTCACTGGCACGGCCGATACGGTTGAGGTCGAAGTCACGCAGACGGTCGACCGCGAAAAGCCGGTCAAGTATTCGCAGGTCATCGTTCGCAACAAGGGAACGAAGAACCGCCGCCTGAAAGTCTACGCCTATGTGGAATGGATTCTCGGCAATAACGGCCAGAAGTCCGCGCCGTTCATTCTGAGCAGGCATGATGCCGAAAGCGGTGCGATTTTCGCGTCCAACCCCTATAGCATCGACTACAATGCCCGGACGTCATTCCTGACGATGGATAGCGAAGCGAGTGGCTTCACGACCAGCCGCCGCGAGTTCATCGGCCGTTTCGGTTCGGTGCAGGCGCCGCAAAGCGTCGTTTCCGGCGCGGTGCTTGCCGGGAACATCGAGGTGGATGGCGATCCGTGCGCGGCGCTGATGCAGGAAATCCATCTGAAGCCCGGTGAAGAGCGGCATATGATGTTCGTCCTCGGCGATGCGGACAACGCCGACGTGGCTCAGGCTCTGGTGAAGGACGCCCGCACTGCGGACTTCCAGACCGCGCTGGAAGAAAGCAAGGCATTCTGGGGCAGCTTTACCGGCCAGCTTCAGGTATCGACGCCGGATGCCGGCTTCAACCACATGGTCAACAGCTGGCTGCCTTATCAGGCTCTTGCCTGCCGCATCATGGCGCGAACGGCCTTCTATCAGTCGAGTGGAGCCTTCGGCTTCCGCGATCAGCTTCAGGACACGCTGGCCTTCCTGCTTTATCAGCCGGATCTCGCTCGCAGCCAGATTCTGCGTGCGGCCGGACGTCAGTTCGTGGAAGGTGACGTGCAGCACTGGTGGCTGCCGCTGACCGGCGCCGGCGTTCGCACGACGATTTCTGATGACGTTGTATGGCTTGCCTATGCCGTCAACCAGTACGTCACCGCGACGGGCGATGTTGCGATCCTTGATGAAAGCATTCCCTTCCTGAAAGGCCCGGCCCTGATGCCGGGGCAGCACGATGCCTTCTTCCAGCCGGAAACGGCCGAAAAATCCGCAAGCCTCTACGAGCACGCGGCACTGGCGCTCGATCTGGCGATCCAGCGAACCGGCGAAAACGGTCTTCCGCTGATCCTCGGCGGCGACTGGAACGACGGCATGAACCGTGTCGGCGTTGGCGGCAAGGGTACCAGTGTCTGGCTCGGCTGGTTCCTCGCAGGTGCGTTGCGCGATTTCATCGCGATCGCTGAAAAGCGGGGCGATGATGCGCATGTCGGCAAATGGGCGGCGCATCGTGAAAAGCTCCGGGCTGCGCTCGAGACGGCCGGTTGGGACGGCAGTTACTACCGGCGTGGTTACTTCGATGACGGCACCCCGATGGGGTCGTCGGAAAGCGAAGAATGCCGTATCGATTCGCTCGGCCAGAGCTGGAGCGTCCTGTCGGGCGAAGGTGAAGCAGGACGGTCGCGTCTGGCAATGGATGCCGTTCTCGAACATCTGGTCGATGAAAAGACCGGCATCATCCGCCTGTTCACGCCGCCTTTCTCGCAGACGTCGCATGACCCGGGTTACATCAAGGGTTATCCGCCGGGTGTACGCGAAAACGGCGGTCAGTACACGCATGCCGCAACATGGGTCGTACTGGCGCTGGCGAAGCAGGGCCGCAATCAGGATGCATGGAACTGCTTCAAGTTGCTGAACCCGGTCAACCACGCGCTCGATCGCGACGCGTCGCAGACATATCGTGTCGAGCCCTACGTGGTGACGGCGGATGTCTATGGCGGGGATGCCGCCTATGCGGGGCGTGGCGGCTGGAGCTGGTACACCGGTTCTGCTGGCTGGCTCTACCGGGCTGCCGTCGAGGGCATTCTCGGGATCAGCCGCATCGACAGCAAGCTGCAGATTTCCCCGGTCCTTCCGGATGACTGGAGCGGCTTCTCGGCCAAGATCACGCTGAATGGCAAGACGCGGGATATCTCCGTCAGCCGCAAGGCTGGTACTGCGGAGGTTTCCATCACCGTTGACGGAAAAGCCGTAGCCAACGAAAATGGCGTGGTTCAGATCGGCTGAGACTCAGACCTCTCGCTGATAAAACTACCGAATAGAGAAAAAAGCCCCTGCCGAGAGCGGGGGCTTTTTTGTTTTCCAAAGCGCCGCGCGCTGTTTGGAATGCGCAATCATGCTCTCAAGATGGCTGTGGTGATGAGGCTTTGCTGGGCCGCACATGATGCGTCAGCGTGGGAAGCGATAAGCCAAGACCCGCTATGAGTGGTCGATATGCGTCCACTTTGTCTGGCCGGTCTTGCGCAGAGTGCCGGATCCCTGAACTGGAGAGAGAACAACGCACAGCCGCACCTGTCGCCGTGTGATTTCACGCGAAGGGCGTGGCATTGCGTTGCGTTGCGAGCGTTCATGACTGCCGGGTCGGCCGGGTGGTCGACAGTGCCTCCAGCTCAAGCCAAGCCCTACATTTGCTCTAAGGTAAAGTCGCGACGTGCCGTTCGCGGCAATCCGCCAAGTCTCGGTTTTACAAGCAAGACTTTGCGCCGGTGTGGCTGTGCGCAAGCGCGTCTTTTCTCGCGGGCAAAAGGCGCTGCCGCTCGTCAAATCCATGCGTCGGTCTTTTCTGAAAATCGGTCCCGGTTTTTCTGCCGATGCGCCCGTAGGCCATCAACAACAAAACGGGCGGACATTGCCTGTCCGCCCGTTCAATGGAAAGGATCTCGATTTGGGATGTTAAGAAGCAATTGCCTTCGGCTGGCCGTTGCCGCTTTCGTCCGTCAGCAGCCCGCTGGCGCGCAGCAGCGACGTGAAGCGTCCGCCACGCTGGCTCAGTTCATCGAACGTACCCTTTTCAATGATCCTGCCCTGATCGAGGAACAGCACGAGATCGGCGTCTCTGACCGTCGAGAGGCGGTGCGCAATGATGAATGTCGTACGATTCTTTCTAAGCGCATCCACTGCAGCCTTCACGCGAGCCTCGGTTTCTACATCGAGGGCGCTGGTCGCTTCGTCGAGGACGAGGATCGGTGCATTCTTGAGGATGGCGCGGGCGATAGCGATGCGCTGGCGCTCGCCTCCGGAAAGCCGGTTGCCGCGTTCTCCGACCTGCGTCAGATAACCGTTGATGCGGCTGTCGATGAAATCGGTGGCGGCCGCTGCTGCTGCTGCTTCAATGACTTCCGCATCGGTTGCCGACTCGCGACCAAGCCGGATGTTTTCCTTGATCGAGCGGTTGAGCAGTCCGGCGTCCTGGAAGACGGTTGCTATGGAATTTCTCAGCGACTGCTTGGTAACGGTCGAAATATCTGTTCCGTCGATCAGAATCTGGCCGGAGTTCGGGTCGTAGACACGCTGCAGGAGATTGATGAGCGTAGTCTTGCCGGCACCCGTCGGGCCTACGATCGCCACTGTTTCACCGGCCTTGGCGGTGAATGAAATGTCGTGAACGCCCTGCTTCGTATTGGCAAAACCGAAGTTGATGTTCCTGAATTCCACGGTGCCCGAAACGTTGGTCAGTTCACCGGCATTGCCCGGCTCTTCGCGTTCCTTCACGGAATCTTCCAGAACGAAGAAGTCTTCAAGCTTGGCGCGGGCCTCGAAAATCTGCGTCACGAACTGGCGCATCTGGTCCAGGCGGCCAATGAGCAGGTTTGCGAAGCCTATGAATGCAATGACATCGCCGACGCGTAGCTCGCCGTTCTTCACGAGAATGGTGCCGATGATGAGAATGATCATCATTGAAACGGTGGATGCCGTGCGGTTCAGCGCGCTGGCGAATGCCCACCAGTCGAGAACCGGATACTGGGCGCTCAGCAGCTTTTCCGTGAACGACTTCAGCGCTTTCGTTTCCGCTTCGATGCGGTTGTAGCTGTGCAGCACAGAAACGTTGCTGATGGAATCGCTGACATGCGCAAAAACGCTGTGATAATGTTCCTCGACGGACGCCTGACCGTCCTTCGTCCGGCCCATCACCCACTTGCCGATGAACCAATAGACGATGCCGAGGCCGATCAGCACGAAGCTGAGGCGGAGATCCATCGACATGGCGGTCGGCACCAGAAGCACGAGGGCCACGAATGTCGCCAGATGCGTACGCATGAATTCCAGCCAGAGGCCGAACAGCGTTTCGCTGGCGCGAAGCAATGTATGCAGGGCGTTCGAGGTTCCACGCTGGTGATGCCAGGACAGAGGCATGGAAATGATGCGTCCGAACGCCTCCGTCAGAAGCGTGGCGCGGCGGCCATGCGCCAACCTGTCAGCCTCGCGGGCGACGGCAACGTAAGCGACCGTGTTGAAAACGCCGAAACCTGCCCAAAGCGCAAGAATGGCCGTGACATCCGAGCCGGAGGAGATGGCGTCGATGATCCGCCCGAAAAGAACGGGTTCGGCGATGGTGATTGCGGCAAGAATGACGTTGGCAATGACGACGACCGTCACGCGCCATTTGTGGACGGTCAGATAGCGCAGAGCGCGCGTGTAAACCTGAAACAAAGTCAAATTTTCAATCCAATCCGGGCGTCTTTTGTCTAGCGGTTGATGGGCCGTTTTCCGAACCCTTGCGCTTGCGTAAAGCTGCGCAAGGCAGCGAAATCTCCTCGATTATCGCTCTTTCTGTCTGAATGGTGCCTTAACAAATATCTCCATGCCATTTGGTCGAGCAATCGCTGCACCAATGTCTGGAGTTGCCCTAACAAGATTTTGCGGTATCGTTTCAGTGATTGATAACGACGTTCTGCGCAATCTCCCTGTACCGGCGCCCGAGTAACATGACGTCACTGCGGGACCATGTCCATCAATCACCTGTCAACACGCGAAGCTTTGGGCATGCGTCTTTATGCATAGTATCGTTCATTTCATCTCCACATGCCATCAGATCGGAAACGTGGATGATGTCCGCTCGGAATTTACGGCTTTCCTTAAACAATACGGTTTTGAGTATTTTATTGTCAGCAGACGCATGGCCGGCGACCTCACGTCTGGTGGATACATCCTTGCTCAGAACCTGCCGGATGGCTGGTTGGACGTATATCGCGCCAAAAAGTATAGCCTCGTCGATCCGGTCAAAAAGCTGATCGGCATGGTGCACAAGCCGTTTCACTGGAAAGATGCGCTGGGTGAGCTGCCGCGGGCAATGCATCGAAAAAGGGCGGCCAGCTTTTTTCACGACGCCAGCCGCTACGGGCTGGAAGGTGGATACGCCTTTCCGGTTCACGGGCGGGCTGGATTTATCGGGGCGGTGTTCATCGGTGGGCAGGACAGGCAATTGAAGGCCATCGATATCGAACTGTTTGATTCTGCGATGCGCGCTGTGTTCTGGCGCTTGCTCGATCTTTCAGGTCAGGCCAACTCTATTCTCAATCTTCCTGAAATGTCCTCTCCGGAGTTGACGAAACGGGAAATGGAGGTGCTGACATTGATGGCTGACGGTATGACGTCGACGGAAATCGGGCGTAAACTGTCGATCTCCAGTCATACCGTCGACTGGTACATCAATGGAATACAGCGTCGCTTCAGCGCCAAAAACCGACAGCATACGATTGCTCTCGCTTTTCGGCGTGGCCTGCTTAGCTAACTTCGGTCTCTAAGCCACACCCTTGAGACGATGAAAGTTGGTTGAAGTTTTTCAATCGATTTAAAAATTCTATGCCCCCAGAGGGCCGGTGCAGTCGCTTCCGGCCGTAAATGGTCTTTCCAAGATCGTTTTTTGCTGCTTAATTTCGCGGTGCAGCAGAAAACTTCTTTTGTTTCTGGGGAGACAGTCTTGAAAATTTCGAAACTACTTGTCGCGAACCGCTCTGAAATAGCGATCCGTGTTTTCCGGGCAGCCAATGAGCTTGGAATAAAAACAGTCGCTATCTGGGCTGAGGAGGACAAGCTGTCGCTCCATCGTTTCAAGGCGGACGAGAGTTATCAGGTAGGACGTGGACCGCACCTTGCAAAAGACATGGGGCCGATTGAAAGCTATCTTTCGATCGAGGAGATCATTCGGGTTGCCAGACTGGCCGGCGCGGATGCCATCCACCCCGGTTACGGGCTCCTGTCGGAAAGCCCCGAATTTGTAGAGGCCTGCAACGAGGCAGGAATCATCTTCATTGGCCCGACTGCCGATACCATGCGCCAGCTCGGCAACAAGGTCGCCGCCCGCAATCTGGCGATTTCGGTTGGCGTTCCCGTTGTTCCCGCAACCGAACCGCTGCCTGACGATATGGCCGAAGTGGAGCGCATGGCCGAGGAGATCGGCTATCCGGTCATGCTCAAGGCCTCCTGGGGCGGTGGTGGCCGCGGCATGCGAGCCATCCGCAAGAAGGAAGACCTTGCCCGCGAGGTGACGGAAGCAAAGCGCGAGGCCAAGGCGGCGTTCGGCAAGGACGAGGTTTATCTGGAAAAGCTGGTTGAACGAGCCCGCCACGTCGAAAGTCAGATTCTTGGCGACACGAATGGGAATGTCGTTCACCTGTTCGAGCGCGATTGTTCGATCCAGCGCCGCAACCAGAAGGTCGTGGAGCGCGCTCCGGCACCTTATCTCAGTGAAGCGCAGCGTCAGGAACTTGCCAATTATTCGCTGAAGATCGCCGCTGCGACCAACTATATCGGGGCAGGCACCGTCGAATATCTGATGGATGCCGATACCGGCAAATTCTACTTCATCGAAGTCAATCCGCGCATCCAGGTGGAGCATACCGTGACCGAAGTGGTCACCGGTATCGATATCGTCAAGGCGCAGATCCATATCCTCGAGGGGGCCGCAATCGGTACGGCGGAATCGGGCGTTCCCAAGCAGGAAAACATTCGCCTCAACGGGCATGCGCTCCAGTGCCGCATCACCACCGAAGACCCCGAGCACAACTTCATTCCAGATTATGGCCGTATCACCGCCTATCGTTCGGCGTCGGGTTTCGGTATCCGTCTTGATGGCGGCACGTCCTACACGGGCGCGGTCATCACGCGGTATTACGATCCGCTGCTGGTCAAGGTGACCGCGTGGGCGCCGGGACCGGAAGAGGCGATCAGCCGCATGGATCGCGCCTTGCGCGAATTCCGCATCCGCGGCGTTGCCACGAACCTTACCTTCCTCGAAGCCATCATCGGCCATTCGAAGTTCCGCGATAATACCTATACGACGCGCTTCATCGATTCGACGCCCGAGTTGTTTGCGCAGGTCAAGCGGCAGGATCGCGCAACGAAGCTTCTGACCTATCTGGCCGACGTCACCGTCAACGGTCACCCGGAAACCAAGGGGCGTGCGAAGCCATCCGATAAGGCGGCCAAGCCGATCGTGCCTTACATCGACGCGCCGACGCCGGATGGTACGAAGCAGGTGCTCGACAAGCTTGGCCCGAAGGGCTTTTCGGAGTGGATGCGCAACGAAAAGCGTGTTCTCGTCACCGACACGACGATGCGCGACGGTCATCAGTCGCTGCTGGCGACACGTGTAAGAACCCATGACATTGCTGGTGTTGCGAGTACCTATGCGAAGGCGCTTCCACAGCTTCTGTCGCTCGAGTGCTGGGGTGGTGCGACATTCGACGTATCCATGCGCTTCCTGACGGAAGATCCATGGGAGCGCTTAGCGCTCATCCGTGAAGGTGCGCCGAACCTTCTGCTTCAGATGCTTCTGCGTGGCGCCAATGGCGTGGGCTACAAGAACTATCCCGACAACGTTGTGAAATACTTCGTTCGTCAGGCCGCCAAGGGCGGTATCGACCTGTTCCGTGTGTTCGACTGCCTGAACTGGGTCGAAAACATGCGCGTGTCGATGGATGCGATTGCCGAAGAGAACAAGCTCTGCGAAGCGGCGATCTGCTACACGGGCGATCTTCTCAATTCCGCGCGCCCGAAATACGACCTCAAATATTACACCGGGCTTGCCGCCGATCTCGAAAAGGCCGGTGCGCATATCATCGCCGTCAAGGACATGGCGGGTCTGCTGAAGCCTGCGGCGGCAAGAGTTCTGTTCAAGGCCTTGCGTGAGGCGACCAGTCTGCCGATCCACTTCCACACGCACGATACGTCCGGCATCTCTGCCGCGACGGTGCTTGCTGCCGTGGATGCCGGTGTGGATGCGGTGGATGCGGCCATGGACGCATTCTCCGGCAATACCTCGCAGCCGTGCCTGGGCTCCATCGTCGAAGCGCTTGCCGGTTCCGAACGCGATACGGGGCTGGATGCCGAATGGATCCGCCGCATTTCCTTCTATTGGGAGGCAGTTCGCAATCAGTACGCCGCCTTCGAAAGCGATCTCAAGGGACCGGCTTCGGAAGTCTATCTGCACGAAATGCCGGGCGGTCAGTTCACCAACCTCAAGGAGCAGGCCCGCTCGCTCGGCCTTGAAAGCCGCTGGCATGAGGTGGCGCAGGCCTATGCCGACGCCAACCAGATGTTCGGCGATATCGTCAAGGTCACGCCCTCCTCCAAGGTGGTGGGCGACATGGCATTGATGATGGTCAGTCAGGATCTGACGGTTTCCGACGTCGAAAACCCTGACAAGGAAGTCTCCTTCCCCGAATCGGTAGTTTCGATGCTGAAAGGCGATCTGGGCCAATCGCCGGGCGGCTGGCCGGAAGCGTTGCAGAAAAAGGCGCTGAAGGGCGATGCACCGTATACGGTGCGCCCTGGCTCGCTTCTGGCCGATGCCGATCTGGATGCGGAGCGCAAGGCGATCGAGACGAAGCTCGAGCGTTCGGTCGACGACTTCGAGTTCGCCTCCTATCTGATGTATCCGAAGGTGTTCACGGATTTTGCCCTGACGGCGGAAACCTATGGTCCGGTTTCGGTGCTGCCGACCCATGCCTATTTCTACGGGATGGAGGACGGTGAGGAACTGTTTGCTGACATCGAGCGCGGCAAGACGCTGGTGATCGTCAATCAGGCATCGTCCGGCACGGATGACAAGGGCATGGTGACGGTGTTCTTCGAGATCAACGGCCAGCCACGCCGTATCAAGGTTCCGGATCGTGCTCATGGCGCAACCGGTTCTGCCGTCCGTCGCAAGGCGGAGCCGGGCAACGCTGTCCATGTCGGCGCCCCGATGCCGGGTGTCATCAGCCGCGTCTTCGTGAGCCCGGGGCAGGCGGTGAAGGCAGGCGACGTGCTGCTCTCCATTGAGGCCATGAAAATGGAAACGGCGCTGCATGCCGAGCGGGAAGGGAAAATCGCAGAAGTCCTCGTCCGGCAGGGCGATCAGATCGATGCAAAGGATTTGCTGCTGGCTTACGCCGGTTAATCAGCAACCAGCGAATAGCGTTGAATTTGCACGGCGCCCGCCATTTTGGCGGGCGTTTTGCTGTTGCGCTTTCGGTAAAACTAAAATATGCGTGTTCTTGCACGTTTCTACATGTTTATCCGTGAAGCGATATGAACGAACATTTTGTCAGTGAGCGGCAGGCGCTCATCCTCGCGCGGTTGCGGCAAAGCGGCCGTGTGCTGGCGCAGACCCTTGCCGAAAGTTTCGGTGTTTCCGAAGATACCATCCGTCGTGATCTGCGCGAGATGGCGGGAAGGGGCGAGTGCCAGAGAGTCTATGGCGGAGCACTGCTTGCCGAGAGCAGCACTGTACCATTGAAGACGCGTATCGCTGAAGATGCCGACCGCAAGGCGCTTCTTGCCGCTGCGGTTGTACCGCTCCTTGAAGCCGGAATGGTTGTCTTTATCGATGCGGGATCCACCAATCTCGCGATTGCGCGTGCAATTCCGGTAGATGTGCCACTGACTGTGGTGACGAACACGCCTGCGATCGCTGCCGAGCTGACGGGCCGTACGGGGATCGATCTCGTTCTGATCGGCGGAAAGGTCGATCCGGCGGTTGGTGCCGCGATTGACGCCATGGCGCTGCGGCAGCTTGAACTCATGCGGCCGGACCTGTGCATTCTCGGCGTCTGCGGCATGAGCACTGAAACCGGCCTGTCGGCCGATGTGTTCGAGGACGCCGTTTTCAAAAGGCTGGCATGCAGTGCCAGCGAACGGGTCGTGGCCGCCATCACGACAGAAAAGCTTGGCCACAGGGCTGCATTTCATGTCCATGACCTTTCGCCAACGCTTTCGCTCGCGCTGGAGCGTGACATTGAACAGGAGACTGTCGATGTGCTTATGGCGCGCGGCGTAAATCTACGTTTTGCAGATACCTCCGCGGTGCCGATTGACCGCGTTCAAGCCTGAAGGATTTTTTGATGAACGGTCCTGCGACTTTTGCATCCACACCGGCACGCGCATCCTATTTCACGCGCAACCGGCTTGGCGTTTCGCTGCTGTTTTTGATGAACGGTTTCATGATGGGGTCATGGGCGCCGAAAATTCCCGAATTTTCGACCCGGCTCTCTTTGAGCGAAAGTGCGCTCGGTCTTGTCATTCTGGTGTTCGGTATCGGTTCGCTTCTGTTCATGCCGGTTGCCGGCTCGCAGATTGCCCGTTTCGGTTCGCGTACCGTTTCTCTGGCCGCAGCCGTTCTATTTCTGCCGACCCTGCTGTTCATCACCTGGGCGAATACGATCTGGGTGGGCGTTATTGCCGTTTTCCTGTTCGGCGGTCTGACAGGGGCGATGGACGTGGCCATGAACGCGAATGCGGTTGCTGTCGAACGCGACATGCGCCGTGCGATCATGTCGTCCTGCCATGCCTTCTGGAGCCTCGGAGGTCTGATCGGTGCCGGTTTCGGCGGATATCTCATCAACGCGATCGGCGCGAACGGACACGCGATCGCGTTGACGCTTGTTGCACTGGTGATGCTGGTCGTGGCCTGGCCCCGCGTTTTTGCTGACCGTCCGCATGCAGAAGAGGAACGTCCGAAGGGCGGCCTGCCGTTAACGCCGCTGCCATGGATCATAGGCCTGATGGCATTGTTCTCGATGATCCCGGAAGGTGCGATCCTTGATTGGGGTGCTCTTTATCTGCGCAACGAACTCGGCGCTTCCGTCTCGCAGTCCGGCTTTGCGTTCGCTGCGTTCTCCCTGACGATGGCCGTGATGCGATTTGCGGGTGATCTCGTCCGGGATCGTTTCGGTGCGGTCAACACTTTGCGTTTCTGTTCGACGATGTCGATCATCGGCTTGTTGACCGCCGGTCTTGCCGGAAACTCCACTCTTGCAATCATCGGCTTTGCCGTAGCGGGTATCGGTATTTCCAACATGGTGCCGATTGCCTTTTCGGCTGCCGGCAACATGCCGGGACTGGCGCCGGGGATCGGGCTGTCGGTCGTCACCACCATGGGTTATTCTGGGATTCTGGTTGCGCCGTCTGCTATCGGTTTCATCGCCGAACACACCGGTCTGGCCCTCGTCTTCGTCTGCCTGCCGTTGCTACATGTCGTGGTGCTGTTGCTTTCGAGGCTGGCGCGCCATGCCGATGGCGCAGGGCGGGAATAGCCGTCTCGAATTTTGCCACGATTGCGGTAAAGTAGAAGCACATGAGCGTTGGGTGTTGACAAGGCCTCACCCTTGTTTCACCTCAATAGCCAGATTTGCCGCAAGCCCAGAGACAAAAATGACGTCACACGCCGATTACGATCCGAAGCCCCGCCGCGCATCTGTCGCTGTGGATGTGGGTGGTGTCATCGTTGGAGGTGGTGCGCCCGTGGTCGTGCAATCCATGACCAATACCGATACTGCAGACATCGACGCCACTGTACAGCAGGTGGCGGCGCTGTCCCGGGCCGGATCGGAAATCGTCCGCATCACCGTCGATCGCGATGAAAGTGCTGCGGCCGTTCCGAAAATCCGTGATCGCCTGTTGCGGCTTGGTCTGGACGTCCCGCTGGTGGGTGACTTCCATTATATCGGCCACAAGCTGCTGGCCGATCACCCGGCCTGTGCCGAGGCGCTGGCGAAATATCGCATCAACCCGGGCAATGTCGGATTCAAGGACAAGAAGGACAAGCAGTTCGGCGATATCATCGAGATGGCGATCCGCTACGACAAGCCCGTACGCATCGGCGTCAACTGGGGGTCGCTCGATCAGGAACTGCTGACGACCCTGATGGACAAGAACAAGGAGGAGGGTTTTCCGCTCTCCGCCCGCCAAGTCACGCGCGAAGCCATCGTCCAGTCGGCGCTGATTTCTGCCGAGCTTGCCGAAGACATCGGTTTGCCGCGCAACCGCATCATCCTGTCGGCCAAGGTCAGCCAGGTGCAGGATCTGATCGCCGTCTATTCGATGCTGTCCGAACGTTCCGACCATGCGCTGCATCTTGGCCTGACCGAAGCGGGCATGGGTTCCAAGGGTATCGTCGCCTCGTCTGCGGCCATGGGCTATGTCCTGCAGCACGGCATCGGCGACACGATCCGCGTCTCTCTGACACCGGAGCCGAACGGTGACCGCACCCGCGAGGTGCAGGTGGCGCAGGAACTTTTGCAGGTCATGGGCTTCCGTCAGTTCATTCCGGTCGTGGCGGCTTGTCCCGGTTGCGGCCGTACCACGTCCACGGTGTTTCAGGAACTGGCGCAGAACATCCAGAACGACATTCGCAAGAACATGCCGGTCTGGCGGGAAAAATATCCAGGTGTCGAAGCGCTCAATGTTGCGGTCATGGGCTGTATCGTCAACGGTCCGGGCGAGAGCAAACATGCTGATATCGGCATTTCGCTGCCGGGAACCGGTGAAAGCCCGGCCGCACCTGTCTTCATCGATGGCGAGAAGGCGCTCACCCTGCGTGGCCCGAACATCGCTGGCGATTTCGAAGCGCTCGTGATCGACTACATCGAAAAGCGTTTTGGCCGAAAAGACGCGGCGGAGTAACGATGACCGTGAAAAGGCCGGAAATCCTCTTTCATACCTCCTGAACCACTCGGAGCATCAAAACACATGATCAAAAAAATCGCGATCGTTGCCGTCTGCGCGACATATCTTTCTGCCTGCACGACCACCGATCCCTATACCGGTGAGCAGAAGGTTTCCAACATGGCGGGTGGCGCGGGCATCGGCGCTGTCGCTGGTGCTATTGGTGGTCTTGCCATCGGCGGTGGCAACAAGGGTCGTAACGCCCTGATCGGTGCAGGCATCGGCGCATTGGCCGGTGGCGCGATCGGCGGCTATATGGACAACCAGGAAGCCGAACTTCGCCAGCAACTGCAGGGCACAGGCGTTTCCGTGACCCGTCGCGGCGACAGCATCGTCCTGAACATGCCATCGAACATTACCTTCGCGACCGATCAGGATCAGGTCATTCCGCCGTTCTATGCGACACTCGATTCCGTCGGGATCGTGCTGAACAAGTTCAACCGTACCCTGATCGACATCAATGGTCATACGGATTCGACGGGTAGCCTCCAGCACAATCAGGCGCTTTCGGAGCGTCGTGCGGCGTCTGTCGCCAACTACCTCGGCGCGCGCGGTGTTGACCAGCGCCGTATCTCGACCCTTGGCTTTGGCCCGTCGCAGCCGATCGCATCCAATGCGACGCCGGACGGCCGAGCGCAGAACCGCCGTGTAGAAGTGCTGATTTCACCGCTGACGCAGGGCTGATCTATCTCGGGAAAACGCTGAGCCGGAACGTCCGGCTCAGTTCTTGCGCTCGGCGATGAACCGCGCCGCGGCAATCAGGACATCGGCCTTGGCGCCATAGGGTGAAAGCAGTTCAGCTGCTTCCGTAACCTGCTCACGAAGTTTCTCGCGCGCCCAGGTTTCGCCACGCAGCGCAACCAGCGTGCCCTTGCCGCGAGCGGCATCCTTGCCCGTTGCCTTGCCCATGGTTGCCGCATCGGCCGTCAGATCCAGGAGATCGTCGGCAAGCTGGAAGGCCAGACCGATCTTTTCGCCGAAGACGCGCAACCTCTGCCGTTCCACCGTATCGCTTCCGGCGATGATGGCACCTGCCTCGCAGGCAAAACGGATGAGCGCACCGGTTTTCATCGCCTGCAAAGTGACGATACCGGCCTCATCGGGAGCCTGCTTTTCGGCCGCAAGGTCCAGCGCCTGCCCACCCGCCATACCGCCGATACCGGCGGCGCGCGCCAATGCCAGCACCAGAGCTGCCTTGCGATCGGCCTCAAGCGGATTGTCGTCGGACGCAATGATGTCGAATGCCTGCGTCAAAAGACTGTCGCCCGCGAGAATCGCCGTTGCTTCATCAAACTTGCGGTGGACCGTGGGTTGGCCACGACGCAGGTCGTCATTGTCCATCGCTGGCAGATCGTCATGGACGAGCGAATAACAATGCATGCATTCGAGTGCCGCGCCGACATGATGCGCCGCCTGTTCGTTGCCGCCGAGAAGGGCAGCACTTTCGATGACGAGGAACGGCCGCAGCCGTTTTCCGCCGTTCAGCACGCCATGGCGCATGGCGTCGAGAAGGTTCTGCGGGCGAGCGATCTCATCCGGGCGAACGTCGCTTGAAAGCAGGCGTTCCAGCAGAGCTTCGGTCTTTGCCGCGCTGTCGCGCAGCCGCGTTTCAAAAGTCGTCATAACAGCGTCCATATGGCGCTCTTTGGCATGCCACGCGGAGCCAGGCAAACCTTTTCGTGATTCCCTGAGGGAACCCATATGACCGGACTCGCCTTGAACATGGCAATGGAATATGAAAGGCTTCGATCAGCCTGGGTGGGAAAACATTGAGCAGCACGCCTGAAAGCGACGCAGACTACGCCGTGCTGGCGGAAGACCGGAGCAGTCCGAAGGTGGATTTTCGCACGTTGGCAAAGCGTTTCGTCATGTTTTTGCTGGCATTGCTGATCCTGCCGTATCTGCTTATCCCGGTTTACGCGCTTCCGTTCATGCGGCCTGTTTCCACGCTCATGCTTGCCGATCTCGTCACTTTTCAAGGATATGACCGGCGTTGGGTTCCGCTTGAGGATATTTCTCCACGCCTTGTTCAGTCGGTGATGATGTCCGAGGACGGACAGTTCTGTTTCCACGGTGGCGTGGACTGGAACCAGATGCAGTCTGTCGTGACGGATGCGCTTGAAGGTGCGTCCACGCGTGGCGCCAGCACTATTCCCATGCAGACCGCCAAAAATCTCTTTCTCTGGAATGGCCGGTCTTTCCTGCGCAAGGGACTTGAGCTGCCGCTCGCCGTGGCCGCCGATGTGGTGTGGTCGAAAAAGCGGATGATGGAGATCTATCTCAACATCGCCGAATGGGGTCCGGGCATCTACGGCATCGAGGCTGCCGCGCAGCATCACTTCAAGGTGTCCGCCTCGAAGCTCAGTTCTCGTCAGGCAGCTTTGCTGGCTGTTTCATTGCCAAACCCGATCGACCGGGTAGCCAGCAAGCCGGGGCGCGGTTTGCAGCGGCTTGCGGGCGTCATAGAAAGGCGCGCACGGGCGTCAGGCGCATATGTCGGCTGCGTGCTGGAATAAGGCCAATCAACCCTTCTTGAAAATGTAGTCCGTTTCCTGCCGCAGGGTTTCGCCGGGAAGCAGGATCGCGTGCGGGAAATCGGCGTGATTGGGGGCATCCGGCCAGTTCTGCGTTTCAAGGCAAAACCCTGCGAACGGTCCATAGGTGCGGCCGTCGAGGCCTGGAACAGGAACGTCGAGCTTGAAGGCTGAATAAAATTGCACGCCGGGTTCAGTCGTGTGGACTTCGAGAGCGATATCGGATGCAGGTGCGTAGACGCGGGCGACCTTGCGCTTGGCGCGGCGCTCCGGCGACAGGCAGAAATTGTGGTCGTAAAGCACCTGTTCGCCGTTGTCCTTGCGGCGCATCGGCGTGGGATGGCGAAGATCGAAAACAGTGCCATCGACAGGGCGGATTTCGCCGGTCGGGATCTGTTTCTCGTTGGTCGGCAGGTAGTAATTCGCCGCGATCTCGATCTCGTGGCCGAGTGCCGTGTCGGCTCCGTCCAGATTGAAATAGGAATGCTGGCAGATATTGGCGATGGTTGGTTTGTCGGTGGTCGTTTCATAAACGACCGACAGCACGCCGCCGTCGAGGATCGTGTATGTCGCCGTCACCGTGCAGTTGCCGGGATAGCCGGCGCGGCCATCGGGGTCGATGATTTCAAGCACGACGTGGCTTTCGCCATGTTCCATCAGCATCCAGTTCCGTTTGCCCAGACCGTCACTGCCGCCATGCAGGTGCGTGACGCCTTTTTCATTCAGTTCAAGCTGGTATTCGTGCCCATCAATGGAGAACCTGCCGTCGCCGATACGGTTGGCATTGCGGCCGGGCGTGGCTCCGAAATAGGAGGAATATCTGTAATCCTCGAACTTGTCGAAGCCCAGAACGAGCGGCGGCTGATGGCCTTCGAGGCGTAGATCCTGAATAACTGCGCCCCAGGTGATGACCTTCGCCGTCAATCCGCCCTTGGATATGGTTACGCGCTCGACCTTTTCCCCGGTTGCGGTGAAACCGAAATTTTCCCGTGCCGCCGCGTCGCTCATTCCCTGTTCTCCCACCTTGTAATGACCGGCGGACGTTGCGTTATTTTCCGGCGATGTGCAATCGCGTTTTATGCGGCAAGTTCTCCGATAGCGTCGAGATCGTAGGGAGTGGTCTGGTATATCTCGTTGATCCAGTTGCCGAAAAACAGATGCGCGTGGCTTCTCCAGCGGTTGAGCGGGGTCAGCTCCGGGTCGTTGTGCGGGAAGTAGTCATGTGGCAGCTTGATGGGGACGCCAGCGTTCACGTCGCGGAAATATTCATCCGAAAGCGATGTCGAATCATATTCCACATGGTTGAACATGTAGAGCCGGTTGCCCTGCTTTTCATGCACCAGGCACACGCCCATCTCTTCGGATTCCATCAAAATTTCCAGATCCGGGCATTTTTCGATGTCGGCGCGGCGCACTTCTGTCCAGCGGGAAACCGGCACCTGGAAGTCATCGGAAAAGCCATTCAGATAGATGGAGGAGGGGCTGAGGTTGCGATGGCGATAAACACCGAATGCCTTTTCCTTCAGCTCGTGCTTGGGAACGCCATGGAAGTGATAGATCGCCGCCATGGCACCCCAGCAGACGTTCAGCGTCGAGTGGACGTTGGTCTGCGTCCATTCGAAGATCTTCTGCATCTCGTCCCAATAGGTCACGTCTTCGTAGGCGAGTGTTTCAACCGGCGCGCCGGTGATGATGAAACCGTCGAACTTGCGGTGGCGAACCTCTTCCCACGTTTCGTAGAAGGATAGCAGGTGTTCTTCCGGTGTGTTCTTGGCGCGATGACCGCCGATGCGCACGAGCGACAGTTCCACCTGCAGCGGGGAGGCGCCGACAAGGCGGGCCATCTGAAGCTCGGTCTTTATCTTGTTCGGCATGAGATTCAAAAGTCCGATCTGGAGCGGGCGGATATCCTGACGGATAGCTGCCGTTTCGGTCATGACCCGCACGCCCTCATGCACGAGGGTTTCGAAGGCGGGGAGGGTATCTGGAATCTTGATTGGCATGTCGAACTCTCACTTTCAGGCTGCCGAAGGCCGTGAAAACAAAAAAACCGGCAGCGAAATCGCAACCGGCTCCAGGAAATTGCCTTTTTCCTCGACCCTTTAGCGACTTCTTTAAAGTGGCTGCAAGCCGGTCGGCAAATCACCACTGGCGGACTACATAATCCCGCGCGCTCAGAAAATCAATATCGGCGGTTTTCTCAGGGTTTCAGCCTTTCCATTGTGGCCTCACCTGCGATAAGGCAAGGCATGGAAACACAACGCTTCACCATTCTGCTCGGCGGAGATGTCACCGTTACGGATCGCCTGAAAAGTGCGGTTTCCGGTACGCGCGTGATCGCGGCCGATAGCGGTATGCGCCATGCATCAGCGCTTGGTCTTTCACCGGAGCTGTGGGTGGGGGATTTCGATTCCGCCGAGCCAGGCCTACTGGATCAATGGCCGAAGGTGGAGCGCCAGCCTTACCCGGCGGCAAAAGCCGTGACGGACGGCGAGATTGCCGTGTCGGAAGCCATCAACCGCGGTGCGCGGTCGCTGGTTCTCGCCGGTGCGCTTGGCGGAGAGCGCAGCGACCACGCCCTTCAGCATTTCCTCTATGCGGTGGCACTTACGGAACGTGGTTTCGAGGTTGTGCTGACATCCGGAGAAGAGGAAGCCTACCCGCTGCTGCCCGGCGTCCTTGATATCGACCTGCCGGAAAGCGCCTTGTTTTCCGTCGCTGGCATTTCAGCCCTCAAGGGACTGACCATCACCAATGTGCGTTATCCTCTTGAGGATTTCGCGCTTGCTTTCGGTTCGTCCCGCACTATTTCCAACGTCGCGAATGGTGGCCTTGCGCATTTTTCGCTGCAAAGCGGAAAAGCCATCGTGCTCGCCCGACCCTATGATCTGACCGGAGCCTGACGCCTTGGCACCCCCTATTCTCAAACTCGACGATATCAAACTCACCTTCGGCGTGACGCCGCTGCTTGACGGTGCGAACCTTCAGGTGGAGCCGGGTGACCGCATCTGCCTTGTCGGACGCAATGGCTCGGGCAAATCGACGCTGATGAAAATCGCCGCCGGTCTGGTCGAGGCGCAGTCGGGCGAGGTTTTCCGTCATCCGTCGGCAACGATCCGTTATCTGGAGCAGGCTCCTGATTTTGCCGGTTACGATACCGTGCAGGCCTATGCCGAGGCCGGGCTTGGGCCGGGTGATGATCCCTATCGCGTCACCTACATTCTAGAACATCTGGGGCTGACGGGGCAGGAGCATCCGCAGAACCTTTCGGGTGGTGAGGCGCGTCGTGCGGCGCTGGCGCGTGTCATGGCGCCGCAGCCGGACATTCTGATGCTGGACGAACCGACCAACCATCTGGACCTGCCAACTATCGAATGGCTGGAAGACGAATTGCAGCAGACGCGCAGCGCGCTAGTGCTGATTTCGCACGACCGCCGCTTTCTGGAAAAGGTGTCCAACGCCACCGTCTGGCTGGATCGCGGTCAATCCCGCCGCCTCAACCGAGGTTTCGCGCATTTCGAGGAATGGCGCGACAAGGTGCTGGAAGAGGAGGAGCTGGAGCAGCACAAGCTCGGCAAGGCCATCGAGCGCGAAGAGCACTGGATGCGTTACGGCGTAACCGCCCGCCGCAAACGCAACATGCGCCGTGTTGGCGAATTGCAGGCGATGAGGGCGGAATATCGCGGCCACAAGGGGCCGCAGGGTTCCGTGCAGGCAACGGTGACGGAGGGGCGTGAATCTGGCAAGCTGGTGATCGAGGCGGATTCCATCACCAAGTCCTACGGAGAGCGCACCATCATTGCTCCGTTTTCGCTGCGGGTGCATCGCGGCGATTGCATCGGTCTTGTCGGACCGAACGGCGCGGGAAAGACGACGCTTCTGAAGATGCTGACCGGGCAACTCGCGCCTGACAGCGGTACGGTGAAGCTCGGCACCAATCTGGAGATCGCCACCCTCGATCAGAAGCGTGAGGATCTGAACCCCGACGATACGCTGGCCTATTATCTGACGGACGGACGCGGCGATAACCTGATCGTCAATGGCGAACTGAAACACGTCACTGGTTACATGAAGGATTTCCTGTTCCAGCCGGAACAGGCCCGCACACCGATCCGCAATCTGTCTGGCGGCGAGCGCGCCCGTCTTATTCTGGCGCGTATTCTGGCGCGCCCGACCAATCTTCTGATCCTCGACGAGCCGACCAACGACCTCGATATCGAAACGCTCGATCTTTTGCAGGAAATCGTCGCTGGTTTTTCCGGCACGGTCATTCTCGTCAGCCACGATCGTGATTTTCTCGATCGCACCGTCACGTCCACCATTGCGCCAGCGAACCCGGATGCACCGGATGGGCGCTGGATCGAATATGCCGGTGGCTATTCGGACATGATGGCGCAGCGCAAGGGGGCTAACGAGGAAAAACGCAAGGCGGAAAAGCAGGAAAAGGAAAAGGCGGCATCGTCCTCCTCTTCTTCTTCTTCTTCTGCGGAACCAGCCAAGGGTAAAGCGAAACTCTCCTTCAAGCAGAAGTTCGCGCTGGAGAATCTGCCGAAGGAAATGGAGAAGGCTCAGGGCGAAATCGCCAAGCGCGAAGAGCGCATGGCGGACCCCAACCTGTTCACCAAAGATCCGGCTGCCTTCAACAAGCTGGCGGAGGAAATGACCAAGCTGCGCGAAAAGCTTGAGGCCATGGAAGAAGAGTGGCTTGAGCTGGAAATGCTGCGCGAAGAGCTTGAGGGCTAAAGTCGAACGATCGTCCGGAACGGTTTCGGCTCAGGCGACTTTGACAGGAGAGGAAAATTGCCCTTTCCTGTCAGTCCAGTGAGGAGTTTTGACCATGCGGATGATTTTCGTCAACCTGCCTGTGAAGGATATCGAGAGATCGAAGGCGTTCTTCACGGCGCTCGGGTTCAGCTTCAATCCGGAATATTCGGATGATCGCACGCTCTGCATGATCGTGGAGCAGAACATATTCGTCATGCTTCTTCAAGAAGAGCGCTTTCGCGATTTCATCAATGGCGACATTGCCGACGCGACCCAAAGCACCGAAGTTCTCACCTGCCTTTCGGCAGGTAGCCGGGAGGAAATCGATTGCATGATCGAAACGGCGCTTTCTTCTGGCGGCAACACATGGAAACCGGTGCAGGATCATGGTTTCATGTATGCCGGCAGCTTTCAGGACCCGGATGGTCACGTCTGGGAACTCGTGCATATGACGCAACAGAGCTGACAGCGTTCCTTCTTGCCAAGTTAAGGCAGCGGGACTAAACCACTATCTGATCTAACGGGGTGTCTTGTTTTCATCTGAAGGCAAGGCTGAGAGGTTCGCCAACCCGAAGAACCTGATCCGGTTCATACCGGCGTAGGGATTAGACAGCTTTCACGCGAGCGCCTGATCCCATATCGTTTCGAGGAGGTGCGTATGCGTCGTCGTCTTTTGCTGAATTCAATTGTTGCCGCTTCCCTTTTGCTGCCCGGTTTTTCCGTGGCGCAGGAGAAGAAAGCGCTGACCGTCTACACCTATGAAAGCTTCGTTTCGGAGTGGGGTCCGGG
Organism: Agrobacterium tumefaciens; assembly: GCF_031801495.1. Classification (GTDB taxonomy): domain Bacteria; phylum Pseudomonadota; class Alphaproteobacteria; order Rhizobiales; family Rhizobiaceae; genus Agrobacterium; species Agrobacterium tumefaciens_K. The sequence continues at coordinate 2,560,687 of NZ_JAOEGC010000002.1, read as the reverse complement.
TCCGAAGGTGAAGGACGCCTTCGAGAAGGTTTGTGATTGCACGGTCAATTTCGTCGGCGTGGCCGATGGCGTGGCGCTGCTCAATCGCCTGAAACTTGAAGGTTCCGGCTCCAAGGCTGATGTCGTGGTCGGGCTGGATACCAATCTCGTAGAGGAAGCGAAACAGACCGGGCTTTTCGAGGCGAGCGGTATCGATACCTCAGCTGCGAAGGTGCCGGGTGGTTACAAGGATGATGTCTTCGTCCCTTACGACTACGGCCATTTCGCTGTGATCTACGACACGCAGACGGTAAAGAATCCACCGAAAAGCCTGAAAGATCTGGTGGAGGGCGACCCTTCGCAGAAGATCGCCATTCAGGATCCGCGTACTTCCACGCCGGGCCTCGGGCTGTTGCTGTGGGTGAAATCGGTTTATGGCGACAAGGCGCCGGAAGCCTGGGCCAAGCTCAGGAACCGTGTTTTGACGGTGACGCCGGGCTGGTCGGAATCCTATGGCCTGTTCACCAAGGGTGAGGTGCCGATGGTTCTGTCCTATACCACGTCGCCCGCCTACCACATGGTTGCGGAAGATACAGACCGTTATCAGGCGGCGGCGTTTTCAGAAGGGCACTACATACAGATCGAGGTTTCTGGTCTTTTGAAGAATGCGCCCGAAAAGGAGCTGGCAAAACAGTTCCTTGCTTTCACGCTCACGCCCGGTTTTCAGGACGCCATTCCGGAAAACAACTGGATGATGCCGGTCTCTGCCACTTCCAAACCTCTACCGGGTGCGTTTTCGAAGCTTGTGCAGCCGGAAAAGACTTTTCTGATGAACCCGGAAGAGGTCGCGAAGAATCGCAAGGCATGGATAGATGAATGGCTTGCTGGCATGAGCGTGAACTGAGAAAAGGCTTCGTCAGAGGATGATGCTTCGGCGCGACTACAGGTGGTCGATGATTGGAGGAGCGGCGGCCTTTACCGCCGTTTTTCTGTTCATGACGCTTGCCGTTGCTGCTCTTCTTTCCTTCGATGCCGGAGCGTCAGCGGCGGGTATCCTTGACGCCTATACGTTGCGCATCCTGCGTTTCACGCTTTATCAGGCAAGTCTTTCCGCTCTGATCTCCATCTTGCTCGGCTTGCCGGTTGCGCTGGCACTGGCGCGGCAACGGAGTTTTCCGGGGCGTATCTGGATTATCAGGCTGCTGGCCGTGCCGATGGGCCTGCCGGCCATTGTTGGCGCGCTCGGGATCATCGCTATCTGGGGCAGGCAGGGCGTGCTGAATACGCTGCTTCTATCGCTTGGCAGCGAGCAGCCTTTCAGCATCTATGGCCTTTCAGGCATTCTCGTCGCGCATGTGTTCTTCAACCTGCCGCTTGCGGTGCGGCTGATGCTGGCCGGACTGGAGCGGATCCCCAGCGAGTACTGGCGTATGGCCTCAAGCCTCGGCATGGGCTCGTTATCGGTGTTACGTTTCATCGAATGGCCAGCGGTTGCGCGTCTCATTCCGGGTATTGCGGGGCTCATTTTTATGCTCTGCGCGACCAGCTTCACACTCGTGCTGTTGCTTGGTGGCGGACCCGCGGCAACGACTCTTGAGGTTGCCATTTATCAGGCTCTGCGGTTCGATTTCGATCCACAGCGTGCCATTGCGCTTTCGCTTATGCAGATCACTCTGACAGCGGTTCTTCTCTCCCTTCTTGCCCTGCTTCCATCGCAGGACGCGGAGATCGCATCGCTTGGCCGACACGTCCGCCGCTTTGACAGCAGGGGTGTGGTTGCCCGCCTGTGGGATGGCACGGCCATTGTTCTTGTGGTGTTGCTGGTTGGCCTTCCACTTGCCGCCGTAACGGTATCGGGGCTCAGCGCCGATATCATCAGGCTTGTTTCTGCTCCGGTGTTTTTCCGGGCTGCGACAACGAGCCTTCTCATCGCCTTGCTCTCCGGTACGTTTGCCGTGCTCTGCTGCATGGCGTTGATCGGTGCACGGCAGGCCATCGGTTCGAAACGAAAGGCTGAAGCTTCCCTGCGGTTTCTGTCGGTGGTGTATGGGGCGGGTGCGTCACTCGTCCTTCTCGTGCCGCCGGTGGTTCTTGGAAGCGGCTGGTTTTTGCTGCTCAGGCCGTTCGGTGATGTCAGTGTTTTTGCACCGTTGCTCGTGGCTGTCATCAATATGCTGATGGCGCTGCCTCTGGTGATGCGTGTTCTCGAACCCGCAGTGGCCATTCATAACGCGCGCACCGGTCGCCTGTCGACAAGCCTCGGCGTCTCCGGCCTGTCGCGCCTGCGGTTTATCGATCTGCCGGTACTGTGGCGACCGCTTGCCATGGCCATGTCTTTTGCGATGGCGCTGTCTCTCGGCGATCTGGGAGCGGTTGCGCTTTTCGGATCGGAAAATTTCGTGACGCTGCCCTGGCTGGTCTACAGCAACATGGGCAGTTATCGCACCAACGATGCGGCGGGTTACGCCTTCATTCTCGGGGTCGTCTGCCTGCTTCTGGCGGCCGGTGGCGTTCCGGGGACTGCACAGTCATCAAGGGAACGGGCATGAGCGGAGACAGTCTGGCAGTACGGCTGGATGACGTGAGGCTGGAACTCGGCGCTCAGGTGTTTCGGTTCGATTGCGGGTTCCGCCAAAGCTGCATTACGGCCGTGGTCGGCGCATCTGGGTCGGGGAAATCGACGCTCCTCAATCTGATCGCCGGTTTCGAGATTCCCGATTCTGGCCGCGTGCAGATCGGCGGAGAAGATGTGCAGTCGCTAGATCCTTCGCAACGCCCGGTGTCGCTGATCTTTCAGGACAACAATCTGTTTGCCCATCTCGATATCTTCACCAATGTCGCACTCGGTGTGAGTCCTTCACTGAAATTGCATGAGGAGGATAGAGAGAGGATCGATCACGCGCTTGCGCGGGTGGGGCTGCCGGGGTTCGGCAAACGCTTGCCAAATACTCTTTCCGGTGGGGAAAGACAGCGGGCTGCCCTGGCGCGTGCCCTTGTCCGGAAAAAGCCGGTGATGCTGCTCGACGAGCCATTCGCTGCGCTCGACCCCGGTTTACGATCCGGAATGATGGCCCTGCTTGTCGAGTTGCAGTCAGAAACGCAACAGACGGTCGTTATTGTCACGCACCACATCGAGGACGTGAAAAAACTGGCGAATGACGTGGTGTTTCTTGACGGTGGCAGTACCGTCTACTCTGGATCGGCTGATGATTTCTTTGCCACACAAAATGTGAAGGCCATTGAGAGCTTCCTCAATCCGTGATCGCCTTATTTTCGACGCGGCCCGCTGGCAATCGCTTTACCACACGACTTCAATGACGCTAATTTGCACTTGCGAGACTCAAGTTGTTGTCCGAGAACACGGAAACTATTTCTTTCTATAAAAATAGTCCGGGTGCAAAGGATCGTTTTTACCTCCGCGGCATTCATGTGCTGTTTGAGGCGAATCTGATATTCTGGTCTGCAATTAACGGATGATCAGGAACGTTAGGAGCAGACGTACAGAATGGGAAATTGCGTGACTGCACAAAGAGGCCTTTTCTCCGGTTCAGGCGTTCAGCGTTTCGGCAGGGCGGCCAAGGTCTTTTCTGTGCTTGCGGCATCCACCGTCATTCTTTCTTCCTGCCAATCCCTCTTCAGCCCGGCCTATCAGTCGACGTTGCGTCCGTCTGATAATCCGCAGACCGTCGAGCAAGTGCAGAAGAACGATCCGCGTGCACAGATGGGTGCACGCGAGCATCCTCGTATCGTCGCCAGCTATGGCGGTGAGTATCGCGATGCGAAAACGGAACGGCTGGTTGCGCGTATTACCGGCGCACTGACGGCCGTATCGGAAAACCCGCAGCAGTCCTATCGTATTACCATTCTGAATTCGCCGGCGATCAATGCGTTCGCGCTGCCGGGTGGCTATCTTTACGTCACTCGCGGGCTTCTGGCGCTTGCCAACGATGCGTCGGAAGTGGCGGCGGTGCTTTCGCACGAGATGGGCCACGTTACCGCCAATCACGGCATAGAGCGTCAGCGCCGCGAAGAGGCGGAAGTCATTGCCAGCCGCGTCGTGGCTGAGGTTCTGTCGAGTGACTTGGCCGGAAAGCAGGCGCTCGCGCGTGGAAAACTGAGGCTTGCGGCCTTCTCACGCCAGCAGGAACTGCAGGCGGATGTGATCGGTGTGCGCATGCTGGGCGAGGCTGGTTATGATCCTTTCGCTTCACCGCGCTTTCTGGATTCGATGGCGGCCTATGCCCGTTTCACCTCTGCAGATCCGGATAGCGACCAGAGCCTCGACTTCCTGTCCAGCCATCCCAACACGCCGCAGCGTATCGAACTGGCCCGCAGGCATGCACGTGCCTTCGGCCAGGAAGGCCAGGTCGGGGATCGTGGCCGCGACTGGTTCCTCGACGGTATAGATGGCCTGCTTTATGGTGACAGCCCGCAGGAAGGTTACGTGCGTGGCCAGACGTTCCTGCACGGAACGCTCGGTATTCGCTTCGACGTGCCGGAAGGTTTCGTCATCGATAACAAGGTGGAAGCCGTTCTGGCGACCGGACCGGGCGACATGGCAATCCGTTTCGACGGTGTGGCCGATCCAAAGCAGACCAGCCTCGCGAATTATCTGACGAGCGGCTGGGTTGCAGGCCTCATACCTGAGACGGTACGCGAAACGCAGGTGAACGGTCTGGAGGCTGCAACGGCGCGTGCCTCGGCCGACAAGTGGGATTTCGACGTCACCGTTATCCGTGTCGGTCAACAGATATTCCGTTTCCTGACGGCCGTGCCGAAGGGAAGCCAGCAACTGGATAGCGTTGCGAACGTGCTTCGTGGCAGTTTCCGTCGCATGACTCCTCAGGAAATCGCATCACTCAAGCCGTTGCGTGTCCGGGTTGTCACCGTCAAGCCGGGTGAGACGATTGCCACGATGGCGGCGCGGATGATGGGCACGGATCGCAAGCTGGAGATGTTCAGGGTGCTGAATGCAATGAGCGCAACGGCGGCGCTCCAGCCCGGGCAGCGGGTGAAGATCATTTCTGAATGACCAAAAAGAAAACCCCGGATCGCTCCGGGGTTTTTTGTAATCTGGCTTTGTACCTGTATTTACTGCCACTCACGCACATCGACGAAATGGCCGGCGATGGCCGCCGCTGCCGCCATGGAAGGTGAAACAAGGTGCGTGCGGCTCTTGTAGCCCTGACGGCCTTCGAAGTTGCGGTTCGAGGTTGACGCACAGCGCTCACCCGGCTTCAGGCGGTCGTCGTTCATGGCAAGGCACATGGAGCAGCCCGGTTCGCGCCACTCGAAACCGGCGTCCAGGAAGATCTTGTCCAGTCCTTCCTTTTCCGCCTGTTCCTTCACCAGACCGGAGCCTGGAACGATCATAGCGGAAACGGTGGGCGCAACCTTGCGGCCATCAACGATCTTTGCTGCCGCACGCAGGTCTTCGATACGGCCGTTGGTGCAGGAACCGATGAAAACGCGGTCGATGGCGATGTCCGTCATGCGGGTGCCGGGTGTCAGGCCCATATACTCCAGCGCGCGCCACTTGGAGGCACGCTTGTTCTCGTCGCCGATCTGATCGGGATCGGGAACAATACCCTGAATGGATGTCACGTCTTCCGGCGAGGAGCCCCACGATACGATGGGCGGCAGATTTGCGGCATCCAGCACGACCACCTTGTCGTAATGGGCGCCTTCGTCCGATTTCAGCGTCTTCCAATAGGCAATTGCCTGTTCGAGCGTTTCGCCCTGCGGTGCTCGCGGCTTGCCCTTGATGTATTCGAAGGTCGTTTCGTCCGGCGCGATGAGACCGGCGCGGGCGCCGCCTTCGATGGTCATGTTGCAAACTGTCATGCGGCCTTCCATGGACAGCGAACGGATCGCCTCGCCCGCGAATTCGATCACATGGCCGGTGCCGCCAGCGGTGCCGATCTCACCGATGATGGCGAGGATAATATCCTTTGCGGTCACGCCTTCCGGCACCTTGCCGTCGACGCGCACCAGCATGTTCTTGGCTTTTTTCTGGATCAGCGTCTGGGTCGCCAGGACGTGCTCCACTTCGGACGTGCCGATACCATGCGCCAGCGCACCGAAGGCGCCGTGCGTGGATGTGTGGCTGTCGCCGCAGACGATCGTCATGCCGGGCAGGGTGAAGCCCTGTTCCGGGCCAACGATGTGAACGATGCCCTGACGCTTGTCGCGCTCGGAATAATATTCAACCCCGAAATCCCTGGCGTTCTGCGCCAGCGCTTCGACCTGAATGCGGCTTTCCTCGTTCTTGATGCCCTCCAGCCGGTCGGCCGTGGTCGGCACGTTGTGGTCGACGACGGCCAGCGTGCGGGTGGGCGAATGCACGGGACGGCCCGCTATGCGCAGGCCTTCGAAAGCCTGCGGCGACGTCACTTCGTGAACGAGGTGACGGTCGATGTAGATGAGACAGGTCCCATCCGGGTCGCGGTTGACAACGTGGTCGTCCCAGATCTTGTCATACAGGGTACGCGGTGCGCTCATGGCTCTTTGCCTTGTCATTTAAAAGGTAAATGGGGAATCGGATATGACGGGACAGCGGATGCTGTCAGGCGAGCCTAAGTCGGCTATTGAGCGCCCCGGAAATGCGCGCAAAAAAACGAGCCGGCAGACGCTTATGGTCCTGCAGCACGTAGATATTCTGCGCGAGACATCCGAATTTCGATTCCATGACCGCCTTCATACCAGATCGCTGCCTGCACGGCAATATCGTGCAGGCTTGGCGGGGTGCTGATTTCCTCGCCATCTGCTGCTGGCTTTTTATGCGAAGCGCCGCGAAATTCCCCTGTTTTGCGGGTGTATGCTGCAATGCAACTTGCTTATTGTGCGTCGCACATATAGACCGAGCGCCTTATCATCTGCATTTCGAACGAGGAATCGAAGGGAGGGAAAGCACATGGTACAAGAAAAATCCCTTATCTCGAAGATCACCTGGCGGCTGATGCCGTTTCTTGGCGTTCTCTATCTTATCGCTTACATCGACCGTCAGAACGTCAGCTATGCCAAGCTGCAAATGGTCGGCGATCTGGGCCTGAGCGAATATGCCTATGGACTCGGCGCGTCGCTGTTTTTCATCGGCTATTTCATTTTCGAGGTTCCGAGCAACCTGTTGCTGACCCGCTTTGGTGCCAGCCGCTGGTTCGCCCGTATCATCATCTCCTGGGGCATGGTCACGATCGCGCTTGCCTATACCAGCAGCCCGACGATGTTCTACATCCTGCGTTTCCTGCTGGGCGCTTGTGAGGCCGGTTTCTTCCCCGGAGTTCTCTATCTTCTGACCGTCTGGTTCCCGCGGGATTATCGCGCCCGCATGGTTGGTCTGTTCATGATCTTCAGCGCGCTCGCCAATGCCATTGGCGCACCGCTGGGCGGCATGTTGCTCGATCTTGATGGTCTGTTCGGTTACGCGGGTTGGGAATGGGTATTCCTTGCCACGGGTGTTCCTGCGGTTATCGCCGGTATCTTCACGCTCTTTTATCTGGACGACACGCCCGACAAGGCGAAATTCCTGACGCAGGACGAGAAGGACTGGTTGAAGAAGCGCATCGCGTCTGAAAATTCCGGCATGGAAGAACATGCCGAGGATGGCTTCCGGGCGCTGATCAACCCGCGTGTGCTGTTCATGTCGATCTGCTACGTCGGTTTCCCGCTGGCTGCTTATGGCCTCAGCTACTGGCTGCCGACCATCGTCAAGAGCTTCGGCGTTTCCAACACGGCCAACGGCTTCATCAACATCATCCCGTGGATTGCAGTCGCAATCGCGCTTTATGTTGTTCCTGCTGCTGCCGATCGTGCGAAGAACAAGACACCTTACATCGTTGGCCCGGCCTTCATCGGTGCTTTCTGCCTGCTGATGTCGGCACTGTTGACCGATCCGGTTCTGCAGTTCGCCTTCCTGTGCGCTGCCGCTGCGGGCATTTTTGCCGGTCAGCCGGTGTTCTGGAGCCTGCCTGGCCGCTTCCTGAAGGGGGCTGGCGCTGCCGCTGGTCTTGCCGCCATCAACTCGGTTGGCAACCTTGGCGGTTTCGTCGCGCAGAACGTGGTGCCCTGGATCAAGGACCAGACCGGAAGTACCATCGCGCCGATGTTCTTCCTGGCATTCTGCCTTGCCGTTGCGGGCGTGCTTGTCATCATCGCCACGCGCACGATTGCCAGCGAAAAGAAGGCTGTTGCCTGACAATCCAAAATCTGACGGCCGGAAATCCGGCCGTCACTTCATGCCTCAGCCCTGTTTTGAGCGCATCGCCTTTTCCACACGCCGCAAGATCAGCGACAGGCCGATCGTCAGGATCAGGTAGACATAGGCGACAATCGAATACGTCTCGAAGAAACGGAATGAGCCTGCGGCATAGACCTTGCCCATCTGGGTGATGTCCGTCACGCCCAGTACCGAGACGAGCGAGCTGTCCTTCACCATCGCGACGAAATCGTTCGAAAGCGGCGGAAAGATCGTTCGCAACGCCTGCGGCAATACGATCAGCCTGAAACGATGATAGCGATTGAGGCCGAGTGCTTTTGCCGCTTCTATCTGCCCCACTGAAACCGACTGTATACCCGCCCGGAAAATTTCCGCGATAAAGGCGGCATAGCAGATCGTCAGCGCGATAATGGCGCGCCATGTGAGCGAGACGTCGCGGACCAACAGGGGCTCGAACCATCCCTTTTCGACCGGAATCGCGATCAGCCAGTTATAGAGTGCTACCAGTGCCGGTGTACCGACAAAGGCGATGTAGAAAAGCAGGACGAGAACCGGGATACCACGGATGACCTCGATGTAAAATCGTGCCGCTTGCCGCAGCGCGATGTTGTCGGCCATGCTGAGAAGGGAAAGGCCGAGCCCCAGCAGCGTCGCCAGCGCAAAGGCGGCTAGCGTCACGAATATGGTGATCCCTATCCCCTTGGCGACGGTGGTGAAAACCTGCATGTACAGATCGTTGATGGCGATGAGGGCGGCAAGTCCCAGGCCGATGACGACAATCGCCACCAGCCACCAGGGAAAGTCCTCGTCTTTCTTGATGTGTCCCGCACTCAAAACGGCGTCATCCCTTCAGGCGCTGCGATAGCGGATCATTCGCCGAGCTTGTAGTCGAGGAACCATTTCTTATCGAGAGCGGCAAAAGTACCGTCAGCCTTCAGTGCGGCAATGGCCGCGTTGACCGGGACGACGAGGTCCGAGCCCTTCTTGAAGATAAAACCGAAGTCATCGCCCCCCAAGGGTTCACCAATCAGTTTCAGCGTGCCGTTTGAGGCGTCAATATATCCCTTGCCCGCCACGCCGTCCGTCAGCACCAGATCGACATCGCCGGTCTTCAATGCCTGCACGGAGGCGCCAAACGTTTCCACGAGCTTGACGCGGGGGTTCTGCTCGTTGCCGTCAAGAATGTCATAGACAGCGGTGTAGAAGGGTGTCGTGCCCGCCTGCGCGCCGACCAACCCCTTTTCGAAGGTGGCAAAGCTCTTTGCATCGGTAAACCGTGTTTCGTCGGCTCGAACCAACATGAACATTTCCGAGCGCATGTAGGCATTCGAGAAATCGACTTTTTGCTTGCGCTCCTCCTTGATGCTGATGCCGGTCATGCCGATGTCGTATTGCCCATCGGACACGGCCTGGATCATCGCATCCCATGAGATGTTGCGGTATTCGAGCTTGAAGTTCAGCCGTTCGGCTATCTCCTTCATGGCATCGTATTCCCACCCGACCGCCGTGCCGGATTTCGGATCGATGAATTGCAGCGGCGGGTAGGCATTTTCCGTCACCACGACGACCGTGCGTTCCTTGAGGTCCGGCAAATCGGCCGCCTGCACCATGATGGGGGTGGCGCTCAAGGCAGCTAGGGTAGCGAGGAACAGGCGTCTTGTTGTCACGGAAATCTCCTGAAAGGGTTTTTCCGAAGATGCCTGCTTGGAGACATTAGGGCAAGTAACGGAAAGGCAACAAAAAAGGCGGTCCAAAGACCGCCTTTTCGATAAGTCCGCGTAAACGGAAATCTTATTCCGCTGCGCCTTCAGCAGCCTTTGCTGCTTCTTCGGCTGCCTTTGCTTCAGCGGCTTCTGCTGCTGCCTTTTCGGCGGCCAGAGCCTGTGCTGCTGCAACCTTTTCAGCTTCCAGACGTGCCTTTTCTTCGGCAACTGCCTGACGCTCGGCTTCGTTCAGCTTGCGAGCGCGCGTACCGGTGTTTTCAACGATACGAGCAGACTTGCCGCGACGGTCGCGCAGGTAGTAGAGCTTCGCGCGGCGAACCTTACCACGGCGAACGATTTCAACGCCTTCGACCAGCGGGGAGTAAACCGGGAATACGCGCTCGACGCCTTCGCCGTAGGAGATCTTGCGAACGGTGAAGTTCTCGTTCAGGCCGCCGCCGGAACGGGCGATGACAACGCCTTCGTAAGCCTGTACGCGCGTACGGTTACCTTCGGTAACGCGAACGTTGACGCGAACGGTGTCACCCGGAGAAAACTCAGGCAGGGTGCGCTTTGCTTCGATCTTGGCGGCCTGTTCGGCTTCCAGCTGCTGAATGATATTGGTCATGTTAACCTCTGATTTCTTCTGAAACAGCCAGAGCGCTCAACATCTCATCCTTCGGTCAACAGCCTCGGGATCGTGCCTTGCGGCAGGAGCGGGTTCGCCATTCTTTGCTTGCGGTTAAGGGATCTTTCCCATTTCCACGCGGGCAAATACACGAGGAAGCGTCGTTTGTCATCCCTTTCATGACAATATTTTATCATTCGCTTACTCGTGGAGGCGATTGCCGGGGTGACGCTTCCCCGCTATGGCATGGGGACCTTGGGAGGGGCCATGTCCATTTATATCGTTTTCATGCTTTTCGCGACCGGTTTTCTGTCTGGCGTGGTGAATGCCATTGCCGGTGGCGGCACGTTCCTGACCTTCGGAGCGATGACGCTTGCCGGTCTGCCGCCCATCGTCGCCAATGCGACCTCGGCGATCGTGCAGTTTCCCGGCTACATCACATCGGTGATTGCCTATGGGCCGGAGATCCAGAAACACTGGCGCGAGGCGATCCTGCTGTCGGCTGTCTCCGTCGTTGGCGGTCTGGCAGGCGCACTTGTTCTCCTGTCGCTTGACAATCCGTCATTCCGCCAGCTCGTGCCGTGGCTTCTGCTGGCAGCGACTGCCGTTTTCGCGGCCGGTCCCTGGTTGCGGCCGAAATCGAGCGCGGAGCGCTCTCCGGGCAATCTGCCGAGCCTTTTCTTTCAAGGGCTGGCATCCATCTATGGTGGTTTCTTCGGGGCGGGCATGGGCATCATGATGCTTGCCATCCTCGGCGTTACCTCTGGCGGCAGCTACCATCACCTCAATGCGCTGAAAAACCTGCTGTCGGTGGTGATTGCCATTATCGCCATCACGATCTTCGTCAGCGGTGGTGTCGTCTCATGGTGGGCTGCCCTCATCATGTTCCCGGCAGCCGCACTGGGCGGTTATGTTGGCGTTCATGCCGCCAGACGGGTGCCGCAATGGGTCATCCGCTGGCTGGTCATCACGGTAGGGCTGGTGCTGACCGCCTATTACTTCCTGTCGGCCTGAGCGGGCTTCCGTATCAGGTCCGGGCGGCGTTCCTTTGTCAGGGCAAGCGCCTGTTGGTGGCGCCATTTATCGATGGCGGCATGATTGCCGGAGGTCAAAACGGCAGGAATATCGCGCCCTTCCCAGACCTGCGGGCGGGTGTAATGGGGATGCTCGAGCAGTCCGCCTTCGAAACTTTCATGAACACCGGAGAGGTCGTTGCCCATAACGCCTGGCAAGATCCGCACGATTGCGTCCAGAAGCGTCAAGGCTGCCGGTTCGCCGCCTGAAAGGATGTAATCGCCGATGCAGACCTCTTCGAGATCGCGGGCATCGATCACACGCTGATCGACGCCTTCGAAGCGTCCGCAAACGATGATGACGCCATCACCTGCGGCCAGTTCACGGACGCGCTCCTGCGTCAGCGGCTTGCCACGCGGGCTCATCAGCAGGCGCGGGCGTGTATCGCCTTCCGACACGTGGTCGATGGCGGCGGACAGAACATCCGGCTTCAACACCATGCCGGCACCGCCGCCGGCAGGCGTGTCGTCCACGCTCCGGTGTCTGTCCGTTGCAAACTCGCGGATCTGTACAGGCTCCAGCGACCACTGCCCCTTGTCCAGAGCCTTGCCCGCCAGCGAATATGCCAGATGGCCCGGAAACATTTCCGGGTAAAGCGTCAGTACGGTCGCCTTGAAGGTCATGGATTATTTCTTGCCGAAGGGCGAAACGCCGGTTTCGTCCTTGTCGTCAGGGTTTTCGATCAGGCCGGCAGCCATTGGATCGATAAGGATTTTCCCGCCTTCAAGGTCGATTTCGAGAACGGCCGCCTCTGAAAAGGGGATCAAGGTGGGGCGACGCCCGGCACCTTTCAGCTCAAGAAGGTCACCCGCACCGAAGTCGAAGACGGCACTGATGGCGCCATAGCTGTTGCCATCCGCGTCCACGGCTTCCAGACCCTCGAGGTCGGCATAATAAAATTCGTCGTCATCCAGCTCGTCATCGGGCAGGTTGTCACGGTCAACGAACAGCTCCAGCCCGTTCAGGGCTTCGGCGGCATTGCGGTCGTTGACGCCCCTGAAGCGGACGACCACGACATTCTTGCCTTCGCGAACTTCCAGAATTTCGAAGACACGGCCATCGGCGCTGATCAGATTGCCATAGTCGCCAAGCGCCATGGGATCTTCCGTATAGGAACTCACCCGCACCTCGCCGCGCAAACCTTGCGCGCCGCCAATCTTTGCCATGAGAACCGGGTTTTCCAGCTTTGCCATCGGGCCGTCCGTCTTCTGGTGTTTATCGTGTTCGGTTTATGGCGCGTTTTCATCACAATAAACCAAAAACGGGCGGCGCGGTAAACCACGCCACCCGCTCTTCAAGCGATTGCTTGCGGATTATTCCGCAGCAGAAGCTTCTGCGGCAGCAGCAGCGGCATCTTCAGCCTTCTGCTTCTTCTCGGCAACGCGCTCGAGAGCGCGCTTGCCCGGCTTTGCCTTCTCAGGGTTGTTGCGAGCGTCGCGCTGAGCGATGCCAGCTTCTGCGAGGAAGCGCAGAACGCGGTCGGTCGGCTGTGCGCCCTTGCCGAGCCATTCCTTGATGAGTTCAACCTTCAGCTCGATACGCTGCGGGTTGTCCTTGGCAAGCATCGGGTTCCAGGAGCCGACCTTCTCGAGGAAACGGCCGTCGCGTGGCGAACGGGCGTCAGCAACAACGATCTGGTAGTACGGGCGCTTCTTGGAACCACCGCGTGCGAGACGAATTTTCAGTGCCATGTTATTTCTCCTTAGAATGGCTTGCCCGCCGGTCAGGCGGTCTTTTCTGTGCCGTTGTGTTCAGCGGCAATTGCTTCATGATGCCGGATGACTTCCTTGATGATGAAGTTCAGGAACTTCTCGGCGAAATCCGGGTCCAGATTGGCGTCCTTGGCCAGACGGCGAAGGCGTTCGATCTGGTATTCCTCGCGCGCCGGGTCTGCCGGCGGCAATTCGTATCTGGCTTTCAGAACGCCGACCGCTTTCGTGCAGCGGAAACGTTCGGCCAGTATGTGGACCAGTGCGGCATCGATGTTGTCGATGGACTGGCGGTATTCGGAGAGCTGTTCTTTCACTTCGGCATTGGTCATGGTCGCCCTCACTTCTTCTTGCCAAAACCGGGCAGACCGGGGAGTCCACCAAGGCCGGGCAGCTTTGCGCCGCCAAGACCGGGGAGGCCACCCGGAAGGCCGCCAAGGCCCGGAGGCATCGCACCCGGCTTGCCGAGGCCCGCTGCTTCCGCCTGCTTCTGAAGCGCTTCCAGCTGCTTGGGGTCGATGTTCGACAGGTCGGGCATGCCACCCATTCCGCCAAGACCCATCTTGCCTGCAAGGCCGCCCATCATCTGTTTCATGATGCCGCCCTTGCCCTTGCCGCCCATGGCTTTCATCATGTCGGCCATGCCGCGATGCATCTTGAGAAGCTTGTTGATTTCGGCGGCATCCGTGCCGGAACCGGCAGCGATGCGCTTCTTGCGGCTGTGTTTCAGGATATCCGGGTTGGCGCGCTCGGCCTTGGTCATCGAGGAGATGATGGCGATCTGGCGGTCGAACAACTTGTCGTTCAGACCGGCCGAAGCCATCTTGTCTTTCATGCCTGCCATGCCGGGCATCAGGCCCATGATGCCGCCCATGCCGCCCATCTTCTTCATCTGGGCAAGCTGGTCAGCCATGTCGTTCAGGTCGAACTTGCCCTTGGCCATCTTCTCGGCCATGGCGCGGGCTTTTTCGGCATCGATGTTTTCCGCGGCCTTCTCGACCAGCGAGACGATATCGCCCATGCCGAGAATACGGTCAGCAATACGGCGCGGATGGAACTCATCGAGTTCGCCCATGCGCTCGCCGGTGCCGATCAGCTTGATCGGCTTGCCGGTGACGGCGCGCATCGAAAGCGCCGCACCGCCTCGGCCATCGCCGTCCATACGGGTCAGAACGAGGCCGGTGATACCAACGCGCTCATCGAAATTACGAGCCAGATTGACGGCGTCCTGACCGGTCAGGCTGTCGGCGACCAGCAGGATTTCGTGCGGGTTGGCCTTCTTCTTGATGTCGGCCATTTCCATCATCAACGGTTCGTCGATGTGGGTACGGCCGGCCGTGTCGAGGATCACGACGTCATGGCCACCGAGCTTGGCAGCCTGCACGGCACGCGAAGCGATATCGGTCGGCGACTGTCCGGCGACGATCGGCAGCGTGTCGATGCCGGTCTGAACGCCAAGCTGTCTCAGCTGTTCCTGTGCGGCGGGACGGCGCGTGTCGAGAGATGCCATCAGCACCTTCTTCTTTTCGCGATCCGTGAGCCGTTTGGCGATCTTGCCGGTGGTCGTTGTTTTACCCGAACCCTGAAGACCCACCATCATGATGACGACGGGGGCGGCGGCGTGAAGGTCAATGGAAACGCCTTCGGTGCCGAGCATCTCGACAAGCTCGTCATGCACGATCTTGACGACCATCTGGCCGGGCTTGATGGATTTCAGGACGCTGGCGCCAACCGCCTTTTCGCGCACCTTGTCGGTAAAGGAGCGGACAACTTCGAGCGCCACGTCGGCTTCGAGAAGCGCACGGCGAACCTCGCGCAGAGCTGCGGAAACATCGGCTTCCGTCAGTGCGCCACGGCCGGTCAGTCCATTCAGAATGGAGCCAAGGCGGTCCTGGAGGCTTTCAAACATCGTCTTTTCCTTCTTCGTTCCGGGGTTTCCGAAACGTCGGTGCTTTTGCTGCCAAAAACAAGACGCAAAGCCAAAAAGCACCCGAGGGCGCATCGCGCTGTCGGGTGTTGACCTCCGGGATCTCTTTATACCTTTTCGGGTCCCGGTCGGCGGCTTGGAGTCTTGAAACTGCCAGCTAATCGGGGCGGATAAACAGGAAAGCGCAGTAAAAGTCAAGGCGCACGGGCATTTTAGCTTCAGCCCTGCCGAGTTGACGTCTTCGTGAAGATGGATTTGACAAACGTCATCCCGCTTGAACAGGCCCGTGAGGCTCCTTATAGCTTTAGCATGAAACGCCGAAACTTCTTTCGACTTGCCGCACTTGGCACGCTTGCTCTGGCTGGCGGCGGGCTTTTTGCGAGCCGTTCCAATGCCGGTGCCTATTATACCGGTCCTGTTTCCGACCACTTCGATGGCGTGCGTTTCTTCAATCCGGGTGGCGAGGCTCCGAACGGCTTTGCCGACCTCATGAAGTGGCGGTTCAATGGTCAGAAGGCCATTTGGCCCGAAACCTATCCCAGCCCCTTTCCGCTTGCGACACCGAGTGAGCGTGTAGCGGGCAAGGATCTGCGTGTGACCTTTGTCGGTCACGCCTCTTTCCTGATCCAGACGGCCGGGCTGAATATTCTTGCCGATCCCGTTTGGTCGGAGCGAACAAGCCCTTTCAGCTTCGCTGGCCCCAAGCGGGTCAATGCGCCCGGCATCCGGTTCGAGGATCTGCCGCCCATCGATCTGGTGCTCGTGACACACAATCACTACGACCATCTCGATCTCGAAACTCTGCACCGCCTGCATGTGGACCACAAGCCGCTGTTCGTCACGCCGCTCGGCAACGATGCAATCATCCGTACGAAGGTCCAGGCGGCTAAGATTTCAACCGGGGACTGGGGCGATGTGCTTGACGTCAGTCCCGACGTGAAAATTCACTTCGAGCCATGTCATCACTGGTCGGCACGCGGCCTGAATGATCGGCGCATGGCGCTCTGGGCAGCCTTTGTCATCGAGACGCCGGGCGGCAAGATCTACCACATCGGCGATACGGGTTTCCACAGCGGCCTCAATTATCATGCGGTTGCCAAGAAGCATGGCAGGTTCCGGCTCGCCAACCTGCCGTTCGGCGCTTACGAACCTCGCTGGTTCATGAAGGGACAGCACCAGAATCCGGCGGAAGCCGTCGAAGGCATGAAGATCTGTGGCGCGGCCTATGCCTGCGGCCACCATTGGGGCACGGTTCAGCTTACTGACGAAGCCATAGATGCGCCTATCATCGCTTTGAAGGCTGCGCTTGCCAAACAGGGCGTTGCGGAAGACCGTTTTCGCCCGATGCGTCCCGGCGAAGTGTTCGACCTGCCGATGGTTTGAGTCTCAAAAAGTTTTGCCTTGGTACTGCAAGACCGTGCAAAACCTCCCGAAAAAAGTATTCCACGACTGGTGGCGATCGACGTCATGCAATACGTCGCAACGCCATCGCAGCGGTTTCCATTTATTTCTTTTTGGTCGTGCTTTCGCTGGCTTTCACCTGTGACCCGAGTGTGGGTGGCGCGGATTTTGCCACCTTATCCTTCTTGGGTTTTCTGACTTCTTTGTTGCTTCGAAGTTGTCCCTTGGCCATAACATGGTCTCCCGGTTTTACTTCACAACTTAGCGGTCATATCATCTGGAAACGCAAGAGGTTTTGAGTGAGCGGCCGATTGGCGCAGCGGTTTGACCCCAACGCTCACTTCAATCATCACACACTGGTAATTCATCGCCATTTCCGCCATATAGGGGGCAAATGCGGCGCTTACACCGCATGATAGGCTCAGACAGGTTCAGGACGATGACGGATATGGTCGAATTTGCGAAGATGAACGGGCTTGGCAACAAGATCCTCGTTGTCGATATGCGCGGCCGTAAGGAGATGGTCACGCCTTCGGCGGCAATCGCATTGAATGCCGATCCGGCGACGCAGTTCGATCAGATCATGGCCATCCACGATCCGCGCACGAACGGCACGGACGCCTATATCGATATCCTGAATTGCGATGGCACGAAGGCGCAGGCCTGCGGCAACGGGACGCGCTGTGTCGTACAGGCTCTCGCCTCTGAAACGGGCAAGAAGGTTTTCACCTTCCAGACCGTGGCCGGCATTCTGAATGCCATCGAACATGACGACGGCATGATTTCCGTCGATATGGGAAGCCCACGTTTCGACTGGCAGGACATCCCGCTTTCTGAAGAGTTTCACGATACCAGCCGTATCGAACTGCAGATCGGGCCGATCGACAATCCCATCCTGCATTCGCCTGCCGTGATGTCCATGGGTAATCCGCACGCGGTGTTCTGGGTGGACCGTGATCCGATGAGCTTCGACCTCGAACGCATCGGGCCGCTTCTGGAAAACCATCCTATGTTTCCGGAAAAGGCAAATATCACGTTGGCGCAGGTTACCTCCGATGCATCATTGCGCACCCGTACCTGGGAACGTGGCGCGGGGCTGACGCTTGCCTGCGGTTCGGCTGCCTGTGCTGCGGGTGTTTCTGCTGCGCGCACCGGCCGCACTGGCCGCACTGTCACAATCGATGTTGCCTCGGCACCGATACGCGTTCCGCTGACCATCGAATGGCGCGAGGACAATCACGTCATCATGACCGGTCCCGCCGAGTGGGAATGGTCGGGGTCCGTCGATCCCGTTACCGGCACATGGAAGCGCGACGTCGCCAGCGGCGCCTGCTCCGAGCAGGGGGCGATATGAGCGGCGTCGAGGTCATCACCTTCGGCTGCCGTCTCAATACCTATGAATCGGAAGTGATGCGGGCCGAAGCTGAGAAGGCCGGGCTCAACAATGCCGTTCTCGTCAACACCTGTGCCGTGACCGGTGAAGCAGTGCGTCAGGCGCGTCAGGCTATCCGCCGTGCACGCCGGGACAACCCGCATGCGCGTATCATCGTGACCGGTTGTGCCGCGCAGACCGAAAAGCAGATCTTCGCCGAGATGCCGGAAGTGGATGCTGTGCTCGGCAACGAGGAAAAACTGAAAAGCGCATCCTATCGCGCGCTTCCCGATTTTGGCGTTTCGGCGGAAGAGAAGCTGCGCGTCAACGATATCATGAGCATCAAGGCCACTGCTCCGCAGATGGTCAAGCACATCGACGGGCATGTGCGCGCTTTCATTCAGGTGCAGAACGGCTGCGACCACCGCTGCACCTTCTGCATCATTCCCTACGGGCGAGGCAATTCCCGTTCGGTTCCCATGGGCGCGGTGGTGGAGCAGGCCCGCAAGCTGACGGAAAGCGGTTATCGCGAGATTGTTCTGACCGGGGTGGATGCCACGAGCTACGGTGCGGATCTGCCAGGAGAGCCGTCGCTTGGATATCTGGCCAAGACGCTATTGAAGCAGGTGCCGGACATCCTGCGACTGCGGCTGTCGTCCATAGACAGCATCGAGGCTGACAGGCATTTGCTGGACCTGATCGCCGACGAACCGCGTTTCATGCCGCATCTGCATCTGTCGCTTCAACACGGCGATGACATGATCCTGAAGCGCATGAAGCGCCGCCATCTGCGCGACGATGCCATCCGTTTCTGTCATGAGGTGCGGCGCTTGCGCCCCGATATCGCCTTCGGGGCGGATATGATCGCCGGTTTTCCGACCGAAACCGATGAGATGGCGGAGAACGCCGCGACACTGGCGGAAGAATGTGGCATTTCCAGCCTGCATGTTTTCCCCTACAGCCCGCGCCCGGGCACGCCCGCGGCCCGCATGCCGCAGCTTGACCGCGCGCTTGTGAAGGAGCGGGCCGCCAGGCTGCGTGTGCGCGGCGAGGCGCTGAAGCTTGCGCACCTCGAGACTATGGTCGGTTCGGTGCAGACTATCCTTGTCGAAAACAACGGTTTTGCCCATACCGACAATTTCACGCTTGTCGAAGCGCCAGCGCTTTTGCCCCGTACGCTTGCGCAGGTTGCTATTACGGGCCACAACGGCAAACATCTCAGCATGGAGCTCCGGGCGGCTGACGCTGCCTGACGCGGAACAAGACACGGAACAATCATGGCCCTTGGCTTCATCAAGAAAGTCTTTTCATTCGGCAAGGACAAGGCCGAGGCGGGTGACAAGCCGCATGACGATGCCGCGCTTGAGAAAGACGGCGAGCGCTCGGCCTTCGAGAACGCGCTTCATGAAGCCGAGGCGGTTGCTCCGCTTGCGGACGATCCGGTTCTCGCCGTGGAAATGGACACCGCAGGTGGGCCAGCGCCCGATGATGTGAGCGAGGCCGAGGCGGTTTCCGACGAGGAAGACGCTCCGCTTCTGCCGAATGCTTCCGAAGCCGGTGATATCGGTATTGTGCCGCTTTCGCTTCTCGAGGCGGAAGCCGAGGCCGAGGAAGAGGAAGCTGTTGCTGGTACAGGGGAAGCGCCGGTTGTCGTGGACGCCCCGCTCGACGAAGCGGTCATAGACAATCTGCTGGACGAGGCGGAAGCCGCCACGACAGACGATGTTTCTTCCGCGCCAGCCGTACTTCCGAAAGGATTTTCTTCGGCCAGTGAGCGTGTGGAGCCTGTCGAAGCTGCGCCAGCGCCCAAGCTGACGTGGTTCCAGCGTCTGCGCGCCGGTCTCGCCCGCACGTCGTCGCAACTCACCAGTCAAATCTCGGCCCTTTTCACCAAGCGCAAGCTGGATGAAGATACGCTGGATGAGCTGGAGGATCTGCTGATCCAGTCCGATCTTGGCGTCGAGACAGCGATGCGCATTACCGGAGCACTGTCGTCCGAGCGTTACGGCAAGGATGTCAGCGGCGAGGACGTGGCGCGCATCATGGCGGGCGAAATCACCAAGGTGCTGACGCCGGTGGCCAAACCGCTCGAACTCGATCTTTCCCACAAGCCGCACGTCATTCTCGTGGTGGGTGTCAATGGCACTGGCAAGACGACGACCATCGGCAAGCTGGCGGCCAAACTTTCCGGTTCGGGCCTCAAGGTTATGCTGGCGGCTGGCGATACCTTCCGTGCAGCCGCCATCGAGCAGCTGAAGATCTGGGCGGATCGTACGGGATCTGAATTCATTGGGACGAAACTTGGCGCGGATGCGGCCGGTCTTGCCTATGATGCCTATGAGCAGGCGCGGGCAAAGAAAAGCGACGTCCTCATCATAGACACGGCAGGCCGTCTGCAGAACAAGACGGAGCTGATGGCAGAGCTTGAAAAGATCGTGCGCGTGCTCGGCAAGCTCGATCCGGATGCGCCTCACACAGTTCTCCAGACGCTCGACGCGACGACCGGTCAGAACGCCATGAACCAGGTCGAAATTTTCCGCAACGTTGCGGGTGTTTCGGGCCTGATTATGACAAAATTGGATGGCACGGCACGGGGGGGTATCCTCGTTGCCATTGCTGCAAAACACAAGCTGCCGGTCTATTTCATTGGCGTAGGCGAAGGCGTGGACGATCTGGAGCCGTTTGAGGCGGAAGATTTCGCCAAGGCCATCGCGGGAGTTTGAGCATGGATATCGAAAGCAATTCCAAGGAAAGCGAAAAGATGGTGGCGGAGATCAGCCCGGTGCTGAAATTCGTACTTGAGCTAGGTCCGCTTCTGGTTTTCTTCTTTGCCAATTCGCGTGGCGAATGGCTCGCATCGCACTTCCCGGTTCTGACGGAATTCGGTGGGCCGATCTTCATCGCGACCGGCCTGTTCATGATCGCAACAGCGCTGGCGCTTTCCGTTTCATGGTTGCTGACGCGCAAGCTGCCGATCATGCCGCTGATTTCCGGCATCGTGGTTCTGGTCTTCGGCGCGCTGACGCTCTGGCTGCAGAACGATACCTTCATCAAGATGAAGCCGACAATCGTCAATGCGCTGTTCGGTGTCATTCTGCTCGGCGGGCTGTTCTTCGGGCAGTCACTGCTGGGTTATGTCTTCAACTCGGCTTTCAAGCTGACCGACGAGGGTTGGAGAAAGCTTACCTTCCGCTGGGGTTTCTTCTTCCTCTTCCTTGCCGTGCTCAATGAGGTGGTCTGGCGCGGCTTTTCCACCGACGCCTGGGTCGCTTTCAAGGTGTGGGGCACCATGCCGATCACGATCGTCTTCACCATGGCGCAGATGCCGCTTGTCATGCGTCATTCGCTCGAGCCGCTCAACAAGGACGAGAAATGACGATCGCCGAAATGCCGGTTTCCCGCTCGCGCACGCTGAAATGGTTCGGCGTTGCTGCTGGGCTTCTTCTTGCGCAGATCGCCATTCTTTATTTCATGGGCCGCATTCCCATCTGCGAATGCGGTTACGTCAAGCTGTTCGAACCCGGTGTGAACACGCCGGGTAATTCGCAGCATCTGGCTGACTGGTATACGCCGTCGCACATCATTCACGGCTTCCTGTTTTACGCGCTGGCCTGGTTCCTGTTCCGCAGGCAATCCTTTGCCATGCGGCTGTCGCTTGCGGTTCTCATCGAGGCGGCGTGGGAAATTCTCGAAAACTCGCCCATCATCATCGATCGCTACCGCACGGCAACCATGGCACTGGGATACACCGGCGACAGTATACTGAACTCTGCCATGGATACGGTTTTCATGGCGATGGGCTTTCTTTTTGCTGCTCGCGTTCCGGTCTGGCTGACGGTCATCATCGCCATTTTCTTCGAGATTTTTACCGGCTGGCTTATCCGTGACAACCTCACCCTCAACGTCATCATGCTGGTCTGGCCGGTTGACGCGATCAAGGAATGGCAGAACGCTCTTCCGCAAATGTGATCCGGAGAAGCTCTGCTCCGGGGCGAAAAGGGCCAGTTTTTCAAGGTAGCGGGAGATTTCCTTAACGGGTGCTTGGTAATTGTGCCGCTTGAAGACATCGGCTTTCAGTTCCCGGCAGAAGACGTTGGAAGATAATTTCGCCTACCTCCTTCCCTTTATCATGCTGACATTCGGCGTGATTTTCCTGTTCCTGCAGAGGAGTGGACACGAATCTGCGCTGTACTGGGGCGTAGGTTACCTCTCTGCGTCCGCCGGATTTGTTGCCCCACTTGCGCTCGGCTCCCTGCCATTCGAATTGCAGGCCATTCTCTCGAACCTCCTGTTCTTCTCCGCCTTCTTCTTTTACGGGCACGCCCTGCTGGTTCATTTCAGGTGTCCGACCCATACGAAGGCACGTCTGTCCATTGTCCTCGTCGCTTTTCTGCTCGTTTCTTTCCATGTCTTCGTCACACCCGATCTGAAACGTGAGTTGGTGATCGGCGATACGGTCGTTGCCATCTTGTTGGCCTGGCCTGTCTGGATGGTGCGAAAACGCGCACAGGTGTTGGCCGACAAGGCCTTGATGGCGGCTGCGTCTCTGGTGGTGCTCGAAACAATCATCAGGATTGTTGTGCTGATCGTGATGACCCCACATGGAACGATGGTCGAACTGGGAGAATTTTTCGAGTCCGACTACGCCTTCTACATGCAGGTTGCGGCCAGCATCTTCGGATTCCTGATGGCTCTTGCGGTTCTCGCCAGCCAGATATCGGTCGTCGTGGACAGGCATCTGCACGCTGCGGAACATGATCCCTTGACCAACCTTCTGAACCGGCGAGGATTCGAG
Source organism: Agrobacterium tumefaciens (assembly GCF_031801495.1). Lineage (GTDB taxonomy): Bacteria > Pseudomonadota > Alphaproteobacteria > Rhizobiales > Rhizobiaceae > Agrobacterium > Agrobacterium tumefaciens_K. The sequence goes on along the minus strand of NZ_JAOEGC010000002.1, from coordinate 2,537,884 downwards.
CGGCGTGTTCCGGATTTTCGCGAAGGCGCGCCTTCCGGTGCGGTAATCGCCTGCGATATCGACCATTTCAAACAGATCAACGACCATTTCGGACATGCTGCCGGTGATATCGTCCTGATCGGCCTTTCGGATTTGCTGAGGCGCAAGGTTCCTGAAAATGGTCTGGTTGCCCGTTTCGGCGGCGAGGAGTTTGTCGTTTTCCTGCCGGATTGCACCGCCGAGTCGGTGGGTTTCCTTGCAGAAGCCGCACGCGCCGAGCTGGCCGGGATGGACTGGACCAGCCGGGGCATTTCAACCCATATCACCGCAAGTTTTGGTGTATCGGCCGTCGCACGCGGTGATCATTCCATCCACGATGCCATCAAGCGCGCCGATGACAGCCTTTATGCCGCCAAGGGAGGCGGGCGAGATCGGGTCATTCTGGAAGGTGGAAATCTACCCGCAACCGGTGCACCGGCCCTACGGATCATCTCCAACAAATGAGCGTCTGAAGAACGTCTTGGGTCACTTTTTGACGGCTGCTTCTATTGCCGGGAAAAGCCCCTGCTGAACGCTTTGCCCATCGAAGGGGCCGACCTTCTTATAAACGATCGTACCTTCGGCATCGACCAGATAACTTTCCGGAATGCCGTAAACGCCCCAGTCAATCGCCGCCTTGCCGTTGGGGTCTATACCGATCGCGGCATAGGGAGTGCCGAGTTCACCAAGAAAGCGCAGCGCGTTCTCGGATTTGTCCTTGTAGTTGATACCGACTATGTTGATGCGGCCGTCTTTTGCCAGTTCCTCCAGAATGGGATGTTCCTGCCGGCACGGAATGCACCACGAGGCGAAGACATTCACGAGCGTCAGCTTGCCCTTGACGGCGGCATCGGTCAGAGCCGGAAGGTTTGCTCCCTCCAGTGGCGGCAGTGACAGCGGCGGGGCTTTCGTGCCGATCAGTGCGGATGGAATGGCGCTGACATCCAGCCCGTTGACATCCTGATCGTAGAGCATCTTGCCCGCCACAAGCGCAAAGCCGCCGAACAGCACAAGTGGAACAAGCGCCATGATGTAGCGCGATCGGCTTTTGGGTTGTGGTTCTGTGTTCCGATCGATGCCGCTCATGGTGTGTCGCCGCCCGATGCGACTTTCGGCCTGCGGCGAACACCGGCGGCTTCCAGTTCCTTCAATTCACGCCGGCGTCCCCGTCCATCCACAATCACCCAGATAATAAGGGCAAGAACTACAAGGCCGGTCGCGGCATAGGACATGCCGATATAGAACGTATGCGTCATCGGCGTCACCCCTCCCTGTTGACCAAGCGTGCCGCAAGCCGCCTCTGGGCCGCTACACGACGCCGCCAGATTTCATTGCGCATGGCGGTAATGTGCAGTGTGAAGAACAGCAGCGTGAAGCCTGCGGCCATGGTCAGCAGCGGCCAGAGGAACGTCGGGTCAATTGCCGAGCCGCCCATGCGGACGACGCTGGCGGGCTGGTGCAGGGTATTCCACCATTCTACGGAGAACTTGATGATGGGGATATTCACAAAGCCGACCAGGATGAGGACTGCGCTGAGGCGTGCCGCCCTGGAGGGGTCGTCCATTGCACGGTTGAGCGCGATCAGCCCGAGATACATGAGAAACAGGACGAAAACCGAGGTCAGCCTGGCATCCCAGACCCACCACGTTCCCCACATGGGTTTACCCCAGAGCGAGCCTGTGATGAGGGCGATCAAGGTGAAGGCAGCACCAATGGGGGCCGCCGCCTTGTGACTGACATCGGCAAGCGGATGGCGCCAGACCAGTGTACCGATCGCCGACAGCGCCATGACCGTATAACACATCATCGACAGCCATGCCGCTGGCACATGCACATACATGATCCGAACTGTGTAGCCCTGCTGATAGTCGCCTTGCGTGGTGAAAGCCATGTAGAGGCCAGCGATGAGACAGAGTGCCGACAAGCCAGCCAGCCAGGGCAGGATGCGGGACGCTAACGCCAGAAACCTCGTTGGGTTGGCAAGGTCGCTGAATTTGGTGATGGCGAAAGTCTGCTGGTTCATGATTTTCTGTAACCTGAGAAGGCTTGTGCCGCAATTGATCCCTGTCAATGGCGCTGGTTCAATCAATAGCATTACGCAGCGCCAAAGCGGCAAAGAAAGGACCTATGACGGCTGAAAATAACGTGATTGCGCAGAGAATGAGAAACGGCGGCATAAATGGAGCGGGATCCTGAACGGCAGCATATGAGGCGCTGACCCCGAAAATCAGTACCGGGATCGCCAGCGGCAGCACCAGGATCGAGACGAGCAAACCGCCGCGGGGCAGGGCGACGGCGACCGCAGCTCCCACTGCCCCGATGAAGGTGAGCGCTGGCGAGCCAACGAGCAAGGTCAGCATGACCGCCCCTATGGCAACCTCGCTCATGTTCATGAAAAGGCCCAGCAATGGCGAGGCTATGACCAGCGGCAGGCTGGTTGCCGTCCAGTGCGCAAGGCATTTCACGAACACCGTCAGCACAAGCGGGTTTTCATGCATCAGGATGAGGTCGAGCGAACCATCGTCCCGCTCGGCCTGGAACAGCCGGTCGAGGCCAAGAAGGGCGGCGAGCAGCGCTCCGATCCAGACGATGGCCGGTCCGATACGCGACAGAAGATTGAGGTCTGGTCCCACCCCGAAGGGAATGACGGCAACCACGGTCATGAAGAACAACACGCCTATCAGCGCGCCGCCGCCCGCGCGGATTGAAAGTTTCAGGTCGCGGAAGAACAGGGCTGCCATCACCAGGTGGCCTCCATGCTTGAGAAACCCGTCATCGTCAATTGCTGCGCATTTTCCAGGCCAAGCGGTTGATGAGTCGCTGCAACCACAATGCCGCCCTTGCCGAGATGTTGTTTCACCAGTTCCGTGAACATGCGGTCAGCACCAGCATCGAGCGCTGCCGTCGGCTCATCCAGTATCCAGATGGGGCGTGAGGCAACGAGCAGCTTGGCCATGGCGAAACGGCGCTGCTGGCCAGCCGAGAGATAACCGAACGGCAGATGGGTGATGCCCGAGAGGCCAACTGCGTCAGCCGCCTCCTCAATGTCGAGCGAGCTGCCACCACTGAAGTCGCCTAGAAAGTCCTTCCAGAACCGCAGATTTTCCGAGACGGTCAATTCCTGTTTCATGGCGTTGCGGTGGCCAAGATAGTGGCTGGCTTCGCTGGCGCGGGCATCTGCGTCGATACCTTCGCCGGCTATCTTAACCGTGCCCGATTCGGGCCGCAAAAGACCTGCCAGAACGCGCAGCAGGGTGGATTTTCCGGAGCCATTCGGCCCTGTCAGAAGAAGTGCTTGGCCGGACTCCAACTTGAGGGAAATATTCATAAATATGAAATCTTCGCCGCGCCGGGCGCAGAGGTTTTCCGCCGTCAGCAGCATGGTCCGGCCTTGTTCAAGATTTTAGTCATCCAATATAAAAAAATCGATTTTGAGCTTCTCCCGGTCTGGCACGTTTCAGAGAAATTATCTATATGGATGTCAACCACGCCAGCGGTCGGCGTGATCATCACAAGCGCCGGACCTGAATGTTACGATATGTGACTTTCACGTGCGGACAGCGGAAATGGCCGTACCCGCATCCTGATGTGCACGATGGTGTACAGGTGTCCGCACGCGCGTGTTGGCTATCAGAGAAAGCGGGGTTTTATCCGTGGCCAAATCTGTTGACAGTTTCCAATGTCGTTCCGTACTTACCGTGGACGGTAAGGATTATGTTTACTTCAGCCTTCCAAAAGCAGAGGCGAACGGTTTGAAGGGCGTTTCCAAACTGCCCTATTCCATGAAGGTTCTGCTTGAGAACCTGTTGCGCTTTGAAGACGGCCAGTCCGTTACCAAAGAACATATCCTTGCCGTCGCCGAATGGCTTGACAACAAGGGTCTGACTGAAAACGAAATCGCCTACCGGCCCGCACGTGTTCTGATGCAGGACTTTACCGGCGTTCCCGCCGTTGTAGACCTTGCGGCAATGCGTGACGGCATCAAGGCGCTGGGTGGCGATCCTGAGAAGATCAACCCTCTCGTTCCCGTCGATCTCGTGATCGACCACTCCGTCATCGTTGACGAATTCGGCACGCCGCAGGCCTTCGCCCGCAACGTGGAGCTGGAGTATCAGCGTAACGGTGAGCGTTACCGCTTTCTGAAATGGGGTCAGCAGGCCTTCAAGAACTTCCGTGTTGTTCCACCCGGTACCGGAATCTGTCATCAGGTGAACTTCGAATACCTAGGCCAGACCGTCTGGACGAAGGAAGAGGATGGCGAGACATTCGCTTATCCGGATACGTGTGTCGGCACCGACAGCCACACGACCATGATCAACGGTCTTGGTGTTCTGGGCTGGGGTGTTGGTGGCATCGAAGCCGAAGCGGCCATGCTTGGTCAGCCGGTGTCGATGCTTCTGCCTGAAGTTATCGGCTTCAAGCTGACCGGCAAGCTGAAGGAAGGCGTGACTGCGACAGACCTCGTGCTGACGGTCGTACAGATGCTGCGCAAGAAGGGCGTAGTTTCCAAGTTCGTCGAGTTCTTCGGCCCTGGCATGGACAACATGCCGGTAGCAGACCGTGCCACCATCGGCAACATGGGTCCGGAATACGGCGCGACCTGCGGCTTCTTCCCAGTCGATTCCGAAACCGTCAACTACCTCAACATGTCCGGCCGCACCAGGGAACGTATCGCTCTGGTCGAAGCCTATTCCAAGGCTCAGGGGATGTGGCGCGACAATGACGGTTCCGATCTCGTGTTTACCGACACGCTGGAACTCGACCTTGGTGACGTGGTGCCGTCCATGGCCGGTCCGAAGCGTCCGGAAGGCCGTCTGCCGCTAGAAACCATTGCGCCGAACTTCGCGACGGCTCTTGAAAACGACTACAAGAAGCCCGGCCAGCTTGATGCGCGTTACGCTGTCGAAGGCGAGGATTTTGACCTTGGCCACGGTGATGTCGCCATTGCGGCGATCACCTCCTGCACCAACACCTCGAACCCCTCGGTTCTGATTGCTGCGGGCCTTCTAGCGCGCAATGCGGTTGCCAAGGGTCTGACGTCCAAACCGTGGGTGAAGACTTCGCTGGCACCGGGATCGCAGGTCGTTGCCGAATATCTCGCCAAGTCCGGTCTACAGGCCGATCTGGATGCACTGGGTTTCAACCTCGTCGGTTTCGGCTGCACCACCTGCATCGGCAACTCGGGTCCGCTGCCGCCACCGATCTCCAAGACCATCAACGACAAGGGCCTGATCGCGGCCGGGGTACTTTCTGGCAACCGCAACTTTGAAGGCCGTATCTCGCCGGACGTTCAGGCGAACTATCTGGCGTCTCCGCCGCTGGTCGTCGCTTACGCGCTTGCCGGTACCGTCCAGAAGGACTTGACCAGCGAGCCGCTCGGCGAGGACAGGGACGGCAACCCCGTCTACCTCAAGGACATCTGGCCGACCTCGACGGAAGTGCAGTCGTTCATCCAGAAATACGTCACACGCGAACTGTTCGAAACGAAATATGCGGATGTGTTCAAGGGAGACGAGAACTGGCAGGCGGTTCAGGTTCCGGCGGGCCAGACCTACGCCTGGGATGACCAGTCCACCTATGTTCAGAACCCGCCGTACTTTGTCGGCATGGGCAAGACCGGTTCCGGCCTGAAGAACATCAAGGGTGCTCGCGTGCTTGGCCTGTTCGGCGACAAGATCACCACCGACCATATTTCTCCGGCTGGCTCGATCAAGGCGGCCTCTCCGGCAGGCGCTTACCTAACGGAACACGGTGTTGGTGTTGCCGACTTCAACCAGTACGGCACGCGTCGCGGCAACCATGAAGTGATGATGCGCGGCACCTTCGCCAACATCCGCATCCGCAACCACATGCTCGGCCCGAACGGCAAGGAGGGTGGTTACACCATCCACTATCCGTCCAAGGAAGAGATGTCGATTTACGACGCTGCCATGAAGTACAAGGAAGAAGGCGTTCCGCTCGTCATCTTCGCTGGTGTTGAATACGGCAACGGTTCCTCCCGCGACTGGGCGGCCAAGGGTACCAACCTGCTTGGTGTAAAGGCTGTCATTGCCCAGTCCTTCGAGCGTATCCACCGCTCGAATCTTGTCGGCATGGGTGTTGTTCCCTTCGTCTTCGAGGAAGGTACGACCTGGGCCAACCTCAACCTCAAGGGTGACGAGACCGTCGAGATCGATGGTTTGGAAGGCGAGATCAAGCCGCGTGAAAAGAAGATCGCCAAGATCACTTACAGCGACGGCACCGTGAAGGAGGTTCCGCTTCTTTGCCGTATCGATACGCTCGATGAAGTGATCTACATGAATAACGGTGGCATCCTGCAGACCGTTCTTCGTGATCTGGCTGCCTGACCTGTTTCAGAGGCCATGAAAGCGCCGGGAGCAATCCCGGCGTTTTTCCATGTTGCAGGTGTTTTCGTTTTGTGAAGAGCGCTCACCCCTTCGTGACTTTCTATTGAAGGTCGTTCGACGCTATTTTCCGACTTGCATCCCGATAGAGTTTGATCGCATCAATTCGTCTGGATATCCGTCCGGATAAAGGTTTTCTGCAATGCCGCTGAAATTTCGCATTTCCTTATGTCTTCTCGGGACGCTTCTGGTTTCTTCCGCGCATGCGCAGGAAGCCGTAAAGGGCGTGGTCGAGTTGTTCACGTCGCAAGGCTGCGCTTCCTGCCCGCCTGCCGACGAGGCATTGCGAAAGATGATTCGCAAAGGCGATGTGGTCGGCCTGTCTTACCATGTCGATTACTGGAACTATCTCGGCTGGACGGATTCCTTGGCCTCGAAGGAAAATACCGAGCGGCAGTATGGTTACATGCGCGCGCTTGGGCGCAATGGCGTCTACACGCCGCAGGCGATCCTTAACGGCCGTGATCATGTCAAGGGCGCGGACGTTGCCGCCATCTACGGCAAGCTTGATGCATTCAAGCGATCGGGAGAGGGGCTAAGCGTTCCTGTCAGCTCGAAATTCGTGGGCGATGAGGTCGAGATCGGTATCGGTGCCGGCAGCGGCAAAGCCGATGTTGTCGTGGCCTATTTCTCACGCGAGCAGACTGTCGACGTGCAGAAGGGCGAAAACCAGGGGAAGAAAATGTCCTACTGGCACAGCGTTTATGATGTGCAGACGGTGGGGATGTGGGACGGGTCGCCGATGACAGTCAAACTTCCGGCCAGCGTCGTGGCGAAGGTCAAGAAGGGCGGTTGTGCCGTTCTTCTGCAGACAGCGAACGCCAGCGGTGATCCGGCGGCGATCATCGGAGCAAGCATGCTTATGGGAAACGAAACACCATAATCGCCTTTGGCGATTGGAGATCCGGTCCGGGCATTGGGGGCTGGGGGTAAAGGGTCAATGCACCGGACCGGGTCATCTTGGTGCCTAGGCATCAATTGACAATAGAACTATTCCACTCAATTCGGGCCATGGTTTGACCGAAATACGGCGGCGCATACCAAATTGCCTGCCCAAATGGTTACCGTCAGCTATCGATTTTCGCCCCGGACAATCTGCTTGATCGGCTCAGGCTTGCAATTTCACGCCAGCGGCTTCACATTGCAGTCATAAAGATAGGTGGAATCGGAGGCACTGTATGACCGATCAACCGGATGTGCAGCAGGGACATGCCAGCGCACGGGATAATTCCACAGTCGTCGATCTTCGTGAATACAAGAGCAACAGGGATCCCTTGCCGGTAACATTCCATCGGCGGGAGCTGGACGCAATTCTGCGCATCTACGGGCGTATGGTGGGTGAAGGCGAGTGGCGCGATTACGCTATCGATCACCTTAAGGAGAAAGCGGTGTTCTCCGTTTTCAAAAGATCCGGCGAGATGCCGCTCTATCGGATCGAGAAAAACCCCAAGCTTGCCGTCAAGCAGGGTGCCTACAGCGTGCTGAACACGGATGGCCGCATTCTAAAGCGTGGTCACGAGCTGCCGCAGGTTCTGAAGGTGTTCGACAAGGTGCTGAAGCTCATCGAATGATGTGTTGCGATTTCCCGTAAAGTGAGATCACGTTTCAGAAAGCTTTCATTCCATTAAAAAAGGCGGCCAAATGGCCGCCTTTCGCGTTCTGGGATTCAGACCTGATTGTCTTACTCGTCGCGGTTTCCGAGGAACTGCAGGAGGAAGGTGAACAGGTTGATGAAGTCGAGATAGAGCGTCAGTGCACCCATGATGGCTTTGCGACCGGCAACGGCAACGTCGTCACCATCGAAGTACATTTCCTTGATCTTCTGCGTATCGTAGGCGGTGAGGCCAGCGAAGATCAGCACGCCGATTGCGGAAATCGCGAACTGCAGGGCAGAAGAAGCCAGGAAGATGTTGACGATCGAAGCGATGATCAGGCCGAACAGACCCATGATCAGGAACGAGCCGAGACCGGACAGATCCTTCTTCGTGGTGTAGCCGTAGAGCGAAAGCGCACCGAACGAAGCAGCCGTTACGAAGAACGTCTGAACGATGCTCTGGCCGGTGAAGACCAGGAAGATCGACGACAGCGATACGCCCATCAGCGCCGCATAAACCCAGAAGGTTGTCTGGGCAGCAGACACGCTCATGTTCTGGATGCGGAAGCTAAGGAAGAATACCAGTCCGAGCGGCGCGAGCATGATGACCCAGCGCAGCGGAGATGCGTAGAGAAGCTGGGCGAAAGCCGGGTTCGAGGCAGCCAGGGTATAGGTGCCGAACGCCGCGAGACCGGTGATGACCAGAGCCAGCGCCATAAGGTTGTAAACCTTAAGCATATAGGTGCGCAGACCCTCATCGATCATTGCACCAGTCTGTGCACGGGTCTGCGCCATGCGGTTCTGGTAATTGTTGAAGTCAGCCATTGTTTCCTCTTTTGAGCTCCGTGATTGCTACGGTGTCGGGATCGCTCCCTGGCGCCGCTGCGGAGCCACAGCAAGCCTACCTCAGAATATGATGGCAGAACGTGTTTGATACAAGACCTTTCGCAGTCTAAAAGACACCATAGACGCGAAAATCGCTCACGTTTTGGCGATTATTACAAAGAATTAATCGCTAAAGTTAAGTGCCGGAAATCCGCAATCATTCTCCGGCCTGCCGCAGCACGGGAGCCGCCTTCTGGCCGAGGATGCGCCATGTTCCCGCAAGCCCGATGCCAACCGTCATGACAAGTGCGACCAGCAATGTGCCGACTGCCACATCCGGCAGGAAACTGGAGGGCAGCTTCATGATGCGGGCTATGACAAACCATGCCGAGACGCCACCCGCAAGGAGCGCGAAGACTGCGGTTGCCAGCCCGAGGATCATGTATTCATAGGAAAAGGCGCGGATGAGCATGGCGCGGGTGCCGCCCAGCGTTTTCAGAATAACCGCATCATGGGTACGGGCGCGGTTTCCCGCAGCCAGAGCCCCTGCAAGTACAAGGACAGAGGCGACGAGTGCAACGGCTGCCGCCGCGCGGATCGCCGTAGCGAGCTGACCGACGAGCTTGTCGACGACATCAAGTGCATCTTTCACGCGCACGCTGGTGATCGTCGGATAGGTATTCGTGACGGCGCGCAATATCTGGCCTTCGCGTTCCGCTGTGGCGGAAGGATCGGAAAGCGTCGCCAGCCAGGCATGCGGTGCCCCCCGGAAGGTATTGGGAGAGAACACCATGACGAAGTTGATCGACAGCGATTCCCACTCGACATTGCGCAGGTTGGCGATCTTTGCCGTGATGCTGCGGCCAAGAACATTGACGGTGACACTGTCGCCGATCTTGAGGCCGAGCTCTCCAGCTTCTTCGGCTGCGAAGGAGACAAGCGGTTCGCCGCTGTAGTCGTTGTCCCACCATGTGCCTTCTATCAGCTCGGCGTTTTCGGGGAGATCCTGCGAGTAGGTGATGCCGCGGTCGCCACGCAAAACCCAGCGACCAGAAGGTGGGACTTCCATCTTGGTAACATCCTGCCCGTTCAAAGCAAGGATGCGGCCGCGCAGCATCGGAACCTCGGTGAGTTCACCTTCCGGCGCCTCACGTTTGAGAAGATCGCGGAAACCCTGCAGCTCCGTACCCTGAATGTCCACGAAGAAGAAGTTCGGCGCCCGTTCGGGCAGGCTGCCGGTCAGTTCGCGGCGCAGGTTGCCGTCGATCAAGGTGAGTGTGACCAACAGCGTCAGGCCAAGGCCGAGCGATAGAACAACGGATGGCGTCAATGCACCAGGGCGGTGAATGTTGCCGATCGCAAGACGCAACGCCGCCGAATGAACCCGTGGGCTGCGTTTGGCGATGGCCTTGACGCCGGCTGCCACCAGTCTCAGGACGACGAAGGCAAAGGCGACCGCAGCAAGAAACACCGAAGCGATGAAGCGGTCTTCGGCCGAAAAGATGGCGAGCGCTGCGAGTGCGGCAAGGAGGATGGCGGTTGCCGCCAGATAGGGCCATGAGGGCCAGCGGCTTTCGTCGAAGCTCTGCTCGCGAAATAGTGCGGTTGCGGGAACTTCTCGCGCATGGCCGAGCGGCAGGATCGCAAAAGCCAAGGTCGTCAGCATCCCAAACAGGGCGGCAAGGCCGAGGGCTTTCGGATAAAACGCCAGTCCGTCCGGCACGGGCAGAACGCCCTCCATAAAACGCATCGCAATCAACGGAGCGATTGCGCCGGATGCGAGGCCAACGAGAATGCCGACCGTCGCGATGAACGTGATCTGGAAGAGGTAGGTCATCGTGACCACGGAAGCCGGCGCGCCCAGGCATTTCAGCGATGCGATGGTGGTGCGTTTGGAATCGAGAAATGCCCGCACCGCATTGGCCACGCCGACACCGCCGACGATCAGGGCTGTCAGGCCGACCAGTGTCAGAAACTGCGAGAAGCGGTTGACGTTTTCCGTCAGCGCTGGCGCTGCGCGATCACTTGTGCGGATCGACCAGCCAGCGTCGGGAAACGCCTTGTTGGTATCCGCGGTTATGGTCGCACGGCTGGAGGGATCGTTCAGTTTGATCTTGTAGGCATGTTCGACAAGACTTCCCGTCTGGATAAGACCGGATGCAAACAAAGCATCGCGGCTCAGCATCAGGCGCGGCGCAAAACCGAACCCGTCGGAAAGCACATCCGGCTCAACGACGACCGTGCCCTTTACCACCAGTTTGACGCTGCCCAGCAGGACTTCATCCCCAACCTTGATGTCGAGCCGTTCAAGCAACAGCGGTTCAACAACAGCGCCATAGGTGTCGCCGGTTCTTTCCAGGAGTTCCGGAAGCGGGCGGGCAGGATCTGCTACAAAGGAGCCGTAAAGGGGGTAGGCGCCATCAATGGCCTTCACTTCGGTCAGGGTCTGCCCGGAACCATCCGCCAGACGCGCCATCGAGCGCAGGCCGGTGGAGACGGCCACCTGACCGAGGCTGTCCAGATAGGCTCGTTCTTCACCCGTGGCTTCCCGGTTGCGCAGCTCGAAGCGTGCATCACCCGCGAGAATGGATTGCCCCTGTGTGGCGATTGCGTCCGTGACCGCGCGCGAAACGGAGTTCACGGCGGCGATTGCTCCGGTGCCGAGCGCTATGCAGGCGAGGAAAATGTAGAAACCACGCAAACCGCCACGGATTTCGCGCCGGGCCAGCCGCACTGCGTTCCTGATGTGCGCCAGCGAAGGCATCATGCCAAAACCTTCTCAGCCGTTCTGGCCCGGGCGCTGTCGCCCTCGATCTGGCCGGAGCGTACCTTGATCTGGCGTGAGCATCTGGCGGCAAGAGACGGGTCGTGGGTGACGAGGATCATCGTCATGCCGCGTTCGGCCTGCTTGGAAAACAGCAGATCGGCGATTTGCTTGCCTGTGTCGGTGTCTAGATTACCGGTCGGTTCATCGGCGATCAGAACGGCGGGAGAGGGAGCCAGCGCACGGGCGATGGCCACACGTTGCTGCTCGCCGCCGGAAAGCTGGCCCGGATAGTGGTTGAGGCGTTCGCCGAGGCCGACGGCGACCAGTTCGCGCCTGGCGATATCGAAGGGATTTGGCACGTTCGCCAGTTCCAGCGGCACGGCCACATTTTCCAAGGCGGTCATATTGGCGATAAGGTGGAAGGACTGGAACACGATGCCGATATTCTTGCCGCGAAAATCTGCCAGCGCATCCTCGCTCAACTTGTGAAGCTGCGTATCCGCGATGATGATTTCGCCGCTATCCAGCCTCTCCAGGCCAGCCAGCACCATCAGAAGCGTCGATTTTCCGGAGCCCGAAGGACCGACGATGCCGACCGCTTCACTTTCCCCTATTTCGAGGTCGATGCTCTTCAGAACGTGAACGGAGGCGGCGGCGTTGCCCAGTGTGAGGTCAGCTTTCTTGAGCTCTATGATGCTTTTCGTCACAATTCACGTTCCTATATAGGATGATAAGGCGGTCTGGCAGTATGGATCCAGTCGGGCGGACCCGGACATAGTCTTGAGTATTCGAACCAAGTTAGGAAAGCCGGAATGAGATTTAAAGCTGCCCTGTTTCACTTCATTGTCATTTGCGCCGCAACATTGACCGGCATTTCCGCGAAGGCACAGGACCGCACCTTGCAGCTGGTTGGCTTCGGCGACAGCCTGATGGCTGGTTACCAACTTCCGCCGACTGAAAGTTATACGGCTCAGCTCGAAGCGGCATTGAAGGCGAAGGGCATCAATGTCGCCATCACCAATGCCGGGGTTTCGGGAGATACGACATCCGGTGGTCTGGCGCGGGCGGACTGGTCCGTCCCGGACGGCACGGATGGCGTCATTCTGGAACTTGGCGCCAACGACGCCCTTCGTGGCATTCCGCCTGCGGAAAGCGAAAAGAACCTCGATGCCATGCTTTCTGGTTTCAAGGCGCGAAACATACCCGTTCTTCTCGTCGGCATCATGGCACCTCCGAACATGGGTGAGGACTACGCCAAAAGCTTCAATCCGATTTTCCCGCGTCTGGCGGAAAAACACAATGTGCCGCTCTATCCGTTTTTCCTCGACGGCGTTGTGCTGGATGACGCCCTGAAACTGGACGACAAGATGCACCCGAATGCGAAGGGCCTGGCGGTCATGGTGGAGAAATCTTTGCCGGCTGTCGAAAGCTTCATCACGACAATCGGTGCGCAAAAAAAATAAGCACTTGCGCCGATGTGCATTGCATGATTCGCTGTGCTTGTTCTGCCAAGAGATTCGGGGAGCTCGCCATGCCGAGACTGTTTACCGCCCTCGAAATTCCGCGCAATGTGGCCATGAGCCTTTCATTGTTGCGCGGTGGTCTGCCGGGAGCCCGGTGGATCGATGTGGAGAATTATCACATAACCCTGCGTTTCATCGGTGACATTGACGGGCGCACCGCCGATGAGGTCGTCGATCGGCTTGACCGCATCGACAGACCGGAGTTTCAGATCAACCTGACCGGAATGGGTTCGTTCGGCTCGAAGAAGCCACACTCCATCTGGGCGGGCGTCTCTCCTTCGCCGGAAATGAACGCGCTTCAGGCAGAGATCGAGCGGATCTGCCAGAGGATCGGCCTCCCACCCGATCCGCGCAAGTTCATGCCACATGTAACGCTTGCAAGGCTGCGCAACTCCCGGCTCGATGATGTGGTGCATTATCTGTCAGGGCGCGGCAACTTCCGCACCTCTTCCTTCGGTATCGGCCGCTTCGTGCTGATGTCGTCCAAGGAATCGGTCGGTGGTGGACCCTACATCGCGGAAGAAGCGTTTCCGCTTCACGAGGCACGGTCCAGCTTCGCCAGCAGTGAACTGCATCCTGCGAAGAGCATGTTGTAGACGTTCAGAAAGCCGTCCTCGCCACCATAATAGGGGTCGGGGACGCCTTCACGGCGGCCGGATGCGTAATCGAGGAACAGGTGAACCTTGTGCCTGTGTTCCTTAGGGCACGCCTGAAGCAGTTTTGCGAGATTGTCCTCGTCCATGGCAAGGACAAGATCGACTTTCTCGAAGTCCGGTTGCCTGACCTGTCGGGCGCATTGCCCGGAAATGTCGATGCCATGCTGCCGCGCGATTGCGATGGAGCGTGGGTCTGGCGGATTTCCTGCGTGCCAGCCGCCGGTTCCGGCGGAATCGACGGACAGCAGGTCTGTCATGCCTTGCGTCGCTGCGATATGCGCCAGAATCCCTTCGGCCAACGGAGAGCGGCAGATGTTTCCCATGCAGACAAAAAGAACGGATGTGTGTTTCATGGGCAGCATGACCGATCTGATAAAAGAAGCGTCTCGTCGTGCCGTTCAGGCGCGTGACGCCGACAACGGAGGTAACGCCAATGAAATATCCCAGACTGGAACCGGATGCCATAAAAACAGGGCTTTCGAGGCTTGAAGGCTGGACGTTACGGGAAGATGGGGCTGCAATCGTCAGGGCTTTCAAGTTTTCTAATTTTGCGGAAGCCTTTGGTTTCATGGCCGAATGCGCGCTCGTTGCCGAAAAGCTCAATCATCATCCGGAGTGGTCCAACGTCTATTCGCGGGTGAAGGTCTGCCTGACCACGCACGACTCGCAGGGGGTGACGGAGCGTGATTTCCTGCTGGCGGAGGCGATGCAGAAAGCGGCTGCCGGGCGCGGCAATTGAACCCGGCGGTCTTTCCCCCCATATATTGCCCATGACCGGAGGACCGTCGATCATGGATGATGTGAAAATCGGTGAAATTCTCCTGCCCGGCGAACCCGACAGGCAGGAGGAACGTGAGCGCGTGATCCGCGCCAAGTTCTGGCCGAAACTGAAGCGGGTGATGACCAGGGTGCCGTTCGCTCGCGATGCGGCGGCTGCCTATTATTGTGCGGTCGATCGCGAAACGCCGCTCAAGGCCAAGGGTATCATTCTGGCTGCCCTCGCCTACTTCGTCATGCCGATGGATGCGGTTCCGGATGTTCTTGCGGTCATTGGTTTCACGGATGACATCGCGGTCGTCACGGCTGCCCTTGCCATGATCAGGGCTCACATCAAGATGCAGCATTACGATGCGGCGGACGCCATGTTGAAACGGCAGCAGGAGGCAGAGTAACGCCTCTGTGATGTGACTGTTCGGCACTGCCCGGGAAGTGACAAATTCTTGCCTGATTTTGTGTGTCATACACTCACCCGGAAGGTCGTGCCACGCCCTTCTGCTCAGGGTGCCGGGAGTCGCCGATCTGTTACACCGCAAGACGTTTTCGGCATTTTATGCGTGTTGTTGACGGTTTGGTAACCGCTTCCTGACCACAATGAGAAAAGACGATCCGCACCCGAAAGTGGCCGTTCTGAAAACGGAGCCCGTAGCCGCTTCGGGCCAATGGAAGATAATAACCCGGCAGGAAATTCTATGTTTGTAAGAAGTGTAGCAACCGCAGTAGCCATTTTGCTGACCAGCGTTGGCCTGGCATCTGCACAGTCGCCCACGCGCATCCAGCAGTTCAACGCATGGGGCGCCTATTCGTACAAATCGGGCAACAGCACCGTCTGCTACGTTCTGTCGATCCCGACCGCGAAAGAACCGGCAAGCGTCGATCACGGCGATATCTTCTTTATCGTTTCGCAGCGTCCGGGCCAGAACATTTCCTACGAGCCGCAGGCAATGGTGGGTTATTCGCTGAGGCAGGGCTCTAAGGTCAACGTCACCATCGACAACAAGAATTTCGTCATGTTCACCAAGGACAAAGCTGCCTGGGTTGAGAACGCTGCCGAAGAGCCGGCGCTTGTCGCCGCGATGAAGGGCGGGAAGACCATGACCGTCAAGGCGACGTCTGGCCGTGGCACTGCCACCTCCTATTCCTATTCGCTATCGGGCATTTCCGCTGCCCTGAAGCAGATCGAAAGCTGCAAGTAAGCTTTTCGGGATTCGTTAATATGTGAATGGCCGGTCCCTGACCGGCCATTTGCGTTTAAGCCGTTTTGATGCTAAACGCCCCCGCAACAAAGACAGGCGGTGCGCGAAAAGCGTTTCGCCTTCGATTTTTTCTCGACATGCAGACGATTTTCCGCCTTTCAGGGAAGGCCGGTCCCGCGATGCATTGGATGATGGGATAGTGTGATGTCCGTAATGGAAGCCACTGCCGGTCTGGCAGTCAAAACGCCACTGGTCGCCAACAGCGATCTTCTTTCCGGCAAACCGTCGCTGATCGGCATGACGCGTGAGGAAATGGCGGATGCGCTGATGGAAATCGGCGTGCCGCAGAAGCAGACGAAAATGCGCGTCAGCCAGTTGTGGAACTGGCTCTATGTACGTGGTGTTTCCGACTTCGACAACATGACCAATGTTGCCAAGGAGCTTCGCGAGAAGCTGAAGGCTGCCTTCACCATCGCGCGCCCGGAAGTCGTCGAGGAGCAGATCTCCAATGACGGCACGCGCAAATGGCTGCTGCGCTTCCCGCCGCGCGGAGCAGGCCACCCGGTTGAAGTGGAAACCGTCTACATTCCGGAAGAGGGTCGCGGCACGCTGTGCATCTCCAGCCAGGTGGGCTGCTCGCTGACCTGTTCGTTCTGTCATACCGGCACGCAGCGTCTGGTTCGCAACCTGACGGCGGAAGAAATTCTGGCGCAGCTTCTGCTCGCGCGCGACCGTCTTGGCGATTTTCCGGATGGCTCTACGCCGGTTGGCGCCTATGTGCCGAGCGAAGGCCGCAAGGTTTCCAACATCGTGATGATGGGTATGGGCGAACCCCTCTACAACTTCGACAATGTGAAGACGGCGCTGCTTATCGCGACCGACGGAGACGGTCTGTCGCTCTCCAAGCGGCGTGTAACGCTTTCGACCTCCGGTGTCGTGCCGGAAATTTTCCGGACGGGTGACGAAATCGGCGTCATGCTGGCGATTTCGCTGCATGCCGTCAAAGACGAATTGCGCGACATGCTGGTGCCGATCAACAAGAAGTACCCGCTGAAGGAACTGATCGAGGCTTGCCGCAAGTATCCGGGTCTTTCCAATGCGCGTCGCATCACCTTCGAATATGTGATGCTGAAGGACGTGAACGACAGTCTGGAAGACGCCAAGATGCTGGTTCAGCTGCTGAAGGGCGTGCCTGCCAAGATCAATCTCATTCCATTCAACCCCTGGCCGGGCACGAACTACCAGTGTTCCGACTGGGCGCAGATCGAGAAATTTGCCGATTTCATCAACCAGGCCGGTTATGCTTCGCCGATCCGCACGCCGCGCGGCCGCGATATTCTGGCCGCGTGCGGACAGTTGAAGTCGGAATCCGAGCGCATGCGCAAAACCGAGCGTCTGGCCTTCGAAGCCATGATGATCGCCAACCATGGCGCCGATGATTGATCTTCTGCGGATAGAGAAGAAGAATTGATTGTTGCGATAAGGCTTGCGTGATTGATTTCGACTTAACGCTTTCTTAAAGAAGGCGGGAAAAGCGAAAACAATCGGAGGACACCCATGCGCGCACTCATTCTGGCTCTCGCCGCGGCGACAGCCCTTGCCATGCCAGCCAAGGCAGAAGACGTTACCGTTGCCGTGACGGCTATTGTCGAGCATCCTGCACTTGATGCCGCTCGCGATGGCGTCAAGGCTGCTCTTGCCGAGGCTGGTTACAAGGAAGGCGAAAACCTGAAATTCGTCTACCAGTCCGCTCAGGGCAACCCTGGCACAGCCGCGCAGATCGCCCGCCAGTTCGTTGGCGATGCGCCGAGCGTGATCGTGCCGATCTCTACCCCATCCGCACAGGCTGTTGCCGCCGCGACGCGTGACATTCCCGTCGTCTTCACTGCCGTTTCCGATCCTGTCGGCGCGCAGCTGGTGAAGTCCATGGACAAGCCCGGTCGCAATGTGACCGGCCTTTCCGATGCGCTGCCTGTGCACGAGCATCTGGCACTCATCAAGGAAATTACGCCGGATGCCAAGACCGTCGGCTACATCTACAACTCCGCCGAAGCGAATTCCGTTTCGACGCTTGAGCTTCTGAAGTCCGAGGCTGAGAAGGCTGGCCTCAAGGTTATCGAGTCCGTTGCCACGAAGTCTGCCGAAGTTCAGGGTGCGACCCGTGCCCTGGTTGGCAAGGCGGACGTTATCTACGTTCCGACCGACAACACCATCGTTTCGGCTTTCGAAGCCGCAGCGGGCGTTGCGGCTGAAGCGAAGATCCCGCTCTACGCTGCCGATACGGATTCAGTTGCGCGTGGTGCCGTTGCGGCTCTCGGTTTCAACTATTTCGACGTTGGCAAACAGACCGGTGCCGTTGTTGTTCGCATCCTGAAGGGCGAAAAGCCTGGCGATATTCCAGCCACCGTTGCTGTTGGAACGGATCTCGTTCTGAACAAGACGGCTGCTGCAAAGGCTGGCGTTACGTTCTCCGAGAGCGTGACGAAGCGGGCGACGAAGATCATCGAGTAAAAAAAGTCCGTCATTCCCGTCTTGAGCCGGAATCCTGCAACGCCGCGTCTGCGGCGCAAAGACCCATATGTGATCAAAGACCTGATCGCACTGGATCCCGGATCAGGTCCCGGATGACGGATAAGAAATTCTAGTCAATCTGAGCGCCGCATGCCTGCGGCGCTCTTGCCATCCAAGCCGACACGGTATGGTGTGGGGCGGGTAAACCAAGGACTTTCTGTTGTGAGCCAAATCGCCTTCTGGGGTGCCGTCGAACTGGGGCTGGTTTTCGCCTTCGTGGCGATCGGTGTCTATCTCGCGTTCCGCGTGCTCGATTTTCCGGACCTGACCGTGGACGGGTCGTTTCCGCTCGGCGCTGCCGTCGCAGCTGTGCTGATCATTGCGGGTCTTAACCCGTGGCTCGCGACCGGCGTTGCAATGGTGGCGGGTGCCGCGGCGGGCATGGTAACGGCCCTGTTGAATGTCCGCTTCAAGATCCTCAACCTCTTGGCGTCCATTCTCACGATGATCGCGTTGTTTTCCGTGAACCTGCGTGTCATGGGCAAGCCGAACGTCGCGCTGCTCAATCAGGAAACGGTCATCGAGCCTTTTTATGGGCTCGGCATTTCCGAATATCTGGTGCGACCGCTGTTCGTCGGCGCGCTGGTTGTGGTTGCGGTCATTCTCGTCTGGCGTTTTCTGGAAAGCGATGCGGGTCTTGCCATGCGCGCCACCGGCGCCAACGCCCGCATGTCGCGTGCACAGGGCATCAAGACCGGCAACCAGATCTATCTCGGCATGGCGCTTTCCAACGCGCTGGTGGCACTGGGTGGCGCACTGTTTGCCCAGACCAACGGTTTTGCGGATGTCACCTCCGGTGTCGGAACCATCGTTGTTGGCCTTGCTGCCGTCATCATCGGTGAAACGCTGTTCGGCTCGCGCGGCATTCTGATTGCGCTGATCGGCTGTGTATTTGGCTCGATCGCCTATCGTCTGGCCATCCAGCTGGCGTTGTCTAGCGATGCGTTGGGCCTTAAAGCCTCGGACCTCAATTTCGTTACAGCCGTGCTGGTCGCCGTTGCGCTGATCCTGCCGCGCCTGCGTCGCGGGGGAGCCGCATCATGATTTCGCTGTCCGATATTCAGGTCGTGTTCGGCAAGGGCACGCCGCTTCAGAAGCAGGCGCTGGCGAAGATCGATCTCACCATCGAGGATGGTTCCTTCGTGACGGTGATCGGTTCGAACGGTGCCGGCAAATCCACGTTGCTGGGTGTGCTGGCGGGTGACGTCCTGCCAACCGCCGGCAAGGTGACGATTGGCGGCACGGATGTAACGCGCAAGCCAACCGCAAATCGTGCCGGACAGGTTGCGCGTGTGTTCCAGGATCCGCTGGCGGGCAGCTGCGGCGCGCTGACAATCGAGGAGAACCTCGCGCTTGCGGCGGCTCGCGGCAAGATCCGCGGCCTCATGCCCGCCCTTGGCGGCGGACGGCGGGAGTTCTTCAAGGAGCGTATTGCCTCGCTGGGGCTCGGTCTTGAGAACCGCTTGAAGGACCGTATGGATCTGCTGTCCGGAGGGCAGCGTCAGGCGGTTTCGCTGGTCATGGCAACGCTTGCAAACTCGGATGTTCTGCTTCTCGACGAACATACGGCTGCGCTCGATCCCGGCATGGCCGAGTTCGTCATGGAGCTGACTGCCAAGGTGGTGGAAGAGCGCAAGCTGACGACGCTGATGGTGACGCACTCCATGCGGCAGGCGCTGGACTACGGTGATCGCACGATCATGCTGCATGCGGGCGAAATCGTGCTCGACGTTTCCGGCGAGAGCCGCAAGGGTCTGCAGATGGAGGACCTGATCGAGATGTTCCGCAGGATACGCGGCCAGAAGCTTGACGATGACGAGCTGCTGATCGGATAAACAAAGGCGCCGAGAGGCGCCTTTTTCTTTTACCGTGCCTGCGTCATGAAGATCTTCACGGCGAACAGCGAGAATACACCGGCAATCGTATAGTCGAGGCCACGCAGGACCTTGCGGTTGCGTTGCAGCCAGCCGGAGAGCGAGTCCGCGGCGACCACGATCCCGATGCCGATCGGCAGGGCAACGATGATCGACCAGATGCCAAGGAAGATCAGCTTGCCGGTGACGTGCGGATCGGAGGCGCTGACGAATTGCGGCAGAAAGGTCATGAAGAAGATGATGACCTTGGGGTTCAGAAGATTGACCCAGATGCCGTTCAGAAGAGCCGATTTAAGCGAGGCCTGGGGCTTGTCGCCCGTGGTCTTCACCATGACGAAATCGGATCCCTTGCGGATCGCCTGAATGGCCAGCCAGACGAGATAGGCTGCACCGCCCGTTTTGAGGACCATGAAGGCGGCAGGCGAGGCAACAATCAGAGCAGCAACGCCGAATGCGACCAGCATCGTATGGACCGTGATGCCGATATTGGTGCCGACGAGTGTCATGAAACCCGCCGTGCGGCCTTCGCGCAGGGAACGGCTGATCCAGAGCGTCATATCCGGGCCGGGCGTTACGGCCAGCAGCAGGATCGCGAGGGTGAATGCGGCAAGTGTCGGCAGGCTTGGAATGAAATCCATCACGGCACCAAGTAAAACTGGAGATGCCGTTTGATTAACGCGAATTTCGGTTTCTGCCAATGCCCATGAATGTCCGGGTGACCGCGCCCTTTTCTAGGCGCGGTAGGTTGGTCGATCAGTTTTTCAGAAAGCTTGTGAAGGCCGCGGAATATTCCGTATGCCAACGTGACAGCGGCGGGCGGTTCTGCACGATGTCGTAAGCCGCCCAGAGAATGCGCTTCTCGTCCGTCGGGCGGTCCACTTCGCCATCGGGGCACAGGATGTAAAAATCCCCCTTGCCTACACTGTCGACCATGAAGTCGACCGTCTGCTCGGCCGTCCACGCTCCAGCCGGTTTTTCCGTTCTTCCGTTGGCCGTAAGGCCGGTGAACACGAACCCCGGAATGAGCAGATGGGCCGAAACGCCGCCATCGGGGATGTTGCGCAACTCGTGCTGCAGGGCTTCGGTGAAAGCCTTCACGCCGGCCTTCGACACATTGTAGGCAGGATCTCCGGGTGGGGTGGTGATGCCCTGTTTGGATCCGGTGTTAATAATGAGCGCCTGATCTCCATGCGCGACCATGCCTGGTCCGAAAACCCGGCTGCCATTGACGACGCCCATGAGATTGACGTTGATGACCTTTTCCCAGTTCGCCTGCGGGCCGAAGATCGCGCTTCCAGGCTGGATGCCGGCATTGTTCATCAGGACATGTACGCGTCCGAAACGCTGGATGACGGCGCGTTCAAGGGATTCCAGCTCATCCAGTTTTGATACGTCGGTCGGTATGGCGACGATCTGGGCTTCGCCATCTCTCGCCAGCTTGAGAATATCGGCGTGCGCTTCGGCGAGTTTGTCGCCATCGAGATCGGCGAGTACGACACTCATGCCGAAGCTGGCGAACCTGCGCGCCGCAGCAAGACCGATACCGGATGCCGCTCCGGTAATGACGGCAACGTTGTCTTCCTTGAATGCTGGGTGGATGATCGTCATAGGTTTCTCCTTCCCGTCGGTTTCCGCTCTCTCCAGCGGCTTGCAACGATTCTTGAGCCCTGATTGGCCTCATTCACGCTTTCATCTGTTCGCGCGTTTTGATGTTAAGGCGCGAGGGACGTAATGCATGTGATAATTCCTTCGTTCCAGCCCCGTCACAGGTTCGGAGTGCCGCAGGCGTACTGTTGCTGGCGATTTGGTCCTCCAATTCTTTGTTTTGCCGCATGTCTTTTTGGTAAAAGCGCTTCACACCTTGGGGGTTGCACTGTAAAAGTGCCGAAATCCCAAGGAAATGGCGGCATGCCTTGTGTCGCCATCATGCAGATGGACATCACTATGGCACTCCCGAAAGACGTAAAGAAAGTCGTTCTTGCCTATTCCGGCGGTCTCGACACCTCGATCATCCTGAAATGGCTTCAGACGGAACTGAACGCGGAAGTCGTCACCTTCACCGCCGACCTCGGTCAGGGTGAAGAACTTGAGCCTGCCCGCAAGAAAGCCGAGATGCTGGGCATCAAGGAAATCTTCATCGAGGATGTCCGTGAAGAGTTCGTGCGCGATTTCGTCTTTCCGATGTTCCGCGCCAATGCCGTTTACGAGGGTGTGTATCTGCTGGGCACGTCGATTGCCCGTCCGCTGATCTCCAAGCACCTGATCGACATCGCCAAGAAAACCGGTGCCGACGCCATCGCGCACGGTGCGACCGGCAAGGGTAACGACCAGGTTCGCTTCGAGCTTTCTGCTTACGCGCTCAACCCTGATATCAAGATCATTGCGCCGTGGCGCGACTGGTCGTTCAAGAGCCGTACGGATCTGCTGAACTTCGCCGAACAGCACCAGATTCCGGTTGCCAAGGACAAGAAGGGTGAGGCTCCCTTCTCGGTTGACGCCAACCTGCTGCATTCCTCTTCCGAGGGCAAGGTTCTGGAAGACCCGGCAGTGGAAGCACCGGAATATGTGCATATGCGCACCATTTCTCCGGAAGCCGCGCCTGACAAGGCGACCGTCATCAAGGTCGGTTTCCGCAAGGGCGACGCCTGCTCCATCAATGGTGTCGAGATGTCGCCTGCGACCCTGCTTGCCACGCTCAACAACTACGGTCGTGAAAACGGCATCGGCCGTCTCGATCTTGTCGAGAACCGTTTCGTCGGCATGAAGTCGCGCGGCGTTTATGAGACGCCCGGCGGCACGATCCTGCTTGCCGCACACCGCGCCATCGAATCCATCACGCTCGACCGCGGTGCCGCGCACCTCAAGGACGAGCTGATGCCGCGTTATGCCGAACTGATCTACTACGGTTTCTGGTTCTCGCCGGAACGCGAAATGCTGCAGGCGCTGATCGACAAGAGCCAGGAGCATGTCGAAGGCGAAGTCACGCTCAAGCTCTACAAGGGCAACGTGATGGTAACCGGCCGCGAAAGCGCGAAGTCGCTTTATTCCGACGCGTTGGTGACGTTCGAGGACGACCATGGCGCCTACGACCAGAAGGATGCAGCTGGCTTCATCAAGCTCAATGCACTGCGTCTGCGCACTCTTGCAAAGCGTAACCTCGTCGGCTGATCGGACGGCGTTTTTCGGTATCGACAGAACCCGCGGCCTCTCCGGTCCGCGGGTTTTTCATGCGCTTTTTTTCGCGATGATCCGAAAGCCGATGTAGCTGGCAACGGCAGTGAATTCCATCAGTGGTATGATGATGCCGAACGCCGTCAGGGGTGAGGCAACAATGGAGGCGGCAGCCCCTCCCACGAAGCCCGATCCAATCTGTATGAAACCCATCAGTGCGGACGCTGATCCTGCAATATGCGGAAAGGGCGCCAGGGTTGCCGTTACCATCGAGGGCGTCAGAAGAGCGATGCCAACGGTCGCAATGGCGACCGGCCCCATGATGGAGATGAAGGAGGGCGGCAGGAGAAACACCGAGAGCATGATGAGAAGTCCGCCCGTGCCTGAAAAACAGAGGCCGAGGACCGTTGAGCGGCGATCTCCGAGTTTCGGTGCGATGTAACGCAGGGCGATCGAGCCGAAGAAGTACGCACCGGATTGCATGAGCATTCCAACGCCAAAGGCTGTTGGCGAAAGGCCGACTTCCTTGATGAGAATGAAGGCCAGCATGGTCGCCTGCGCATAGAGAGCGCCAATCGAGCCGCCGAGCACAAGTGCGCCCAGCAGGAACCGTGGTTGCCCCAGCAGTTCCCGATAAGCGGACAGAAGACGTCCCGGCCGTATACGTGTCCTGTCCGGAACCGTTGTTTCCCGCAGGTAGAAAACAACGGACAGGATAGCGATGACGCCAAGTCCGGCCAGCAGATAGAAAATCGATTGCCAGCCGAACGCCGCGAGCGAGAGGCCGCCGATCGTCGGTCCCATGGCAGGGCCTATGGCGAGCATGATGCCTATGAGGTTCATGATGCTGGAGGCTTCCGCACCGGTAAACTGGTCGCGAACGAAGGCGCGGGCAACCGTCATGCCGACCGAGGCGCCGATACCCTGGACGAGGCGCGCCAGCAGGAGCAGTTCGATTGTCGGTGCGAGGATGGCGAGTACGCTGCCAAGCATGAAGATCGACAGAAAAACCAGACTTGCCGTTCGGCGTCCGAACGCGTCCGACGTCGGGCCCGCAAGCAATTGCGCGAGCGCAAAACCCGCGAAGTAAAGCGAGAGGCTCATCTTCACGGCGGAGTCCGTCGTCGCGAAGGCGTGCACCAGCTCCGGCATTGCGGGCGTGTAGATTGCCATCGAAATTGGGCCGAGGGCCGTCAGCAACGCTCCCAGCAGTGCAGTACGCCGTCTGGACATGATGGTTTTTGAAGGCATCGCTTTTATTGGCCGCTCTGGACTGATTGTTCAGGCTGGAGATTTTTATGCAATGCCTGCAAAAAACCGCGGAACGCCGCGATGTCCGCATCGTCTAGACCTTGTGTGGCCTGGAGTACCAGCTGGTCGATTTCCTGGCGCACGGCTTTCAGCATGCTATCCGCATCTTCCGTCAAAAGGATCCGTTTGGAGCGCCTGTCGTGCGGATCCTGTTGGCGTTCGATCAGGTCGAGCGACTGAAGCTTATCCAGATATGCGCAGATGGTCATGGGCTCGATGCCCATTCGGGCCGCGATCTCCGATTGCTTGCTGCCGTCGATGGCGGCAACGGTGAGCAAGGCTCTTGCCTCGCCCGGCGTCAGCCCAAGCCCGGCCTCGGAAATCCGGCGTTCAAAAGCGTTGTTCAACAGGCGTGCGCTGCTGTTGAGTAAAAAAGCCAATGAATCTTTTTCGAGTTTTGTGCCCATGGCCCGCCTTTTCGTAAGTCAGCCTTACTAAAATCCGGGCGATAATCAATGGTGAGCGATGGATATTGTCGCAAATAAAAGTATTTCCCGAACCAGCGGTGCTGTCGTCCACATCATATCCCGGATATTGAATTGATGGGTGAGGCATGCCCATATGGTGCGAAGCAGCAATCGCATGAGGAATATGAAATGGCATCTGCAGCCGCTCCCCATCCCGCCCTCGTCAACTGGAACGGTCTGAACGGCCTCCCGCGGTTCGACGCCGTCAGGGATGAGGATTTTGCCGGAGCGTTTGACGCGGCACTTCTGGCGCATGATGAGGAAATCGACGCGATTGCCGATAATCCCGAACAGCCGACATTCGCGAATACCATCATTGCGCTGGAAATTGCCGGAGACGATCTCTCGCGGGTTTCCGCGCTGTTCTGGAACAAAGCGGGTGCGCATACCAATCCGGTCATTCAGGGACTGGAGAGGGAGATCGCGCCGAAAATGTCGCGGCATTACTCGAAGATCGGCATGAACGATGCGTTGTTCAAACGCATTGACGCGCTTTGGGAAAAACGCGACGCGCTTGGGCTGACGGGCGAGGAAAAACGTGTTCTGGAGCGCCACTGGAAAGGCTTTGTCCGGGCCGGTGCCAAGCTGCCAAAGGCGCAGCAGGAACGGCTTGCGGCGATCAACGAGGAGCTTGCCGGTCTTGGCGCGAAATTCGGGCAGAACGTGCTTGCGGATGAAAAGAGCTGGAAGCTTCTGCTTTCCAGTGAAGAAGAACTGGCGGGTGTTCCCGGTTTCCTGCGCGATGCCATGGCTGGCGCGGCGCGCGAGCATGGCGAAGACGGCAAGTTCGCCGTGACGCTGTCGCGCTCCATCATCGAGCCTTTCCTGACCTTCTCCGAGCGTCGCGATCTGCGCGAACAGGCGTTCAAGGCTTGGGTGGCACGTGGTGAAAACGGCGGGGAGACGGACAACCGTGAAACGGTGAGGCGCACGCTGGAGCTGCGTGAAGAAAAGGCCAAGCTGCTCGGCTACAGGAATTTCGCGGCCTACAAGCTGGACGACACGATGGCGAAAACACCCGATGCCGTGAACGGACTTCTCGGCCGGGTGTGGGAAAAGGCCGTTGCACGCGCCGGTCAGGAAGAAGCCGAGCTTGGCGAATTGATCGCCGACGAGGGCAGGAACCACGATGTCATGCCGTGGGACTGGCGCCACTACGCCGAAAAACTGCGCGCCAGGAAGTTCAACTTCTCCGAGGCCGAGTTGAAGCCCTATCTGCAGCTGGAAAAGATCATTGCCGCCTGCTTCGATGTTGCGAACCGTCTTTTCGGCATTCAGGCTGTCGAGGTTCAGGGCGTTGCAGCCTACCATCCCGATGTGCGCACGTTCGAAATTCGCGACGACAAGGGTGTGTTGAAGGCGATGTTCCTTGGCGATTATTTTGCCCGGCCGTCCAAGCGTTCCGGCGCCTGGATGAGTTCTTTCCAGTCACAGCACAAGCTGCCGCTGAAGAATGGTACGGTCGGCGAGCTGCCGATCATCTACAATGTTTGCAATTTTGCGAAGCCAGCCGAAGGAAAACCGGCGCTGCTTTCGCTGGACGATGCGCGTACGCTGTTTCACGAATTTGGCCACGCGCTGCACGGCATGTTGTCGGATGTAACCTACCCGTCGGTTTCGGGCACGGGTGTGTCCCGTGATTTCGTGGAGCTGCCCTCGCAGCTTTATGAGCACTGGCTGACCGTTCCGGAAATTCTGGAGACATATGCCCTGCATTATGAAACGGGCGAGGCGATGCCAAAGGCGTTGCTGGACAAGGTGCTGGCGGCGCAGACGTTCAATGCCGGTTTCAATACGTTGGAATTTACCTCGTCGGCAATCGTCGATATGTCGTTTCATACCCGCGAGGCGGTCAGCGATCCGATGGCGGTGCAGGGTGAGGTTCTGAGCGCCCTGAACATGCCGAAATCGATTGTGATGCGGCATGCGACACCGCATTTCCAGCATGTGTTTTCAGGAGACGGTTATTCCGCCGGCTATTACTCCTACATGTGGTCTGAGGTGCTGGATGCGGATGCATTTGCCGCTTTCGAGGAAACCGGTAATGCCTTCGACGCCGAAACCGCGCGCAAGCTGAAGGACAACATCTATTCCGTGGGTGGCTCCATCGATCCTGAAAGCGCCTATCTGGCTTTCCGCGGCAAGATGCCAAGCCCTGATGCAATGCTTGCCAAGCGCGGACTTGCATAAAGGCCGTCACATTTCTGAGCTAGAACCTAGGCGCAGGGGGCTTATGACAAAGCCCCCCCTTTCGCATTTACAAAAAAAAGGTTATGAGCGCGCCAAACTAAATTGGCGCATCCCATACGATTAGCGCCCCAACCTCAGAGATTTATCATATGGCCCTTCGCAACATCGCGATTATCGCGCACGTTGACCATGGAAAAACGACGCTCGTTGACGAGCTTCTGAAGCAGTCCGGCTCCTTCCGCGACAACCAGCGCGTTGCAGAGCGCGTGATGGACTCGAACGACCTCGAAAAAGAACGCGGCATTACCATTCTTGCCAAGGCGACTTCGGTGGAGTGGAAGGGTGTTCGTATCAACATCGTCGACACCCCTGGCCACGCCGACTTCGGTGGTGAAGTCGAGCGTATCCTCTCGATGGTGGACGGTGCAATCGTTCTGGTCGACTCGTCTGAAGGCCCGATGCCGCAGACGAAGTTCGTGGTTTCCAAGGCTCTCAAGGTCGGTCTCAAACCTATCGTCGCGATCAATAAGATCGACCGCCCGGATGGCCGCCATGAAGAAGTCATCAACGAAGTTTTTGATCTTTTCGCAAATCTGGATGCGACCGACGAACAGCTCGACTTCCCGATCCTCTATGGTTCGGGCCGCGATGGCTGGATGAACGTCAACCCGGAAGGCCCGAAGGATGAAGGTCTTGCACCGCTGCTCGACCTGGTTCTTAAGCACGTTCCCGAGCCTAAGGTTGAAGAGGGTCCGTTCCGTCTGATCGGTACGATCCTCGAAGCCAACCCCTTCCTCGGCCGTATCATCACTGGCCGTATCGCTTCGGGCTCGATCAAGCCGAACCAGGCTGTGAAGGTTCTCGGTCAGGACGGCAAGACCGTTGAAACCGGCCGTATCTCCAAGATTCTCGCTTTCCGTGGTATCGAACGTACTGCCATCGATGAAGCTCATGCGGGCGACATCGTTGCTATTGCTGGTCTTTCCAAGGGCACGGTTGCTGACACGTTCTGTGATCCTTCCGTTAACGAAGCGATGAAGGCACAGCCTATTGACCCGCCAACCGTTACGATGTCGTTCATCGTTAACGACAGCCCGCTGGCTGGCACCGAAGGTGACAAGGTAACGAGCCGCGTTATCCGGGACCGTCTGTTCAAGGAAGCCGAAGGCAACGTTGCGCTGAAGATCGAAGAAGCCGAAGGCAAGGATTCGTTCTTCGTTTCCGGTCGTGGCGAATTGCAGCTTGCTGTTCTGATCGAAACCATGCGTCGTGAAGGCTTCGAACTTGCTGTTTCGCGTCCTCGCGTTGTGATGCAGAAGGATGAGAACGGCCAGACCATCGAGCCAATCGAAGAAGTCGTTATCGACGTTGATGAAGAGCATTCCGGCGTTGTCGTTCAGAAGATGTCTGAGCGTAAGGCCGAAATGACCGAACTGCGTCCTTCCGGCGGTAACCGCGTTCGTCTGAAGTTCCTTGCTCCGACGCGTGGTCTCATCGGCTACCAGTCCGAACTGCTGACCGATACCCGCGGTACGGCGATCATGAACCGTCTGTTCCATGATTACCAGCCATACAAGGGTCCGATTGCCGGTCGTGTTAACGGCGTTCTGCTGTCGAACGGTTCGGGTGAAGCTGTTGCTTACGCCATGTTCAACCTTGAAGATCGCGGTCCGATGATTATCGAGCCCGGCGAAAAGGTCTATGCTGGCATGATTATCGGCATTCATACGCGTGACAACGATCTCGAAGTGAACGTGCTGAAGGGCAAGCAGCTCACCAACATCCGCGCTGCTGGCAAGGATGAAGCCGTCAAGCTGACGCCGCCAATCCGCATGACGCTTGACCGCGCTCTCTCTTGGATTCAAGACGACGAGCTGATGGAAGTGACGCCGAAGTCGATCCGTCTGCGCAAGATGTTCCTCGATGCCAACGACCGTAAGCGTTTCGAGAAGGCAAAACTTGCCGTCTAATCGCCTATAGCGACTGATCTTGAAAACCCGGCCCTGGTGCCGGGTTTTTTATTTGGGGATGAGTCGAAAGCGGCTTGTGCTAAAGGTTAAGGATGCGTTAATTTTTTCTGGTCGTCCACATGAATAGGCTGTGGGTAAGCTTGGTGCCGTTAACCTTTATGGCTGGCAAGTTTCCGCGGTCGGGGCCAGAATCGCGTTATGAAAACGTTATCCATAGATGTTCGCCGTGCCGAAGCGCATGATGCGCGCGCCATTTCCGAGGCGCACCGTCTGTCGTGGCAACAGGCTTATGCGGGGCTGATCCCGCACAAGCCGTTGACGCAGATGCTCGAGCGCCGTGGCGAACTATGGTGGAAGAAGGCGACCCGCGGGTCTGCGACCATGCTCGTCGTTGAGGTAGCCGGGGTGGTTGCCGGTTATGCAACGCTTGGCCTCAGCCGCGCACGTGGCCTCCCGCATGACGGTGAGGTCTACGAGCTTTATCTCCGCCCCGAGTATCAGGGTATCGGTCTCGGTTCCCTGCTGTTCACGGAGGCGCGCAGGCTGCTGACGTCGCTTGGCTGCCAGGGTATCGTCGTCTGGTGCCTTGAGGACAGTGACGTGGCGAGCCGCTTTTTCCGTTCGCACGGCGGACGGGACATCGCAGAAGGCATGGAAGACTTCGGCGGTACTTCATTGCGCAAGATCGGGTTCGTCTGGAACTGAGCTTACCGGTCGTTCGCCGGTTCAGCGCCCGTCGCATTTTCAAAATTCGTGGATAACCCGCTGGCGAAGGGTGAGGCATTCTGCCCGATCCTTTTAAAGCCATGTTGCAATGCCATGACTTTCCCATTATCGAAAACCGAACCCAACCCGTCGAAATGAGGGAAGCGAATGCGTATTGATGCAATCTCCGTAGGCAAGAATCCGCCGGAAGACGTGAATGTTATTGTGGAAGTGCCGGTTGGCGGTCAGCCGATCAAGTACGAGATGGACAAGGACGCCGGCGCGCTGATCGTTGATCGTTTCCTCTACACACCAATGACTTATCCGGGTAACTACGGTTTCGTGCCGCACACCCTGTCCGATGACGGTGATCCGATCGACGTTCTCATCTGCAACACGCGTCCGCTCGTTCCGGGCTGCGTCATCAACGTCCGTCCGATCGGCGTGATGATCATGGAAGACGATGGCGGCAAGGATGAGAAGATCATTGCCGTTCCGGTTCCGAAACTGACGCGCCGCTACGACAAGATCGAGAACTATACCGATCTGCCGGAAATCACCCTGAAGCAGATCGAGCATTTCTTTGAACATTACAAGGATCTAGAGCCCGGCAAGTGGGTGAAGATCGGCGGCTGGCAGAACGTAGATGTTGCCAAGAAGCTGATCGTCGAAGCTATCGAGCGCTACAACTCGCAGGGCTGATTTAAAGCAGATCTCTTGCACGTGTTAAAAATCCTCCGGGTCGGTATCGATCCGGAGGATTTTCTTATTCAGGTGTTTGCTGACTGAATGATTACGCTGGTCAGGCAACCATCGGATACAGCGTGTTCCACATGAAGGAACGAATGAAGAAGATGAGCAGCAGCAGGATCACGGGTGAAATATCGATACCGCCCAGATTGGGGAGGATGCGTCGGATAGGGCGCAGAACCGGTTCCGTGACGTTGTGGAGGAAGCTGCCGATCGCATTCACGAACTGATTTCGGGAATTGATGACGTTAAAGGCATAAAGCCAGGAAAAAATAGCACTGGCAATCAGCACCCACGTATAGAGGTTCAAGGCCAGATCGATGGTCTGAAACAGGGCAAGCATCAATATCTCCGTGTCTTTGTTGAAAGACATTTAGACATTGGCGCGGGAACCGGCAAGTGTTGCCCAAACAGCGCTGGCGATTCTTGTCATATCCTTCTATGGGAAGGTCCTAAATTTATCGCGAGCGTTTAGCCGATGTCACTGATTTCTGCCGAAAATCGTTTCGGCGCATTCCGGCATAGTTCCTACCGTCGTTTTTTCACGGCCCGGTTTTTTGCGGCCTTTGCGTTTCAGATCGTCAGTGTCTCCGTGGGCTGGCAGATGTATGAAGTGACGGGAAACGCCTTCTATCTCGGCCTGATCGGTCTTTTTCAGTTCCTGCCGTCATTGCTGCTGATCCTTGTCACCGGCACGGTTGCAGACAGGCATAACCGGCGGCTCATCATGGCCATCGGGTTCATCGTCGCGGCAGCATGTGCCGCTGCATTGCTCGGATTGACGCTGACGCATACCTTTTCGCCGTGGCCGGTCTTTGCCATTCTGGTGGTGATCGGCATCGAACGCGCTTTCATGGGACCGGCGGTCCAGTCGCTTGGACCCAATCTGGTCCCGGTGGAAGACCTGCCGAATGCGGTGGCATGGAATTCGTCTTCATGGCAGATGGCGTCCATTCTCGGGCCGGTCGTTGGCGGTCTGCTTTATGGTGTGGGTGCGTCACTTGCCTATAGCGTGGCGTTCTGCCTGTTTGCGCTGGCTGCGGTTCTTGCCTTCATCATCCGAAAGCCGGAGCAGCGCAGCCCTGCGAAGGCGGTCAGCCTCGAGAGCATGCTTGCCGGCTTCCGCTTCATTGCTCAGGAGAAGGTGGTTCTCGGTGCGATCTCGCTTGATCTGTTTGCGGTGCTGCTTGGTGGCGCGGTGGCACTCATGCCGATTTTTGCCAAGGAAGTGCTGACGCTCGGGCCGTGGGGTCTCGGTCTTCTGCGTGCTGCACCGGGCATCGGTGCGATTGTCGTTGCCGTCATCCTCGCATTCAAACCGATCCGCCATCATGCGGGTCTGATGATGTTCGTAGGCGTAGGGCTTTTCGGTATCTCTACGGTTGTGTTCGGTCTTTCCCAGACCGCATGGATTTCTATTGCGGCGCTGGTCGTGATGGGAGCGTCGGACATGGTGTCGGTTTACGTTCGTGAGACGTTGATCGCGCTTTGGACGCCGGATGAGGTGCGCGGACGTGTCAACGCCGTCAATTCTGTCTTCGTGGGTGCTTCGAACGAGTTGGGCGAGTTTCGTGCCGGGACGATGGCGCATGTGATCGGCGCCGTGCCTGCGGTCGTTATCGGTGGTGCGGGTACGCTTGCTGTTGCGGTGATATGGGCGCTCGGCTTTTCCAAGTTGCGCAAGATCGACAGTCTGGAACTTCCGGACAAATAGGGTCATGCGTTTCGTGGCCGAACCGCGTCAGCGTTGTGGCTTTCCCTCGAAAACGAGATCCAGGAAGTTGCCGAGCCATGCCCTGAGCGGCGTGTCAAACAGCATCCGCCCTTCCAGATGCTGGCTGCCGACCTGTGCGTTGGGCATGCCGAAGCGCTGTGCACCGCGCACCACCCAGCTGTGCATCATGGCGCGCGTCAGTTCCGCGTGGAACTGTAGCCCCCAGGCATTTTTTCCGTAGCGGTAAGCCTGATTGGGGTAGGCGTCACCGGCGGCCAGCAATTCAGCCCCGCGCGGCAGGTCGAAGCCTTCCTTGTGGAAATGGTAGACCATTTTCGGCCAATGCGGCATCAGCAGGCGACCGTGTTCTGTGGGATGCAGAGGATACCAGCCGATCTCGACCTTGCCCTCACGATCCGCCTCGACCTTTCCGCCGAGATGTTTTGATAGCATCTGCGCCCCGAGACAGATGCCAAGAAAGGGCTTGTTCTCCTTCAATGGCACCTTCAGCCAGTTTATTTCGGTCCTGACATAGTCATGCGCATCATTGGCGCTCTGCGGTCCACCGAAAATGATGGCGCCTGCGTGTTTTTCCAGCGTGTCCGGCAGATCGTCGCCGAGCGCGGGGCGACGGATATCCAGCCTGTAGCCCTTTTCGACCAGAATTTGCCCGACCCGTCCGGGCGTGGAGCGCTCCTGATGCAGAATGATAAGGATCGATGGTTGTCTGGCCTGTTGCCTGGATGGGTCAAACAGCATCTTTGTCGTTTTCGCTTTCTTCAGCGGACAGGGAGCGTTTTGCTGCCTGTTGACGTTGCAGCACCCTGTCGCGGACAGAAACCCCCATCAGATCGGCGACGCGCCAGATCACGTGGTCTTCCATTTCGCTTCGTTCACCGTCAGCGTAGACAATATCCCAGAGGATGCCAATAAGCTCGACGCGCTGGTCTTCCCCGAGGTGACGGCGGATATCGGTGGTGAAGCGGTAGTAGTCGACGGCTTCCTTGCCCGCTTCCTGACCTGCCGCCAGAAGAGCATCCAGTTTGTCCGAATTCAGATGGTAATAATCCTGAAGAATTTCGCGAAGGCGATCACGCTCGGTTTTTGACACCGTGCCGTCGGCTTCCATCACCTGAAAACACAGGGCAGCGACCGCCACTCTCAAATCGTCCGGGCTGAAATCATCCGTATGCTGGCCAACGAGAGTTTGAAAAAACGACTGAATACGGTTGAGCATATGTGTCCTTGTGCTCTCAGAAAAGTTTGAGCCGGGTCTTGGCGTCCGGTTCGCTGTCAGGCTTTTTCACACCGGGATCATCCGGTGCGCCGCCAAAGAAGGGAACAGGCTCCTTGTCATCAGCCACGGGTACAGGTGGTGAGGCGGAGGCTGCTGTTTTCTGCTTCGGTGTGGCTACGGGCGCTGCTGTTTTGATCTCGATAGGCTCAGGCCTGGTCGCGGTCGTCACGCCATCATCCTTATGGGGCTGTGCACTTTCGACAACGATCTTGGGGGCGGGTTCCGATTTGGCCGGAACGGCTGCAAGCGCGTTATCGATGCTGACGTCTTCCACCGGTCCTTCAAGCTGCCCGAAAGGCGCTTTCCATTCGAACGCATCCAGACGGCCGGTCACGGGTGAGACGGGCAGCCATTTTTCCGAGACTATGCCATCGGCGACCCATGCGGGATCACGCGGAGCGCGCAGACCCTGCGCCATCCAGTAACGCACACGGCCCTGATCGCCGGTTTCCGCTTCCTCGATATCGGCCATCAGCAGGAAGATGCTTTCGCGCGGTTCGATACGGGCGGCAGCTTCAGCCTTGGTCCGCGCCTTGGCGAATTCCTTGGCGTCGAGCGCGGCCTGCGCCACGGCAAACAGCGATTCGATATTGTTCGGTTTCAGGCTTTCCAGCCGTTCGGCGCGTTTAAGGCGGTCGATTGCGGTGTCGCCACTGCGCGCCCGCACATAAAGCTCGGCGATCTGCGGGTGAGGGCTGCTTTTCCAGACAGGTTCCAGAACGGATGCAGCCTTGCGCAGATTGTCTTCGCGCAGATAGGACTTCGCAGCGATGAGAGCGGCGGGAACCAGCGTCTTCGCCAGCTTGAGCGCCTGCTTGGCATCGTCTCGGGCCCCAACCGGGTCGCTTTCCAGCTTTTCGCCAGCCTTGGCCGTCAGGAGAACAGCTTTCAGGCGCTCCGCCTCGCCGCGTTCGATAACGCCGGCGGCCTTCTGCTGATCGAGAAGGCGGATTGCGTCGTCCCACTGGTTGTTGCGACAACGGTTTTCCAGCGTGGCCTGTGCGGCCCAAGGCAGGTACGGCGCCTTTTCGGCGGCATCTTCGGCATATTGCAATGCCGCTTCATGGGCGCCCTGACGGCGCGCCTCGATATAGAGGCCACGAAGGCCGAGTTCGCGGGTTTCAGGATCCTGCGCCATTGCCTCGAACTTGCGGCGGGCAGCATCGTAGCGTCCTTCGATGAGGTCCGCCTGCGCTTCCAGCAGGTGAATGAGCGGTTCCTGATCGGCGCTGAGCAATCCTTGCGTCCGTGCGGTCATCTTGCGGGCCAGCAGCGCGTTTCCGGCGCCCGCCGCAATCAACCCGGTGGAGAGAGCCTGATAACCACGGTCCCGCTTGCGAGCCCGGAAATAACGGCGCGCCGCATTCGGCGATGTCCAGATGGCGTTGACGATCCACCAGACGAGCATGGTGACGGCCACCAGTGCCGCCACCATGGAGGCCGCGACCATGAGGCTCATTTCGATGAGTTGGCCCTGCCACACGATCGACAGCACGCCGGGCCTGTCCGCCAGCCAGGAGAAACCGAAACCGAGGGCCAGAACGATGGCAACGAAAGTCAGAATTCTGGTCATGCCGTTACCCCTGCTTGCCGGTGCTGCCAATGGCGCGGCTCAGCGTATCACCCACCAGATTCTCCACATTGATGCGCGCATCCAGAGATTTTTTGTAATCGGCGGATACGGTTTTGGCGGCATCGGGCAGGGCATCCCATTCCAGCGCAGCACCCTGGAGATCGCCGTTGCGGAGTTTGTTTTCCATGCGAGCAATCACGGCTTCCGGCGTTTCACCCTCGATATTGCCCACGGGGCGCACCTTGACGAGCGAGAGGGCGCTTTCCGTCAGGCGTTCCACGATACCCTGACTGGGGTCCGGCTGATGGATGGCCGACAACATTGCATTGGCGACGTCGGGGAAGTTGCGCAGCAGTTCCGCGCGGGAGGGTACGCCGGTCGTCGCGAAGGACCTCAGGGAGGCGATGGCGGGATCGTCCGGCGTTACTTTCGAGAGGGTATCGAGTTCCGTGAGGAACGGACCGCCGCGATCGATGGCGGCTTTCAGCGCGGCCGATGCGATGGCGCGGGCGACCTCTACATCGTCGCGCGGTTCATTCAGCTTGGCCTCCACCTCGCTGAGCCGGCGCGTCAGATCCTCGGTTGCCGTGCCTTGCGAAGCTGTCTGCGATTGCAGGGCTGCTTCCAGCGTTGCAATCCGTTCGGCAAGGGCAGACGTCTCGGCACTGCCACCGTTGCCGCCTTCAAGAGCTGCGATGCGCTGCTCAAGTGCTGAGGTGTCGGCTGTGGCCTGCGGTGTGTTTTCAATCTGTTGGCGCAGGCTTGTGACCTGTGCCTGAAGCGCATTCAACTCTTCGGATGCGCCGCTGTTTGCGGAAAAAGGTGGCAAATAACCGGCATATTGCATGCTGCCCGCCGCCAGAAGCGCGACAAGCCCGCCAACGATGCCTGCAGCAATCAGACCGGAGTTACCCTGGCGGTTTGCTTCTTCTTTTTTCGGTGTCGGTCCAGAGCTACTGAAACTTTTCGTCTCGGGGGATGGCCTGGCAGTCTGCGCTTTCGGCGGTTCGGACTTTGTCTGGTCCGGCTTGGGGGCAGATGCGGCCGCAGGTTTGGGAGCGGTGTCCGGTTTTGCGGTTTCTGCTTTCGGTTCCTCGGTCTTGGCGACGTTGGGCTGCGGCTCTATCGGGGTTCTGACGGGTTGATCCCAGATCGGTTTCGGGTTTTCCGATGCGACACTATCCTTGCCCGCGCTCTCAACAGGTGCCGTTTTCTGTGCGTCGTCCGGTGTGGCGGAGGCGGGAGCCTCCGGGTTCGGTTGGCTTTCCTTACCGATTTCCGTCACATCCTTTGCCTCCAGATCAATCGTGACTGGCTCGGCTTTGGACTTGGAGTGGCGTGGCGGCTTTCCCGATACCATGACAACCTCATTTCTGCCTGCAATAGTCTAAACCTAGTCAGTGATGGCGGCAAAGGAAAGAGGCGAGAGGGAATTAGGTTCCGGCGATCTGCTGCAGTATTGCGAACATTGCCGCATCGCTTGCCGCTTCGGGTGTGCTGGCCTGGGCGCTAAAAACCTCAGGAATATGAGCGCTGACATTTGCGCTCATGCATATGAAGCGCGTTTTCTTCAAGGCTGTCACGTAGGGCGCTTTTGTCGCGCTGCGAAAAAAGGCTCGCGCTGCCTCAGCGGAATAGAGCAAAACAGCATCCGCCGTTTCTGAGAGAAGTGCTTTTTCCCAGATACGAGGCTGAAAATCGCCTTCTCGCATCTCGTAGCATTCGGCCACCGTGAAAGCGATCGAGGCGGATGCAAGCCCGGCTTCGAATGCTGATGCCCGCGGCGTTCCGGCGAGATAGAGCAGAGGTGCATCCGCAGACAATAGAGCGCGATTTTCCGCGACCACTACCGCCAAAGATTTTCCGTCACCCGAAGCGGTGAAGACATTGTGAAACCCAGCCTGTTTCGCTGCTTTTGCGGTTGCCTCGCCAACAGCAAAAAGCGGCTTCGCGAAAAAAGGATCGACCGTTTTGCCGAGCGGTTTCAG
Source organism: Agrobacterium tumefaciens (assembly GCF_031801495.1). GTDB lineage: Bacteria > Pseudomonadota > Alphaproteobacteria > Rhizobiales > Rhizobiaceae > Agrobacterium > Agrobacterium tumefaciens_K. Next base: position 2,500,543 of record NZ_JAOEGC010000002.1, on the reverse strand, counting down.
CGCCCGGATCGCTTCAGCGCTTGTCACAGCGATGGCGGATGCGGGCGTTTTGAGAGCCGCGCTCGCCACATCACCGTGGTGGATGGGATAAAACAGGGGCAGAAGCACCGGATCGTGGCCGAGTGTCCTCAGCTTTGCCGCCGTCTTCTCGGCGGATCGTTCCGGCCGGGTGATGACGACCCTCATCGGTTCAGGACCACCCTTCGAAGAAGCTCGTGCCCGCCCGTGCACGGACGTCTTCACCGGCCTTGCGGCCCAGCGATGCGGCATCCGCACATTTACCGGATATTTCGACGCTGTGGCTCGTCTGTCCATCCGGCGTCAGGATAAGTCCCGAAAAATGCAGTTCATCGCCATCGCAAACGGCGTAACCGGCGATTGGCGTGCGACATGACCCATCGAGTACCGACAGGAAAGCACGTTCGCACGAAACAGCGTCGTAAGTGGGACCGTGATTGACGGCGGCCAGCAGATCGTCGACCCGGCCATCGCCGATGCGGCTTTCGATACCGATCGCGCCTTGCGCCGGAGCGGGGAGGAAATCCTTTATTTCCAGCACTTCCGTCGGAACGTCTGCCATGTCGAGGCGCTTCAGACCGGCAAAGGCCAGCAATGTTGCATCTGCCAGACCGTCTTCCAGCTTACGCAAACGTGTTGCCACAGCCCCCCGAAACAGAATCACGTTGAGGTCGGGCCTCAACCGGCGGATCAGCGCCTGTCGGCGCAGCGACGCCGAACCGACCGTTGCGCCGTGCGGCAACTCGATCAACTTCGGCGCGGCCCGGCCGATGAAGGCGTCACGTACATCTTCGCGCGGCAGAAAGGCGGAAAGATGCAGGCCTTCCGGCAGTTTCGTCGCCATGTCCTTGGAAGAATGCACGGCAAAATCAAGTTCGCCTGACAGAAGCTTCGTTTCCAGTTCCTCGGTAAACAAACCTTTGCCGCCAACCTCAGAGAGCGCGCGATCCGCGATGCGGTCGCCCTTGGTGGTGATGGGCACTATCTCGAACATGTCGGGTGCAATACCATGTGCGGCGGCGAGGCGGTCTCGCGTTTCATAAGCCTGCGCCAATGCCAGAGGGCTACCGCGTGTGCCGATTCGGAAAGGTTTTGTTTGCATCCGCGTCTATCCATTGTTACCGGGTGTTTCCGTACCTAAGTTTCCCTTTGACCGCAATCAACGAACCACTGATGACCTCCTTTCTTCGTATCCTCGGCATTGAGACAAGTTGTGACGAAACCGCCGCTTCCGTGGTGGTTCGCCATGCCGACGGGCGTGGAGAGATCATCTCCGATGTCGTTTTGTCGCAGCTTGAGGAGCACAGCGCCTATGGTGGCGTTGTGCCGGAAATCGCGGCACGCGCTCACGTCGAGGCGCTGGACACGCTGGTCGAGGAAGCGCTTGCTGAGGCAGGTGTCTCGCTTGCAGATATCGATGCCATCGCCGCCACCTCTGGGCCCGGTCTTATCGGTGGCCTGATCGTCGGCCTGATGACCGGCAAGGCAATCGCGAAAGCGGCGGGCAAGCCGCTTTATGCCATCAATCATCTCGAAGGCCATGCGCTGACGGCGCGGCTGACGGATGGACTGTCTTTCCCCTATCTGATGTTGCTGGTGTCCGGGGGACATACGCAGCTCGTGCTGGTGCGCGGCGTTGGACAATACGAGCGCTGGGGAACGACCATCGACGATGCGCTTGGCGAGGCCTTCGACAAGACGGCGAAGCTTCTCGGTCTGCCGTATCCCGGCGGGCCTGCGGTGGAAAAAGCGGCAGCGACAGGAAATCCGGATCGCTTTGCGTTGCCACGTCCCATGGTGGGCGAAACCCGGCTCGATTTCTCCTTCTCCGGCCTAAAAACGGCCGTACGGCAGGCAGCGACAGCGATTGCGCCACTGTCGGATCAGGATATCGCGGATATCTGTGCATCCTTCCAGAAGGCCGTGTCCCGCACCCTGAAAGATCGCATCGGCCGTGGGCTTGCGCGGTTCCGGGAAGAGTTTCCCGATATCGACGGTGAACCGGCGCTGGTCGTGGCCGGTGGCGTGGCCGCCAATCAGGAAATCCGCAGCACCTTGCAGTCTCTGTGCGACACCTACAAATTCCGTTTCATTGCGCCGCCGCACCGGCTTTGCACCGACAATGCCGCGATGATCGCCTGGGCCGGTCTGGAACGTATGGCTGATGGCCGTGAACCGGATTCGCTAGATACCCAGCCGCGTTCTCGCTGGCCGCTCGACGCCAACGCGGAAACACTGATCGGTTTCGGCAAAAGAGGAGCCAAGGCCTGATGCAGCGTGAAAAAATCGTCGTCATCGGCGCAGGTGCTTTCGGAACCGCGCTTGCTGTGGTGATCGCTCTCGAAAACCGTCACGATGTCACGCTGCTTGGCCGCGATCCGGCGCTGATGGCCGATCTTCTGTCGGACAGGGTTCATGAGGCTGTCTTGCCCGGCATCAACCTGCCGGATGCTCTGGCGTTTTCTGCCGAAGAAAGCGTTCTTGCCGATGCCGGAATCGTGCTTTTTGCCATGCCATCGCAGGCGCATGCAGATGCTGCCCGGCACTACGGTCCTTATCTCGCCAAGGATTCTGTCATCGTTACCTGTGCCAAGGGTATCGACCGTGGCTCTGGCCGGCTTTTGACGCAGCTTCTCGAGGCCGAGTTGCCGCACCATCCGGTCGCGGTGCTTTCCGGTCCGGGCTTCGCGGCCGATATCGCCCGCGGACTGCCAACCGCGATGGCGATCGCTGCCGAAGACATGGCCGTGGCTGAAAGGCTGGCGTCGACGATCAGTGGCAGGACGTTCCGCCTGTATGCATCGGATGACCGGATCGGCGTACAGCTCGGCGGAGCTTTGAAGAATGTTCTGGCCATTGCGGCGGGGATCGTGGAAGGCGCGGGGCTTGGCGATTCCGCCCGTGCGGCCCTGATCTCCCGCGGACTTGCCGAAATGTCGCGCCTTGTGGTCGCCATGGGCGGCAAGGCGGATACGGTGCGCGGCCTTTCAGGGCTGGGTGATCTGGTTCTCACGGCGACGAGCCATCAATCGCGAAACCTTCGCTTCGGTATCGCGCTTGGACATGGGGAAGGCCGGGATGTCTCCGGCGGTCTGGTGGAGGGAGCGTTTGCGGCAGCCGTGGCTGCCCGCCTTGCCGGGCATTACGCGGTCGACATGCCGGTGACGGAGGCCGTAGCCGCGATTATCGACGGCAATCTCGATGTGGCAAATGCCATGCAACAATTGATGACACGGCCGATCACCACCGAATGAGGTTGGCTTCTGAATAGCTTTTACGCATGTCCTGGTCCCAAGCCGCTGAGACTTTTGGGAGACATGCTCTAACGAGGAGACGAGAATGCTGTTTGCTTTTATCTGCAAGGACAAGCCCGGCCACCTGAACGTGCGCATGGACACGCGCCCGGCGCATCTGGAACACCTCAACAAGCTGAATGCCGAAGGCACGCTGAAGATCGCCGGACCGTTCCTAGATGCCGAGGGCAAACCAAACGGCAGCCTGGTCATTGTCGAAGCTGCCGATATCGATGCCGCCAAGGCGCTGGCCGATGCCGATCCCTATGCCAAGGCTGGCCTGTTCGAAAGCGTTGACGTCAAGCCCTACAACTGGGTCTTCAACAATCCGGGAGCGTAATTGGCTATGGCGAATTACTGGCTTTTCAAGTCCGAGCCTTTTACCTGGTCGTGGGATCAGCAGAAGGCCAAGGGTGAAGCGGGCGAGGAGTGGACCGGCGTTCGCAACTATCAGGCGCGCAACAACATGCGCGCCATGAAGATCGGCGACAAGGGTTTCTTCTATCACTCCAACGAAGGGCTTGAAGTCGTCGGCATCGTCGAGGTCTGCGAACTGTCGCGGCCGGATTCGACTGCCGAAGGCGATGCCCGCTGGGATTGCGTGCATATCAAGGCCGTGCGCGATGTGCCGAAGCCCGTCTCGCTGAAGGACGTCAAGGCGAACCCGAAACTCGCCGAGATGTCGCTCGTCACCTCGATGCGGCTTTCCGTGCAGCCGGTGACGGAGGAGGAATATTTCGAGGTGTGCCGTATGGCCAGCCTCGATAATCCACCTCTTTCGCCTGCATGATCCATACAGCGTGAAGACCGATCCCCAACGCTTCATTCTCGACAATACCGGCATCATGCATCCGCCGCATGTGCCGGAGTTGCACCTTCATCTGGCAACGGAAGCTCACGATCTGTGGCTGAAGACGGAGGAGGAGCTTGAAGAGATCGGTTTGCCGCCGCCTTTCTGGGCGTTCGCCTGGGCGGGCGGGCAGGGGCTTGCTCGTTATGTTCTCGATCACCCTGAGAGTGTCCGTGGCAAGCGCGTGCTCGATTTTGCCAGCGGCTCGGGTATGGTCGCCATCGCTGCTGCCATGGCCGGAGCTATGAGCGTACAGGCGGTCGATATCGATCCCTGGGCGGGAACGGCGGTTGCGCTCAATGCGGCGCTCAATGGCGTAGAAATAGACTTTACCGGACTTGATCTTGTCGGCCGGGAGATTGACGCCGAGGTGCTTCTGGCCGGGGATGTGTTCTATGATCGCGCCTTTGCCGATCTTCTGGTGCCTTGGTTTCGGTATCTGACGAAAAGGGGCGTTACGGTCTTTGTTGGCGATCCGGGGCGGGCCTATCTGCCAAAGGATCGGCTTGCTGCAGAGGCGACATACCAGGTGCCGGTGACACGGGCTCTTGAAGACAGCGAAATCAAAAAAACGACTGTATGGCGGTTTCTCTGATCCGCTGCGGGAAAGGCTTCAAGCCCGTGCCGGACACGTGACGGACGATTTGTCCCGGCTTTACGGGCGGATGACGCAGACGCCATGCTCATAGGTGCACGCAGCATTGGCCGTTGCGGAATTCACCTTGATTATTTTTGCCTTCGGTGCCGGCTGCAGCGCTGTCCGCGTCGTTCCGTTTCCGACAGCCAATCCGCCGCTGATGGCAAAGTAGTTGCCGTTGCCGCGAATTCTCAAGGCTGCGATGCCGCCGCTATACGTGCCGCCGGGAAGCGTAGACGGTAGACCGTCGGTGGAAAAACTGGTCTGCTGCTGGTGGTGCCGATAATAATGGCGATGGCCAAAATTCTCTGCTGACGCCGGAGGCACGGATGCTAAAACAAGGCTTGCCGAGGCAAGGGCCAAAGCGGCGATTCGACGCTGTAACATGATCCTTTTTCTCCGGTTTTTTCAGTTAACAAAACGTAAATTACAGCATTTTTGATTTACGTAAAGGTCAAAAATTTCGCACTGCGCATCTTGGAAACGCTCGACTTTTTATTTTGCGACACTTTTTTTCGAAAAATCGTCCGTCACAATCGATTAAATTCGAATCGACGCTGAAATTTGCTTGTCGTGATGTTCCCATGCGATTAAACGTCGCGGTTGGTGCAATGCACATTCTTTCGTCATGTGCTGTTGCTTGGGGGCGTTCGCTTTGTGTTGCGGGCGCACGGGAAAACGCCGCGAGGTTCTGATGGCGAACATGACAAATAACCGGCCTTTGTCGCCGCATCTTCAAATTTACAAGCCGATTCCGACGATGGTTGCATCCATCGTGCACCGTATTACCGGCGGAGCGCTCTATTTCGGCACGCTGCTGGTTGCTTGGTGGCTGATCGCCATTGCAAGCGGTGAAGTCTATTATGACTGGGTCAACTGGGCGATGGGTACAGTCATCGGTAAGCTGATCCTCATCGGCTACACCTGGGCACTGGTTCATCACTTGCTCGGCGGTCTGCGCCATTTCATGTGGGATCTAGGGCACGGCTTCGACAAGCACTTCACGACAAAGCTCGCCAAGGCATCGTGGGTGGCATCGATCTGTCTGACCGCGCTGATCTGGGTTGTCGCCCTGATCGTGCGCTGAGGAGAACTATTCATGGATATGCGTACACCTCTCGGTAAGGTTCGCGGTCTTGGCTCTGCCAAGGAAGGAACAGAGCACTTCTGGCGCCAGCGCGTGACGGCGGTTGCAAACGTTCCCCTGCTGATCTTCTTCGTGATCTTCCTGATCAGATATGCTGGTGCGCCTTATGCGGACGTCGCGGCAGCGCTGTCGAACCCGCTGGTTGCGGTCATCATGGGTCTCGTGCTCGTTTCCGGCCTCATTCACATGAAGCTCGGCATGCAGGTCATCATCGAAGACTACATTCACGCCGAGATCCCGAAGCTCGTTCTTCTGATGCTCAATACGTTTTTCGCGATTCTCGTTGGCGGCCTCTGCATCTTCGCCATTCTGAAAATCGCATTCGCAGGATAATCCGGTCATGGCAGCTCCAAGCTCTCCTTCACAGAATGGCAAGGCCTATACCTATGTCGATCACTCCTATGACGTGATTGTCGTGGGTGCGGGTGGCGCCGGCCTTCGCGCGACGCTCGGCATGGCCGAACAGGGTTTCCGCACGGCCTGCATCACCAAGGTTTTCCCGACCCGCTCGCATACGGTCGCGGCACAGGGTGGTATCGCCGCCTCGCTGACAAACATGACGCCCGACTGTTGGCAGTGGCACCTTTACGACACCGTGAAGGGCTCCGACTGGCTCGGCGACGTGGATGCGATGCAGTACCTCGCCATGGAAGCGCCGAAGGCGGTCTATGAACTCGAGCATTACGGCGTTCCCTTCTCGCGTAACGCCGAAGGCAAGATCTACCAGCGCCCGTTTGGTGGCCACATGCAGAACTACGGCGAAGGCCCTCCGGTACAGCGCACCTGTGCTGCCGCCGACCGTACCGGCCACGCCATCCTGCACACGCTTTACGGCCAGTCGCTGCGCAACAACGCCGAATTCTTCATCGAGTATTTCGCGCTCGACCTCATCATGTCGGACGATGGCAGCCGCTGCACCGGCGTCGTCGCCTGGAACCTCGATGACGGCACGATCCATCGCTTTGCGGCCAAGATGGTCGTTCTGGCGACCGGCGGTTATGGCCGCGCCTACTTCTCCGCGACCTCGGCGCATACCTGCACGGGCGACGGCGGCGGCATGATCGCACGCGCCGGTCTTCCGCTTCAGGACATGGAATTCGTTCAATTCCATCCGACCGGCATCTACGGTGCAGGCTGCCTGATTACCGAAGGCGCACGCGGTGAGGGCGGATATCTCGTCAACTCCGAAGGCGAGCGCTTCATGGAGCGTTACGCGCCTTCGGCCAAGGATCTTGCCTCGCGTGACGTCGTTTCCCGCTGCATGACCATGGAAATCCGCGAAGGCCGTGGCGTTGGCAAGAACAAGGACCACATTTTCCTGCATCTGGATCACCTTGATCCGGCAATCCTGCACGAGCGTCTTCCGGGTATTTCGGAGAGCGCCAAGATCTTTGCAGGCGTGGATGTAACACGCGAGCCTATCCCGGTTCTGCCGACCGTTCACTACAACATGGGCGGCATTCCGACCAACTACTGGGGCGAAGTGCTTAACGCCGACAGCTCCAATCCGGAACGCGTCATTCCCGGCCTGATGGCTGTTGGTGAAGCCGGTTGCGCATCCGTTCACGGTGCAAACCGTCTCGGTTCCAACTCGCTGATCGACCTTGTGGTGTTCGGACGTGCTGCGGCAATCCGTGCCGCAGAGGTTATCGACCGCGCCGAGCCTGTCCCGGCACTGAACGTTGCTGCCTGCGACAAGATCATGGAGCGCTTCGACAGCCTGCGTTACGCCAACGGCGCAACGCCGACCGCCGTGCTTCGCGACAAGATGCAGCGCGCGATGCAGGACGATGCAGCCGTGTTCCGTACACAGGAATCGCTTGAAAGCGGTTGCCGCCGTCTTTCCGCGATCTGGAAGGAACTGCCGGACGTCAAGGTTACCGACCGTTCGATGGTCTGGAATTCCGATCTGGTCGAAACGCTTGAGTTGCATAACCTGATGGCCAACGCCATCACTACGGTCTACGGGGCGGAAGCCCGCAAGGAAAGCCGTGGTTCTCACGCCCGTGAGGATTTCGTGGACGGCCCGTTTGCCGGTCGCGACGACGTCAACTGGCGCAAGCACACTCTCGCCTGGGTCAGCCCCGAAGGCGACGTGAAGCTAGACTACCGCCCTGTTCATACCGAACTGATCGCCGAGGGGATCGATCCTTACAAGATCGCGCCCAAGGCGCGCGTCTACTGATTGGAGAGGAATTGGACATGGTTGAACTTGCGCTTCCCAAGAACTCTCAGATCAACGAAGGCAAGGTCTGGCCGAAGCCGGATGGTGCCAAGAACGTTCGCGAGTACCGGATCTATCGCTGGAACCCGGACGACGGTCAGAACCCGCGTATCGATACCTATTACATTGATGTCGACGATTGCGGCCCGATGGTTCTCGATGCTCTTCTCTACATCAAGAACAACATCGATCCGACACTGACGTTGCGCCGCTCCTGCCGTGAAGGCATCTGCGGTTCCTGCGCCATGAACATCGACGGTACGAACACGCTGGCCTGCACCAAGGGCATGGACGAGATCAACGGGACGGTGAAGGTCTATCCGCTGCCGCACATGCCGGTGGTAAAGGATCTGGTGCCGGATCTGTCGAACTTCTACGCGCAGCACCGCTCCATCGAGCCGTGGTTGAAGACGGTTTCGCCGACGCCTGCCAAGGAATGGAAACAGAGCCACGAAGACCGTCTCAAGCTCGACGGCCTTTATGAGTGCATTCTCTGCGCCTGCTGTTCGACATCCTGTCCCAGCTACTGGTGGAACGGCGACCGTTACCTCGGCCCGGCTGTTCTGCTGCAGGCTTATCGCTGGTTGATCGACAGCCGTGACGAGGCAACCGGTGAACGTCTCGACAACCTCGAGGACCCGTTCCGCCTGTACCGCTGCCACACCATCATGAACTGCGCGCAGGCCTGCCCGAAGGGTCTGAACCCGGCCAAGGCGATCGCAGAAATCAAGAAGATGATGGTTGAGCGTCGCGTCTAACGGTGTTCTAACCCATATAACAATCTCAGGGCCGCGGGCAAAACCGCGGCCTTTTTCGCAACCGGATGATGATAAAATTCGGTAAAAATCGACTAAAGCGGCAATTATCGGTGCCGTCGCTTGCTTACGCTAAGGCTTTTGTAATAATTCGGCCTTCTTGTTCGAACATGGTCTTTCCGGAAGCGAGAGAATCGGGAGTTTGATATGCAATTCAGATATATGGTAACGGGTCTCGCAGTCGTCATGAGCCTCGCCGGTTGCCAGCGTACCTCCTACGATTACAACAACAATAGCGGTAACTCAGGTTACACGCCGCCGCTTCAGGCGCAGCCCGTTCCTTCCGTTCAGTCCGGCGCTCTGCCTCCGCCCGGTGGCGCATCGGGTAGCCAGTTCCCGACAGCTCCGACATCTGCGTCGCCCGGTGGCGCCAATCTCGCTTCGGCTGCTCCCCCGGCTGCAGCCCTCGACGTGACCAAGGAATCCATGGTTGGCAACTGGCGTGTTTCCAACGCCGGCGCAAGCTGCGACATGTTCCTGACGTTGACCAATCTCGGCAGCGGTTCGCGTGGCGGCACCCGTGGTTGCGCGGGCGAACTGACAGCGATGGGATCCTGGGAAGTGTCCGGCAAGATGGTTCTCTTCAAGGATCGTTCTGGCAACACCATCGGCCGCGTTTACAAGAGCGCCGATGCGCGCTTCGACGGTACGACAAACAGCGGTCAGCCGCTTAGCCTGAGCCGATAATTCCATTCTCCGCGGACGCAGCCTCGCGTCCGCGCGCAGGGCACTTCTTCATGCAGCCATTGCCCGACTACAATCATAGTGTCGTTGAACAGCTCAACGCATTGACGGCAGCCGGAACGTTGCAGGCGGATGCGGCGCAGATCGGTGTCGCAAGGCATCTTGACCGGATTCTATCCGATCTCAAGGCTCGCAAGCCCGCGAAGAAGAAAAGCGCTCTCGGCTGGATGTTTGCGCGCAAACCTGGCCCCGCCACGTCGGTAAAGGGACTTTATGTTTACGGCAGCGTCGGGCGTGGCAAGACGATGCTGATGGACATGTTCTATGAGATGGCGCCTGTCACATCCAAACGGCGCTGCCATTTTCATGAATTCATGGCCGACGTGCACAATCGCGTGCATGCGCATCGGCAGAAGCTGAAGAACGGTGAAACCAAGCAGGCTGACCCCATTCCGCCTGTCGCAGCGCAACTGCTGGCCGAGGCGGAGCTTCTCTGCTTCGATGAGTTCACCGTGACGGATATTGCGGATGCGATGATCCTAGCGCGGCTTTTCAGCGAACTGTTCGCCAATGGCTGCACGCTCGTCACCACATCCAACGTCGTGCCGGACAATCTCTACAAGGACGGCCTCAATCGCGGCCTCTTTCTCCCTTTCGTCGAGTTGCTGAAAAAGCATGTCGAGGTGGTGACGCTGGACAGTCCTACCGATTACCGGATGGAAAAGCTGGAAAGCCTTCCCGTCTACGTCACGCCTCTCGACGGGACTGCCGATCAGGCAATGGATATGGCATGGCGGCACATGACGGCCGGGCACCTTGTGGCGCCAACCGAAATCCCGATGAAGGGACGCTCGATTCTGGTGCCGAGGGCCGCCGGGCGCGTTGCGCGCTTTTCGTTCAGGGACCTGTGCGAGAAGCCCCACGGTGCTTCCGATTTTTTGGCGATCGCCAATCGCTTCGATACGGTTTTCGTCGATCATATCCCGTTGCTCGATGCGGATAAGCGCAACGAGACGAAACGCTTTATCATTCTCATCGACGCCCTATACGATCACAGTGTGAGGCTTTTTGCATCCGCTGCCGCGATGCCCGAGAACCTGCTTGGCAAGCGCAAGGGGACCGAGGGTTTCGAGTTCGATCGCACGGCCTCGCGGCTTTTCGAGATGCGAAGTGCGGATTATCTCGCGCTTCACCATGAAAAACGGCAGAAAGTTTGACGCTTTCGTGACGTTAATTCTTACGTTTACGTAAGATTTTTTGCATCTAAACGATTGAAAATACTGCTTGCAAAAGAATCTGTTGCCAATTCTAGTCAATAGGGCTAATCGGGGTGCGACAATTTTGCCCGCCAACTTTGTGCGGTTAAATTGAATTGAAGCTCGAGAGGAAGCATTCGATGGCTCGCAAAAAGATTGCACTTATTGGTTCTGGCATGATCGGCGGTACGCTGGCGCATCTTGCCAGCCTGAAAGAACTGGGCGATATCGTCCTCTTCGATATTGCTGATGGTATCCCGCAGGGTAAAGGTCTGGATATTGCCCAGTCCGGCCCGGTCGAAGGTTTCAATGCAAAACTCTCGGGTGCTTCCGACTACGCCGCCATCGAAGGCGCGGATGTCTGCATCGTCACCGCTGGCGTTGCCCGCAAGCCTGGCATGAGCCGCGACGATCTTCTCGGCATTAACCTCAAGGTCATGGAGCAGGTCGGCGCCGGCATCAAGAAGTATGCCCCGAACGCTTTCGTGATCTGCATCACCAACCCGCTCGACGCGATGGTCTGGGCACTGCAGAAGTTCTCCGGCCTGCCGAAGAACAAGGTCGTCGGCATGGCTGGCGTTCTCGACAGCGCGCGCTTCCGTCTTTTCCTCTCGGAAGAATTCAACGTTTCCGTTCAGGACGTCACCGCTTTCGTTCTCGGTGGCCACGGCGACACGATGGTTCCGCTGGCTCGCTACTCGACCGTTGGCGGCATTCCGCTGACGGATCTGGTCAAGATGGGCTGGGTCACCGCCGAGCGTCTCGAGCAGATCATCCAGCGTACCCGTGACGGCGGCGCTGAAATCGTCGGCCTGCTGAAGACCGGCTCGGCCTATTATGCTCCGGCTGCGTCGGCAATCGAAATGGCTGAGTCCTACCTCAAGGACAAGAAGCGCGTTCTGCCGGCTGCTGCCTATCTCTCCGGCCAGTACGGCGTTGACGACATGTATGTCGGCGTTCCCACCATCATCGGTGCAGGCGGCGTTGAGCGCATCATCGAAATCGAACTGAACAAGGACGAGGAAGCTGCCTTCCAGAAGTCTGTCGGCGCCGTTGCAGGTCTTTGTGAAGCCTGCGTCAACATCGCTCCGTCGCTGAAGTAATAGCCTGCCGCATCGGGGCAGGGATCGAGATCGATTTCTGTAACGACGATGCGGAGATTTAACGGTCTGGAGCGTTCTTTCTGCGTCCGAACAGGCGCAGGGTGCTCCAGGCGGCTCCAAACAGGGATTATTCCATGAATATTCACGAATATCAGGCCAAAGCTCTTCTGAAGGGCTACGGCGCGCCGGTTGCAGAAGGCGTTGCCATTCTCAAGGTCGAAGAAGCTGAAGCCGCAGCAAAGCAGCTTCCTGGCCCGCTTTACGTGGTCAAGAGCCAGATCCACGCTGGCGGCCGCGGCAAGGGCAAGTTCAAGGAACTCGGCCCCGATGCAAAGGGCGGTGTTCGCCTTGCAAAGTCCATCGAGGAAGTCGTTGCGCACGCCAAGGACATGCTCGGCAACACGCTCGTTACCGCGCAGACCGGTGACGCTGGCAAGCAGGTCAACCGTCTCTACATCGAAGACGGCGCGGACATTGCCCGCGAACTCTATTGCTCGCTGCTGGTAGACCGCTCGGTTGGCCGCGTTGCTTTCGTCGTTTCGACCGAAGGCGGTATGGACATCGAAGCCGTTGCCCACGACACCCCGGAAAAGATCCACACCATCGCAATCGACCCGGAAGCTGGCGTGACCGAGGCTGACGTTGCAACGATCTCCAAGGCTCTCGAGCTGACCGGCGTTGCTGCTGAAGACGCAAAGTCGCTCTTCCCGATCCTCTACAAGGCGTTCAACGAGAAGGACATGGCTCTTCTCGAAATCAACCCGCTGATCGTCATGGAAAATGGCCATCTGCGCGTTCTCGACGCCAAGGTTTCCTTCGACGGCAACGCACTGTTCCGCCACGACGACGTGAAGGCGCTGCGCGACGAAACCGAAGAAGACGCCAAGGAAATCGAAGCCTCCAAGTGGGATCTCGCTTACGTGGCTCTCGATGGCAACATCGGCTGCATGGTCAACGGCGCTGGCCTTGCCATGGCAACGATGGACATCATCAAGCTGTACGGCAAGGAGCCGGCAAACTTCTGCGACGTCGGCGGTGGCGCCGGCAAGGAGAAGGTTGCAGCTGCGTTCAAGATCATCACGGCTGACCCGAAGGTCGAGGGCATCCTCGTCAACATCTTCGGCGGCATCATGAAGTGCGACGTCATCGCTGAAGGCGTTATCGCCGCAGTGAAGGAAGTGGGCCTCAAGGTTCCGCTCGTCGTGCGTCTCGAAGGCACCAATGTGGAACTCGGCAAGAAGATCCTGAACGAATCGGGTCTCGCCATCACGGCAGCCGACGATCTGGACGATGCGGCCAAGAAGATCGTCGCAGCGGTGAACGGCTAATTTTGAAGGATCTGAAATAATGTCTATTCTCGTCAATAAAGACACGAAGATCCTTGTTCAGGGTCTGACCGGCAAGACCGGCACCTTCCACACCGAGCAGGCGCTTGCGTACTACGGCACGCAGATGGTCGGCGGTATCCACCCTTCCAAGGGCGGTACCAACTGGACCGGCTCCAAGGGTGAAACGCTGCCGATCTTCGCAAGCGTTGCCGAAGGCAAGGAAAAGACCGGCGCGGATGCGTCCGTGATCTACGTTCCGCCGGCAGGCGCCGCTGACGCGATCATCGAAGCCATCGATGCGGAAATTCCGTTCATAACCTGCATCACCGAAGGTATTCCGGTTGCCGACATGGTTCGCGTCAAGGCTCGCCTCGACCGTTCGAAGTCCCGCCTGCTCGGCCCGAACTGCCCAGGCATCCTGACGCCGGAAGAATGCAAGATCGGCATCATGCCGGGCTCCATCTTCCGCAAGGGTTCTGTCGGTATCGTTTCGCGCTCCGGCACCCTGACCTACGAAGCCGTGTTCCAGACCTCGAATGAAGGTCTTGGCCAGACGACGGCTGTCGGCATCGGCGGCGACCCGGTCAAGGGCACCGAGTTCATCGACGTGCTGGAAATGTTCCTCGCGGACGAAGCCACCACCTCGATCATCATGATCGGCGAAATCGGCGGTTCGGCTGAAGAAGATGCGGCGCAGTTCCTCATCGACGAAGCCAAGAAGGGCCGCAAGAAGCCGATGGCTGGCTTCATCGCGGGGCGTACGGCTCCGAAGGGTCGCACCATGGGCCACGCTGGCGCTGTCGTTTCCGGCGGCAAGGGCGACGCAGAGTCCAAGATCGCTGCCATGGAAGCAGCAGGCATCAAGGTCTCGCCCTCTCCGGCGCGCCTTGGCAAGACGCTGGTTGAAGTCCTCAAGGGCTAAGACCACATGAGACTGCATCGGCTGGTGCGGCAGCATACTGCGCCGCACCAGCCGATGATTTGCAGAAAATGACCGCCGCTTGGCGGCGAAATACCGAACAATTAAAGCGGCAGGCCGGCTAACGGCCCTAACGGCATCGAGGAGGCGGACGGCGCGTCCGCAAAACACAATGGCAAGGCAAGAAGCGAACGAGCAGTTTCAGATCACGTCGTTTCTGGACGGCGCGAATGCAGCCTATATCGAGCAGCTCTATGCCCGGTACGAAGAGGATCCCTCTTCCGTGTCGCCGGAGTGGCAGAGCTTTTTCAAAGGATTGGCTGAAAACCCGGACGACGTGAAGAAGGCCGCCAAGGGCGCCTCCTGGAAGCGTTCGAACTGGCCCATTCCGGCCAATGGCGATCTGGTTTCCGCTCTGGACGGCAACTGGGCCACGGTCGAGAAGGCTGTCGAGAAAAAGGTTCAGGCCAAGGCCGAAGCCAAGAGCGCCGAAACAGGCAAGCCGGTCAGCGAAGCGGAAGTTCTGCAGGCAACGCGTGACAGCGTTCGCGCCATCATGATGATCCGCGCCTACCGTATGCGTGGCCATCTGCACGCCAAGCTCGATCCGCTCGGTCTTGCCGCGCCGGTCGAAGACTATAACGAGTTGTCTCCGAAGTCCTATGGCTTCGAGGAGAGCGACTACGATCGCAAGATTTTCATCGATAACGTGCTCGGTCTGGAATATGCGACCGTACGCGAGATGATCGATATCCTTGAGCGTACCTACTGCTCCACCATCGGTGTCGAGTTCATGCACATGTCCAGCCCGGAAGAAAAGGCCTGGATTCAGGAGCGCATCGAGGGTCCGGATAAAGGCGTTGCTTTCACCGCCGAAGGCAAAAAGGCCATCCTTTCCAAGCTTATCGAAGCTGAAGGCTACGAACAGTTCCTGGACGTTCGTTTCAAGGGTACGAAGCGCTTCGGCCTCGATGGCGGTGAATCGCTGATCCCGGCGCTTGAGCAGATCATCAAGCGCGGCGGTCAGGACGGTCTTGAAGAAGTCGTTCTCGGCATGGCTCACCGAGGCCGCCTGAACGTTCTGACCAACGTCATGGGCAAACCGCACCGCGCCGTGTTCCACGAGTTCAAGGGCGGTTCGTTCAAGCCTGACGACGTCGAAGGTTCGGGCGACGTGAAGTACCACCTCGGCGCTTCCTCCGACCGCGAATTCGACGGCAACAAGGTTCACCTGTCGCTGACGGCAAACCCGTCGCACCTGGAAATCGTCAACCCGGTTGTCATGGGCAAGGCACGCGCCAAGCAGGATCAGCTCGCCAAGGTCTGGGATGGCGATATCATTCCCCTGTCGGAGCGCGCCAAGGTTCTGCCGCTGCTGCTGCACGGTGATGCCGCGTTTGCCGGTCAGGGTGTGGTTGCCGAAATTCTCGGCCTTTCCGGTCTGCGCGGTCACCGCGTTGCCGGTACCATGCACTTCATCATCAACAACCAGATCGGCTTCACGACGAACCCCGGCTTCTCGCGTTCGTCGCCATATCCGTCGGACGTTGCCAAGATGATCGAAGCGCCGATCTTCCACGTCAACGGCGACGATCCGGAAGCGGTTGTCTACGCGGCGAAGGTTGCGACCGAGTATCGCATGAAGTTCCACAAGCCTGTTGTGGTCGACATGTTCTGCTACCGCCGCTTCGGCCATAACGAAGGTGACGAGCCGGCGTTCACGCAGCCGAAGATGTACAAGGTCATTCGTGCGCACAAGACGGTTTCCACCCTCTATGCAGAGCGCCTGATCGCTGAGAACCTTCTGACCGAAGGCGAGTTCGAGAAGATGAAGGCCGACTGGCGCGCTCATCTCGAGCAGGAATTCGAAGCAGGCCAGAGCTACAAGCCGAACAAGGCAGACTGGCTGGATGGTCAGTGGTCCGGTCTTCGCGCCGCCGACAACGCCGATGAGCAGCGTCGTGGCAAGACCGGCGCCCCGATGAAGCAACTGAAGGAAATCGGCCGCAAGCTGTCGACCATTCCGGAAGGCTTCAAGGCGCACCGCACGATCCAGCGCTTCATGGAAAACCGTGCGCAGATGATCGAGACCGGCGAAGGTCTGGACTGGGCCATGGCGGAAGCGCTTGCGTTCGGTTCGCTCGTCGTCGACGGCCACAAGATCCGCCTGTCCGGCCAGGATTGCGAACGCGGCACCTTCTCGCAGCGCCATTCGGTTCTCTACGATCAGGAAACCGAAGAGCGTTACATTCCGCTTGCAAACCTCGCGCCGACGCAGGCCCGTTACGAAGTCATCAACTCGATGCTTTCGGAAGAAGCCGTTCTCGGTTTCGAATATGGCTATTCGCTGGCCCGTCCGAACGCGCTGACGCTCTGGGAAGCCCAGTTCGGTGACTTCGCCAACGGTGCACAGGTCGTCTTCGACCAGTTCATCTCGTCGGGTGAACGCAAGTGGCTTCGCATGTCCGGCCTCGTCTGCCTTCTGCCGCATGGCTACGAAGGTCAGGGTCCGGAGCACTCGTCCGCCCGTCTGGAACGCTGGTTGCAGATGTGCGCCGAAGACAACATGCAGGTCGCAAACGTCACGACGCCGGCGAACTACTTCCATATCCTGCGCCGCCAGATGAAGCGTGACTTCCGCAAGCCGCTCATTCTGATGACGCCGAAGTCGCTGCTGCGCCACAAGCGTGCCACGTCTTCGCTGGCAGAGCTTGCCGGTGAGTCCTCCTTCCATCGTCTTCTGTGGGACGATGCCGAGGTCATCAAGGACGGTCCGATCAAGCTGCAGAAGGATTCGAAGATCCGCCGCGTCGTCATGTGCACGGGCAAGGTCTATTACGATCTGCTCGAAGAGCGCGAAAAGCGTGGCATCGACGACATCTACCTGCTGCGTGTCGAACAGCTCTACCCGTTCCCGGCCAAGGCTCTCATCAACGAGCTCAGCCGCTTCCGCAACGCGGAAATGGTCTGGTGCCAGGAAGAGCCGAAGAACATGGGTGCATGGTCGTTCATCGATCCGTACCTCGAATGGGTTCTGGCTCATATCGACGCCAAGTATCAGAAGGTCCGCTACACGGGCCGTCCGGCTGCCGCCTCTCCGGCGACGGGCCTGATGTCCAAGCATCTGGCGCAGCTTGCTGCGTTCCTTGAAGACGCGCTGGGAGAGTGAAAACTCTCCCGCATCGCCCCTCGCTAAAAAAGACACCTGAATAACGGAACTAGATCATGGCCACTGAAATCCGCGTACCAACCCTCGGCGAGTCCGTCAGCGAAGCGACCGTAGGCACCTGGTTCAAGAAGATCGGCGACACCGTAAAGGCTGATGAGCCTCTGGTGGAGCTGGAAACCGACAAGGTTACCGTTGAAGTCCCGTCGCCCGTCTCCGGCGTTCTGACGGAAATCGTTGCGCAGAACGGTGAAACCGTTGGCCTCGATGCCCTGCTCGGCCAGATAGCCGAAGGTGCTGCTGGCGCCGCAACGGCGGCACCTGCAGCCGCCGCCGCTCCGGCTGCCGCACCTGCACCGGCCGCTGCTGCAGCTGCCGCTCCTGTTGCCAGCTCCATGCCGCCGGCACCTGCCGCTGGCAAGCTGCTTGCCGAAAACAACCTCTCCGCTGATCAGGTGGATGGTTCGGGTAAGCGTGGACAGGTTCTGAAGGGTGACGTTCTGGCTGCTGTTGCCAAGGGCGTTTCCGCTCCTGCCGCTGCCCCGGTCGCTGCCGCGCCGCGCCCTGTTTCCGCAGAGCAGGATGCCGTTCGCGAAGAGCGCGTGAAGATGACGCGCCTGCGTCAGACGATCGCCAAGCGCCTGAAGGATGCCCAGAACACGGCCGCCATGCTGACCACCTACAACGAGGTGGACATGTCGGCTGTCATGGATCTGCGCAACCGCTACAAGGACGTGTTCGAGAAGAAGCATGGCGTCAAGCTCGGCTTCATGGGCTTCTTCACCAAGGCCGTTACCCACGCCCTGAAGGAACTGCCCGCCGTCAACGCTGAAATCGACGGTACGGACATCATCTACAAGAACTATTGTCACGTTGGCATGGCTGTCGGCACGGACAAGGGCCTTGTCGTTCCGGTTATCCGCGATGCCGACCAGCTCTCCATCGCTGGCGTCGAGAAGGAACTCGGCCGTCTCGCCAAGGCAGCCCGTGACGGCTCGCTCGGCATGGCCGACATGCAGGGCGGCACCTTCACCATCACCAATGGCGGTGTCTACGGTTCGCTGATGTCCTCGCCGATCCTGAACGCTCCGCAGTCGGGCATTCTCGGCATGCACAAGATTCAGGAGCGCCCGGTTGCCATCGGCGGTCAGGTTGTCATCCGTCCGATGATGTATCTTGCACTTTCCTACGATCACCGTATCGTCGACGGCAAGGAAGCTGTGACGTTCCTCGTGCGCGTCAAGGAAAGCCTCGAAGATCCGGAACGTCTGGTTCTCGACCTCTAAGAAGCAATCTGGGCCGGGGGCCGCGGTAACGCCGCCCCCGCTTTCATGGTCGGCGGAGAAAGCCCGTGCATCAGTATCTGATCGAACTTGCATCTCTGATGGCGATTTTTGCCTTTGCCATCGTGTCTCCGGGTGCGGATCTGGCCATGGTCATGCGGCAGGCTATGGTGCATGGGCGCCGCGAGGCGATCATCACCAGTTTTGGCATCGGAACATCGCTGATGTTCCATGTGACCTATACGATCCTCGGCCTTGGCCTGATCATCTCGCAGTCGATCTATCTCTTCAACATCGTCAAATGGCTGGGCGTTGCCTACCTGATCTATATCGGCATCAAGGCGCTTCGCGCTGGAAAGACGGAATTGCCGGATGTTTCCGGTGATGCTTCATCGCAGAAGCATCAGTCGGCGACAAAAGCCTTCATGCTCGGTTTTGCAGCCAATGCGCTCAACCCCAAGCCGGTATTCTTCTTCCTGTCGATCTTCTCGACAGTGGTGCATGCCCATACGCCGGTCGCGATCAAGTTCGGCTACGGAATGGTGATGGCGACTTGTCTGATCGCCTGGTTCGTCGGTGTCAGCCTGTTCATGACGACGCCGCGCATGCGCGCCGGTTTTGCCCGCGCCAGCCAGTGGATAGACCGTACCAGTGGCGTGGTGTTCATCGCGCTCGGTATCAAACTTGCAACGGAAAAAGCGGCCTGATCTTCAGGTCAAATGACAGTAGGACGGCGTTATCGTTGTCCGTAATCAATCAGGAACAAACACATGGCATATGATGTAGTTGTTATCGGCACAGGCCCCGGCGGATATGTTTGCGCGGTTAAAGCTGCCCAGCTCGGCCTCAAGGTGGCCGTCGTTGAAAAGCGCGCCACCTATGGCGGCACCTGCCTCAATGTCGGCTGCATTCCCTCCAAGGCTCTTCTGCATGCGTCCGAAACCTTCGCGCATGTCGCCCACGGTGTCGACTCGCTCGGCATCGAAGTCGGTGCGCCGAAGCTGAACCTCGACAAGATGATGGCGCACAAGGACGGCGTGGTGAAGGCCAATGTCGACGGCGTTTCCTTCCTGTTCAAGAAGAACAAGATCGACGCTTTCCAGGGCACCGGCAAGGTGGTGTCCGCGGGCAAGGTTTCCGTGACCAACGACAAGGGCGAAATCCAGGAAATCGAAGCGAAGAACATTGTCATTGCGACGGGTTCTGACGTTGCCGGTATTCCCGGCGTTCAGGTGGAGATCGATGAGAAGGTCATCGTGTCCTCGACCGGCGCGATCGCTCTCTCCAAGGTTCCGGAAAAGCTGATCGTCGTTGGCGGTGGCGTCATCGGCCTTGAGCTTGGTTCGGTCTGGGGCCGCCTCGGTGCCAAGGTGACGGTTGTTGAATATCTCGACAACATTCTCGGCGGCATGGACGGCGAAGTTTCCAAGCAGGCACAGCGTCTGTTTGCCAAGCAGGGTATTGACTTCAAGCTCGGCGCCAAGGTTACGGCCGTCGAAAAGGGTGCCAATGGCGCCAAGGTCGTGTTCGAGCCGGTAAAGGGCGGCGCAGCCGAGACGCTGGAAGCCGACGTTGTGCTGATCTCCACCGGTCGTAAGCCCTACACCGAAGGTCTGGGGCTTGCCGAAGCAGGCGTTGTATTGGACAGCCGTGGTCGCGTTGAAATCGACGGGCACTTCAAGACCAACGTGCCGGGCATCTACGCCATCGGTGATGTTGTGAAGGGTCCGATGCTGGCCCATAAGGCCGAAGACGAAGGCGTTGCGCTGGCGGAAATTCTCGCCGGTCAGCACGGTCATGTGAACTACGATGTCATACCGGGCGTCGTCTACACACAGCCCGAAGTCGCCTCTGTCGGCAAGACGGAAGAGGAACTCAAGGCCGCGGGCGTTGCCTACAAGGTTGGCAAGTTCCCGTTCACGGCCAACGGTCGTGCCCGTGCCATGCAGGTGACGGACGGCTTCGTGAAAATCCTCGCTGACAAGGAAACGGACCGGGTTCTCGGCGGCCACATCGTTGGCTTCGGCGCTGGCGAAATGATCCACGAAATTGCCGTGCTGATGGAATTCGGAGGCTCTTCGGAGGATCTGGGCCGTACCTGCCACGCACACCCCACCATGTCGGAAGCGGTCAAGGAAGCGGCGCTCGCAACCTTCTTCAAGCCTATCCACATGTAATCGGCCCGCCGTTTCAATGATAACCAGAACCCCGGTCTGCCTGTCAGGCCGGGGTTTTCTGTTGCACGTGTTCAGGTTGGCGTGATGGCAACATGGCCAGAGCGTCGGGCGTTCTCTTTACCACACCGAGGACGCGCGAAGCGACGGTTTGTCACCTTGGCCCGGCAGCGTAATTGAACGACACCTGTCCTTCAGGAATGAGAGGGCGGGATCATGAGGGAAAGTGAAGCAATATTAGCGGGGGCTGATTGGTGGGACCGCTTCAGCGGGGAGCTCGTTGCCACGGATGCCGATTCGCTTGAATTAAGCAAAAGGCTTCTGGACCAGCCACCGGCATGGATAACCTGCCTGATGGCGCTTCGAAACCGGCTCGTGGCATTGGCGGGATTGAAAACCGTTCACTTCACTGCCGAAGCATCAGCAGGCGGTTTCCCGGTCGTCTCGTCAACGCCAGAACGAACCGTGCTTGGGTTTGACGACCGTCATCTGAATTTTCGCATCGTTATCGATGTCAGGCAGGAAACCGGCAGGCGGTATCTCGATGTCACGACCATCGTCAGGCGCAACAATCTACCGGGGTGGCTCTATCTTTTCGTGGTCGGTCCTTTCCATCGTTTGATCGTGCCAGCGACGATGCGACCGATTTGCGTGGATGTAAGGCCTGTCGCTGTTTAAGCGCGGCGGATTTACTCAACGCGTGTGACGGTAAAGCCCTGAGCGCGCAGCAGTTCGATCACGCCTTCGTCGCCCGGAAGATGCAGCGCACCGACAGCCATGAACACATTGCCTTTCGCCAGTTCCGGAGCAGCACGCTCGGCCATGACGTGATTGCGGTCGGTAATGATGCGCTGCTCAAAGGCGGCATACCCTTGTTCATTGGTTTCGCCAGTGTTCGTGTCGAGGCTTTTGAGCATCGGCATCGTCATGCCGATATCGCCTCTGAGATAGAGATCGGTCATGGTCGCCATGACGTCTTCCATGCGGTCGCCGAGTTCCAGCGTCTCGATCAGCGACTGGAGATGAAACTCCATTGGCAGTTCGGACATTGCTGTCAGTTGCTCTACCATGGTTTCCAGACCAATGAGGCGTTTCCCGTCTTTCAGCGCATCTTCTGCCAGTTTCTTGTCGAGGAAAGACGCGCCCTTCGCCTTGCGCGTAAATTCGCATGCGGGAAGCGCGACAAAGCCAGACAGCATCCATGGTTTCATGCGCGACACGGCGTTCAGGGGAATGCCGCGCTCTTTCAGCCCCTTTTCAAGCCTGCTGGCATTTTCGGCGGAAAGGACGTCGGTAAGCGACTTGCCGTCCAGAAACATCGTGAGTTCTGGTTTCGTCAGAAGTGATGCCGCCACCTTCTTTTCATCGACGATTTCGTCCGACTCCACGATTACCGCGGATGTCGTGTCAAAGGCGGATCTCGCTCCGTCAGGCATCTCCAGAACCCGCGGGTCCGTGACATGCATCGTGCCAAGCAGCCATGATGGCTCCGATCCCGCTTTTTCGATACGCCAGAACGTACCTTTGCCATTGGGGATAGCGGCGGCCTGCTGTTCGATCTTCTGGAAAGCCTGCGGATCGTTTTTGTGCATCGCGGCCAGAATGTCGCTGCCGGTGCAGTTTACATCCTGTTGCGCGGCTTTGGCCTGACCGATCGACAGCAGGGTCATCACCAGCACCGCGAGGGCGGTGACGTGCAGCAGGGCGAGCAGCCACAGAATGGCGTCACCGGCTTTTCCCATGAGGGCGAGCGTGAAATTGTGGGGCTTTGTCAGGCGATGCATCAACGTTGTCCGGTTCTGATGTGTTTATAGGCCGGTGGCTTGCATGTCTGGTTAATGTTTATGGTTAAACAAGTCTTTCTTCGGGCGTCAGGCACGCGGGTGGGCGTTGTCGTAGATTTCCAGCAACCGGGCGGTGTCGACGCCGGTGTAGACCTGTGTCGTGGAAAGGCTGGCATGCCCGAGCAATTCCTGAATGGTACGCAGATCGCCGCCGCCCGCCAGCAGATGAGTCGCGAATGAGTGTCGGAGCGCATGCGGGGTAGCATTTTCCGGCAATCCCAACGCGCCGCGCAGCTTCTGCATTTCCCGCTGAATGATGGCGGGCTGCAGCTTCCCGCCGCGAGCACCGAGGAAAATCGGTTCATCGGCGGACAGATGATAGGGGCAGAGTTTCCTGTAGCTCTCTATCGCCTCCAGAACGACGGGCAGAAGCGGTACGAGGCGTGTCTTGTTTCCCTTGCCGGTGACGCGCAGGCTGCGGGTCGCTCCCGCAAAATCGTCAGGTGTCAGGCCAAGCGCCTCGGAAATGCGCAGCCCGCAACCGTAGAGCAGGGCAAGAACAGCTGCGTTACGCGCAGCGATCCATGGTTCTTCCGAAAGCTGTGCCTCGGCTGTGGTGATCTTGAGCGCTTGACGGTCGGTGAGAGGTTTCGGGAGGGATTTGGGCTGTTTTGGTGCCCGCATTGCGGTTGCGCCGGCCGCATTCACCAACCCCTTTTTCTGGAGGTGCCGCAGGAACGATCTCAGCCCTGCAAGATGGCGACCGAGCGAGCGGGGGCCAGCCCCTTCCTTGCGACGACTTGCCAGAAATCCGCGCAGATCAACGGGTCGGAGATCAGCAATGTCACTGATGCCTGCCGGTTGTCCGATGTAGCCCGTCATGAAGATTAGAAACTGGCGGGTGTCGCGCTCGTACGCCTCGACAGTGTTGTCCGAAAGGCGTCTTTCACCTGCTATCGCAACAAGCCAGCTCTCCCGTTCCTTCAGCAAGGCGGCATCGGCAAAGGTGAGAATTTCGGCCAAGGCAATCTCCATTTCCGTATCTCAGCCTAACCGTTCATGGTCAGTATTTGGTTAAGGCGTGGACTTCACGGCGCGCGCCCATTACATCCGGGCGGTTTCCTTTTTCATTCCGTCGGGGCATGGTCGCCATATCATGGCAAAAGATTCGTCCGATCTGTTTGGCGTACTGTTCGATCCGCCGTCACTTGTGCGTTCGGTGCCCGTGCTGGTGCCGATGCCTGCGCCGGGACCATACAGCTACTCCGTTCCCGAGGACATGGTGATTGAGCCTGGTTCGGTGGTGCAGGTGCCGCTCGGTCCGAGGCAGGTCATCGGCGTCGTGTGGGACGAGGGCGATGCCAACAAGGTTGATCCGAAGAAGCTGCGTCCGATCACGAAGGCTTTCGATTGTCCGCCGCTGAAGCCGGAAATGCGCCGGTTCATCGATTGGGTGGCGGCTTATACGCTCTCTCCGCCCGGCCTCGTTGCGCGCATGGCGCTTCGCGCGCCTGCCGCATTCGACCCGGAGCCGATGATCGAGGGGCTGCGTCTGACCGAAGGGCGGCCTGAGCGGCTCACGCCTGCCCGCGAGCGGGTTATGGAGCTTGCAGCGGAAGGGCATGGCTGGACGAAAAGCGGTCTGGCGCATGCGGCGGGCGTTTCGACCAGTGTTGTCGACGGATTGGTCAAGCAGGGTGTGTTCGAAACCGTCTTTCTTCCTGCGCCGCCCGTAGTGGCCGAACCCGATCCCGATTACGTGGAGCCTCGTCTTGAAGGACCGCAGAAACAGGCTGCGTCGGAAATTCTGGACGACGTCAGAAAGGGCAGCTTTGCCGTTTCCCTGATCGATGGTGTGACGGGTTCCGGCAAGACCGAGGTTTATTTCGAAGCGGTTGCGGAAACTCTAAGGCAGGGAAAGCAGGTGCTCATCCTGCTGCCGGAGATCGCGCTGACGGCTGCGTTTCTCGATCGTTTCCATGATCGCTTCGGGTCCCGACCGGCGGAGTGGCATTCCGATCTTTCGCCGCGCATGCGCGAAAAGGTCTGGCGGCAGGCCGTCACCGGCGAGGTCAAGGTGGTGGCTGGCGCACGCTCGGCATTGTTCCTACCTTTCGACAATCTCGGCCTCATCATCGTCGATGAGGAGCATGATCCGGCCTACAAGCAGGAAGACCGAGTGTTCTACAACGCTCGCGACATGGCGGTCGTCCGGGCGCGGATCGCTGATTTTCCGGTGGTGCTGGTATCGGCAACGCCATCGGTCGAGAGCCAGGTCAACGGAAGCTCGGGACGTTACAATACCATCCATCTGCACACGCGTTTCGGTGATGCGGCCATGCCGGATCTGCATCTTGTCGATATGCGCAGGCATCCGCCGGAACGGGGGGGCTTCCTCTCTCCGGTTCTTCTGCGGGGTATCGGCAAGACTATCGAAAAAGGTGAGCAGGCACTGCTGTTCCTCAACCGGCGTGGATATGCGCCGCTGACGCTCTGTCGTGTGTGCGGCCACCGTTTCCAGTGCCCGCAATGTTCGAGCTGGCTTGTCGAGCACCGTTTCCGTAGTCAGCTGCAATGCCACCAATGCGGTCACAACGAACCCACGCCGGATCATTGCCCCGAATGCGGCACCTTTGATCATCTGGTTGCCTGCGGGCCGGGCGTGGAGCGGATTGCCGAAGAGGTGGAGAAACATTTCCCCGAGGCTCGCACAATCGTGCTCTCGTCGGACCTCATGGGCGTCAAGCGCCTGCGTCTGGAACTGGAAGCGATCGTCAAGGGCGAGGCGGACATCGTTATCGGCACGCAGCTCGTTGCCAAGGGGCATAACTTTCCGCTGATGACGCTGGTTGGTATCGTTGATGCCGACCTTGGGCTTGCCAATGGCGACCCGCGTGCCGCCGAGCGGACATTCCAGTTGCTTTCGCAGGTTACCGGGCGTGCAGGGCGAACGGGTCTGAAGAGCCATGGTCTTCTCCAGACCTATCAGCCGCAGCATCCGGTGATGCAGGCCATCGTGTCCGGCGATGCCTCCGCGTTTTACGAACGCGAGATCGTCGAGCGGGAAAAGGCCCT
Organism: Agrobacterium tumefaciens; assembly: GCF_031801495.1. GTDB lineage: Bacteria > Pseudomonadota > Alphaproteobacteria > Rhizobiales > Rhizobiaceae > Agrobacterium > Agrobacterium tumefaciens_K. The sequence continues at coordinate 2,474,787 of NZ_JAOEGC010000002.1, read as the reverse complement.
GCTGCCGCCATTCGGACGTCTGGCTTCCGTCATCGTATCGGCCGATAGCCGGGCTGAGGCCGAGGGGCATGCGCGCGGACTGCGCGCCGCCGCGCCGCAGGCTGCCGGCATCATGCTGCTCGGTCCGGCGGAAGCGCCGCTGGCGCTCATCCGCGGCCGGTACCGTTTCCGTCTTCTGGTGCATGGCCGGCGGAACTCCGACATGCAGTCCTTTCTTCGAACGCTGCTGGCAAACGGACCGAAGGAAAGGGGCAGCATTCACGTGCAGCTTGACATCGATCCGCAAAGTTTCCTCTGAACTTTGGCAATGAGGCCGTTTTCCCGAAGACGCGACCATGCCATAAGGCGTTCAGGGTGACAGGTGATTTGGGGAGCATGATGGAGTTTTATTTTCCGACGGAGTTTGGCGAGCAACTGGCGTTCGGTGCGGCGGCACTGTCGGTCGTGATTGGCCTTGTCTTCATGTTCGCTCCTGGTATCACGCTTCGCGTTTTCGGCCTTGAGCCCACTGGCGGGCGCCAGGACGGTTACGTTCTGATCCGCTCGTCTCTTGCCGGATTTTATCTCGGTCTGGGTGCGGCGGCGCTGCTGCTCGCGCAGCCGATGGTCTACCTCGCATTCGGCGCTGCTTTTGCGCTTGCGGTCTTCGGCGTCATCCTTTCGATCCTCTCGGACGGAGGGGCAACATTGCGGAATTTCATACTTCTGGTTGTGCATCTTCTGCTCTCGGCGCTTTCGCTGAGCTATGTTTTCGGGCTGGTCTGACACCCACCCGTCGGCATTTCTGCCGCAACTGGTGCGCATCCACGCCGAAATCCGAAAATTTAAGCGCTTTCCCCCTTGTTCAAACCGCGCTTTCCGTTATTACGCGTGTTGCGAGTCCCGGCATCCTATGCTAGACGGACCGCGAAATTGGGAAAAGACAGGGGGGAATTCCAGTCTTTTTCGGGGAAATTGAAACGATTTCAAGACTTTGATACGAAGGATCCCCTTCGTTGGCGATCTTGGACGATTAGCAGGGAAAAAGTGCCCGTGGCAGATACCTCCCATGGAACATCCGGTGTAGCGGAAAGGTATGCGTCGTCGCTTTTCGAGCTTGCTTTGGAAGCGGGTGCGGTTGATGCGGTCGGGTCCGATCTCGACAGGTTCGGCGCGCTTCTCGATGAAAGCGACGATTTGAAGCGTCTGGTTGCGAGCCCGGTATTTTCTGCCGAGGACCAGCTGAAGGCAATTTCGGCGATCTGCGAGAAGGCTGGCATCGCCGGTCTGGCGATCAATTTCCTGAAGGTTGTTGCGAACAACCGCCGTCTGTTCGCTGTTCCCGGCATGATCCGGGCCTACCGTGCCATTGCTGCCGCTCACCGCGGCGAAATCACCGCCGAAGTGACTTCGGCCCATGCGCTCGATGCAGCGCAGGAAACTGAACTGAAAGCGGCGCTGAAGAGCGTTACCGGCAAAGATGTGGCGGTTGCCGTCACGGTCGATCCGTCGATTCTCGGCGGTCTGATCGTCAAGGTCGGTTCGCGTCAGATCGATACGTCTCTTCGCACCAAACTTTCCACCCTTAAGCTTGCACTGAAAGAGGTTGGCTGATGGATATCCGCGCCGCGGAAATTTCCGCAATTCTGAAAGATCAAATCAAAAATTTCGGCAACGAGGCGGAAGTCTCCGAAGTCGGTCAGGTGCTGTCCGTTGGTGACGGCATTGCTCGCGTTTACGGCCTTGACAATGTTCAGGCTGGTGAAATGGTCGAGTTCCCTGGCGGTATCCGCGGCATGGCGCTCAACCTCGAGAGCGACAACGTTGGTGTGGTTATCTTCGGTTCTGACCGTGACATCAAGGAAGGCGACACCGTAAAGCGGACCGGCGCCATCGTTGACGTTCCTGTTGGTCCGGAACTGCTCGGCCGCGTCGTCGACGCGCTTGGTAACCCGATCGACGGCAAGGGCCCGATCAACGCCACCCGTCGCGCCCGCGTCGACGTCAAGGCTCCCGGCATCATTCCGCGCAAGTCGGTTCATGAGCCGATGTCGACCGGCCTCAAGGCCATCGACGCCCTGATCCCGGTTGGCCGTGGCCAGCGCGAGCTCGTGATCGGCGACCGCCAGACCGGCAAGACCGCCATCATTCTCGACACGATCTTGAACCAGAAGGCCATTCACGACAATGGTCCGGACGGCGACAAGCTGTACTGCGTCTACGTTGCCATCGGCCAGAAGCGTTCGACGGTTGCCCAGTTCGTGAAGGTTCTGGAAGAGCGTGGCGCTCTGCAGTACTCGATCATCGTTGCCGCAACGGCTTCCGATCCTGCTCCGATGCAGTACCTGGCTCCGTTCGCTGGTTGCACCATGGGCGAATACTTCCGTGACAACGGCCAGCACGCCCTGATCGGTTATGACGACCTTTCCAAGCAGGCTGTTGCCTATCGTCAGATGTCCCTTCTGCTGCGTCGTCCTCCGGGCCGCGAAGCTTATCCGGGCGACGTCTTCTACCTTCACTCCCGCCTTCTCGAGCGCGCTGCAAAGCTCTCCGACGAAAAGGGTGCAGGTTCGCTGACGGCTCTGCCGGTTATCGAAACCCAGGGTAACGACGTTTCGGCGTTCATTCCGACCAACGTGATCTCGATCACCGACGGCCAGATCTTCCTTGAAACCGACCTGTTCTATCAGGGTATCCGCCCGGCTGTTAACGTCGGTCTGTCGGTTTCGCGCGTTGGTTCTGCTGCGCAGATCAAGGCCATGAAGCAGGTTGCCGGCTCGATCAAGGGTGAACTCGCTCAGTATCGCGAAATGGCAGCGTTCGCTCAGTTCGGTTCGGACCTCGATGCTTCCACGCAGCGCCTGCTGAACCGCGGTGCACGCCTCACGGAACTCCTGAAGCAGCCGCAGTTCTCGCCGCTCAAGACGGAAGAACAGGTTGCGGTGATCTTCGCCGGTGTGAACGGTTATCTCGACAAGGTTCCGGTCGCTCAGATCGGCAAGTTCGAGCAGGGTCTGCTTTCCTACCTCCGTTCGGAAGGCAAGGCGATCCTCGACACCATCCGCACGGAAAAGGCTATCAGCGACGACACCAAGGGCAAGCTCAAGGCCGCTCTGGACAGCTTCGCGAAGTCTTTCTCGTAATTAGCGCTCTTGACTGGGACGGATAACGGATGCCTTCACTAAAGGATCTGAAAAACCGCATTGCCTCCGTAAAGGCGACGCAGAAGATTACCAAGGCGATGAAAATGGTCGCCGCGGCGAAGCTTCGGCGCGCCCAGGAAGCTGCGGAGGCCGCCCGGCCTTACTCTCAGCGCATGAGCGCCGTTCTCGCCAACATCGCCCAGGCGGTAGAGGCGGACGTTGCTCCGGCGCTGATGACCGGTACCGGCAAGGACGACGTGCATCTGCTCGTCGTCTGCACCGCCGAGCGTGGCCTTTGCGGTGGTTTCAATTCGCAGATTGCCCGTTTTGCACGCGATCACGCACGCAAGCTGGTTTCCGAAGGCAAGACGGTCAAGATCGTCACGGTCGGCAAGAAGGGCTACGACAGCCTTCGTCGCGAATTCGCCTCGAACATCATCGAGCGCATCGAACTGCGCGACGTGAAGAAAATCGGCTTCGAGAATGCCGACCAGATCGCCAAGAAGGTCATCGCCCTGTTCAATGCAGGCGAGTTTGACGTCTGCACGCTGATCTATTCGGAGTTCAAGTCCGTCATCAGCCAGGTTCCGACCGGCCTTCAGCTCATTCCGGCGGCAACGCCGGTTGTCGAAGAGGATCAGGCCGCAGCCAATGCGGTTTACGAATACGAGCCCGATGCGGCATCGATTCTCGAGGATCTTATTCCGCGCAACATTTCGGTTCAGGTTTTCCGGGCGCTGCTCGAAAACGTTGCCGGTGAAATGGGCGCCAAGATGAGCGCGATGGACAATGCAACGCGCAATGCCGGTGAAATGATCAACAAGCTGACGCTTTCCTATAACCGTCAGCGTCAGGCTCAGATCACCAAGGAACTCATTGAAATCATTTCGGGCGCGGAAGCGCTCTGAGGTAAGGAAAGAGGGTAAGGATAATGGCTAAGGCAGCTACCCCCAAGAAAACCGCAGCCGTCAGCGGCGCTGGCAAGGTTACCCAGGTTATCGGCGCTGTTGTCGACGTGGCGTTCGAAGGCGAACTGCCTCCGATCCTCAACGCGCTCGAAACCGACAACAACGGCAACCGCCTGGTTCTCGAAGTCGCTCAGCACCTCGGTGAAAACGTCGTTCGCACGATCGCTATGGACTCGACCGAAGGTCTCGTACGCGGCCAGGCCGTGACGAACACCGGCGCTCCGATCTCGGTCCCGGTCGGCGACCAGACGCTCGGCCGCATCATGAACGTCATCGGTGAGCCGGTTGACGAAGCCGGTCCGCTCGACCGTACCAACCTGCGCTCCATCCACCAGGATGCTCCGGCCTATGTCGAGCAGTCCACGGAAGGCCAGATCCTCGTCACCGGCATCAAGGTCGTCGACCTTCTGGCTCCTTACGCCAAGGGCGGCAAGATCGGCCTGTTCGGCGGCGCTGGCGTCGGCAAGACCGTTCTCATCATGGAACTGATCAACAACGTCGCCAAGGCGCACGGTGGTTACTCGGTATTCGCCGGTGTTGGTGAGCGTACGCGTGAAGGTAACGACCTTTATCACGAAATGATTGAATCGAACGTCAACAAGCACGGCGGCGGCGAAGGCTCCAAGGCTGCGCTCGTTTACGGCCAGATGAACGAACCGCCGGGCGCACGTGCTCGCGTTGCTCTTACCGGTCTGACGATCGCAGAAGACTTCCGTGACAAGGGCCAGGACGTTCTGTTCTTCGTGGACAACATCTTCCGCTTCACGCAGGCTGGTTCCGAAGTGTCGGCTCTTCTGGGCCGTATCCCTTCGGCTGTGGGCTATCAGCCGACGCTGGCAACCGACATGGGCGCGATGCAGGAACGCATCACGACGACGACCAAGGGTTCTATCACCTCGGTTCAGGCCATTTACGTTCCGGCCGACGACTTGACCGACCCGGCTCCCGCAACCTCGTTCGCCCACCTGGACGCAACGACCGTTCTGTCGCGCTCGATCGCTGAAAAGGGTATTTACCCGGCTGTTGACCCACTCGACTCCACCTCGCGCATGCTCGACCCGATGATCGTCGGCGAAGAGCACTACGAAGTTGCGCGTAAGGTTCAGTCGACCCTGCAGCGCTACAAGTCTCTCCAGGACATCATCGCCATCCTCGGCATGGATGAACTGTCTGAAGAAGACAAGCTTACGGTTGCACGCGCCCGCAAGATCGAGCGCTTCCTGTCGCAGCCGTTCTTCGTTGCTGAAGTCTTCACCGGTTCGCCGGGCAAGCTGGTTGCTCTCGAAGACACCATCAAGGGCTTCAAGGGTCTGGTGAACGGCGAGTACGACCACCTGCCGGAAGCTGCATTCTACATGGTTGGTTCGATGGAAGAAGCCATCGAAAAGGCAAAGAAGCTGGCTGCTGAAGCTGCCTGATTATGAAATACGAGGCGCGTGGTTGTTCCATGCGCCTCCGTATGCATTGTGCGGAACCATTGTTTTGCACGGTTTGCGTACAAAGACCCCTTGCCCGTCCGCGTAATTGAAAAGAAGTGAATAGCAATGGCTGACAGTTTCAAGTTCGAACTGGTTTCCCCGGAACGTCTGCTCGTTTCCGAGACGGTTACGGAAGTCGTCATTCCGGCTACGCTCGGTGAAATGACCGTGATGGCCAATCATGCGCCGACGATGACCACCATCAAGCCCGGCATCGTCACCGTGACCTTCGCCTCCGGTGAGAAGCACAAATACGTGGTGTTTGGCGGCTTTGCCGATATCCTGCCGACGGGTTGCACGCTTCTGGCCGAATCGGCTGTTTCGGCAGACGACATTTCTCCTGATACGCTGCAGAAGCGGATCGACGCTGCGAAGGCCGAGATCGATGAGGGCAACCATCATCACGATCACCTGACGAAGCTTGAAAAGCATCTTTATGAGCTGACTAACCTGCATGAGGTTCTCGTCGCTGCTTGAAAGAACCGGGCGGGTTCCAAGGAATGACTGCCCACAAAAAATTTCAAACAACAAAGCGGTCCCAGTGGCCGCTTTTTTGTTTTTGATACCTTAGTATGGTCGAATGCCGGGTTTCTGCGCGCTATCCTCTCAGAAGTGTGAACTGCCTGTCGAGATGATCACAGCACTGGCTGGGGTCAGCTGTATGGAGCGGTTGCGTCATTGCGACCGTCATAAGGAAATGAGACGATACATGTCTGCGGAGTCGAGCTATAGAACTTTAGCGAGAACGGCATTGAAGGGTGGCGTTGTCGATGTTGGTCGAAGGTCGGTGCCAGAGGAGGTTCCGGTAGCGTTTTCCTACGGCGGATCCACCCACGCTGTGATGATGGCCAGCCCGGCCGATCTCGATGACTTTGCCGTCGGCTTCAGCCTGACGGAGGGGATCATATCGACCCGTGAAGAGATCGATGCGATCGACGTGCTTGAGGCTGCATCGGGTTTCGATGTTCAGGTGGTTCTACGAGATCATCAGGCTGACGCGCTTCGTATTCGTCGACGGCATATGGCGGGGCCGGTGGGTTGCGGTCTGTGTGGCATCGAGTCCATCGAGCAGGCGGTCCGTCCTGTTCCTGATGTCAGTGCAATGCTCCTGAAGGTTTCAGGCGCTGAAATCGTCGAGGCGATCATGGCGCTGAATAACGAACAACCTCTCAATCACGAAACCCGCGCGGTTCATGGCGCCGGATTTTATGTTCCGGGCAGGGGGCTTGTCGCAGTCCGTGAAGATGTCGGGCGCCACAATGCGCTGGACAAGCTGGTCGGTGCTGCTTTGAACGCAGGGTATTCGGGTGGGGGCGGGATCGTCGTGGTCACCAGCAGACTATCCGTAGAAATGGTGCAGAAGGCTGCCATCTTCGGCAGTCCGATACTTGTCGCAATTTCCGCGCCGACGGCGCTGGCCATCGAGACCGCCGAGAAGGCCGGAATGACATTGGTGGCGATTGTGCGGGGTGAAGACTTCGAAATCTTCACCCGGCCGGATCGTGTCGTTTTTTGATCATAAAGGTCTGAGCAGCTCAGAACTCTGTCCAGTCAGCGGCGACATTGGCATAGGTTCCAGTTGCTGCAAATCTCGGCTGAGGTGCAAGCCTTGTGACCGGGGCGGGCGCTTTGCGGATCTCAGCGGTCTGCAGAGGCCGGGCCGGTTGCTCGTTTGCAATTTTGAACTGAGTGAGCAGTTCATGCAGATCTGCGGCTTCCTTGGCCAGACCGTGGCTGGCAGCGGTCGTCTCCTCCACCATCGCGGCGTTCTTCTGGGTTGCCTGATCCATGACGTTGACCGCCTGGTTGATCTCGGCCAATCCGTTGGCCTGCTCTCGCGATGCCTCAACGATTGCTGAAACATTGGTGTTGATCTCGCCCATCTGGGAGAGAATCTCGTGCAGGGCCTCGCCCGTTCTTCCGACGAGATCAACGCCGTTGGCAACCTGCTCGCGGGATGTATTGATCAAGGATTTGATTTCCTTGGCAGCAACGGCTGAGCGTTGAGCCAGTTCGCGGACTTCCTGCGCGACGACGGCGAAACCTTTGCCCGCCTCTCCGGCCCGTGCGGCCTCGACACCCGCGTTCAGGGCAAGAAGATTGGTCTGGAAAGCGATGTCGTCAATCACGCCGATGATGTTGGTGATTTCACCCGAGGAGCGCGAGATCTCATCCATGGCCGAAATGGCCTGCTGCACGACCTTTCCCGAGTTCTCGGCATTGTCTCTGGTATTTGAAACAAGTTTTCCCGCTTCGCCCGCGCGCCGGCTGGCGTCGGCCACGGTGGTGGTGATCTCCTCCAGCGCTGCAGCTGTCTCTTCCAGGGAGGCGGCCTGCTGTTCCGTACGTTGTGCAAGCTGATCGGCCGCCATGCGGATTTCGCTGGATCCCGATGCGATTGTCGAAGCATTATGGGCAACCGTCTGCATGGTGGACTGCAGCTTGGCGACGACTTCGTTAAAGTCTTTCCTCAGCTGTTCCATGCTTGGCACGAAATTGTTCTCCAGCCGTTGCAGCAGATCGCCATTGGCGAGTTCCCGCAACGCACCAGCGAGCACGCTGATCGCGCTCATTCGCGGGGTGACGTCGGTCGCAAATTTCACGACCTTGGCGACCTTTCCGGATTCATCGAGAACAGGGTTGTATGCGGCCTGGATCCATATCTCCTTGCCGTTCTTGCCATATCGAACGAATTCGTCGGAGATGAATTCTCCGGATGCCAGGCTTCGCCAGAATTCGCCATAGGCTGGTGACGCCGCGTAAGACGGGTCGCAAAACATGCGGTGGTGCTTTCCCTGAATTTCTTTCAGGTCGTAATTGACTGCGTTGCAGAAGTTTTCATTTGCCGTAATGATCGTCCCGTCCGGCAAAAATTCGATTGTTGCCTGGGAGCGGGAAATGGCTTCGAGTTTTCCGGCGTCCTCGACGGCTTTCAGCTTCTTCGCCGTTATATCCGTCGCGATCTTCACGATCTTGTAGGGTTTGCCGGATCGAAAGATCGGGTTGTAGGAGGCTTCTATCCAGATGACTGAACCGTTTTTGGTGATACGGCGATAGTCATTCGCCTGAAACTCGCCACGTGCCAGCGAAGCCCAGAAATCCTGATATTCGCGAGATGCCGCGAGATCTCGGTCGCAGAACATGCGGTGATGTTTGCCGACGATTTCCGACAGCTCGTAGCCGAGCGCTGCGCAGAAATTCTTGTTGGCGGTCAGAATGTTACCCTTGAGATCAAACTCGATGACGGCTTGCGATTTGGATATTGCATCTAGAACGTTTCTGTTGTCTGCACTTTTGCCCAATCCCAGCATCGGACGTCCCCCAAATTGTCGGCTACACCGTTGAGCATGTCGATTCCCGGCTATGCTGCGATGGCGACCTGAACATGATGAATTCTCTCTTCGTCCCAGCCTCAATGAAGTAACGTTATGTGTATCGTGACCCCGTCGTACTTCGTTTGGCTTTAAATATTAGAAGACAATAATATTAAAATGTTCTTATTTGATTTGGTGGCAGCAAAATAAAAAAAAGCCACCGGGCGGTTTCACCAGTGGCTTCTTATGGTTCAATCAATGAGAGCGCTGTTATGCTCTGGTAACAACGAGGCCGATATATCTCCACCCGATATGGTTCTGGCGATCATCAGCATCATTGCGGGCTCAGGCTGCGAGATCTTCGGCCTCGGTACCCTTGAACATCTTCGCAAGATTTAGGAAGCAGATCATGCCGTGTTCGTTGGCAATGATGCCTTCGGAATAGGATTTGTCGAAGGATGCGGAAATTTCCGGAACCGGTTGAACCTGATTGGCAGGAATGGTCAGAATGTCGGACACGCGGTCGACGAGCATGCCGATGACCATGTTGTGTACTTCGGCCACGACAATCGCGCTGCGCTCGTTGGCAACGGTGCTCTTCATGCCGAGCTTCTGGGCCAGATCGATGATCGGGATAACTGAACCGCGAAGGTTCATCACGCCGATGACGTCCTTCGGTGCGTGCGGGATCGGTGTGGAAGGCGCCCAGCCGCGGATTTCGCGGATCGTTGTCGTCTTTACGCAAAATTCTTGATCGTGAAGACGGAATGCGATGATTTCCAGCGTCTCGCCGCCAAAGTTGGTAGAGTTTATCATTGCCATCAGAATTCTTCCCAATTCTCGCTGTGGAGGCCAGAGCAAGTGCACCGACACTTGCATATGCGGATTTTGGCGTTCTGCCTGGTGCCTGAACGGTCGGAGAATGCTTTCCGGCCTCATGAGAGAGATTCGTAGCACAAGATCGTTTCGCAAACCTAAATGCGAACGCTCTCAATATTCCTTCTCGTAGAATATGCCGGCGGCGCCTTCGCCATCGCCACCCGCCTCGCCACGCAGTTTCACGCCACGCCCGACGTCGAGATTGATAATCGCCTTGGCGCCGGAGGCACCGCTCTGCTGAAGCTCGAGATAGGTTCTCTCGTTGAGATATTTGCCGGCGGAAACGCGCGCCTGCCCTTCCGAGTCAGTCGAAATATCCAGGTCGTCGACGCCAAGGTTGCTTCTGAGCTTGTCAAAGAGGGATGTGGATCTTCCACCGGCGAGCTGTCCCGCGGCATCTGCCAGCCGGGCAATCTGGAGGGCGGACAGCTTGGACATGGATTGGCCGAAAATCAGCTGCGCCATGACCTCATCCTGCGGCAGGGCCGGTGAAGAAGAAAAGGCGAAGGCCGGATCGTTGGCGTTACCCGACACGGTAACCGTGACCGTGGTCGACCCGACGGACGATTGGGCTTCCATGTCCAGCACGGGGACGAGGCCACCGCCAAAGGTGATGTTACCGGTGTTGAAATCGAGGCGGCGGGTCAGGATTTCCAGGCGACCGCGGCGCATTTCGAAGCCACCCGATATGACGGGCACTGCCGCGGTGCCGCGGATCGTCAGATTACCGGTCAGTTCCGCATCGATACCTCGGCCGCGGACGAAAATCCCATTCGGCGCGTTGACCTGCAGATCGAGATTGATCGTCGAGGAACTGCCGCTACCGCCCTGATCCGCCTTGAGCGCCTTCATCTGGGCACGTACCTGCGGCGGGGCGTTCTTGTGTTTCACATTGATTTCAGTGAGGGACGCAGGCAGGCGCTCGGGAATGGTGATCGCGCTTCTGTCCAGTGTCAGATTACCGCCCAGCACGAGGCCATTGAGCAGTGGACCCTTGAGCGTAAGGGTTCCGCTGACGATTGTCGTGACCAACGTGCCGTCATTGTAGCCAGCGCGGTCGAGGGTAATCGTCAGGTCGGCAGGGAAACCGGAACCACCCGCTATGCCCACCGAACCCGATCCTGAAAGCGTGCCGCCCCCCGCGAGCTTGCCTGTAAGACGAGAGATCACGGCACGATCCCGGTCGAACGTGATGGTGGCGCCGACATCGTTGAGCGTCAGGTTGCGGCGTACATCCGTCACACGCGTGCCGTCGGTTGTCACGGAACCGGTGATGACGGGAGATGCGGCATTCCCGCTGATCTTTACATCGATGGCGGCTGTGCCGCTGACATCGAGCCCCTGTCCAGCCGTTTGCGCGGCAACCGCTGCAAATGGCAGATTACCGGAAAACGCCATGGAGATCGGGCGATTTCCGGCGATACCGAGCGAACCGCCGCCGGAGAGAGCCATACCGCCCTGGCCTGTTACATTTGTGTCGATCTGGAGGTTTCCACCGGCGAAACGGCCCGTTGCCTTGATGCCGAGCGGAGCAAGGCCTGCTGCCCGTGTCTGTGCCACCACCGCGTCAGCCCAACTCAGATCGTAGGTGACGACAGGATCGGAGGCTGCACCTTTTGCGCCTACCGTGCCGGAAATATTACCGGCCGCATCCAGCCCGGCTGCGAAGGCGTTGGCAAGATTTGCGGGCAGGGCACGGATATCGACCTTCACATCGAGCGCGGAACCCGCCGTGCCGTTGACCACAACGCGGCCTTGACCCGTTACAATCGTCAGGTCCGAAATTCGCGCTGTACCTTGCTGAATGGCGATACTGGTCGGCTTTTCAAGGCGAACCGGGATCCCCTTCGGCGCGGCGGAGAATTCGTCGATCATCACCGTCATTGGCGAACCGCCGGTTTCGGCGCTGCCTTTGGCGACAAGGGGGGCGTTATCGTATCGGCCGCCGAGATTGAATTCTGTCGTGGTGCCGGAGTGCCCAATCGTTGCGGTCAGCGTGGAGATGGAGGCCGCACCGGCGTTGATGCTGTCGGCCTTCACGGTGCCGTTGATGGCCAGTGCCTGCAGATCATCGATGGTCACATCTGCTGCCAGCTTTGAAATTGTCGTCGTGCCCTGCCGGATAGTTCCGCCATTCGCCTTTATCGTGGCGGCAATCCTGCCATTGCTGTTGCTAAGCACGATGTCGCCTGCGGCATCACCTGAAGCCTGTTGTGCGGCAAGGGCCGCAAGCAGGGAAAGGTCAGGGAAGTCGAATGACAGGTTGCCAGCCGGGAGGAATTGCGGTGAGAACTGTATCTGTCCTTTCAGCACGTTCCTTCCGACTGCCACGTTCAGTTCAGGTATGGCCGTGCCGGTTTCAGTCTGCACCACGTTTGCGTCGACATTGATGGCCTGCCGGTCAAGGCTACCGCTCGCCGTCAGCTTTGCCTGTGGCGCTGCAGGATCTGCCTTGCCGCTTGCGCTGACCTTCAGGGACTCCAGCTTTCGTCCGGCAAGAATCGCACTTTCAGAGTTGAGGCTGATATTGAAATCAGGCGCGGATAGCGGGCCGCTGGCATCGATGGCGAAGCTGGCGGCACCTTTTGCCTGCGGTGTCAGCTTTTCAAGGGCGGGCAACGTGCCGGTCAGGTTTGCGCGAATAGCGCCATTATCGAGGCTGACTTCACCTGCCGCTTCCAGCGTGCCGGATCTGATCGCAAGGTTGCGAAGGCTGGTGCTGCCGCCAATGACAAGATCGACATCGCCCTGCAGGGCGATCGTGGTGTCAAACTTCGGTGCAAGCGCCTCGGGCAATGTTGCGGGCAATGCGAAAAGTTGGACGGCGGAAGACAGCCGGTTGGCGGCAAGGTCGAATGTGCCGTTGATCGTGCCACCAATGCTGGCACTTTCCAGCGTGGTACCGTCAAAACCGACCGCTGACGCGGTGACGCGAAGGGGGGCTTTTATGGTAACGGGTGCGCGTACGAGCCGATCGATATCGGGGCTTGCGAACGATGACTGGCTGACGGTCAATGCCGTCTCTACCGTACCGCTTCGATCCGTGAGGTTCAGGTCGTTGCTGGTTGCGGTCAGCTTGACATTGTCCAGTTTTCCCTGCGGTAACGACAGGTTGCGAAGCGAGGCGGATGCGTTGAGGCTGGCTGCTTCTGCATTGCCGCGCAGCGAAAGGTCGACGCCATCGATCGACGTTTGAAGCTCGCCATTTTCGAGTGGCCAGCGAAAATCGACCGGTCCAGACATACCGATAAGATTGGCGTTGAGGTCGTTCTGGCCAGCGGGGTCGATATTGCCCGAAGCGGTCAGAAGCAGGGCGCCTGTTTCCAGCGTACTGTTGCCAACTTCTATCCGGCCCTGCGGGAAGAGCGTTGCGGTCGCGTCGAGTTTCGTTTCCCCGGCAAAAAGCTGACGGAATGCAGGAGGCAGTAGCAGATCCGGCTGACCTCCGCCGTTGATTTCGATCCGGCGTGCGCCATCCGTTGCCAGAACATGGCGGCCGGACAGGTTGAGGACGCGGCTTCCGGCAACGTCGCCGCTGAGTGCACCGGTCCAATCGGAAAGCGGACCTTCGCCATTCAGGTCGATCGAGATTGCCGGTGTGTCCGGAAGCGATAGCAGCGTTGCAAGCAATCCGCCCTGTGGTTCTCTCAGTTCTGCCTTGAGTTTCAGAACGTTTTCATTTGGCAGGTACGCGATGTCGGCATTGATGGTAGCATCCTGCAGGTCCTTCCGGCTGGCTGCGAGCGAAAGCCGAATGTCGTCGCTTGCCGCTTTCAGGTTGCCTTCGGCTCGCAGTTCGAAAGCGCGTCCGAGCAGCGGTTGTCCGAGGCTGATATCGGGGAAGCTGAAATTGTCGATGCCGATCTCGATTGGCAGAGACGAACCGCTCGAGTCTATTTCCTTTTTTTCTGTCGGCGGGAGAGGTTTGCGCTTCACCTCGATCGAGCGTGCTGCAACCAGATCAGCGTGAAAGGTCCCGGCGAGCAAGGATAACGGCGACCAGTTAACAGTGATGTCGTCGATGCGCGCGTAAGGGCCTTGCCGGTCGGACAGCGTGACGTTGTCCAGACGCAGGCGTCCGGTCAGCAGCCCGCTGGGCGGAGAAATCTCGATTGTCTGATCCGGTGTGGAAACGAGAGATGAAATCTGGGTGGCCGCAATTTTGGCGCCGATTGGCGTGAAGCCAACGAATAAGATCGCAAGCAAAACAAGTACCACACCGCATAGAGCGATGTAGCCAAACCATTTCAACAATCGAATCAACATCGTCATAAAAGGTAATCTACACTTAGTTCAAAGGCTGTTCGACCGCAGAGCCTAAAAAGACTGGCCAATACCGGCGTAAATACCGAAACTGTTACCGTCTTCGTATTTCTTGAGCGGCATGGCGACATCGAGACGCAAAGGTCCGAAGGGTGTCGCATAACGTAAACCGATACCCGCACCGGCGCGAATGTCCGAGAAATCCGGTGCCAGGTCGGCAGAGACGACACCTGCATCGATGAACGGCACGATGCCGATCGTCTCGGTGACCTTGATGCGGGCTTCCACGGAGGTCACGATATAAGACCTGCCGCCGGTTGCGTCGCCTGCGGCGTTATAGGGCGATATTTCCTGATAGCTGTAACCGCGAACGGATCCGCCGCCACCGGCATAAAAGCGGCGGGTGGTGGGAATGTCCTGCAAGTCGCTGCCACCAACCAGAACGCCACCGGAGAGTTTTCCGGCCATGATGAGTCGGTCTTCCGCACCAAAACCCTTGTATCCAGAAACAGAGCCTTCGAAAGACGAGAAGAACGTACCGTTCAACGCCTCATAGCTCGGTTTGGCACCCACGGAGGCCCGGAAGCCTTCGGTCGGATTGAGCTTGTCGTCGCGGGTGTCCCGCACGAATTCCAGCGGGATGGAGGTTGTCAGATACTGGTTTTTACCAAAGGCATCTTCAGTATCTGTCCATTGCACCTCAAGACCGGCGGAGGCTGTGTCCGTGTCGTTCAGCTCGTAAGCGAAACCGGCTGCGCCTGTGATCGACTGCGCCTCGTAGGTATCGGGATTCTCGGTCTTGGCAATCAGGCTGGTCTTGAAGGTCGTGCGGGGATTGAACATGCCCGGCTTCGTGAATGTGATACCCGCGGAATAGTCCATGCCCTCGAAACTGGATGCTTCGCCCAGACGCGAAACGGCGCCCTCGATGCGCAGTGATTCCGCTTTTCCGAAGAGGTTGCGGTGTCCCCAGTATCCCTGAAGTCCAACACCTTCTGTCGTTGAATATTGTGCGCCAACGCCGAAATAACGGTGTTTTCCCTCGGAAACCTCGATTGTCAGCGGGATGGAGCCATCACGCGCCAGCGTCCCGGCTTCCTTGATCGTAAGGCTGGAAAAAACGCCGAGCTGCCTCAGCCTGTCAGCTGCCTTGCGCAGTTTTTCCGGGGAATAGGGCTCGCCCCCATTGAGCCGCGAATAGCGGCGGATGAAATCGCCATCAACGGTCTTTTCACCTGTCACGGCGACCGTACCGAGCGGAGCGATGGGGCCACCCTCCGCTGCCATGGTTATGTCGACGGTATTGTTGGCATGGTTGGCGACGGCTTCACGTTTTGTCAGTTTCGCGAGCGGACGCCCTTCGGCCTTGAGATCGTCTATCAGCTTGTTGCCAGCGCGTATGATTGCCAGAGAACCCGCATCGCCGCCTGTCACCAGACCATAGTCTTCGAGACTGCGTCCTGTTACGTCGCCTTCCAGTTTCACCATGCCAAGCGTGAACACCGGCCCCGGCGTCACGGTAATGATCACCGGAACGGGCGCCGAATGATCGAAGACCGGGTTTGGCGGCAGGTCATCGACATTCCTGCCAGCGACCGTGACCGTGACGATACCGCCATAGCGGGCGTTTTCGTAAAGTGCTGC
The DNA here is from genome assembly GCF_031801495.1 of Agrobacterium tumefaciens. Classification (GTDB taxonomy): domain Bacteria; phylum Pseudomonadota; class Alphaproteobacteria; order Rhizobiales; family Rhizobiaceae; genus Agrobacterium; species Agrobacterium tumefaciens_K. Next base: position 2,459,119 of record NZ_JAOEGC010000002.1, on the reverse strand, counting down.
AATCAACCGGTCACGATCGTCGCGCGCCTTGATGAGAAGACCGAGATCGCCCGAGGCAGGCTTGTCCTTGTCCGCGAGCAATAGAGAGCTGTTTTCGAGGCTGCCGCGAAGACCCTTGTCCGCGTCGGGTGCATTCAGGGTGACCGAATACTTGACCGGATTGGTTACCTCGACCTCAGGCTCGTCCGAACCCCATAGCCGAATGCCGAAGAGCTTGAAAGCGTAGGCATCGCGGGTGAGGGCAGGATACACGGCAAGCGTCACCGCTACCGCCAGAGCAGTGCCAGCCTTCCGATACGCAATACCTGTCTTCGGGGCAGTCCGTGTTCTTTGCATAAGCTGCTTTATGGTTGAGCGTTTATTTTCGCCCCAACCTGTTTCCTCTCCGTTAACGTTGCAATTTAATCATAAATGAACCGCTTTGAGGACTCTCGGGCACCATTTTACTGTCCCAAATGCAAAAAGCCCCGGGGAACCGGGGCTTCTGTGCAACGATTATGCGTCGTGTGATTAGCGGCAACGTGCCGTGTAACGCTGGCCGTACTGGTCGCGGTAGTAGCAGTAACCCGGCTCGGACGCGTTGCCGATGAGGGCGCCGCCGACACCACCGATTGCTGCGCCGACTGCCGCACCGCGGACGTTGCCGGTGATCGCGCCACCAATAACAGCACCCGAAACGGCGCCGATAGAAGCTCCCTTTTCGGTCTGGGTGCAGCTTGCAAGCGACAGGCCGACCAGCGCAAATATGATTGCCTTTTTCATGAAACTCTCTCCAACGTTACAATGAGCTCTTCGGCTCGATAGGCGTCCCATATTTATCTCTGCGGCGACTGCAATTCTCCGACCGCCACAAATAACTATCAATTCAATTTACTTTAGGGAAGCCTCCTCTTCCAAGGCATTACCCCCCCACGTAGATTGATTGTGTCCCAAAGAACGGCGTAAGGCGTAAAAGGTTCCAAAAATCTCGGTTTTTTGATGTGGATCAATTTTGCACTTTTCATCAGAGCGTATAAGAGCTTTATTGGAATGGTTCAAAACAACGGCGAATTGACGCAGGCGTGGCTAAACAGGCCATACGGGCTTGACGGTTTCAGCCACGAGGCGGAAAACACTGCGATCAATTCTGGAGCATGGAATGGATTTCGAAGCATTTTTCACGGCGGAACTGCAAGGCCTGCACTCTGAAGGACGCTATCGCGTTTTTGCTGATATAGAGCGGCAACAGGGTAACTTCCCCCGTGCGACGCGTTACAACGCCAATGGCGAACGCCAGGATGTAACCGTCTGGTGCTCCAACGACTATCTGGGCATGGGCCAGCACCCGAAAGTTGTCGAAGCCATGAAGGCCGCCATCGATCACTGTGGCGCGGGTGCGGGAGGCACCCGGAATATTTCTGGCACCAACCACCACCATGTTCTGCTCGAGCGCGAACTGGCCGATCTTCACGGCAAGGAATCGGCTCTTATCTTCACATCTGGTTATGTTTCGAACTGGGCTACGCTCGGAACGCTTGGCCAGAAAATTCCCGGCCTCATCATCTTCTCCGACGCGCTTAACCACGCATCGATGATCGAGGGTATCCGTTACGGTCGCTGTGAGCGGGTCATCTGGAAACATAATGATCTGGAAGACCTCGAGGCAAAGCTCAAGTCAGCCGATCCGGCCGCGCCGAAGCTGATTGCCTTCGAATCCGTCTATTCGATGGATGGCGATATCGCGCCCGTAAAAGAAATTTGCGATCTGGCCGACAGATACGGTGCGATGACCTATCTGGACGAAGTTCATGCGGTTGGCATGTACGGCCCGCGTGGTGGCGGTATCGCCGAGCGCGAAGGTATCATGGATCGCCTGACGATCATCGAGGGAACGCTCGGCAAGGCATTCGGCGTGATGGGGGGTTATATTGCCGGATCGGCTGCCGTGTGTGACTTCATCCGCTCGTTTGCTTCCGGTTTCATCTTCACCACCGCACTGCCGCCGTCGCTGGCGGCCGGTGCCGTTGCATCGATCCAGCATCTGAAAGCAAGCCCGTTCGAGCGTGTCCGTCATCAGGAACGCGTGCGAAAACTGCGCGGTCTGCTCGACGCCCGTGGTATTCCGCATATGGACAATCCCAGCCACATCGTCCCGGTGATGGTGGGTGATGCCGCCAAGTGCAAATGGATTTCGGACATTCTGCTCGACAACCATGGTGTATATGTGCAGCCGATCAATTACCCGACGGTTCCGCGCAAGACCGAGCGACTGCGTATCACGCCGACCCCCCTCCACAGCGATGCCGATATAGAACAGCTCGTCGGTGCGTTGCATCAGCTCTGGTCGCACTGTGCGTTGGCGCGCGCCGTGGCGTGAGCGTAATCGAAAGAAAAGAGACGAAAAGGGCCGCCTTCAGGCGGCCTTTTCTTTTGTCGCGATCACTTCCTGCGCATGGCGGCGCGCTTCTGCATCTGCCGCAAAAACGTCTTCTATCGTTGTCGCGGACCGGCCGTCATTCATCCTATCCATGACGCGCTCAACGATGTCGGCCATGTCTAGGAAGCCGATAATACCATCAACGAAGGCGTGAAACGCGGTTTCTTCTGCCGCGTTCAGCACAGCGCCCTGTAATCCTCCACGTTCGAGCGCGGTGCGTGCAAGGCGAAGTGCGGGGAAGCGCTCTTCGTCGGGCGCTTCGAAATCGAGTCGTGCGAGCTTTGCGAAATCCAGCCGTTCCACGTTGAGGTGGCCGCGTGCCGGATAGGTCAGGGCGTAGCCGATGGCCGTGCGCATATCCGGCGCGCCGAGCTGAGCGATGTAAGAGCCGTCGGTGTAACCGACCATGGAATGAACGATCGATTGGGGGTGGACGATCACCTCCACCTGATCGGGTCTGAGATCGAAGAGATATTTCGCCTCGATCATCTCCAGCCCCTTGTTGAACATGGAGGCGCTACCGATGGATACCTTCAGCCCCATCGACCAATTTGGGTGGGCGCGGGCGATATCCGCCGTAACGCCTGCCATCTGCTCCCGAGTCCATGTGCGGAATGGTCCGCCGGATGCGGTCAATACGATGCGCTCGACCGCCTGTTTATGGTCGCCGGTCAGGCACTGGAAAATAGCGCTGTGTTCACTATCCACCGGAATGAGCTTGCCGCCCCCCTGCTGGACAGTGCGTAGAAAAACATCTCCAGCGGAAACGAGACACTCCTTGTTGGCAAGCGCGATATCGGCGCCGCGGTGTGCTGCCGTCAATGTCGGCGCAAGGCCAGGTGTGCCGGCAATCGCCGCCATGACCCAGCTCGCATCCATCGATGCGGCTTCCTCAAGGCCGGACTGACCGGCCGCGACCTCGATATCCGTGCCTGCCAGAGCGGCCCTGAGAGCGTCGTATTTGTCTTCGTCCGCCGTGACCGCCAGTCTGGCGCCGAACGCGCGGGCCTGCTCGGCCAGCAGGTCGATATTGCCCGCACCCGTCAGCGCCATGACCTCGAATTCGTCGCGACCACCAAGCTGTTTCACCACGTCCAGCGTGTTGGTTCCGATAGAGCCCGTCGATCCCAAAACAGTCAGTTTGCGCGGCATATTCCTGGCATTCGTCATCTTCAGCCCGTCGACACTCTCAATTTTCAGTTCCTAGGCTCTACAAGTGAAACCCGGTCATAACAAGCTCAAAGCCCGGCTATTGTTTTTGAGCATTGCGAAGCCATATGCTTGAAAACGAATAAGAGGATCTGAATGCGACGTTTCCTTGTTTCCAGCGGATGGATTTTTGCCACGAGCATAATTCTGGTCTGTGTGTTGATGCCGTTCGATCCGCGCATGTCCGAGTTGGCGCAGGCGCTTCCGGGTGGCGTGGTTGCATTCAACAAGGCCATCACCGATTTCGGCACGTTCCGGTGGATGCTGTATTCATCCGCTGGTCTGGCGATCCTGGCCTATATCGGTGCGCGCATGCTGCAGGCGAGAACCTATTCGGGGCGTTTAAGGACGGCCTTGCGGCTTCTCGCCTATTTCTTCCTGACCATCGTAACGGCCAGTATTCTCGTTCACGCGCTGAAGTTTCTGATCGGGCGTGCTCGGCCCGAGCTGTTTCTTGAACTGGGCGCCTATAGCCTCACGCCCTTCACCGGCGACAACCTCTATGAAAGCTTTCCGTCCGGGCATTCCACCGCGGCAGGCGCGTTTTTCGGGATCTTTGCCATGCTGATGCCGAGGTTTCGGTGGGCGTTCCTGCTTCTGGCGCTCGTCATCGGTATTTCGCGTGTGATTGTCGGCGCGCATTACCCAAGCGACGTTGCAGCGGGTCTGCTGCTTGGTCTGTGGACGGCGGTGGCTTACGCTTTTATCTTCGCCCGGTCCGAAAAGCTTTTCCGTTTCGACGCCAGCGGCTGGCCGCAACCGAAAAATGCATCTATGCCAGTTTGATCGACGCGAGAGGGGGCTCTGCGGTGGATGACTTGAACCATGGAAATCTGCATTTGCGAGGGGAGGCGGATGATGCGTCCCGAATTGCGGTTCGGGTTGCGATCGCAGGCGCCGGGCCAGCGGGTCTGATGCTTGGCCTATTGCTAGCAAGGGCGGGAGTCGATGTCGCTGTCGTTGAAAAACATGGCGATTTCCTGCGAGATTTTCGCGGCGATACGATCCATCCTTCAACGCTTGATATTGTCGAGCAGCTTGGTTTCATCCGCGAATTTCTCGGGCTACCCCACACGCGTGCACCAAAGCTGCATGCGGAGATTGCCGGCGAGAAAATCACCATCGCTGATTTCTCGTGGCTGCCTGTGAAGAACCGCTTCATCGCCTTCATGCCTCAATGGGAGTTTTTGAGCTTTCTTGCTGGCAAGGCCGGGCAATATGACAGCTTCCGGCTGATGATGAATGCGAAGGTATCCGGGCTTGTCGAGCGCACTGGCCGGGTGGCAGGACTTGAGGTGGAAACGCCGGAAGGTACTTTGCTCATCAATGCGGATCTGGTGATTGGTGCCGATGGGCGCAACTCCATTGTCCGAGACAAGGCGGGGTTGGCTATCCAGAGTTTTGGTCCGCCGACGGAAGTTTTATGGATGAGGCTTTCCAGGCAATCCGGTGATCCAGTGGAAACGATGGGGCATGCCGGACCGCAACAGGGTTTCGTGCTCATCGATCGTGGCGATTACTGGCAGTGCGGGTATGTTGTACGCCGAGGTACGTTCGCGGAGATGAAGGCAAACGGCCTGGATGCTTTCCGATATGCCGTGGCGAAGGTCTGCCCGTTGCCGCCAGACAGGCTTCACGAGATTGCCGACTGGAGCGATGTTCATCCGCTGAGTGTCAGGATCGACCGGCTGAAACAATGGTGGCGGCCCGGCCTGATCTGCATCGGTGACGCGGCGCATGCCATGTCGCCGATTGGCGGCGTCGGCGTCAATCTGGCGATTCAGGACGCGGTTGCTGCGGCCAACATTCTTATACCGGCGCTTGCGGTGGAAGGTCGGGTGGCCGACAGCCAGCTGGCTGCCATCGAGGCGCGCCGTTCATTCCCCACGAAAGCAACGCAAAGGTTGCAGCTCATGATGCGTAGCCGCCGCAAGAAAGATCAGGACGATGAACGCAAGACCAAGGGGCCGCCCGGTTTCGTTCGTGTAATTGCCCGTTTTCCCCTTCTTGCCCATCTTGCGGGACGGCTGATCGGTCTTGGTTTCAGGAGGGAAAAACTGCTGCGCTGATCCGACACCCTACGCTATGCAGATTCCAGGGTTTCGGCAAATTTCAGCCCGAGAACGGCAGAGCCGATCAGGCCAGGTTCTATGCGGCATATGGCCGGGACGACCAGAGGATGATCGAAGCGCCTGAGGATGCGTGATCTGACCGCCTCATCCAGAACGGCAAGCAGTTCTTTCGAGTTGGACAGCCCGCCTCCGACCGGCACGATGGTTGCCCCCGTAACATTGATTATCATTGCGAGCGGCGAGGCGAGGATATCGACGAGAATGTCGATGGTTCGCGCCGCTTGCACATCGCCATCCTGCCATGCATCGATGATCTCTTCACTGGTCATGGTTCGGGAAAAGAGATGCTGATGCAGCTTTTCCATGCCGCGAGCGCTGCCGATGGCATCAACGCAGCCGGTCAGGCCGCAGCCGCATTCGAAACGCGGCAGTTCCACAGGTGGGTTTCCTGCAAGCGTTGCGGCAACGGGACCATGCCCCCATTCACCGGCGAAACCGCCGTCGCTGTTGATGAGTTTTCCGTCGATTACAAGTCCGCCGCCAACACCGGTTCCGAGAATGACCCCGAAAACAACGCGATGTCCCTTACCCGAGCCGATTTCCGATTCGGCGATCACGAAGCAGTCTGCATCGTTGGAAACGATGACCGGCAGGCCAAGGGCATTCTCCAGATCGTCTTTCAACCGTGTACCGTTGATGCTTGGAATATTGGCGACCGTCGCCTTGCCGGTTTCTGCGTCGATGACGCCTGCAATGGAAAGTGACACGCAGTCCGGTGCTTCACCGCCAGCATCGATCACGGCCTTCAGGCTTGCCGCGAAATCCTCGAAGCTGGTCTTCGGCGTCGCTATGCGGGGTACTGGCCGGATATCGTCTGCCGCATAGGCAAAAGCGCCCTTGATGGTTGTCCCACCGATGTCGAAACAAACGATCATCACTTATTTCCCGGAATTGTTGGCATCGAAAATCTTGTTTCCGCCGATCCACGTCGAGTGGATGTCGAGGCTTGGCGTCAGCAGCACGAAATCCGCATCGAAACCGGGCTGGAGGCTGCCCTTGTCATTCGCTCCGATGGCCTGTGCAGGGTAGGTGGAAGCCATCCGCAGTGCTTCCTCAAGCGGCACCTGCAAGTTTTCATGCACGAAACGAATGCAGGAAAGCATGTCGATATCGGCCCCGGCCAGTGTGCCATCGGCGAGCGTCAGACGCCCGCCATTACGATAGACCCGCCGGCCGTTCAGCTCGAAGCCGTCGTCGTCTGTGCCGATGGTGGACATGGCATCGGTGACAAGGAAAATCCTGCCCGGCCCGTTCTTGGCGCGCAGAGCTATGCCCATGGCGGCGGCATCGACGTGGAAGCCGTCGGCGATCAACCCGCAATCCAGTTTACCGTTTGCAAGCGCTGCCCCCACAAGGCCGGGTTCGCGATGGCCAAGCGGGCTCATGGCGTTGAAGAGGTGCGTCACCATGGATGCTCCCGCATCCACATAGCACTCCGCAACCGCAAATCCAGCTTCCGTGTGCCCGAGGCTGACAACGATGCCTGCGTGCCGCAGATCTACAACTTGTTCGGTCGTTACGCTTTCAGGCGCGATTGTCGTCAGAATATGAGGAAGCTTTGCCTTACAGGTTGTGAGCGTCGTCAGATCGGCCTCTTCCATCGGCCGGATCAGGGCGGGATCATGGGTACCCTTGCGGGCGATGGATAGATGCGGTCCTTCGAAGTGCAGTCCAAGAAAGCCAGGGACACCATCATTCCATGCCGCGATGCCTGCGTCGGCCGCTTTCATGGTTACGTCCGGCCGGTCGGTAATCAGCGTCACCATCAGGGCGGTGGTTCCGAATTTGGCGTGTGCCGCGCAGATGCGTGCAATAGCCTCGACATCCGACTGGTTGTTGAACATCACGCCGCCGCCGCCATTGACCTGCAGATCGATGAAGCCGGGGACGATCACCAGACCTCCGGCCTCGACCGTTTCGGCCCCTTCGGGGATGGCCCCCCGGTCGATGAGCTCAGAAACCTGCCCGCTATCGATCAGGAGGGCCTTGTTTTGATGCCATTTTACGCCATCGAAGATGCGCGCACCGACAAGCGCTTTCATGCTGCTCATTGGGTTTCCGTGACCTTCTTCAGTGCGGCGGGAGCATCCGGGTTGAAGCCGCGTGCCCGCGACAGTTGTTCGATGAAAGCGTAGAACGGCCCGATCAACAACAGCGCATCGGTCAAGGGGTGGTTGGTTTCAACGAAAGGCAAAAATTTTGCCGGGGTTCCCTTGGACGACGTAACGAAAACGCTTGCGCCTTTTTTGCCAAGTCCGCTGGCTATATCCGTAATCGAGGCTTCGGCGCGATCCCGTGCCGCAAATGCGATCACGGGGAACTTTGGCGATACCAGCGAAACGGGACCATGCATGACCTCGGCGGAAGAATAGGCTTCCGCGTGCAGTTCACATGTCTCCTTGCATTTCAGCGCAGCTTCGGCGGCGATTGCCAATGTCGGGCCGCGACCGAGCATATAGAGCGATTCCTCGTTCCTGACTGCTGCGCTGATCTCGGTCCAGTCGAGCGCGATGGCTTTCGCGAAGTTCTGTGGCAAGGCGCTGACGGCCTTGGCGAGCAGATTGTCTTCGGTCCATGCGGCCAGGATCGCCAGGCCCGCGACAATTGAGTTGACGAAGGATTTCGTAGCGGCGACCGCTTTTTCAGGCCCGGCCTGAATGTCTATAGCATGGTCAGCCATATCGCCGAGAGGCGAGGGAAGCGTGTTGACGAGGGAAAACGTCAAGGCGCCACCTTTGCGGGCGCTCTCGGCCAAGGCAACGATATCAGGGCTCTTGCCGGATTGCGAAACGGCAATCGACGCAGCGCGGTCAAGCCGTAATCTTGTCTGGTAGATGGAGGCGAGCGAGGGACCAAGCGATGCGACCGGGAGGCCGGTCTGCAATTCGATAGCATATTTCAGGAAATGCGCGGCGTGATCGGACGACCCTCGGGCGATGGTGACGACGACAGCCGGATCCCGCGCTTTGAGCTTCTGGCCTGCCTCCTGAAATTCGGCGGCGGCGTTTTCCAGCAGTCGGGCAATTGCATCGGGAATCTCGTCGATTTCCTGGCGCATCAGGGTTGTCATCGGTTCGGTCCTTGATCGAATTGTTTCAGTCGGTGGTTATCGTCAGTTCGGCCACGAGATCGTACGCGTCGCTTCGATACAGCGCGTGCGATATTTCCATCAACCGGCCGCTCTCCAGATAGGCCATGCGCTGCACGGAAAGTGCCGCGGAACCGGGTGGAACCCCCAGGAGCAGCGTCTCTTCATCGGTGAGAGTGCGGGCGGAAATGCGTTGAATGGCGCGCACGGGGCGAATGCCGCTCCGCTCCAACACAAGATAGAGCGAGTTTTCCACCTGTTGTGGATCAGGCAGAATATCGTCAGGCAGGGTCGTCACTTCCAGTGCAATCGGCTGGTCGTTCGCAAGGCGCAGACGCGTCAACCGCGCAACCATCGCTGAATGGGAAAGGCCTAGAGCCATCATTTCGTCGCCGGTCGGGTAAAACAGACCCCGGTCCAGCCATCGCGTACTGGCCGTCATGCCCCGACGGCGCATGTCTTCGGTAAAAGAGGTGAGTTTCGTCAGTGGTTGCTGCATACGCGTTATGGGTTTCACGACGAAGGTACCCGAGCCGTGTCTGCGGACCAGAAGGCCATCGCGGACCAGATCGTCGACGGCCTTCCTGACGGTTACACGGCTGACGCTTGCGCTTTCCGCGATATCCCGTTCGGGAGGCAGGGCATCGCCGTGCTTGAGACGGCCGCTATTGATCGCGTCTTCAATCGTCTGGCGCAGTTTCAGGTAGAGCGGGCCACCGCCAACTGATTGCAGGCCGTCGAGATTCAAGGCTGCCTCGTTCATTCGTAACCCTCTGGTCGACTGTGTGCGGCTGATTTCGCTATATCACACATGGTGCCATCGACAATACCAAAATCAAACCATTAACGATTTCCGTGGTGCTTGCAGTGTTTTTTTCGATTTTTTCTATATTATTGTGAGTTGTATCGTTAAATTATCGCATTAACCAAAAAATATTTCCTCTTTGTGTTTCCGGTCTGGACGAGTGGCATTTTTTTGGTATTGTTTTTTGCATCGATCCATCGTCGAGGCTGAGTAAAGCCGAAAAAGGCCGGACGCGGGTGGGTGAGCCAGAATTTGATTTGACCGTTGTGAAAATTAATTTCATTATGGTTGAAAATCTTCGTGATTGGGTGAATGGTCAACGCAGAAATGACCGCAGTCGCGAAAATTAATTACGACAAAGCAGGGAACAGGTTCATGAAAGTGGGAATTATCGGACTCGGATTCCGTCTTGGATATCTGGGCTACGTTTTCAGTGAGATCGACAAGGATTTCGAAATCGTCGGTTATGTCGATCCTGCTCCCGCCGGTCTTCCCGGCCTGCAGGAAAAGGGCATTTCCGCCGGCCGGTCCTACGGCACTCCTGAAGAGTTGATCGCGAACGAGGCGTTCGACGTACTGATGATCGGCTCTCCCAATCACATGCATCTGGACCATATCCGTATAGGGCTGGAAGCCGGTTGCACTATCTTTACCGAAAAACCGATCGTCGTCAGCATTGCCGAGAGTCTTGAGCTTGCCCGGCTGCTCAACAAGCACGGTCATCATCGGCTGATGGTCGGCCTCGTTCTGCGCTATTCTCCGCTCTATCGCGATCTGCGTGCGGCGCAGGCGGAAGGCAAGCTCGGTGACGTCGTTTCCATCGAGGCGTCCGAGCACATCCCCCCTTATCATGGCGCGTTCTTTATGCGCGACTGGCGGCGTTACGAACATTACTCCGGTTCATTCATGCTGGAAAAATGCTGCCACGATCTGGATCTCTACAATGGCGTCGTCGGTGCTCGGCCGCGTTATGTCTCGAGTTTCGGTGGGCGCAAGAGCTTTACGCCTGCCAACGCGCCGCAGAATGACGGCATCAACGACATGGAGGTCTACCATCGCAAGCCGAGCGGCTGGATGGGATCCGACAAGGTGTTCGACAGCGATGGCGACATCATCGATTACCAGACCGCAATCGTCGAATATGAAAACGGCGCATCGCTCGCCTTCCATACCAATCTGAACGTGCCGGATGATTTCCGCCGTTTCTGCGTCATGGGTGCCAAGGGCATGGCGGAAGGCGATTTCGTGCGCGGTTTCCTCAATGTGCACAATGCGCGCACCAATGAGAAAACCCTTTCCAAGACCTATTCGGCGGCAACCACGCTGTCGCAGCACTACGGTGCCGATGAGCAGATGGCGGCTGATGTCGTGGCGCATGTGGTGAACGGAACGCCGCTGCCGGTCTCTGCGCTGGATGCCATCGAGGCCGGTATTCTGGCGCTTGCCATGGATGAGGCGCGCCACGGCCGCAAGGTCGTGGACCTGAAGCCAGTGTGGGAAGAATACGATTTCGCGCTTCACGGGCAGGTAAAAGCGCCCGCGGCGAAATCCGCGTAAGGGGCGGGGTGATGGAAGCGAAACGTAGCGCGGTCATCTTCGCCTGGCTCCTCCTTCTTCCGGCACTTCTCTACATAACGGTCATCGTGGCCTATCCGCTGGTGGACACGTTCATTCTGTCCTTCACGGATGCGTCGCTCAGGAAAACGACGAACTGGGTCGGCTTTCTGAACTACGAGAAGATTTTCAACGAGACTTTTGCCGGGGTTATCACGCGGACCTTCATCTGGACGTTTTTTTCCGTCTCGATCAAGATGATCATCGGCACGTTCGGGGCGGTGCTGCTGAATTCGGCCGTTCCCGGCCGGGCGCTGTTTCGCATCCTGACGATGCCGCCGTGGATCGTGCCGATGGCTATCGGCATCTTCATGTGGGGCTGGATGTATAACGGTCAGTTCGGCATGATTTCCGGCGTGTTGCAGAACCTCGGTCTGGTCGACGGTCCGGTGGCGTTCCTCGCCTATGGCAACACAGCATTCTGGGCGACGGTCATCACCGACGTGTGGATCGGGGTGCCGATGGTGACGCTCTACCTTCTGGCGGCGATACAGGCGATTCCGCAGGATCTCTACGAGGCTGCGTGGACCGATGGCGCCAGCCGTATGTACAGGTTCCGCCGTATCACGCTGCCGCTTATGCTGCCTGCCATGATTACCATGTCGATGATTTCGCTGATCTCGACCTTCAATTCGTTCGATATCATCTGGATCCTGACGCAGGGCGGTCCGACCGGCCAGACGACGACGATGATCATCGACACCTACAAGACGGCGATCGGCTCCTACAAATACGGAGAAGGTGCCGCGCGCGCCGTGTTGATCTGCATCTTCCTGTCGATCTTCACCTTCTTCTATTTCCGCATCACCAGCCGTATCTCGCAGGAGGCCACCCGATGACCGACAAGAATGCGATGATAAACCGCTACAAGTGGTATGAAATCGTCGGGATCTATTGCGGTATCGCGGTGTTCCTGACCTTCGTGCTGGCGCCGTTCGTGGAAGGTTTCCTGGTTTCGTTGAAGCCGCTCAGCCTGCTGTTTTCGTCGCCTTACCGCTTCTGGCCTGAAAACGGGTCGTTCGAAGCCTACAAGAGCATGTGGGTCAGCGTTCCGGGCTTCGCCCGCTACGTCTTCAACTCGTTCTTCATTTCCACCATTTCGACGATCATCGTGCTGCTTCTGGTGGTGCCTGCGTCCTATGCATTTGCCCGGTTCGAGTTTCGCGGCCGCGGGCAGTTGCTTGGCGCGTTTCTGGCCATCAACATGTTCTCCGGCGCGGTTCTGCTCATCCCGCTTTACCGGCTGATGCGCAACATGGGTGTCCTCAACACCTATCTGGCGATGATCATTCCGGGCGCTGCCTTTCTTATTCCGACTGCCATCTGGTTGCTCAGAACCTACATGCTGCGCATTCCGCGTGAACTGGAAGAAGCGGCCTATGTGGATGGCGCGAGCTATTTCTACACCTTTCGCCGCGTGATCCTGCCCCTTGCCATGCCCGGCATCGCGGTGGTGTCGATCACCACCTTCATTGGTGCGTACGCGCAGCAGTTCATCTTCGCCCTCACCTTCAATTCCAAGACCGAATATATGCCGCTGCCCATCGGCCTGTTTGCGTATTTCGGTCGTCAGGAAGTCATCTGGAATGAGTTGATGGCGGCCAGTTTCGTCGGCATTGCGCCGGCCATGGTCGTGATCTTCTTCATGCAACGCTATCTCGTCAGCGGCCTGACCGCCGGCGCGGTGAAATAAACAATAACCGGAACGACCACCAGAGAATGGGAGACTACTTATGGCACTGAAACATTACGGATTGGCGCTCTGCGCTCTTGCATTTGCCGGTTCAACCGCGCTCGGCACGGTGACGGCGCACGCTGCCGACAAGGAAATCAGCTGGATCTATTGCGGCGACAAGATGGACCCCATCCATGAGAAATACATCAAGGAATGGGAAGGCAAGAACGAAGGCTGGAAGGTCGTGCCGGAAGTTGTCGGCTGGGCGCAGTGCCAGGACAAGGCAACGACGCTCGCCGCTGCCGGTACGCCGGTCGCCATGGCCTATGTCGGTTCGCGCACGCTGAAGCAGTTTGCTGAGAACGATCTCATCGTGCCGGTGCCGATGACCGAAGATGAAAAGAAGACTTATTACCCCAACATCGTCGATACGGTTACGTTCGAGGATACGCAGTGGGGCGTTCCGGTCGCCTTCTCGACCAAGGCGCTCTACTGGAACAAGGATCTGTTCAAACAGGCCGGTCTTGATCCCGAAGTGCCGCCGAAAACCTGGGCTGAAGAAATTGCGTTCGCAAAGCAGATCAAGGAGAAGACCGGTGTGGCCGGTTACGGTCTGCCAGCCAAGACGTTCGACAATACGATGCACCAGTTCATGCACTGGGTTTACACCAACAACGGCAAGGTGATCGACGGCGACAAGATCACGGTCGACAGCCCGCAGGTGCTCGCAGCTCTCAAGGCTTACAAGGACATCACGCCTTACTCCGTCGAAGGTCCGACCGCCTACGAGCAGAACGAAATCCGCGCGATCTTCCTCGATGGCAAGGTCGGCATGATTCAGGCCGGCTCCGGTGCCGCTACGCGCCTTCAGGCCACCAAGATCAACTGGGGTATCGCGACACTTCCGGTCGGTCCGGAAGCCAAGGGTCCAGGCACGCTGCTCATCACCGACAGCCTAGCGATCTTCAAGGGCACGGGCGTTGAAGAAAAGGCGACCGAATTCGCCAAATTCATCACGTCTCCCGGTCCGCAGGGCGAATATGAGTTGCAGGGCGGTGCCGGTCTGACGCCGCTGCGCCCATCTGCGAAGGTCGATGAGTTCATCGCCAAGGATCCCTTCTGGAAGCCGCTTATCGACGGTATCGCCTATGGTGGCCCTGAGCCGCTCTTCACCGACTACAAGGGCTTTCAGGACGTGGTGATCGAGATGGTACAGTCCGTGGTGACGGGCAAGGCAACGCCGGAAGATGCCGTGAAGAAGGCGTCCGGTGCTCTCGAGCAATACAAGTAAGCCAAATGTGCTGATGACTGCGGGCTTGTCGTAAAGCCCGCAGTTCCCCTCAATTTCGCTGCGGAAACATCATCACTTCATCAGAAGGGGCAAGGTTTCCGTCTTATTTCAAACGGTTTCGGTCCGAACGGCCCTGTTCGTTCAGGAACGTCTCTGAACGCAGCCGCATTTCGGCTGGTGACGGGAGAGGCAAGTCTTGGGTCAGCTTTATCTCAACAACGTCCGCAAGAATTATGGACACTTCGAAGTCATCAAGGGCGTCCAGCTCGATATCAAGGACGGTGAGTTCGTCGTTTTTGTCGGCCCTTCCGGATGTGGAAAGTCCACGCTTTTGCGGATGATCGCCGGTCTTGAAGACATTTCCGGCGGTGATGTCGTTATCAACGGGGTCAAGGTGAATGAACTGCCGCCCGTCAAGCGCGGCATTGCCATGGTCTTCCAGTCCTATGCACTCTATCCGCACATGACGGTTTTCGAAAACATCGCCTTTCCGCTGCGCGTCGAAAAGATGGAAGAAAGCAAAATCAAGGAGAAGGTCGAAGGCGTTGCCAGGATCCTCCAGCTCGACCAGCGCCTGCAGCAGCGCCCGGGCATGCTTTCGGGCGGTCAGCGCCAGCGCGTTGCGATCGGCCGCGCCATCGTCCGCGAACCGAAGATCTTCCTGTTCGACGAGCCGCTGTCCAACCTCGATGCGGCATTGCGTGCGGATATGCGCATCGAACTCACCAATCTTCACCGGACGTTGAAGGCGACGATGATCTATGTTACCCACGATCAGGTGGAAGCCATGACCATGGCTGACCGCATCGTGGTGCTGAACGCAGGTGAGATCGCGCAGGTCGGGGCGCCGCTCGAGCTTTATCACAAGCCCGCCAATCTTTTCGTTGCCGGTTTTATCGGTAACCCCAAGATGAATTTCCTCAAGGTGACCTGTGTCAAGGTGGATGCCGATGGCGTTACCGTGGAGTACCAGGGCCAGCAGATTACTGTCCCCGTAGAGCCGCGTACCGGGCTTGAAGGCGCGCAGCTGACGCTTGGAATTCGCCCGGAGCACACCGGGCTTGAGGCCGCGGATCTCAACATAACGGTTGCGCCGAGTGTGATCGAACGGCTTGGCGTGAACACCGTTGCCTACGGTGTCGCTCCGACCGGAGAGAACTATTGCGCGCTGCTTTCCGGCACCGCTCCCGTCGTCGTGGACGAACCCATCGTGACCGGCATCAAGGCAGCGGACTGCCATCTGTTCGACGAGAGCGGGATTGCGCTTGAGCGGCGCGTCGACCTTTCCGTTCTCAAGCTGCTCCAGTAATGGCACGAGGGCGGATCATGAGCATCGTGTCTTCATCTGCATCCGCCTCTGTCGTCAGGGCCGCAACTGGTTGTTTCTCCGGGCGTTCGAGCCGCAAAAAAAACGCCGGGTTTTCGGCCCGGCGTTCGCACTCTTTCGTATCAAGCCATCGGGTTCGGCATGTAGCCGGTGAAGCCGCTAATCTTCCAGCGGCCTTCGTGCAGCCGGCAGTAATACAGCGTCTGCCATTTCATGACGTCGAAGCTGCCGTCCGCCTTGCGCAGTCCTCCGTCGAATTTCTTGCGGACGAGAGCGGTGTCGCCCTCGACCTCGATTTCTTCCAGCGTGGTCGTCGTGAAGATTGCGGTGCGCGGGTCTTCGGCAAATGCCTCTTTCTGGAAATCGTTTGCCTGTTTCAGCCATTCGTCGCGGTAGGCGGCAAGCGAGGGGAAGGAAAGGCGCCATTCGTCCGGGTTGCTCGCGCGGTTGGCATTGATGCCGAGGAAACCTTCCTCGACGAAATCGCCAGCGACTTTCGACCAGTCGGCAGCAAGAAAAGCGTCGATATCCCGCGTGACCAGCATCTCCCAGATCGAGTAACGGGCGATATCTGTTTCAGGGAATGGATTTTTGAAGGGATCGCGCATGGTAGGGGTCCGTTGTTTAAATTATTTTCATTCTTGGTAGATTTACCTGGTGAATATTGTTCGCATATGCTCTTTTTGCAATCAATAAAGAAAATAATTTGCGTTACGGGAGGTCGAGTCGTGCTGTCAGTTGGTCGCGCGGTTTTTGCATCTGATGGATGCCCGGTTGACTGGCGGGCCGATTTGCGCTGCATCGGAAACGAGGCCAAAGCCTGATTTTGGCACAACGGGGACCGATGAACATGGATATTTTCGCGAAGATTCAGGAAGACAAAGCGCAGTTCTCGCAATCGGAACGGCGCATTGCCGATATTCTGATTTCTGATTTCGAATTCGCGGTCAACGCCTCGATCATCGAGCTTGCCGCACGCGCAGAGGTTTCTCCGCCCACTGTGACGCGATTCTGCCGTCGTCTGGGGTGTCAGAGTTTTTCCGACTTCAAGGTCAGCCTCGCCAAGACTGCCTATGTCGGCATCCGTTATCTGACATCGGAGGCAACCAGCACCGGCCCGTCCGAGGTAACGGAAGAGGTTCTTGCGAAAGCTCAGGACGCGCTCTTTCTGCTGCATAAAACGCTTGATCCTGCGGTCGCCGACCAGGCTGCCGCGAAAATCGCCAACAGCGGTATGATTTACGCCTTCGGTTCGGGCGGCAATTCGTCGATGATTTCGAGCGAGATTCAGAACCGTCTGTTTCGCCTCGGATTTCGTGTCGCGACCAGTACCGACCATGGCATGCAGCTGATGATGACAGCCGCCGCACGCAAGGATGATGTCATCATCGGCTCATCGTTTTCCGGCCGGAACATGGAGCTGGTGAAGTGTTTCAGGCTGGCGCGTGAGATGGGCGTTGCCACCATTGCTCTGACGCAGAGCGACAGTCCCGTCGCCGAGGCTGCCGATCTCGTTGTGGCGGTCAATGTGCCGGAAGGAAACAACATCTTCCGTCCCACGTCGTCGCGTTACGCCTATCTGGCTGCCGTCGACGTGCTTGCAACGCTTGCGGCCTATCACAACCAACAACGGTCGATGGTGACGCTGCGTCATATCAAGCAGCAGCTTGTGGAACATCGTGACAAGGACGACCGGCAATTGCTCGGCGACTGAGAGGGGCGGTAAACGCCAGAGGAGTTCAGGAAATGGCAGACAGGAACGATCATATTGCCGTGGTGACCGGCGCCGCGGGTGATATCGGCCGCGCAATCGCCACGCAACTGGCAGCAAGCCACGCCAAGGTCGTGCTGGTTGATATCGATGGCGGCGCACTGGAAAAGGCGCTCTCAACGCTCTCCGGCCCCGGTTTCATCGCCAGAACCTGCGATGTAACCGATCCTGAAGATCTTGCTCGTCTTGCCGCGGCGCTTGCCGGTTTGGGGGACGTAGCAACCCTCGTCAACAATGCCGGCGCGGCGCGGGCGGTCAGCCTGCATGACACGACGGCGGAAATCTGGCGCAAGGACAATACGCTCAATCTTGAAGCGCCGTTTTTATGCTTCAGGGCTTTCGAGGAGCCTCTGAAACGAACGCAAGGGTCGGTCGTCAACGTCGCTTCGGTGAACGGCATGTCCGTTTTCGGGCACCCTGCCTATAGCGCTGCGAAGGCTGGACTGATCCACCTGACAAAGCTGATCGCCGTGGAATACGGCAAATTCGGCATCCGTTCGAATGCCGTGGCGCCGGGCACTGTCCGTACGCAGGCGTGGGAAGCGCGTGCGAGCGCCAATCCGCAGGTCTTCGAGGAAGCGAAGCACTGGTATCCCCTGCGCCGTATCGTCAAGCCGGAGGACGTGGCCAATGCGGTTGCCTTTCTGGCCAGTCCGCAGGCGGCGGCCATCAGCGGCGTCTGCCTGCCGGTCGATTGCGGCCTCACCGCAGGACAGGCACCGCTCGCCCGCACCTTCTCGCAATCCGAACATTACTGATCCGGGCCTGACACCGGCCATTGTGCAATAATAAGGGGAGCCTCATGACGCTCGCACGTTACCGTCTCGAAAATTCCTGGCATCCGCTGAAGGATGACGCTTCCGGTGGTTTCACTTTCACTCTGTTCAATTTCTCGTCCGAGCCGTTGAGCGACTTCCGGATTGTCTACACGGCTCTGATGCGGACGAAAGACAACCCCGTCTGCGATAACGCCGTCTTCCTGCGCCGGGTCGCGAATTTCCATGAGTTCGCACCGCCCGCCGGCTTCGTTCTCGAACCGGGAAAATCATGGAAATTTACCGTCGACGGTCTGTTGCGTCCGGCGCAGCATCGCTCGGATGGGGCAAAGTCCGCTTATGTCAGCCTTGTAGACGGGACACACCGCGCCGTCGAGGTTGCCGACCTGATGCTGGATGGCCGCCACAGCGAACCGGCGCCTGCGCTGCTGCCTGAAGGAAAACTCGATCTTCCGTTTTCCATACAGCCGTGGCCGGCTGACATCGAGGTGGAACCTGGCGAGGCTTTCCCCGTCGCGCTTTTTCCTGCAGACGATGCCAAGGCTGAAGAAGTACTTGCCGTCGAAAGTGTACTTTCCCTGTATCGCCGGCTTTTTGCCGTGGGCCATGTGCCTTTCAGTCTTGCGCCCGTATATGAGGGCAAGCCGCTGCATTTCAGGCAGCACAGCGGCCTTGAGGCGGAAGGCTATCGGCTTTCCTTTGCAGATGATGGCGTTACGGTCGAATATTCGGCCGCTGCCGGTCTGCAATACGCGCTGACGGTGCTGGCGCAATTGCTGCATGGCGCACGCAGCGATGCCAAGTTCCGTTTTCCCGCTTCCGGTACCATCAGCGATGCGCCGCGTTACAGCTGGCGTGGGTGCCATCTGGATGTGTCGCGGCAGTTCTATCCGACGGACGATGTGCTGCGGCTGATCGATATCCTCGCGTGGCTGCGCATGAACAGGTTCCATTGGCACCTGACGGATGACGAAGCCTGGCGGCTCGAAATCAAGGCCTATCCGCTTTTGACGACGGTGGGGGCGACGCGCGGGCCGGATGAGCCGCTTCTGCCGCAGCTCGGCAACAGCGCGGAGCCGGTTTCAGGCTTCTATACCCAGGATGATGTACGGCAAGTTGTTGCGCACGCCGGGAGACTGAACATCGAGGTCATCCCGGAAGTCGATATACCCGGTCACAGCACGGCGGCGCTCGTGGCTTATCCGGAATTGACGGACGGGCAGGAAGCGCCGGACAGCTATCGTTCCGTGCAGGGATATCCCAACAATGCGCTGAACCCGGCCATCGAGCTGACCTATGAATTCCTTGGCAAGATTTTCGACGAGATGGTCGAGCTGTTCCCGTCGCGTCTCATCCATATCGGTGGCGATGAGGTGGCGAACGGTTCATGGCTTGCCTCTCCGCTTGCGAGGTCGCTGATGGAGAAAGAAGGGCTTGATGGTACTTTCGGCATCCAGTCCTACTTCATGAAGCGCATTCAGGGCATGCTCCACGAGCGTGGCCGTCAGCTTGCAGGGTGGGACGAAGTTTCCCACGGTGGTGGCGTCGATCCGCAAGGCACGCTGCTGATGGCCTGGCAGAAACCGGAGGTCGGCCTTGAGCTTGCGCGCCAGGGCTACGACGTGGTGATGACGCCGGGGCAAGCCTATTATCTCGACATGGTTCAGGATACGGCGTGGCAGGAGCCGGGTGCGAGCTGGGCCGGAACCGTTCCGCCGTCGCATACCTACGCCTATGAGGCGGTCGGAGATTTTCCCGATGAGTTGAAAGACCGCATGAAGGGTGTGCAGGCCTGCATCTGGTCCGAGCATTTCCTCAACCGCGCCTATTTCAACCATCTGGTTTTCCCGCGCCTGCCAGCGATTGCTGAGGCGGCGTGGACACCCAAGGCGCAGAAGGACTGGTTGCGCTTCGCCGCCATCGCTCCGCTCAGCCCGGTCTATTAAGGAGGGAGCGCCATGCGTATTGCCGTTGGCGGTATCCATACCGAATGCAGCACCTATTCGCCGGTGCTGATGGCCCAAGAGGATTTTCGGGTCTTCCGTGGTCGGGAACTGATCGAGGCTGAGTACTTCAATTTTCTCGCCGATGGCGGGGCAGAGGTTCTGCCGCTTCTCCATGCGCGTGCGGTGCCGGGTGGTCCTGTGTCGCGAGCGGCCTATGAGGCTTTCAAGCAAGAGTTTCTCGAAGGGCTTCAAGCGTCTCTGCCTCTGGACGGGCTTTATCTTGCCATGCATGGTGCGATGAATGTCGAGGGAATGGACGATGCCGAGGGCGACTGGATTTCCAGCGCCCGTGCCGTCGTCGGTCCGCATGTTGTCATCTCCGCGAGTTACGATCTGCACGGCAATGTCAGCCAGAGGATCATCGATCAGCTCGACATTTTTGCCGGCTACCGAACCGCGCCGCATATCGATGTGCGCGAAACGATGGTGCGCGCATGGTCGATGCTGCTCAAAGCCCTTGATACTGGTGAGCGGCCCGGTGTGGCATGGGCGAAAATTCCGGTTCTGCTGCCCGGCGAAAAGACCTCGACCGAGGATGAACCCGCAAAAAGTCTTTACGCAGCCCTGCCGAGGCATGATGCGCGGCCCGGAATCTGGGATGCGAATTTCATGATCGGTTATGTCTGGGCCGATGAACCGCGAGCAACGGCCTGTGCCGTCGTGACCGGCACGGACAGGCAGGAGGCGCAGGCCGTCGCCAGCGAGATTGCCCAGGCCTATTGGGACGCGCGACAGGATTTCCGGTTCGGGCCCGTGACCGAACCTCTGGACGCGATTCTGGATATCGCCGAAAACACCACGACAACGCCGATCATTCTTGCCGATTCCGGCGATAATCCGACCGGTGGAGGCGTGGGCGATCGTGCCGACGTGCTGGCGGCGCTGATTGCCCGCAACTGGCAGGGCGCGTTGATGGGCGGCATTACCGACAGACCGGCTGTCGAAGCGTGTTTTGCCGCTGGTGAGGGGGCGACCCTGGCGCTCAGGATCGGCGGCAGCCTCGATCCGCAAAGCCCGTCCGTGACTGTCGATGCGAAGGTTCTGAAGCTCGACGATCCGGCCGGTGCCGATCAGCGGCAGGCGGTTGTCGCCATTGGCGGCATCACCGTCATTCTCGCCGCGCGACGCAGGCCGTATCATCTGACTTCGGATTTCACCCGCCTTGGCTTTGATCCGAAAGAGGAAAGGCTGCTTGTGGTGAAGTCCGGCTATCTTTCGCCCGAGCTTGCGCCGATCGCCAACCCGAACCTGATGGCGCTGACCGATGGCGTCATCAATCAGGATATCGGAGGTCTTCCCAACCGGCGCAGGCAGGGTGCCATCTTCCCATGGTCGATACATTTCGATTATAGCCCGGAGCCGGTTCTTTCGGCGCGCTGGCGATGACAGCCGCCTGAAAGCAGTTCCCCGTCCCGATCCGGTTGTTCCGGATCATCTTTGGTAAATATCCATGCGCTCCGCTCTTTCCATCGTCATCAACAATCCGTCGATCCGGATCGGGGCGCTTGCCATTCTGTTCTTCGGTTTTTCGAATGCCGCCACCGCGCCTTATCAGGCCGTCATCGGCATTCGTGAAATCGGGCTCAGCAATACCGTCTATTCGCTGCTGATGCTGTTTGCCGCCATCATCAATGTCAGCGCCAGTGTCCTTATGGGGATATTGGCAGACAGGCTTGGTGAATACCGCAAGCCGATGCTGTTCATTGCGCTGTTTGGCGTCAGCGGTTATTTTCTTGTCTACCTTGCCGCCAATGCCTCGGCATTCGTGGCGGCCAAGCTCGTTCTTCTACCGATTTTCGGTGCGATGAACTCGTTGATATTTGCACATGTGCGGGCCGATGCACGCGATCTTTCGATGAATGACATGATCGCCGTCAATTCCATCATGCGTGCGACGATCTCGCTCTCGTGGGTGCTTGTTCCCGGCATCGTCGGCATCTTTCTCATCAACACCGGGAACATGCTGTCGGCGTTTCTGTTTTCCGGCATATGCGCCAGCATCTGCTTCATGCTTGTGGCGTTTTATCTGCCGCGCACCTCCACGCCCGCTGTGGTGACGGATGAAGCGCGGTTGGGGCTTGGCGCTTCGCTTGCGGAGATTGGCTCACGCCGGGTGTTATTGCGCGTCATTGCCATCGCACTGATCTGCTCGATGCTGCATCTGAACGATTCCATCCGGTCACTCATCATAACGGGCCAGGCGGGGGGAACGGTTGCCGATATCGGCATCGTCGCGGGCATCGTCGCCGCACTGGAAATCGTCTTCATCCTGTTCTGGGGATGGATCGAGAAAAAGGTGCCACAGACCGTTGCCCTTGCCACGGGAGCCAGTCTTTACGCCGTCTATCTCGTTCTGCAGGGACTGGCCACGGCACCCTGGCATATCTATGCGCAGACCCTGATCAGCGCGTTCGGGGCAGCGGCCATCATCAGCATACCGATCACCTACCTTCAGGAGTTGATCGCCGACCGGCCGGGATTGGGAAGCTCGCTGATTGCCGTCAACATCTTCCTAGGCGCCGGTGTGGGGGCGCTGATTTTTGCGATTGGCACGTCGCTTTCCAGCTATGCAGGGACATCCATTCTTGGTGCGGTCTTCGGTCTGGGTGGCATTTACATGCTCTACGGGCTTGATGGGAGGGGCCGCCGCCGGTAACGGCGGTGCGAATGAAAGAGGTTACGATGATTCTCGAGATTTGCGTCGACGATGCCGATGGTCTGGCTGCCGCCGTCAGGGGAGGCGCTGACCGTATCGAACTATGCGCTGCCCTTTCGGGCGGTGGTGTCACGCCGTCATGGGGTTTCATGCGGTGTGCTGCCCGATACGATCTGCCGGTCAGTGTGATGATACGGCCGCGTGCGGGAGATTTCGTTTTTTCCGTCGAAGAAGCCGACCAGATGAAGGACGATATCGATGCGGTGCGACGTGCCGGTCTTTCCGGTGTCGTTCTCGGCGCATCGCTTGGAAGCGGTGCGCTCGATATTCCCCTGATCGAAGACCTGTGCCGCCATGCAGAGGGGCTGGACCTGACGCTTCATCGGGCGTTCGATGTCGTACCCGATGTGAACGAGGCGCTTGAGGTCGCTGTTGCCCTGGGATTTTCGAGAATACTGACATCCGGCGGCGCAAGATCGGCGCTGGAAGGTATCGACAGGCTGGCGCAGCTATGCGAGCGGGCCGATGGCCGGATCGGTATCATGCCGGGTGCGGGTGTGCGTCCGCAGACCGCTCAGGCATTGCTGGACCGGCTGCCGGTGACCGACATTCATGCGTCCTGCTCGGCGGCCTTGGATTTCGATCCCGATAGCCCGGTCGCGAGGCTTGGCTTTACTGGGCCGGAACGCAAGCAAACCGACGAGGCAACCGTTCGCGCGTTGAGGGATATCCTCAACGCTCATCATAGAGACGACGTAACACCTTAGCGGTTCCGGCTGCGCCATCGAGATCGAGCGCGATCTGGTCGGGTGCGGGCAGGGCAAGCGCCTTGTTTATGGCGTCGGCCATCGATTGCCCGGATATCTCTGCTTCTTGCAAGACGTGGGCAAGACCAAGTTTTTCCAGACGTTCCGCGCGTGCGCCCTGTTCCGTCTCTCCACTGGCGGCGAACGGGATGAGCAGGGAGCGGCATTTTGCCTGAAGCACGTCGCAGACCGTGTTGTAACCCGCCTGCGAGATGGAAAGCCGGGCACCGGAAAGCAGGTTCGCGAAGTCCTTGCGGAACCGGAAAACGGAAACGGTATCACCTGCCTTTGCACTGATGGCTTCGAAATCGGCCTGGGGCATATTCGGACCGGTAATGAGGCACCAGTTTCGAACTTCATCCACCATGGGAGCGGCTTCGAGAGCCGCATGGATGAGTGCTGCGCCGACGGCACCACCGCCCGCCGAAACGACGATATCGAACTGCTCCGATGGCGGGGAGGGCGGGACGGGTGCGACTAGGCCGGTATAGGCCACACGCTGACTGATCTGGTCCGCAAGCGGAAAGGTGTCTTCTAGCCGGACAAACCGCGGGTCGCCATGTACAAGAACGGCGTCGAAATGTTTCTTCAGCAGAGATACGGTTTCTTCGTCCCTGCCGGGTTTGGCTCGCTCCTGAAGGATATCGCGTAGCGACGTCATCACAAGCGGGCGGGGTTCACTGTCCTCGATTTCGTCCAGCAGCGGCAGAAGCTCGAAACGAACCTGACGGCGACCAAAAGGAAATGCCTCGATAATGACGATATCCGGCTTCGCACCGTGATATGCGCCGATCAGCATATCCGTACGGTTTTTCTTGAAGATGTCGTCCACCGGCTTTCCATTTGCGTCGACAAGCCCCGAAAAGCTGCCATCGCTGACGGCGATCGAGGGCAGTTCGACATGGCGTATGCCTTCGCCTGGAAAGCCCGGAACCGGCATTCCACCGGTGATCAGGGTGACATCGAAGCCGTCTGCCTGAAGGGCATTGGCGACGCGGCTGGCCCGTGCGATGTGGCCGATGCCGAGAAGATGCTGGACGTAAAAAAAGACGCGGGGAGCCTGTCGTTCTGTCATGGTGTCTTCTCCCATTCCGTCTCGAACAGGTTTTTCAGGTCAGTGATGCTGGTGCGGTGGTCAAAAGCGGTACGAACCCGGTCTTCTGCCGCTTCTCCCAGCCTCTGACGCAGCTGCGGCTCGGTAATTGCTGCCTTCAGAGCTTCCGCAAAAGCGGCGGAGTTTTCCGGCTCTGTCAGCAGGCCATTTTCGCCATCAACGAAGAATTCCGGAATGCCGGAGATGTTGGTGGAAATGCAGGTCAACGACTGGCTGGCCGCCTCGACCAGAACATTGGGAAGTCCGTCGCGGTCGCCGTCGCTGGTGATGCGGCATGCAAGCGCGAAAATGTCGGCCTGCCGATAGTTTTCCAGTACCTGTTTCTGGTCCATGGCACCCGTCCAGACGATCCGGTCTGACAGGCGCAGTTCGTCCGCCAGTGCCTTGAGTTTGGCAAGTTCATCGCCGCCACCGATATGGGTGAAATGCCAGTGGAGGCCTGGCGGCAGTGAGGCAAGCGCCCGCAGCAGCACATCGATGCCCTTTTTGGGCACAGCGCGCCCGACGCTCAGGATACGAACCGGGTCGTTTCCGTCCGATCCGTCCCTTGGCGGGCGTGGTGTGTCGAAATGCGGAAAGCGGGTGAGATCAAGCCCGTGATAGCTCAGATATACGTTCTGCTTCGGTCCTGAAAGGCCAAGAAGGTGCTGATGGCCGCTGGCGGTGCAGGTGACACACCAACGGGCGCTGCCGAGCTTGATGGACAGGTCGCGGTCCGTCGACGTCCAGATGTCCTTGGCGTGGGCGGAGATGGTCCACGGCGTGCCGGTGATGAGGTGAGTGTAAGCGGCAACCGATGCGGGGGTATGAATGAAATGCACGTGCAGCCATCCGGCATCGGCAGGCCATTCGTGCGCCAGCACCGCTGCCTGTCCGAAGCGCCGGAACCGGTTGCGGCTGACGTCATGGCGCAGGTCTTGCCAGAACCGGCGAAGTGCCTCGCCGAAACCGTCTTTCCTGCGGCACGCCAAGAGCGCTTTAAGAACACGCAGGGGTTCTTCGTGCAGATATTCCGGCAGGTAGGTAACGGGTGCGCGGATCTCATCATGCACCGGATGGCGCTTCTTGTCGGTCGGGCGGCGCATGGAAACGAGTTCCAGCTCAAGCCCGGCCTTTTCCAGGCCTAGAAGCTCCTGCGCAATAAATGTCTCGGACAGCCGCGGGTAACCCTTGAGCAGCACGACAATTTTTTCTTTTCTGGTCACGTTGATCGTGTCTCTTTCAAGTCGACGCGCTTTGCCGATAGGTCAGGCAGTAAGCGTAACAGGGGTCCTGTCATTTTCGGGTTGCAGCCATTCGGCAATGCGCCTCGAAATGTTTTCAAGACCGTCGAGTTTGAGATCCCGGGAGTTGACAGAGGGCGGAGCGCGACGGGGGAGTGCTTTCAACGCCGCGGCCATTTTTTCCGGGTTTTCGGCGTCTTCCGGCAACAGCATGTCGAAAAGGCCGAGTTCGGAAGCGCGGCTGGCGCGGATCAGCTGTTCCTCGCGCGGTATGGTACGCGGCACGACAAGCGCGGGTTTGTCGAAAGACAGAATTTCACATACGGTGTTGTAGCCGCCCATCGACACGACCGCCTGCGCGCCCGCAACCAGATCTTCCATGCGGTTGTCGAACTCGATGATCTCGATGTGGGGAATGTCCGCGACGAGACTGACGAAGCGCTGTCGATCATCTGCAGGCATATAGGGTCCAAGCACCACGAGCGCCTTGTGTGTCAGGCTGCTATCATGGCGATAGGCGTTGATCACGTCATCGATCAGTTCACTGCCATCACCACCGCCGCCGGTTGTGACGAGAAGATAATCGCCATCCGGTTTGTGTGGGGCAGTTTCTGCATGACTTCTGGAGCGCTGCAGGAACCCGATGAAGTCCATCTTGCTGCGTACGGTCTGTGGAACGTCCAGCCCCGTAAGCGGATCGTGAAAATCGGGCGGACCGTAAATCCAGACGTGATCGTACAAACGGCCGATCTTGTTCATCACGTCGTTGCGCTTCCACTCAGCTTCGAGAAGTTGCGGGGCATCCATAACGTCACGCAGGCCGATGACGAGCTTGGTTCCCTGCGTTTTTAGATAGGACAGCGTTTCCTCCACCTCTCCGCGAAGGCCCATAGGCTCTTTGTCGACGATGAAGATATCCGGCTTAAAGCTTTCGGCGGTGTGATAGATGATCGAGCGGCGCATCTTCAGGGTTTCCTGAAGATCGATGTGGCGATCCATGGATGTATATTCGCCGTTGCGCAGCTTTATGACGCTTGGGATTTTCACGAAGTCGACGCGGGTGCGATAATCGAAGGCGCCTGCGATCGTCGCACCCGAAATGATGAGAACATTGAGGCCGCGATAGTCTTCCACCAGCGCATGCGCAATCGTCCGGCAGCGCCGCAGGTGCCCC
Organism: Agrobacterium tumefaciens; assembly: GCF_031801495.1. Classification (GTDB taxonomy): domain Bacteria; phylum Pseudomonadota; class Alphaproteobacteria; order Rhizobiales; family Rhizobiaceae; genus Agrobacterium; species Agrobacterium tumefaciens_K. The sequence continues at coordinate 2,432,036 of NZ_JAOEGC010000002.1, read as the reverse complement.
AAACCAAAGGAATCGTGGCTGTACATGAGGATGCGGGCATCGTTCAGCCGGGAGGTCATGGGCCACACCTCTTGGTCCCTTTCACGGAAAAGGCAATGAAGGAAGTGCAGTGTATCAAGGTGTGTTCCATTTTATCTGAAAGGGTCCGCAGCATCACGTAATCCGTCGCCGAAGAAATTAAAGGCCAGAATGACGAGAACGACCGGGATCGTCGGAATGAGAAGCCATGGATATAGCGCAATGACGCTGACACTGCGCGCCTCCGTGAGAAGAATTCCCCAACTTGTGATCGGTGGGCGCAGGCCAAGTCCAAGGAAGCTGAGTGCGGTTTCGCCAAGGATCATGCCGGGTATCGTCAATGTCGCCGATGCAATGAGGTGAGACATGAAGCCCGGAATGAGGTGCCGCCCGATGATGCGCGTGGTTCCGGCACCCATCAATTGTGCTGCAAGAACATAGTCTTCTTCGCGAAGCGCCAGCAGTTTGGAACGCACGGCGCGCGCCAGTCCTGTCCAGTCCAGCATGCCGAGAATGATGGTGATGCCGAGGTAGACGAGAATGGGGCTCCAGGTCACGGGCATGATCGCTGCCAATGCCAGCCATAGCGGAATGCTGGGGATCGATTGCAGCACTTCGATGATACGCTGCACGATGAGATCGAAGGTGCCGCCGCGATAACCGGCCAGCCCGCCGATCACAATACCGAGAACGAAGCTCATTGCGACGCCCAGCAGGCCGATTGTCAGCGAAATTCGCGCGCCGTAAATGATGCGGGACAGCACGTCGCGGCCCAGACGGTCCGTGCCGAGCAGGAACATCTCCCCGCCTTCAGCCGGGCAGACCAGGTGGGTATTGCCGTCGAACAGGCCCCAGAAACGATAGCTGTCGCCCTTGCAGAAGAAACGGAGCGGTTGAACATCCGTCGGTACGTCGCGATAGACGCGGCGCAGGTTCTCCATGTCCAGCGTCATCTTCCGACCATAAACGAACGGGCCGACGAACTTGCCATCATCGAATAAATGGATGCGTTGCGGCGGGGCGTAGATATTGTCGATGTTGCGCGAATGCAGGTTGTAGGGCGCCAGAAACTCGCAGATCAGGATCGACAGGTAAAGGACAGCGAGAAACGCGCCTGACCAGACGGCGATCTTGTGCTGGCGGAATTGCCACCACATCAGGCGCAGTTGCGATGCCCTTTCGAAGGCTGCCAGACCCGTGGTGTTGGGTTCGATGCGATAAGGATCGAAAGGCGCCGTCGATACATAATGCGGTAGCGGTTCGCCGGGGGCTGGAATGGACGTCGGAGCGGGTGAAGTCATTTGACGTTATCGCCTCCGAAGCGGATTCTCGGATCGAGTATGGCAAGTGCGATGTCGGAAACGAGGACGCCGATCACCGTCAGGAACGCGAGGAACATCAGGAACGAGCCGGCAAGATACATGTCCTGGCTCTGCAGGGCTCTGATGAGCATCGGGCCGGTGGTTTCCAGCGAAAGGACAACGGCGGTGATTTCCGCGCCGGAAATGATCGCGGGCAGGATCGAGCCGATGTCGGAGATGAAGAAATTCAGCGCCATGCGAAGAGGGTACTTCATCAGTACCTTGAAAGGATGGAGCCCCTTGGCGCGGGCCGTGACGACATATTGTTTCTGTAACTCGTCCAACAGGTTGGCGCGCAGACGTCGGATCATGCCCGCAGTCCCGGCCGTTCCGATGATGAGGACCGGTATCCAGAGATGCTCGAGGATCGATTTGAATTTCGCCCAGCTCATCGCCTGATTGAGATATTCGCGATCCATCAGGTGACCGATGGAAATACCGAACCAGATGTTGGCGAAATACATCAGGATGAGGGCGAGCATGAAATTGGGAATGGCGATACCCAGCAGTCCGACGAATGTCAGCCCGTAATCACCCCAGCTGTATTTGTGGGTGGCGGAATAGATGCCGATCGGAAAAGCAATCAGCCAGGTGACGATGATGGTCACGAAGGATACGAGCACCGTCAGCCAAAGACGGTCGCCCACAACTTCGTTGACGGGGAGCTGATACTCGAAGGAGTAACCGAAATCGCCGACCAGCATACCGCTGACCCAACGGAAATAGCGGATCGGCGCGGGCAGGTCGAAGCCGTAGCGCACGCGCAGTTCCTCGATTTCCGCCATATTCGCCGTCTCGCCCATGGCGCGCATTTCGGCGACATAGCTCTCGAAGTAGTCCCCCGGCGGCAGTTCGATGATGGTGAAGACCAGCATCGAGATCAGGATCAGCGTGGGTATCATGACGAGAATGCGCTTCAGAATATACCGCAGCATATCAGGCTTCTCCGTCGTACCAGAAGGCATCCGGCATATAGACACCGAGATAGGCGGTGGGTTCGTAGCCGAAAAGCGCCTTCTCTGGCACGTTGCGCATGCGCGCGGCGCGAACGACCGGCTGAAGTGCGCCGTTGACGATGCCGATCGAAAACACCTGCTGCGAATACAGCTCCAGCATTTCAAGCCATATGCGCGTGCGGTCCTCCTCGGATATCGATCGTCGCCATTCCTTCAGCAAGGCCAGCAACTCTGCTGCCGCCGGTAGGTCAGGCGCCTTGCCCTCGCGTCCGCCAGACAGATAATGCACACCCCAGACTGGCCATTGCAGCTGGTCGTCGCCGGTCGGCGCAAGCCCGGAGGGCAACATGTCCGCATTCGGCACGCCGTTGTCCATCCCCATCCAGACTGACATCATGACTTCGCCGCCCATGGCGCGCTTGCGGAAGACATCTCGCTGCGTGGGTCGAACCGAAAGCGAAAGGCCTATCTGTCTCCAATGGTCGGTAACAAGTTCCATCACATCGGTTTCGAGTGTGCTTTCACCGGCGGTTTCGATGATGAGGTGAGCGGGACGACCATCGGGAAGCAGGCGCATGTTTTTGCTGTCGCGCTTGTCCAGCCCGGCTTCGTCGAGCAGGCTGTTTGCGAGTGCCGGATCGAACTCGCTCCAGGCTTTCGCAAATTCCGGGCGATAGAGCGGGCTTTCCGGCAGAACTGTATCGGCGCTCTCGGTCGCCAGGCCGTAAAAGCAGACCATATTGATTTCATGCCGGTTGATGGCCAGCGATAGGGCGCGGCGTACGCGCACGTCCCGGAAGGCTTCTCGCCACACGGCATCGGCGCAGGTGAGATTCGGCAACAGCGCCATACGCGAGCCCTGTGACCGCTTGTAGAGATCGACTTTCAGGGGGAAGCGTTTCTCCGCGTCTTTCAGAAACGTATAATCGGAAAAATCCAGGCCGAGGAACTGAATGTCACTGTCACCAGATGCGGTTTTTGCCGCGATGATATCGGATGATGTGACGTTCAGAAGGAAGCGGTCGAGATAAGGCAGTTGCAGGCCGTTTTCATCGACGCGGTGATAATACGGGTTGCGTTCGAAAATGAACTGCTCGGCGGGCGGAGCGGTTATGTTTCGCCACGCGTCCAGTGTCGGAAGATCCGGGTTTTCCGGGCGGACCTGCCGCGACATCTTGATGTGCAGCCCGCTCCAGTCATCCGCCTTGTTTTTCTTCATGAGTTTGGCGAGGTTTTCTGCCGTCTGATATTTGACGTGGAACTGCTTCATATAGGCAGCCGGCAGAAACAGCCGTGCAGGCGAAGCTGCGGCAAGTTTTGCCAGAAAATCGGGATTCGGCCCTTCCCATGTATAACGCACCGTCAGGTGGTCGATGATTTCGATGATCGGTGGCTTTTCATGGACAAGAAGCTCGATCGGCGGGCCGCCCTTGTGGATCTCGCGGTTGAGGGCGACGTCCTCCCAGAAATAGCGAAAATCTTCGGTCGTGAAATCGCTGCCATCGGACCATTTGTGACCCTCGCGCAGTTTTAGGGTAAAGATACGCTCTTCCTGAATGTCGTAGCTTTCCAGAATATCCGGCTGGAATTTGAAGTTCTCGTCGTAACCGACGAGGCGGGCGTAGCTGTTGATGGGCATCAGGCGAATATCGCGCTGACCGCCGATCAGCATGCGTGCCGATCCACCATGTTTGCCCGGTTCCCGCCCCAGCGCCTTCATGTTGATCACACGGGGATTTTTCGGCAGACGCGCCGAAACATCCGGCAGTTCGCCCTTTTCCTTTTTATCCTTGAAGAAAGAAGGGTCGACGTAAGCTGCCTGTGCGGCGAACGGCAGGAAAACGGAGGCGAGCAGGCCCAGTGTCGTGCGGCGGGTAATCAAGGGCGCAGCTCCCGGATATCGGTGCTGCCGTTTGCGAGAACGAAATGCCCTTCGCCGAGATCTGCCGAGATCATATTCCCTTCACCCTCGTCACGGAATTGTTTGCCCCAGTCAATCTTACCCGTCGCGCTGATTTTGCCGATCGTACTAAAGTCCAGTGGTCGATCCAGATCCGGGAAGGGAACTGCGGCCAGCAGGGATTTCGTGTAGGGATGAACCGGCGACCGCATCAGGATTTCACGCGGTGCAAGTTCGACGATACGGCCTTCGCACATGACGGCAACCCGGTCAGCCATATAATCCACCACCGCCAGATTATGCGAGATGAAGAGGTAGGTCAGGCCGAGATCCTTCTGCAGATCCTTCAGCAGATTGAGAATCTGTGCCTGTACCGAAACATCCAGCGCGGAAACGGGTTCGTCGCAGATGAGCAGTTCCGGGCCAAGCGTCAAAGCTCTGGCAATGCCGATGCGTTGTCTTTGCCCGCCCGAGAAGCTGTGCGGATAGCGGTTGAGCGCGCTCTCTCCAAGGCCAATGGCCTTCAGCAGATTGCGAACCTTTTCCGCACGGTATTTTGCATCGCCGCGCCCGTGAATTTCCATGGGCTCGCTGAGGATATTCCCCACCGTCATGCGTGGCGAAAGCGAGGAGATCGGATCCTGAAACACCATCTGGATCTTGGCGCGCAACTGCTTGAGATCGTCGTCCTTGGCGTTCAGGACGTCGATATCTCCATCCCGGCTGCGGAATGTGACCGCGCCTTCGTCGGGGCGGACGGCACGCATGAGGATTTTGCTGACTGTGGTTTTGCCGCTACCGCTTTCCCCGACAAGTCCCAGACACTCTCCCCGGCGTATGTCGAAACTGACGCTGTTGACGGCCTTTGTTGCGTTTGCCTTGCCGCTGCTGAACCAGCTCGATTTGCGTGTCGTGAAGGTCTTGCTGATGTTGTCGACGATCAGGATTTTTTCCGGCGCCTTACCTGTCTGCACAGGCTTCTTGCCGACGAGGCTTTCATGGTCGACATTGATTTCGCGCAGCGCCTTCAGCCTTTGACCGGGTTTCATATCAAAGTGCGGGACGGCAGCCATCAGTCCTTTCAGGTAAGGGTGGCTGGGAGCCCTGAAGATTTCATCGACGGGCCCCGCTTCCATGATCTCGCCCTGGTAGATCACGGCAACCTCGTCAGCGATGTTCGCCACGACGCCGAGATCATGGGTGATGAGCAGCATGCCCATGTTCAGACGGCTCTGGAGGTCGCGCAGCAGCTTCAGAATCTGTGCCTGAATGGTGACGTCCAGTGCGGTGGTCGGTTCGTCGGCAATGAGCAACGAGGGACGGCAGATCAGCGCCATCGCAATCATGGCGCGCTGGCGCATGCCGCCTGAAAGTTCGAACGGATACATGTTGCAGATCTTCGCAGGGTTGGAGAACCCCACGAGATCAAGCGTCTCATGCATTTTTTCCAGACGATGCGTCGGCGTCAGCACACTGTGGATGCGCAGGGCTTCATCGATCTGGTTGCCGATCGTATGCAGCGCCGAGAACGACGTCATCGGTTCCTGAAAGATCAGGCCGACACGGTTTCCGCGTATGGCGCGGATTTCCTTGCCGTCCTTCGGAAGCTGGAGAAGATCGACGGGAGCCTGTGCAGGCAGTGCCGGATCCGAGAACAGGACGCGGCCCTGAACGCGCGCCGTTTTGGCCTGAATACCCATGATGGTCTGGCCGATGACGGATTTTCCGGAGCCGGATTCTCCCACCAGCGCCGTCACCTTGCCGGGCAAAATGCGGAGGCTGGCACCTCTCACCGCATCGATGGTCCCTCCCATAAGGGAAAACGAGACCTGCAAGTTTTCGATGCGGAGCAAATCCGCGCCTGCGCTCATGCCAAAAAGGTTCCCTGCCGTCGTCGTGAGTGTGGCCCTGTAACAAAACTCGTCCTAGGCTTTGGCTCACGTTATCGTAGGGCATTGTGTCTGTCTATGCTCTTGAAACGCCTGTATATGCTGCGAATTCACAGCCGGCTTCATAAACTCGCGGCTTGCCCGCAGGCTTCTGGTCGGGGATATGTTGGGAAGCGTTTCTGGATGAGGTTTCATGTCTGACAAGAAATATTACGACGCGCTACTGGATAAAGCCCGACAGTTGCAAAACGACGGAAAATATGTCGAAGCGCATGCCATCCTGTCCTCTCTGGTTGCAGTGGGCGATAGCCACCTTATGGGCGAGCCAACGGTGCTTGGTCTGCCGCGCCGGTTGCATGCCGCCCGGTTGCGCCTTGCCAAGTCCGAGGGAGATGTCATCGCGAAGATCGGTTATCAGTATACGCTTGTCCCACCGCCCGCTGCTTTCGCAAAATATGCGGAGTTTTCCGTCGAGGAGCGTCGCGAGATTGCAGAAAAAAGCCGTCAGCAGGTGCCGAAAATCATTCATCAGATATGGATCGGCGACAAACCGCCGCCGGTTTCCACCGATGCGTGGGCCGCGCACGCGCATGCCAATGGTTATGAGTATCGGCTCTGGCGGGAAGACGGGCTGGAGCGGGAGGGCGTGTTTGCAGACCCGACCTTCAGAACCATGCTGGACAAAAAGGATTATCCCGGTGCCGTCGATGTCGCCCGCTATGTGCTGCTGGAACGCTTCGGTGGCATCTATCTCGACTGTGACTGGTATCCGGCCAGGGACGATATGAGTTTCGATGCTTTGCTGCCGATGGCCGGTTTAACTGTCTTCGATGAAAATACACCGCGCGAGACTGGAAAGGGCAGCGTGCTGCTGGCCAACTCGTTTATCGCTGCCCCTGCCGGTCATCCGGTTTTTCGTAGGATGCTGGATTGCTTTCCGACGATCATCAGGGAAATGCCGCGTGCACCCGCATGGTGGGCGACGGGACCGTTGATCTTTACCGTGATTGCGCGGTCGGGCAGCGTCAGCCTTGCACCCGCTGATTTCGTAGCGGCATCCCTTGCTGATCGCGCTCCCTTTGAGGAGGTGGAAGCTATCCGGAACGGCCTTCGCGCCGAAACGGGCGGTCTGCTGATTGCCTGGAAATCATGGTGATGGCGCTTCGACAAGTTCGTCGGAGGAACGCCAGCGGCAGGCCGGGTGGTTTGCCGTAATCTCGAAAAGCTTCGTCAGAAACTGCCAGACGCTTTCATCATGGACAAGGTGGTGGGTGAGAATGCCCGTCGTGCCGCCGCTCGCCATCGTTCGTGCTATGCGATCAGCCGTTTCGGCAAACAGGATATCGTGGTCACGTCCTCCACGGCTGCCATGCCAGTCCATCACGTCGACATGTGTGTTCAGGGAAGGTGGTGTCGTGGTTTTCTCCGGCCCGAACACGGAAAGCGCATGAAACCCCAGTTCCGGCAACAACTGCACGATGCTGGCGTCTATGCGGTTCCACGGCGGCACGAGCATGGGAACAAACCGCGCCCCATGCAGATCGCGCAGCTTCTCCAGACCTTCATGCAGTTCGCCAACCACGATGGAGGGGTGGCGGTGACGGCCAAGTTCCTGTTTCTTCTCACCTTCGCCGGCGTGGTTGGCGTGCGACCATCCGTGGACCGCGACCGTGACAAGGGGCGCTTCGTGGAGATGGCTTGCCAGTTTCTGTGTCGTGGTTGAAGGGATGACGGCAAGGGTCAGGGGAACGGAAAATCGACTGGAGAGGTCGAGCAATCTGTCGAGTGCTTCCGTTGGCTCCACCGCGTCATCGTCGCGAAGCCAGAGATCGGCCGTGAAACCACGCCGCGTACATTCATCCAGTGCAGCAACAAGTTTCTCGACGCTCATGATTCCGGTGCCTTCACCTGCAAAAGAATATGGTTCAGCCTTTCTGCCGCCGTCGCCAGAGTGCGTTCCTCCATGACGAAGCGGCGAGCGGATGCCGACAGTTGGCGACGTTGGCTTTCGTCGGTGAGCAATGACTCGATGGCTTGCGCATAAGCGGTCGTAGCGCCTGCCGGGGTCAATATGCCGGTGGAACCGGATTTCACGACCTCAGGCACACCGGCTATCCGTTCCGCCACAACGGGAAGACCGGCTGCCTGTGCTTCCAGATAGGCGAGGCCGTAAGCCTCTCCATGACCGGGCCAGACATAGAGGGCGGCTCTCGAGTGGAGTAGGGCTATCTCTGAGGCGGTCTTTTGGCCGTGCCACACAAGCCGCCCCCTGTCGAAACGGCTGAACATCGCCTCGACTGTCGCGCGTTCGGGGCCGTCTCCAACGATATCCAGTGTCCAGTGCAGATTGTTCGGCAACAGAGCCAGCGCGTTGGCCAATGCCTGGTAGCTGCCGAGCTTGTCACCCGCCCGCATCATCGCCACGGTAATCATCTTGCCTGTCGTGGGTGCAGGCGCGTTTTCCAGAAAGGGATCAGCCTCGATGAAAGGGGGCAACATTGTCGTGTGGATGCTGGACGAGGCGTCCGCCAACCCGTCCCGGTCCCGTTCCGTAAAGCATATGTTGACGACAGCCATTTCCAACGTCGTCAGAAGCTCGTCCTGCACGGCCTGCCAGCCCATCGCGTTGCGTTTGGGAGCGTAGGAGGCCTCCACTGTTACGTAGGGGATGCCGAATTCTTCACACAGTTTCGGTCCCAGAAGGTCCGGGGCTTTGTAATATGGATGATAACAAAACCACAAATCGGGTTTTCCGTCCCGGCACCATTGTGTTGCAAGGGCTTCCGATTCCTGCCGCGCCGCCTCGACGATTGCGTCCTGGTTCGGATCGTCGGGTTGTTTCGTGAAGCTGCGTAGCTCCGAAACCACTGAGACATCGTGGCCGCCCATCGCCATGGCCTTCATCAACAGGCGCGCCATCAGCCTGTCGCCGGAGGGGACGGGGTGATTGGGCGATTTCAGCGGCGAATAAAAAGCAATCTTCATCCGCATGGTTTTGCTTCGGGCGCGGTTGTCGCGTCAACCGTAATTTGAGGATGCCGAGCCTTGACAGCTTCTTCATTCTTGCCCAACTGAAAGGCATCTTTTTGTAATGCGCGGAGCGTGACACGCTTTGACTTCATCAGTCTCCTTCCAGAACTTGCTCGCCAGTATCGAAAACAAGACCGTCCGAGCGGGTGTTATCGGGCTGGGTTACGTCGGTCTGCCATTGGCTATGACGATAGCCAAGTCGGGTTTCAACGTTACGGGTTTCGATATCGATCCCGGTAAGATCGTCTCGATCGATGCGGGCCGCAGCTACATAGAGGCGGTGTCCGACGAGGTTCTGGGAAGCGTGCGGCGAGACGGCACGTTTGTCGCGACGTCCGATTTTTCGCAGCTGGCCACGTGCGATGTCATTGCAATCTGCGTGCCGACGCCGCTGACGAAATATCGCGAGCCGGATCTTTCCTATGTCGAAAAGACCTGTCGGGATATCGCGGCGCATCTTCGTGAGGGCCAGCTCATCGTTCTGGAGTCGACCACCTATCCCGGTACGACCGATGGCGTGGTCAAGACGATACTGGAAGGATCGGGGTTGAAGGCCGGTGCCGATTTCTTCATCGGATTCTCGCCTGAACGCGAAGATCCCGGCAATCGCGATTTCGAAACCTCGACCATCCCGAAGGTCGTGGCCGGTGACGGCGAGCCGGCTGGAACGCTGATGACGGCTTTCTACGGCGCCGTTGTGAAGACGGTGGTTCCGGTGTCGACCACGGCGACCGCCGAAGCGGTAAAAATCACCGAGAACGTCTTCCGGGCGGTCAATATCGCGCTCGTCAACGAATTGAAGGTCGTTTACGAGGCGATGGGTATCGACATATGGGAGGTGATCGATGCGGCCAAGACCAAGCCTTTCGGTTACATGCCGTTTTATCCTGGCCCCGGTCTGGGCGGTCACTGCATTCCCATCGATCCCTTCTATCTCACCTGGAAGTCACGTGAGTATGAATTGCCAACACGGTTCATCGAACTGGCTGGGGAGATCAATACCGGCATGCCGCGTCATGTGATCGGACGACTTGCCGAGGCACTCGATATCCATGCAGGCAAGGCACTGAGCCGGTCGAAAGTGCTGGTGCTGGGACTGGCCTACAAGAAGAATGTGCCGGACATTCGGGAAAGCCCATCTTTGAAGCTCATCGAACTGATCCACGAACGTGGCGGTGAGCCATTCTACCACGATCCTTATGTTGCCGAGATTCCCAGAACGCGTGAGTACAGCGGCCTGATGGGCATGAAATCCGTCGAGTGGAGCAGGGAAGCCATCGGTGCCTTCGATGCCGTCCTCATCGCCACGGATCACGACAACGTCGATTACGCGACGCTTGCGGAGTGGTCGCCGCTCATCATCGATACCAGAAACGTCTTTGCGCGTCGGGGCATTGCTGAAAAACATATCCTCAAGGCCTGATCGCCCTTGCCTTTTTCGTTTGGATCGGATTTCCCATGAGCAGACTCGACAGTTTCATTCGCCGATTGACCGCGCAGCGGGATATCCTCAACCACGTGCACCGTGATCTCGAATTGCCTTCAGACGGTGCGATCATGGAGGTCGGTCTTGGCAATGGACGGACGTTCAATCATCTGCGCGAGCTTTTTCCCGAGCGGCGGATCATCGCCTTCGACAGGGCAATGGGTGCGCATGCCTCGTCTGTTCCTGCCGCCGAGGATCTGGTCATCGGTGAAATATCGGAAACCGCTCCTGCTTATGTCGGCTTCGAGGCAGCGCTGGTGCATGCCGATATCGGCACCGGATATCCTGAAAAAGATGCGCTGACGTTGACCTGGTTGCCGCAGCTGACGGCGGGCATGCTGGGTGCGGGCGGTATCGCGATCAGCGGTCTTCCGCTTGAACATGCAGCCCTTGAGCCGCTGTCGGTGCCGGATACCGTACCGACCGACCGCTATTTTCTCTACCGGAAAGTTTGAGGCGGAACTGTCTGCGTCACAGGAACCGTTCGCTTTCTTCCTTGGACAGAAGAAAGACTTTAAGCTTTGAATTCCTACCGCGAATGGCGATCTTTTCATTGCGCAGATCGGCGATATCCTGCCCTGCCTGGACGATTGTCGGTTCGGAAACGACAATAGCTGCACCGAGTTCCTTGGCTATCGTTTCCAGTCTGCTTGCCACATTCACGGTATCGCCGATGGCGGTCAGTGTTTTAGCCGGACCATAACCCATGACACCGACGATTGTCGGGCCGGAATGTATTCCGATCACGACTTCCAGCCGGACAGCAAACTGCCGCTCAAGCCCTTCATTCAGAAGCGATAGTTCGCGGAGGATGGTGGCTGCGGCCTTCATGGCATTGCGACAGGCGTTTTCGGGATCGCCTTCGACCCCGAACAGCGCCATGGCGCCGTCACCGATGAACTTGTCCAGACGTCCGCCCGCCTGCTCGACGGCCTGGCCGACAATCGTGAAATAGCGGTTGAGCAGGAACACCACATCGTAAGGCAGTTTTGCTTCCGACAGAGAGGTGAAGTTGCGGATATCGCAAAAGAGGACCGCGATTTCCTCTTCCCGGCCGGGTCGGGTGGGTTGTGCATCGGGTGGAAGATCGCTCTGCTGGGTGGACGAGACGAGAAGTGCCACGGTCAGATCATGCATCGGGCGCAGCTGGCAGCCCAATCTTACATCGGAATCGGCGTGAATGCGCCGAAGGGTCGTCTGCTCGATGTCGCCCGGGGGCGGCAGAGGCCCCTTACTGTTGAGGATCCTGACACGGCAGGTGGAGCAGCGTCCCTTGCCTCCGCAAACCGAATAATGCTGGATGCCGTCTATCCGGCTTGCTTCCAGAACGCTCAGCCCAGCCGGGACACGGACCTCGGTGCCATGTTCGTAACGAATTGCGATGGCGCTGGATCGCTGCCGCCAGTTGCGCACACCGCGCATTGCGATGACAAGTCCGATCGCGGATAGAAACAGCGTCTGTACCGTTGTTGTGATGGCTTTGATATTGGTTTCCATCTGGCTCGGCGCACGCTGGTATTCTGGATGTCTGCTGTACTCCTCAAGCCCCGGCGGCAAGGCCTGTCTGGCGCTTTCCTCTTCAAGCAGCCTCCCTGCATCTGCGAAACCCAGAAGAGCCAAGATGGGAAGCATGACGGCAAATGTCAGGAAGATGCTGGAAAAACGCGGATACCAATCCCGGTAGCGCAACCAGAAAAACACACCGATACAACCATGTGTCCAGATCACCACCAGCGCAAAACTCTGCCACGCGCCGGCGCCGGGATTGTCGACCCACAGTCTGCGAATGATATCCGGGTAGCCGAGGTCGACCTCGTACAGCATGCGTGAAAAGCGGATATTCACGGCATGGCCGATGATAAGGAACGGTATCAGCAGTCCGAGCGTGGTTTGAAGAGCCTCGCGCACAGGCATGCGCAGTGTGCGGCGTTGGTATATTGAGCGGAGGGCAAGTAGAAAATGGACGAAAACAGAGCCGTAAACCAGAGTGCTGCTGACAGGATTGAGCCATATGAGGCTAAACCATTTGCGGCCTTTTTCAGCGGTTTCGAGTGAAATCAGTGCAAGGGCATGGTTGGAGAAATGGCTGCAGACAAAGGCAAACATCACGAGGCCGGAGATGATCCGGGCACGTCTTAGCGCGGTATCGGACATCAGGCGGATCATATTGATGCCTTCATGCCACAGACCGAGGCAACGCCGCCTGTTCCGATCTTGCCGTTCCTGTCATTCACCGCGTCACCGCCCGCTTCCAACCTCCCGACAAGCCGGGATGCCTCACCTTTGTTGCGCCCTATTGCGCAATGTCCCGTGGCAACATCGTGGAATACAACATAAACTTATTGTCACTTGTACGTGTTTATCGCGCTTCGCGGCCAAAGCACCGGCGGCCGCATCGTTGGCCATCACAGATCGATGATCTGATGATCCATCGCCGCGAAAGCACCACCAAACAGCTCTTTTGCCTGCTTTTCGATATCATCGAGTTCTGCGTCAGTGCGGTTCGGAGAATGATGGATAAATCCCACGCTTTTGGCATTGGCAAGCTTGGCAAGGCGGATTGCCTGTTGCCACGAGGAGTGGCCATAACCTTTGTAAAGGCTCATCTCGTCGTCAGTGAACATGGCGTCGTAAAGAAACAGATCGACGTCCTTGATCAGATCGAGAACCGTCTCGTCGTTAACCCCCGGTTCGTGCTCCGTGTCAGTTATGATGGCAAAAGATTTTCCGGCCCAATCGATGCGATAACCCACCGCGTTTCCGGGATGGTTGAGCATTCCGGTGCGGATGGAAAGTCCGGGGCGTACATACAGCGTATCACCCGGAAGAAAGTCCCGCGTCGCTATTCTCGCGCAACAGATTTCGAGAGGAACCGGAAACCACGGCGGGCTCATGAATTCCTTGAGCATCTCGCGCGTGGTTTTTACGCCGACCAGATGACCGGACCAGATCTTTACATCATTTGAATTGTTGTAGAATGGCTTGAAGTAGGGAAAGCCGACGATGTGGTCATAGTGACAGTGAGAGAAAAACAAGTCGACGTCCGTTATGCCTTCCGCGCGTAGCGCAACGCCAGCCGGTAACAACCCGGAGCCTGCGTCGAACAAAAGGACATGATTTCCGCATCGGACTTCGATGCAGATGGTATTTCCTCCATATTTCCGGAAGTTTTCACCTGAGACGGGGAGTGTTCCTCGCGCTCCCCAGATCTTTATCCGAAAATTTTCATCACTTTCCCGACCCGCTAAGTCGGAACCCAACACCATGACACACCCCAAACCACAACGACCCTTGCAAGCCTTTCCTCCCATGAGGGCCGTCGTAAACGCATTCCCGTGTCTGTCCCCCTCGACAGACACCTGACCTGATTATTCATTCAGCATTTCATTTATATTGCAATGGCGCCACGTCTGTTTTTTCAAGTTCACGCGCCCTGGTAGCAAGGAATTGCTAATTATGATTTTACGGCCGTGCGCGCCTTGCTGAGTTCGGCCGTTGTCTGCGTGAGCCGTTCGGCAAGAACACGCATGACCTTGATGGTGACATCCGGGAAATCTGACATCAGCTTAAAGAACTGTTCCTTGCCGATACGAAGTGCCTCTACATTCGTCGAAGCACGCACGGTGGCCGTTCTCACGCTGTCACAGAGAATGGCAATCTCGCCGACGATGGCGTTGCCGGTCATTTCCGTGAGCTTGATCTGGCCTGCCGGTGAATCGATGAGAACATCGACTTTTCCTGTGAGAAGTACATAGGCGGCGTCTCCGACATCGCCCTGTCTGAAAAGCACGTCGCCACTGTGGTAGGATACGCGATCGGATGCAAAAGCAAGAAGTTTAAGCTTGGCCGGTTCCATCTCCGAAAAGAAGGGCACTCGTTTCAGCATTTGTATTTCGTCTTTAAACAGCATCGTTTTACCCTGATCTCGTTCCACCTCGGTCACGTCTATTGACATTATGTTGCGACCATTTCCTGGAATGTACCGTTTTCTTGCGCAAGAGTCTCGTAACTTCCATCGGCGGTTATCGAACCCTGATGCACAACGATGACGCGATCGAACATTCGCGACAGTGTCGCGTTAGACAACACCCAGACGATGGAGGGGTTACTGTTGTTCTGTTTCAGGAATGTAATGACTCTTTCAACGATTTCCTCCTGAAGCCGGTGGTCCAGACCCGGGAGCGGGCGATTGAAAATATAATAGTCCGACTTGCGCATCAGCGCGCGCGCAAGGTTGAGCTTCTGTCTCTGCAGCGGTCCCAGCCGCTTACCGCCGGCACCGAGATTGAAATCCAGACCGACTGCCAGAACCCGTTCGTACACGCCACGCTTGCGCATGACATCGGCCACGATCTTTGTGATGCGCCGTGATGCGTCAGTATATCGATAACTGATCTTGCCGAACAGAATGTTGTCCAGAAGGCTGGTGGCGCTCATGTACTTGGTTGGATCGTAGATCTCGATCATGTTTTTCAGGTTATCGGGCAGGTTGGCATGGAACATGTGCCTGACCTCGATGATCCGATCCATGATGTCCTGCGTCAGCAGGCCGAAGCGCTGTCTGGGTTCGATGTAGAAGAAACTCAGGCGCAGCATCGCGCGTTTCTCCGCCTCGTTGGCGTCCGCGTAATGTTTGCCCTGAAGGCGTTGCAACATCTGCTGATAGACCGGGATATCATCCGGCGTCATGAAGGTAAGCTGCTGGAAGAACGGGTGGTCGCCCGGCAGATCGGCGAAGATTTCAACGATGTTTTCAGCAATCGTGTGACCCATGTCGAACAGGGTTTCGACAAGTCCCGTCTCATGCATCAGGGAGCGGAAATAATCGCTTTCAATGATTGTCTTGATGGTTTGCGTCTGATCCCGCATCGTGCCGAACAGGAGGTTTTCGCCGACCGTCGCCTCGCTGTTGTAGCTGTTGAGTTCGAAGGGAGCGATAAGGCCGCTCAGATTTTCCTTTTCCAGCTCCGAGCGTAGGACATTGCGCAACTCGACGATGCGGGCTGCCAGATGAAGGTCGCTCAACGGGTCGATGGACGAGCGCAAGGCAAATTCGAGAACATCCTGCGACAGGTCGACCGTATCAAGGACGGCTAGAACCGCCTTTGCGATATTTTCCGGCTTTTCGTCACCAGCCGGGCTGGATGCGTAATCGATCCAGTTTCCGTTAATGTCGACTTCCGGATTGCCGGCCATCCTGGCTTCCCGGACTTCCCATTTTCTGTGCTCCAGTTCTGTGCCCTGATACAGCTTTTCCGCAAGCAACGCATGCTTCAAACCATAGAGAAGGTTGTCTTCAAGGCTGGCGTGGAAGAAGTAACTATCGGAAGAAACATAGGAAATACGTCTTCCTGTCACGGATTCCGGCAATTCCAGAATGTCGACGTCGTTGATCGTGATCTTGCCGCTTGCAGGCCACAGGGTTCGTCCCACCGCATCGGCAAGCGCTTCTGCACCGGAGCCGCCTACAATTGCGATCACTTCGCCGGGTTCAATTTTCAAGGATGCCTGTTCGAGCAGTCTGCTGCCGCTGTCATCTTCAAGCGTAAGATTGCTGATGACGATCGGGGCTGTGATTGCTGTGCTCGACGCTGCGGAGAGTTCCTGCACCTTTTTATCAATCATGTTCGGCGCGTTGAACTGTTCGAATACCTGTTCGTATTTGACCTGAACGTCCTGCCGTGACTGATCCCAGTCGATGAGTTCCTTCAGCGGGCCGGGCAGTTCCTTGTAGGCGTTGATGACGGCGACGAGCTGGCCGACGTCGAGGCTGCCCTTGAGGGTCAGATATCCGCCCAAGGCATAAAAGAAGAAGGGTGTGAGTTGTGCGAGGAAATTATTGATGAATTTGACCAGAAACTTCCACTGGTAGAGGTCGTAACGGATCTTGAAAATATCGCCAAGCCGATGCGATGCGTCGGCTCTTTCGTAGTTGGATGTATCATAAGCGTGGATCGTGCCGATGCCGTCGACCATTTCGCCGATGCGTCCGGCAAGCTGGCGGGCGCTGAGCTGGCGCTGGCGTCCCAGTTCGATAAGCCTGCGCCGCATCTTCGGAATGATGCCAACCTGAATGGCGGCCATGAAGGCGGCGATCAGGCCGAGCCAGAAATTCTGGACAAGAATGAAGAAAAGCGCCGAAAGCGCCTGACCGCCAAGCAGGGCAGGCTGGACGAAGGCATCGCCTGTGAAGCCGCCCAGCGGCTCCACTTCATCCTTCACCATGCTGGAGATTTCAGCGCCCTTCACACGTTTGAAATGGCTGGGCGGAAAACGCAGTATCTTGTCGATCAGTTCAAAGCGGATACGGCGCAGAAGGCGCTCGCCGAGGCGGCCCTTGTAGGTATTGATGTAATATTTGAAGAGGCCGTTGATGACGACGAGTGCAAGAAACGTCAGGCTCAACGCCATCAGCATCGACATGCGGTCGAGCTCAAGCCCCGGGAACAGCTCCACGGTTCCCCAATATGGAATGTCCAGGGTGAGGTGCATGAACGGCTGTGTCGCATTCGCGCCCTCAAAGCCATCGCCCTGAATTGGTCCGTTGACGATCTGTTTGGGAAGGTCAAAGGCAAGGAAATAGGGAATCATCGACAGAGCGACGATCATCAGAATAAAGAGCTGATGCCGCTTGGTATGCGTCCAGATGTAACGCGTAAGGCTTTGTTCCATAAAAGACTTCTATGATTTTTCGGGCAATACCCGTCGTTTGATTCCTGCAATGTTCCGGCGTGGGGCGCCGGATAACGCAGATCCCTCCTACAGATAGTGCGCTGCTTGCTATTTATCAGCATCTTCAGGACGTTTCGAGCAAAATAGCGCCCCTCTCTCTGTGAGGCATATTATTGTCGTAGAACTGGCGTTAAGACGTTTGATGTATCTACAAACAGGTATGATTGAGCCAAAGCACCCGCGTAAATAACGGCAGGGACGATGACGATAAATATTGCAGGACAAACAGGCGGCAAGAGAGCACAGCCGGTTTCCTTTGATGGTTGTGTCGGCATTTTTCATCCTGCACAGGGTGACACCCGACAGGACACGGCAGTTCTTTTCATGAGCCCATGGGGTATGGAGGAACTGTGCAGCCGCAAGTTCTACAGGCTCGTTGCCGAGCGTCTGGGGGCTGCGGGCATAGCAAGCCTGCGTTTCGATTATCACGGGACAGGAGATGCACTCGATCCGGATGACACGGGCGAGGATGCTGACTGGTCCTGGAGTGCTCAATCCGCTCTGAGATCTCTTCACCGGCTTTCGGGTGCGTCACGAATCGTCGTCGTGGCGCAAGGTCTTGGCTGTCTGATTGCCTTGCAGGCTTTTGCGGGCGAGGCCACCATCAGCGGAATGGCTTTACTGGCTCCCGTTGTCTCTGGTCGCGGCTATCTGCGCGAGCTGGCAATGTGGTCATCGATGATCGATGACGGTCTGGGTCTTCGTGCAGAGCAAAGATTGTCGACATCCGGCTCAATCGCCGGCATGGAAATGCCCGCTGGCATTGCAGAAAAAATCAAGAAGGCCAACCTCTCGAACCCGTCTGTTCTTCCGGCTGAACGGCTGCTTGTGCTGACCAGGCCAGGACGTGTGGCGGAGGATGATTTTGCACGCCATCTGCAATCGCTTGGCGGTGATGTCGACGTGGCTGCATTTTCTGGTTACGACGATCTGGTTTCCAGCCCGACGTTGTCGAAGATGCCTGAACACGTCGTGAGCCATATCGTGGATTGGGCGACATCTCAGGCAAACGTCTCCGATGGCGCAGAACCGGTGGATGATCGCATTATCAGCGTTGGGCAGGCTGGTCGCGGTTTCTTCGAGCAGCCCGTTCAATTCGGCGATAACGGTCGCCTGTTCGGCGTTCTATGCCAGCCTTCCGATGACGCTGCATCTTCTTCCGTCCTCTTTCTCGGTGCCGCCTACGACAGGCATGCCGGATGGGGCAGGCTTTCGGTAAAGATGGCACGCGAACTTGCCAGAGGCGGAATTGCATCCCTGCGCTTCGATGTAGCGAATGTTGCGGATAGTCCACCGGTGGCTGGTGTTCCCGAACAGGTGCTTTACGATGTTGCCCAGAACGATGATGTCGTTGCAGCCGTCGACTTCCTGTCTGCGCAAGCAGGTGGAGCGATTGTGGCGGCTGGACGTTGCAGTGGAGCCTATCTCGCTTTCAACGGCGCAATTGCCGACGATCGCATCCGCTCCGTTGTCGCGGTCAACCCGGTCGTTTTTCATTGGCTGAAAGGTCGCTCTGTCGATGAGGCACTGCACAAGCGGCCACGCTCCTTCGGCGAGTACAGACAGCGCTTTCTGCAAGGATCGACGTTCAAGCGCCTGTTCAGCGGCGATGTGGATGTGTTTAGCGCGGTACTGAACATCATCAAGGCGACAGCAAAGAAGGTGTCCACGAAGACGGCACGGCTTTTCCGCAGGAACAGCGAAGAGGGACGCGCCGTCTACTCTGCTTTTGACAGGCTTCGGGCCAGCGGTACGGTCGTCAGTCTTCTCTACAGCGACAACGACGACGGTCTCGAACACTTCAGATATTATTTCGATTCCGATGGCCGCGGGCTGTCGTCCTATCCCAATGCGTCCGTGACGATCATTCCCGATGCCGATCACAATCTGTCGACGCCACAAGCCCGTGCGGTCTATCTGGACACTGTCAGGCGTCTCGCTTCACAACCTTGAACGGCTGTCTTGCCGGAGACTCTCTAGAACGAAAAGCGGCGGTTCGAGCCGAGCGACATAACCTCGCCGGATGGTTCGTTTGCGGGGGCGTCGGTTTCCGGCAATAGCTGAATCTTTTTCGCTTCGCCGGCGGCGAGGTGAAACCAGTTTTCTGAAACACGATAGCCATCGGCTTCAACATGCACTGACTGCGCCAGACGATCCGTCTCGATTTCCAGAAACCAGAGGCCATCCTCATGGTTTTTGACGATCCGCAACGAAGCCGCGTGCAACGCTTTTTTGCGTCCGACCGGGAAATGGAAGGCATCTGCGATTACAGCTCCGGTCGCGGCATCGCGGATCCGGGCAATCGTTGCGTCATGCGAAGGCGGCCCGAAACGATAGGCATAGGTCGTATCGAAAAACGCGCCAAACAGGTCGGTTGCCGCAATGACGAGACTTTGGCGGGGTATCAAATCGACTGCACGTTTGGCATGAACGACCGGTTGCAGACCGTCACGCAGGCATGTCAGTTCCAGGACGACATTTTGGGGTTTGGCAGTTTCGTTGATGACATGCACATCAAGACCGTTCGTGCCTTCATCGGAAAGGGTCACCTGAACGGGGCGGAAAGCCCGTTTCAGTGCATGCCAGACGGATTTCGGTCTGCCGGTGGCGTCGATCACGCCCCAGCCTGCACCGGGTACGATATCCTGCAAGGTCCAGACAAGCGCTCCCTGGCAGGACGAGCCATGGCGGCGCCATTCCGCGAAGGTTGCTTCCATGACTTCCGCTACGGCCGCGCGCGACATGTCCAGATAACGACCGCCGTCTTCGCGCCGCAAAACATCGGGTTCGACCTCATAGAGAAGCTTGAGATAATGATCGCGTACGTCTTCGAAATCCCACGAAGCACCGCGGTCACGTGGGGTTCGGGTTTTCCATCGCGGATCATGGACCGGCTGCACAGACAGATGATGATCCAGCGTTTCCTGTTCGGGAATGTTTGCAAAAGCCAGACATTCAGCAGCGAAGCGTACGTCTGCCCGGCGGGCATCCTCAAGAGGTCGGCAATAGGCGCCCACGCCGTAGTAGTGTCCGACACCCGCATTCGGGAAAAATGGCAATGCCCCGCCCGATGGCGAGTTTGCCACATAGGCAACATCGGGTCGCTTGGTCTTCACCAGTTCCGGAAGAATTTCCTCCGTCAGCGGTCCTTTCCATATCTGTTCGGGCAGACCCAGCATGGCACCTTGCTGATACATCTCGCTGCCGCCGCAAAATACGGCAAGCGAAGGAGAGAGCGCATTGGCCTCGAGAAACTGCGATATCTCGGTCGTCAGATGTTCGCGAAACGCTTCGTCCTTTGCCGGGTAATCGAAATTCGCAAGCATGGCGTCCTGCCAGACCATGATGCCGAGCTCGTCGCAGAGGGTGAAGAACTCGGGCGTTTCATAGGCCATCGTGCCGCCGACACGAATCATGTTCATGCCTGCATCGGCCGCCTGTCTCAGCCAGGGTTCATACTCGGCTCGCGTGCCCGGCAACCGAACGATATCGGCTGTCGTCCAGGCTGCTCCACGACAGAAGATGGTTTCGCCGTTGACCCGCAGCCCGAAGCCGTTTCCATCCGCGCCCCGGTCGATGTCGATCCTGCGGAAGCCCGTCTTCCCAAGGTTGAGCCGCTTGCCGTCCAGCTCCAGAAAAACTTCATGAAGGACCGGCTTACCGTGAGTATGCGGCCACCATGGCGCAACGTCCGGGAGTGCCAGTTCTCCTGAAAGACTGCCAGCCTCGTAGACCGTGAGGTCGGTGGCATGTTCGCCACATATCAGTCGCGCAGTTTCAACGTGGCTATCGCTTTCCAGTGCGATGGCAATCGTTCCTGTTCCTCTGTCGTCCAGCGAACACCGGAGGGAGCCGCGGCCCTCAGTGTGCCGGACGATGCTGATGGGACGCCATGGTCCCGTTGCATGTATTTCCGGGCACCAGCCCGGCATGTATCCCAATGCGGTGGTTCGGATCAGCCGAAGACCTTGCGTGTTCATCATCTGCGGTCGCCAACGGGCCCGAGGGCCGGTTTTTTCCAACCTCGGCGCAAGCGCTCGGAAGCATATCGCCAGCTCGTCCGCACCGGTGAGTTCTACCGGAATGTCGAGTGTTTCGAACATGCTTTGTGATGCGGCAACCAGTTCACCGTTCAGGAAAATCTCGGCTATTGTCGCCAGGCCGCCGAAGTGCAGCGTCGCGCGTCCTTTCGTGTCTGAAATCAGGGTCAGGCGATACCATGCATCCCTGTCGTTCAGGGCATGAGGCGCAAAACGATCGAACTGGCCCACCGTTTCAAGAGCCTGTGCCACAGTGCCGGGCACGTCGGCCGGGACGGTTTCGAGATTTGCGGGAATATCCGAGGGCAGGTCGCAGGCATCGGCCGGTGTCAGCGTAAGCGTCCAGCCTTCGCTCAGCAGGTCCGCCGTCTCGCCCAGGATGTTCACTCTCACGCGGCCTCGCTGGCGTCAGACAGTTTTCTGCCCAGCGCGTCCATCAACTGATCCCACGCACCTGCGGCCGGATCTAGGACGGTTGCGAGCGTATCGAACTTGCGGCGTGTGACTGCCCTTGCAAGCTGGAACTGAACGGTTTTGGCGACTTCCGAAATACGCAACGCGTGTTGGGAAGCCTCGTGAAAACCGCTTTTGTCGAGCCAGTCGAGGTGACTTGCTGCCAGTTCGAAATTGGCGCCGAGCTGGCGCAGCGTGTTGAAGGCGTATTTGTGAAAGAAGCCAAATGGCCGGTCGGCGACTTTCTCCACCTGCGCCGGAAAGACGGCTGAAAACGCACGGATGGGATTTGCAGATGGCCGGCGAGAGAAATGCTGCTTCAGCAGGCGCCCTGCCGTCTTGCGAAGATGCGCTTCGGAATTGTTGCCATCCGGAAACTTCGCGAACTCTGTATAGGGCAGGAAAGGCGTGTCCGTTTCTTGCAGATGGTGCTGGAACAACCCATCGAAATCCTCGCCTTCGAGATGGAAAAAGCCGGCATTGTGGAAATAGTCCAGCTCGCGCTTTTCCCTGTCCAGCCTGTTCACTGCAACGGTCGTCTTGCCATGCTCCTTGCGATAGCCCACGCCGTGGGTATCAGGCATGTAGAAACTGTCCATCTCGATGAGGCAGATACGTCCACGTTCGAGTTGCACCTCGATGTGGTTTTCCACCTGATCGAAGATCGCCAGTTCCGTGACGCGGATATCGTAAAGCGTTTCCAGGTCTTCCAGAGGCACTTTGAAAAAGGTGAACTGATCGCCCTCGAAATCCTGGCTCAGCGTGAAGCCAAGCATGGCTTCCGGCGGCAGGCCTCGGGCGGCCAGAACCTCGATCCACAGATCGACGTAGCAGTTGGTTTCCGGCCACATTCTCTCGGAAGAATGCAGCGGGTGCTGCGTATGATTACGTGGGTCGAGGCCCGGAAAAATCTGCGTCATGGACAGGTCAGCCCCAAAGTGTTTTGACGACCTTTTCAGGCCATTTCTTCACGTCGAGGCCGTGGTGTGCGAACAACGCAAGTGCAATACGCTCAAGGCCGAAGCCGACGCATGCCGTATGGGCCACATCGCCATTGTCGAGGTTCAGACCCCATTTCTGGCCGAAGGCGTCTTGGTGATAGTTGAAGCTCATGCACGCCGTCGGATTGGTGCTGGATGTCACCGGGATCAGAAGCTCGAATTTCAGGTTCTGGTCGCGCTGATTGTTGGCAAGCATCTTGCCCGCACGGCCAAAGAACGGATCGTTTGCCACGTCGATGGTCACATCAAGGCCGACGGCTTCCATCATCTTCACGCCGCGATCCATCCATGTCTGTCGGAACTCGGTCACGTTCGTCTCGGTGCCCATGCAAACATATTCCCGCATGCGGAACAGCTGCTGGCGGGCCGGATCCTTCGATGGTTCATGGCGGAAGCAGTAGGACTGAATATCGTAAAGACCGCCGCCCGGCGGCAGGTTGCCACGCTTCGCAATCGTCGGGTAAAGCGGATAGCAGGCCGCAGGCGTTAGCACGATATCGGTCGCCCTCTGCTCGGTCGTCCAGTCGCCGCCTTCATCCATGGTCTTCAGCAGGCTGACATGATCAAGTTCACAGCCGCAGAAGGAGTGAACCGTGCCTGCAAGCTGCGGAAAGCTCTTCATGTAAGCGCTTTTTTCGAAATATGCGCGGTTGATGCCGGGCGGGAAGCGGATGGCTTCGGCGCCATCGGGGCCGCCGGTGCGATCGATCAACCGCTCGAATGCCGCAATGACATCCTCGAACTGGCCGCTACGCCCATAGAGGCCGTCCACGCCCGTTTCGATCAGCAAGCCCTCTTCGAACAGTCGATCAATAAAGGATGTCTGCATATCCATGATGTTATCCCAAGAGGCTGGTGTCCTGCCTGTGAACCAGCAGGAGATTGGCGGAATTGCCGAGAATTCGGTCGTTGGAAATCATCAGGCGTGCGGAATGCGCGTCACGCAGGTGCCGCCCGAGGCTATAGGGCGTACCGTTCTTGTAACCCATGATGCCGCAGATCAGCATCGCATGATCGATGATTTCGAGAATTGATTCCGATGAGCAGATCTTCACATTGTTCATGGCGACGGCAAAGGCCATGGACATAAGCTTCTCCGGATCGCTCTTCGTGTCGTTGTAGGCCTTGATGCCGGCGATGATGTTGGATTTCACCACCTGCAGTTTGGTGGAGACTTCTGCAAGGCGGATTGCGCCGGGCGGGGCGGTACCCGGTGATTTGCGAGCTGCGGCGCGAACGAAGGACTGGGCGCGCAGAACCGCGTCCGAAGCAATCCCGTACCAAACCGCGCTCCACAGCAGATGCGATGTTGCCAGCATGGACTGTGCCGCGATCTCGGCGAAGGGTTTCGGAAACACCTGGGCCGATGGCGCCTTGCCGCGGAAAAGGAAACCATCCGAGCAGGTGCCGCGCATGCCGAGCGTATCCCAGACATGGGTTTTCTCAAGCGTGTACTGGTCTTTCAGGAACACCGTCATGACCTGATCGGTGGGAACTGCGTCCGCATGCGACCGCGAGGTAATGAGAATGGCGTCGGCGTCGCTACCGTAGGAAATTACGGTTGCATCCTTTTCCAGCTGGCAGATATCGCCCTGGATATCGATGGCGCAGATGGAGTTGCGGAGATTGCCGCCAATGCCACCTTCTGTCGTTGCAGATCCGAGAAGAAGCTGTTCACCCGCGACGCGGCGCATGAAAGCCGCGTGCCAGGCGCTTTCCTCACCATGCTCCACGAGGCTGGACAGCTTGATGTGATGCATGGCGAAAATCATCGCCGTTGCGGAGCAGGCCTGACCAAGACGAACGCAGATATCGGCGATCTCCAGAAGGGAGGCGCTTTCGCCGCCGAGGGGTTCAGGCACCTGAACCCCTAAAAGTCGCTCCTGCCGCAGTGCGCCGACGGCCTCATGGGGAAACCGCCCGGCGTTGTCCACGTCATCGGCATGTTTTGCGGCAATTGCCGCCACCCGGCCCGCACGCGCGGACAGAGCTTCATCTATCGGCGCGACGGTCACGTTCATCAGGCGGCCTCTTTCCCGTCGAGAATGAGTTTCACAGTATCTTCGATCGCCCTGATGCTGGCGAAAGATTTGCGGTTCAGCAGGTTGTCCGGAAACTCGATGTCGAAGGCTTCTTCAATGCCGAGCATCAGCTGCACCGATGCGAAGGATGATAGCCCTGCCGCATAAAGATCCGCGTCATCGGCAATCGTGTCGACAGGGGTGGGCAGCTGGCCAAACTTGGCCAGTATTTCACGAATAGTCGCGTTCATCTGGACGTGTCTCCCATGAGGTCATATTAGAGGCTTTGAATGTTATGGTTACATTCCAAACGATAACATTCAACTAAACCGTTAGGTTAACTGCAACTAACAGCAGCATGCGACAATCCATCGATGCTGCCAAGCGCTGATATCGCTCCTTGACAAAAGGAGGGATGTGCCTTTTCCTTCGACCATTCACCAGGGGTGTCCCGTCAAGGGGCTGAGATTCTGCTGTAACGCGCAGTGACCCGTTGAACCTGATCCAGTTCATACTGGCGTAGGGACGGTGCAAAGACCGCAGGTATGCTGACGTCTGACGTTCATGCATTGCCCTGCGGTATTTTCCATCATTCCGGCTCGAACTGGGTCTCCACTGTCAAACTTTGGAGCCTCATGATGAATATCGTTGCCAAGACAATTCCCCCGACCGTCACAACAGGACCGTTGCCAGCCTCCACGAAAATCTACAGGCACGGCATATTGCACCCGGATATCCGCGTTCCGATGCGGGACATCGCCGTTCATCCAACCGCGGGCGAGCCGCCGGTGACGGTCTACGATTCTTCCGGACTCTACACCGATCCCGCACATGTAGTCGGAATAGAACTCGGACTTCCGCGCCAGCGGCGCGACTGGATTCTGGTGCGTGGCGATGCCGATGTTTACGAAGGCCGTCACGTCAGGCCGGAAGATAACGGCTTTGCGACCGGCGAGCGCCTGACTCCCGAGTTTCCGGTGCGTCACCAACCGCTTCGTGCAAAGCAAGGCAAGGCGGTGACGCAACTTGCCTATGCACGCGCCGGCATCATCACGCCGGAAATGGAGTTCATCGCCATTCGCGAAAATCTCGGGCGCGAGGCGGCGAAGGAAAAGCTCGTCCGTGATGGCGAAAGTTTTGGCGCGCATATTCCCGATCACGTTACGGCCGAGTTCGTTCGTCAGGAAGTTGCGGCTGGCAGGGCGATCATTCCCGCCAACATCAATCATCCGGAACTGGAGCCGATGATCATCGGCCGGAATTTTCTGGTGAAGATCAATGCCAATATCGGCAACTCGGCGGTAACGTCGTCCATGGCCGAGGAGGTCGAGAAGATGGTATGGGCGATCCGCTGGGGCGCCGATACCGTCATGGACCTTTCGACCGGGCGCAACATTCATAATATCCGCGAGTGGATCATCCGTAATTCGCCGGTGCCGATCGGTACTGTGCCGCTCTATCAGGCACTCGAGAAGGTCAACGGCATTGCCGAGGATCTCACCTGGGAAGTTTTCCGCGATACGTTGATCGAGCAGGCGGAGCAGGGTGTCGATTATTTCACAATCCACGCTGGCGTGCGGCTTCACTACATACCACTCACCGTCAACCGCGTGACGGGTATCGTCTCGCGCGGTGGTTCGATCATGGCCAAGTGGTGTCTGCATCATCACAAGGAGAGCTTCCTCTACGAGCATTTCGAGGAGATCTGCGATATCTGCCGGGCCTATGACGTTTCGTTTTCGCTGGGGGATGGCCTGCGTCCCGGCTCGATAGCCGATGCCAATGACGCGGCGCAGTTCGCGGAGCTGGAAACGCTGGGTGAGCTGACGCAGATCGCCTGGGCCAAGGATTGCCAGGTCATGATCGAAGGCCCGGGGCATGTGCCGATGCACAAGATCAAGGAAAACATGGACAAGCAGCTTGCCGTCTGCGGTGAGGCGCCATTCTATACGCTCGGGCCGCTGACCACGGATATCGCGCCAGGTTACGATCACATTACCTCCGGCATCGGTGCGGCCATGATCGGCTGGTTTGGCACGGCAATGCTCTGCTACGTCACGCCGAAGGAGCATCTTGGCCTGCCGGATCGCGATGACGTGAAAACCGGCGTCATCACCTATAAGATCGCCGCCCATGCTGCGGATCTCGCAAAGGGACATCCGGCGGCACAGGTACGGGATGATGCGCTGTCCCGCGCCCGCTTCGAATTCCGATGGGAAGATCAGTTCAATCTCTCGCTCGATCCCGATACGGCCCGTTCGTTTCATGACCAGACATTGCCGAAGGAGGCGCACAAGGTCGCGCATTTCTGCTCGATGTGCGGGCCGAAATTCTGCTCGATGCGGATTTCACACGATATCCGCTCCGAGGCGCAGAAAGAGGGGTTGGAGGCCATGGCCGCCAAGTTTCAGGAGGGTGGCGAACTGTATCTGCCTCTCAGCCAACCAGCCGGAGAATAGGGGATGCGTGTTCTGGTCAGAGGAACGGGCGTCGTTGGTTTGACGGTGGCGCTCGAATTTTGCCGCGGCGGTGCGGTGGTGGAGGTTGTGGACCTCGCCGCCGAACCGTTTCGCGGTGCTTCCTGGTTTGCGGGCGGAATGCTGGCACCCTGGTGCGAACGCGAGAGCGCGGAGGAAGCCGTGCTGACGCTCGGCCAATCCGCACTCGACTGGTGGGAACAGGCGACGCCGGGGCTTGTCGTCAGGCAAGGTACTCTGGTCGTCGCACCTGGCCGCGACAGGGCCGAGCTTTCGCGTTTTGCATCGAGAACGAGCGGTTACAGGTGGGTGGACGAGGATGGGATCGCGGCTCTTGAACCCGATCTCGCGGGACGATTCCGTTCCGGGCTTTATTTCCCGGATGAAGGTCATCTCGATCCCCGGCGTGCATTGAAGGCGCTTTACGCGCGTCTTCAGGCAATCGGCGTTGTTTTTCATCATGATGGTCTTGCGGTGGATGAAAACGTGTTCGACCGGGTGATCGATTGCGCCGGTCATGCCAGGATCGGGGCGCTTTCCCGGCTGCGCGGCGTGCGTGGTGAGATGCTTTATCTTTCAATGCCCGAGGTTTCACTTTCCCGGCCGGTTCGTCTGCTGCATCCGCGCATACCGCTCTACATCGTGCCGCGGGAACCGGGCCGCTTCATGCTCGGTGCGACGATGATCGAATCGGACGATGCCGGGCCGATCTCGGCGCGCTCGATGATGGAGTTCCTGAACGCCGCATATTCCATCCATCCGGCCTTTGGAGAGGCGCAGATCCTTGAAATAGGAACAGGCGTTCGCCCTGCGTTTCCAGACAATCTGCCAAGAGTGATCGAGGACAGTAGGACCGTCTTCATGAATGGCGCGCATCGGCACGGCTTTCTTCTCTCACCGGCGATGGCGCAGGAAGCAGCGCGGATCGTCTTCAACAACGCATCTGAAAAAGGACATGGATCATGAAACTTCTAGTGAATGGCGACGAGCTTGATTTCGTTGCTGATACGCTGGCCGCACTGCTTGCCAGCCTCGATTATGAGGGGGAATGGCTCGCAACGGCGGTCAATGGCGATCTGGTGCATGTGGAGGATCGCGCCGGTTTTCAATTGAAGGATTCCGATCGTATCGAAATTCTTTCCCCTATGCAGGGAGGTTGATAACATGCTGACGCTTTATGATCGCGCGGTCAGTTCCCGCCTGTTGCTCGGTACGGCACGATATCCGTCTCCCGCCGTGCTGGAAGACGCCATGCGGGCAAGCGGCACGGAAATACTGACGGTTTCGTTGCGCCGGGAAACGGCAGGTGGGAAAAAAGGTGGCCAGTTTTTCGAGCTGCTGCATGGCCTCGGCTGTCACATTCTGCCCAATACGGCTGGTTGCCATAGCGCCAAAGAGGCGGTTCTGACCGCGAAGATGGCGCGTGAGGTGTTCCGAACCAACTGGATCAAGCTGGAGGTCATCGGCCATCACGACACCTTGCAGCCAGACGTATTTGGGCTGGTGGAGGCTGCGAGGCTTCTCAGCGATGAAGGTTTTGAGGTTTTTCCCTATACGACCGATGATCTGGTTGTGGCCGAAAAACTGCTGGATGCTGGCTGCAAGGTCTTGATGCCATGGTGCGCGCCGATCGGTAGCGCCATGGGGCCACTCAATATCACGGCACTAAAATCGATGCGGGCACGCTTTCCCGATGTTCCGCTGATCGTCGATGCTGGCATAGGGCGTCCATCGCATGCAATGACCGTGATGGAACTTGGTTATGACGCCGTGCTACTGAATACGGCGGTGGCGTGTGCGGGCGACCCGGTACTCATGGCGCGGGCCTTTGCAAACGGCATTGCCGCCGGTCATGACGCCTTTCGCGCCGGGCCGCTCGAACCACGGGATATGGCGGTGCCTTCGACGCCTGTGATCGGTACGGCGGTCTTTTCCTGAAGTTGCTCTCCTGTGTCGCCGCGTTTAGCGTTGACACCGTATCGATGCGGCGGGATACCGACAGAAAAGAGGGGCAACGAGGCGGTATGCACAATCTTCTGACGGACATCGGTGGAGTTTCGGTTGGAAACGTCACGGATCTTCAACTCGGCTCCGGCGTTACCGCCATCGTTTTCAACAAAGCTGTCGTTGCGTCGGGAAGCGTTCTGGGTGGTGCGCCCGGTGGCCGGGACACGGCCTTGCTCGATCCCGCCATGACGGTGGAAACCGTCGATGCGTTGGTGCTTTCCGGCGGCTCTGCGTTCGGACTGGATGCGGCAGGTGGCGTTCAGGCGGGCCTACGCGAAATCGGGCGCGGCCTGCAGGTTGGAACGACGCTGGTGCCGATCGTGCCGCAGGCGATCCTCATGGACCTGTTGAATGGCGGGAACAAGGACTGGGGGCTGCATTCGCCCTATCGTGACATGGGCTATGCAGCTTTCAAGGCGGCGGCGGCCGGACCTTTCGAGCTTGGAACGGTGGGTGCCGGTACAGGTGCGACGACCGCGACGTTCAAGGGTGGTCTGGGCTCGGCCAGTGCCATCAGTTCCGGCGGTTACAGGGTCGCGGCCATCGTTGTGGTCAATGCGCTCGGTTCGGTGACTGTTGGCGAGAGCCGTCATTTCTGGTCTGCACCATTCGAGACGGCAGGTGAATTCGGGGATTTCGGATATCCTTCGCAATTCACCGCTCAAGATACCGCGCTGCGTTTGAAGGGCGTGAACCTGACAGCAACGACGATCGGTGCCGTTGTGACAGATGCGGTGCTGACGAAGGCGCAGGCGCATCGCCTGTCGATCATGGCGCATGACGGTCTGGCCAGGGCGGTTCTGCCGGCTCATCTGCCGAGCGATGGGGATACGATGTTTGCTGCGGCAACAGGCGAAAAACCGCTGGAAGCCGGTGTTCATTTTGCTGAACTCTGCCATCTTGCGACGATAACCATGGCGCGTGCTGTGGCGCGGGGTGTTTACGAAGCGACTGCCTTGCCCGTGGAGGGTGCCCAGAGAGCGTTCCGCGACACTCATGTTGGGAGTGGCGTTCGATGACCGGTCCGGCAGAACCATTAAAGCCAGTTCTTCGTATAGATTTTCCGCCCGGCGAGCGGCTTGGGCATGGACGGATCGAGCTGATGGAACTGATCGTCGAGACGGGTTCGATCTCTGCTGCCGGGCGGGCGATGGATATGTCCTACCGCCGTGCCTGGCTTCTGGTGGATGCCCTCAACCATATGTTCCGCGAACCCGTGATCGAATCGCAGCGCGGCGGCAAGCAGGGCGGTGGCGCGGCGCTGACACCCTTCGGTGTCGAGTTGCTGGAACGATATCGCAGGATGGAGGCACGCATGAACGACGCCTTGCGTGTTGATCTCGACTGGCTGGAAGCAAACCGAAGCCCGGAAGTGTGGCATGCCGTCAATAAGGATCGAGAGCCGCCGACTTTATGATGGCGTGGACCGGTTTTCCCGGTTCAAGATGCAGTCGCTCACGGGACAGGTCGGTGATGCGTGACTGGATGATGTTACCACCACAATCCA
Organism: Agrobacterium tumefaciens; assembly: GCF_031801495.1. GTDB lineage: Bacteria > Pseudomonadota > Alphaproteobacteria > Rhizobiales > Rhizobiaceae > Agrobacterium > Agrobacterium tumefaciens_K. Next base: position 2,401,158 of record NZ_JAOEGC010000002.1, on the reverse strand, counting down.
CCTGAACCGTTACCATGCCATCTGCCGACGGCGATATCTCCGCGACCGTGCCTTCCAGAATGTTAAGCGCACTCAGGCCTTCCGGTTTCACGGTTGCCAGCATGACGTCACGTGCCGGAATCAGAACGCGTACAGGCGTTCCTGCCGTCACCCTTCTTGCCGGGACGTGAATCAGTAAGCCGGACAGGCGCACGGCGGCGAGGCTGTGGCGTTCGTCAAAGCTCTCCAGGTGGCCGGAGACGATGCTCCCCGCTTCTCGTTTTTCAAGGTGAACGCTGAGTGCGGGGCGCGAGAGGACGTCAGCGGCTTTGCCCTGCGTTTCGACTTTCCCGTCCTTTATCACCACGATGGTGTCTGAGAGGCGCGCGACTTCCTGAATGGAATGGCTGACATAGACGATCGGGATTTTCATCTCGTCGCGCAGTCTCTCGAGGTAGGGAATGATCTCTGCTTTGCGGGCTTCGTCCAGCGAGGCCAGCGGCTCATCCATCAGCAGCAGGCGCGGCGAAGACAGAAGTGCGCGTCCGATGGCGACCCTTTGTTTCTCGCCACCGGAAAGTTTGTTCGGCTGGCGCTTTAAAAGGTGGCCGATGCCGAGCATCTCGAGGATGTGGTTATCATCCTTTCCTGTCAGGCTGTCGGTTGATAACCGCTTTCCATAATTCAGGTTCTGCGAGACGCTCAGGTGAGGGAACAGCCGGGCCTCCTGAAACACATATCCGAACCGGCGCTTGTGGACCGGCACGAACACCCCTTTTTCACTGTTTGTCAGTACTTCGCCATCCAGCGAAACCTGTCCTTCCTCTGGTCGCATAAGGCCCGCGATAATACGGATCATCGAGGTTTTTCCGGAGCCGGAGCGTCCGAAAAGGGCGGTGACGCGGCTCTGTGATGTGAAGGATGCATCGAGTGCGAAGGTGCCGAGGCGGTGGCGAACCGAAACAGCGAGTGTCATTCCACGCTCACCTTTTTTCCAATGATGCGGGCCAGAAACTCGGAAACGAGCAATGCCAGCATGGAAATGACGACAGAGACGATGGTGAGCCGCAACGCACCGGTATCTCCACCCGGTACCTGCGTGAACGTATAGATGGCGGCGGAGAGCGTTTGTGTTTCTCCGGGAATGTTCGAAACGAAGGTGATCGTTGCACCGAATTCACCCATCGCCTTGGCAAAGGCGAGGATCATGCCTGCGATAATGCCGGGCAGAATAAGCGGCAAGGTGACTGTCAGAAACACGCGTAACGGGCTGGCGCCAAGTGTCGCAGCCGCTTCTTCCAGTTTTCCGTCCACCGCCTCGATGGACAGTCTGATGGAGCGTACCAGCAGGGGAAACCCCATGACGGCGCAAGCAAGTGCTGCCCCAGTCCAGCGAAACGAAAAAACGATCCCGAAGTACTCATCGAGAAACTGGCCGATTGCTCCCCTGCGACCGAAGAGGATGAGAAGCAGAAAGCCGGTAACAACGGGAGGAAGAATAAGTGGCAGGTGGACGATGCCGTTCAGGATGGACTTTCCCCAGAAGCGTCCGCGCGCAAGGGCCAACGCGATCAGAATTCCAGGCGGCAGGCTGGCGAACATGGCAACGACCGACACCTTCAGGCTGAGCCTGATCGCGGTCCATTCTTCCGGGCTGAGCGTCCACCAATTCAAATGCGTATCCTGTCATCATGCATGTCTGTGGCCTCCCTGCCGAAGGCCACGATGATGAATCTTACTTCAGAACGGTAAAGCCTTGCTTTTCGAAGAAGGGCGTGGCTTTGGCGGACTTCAGGAATTCCAGATAGGATTTCGCTGCCGGTGACCTTGCTTCCGACAGGATGGCGACCGGGTAGATGATCGGGGGATGGCTGTCTTCCGGGAAGGTGCCGACGATCTCAACACCCGGATCGGCTGCGGCGTCGGTTGCATAGACGATGCCATAGGGCGCTTCACCACGCGAAACGAGCAGCAACGCGGCGCGTACGCTCTCTGCCCCCGCGACCTTATTTTCCACCGAGGCCCAGATGCCGAGTTTTTCCAGCGCGGCCTTGCCGTATTTGCCGGCGGGAACGGAATCGACGGCGCCCATGGCCAGACGGCCATCGCCCACCAGACCGGCGAGATCGAAGCCCTGACCGATTTCAACCGGCTTGGCCTTGTCTGCCGGGGCGACCAGCACGATGCGGTTGCCGAGAAGATTGGAGCGGGTCGCGGTGTCGATCAGCTTCTTGTCGGCAACGTAATCCATCCATGCCAGGTCGGCGGAAATGAAGACATCGGCAGGCGCGCCTGTCTCGATCTGCTTGGCAAGTGCGGAGCTTGCCGCATAGGAAACGGTCGCCTCGTTGCCGCTTTCCTTCGCCCATTCGGCATTGATGGCGTCGAGGGCGTTTTTCATGCTCGCAGCGGCAAAAACCGTGACTTTTTCCGAGGCATGGACAGGCAGAGCCGCAAAAGATGCAGCCACGAATATGGATGTGGCAGCAGCAACGCTTCTCAAGAAATTACGGCGCGGAAGCTTCATGATCATTCCCCGGTATCGAGATGTTTTTGCGAATATAACGCTAGCGGTACATCGCCATCATTATATTTTCAAGAATATATCGATGCGTCGAGAAAAAGCCGCCGTAAAGGCGGCAGCTTGTCGCAGGAAGCTTTTCAGAAACGCTCGCCCGCGAAATGGGCGAGTTGCGCGCCTGCTTCGTAATAGCTTTCCTTCAGCGTACGGAATGATTGGGCTTTGGGGTCGGTTACCGGAAGCGGCAGTTGGTCTTCGGAAACTTCACCCAGAACGTGGCGGGCGATGGTCTTACCGAAGACTGTGCCGGGCGCGATACCCCTGCCGTTATAGCCCGAAAAACCGACGACCTTTTCCGCGAACTTGTGGAAGCGCGGTAGCGCATCGTCCGTCATGCCGATCTGCCCGTACCACTCGCATTCGAATTCGACGTCACCGAGTTGCGGGAAAAGCCGTTTCAGCGATCGTCTCGCCCAGTTCCTGTGAACGGTCGCGCCGGTGCCGCGCAAGGCGCCGACACTGCCGAACACCAGCCTGCCAGCCTTGTCCATGCGGAATGACGATAGAATTTCTTTCGTATCCCAGCAGCCTTGCCTGTTCGGCAGGATGCTCTTTTGCAGATTGTCGCTCAGCGGTCTGGTGGCGAAGTTGAAGTATGGCAGATAGACCTGCTCTTCACGAACGATCTTCCATGGCCCGATGCTGTATGCTTCGGTCGCGACGATGATCCACTCGGCGGATACAGAGCCTTGCGGTGTTTTCACCGTCCATCCGCTTCCATTCCGATCGGCCGCAACAACCGGGCTATCGGTGAAGAGCCTCGCGCCCGCCTTCGTGGCGGCATCTGCCAGACCGCGAACATAGGCCAGCGGCTGGAGCGTACCGGCGCGAGTGTCGAGAAGTGCGCCGGAATAGGCGGTGCTGCCGATCCGTTTCGCTGTTTCCGCAGCATCCAGAACTCTGACGGGCGCGCCGCGTGCAGCCCATTGTTCGCATCGTGCCTGAATTTCAGCCAGCCCTTTTTCACCGACCGCGCAGTGCAATGTACCGTTCTTCTCCATTTCGCAGGGGATGCCGTGTTTTTCAATAAGGTCGCGAACGACCAGTGGCGCATCTCCCAGCAGGTTGAGGAGGCGTTCCCCGTAAACAGATCCCAGCACGACCGGTAATTCCTTTGGCATCACCCACATGCCGCCGTTTATCAGGCCGACATTTCGGCCAGCCCCGCCAAAGCCGATCTGTCTGGCTTCGAGAAGAACGACGTTCACGCCTTTTTCGGCCAGGTGAAGCGCTGCCGATTGGCCCGTAAAGCCACCGCCGACGATCACAACATCGGCCTGTATCTCGTCCGTCAGGGCTGTGGTTGCCGGAGGCTGCGGCGCGGTCTTTTCCCATAGACCGTGCGAGCGTGGGTCATCATACATCGTTCCACCATTTTTCCGGGCTGTTCATGTTTATTGCATATGAGTGATAAGCCCTTGTTACGCAGACTTTACAGTCGCCTCTGCATGGTGAATATCAACATATCGTCAAGAGTTCATTCCTTGAGGGAATATGGTTCTTCCGCCGCGCCGATTCTTACCATCCCTGTCGCTTCTGGCGGCATTTGAAGCCGCATCGCGCATCGGCAGCGTTTCGGCTGCGGCGCGGGAGCTTGGATTGACCCAGGGCGCCGTCAGCCGTCAGATCCTGGCGCTGGAAGAGCAGCTGGGCGTCGCGCTTTTTGTGCGGGAACGGCAGACGATCCGGCTGACACGGGCAGGCGAGGGATATGCGCGCGAAATCCGCGAAGCGTTGCGCCGTGTTTCCACCGCATCGCTCAATCTGCGTGCCAATCCGGATGGCGGTACGCTTAATCTGGCGGTTCTGCCCAGTTTCGGCACGCGCTGGCTGGTGCCGCGTCTTCCCGATTTCATTGCAGCCTATCCCGGCATATCGGTCAATCTGCTGACGCGATCCTCCCTCTTCGACTTCCGGACCGAAACGGTCGATGCAGCCATTCATTTCGGCCTGCCGCATTGGCCGGGCGCGGAACTGGTGTTGCTCATGCACGAAACGGTCGTCCCGGTGTGCAGTCCCGATTTCAAGGCAAGGCATCAGCTTGTGCATCCCGCCGACGTTTTGAACGTACCGCTGCTGCATATGACCACCCGGCCGGATGCATGGGAAAAATGGTTCCGAAGCCGTGCGGTTATGTTTGATAATCTGCACGGCATGCTTTTCGATCAGTTTACGACGATTGCGGAGGCGGCCTGCGTCGGCGTCGGCGCAGCGCTCATTCCTTCGTTCATGATCGAGGAGGAGCTAAGAACGGGAAAACTCGTCAGCGCGGTTTCGGGCGCGCTGGAGAGCGACGAAGCCTATTATCTCGCCTGTATGTCGGAGCGTGCGGGTTATCCGCCGCTGGAAAGTTTCCGCCAGTGGATTGTGACGGAGGCAGGCAAGGGCAGGCGAGGCAACGCCACCGGGTAGCCCGAAAGGTAATGGGTCTTGCAAGACGAATGCGGGTGCGCCAATAGTGCGGCATGCCTATGGTGCCAAGCCATATTATTGCGAATCCAACCGCGGGAGACGTTCGTGAAGCCCATTTTCGTTCAGCTTCAATGTGAACCCGGCAAGACCTATGATGTCGCCGATGCCATCTACAAAACGGAACTCGTGTCCGAGCTCTATTCGACGAGCGGCGAGTACGATCTGTTGCTGAAAATCTATCTGGGTCCGGAAGAGGATGTCGGCAAGTTCATCAACCAGAACATCATCAATATTCCGGGTATCGTGCGCTCCTTGACCACCCTGACGTTTACCGCGTTCTGAAGTTGAGCCACACTCATGAATTGAAAAGCGCGCCTTCGATATCACTATCGGGCGCGCTTTTGTTTTCGTGATCGCTTTCAGGTTCCGGGAAAATGCTTCCCATCAAGCGACTGCGGCGAGGTTCCGGTCACGGACGAGATTACGGATTGCAATCCGCACGTCGTCGGCGCTGTCGAACTTCTGCTCGTCCAGATCGTGGACGTGGAACTTGACCGCGATAAACTTCAGCCGGTTGTTGTCCGGAATAACGATGCCGACGGGTTCGCCAGCGAATTCAATAACTTGCTTCTCCATAATACACTCCCGCTGTGGCTATGACTCACAGCATGTTGTCGAACTGAATTTCAGATAATTGAGACGGTTACGTCACATTCGACAGCAGCGGGAACATGTGGATTTAAATCCACCATCCCGGGATTCAAGACCAAGGATTGCGACGATGCGCGGATATTTCGACATGACACACTCCCTGTGTTGGTGTTGACCCGGAATATCAGGAGACTCGTTCTCCAGTTCAAAAGACAAATAGTCCGGATCAGCGTTAGAATCAATACATATTGTTATAGGTAGAATATTTTTCTGTATGATGACAGGATGGGGGCGGAAATGTGAAATTTTTGTTTCCGCATGTGCGCTGTTTCAAAAGCCCCGGATTATGGGCTTTTGACAGGCTTTTTAATCGTTCTGTATATCCCGGGGCGGGTAAATATGAACGTTTCCGTTGAAATCTGAAACGGAGTAGCAACCCTCGGACGTTTTCCGTGCCGCATTCTCGCCGATAACGGCTTTGCCGTATCCCCCTGGGATATCCAGAACATAGGTCGGCTGGCAGAGCCCGGAGATTCGTCCGCGCAGCGCCGAAACGATTCGCTGTCCTTCGTCGATCTCCAGCCGGAAGTGGCTTGTGCCGGGTGCGAGATCCGGATGGTGGAGATAATAGGGCTTGATGCGGTTTTCGACAAAGGCGCGCATAAGGTCTGCGAGTACGGCAGGATCGTCGTTGATGCCCCGCAGCAATACCGTCTGGCTCACCATGGCTATTCCGGCATCGATTAGACGAGCGCAGGCTGCGCGGGCCGTATCCGTCAATTCACGCGAGTGGTTGGCGTGAAGGGCGACATAGGTGGTTTTGCTACTGGCTTTCAGCGCATCGATCAGTGCGGCATCAATGCGATCCGGGTCGACCACGGGTACGCGTGTGTGGAAGCGGACGATTTTGACATGCGGAATTTCACGCAGCCGCTGCATTAGGCTGGCGAGCCTGCGTGGCGATAAGACGAGCGGATCACCGCCCGTCAGGATGACTTCCCATATTTCCGGATGCGATTTGATGTAGTCGAACGCGGCATCTAGTTCGTCCGCGCTCATCGTTCCTTCGCCCTGTGGACCAACGGCTTCGCGGCGGAAGCAGAAGCGGCAATAGACGGGGCAGACGTGGACGGCCTTCAGCAACACCCGATCAGGATATCGATGGACGATACCGTGGACAGGGCTGTGGGTCCTGTCACCAATCGGATCGTTCCGTTCTTCCGGCAGCTGCAAAAGCTCGGCTTCGGTTGGGACAAACTGCAGGGCAATCGGATCGGCCGGATCATGCGGGTTCGCAAGTTGCGCGATAGTCGGTGTGATCGCCAGCGCATAACGCTCGGTAACGGCACGCAGGCGTTCAAGCGCGCCGGCGTCGATCAGTCCAGCTTCGAGAAGGGCTTCGGGTGTCTTTATCGTTTCGGCCCTGGTCATCGCCCGTATTCCGCAACGGGTGCCCACATGACGAGATCGATACGAGGAGCCCCCGTCGCCAGCATGACGAGCCGGTCGAAGCCGAGCGCTATGCCGCTTGCTGGTGGCATGATTTCCAGTGCGGCCAGAAAATCCTCGTCCAGTGGATAGGTTTCACCATACACCCGCTGCTTTTCCTTCATCTCCGTCTCGAACCGGCGTCGCTGCTCATCCGCATCCGTCAGTTCCCCGAAGGCGTTGGCAAGTTCAACACCGCAGGCATAAAGCTCGAAGCGTTCTGCAACGCGGGTATCGGCTGGCGACTTGCGTGCCAGAGCCGCTTCGCTCGTCGGATATTCATCCAGAATAGTGGCGCGACCGAAGCCGAGTTCCGGCTCCACCCGTTCGACAATCACCCGGCTGAACATATCCGCCCATGTGTCATCGTCAGCGACGCGGATTCCGGCGTTGGTGAGGCTTGCCGACAGATGCCGGGCGTCGGTTTCGCCATTCCTGCTGATGGTCGAAAGCAAGTCGATGCCCGCATATCGTCCGAAGGCTTCGGCCACACTCAGACGTTCCGGCGCAAGGAACGGATCGACGCTGCGGCCGCGATAGGTGAAGGTTTTCGTCTTTGCAGTCTCTGCGGCGATCGCCAGAAGCTCTGCACTGTCCTTCATCAGCGTTTCATATGTCTCTCCGGACCGATACCACTCCAGCATGGTGAATTCCGGGTGGTGGAGCGGGCCGCGTTCGCGGTTTCGATAAACATGTGCAAAGCAGGAGATGCGTTTTTCGCCAGCTGCCAGCAGTTTCTTGCAGGCAAATTCCGGCGAGGTGTGCAGATAAAGCGTCGCCTCATCGCCAGCCGTTGTGATGCCGCGGGTTGCGAAGGCATGAAGATGTGCTTCGTTGCCCGGTGAAATCTGCAGGGTTGCGGTGTCGACCTCGAGGAAGTCGTGGCTGGAAAAATAACTACGGAATGCAGACTGGATCGCGTTTCGCCCTATAAGGAAAGGGCGGCGGTCCGCATGCACATCGGGCCTCCACCAGGACGATACTTTCTCGTTGCTTGAACCCATGGTTTCGTCTTCTTTCCGTCTTTCCAGCGGCGGTGTTACGGAGTTTACCTCCGGAAAGCATCCAATCTTGCCATTTAAAACAGGTCCGGACGGAAAAGCGCTAGGCACTCTTCCCGGAATTGCTGTAGAAGGCTGGCAATTCGCACGGATTTAAGGTAGTTGCGCCCCAGAAAAAAGACAAAACGTCTACCGGGTCGGTGCAGCCGCGCAGTCCTTTACGACGCATTTCATCGAGTTACAAGGAAGTCATATGGTCAAGGTTATCGCCTCATCCGTCCGCAAGGGCAATGTTCTTGAAGTGGAGGGCAAGCTCTACGTCGTTCTCACTGCCAATAACTTCCACCCCGGCAAGGGCACGCCTGTTACGCAGGTCGACATGCGCCGCATCGTTGACGGCGTGAAGGTTTCCGAGCGCTGGCGCACCACCGAGCAGGTCGAGCGCGCCTTCGTTGAAGACCTGAACTTCCAGTTCCTTTATGAAGACGGCGAAGGCTTCCACTTCATGAACCCGGAAAACTACGATCAGGTGGTTGTGGACGTAGACACGATGGGCGACCAGAAGGCCTACCTTCAGGAAGGTATGACCTGCGTGCTTTCCATCCATGAAGGCATTCCGCTGGCTGTCGAACTGCCGCGCCACGTCACGCTCGAAATCATGGAAACCGAGCCGGTCGTTAAGGGCCAGACGGCTTCTTCCTCGTACAAGCCGGCCATTCTTTCGAACGGCATCCGTACGATGGTCCCGCCGCATATCGATGCCGGCATCCGCGTCGTGATCGCGACGGAAGACAATTCCTACGTCGAGCGCGCCAAGAACTGATCGGATCGATGATCCGAAAAGCAAAAAGCACCGGGTGACCGGTGCTTTTTTATGGCTGTGTTTGCGGTCTCGCACCGCGTCCGGCTCCTCCGGGACCATCAGGCGGTCTACTGCATTTTCGCGGGTAGTCTCGCAGCGCGCTTTGACTGGATTTACGCCACGGCATAAAAAAAGCCCGCGCTCAGCGCGGGCTTTATCATTTCATGCTCAAGGGCTGTTACATGCCCTTCGCAACAGTCTGCGTTTCGGTCGCCTTCTTTGGTGCCGTCTGGCCGTAGGCATAGCCACCGCCGAGAGCAACGCTGAGGGACACGTAGTCCTGCGCGGTCTGCTGAACGGCCTGTGCAAGGCTTGCCTGCGCAGTGGAAACCTGACGCTGAGCGTCGAGAACGTCGAGCAGCGAAGATGCACCGTCACGATAGCTTGCGGTGGAGAGCTGCAGGGCCTCCTGATAGGAGGCAACCGTCTTGCGCAGCGCATCCGCCGTCCGCTGGTCGCGGTTGATGGCAGCCAGTGCGTTTTCCACTTCTTCGACAGCGTTCAGAACCGTCGCCTTCCAGACGAGGTACTGTTCGCGTGCCTGGGAATTCGCGAGGTCGATGTTGGAGCGAATTGTTCCGCCATCGAGAATCGGCAGAACGATGCTCGGGCCGAACGACCAGCTGTTTGCCGATCCCCTGCCGCCGCCGCTGATGAAGTTATAGCTTGGGGTGATCGCGCCGCCGAGCTCGATGCTCGGGTAAAGGCGGGATTCAGCAACGCCGATGGTGGCAACCGCAGCAGCGAGTTCGCGTTCGGCCGCACGGATGTCCGGACGGTTACGAATGAGGTCGGCCGGAATGCCAGTGCGCGGAATGCTACGAGCGACCGGCTGGCGGGAACCCTTCTGAAGTTCAGACAGCAGCGACGAGGCAGGCAGGCCTAGCAGGGTGGCGATGCGGTGAGCCGAGCGACGGAAGTTCGTCTCAAGTCCCGGAATTTCGGACAGCGTCGAGTTGACGAGACCTTCGGACTGCACGACGTCGAGGCGCGACGCGGCGCCTGCTTCGAGCTGCAGCTTGGTGAGGTCAAGCGTTTCACGGCGAGAACCGAGGTTCTGCTTGGCGATTGCGATACGCTCCTGATAGTAGCGCGCATCGATATAGGCTGCTGCGACGGCAGAAATCAGCGTCAGGCGCTGCGTATCGACGTTGGAATAGGCGGCGTCGAGCGAGGCGTTGGCGCTTTCCTTGGCGCGGCGGTACTGACCGAAGAGGTCGAGCAGCCAGGAAACGCTCAGGCCGCCCGAAGATGCGTTCGTGACAGGTACATCCCGATAGCTGCCCTTTGTCTGGCTCGTCGTGTGCTGACCGCTTGCCGTCAGGCTCGGAAGCGAACCCGCTCCGGCAGCAACGACATTCGCCTCTGCCTGGTTGATGCGTTCGAGCGCCTGAAGGACGGTGAGGTTCTGTGCGAGGCCGGTTGAAACGTAACCATTCAGACGGCTGTCATTGAAAGCTGTCCACCAGGCTACGCTGCTGATATCGCCGTTACTTGTTTTTCCGCCTTCCGCATATTTGCCGGGAAGCTGAATTTCCGGGGTCTTGTGGTCTGGGCCGACAACGCAGCCAGACAGCAAGAGCATTGTCAGAGGAATGGTAGCACGAATAGACAGCATATAATTTTCCCAATTCTCCGGTTGGCCCACCGAACGCAACTTCACGACCAGGCGGACCAGGCCGCCGAAATGCCGCAGAAATGCGCATCTGCCAAATCAGCAACATTTCTAGCAGCGTATTTACGATTGGCACAGCCCATTTTTGGTTTGTTAACGCCTTGAAAGGCGACGAATGATGACGAAAAACGACGGGACGAAGAAAATTCCGAGGAGTGTTGCAGAAAGCATACCACCCAGAACCCCGATACCGATTGCATTTTGTGCGGATGATCCCGCTCCGGTTGCAATCGCAAGGGGCACAACTCCGAGGATGAATGCCAGTGAGGTCATGATAATCGGACGCAGGCGAAGCTTTGCGGCCTCCAGAGTTGCTTCCAGCAGACTGAGCCCGTGCTCCTGCCTCTCCTTCGCAAACTCCACGATCAGGATCGCGTTTTTCGCCGCGAGACCGATCGTCGTCAGCAGACCGACCTTGAAGTAAACGTCGTTCGATTGCGCGAAGAAATGTGCGGCTGCCAATGCGCCCAGCACGCCGACCGGCACAGCCATGATGACCGAGAACGGAATCGACCAGCTTTCATAAAGAGCTGCAAGGCAAAGGAAGACGATCAAGACCGACAGCGCGTATAGCATCGGAGCCTGCGAGCCTGAAAGGCGTTCCTGATAGGAGATGCCCTGCCATGCGACGGTGTATCCACCCGGCAGACTTGCCGTGAGACGCTCCATTTCGTTCATCGCGTCACCGGAGGCGACGCCGGGACCGGCCGTACCTTCGAGAGAGATGGCGCCCGTGCCGTTGAAACGCGCGAGTGTGGGCGGCGCATTGATCCAGGTGACTTCGCTGAAGGAGGAGAACGGTACCATCTCGCCGTTCGTGTTGCGGGCATACCAGTATTTCAGGTCGTCCGGTTGCATGCGATAGGGTGCGTCGCCCTGGACGTAGACAGGCTTCAACTCCCCGTTCAGCGTGAAATCGTTGACGTCGCGTCCGGCGAAGATCGTCGACAGCATGAGGTTCACAGACGCAAGATCGACGCCCATGGCTCCCATTTTTTCCTGATCGAGAATGATCTTCATCTGCGATTCGTTGTCACGGCTGTTGCTTCGAAGCGAACTGACGTTGGGATTGCCGTTTGTCAGCTGAATAAGTTCCTTCGAGGCTGCCGTAAGGGCATCGGTTCCGTTGCGTCCGCTATCGACGAGATACATCGAAAAGCCGCTGGATGTGCCCATGCCCTGAATGGCAGGGGGCAGAAGCGGGAACACCTGCGCGTCGCGGAACGTGAAGAACGTTCCCATCGCCCGCTGAACGATCGCGGCGGCATGCTGGTCAGGTGCCGTACGCTCCGAGAAGTCCTTGAGCTTGGTGAAGACCATGGCGTTGTTCTGGCCGGAGCCCGTGAAGCTGAAGCCCAGCACGCCGAAAACGGATTCGACGTTGTTGCCTTCCTTTTCACGGAAGTAGGCTTCCACCTGCTTAACCACCTCGTTGGTCCGCTCGATATTCGAACCCGTCGGTGTCTGCACGATTGTCAGCAGAACGCCCTGGTCTTCCTGCGGCAGGAAGGAGCTTGGCAGGCGGGTGAAGAACCAGGCGCAGCCGCCGATGACCACGAGGAAGAGAATCGTGACACGTAGCGGACGTTTCAGGAGGTAGCCGATGGACGAGACGTAACCATCGGTGGTTTTTCCAAAGCCGCGGTTGAACCAGGCACCGGGACCACGCTGCTTTTTGTGATGATCGATCGGCTTCAGCATGGTGGCGCAAAGCGCCGGTGTCAGAACGATGGCGACTACGGCCGAAAGAAGCATCGCGGATACAATGGTGACCGAAAACTGACGATAGATGATACCTGTCGAGCCACCGAAAAACGCCATCGGAATGAAGACGGCGGTCAGTACGAGTGCGATACCGACGATGGCGCCGGTAATTTCACCCATCGACTTTTCCGTCGCCTCAACCGGTGAAAGACCTTCTTCCGACATGATGCGTTCGACGTTCTCGACAACGACGATGGCGTCGTCCACGAGGAGGCCGATGGCCAGCACCATGGCGAACATGGTGAGCGTGTTGATCGAATACCCCGTCAGCGCAAGGACGCCAAAAGTTCCAAGCAGAACGACAGGCACCGCGATCATCGGGATAAAGGTCGCCCTGAGGTTCTGAAGGAAGACGAGAAGAACGACGAATACGAGAATGATCGCTTCGATCAGTGTGTGTACCACCTTCTCAATCGATAGCTTCACGAAGGGCGTCGTGTCGTAGGGATATTCAATGGCGACACCCTCCGGAAGAGAGCCTTCGACCCTTGTCAGAGCATCCTTGACGCGGGCTGCCGTATCGAGCGCATTCGCTCCCGTCGCGAGATTGACCGCGAAACCTGCTGCGGGACGGCTATTGGAGCGGGAGTCGCCACCATAGCTTTCCTGGCCGATCTCGATGCGCGCCACATCACTGAGGCGGACGGTGGCGCCGTCTTTCTCAACTTTGAGGATGACGGATTCGAAATCTGCCACAGTCGTCAGCTGACTCTGTGCCGTGACGGTAACGTTCAGCTGCTGGCCTTGGGTCGCGGGCAGCGCGCCGAGCGAACCCACCGAAACCTGCGTGTTCTGGCTCTCGATCGCGCTTGTCACGTCTGCGGTGGTAAGCTGGTACTTGTTGAGCTTGAACGGATCCAGCCAGATGCGCATGGCATATTCTGAGCCGAACACATTGATGCTGCCGACACCTTCGAGCCGCTTGATCTGGTCTTCGATGCGTGAGGAAAAGACGTCGCCGAGGTCGGCCGAATTTCTCTTGCCATCGGTAGAGATAAGCGCACCCACCATCAGAATGCTCGATGTGGAGCGGCTGACCTGAATGCCCTGCTGCTGTACGGTGTCTGGCAATTGCGACTGGACGAGCTGCAGCTTGTTCTGCACCTGAACCTGGGCGATATCCGGCAGGATGCTGTTACCAAACGTCAGCGTGACTTCCGCACTGCCCGTGGAGGAGGACGATGTCATATAGGTGAGATCATCAAGCCCGGTCATGCCGTCCTCGATGATCGTCGTCACAGATTTCTCGACGGTTTCCGCGCTCGCGCCGTTATAGGTGGCGCTGACACGAACGGTTGTCGGTGCAATATCGGGATATTGCGAAATCGAAAGCGTCGCGATCGCCAAGACGCCACCAAGCATGATGACGATGGCGATAACCCATGCGAAAACAGGGCGCCGGATAAAGAAGTGGGCCATGGCAGTCCTTGCCTTATCTTTTTCGAGCTTCGAACAGAGGTTTCCTGCTCATGCTTATTTCGAGGGAGCGGCAGCCGGCTGTGCCGGCGGTACGACAATGCCCCTGTCGTCGATTGTTACTTCAACCGGTGCCACCGATGCGCCGTCCGCGATCCATTGGAATCCATCGACGATCAGCTTGTCGCCGTCCTTGATGTTTTCCGTAACGAGCCAGGCGTTGCCGGATTGTCTGCTGGATGGGAAAGTACGCGTTTCCACCTTGTTGTCAGCGCTCACGAACTTTGCCGTCAGTTCACCGCTGGCATTGCGGTTCGCGGCGCGCTGCGGGATCAGGTAACCCTTTTCCTTGCCAATGGTCAGCGTTGCCCTGACATATGTGCCCGGAAGGATCAGATCGTCCGGATTATCGAAAAGTGCGCGAATCGAGAATGTTCCCGTTGTTTCACTGACGGCCATGTCGGACATGTCGATCTTGCCGCCATGTTTGTACTCGGTACCGTCCTCAAGCGTGAGATGAATGCCGGTTGCACCTGTATCGCCGCCCAACTGGCCGGATGCGACCGCGTTTTTCAGGCGCAGAAGATTGGCGCTCGACTCCATCAGATCGATGTAGATCGGATCGATCCGGCGCAAGGTGGTAAGTGCGCTCGTCTGGTTGGCCGTGACGACATTACCGATGCTGAAGGCCGTGGCTGTCGTTATGCCATCGAAGGGTGCGCGGACCTTGGTCAGATCGAGATTGATTTCTGCGGTTTCCAGGGCAGCTTTTGCCTGCGCCACATCCGCCTCGGCCTGAAGCAGCGTTACCTTGGCGTTTTCGTATTCGATCTGTGTCGCACCGCTGTTTACCAGACGCTCGTAACGCGTCAGGTTTGCCTGCGCGCTCGGAACGCCGGCTTCCGCCTTTGCAACGGTTGCCTTGGCCTGCGCGACTTCTGCCAGATACGTGTCATCATCAATCTGGTATAGGATATCACCCTGTTTGACCTCGCTGCCTTCCTTGAAAGGAATTTCGCGAATGATGCCTGTAACACGCGGACGGATATCGGCAGTCTGGAAGGCGCTGGCGCGGCCGGGCAAGACTGTCGTCAGCGGGTATTCGCTGACTTTCATCGGAACCACGCTGACGGGAGACGGCGGGCGTTCGGTGGCTGCGGCCTGATCGCTCTGGCTGCTGTCGCTGCATCCGGCAAGAACTGCGGTCATGCACAGAGAAGCAAAAATCGGTAAAGTACGTCGGCTCATGTTTCTTCCCCGAGTGTCGGTCGAACTCGATTTCCTGCCTTGCATCGCCATCATACGGATAGGGAAACGAAACAGGTTCACCAGCTGCTTGACCTTATTGTGTTTCCGCCCGATGCGCCTTGCTTATAGAAGCGCAGGCTTGGTGGCTTCGCAAGCGATTGCGATGAAGGTGACGTAAATTGAGAATCGTCACTTAGCAAGCGGATTACGCAAACCCGCATCAATCAATCTGACGAGTTCATCGCAACGTGTTGCCAAATTGTCGATATCTTCCCGCGCAATAAGCACGGGATGGATGACGCTCGTGAGAGCGTGAAGAACCGTTTCTGGTTGCATCGAGAGTTCTGCGATGGGGTAGATGCCGTCGGCCACGCCATCTTGAATGATTTCAGCGAGCCTGCTGGTAATCACAGTTTTGTAGTAGTCGCCGCACTTCAGATCCTGCTTGGCTGTCAGCAGGATCATTTCGAGTATGTAGGGATTGTCATTCAGATCCTGATGGTGTTTCGACATCAGTGTCCGTGCAAGGTGCCGAAGCCTCTCAACAGGCGGATAGCTCTTGTCGAGCAGATGAATTTCCCGCTCGAAAAGGCCGATCTGTTCCAGCGCTATCGCATCGACCAGCGCATTCCTGGAGCTGAAATGCTTGAAGACATTGGCGGGCGACATGCAGAGGGCGGCGGCAATATCGG
>NZ_JAOEGC010000002.1:2377889-2380389 GCF_031801495.1 Agrobacterium tumefaciens | reverse complement strand
ACCAACTGGAGGGCCGAACCCATAACTGTTGCAATAGTTCGGGATGACTTGTGGCTAGGGGTGAAAGGCCAATCAAACTCGGAAATAGCTGGTTCTCCGCGAAATCTATTTAGGTAGAGCGTCGACCGAATACCCTCGGGGGTAGAGCACTGGATGGGCTATGGGGACTCACCGTCTTACTGATCCTAACCAAACTCCGAATACCGAGGAGTACTAGTCGGCAGACACACGGCGGGTGCTAACGTCCGTCGTGAAAAGGGCAACAACCCTGACCTCCAGCTAAGGTCCCCAAGTCATGGCTAAGTGGGAAAGGATGTGAGGATCCCAAAACAACCAGGATGTTGGCTTAGAAGCAGCCATCATTTAAAGAAAGCGTAACAGCTCACTGGTCTAAATAAGGGTCTTTGCGCCGAAAATGTAACGGGGCTAAAGCCATGCACCGAAGCTGAGGATATGCCGTAAGGCATGTGGTAGCGGAGCGTTCCGTAAGTCTGTGAAGGGGGACCCGTGAGGGCCCCTGGAGATATCGGAAGTGCGAATGTTGACATGAGTAACGATAAAGAGGGTGAGAGACCCTCTCGCCGAAAGACCAAGGGTTCCTGCTTAAAGTTAATCTGAGCAGGGTTAGCCGGCCCCTAAGACGAGGCGGACACGCGTAGTCGATGGGAACCACGTTAATATTCGTGGGCCTGGTGGTAGTGACGGATCTCGTGTGTTGTTCAACCTTATTGGATTGGTTGGGCGGCGAAGAGGTTCCAGGAAATAGCTCCACCGTATAGACCGTACCCGAAACCGACACAGGTGGTCAGGTAGAGTATACCAAGGCGCTTGAGAGAACTATGTTGAAGGAACTCGGCAAATTGCACGCGTAACTTCGGAAGAAGCGTGACCCCAATGTACGCAAGTATTTTGGGGTGGCACAGACCAGGGGGTAGCGACTGTTTATCAAAAACACAGGGCTCTGCGAAGTAGCAATACGACGTATAGGGTCTGACGCCTGCCCGGTGCTGGAAGGTTAAAGGGAGGGGTGCAAGCTCTGAACTGAAGCCCCAGTAAACGGCGGCCGTAACTATAACGGTCCTAAGGTAGCGAAATTCCTTGTCGGGTAAGTTCCGACCTGCACGAATGGCGTAACGACTTCCCCGCTGTCTCCAACATAGACTCAGTGAAATTGAATTCCCCGTGAAGATGCGGGGTTCCTGCGGTCAGACGGAAAGACCCCGTGCACCTTTACTATAGCTTTACACTGGCATTCGCCAAGGCATGTGTAGGATAGGTGGTAGGCTTTGAAGCAGGGACGCCAGTTCCTGTGGAGCCATCCTTGAAATACCACCCTTATCTTCGTGGATGTCTAACCGCGGTCCGTTATCCGGATCCGGGACAGTGTATGGTGGGTAGTTTGACTGGGGCGGTCGCCTCCGAAAGAGTAACGGAGGCGCGCGATGGTTAGCTCAGACCGGTCGGAAATCGGTCGTCGAGTGCAATGGCATAAGCTAGCCTGACTGCGAGACTGACAAGTCGAGCAGAGACGAAAGTCGGTCATAGTGATCCGGTGGTCCCGTGTGGAAGGGCCATCGCTCAACGGATAAAAGGTACGCCGGGGATAACAGGCTGATGACCCCCAAGAGTCCATATCGACGGGGTTGTTTGGCACCTCGATGTCGACTCATCGCATCCTGGGGCTGGAGCAGGTCCCAAGGGTATGGCTGTTCGCCATTTAAAGCGGTACGTGAGTTGGGTTCAGAACGTCGTGAGACAGTTCGGTCCCTATCTGCCGTGGGTGTAGGAATATTGACAGGATCTGTCCCTAGTACGAGAGGACCGGGATGGACGTATCTCTGGTGGATCTGTTGTCCTGCCAAGGGCATAGCAGAGTAGCTATATACGGAATGGATAACCGCTGAAGGCATCTAAGCGGGAAACCAACCTGAAAACGAGTGTTCCCTATCAGAGCCGTGGAAGACGACCACGTTGATAGGACGGGTGTGGAAGTGCAGCAATGCATGAAGCTTACCGTTACTAATAGCTCGATCGGCTTGATCGTTCTCATTGTTCATGTTCATCAACGATGAATTGACGTGTTCAATCAAACAGGGCAAACGCCCTCCAGCTTCTCGAAAACAACGCTTGTTGCGTTTTGCCGACCTGGTGGTTATCGCGGGGCGGCTGCACCCGTTCCCATTCCGAACACGGCCGTGAAACGCCCCAGCGCCAATGGTACTTCGTCTTAAGACGCGGGAGAGTAGGTCGCTGCCAGGTCTGCAAAACGCAACAAACAAAAATCTTCTCATCACTAAATCGGCCCAAGCCGAAATCAACGGGCCGCTTAAGCGGCCTTTTGCTTTATAAAATACTAAACAATAACGCGGGGTGGAGCAGCCCGGTAGCTCGTCAGGCTCATAACCTGAAGGCCGCAGGTTCAAATCCTGCCCCCGCAACCAGATCAAGACCATCAAGACTTTAACTGAAAGCTCCTCCGCATACGCGTCGAGGAGCTTTT
>NZ_JAOEGC010000002.1:1756677-2377789 GCF_031801495.1 Agrobacterium tumefaciens | reverse complement strand
TCGAACTGTTTCTCCAGGATCGTTGCCGCTTGCATCGCAGCCAGGATCGAGGCGATCCGGCCGGGGACCCCGAGGCATGCCAGCTGGTGCCCCGGCGGCTTGCCGATCACCACCTTCTGGATGAACTGGCGCACGATCGGCATCAGCCGGCGCTTAGCCTGCTCGTCGGCATTGTTGCGAGCCAGGAAGATCAGCTCGCGAATTGCGAGCTCCGTGTTCGCCGGATTGAACTGCGCCTTCAGCTTCCTGATCTTCTCCCCGAAATCCTCTTCGACCGTTGCTTGCTTCAGACGTACCTTGAGGCAGGCGCGACGTGACGTTCTCCAGGTTCCTGTGGTAGTTCTGCATGTTCTCCAGACCCTCTGCTGACAAAGAGCTAGTTTTGGAGGAAGTCGGCCCGACGTCTGCCATATGCGCGGCTGGTGTGCGTCAAGCATTACTCCTCCTGCATTGCGGGAACGCGCCGCGCATTGAGGCTCTGGGCGATAGCTGCCGAGCTGACGCTGTTTGCATATTGCTCGAAGATCCGGCGGACGATCTCGGCCTAGGCAGGCGTGAGCTCGCGCAGGCCCTTGATGCGGTGGCCGTTGGCGTCATAGACGAGCTTGGCGAGATACCCATAAGCGATTTCACTGAAAGCCCGATCTTTGGTGTGCGAGGTCTTCATACCTTCGCGTTTGCGGCAGCGGGTTTGCGGGATCATGTCGTGACTGATGAATCGAACGAAGGCCGGGCTCCATGTCGATATAGGTGCATGCCTGAAGGCTTCATAGCCTTGATGCTGGAAAATGGTAGCGAGCGATCATACGTCCTGCCGAAACACCAGGATTTCGCGTATTTCTTCCAGAAGCGGGTTGCTGTTGTCGGGGTTCCAGATGGCATGAAGCTCGGCAGTAAACTCGCCGCGCATATCGATTGTCCGAAAGACCACATTGTCGAAGCAGGCGTTCTGGGTGCCAGCGGGTACCAGAGCGAGGCCGATCCCTGCGCTGACGAGCGAGAGGATGGCCTGAGAATGCGTCATGCTCTGAACGACGTGGGGCGTGATTCCGTTTTCCGCCATCAGTTTTGTAAGCTTCTCGTGCAGATAACGCGCTGGCGAAGAAAACATGATGAAAGGTTGGTCGCTGAGGGAGGCCAGCGTTGGTCGGCGTTTGTTCGCGAGCGGATGGGTGCGGGGAATGGCCAGCATCATGGGTTCACGTTCAACGCACAGGCTTTCGAGATGATGATTACCGGTGAGCGGGCGCGACAGGCCGAGATCGATATCGCCTGAATTGATGGCTTGCAGCTGCTCCGCCGTCTCCATCTGCACCAGTTCCAGTTCTATGTGAGGCGCAGCAGCGCGGGCCTGAGCAATGAACCTCGGGAGGAAGCTGTATGTGGTGGCGCCTACAAATGCCATTTTGACCGTTCCGGCGCTGCCGCGGGCCACCCTTCGCGTTGCGGTGACTGCTGCGTTGCTCAGTTCAAGCAGTTTCTGGGCGTCGGCTAGAAATGCGAGGCCGGCCGGTGTCAGCGCGACACGCCGACTGCTTCTTTCGAAGAGGGTGACATCAAGCTGCTGTTCCAGCAGCTTGATTTGCCGGCTCAGCGGCGGCTGGGTGATGTTCAGGCGTTTTGAGGCACGGCTGAAGTTCAGCTCGGTGGCGACAACGACAAAGGAACGGACCTGTCCCAAATCCAGCATCTATTCAAATCCGGTATAGATATCCAACAATAAACAACTTGGACTTAAATTGATTGCAGCGGTATCAGTCAAGCGAAAGAGACGCCCCGAGGAGGGTGACGAGAAGAGGTGAGGATATGGATACGCAACGGACGACGCAGGCCGCGCAAAAGACGGTAGAGGCGGATAGCATTGCCTGGATCAAACTTTCGTCGATCTTTCTGCCGCTGAAGACACCGATCAGCGATGCCAAGGTTCTGACTGGACGTCAAAAGCCGTTGACGGAAGTGGCGTTCCTGTTTGCCGAAATAGAGACAAAGAACGGCCATAGCGGTATCGGTTTCAGCTATTCCAAGCGTGCCGGTGGGCCCGGGCAGTACGAGCACGCGAAAGAGATTGCGAACATCCTGATCGGCGAGGATCCGAACGATATCGGCAAGCTATGGAACAAGCTGTGTTGGGCGGGAGCTTCCGTGGGGCGTAGCGGTCTTGCCGTGCAGGCAATCGCGGCCTTTGATGTAGCGCTCTGGGATCTGAAGGCGAAACGTGCCGGCCTGCCTCTCGCCAAGTTGCTCGGTGCACATCGTGACAGCGTGCGCTGCTACAATACCTCCGGCGGCTTCCTCTCCTCGCCGATCGAGGAGGTTATCGAGAACGTGGAGCAGTCGATCGCGGCCGGTATCGGCGGCATCAAGATCAAGGTCGGTCAGCCCGACATGGCGGTCGATCTGAAACGCGTCGCTGCCGTTCATGAGAAAATCGGCGGGCGTGCGGCGATGATGGTTGATGCCAACCAGCAATGGGATCGTCCCAACGCCATACGTTTCGGTCGCCTCATGGAGCCTTATCATCTAACATGGATCGAGGAGCCGCTCGACGCCTACGACGTTGAAGGCCATGCAGCACTGGCGGCGCAACTCGATACACCGATTGCCACTGGCGAAATGCTGGTCAGCGTGCTGGAGCATATCGCGCTGATCCAGAACAATTCCGTCGATTTCATTCAGCCGGATGCGCCACGTGTTGGTGGCATCACCCAGTTCCTGAAGATCTGCGCGCTGGCGGAAGCAAAGAAACTGCAGCTTGCGCCGCATTTCGCCATGGAAATTCACCTGCATCTGGCCGCGGCCTACGAGCTTGAGCCCTGGGTGGAGCATTTCGACTGGCTCGATCCGCTTTTCAATGAGCGGCTGGAGATCAAGGACGGCCGGATGCTGGTTCCGAACCGTGCAGGCCTCGGAATTACCCTTTCGGAGCAGGCAGCGCATTGGACGCGGGCAACGGCGGAGTTCGGCAAGCGGCCGTAAGTCTGGCCCTATCAGGCCGTTCCACGCGCAACGATTTGGAAGTCGATGTTGATCATCGCTTCCACATTCTTGTCGCCGTCAATCTTGCGCAGGATGGAGCGTGCAGCTTTGGTGCCAATCTCGCGGCGATCGATCCGCACGGTTGTGAGTGGCGGGTGGGTATAAGGCGCGAAATCGAAGTCGCCGAAGCCGACGATTGCAAGTTCATCCGGCATGCGGCACCCACGGGCATGTGCCTCCGCCAAGGCGCCATGAGCAACGACGTCCGAGGAGCAGAACACCCCAAGAGAGCCTTCGCCACGATCAAGAAGCTGTGCCATGGCGATACGGCCGTCCCGGAACGTTGAAGGCGAATTCATTTCCAGAGCCGGCAACTCGACATCGGCAATACCCTTCAGGCGATTGACGAAACCATCCCGGCGCTGGACAGCGCGGGGGTCGTTGGCGCCGACCTGCGCATAGCGATCGTAACCCCTGATCAGCAGATGCTCGGCGACCAGTGCGCCAACGGCGGAATGTGAGAAGCCAACCGCCGTGTCGAGCGGCGAGGGGGTGGAATCCCATATCTCGACAATCGGCAGTCCGGCACCCGTCAACATGGCGCGGGTTTCTTTCATATGGGTGATGCCTGTCAGGATGATACCATCTGGCCGCCGCGCGAGAATTGCCCGTGTGAGTTCCAGTTCGCGAGTGGGATCGTAACCGGAGAGACCGAGCAACAGCTGGTAACCGGCAGACACCAGTTCGGCATTAAGGCCTTCAATGGTCTCGGCGAAGATGGTGCTGGCGACCGAGGGGACAACGGCCGCGATGAGGCGTGTTCGTCTGGAAGCGAGGCCACCCGCGAGAAGGTTAGGCACATAGCCTGTTTTGGCGATCACACGCTCAATTGCTTCCAGCGTCCGGGGTTTGACAAGCGCGGGGGTGTTGATGGCGCGGGATACCGTGACCGGAGAAACGCCCGCCAGCTTGGCGATGTCGGCAAGTGTCACCGGACCATTCGTGCTGGCATATCTGTTTTTGTCGAGTTCGTACATTCTGGGCACTCCTAGCCAAAAATGATTTACGCTTTCATTTTGCAATCAATCAAGAGGCGATATGAAGTTTTTGATACTGTTTTATTTAAGACATTGAATAAATTGATTTAAAAAAATTGACCGCATGCTTGCCGACAGGCTTTTTGGCGCTAAAATGAAAGCGCTTCCATTTCTTCGCAAGGAGGGTTTCGAAGAGTGGATCGGTAGCACTGGCCGGAGGCCAGAAAAGTGGAGGAAGTAAAATGAACCTCAAGCGTTTCATGACGCTGGCGGCCGCAACGGCCGTATTATGCGCAGCTGGCTTTCAGGCTAGCCGGGCTGATGAATACCCGACCAAAACGGTGACGGTGATCGTTCCATTTGCAGCGGGCGGCAATACAGACACATTTGGTCGCCTCGTCGCCGAGGAGCTGGACAAGAGGCTGGGGCAGCGCTTCATCGTTGAAAACAAGCCTGGTGCAGGCGGTAACATCGGCCTCGGCGATCTCGCCCGTGCCAAGCCGGATGGTTACACGATCGGCATGGGTACGGTCAGCTCGAACGCTATCAACCAGACACTCTACAAGACCTTGCCTTACGACAAGGAAAAGGGCTTTGCGCCGATTTCGTTGATCGCCAGCCTACCGAACGTTCTTGTCGTCAACCCCGACAAGATCAAGGCAAACAACGTCGAGGAGCTTGTGGCGTTCCTGAAGACGGAACCAGGCAAGCATACCTATGCGTCTTCCGGGGTCGGTACGTCCATCCATCTGGCCGGTGAACTGCTGGCGACCAAGGCCGGCATCAAGATCACCCATGTTCCCTACAAGGGCAGCAGCCAGGCGATCCTCGATGTCGTGGGCGGGCATGTGGACATGATGTTCGACAACATTCCGACGGCAGCCCAGCAGGTGAAAGGCGGAAAGGTGAAGGCGCTTGCCGTCACGAGTCTGGAAAAGGCCGATCTTCTGCCTGACGTGCCAACCATGGCAAGCGTCATTCCCGGCTTTGAGGCGACCTCCTGGCACGGTCTATTTGCTCCTCCCGGTACGCCGCCGGAAATCGTCGAGAAGCTTTCCAAGGAAGTTCAGGCGATCATTGCCGAACCTGCGATGCAGGAAAAGCTCAAGGCGATGGGCGTGACGCCGATCGGCAATACATCCGCCGAGTTCCAGGTTTTCATCGACAAGGAAACGGCCAAATGGGCCGAGGTGATCAAGGCTGCCAACGTGCCGCTGCAGTAAAGCAATCTGCTGGCCGGTTTTGTCGCCGGCCGGCACATCTTTTCCACGCGAGTATCATGCCATGCTGAAGATTAAAAATGGCCGAGATTTTCTTGGCGGCCTGACGATGATCTGTGTCAGCCTGCTGTTCATCTGGTTTGGCCGGGACCTGCAGGTCGGCAATTCCTTTCAGATGGGGCCGGGCTATTTTCCGACCATGCTGAGCCTTCTTCTGATGGTGATCGGCGCTCTCATCATTATCCAGTCGCTGATGGTTGTCGCTGAAGACAACGAGCCGGAAAGCTGGAACTGGAAGGCCTATGTCCTGGTGATACTGGGGCCGGTCGGTTTCGGTCTGGCACTTTCCGGGCTTGGGCTGGCACCCACCATGTTCCTGCTGATCATCGGGGTTGCGACCGCTAGCCGCTATTCCAGCTGGCGTCATTCGATCCTGCTCGGCCTGTTTCTTTCGGTCTGTTCCGTATTGCTGTTCACCAAGCTTCTGTCGCTTCCCGTCTCAGCCTTCGGTCCATGGGTTCCCTTCATCGGCGAACTATTCTGACTTTTGTATCCGGGGCCTCTGGCCGGCTGACGAAAACCGATTGGATTGTTTATGGATATCTTCTCCAACCTGTGGCTTGGTGCCTCGACCGCCTTCATGCCGATGAACCTGCTTTATGGTTTTATCGGCTGTCTGCTCGGCACAGCGATTGGTGTTTTGCCGGGGCTCGGGCCGACGGCGACCATCGCCATGCTTCTGCCGATCACGTTCGGCCTGCCACCGGAATCGGCCCTTATCATGCTTGCCGGCATTTTTTACGGCGCGCAATATGGCGGCTCGACCACTGCTGTTCTCATCAATCTTCCGGGCGAAAGCTCGTCCGTCGTGACGGCCATCGATGGCTATCAAATGGCACGTAATGGCCGCGCGGGTGCCGCACTTGCGACTGCAGCGCTCGGATCCTTCTTTGCCGGTACGGTGGCGACCATTCTGCTGGCGGTTGCCGCGCCGCCGCTTGCCGCCGTCGCGCTCAATTTCGGACCGGCGGAATATTTCTCGCTGATGGTTCTGGGGCTCGTGGCTTCCGTGGCACTCGCCAGCGGATCGCTTTTGAAAGCCTTTGCGATGATCATTTTCGGCCTGATCCTCGGAACGGTCGGGACGGATGTGGAAAGCGGCACACCGCGTTATGTTTTCAATATTCCTGAGCTTTACGACGGGCTCAATTTCGTCGCCGTCAGCATGGGAATCTTCGGTATCTGCGAAATCCTGCGCAATCTGGAAACCGAACATGAACGTTCGGTCGGCGTGAAGCGCGTCACCGGGCTGATGCTGACGAAAGATGACTTCAAACGGATTGTCGCTCCTGTCCTACGCGGTACGGCGCTTGGATCATTTCTCGGCGTGTTGCCGGGCGGCGGTGCAATGCTCGCCTCTTTCGCCTCCTACGCTGTGGAGAAACGGATCTCGCCGAACAGCGCCGAATTTGGCAAGGGTGCCATCGAAGGCGTTGCGGCACCGGAAAGCGCCAATAATGCCGGTGCACAGACCTCGTTCATTCCGATGTTGACGCTCGGTATTCCCGGCAATCCGGTGATGGCGCTGATGGTGGGCGCAATGATCATCCAGGGCATTACCCCCGGTCCGAACGTGATTTCGGACGAGCCTGATCTTTTCTGGGGCATGATCGTCTCCATGTGGTCTGGCAACCTGATGCTCGTCATCCTCAACCTTCCGCTGATCGGGCTCTGGGTTCGCATGCTCACCGTGCCTTACCATCTGCTCTTCCCGGCAATCATCGGCTTCTGTTGCATCGGCGCCTACAGCATCAACAACAGCGTTTTCGACGTGTTCGTCATGGCCGGTTTCAGTGTCATCGGCTTTGCGCTCTCCAAGATGCGCTTCGAGCCCGCGCCGCTGCTGCTAGGCTTCATTCTAGGGCCGATGCTGGAGGAGAACCTCCGCCGCGCCATGCTGATCAGTCAGGGCGATCCGTCGATATTCGTGCGCAGCCCGCTCAGCCTGTCGCTTCTGGTCTTTGCGGTTCTGGTTCTGGTCCTCGTGCTGTCGCCGAGTATCAGCCGCAAACGTGAAGAAGCGTTCACGGAGTGACGAGATGGCTGTGCTGTTTCCATATCCCTTCGCATGCATGGTGAGGACGCGATGACAGAAGAGCTGAAATCCGCGCTCACCGGCATATCCGGTATCCTTGTGACGCCTTATGACGAGGGAGGAGATATCCTTCCCATGCGGCAAAAGCCCATCGTTGATCGTGCGATCGCTGCGGGCGTGCATATCATGGTCGCCAATGGCAATACCGGCGAATTCTACGCCCTGACGCTCGATGAAGCCGAGGCCATGGTGCAGGCCACTGCCGAACATGTGGCCGGGCGCGTGCCGCTGGTGGCGGGCGTAGGGCGAGGCATCCGCGATGCCTGCCGGTTGGCATCCGTATCGCGCCGGGCCGGAGCTTGGGCCTTGATGGTCCATCAGCCGCCCGATCCGTTTTCTTCACCGCGAGGGCTTGTCGATTACGTGCGTGCGGTGGTGGATGCCGCGGACGGACTGCCGGTCGTACTATACCTGCGCAACGATGCGATCGGCGTAAAGGCGATCGCCGATCTCTGCGCGATCCCGTCCGTCATCGGCGTCAAATGGGCGACGCCCAACCCGTTGAAACTGTCGGAAGCCATGGCGGCGTGCGACCCGAAGATCGTCTGGGTGGGTGGTCTGGCGGAGATCTGGGCACCGGCGCTTTACGCCGTGGGTGCCAAAGGGTTTACGTCCGGCCTCATCAATGTCTGGCCGCAAAGGTCGGTCGCCATCCATGCGGCGCTGGCGGCGGGCGACTATGCGGGCGCCAACCGGCTCATCGATGGCATGAAGGCATTCGAGGCCGTTCGCGCGGAAGAAATGAACGGAACGAATGTGACCGGGGTGAAGGCGGCGCTTGCAATGATCGGGCATGATTGCGGCAGGACCCGCCCGCCTTCGGCCTGGCCTTTGACGGCGCAGCAACAGGCTACCCTTTCGAATTTTATTGCAGAAAACGAGATCAGCTTCTGAAGAGCAGGTCGGGAGCGCCTTGTGGCGCGAGGAGTGAGGAATGGCAGGCAGAAAGAAGACTTACGAGGAGTTGCGCTCGGCGCGCTGGATGATGCCGGATGACCAGCGGTCTTTCGGCCACCGGTCGCGTACTATGCAGATGGGTTATGCGCCGGAAGACTGGGAAGGCCGGCCGATCATCGCGATCATCAACACCTGGTCGGATGCGCAGCCCTGTCATATGCATTTCCGTGAACGGGCGGAATGGGTGAAGCGCGGCGTGCTGCAGGCAGGCGGGTTCCCTATAGAATTGCCGGCGCTGTCGCTGTCGGAAAACTTCGTCAAGCCGACGACCATGCTCTATCGCAATATGCTGGCGATGGAGACGGAGGAGCTGTTACGCTCGCACCCTGTCGACGGTGCGGTGCTGATGGGCGGCTGCGACAAGACCACGCCGGGCCTGGTCATGGGCGCGGTGTCGATGGCGATTCCCTTCATCTACCTTCCTGCCGGACCAATGCTGCGCGGCAACTATGCCGGCAAGGCGCTGGGGTCCGGCACGGACGGCTTCAAATACTGGGACGAGAGGCGGGCCGGGACGATTTCCAAAGAGGAATGGCAGGGCATCGAGGGGGGCATTGCCCGAAGCTACGGTCATTGCATGACGATGGGGACCGCCTCGACCATGACGGCGATTGCCGAAGCGATGGGGCTGACGCTGCCGAACGCCTCTTCCATTCCGGCCGCTGACGCCAACCACCAGCGCATGTCCGCTGCCTGCGGGCGGCGGATCGTCGAGATGGTGTGGGAGGATTTGACGCCGGAGAAGGTGATCACCCCCGCTGCCGTCAACAATGCGGTGACGGTGGCGATGGCGACGGGTTGTTCGACCAATGCGATCATCCACCTGATCGCCATGGCGCGCCGCGCCGGCGTGCCGCTGGAACTCGACGATCTCGATCGTATCGGTCGCAAGACGCCGGTCATCGCCAACATTCGCCCTTCCGGCACGACCTACCTTATGGAAGATTTCTTCTATGCAGGCGGCCTTCGGGCCTTGATGAAGCAACTCGGTGACAAGCTTGATCCAACCGCGATCACCGTGACCGGCAAGCCGCTGACAGACGGGCTGGATCAGGTGAAAATCTACAACGAGGATGTCATCCGCCCGCTTTCCAACCCGGTCTATCACGAAGGGTCGCTGGCGGTCCTGAAGGGCAATCTCTGCCCCGATGGCGCGGTTATCAAGCCTGCTGCCTGTGATCCGAAATTCCACCGGCATAAAGGCCCGGCTCTGGTCGCAAACAGCTATACGGAACTGAAGACGATCATCGACGATCCGGATTATCCGCTGACGCCGGAGACGGTGCTGGTACTTCGCAACGCCGGACCGCAAGGTGGGCCGGGCATGCCGGAATGGGGCATGATTCCCATGCCGAAGGCGCTGTTGAAGCTCGGTCTTCGCGACATGGTGCGGATTTCGGATGCCCGCATGTCCGGCACCAGTTTCGGCGCCTGCGTATTGCATGTGTCACCGGAAGCCTTTGTCGGTGGTCCGCTGGCACTCCTGAAGACCGGTGACATGGTGGAACTCGATATTCCGGCCCGCAGTCTCAACATGCTGGTGTCCGACGAGGAACTCACGGTGCGAAAGGCTGCATGGGTGGCGCCGGAGCCGCGTTACGAGCGCGGTTACGGCTTCATGTTCACCAAGCATATCGAGCAGGCCGACAAAGGCTGCGATTTCGATTTCCTGAAGACGGAATTCGGCGCCAAGGTGCCGGAACCGGCGATCAACTGACAAATGCACTCACTGGATTATCGAGGAGGAAAAATGAACCCCGCAACCCGTGAAAAACTGATGGGCGTCTCCGTTGCGACGCTCTGCTCGGCGCTCTACAAGCGCGGTCTGAAGAACCAGACGATTCAGGATGTACGTCCTGTCCGGCCCAAGGGCCGCAACATGGTCGGACCAGCGTTTACGCTGCGCTACATGCCGGCACGCGAGGATCGCAATCCGATGACAGTGTTCCGTGATCCAAAGCACCCGCAGCGTCATGCCATCGAAACGTGCCCTGAAGGTTCGGTTCTCGTCATGGATAGCCGCAAGGATCCGCGTGCGGCCTCCGCCGGTGATATCCTGATCACCCGGCTGATGGTGCGCGGCGGGGCAGGCGTCGTGACCGATGGCGGTTTCCGAGACGCGATGACGATCGGCGAACTGGACATTCCAGCCTATCACAATCGCCCCTCCAGCCCGACGAACCTGACCTTGCATGAGGCGATCGATATAAATGTACCGATCGGCTGCGGCGATGTGGCGGTGTTCCCGGGCGATATCATGGTCGGCGACGACGACAGCGTTATCGTCATTCCGGCTGAGATCGCCGACGAGATTGCCGATGAGGCCGTCGAGATGACGGCTTACGAGGATTTCGTCATAGAGCGGGTGAAGGCCGGGCATACGATCATCGGACTTTATCCTGCGACCGACGAGAACAACCTTTCAATGTTTGCAGAGTGGCGAAAAGCAAACTCCAGATAAGGCTCATCGCAGCATCTGATAGGGTAGCATCGTGGCCGTGTTTGCCTTTGTCCGGGTGAAAGACACACCCACTCTGGAAGGGGTCGATCTTCTCAGGGCAGGTGAGGCGGACATGGACGGTCTGGAGCGGTGGCGATTTCTACCCGACAGGCTGGTGGCGATCGTTCCGCGAGATTTTTCGCTGAGCGGGTCGCTCACCTATGCCAGTATTCGGGATCATCCGCTGATCGCACTGAACGAGAATGTGGCTTCGTCGCAGTTTCTCAGACGGTTGGCGAATGAACCCGGCAGGCGGCCGACCATTCGGATGCGGGTGGAGAGTTTCAAGGCGCTGCGCGGTGTGATTTCATGCGGAACGGGCCTTGGGTCCGTTCCCGAAACGGCGGCTGTCCGTTGCGACAAGATCATGGATTTCCGCACATTAGCGCTTGATGAAGCCTGATCTGAGCGTGCGCTTTACCTTTGTGTTCGAAGTCGGGATAAACCGCGGCTATATGGGCGGGCACTGCTGACCAACCTTCTGCGATATGTTGTGACAGTTCGCTGAATACGTCGCGGCATGCCCATGAAATTGCGGGCATGTGAATATGATCAGTTCGAGTCCTAAAACTTGATCGGAAAAAACCATTTTTTTAGTGAAATGCGGTATCTTGTCACACGGCATTTGTTGACGTACTCCAAACCCGAAGGCCTTGGGCCGTCTAACGATACCGTTCGGTGGTGCTGCGTTTCAGCGCCAATAAACTAATGACGTTGGGACTGTGATGAACCTGTATTCCGATTACCTGGCAGAAATTAAAAGCAGAGAAACTCAAGGGCTCGCTCCCAAACCTATCGATGACGGCGCGCTCCTAAGCGAAATCATCACGCTGATTGAGGATGCCGGAAGCGAGCACCGGCCGGATGCCCTGAAGTTCTTCATCTACAACACTCTGCCGGGCACGACCAGCGCGGCTGGCGTAAAGGCTGCGTTCCTGAAGAAGATCATTCTCGGCGAAGCGGTCGTTCAGGAAATCACTCCCGAATTCGCCCTCGAGCTTCTGTCGCATATGAAGGGCGGCCCCTCGATCGAAGTGCTGCTCGACATCGCGCTTGGCGATGACGCAGCGATTGCCGGCAAGGCCGGCGAGGTGCTGAAGACCCAGGTCTTCCTCTACGACGCCGACATGTTCCGTTTGCGCGATGCCTACAAGGCGGGCAACGCCATCGCCAAGGATGTGCTCGAAAGCTATGCCAAGGCCGAGTTCTTTACCAAGCTTCCGGATGTCGAGGACGAAATCAAGGTTGTGACCTTCATCGCCGCCGAAGGTGATATCTCGACCGACCTTCTGTCGCCGGGCAACCAGGCGCATTCGCGCTCCGATCGCCAGCTACACGGCCAGTGTATGATCTCGCCGGAAGCGCAGCAGGAAATCGTGGCGCTGCAGCAGAAGCATCCGGACAAGCGCGTGATGATGATCGCCGAAAAGGGCACGATGGGCGTCGGCTCTTCGCGCATGTCGGGCGTGAACAACGTGGCGCTTTGGACCGGCAAGCAGGCCAGCCCCTATGTGCCCTTCGTCAACATTGCTCCGATCGTCGCCGGCACCAACGGTATCTCGCCGATCTTCGCGACTACCGTCGACGTGACCGGCGGTATCGGCATCAACCTGAAGAACTGGGTCAAGAAGCTCGACGAGAACGGCAAGCCGATCCTCAACAATGACGGCAACCCGATCCTTGAGCAGAAATATTCGGTCGAGACGGGTACCGTGCTGAAGATCGACGCCAAGAACAAGAAGCTTCGCGACGAGAACGGCAATGAACTGGTCGATGTCGCTGCCGCCTTCACGCCGCAGAAGATGGAGTTCATGAAGGCTGGCAGCTCCTATGCCATCGTCTTTGGCAAGAAGCTGCAGACGTTTGCCGCCCAGACGCTCGGCGTCGAGCCGACCCCGGTCTTTGCCCCGAACAAGGAAATCAGCATCGAGGGCCAAGGCCTGACGGCTGTCGAGAAGATCTTCAACCGCAATGCCGTCGGCGTAACACCGGGTAAGGTGCTGCATGCCGGTTCCGACGTTCGCGTCAAGGTCAACATCGTCGGCTCGCAGGATACCACCGGCCTGATGACCGCGCAGGAGCTGGAAGCGATGGCGGCCACCGTCATTTCGCCGCTGGTGGATGGCGCCTATCAGTCGGGCTGCCACACGGCATCCGTATGGGACAAGAAGGCGCAGGCCAACACTCCGAAGCTCATGTCCTTCATGCACAATTTCGGCGTCATCACAGGGCGTGACCCGAAGGGCGTCTACCACTCCATGACGGACGTAATCCACAAGGTGCTGAACGACATCACCGTGGATGACCGGGCGATCATCATCGGCGGCGATAGCCACACCCGCATGTCGAAGGGTGTGGCCTTTGGCGCGGATTCCGGCACCGTGGCGCTGGCGCTGGCAACCGGCGAGGCGACCATGCCGATCCCGCAATCGGTCAAGGTTACGTTCAAGGGCACGATGCAGCCCTATATGGACTTCCGCGACGTGGTTCACGCCACGCAGGCGCAGATGCTTCAGCAGCACGGCGACAACGTCTTCCAGGGTCGTATCATCGAAGTCCACATCGGCACGCTGCTCGCCGACCAGGCCTTCACCTTTACCGACTGGACGGCCGAGATGAAGGCCAAGGCCTCGATCTGCATCAGCCAGGACGAGACGCTGATCGAGTCGCTGGAGATCGCCAAGTCGCGTATCCAGATCATGATCGACAAGGGCATGGACAATGCCGCGGGCACGCTCAAGGGACTGATCGCCAAGGCGGATCAGCGCATCGCCGAGATCCGCTCGGGTGAAACGCCTGCGCTGACCCCTGACGACAATGCCAAGTACTTCGCCGAGGTTGTGGTGGATCTGGATCTGATCGATGAACCGATGATCGCCGACCCCGATGTGAACAATGCCGATGTTTCCCGGCGTTACACCCACGACACGATCCGCCCGGTTTCCTACTATGGCGCCGCCAAGAAGGTCGATCTCGGTTTCGTCGGTTCGTGCATGGTTCACAAGGGCGACATAAAGATCGTGGCCCAGATGCTGAAGAACATCGAGAAGGCGGAAGGCAAGATCGAGTTCAAGGCACCGCTCGTCGTTGCCTCTCCGACCTATAACATCATCGATGAGCTGAAGGCCGAAGGCGACTGGGAAATCCTTCAGAAGTATTCGGGCTTCGAGTTCGATGACGTGAAGCCGAAAACGGTCAATCGCACCGAGTATGAGAACATCCTCTATCTCGAGCGCCCCGGCTGCAACCTGTGCATGGGCAACCAGGAAAAGGCCGGGAAGGGCGATACTGTTCTTGCAACCTCGACCCGTCTGTTCCAGGGCCGCGTCGTGGAAGACTCCAGTGAAAAGAAGGGCGAATCCCTGCTGGCCTCGACCCCGGTCGTGGTGTTGTCGGCGATCCTTGGTCGCACGCCGAGCATGGAAGAGTACCGGTCTGCCGTTGAAGGAATCGACCTGACAAAGTTCACTCCGCCCAACACGAAGCCCATCGACAGCCTGTCGGTGCATTACTAAGTTTCTGACCTGAAGCAATGCCCGCGAAGACGTTTCTTCGCGGGCATTGTCAACGAACACGATCAGCTTTTTCTCGCTTCGGCGGTTTTGCGCCCAGCCTTGGTCGGGACGCGCATTTGCATCTCATCTGAGAATAGGCTTTATCCCCGATACGGTCGGGATATCTTTATCTCGTCTCGTTTTCGAAGGATGCAGGGGTGATGTTCGCCAACTGGCGCAAGGTACGCTCCGTGATGCGCTTTGCGCGCACTTCGGCGTCGTCGCGATCTTCCGGCAGCGTGTAGGTCATGTAGGATAGCGATGTTTCTAGGTCGTTGTTGTTGTGACCGAGAATGGCTGCGAAGTAGCTGTTTTTCGTGACATGCGGCGGGGCAAAGAAATGGTAGGCAACCTCGGCATAGAGGTGGCGCAGTCCATACGGCTTGGGCATCTCCTCCTTCGGCCAGATGGTCTCGAAAAGGTTGAAAACGGCATCGCGCAGCGGCAGGCGGGTTTCGGCGGAAAAATCGTCGATCGACATCTTGTGCCAGAGAATGCCCTGGCTGCTTTTGCGCAGCCGGTCATATGCCGCCAGAATGGTTGACGAGCGGGTCAGCACCGGAATTTCATAGGTGATGCCGAACTTCGTGCCTTCGCCCTGCTTCGTCTTGGCCTGTCCGTTGAACAGGATGCTCCACTTGGAAACGCCCTTGCCATAGGGGGCGGGGGAAAACTCGGCCTGTGTATAGACTTCGTAAGGCCGCCGTCCCGTCAGGCCGATAAGCCCGATGCCGATCATCAGCGGGTCGGTGGATTGAAGGCAGTCATTGCAGATCTTCAAGACCTGTTTGTAGTTTTCGAATGTAACCAGCGCGCCGTGTTTGGTTGCGATTTTCTCCATCTTGGCCCGACGCTGGTCATCATACATCGCCGCGTCGCCGGTGGCGATCTTCAGCATGGGGTGCTCTTCGCCGAACGCCTCCCTGATGGCGTTGCGATATCTGGTGATGTAAGAGATGATCGTCGTGCGGGCCTTGCCCTGCATTGTCTGCAGTTCATTGTCCCAGAGAGCGGCCATATCTTCCCTCGACGACATGCCATTCATGGCCGAAATGAAATCGGAAATGCGCAGAAGGACTGTCGGCTTGCGCCCGGCCGTGTTGAATTCCGCCCGTTCGATTTTCTCGACAATCGATGTGGCCACGCCAGTCTTCGGATATTCGGCGGAGGCGATGTAGTTTTTCAGCCGCTCGCGCAGTTTCTTCATGTTGCAGATGGCAAGAGGCGTGCTTTTCGGTCCGAACTTTGCCTTCAAGGCATAGCGGTACTTCATGATGTAGAGTTCGAGTGTCTTTTCCGTTCGGCCATTGTCGAAATGGAAACGGACTTCCTCGTCCCACAGGTCGCGGATCTGCTTGTTGCGGGTTTCCTCGCTGTCGGCCATTGCCTGGCTTACTTTTCCGACAAACTCTTCGATACGATCGACGAGGACCGGTGTTTTTGTTCTTCTTTTCAAAGCGGACATTCGGCGGCTCCCTGCAACCGTTCCGGACATATAAAATGTATAATCGGCAAGCAACAGAAAACATGGATGACCTGAGTGAGGGCGTCTCAGGCGTCAAGCAAATGTCCCTGATGATGGTACTTGTGCGGTTGCAGGCTTGCGCTGTTTCATGCCTGCTCCT
The DNA here is from genome assembly GCF_031801495.1 of Agrobacterium tumefaciens. Taxonomy (GTDB): domain Bacteria; phylum Pseudomonadota; class Alphaproteobacteria; order Rhizobiales; family Rhizobiaceae; genus Agrobacterium; species Agrobacterium tumefaciens_K. Next base: position 2,361,765 of record NZ_JAOEGC010000002.1, on the reverse strand, counting down.
CGACACTGGCTCAGTGATGCCCCGACTTTCATCGGGTAAAATTATTCGGATATCGTCGTCCCTGCGGGCGAAATTGCCGCCTGCCCGGTCAGGCTTCATTCAGTGCTTGTTGGATTTATTTTCCATTCTTGTAAAAAAATATAAAAAAATAATCTGATTTTTTCTTTTAGGCAGATATTATATGGTAGTTTTTATCCGTACTTTGCAAATGACGTGATAAAACAAAGACAATGATCGCAGGCTGTTCTGTATGCGGCGTGAAAAAAAATTCTAAAATCCATTTTCTGCAATTGTGAATTGAATGTCAATTTCCGACGTCTTTTCAAGCTGATTAATTTTTTATTAACACAATTGTTGACTCCCGCAATAATTCATATTCTTATATCGGCATATTTAATTCGACCTTCATGAAGAAAGTCGATGAACATGGTTTTTTCATCAGTTTTATTCATATTTATGTTTTTGCCGATTGCGTTCGGTGTCTATTTCTCCGTTCCTTTCCGGTATAAATCTCTGGTTATACTTCTGTTCTCCTATCTATTCTATGGATGGTGGAGGATGGATTATCTTGCTCTGCTCTTCCTGGTGACGCTCTGGAGCTACGTCTTCGGAAAGCTGATCCATGTGGAACATACGGCACAAGCGCGGAAGAGATTGCTGATCATTTCGATAACCGGGCCACTGCTGGTGCTGGGTTACTTCAAATACTGCAATTTCTTCATGGATAGTCTAGCGGACCTGTTTAATGGCGGAGAGCCGTTCACGTCCTGGCATGCACGTATCCTGCTGCCTATCGGCATCTCGTTTTATATATTTCAGGCAATTTCCTACCTCATCGATATTTATCGGGAAGACGCGCCGCCAGCGCAGAACTTCTTCGATTTTGCGGCGTTCAAGGCACTTTTTCCGCAGCTCGTCGCCGGGCCTGTGCTGCGATACAAGGATCTCGCGCACCAGTTCATGTATCGCCAGCATTCCCTCGAGCTTTTTGCCGAAGGCGGAATTCGCTTCTTTGCGGGGCTGGCGAAAAAAGTTCTGATCGCGGATTCGGTCGCGCCCATTGCCGATGCCATTTTCGCCAAGGCCGATCCGACTTTTGCCGAGGCATGGCTGGGGGCCGTTGCCTATTCGATACAGCTCTATTTCGATTTCTCGGGTTACTCCAGCATGGCCGTCGGCCTCGGGATGATGATGGGATTTCGCTTCATCGAGAATTTCGACTGCCCCTATGTCTCTCGCTCCATTACCGAATTCTGGCGTCGCTGGCACCTCAGCCTGTCTGCGTGGCTGCGTGACTATCTTTATATTCCGCTTGGTGGAAACAGGCTTGGAACGGCGAGAACATATTTCAACCTGTTCATCACCATGGTGCTGGGTGGTCTGTGGCACGGCGCCAACTGGACATTCGTGCTCTGGGGTATCTGGCATGGCGGGATTCTGGCGCTGGAGCGTCTTGCCGGTATCAAGCCATCCGACAGACGTTCCGTCCTGGCTCTTGGCTGGACCCTGGTGCTTGTGATGCTGGGATGGGTCATGTTCCGGTCGCTCGACGTTCACAGCGCGCTCGACATGTACCGTGGCATGATTGGCCTGAACGGTTTCAGCATCCAGCCGGATATTTCCTGGCAGATCAAAAACTTCGCTGTCGCCTCGCTTGCGGTTGGTGTGGTGGTGGTGTTTGTCGAGCCATGGTTCAACCGGACCTTCCCGGCCGAACGGTTGATCCACATGCAACTTTATCCATCGACGGCGGGCATGGCGCTGGCCGCGACGGGGATCGTGTGCTTCCTTGGCATGGTGTCGATCCTCAAGTTGACCGCCGACAATGATTCACCCTTCCTTTATTTCCAGTTCTAGGGAGTCCGGCGCATGATTTCACCACGTTTGCTTTCAACCGCGTCGGTTCTTTTTCTTCTGCTGGCAGGGGCGGGTATCACGGCCAACTATGTGGCTGACATGCCGGATGAAGACCTGAAGGTGGATGCCTTTGCCGATGTGTTGACCGGCAAGGTGACCAGCCGTCTTGAGGAGAGCTATGAGAGGGAATTGCCGTTCACCGGTTTTGCCGTCGAGCTCTTCAATGCCGTTTCGCTGGGCGTTTTCGGTGAGGCACGGAAAGGCGCAATCGTTGGCAGCAATGGCTGGCTTTTTACGGCAGAGGAATTTGCGTGGAGCCGGACATCCGAGGACAACCTGAAAACGTCTTTCGAGAGGATTGCCGGTATTCGTGCCACGCTGGCGGAGAAAGGCAGTACCCTCGTAATCGTGCCGATCCCGCCCAAGGCGCAGGTTGTCGCCGACGAACTGGGAAACAACATCCTGCCGGCAGCCAACGCCGATCTCTATGAACGCTTCATGATCTTTCTGCGCGACAAGGGGATATCTGCTGCGGATGTAGCTGTCACCTTTGGGTCGGCAAAGCCGGAAGAACTGTTTCTTCGGTCGGATACGCACTGGACCGTCAAAGGCAGCGGTCTTGCGGCCAAGGCCGCCTGCCTGGCGATGCCCGGTCGCGAGCAGCTGACAAAGACGGTGTTCGACAGTGTATCCCAGGCGAGAGTCCATCACGTTGGTGATCTGGCGAAGTTTGTCGATGCTGGCTGGATGTTGTCCGGATACGCCGCTGATGTCATCGAGCCCCTTTCGGCCGCTGCCAAGATTGATGATGCCGATGCGCTGTTTGCGGGTGGGGAGTCCGGTGCGGAGCCGGACGATCAGGTTGTCCTTGTAGGCACGAGCTATAGCGCGAATCCACTCTGGTCGTTCGAGGACCAGTTGAAAACGCATTGCGGGGTTGACGTGCTCAATTACGCCAAAGAGGGCAAGGGGCCATTCATACCCATGCGGGAATTTCTGCAAAATCTGGATTCAAAAGTCCCTCCAAAGGTCGTGTTATGGGAAATACCCGTCCGCTATCTGGATGATGCTGTATAAATATAATAAATAATGGTTTATTTTCGAATTTATAGTTTGAATTATTCTAAAAATGGTTTAATATAAAATGGTATATCGCATTTAATTTCTCTATTTTAATTAGCATTTCATGTAAGTGCGCAACTTTATTTTATTGATGGATTATACCATGAGACGCAATCTCGAAACGAGAATGCTCGGTCTCCCTGGTGAAGTATTGCCTGTTGATCGATTGTCGGCAGCGCCGGTTTCTCAGGCGGGGGAGCAGTCCGCTATTGTTTATTGGAGTGAGAGCCTTCCAGCGCACCTGCTGTTTGTGCTTGCTCTTGCCAGTTTGATCGTTGTCGTTCCGGAAGGCGTGCTTTTTGGTGCGAATACCGGCCTTCTGCTCGGTCTGGGTGCTCTTGCCGTATGGCGCTACTCCTGGGGCATTCTCCATTTTGTGCGTTCCAACATCTATCGCGGTATCGTTTTTCCAAAAATGCGGACCCGCGCCGATCTCCATATGCAGCGGGGTGCCGAAAACGGACAGGCGCCGCATGCCTACCTCATCGTAACAAGCTTTCGCATTGACGGTGATACGACTGCGGAAGTCTATCGCGCTGCATTCCGTGCCGCACTTCTGTCCCAGGGCGGGGCAACTATCGTTGCGTCTATTGTGGAAATGTCCGACCAGCGGCTGATCCGCTCGATGCATCGTCTCATCTGCGGCGAAAACACCGACGTGCGGCTGGTGATCGTGCGGATCAACGGCAGCGGAAAACGTGATGCGCTGGCCTATGCTTTCCGCGCCGTTTCCAAGCTTGCGCCGCGCGCTGATGATGTCGTTGCCGTCATCGATGGCGACTCCATCGTGCCGGAGAACCTTGTCGACCGTTGCGCTGGCTTCTTCGCCGATGGCAAGGTTGGCGCGCTGACGACTGATGAAACGTCACGTGTGCGCGGAAAGTCATCTTTCCACATCTGGTACTCACTGCGTTTCGCGCAGCGCCACATTCTGATGTCCTCGAACGGTCTTTCCCGGCGGGTGTTGACGCTGACCGGCAGAATGTCGATGTTCCGGGCATCCGTCATCACCGATCCGGAGTTCATCCGTCAGGTGGAGTCGGACCACATCGAGCATTGGCGGCTTGGCCGGCTGAAGTTTTTGACCGGCGATGACAAATCGAGCTGGTACTGGCTGCTGCGCAACAATTATCACATGCTGTACGTGCCGGACGTGAGCGTTGCGACGGTTGAAGATCCGCCGACATCCGGCTTTTTCCAGGCGGCGGGGCAACTGATGACCCGCTGGTTCGGCAACATGCTGCGAACCAACAGCCGCGCTCTTGCGCTCGGTCCTTGGCGCATCGGTTACTTTACCTGGTGGACGATTTTCGATCAGCGAATCTCCATGTGGACGTCGCTGGCAGGGCTGGTGATGGTGATCCTGATCGGGCTTTTCGACAATCCGTTCATTTTCCCGGCCTATATCGCCTGGGTGCTGCTCACCCGTTACATCATGACGTTGATGCTGTTCAATTCCCGGCCACGCGTATCGATTTTCTATCCTTTCTTCATCTATTTTAACCAGGTCTTCGGATCAGTGATAAAAACATATATTTTCTTCCATCTCGACCGCCAGAAATGGACGCGCCAGAAAACAACGCTGTCCTCGAACGGTGCCAGCCGGGCGATTGCGCTGAAAAATGCGTCTTCCACCTACATGCATCTCTTATCGATTACCCTGTTTGTAACCCTCATAGCGTTGCTCGTCGGTCAATTGTCGGTCCCCGGTATCGGGGCGACGACTGCGATCTTCGGTATGCGTTGACCCGCGAAGGAGCCCAGAATGAATATGAGCGTCGTGAGTTTCGAAGCGGATGAGCAACGCCAGCATACACGCTACAAGCTGCCGCTGAAATGCGTCATCGACCAGCACAGATATTCCTCCATTGACTGGTCATTGGGTGGCGTCGGCGTCGCAACGGGTAATGAAAACTTCGAGCCGGGGAAGGTTCTGCCTCTTCAGTTGCAGATCCCTCTCGATGGCTTCGATATGGTGCTGCACGTGAAGGCCGAAGTGCGCCATTCCAGTTCCGAAGCCGGCCGGACCGGCCTGAAGTTCGTTGATCCTTCTCCCGCAGCCCAGCGCATGCTGCGTTACATCCACGATTCCTATATCAGCGGCGAGATCGTCGAAGGCAATGACATTCTGGATTTCGCCAAGCGCGCATCCGGGGATGTGAAGCTGCGTCCACGGAAAGCTGCCGAAGGTGTATCGGGCGCCGGCAAATTACGGCAGGCCACCGGTGTCGTGGCAACGCTTGGCCTGTCACTTGCGCTCGCCGCCTTTCTGGCAAGCAGCCTTTACCAGCGTTTGTGGGTCTTCGAGGCGGACAGCGCGGTGGTGACGGTCTATACGACGCCGGTTCTTGCGCCTGCCAACGGCATCATTACCAACGTGGTCAGCGGCTCGGTGAAAAGCGGTGAACGTATCCTGACGGTGCTGACCGAGAGCGGACAAAGCACTTCCGTCGTCTCGTCGTGTGACTGCATTGCCGAGTCAACCGGAGCGGCTATCGATACGCAGGTGAAGGCTGGAACCCAGGTGCTGGGCCTGCGTGCTGCGGATGCCAAGCCGCATATCGTGGCCATGGTGGATCGCTCTCATCTGATGTCGCTCTACAAGTCGCCGCATGTGAGTGTCGATCTGCCGCAAGGCACGGTGCTGCACGATGTGACCGTGGCGCAATTGCCGAAGGTCAGCGAACAATCCGCAGCAACAAGCGATCGGGTGCCCGTGAAGATCGATCTTGGTGGTCATGATCTGTCACTGGCGGTGGGCACCCCCGCTGTCGTTCGATTTGATAATGGCCCGTGGTTCGGCCTGAATCAAAGGATCGCCGAGCTGAAAAACAAACTGTTGCCGAACTAGGTGAGTGCGGGAGGCATGGAGCCTCCCGTCCGTCAACGTGTGCCGCTGGTCGGCACGGCGTAGTTCTCAATCGCAGGAAATTCATGTGCAGGCCCCTTTATGGGATCCGAGAGGACGCCGTTTTGCCTGCACACGGTATCGCAGTTTTTTATGACGTTGATCTGACGAAGGAAGCATGATGACACGCGACATCATCCGCCCAACAGGTTCCAATTGCCGGTGGTTGCCGAAAACAGCAGGCGCATCGGTGTCGATGCGCGCGGTGGCGTTGTCTTTCTGCCTTGTGCTCCCGGCTGGAAACATGCCCCTTGTCACTACGGTTGCATTTGCGCAGCAGGGCACGGCAGCACAGCCTGTTTCGGCAGGCAAGGCCAGTGCCGTCTTGCAGGAAGTGACGGCGAACGTCCTGAAGGCGGATGGTGCGACGGACGCCCGCCAGCGCCTTGAAGCTCTCGATGCGGCGCGGGCAGGTGTCGCCCAGCTGATATCCTGGGCCGCAGCGGCTCCGGAGGCAAAGACGGCTCTCGACAATCTGGCGACCGACGGCATCGATAACGACAGCCTGGTGTCGGCCAGCATCTCCGCGTTGCAGCAGCAGATGACGGGGCGAATTGCCGACCCGGAGCAACGAACGTCGGCACGGGTTCGCATGGTGGAACTGATCGATGCGCTGTCTCTGCCGGAGCTGCAGGTCGCTGCCCTTGGAAGCTACGCAGCCCTTGTTGCTTCCGGCGACAGGCAAAATGCCATGGGACTGCTGGACAAGGCTGAGGACCGGATTGATCGCATCAGGGACGATACGGCCAAGAATGCAGCGCTCAACACTCTGGCGCAAACGGCCACGATCATCGATCCCCGGCTGGCATCATCAATTGCGGACAAGGCGGTTGCACGCATGTGGCCGACGCGTATGCGCGGTTACGCCCGCTACGATCAGGCACTGCGCATTCTTTCCGGTAAACAGCTCGACGGGAAGCCCATCAGCGCAGCGACGGCAGACAGCATCGGGGTGCAAAGCGCCGATGCCTTGAAAAAAGACGATCTGGAATCCGCTCTGTTGTGGGCGCTTGCGATCAATCCGGAAGATTCCGAGGCGCGCAAGAAGGCCGTCGGCAACGTGGCCGATCTGGTTTTGAAGACAGGCAAACTGGAATGGATACCGGTTCTGGCCACCAGCCTTGCGGACAACAGCGATCAGGAAGATCTGATCGAAAAGATCGTCAAGCAGAGGATCCAAGCCGGACGTGGGCTGGATGCAGCGAAGATCGCAGATTATCTGCCGGAAAGCGCTCTCCGTGCCGAGCTTGATTTCACGCTGGCCGCCATTTTTGCCAAGAATGATCTGAAGAAAATGGCGGATGCATCATACGCCAATGGAAACGCCGTTCTGTCCAGTCTTTCGGGAACGGAGCGGGGTGTCGCGGTTGTGGCGGCAGCCGAGGGCGCCATAAGTCTGGGGCGGCTGGATGATGCGTTGTCGCTGGTGCCGGAACTGCGGACGGCGCGCAATGGCGGCAATACCCTTGCCAATCTGGCCAAAAGTCTCGCGGATGCGGACAAGGTGACGGATGCGGAAAACCTGCTTCCTTATCTCCAGGGCGGAAACGATCGTGACAAGGCGGTTGCCGGAATTGCCCGTGTAAAAGTACGTGCAGGTGATGTCGCAGCTGGCAAAAAAGCGCTCGAAATCATTGGCAACAGCCGTGACAAGGGGCGTGTGCAGTCCGAACTGGCGCGTACCCTTGCCAGGAATGGTGAAATGGATGACGCGAAGTCCGTTGCGCTGTCCATTCAGGATACGGAATTCCGCATAGAAGCTTTGCTGCGGCTTGCTTCCGTTGCCAATGACCGCAAGGGGAATGGCGATTTCGATGCGCTGGTGGGTGAAGCCGTAAAAGTCGCGGCGGGTGAGGACGAAAAGGATAACCGGGACAAGGGTTATCTGAAGATTGTCGAAGCACTGACCGATGCGCGCAAAACCGATGCTGCAAAACAGCTGGTCGACCGTATTGCGGACGAAAAGATCAAGGCGCGGGCTGCCGGTATGATCGGCAAGCGCGCGGCGCTGGATGGGTTCGGCGAAGAGGCGCTGACCTATCTTGCCTCGTTCGATGGCGCCAAGGACGATGAAGCCCTCAAGGCGGATGTTCTGGTCGCTGCTGCCGCCAATCCGTCGCAACTCAAATTCGCTTCCGTTCAGTCAACCACGCTGAAGGATCACATTCTGCGTGTCCGCACGGCCCGTTCCATTGCCGAGGCGAACTTCCGATCGCTTGATGTGCGTAATCTCGGCTGGGGAAAGGGCACTCCGGTTGATTACAGAACGATGCAGCAGGCCGCCGGGACCGCAGGGGAGGTGATGCCTGCTGTCGCTTTCAGTGATGGCAGGCTGACGCTTGCCCGGCAGGACGGGCGGATGAGCCTTCCCGAAAGCTACACCTATCCCGATATGTCGGTCGGCGTGCGGACCGTACGTGAGGATATGCCGCTGCCGCAGGGCGGGCACGCTGCCGTGACGCTTGCCAATCTCAGCCCCTATAGCGACAAGTTCATGGAGGATCTGGCGGCGGGCAACACCGGCCTTTCCTTTGCTGCCGAAGCGCAGGGCATGCCATATCCCCGTATCATCGTTATCCAGAGCGGGGTCTATACGCTGGGCAGCCTCGCCACCGAACTGGATGCGGCTGGTGGCTTCCAGCTGGTGACGCGCGAAAATGATGTCGTGACGCTGCGCGCCCCGGTTCTGGTCGCGGAGGGCGCAACGTTGATCCTCTCAGGTCAGGAAGCGGCGACCTATCGCCTGTCTGCCTCGGCTGGCAGTTTCATTTCTGTGGCTGGAACGCTGTACGTCCAGGATACCACGGTCACGTCATGGGATGAGGAGACTTCCGCGCCACGTTACTCCGACAAGGAAAAACGCCATGTGTTCCGGCCGTATATCATCGGCTGGAGCAATTCGCGGCTGATGATCGGCGGCTCGGTGCTGGATTCGCTCGGTTACGCGGCGCCCAAGTCTTTCGGACTGGCATTTTCCGCCGGGCCGAAAACCGTGGCACAACAGATCAGCAAACCGCGTGCGCCGACCGGTGTCGTGGTCGACAATTTCTTCCACAATTTCGAATACGGTTTCTATTCCTACGAAGCCGATGAAGTCAGCCTCGTGGGCAATGAATATCGCGACAACGTGCTCTATGCGATCGATCCGCACGACCGTTCGCACCGGCTGATGATCGCGCTCAACACCACCTACGATACCAAGGCCAAACACGGCATCATCATTTCGCGCGAGGTGGATTTTTCCTGGATCGTCGGTAACGTGTCCCACACCAACACCGGCTCCGGCTTCATGATCGACCGCAACAGTGTCGACAACTTCATCTACGCCAATGCCGCCTTCGACAACAAGCAGGATGGCCTGACCTTCTTCGAAAGCAGCTGTAATCTGGCCGTAGGTAACCGGTTCTTCGACAACGAGCGCGCCGGCATCAAGATACGCAACAGCTGGGACGTCGGCGTTCATGAAAACGTTCTGGAAAACAACGCCCAGGATGCGATCCACGGTTATATCAGCAATTTGCGCGCATCTCCCGCCAATGCGCTGCGCGATTTCGAGTTCGATCCTTATCTGCCGCTGACGACGTTTGCCGCCAGTGGCAACCGCATCCACGGCAATGGCGGCGGCATCAAGGTTGACGGGGCGTCGGGTTTCAGTCTTTCGGGCAACGATTATCTCAATCAGGTCGGCCGGCTGATCGATGGCGATGGCCGGGCCATGGAAGGTCACATGCTGCGCTTCAACGAGCGTGAAAGCGTGCTGATAACCTCGACGGTCTGCCGCCCCAAACGCCCGGAAGCCTATACCTGCCGGTTCCGCGACGCGGGGTTCTTCAATGGCGACGGTCAATCGGCCATCTTTGCCGAGGATGCGCTGACCGATACCTGCACCAACGTCTCGAATTCCGTTCAGTATGAGAACTTCAACGGGACGGGAGGCCGAAGCTGATGGCGGTATTTTCCGGTTTTCAGGCAACGCTGCGCAGTCGTGTTGGCATTGCTGTTTCCCTCTGGGTTTGTGTCTCTTCGGCTGCGACGGCGGCGCCTGCCTATGACGGTCTGTTCAACGTGGCGGCCCGCAAGGCGGCGATCGCGGCGGATGCGTCGGGGCGTCTGCGCAAACAATGCCTTGCGATCAAGGCAGATCCGAAGTGGATAGATCTTGAGATCGTCGATGGGTTTCGTCCCACCGCAGGCTACGGTAGCGATCGTGCCGGTTCTCAGTTCGCCTGGGCCATCATGGTGCTGTCGGGCCGCTCGCTTGGCGGTGACGCCGCATCGACCAGGATGCTGCGCACGCTGTTAAACACTTGGGCGGATCGCGGTGCCTTCGAAAAAACGGAAGTGGGGCATGATGCGTATTATGCGCTGAAGCGTTCGCTTCTGCCGACGATTACAGCCTTTTCGATCATTCGCGACGATCTGCCGGACGCTGAACGTTCAAAAATCCAGACATGGCTCGACCCGCTGGTTCGCCGTGTCGACCAGACATTCAATGGCGACGTGGATATCAACAATCATCGTTATCTGGCTGACAGCGTGCTGATGACGTGGGGCGGGATCGTCAAGGATGATGGCCTCTACGAAAAGGGCAAGGAGCGGTTTCTTTCCATCCTCGATGAGGCGCGGGCCAATGGCGGGCTGCCGCTGGAAACGCGCCGTGGTGCGCGCGCTCTCTGGTACATGCGACAATCGCTGACGAGCATGGTAGTGATGGCGGAGGTTGCCCGCGGACGTGGTGAGAACCTCTATGCAAAGTTTTCCAGCGACGCCAATCCTGTCAAACGGTCGATCTGGACGATTTTCGGCTACTGGCTGAACGGCATCAATGATCCGGTTCTGGTCAATGCCTATGCGGCGGAAAATTACATTCCTGGCCCTAGCCGCGACTATCTGCATCAGGATGTGGGGTTCCTCGAAAATCGCGGCAATGGTCGCCACTATCTCGCTTTCCTCGAGGCTTTTTCCACCGTTCCCGCCGAGAACATCTCCGTGCAGCGCGCGGTTGCTCTGCTGCAAAAGGACGCCGCTTCCGAGCGTCCGCTGATCGATGAATTCGTTGGCGGAAACGCCACTTGCTTCTGGGGGAACTGATGATGAGGCGTCACCTTCTTACCCTCGCTCTTGCCGCAGGTACCGCTCTTTGCCAAGTGGCGGTTGCCTATGCTGCTGATCTGGAAGCGCCCGAAAAGATCATAGAGGCGGCAGCCGCGCTCTCACAGCGTAGCGACGGTCAGGGAATGCTGGATTATGCGCGGCTTTTGCGGGCGGGTGTGCCGGTTGATGCGCAAAATCCGTTGCCTGTGTCCGATTTTGGCAAGGCCAGAGGCGTGCTCGAAGCAGCGTTGACGATACCTGGACCGCACCAGCCCGAAACCAGACTGACGCTGGCCAAGATGCTGCTGTCGGGCGAGGGTGGTTCCTTCGATATCAATCGGGCCCTGTCGCTGCTGGACGAAGCCGCACGTGCCGGTCTGGCTGAGGCGGCCTACATCGCCGGACGGACGATGGTGGAGCGGCAGATGGATGACGCCGAGGCGAAAGCCAGGCTACAACTGGCTCTGCGACTTGGCTATGGCGCCGCCGCCTTCGAGCTCGCGGGTCTGAATGGCACGCCTGAGGCAGAAGCGCAGTCGATGGCCCGATTTGGTATCGGTCTGTTGGAGCGCCGTGCGGCGGCTGGCGACGAGCGGGCAGCTTATGATCTCGCGACCTACTACAGGGAAAACGCGCATTCCGATGAGGCGCTGAAAACGGCGCTCGGCTGGTACCGCAAGGCCAGTGAACTTGGTCACAAACGCTCGACTTTCTGGATCGCACGCCTGCAGATGGATCCGGCCACCACGCTTTTCAATGCCGTGGAAGCGGCTCGGTATCTCGATCAGGCGGGTGAAGCAGGCGATATCGAGGCGGCGCGGGAGCTGGCAAAGGATTTCACCGAGGGCGGCGACATCAACGTCGATCAGGCGACGTTTGAAAAGTGGATGCGGCGCCTTGCCGGTGTCAACGATGCCAAGGCCGTTCTCTATTTTTCCGTCCAGCTCCAGAACACGCTGGAAAACCGCACGAGGCTTTCCGATGATCTCTTTGCCCAGGTTATGACGGGCGAGACGCGTGATGTGGATGTGCTCTTGCGCATCGGCACTATGTTTCGTGATGGCGATGGCGTCATTGCCGATGCCCGCAAAGCCCTCGATATCTATGGGCTGACGCTGGCACGTCAATCGAAAGACGGAGCGGTTCATTTCGCGCAGCTGCTTTTCGAAAAACCAGAACTGCGTGCGCAGGAACCGCTGGCTGCGGCGCGCAGCGCGCTCGAGGCCACTGCCGCAGCGGGCAGCATCAATGCACTCGTTCTGCGTGGTGATTTCAGCCTTCATGGCATCGGACAGGCGGCTGATGTTGACGACGCAATCTCCTGGTACTCTAAGGCGCTTGCCGTGCGTTCTTCGGTTCGCGTCCTCAACAGACTGGCGGACGCAGCTCTTCTCGCTCCGGACGCCAACCGGAAAATTATGGCTATCGACTGGCTGGAAAAGGCCGATGCCTTGGGAAGCGACGCGGCGATGCTGAAACTAGGCAAGCTTTACGCCGAGGGGCAGGTCGTTCCGGTCGATGTGGACAAGGCGACGGAATATCTGGAGCGGGCGGCTTCCAAGGGTAGAACCGATGGACTGATCGAGCTTGCCAATCTGCACATGCGTGTTGGCGAATCCGATGCGTTCGAAAAAGCATATGCCATCTTTCAGCGTGCGGTCGACCAAGGCAACATCGAGGCGTCAGTCGAGATGGCCCGCTTTCTCAGGGCAAACGGTCGGCTGGCGGAGGCCATTCCGCTTCTTGAAAAAGCGGCAGGCGCCGGGAATTTCTCTGCGGCAATAGACCTTTACGATATTCTATCGCTGGAGGGTGGAGAGGGTGGAAAAGCCAAGGCATTTCTGGAGATTGCGGCCAGTCTTCCTGATCTGTCTTCTGCCGACCGCTTTCTGCTGGCTGCAGCCTTGCTGAAATCTCCGGATACCCTGCTCAACCTGCGCGGTGTCAATCTCGCCAAGGAAATGGCCGGTGTGGGATATCCGGGCGCCGCTGCCATGTTGGCTTCAAGTTACCTCGGCGGTGAGCAAAGCGACCGGAATTTCGATGAAGCCCGCCGGGTTCTTGAAGCAGGTATTGCCTACGGCGACGTCGAGGCCACGATCATGATGGCCGATCTGTTGCTGGACGGGGTTCATATGCCTGCTGATCCTGAAAAGGCTCTCTCTTATTATGACCGCGTACTGGCGGTGCAGCCGAAAAATCCAACGATCAATCTGAAGCTCGCCCGCATGTATGCGGAGGGCGTCGGTGTGGGTGTCGACAAGGCGCGTGCCGCAGAATACCTGCGCACGGCAAGTGATGCCGGAAGCCGTTCCGCACAGCGCGAACTCGGCCTTGCCTATCTCTGGGGCGCCGGCTTGCCGCAGGACAGGGAGCTGGCACGGTTAAACCTGCAGGCAGCGGCCGATGCCGGTTTTGATCGTGCCTGGCATGATCTTGCGATGCTGGAAAGTTCAGGCTTTGCGGCACCGGTCGATCCCGAAGCAGCATTCGCCTTCAACTACAAGGGAGCGAAGCGCGGCGATGCTGCCGCGATGATCGATGTGGGCCTGTCCTTGCTTTCCGGTTTCGGTGTTCCGCATGACGGCGAGGCAGGTGTTGCGTGGCTGGAAAGAGCGGCGGCAACCCGGACGGAGGAAGGGTCGCTTGCCATGTACCGGCTTTATGAAGCGTACCGTTCCGGCCAGGGTGTCGAGCGGAATGCCGAAAAGGCCAATGAATGGCTGGCCCGTGCGGCTGCCGCCAACAACCCTTCCGCCATGTTCCAGACAGCGCTTGCGCTGCGTGCGGACAGTTCGCAGGCGCTTCAGGCGGAAGGGCTGATCTGGTTGAAGCGCGCGCAGGCGCTCAAGCACAATCAGGCCAACAAGATCCTCATGAAGATGGCGGCAGCCGATCCTCATTTCGAAGTGCCCAAGATGGAGATGGTCGATGAAAACGAAGACCCCTGAGGTTTCTCATTTTCGTAGCACGGGCGGATTGAGCCGGATGACTTCCGGTTTGGCAGGGGCATTTCTTGCGCTTGTCGCCGCACCTGCCCTGGCGGGAACGGTCTGCCCCGACATCGGCAACAAGAAGACGGCCTTCAATCTCGCCGAGGGGCGGGATGGTGTCTTCTTCCGTACCAATACCGACTTTGAGGAGTTTTTCGTCAGAACGTCGGAAACGATGGTTTCCCTGCGTGCCATTTCGGATGCCCTGCGCGTCAAAGGCACCGAGCTTGTCTTTCTGCCACTGCCGCCGCGCGGTATCGTACAGCAGTCGAAACTCGATGACAGCGACGAGATACAGGCGCGATACAATGCTTCCGCGGCGGAGCAGGAATTCCGTCATCATGTTGCGCAGTTGCAGAAGAACGGCATCACGACGGTCGATGTTCTGAAAGCGATTGACGAGCACCAGGCGCGGGACAGTTTCTTTTTCGCGCGCGATCACCACTGGACGTCGTCAGGCGCGCATCTCGTGGCGACCGCTGCTGCCCAAGCGATAAAGAAGCTGCCGCAATATCCGTCTCTGTCGACATATAATTTCGAAACCAGAGCGGTTGGCAGCCTGGATTACATAGCGCCCATGGGCCATGAAATTCAGGCTTTGTGTGGAACCACGGTGGAGCCTGAAAAAGAGACCGTCTGGCAGACGAGCCGATCCGCCGACGATGCCGGCGACCTTCTGGGTAATGTCGCGGAAAATTCGGCGCCTGCGGCCCTTGTCGGCTCCTCTTTCAGTGCAACGCCTGAGTTCAATTTTGCAGGTTTTCTGGCTCAGGAAACGGGCCTTGATTTCACGAATTATGCCGAAAACGGAGCGCAGTTCATTTCTTCGCTTGCAACGCTTCTCTATTCGAAAAACTTTCATGAGAAGCCGTCGCCGCTGATCGTCTGGGAAGCCCCGTCATATTATGCTGTCGACCAGACCATGTTTCAGGCATCGCGGCAGCTGCTGGCTGCCGTTTATGGATCCTGCGAAAACAACAGCATCGTCGGTTCGAAGCCGAAGAGAATTGACGGCGAAACGGTCCTTCTTGGCGCTGACGATCTCAAGGGGCAGCAATATGGCGAAGCCTATCTGGAGTTTGCCGCATCGCAGGCCGGTCTGAACCAGATGACCGTCACCGTCCGCTATCGCGATGGCGGTGAGGATACACTGACACTTGGCGGCTTTCCCCGCTTTGTCGATGATGGCGCGTTTTACCTGAAGCTGAACGACGAGTTTCCGACGCCGATCACAGGCGTCTCCGTCAATGGAAACTTCGGCGATATCACGGTTACGACCCGTCTTTGCCATGTCCCCGACCAATTCATCAAAAAACAGGGCTGAAGCAGATGTTTTCGGACGAGATTGATTTCAGAGTTGGCCGTCGCCGTTTCATTCACCTTTCAGCCGCCGCTTGCAGTGTGATGGCGACAGGTCTGCCCGTTCTTGCGGCGGGCGATGATGCCGGCATTTATGACGCGGATGTGCCGAAGGACTGGAGCTTCATCCGCATAGCGGCAAGTGATCCCGCTGCTGTCGCCACGGCGACCATCGGTGAAAAGCCCTTCAAGGTATCGGCAGACGGAGTATCCGAATACGTTGCCCGGGCTCCGGGAGACTACACTCTGCTGGTCAAGGGGCAATCCACGCGGCTTCCGGTCGGTCAGGGGCAATATCTTACCATTCTGGCCGATGCGGGTGGAAAAGAACCCGTCGTCGTGGCCGACGCATTTACCGCCGATCCGGCCAAGTGTGCGCTGGCGCTTTACAATCTGAGCGATGCACCGGTCTCGCTCACGGCGCTTGCGAAACGTTCGCCCGTCATCAAGGCGGTTGCGCCGATGAGTGGTGTTTCGCTGGAGGTCAACGCCGTTGCAATCGATCTGAACGTGGAAATTGCCGGCACGATCATCAGAACTTTTGAAAAAACGACCCTGAAGCGCCGTTCGGTGACATCAATTTTTGTTCTGGGCAACGGTCCGGATGAAGTCGTTCTCACATCCGTATCGGCGAAAGCCTGAGCGGGGCAGGAAGATGAGAAGGGGCAGGCGCATGACAACGTTCAAAATCGGAGCAACTTTCAGGTCCGTACGACAGGGGAAAACACGGCTTGGCGTGCTTCTGCTGTTTTCCGCGTTGGTGTTGGCCGGACAACCAGCGCAGGCGCAGACGACATTACCGTTGCAGGATGGGCTGATGCCAAGCCCCGATTTCGACTATGCGCCGATCTGTAAGGTCAGAACGAAGCAGCGCGATCTCTCCCGGGATTGGAGCAAGTGGGACGGCGGACCGGTTCAGAGCAATCTCGATGACATGCTTCTGGATGCACAGGCTTATATCGGTGGAACCGGCAACGCCCCGCGCGACAAGGTGCTTGCGCGCCGCATGCTCGAATATCTGAAAAACGCCAATTATGAGCTGGCGGGTCGTGCCGCGCATACCTTGGGTCGCCTGATGTTCGACGCGACGTCCGGTTCCCCGAACCTCAGCCGTGGTCTGGCGCTTCAGGACGAAGCGATCGCGCGTGGTTTTCTGGAAGGCGCGACGTTTCTGGGATGGCTGTATTCCACGGGCGAGGTGGTGCCGCAGGACAAGCTGAAGGGCGAAAAATATCTCAAGATGGGTGCGCAGAACGGTGATGCCGATGCCGCCCTGCTGCTTGCCCGGCTCTATCGCAACAATCCGGACCTGTCGCCATCCGAGAATACACCGCAGATTCTTTTCAATCAGGCAATCGACAAGCTCAGCCAGTCGCTCGGTGCGGGCCAATGCGATGTTCTCAATCTGTTTTCCGGCATTTATGCCACTGAGGAATTCGGTCTTTATAATCCGCAGCTCGCGGCCAAATGGCTCATGGCAGCGGCAAGGACTGGCAATTTCGTTGCCGCGGAACGTCTTTCGCAGCGGTACATGATCGGTGATGGCGTGCCGGTGGACCGCAACAAGGCGGTGGAACTGCTCGAAACATCCGCGGCAAAAGGACATGCCGGGAGCCGTATTTCGCTTGCCCGCCTTCTGCTTGCAAATCTCGATCTGAAAGATGCGCTTCCAAAGGCGACGCAGACGCTCAAAAAAGAAGCGGAACGCGGAAATGCCCGGGCATTCGAGCTTCTGGCGCAGATAGCGCGTGGAGATTTCGGCGGCAATCCCGATTACCCGACCATGGTCGATTATCTCGAACAGGCCGCTCGCAGTCCTGTGGTCGACACAGATATTCTGAAACGATTGGGGAGTGCCTATGCCAGCGGCACGGGTACGGCGCGCAGCACTGAAAAGGCTGTCGAATATCTGATGCGTGCCGTCGCTTTGGGGTCGGATACCGCCGCGCTCGAGCTGTATGAGTTGATGGTCGATAGCACGCATAATATTTCGAAAAGCGTCAATCCGGTCGCGATTCTGCGGCGTGCCGCGAATAACGGCCTCAGCGAAGCGATGGCGACACTATCCGATGCGTATGCCTGCGGTATCGGGGTCGAACGGAATGCGGAAATCGGACGTCGCTGGCAGGAGAGGGCCGCCGCTGCCGGTAACCGTCCCAGCCTCATCGCGGTTGCGAGGCAGGCGCTGGCGGAGCAGTCCGGCGATGATGGAAAGATGATGTATTTCCGCAATATCCGTCGGGCCGCGACACTGGGAGATCGGCGCGCGATGGTGCTTCTGTCTCTTGCCTATCGGGATGGCATCGGCACCGGCGTCGATACGCGGGAAGCTGACCAATGGTACGAAAAGGCACTGGCTGCAGGTCAGGAGCGCGGACAGGCGCTCGTATTGCTGGCGCGGCTTCAGCTTTCGTCCGAAAATGCCGACAGGGCCAATGTGAAGGCGGCAGTCGATCTTCTCAAGGATGGCTTGTCGAGTGGCGATACCTCGGTGCGTTATGACCTCGCGAAGCTTTATCTGAAAGGTGCGGCAGGGTTCGCGCCCCAGCCTGACGAAGGCGTGAAACTTCTTGTCGAGGCAGCGCGCCTTGGCCACACGGCTTCGATGATCCAGCTTTCCGATCTCGGCGTGGACGCAAGGACCGGTGGTGGCAGGGCTGCGGATGGCTGGCTTGAGCAGGCCGTCGAGGATGGTGATATACGGGCGATGCTGAAAACGGCCGACCGCGCAGGTGACCAGAAATCCAGACGCATGATGTTTGATCTGGCTTTGAAACAGCCGCTATGCAGTGCCAAGGATGAGGTCGCGCTGGCTGATGCCATTTCGAGGGATGCAGATTATGCCGGGCAGACGCGTGAACTGGTAGACCGGGCGGTTACGTCCGGATCCGATGATGCAAGCACGCTTTATCAGCTTGCAAACCTGCTGAATGACGAAAAACGCGGTGTTGCCAATCCAGAACTCGCATTGACGACGATGGTAAAGGCTGCCGAGGCGGGCAAGATCGAAGCGATGCGGGAGGTGGGGCGCATGTATCTGCAGGCGCCTCATGTCGATCCGGGCAAGGCGACACGATGGCTGCTCGCCGCGGTTCGGGCCGGCGATGACGGCGCGTTGAAGACGCTGGTCGAGCAATTGGTTGGCGACGAGGCACCGCGGGCGTCGTCTTCTCCGTCCATCGTTGCCGAAGCCCTGCCGGCGCTGGAAGACGCTGCAAATGCGGGGTCCGGCAATGCCATTCAGGCCTTGGCGAGGGTTCTTTCCACCGTGGCTAAACAGGACGGGTCCTATTCCGAAAGGGCCAGAACCTGGATGACGAAAGCCGCCGAAGCCGGTGACGGCGCTGCCATGGTCATGGTCGCCGATGCCTATGCAACCGGCACCAGCGGTTTTCCGCAATCGGCGACCGACAGCACGGTGTGGCTCGCGAGAGCGGCCGTTTCCGGTTATCGCCAGGCCTTCGAGCCTTACGCCATTGCGTTGCAGATCGGTTACGGCGTCTCGCCGGATGAACAGGAAGCGGCACGTTGGCTGGGGAAAGCCGCGACCATTACCCAATGAGAAAACCGCCGTCACGATATCCGGATGGTGGAGAAAGGATTGATCGATGAGACCTTCTGTCGTTTGCTCCGTGATCATGGTTTTGCCGATCACGATGAGTGTGGCCCTGGCCGCAGGCAAGAACACGAAGGTGCCTGTGCCGAAGGCGCGCGAGGTCGTAACGTCCGAGCTGCAGGGTTCGAACGTGGCCGCACCACTGCCCACATTGCAGGAGGCCAGAAAACAGCCGATTGCAAAACAGCTGCAAATTGCCAGCGCCGCGCTGAATGAACCACGCCGGGATCTTCGCAATCCTGATCTGGGTTTTTCCCTGCTGATATCCGCAGCGCCGAAGAACCGGGAGGCGGTGCGTCTTTTGGCCAAGGGTATTGTCAACAACGACTATTCGTTCGGTGCGAATATCGGGAAAGTCATGAACCTTCTGGCGAAGGAAGCCATGCGCGGCTCTTCGAGTTGTGTGATTGCCTGGGCGCGCATCCAGCAGCGTGGTGTCGACGTTCCGCGGAACGACGCCCTGGCCTACAAATGGTACAGGTGGGCGGCGGTCGTCGGCAATCTCCGGGGTATCGAGGAAACGTCGCTTGCCTTGCTGGAAGGGCGCGGTGTCGACCGCGACGTGAATGCGGCAATCGCCCTCTTGGACAGGCTGCAGCCGGAGCGGCGGGCGGGGCGCTATATCGAAACGGCATCTGTTCTGATGCAGAGCGTCGATGCGGATGCGACGGCGCGCAGTGAAAAGCTCCTGCTCTCGGCGATCGATCTTGCGCCGCAACGAGCCCTCTCGGCTGCGACGAAACTTTCGGATAGCCGTTTCAGTGCCGTGGCTCGCGAAAAGGCCCAGGCGATCATTGCTGCGGCACCGAAAAGTGGCCCGATTTCCGAACAAGGGAAGATCGCCCGCAATCTGTGGAACAGCAACGAGCCTGAAGACATCCAGAAGGGCGTTGCAATGTTTGCAGACGCGGCAAAGGCGGGCGATGACAAGGCCATTCCTTTTCTGGTGAAGGCGCTCAGCCGGTCGGGCGTGCCAGCGACCATGCATGAGGGCATCCTGCAGGTCCTTGAGCCCTATGCCGACAAAGGCAATCTGGATGCCATCCGTGCCGTCTCCGATGCCTATTTCGTGGGGCGTGGTAAGAGCCCTTCACCTGAGAAGGCCGCCGCCTATCGGCAGCTGGCCGCGACACAGGGAGACAGCGAAGCACAATATCTGCTTGGCCTGATGTATGCGCAGGCGACCGGCGTCACGAAGGATATCGGGCAGGCGAAGTACTGGCTGACCAGATCGGCCGATGGTGGATATCTGTTGGCGCGATCCGCACTCATCTCGCTTGATGGCATGGCGAGGTAAGCGATGATGTTGCTTCCCGCATCATCCCTGGGAGAGTTGACGTGCGAGAGCATCCAGTCTCAGGTGGGCGGGGTAGCTTTCCTCGCGCGGTGGCTTGGTCTGCTGCTGCATAGTTGCCGTTTCGAACAGCGTTGCGTCATGAAGGCCGTCCAATGCGGTTTTTGCCAGACGGTCCAGCGACCCAGGGCAAATATCATCGAGCGGTTGGCCGATTTTCCGAAAGACGGCAAATGTGCCGGCCAGCGGGCGGAACGCATAGAGATGGTAGTTGCGGGCAAGCGTTCCCCGCTGCATTTCAAGAGGCAATGTGCCATCCTGCGTAATCTGGCAGACACCGATCCGGTAGGACTGGCGCGCCCATTCGATCTTGTCCTGGTCCCGCGTCAGGCTGCCGACATTGGAGAGGGCCAGCGCCGCCCAGTAGCGGTGGTTGTTGCGGGCGCTTTTCGGTCCAGCTTCGGTGTTGAAGAAGAGCATCGTGTCGTTGGCAAGCTTGCTCAGCCATCCGGCAATCTCTTTCTGTCCGGTAAGATCGCCCGTGACATGCCAGCTGGCGATGAGCCCGGATACCTCGGCAAGAATGCGGGCGCGCGTCAGTTTGGCATCGGGCGTCGCGGCGTCGACCATCGCGCTGGAACTGGCCCATTGGTGGAGGATGCGCATCGCGCATTCGCTTCCGAACCGGGTCTCGATGTTTTCCAGCTCGAGGATGGAGCGCCAGATCGGCTTGAAAATCTCGGCATGGGAGGTTTTTTCATGTTTACCGGAAGCGACAGGCATCGGGGCACGATATTTCGAAACGGTGGCAAGTTTCCGCTGCGGCGTTTCGATCTGAAGCATGGCCTGATCGCAGCCCATGCCGGTGTCTTTCCTGCGATGAAAGACCGGCGTGTTGCCGGAAGTCTCCAGCTTCACCTGGACTGTCGGGGGGCGAGGATGCGCGAAGTCGGTTTGAAGAGGCTGCGAGCCTGAATCGGTACCGCTGCCCAGCATGGGCAGGCTGAACAGAAAGGATGCAGAACAGGCAATCAACGCAAAACGCAACAAGGTTCACTTCCCGGCAATGGCAAGTGGCCATCAAAGCAGATCCGGGGAAACGTTCGGTTAATGAAGACCTGCCCGGTGATGCTTATGGGCAACGGTCCTGCATTTATTAAAAGTATTGTTTAAGTTTCGTAAAGTTTCCATCTTTTCATTGTAAATATTAATTGACTGAAAATTCTGATTAATGTTTAATATATTTGCAATTAATAATGATCTGGGCAGTGGCGATTTTAATCGCATGCCCACTTAGCAGTAGGCCTTTTATATATTTATTGGAATTTGGGTGGCGCGACCTTTTTCTGGTGGCGTGTGAATTTTAAGAATTCATATCAATATCTTATTTCGTTTATCCTCAGGCCGACTTCTCTCGTTTCCTGTGTGCGGTGGAGCCGGAATAAATAAAAATATATGTTTCGTCGAGGTTCGGGCGCCGTCCGGTCTAAACCGGCATCGCGTTTTGAACGTCATGCTGACGATTTCGGCAGATTTTTATATTTCGAAAAACGTGCATTTTCCAGATTTCTTGAATTTATCGCTTGTCTGATTTCGGGGGTTCATATGACCAAAATTGATATTAACGTCAGCGCAATGGGTCTTCGGGTCAGTGTTTTCGGGGCCGGTTACGTGGGCTGTGTTTCGGCCGCATGTCTGAGCAACGACGGTTTCCGCGTGGTGGCGGTCGATCCGGACAGCTTCAAGGTTTCTTGCCTTGCCCGTGGTGAGGCGCCAATCATCGAGCCTGATCTCGCGGAATTTCTGGAAAAAGCCAACCTGAATGGCATGCTGACGGCAACGACCTCTGCTGAGGAAGCCGTCGAGATGACCAACGTTTCGCTTTGCTGTGTTGGTACACCCAGCCTGCTCGACGGCACCCTAAACACGGACTACGTGCGCCAGGTTTCGATTGAGATCGGTCGCGCATTGCGACGGAAAAGCGAATTTCACGTCGTCGTCATGCGCTCGACGATCCTGCCCGGTACGATGGAAGAGGTGGTCATTCCGGCGCTTGAAGAAGCTTCCGGCAAAATTGCCGGTGTCGATTTCGGCGTTGCCTATTACCCCGAGTTCCTGCGGGAGAGCTCGGCGATCGCCGACTATTACAAACCCGGTGCGATCGTTTTCGGTCAGTATGGCGACGATACGCGCTCGATCGACGTTCTCAAGGCAATGGTGGCTCACATCGCCGTCGTTCCGCATGTCATTCCGATGCGCAGCGCTGAAATCGTCAAATACGTCAACAACTGCTGGCATGCGGTGAAGATCAGCTTCGCAAACGAGGTCGGCAATCTGTGCAAGGCCAAGGACATCGACAGCCATGTGGTGATGGATGTGGTGTGCGCGGATACGCGCCTCAATATTTCAAAGGCTTATATGAAGCCGGGGTTTGCCTATGGTGGTTCGTGCCTTCCCAAGGATCTCCGGGCGCTTTCGGCCTTCGGTCGCCGCATGAATGTTGCGACGCCAATGCTCGATGCGGCAAAGGCGGCCAACCAGGTGCAGATAGACCGGGCGAAGCAGCTTATTACCGATGCCCGCAAGGATCGTATCGGTTTTATCGGCATCACCTTCAAGACCGATACCGACGACATGCGCGAAAGCCCGATGCTCAACCTCGTCGAAAACTTCATCGGCAACGGCAAGGAGGTTTCGATCTTCGATCCGAACGTCGTCCAGGATGAGAGCGAGGGCCGTAACTATATGCGCCACATCGCGCCAAGGGTCCGTCCATCCATCAACGATGTCATCGACAATGCCGATATCGTTGTGGTCGGGCACAAATATGCGGGCCTGACCGGGGCCATCGAGGCGGCAGGCAGGCCGCTTGTGGTTGTTGATCTTGCGCGTGTCGAGGTGCCGAACCGTAGCGGTCAGATCGTTTATCACGGTCTTTGCTGGTGACGCTGCAAACACGTCCGCTGCCTGTTTTAAAAATATATATTTTTTGAGTTTGCGAGGAATATATGCGTCAGGTATCGACCGCCGCTGCCGAGGAAAATGCCCGGATCGTTCCCGCCATCATGATCGGTGGCTCCGGCACCCGGCTCTGGCCTCTGTCCCGTTCGAACAAGCCGAAGCAGTTTCTGGCACTTGGCGGTGACGGGCATGACAGCTTTTTTCAGCAGGCACTGCGACGTTTCGCTGTGCCAGGTTACAGCCTGCCGTGGCTGATGTGCGCACGGGACACATTGATCCACGCGGAAGAGCAGGTCGCTGCTGGTGGATTTGCAGTTGACGGGATGGTTGTGGAGCCATCGATGCAGGGAACGGCAGCTGCTATCGCAGCGTTGACCGTGACGATCTCGCGTATGGATGCGGCGGGAAGTAATGCCGTGCTGCTGGTCGCGCCGTCCGATCACATCATTGCCGAACCTGCGCTTTTCAATGCGACTGTTGCCGCTGCCCTGCCAATTGCCCGTTTTGCCGATCGCATCGTCACTTTCGGTATAAAACCCGAGCACCCCGAAACCGGTTTCGGTTACATCCGTCCGGGTGAGGCGCTCGAAATAGACGGTGAGGTCAGGGGGTACGCCATCACGGCAGGCGATTTTCTGGAAAAGCCCTCGCTTGAAAACGCAAAGCGTTATGTCGCAGAGGGTTTCTGCTGGAACGCCGGCATTTTCATGTTCCGCGCTGGCGTCATGTTGGAGGAACTGGCACGCCATGCGCCGGAAACCCTGCAGGCTGCAGAGGAAGCGTTCGAGAACGCCACTGTCGATATGTTTGACGATATTCCTGCCATCATGCTGGAAGCTTCCGCGTTTCGTACCGCGCCAGCGGATGTTCCGATCGATACGGCCATTATGGAGCGTACGGCTCGTGGGGCGGTTGTCCGGTGCGAGGGGATCGGCTGGTCGGATATCGGATCCCTTTCAGCGCTGCATGAGATCGACCGCAAAAAGGATGAAAACGGCAATGCCGTTTCCGGACCGGTTCTGTCCATCGCGTCCAGCAATAACCTTGCTTATGCGCGCAGCGGGCGGAAAGTCGTGCTGATCGGCCTTGAAGACATGATCGTCATCGATGATGACGATGCGGTTCTTGTTGCGAGGATGTCCCAGGCACAGAAAGTCAAGGACGCCGTCAACCTGCTCAAGCAAAACAAGATGCCCGAGTCGCGTGCCACGCGCGAACAGCTTTATGGCTGGGGCAAGGTGCGGCTGCTCAGCGATCAGGGCGACCTATCGGTGTTTACGGTGACGTTGCGCAGCAATGCTACCATCGCGCTGCGCATTCCGGAGGGTTACTGGGAGAACTGGGCGGTGTCGGCCGGCAAGATCGACATTATCCGCAACGGTTTCGTCCGGCATCTGGTCCCGATGGCCAGCCTTTCGCCTACTGAAGGGGAGGTGCTTTCGCTTTACAATGGCGCGGCACGGGAAACGACGATAGTCGTTACCCGCCAGCGGAGTTCCGAACGCAATCTGGCCGTCATGCCGCATCGTTTTACCGCCGACACGCTTCTCGACATCATTTCCGTCGAAGCGGATGTCGCAGCCTTCGACCTCAATATGGTGCCGGAAAGCAATCTCGATGATGAGCCGCATCCTGCCAATTGACGCTTGTCGGGTAATTTCAGGCTCCCGTTTGCAAGGTCCGAACAATATCGAATTTTGTGCAATAACATCAGCAGGCGAATGATCATGCCGAACGATGGCGTTTTTAACCGTAAAACGGGCGGGGGACGTGCCCGAGCCCCGCTCCTGCATCAGGCTTTCGCCCGCTGCAGGAGCGGTTTTGCGGTTGTTGCCATCGTCAGCGGCTTTATAAATCTGCTTTATCTGACAAGCCCGTTCTTCATGCTGCAGGTCTATGACCGCATCATTCCAAGCGGCAGTTTCGGGTCGCTGATTGCGCTCAGTCTTCTGGCGGGCATGCTGTTCATCTGCCAGGGTGTGTTTGAAGTCGTCAGAAGCCGCATGCTTTCGCGCCTAGGCGGTCTGTTCGAAGCCAGTCTCGATCAGGTGCTGTATCGGCAGTCGCTGCTGTTGGGCGGCAAATCTGAGACGGTGTCCGCAAGCGACGATCTCGATATCGTGCGCGGTTTCCTCTCCGGGCCGGGGCCATCAGCGCTTTTCGATCTTCCCTGGCTGCCGATCTATCTGTCGATCTGCTTCATGTTGCACCCAGTCATCGGCATCGTGGCGCTCTCCGGCGTATTGATATTGACGGCCTTGACGGTGCTTGCCCATGTCAGATTGAAGCGATCGCAACGCGATCTGGCCATACTGACGGCGACGCGTCGTATGTTTTCCGATTCCGTCCGGCTGAATTTTGGTGCGTTCCGGGCGATGGGTATGTCTGCCGATGTTGCGGACAGTTGGGCCACTCAGAATGCGGCATTCCGCCTGCTTGGCATGCGCCATGCCGATGTGGCCAACACCTATGCCACGATAACGAAGGTTTTTCGTGTTGCCCTGCAATCGGGTGTTCTGGCGGTCGGTGCCGTGCTTGTCATCGATGGTGACGCCTCGGGCGGCATCATTCTGGCGTCGTCGATCCTCACCTCGCGAGCGCTTGCGCCGGTGGAATCGGCCATCGTGAACTGGCGCGCATTCGCGGCCGCACGGCACAGCTGGCATCGCCTGAAGGATAGTGCGGCGCTGGAAACGGAACGCGCGGATTTGATGGAATTGCCGCTTCCATCGCGAAGGGTCACCGTGGAAGCCATGGCTGGTGGTCCATTGGAAGGTGAAAAACCACTCATCTCGGAGGTCGGCTTTTCACTGGAATCGGGTACGATCCTTGGCATTATCGGCCACAGCGGGTCCGGTAAGACGGTGCTCGCCCGCCTGCTTCTCGGCATCTGGCCCGTCAGTGCCGGAACCCTTCGTTTCGACGGTGCGACCATAGATCAGTGGGAGGTCGACCGGTTCGGCCGCCATATGGGTTATCTGCCGCAGGAGGTTCCGCTTTTTGGTGGAACCATCGCTCAGAACATCGCCCGCTTTCGCAAGGATATCCCATCTGCGGCGGTCATCGCGGCTGCGCGGGCGGCAGGCGTGCACGATCTTATCCTGCAATTGCCGGATGGCTACGACACGATGATCGATCCCCAGTTTCCCGCGCTGTCCTCCGGTCAGCGGCAGCGCATCGGTTTGGCACGCGCACTCTATGGCGAGCCGTTTTTTGTCGTCCTGGACGAGCCGAATGCCAGTCTGGATGCGGAGGGTGAGGCAGCCCTGTCGCGCGCCATCGATGGGATCAGGGTGCGAGGCGGGATTGCGGTGGTCATCACCCACAGGCCAGGAATCCTCACCCATGCGGACAAGATTCTGGTGATGAAGGAAGGGAAAATGGCGGCGTTCGGTCCGCGTGAGGCCATCATGGGGCACGTCGTTCGCCAGGACACGGCCGCTCACTCGGCAAAGGTTCTCAAGGTCGTCGGCGCCACCGGCAGGCTGGAGGTGTCACATTGAGCGGTGAAGCGACAGCTTTCTGGCGCCGGTCGATCCGCCGTCACATCGCCCTTGCATTCGGGCTTGGGCTTGCCCTGTTCGGCGGTGTCGGTGGCTGGGCGGCGACC
Organism: Agrobacterium tumefaciens; assembly: GCF_031801495.1. Taxonomy (GTDB): domain Bacteria; phylum Pseudomonadota; class Alphaproteobacteria; order Rhizobiales; family Rhizobiaceae; genus Agrobacterium; species Agrobacterium tumefaciens_K. The sequence continues at coordinate 2,334,951 of NZ_JAOEGC010000002.1, read as the reverse complement.
ACGAAGCTGGCAGGTGCCGTCAGCGGGCAAGGCTTCATCATAATTGAGAACAACGTCAAGAAAGTGCAGCATCTGAGTGGCGGCACGGTGTCGGAACTTCTGGTCCGGGAGGGGAGTGATGTTGCCGCCGGAGATGTTCTGCTGCGTCTCAGCCGCACAACCGTCGAGGCCAATCTGGCAATCGTTGAAAATGCGCTCGTGCAGTTTCTGGTGCGGGCCGCGCGGCTAAGGGCGGAACTTGCCGATCAGGAGGATTTCGAGGCGGATTTTCTCGGACAGAAGGGGCTGACCAGACCCGGATATGGTGAGCTTGTGTTTCTGGAGAGGAACCTGCTCGAAACGAGGCGTGACGGTCTTGATGGTATGAAGCGTCAGCTTGCCGAGCGCAAGAGGCAGCTTGCCGATGAAATCAACGGCGAAAACGTCCAGGTCGATGCGTTGCGGGCGTCAATTGCAGCGGTGGACGAAGAATTCGCGTCTGTTGAGGGGTTGTATCGGCGGAAACTCGTCACGCTGCAACGGTTGACGTCCTTGAAGCAGCGGCGTGCGGAGCTGCAGGGCAACCTCGGTGAACGGCTGGCGTCGCGGGCGCAGGCGGAAGGTCGTATCAGCGAAGTGGAGCTGCAGATCCTCCAGCTCGATGAAAACCGCCGTGGGGAAAACGCCAAGGAGCTGGCGGAAACCGAAGCGAAAATCGCGGAAATGGAAGCACGCCGGGTCGATGTTATGGAGCAGTTCGGCAGGCTGGATATACGCGCGCCTGTCAGTGGCCGCATTTTTGAACTGGCGCTCCATACGGTGGGCGGTGTCGTGCAGCCCGGCGAAACGCTGATGCTGGTCGCCCCGCGTGATGATGGCCTGATGGTGGAGGCGAAAATCGCGCCACGCAATATCGATCAGGTCGTGCCGGGTCAGGAAGCGCAACTGCATTTCACCGCTTTCGACCGCACGACGACTCCCGTTGTCGAAGGGAAGATCGTTTCCGTTTCGCCCGATGTGCTGACCGATCAGAGAACCGGAATGCCCTTTTATGCGGTGCGGATCAGGCCGGAGGCGGTCAGTCTGCAGGGGCTTGGTGGCCTGCAGTTATATCCCGGAATGCCGGCGGAAGTGCTGATGCCTGCAGCGGAGCGACGGGTGATTTCCTATCTCGTCAAACCGTTGACGGACCAGCTCAACCACGTGTTTCGAGAGGACTGAACCGGACGGCAAACGTCAGTCACGCCCGGTATCAGACAAGGCAGTCAGTTTAACGAAAAGGCGTTTGCCCGGAGAGAACCATGACAGTCATTCAGTTTATCGCCTTTATGGGGCAATCGAATGCCGACAACATGTTCAACCTTTACGGTGACACTGATTCAGGCGCTTCGGTTCTTGCTGCGGATCTGTCTTCCCATGTCGGCGATCCCGATGGCGCTTCGGCATCCACGCTGAAGACGGTCATACAGGGCACGGGGACATCTTCGAAATTCGCGACGGCCAACAATGTCGTGGTGCAGGATTTCGCCAAAGGGGCGAGCGGCGTCGACGGGAATGCGTCCGATGCGCCGGGTGCCGATCTCCTGTGGTGGTATCCCGATACAAACACGCCCGGATCGCTGGCCACTGCCGCGGTGCAGGGCATAAACGCGTCCATCGCTGCCTTGGAGGCGCAGGGTTACACCGTCGAGCTGAAAATCGTCTGGGCGCAGGGCGAGGCGGATGCCAAGCGCATCATGGACGGAACGAGCGACGTCGAAACCTACAAGGAAGCGACGCTGGAGGTGCTGGACTATATCCGCGCCCAGACAGATCCGTCCGCGCCGGTTTTCATACAGGAGGTTGCCGATACCGCCTATACTGGTTCGGATGCCCGCTGGAATGGCGGTCAGGATATCGTTCGTGAGGCACAGCGCGAAATCGCGGCCAGCCGTGACGATATCTATATCGGCGCAATCACCGAGGATCTGCCGCTCAAGGATCAGGTCCACACGGACAATGAATCCTACGAGGTGGTCGGCGGGCGGTTGGCCAATTATATCGCTTATACGGAAGGGTTGACGGCAACGATTTCCGGGCCGCGACCTTCACCTGACCCGGATGAGGTGATGGAGCCCGGCGACACCGCGCCCGTCGCTGTTGCAGACAGCCATATCACCGTCAGCGAGAACGACGCGAGTGCGAGCGACACCTTCAATGTGCTCGCCAATGACAGCGATGTGGATGGTGATGTTCTGCGCGTGACACAGGCGAGCCACGGCTCCAAGGCTACAGCCATCCAGGGGGCGGAAACTGCCGTCGCAGGCAAATATGGCACCTTCTATATCAGCCCCGATGGCAGCTATTATTACAAGGCCGACCCGACCCTTGCCGCCACCAACGCCATTGCGGCCGGGCAGACGGCGGAAGACACCCTCAGCTACCGCATTTCCGATGGACGGGGCGGAACCGCGAGTGCCGTCCTCGCGGTAAAAATCACTGGCCTGAACGATGCGCCGACAGCCGTTGCGGATACGGCCTCGGTTGTCAAAACCGTATCGGGCAACGGCAATCTCCTGAGCAACGATGTCGATCCGGATACGGGCGACACGCTCTTGGTGCTTTCAGCCAGCACCGGTGGCGGAACCGCGCAGGGCGTCACGGCTGGCGGAACGACCATCGTCGGCACTTACGGATCTCTGGTCCTCAAAAGCGACGGAAGCTGGGTCTATCAACCGAACCAGAGCAATGCCGCCGTTGCCGCACTTTCCGGTTCGGCGTCCCTGTCGGAGGTTTTCAGCTATACGGTGCGCGATGGCGCCGGGCTCGAGTCCACGGCATCTCTGACGGTATCCATCCGCGCCTCTTCTTCGGGCGGCGAACCCGAACCGACGATCAGCGGAACGGCAGGTGCGGATACGCTGCGTGGCGCCACCGGCGCGGATGTGATTGCGGGCCTCGGCGGCAACGACACGATCAAGGGCGGCACTGGAGACGATATCCTTATCGGTGGTGACGGGAACGACTATCTGGAAGGCAATGAAGGCAACGACCGGCTGATCGGCGGTGCGGGTATCGATACGCTGAAAGGCGGCGCGGGTGCGGATACCTTCGTCATCAACAGCATGAGCGAGATCGGCGATATCGTTTCCGACTTCCGGTCCGAGGACTTTTTCGATCTCTCCGGCATACTGGCGATGCCAGCCGGAACGACGGGCGCAAACGCGTTTGCAGCGGGTTATATTCGCGTTTCGCAGTCAGGTACCGATGCCATCGTCGAGGTGGACGTGGATGGTGCATCCGGTCCCGCCGCCTTTGCGACCGTTGCAACGCTCACGGGTATTGCCGCGGCAAATGTCAAGGCGGCGCAGTTCATCGTCACGCCATCGGTTCCCTCCGGGCCAGCCAACACTGCGCCGGTCGTGACAGGAGAGACGAGAACCGTAGCCGAGGATGGTCCGGCCAACACGGTTTCCGGCAACCTGCTGACCAACGATCAGGATGGCGATGGTGATGCATTGTCCGTGGCGTCTGTCGTGGTCAAGGGTGTGACCTACTCGCTCGGGTCATCGCAAACCATCCAGACCAATTATGGCGCACTGACGATTGCTGCGAACGGCGCCTACAGTTTCACGCCATCCGCCACCAACCCGGTCGTCAACGCGCTCTATTTCGACAATCTGGTCGAGAGTTTCGAATACACGGTGTCGGATGGCCGCGGCGGTACGGCCAAGGCAAACCTGTCGATCACGATTGCGGGTAGCAACGATACGCCGGTGGCCGTCAATGATGCCGCCACCGTTTCGGCCAATGCGAGCACGATTGGCAACGTCATTGCCAATGATACCGATCCCGATGCGGGTGATTTCATGGCCGTGACGCGCGTGGTGAACGGTTCGTCCAGCGTGGCGGTGACCGAAAACGATACGCAGGTCGCGGGCGCCTATGGCCTGCTCGTCATCGATCCGGACGGCACGTACAGCTACGTGCCAAATACCTCCAATCCGGCTGTTTCCGGTCTGTCCGGCGGATCGACACTGACGGAAACATTCAGCTATACCATCCGCGATGAGACGGGTCTGCAATCGACTGCGAGCCTCGTGTTCACGATCAAGGGCGTGAACCACACGCCTGTCGCCGCAAACGATGCGGCTACGGCGACGGCGAGTGCTGCCAACGCAACCGGGTTCGTGCTTGGCAACGACAGCGATGCGGATGTTGGCGACACCTTGACGGTGTTGTCCGCCAGCGGCAGCGGCGCGGCAGTCGCGGTCAGCGGTTCCGGTACCACGATTACCGGCAGTTTCGGAACGCTTCTGCTGAAGGCGGATGGAAGCTGGAGCTACGATGTCGACGAGACGAATGCGTCCGTGGCCAGCCTTCCGCAAAACTCCAGCCTCACGGATGTTTTCCAGTACACGATCCGCGACAGCCAGGGCGCGACGGCGACGGCGAGCCTTTCCCTCACGGTGAAGGCGGCTCCACCACCCTCCGGCGGGCCGGGATATGGCACGCCCACCATCGTCGGCACCGAGGCGGGCGAAACCATATCCGGCCTTGCGGGCAACGATATCATCGAGGGTAGGGGCGGGAACGACACCATCAAGGGCAGGCTGGGCGATGACGTTATCGTTGGTGGTGCGGGCAACGACATCATGGAAGGCAACGAAGGCAACGATGTGCTGTACGGTGGAACCGGCAACGATCGCATGAAGGGCGGCGCGGGTGCTGATGCCTTCTGGTTCAGCAGCGGCCATGGTGCCGATATCGTTGATCAGTTACGGGCTGACGACACATTGGTTTTCACCAGCGATCTGTTCGCGTCGAAGGCGGCGCTGCTGGCGGCTGTCACCGTGGTTTCGGCCAATGAGCTCTTCGTTGCGACGGCGGATGGCGGTTCGATCCAGTTTCTCGATACGACGCTCAGCGATCTGCAGAGGAGTGGCTTCGTCCTGGCAGATGGCCTGTTCGTTTAGTTTTTGACATATGGACGACGCGGCAGTGCGCCGCGTCGTCTTCGTCGTTTATTTCGGAAGCCGTGTCTTGAGCGCGGTGAGGATGCGTCTGGCGAGCGCTTCGTAGTCCTCATCGAAATGGTGTCCGCCCTCGATGCCGAGCGTCTCGACGCCCGTTGCCTTCAGCCGTGGGCAGGGGTCGTCTTCCTCTTCCTCGGTTCCGTAGATACATTGCACGAGTTTCGGATCGATCCTGGCGATGTCGTCAACGGTCTTGCCGCCCTTGCCTTCGCCGGCCATGCCAAGCCAGCCGCCAACCGAGATCACGAAATCCACCTGATCGGAAAGGCCCATCAGCGTCAGCTGAACGACGTGCGACTTGTCGCGATCCGGCAGCTGATTGTAGGTTGCGGGCAGAATATCGGCGCCGAAGGAATAACCGATCAGCACCACGTTTCGAACCTTCCACTCCTTGCGGTAGGTATCGATGATGCGGCCGAGATCATTTGCCGTTTCCTGTGCCGTACGCTCCTTCCAGAAGTAGCGCAGGGCGTCCACGCCGATGACGGGCACACCCTGTTTCTGCAGTGCGCCACCCACTTCCTCGTCAAGATCGCGCCATCCGCCGTCGCCGGAGTAGATCACGGCCATCGTGTCCATGGTTGGTGCCGCCTCCAGAACCGTGATCGGCAGGCCAAGCGGCGAACTGGAATCGCCTGCGGCATCAATATGGTCGGACAGAGCCTGCGACAATGCATCCCCCGCCGTGTCGGTCGTGTCCTCGACATCGATGTCGGGGTGCAGTTTCACGAGGTCATTGACGTGATCGCGCCCCTTCTGGTCCGCATCCGGCGTGAACGACACGCTGACCGGCGCGGGCAGCGGCCCGTCCGTCAGGCCGTAAACGGTGTCGTTGCCTACCTTTTCCTTGCTTGCCGGAGTGCAGAGGATTTTCCGGAGTGGCAGGCCAGCCTTGGGGTCGACCGCGATCGCTTCGCCAATCGTTGCCGGAGGGCTCTGGGCGATCATGGCAAGCGCAAGTGTGCCGCCTTCGCCGATACCAGCCAGAATCGGCGTTTTGTAGCTGCTGGTACCGGCGGTGCGCTGGATCTGCTGCGATAGTGCCTCAATGTCCGAAATCATGTAGATGCATTCGTCTTCGTCTGCATCCAGCGTCTTGATATAGTCGCGGAAATCGATGCCGACGACGACAGCGCCCTTGTCCACCAGCGCCCTGGCGCGTTGTTCGTCGCTGTCAGTCCAGCCGTTCTCGTCCGAGATCAGAAAGATGCTGGCGAGGATATCGCCATCCGGCAGCATGATGTGATCGGCGGGGATCATGCCCGTTTCATAAGCCGGTTTGTCCTGCGAGAAGGACGTGGTTGGCGCAAGCAGGGCGAAGGTGGCGAAAGCCGCTTTCAGCAGGCTCAGTTTTCTCATTTTCCAATCACTCCTCTGACCCCTCCGCTGATGAGGACGGTGACGTCCATCAGCGCCAGCGCCGCGTCCGCACCGTTCTGCACGGCAAGATAGCGCGGTTCCCATTTCGGATGAAATTTGGATTTGAAAGCGCGCAGGCCCTTGAAGTTGTAGAAGCGTTCGCCGTGCTCGAAAAGCGTGCCGCCGATACGGTCCCAGACCGGAGCGATATCGCGCTTCGACATGCCCGACATCGGCGCCATACCAAGGTTGAAGCTTTCGTAGCCTGCCTCCTTCAGGTGCTGCATGATGCTGACGAACAGGAAATCCATCGAGCCGCGTGGTGCATCCACCGCAAAGCGCATCAGATCGATGGTGGCCTCCTTCTTCGTGTCCGTCACCATGATGTTGGCGAAGGCGATGATCTTGCCATCCTTTCGCAGTACGGCGACTGGCTGGGAAAGAATGTAGTCGGGTTCGAACGCACCGAGCGAGAAGCGTTTTTCGCGGGTGTTGTGGTGGGTGAGCCAACCGTCCGACACCTGCTGCAATTCGTCCATGATGTCGGCTACCTGCGGCGGGTCGATCACCTCGAAGCTCAATCCGTCACGTGCGCCGCGGCTCAGCGACTGGCGCAGGTTTGCAAGCTTGCCGCCCTTGAGTTCGAAGGTCGTCAGGTTCACCAGCGCGAGTTCGCCGAGCTTGAAGGCGCGCAGTCCCGCATCGGCGCAGTGCGATAGCAGGAATGGCGATATCTGGTAGAACGCGGCTCTGGCGCCTGCCGAGCGGGCTGCCTCCACGAATTCCCAGACCAGATCCGGAAAGTCCTCTTCAGCACCGACCGGATCGGTGAAGGCGATCCACGAGCGGCCCTGAATGCCGTACATGATGAAGGCGTTGCCGCTTTCGGAGAACATCACATGCTTGTCGCCCATGCGGACCAGATTGGCGTCGGCTTCATCCTGCTTCATTACGATGTCGGTCGCCTTGACGATGTCGTCCGGCAGAATGGCGTCGGGCTTGTATCGCACCGGCCGCATCAGGCTGAAGATCGCGATGGTCGAAGATGCCAGCACCAGTCCCAGTACCGCGCGCAGCCCGCGCGGCGCTTCCTCGGAAAATTCGAACTGCCACCACAGCGCGTGGCTGTAGTCGGTGTCGCGGTAGACGAACAGCAGGATGGTGGCCGCGCCTGCGACGATGACGGCCATGGCACCCAGCCAGCTCGGTCCGAGCGCCTGTTTTATCAGCGATGCATGGCGGTTGAAGCTGCGCATGTTGGCGACGAGTGCGGCGATGAAGATGCCGAGGAACGCGGCCTCGAAGACGGCGATGGCCTTGAGAAGCGAAAAAACAAGGGCCGCGGTTGCAGCGACGAGTGCAATCCACCAAGCTCCATCGAGGCGCTGGCCGAGGCCGCGTGAGGACACGACGAGAATGAGGCCGAGGATGCTGGTAAGGAAGTGCGCGGCTTCGATGATCGGCAGCGGCACGAAGTTCGAAAGGAAATCGAGATTGGTGTCGGGTGTCGGTGTCACGCTGGAGAAGATCAGCATGGCGCCAAGGATCATCGCATAGGCGGACAGAAGAGGCGGTGCCAGTCTGACGGCAAGCTGGCCGATATCCGACACCAGGGGTCTGGCGGCAAACTGCTTCATTTCGGAGGCGATCATCACCAGAATTGCGACGACCAGCGGCAGCACGTGGTAGATGACGCGGTAAAGGACGAGGCTGCCCAGCAGCTGATCGACGCTGATGGCGTTGCCGAGGCCGGCGACCATAACGGTTTCGAAGACACCCAGCCCAGCGGGAACATGGCTGAGGACACCGAGGCCGACAGCGGTCGCATAGATTGCAAAAAACGTCGGCCAGCCAAGGTTTGTTTCCGGCAGCAGCACGTAGAGCACGGATGCCGACGCGGCAATGTCGAGGGCCGAAACGAGGAACTGGCGCGACGATGTGCGGCTGTCGGGCAGCCGCAGCCGCCAGTTGCCAACGCGGATGGCCTTGCCGTTCCGGCCGATATAGGCGCCGATCACCAGCACCGCGATGATCGCCAGCGCTGCGGCCCGCAGCACCACGGCATCAACGCCGATGATGGAGGCAATTCTCGGGGCGACGATGAAGGTGGAAATCGCGCTGACGGAGAGCAGGCCAAGCCCGAAGGAGAGGGTGACGAAGGCGATGACGCGGGCGATCTCCCCCGGAGACAACCCCAGCCTCGAATAGGCGCGGAAACGGATCGCGCCGCCGCTCAAGGGGCCGAAACCGGCGGTGTTGCCAATGGCATAGGCGGCGAATGCCGTTGCTGCCATGGAGTGAAACGGTACCTTCCGGCCGATATATTCGATGGCGTTGGCATCGTACCAGATGAGCGCGAGAAAGCTCAGCGCCGTGAACAGGATCGCCAGCAGGATCGAGGTGAGCGATGTTCCCACAAGCGCGGCGATCACGTCGTCATAGCGGACTTCAGACGTCAGCTGATAGATCGCTACCGTCATCATCACGAAAATCAGGGTGATTGCCGTCGCCGTGATGTAGGGCCGATGTCTGGCGAGGAAGCCGTCTGCTTCGGCTTGTGCTTCGGTTTCCGTTTGCGCCACGTCGCTCTTGTTTGCCATTTTGCCCTGCTTGCCAGCGCCGATTTCATCATGGCGAACCACAGGATTGTGTCGCCATTTCGGTGTCATTCGGGAAATGTGATTAGCAGAAAGATGCGAACTGTCGATGTGTACTTTGGGCTTGGTTTCCGGGCAATTTCGCCAGAAACAATGGCGGAAGGCAACCAGAGAGTGCGTGTTTTTTCAGGTCACCACAAACTGTGCAGAATTAAACGCGCTGGTTGCTTGGTCGGGTTGTTTGATGCGACTACACGCTCCTTTCAATTGAAGGAGATGCCAATGAACATGCCAGCAAGAATCGTGATTTCACTCGTTGTCGCCGTGGTGGCGGGTGGTGGCTTCATGACCTATGACAAGATGCGGGGCGCGGAATGGGTGGTTTCGCCCCAGCAGATCGCCGAAGCAAAGGCCAAAGGGCAGACCGGATATGAATCAAGCCCCGGCACCGTGACCGTGCTGCCGATCCGCAGCGAAACGGCGGATGTCCTGCCCTTCAAGTGGGCGATGTTTGCGGCTGTCGGCGGTTTGCTTGCGTTTCGCGCCACCGGCAAAAAGAAAGCGGCAAAAGCCTGAGGCTTTGCCGCCTTTGTTCTCCGGCGCATCTGCGCCGGAGCAATTGCGATTATCTCGCCGTCTTACGCGCCCCAGGTCTGTTCCAGCACACGGATCCAGTTGCCGTGGCAGATCTTTGCGAGGGCGTCGTCGTCATAACCGCCTTGGCGCAGAGCCTTGACGAGCAGCTGGAGGTCGCCAGCGTCTTTCATCGAGGCCGGGATCGTCGTGCCGTCGAAATCCGAACCGAGTGCGACGTGATCGATGCCGATGCGGTTGGCGATGTAATCGATGTGGCGGACCAGTTCTGAAAGATCGGTGTCCGGGTTCTTCACGCCGTCCTGACGCAGGAAAAGAACCCCGAAATTGATGCCTACAAGCCCGCCTGTATCGCGGATCGCGTCAAGCTGGCGGTCGGTCAGATTACGGCTGTGATTGCAGAGCGCGTAGGCGTTCGAGTGCGATGCGACGAGCGGCGCGTCGCTGATCTTCGCGATATCCCAGAAGCCCTGCTCGTTCATGTGCGACAGATCGACCATGATTTTCAGTTCGTTGCAGGTCTTGACCAGTTTCTTGCCGGTTTCGGTGAGGCCGGGGCCGATATCCGGCGTCGACGGAAAGCGGAAGGGCACGCCGTAAGCGAAGATGTTCGGGCGGCTCCAGACCGGGCCGAGCGTCCGCAGGCCTGCCTCATGCAGAACGTAAAGCGTATCCAAGTCGCCAGCGATCGCTTCGGCGCCCTCTATATGGAACACGGACGCAAAGGCGCCTGCCGCCATGGCGTTGCGGATATCGGCCGCCGTGCGGCAGACCTTCAGCGCGCCGTTCGACTTTTTCTCGGCGCGAAACAGCAGGCTCGCCATGGAAAGCGTCGCGGAAAGGGCGTCCCGCTGTTCGGGAGCCGTAAAGTCCCCGTTCGCGTCCTTTTCCATGCTGGGTGACGGGACGTAGATGGCGCAGAGGCCACCTGCCAGCCCGCCCTTTCTGGCGCGCGGAAGATCGATGTGACCGACCGTGTCGCCCTCCACCAGAAGCGTTTCCGGAGACGGGTTGCCGGAGCGCCATAATCTCAGCAGCACATCATTATGTCCGTCGAATACGGGAACGGCCGTTTCGCTTGTCATGTTCGCATCACCCTGGAAATTTTCGGAAGCAAAGGAAGTGGGGAGCCGTCGTTGTCTGCCTTCGCGGGCGAAATTTCAAGGTGCGGGCAGATGCAATCCCTGCATAAGGCTTGCCAAATTTGGAATTGGTCTGGCCTCTAGCGCTCGTGGTAATCGCGGAAAAAACAAAAAATAACGACTGGATTGGGGCAAGGCTCCAGTCTTTTTCTCGACGATAAGGTCCGAAAGGGGATTTTCTGATGATTTCAAGACGCAACCTGCTGATCGCCGGTGCTGCCGTACCGTTCCTGTCCTACGCCCGTCTTTCTTTTGCGGACACGCCGAAGGACATTCTGGTCGTCGCCCAGCAGCTGGACAACATGACGAGCCTCGACCCGCATGAGGGTTTCGAAGCCGTTGGTGGTGAAATCATCAGCAACATGTACCAGAAGCTGGTGCGTGCAAACCGTGAGGATTCCACCAAGGTCGATCCGGTGATCGCAAGCGCGTGGGAAGCCGATGCCGACAGCAAGGTCTTCACCTTCACGATCGGCGAAGAGGCAACCTTCTCCAGCGGTGCGAAGGTGACGGCGGAAGACGTCGCGTTCTCGCTGCAGCGTGCGATCAAGATGAACAAGAGCCCGGCTTTCATCATCAGCCAGTTCGGCTTCACGCCGGAAAACGCTGAAACGACCATTGTTGCCACCGACTCCAAGACGGTGAAGCTGACGACGGCGAAGCCTACCGCCATCTCCTTCCTGCTGTACTGCCTGTCGGCCAACATCGGCGCCATCGTCGAAAAGAAGGCCGTGCTCGAGAACGCCAGCGGCGAAGATCTTGGCAACGGTTGGCTGCAGAAGAACAGCGCCGGTTCCGGCGACTTCGTTCTCCAGTCGTGGAAGCCGAGCGAAAGCGTCGCGCTGACCGTCAACCCGAAGGGGCCGTACAAGGGCAACCTCAAGCGCATCATCCTGCGTCACGTTACCGATCCTTCCTCCCAGCTTCTGATGCTTCAGAAGGGTGACATCGATATCGCCCGCGACCTGACCTCGGAGCAGCTGCGCTCCGTCCAGAACGATGACAACATCGTGCTCGAGCGCAAGAGCATTGCATCGCTGGTCCTGATCTCGCTGAACCAAGGCAATGAAAACCTTGCCAAGCCGCAGGTCTGGCAGGCCATCAAGTGGGCGCTGGACTACAAGGGCATGCAGGAAAACATCGTGCCGCTGACTCACGAAGTTCACCAGAGCTTCGAGCCGAAGGGCTTCCCCGGCGCCGTCAACGACGTTCCCTACCAGCGTGACGTCGAGAAGGCCAAGGCGCTGATGGCGGAAGCCGGTCTTGCCGATGGTTTCGAAATCTCCATGGACCACTATTCCGCGCAGCCTTACCCGGATCTGGCGCAGGCCATTCAGGCAAACCTTGCCGATATCGGCATCAAGGTGCGTCTGCAGTCGGCGGAAAACCGCCAGGTGCTGACCAAGATGCGCGCTCGCGAGCATCAGATGGCATTGTCCGCCTGGGGCACCGACTACTTCGATCCGCATTCCAACGCCGATGTATTCAACATCAACAAGGACAATGCGGACGATGCCAAGTCGAAGCCGTTCCTGTGGCGCTCGCGCTTCAAGAACGACGATTTCGCCGCCAAGGCTGAAGCCGCCCGCGACGAGAAGGATCCGGCAAAGCGCGTCGAGCTTTATGAAGCCCTGCAGCGCGAGCACATGGAAAACAGCCCGTTCGTCTTCATGTTCCAGACGACGAAGACGGCAGCCTTCCGCAAGGGCGTTTCCGGTTTCGAACTCGGTGTTCTGTCCGAGGGCAACTCCTACCACGATGCGAAGAAAGCGTGACATTGAACAAACGCCTTAAAAGCATATCGTCGACACTGAGCAGCGTCATTCTGACGCTGTTCGGTTTGATGATCATCACCTTCATGATCGGGCGCGTCATGCCCGTCGATCCCGTCATCGCGGCGGTCGGCGACAACGCGCCCGAGGATGTAATCGTGCGTGTGCGTGCCGAAATGGGGCTGGACCAGCCGCTGGTCGTCCAGTTCTTCCACTATGTCTCGCAGGTTCTGCACGGCGATTTCGGCAACTCGATCCTGACCCGGAATCCGGTCTGGGTCGATATCAAACGCGTGTTTCCTGCCACCTTCGAGCTTGCCACCGCCGCACTCATCCTTGCAGCGTTGATCGGCATTCCGCTCGGTGTCTGGGCTGCCGTGCGGCAGGGCAAGGTGACAGACCAGATCATCCGGGTCGTGTGTCTGGCAGGCCATTCCGTGCCAGTCTTCATGCTGGCGCTGATTTCGCTGCTGGTGTTTTACGCCACGCTTGGCGTCGCACCCGGACCGGGCCGACAGGACATCATCTTTGACGGCATGATCGATCCGGTCACCGGGCTGATGACGGTTGATACGCTGCTGGCCGGTGACTGGGATGCCTTCCATGACGCGATTGCCCATATGGTGCAGCCCGTCTGCATTCTCGCCTATTTCAGCATGGCGTACATCACCCGCATGACGCGCGCCTTCATGATCGATGCGCTCAAGGGCGAATATGTCATTACCGCCCGCGCCAAGGGGCTGTCGGCCTTGACCGTCATCTGGGGACACGCGTTCCCGACGGTTGCCGTGCAGCTCGTGACGGTCCTTGCGCTCACCTATGCCGGTCTTCTCGAAGGCGCGGTGGTGACGGAAACCGTGTTCAGCTGGCCGGGGCTTGGCCAATACCTCACCGTCTCGCTGATGAACGCGGACATGAACCCTGTCGTTGGAGCAACGCTGTTGATCGGCCTCATCTATGTCGCCCTCAATTTGCTTGCCGACGTACTTTACCGAGTAATGGATCCACGCGTTCGATGATGCTTGCTACCTTCAGAAACTGGGCGCTCGATGAAACGCCGCATTCCCGACGCCAGGCGGCGTGGGGAAATCGCTATCGCATCTGGCTCAGCCTCAGATCCAATCCGCTGGCGGTGATCGGCCTGACGATCATCGTTCTGTTTATTGCTCTTTCGCTGCTTGCGCCGGTTCTGGCGCCGTACGATCCGGCAGCGCAGAACCTTGGCAATCGTCTTGCTTTTCCGAGTGCGGAACACTGGTTCGGCACGGATGAGCTTGGCCGCGATATTCTTTCGCGCATCCTTTACGGTGGCCGCGTCACGCTCGGCATGGTCATCGCCGTCGTCGTTCTCGTTGCTCCCATCGGTCTTGCGATCGGCTGTATCGCCGGTTACTTCGGTGGTATCGTCGATACGGTGCTGATGCGCGTGACGGACGTTTTCCTTGCGTTTCCGCGTCTCATTCTGGCACTGGCGTTCGTTGCCGCGCTGAAGCCCGGCGTCGAAAGCGCCATTCTCGCCATCGCGCTCACCGCATGGCCTCCCTATGCGCGTCTGGCGCGTGCGGAAACCATGACGGTTCGCGGCAGCGATTTCGTCGCCGCCTACCGCCTGACCGGTGCTTCCGCATGGCGCATCATCGCCCGCCACATCGCACCGCTCTGCGTACCGAGCCTTATCGTGCGCATCACGCTCGACATGAGTTCGATCATCATCACGGCCGCAAGCCTTGGCTTCCTCGGCATGGGCGCGCAGCCCCCGTCTCCGGAGTGGGGCGCGATGATTGCCACCGCCAAGCGCTTCATTTTCGAGCAATGGTGGGTCGCCACCATTCCGGGTATAGCCATCTTCCTCGTTTCGCTTGCCTTCAACTTCCTTGGCGATGGCCTGCGCGACGTTCTCGACCCGAAGGGACAATGAGCCATGCTGGTCGAAATTGAAAATCTGAAGATCGCATTCCAGACACGTACCAGCCGTTTCGAGGCGGTGCGTGGCGTCTCGATGAAACTCGGCACGGAAAAGCTCGGCATCGTCGGTGAATCCGGTTCAGGCAAGAGCCTGACGGCGCGTGCGCTGATGAAGCTTCTGCCACCGATTGCCGATATTAGGGCGGACAAGCTCGCTTTCGACGGTATCGACGTTTTGTCGGCCAGCGAAAGGCAGATGCGTCAGATCCGTGGAAAACGGGCTGGCTTCATCCTGCAGGATCCGAAATATTCGCTGAACCCGGTCAAGACCATCGGCGCGCAGGTTGCCGAAGCATGGCGCACCCACAAGGGCGGCAGCAAGCGGGCCGCCATGGAAGCGGCCATCGGCCTGCTCGATCAGGTGAAGATCCGCAATCCGCGTCAGGTTGCCGGTTCTTACGCGCATGAGGTTTCCGGCGGCATGGGCCAGCGCGTCATGATCGCCATGATGCTGGCGCCGGACCCGGAACTTCTGATCGCCGACGAACCGACCAGCGCGCTGGACGCCACGGTTCAGGCGGAAATTCTGCGTCTGATCGAGGAACTGGTGTCGGAACGCGGCATGGGTCTTATCCTCATCAGCCATGACTTGCCGCTCGTTTCGCATTTCTGCGACCGCGTGGCGGTGATGTATTCCGGCCGGGTGATGGAGGAGCTGAAAGCTTCCGAGCTTCTGAAGGCCGAGCATCCCTATACCAAGGGGCTGTTGAACTGCATTCCCTCGCTGACGCATCCGCGCGAGCGTCTTCCCGTTCTCAACCGTGATGCAGCGTGGTCCAGCCAATGATTGACGTCGAAAATCTGCGTATCAAGTTCGGCGACCGCGAAGTGGTCAAGGGCGTTTCCTTTTCCGTGGAAAAGGGCGGCAGCTTCGGCATCGTCGGTGAAAGCGGCTCGGGCAAGTCGACGATCCTGCGCGCCATGGCAGGCCTGAACGAAAGCTGGGAAGGCCGTATCGCCTTCGGAGGCAAGGACGCCCCGCTGAAGCGCACGCCGGAATTCTTCCGGCAGGTGCAGATGGTGTTTCAGGATCCTTACGGATCGTTGCACCCGCGCCAGACCATCGACCGTATCCTGAGTGAGCTGCCGCTGGTTCACGGCATGGACAATATCGAAAAGCGCATTCAGCAGGCACTTTCGGATGTCGCGCTGCCGCAGGCCGTACGATTCCGTTTCCCGCACCAGCTGTCCGGTGGCCAGCGTCAGCGCGTGGCGATTGCGCGTGCGCTCATCGCTGACCCTCAGGTCCTGCTGCTGGACGAGCCGACCTCGGCGCTCGACGTTTCGGTGCAGGCGGAAATCCTCAACCTTCTGTCGGATTTGCGCGCCGCCAGAAACCTTACCTATATCCTCGTCAGCCACAATCTTGCGGTCATTGCACATCTCTGCCCGCAGGTGGGTGTGATGCTCAACGGCGATATGGTGGAGCAGCTCAGCGCGGAAGACCTGCGCGAAGGCCGGACGAAACACGAGCATACGGCTGAACTGCGCAGCCTCAGCATAAGACTGGAAGAGCCGGCTTGATGCCGGCTTTCCTTTTTCAGGAATACGAGACGGAAACATGGCACAGCAATTCGACTGGAACGCGGCGTCTACCATAGCGCAGGGCTTTGCATCGCAGTGGGCGGGTAACGAACCGGGTGGTGCCGTCATTGGCTTTGACCTTCAGGGCATCCGCTCCGCCCACGCGGGCGGGGTTGAAAGCCTCTCGACCTTCACACCGTTTACGCCGCAGAGCGTCGTGCGCTACGCCTCCGTTACCAAGCATGTGTTCTGCGCCATGGTGCTGGCGCATTCCGATCTGATCGGGCTTGACGATCCGCTTGGCAAGCACCTCCCGGAATTGCAATCGCCGCTGTCGGACGTCACTGTGGGGCAGGCGCTGGATATGAGCGGCGGCCTACCGGACACGCGTGAATGCCTCTCCCTTCTCGGGCTCTCTGTCTACACGGAAACCAAAGCCGGTCCGCTGCTGGAGTACCTGTCGCGTCTTACGCGTCTGAACTTCGCGGCGGGGGCCGAAGTCTCCTATTCCAACACCGGCTACCGTCTGGTTGAGGCGGCGCTGGAGCGCAACGGCTTCCGCTTCGATGATTTCGTGCAGGAACGCATCGCCGCTCCGTTCGACACTTTTCTCAAGGCGCCGGATGTCTGGAACGATCCGGTCGATGGTCTTGCTCCCGGTTACTGGAAAGGCGAGACGGGCTGGCAGCTTTCCGCCGCTGGCCTGCATATCTCCGCTTCGGGCAGCCTTGCCGGAAGTGCTGAGGCGCTGACCCGCTGGTTGCAGGGGCTGATGCGTGGCGAGGGTACGTTCGGCGGCGTTCTCGATCAGCTCTCCGCAGAGCGTCCGCTGGCGGATGGCCGCATGAGCGAATACGGCCTTGGCCTCAGATGGTCGCATCTGGGTGAGAGGCGTTTCGTCGGCCATGGCGGATCGCATCCGGGTTACAAGACTTACTTTCTGCTCGATCCCGACAATGGGACTGGTTTCGTCGTGGTTTCGAACCGTGAGGACACCAATGGCTTCAAGATCGCGCTGGAAAGCATGGCGGCGTTGACCGGCCTGCCGTTGCCGAAACCTGCCGCCACCTTGCCGGATGGCCTGTACGTGACGGAAAACGGTCCATGGTGGCTGGAGATCAAGGGTAGCACATCGACCTTCATCGATGGCGACGACACGCTTTATGAGGATGCAGACGGTTGGGTTTCATCGCGCTCCGCGTCGTCCCCCATGCGTTTGAAGCTGGAAGGCGACGCCATCGTCGGCGAGGCCGGTCATGCAAAGCGCCGGTTCCTGCCGGTCGGGAAACACCCCGTTCCGCATATGCTTTCCGGTCGCTGGTATTGCAGCGAGGGCGCGGAGTTCGAGATTTCCGGCGCATCGCTGACCATGGGCATCGGCCCGACGCGTCGCTCCATGCCGCTGACGGCGCTTGGCAATGGCCGTTTCCTGTTCACGCTCACCGATGGTCCATGGACGAAGCGGATCTGCCTGAACATGCTTGACGACGACCGGATCGAACTCGTTTCCAGCCGGGCGCGGATGATTGAGTATTCGCGAAGCCGCTAAAAGGGTTTCCATCAGCTGCCATTGCTCCTAAGAAAGCCCCTGTTCCTGCTTAACGCCGGAACCACATCTTTGTTGGGAGAATGGGCCGTTGGAAGTCAAATGGCTTGAGGATTTCCTGGCGCTTGCCGGAACGTTGAACTTTTCAAAGGCAGCCGATGAGCGTCATGTGACGCAATCGGCGTTCAGCCGTCGTATCAAGCAGCTCGAGGCATGGGTGGGTGCGACGCTGGTCGATCGGGCTTCCTATCCGTCGCGGCTGACAGAGGCGGGTGTGAAGTTCGTACCCGTCGCGCAGGAAACGCTGAAGCAGCTTTATCACGCCCGGCGCACCTTGATGCAGGAGGAAGGCGCCGATGCCCAGACGGTGCGGCTGACGGCTCTGCATACGCTGTCATTCACCTTTTTTCCCGACTGGCTGAAGCGCGTGAACGATCAGGTCGGGCCGCTTTTTTCCGTGCTGCGTCCCGATTCCGGCAGCATGGAAGAAAACCTCAATTCGCTGGTGGACGGTCACAGCGATTTCCTGCTGACCTACGCCCACTCCGAAGTGCCTGTCATGCTCGATGCGCAGATGTTCGAGTTCCGTGGTCTGGGCGATGAAAACATCATTCCCGTCTCCGCTCCGAATGCAAATGGAGAGCCGCTGCATCGCATCGACGTCACGGCGACGAAGCCCTTCGCTTATCTGGATTACGAAAAATCGTCGTTCTTCGGGCCACTGCTCTACGATCTTCTGAGCGCGCGCCTGCCGAAATTCGAGCGTGTGCATGAGGGCAGCATGTCGGTCGGGCTGAAAGCCATGGCGATGGCCGGTTGGGGTGTGGCCTGGGTTCCCGAAAGCCTGATGCGGCAGGAACTGCAAAACGGCGCGCTGGTGCGCGCCGCCGATGAGAGCTGGGACATCCGCGTGGATGTCCGGCTTTATCGCTCCAGAGAAAACCGCCGCCCCATCGTCGAACGTATCTGGGCTGTTGCCGGCTGATCTTGGAGCGTTTCAATTTAACAAGGAAACGCTCTAAATCGCCGTGCGGCGGGCGTTCTCGAGGTAGAGGTCACGCAGGCGCTGCACCATCGGGCCAGGTTTGCCGGTACCCACCGGCTTGCCATCGATTGTCGTGACCGACACCACGAAGTTCGAGGCGCTGGTCAGGCAGGCTTCTTCGGCATTCAGCGCTTCTTCCAGCGTGAACGGGCGTTCTTCCAGCGTGAAGCCTTCTTCCTTGGCCAGCTGAAGGGCGGCAAGGCGCGTGCAGCCGGGCAGGGTCTTGTTGCTGTTGCCGCGTGTCACGATCTTGCGGTCACCGGTGACGATGTAGGCGGTGGAAGAAGCGCCTTCGGTCACGAAGCCGTCCTCGATCATCCATGCCTCATCGCAGCCTTCGGCCTTGGCAATGCGTTTTGCCATGACCTGCGGCAGCAGACACACCGTCTTGATGTCGCGGCGTTCCCAGCGCTGGTCGGGCACCGACTTGACGGCAATTCCCTTTTCTTCGGCGCCATAACCCAAGAGCTTCTTGGCCTGCGTGAACATCACCAGCGTCGGCTTGAGATCGGCGGAGAACAGGAAGTTGCGGTCTTCCGCGCCGCGCGTCAGCTGCAGATAGATCAAACCTTCGGTGAGATTGTTGTCGGCGATCAGCCGTCTTTCGGCTTCGACGATTTCCTTCGTCGAAACGGGCAGGGCAACGTCGATCTCGCGGGCGCTGCGCTCGAGGCGCGCCATGTGCAGATCGCTGTCGATCAGCTTCCCTTCCAGAACGGAGGTGACTTCGTAAATCCCGTCGCCGAACAGGAAACCGCGGTCGAAAATGGACAGATGCGCTTCGCCCTCAGGCAGAAATGCGCCATTGAGATAAACGATACGACCGGATGGGGTTGTCATGCAAACTCCGTATGCAAAATCAGTCTGAAAGAAGGGCGGAAAGGGTTTCGATGGAAATGGCTTCGATGGTCGCCGCCTTGCGACTTGCGGCGTTGAACCCGGTCGTCGTCGTTGCCGCGCACATCGAGTTCAGGATCGCTTCTTCGGTCGCCTCGATGGCGGCCTCGAAGAGCGGGGAGATCACGTCGTTGGAAAGATCGGGAAAATCGGCCACGGCCTTGCGGCGGGCAGGCGTGCGGCGAACCGCTTCGGCGGTCGAAAAGGCCAGTGCGTAGTCGCCGGAACCGTTGCTGAGGGCAGCGCCCGTGCGTGCCAGCCCGCCAAAGCTTCTGGCTGCAAGTCTCTTCAGGTTGCGCGAGGAAAGCGGCGCGTCGGTTGCGACGACGATGACGATGGAGCCGTCCTTGTCCCTGTGCTCGGGGTTGACGTAGGGCTTGCCGCAGACGAGAAGGTGGCCACCGTAATTGGACTGGACGAGGACGCCGAGGCTGTAGCTTGTTCCGGCAATCGGCACGATGCGCGATGCGGTTCCGATGCCGCCCTTCATGCCGAAAGCCACCGTTCCGGTTCCGGCGCCAATACCGCCTTCGGCGACCGGGCCGGTCGTGGTGTTGTCCAGAGCGCTGGCAATTTCATCGATGCTCGGGCGACCGGCGCGAATGTCGTTCAGGCGGGAATCGTTCGTTTCGCCGACGACGGCGTTGAGCGAGACGACCTTCTCGTTGCCGGGCTGGGCGATGGTATAGCGATTGATCGCCTCGATCGCTCTGCCGGTTGCAAGCGTGTTGGTCAGGATGACCGGTGTTTCAAGCTCACCCAGTTCCTCGATCTGTGTCGAACCGGTGAATTTGCCGAAGCCGTTATAGACGGCGAGTGCGGCTGGCACCTTGTCCTGAAAAAGGTTTCCGGAGTGCGGAAGGATGGCTGTCGCGCCGGTGCGGATCGTGTCACCCTCGATCACCGTCGCGTGGCCGACGGACACACCTTCAACGTCGGTGATGGCATTCAGCAGTCCTGTTGCGAAATGGCCCGGCTTGAAACCGATATCGCGCAGTCTGGGGCGGTGGCTGTCGGACATGTCTGATGCTCGTGGTGTCGGCAGGAGTGTCTTGCGAAGCTCTCGAAAAAAGCTTTGCATGACCAGACGTTAGACTAGTTCGTCCCGAAACGGCATCGCAAAAATGGAATAGTTTTATGCTTGCGGCGTATGTGCCTGCTATTGAGGCACGACTGGCTGCCGCTGCGCATCAGGCATGGCGCAGACTGGCCCGTTCGTCGCTTGCCAGCCACGCCGCCAAGGCGGCCTCTGCCTCGGCTCTGGTGGGGGTGCCGGTGCGTCCGCCGAAAACGGTGCATTTCAGGGCAGCGGCGACGGAAGACAGCTGGATTGCTGCCCGGCTTTCCTTGCCTTCCGCAATGGCCAGTGCAAATGTGCCGTGAAAGACATCACCTGCCGCGAGCGTGTCCACCGCCTTGATCTCTATCGTGGACTGAAAATGTACGGCCGGGTCATCAGGCTCGGTCCACCAGCAGCCCGCCGGTCCGGCCGTCACGGCGATGAATGTCTGCGGGTAGCGGGCATGCAGGATCGGCAGCATGGCGGGAACATCATCCGTTTCCGTCAGTTTTGCCGCTGCCGGTTCGGAGAAAATGATGTGGGTGGCGGCGGGTGCCAGCTTCTCCAGCGTTTCGACTGGCGCCACATCGCCATCCAGAATGGCGGGCTTGCCGAGCGATCGGGCAACGGTCAGAACGTCCAGCGCCAGTTCCGGCCACCGCACATCGACGAGAACCGCATCGAACGGCTGCAGGTCGTCCGGTGTGCAGGATCGTTTCTTCTCATGCAGCCTGTGATCGTAGAAGGGAACGATCAGTCGGTCGCCGCGATCATCGATGATGATGGTCGACAGGGCGGAGCGCGCACCGGCGGCAATCGTCATGCCCGATGTGTCGATGCCGCTTTCCGAAAGGTCGCGAATGATGCGCGCTCCCGTTTCGTCATCGCCCACAGCACCCCACAGACTGGCGCGCCCGCCCATGCGATGCACGGTATAGGCAGCGCTGGAGGCCATGCCCTCAGCGATCTGAAGCATATCGTAGGGCAAAACCTTGCCTTCGCCACGCGGCATGTCACGCACGCGAAAAAGCGTATCGAGCACGGCAGCGCCAACACACAATACATGTTTGCCGTTTGTGTTCTCGCTGATCATGCGCGTCACCACTGCCTGTCTGCAAGCGTATCAGATACGCTTGCCGCTTTCCTTGTCGAACAGATGGACCGTCGAAGGATCGATGGCAATACGGATCGTGTCGCCGAACTTCACATCCAGACGTTCGCGGAACAGGCAGGCGATATCGTCGCCCTTGCAATCCAGTCTGGCGTAGATTTCCGAGCCAGTGCCTTCCACCAGCCCGACCTGCCCTTCGATGTTGCCACTGGCCGATGCCCGGATATGTTCGGGACGCACGCCATAGACCAGATCGCGGCCGCCGAGTGCTGCGGGGTTTGCCGTTTCCGGCAGTGGCAGCACCAGCCCCTTGGCGGAGCGGAACACGCCTTCCTCGACCTTGCCGCGAATGAAGTTCATGGCGGGCGAGCCGATGAAGCCTGCCACGAACAGATTGGCGGGGTTGTCGTAAAGTTCCAGCGGTGCACCGATCTGTTCGATCACGCCGTCATGCAGAACGACGATCTTGTCGGCCATGGTCATGGCCTCCACCTGATCGTGGGTCACGTAGATGGTGGTGGTGCCGATGCGCTGGTGCATCGCCTTGATCTCGCCGCGCATTTGAACGCGCAGCTTGGCGTCGAGGTTGGACAGCGGCTCGTCGAACAGGAACACCTGCGGATCGCGCACAAGGGCGCGGCCCATGGCGACGCGCTGGCGCTGACCACCGGAAAGCTGGCGCGGATAACGGTCCAGCAGTTTTTCCAGCCCCAGAATGGAGGCTGCCTTGTTGACCTTGGCCTCTGTTTCCTTCTGGTCGACCTTCTTGAGTTTCAGTGCGAAACCCATGTTGTCCTTCACCGTCATGTGCGGATAAAGCGCGTAGTTCTGGAACACCATGGCGATATCGCGGTCGCGGGCGGGAAGATGGCTGACCTCGCGCGCGCCGATGTGGATTTCGCCGTCGCTGACTTCTTCCAACCCGGCGATCATGCGCAGCAGGGTGGACTTGCCGCAGCCGGAGGGACCGACGAGAACGACGAATTCGCCGTCCTTGATGTCGATGTCGATGCCGTGGATGACATTGACGGAGCCGAAGCGCTTCTGGACATTCTGAATATTGACCGGTGCCATTGTTTTGATCCCGTAAAAAATAGGTTTTGTTTCAGC
The DNA here is from genome assembly GCF_031801495.1 of Agrobacterium tumefaciens. GTDB lineage: Bacteria > Pseudomonadota > Alphaproteobacteria > Rhizobiales > Rhizobiaceae > Agrobacterium > Agrobacterium tumefaciens_K. The sequence goes on along the minus strand of NZ_JAOEGC010000002.1, from coordinate 2,312,235 downwards.
CGCCCTTGACGGCGCCGGCGGTCAGGCCCGCCACGATCTGTTTCTGTGCGAACATGGTCAGCAGAAGTACCGGCAGCGTGACGATGAGCGCTGCTGCGGCAAGCGGACCCCAGCTGACTTGCTCGAAGGACAGCATGTTGTAGACCGCGACCGGCAGGGTGCGCGTTTCACGGCTGGCCAGCACGATGCCGAAGACGAAGTTGTTCCACGAGAAGATGACGGCGAGGATGAAGGACACGACGATGCCGGGCTTGGCAATCGGCAGCGCCACGAGGCGGAACACCTGCCAGGACGACGCGCCATCGATGCTGGCTGCTTCCTCGAGTTCCTTCGGCGTGGTTTCGAAATAACCGATCATGATCCACACGACGATGGGAACCGTCACCACCAGATGGATAATGATCTGTGGCCAGAGCGTGCCGAGCAGGTTCAGCCATTGGAACAGTAGGAACAGTGGGATGAGGAAGGAGAGGCCGGGTGTCATGCGGGCGATCATGATGACGATGGCCGACTTTTCCGCCTTCAGCCGCGCTATCCCGTAACCTGCGGGAACGCCGATGACGAGGGCCAGGAAGGTGGCTGCGCCTGTCACCAGCACGGAGTTCCAGAAATAGAGGAAGAAGTTGTTTTCCTCAAAGACCTTCACATAGTTCGACCATGCGAAGCGTTCGGGAATGAGGATCGGCGGATAGGCGCCGTTGTCGATTTCGAATTTCAGCGACAGCGAGATCATCCAGAGGAAGAACAGGATGACCGGCGAGATCATGACCAGCGCCACGAAAAACAGGCTGATACGGTCGATGTTCTTTTTTGTGAAAAGCTGGCGTTTCATCAGCGGTCCTCCATCTCGTTCCATTGAGTGCGCTGGCGAACCATGAGCAGCACGAAGGACAGCGCGATAATGACGATGAAGAAGACGACGGCCATGGCCGAGCCGTAGCCGATGTCGTAATAGGCGAATGCGGTGTTGTAGAGGTAGATGTTGATGGTTTCAGATGCCGTGCCGGGGCCGCCCTGGGTCATCGCATAGATGATGTCGAAGCTTTTGACGGCATCGATGGAGCGGATGATGACGGCGATCATCAGGAACGGCGCGATCATCGGCATGGTCAGGTAGCGGAACTTCTGCCAGGCATTGGCGCCATCGATTTCGGCGCTTTCGTACGGCTCACGCGGGACGGCCGCGAGGCCACCGAGCACGATCAGCATGACGAGAGGTGTCCATTGCCATGTTTCCACCAGCACCAGCGATGGAATGACAGTCGACTGGTTGTAGATCCATTCCAGCGGGCCGATGCCGATGAACGACAGAAGGTAGTTCAGGACGCCGAGCTGCGGGTGGAACATCATGGTCCAGACGAGTGCGATGGCAACCGGGGTTGCCATCATCGGCATCACGAAGACGCCGCGCAGAAAACCGCGCAGCGGAAACTGCGCATCGAAAACAAGCGCTGCCAATGTTCCGAGGAACAGCGGCGCGACGACCGACAGAACCGTATAGACCAGAGTGTGCCACAGCGATTCCCAGAACCGGGCATCGCTTGCGAGCCGGATATAGTTATCGAAACCGATGAAGCTCTGCTCCTGCCCGAGTGTCCAGCGGTGCGCGCTCATCCAGAGTGTGAAGACCCAGGGGAAAACGATCACGGCTGCGATGACGACGAGTGCCGGTATGACGAACGGCCAGTAGTTGGGAGCAAGCCGCGCGGGCTTGCTCCTTTTTTTACGACTGGCATGCGTTCCCGTGTTTTCGATGCTGACGGACACCATTATCCCTCGCTACGTGCCAGAACAGGTGCGAACTGCTCTGTCGCTTTCTTGAGTTCTGCCGCCGGGTCGGCCCCGCCGATCATGTTGGTCAGGCCCACGCCATAGATGTCGCGGAATTCGGTGACGGGGATGATGACGGGGAGCGCGAGCTGCGAAACCTTGCCGGAGCCGACGACGGCATCGAGCCAGGCGGCAGGCATCTTGACGCCTTCTCGGACCTTCTGATCTTCGAGGATAGACTGGCGGAACGGAACGCCCGCACCGGCCTGAAGCAGACGTGCACCCATTTCATGCGAGATCGCCCACTGGCAGAAAAGGTAGGCGGCTTCCTTCTTCGTGCTTGCTTCCACCACGCCCAGACCATCGCCGAACGTGCCTGCGGCCTGCGCTGCCGGTCCCTTCGGCATGACGCCGTAACCGACCTTGCCAACGACGCGGGACTTTTCCGGGTTTTCGATTGGCGGGGCAAAACCGACGCCATCGAACCACATGCCGATCTTGCCCTGAAGGAAGGCCGATTGCGCTTCAGCCCAGTTGAAGCCGGAGACGCCGGGCGGTGCCGCCTTCGTCATCAGGCGCTGATAGAGTTTTGCTGCTTCCACCGCTTCCTTGGATTCGGTGTCGACCTTGCCATCCACGATCGGCTTTGCGCCGTAACCCAGCATCAACGAGGTCCAGACAGGGGTGTTGGCGTTCTTCAGGCCGCGTGCGACGAAGCCATAGGTGTTGGTGGAGGGGTCGGTGATTTTTTCGGCGGCATCGACCAGTTGCTCGAAGGTTTCCGGGTATTTCAGCCCCTTGGCCTCGAAAAGCTCCTTGTTCCAGTAGACGATCCAGTAATCGACAGAGAAGGGCAGCGAACGCAGCACGCCATCGCTGTCTTTCGCAAACAGCATACCAGCTTCGGCGAAGTCCTTTTCCACCAACGACGGGTCCGTCAGCGACGGATCTTTCAGGAAGCCGCTGATATCGGCTAGCCACTTGCCCTTTTCGAACTGGCGTTTCTGGACGTGGTAGCTCAGGTGCACGACGTCGAAGCTCGGCTTGCCGGAGGAAAGCTCGATCACCACCTTCTGGCGTTGCTGCTGCTCAGGTGTTGCCTCGGCATTGACCTTGATGCCGGTCAGTTCTTCAAATTCGCTCAGGTACTTGATAAGCGTTTCGCTGCGCGGGCTTTTGACGAGATTGACTTCCAGCGTCGTGCCGGCGTGTTTTTTCCAGTTCACGGCGGCCGATGCGGTGCGAACGCCGAGAAGCGCGCTGCCGCCGATGGCGGCGGTTCCAGCCAGAAACGCTCGGCGCGTCGGCTTGAGCAATGAATGCGTCATGTCTTTCCTCCTCTTGTGGCCGAAAATCTCCTCACCCCCGGCCGGTTTTCAATTTTATACTGCCAGCGCCCTGTCCCTTGCATTGCGGATATGGGCGGTCAGCCGTTCGACTGCTTCGTCCACCGAGCGGCGCTCGATGGCTTCGAGAATGGCGAGATGTTCCTTCATCACCGATTTCACATGGCCGGCGATACGAAAACGCTCCTGATTGATAAGGCGCATTTTGATCGAATTGACCCGGTACGCGTTCGAGATGATCGAGTTGTTCAGCGAGTCGATAAAGGCATCGTGCATTCCCCAGTCGACCGCCTGTGCGCGTTCGTCCAGTTCGGTCGAACTTGCTTTTTCCGCCGCGTCGGCGATATCGCGATGCTCTTTCAGCATATTGGCGATGGCGGCATCGGAGGCCGTCCGCGTGAAGTTCGCAACGGCTTCCTTTTCCAGAAGAATACGGAACTGGAATGCCTCGCGGATCAGGTTGATGTCGATATGCGCGACCTGAAGCCCGCGCTGCGGAACGGTCTTTATCAGGCCATCGGCCTCAAGCCTGGGGATTGCCTCGCGGATCGCGCCGAGTGGCAGGCCCGTCAGCTCCACGAGACGACGCTGTGAAATGAACTGTCCCGGACGAACATCGCGCGCAAGAAGGTGATGCGTAAAACTTTCATACGCCTTTTCCCTCAAGGTTGTCTGTTCGCCGGTATCGTCCATGCCAGTTCCTTCTTCAGGCGGCCTGCTTGCGGAACAGCGTATCGAATGCCGCCACGATCTTCTGCCTGTCTTCGGCCGAGATCGCCACGAGCGGTGCGCGCACCTCAAGCCAGATGTTTTCCCCTGTGGTGTGTGATACCAGCACCTTGACGGCAGGCGTTACCGGAAATTTCAGAAGTTCCACAACAAGATCTTCGATGCGCTTGTCATCCTTGCCATCGACGGCCATGGCGCGCACCGCCTGCGGCAGGAAGTTGGCGACGCCGGAAATCGCGCCCTGACCGCCGAGGCGAACGCCCTTTGCCAGATCGCGTTCGTCACCGATCAGGATGGCGAGGTCGCCGTGCTCCTTGAGGAGACGCTCGGTCTGTGGCCAGTTGCCGGATGAATCCTTCACGCCGGTCACGATACCGGGAAACGCGGTCTTCAGGCGGCCGACCAGTTCAACGGAGAGCGTTACCATGGTGACGGAGGGAATGTTGTAGACGAGGATGTCGCGCGCATCCTTGCCGATCTTTGCGAAAACGGCGGAGAACCACGAAAACAGTCCTTCATCGCTCACGTTCTTGAAATAGGAGGGCGGAGCAAGAAGGATGTTACGAGCGCCCGCCTTCAGCGCTTCGGCAGACTGGACCGCCGCATCCTCTATGGAATCCACCAGAACGCCAGTCACGATGGAGGATGGCGCAATTCCCGCTTCGATGAAACGCGAGAGGATCGTTTGCCGCTCTTTTGTGCCGATGGAACTGCCTTCACCTGTGGTGCCGAACAGCGTCACGCTGTTGCAGCCGCTGGCAAGGCAGCGGCGCGTATGGGCGATCATGGCGTCGATATCGATGGACCCATCGGTTTTGAAAGGGGTTGTCAGCGCTGCCGAAAGGCCGAATTTCTGGGTCAATTGTATGCTCCTCCCAAGTGACTGCGAATTGATAGCGCAGTGACATGTTAGTTGTAAAGTGCTAATTGCAGGAGCGTTGCATATGAAGGCACATGCCTTTGGAAATTGTCGAAAAAGATAAGCTCGGCTAAGCTTTTCGAACGCCGCTTACGTGCGAAAATAAAATTTGACTATTATAGTAAAGATTTTTATTGGACGTTCCCATTAGCGGGTAACAGGGATCAATGTGATGAGTATTGCTGAAACGCCGGTTCAGGCGGCAGATGTGGAGCAGAGCCGGGCAAAGCGCCTCAAGGCTGCAACGCGTGGCGCGCACGGTGGGCTGGACACTTTCATCATGCAAGCGAAGCCGTTCGACAGCCGTGACAACTACGGCAAGTTCGTGGAAACCCAGTACCTGTTCCACCGCGATCTCGATGTATTCTTCGCCAATGATGTGCTGGATGGCCTGCTACCGGACCTGAGGGGCCGCCGCCGTCTGTCGATGATCGAGCAGGATCTTGCCGACCTGGGTCGTGCTCTGCCGGAAACGGAGACGCCGCGCTTCACAGGTGAAACGCCGTTCGACCTGCCGGAAGCGATGGGCTGGCTTTACGTGGTGGAGGGCTCCAATCTCGGCGCTGCCTTCCTTCTCAAGGATGCCGCCAAACTCGGTTTGAACGAAGAGTTCGGCGCCCGGCATCTGGCAGGCGCGCCGGAAGGCCGTGGCCTGCACTGGCGCACCTTCACCGCAGCGCTCGATGACATCGAGTTGAGCACGGAAGAGGAAGAGCGGGTCGTCGAAGGCGCAAAGGCGGCTTTCAATGCCGTTCACGCCTATGCGCAGCAGCGCCTCGTCTGAAATACGCAACTAATGTTCTGCACGATCAAGGGCGGCTCCAACGGGCCGCCCTTTTTCTGTTCAACACCTTGCGTTCGTGCTAAAAAATGGGCAAGTTTATTTACCGAACGATAAAATTTTTATCTTTCGGTAAAAAATATTTAAGGGCACGAATCCATGCCATTGAATAGTAACGATTTTTTTGTTTGGCACGGAATCTGCTTCTCAATCGTCAAATCAGGACATGCCTGATGTGAAAAAGGGGAAGGATAAGCCAGATGGAAATTGGTGTTTTTATTCCGATCGGGAACAACGGTTGGCTGCTCTCGGAAAATGCGCCCCAGTACAAGCCAAGTTTCGAGCTGAACAAGGAAATCACGCTCAAGGCTGAAAAATACGGCTTCGATTTTGCGCTGTCGATGATCAAGCTGCGCGGTTTTGGCGGCAAGACTGAATTCTGGGACTACAATCTGGAAAGCTTCACGCTGATGGCGGGTCTGGCCGCCGTCACCTCGAAGATCAAGCTGTTCGGCACCGCCGCCACGCTGGTCATGCCTCCCGCCATCGTGGCACGCATGGCAACCACCATCGACAGCATTTCCGGCGGTCGTTTCGGTATCAATCTCATCACGGGCTGGCAGCGGCCGGAATACAGCCAGATGGGGCTATGGCCGGGCGATGATTATTTTGCCGATCGCTATCAATATCTGGACGAATACACGACCGTGTTGAAGGAACTGCTGACCACGGGTCAGTCCGACCTGAAGGGCAAGTACTTCACCATGGACGATTGCCGGATGAAGCCGGTGCCGGAAGGTGACGTGAAGCTCATCTGCGCCGGTTCTTCCAATGCCGGCATGGCTTTTTCGTCGAAGTTCGCGGACTATAGCTTCTGCTTCGGCGTGGGCGTCAACACGCCGAAGGCATTCGCGCCCACCAATGAGCGCCTGTTGGCGGCAAACGAAAAGACTGGCCGAGACGTGCGCTCTTTCGTGCTGACCATGGTTCTTGCCGAGGAGAAATCGGAAGACGCCTGGGCGAAGTGGGAACACTACAAGGCGGGTGCCGACGAAGACGCCATCAAGTGGCTTGGCCTTCAGAGTGCCGCAGATACCAAGTCCGGCTCCGATACCAACGTTCGCCATATGTCGAACCCTGTTTCGGCGGTGAACATCAACATGGGCACGATCATCGGTTCCTATGAGGAAGTGGCGGCCATGCTTGACGAGATGAGCGAGGTGCCTGGCACCGGCGGCGTCATGCTGACATTCGACGATTTCGTCGAAGGCATCGAGAAGTTCGGCAAATATGTTCAGCCGTTGATGAAAAGCCGTCAGCACATCAAGCCGGCACTGGAGGCAGCAGAATGAGCGAGGCCGTCGCGGCAGGATACCGTGCGCCGAAAAGCCGGTCGGAAAGCGTCACGCTTCCGGCCCGGCCGGAGCCGATCACACTCAATCCGAGCGAAACCGCCGTTGTGGTGGTGGACATGCAGAACGCCTATTCGACCGAGGGCGGTTATGTCGACCTGGCCGGGTTCGACATAACCGGCGCGAAAGGCACCATCGCCAACATCAAGAAGACACTGGATGCGGCCCGCGCGGCGGGCGTTCAGGTGATCTATTTCCAGAACGGCTGGGACAAGGATTACGTCGAGGCGGGTGGGCCGGGTTCGCCGAACTGGCACAAGTCCAACGCGCTGAAAACCATGCGGGCCCGGCCCGAGCTTCAGGGGCAGCTGCTTGCCAAAGGTACGTGGGACTACGCCATCGTTGACGAGTTGCAACCGCAGCCGGGCGACATTCTGGTGCCGAAGACGCGCTATAGCGGCTTCTTCAACACCAACATGGACAGCGTTTTGCGGGCGCGTGGCATCCGCAATCTCGTCTTCGTCGGCATCGCCACAAATGTCTGCGTCGAAAGCTCGCTGCGCGATGCTTTCCATCTCGAATATTTTGGCGTCATGCTGGAAGATGCGACGCATCATCTGGGGCCGGACTACATCCAGCAGGCCACGGTCTACAACGTCGAGAAGTTTTTCGGCTGGGTGGCGACCGTCAACGATTTCTGCGGCGTCATCTCGCAGGCCGCCCCCGTCAGCGACTGATATTCAATCACAAAGAGGAGAACGAAATGCCGAAAAAGATCGTCGTGCCTGCTGGTACCTCCAAGCCCATCGCGCCTTATTCGCCGGGAACGCTTGCCGATGGCGTCGTGTACGTCTCGGGTACGCTGCCGTTCGACAAGGACAACAACGTGGTGCATGTGGGCGATGCTGGCGCGCAGACCCGGCATGTGCTGGAAACCATCAAGTCAGTCATCGAAACAGCCGGCGGCACGATGGAAGACGTGACGATGAACCACATCTTCATCACCGACTGGGCGAATTATCAGGCCGTCAACAAGGTTTACGCCGAGTATTTTCCCGGTGACAAGCCGGCGCGCTACTGCATCCAGTGCGGTCTGGTAAAGCCTGATGCGCTGGTGGAAATCGCCACCGTCGCGCATATCGGCAAATAAGGGCAACGCTCAATCATGATGCATTTCGAGGTTCATGGCCGAACGGATCCCCAGGCGGAAACGATCATCCTGTCATCCGGGCTTGGCGGATCGGGTGCTTACTGGGCGCCCCAGATCGCGTTGCTTTCCGAGCATTTCCGTGTGGTCACCTATGACCATCGCGGAACTGGTCGGACGGGTGGCGAGGTTCCGGAAAACGGCGGCATCGCCGCGATGGCCGACGACGTTCTGGAGATCGCAGCAACCCTGAACCTCGAAACCTTTCATTTCATGGGGCATGCGCTTGGTGGCCTCATCGGCCTCGATATTGCCCTTCGCAAGCCCGGCCTGATCGGCAGGCTCGTGCTCATCAACGCATGGAGCAAGGCCGACCCGCATTCCGGCCGCTGCTTCGACGTGCGCATCGAACTTCTGGAAAAATCCGGTGTCGAAGCCTTCGTGAAGGCGCAGCCGCTGTTTCTGTATCCTGCGGTGTGGATGTCGGAAAATGCCGAACGGCTGGCCAAAGACGACGCCCACGGCGTGGCGCATTTTCAGGGCAGGACGAATGTTCTTCGGCGTATCGCAGCGCTCAGGGCCTTCGATGTCGATGACCGTCTTGGCGAGGTTGGAAACCCGACACTGGTTCTGGCGACGAAGGACGATCTGCTTGTTCCCTTTACGCGCTCGAACCGGCTGGCGGATGCCCTGCCGGATGCCGAACTTTGCCTCATGGATTTCGGCGCACACGCGGTCAATGTGACCGAGCCGGATCTTTTCAACAGACGCCTCCTGCAGTTTCTGCTACCGGCATCGCATACCAAGTGAGAGGACTTCCAATTCAATGACGACTGCACTGGATAATCAGGCACTTGCGGCGCTTTTCACCGAGGCCCGGACCCATAACGGCTGGAATGGCGAGCCGGTCGGCGACGAGATCCTGAAAAAACTGTTCGATCTGACGAAGATGGGGCCGACCTCGGCCAATTGCTCTCCGGCAAGGTTCGTTTTCGTGCGTACGGCCGAAGGCAAGGAAAAGCTCAGGCCTGCGTTGTCCTCCGGCAATCTTGAGAAAACCATGACGGCGCCTGTGACGGTGATTGCCGCGATCGACAGCGAATTTTATGAAAAGCTGCCGTTCCTGTTCCCGCATGGGGATGCGCGCTCGTGGTTCACCTCCAGCCCTGCCGTTGCCGAGGAGACAGCGTTCCGCAACGCCACCCTGCAAGCCGGTTATCTCATTCTCGCAGCCCGTGCGCTCGGCCTCGATACCGGCGCCATGTCGGGTTTCGACAAGGCCAAGGTCGATGAGGCTTTCTTTGCCGGTACGACCTGGAAGTCCAATTTCCTCATCAATCTGGGGCATGGCGATCCGTCGAAGCTGTTTGGACGTCTGCCGCGTTTTGCGTTCGAAGACGCATGTGTTCTGGCTTGAGAGCCTGTTAAGGAAGGATAGGTTAGATGCGGATGGTGTCTCTGGAAAAGGAAGCGGATATGGAGGCGAAGACTGCACAGGAGCTTGGCCTCGAATATCGAAACGCCATGGCGCGGCTGGCAGCGGCGGTGAATATCGTGACGACGGACGGTGAAGCTGGCCGGGCCGGTTTTGCCGCCACGGCCGTATGCAGCGTATCCGACAATCCGCCCACTCTGCTCGTGTGCCTCAACCGCAATTCGTCCGCGCATCGCGCCGTCACGACCAACGGGGTCGTCTGCGTCAACACGCTGGGTCCCCAGCATCAGGCGCTGAGCAGCCTGTTTGGTGGAAAGACGCCGGTTGACGAACGCTTCGCTGCCGGGAACTGGGGCGTGCTTCAGACCGGCGCGCCGGTGCTGGAAGATGCGCTTGTTTCTTTCGATTGCCGCGTTCGCACCGTGCACGACGGCGGCACGCACGATATCCTCATCTGCGATGTGGTGGATATGGTTGTCAGTGACCGCGAGGAAGCGCTGCTGTATTTCAACCGTGGTTATCGCACGCTTTGACTTCGATAGCGTTGCAGCCAGCTAGTTAAGAACAAGGGCGCTTGCGGTTTTCGCAAGCGCCCTTTCGTTTTACTTGATAAACGGCAGAAGCTCGTTGATGGATTTTTTGGCATCACCGTAGAACATACGAGTGTTGTCCTTGTAGAACAGCGGGTTCTCGATGCCGGAATAACCTGTTCCCTGACCGCGCTTTGAAACGATCACCAGCTTGGATTTCCACACTTCCAGAACCGGCATACCGGCGATCGGAGAGTTCGGATCGTCCTGTGCGGCCGGGTTGACGATGTCGTTCGAGCCGATGACGATCACGACGTCCGTGGTCGGGAAGTCGTCGTTGATCTCGTCCATTTCCAGCACGATGTCGTACGGCACCTTGGCTTCCGCAAGAAGCACGTTCATGTGGCCTGGCAGACGGCCTGCGACGGGATGAATGGCGAAACGTACCGTCTTGCCATCGGCGCGCAGCTTGCGGGTAAGTTCGGAAACCGCAGCCTGCGCCTGTGCCACCGCCATGCCGTAACCGGGCACGATGATCACGCTGTCGGCATCGTTGAGAGCCGCGGCTACGCCTTCGGTGTCGATGGCCACCTGTTCGCCCTCGATTTCCATGGCCGGACCCGTCGTGCCGCCGAAGCCACCCAGGATGACCGACACGAAGGAGCGGTTCATGGCCTTGCACATGATGTAGGAGAGGATCGCACCCGAAGAGCCCACCAGCGCGCCGGTGACGATCAGGAGATCGTTGCCGAGCGTAAAGCCGATGGCTGCTGCCGCCCAGCCGGAATAGCTGTTCAGCATCGATACCACGACCGGCATGTCGGCGCCGCCGATGCCCATGATGAGGTGGTAACCGATGAAGAAGGCAAACAGCGTCATGAGGATCAGCGTCCAGACGCCTGCGCCGTTGCAGTACATCACCAGAAGCAGCAGCGAGGCGATGGCCGCGCCTGCATTGAGGAAATGACCGCCCGGCAGCTTCTTTGCCTTGCCGTCGACCTTGCCGGCAAGCTTGCCGAAGGCGACAACGGAGCCCGTGAAGGTGACTGCGCCGATGAAGACGCCGAGGAAGACCTCGACCTTCATGATGGCCAGCTCAACGGGTGTCTTGTGTGCCAGGATGGCCGAGAAGCCGGTCAGCGCCGCCTTTGCGGCCTCATCGAGGCCTGCGACATGGGCTTCCTCGATATGGGCGTTGAAGCCGATGAAGACGGCCGCAAGGCCGACGAAGGAATGAAGGGCTGCAACAAGCTGCGGCATTTCGGTCATCTGCACGCGGCTTGCGACGTAGTGGCCGAGAACGGCACCACCCGCCAGCATCAGAAGCACGATGAACCAGTGCCCGACATCCGGTCCGAAGACGGTGGCGATGATCGCAAGTCCCATGCCCGTTATGCCGTACCAGACGGCGCGCTTGGCGCTCTCCTGCCCGGAAAGACCGCCGAGTGAAAGGATGAACAGAACGGCTGCGGCGACATAGGCCGCGGAAACGATACCAATGGTCATTTAATATCCCCCGCTCGGCTTCAAGACTTCTGGAACATGGCGAGCATGCGCCGTGTCACGAGGAAACCACCGACGATGTTGATCGTGGCAATCAGGATGGAAAGGGCCGCAAGGATCACCACCAGCCAGTTGCTGGAGCCGATCTGCAACAGCGCGCCCAGAATGACGATGCCGGAAATGGCGTTCGTCACTGCCATCAGCGGCGTGTGTAGCGAATGGCTGACGTTCCAGATGACAGAGAAGCCGATGAAGCAAGCGAGAACGAAGACGATGAAGTGGCTCATGAAGCTTGCAGGTGCATACACACCAACAAGAAGCAGGATCGCCGTGCCGAGGACCAGCAGGCCAACCTGGTTCTTCGTCTGCGCCTTGAACTCCGCCTGTTCCTTGGCGTGCTTTTCCGCGGGCGTCAGTTCCTTGGCCTTTTCCTTCGGCTTCTGGGCGGCAATGGCCTGGATCTTCGGCGGTGGAGGCGGGAAGGTGATCTCGCCCTGATAGGCCACCGTCGCGCCACGGATGACGTCATCTTCCATGTTGTGAACGATCTGCCCGTCTTTTCCGGGCGTCAGGTCGGTCATCATGTGACGGATGTTGGTCGAATAGAGCGTCGAGGACTGCGTTGCCATGCGGCTCGGGAAGTCCGTGTAGCCGATGACGATGACGCCGTTGTCGGAGACGACACGCTGGTCGGCAACCGTCAGGTCGCAGTTGCCGCCACGTTCGGCGGCGAGGTCGACGATGACCGAACCCGGCTTCATCGCAGCGACCATATCGGCGAGCCACAGCTTCGGCGCATCCCGTCCGGGGATCAGCGCAGTGGTGATGACGATATCGATCTGCGGTGCCAGTTCGCGGAATTTTTCCAGCTGCTTTTCGCGGAATTCCGGCGAGGAGGGGGCGGCGTAACCGCCGGTCGCGGCACCGTCCTGCTGTTCGGCGAAGTCGAGATAGACGAATTCCGCACCCATGGATTCGATCTGCTCGGCCACTTCGGGACGCACGTCGAAAGCATAGGTGATCGCGCCGAGCGACGTTGCTGTGCCGATTGCGGCAAGACCGGCAACACCTGCGCCGATCACCAGAACCTTGGCGGGCGGAACCTTGCCCGCGGCCGTTACCTGGCCGGTGAAAAAGCGGCCGAAATTGTTGCCAGCCTCAATCACCGCACGGTAACCGGCGATATTGGCCATGGAGGACAGGGCGTCCATCTTCTGGGCGCGGGAAATGCGCGGCACCATGTCCATGGCGATGACGTTCGCGCCCGTCGCCTTGGCCTCTTCCAGAAGCTCTTTGTTCTGGGCTGGGTAGAAGAACGAGATCAGCGTCTTGCCATTGGAAAGGCGCGCGACTTCGCTGTTTTCCGGTGGGCGTACTTTCGCGATCACGTCCGACTGCGCGTAGAGCGCGTCCGCGTTCTCTGCAACCGTCACGCCTGCCGCCCGATAGGCGTCGTCGGTAAAGCCGGCCGCTTTACCCGCACCCGCCTCGATGAGGCATTCATAGCCGAGTTTCTGTAGTGCAAGAGCGCTGTCGGGCGTCATGCCGACGCGCGCCTCGCCCTCGTATAATTCCCTGGGTGTCCCAATTTTCAAAATGGCTCTCCCTCTTCCGATCAATAGTGCCTGATAACCTATTCCGTGCGCGGTTGTCTTCAAATTGGTGGGCGTCTACCTGCGACGGAATGACGTACCGGAAAAGGCCACTTTCGGTTCGGTTCGTACGGCGACAACAAAAAACCCGGCAAAATTGCCGGGTTTTCGAGGTCATATCGATTTTGTATCAGTCCATTGCGTGGATATCGCGGTCCTTGGTTTCCGGCAGGAACAGGAGGCCGACGACCAGCGTGATGCCTGCGAAGATGATCGGATACCAGAGGCCGTAGTAGATATCGCCCTTCGCCGCGCTCATCGCGAAGGCGGTTGCGGGCAGAAGGCCACCGAACCAGCCGTTGCCGATATGGTATGGCAGCGACATGCCGGAGTAGCGGATGCGGGTCGGGAACAGTTCGACCAGAAGTGCCGCAATCGGGCCGTAGACCATGGTGACATAGATCACCAGGACAGTCAGCACGGCGATGATGACGACCCAGTTCACCGCAGCCGGATCGGCGACCATCGAGAAGTTGCCGCCATTGGCGATGCTGTAGACCGCCATTTCGGCCGCGCCGCCGGTTTCGGCCGGGGTCAGCAGCTTGTCGGCCACCAGCTTGTCGGTTGCGACCATCTTTTTTTCGGTTGCGCGGACGGCATCGCCGTTGAGGCCGAGTTCCGGGTTGGCGGCAATGAAGGCATCCAGTTTTGCTTCCGGCACCTGTGCAGCACCACGAACAAGCGGATAACCGCCATCTTTAAGCGCGATGTTCACCTGCTTCTGGAATGCCTTGTCCTTGGCGGCAGCATCCGCACCGGAGGCAATGGCGTCATAGCTGGTGATGGTGGTATCGCCGATCTTGACGGTTGCGGGTGAACCGGCCGGGCCTGCAACGACGTCATAAGGAACGGAGTTGCGTGTCAGGAACGATGTGGCGATGTCGCAGGATGTGGTGAATTTCGCCGTGCCGGTCGGGTTGAACTGGAATTTGCAGTCGCCGGGTGCGGCGGAAACGGTGGCGCGAACGGTAGACTGTGCTTGCGCAAGTGCCGGATTGCCTGCCCAGGTCAGTGCCTTGAACAGCGGGAAGTAGGTCAGCATGGCAAGGATCAGGCCCGCCATGATGATCGGTTTGCGGCCCACCTTGTCGGAAAGCCAGCCGAACAGCACGAAGAAACCGGTTCCGAGGATCAGCGCACAGGCGACCATGATGTTGGCGGACTGTCCGTCGACTTTCAGAATGCTCTGCAGGAAGAAAAGCGCATAGAACTGGCCGGTGTACCAGACAACGGCCTGACCGACGACGGCGCCGACGAGCGCGATTATGGCGATCTTGGCGTTCTTCCACTGGCCAAAGGCTTCGCTGAGCGGTGCCTTGGAGGTCTTGCCTTCTTCCTTCATCTTCTTGAAGGCAGGAGATTCGTTCATTTTCAGACGAATCCAGACCGAGACACCCAGCAGGATGACGGAAAGCAGGAACGGCACGCGCCAGCCCCAGGCGGCGAAAGCCTCGCGGCCAAGTGCGAACTGCACACCGAGGATGACCACCAGCGAGAGGAACAGGCCGAGCGTTGCCGTCGTCTGGATCCACGAGGTGTAATAGCCGCGACGGCCGTTGGGCGCGTGTTCGGCGACATAGGTTGCCGCACCGCCATATTCACCGCCGAGCGCCAGGCCCTGAAGCATGCGCAGGATGATGAGGATGATCGGGGCCGCGATGCCTATTTGCGAGGCACCGGGCAGAATACCGACCACAAAGGTCGAAAAGCCCATGATCAGGATGGTGATGAGGAAGGTGTATTTGCGGCCGACGATATCCCCGAGGCGGCCAAACACCAGTGCGCCGAACGGACGCACGAGGAAGCCGGCGGCAAAGGCGAGCAGCGCGAAGATGTTGCGGGTTGTTTCCGGATACTGGCTGAAGAAGTTCGCGCCGATGTAGATCGCCAGCGAACCGTATAGGTAGAAGTCGTACCACTCGAAGACTGTTCCGAGGGAAGAGGCGAAGATCACCTTCTTCTCCTCGCCCGTCATGGGACGGGCTTTTTCGCTGCCTGCGGCTGCTATGTTTGCCATTGTCTGTCCTCCACAGATGTCAAAGCACGTATCGCTCGAGGCCGTCTCTCTCCTCCGGGCTCCCTATAAAAGGCGCGATACGCAGGCGAGCAGAGTGACAGAAAATTAACCCAAGATAGAGAGATGCTTTGGGATTATGACTTTAGTCTAATGTCTGCTTTGCAGAAATGTCGCGGCGGGCCATCTTTCGGAGGCTGGCGAGGACGCCTGTCATATGCCTTTGCGCTTGACAGGAACCAGAAACCTTCTAATAGCTTTGCGCGAAGAAGGAGCACGACCTTGAGCAGACATGTCGCATACATGAATGTCATGGAAGGACCGGCACGATCCGCCGGTGGTCAACCGCGCCTTTCCTATTCCATCCGAATTACGGCCAAAACGACGATTAAAACCGTCTGACGTCTCTGGCCACCGCTCTCTCCCCGGTTTGGCCGGGGATCAAGGAAGCCGCAGGTTTTGCGGGTTCCCCCTCACCAAAAAGAGGAGAGAAAGAAAGAGAGCTTGATCATGGGTTTTAAAGTTGCAGTCGCAGGCGCCACCGGCAATGTCGGTCGCGAGATGCTCAATATCCTCGCAGAACGCGGTTTTCCCGCCGATGAGGTCGTGGCTCTGGCCTCCGCCCGCAGCCAGGGAACGGAAGTTTCCTACGGCGACCGTACGCTGAAGGTTTCCAACCTCGAAAACTACGACTTCTCCGACACCGATATCTGCCTGATGTCGGCGGGTGGCGATATTTCGAAGAAGTGGTCGCCGAAGATCGGTGCGCAGGGCTGCGTCGTGATCGACAACTCTTCCGCATGGCGTTACGATTCCGAGGTTCCGCTTATCGTTCCGGAAGTCAATCCGGATGCCGTGGAAGGCTTCACGAAGAAGAACATCATCGCCAACCCGAATTGCTCGACGGCCCAGCTCGTCGTCGCGCTGAAGCCGCTGCATGACGCCGCCAAGATCAAGCGCGTCGTCGTTTCCACCTATCAGTCGGTTTCCGGCGCCGGCAAGGAAGGCATGGACGAGCTGTTCCAGCAGACCCGCGCCGTGTTCGTGGCCGATCCGGTAGAAGCCAAGAAGTTCACCAAGCGCATCGCCTTCAACGTCATTCCGCACATCGACGTCTTCATGGAAGACGGCTACACCAAGGAAGAGTGGAAGGTTCTGGCTGAAACCAAGAAGATGCTTGATCCGAAGATCAAGGTCACCTGTACGGCCGTACGCGTTCCTGTCTTCATCGGTCACTCCGAATCGGTCAACATCGAGTTCGAAAACGAGATCACTGCCGATCAGGCACGCGATATCCTGCGCGAAGCGCCGGGTTGCCTCGTCATCGACAAGCACGAAAACGGCGGTTACATCACGCCTGTTGAATCCGCTGGCGAAGACGCGACCTATATCTCGCGTATCCGCGAAGACGCGACGGTGGAAAACGGCCTCAACATGTGGGTCGTTTCCGACAACCTGCGCAAGGGTGCGGCACTCAACGCCATCCAGATCGCAGAGCTTCTGGTCAACCGTGGTCTCATCAAGCCCCGCAAAGCGGCTGCCTGATACCATTTTGTAAGATTTGTTAAGTATAACCCGCCTGTTCTGTTGGAGAACGGGCGGGTTTTCTCAAATACCGGTCATCACGGCCAGTTTATTTGCAGGCTCCTTCGCCGAAAGGCAATTTGATGCCACAGTTCTCGGCAACAGAGACGTTTTTTATTGGGATTGTTTCCCAAACGGATATCGAAGGCGGATTTTGATGCGGGTTATGAAGGCAATCCTGGCCGGTGCGGCCATGGTTTCGGTTTTGGTGGCGACGCCGGTTCTGGCTGCGCAGTGCGGCAACACCTCGGCCGGGTTCGGTGCGTGGGTTGGCGCGTTCAAGCAGGAAGCAGCAGGACGCGGCGTCAGCGCTTCCGTTCTCGACCGCGCTTTCGCCAACGTTTCCTACAATCAGGCGACCATCCGCGCCGATCGCGGCCAGCACAGCTTCAAGCTGTCTTTCGACCAGTTCATGCAGAAGCGTGGCGGTCAGGCGATCATTTCGCGTGGCAAGACCATGAAGAAGAACAACGCCGCGCTTTTCGCCAACATCGAAAGGACATACGGGGTTCCCGCAGGTCCGCTGCTTGCCATCTGGGGCATGGAAACCGGCTTTGGCGGTTTCCTGGGCAACCAGCACACGCTTTCCGCCGTTGCGACGCTTTCCTATGACTGCCGTCGTTCGGAGTACTTCACCGAGCAGCTCTATGCGGCCCTCAAGCTCGTCGGCAGCGGTTCGCTGAACGTCAACGCGAAGGGTGCGGCTCATGGCGAAATCGGCCAGACGCAGTTCCTGCCGGTCAATGTCGTGCGTTACGGCGTAGATTTCGACCGCGACGGTCGAGTCGATCTGGTCGGTTCTCGTGCGGATGCGCTGGCATCGACCGCCAACTTCCTCGTCGGTCACGGCTGGCAGCGCGGTGCAGGTTATCAGCAGGGCCAGCCAAACTTCGCCGCCATTCAGGGCTGGAACGCGGCCAGCGTATACCAGCAGTCGATCGCCTTCATCGGTAAGGCAATCGACGGGCAGTAAGGCTGCTTTCCATCGGCTGAAATTTCGCTTCCGTCATGCCGGGCTTGATCCGGCATCCAGCCACGACGCGTCTGCGCCGTGAAGAGAGTCTTAGGCGATCAAGGACTTGATCGCGCTGTACCCCGGATCAAGTCCGGGGTGACGAGCGTCGAATTTGACTGCAGCAACTACTGCTTCAATCACAGTTCCGGGCGGCGAAAGTCGCCCGTTTTGTTGTCCATGACCCACAGTTCGCCGGTCGAGATGTCGAACCATGCGCCGTGCAGCTTGACCTTGCCGGCGGTTTCCTGCGCCTTGACGAAGGGGAAAGCGCGAAGGTTGGCGATGGAGTTGCGGATGGAGACGCGTTCCAGCGCGGTCTGACGCTCGGAAGGGGTCATGACGTCGTTGTTCTGGATCTGCTCGGCGGCCGATTTGACCATGTTCATCCATTTGCCGATGAAGTCACCGGGCGACAGCGGCTCGAGGTTGGGGTCGAGGGCCGCCTGGATGCCGCCGCAGCGGCCATGGCCCATGACCACGATGTCCTTCACCTTGAGAACCTGCACGGCATATTCGATGGCGGCCGAGGTTGCGTGATACTGGCCGTCCGGCTCGAACGGAGGCACCATGTTGGCAACGTTTCTGACGACGAAGAGTTCGCCCGGTCCGCAGTCGAAAATCGTTTCCGGTGCCGAACGGGAGTCGCAACAGGCAATGAACAGGGTTTGTGGCTTCTGACCGGTTTCCGCCAGAACGCGATATCTTTCGCGCTCGTCGGCGTAACGTCCGCTCATGAAGTTCTTGTAGCCGTTCAGAAGGGTTTCTGGAAAATCTTTCATGATATCGCAGTACCGTTATGCTGGACCGGGAGCGCAGAACGAGCCCGGTGCGTTGAAGACCATCCTCGATGCGCTATTTGCGCTTGCTGCGTGAAGGATGCAAGAGATGACGCGTCTGTATCATTGCCATAGGCGTGGAAAGGCTGGCGGAATCGGTTTCCAGCGTCAATTCGTTCATGTCGCGTTTTTTTGTCCTGGCGAGGATCTCGAACACGCTGGCGGTTGCCAGCTGAAGCGCCTTCTCTTCATCCAGGCCTTCCAGCAGACGAGCAAGAAACAGTGCGGAGATCAGGTCGCCGAGGCCGTTAGGCGCATCCTCGATGGCGCGGTGCTCGGCCAGAAGCGCGTGTTTGCCACTCAGGTAAAGATTGCCGGTGCCGCCTGACATCATCGGCACAGCCGAGGTCACGAGCATCTTCGACGGCCCGAGCGCCAGCGCTGCATCCATGATGGCGTTGTTCGTCTCAAGCTCCGCACCGCTCATCCAAGCAAGCTCGTAGCGGTTCGGCGTCGCGAGCGTCGCCAGCGGGATCAACTCGTCGCGGATTGCCGCGGCCGTTTCTTCGGGAATGTAGAGGCCGCCCTTGTCGCCCATCACCGGATCGCAGGCGTAGATGAGCGCCGGGTTCTTTTCCTTGAGATTGCGGATCAGCCGTGCCGTCGAGCGGACCTGTGCGGCGCTTCCGAAATAGCCGGTCAGCACTGCCTTGACCTCGCCGATCCACTTCGCGTTTTCGAGGTCGGTCATTGCGCTGTCGAAATCGCCGTCCTGAAACCGCATCCGTGTGGAAGGGCCATGACCGGGGTGCCAGGGCATGACGATGGTCGGAACGGCCCATACCGGAAAGCCCAGCGTTTCCAGCGCGAAGACAGCTGCCCGATTGCCGACCGACCCACGCATGACGTGGCTGGAAATCACGATGACAGCGCCTTCAGTATTTTCCTGCATCACGGCCTTGCTTTCAAACGCTTACGGCAGTCGCGACCGCTTTCGCTGCGCGCTGCCCGAAGGATCAAGATGCGCTCTCATGACATATCGCATCGTCAGTTTCCACCGTTAATCCCGCAAGGGTTTGTCCCGTAAAAGCATGGCGGAGACATGTTCTGCCGCTGCCGTCGTATCATGGCGGGCTTTGCACGCTGGCATTGCGGGATTGGCGAAGTGCACTATAGTTCATCCATGCTCGATCTCGTCATCGCCTACTGGCCGCATATTCTCGCCGTCCTTTCGATCCTGATGGGGTCTGTGGCAGCTGTGCATGCCACCATGACGAAGGAGGAAGTCCGCTCCGCACTCGGCTGGGTGGGCGTCATCGTGCTGTCGCCGATCGTCGGAGCGGTGATCTACGCCATTGCCGGCATCAACCGTATCCGCCGGTCGACCATCACGCAGCAGCGGTCGTTCATGCAGGATGAGATCATGGACAGGGTGGCGCAGTTCGATGCCACCGGCCAGATGATCGCCGAACGTTTCGGCCGCCGTTTCGAAGCGATGAAGACGTTGGGCGACCGGGTGACGCGCCATGCGCTGACAACCGGCAACACCATCGAAACGCTCGTGACGGGGGATGCGGCCTACGCGCAGATGCTCGAGGCCATCGAACAGGCGAAACGGTCGGTCATTCTCGAAACATATATTTTCGATAATGACCGGATCGGCGTACGCTTCGTCGCTGCTCTGGAGGCGGCGCAGGCGCGGGGCGTGGAGGTGCGCGTGCTGGTGGATGCTGTCGGTGCGCGCTATTCGGTACCAAGCATTCTGCCGACCTTGCGGGAAAAGGGAATTCAGTCGGCCGTCTTCAACGGCAATGTCATCATGGGGCTCCGGCTGCCTTACGCGAACCTGCGTACGCACCGCAAGATACTGGTCATCGATGGCAGCATAGCCTTCAGCGGCGGCATGAATATCCGCGAGGGGTTTACCGCCGAATTCGCCGGCGAACATCAGGCCCATGACCGGCATTTCAGGATCACCGGGCCGGTCGTTGCGGATTTCTTCTCCATCGCTGCCGAAGACTGGCGTTTTACCACCGGCGAACAGCTCGACGTTCCCATGTGGGATCCCGCCATACCGTCGAGCGTGCCGGGTTCTCAGCTCGTTGCCCGTGTTTCCTCATCCGGGCCCGACAGGAGCATAGAAACGAACCACAAGATGCTGATGGGCGCCTTTTCCATCGCACGATCGTCCATTCTCATCATGTCGCCGTATTTTCTCCCGGATCGGGAGCTTATCTCGGCAATCGTAACGGCAGCGAGGCGGGGCGTTCTGGTGGATATCATTGTCCCGAAGAGTAACAATCTCGTCCTTGTGGACAGGGCCATGACGGCGCAGTTCGACCAGATGCTGAAGAACTATTGCCGCATCTGGCGGGCGACAGGCGCCTTCAACCATTCCAAGCTCGTGGTGATCGATGATTGCTGGAGTTATGTGGGGTCTTCGAACTTCGATCCGCGGTCGTTGCGCCTGAACTTCGAGATCGATCTTGAAGTGATGGACAGGAATTTTGCGGGCGAGACGGCGCGCTATATCAGGCAGGTGCGCGACGATGCCGCACCGGTGCGACTGGCCGAACTTATGGCGCGGCCGTTCGTTGTCCGTCTGGGGGAGCGTGTTCTCTGGCTCGCCTCGCCCTATCTGTGATCGGAAAGACAGAAGCATGAAACGAGACGATATGCGGGACCAGGACGAGGTGAAGGTGGCGAAAAGTGCCGGTTTGCCGGCTTTCGTCATCAGGTCCCTGCGCGAACGCAAGAAACGGCTGATACCGTCATCCGCTGAAAAGAGCCATGCCTTTCCCGTCATCGCCTCCTACAACGTCCACAAATGCGTCGGGCGGGATCGCAAGTTTGATCCGGATCGCACGGGTCGCGTCATTCAGGAAATCGGTGCCGACATCATCGCGTTGCAGGAAGCCGACAGCCGGTTCGGGGAACGGACCGGCCTTCTCGACCTTGCCCGCCTAGAGCGCGAAAGCGGCCTTGTGCCCGTGCCTGTTCAGGCCGGTGTGAAGGCGCACGGCTGGCACGGCAATGTCGTTCTCTTCCGGGAAGGCGCGGTTCGCGATGTCCACACGCTGAAGCTGCCGGGACTGGAGCCGCGTGGTGCTCTGGTCGTGGAACTCGATCTGAAACACGGTGGCACTTTACGTGTCATCGCGGCGCATTTCGGCCTTCTGCGCCACTCGCGTGCGCGTCAGGCACAGGCGCTGATCGGGCTGCTGGCGGAACGCGACGAATGCCCGACGGTTCTGATGGGGGATCTCAATGAGTGGCGGCTCGGGAACGGCTCGTCCCTGAACACCCTGCGGGATGCATTCGGCGTGCTGCCGCCTGCGGTTCCGAGTTTTCCGTCGAGCCTGCCGGTTCTGGCGCTTGACCGTATCATTGCCAATCGCGCCGGGCTGGTGGAGCAGGTCGAGGCGCATGACAGCGCGCTTGCACGTATCGCATCGGATCACCTGCCGTTGAAAGCCGCCATCCGGACTGATCTGCTGGCGGGCTGACGCCTGCCAAGCAAGCCTTGAGCGGCTCTTCTGCGTGGCGAAATCCGTAAGCTTATGTCAAAGGCTTGGCGCTGGTGTCGCGTCGTTCAGCGAGCGAGCTTCCAGCAATGACTGGCGAATGGCTTCCATCAGCCGGTGCCGGTTGTTTCTGATTTTTCCCTTGTCCAGATTTTGTGCGGAAAGGGCCAGATCCAGTCCCTCATGCATTACGATTGAATAGGCGACAGACGTCGCCCAGCTTTCGTAGTCGTGCTCCATCATGTAGCTCCTGAACCAAATCATTCAGTTCGAATCATTTGCGCGAATCTATCATGAATCCCAAGTATAAAAAAAGTAGTAGAGACGGAACTACATGGTTTGAGGCGGTTATAGTCGCGGTATAGAGTGTTTCTGCCGGAGGCAGGATTCTTTGCTCGATGCTAAGCTGTTGAAATAGATTCCGTTTCAGAAGATCCGGGCAAGCCTCGAAAAAAACACCACGCATCGGGGCGATGCGTGGTGTCTGACAGGCGCGACGATAAAGCCGCGCCAGGCGGTGGCTCTTGGGAGGTCAGCCTGCCTTTTCGAGCCTGTAGTCAGAATTGGCGGGCTCTTCCTGCTTGTGCTGCACCAGCGGGCGATTGCCGGCAAGCTTGCGGATCAGGACGTAGAACACAGGCGTCATGAAGATGCCGAAGAACGTCACGCCGATCATGCCGGAGAACACGGCGACACCCATGGCGGCGCGCATTTCAGCACCCGCACCCGTCGAAATCACCAGCGGCACCACGCCCATGATGAAGGCGAGCGAGGTCATCAGGATCGGGCGAAGGCGCAAACGGCTTGCCTCGATGGCCGCCGCTATCGGCGTCCTGCCCTCGAATTCCAGCTCGCGGGCGAATTCCACGATCAGGATCGCGTTTTTCGCCGATAGTCCCACAAGGACGACGAGACCTATCTGGGTGAAGATGTTGTTGTCACCCCCCGTCAGCCAGACGCCGGTCAGCGCGGCCAGAACGCCCATCGGCACGATCATGATGATGGCGATCGGCAATGTCAGGCTCTCATATTGCGCAGCCAGCACGAGATAGACCAGAAGCAGGGCCAGCGGGAAAACGATGAGGCTCGAATTGCCGGCAAGGATCTGCTGGTAGGTCAGGTCCGTCCACTCGTAATCGATACCCGGAGGCAGCGTTTCAGTGAGGATTTTCTCCATCGCGGCCTGTGCCTGACCGGACGAGAAGCCGGGAGCAGGGCCGCCGTTGATGTCCGCCGCAAGGAAGCCGTTATAGCGGTTCGTACGTTCCGGTCCGGTCGTTGCGTCGACCTTCAGCAGCGTGGAGAGCGGTATCATCTGCCCGGTTGCCGAGCGAACCTTCAGGCGTCCGATGTCTTCCGCATGGGCGCGGAACTGGGCGTCCGCCTGCACCCGCACGCTGTAGGTGCGGCCGAAGGCATTGAAGTCGTTCACGTAGAGCGAACCGAGATAGATCTGCAGCGTCTGGAACACGTCCGTCACCGATACGCCAAGCTGTTCGGCCTTGGCGCGGTCGAGGTCGGCATAAAGCTGCGGCACGTTGATCTGGTAGCTGGAGAAGATGCCAGCCAGTTCCGGTGTCTGGTATGCCTTGGCGATGACCGCCTTGGTTGCCTCGTCGAGCGCCTGATAGCCGTAACCGGCACGGTCCTCGATCTGCAGCTTGAAGCCGCCCGTCGTGCCGAGGCCATTGACCGGCGGCGGCGGGAACATGGCGATGAAGGCGTCCTGAATGCCTGCGAACTTCTGGTTCAGCTGCAGGGCGATGGCGTTGCCGGAAAGCTCCGGTGTCTTGCGCTTTTCAAAATCGTCGAGAACCGCGAACACGATGCCGGAGTTGGAGCCGATGGTGAAGCCGTTGATCGACAGGCCCGGGAAAGCGATGGCGTTGCTGACGCCGGGTGTTTCGAGCGCTATGTCGCTCATGCGCTTGATGACGTCTTCCGTCCGGTCGAGCGTCGCGCCGTCAGGAAGCTGGGCGAAACCGATCAGATATTGCTTGTCCTGTCCCGGAACGAAGCCGCTCGGCACGGTGGAAAACATGCTGTAGGTCGCACCGACAAGAGCGAGATAGACCAGCATGACGAGGCTCTTGCGCGACACCAGGCCGCCGATGCTGCGCGCGTAGCCGTTCGAGGCCGCGCCGAAGACACGGTTGAAGCCGCGGAAGAACCAGCCGAAGATCTTGTCCATGCCACGTGTCAACCAGTCCTTCGGTGCACCGTGCTCCTTCAGCAGCAGGGCCGCAAGGGCAGGTGAAAGCGTCAGCGAGTTGATGGCGGAGATGACCGTCGAAATGGCGATGGTCAGCGCGAACTGCCGGTAGAACTGGCCGGATAGGCCGGAGATGAAGGCAAGCGGCACGAAAACGGCGACCAGAACGAGCGCGATGGCGATGATCGGGCCGGAAACCTCGCGCATGGCCTTGTAGGTGGCGTCACGCGGGGAAAGTCCGTTCTCGATGTTGCGTTCGACATTCTCCACCACGACGATGGCGTCGTCTACCACGATGCCGATGGCCAGCACGAGGCCGAACAACGTCAGCGCGTTGATCGAGAAGCCGAAGGCGTACATGACCGCGAAGGTGCCGATGATCGATACCGGAACGGCGATCAGCGGGATGATAGAGGCGCGCCATGTCTGGAGGAAGAGGATGACGACCAGCACCACGAGGCCAACGGCCTCGAGGAGTGTATCGACCACCTTTTCGATGGAGGAGCGCACGAATTTCGTCGTGTCGTAGACGATTTCGTATTTTACGCCGTCCGGCATTGCCAGCTGCAGGTTGTCCATCGTTGCGCGCACGTTGTCGGCGATTTCGATGGCATTGGAGCCGGGTGCCTGAAGCACGGCGACAGCAACGGCGGGCTGGCCATCAAGAAGAGAGCGCAGGGTGTAGTCGGCGGCGCCAAGCTCGATGCGTGCGACGTCGCGCAGACGGGTGATTTCACCGTTCGCGCCGCTCTTGACGATGATGTTGCCGAATTCCTCCGGCGTCGTCAGGCGGCCCTGTGCGTTGACGTTCAACTGCAGGTCAACACCGTTCGGGCTTGGCGAAGCGCCGATGATGCCGGCTGCGGCCTGCACGTTCTGCTGACGGATCGCATCGGAAACGTCGCTTGCGGCGAGATCGTGTTCGGCCACCTTCTGCGGGTCTAGCCAGACGCGCATGGAATAGTCGCCAGCGCCGAAGACCTGCACCTGCCCGACACCTTCGATGCGGGCCAGACGGTCCTTGACGTTCAGCGTCGCATAGTTGCGCAGATAGGTGATGTCATAGGCGTCCGTCTTGGAGACGAGGTTGACGACCATGATGAAGTCCGGCGAACTCTTGACGGTGGTGATGCCGAGCGCGCGCACTTCCGAGGGAAGGCGCGGTTCGGCCTGCGAAACGCGGTTCTGCACCAGCTGCTGCGCCTTGTCAGGGTCGGTGCCCAGCTTGAAGGTGACTGTCAGCGTCAGCACGCCGTCCGAGGTCGCCTGGCTGCCCATATAGAGCATGCCCTCGACGCCGTTGATCTGTTCTTCGAGCGGCGTGGCGACCGTCTCCGCAATGACCTTCGGGTTTGCACCGGGATAGGTGGCGCGCACCACGACGGAAGGCGGAACGACTTCGGGATATTCGGAGATCGGCAGGGCGCGCATGCCAAGCAGGCCCGCCACCACGATCAGGACCGATAGCACGGCGGCAAACACCGGCCGGTCGACAAAAAATCTGGAGATGTTCATTTCAAAGCCCTCTCCGGGGTGAAAATCTGGAATGCAAAGCCCCGTTCCGGCAGCGTCCCGCTGCCGGCCTCAAGGGCATTTTCTGTTGCGGTGGTGGCGGTTCGCGATAGCGAGCCGCCGTTGTGACTTACTGGGTCGCCGCGACCTTTTCCTCGGTCTGCGGCGCTACGGTTGCACCGGCACGGATACGCTGCAAACCGTTGACGACGATGGTGTCGCCAGCGTTCAGGCCGCTGTCGATGATCCGCTGTCCGTCAGCCGAAGCACCGGGCTTGATCTGGCGATAGCTCACCTTGTTTTGGGCATCGACGATGAAGACGTATTTCTTGTCCTGGTCGGTGCCAATGGCGCGGTCGCTGATGACGATGCGGTTTTCCGGCTTCGGCTCACCCATTCTGACCCGCACGAACTGGCCGGGGATCAGCCTGCCGTCCGGATTTTCGAACACGGCGCGAACGCCGATGGTGCCGCTGGCGGAATCGACCTGATTGTCGATCAGGTGAAGCGTGCCCTTGATCGGCGTGCCTTCATCCGAAAGCGTGCCGATCTCGACAGGGATCTGTTCCAGGGCGGGCAGGGCGCCATCCGTCTTCGGCAGTTCGGCAAGGGCGCGTGCGACAGTGCCTTCGCTGGCATTGAAGCTCGCATAGATCGGGTTGACCGATACCAGCGTCGTCAGCGCGGGCGAGGCCGAACCGGCTGCCACGAGGTTGCCGGCGGTGATCTCGATCTTGCCGACCCTGCCGGAAACCGGTGCACGGATATCGGTGTAACCGAGGTCGAGCTGGGCACTGGTCAAGGCTGCGCGGGCGGCGCGAAGCTGGGCCTCCGCATCCGCAAACGAGCTTTGCCGCTGGTCCAGATCGCTCTGGGAGATCGTGCGGTTATCGGAAAGCCTGCGGCCGCGGTCGAGTTCGGTCTTTGCCAGGCCGACCTTGGCTTCGGCGGAGGCGACCTGCGCTTCGGCACCGGCAACAGCGGCCTCGAACGGCGCTTTGTCGATGGTGAAGAGCGCATCACCCTCCTTGACGAGTGCGCCTTCGCGGAAGTGCACGGCCTTGATCTGGCCGGCAACGCGGGAGCGGATCTGCACACGGTCGACGGCTTCGAGGCGGCCGGAGAATTCTTCCCAGCGCATGATGTTGCGGCTTTCGACGGTCGCAACCGTCACCGGCACCGCCGGGGGAGCTTCCGGTGTGGATGCGGCGGTTGCGTCACGGCTGGTGGGCAGATCGAAAAACAGGGCTGCGGCTGCAACAGAGACAGCAAGGCCTATACCGGCGCCCGTAAGGGCCCGGCGCTTCGTGTTCAGCGTCATGGGTTTCTCCTTGGCTCGAACTCAGAGCCGATCAAATCTTGAACAAATACGCTTCAGTGTCGCAAATCCTGAACGAAGCTCGTGAATTCCGAACAGACGGACGAAACCCATCTGCCTCCCTGTCCACTGTAAAGCCCCGTCCAGCCGGTTTCCGCCGGGAAAACATGGCTCCGGACGCTGACGCCCGAGGCAACAAGTCTTTCCGCATAACCGATGGTTTCGTCGCGGAGGGGGTCGTCCTCCGCGGTGAATATCAGTGCAGGTGCAACGCGGTTCAGGCGTGTGCACTGGCATGGCGCGGCGTAGGGGTGAAAAAAGCCGCATGCCTTGGCAAGGTAGTGGCTCCATCCATCCGCCCATCGCTGGCGCATGCCGATCTTGTCCGCGTCGCGAAAGGATTCCGTCGTCATCATCGGGTCGATCATCGGCGACAGAAGTATCTGGCCGGCAAGCTTGCCGGGCATCCGGTCCCGCGCTTTCAGCGCAAGCCCGGCAGCGACGTTGCCCCCGGCCTCCTCGCCGGCGACGAACAGCAGCGATTTCGCGCTGCCGTAATGTTTGAGGTCCCTGCTGACCTGATCGAGCGCTTCGAAGGCGTAGTCGATCACCAGCGGGAACTCGTTGCCCGAAGGCTTGCTGTAGTCCGCTTCCACCACCACGGCGCCGCTTTCGGCCAGTGCCTTTGCGACCGGAAGTTCCGGTCGATCGGCATCGGCTTCAAGAAACGAGCCGCCTCGCAGATACAGCACCACCGGCGGGGTGCGGCACAGATTGGCGCTTTCATAGCGTCGTGCAGGAAGGGGTTCTCTGGCCGCCTGGCCGCACCCTAATATTTCCCATCGCGCCGTCATGAGCCAATCCCTGGATCCGTCATAAAACTCGTTACGCGACTGGATCCTGTTGCAAAACTTGAAATGCATATTATTGTTCGGTGCAGAACGATCAAGTGTGCCTGATTGAATTCACTATTCCAAAATTACGAATAATAGAGCGTCTGCGAGATTTTATGGATCAACTTTCAGCCATGCGCGTCTTCACGCGCGTTGTGGAAACGGGCAATTTCAGCCGTGCTGCAACGGCGCTGAACATGCCCAAGACAACTGTGACCAACATGGTGCAGGCGCTGGAATCGCATTTGCGAACCACGCTTCTGAATCGCACCACGCGCCGGGTGATGCTGACGACGGACGGGGCGCTGTATTATGAGCGCGCGTCACAGATTCTCTCGGAAATTGAAGAACTTGACGGCAGCATGGCGAGTGCGCAGGTGCAGCCTTCCGGCCGGTTGCGGGTGGAGATGGCGGGGGTCTTCGCTGACCTTCTCGTCATTCCGAACCTCTGCGATTTCTACCAGCGTTATCCGCAGATTCGCATCGACCTCGGTGTCGGTGACCGGCTTGTCGATTATCTGGCGGAAAACGTCGACTGTGCCCTCCGGGTAGGTACGCTGCGGGACCAGTCGTTGATTGCCCGAAAAGTGGGCGAACTGAAATTCGAAACCTTCGCGGCACCATTTTACATCGAAAAGTTCGGTATGCCGCAAAATCCGGAGGATCTGGAGACCGATCATTATTCGGTTGGCTATCTCAATGCGACGACCGGTCAGATCATGTCCATGTCGCTGGACA
Source organism: Agrobacterium tumefaciens (assembly GCF_031801495.1). GTDB lineage: Bacteria > Pseudomonadota > Alphaproteobacteria > Rhizobiales > Rhizobiaceae > Agrobacterium > Agrobacterium tumefaciens_K. Next base: position 2,283,485 of record NZ_JAOEGC010000002.1, on the reverse strand, counting down.
ACGGTGTCCGCAGCGTGGAAATCACGCCCCGTTACGTTGTTTCGGTCAATGACAGCCGCACCTATCTCAATGCGGCCCTTGCGGGCATGGGGGTCATCCAGCTGCCTCTCTTCATGGTGAAGGACGCCGTGGAGCGGGGTGATCTGGTGCGGGTGTTTCCGGAGTGGCGCTGCGAGGCGATGCCGATCTATGTCGTCTATCCGCAGACCCGCCACGTTACCAACAAGGTCCGCGTTTTTGTCGACTGGCTGGCGAAACTGGTGCACACCAATCTCTGATAGGGCTATGTCCCCACCTTCTCGGCGACGAAATCAATGAACGCGCGTACGCGGGCGGCCAGATGCTCATGGCCCGCGTAGACGGCGTGGATCACCTCGAGGTCCAGCGGGTTGTAGTTTTCGAGGACCGGCACGAGTTTTCCGGCATCGATATCGGGCTGCACATGGAATTGTCCCATGCGTCCCAGCCCGAAGCCCGCAAGACACAAGCGGTGCATGGCAATGCCGTTGTTGACAGATGCGTTGCCTGAAACGGGCAGCCGGTACACCTCCTCCGAGCCGGGGTTCCTGAACGGCCATTCGTTCAGACTATGGTTGAAGTTGAAGCTGAAGCAGTTGTGCCGGACAAGATCCTGCGGCGTTTCCGGCGCACCGTACTTTTCGATATAGGCGGGAGAGGCGACGATCATCCGGCGCACCTCCAGCAGCTTTCTCGCCTTGAGGGAGGAATCCTCCATCGCGCCGGAGCGTATCGCGATGTCTGTGCGTTCCTCGATCAGGCTGATGACGCCATCCGTCAGCGAGATGTCCAGTTCCACCTCCGGATACAGCGCCAGGAACTCGGGGGCGAGGGGCAGCAGATATCGTTCACCGAAGCCAAGCGTCGTATTGACGCGCAGCAGCCCGCGCGGCACCACCTTGCCGCCGCTTGCGACGATCTGCTCCGTCTCCCTTATGTCGGCCAGAATGCGCCTTGCCCGGGCAAGATAGATTTCGCCCTCCGGTGTCAGCGTTACGAGGCGGGTGGAACGCAGCAGCAGGCGTGTGCCCAGCCGGTCTTCGATGCGGGTGACGAGCTTGCTGACCGCTGAGGGAGACAGCCTGAGCCTGCGTCCCGCTGCGGAAAAGCTCCCCAGTTCGGCCGCTGTCACAAAGACTTCCATTTCTCCTGCCCGGTTATCCACGGTCGCCTCATCTATGAACTAAATTCAAAGGCATTTATCCATTAGTACAGCTTATCAAGCAAGTTCTCTTCCCCCATATTGCGCTCATCCATTGTTCCAACAGACAGCTCGCCTGTCTCCAGCGCTCTCGACATCGGTCGAGGGAAGGGTTTCGTCATGCCTCTGGCCATATTTGCCCTGACGATCGCGGCCTATGCGATCGGCACCACCGAGTTCGTGATTGTCGGCCTTCTGCCGACGGTCGCGACCGATCTCAACATAACCCTGCCGCTCGCCGGCCTTATCGTCAGCGTCTACGCGCTCGGTGTTACCTTCGGGGCTCCGATCCTGACGGCGCTGACCGGCCGGATCGAAAGAAAGCCGTTGCTGCTTGGCCTCATGGCCCTGTTCATCATCGGCAATTCGTTGGCGGCGCTGGCGTCCGGCTACGAGTTCCTGCTCGTCGCCCGTGTTCTGGCCGCCTTCGCCCACGGCGTCTTCTTCTCGGTCGGCTCGACCATTGCCGCCGATCTGGTGCCGGAAAACCGTCGGGCATCCGCAATCGCCATGATGTTCATGGGGTTGACGGTCGCCATCGTCACCGGCGTGCCGCTCGGCACCTATATCGGTCAGGTCTTCGGCTGGCGCGCCACCTTCTGGGCCGTCTCCGGGCTTGGTGTCATCGCGTTCGTCGGCATCGCCGCCCTGTTGCCGAACACGATCAGGAAAGCCGCGCCTGCGAGCCTTCTCGATCAGGTCCGCGTGCTCGGTTCCGGCCGGCTGCTGATCGTCTTTGCCATGACGGCGCTCGGTTACGGCGGCACGTTCGTTGCCTTCACCTTCCTCGCACCGATCCTGCAGCAGGTCACCGGCTTTTCGGAAAAGAGTGTCAGCCTGATCCTGGTGCTGTACGGCATCGCCATTGCGGCGGGCAATATCGGCGGCGGCAAGATCGCCAACCATAATCCGGTCAAGGCGCTGATCGGGCTGTTTCTGGCACAGGCCATCGTGCTTCTGGTGTTTTCCTTCACCGCCGTCTCGCCGATCCTGACGCTCATCACGCTGGTGGGTCTCGGCTTCCTGTCCTTCGCCAATGTTCCCGGCCTGCAGCTCTATGTCGTGCAGCTCGCCAAGGAGCACCGTCCCGGTGCCGTCGATGTCGCCTCGGCGCTCAACATTGCCGCCTTCAACCTCGGCATTGCCATCGGCGCCTGGCTCGGCGGTCTGGTGGTGGAATCGCCACTTGGCCTCGGTGCGACACCCTGGGTCGGTGCGATCCTCGTTGCAGTCGCCCTCGTCCTTACCCTGTGGAGCAGCGCGCTTGACCGCCGCGCCACGCCGGTCCTGAAAGCCGCCTGATCTGCAATCCTTTTCATTCCCAAGCAAGGAGAAACCCATGCACACCGTTACCGCCAATGGCGCCACAATTCCTGCGCTCGGCTTCGGAACCTTCCGCATTCCCGGTCCGGATGTCCTGCGTATCGTGCCGCATGCGCTGAAAGCCGGTTTCCGCCATATCGATACCGCGCAGATCTACGGCAACGAAGCAGAGGTCGGTGAGGCGATCGCCGGTTCCGGCATCGCCCGTGGCGATATCTTCCTGACCACGAAGGTCTGGGTGGAAAACTACAGGCACGATTCCTTCCTCGCATCCGTCGATGAGAGCCTGAAGAAGCTGAGAACCGATCATGTCGACCTTCTTTTGCTGCACTGGCCGAACGAGGCCGTTCCGCTTGCCGAACAGATCGGCGCGCTGAACGCGGTGCACGAGGCGGGCAAAGTCCGGCATATCGGCGTCTCCAACTTCACCACCGCGCTGATGACTGACGCCGTTGCGCTTTCCAAGGCGCCGATCGTCACCAATCAGATCGAATATCATCCCTATCTCGATCAGGATTTTGTGATTACTGCTGCCCGTAAGGCTGGCATGTCGATCACCGGTTATTTTGGCATGGCGGATGGCAAGGTGTTTGCCGATCCGGTTCTGAAGGATATCGCCGCCCGCCACGGGAAATCTGTGGCGCAGGTGGTGCTGCGCTGGCTGGTGCAGCAGGAGGGTGTCATCGCGCTCTCGAAGACGGTGACGGAAGCCCGCGTGACGGAAAATACCGCCATTTTCGATTTCGCTCTTCCGGCCGACGACATGGCGGCAATTCACTCTCTTGCCAGAGCGGATGGCCGGATCGTGTCTCCGGATGGCCTCGCGCCCGTCTGGGACAAGGCCGCCTGATAGCGGAATAGGGGGAGGGGTGTTGCATCCCTCCCTCGTCGCTGTACGGCAGGACACGATGCGGAGAAATGGAGCGCAGTAAGCAATGCACACATCGTTTCCAACGATGCTATTCTCACTGATATCAATAACTTGTTGTCTTTGAGAATTTGGAGCGGGCGAAGGGATTTGAACCCTCGACCCCAACCTTGGCAAGGTTGTGCTCTACCCCTGAGCTACACCCGCTCATAAGCCATCGGTCCGGGGTAGTGAGCTGAACCGTGGGTCGCTGTCTTGCGGCGACGGGTGCTATATCGCTCAATCGATTCTGGAATGCAACACTTTCTTTTGCAGTTTTACAGGAAATTCTCTTCCTTTCGAATTCCTGGGGATTTGCAGCCTAGCGCCTCGAAGAGGTGAGAAATCACCCATTTACATTTGGTTAAAATCTGATTCGACAAGTGATTCGTTCAGGTGTACAAATTTTTCTGTCCACGAAAATCAACAAAAACGCGTGAAGCGATACCTGGCATGTCATCGGGAGGATGAGCCTTGTCGTATGCTGCTTTTCAAAGAGTTGGCGCGCAATTGTCGCCAGAGCAGATTACCGATCTGCAGAACATTTTCGACGGCGTATGTTTCGAGTGCCTTGAAGATCGTAGCAGTCATGTTGCCAACGAATGCGCGGCGGTTCTTATCCGCAGCGCCCAGCGTGGTATTCTCGATCACGAGATGCTGCGGGATATTGGTATTGCCGTGTTGCGTCGGCATTGACGGTGAACGGTAGTCTCAAGTCAGTCTGTTCAGGGTAGAGCAGATTTCCTGCTTTTGCCTGCCTGATGTCTGTTAAAAGCGCCCGGCTTGTCCGGGCGCTTTGCTTTTCGAGTATCAGTTCTTTTCCTGCACATGGGCTTCGAGGAACCACAGCGCCTTGTCGAGATCGCGCGAGGCGGCGGTGAAGATGTCGGCCGTCGTCGGATCGCCTGCCTCATCGGAGTCATCGATTGCCTTGCGGATCATGTTGGCCACATCGCCATAGCGATCGATCAATGCGCCGAGGTGGTCGTGGATTGCGTAGATATCTGTCGGGTAGGCTTTGAGCGCGGTTGCGGACGAAACGGACTGCAAACTGCCGAGCGCGGTGCCGCCCAGCTGCACGACGCGTTCTGCAATGGTATCGCCGTGGTCGTCGAGCTGGGCGCGGAAGGTGTCGAGAAGCTCGTGCACGGCGATGAACTGCGGGCCTTTCAGGTTCCAGTGCGCCTGCTTCGTCGCCAGTGCGAGATCGATGACGGAGGCGAGGGAGTCGTTCAAAATACCGATAACGGTTGCTTTCGCGTTGGAAGGCAGATCGTTTTTCGTCTTGTGCGTCTTCATCAATATCTCCTGAAATGTGCGGACGGAATGCCGCTCTGGAAAATGCCGATTGCTAAACGTTCGGACAAGCTGACCTGTTCCAGTCAGACATGAAACATCAGGCGTAAAACAGGCAGATGCGCCGGCCGTCCAGTTCCTTCACGCCGATGTCCATGTCGTAGATTTCGCGCAGGACGTCCGGGCGGATGATGTCGTCGATGCTTCCGTGGCGGCAGATGCGGCCATCGCGCATGGCGATGATGTTGTCCGAATACCAGGAGGCGAAATTGATGTCGTGCAGCACCAGCACGACGGTCTTCTTCAGGTCGTCCGCCGCCTGGCGCATGATCTTCATCATGCTGGAGGCGTGCTTCATGTCGAGATTGTTGAGCGGCTCATCCAGCAGAACGTAATCCGTATCCTGACACAGGACCATGGCGACGAAGGCGCGCTGTCGCTGTCCGCCGGAAAGCTCGTCGAGAAAACGGTCAGCGAGCGTCTCCAGATGCAGATATTCGAGCGCCCGGTCGATGTGGGTCTTGTCCTCCATCGTCGGACGGCCCTTCGAGTAGGGATACCGTCCGAAACCGACGAGATCGCGAACCGTCAGCCGTGATGAGATGTGGTTGTCCTGCCGCAGGATGGAGAGGCGGCGGGCCAGCGTGTCGGAGGCGGTTGTCGTCACGTCCAGCCCGTCCACGGTCACGGTTCCCTTGTCCATCGACATCAGTCTGGCGACTATGGAGAGCAGCGTGGATTTGCCGGCGCCGTTCGGGCCGATGATGGAGGTCACGCCGCCCGCCGGAATGGAAAGGGAGACGTCGTTGATGACGAGCGTGTCGCCATAGGCTTTGCTGACCGCATTTGCGATGATCATCGCGCACCCCGCTTGAGAATAAGTCCGATGAAGACGATACCGCCGACAAATTCGATGATGATGGACAGCGCCGTATCGAAGGAAAACAGCCGTTCCAGCACGACCTGTCCGCCGACAAGGCAGATGATGGCGATGAGGATCGCGGCTGGCAGTGTATAGGCGTGTTTGCCGTTGCCGGTCAGATAGTGCGTCAGCGCCGTGACCAGAAGGCCGAAGAACATCACCGGACCGACAAGCGCCGTCGACACGGCGACCAGCACGGATACCAGTACCAGAATGATCGTGACGGTTCGTTTGTAATCCACGCCGAGGCTGATGGCCGTTGCGCGGCCGAGCGACAGCACATCGAACGTGTGCATAAGCCTGAGGCCGACCACCGTCACGCCGCCGACGATGGCGGCAGAAACGGCGAGCAGCGTCGAGTCGATGGAGTTGAAGCTGGCAAAGAGCGTATCCTGCAACACCGCGAATTCGTTGGGATCGAGTACCCGTTGCATGAAGCCAGAAAGGCTTCTGAAAAACACGCCGAAGACGATACCGACCAGCACCAGCAGGTGCAGGCTGCGTTCGGCGCCCACGAACAGCCAACGGTAGAGCAGGGCCGAGAAGGTCACAAGCAGGATGGTTTCACCGACAAACTTCAGTTGCGGGTCGATCATAACGACCGTGGCGGAGCCGAAAACGAAGATCAGCGCCGTCTGGACCAGCACATAGAGCGAATCGAAACCCATGACGGATGGCGTGAGGATGCGATTGTTCGTCACCGTCTGGAACAGCACGGTGGAAACGGCGATCGCGTAGGCGACCAGCACCAGCGACAAAAGCTTGATGCCGCGGAATTTCAGCACGAAAGCCCAGCTTCCCTTTGCGCCGAGCGTCATGAAGGCGACTGCCGAAACGAGGGCCAGCACCAGAAGCACGATCAGCACGAGCTTCGGCCGTGTGTCGGGGTTTCTCTCACGCATGGCGGCGCTTCCGAAGCAGGAGGTAGAGGAACAGGCCGCTGCCGATGACGCCGACCACCGTGCCGATGGGGATCTCATAAGGGGCGCGCACCGTTCTGCCGATGATGTCGCAGGCCAGCACGAAGATCGCACCAAGCGTCGCGACCCATGGAACGGACCGGCGCATGTTGTCGCCGATCATCAGGCTGACGACATTGGGCACGATCAGCCCGAGGAACGGGATCATGCCCACGGTTACCACCACGACGGCGCTGACGAGGGATACGATGGTCAGTCCCAGCGCCATGACACGGCGATAGTTCAGGCCGAGATTGGTGGTGAAGTCGCGCCCCATGCCCGCAACCGTGAAACGGTCGGCGGCAAGATAGGCGGCGATGGCGAAGAGGAAGCCGATCCACAACAGTTCGTAGCGGCCGCGCAGCACGCCGGAGAAGTCGCCGGTCATCCACGCGCCCAGCGATTGCAGCAGGTCGAAGCGGTAAGCGAAGAAGGTGGCGATGGCGGAGATGACGCCGCCCAGCATGATGCCGATCAATGGTACCAGCAGCACGTCGCGCAGCGGAACCTGTCTCAGTATCCGCAGGAAAAGCGCGGTTCCTGCCAGCGCGAAGGCGGCGGCCACCAGCATCTTGCCGAAGACCGGCGTGCCGGGCGCCAGCATGGTCACGACCAGCAGGCCGAGGCTTGCCGATTCCGTGGTACCTGCCGTCGTCGGTTCCACGAAGCGGTTGCGCACCAGCATCTGCATGATCAGCCCAGCAATCGCCATGGAGCTTCCGGCGAGGATCAGCGCGAGCGTGCGCGGAATGCGGCTCGCCAGCAGCACCAGCGTGGCGCGGGCTTCCGTTTCCGATGACGTCAGCGCCGTGATCGACATGTTGCTCACGCCGACGAAGAGGCTGGTGACGGCAAGGCCGAATGCGGCGAGAAGGGCGAGCGCCAGATATTTCAAAGCATGTCCCTGATAAACGGGCGGCTCCAGCCGGAAAGCCGGCTGGAGCCTGTGGTCTGAATGTTTCGTTCAGTTTACTTCTTGGCAGAAACCGCCGTGTAGACCTGATCCATCAGCGTCGTCAACGCGGTGTAGCCGCTGGAAACGATGTAGGCTGCCTGCGGGTCGAGATAGACGATGTGACCGTTCTTCCAGGCTTTCGTCTGGTGTACCAGTTCGTTGTCGAGAACCTGCTTGGCGGCATTGCCGTCCTTGCTCTGGCCGACGCCCGCGTCACGGTCGATCACGAACAGCCAGTCCGGGTTCTTTTCCAGGAGGTATTCGAAGGACACGACATCGCCGCCGTGGAAACGGTCGTCGATGTTTTCTTCAACCGTCCTGAAACCGATTTCGCGGTGCAGCCAGCCAACACGCGAGTTGGGGCCGTAGGCGCCGATCTTGCCGGCATTGGTGACGAGGATCATCGCCGTACCGGCTTCCGGTGCCAGCGCCTTCAGGCGAGCGGCCTTCTCGTCGATTGAGGCGTCGAGCTTCTTGGCCTCTTCCTGCTTGCCGAAGATGTCGCCGAGTTTGGTGACGTTCGCCTTCACGCTGTTGATGAAATCCTTGGAATCCACCGACATGTCGATGGCAGGGGTGATTTTCGAAACATCAGGATATTTGGCGCGCGAACGGCCGCCAACGATCACCAGATCGGCTTCCGCCGCATTGATCGCCTCATAGTCGGGCTCAAACAGCGTGCCGACCTTGAGATATTTGTCGTCAGCGTATTTTTTCAGGTAGCTCGGCAGGTTGGAGCTCAGCACGCCAGCCGGTTCGTACCCGAGCGCATCCAGCGTATCGAGCGAGGGAACATCCAGAACCAGAACCTTCTTCGGTGCCGCTTTCAGAACCGTCTCGCCCTGTGCGTGCTTGATGGTGATGTCTTCGGCATATGCCTGTGCGGTCAGCGTACCGATGCTGAAGGCGGCGGCTGCCAGCAGCCGAACGGGGAAGGCAAAATTGATGGTCACGGCAGTTTCCCTTGCAAACATAGCACCGCACGGATGGACCGCGCCGATGTTAACCTGATTTCAAAAATCAGCTTTATTGCCACAGGGCCGGGAAATCAAAAAAATCTTTTAGAATGATTCTGAATTGCTGTGAGCGGAAAAGGGGTGCCAGAAGTTCGAACCGTCGCGGATGTCATCCTCGGGATTGATCCGAGGATCCATTCCTCCTGCTGCTGTGGATTCTCGCCTCAAGGGCGAGGATGACGTCGCGTGTGAAGAAAAATCAGCGGGCGATTTCCTGCATCGTCCGTGTAGCGGCTACTATACGATCTGCCTTCTCGCACCAGCTTGTCACTTCCGCTCACTGCGGAGGCCAGTCGCCGATGATCTCGCGGTTTTCCAGAAGCAGGGAACGGTCCGGCTGGAGGCGATATATTTCCACTGCAAGGCGTCCGTCGCCCATGACGAACTCGTGCTTTAAGGTGCTGCCGATGGGTGATTTCGTCAGCTTGGTGCGGGGTTGCCCGCCATAGGTTATGCTTCCGGGAATGGGTTCGACCGGTGCCGCGGTGGTGCAGCCGGCAATCGCAAGCATCGTCAGCATGGCTATCGTGCGCATGTCATCCTCCTTCGCCTGATCCGGAGTTTACATTGCCTGAAAGGTTTTCGCGCTGATAAATTCGTGCCGCGCATCAACAAAAAAGCCTCGCATCCGGAAGGATGCGAGGCAGTTACCTGGGAGTTTTCTATCAGTCCTCGCTGGCCGCGAGCTGGGTCAGGACTTCACCGCGGCCGCGAATGCGCATGATGAGCGGAATGATGAAAGCTGCGGCTGCGACAATGAACAGGCCCACGGCGATCGGGGAGGTAAGCAGCACCGTCGGGTCGCCCTGACCGATGGCGAGCGCGCGGCGAAGCTGCTGTTCGGCCAGCGGTCCGAGGATCAGGCCGACGACGGCAGGCGCGATCGGATAACCGAAAATGCGCATGATGTAGCCGAGGATACCGAAGGCCAGCAGCATGCCGAGTTCGAATACCGATGGGTTGGCGCCGATGGTGCCGAGCGTGGCAAACAGCAGGATGCCCGCGTAAAGCCAGGGCTTGGGAATGGTCAGCAGCTTCACCCACAGGCCGATGAGCGGCAGGTTCAGCACCAGCAGCATCAGGTTGGCGATGAACAGGCTGGCGATCAGACCCCAGACGAGCTGCGGATTGGTGGCAAACAGCAGCGGGCCGGGTTGCAGGCCATATTGCTGGAAGCCTGCGAGCATGATCGCGGCGGTCGCCGTGGTCGGTAGGCCGAGCGTCAGCAGCGGCACCAGCGTACCGGCGGCCGAGGCGTTGTTGGCCGCTTCCGGACCGGCAACGCCCTCGATGGCGCCCTTGCCGAATTCTTCCGGATATTTGGTCAGCTTCTTTTCGGTCGCGTAGGAGAGGAAGGTGCCGATTTCGGCGCCGCCTGCGGGCATCGCACCGATGGGGAAACCGATCAGCGTGCCGCGCAGCCAGGCTTTCCAGGAGCGCGCCCAGTCCTGCGCGCTCATCCAGACGGAGCCTTTCACGGCTTCCACCTTGTCGGGGCCGCCCTGACCCTGTGCAACGATGAACAGCGTTTCTCCGATGGCGAACATGGCGACGGCCAGCGTCGTGACTTCCACACCGTCGAGCAGATCGGGAACGCCGAAGCTCATGCGGGTCTGGCCGGTCAGCTGGTCGATGCCGATGATGGCGAGCGTGAAGCCGATGAACAGCGAGGTCAGGCCGCGCAGCGCCGAATCTCCGAAGGCGGAGGACACGGTGACGAAGGCCAGAACCATCAGCGCGAAATATTCGCGCGGACCGAAGACCAGCGCCAGCTTGACGATATAGGGGGCGATGAAGGCCAGCGCGACGGTGGCGATCAGACCGGCGACGAAGGAGCCTATCGCCGCGGTGGCAAGGGCTGGTCCGCCGCGTCCCGCCCGCGCCATCTTGTTGCCTTCGAGCGCGGTAACGATTGAGGCGCTTTCGCCGGGCGTGTTGAGCAGGATCGAGGTGGTCGATCCGCCATACATGCCGCCGTAATAGATACCGGCGAACATGATGAGTGAACCGGCGGGGTCGAGCCGGTAGGTGACGGGCAGAAGCAGTGCAACGGTCAGCGCCGGGCCGATGCCGGGCAGAACGCCGACGGCGGTGCCGAGCGTCACGCCGATCAGCGCGTAGAGCAGGTTCATGGGTTGGGCGGCAACCTCAAGACCGTGCAGCAGGAATTCAAACGTACTCATGGACAGATGTCCCCCTGTCGGGTGGAACGGCTGGCGCTTGTGCCGCGCCTCGGTTCCCTTTGATCTCGAAACTTGGTTGGAATGGCCGTCAGACGAACAGCCGTTCCAGCGGTCCGGCTGGCAGCGAAAGCTGGAGGAGCCGCGCGAAGACGAACCAGACGACGAAGCTCAGGGCAATTCCGATCGGGATCGAATACCAGAGCTTGCGCTTGCCGAAGGCACGCGCCGTAAAGGCAAAGAGCAGGCCGGTAGCGATCGAAAATCCTGCCGTGTTGAGCAGCAGCATCTGGGCTGCAAGTCCGGCGACGACCCAGACGACGGGGCCGACGTCCTGCTTGTCGCGGGTCGGGAAATCGTTGCGCCAGGCCTCGACGGCCGTCCAGATCGCAAGGCCGATAAGACAGATACCGATGGCATAAGGCACGGTGGCAGGGCCGACCGGCGAATATCCGGTCACGCTGGCAAGGCGTGCGCTATCCCAGAAGATCACGCAGGCGATGGCGACGAGGGCGATGGCGATCACGAACGCCGCCCAGTCAGGGCGGCGTTTTTGATGGCTGGAAGGGTTGGAACCCTGGCTCATTTTACCAGTCCGATGTCTTTGAGGATTGCTTCGGTGGAAGTGGTGTCCTTGGCAAGCTGCGCCTTGAAGTCGTCACCGGCGAGATAGGTGTCCATCCAGCCCTTGGTCTTCAGGGTTTCCTGCCACTTGGCGGACTTCGCCAGCTTCTCGATGTCGGCGTTGACGGCCTTTTCCTGTTCCGGCGTCAGGCCGGGAGCAGCTGCAACCATGCGCCAGTTCTGCACGACGACATCAAGACCGCTTTCCTTCAGCGTCGGGGCGTCGATGCCTTCCAGCTTCTCTTCGCTGGAAACGGCCAGCAGGCGCAGCGTACCGGCCTTTACCTGGCTTTCGAATTCGCCGTAGCTGGAAATGCCAGCCGTCACCTGCGAACCGAGGATGGATGCCAGCGCTTCGCCGCCGCCGGAATAGGCGATGTAATTGATCTTGGTCGGATCGACGCCTGCCGCCTTGGCAATCAGGCCAGCGGTGATGTGGTCGGTGCCGCCAGCGGAGCCGCCGCCCCAGGAGACGCTTCCCGGATCGGCCTTCAGCTTTTCGACCAGATCCTTGATGGTCTTGATCTCGGACGAGGCCGGAACGACGATGGCTTCATATTCGCCGGTCAGGCGGGCAACCGGGGTGACTTCATTCAGCGTGACCGGGGACTTGTTGGTCAGGATCGCGCCGACCATCACGTAGCCGCCGACGATCAGGGCGTTCGGATTGCCCTTCTGCTGGCTGGCGAACTGCGCCAGGCCGATTGTGCCGCCAGCGCCCGGTACGTTCTGCACCTGCACGCTCTTGGAAATGCCTTCTTCCTGCAGAACGGTCTGCAACGACCGCGCCGTCTGGTCCCAGCCGCCGCCGGGATTGGCCGGGGCGATGATCATGTAGTCTGCGGCTGCCGCAGGAAGAGCGATCGCGCCTGCCAGGAATGTGCTGATAAGAAAATGTTTCACTTTAACCCTCCTCAGGATGCCCGTCGTTGCGGGCGTCGTTATGTTTTATGCGGGAAGAGGGTGTCGAGAGCGCAGGGATCCTGACGCGGCCGGAGCGGCGCTGGACTTTGCGGTCTTCGAGAGTTCCTCCCACATCTTCTTCCGCCTCCACGGAATGAAGAAGAATTGCAGAGCACCATAGAAAGCTGTCATCTAACTGACGCAACGCAATTCCATGGTTGTTTACTCTCTATTAATTTCCGCCGGGCGTCCACTGGAGCGTGCTTGGCAGCGCTTTCAATCTCTTCATTCCTTCGATGCGCACAGGAATGAGGAGCGCCGCCGCCGAGACTACTGCGAGCGCAGAGCCTCGTTCCAGCGTTCGATCAGGCGGCTGCGCTTGACCTGATCGAGATAGACCATCAGGCCGGGGCTGACGGGAACCGGACGCAATTGCGCGCCGTGAATGGCCTGCATGGTGTTGGCGGTGTTTTCGCCCGCCACTTCCGGGCTGACCGCCGGGATCTGCAACTGCCTTGCCATGATCGTCTGGCCTTCCTTCGACATGAAGAATTCCAGATACCGGCGGCCAAGCTCGGGGTTGGCGGCTGCTTCCGGTACAAGTCCGATGCGCGACATGACCACGGTATAGTCCTTCGGCAGAACGATGCCGACGTCCGGATGGCGTGATGCCCAGTCGGCGGCGTAGGAGCCGAGGATGTTGTAGGCCAGCACGAAACGGCCATCGGACACGCGCTCCAGAATGGCCGACGAGGTGGAATAGACCTTCACGCCGGCAGCACCCATGCGCTTGATGACGCTCCAGATATCGCCGAACTGTTCCTGATCGCGTGACATGAACAGGAAACCGACGCCGGAGCGTTCGATGTCGTAAGTGGCGATACGACCATGAACTTCTTTGGCGTGGCGTTCCAGATAATCGACGAATTCGGCGCGCGTGGCTGGTGGTTTCTCATGCCTGAAGCTCGGTTTGTGGTAGACGAAAACGGCAGGCTCGAAGGTCAGCGCATAGGCCGTGTTGCGCCAGTTTGCCCAGGCGGGCCAGCGCGAACTCATCGGCAGGTCGGAACGCTGCGCATAGCCGTCATTGCTCAGTTTCACCTGAAGATCCATGGCGGATGAAAAGGCGAAGTCTGCGGTCTTTTCACCCGCATCGGTTTCCTTGACGATCCGGTCGTAAATCTCTCCCGTCAGCATGTCCTCGTAGGACACGGCAATGTTCGGGTTGGCCTCCTGAAATCCCTTGATCATCGGTGTTGCAAGCGGTTCGTCCAGCGAGGAATAGACCACCAGTGTCTGTGTCTCCGCATTGGCGGAAAGTGCGGGGAAAAGAACGGGTTCCGCCATCGCGGGCAGGTTGAGGCCAAGACAGAGACATAAGGGAAGAACGATACGCATGGAAAAGATCATGCCGCACGCGCTTGCCATTCACAAGCGCCGGGCGGTTGGTTAAGTTCAGGCGACGCTGCGAGGGATAAGATTTGCGCATATTGCTGGTCGAGGACAATCAGGTTCTGTCGGAAGGGCTGTCCGCGCTTCTGCGTGGCAGCGGTTATGCCGTGGATGTGGTGTCCGACGGTGCGTCCGCCGATGCGGCGATTGCGGTGGAAAGTTTCGATCTCGTCATTCTCGATCTCAATCTTCCCGAAATGGATGGCATCGAGGTTCTGCGCGCCATGAGGGCGCGACAGGACAAGGCGGCGGTGCTGATACTCACCGCGCGCGGCACACCGGAGGAAAAGGTCAAGGGTCTGGACCTTGGCGCCGACGACTACATGATAAAACCCTTCGATATTGCCGAGTTCGAGGCGCGGGTGCGTGTGCTGCTGCGCCGCAATGCGGGTTTGCGCTCCTCGTCTGTCAGCTTTGGCAGGGTGTCTTTCGACCTGATCTCGCGCACCTTTTCGGCCGAGGGGCGTCCGCTCGATATTCCGGCCCGTGAGGTGGCGCTCCTGGAAGTGCTGTTTCTCCGCGCCGGCAAGGTGGTTGCCAAGGAGGCGATCGTGCAGTCGCTCACCGGCTTCGATGACGAGCTTTCCGGCAACGCCATCGAACAATATGTCAGCCGCCTGCGCAAAAGGCTCGGGCCACACGGCCTGACGGTGAAGACGGCGCGCGGCATCGGCTATTATCTCGACAAGCTGCCGGAGATGGCTGAATGAAGCAGGCCGCCTATTCGCTCCGGCGACGGCTTCTCGGCTGGCTTCTCATTTCCACGGCCATCATAGGCTGTATCGCGCTTGCCGATACCTGGCGCGAGGCGGTCAACACCGCCAACGTCGTCTCGGACCGGGTGCTGTCCGGGTCGGCGTTGGCGATCGCCGAGCGCGTGGTGGTGGCCGAAGACGGCTCGCTGGAAGTCGACATTCCCTATGTGGCTCTGGAAATGCTGACGTCCGCCGCGCAGGACCGGGTTTTCTACCGTGTCGACGGTCCCAACGGTCAGTTCCTGACCGGCTATCAGGCGTTGCCCCTGGTCGAAAAGCTCACCGGCGATACACCTGTCTACATGGATGCGGTTTTCCGCAACGAGCGTATCCGGATCGCCGCTATCCAGCGGTTCGCGTCGACCGGCATCAATTCCGTGCCGTTTTCCGTGACGGTTGCCGAAACGACGATTGCCCGCAGCCAGCTTGCCAACGCCATCATCCTGCGCTCGGCGCTGCGCCTTTTTTTGATGATCGTCGGTGCGGCGGCCATCGTCTGGGTTGCGGTGACGATTTCGCTTCGCCCGCTCTACCGGCTCGGCGAGGCGATTGCAGAGCGCAGTCCCAACGACCTGCATCCTATCGAACAGTCCGTGCCGGTTGAGGTGGAAAGCCTTGTCGAAACCGTCAATTCCTTCATGGTGCGGCTGCAATCGGCGCTGGATGCGCTCAGGCACTTCACCGGAAATGCCAGCCATCAGCTTCGCACGCCGCTTGCCATCATCCGCACCCAGCTTGCGCTTTCGGCACGCGCGGGCAGTCTGGACGAGGCGCAGGCTGCGGCCCGCAAGGGCGATGCCTCGGTCGCCCATGCCGAGCATATTCTGGCGCAGCTTCTGCGTATGGCCAATATCGATGCCGCTGGTTCGGGCGAGAAGCAGCAGTTTGCGAACATCGATCTTGTGGCTTTGGCGCAGGAGGTGACGGCGGATTTCGTGCCGCGTGCCGCCGAAGCGGGCATCGATCTTGGCTTCGAAGGCGAGGGAGCCGCCATGATCGCCGCCGAGCCGCTGCTGCTCGGCGAGCTTATGGGCAACCTGATCACCAATGCCATCAATTATGCAGGGCGCGGCGCGGAAGTAACCGTCCGCGTGGGCCAGTCGGCGGATACCGTCTGGCTCGAAGTCGAGGATAACGGCCCCGGCATTCCGCCCGAAAAACGTGCCGTGGTGCGCCAGCGCTTTGCGCGGGGCGACGGCAATGTCGCGCCGGGTGCCGGTCTTGGCCTCGCCATCGTGGAGGAGATTGCGGGGCTGTTCCAAGGGCGGCTGGAGCTGTGCGACGGCGCAGGCGGGCGCGGCCTGAAGGTACGCGTGCAATTCGGCTAGGCACGACTGCCGATCATGCCAAACGGCGCGACAGTCTCTTGCGACGATCGCGCCGAAGCATCGAAATTCCCGCTATTCGTTCAGCTTGTCGATGAGCTGAATGACAATATCGGCGCAAGCCTTCATCGGTTCATCGTCGGCGCATTTGACGTCGATCTTCCGCTCACCGTCCTCGAGGCGGAAATGGGCAGCCTTTGAGGGCGGCGGCGGTGGCATTCTCTTGCCGTGCGGACCGCCCTCTCTCCAGCCTGCCTCTCTCGGACCACCCGGACCGGGCGGCGGTGGAGGAGGTGGCGGCGCATCCGCCCTCGGAGCCGCATCGGCAGGACCGGGCGGAGGCGGCGGTGGGGGTTGTTGGGCAAAAGTGGACGTTGCCGCGATAAGGAGCGCGGCTCCAGCAATAACCAGTTTTTTCATGAGGATAACCTCTTCGTTTTAACGACCAAGCAGAAACGGGGGCGAGAGGCGCTCGGTTGCTGGTCATCAGAAATAAAGTTTGAGGTTTTCCTTTAGCGGGAAGGTACGTCTCACCCCATCCGCTCGGAGGCATAGGAGCCGGGGCTTGGCGGGAAGACCACGGTGCGGTTGCCGTTGATGAAGGTGCGGTGGTGAATGTGAGCGTGGATGGCGCGTGCCAGCACCTGGCTTTCCACATCGCGGCCGAGCGACACGTAGTCTTCCGCCGATTGCGCGTGGGTGATGCGCACGGTGTCCTGCTCGATGATCGGGCCTTCGTCGAGGTCGGCGGTGACGTAGTGCGCCGTTGCGCCGATAAGCTTCACGCCGCGTTCATAGGCTTGCTTGTAAGGGTTCGCACCCTTGAAGGACGGCAGGAAGGAATGGTGGATGTTGATGATCTGGCCGGACATCTTGCGGCACATGTCATCGGACAATACCTGCATGTAACGCGCCAGCACGACGAGTTCCGTTCCGCTGGTTTCAATCAGCTCCATCAGCTGTGCTTCGGCCCGAGGCTTGTTTTCCTTCGTAACCTTGATGTGGTGGAAGGGAATGTCGTGATTGACGACGACCTTCTGGTAATCGAAGTGGTTCGAGACGACGCCTACGATATCGATCGGCAGGGCGCCGATCTTCCAGCGGTAGAGCAGGTCGTTGAGGCAATGGCCGAAACGCGATACCATCAGCAGTGTCTTCATGCGCTGGCCATCGCTGTAAATGCGAGCATCCATCTCGAATTTTTCCGCAACCGGGGCGAAACCATCGGTAATTTCCTCCAGGGTCGCTCCCGCTTCGGAAATGAAGGAAACGCGCATGAAGAACTTGCCGGTCTGAAGATCGTCGAACTGCGAACTGTCGACAATATTGCAACCCTTGTCCGCCAGATAACCAGAAATCGCGGCCACGATGCCGCGGGTCGATTTGCAGGCTACGGTCAGAACATAGGTCGTCATTCGCTTCTTTCCTCAAAGGCTTCGCTGTCCGCAAGGGACGGAAGGGTTCGGCGCGTTCCATAGAATGTTTCCCGTTCAAAGGGAAACGCTCTTTCGCAGCGGTGCCGCTGAGCAAATTCATAAGGTGCGAATGCAAGGCGCACCGTGCCGGAAACGACATGCGATGTCTCATGACCAGCACGGTGGCAGGGGCGTATCCTGCCGTCAGGCGCGGCGCAGGCGCATGGTGCGGCGGCCACGGCCGTCGATGAGTTCGAGCGTGCCGCGCCGGGCCTCCAGACGGAATGAGCGGGTTGCTTCCAGCGCATCGATGAATTGCCGTTCCTGGCGCATGATATCGGGTGCGCAGGCCATCTGTGTGGAGATCATCCGGCCGAAATCGATGCGGTTGCCGTTGATCCTTGCCTCGCCGCCGATGCCGTTGCAACCGGCGTTGCCGGAGACGCGGCCATCGCGGGAGATTTCGAGCGTCGCCTGCTTGCTGCCGCGAACCCGTTCGCCCTTTATATCCTCGACCAGCCAGCGTCCCTGGATACCGGCCTCCGGTTCCGGCCGGTCCGGCCCGCCTGCCACGCGTTGCAGCAGGAGATCGGTGTTGTCGCGCCCGCCGGTCAGCACGGAATAGCGGGTGGTGGTGGTAAACAGCACCCGGTCGCGATCACGGATCTCGGCACTCAGCGCATAGGAACGGCGCGGGCGGATATCGCGGTCGTCGTAACGCAGCACGAAGGGCACGGGAACTTGTCCGCGCGGGCGGATCGTCGTTTCGGCAATGGTGCGGGATGGCGCGTCCGCCAGCGAAACGTCGAGCAGACGGACGGTCACCGTCGCGCCCGGCGGCAGGGCGATGCGTTCCCTATAGAAAACCGTACCACGCAGGCTGGATGGAGCAGCGGCAACACCGCCTGCGGCAAACAGCGGCGCAAGCGCGGCGAGTGCCGTGAAACTGCGGCGGGAGAGAAGGGGTGCGCGGTCGGTCATCTGTCTGCTCCGTTCGATCGATGGGACACGAATCTCACCGGATGATAAAAAACGGCACTGAACGGGCGATGAACCGGCAAGAGAAAACCGCCGGTTGTTTCCGGCGGTTCGACTCTAAAAAAGATCGGGATCTGTCCTCTGCCATCCTCGGGCCGCCCGGACAACCCATCTCTCCAAACGCACCTGGATCCTCGCCTAAGGGCGAGGATGACGCCGAGGGTGGAGGAGTGCTATCACCAATCAACCACGGAAGCTGTCGCGGATCGCCTCGAATTTCGCAAGCTGACCGGCCAGCAGTTCCTTGTTTTCGTCGCGGCGGACGAAAATCTTGAACATGACCTTGCCTTCGGCATTCATGAACCAGACGGAACATGATCGGCGTCCATGGAAACCGCGATCGACGAAGGTGATCGTCGCACAGGCGTCCTTCTTGATGTGTCCGCCGATGGGGCTGTCGCCGTGGATGTTGAACCAGCCGTGGCCTTCGGTACCTTCCGGCAGGTGTCCGGGTACTTCAAGAACCACGTCCTGCGTCTGTACGATCATCAGGACTTCGCCCCAGCCGCGGATTTCGTCCCAGATGTCGTTGAATTTCTCGGCGGTGGCGGAAACGGCGGCACCTTCCGGCAGGATCGCCAGAATTTCCGCAGGCGTCACCTCGGCCTTGGCGGCAATCGCTTCCACGATGCCATCGGGCTTTTCGGCAAGCGCGGCTGCGGCGCGGGACTTGCGGTCCTCGGTCGTTGCGCTGTCGGCTGTTTGGGCAAGAGCACTCATCGTTGTCATCTCACGCGGCGCTCAAACGGCGTTCGCCATTCTTGTCTTCGTGAATGATGACGTCGAAGCCCTCGAAGTGCGGGCCGGAGAGGTATTCCACCTTGCCGCGGTTCTCGCCAGCCTTGGCGTGGGCGGCGCGGAACTGCTCGGATTTCGTCCAGTTCAGGAAGTCCTCCTTCGTCGCCCAGACGGTGTGCGATGCGTAGAGCGTGTGGTCGTCAGACTTCGGGCCTTTCAGCATGTGAAATTCGATGTAGCCCTGCAGTTCGCCGAGATGCGATTTGCGCTCGCGCCAGATCGATTCAAACGTGTCCTCGTAGCCCGGGACGACACGGAACCGGTTCATTGCGATATACATGAAAGTCTCCCTTTAAGTTTCCTGTTACAGTCAGGATATCGGGCGGCACCCGCGTTGAAAAGGGGCAGATTGCAAAGGTAACAAATTTACTCCACTTAAATGATTGCGCCCGCATTAAACATGTGCAAATAACTCAAGTTAAAGGCGTGGTGGAAGCTGCGCCATATCGTGTTTCGGGATATTGCCATGCTGACCTTCCGCCTTCGCCCGCTCGTCTTCGCCGCCCTGATGCCTGCCGTAATCGCGGCTGCCACGCCTTTCGCGCACGCATCCGACAAGGGAAATCCGGATGCCAGGCGCATCGTCGCGGTGGGCGGCACGGTTACGGAAATCCTTTATGCGCTTGGCGCGCAGGATCGAATCGTGGCGCGTGACAGCACCAGCACCTATCCGGCTGACGTCACGTCGAAACCTGATGTCGGTTACATGCGTGCTCTGTCTTCGGAAGGCATCCTGTCGCAGCAGCCCGATCTCATCCTGTCCGAAGACGGGTCCGGTCCGACAGATGTGATCTCGATCCTGAAGGCGAGCGAAGTGCCTTTCGTTACCATCGATACGCCGCCGACGGGTGATGCCATTCCGAAGAAGATCGAGGATGTCGGCGCCGCCGTTGGCCTGCAGGACAAGGCAAAGGCGCTTGCCGCCGAGACGAAGGCCGCGCTCGGGCTGCTTGCCAAGGATGTTTCCGCCGTGCCGGAAAAGGACAAGAAGCGCGTGCTCTTCGTTCTTTCCGCCTCCAACGGCCGGGTGATGGCGGCTGGCAAGGATACCGAGGCAGGCGCGATCATCGAGCTGGCGGGCGGCGTCAATGCGGTGCAAAGCATCACCGGCTACAAGCCGCTGACGGATGAGGCAGTGATTTCCGCGGCCCCCGATGTGGTGCTGGTGATGTCGCGCGGCGACCATGCGGGCACGGCTGAGGAGATATTTTCGCTTCCTGCCTTCCAGTCGACACCGGCCGCAGCCAGCAAGACCCTCATCAGCATGGACGGCCTCTATCTCATTGGTTTTGGCCCGCGTACACCGGCTGCCGGTCGCGAGCTGGCAACTAAGCTTTATCCGGAGGTCGTCAAACCGTGAGCGTCGCCGCTTTGGGGTCGACTGACACGCATGTTCCGGGCGACAGATCGCGACGGGCGGTCGTCGTCCTTGGCCTGCTCGTCTGTCTTCTGCTGTTTTCCTGTGCCGTGTCGCTCGTCAGCGGGCCAACAGGCGTCGGCATCAGCCAGCTCTGGACCTATCTGACGGGCGGGGCAGCACAACTGGATTTGCGCGAAAAAGTCATCCTAGAGGCGGTTCGGTTGCCCCGCACGGCGCTCGGTCTCTTGATCGGCGCGGGCCTTGCCGTGTCGGGTGCGATGATGCAGGGGCTGTTCCGCAATCCGCTGGCCGATCCTGGCATTGTCGGCGTGACATCCGGCGCGGCGCTGTTCGCCGTTGCCGCGATTTCGCTCGGTGAAGGCGTTCTGGCGACGGTCGCGGTGTTTTTCGGTCCGCATTTCCTGCCGCTCATGGCCTTCTTCGGCGGGCTTCTGAATACGTGGCTGCTGTACCGCATCGCCACCAAGGACGGCGCGACCTCGACCACCACGCTCATTCTGGCCGGTATTGCCGTCGCGGCGATCAGCGGTGCCTTGACCGGGCTGATGATCTTCGTGGCTGATGACCGGGCGCTGCGCGACATCACCTTCTGGTCGCTCGGTTCGCTCAGCGGCTCGACACCGGCAAAGGTGCTGGCAACGTTGCCTTTCATCATCGTCGTGCTGGGCATCATTCCCTTCGTTGCCAGAGGGCTGGATGCGCTGATCCTCGGTGACGCTGCCGCCTTTCACATGGGTATTCCGGTGCAGAAGCTGAAACGCGTTGTCATTCTGGCCGTCGCTGCGGCCTGCGGGGCGAGCGTTGCCGCTGCCGGGTCCATCGGTTTCGTCGGTATCGTCGTGCCACATCTTCTGCGGCTGGCCATCGGGCCGTCACATCGCTTTCTTCTGCCTGCCTCGGCGCTCGGCGGTGCGGCGCTTCTGCTTCTGGCAGACAGCTTTGCCCGTACCGTTGCCGCCCCTGCGGAACTGCCGATCGGCGTCGTGACGGCGCTCATCGGCGCGCCCGTCTTCCTGTTCCTGCTGCTTGGTCGCGGCGGAAGCTTCATGAGAGGCACGTGATGATCCGGGCTGAAAACATCACGGTCACGCGGTTCGGGCGACACCTGCTGCACGATGTCAGCGTTGATCTCAAACCCGGCAAGGTCAATGTCATCATCGGCCCCAACGGTGCTGGCAAGTCCACGCTGATGAAGGTTCTCTCGGGCGAAATGAAACCCGATCAGGGTGCTACGACCTATCATGATATCGACCTTTCCCTTTACAAGCCCGCACAGCTTGCGCGGGTAAGGGCGGTTCTGCCGCAGAATACGCAGCTTGCCTTTCCGTTCACCGCGCTGGAAATCGTGCGCATGGGAGCGGTGGCACAAGGCGCGCTGAAGCCGGAGCAGCAGGCCCGTCAAGCCCTTGCAAAGGCCGGGCTTCGTGGTTTCGAACAGCGCTCCTACAACGTTCTGTCCGGTGGCGAGCAGCAGCGCGTGCAGTTTGCCCGCGCACTGGCGCAGGTTCCAGACCCGGTCGAAAACGGTGAGGTACGGGCGCTGTTTCTGGACGAGCCGACGGCCAGTCTCGACATCGGCCACCAGATCGCCGTGCTGGAAACGGCACGTGATTTTGCCTCAGGCGGCGGGCTTGTGCTCGCCATCCTGCACGATCTCAATCTGGCTGCGGAATTTGCCGATCAACTTATCGTCATGCATCAGGGCCGGGTCACGGCCAGCGGGCCGTCTTTCGAGACGATCAGTGACGATACGATCGCCCGTGTCTATGGCATTGGCGGTGTGGTCGGGCGTCTGCCCGCCGCGCACATTCCCTACGTGCTGCCGCAATCGCGGCATCGTTGAGCGGCTGTCGCTCTCCAGGCCTGCGGGTCAGGCGTTGGGGTCCGGTCGGGTCACGATGAAAAGACCGGACGCCAGCATGATCGAGGCCACCAGGATTGCGCGCAAGGGCGGTGGGTCGCTGAAAAACCAGAACGCCGCATAACTGACCGAAATCGCTGATATTGCTGCGATTTTTGCGTTTCTGGCAATGGCGCCCTTTTCCCGCCACTGCCGCAGCGGCGGCCCGAATTTCGGGTGGTTCAGCAGCCACGCTTCCAGCTTGGGTGAGGAGCGAGAGAAAAACCATACGGCCAGCAGCAGAAAGGGTGTCGTCGGCAATATGGGAAGGAATGCACCGACGATGCCGGTTGCGAGCATAAGCCAGCCGAGACAGAGATAGAGAAGGCGCATGGCCTATGCCGGTATCATGAGTTCTCTACTCATGATAGTGGGAATCGGTGGCGTTTGCGTGAACGGATTTAACGGTAAGCGTCCGGCCGGCATGCCTTTAAGGGTTGAAAGCTTGTCACTCTGTCTTTATCCCGTTGCAGCGATGGCCGGAGCATAACCGGGCCACGACAAGACAGAGAAGAAGAAGGAAAACGCCATGGCCAAGCTGATCCACTCGATGGTCCGGGTGCTGGATGAGAAACGTTCGGTGGAGTTTTACAAGCAGGCTTTCGGACTGGAGATCGCACAGCGGGCCGAGTTCGAAAATTTCACGCTCATCTATCTCAGCAATGCCGAAGGTGATTTCGAGCTTGAGCTGACCGTCAACCGCGGCCGCGAGGTTCCCTACGCGCTGGGTGACGGCTACGGCCATCTCGCCGTCAGCGTTGCGGATGTCGATGCCGAGCATGCTCGCTTCCTCGCACTTGGCCTGTCACCGGGCAAGATCATCGAGGCCGAATACAAGGGTGCGGCTTTCGCGAAATATTTCTTCATCTGCGATCCGGATGGATACAAGATCGAAGTGCTGCAGCGCGGCAACCGGTTCAAGTAAACAGCAGGTGGATTTCATGGCAGAGGCAGGCGTGAAACTGGAAGACAGCTGGAAGCGCGTTCTTTCCGCAGAGTTCGCCAGCCCCTACATGCAGAAGCTGAAAGATTTCCTGCTTGCCGAAAAAAATGCCGGCAAGCACATCTTCCCCAAGGGGCCTGAATATTTCCGGGCGCTCGACCTGACGCCGCTTGGCGAGGTCAAAGTCGTTATTCTGGGGCAAGATCCCTATCACGGGCAGGGTCAGGCGCACGGGCTTTGTTTTTCGGTAAAGCCCGGCATTCGCATCCCGCCGTCACTCGTCAATATCTACAAGGAACTACAGAGTGATCTCGGTATTCGCCCGGTTGGTCACGGCTTTCTGGAGAGCTGGGCGAAACAGGGCGTGCTGCTGCTCAATAGCGTGCTGACGGTGGAGGAGGCGCGCGCCGCCTCGCATCAGGGGCAGGGCTGGGAAAAGTTCACCGATGCCGTCATCCGGGCCGTCAATGACGAATGCGAGCATGTCGTTTTCCTTCTGTGGGGTTCCTACGCCCAGAAAAAGGCGTCCTTCGTGGATCAGTCCAAACATCTGGTGCTGCGCTCGCCGCATCCCTCGCCGCTTTCGGCCCACAATGGCTTTTTCGGCAATCGGCATTTTTCCAGAGCCAACGAGTTTCTCGCCTCGCACGGGCGTTCACCGATAGACTGGCAGCTGCCGGATGTGCCGGAAGGTGCGAAAAACCTTCTTTGACCAGTCATAATATCTTTGCGCTTTGTGGTTGCCGGCATTAAAGATAACCGGACTACAAACCGAAGGATTTATGGCCTTGTCTCTTCTGTCTGCCGAAACCTCTGTTGCCCTCGTTGATCCCGTTGCCCTCGTTGATGCCTTCGAGGGGCATTTTTCCGAGCATATGGATATGAGCCGGGAAGGTGCAACGGTTCGTTTCAAGGCGGATTACGGCCATGGCAGCTTCAGCGCCGAAGGCGGGCGTTTTGCCGCGCGGGTCAGCTGTGTTTCAGAAAACGTGCTGATGTCGGTGAAGTCGATGGTCGCCGAGCATATCGTCGAGTTCTCCGGCGAGACGGGGCTTGATTTCCGCTGGACCGGTCACGGTGCGGAGCAGAGCGAATTGCCGAACCTGTTCGTCGGCAAGGTGGCGCGGGCCTACAATCTGACGCCCCATATGCGCCGCCTGGTAATTTCCGTCGGAAGCGGCATCGAAAAGCTTGTTACCAGCGGCATGCATGTGCGGCTTCTGCTGGTTCCCGATCAGGCGCGTGCGCCGGTCTGGCCCTATCTTGCCGCAACCGGCGCAATCGTCTGGCCGGAAGGTGAGGACGAACTGACGCGTCGCATCTACACCATCCGCTCCGCCGATATCGCGCGCCACGAGGTCCACATCGATTTCGTCATGCATGAGGGCGACCATATGCCTGGCGCCCGGTTCGGCGCGACAGCCAAGCCCGGCGATGTCGTCGGCATCATTGGTGCGAGCGGCGTTTGCCCGGAAGCAGACGCTTACGTGTTTGCCGGTGACGAGACGGCCCTGCCGGTGATGCTGCGCATGGCAGCGGAAAT
This sequence comes from Agrobacterium tumefaciens, assembly GCF_031801495.1. Classification (GTDB taxonomy): domain Bacteria; phylum Pseudomonadota; class Alphaproteobacteria; order Rhizobiales; family Rhizobiaceae; genus Agrobacterium; species Agrobacterium tumefaciens_K. The sequence goes on along the minus strand of NZ_JAOEGC010000002.1, from coordinate 2,258,631 downwards.
GCCGGCCGGCAAAAAGCTCAGCGTTTACGCGGAAATCGACGACGAGGCGGAACGACAGGAGGTCGTGTGTGCCGCCGATGTCGAGTGGACATGGCTCTATCGTCGCGGCAAGCCCGCAGGCACGTCCGGCCTTATCGAACAGGCGCTACGCGGCCATGCCTTCGGCCGTGACCATGGAGGCCTGCATGTCTTCGTCGCCTGCGAGAAAAACGAGGCCCGTGCTGCGAAATCGTACCTCATAGACGAGGTTGGGGTTCCGAAGGCATCTCTACGGTCAGTCGGCTACTGGGCGATGGGCAGCGCCGACGACCACTGAACACCTCAGCATCATGACGGAGCTGATCGCTCTGGCCCCGGACTAATCCGGCGTGACGGTGTTGGCATGCAAGGCTTCGTCCAATCCTCGTGTAGCTTTGCTTCACCCGTTTCTGCGTCGCCGTTTTGTGAACGATCCGTTCGGATTGTTCTCTCTATGCGATCCAGCTTTCTTGCCCCATCTTCTGCTCATGAAACACGGAAGGGCTTCGTTTCGGGAGCCCGGTGAGCCAAAAGGGGTTTATCATGATTGACCAGATCAAGGGCCTGCACCACGTCACATCGATGGCTGCGAGTGCGCGCCAGAACAACAGCTTCTTCACCGATACGCTCGGCCTGCGTCGCGTCAAGAAGACCGTCAACTTCGACGCACCGGATGTCTACCATCTCTATTATGGCGATGAGGTCGGCACGCCCGGCTCCGTCATGACCTATTTTCCGTTCCCGCACATTGCCCGTGGCCGTCCCGGCACCGGCGAGGTCGGCACCACACTGTTTTCCGTTCCGGAAGGCTCGCTCGGTTACTGGCAGGATCGTCTTTCCAGGGCGGGCGTCGATGGCCTGAAGGCCGATGAGGCGTTCGGCAACAAGCGCCTGCATTTCGCCGGTCCCGATGGCGACGGCTTTGCGCTGGTCGAGGTGCGTGACGATGCGCGCCCGCAATGGATCGGAAACGGTGTCGGCGAGGATCAGGCGATCCGCGGTTTTCAGGGAGCGTCGCTTCGCCTTCGCGATGAAGGTGCGACGGCGGAACTTCTGAAGTTCATGGGTTATCAGGAAGTCGACCGTCAGGACGGCGTTCTGCGTCTCGGTATCCCCGGCGGTAACGGTGCCGATTTCATCGACATCGAAACCATGCCGAACATTTCAGGTGCACGGCTTGGTGCAGGTTCGGTGCACCACATCGCCTTTGCGGTCGAAAACCGCGAAAAGCAGCTGGAAGTGCGCAAAGCGTTGATGGATACCGGTTATCAGGTAACGCCCGTCATCGACCGCGATTACTTCTGGGCGATTTACTTCCGCACGCCGGGCGGCGTCCTGTTCGAGATCGCCACCAACGAACCCGGTTTCGACCGCGACGAAGACACCGCGCATCTGGGCGAAGCGCTGAAGCTGCCAACCCAGCACGCGCATCTGCGCTCCGTGCTGGAAGAGCATCTCGAACCGCTCGGTGACGAAAAGGCGGCGTAATTCGTGATGGCGAGCGGAGAGGGGCAGTGCTTCGCCTCTCTCCGCCATACCGGACTTTCTGTGCAATACAACGACCGTCACCCTCGGGCTTGACCCGAGGGTCCATACGCCATCGGCATGGATGGTCGGGGCATCCTCGGACATGAACCGGGGACCGAACATGACGGGGAACGAAAGGAACTCCCCATGACCAAGGACACATATTTCCACAAGGCCCGTGCCGGTGCGCCGGGTCAGCCGCTGTTCGTCGTGCTTCATGGTACCGGCGGCGATGAAAACCAGTTTTTCGATTTCGGCGGCCGGCTGTTGCCGCAGGCCACTATCGTTTCGCCGCTGGGCGACGTTGCCGAACACGGCGCGGCGCGTTTCTTCCGGCGGACCGGCGAGGGTGTCTACGATATGGCCGACCTGAAGCGGGCAACGGACAAGATGGCCGAGTTCGTCAGAGCGAACCGCGATCATTACGAGGCCGGGCCGGTCATCGGGCTTGGTTTTTCAAATGGCGCGAACATTCTCGCCAATGTGCTGATCGAGTACCCGGACCTCTTCGACGCGGCGGTGCTGATGCATCCTCTGATCCCGTTCCAGCCGAAACCGGCCGCGGCTAAACCATCGCGGCGCGTGCTGGTGACAGCGGGCGAGCGCGATCCGATCTGCCCCGTGCCGCTCACACAGGCATTTGAAACCTGGCTCGAAGCGCAGGGCGGTTCGGTCAAAACCGTCTGGCATCCGGGAGGACACGAAATCCGCTCGAACGAGATTGACGCGATCCGCGATTTCCTCGCGCCTTATGCGGCATAAAATCGAAAACCGACGCTGGTTTTGGCCCTGACGGTCATATTCGGCTTGCGGCGATCTTTCCGCTTGCCGATACTGCCGGGACAGTTCGTCCCCCTGTTCCGGTAGTTTTTCATGAGCAAAACGATTTTCAATCCGCCGTCCGTGCGAAAGCCCTTCGGCAACTACAATCACGGCCTCCTCGTGCCGCCGGGCGCATCGCTGCTTGTCACCTCCGGTCAGCTTGGCATCGGGCTGGATGATACCATCCCGGCCGACGTCACCGCGCAGGCGGAACTGTGTTTCGAGGCGATCAAGGCAATTCTCGAAGACGCCGGCATGACGTTTGCGGATGTCATCCGCATTTCCGGTTTCGTCACGAAGCGTGAGGATTTCGCGCCCTACATGGCGGTGCGGGATCGCTATACGCTCGATCCCAAGCCGGTTTCCACGCTTATCATCGTGTCGGGTTTCACCCGGCCGGAATTTTTGGTCGAGGTGGAGGTCACGGCCGCGAAGGCGGCCTGATTTCGCTTACCGATACCCGCACTGCTGCAACTGTGCCTCATAACGTTGGGCCATGTTGGCGGACCGGCGGGCAGCTCTCTGCACACCGGCATTGTTGCGCCAGCTTCCTTTCGCATAACCGGCATGGCCGGAATAATAGGCGAGGTAGAGGTTGTAGGGGTCGTTCAGGGCGATGCCGTTTTCGCGGCGGCTCTTGGCGTGATACCAGCCGACGAAATGGATGGCGTCGGTAAAGTCGGTACGGCTTGCGGACCAGCGGCCCGTTTCGCGCTTGTAGACTTCCCATGTGCCGTCCAGCGCCTGCGCGTAACCATAGGCCGTCGACTGGCGTTTCCACGGAATGAAACCGAGCAGCTTGGTGCGCGGCGGGCGGGCATAGGGCCGGAAACTGGATTCGGTGTAGATCGTCGCCATCATCACCGGAACCGGTACGCCGAATTCGCGCTCGGCTGCCTTGGCGTCACGCTGCCAGTTGTTAAAGATGCCATTGCGCTGTTCGAAGATCGCACAGGCATTAGTGATCTGGGAGGGCGCTGTCGCGCAACCGGCCAGAACAGTCATCAGTAGAACAACGGCAAATACGCCACGCATCGCGGAACCCTTTCGTTCCGCCGTTTATAAATTCGTAAGGATTAACGCCGGGTTTTAAGACAAGGTTAATTCAAATGCCGCCAGTTACGACTTTGTTAACCACCTGAAAATGCTTGTGTCGGGGAAAGGGCGAAAGTGGGGAGTGAATGTGCGCTTCATCACGTTCTGCCGTCATTCCGGCCTTGTGCCGGAATCCAGCCGACGCGCGTTCGAGCGTCGAAGAAACACCTTTCAGCCCAAGGACTTGGGCTGACTGGATACAGACCCAAGGACGGTATGACGGGAATGCGGGGCGAGCCTTGCGGGTGCTCTACAATGGCGTCTTTGACGCCATTTTTCGCCCGCCGTGCAATGCATTATTTCCCCGCTTTTCCCCGGCGCCCCAAACCCCCTTATTCTCGGTACTGTCCTCAAGGCCAAGGCGTGCGCGCGGCGCGGCGGTTGAGGCGGCAGGCGGCTGGAGCCGGGGTTTTATCCCGCATGTCACGGTTTTGGGCCGCCGGAATGCTCTTTTCCAAAGTCAGAGGTTGGGAGAGGGATTGTTGGAATAAAGGGGCCGCATTGTCTGCACCTCCCTATACTCATCGTCCAATGCCCCGCAGCGATGCGGCCCTTCCTGCCTTTGAACCGTGCCTTTCTTGAAGGTGCGGCCAAAGCTGCGTGGGTTTTTCAGAACCGCTCCATTTCCCGTTTCACCTTGTCCATGAAAGCGGCACGGGTTTCCGTCGTGCAATTGTTCATGTCGTAGTGAGCGAGAAATTTCACCGGCGCGCCGAGCTTGATCTGGCCGCGCAGCACGCGCTTGACGATCTTCTTCGGTGGGTTGCCGGCCAGAAAGGCGCGCATCGGCGTTGCGCCATAGGTCATGACGGCAGTCAGCTTGCGGATATGCCGCAGCGTCGGCGTCAGCTTGCCGTCCTGAAGCGCAAAGGAAACGCCCGGAAGCCACACCCGGTCGAAATAACCTTTCAGCATGGCGGGAAAGCCGAAATTCCAGACCGGCGTGCAGATCACCAGCCCTTCGGCGGCCAGCAGCCGTTCGCAATAGGAGCGCACCAGATCGGCATTGTGCGGAATGTCGTGATAGACGCGCCGGTCATGGGCCGAGAGAACGGGATCGAAGCCTTCTTCGTAAAGATTGCAGGCATCGACCTCGTGGCCCGCTTTTTTCAGGCTTTCGCAGGTCTGTTTAAAAAGTGCCCGGCCGTAACTTTCTTCCAGCGGGTGCGAGTGCAGCACGAGAACGCGCATGTCAAAGCTCCATATCAGCCGCAGGCGCACCGCCCCGACATGAGGTTGAAAACTTTTCCGCGCCGTTGTCCTAGCGAAAGGCGATCCGCCGCCCAAAGCAGTGCTGCTTTTCTCGGATCGCCATTCACCACGCCCTCTGCCGGGGCATGGAACCCTGCCGCTCATGGCAGGGTTCGGGAGTACCTTCGGAATGATGTCTGTGGCGGTTGTTATGTTCGGGTCTTTACGCCTCCTGTGCTTCCGCGAAAGCGGACAGTCCGGGGAAAAGGTAATTGGTCCCGGCCTTGAAATCAAAGTCGGGATTTTCCCAGGCGATCATTTTTCCGGGGTTGAGCAAGCCTCTGGGGTCGGTTTCCTTCTTGAAGGCCAGCTGCACCTTGTCCGTCTGCTTCATGCCGCCTTCTTCCAGCGTGTAGCGGTGCGGATTGAAGATCGGGCAGCCGTTTTCTTCATGAATGCGGATGATCTCTTCCAGCCGTTCCTCGGTGGTATAGCGTACCAGCGGCAGGCCGGAGCACTGGATGTGGCCGTCGAACTTGATGAACTCCAGATGGCCGACCACTTCGTCGCCGAAGATTTCCGTCATCCTGCGGACCTTTTCCACATGGTCGGGGCCGGGATATTGCACCTGTAGATAGGTCCAGTAAGGGTCGACCTTCAGGGCGCGCAACGTCGTGTGGTTCCACGCCAGCTCATAGGCATGCGGAATGCCCTTCATGCTTTCCACCGTATCGGAACGGAAGCGGATATCGCCCTTCATGCGTTCGGTGAAGGCGACGAAGGGTTCGATGGAGTGCGGCGCGACCATCAGCACCACCACCGACTGGCCTTCCTTCAGCCATGGCTTGTGGCGGTTGAAGTAGTCGAAGGGAATGGGGGCTGCGATGGGTGCCACTTCCTTCAGGAGAATGCCGTTCTTGTGGGCCAGCGCATCGGCGAATTTCACCGCATCCATGTAGTCGTCGTAACCGACGATCACGTCCACCCAGTCGTAAGCGGTGGCAAGCGGCATTTCGACTTCGGTAATGATGCCGTTGGTGCCATAGGCGTGGCTGACCTTCTGCAAGTCCCATGCGGTGAGGTCGAGAACGCGGGGTTCCGCCTCCATGGTCACGACCCGCAGTCGCAGGATGTTACCGAGGTCGCGCAGCCCGCCCCAGGTGATGGAGCCGACGCCGCCCGAACCGCCGGCGATGAAACCGCCGATGGTCGCCGTCTGCTTGGTGGAGGGGTGGAAGCGCAGCTCCTGACCGGAATGGGCCTTGGTCTGCCTGTCCAGTTCGGCAATCACGATGCCCGGCTCGCACACGACGCGGCCCGGCCTGATCTCCTTCACCTTGTTCATGCCCGCCATGTTCAGCACGATGCCGCCGGAGAGCGGCATGGCCTGGCCGTAATTGCCCGTGCCCGTGCCGCGTGGTGTGACCGGCGCGCCGTGGGCGAACGCGACCTTCAAGGTGCGGATCACCTCTTCTTCGCTCGTGGGCGTGACGATCAGATCGCCGATCACGTTGTCCAGCTGGGCTTTCAGCACCGGCGAGTACCAGTAGAAATCGCGGCTTTTCTGGCGCACCAGTGCGGGATTGTCCTCAACGGCGATGCCTTCCAGTTCCTGCTTGATTTTCGCGTAATCCACCATCTTATCGGTCCAGTACAGGGTCAAGGTCACGGTAATCCGGCAGGCGACGGTCGATGCCCATGCCATTCCGCATCACGATGCGGTCGGCCTGCGGACGGGAAAGAAACTCGCTCCAGCGTCGTGCCGAAAACAGCACCAGATCGGCCGGGCCGCCGACGCGGATGCGGCCGATATCGGCGCGGCCGAGGCTATCGGCGGGCGAGGTGGTGACGATGCGCGCCGCATCGTCGAGCGGATGATCGAGGTGCAGGATGCGCACCGATTCACGGAACACCTCCACCGGGTCGAGGTCGCCATAAGCGTAGAACGGATCGCGGGTGTTGTCGGAAGACACGGCGGTCCGCACACCGGCAGCCGCCAGTTCCTTGAACAGCGTCACGCCGCGCCAGCGGGGCGTGCGGCCTTCGTGCCGGTCCTGAAGATACATGTTGCACATGGGCAGCGACACGACGTTGAGGCCCGCTTCCGCCACCTTGTCGATCACGGCCTTCGCCACCTCGTCGTCCTGCCGTGCCAGAGAGCAGCAATGGCCGACGGTGACAGAGCCTTCGAAACGGTTGCGGATCTTGGCTTCGGCGACGGCTTTAAGGGCCAATACCTGCTTGTCTTCCGTTTCATCCACATGGAAGTCGACATCGAGGCCGTTGTCGGCGGCGGTGCGGAACAGAAGATCGAGGCGGGCGTCGAGATCGTGAAACATCTGCGGCACACCGCCGAGCAGACCGCCATGGCGTTTCACCACCGACACCAGATCGGCAAAATAGGCTTCGTCGAAAATCTGGTCGGTCGGAAACAGCGCGACGGCCTGAAGCGCGATCTTGTCTTTCCAGTCCTCGCGGACTTCGGCAAAGACCTCGAAGGAGGTGTGATGCTGTGGGGCGATGCTGTCGAGATGGGTGCGCAGCAGCTTGGTGCCGTGGGCATAGGCGCTTTGCAGCGAAAATTCCATGCGGGCGCGCACGTCTTCGGCAGACCAGTTGGCCTCGCGGTCGGCGCGCACATTGTCCAGCGCGCCCATGAAGGTGCCGTCCGGGTTGCGGCGGCGGTCCCAGATGTGGCCCTTATCGATATGGGTGTGCATGTCGACAAAGCAGGGCCAGACCATACCGTCACGCAGATCGGCTTTCGGCAGGCCGGCAGGCGCTTCGCCTTGCGGCAGGATGGCGGCGATCTTGCCGTTGTCGATGACGAGATCGGCGCTTGTCAGCCCCTCACGAGCGGGTGCGTCGAAACCTTCCACCGTAATGGCGGGCAGGGTGGCGTTGGCCAGAACGAAGGTGGCAGCGTCCGGCAATGTTATGAATGCGGCAGTCATCAGTTTTCCCGTTTCAGGCTGCTTTCATGCCAGCGGTGCAGCGAAAGCCATGAGATGAAGGAGGTGATGGCGAAGATCGCCACGCCGAGACAGGACAGCAACAGAAGGGCGGCGAACAGGCGCGGAATGTTCATGCGGTATTGCGATTCCAGCAGGCGGAACGCAAGGCCCGACCCCGCGCCCGCGGAACCGGCTGCGAACTCCGCGACCACGGCGGCGATCAGCGCCAGCCCGCCGCCGATGCGCAGGCCGGTCATGAAATAGGGCAGCGAGGCGGGAAGCTTGAGGTAGAGCAGCGTCTGCCAGCGGGAGGCACCGTAGAGATCGAAGAGGTTCAGCAGGTTGTGATCGACGCTTTTCAGGCCCTGCACCATGTTGGACAGGATCGGGAAAAACGCCACGAGAAAGGCGCAGATCAACAGCGCCACCTGCGTGCTCGGCGCGTAAATCAGGATCAGTGGTGCGATCGCGACGATGGGTGTCACCTGAAGGATGACGGTAATCGGATAAAAGGCGATCTCGATCCAGCGCGACTGAACGAGGAAAACGGCGATGCCGACGCCGCCGAGAAGCGCCAGCGCCAGCGAGGCCATGGTGATCTTGGTGGTGACCCAGAAGGCCGGAGCGAGCGTTCCCCAGTCGTTGAACAGTGAGGCGACCACGGCGGCCGGGCCGGGCAGGATATAGGGCGGCACGCCGCTGACCCTCACGCCGATATACCAGATCAGCACCAGCACAGCGACGACGCCGATGGGAACGAGCGTGCGCAGAATGAGTTCGCCACGCTTTTCAAGGAAGGTCTTTTCCCGTGCCTTCGGCAAGGTGGTTTCCAGTGTCGCGGACATCAGTGTTCTCCGTTGCCGATGGCTTCGAGAAGCATGGTGGACACCTTTTCGCAGGCGAGGCGGTAATCTTCCGAGGTGCGGTAATGCGCATCGCGCTCCATCGCCGTGACCAGCGGAAAATCGGCATGCACCCGGCCGGGGCGCGCCTTCATCACCACGATGCGGTTGGAAAGATAGGCCGATTCATAAACCGAGTGGGTGACGAAGATGACCGTGATGCCGGTTTCGCGCCACAGCCGCAGCACGTCGTCGTTCAGCTTCTGGCGGGTGATTTCGTCCAGCGCCGCAAATGGTTCGTCCATCAACAGCAGCTTGGGTTTCGTTACCAGCGCGCGGGCGATGGAGACGCGCATCTTCATGCCGCCGGAAAGTTCGCGAGGATAGGCATCGGCAAAATCGGCAAGGCCGACCGTTGCCAGCGTCTTCATGATGTCGTCGCGGGCAGCAGCCTTGGAGACGCCGCGCAGTTTCAGCGGCAGATAGACATTGCCGAACACGGTCTGCCACGGCATCAGCGTCGGTTCCTGAAACACGAAGCTGATATCGCCTTCCGGCAGTCCTTTCGAATTGATGCGTGAGCTTGGCCAGTCGATGGAGCCGGTGGTGACGTCGCCCAGACCGGCGATGATGCGTAGCGCGGTGGATTTGCCGCAGCCGGAGGGGCCGAGCAGGCTGACGAACTCGCCGCCTTCCACCGTCAGATCCATGTTGGAGAGCGCGACCGTGCCGGAAGAGAAGGTCTTCGAGACGGATTTCATGACGACCAGAGGCCGCTTGCGGGATTCTGCCGGAAGGCCAGTGGTGGCCGCTGGGGACAAGACGCTCATCTTCACTCTGGAATTGTAATGCGGGACAGACCCGCCACGCGTGAAACGCGGCGGGTCAGGCGTGTCTTATTTCTTCAGCGCCATGCCGACGCCCTTGCAGACGAATTTGGTTGTGTAGGCTTTCTTGTAGTCGAGGTCGGCAGGCTCCAGACCGATCTTCACCACGGCATCAAAAAAGGCCTTGTAGCGCTCGTCAGTGATGCAGCCGATGCCCTTGGTCGCGGCGTCACCGGATTCGAGGATGCCGTATTCTTTCATCTTGGCAATGGAGAAGGCGATCTGCTCGTCCGTCATCTCCGGATTGTCTTTCTTGATGAGATCGTTGGCAGCCTTGTTGTCGCCGTAGAGGTAGTTGTACCAGCCTTCGAGCGTCGCATCGACGAAGCGCTGCACCATCTCAGGCTTTTCCTCGACGGTCTTGGTCTGGGCGGTAATCATCGTGGAATAGGGTGTGAAACCGGCGTCGGCCAGCAGGAAGACCTTCGGCGCCCATCCGGCCTGTTTTTCGATCTCGTGCGGCTCGGAGGTCAGGTAACCCTGCTGGGCGGAAGCCTTGTTGGTGATGAACGGGCCGGGGTTGAAGGTATAGGGCTTGTACTGCTCGTCCTTGAACCCGGCGAAATTCTTCTTCATCCACTCGAAATAGGTGGCGTAGCCTTCCTTGCCCATGAAGATGGTGTCGAGCTTGGCGAGATCCTCGAATTTTTCGATGCCCGCATCCGGGTGGGCGAGAAGCACCTGCGGATCCTTCTGGAAGATCGAGGCGACGCTGGTCAGCGGAATGCCTTCCTTCACAGCGTCCATGTCGCCGAGCTGGCCGCCCATGTAGAACGTCACCTTGCCGGCGATCAGCAGCGAGCGGTTGGCGGCGTTCGGGCCGCCCTGCACGATGGTGACCTTCAGGCCGTGTTTTTCATAGGTGCCATCGGCAACCGCCTGATAGAAGCCGCCATGTTCGGCCTGCGCCAGCCAGTTCGTGCCGTAGGAAACCTCGTCCAGCGCCAGCGCCGGGGCGCTTGCGGCGAACGAGGCACAGAGCGCGAGGCCAGCCAGAAGCACGTTTTTCGTCAATCCACCGGTCATGTTTTTTCGTTCCCCTGTTGAACCCTGCGACTCGCCTTTTCCTCGTTCAAGGATGCGGCGGCCGGTTTTGTTGTCCGCATTTGATCGTGCGTATCGCGCATTGAAAAGCATCAAAATTCGTGCACATTGATGCCTTAAAGGCATCGTTTGAGTGTGAGCGCACAAATGATGCGATACGATCAAAATTTATGCAGGGTTGTTCCTTCGTGCTCCATTCACGCAAGCTGCAATATATCGACGAGATCGTGCGCTGCGGTTCCATCCGCAAGGCGGCGGCCCGGCTGAACGTCGCTTCGTCGGCCGTCAACCGGCAGATTCTGGCCATCGAGGAGGAGTTCGGCGCGCCGATCTTCGAACGCTTGCCGCGCGGCCTGAAACTGACGGCGGCGGGTGAGCTTTGCATCGAGCACATCCGCGAGGTGCTCAAGGATTACGAGCGGCTGGAAACCCGCATTCGCGGCCTGAAGATGCCGCAGGCGGGCAAGGTGACGATGGTGGCGACGACCGGCCTTGCCGCCGGGCCGTTGACGACGATCCTGCACAGTTTCCTCGAAAAACATCCGCGTGTCAGGGTGCTGTTGCAGCATGACAGCGGCACGCCGACCGTCAATCCGGTGCTGACCGGGGAGGCGGATATCGGCCTTGGCTTCAACATTCCGGCCGCACCCGGCCTACGCACGCTTGCGCTTTTCGATGTGCCTGTGGGTGTGGTGCTGCCGCCCGGTCATCCTCTGGCGGATCGCGAGAGCCTCGACCTGACAGATATCGTGCATGAAAAAATGGTGCTGTCGCAGCCGGGAACGAGCCTGCGCAACATCATCAATCTGGTGCTGGCGCCGCTGCCGGTGCAGGTGGAGCCATCGCTCGAAACCAATTCCGTAGAGCTGATGAAGCAGCTCGTGCGCTCCGGTTCGGGGCTGACGCTGCTCAATCCGCTGGACGTCTATCTGGAATGCAGACGCGGCGAATTGCTGTTCCGGCCGTTTTCGCCGCCGCACATGCGGCATCAGCCGATGAAGCTGTTTGCCCGTTCGCGTTCGGCGCTCGATACGGCGGCGAGCCTTTTCGTGGAGTTCCTGCTGTCGGAGCTTTCGGCGCTGGTTGCGGACCTGCAGGCGCAGGGCCATGTGCCGCTTCAGGACAAGCCGCGGGAGCAGTCGGCATAAAGTTTCTGGTTTACCGAGAATAGAGTGCCGACAGTGGATAATCGGCAAGGTCGCGCAGTAGCTCTATGAAACCTGCGACCTGATATTTGCAGATCGCCTCGCCCTTCGCCGCCGTTCCCTTTGAGGCATCACCGACGACGCCGTTGTCGTTCAGGTCATGGGCGATCCAGGCCAGCGCATGCGGCGGCAGCGGCTGGATGAAGCGGGAGCGTTCCTTCATCCATTCGGCCTTCGAGATAAAATTCTCAGCCTTCTCCATGCGCACCAGCTCCGGGCGGAAATGCAGCATCAGTGACGTCTCCACCTCGCCGCCATGGATGCCGAACTTCATTTCATGCTCGCCGATCAGCCCTTCGGGGTGGCCGAAGCGGCCCCATTGCGTGCCGATCACCGCCATGCCGTATCGCACACGCAGCTCACGTCCGACGATGCTCATGATATCGACATTGCCGCCGTGGGAATTGACGATGACCATCTTCTTCACGCCCGCTTCGGACACCTTCTGACCGATGGCGGTCCACATGCGGATCAGCAGGTCGGCGTCGAAGGACAGTGTGCCTGGACCAAAGATATGTTCGTTCGCCTTGCCGATCTGCTGTGTCGGCAGAACCAGCGTCTTCAGATCATCCGGTTTCTGGTTGCGGAACTCGGCCAGCATGCCTTCGGCGATGGCGACGTCGGTGGCGACCGGCAGGTGCGGGCCGTGTTGTTCGGTGGAGGCGATCGGCAGGATCGCGACGGTCTTTTCCGGGTCGAGGGTCGCGAAATCCAGCGTGTTCAGTTCGTTCCAGTAGAAAGCCGTCGCCATGGTTTTTCCGCTCCGTTGTCGTGTTCCCTATCGGAGTTAAGCGTTTCGGCGGAACGCGAAAAGCATCAATTTGCGCGCATGCCGCTCTCTTTTTCAGTGCGCGCAGATGTCTCCGGATAAAGAAAAATGCAGCTCACGCCGAAAAAGCGAAAACAGATAAAATTGTAGCTATCGGCTTAAAGCGGCCGAAAAGAGTGCTGTGCCATTGTGGGACTACAGACGAAGGAGCGCTCCGGAAAAGAAGAAGGGCGGCCCTTTCCGACAAGACACACATCAAGACCGGCAGAAGCTGGCGGATAAAAAGGCAGGGTACTGAAATGCTGAAAAAGATCATTGCTGCCGCAATCTGCGGCATTGTCGTTGCTTCCATGTCCACCCATGCGGACGCAGCCGGTGCAGCCGGTTTTGCGCGCGGTTTCGCTTCGGCTGAAAAGTCGGCGCTTGGGAAAATCGACATTTCCGCCACCGCCGGCTCTGACAGCTGCACGCTTGTCGCTGGCCAGTGCCTCTCCTTTAAATCGGCGCGTCTGACGGAAAAGCGCCGTAACGAGTTGCTCAACGTCAACCGCGACGTCAACGCCACCATGGGCGCGCTCGATGACTATTTCTCCAGTTTCGGAAACGACATTCCGGCCACACGGCCTGTGGGCGCAGACAGTTGCGGCGATTGCGCTACGATCAAGCGCTCGGCGCTGGTCGGTGCAGGCTGGGCGTCCAATGCGCTGCACATCGCCTTCGCGCTCGGCAATGACGGATCGCTCGAAAAGGTGCTGATCGTCACGACCGACAAGGGCGAGATCGTTCTCGGCAACGCCGCCTTTGCCGCACAGGAGCGCGAAACCGCGCTCTGACATCATTCTTTTTATGCCTGCCAGACTGCGCCGGTTTTCCCGATCTCCAAAGGATCAGGAAGCCGGCGATTTTTTTCGTTCGGCCACGGCTATTCCGGCAAGCGTCAGAAGCAGTGCGATCAGCTGGTAGGGGTGCAGGGTTTCGCCCAGAACCACGACGGAAAGAAGCGTGCCGAACACCGGGACGAGGTTGATGAACAGGCCCGCACGGTTGGCGCCGATCTGTTCGACGGCGCGGATGAACAGGATCTGTGCCACCAGCGATGCGAAGATGGCGGCGTAAAATACCAGCATCCAGCCGGTCTGGTCCGGCCATTGCACGGTGTTCTGCGACACTTCCCAGCCAATCAGCGGAACGGAACTGACGAGCGCGAAAAATGCCGGAATGGCCATCAGGGTGCGCCAGTCCACTACCGGTTTCCATCGCAGGATGACGGTATAGATCGCATAGGCCAGAACGGCGAGCAGCATGATGGCGTCACCGACATTCATTTCCAGCTGCAGCAACGATGCCGGGTCGCCATGCGAGGCGAGAAGGCCGACGCCTGCGATGGTCAAGGCGAAACCGGCAACCTGGCCCATGAAGACGCGGGTCCTGAACAGCAGGAAGTTCAGCACGAAAATGACCATGGGAATGCCCGCCTGAATGACGGCGGCATTGATGGCGGAGGTATATTTCAGCGCCGTATAGAGAAAGACGTTGAAGGCGGTATAGCCGATGCTGCCCAGCACGAAGAAATAGGGCAGGCGTTTTTTCACCACCGGCCAGTCGCGTATCAGCTGCGGCAGCGAAATGGCGAAGATCAGCGCGACCGCGAAGACCCAGCGCAGGAAGGTGAAAGCCATGGGGCTGATATGGCCGACGGCCAGCTTTCCGGCGACGGCGTTGCCGCCCCAGCAAAGCGTGGCGATGATGAGTGCGATATAGGCTTTCGAGGTCACGCTGATCTTTCGGATGGGGCTGTGGAAGGCGCGGAAACAGGACGCCACACAGCTGCGGTTGCATCGAAAGCGTCTTTCCCGGAGGCGGAGATAAAGCCGAAAACGGCATTTTGTCACGGAAAAAGCAAATTTCCCCGCAAGAAACAGGGTCGCTTTCCGCAAGACAACACAGTATACATTCGCGGGTTTGGGTTTCCCATCGAATTACCGGGGCGCGAAAGCGCCATCAGCAGGAAAGCAAGAAATGACGAATGTTGTGGTGGTCGGCTCGCAGTGGGGCGATGAAGGTAAAGGCAAGATTGTAGACTGGCTGTCCGAGCGGGCAGATGTCGTCGTGCGTTATCAGGGCGGTCACAATGCCGGTCATACGCTTGTCATCGACGGCGTGAGCTACAAGCTTTCTCTTCTGCCTTCCGGCGTCGTGCGTCCCGGCAAACTGGCCGTGATCGGCAACGGTGTCGTTGTCGACCCGCACGCGCTGATCGCCGAAATCGGCCGTCTCGAAGTGCAGGGCGTCAAGGTCACGACCGACAATCTGCGTATCGCCGACAATGCCACGCTCATTCTTTCCCTGCACCGCGAACTGGACGGCATGCGCGAAGACGCCGCCTCCAACAGCGGCACGAAGATCGGCACCACCCGCCGCGGCATCGGCCCGGCCTATGAGGACAAGGTTGGCCGCCGCGCCATCCGCGTGATGGACCTCGCCGATCTCGAGGCGCTTTCGCTCAAGGTCGAACGTATCCTGACCCACCACAACGCGCTGCGTCGCGGTTTCGGTGCGGCTGAAATCTCCCATGAAACGATCATGGAAGAACTGACATCGATCGCCGACAAGATCCTGCCGTTCAGCGAAACCGTCTGGCTGCTGCTCGACAAGAAGCGCCGCGCCGGTGCGCGCATCCTGTTCGAAGGCGCGCAGGGCTCGCTGCTCGATATCGACCACGGCACGTATCCTTACGTTACGTCTTCCAACACGGTTGCCGGTCAGGCCGCCGCCGGTTCGGGCATGGGGCCGGGTTCGCTCGGTTACATCCTCGGCATCACCAAGGCCTACACCACCCGCGTTGGCGAAGGCCCGTTCCCGACCGAGCTGAACGACGAGATCGGCCAGTTCCTTGGCGAAAAGGGTCATGAGTTCGGCACCGTCACGGGCCGCAAGCGTCGCTGCGGCTGGTTCGATGCCGCGCTTGTGCGCCAGTCGGTCGCCACCAACGGCATCACGGGCATCGCGCTCACCAAGCTCGACGTTCTCGACGGTCTGGATGAGCTGAAGATCTGCGTCGGCTACAAGCTCGACGGCCAGGAGATCGACCATCTGCCGGCAAGCCAGGGCGCCCAGGCCCGCGTCGAGCCGATCTACATCACGCTGGAAGGCTGGAAAGAATCCACCGTCGGCGCCCGAAAATGGGCGGATTTGCCTGCTCAGGCAATCAAGTACGTTCGTCAGGTGGAAGAACTGATCGGAGCGCCGGTTGCGCTTCTGTCCACAAGCCCCGAGCGTGACGACACCATACTTGTGACTGATCCGTTTGAGGATTAATGTCCTCGGCGATCAAGTTTCATAAACCATATCGGGCCGGTACGTCGCCGGCCGCGACGAGAAAGTGCTTATGGCGGATTTTGTAGCGGTCATTCGCAAAGCCGTGGATGGCTTGGCGAACAATACTCCCGAAAACCGGGCGAAGGTTTACGAGAAGGCGCGCGGCGCAGTCGTGCGCCAGCTTGAAAACATGAAGCCGCGCCCGCCGGAAGAATTGCTGCGCCGGCAGATCACCAAACTCGACAGCGCCATTGCAGAGGTGGAAAGCGAATTCGCCGAAGCCCTGCCGGCGCTGGAAGAGGACGATGGTGGCGTAGCGCCCGAGGCTGTGGAGGCGGCAGCGCCTTCCTACCACGAGCCTGAAGAGGTTGCCGCAGAGCCGGAGCATCACGTCGCCGAGGCTGCGGATTACGAAGAAGAACGGAGCGAGCCGGTTTACGAAGAACCGGCCCATGAGACACGCTACGAAGAACCGGTTGCGCCAGCCGAACCCGTTCATGAAGAGCCAGCCTATGAAGAGCCGGTTCACGAAGAAGAACCCGCCCGCGCCGACGCTTCCCACGAGGTGCGGTACGAAGAGCCGGAAGAGCTTTACGACGCACCTGAGCCTGTCCATGCTGTCGAGCGGCAAGAGCCGCAGCGCGAGGAAATCGGCACCTATTTCACCAGCGCGCACGAGGAACCGGCCCATCAGCGGCACGAGGAACTCTACGCGGATGAAGGCGATCATGCCGTAGAGGTTCAACCAGTAACCGCGCAGGCTGACGAATCCGTTCCGGCCCATTGGGCTCAGCCCGTTGACGAGGACGACTGGCGCAGGCTGGATGAAGCGGCCGCCGACGAACAGCGTCAGGACGGCGAACAGCTTCCCGAAAACGGGTTCGATGATCGCAACGAAGCCGGACACCGACCTTATGCGGCGGCTCCCGTCGTTGCCTTCGAACCCGAAAAACGCGACGAATACGGTTTTGCCGATCATCGCGCCGATGTCGATCACGATCCGGTTTTCGGTGGACGCGACGATTTTGCCGCGCCGCGCCATGACGAGGAAGCGCCGCCGAAAAAGGCAGCCGTGGTGGAGGATTTCTCCACCTATTTCCAGGACACGGACATCGACCTTCCGGCCGGACGCGGTTCCTCCATGCCGCGTGCGAGCAACGATCCGTTCGAAACGCCGAAAGACGCCAAGGACGCCAAGGAGCGCACGCCCTGGGACGATCTGGACGATCTGATCGGTTATGACGGTGCGTCGCCTTCGAACCGTGCGGCTTCGGACGATGCTCCTGCGGTTGGCGCAGGCGCTGCGACAACGCCCGCCTACATGGTCAAAAAGAAGCCGCGCCGAAGCTACGCGTCGGTTCTGCTTGCCGTTGCCGGCGCCGCGCTTCTGGTCGGTGGCGGTTACGCGATGTGGGCAAACCGCGATGCGCTGAACGACATGGTTGGCGGTCTGGTGCAATCGGCAGGCAATGGTGACGGGCAGACGGCTCAGCCTTCCACCGATACCGCCCAGAGCCAGACACCGGCAACGACGCCTCCGGCTGCGCAGCAGCCGCCTGCAGGACAGCAGCCGCCAAACCAGAGGCCCGACAACGGCGACGATGGCTCCGTAACCGGCACGAAGTTCACCCAGCGCCTTCTGGCGGACGGGACCGAGCGTGACGAAGGGCCGGCTGCGGGTGCAAACGGCCAGCCGATGACGGCGGAAGGCCAGTCCGTCTACGAGCAGAACGTTGCGCCGCCCGCGGTCACCGATGCGCCTGCCGCAAATGGCGCCGCACCTGCCGGAACGACGCCGCCCGCACAGCAGGCACAGGCTCCCGCCGCTTCCGGCGAGCGCATGTTCCTTTACGAAGAGGTGCTTGGCCAGACGGTGCCGACGGCGATCCAGGGCTCCGTTTCCTGGACGTTGCAGCAGGAAAACGACAGTGAAGGCCGTCCGTCTCCGACGGTTCAGGGCCAGCTTACGGTTCCGGGCCGCGGCTTGAGCGCGCTCATCACCTTCAAGCGCAACACCGATCCGTCGCTGCCCGCCAGCCATCTGATCGAGATCGTCTTCTCGGTTGCTCCCGGCTTCGAGGGTGGGGCGATCGACAGCGTTCAGCGCATTGCGATGAAGAGCACTGAGCAGGATCGCGGCAACGCGCTGATCGCGGTTCCGGCCAAGATCACCGACGATTTCCACATGATCGCGCTGAACGACTTTCCGGATGCGATGAAGACAAACCTCGAGCTGCTGAAGACGCGTAACTGGATCGACATTCCGGTGTCGTACCGCAATGGCCGCCGTGCGCTTCTGACCCTGCAGAAGGGTCCGGAAGGCATCGCCGCCTTCGACGCGGCGCTGCGCGACTGGGCTGCTGCGACACCAGCGACCGGGCAGTAAAGAGGGGTTGTGAACCAGCTAGGGGGCAGGTTCCTACTCTATTTAGAACGAAAAGCCCGCGAACCTTTCGGTTCGCGGGCTTTTTCTATTTCGTTCGAGTCGGGCAGCCGGGCTTATGCATCCACCACGCGAAGGGCGCGGGCGGCTTCCAGTGCTTCCTTCTGAACGGCTTCCTGAACCTTCTCGAAGGCGCGAACCTCGATCTGGCGCACGCGCTCGCGGCTGATGTCGAACTCGGAAGAGAGTTCTTCCAGCGTCACCGGTTCTTCGGCAAGGCGGCGGGCCTCGAAGATGCGGCGTTCACGGTCGTTCAGCACGCCCATTGCCTTCGCCAGCATGCGGCGGCGGGTGTCCAGTTCGTCCTGTTCGATCAGCACGTCTTCCTGGCTGTCATGGTCATCCACCAGCCAATCCTGCCACTGACCGGATTCACCTTCGGACGCCTTGATGGGCGCATTCAGCGATGCGTCGCCATGGAGACGGCGGTTCATCGAGATGACTTCTTCTTCAGAAACCTGAAGTTTCGTCGCGATTTCCTTTACGTGCTCCGGCTTCAGATCGCCGTCGTCGATCGCCTGGATGCGGCCCTTGAGGCGGCGCAGATTGAAGAACAGGCGCTTCTGGTTAGCCGTCGTACCCATCTTCACCAGCGACCACGACCGCAGGATATATTCCTGGATCGAAGCCTTGATCCACCACATGGCGTAGGTGGCCAAGCGGAAACCGCGTTCCGGATCGAACTTCTTGACCGCCTGCATGAGGCCGACATTGCCTTCGGACACGACTTCGCCGATCGGCAGGCCGTAGCCGCGATAACCCATGGCGATCTTTGCAACGAGACGCAGGTGGCTGGTCACAAGCTTGTGGGCGGCGTCGCGGTCGCCATGTTCGGCATAACGCTTGCCGAGCATGTACTCTTCCTGCGGCTCCAGCATCGGGAACTTGCGAATTTCGTCGAGATATCTGTTTAGACCGGCTTCACCGGCTGTAATGCTAGGCAAACTGTTGCGGGCCATATAGCACCCCCTTATCTATGGTCTGTGGCGGCACCCTTTTTGACGCTTCTACGTCCCACGTCAGGCATGCCGTCGTGGCGGGTCATTATTGACCCCGCACGAACCCAGATGTCAGATATGTACGCGTTGGCGATATTTCAAGCGCTGACGTCAATCACACGTGTGTGACGCGTGACCCAATATCTTCCATCCCCTGTTTAACCTTGCCGCGGTAGATTCGTTCCGAAAAATTTCCAAGGCCGGAGCGCACCATCAGCTCATACATCAGCCGTCGGCGCATGGGATTGTGCAGGCGCATGATCTGAGATCCGAGAAACTCGGTCTGTGCATGATGAAGCGTGCGCAGGTCCGGCGCATTGGCGATGATGTTCTCGTAATGGGCATGGAATTCGCGGCGGCAGACATAGGTCTTGTATTTCGTCATGCAGAAGCAGACGAGATTGTGCCCATGGGTGCGCAGGAAATCGGCCATACCGACGGTCACTTCCGGCCAAGCGGGGTTGAAGGTGTCGTCGAAGACGATGACGCCGTGGTCGGCGATTGCCTCCATGGCGAGTTTTGCGTCCGCCATGACGTGATGCAGGTGGTGGCCGCCATCGATGCTGAAAAAGCGGACTGGGCCGACGCGTTCCACGATGTCACTGGCCTCCAGCCGGGTGCTGTCGCCGCGAATGACGAGATCCTCGTCCACGTTCATGCCGAGACGCCTGCCGTTTTCCAGAAAGCACTGATACTGGTCGAGGCTGCCATCCGCCGGTGGATCGAGGTCGAACAGGTCGATGCCGAGCACCTTTTCGCCCTCTGCCGCGAACTTCTGCAGCAGGAAATAGGAGCGACCGTAAAACACGCCGATTTCCGCCATGCCACCGTCGAGGCCGCCTCTTGTCTGTGCCTCCAGCAGCGCCTTGAAGACCAGCGCATCGGGTGGATCGATGTAACCCTCCACCGTGCGCAGATCCTGAAATATGAAGCGGCGTTCATCGCTGTTCATATGCAATCGTTTCCCGTTTCCGTCGTCATGCTGACGCCCGGTTCATGGACGCGCGAGGAATGACGTTGGACGATTGAAGCGAAATTTTGGCGGTCCGGAATCAAGACCGACTGGAAAACATGGAGAAGTCGCTAATCCTGTTGTGTTATCCAAGACTTCGCGAATGCGGCGGGAACGATATTTTTTCCGTTCCCGCCGCGCGGTTTTATGTTTTCTGGCCCGTCTTGGATCGCGGATTACGAATGTTGCGGTCCGCGAAGCGCCGTCACCAGCTCTGCCATGTCGTCCGGCATATCGGTTTCGAACTCCATCACCTCGCCGGTGCGGGGGTGCTCGAAGGCCAGAAGATAGGCGTGCAGCGCCTGACGCGGGAAGCGGCCGACAAGGCTTCTTGCCGGTTCATCCAGAAGGTTCGCCTTGGTGCGGTAGGCCGCGCCATATTCCGGGTCGCCGATCAGCGGGTGGCCGATATGGGCCATGTGCACGCGGATCTGGTGGGTGCGGCCGGTTTCCAGACGGCATTCCACCATGGAGGCGAGGCAGGTGGCATCCGGCTTTTCGTGGTAACGCTCGATCACTTCGTAGTGGGTGATCGCTTCGCGGGCATCGAAGGAATCCTCATGCTTGACCGCACGCTTGGTGCGGTCGTTACCGCGCCCCAATGCGGCGTCGATGGTGCCGCGCAACGTTTTCGGACGACCCCAGACGATGGCCTTGTAGGCGCGTTCCAGCGGGCCGGTGCGGCCGTGGTCGGCAAACTGCGCGGCCAGATGGCGGTGGGCATTGTCGTTCTTGGCGACGACCATGACGCCGGAGGTTTCCTTGTCCAGCCGGTGCACGATCCCGGGGCGTTTCACGCCACCGATGCCCGACAGGCTGTCGCCGCAATGGTGGATCAGCGCGTTGACCAGCGTTCCCGTCCAGTTGCCCGCACCCGGATGCACGACCAGACCGGCGGGCTTGACGAGCACGATCAGGTCGTCGTCCTCGTATTCCACGGTCAGCGGAATATCCTCGCCCTTGGGTTCGGGGTCTTCCGGCTCTGGCATGGAAATCTCGATGCGGTCGCCGGGGTGCACCTTCTTTTTCGGTTCGGTGACGGGTTTGCCGTTCACGGAAACAGCGCCCTGTTCGATCAGCGCCTTGAGGCGGCTGCGCGACAGATCGCCGCCAACTTCGCCCGCCAGCCAGGAATCAAGGCGGCCTTCGGCGTCTTCCCCGGCAATCAGGACTTTCCTTGCGTCTTCGCCTTGTTTAAAGGGGTCGTTCATTCTTATTTTTCCGATCCATCAGCATTTCAGGGAACCCGATGACGCAGATCGAGCCAGACGAACAGGAAGACAAGCCGCTAGACCCGGCCATGGAAAAAGTTCGCCGCAAGATGATCCGTTTGCAGATCGTGTCGGGCTCCGTGATGTTTATCAGCCTTATGGCTGTCTTCGGCGCGGTTGTCTACAAGGCGATGGGGCCGTCGAAAACGGCTGCCACGACGCAGACGCAGACGATGACGGTTCCTTCCGACGCACCGATTGCCGCGACGGCCAGCCTGCCGCAGGGCTTCGTGATCGAAAACGTCAGCTATTCGGGCGGCGACATGCTGTTTTACGGCAGGCTTGCCAACGGCACCCGCAAGGCGCTGGTGTTCAACGTTGCTGCCGGGCGCTTCGTCGCCGATGTCACGGTCGATGGCCAGTAAGACACCGGAACTCCTGGAGGGCCGTGTCCTGATCCCGGTCGAGGATGCGGACGATCCGCGTATCGCGGCGTTTCGCGATATCCGCGAGCGTGACCTGACGGGTAGGCAGGGACGGTTCATCGCCGAAGGGACCGTGGTGCTGCGCATGCTCGCTACCGCCCATAAGACGGGCGGCGCCTTTGCGGCGGAAAGCATCCTGATCCTCAAGAACCGGCTTTCCGGTGTTGCCGACATTCTTGCCGAGTTCCCTGAGGATGTTCCGGTCTATGTTGCGGAAGCGCCGGTGCTGGATGCCATCGCCGGTTTCCATCTGCATCGCGGCATTCTGGCGCTTGGTCGTCGCGTCGGCGATGCTTCGCTGGACGATCAGATCGGCCGGCTGCCTGCCTCGTCGCTGGTGCTGGTGGGGTGCGGCATTTCCAATCACGACAATATGGGCGCGATGTTCCGCAATGCGGCGGCTTTCCATGCCGATGCCGTTTTTCTGGATGCTACATCTTGCGATCCGCTTTACCGCAAGGCGCTGCGTGTTTCCGTCGGATCGGTGCTGGCTGTACCTTACCATCGCGGCGGCGGCGCGGTGGAGATGCTGGAGCGGCTGTCTGCGGCAGGATTTGCGATCTGGAGCCTGTCGCCCAACGGCGAAACCGAGATAAGGCAGATCCCGCGTTCCGAGCGTATGGCGCTGGTCATCGGTACGGAAGGCGAGGGATTGCCGCAATCGGTGCTGTCGCGCTTCCACACGGCCCGCATCGCGCAGTCGCCACAGCTCGACAGTCTGAACGCCGGAACGGCTTCGGGGCTGGCGCTGTACCAGATGGCGGCGGCGATCGGTCGGATCTAGAGAGGTTCCATTTAATCGGAAACGCTCTGCAGCGTTTTCCGATGCTCTCCTCCGTCATTCGTGGAGCCGGGATCAGGTCCGGGGTGACGTGGACTTTTCCATCAGTGCTGCGGCCCTTTTTGCCAGGCTGTCGCGACCGGAATTGCCTTCCGATTTGGCGAGAAGGACGGGGATGGGCGATGTCTCGCCTTCCTGTGCGGCGGTAAGCGCAATCATCTGGGCGGCGATGCGGGCGATCTCGCGGCGGATCGCCTCGTCGTTCGATGTTCCGCGAACGTTGAGAAGCCGCTCGGTCAGCGCGGTTCCCTGATTGCGGATATCCTCGATCTGCTGGGCAAGGGCATCCGGCTGAAGCTGAACGGCAGGCTCTGCCGCCGCGTTGGAAACGGGCGGGACAGGATCGGAAGCGACGTCAGCCACCTGCGGTTTTTCGGGTTCGACTGCCGGCTGCTGCCTGCCTGCCGGGTTCGGAAGGCGAATGACCATATCGTTCGACTTGCCGCCGGTGGCCGCAAGCTGTTCCTTGAGGCGGGCGACTTCCTGCGTCCGCATCGTCAGGGCCGTATCGAGATCGGCATTTTTGGCGATTTCCGCCGCCAGCTTTTCCTCAAGACGTGTGACCTTGCGGCTTTCCCGGGCAACGGCGGTCATCGCCTCACGGTTGCGGTCACTCACATCCTTCAGCTCGCGGGCCGCGGTTTCGCCTTCCTTGCGGATACGCGAGGCGCTCTGCCTTGCCTGTTCGGCCTCAAGATCACGGGTGGCGGCGAGAACCTTCGAATCATCCAGTTCGCGGGTGAGGCTGGTCAGTCGCCTGGTGAGTTCCGACATCTGGGTGGCGCGGCTGGTGGCCGCTTCAAGCTGCTCGGAAAGGGCGGATTGAAGGCGGGCGGCATTCGCCTCGCTTGCATCCAGAGCCGAGCGCAGTTCGCCGATTTCGAGCGTCAGTTCCTCGAACTTGACCAGAAGATTGCGATTCTGCTCGCCCAGCCGATAGGCATCGCTGGATGCGGCTTCGTTGGCCAGGCGCAGCGAGGTGTTCTTTTCGCGTTCTGTGTCCAGTTCCTGCTTCACCCTTGCGTTCTCAGCCGCGTAAAGCGCGCGCGCCATGTCCTTCTGGGCGCGGACTTCCTGCGGGCTGATGGGCATGGTCGCACGCAGGCGGTTTTCCGTATAGGCGACGATGCGGCGATGGATCGCGGGCGCGATCAGCAGGGCAAGCAAGGTTGCGGTCAGAAAACCCAGTCCGAAAAGAATGGCATATTCTATCACGCGCGAGGATCTCCGACACTACAGAGCATTTTTCTCGGTGAAAACGCGTTTGCCTTCAATGCTTCATTCCCGTGTTTCCACGCATTTCCGGGTGGAGTGCGGCCATCTTGCCCAGACAAACAGCTTTGTGCGCGCAAATGGCAATT
This sequence comes from Agrobacterium tumefaciens, assembly GCF_031801495.1. Lineage (GTDB taxonomy): Bacteria > Pseudomonadota > Alphaproteobacteria > Rhizobiales > Rhizobiaceae > Agrobacterium > Agrobacterium tumefaciens_K. Next base: position 2,234,608 of record NZ_JAOEGC010000002.1, on the reverse strand, counting down.
TGGAGGCATGTTACGCCGTTGATGCCGCCGGCGGGAAGGCAGGTTTTTGCCGTTCCCCGGATCGGACAGCAGCCTCTACCGAATCAGAAGGGGTTCCAGGTCGGCTGCTGGGTGAGCTTCAGATAACCCACATTGATGCCAAGCCGCGCGCCGATGCCGGTGCGGATCGGAGCAATGGTCACGTCGGAGCTTTTCAGATAGGTCATGCCGACGCCCGCCACGATGAAGGCGGAACCGCTGACACCACCGTAACGGCGATAAAGCGCGTCGACGGCGGGAAGGTTGTAGACCAGCATCATGGCGCGGGTGCCCTGACCGCCGTAGTCGAGGCCGAGCGACGGGCCTTGCCAGAAGACCGGGTGCTGGCCTGCGTTTTTGGTATAGAGCGTACCTTCGCCGTAGGTCAGGCCGGCAACGAAAGCGCCGGAGCCTTCCTGGCCGAGAATATAGCCGTTCGGGAGGCCGTACTGCTGGAAGGCACGTTCGACCACCTTGGCCAGTCCGCCGGTCGTTTCGCCGAAGAAGCCGTGGCCTGCGTCAACGATCTCCTGGATCGTGTACTGGTCGCTGCTCTGTGCCGCGGCAGGCGCGACCGACAGAAAAAGGCTCGCGAACAGCACAAGAATCTTTTCCAGTCCGAGGCGTGCAATGGTGCGGGTTTTCGTGAAGCGCATCGTCATGTCCGTCCGTCTGTTGAATTCCGAATTGCCCTGCTTAGGGCATTTGGTCGCCGTGTTAAGGCATTTGGCATTTTGAAACCATCCTATTAACAATCGGTTTACCAAATATGGTGTCATTATGGCCTTAGATGTTCACACCGTCCGCGCAGCCTTGCGCAGGAGAAAATTTTATGACGACCAAACTCAATATCACGCTGTCCGGTCCCGATCTGGCGGCGCTCCTGTGCAGCCGCGTGTGCCATGACGTGATTTCTCCGGTCGGTGCGATCAACAATGGTCTGGAACTGCTGGACGAGGGTGGCGCGGACGCGGATGCGATGGATCTCATCCGCACGTCCGCTCTTAACGCATCGGTGCGCCTTAAGTTCGCCCGCCTTGCATTCGGCGCCTCCGGTTCTGCCGGCGCTTCCATCGACACGGGTGAGGCTGAGAAGGCCGCCAAGGATTTTGCCGCTGCTGAAAAGAAGGCGGAAGTCAGCTGGAACGGCCCGCGTGCCATCGTTGCCAAGAACCGCGTCAAGCTGCTGCTAAACCTGTTCCTGGTTGCCTATGGCACCATTCCGCGCGGCGGCAATGTGGATGTGCTGCTGGAAAGCCCGGATGGCGACGCCAAGTTCGAAATCACCGTCAAGGGCCGCATGATGCGCGTTCCGGCCAAGTTCGTGGAAATCTACGAGGGCAGGCTGGAAGAGGCGATCGATGCCCATTCGGTTCAGCCCTATTACACGCTGCTTCTGGCGGAAGAGGCGGGAATGCAGGTGGAATACAAGGTTCACGAGGACCGCGTGGTGTTTACCGCGGTAACCGTACCGGCGGAGTGATCCGCCGCCACCGATATTCCAGAGAGATAAACCGGTGATGCGAATCACCGGTTTTTTGTTGTTGGGGTTCCGGAACGTTACGCCTGTGCCGGGATGCGGGCTATGACCTTGATTTCGAAATCAAACCCGGCCAGCCAGTTGACGCCGAGCGCGGTCCAGTTCGGATAGGGTTGCTGGTCGAAGATTTCGTTCTTGACCTTCATGATGGTGTCGAACTGGCTTTCCGGGTCGGTATGGAAGGAGGTGACATCGACGATATCGTCGATGGTGCAGCCTGCCGCGCCAAGCGTTGCCTTGAGATTGTCGAAGGCAAGCCGGACCTGCCGCTCGAAATCCGGTTCAGGGCTGCCATCCGTGCGGCTGCCGACCTGCCCGGACACGAACAGAAGATCGCCGGATTTTATTGCAGCGGAGTAACGGTGGTTTTCGTAGAGTGCATGCCGGCCTGCGGGGAAAATAGCTTCACGCTTGGTCATGTCATTCTCCTTATGGTGTTGACGCCCCGTCGGTGGGGCGGGGAACGGTCGAACGTCACGGCGCTTCACAATGGCAGTCGCCGTATTATATACGTTGCGTATGTGAAATAGTGACATACGTGACGTATGTCAATTCCAGATACGCAACGTATGTGAATTTGAGGGTTGGAAATGGCTGGACGGCGTTTCGAGACAATGCAGGAAAACCGGGCGAAACTGATTGCCGCGGGACGTAAAGCATTCGCGGAAAAGGGATATTCGGCTGCATCCATGGATGAACTGACCGCCGATGCGGGGCTGACGCGCGGTGCGCTCTATCACAATTTTGGTGACAAACGCGGTCTTCTGGCTGCGGTTGTCGAGCAGATCGACACCGAAATGGCGATGAAAGCCAAGGCTGCCGGTGCGCGCGGCGGTGATGACTGGGAAGGTCTTCTTGCGGAAGGGGCGGCCTATATCGAGATGGCGCTCGACCCGGAGGTGCAACGCATCGTGCTTCTGGATGGTCCCGCCGTTCTCGGTGATCCGTCTCTCTGGCCGAGCCAGAACAATTGCCTGCAGGTGACGAAGAGCGCGGTGGAGCGGCTGATCGAAACGGGTGTGCTGAAACCGCTCGACGCTGAGGCGGTGGCCCGGCTTATCAGCGGCGCGGCCCTGAACGCGGCGCTGTGGGTTGCAGCCAGCGCAAAACCGTTAACGGTGCTGCCGCAGGCCATCGAGGCCTTCAGCGCTTTGGCCTCGGGATTGTTGAGGACGCCGCGATAGGCACGTCTGACGGAGATAACGATACACGAGGTCTGCAGGATCGGAGCGTGGTGGGGATTGTCCATCACGAAAAGCGAAAAATCCGACGCAAATCGCAATCTGAATTTTAACAAATTTATCTCATCGCTGCTTCGGGGTCTAACTGTGAGGGCGCAAGAGTGAGTTTGAAAACCGTTCCGCTGGTTATTCTGGTATTTTTATCAGCTGGAGGATCATCTTGGTCTGATCAGCCGACAACATTGTTTGATCGCTACAGCCGTTCCGTCGAAGCCATTATCGGCACTGTGGACAAGCCAACCAATTATCGGAAGATGATTCTTGATAATTTGAGTGGCGACTGGTTCCGCATAAGTGCGGTTGCCCCTGAGAAAAATGATCCCGCGCAGTTTGCCAGGATGTGCGATCCAAAGGCACTCGCTTCAATAACGATCAACGTTCTGAATGACTATGCTTTTGAAGCTGTCAACGCGAAGGGAGGAAGCATGTCGCTTTCAACCGTCTATACCTCGCGGGCTGGCAACCAGTTTGGCACCTATACCGATGTTACCGTGTTATTTGAAAGAATGGGTGGCGGAACGGATATAACGAGCAATCCTGGCTATTCAAGAATGATTGACAAGGTACTTCACGATAACAACGGGACTGTTTCGATAGTACGGCCATACGATGACATTCTGGTGCTTCAGTCTCCGGAAACTCCTCTGGATGTTTGGGCGCGCTGCCCCAAGCCTTGAGCCTGAAGGCCGCCTTGGTGACTTACTTCCAAATCTTTCCGTAAATTGCAGAGGTTGAATCTGCGTGCGGTGAAGCATCGCTGACACGTATGTGCGCCTTTGAAAAATATGTTTTTGGCGAGCCGGATTTCTAACTCTTCAAAAACAAAAAACCCGCCGGTTGCGCGGCGGGATTTTTTTATACGGGCGTTTCGAAACGGATCAGGCGGTTTCGAGATATTCCGTGGCGCCATCCGGCTCGCGCAGAACGTAGCCGCGGCCCCAGACGGTTTCGATGTAGTTCGCGCCGCCTGCGGCGTTGGCGAGCTTCTTGCGCAGCTTGCAGATGAACACGTCGATGATCTTCAGTTCAGGCTCGTCCATGCCGCCATAAAGGTGGTTGAGGAACATTTCCTTGGTCAGCGTCGTGCCCTTGCGCAGCGAAAGCAGCTCGAGCATCTGATATTCCTTGCCGGTCAGGTGGACGCGCTGTCCACCGACTTCAACCGTCTTGGCGTCGAGGTTGACGATCAGCTCGCCGGTGGCGATGACCGACTGGGCATGGCCCTTCGAACGGCGCACGATGGCATGGATGCGGGCAACCAGCTCATCCTTGTGGAACGGCTTGGTCATGTAATCGTCTGCGCCGAAGCCAAGGCCGCGAACCTTGTCCTCGATACCGGCCATGCCGGAGAGGATGAGGATCGGCGTCTTCACCTTGGAGAGGCGCAACGTTCTCAAGACTTCGTAACCCGACATGTCAGGCAGGTTCAGGTCGAGCAGAATGATGTCGTAATCGTACAGCTTGCCAAGATCCACGCCTTCCTCACCGAGGTCGGTCGTGTAGACGTTAAAACTTTCCGACTTGAGCATCAGTTCGATGCTCTGCGCTGTCGCGCTGTCGTCTTCAATAAGTAGAACCCGCATAATTATCCCCTTTGCCGCCCGCAGGGAGGTAAATCATTGCCTCGCGCGATGCGGATCCAGACGTTGCCTGATTTGCAGGCTGCCACCAAATGGTTAACAAATTCTAATTGCCTTTGGCAAGGTGTATCGAATTTATTAAGCAAAGTTGACATTCTGCTGTTTTTGCACGTGAATCCATCATCGCCAATATTGAAGCTTAACGTGAGGGATTCCCGCTAAGTGATTCAATCGACTCTTACATTGTCGTGTCCATTTTTTGGACTTGGCATTTACCGACCCTTAAATGATCATGCTTATCATTAACGATGCCCGTAAACGAAAGGTTAACGGCGGCTGATTTTTATTAACGCCGGGTAACTTTTCGGAATCATTCCGGTACAGCCGGAAGAATGCGGGCGGTAATGCCTTTTTTGGCCTGGGTCTCGCTATCCATGGAGTATTGCGTATGAAGTCGCGTGACAGCCTAGTTCGCCTGAAAGAATTTCAGGTCAACGAAAAACGACGGCAGTTGCATCAGTTGCAGCAGATGATGTCGGAGTTCGAACGAATGGCAAAAGAACTGGTCCACCAGATCTCGCTGGAGGAAAGCAAGTCGGGTATCACCGATCCGACGCATTTTGCCTATCCGACCTTCGCGAAGGCCGCACGTCAGCGGGCAGACAATCTTCAGGTTTCCATTCGTGAACTGAAGATGCAGCAGGAAGCCGCGGAATCTGCGCTGGAAGAAGTGCAGGCGGAATACGAAAAGGCCGCGGCACTTGAAAACCGCGACGGTGCGATCCGCGCCCGAGCCTGATCGGCCGGAGCAACCGGGTGATCGTGGTCCTCATTGACGGCTGCCGGTGGATCAGGTGGCGGCTTTCAATGATGGGACGCCATGACTTTTTTCAAAAACGGCTGCCGGTCTGGCGGCCGTTTTTGTTTGTGCGCTTGCAAAACGCCAGTCCCCCTTTTGCATTTGTTTGCGTGCTGCGAAAGGAGTAATCTGACGAGGTTTCGCCACCCCGATGTCCTCATTCGCCTACCGGAATTTTTTCGGCGCCGTGCATCGGGTGCGTGCGACCAAAAAGGGAGGAAGACAATGGCTCGCCAGTATATCGATTGCCGTGAATTTCCGAGTGAAAGCAAGTGCACGATCGCCATCTCCGCCGATACCGCCGATGAACTGATCGACGCGGCCGTTCAGCATGCGATCACGGTGCATGGCGCCGAAGACACGCCGGAATTCCGCGACGAAGTCCGCAAGAGCATTCATCAGGGAACGCCGCCGATGATGGTGGCGTGAACACTTCTGGTGACGTGATTTTTTCCGTCATGCCGGGCTTGGAGAGGCAGCTGGTGGCTGCACCTTTGCGCCACGGGCAGTGTGGTTTGCGATCAAGAGCTTGAGCGCGCTGGGCCCGGTATCCGAGTCCGGGGTGACGCGGCTTCGTGTTGCGGAAGAAATCGATTCCTCGGGGTGTTTTTCCCGTTTCACCGATTATCCCTGAATGACATCCGCCCATTCAGGGTGGCGAAGCGTTTGCGCCTTGAAGAAGGGGCAGAGGGGAATGATCTTCCAGCCGCCCTTGCGGGCGTCTTCGATGGCATGGGCGGCGAGCGCCTGGCCGACACCCTTGCCGCGCAACGCATCCGGAACGCCGGTATGGTCGATGATGATGAGGGAAGGGGAGGTGCGGGAATAGGTCATTTCCGCCTTGTGGCCTTCGATCGTCGCCGAATACTCGCCGTGCGAACCGGTTTCCGAGGTCACGATGTCCATGAAGTGTCTCCCTTCGATCCTGTGTTTCTTTCGTTCGCCACTTTAACGGGCCGGGCCAAAATGGAAACCGCCGCGGTGGCGAACGCAGTGGACACAAAAAGACGACAATGCTGCCTGTTGCTGCGTTGGGGGAGGAACGTCCGCACCGCTCAAAATTCAAACGCCCCGCCGGTGAAATCCGACAGGGCGTTTGAAAAAATCTTTGCCGGTGTTACGCGGCGAAAAGAACCTTTAGTGGCGGTACTGCTGGATCCGCGTCGTACGCAGGCCAGCAAGGCCATGATCGGCAATCGACGACTGCCAGGACAGGAATTCCTCAACGGTAAGCGTATAACGCTCGCAGGCTTCCTCGAGGCTCAGCAGTCCTCCGCGCACGGCGGCAACAACCTCTGCCTTTCTGCGAATGACCCAACGTCGGGTATTTGCAGGCGGAAGATCCGCAATCGTCAGGGGGCTGCCATCGGGGCCGATGACATATTTAACTCGTGGGCGTATCATTTCGGTCATTGGACACTCTATACAAACTCAAGACCATATGACGGGAACTGTAGCCCGGTACCTTTAAAAATTGCCTAAGCACTTCGTGACAGTTTATTAAGAAATTGAATGATTTCGCCTGATTTGTTCGAGTTGCCTTATTTCGTGGGCGAAAAAATTCTTTCTTCACGCGATTTTTTTCTGTGTTTACGGTTTTGCGAGCAGCAGTATGGACTTGCCGGGGCCTTGGGCGAACGTTGCCGAGCCATTGTTGCGCAGGCTGAGGCGATCACCGGCGTTCAGCGCGACCATGAAGAGACCGGACTGGAGCGTCCCGGCACTGGCGGTTGTGCCAATCAGCGACAGGTCGCCCGCGGCGCCATTGACCGCGAGAGATACCTGATGGCCGGATGAAGACACCACGGCCAGCGATAGCGCAGCGAGATAAAGGCCGGTTGCGGGGATGACGATTTCTTTTCCGGGTGCCGCGCCGACATCGTTGCCGAGCGCAAAGCCACCCTGCTGGATCGCAAGCACGGAAAAGCCGGACGATGACCCGTTGACGGGCGAAAGATTGCCAGCCGGCAGTTCCGCCCGCAGCAATGGCCGATGTGGCATGTCGATGTGTCCGCTGCCGCTGAGGAGAGGGCCGTCTGCCATGTCGCGCCATCCGCGCTGGTCTTGATCGAGAAGCCATCGTTCCCCGCCAGACCCATTTCCGCACGCCCGCTCCAGCCGGACTGGAACAGAAGCGAAGCGGTATCGGCGCTTCCCGCCTTGTTGATGGTCATGCGGTGGTCGCCATTCGTGTGGGTGAAAAGGCTGGCGGGTGAGGCCAGCGCGAAACGGTTGGTGGCGTCCGCATCCGTGCCGATGCCGAGGCGATCCATCCGGCCGGTTGCGGGAAGCGGCATATCCTGCCATGAACCGTCCTGCAGCACGCGATAACGTCCGGCCTCGGCAAACCACGCCGTCCAGCCCGGTTTCGGCTGCATGATCAGCCACGCGCCGTCCTGACGGAACGCAAGTTTGCCTGCGTTTCCGCTCCAGTCGCCGGTGGCATTTTCAGCGATCAGAAAACAATCACCCTCCTCGGGGCTGGACGGCGGCGTCGCTGGCACATCGGCAATCACAAGCTGGACGACCGCATCCAGCCTTTGCAATGCCTCGTTGTGGGTGACGTGTTTCTGCGCCTGTGAGGGCAGGATATAGGGAAGTTGAAGCTTCGTGGTCCGGTCTGTCATGGGGCTCTCCCGCTCGCTGTGGCCTGTGTGCTGCCGGTGATTGTGCGGCGGCGATGTCAGGCGGGGAGGAGCGGGGATGAGATATTCTCGTGTCGCAGATACTGAGATGGGTTTGAACCTTTCATCAGCCGCATATTTTTCATCAGACTGTAAACGTGGAGAAGGTTATTGGATCGGTTCGTCATTCTTTCCGGCTGTTCGGGCGGTGGTAAATCCACGCTGCTCGAGGAACTCGCGCGGCGCGGCTTTTCAACCGTCGAGGAGCCGGGACGGCGCATCGTGGCGCAGGAAATGCGACGTGGCGGGATGGCGCTGCCATGGGTCGATATGGCGGCTTTTGCGCGACGTGCCGTCAGGCTTTCACTTGAGGATCGCCAGAATGCCAGTTCAAGCGGCACGGTGTTTTTCGATCGCGGGCTGATCGATGCCGCGTCTGTGTTGCACGACGTTACCGGTGACGCCTTCATCGAAAGGCTGCGGCGTGACCATAGATATAACCGGCTGGTGTTCCTCACGCCGCCCTGGCCGGAAATCTACCGCACGGACGGCGAACGGCAGCACGGTTTCGATGCGGCCATCACGGAGTATGAGCGCCTGCTGCGCGATTATGCCCGGCTGGAGTATGAGACGGTCGTTTTGCCGAGGGCCAGCGTTGGCGAGCGGGCGGATCTGGTGCTGGGAGCTCTCTCAAACGCTTTGGGATAATTGCGCAACGGCGACAAGCGTGAAGTCCGCCGCCGAAGGGCGGCGTCCGCATTCCCCGGTCGTCAGGGAAACAACCGGCGCGGGCAACAAAAAAGCCCGGTCTTTCGACCGGGCTTCGATGTGTGGGGCCAAAGGGCTTAGCTGCCCTGCTGGAAGTAGCTGTACTTGCCGTCCGGGCCTTTCTTCCATTCGTACATGACGTAGCCCGGAAGCTTCGGGTCGCCCTTTTCGTCGAAGGAGATTTCGCCGAGAACGGTCGAGAACTTGCCAGCCTTCATCGCTTCGGCAACCTTTTCCGCTTCCAGCGAAGCGGCTGCCTTGGCAGCTTCGGCAATCGTCTGGACGGCGGCATAGGAGTAGAGCGTGTACGCTTCAGGGTTGAAGCCCGCAGCTTTGAATTTCTCGACCAGTTCCTTGTTCTCCGGGCGGAGCGTCGGATCAGGACCGAAGGTGTTCAGCGTGCCTTCAACGGCGTCGCCAGCGATGGACGCGAGTTCGTTCGAAACGATACCGTCGCCCGATACGAGCTTCGCCTTCAGACCCTGGTCAGCAGCCTGACGGATGATGAGGCCGGCTTCGGTGTGCAGACCACCCCAGTAGATGACGGAAACGCCAGCTTCCTTCATCTTGGCGATGAGGGCGGAGAAGTCCTTGTCGCCGACGTTCACGCCTTCGTAGATGGCTTCGGTGACGCCAGCGGCGTTTGCAGCCTTCTTGGTTTCATCGGCAAGGCCCTGACCATACGGGGTCTTGTCGTGGATGATGGCGATCTTGGCGTCCTTGAAGTTGTCAGCCAGATACTTGCCAGCGATGCCGCCCTGCTGGTCGTCACGACCGCAGGTGCGGAAGGTGTTCCACAGGCCACGCTCGGTGAAGACCGGGTTGGTGGCGGCAGGGGTGATTTCGAGAATGCCGTTTTCGGCATAGACTTCAGACGCCGGAATGGAAACGCCGGAGTTGAAGTGACCGACAACGAACTTTACGCCGTCAGCGACGAACTTGTTGGCGACAGAGATACCCTGCTTGGGGTCCGATACGTCGTCGCCGAGCACGATCTTGATCTGTTCGCCGTTGATGCCGCCAGCAGCGTTGATATCTGCCGCAGCCTGTTCTGCACCCTTCTGAAGCTGAGCGCCGAAAGCAGCGTTCGGGCCGGTCAGAGGACCGCCGACACCAATCAGGATATCGGCCCAGGCCGAACCGCTGAAGGCGACCATGGCGGTCAGCGCAACGGCGGAAAGAAGAGACTTCTTCATTACTGTACTCCCAGTTCCTTTGGATGGGTTGATCGCATGAACCTGTTCAGTACCCACCTTAACTGAACAGGAAACGGTTCCACTCTAACGGGTATTGTGCAGCCAGAAAAAACCGGCTGTCAATCTTTCTTCTTGTAGGAAAATGCCGAACTTCTGTCGTAGAGCCAGTAGTAATTGTTCACCATCTGGCTCGTCCGGCGGACGCGGAACCCGGCGCTGGAAAAGACCAGCAACAGAGCAACGTCAAATACGTAGTAGAAGCCGTTCAGGAACGGCCCGTTGAACAGCGCGTGGTGCAGAAAGCGCAGGGCAAGGCCAAGCGCCAGCGTGTAGATGACCACCCGTGTGTAACTGCCCCAGCTGTCGGCCACGGACTTGCCCGTTCTCCAGGCCGTCCAGAAACCAAGGATGACAACCAGAGCGCGCAGAACATAACGGACGCCGCTATCGGTCTCGAAAAAAAGGCCCTGCATTTCTTTCCCCATCAGCACCGGGTACGACGCCCGGCCCCACCGTTTTTCCGGCAGGCTTTTTTGTTGTTTACGTCCCGCAGCCCGTTGATGATTTGCAGGACACCGTTTGCAGTCTTGCGCCGCAGCATCTCCGGCGCAAGTAAAATCTTTCAGTGACGGCCACCTTCGAGATAGGCGGCGCGGACTTCGGGATTGGCGAGCAGTTCCTTGCCCGAACCGCTCATCGTCACCTTGCCGTTGACCATCACGTAAGCGCGGTCTGACAGCTTGAGCGCGGCAAACGCGTTCTGCTCCACGAGGAAGACCGTCAGGCCTTCTTCCTGGTTCAGTTTCTTGATTGCCTCGAAGATACCCTTGACGATCAGAGGCGCCAGACCGAGCGACGGCTCGTCGAGCAGAAGCAGTTTCGGCCGGGCCATCAGCGCGCGGCCGATGGACAGCATCTGCTGCTCACCTCCCGAAAGCGTGCCGCCACGCTGGCTCTGGCGTTCCTTCAGGCGCGGGAACATCACGAAGATCTTCTCCACGTCTTCCTTGAAGTATTTCAGGTTGTCGAGGTTGGCGCCCATCTGCAGGTTTTCCAGCACGGTCATGCGTGGAAAGATGCGACGGCCTTCCGGCGACTGGGCGATACGCTTGCGGGCGATCAGATGCGTGGGGACGCGTGTGATGTCCTCACCGTCGAAGGTGATCTGGCCGGTGCGGGCCTGCGGGCTGCCGCAGATGGTCATCATCAGCGTCGACTTGCCGGCACCGTTGGCGCCGATCAGGCTGACGATCTCACCCTTGTTGACCTCGACATCGACGCCAGCCAGCGCCCGGATGTTGCCGTAATAGGTTTCAACACCCTGAACTTTGAGAAGGGGTTCACCGGTCATCAGGCCGCTCCCCCGTCGAGTTCTTCCGCAATCACTTCTTCCACTTCATCATCCTCGACACCGAGATAGGCGGCGATGACCTTCGGGTCGTGCTTCACATGCTCCGGCGTGCCGTCGGAAATCTTCTGGCCGTATTCGAGAACGACGACGTGGTCGGAAATCTCCATCACCACGGACATGTCGTGCTCGATCAGGAGCAGCGATGTGCCTTCATCGCGAATCCCGCGCAGAAGCGCGTTGAGCGCCAGCGATTCCTTGGGGTTCAGACCGGCGGCAGGCTCATCGAGGCAGAGCAGTTCCGGTTCGGTGCACATGGCGCGGGCGATTTCCAGACGGCGCTGCGCACCGTAAGGCAGGTCTCCCGCCGGATCGTCGGCGCGCTCGATCAGGTCGGCCTTTTGCAGCCAGTATTTTGCCTTTTCGATGGCTGCGTCAGCCGCACGCCGGTAGGCGGGCAGGCCGAGAAGGCCGAGCACCGTGTAACCGGACGCCTTCATCAGAGCGTTGTGCTGGGCCACCAGAAGGTTTTCCAGAACCGTGAGGCCGGAAAACAGGCGGATGTTCTGGAACGTGCGCGCAACCTTGGCCTTCTTGGTGATCTCGAAGTCCGGCAGGCGCTCCAGAAGATGCGTCTCGCCATTGGCGCGACGCATGGTGATCATGCCCATGGTGGGTTTGTAGAAGCCGGTGACGCAGTTGAAGACCGTGGTCTTGCCCGCGCCGTTCGGCCCGATCAGAGCGGTGATGTCGCCGCGCTTTGCCTCGAAGGAGAAGTCGTTGATGGCCATAAGGCCGCCGAACTTCATCGAGAGATGCTCGACCTTGAGGATCGTGTCGCCAGTCGTGTTGCCCATGGTATTGGATGTCATTGCAGTGTTTCCGGAAGCCATCAGCCGTGACCTTCCTTGGTGAAGCTGCCGGAGACGGCCTTGCGTTCCTTCAGGAAGGCGGTGGGTTCGCGTGAGCCGACAAAGCCGCGTGGCTTGAACAGCATGACGATGACCATGGCGAGGCCGAACAGCAGCATGCGGTAAAGCTCCGGCGTGAAATCAGGACCGAAAACGTGCTTCAGGAATTCCATTTCACGCAGAAGCTCGGTGCCGCCGACCATGACGAGAGCCGCAATCGCGATACCCGTCAGCGACCCCATGCCGCCGAGAACGACGATGGCGAGGATGACCGCGGATTCGAGGAAGACGAAGCTTTCCGGCGATACGAAACCCTGGCGTGCGGCGAAGAACGAGCCTGCGAAACCGCCGAACATCGCGCCTGTCGCAAAGGCGGTGAGCTTGGTGATGACGGTGTTGATGCCGAGCGAGCGGCAGGCAATCTCGTCTTCACGCAGCGCTTCCCAGGCACGGCCGATCGGCATGCGGCGCAGCTTGATCGTCACATAGGCGGTCAGCATGCACAGAAGCAGGATCACGTAGAACAGGAAGATCTTGTAGTAGGCGGAGGACATAGACAGGCCGAACGCCTTGGCGAAGTTGTTCGGAGCGCCGACATCGAAGGACCAGATGCCGAAGACCGAAGCCTTGGCGATGCCCGAGATGCCGAAAGTGCCCTTGGTCACTTCGGTCCAGTTCAATAACACAAGTCGGATGATTTCACCGAAAGCCAGCGTCACGATGGCGAGATAATCCCCGCGCAGGCGCAGGACCGGGAAGCCGAGGATGATACCCCAGAAGCCCGCCAGAATGCCCGCCATCGGCAGAAGCACCCAGAAGGAAAGCCCGAAATAGCTGGACAGCAGCGCGTAGGAATAGGCGCCAACCGCGTAGAAGGCCACGTAACCGAGGTCGAGCAGGCCGGCGAGGCCGACGACGATGTTCAGTCCCCAGGCCAGCATCACGTAGATGAGGATCTGGATGCCGAAGTTGTCGACGAATTTCAGCGAACCCTGAAAGCCGAAGAGCTGGACGGCGATGATCGGGTAAAGCAGCAGGAGAACGAGGGCTATCTTGAGGAAGTGCTTGTGGAAGAAGCCCTTGTCCTCGGAGATTTCCAGAACGCCCTTCTTTGCCTTGGCCAGCTTGCGGCGGTCCAGATGCGGCGTAATGAAGCCTACCATCAGGAAGCGTCCGACGGCGGCAACGGCGACGAAGATCGCCAGAAGCCCCCAGCGGGTGCCCCAGATCAGCTGGTTGTTGATGTCCTGATAGGTGACGATGCCGACGTAAAGGATGAACATGCCGAGCGCCACGACGCCCGCGAAGATGCCTTCCCTCACCGCCGCAGCCATGACGCTGCCGTTCGGCGTTTCGTTGTCTGAAACAGTATTGGCCATGACTTAAACCTTCTCCACTTCCGGACGACCCAGAATGCCGGTCGGCTTGAAGATCAGTACGAAAGCAAGGATCGCGAATGCCGCGACATCCTTGTAGGCGATGGAGAAATAGGCCGACCAGAGCGACTCGATGAGGCCGATCAGCAGGCCACCGAGAACCGCGCCCGGCAGCGAGCCGATGCCACCCAGAACCGCTGCGGTGAACGCCTTGACACCTGGAATGAAGCCATCGTTGAACGAGGCCACGCCATAGTACATCAGGTACATCGTACCAGCCACGGCGGCGAGTGCGGCACCCATGATGAAGGTGATCGAAATGGTGCGGTCAACGTCCACGCCGAGCAGCGCCGCCATCTTGCGGTCCTGTTCGGTCGCTCGTTGCGCACGGCCCAGCGGCGTCTTGTTGACGATGTACCAGAAGGCAAACAGCAGAACCGAGGTGACGACCACGATGATAAGCTGCTTCAGCGAAATGGTGATCGCACCGAAATGATAGCTGTCTGTCACAAGCGACGGGATCGGCTTGTTGCGCGGACCCTGCGTGACCTGGATGAAGTTGGACAGCGCGATGGACATGCCGATTGCGGTAATCAGCGGCGCCAGGCGGAACGAACCGCGCAGCGGGCGATAGGCCACCCGTTCGATTGCCCAGTTCCACAATCCGGTCATCAGCATGGCGACGACCATCATCAGCAGCAGCAGAAGCGCTACCGGAATGCCGGCGACGAAAGATGTGACGATCAGGAAAACGATAAGTGCAGCAAAGCCGCCGAGCATGAAGATGTCGCCATGGGCGAAGTTGATCATGCCGATGATGCCGTAGACCATCGTATAGCCAATGGCAATGAGACCGTAAATCGATCCCAGAGTCAGCCCGTTTATGAGCTGCTGGATAAAGTACTCCATGTCTTTCCCCCGGGTATGACCTCGACTGGGTCACGCCTCGTTTATGTTACTTACAGGGGAACTTATTTCGCCACCCCCATACTCAAACCCTTATCGTGTTCGGTGGAAATGTGAAGTCAAAAACCCGCGTTTCTGCACAATATTTAGAATTTCCACGCCGTCTGCCTGCTTCCAGATCAAAAGGGTCATGATTTCGGCAGGAAATGCTGAAAAAATGGCGTGCAGATGCTTATTTATTTAAATTTCAATACCGTTATTTGACGGGGTGCCTGCAAAGGGGTAGCGAAAGTGGCAGTGTCAGGGGTGATGAACGATGGGCGGACGGTACAGACCGCTTCAGACCTCTGCGCGCAAGGAACCGGCAAGAGCGTATCGGGCAAGGGCTCAGGAATGATCGAGATATTGACGCAGGCCGCGCTGGATGCCGGGCAAGCCATCATGGCGGTGCACAGGGCCGGGCCGCACGTCTCTTACAAAAACGACTCCTCGCCGGTAACGGAAGCCGATCAACGGGCCGAAACGATCATTCTGGACGCGCTGGCGCGGCATTTTCCCGATATTCCGGTGATCGCCGAGGAGGCGGTGTCGAAGGGCGTGGTGCCGGAAACCGCCGAGGAGTTTTTTCTTGTCGATCCTCTGGACGGCACCAAGGAATTCATTGCCGGAAAGGACGATTTCACCGTCAACATTGCGTTGATCCGTAACGGTGTGCCGGTTGCTGGCGTCGTTTACGCGCCCTGCCGCGGGCAGGTGTGGACCGGCGAGGATGACGGCGCCGAAAAGCTGACGGTTTCGGCGGAGGGTGTCATTGAAACCCGCCGCGCCATTCGCGCCCGTATGCGGGCCGCGTCGCCCGTTGCACTGATAAGCCGTTCACATTGCACGGAAAAAACGCAAGCCTTCGTGGCCGAGCATGGCCTGAAAGATTGTCTTTCCGTCGGTTCGTCGCTGAAATTCTGCATGCTGGCCGAAGGTGTGGCCGATATCTATCCGCGTTTCAGCCGCACCATGATGTGGGATACGGCGGCGGGTGACGCGGTGCTGCGCGCGGCTGGCGGCAGGACGCTGGACTGTTCCGGCCGTCCGCTGGCTTACGAGGTGAAGGGCGAAGGGGAAGACGCGCTTGCCAACCCCGATTTCATCGCCGAGGGCATGACCGCCTGAAGATATCCGGCTGATTTACCCCTGATGCAGGATATGCGCGGCCTTGACCGCGGCCGAAGCGCGGTTTTCGACGCCGAGCTTGACGTAGATCTGTTCGAGATGCTTGTTCACGGTGCGGGCCGAAAGGCCGAGGATATCGCCGATATCGCGGTTGGATTTCCCCTTGGCGATCCATAACAGCACTTCCGATTCGCGGGCCGTCAGGGCGAAGTGTTCCTTCAGCAGATGATCGCCGGATTTCTCGTTGGCGGCGGTCAGGCGAAACAGGTGTTCGTCCGGTCCCATCGCGCCGAGGAAGGACAGTTGCAGGGCGGGGCGCCCGGCCTGCGTGATCGTCAGCGGCGTATCACGGCCGGTATCGCTTGCTGCCTTTTCCGCAAGCCAGCCTGCAATATGGCTGACGACGATTTCCATGCCGTCGTCGCGGCCGGTGGCGGCGTTGACGAGCCGAGTCGCCTGCGGGGTCGACCAATGGATCGCACCGCTGGCGCGCACAGCCAGCAGATGGCGGCCTGCGACATCCAGCGCCACGCGGGCGCTTTGCGCCGAGCGGGCATTGGAAAGGTGCACGCGGATGCGGGCGCGCAGCTCATCGATGTTGATGGGCTTGGTCAGGTAATCGACGCCGCCGGATTCGAGGGCGCGCACGACATGTTCGGTTTCCGTCAGGCCGGTCATGAAGATGACTGGCACCTGCGCCACGGACGCATTGGCTTTCAGGCGACGGCAGGTCTCAAACCCGTCCATGTTCGGCATGACCGCATCAAGCAGAATTATATCGGGCGTGATGCGCTCGGCGATGTTCAGCGCCGCCTGTCCCGAGGTGGCAATCAGCGCCGAAAAACCGGACTGTTCCAGCGCTTCGGTCAGGAAACCCAACGCTTCCGGGCTGTCATCGACCAGAAGCACGATATCTCTGGGGGGCGCCGCCTGCGGTCCGCTCATGCCTCGCGTTCTTTCCTGTTCATGTCCGCGTCCTCGAAGCCGCTGAGGAATTCCGCATATCCGGCCAGATCGAACGCCTGCACATAGGCTCCAAGCTCCTCGGTGAAGGGCCGGTTGTCTTCGTTGCGGGCAAGATCGGCAAGCTTTGCTTCGATGCCGCGTATGTAGCCGATTTCACCGAGGCGCTGCAAATCCTGAATGTGGATCGCGCCGGGGTTGAGGACCGGGGCATTCTCCGGTTTTTCCCGCACGGACAGGGCGTCCGTTTCGTAGACCCATTTCAGGCCGAGATGGACGGCAAGCTTGTCGCAGAGCTGCCGAATATCGACAGGCTTGGCGATGGCGTCGTTGTGGTTGTCCTCGCCAGCGCCCGCGATCGCGCCATCACCGATATTGGCCGAAAGCATGATGAGTGGCGCAGTCTGTCCGGCTTCGCGCAGTTTCGATACCAGCTGCCAGCCGGTCATGCCGGCCATGGAAATATCGATGAGGAACAGGTCCGGCTTGATACCTTCTATAAGGGTCAGACATTCCGGGCCGCTCTGGGCGGTCAGCACCACGAAATCCAGCGGAACCAGCACCTGCCGCATCAGTTCGCGATGGTCCTCGTTGTCGTCCACCACGACGATGGTGCGGCGGGGGCCGGAATAGGAACGGATGGTCTTTTCCGCCGCCGGTGCCGTGCTTGGGCGGTCGACCGCAGACAGCATGAGGCGGACGCGGAAGGTGGAGCCGTTGTCCTTTTCGCTGGCTACGGAAATCTCGCCGCCCAGCGTGTTGGTGAGAAGCTGGGTGATGGTGAGGCCAAGGCCAAGCCCCGGCATGGGGCGGATGCTGTCCGCCTCACCGCGCTGGAAGGGCTCGTAGATGCGGGCGAGATCCTTTTCTGCGATGCCTCGTCCGGTATCAGCGACCGTGAAGGTGGCAACCTGGTTGCGATAGGCGACATCAAAGGACACGGTGCCCGTATCGGTGAACTTGATGGCGTTGGACAACAGGTTGACGAGGATCTGGCGCAGGCGCTTTTCATCGGTGCGGACATATTGCGGCAGGCTGCGCGCACGCTCATGCCGGAATTCCAGGCTCTTGGCCTGTGCCTGCGGTCGGAACATGTCGACGATCTGGTCGAGGAAATCCTGAATGTTGATTTCGTTGGAATAGACCTGCAACCGGCCCGCCTCGATCTTGGAAATATCCAGCAGCCCGTCGATCAGGCCCGACAGGTGATCGGCCGAGCGGCGGATGACCTTGATGGCCGATTGCCGGGGCGGCGGGATCGTCTCGTCGCGTTCCAAAATCTGCGCATAACCGAGAACGGCGTTGAGCGGCGTGCGCAATTCGTGGCTGAGGCCAACCACATAACGGCTCTTGGCGCGGTTGGCGGCTTCGGCGGTTTCCTTGGCATCCTGAAGGGCGGCGTCGGTTTTCTTGTGGGCGGCGATTTCTTTCAGCAAAAGCGTGTTCTGGCGGGAAGATTCCTCTTCCGCCACCACCCGGCTGTCATGGGCTAGAACGAGGAACCAGCAGACGATGCCGGCAATGACGGCGAACACGAAAAAGACGATGAGGATGGTGCGATCCACCACATCCGCCGTCTCAGGCGAGGCATTGCTGACCTGATGGGCGATCAGCGCCAGAATGGTGCCGATGATGGTGATCGCAACAGCCGCCGCCATGGCGTATCGGCCAAGGCGTGTTGCAAGCCTCGCCACCAGCTGATCCGGCAGGAAGGATCTGGCGACGGTGGCAACCTGATAATTCAGCTTCGCCTTCGGTTTGCACATGTCATGGCAGCGGCTGTCCAGCGAACAGCAGAGCGAACAGATGGGGGCGGCATAGGCCGGGCACCACGCCATGTCTTCCGGCTCGAACGGGTGTTCGCAGATCGAGCAGGTGATGGAACTTTCCTCATGCCACTTCTGGCGCGGCTTGCGGGCGAGATAGAATTTGCCTTTCGTACCCCATGCGATCAGCGGCGAGGCGATGAAGGCGACGATCAGCGTCAGATAGGGCGCGAGCGAGGCGGCCAGTTCGCCGAAAGAACCGAAATGCGCCATCAGCGCGATGGTGGCCGACAGCGTCATGGAGCCGACGCCGACCGGATTGATATCGTAAAGGTGGGCGCGCTTGAACTCGATGCCGGGTGGGGCAAGGCCGAGCGGCTTGTTGATGAACAGATCGGCTGAAATGGTGCAGAGCCAAGCCATGGCGATGATGGAGAAGATTCCGAGTGTTTCTTCCAGCAGCCGGTAGATGCCGAGTTCCATCAAAAGCAGCGCGATCGCCACGTTGAATACCAGCCAGACGACGCGGCCGGGGTGGCTGTGGGTGAGGCGGGAAAAGAAGTTCGACCATGCGAGCGATCCCGCATAGGCATTCATGACGTTGATCTTCAGCTGCGACACGACCACGAAGGCGACCATCAGCAGCATCGCTGCCGTGTGGTTGGGGATCATGTAACCGAAAGCGGTCAGGTACATCTGCGCCGGATCGGCGGCGCGATCCACCGAGACGCCGGAGCTGAAGGTCAGGACCACGAGGAAGGAACCGGCCAGAAGCTTCGGTACGCCGACGACGACCCAGCCCGCACCGGCAAGGAAAACCGCAATTCGGTGACGCAGACGGCTCTGGCCTTCAGCGGGAAGGAATCGCAAAAAGTCCACCTGTTCGCCGATCTGGGACATCAGCGCCAGAATGACGGCGGATGCCGCGCCGAACTCCACGAGATTGAAATGGGCGACGGTACCGGGCGGCCCGGAGGCATGGTGGATGCCGGAAAAGGCCCGCCACAGATCGTATTTTTCCCAATCCATCAGGGCGATGAAGATGAACGGCAGGATATTGAGGACGATCCAGAACGGCTGGGTGACGATCTGGAACCGGCTGATGAGGCGCACACCATGGGTGACGAGCGGTATGACCATGACGGACGAGATGATGTAACCGATCCATAGCGGAATGCCGAGGGCCAGTTCCAGCGCGCCGGACATGATCGACGCCTCGATGGCGAACAGCATGAAGGTGAAGGCGGCGTAGATCAGCGAGGTGATGGTGGAGCCGATGTACCCGAAGCTGGCGCCACGCGTCAGAAGATCGATATCGACACCATGGCGGATGGCGTAACGGCTGATCGGCAGGCCGACCGCCAGCATGGCGATGGCGGCGACGACAATGGCGTAAAAGGCATTGGTGGTGCCATAGGACAGCGTGATCGCCCCGCCGATCGCCTCCAGCGCCAGAAAGGAAATCGCGCCGATGGCGGTGTGCGAAATGCGGTTGGAAGAAAACTGCCGTGCGCTTTTGGCCGTAAAGCGCAGGGCATAGTCTTCCAGCGTCTGGTTGGCGACCCAGCGGTTATATTCACGTCTGACGGGTATGATGCGCTGCCGTGCCGCCATGCCTAAAAATCAGACCTCTTCCGGAAGTGATATCCAATTGTGCACTTTCGGGTGAAAGGGCCGGGTTTGCAAGGGAAATGCTGCGGCTGGCGCCTCAAAGCCGCACGGACATGCCACCATCCACTGTCAGCACATGGCCGTTGACGAATGTGGCGGCGTCGCTGGCCAGAAACAGCGCCGCACCGGCGATTTCATCCGGCTGGCCCCAGCGTTCGAGCGGCACGCGCAGCTTGGCGAAGGCGACCATGTCCGGGTTTTCGGCGAGCGCCGCATTGGTTTCGGTTGCGAACATGCCCGGGGAAATGGCGTTGCTGGTGATGCCGCGTGCGCCGTAGTCCACGGCGAGGCTGCGCATCAGCCCGGTCAGCCCCTGCTTGGCGACGGGGTAGATCGCGTCTCCCGGCTTGACGATGTAACCGAGGATGGAGGTGATCGTGATGATGCGGCCATAGCCGTTTTTATTCATCGCCTCAACGGCATCGCGCGACAGGGAGATGGAGGAGGTGAGGTCGGTGCGGATGAGGTCAAGCACGTCTTCATCGCTGAATTCCGCGAGAGGACGACGGTCACGCGCGCCGACATTGTTGACGAGAATGTCGAGGTGGCCGTGCTCGTCCATGATGCGGTTGACGAGACGCCCACCTGCCGCCGTGTCGGTGATATCGAAGGCCGCGTAATCGGCTTTTCCACCTGCCTCGCGAAGGGTGTTTACCGCTGCCTCCAGCGTTTCGGCGCTGCGACCGGTCAGCCAGACATGCGCGCCCGCTTCCGTGAACGCCTTTGCGATTTCGAAGCCGAGGCCGCGTCCGCTTCCGGTGATGATCGCGGTTCGGTTTTCAAGGGAAAACTTCTGGAGAATGCCCATCGCTCACCTTCCTTGTCCTGGGGGGATACGTCAGCGCGCAGGATAGGCTGCGGGGACCGGGCGGCGAAAGGTCAACGTCCGGCCGAAGTGTTCGGTCCGGCAATTTCAGCGCGGCGGCGTTACAGTTTTGCGCGCCATGCACCAGACGCAAAAATGGCGTCGTCTCGAACAAGACGACGCCATTTTCAATTTATCAGGCAGCAGCCGACTTTGCAGTCGGGACTTCCGCAATCGTCTTCAGAACGATGGAAGCGATCTGGTACGGGCAGCCCTGCGAGTTCGGACGACGGTCTTCGAGGTAACCCTTGTAGCCGTTGTTGACGAAGGAGTGCGGTACGCGGATCGACGCGCCACGGTCAGCAACGCCGTAGGAGAACTTGTTCCACGGAGCGGTTTCGTGCTTGCCGGTCAGACGCAGGTGGTTGTCCGGGCCGTAAACGTCGATGTGCTCTTTCCAGTTCTTGGCGAAAGCAGCCATGAGGGCTTCGAAGTAGTCCTTGCCGCCAACTTCGCGCATGAACTTCGTGGAGAAGTTGCAGTGCATGCCGGAGCCGTTCCAGTCGGTGTCGCCGAGCGGCTTGCAATGGAATTCGACGTCGATACCGTACTGTTCGCACAGACGCAGAAGCAGGTAACGGGCGATCCAGATCTGGTCGGCGGCGCGCTTGGAGCCCTTGCCGAAAATCTGGAATTCCCACTGGCCCTTGGCCACTTCGGCGTTGATGCCTTCGTGGTTGATGCCTGCCTCGAGGCAGAGGTCCAGATGCTCTTCAACGATCTCGCGGGCAACGGAGCCAACGTTCTTGAAGCCAACGCCGGTGTAGTACGGACCCTGCGGAGCCGGGTAGCCCTGCTCAGGGAAGCCGAGCGGACGGCCGTCCTGGTAGAAGAAGTATTCCTGCTCGAAGCCGAACCAGGCGTCTTCATCGTCGAGGATGGTCGCGCGGCTGTTGGACGGATGCGGGGTGACGCCATCCGGCATCATGACTTCGCACATGACGAGAGCGCCGTTCGAGCGGGCCGGATCCGGGTAGATCGCTACTGGCTTCAGAACGCAATCCGAGCTGTGGCCTTCGGCCTGCTGGGTGGACGAGCCATCGAAGCCCCAGAGCGGGAGCTGCTCAAGCGTCGGGAATTCGTCGAATTCCTTGATCTGCGTCTTGCCGCGCAGGTTAGGGACCGGCTTGTACCCGTCGAGCCAGATGTACTCGAGTTTAAACTTAGTCATTACGAACCTCTCATAGGTAAAAATGCGAAGCCTTGAGGCCACCGTTGCTTTCGCCGTCGGAAGCCGCTCTTGCTTTCAAGGGCTGCCGAAACAGATGCATGTTGTGTGCCAGATTGACGCCGATCGCCGATTTTTTTCGAAAATTCTTTCTGGGCCTCATCGGCGAAAGGTAGAGTTCGCAGACCTTTCCCGGCGATGCTGCGCTGCGGCAACTAAAAAAAGCCTCTCTGATTCATGAGTTTTTTCTTATGCATAGGCGTGGCGCTCCGGAAAAGCCGGCTGTTGCGGCGCACAGAATGGCAGGGCGTTCGTTCATTTGGCAATTGCCTTGAATTCCGGCGCTTCTGGAATGGTTTTTCTTGTCGAATGCGCAATTAATGCCTATATTTTTCGCAACGTGATTTTTTTTTAATCAATCGGAGCGAATCCGAGGCTCGGAAGTTTGCTTCACACATCGAAGTGCTTCGATGCAAGGAAAGTGAGAAGTGCAAAATGGCGACCGGCTTTCATCGTGAGACTGCAACCATCTATCAATTCCCCGTCGGCGGACGTTCGGGCATGCCGAAGTTCCGCAGCAGCGGTCTGAGCGCGCTCGAGGAAGAGGCGAAGATGCCGCATATCGATTTCGGCTCGTGGTATCATGACGAGGCGATCCGCGACGAAGAGCGGGGCGACAAGCCGCATTCCTGATGCGCTCCGTATAGGCGGACTCGAACATCACCCTCACCCCTGCGGCGAGGACATGCGTTGTTGAGCGGCCATGGATCCTCGGGTCAGGCGCGAGGATGATCGCAGATGATGAGGAGACTTCAGTTCGAGCTGTCCTCCCTCCCTTTACAAGTTCTCTTCTGCACCTTTCGCCACCCCTCCTACGTTAATTGACGTATACGGTTTCGCGTCTGCGAGATCGATAGTCCCCTCCAGCGGCTGCCTTGCGTGCTGCCGATGCCCATAGAGGCCAAAACAAGGAGAGGGGTCCTTCCGATGACATTCAAGAAAACGCTGACGGGTGCGTTGCTCGGCGCCATTCTGTCCACCACCGCGTTCCACGGCGCATTCGCCGCCGATGACACGATCAAGGTGGGCGTGCTGCATTCTCTGTCCGGCACCATGGCAATTTCCGAAACGACGCTGAAAGACGCCATGCTGATGCTCATCGAAGAGCAGAACAAGAAGGGCGGCGTTCTGGGCAAGAAGCTCGAAGCCGTCGTTGTCGACCCGGCTTCCGACTGGCCGCTGTTCGCCGAAAAGGCCCGCCAGCTGATTAGCCAAGACAAGGTTGCCGCCGTTTTCGGTTGCTGGACGTCTTCCTCGCGAAAGTCCGTTCTGCCGGTCTTCGAAGAGCTGAACTCCATTCTCTTCTACCCGGTGCAGTATGAGGGTGAAGAATCCTCGCGCAACATCTTCTACACGGGTGCCGCTCCGAACCAGCAGGCCATCCCCGCCGTCGATTACCTCGCCAGCACGGAAGGCGTCGAGCGCTGGGTTCTGGCCGGTACGGACTATGTCTATCCGCAGACCACCAACAAGATTCTGAAGGCCTACCTGATGTCGAAGGGCGTCAAGGAAGAGGACATCATGATCAACTATACGCCGTTCGGTCATTCCGACTGGCAGACGATCGTATCCGACATCAAGAAGTTCGGCTCCGCGGGCAAGAAGACCGCCGTGGTTTCCACCATCAACGGTGACGCCAACGTGCCGTTCTACAAGGAACTGGCAAACCAGGGCATCAAGGCCGAAGACATTCCGGTCGTCGCTTTCTCCGTCGGTGAAGAAGAGCTTGCCGGTCTGGACACCGGCCCGCTGGTCGGCCACCTCGCCGCCTGGAACTACTTCCAGTCCGTCGATGCTCCGGTCAATGCCGAGTTCATCAAGACCTGGCATGCGTTCACCAA
The DNA here is from genome assembly GCF_031801495.1 of Agrobacterium tumefaciens. Lineage (GTDB taxonomy): Bacteria > Pseudomonadota > Alphaproteobacteria > Rhizobiales > Rhizobiaceae > Agrobacterium > Agrobacterium tumefaciens_K. The sequence goes on along the minus strand of NZ_JAOEGC010000002.1, from coordinate 2,210,740 downwards.
GAACGACAAGCGCGTGACCAACGACCCGATGGAAGCCGCCTATATCGGTTTCAACGCATGGGTTAAGGCCGTCGAGGCTGCCGGCACGACCGACACGGACACGGTTCTCGACTCGATCATCGGCGTTTCGGTGCCGAACCTTTCGGGCGGTTACTCCACCGTCATGCCGAACCACCACATCACCAAGCCGGTGCTGATCGGTGAAATCCAGGCCGACGGCCAGTTCGACATCGTACAGCAGACCCCGCAGGTCGTGGGCGACGAGTGGTCGGACTACCTGCCGGACTCGAAGGATCTCATCTCCGATTGGCGCAAGCCGATGGAGTGCGGCAACTTCAACGTCGCCACCGGCAAGTGTGGCGGCAAGGGCAGCTGATAGGCGCGGGGAAGCTTGATGCCGGTCCGTGTTTCGTTCGGCCGGCATCATTTCCGCAAACTCGACGTCATCCTCGGGCTTGACCCGGGGATCCATGCCAAAGCGGTTTGGATGGACGGGTGAAGCTCTGCCCACGATGCAAACAGGCAGACTTGCGGCTGGTGTCATGGATCCCCGGGTCAAGCCCGAGGATGACGTCGAGAGGGGAGAATCCCTCGCGGCATGAAGGAAACCTCCTTCGTTATTGAATTCGCCTGCCACCCGCAGGCTTCCAAGGGGGACTTGGGACTATGTTTCTTCGTGTGCTGGCCCTGATCGGCCTTCTGTTCAGCCTCGTGACGCCATCCGTGGCGCAGAGCGATCCGAAAGCGTTGATCGACGCGCTCGGCACGGCGGATTTCAAGCAGGCTGAGGTCCTGATCGGCCAGATCGCCGCAACAGGCGATCCGCGTGTGGTGCCGCCGCTGGAAGCCTTTGCGGCCGGCGATCTCTATGTTCGCAAGGCCGACAATCTCGTCTTCATGGTCAAGCCCGCAGGCGCAAACTTCACGCTGGTCGATCCGCTCTCCGGCGAGAGCGCAGGCGAAGCGCCGAAGGCCGCTGTCACCAAGGTCAGGGTCAACAACAATCTTCGCCGCGTCATTCGCGCAGCGCTTGGCGGTCTGACGCTGCTCAGCCCGGAAAAATCCGTGAGGCTTTCGGCGGCGGATGCTGTTTTGAAGGCGCCAAGCGCAGAAAATCTCGAATTGCTGGAGGCGGCACTTGCCAAGGAAACCGACGCGCAGGTGCGCACGCGGATGGAAGAGGCGCGGGCGGTTTCGCTACTTTCCTCCGACCGGCCGGTTGATGCGAAGAAGGCCGCCGTTGAAACCATCAAAAGCATTGGCGGGCGCGACGCCATCAGCATTCTGATGGCGGCATCGCCTTCCGTCGATCCGAGCCTGAAAGGCGACATCGACGCTGCGATCGCTGATCTCGAAGGCTCACTCGCCTTCTGGGACAGCGTGCAGAATGTCTGGTACGGCCTGTCGCTCGGGTCCGTTCTTCTGCTGGCGGCCATCGGCCTTGCCATCACCTTCGGCGTGATGGGCATCATCAACATGGCGCATGGCGAGATGGTGATGATCGGCGCCTATTCCACCTTCATGGTGCAGGAGGTGATCCGCGCCAATTTCCCTGGTCTGTTCGACTGGTCGCTGGCCATTGCACTGCCGGTCGCCTTCCTCGTTACCGGCGCCATCGGCCTCGTCATGGAGCGCGGCGTCATCCGTTTTCTCTACGGCCGTCCGCTGGAAACGCTGCTGGCCACCTGGGGAATCTCGCTCATTCTGCAACAGGGCGTGCGTTCGATTTTCGGCCCGACCAACCGCGAGGTTGGCAGTCCGGGCTGGATGTCCGGTTCATTCAGCGTCGGTTATCTGAATTTCACCTGGAACCGGGTGTGGATCGTCGTCTTCTCGCTGTCGGTGTTCTTTGCGCTGCTGGTTCTGCTGAAGCGCTCGGCTTTCGGCCTGCAGATGCGCGCCGTGACCCAGAACCGCCGCATGGCGTCTTCCATGGGCATCAAGACGCCGTGGGTGGATGCCTTCACCTTCGCGCTCGGTTCGGGCGTTGCGGGACTTGCCGGGGTGGCACTCAGCCAGATCGATAACGTGTCGCCCAACCTCGGCCAGAGTTACATCATCGACAGCTTCATGGTGGTGGTGTTCGGCGGTGTCGGCAATCTGTGGGGAACGCTGGTGGGTGCGCTGTCGCTCGGCGTGCTCAACAAGTTCCTTGAGCCGACCGTCGGCGCGGTGCTCGGCAAGATCCTCGTTCTCGTCCTCATCATCCTGTTCATCCAGAAGCGGCCGCGCGGTCTCTTCGCACTCAAGGGAAGGGCGATCGAAGCATGATTACCGGCTTCCTCCTGCGCGCACTCGACCGGCGCATTTCCATCGCCATCGGCATCATTCTGGCCGTGGCACTGCTCATCCCGGCATCGAACCTGCTGCTGCCTGCCGACAACCCGCTGCATGTGCCGACCTACATGATGTCGATGCTTGGCAAGTATCTGGCCTATGCGCTTCTGGCGCTGGCGCTCGATCTGGTCTGGGGGTATTGCGGCATTCTCTCGCTTGGCCACGCAGCCTTCTTCGCGCTCGGCGGTTACGCCATGGGCATGTATCTGATGCGCCAGATCGGCACGCGTGGCGTCTACGGCCATCCGGTGCTGCCGGATTTCATGGTGTTCCTGAACTGGAAGGAGCTGCCGTGGTTCTGGCACGGGTTCGACATGTTCTGGTTTGCCGCAATCATGGTGCTGGTGGTGCCGGGGCTGCTGGCCTTCGTGTTCGGTTGGTTTGCGTTTCGCTCCCGCGTCAACGGCGTTTATCTATCGATCATCACACAGGCCATGACCTACGCCCTGCTGCTCGCCTTCTTCCGTAACGATATGGGTTTCGGCGGCAACAACGGCCTGACCGACTTCAAGGATATCCTCGGTTTTTCCGTGCAGGCGGATGGCACGCGTGCCGTGCTGTTTGCCATGACGGCCGTGATGCTGGCGCTGTCGCTTCTGATCGCGTCCGGCATCGTCAACTCCAAATTCGGCAAGGTGCTGGTTGGGGTGCGCGATGCGGAGAGCCGTGTGCGCTTTCTCGGTTTCCGCGTCGAAAACATCAAGCTCTTTACCTTCGTCGTTTCGGCGATGATGGCGGGCATCGCGGGTGCGCTGTTCGTGCCGCAGGTGGGCATCATCAACCCCGGCGAATTTTCGCCTGCCAACTCGATCGAAGTGGTGGTGTGGACGGCGGTGGGCGGTCGCGGCACGCTAATCGGGCCGATCATCGGCGCGGTGCTGGTCAATGGCGGGAAAAGCTATTTCACCGGCGCATTCCCCGAGTTCTGGCTGTTTGCGCTGGGCGGGCTTTTCATCGCGGTGACGCTGTTCTTCCCCAAGGGTATCGTCGGCACCATCCAGCATTATCTGGCCGGGCGGCGTGAAAAACGTGCGGCCCGTTCTGCTGGCGAGGGCAAGCCGGTGGGTAACGACGATGCGACCGCAGTGGCGCAACAGGCGGCGGAGTGAGGCGGACATGAATACGGTTTCCGAAAACAGATCGAAAAGCCTGCTCTATCTCGACGGCGTTTCCGTTTCCTTCGACGGGTTCAGGGCGCTGAACTCGCTGTCCTTCGTGGTCGAACCCGGTGAGCTTCGCGCCATCATCGGTCCCAACGGGGCGGGCAAGACGACGATGATGGATATCATCACCGGCAAGACACGACCGGATACCGGAACGGTACTGTTCGAGGACAGCATCGACCTGACGAAAAAGGACGAGGCGGATATCGCCCAGCTCGGCATCGGCCGCAAGTTCCAGAAGCCCACAGTGTTCGAAAGTCACACTGTCTGGGACAATCTGGAGCTGGCGCTGAACCGCAAGCGCGGCGTGTTCGCCACGCTGTTCTACCGTCTGACGAATGAGGACAAGGCGCGCATCGAGGAAATCCTCGCCACCGTGCGCCTCGGACATCGCCGCGACGATCTGGCCGCCAATCTCTCCCATGGCCAGAAACAGTGGCTGGAAATCGGCATGCTCTTGGCGCAGGAGCCGAAGCTGCTTCTGGTGGATGAGCCGGTGGCGGGGATGACGGATGCGGAGACAGCCGAGACAGCAGTGCTTTTGAAGGAAATCGCCAAGACGCGCTCCGTTGTGGTGGTGGAGCATGACATGGGCTTTATCCGCGAGCTTGGTGTGAAGGTGACGTGCCTTGCCGAAGGCTCCGTGCTGGCCGAAGGATCGATCGATTTCGTATCGAACGATCCGAAGGTGATCGAGAACTATCTGGGGCGGTGACATGCTGAACGTCGAAAACATCAATCTTCACTATGGCGCGGCGCAGGCGTTGCGCGGCATTTCGCTGAATGCGGAGATGGGCAAGATCACCTGCGTTCTGGGGCGCAACGGCGTGGGCAAGAGTTCGCTCCTGCGGGCCGTGACCGGGCAGCATGCCATCAGCGCCGGTTCGATTACATTTGGCGGCGAGGCGCTGAACGGGCTTGCGCCCTACCAGCGCGCCAAGCGCGGTGTCGGTTACGTGCCGCAGGGGCGCGAAATCTTTCCGCTGCTGACGGTGCAGGAAAATCTCGAAAGCGGTTATGCGCCGCTGCCGCGCAAGGACCGTTTCATTCCCGACGATATCTTCAGCCTGTTTCCGGTGCTGCAATCCATGTTGTCGCGTCGGGGTGGCGACCTTTCGGGTGGCCAGCAGCAGCAGCTTGCGATTGGTCGGGCGCTGGTGACGCGGCCGAAAATCCTCGTGCTGGACGAGCCGACCGAAGGCATCCAGCCGTCGATCATCAAGGATATCGGCCGGGCGATCAAATATCTGCGTGACAGCACCGGCATGGCGATCCTGCTGGTCGAGCAATATCTGGATTTCTGCCGCGAACTTGCCGATTACGTCTACATCATGGACCGCGGCGAGATCGTGCATGAGGGATTGGCCGAGACGCTGGATACGCCCGAAGCCCGGCGGCATCTGACAGTATAAATCCGTCTTTTTGCAGTGCGTGCCGATCACGCACTGCAAACGGCCGATTAATATTTTGAAAGTCTATGCGTCCCTGCATGGCTTTCATGCGGGATTTTAGCATTTTATTGAGGAAGAGCCTGTGTTATTGGCAGCGCAAATGCTGCATGCGAGACACAGATGAAGTCTATTCGCACGCCGCGACAGTTGATCCCTTACATTCCACGCACACTCGACTTAAAGTTCGGGGAACTGTGCCCAATAAAGGCGTGTCAATGAACCAAGACTTTGCAGTTGGCCGGACGTTCCGGCTGTTCCGCTCCGCTCGAATCCTCATCGCCGGTTTTGCGATCTGCGCGAGTACAGGCGTCGCAGCGTCGGCATCGACCTGCGGTCAGGTGCCCGGTGCCGGCATGGAGCCGGGCAGGCACGACTTTTCCATTCTTTCCAATGGTACAGAACGGCAGGGCGTCTATTTCGTTCCATCCGCCTATGATGGAAAAAAGCCACTACCGGTGGTGTTCGATTTCCATGGTTCCAACAGCAACGCGCATGGGCAGCTGAACCGCAGCGGCTGGGACAAGCTGGCGGAGCGTGACGGCGTTGTTGTCGTGGCGCTTCAGGGCAGCCTGAACGGCGAGCTGCAGGGGACGCATGCCTGGAACGTTCCCGGCGTGACCACGCGTCCCGGCGGGCTGGACGAAGTCACCTATATCCATGACGCCATCGACATGGTAAAGGGCAAGTTCTGCGTGGATGAAGAGCGTTTCTTCGGTTCGGGTTACTCCGGCGGCGGGCGCATGCTCTCGCAGTTCCTCTGCAGCGGCAGCAATGATTTTACGGCGGCTGGATTCGTCGCGTCGCTGCGTGCCGGTTATCCGGTCGAGATCGAGGGCAAGTGGGGTCCGGACGCCGCCAGCTGCAAGCCGGCGCGGCCGATGTCGATCATCGCGTTTGCAGGTACGAAGGATCCGGCCAACCCCTATCAGGGCGGCGGCAAGTCCTATTGGCAATATGGCGGTGAGACGGCGCTGAAACGCTGGGCCGAGCTGGATGGCTGCAAGGGCGGCGCAAAGAGCAAGGCGGGCGAGAGTTTCACGGTTAATTCCTTTGACGTGTGCAAGTCCGGCGCACGCATCCATTCCTATGTCATCGACAACTGGGATCATGCCTGGCCGCGCGCCACCATGAAGGCCGAAGTGCTGGCCGCATCCGCCATCGTTACCCGCAAGCCGGGCAGCAGCGATCAGGCGCCGAAGGTGCAACCTGCCGTCGAGCGCAAGATGCCCACAGGTGAGGTGACACGGACGGTTGATGCGGCTGAAAGAATGTGGGATTTCTTCCGTAATACGGAAGGGCAGCTGGTGGTGGACGCGGTCGTGAAAAAGGACTGCGTTGCGAAGGTGGGGGCCGCTTCCGCAAGCACCCCGGAGACATCGTGCAACCAGAGCAGCAACGCATCCGCCCTTCCGTCCAGCAAGGCAGTGAACATGCCCCTCAGCAACGTGCCCGCGGACGAGGGCGCATTGTAACCAAGGCGGTCGAAGGCCGTGGCCGGCTTGATGAACTGTTTCAGGAAGGCTGCGCCAAGATACGCCTGCCCGATACATTCTCGAACGAGATCGAGGCGATCCTCATCAATTCCTCCGGTGGGCTGACCGGCGGCGACCAGATCGAGTGGCGGGCGGATGCCGCGGCCGGAACATCGCTGGTCGTGACGACGCAGGCCTGCGAAAAGGTCTACAAGGCATCCTCCGGCACAGCGGCCGTTACGGCGCGCATGTCCGCAGGGCCGGGGGCAAAACTGCACTGGCTGCCGCAGGAAACCATCCTCTTCGACCAATCCTCCCTGACCCGCAGGCTGGAAGCGGACCTCGACGCCTCGGCCGAATTCATCGCCGTGGAGGCGGTTCTGCTCGGACGTCAGGCCATGGGCGAGGCGATGGACAGGGGCTTTTTCCGCGACCGCTGGCGTGTTCGTCACGGTGGGAGGCTCGTGCACGCCGAGGAGCTGCTGCTTGACGGAAATGTATCGGAACTGACGGCGAAAGCGGCGGTTCTCGGCGGGCAGGTGGCCTTTGCCACCATTCTCTATATCGGACCGCTGGCCGAATCCCATCTCGCGAAAATTCGCGATCTGGTCGGTGGGAATGGCGGGGCCAGCGAGTGGCAGGGCAAGCTTGTCATCCGCGTTTCCGCAACCGATGGCTTCTCCCTCAGAAAAATACTCTTTCCGGTCATTTCGCTCTTGCGAAATGGCGCGTCAGTGCCGAAAGTCTGGAATCTGTAAAGCTTCACAGTTTGGGACGACGATGAACCTTAGCCCTCGAGAAAAAGACAAGCTTCTGATTTCCATGGCCGCCATGGTGGCGCGCCGCCGCCTGGAGCGCGGCGTGAAGCTGAATTACCCGGAAGCCATTGCGCTGATTACCGATTTCGTCGTGGAAGGCGCGCGCGACGGCCGTGCGGTTGCCGATCTGATGGAAGCGGGCGCGCATGTCATTTCCCGCGATCAGGTGATGGAAGGCATTGCCGAAATGATCCATGACGTTCAGGTGGAAGCGACGTTTCCGGACGGCACGAAGCTCGTGACCGTGCACGAACCGATCCGGTAAGGAGAAGGAGCGGCCATGGCGCTGGAACTTCGGCCCAACTGCGAATGCTGTGACCGCGATCTTCCGCCGGAAAGCATCGAGGCAATGATCTGCTCGTTCGAATGCACCTATTGCGCTGATTGTGCGACGGGCGTTCTTTCCGGTGCCTGTCCGAATTGCGGCGGTGAGCTGGTTCGCAGGCCGATCAGGCCCGCCGCCAAGCTCGTCAACAATCCGGCCTCGACAAAACGGATTCTGAAAGCCGAAGGGTGCGCACCAGTCAAAGCCGCCTGATACAAGATCGCTTGAGATATAATATAAGGGGAACACCATGATACCAGGCGAAATCATTGCTGCGGAGGGCAGCATCGAACTGAATGCCGGTCAGCCGACCGTGACGATTGCCGTTGCCAATACCGGCGACCGTCCGGTGCAGGTCGGCAGTCACTATCATTTCGCGGAAACAAACGCTGGTCTTGCATTTGATCGCGACAAGGCGCGCGGCATGCGTCTCGATATTCCTGCGGGAACCGCGGTGCGTTTCGAGCCGGGCCAGAAGCGTGAGGTGACGCTGGTGCCGCTTTCCGGCAAACGGGAAGTCTATGGTTTCCGCCAGCAGGTCATGGGGAAGCTCTGATATGGCGACCGCTCATTATCATGGAAGCTGCCAGTGCGGCGCGGTCGAGTTCGAGGTCGATGCCGATCTCGATCACACGGTCGTCTGCAACTGCTCGCGCTGCAAGCGCCTCGGTTCCACTCTGGCCTTCGCGCCGAAGGACAAGTTCACGCTGCTTTCCGGCGAGAACAAGCTGACTGAATATCTGTTCAACAGGAACAAGATCCATCATCTGTTCTGCGCGACCTGTGGCATCGAAAGTTTCGCTTATGCCGACGGACCGGATGGAACGCCGATGGTGGCGGTCAACGCGAATTGTCTCGATGGTGTCGATCCGCGTGCGTTGAAGCCGCAGGCATTTGACGGCGCTGCGGCGTGAGGTCGGCGCCCATGAAGCGGTTGATGTCCGGTCTTGTCGCAACCATGCTGCTGCTTCTGTCAGGCGGCGCGGTTTTGCCTGCTCTGGCTGAGGATGCGCCTGATTGCAAGGAGCCGCAAACGCAGGCCGATATGACCTATTGCGCCGGTGTGGACTACGAAAAGGCCGACAAGGAATTGAACGCCGAATACCAGAAGCTGCGCAAGGTGCTGGCCGAGCGGGACAAGAATGCCGACGAGGCCGGTAAAGGCGCGACCGAAGCGCTGGTCGCTGCGCAGCGCGCCTGGGTGGCGTTTCGTGACGTCAATTGCGATTTCCACGGCTTTCAGGCCCGCGGAGGAACGATGGAGCCGATGCTGGTTTCCGCCTGCCTTGCCGACATGAGCAGCAAGCGGGCAGCCGAACTGCGCGAACTTTCGGAAGGTTTCTGAAGGGTATGGCGCGTCGTATCATGATTGTCGGAAACGGGGAGATACCGCAGGGGATGGCCGATTTCATCGACCTTTCCGATATGGTGATCCGTTTCAACGACTGCCGGTCTGTCGGGCCGGGTGGCCGCCGGACCGATATCGTTGCCGTGTGCAACACCGGGCGGCCCGGCAAGGCGATGGCAGAAGGCGACGACTGGCGCCGCCTCGAGGCCGTGCGGCAGGCATCCGCCATCTGGTCGGTTCGCGATCCCGCGAAGTTTGCCGAGATGGAGCCGGACATCCTCGAGAAGTGGCCGGAACTCGATGATTTCTGTGCCGATTACAGCGCGGGTTTCGCAGCCATCGCGGATCAGACGGGCAAGGATCATGTTGTCATTCCGCGTGCCATCCACGAGCAGATGGATGCGGCGTTGCAGGCCTATTCGCCCGAGCCTTATGTCTGTCCCAGCAGCGGCATGATCGCCATCGCCCATGTTCTGGAAGAGAACGGAACGGCCGGTGACAATCTTGCGCTTGCCGGTTTCGGCCATGAAGGCTGGAGCGGACACCCGTTTGCCGCCGAACGCCAGCTGGTCGATGCCCTCATCAATCAGGGTCGTTTGACCCGAATTTCCAATTTATCGATTTTCTCCGCGTCCCAAGGAGCCTGAGCCCATGTCTTACAAGATTTCCCGTGCCGCCTATGCCAGCATGTTCGGCCCGACCCTGGGCGACAAGGTTCGTCTGGCCGATACCGAACTCTTCATCGAGATCGAGAAGGATTTCACCACCTACGGCGAGGAAGTGAAGTTCGGCGGCGGCAAGGTCATTCGTGACGGCATGGGCCAGAGCCAGGCGACCCGCGGCGAAGGCGCTGTCGATACCGTCATCACCAATGTCGTCATCGTTGACCATAGCGGCATCTACAAGGCCGATGTCGGTTTGAAGGACGGCCGAATCCATGGCATTGGCAAGGCGGGCAACCCGGATACGCAGCCGGGCGTGACGATCATCGTCGGCCCCTCGACGGAAGCGATTGCAGGCGAAGGCAAGATCCTGACCGCTGGCGGCATGGACGCGCATATCCACTACATCTGCCCGCAGCAGATCGAGGAAGCGCTGATGAGCGGCGTGACCACCATGCTGGGCGGCGGTTCCGGCCCCGCGCATGGCACGCTTGCCACCACCTGCACAGGCGCATGGCACATCGAGCGTATGATCGAAAGCTTCGATGCCTTTCCGATGAACCTTGCGCTGGCGGGCAAGGGCAATGCCTCGCTGCCTGCGCCGCTGGAAGAAATGATTCTTGCCGGTGCCTCCTCGCTGAAGCTGCATGAGGACTGGGGCACGACGCCTGCCGCCATCGACAACTGCCTGACGGTCGCCGACGCCTTCGACGTGCAGGTGATGATCCACACCGATACGCTGAACGAGAGCGGTTTCGTGGAAGACACGGTTGCCGCCATCCGCGGCCGCACCATCCATGCCTTCCATACCGAAGGTGCGGGCGGTGGCCACGCGCCCGATATCATCAAGGTCTGCGGCAATCCGAACGTCATTCCGTCTTCGACCAATCCGACGCGGCCCTATACGGTCAACACGCTCGCCGAGCATCTCGACATGCTGATGGTGTGCCACCACCTGTCGCCCTCGATCCCTGAAGACATCGCCTTTGCCGAAAGCCGTATCCGCAAGGAAACCATCGCGGCGGAAGACATTCTGCACGATATCGGCGCGTTCTCGATCATTTCCTCAGACAGTCAGGCCATGGGCCGCGTCGGCGAAGTCGCGATCCGCACCTGGCAGACGGCGGACAAGATGAAGCGCCAGCGTGGCCGTCTGAAGGAAGAAACCGGCGAGAACGACAATTTCCGCGTCCGCCGCTACGTGGCGAAATACACCATCAACCCGGCCATCGCGCATGGCATCAGCCACGAGATCGGCTCCGTCGAGGTCGGCAAGCGTGCCGATCTGGTGCTGTGGAACCCGGCTTTCTTTGGTGTGAAGCCGGAAATGGTGCTGCTCGGCGGCTCGATTGCCGCCGCGCCGATGGGCGATCCCAACGCCTCGATCCCGACGCCGCAGCCGATGCATTACCGGCCGATGTTTGCCGCCTATGGCAAGCTGCGTACCAATTCCTCCGTTACCTTCGTGTCGCAGGCGTCTCTGGATGCGGGCCTTGCCCAGCGCCTTGGCGTTGCCAAGAAGCTGCTTGCCGTGAAGAACGTGCGCGGTGGCATTTCCAAGGCGTCGATGATCCACAATTCGCTGACACCGCATATCGAGGTGGACCCGGAAACCTACGAGGTGCGCGCCGATGGTGAGTTGCTGACCTGCGAACCGGCGACGGTTCTGCCGATGGCGCAGCGCTATTTCCTGTTCTGATCGGTTTCTCCGATCCTGCCGTTTACCGGTACGACAATTGTGCATAGCAGTTGTCCGGTGGACGGTTTTTGCGTTTTTTGTGCTGCATTGCGGCAGGTTTTGCGCTAAGCGGACGGGACAATAATTCCGCGCGGATTGTTCCCAAGCTTTGCCGCGCCACAACGCCAGATCAGGAGAAAAGACATGCTCGGCAAAAAAGTGCCCGCCGTTACCTTCCGCACGCGCGTTCGCGACGAAGCCGTTGGTGGCCCGAACCCGTTCCGTTGGCAGGACGTGACCTCCGATGATTACTTCAAGGGCAAGAAGGTCGTTCTCTTCTCGCTGCCGGGCGCTTTCACGCCGACATGCTCGACGTTCCAGCTGCCCGATTTCGAAAAGCTGGCGCCGGAATTCCGTGCGCTTGGCGTCGATGAAATTTATTGCCTGTCCGTCAACGATGCTTTCGTGATGAACGCATGGGCCAAGGGTCAGAACCTCGAAAACGTCAAGGTCATTCCGGACGGTTCGGGCGAGTTCACCCGCAAGATGGGCATGCTGGTTGCCAAGGACAATCTCGGTTTCGGCATGCGCTCCTGGCGTTACGCGGCCGTCGTCAACGATGGCGTTGTCGAGCAGTGGTTCGAGGAAGAAGGTTATTCGGACAATTGCGAATCCGATCCATATGGCGTTTCCTCGCCGCAGAACATTCTTGAAAACCTCAAGGCTCGCGCTGCGGCCTGAGTTCGGTTTTCGAGTTTTATGAAAGGCCCGGCAGCAATGCCGGGCCTTTGTCATTTTGGCGGCAAACGCGCCTTGAAATCGGCCTCGCAATCCGCCAAAAATCGGAACCCCAAGACTGTTTCTGAAACGGATCATCCCATGCTGCGCGTCACCTCCTATCTTCCCGCTGGAACCCCTGCCGACGAGCCGTCCGGTTACGTGACGCTTGCGCACGACCAGCGCCATCTGCGTCGCAAGCTGCTGCATCTCCAGAACGACGAAATGGTGATGCTGGACCTGAAGGAAGCGGTGCTGTTTGCCCATGGCGATCTGCTGGTGGTGGAGAACGGCGATCTGGTCGAGGTTCGCGCATCTGACGAAAAGCTGTTCGAAATCAAGGCAAAAGACCGCCTGCACCTGATCGAGCTGGCCTGGCACCTGGGCAACCGGCACCTGTCGGCGCAGATCGAGGAGGAGCGTATTCTCATCCTGCGCGACCACGTCATCCGCGCTATGCTGGAAGGTCTTGGTGCGACGGTGCGGGACGTGGAAGAGCCGTTCCAGCCTGCACGCGGCGCCTATCATTCCCATGGTGGCCATTCGCACGGGCATCATCATGACCATGGGCATGGCCACCATCACCACGACCACGGCTGAGCATGAGTGAAAATCGTGATGTGGGCGCGCTGCTGCGCCTGCTGGCATGGATGTCGCCCGCGTTTCCCGTCGGCGCGTTTTCCTATTCCGGCGGTCTGGAAAAGGCCGTCGAGGACCGGCGCGTGCACGATGCGGCGAGCCTCGGCGACTGGGTGGAGACGCTGCTGACCCACGGGGCGCTATGGAACGACGCCGTTTTCCTGAGCGACGCCTGGCGTCATACGGGCGATGGCGCCTCCTTGCAGGATGCGGCCGATCTGGCACTGGCGCTGGCGGGGTCCGCGGAACGTCACCGCGAGACGCTGCTGCTTGGCACCGCTTTCGTTGGCGCGGCTCGAGCATGGCCGCATGCTGTGTTCGAGCATCTGCCGAAACAGACGCCATACCCCGTCGCGGTCGGCGCTGTCGCGGGTGCTCATGGTGTTCCTCTCGTGGACGCCATTGCCGCCTATCTGCATTCGGGCGTGGCGCAGATCGTTTCCGCGGGTATCCGGCTTGGCGTTGCAGGCCAGACGGATGGGGTTGCCATTCTGGCGCAGAGCGAGCGGCTTGTGGCGGAAACAGCGGCGCGGGCAGCGTCGACGACGCTTGACGATCTCGGCAGTGCGACCATCATCGCCGACACGGCCACCATGCGCCATGAAACGCAGGCGACACGGCTTTTCCGCTCCTGATCCGCACCTCTTCCGCAACGCAGCATGATCGCGCTTGAAGCGCCGGAGCGAGGCGTTATTGTGACAACAAATACGAAGCATTTCGAAGGGAACAACATCATGAAATCGGGAAATGGTCCGCTTCGCATCGGCATCGGCGGGCCGGTCGGTTCCGGCAAGACGGCGCTGACGGAGAAACTGTGCAAGGCGATGAGTGCCGATTATTCCGTCGCGGTCGTCACCAACGACATCTACACCAAGGAAGATGCCGAGGCGCTGGTGCGCATGCAGGCGCTGCCCTCCGAGCGCATTGTCGGCGTGGAAACGGGCGGCTGCCCGCATACGGCGATCCGTGAGGATGCGACCATCAATCTGCAGGCGATTGCCGGTCTGAACGAACGTTTCCCCGATCTCGACGTGATCTTCATCGAATCCGGCGGCGACAATCTGGCAGCGACTTTTTCGCCCGATCTCGCAGATATCACCATCTATGTGATTTCCGTCTGTCAGGGTGAGGAAATTCCGCGCAAGGGCGGGCCGGGCATCACCCGCTCCGATCTGCTGGTCATCAACAAGAAGGATCTGGCGCCTTACGTCGGAGCCGATCTCGGCGTGATGGAAAGCGATGCAACCCGCATGCGCAATACCATGCCATTCGTCTTCACCGACATGAAGCGCGGCGACGGCATCGACCGCATCGTCGGGTTTTTGAAAGAGCATGGCGGACTTTAAGCGATGAGCATGCAGCGCCGTTTCGGTGGCTACGACATCCAGCGGTTTGTCGATGGCGTCTACAAGGCACCGGTGGAGCATCTTGTGCACCGGGACGGCGAGGCGGCGCTTGGCGCTGCACTTGCCGGCTTCGATGGCAAGATGGTCGACATGGATGTGAACTGTTTCACCCTGTCCGGTCCGGATGGGCTGTCGTTGATCGATGCCGGTTGCGGCACCGCCTGGGGCGGGGATTACGGACATGCGCGTGCGGCAATGATTGCGGCTGGCTTTCAGCCGCAGGACGTCTCGCGTGTTCTGCTGACGCATATTCACGGCGATCATGCGTTGGGTCTGTTCGAGGGCGATGCGTGTTATTTTCCCAATGCGGAAATATGGGCACCGGAAACCGATCTGGCATTTTTCACCAGTGAGGAAGAGCGCAGCAAATTGCCGTCCGCGCGCCAGGGAGCGTTCGATATCGTCGCCCGGCTGGTCGACGTCTACGGAGACAGGGTGCGGCCGATACCCGCGGGCCGGGTCGCCGACGGCATGGAGGCCATTCCGTTACCCGGCCACACGCCGGGGCATACGGGATATCTGGTGGGCGAAGGGGCGGACCGGCTGCTGCTGTGGGGTGACGTCCTGCACAGCGTGGATTTTCAGTCGGCCGATCCGGCCGTCGGCGTGATTTACGATATCGATCAGCAACTTGCCTATGACACGCGTCTGACCGCTTTGAACGACGCGGCTGAGAATGGGTGGGTGGTATGCGGTGGGCATCTGACCGGATTTTTCCGGATCAACCGCGAGGATGGCGCGTTTCGCTTCGTGCCGGAATAAGCACCACCCGCCCGTAAAAGATGAGGGCGGAATGCCTCCCAGCATTCCGCCCGCCGCCCTCTCCCTGACGATTGCTAAAACCGCACAGCGATTTTCACAGCTGTTTCAGGGCAGCGACATCGTTGACCTGAACGATGCGGCCCCGGACGGTCACGCCCGCCTTTTTCAAGGCGGAAAAGGCGCGCGACAAGGCTTCCGGAGCAAGGCCGAGCTTGCCGGCCAGCAGGCTTTTCTGGAAGGGCAGGCGCAGCGAAAAGGATGCGGCGTCGCGCGGACCCTGATTGAGCAGATAGTGCGCGACACGTTGCGGCGCGGTCTGTAGCCGGTCATTGGCCACACATTCCATGCTGCCGAGCAGGCTGTTCGACATGCAGCGCATGACGGCCTTGGCTATTGCCGGCTCCTGATCGATGAGGATCCGGATCCTCTCCAGCTCGAAGCGTGCAAGGGTGGCATTCTCCGCAGCCTGGGCATTGAAGCGATACGTGTCGCTGCCGAAGATCAGGCATTCGTTGAAGGTATCGCCGGGGCCGCAGATACGGATGTCCGCTTCGCGCCCGTGCCGGTCGAGGCGGTAAAGGCGCACATAGCCGGTCAGCACGCAATAGAAGTGCTGGGCGCTTTCGCCTTCCTTGAAAATGACATTACGGGCACTGGCGCTGGCGACGGAGGCCGAATCCATCAGTCTCAAGGCCGCCGTATCATCGGAAATTCCGAGCAGCGGCGCCCGCAGCAGAATGTTCCGGTCCTTGTTGCTCAGCTTGACAGTCTTGTTCATGTCCCTGCGGCTCCCACACAACCCCATAGCCGGGCTGTTCGAAGCAACGCGGAATCCTGTCTGTGCCCGCTCCCTGACGCCTGTCTGCAAAAGGCTCATCCGCATCGTCCTTCCACCGGCAATTTCCGATGCGGATGAGAATAGCGCTTCAGATGGAAAGGGAATTGATTTCGATCAAATGGACGTCGTTGTTTTTGGCGTTTGGCGAAAAAATCTCTTTGGTCGTTTGATGTCGTGCCGGCCGAGGATGACGTTGAACGCATAAACAAACAACGCCGGGCTTCTGGCCCGGCGTTCTGTCTGGATTACTCGGCTGCAAGCGGTGGCAGGCGTAAGATCTTGCCGCCCTTGTCAGGGTGCTTGTCCGTTTCGTTTTTTTCCATGCCCGCGACACGCGCTTCGAGCGAGGAGAGAGCCAGGCTGTTTTCGCGGGCGATGCCGGACAGTTCCTCGTTGGAGAGCGTGGGATCCTCATGCTCCTTCTTGCCGACGAAGCGGCCGAAGAGGTGGGCGAGCAGGCGGGACAGGTCGTCCATGATGAGGAAGAAAGCGGGCACGACGATCAGCGACAGCACCGTCGAGACAATGATGCCGCCGATGACCGCGATTGCCATCGGCGCACGGAAGGAGCCGCCTTCACCTACGCCGAGCGCGGAGGGCAGCATACCCGCCGACATGGCGATGGAGGTCATGATGATCGGACGGGCGCGCTTGCGGCCCGCTTCCACCATGGCGTGAACCCGTTCCATGCCGTGACGGCGCATCTCGATGGCGAAATCCACCAGCAGGATGGCGTTTTTCGTGACGATACCCATGAGCATCAGGATGCCGATGAGAACGGGCATCGACAGCGCGTTCTGCGTGAGGATGAGCGCCACGGCCACGCCGCCGATGGCAAGCGGTAGCGAGAAAAGGATGGTGAAGGGCTGGATGACATCCTTGAAGAGCAGGATGAGCACCACCAGCACCAGAAGCAGGCCCAGCAGCATGGCGTTGACGAAGCCCTGCTGCATTTCGCCCTGCACCTTGGCATCGCCGCTTTCGGCAAGGCGAACGGTGGGGGGCAGCTTCGTTTCATCAACGATCCGCTTAAACTCGGCCGTCGAGGTATCGAGAGCCGTACCGAAGGGCACATCGGAGCCGATGGAAACCACACGGCTGCGATCGTTGCGCTTGATCGAGCTTGGACCTTCGGCATAGTCGATGTCGGCGACGCTGTAGAGCGGCACCAGCGAACCGGAAGCCGTCTTGATCTTCAGCGCCCGGATGGTTGCTAGATCCTGACGGGTATCCGTTGATGCCTGTACGCGGATCGGGATCTGCCGGTCGTCCAGCGAGATCTTGGTAAGCTGCGCATCGATATCGCCGATGGTGGCGACGCGGATCGTCTGGGAAATCTGCTGCGGCGTGATGCCGAGGCGGGCGATTTCATCCTTGCGCGGACGGATCTGCAGTTCGGGACGCGGCAGGGCACCTTCGGAGCTGACGTTCGCCAGGATAGGCGAGGCACGCAGACGCGATTCCAGCATGCCGACGGCATCGTTCAGATCCTGCTCGTTCTTTGACAGGAAGTTGAAGCTCAGTTCGCGCTCTGCACGGTCGTTGAGCTTGATGATGCGGACGTCGGGTATCTGGTTGACCTTGGCGAAGATGTCACGCTCCACGTCCCATTGCGGACGTGTGCGTCCCTTTTCTTCGAGCTTGGGAAGGTACTGGCCAATCAGCGGGATGGATCCCAGACCTTTGTTGACCAACGTCTTGACCAGCGAATGATCGAGGTGCTGGAGAATGACGTTGACGGTCGCGCGGCGCAGTTCGAGATCGCCCTTGGGTGAAGCGCCGCCGAGTACGAAGACGCTTTCCACGCCGTTGATGTCACGGATGGCGTGATAGATCGCGGTCGTCGTGCGGTCGGTTTCATCCAGCGTCGCATTCGGCGGCAGCTCGATGGACAGCGTGACGCGCGAAGCGTCGTCCGGCGGCAGGAAGCTGCCGGGAACGCCGCTCAGCAGGATGACCGAACCCACGAGGAAACCGATGGCGCCAAGCATGGTCAGGTAGCGGGCCCACCATTTGCGGGTGGTGGCCGTGACCATGCGGGTATAGGCCTTCATCAACGGACCGTCGTTGTCGTGATGGTCGTCCATCGCGTCTTCGGCACGCATGAGGTAGGCCGCCATCAGCGGCGTTATCAGGCGCGCCACCATCAGTGAGAAGAACACCGAGAAGGCGACTGTGAGGCCGAACTGGATGAAGTACTGGCCGGGAATGCCAGGCATGAAGGACACCGGCACAAACACCGCGATGATGGTGAAGCTGGTCGCGATCACCGCAAGACCGATTTCATCGGCAGCCTCGAGTGCTGCCCTGTACGGCGTCTTGCCCATCTTGATGTGGCGGGCGATGTTTTCGATTTCCACGATGGCGTCGTCCACAAGGATACCCGTGGCGAGCGTCAGCGCGAGGAAGCTGACGAGGTTGAGCGAAAAGCCCAACATGTCCATGATCCAGAATGTCGGGATGGCCGAAAGCGGCAATGCGACGGCCGAGATCAACGTTGCGCGCCAGTTTTTCAGGAACAGGAAGACGACGATGACGGCGAGGATCGCACCCTCGATCAGCGTATGTAGCGCAGCTTCGTAGTTGCCGTAGGTGAAATACACGGCGTCATCGACCATCTGGATCGAGACATCCGGATTGTCCTTGCGGACCTGATCGAGGCTCTCGGCCACGGTTTCGGCGACGGACACCTCGCTGGCACCCTTGGCGCGGAAGACCGCGAAGGTGACCGCCGGGTTGCCGTTGAAGCGCGAGAAGGATTTCGGCTCCTCATAGGTATCGTTGATGGTGCCGAGTTCGGAAAGCTTGACGAAGCGGCCGCCGGAAAGGGCAATTGTGGTGTTGGCGAGATCGGCCACGTTCCGCGTGTCGCCAAGCGTTCGGATCGTCTGCTCAGCGCCGCCGACCTGGCCACGGCCCGAGCCGAGGTCGATGTTGGTGCCGCGCAGCTGGCTGTTCACCTCAGGCGCCGTGATGCCATAAGCGTCCAGCTTGGCCGGGTTCAGGGAAACGCGTACCTCGCGGTCCGCGCCGCCATAACGGTCGACCTTGCCGACGCCGGCCTTGCCCTGAAGAGAGCGCTTGATGGTGTCGTCAACGAACCAGGAAAGCTCTTCCAGCGTCATGTTGGGCGAGGAAACGGCAAAGGTCTGGATTGCCTGACCTTCCACGTCGACCTTGGTGACGATCGGCTCCTCAATATCGGCGGGAAGATCGCTGCGGATCTTGTCGATGGCATCCTTAGTGTCCTGGACGGCTTCTTCCGTGGGCTTTTCGATGCGGAACATCACCACCGTCTGCGACTGGCCATCGACAACGGTGGACTGGATCTCATCGATGCCGCTGATCGCGGCGACGGCATCCTCGATCTCCTTCGTCACCTGCATTTCCAGTTCCGACGGCGATGCGCCGCTCTGGGTGACGGTGACGGAGACGACGGGAACGTCGATGTTGGGGAAGCGGGTGATCGGCAGGGCGTAAAACGCCTGCATGCCGAGGAACATCAGCAGCGCGAAGCCGAGCAGCGGCGCAATCGGGTTGCGGATTGACCATGCAGAGAAATTCATGTCATTCCCTCAGTCAGTTAGATGCATTCGTCTGGGCTTCGACCGGCTTGATGCGGTCGCCGTCACGCACGAATGCTCCAGCTTTTTCGACAACCTTGTCTCCAGCGGCAAGACCGCTGACAATCTGTATGAAACCGCTATCTTCGATGCCGGTTTCGATCTTCACCTGCCTGACGACATCACCCTCGATCTTGCGCGTGGTCGAGCCGTTGCGTCCGGCCGTCACCGCGGACAGCGGCAGGGAGAGCGCGGTGGTTTCCTCGATGATGATTTCCGCGCTGGCATACATGCCGGCCCGTGCCGGACTGTTTTCCGGCAGGATGACATGCACGGAACCGAGGCGCGTCGCGGCGTCGACGGTCGGCGAGACGAGCCGCACCTTGCCCTCAATTTTCTCAGCTCCGCCGGCAATCGTCAAATGGGCCTTCTGGCCGACCTTTATCTTCTGGATATCGGTTTCGGAAAGGTCGGCGACCAGTTCGATGGCGCCATCCTTTATAATCGTGAAGAGGGGCGTGCCCGCACCGCTGGCAACCGCGCCGACCTTGGCGTTCTTCGCCGACACGATACCGGCGACCGGCGTTTTCACGCCCGTACGTGTCAGACGGAGATTGACATCGTCCAGCTGCGCATCGACGACCTTGATGTCTGCCTCGCCGGCCGTGACGGCCTGTTTCGCCGCATCCAGGCGTGCTTTTGCCACTTCCGCGGCCGCCTGCGTCTGCTCGACCTGCGACACCGAGCCGGAACCGGCCTGACCGAGCTTCGCGGCACGGTCGCGCTGGCGAACGGCATCGTTCAGATTGGCTTCGGCTTCCAAAACCTGTGCCTTGGACTGGGTGAGCGATGCAACCGCCTTGGCGCGGTTTGCCTCGTACTGGCTCTTCTGCAACAGCAGGCTGTCGGTGGAAAGTTCGGCGAGGACCGCATTGGCTTCCACCTTGTCGCCTATGTCGGCGTTCAGCTTGTCGATGGAAAGACCGTCGACCAGGGGCTGCACGTAAATCTCGTCCACGGGCTTGATGGTGCCGGTTGCGATCACACGGTCAACGAGAGCGCGTTGCGTCGCATGCACGACGATGATGGAGGGCAGGTTCTGCTGTGCGGCGGCAGCCGGGCTTTCGCCTTCGGCCCTGGCGGAGAACGGCAGGGCCGTCGCGCAGAGAAGAAGGAAAGCAACCTGGCCTAGCTTTGATTTGTACTGCATGTGTCGTCGTCCGCCAATCTGCGCGCATTTCCTCCAGCCGAAGGCTCCCACAACAAGGACATGCGACAATCTATATGAAACAAGGGGCACAATACTTGCTTCCCGATCCTCCAGATTCCACGCCCCTCAACGCGAATCTTCAAGCACGCGAGCATCCGTGCTTTTTTACAAGATCAAAAAGTTCAGTCTTGTGAACGGGACTGTAGTTGTTTGCAGGGTGCAAATCAATCCGTGCAACAGGCATGCTGGATATACATTTTTGTATGGGTGCATGTCTTGAAAATTCTACGTGACAGGCCCGGGGTGCCAAAAAAAATGCGCGATACAATGTACCGCGCATTTTCGGATTTTTGAATGTGTTGAATTATTTCAGAGCGGCATC
Source organism: Agrobacterium tumefaciens (assembly GCF_031801495.1). Taxonomy (GTDB): domain Bacteria; phylum Pseudomonadota; class Alphaproteobacteria; order Rhizobiales; family Rhizobiaceae; genus Agrobacterium; species Agrobacterium tumefaciens_K. The sequence goes on along the minus strand of NZ_JAOEGC010000002.1, from coordinate 2,189,909 downwards.
GGTGATTTCGGTCGTAAAGGCACCCGATGGCTCTTTTGTGATGACCGGATCGGAGCCACCGCCTAGCAGTGTCTTGACCGTGCGGTCGTAGTCGGCCTTGTCGAGCGCGCCGGTGGAGCCCGCGATGAGCTTGGCGACTTCCGTCATCATGCCTTTCTGGTGGGCTTCCGTCTGTGCGCCGGACGCATCGTTTTCAAGGACGATATCGGCTGCATCGCTGGGGTTTTCTTCGGCCCACTTCCAGCCCTTCATCGAGGCACGGACGAACTTGACCATGTTCTCCTTGAACTTGGCGTCCTTCAGCTTGTCTTCGAGAACATAGAGGCCGTCTTCCAGCGTCGCGACGCCTTCGTCTTCATACTTGAAGGTCACGAGGTCGTCGGCCTTGATGCCGGCTTCCAGAACCTGCAGATATTCGTTGTAGGTCATGGTCGAAATGCACGCGGCCTGTTTCTGCAGTAGCGGATCGACGTTGAAGCCCTGCTTCAGAACCGTCACGCCATCGGCGCCGCCGGTCGTGGGGATTTTCAGGTGCGACATCCACGACAGGAACGGATATTCGTTGCCGAAGAACCAGACGCCGAGTGTCTTGCCCTTGAAGTCGTCCGGCTTGGTGATGCCGGTTTCCTTGAGGCACGTCAGCATCATGCCGGATTTCTTGAAGGGCTGGGCGATGTTGACCAGCGGAACGCCCTTTTCGCGGGTCGCGAGAGCCGACGGCATCCAGTCGACGATGACATCAGCGCCGCCGCCTGCCAGAACCTGCGCCGGGGCGATATCCGGGCCGCCGGGCTTGATATCGACATCAAGACCTTCTGCCTCGTAGAAACCCTTGTCCTTGGCGACGTAATAACCGGCGAACTGGGCCTGCGTGACCCATTTCAGCTGCAGGGTCAGTTTTTCGGCGGCCTGAACGTTGAACGCCGTCATCACCGCCGCACCGGCGAGAAGAAGAGATGCTAGTCTTGTTTTCATCGCTGTTCCCTTTTTTCTTTGTTTACGTTCGTCCACCACGGACGGACGGATGCCAGAAGGTGACGGCCCGCTCTGCGAGCGCCACAAGACCGTAAAAGCCGGAGCCTGCCAGTGCTGCGACCGCGATTTCGGCCCAGACCATATCGACATTGCTGCGGCCCATTTCCGCCGAGATGCGGAAGCCCATGCCGACGATGGGCGTGCCGAAGAATTCCGCGACGATGGCGCCTATCAGCGCCAGTGTGGAATTGATCTTCAGCGCGTTGAAGATGAAGGGCCAGGCGGCTGGCAGGCGCAGCTTGATAAGCGTCTGCCACCAGCCTGCGGCATAGGTGCGCATCAGGTCGCGCTCCATGTGGCTGGAGGCCGAAAGTCCCTGCACGGTGTTCACCAGCATGGGGAAGAAGGTCATGATGACGACGACCGCGACTTTCGATTGCCAGTCGAAGCCAAACCACATGACCATGATGGGCGCCACGCCGACAACCGGCAGGGCCGAAACGAAATTGCCGATAGGCAAAAGGCCGCGTTGCAGGAAGGGCGAGCGGTCAATGAGGATGGCGACGGCAAAGCCGAGGCCGCAGCCGAGCACATAACCCGTCAGCACCGACTTGATGAAGGTCTGGCGGAAATCCGCCCAGAGGGTCGGCAGCGATGAGATGAGGCGCATGAAGATGGCGCTTGGCGCCGGCAGCAGGATCTGCGGCACGGAAAAGCCACGGACAATGCCTTCCCACAGGATGATGAGGGCGATGCCGAACAGCAGCGGCACTGCGATGCCACTCATGCGCTTTGCTGCGGGTGCGGAGAAGTTGCGTCGGACCAGCCATTCGTTGAAGCTCCAGGCGGCTGCCCAGAACAGGATAGCGAAGACCAGCCAGCCGGGATTGCTCATGGTCTTTCTCCCATTCTCTTCAGCACGGCCGTATGGGCGATGCCGATGATCGACACGAGGATGGCGGCGACGGCGGCGGCCATGAACAGTGCCGCCCAGATCTGCACCGTCTGGCCGTAATAGGAGCCGGAGAGCAGGCGCGCCCCAAGTCCTGCGACAGCACCTGTCGGCAGTTCGCCGACGATGGCGCCGACGAGCGCGATGGCGACGGCGATTTTCAGCGAGGTAAAGAGATAGGGAAGGGCAGACGGCCAGCGCAGCTTCCAGAAAATCTGGCTCGGCGAGGCATTATAGGTATGCATCAGGTCACGCTGGATGGTTTCCGGGCTGCGCAGACCCTTCACCATGCCGACGACGATGGGGAAGAAGCTGAGATAGGTGGAAATCAACGCCTTGGGCAGCAGCCCGGAAATACCGATGGAGTTCAGAACGACAATAATCATCGGTGCGACGGCGAGAATGGGGATCGTCTGGCTGGCGATGATCCACGGCATGACGGAGCGGTCCATGGCGCGGTTATGGACGATGGCAACCGCAAGCAGGATACCAAGCACCGCGCCGATAGCGAAGCCCAGAAGAGTTGCCGAGAGCGTGATGCCCGCATGGTAGACGAGGCTGCGCTTGGAGGTGATCGCCTTGTTGACGGTCGTGTCCCACAGTTCTGCGACGATCTGGTGTGGCGCGGGAAGAACGGGACGTTCCTGCGCGAAGGTTTGAGGCAGAAGCTCGAGGAAGCCCGGCTGCTGTCCGGCGCGGGCTGCCTGATCGCTGGCGAAGGGCATGTTGAGGTAGACGACCGCCAAGTGCCAGACGACGAGAATGGCCAGGATGACGGTGAGCACTGGGAGAATGCGGTGACGGAGGAGGGTCATAGCGGTGCCCTCGCCAATGGGGACTTAACCCCCTTTGCCCTGTCGGGCATCTCCCCCTCAAGGGGGGAGAGAGGCAAGACGCTTTTCCACCAGTCCATTCCTCGACGTTGAGATGGTCGAGGCATTACCGCAGACCGATCTCCCCCTTTGAGGGGGAGGTGCCCGGCAGGGCAGAGGGGGGGGAAGCTGGCTATGACGTCAACCCTCATAGCTGTGCCCCGCTTTCAATCCTTCACGGACGCGGTGGGCGATTTCCAGAAACTCTGGCGTCTCGCGGATTTCCAGCGGACGCTCGCGCGGCAGGGTGGACGTGATGATATCCGTCACCCGTCCGGGGCGCGGCGACATGACGACGATCTTCGTCGAGAGATAAACGGCTTCGGGAATGGAGTGGGTGACGAAGCAGATGGTCTTGCCGGTGGCATCCCACAGTTTCAGCAGCTGTTCGTTCAGATGGTCGCGAACGATCTCGTCCAACGCGCCGAACGGCTCGTCCATCAGCAGGAGATCGGCATCGAAGGCGAGCGCGCGGGCGATCGAGGCACGCTGCTTCATGCCGCCCGACAGCTGCCATGGATATTTCTTGCCGAAGCCCGTGAGGTTGACGAGATCGAGCGTGCGCTCGATGCGGGCCTGCTGTTCTGCTTTGGTGTAGCCCATGATTTCAAGCGGCAGCGCGATGTTCTTCTCTATGGTCCGCCACGGATAAAGCGCTGCCGCCTGAAATACATAGCCGTAGGAACGATCCTTGCGGGCGTTTTCCGGCGTGGTGCCATTGACAGTGATCTCGCCCGAAGTGTGCTTTTCGAGATCGGCGATGACGCGCAGGAAGGTAGTCTTGCCGCAGCCGGAAGGGCCGATGAAGGAGACGAAATCACCCTTGCCGACCTCTAGATCGACATTGGACAGCGCGTGCACGGGGCCGTCACCCGTTTCGAAGGTGAGGCCGAGGTTCTTTGCCGAGACGACGGAATAAGAAGGGGACGTATTCATCGGGGTTCGTTCACGCTTTCCGTCACGGCTGCGCGCGCCAGCGGCAGCATCTGGGTTTCGGTCAGTCTGGCAACCGGCACGGCAGGCACGCCGTCGACCGGCAACCAGCGCACATCCTCGATTTCCGCCTGTGGCGTGACGCCGCCGTTCAGCCGGGCGATGAAGGTGTGGGCCACGACCTCCGCACCCGCTTCGTTGGCGGCTTCTTCACGGAAAACGCCTTCGTATCGTGCCGCATCGGCTGGAAGTGCCAGACCGATTTCCTCGGTCAGTTCGCGACGGAGCGCTTCTTGCGGCGTTTCACCCGGATCGATCTTGCCACCCGGTTGCATGAACTGCGTGGTGCCGCGCTTGCGCACCACCAGCATTTCCCGCCTGTCGTTCAGCAGGATGGCGGCGGCGATGACGATCTGACGTTTCGGTTCGGCGCTCACGATCACACTCCGCTTGCCGGAATGCCGGTGCGTTCCACCTTGCGGGGCGCAACGAGGTCTTTCCAGGTGGACAGCGCCGTGCTGACGGCGGGGTAGGGATCGCGGGCAACGAATTTGCCGTGACCTTCCTGCGTCCTGATGGTGGTTTCCTCGACGGTGACGACGCCTCGCGACAGGGTGAAGCGCGGCAGCCCCTTGACCTTCTGCCCCTCGAAGACGTTGTAATCGATGGCTGATTGCTGGTTTGCGGCGGTGATGGTCTTTTCGCGCGCCGGATCCCAGACGACGATATCGGCATCGCTGCCGACGAGGATCGCGCCCTTTTTTGGGTAGATGTTGAGGATCTTGGCGATGTTGGTGGATGTGACGGCGACGAATTCGTTCATCGTCAGGCGGCCGGTTGCGACGCCGTGGGTCCAGAGCAGTGGCAGGCGGTCTTCAAGCCCGCCGGTGCCGTTCGGTATCTTGCGGAAATCTCCAAGCCCGAAACGTTTCTGGTCCGTGGTGAAGGCGCAATGGTCGGTCGCCACGCATTGCAGCGAACCGGCCGCAAGACCCGCCCAGAGCGAATCCTGATGCTGTTTGTTGCGGAACGGCGGCGACATGACGCGGCGGGCGGCGTGGTCCCAGTCGGCATTCGCATATTCGCGCTCATCGAGGATCAGGTGCTGGATCAGCGGCTCACCGTAAACGCGCATGCCGTTCTGCCGCGCCCGGCGGATCGCCTCATGCGCCTGCTCGCAGGAGGTGTGCACGACGTAGAGCGGCGCGCCAGCCATATCGGCGATGATGATGGCGCGGTTGGTGGCTTCGCCCTCGACGGAGGCAGGCCTGGAATAGGCATGGGCTTCTGGGCCGGTGTTGCCCTCGGCCATCAGCTTTTCCTGCATCTGGGCAACGATATCGCCGTTTTCCGCATGTACGAAGGGGATGGCGCCAAGCTCCGCGCAGCGCGAGAAGGAGGCGAACATCTCGTCGTCGTTCACCATCAGCGCGCCCTTGTAGGCCATGAAGTGCTTGAAGGAGTTGATGCCTTTTTCCTGAACGACGGTCTTCATTTCGTCGAAGACCTGTTTGCCCCACCATGTCACGGCCATGTGGAAGGAGTAGTCGCAACTGGCGCGGGTCGCCTTGTTGTCCCAGCGTTGCAGCGCGTCGAGAAGCGACTGGCCGGGGTCAGGCAGGCAGAAATCCACCACCATGGTCGTGCCGCCCGAAAGCGCCGCACGCGTGCCGCTTTCGAAATCATCGGCCGAATAGGTGCCCATGAAGGGCATTTCCAGATGCACGTGCGGATCGATGCCACCCGGCATGACATAGCAGCCGGTGGCATCCAGAACCTCGTCTCCCGCGAGGTTCGGGCCGATCTCGACGATCCTGCCGCCATCGATCTTCACGTCCGCCCTGTAGGTCAGGTCGGCGGTGACGATGGTGCCGTTCTTGATCACTGTGGCCATGGTCGTTCCCCTTGTTTATTGCCGCAGTCAATCTCCCGGGATTGCTGATCTCAGGGACTGAACATCGTGCACGATACTGATTTTCCGGCAGGTCGGGACGTGTTCATTCGCCGGCGCCTGCCAGTTTGAGTTCCTTCACCATGAACAGGCTGTGAGGGTTTTCCTCGTAGTCCGCGAATGGTCCGCAATGCTGATAACCGAGGGCTTCGTAGAGGCCGACGGCCTCGACGTTCAGCGGGCCGGTTTCAAGATAAAGCCTGAATACGCCGCGCTCCTCCGCAAGCGCCTGCAACGCCGCCATGATCTTGCGACCGATGCCGTGGCCGCGGGCATCGTCATGCACGAAAATGCGTTTCAGTTCCGCGCTGCCATCGTCAAACCACTTTATCGCACCGCAGCCGACTGCCTTGCCGTCCAGCCGTGCGACCAGAAAGGAGATGTCGGGCGCGGACAGGGCGTCCAGATCGACCGCGAAGTTTCCTTCCGGTGGATAGAGCGAGGCCATGTATTCGTCGGACAGCTCGATCAGCGCCACCACTTCCGGCTGCTTCGGCACCTCCAGTTCGATGGTGACGGTCATGCCACGATCTCCGCCGTCTCAAGCACGGCGTGCAGCAACACATCGCATCCGGCTGCTGCCCATTCTGGAGAAATCTCCTCCGCCTCGTTGTGCGACAGTCCACCGACGCAGGGGCAGAAGATCATCGTGGTCGGGGCGACGCGTGCCGTCCAGCAGGCGTCGTGACCGGCGCCGGATATGATGTCCATATGACTATAGCCGAGTTTTTCGGCGGCGGCGCGCACGCGCCCCACCAGCACCGGATCGAAGGTGACGGGATCGAAATGGCCGATGGCTTCAATGGAGCAGCCGACGCCAAGTTCGGCGGCGATCTTCGGCGCTTCCTCTTCGAAGATCGCCCGCATGCTGTCGAGCTTCTCCTGCGAGGAGGTGCGCATATCGATGGTGAACACGACCTTGCCGGGCAGCACATTGGGCGAATTGGGTGTGAAGTTCATGCGGCCGACACCTGCCACCGCGCCCGGCTGGTGGGCCATCGCCACTTCCTGAACCTTTTCGAGAATACGGGCGGCTGCAAGCCCGGCGTTGACGCGCATCGTCATGGGCGTGGAGCCGGTGTGAGCCTCCTTGCCCGTCAGGGTTATTTCCAGCCACCACAGACCCTGGCAGTGGGTGACGACGCCGATCTGCTTTTCCTGGGCCTCGAGGATCGGTCCCTGCTCGATGTGATATTCGAAATAGGCGTGCATCCTGCGTGCGCCGACCTCTTCATCGCCAAGCCAGCCGATGCGCTTCAGCTCATCGCCATAGGTCTTGCCGTCCGCATCGGTGCGGCTATAGGCGTAGTCGAGCGTGTGGATGCCGGCGAAAACGCCCGATGCCAGCATGGCGGGCGCGAAACGCGCGCCTTCTTCGTTGGACCAGTTCGTCACCACAATAGGATGCCGGGTTGTGATGTTAAGATCGTTCAGGCTGCGCACGACTTCCAGTCCGGCCAGCACCCCGAGCACGCCATCGAACTTGCCGCCCGTAGGCTGAGTGTCGAGATGGCTGCCGATATAAACGGGCAGGGCATCCGGATCGGCGCCGCGGCGGGTGGCGAACATCGTTCCCATCCGGTCGACGCCGACCGTCATTCCGGCAGCTTCGCACCAGCGCTGGAACAGGCTGCGGCCTTCGGCGTCCTCGTCCGTCAGGGTGCGGCGATTGTTGCCACCGGCGATGCCGGGGCCGATTTTCGCCATCTCCATCAGGCTGTCCCACAGCCGATTGCTGTCAACCGCCAAGTTCTTACCCGCCGCCATATGTGTTATCCTCGAAGTTTGTTGTTATTCGGTATGCAAAGCCTGTGCCGTTCCAGATTTCCACCCATTGAAACAAGAGCCATTGCCTTGTGACGAGGTTGGTGGATAAATTGACCGACTGGTAAACATTGCAAATTCGCGAGAAGGTCAGCAAGGGATTTTCATGACGAATCGCAATGTTTTTGCCTAAAGTGTGCGCTGTGATTATTTTTTAATCCAGTCGTTTTAGCAGATGCATTAAAAAGAAACAGAGAGCGCAGATGGCCAAACCGCGAGCAGCAAAAACACAAAAGCGGACGCGCATCCAGGAGGAAAAGCACGAGGCCATACTCGAAGCGGCGTTGAGCGTTTTTTCGGTCAACGGCTTTCGTGGCTCCACCATCGATCAGATCGCCGAAGCGGCGGGCATGTCCAAGCCCAACGTGCTGTATTATTTCCGCACCAAGGAAGCGATGCACCGGGCCCTGATCGAGCGGGTTCTCGATACCTGGCTCGATCCGCTGAGGGCGTTCGACGCCGAGGGCAATCCCGAGAGCGAGATACGCTCCTATATTCGCCGCAAGCTGGAAATGTCGCGGGATTTCCCGCGCGAGAGCCGCCTGTTCGCCAACGAGATCCTGCAAGGCGCGCCGCATATCGAAGATGAATTGAGGGGGCCGCTCAAACAACTGGTGGATGAAAAGGTCGGGGTGATCCGTGCGTGGATCAAGGCCGGGAGGATCGCCAAATGCGATCCCTACCACCTGATTTTTTCCATATGGTCGACAACCCAGCACTATGCGGATTTCGATGTGCAGGTGCGCGCCGTGCTTGGCGACAAGAACGGGGGTGAGGGCCGTTTCGAGGATGCCGCCCGCCATCTGGAACAGCTTTTCATGGGCGGGTTGAAAATCGGCGGCTAGGGCGGGTTTTCCACACGGAAAAGCTTTGCGTTAAAACATGATAAAATTTATCATCTTTATACTTTACTCCAAAACTCATCTTTATTATGGTGCCGACATTCCGATTACGGAGCCCGCGATTATCCGGGCGTAACAAGACAACCGGCAGGTGAGTGCATGGCACGCAAGGACAAAAAGAAGGCGGATCGTGGCGGCAAGCAGGGCAAGGCTTCCCAGCAGCCAGACACCGAGGTCGCGGAAGCGCAGCTTTCCGGCCCGAAAAGCTTTCTTTATGTGGGCGGCCGTGACTGTCAGGTCGCGCATCTACGCCAGATCGCCAGCAATTTCGGTGCGGAACTCATCCACCACGATGGCGGGTTGCGCGAAGCGGTTTCACGTATCGATACCGTTCTTCCCTCGGTCGACTGCGTTTTCTGCCCGATCGACTGTATCAGCCACGATGCGTGTCTGCGGGTGAAGTCCGGTTGCAAGAAATTCGGCAAGACGTTCATTCCGCTGCGCAACGGCAGCAAATCCAGTCTGGAGCGGGCGCTTCAGACGATGAATGAACGGACCGCAAGCGATGAGCGAAGAGCGCAATAATTCCACCGAAAACGATGAGCAGGCGGCGGACGAGACTTGCCGCGTCGAACTGCACAAGATGGCCGAGCACGCCGCCGACCCGGTTTTGACGGATATGTTCGAAATCGTCGCAGAGCGTGAGCGACGCAACAGGGCTACCAGAAGCCCTGACAACGTGCTGATGTTTCCCTATCTCAGAACGCGCCAGCCGGGAGAGGCCGCGGCATTCGATCCCGGACGGGCCGCCGCCGAGGGCCGTAACATCGTAATGTTTCGCTGGAAAAGGCGTTGAGGCGGCGGTTCAGCTCCGTTATCTTCACGCCTGATCCGAAATCCATTGACGACGGCGTCTATCGATCCTCACCTCAAGGGCGAGGATGACGTCGAGTGCGATGAACGCTGTGTCGAAATCCGTCTCAGGAGTCGGGTGCGTCCAGCGCAATCAGACTTTCGGCTTCAAAAATGCACTGACGGCCAGAATAAGCCAGCCGGCGATCATGCCGATGCCGCCCAGAGGCGCTGCGAAGGGGAAGAGGCCGTAACCCGAAAAATGCCGGGCAACGAGATCGCCGACGAACAACGCCGTGCCAAGGCCAAGGGTCAGCCCCGCCGGCATTGCAGTTCGGATGCGATCCCAGCCGACGGAAAGCGCGATCAGCACGGGCGCATGGGCAAGCGCCATGGCCGACGCCTTGCCGAGCATGTAGGTTTCGCCGGTATGGGTGGCGGCCGCCGCCAGCATCACGCCTGCAGCGCCGAGAAGGCTGCCGAGAAACAGGACGAAGGAACGCATCCTCTCGTTTTTCATGATGCGCTCTCTTCCTGGTTCTGCATGTGAAACGCCAGTCGCTCGATCGGCGCCCAGATGATGTCCCTGAGCTTCGGGTTTTCGATGGTGTCTTCCATGGCGCGCCGGAAGCACAGCAGCCACTCGTCCCGTTCAGCCGGGCCGATGGGGGCCACGAAATGGCGGCGGCGCAACATCGGATGGCCGTGTTTCTCGACATAGACGGGCGGTCCGCCAAGATATCCCGTCAGATAATCGTAAAACTTGCTTTCACTGCCGGAAAGATCCGGAGGGTGGATCGCGCGGCAGCGTGCCGCTTCCGGCAGGGTGTCCATCAACTCGTAGAAGCGCTTCGCCAGCGACCGCACCGTGGCATCGCCGCCGATCGCTTCGTAAAGGGTAATGGTTTCGCCGCTCAATGGTGCTGCCTCCCGACGTTACGGGCCCTTATCGCGCCCGGCTGCGGGAAGAGCAATATGAAAACGCGAGGTGCGGCATTCGGCCCCTCGCGTTTCTATCGGGTGATGGAATCACCCGAAGTTGCGGATCAGATCCAGACCCTTACTGAGCAGCGCTTCGGCTTCGTCCTGATTGGCGGCTTCGACGTAGCAGCGCATTTCGGGTGCGTTGCCGGAAGGGCGGAAGTGGATGGTGCTGCCGTCGGTCAGCGCCACCCGCAGGCCGTCGATGTCGCTGGTGGATTTCACCGTGCCGACAGGTGCCAGGAATTTTTCGAGATTGTCCTTCGAAGCGCGCAGATGCGCCATCAGGGCCGCGCTTTTTTCCTGCGCGAAATTTTCCAGACGGTCGGCGGCTGCGACCGGCAGGTTGTAGGCTGCGGCGATCTCGGACAAGGGCTTTTTCTGCTCGGCAGAGAGTAGCAGCACGGCCAGCACCGGCAGGAAGCTGTCGCGGGTCGGAAGCGGCGACAGCGGTTTACCGTTGAGGGTAAAGGCGGAGGCCGTCAGCAGACCTCCATTCGCCTCGAAACCCATGACGCCGTTCCGGCCTGCCGCAAGCGCTTCACCCATGCCTGCGATGACGAATGGCGAGCCGACCTTCGTGCGGATGACCTCGAAGGAACCGCTTGCCTCGATGCCGGAGTTGGAGGTGACGGGCGTGACGACGACGCCTGCCCCGAGGAAGTTTGCGGTGATGAGGCCGATCAGGTCGCCGCGCAGTGGAACACCCTGTTCATCGGCGAGCAGCGGACGGTCGCCGTCACCATCGGCAGAAACGATGGCGTCAAGGCCATGTTCAGGGGACCATTTTTTCAGGAGCGCCAGCGTTTCCGGCGAGACGGCTTCCGTATCGACCGGAATGAAGCTTTCCGAACGACCGAGCGGCACGACCTCCGCGCCGTAATGCGCCAGCACATCCACGAACAGGTCGCGCGCGACGGTGCTGTGCTGGTAGACGCCGATCTTGAGGCCGGAGAGCGCGCCTGCGGGCAGCAGCGACGCATTGCGCCCGTAAAACAGTTCCGCAGCGACAGCGGAGTGATCTTCGGCGGTTGCGGGTTCATCCGCGATGCCTTCTGCCTCGACTTCCCTTGCAAGCGTGGCGATGGCCGTCTCGTCCTGCTTGTCGATCTCGCCATCCGGGCGATAGAACTTGATGCCATTGCGATCGGCCGGAATATGCGATCCGGTAATCATCAGGGCAGCAGCCTTCAGAGACAGGCCATAAAGGGCAAGGGCCGGCGTTGGGACGGTACCGCAATCGAGCGGCACGAGGCCCGCTTTCTTCAGCGCGCCGATGCAGGTCGCGGAAACGTCGGGGCTGGAATCGCGGAAATCGCGGCCGACGAGAATGGGGTCACCAGCCTTGGATTGACCTGATTTGAGAAGGTGCCGTGCAAATGCCGTTGCGTAGACGGCGGAGGCTTTTCCCTTGAGGTCGACAGAGAGGCCACGAAGACCGCTCGTTCCAAATTTCAGGCTCATGCCAAACTCCAGTGCGATAAAATCTTTGAGGTTCAAATGGATAATACAAATATATAACGACTAGAAGACCGTATCGATCCATGCGAGTCAATCATCACTTTCGCTGCCCGCGCAAATGGGCGATGATGGCGCTGGGAAAGGGTAACCTAAAATTCACCCGTTCACCCTAGACTCGCTGACCGAATGGGGTCTTTGCGACAGGCAAGAGCGTTTCGAGGCCTTTTTGTGGTTTGTTCGAGTTGGATTGGCTGATGTACAGGCTTAAAAAGGCGGGACATAAGCAAACACGTCCGCTCGATGAGAAAGCATCTCCGGCAAAGTCGCAGGGTTCGCTGCTGGACGATCTTGTCGATGACGACGAGGTTTTCGAGCGCACGGTGCTGAAAGAGCATCTGGAGACCAAGGCGCCGCCGGTGACCGAGCCGCCGAAGGTTCAAAAAAAGTCTGTCGCGCAGACGTCACCGACCGCCAGTCTTTCCAGTGCATTGCCCGGCCTCAAGTATATCGACCGGATCGGCGTCGACGAGGTTCTGACATGGCTGCGTGACGGCATTCTCTGGATCATTCTGGCGATCATCCTGTGTGTCGCGGTGGCCCTTGCCTATGCCACCATGACACCGCCGCGCTACACGAGCTACACGGATATCGTCGTCAATCCGTCCAATCTGAACGTCGTCAACGATGGCGTCTTTTCGCCGAACCAGCAGCGCGACACGCAAATCCTCGAAGTGGAGAGCAAGCTGCGCACCATCACGTCGCGCAACGTGCTGGCGCGGGTGGTGGACGAGCTGAAGCTCGATCAGGACGGCGAGTTCATCAATCCGCCGCCGATTGCAAGATTGAAGGCAATGTTCTCGTCGCGCCCGGAAGATGGCGACAACAAGATCGGGGCGCTTCGGTCGCTCGGCGACCGGGTGGCGGCGGAACGCGATCCGCGCTCCTTCGTGGTTACGCTATCTGTCTGGACCAACGATGCCGAAAAGTCGGTCCAGGTTTCGAAAGCTATCGTGAAGGCTTTCGAAAGCGAGCTGTTCCAGATGAACTCCGACAGCAGCCAGCGTGTCGTCGGCGACCTGAAGGCGCGGCTTGAGGAGATGCGCCAGAATGTCACGAATGCCGAAAAGCGGGTGGCGGATTTCCGCCGAGAAAACGGCTTGCAGCAAAACAATGGCCAGCTTGTCAGCGACCAGACGTCCGGCGAACTCAATGCGCAGGTTCTGGCAGCGCAGCAGCGTGTCATTCAGGAGGAATCCCGCCTAAAGCAGATGGAAGCGGCCATTGCCCAGAACCGCACGCAGAGCGACGCCATCTTCGACAGTCAGACCATGAACACGATCCGCGCGCAGTACAGCACGTTGCAGCAGCAGATCGGCGCCATGACATTGACTTACGGTGCACGGCATCCGCGGTTGGCAACGGCGGGCGCCGAACGCGCCATGCTGGAGCGCGGCATCGCGGAAGAGGCCCAGCGCATCCTGCAGGCGGCCAAAACCAATGTTGCCGAAGCCCGCTCCTCGCTCGATGCCCTGCGGCTGAAGGCGGTTGCGGAACGCGCCAACGTGTTCACCGACAACGAGGCGCAGGTACGGTTGCGCGATCTGGAGCGCGATGCCAGCTCGGCCGCCGCGATCTACGAAACCTACCTCACCCGCTCACGCCAGATCGCCGAGCAGCAGGCCATCGATTCCACCAATGTCAGGGTCATCTCGCAGCCGGTTGAGGCGAATTCAAGAAGCTGGCCACCAAGTAAACTGACCTTCCTGATTGCCGGTGGCGCAGGCGGTGTCTTCCTTGGAGTAGGAATCGCGGTGGTGCTCGGACTGCTGCGCTACTTGCGTCGCAACGACCATGACGTGGCGGCGGCGCGTTACGCCTGATCCATCTTCCGATTTTCTGCCCATGCGTTGGCGGTTCGGTCAGGCTTTGCCAAACCGCTGGATGTTGGCCGTAATCAGATGTCGCAGCGCCTTGGCGTAGCGCTTGCTTTTCGTCTTGGCGGCAAGCGCGCTCGTCCAGTCCATCATCGAACCGTTGATGTCGAAATCGCCTAGCTGGCCTTCGGGAATATCGCCTTTTTCGATGCGCTCCACGATAGCGGGCAGGGCGGCATAGAATTCCGGCGAGCGGTAAGGCGGGTGCAGTGAATACATGCCCTTTCCTTCACCGAGAAAATCGAGCCGGTAGACACCACGCCGCATCATGTTGGTGCTCAGCACCTCTTCGGCGGGCATGGAAACCGGCTGCTGATTATAGGCGTAGGAGCGGATGCGGCGCTTGAGGTCCGGCTGAAGCAGTTCCAACGATGTCACCTTCTTCGCGAAGCGTTCCATGTCGATCATGAACAGACGGGTGGACACCGTGGCAAAACGCCAGGTGGGAACACGCGTCGGCAGCTTGCGCGGGGCGGGAATGTTTTTCACTCCCGGCATGCCGACATGTCGGCTGATATCAAGATCGCCGCGCACGGTGGGCGGGCCGGAGAACGGCGTGATGCACAGCGCGTCCGTATTGTCCTTCTGCAGCTCGATTGCCTCATCGAACCAGCTCTGGCTACCACCGCCGAACATCATGTCGCTGTCCATGTGCAGCACGTAGCGGGCGTTGGCGCGCTTCAGTCCGTGGAAATAGACATGGAACGGCCCGCCATCGAAGGCCTTCGCAGGATAGGGAACCGCTGAGCGGGAAAAGAAGGTGTCGGTAATCGCCTTGCGGGCTGAGTCACCGTAATCGACCTCATCGACATGAAGATGCGGATAGTTCGCCTGCATTTCATCCAGCATGTCGAACAGGCGTTTTCTGGCGGGTTCGAAGCCGTTGCCCTTGTAACGGCCGGCACCAACCTGTCCGGTGTCGACGGTGAGCAGAATGCGGTCGACCTGACCGCCCCAGATTCTGAGCTGGTGCGGTAAGGTAAGAGCTGCATGCGCGGCATCGAAAGGGTGCAGATTGACCTGTAGCGCCTTGCTGACAGGCGGCAGGGGCATTTCACCATTCATGCGCCGCGGCTCCGGAATTCGTTGATGATGGACATCATGGGTTTTTCGTTGAAGCTCCAGTCGAGCGGCAGGGGTCTATTGGCCGTTCCATCCTTGCGGGGGTAGGCCCAGCGGATCCAGGTGTACTGGTCGGAAATACCCCAGGTGGTGATCGAGGACAGCGAACCGCCTGCGGAGGCCGCCTCGAGAAAGTCCCTGAGCTGCGCGTTGATGAGCATGTCGCGTTCGGCTTCCGGTGAGGGAAGGGTCTGGTCCATGACGTCGAGTTCCGTCACCAAAACGTCAAGGCCATGGCCGCGCATTTCGCTTGTGAATGCGGCCAGTTCGTCCTTGGCAATCGGCCAGCCGCCGCGCAGATGGCCTTGCAGCCCGATGGCGTTTATCGGTGCGCCCTGATCGAGCAGCTCGAGGATGAGATCGCGGAAGGCGGCGCGCTTGGCGGGTGACTTCTCGACCGAGAATTCCACATCGTATTCGTTCAGGACGAGTTGCGCCTTCGGATCGACAGAGTGGGCGATCCTGAACGCCTTGGCAATCGCATCGGCTCCTGCGCCATAATACCAGGCGTCGCGCCGGGACTTTGCATTGTAAGGCACGTCGGGGATCGGCTCGTTGACCACATCCCAGCTATGAACGACATCCTTGTAGCGTTCCATTGTCTTGACGATGTGGGTTTCCATCAGCTTTTCGACCTTCGAGCTGCTGACAGACGACAACCACGGCGCGTTGGAGGCATACCAGATCAGCGGATGGCCGTGCATGGCGAGCTTGTGCTCGCGGGCGAAGTTGGCAAGAGCGTCGGCTGCGGAAAAATCGAAAACTTCTTCCGAAGGCCGCATGATCTCCCATTTCATTTCCGTGACGGGTGTGAGGCGCGAGCAATATCTGACGATGGCCTCGCCGATCCGGCTGTCAGTCTGCAGGTCAGGAAGATACACCGCCGCGCCATAGGGAGCGGTTCTGGTAGTGCTTTTCTTCTGCGCGGCGTGTGCAAGGCCAGGCAATGCCTGAACAAGACCCGCGCCTGCCGCACCGTACAGAAAGTTTCGACGTCCGATCGGCATTCACCCCAGCCTCCGCAATCGATTTTCCCAAATTATAACAGCGTGACATTACAAATTGCATATTAAAACGCCGCAAGGTTAATGCTGGCTATACCCCTGACACAACTACCGTCTATCCGGTTAATCGGGTAGTAACTTCACTGTGCGAAGTCTGCTTTACACGCCACGGAGTAGATGTCTTGATTTCCGTTTCGATTGTCATCCCGGTTCGCAATGGCGAGCGTTATATCGTGGAGGCGATCGAGAGCGTGCTGATGCAGGGCGAAAGCGTCGTGGAAATTCTCGTCGTTGACGATGGTTCCACGGACGGCACGGCCCGCAAGGTTGAAAGTTTCAGCGACCCGCGTGTCCGGTTGCTGACCCGACCGCAGGGCAGGCAGGGTGTTTCCGCCGTCCGCAACTTCGGACTGTCACAGGCGCGTGGAACGTGGTCGATGTTTCTCGACGCCGATGACCGCTTGAAGCCGGACTCTATCGAGACGCTTTGCGCTGGTATTTCGGACGATGACGTGGTTGCCGTTTATGGGGATTACGAGCGGATCG
Source organism: Agrobacterium tumefaciens (assembly GCF_031801495.1). Classification (GTDB taxonomy): domain Bacteria; phylum Pseudomonadota; class Alphaproteobacteria; order Rhizobiales; family Rhizobiaceae; genus Agrobacterium; species Agrobacterium tumefaciens_K. The sequence goes on along the minus strand of NZ_JAOEGC010000002.1, from coordinate 2,173,660 downwards.
ACGAAGACGGGGCCAAGATCGGCAATCGCAATCTCATCCGCCGCCGGGAAAAGCCGAGCGGCAATATTCTTCCCGCCCTTCTTGGCGGAAACTTCATCGTCAACGGCGGCATCATGCTGGTGCGCACGCGGACCTTTCAGGATTTTGGCGGTTTCGATGAAACCCTGCGTTATGCCGAAGACTGGTATGGTTGGTGCAGGCTGGCCGCGGTCGGTCGCTTCGTTTATCTGCCGGGATGCCATGTGCTGGATTACCGCGTGCACCGGACGAGCGTGATGATGAACCGTCTTTTGACCTTCAAGGATTGTGAACCGGCGATCCGTGCCGTTTTCACCGATCCTGCCATTGTTGCGGCCGTCAGCCCCAGAGAACTGGCGCGGCTTCGTCACAAATCCGAAACCCATATGAATGCCTATACCGTGGCGCAGGCGTTTCGCGCCCACCGCTATCGCGAGGCGTTCTCGGCGCTTGCCGATACGCTGGTGCATCGCCCGCGCCAGAGCCTGCGCGCCGTCATCTTTTCCGCTGCCGCGATTGCCGGGATTTAGGAGCATTCATGACAGAGATCCTTCCGCAAGCGGTTGTCTGCATTCCGAGTTTCCGCAGGCCAGAGGGTCTGGGCAAAACGCTTCAGTCGCTTGCCGCGCAGCAGACGGAATTTCCTTTTGCCATCGTCGTGGTCGACAATGACGGAACAGGGCAGGCGGGGCTTGCCGTCGCACGTCAGTTTTTTGCCGAAACCGGTCTTGCCGGGCAGGCGCTGGTCGAGCCGACGCAGGGCAATTGTTACGCGATCAACACGGCGTTTCGGACGGCGCGCCAGACCTACCCGTCCGCGCAATGGTTCCTGATGATCGATGACGACGAGGCTGCTTCTCCCGTGTGGCTATCGGAAATGGTCAAGACGGCAAAGTCCTTCGGCGCGGATATCGTCGGTGGTCCGGTGAACCGAGAATTCGATGTGCCCGCTCCAAAGTCGGTGCTCGCCCATCCGCTGTTCGGCTCCATAGAAGCGCCGACCGGACGGGTGGATCAGATCCATGGTTCCGGAAACTGCCTGATTTCGCGCCGGGTGTTCGACACGCTCCCTAAACCGGAATTCGACGTGCAGTTCAATTTCCTGGGCGGCGGTGACATGGATTTCTTCACGCGCTGCCGGCATGCGGGCTTCAGCTTTGCGTGGAGCGCCGAAGCCATCATCATCGAATATGTGCCGGAAACCCGCATGGCACCGCGCTGGATCATGACGCGGTCGCTGAGAACCGGCATCATCAATTACAGCATCGACCGGGCCAATCGCCCCGGTCTGAAAGGTGGCGTTCTGCTGGCTGCCAAAAATGCCGTCAGCCTCGGTTTGTCGCTGATCCGCGCCGTTTCGGCCTTGGCCAGAACCGGCTCGCTTCTACCTGCTACCCATCCGCCGCTGATGTCCGTCGGGCGTGTGATGGCGAGCCTCGGCGTGACGCTGACGCCTTACAAGGCAGTCAAGAAGGGCTGACTCCCTGCTTTTTGCGCAGTTCCGGTCATTCCGCTCCCGCGAAAGCCGGCTTGTTACGGCGCAGCCGCAGCAGCGCGATCCAGACCGCAGCTGCAATGGCGATCTCCACGAGGAAATAAGCGCCGATGGTTCCCGAAATGCTGAAGGACCAGGTGCACAGGGCGACGACGACGGAACCGAGCAGATTGCCGCTGTTCCAGATCTTGGCGCGGATGTCCTGCCGTCCGGAAGCGCCCAGTGCTTCCAGCGCCGTTGCCGCAACGGCCATGGGCAGCACGGCCCAGCACAGCACGCGGGTGATGATCGGCAGCGACACGTATTCGTCACCGAACAGGAGCGGTAGGAAAGGTGCGATGATGAAGATCGCGGTTGCGCTGCCGATTGCGATGAAGAGGGCGGCCTTCAGCACGTTATAGGCGCGCTCGATGGTCTTGGTGATGCCCTGGAGGGCGGCGGAAGCCGACCCCGGATAGATCAGTCGGTTGAGGGCTTCCACAGACAGGTAGGAGCTATCCAGAATACGCCGCGCTATGGAGTAGCTGCCGAGCACTTCGGCGCTTGCAATCGCGCCGAGGACGAGAATGTCGGCGTTGCCGCGCACGGCCTTGAACAGGAACTGGGTTGAGAACAGGATGCCGATGCGGATTTCATCGTGCACCAGACGATAGACCGGCTTGCCTAGCCTGCCGATCGCCTTCACCGAAATCACCGCAGCGATCATATGCGCCGCGAGGTTCCACAAGGCCCATGCCTCGACCGTCTCGACCCTGAAGACAAGGCAGGCCATGACGGCGGCAATGGTGCGTGCGACGGCGAACATCACTTCCAGCTTGTTGGCCGAGCCGAAGTCGGAATGGGCGATGAAGCTCTGGGTCGAAAGCGAGATGACCTTCAGCAGCACGAGGTTGGTGAAGAGGATCAGGAAGGTCGTGATAAGGGTGTCGATCAGGCTTTCCGAGGTCGGGAAGAAGACCGGAATGGTGATCATGCCGATGATCGTCAGGATGATGCCCGTCGCGGCACTGAGCAGATAACTGTGGCCAAGCATGACGGGAAACATGTTCCGATCCTGCGCAACGCGGCGGATCAGCGATTCCTGCGCACCTATGCCGCAGATCTGGACGCCCAGATTGGTGACGGCGGTAATGGACGCATACAGCGCGAACTGTTCGACGCCGAGGTGCCGCGCCAGAAGGGCGAAGGTCAGAAGCTGGGCAGCACTGGACATCAGGAGCGAGCCCCCGGACGCCATGTAGGACAATCCCAGTCGGACCAGGTGGCCGAGCCGCGGCGTTTTGAGCGACACCGTAAGTCTCCCTGTGTTCCAGCTTTGCCAGATTACCTCGTGTAATATGGCATCGCCGCGTAAACGACTTGCAAATCCGGACGGTTTTAGCGGTAATTTCCTCCGTCTTATCCCGTCTGCGGTAAGAGAGGGTTAAAGCAATTGCACAATACTGAGCATAATCACCGTTTATAACTGGTAGGACGCGAAGGGTTTCCCAAAAAACGGGACGTTGCCGTTCACCGCAAGGCAGGGCAATGAACCGTTTCGCTGCGCCGGAGGCAGGCAAAAATGCCGCGTTTTGCTGATACGCAGCCGGTTTCCCCACATAGCAATCCAATGGCGCTTGGAAACAGCCGCCGCGACGCGGTTTTTTTTGTCGTCACGCTGCTTTACATCTGGATCTCCGTCGCACCGTTTGAAAATCTGGCAGCACCGCCGGTGCCGCATGCTGCCGCGAACCAACTGACGGGTCTTGTCATTGCTATGCTGCTCGGAGCCTTTGCCCTGCGCCACAGGCTGACCGGGCTTCTGCTGCGGCCAAGGCTGCCCATCCTGCTGCTGTTTTCCTGGCTGGCGATCTGCTCCGTTGTCGGCGCGCAGCCTGGCACCTCGTTGCAGCGCCTCGTCTTTACCGGGCTTCTCTGCTTCATCACCAGCGTTCTCGTGGTGATGCCGCACGACCGACGGCAGTTCGACCGGATGATGGCGATCTTCGCGATCATTCTGCTGGCACTTTGTTATCTGGGCGTGATCTTTCTCAGTTCGCGCTCGATCCATCAGCCTTTCGATCTCGACGAAAAGGCGCTAGCGGGTGACTGGCGCGGCATCTTCAACCACAAGAATGCCGCCGCACCGGCGATGATCATCCTGTTCCTGATCGGGCTTTATCTCCGAAATGCATGGTCGACGGTCGGCGGAATCGCGATTGCGGTGCTGGCGGGTTTCTTCCTCTGGAAAACCAATGGCAAGACCGCGGCGATGCTTCTGCCGGTCAGCATCGTGCTGGTCTGGTTCATGGAACGGCATGCCAGCCGCACCCTTCTGATGATCAGTGGTCTGCTTGGTTTTCTCAACCTTCTCGCGGTGGGCTCGACCTACTTCCCGAGCATACAGAGCTTGGTCGAAAGTCTCGGGATCGATTCAACCTTCACCGGCCGAACGGACATCTGGCGTCTCTCGTTCGATACCTTTGCGCAGTCGCCGATCTTCGGGCAGGGCTTCCAGGCCTTCTGGGCCAGCGAGAGGCTGCTTTCACAGGCAGATATCGCCGGCACATGGGCCGTGGCGGCCTATCACGCGCATAACGGGTATATCGAAAGCCTATTGAACGGTGGGCTGCCCGCCTTCGTTCTCACGATCGTCTGGCTCGTCATCATACCGGCGAACGACTTCCGGAAAGCCGTCGACCGTGGCACTTATCCCGCACTCACAACACTTTTTGCGCGAATCTGGGTCTATGCGCTTCTTTCTTCGTGTCTTGAGAGCAATTTTTTTACCGGAACAGGACCTATCTGGTCTTCTCTTCTTATTGCAGTGTATTGTCTGAAGCATCAGGCTCACAATGTACTTGAAGAAGGACCATAAACGCAGACACGCCGGGGGGCAGTGGATGACGCAAAAGATAGGTACGCTGGCAGACCGGTTGAACAACCGGCTGGTGCAATATTTCCCGGGACCGTCGGTGCAGATCGCTGCGGCGGAACCGATTGTTTCCTTCACTTTCGACGATGTGCCGGAAAGCGCGTGGACGAGTGGCGCGCGTATCCTCGAAGATGAAGGCGTGCGCGGAACCTTTTATGTGTCCGGGACCTTCATCGATGGATATGACGAGAACCAGAAGATGGTTCCCGCAAACGGATGCGCGGACCTTGCCGCCAAAGGCCATGAGATCGCCTGCCACACCTTTTCGCACCGGAAGCTTTCCAGCTTTTCGCGGGCAGGGCTGGCTGCGGATCTCAACCGCAACGACAAGGTACTTTCCGCATTCGATCACGGTGACCGGATAAGGAATTTCTCCGTTCCGTTCGGCATGGCGTCGCCCCTCATGCAGCCTTTGCTGCGCAAGCGGTTCAAAACGGCGCGTGGCATAAAGGCGGGTATCAATCGTGGCGGAACCGATCTGCACAGTCTCGCAGCCGTCGAACTGAGGCCGGATCAGAGCTATCTCGACGCTGCCGATCACTGGCTGGCCGATGTGCTGGCGAATGGCGGGTGGCTGATATTCTTCACCCACGACGTGTCGCCGTCGCCAAGTTTTTACGGATGCCCGGATAGCAAACTCCAGACCCTCGTCCGTTCGGCGCTGTCCGGCGGCGCAAAGGTCATGACCGTCGAGGCGGCTGCCAACTCGCTCGGTCTTTGACTATGTCGCTGCGTCCCGTTGCCGTCAGGTGCGTCCGGAGATGCCCGGAGCGGCAAACGCCTTTTCAGTGCTGAGGGACATGGTCGGTGGATGCCGTTTGCGTCTTCCATACATGGACAGGAAGGCGGAGATGACGAAAACCGGCAGAAGAAGAGGCCAGACGAAGCAGAGAACGATGCCGCCGATGCGGTATATGTCCCATTCCTTGTCCCGGCGGGCGCCTTCAATATAGGTCATGACAAGTGAGATGAGGGTGCCAATTCCATAAACCAGAATAGAAATGGCCGTCATCAACATCGACATCCCCAATATGCATTCGATTCGAGTCAATCTATAGTATTTTCTGAACGTATCCCGGCATTGGTTAGTTGCAATCGAATTTATATCTGTTGATCTGTGCGGAGATATATCAGAGCGAAGCTTGTTGTATTTTTGCTTCGCTTTATTTGGCACCAACGTGTCGGATGCTTAGGGGCGTCCGTAGAGTCAGCCGTTTTTCTTGATTCCGCCGGTATCGGGACGCACTGCGGGAACGGCGTTCCGGGTGGCGCGCTTGCGGTGTTTTAGCAGGGAGTAGATCGCGATCGGATTTGTGAGCAGGTAGCGTTTTCCGAGCCGCTTCGGTTCAAGCATGGCCCTGTAGAGCCATTCCAGACCCATATCCTGCATCCATTGCGGCGCCCTGCTGTTCCTGCCGGCGATGAAATCGAACAGGCCTCCGCACGTCTTGATAACACCGATGCCGGAAAGCTTGTCGAGATTGCGGGAGACGAAACGCTGTTCCAGCGGAATGCCAAAGCCAACCCAGAGAATATCGGTTCGCGATTCGACGATATCCCTGATGATGGCGTCTTCTTCGTCCTGCTTGAAATAGCCGTTGTGGCGGCCGGAGAAAACCAGACGCGGATAGAGCGTCTGCATTTCCGCAACCGCGGCGCCGTTGACGTCCTCGGAGCCGCCGAGAAAGTAGAACCGTGCGCCGGTTTCTTCCGCACGGCGTGCAACTGTGTGGATAAGATCGGTGGTCGCGACGCGCTCCCTCAGGGCGCTGGGCCCGAAATGTCGCGAGAAGATGACCAGAGACATGCCGTCTGCGTGGATCTGGTCCGCGCGCCGCAGCACGGAGTCGAACTCTGGGTCCTGATGGCAAAGCGCAATGACCTGACCGTTTGCTGACGTCGAATAGAAAGGCTTTTCACCCGTCTTGCGCGGGGCAGACGCCCGGCGGATGAAGTCTTCGGCGGTCTCTTCCATGGTGGCGTCGGTGATTGGCAACGTCGCAAGCGGAATCACAGGCCAGATCGTATTCGGCCTTTCCGCTTCCATGGTGTGGTCTCCCGTCGAACTTTTTCCGGTGTCCAAATCGGCCATCGTTTCGTTACTCAGTCATTCGCATGCTAGACTGCAAGCATTCAAACACTACGAAGAACTATCATTAATATTTTCATAAATGCCGGTGGGACACCCTATATTTCTCTATTCTAAAATTCGTAGCCATCATGAAAGCGTGCATAATTCCGTACTCTGTGGTTTAGAGCGTTCCCATTCGGCCAGCAAACGCCCATGGGTGGGAACAGATAACGGAGAAGGCTTGTGACGAGTGAAACCATATCCATAGACAATCGCGGCGATTTCGGTCTTTGGGCGATTGAGCGCGCCAAGCTGATCGTTGCGAACGAAGCCTCTGATCTCGCGGTGGCCGTTCGCGACATGGACGAAGCCGGCATCCGTGACGCTGGCAATGCGCTCGGCGCAGCCATCGCGGCAGCCTTGCTCGAGGTATACGACGGACTGCTTGCCGACGAAGAGGAATGAGGTTCTCGCCCGGCCTCAATAGTCTGTGATGAGCCTGCTCCAGCTTTCAGAGGCGAGGCCGCCGATGTAGATGTCGCCACGCAGCGCGCAGTCTTTCAGTTCCTCGTTGCGTGTCGTGATGCAGAAGTAGCCGCGATGGCGGAACGTCATATGGTTGTGGCGGTAAAGCGCGTTCATCAGGAACGACTGGGACATGCCCGTGACATGAGCATAACCCTCATCATCGAAATGCCTGAAAAGCTGCGCCAGCACGTCGTGCTCGCGGCTCGCGGCCGTGACGATGTTCAGCACGTAGGCGGTTTTGCCCGGACGGCCAAAGAACAACGCCGCACCGATCACCTTGCCCTGGCTGTCTTCTATGGTGCGGCAGGCAAGCTTGCCCATGCTCTCGTTGACGTTCGCCATCGCGATCAGCCAATGGAATTCATCCGCCGACCACTCCGGGCGGACCGAGAAGCGTTCGATCATCGACAGGGCATGCAGGCGGAAGGTTTCGAAATCGGCGGGTCTGGCGGTTAGCCCGTTGATGCCTTTGGGTCTTATGCCGCGCTTCCATGAACGCAGGATGCAATCACCGACGCCAAGCATGGAAAGTATGGGCCGGGAGCCGACAAACGGCAAACGTCGCGACAGCCGCAGGGCCATGCTCGACAGGGGCTTGAGCGCCTTGTGCCACTGAAGGCTCTCGATCGGCAGGATAATGCCGCCGATTGCCAGGCAATGATCGGCACTGACCGGAGAAGACGTGTCTGTGAAGCACAGATCCTGCTGGGAAGGGCGCATTGTTCGTGAAAGACGGGCAGCACCCGCAGCGCCTTTTTCACTGTCCGAAGCGAAGGCGCATAACAGACGTCCGACAATAGGGTCCCGCCCGACGATGAAGCGCATCGGCAGGGCAAGAACAACGCTCGTTATCTGTTTTTCTCCGACATCGTAGACGATGCTGCCATGGGCGGGATCGTAAACCGGGCTGCCGAAAAATACGTTTTCGATGTAGGAACGGAAATCGAAAGTTGCAATGCGGTGGGTTTTTCCGAACGCGGAATCGATCAGTTTTTCGACGCACGCAACGTCTTCCCTGAGCATGGGGCGCACGCCGGGCGTGCGATTCCCGATGCTGGATCTGCCATGTTCGCCTACATCGCTCTTGCTGGTTCTTGCCTGAACGTCCACCGTCAGCTTCCCATGCCCGTCGATATCTTAGGTGTTACTAAATCAGCAAATGCATTTCATAATATTAAGATCATGCATAAAAACGGAGATTTGGGCGGCTGGCAAATCAAATTGCCGCACAGCTGGAACGCAAATGCCGTCATGGTTTACGCAAGCGGGCCTCGACGAAAGCGTTTTTCACGCCCGTCGCCATGACAACTGGTGGCTGAAAAGTGCCATGCCAGTCCTTCATCCCGAACTTAACCATATTAGCGGAATGTGATATTTTCAGCGGTGAAGATTCGTATTCCGGTGAAAATAGGACTGCACGAATTCCGTGTGCCGGTTTATAATCGCTGTTACGGATGGCAGCGATATTGCAGCGAAGCGAGTGGAGCGTCCGTTCTGACTTGAGGATGTGCAGGAGCGGGAAAGAGAAAGTCCCTCATGGCCGAAGCGAACGAAGATCATGGTTACGGCTTCTGGCGTGATGCGCTGTTCTATCTGACCTTCTTCTATTTCACGGTCGGATTTGCACCCTACATTTCTCTTTCGACGACCTATACGGGGTCCGCCATGGCGGCAGGATCCAGCCTTCTCAATCAGCTTACCGCCATCATTCTGCTTGTCAGTTTCATAGTGTTCATGGCGAGGGAACGCTCATTCCCGCTGATCTTCGCGCCGCGTTTGTGGATGGCGGCGATTTTCGGCTGGTACGCACTGACTTCACTGGTCGGAGAGGCGCCGCTGTTTTCGTTGCGACGGCTTGTCATGTGCGCCATCATCTGCGTCCTTGCCGCCGGTTTCCTGCAGTTGCCACGCACCGAACGGCATTTCGCCTCTCTGCTTGCCGTGTGTACGCTTGCGGTCCTGTTTCTCTGTTATTTCGGCGTCGTCGCCTTGCCGTCCCGGTCGATCCATCAGGCGTCCGATGCGCTTGAGCCTCTGCTGGCCGGAGACTGGCGCGGTGTTTTCCGTCACAAGAACGAAGCCGCATCGGTCATGGCGATCCTGATTATCGCGGGTGTCTATCTCTGCAGGAAGTGGTCACTCCTTGGCGGGCTGGCGATCTTTGTGCTGTCGCTCGTGTTCCTGGTGAAGTCCGGCGGCAAGACGGCGCTGGGATTGATGCCGATCATTTTTTCGGTCTGCTGGTTCATCCTGCGCTGGCCCAAGTGGCGTTACATGATCGTGGCGGGGCTTCTGGGCGTGTTTGCTGTCGTGACCGTCGGTACGACGGTCGATCCCGTGTTTTCCGGCATGCTGACGAAACTCGGTATGGACGCCACCTTCACCGGCCGAACGGACATATGGACCGTTTCGATAGACTACATCCGTCAGAGCCCGCTGATGGGCTACGGCTATCAGGCGTTCTGGCGAAGTGATGCGCTGATGAGCAGCTTCACCGAGAACAACACCTGGGCGACAACGGCGCCGGATTCGCACAACGGTTACTTCGACCTGCTGCTGGCGGCGGGAGTGCCGGGGCTGGTTCTGGTGCTGGTCTGGATTTTCGTACTGCCGCTGCATTATCTGGGTAAGATGAGCGAGACGGTACGCAAGAGCCCTCTGACGCATTTTTATGTCAGTGTTTGGCTGTATACGTTGCTCTACGGCTTCCTTGAAACCCTGTTCATGTTGAGCACGGGTTTTGTCTGGTTCTTCATCATCGTTGCGATCGTCGGCCTGCGTCTACAGGTGCACGCCAATCTTGTCGAAGAAGAGGGAGTTCCGTCCATGGGGCTTTCCGGTGCGTCCCGTCTGGGGTCGCGCCCCGTCGCCGCAGCGCGAGCGCAAGTGGCGGCTGCTCCGGACCAGGTCAGGCTATAGAGCGTTTCCACTTAACAAGGAAACGCTCTATAGCGCCGACACCCTGTTTCGGCCCGCCCGTTTGGATCGGTACAGTCCCTCATCGGCACGTCTCAATATGTCGCTGGAGGAGCGGTCCGGCAGACCAAATTCACTCACGCCACCGCTGATCGTCGATTCGTAACGCAATGTTTCCCTGAGACTGGCGGGAACGCAGGCACGGAGCTGCTCAGCGATTTCCAGTGCATCGAGGCGACGGGTGCCGGGCATCACGACCACGAATTCATCACCGCCAAAACGGGCGACGATATCGCTCTGGCGCAGGTGCTGACGACACAGGCGCGCGATTTCCACAAGGGCTGCATCGCCCGCGTGGTGGCCCATCTCGTCGTTGAGGCGCTTGAAGTTGTCGATGTCGAAGACCAGCACCGAAGTCTGGGCCTTTTCCCGCTCAAACACCGCCAGCCGGTCATCCAGGGTCGAAATCAGCTTGCGGCGGTTATAAAGTCCGGTCAGCGCGTCCGTTTCGCTCAACCGGCGCAGCTTCTGCTGGGTCTCGTTCTTGTCGGTGATATTGCTCGCCACCCACACGACGGCATCTTCGCCCTCGACCGGGAAACTCAACGCCTGAACACGGCCTTCAAACCATATGGAATAATCCGGACCGTCGCCGGCGCCCTTCACGTCACTGCCGCTGAGTTCGTATTCGACGATGTGGAGGACGCCGCTTTCCAGTGCCCTGCGGATTTGGGCCGCGAACCACAGTGCTTTCTCCTCTTTCAGCACCTCGAACATGCTGAGCCCGACAAGGCCGCTGCCATCGTGATAGTGCCTTATATCCTTGCCCCCGAACACGGCGGCGTAACGGCCGCTGCGGGTCAGAATAAACGCGGGATCGGGAAGTGACGAAAGGATTGATGCCAACTGCTGCTGCGTAAACAAGGAACCACCATCCAGCTTTTCCGAAGGACACGATCAGGCTACCAACGGCGCCGGTGTCGGCACGAGCACAAGGCGCCTTTGATGTGGAAGTAGCCCTTCCCGTGTTTGCAGACTAGTGCAAAAGAACTTCGATTTCCTAAATACCGTATGCCTGCCGAGGATGTGAGGTCGTATCTCACGTGCTTGTGAGAATTGCCTTGCCAATTGATATGCGAGCGCGCAGAGTTGCTGCTTCGGTAGCTTTTTAAAAGGGCGTTGCCGTTTCAAGGTGCAATTCCTTGGCCCCAACGAAAGGAGGACATGATGTCTTCCGCAAGTGAACAAGGCCTGATTACCTCCGCCGATATGAAGATGTTGCAATCCGTGCTGTCGGATGCGGGTTTCGGCGTTGATATGCTCGAAGAAGACGAGCGAACCTTCAACGGTGCCGCACGTAAGATTATCCAGCTGTTTCAGGGTGGAATGACCGATCCCGCTGACCTCAAGGAAGAAATGCTCTTCCTGTTCGGGATACAGAAGCGGGAACGCGTGACAGTTCGAAAACCGCTCCCGCGATATGCTATTCAGGGTCTTCCTGTCCTCAGCAGATAGTAAGGAAAAACCTGTGCGCGCTTATGTTCTCGGCAGCATGCTGCTTTGGGGAGTGTTTTTTTCTGTCTGGTATCTTTTGACCGTTTATGCGGCCCGGACGGATTTGGATGGGATATCCCTTAAAGCCTCCGCCATCGAAACTCTGTCGGCCTCCCAATGCAGCGTGGAGGTCACGGCACTTTTTGCGATGAGCGACAAGCTTTTGAAGGCCGGTGGGCCGGAAGTTCCGGTCGATCTGCGTAGAAATATTGAATCCTGTATTTCTTCAGATGCGGTGAGCCGAGAAAAGATTACGGCAACTCAACTCATCCGATTTTTCCCAGGTGAAAAATAACAGGAATGTAAAAAAGCGAACATATAAGAAAATATTTTGACGAATTTAATTGCATTAAAACAGTGACTTCAAAACAATCGACCGTGAAATCCGGTAATTTCATTGCAAATCTCGAAACTTCATCGTATATACAGTCATCGACACATTGCTTGTGACGTCGGTCCAGAGCTTAGCTCCCGTCGGATTTCCTCTCAAAAACATCGATCCAATCCCGCGAGGTTTCGCGGGAACAACAACGATTGCTTCGAAAGGAAATCGTTATGAACACTGGTACCGTAAAGTGGTTCAATTCAACCAAAGGCTTCGGCTTCATTCAGCCTGATAACGGCTCGACGGACATCTTCGTCCACATCTCGGCTGTTGAACGTTCTGGCCTGAACGCGCTCGTTGATGGACAGAAGGTCCGTTACGACATCGTACAGGACCGCAAGTCCGGTAAAAGCTCGGCTGACAACCTTCAGGCGGCATAAATTTGTCATTTGCTCACGGCCGACCACGGATGTACTGGCGGCAAGAGTGGATGACGATCAGAGGTCGGGGTAAAGCCCGGCCTTTATTTTTCTGGGCCAGGAGGCTCTCATGCTGAACGTCCATTATACCACCGGCGATACGATCGTTCTTAAAGCACGCACGCGTGGCAGTGTGCAACCGAAGGGAACGGGCCAGATCCTCGCGGTGTTGCCGATCACATACGGCGTTGCACGCTATCGGGTCCGTCTTAATGGTGAAAATTTCGATCGCAACATCGACGAAGACGATATCGATACCGAAGCCTCCACGGCACGTGTGATTGAGGTGACGCGGGCATCCGTACATCAAAAAACAGGTAAGAGCTGGATCGATTTGTCCGCTCTCAGAACCAGCAAATAGCACAGCGTCAGGCGAGGAGAGATTTTGCAGGTAATCGTTCGGGAAAATAACATTGAGCAGGCGCTTCGCGTCCTGAAGAAGAAGTTGCAGCGCGAAGGTGTCTTTCGCGAGATGAAGGCCCGCAGCGCCTACGAAAAGCCATCCGAAAAGCGCATCCGCGAAGAGGCCGAGTCCGTTCGCCGCCACCGCAAGCTGTTGAAAAAGAAAATGCAGCGCGAGGGATTGCTTCCTGCTCCAAAGAAAGTTGCTCGACCACGTTGACCGTTGTCTTGAGCCGTGGGCAACGCTCATCATACCTTCCGCAGAGACTAACGGCAGTGTGTCTCACTACACGTTCATTCCGTCCAGGTTTCGGAGTGGATAACATTGAACTGAGAGGTTGAGATGTCTTTCAACTCCAGACCATCCGCCGAAGAACTCGAACGACTGGATACTGCGCTTGCCGATGCAGGAATGCGGAACTTCAGCAATGCGACAGAACAGTCGATCAGAATGCGTGCTGCGCGGCACCTTATCGCACAGTTTTTAAAAGACTGCGAGGAGCTGCCGTCGAGCTGATCGCATCGTCCGGGATCGCATTCAAAGTTGTATTGCTTCCAGGTGCGGTGCACGTCTTTCCCGGAATCGAAAACTGCCAAACGGCTTCATAAAAGATTGGGAACATCGATGAGCGAAACTAAAGAATTTTCGGTTAGTAGCAACGGTGATCGCTGGTTTCTGGAAGTCGATGATGGTCAAATGACTGTGGTGCACAAGGCCAATGCGCCATCCGGCGGGCATGAGACGCGTACGTCTCTTGCTGATTTTCTTGAAGAACATGCTGGAAAACCAGAGCACTCAGCGCTTCTTCAGGTCCTTGGACAGTCTCAAAATGAGATAGAGAACCAATTGGGAGCGGAAGTCCACGAAGACCCGTCCCTTGAGGAGCAGCCGGACGACGAGGGTTGACGGCACCTGCGTCATCTTTTTGCCGCGGAGGGAGGCACCTGCACACCCTTGCTGTTCATATACCGTCCCGAAAGGAGGTCGCCATGGCGATCACGAAAGAGGCATTTTTCAAGCCTGATAAACCGACGACTCAAAATAAAGCTTCAGTAACCCATAGCGCTGCCAAGCAGATCATCGCGGTCGAGACTGCTCAACGTGCGGAAAAGACGCAACGTCTTCGACTGCTGCGCGAAGCTCAGGAGGCGGCATTGCCCCCTCTCTCAACCCCCCTTCGAAAAAAGCGTCCAGTCGACGGTTCCCGACCACTCCTTGAGAACAATATCCTGTCGCTGAGTTTCGCCAATCCGTTCAGCATTTCGGGATGCGCAGATCCTGAAAGCATCCGCTTGCTTGCCGGATCAATCTTTGACCGCCCGCCCAGTGGAGTGGTCGGCTTCGCGGATTAGCCAGGATCACAAAATTGCCGACGTGAGTTTCAAAGCCGCCTGTTCGTGATGCTGCCACTGGCCTCGTTGAAGAGCATCACCGCATGGGGTTGCGAACCCTCTCGAACCTCTGTTCGATTTGTCCTTTTGTTCGTAGCACACAGGCCGTTAAATCGCCTGATTTACTTTTAAAAAACAATATTTTATCTGAAATAAGCGGTCCGGATTGGATTCGAACCTCTAACACCGTGCCTCGCAGGTGACCGTTGCCGAGATTTGCGAGATTCGGGATGACATGCCGGTGCATGTGCGCGCGGTAAGGGTCGCAATCGAGAAGATTTTCGAGGAACGGATTTTGAAAGGTGCAACTGGCCCGTTTTCCATGCGGTGGGCGCTGCGATAATCGTGAAAATGCTTATCCTGCAATCGTCGCGAATATCGCACGCAAAACCTGCTTAACACTTGAAATGCTTGCGACAGACCGGTTTGCAAAAGAGGCTTATCCTAGGCTTCCGGCAAATCGTTCGGCTAGCCGATCTCGTTTGAACGCATCTGCAACAAGGTCTACAAATGCCCGCGTTTTGGCCGGCAAGTGTGTACGCGAGGCATAATAAAGCGAAATCGCCCCAGCATCGGAATACCAATGCGACAGGAGGCGAACGAGTTTGCCGCTCTCAAGCTCCGGTAAAACGTCGGGCATCGCAAGCATTGCCACGCCGAGGCCGAGCTTTGCCGCTTCGCGCATTGCGGCCGGGTCGTTGACGACGATCATTTCGGGTAACGTCGCGATCATTTCGGCACCTGCGGCATTCCGCATTGCCCAATGTCGGATGCGGCCAGTCCGGAGCGAACGCATGACGATCCCCTCGAATTGTGAGAGCTGGGCGGGATCGGCTGGTGGTGTGCGCTTAGCCATATAGGCAGGGGACGCTACGGCAATGATGTGGGCGGGCGCCAACGTTCGGGCAACGATGCCTGGTGCAAGATCAAAGCCCCCGCCGATTGCCACGTCATAGCCTTCTGCAACTAGATCAACCGGGCGGTTCTCAAAATGCCATTCCGGGCGGATGAGCGGGTATCGTTGTAGCAACTCCGGTAGCAGCGGTAGAATATGCGTGACGCCGAAAGTAGGGCTAAGGCTGACTTTCAGCACGCCGGCCGGCTCGGACACGCCGGATGAAACATCAATGATCGCCGTTTGCAGGGCGTCGAGATTCCCTCGGATCGACTGGAAGAAACGTTCGCCCGCCTCGGTCAATACAAGTTTGCGGGTCGATCGCTGGAACAATCTCACGCCGAGATTTCTTTCCAGCATCGCCACGTTGCGACTAACGGCAGCCGGCGTCAGGGCCATGCGCCGCGCAGCCTCCGAAAAACTAGAAGTCTCGGCGCTTTTGACGAAGCTTTCCAGATTGGCCAGTGTCTCCATATGTCTTTCAACGATTGCTTGAAACAAGAACAAGACATTACCAGCTAATCAAAACGAAATAAACCGGCCATCTTTGCTCCATCGAAACCACAAACGGAGTGAAGACAATGACCAGTATTACCCATCGCCTGACCGGCAAGACTGCCCTCGTAACCGGCGGGTCGCGCTCCATCGGCGCGGCAATTGCCAAGCGTCTCGCCGCCGATGGCGCAGCTGTCGCCATCACCTATAGCGCCTCGCCGGACAAGGCGGCCGCCGTGGTGACCGAAATCGAAGCAGCCGGTGGCCGCGCCATTGCGATCCAGGCCGATGCCGGCGATCCGGCCGCCGTCCGCGCCGCAGTCGCCAAGACGGAAGAAACCTTCGGTTCGATCGACATCCTCGTCAACAATGCCGGTATCGCGCTTGGCGGGCCGATCGACGAGATCAAGTTCGAGGACTACGAGCGGATGATCGCCGTCAACGTCACCGGCGTCTTCGTTGCCACGCAGGAAGCCGCTCGTCGCATGAAGTCCGGTGGACGCATCGTCCACATCGGCTCGTCCATGACCCGCTATGCCGCCTTCCCGACAGCCTCGCTCTATACGCTGACCAAGGGCGCGGTTGCAGGCTTCAATCGCAGCCTGGTGCGTGACCTCGGGCCGAAGGGCATTACCGTCAACACCGTGCATCCCGGCCCGACCGATACCGACATGAACCCCGATGGCGGTCCGGTCTCCAAGATCGTCGGTCCCGGCATGGCAATCGGCCGCTATGGCAAGGACTACGAGATCGCCAGCGTCGTCGCCTATCTCGCAAGCGCCGAAGCCGCCTTCGTGACCGGCGCTGACATCCTCGCTGACGGTGGCTTCACCGCCTGATCTGCCTCCGGCGCTACGATGTCGGAGCGCCACTTCCCCCTACTTCAAAGGAGAACCAGCATGTCCATCGGTATCATTGGAGTCGGCAATATCGGCTCGGCCTTCGCCCGCGCGCTTGCTCGCAACAGCATGTCCGCAACCATCGCCAACAGCCGCGGCCCGGCCTCGCTTGCCGCCCTCGAAACGGAACTGAAGCCTTTCATCAGGGCGGGCACACTTGAAGAAGCGGCCAGCGCCGACATCGTGCTGGTCGCCGTCAACTGGTCGAAGCTGCCGAAGGCGCTCGCCAGTCTGCCGGACTTCGGCGGCCGCATCGTCATCGACGCCAACAATCCTATCGAAGCGCCGCTGTTCAAACCGGCCGAACTAAACGGTCGTCTTTCCACCGAGATCTTCGCCGATCTCGTTCCCGGCGCCCGCGTCGTCAAAGCCTTCAATCATCTGCAACCGCACCTGTTATCCGGCGATCCCAAAGCCGAGGGTGGCTCACGCGTCCTGTTCTATTCCGGTGACGACGCACGCGCGAAGGCGGAAGTCGGTGCGCTGATCTCCAGACTCGGCTTCACCGGCATCGATCTCGGCCCGGTCTCGGTCGGCGGCAAACTGGTGCAGTTCCCCGGTGGCCCACTACCAGCCATCAACCTCGTCAAGTTCGGTTAAAACATCGCAGGCGAGCCGGAGAGCAACCCTTCTTCTCCGGTCTGCCCTGCTTTTCACCAAAGGAAACCTCCTATGGACATGCCAGTCTCCCGCACTATTTCAGCAGGCCACGCGGACAGCAAACCGCTCGCCTCGTGGGCCGCAGTCGCCAGCATCGGCATCGGCGCTTTCGCTCTTGTTACCACCGAATTCCTGCCCGTCGGGCTTCTGCCGCTGATCGCGGCTGACCTTGGCATCAGCGAGGGAACGGCCGGACTGATGGTAACCGTACCCGGCTTTCTCGCAGCACTTGCCGCGCCGATGACCCTCGGATTTGTCGCACGTTTCGATCGCAAGCGCGTGCTTGTCGCGCTGCTGATGCTGCTCGTCGTCTCCAACGTCATCGTGGCAACCGCTCACGGCTTTGCGGCGTTGATGTTCGGCCGGGTGCTGCTCGGTATCGCTGTCGGCGGCTTCTGGACGATCGGCGGCTCGCTCGGACCGCGTCTGCGCTCCGGCGCGGAAGGACCGCGTGCAACGGCTTTGATCTTCTCCGGTGTTTCGCTGGGGACTGTCGCGGGGGTTCCCGCAGGCGCCCTGATCGGTGACCTGTTCGGCTGGCGCACCGCATTCCTGCTTGTGTCGGGCGTCGCACTGCTTGTCGTGGCGGCGCTCCAGTTTCTGCTGCCGTCCATCCGGGCGCAGAAGGGGTCGGGATTGAAACAGGTTCCAGACGTGTTGCGATTGCAACGAGTCCAGATCGGCCTGACGGCAGCCGTGCTCATCTTCGTCGGGCAGTTCGCGGCCTATACCTACATTACTCCCTTCCTCATCGGCGCAACCGGGATTGATACGGGCACACTCAGCATGGTGCTGCTCGGTTATGGCGCGGCGGGGTTCGCCGGAAACCTGTTCGGGGGCTGGGCTGCTGGCCGGAACTTCGTTTTTGCCCTTGCCGGCACTGCTTTTCTGATCGCCTTGTCTGTTGCGGGATTGTTGTTGGCCGGTGGCAACACGCTTGCCGCAGTCGCCTGGGTTGTCGCCTGGGGGTTCGGTTTCGGCATGCTGCCGATCGCCATGCAAACCTTCCTGTTCACCTCCGCGCCCGACCGGCTGGAAAGCATCGCCGCGCTCTTCGTGTCAATCGCGCAACTGGCGATCGGGCTTGGCGCACTGGTAGGCGGCCTCGCGGTCGACAATTTCGGTGTGCCGAGTGCTCTCTGGCTCGGTGCTGCAAGTGCATTGCTGACCGCATGGCTCATCGCCTCAACCAGCAAACCGTATTGACACTCGAGGCAAGGCGATCGGCGCCAGGCGTGCGGACTGTTGTCAACGTCCGTTGTAAAACCCTCGCCGGTTAGGAAAAGGGCGCGCTTCTGTGTACCGGGGCCGCCCTTTTTGAATTTCAACGTCGAGGCCGTATTTGGCATAGGTGTCGTCGACGACGGTATGATAAACGCCGCCATGATCGGCCTCGGCGAGCCAATCGGTGCCGAAGCGGACTTTATGGAGGGTATCGGCGGACGAGGCGATGGAGACTGCGGAGGCGAGCTAAAGAGCCTTGAGGTGAGACATGCCGTGATCCTTTGCGAAACCGTTGAACTTGTTTCCCGGATATAGCCGTCTGCCAAAAAGGCGAGCGAAGAGTTCATTGCGGATATGTCAGCTTTGGCCAAAGCGGATACCACGTTAAATACACGAGTTAATTCGCTACATTCTTTGCCTCATCGTCACTACGCATATATCTTTTTCAAGCCCTCCTCGAAATCGGTCGGCTTGCGCCCAATTAGGCGTTCCAGGTCGCCGGTGACCTCGGAAAACTCTCCCGCACCGATGGCTTCGGCCCACTGGCCAAGGAAATCAGCGACGAAGTCGGGCACTCCTTCGGATACGCGCTCCGCAACAAAGTCGGCTCTGCTGACCTCGCTATAGGTAATATTCTTGCCGTAGATCCCACTGAGCACCGCGGCCATTTCGGACAATGAACCGGCACGGGAAGCACCCAAGGTATAAATTTTTCCCTCATGGCCACCAGATGTAAGAACTGCGGCGTTTGCCTCTGCGAAGTCGGCTTTCAGACCCAGGGCCGCCCGTGCAGTACCTGCTGGCGCCAATATACCTTTACTTTCCACCTGAGAGCCGAAAATGAGTGGCAACGAGTCCAGGTAAAGGCTATTGCGTAAAATGGTCCAATCCAGCCCGGCTTCCTCAAGCGCCTCTTCCGTGACGCGGTCTGTCTCCGTCACCATGTCGATAGCAAATCCCGAGCCCTCTTGGCGCTGAATGCCGGTGTAAACGATGTGTTTCACCCCAGCTGTACGGGCTGCATCAATTATGTTGCGATGCTGAGTTTTCGTGTCCTGAAACATCGCGGTTGAAATCATAAGGAGTTTGTCTACTCCGTGCATCGCTGCACTCAACGAGGCCTTGTCGCCGTAGTCGCCCTGACGGATTTCGACACCCATGTCGGAAAGGTCTATTGCTTTTGCCGGATCTCTGGCGAGCCCCACAATTTGGGCTCCAGTATCGCGCTTCAAAAGCGCCGATATACTCATCCGGCCCAGTTCTCCGGTGGAGCCTGTAACGAGAATTGTTGTCATGACAATATCCTTGTTAGCTTTGATTATCGTACCGGATGGCGGAGAGGTCGAATGCGATCAGCCATTCCGGCGCTCAAAAGGGAGATGTTTGCGGTATCTGCGAGCATTTGATGAGGAAATCCAAGGTCGATGGAGCTAGCCGCATCGAGTTGCAAAATCTGATCGGGCTCGAGCGTGAGAGTGTCGGCACCAACGTTGTCATCGATTTGTGCAGCTGTGCGTGGCCCAATAATTGGCAGCACGCCTTTTGTCTTTACCCAAGCAATGGCAATCTGCCCTGGTGAGACGCCGATTTGATCGGCCAATGAGAGCAGGGCGTCGACAGTTGCGGTCTTGCGTGCATCGCTTTCGTCGTGTGTCAGGACTCCAAGTCCTTGTGCTCGCCCGCTTTCACCGCGGCGGTACTTGCCGGTCAAAAGGCCACCTCCCAATGGCGACCAACCGACGACACCCAAATCGAAAGCGTCGCTCATGGGCAGCAGCTCGCGCTCCGCGCTGCGTTCTACCAGACTGTATTCCAACTGCACGGCTGATATTCCTGCCCAACCACGCATTTCGGCGAGCGTTGCCGCAGCAGAAATTCGCCAAGCAGGAAAGTCCGATAGTCCTGCATAAATGATTTTTCCTGAGCGCACGAGATCATCCAGCCCGCGTGCGATTTCCTCAATCGGTGTAACCCCGTCGGGCATGTGAACCCACAGGAGGTCGATCGCATCGGTGCCCAGTCGTTTCAGGCTTGCTTCAACAGAGCGGACCATTGTTCTACGACTGTTACCAGTCATTTGGAGACCGGCATCAGGCGCATCGGGCAGCGAATATTTGGTTGCCAGAACAATGTTGTCCCGATCTGAGGTAATGAATTCCCCAACCAGAGTTTCGGATTCCCCGAACTGGTAGTTGTTCGCTGTATCTATGAAATTTCCGCCGGCAGCTCGATACGCTTCGTATATTCGCCTGGCTTCGTCTCGGTCAGCCCCATGGCCCCATCGAGTACCAAAATTCCCTGTACCAAGTGCAAGCGTTGAAACACGAAGTCCCGTGCGTCCGAAAATTTTGTACTGCATCTCACCGCCTCCTAGGCCCGCTGTCTTGTTGAAGAACTGTGGTAGGATGTTAAGAGGCTGAGGAGGCGAACGGGATCTCCATATCTGACATTTTTCGAACCGTAACTGACAAAGTGACGTATCCGTATGGCGAAGTCCCCACTATCACGAACCGAACCGGAGGTCGGCTTGCTCGTTTATCCGGGCTGCCAAATGTCTACTGTCCACGGAATGATTGATCTCTTGACGGTTGCTTCCAGCTTTTCGTCTGATCAAGGCGGACCTCACTTGTACATAAGCACCTGGCATCGTCATGGAGACGCTTTTGTGAGGGTAGACGACGCTGGAAATCGTGACCTGCCCACGTTCATGATCGTACCCGGGCGCCTTTCTCCACCTGCTCGACCTGATGAAGCCGCGCCCTTTGTGGCTTGGCTTCGCGATCTCCATGAAAAAGGCACAACGCTGGTTTCCAGTTGCAATGGCGCATTTCTGCTGGCCTATGCAGGATTGCTCAACGGGCGCCCGGCGACCACGCATTGGCAGTTCGCGAATATTTTTCGGGATGCGTTCCCGGACGTTCAGCTCGATGTCGATCGCATCGTTATTGAGGATGGGGACATTCTCACTGCCGGGGGCCTAATGGCCTGGACGGATCTCGGTCTGCGCCTGGTAGAGAGGACTCTCGGTCCCGGCGTCATGATAGAGACTTCGAAGTTCATGCTACTCGATCCCTTGGGACGTGAGCAAAGGCATTATGGAAAGTTCCTGCCCAGATTGAGTCATGGCGACAGCCAAATTCTCAAGGCTCAAGTTTGGTTGGAGAAGAGAAATGGGCGCGCAGCGACTATCGTGCAGATGGCAGAAATAGCCGGGTTAGAGGAGCGCACTTTTCTTCGCCGCTTTAAGGTGGCGACAGGTTTGAAGCCGACCGAATATACACAACATCTTCGCATCAATAGAGCGCGCGATTTGCTTGAGACAACGGGAGAAACGATTGACCAGGTAGCCTGGTCGGTGGGGTATGAAAATACCGCTGCTTTCCGGCGCGTATTTCATCGACTGATCGGTTTGTCAGCTGGCGAATATCGAAATCGCTTTGCATCTCACGGACGTTCCGCAATCGCATGACGAAGCCGTAGTTTTTTAGCGCCCAGCGCGGTCATGTCTGCCTGCGGGTGCCGATTTTTAGCAGAACACTCGCACGATATCCTCCGAATTCACGTTGGCGATCTGCAACGACTGGATAGCAAGCTGCATTGAAAATTTTGAGATTGATAAATTTCTTGGAGGGAAATGGCGCACCCGACAGGATTCGAACCTGTGACCTTTGGAATCGGAATCCAACACTCTATCCAGCTGAGCTACGGGTGCAGCCTTGGCGCATGAATCGCGCAACGGTTGGTTCATAGCCCAGCTTCTCGCCCACATCAACGCCAAAATACGAGAGTTTTGCGAAACGGTGTGCGCCGTAAAGGTGAAGGTGATACGTCCGACGATATGTTGTGTGGCGGCTCCTGTGTCGTTTTCATCATAGGCGCATCGCCTGCCGGTGATCGGGCATGTCTCCGATCCAATCCATGCGCCCTTATAGGTAGTGGAAATTTTCCTATCTGGCCGGTGTGTTCATCCGTTTCACGTGTCGGGGAGCGTGGGATGCCTAAAGTACCATGAGTTGCTAAAAATTCCTCTTCCTGCCTGATCCAGATTCACTTCCCGATGATCGCCATTCTGGCTGCTGGCGGGCGATCTTGGGTTTTTTCGGCGTGTTCGACTTGCGGATTTTCGCAGTAACTGCCAAATTATTATATAATATTAGTATCACCTACATTTATTTTGAATACAGTTTTCGGCCTTTGTCGTTTATGCTGCCGCCCGGGTAAACGGTACGAATCACGCGGGGATCAGATGGCGCTACGATTGGCACGGGATAACCAACAAAGATCTGAAAAGATGGATTTTGACGATGCAGCTGGGGACATCGACTACGGTCTTTTGTCCAATGCGATCAGCTACCACCTGCGGCATTCGCAACTTGCCGTGGCAAACAGCTTTTCCGACGTGCTGGCGGAACAGGGGCTGAGGCCGGCGGATTTTTCCGTTCTCGTCATTATCGGCAGCAATCCGGGACTGAAGCAGAGCGATGTTGCGGAAGCGCTCGGCATACAGCGGGCCAACTTCGTCGCGATCGTCGACAGCATGGAGGAAAAAGACCTTCTCGTTCGCCGCAGATCCGATGAGGACAGGCGGGTGCATTTTCTCGACATGACGGAGAAGGGAAATGCGCTTCTCGACAGCCTGTCGGAGAAATGGCGCGATCGTGAAGAGAAGCTGATCGACAAGATCGGTGGCGAGAAGGCGCGCGATAAACTCCTTGCTCTGCTGGGCCGCCTGCGGGATCTGTGATGGTCCGCTTTTTTGAGCAGGCGGTTCTCATCATCCTTTCGTGATATTTTAGAGATTTGTGACGATTTTGGCTTGGCGATTGACGAGTAACGCGACATAGAGCGGTTTCCATGCGCCGGTTTCCGGCGCATACAGCCTCCACGGAGACGTCATGCTTAATATCGACACGAGCCATCCGCTTTATCGTCCCCTGTGGGTTCGATTGCTGATCGTCGGTTTCTGTGCCGCATGGGCGGTTGTCGAATTCGTCAATCGCGAATTTTTCTGGGGTACGGTCGTCGGCGGTATCGCGATTTATGCCGCTTATGCACTGCTTCTGGTTTTCAAGCCGGGAGCGGCGGCCGATGAGGCTGCGGCAACCGATGGTGCCGACAGGGATGCCAGCGATAAGGATGGGCACGCCTGATATGCCAATGCCGGCGACTGAGCGTCAGCGCCGCAGCATCCGTAGCGCCTGATCGATCAGAAGATTGGCCGCGGTCATGCGCAGGGTCGCATTGTCGCGAAACTCCGGCTTTAAACCGTCAGGGTGATTGAGCCTTGCGAAGCGGCGGCGTTTTTCGGTCAGCGTCGCGCGGGTGTCGGTTTCACTGATATCCAGCTCCGCGGCCACATCTTCGAGCGATGTTTTCTCAAGATAGACAGGCATGGGTTCGGGCTCAGGCTCCGGCGCGGGTGGTTGTGGATCCGGCAGGAACGCGAGATAGGCGTCCATGCCGCTGTTGCCGGGCTGCCTTGGCGTCGTTTCCGTGTTGATGACGAAACCCGAGGTCATTCCGCCGACGCGATGGGCAGGCGGCTGATTTGCCTCCTCCTGCGCATCTTCGTCTGCTTCCCGCTTCAGCCTTTCGACGACCGACTGGAAAACGGATTGACCGAACAGCATTACCTCACTCCTTGTTCGTCGCCATTCAAGCAACGAAAGATGGTGCCGGGCTTGCCATCGGAAATTGCGCTTCCGAGGTCAGCTTGCGGCTTTCTTCCAGAACGAGATCGTAGAGCAGACGAGCGCTTGGTGGTAAAACACGACCCTTGGTTGTTATGAGGCTGTAAGGTTTGACGTTCAGGTCAAATTCGGTGGGCAAAATGCGTGTCCGGCCGATTTCCGCCTGCTGCGCTGCAACAAATTCAGCCATGTCCAAAGCTATCGGTGCGACTGCGTTGGTGTTGCAGACGAGGGCGAGCGTCAGGACCATCGAAGGTGTGTTGATGATGTTGCGCGGCATGGCGACGCCATGGGCCAGGAACACGTCCTCCATCGTTCTGCGCAAAAGCGCGCCCGGCGGCTGGAAGACCCAGTCGTAAACCGAAAGATCCTTGAGGGCGACGGGCTTGCCGGTGAGCAGCGGATGGCCTTCGCGCACGACCAGACAGGCGCGTTCGATGCAGATCTCGTGGGTGCTAAACAGGCCGGGATCCAGGTCGTCCGGTATGCGGCCGATGACGAAATCATGTCTGGCGGCCAGCAATTCCCGCGCCAGAATGTTGCTGCTTTCCACCTGCACGTTGATCTCGATGCCCGGATATGTGTCCATTGCACGGCGGATGGCAGGTACCACAAGACTGATTGCCGGTGCCGTCACCGCCCCGATATAGACGGAGCCGCCACTGCCCGATTTCATCTGATTGAGTTCGCGGCTTGCCTCTCGCAGTTCCAGCAGGATCGTGCGGGCCCGCTTGGCGAGCGCCTCGCCGAATTTCGTCAGGACGACGCCGCGCGAGGCGCGTTGACAGAGCGGGTTTTTGGCGATGGCCTCCATCTCCGACAGCATCCGCGAGGCGGCCGGCTGCGTCATGTTCATGGCTGCTGCAGCTGCACTGACCTGACCGTGCTCCTCTATCATGACGAGCATGCGCAGATGGTTCATCTTCAACCCGGCACGCAACAGAGGGTTGTCTTCGAAGACAAAAAGACCGTCTGTATTTTGCGCGTGCTCATACCCTTTATAGTTGTTCATCTGCTTATAACTTCTCGCTCACGGTTATTATATCGATTTAATATATCAGAATTGATATAGGCAAGCCGATTTATTCTATTTGACAGTTATATGGATTCAGAACAGTTTGCGGGAATGCCGGGGAGGAGCGGCAGGTGGACCCATTTCGCATCTGCGAAGAGGAAAAGCCACCAGGCGGCTTGCTCCCTTCATGGCATGAATTTTGTGGTGCGCCGCAGCATGCGGCCGCCATTGTAAGGGTTCAAGGGAGAGAGTTAATGAAATCCATTATTTCGCTGCTGGCGGCTTGTGCCATCGGTGCGGCATCTTTCGCTGCACCGGCTTTCGCGCAGGACAAGGGCTCCGTCGGCATTGCAATGCCAACCAAGTCTTCCGCGCGCTGGATCGATGACGGCAACAACATCGTCAAGCAGTTGCAGGAAGCCGGTTACACGACCGACCTGCAATACGCTGACGACGATATTCCGAATCAGCTTTCACAGATCGAGAACATGGTGACCAAGGGCGTTAAGGTCCTTGTTATCGCTTCGATCGACGGCACCACGCTTTCGGACGTTCTCAAGCAGGCCGGTTCGCAGGGCATCAAGGTCATCGCTTATGACCGTCTGATCCGTAACAGCGGCGACGTCAGCTATTACGCAACCTTCGACAACTTCCAGGTTGGCGTTCTGCAGGCAACCTCGATCGTCGACAAGCTCGGCCTCAAGGACGGCAAGGGTCCGTTCAACATCGAACTGTTCGGCGGCTCTCCGGACGACAACAACGCATTCTTCTTCTATGACGGCGCCATGTCCGTCCTGCAGCCTTACATCGACAGCGGCAAGCTGGTCGTGAAGTCCGGCCAGACCGGCATGGATAAGGTTGGCACGCTGCGTTGGGATCCGGCAACGGCTCAGGCACGCATGGACAACCTCCTGTCTGCTTATTACACCGACGCCAAGGTCGATGCCGTTCTTTCGCCTTACGACGGTCTTTCCATCGGTATCATCTCCTCGCTCAAGGGCGTAGGTTATGGCTCGAAGGATCAGCCGCTTCCGGTCGTTTCCGGTCAGGACGCAGAAGTTCCGTCCGTCAAGTCGATCATCGCTGGCGAACAGTACTCCACGATCTTCAAGGATACCCGCGAACTGGCGAAGGTAACCGTCAACATGGTCAACGCGCTGATGGAAGGCAAGGAGCCTGAAGTCAACGACACGAAGACCTATGAAAACGGCGTCAAGGTTGTTCCGTCCTTCCTGCTCAAGCCGGTTGCCGTGACCAAGGACAACTACAAGCAGGTGCTCGTTGACGGTGGTTACTACACCGAAGACCAGCTGAAATAATCCAACATTCGCGGGGAAGGCTTGCAGCTTTCCCCGCTCTCCATAAGAATAAAAACCCCGGAATTAATCGGGACGCTGGATTGCGATATGGCCAATACCATTCTCGAAATGCGGAACATCACCAAGACCTTTCCGGGCGTGAAAGCGCTGGAAAACGTCAACCTCAAAGTGAAGGAAGGTGAGATCCACGCACTCGTCGGTGAAAACGGCGCTGGAAAGTCGACCTTGATGAAGGTTCTTTCCGGTGTTTATCCCGCTGGCACCTACGAAGGCGAAATTCACTACGACGGCGCAGTCCGGAATTTTCGCGCGATCAACGATAGCGAAGATATCGGCATCATCATCATTCACCAGGAACTGGCGCTCGTGCCGCTTCTGTCGATTGCTGAGAACATCTTTCTCGGCAACGAAGTCGCGTCGAGCGGCGTCATCAACTGGCAGACGACATTCAACCGCACCCGCGAGCTTCTGAAGAAGGTCGGGCTGAAGGAATCGCCCGAAACACTCATCACCGATATCGGTGTGGGCAAGCAGCAGCTCGTCGAAATCGCCAAGGCTCTGTCGAAGAGCGTGAAGCTTCTCATCCTCGATGAGCCGACGGCTTCGCTCAACGAGACCGATTCCGAAGCGCTGCTGAATCTGCTGATGGAATTCCGCAAGCAGGGCATGACCTCGATCATCATCACACACAAGCTGAACGAAGTGCGCAAGGTGGCCGACCAGATCACCGTGCTGCGCGACGGCATGACCGTTAAGACGCTCGATTGTCATCAGGAAGAAATCAGCGAAGACGTCATCATCCGCAACATGGTGGGCCGCGATCTGGAAGACCGCTATCCGCCGCGCGACGTGCCGATCGGCGAAACCATCTTCGAAGTGAAGAACTGGAACGCCTATCACCAGCATCACCGCGACCGCCAGATGCTGCACGACATCAACATCACCGTCCGCAAGGGCGAGGTTGTCGGCATCGCCGGTCTGATGGGTGCGGGACGCACGGAATTCGCGATGAGCGTTTTCGGCAAGTCCTATGGCCACAAGATCACCGGCGAGGTGCTGATGGACGGCAAGTCCGTCGATGTCAGCACGGTTCGCAAGGCGATCGATGCCGGGCTGGCCTATGTCACGGAAGACCGCAAGCATCTCGGCCTGGTGCTGAACGACAACATCCTGCACAACACGACACTCGCCAATCTGGCCGGTGTTTCCAGTGCCGGGATCATCGACGACATCCGGGAGATGAAGGTGGCGAGCGATTTCCGCACGCGCCTGCGCATCCGGTCTTCGGGTATCTTCCAGGAAACGGTCAATCTTTCGGGTGGCAACCAGCAGAAGGTCGTGCTGTCGAAGTGGCTGTTCTCCAATCCCGAGGTTCTGATCCTCGACGAACCGACGCGCGGTATCGACGTCGGCGCCAAATATGAAATCTACACCATCATCAACCAGCTCGCTGCCGACGGCAAAGGCGTTCTGATGATCTCATCGGAAATGCCCGAACTGCTTGGCAATTGCGACCGTATCTACGTCATGAACGAAGGCCGCATCGTTGCCGAACTGCCGAAGGGAGAGGCGAGCCAGGAAAGCATCATGCGCGCTATCATGCGCTCAGGGGAGAAGAACTCATGAGTTCGGCCAACACCGCAAAAGAAGAAAGCAACATCATCTCCGTGTCGTCCTACATTCGCGCCAACATCCGCGAATACGGCATGCTGATCGCGCTCGTCGCCATCATGGTTTTCTTCCAGGTCTATACCGGCGGCATTCTGTTCCGCCCGGTCAACCTCACGAACCTCGTTCTGCAGAACTCGTTCATCGTCATCATGGCGCTGGGCATGCTGCTCGTCATCGTCGCTGGACACATCGACCTCTCCGTGGGGTCCATCGTTGCCTTCGTCGGCGCCATCGCGGCCATATTGACCGTACAATGGGGCATGAACCCGTTGCTGGCGGCGCTGATTTGTCTCGTCATCGGCGGTATTATCGGTGCTGCGCAGGGATACTGGGTTGCCTATCACCGCATTCCGTCGTTCATCGTGACGCTGGCGGGCATGCTGGTGTTCCGCGGCCTGACGCTTTTCGTGCTCGGCGGCAAGAACATCGGTCCGTTCCCGGCTGATTTCCAGGTCATCAGCACCGGCTTCCTGCCGGATATCGGCGGTATCGAAGGTCTTAACACCACCTCGATGATCCTGACCGTTCTGGCGCCGATCGTGCTGTTCTATCTGGCCTGGCGTCGTCGCGCCGTTAACGTGCAGCACGGTATCGATGTCGAGCCGTTCGGCTTCTTCATCGCCCAGAACCTCGTGATTTCCGCAGCGATCCTGTTCCTGGGCTATCAGCTGTCGACCTATCGTGGCCTGCCGAACGTTCTGATCGTGATGATCGTGCTGATCGTGCTCTACAGCTTCGTGACGCGCCGCACGACCATCGGTCGCCGCATCTATGCGCTGGGCGGCAATGAAAAGGCCACGAAGCTCTCCGGCATCAACACCGAGCGGCTGAACTTCCTGACCTTTGTCAACATGGGCGTGCTTGCCGGTCTTGCCGGCATGATCATCGCGACCCGCCTCAACTCGGCAACGCCGAAGGCCGGTGTCGGCTTCGAGCTTGACGTTATCGCGGCCTGCTTCATCGGTGGCGCTTCCGCGTCCGGCGGTGTTGGCAAGATCACGGGTGCGGTTATCGGCGCCTTCATCATGGGCGTGATGAACAACGGCATGTCGATTGTCGGCCTTGGCATCGACTTCCAGCAGATGGTCAAGGGCCTCGTTCTGCTCGCTGCCGTGTTCTTCGACGTCTACAACAAGAACAAGGGCTGATTGCCCGCTCATTATCGCAAACGATAAAGTGGCCGGTTTCCGGCCACTTTCATAATATGCAGGCGCCGGGCGCCATAGGCATGAGAGATAGGCGCGAAGCGCCATAGGAAGGAATGACCGTGCTAATTTCACAGATCAAGGACGCCAGCGGCAAGATCGTTGTGGCCGTTCGCGAAGAAGGCGGCGAAGCGCGTGCCGTCAACAATGCAGAATCCGTTTATGCACTCGCCATGGAAGCCGCCAACGGTGGCAAGAGCCTCGCGGATGTGATTTCCGCGCATGGCCTAGGCGAGACAGTCGATCTTGAGAAGGTTTATGCCGAAGGCCGTTTCCTTCCCCCGATCACGCATCCGGATCCGGCGCATCTGCATCTGACCGGCACTGGCCTGACGCATCTGGGTTCCGCCGCGACGCGTGACAGCATGCACAAGAAGACCACGGAAGCCGCTGAAGAGACGCTGACGGACTCCATGAAGATGTTCCGCATGGGTCTGGAAAACGGCAAGCCGAAGGCTGGCGAAAAGGGCGTCCAGCCGGAATGGTTCTACAAGGGCAACGGCCACGTTGCTGCTGCTCCCGGTGCTGCGCTGACCTCTCCGTCCTTCGCGCTGGATGGCGGCGAAGAGCCGGAAATGGCCGGCATCTACGTCATTTCCGACAAGGGTGAGGCTGTCCGCATCGGCTTTGCCGTTTCGAACGAGTTTTCCGACCACGTCACCGAGCGGATCAACTATCTTTACCTCGCGCATTCCAAGCTGCGTCCGGCAAGCTTCGGCCCGGAAATCCGCGTCGGCGCGCCGCCGTCCGATATTCGCGGCACGTCGCGTATCCGTCGCGGTGACAAGGTGATCTTCGAAAAGCCGTTCGTTTCGGGTGAGGACAACATGTCCCACACCTTCGCAAACCTCGAATACCACCATTTCAAATATGGTCTGTTCCGCGAGCCGGGCGACGTGCATGTGCACATGTTCGGCACGGCAACGCTTTCCTTCGCCGATGGCATTACGACGGAAGCGGGCGACGTCTTCGAGATCGAAGCAGCCGGTTTTGGTCTGCCGCTGAAGAATCCGCTGGCTGTCGACGCGGAGGAAGAAATCACGGTTCGCCAGATCTGATCGTGCGACTTCAATAAAATGAGCCCCGTCTGTAACAGGACGGGGCTTTTTGTATCAGGGGTGCTGATCGAAGCCCCAGAGCCTGCCTTCGCCGACTTCCACCGAATTTCCGGCCGGGTCGCGGATGTAGACGGACCAGCTGTCATTTGGCCAGCGGTGATAGTGTTCCACGGGAATGTCGAGTAACACGAAACGCTCGCGCCATGCATCTACCTCCGCCCTGTTCTCCGCGTAAAAGCAGAAATGCCCCTGACCCGCCGCCCCATGGCGGGGAATTGGGTTCTCGCCATTGGGTTGGCGTGACTTTTCCGGATCGAAGATCAGCAGCATCTGCTGTCCGCAGCGGAAAAACACGAACTGTCCCGGCAGTTTTGTGACGATCTCCAGTCCGAAGACCTCACGATAAAACGCCTCTGCCGCATCGAGGTCGTCCACATAGATTGCCGTTTCCATGATGCCGCCGGGTGGCTTCATTGTCGCTCTCCCTGTTCTCATGCAACAGTTTCACCGGGTTGTGTCACGGCGTCCATGATTTTGTCGGCCGAGGCCTTGAAGTTCTGGTTGCTGTAGGTGCGAGCGTCCTCCAACGTGCGCGAGAGGATCTGTTCCGGCCATGTGCCGGTGATACCGGGAGGAGCGGAAGTGCATGCACACAAGCCAGGTGGCGTGTTGCCCTGAGAGTGGGCTGACTATGCCTTGATGGCCGTGATGTGGAGCCATTCGGTCGGTTCATTGTCGTAACCGCTGCCTTGTCGTGTATTGATGACCAGACCGGTCCACGAATATGACGCGTAAACATCCGTCAGCCATTCGCTGGACGGGTAATTGAAATAGCGGCCCAGCCGGTCGCGCCCTTCCGCATTGCCGGCCTTGAAACTTGCATGGAAAACGCCGGCCGGTTTCAGGGCACGGTGAACGCGGCCGACAATGCCGGAAAGCGATGGGCGGGGGACGTGCAGCAGGCAGGCGTTCGCCCAGATGCCGTCATATCGTTCGTGTTCGTCGCGGTCATCAAACAGCAATTGCCTGACGGGAACACCCAGCCGGGCCTGCGCTGCCTCGGTTATTTCCGGCGTGCCGTCGGTCGGATGCACGTCGAAGCCTCTGGCCAGCATGAAGGCACTGTCTTTTCCGCTGCCGCAACCCAGTTCGAGGATTGTCGCACCTGGCGCCAGCCTTTGCAGAAACGGCTCTAGATCGCGATGGTTCGCGTCCAGCATGGTCGACGTGTAGGCATCGGCGTTCTGGCGGTAAAAACCGATTGTCGCATCGTCCTTGCCGGTCATCGCTCTGCCACCGTCAGCTTTGCGACTGGCTCTGCGACTGCTGAACCGTTACGGAGACGCTAAGGGTTTCTCCCGCCTGACCGATGCGCATGCCGGAGACGGGCGCGCAGTCGCGGTAGCACAGGCCCGACGCGATGCGCACGTAGCGGTCATCGGGGCACATGTTGTTGGCTGCGTCGAAGCCGACCCAGCCAAGCCCCTCCAGGTGCACCTCCGCCCACGCATGTGTCGCGGCCTGTTCCGCCACCTCTTCCATCATCAGATAACCGGAGACGTAACGCGCTGGCAGGCCCATCAGCCGTGCAGCGGAAATGAGGATGTGCGAGTGGTCCTGGCAAACACCTTTGCCCACCTCGAGCGCCTGTTCGGCGGTGGTTTCGATGTCCGTCGCGCCCGGCACATAGTCCACCTTCTGGTGGATCTTTTCCATCAGATCGTGAAGGCGTGCCAGATCGCTCTCGCCGGTGCTGATCTTGACCAGTTCGCGGATCTGCTTGCCCGGTTTGGTGCGCGGTGTTTCTCGCATGAATAGCCATAAAGGCGCATTGCCGATGTGGTAGCCGTAGACGCCAGCCTTGTCCTCGGTTTCGACGATGCCGCTGGCAACAACCTTCACATGCTGCTGCGGACCTTCCGTTTCCACCAGCGCGACCCGGTTGCCGAAATGGTCGTCATAGGTCACTTCGACGGTTGCGCCATCGACTGCGACAGACCAGTCCTCAACCGTCTGGCAAGGTCCGGTCTGTGGCGTCAGGCGCAGCCTTTGCAACGCATAAGGCATCGGCTCGTCATAGACATATTCGGTCGTATGAGTGATTTTCAGGCGCATATCTGTCCCCGTCCACGCGCTTACTGATAGAAGCGGTAGCCTTCCGTGATTTCCTGTCCCAGTTGCCCGTTGCGGATGACGAATCTCTCCAGAAATTCGTGCAGGCCCTCATCCATGACGCGATTGATCGTGGTCTTGTGCAAGCTGTCGCGGATGCTCTCGGCCGTTTCATGCGCCTGATGCCGCTCGCCGTAATCCTCGGCGATGTAATTGAGGTTGCTGGTGATCTTGTCGTAGCAATAGGCGAGCGAGCGCGGCATGCGGGCGTTGAGGATCAGGAAGTCGGCAATGTTGGCGGGCTTGTATTCCGCGTCGTACACCCAGCCGTAGGAGCGGTGGGCGGAGGCGGAGCGCAGGATCGATTCCCACTGCACGTTGTCGAGCGACGAGCCGACATGCGACATGCCCGGCAGCAGCACGTAATACTTCACGTCGAGAATGCGGGCGGTGTTGTCGGCACGTTCGATGAAGGTGCCGATGCGCGAGAAATTGTAGAGATCGTTGCGCAGCATCGAACCGTGGAACGCGCCGCGTACCAGACCGGCACGATGCTTGATGACATCGATGATCTGCGGCAGTTCGGCAGCCTTCACCCGGCGTCCGAGGAGGGTCTTCAGCTCGATCCAGAATTCGTTGGTCGCTTCCCATGTCTCGCGCGTCAGCGCCGTGCGCACCATGCGGGCATTGTTGCGGCCAGACTCGATGCACGACATGACGCTGGACGGGTTCGAACGTTCCCGCAGCAGGTAATCGATCGCGTCCGCTGACGTCACCTTGTCGTTGGTTTCGAGAAATGCCTCTCGCACGCCTGCACTCTGCAATACGCCGTCCCAGTCTTCATCACCGGTGCCGCTGCGTGTCAGCGAAACACGCAGGCCCGCGTCGATCAGCCTGGCGATGTTTTCCGCACGCTCGATGTACCGGAACATCCAGTAGAGCCCGTTTGCCGTTCTACCCAGCATGGCTTAGTCCTCCAGTACCCACGTATCCTTGGTGCCGCCGCCCTGGCTGGAATTGACCACGAGCGAACCCTTCTTGAGGGCGACGCGGGTCAGTCCACCGGGAATGATCTTCACCTTGTCCGACACGAGGACGTAGGGGCGAAGATCGACATGGCGCGGCGCGATGCCGTTTTTCACCATGATCGGCACGGTCGAAAGAGATAGCGTGGGCTGTGCGATGTAATTTGCAGGGCGTGCCTTCAGCTTGTCGGCGAAAAGCGCGCGCTCCCGTTTGGATGCCGTCGGGCCGACCAGCATGCCGTAACCGCCGGAGCCATGCACTTCCTTGACCACGAGATCGGCCAGATTGTCGAGAACGTATTTCAGGCTGTCCGGCTCGGAACAGCGCCATGTCGGCACGTTTTCCAGAAGCGGCTTGCGACCGGTATAAAACTCGACGATTTCCGGCATGTAGGAATAGATCGCCTTGTCGTCGGAAATGCCGGTGCCGGGCGCATTGGCAATGGTGATGTTGCCGGCACGGTAGACATCCATGATGCCCGGTACGCCGAGCGCGGAATCCGGACGGAATGTCAGCGGATCGAGGAAGTCGTCATCGACGCGGCGATACAGCACGTCGATCGCTTCATAGCCGCGGGTGGTGCGCATCTTGACCTTGCCGTCCATGACGCGCAGGTCGGAGCCTTCCACCAGTTCCACGCCCATCATGTCCGCGAGGAAGGAATGTTCGTAATAGGCGGAATTGTAGATGCCAGGGGTGAGAACCGCGACACGCGGCTTGCCTTCGCAGCCGGGAGGCGCCAGCGAGGCGAGCGACTGCCTCAGCAGGAACGGATAATCCTCGACGCGCTGCACACGGTTCTCGTGGAAGAGTTCCGGGAACATCTGCATCATCGTTTCACGGTTTTCCAGCATATAGCTGACGCCGGACGGCGTGCGGGCATTGTCTTCGAGAACGTAGAACTGGTCTTCCCCGGTGCGCACGATATCCGTGCCGACGATGTGGGTGTAGACGCCGCCCGGCGGCGTGAAGCCGATCATTTCCGGCAGGAAAGCCTCGTTTCTCTCGATGAGTTCACGCGGAATGCGCCCGGCGCGAATGATTTCCTGCTTGTGATAGATGTCGTCGAGGAAGGCATTAAGGGCCAGCACACGCTGTTCTATGCCCTGTGCGAGCTTGCGCCATTCGCGCCCGGAGATAATGCGCGGAATGATGTCGAACGGTATAAGTTTTTCCGAACTGTCAGCGTGACCGTAAACGGCGAAAGTAATGCCGGTTTTCCGAAAGATGTTTTCCGCGTCCTTGGACTTCTGGATCAGATGCGCGCTGTCCTGACGGCTATACCATTCGTTGTAGTTTTCGTATGGGCTTCGCGGAGTGTTGTCCGCATTCATCATTTCGTCAAATGCCAACTTCGATGTCCCCTTTTTTGCCATATGAATACAACGTCTGAAGCAATGCAAGAACTATGCGGGCCTCCGGTTGAAGATTTTCGCCGGTGTTTTGACCGCGCTATCCTTATAAAAAAGAAGCAGTTTTTGAGGTTTAGCCTATAAATGCGGCATCTCGAAAATGGTTGCGTGGCGAAGCGGGAGAGGATAGGTCGATAAAGCTGTGCTGCACTTGAGCGGTTGCATAAAATTTACGCGTTTTCTTTCGGCTGATGCTTTCTGGGGGTTGGTTCAGAAAAACTGAAAGATGCGATCACGAAAAGGCTTTTGACCTTTGCTGCCGGTGGCGTTACGGGCGTGCGGAGCGCTGCACGGGCGCTTCGTTCGGAGCATGTTCATGTCGCTTGACCGTCTGGCTCCGGCCATTTTCGTCTTTCTGTGGTCCACCGGCTGGGTAACGGCCAAATATGCCGTCTACTATACCGGGCCGCTGACGTTTCTCTGCCTTCGTTACGCGGTGGCGGGCGTACTGCTCTGGCTGATCTGCCGGATCATCGGCGTAAGCTGGCCTCGCGAATGGAAAGAGATCGGTCGCGCCATACTCTCCGGCGTGTTTCTGCACGGCATCTATCTCGGCATGATCTGGTGGGCGATAGGGCAAGGTGTTCCTGCGGCTATTGGCGGCATCATTGCCGGGTTGCAGCCTTTGATGACGGCCGTTGCCGCCCCCTTTGTCATCGGCGAGCGATTGTCGAATGTCCAGCGGGTGGGCCTGCTGATCGGCTTTGCGGGCATTGCCATTGCCGTTCTGCCGAAAGTGATGGATGTCGGTGCGTCCGGGGTGCCGGTTCCGCTTTATGCCGTGGTGGTGAATGTGCTGGGCATGATTTCGGTTACCTACGGCACGCTCTACCAGAAGAAATATGTGCACGGCGGGAACATCATGGCCGTGGCGACGCTGCAATATGCTGGAGCATTACTTGTGAGCGTGCCGTTCGCCCTGATGCTGGAAGACGGACATGTCGACTGGAGCTTCGGGCTGTTGGCGACGCTCGCATGGTCGGTCGGGGCGATTTCCATCGGCGCGGTCGCGCTTCTGCTTTACCTCATCCGCCGGGGGCAGGTTTCGCGGGCCGCCTCGCTGATCTATCTCGTTCCGCCGCTGGCTGCCATCGAAGCTGCACTGCTTTTCGGTGAGACGTTGACGACGGCCATGATGGCGGGAACGATACTCGCTGTGGCGGGAGTCTATCTCTCCAACCGCAGGGCGGTTTCTTCGGTTGCGGCGAATTAACGTTTGCTGCCGAAGATTAGAACTTTGTTAACCATAAAATTATACCCCTCGTTAATCGAGAGATTCTTCGCGGGGGTTACATGTCTATTTCGCGTCGTGGTGTTCTGTTTGGATTGCCGCTTCTGCTGGCGGGCTGCGCAAGCTCGGGTGTTTCGCAGCAGAGGCTGAATTATGCAGCGAAGCCTGAGGAGAAATTCCCGCTTCCTGCCATGCATCTGGACAAGGTCAAGCCGGAACTGCGCCGTCAGGAGGTGGCGTTTGATACATCGCATCCGGCTGGCACGGTTGTCGTCGATACACCGGCCCGGCGTCTCTATTACGTGATGGGCGGCGGCCGTGCGATGCGTTACGGCGTCGGCGTCGGGCGTCAGGGGCTGGCACTGAAGGGCGATGCCTATGTCGGTCGCAAGGCGGAATGGCCATCCTGGACGCCGACGGCGAACATGATGCGGCGTGATCCGCGCAACCTGAAATTCGCGAGCGGCATGCCCGGTGGGCCGAACAATCCGCTCGGCGCACGTGCCCTTTATCTCTATCGCGGTGGCAACGATACGATGTTCCGCCTGCACGGCACCAACCAGCCGCAATCCATCGGACACGCCATGTCCAGCGGCTGCATCCGCATGCTGAACCATGACATCATCGACCTTTACTCGCGTGTTCCGGTCGGCGCGCGCGTCGTGGTGATGCAAGCCTGACGCAGCGGGATTCTACCGCAATAGTTTCAGCGATCCGGTCAATGACCTGACCCATTTCGTCGGGCCGGTGAGGCCGAGGCCGTCGATCTCCTCCGCCGACAGATCCCGTTCGGGAAATGTCTGCCGGTAGTCGGCATAGGCGTGCAGTTTGCGCGCGAAAGCCGGAAAGGGCACGATGGCCGATGCCGCGGGTTTCGTTTCCAGAGCCTTGAGCAGAAGTTGTCGTATCGCCGGCGTATCTGCCTGAAGGACAGGAACAGGTCGGTTGGCGCTGATCTCGATCGCGCGGCCGTGACTGTCCGTCAGCCGGTCGGCGGCGAGTTGCGGCGTGCTGGCACCAAGCCCGATGCCGATGGCGCCGACGGTGTTGGCGATCCATCCGGCGGGCATATCCGGGTTGATGATGATGGCGATATGTAGCTCGTCTGTCATGGACTGTCTTTCCGTTGTGATGTGCGGGGGAAGATAATCGCGTCCTGTCGAAAGGTCCTGTCTTTTGCTGTTCCCCTGCGCTGAAATTCGGTAAGTTCTGCCTCCATTGCATTGATATGAGGTGAGTTATGCCGAATTTGAAACTGGAGCCGGTGGATGTGCGAATCCTGTCGTCCTTGCAGGATGAGGGCCGGCTGACCAATCAGGCTTTGGCCGACGAGGTGGGACTTTCGGCTTCCCCCTGCTGGCGGCGGGTGCGGCAACTGGAGGAAACGGGCGTTATACAGGGCTACTCGGCGCGGATCGACCGGCGGCAGGTCGGGCTTGGGGTTCTTGCCTTCATCCGGGTCAAGATCGACAGCCACAGCGAGGAAGAGGCAGAGCTGTTCTCGCGGCAGGTTGCTGATCTGAAGGAAGTCGTGGCCTGCTACAGCATTGCCGGAGACGCGGATTTCCTGTTGCAGGTCGTTTCGCCGGATCTCGACACCTACGCTGACTTCGCCATGTCCGTGGTGCGCCGCCTGCCGGGAATCAAGGAGATGCAGACGACGTTCGTGCTGAAAGAAATAAAGGCTTTCGAGGGATTGCCGCTCGATTTCGTTTGAAACAAGGCTTCAGGGCGGACATGCGCCCGATTTTCCTGCCTCGGCTCCGGATCAGACCTCCGGTTGCCCGAAGATGCGTTTCATGTCGATTTTTCACATTAAAAACAACCTCATGTAGAAAATCTACCATCTGCCTATATAAGGGAATACAATGATATCGAAAACGTGATTTTCGGTGTTCGATACGTGTATCCATAACCGAGGCGAGGCGCTGTACCGAGCGCGACAGCAACCAACCGGAGCACATCAATGGCCACTTTCGACAAACTGTCCCGTTACCAGCCGTACGCGCTTGCAGCCCTGCGCATCATGACCGCGCTGCTCTTCATCGAGCACGGTACACAGAAGCTGTTCGGCTTCCCCGCATCGCAGATGGAAGGCTCTCTTCCCCCGATGCTTCTGGCTGCCGCGCTTTTGGAACTGGTTGGTGGTCTTCTGGTGCTGGTTGGTTTCTTCACGCGTCCCGTCGCATTCATCCTGTCGGGCCAGATGGCTGTCGCCTATTTCATGGCGCACGCCCCGAAAAGCTTCTTCCCGGCCCTGAACGGCGGGGATGGCGCCATCCTCTTCTGCTTCATCTTCCTTTACCTCGTCTTCGCTGGTGCTGGCGCGCTTTCGGTTGACGAACGCCGCTGATCTGCACGCCTCGGCCTTTCCATATTGGCTTGAAACCTCGCAGGGTAAGTGCCGTGCGGGGTTTCGTGTTTTTTACGCACACTTCGGCGTTGACCGAAGCATTGGTGCCCGTTTTCGCGTTAAGGCTGGCTCAGCCAACTTCCTGGGAAACTGATCCGTGACCACATCGAACACTATCGCGCGCGAACTTCTGCTGCTGGCACTGCTGTCGGCATTGTGGGCCTCTTCCTACACCTTCATCAAGATCGGCGTGGAAACGATTCCGCCACTGACCTTGATCGCATTTCGCACGCTGATCGCGGGTCTGCTGCTGATGGCGGTCATCCGGCTGCGTGGCCTGCGTCTGCCGAAAGACGTGTTTACATGGCGGCTTTTTCTCGTCCAGGCTTGCATCAACAGCGTATTGCCATTCACGCTGATCGCCTGGGCGGAACAAAGTATCGATGCGGGGCTTGCGGTCATCCTCAATGCGACGACGCCGATCTTCACTTTCCTTCTCACCGCCATTGTCGTTCGGCATGAGCAGGTCAGCGGACGCAAGCTGTTCGGTACCATTGCAGGCATGACCGGTGTGTGCCTCATCATCGGCATGCAGGCGCTGAACGGCGCGGGACAGATGCTGTGGAGCCAGATTGCCATTCTGGCCGCGGCCTTTTCCTATGCCTGTGCAGCCATTTTTGGTAAAAATTTCAGGGGGCTCGATCCTGTCATGCCTGCGGCCGGATCATTGATCTGCGGAGCTGTCATTCTCTTGCCGGTCAGTGCCATCGTCGATCGTCCGTGGACGCTGTCGCCGTCCACCGCGTCGATAACGGCGTTGCTGTGCCTCAGCGTCTTTTCGACGGCTCTGGCCTTCATGATCTATTTCCGGCTGATGCAGACGCTCGGTTCAGTCGGCACCACGTCGCAGGCGTATCTTCGCGTTCCGATCGGGGTGGGAATCGGGATGCTGTTTCTGGGAGAGGTTCCCACGACCGCCATGTGGGCCGGACTTGTCTGCGTGATTGCCGGGGTTCTTGCCATGACCCTACCAGCGCGCACAAGCCCTGCTGCGCTAAGCGGATAAGAGGCAATGAAAAACCCCGCAAGCGGTGGCTTGCGGGGTTTCAGTCAAGACATATCGGTGCGCCGTTTAGCGGTTACGGCCGCGATTGCCGTTACCGTTGCCGGAAGCGCGCTTCTGCGGTGCGTCACCACCCGCAGGAGCGTGACGGTTCGTTCCGGGCTTGCGGGCAGGGCGGCGATGCTTGCGGGGGCC
This sequence comes from Agrobacterium tumefaciens, assembly GCF_031801495.1. Taxonomy (GTDB): domain Bacteria; phylum Pseudomonadota; class Alphaproteobacteria; order Rhizobiales; family Rhizobiaceae; genus Agrobacterium; species Agrobacterium tumefaciens_K. The sequence continues at coordinate 2,134,043 of NZ_JAOEGC010000002.1, read as the reverse complement.
GCCTGGACGTCCTACGGCTTCGCCTTCCGCCTGCTTTACACGCTTGAAGTCCGATGTGACTTCGAGATCGTTGTCGGCGTCGCGCTCGTGCGATGCGTGGTGACGCGACGGACGGGACTCGCCATTGTGACGTCCACCTTCGCGGGGGCCGCGCTGCTGGCCACCGCTATTGTTGCGGCCGCCGCGGTTGTTGTTGTTGCCGCGCGAGGGGCTTGCCAGTCCGGCAGGGCGCTCGCCCGATGCGACCGGGATTTCGATCTTCATCAGCTTTTCGATGTCGTGAAGCAGACGTGTCTCGTCCGGTGCGCAGAACGCAATGGCGATGCCGTCACGACCGGCACGGGCTGTACGGCCGATGCGGTGGACGTAGGCATCCGGCACTTCCGGCAGATCGTAATTGAAGACGTGGGTCACAGCCGGGATATCGATGCCGCGGGCGGCGACATCGGTCGCAACCAGAACCTTGAGATCGCCGTCCTTGAAGCCCTTCAATGCGCGCTCGCGCTGGCCTTGGCTCTTGTTGCCATGGATGGAAGCAACCTTGAAGCCGATGTGTTCGAGATGCTTGTAGAGCTTTTCCGCGCCGTGCTTGGTACGCAGGAAGACAATTGCGCGGCCATCCGGGTTTTCGGAAAGCGACTTCTTCAGAAGTTCGGTCTTGTCGTTCTTGCCGGCAACGAAATGTACGTACTGCTCAACCTTGTCGGCTGCCTTGCCTGGCGGCGTCACTTCCACCTTGAGCGGATCGGTCAGGTAGCTGTGGGCGAGGTCGGCAATTGCCTTCGGCATCGTGGCCGAGAACAGCAGGGTCTGGCGCTTGGCCGGAACCATCTTGGAGATCTTGCGCAGGTCGTGGATGAAACCGAGATCAAGCATCTGGTCGGCTTCGTCGAGAACGAGATAGGTCACCTTGGACAGCGAGATCGCGTTGCGGGCGATAAGGTCCAGCAGGCGGCCGGGGGTCGCCACGAGGATATCAGTACCCTTTTCGAGCTGGAGCTGCTGCTTGTTGATCGATGCGCCGCCAACAACCTGGTTGATGCGCAGCGGGGTCTTCTTCACGAAAGCGCGCAGGTTTTCACCGATCTGGTTGACCAGCTCACGCGTCGGCGCAAGGATCAGCGTGCGGGCGGTGCGGTTTGCCGGCCGATCGGCATGCTTCAGCAGCATTTCGATGATGGGTAGGCCGAAAGCGGCCGTCTTGCCGGTGCCGGTCTGTGCGAGGCCGATCAGGTCGCGGCCTTCGAGAAGCAGCGGAATGGCCTTCGCCTGAATGGGGGTGGGGGTTGTGTAACCAAGCTGGGTAACGCTTGCCACAATCTTTTCGGAGAGGCCGAGTTCGCTAAAACTGGTCAATAGTATCGCCTTTCGGGGCGCCAAAACAAAATCGACCGGAACAGTTGCTGCTGTCCGGTGGTTTCGGCGTCAAGAACCCCGCGTGAATTGGGAACTTGTGGGTTGGAATAACTTTCTGCGCATCAGTGCGGCAAATGCCGTCTTCTGTATCGGTTGCGCTTTTCCTTCATGCGTTGATTATGTCTTGGTCCGCTGCAGCTCACGCGGCTGCCGAAGGTGAAAGCTCAACCGGGCATGTGTGCGTTTCGCACCGAAAAGTCAAGCAATAGTTTTGAAAACGAGCCGTCTAGCCCCGCATGGCTGATATGTCGCCGTGGTGTAGAGACGGAATCACGTGGCTGTTTGTGCCAATTTGGGCAACAAAAAGACAAATGTGGTTAACAATGGGTTGCGACATGCTCTGATGCATAGCAATGCGTTTGTTTCTCCCCTAACGTTCCCTTGAAATTGTTAGGAACTATTTGATTCGACGGGATGGATCCTGGTGGCGTGGAATATCGGATGACCGAGGGCGGCGGGTTGCTGGAAAAAGCGTGCAGGGCCATTCAGGCGCTGGATTTGCCCGCATGCATCAAGGACAGCGAGCTACGCTATGTCGTGGTGAACACCGCCTATAGCCGTTTCATGAAGCGTTCGGCAGAACAACTTCGTGGTCATACGAGCTTTTCCCAATCGGGCAATGCGCAAGACGAAGCCCGCGAAGAAAAGGAACGGCGGTCGCTGGTCTTCGCCACGGAAGAGGTGGTTTCCTGCCACGGCGCCGGCGCTTCCGGGCGTTATGCCGCGCGCTGCGAACGTTTTACCGGCGATGACGGAAGCTTTTTCCTGTTCGAGGTTTTCGAGGCCATGCCGGCCTTCGTGCCGGACGCAACATTCGGCAGGAGTATCGCGTCCGACCTGCTGCTCGACAGTGGCGTGATCGATCTCATCGACGCGGGCATCGTCATTTACGATCGGGACAACCGTCTGGTTTATCGCAATGCCCGGTTCGCGGAATTCTACAGCGCACTCGATGTCGAGCTGACCTCAGGGCTTGCGCTGGAGACGACGCTCGAAGCCTGCTACCGGGCCTGCCTTCGGACCGGTTATGGGCCTGCGAGCGCCGAGCCGGACATGCGTGCCTGGCTGGACAAGAGGCTGCACGAATTCTCGTTGCCCCATTCGGAGACGGTGGAACAGCTCTGTGACGGGCGCTGGGTGCGCGTGGTGAACAGGCGGCTTGAAAACGGCATGTTGATCGGCCTGCGGATCGACGTCACCGAGTTCAAGTCCCATGAAGTGCTGCTGAGCAAGCACATCCGGGAAACCTGGCTTTTGCGAGAAGCGCTTCAGCAGCTGCCTGTGGCAGTTTTCCTGCGCGACGATAAGCGACGGCTGACATTTGCCAATGCGGCCTATGAAAAGATCGTGGGCGGCGATCTTTCGCAACACATCGGCAAGACCGCAAGTCAGATGTTTGCTGGTGCCGGTGAGCAGTTCCATCTCGAAAACGAGGAGGTTCTTGCAACGGGCGACGCGGTAGAAAAGGCTGAAAACATTCCGCTGGCGGATGGTGGCGCCTTGCCTGTCATCACGCGCATCGGTCGTGTTTCGACACCGGATGACGAGCACTATCTCGTTGGTTCGATTACCGACGTCAGCGTGCTCAAGACACGCGAAAACGATCTGATCGCCGCGCAGAACCACGCCGAGGAACTGCATCGTCAGCTCGAGGCTATTCTTCATGCCTTGCCGGTGGGCGTGCTGCTCATCAACGCCGACCGTATCATCGAATATGCCAACCCCTGTTTCTACGACATGTGGAGCGAGGTTGGTGGTCTTGGCGATATCGTTGGCAAGAGCTACCGGTATTTCATGGAGCGCAATTTCAAAAGCGGGCTTTATGATTACGGTGATATGTCCTTCGAGGAGCTTTACGAAGAGCGCGTCGCCCGCCTTGCCGATGTGACGACTTTCGGGCCTCGTGAGGTAAGGAGCGCGAACGGCAGGGTCACGACCATCTCGAAGACGCTGCTGAGCGGCGGCAAGGTTCTGAGCACCTATGCCGACGTGACGGAGGTGCGGCGGCGCGACGCGGAAATTCGCAAGGCGAATGCCGATCTCGAACGTGTCGGCGAATATATGCAAGGCGCGACGCGGGCCATGGCGCAGGGTCTTGTCCTGATTGAACAGGGCACGATCATCTTCTCGAACGAGGCGATGGCACGCATGTTCGATGTGCCGCCCGAACTGCTGGAGCCGGGTCGCGGCTGGGGGGAGGCCTTTAACTATTGCGCTCAAAGGGGCGATTTCGGGACCTGCGACGAGGCCGAGAAAACGCTCCAGACATGGCGCCTCAACGTTCAGGAGAACAGGCCGTTCTCGTGGACCGTTCATGTCAGGGGTGAAATCTGGCTCAATCTCGAGGCAACCATAAGCTCCGGTAACTATTGGCTGGCCATCGTCACCGATGTGACTGAAATGAAGTTGCGCGAGGCGGAATTACAACGTCTTCTGTCACGCGCTGAAGCTGCCGACCGAGCCAAATCCGAATTCCTCGCCAATATGAGCCATGAAATCCGCACGCCGATGAACGGTGTGCTTGGCATGGCGGAACTGCTGGCCAAATCCAACCTGGATACCCGTCAGAAGACGTTCACCGACATCATCGTCAAATCCGGAAATGCCTTGCTGACGATCATCAACGACATCCTCGATTTCTCCAAGATCGAGGCCGGACAGATGAAACTGCGCAATGTGCCATTCGATGCGGTGGAAGCGCTGGAGGATGTGGTTTCGCTGTTGTCCTCTGCTGCGCTCGACAAGGACATAGAGCTCGTCGTTCGTATCGATCCATCCGTGCGTGGCAGGGTTATCGGCGATGCGGGGCGGTTTCGGCAGATCGTCACCAATCTCGTCGGCAATGCGGTCAAGTTCACAGAAACCGGGCATGTTCTGGTGGAGCTGTCGGCGCAATCCGCGGAAGCCTCAGAAACCATTCTGACATTGCGTGTCGAAGACAGCGGCATCGGCATTCCGGGCGACAAGCTGGAAACGATTTTCGACAAGTTCAGCCAAGTGGACAGTTCCGCGACCCGCAGGCACGAGGGCACGGGTCTGGGGCTGGCTATCACCGTAGGCCTCGTGGGACTTTTCGATGGCTCGATCCATGTCGACAGCGTTGTCGGAAAAGGATCGACCTTCACCGTCAACATTCCGTTCCAGGTGACGGGTCGTAGCGCTGACACCTCGTTGCAGGCGGTCATCATCGATGACGTCCGTGTCCTCGTCATCGATGACAATGAGGTCAACCGCCGCATCTTGACGGAACAGCTGAACGCCTGGGGTGTGGATGGTTACGCTGCGGAAAGCGGACCGGCAGGGCTTGCCGTTCTCGAAGAGGCCGTGGCCATCGATTTCGATATAGACGCTATCATTCTCGATTACCACATGCCGGTCATGAACGGGCTGGATGTGGTCGAACGGATACGGTCCGACTCGCGTTTCGAAGATATCGCCATCATTTTCCTGACATCCATGGATGTCGTTGGAGATGAAACGCTGTTCACCGACCTCAATGTGCAGGCGCATCTGATGAAACCGGCACGGGCGCGGCTGTTGCGCTCGACGCTGTTCGATGTCGTTCGCGATGTCAGGCTGAAACGCGGCCAGAAACGGGGTTACGCTTTCGTTGCTCCGGAAGAAAGCATCGCGCCTTCCGTTCGCGAAGAGGTGGGACGGAAAAGTGGCCGCCGCGATGTTGCAGCACCGACGGTTACCGAACGGGAGCGACCCTGCCTGCTGGATGTGCTGGTTGCCGAGGACAACGACGTCAACCAGATCGTCTTCACGCAGATACTTCAACAGACGGGCTTACGGTTCCGCATTGTCAATAACGGTAAAAAGGCCGTGCAGGCGTGGCAGGAGTTCAACCCCGCCGTCATTCTGATGGACGTTTCCATGCCGGTGATGAACGGTCATCAGGCGACGCAGGCGATCCGGGCCGCCGAGCAGGACGCGGGCGATGACCGCCATGTGCCCATCATCGGCGTGACCGCGCATGCTCTCGACGCAGATCGGGAGCTATGCTTTGCCGCCGGCATGGATGATTATCTCTCCAAGCCCATCAGCCCGGAAATACTGGAAAGCAAGGTCGCGCAGTGGTTGGGGCGTGATGCGCCGCGCCAGGAAAAACCGAAGGGTTCCTCCCAGTAAGTCGTTTTTCTGTACCGTTGAAAATACTCACGTGCGGCGAACGCCGCAGAGCATCTCACGTTTTCCGGCAAACCCTTTGCGGCGTTCCACATCAAAACCGGCCGCCTGAAGATTGCGCCGTACGAAACCGGCCGCGGCATAGGTTGCGAATGTCCCTTGCGAACGCGTCCTGTCGAACAGCGTCTGCATGATGTCCAGCGACCACATGTCGGGATTGCGTGACGGTGCGAAGCCATCGAGATACCATGCATCGAAAATTTCGCTTCGGGATGCGATACTTTCCAGCGCATGACCACAGACGACCGTGAGCCGCGTCGTGTCGTCCAGCTCGATATCGACGATGCCCTGCGGTTCTTCCGGCCAACGTGCCACGAGCGCTTGACGTTCGGCATCCACTTCCGGCCAGCGCGCCAGCGCGCGATCCAGGTCTTCCGCCTTCATGGGATAGAGTTCGAAGGACATGAAATGAAGGCTGCGACCGCCGCTGCGTGCAAGTTTCCACTGGCGCCAAGTTTCGCAGAGGTTAAGGCCGGTGCCGAAACCAAGTTCACCGATGCGGAATGTTTCACCGTTGCCGGACCAGCGTTCAGGCAGTCCATTTCCCGACAGGAAAACGTGGCCGCATTCAAGCCTGCCGTCCGTCTGACAATAAAAATGGTCGCCAAAGGCCAGTGAATAGGGCATATCCCCGTCGCGCCAGTCGAGCGCTGTCTGGCCATTGCCGGAAATCGGATTGTCCTCGGAATGTGTCATGAAAGAAGCCGATAGTCCTGCTTGCGATCACCGTCAATCATCAAGATTGCCGGTTTCGGTGCCGTTACTGATTATTGGCGGCGGGATCATGGGGCTCTGGGCCGCGGTCAAGGCGGAGCGGCTGGGGATCGAAACATTGCTGGTCGATGCGGCAACACTCGGCAGTGGCGCCAGCGGTGGACTGCTCGGCGCGTTGATGCCGCATATGCCGGATCGCTGGTCGGACAAAAAACAGTTCCAGTTCGATGCACTCATCGACCTTGAGAGCGAGATTGCCCAAGTGGAGAGCGCGACGGGCCTTTCAGCCGGATACAGGCGGTGCGGCCGCATCATTCCCTTGCCCAAGCAGCATCTGCGGGCGATTGCCGAGCGGCACCAGAAGGATGCCGGGCAAAACTGGAAAACTCCCGACCGTCGATTCCACTGGCATGTTGCTGACGCTCCGGCCTGCGGTGACGCTTGGGTGGATCATGCCGCAGGTGAGGCGGGCTTCGTTCTCGATACGCTGGCTGGCAGGGTGTCGCCCCGAGCGCTGACGGGTGTTCTTGCGGCATTCATCCGTACTGCGCGGCATGTTCAGGCGGTGGAGCACTGCGGCGTCATATCGCTCGATCCCGAGCAGGGGCGGGCGCTTCTGTCATCCGGAGATGACGTGCGTTTCGATCACGCGATCATTGCGAACGGGCATCACGCCTTTTCAATGATGCGTGATGCGGCTGGCCTGGCGGACGGGATGTCTCTCGGGCAGCCGGTGAAGGGCCAGGCTGCGCTTCTCGATGCGAAATGCGATCCCGCGATGCCAGTTGTTTTTCTGAACGGGCTGTATGTCGTGCCGCATGAATACGGAACCGTCGCCGTCGGGAGCACGAGCGAGGACGATTTCGAAGACCCCTATGCAACCGACGAGAAGCTCGATCTGCTTGTTTCAAAAGCCAAATCAATCGTTCCGTCGCTTGCGGGCGCGGTCGTGATCGAGCGTTGGGCCGGGTTGAGGCCGAAGGCCATCGGGCGGGACCCGATGGTTGGTTCCATTCCGGGGCGGCCGGGGCTTGTCGCGCTCACGGGTGGCTTCAAGGTCAGTTTCGGCCTAGCCCACCATCTTGCCGACGCAGCTTTGGCCGCGGTCTGCGGGCAAACCGCAACGTTACCCGACAGTTTCAGGCCCGCCGAGCACATTCGCATCGCGGAAGAGAATTTCAGAAAGTCCTGATGTACGCGTTTCGCGTCGTCAATCTGTTACGCAAATCACCTATTTGCTGGCCTGACACAAGGCCCGTTCAGCCGCAGGTGCGGCAAGGTGACAAGCGAATGCGATACGCCATTCATTTTACGCCATCTCCCAATGACCCGCTGACGCAGGCCGCAGCCGCCTGGCTTGGGCGCGACGTCTATTCCGGTCAGGCGGTCGAGCCGCCCGGCATGATCGATCTCGCCATGCCGGATATTTCCTACCATACGGCGCTGCCGCGCCGTTACGGGTTTCACGGCACGATCAAGGCTCCCTTCCGCCTCGCCGAGGGATATTCGGAAGCGGCGCTGCTTCGCGATCTGATGCGGTTTTCCGGCAAACAGGAGCCGTTCGTGTTGCCGCAGCTGGTTGTCGCGAAACTGGACAATGTTTTCAGCCTCGTGCCGGAGCGGCCGTGCGACCTCCTGCATTTTCTCGCTGCCAGTGTCGTGCAGGAGTTCGACCACTATCGTGCTCCCATCGGTGACGCGGAGATCGAGCGCGCCAATCCCGAACGGCTTTCCGCGTCGCAGCTGACCAATCTGCATCGCTGGGGCAGCCCGCACGTCATGGACGAGTTCCGGTTCCAGATGACGTTGACAGGTAGTGTCGAGCCGGTGAACTACTCCAGAATCGAGCGTGCCGTCAGAACCGTGTTCGAGCCGCTGCTATCGCGTCCCATGCCTTTCGCCAATCTCGCCCTCTTTATTGAGGATGAGCCAGGCGCACCTTTCCGCGTTCACTCCCTGCATCCGATGGGCCGTGTCTCCGCCCGCAAGATCGCCTGACGGAACCACCCGTCAGATCGTACACAAAAAAGCATCGGAATGTCGGCAAAATTGCTCTCGACATTCCGGGCGTGAATGTTACCGTTCAGCGTCCTATCTGTAAGGTGACTGAATGATCTCCGATAATTATCCGCGCAATCTCATCGGCTATGGCCGTAACACGCCTGATCCGAAATGGCCGGGTGGTGCCCGCATCGCCGTACAATTTGTCATAAATTACGAGGAGGGCGGGGAAAGCTGCATTCTCGACAATGACAAGGCGTCGGAATCACTGCTGTCGGAGATCGTCGGCGCGCAGCCCTGGGCCGGGCAGCGCAACCTCAACATGGAATCGATCTACGAATACGGTTCGCGAGCCGGTTTCTGGCGGCTTTGGCGTATGTTCACCAGCCTTGGCGTGACGACGACCGTTTATGGCGTCACGGCGGCGATGGCGCGCAATCCCGAAGCGGTGGCCGCCATGAAGGAGGCGGGATGGGAAATCGCCAGCCACGGCTATCGATGGCTGGAGTACAAGGATTTTTCCGAAGATGAAGAGCGAAAGCACATTCTCGAGGCAGTCCGTCTGCACACCGAACTGACGGGCGAGCGCCCTTACGGCATGTATCAGGGCAAGCCATCCGACAACACGCTGCGCCTTGTCATGGAAGAGGGTGGTTTCCTGTATTCTTCGGACAGTTACGCTGACGATCTGCCCTACTGGGTAAAGGGTTCGAACGATGATCCCTTCCTCATCATTCCTTACACGCTTGAAACCAATGACATGCGTTTTGCAACACCGCAGGGTTTCAATTCCGGGGATCAGTTCTTCACCTACCTCAAGGACGCTTTCGACGTTCTCTATCAGGAGGGTGTTGAAGGCGCGTCGAAGATGATGAGTGTCGGCCTTCACTGCCGCCTCGTTGGTCGTCCGGGCCGTGCGGCGGCGTTGCGCCGGTTCATCGAATATGTGCTGGGCCACGAAAAGGTCTGGATACCCCAGCGTATCGAGATCGCCCGCCACTGGCATGAGCACCACAAGCCGGAAGCTGTCTGATGGTTGAGCGGGACGATTTTGTTACCCGCTTCGGCGGCGTGTTCGAACATTCACCCTTCATCGCCGAGCGGGCTTATGATGCTGGTGGCATAGCCGAGCCCTTGACGGCGAAGACGGTACACGAAGCGTTGTCCGCGCAGTTTCGTGCGGCGTCGGCTTCTGAGCGGCTTGGCGTTCTGTGCGCCCACCCCGATCTTGCCGGAAAGTTGGCGATTGCCGGGGAGCTGACGGAAGACAGCCGCCAGGAGCAGGCGGGCGCAGGGCTGGATCGCCTGACGCCGCAGGAGCATGCGCGGTTTACCGAGCTGAATGCGGCTTACACGCGGAAATTCGGCTTTCCGTTCATCATCGCGGTCAAGGGACTGAACAGACACGATATTCTCTCGGCTTTCGAACGTCGCGTCGATAACAGCGTCGAAGAGGAGTTCTTGACCGCAACGGCGCAGGTGGAGAAGATCGCATGGCTGCGATTGTCCTCGATGTTGCCAGCTGGTTGAACTGGCAAGTGACGTGTGTTCCGCTATAATCGCGGTATCTGGAGATCAAGTCATGCGACCCTCAGAGGTGCTGGAAAACAACAGGCAGGCGATCCGCGAGGCGACGAAGCGCTTCAACGCGGCGAACCCACGCGTCTTCGGTTCCGTAGCCCGCGGCGAAGACGGGCCTGACAGCGATCTCGACATCCTGGTGGATGCGTTGCCGGGCACGACCCTGTTCGATCTGGGTGGTTTGCTGGAGGAGCTGAAGGCAGTGCTCGGTGTCAAGGTCGATGTCGTGACCGCCGGCGGTCTGCATGCCAGCATCAAGGAACGCGTTCTGCGGGAAGCCAAGCCGGTATGAGTTCAGACAGACTTCTCCTCTATCTCGACGAAATCGACGTCACCGCGGCAAGATTGCAGAGCTTCGTCAAAGGAATGGACGAAGCGTCGTTTCTATCCGACGAGCGGACGCAGATGGCTGTCATGATGGGTTTGGCATTGATCGGCGAAGCCGTGGCGAAGATCGACAGGCACAATCCCGAATTTCTGAAGCAACATACAGAGGTTCCGTGGGAGCAGATCAAGGGTATGCGAAATCTCATCGTGCATGATTATTTTCGCGCTGAATTGCCGATAATCTGGAAGACGGTGATGACAAGTATTCCGGATTTGCAGTCGCGTCTGGCCCTTGTTCGAAACTGGCATGCCCAAGGTGAATGAGTTTTGACTGATTTTCTCGATATCCGGCCTTTGACGAAAGATGCATTCGCGTCGTTTGGCGATGTCATCGAGCCAACGCCCTCTTCCATGCGCTACATCAATGGCGGGCAGACGGAGAGGCATCATGCCCTTGCAACGCCTGAAGCCATCGGGGAGGGTGCTCGCGTCGTTCTCAATATCTTCCGTGGCCAGCCGCGTCGTTTTCCGCATGTAATCGAAATGATGGAGCGGCACCCGCTCGGCAGCCAGAGCTTCTCACCGCTGTCCGGCAGGCCGTTTCTTGTCGTTGTCGCGGAGGACGAGGCGGGCAGACCCGGCAGGCCGCAGGTGTTTCTGGCGCGGGGCGATCAGGGTGTGAATTACCGTCGTAACGTCTGGCATTACCCCCTGATGCCGTTGCAGGCCGTGTCCGATTTTATCGTTGCCGATCGTGATGGACCGGGCAACAATCTGGAAGAGCATTTTTTTGACGCCCCATATATGATCGCGGAGCCTGCCCTATGACCGGTTTGACGACCCATGTTCTCGATGCCGCTCACGGCACACCGGCGGAAGGGTTGAGGATCGACCTTTACCGGCTGGACGGTGAAGGGCGCGAAAAGCTCAAAACCGTTACCACCAACAATGACGGACGTGTGGACGGTGGCCCGCTGCTGATCGGCGACAGCTTCAAGGCGGGGCAATACGAACTGGTTTTTCATGCCGGCGATTATCTGCGCGGCAAGGGGGTCGTGCTGCCGGAACCGGCCTTTCTTGATATGATCCCGATCCGTTTCGGTATCGCGGATGAAAGCGGGCATTATCACGTGCCGCTTCTGCTTTCACCCTTCAGCTACTCGACCTATCGCGGAAGTTGACCGGCCATGATTTTCGCTGCCATTGCCGATATTCATGGAAACTGCGCAGCGCTGGAGGCTGTGCTTGAGGACATCGACCGCCAGGGTATCGAGGACATCGTCCATCTCGGCGATTGCTTCAGCGGACCGCTGGAGGCTGGTTTTACCGGCGATGTGCTGCTCAGCAGATGGATTCCTTCAGTTCGCGGCAATCATGACCGCGAACTGATCGACCGGGCACCGGAAGAGATGGGCAATTGGGAGCGGCCTGCCTATGCGCAGCTGACCAATGCCCATCTGGACTGGCTGCGGACCTTACCGTTCAGCATGGTGTTCAAGGATGTCGCCTATTGCTGCCATGGATCGCCGCGTGACGATCTGGAATACTGGCTGGAAACGCTCTCGCCGGAAGGTGTGCTGAAACTGCGGCCTCTAGCCGAAATCGAAGCCATGGCGAAAGGGATCGATCAGCCGTTGATGCTATGTGGCCATACGCATATCCCGCGCATGGTGCAGCTTTCCGATGGGCGTCTGATCGTTAATCCCGGCAGTGTGGGCTGCCCTGGCTGGCGGGACAGCGAACCCTTCGAGCATCATGTCGAGGCAGGTCATCCGCTCGCCAGCTATGCCGTTCTCGAGGAGACCCCGAGGGGCTGGCAGGCACATTTCCGGCAGATCCGTTACGACAATCAGGCCATGGCTGAAATGGCACGCGTAAACGGAATTCCCTATCTGGCAAATGCCCTGGCCAGTGGCTGGCTGAAGCCGAAACCCGATTGAGTTTTCGGCTTTTACCCTTCGCTTGTCATCACCACGCAGGAATAGGACTGCGCCTTGAGTGCCTTGCAGGCGGCAACCGCTGAAGACTGATCTTCGAACCCGGTGAAGCGGGCGCGGTAAAGCGTGGCCGATCCGGTTCGAACGGCTTCGGTGTACGGCGCTATGCTTGTGTAGCTGCCGGAAATGTTGTTCTGTGCGTTGGCGAGCAGCGAACGGGCGGCAGATTCCGAATCCGTGGCGGCGATCTGGACCTCCCAGCGACTGCGGTGGGACGCGGGCGTGGGAATGGCGGACACCTGCATCATGTCTGCCATCTGGCTGTTTGCCGTGGCGATCTGCATGGCGACCGGATCATCCCGGCGTTCCGCGAACATCGGCAGCGGTACGGTCGCTGGTGGCACATCAAAGGTGCGGCTTACGCTGGCGCTGGCGATCAGCTGTTCGCTGCTGCGGCTGCGCGAGGCCTGCGGCACGGCCTTGTCCAGTAGCGCGGCCATCTGCGCATCACGGCTGCGGGCCGTCTTGCCCCCCAGCACGACGCCAACGACGCTGCGGCCATTGTGATTGACCGCGCTTACCAGATTGAAGCCGGAGGCATTCGTGTAGCCGGTCTTGATGCCGTCAACACCTTTGTAGCTGGCCAGAAGGCGATTGTGGCCGCGGATGGTCTGGCCGCGGAACTTGAACGAGCGGGTGGCGAAAAGCCTGTATTCCTTCGGGAAATCCCGCTGCAGGGCAAGTCCCAGCTTTGCCATGTCTCGCGCTGTCGTCACCTGCGTCTTGCTTGGAAGGCCCGATGCGTTGCGGAAAACCGTCTTGCTCATGCCGAGCTGGCGGGCCTTGCGGGTCATCATCTGAGCGAATTTCGCTTCCGATCCGCCCAGGTGATCGCCCATGCCTTCGGCCATGTCGTTCGCGGATTTCACGATCATGCCGTAGACCGCTTCACGCACGGTGAATGTGGTTCCTGCCTTGACCCAAAGTTTCGAGGGAACGGCCGATGCGCCGTGCTTCGACATGGTGATCCGCTGGTCCCAGCTCAGGCGGCCATCGCGCAGCGCCTCGAATGTCAGGTACAGTGTCATCATCTTGGTCAGTGAGGCGGGGTGGTTGAGGACATCGGCATTGCGGGAAGCCAGAACCTTGCCCGTATTGGCATCCATGATGAAATGCGCATAGCCCGCAATGGCTGGTCTGGCCTGCAAGGAGAGGATCGCGCAAAAGAACGCGAGTGCGAAAACCCAAGCGCCCGCCATTCCCCGTCTGATCGTTCCCGACATTACTTCGCCCCTTTAATCCGTTCGCCGCACCAGATGCCTGTTTTCCGGCGGATGTTTACTGACACATTCCGGCAACAAAACCGCTAAAACTTTAGAGATCGTTTTCATGCTTAATTAAGTATGAATTTCAACCTCAACGCCGTACCCGTTACTCTCTTGAAAAGAAACCTACCATCCGGTATGTTTTGCGTCATGACAAATGCACATGAGCGAAAGAAGCAGCCGGAAATCGTGCGCCGCAATCTTCTCGATTGCGCGGCGAAACTCGCTGCCGATCAAGGGGTTTCGGCACTTTCCATTCAGGCAGTCGCGGATGCCGCTGGCGTCACGAAGGGCGGTCTGTTCCATCATTTTGCTTCAAAACACGCTCTGCTGGAGGCGGTGATGATGGACCTTCTTTCGGCTCTGGATGCGGAAATAGACGCGTTTCTCTCACAGGATTGTGAAGCTTATGGATGCTTCACACGCGCCTATGTCAACGCCGCTTTCGCCGACCGTGACCGCGATTCGGGCAAACAATGGGCCGCCATCGCCGTTTCGATGATCGGCGAACCCTCGCTTCGACGCATGTGGTCGGGGTGGCTGGAGGAGCGTATCACCCGTCATCTGCACACGGATGACGGACCGGAACTGGAAGCCGTCCGCCTTGCCGCAGACGGCATATGGCTTGCCGATCTATTGGCCGAAGATGGCCGGGCAGGCGGTGAAAGAACTGCACTTCATAAATTGCTGATTGCACAGACACGCAGAGGAACAGGACGATGAATGCGATGATGTTGACTTACGGGGCGCTCATCGCCGCCATTGTCTGTGAGGTCATCGCGACATCCTTCCTGCAGCAGTCGCAGCAGTTCACCAGGCTTGTGCCAACGCTGCTGATGGCTGTGTTTTACGGCATTGCGTTCTACCTGCTGGCGATCACGCTGCGCACCCTGCCGGTCGGCATCGCCTATGCGATCTGGAGCGGACTCGGTATCGTGCTGATTTCGGCTATCGGTTACGTCTTCTTCCGGCAGTCGCTGGACCTGCCGGCGGTGATAGGCCTTGGCCTGATTGTCACCGGTGTGGTGGTCGTGAACGTGTTTTCGAAGACGGTTGGGCATTGAAGGGAAGTGGGGCCGTACCCCGTCACCCCGGACTTGATCCGGGGGCCAGCGCGATCAAGTCATTGATCGCGATAGGCCCTTTTCACGGCGCGAACGCGCCGTGGCTGAATTCCGCTCAAGTCCGGAATGACGGAACGTAGGCGATGCTTACACTCCCTTACGCCAGAATGCTGCGATCCACATCGGTTATCAGCCGTTTGCCGCAGAGGGCCATGCTGATATCCATTTCCTTGCGGATGATCTCCAGAGCTGTTGTGACGCCCTGCTTGCCGCCAGCACCGAGGCCGTACAGGAATGGACGACCGATATAGGTGCCCTTGGCGCCAAGTGCGATGGACTTCAGCACGTCCTGGCCGGAACGGATGCCGCCATCGATATGCACCTCGATCCTGTCACCGACCGCATCGACGATCTTCGGCAGCATGGCGATGGAGGAGCAGGCGCCGTCGAGCTGGCGGCCGCCGTGGTTCGAAACGATGATGGCATCCGCCCCCGTGTCGGCTGCGGCGCGTGCATCCTCCTCATCCAGAATGCCTTTGAGGATCAGCTTGCCGCCCCAGCGCTCCTTGATCCACTCGACATCCTTCCACGACAGGCGCGGATCGAACTGTTCCGCTGTCCATGAGGACAGCGAGGACAGATCGGACACGTTTTGGGCATGGCCCACGATGTTGCCGAAGCTGCGGCGTTTCGTCTGCAGCATGTCGAGGCACCATTGCGGGCGCGTCGCCATCTGCCAGATATGTTTCGGGGTGAACTTCGGCGGAGCTGACAGGCCGTTGCGCAGATCCTTGTGACGCTGACCGAGAATCTGGAGATCGAGCGTCAGTACCAGCGCCGAGCATTTTGCCGCCTTGGCGCGGTCGATCAGGTTGTTGACGAAATCCCGGTCCTTCATCACGTAGAGCTGGAACCAGAAGGGCTTCGAGGTGACGGAGGCGACATCCTCGATGGAGCATATGCTCATCGTGGACAGCGTGAAGGGCACGCCGAATTCTTCCGCTGCCTTTGCGGCCAGCATTTCACCATCAGCATGCTGCATGCCGGTCAGGCCCGTGGGGGAGAGGGCAACAGGCATGGACACCTTCTGACCGATCATTTCGGTGGCCAGAGAGCGATCCGTCATGTCAACCAGAACACGCTGGCGAAGCTTTATCTTCTGGAAGTCCTCTTCATTGGCGCGGTAGGTGCTCTCCGTCCATGCGCCGCTGTCGGCGTAGTCGAAAAACATCTTCGGAACGCGGCGCTGTGCCTTCTTCTTCAGGTCTGCAATGGTGAGGATTTTGCCCATGGATAAAGCCTTCACATTTAAATGTTGGCTTCAAATATCACGAATTTCAGGATTGCGACATCAAAATCGTTGTAACTTTACTGCCAGAAAGTTCGCAAAAACAACTCGCAACCCAATGTCAGCAGACAGATCAGAAACCAGCGTCGGAACGTGGCCGGGCTGACGATCTGACGGATTTTCCGGCCAAGCCACATGCCAAGGAGAGCTGGCAAGACGGTGATCGCAGACACGGTGAGTGCCTGTGTCTCTAAGGCGGAATTGGCGGCAAGACCAACGGCGAGTGCGATGGTGGAGACGGTGAATGACAGGCCGAGTGCCTGCACCAGATCATCACGCTGGAAGCCGAGCGACTGGATATAGGGAACGGCCGGTACCACAAAAACGCCGGTGCCGCCGGTCAGCAGGCCGGTGATAAAGCCGATCGGGGCGGAGAGCCACTTTTCGAGATTTCGGGACAGGGAAAAAGGTTGCGCGAGCAAGCTGTAGGCGGCGTAGATGGCAAGGGCGGCACCGAGCGCAGCGGTCGCCCAGACGGTTGCACCACCGGTCATCAACTGGATGCCGATCAAGGTGCCGGCAACGATGGCGATCATCATCGGCCACAGCCGCAGCAGGATCGCCTTGAAACTTGGACCTGCGAACAGCTGCCAGATGTTGGTAACGAAGGATGGCAGGATGAGAAGACCGGCTGCCGCAACGGGTGGCATGAACAGGCCGAGCATGCCCATCGCCACGGTTGGCAGTCCCATGCCTGTCACACCCTTGACCATCCCCGCAATTGTGAAAATCGCGAGGATCATGACGATAGAGCCGGCTTGCAGATCAAACACTTACAAATCCCTGAAAAATTTCGGTTTCGGGGGTGTTATAGCTGCTGCCGACGCGCGATGTTTCGGTTCTGGCCGAACTATGCCAGCGCGCTCTTCATCGCTTCGCCCGCCACATAGGTTTCGACGATCGTGCGGTCGTCGCCCATGGTGAGCATCAGGAACAGCTCTTCCGTCAGGCTTTTTACCACTTCCATCTTCAGCGCCATCGCGGGGGTAGAGGATGCATCGAGAACGGTGATGTCGGCATCTGTCCCGGCATCGAGCGTGCCGATGCGATCCACCATCGAGAGCGCTTCGGCGTTGCCGCGGGTCATCAGATACCAGCTCTCCAGCGGATTGAGGCGCTCTCCGAGAAGCTGCTGGATCTTGTAGGCTTCGTCCATGGTGCGCAGCATGGAGTAGCTCGAACCGCCGCCGATATCGGTCGCGACCGCAATGCGTACCGGCTTTTCGCGACGTTGCAGCTTTTTCATCGGGAACAGTCCCGAGCCGATGAACAGGTTGGAGGTCGGGCAATGCACGGCAACCGCGCCCGTCTCCGAAAGCACGTCGGCCTCGCGGTCGGACAGATGGATGGCGTGGCCGAGCAGCGTCTTTTTGCCCATCAGCCCATAACGGACGTAAATATCCGTGTAGTCGGTCGCTTCCGGGTAAAGCTCGCAGGTGTATTTGATCTCGTCCAGATTTTCCGAAAGATGGGTCTGGATGAAAAGGTCCGGGAATTCCTGCGCCAATGCCTGTGCGGCTTCCATTTGCCTCGGCGTGGAGGTGATGGCGAAGCGCGGCGTGATGGCGACGTGATTGCGGCCCTTGCCGTGCCAGTCGGCAATCACTGCCCTCGTCTCGTCGTAGGAGGTTTCCGGCGTGTCCAGCAGACCCTGCGGGGCGTTTCGGTCCATCATCACCTTGCCGCCGACCATCAGCATGTTGCGCTTGAGGGCTTCGGCAAAGAAAGCGTCGGCGGAGGTCTTGTGCACCGAGCAATAGGCAACCGCCGTCGTCGTGCCGTGGCGGATCAGTTCGTTATAGAAATGCGTGGCGATGCGCTGTGCGTGGGCGCTTTCCACGAAACGGCATTCCTCGGGGAAGGTATAGGTATTCAGCCATTCCAGCAAATTGGCGGCATAGGAGCCGATGACCTGCATCTGCGGAAAATGCAGGTGCATGTCGATCAGGCCCGGCACGATCAGATGCGGGCGGTGGTCCTTTTCCGCGACGTCTTCCGGCGCTTTTTCACGGATATCGGCATAGTTGCCGATGGCTGCGATCTTGCCGTTTTCGATGAGCAGGCCGCCATCCTCGATGTAAAGATAGCTCGCGTGATCGTCGATGGAGAACGGTGCGCGGTGGAAGCTCATGAGGCGGCCGCGCAGCAGAAGCATGCTCATTCTGTTTTTCCTTGGGAAACGGCGCTTTCATACCATGCGGTCAGCACCTTGCGTTCTTCCGGCGTGATCGCCGTGATGTTGCCGGGGGGCATTGCATGACTGCGGCCGGCTTGCAAATAGATTTCGCGGGCGTGGGCGGCGATCTGCGCATCCGTTTCCAGCTTCACCGATTTCGGCGTGAAGGGCACGCCTTCCCAGACCGGTTCCGCGGCGTGGCACATGGAACAGCGCCCCTGAACGACATCTCGGGCCGTTGCGAAATGGGCATCGCTGACGAAACGCTGCTGGACGGGAGAAAGCGTTGGCGCCTTCTCTTCCTGTTCGCCGGTCAGGATTTTCGGAACGGTGGAAAGCCACATGATGACGATGAAGATGATCGCCGTCAGAAGCCATGTCCATGTCGGCTTTCCCTTGCGGGCATGGGTGGTGTTGAACCAGTGGCGGATGGTTACGCCCATCAGGAACACCAGTGCGGCGATGATCCAGTTGAACTGCGTCGCGAAGGCCAACGGGTAGTGGTTCGAGAGCATGAAGAAGATGACGGGTAGCGTCAGGTAGTTGTTGTGCAGGGAACGCTGCTTGGCGATGCGGCCATATTTCGGATCCGGCGTGCGGCCCGCGATCAGGTCAGCCACGACGATCTTCTGGTTGGGGATGATGATGAAGAAGACGTTGGCCGACATGATGGTGGCGGTGAACGCGCCAAGATGCAGGAACGCGGCGCGGCCGGTGAAGACCTGCGTGTAGCCCCATGCCATCGCGACCAGCGCGACGTAAAGCACGATCATCAGCCCCCAGGTGTTGTTGCCGAGGGGGGACTTGCAGAGGAAATCGTAAAACAGCCAGCCGATGGCGAGCGACGCCAGCGAAAGACAGATCGCCTGAAACTGGGTCAGCGCGAGCACCGAGTGGTCGATGAGGAAGAGATCAGCTCCGCCATAATAGACGATGCACAGCATCGCAAAGCCGGAAAGCCATGTGGCGTAGCTTTCCCATTTGAACCACGTCAGATGTTCCGGCATCTGGGCCGGGGCCACCAGATATTTCTGGATATGATAGAAGCCGCCGCCATGGACCTGCCATTCCTCACCGTAGGCACCCGGCGGCAGGTGGGGTCTTTTCACCAGTCCAAGATCGAGCGCGATGAAATAAAAGGACGAGCCTATCCAGGCGACTGCCGTAATTACATGAAGCCACCGGACGGCAAAGGCCATCCATTCCCAGGCAATGGCGTATTCGTACATTCTGTTCCCCTGATGCTTTGCAGTGCACATTGCGAGAAATTTGCCGGGTAGGGAAGGGAAAAGCAGAGGCAACGGATCGATTGTTCACAATATGAGGTGTGAATGTCCACAACCTTGCCGGAAGTCAAGGGAATGCTGATGTTCCCGCGCCACAGTTCGAGATGATCTTTTGCGGCGCTTAGATTGCACTTAGCCGGCTACTGCGACTCAGCTAATATTGGATATGCAGCCAGTTCTTGTGCTACACTAAAAGGCTGCGGAGCCAAAAAACGATCTTATGACATGCTTCGCTTGGCGGTGTGCCGAAAGCGGGAGCTGCGATCCCTGGGGCGAGGGGGCAGTTGGGGTGTAGCAGGTCCCGATGACCATTGTGTCACGGGTTTGTAATGTCTGGATTTTGAATGAAGTGACGCAATGACCTTCCGGCTGCTGCCGTTGTTGTTCAACGGAGACGATGCCGATGCGCGTTATTCTGACAGTGATCTTTTTGCTGCTGGCGTTCAGTGCCACTGCCTTTGCCCATGAATCTCACAAGGGCTTCAAATACGAAAGCTACTGCTGCAACGGTGATGCCCATACGGGGGATTGCCAGATGATCCCGACGCGCAGCGTGCGCGTCACGCCGGATGGATATGAAGTCTCGCTTGCACCGGGTGACCACAGGCTTGTGACCAGGAAGCATATCTTCAACTGGTCGCAGCGCGAGGCCCGACGTTCGGAAGACGGGGAATATCACCTTTGTCTTTATCCGAACGAAGATACGCCGCGCTGCTTCTACGCACCCGATATGGGATTTTGATTTGTTACGGTTCGGCTTTCCTCGATACGTTTCAATATCCAGTCGCGGAACAATCTTATTTTCTTCTGGTTTTTCCGGCTTTCGGGATACACCAGCCAATAATCCTTGCCTTCTGAACTGAGCTGTTCGAAGGGCTGATAGAGGCGACCAAGTGCGATTTCGTCGGCGTAAAGCTCAGGCGTCAGCATGGCGACGCCCTGACCGGCTATGGCGGCTGCGGCCTCGAACGCCTGCACGCTGAGGCGGCTGCGCGGGTAGCGCGCGAGATCCGGATTTTCGATGCCTGCGTCCTTGAACCATTGTGTCCACCAGCTGTCACCGGGATCTATGATCCTCAGCTTCAAGAGGTCGTCCGGCGTTTTCAGCCCGCCTGCGCTTTTGGCCAGAGAGGGATGCAGCATCGGGCTGTAAACGCCGCGCAGCAGACGGTGATAGGTCAGTCCCGGCGTTTCACTGGTGCTCCAGCGGATTGCCACGTCGGCATCGGAGCGGGAAAAATCGATCAGCTCGCTCGAGGTATCAAGCTTGACCGCGATGGACGGGTTTTCAAGCTGGAACGAGCCGAGATGTTTTGAAAGCCAGCGGGACGCGAAGGTCGCCGTGGAGTGTATGTTCAACGTCGTATCGGCGGTGTCGCGGGCGCCGTTTACGGCGTCACGCAGAATGCCGAACCCTTCCGAGACTTTCGGCGCCAGCTTCTGCCCTGTTTCCGTCAATGCGACCTGCCGCGCCTTGCGCACGAACAGCGGTTCGCCGACGTTCTCTTCCAGCAGTTTGATCTGATAGCTCACGGCCGTCTGCGTCATGCCCAGTTCGTCACCGGCCTTGGTGAAGCTCAAATGTCTGGCGGCTGCCTCGAACACGCGCAATGCGTTCAACGGGAACTGGCGCGACATTTTCATGGATAAGTTCTCTTTATCTATAGAGGCAGAGGTTTCATTGGTTTTTCGATTGAAAACAAAGCATTTTTCGTCTCATGCATCAATTGAATTTCTGAATGGAGACGAGCATGCGGCGATATCTTTCGCATGCGTGGAGCCGCCTGTGCGCGGTTCTGCGGGCACTGGAACGGTTTGCTTTTGAAAGTTTCAGGTCGGATGATCTGGCGGGCGAAAGTCTGCCGGACGATATCAAGCGCGATCTGGGGATCAGGGATGGACGCGGCTGTGGTCGCGGTGAGTTCCGGCAAGAGAAACTGCTTGCAGCAACTCGGCTGCCACAAGGGCCGCTATGACGGCAGGCCGCTTGTCCTTCACCGCGTCGCCGCCAATCGGCAGCACCAAGTTTTTCAGACGGGAAGGCGGCTCACCCTCCCGCGCCATCCAGTGGGTGAACGTGGCGCGCTTGGTCTTCGAGCCGATCATGCCGACATAAGCGAGATTGGCGCGGGCAAGCGCTTCCTTCGCAATCAGGAAGTCCAGCGCGTGATCATGGGTGACGATGATCGCTGAACCATTTTCAGGGATATCCGCGACGGCTGCTTCCGGCATCGCTGTCAACACGGTTCTGGCCGTGTCCGGCAGGCCAACGAGTTCGTTCCGGCGCGTTTCCACCACCGTGACGATCAAGGGTAGTAGTGAAAGCGCCTGAGCCAGTGCCTTGCCCACGTGACCAGCGCCAAAAATGAAGACGGCGGGTTGTGTGTTCGCTTCATGGGCGAGCTTCTGCATTAGCCGCCCGGCCAGTTCTGCGGTGACGAAACGGAAACGCAACAGGGTTCTGCCGCCGCAGCACTGGCCGATTTCCGGTCCAAGCGGAATGTCCATCGTGTCGTCTGACACGCCGTTGCGCAGCATGGCGCGGGCATGGTCGATGGCCATATATTCGAACTGGCCGCCACCGATTGTTTCCCAGAGCGCCTGTTCGGTGACCAGCATGAAAGTGCCTGCCTCGCGCGGCGACGAGCCCTTCACCGCCTCGATTTCAACGAGGATGGCGGGGCCGCAACCGGCAAGGAACGAGGCGAGGCTGGGGTTCGGCATTGGCTCTTGCCCTCACACCTTCTTCAGCCGTTCCACCGCCATCAGCACGCGCTCAGGGGTTGCGGGCGCATCCAGACGCGGGCAGACCTTGTAGTCCGCGACGGAAGCGACTGCCATCGACAGCGCTTCCAGAACGGATATCGCCAGCATGAAGGGCGGCTCGCCAACGGCCTTGGAGCGACCGATGGTTGGCTCGGCATTTTCCGACCATTCCGCCAGCTTCACATTGAAGATTTTCGGACGGTCGGATGCGAGCGGGATCTTATAGGTCGACGGCGCGTGGGTGCGCAGCCGCCCCTTGGCGTCCCACCACAGTTCTTCGGTTGTCAGCCAGCCCATGCCCTGCACGAAAGCGCCTTCCACCTGACCGATATCGATGGCCGGGTTCAGCGATTTGCCGACATCGTGCAGGATATCGGTGCGTTCCATCATGTATTCGCCGGTCAGCGTGTCGATGGAGACTTCGGAGCATGATGCGCCATAGGCAAAATAATAGAACGGTGTGCCGCGTCCGGCGGCGCGATCCCAGTGGATTTTCGGCGTCTTGTAGAAACCGGCGGCGGACAGCTGCACGCGGGCGAAGTAGGCTTTTTTGATGAGATCGTTGAAGGCGATCTCATCCTGGCCGATCCGCACCCTGTTCGGCAGGAACACAACCTCGGTTTCCGGCACGTTCCAGCTCTCAGCAGCGAATTTGACGAGCCGGTCGCGGATTTGCCGGGCGGCATCGTAAGCCGCCATGCCGTTAAGGTCGGTGCCGGAGGATGCGGCAGTGGCGGAGGTGTTTGGCACCTTGCCTGTGGTGGTGGCGGTGATCTTCACCCGGCCGACATCCACCTGGAAGGTATCAGCCACCACCTGCGCGACCTTGGTGTAAAGACCCTGACCCATCTCGGTGCCGCCGTGGTTCAGGTGGATCGAGCCGTCATTGTAGACGTGCACCAGAGCGCCAGCCTGATTGAAGGCGGTCATGGTAAAGGAGATGCCGAATTTCACTGGCGTCAGCGCAATGCCCTTGCGGATGACAGGGCTTGTCCTGTTGAACTCGATGATTGCCTGCCGGCGGGCCTGATAATCGGCCGAGGTTTCCAGCTCCTCGACGATCCGGGCGATGATGTTGTCCTCGACCTCCTGATGGTAGGGGGTCAGAGTGCGGTCGGAACCCTGCTGCCCGTAGAAATTCAGCTTGCGGATTTCGAGCGGATCCTTGCCGACCGCATAGGCGATTTCCTCGATGAAGCGCTCGCCACCGACCATGCCCTGCGGGCCACCGAAGCCGCGGAAGGCGGTGTTGGATACCGTGTGGGTTTTCAGAGGCTTCGAGGCAAGATGCACATGCGGGTAGAAATAGCTGGAATCCGCGTGAAACAGGGCGCGGTCGGTTACAGGACCGGAAAGGTCTGACGAAAAACCGCAGCGCGCCGCATAGGTCGCATCGACCGCATGGATGCGGCCTTCCTCGTCGAAACCGAGTTCGTAATCGACACGGAAATCATGGCGTTTGCCGGTGGCAGTCATGTCCTCGTCGCGGTCGGGGCGGATTTTGACGGCTCGGTTCAGCTTTTTGGCGGCAATCGCGCAAAGGGCGGCGAACTGGTTGCCCTGCGTTTCCTTGCCACCGAAGCCGCCGCCCATGCGCCGTACCTGCACGGTGACGGCATTCGACGGCACCTGAAGGATATGGCTGACGATGTGCTGGATTTCGCTCGGGTGCTGGGTGGAACTCCACACCGTCACTTCGTCATCCTCGCCCGGCACCGCCATGGCGATGTGGCTTTCAAGGTAGAAATGTTCCTGCCCGCCGATGCGCATCGTGCCGGTCAGGCGGCGCGGGGCGACATCCATCTCGATCTTCGCGTCGCCGCGTTGCAGCACCATGCCGGGCGTTACCAGCGGCTCGCCATTTTCCAGCGCGCCGTCGATATCGCTCCAGTGCGGCAGATCCTTGTAGGTGATCTTTGCCTTGCGGGCCGCCTTGCGGGCGATGTCGCGGGTTTCCGCAAACACCGCGAAAATCGGCTGGCCATGGAACTCAACCAGTTTGTCCGCCAGCAGGGGCTCGTCATGGCGGCCGCCGGAGGATACGTCGTTTTCGCCAGGAACGTCTTTCCCGGTCATGACCCACAGGACACCCGGCGTCGCCTCGACCTCGGACAAATCCATCGAAACGATTTCGGCATGCGTCCGGTCGGCCATGCCAAGAGCGCCATGGATCAGCCCTGCGGGTTCGGGGATATCATCGATGTATTCGGCGGTACCCGTCACATGCTTGTGGGCGGAATCGTGCCGCAGCGAAGCGTGCATGTGGCCGTCGATCTGCGCCTCGGTCTTGTCGAAGGTTGTCGTGTCCATGTCTCAAGCCTCCTCCAGCGCAAAACGTTCGAGCGATTGCGCGGTGCCGGTGGTTTCGAGAAAAAAGCGTGCCAGCAGGTTCTTCGCTGTCAGTTGCCGGTATTCGGCCGTCGCACGCCAGTCGGTCAGCGGTGTGAAGTCCTCGTCCAGCGTGTCGCGGACAGCATCAATGGTGTCCTGCGCCCAGATTTTGCCGAGTAGCGCTGCTTCGAGATGCGCCGCGCGCTTCGGCGTGCCTGCCATGCCGCCGAACGCGATGCGGATGTCCTCGACGGTGCCCTCGGCATCGAGCGTCAGGCTGAATGCGGCGCAGAGCGCTGAGATATCCTCGTCTCGCCGCTTGGAAATCTTGTAGACGGCGTAACGGCTTTCAGCCTTCGGCAGCGGAATGAAGAGCTTCTCGACGAATTCGCCGCTCAAGCGGTCCTGTCTGCCATATTCGATGAAGTAGTTTTCCAGCGGCAGGGTGCGTGCGCCAGACGATGAGCGCAACGTCAGCGTCGCGCCAAGCGCGATCAGGGCCGGCGGCGTGTCGCCTATGGGCGAGCCGTTGGCGATGTTGCCGCCAATCGTTCCCATGTTGCGCACCTGCTCGCCGCCGATGCGGTCGATCAGCTTCGCGAGCGGATGAATATGACCGGCGATCGTTTTGAACGCCTGGCTGTAGGTCACACCTGCACCCAGCGTTATGCCCTCGTCATCTACGGTAATCGTCTGCAATTCGGAAAGATTGTTGATGAAGATGACCGGGTTCAGAGCCCGCATCTGCTTCGTCACCCACAGGCCGACGTCGGTTGAGCCTGCAACAATGGTCGCCTTCGGCTCGGTCGCGTAGAGGTTGATGAGGTCGCTCAGCGTGGCAGGAATGATCGTGCGCTCGTCGCCTCTGGTGACGACGATGGTTTCGTTCGTCCGGATCGCCCAGAGCCGGGCCATGATGTCGGTGCGGTCGCGTTGCAGCGGATCGAAAAGTGCGCTCGGGCGGGCTGTGGCGATCTTTTCCGCGGCGCGGACGATCGGCTCGTAGCCCGTGCATCGACAGAGATTGCCTTGCAAGGCTTTTTCGATATCTGCCCGCGAGGGATTTTCCGTCGCAAGCCAGAGGCCGTAGAGCGACATGATGAAACCAGGCGTGCAGAAGCCGCATTGCGAACCGTGGAAATCCACCATTGCCTGCTGGACTGGATGCAGTGTGCCGTCACGCGCAGCGAGATGCTCCACCGTCACGATATGCGTGCCGTGCAGCGAGCCGAGGAAGCGGATACAGGCATTGACGCCCTCGTAGCGCAGCGAACCATCGACGAGACGTCCGACCAGAACGGTGCAGGCGCCGCAATCGCCTTCCGCACAACCTTCCTTGCTGCCTGTCAGCCGTCTGGTCAGCCGAAGGTAATCAAGAAGCGTGTCGGTTGGTCCAAAATCCTTCAACGAGACGGTTTCGTTGTTGAGGATGAAACTGATTGCGTTGATCATGCACTGCCTTGCTTCGTTGCCCGGCAAATCGCCGGGTGCTGTTCCGCTTTGAATTCTTGTTGTTATGTATGTCTTTATCCCGAAACGCGCCCCCCTTTCGGGATATGTATCTTATGCACGCCCTATGGTGCAGATCGATTTCCGTTTTGGAAATTCATTGCTTCTGAAACGGAAACAGATGCCGATGATTATTGCGCCGTCCAGCCGCCATCGACCGAAATATGCGTGCCGGTGATATGGTTGGCAGCGTCGCTTGCAAGAAACAGAGCCGTCGCCGCAACATCCTCGACCGTGACAAATTCCTTTATCGCCTGCAGTTCCAGCATCACGTCGTTCTTGACCGCTTCTTCGGTGATACCGCGCGCCTTTGCCATTTCCGGTATCTGCTTCTCGACCAGCGGGGTCAGTACGTAGCCGGGGCAGATGGCATTGACGGTGATGCCGGTCTGGGCAAGCTCGAGCGCCGCCGTCTTCGTCAGTCCCATGATGCCGTGCTTGGCCGCGACGTAAGCCGATTTGAGCGGCGAGGCGACGAGGCCATGGGCAGAGGAAATGTTGATGATGCGGCCTTTGCCCGCCTTCTTCATCAATGGTATCGCAGCCCGCATGCTATGGAAGGAACTCGTCAGATTGATGGCGATGATCGCATCCCATTTTTCAGGCGGGAACTCGTCCACCGGCGCGATGTGCTGCACACCGGCATTGTTGACCAGCACGTCGACGGATCCCAGTTTCTCGAAGGAGGAATTGACGAGATCGGCGATCTCATCCGGGTTGGTCATGTCGGCCGGGTGATACAGCACACGTCCGCCGCTTTCGGCTTCCAGCAGCAGCCGGAGCTTTTCGATCTCGTCTTCGTCGCCGAAGCCGTTCAACACGATATTGGCTCCGTCTCTTGCAAACGCCTGGGCGATGGCAAGGCCGATACCACTTGTGGAACCTGTCACGATAACTGTCCGATGCATGCATTCCCCTTCTGGCATTACCTCGCACATATATAAGGAGCGTATGCCCAAACCGGCCCGGCTGGCAATCGGCATTTGAAGATTGCTGCGCGATACGCCTCACGCGGGAAGAGCATGACGCAGCCGGAGACGTGAAAATCTGCTTCCATCCATTTTGTCGAAGGGAACGTTCCAGATTTTCCGGTTTGTTTTGGCGGTAATGGATGCCTATCTCAAGTACACGACGAACACAGGTACCGGAAGAGAGCATCGGATATGGAACTCGGTCTTTATACCTTCGCGGATGTCGATCCCAACCCTGCCGACGGACGCGGGCCGGAAGGTGCGCGGCGTCTAAAAAACCTCCTGGAGGAAATCGAGCTGGCCGATCAGGTGGGACTGGATGTTTTCGGACTGGGCGAACACCATCGACCCGACTACGTGGCGTCCTCGCCCTCGACCGTGCTTGCGGCGGCAGCGGTGAAAACGAAAAACATCCGGCTGACCAGCGCGGTGACAGTTCTCAGCTCTGATGATCCGGTGCGGGTCTTCCAGCAGTTCTCAACCGTCGATCTGCTATCAAACGGTCGTGCGGAGATCATGGCCGGGCGTGGCTCGTTCATCGAATCCTATCCGCTGTTCGGGTATAATCTTGAAGACTACGATGAGCTTTTCACGGAAAAGCTCGATCTGCTTCTGGCACTGCGCGAGCAGGAGATCATCACCTGGAGCGGGGCAAAACGTGCGCCGATAAACGGCCGTGGTGTCTATCCGCGTCCCTTGCAGGAAAAACTGCCGGTCTGGATCGCCGTTGGCGGTACGCCGCAATCGGTGGCGCGGGCGGGTGCTATGGGGCTGCCGGTGGCGCTTGCGATCATCGGCGGCGAGTATCGCCGCTTCGCTCCGTTGTTCGACCTTTATCACGAGGCGGCCCGCAGGGCGGGACAGGACAAGACGAAGCTGCGCACCAGCATCAACGTGCATGGTTTCATCGCCGATACGACGGAGAAGGCTGCCGACCAGTTTTATGGTCCGCAGGCGGAGGTGATGGACCGGCTCGGCCGCGAGCGGGGATGGGGGCCGACGAACCGCGCCCAATTCGATGCCGCGCGAGGACCGGAAGGCAATCTCTTCCTCGGTGAACCGGAGCAGGTGGCCGAAAAGATCATAAAAGCGCACGGCGTCTTCAAGAATGATCGCTTCCTGTTGCAGATGGCGATCGGGCTTATGCCGCACGAACACATCATGCGCGGCATCGAGCTTTACGGCACGAAAGTCGCGCCGATTGTCAGAAAAGAATTGACTGGCAGTGCTGATCCGTTGAAAGCCACAGCCTGATTGACGAGAATGGCGGCGTTTTCGGAAAGCGCCGCCTCAAGAATACGGACGAAAGAATGGTCATATCCACCGACGAAGAACTGGCGATGCTGAAGGATGTCGGCCGGATCTGTGCGCTTGCGATGCAGACCATGGCCGATGCGCTCGAACCCGGCATCACCACGGCGGAACTGGATGCGATCGGCCGCAAGGTACTGGAAGACAACGGTGCGCAATCCGCGCCGGAATTCTGCTACCAGTTCCCGGGTGCGACCTGCATCAGCGTGAACGAAGAAGTGGCGCACGGCATTCCCGGACCGCGCATCATCAAGGCGGGCGATCTCGTCAACATCGACGTTTCCGCGGTGAAGAACGGTTTCTTCGGCGATACCGGCTCATCCTTTGCCGTGCCGCCGGTCAAGAAGGAAATCGAGCGGCTTTGCCGGGATGGCAAGCGGGCTATGTGGACCGGATTGCAGCAGGTGAAATCCGGGCGTCCCTATGCCGATATCGGCAATTCCATCGGTGCCTTTGCCAAGAAGAACCGCTACACGCTGATCACCAATCTGGCGAGCCATGGCATCGGCCGTTCGTTGCACGAGGAACCGAAAGAGCTGGCAACGTGGCCGGACAAGGCCGAACGGCGCATCATGCAGGAAGGTGCCGTGTTCACTGTCGAGCCGTTCTTGTCCATGGGCGCTTACTGGGCGGAAGACGGTGACGACGATGCCTGGACGCTGTTCAGCGATCCGAGCGCGCCGACCGTTCAGTTCGAACATACCGTGGTAGCGACGAAAAACGGCCCGCTCGTTCTGACGCTTGTCGAGTGATCGATCAGGATCGGTCATCGCGGCAATCAAAATAACTTGTTTGTCGGTTGGCGAGGCGGCTGCGATAAGCCAGCCATGACCTCCTCCGACCACATTTCGAATGGGCGCCTCGTTGCGCTAGGCTTCAGCGGCGCATTGATGATGGCGTCCGCCAT
The DNA here is from genome assembly GCF_031801495.1 of Agrobacterium tumefaciens. Taxonomy (GTDB): domain Bacteria; phylum Pseudomonadota; class Alphaproteobacteria; order Rhizobiales; family Rhizobiaceae; genus Agrobacterium; species Agrobacterium tumefaciens_K. Next base: position 2,104,882 of record NZ_JAOEGC010000002.1, on the reverse strand, counting down.
GGGCTTCGGCCGCTTTTCCTTCACGCCCATCCTGCCCGGCATGATGTCGGACATTCCGTTATCGGCCAGCGACGCCGGTATCGTCGCGGCCGGTAATTTCACCGGCTATATGGCGGGTGCCATTCTGGCGGCCTATTCCTGGGCAGAGGGTCGAGAGCGGCTGGTCGCTCTTTCCGGTCTGCTGGCGACCGGTGTCCTGCTGTTCGCCATGGCTGCGTTCGATAGTGTCACGGCATTCACGGTCATTCGTTTTCTGGCCGGTGTCGCCAGCGCTTTCACGATGATCTTCACGTCTCAGATCGTCATCGGTCATGCGATGCAGGCTGGTAAAGACCATATTCAGGCTCTGCATTTTGGCGGCGTCGGTGCGGGCATCGCGATATCCTCGCTTGCGGTTTACCTGATTGGCGTTGTTTTCCACGGCAGCGGGGCCTCCTGGCGGGAAGAGTGGGTTGCCGGTGGCATCTTCACATTCGCAACGCTGGCCATCGTGTGGCGTGTTCTGCCTGCCGGACCACCGCGACACGCTTCCGCCGCTGCCGAGCCGCCGCTCCAATGGAAGCGGCCGCTTGTTCTGACCACGTTTGCCTACGGGCTGTTCGGCTTCGGCTACGTCATTACCGCGACCTTTATCGTCGCCATCGCGCGCATGGCGTCTGCCGGTGCTTTCGTGGAGTTCCTTGCCTGGTTCGTGACCGGGTGCGCTGCGGCTGTTTCGTTGTTTCTGTGGAAGCCGGTGTTGAAGGCGCAGGGGTTGAAGCGGGCGTTTGTGATCGTGCTCGCGGTGGAGGCTGTGGGTGTCCTGGGATCGGTGATGCTGCCGCCCGTCGCAGGTGTTCTGACGGGTGGCCTGTTGCTCGGGCTTACCTTCATGGTCATCACGGCCTACGGGCTGCAGCTCGGGCGTGAATTTGCGGCGGGCAGTCCCCGACGCGCCTTCGCCTTCATGACGGCGGCCTTCGGAACGGGGCAGATCATCGGTCCGCTTGCCGCCGGCTGGATCGCCGAGCTAACCGGAAATTTCACCGCTCCCTCGATCCTTGCTGCCTGCGTTCTGACCGTCAGCATTCTTCTGATGTTGCCTGTGCTCGCGGCCGACGCGGGACGCTGAAAGCCCTTCACGCGGCCGATATGCCTTACATCTTGTTAAGGTACGCGCTTCGACATTGCTGTGCACAAATTTCTGCCCTAGGTTCGCGCCAATAAGTGCTTCGCCAATAATGGCCGATCTCAAACGCGCGTGGACTAAAAACGTGTTTCATTCCTTCTTTCCCAAACCGAAGCTGTTTTTTACCTCGGCGGCTTTGTGGACCATCGTGTGCATTGCCGTGTGGTACAGCATCGGTCCGCAATTGGGCGCTGCCCTTGGCATGCCACCCTTGGCTCCGGGCGAAACGGCACCTCTTGGTATCGCGTATTTCTTTTCCCGTGATAACGTCTGGTTCTATCTCTACTTCACGATTTTCGTGGCGATATTCGGTGTGGCCTGGCAAGTGATTGCCAAGGATCATCCATGGACCAACTGGTCGATATGGGGTTCGGCATTCATCATCTTCATCGCCTATTTCGCAGTTCAGGTTTCCGTCGCCATCAACAATTGGCGTGGCCCGTTCTTCGATCTTTTCCAGCGCGCGCTGGAGGGGCAGCCGGGGATCGAGGCAAGCCAGTTCTATGCACTTCAGTTGCGCTTCCTGGAGATCGGCATGGTCGGCGTGGCGATGAACGTCACAACGGCTTTCTTTACCAGCCACTACGTTTTCCGCTGGCGTACCGCGATGAACGATTTCTACCTGTCGAAATGGGACAAGCTTCGCCACATCGAGGGTGCTTCTCAGCGTGTTCAGGAAGATACGATGCGTTTTGCATCGATCGTCGAAGGCCTCGGCGTTGTCCTGATCAACTCGGTCATGACCCTTGTTGTGTTCCTGCCGCTGCTGTTCCAGATGTCGGCCAATGTGACCGAGTTGCCGTTCCTCGGCGCGATCCCGCATTCGCTGTTCTGGCTTGCTTTGTTGTGGTCCGTTTTCGGTACGGTGCTTCTTGCCGTTGTCGGTATGAAGCTTCCCGGTCTGCAGTTCCGTAATCAGCGCGTCGAGGCCGCGTTCCGCAAGGAACTGGTCTACGGCGAAGATCATGGTGACCGTGCCCAACCGCCGACCATGCGTGAGCTGTTCGCCAATGTACGCAAGAACTATTTCCGCATGTACTGGCACTATCTCTATTTCAACGTCGCTCGCTACACGTTCGGCCAGCTCGATGCGATCATCCTGACCTTCATGTTGATCCCGACCATTGTCGCCGCGAAGATCACCATGGGCGTATGGCAGCAGATCGCCACGGCTTTCGGTCAGGTCAGCGACAGCTTCCAGTATCTCGTCAGCTCCTGGTCTACGATCATCGAGCTTCTGTCGATCCGCAAACGTCTGGTCGCCTTCGAAGCGGCGATCGACGACCAGCCCTTGCCCGCTATCGATGAGCGTTATCTGCAGCGTGAGGCTGAAGAGGGTGAAATGGCGGCCAACCGGCCGTAACGAAAACAAAAGGGCGGCCAATCAGCCGCCCTTTTTTGTTGTCGGTCCGGCCTTCAGCCTTCCGTCTTGTGCTTCTGGCGCGCCTCGATCATCGGCATCGCCCGTGCGTAACTGACGCAGGCGACATCCTCTTTCTTGCAGACCTCGCGCAACAACCGCTCGAAAGCGTTCCAGTATGCGCCGCCGTTCATCTTGACGAAGTGGAAGCCGAGCTGCAGGGGAATGCGCTCGCCGTTGTATTGCCGGTCGAACGCGTTGCGGAACGCCGCATAGGCGCGTTCCTCGAACTCTTTCGAGCGGTCGGGCGTCTCGACGCCGATGGAGTGGCGGATGAACAGATTGTAGTCCATGCCAATGATCAGCCGGTTGCTCGGACCTTCGGGGATAAGCGGAAGGCCGAAATGTTCGATGCCTTCACGTTCCACCGGCCACTCCGGCCCCTTGCTGATGCTGGTGGCATCGTAGACGAAGCCGTGTTTTTTCTGCGCGGCGGTCAAGGCCGGGCTTTGCGAGAGATAGGGCGCGCGAAAGCCGTTGATCTTTTTCACCATGTCGCGCCAGCCGTCGGGTTCCTCGCCCTTCTTGCCGATCATCTGCCATGCGTTTTCCAGCGTGCTGGTGAAAGTGGTGAACTCCGCGTCCCACTGCTCCATCGTCCATTGCCCGCCATCGAAATGGCCGCAGGTGTGGTTGCCGATCTCGTGACCTTCCCGATAAGCGGACCAGATGTTTCTGAGGCGCGTCTCGACATCCTCGATGGACTGGCCGAAACCGACATTGGAGCGGCCTGCCTTCTGGCCCGGCGCCTGATAGGTTTTGGCGCTGGTCTTGCGGTCCATCACCAGCGTGCAGGCGAGGAAATAGGTGAAATGCGCGCCGGTTTCCTTTGCCGTCGCGCGGCTTCTTTCCCACAGCGTATTGTCGCCTGCGCCATCGAAGGAGACGATCACAAGCTGTTTGGATCTGTCCGCCGTCTGGGCGAACGCCGGGGCAGCGATACAGAAAGACAGGGAAAGGGCGGCAAAACGGGCAAACATCAGCTATCCGGAACATGAAACACTGTGGCCTTTTGACGCCGGAATAAGGCGAAGCTTTGAATAATCTGGCTTTTTCGCTCCGATCGGCCTAATTCCTTTTGTCAGGCCGTCACGGCCCCGGCGATTGCGGACATCAGGGGGATATCCAGCATGTTCTTTTTCATACTCTGTCTTATCTTCTTTTTCCTGACGCATACGCTCAGTGTGTTTGCGCCGCAGTTTCGCGCCAACGCGATTGCCCGCATCGGGCTTGGGCCGTTCAGGGGGCTCTATTCGCTCGTCAGCATTATTGCCATCGTTCTCCTGGTCTACGGGTTCGGCGAGGCACGGCAGGAAACCGGCATACTGTGGTATCCGCCAATCTGGATGAGCCATATCGCGCTGACGCTGATGCTGCTGTCGATGATCTGTCTTGTCGCCAGCCTTGTTCCGGCTGGCCACATAGCCACGAAGACGAAGCACCCGCTGGTTCTGGCGGTGAAGATCTGGGCTCTCGCTCATCTTATGGCGAACGGTGAAACCTCGTCGGTTCTGCTTTTCGCGTCATTTCTCGCATGGGGCGTTGTGTTGCGCATTTCGCTCAAGCGGCGGGAGCGGGCAGGGGAGCATGTCGTGCGTCCGTTCGTGTCGGGCCGTTACGATATCATCGCCGTGATCGGCGGCGTTGCGCTCTGGGCCGCGTTCATATTCAAGCTGCACGAATGGTTGATCGGCGTACAACCGCTCGCGATGTAGGAAATCGACGTTTCCCCCTTACATATAAGGCGAAAACGCTCTAGAAGGCCGACCATAGCTTGGTGGGCCTTTTTTGCTGGCTACCGCCAGCGCGCCTTGGCATGTCCGCCGACGGGTTGGTCACAGCGACCTTTCCGGGTGGATAACGGAGAATTCGATGGCAAACGAAAATGATACCTTTATCCGCGAAGTGAACGAGCAGATCCGTTCGGAACAGCTCTCCAACTTCTGGGGCCGTTACGGGATCGTGGTTGTGGGAACCGCGGTTCTTATCGTGCTCGGTGCAGCCGGTGCCGGTATCTATGAATACTGGAACAACAGCCGCGCCTCGAATTCCGGCGATCAATTCCTGGCGGCGTTGCAGCTAGCATCCGATAACAAGACGGATGAGGCGCTGAAGGCTTTTGCGGACCTCGAAACGTCCGGTCACGGCAACTATCCGGTTCTGGCGAAGTTCCGTTCGGCGACGCTTCTGGCCCAGAAGGGCGATGCGGCCGGCGCCATCGCCGCCTTCACCGATATCGGCAACGACACGTCTGCACCGCAGGTATTTCAAGATACGGCCAAGGTACGCGCCGCGTGGCTGCTGGTCGACAACGGAACCTACGATCAGGTCGTTGCACTGGCGGAGCCTCTCAGCGGCGAAGGCCAGACCATGCGCGCTTCCGCACGCGAGGCTCTTGGTCTGTCGGCCTACAAGGCTGGCGACTTCGTCAAGGCAAAACAATGGTTCGATCAGATCGTGACCGATGCGCAGGCACCGCGTAACGTAACGAACCGCGCACAGATCATGCTCGACAACATCACCGCTTCGGGCAAAGCTTCGTAACAGAGCTTTTCCATCTTCAAGGAACTACGATCAATGAACTTCACCGTCGCCATAGTCGGGCGTCCCAATGTCGGAAAGTCCACGCTTTTCAACCGTCTGGTCGGAAAGAAGCTCGCGCTTGTGGACGACACGCCGGGTGTGACCCGTGACCGCCGTCCCGGCGAGGCGAAGCTTGTCGATCTGCGCTTTACCATCATCGATACCGCCGGCCTGGAGCAATCCGGTCCCGAGACGCTTCAGGGGCGCATGTGGGCGCAGACGGAAGAGGCGATCGAGGAGGCCGACCTCAGCCTGTTCGTCGTCGATGCCAAGAACGGTTTAACGCCCGCCGACGAAACGCTGGCCGAAATGCTGCGCCGTCGCGGCAAGCCGGTGGTTCTGGTGGCCAACAAATCGGAAGCGCGCGGTTCGGATGGCGGCTTTTACGATGCCTATACGCTGGGCCTTGGAGAGCCTTGCCCGATTTCCGCCGAACACGGTCAGGGCATGCTCGACCTGCGCGACGCCATTGTCGCTGCCATCGGCGAAGATGTTGCCTTTCCGCCGGAGGTGGATGAGGCCGAAACCAATATCGTCATTCCCCGCTCGGAGTCGGAAGACGAGGATGATGAAGATGAAGAGCCGGTCTACGACGATACGAAGCCACTTCGCGTCGCCATCATTGGCCGTCCGAATGCGGGCAAGTCGACGCTCATCAACCGTTTCCTCGGCGAAGACCGCCTTCTGACCGGTCCGGAAGCGGGTATCACCCGCGACAGCATCTCCGTCGAATGGGACTGGCGCGGCCGCACCATCAAGATGTTCGATACGGCCGGTATGCGCCGCAAGGCAAAGGTCACGGAAAAGCTCGAGAAGCTTTCCGTTGCGGATTCCCTGCGCTCCATCCGTTTTGCCGAAACTGTCGTTATCGTCTTTGACAGCACCATTCCCTTCGAAAAGCAGGATCTGCAGCTTGTCGATCTCGTTATTCGCGAAGGACGGGCTGCTGTGCTCGCCTTCAACAAATGGGATCTGGTTGAAGACCCGCAGGCGTACCTTGCCGATCTGCGTGAAAAGACCGAGCGGCTTCTGCCGCAGGCGCGCGGCATCCGTGCCGTGCCGATTTCCGGCCAAACGGGTTACGGCCTCGACAGGCTGATGCAGAACATCATCGATACGGACAAGGTCTGGAACCGCCGCATTTCCACGGCGCGGCTCAACCGCTGGCTGGATGCGCAGACGACGCAGCATCCGCCTCCGGCCGTTTCCGGCCGTCGTCTGCGTTTGAAGTACATGACGCAGGTCAAGGCGCGCCCACCGGCTTTCATGATCTCCTGCACGCGTCCGGAAGCCATTCCGGAAAGTTATACGCGTTATCTCGTAAACGGCCTGCGCAAGGATTTCGACATGCCGGGCGTGCCGATCCGCGTACATTATCGCGGCTCCGACAATCCGTTCGAAGGCAAGGCGAAAAAGAAGCGGTAATTCTCATAAGGTTTTGGACCGCTTTTCCGTCATTCCGGCCTGGAGCCGGAATCCTGTAGCGTCGTGTCTGCGACGCTGGAGAGCCATTCGCGATCAAAGACTTGGTCGCGCCGGATCCCGGATGACTGAGTATGAAAACCGTATTAATTGCGAACGGCGCTGTCTCTCATGCCGATTTTTGGGACAAGAAGCGCGATTGTTAACCTGACAGGCAAAACACCATGTTGATAAAGCAAAGCGACTACCACCGGATTTACCGTGTCATCAACAGCCTGCTCATCAACGAGAATACGGACCCTGCGACGGCCTGCATGTATTTCAGCACGTTTGGCGCGTTCATTCTGCAGCAGCAGTACAAGATCAAGGCTGTGCCGAAGGGCGGTCTTGCCGCTTACAATCTCGGTGGCACGTTGCTCCTGTTTGGGGATCATCGCGAAGATGGTTATGTGACCGGTGCTGGCGAGAATTTCCACTGCTGGGTCGAGGCGGACGGCTGGGCCATCGATTTCATGGCACCAGCATTTTCGCAAAGCGCAAGGCACCTCTCCGTGCCATCGAAAATGTTCCAGCGGCCGCTCTCGGAGATGGCAGGCTCCATCAACGATCTGAACCAGTCCGGCGATTTCTTCTACAAACCAGAGCCGGAAGCGATGGGTCGACGTTTTGCGGACTGGCACAAGCAGGGCATGATCGGCGATCTGGCGTCCATCGGCGCGGGCTGGTTCCGCAAGTCGCCAAAGCAGATGCAGAGTTCGATTTCTGTCAGCGACAGCAACGGCAAGAGCAGAACCATTCCGCTGGTCGGTAATACGCTCGTCGGGGTGTGGTGATCTCTATATATCGGGACAGAGGACGGCCAGCGTAATCTCGCGGCAGCCGCCTGACGTCAATCAGCAGCCCGACCCCGTTCTAAAGTTAACGGCAGTCGCGTCCTGACTGCCTTGTGACACCGAAGCCCCGTTTCGTCCAGATCATTGCGGATATTCTTAGCGGTATTTCAGGCCAGACGCGATTGCGGCAGGCGCGGCAAATTCTTGCCAGCGGCCTGTATCACGTTATCGAGAAACTGCCGGGACGCCTGTTCCCAGCTGTAGGTCTTCGAAAGCGCTACGGCTGCCTGCGGTGAGCAGGACAATGCAGCCAGACAGGCATTGCGCAGATCGTTGTCCAGCGCCCCTGCCTGCGGGTGTCCGCCCAGAATGTCGATCGGCCCCATGACGGGGAAGGCGGCGACCGGTACGCCGCTTGCCAACGCTTCGAGAATGGTGTTGCCGAACGTGTCTGTTTTCGACGGGAAAACGAAGACATCCGCCTGCGCGTAGGCCTTTGCGAGGTCTTCGCCGGTCTTCACGCCCGTAAAGAGCACGTTCGGATATTTCTCCTGCAGTTCGGCGCGGGCAGGGCCGTCACCGACGACGACCTTGGAGCCCGGCAGATCAAGGGCGAGAAATTCCGGCAGGTTCTTTTCGATGGCCACGCGGCCGACCGTCATGAAGATAGGGCGCGGCAGATCGAAAGGCAGTGACGTCTTCTCGCGCGGGTGGAACAGGTGGGCATCGATGCCGCGGCTCCAGCGCTTGAGGTTCCTGACGCCGCGTGCTTCCAGCTCGGTTTCAAGGCTCTGGGTTGCCACCATGCAGGTGTTTCCCCCGTTGTGGAACCAGCGGACGAATGCATAAAGCCAGCGTTCGGGTATGGGAAAGCGGGCGGCGACATATTCAGGAAAGCGGGTGTGGTAGCTGGTCGAAAAGCGCATGCCGTTCTTCACGCACCAGCGCCGCGCGATGAAGCCCAGCGGCCCCTCTGTCGCGATGTGTACGAAGGATGGCTGGCTCTTTTCGATCTCCGCTGCCACCCGCCGGTATCCGGCGATGGAGAGGCGTATTTCAGGGTAGGTCGGGCAGGGGATGCTGTGGAAATTCTGCGGTGTCACCATACGAACATCGACGCCGAGACGCGCCAGTTCCAGATTGGTGTTCTCGATGGAACGAACCACGCCGTTGACCTGCGGGTGCCAGGCATCTGTGACAATCGTGATTCTGGTCATGAACAGCCGATCCTGCTTGCATCCGCGCCGCCGAATCCCGTTTTGCGCGGTTCCGGCCCGTATATGCGGCGTGCGTGTTACAGGATCATGTCAACCGGCAAAGCGGTGTTTCAGCCAACCAGCGGCAGGAGGTCAGGGCTTATCAGTGCGCCGTGATGGCCGATTACGACGGCTGCTGCCTCAGCCGCGAAGCCTGCCGCGTCCTGAGGCGTGCTGCCGGTGATGTAACGGGCGAGGAAAGCGCCGTTGAAGCTGTCTCCGGCGCTGGTCGTATCTACAACGTCCACCGCCTGCATGGCAGGTGCATGGCTGCGCTTGCCACCAAAATCGAGCGTGGCACCCTTTGCGCCGTCCTTGACGACGATATCGGCAACGCCGAGTGCGCGGTAGCGGTCGATTGTCGCTTCGACGGAAGTATCGCCGAAATGGCTCGCTTCGTCATCGAAACTCGGCATCACCAGTGTCGCAGCGCGCGCGCCCTGCGAAATGGTGTCGAGCATCGTATCCTTGTCAGCCCAGAGGCGCGGGCGAATGTTCGGATCGAAAACCACCAGCTTGCCTGCGGCCTTGGCGCGGCGCAGTTCTGCAAGGAACGTATCGACGGCATTTGGCGCCGAGAGAATGGCGAGCGTGATGCCGGAGAAATAGACAACATCTGCGCTTTCAATCGTCTTGCGCAGATGATCTCCATCGTCGGCGAGTTGCCGGGCGGCGGCGGCATTGCGCCAGTAGCTGAAGGTGCGCTCGCCGTTCTTGAGGTTGATGAGATAAAGACCCGGCGTGCCGCCTTTTATGCGGCGTATGGTCTGCGTTCCGATTCCTGCGGCCTCGATGAATGCCAGCATGTCTTCCGAAAGGCTGTCATCGCCAAGGCCGGTGAAGTAATCTACGGACCAGTCTTGCGGCAGGCAGGCGCGCGCATACCAGGCGGTGTTGAAGGTATCGCCCGCGAAACCTTTGCGCAGTAGCCCGTCTCCAGCCTGCGACAGTTCCACCATGCACTCGCCAATCGAAAGAAACCGTCCGCCCACGCCTTGATCCTCCACTCGCTCTGGCGTTGGAATTACGACGCCAGACCTTGCCTGACAAGTCCATTGACGCGGATTGTGTGCATTTGCGAAGTTGGCGTTTACGGCAGGGCATCCGCTTTATATTCTCGGATTCGCCGCTATCAGGAGAGCCTTCATGCAGCCAACCCATGCCCCGGTCCAGAAACCTCATGTGCAATCGGACTGGTGGAAGGGGGCGGTGATCTATCAGGTCTATCCGCGGTCCTTTCAGGATACGACCGGTGACGGCTATGGCGATCTCGCCGGCGTCACGAAGCGGCTTGCCTACATCGCTTCGCTCGGTGTGGATGGTATCTGGCTCTCGCCCTTCTTCACTTCGCCCATGGCCGATATGGGGTATGACGTATCCGACTATTGCGATGTCGATCCGATGTTCGGCACGTTGGCGGATTTCGATGCGCTGATCGTGGAGGCGCACCGCCTCAGGCTCAAGGTCATTATAGATCAGGTGATCTCGCACACGTCCGACAAGCATCCCTGGTTCGTGGAAAGCCGGGCCAGCCGCACCAACCCGAAAGCGGACTGGTATGTCTGGGCGAACCCGAAGCCGGATGGCACGGCGCCGACCAACTGGCTTTCCGTGTTCGGCGGGCCGGCATGGGAATGGGACGGCGTGCGCAAGCAATATTACATGCACAGCTTCCTCGGTTCGCAGCCTGATTTGAATTTTCACAATCCGGAGGTTCAGGATGCTTTGCTTGACACTGTAAAATTCTGGCTCGACCGCGGTGTGGACGGATTTCGGCTCGATACCGTCAACCACTATTTCCACGACAAGCTGCTGCGCGACAACCCGCCGCTTTTCGATGACGAAAGCTTCGGCCTCGATGCGTCGGACGTCAATCCGTACGGTATGCAGGATCATCTCTATGACAAGACGCGACCGGAAAACGTTGATTTCCTCAAACGTTTCCGGGCCTTGCTCGACCAGTACGACGACCGCGCCACGGTTGGCGAAGTCGGCGATGGTGCGCGTTCACTGAAAACGGTTGCTGCATATACGTCCGGCAATGACAAGCTCAACATGTGCTACACGTTCGATCTGCTTGGACCCGATTTTACGGCGAAACATCTGAGAAACTCGGTCGAAAGTTTCCAGAAAGCGGTGACGGACGGTTGGGTATGCTGGGCCTTTTCCAATCATGACGTGGTGCGTCATCTCAGCCGTTTTGCCGGAAGCGTCGAGGAGCAGGTGCGGGTGGCGAAGCTGGCGATCTGCGTGCTTGCCAGTCTGCGCGGCTCCATATGTCTTTACCAGGGCGAGGAGCTGGCGCTGACGGAAGCCGAGCTTGCCTTCGAGGATCTGCGCGACCCTTACGGTATCCGTTTCTGGCCCGCCTTCAAGGGGCGCGATGGATGCCGCACGCCGATGGTGTGGGAAACGGGCACGCCGAACGCCGGTTTTTCGACTGCCGAAAAGCCTTGGCTGCCGGTGCCCTATGCCCATGCCATGCTGGCAACGGATGCGCAGGAGCGCAAACCGGATTCCGTGCTGAACCACTATCGCGCGGTTTTGGCATTCCGCAAAAGCCATGGAGCTTTGCGAGACGGCGACATGAATTTCATCAAGACCAATCTCGACGTGCTGGCCTTTACCCGCACGAAGGGAGAGGAAAAGCTGCTGTTCGTGTTCAATTTGACCCGCGAGCCGGTTGAATTCCCCATTCCCAAAGGTGTCGTCATCAGGGAAATCTTGCCGATGCCGGGCTTCACGCCGTTGTTCGATGCTGGAATTGTGGAGCTTGACGGTTTGGACGTGTTTTGCGGGGTCGTGGTGTGATGCATGGGGTGGTCATAACGGCGGGCAAGGCGTCCCTTGATGACTGGTCGCTTTTGCGGTCTCGACTGTGGTCTGACGCTTCACCTGCAGAGCACAAGGCCGAATTGTTGAATTTTTCCGACAAACAGGCCGGATTCATTGCCTATGACGCAGACGGCGCGTCCATAGGTTTTGCCGAGGTCAGTCTGCGGGAGGATTATGTGAACGGTTGCGATACGTCGCCTGTGGCGTTTCTGGAAGGCATCTACGTCAAGGAATCGTTTCGACGGCGCGGCGTGGCGGCCGCATTGGTCGCGGAGGTCACTCGCTGGGCCATCGGTAAAGGCGTGACAGAGCTTGCTTCCGATGCCGATATTTCCAACGTTCAATCTCACCACATGCATGAGGCAATGGGTTTTGAGGAAACGGAACGCGTCGTGTATTTTCGGAAGTCTTTGATTGAGGGTTGATAGGCGTACAAGTGAACGGCAGTCGCTCATTCCAGTCATTCGCCAATTATATCTCTCCTTCGTCAGATCAGTGCAAACCGATCGACATCCACCATTCCCCGATCTGAAATCTTCAGGTGTGGTATGACGGGCAGGGGCAGGAAGGCGACCTGAAGGAACGGTTCCTCGAGCGTGGTGCCGAGGGCGTAGGCGTTCTTGCGAAGATGGTGCAACGTGTCGCGTACTGCCTCGTAAGGCTCGAGACTCATCAGGCCCGCGACGGGTAGAGCGATTTCACCCGTCACCTTGCCGTCTTCGACAACCACGAAGCCGCCGTTGATTTCGCCGAGACGGTTTGCTGCGAGTGCCATGTCGTCCTCGTTGACGCCGACAACGCAGATGTTGTGGCTGTCATGTCCGACGGTGGAGGCGATCGCGCCCTTCTTCAGGCCGAAGCCCTGCACGAAGCCGTTGGCATGATTGCCGTTCTTGCCATGACGTTCGATGACGGCGACCTTGATGATGTCGTTTGTCAGATCGACAGTCGTCTGGTTGCCGTCAGTGGGGAGCTTGTAGCGGCGATGTTCTGTGATGATCTTGCCAGGCAGCACGCCTATGACCGGGCTTTCGCCATCGGTCGCGGGAACACTGAAATGTGCGGCGAGAACCTGCCTTGCCTTGACGCTGTTGAGGCCGACGGGGGCAACGGGTTTTCGGGTTGCGAAGAGTGCGTCATCGACCACTCTGCCAGCGGAGAGAACCATGCTGGCCTTGCAGTTCTGGAGCGTGTCGATCACCACCAGATCGGCTCGCCAGCCCGGTGCGACGAGGCCGCGATCCCGCAAGCCGAAGGCCTTTGCGGCAGAAATGGAGGCGGCGCGGTATATAGCCAGAGGCTCCACGCCGCTGGCGATGGCCGTGCGGATCATATAGTCGAGATGACCCTGCTCGGCGATATCGAGCGGGTTTCGGTCGTCGGTGCAGAGCGCCAGAAACGGCGAAAGACGCTCGGTGATGATCGGCATCAAGGCGTGCAGGTCTTTCGAAACGGATCCCTCGCGCACGAGGATATGCATGCCCTTGCGGATTTTCTCCAAGGCTTCCGCAGCGGTGGTGCATTCGTGCTCCGTGCGGATGCCAGCCGACAGGTAGCCGTTCAGTGCGGTGCCTGAAAGAAGCGGGGCGTGCCCATCGATATGCTGTCCCTGAAAGGCCTCCAGCTTTGCCATGCAAACCGGATCCTTGTGAACGACACCCGGAAAATTCATGAACTCCGCAAGGCCGATAACGTTCGGATGGTCGCGGAAGGGCAGCAGCTTCTCGATCGGCAAATCGGCGCCCGCCGTTTCCAGATGTGTCGCCGGGACGCAGGAGGACAGCTGAACGCGGATATCCATGATGGTTTCGACGGACGAATCCAGAAAGAAACGTATTCCTTCGGCACCGAGGACATTGGCTATCTCATGCGGATCGCAGATCGCGGTCGTGACACCATAAGGCAGAACGCAACGGTCGAATTCGTGCGGGGTCACCAGTGACGATTCGATATGAAGGTGGGTATCGATGAAGCCCGGCACAACGATCTTGCCGGTGATGTCGATTTCCTGGCGGCCCTGATAGGTTTCGCAGATGCCGACAATGGTGTCGCCGCAGATCGCGATATCGGATGCGACAAGCTCCCCTGTCACGAGATCGAAGAAACGGCCTCCCTTGAGAACGATGTCGGCCGGTTCGCGGCCGGTACCCTGGTCAATGCGCGCTTCAAGTGTGGAAACCATGTCGGACTTTCTTCGATTCATCTGTTCGCAGATTAAAGATCGAAGCTATCGAGCGCAACATCGGGTGTCGGCCCATACCGTTCTGTCCGGTCGTGTACCGGCCCGACGATGTTGGCGTCGGGCCGGTGGCGTGGTCATTACTCGGCGGCGACGATCTTGCCGTCCTGCCACTTGTAGAGCGTGAACGCCTGCGAGGTCAGGTCGCCGGTTTCGCCGTAGGTCACAGCGCCGATCGAGGTCGGGAAGGCTTCGCCGCTTTTCAGGACGGTGGCGACAGCTTCGGAATCTTCCGCGCTTCCAGCCTTTTCAATGCCGGCCTTCAGAACTTCGACGGCCGCATAGGCGTTGATGGTGAAGGCTTCCGCCGGAATGTTGGCTGCTGCAAGCGCATCGGCTGCGGCCTTGGAGTCTGCATTCTTCAGGGCATCCGAGGCGTTGGTGAACAGCGTGCCTTCGGCGGCCTTGGCGCCGATGTTCCAGAACTCGCTGTTGGACAGGCCGTCACCGCCGATAACGACTGCTTTCGAGCCAATGTCGCTCAGCTGGCGAACCAGCAGGCCGGCTTCCGGGTGATAACCGCCGAAGTAGATGATATCGGTGTTTTCGGATTTCAGGCGAGCCGTCAGAGCGCCAAGGTCCTTTTCACCGGGCGTCAGCGCATCGTAGAATACTTCGGTCACCCCACCCGCGTTCAGCGTTGCCTTGAAGGCGTCTGCCAGACCCTTGCCGTACGCACCCTTGTCGTGGATGATCGCGACCTTCTTGTCCTTCAGGCTCGCCAGCACGTACTTGGCGGCGACTTCAGCCTGCTGGTCGTCACGCCCGCATGTACGTAGCACGTTGGAAAGGCCACGGTTCGTCAGATCGGGAGCCGTTGCGGTCGGCGTTACCATCAAGATGCCGTTTTCGGCAAACACGTCGGAAGCCGGAATGGCGACGCCGGATGTCACAGGGCCAACAACGAAACGGACGCCTTCAGCTACCAGCTGGTTTGCTGCGGAAACGCCCTGCTTGGGCTCGCCGCCGTCATCGGCGAGCTTGAGGACAACCTGTTCGCCGAGGATGCCGCCCTTCTTGTTGATTTCGTTGACGGCAGTCTGCGCGCCGTTCTTGACCTGGTCACCATAGGCGGCGACGGGGCCGGTCAGGGGGGCAATCAGGCCGATGACGATTTCAGCATGGGCAAGCGGTGCGAAAGCGAAAGACGCGGCGAGCGTCACGCTGGTCAAAGTTTTCAGTTTCATCCTGGTGTCTCCTTGGAATGGGTCCTTGACCCGGTATGCGTCTTGGCCGCAGCCTGTTTCGGCTATTGCTGACGTCTCGACGCGAAAACCCGTTTCATGTTTGAATTCCGGATGTTCAAATCAGTTCATAGGAAAGGTTTGCTGGTTTAGGCAAGTCGTCTTTGACGCTGTTCCGTCCATAGCCGGTAAATCGATTGCGATCCGGCTTGGAAACGCGTGGTTTCACTATACATCTATGGCATCGCTGATGCTTGGCGTTCGCTTTGCCGTGGAGGATAATGGTGACATGAAAACAGTGGATGATGAATTTCTGGCCACGCTCCCCGTCTTTCAGCATTTCGAAGACGTCGCTGATCCGGCTCTGTATCGCGCCCTGCCGACCGGCTGGGGACTGGCTATTGCCGACATCGTCGATTCCACCGCCGCGATCAACGCCGGCCGATACAAGACGGTCAACATGGCAGGCGCCGCCGTGATTTCAGGTGTGTCGAACAGTCTCAACCGCCATGACCTGCCGTTCGTTTTTGGTGGTGATGGCGCGGCTGTCGCCGTGCCACCGGATGCGGTGCATGCAGCCAGCACAGCGCTTTCGAACGTGCAGCGGTGGGTGAGGGACGAACTCGACCTGACGATGCGTGTGGCGCTCGTTCCTATTGCGGATATACGCGACAATGGCTTCGATGTTCGCGTCGCGCGGTTTCAGGCCAGCGAAGATGTTTCCTATGCAATGTTTTCGGGGGGCGGTAACAGTTGGGCCGAAGAGCGCATGAAGGACGGCCAATACGGCGTTCAGGAAGCTGCCGAGGGAGCAAGGCCCGATCTGACAGGCCTTTCCTGCCGATGGAACCCGATCGAGGCGACCCACGGCAAGATCGTATCCATCATTGCAGTACCGGGCGCCTTGCGGGACATGCCAGCATTCCGAACCCTCGTCGCGGATATCGTCGATCTGGTTGGCGACGATGCAAGGCAGGGGCATCCGGTGCCGGAAGACGGTCCGAAACTTGGTTTCGTTCGCGAGGGGCTCGGGCTGGAGGCGCATGCGCGTTCCGGCTATCACGATTATCTCGGGGCGATACGCAGTTCGCTACGGATCCTGGCGGAGAGCTTTCTCGTCAATATCCTCCAGTTCTCAGGCCTTTCGCTCGGGAGGTTCAATGCAGCGCGTTATCGCCGTTCGGTGGCCAGCAATACCGACTTCCGGAAGTTCGACGACGGATTGAAGATGACGGTCGACATGGATGCAGCGCGGTTTGAAACACTGCGCTCGCGGCTGGAGGAGGGGTATGCCGCGGGGATCTGTTATTACGGGCTGCATGAGCAGGATGCCGCGCTGATGACCTGCATTGTGCCTTCTCCGCTGTCGAAGGATCATATGCATTTCGTCGATGGCGCATCCGGTGGATATGCCGCCGCTGCCAGCAAGCTCAAACAGCAGGTTCTTCTTGCCCGTTCCGCGTGACCTAAGATCCTTACAGCAAAAAACCGACTTGAAAGCCGGTTTCGGATATTACCCCAGTCGACGCCTCGTCTGAACAGGCGTCATCACATCAGGCAGCGGAACGGTTGCTTTTCTGCGACTGGCAATAGATTTCCTCAAGCGAAGCGAGGATCTTCTTCACCGACTCGGAATTGCTGGAGTAATAAATGGTCTGAGCGTCTCGACGTGTCTTCACCAGACGTTGTGCCCGTAATTTGGACAGGTGCTGCGAAAGTGCGGACTGGCTCAGGCCAACCCGTGAAGCGAGAACTCCTACCGGAACTTCAGTGTCGACAAGCGTACAGAGGATCAACAGGCGCTTTGGATTAGCCATTGCAGAAAGCAAGTCCGCAGCAGCGATGCTGTGATCCGATAGAGATTCGTTGTCCATACGCTCAAGTCTCCTGATGGCAGTCGCAATAACTGTCATGGTGGCTGTTATCGGTGTTGTAGGGGCGTTTTAAAGTTCTACGGGCACGTTGTATATACTTAAATCTCGCTTATGTCGTGCTCCTTTTCTGATGAAAATCGCGTGATGATCTAGTGCGCAAACGAGGCTAAAATTGCTGAATCGATGCCCGATTTTTGTTTGAAATCCCTGAATATGCATTTTGTCGGCATAACATTCCGCGACTCATGTGGTTAAAAAACAGGCGTGAGGCCGCTATTTTCATAAGCGCTGTTTTAGCATCAGCCCGTGCTGCCCCCTTAAAATTAGTATCCGTTGTCACCTCATATTCGAGATTGAGCGTTTTTTTTCAGTTTGCAACGGGTTTCTTCTTAAAATGATTATTCCATGTAATCTTTTTCTCGAAATTTGCATTCCAGCCGCAGTTGGCGTGGTCTGTTCCAAGTATAAAGGCTCTTCCTCATGGAAAAGCCGGCTTTCAGAACTTACGAGCACTACTTTTTACGGTGCCGTGTCAGTCCGCTGACCACATCGTCCGCCGAAATCGTACCGACGATCGCGCCGTTATCGACAACGCCGACTGCGCCGGAATGTCTAGCCAGCGCGTCGAGAATATCGATCAGAGGCGATGACGGGTGCGCTGTCGCAGCGACGTTAAGACGGCCGTTTTTCTCATCGATGCCACGGCTCATGACATCCGCGGCGGTCAGCATGGAAATGGGGTTCATGTTCTGAACGAAATCCGCCACATATTGCGTGGCTGGCTGCCTGACGATCTGTTGCGGCGTGCCGCACTGGATGATCCGCCCGCCTTCCATCATGGCGATGCGGTTGCCGATCCGGAACGCCTCATCCAGATCGTGGCTGACGAAGAGGATGGTTTTCTTCAGACGGCTCTGGAATTCCAGAAGTTCATCCTGTAGACGGCTTCTGATAAGCGGATCGAGTGCCGAAAAGGGTTCGTCCATCAACAGGATGGGTGCGCCAGTCGCAAAGGCGCGCGCCAGCCCGACGCGCTGCTGCATGCCGCCG
This sequence comes from Agrobacterium tumefaciens, assembly GCF_031801495.1. Classification (GTDB taxonomy): domain Bacteria; phylum Pseudomonadota; class Alphaproteobacteria; order Rhizobiales; family Rhizobiaceae; genus Agrobacterium; species Agrobacterium tumefaciens_K. The sequence continues at coordinate 2,087,018 of NZ_JAOEGC010000002.1, read as the reverse complement.
GAAAGCTCCGCGACTTTCTTGTCCGCCCACTGGGAAAGATTGACGAGCTCCAGTTGCTCATAGACGAGCCGCTTGCGCTCTGTCTCCGGTACACCGGCAAGCTCAAGGCCGAAACCGACATTTTCAGCGACGTTTCGCCAGGGCAGCAGACCGAACTGCTGGAAGACCATTGAAACCGTGTGCATGCGCAGATGGCGCAAGGACTTCGCCGTCGTGCGGTACGGGTCGACATATCCGGACTGCCCCTTGATCGAGACATTGCCACGTACAACCGGGGCAAGGCCGTTGACGGCGCGCACCAGTGTGGATTTTCCCGAGCCCGAAAGTCCCATCAGGACGAGAATCTCGCCTTCCCTGACCGCCAGGGAGGCGTTCGCGACGCCGAGCACCAGTCCCGTTTCGGCGTTGATCTCCTCGCGTGACTTACCCATATCGATTAGCGGCAGGGCTGGTCCGGGGCGGTTGCCGAATACGATATCGACGTTTCCGAAAATGATTGCGTCGGTCACAGGTCATCCTCCGAGCCGGGAAGGCGGAAAAGCCGGTCCAGAACGATCGCCAGAATGACGATGCAAAGGCCCGCTTCAAAACCCATTGCGATGTTCACGGTGTTGAGGGCGCGTACCACCGGCACGCCGAGGCCGTTCGCACCGACGAGGGCGGAAATCACCACCATTGAAAGCGAGAGCATGATCGTCTGGGTCAGGCCGGCCATGATCTGCGGTGCGGCGAAGGGAAGTTCCACCTTGCGAAGAACCTGACCCGGTGTTGCACCGAATGCCACGGCTGCCTCGACGAGAGCTGGCGGGGTGGAGATGATGCCCAGACGGGTGAGGCGAATGGGGGCGGGAATGGCAAAAATCACCGTGGCGATAAGGCCGGGAACCATGCCGAGGCCGAAAAGGACCAGCGCCGGGATGAGGTAAACGAAGGTGGGTATGGTCTGCATGAGGTCCAGAGCCGGACGCATCGCGGCATAGATCCATTTGCGGCGTGCGGCCAGGATGCCGAGCGGTATGCCGATGAGCATGCAGACTGCGCTTGCGGCGATAACGAGCGCCAGGGTCTCGGTTGTTGCCTTCCAGTAGCCGAGATTGATGATGAGCAGCAGCCCGACGACGGTGAATATTGGCATTCCCGCCGAGCGGCGTGTCCATGCTGACAGGGCTGTGAGGATCGCAACGATCACAAGGGGGTGGGGAGCCTGGAGAAGATAAAGCAAAGCGTCGATGACGCTCTGGAAAATGTACGATAGCCAATCAAAGAAAAAAGCAAGGTTGCCGGTCAGCCAGTCAATGGCGTCCTTGGCGTATCGGCCGACGGGCAAGCGGTTTTCAGGAGCGCTGAGCCATTCCACGGTAAGATCGAACCTTTCGCGAACAGGTGCTGGAGCGACGGCCGGCAGTCTGTGTGCCACCGGGAGCCGGGCGAGCGAATGGCCATCGATGCGACAGGGTTTATCGCGGTGATCGCCATGCGCAGGTAACATTTCATGCATCGCTGTCACCGGGCATGCAGAAAAAAACGCCCGGCGCAGTCATGTCATGTTGTCGCGTTCTTACAGGCCCAGTGCCTTCTTGACCGCGGGCAGGGCGTCTGCACTTCCATCCTTGGTCTTGACGTTGGCAAGCCATGGCTCAATTGCCGCTGGATTGGCTTTCAACCATGCGGTTGCGGCGGCTTCGCCTTCAAGGCCGTCATTCAGGATCTTGCCCATGATCTCGTTTTCCATGGGAAGCGAGAACTGCAGGTTCTTGAGAAATGCGCCGACATTGGGGCACTCTTCGGTATAGCCCTTGCGAACGTTGGTGTAGATCGTCGCACCGCCGAGGTTGGGGCCGAAAACGTCATCGCCGCCCGTGAGGTAGGTCAGCTTGAAGTTCGCATTCATGGGATGCGGCTCCCAGCCGAGGAACACGATCGGATCGCCGGATTTTTCGGCGCGTGCAACCTGTGCCAGCATGCCCTGTTCCGATGATTCGACGACTTCGAAGCTCTTGAGGCCGAAGGTATCCTTCGCAACCATGTCGAGGATCAGGCGATTGCCGTCGTTGCCCGGTTCGATGCCGTAGATCTTGCCGCCGAGTGCGTCGCTGTGGGCGGTAATGTCCTTGAAGTCCTTGATGCCAAGTTCAGCGCCCTTGGCATTGGTCGCCAGCGTGTATTTTGCACCCGTCAGGTTTTCGCGCAGCGTTTCGACGGACTTGTCTTCGCGGTATGGAGCTATGTCGGCTTCCATGGTCGGCATCCAGTTGCCGAGGAATACATCGATGTCCTTGTTCTTGAGGGAGGTGTAGGTGACCGGAACGGAGAGCAGCTTGACGTCCGTTTCGTAACCCAGGCTTTTCAGCAATACGGTCGCCGTGGCGGTTGTGGCGGTGATATCGGTCCAACCGACATCGGAGAAGCGAACCGTACCACAACTTGCGGGTTCTGCCGCATTCGCACCGGCCGCGCCGAGGGCCAGCGTGGAGATTGCCGCGGCAAGTGCCAGACAGCGATTTCTATTTGCAAACATTGCTTGCTCCCTTTTTTAGTTCCCTGCCATTATCAATATCTGCCCTGCACAATCAACTCATGTGCATTTGCGTGTTTTGCCGCACCGTTTGCGACACGCCCGACGAATCGTCCGGTTTTTGCGCTGGCCGGACGTATTCCTGCCGGTGGGAAATCTGTGTTTTTCATCGCAGACCACTTTCCAACCTTTGCCATCCCCGTCAAAAGACGCGCCATAAGGAGTGCATGATGGCCAAGCTCTATTTCAATTATGCGGCAATGAATGCCGGCAAGTCGACCATGCTGCTACAGGCATCCTACAACTATCAGGAGCGCGGCATGCGCACCCTGATCTTTACCGCAGCCTTTGATGACAGGGCCGGTGTCGGTAAGGTTGCCTCGCGCATTGGCCTTTCCTCCGATGCGCTGACATTCGATGACAGCACCGACATTTTTACGGAAGTCGAGGCCTTGCATGGGCAGGCCGCTGTCGCCTGCGTGTTCGTTGACGAAGCCAATTTCCTGTCCGAGCACCATGTCTGGCAGCTTGCCGCCATTGCCGACAAACTCAACATTCCGGTGATGGCATACGGTCTTCGCACCGATTTTCAAGGCAAGCTGTTTCCGGCCTCGAAGGAACTGCTCGCCATCGCCGACGAGTTGCGCGAGATTCGTACCATCTGCCATTGCGGACGCAAGGCGACCATGGTGGCGCGCTTCGATCAGGACGGCAAGGTCGTGAAGGAAGGCGCCCAGATCGATGTGGGCGGCAACGAGAAATATGTTTCCTTCTGCCGTCGCCACTGGGTGGAAACCGTCAAGGAAAGCTGACGGTCTGCGTCGCCTTGACGCATTTGATTTTTCTCAAAGTCGCCAATCCTGCCCGGGTGTTAAGCCACCCACGCGCATTCGCGCCGACGTGGTGTCGCCCAGGAGTAGGAAATATGCAGAATAAAACCACCTATTTCATCACTCTAGCGGCTGTCGCAGGTCTTTTTGCTTTTCCCGCAGCCGCTGCGGAAATCGAGATCAAGATGCTCAACAAGGGCAGCGATGGCCAGGCGATGGTGTTCGAACCGGCGGCCGTGAAGGCCAATCTGGGAGATGTGATCACATTCATTCCTGTCGACAAGGGACATGATGCGGCGGCCGTGAAAGGCATGATCCCCGAAGGTGTCGCGGAGTTCAAAGGCAAGATGAACGAGACGCTGAAAGTGACGGTGGAAAAGGAGGGCGCCTATGTGGTCAAATGCACGCCGCATGTCGGCATGGGCATGGTCGCTCTGGTCGTTGTGGGGGACGCAGCGCCTGCCAATCTGGATGCGGTGAGAAATGCCAAGCTGCCGAAGAAGGCGAAAGAGCGTCTGGATGCCGGGATCGCCAAGCTCGGGCTATAAGCTGATCGACAGGCTTGTTCGTCTCGCGTTGGACCATGGGTTGAGAAAAATTCCCTGATCATGTTGTATCCGTTTCACCCGGGACATATCTGGAAGACCGGCACGGGCCGAATTTGACGGCTGACGGATAAGGCGGCGTATTTATATCGGCGCCTTCTTGTGCAAGCGTTCCGTCGGGCAGAGGAGAACATGACGACATGATCGACCGGATCACCGCTTTGGTTCAGGCCGCGTTCAATGCCATCGGGAAAGCTGCCGGCGTTTTTGTTGCTTGGCTGCTATGGCCATTTCTTGCCGCACACGGCTGGTATCGTGGGCGGCACTGGATGGTGAAGGGGCCAGTCGGCCTCGTCGTCCTCGCGCTCTTTGCCTTTTACGGCTATTTCGTCTGGCAGACGCAGGTCTGGACGAATTTCGATCCTGATTATCCCAATCGCTATAATCTTTCCGAGCGCACCGTTTCGCCGGGGCAGGAGTTGCCTGCCGCAGCCTCGTCTGCCCAGTCGACGCAAACCGCTACGGCACCATCCAGCACGACCGCGCCGGTCTGCCAGCAATCTGCGATCGTTGAGGCGGCCGTTGACCTCACCGACTTCAACGTCAACCAGAACGCCTGGATTTCGTCCATGCTCCTGTACCGGCTTGGCCTGTTCGGTATCGACTGGGACAATACGCCGTTCCTGGATAACAAGGCTTCGTTCCAGCGTGGCATCAACCAGGCGGTGCGCCGGACCTCGGTCGAGCTTGTGGATACGCTTGGCCGCGTTCGCGGTACTTCGGGCATCAACAACAATCTCCAGGAAGCGCGCGGCAACATGCAGTTCAGCGAGTATTCCTGGTATTTCGGCCTCGATCCGTTCGGTCCCAAGACACCGACGCCGAGCTACTACCGCGCTGCGATCCGCAGTTTCCAGGCCTTCAACGGTGAACTTGCTGCCTGCAAGGCGGTTTTCGACACCCGCGCCGATAACCTCATACAGTTTATTGACCGGATTGCCGGGGATATCGGTGCAACGTCCGCCATTCTGCGCGAACGGTCCGAGAACCATAACGGTGGCTGGTTCGATACTCGCGCCGATGACCGCTTCTGGTTCGCGTATGGTCAGCTCTACGGCTATTACGGCGTACTGTCTGCCGCCGGGGCCGATTTTGCCCAGGTGATCCGCGAGCGCAATCTGACGAACCTGTGGAACGACACGCTGGCCCAGACGCGTTCAGCGCTGCGTATCCAGCCCGCGATCATTTCCAACGGCGAGGAAAGCGGCTGGATCATGCCATCGCATCTGGCGACCATGGGCTTTTACGTTCTGCGTGTACGCTCCAACCTGGTGGAACTGCGCTCCGTTCTTGATCGGTAAAGCGCGCCCGGCTCAGTTGATTAATTTCAGCCGGATCGTTTTTGCCACAAGCTGGGTGCGGTTGACGCAATCCAGCTTGCGCATGGCGTTGTTCATGTAGGCGTTGACGGTATGTTCCGAGATTGAGAGAATTTCCGCGATCTCCACCGATGTCTTGCCCTGCGCGGTCCAGCGTACGACGTCGAGTTCCCGCTTCGTCAGCGGCGAACGGATTCTGGCCGTCGAAAGGCGGTCGTAGATATCGAACGCATGCAGACAGATCATTCCCAGTTCGTTCAGCGCAGCCTGTGGAAGGTGACCCTGTTCCCCCCCGAAGGTCAGGAGATGTTTGCTGCCGTTCAGGCCGCTGAGCGGAATCGTCAGGCCGCCGGTGATGCCGACACTGCGGAAGGACTGTCTGGCCAGGATATGGCCCGGTAGCAAGGCATCGTCCTCTTCCAGCGTCCAGTATTGCGGTACGAGGGAAGACAGGCCTCGACGGATTGCGGCCCACTCGTTCCGGCGGGCGGTCTGGCCTGCCTCAAGGACCAGCCACTGCGGCAGGGTGGTTTCGAGGAGCAGGATGGAGATGCCGGAACCCGGAGCTGACGTGATCTTCAGCAAGGTAACATGCTTGTATTCGAATGAATGCGCCACCTTCGCAACGGCCTTGAGCCATTGTGCGGTATCGGTGCTCGCCGACAATTCCTCGCAAAGAAAGGACTGACGCCCGATCATCGGCATTCACACGATGTTGCCGGAAAGACGTGTTTCGTTTTCCAGCGAAAAGGATGCGATATGATCGGGCACTGTTTCAATACCTTGTGCAGAAGCAATTCTGTAAGATTTAGATGCTCGGTTTCTCCGGCTTGCCCTTTGACTTCATCATCAGTTTCTCGAGGAAGCCGAGCATGACGGCCGATACCACGAAGGCCAGGTGCATGATGGTGAACCACATCAGCTTGCCATCGGTATACTGGTTGGCGTTCAGAAAGATCTGCAGAAGATGGATCGACGAAATCGCCACGATGGATGATGCGACCTTGATCTTCAGGCTGCCAGCGTCGAGTTTGCCGAGGAAGGATACCTCACCATCGGCCTCATCGAAGCGGCTGACGAAATTTTCGTAACCCGAAATCATCACCATCACGATCAGGCTGGCGACTAGCGCGGCATCGATCAGACCGAGCATCGCAAGGATCATTTCCGCTTCGTCATACACGAATACGTTCTTCGCAACCTTCAGCAACTTCAATGCGAAAGAGAACGCGTAGATTGCGAGGGCTGCAGCCAGACCGAGATAAAAGGAGACAAGCAGCCAGCGGCTGGAGAGAATGATCCGCTCAACGAGCAGTTCAAGTGACTTCATTTTCCTTATCCGATTGCTTAGCAATTGTAGTGATTAAACGTTTAACTTTGCCGACAATCAAGTTGGCAGCGATGTTTTCTCAACTGGTACTATGCGGACTGTGAAATTGCCGCAGGATTTTCATCTTATACCCGCCATTTTCAGCCGGTGCTTTCTCCGGCGTCACATTTTTGCAACGAACGGCAGAGCAATAAAATATGATTCATGGAGTCATGTTTTATATGTTGACAATTATTATCATGTTTTTTAGTCGTCACACAACGGCCAAGCCGTAACAAATCAGAACAGTTTCAGCCGTGTCCGCAGCCCGGTGCGTTTTTGCGCGCCGTGATCTCGTGTGCGCGTCTTCATCGGGGGTAAGCTCATGTCCATCTCGCGCTCACAGTCTGCGCTTCTTTTGTGCACTGCCATCGCCATTTTGCCACTTCCAGCGGTTGCGCAATCGCAGGAAAACACCGCGCAAACCAGCGGCACGACGGCTCTTGAAAGGATCGTGGTCAAGGGCAAGCGGGTTACGCCGGGTCGCGTCGCGGATACGCCTCTGGCGAGCGAAACCACTGCCAAAACCATTGAAGACAAGCAGATCACCAGCATTGTTGATCTGGGACGCGTCGTGGAACCCGGTGTCAACTTCAACCGCAGCAACGGTTCGGTGAATATTCGCGGGCTGGAAGGCAGTCGCGTTCTGACAACCATCGACGGCATTCCGCTTACCTATCTTTCAGACGCGACCCGATCAGCAAGCGGTGGTGTCGACACCTTCGAATTTTCTTCGCTTTCCGCCGTCGATGTCATTCGCGGCGCGGATTCCAGCCGGGCCGGCCCGGGTGCGCTTGGCGGTGTTCTGGCCCTTCGGACACTTGAGCCTGAAGACCTTATAGGTCCGGGCCGCACATGGGGCGGTATCGCCAAATTCGGCTATGACAGTTCAGATCGCAGCTTCAGTCCTTCCGCTGCCGTTGCCTCCAAGATCGAAAACACATCCATCCTGTTCCAGGGCGGTTATCGAAAGGGGCACGAGACGGACAACAAGGGAACCGTGGACGGTTACGGCGCAACCCGTTCCAAACCCAATCCATCCGATTATAATCAATATGATCTGCTCTTCAAATTGCGCCAGGACCTTGAAGGTGGCCACACGATCGGTGTAACGGCCGAGCGTTTCGACAACAGCCGGGATACGGACAGCCGTACGACCCAGACCCTCACCGGCAACTACCGTCCGGGAAACTACGAGACCAACGAAGGGGCGGAGCGTAATCGCGTCTCGCTGGACTACAAGTTTGTTTCGCAGGACGAAGACAGCGTGTTTGATTCTGCCAACGCCTCGCTTTACTGGCTGAAGCAGGTAAAGGAAAACGGATATAACGGCTATCGTTCTACCTCCGTCGTCGGCCCCATCTCCCGCCTGAATGAGTACGAGCAGAATACCTTCGGCTTCATCGGCGATGTTGAAAAGAGCCTGACTACGGGCGATCTGCGCCATCAGTTCGTCTTCGGTTATGACCTGTCGACCGGCTACTCCGAACAGTATTCCTCAGGCAGCGACAATTGCCGCCTTCCGTATACGGGCGCTTTCTCCGCGTGCAGCAACCTGCACACCAATCAGGCTGACACGCCCAAGGTCGATACCAACAAGATCGGCTTTTATCTCGATGATGAGATTACGTTCGGTTCCACGGGCTTTTCCCTGACACCCGGTGTGCGCTTCGACTGGGTTGAGCATACGCCGAAGATGACGGATGCGTTTGATCGCAATGCCAACAATCCTTCGCTTCCTCAAGGGTTCAGCGACACCGCGTTCTCCCCGAAAATTCGGGCCGGTTATGAGGTCAACGACAAGCTGAACTTCTATGCGCAATGGGCCATGGGCTTCCGTGCGCCGACCGCTGGCGAGCTTTATGCTTCCTTCGGTGGCCCCGGCACCTATCTGCGCGCCGGTAATCCGGACCTCGAGTCCGAGACCAGCAACGGTTTCGACATCGGTGCCAATGTCGGTGACGATGATCTCGGCGGAAAGGTCAGCCTTTTCTATAACCGCTACAAGAACTTCATCGATACGCGCGGCCTTACATCAGCCGAGATTGCTGCAGCAGGTATCAATCCCTCGCTTTATCCGTTCGGTGTGACGCGCAACGTCAATCTCGACCGTGCCCGCATCTACGGCGCGGAACTGGCAGTTCACAAGCGGTTCGATAACGGTTTCAGCCTGCGCGCAGCACTTGCTTACGCCAATGGCAAGGATCTGGACACCGACAAGTTCCTGCAATCGGTTGCTCCGATGAAAGCAGTTCTTGGCGCGGCTTACGATGCCGAAAACTGGGGCGTAGGCGTTGACTGGATCGGGGTACGTGAGGCGCGTGGCGCGTCCTATTACATCCCCGCCACCGGCGAGCGTTATTTCAAGACCCCGGGTTACGGCATTGTCGATCTGACAGCATGGATCGAGCCTGAGCAGTTCAAGGGTCTGAAGATCAATGCAGGTATCTATAACGTGTTCGACAAGACTTATTATGATTATACGTCGGTGCGTAACAGTGGCGGTCAGCCTGTCGAATTTTACTCCGAGCCGGGCCGAACGTTCAAAATCTCTCTGACGCAGAGGTTCTGAGCGATCCATACCGGATCTTCAGTCGGGGCGGCTTTCGGGCCGCCCTTTTTAACGGCAATAGAGAAAGCCGCCTTTCCGCTCCAGCACGTCGAGATGCAGGTGGTCCTGATGGGTGGCATCGCTGCCGGGGGAAAGAACCGTGCGGAAGAACAGGCAGGCTGCGGCGGTGATCGTGCGCTGGAACGCACCTTCCGGCGTGCCGTCCTCGGCGCGTGGTTTCATCACCAGCGGTTCGCCCTTGTCGAATGCGATGGTGGAAATATCGACTGCGTTGCCCTTCGCGTGTTCGGAAATCTTGCCGTTTTCGGTGCTGTTGCGATTGCGGCAGATATAGGTCGAGGCATTGGCGATGCCCGTCACCTTGCGATCCGGTAAGGCGATTTTGGCCGCGGGCAGCATCATTTCCCTTGTCCAGCGGGAAAGCGCCAGCGCGGTTTCGCACCGCATTGTTCCGGCCGGTTCCAGCTTGATCTCCGGTAGTATCGCGGAAAGCTCGATGGGGGAGGCGATGCCGCAGCCGTCTTCCTCGCTTTTGATCGGTTCGATCTGTCTGAATTCCGCGCCGATGTCTTTCAGGGCGGTAAGGCAGGCATTCAGCTGTTCCGGATCCTCATCTTTCACCGGTCCCGGTTCCGGTTTTTCCGGTCTGCTTTGCTCTACAGGTTTTTCGATCTGAGGTTCTGCGTTTTCCGATGGCTGGGCGCTATCCGGCTTCTGCTCCGGTTTGGGTATGCTGTTTTCCGCCGGTGGTTGCGCCTCTTTCTCCTGCACCGCGTTTTCGGAAGGGGCGGGCGCAACATTTTCCTGTTTTGGTTTTTCCTGTGGAACCGGAACATCCGCTGGTAGTTCCGGGGCTGCGACCAGCAGCGTGGTCGCAGCCAATATCAAGAAACGATGATGCATGCGGTTCGTCGCTCCCTGTTCCAGACAGGATCGACAACGCATCAACCCGCATTCTGGTTCAAAGGCTCAATTCAAGAGGCACGGTGAATCCGCTTGCCATCAAGGCGACTTGCGGCTAACAATTTTTGCATGAACATCGCGTCCAAGAACATTGCAAACTGGTGGTGGAGCAGCTTTACGCGGCCTTGACCAGTCATGTTCACAAGACAAGTCCAAGCCGCCCGAAATTTCAGGCGGCTTTTTTGTTATTCTGCCGCCTGTCATCGGGCCTGAACAACGGAAAGTGCAAAAGAAATGGTAACGATCATTCAGGATGACGGTGGCGAAGTCTACGAGACGAAAGGTGGCATCAAGGTCAGCCGTCAGCGTCGTGCCGCCGATTATGCCAACGCGATCGACGACTATGTCGAGAGGCTCGATACGCAGCGTGGGGCGGTTTTTTCGTCCAACTATGAATATCCGGGTCGTTATACGCGCTGGGATACGGCCATCATCGATCCGCCACTTGGCATTTCCTGCTTCGGCCGCAAGATGTGGATCGAAGCCTATAACGGTCGCGGCGAAGTTCTGCTCTCCTTCATCACCGAAAAACTGAAGGCGACAACCGATCTGACGCTCGGTGCTTCGACCACGCGGCGGCTTGATCTGACGGTCAACGAGCCGGATCGTGTTTTCACCGAAGAAGAGCGTTCGAAAATTCCGACGGTCTTCACTGCGTTGCGCGCCATTGTCGACCTGTTCTATTCCAGCGCGGATTCCGCCATCGGCCTGTTCGGCGCCTTCGGTTACGATCTGGCCTTCCAGTTCGATGCGATCAAGCTGTCGCTTGCCCGCCCGGAAGACCAGCGAGACATGGTTCTGTTCCTGCCGGATGAAATCCTTGTCGTGGATCACTATTCCGCAAAGGCATGGATCGACCGCTACGATTTTGAAAAGGGCGGCGTGACGACCGACGGCAAGTCCTCCGAGATTGCGCCTGAACCCTTCAAAACGACCGATACGATACCGCCGAAGGGCGACCACCGCCCCGGCGAATATGCCGAGCTTGTGGTCAAGGCCAAGGAGAGCTTCCGTCGCGGCGATCTGTTCGAGGTCGTGCCTGGCCAGAAGTTCATGGAACGCTGCGAAAGCAAGCCGTCGGCGATTTCCCGTCGTCTCAAGGCCATCAACCCGTCGCCCTATTCGTTCTTCATCAATCTCGGGCATCAGGAATATCTGGTCGGCGCATCGCCGGAAATGTTCGTGCGCGTCTCCGGCCGCCGCATTGAAACCTGCCCGATCTCCGGCACGATCAAGCGTGGCGACGATCCGATCGCCGATAGTGAGCAGATTCTCAAGCTTTTGAATTCCAAGAAAGATGAGTCCGAGCTGACCATGTGCTCGGACGTGGACCGCAACGACAAGAGCCGCGTGTGCGAGCCCGGCTCGGTAAAGGTCATCGGCCGTCGCCAGATCGAGATGTATTCTCGCCTCATCCATACGGTCGATCACATCGAGGGTCGCCTGCGCGACGACATGGATGCCTTCGACGGCTTCCTCAGCCACGCATGGGCTGTGACTGTCACAGGTGCGCCGAAGCTGTGGGCCATGCGCTTCATCGAAAGCCATGAAAAGAGCCCGCGTGCATGGTACGGCGGCGCGATTGGCATGGTCGGTTTCAATGGCGACATGAATACGGGCCTGACGCTGCGCACCATTCGCATCAAGGATGGCATTGCCGAAGTTCGTGCAGGTGCCACGCTGCTCAACGATTCCAATCCCCAGGAAGAAGAAGCCGAAACCGAACTGAAAGCATCGGCCATGATCGCGGCGATCCGCGATGCGAAAGCGACGAATTCGTCGTCCGGCAAACGCGATGCGGCAAAGGTTGGTCACGGGGTGAAAATCCTGCTGGTGGATCACGAGGACAGCTTCGTTCATACGCTTGCGAATTATTTCCGCCAGACGGGCGCGACTGTTTCGACCGTGCGCACGCCGGTGCCGGCAGAAGTCTTCGACCGCTTCCAGCCTGATCTCGTCGTGCTTTCGCCGGGACCGGGCAATCCGACGGATTTCGACTGCAAGGCTACGATCAAGGCGGCGCGTGCCCGCGATCTGCCGATCTTCGGCGTCTGCCTCGGCCTTCAGGCGCTTGCGGAAGCCTATGGCGGCGAACTTCGCCAGCTGGCGGTGCCGATGCATGGCAAGCCGTCGCGCATCCGCGTGCTGGAACCCGGTCTGGTGTTCTCCGGCCTTGGCAAGGAAGTGACGGTCGGTCGTTACCACTCTATCTTTGCTGATCCGGCGACGCTGCATCGTGATTTCATCATCACGGCGGAAAGCGAAGACGGCACGATCATGGGTATCGAGCATGCCAAGGAGCCGGTAGCGGCCGTGCAGTTCCACCCGGAATCGATCATGACGCTCGGGCAGGATGCCGGCATGCGGATGATCGAGAACGTCGTGACGCATCTGGTGCGCAAGGCCAAGACGAAAGCAGCCTGACCGTTTTCATCGGCGGTGCCGCAATGGCGCTGCCGATGCATTTGACCGCATGTGTTTCGGTGAAACTTCAATTGCGCGAAAGAGAGCGACGGCATGCAGCATCTCGACCATCTTCTCCTCGTCTACACAGCCTATATCATTGCCGTAGCCAGCCCCGGACCGAGCAACATGGCGATCATGGGTGTTGCAATGAGCCAGGGACGCAAGCCCGCATTGATGCTCGCGCTCGGAGTTGTCACCGGATCGTTTTCATGGGCCGCACTGGCCGCGACTGGTATTTCGGCGGTGCTCGCCACCTATGCGCAGGCGCTGTTCGTCATCAAGATTGCTGGTGGCGTCTATCTTCTCTATCTCGCTTTCAAATCCGCACGCTCGGCGATGTCGCATCAGCCTTTCCGGGTGATGGCTGCGGAAGAGGGCAGGCGGCCTGATTATCGGGCGCTCTACCGGCGCGGATTGTTTCTCCACATTGCCAATCCAAAGGCCGTACTCGGCTGGATTGCCATCATGTCGATCGGTCTGCGGCCCGGGGCGGACGCATCGACGCTGACAGCCATCCTTATCGGCTGTGGTATTCTCGGCGTCACCATCTTCTGCGGTTACGCGCTCCTGTTTTCGACCGCGCCCGCCATTCGCATCTACCAGCGCAGCCGCAGATACATCGAAGGTGCGCTTGCGATGTTTTTCGGTTTTGCGGGAATACGGCTGCTTCTCAGCCGCACCTGATAAGGCTTTGCGTTTTCCTTGAGGCAGGCTAGAAAAATGGCAGGCCGAATGCAGCCTGCCGCTCGCACCCATCTGGGTATGGTGAATGTATTCCCTACGCGCTTTTAAAACGTCCATCGTTGATGAGCGAACATGTCGGCAAGGCGAGCACTGACAAGGCTTTCGCTCGACACGAAAGGACGAAAAAGACATGCGCAACTATCTGGATGCCAAGCTCATGGCGCGTGCGCTGAGATCAGCGCTTGCGGAAAATGGTGCCACCATCTCCCATTCGCAGGCACTCGAAATCGTCGCTCGCCAGTTCGATTGCGACAACTGGAATGTGCTGGCCGCAAAGATCGAGGATGGAGGGCGCGAGTCCGACATCGGTTTCGACCGTGTGTCGCCTATCATCCGTATTTTCGATGAAGACAAGGCGCAGGAGTTCTACGTGGGTTTCCTTGGCTTCACGGTCGATTGGGAGCATCGCTTCGGTGAAAACTTTCCCCTTTACATGCAGGTTTCTCGTGCTGGTCTGAGCCTGCATCTGAGCGGCCATCATGGCGATGCCTCGCCGGGATCGAACGTCTTCGTCACGATGAAGGGTGTGCATGCCTACCAGAAAGAGCTGGCCGCGAAGAAATACACCCATATGAAACCGGGCGTGGAAAAGGAGCCGTGGGGTGACGTGATGGAGGTCATCGATCCTTTCAGTAATCGCATCCGCTTCTGCGAATACAGGGACTGAAACGCGTCTTTTCCGCCGGGTCTTGACCTTTCTGGCGGTTTGAACGATAGAAAACCGATAACGAACCGCGCACACGGGCAACCCCGTGTGCGCGGTTCGTTTCGTTTTGGCAGCCAGTTCTGCAATTCATTCGCATCCGCACGGGGAAAAAATGAACGTCGAAGGTAACGCGCTTGTCAGGAAGCTTGCATTCTGGGGCATTCCGCTTTCGCTAGGCGTATTGGGCCTCAAACTTCTTGCATGGTGGGTCACGGGATCCGTGGCGCTGCTTTCGGATGGTCTGGAATCGACGGTCAATGTCGTTGCGGCATTCGTCGCCTATTTCGTCGTCCGTTATGCGCAGAAACCTGCGGATGACGATCACCAGTTCGGTCATCACAAGGCCGAATACATGTCCGCCGTTCTGGAAGGCGTGCTGATCGTCGTTGCCGCGCTTCTCATCGTGCAGGAGGCCTGGGGTGCGCTTTTCGACCCGCGGCTTCCAGAGGCGCCGGTCCTTGGCCTTGCCATAAATGCCGTCGCAGGTGTCATAAACTGGGCCTGGGCAACGGTCCTGATCCGCGTCGGCAGGACACATTCGTCACCCGCACTGAAGGCCGACGGACACCATATCATGTCTGATGTGGTGACATCGGCGGGTGTTCTGGTCGGTCTCGTTCTGGCTCTTCTGACCGGTTACGCGATCCTCGATCCGCTACTGGCCATCATCGTTGCGATCAATATTCTGGTGCAGGGATCGAAGGTCATCCTGCATTCGCTGGGCGGGCTGATGGACAGGGCGGTTGAACCGGAGGAAGATGAGGCGATCAAGAAGGCGATTGCCGAAAACAGCGGCGGTATCATCGGCGTGCATGATCTCAGAACCCGTCGAGCGGGTGCCGCCGCCTTCATCGACTTTCATGTCGTCGTTCCGGCCGCGATGACGGTGCGGGAAGCGCATGATATTTGCGACCGCCTTGAAGATGCCATAAGGGACGTCATACCGGGCGCCAGCCTTGCCATTCACGTCGAGCCTGAAGGCGAAAAGGCGCATGGCGTCAAAGTCGTCTTATGAACCACAGGAGTTTTTCATGTCCGTGACGGATGTTTCCAGCCTTTCGCAGCTGGGCACGAAGGTCGATACGCCAGAGAGCCCGGAGAAGGCCGTTCTGGAAAAAGTGCCGAACGGCAACGCAGGCACCGATTACGTCGTGCGTTTTACCGCGCCTGAATTCACGTCGCTATGTCCGATGACCGGCCAACCGGATTTCGCCCATATCGTCATTGATTACATTCCCGGTGATTTTCTGGTGGAGTCGAAGTCGCTGAAGCTGTTCCTAAACTCGTTCCGCAACCACGGCGCCTTCCACGAGGATTGCTCGGTCTATATCGCCAAGCGTCTCGTCGATCTGCTCAAGCCGAAATGGCTTCGCATCGGTGCCTACTGGTATCCGCGTGGCGGTATCCCGATCGACGTGTTCTGGCAGACCGGACCCGCTCCTGAAGGCGTATGGTTGCCCGATCAGGGTGTCGCGACCTATCGCGGCCGCGGCTGACCCTTGTTGTGCGTGGTTCAGGCGAACGAACCGTCGTCGCCTGAATCGAAATCCGTATCATCGTCACCGTCGTCGTAATCGGCCTGTTGCGGATCGTTGTCGTCTGCCTGCTGGGTGGAATTGTCACCGTAGTAGTTGTTGATGACGGTTTCCTCGACCGGAGCGTTGCCAAGCGGGTTGGTTCCTTCAAGCGCCGATCCCAATCCCTGCGATGCCATGTGGCTGGAGAAAATCCCGCTCAGCGAATTTGCCAGCAACATGCCGCCAGCAACACCCGCAGCGGTGCCTAGCGCGCCCTGCAGAAAGCTGCCGCCAGCGGAGCGTCCGAAGCCGGGGGATTGCTGGCTCCATGGTCCGCCAGATTGTTGCGGAGCATCCGCTGCGCGGCCCCATGGGCCCGCCGTCTGTCCGGCGGTGTCGTTGCGGAACGTCTGTTGGGGAGCCGGGGCGGGCGGCGATCCCTGCGTCTGGCTGCTGCCAAAAATCGAACTCAGAAAACCGCCCTGAGTTCCACGCTGCTGATCCGCGGTGCCCGTTTCCAGATCGCGTATGCGTTCTTCAAGCTGCCGGATATGGGCTGCGGCGGCTTCGAGCCCTTTTTCCTGCACGATGACGGCCTGCGCGAGATAATAGGGGGCGTTGGGCTGATCGCGCAGCTGGTCGGCGATCAGTGTTTCCGCCTCGCGGTCGCGCGGCGTTGCGGTTGCGGCCCTGGTTCTGTCGAACAGGCCTTTGAGAAGCTGGCTTTCTTCCGGTGACATCGTGTGCCTCCTTACCGTGAAGTGAAAATCCACGATAAGGAGGTATGTCGCAATTCCGGCTTTTCAAAGCGGCCGGAACTTTAAATTTCCGTAATGATCCGGAGCCTCTACGCGACACCGCTGGCAAATTGGCTGGGCTTGCTTCAACCACTCAAAACCAGCGAAAGACCGGCGAGCGCCGTCAGGGCGCCGGCGGCGCGGGCGGCGATGTTGCCGAAGCGGGCTATGCCGAGGCCAAGCGCGATACCGGAGACATGCAGGATTGCGGTCGCAATCATGAAGCCGATGCCGAACTGGAACGCACCTGCGCTGCCCAGCTCACCGCCATGGGCGTGACCGTGGAAAAGTGCGAAGACACCGACGATGGCGGCGGCCGCAGCTGTGGGGAGCTTTGCCGCCATGGCGACCAGCAGGCCAAGGCCGATGACGGACGCCAGGATGGCAGGCTCGACGAATGGAAGCTCGACGCCATAGACGGCCATCAAGAAGCCGATCGCCATGGTGCCGACGAAAGCGGACGGTACGATCAACAGAGCCTTCCGGTCATTCTGCGAAACGGAAATCTGCGAGGCCCAGATGCCAACGGCAATCATCGCCAGAATATGGTCCGCACCGAAGAACGGATGCGATACGCCCGCCATGAAGGAACCGTGTTCCTCCGGGTTCAGGTGCGCGAATGCAGGCAAGGCGGTGAGGCCGAACGCGGTGACGGTGAGGCTCAGTCTTTTAAGCATGTTTCCCTCTCTGGTTTTTATCGCCGGACAAGGGGCTTGGGGCATCCTTGAGCCGGTTGGTAATGCAACGATATCGTAACCGTGAAGAAACTGTCCATGCGTCATCTGCCGCTGCCGTTGTTTATTCTCTGGTCCGTAACCTTGCCTTTTTCGCTCATTGCCTTACGTAACAAGTCGCACTATGTCCGAAGGGCATGCATAGAATTACGCTGGAGAGCCGTTGATGAACGAAGACGAAGACGACAAGAGCAAGGAACTGCCGATCGGGAAGGAAACGGAAGCGAATCTTTTCAAATCGCGTTCGATCTTCATCTATGGCGGCATTACCCAGGAACTGGCGCAGAAGGTTTGCACGCAGCTCGTGGCTCTGGCCGCGGCCAGCGACGAGGACATTCGTGTTTACGTGAATTCGCCGGGCGGCCATGTCGAATCGGGCGATTCGATCCACGACATGATCAAGTTCATCAAGCCGAAGGTCATCATCATCGGAACCGGCTGGGTCGCTTCCGCTGGCGCGCTGATCTACGTGTCGGTTCCGAAAGAACGTCGCCTTTGCCTGCCGAACACCCGCTTCCTGCTGCACCAACCCTCTGGCGGCACGCGTGGCATGGCATCCGACATCGAAATCCAGGCGCGCGAAATCATCAAGATGAACGAGCGCCTGAACAAGATTTTCGCCAAGGCAACTGGCCAGTCCGTCGACAGGATCGCCAAGGACACCGACCGTGACTACTGGCTGTCTGCTGAGGAAGCCAAGGATTACGGTCTGGTTGGCAAGATCGTGGAGAACCAGTCGGAAATCTGAAAGCCACGCTTTTCGGTTTGAAAAAAGGCCCGCACCGTCAATACGGTGCGGGCCTTTTGCTTTTCCTGATGTGGCGGCTTCACTTCATCGCATCGCAGGTCTTCATCATGTCGGCCTGCTTCATCCTGTCCATTTCCATGCCAGCCTTGTCCATGCAGTCCTTCTTGCTGGTCATCGGCGTTGGCTGCGTTTTCATGTCGCCCGTCTTCGACATGCCGGAATGCATTGCGTCTTTCTTCATCGGTTCGGTTTTCATGGTGTCGGCATGGGCAATGCCCATGGCTGCGAATGCCGACAGCAAACATAGTGCTGCGAAACGGAATGGAATGCGGATCATGGGTTTCTCCTCCGAGTAATGGTTTGTGTCCGCAAGCCTGGTGCACGAGGATCACCTCGATTCATTCGGACGGGCCTGTGTCATGTTACCGCTTCACGGGCTTGTGATGCATTTTTCGGGCGAAAACTTTTTGGATTTCCGTGTAACACTACGCTGTGGATTTCGAATGAACCTGCAGAGACGATGACGAACACCGTGACGGAAGACATGCTGAAGGCGCTGATGCTGCGCTCCCTCGATGGGGATGAGAGTGCCTACAGGCAGTTGCTCCATGCGCTGCGGAAGCTGCTGGTTGCGTATTACGGGCGGCGGATGGCGTCCGGCATCAAGGCCGATCTTGAGGATCTGGTGCAGGAAACCCTGCTGGCGCTGCATGCCCGCCGCGAGACGTATGATCGGGCGAGGTCGTTTACGGCGTGGTTCTTCTCGATTGCCCGTTACAAGCTCATCGATCACTACCGGGGGCGAGGCGGGCGCATGCTGGCGGAGGTCGAACTCGATGAGACGCTGGAGGCGGAAACCTCGGTGGATGCGGTGACGGCCCGCATGGATGTCGAGCGGCTGCTGGAGGGCTTGCCGCCCCAGCAGCGAGAGATGATCCGCAGCGTGAAACTCGAAGGGCAATCCATTGCCGACGCGGCGGCGAGGTCCGGACAGACGGAGCTGGCGGCGCGGGTCGGCATTCACCGGGCGTTGAAATCGCTGGCGCAGAAGTTGCGAGGAGAAACGTGAAAAAGACGGACGACATCATTGAGAGCCTGACGCGCGATCTCAAGCCGGTTTCGGCACATGCGCTGGAACGCCGGCTGGTGTTTGCTGCCCTGCCGGCGCTTTGTGTTTCGCTGCTGATGTTGTTCCTGTTTTTCAGCCTTCGTGGTGATATGGCCGAGATGTGGACGGAGCCGGTATTCTGGGTAAAGTCTGCCTATAACGCCCTGCTGGCGATCATCGCCTTCGCTGCACTTACGCGCCTCGCCCGCCCCGATGGCGAAAGAGGCTACCTTTTCGTGTGGGTGGCTGTGATATTTGTCGCCATGGCCATGATCGCGCTGGTGCAGCTGGGGTTCGCCGTCCCGGACACCTATTCAGCGCTGATATTTGGCTCGTCCCCGCTGCGTTGCCCTGTGCTGATCGTGACGTTCTCTCTCCCCGTTTTCCTTGCCAATCTGGCGGCGCTGAAGCGTAGCGCTGCTCCGGCCAGTCCATGTCTTGCGGGCTTTGTTGCGGGTATTGCTTCCGGTGCGTCGGGCGCATGGCTTTATTCGTGGTTCTGTGCCGAAAACGGCATGCCTTTCGTGCTGATCTGGTATTCGCTGGGCATTCTACTGACCGGCCTGGTCGGCGCCATCGCGGGTCGTCGCCTGCTGCGCTGGTAGAATACGTACCCTTTCGTTTTTTCGGTGGCTTGCCAGTGGGTGCGTTTTTTGATCTTCAGGGAGGATCAAAAATACGGATCCCGTCATGCTGAAAGATCTTTCCGTCCAGAGCCTGTTCATGGGCTGCCTGACCGCCTTCGTCGGTTTCGCCAGTTCCTTCGCGGTCGTGTTGCAGGGGCTCAAGGCAGTCGGCGCGACCGATTACGAAGCCGCATCCGCGCTGATGGCGCTTTCGGTCGCGATGGGAGTCTGCGCCATCGTTCTTTCTGTCGTCACCCGCCTGCCGATCAGCATCGCCTGGTCGACGCCGGGCGCAGCACTTCTGGCCACGACGGGTGTTATCGATGGCGGCTTTCCCGCAGCGGTTGGCGCCTTCATCATCTGTGCGGTGTTCATCATCATCGCGGGACTGTTCAAACCGCTCGGACGGGCTGTTGCATCCATTCCTGCGCCGCTTGCCAATGCCATGCTGTCCGGCGTCATCATCGGTCTGTGTTTCGCACCCATAAAGGCCATCGGGTTCAATCCGGCGCTCGGTCTGCCAATCATTCTGGCCTGGATAATTGTTGGCGCATTCAAGCGGCTTTACGCCGTGCCTGCAGCATTGGCTGCCTTCGTGCTGGTGATGATCTTCGGGGTAGATATTCCCGCCGGAGCGCTGGATAGCCTCGCGCAATCACTGGCGCCGCCGGTGGAGTGGGTCACGCCGACCTTCAGCCTGCATGCGGTGATCTCTATCGCGCTGCCGCTTTTCATCGTCACCATGGCATCGCAGAACATTCCCGGTATCGCCGTGCTGAAGGTCAATCATTATGATCCGCAGCCGGGGCCACTGTTTGCGACTACTGGCTTCTTTTCCCTGTTATCTGCGCCGTTTGGCGGACACGCGGTCAACCTGGCGGCCATCACAGCTGCCATGTGCGCGGGCGAAGATGCGCATCCGGACCCGAAGCGGCGTTACTGGGCGGCGATTGTCGGGGGTATCGGCTATATCGTCTTTGGCCTGCTGGCGGGCGTGGTCACCGCCTTTGTAGCGCTTGCGCCGCCGATTCTCATTCAGGCGGTTGCCGGTCTGGCGCTGGTGGGGGCTTTTTCCGGTTCTGCCGTTGCGGCCTTCAAGGAAGCCGAGACGCGGGAAGCCGCGGCGATCACCTTCCTGATTACCGCCTCCGGTCTGTCCTTTGCGGGCATTTCCGGCGCATTCTGGGGACTGATCGGCGGCGGGCTGATGATGGCGCTGACAGGTTTCGTGAAACGAATGAAAAACTAAAGTTGTTCTTGCAACAGAATATTTCGCCGCTTATAAGCTCTGGCATGAGCAATCGCACCGCAACCTTTTCCGGCATGACCGCGCAGATTTCTGCGAACGCGTCGCCGTGCGGTGCACTCTCGCTTCTTAGCCTCGACCTTACACGCGGTTGCCGGGTCCAGTGAGGAGCGCCCGGCGGCCGAAAGCCCGCTGGCGCGAACGCTCCTCAACTCGAAATCTCATTTGATACCGATTTTTGGGCCCGCAAGGGGCGCGTATCTGTCGATGGCATTGCCCGCGGATACGGAAGGAGCAAAAACAATGGACGCCAAGACCAACACCGTTTCCAAGGGCATGCAGGACGCCAGCGTAAAGTACCGTCCGTACCCCACCATCAATATTCCCGACCGTACATGGCCATCGAAGACCATCACCAAGGCGCCGATCTGGTGTTCGGTGGATCTGCGTGATGGCAACCAGTCGCTGGTCAACCCTATGGGCCATGACCGCAAGGCACGCATGTTCAAACTGCTGCTGGAAATGGGCTTCAAGGAAATCGAGATTGGTTTTCCTTCCGCCTCGCAGACGGACTTCGATTTCGCCCGCTGGTGCGTGGAAGAGGGCAATGTGCCGGATGACGTGTCCTTGCAGGTGCTGGTGCAGTGCCGCCCCGAGCTGATTACCCGCACATTCGAGTCGCTGGAAGGTGCCAAGAACCCGATCATTCACTTCTACAATTCCACCAGTGAATTGCAGCGCCGCGTCGTGTTCGGCAAGGACGTACACGGCATCAAGCAGATCGCCGTCGATGCGGCCAAGATGATTACCGACATGGCGGCCAAGGCCGGTGGCGGTTATCGCTTCGAATATTCTCCCGAAAGCTTCACCGGTACGGAGCTGGAAGTGGCTCTGGAAATCTGCAACGCGGTCATCGCCGAAGTGAAGCCGACGGCGAACAACAAGCTGATCCTGAACCTGCCCTCTACCGTCGAAATGGCGACGCCGAACATCTATGCCGACCAGATCGAGTGGATGTGCCGCAATATCGACAACCGCGAAAACGTCATCATCTCGCTGCATCCGCACAACGACCGCGGCACGGGCATCGCTGCGACGGAACTGGGCCTGATGGCCGGTGCTGACCGCGTGGAAGGCACGCTGTTCGGCAATGGCGAGCGCACCGGCAACGTGGACGTCGTGACGCTGGCGCTGAACATGTATACGCAGGGTGTCGATCCTGAGCTGGATTGCCGCGACATCGAGCGTATCAAGTCCGTTTACGAATATTCCAACGAAATGACGATCCCCGAGCGTCACCCTTACGTCGGTGAACTGGTCTACACCGCGTTCTCCGGTTCGCATCAGGATGCGATCAACAAGGGCATGAAGGCGATCAAGGTTGCCAACCACCCGGTCTGGGAGGTGCCTTATCTGCCGATCGATCCCAAGGATGTGGGCCGCTCGTACGAGGCGATCATCCGCATCAACTCGCAGTCCGGCAAGGGCGGCATCGCCTATATTCTCCAGCAGGATTACGGCCTGAACCTGCCGCGCAACCTGCAGGTCGAATTCCGCGAAGACATTCAGCGCATCACCGACGAAGAGGGCGTGGAGCTGCCCGCCAAGCGCATCCACGAGCGCTTCATCGAGCGTTACGTGACGCAGCCTCATGCTCGGCTGAAGTTTGTGGACCACCACACCTATCCGGCCGGTGATTTCAAGGGTGTGCGGGTGGTTGCCGCCGAGATTACCGACAATGGCGAAGTCAAGCGTATCGAAGGCAAGGGCACCGGCCCGATCGATGGTTTCATCAACGCGTTGTCGGTTTATCTGGGGATCGACCTGTCGGTGAACGACTATTCCGAACACTCGTTGCAGCACGGCTCCAACGCTTCGGCCATCGCTTATGTCGAAATGGAGCATCCGGGCGGCAAGCTGTTCGGCGCGGGCATCAACACCAATATCGTCGGTGCGTCGCTGGAGGCCATCGTTTCCGCTGCAAACCGCGTGCTGGAAGAGTGGGCGAAGTCGTAAAGACTTCTCCAGCACCACACTCGACGGGATCCTCGGGCTCGACCCGAGGATCCCGTTTCGCAAGATGAATGGGATCCTCGCCTCAACGCGAGGATGACGAAAGAGCGGAAGCCGCGTCTTCGGGCTATCCCGTTACTCCCGATCCAGCCGGGTAAATCCCAGAGGGCGGCCGTTTTCGTAGAACACGCGGACGTCTTCCAGCTCTACGGCTGTCGCGGTTTCGTTGAGGCTGTGGCGTTCACAGGCAACGTTCCATGACCCCGGTCCACCAGAAATGTTGAAAAGATTGTAGGCAGCGCGTGGCTTTTCGCCGCCCGGCCCCTGGCTTGCCGAGGCGATGCCGACGACGGGAATGTGGTCACGGCCGTGGTGGGTATTCAGCCAGTAGACCGTGTTGAGGTGTGTGTGTCCGTGGAGCACGAGTTCCGCACCGCCGACGCCGAGAGCGGCCGCGAAACGGCGGATGCCGATCATGCGCTTGTGGGTTGCGGCCGCACCGCGGATCGGCGGATGATGGATCATCACCACACGAAACAGCCCCATCTCGCCAGCTTTTTTCAGAAGGTCGGCCGTGGCGCGCGCCTGCCGGTTGCCGAAGTAACCGGTTGCCGAAAAGGGCGGCGTTGCGATCGAGGTCGAGCAGCCGATGAGCGCGACAGGGCCGCGCACGCGCATATAGGGGAAGATCTTGCGATCCTCATCCCATTCTTCAGGATCGCCATCGCCGCGCACATAGGGATACCAGGCATGCATGGCCTTGTCGTGCGCGCCGGAGACATAGGCATCATGGTTGCCGGGGACAACGGAGGTCGTCTCGGGACTGCCGACTTCCTCCAGCCAGTCGGCTGCAGCGCGGATTTCGATGCCGGTGGCGAGATTGACGAGATCGCCCGTGATGGCCATATGATCCGGCGCTTTTGCCTCTATATCGTCCAGCAGTTTTTCCAGCGTATCGGTGAAAAGATGCTTGCGGCGATTGCGGTGCCAGTTGACGAAGCCGGTAATGCGTTTGGAGGCCAGTTCCCGGAAGGTCAGTTTCGGCAATGGGCCAAGATGAATGTCTGAAATATGCGCGAGTTTGAACATGGCGGCAGAGATAACCTATGATATGCAGCGCGTCCAATGAAAGCCTGACCACGGGGAGTAACGAAAGTGAGTGACGAGAGAATGCCCCGTGACACGAGGCCGTTCCATTCGCGCGTGATGATACGCATGCTGCATTTCGTTTTTCTGCTGACACGCGGCGCGACCGTGGGTGTCAGAGCTGCCTGTTTTGATGCCGAAGGGCGGGTTTTTCTGGTCAGGCACTCGTATCTGCCCGGCTGGTATCTGCCGGGTGGTGGAGTCGAGCGTGGCGAAACCGTTGCGATGGCGCTTCACAAGGAAATCCGCGAGGAGGGCAACCTCAAGGCAGTTGCTACGCCCGAGCTGATGCACGTCTATCTGAATACCGAAGGCAGCAACCGCGACCACGTTGTGCTCTACCGTTTGGAGGTCGAGCAGACCGCGCCGAAAAAGCCGGACCACGAGATTGTCGAAAGCGGTTTCTTTGCGCTGTCCGAATTGCCGGAAAACGTGACGCCCGCCACCCGCCGCCGGCTTGCGGAACTGGCAGGTGAGGCGGCCTTCAACGACTACTGGTAGTTTTTTTGAGCGTCGGGCGTTTCCCGAAAGCGGCATTATGCTCCCGTGCGGTCGCCTCAGGCAGACCTTTGCCGGTCACGCGCCACGATAAGGTCCAGTTCCGGCCCGACCGGGACGATCCCCGTGGGATTGATCGTGCGGTGGCTTCTGTAATAGTGCTCCTTGATATGGCGCATCTCGACCGTTTCCGGCACGCCGGGCGTGCGATAGAGGTCGCGCAGATAGCCGGTCAGGTTCGGGTAGTCATGAATGCGGCGGATGTTGCACTTGAAATGACCGACATAGACCGGATCGAAACGCACGAGTGTGGTGAACAGCCGCCAGTCGGCTTCCGTCTGGCTTGATCCGAACAGGAAGCGACGGTCTTTCAGCCGGTCCTCCAGCATGTCCAACGTTTCGAACAGTTTCACCACGCTTTCCTGATAGGCGTCCTGTGTCGTGGCGAAACCGGCTTTGTAGACGCCATTGTTGACGTTATCATAAATCACGGCATTCATCGTATCGATGTCTTCGCGCAGGACCTGCTGGTAATAATCCGACGTGTTGCCAGTCAACCCATTGAAGGCGCTGTTGAACATGCGGATGATTTCCGCCGATTCATTGGAAACGATGGTGCCGGTCCGCTTGTCCCAGAGTACGGGAACGGTCACGCGGCCGGAGTATTTAGGGTCGGCTTTCGTGTATACCTGCCAGAGCGTCGACAGGCCGAAAAGATGATCTTCCGTAGCGCCGGGCGTGCGCGTTTCCTGCGGTTTGAATTCCCAGCCGTTTTCCAGCATCAGCGGATCCACGACTGAAACGGAGATCACGTCTTCGAGTTTCTTCAGCTTGCGGAATATGAGAGTTCGGTGTGCCCATGGGCAGGCGAAGGAAACGTAAAGGTGGTATCGGCCAGCCTCTGCCTTGAAGCCGCCCTGTCCGGACGGGCCGGGCGCACCATCAGCGGTTATCCAGTTACGGAACTGCGAAGCGCTGCGCTTGAAATGCCCCTTGGTTTCCTTGGTGTCGTACCAGACGTCTTTCCATACGCCTTCCACCAGCATGCCCATGGTCGCCTCCTTTTCGTTTTCTTGCTGCGATCTTAACCGTTTCAACCGGAATGCACATCCGCGCTTTGGTGAACAATGCGTTTTTGCTCCATTGCCGGAGAATGGCGCGTGTTGCAGATTTGTTCTGGACGGCGGGAAATTTTCCTGATAATTGCGATTTTTATAATTCTGAGGAAATTATCGACCATGATCGAAACACGGATGCTCCGACGACGCTGACGCTCCTGAACGCCCTAACCGGCGCAGCCGTCATATATTGTCGTATCAGCTTCTGGAAGTTTCGGTTTCTTCATGTCCAAGCACGATCTGGTCTACCTCACCGAGGACGCGTCGCACGACGCCATCATCGAAATCATAAACGAAGAAGCATTCGGCCCTGGTCGTCACACACGCGCTGCTGCACGCATCCGTGAGCAGGGTCCGCACGACCGGTCAATCTCCTTCATCTGCGCGGATGACGGCGAGACGATTGCTTCCGTTCGTATGACGCCTGTTCTGGCCGGTGATGTTCAGGGCCACATGCTGGGTCCGCTTGCCGTACGGCCTTCGCACAAGAACCGGGGTATCGGGCGGGAGCTGGTGCGGATCGCCATTGCCGCTGCAAAGCGCAAGGGCTCCGAGGCTGTCATCCTGATCGGTGATCCACCCTATTACATGCCGCTTGGTTTCGAAAAGGTCGCATATGCTGCACTGGATTTTCCGGGTCCGGTCGATCCAAACCGCGTGCTGGTCGTGCCTTTGGGGCATGACATACACCAAAGGCTGAAGGGCAAGATCGGCTGGCGCAAATGCGAAGCGGTGATGGCGGAAGTGGAATCGGGCGACGACGCCTTCGAAGAACCGCTTCGGGTCTACGCCTGAACGCAAATCGTCATTCCCGTACTTGACCGTTTTCCAACTGCGACCTAGCAATCGGATGGCGATTTCTGCGAGGGGAGTGGGATGACAGCTATCAGCATGGGCGAGGCCCTGGAGCGCGCGGGCGCGGGTCCATATCAGCGACGGTTGATGGGCATTTTCGGCCTTGTTTGGACGGCGGACGCCATGCAGGTGCTGGCGGTGGGGTTCACGGCGGCATCGATCGCTGCAACCTTCGGCATGACTGTTCCTCAAGCCTTGCAGACCGGAACGGCATTCTTCCTTGGCATGCTGATCGGTGCTGCCGTCTTCGGGCGGCTCGCCGACCGCTACGGTCGCCGTCGGGTTCTGATCGTGACGGTCGCCTGTGACGCCGTTTTTGGCCTGCTTTCAGCCTTTTCGCCCGATTTCACCATTCTGCTCGTTCTCCGCTTCCTGACCGGGGCGGCCGTTGGCGGCACGTTGCCGGTGGATTATGCGATGATGGCAGAATTCCTGCCCGCGA
The DNA here is from genome assembly GCF_031801495.1 of Agrobacterium tumefaciens. Lineage (GTDB taxonomy): Bacteria > Pseudomonadota > Alphaproteobacteria > Rhizobiales > Rhizobiaceae > Agrobacterium > Agrobacterium tumefaciens_K. The sequence goes on along the minus strand of NZ_JAOEGC010000002.1, from coordinate 2,060,081 downwards.
AAAACCGCGGGCGCTGGCTCGTTCTTCTTGAAGGTTTCTGGGCTATCGGAACGTTGATCGTGGCGATTGCCGCATGGATTGCCAGTCTGGCCGGTGTCGCCGATGCCTGGCGCTATATTTTTATCGTGACGGCGGTTCCGGCGATCCTCGGGTTTGGCCTGCGGTTTCTGGTTCCTGAATCGCCGCTCTACCTGATGCGGTCCGGCCGCTTCGAGGAAGCCAAAGAGGTTGTGAACCGCATGCTGGAGGCGAACGGCAAGCCGGTTCTGGATTTTGGAACGAGGCTTTTCCAGCCTGAAACGGCGACGGCACAGGGCATATTCTCACCTGCACTCAGGCAGCGCAGCATCATGATCCTCGCGATCTGGTTTCTGGTGTCCGTTTCCTATTACGGCATCTTCACATGGATGCCAGCGCGCCTTGCGGGTGAAGGTTTCGGTTTCGTGCGCGGCTACGGTTTTCTCGTGCTGGTGGCACTGGCGCAGATCCCCGGTTACGCGCTGGCCGCCTACGGTGTGGAGAAATGGGGGCGCAAGCCGACGCTCATCGGTTTCTGCCTGCTTTCGGCGCTCGGTTGCCTGCTTTTCACGCTGGCGTCCAGTTCCGCCCTTGTTGCCGTCGCGCTGCTTCTCATGAGTTTCGCGCTGCTCGGCACCTGGGGAGCGCTTTATGCCTATACGCCGGAACTCTATCCCACCGAATCCCGTGCCACCGGCATGGGGGCGGCCGGAGCCATGGCGCGCCTTGGGGGACTTACCGCACCATCGATCCTCGGTTACGCGATTGCCCAAGGCTTCGGTTTCGCCGTCGGCATCTTCGCGGGACTTCTGGTGCTGGCGGCGATTGCCGCAACGATGATCAATGCCGAAACACGGCGTGCCGTGCTGGCTTGAAGATGAGGGTGCGTCCTCTTAACCCAAGTGGTTGGACGCACTCTGTCTATCTATCTATTTCAAACGCTCTAAAACCGCTTTTCGAGCCAGGTGATCGACTGGCCGCTGGAAAGCGGTGATAACGCGCCGATCTTTGCGAAGCCGCAGCGCTCGTAGAGCCTCAACGCGTCCGGGTTCATCGTGTCGATATAAGCGCCAATGCAGCCGCGCTTTTTCGCCTCTTCCTCTGCCATGGCGAGGAGCTTCGGGCCGGTGCCTTTGCCGCGCATGTCTTCCGGCACGAAAAGAAGCTGGATGTAAAGCCAGCCGCGTCCCGTGTATCCGACGAGGCCGCCGGTAACAGCGCCTTCGCCGTTGCGGATGGTGATGAGGAGTTCACGCCGGTCGCTTTCCCCGAAGCGGGCGACATTGTAGGCGACCAGCGGATCGCGGATCGCCTTTTCGGCCTCTGCATCCGCAACGTCAGTCAAAACGAACTCCATTCCCGCTCTCCCCGAAGCATTTGCTATTGGGGAAAACGGAATGGCGCATCCTTGCCTCCGGCGCAATCGCGAATGCCGAAAACCTTTCGCTTCACGACGAACGGTTTACCGCCCTTCACGCCACCAGAGTGCGGAGAAGGCGAACAACAGGGCGGCAAGGCCGGCAAAACCGGCGAACAGCGGCAAGGTGTTCACACCCTTCAGCACGGTTTCATCCGTCAGGCGGATCAGCATGCGATCATCGTCCGCAACGCGGATGTCGCCACGGACCGGCAGGATGTCGGGCAGGGCAATCCGGCCCGCATTGTCGGCAACACGGTGAATGCTGCCTTTGGTGGCGTCCACCAGCGGGCGCAGTGTTTCCGTCGTCGAGATCATCGCCTTGAATTCCGGCGCATCGACGGCACCAACATGAACAAGGGTGGTGAAATCGCCGTTCCGGATCTCAAACAGACCGGTTTCGTCCATGCGCCGTTCGATCTTGTAAAGACCGGGCTCGGTGGTGGTGAAGGCCATGTACTCCGTCTTGCCGGAGGGGAACGTCACGGATGCCTGTCCGGGGTCGTCACCAATGGTCTGGCGGGTGATTTCCAGCGTGCGGCCGTTGGCGCGGGCGGTCAGCGCCTCTTCCTCAAGCTCCGGTTCCTTCATCAGCCAGTGGGCGATGCGCCGGTAGAGTGCCACATGCGGCCCGCCGCCTTCGTAACCACGCGCCCAGAGCCAACCCTGATCCGACAGCAGCATGGCGACGCGGCCTTCACCCTGACGATTGAGGACCAGCAACGGATCCTGTCCGTCGCCGAGCATCACCGTCTGGCCCTGCGGCGGGTCGACGCTGATCGTACGGAACCAGCGGCCCCATTGCGGTGGCTCCTCGCCGGAGCCATCAAGGCCACGTGTGACGGGATGTTTCTTGCCCGCTTCCGAAAGGCGCGGGTAGAAGGCGGCCTGATGCACCTGACCTGTCGGCTGGGCTGGCAGCACGGATGCCAGCGGCGTCATGGCAATCGAATCCTGTCCCGCATGCTCGGGACCGGCGGCGATCAAAAGCGCGCCGCCCTTTTCGACGTACTGGGCGATGTAATCGTAATAGAGGATCGGCAGCACGCCGCGATGCTGGTAGCGGTCGAAAATGATGAGGTCGAAATCCTCGATTTTTTCGACGAAAAGCTCACGGGTGGGGAAGGCGATCAGCGACAGTTCATTGATCGGCGTGCCATCCTGTTTTTCCGGCGGGCGCAGAATGGTGAAGTGGACCAGATCGACGGAGGCATCGGACTTCAGCAGGTTGCGCCATGCGCGTTCACCGGCATGCGGTTCGCCGGAAACGAGCAGGACGCGCAGGTTCTGGCGGATGCCTTCGATGAGGTGGACGGCGCGGTTGTTGGCGGTCGTTACCTCTCCCGGCAGCCCTGCGACGGAAAACTCCATGACATTGTTGCCGCCACGCGGAACCCGGAAGTTGAACGGCGTCGGCTGGCCCGGTGTTGCCTGCAACGTGGCGATTTCCTCGCCGTTCATCTTGACCGTAACGTCGGCGGAACCGCCTTCCGACCGGCCGTCATCAAAGACGCGGAAGGTCAGTTGCTGTTCTTCGTTGACGATGCCGAAGCGGGGAGCGCGGACGATCTCGATGCGGCGGTCGAATTCGTCGGCCTTGCCGGTTATTAGGCCGTGGACAGGCGCCTTGAAGCCAAGTGCCTGCTCAGCGTTCGGCAAGGCGTTCGGTATGTCGTGGATCTGGCCGTCGCTCAGGAAGATCGCACCGCCAACGCGGGATGGCGAAACATCCGAAACGGCAGAGGAAAGTGCGGAGAATAGCTGCGTGGATGGTGCATCGCTTTCGGCATTGTCACGTACTTCGACGATGCGCGGTTCGATGCGTGGGAAACGCGACAGCCGGTCGCGCAGGGTCGCGAGCGCTTCGTCAGTCATCTGCGGCCTGTCCTGGACGTCCTGGCTTTGCGAACGGTCGACAATGACGGGAACGATGGTGGAGAGCGGTTCCCGCTCCTCGTTCGTCAGCAACGGGTTGGCGATGGCCAGCAACAGGGCGGCAAGCGCCAGCCCGCGCAGCCACGCGCCTCGCACACCGCGCCAAAGCCCGACGACGGCGAGGGCAAGGGCAGCGACGGCCAGAACGGCGATCACGATCCACGGCAGGAAAGGGGCGAAGGTCAGGGTCATGTCATTGCCCCAGTCGTTCGAGGAGGGCCGGAACATGGACCTGATCGGCCTTGTAGTTGCCGGTCAGCATATACATCATGATGTTGACGCCGGAGCGGAAGGCGTGTTCGCGCTGCAATTCGTCCGGGGGCACGGTCGGCAGAACGGGTGCGCCCTGCGTGTCGATAGCCCATGCGCCTGCAAAATCATTGCCGGTAATCATGATCGGCGTCACGCCATCGCCGGAAGATGACAGGCCCGATGTGGTTTTCGCGGCACCCTGACGGGATTCCACCCAGAGCGGCGAACCGTTGTAGCGGCCCGGAAAGTTGGTGAGCAGGTAGAAGGAGCGGGTCAGCACATGGTCTTCCGGCACCGGCTCCAATGGCGGAATGTCGATATTGGCAAGGATCGCCTGCAGGCGTTCGCCATTGGGTGTGGTCCCACCATTGTCGAGCGAGGAGAACTGGTCACGTGTATCGAACAGCACGGTGCCGCCGGCCCGCATATAGGCGTCGATGCGTGAGATCGTGGCGCTGGAGGGCATCGGAGCGCTCGCCGAAACCGGCCAGTAGATGATTGGATAGAAGGACAGTTCGTCCTTCGAGATATCCAGCCCGACCGGCTGACCGGGTTCCAGCGTGGTACGCCAGGTCAGGAACTCGCTCAATCCCTGCAATCCCTGTTCGGAAATGCGGTCCACATCGTCTTCGCCAGTGCGGACATAGGCAAGATGCGTGGTGTCCAGCCGCTCGAAGATCTGCTCGTCGCCAGGTTTGGGATCATCCGCACGCGCCTGTTGCGGCGACAGTGCGAAAAGCCCTGATATGGCAAGAAGAGCGAGGGCGGCGGCGGAGCTGCGCGTCGTTTTCGGCAGGCGCGCGAAGGCGCCATTCATGAAGAGCACGATGAGACTGTCCGCGATCAGCATCAGGAAGGCCGCAATGAACAGGGCAGGGCGCAGCGATTTGGCCGTCTCGCCGACCAGTGCCTCGGTTGTCGAGGCTCCGGCAGTGCTGGTGTCCAGCGGACGGAGCGTTGCACCGGCCGGGAGCAGATTAAGCGCGACGAAGCCGTCTTCCGTACCGTAGAGGCCGGGCGGGTTCTCGAAACTTGTACGTGGTGGCTGACCGGCGCGTATTTCGAGCGGGCGGGCTGAGCCGATTTCGGCGGAAAGCGAGCCTTCCGCGGTCAATAGGCGATAGGGCGGCAAGGCTGCCGCGGGTGCATTGGCGGAAGCGGACGCGCCACCCGCCTGCGACAGCTGAACGATACGGCGCAGCATTTCGACGAAATGGCCGGAGATCGGCAGATCGGACCAGCTTGCTTCGGCGCTGACATGGAACAGTACGATGCGACCCGTCTCGATATTGCGCGTCGTGACGAGCGGCGTGCCATCTGCAAGGCTTGCCCATGTGCGTTCGGCGAGATCCGGTGTCGGTTCGGCCAGCACCTGTCGCTTGACGAGAACGCCATCGGCTTTCGGCATGCCTGCGAAGGCGCCGAAATTGGGGAAGTCGGCCAGCGGCTGCGGTTCAGCCCAGGATAGCGCGCCGCCGAGGGCGCGTTCGCCCTGACGCAACGTCACAGGCACAAGCGGATCATCCGACGGGGCCGCAGCAAGACGCGGGCCTGCAAAACGGATCAGCGTGCCGCCACCAGCCAGCCAGCGCTGCATCGGCTCGTAGGTTTCCTGCGGCAGGCGGCCGATATCGGCCATGACGATGACGGACGGATTGGATTGCAGGATTTCCGGAATTGCCTGCGAAAGATCGGCCTGCCGCTGCTGGATCAGGTCGGCATAGGGCTGAAGCGCACGGCTGATGTAGTAAAGCGGCTGGAGAAGTGGCTGGAAGTCGTTGCCGGTTTCGCCCGCAAGCAGTGCCACACGGCGACGGCGGAACCCGTCATCGAGCAGATGGGCTGAACCGGCTGTCGAGACGCCATCAAGCGAAAGCCGTGCGAAATCGTTGCGCAACTCGAACGGTGCATCCACCGTTGCCGTCGTTTCTGTGGCGCCGGGGGAAAAATCCGCGACGCCGTTTGCCAGAATGCGTCCCTGACTGTCCTGCGCATTGACTGTCAGCCGTTGCAGCGCTGCCGTTTGCAGCCGGGACACGGTGACACTCATGGCGTCGGCATTGTTGGTCGCTCCGGTAATGGCCGTCACGTTCTGGCCGTCACCTTCGACGAAGCGGAATTCGGCCGGGGACAGGTTTGCCAGCGTCGTAAGCGCGGTTTCATCCTGTGTCGTTGCCACGCCATCGGTAATATAGGCCAGCGTGCCGGGTGCCGTTCCGTTCAGTGCTTCGGTGATGGCTTCCGCCGTCCGGTTGCGATCAGGCACCAGCGGTTTCGGTCGCGCAGCCGCGAGCTTTTCAAGCGCGACGGCAGTCGTTGCCGGAACCGCGTCATGCTCGGCATCGGCGGTGAAGCTGATGGAGACGGGGCGCTCGGCCCGTTCCGCATCGCCGATCAGAGCGCGTGCGGTTTCGACGCGTCGATCCCAGTCCGGTGCGGCGGCCCAGCTGTTATCCATGACCAGCACCAGCGGCCCGGAGCCTGCCAGCATATTGTTGCGCGGGTTCATCACCGGATCGGCAAGTGCCAGAATGACCGCCGCTGCCAGAGCCATACGCAGCAGCGTCAGCCACCAGGGGCTTTTCGAGGGCGTTTCCTCCCGTTTCAACACCGTGGCGAGGATTTTCAGCGGCGGGAAGACTTCCGTCTTGGGGCGAGGCGGTGTCAGCCGCAGCAGCCACCAGATGGCAGGCAGTGCGAGAAGGCCGAGGAGAATGGCAGGACTGGAAAAAACGAACGGCAGAAAATTCATCGACGGCCACCGCCTTCCGCAGGGGAGCCGGACAGATACATGTGGACGGCGACCAGCGCTTCGGAGGCAAGATGGTCGGTGCGGTGGAAAACGAAATTCCAGCCCAGCCGCCGCAGGGATGATGACAACGCATCGCGGCGGGCGAAATAGGCACGGGTATAGTCTTCGCGGATGGTTTCGGCGCGGCCGGATACAAGCTTCTCGCCTGTTTCCGGGTCGGTGAACTCGGTACGGCCGGAATAGGGGAAGACTTCCTCGGCGGGATCGGCGATCTCGACCACGTGGCCGCGAAGGCTGCGGCGTGCGAGTGGCGAAATGCGTTCCATGACGCTCGCCGCATCATCGAGAAAGTCACCGATCAGCACGATGTCGCTGGCGCCGCGGATCATGCCCGTTTCCGGCAGGCCGGTGGTAACGGGTGCATGCATGATGGCGGTCGCAAGGCGTTCGGCGGCGTTTCTGGCCGAAACCGGCTCCATGATCCCGGGGCAACCGATGCGTTCGCCTGAGCGGGCGAGGATTTCCGCCAGCGCCAGCATCAACACCAGTGCGCGGCTTTCCTTGGAAACGGTGCCGAGCGTCGATTTGTACATCATCGATGGCGACATGTCGGCCCAGAGCCAGATGGTGTGGGCGGCTTCCCATTCACGTTCGCGCACATAGGTATGGTCGTCGCGCGCCGAGCGCCGCCAGTCGATGCGCGAAAGGCTTTCGCCTTCGGCATAGGGGCGGAACTGCCAGAAGTTTTCACCGACGCCGCGCTTGCGACGGCCATGCCAGCCGGCAATGACCGTATTGGCGATACGCCGCGCTTCCACCATGCAATCGGGCACAAGTGCTGCCCGCTGCTGCGCGCGCGCCAGCACTTCGCTGCCGGGTGTCTGCTTTACGATCTGGCCGATGGACGCCACAGCTATTCCTTTCGCCAACGCCTGAACGGGTTCAGTTCTTCGCCTGCTCCACGAGGCCTGCGATTACATCACGGACCGACATGCCTTCGGCGCGTGCCGCGAATGTCAGTGCCATGCGGTGTTCCAGCACCGGTTCGGCCAGTGCGTAGATATCGTCCAGCGACGGGGCAAGCCTGCCTTCATAGAGCGCGCGGGCGCGTGCCGTCAGCATCAGGGACTGCCCGGCGCGCGGACCCGGCCCCCATGCAACGTTCTTGTCGGTCAATTTGTTGCCATGGCCGGGGCGTGCGGAGCGAACGAGGGCGAGAATGGCGTCAACGACCTTGTCGCTGACGGGCATCTGCCGGATCAACATCTGGATATCCATCAGCCGCTCCGCATCGATCATGCGGCGAGCTTCACCTGAGGCCGTACCGGTCGTGTCGAGCAGGATCTGGCGTTCCGCGGCAAGGTCCGGGTAGTCGACATCCACCTGAAGCAGGAAACGGTCGAGCTGGGCTTCCGGCAGCGGGTAGGTGCCTTCCTGCTCCAGCGGGTTCTGCGTGGCGAGAACGTGGAAGGGCTTCGGCAGGGCGTAGTGCTGGCCAGCGACCGTGATGTGATATTCCTGCATGGATTGCAGCAGGGCGGACTGCGTGCGCGGGCTGGCGCGGTTGATTTCGTCGGCCATCAGAAGCTGAGCGAAAACCGGACCCTTGATAAAGCGGAAAGAACGGCGGCCGTTCTCGTCCTGGTCCATCACTTCCGAACCGAGAATATCCGACGGCATGAGGTCGGGCGTGAACTGGATGCGGTTCGCGTCGAGGCCAAGTACTGTACCGAGCGTGGTGACGAGCTTTGTCTTGGCTAGACCGGGAACGCCGACGAGGAGCGCGTGGCCACCGGACAGAATGGCCAGGAGCGTGTTCTGCACCACCTTTTCCTGACCGAAGATGACTTTGGATACTTCGGCGCGGATCGCGGCGATATCGGACAGCGCCTTTTCCGCGGAAGCGACGATGGCTTTTTCGTCGAGGGTTTCGCCGGTATTCATCACGCCCATGTCGCTCTCCTCAAAACCTTCGATCAGTGCGGCTTTCGCACTGCATATAGCTTATTGCTCTCTTGCCCGCTGACAAGCACCATCAGAATGACTATCTCGTGACTTACACAGCCTAGAGCGTTTCCTTGTGAAATGGAAACGTTTCTGCCGGGCATCTTTCCGTCAGGATCAGCGGCGATTGTCGCGTCCATACTTCGGTATGCCTCTCGGCAATCGCCGATGCCCTGTCTAAAACCTGCTCCGGCACAACGATTCCATTTCACAAGGAAGCGCTCTAATGTTTCCTTATCGGCAAAGCGAGACTCGAATATGGCACCTGAAATATTTCATTCCGCGGGTGACGCGGCAGGGCTAGCGGCGATGATTTCCCGCGCTGCCGAACAGTCGGGCGAGGGCAAGCGCGGTCCAGCCGCCGTGGACCGTTGGGATCCACCGTTCTGCGGGGATATCGACATGGAAATCCGCGCCGATGGCACATGGTTCTACATGGGCACGCCGATTGGCCGCGCACCGCTGGTGCGGTTGTTTTCCACCGTTCTGCGCAAGGATGATGACGGCCGGACCTATCTCGTAACTCCTGTGGAAAAAGTCGGTATCAAGGTACTGGACGCGCCGTTCGTTGCCGTCGAGATGACCGTCACGGAGCAGGCAGGCGTGCCGCACCTGACCTTCCGCACCAATGTCGGTGATGTGGTGGAGGCGGGAGCCGAGCATCCCCTGCGTTTTGAAATAGCCGGTGAGAACAGCGAGTTGAAGCCTTATCTGCTCGTGCGAGGCAGGCTGGAGGCGCTGGTATCGCGAGCCGTGATGTACGATCTGGTCGCCTGTGGCAAGGTGATCGAGATGGATGGGCGCCGCATGTTTGCCATCCGCTCGGGCGAGAGCCTTTTTCCCGTGATGCCTGCGGATGAACTGGAAGCACTTTCACAATGAGTTTCAAGAGACTGGATTTTTCAGCCGGTGATTTCCGTCGCCGGGTATTGCAGGACGGCGAAGGTGTTGCCGAGCGTGAGAATGGTGATCATCTACTCAATCCGGGCGTCATTCTTTCTGGAAACGGTATCAGGCTGAAAGATGCCGCGGTTCTGGTCCCGGTGGTTGACGAGGGCGAGGATGCGCGGGTGATCTTCACGCAGCGCACGACAAAGTTGCGTAAGCATTCCGGGCAGATATCCTTTCCCGGTGGCGGTATCGATGCCGAGGATCTTACGCCGGAGGACGCCGCGCTGCGCGAAGCGGAAGAGGAAATCGGCCTTTCGCGCTCTTTCGTGGAAACCGTCGGGCGCCTGCCGGATTATATTTCCGGGACCGGTTTCCGCATCAAGCCGGTGCTTGCCGTGGTGCGGCCGGGCTTTCATCTGACGCTTAACCCGGACGAAGTGGATGAGGTGTTCGAGGTGCCGATGTCCTTTCTGATGGATCCGGGTAACCACGCCCGCGGCAGCGGCATCTTTCAGGGGAAGGAGCGGTTTTTCTACGAAATGCCCTATGGCGAACGTTATATTTGGGGCATTACGGCGGGTATCGTGCGGACAATCTACGAGAGGTTTTATTCATGAACAGCGTCGCCGGGCAGGACTGGTTTGAAAGGCCGGCATTGGCGCGCATCTTCGCGCTGCTGAATGCCGATGGTGGCGAGGTGCGTGTCGTCGGTGGTGCTGTTCGCAATGCGCTGATGGGATTGCCGGTGGGCGATGTCGATATGGCGACGACACTGACACCTGATGTCGTCGTCGCACGGGCCAAGTCCGCGGGTATCAAGGCGGTGCCGACCGGTATCGAGCATGGCACGGTAACCCTGGTCATCGACGGCGAAGGGTTTGAGGTGACCACGCTTCGACGCGACATCGAAACCAACGGACGACATGCCGAGGTGGCGTTCGGCACCGATTGGCAGACTGACGCCGAGCGACGCGACCTCACCATCAACGCGCTTTATGCCGATCAGAGCGGAACCGTGATCGACCTGATCGGTGGTCTTGCCGATATCGAGACAGGCATGGTCCGGTTCATTGGCGATGCGGCGACGCGGATCGCCGAAGACTATCTGCGCATCCTGCGCTTTTTCCGGTTTTTTGCGCATTACGGTTCCGGACGCCCCGATGCAGACGGGTTGCGGGCCAGCGCACGCGCCAAGGACAAGCTGCAAACGCTTTCCGCAGAGCGGGTGTGGAGCGAGGTGAAGAAGCTGCTTTCGGCACGGGATCCGTCCCGCGCTTTGCTGTGGATGCGGCAGTCTGGTGTGCTGGCAGAGGTTCTGCCGGAAACGGAGAAATGGGGCATCGACGCCATTCATGGGCTGGTGGCCGCAGAGCAAGCGCTGGGCTGGGCGCCGAACCCTATGCTTCGGCTTGCCGCCATCGTTCCGCCGGATCGCGAAAGACTGACCGCTCTTGCCGGGCGTCTGCGGCTATCAAAGGCGGAAGCCGTATTTCTCACGCATTGGGCCGATGCGCCCGCGGTCGATCCGGACATGAAGGAGACGGCACTTGACCGTCTGCTTTATCGGCAGGGCGTGGAGGGTGTGAAGGTACGCCTGAAGCTGGCACTCGCATCCGCCCGCGCCGATCTCTCGGCGGGCGAAGCGGCGATGCAGAAGGTTGCACGTCTTTCAACCTTGCTTTCCCGCGCTGAAAAGTTTCAACGTCCGAGTTTCCCGCTCACTGGCGCGGATGTCATGTCAGCAGGTATTGCCGCTGGCCCGAAAGTCGGGGAAATTTTGAAAAGCCTCGAGGACAAGTGGATCGAGGTAAACTTCTCCCTTGACCGGGCAGCGCTGACCGCCCGGTTGAAGGATATTGTCGAAAGCTGATGTTTCAGGCGGCATTCGCTTCGTTGCGGACGCGCGCCTTGATGTTTTCGATCATGTTTTCGCGGATCACTGTTTCGCCATGAGCCGTTTTCATGTGTTCAACGGCGCGGCGAACCACCTCTGCATCTTCTTCTGCCCGCGTGTGCCAGCCGCAGCCGGGTACAAGCGTTCCGCATTCAAACAACCGCATGGTCGTATCTCCTCCTGATAACAGGGACAACGCTCGCACTCCCATACCGCGTTGTCCGGGCGGAGCTTTCTGTGGAAAAGCTCCGCGTTCTCACTCACCACCATACCGACAATGACACCTCAGGTGTCTTTCTCTGCATGGTCCGGATCAAACGAATTTTTTCGTGTTCGGTTCCGGACTGGATCCTGGCGGATCTCAGTCAGGCATTGCCCAGCACTGGAAAACGGAGGATGTGCTGGCGGCTGGGGCCTTCGTGAGAGAGGGGTCGTCATTGGCGACCTTGTTTGCCACGCGCTCTCTGGCAAGGGTGCGTTTCACCTGCTCGACATAAAACGAAAGCGGCAAATCGCGATCTCCGCTGGCGCGCATTTCGGCGGCGAGGCGGTCGATCAGCTCCGGTGTGCCAATGGAATTTTTATCCTCCTTTTGGGAGGATGGAATAGGCATGCTGTTTGAAGTAATCATGACGATAGCTCCTCCAGTACGTCTGCGGGGAGGAGACTAACACCGCCTTATTATTTCCATAAGTCCTAATTTACGCTTTTTTTCGTCATGGTGCTGACAGGTGTCAAAATTGCGTGAGCTTTGTCACGGCCAGCGCACCACGGGTGGCAAAGACGAGAGAATCGACTCCACGTTTCCCCCCGTCCTGAGGCCAAAAATGGTGCCGCGGTCGTAAAGCAGATTGAATTCCACATAGCGGCCACGGCGAATCAGTTGCTCGTCACGGTCTGTTTCGGTCCATGGCTGATTGAAATTGGTGCGGACGATCTTTGGATAGACGAGATTGAAGGCGCGTCCCACGTCCTGCACGAAAGCGAAATTGGCGTTCCAGTCGCCCTTGCCTTCGTCGGGGTGCAGCCAGTCGAAAAAGATGCCGCCGATGCCGCGTGCTTCATTGCGGTGGGGCAAGAAAAAATAATCGTCGCACCATGTCCTGTAGCGCGGATAGTCCGCGACGGCGTGGCGGTTGCAGGTGATTTCGAAAGCGCGGTGAAAAAGCTGGCTGTCCGCATCCTCCTGGGTTCGCCTGCGGTCGAGTACGGGCGTCAGGTCTGCGCCGCCGCCGAACCAGTGGCTGGAGGTGACGACCATGCGCGTGTTCATGTGAACTGCGGGAACGTTCGGATTGACGGGATGGGCAATCAGCGAAATGCCGGAAGCCCAGAAACGCGGATCTTCTTCCGCACCGGGTATCTGCTTGCGAAATTCGGGTGAGAACTCTCCATGGACGGTGGAGGTGTGGACGCCCACCTTCTCGAAGACACGGCCGTTCATCATCGACATGATGCCGCCACCGCCTTCACCATTGTCACGCAGCCACTGCTTCTGGACGAAGCGTCCCGGTTCCTGATCTGACAGCGGACCGGATAGATCGTCTTCCAGAGCCTCGAAGGAGGCGATGATGGTGTCGCGAAGGTGCTGGAACCATGCTTGGGCGGCGGCCTTCTTTTCCTCTATGTCTTCGGGCAAGCCCTTCGGCAAAGACGGCCGTTCCATGTCCACTCTCCTGTCACGGTAATCGATTATGTCGAAAAACTGGCTCTACAGCATCGGCCCGGAAATCGGAAATCGATTTTTGCGAGGCGCGATGCATCGGTTCAATATGCCGGAGTGTCGTTCACGCGACAGGATGGGGTGTGCTGCGCGTCCGTGTGTGTTTGCGCTGCACACAAACGCGACTCGCAAAGTCGTTCCGGGTGCATTATCTTGATGGTTGAAGGTGCCACAGGTGAATGTCATGACGAAATTTACCGGACCGCCCCTCGATGGGCTGAAGCGCAGGATCGCCAATCATCGCAAGGCGAAGGCGGGCGAAGGTGCTGATACGGCCAGGAATGGCCTTTTCGTCAGGCAGACCTTCTGCCTAGACCGGGAAGAAGCCCGCGCCAAGGCGCGTGAATGGTTCGAGGCATTCCCGAAAGCCGCCTACTGGACGGAAGTCGAAAGCTGGCGGCAGCTGGAAGGCGACCTCATCGAGTTTACCATGCGCAGGTTGCCTTCCGCCGATTGATTGTCGGGTTTTCTCATACGTGCGGCTCGGCGTGACGCAGACGGCTTTCGATCAGAACGCCGCTTTCATCGAGAATGGGATGAGCAACCGAGACAATATGAGCGTTAATGCGCTTCAGGTCGCGCAGCATGTCGAGATGAAGCGTACTGGTCTGCATGCTTTCGGCCAATCCGTCACGCAACCGCTCGAGATGGCGGGCTGAAGACCGTTTTTCGAGACGGCGGATGTCGACCTTGCTTTCCATGAGACGTCGGGCCAGGTCGAAATCATTGGTGACGAGGACGCTCTGGGCGGAGCGCAGGTTTTCGATGGTCATGTCGAAAAGGGTCTTCAGTTCCGCGTAGCCATCGTCGGAAAACTTGAAGCCGTTCAGCACTTTCTTGCGGATCTGTTCGCAGATGCCTTTTTCGATGATGTCGCCGATGTGCTCGAGGTTGATCGCGTAATCGATGATGGCGATCGAGCGGCGCGCATCGTCTGCATCCAGTCCTTTTCGCCCGAGCCTGGAGAGGTAAACCTTCACGGCCTGCTGCAGGCTGTCGACCCGTTTTTCCAGCGGGGCGATTTCCTTCAGAGGCTCCAGATCGTTGTGCTTGAAGGCGCTTTCCGCACGGATCAGCATGCGTTCGATGGTATCGCCAACACCCAGAACCTCGCGTGTTGCGTTTGCGAGGGCTACGGCTGGTGTTTCAAGCGCCTGTTCATCCAGAAAACTCGGGCTGTCGTCGGTTCTTGGGTCATCTGGCACGAACTTCGCCATCAGGTCAGAAATCAAACCGGAGAACGGCCATGCCAACGCAGCCAGAATGACGTTGAAGATGAGGTGCGCGTCGACGGGCAGTTTTGCGGGAGAAAGCGGTAGCTGCTGCAAAAGTTCCGCGCCGTAGGAGGCGAGCGGCATCGCGATGAAGCAGCCGATGGTGCGAACGACAAGATTGCCGATGGTGATGCGCCGGGCCGACGCGGGGCCGGAGAGGGTGGCTATGACGGGCGGGATAGCTCCGCCGAGGTTCGCGCCAAGAATGAGAACGATGATGAGGCCGGTTGAAAGGGTGCCGGTGGCGGCAAGCGACAGGATCAGCACCACGACCGCAAGGCTTGAGGAGGACGCGAAGGCCAGAACCGCGGAGAAAATCAGCGCCACCGGCCATGCGCCATCCAGCAGGCTGATGAAGACGGCAAGCGCCGGGGAGGCACGCATCGGCTCCGTCGCCCCGCTCAACAGATGCAGCGACAGAAGCATGAGGCCAATGCCGATGACTGCCGTGCCACCGCCTTGCCGCGCGTTGGAACTGCCTTTCTTCAGGACGATGCCGACCAGAATGAGGAGAGGCGAGAGCCAGTCGACGCCCGCCGATACGATCCATGCGGTGACAGCCGTGCCGACATTTGCCCCGAGCAGGACGATCTGCGCCATACGCGGGCGGATCAGGTCGCGCTCCGCGAAGGAGGCGATGGTCAGCGCGGTCGCCGTCGAGCTTTGCAGGGCGACCGTTGCCACGAAGCCGGACAGAAAGGAACGCGGTCCGTTCTGTGTGCCGGTTGCCAGCACACTTCTGAGTTTCATGCCGAAAGCGCGGGTTACACCGTCTTTTACCTGCGCAAGACCGAAGAGCAGCAGCGCAACTGCTCCCAGCAGATTGATAATGACGATCGTGGACTGCATTCGCATCTCCTCGCATCCACCGATTTTTTGGTCGATAGAGGCGAAATTTTCTTGTCCGGCTAATGAGTATAACGCTGTAGCATGTTGAACAACAGGCCGGGTTGCGACAGTTTTTGCGATGAAAACGCGCTATGCGGGCCTTGTGGTCAGTCCCATGCCGTCTGCCGCAAGGCTTCGCCGGTTATCATCGCGGCCGACATGGCGACATTGATGGAACGCTGACCTTCCACCATCGGGATGATCACCCGTTCGTCCGCTTTTTCATGCACGTGATCGGGAACGCCTGCGCTTTCGCGTCCGAAAAGCAGGATGTCGTCGCCAAGGAAATCGATCTTCGTATAGGGCAGGGCGGCCTTGGTGGAGGCCAGCACGAGACGGCGGCCGTTTGCCAGACGCCACTCCTCGAAACGTTCCCAGGTGACGTGGCGGGTGAGCGCGGCTGCGGCAATGTAGTCCAGACCGGCGCGCTTGAGGTTGCGGTCGGAAATGTCGAACCCTGCCGGCTCGATGATATCGACGCCGATGCCGAGGCAGGCGGCGAGGCGAAGGATCGTCCCGGTATTGCCCGCGATGTCGGGCTGGTAGAGGGCGATGCGGATATCGGGCATTGTTAGGCTTTCCAATGTTTTCCAAGGCATTAGCATGGAGCGCCGATGAAACGGAAGGTGTCGCGGGGATTCGCACCAAGACGCCATTGCACTTTTTTCGGGCAAAAGGCTGGCGTTTCACCCTTTTTTGCAGTAAAAGGCTGCATCTTCAACACCAGCCGAGGGAGGTTTCAATGCATATCAATGTTCGTTTTCGCCTCCCGGCCGTGGTTATGCCACTGCTCGCCTAGGTGTTTCTTCGCGGTTCGCCGCATTTCCCATTTCCTGATTCGTCATGTGGCTGTCACGGCCACGTTCCAAGACTGTCCCGCTTCGTCGTTGGCGCTATAATCGTTTTTGTGCGGTTTCAACGATGGGGCGATTGCTTGCCGGAGCTTGGCCTATGTTTGGCTGGTTTGAAAAACGCCTCGATCCTTTTCCCTCCGCGACGCCGACCGCGCCGCCGGAGACGCTGCTTCCGTTCCTTTGGCATTATGTGAAACCCGCATGGCCATGGCTGCTTCTGCTTGGCCTGATGTCGATGGGTATCGCGATTGCGGAAGCCATGCTCTACAAATTCCTCGGTAACATCGTCGACTGGCTGTCCACGGCCGATCGTGCGACGTTCTTTGCCGATGAGGGCTGGCATCTTATCGTCATGGCGGGTCTGGTCCTTGTCGGCCTGCCGCTGATGGGCGCCATCCACACGATGACGATGCATCAGACGCTTGCCGGGAACTTCGGCATGATTGCCCGCTGGAAGATGCACCGCTTTCTGCTGCGCCACTCGATGACCTTCTTCGCGAACGAATTCGCGGGCCGTGTCTCGACCAAGGTGATGCAGACGGCGCTGGCGATCCGTGAAGTCGCGCTGAAGGTCATCGACGTGTTCGTCTATGCGATCAGCTTCGTCGTTTCGATGCTGTTCATGGTGGCGGCTGCGGACTGGCGGCTGGTCATTCCGCTGCTCGTCTGGCTGGGCCTGTATATTTGCATTCTGGCCTATTTCGTGCCGAAGCTTGGTCGTCTCGCACAGGAGCAGGCCGACGCCCGTTCGCTGATGACAGGCCGTATCGTCGACAGCTACACGAACATTTCGACCATCAAGCTGTTTTCGCATGCGGGGCGCGAGGAGACGTATGCGCGTGACGGCATGAACGTGTTTCTCGGCACGGTTCACCGCCAGATGCGCAAGATTTCCGGCTTCAACATCCTGATCGACCTCAACAATGCGGTGGTACTATTCTCCACGGCGACGCTCGGCCTGTATTTCTGGATGCAGGGTTCGGTGACGGCCGGTTCGGTCGCCATCGCCGTCAGCCTTGCCATGCGTGTCAACGGCATGTCGCAGTGGATCATGTGGGAAGTCACGTCGCTGTTCGAAAACATCGGTACCGTCTATGACGGCATGTCGATGATGACGAAGCCGCACGATATCGTCGATGCACCGCAGGCACCAAAACTGGCTGCACCGAAAGGCGCGATCCACTACGAAAACGTCCGCTTCCACTATGGCAAGAACAAGGGCGTGATCGATGGGCTGACGCTGGATATCAAGCCCGGCGAAAAGGTCGGTCTGGTCGGTCGATCGGGTGCGGGCAAGACGACGCTGATGAACCTGCTTTTGCGTTTCTACGATCTGGAAGCGGGCAGAATCACCATCGACGGGCAGGACATCTCCAAGGTGTCGCAGGACAGCCTGCGCTCGCTGATCGGCGTCGTGACGCAGGATACGTCGCTGCTGCATCGGTCGATCCGCGACAACATCGCCTACGGCCATCCCGAAGCGACGGATGCGGAGATCATCGCTGCGGCGAAACGCGCCAATGCCTGGGACTTCATCGAGACGCTGGTGGACATGCATGGCCGCCACGGTCTGGATGCGCAGGTGGGCGAGCGCGGGGTGAAACTTTCGGGCGGACAGCGCCAGCGTATCGCGATTGCCCGCGTGTTCCTCAAGAACGCGCCGATCCTTGTCCTCGACGAGGCAACCTCGGCGCTGGACAGTGAAGTCGAAGCAGCCATTCAGGAGAACCTGTTCTCGCTGATGGAAGGCAAGACGGTGATCGCGATTGCGCACCGCCTGTCGACCCTGACCGAGATGGACCGGCTCATCATTCTCGACAAGGGCCAGATCGTCGAGGCAGGAAGCCATGCCGAACTCGTGGCCGAAGGCGGCATTTACGCCGATCTTTGGCGGCGCCAGTCGGGTGGCTTCATTGCCGATCACGAGGCCGATGTGGCGGCGGAATAAGCAAAACCGAAGGGCGGGGAGTATTCTCCGCCCTTTTTCACATGTCCAATCATTACGGAAATATAATCCGGACAGGCGTTTCCCGCGGCTGTTCCCGGAGGCGGAATCCGCCTATATCCGAAACATGGTCATGACGCGCATCTTCGAGTTCTTCGAGAACTGGATAAAGCCCTTCGCCCGCAGGCAGGATCTGCGGCCGCCGGAAGACACGTTCGCGTTCATCTGGTTCTACATCGCACAGGCCAAGGCGCCGTTTTTCGCCATGCTGGTGCTTGGCGGATTGACGGCGGCCATCGAGGCGGCATTGTTCTGGTTCGTCGGCCGGCTGGTCGATATCCTTGCGACGGTCAAGCCGGGGGATGGCTGGCAGGGCCTGCTTGCCACGCATGGTACCGAACTGTTCGGCATGCTCATCCTGATCGCGGTCGTGCGCTTCATCGTCACGATGGTCACGGCGCTGGTGGACCAGCAGATCATCACACCCGGTTTTTACAACCTGGTGCGCTGGCAGTCCTACATGCATGTTGCCCGGCAGTCGCTGAGCTTCTTCCAGAACGATTTTTCCGGCCGGATCGTTACCAAGGTATGGTCCGGCGGGCAGGCGGCGGGCGATCTGGTAACGTCTCTGATGGAAAGCGTCTGGTTCGTCGGGATCTATTCCGTTTCGATGCTGTTCCTGATTGGCGGACTGGACTGGCGGCTTGCCGTCGTGGTGCTTGTCTGGGTGGTGATCTTTTCGATGCTGGCGCGATATTTCGTGCCGCGCATCCGCTACCATTCGAAAGAAACCGCGGAAGCCGCATCCATGCTGTCCGGTCGTATGGTGGATGCCTACAGCAACATCCAGACGCTGAGGCTGTTCGGCCGCGATGACGCCAATGACCGCTACATGCGGCAGGGTTTCGATATCTTCCAGAAAACCACGATGACCTTCACGCGCTTCATCACCGGCGTGCGGGCTTCGATGGCGCTGCTTTCCGGCGTGATGATTACCTCGATGGCGGGTTTGTGCATTCATTTGTGGCTGAACGGAAAGATCAGCTCCGGGGCGGTCGCATTCACGCTGGCGCTGGTGCTGCGGCTCAACTTCCTGCTCGGGCGGTTGATGACGCAGTTCAATGGTATCATGCGCAACTTCGGCACGGTCCAGAACGCAGCCGAACTGATTTCGCAGCCTATCGGTCTCATGGATGTGCCGGATGCGCCAGCCTTGTCTGTTCGCAAGCCCGGTATCCGTTTCGAGAACGTCAGCTTTCATTATGGTCGCGCCGGCGGTGTCATCGACAATCTCAACCTCGATATCGCTGCGGGTGAGAAGGTTGGCATCGTCGGGCGGTCTGGGGCTGGCAAGTCGACGCTGGTCAATCTTCTGCTGCGCTTCTACGACGTCGAAGGCGGGCGTATCCTGATCGATGGTCAGGACATTTCCAGAGTGACGCAGGAATCGTTGCGCGCCCATATCGGCATGGTGACGCAGGATACTTCGCTTCTTCACCGCTCCATCCGCGACAACATCATGTTCGGGCGGCAGGATGCGACGGAAGCGCAGCTTCAGGAAGCGGTGCGCCGCGCCAAGGCGGATGATTTCATCGCAAGGCTTGAAGACCAGCGTGGCCGCAAGGCGTTCGATGCGCATGTCGGCGAGCGTGGTGTGAAGCTGTCCGGCGGACAGCGCCAACGCATCGCCATCGCGCGCGTCATGCTGAAGGATGCACCTATCCTCGTGCTGGACGAAGCGACATCCGCACTTGATTCAGAAGTGGAGGCGGCGATCCAGAGCAATCTGGATGAATTGATGCAGGGCAAGACCGTGCTTGCCATCGCGCACCGCCTCTCCACAATTGCCGCGCTGGACAGGTTGATCGTGATGGATCGCGGCCGCATCGTGGAGCAGGGCACGCATTCGCAGCTGGTGGCTTCCGGCGGTCTATATGCCGAGCTGTGGGCACGGCAATCCGGCGGCTTTCTTGCCGCGGACGAGGCAGCCCAGTAAGTGACGCTGGTTATTTCCCGATCATGAAATCGGCAACCAGACCGTAGTGGTTGGAGCCGAGACTGTTGGTAAGGCGTACGGTTTTCATCAGCATAGCCGGTTCGCGGGCGAAGATGTGATCGATCGCGATACCGAAGCGGCCTGCTTCGATTGGCCATGTCGCCGGTTCCCAGGGGGCTTTCTTCAGGTCGTTGCCGGCCAGAAACGCCCGCATGTCCGGCGCGATGCTGGCCGAATTGAAGTCTCCGGCCAGAATGAGCGGTCCCGTCACCTTGTAGAGCAGCTCGCTCACCTCATCCAGTTCGTCGCGATGATAGTCGTCGAAGTACGGTTTTGTGATGTGGCCCGCGGCGAGCGTCAGGTCGGTGCCGTTGAAATCGACCTGTGCCATGGCGAAGCGGTCGCGGCGCAGGTCGCTCAGGCTATGAAAATGGCCTTCTTTCAGCGGTCGCTTCGACAGGATCAGCAGGTCGCAGGTGGGTGTGCCTTCATAACAGCCGAGCCGGTAGGGATATGCCAGGGATAGCCTCGGCAGGACCGATTTCAGTGCACCCGCCTCGAACAGATAGGCCGCATCTGCATTCGATGCGAGGATGGTGTCGGCGATGGCATCGGCATTGGCGGCGTTTTCCATCAACACGTTGAAGGAGAGCAGGCGGAACGGCTTCGAGCCCGGTGCGATGATGGCTGGAGTGGAAAACTCAAGCATCATGGCAAGCGCATGGCCACCAAGTGCCAGCGACCAGACGACGAGCATCACCGACAGAACGCCGCGTGCGAGCCAAAAGACCAGCGATGACAACAGGATGCAGACGACGGTAATGTGGAGCTGGAAGCTGTTGACGAAGGCAAGAAGCCAGAAATCGGTGACGTACCGCAGGCTGATGATGAAAAGCGCGCCCAGCACCGCCGTGGAGATCATGCAAGCGAGCTTCGCCTTCATACGAATTCCTGCTTTCCGAGCTCTCCCGCCCGTCTCCTAACACGCAGTACTGGCATACACAATGTTGCCTGCCTGCCCGGTCTTACGGAAAACGCGCTGCAAATACGGCCCCAACGACAGAATTACGGCAGCTTTGTGTGCTTTGCTCTTGCCAAGTCCGTCAATATTTTGCGATCAAACATAATGACGCGGATTCTATCTGCCGCGCACATGATCCTGAACGGGGTGGAGTTTGTTCTGGATCAAATCATAGCGGGAGGACTCATGCGATTTACGGCAAAAACAGCGCAGAGGATGGTGTAGCGGTGAGCGAGCACGTAACCAATCATGACGCATCGGGTGAACCGACCCGTCGCGATTTTCTATATCTTGTAACCGGAATGGCGGGTGCTGTCGGCGCTGCTGCCGTCGCATGGCCATTTATCGACCAGATGCGTCCCGACGCATCGACACTGGCGCTCGCCTCCATCGAGGTGGACGTGTCGGCCGTCGAGCCGGGCATGTCGCTGACTGTGAAGTGGCGCGGCAAGCCAGTCTTCATCCGCAACCGCACGGAGAAGGAGATCGAGGAAGCCAAGGCCGTGGCGCTCGCCGATCTCAAGGACCCGGTGGCGCGCAACGCCAACATCGCGGCAGATGCACAGGCAACCGATGTCGATCGTTCCGCCGGAGAGGGGAAGGAAAACTGGATCGTCATGATCGGCTCGTGCACGCACCTCGGCTGTATTCCGCTCGGCCAGGCCGGCGATTTCGGCGGATGGTTCTGTCCCTGCCATGGCTCGCACTACGATACGGCGGGCCGCATACGTAAAGGCCCGGCACCGCAGAATCTTGCGATTCCGACATTTGCATTTGCATCCGATACCGTGATCAAGATCGGATAAGGGGACAGATATTCATGAGTGGTCATTCCAGTTATCAGCCGTCCACCGGCATCGAAAGGTGGATCGATTCGCGGCTTCCGCTGCCGCGCATGATCTATGACAGCTTCGTTGCCTATCCGGTCCCGCGCAACCTGAACTATGCATACACATTCGGCGCAATGCTGTCCGTCATGCTGATCGTCCAGATCCTGACGGGCGTGGTGCTCGCAATGCATTACGCCGCGGAAACGACGGTTGCCTTCAATTCCGTCGAAAAGATCATGCGTGACGTGAACCATGGTTGGCTGCTGCGCTACATGCATGCCAACGGCGCGTCCTTCTTCTTCATTGCCGTTTATCTGCATATTGCACGTGGCCTGTATTACGGTTCCTACAAGGCGCCGCGCGAAATCCTCTGGATCCTCGGCTGCGTCATCTTCCTCCTGATGATGGCGACGGGCTTCATGGGCTACGTTCTGCCCTGGGGTCAGATGTCCTTCTGGGGCGCGACCGTCATCACCGGCTTCTTCACGGCATTTCCGGGTATCG
This sequence comes from Agrobacterium tumefaciens, assembly GCF_031801495.1. Lineage (GTDB taxonomy): Bacteria > Pseudomonadota > Alphaproteobacteria > Rhizobiales > Rhizobiaceae > Agrobacterium > Agrobacterium tumefaciens_K. Next base: position 2,037,883 of record NZ_JAOEGC010000002.1, on the reverse strand, counting down.
GCGAGTGGATCCAGCAGTTCCTGCTCGGCGGTTTCGCCGTGGATCAGCCGACGCTCAACCGCTTCTTCGCGCTGCATTACCTGCTGCCGTTCATGATCGCGGGTGTCGTGATCCTGCATATCTGGGCGCTGCACGTGACCGGTCAGACAAACCCGACCGGCGTGGAAGTGAAGAGCAAGACCGACACGGTTCCCTTCACGCCCTACGCGACGCTGAAGGATGCACTTGGCGTATCGATCTTCCTGATCGGCTACGCGTGGTTCGTGTTCTACATGCCGAACTTCCTCGGTCACCCTGACAACTACATCATGGCGGACCCGCTGAAGACGCCGGCGCATATCGTGCCGGAATGGTACTTCCTGCCGTTCTACGCCATGCTGCGCGCCATCACCTTCAACATCTGGATCATCGATTCCAAGCTGGGCGGCGTTCTCGTGATGTTTGGCGCGATCGTAGTGTTGTTCTTCCTGCCCTGGCTCGATACCTCCAAGGTCCGTTCCGCGGTCTATCGGCCCTGGTACAAGATGTTCTTCTGGCTGTTCGTGGTGAATGCCATCATGCTCGGCTGGCTGGGTTCGCGCCCGGCGGAAGGCATCTACGTCATCATGTCGCAGTTCGGCACGCTGTACTACTTCGGCTTCTTCCTCGTCATCATGCCGATCCTCGGTCTGGTGGAAACGCCCCGGCGTATTCCGAATTCGATTACCGAAGCGGTTCTCGAAAAGAGCGGCAAGACGGCGGCAACGCCTGTCGCAGCCGATGCGTGAGCGCGAAGGAAGGATGACGACAATGAAAAAGCTTGTAACGAGCATCGCGCTTATTGCCGCCCTTACCGGTGTCGCTCTTGTTGCTTCGGCGGCGGAAGATGGTCACGATCTGGCTGCGAAGGTAGAACACGCTGTCGCGGGCGGACACTTTCCGGTTCTCAAGCCCGAAGAGCAGACATGGAGCTTTGCCGGGCCATTCGGAAAATATGACAAAGGCCAGCTCCAGCGCGGCCTGAAGGTCTACAAGGAAGTCTGTTCCGCCTGTCACTCGATGAGCCTCGTATCCTTCCGTACGCTGGAGGACCTGGGCTACTCGGAAGATCAGGTGAAGGCTTTCGCCGGCGAATACGAGGTGCAGGACGGCCCGAATGCCGACGGCGAAATGTATAACCGCAAGGCTGTGCCTTCGGATTATTTCCCTTCGCCGTTCCCGAACCATGAGGCGGCGGCTGCCGCCAATGGTGGAGCCGCTCCGCCGGACATGTCGCTGCTGGCCAAGGCACGCGGCGTCGAACGCGGTTTTCCGCAGTTCCTCATCGACATGATCCCGGTCGTCGGTGGTTATCAGGAAGGCGGCCCGGATTACATCCATGCGCTGCTGACCGGCTATCAGGATGCACCGGCCGGTGTTGAAGTGTCGGAAGGCACGCACTTCAACCCGTACTTCGTTGGTGCTACCGCGCTGAAAATGGCGCCGCCCATCAGCGCCGACCAGGTGACATACGATGACGGTGCTCCGCAAACGGTGGATCAGTATTCCAAGGATGTTTCCGCGTTCCTGATGTGGGCCGCCGAGCCGCATATGGAAGAGCGCAAGCGTACCGGTTTCATGGTCATGGTGTTCCTGTTCATCTTCACCGCGCTGATCTATCTCACCAAGAAGTCGGTCTACGCCAACAAGGAACATTAAGCCGAACATCCGATCAGGATAATTCGCGATGATCCGGCCCCCATGGTTGCCATGGGGGCTTTTTCATTGTCGGGCAGCAGGGAGACAACAATGGGGAATGTACGTCATGGCGGTTGCCTTTGCGGCGCCATCCGGTTTGAAGCCAGAGGTGAGGCGGGGAACCCGCACAGCTGCTCCTGCGATATCTGCCAAAGGCATTCCGGCGCAACAAGCCTTGTGTGGGTGGAATTCGACAAGGAGGCGGTGCGCTGGACCGGTGAGGGAGGCATGCCCGCGACCTATCGGTCCTCCGACTATTCCAGCCGTGCTTTCTGTCCGGCCTGTGGCAGCACTCTGGGGGCAATAGACGATGCACCGACCGTTGCTCTGGTGTTCGGCTGTTTTGATGACAAGGCCGATGACGGTCTGCAGCCGCAGTCTCATTCCTTCGAGGATGTCTGCCCGCCATGGGCACGGATCGCGGGTATGACGGGCGGGGAGTGAACCTGACGTCCTTTTTAGTTGGTGCGAGGCCATCAAATTGATAGGGTGCCCCGAACTTTCTGATCCATCTCCCACGTAACTGGAAATACCATGACCGTCATCGCTTCGGAGCTTTCCGCTGCCATTCGTTCCATTCCCGACTATCCGAAGCCGGGCATCATCTTTCGCGACATCACCACGCTGCTGGGCAACCCGCGCGCATTCCGGCGCGCCGTTGACGAGCTGGTGCAGCCTTATGCCGGAACGAAGATCGACAAGGTTGCGGGAATGGAAGCGCGTGGATTCATTCTCGGCGGTGCCGTTGCACACCAGCTTTCGGCCGGTTTCGTGCCGATCCGCAAAAAGGGAAAGCTGCCGCACACCACCGTTCGCGTTGCCTACAGCCTCGAATATGGCGTGGATGAAATGGAAATGCATGTCGATGCCGTGCAGCCGGGTGAAAAGGTCATCCTGGTCGATGACCTGATCGCCACGGGTGGAACGGCGGAAGGCGCCGTGAAGCTTCTGCGACAGATGGGAGCCGATATCGTCTCCGCCTGCTTCGTGATCGATCTGCCGGATCTCGGCGGACGCAGGAAGCTGGAAGACCTCGGCGTCGAAGTGCGCACGCTGGTCGAATTCTCCGGCCACTAATAGAAAAGTCGCCCTGCTTTTCTGCGGACACGCCGGGCGGCTTCCCTATTCGAATTCCAGAACATTACTTTCAAAAGATATGACCGTTTCTCCTGCCTGATTGACACCTTCGTTGAAGGTTGTGTTGAGCAGCAGTCCGGGCCTCGACGCCAGCGGGCGTGTGTCCAGCAGGGTAACGAAATAGGTGATATCGTCGCCCGCATAGACCGGCTTTTTCCATTGCAGCTTGCGAAAGCCGGGGGATGGACCGAGTTTCGGCGGTTCGATGCCCTGTTGCTTCAGCCGCTTTACCTCTTTTGCCCAATGGCTGAGAAAGGTTTTCATCCATCCGGCGCTGGTGTGCCAGCCGGAGGCACACAGGGCTCCGAACACGCTGTCCCTGGCGGCATCCGCATCGAGATGGAATGGCTGCGGATCGAACTTTGTCGCGAAGCGGACGATGTCTTCGGCGGAAAAATGCAGCGTATCGAGCCTGACACGCTCGCCGACAGGAGAGAGTTCCGCCAGTCTCATGCCGCGATGCCTCCGTTTGCGCGCATCTTGAACATCACGGTGTGTTCTCCGTGAGCAGCCAGATCGCCGCGCTGATTATAAAGTTCGTGGCGTAATTTCACGAGGCCGATACCGGGGCGCGAACTGGAGGGTCGCTGCTCCAGCACGATCGATTTTCCGGACAGCGTATCGCCTGCCAGGACCGGTTTTTTCCATTCGACATAGTCGATGCCCGGACTTCCCTGCGATGTTGAATCGATGATGTAACTGTCTGCCATCATACGCATCAGCAGGCTGCAGGTGTGCCATCCGGAGGCCGCCAGTCCGCCCAGAATGCTGGCAAGACCTGCTTCTTCCGAAAGGTGCATTGGTTGCGGATCGAACTCGCTGGCAAACTCGATGATGTCCGTTGCGGAAATCGGCTGCGGCCCGAGCGGAAATTCCCGACCTGTGGAAAAATCCTCATAGGCATATGTCGCGACCGGTGCCATCGTCTCCTCCTCTGACAGTAAACACGGCGCCATCTAAAATGATTTTTCCGTTTACGTAAAGGTCAGATTTTGGCCGAATGGAAGAGCACAGGCATGAAACACGAACGCCGCCCCGAAGGGCGGCGTAAAAAACATGGAAGCTCCCGACCGGATCGATCATCGGTCAGGTCCTGCGGGTATCAGGTGTTGAAGCGGAAGTGGATGACGTCGCCATCGTTGACGACATATTCCTTGCCCTCGTCGCGGCCCTTGCCTGCTTCCTTGGCGCCGACTTCACCCTTGAATGCGACGTAATCGTCATAACCAATGGTGAAGGCGCGAATGAAGCCGCGTTCGAAATCGGTGTGGATCACGCCAGCGGCCTGCGGTGCCTTCGTGCCCCGGACGATTGTCCAGGCGCGGCATTCCTTCGGGCCGACGGTGAAGTAGGTGATGAGGTCCAGCAGGTGATAGCCCGCACGAATGAGGCGGTCGAGGCCAGCTTCTTCCAGACCGAGCGCCGAAAGGAACTCCTTCGATTCTTCTTCGGGAAGCTGGGCAACCTCGGCTTCGATGGCGGCAGAAATGATGACGCATTCCGCACCCTGAGCCTTGGCCATTTCGGCGACGGCCTTGGTATGCTCGTTGCCGTCGACGGCATCGGATTCGGAGACGTTGCAGACGTAAAGCACCGGATGCGAGGTGAGCAGGTTCAAGCCCTTCAGCACATCGATCTCGTCTGCCGCCAGCGTCTTCAGAAGCAGGCGGGCAGGTTTGCCCTCGTTGAGAAGCTTGATGACGGCTTCCATTACAGGCAGCTGCGCCAGCGATTCCTTGTCCTTGGACGTGGCGCGCTTGCGGGTCTGCTCAACGCGACGCTCAAGGCTTTCGAGGTCGGCGAGCATCAGCTCCGTTTCGATCGTCTCGGCATCGCCGACCGGGTTGATGCGGCCTTCGACGTGGGTGATGTCGTCATCCTCGAAGCAGCGGAGAACATGCACCACGGCATCCACTTCGCGGATGTTGGCGAGGAACTTGTTGCCCAGGCCTTCACCCTTGGACGCGCCGCGCACCAGACCGGCGATGTCGACGAAGGAGATACGGGTCGGGATGATTTCCTTCGAACCGGCGATGTCGGCCAGAACCTTCATGCGCGGATCCGGCACGGCCACTTCGCCGGTGTTCGGCTCGATGGTGCAGAAAGGATAGTTCGCGGCCTGGGCCGCCGCCGTCTTGGTCAGCGCGTTGAAGAGGGTGGACTTGCCGACATTCGGCAGCCCGACGATACCGCATTTGAAGCCCATGGCTTGAAACCTGTCCGTTTGAAAGAATTCGTTGGGAGCCTTTTGCGGAAAGGGCACGGCAAGGTCAAGCCCGCCGCCCGATTTGTCCGGGCAAAGGGTCGGAATGGCGCCGAATTTAAGGGGCGCGGCATCTGCAGACTTGCCGAGGTCCCAATCAAAGCGCAGTATGCGCGCGCCTCGGGGCCGATCGGCATTCTGGTTCCGGGTGCGGCGCAAGCCTGATTTTCGTCATCAACGGGGATTTCCGATGAGTGACAATGCTGTCGATCTCAAACCAAAACCTAAGACCAAGCCGAAGCTGGAGCGCCCGAAGCTCTACAAGGTCATTTTGCTGAATGACGATTACACGCCTCGCGAATTCGTCACCGTGGTGCTGAAAGCGGTGTTCCGGATGAGCGAGGAAACCGGGCATCGGGTGATGATGACGGCGCACCGCTTTGGCAGTTCCGTGGTCGTGGTGTGCGAGCACGACATTGCCGAGACGAAAGCCAAGGAAGCAACCGATCTTGGCAAACAGGCGGGATTTCCGCTGATGTTCACGACCGAACCGGAGGAGTGAGACCGGACCGGCCTGCCTTCAGTCCTTTTTGCCGAACATCTTCTTCAGCATTTCGGCCATAGGTCCGGTTTCCGGCAGCTTTTTCGGCTGGGCGTTGTTTCTCGCCTGATGGATGTGCGAATGCGCGGCAGGTTTTGCCGGCTTTGCGGGTTTTTCTGCTTCCGGTTTGCTGCCGGTGGCGAGTGCCAGCTTGTTCATGAGCTGCGAATCCTCGCCTTTCACCAGCATGGCGGCGTTATCGGCAATGGCATCCAGAAGAGGTTCCAGCCAGACCTTGTCGCTTTTGGCGAAGTCGCCAAGGACATGGCCGTGGACCCTTTCCTTGTCGCCGGGGTGGCCGATGCCGAGGCGAAGGCGGCGGTATTCCTTGCCGCAATGGGCATCCAGCGATTTGAGGCCGTTATGACCGCCGTGACCTCCACCGGTCTTGATGCGGCTACGGCCGGCCGGCAGATCGAGTTCGTCGTGAATGGCGATTATATCGGCAGGCGTGAGCTTGAAGAAACGCATCGCTTCACCGACGGACTCGCCGGAGAGGTTCATGTAGGTGAGGGGTTTCATCAGCAGCACTTTTTCGCCGTCGATTTCACCTTCCGAGATCTCAGCCTTGAATTTTCTGGACCAGGGCGTGAAAGACGGCAGACGCTGCAGGGCATCGACAGCCATGAAGCCGATGTTGTGGCGGTTTCCCGCATACTGCGCGCCGGGATTACCTAGTCCTGCGATGATCTTCATGGTGCATGTCCGCGTTCTGGCTGGTTTTCGCGATTGTCACCACCCCGAAATGGGCCTGCTGTCAACCCGTTTGTGCTTTTCGGCCATGGCATCAATCGACGGTAAGGCCGTATCGTGCGAAGATTTTATTTTGTCGGCCATCGGCGATGATCCTCTCCAGCCGGGCCTGTAGACGTTCGATCAGCGATTTCGGTACGCTTTTATTGCATGCAAGCCCGAACTGCTGCGTGGTCAACGTCAGAACTTCCCTGAATTCACCGGTGGGCAGGCTCTTGAATGTCATGTCCGCCATCGGCATCAGATCGATACGCCCGGCTTTCAGCTTGTTGAGCGTTATGGAAAAGTCCGCTCCCAGATCGATCTTTGAAAAGCCGATTGAATTCAGCAGTGTTACGGTATAGTCGCCGCGTTGCGTTCCGATCCGGTATTTCGTCGCCTCGTCGAGACTGGCAGGGTTGATTGTTGCAGTGCTTCTGGCGACCAGAATGCTTCTGCCTTTGTGGATGGGGGAAACCCATCGAAACTGATTTTCCCGTTCTGCGGTCCGTGCCGTTGCGAAAGCGCAATGCATTTCCTGCGTTCTGGCAAGGGCAATCGCTCTTGCCCAGGGCATGACTGCCAGCTGATATTTGGTCCCGGTTTCAGACATCAGGATTTTGATCTGATCGATGTAAATGCCCTGAACGCTGCCGTCGGCGGAACGGGTGATGTAGGGTGGATAGATTTCCGTGGTCAGAAACAGCGTAGCTGCGCTGACAGGCTGGGCAAGCGTGAGGCAAAACAGGAAAAACCAGGTCAATCGCATCGGCTTGCTCATTGCTTCGTCATGCTTGCAGGGCAGATATGCGGTCAGCCGGATATCGACGATTCATATCGTCGATCAATTCGGAAACCGGTCTTGGGCGTGCAAAAAGGTATCCTTGACCGCAATCCGCGCCGATCGACAAGAGAAGAGCCTTCTGTTCCTGCGTTTCAATACCTTCCGCAACGACCGTGCAGTTCATCTTGTGCGATATAGCGGCGATGCCTTCGATCAGCATGCGGCTCCTCTGCTTCACGTCCAGCGTTTCCTCACAGATGGAGCGGGTGAACGACTGGTCGATCTTGACGATATCGACAGGGAAACGGCTGAGGTAGCTCAGCGATGAATAGCCGGTCCCGAAATCGTCGAGAGCGATCCTGCATCCCAGTTGCTGAATGGCGTCGAGGATCGCGCGGATCTGCGGATCGTCCTTCATGATGACCGCTTCGGTTATTTCAATGACGAGGCGCGGTGGCAGAATGCCGTAACGGTGCAGTACGCCCGCAATTCGGGTCGGCAGGCCCGGCTCGAACTGCAGCGGCGAGAAATTCACGGCCACATAGGAGTTTTCCATCCCAGGAATGCTGGATATTTCCGCGAGATTGGCGAGCGCCTGATCAAGGATGACATTGCCGATCCGGTTGATGGTGCCGTTTTCTTCCGCAAGGCTGATGATCGGGGCGGGGGGCAGCAGTCCCTTTTCAGGATGGTTGAGGCGCATCAGCGCTTCGAAGCCCGCCGTCTCGCCGGTTGCAAGATCCAGAATGGGCTGGAAATAGGGTTCGAACCAACCGTCGTTCAGACCCTGCTCGACATCGCGCTCCAGTTCCGCATGTTCACGCGCCCTGTCGGTGATCGACGGATCGAACATCTGCGATCCGTTCTTGCCCGCCCTCTTGCGCGTATACATCGCCATATCGGCGTTCTGCAGAAGCTCTGAGGCGCTGGATGCATGAATCGGATAGATCGCCATGCCGATACTGGCGCTCATGCGAATGCTGTTGTCTTCGATATCGAAAGGCGTATCCAGAAGTTCGCAGATCCGGTCGCTGAATTGCGATGCGCGCAGGGTCGCGTTTTCGCCTGCAAGCAGGATGGCAAATTCGTCACCACCCAGGCGCGATGCGCTGTCTTGGCGGGTGAGCAACGGTGTGAGCCTCAGCGTGAATTCCTTGAGGACGGCGTCGCCTATAGCGTGCCCAAGGCTGTCGTTGATCGCCTTGAAGCGATCAAGGTCGATGAACAGGCAGGCGAGTTCGGTCTGGTTGCTGTCGGATTCACGGATCTGGGCGTCGAGGATGCCTTCGAATCCCTGCCGATTGAAAAGCCCTGTGAGATGGTCCGAGATCGCCTGCTGTCGGTTGCGTTTTTCAGACTGGCGAAGTTCGGTCACATCCGTCATGACGCAAAGCCATGTGTCCGAATGGGCGGTGTCGCCGGACTGAAGTTCTTTTTCGAGGATGAGGATATCCATCGTCCGGCCATCACCGCAACGAAAACGAAGCGTGATGCCCATCTTGCCAACGGTATCGACAGCCTCAAGCGCCGTCTTGCGTGTCTTGAACAAAGACCGGTCTTCCGGATGGATCAGATCGGCGAAATCCAGTCCGAGCACCTTTGTGCGGCTGTAGCCGCTTGCCTGCACCCAGTAGTCACTGACGGCGGCAATCCTGTCCTGCCGATCGAGTGAAAACAGCATGGCGGGCGTACGGTTGTAGATTTCCGTCTTGCGCTCATGGGCGTTCTTGATTTCCAGCTCTTCCTTTTTGAGCTGGCTTTGCATTTCGTTGAAGCTTTTTGCCAGTCGCCCGATTTCGTCCTTCGAGCGCCAGTCGACGTGATGGCGCGATCCTTCGCGTCTTGTTGCTTCGATGGCGGCTGCCAGTCGCATCAGAGGCCGGATAACCATGAAACGGTTGCCGATGATGGCCGCCAGAACAATGGTGAGGATGGCGAGGATGAAAATGGTGATGAAGGCCATTTCCATCTGGCTGAGAGAGGTTAGGAGGCCGATGTTCTGGTAATGGACGATCAGCTGCCCGACGGTAATTGCGCCGCCCGACGTCTTGTAGATCACCGTGCGAGCGGTCGAAACCGTATCCTCCACCACGTCGTTGCCCGCAGTCTGGGTGATGTCCAGCTGACCAGACGTGTCCTTGACCTCCACCATCTTTATCATCGGGTCGGAGACGAGGGTGCCGGTAATCTGGTTTATGGTGTCGTCGTCAAGATCCCACAACGGGCGAGCGAGTGCCTGCGAGTTTGTCGACAGCAATATTTCGAGATGGTCACGCTGGCTGCGAACGGCCTCGTGATAGGAAAGTGTCAGCAGCAGCGTGAACAGCGGAGCAACGACGATAAGAAGTGCACCGGAGACAATCGCGATAAAGCGACTTTCGACGGAATGAGCCATGTTTGATTGTCGTTACCCTTTGCCCCTGAATTACATCCCCCGTCATTCCGTATCGCCTCGGAAAACCTGAATGAGAATACAGACAGGTTGTTGTTTTTCCTGGGCTCGTCCGCACCTGATGAGAGCAACTGGCATCGTTTCATGGAAGTGTTAATCGATGCTGAAACGTCGCCACGATCACCCCGGGTTGGCAACAGGTTTCGGCGTTAAGGTTCACAAAACGCAAAAAACCCGCTCCGCGAACGGAACGGGTTTCAATGTGCTGATCGATCCTGGACCTTGCGGTCCGTCGATTATTCGCTGGCAGCTTCTTCGGAAGCTTCTGCAACGCCGCCAGCCGGAGCAACGATCGTTGCAACGGTGAAGTCGCGGTCAGCGATAACCGGCGTGACGTTCTTCGGCAGCTTGACGTTCGAGATATGAACGCTGTCGCCGATCTTGAGGCCAGCGAGATCAACCGTGATGAATTCCGGGATTTCGTTTGCCGGGCAGTGGAATTCGACCGAGTGACGAACGATGTTCAGAACGCCGCCGATCTTGATGTCCGACTTTTCTTCGTTGACGAAGTGAACCGGAACTTCAACGTTCACCAGGGCATTGCCCGAAACGCGCAGGAAGTCGACGTGCATTGTGAAGTCGCGGACCGGATCGAGCTGATAGTCCTTCGGCAGAACCTTGATCTTCTGGCCGTTGAAGTCGATGGTCGCAATCGTCGTCATGAAGCCGCCAGCGTGAATGCGCTGGGTTACTTCCTTGGTCGACAGGGCGATAGAAATTGGGGCCTTCTTGTCACCGTAGATGACAGCGGGAATCAAACCGTTGCGGCGAAGTTCACGAGAGGACCCCTTACCAACTCGTTCGCGCGCCTCGGCCTTGAGCTCATACGATTCTTTGCTCATGGCATTTCCTTTCGAGGTTATATGGAGAGTTCATGCCAGTTTTCGGCCTGAACTGGAGATGACGATGTGGTCATCCCGCCCGCGTTGCCTCCAAGGGTGTCTGCACGGGTGCGGGCGCTATAGTACAAAAGAGCCTCAATGACAAGACCGGATCGCGCGGCATCAATTCGAGCCCGACCCGTTCGATCCCGCGTTGTTTCTTAATCGATGCTTAGCCATATGCATAAACCAAGTGAAAACTTGAGGAATGCTAAGTCTCCGCCGATATTCCGCTGGTGCAAGACTACAATGCTTCTGATCCTGAACTGCCTCGTTGTCGATCACGATTTCCGCTATACGGCTGCCGCTGTGCTCGTGTGCCTCTTGGGCAGCTTCGTGACGATGAGGCTTTTTTCGCGCGTGAGGATCGCCTCGGGCGTGCAGAAAGTCAGCTGGCTGTTTCTGGCGGGCGTCAATGGCGGCGCAACGATCTGGACCACGCACTTCGTGGCGATGCTCGGTTACATCGCTGCCGGAACAGTGGGATACGATGCAGAGCTGACAGGGCTTTCGCTTCTGATCGCCATCGTGACGATGACGGCCGGTCTTGGCATTTCGTCCTATGCTGGCCGAAGCGCTTTTGTGGAGGCTGGCGGCATGATCGCTGGCCTCGGTATCGGGGCGATGCATTATACCGGCATGGCAGCCTACAATGTTCAGGGCATCATTCAGTGGAACAAGAGCTATGTCGTTGCGTCCCTGATTCTGGGCGCAGTTTTTTGCGCTCTCGCTTTCAACCGCATCGCGCGCCCCTTCAACGGGTTCTGCAAGCATTCCGCGGTCATATTTCTGATTCTGGCGATCGCCTCCACGCACTATACCGGCATGGCCTCGATGTCGTTCGTGTTCGATCCCAGGATCATCATTGAGGAAAGCCTGATTCCTCCCGCCCTGATGGGAGGAGGGGCAATCGCTGCCACCGTACTGCTTCTTGCGCTAGGTCTGTCGACCTATGTTATCGACGCACAATCGACGCAACAGGCCATGGCGAGATACCGCCATCTTTCGATGCATGATCCGCTGACCGGTATTCCGAACCGTTCTGCATTCATGGAACATCTGAACCGGTTGACCCGCGACGGTTCGAAAAGCGGCCATATCGCGTTGCTGTCCATCGATCTCAACCGTTTCAAGGAGATCAACGACGTACACGGTCATGCTGCTGGCGATGCTGTTCTGCGGATGGTTGCCGACAGGGCGAGTTCCGTCCTGAAGCCGCATGAATTTCTGGCACGCATGGGCGGCGACGAGTTTGTTGCCTTGACGACGGTCTACTATAACCGTGCGGATGGGGCAGAGTTCGCCCAGCGCCTCATCGACCAGATCAATATGTCCGTTGAGTGGAACGGGCATGCACTGGTTGTCGGGGCGAGTGTGGGCATATCGGTTCGCAACGGCAATGCCATCAATGCAGATACCCTGATCGCGCAGGCGGACGTCGCGATGTACAGGGCGAAGAACGGTGACGCCGAGAGGATCTGCTTTTACGACAAGTCGATGGATGATGCTGCGCGTGAGCGCAATGCGCTTGCATTCGCCATGCGCAAAGGGCTGGAGAACAACGAGTTCGAACTCTATTACCAGCAGCAAAACGATACCGATACGGGCCGTATTGTCGGCTTCGAAACGCTTCTACGCTGGAAGCACCCGACGCGCGGAATGATATCTCCCGCCGAGTTCATCCCTATAGCCGAACAGAACGGCTTTATTGTCGATCTCGGCGAATGGGTGCTGCGCGAGGCGTGCATGCAGGCCGCGCGTTGGAGAAAAAACCTGTCGGTTGCCGTGAACGTGGCGCCTCAACAGCTGGCGGATAACGATTTTCCCGAGAAGGTTGGCAGAATCCTGAACGAAACCGGTCTGGCGCCGGAAAGGCTCGAGCTGGAGATTACGGAAAGCAGCATCATTGCCGATCACCGGCACGCTTTGACCACCATCCGCAAGCTGAAAGCGCTGGGCTTGAAAATCGCAATGGACGACTATGGTACCGGCTATTCGTCGCTCTCCACATTGCAGAGTTTTCCCTTCGACAAGATCAAGATCGACCGCGCTTTCATCGACGGTCTGTCGGCAAACGTGCAGTCCGAGGCAATCGTCCGGTCGACGCTTATTCTTGCGCAGAGCCTCAAAATCCCCGTGCTGGCGGAAGGGGTTGAGACTGAGGCGCATATCGAATTTCTGCGACGCGAGGGATGCCTTCAGGTACAGGGGTTCTTCTTCGGAAAACCGGAGCCGCTTACCTCCATCGCTGGCCTCGTACAGGATCTGCCAGAATCCTCCGAAGAAATGATGGACGTCGAGGACTTTCGACATCTCGTTCCGGCTTGAGCTATCCGGGACTGCTCATGGCAAAGTTTTTAATTGAAACATGAGGGGTTACAGCGCACATTGCCCGAAAAGCTTTGGGAGGAGCGCATGCCAACTGATCTTGCCCATGCAGACCGCGTGTACGAAATCGCGCGCCATCGTTCCGCAGCCGCAAGTTCTCCAATTGTCGCCTCATGGCGCCGTTGCATGGTCAAACATCACCTCGCACCGGAGGAAAACCGCAAGCCGCTTTTCCTGACCGAGAGCGAATTCCGCCGTGCGCGTGAAAGTGCGGCCGGTCTTATCGCCGAAAGTACCGAAGAACTTGACCGTATCTTCCACAGCGTCGGCAGATCCGGTTGCTGCCTGCTCCTTACCGATGCCGAAGGTGTTGCGCTGGAAAGACGCGGTGCCGCTGGTGACGACCGTGATTTCCGGGCGCTCGGCCTCTGGTCCGGTGCCGTATGGAGTGAACAGAGTGTGGGCACGAACGGCATTGGCACGGCGCTCGTCGACGAGCGGTCGGTGGTGGTCTATCGCGACCAGCATTTCTTTACGTCCAACATACAGCTGAGCTGCACGACCGCGCCGATTCGCGATCATACCGGCAGGGTGACGGGTGCACTCGACATCTCGACCTGCCGTCACGATATCGATGAAATGACGTTTTCCTTCGTGACGCAGGCAGTGAAGGATGCCGCGCAGCGGATCGAAGGCAATCTGTTCCGCCGCGCCTTTCCCGGAGCTCGCATCGTTATCGTGCCGTCGGCATCGAGCGCTGCGCTGTCGCTGCTTGCCGTCGATCAGGACGATCTGGTGCTGGGCGCTACGCGTGCGGCGAGAATTGCGCTCAAGCTGGATGATGGGCGGATCGCGCAGGGTGTGCCCGCTTCCGACGTGCTTCATGAGCAGCGACACGACGGTGGTTCCGATCTCGCCGAGGCGGAGCGCGCGGCGTTGCGCCGCGTTCTTTCACGCACCAACGGTAATGTCACGCAGGCGGCGTCCTTGCTTGGCATCAGCCGCGCCACACTGCATCGCAAGATGAAGAAGCTCTCGGTTCACTGACACTCTGAATTCCGTTTGAAACACCGGAGCGGCCACGCGTTCTCCTGTATGGCCGCTTTGTCGCAGATGTGAAACAGTGTGCGGTGCGGAACCTTGGTCTCCCCCTATCAAATGCCGTGATAGGCGCTCATCTTCCTTCCATGCGGTCCGCTGCGGGCCGTTTTTCATCAGGGAGGATGAAAGCATGAATATACAGGTTCAGCACAAGGCCGGTGAAGCGCCGTTCAAGCTCAAATACGGCAACTATGTCGGCGGCAAATGGGTGGAGCCGAAATCCGGCCGTTACATGGATAACCTGTCGCCGGTAACAGGGCAGAAAATCTGCGAAGTTCCTCGTTCCGATGCATCAGATATCGAGCTCGCACTCGATGCCGCCCACAAGGCGAGAGAAAAATGGGGCAAGACGAGCGTTACCGAACGCTCCAATATCCTGCTCAAGATCGCACAGCGTATCGAAGACAATCTCGATGTCATTGCCCGCGCGGAAACATGGGACAACGGCAAGCCGCTGCGTGAAACGACGAATGCCGATATTCCGCTGACGATCGACCACTTCCGTTATTTCGCAGGCGCCATTCGCGCCCAGGAAGGCTCGATCGGTCAGATCGACAACGACACCGTTGCCTATCACTTCCATGAGCCGCTCGGTGTCGTCGGCCAGATCATTCCCTGGAATTTCCCGATCCTGATGGCTGCATGGAAACTTGCTCCGGCTCTTGCTGCCGGTAACTGCGTGGTGCTGAAGCCCGCCGAACAGACGCCTGCGTCCATTCTGGTTGTGATGGAGCTGATCGAAGATCTGCTGCCGCCGGGCGTCGTCAACATCGTCAACGGCCTCGGCACGGAAGCTGGCAAGCCGCTGGCACAAAGCAACCGCATCGCCAAGATCGCCTTCACCGGTTCAACCTCGGTGGGCAAGGAAATCATGCGTTATGCGGCCGACAACGTCACGAACATCACGCTGGAACTGGGTGGCAAGTCGCCGAACATTTTCTTCGCCGACGTGATGAACGAAGACGATGCCTTCCTCGACAAGGCACTTGAAGGTTTCGCCTTCTTCGCGCTCAATCAGGGTGAGGTCTGCACATGCCCATCGCGTGCTCTCGTGCATGAATCGATCTATGATCGCTTCATGGAAAAGGCGCTCAAGCGTGTTGCGGCCATCACACAGGATGACCCTCTCAGCGCTTCCACCATGATCGGCGCACAGGCTTCGCAGGAGCAGTTCGACAAGATCATGAGCTATCTGGAAATCGGCAAGAAAGAGGGCGCGAAAGTGCTTGCCGGTGGTGACAAGAAGTCGCTTTCCGGCAATCTGAAAGACGGTTTCTACATTCAGCCGACGGTCTTCGAAGGCAACAACAAGATGCGGGTTTTCCAGGAGGAAATCTTCGGGCCCGTGGTTTCGGTCACGACGTTCAAAACGGTGGAAGAGGCGCTGGAAATCGCCAATGACACGGTTTACGGGCTCGGCGCTGGCGTCTGGAGCCGGGACACCAACGTTGCCTATCGCGCCGGTCGCGGTATCGAGGCCGGACGTGTCTGGACCAATTGCTACCATGTCTATCCGGCAGGTGCGGCTTTCGGTGGCTACAAGCAGTCGGGTATCGGTCGCGAAACGCACAAGATGATGCTCGACCACTATCAGCAGACCAAGAACCTGCTTGTTTCCTACAGCCCGAACAAGGTTGGGTTCTTCTGATCTCCTCCCCGGGGCCGGCGGCGATGGTCGCCGGCAAGCTCCCAGGGGATCAACGCTCCTGGGAGCCCGGCTCAAGAAATACTGTTCCCTGCCCGAATGAAAGAGGCCGGACACGAAAGCGTCCGGCCTCTTTCATTCATTCATTTATTGAAGGGCAGGCGGTCAGGCCGCATAACGCCGTTCGACGTTGTGGCCCGAACCGACGGAGAACTGGCCGACCTGCTGTGTCAGGCCGTCTGCTTCGCTTGCCAGCGAAAAGGCCGAGGCGGTTGTTTCCTCAACCATCGCCGCGTTCTGCTGTGTGACCTGATCGAGTTCGTTGACCGATGCATTGATCTCGCCAAGGCGACCAGACTGTTCGCGGGAGGCTGCGGCGATGGCAACGATCTGCTCGTTGACCGACTGGATGCGGCTCTGGATCTGTTCCAGGCTGTCGCCCGTCCTGAGGACGAGCGCGACGCCGCTTTCCACGTCGCCTGCCGAGGTCGCGATCAGCTGTGTGATATCACGGGCCGCGGCTGCGGATTTCTGCGCGAGTTCACGCACTTCCTGCGCGACGACGGCAAAGCCCTTGCCTGCTTCTCCGGCACGCGCGGCCTCGACGCCCGCATTGAGCGCCAGAAGATTGGTCTGGAACGCGATCTGATCGATGACGTCGATGATCTGGCGGATCTTGGACGACGAAGTCTCGATCCGCTCCATGGCAATGATGGCTTCCTTGACCACGGCTGTCGACTTGTGTGCGTCCTGCATGGTGCCGGCGGTCGCTTCGACGGCGACATTGCAGCGTGACAGGGAGCTGTTGACGGCCTGCGTCATGTCACCCAGAGCGGCTGCCGCTTCTTCAAGGGCCGCAGCCTGTCGTTCCGTGCGTCTCGACAGATCTTCCGAAGCGCTCTTGAGTTCGCTCGATCCTGCGCGGATTGCACTCGCGCTGTGATCGATATTGGCGATCGTCGCTTCCAGACCGGCTACCGAGTTGTTGAAGTCGACGCGCAGATGGTCGAGCGAAGGAACGAATGCCTTTTCGATGCGCAGGTCAAGGCGGCCGTTGGAAAGATTGGCAAGACCCTTTGCCAGCGCGCTGACGGCTTCTTCCAGTTCCCTGGCGCTTCTTGCCTTTTCCATTTCGCGCTGGGCACGTTCTTCATCGAGTTCCTCACCCTTGCGGGCGGCCTCGTCTTCCATGCGCAGCTTGTCGAGGATGCCCTGACGGAAGGATTCGAGCGCCCGTGCCATCACGCCGATTTCGTCACCGCGTGCGACGGCCTTGATCTCGATGTTGTTTTCACCGCCGTTCAGGCGTTCCATGAGTTCTGCAAGGCCGGTCAGCGGCTTGGTGAGACCGGCGGAAACGATGACGCCGACCAGCGTCATTGCTGCGAGAACGGCGAGTGTTGCCAGCGTCGCCCAGAAGGCAAGGTTGTTGGCCGCGGCGAGAACCGTGCCTTCCTGCTGGCCGATTGCAAGCATGTGCTTCTGGCCGAAAACCGTGACCGGGCGATAGGCGTAGAACATGTTGCCCGAGGGCGTCTTTGCCACGACCGTTCCAGCGTCTGTCGAGCCGGAGAGGGTGGCAAGGCTTTCGGGAACAATGGCGCCCGCTCCGCCTGACAGCACACCTGCGCGGCGTGTACCATCGGTGCTGAGGAGAAGCGCATCATCGATGCTCTTGCCCGTTTCTTCCGGTGTGACGATCGTACCGACGCGATCTGCCGATACGCGCATGATGACAACGCCCTTGCGTTGTATCTGGCCCCAGTTCGAGACTGCGAGAGGCATGCCGACGAAGGCCGACTCTTCCGTTCCCTGACCGCTGAATCCTGCAGTCGTTATGATGCCGTCCTTGCCCGCAGAGACACGATCATAAAGCTCCTTGATGGGCTTGTTCTGCGGTTCGGAAATGTTGGTGAGGAAGTTCTTGCCCTTGGTCACCGAGTAGATGATGAGGCCATTCTTGTCGATGACGTAAATATCGCTGACCTTGGTGTTGCGCCATACGCTGGCGATCGTACCGTTGATCGTTGCATGCTGGATGGCATAAAGCAGCTTCAGACCCGTACCGTCGAATGAGGCGCGTTCCTCCTCGGAAACGCCATCACGGCGGAACGCCTGAACGACGGCATCCATTTCGCTGGGGATGATGTTTGTCATCGTCTCGGCGGCTTGCGCTATCGCGGAGTTCTGCGACAGTTCGGCAATGCTTTGTTCGACGCGCAAGGTGTAGGCGTCGAGCTGTTTCGACTGGTTTCCTGCAACCGTCTCAAGCCGTATCGTGCTGGCGTCGATCAAGCCTGCCTTGCCGATCTGATAGGAAATCAGCCCCACAGACAAACAGGAAATCAAGGTTGCGCCTGTAACGAGTGCTGCAAACTTTGCTTTTATCGACAATGACTTGATCTTGCCATTGGACGGAATCGTGCCGGGCATCGTGTTTCCTCTCCCCAAAAAAACGTGACCGGAACGTCGCAACAATTGTTTACGGACGCGTTAAATTTTCGGGGAATGGTACGACTATATTTCGCGTTTTCCGCGAAATATTATGTGATGCCCGTTATCTGTATCAGCCGGTCAGCGTGAACGTGACGTGCGCATGGAACGGGCGGGCGGCCTGTCAGGCAAAGGCAACAAAAAAGGCGGTCATCGTTGTGACAACCGCCTTTGAGTTCTAGATTGCAGTTCGCTGTATCAGTCGAACAGGCCGGAAACGGACTCTTCCTGAGCGGTACGGTTGATCGCTTCACCCAGCAGGCTTGCCGTGGTGACGACGCGGATATTGTGCGCGGACTGAACGCCGGTTGTCGGCTGGATGCTGTCGGTTATGACAAGTTCGCGCAGCTTCGAGGATGCAACGCGGGCAACGGCACCGCCGGAAAGAACGCCGTGGGTGATATAGGCGGTAACACTGGTTGCGCCCTTTTTCAGCAGCGCTTCTGCAGCATTGCACAGCGTGCCGCCGGAATCGACGATATCATCGATGAGGATGCAGTCCTTGCCGGAGACATCGCCGATGACGTTCATGACTTCGGATTCACCCGGACGGTCACGGCGCTTGTCAACGATTGCCAGAAGACAGTCGATGCGCTTGGCCAACGCACGGGCACGGACCACGCCGCCAACATCCGGTGAAACCACAACGACGTTGTTGGTGTCGTAATGTTCCTTCACGTCACGGGCCAGGATCGGCGCGGCGAAAAGGTTATCGGTCGGAATGTCGAAAAAGCCCTGGATCTGTCCAGCGTGAAGATCAAGCGTCAGAACGCGATCAGCACCGGCTTCGGTGATCAGGTTGGCGACGAGCTTGGCGGAAATCGGTGTGCGCGGTCCAGCCTTGCGGTCCTGACGGGCGTAACCGAAGTAGGGAAGAACGGCCGTGATGCGCTTTGCCGAAGAGCGGCGCATGGCATCGATCATGATGAGCAGTTCCATCAGATGATCGTTTGCCGGGAAAGAAGTGGACTGGACGACGAAGACGTCCTCGCCGCGCACGTTTTCCCCGATTTCTACGAATATTTCCTGGTCAGCAAACCGCTTTACAGTGGCATTTCCTAGAGGAACGTTGAGATACTTGCAGATCGCTTCGGCGAGATGCCGGTTCGAATTGCCTGCGAAAACCTTCATTGCGGCCGCCTGTTTCCATGCCATCGCCTACGGTTCGGGAATATGATTTTCCGTCGCCACGCGTCGTTCAAGGGGAGGAATACCCGGCTGAGAAACCTTTGCCGGACACGCCCTATTGCCATGCGCGCCTTAATAGCGCTGTTGCCTCCGATTGCAAGAGGACTCCATGCTTTCCCAATGATTTTCGTGAAATCTTTGCGACTTGCCCGGTTTTGCTGCCTCATCCCCGTTGCGCCTGCTTCCATGTGACGTACTCGTTGAGCGTTTTTGCCGCAATGTCCTGCATCGTCCGGTCGTCCACGGCAGACCACGGGTCGCTGCCTCTTGCCGGTACGCTGTCCTGTCCCTGAATACGGTGGAGACGTGCGCCGTTTGCATCCAGCACATCCCACACGTAGACCACGCTCACCTTGCCGCCATCGGCGAATGCCGAAAAATAACCTTTCAGGATATTTTCCGCGGAATTGTCGTTCGAGGCGCGGATGGTCAATCCCTTGGCGCGTGCTTCCGCACCCAGCTGACGGGAAAGCGGCGTGACTGCCTGTACGGGGGCGCCGATGATCGGCAAGAAGCGGATGGACGTGCCTGTCGAGGTAGGGGCCAGTGATGCGGTCTGTTGCTGCACCGGTGGCGGCAGCGGCTGGTTGTCACTCTGTCCAAGGGGCTGGCCAAACTGGTTGCCGTTCGAAAGCGCCTGAGCCTGTGCCTGAAGGGTATTCTGCGGAGCGTAGGATGGAACCGATGTCGCGGTTGCGGGCGAACCTGCCGGCGCCCTGTCGGCTGCGGCGGCCATCTGGTCGAGATCGCCCTGTGTTACCGGTGTCGATTGTGGTCCACCGTGGCCGACATCGACCTGCGGGGTAAGGGCTTCCGTGGTGTTGCAGGCCGACAGCATGAGGGCCAGTGCCGGAATGACGAGAATGAGCCTTGTCCGGCTCATATGACGCTGCCTCTCATGTTCCGCTCCATGTTCTTTCAGGATGCGGCAATGTATGGCGGGTTTTCCCCTCATGTCAAACAGGCCCGTCTGCCGGTTCAAATCGGCCCTGGCGGAGGGGAATCACGCCGTGAGAAGATCGAGGCCGTGACGCGACAGAGGATGCGGCGCGCCGTCCGTCGTGAGGTAGGTCTGGCCCAGCGTCATCGCGAAACCGGAATCGGAATCCATCACGATCATGTGGACGAAGAGCGTCATATCCTTTTCAATTGCCTGCGGATTGCCCGCCAGGAACATCTCATGTTCCATCCAAGAGGGCGAGAAACGCGCGCCGAGCGAATAGCCGCAGGAATTGAGGCGGTGGCGGGTCAGTCCGCGCTCGTCCATGATACGGGCATGAACGTCGAAAACATCGCCGAAGCTGCTGCCGGGGCGCAGGACATCCTCTATGGCGGTCAGGTTCTGCAGGCAGGCGCTGTAAAGCTCCTTCTGCCGGAAATCCTGCTCGCCGATCACCACCGAGCGCAGCATCGCGGCATGATAATGAGCGCTGACACCCGCCCATTCCAGCGTCAGCTGATCGGTCGAGTCGAGCTTGCGGCGTCCCGACTTGTAGCGGCAGAGCAATGCATCCGCGGCAGAGCCGATGACGAACTCATTGGCGGGATAGTCGCCACCGCGGGCGAGTATCGCACCCTGCATCGCAGCGAGGATATCGGCTTCGTCAGCGCCAGGACGGATGATCTTCAGAGCGGCATCAAGGGCGTCGTCCGCCATTTCGGCCGCGCGTCTGACGTGGGCGATTTCGGCCGGGCTTTTGGTGAGCCGCAACGTACTCACGAGATAGGAGGCGTCGATGATCTGGCCGAAGCTGGCGAGCTGGTTGTCGATGAGACGCGCCACGCGGCCGGTCATGCCGTGGGTGTCGTATTCGATGCCTATCCGGGCACCGAGCAGGTCGAGGTCACTCAGAAGGTTCTTCAGGTCGAGCGTCGGATCGGCATTCGGCCGGTCTACCCAGACCACAATATTTTCTATGGTGGAGGTGTTCCGTGCCTGTCTCAGATCCGCAGCCCGCGTCAGAAGCGTCATGGAGCCATCGGCCTTCACCACCAGCGTCTGGAAAAAGCAGTAGCCGAACGTATCGTAGCCGGTCAGCCAGTACATGCTTTCCTGTGCAAACAGCAGCATGGCATCCAGCTTTTCTTCCGCCATTTTCGTGGTCAGCCGCTCGCGGCGCGCCTCGAACTCCGAGGGCTCGAAATGCAGGGCCATATCAATCCTCCACAACTGCAATAGCGGAAATCTGCCGTCCGTAATCGGGCTCGGCGCGATGGGTGGTGCGGCGATAGGAAAAGAACCGGTCTTCGTCTGGATAGGTGCAGAGGCCGAGGTTTTCCGCCCTGACACCCGCCGTGACCAGACGGTCCACGGTGAACTGCTTCAGGTCAAAAAAAGCATGTCCGTCTTTTTCAGCTGCTGAGAAATAGCATGCGTAGCCGGGATCGATTTCTATGAACCGGTTCACGTATTCCGGGCCGACTTCGTAATTGGCCTGGCTGATCGAAGGGCCGAGTGAGGTGACGATGCGTTCGCGTTTGGCTCCCAGTCGTTCCATCGCGGCGATTGTGTTTTCCAGCACGCCGAACAACGCGCCCTTCCATCCGGCATGTGCAGCGCCAACCACACCTGCTTCCGTATCGGCAAACAGGATGGGACCGCAATCCGCACTCAGCACGCCTAGCACAATTCCCGGTGTTGCCGTGACCATGGCGTCTGCCTGCGGCCGATCGCCCATGTAGTTTTCGTCGACTACGACGACATCGGGGGAATGGATCTGGTGCACGGTGGCAAGGCGTTCTGTCGGCAGGCCAAACCATTCTGCGACACGGCGTCTGTTTTCCTTGACCAGATCAGGCTCGTCATTCGACCCTAGGCCGACGTTGAGGCCTTGGTAGATGCCTGCCGAAACTCCGCCGTGTCGCGTAAAGAATCCGTGTCTGACCCTGTTGCCGGGTAGCGACGACAGCAGGGGGCTCTGGATGGGGAGCGGCAGCGTTTCGTTCTGCATGGTTTTGAAATTCCTTGGAGAATGTCGCTGTTTTGCAGTGGGAATGCGGTTAGCGAGATGTTTCCTGTCGGCACGGCGTTTCTTGAACTGACGTCGTTCGCCTGCTTCGTTTTGCGGGTAATGGTGGCCCAGACTTGTTCGCGCTGTCAATCCACCGGTCGAAACGGAAGAAGATGAAGCGCCGGGCTTGAAACGGCAATCACCTTGAAAAGTTCCCCCATCTTGCCGGCTCCTTCGCCCGCCAGACGGTTGACCGCTTCGGCGATTGCAAGCGTCTGATCGGGGTCTGCCTTGGCGGCAAGTGCTGCAGCGCGCTCCTTCAGTCCGAGGCCATAAAGGAAGTCTCCCTGCCGCAGACTGCCGTTGACGTGAACGCCGTTTGCCTCGGCGGTTTTGACGAGGCTTTCGAAGTCCACATGGCTTGTCAGGTCTGCTTCACCCGGACTAGCCAGCACCGGATCGAAGGCATGGTTGCGCATGGCCTGCAGCGTATCGCCGTAGCCAGAAACCAGATGGCCATAGTCGATGGCAAGCGCTGTGCCGCCACTGGCGCTGAGGCGCTGGCAGATGGCGGTCATCACAGCTTCGCGGGCAGGCGATACCTCGACGATCGTGCCAATCGGCTGCCGTTCGGGGAAGGGCGGCAGAAGGCCGGGATCTATCCCCGAAACGCCGACCGAGAATGCGAGGTTGTCATCGGCATCCAGACTGACGACGCGTTCGCGAAAACCCTGTGCAGTCCTGACAAACTGCCGGATCGGAATGGCATCGAACAATTCGTTGGCAACGAGAAGCAGGAAGCCTTCGGGCACCTCATCGAAGCTTCCATGCCACGCGATCTTGCCGCCATGGGTCGCCAGTGTCTCTTTCTGGATCGTCGTCAGGCGGGGGCTGGTTTCCACCAGGTGAACCTGCATCGTTTCGTAAAGCGGCGGGGCAATTCGGCGAACGACGCGTAATATGTCCGACATCATCGTGCCGCGACCGGGGCCGATTTCCACCAGTCTCGCAGCGGTGGGTGCGCCGTGACGTTGCCAGGCGTGAACGATGAACACGCCAAGCATTTCGCCGAAAAGCTGGCTCACTTCCGGCGCGGTGATGAAGTCTCCCGATCGCCCGAACGGCTCGCGGCTCTTGTAGTAGCCGTGTTCCGGATCAGCGAGGCAGAGCGAGAAGAAGTCCGTTACGCTCAGCGGACCATTCAGGCGGATCATGGATTTGATGCGTCGCGCAAGCGGTGTCGTCATGGCAGGGCATCCCCGTTACGCACGGCCTGCGGCGCTGCGGGCGCGGATGACCGCCCAAAGGCCCAGCAGGAACATCGGTGTGGACAAAACCATGCCCATGGTCAGCCAGTTGCCTGCCAGATAACCGATCTGGGCGTCCGGCTCGCGGAAGAACTCAACGAAGATGCGCGAGGCCGCATAACCGGCGACAAATATGCCGGTGACAAGGCCCGGCGATTTCAGTGCCTTGAAGACGTAGATCGCCACAGCCAGCACGGCGGTCAGCAGAAGTCCCTCAAGACCGGCTTCGTAAAGCTGGCTCGGATGACGGGCGAAAGGTCCGCCTGTCGGGAATACGACAGCCCACGGAGCATCGGAGATACGGCCCCACAACTCACCATTGATGAAATTCGCGACACGGCCGAAAAACAGGCCTATAGGGGCGACGGCGGCGACGATATCGAACATGCTCCAGATCGGAATGCCGTTCTTGCGCGCAAACAGGATCATCGCCAAGGTCGTGCCGATCAGGCCGCCATGAAACGACATGCCGCCGTTCCAGATTTCGAGCGCTCGCATCGGATTGGCGGCGACGGACGGGAGGTCGTAAAAAAGGATGTAGCCGATGCGCCCGCCCAGAACGATACCGGCGGCAGCCCACAGGATGAAGTCATCCAGATGCTGCGCGGTAATCGGGGAGGCGCCTTTTGGCCAGAGATGCTCCGTTCTGCTCAGACGGCGGGCGTAGGACCAGCCCAGCATGATGCCGACAACGTAGGCGATGCCGTACCAGTGAATCGCCAGAGGGCCGATGGAAAGCGCCACCGGGTCGATATTGGGAAACGGCATGATGGCAAGGTAGGCTGCTGCGGCTGACAATCGTATATTCCGTCATCGTTGCTGTTGCTGACAACAGAATGCTTCCATTGCCTTGAGGTTCCGGCTGCAATGACCTTCTTCCCGGACCGGGAAAATGGCGATTGAAGTGTCGGCGGTCAAGGTGATTCTTGCTGTTGTCTATTGTGTCTTCGGCCGCAGGGAAAGCAGGAGATCATGCGATTTTGCTTGCAAGGCGGCAGTCGAGTGCCTACCTGAAATATATCAACCGGATGGAGCCTGATGCTCTTTCAACTGACGAAGGAACTGCGCCATGAGCACGACGGGTACGAACCGTTTTCTGGATGAATTCGCAAAGCTGATGACGGATGCGGCTGGCGCTGCCCAAGGGATGCGCAAGGAAGTCGAATCTGCATTTCATGCACAGGCGGATCGCTGGCTGAACAGTCTGGATATCGTGAAGCGCGAGGAATTTGATGCCGTTCGCGAGATGGCCATTCAGGCCCGCGATGAAAATGATGCGCTGCGTGCCCGTATCGAGGCACTCGAAGCGAAACTGTCCGCTTCGAAAGACTGACAGGAAAAATTGCTTCATCGATGGAAACCGGATTCGCTCTGCGGGTCCGGTTTTTTGTTGCCCGTTTCGTTAGCGGACATGTTCCGAGGGGGTCTTTTTGCAAAACCATAGGGGGAATTTTCCGGCCTGTGGACACATGGAAAAAACACAATTGTCAGAGTCGGTTATGACTCTCGCCTGAGGCAATAGGGGAGAAGATATCCACTGCTCAAAAAGCAAAAATGACCTTCGAGGGGTGGCAGTGGGACTCGCGCATTATACACTGATTTTAAATGATGATTCGAAACGAACCTGGTAAGCTCCAGACAGGGTGAATGCGTAATTCTGGTGGTGTCGGGCAATCGTCTCAAATGTTGAATCCGGTTTGTATGTGAGTTTTGTGCCCGGCGTTCAAAACGTAACATCCTATCCCGGCTGAGAAGGTGCCGCATGAGCCTGATGGAATTTGAAATTGAACGTCAGTCCAACCCAGTGGACATGATCGAGATAGTCGCTTCGATGAACGACTGGTCGTTCGAACGTTCGGGCGAGGACGAAATTGCCATGACGGTGGCCGGTCACTGGGCCGACTACCACGTCTCCTTTTCATGGATGGAAGAGTTCGAGGCGCTGCATCTTGCCTGCGCGTTCGATATCAAGGTGCCTGATCAGCGCGTCAACGAGGTCATTCGCCTGCTTTCTCAGGTCAACGGTCAGGTGCTGATGGGTCATTTCGATCTGTGGCGCCAGGAAGACGTTGTGATCTTCCGTCAGTCGCTGCTGCTGGCCGGCGGAGCCGAGCCTAATAACCAGCAGGTCGAGGTATTGCTTTCCAGCGCTCTCGAATCCTGCGAGCAGTATTACCAGGCGTTCCAGTTCGTCGTTTGGTCCGGACTGGACGCGAAAACCGCGATCGAAGCGGTGATGTTCGAGACAGTCGGAGAAGCATAAGATGGTTTACAAGGCTTCCGGTCCGCTCGTCCTCGTCGGGGCGGGCAACATGGGCGGCGCATTGCTGGCGGGCTGGTTGAAGAAGGGCGTACCCGGATCGCAGGTCATCGTTGTCGATCCGCGGCCTTCCGATGCCATGAAGACGACCATTGCCGAGGCGGGTGCCCGGCATAGCGAAAGCACGCCGGAAGGTGTCACCGCAGGCATTCTGTTCGTTGCCGTCAAGCCGCAAATGATGGAAGTCGTGCTGCCGACCCTGAAGCCGCTGATCGGACCATCGACTGTTGTGGTGTCCATTGCGGCAGGCACGACGATCGGAACATTCGTTTCGCATTTCGGCGATGTCGCAGCCGTGCGCGCGATGCCGAACACGCCTGCCATGGTCGGGCGCGGTGTTACCGGCGCTTATGCCAATGCGGCGGTTACGCCCGAGCTGAAATCCGTGGTCGATGGCCTGCTGAAAGTCAGCGGTCCCGTCGAATGGGTGGATGCGGAGGGCGATATCGACGCGGTGACGGCGGTTTCCGGCAGCGGCCCCGCTTACGTCTTCTATCTGGTGGAGTGCATGGCGGAAGCCGGTCGCAAGGCCGGTCTTCCTGCAGATGTGGCGATGCGGCTGGCGCGTGAAACCGTGGCCGGGGCAGGTGAGCTGTTACATCAATCGAGCGACGAGGCATCGCGTCTTCGCCAGAACGTGACATCGCCCGGCGGCACTACCGCTGCGGCGCTCTCCGTCCTGATGGCGGATGACGGCATGCAGCCCCTGTTCGACAAGGCCGTGGCGGCAGCAAAAAAGCGCGCTGAGGAACTGGCGGGCTGAGGGAGTTTTTCAGGCATGAGCAGTGAGATTTCCTACGCCGATTTCGAGAAGGTCGATATCCGTGTCGGCACGATCATCGAGGCCGAGCCTTTCCCGGAGGCGCGCAAGCCCGCCTTCAAGGTGAAAATCGATTTCGGGGCGGAGATTGGCGTCAAGAAATCTTCTGCGCAGATCACCGCGCATTATACGCCTGAAAGCCTTATCGGACGGCAGGTTCTGGGCGTGGTGAATTTTCCGCCGCGCCAGATCGGCCCGTTCCGTTCAGAGGTTCTGACGCTGGGCTTCGCCGACGGCAATGGCGACATCGTGCTGGCTGCTGTCGAACGTGCGGTGCCGAACGGCGAGAAGATGTGCTGAACCTTCAGGTTCAGGTCACGCCGGGATTTTCACGATAACCCGCAATCCGCCCATCGGGCTGTCATCCAGCGAGACGTCGCCTCCGTGACTACGGGCGATGTCCCGGACGATGGACAGGCCAAGACCCGTACCGGAGGCGTTCAGGTTGCGCGCCTCATCCAGCCGGAAAAACGGCTTGAACACATCCTGGCGCGACTCGGCGGGAATGCCCGAGCCATCGTCATCGAAGGTCATGATGATCGAGCGTGGCGCCTTGCGAATGTCGATGTGTAGGCTCGTGGCGTAACGCTGAGCGTTGGCGGCAAGATTTGCGACGAGGCGCGAAAGAGCGTTTGGTCGCGCGATGATGTTTTCGACATTGTAAAGCTCGTAGCTGAACGTCTTGCCGTTCAGCGAGAAATCATGCCTTATCTTTTCCAGAAGCGGAACGAGCGCCAGCGTCCCGACATTTTCTTCCACGTCGGTTTGCGCGAACGTCAGATAGGCCTCCAGCATGGATTGCATGTCGTCGACATCCTGATCGAGCCCCTCGAGGTCCGGATTATCGCCGGCGAGCGCCAGTTGCAGCTTGAAACGGGTGAGAATGGTGCGCAGGTCGTGGCTCACTCCGTTCAGCATCGCCGTGCGCTGCTCCATCTGCCGTTCGATACGTTCCCGCATGAGGATGAAGGCGAGGCCGGCGCGCCGCACCTCGTCTGCGCCGCGTGGTGAATAGGCAGTGATCTTCTGGCCCTTGCCGAAACTCTCGGCCGCCTGCGCCAGCGCCTCGATCGGCTTGATCTGCCCGCGCAGGAAGAGAATGGAGATGGCGATCAGGACCAGCGATGCGCCAACCATCCAGACAAGGAAAATATGGGTGTTGGAGGCATAGGCCGCATTTCGGCGGGTAAAGACGCGCAGCGTCTTGTTCTCGAGCTGGATACGGATTTCCACGAGGGAGCCGTTACCATAGGTGTCGATCCAGAACGGCCTTCCGATCTGCTGTGTCAGCTGGTCTGCCAGTATCCGGTCGAGGATGGAGAACAGCGGTTCCGGCCTGGGTGGCGGAAGGTCAGACTTTGGTTCGATGTAGACGCTGAGTTCCAGCTTTTCCCGGGCGATCCTGATGACGCGCTGATAGTCGTCCTCTTCCGGATCGGTCTGCAACAGCTCTATCACTGCGGCGATATCGCGACTTACGGCAGAGGAAAGGCGTTCCGTTACGAGCTGCCAGTGACGCTCCATGAAAACCGCAGCGACGACCGCCTGCAGCAGGATCATCGGCAGGATGATAATGATGAGCGAGCGCGTGTAGAGCCCGGTCGGTAGCCAGTGCCGGACCAGCCTGCCGAAGGAGCGCCAGCTCCTCGCTATGCTGCTGTTCCTCACAGAATTGAGAAAATCGAGGCTTGCCATGCTCATGCGCCCGTTTTCGTTGCCGCGCCGTTCAATCTACGCTCAAGCGATAGCCGATACCGCGGACGGTTTGCAAATAAACGGGGTTGGCGGGATCATCTTCGATCTTGCGGCGCAGGCGATTGATCTGCACGTCGATGGTGCGCTCGCCGACATCGGAATCTGCTTCGACAAGCTCATGGCGCGGAATGGTTTCACCGGCCCGCAGGGCGAAAAGCAGCATGATTTCCTGCTCGCGATCCGTCAGGCGGATCGATTCCGCGCCGCGCCGCAGTTCCTTCCTGGGGATCGAGAAGTTGAAGGGACCGAACATGATTTGTTCGATCTTCGGCGTGTCTGGCGATGTATTGCGCCGCAGGATGTTGTTGATGCGCAGAACCAGTTCACGCGGGTCGAAGGGCTTGGCCAGATAGTCGTCCGCTCCCGCTTCCAGTCCCGCGATACGGGAATCTGCCTCGGAGCGGGCAGTCAGGAGAATGACCGGAACGGATTTGTCTTCATTCAGGGAACGGGTGAGTGACAGACCGTTTTCACCCGGCATCATCACGTCGAGAATGAGCAGGTCGAAACGGATGCCCAGCATCTTGCGGCGCGCTTCCGCCGCATCGGCTGCGACGGAGATGCGGTAGCCCTTGTCTCCGAGAAAACGCTGCAGCAGATCGCGGATACGGGCGTCGTCATCGACGATCAGCAGATGGGCCGCATCGTCTTCCGCGGGTGGGCGTTTCGTCGGAGCTGTCGCCATGGTCATTCGCTTTCCAAAGGAGCGCTTTCGATGGGTGTGGTGCTTCGCATCTGCGCGAGAAATTTTCGTACGCAGTTGCGGGCGTCGGGTTCCAGACCTTCCAGTGCGCGATCGATGCGGCGCGATTGCGGCTCGCTCAAGGCCAGTGCGAGTTCCCGTCCCGTGAGGGTGGGGTAGAGGCGGCGTTGCCGGCGGTCTTCCGGACCCGCCATCTGGCGTATGTATCCGTCATCGATGAGTTGCTTGAGAACGCGGGCAAGGCTCTGCTTGGTGATCTGCAACGTATCCAGCAAATCCGCGACCGTCATGCCGGGCTGTCTACTGACGAAATAGACGACGCGGTGGTGCGCCCGGCCGTAGTCCAGCTTCGAAAGAATGACGTCAGGGTCGGATACAAAGTCGCGATAGGCAAAGAACAGTGCTTCTATCGTGTCGAAATCAATCTTCCCGTCATCAACCTTCGGAAGTGCAGGTGTCTGCTTCGTGGCTGCGTTCTTGAGCGATTGCGGTGGCACTGCTGTTCCTTCAAAGTCTGCGGCTGGAGCGCGTCTATACGCCAATATTCTGTAAACATAGCCGAAAACGCGCCCGCTCGGGAGGATGTCGCCGATCATTTTCTGTTGCGCTGGATAATATGGTGCGGGTGCGGGTGCAACCGTAATTGTGCGGGTATCGTTTGCAAAAGAAAAGAGCGCGGATCGTCCGCGCTCTTCGACGTTTATCTGGCGATTTGTACCGTTATCTGTAGACGTAGACGATGCGTCGTGTGCCGGGTTCCACGAGAACGGGAACATCGTTTACGCGTACGTAGCTATATTCGTAGTCCGGGATCGCGACGAGCGGTGAATCTGATGGCAAGGTCGTGCCGACCACGACATCGCCATCGATCTGCACGACATCCGCCGGATGGCTGTCCATGTAGGTGATGACGGTTTCAGGCGGGGTGATGGCGTCGACATCCGCGACACGACCAAGGTTCGGATCACCCGGGTTCGGTTCGGCCTGGATGCTTGAGGTCTTTTCATAGGTCACGACCGGTATATTCAGGTCGCTGCGACGCTCTTCGAGAAGTACGGGTGCACCTTCGTACATCACGTTCAGATAATCGGCATGCGCCCAGCCTCTCATGCCGTTCACCTCGATCCGACACCAGGCGCTCCCCTCCATGCATCCGTCGAGAACGGCATTACTACCACGCGTGGCAAGGCCAAGCTCGGGATAGTCTTCACCGGGGCCGGAGCGTACGGAAATATCGGATGCTGTTGTGGCGACCATGGCGGCATTGGCGTAACCGGCCATGAGCGCGAAAGCGCCGCCGGCTATGAGTAGTTTCAGCTTTTTGTCCATGTGTCTCACTCCTTCTAAGACGGGAGCTAAACGTCAAACCGGTCCGTCCGTTCCAAGATTTTTTGTTTCGCGAGCGGCTGGAACCGGTATGTTCCTTTCGTTCCGTTGATTTTAAAGGGAATTGAGGGAGAAAACGAACGCGCCTGTTGCATTGTGCCGGGGAGGCGCGCGCGTTATAGAAAACGGGAATTTTGGTGCAGGAGACGACAAAATGGGAAAACTACAGGCAGGCATCATTCCTGTTACGCCGTTCGAACAGAACTGCACCGTCCTTTTCGATCAGGATACCAAGGAAGGGGTCATCGTTGATCCCGGTGGTGATGTAGAGGTCATTCTCCAGGTCGTTACGGAAAACGGCATCGACCTCAAGGAAATCTGGCTGACACACGGTCATCTTGACCATGCCGGTGGCGCCAGGGAATTGAAAGAGAAACTCTCGCTGCCGATCGTTGGACCGCATGAAGATGATCGCCCGCTTCTCGAACGGATCGAAGCGCAGGCTGAGAAATACGGCATTGACGGGTTGCAGAATGTTCTGCCTGACCGCTGGCTGAACGACGGGGACCGGGTTTCCTTCGGCGAGCATGTCTTTGAGGTCTATCATTGCCCCGGACATGCACCGGGCCATGTCATCTATTACAACCGCGATCAGCAGTTCGCTCATGTCGGTGATGTTCTGTTTTCCGGATCCATCGGGCGTACCGATCTGCCCGGTGGCAACCATGAGCAGCTGATTGCGTCCATTCGCGACAAGCTTTTGCCGCTCGGTGATGAGGTCGGTTTCATCTGCGGTCACGGACCGGGTGGGCGTCTCGGTGAAGAGCGTCGCACGAACCCCTATCTTCGCGGGATCTGATCCCGACGCGTGTCGCGATGTTTCAGCTGAGGCACCGCGACTTTCAAGCCGTGCCTTGGGCTCTGTTATCGTAGCAAAAACGATCACCGGTTGTGCAGGCGTGTCTGTACCGGGTCTGGCGGGCAGTCTCTGTTGATCTCTGCTGCGTGAATAAAAAAACCCGGCATTCCTGCCGGGCTTCAACTAGAAGAAAAAGCCGTGTCGGGTCAGCCAGCAATTTGCAGATTGACTGCCTTCGGGCCTTTACCGCGACGATCCGGTTCCGTGTCGAAGCTTACTTTTTGGTTTTCAGAAAGACCGGACAGGCCAGAAGCCTGTACGGCGGAGATGTGAACAAAGATATCAGCGCCACCATTGTCTGGCTTGATGAAGCCGAAGCCTTTGTCGGTATTGAAAAATTTTACGGTGCCAGTCTCGGCCATGCATCAGGTCCTTTTCGCTCTGCCCGCGTTCAGCTACAGGCAGCATTACAGTTTTGCCCCGCGTGGGCGTTGGCAGGCAGTTTTTGACTATTGAGAAAATGGACCTTCGCAACGGGAAGTAATGGCGTTCTCATCCAACGTTTTTCGTCCCGCCGCCCGAAGTTTATAGCGTCCCCGGTGCGCAAATTTATAGGCCTTCCCATGCTCGCAAATTGCCCGAACCGCGGTAGAGTGATGCGTTTATTTGAAATTGGCAAGCAAAAGTTTTCAATGGCTTTTTCTCAGATAAAAAACCTGCGGTAGAGCAAATAAACGGTAGCGCATATTTTTCCCGCACTTTGGCGTGCTGATGAAATAATCGCCGTATCGTTTTGATGTTTTCGGCAAATTTCTAGCGGCTGAGTGCCGGTTTTCATCAAAGCGGAAAAAATGGTTCTTTTCGGCGTTACGCCGCGCCAGGAAGGCTTTTTCGGCGTTTTCTCGTCAATTCGGGAATGAGTTCGACCATCAGGATGGCAACGAAGATGATCAGGCAGCCAACGTAACCTGGGCCCGAAATCGTTTCGTTGAGAAAAATCGATGCGAGCAAGGCACCGAAAAGCGCTTCGGATGAGAGAAAAATCGCGGCCTGGGGTGCTGTCGTATAGCGCTGGCCGATGACCTGAAGAACGAAGGCGAGGCCGGAAGATACAAGGCCGACATAGAATATCTCGGCAAGCGAACCGGAGATGGCGGCCATGCTGATCGGCTCGTAAACGACGGCGATCATGCAACTCAAGAGGGAGCAAACCGCGAACTGAGTGCACGACAGCGCGAGCGGCCTTCCCGTTTCTGACACGAAGCGGCCCGCAAGCGTGATCTGGATCGCCCAGAAGAAGGCGCATATGATGCTGAGGATATCGCCCTGAGTGAGCGCCTCGAACGCGCCGCCGGACAGAAGGAAAATTCCGCCGAGCATCATCAATGCGCAGGGCCAGACGATCCAGTGGGGATGACGACGATAAAGCACGACCGCGATCACCGGGACGAAAATCACGTAGAGGCCGGTCAGGAAGCTGGAGTTCGTGACGGTGGTGGTGAGAAGGCCAACCTGCTGCGTTGTCGCGCCACCGAACAGGGCAAGTCCTACGATTGCAAAGGCGCGAAGGTCACGTTTGCTGGGTGGGGCCTTGAGCGAGCGGTTTTCCATCAGGGCGAATGGCAGAACGGCAATCGTGGCGATGGCGAAACGCAGGCCGACGAACCAGAACGGACCAATGGACGCCATAGCCGAGGACTGGGCGACGAAACCGCCTCCCCAGATCGCCGCAGCGAGAAGAAGCACCAGATTGGCCTGAACACGCGTCATGATGGTACCAAAAGCAGAGGAGGAGCCGGATCATGTCGATCTCGCGGCCCTCGGAATTCGGGATTTTATTGAATTGTCGATCCGACGTTTGCCGGTTGCTTTATCAGCAAGGCCACAGCGCTGCAAGCCGGGCGACGGGCGGGCATGAATGACCGAGGGGTCGGGAGCGTGATCCCGCTGGTTGATGCGGCTGTCTTTATTTGTAACGGCGCGCTTCGTCCTTCAGGCTGCGCCGCGTCAGGATCACGCCGCCGATCCCAAGACCGGAAAAGGCGGCAGCTGACAGCACGATCAGCAGCGTGTTGCTTCCGCCGGGTGTGGCGGTAACGGACTGGGGGATGGAAGCGGTCTGCAGGGTGTCAACCATTTCCGTTGCGCCTGCCGATGTCGCGATGCCGGCGGCCATGGTGACGATGACAAGAAAGGCTGCGATTGCCATCCAGACGGAAAACAATGTTCTTTTCGCCCGCAATCTTTCTACGGAAGTCCGGTCGTTGGTAAACATCGTCCAGTTGCCTTTTGTCCCTGCTCTGAACGAACAGAAAAGGCTTTGAAATAGACTGCTTGGAGACGGAAATCGGGCGTTCCACAGTATTTATTGTGGCAATATGAAGGCGCGGGTTAACGGCGGTCCGTGGTGTCAGGCGCCACGCTTTCCAAAGGTTTTCGTCTGCCGTGGCTGGCGAATGTCCGTGAGCCGCTCTTCCTTGAAGAGTGGCTGGCCTGAAATCGCCCGCTCCGCTCTCGTCGACATGTTGAAACGTTCGCCGCTAAGTTCTGGGAAACGCTCATCAAAACTTGTCGGCGCGAGTTCGGGTCTGGCCAGAACATATCCCTGCATCAGCACCACGCCGAGCTCCTCGCAGAGATCGACCTGCCATCGTGATTCCAGTCCTTCGAACACGGGTTCGATACCGTCGTTGCGGAACTGGCTGACGATGAGGCGCAACAATGCGGCGCCTGCCGAGTTGCTCATGAACTCCTGAACCCAGCCCGGCTCGAACTTCACGTAGTCTGGCTTGATGAGCTTGACGCGCTCGATATCGGAGTCGCCTGCGCCATAGTCATCGAGCGCCACGCGAAAGCCGATGTCGTGCATGTGATAGGCGAAATCCGCCACCATGCGGGTATCGGAGGCCTTTTTCTCGGAGATTTCGCAGACGATGCGATCGGCCGTCATGCCAGCCTCGTGGGCAGCAAGGCGCATACGCTCCACCTCCTGCCGCATCTTGGCAGGTGTCTGGAAGAGGCCGGGGTGGAAGTTGACGAAGATGCGCGCGCGGGAACGATCCAGGCAGCCGGTGTTGAGAATGTGAACCGTACGCAGGATGCTGTCGATATTTTCGATGTCTTCCTGTGCGACGAGAGAAAAGAATTCGCCGGGCGTCACCGCCTCCTCGCCGCGATAGGGGCGTACGAGGCCCTCGAAGGAATCGATATCCAGAGGTCCGCGGTCAGTTCTTCGAAATATCGGCTGCAAAGCCGATCTCAAACTGAAGTTGCGGTATGTCGTGCACCAGGTTCCGTTGGCTTCGCGAACGAGACTGGAGAAGATGCTTTTCTGCGCCATATTTTTACCAGCCGCAAAACACACGATTTCACGTCATGATTTTATCGCTGAAGCGTTACTTCCGGGTTAAGCAATATTTAAATCTTCGTTATTCCAAATAGACGGGCTTTTGGCCTTGAAAGACGGCGTGTCTTTCGACATAGAAAATGCCGCAGAAAGCTGCATTTTCCGGCTTCTGCTGATGTCAACTTCAACAGGACCGATAAAAATGGCCTTCCTTGCCGACATTCTTTCCCGCGTAAAGCCATCCGCCACCATCGCCGTTTCGCAGAAAGCTCGCGAATTGCAGGCTCAGGGTCGCGACGTCATTGGCCTTGGCGCAGGTGAGCCGGATTTCGATACGCCCGACAACATCAAGGAAGCAGCCATTGCCGCGATCAACGCGGGCAAAACGAAATACACACCTGTTTCGGGGATTCCGGAACTGCGCAAGGCGATTGCCGAAAAGTTCAAGCGCGAGAACGGCCTGGACTACAAGCCGGAGCAGACGATCGTCGGAACCGGCGGCAAGCAGATTCTCTTCAACGCTTTCATGGCAACGCTGAACCCCGGCGATGAAGTCGTCATTCCGGCCCCGTACTGGGTCAGCTACCCGGAGATGGTGGCGATCTGCGGCGGCACGCCGGTTTTCGTCAACACCACGCTGGAAGACAATTTCAAGCTGAAGCCGGAAGCCCTGGAAAAGGCCATTACGCCGAAGACCAAGTGGTTCATCTTCAACTCGCCGTCCAACCCGTCGGGCGCGGCCTACAGCCATGACGAACTGAAGGCTCTGACCGACGTTCTGCTCAAGCACCCGCATGTCTGGATCCTGACGGACGACATGTACGAGCACTTGACCTACGGCGACTTCAAGTTCGCCACGCCTGTCGAAGTCGAGCCTGCGCTCTACGACCGCACGCTGACCATGAACGGTGTTTCCAAAGCTTAC
Source organism: Agrobacterium tumefaciens (assembly GCF_031801495.1). Taxonomy (GTDB): domain Bacteria; phylum Pseudomonadota; class Alphaproteobacteria; order Rhizobiales; family Rhizobiaceae; genus Agrobacterium; species Agrobacterium tumefaciens_K. Next base: position 2,002,310 of record NZ_JAOEGC010000002.1, on the reverse strand, counting down.
GCGATGACTGGATGGCGTATCGGTTATGCTGCCGGTCCGCTGCCGCTCATCAAGGCCATGGACATGATCCAGGGTCAGCAGACCTCGGGCGCGACCTCCATCGCACAGTGGGCTGCCGTCGAAGCGCTGAACGGAACGCAGGATTTCATTCCGGCGAACAAGAAGATTTTCGAAGGCCGCCGCGATCTGGTCGTTTCCATGCTGAACCAGGCCAAGGGCATCAATTGCCCGACGCCTGAAGGTGCTTTCTACGTCTACCCGTCGTGCGCTGGCCTTATCGGCAAGACGGCTCCGTCCGGCAAGGTTCTCGAAACCGATGAGGATTTCGTCACCGAGCTTCTGGAAACGGAAGGTGTTGCCGTGGTTCACGGCTCGGCCTTCGGTCTTGGCCCGAACTTCCGCATTTCCTACGCGACGTCGGAAGCCCTGCTCGAGGAAGCCTGCAAGCGCATCCAGCGCTTCTGCGCAAATTGCCGCTAAGCACACCGCCTTTTTGAAGAAGCCCGGCAGAGATGCCGGGCTTTTTTTGTTTTCCGGCGGATCAAAGTCCGAGGAAAAGCAGCATGATGAAGGTGGCGAAGAGAATGAAATGCGTCATTCCCTCTATGGCGTTGGTTTCGCCATCGTTGAGGTTGATGGCGGCGGCAATGAGGGTGATGAAAACCATGACGGTCTGCACCGGCGTCATGGCCATGACGAAGGGCTGGCCGGTGTAGAGCGCTATGCCCTCCATCACCGGAACGGTCAGGATCACGGTCGAGAGCGACGCGCCCATGGCGATGTTGACGACTGCCTGCATGCGGTTTCTTAGGGCAGAGCGCAGGGCGGTGAGAATTTCAGGCGATGCCGAAATCGTCGCGACCACGACCGCCATCAGCGCGGGCGGTGCGTTTGATCCCTCGATGCTCTCGGTCAGAAAGGCCGACATGAATTCCGCAAGTACGCCGATCAGCACCACGCCGGCGATGATGAGGCCAATGGACAGCGAAATGCTGCCTTCTTCCTCATCTGTTCCATGACCATCTTCCGCGTGACCACCCGGCTGGGCTCTGCGGGGATAGGCATAACTGAAGAAGTAGCTGTGCGGACCCACCTGCATTTTCAGGAAGAGGGCGTAGAGCGCGATCATGGCAAAGATGGTGAAGGCGGAATAAAAGTGCCACTTCGCTTCGGGTATGAATTCCGGAACGATCATCGATATACCCATGGCGGTCAGGATCATCACGCCATAGGTGCGGGCGGAATCATCATTATAGGGCTGCTCCCCATGACGCAGACCGCCGAGCAACGCGGCGATACCGAGGATGCCGTTGATATCGATCATGACGGCGGAGTAGATCGTGTCGCGCACCAGGGTCGGCGAGCTGGATTCGCTCATGATGATCGCAAGGATCAGAACCTCCACCGCCACTGCCGACAGCGTCAGGATCATCGTGCCGTATGGATCGCCAACCTTGGCGGCGAGTATTTCAGCATGATGTGCGACCCGCATCGATACAAGAACGATCAGACCGATCAGGGCGATAGCGGCGATGAGTGAGGCCGTTTTGCCAGCTTCGAATACCGTATGCTCAGCCAGATAGGCGATAATCGCCGCTGGTATAGCCAGCAGCAACATGCGCTCCTGTCTCAGAATTGAACCTGCCATTGTTTTCCCTTTTCCTGATGATCAGCAGGCTGTGACGTATCGTCTTTCAGATCAAGCAGGATTTGCGTTGACGCGTTTTTGGGAGGATAGTGGTTTGATCGAGGACATGCCGCCCGCGCAGTGGTGTCCGCCGGACGCCACGTTTTGAAGCGCGGTCAATGCCATGTCGCCTGAATCAGGAGGAAGCATGCATGACCAAAGTGGTGTATGAAATCGTGGAACATGATGGAGGTTTTGCCTATCGGCTGAATGGCGCTTATTCCGAAACATTCCCGTCTTATTCCGATGCCGTCCAGGCTGCGCGCATCGTTGCCGCAGAGCAGCAGGTCGGAGGAGATGACGAGGAGATCAGCTATCAGGATGAAGCGGGCCGCTGGCACGAGGAATATAGCCAAGGCGGTGACCGGCCGGAGGCGGAGATCGTGGACAAGACCTCCCGTCAATCGCAGGCAAGACAATATTGAGCGCTTTTACCGCCTCTGGGGCGGCGCGTCCGGGTCCGTCTCTTTCAGATGGGCTTTCAAGCCATCGACAAGCGCGCTGAAAACAGCGCGGCACCTTGGCGACGTCTTCAGGTTCTCGTGCATGGCTACCCAGGTGTGTAGCGGGATGTCGATGTGGTTGATAACGCGCACAAGTTCCGGGTCTTTCTGACCCATTCCGATCTGGCAGACGCCGATGCCGGCGCCGGCGCGGATCATCGCCAGCTGGGCAAGGTTGCTATCTGCGCGGACGGAGAACGAAATCTCCTCAGCGTCAGGAATTTCCGGTTTGAGTGAGCGCATGTTCTGGATCGCCGCACGGATGAACGGCGTCTTACGGTCGAAACCGATCAGGCGATGTTCATCGAGATCATTCATTTCAGCCGGTATCCCGGCTTTTTCCAGATATTTGCGCGTGGCATGAAAACCCAACCGGAAATTACCGATGTATCGCATCACGATCGCGTCCTGCTGCGGCTCGGTCATGCGAATGGCGATATCCGCCTCGCGTCGCAACAGATCCTCCAGCGTGTCGGATAGCGAAAGCTCTATTTCCAGCTTCGGATGCGTTTCCTGCAAAGCGGTGATGATCGAGGGCAGTATTTCCACCCCGATGATATCCGACGCACTGATACGGACCGTACCTTCGATCTTGCCGACTTCGCCGGACGCGGCGCGCATGAGTGCCGATGCGGTGGCCGCCAGATTTTCCGCATAGGGGCGCAGTGCAAGTGCGGCCTCCGTTGGCATCAGTCCATGCGGTGAGCGAATGAACAACGGGAAACCGATTGCTTCTTCCAGCGCTCCGATATGGCGACCGGCGGTCGGCTGGGTAATGCCCAGCTCACGGGCGGCAGCGGAGAGCGAACCATCCCGGAGCACGCCAAGAAAGGTGCGGTAAAAGTCCCAGCTGACGTCGCGGCTCTTTATCATAAGATTTTGTATGACCGATCCACTTATTTCGACAATTTCGTATAATCCAGAACCGCCCGATACTCCAGCGCAGATAATGGAGTGACGGCAATGATTTCTGAAAACAACAAGGTTTCGGTACAGGATGGTACCCGCCTCGCGCTTGTGACCGGGGCGACGGGTGGCGTGGGCGGTGAGATATCGAAGGCGCTCCTGCGACGCGGTTGGCGGGTGAGGGCAATGACACGCCGGGCGATGTCTCTGAAGGTAAAGGGCGATATCGAGTATGTGGCTGGCGATGCGCTGAATCCGCAAGACGTCATGATTGCGGCACAGGGCGCCCATCTGATCGTGCACGCGGTCAACCCACCCGGATATCAGAACTGGGATACGCAGGTTCTGCCGATGCTGGACAACACGATTGCTGCGGCGAAGGCTGTGGGCGCGCGGATCGTGTTTCCCGGCTCGGTCTATAATTTCGGCGCCGATGCCTTTCCGGTTCTGACAGAGGAAAGTCCGCAAAATCCATTCACCCGCAAGGGCGTACTGCGCAAGGAAATGGAGCGACGGCTGAGGGAGGCCTCAGTCCGTGGTGTTCCGGTACTGATTGTCCGAGCCGGTGATTTTTTCGGACCCGGGGCGAAAAACAACTGGTTTTCGCAGATGCTGGTCCGTCCTGGCAAACCCGTTCGCAGCGTCTCGAACCCCGCCTATCCTCATGCGGGGCATCAGTGGGCCTATCTGCCGGATGTTGCCGAAACAATCGGCCGGCTGCTGGATCGGGCAGATGAGCTTTCGACCTTTGCGGTCTTTCATATGGACGGTTTCTGGGATTTCGACGGCGTTCAGCTCGTCAGGGCTATCGAGCGTGTTTCCGGCGATCCCGTCAGGATGCGTCGGGTGCCATGGCGATTGTTGAAGCTGGCCGCACCATTCGTGCCTTTGTTCCGAGAAGTGGTGGAGATGGAATATCTCTGGCGCATGCCGATCCGGATGAGCAACCGCAGGCTCGTGGAGTTTCTCGGTGAGGAACCGCAAACGCCAATCGACCTAGCCGTGTCGGAAACCCTTGCGGGACTGGGCTGTCTTGAACCGGAACGCGACCTGTCATCGGATGGGCATCACCTTGCCGGGGCAGCGGGGAGGGGGCGATGACCACCCCGACCACGGGCGCGACCGGTCCGTACAAGGTGTTCGTCCTGATTTCGGCAAGCATACCGGTGCTGATTTTCGTGCAGGTGTTGCTGGCGGGATTGTCAATCTATTACGACGGCTCGCTGCTTGAAGCACACAAGGCGCTAGGAATGCTGATTGCGCTTCCTGTCGTTTCCATGGTGCTGCTGGCGCTGCGCTACGACGATCTTCGCCAAAACCTCTCTCGTGCCTCGGTCCTGCTGGTTCTTTACTGCTTGCAGGTCGGGCTGATGAGCATCGGCCGGGAAGCGGGCAACGGTTTTCTTCAGGCGCTGCATGTGCCCAATGCATTTATCATAGGCGCATTTTCCGATTTCGTGGCACGGCAGGCGCGAAAGCGTCTTTGAACTGTAAACACCGCGCTTCTTTACGAAAGCGCGGTGTCCGGTATTTTATCAGGCGAGGGCCGGATAGTCCGTGTAACCCTGCGCGCCGCCGCCGTAGAAGGTCGGCTGGTTGGGTTCATTCAGCGGCGCACCGGTCTTCAGACGCAGAACCAGATCCGGGTTGGCGATGAAAGCCTTGCCGAAGGCGACCGCATCGACCTTGCCATCCCCGACGGCCGCGATTGCCGTTTCGCGGTCGTAACCGTTGTTAGCGATCCACAGACCCTTGCCGCCAGCATTGCGATAGGCAGTCTTGAAGGCGTCATAGTCGAAAGGCTTGTCGCCCTGCTTGAAATCACGCGGGCCGCCGGTTGCACCCTCAACGACGTGGATGAAGGCAAGGCCACGGCTGCCGAGTTGTTCGGCAACGTAGTCGTAAAGCGGCTGGGGATCGGCTTCGAAGATATCGTTTGCGGGTGTCACAGGAGAGAGGCGGATGCCGGTGCGACCCGCGCCGATTTCCTTGGCCACCGTATCAACGACTTCCACCAGGAAGCGGGCGCGGTTCTCGATGGACCCGCCGTACTGGTCGGTGCGCTCGTTGGTGCTGGACTTCAGAAACTGCTCGATCAGATATCCGTTGGCGGCATGAATTTCCACGCCGTCAAAGCCCGCATCCAGTGCGGCACGCGCGCCGGTGCGGTAATCTTCCAGAATAAGTCCGATGTCATCAAGGGTCAGGGCACGCGGCTCAGAGGTTTCGGCAAATGCGCCGGTGCCGTCGTCATTGATGATATAGGTCTTGGACTTGGCGCGGATTGCGGACGGTGCCACTGGCTGGCCGCCATGCGGCTGCAGCGAGGTGTGCGAGATGCGGCCGACGTGCCAGATCTGGGCGACGATGCGCCCGCCAGCGGCGTGCACGCTATCCGTCACCTTTTTCCAGCCCTCGATGGCTTCCTTTTTGTATAGGCCGGGAACATCGGCATAACCCTGGCCCTGCTGGGAAATCGGGGTGCCTTCCGTCACGATCAGCCCGGCCGTCGCGCGCTGTTCGTAGTAGGTGACGTTCAGGTTGTTGGGGATTGCACCCGGCGAACGGTTACGGGTAAGGGGTGCCATGACGATGCGGTTGGAAAGCGTGATATCGCCGGCCTGTGCCGGTTCGAAAAGACTGGTCATACGACTTCACTTTCTGGTCGGTTGGCAAAGTTGCGCGGTCATCCGCGCAAGCGGCTCGAAGCTTGGGAGGCTCAGAGGTTCTTTTTCAGATAGTCGAGAAATGCGTCGATCGTTTCCTCGTTCCGTTCAAAAAATACCCACTGGCCGACCTTCTTCGATTTGATGAGGCCAGCGCCCTGCAGGATTGCGAGATGCGAAGAGACTGTCGATTGGGACAGTCCGCCGACCTGAAACTGGTTGGCGCACACCCCCATGCTGAACGGATGATCCTGGCAAAAATGTTTTTCCGGGTGTTTCAGCCACTCCAGAAATTTCAGTCTTGCCGGATGCGAGATGGCTTTGAGGATGTCCTCCGGGTTCATTGGCGTTTCTCTTAAATCTGATATTGGCGATTTATATATCGATAAATTCCGATATTAAACTCACACTTCCGTGAACGGTGCCGGCGACTGTCTAGAAGGGATTGGCGCAACCCATGAAGCCTGACCAGGAATGTGGCCGTCAGGAAAAAAGAAGGCCGCTAGATTTCTCCGCGGCCTGATAGTTTGAAGGTCAAAAACCTCCAGAGGGGAACAGCTGCCCAGCGCGTAAACGTCAACCGCGGCAGCTGACTTACATATGGGATTGCAGCGGTTGCAAAACAAGGTTGTATTTCGCGGTATTCTGGAGAATTGCGGAAAATTATTGCGGGCAAAAAAAGAGGGCCACCGGAAAGATCCAGGGCCCTTTTAAGTGTGAAGGTTAAAAACCTCCAGAGGGGAACAGCTGATGCGGTGGAACTGGGAGGAAAGCCACCGTGTGCATCAGCTGAGTGCGATATGGTGCTTTTTTGTGCAGCCATCAACTCTTTTTTGTGCAGGTCAGGCATGCGCTCTGTGCAATTCTGCATGTTTCCGGTATATTTTTTATGCAAATCTGTCCGGTCACGCACAGTTTGAGAGCCCTCGGGATTGTCGCCCAACGGCTTGATCCTGCTTGCTGATGTTCTGTTGCACCCTGTTTTTGCGTCAGAAGTTCCAGTTGCGCGCCTTGGCAACGATGAAATCTCTGAATGCTTTCAGTTTTGCAGCGTTTTTCATCTCGTCAGGATAACAGAAGTAGGTATCGAACGAGGGAATATCCGCCGCCAGCGACAGCTGTATTAGGCCTGGATCGCGCCCGACGATGTAATCCGGCAAGCAGGCAATGCCTATACCCAGCAGGCACGCCCGCTTGATCGAGGTCTGGCTGTTGATCTGCAGGTGCGGTGTGCGGGTGTTGTCGGATGAACGTCCTGCATTCTCCAGCCAGTTGACGTCCAGCAGGTAGTTGGGGGCCGGTTCGCCGAACGAGATGATCTTGTGGTTGTCCAGATCCTCGATCGATTGCGGCTCGCCATAGCGGTTGATGTAGGACGGGGCGGCGTAGACATGCATGTGCACCGTAAACAGCTTGCGCTGGATGAGATCCGATTGCTGCGGCTGACGCAGACGGATCGCGCAGTCTGCGTGCCGCATGTTCACGTCCAGCTCCTCGTTGTCGAGAATGAGCTGGATGGACATTTCAGGGTAAAGCTGCAGGAACTCCTGCACCTTGTCCGTCAGCCATCCCTGACCAAGACCCACCGTGGTGGTAACACGCAGCTTGCCGCTCGGCTTCTCCGTCGTCTCGGTCAACTGCATCTTGACGGTTTCAAGCTTCAGCAGCACGTCATGGGCGGTGCGATACAGAAGCTCGCCCTGTTCGGTGAGGATCAGACCTCTGGCGTGGCGGTGGAACAGCTTGACGCCGACGTCCTGCTCCAGTGCGCTGACCTGACGGCTGATGGCCGACTGGGACAGATGCAGCTTGTCTGCCGCATGGGTAAACGAACCCGCCTCCGCGGCAGCATGGAAAATGCGCAGTTTGTCCCAGTCCAATGGCATTGCCATGCCTACCCTGCCTTTCGGTTATTCGGCTGCGACTGCAAGCGGTTGTTGTGCGGTCAGATAACGTTCGGCCTCAAGCGCTGCCATGCAGCCCATGCCGGCGGCGGTGATGGCCTGGCGATAGGTGTCGTCGGTGACGTCACCGGCGGCAAAGATGCCTTCCACGCTGGTGGCGGTGGAATCGGGCGCTGTCCACATGTAGCCATTGTCCTTGAGCTTCACCTTGCCCTTGAACAGTTCCACGGCCGGAGCGTGGCCGATTGCCACAAAGACGCCATCGATCGGCATCTCGGTGATCTCGCCGGTTTTCGTGTCACGCAGCTTCGCACCGGAAACGGACGGTGGCATCGGCGGCTTGGCGGGGGCGCCCGTGATCTCGGCCACTTCCGTGTTCCACATCACATTGACGTTTTCCTTGGCGAACAGGCGCTCCTGAAGGATCTTTTCGGAGCGGAAGCTGTCACGGCGATGCACGACCGTCACGGTTTTGGCGATATGGGCGAGATACAGCGCCTCCTCGACAGCGGAGTTTCCGCCACCCACGACGATGACATCCTTGTTGCGGTAGAAAAAACCGTCGCAGGTTGCGCAGGCCGAAACGCCGAAGCCCTGGAAATGCTGCTCGCTTTCAATGCCGAGCCACTTGGCCTTGGCGCCGGTGGCGATAATCAGCGTATCAGCGGTCCAGACCTGGCCGGAATCCGTGCGAACCACGAACGGGCGTGCCGTGGTCTCGACCTCGGTCACAAGGTCGTTGACGATTTCAGCGCCGACATGGGTTGCCTGCTTGAGCATCTGATCCATCAGCCAAGGGCCCTGGATCGGATCGGCAAAGCCTGGATAATTCTCGACGTCGGTGGTGATCATCAGCTGACCACCCTGTTCCATGCCTGCGATCAGGACAGGTTTCAGCATCGCGCGCGCAGCGTAGATCGCGGCTGTGTAGCCGGCGGGGCCGGAGCCGATGATGAGGACCTTGGTGTGGCGGGCAGACATGGGGTGTTCCTTTCAGCGGGATGGGCGAGACAATGCCGCAACCCTTCAATTGCCGGTATTTAAGGTTGTCTAGTGCCTTTATTCAAGGGCAGCCTTGCGTTACCAACAAGGCAGTTGTGGATCTGCGTGTAATTTTGTGTCCGCGTAGCGGCATATTCTTGCGAATCCTGCCCCGAATAGTACAAGGAAGTACCCCGCCGAATAAGGAAATGTCCCGTGTCCAGCGTCGAACTCGATGCCATCGATCTGAAAATACTGCGCGAATTGCAACGTGACGGTCGTATGACCAATGTCGAGCTCGCCGAACGGGTCGGCATATCGGCGCCGCCGTGTCTGAGGCGTGTGCGCAAACTCGAAGAGGCGGGTGTCATCGAAGGCTATCACGCCATGTTAAACGCGCCGAAGCTTGGTTTCGACCTCGTCGCTTTCTGCATGGTCGGACTCAAGCGCCAGTCGGACAGCAACCTCAAGGCATTCGCCGCTGCAACGACCGGATGGTCGCTCGTGCGGCAGGCATGGATGGTTTCCGGCGAAAGCGATTTTCTTCTGCATTGCGTGGCGAAGAACCTCACCGAGTTTCAGGATTTCGTCATCGAGGTTCTGACCGCCGACGAAAATGTCGACACCGTGCGTACCATGCTGACGATCCGTCAGGTCAAGCGCGTCGGTCTGGTCGAGGTCTGAACCGGCAGATCACTTTCATTTTTTGATCCATCAGCCTGATGTCGCAAGTATGACGACCGCGGCTGTCGAGGGCTGACTGCTGCTCGCACCTTCGCGGTCGTTCATTGGTTTTCTTGCGGTTGATCGGCCTTCTGTCGTTCATCTGTTTCCGTTTTCCCGTTATCGGGTCTGAAAATGGAGCGCACACGGGTACGGAAATCGGCCTGGATTTTCTCGTAGCTTTTCCGAGCACTGCGCCCAAGTTCTGCTTTCTCTGTCTCGGAAAGCGCGATGGCCGTCACGACCGCTTTTTCCAGCGCTGCCGGATCGACGAAGAAGCAGGTTCCGAGATGGCGCGGCTCACTGCGGATACAGGCTACGGGAATACCGTTCTGGGCCGTGACAAGCTCATTCATCGGTGGTGCATCGGTGGCGATAACGAGTGCACCCGTCGACAGGCTTTCCACCATATGGTGGCCCCAGCCTTCGGCGCGGGAAGGACAAAGGTGTATGCCGATGCCGTTCTGGAGCTTCTTTAGCTCGCCGTCCTCAAGATAACCACTGATGAGGGTGACGTTGGCCGGAACGCTCTTCGGTGCCAGATGCTCCTTCTGGACCAGTGTCAGTTCTGGCCATTCGGGATGTTTCTCCCACAGTGCCAGAATGTCTTCCGTTCCTTTCAGCGTGCTGCCGCCTGCGACGTGCAGGAAGCGGCTCCAGTCACGAGGAACGGATGCGTCCAGCCTGTCTTCAGAGGTGAAGCCGAGATAGGCGGTCTGCGCGCCAAGCGACCGGAAAATTTCTTCCGCGTGGCGCGTTTTGGCGAGCACGAGGTCTATTTTTTTCAGGCGGCGCAGATGGCGGCGTGGAAAGCGTTCCTGATTGGGAATGACCATATGTGTGTCGGCTGCCGAGAACCAGCGAGGGAAGACCCGCTCGTTGTGGATTGCAAGGCGTGCGCGGCGGACACGGAAAAGGCGTTCCAGCCAGGAGCGGCTGCGGATGCCTGCACTTGCGCTCTGTCCGCCGGTCGCTGTTTCCGCCATGTTGGCCAGAAGAAGCTCAATGTCCTTGGTTAACCCGAATTTCGAGTCCTTGCCGATCATCAGCGTGTCAAGCAAGTTGCCCCTGAGTGAGGCGGCATAGACTTCGGCAATGGATCGTGCTTCCCCTTCAATGCTGAAGCGGGAAGTCGCGTGTCCGCGGCCGTTGCGCCCGGCGGCAAGGCGACGAACGTCGTCATCCATGAAGCCGGTGGTGGCGGCCACCATCGCGTCGAGGTCGTTGGCAGCAATTATCGCGCCCGTCTCATTCGAGTGGGTTGCGACAAGCTCACTGAAGGCGCCGACGTCTGTCGCAACGACGGGAACGCCGCTTGCCATGGCTTCCAGCGGCGTCAGGCCAAATCCTTCCCAACGCTGCGGGGCGACGAAGAGGTCGAGTGCGCGATACCACTCGTTGATGTTCGTGTGCTCGCCAACGAAATTTATACGGTCGGAAAGGCCGGCAGCGCGCACCTTGTCCTTGAGTCCGTTCTCGAACTCCACATGGTCCGCGGTAGCACGACCGGCCACGATGGCCGACCAGCCCGGGCGGCCCGGCAGGAGGCGGATCATCGCGTCGACAAACAGGTCCGTGCCCTTCTGATGGCGTACGCGTCCGAAGCAGCCGACGTAATTCAGCGCAGGATCAAGGCCGAGGGTACTTTTCGCGGCAGCCTTGTCGGAAGCGGGGGAAAAGCGCGCGGAATCCACGCCGTGCATGACGACTGTGGCGGGGACGTCAAGATAGGCTGCCGTCTTCGAACTGGTCGCAATGACGGCGTCCATCCTCGATACCAGGAATTTCGTCCAGCTGCTGTGCTTGCGTTGCGAGGCGGAGGTAAAGACAAGGGTCAGCTTCATGCGAAGCAAGTCGCGCATGAAGATGCCGGGCAGCATTTCGAGATTGCGCCGGGCATGCCAAGTACGTGGGCCCCCAAGCGGACCGGGCTGCCATAGTCGCCAGAGGTCGCGGAAACGGACGTGCGGCAGATGATCCGGCAACCCGGGACCAATCGTTGCAACGTTCTGCCCCAGCCGGTTCTGGGTGGGAATGAGCTGAATGATGGTGGACGTTACGCCGGAAAGCCTGCGCTTGAAATTCGGTGCCAGCACCTGCACGTCTTTGAGATCGACCCGAGACAAATTGATGTTCCGTCTTTTCCGCCAAAGCAGGTTCTGCTCGAATGAAGCCATCCGAGCGGAACGAAGATGTGTCATTTCAAGGGAGAACCGGCGTTGGCTGCGCATTCATCGGAATGCGCAGCGCGCAGTCAGAAATCAGCCCCACTGAACGGCGAGGATTTCATAGCCCCGTGCGCCGCCCGGTGCGTTGACTTCGATGCTGTCGCCGACTTCCTTGCCGATAAGAGCGCGGGCGATGGGCGACGAGATGGAGATGCGGCCAGCCTTCACGTCGGCTTCCTGATCGCCGACGATCTGGTAGGTCTTTTCCTCGTCGCTGTCTTCATCGACCAGTTTTACGGTGGCGCCGAACTTGATCTTCGAGCCGGACATCTTCGACAGGTCGATGACTTCGGCGCGAGCCGTCAGATCTTCCAGCTCGGTGATGCGGCCTTCGTTGTGGCTCTGCGCTTCCTTGGCGGCGTGGTACTCGGCGTTTTCCGAAAGGTCGCCATGGGCGCGCGCTTCCGAAATCGCTTCGATGATGCGCGGACGCTCCTCCTGCTGGCGCCAACGCAGTTCTTCCTGCAACTTGACGAATCCACCCTGAGTCATCGGTACTTTCTCTACCATTTCCTATTCCTTCGCATTCGGGCCGCGGTACTCGCAGACACAAAAAGAAACAGGTTCCGGAGCAGGGCTCCGGAACCGTGTCAAAATCAGAATTGAGGCGACTATATCAGAAGACGACAGCGAAATGCCAGAAAATTAAACTTCCGGATAATCGTTATAAAATTCAGTCTTTTAGACGGTTCAATTGACTTTTGCCAATGGAACATATAGAGAACATAGTTATGAAAAAGTCAATCAAAGAGCGGCTTGCCATTCTTTCCGACGCGGCGAAGTACGATGCGTCCTGCGCTTCGAGTGGCACGACAAAACGAAACTCTTCCGCAAGCGGCGGACTTGGCTCGACGGAAGGTTCGGGTATCTGCCACGCCTATGCGCCGGATGGGCGATGCATCTCCCTGTTGAAAATCCTTCTGACCAATTTCTGCATCTATGATTGCGCCTACTGTATCAATCGCTCTTCAAGCAATGTCGAGCGGGCGCGGTTTACGGTTGAGGAGGTCATCTGGCTGACGCTGGAGTTCTACCGGCGCAATTACATCGAAGGTCTTTTCCTGTCCTCCGGGATCATCCGCTCATCGGACCACACGATGGAAGAACTGGTTCGGGTCGCGCGTGAGTTGAGGGTGACCCATGGATTTCGCGGTTACATTCATCTGAAGTCCATCCCGGAAGCCTCATCGCATCTGGTGGAGGAGGCCGGGCTTTACGCCGACCGCCTTTCGATCAACATCGAGCTGCCAACCGATAGCGGCATCGGTCAGTTCGCTCCGGAAAAACACCCTGCCAATATCCGCCGGTCGATGGCCGATATCCGTCTCAAGATCGAGGAGGCGGGTGAGCCGACGCTGAAAACCAGACGTGTGAAGAAATTCGCGCCAGCCGGGCAAAGCACGCAGATGATCGTCGGGGCGGATGGGGCGAGCGACAGCACCATTCTTTCCACCAGCTCCCGGCTTTACGGCAGCTATGGTTTGCGGCGCGTCTATTATTCCGCGTTCAGTCCCATTCCCGATTCGTCGAAAAACCTGCCCCTCATCAAGCCGCCGCTGATGCGGGAACACAGGCTTTATCAGGCGGACTGGCTTTATCGGTTCTACGGCTTCGATATCGGCGAGATTACCTCGACGCAGAAGGATGGCATGCTGGATCTCGATATCGATCCCAAGCTCGCATGGGCGCTTGGCAATCGGCAGACGTTTCCGGTGGATGTGAACAGGGCCGATAAGGAATTGCTGCTTCGCGTGCCGGGTTTCGGTGTCAAAACCGTCAACTCCATCCTGTCGTCGCGGCGGTTCCGCCGGTTGCGGCTGGAAGATCTCGGCCGTTTCGGTGTGTCGCTGAAAAAGGTAAAGGCATTTGTGGTGGCGGATGACTGGACACCGGGGAAGCTGACCGAGCGTCCTGATCTGCGTGCCATGTTCGCGCCGCAGCCGGAACAATTGTCGCTGCTGTGATGTACCGGGTTACATTGGAGGGTCGGGGAGATTTTGGCGAATGGCGCAATGCCGCGCGTGCCTGTCTGGGCGCCGGTGTCGCCCCGGGCGAGATAGACTGGCGGCTTCGGGACGAGGGGGCCGGTCTGTTCGGCTTCGAGGAAGATGCCGTTCTGCCAGCGGACAGGGGCTCCGTGCCCATCAACGTTCCCTCCGCCTTCATGCCACTGGCGGAGGCTGTGATCTGTCACAGCGATCCTTCCCGGTTTGCGCTGATTTACCGTTTGCTCTGGCGGCTGCGTGATGACCGTGCTCTCCTGCAATTCAAGTCGGACCCGGATGTGGCAAGCGCGCGGCAAATGGAAAAATCCGTCCGGCGCGACAGCCATAAGATGACGGCTTTCGTGCGTTTCAAGGAGGTGGCGTTGCCGCAAGGCGAGGCCGGGCGGCGGCGTTTCATCGCATGGTTCGAACCGGACCACTTCATCGTCGAGCGCAAGGCGGATTTCTTTCAGCGGCGCTTTACCGACATGGACTGGTTGATCGCCACGCCCAAAGGTTCGGCGCAGTGGGATGGCATAACACTGCAGACCTCACGGGCAGCAGCGGAAAAGCCCGATCTCTCCGACGAAACGGATGAACTCTGGCGCACCTACTACGCCAACATTTTCAACCCCGCCCGCCTCAAGATCAAGGCGATGACGGCGGAGATGCCAAAGAAGTATTGGAAGAACCTGCCCGAGGCACAGCTTATCCCCGATCTGATTTTGGGCGCCGAAGCGCGCGTGCTGGAAATGGCTGCCAAGGCTGCGACCGAGCCCCAGCTGTTTCATCACCGGCTGCAGACGGCTGCGGAGAACAGGCCCGCACCGATCCTGCCCGATGCCCATACGCTTGAAGGGCTGAGCCATGAGGCACGAGGCTGCACGCTTTGCCCGCTTCATTGCAAGGCGACGCAGACCGTTTTCGGTGAAGGCCCGGCGCGTGCGCAGGTGATGATCGTCGGTGAACAGCCGGGGGATCACGAGGATCTGGCTGGCCGTCCTTTTGTCGGTCCGGCAGGCAAGGTTTTCGATCAGGTTCTGGCGGAAACGGGGATGGACCGCAAAACGCTTTACGTCACCAACGCCGTCAAGCACTTCAAGTATGAAACAAGGGGAAAGAAGCGTATCCACCAACGCCCGGATGCGGGAGAAGTTCAGCGCTGTCGCTGGTGGCTGACGCGGGAAATCGATCTGGTTCAGCCGAAACTTGTCGTTGCGATGGGGGCGACGGCCGTTTTTGCCCTGACCGGCACGAAGGAGAAACTCTCCGACCTGCGGGGCAGGCCCATGCCGATCGACGGTGGCAGGGTGCTGTTTGTTACGGTGCACCCATCCTATCTGCTGCGCATTCCCGATGCGGCAAAACGGTCCGAGGAGTTGCAGCGGTTCAAGGAGGACATGGCGAGCGTCAGACGGTTGGTGGAGGCTGGTTTGTTGGCCTGAGCCGGATGTCATGTCAATGTGAAGCCATGGCCGCTTCATCGATATGGGCTTTCGCATAGATTCGTCTCGCGACCGAAGCAAGCAGCAGCAATGTTACCGATGCCAGCAGGCAGCATGCGGCAAAGCCAAGCGAAAAGCCGTCCCGTGCGACGGCCAGCCATTCCGGTGCGGTCGGTGCGCCGATTGCCTTTGCCGTCTCCACCGCGCCTGCGAGCGTGGATGAGACTGCGGTAATCTGACCTTCGCTGAGGCCGTTCAGGTCCACCTGGTTCATGGCCACACGGTAGATGATCGTGCCGAGGCTGCCCAGAAGCGCGACGCCCAGAGCGCCGCCGAATTCGGCGCTGGTTTCGGAGATCGCTGATGCCGATCCTGCCCGCTCGGGCGGTGCCGTGCCGACGATCAGTCCCGTTGTGGTCAGGATAACCGGGACGAAACCGATGCCGACCAGCATGCTGGCGCAAAGCACGCCATAGATGTTCTGACTGTAGACGGCGGCGGCCATCGCTGTCGTGCCTATGGCGTTGACGACAAGGCCGAGCAGCACCGTTTTTACTGGACCGAAGCGATTGGTGAAGCGGTAGGCCTGAAGCGACATGATGGTGAAAACCAGCGCTGAGGGTACGGACCAGAGGGCCGCCGACAGCGGCGAAAGATCGAGCACCAGCTGCAGAAAGAGGTTCTGGTAGAGAAAAACGCCGAAAACGAAAAACACACCGGCGAGATTGACGACCAGCGAGGCTGTGAAAGCCGGAATACGAAACAGTTGCAGATCGATAAGCGGGTGTGCAAGCCGTTTCTGGCGGCGCACGAACATGAAACCGAAGCCAAGGCCAATCAGGATGGCGAGCGGCTGATCCCCGGCAAAGCCGTATGCCGCCATGTGCTTGAAGCCGTAGATGACCGGTAGCACGGTTCCCAGCGAAAGGATGACGCTCAGGAGATCGATCGTCGCACCTTCGCTGTTCCTGTATTCCGGCAGCAGGAAGGGCGCGACGGCAAGAAGCGCCAGCATGATGGGGATATTGATGAGGAACACCGATCCCCAGTGAAAATGTTGCAGCAGGAAACCGCCGATCAATGGGCCGATCAGACCGCCGAGGGAAAAGGCTGTCCCCCAAATTCCGATGGCGCGGTTCCGCTCCGCCTCGTTCTTGAACATGTTGACGATCAAGGAGAGGGTGGATGGGGCAATCGTCGCCCCCGCAATACCGAGCAGGGCGCGCGATATGATGAGCTGTTGCGACGTTGCGGAAAAGGCGGCAAGCGCGGAGGCGACGCCGAAGGCGAAAGCGCCGATCAGCAAGACGCGCCTGCGTCCGATACGGTCCCCCAGCGTTCCCATCGTCACCAGAAATCCGGCAACCATGAAGCCATAGATGTCGTTGATCCACAGGAGTTCAGAGGCGGAGGGATCGAGGTCCGCAACGATTGCCGGAATGGCGAGGAACAGGACCGACAGATCCATCGAATAGATGAGACAGGCAATGGAAAGGACGAGCAGACCAATCCATTCGCGCTGAGTTGCCTGTTCGTCGTCCCGTGTCGTGTTCATATTCCTGGCTTACCCTGTGCGCGAAGGCTTTTCTGCAAATGCGAAAACGAGCAAACGTCAAAAAAGATGCCGGATCAACGCCGGGAAGTGCTGCGGCCGGTATTCGCCGCGACGTGGCGCGTTATCCGTTCCTCGATATCTGGCGAAGAACCTCTTCCAGACGGTCGAAGTTCTGTTCGTTGGCGGCTGCGATGAATTTCCGGATCTGCAGGTTTTCATCCGTCGCATCGAACAGCATGCGCCAGTTGAGCAGGGTGCCGTCTGCCTGTTCGGTCAAGTCCATTTCCATGACGTAGACGTGCATCGGCTCGTGATGTTCGAAGACGATGCGCTTTGGCGCGGTGATTTCCCGAAACGTGGAGGTGTTGTGAAAATCGGTACCGTCGGAGGCTGTCATGGTGATCTGCCATGTGCCGCCGGGCCGGAAATCGAATGCTCCGATTTTATTGGTGAAGCCGTGCGGCCCCCACCATTGCGCCAGCAGTTCAGGTTCGGCGAAGGCACGAAACAGGGTGTCGCCATCGACAGGAAACAGCCGTTCGTTCAGAACCTCCATCTTGTCGGTCATGCCGTATCTCCAAAACCATGCGCCCGGCAAAATCCGGGCAAAAGAAAACCGGCCAGCATCGCTGCTAGCCGGTCACTTATAGCATAACGGATCAGAAGTAGCTTTGCAGCGGCTTAACTTCCAGATTGCCGGCCTTCAGTGCCTTGATGGCGAGAGCAGCTGCTTCCGCGCCAGCCATCGTGGTGTAGTACGGCACCTTCTGCATCAGCGTCGCGCGGCGCAACGACTTCGAGTCCGAAATCGCCTTGTTGCTGTCGGTGGTGTTGATGACCAGCTGGACCTGACGGTTGCGGATGGCGTCCTCGATGTGCGGACGGCCTTCCTGAACCTTGTTGATCTTCTCGGCGTTGATGCCCTGTTCCGCAAGGAAACGTTGCGTGCCGCCGGTTGCCAGAACCTTGAAACCGGCCTCGACCAGAATGCGGATGGCGGGCAGAACTCCTTCCTTGTCCTGATCGCGAACGGAGACGAACACCGCGCCGGAACGCGGCAGGTCGACGCCCGCGCCGAGCTGCGACTTGGCAAACGCCAGTGCGAAATCGGTGTCAAGGCCGATGACCTCACCGGTCGAGCGCATCTCCGGTCCGAGCAGGATGTCGACGCCTGGGAAGCGTGCGAACGGGAAGACGGCTTCCTTGACCGCGATATGCTTCAGGTTGCGCGGGTCGGGCTTCTCGCCATAGGCGGCAATCGCCGGATCGAGCTTCTCGCCAGCCATGACTCGGGCGGCGATCTTGGCAATCGGCGCGCCGATGGTCTTGGCCACGAATGGCACGGTACGCGAGGCGCGCGGGTTGACTTCCAGAACGTAGATCGTGCCGTCCTTGATGGCGTACTGAACGTTCATCAGGCCGCCGACATTGAGCGCCTTTGCGAGCGCTGTCGTCTGGCGTTCCAGTTCGTCGAGCACTTCCTTGCTGAGCGAACGGGCCGGCAACGAGCAGGCCGAGTCGCCAGAGTGGATGCCGGCTTCCTCGATGTGTTCCATGATGCCCGATACGAAGACGCTTTCGCCATCGCACAGCGCATCGACGTCCACTTCGACGGCGTTGGTCAGGTAGCTGTCGAACAGAAGCGGGTTCTTGCCGAGCAGGGTGTTGATCTGGCCGGTCTTGTCGTTCGGGTAACGCTGCTT
Organism: Agrobacterium tumefaciens; assembly: GCF_031801495.1. Classification (GTDB taxonomy): domain Bacteria; phylum Pseudomonadota; class Alphaproteobacteria; order Rhizobiales; family Rhizobiaceae; genus Agrobacterium; species Agrobacterium tumefaciens_K. Next base: position 1,984,024 of record NZ_JAOEGC010000002.1, on the reverse strand, counting down.
GATGTCTTCCGGCACGAGGCCCGGAACGGTATCCAGCAGGTAGGTCTGGAGCTGGCCTTCCGAATGGATGATCTGCATGGCGCGGCCACCCAGAACGTAGGACGGACGAACCACCAGCGGGAAGCCGATTTCGGAGGCAACGAGGCGGGCCTGCTCGACGGAATAGGCGATGCCGTTGTTCGGCTGCGCAAGGTCGAGCTTCATCAGAAGCTTCTGGAAGCGGTCGCGGTCTTCGGCAAGGTCGATCATGTCAGGCGCGGTGCCGAGGATCGGGATACCGTTCTTTTCCAGCGCTTCCGCGAGCTTCAGCGGGGTCTGGCCGCCGAACTGCACGATGACGCCGACGAGTTCGCCCTTTTCCTGCTCCGCGCGCATGATTTCGATCACGTCTTCCGCGGTCAGCGGCTCGAAATACAGGCGGTCGGAGGTGTCGTAATCGGTCGACACGGTTTCCGGGTTGCAGTTGATCATGATGGCTTCGAAGCCCGCATCCTTCAGCGCGAAGGCTGCATGGCAGCAGCAATAGTCAAACTCGATGCCCTGGCCGATACGGTTCGGGCCGCCGCCGAGAATGACGACCTTCTTCCGGTCCGAAACCTGCGCTTCCGAGCGGGCAGCACCGACGAACGGGATTTCGTAGGTCGAATACATATAGGCGGTCGGCGAGGCGAATTCGGCGGCGCAGGTGTCGATGCGCTTGAACACCGGGCGGACGTTCAGGCTGTTGCGCAGTTCGGCAACTTCCTTCGGACGCTTGCTGGTCAGGCTTGCAAGGCGGGCATCGGAGAAGCCCATGGCCTTCAGCATGCGCAGGTTTTCGGCGTCGGTCGGCAGGCCGTGCTCGCGGATGCGCGCTTCCATGTCGACGATCGCCTTGAACTGGGCGATGAACCATGGATCGATCTTCGAGTTTTCGTGCACTTCCTCTTCTGACATGCCCATACGCAGCGCCTGTGCGACCATGCGCAGACGGTCCGGCGTCGGCGTGCCGATGGCGGCGCGGATGGCGTTCTTGGAACCTTCGCCTTCCTCGTAGCCGGGGATTTCGATTTCATCGAGACCCGTCAGGCCGGTTTCCATGCCGCGTAGCGCCTTCTGCAGCGATTCTGCGAAGGTACGGCCAATCGCCATGACTTCACCGACCGACTTCATGGCCGTAGTCAGGATCGGAGATGCGCCGGGGAACTTCTCGAAGGCGAAGCGCGGGATCTTCGTCACCACGTAGTCGATGGACGGCTCGAAGGAGGCGGGGGTCGCGCCGCCGGTGATGTCGTTTTCCAGCTCGTCCAGTGTGTAACCGATGGCGAGCTTTGCCGCGACCTTGGCAATAGGGAAGCCCGTGGCCTTGGAGGCTAGCGCGGAAGAACGCGACACGCGCGGGTTCATTTCAATGACGACGAGGCGGCCGTCCTTCGGGTTCACGGCGAACTGAACGTTCGAGCCGCCGGTTTCCACGCCGATCTCGCGCAGCACCGCGATCGAGGCGTTGCGCATGATCTGGTATTCCTTGTCCGTCAGGGTGAGGGCAGGAGCTACCGTGATGGAGTCGCCGGTGTGGACGCCCATCGGATCGATGTTTTCAATCGAGCAGATGATGATGCAGTTGTCCGCCTTGTCGCGGACCACTTCCATTTCGTATTCCTTCCAGCCGAGAACGGACTCTTCGACCAAAACTTCGGTCGTCGGAGAGGCGTCGAGGCCGCCGGACACGATATCGAAGAATTCCGAGCGGTTGTAGGCAATGCCGCCGCCGGTGCCGCCGAGCGTGAAGGACGGGCGGATAATGGCCGGCAGGCCGACGTGATCGATCGCCTGCGCGGCAATCGCCATGGCGTGTGCCATGTAGCGCTGCTTGCGATCCGTCTCGCCGAGGTTCCATTGGTTTTCCAGCTCGTCCAGCGCCTTGTCCAGCTCTGCGCCGGAAAGCTTGCCCTTCAGTTCGGCACGAGCTGCTTCATGCTTCTTGCGATCGGCGTCCTTGATCTCGGTGGCGTTGGCCAGCATGGAGCGCGGGGTTTCGAGGCCGATGCGCGCCATAGCTTCGCGGAACAGGGCGCGGTCTTCGGCCATGTCGATGGCTTCTGGCTTCGCGCCGATCATTTCGACGTTGTAGCGGTCGAGGACGCCCATGCGCTTCAGGGACAGTGCGGTGTTGAGAGCCGTCTGGCCGCCCATGGTCGGGAGAAGCGCGTCCGGGCGCTCCTTGGCGATGATCTTGGCGACGACTTCCGGCGTGATCGGCTCGACGTAGGTGGCGTCGGCAAGGCCCGGGTCGGTCATGATCGTTGCCGGGTTGGAGTTGACGAGGATGACGCGGTAGCCTTCCTCCTTCAGCGCTTTACAAGCCTGTGTGCCGGAATAGTCGAATTCGCATGCCTGACCGATGACGATCGGTCCTGCGCCAATAATGAGGATGGATTTAATATCTTGGCGCTTTGGCATGGCTCTCCGCTTTCGTGTTGCGCAAAAATCGGCCACGGTGAGAGATCACCGGCCGGGGCGCGCAATTCCAATCATTTCAGGCTAGAAGCGGCTTATAGGCAAATGTCTTCACGAACGGAACCCCATAAATTCGTGAATCGACAGAAACTCTACGTGCCCTGGCAATTGGGCCGGCAAACCGGCTTTCTCTTCTGCTGCCTTCCGGAACAAGATGTATTATAGTGCCGTTATTGGGCAGATCAGGAAAGCGGGCTTCGCCGGGAGAAAAGCATGGAATGGAGAGGGCGCCGTCAGTCGGACAACATTGAGGACCGGCGTGGCATGTCGGCCGGGCCGGGTGGTGGCGGGCGTGACCCGTTCGGGCGTGGTGGGTTGCGTGTGCCGGTAGGGCGGCGCGGCGGCGGTATCGGGATCGGCGGTATTCTGCTGATTCTGATCATAAGCTGGGTGTTGGGAATCAACCCCCTGACGCTGCTTTCCGGTGGTGACATTTCGCTTGACGGTGGTGGGACCACTACGAGTCAGCAGTCAGGTACGCGGCCGCAGGGCCAGTCTTCCGATGAAACGACGGCGTTCGTCCGCACGGTGCTTGCCGAAACCGAAGATACATGGAGCGGCATTTTCCAGTCCGCCGGGGAAACCTACCAGAAGCCGACGCTCGTTCTGTTTTCCGGACAGGTATCGTCTGCCTGCGGTTATGCATCCGCGGCAAGCGGCCCGTTTTATTGCCCGACCGACCGCAAGGTCTATCTCGATACGAGTTTCTTCCGTGAGCTGGATCAGCGGTTCGGCGCATCCGGTGATTTCGCGCAGGCTTATGTGATCGCGCATGAAGTCGGCCATCATATCCAGAACCTGACCGGCGTTCTGCCGGAGTTCAACCGCCGCCGCCAGTCGATGAGCCAGACGGATGCCAATCGTATGTCGGTGCGGGTGGAGCTTCAGGCCGATTGCTATGCGGGCATCTGGGGCAAGTTCACCGACCAGAAGGGCATCCTGGAAGCTGGCGACCTGGAGGAGGCGTTGAACGCGGCCCATCAGATCGGCGATGATACCCTGCAGAAGCAGACGCAGGGTTACGTGGTGCCTGACAGCTTCAACCACGGTACGTCCGCCCAGCGTGCGGAATGGTTCAAGCGCGGCTTCCAGAGCGGGCGCGTCGAGGATTGCGACACGTTCTCCGCCAACATCTGACAGGAGACAATGAAAAGGGGCCTTTCGGCCCCTTTGTTCTTTCAGCGTATCAGCAGCGCCACGCCATACATGCCAAGCGCGAAGATCGTATGTGCCACGAGGTTCAGAAACCGCACCTTGTTGGGATTGGGCGTCTTGGATGCCGCCCAACCGATCCCCAGACCAGGCTGAAGCAGGAACCAGCCCGCGCCGACGGTCACGATGCCGACGATCCATGGCTGGATGAACGAGGGATCCTGAAACCATGCGGCTGGAACGACCAATGCCAGAATGATGCCGTAGAGAATGCCGACCGCGTAGTGCGATATCCAGCCGAGCGTGAGTTCGTTTTCGTAAGGCGCTGCATTGGCGATGCTGTCGTGAAAAACCGTGCCTTTCGGCAGGTGCCAGAACCAGCGGCCAACGGGCGCCCAGTTCGGCGCGGGCTGGCCGAAAACCCTGTGCAGAACGATCGCCCAGATATCCATGAACACGGTTCCGCCGATGCCCATCGCGACACCGCGCCACAACAAGTCCGACATTTTTTCCCTCCGTGAAATTTCCCAGGCTCATGTCTACAGGACTGATCGCGGAACAGAAGAGGGTTTTCCTGAACGCGCCTCAAATAAAAATAGCCGGATCGCTCCGGCCACTTTTATTCTCTCTGTTGTGCGCTTCGGTTATGCCGCGCGGCCGTATTCGGACCGGTGCCGCTCCGCTGCGGCCAGTCTGAACTGCGCCAGCAGTTCGTTAAGCGCGGCTGCCTCGGTTGCCAGCCCGTGGCTTGCCGCCGTCTGCTCCTCGACCATGGCCGCGTTCTGCTGGGTGCCCTGATCGATGGTGTTGATGGCGGTGTTGATTTCCTGAAGGCCGGTCGACTGTTCACGCGAGGCGGTAACGATCGCTGAGATATGCTTGTTGATTTCCTGCACTTCGCGAACGATGGTTTCCAGCGCCTTGCCCGCATTGCCGACGAGCGCCACACCGGACTGAACCTGCGTTGTCGAGGCGTTGATGAGCGTCTTGATTTCCTTCGCGGCATTGGCAGACCGCTGTGCCAGTTCGCGCACTTCCTGTGCCACGACGGCAAAACCCTTGCCGGCCTCACCCGCACGCGCGGCTTCGACACCGGCGTTCAGCGCCAGAAGGTTCGTCTGGAAGGCAATGTCATCGATGACACCGATGATCTTGGAGATTTCCGACGACGAGCTTTCGATGCCTTCCATGGCGCGAACGGCATCTTCAACGATGACACCGGATTGTTCGGCATTGGTGCGGGCGCGAGCGACGAGCTTGCCGACCTCTTCAGCGCGATGGGCGGAATCCTTGACCGTGGTGGTGATTTCCTCCAGTGCCGCAGCGGTCTGTTCGACCGAAGCTGCCTGCTGTTCGGTACGGCGGGCCAGATCGTCCGCCGACTGGCGGATTTCGCTTGCGCCGGCATCGATGGCGCGTGCGTTCTGGCCAACGGTCGTCAGGGCAACGTTCAGTTTTGCAACCGAATTGTTGAAGTCGTCACGAAGGCGGTCAATACGCGCAACAAACGGTGTCTGGATGCGATAATTGAGGTCGCCTTCCGACAGGTGCGCAAGGCCCGTTGCCAGCGCGTCAACCGCAAACTGGATGTCCTGCGCATCCTTTGCCGCCGATCTCTCACGTTCGTTCCGTTCCTGCTCGGACAGATGACGCGTATGTTCGGCGTCATCCTCAAGGCGGAGACGTTCGAGCGCATTGGTCCGGAACACGGCGACGGCCGCGGCCATCGAACCGATCTGGTCCGTGCGCTCCTGTCCGGGAATCGCGGCATTGAGATTACCCGCGGCCAATCCTTCCATGGCGCTGGTCATCTGCGTGACGGGATGGATGACGATCCTGCTCAGAAGCGTTGCCAGGAGGCCAATCATGACGATGACGGCGAGGATGGTGGCCACGGTTGCAGCAAGGCGGAATTCGCCGATCGCGCTGTAGGCGACATCTGAGTCGACCACGAAGCCAAGGTACCAGTCGACGGATGGCAGGCCGGACACGGGGATGAAGCTGATGATCTTGCCCTTGCCGTCGATTTCCGTTTCGGAAATGGCCGAGGAAATGGCGGGTGCGTTCGTCTTGAAAAGATCGGTCATCGGCTTGTCGACGAACTTCGCATCCGGATGGATGAGGATCTTGCCATCCTTGCTGACAAGGAAGGCGTAGCCATCGGTGCCTGCATCGACCGACTTGATCATCTTGACGAGCGTGTCGAGGGAGAAGTCGCTGGCGGTGACGCCGGAAAGCGTGCCGTTCACGCTGACGGGGACAGCTGCGGTAATGATGAGGCCGCCTGTCGAGGCATCGGCGTAAGGTTCGGTCAGGACAGGCTTGCCAGCCTTGACTGCTTCCAGATACCACGGGCGCTTGCGCGGGTCATAGCCTTCCGGGAGCTGCTGCAGCGGCCATGTGGTGAACTTTCCGTTCGAGGCGTCTCCGAAGTAGGTGGACATGAATTGTCCGACCAGCACATCGTTCTGCAGGAACTGCAGTTTCGCGTTGTCATCGGGAACCTTGCCCATGGTTTTTGCGACGGTATCCGTCAGCATGACGCGACCGTTCAGCCAGTTGGCGATGCCTTGGGCGGCTTCCTTGCCCGAGGATTCGATGTTTTCGGCCACGGAATTGGTCGTGACCCTGCGCTGCAGGGCATCGATGTAGGTGGAGAAGCCGACGAAGGCGGCGATGACGAGAAGCGATGCAGCGAGCAGAATACGCGTCATCAGATTGGTTTTTTTTGACAAGCTACACGTCCTTGGGAGGGCGGATGCGCCCGGCCGGGCGCTTCTCGACGTATTGAGGAGACATGCCTGAACGGCCGGAACATTCTGCATCATGCAGCGCACGCCCAATGGGTTTAAGCGATGTTAAAATCGATAAGCTAGATTTAGTAACATTCGGTTAAATTTGACTATTCGCAAACGCGCCGGAAACCGATCAAGAATTTTGCTGATTTGCATAAATTTTAATCGTTGATTGCCCTGCTTGCTTCACGGAAGCGAATATTTTATTCGTCAACGTCTGATCGCTTGCCAAATTGTGGCATGGCTTACCAATCGGGTGAATTTAAATGTCTTCGTCGGTCATGACAGGGCCCGCTCCTGCTGGAACGGGTTCGTGGTTCTCGCATTTTCAGGCTACGCTTGCGCTCGGGATCCCGCTTATCGGCGCCCAGCTCGCGCAGCTTGGCATTCATACAACCGATATGGTCATTGTCGGCCAGCTTGGTGCGGAAAAACTGGCGGCCATGGTGCTTGCCGGCCAGTTCTATTTTGTGGTCTTCATTTTCGGTTCCGGCTTTTCGGTGGCTGTGGTACCCATGGTGGCGCAGGCCTACGGTCAGGGTGATGCGACGGCTGCGCGCCGTTCGCTGCGCATGGGCATGTGGGTCGCCATCGTCTACTGGCTGCTTGCGCTTCCGATCTTCTTCAATGCCGAGAACATCCTGATTGCTCTCGGGCAAAATCCGGCCGTCGCCGAACTGACGGGACACTATCTTGCCATCGCGCAGTTCGCTCTGCTGCCAGCCCTGCTTTTCTACGTTCTGCGCGGACTTGTCAGCGCCATCGGCCGCGCGGGCATCATTCTTTACGTCACCATCATCATGCTGGTGATGAACGGTTTTCTTGCCTATGCGCTGGTACTTGGCCATTTCGGCCTGCCGGCGATGGGCATGAATGGTGCAGCGGTCGTCGCGGTGATCGTCAACGCGTTCAGCTTCGTCTTCATCGTCGCATACGTGCAGACACGCGAAGAGACACGGAAATACGAACTGTTCGTGCGCTTCTGGCGGCCTGACTGGCATGCCCTGTGGGAAGTGCTGCGCCTCGGGCTGCCTATCAGCATCACCATTCTTGCCGAAGTGACGCTGTTTGCCGCTGCGTCGATCCTGATGGGGCAGATCGGTACCGTCGAGCTTGCTGCCCACGGTATTGCGCTTCAGCTTGCGTCCATCGCCTTCATGATCCCGCTCGGGCTTTCGCAGGCGGCGACAGTTCGGATCGGCATCGCGCACGGACAGCGGGATTTTACCGGCCTCGTCCGTGCGGCCGTTACCGTCTATCTCATCGCCTGCATCATCGCGATCTGCGGCGGTATCCTGTTTGCCGTTGCACCGCAGTTTCTGGCAAAATGGTTCCTTGATGCGAAGTTGCCCGAAGCGACGGAAGTGCTTGCCTATGCCAGCGGTCTGGTGGTGATTGCCGGTGTGTTCCAGCTGGTCGATGGCATTCAGGCGGTTGCGGCCGGGCTGCTGCGTGGTCTGAAAGATGCGCGCATTCCAGCGATGCTGGCGCTTGTGTCCTATTGGCCGATTGGTCTGGCGCTTGCCTGGATCATGGCCTTTCCGCTCGGTCTTGGCGGCCGGGGTATCTGGTTCGGCTTCCTGATAGGGCTTTCGACGGCCGCGGTTCTGCTGACGGTACGCTTTGTCCTGCTGGTGAAGCGTGAGATGAAAAAGGCCCAATAAAAAAACGGCGGGGATTGCCCCGCCGTTTCCGATTTCGTGATGTGACCGATCCGGATCAGCGCTCTGCGAGTGCCGGTTCGCCTTTCTTCTCGCGCAGCAGATTGACGAAGCGGCGGAAGAGGTAGTGGCTGTCCTGCGGGCCAGGCGATGCTTCCGGGTGATGCTGGACCGAGAAGACCGGCTTGCCGGTGATGCGCAGGCCGCAATTGGTTCCATCGAACAGCGAAACGTGAGTCTCCTCGACGCCTTCCGGCAGCGACTTCGTGTCGACCGCGAAACCATGGTTCATGGACACGATCTCCACCTTGCCGGTGGTGTAATCCTTGACCGGGTGGTTCGCGCCGTGGTGGCCCTGATGCATCTTTTCGGTTTTGGCGCCAACGGCGAGGCCGAGCATCTGATGGCCGAGGCAGATGCCGAACACCGGAAGGTCCGTCTTGATGAGGTTCTGAATGACCGGCACGGCGTATTCGCCGGTCGCGGCCGGGTCGCCGGGACCGTTGGAAAGGAACACGCCATCGGGTTTCAGCGCCAGAATGTCTTCCGCAGACGTCTGGGCCGGAACGACCGTGACCTTGCAGTCAAGACCGGCGAAGAGGCGCAGGATGTTGCGCTTCACACCGAAATCGACGCAGACGACGTGATACTTGGCGTCGGCATCGCCGAGCGTACCGTAACCCTTGTTCCACACCCACGGGGTTTCGGTCCAGGTAGACGACTGGCCCGAGGTTGCCTCGATGGCGAGGTCAAGGCCGACCAGACCGCTCCATGCCTTGGCTTCGGCCTTGAGCGCCTCGATATCGAAAACGCCGTTCGGGTCATGGGCGATGACGGCGTTCGGGGCGCCATTTTCGCGGATCCATGCCGTCAGGGCGCGTGTGTCGATGCCGCAGAGACCGATAACGCCGCGGGCCTTCAGCCACGCGTCAAGGTGCTTGGCAGCACGGAAGTTCGACGGGTCGGTGATATCGGCCTTGAAGATGACGCCGACAGCGCCGCGACGGGCGGCGGGCGTCAGATCTTCAATGTCTTCGTCATTCGTACCGACATTGCCGATATGCGGGAAGGTGAAGGTGACGATCTGGCCGAGGTAGGACGGATCGGTCAGGATTTCCTCGTAGCCAGTCAGTGCGGTATTGAAGCAGACTTCGGCCTGCACCTTGCCAGTCGCGCCGATGCCGGTTCCCTCGATCACTGTGCCATCGGCAAGAACAAGCATTGCGGTGGGTTTGCGGGTTGTCCAGGGAGCTGTCTCGGTCATCTCGTTCCGTTTCTGCCGCTTCTCATCCCGCCTCTTGAAAGGCAGGGGGAAAGGGGCCATTTTTTGGTCGCAGGCAAGGGCGCGCGAAAACCTCGCGTTTCAACCCTTCGTTAAATTCTCGTGCAGGTGCCGGAAAATAACGAAAGGAGCCCAACCGGTCAACTGCGGGTGCGCGATTTACCTGGATTTAAACCCTCGTGTTTTCAAGGCTTTACGCAATTGATTTGCGAGAGTGTGCCTGCTCGTTTATGTCGTTCAAAAAAATAAGGCGCAAAGTTTATGCGTCACAGGGCGCAAAACGTGCTTTCCCAAGGAGAAGAAGAAATGATGCGCGACACGTTCGCAGAAGCTTTGAAGGTCGCTCTGAAGGCTCGTGATTCCAGACGTACGTCCACCGTGCGGCTGATCCAGACAGCGATCAAGGACCGTGACATCGCCAATCGCGGCTTGGGCAAGGATCCCGTGAGCGATGACGAAATCATGCAGATCCTGACCAAGATGGTCAAGCAGCGCGAAGAATCGGCCAATATCTATGAGGGTGCCGGTCGCGCTGAACTCGCTGCTCAGGAGCGCGAGGAAATCGTCATCATCAAGGAATTCATGCCGGAAGAAATCCCGGCCGAGAAGGTGCGTGAACTGTGTCAGGCCGTGATCTCGGAAACCGGTGCTTCCGGTCTGCGCGACATGGGCAAATGCATGAACGCGCTGAAAGAGCGCTACCCGGGTCAGATCGACTTTGCGAAGGCCTCCGGCGTCGTCAAGGACCTCCTGAAGTAACGCATTCTCTTTCGGTAAACGATAAAGGCAGGGCAGATGTGGTCTGCCCTGCCTTTTTTCTGCTGGCGAGGATGCGCTGCGGCGGATCGAAAGCGCATGGTCGCAGGCGATTTTTTTGTGGGGGGACATGCCTGCACCCGCCAGCAGCCATCTTTGTAAACGCTGCCTGTAGGTGGTGTTTTACAATCGCGCAGATGCACACTCAAATTACAAAAACATAATTTTTGGTGATCTTGCATCGCCACGAAATTGGCGGAACGCGATGGATGGGGGAAGCGGTTCGCGCCGCTGCCACCTGTGAATATCGGGTATTGTTCGCGTTAGGGTTTGGTGTTGCGGCCTTTGTGCGCTTATATGAAAGACTGGCCTCGAACAGGTAACCCATGCGCTTTTCCAATTCTTTTCTCGATGAGATCCGCGACCGCGTGCACATCTCCGATGTGATCGGCCGTCGTGTGTCCTGGGACAAGAAGAAGACCAATACGTCCCGTGGCGACTACTGGGCGTGCTGCCCGTTCCATGGCGAGAAGAGCCCGAGCTTCCATTGCGAGGATCGCAAGGGGCGTTACCATTGCTTCGGCTGCGGCGTTTCCGGCGATCATTTCCGGTTCCTGACGGACCTCGAAGGCTTGAGTTTTCCAGAGGCCGTTCAGCAGATTGCCGACATGGCCGGCATTGCCATGCCTCAGCCCGACCCGCAGGCGGAACGGCGCGAGCGTGAGCGTACCTCGTTGCAAGACGTCATGGAAATGGCGACGCTGTTCTTTCAGGATCAGCTTCAGACAGCTGCGGGCGCTCGGGCGCGTGCCTATTTGCGTGATCGCGGCCTGACGGGGCGTACCATCGAGACGTTCCGGCTGGGTTATGCGCCGGAAAGCCGTAATGCATTGAAGGAGCATCTTGCCAGCAAGGGCGTTCCGAAGGAGCAGATCGAGGCCTGCGGTCTCGTCATTCATGAAAATGTGCCGGTATCCTATGACCGGTTCCGCGACCGCATCATGTTTCCGATCCTGTCGTCGCGGGAAAAGGTCATCGCTTTCGGTGGGCGTGCCATGGCGGCGGATGCTGTGGCGAAGTATCTCAATTCGAATGAAACCGAACTCTTCCACAAGGGCAACGTCCTTTACAATTTTGCGCGCGCGCGCCGGGCCTCGCAGGCGGCCGGGGGAACGGTGATTGCCGTCGAAGGTTATATGGACGTCATCGCGCTCTATCAGGCAGGTGTCGAAAACGCGGTTGCGCCGCTTGGCACCGCTCTGACGGAAAACCAGCTCGACCTGCTGTGGAAGATGTCGTCGCAGCCCATCCTGTGCTTTGACGGCGACGGCGCCGGTATCCGGGCTGCAAACCGTGCGGCCGATCTGGCGCTGCCGCATATCAGGCCGGATCGTTCCGTCAGCTTCGCGTTGTTGCCCGATGGCAAGGATCCTGACGATCTGGTGAAGCTGGAGGGCCGTGCGCCCTTTGATCGGGTGCTTTCCGAAGCCAAGCCGCTGGCGGCGATGATCTGGAACCGCGAAACCTCGTCCGTTACCTTCGATACGCCGGAAAAACGTGCGCAGCTTGAAAGCCGCCTGCGGCAGATCGTTGCCGTTATCGCCGATGAGACGGTGCGCCGCTTTTATCAGCAGGACATGCGGGACCGGCTGAACGGGTTTTTCCAGCCGCGTTTCCAGCAGGGTGGCAATGCGGCCAACACGTTCCGCCGAAACGGTGGTGCGGGCGGTTCCGGTCGCGGTTTCCAGCGCGGCGGTCAGTCAGGCAGAGGCGGGGCGATGTCTGCTGCCTCCAGCACGATTTCCGACCGGCTGGCGCAGTCCGGCCTGGTCAAGGGCTACCAGACCAAGCCTTCGCTGCGCGAAAGCGTTCTTGCCATCACCATCGTCAACCATCCGGAACTGCTGCTGGAGGAGTATGACGAGATCGCAGCCATCGATTACGAGAACCGCGATCTGCAGCGGCTGTGGTCGGCGGTGCTGACCTATGCGGCCGAGAGTGCGGCGGATATATCGCGGGCAGGGCTGGTGGAGCGGTTGGGCCAGCAGGAGTTCGAGCCGCTTCTGAAGGCCATGGACCAGCAGGTACGCAACGCGCGGCTTTGGACGGCGACGGAAAAGGCGGCGCTGGAAGATGCCCGCGAGGGCTATGTGCAGGCACTTTCCCTGCACAAGCGCACCAAGTCGCTGCTCTGGCAGAAGCGTGAACTGGAGCGCGAAATCGCCGACGCGACCGATAATGAGCGCGGCACGCTTCTCGTGCGCGCGCTTGCGGAAGTGCAGCTTGAAATTGGTCGCATGGAGAACCAGGAAGCGATCATCGACGGGTTCGGCGTCATGTCGGGCAGGGTGAAGGGGCCAGCCTTCGGACATGGTTGAACGGTGGCGCCATCGAATTGAAAGTGCAAGTGGGGTTGCCTTTTGCTGCAGGCATCCTAAATAGGGGATAGTCTGGTGATAACCCGCAAAAGCGGCATTTTTTAAGATTTTCCTTGTCTGTCTTGTCTTCAAAGACTTGACGGGGCGAGAAATAGCGGGAATCACCGTTTCAGGAAAATAAGGTGGATTGGGCCTTGGTGGATCGAAATTGCATGAGCAAGCATTTCAGGATGCACTGTCTTTGCATTCCGCCAGCGGCTGCCGTGGTTAATCGGCAATTAAAGATCACTCCGTTAGGTGTTTGACAATGATTCGCGGCATACAGCCGGATGCTTCAGGGCAGACGGCGCGGCGGCGAAGCAGGTGTTAGCGTCAGGGAAAGCGACGAGATAGATGGCAACCAAAGTCAAAGAAAACGAAGAAGCAGAAAACGAACGCGACGGTGCGACGGACGGTCCGCTTCTCGATCTTTCGGATGACGCGGTCAAGAAGATGATTAAGGCCGCCAAGAAGCGCGGCTATGTGACCATGGACGAGTTGAACTCCGTCCTTCCCTCGGAAGAGGTGACGTCCGAGCAGATCGAAGACACCATGGCCATGTTGTCCGACATGGGCATCAACGTCATCGAGGATGAGGAAGCGGAAGAAGCTGGCAGCAACGACAGCGACGACGATTCCGACAGTGACGATTCCGAAGGCGGCGAACTGGCGCCTTCCGGCGGCACCGCGCTTGCGACGACCAAGAAGAAAGAACCGACCGACCGCACCGACGACCCGGTACGCATGTATCTGCGCGAAATGGGTTCGGTGGAGCTTCTGTCGCGCGAAGGCGAAATCGCCATCGCAAAGCGCATCGAGGCCGGCCGCGAGACGATGATATCGGGCCTGTGCGAAAGCCCGCTGACGTTCCAGGCGCTGATCATCTGGCGCGACGAACTGAACGAAGGCACGACGCTTCTGCGCGAGATCATCGATCTCGAAACGACCTATTCCGGTCCGGAAGCCAAGGCTGCGCCGCAGTTCCAGAGTCCGGAAAAGATCGAAGCCGACCGCAAGGCTGCCGAAGAGAAGGAAAAGACACGCAAGTTGCGTGCGCCGTCCGGTGATGAGGACGTGACTGACGTCGGTGGGGACGGTCTTCCGCCGGAAGAGGAAGAAGAGGACGACGACGAGTCGAACCTTTCGCTCGCTGCGATGGAAGCCGAACTGCGTCCGCAGGTCATGGAAACGCTCGATACCATTGCGGATACCTACAAGAAGCTGCGCAAGCTTCAGGATCAGCAGGTCGAGGCGCGTCTTGCCTGCACGGGTACGCTGTCTTCCGGTCAGGAGCGTCGCTACAAGGAACTGAAGGATCAGCTGATCACGGCGGTCAAGTCGCTGTCGCTGAACCAGAACCGTATCGACTCGCTTGTCGAGCAGCTTTACGACATTTCCAAGCGTCTGATGCAGAACGAAGGCCGTCTGCTGCGTCTGGCCGAATCCTACGGCGTCAAGCGCGACAGCTTCCTCGAGCAGTACCACGGTGCCGAACTCGATCCGAACTGGATGAAGTCGATTGCCAATCTCGCTGCTCGCGGCTGGAAGGAATTCGCCCGCGAGGAAAGCAACACGATCCGGGAAATCCGTCAGGAAATTCAGAACCTCTCGACCGAAACCGGCATTTCCATCGCCGAATTCCGTCGCATCGTTTCCATGGTGCAGAAGGGCGAACGTGAAGCCCGTATCGCCAAGAAGGAAATGGTCGAGGCCAACCTGCGTCTCGTGATCTCGATTGCCAAGAAATACACCAACCGTGGTCTGCAGTTCCTCGATCTCATTCAGGAAGGCAACATCGGTCTGATGAAGGCCGTCGACAAGTTCGAGTATCGTCGCGGTTACAAGTTCTCGACCTACGCGACATGGTGGATCAGACAGGCGATCACCCGTTCGATTGCCGACCAGGCCCGCACGATCCGTATCCCGGTGCACATGATCGAAACGATCAACAAGATCGTTCGTACCTCGCGCCAGATGCTGCACGAGATCGGTCGCGAGCCGACGCCGGAAGAACTGGCCGAAAAGCTCGCAATGCCGCTCGAAAAGGTCCGCAAGGTCCTGAAGATCGCCAAGGAGCCGATCTCGCTCGAAACGCCTGTGGGTGACGAAGAGGATTCGCATCTCGGTGACTTCATCGAGGACAAGAATGCGCTTCTGCCGATCGACGCCGCCATTCAGGCGAACCTGCGTGAGACGACGACCCGCGTTCTAGCATCGTTGACGCCGCGCGAAGAGCGCGTGCTGCGCATGCGCTTCGGTATCGGCATGAACACCGACCATACGCTCGAAGAAGTCGGCCAGCAGTTCTCGGTTACCCGCGAACGTATCCGTCAGATCGAGGCGAAGGCGTTGCGTAAGCTGAAGCATCCGAGCCGCTCGCGCAAGCTGCGGTCGTTCCTCGACAGCTAAGCGTTTCGCTTCCCGTGAAATTGAACCCGGTCAGAGTGTCTGGCCGGGTTTTTTGTTTCGCGCACTGGCGAACTTCGTGACAAGGCTTATGTGTAAGGCCGTACAGGATTCGGGCGTGAGCGATGCAAGAGAATGTGCCAGCAAGCAAAAGGCGGGTAGGGGGGTGGGCAATACCTGCCTCCGTGCTGCTGCATCTGCTTGTGGTCGGAGCTTTCTTTTTTCAGTTGCCTGAACGGATGGCCGAACCGCAGGAGCCGGAAAGTATCAGCGTCGATCTCGTTCCGCCGCCTGAAGAGCAGAAAGCGGGCGAGGAAAAGCCGGAGGGGCAGCAGCAAGCTACGGAGGAACAGGCCAAGGAAGAGCCTCAGCCACCGCCACCGCAACCTGCCGCCGAAGAGACGCCTCAATCGCCACCGCTGATGCCGACCCTGCCGTCGATTGCGATGCGGCCGGAGGAGGCGCAAAACGATCCGGTCGATAAACCCGGCAAGGTCGAGGAGCCGGAGAAGGCGGACGCGGAGCCAGAAACACCGCCGAAGCCCGCCACCGAGGAGAAGACCGAAGAGGCCCGGAACAGCGATCTGGCGTCCCAGTCTGAGGATGGCGAGATCGCCGCATCCCTCGCGCCGACCGAAGATGCGCCGCCGGAAAAGCCACCGGTGCCGGAGCCGAAACCCGTGGAAGACAAGCCTGCCGACGACGCTGCCAGGCAGAATGCCGAGAAGCTTCCGGCGGCAAAGAGCGTCTTGTCTTCAACGATGTTATCGCCAGCGCAAAGGCGGCATATGTTCGGAGAGTTGCCGCCGAGGCGACGCATCGTACAGCTTTGCAGCAGCGAGGCGATCGCGCAGGTTCAGAACGCCGGGTTTGCGCTGCAGGGCATGGTGCCCTTTTCGGATAAAGGTGGCCTGATTTCAGACAACAGGCTCGACGCGACGGGCGGCGCTTTCAATGTCGGCAGTCAGTGGCACGATATTTCGTTCCAGTGCGAAGTCGACGTTGAAAACTACGCCGTGACAGCCTTTCGCTTCAAAATCGGTGGCGCCGTTACAAAAGCCGATGCGGCAAAGCGAGGGCTGGCCGCACTGCGCTGATGCCCCTTCTGTTCAGGCTCTTTCCATGCTGTCGATCAACAGACCAATGCCGGACATCAGGGCGTCCTCGTCATAGGGCTTGCGGATGATCGGAGCGCTGGAGAATTCTTCCGGCACCATGACGCCATCGGCATAACCGGTTGCAAACATGAAGGGGATTCCGCGCCTGTGCAGTTCCTTGGCCACGGGAATGGATGTGTCCGAGCCGAGGTTGATATCCAGGATGGCGATATCCGGCAGATAGGCTTTCAGCTTTTCGATGGCCATTGCCGATGACGTTGCAGTTTCGATGCGTTCGATGCCGTTGTTTTCGAGCATGTTCTCGACATCCATGGCAATCAGCATCTGGTCTTCCACAAGCAGTATTTTCAATGCTTCCTCCCGATCATGGATTTTCCTCGAACCGGATATTTCACTCCTTGTCGGCGGTGACAGAGAGGACATTTTCACGGATATGTTGCGTGCAGGCAGGATCAGCTCAGCCTCAAGCCCGTCCAGGTGGTAGCGGATGCTGCTGCGCCCGCCAAGATCATAGGGAATGCTGCGGCTGATGAGTGCCGTGCCGAACCCGGCACGCGATGGCGCGGCCAAGGGGCCGGACAATGTTTCACGCCACAGAATGCGGCAATCATGGTTGCCGTCCATTTCCCAGCTTATTTCCAGGCGGTTGCCGTTGTGCGGAGAAAGCGCCCCATATTTGGCCGCATTCGTTGCCAGTTCGTGGAGAACGAGCGCCATCACCGAGAACGCGCGGGAATCCAGCGTGATCTCGGGACCGTTCAGCAACACGACGGTCGCCGGAGAGCGATGTGGCGTGAGTTCCGCTTCCAGCAGGTCGCGAAGAGCACCGCCACCTTCACCGCGGATGATCTGGTCGTGGGCGAAGGACAATGCCTGAATGCGGCCTTTGAGGGCCGCGACATATTCCTGCAGCGTCTTGCCGTCCTGTGAGGGATTGCCTACGAGCGACTTGATGATCGCCAGAATGTTCTTGACGCGGTGGTTCAGCTCCTCGTTCAGCATGCGCTGGCGCACTTCGGCCCTGTCGCGTTCGCCCGCCATCAGTTCGCTGTGCTGGAAAGCAACCTCGACCAGCGCGATCCTTGCCGCCTCGGCAATTTCCCGGTCCGATTCTGACCATGGTTGCGCCTGTAGACTGACCGTTTCCTTCCAGATGGCAAAGCTCTTGCGCGGGGTCAGACGGTCGCCCATCGGTCCCGTTTCATAGGATTTTTCCGGGTTGCCCGCCCAGTTCAGCGTCTGGACGATTTCCTTGCGGAAAAACAGGAGATAGTCGTTCTTGACCTGCGAAAGCGGGATCGCCAGCACCCCGGCGGCAAGATGTGCATAGGGTTCCGCTTCGGGTATTGCCTGTGAAAGGGCGTGGGTTGCCCAGACCTTGTTTTCTGCGACGGAAGAAACGAAGCGGGCGAGGCGGGGAATGGCATTGTCCGGTGGAACGCTGCCGTGGCCGTGCCAGTTTTCATTCACCCACAGCCCGACGCCATCGCAAGGCATGAGGTCGGAGAAATCCTGAAAGCTATCGACCAGCAGCTCCTCGATATTGGAGTGGTGAGCGGCAAGGCGCAGAAAACGGTCCAGCGCGCCATGGGCCTGATTGACCGTATTCAGGCGCCGCTTCTGCTTGAGAACCTGGAGATGCATGGAGAAGAATTCGCCGAACATTTCTGCGGCAATCCTGACCTGCATGGACAGGATGCGCGGCGAATAGTGATGGCAGGCAATCAGCCCCCATAAGGCACCGTCCACGATAACGGAAATGGACATGGAGGCCGCGACACCCATGTTGCGCAGATATTCCAGGTGAATTGGAGAAACGCTGCGCAGATGGGCGAAGGAGAGGTCAAGCGGCTCCCCTGACGCATCGAGCGCCGGAAGAACGGGAACACGAGTACCCCGCGCATCGGAAATGATGCGCAGCGTGTTCTTGAGGTAGAGGGTTCGCGCCTGCTGAGGGATATCGCTGGCGGGAAAGTACTGGCCGAGGAAGCTTTCAAGCTCGGGTTGCTTGGCCTCCGAAACAACCTTTCCGGAGCCGTCTTCCTCGAAGCGGTAGATCATCACCCGGTCATAACCGAGCGTCGCCTTTATCAGTCGTGCTGTTCTTGATATAAGACTGTCGACACTGTCGGCCTCGCGAATTCGGTCTACCATCTTGCGGGCCGTGCCGAGCGGCTGGGCTTCGGAGCGTGACGGCTCGAATTCCACGATCGTGACCGACTTGTGCCGGTGAAGTGCAATATCGAAGATTTTCCCGCTGCTGGTCTTGATGCCGGGCAGCAGCGACGGGCGGATGGATCTGCCCGTTACCGTGAGTGCATTGCGCAGATCATGCGTGAGCTTTGCACCAAGCACCTCTTCCGCGGACCTGCCATTGATGTTTCCTTCGAGGCCCAGCATCTCGGCGCAATTTTCCGAGTGCCGAAGCGTGACCCGCATGGCAGTGTCGAAGGCGATCAGACAGCCATGCGGCTGAATATAACCGGGAATGTGGATGGGTTCTTTGTCGCAGTTCGTCAGATCGACCTGATAATCCGTGGATGCCATATGTCAGTCTTTCGCATCCGTTTTCGTTGCCGGATACAAAGACTGAACCCGTTCTCCAGGGGAGGGGATTTTATCATTCATGAGCATCTGTTGTCCTTCCCCTTTATGCAACACGCCTGCTTGCCGGATGGCTTATCCCGCGATTACAGACGTGCCGATGGTGGTCTACCCCCAAATAATGGGATGTAACGTCCTTAACGTGTGTTTGGTTCCCGATATATGAAGGAAATAATGTGCCTCAAAAGAAGACGACTATTCTTACGAAAGGGCAGGGGCTGTACGAGTTCACCGCAGAGGCTAGACGGTTCGTCAGTGAAAGCGGCATGGACGAGGGGCTGTTGACCGTGTTCGTTCGGCACACATCCTGTTCGCTGCTGATTCAGGAAAATGCCGATCCGGATGTGAAACGGGATCTGAGGTTATTTTTCAGCCGTCTCGTTCCGCCTTCAAGCGATGCGTCGATGCGCTGGGTCAGTCACACGCTGGAGGGGCCAGACGACATGCCAGCGCATATCAAGGCGGCTCTGACAGCCGTTTCGATCGGGATACCCGTCAGCGATGGGAAGCCGATACTTGGTACCTGGCAGGGGCTTTATCTTTTTGAACATCGCGATCAGCCGCATCGCCGCGAAATCGTACTTCACCTTTCTCCATAGGTGCCGCTGCTTCGCTCACAACTCCTGCGGCAACCATGAACCTTCGCTGAATATGCGGTTCTGACTCCGTTCAGGCGCTGGATCCTATTGTCTCCTCAATCGCTGGACAGGTTATCTGTCGGCGGAAAAGCGAAACGGAGTGAATCATGTTCAGCACTTTTACGAAAGCCGGTCTTGCAGCGCTTATCGCCTTCGGTGGAATTTCCGCAACGGCCTCGGTCGCATCGGCTGGTCCTGATGTGCAGTTTAGTATTCAGGTTCGTGACGGCTACCACGGCGATGCGCGTCATGGATGGGGCCGTCCGGATGGCCCGCGTCGCGGTTGCGCACCATGGCTTGCGGAAGAAAAGGCAAACCGCATGGGCCTGCGCCGTGCTCGCGTTGTCGATATGTCGCCGCGTCGCGTCGTTGTCGCCGGTTTCGACCGCCACGGCCGTGATCGCGTGGTATTCGCCAATGAGCGTGGTTGCCCGGTTATCCGCCGCTAATCCGGCGCCGTTCATGAGGAATTGATCCGCAGAACCATCCCCGTCCCCCTCATGCGGATCAAATGGATCGCCCCGTCTGGCAAAATGTCAGGCGGGGCGTTTCCGTTCGTGGATATACGGCATGCGTGGAGCCATAAAAAAGGGAGGCGACAGGCGCCTCCTTTCGGTTTCACTTTGCCGGAGCAGACGTCCCTATTACTGTTCGAGGGAGAAGGTGACGTTGACGACCACGCTGTAGTTGTTTTCGCCGGATGTGATCGGCACGCTATCGGCTTCCTTCATCATCGAGGCGCGCATCGCGCCCTGGGGCATCGGCATCGGGCGGGGTGTGTTTTCAGTGATCTCAATCACGCGGCCGAGTTTCACCCCTGCTGCTTCGGTCAGGGTTTTTGCCTTTGCCAGCGCGTCGGCGACCGCCAGTTTGCGGGCTTCCGTCACCGTTGCTTCGGGCTTGTCGTTGGTAAAGGAGATATCGCCGCCCTGGTTGATGCCGAGCTTGACCGAGGTGTCGAGGATTTCACCCAGTTTCTTGAGGTCGCGTACACGCACCGTCAACCCGTTGCTGACCTGATAACCGGTGATTTCGGGGGCGACGTAGACGCCATCCTTCGGCTCGTAGTGCTTGTAAAGCGGCTGCACGGAAAAATTGCTGGTCTGAAGATCGCGGTCTTCGATGGCCGACGCCTTCAGCGCCTTCAGAACTTCAGACAGCGCCTTCGAGTTTTCCGACAGGGCCGCAGCGGCGGTTTCCGCCTGCTTGACGACGCTGAAACTCAGGATCGCCATATCCGGTGCAACTGCTGACTGACCTTCGCCAGAAACGCTGATCGTTGCTTCTTTCGTGCCTGCTTCCTGCGCAAGCGCTGCGCCGGCAAGCGGTATGATGGTTGCTGCGGTGAACGCGGTCAGGGCGAAAAGGCGGACCGTTTTTGTCATCATGATGTTTCCTCGTTGATCGTGTCTCTGCGCTGAAGCGCGTCACGGTCTGTCAGATCAGCTCCCCGCGCGTCAGCTTTTTATTTGTCGTATGCCGTTCTCACAAAACCGCTGCAGACTTTTGCGCGACATTCTCCAGCTATTGCCAGAGATTGTGAAGCTATTACGGCAACCTTCTGTTGCGACAGCATGAATGGCTTGTCGGCTCAAGAAATATGGGTTAGAGCGTGACCCGCCGGTTTTGAACCATTGCGAAACCGGTGCTTCGGACTGCTGTTCCGAAAGGGCCTGTAGCTCAATGGTTAGAGCCGGCGGCTCATAACCGCTTGGTTGGGGGTTCGAGTCCCTCCGGGCCCACCATTTATCCTTTTACCCTTCGCGAATCTGAGCACGTGTTTTTCGGCACTCCGGTATGTGCGAGTGGCTGGCTTACGGTCGGTCTTTTGCAGGCAGCGTAGAGCCTTCAATGCACCGCCTCCCTCGGACTTGCGCGGGGTGTGATGGCTGGCGAGAGGGTGATTTTTATCGGGGAGGGGGCCGGCCAGCCTTGGGCTGACCGGTCAGTAACGTGCGGGTCAGTTGCAGACGCGCATGGTTTCCATGTGCCAACCACCGTCATAGGAGTTGGGAACGCGGCGATCTTCGTACCAGCAGCGTGGACGCGGCGGCGGTGGCGGCTCGTAATAGCGCGGTCCGCTGTTGTTGGCGATCGCGCCGCCGATGAGGCCGCCGATAACACCTGCTGCCAATCCACCGGCAATGGCTGCGCCATCGTTGTGGCGGCGATGTTCACGGTGTTCCCGGTAGGGCGGGGGAGGCGGGCCGCCACGGTCGTAGCGCGGACGATATTCCTGCGCGGCAACCGGCCCATAGGATACGAGGATGCTGCCGGTGGCGACGAGCGCGGCAAGGGTCGAAAGAATCACTTTTTTCATCAGGGCTACTCCATAAGCCTGCGTCAGGAGATAGAGGCTCATTATGCCCGGATGATGGCACGAACCTGCTGAACCGTTTGTGAATGGTTGGTTGTTTGCATTTCATCTGCGGCAAGACCGTGCCGGTATCTCTAAAAGCCATCCGACCGTAAAAAAGCCCGACTGATGCCGGGCTTTGTGGTTGCATGCCGTTAAGACAGATCAGAATTTCACACCTAGGCCTACCTTGATGGTGTGCTGGTCGAGATCCGTGTTGATGCCGAGGACATCCTTGTCGCTGTAGTCGTTGAAGCGATATTCGATCCGGGCGAACACATTGTCGGTGAAGGCATAGTCAAGTCCCGCACCCACGGTATAACCGTTGAAGGTGGTGCTGTCGTTGCCTGCAGGCGTGTCGATGAAGCCGCGCGTCCCTGTCCAGCCCGCTGTCGCATAGATCAGGGCGTGATCGAAGGCGTAGCCAACGCGACCGCGAACGGAGCCTTGCCAATCGGTGCCGATTTCCGTTCCAGCGTAATCGTTGTCGTTCCAGTTATAGTCGACGTCACCTTCGATACCGAGAACGAAGTTGTTGTCGAACTGATAATTGTAACCGGCGAAAACGCCGAGAATACCGCCATCGAAATTATCAGACGCTACGGGCCCGCCGGCGGAGAAATCCCCGTTCGCCCAGCCAGCCCCACCCTGAATACCGAGGTATGGGCCGGACCACGTAAAGGTCGGAACCACTTCCTGCGCCACAGGTGGCGTGGGTGTTTCGTAAACGGCATCCGCGGCCATTGCCGTGCTTGCCGCCAAGGCGAACAGTGATGATGCGATCAGCGTTTTCATTGTTTATCTCCCTGAGCTGACGAACCTCTATATCATGTATTAGGCGCATTTAATATGGGTTACGGGAGGTGACAGCCAAGGCCTGAAGTTGACGCCCGTTGCCGGATCCCTGAATGTGTACCGACGCGCCAACGTTTTCGTGCGCGATTTGGTTCCGGTTTTGTCGGCGCTACGGTCCAAGGAGCTGGTTCAGGTGTCGTTATTGTCACGCTAGGTTGTCTTGACAGCTTGGAGATCGCCCATAAGTTTGCGGCAAATATTTCGCCATCGTTGGCGACGATGTGGCACGGGAGGAGCAAGCGGGTGAAGTTTGATTCAGGTCGAGGAGGATCGGCGTGATTTTTGCTGCCGTCCTCAGCGCGCTTCTTCTGATGACGCTGATCGCCTTTCCGAGATATCTCAAACCTGCCGTTCTGTGCCTCGGGCTTGTGTGGGGAACCACCGCCGCTTTCGTCATGTATGACTGGTTTCAGGGTGGTAAGAGGCTCGAACATGTCATCGCAACAGCGGCGCTCGATACTACATGCTCCGATCCGGCATCGCCTTTGCGCGTCACGATCCGCAACGGGAACAGCGTTGCCGTGACGCATCTCACCTACACGCTTGAGGGGTTCGAGCCGGGATTTCGGGTATCCGTGGTTTTCGAGCCCTACCAGGCAAGCAACGTGAGGATAGAGCCCGATGGCACCTTAACGGTTTGCCGGGCATTCAGGCTGCGTAACAATGAGCGGGTGGAGCCGAGCAGGCTCGAATGGCTGGTAACGATCAATTCAGCAGAGTTCGACTGAGGTCTGTCCGTTTCGACTTGTTTTCGCCCGCTTGGGGTGGCACTCCCCGATCCGTCCGTTGAATTTGAGTGGGTTTGAGTTTTGCGTTCCGTCCTCGGGTTTCTGAAAATCGCTGCCGTTGCGTCTGTCGCCTTGCCTGTTCTGGCGGGTGCGCATATGGGCATCGGCCAGCTGACTGGCAATTTCCACGAGGTCCTTCCAGGAGAGCTGTACAGGTCGGCGCAACCGAGTGGTGAGGATATCGCATCCTACGCCGGGAAACACGGTATCAAGACCATCATCAATCTGCGGAACGAGAAGCGTGAGGCGTGGTACGAGGCCGAAAGCGCCGCCGCGCAGGAACACGGTATCCGGCTTGTCGACTATCCGCTAAGTTCCAGCGAAAAGCTTCCGGTGGAGGAGGCGGAAATGCTTGCTGCGGTCATGCGCAATGCGGAAAAGCCGATCCTGATTCATTGCGAGCATGGCGCGAACCGGACGGGGCTCGCCTCGGCGATCTATGTCGGTGCTGTAGCCGGAAAAAGCGAGGCCGCAGCCGAATTCCAGCTTTCGCCCTATTACGGCCATGTCCCTGTTCGCGGGATTGGCCGTTATGAGATGTATCAATCCTGGGATGAGTTTGAAGAAACTCTCGGGTTCTGAATGTGGCCTTAGCGGGCAGACGGCTCAGTACGAGCCGCCGTTTTCCGCAATGACTTTCGTCAGGCTTCCCGTTGCCGGGAAGAGCGGGATGAGGCACGCCTGAAGTGCGTGATAGATGTCGCCCTTGCCGGGGAACAGTGTACGCGCCGGAACAAGGTTTTCCGTCAGTTCCTCATGCCAGCCGCCGTTCTGATGGTCGAGGAAGTTGTTGGCGATCGTGCTCCAGATGCGGCGATAGCTGTCTTCGTAGAACCCGTCTGCGGGAAGGTTCTCGTTGAGGAAGTGCGCCGCACCCGCCGCCTCGCACATCGGCCACCAGAGCTTTGCCGTCTTGTCGGGATTATCGTTCCAGTCGAGCGTATAGAAAAAGGCGCCTTTTTCGCGGTCCCAGCCGAGCGCCATGGATTGTACGAACAGCGATTTGGCCGCGACCGGCATCCAGTCGTGCCTGCGCTCGCCCAAGACCCACAATTGCAGCAGCAGGCGCGCCCATTCCAGCCAGTGGCCGGGGGTCGAACCGGAGGGGCGGAACATCTCGTTGCCGCGATAATTCTTGTCGAGCGTCCAGTTCTCGTCGAAATGTTCTGGGACGCGGAAATCCAGTTCACCCGCGCAGCGGCGGATGATGAGGTCTGCGATGCGCTCCGCCTTGGTGAGGTAATGGGTTTCGCCGGTTGCCTCATGGGCCGCCATCAGCGCTTCCGTCAGATGCATGTTGGAGTTCTGGCCGCGATAGGTGTCGATGGGCGACCAGTCGCGGTTGAATTCTTCTGCGATGGCGCCGTGTTTGTCTTCCCAGAATTTCGTTTCGAGAATTTCGGTAATGTCCGCCAGCATCCTGTCGGCAAGCGGATGGCCGACGGTTTTGGCCGACGATGCTGCAAGCAGCACGAAGGCGTGACCATATCCCTGCTTCGTTGCATCAACCGGGCCGTTATCGTTTACCTGCCAGAAGTAGCCGCCATGTTCGCCATCGCGATGGTTGTTCCAGAGGTATGTCATGCCGTGATCGACGATATCGCCGCAGCCCGGACGCCCCAGAAGATGGCCGATGGAGAAGCAGTGCACCATGCGCGCCGAGGCGTGGATGCCACGCACCGGGTTGTCAGGCTGCAAGGGAGCGCCCTTGCCGTCGAGATCATGGAAGCCGCCTGCCGGGTTGATGGCGCGGTACTGGAAGAAATCGAAAAGCCCTTCTGCCTGCTTGACCAGCCATTGGCGGTGCCATGGCAACGTGTTCCAGTTCTGGTTCTTGCGGTCATCGTCAGGCATTCGGTCCTCCATACTGATTGCTGTTTCGGCTTATATCCTTGCCTTATAAGCCTGTCATCTGTCAGGGAAATTTCGTAGTCTCCCGCAACCGCGCAAAGTCATACCTGTGCATTGAAGATATATTGACATAAACATATCTTTATGTGACTTGACGCGTTGCGATCTGCAAATCGAAATGAGGAGTGTGCCCGTGTTTGACGACCTGTTCGGCCCGGAAGGTGCAAAGCGCGACGGCGCGGAAATCATGAAGGCGCTGCGTAAGGCTGCCAGTGAGCGGATTCTCATTCTCGATGGTGCAATGGGAACGCAGATCCAGGGACTTGGTTTCGATGAGGACCATTTCCGTGGTGATCGTTTCATTGGCTGCGCCTGCCATCAGAAGGGCAATAACGACCTTCTGATCCTGACCCAGCCGGATGCCATCGAAGACATTCATTATCGTTATGCGATGGCCGGTGCTGATATTCTCGAAACCAACACCTTCTCGTCGACGCGCATTGCGCAGGCCGATTATGAGATGGAAGGGGCTGTCTACGATCTGAACAAGGAAGGTGCCGAGGTTGTGCGCCGCGCCGCGTTGCGGGCAGAGCGCGAAGATGGCAAGCGCCGTTTCGTGGCTGGCGCCATCGGCCCGACCAACCGTACGGCTTCCATTTCGCCGGATGTCAACAATCCGGGCTACCGCGCCGTGTCCTTCGACGACCTGCGCATTGCCTATGGCGAGCAGATCGACGGCCTGATAGACGGCGGTGCCGATATCATCCTGATCGAAACGATTTTCGATACGCTGAACGCCAAAGCGGCGATCTTCGCCTGCGAGGAGCGCTTCGAGGCCAAGGGCATTCATCTGCCGGTGATGATTTCCGGCACGATCACCGATCTGTCCGGCCGTACCCTTTCCGGCCAGACGCCATCGGCCTTCTGGAATTCCGTGCGCCACGCAAGCCCGTTTACAATCGGCCTGAACTGTGCGCTGGGTGCCGACGCGATGCGCCCGCATCTTCAGGAACTGTCGGATGTCGCCGACACTTTCATCTGCGCTTATCCGAATGCCGGTCTGCCGAACGAATTCGGCCAGTACGACGAAACGCCTGAGATGATGGCGCGTCAGGTCGAAGGTTTTGCGCGCGATGGCCTCGTCAACATCGTCGGCGGCTGCTGCGGCTCGACGCCGGAGCATATCCGCGCCATTGCTGAGGCGGTGAAGGGCTACAAGCCGCGCCCGATCCCGGAACATAAGCCGTTCATGTCGTTGTCCGGCCTCGAACCTTTCGTGCTGACGAAGGAAATCCCCTTCGTCAACGTTGGCGAGCGCACCAACGTTACCGGTTCGGCCCGTTTCCGCAAGCTCATCACCGCTGGTGATTATACGGCGGCGCTGGCGGTTGCCCGTGATCAGGTCGAGAACGGCGCTCAGATCATCGACATCAACATGGACGAGGGTCTTATCGATTCCGAAAAGGCGATGGTCGAGTTCCTCAACCTGATTGCCGCCGAACCGGATATCGCCCGCGTTCCGGTGATGATCGACAGCTCCAAATGGGAGATCATCGAGGCTGGCCTGAAATGCGTTCAGGGCAAGTCGATCGTCAACTCGATCTCGCTGAAGGAAGGCGAGGAGAAATTTCTCCAGCAGGCGAAGCTGGTCCGCAATTACGGTGCGGCCGTCGTCGTCATGGCCTTCGATGAGGTCGGGCAGGCGGACACCTACGCTCGCAAGGTGGAAATCTGCTCGCGTGCCTACAAGCTGCTGACCGAGAAGGCAGGCCTTCTGCCGGAAGACATCATCTTCGATCCGAACGTGTTCGCTGTGGCGACCGGCATCGAGGAACACAACAACTATGGCGTGGACTTCATTCAGGCCACGAAGACGATCCGCGAAACCATGCCGCTGACGCATATTTCCGGTGGCGTTTCGAACCTGTCCTTCTCGTTCCGCGGCAATGAGCCGGTGCGCGAAGCCATGCATGCCGTGTTCCTTTTCCATGCGATTCAGGTCGGCATGGACATGGGCATCGTCAATGCCGGTCAGCTTGCCGTTTATGACAACATCGATCCTGAGCTGCGCGACGCCTGCGAAGACGTGGTGCTGAACCGCCGTGAGGATTCGACCGAGCGGCTGCTGGAAATCGCTGAACGTTTCCGTGGTGCCGGTGCAAAGGAAGCCAAGGCGCAGGATCTTTCCTGGCGCGAATTGCCGGTCGAGAAGCGTCTGGAACATGCGCTGGTGAACGGCATCACCGACTATATCGAAGCCGATACGGAAGAGGCGCGCCTTGGGGCTGCGCGGCCGCTGCACGTTATCGAAGGTCCGCTGATGGCGGGCATGAACGTCGTCGGCGATCTGTTTGGCTCCGGCAAGATGTTCCTGCCGCAGGTGGTGAAGTCCGCACGCGTGATGAAGCAGGCGGTTGCCGTTCTGCTTCCCTACATGGAAGAGGAAAAGCGCCTGAACGGCGGTTCCGAACGCAGCGCAGCCGGCAAGGTGCTGATGGCGACCGTTAAGGGCGACGTGCACGATATCGGCAAGAACATCGTCGGCGTGGTTCTGGCCTGCAACAATTACGAGATCATCGATCTCGGCGTCATGGTTCCGACCACAAAAATCCTTGAGACGGCGATTGCCGAAAAGGTTGACGTTATCGGCCTTTCCGGCCTCATCACCCCGTCGCTGGATGAGATGGTGCATGTGGCGGCTGAAATGGAGCGTCAGGGCTTCGATATTCCGCTTCTGATCGGCGGGGCGACGACGAGCCGCGTTCATACGGCGGTGAAAATCCATCCGCGCTACGAAAAGGGGCAGGCGATCTACGTTACCGACGCCTCGCGCGCGGTGGGTGTCGTGTCTGCGCTTCTGTCGAATGAGCAGAAGCCCGCCTATATCGATGGTATTCGCACCGAATATGCAAAGGTGGCCGAAGCACACGCACGTAACGAACGCGAGAAGCAGCGTCTGCCGCTTGCCCGCGCCCGCGAGAATGCCCAGAAGGTCGACTGGTCCGCGTATCAGCCCGTCAAGCCGCAGTTCTTCGGAACGAAGGTGTTCGAAACCTACGATCTGGAAGAGCTGTCGCATTATATCGACTGGACGCCGTTCTTCCAAACGTGGGAATTGAAGGGCCGCTTCCCGGCGATCCTCGACGACGAGAAGCAGGGCGAGGCGGCACGGCAGCTTTACAGCGATGCGCAGGCGATGCTGAAGAAGATCATCGAGGAGAAGTGGTTCAGGCCGCGTGCCGTGATCGGTTTCTGGCCTGCCAACACTGTTGGTGACGATATCCGCTTGTTTACGGACGAAAATCGCAGCGAAGAACTGGCGACCTTCTTCACGCTTCGCCAGCAGCTTTCCAAGCGCGATGGACGCCCGAATGTGGCGCTTTCCGACTTCGTGGGGCCGGCAGACAGCGGTGTTGCCGATTATGTCGGCGGCTTCGTGGTTACTGCGGGTATCGAGGAAGTGGCAATCGCCGAGCGCTTCGAGCGGGCGAACGACGACTATTCGTCCATTCTAGTCAAGGCGCTGGCCGACCGTTTTGCCGAGGCTTTTGCCGAACGCATGCACGAGCGGGTGCGCACCGAGTTCTGGGGCTATGCGCCACAGGAAAACTTCAATGCCGAGGAACTGGTTGCCGAAGCCTATGCGGGTATTCGTCCCGCGCCAGGTTATCCCGCTCAGCCCGACCACACAGAAAAGAAGACGCTGTTCTCGCTGCTGGATGCGACCAATGCCACCGGCGTTGAACTAACGGAAAGCTACGCCATGTGGCCCGGCTCTTCCGTTTCCGGCATCTACATCGGCCATCCGGAGAGTTATTATTTCGGCGTGGCGAAGGTGGAGCGCGATCAGGTTCTGGACTACGCCCGCCGCAAGGACATGCCGGTGGTGGAGGTTGAGCGCTGGCTTGGGCCGGTTCTGAACTATGTGCCGACGAACGCCGAGGAAGAGATCGACAGCGCGGCCTGACGACTTCAACGGCCGTCACTTGTCATCAAATGCAAAAGGCGCGGAGTGATCCGCGCCTTTCTTGTTTCGGTTCAGTCCCGTCCTGTCTCAGGAGCGCAGCGTCGCCAGTTCCTCGATGCCTACGTGGCTTTCCACTTCGCTGCCGCGCATATAGAGATAAAGGCCGATGCAGAAGGCGAGAATCGAGATGAACACCAGATACCACGCATGCGCCATCGGATTGACGGCAAGAGCCGTGGTGACTGCAATCGGCGTCAACCCGCCAAAGACGGCGTATGAGACATTGTAGGCAAAAGACAGGCCTGAGAACCTCACTGATGCCGGAAACGCTCGGACCATGACGTATGGAACCGCCCCTGCCATGCCGACTGACAGGCCCATGACTGCATACAGTGCGAACATCGTCGTCAGCGATGTGCCGGCATAGCTGTAGAAGGTGAAGGTCGCGACGCCAAAGAAGATGCTTGCGCCCATGAAGAAGATGCCGCTGCCGATGCGGTCGATCAGCGCGCCTGCAATGATGACGCCGAAGATCAGGAACAGCGTCCCGAAGCTGGTGCCCGCCAGCGCCTGCGTTGGCGTGTAGCCATAGAGCTTTTGCAGGAAAGTCGCCGTCATCAGCGTCGTGACGACGATGGCCGCCGAGAGAACCCAAGTCAGCAGTGCGGAAATGATCACGCCGCGCATATGATGCTTCAGCACGAGGCCAAGCGGCAGCTTGTCCGTCAGCGATTTCGACTTCTTCATTTCAGTGAAGATCGGCGTTTCTTCCAGCCAGCGGCGCAAATAAACTGCGATCAGGCCGAAGACGCCGCCGAGCAGGAAGGGAATGCGCCATGCGTAGCCTGCCACATCTTCCGGAGGGAAGATCGAGTTGATGGCAAATGCGATGAGCGAGCCGAGCATGATGCCGAAGGACAGGCCTGAGGTGAGGAAACCGCAGGCTAGACCGACATGACGGAAGGGTACGTGTTCGGACACGAATGTCCATGCGCCGGGAACCTCGCCGCCGATGGCAGCGCCCTGCAACATGCGCAGTACCACGAGCAGGATCGGGGCCGCTACACCGATTGTCGCATAGGTCGGCATCAGAGCCATACCGAGCGTCGACAGCGCCATCAGCAGGATCGAGAAAGCGAAGACGCGTTTGCGCCCATACTTATCGCCATAATGCGCAAGTACGATACCGCCGATCGGGCGGACCAGATAACCTGCGGCGAAGATGCCGAAGGTCTGTATCATGACCAGCCAGTCAGGCATTTCCGGCGGAAAGAACAGGTGGCCGATGACGGTGGCAAAAAACACGAAGATGATGAAGTCGTAGAATTCCAGCGCGCCGCCGAGAGCGGACAGGCCGAGCGTTCTATAATCCTGGGCGTTCAGCGGACGCGCAGAAGCGGGTGTCGTTGTGGGTGACATGGCACGTTCTTCTCATATTACTTTATGCAGGTTCGCATGCGGCAATAAGGCCGGAATTACAAGCCCTTTTGTGTCTGCAATGCCGCCTGGAGCCGTCATTTCCCGACATCCTCGGCGGCGAGGTTGCCATGAAACAGAAGGGATAATCAGTCTTCCATATATCTGCCGGGGCGATCCATAAAACGCCGGAGAAACTGGATGTTCTCCAGTTCATCATAAAGCCGTTCGTGAATGCCCGCCTCGCTGAAGTTGTAGATCGTGGCTTCCGGTATGGCGAGGAGCACGGGAGAATGGGTGGCGACAATCAGCTGGGCGCCGCTTTCGGCCGTCTGCCGGATGATTTCCGCCAGTTGCAACTGCTTCTGCGGTGAGAGAGGACTCTCCGGTTCGTCGAGAAAGTAGAGGCCTGCGCCATGCAGCCGCTGTTGCATGATGTCGATGAAACCCTCGCCATGAGAACGTCGATCAATGGGGTTGGTTCTGACGATGCGACGGAATGTTTCCGGTGTCTCTTCCGGAAAATCCTGTCCTTTCTTCAATGCCAGTTCACGCTCCCATCGGAAGTCATCAAGCCTTTCTTCGTTGAGCTGGCGGACATAACCCAGAACGTCCTCGGCGCGCATGAACATGCGGACTTTCGGATATTTCTTGCGGGCGAAATAAAAGGCATTCGCGACGGTGCCTGCATGTTGAAGATAGACGTCGCTGGAAACCTGACCGTGCGCGCCGATGGCATAGGCGTTCATTCCGGCCGCCAGGCCCTCGAGAAGCGTCGACTTCCCCGAACCGTTATCGCCGGCAAAGAAGGTTATGGGCGTCTTGAACCGAAGGCGCTCGATGTTGCGCAAGGCTGGAACGGAGAATGGATATTCATCCCCTCCGCTCACCGGATCCTTCATGCTGATGCTGTCGAGAAACAGCATATCCTATCCCTTGCTGTCCGATAGACCGTCGAAAACACGGACATGGCCGTGACGAATGTCTGACTTCTTGATGTAGGATCTCATTCGAAACGATCAATGATGCTGATGCCGCTATCCTTGAAACTGTCCATGGCGGGCAGGGCGGTCACGGCATCCGAGAGCGTGATGTGGCGGCCGATCAGTTTTTCCGGCGATAGCCTGCCGGTCTTGATCATCGCCAGCATGTCGTCATACCGCCACGCCTGCATGCCGTGGCTGCCATAAATCTCAAGCTCATGCGCAATGACCCGCGCCATGGGGATCTGCGGCAGGGAATGGTCGGCCAGCATCAGGCCGACCTGCACATGGCGACCACGGCGGCGAAGGTTGCTGATGGAATTGCAGCAGGTCTGCGGATGGCCGAGCGCATCGACCGAGACATGCGCACCGCCACCGGTGATGTCGCGAACGGCTTCGGTCACGTCGGCGACGTTGCGGCTGTTGATGGTGACGGTTGCACCCAGCTGTCTGGCGAGCGCCAGCTTGTCTTCGGCAATGTCGATGGCAACGATCTGTGCGCCGAGCCCGGCACCGATCATAATAGCGGAGAGGCCTACGCCACCGCAGCCATGCACCGCCAGCCATTCGCCGCCTTTCAGGCGTCCCTGATCGACCACGGCACGGAATGAGGTGGCGAAGCGGCAACCAAGGCTGGCTGCTGTGTCGAAGCCCATTTCTTCTGGCAGGTGCACGAGGTTCTGGTCGGCATAGTCGATGGCGACATATTCGGCGAAGGAACCCCAATGGGTGAAGCCGGGCTGGAACTGTGTCTCGCAGACCTGCTGGTTGCCGGAGCGGCATTCCTGGCAATGGCCGCAGCCGGAGACAAACGGCACCGTTACGCGATCGCCAACTTTGAAGCGCATGACGTTTTTGCCAACGGCAGAAATGACACCGGCAAACTCGTGGCCCGGTACGTGCGGCAGGTGAATGTCGCTGTCGTGGCCCATCCAGCCATGCCAGTCGCTGCGACAAAGCCCGGTTGCCTTGACCTCGATCACCACGCCGCCCGGCGTCGGTTCTGGGTCCGGCAGGTTTGCGATTTTCGGGGCTTCGCCAAACAGCTCGTAAAACAGTGCACGCATGAATTCACTCCTGAGATTGAGGATGGCTACCTCTTTTTCTCAGGAGGAAAAAGGCCGTTACTCTGCTACGATCATCAAATCTTCTGATGCGAATTTCAGCGTCACGCGCTCACCGATGGATGGCGGTGCGGTGCCGGGATCGTTGAACATGTCGAAAGACAGGATTGCGCCGCCGACATCCAGCCGTGTGCGAATGACCGAGCCGAGGAAGTGGCTTGAGGTGACGGTGCCGGAAATGGCCACGTCTCCGTTCATGGCGTCACCCAGCGATCCGGCTTCGGGACGAAGCGCCACCGTCACCTTTTCACCATTGCCCTTGCCGAGCGGCTTTTTCAGGGAAACCTGCTGGTCGCCGATGCGAATGGTGCTGGCTGACGCATCTATAACGGTCGCGTCGATCAGGTTCAGGGTTCCGACGAAAGACGCCACGAAGCGGGTTGCCGGATTGTTGTAGATTTCGAACGGCGAGCCGATCTGATCGGCACGTCCGGCATTCATGACAACGATGCGGTCGGAAATGGACAGCGCCTCTTCCTGATCGTGCGTGACGAAAATCGTCGTGATGCCGAGTTGTTGCTGGATCTGGCGGATTTCCTCGCGCAGCGAGACGCGGATCTTGGCATCCAGCGCCGAGAGCGGCTCGTCCAGCAGAAGCACCTGGGGTTTCGGGGCAAGCGCGCGCGCCAACGCCACGCGCTGCTGCTGTCCGCCCGACATCTGGTAGGGATAACGATCCGCCAGATGCTCCAGATGGATCAGCGCCAGCATTTCCTTCACGCGGGCTTCGATTTCCGCCTTCGGCTTTCCTGCCACCTTGAGGCCGAACGCGACATTGTCGAAGACGTTCATGTTGGGAAACAGCGCGTAAGCCTGAAACACCATGCCGATATTGCGCTGGTTGGGTTTCAGCGTCGTCTGGTTCTTGCCGTCGATGGTGATCGATCCGTCGGTTGGCGTTTCAAAACCGGCGATCATGCGCAAAACGGTTGTCTTGCCGCAGCCCGATGGTCCGAGGAAGGAAACAAACTCGCCCTTTTCGATGGCCATGTTGAAGTCATGCACGACCTGAACCTGCCCAAAGGATTTTCTGATGTTCTGAAGTGTCAAAAAGCTCATTAAAATTTCTTTCTCAGCCCTTGGGAGGGGTGCCCTTTTGATAACGGGAAACGAGTTGAATCAAACCAAGGCAACCCCATGTAATGCCGAAGGAAATCACGGCAAGCGCTGCCGGTTCGTAGGCGCGGTTGGCGCCGAGCAACTGCATGTAGGGGCCGAAGGCCGGGCGATTGAGAAGTGCCGCCATGGTAAACTCACCGATGACGATGGCGAATGTCAGGAATGCACCCGACAGTACCGCCACCAGCACATTCGGCAGGATGATGCGGGCAAGGATCGTCGTCCATCCGGCGCCAAGGCTTTGCGCGGCTTCAGTCAACGTTGTCACGTCGATGGTGCGAAGTCCCGTATCGACGGCGCGGTACATGTAGGGCAGAGCCAGCGTCGTGTAACCGAACATCAACAGCAGGTTGGTGCCAGTTATCGTGCCGGTCAGCGGCAGCCAGCTGGACGTGTTGTAGAGCCGGATATAACCGAACACGATGACGATGGCCGGGATCACCAAGGGCAGAAGCGTGATGAACTCGATGACCGGGCGCAGGGCCGGCAGTTTCAGACGCACCCAGTAGGCGGTTGGCACCACCAGCACCACGCCGAATATGATGGTGAACAGCGCCATCATCACGGAATAGCTGAACGTCTCCTGAAAACGCGGATCGCCCAGCACCTTGGCGTAGGCGTCGAAGGAATATTCGCCGCGTCGCATTTTCAGCGAGAAGTTCGTCATGCCGATCAGCGGCAGGGCGAAATAGAGGATCCCGAAGGCGAGCGCGCCCCAAGCGAAAAGCCGTTTCATTTCAGCCACCTTTCGCTGCGCGTGCGCATCCAGATGTAGAGCGTGTTGGCGATGCAGGTGACGACGATCATGCCGAAAGCCAGTGCGTAACCAAGATTGGGGTTACCCAGAACGTCGCCGCGAATCTGTGCGAAAAGCAGGATCGGAACGATGTTAAGAGAGGAGCCGGTAAGTGCGATCGCCGTCGCGACCGCGCCGAAAGCATTGGCGAACAGCAACGAGAATGTGCCGAGAAGCGACGGCAGAAGGATGGGAAAAGCCACCATGCGCCAATACTGCGCGCCGCTTGCACCGAGTATTTCGGCCGCCTCGCGCCACTCGCGCTTCAAGCCGTCAAGGGCCGGGGTAATGATGAGGATCATCAGCGGTATCTGGAAAAACAGATAGGTGATCGTCAGTCCCCAGAAGGACAGGATGTTGAAGCCGAGCATGCGCAGATCGATGCCGATCTGTGTTTTCAGAAACACGGTGAGCAGCCCGACGGGACCGAGCGTCGCGATGAAGGCGAAGGCGAGCGGTACGCCCGCGAATTGCGAGGCAACGCCCGAGAACGTCAGCAGCGGTCCGCGAATTCTCTGAGGCAGTCCGCCAAGCACCACGGCGGCTGCGACGGCAAAACCGATGAGACAGCCGAAGAATGCGGAAGCGATACTGATCTTGATCGAAATCCAGTAGGCGGCAAGGATCGAAGGTGTAAACAGGCCGATGATGTTGTCAAAGGTGAAGCTGCCATCCGCGTTCTGAAAAGCGCCGACGACGATCTTCATCGTCGGCAGAATCAGGAAGAGCAGGACAAATACGGCAAATGGCAACACACCTATCCAGTGAAGCGGCAGCTTGCTGCTCACGGTGGATGGTCCGCCGGTGTTTGGTGATGGCATGCCTTGTCCCCGAACGCCGCTTTAAACGGTCTGTTTCGCGCATCGATCGAACACCGGAAAGATTTCCGACGAGAACGATGCCCAGATTTAATCTTTTGAGCATGCCCTTGCGCAAAGGTTCGCAAGGAAAATGCATAGACGTCTTCATCAAATAAGCACCCCGGCCATTTGAAAAGCCGGGGTGAGTGTTTTCAACAGTTTACTTCACATTCGCGCCGACAACGCTGTCCCAGCCGCCGGTGACGGCAGCCTTGTTGGCGTCAACGTCTTCGAGCGTCGGGAAGATCGCCTTTTCATAGGCTGCTGCGGGCGGCAGGGCATCCAGAAGATCCTTCGGAATCTTGTTTGCCTTCGCCATGGCGTTGAAGCGGATCGGGTGGCAGAAGCCCTTCAGCCAGCCGAGCTGACCGTCGTCGGAGTACAGGTGTTCCATCCACAGCTTGGCAGCGTTCGGGTGCGGCGCGTAAGCGGAGATACCCTGAACGTAAACGCCAGCCAGAACGCCCTTCTCGGGAACCACGACTTCGGTCGGCGGGTTGCCGTCCAGCGTCTTCGCCCATGACAGTGCGTTGTAGTCCCATGCGACGATGATAGGGGTTGCACCCTGTGCCAGTGTACCAGCCTTGCCGATGACGGGCAGGAAGTTCCCGGCCTTGTTCAGCTCTGCGAAGTACTTCAGGCCAGCTTCACCGGCTTCCTTGCCGCCTTTCGCGCCAGTCGCCAGACCAGCCGCGAGCACACCGAGGATCGCCTGGTTGGAAGCGCGCGGATCACCTGCCAGAGCAACCTGACCGGAGTATTCCGGCTTCAGAAGGTCGGCCCAGTCCTTCGGCGTGTTCTTGACGAGATCCTTGTTCACGAAAAGCGACATCACGCCGTAATAGTCGCCGTACCAGTAGCCTTCGGCGTCTTTCACGTTCTCGGGAATTTCGTCCCAGGTGGAAACCTTGTAAGGCTGGAGAAGACCTTCCTTCTTGGCCTGCGGGCCGAATGCGAGGCCGACGTCGATCACGTCAGGAGCCTGCGGACCCTTGTTGTCCTTGTTGGCCTTGATCGCTTCGATTTCGTCGGCAGAGCCTGCGTCCGGGTTCAGTTCGTTGACCTGAATTTCAGGATACTTTGCCTTGAAGGAGGCGATCACATCGCCGTAACCGCACCAGTCGTGGGGCAGGGCAATCGTCGTCAGCATGCCTTCTTTCTTGGCTGCTGCGATCAGTTCGGCGCTCGGTTCCGCAGCGGCGATCGCAGTGGATGCGATGACCATGGCTGTGGTGAGCGATAGCAGTCGGCGGCTGTGTGAGATCACTTTGGTTCTCCTCTTCGTGTCTCATGCGTCGGCGGACGCTGATACGTGGGTTGCATGAATGTTATGTGACAACTTCGTAGAGCGGTTTTCCGCCCCTGTCATGGTCCCGGCCGTTTTCTTGCCATCATTGCGCCTTGTTGTCGCCGTGATATTTGAGAAACGACATAATAAGTTCGTGTTGCGTCTTCTGTGACGATAATACGCAAATACGACGCCGGTTTTTAAGTTTCCCCTTTCCCCGGTTTTCTGAAGAGCCGGGTCTGTTCGAACAATCCTTCCAGCGAATTCATGCGCTGTCGGGTTTCTTCCCAGCCGTTGTTCTGGACAGCTTCGATCAGCGCTTCCACGACGAACAGTGTCACCACCGAACTGTCCCACGCCGAGGGAGCTTCTATTCTGACGCGAAAGGTGTGTTTGGCAAAGCGGGAAACGGGCGATGTCCACTGATCGGTGAACAGCAAGATGCTCACATTGTTATCATCAGCGACCTGCGCCAGTGTTACCATGTCCCGTTCGTAGCGACGGATATCGAACATCACCAGCACGTCGCCAGCGTTCATGTTCAGCATATATTGCGGCCATGAACTGGAGTTGGAGGACATCAGCGCGGTTTTGGGGCGGATGACCTGCATGTGGGTGAAGAAATACTCGGCGATGGCGCCGGTGATGCGCCCACCGACAAAATAGATGCTGCGCTTCCTGTCCGAAAGAAGGGTGGCGGCGTTGTCGAAGTCGGCGGTATCCAGATCGCTCAGCGTGTCGCGGAGGTTGCTCGTGATCGCTTCGGCAAACCGGTTGAGGATATGCAGTCCCGGCGCGTTCGTCGCCCAGCGGTCATGCTTGGCGACGGGGCCGGAGATCGTCGCTTCGAGTTCCTGATGCAGATGCGCCTGAAATTCGGGATATCCCTTGTAACCGAGTTTCTGCACCATGCGGGCCACGGTTGGCGTCGACACGCCCGCGTTTTCCGCTATCGCCGTGATGCTGCCCAGGCCAGATACCGGATAATTGCCGAGAAGGCTTTCCGCCAGCCGCTTTTCCGAGCGGGTCAGCGTCTCATAATGCGCATGAATGACGTCCGACACGGTTGCCGTCGAGCTTCGCAAACTTTTCCCCTTCCGGTCTTTTCGCCGGTGCAATTGGGAAAAATAAACATCTGTGCCCGCCGTGGAGTCAATGGAAAAATGAAAAGATAATTTCAAAATTCCATTTGACAGTCGCTGGAATGTGAAGAATTCTTTTCGGGCTGATGGGGCAGCGGGCTTTTCGGACGGGGTGCGTGCATGACGGTACGTTCACGGTTTTTCACTGAGGCGGAAGGGGAAACCGTCGCCGTGGAAAATGCAGCGGCAAGGAGCGATGTACTCCTGGTGTGCGAGCATGCGTCTGCAACCGTCCCGGAAAAATTCGGAACGCTGGGGCTGACGCCTGAGATTCTTTCAAGCCACATTGCATGGGATCCGGGCGCGCTTGCCGTTTCGCGACTGCTGTCGCAGAAACTTGATGCAACGCTCGTCTACCAACGCTTTTCGCGGCTGATCTATGATTGCAACCGCCCGCCGGAATCGGCCTCGGCCATGCCTGCGAAAAGTGAAATCTACGACATTCCCGGCAATCGCGATCTTGGGGAGGCGGAGAAATTTGCCCGGACTTCGGCGCTCTACGTGCCGTTTCACGAACGGATCGATGCCCTCATCAATGAGCGGCTGGCCGCCGGGCGCAAGTCGATCATCGTGACAGTTCACAGCTTTACGCCGGTCTATCACGGGCGGTTTCGTGACGTGGAAGTGGGCATCCTGCACGATACGGACAGCCGTCTGGCGGATGCGATGCTCGAGCAGGCTGCGGGTGCGCGGCTCGAGGTCCGGCGAAACGAGCCCTATGGACCGCAGGATGGCGTCACCCACACATTGAGGCTGCATGCGCTGCCTGACGGTCTTTTGAATGTCATGATCGAGATCCGCAACGATCTGATCGCCGACGCTGCCGCGCAGTCGGTCATGGCAGATTTTCTATACGAGCTTATGGGGAAGGCGCTCTCATCTTGCGATGAGTGAGGGAGCAACTGGCTGGCCGATGGTGAAAACACCGGGGCCAGCCTTTTCATAACGGAAAGACCGCACAGAAAAGCCGAAAAGGCGCCATGCGGGCAGGGAACAGCGAGTGCGTGAGGTGTTGTCGTGCATGCGTGCCGGCTGCGCCGGAGACTGGGGCACAATCGGCCAATAGCGGCTGACTGGCTTGTTTTTTCTTGAGATCAGGAGAGAAGGGCATGGACAGTTCATCAGCAGGCGTCAGCTATAAAAAGGCGGACGCATCCTATTTTGAGAAGCGGGGTCTTTCCCGTTACGCAGGCGTATGGTCCCTGTGGTCACTGGGCGTTGGCGCCGTGATCTCGGGGCATTTTTCCGGCTGGAACTTCGGTTTTGCTACCGGCGGCTGGGGCGGCATGCTTGTCGCTGGCATCATCATCGCCATCATGTATCTCGGGCTGACATTCTCGATTGCGGAGATGAGCCCGGCGCTGCCGCATACGGGTGCCGCCTATTCGTTCGCCCGTACGGCGATGGGACCGTGGGGCGGTTTCATCACGGGGCTTTGCGAGAACGTTGAATATGTTCTGACGCCTGCCGTCATCGTCACCTTCATCACGGCCTATGTGAATTCGATCCTTGGACTCGATCCGGCTTATTCACCGTTCCTGTGGGTGCTGTTCTACATCATCTTCCTTGCGCTGAACGTCTTCGGACTCGAACTTTCCTTCAAGGTAACGCTGGTCATCACACTGATTTCGCTGGGTGTTCTGGTGTTCTTCTGGGTCAGCGCCATTCCGAACATGGATTTTTCGCGCTGGGCGCTGAATATCGGCGTCGGACCGGACGGAAGTGCGGTCGAGCTGCCGGAAGGCAATGGCTCGTTCTTCCCGTTCGGCTTTTCCGGTGTTCTGGCCACGCTGCCTTTTGCGGTCTGGCTCTTCCTGGCCATCGAGCAGCTGCCGCTTGCGGCGGAAGAATCCGTCGATCCGAAACGCGATATGCCGAAGGGCATCATTCTGGGCATCATCACGCTGATGATCTCCGCCTTCATGATCGTTCTGCTCAACCCTTCGCTTCCGGGCGTTGGCGCGTTCCATCTCGGTTCGTCGCTGGAGCCGCTGCTGGACGGCTTCAAGGCTGTTTACGGTGATGGCGGCGTGGTTATTCTGGGATTGGTGGCGCTCACGGGTCTGATCGCCAGCTTCCATACCATTCTCTATGCGCAGGGACGCCAGATCTATTCGCTTTCCCGTGCGGGTTACTTTCCGACTGCGCTTTCCATCACGCATTCCAAGTTCAAGACACCGCATGTCGCGATGCTGACGGGCGCAATTGTCGGCCTCAGCGTCATGATGGTCATCTGGTTCGCGCTTGGAGCGGAGCAGGGCGGCAGCATCATTGGCAGCGTGCTGCTCAACATGGCCGTGTTCGGAGCGATGTTCTCCTATATCATGCAGGCGATCTCGTTCATCATGCTGCGCCGTAACCTGCCGAACATCGAGCGGCCGTTCCGTTCTCCACTCGGCATCCCGGGCGCGGTGCTGACCATCATCATCGCCGTCATCACCCTGCTCTATCAGATCCAGGATCCGAACTTCACCAAGGGCGTCGTCTGGGTTGCCTTGTGGTTCGCCGTTGCGATTGCCTATTTCGCATTGGTCGGCCGTCATCGCCTCATCCTGTCGCCGGAGGAAGAATTCGCGCTGGAACACAAGCAGGCTGCGCTCGACGCGGCGGCTGCAAAGGCCTGACATCGATAAAAACAGGGGCGGCCGGAAAACGGCCGCCCGCCAGACGTTAAAAGGGAACGGACACAAAACATGGCGAGCTACACATTCGATGCCCTCAAACTGGATGTTGCCGACGGGCGCATCGATACTGTTCTGGCATGTCTCGTGGACATGCAGGGCCGTTTGATGGGGAAGCGTTTTCAGGCGGAGTTTTTCGTCGAAAGCGCGTTTCAGGAAACCCATAGCTGCAACTATCTCCTGGCTACCGACATGGAGATGGAAACGGTTCCGGGTTACAAGGCATCGAGTTGGGAACGCGGTTACGGCGACTATACGATGAAGCCGGATCTTTCGACGCTGCGCAAGGTGCCGTGGCTGGAGGGGACCGCGCTGGTGCTGTGCGATGTTCTGGATCACCACACCCATGCCGAAGTGCCGCATTCGCCTCGTGCGATGCTCAAGAAGCAGGTAGCGCGGCTGGAGGCTATGGGACTGAAGGCCTATATGGCAAGCGAACTGGAATTTTTCCTGTTCGACCAGACATTCGATGCCGCCCGCGCCAGCGGATACCGCGATCTGAACCTCGCCAGCGGCTACAACGAGGACTACCACATCTTCCAGACGACGAAGGAGGAAGATGTCATGCGCGCGCTTCGCAAGGGGCTGCAAGCTGCGGGCATTCCCGTTGAGAACTCCAAGGGCGAGGCGTCGCCCGGACAGGAAGAAATCAATGTTCGTTATGCCGACGCGCTGACCATGGCTGACCGGCATGCCATTATCAAGAACGCCACCAAGGAAATCGCCTGGTCCAAGGGTAAGGCCGTGACGTTCCTTGCCAAATGGAATTACAGTGCGGCGGGAAGCTCGTCCCATATTCACCAGTCGCTGTGGAGCGCTGACGGAACAACCTCGGCGTTTTTCGACAAGGACGCAGAGCACGGCATGTCGCAGACGATGCGGCACTATGTTGCCGGGCTTCTGGCGCATGCGAGCGAAATCACCTATTTCCTGGCGCCTTACATCAACTCCTATAAGCGGTTCATGGCTGGAACCTTCGCGCCGACAAAGGCCATCTGGAGTATGGACAACCGCACGGCGGGATACCGCCTTTGCGGCGCAGACACGAAGGCTATCCGTGTTGAGTGCCGTGTCGGCGGCTCCGACCTCAATCCATATCTCGCCATGGCGGCATTGCTCGCGGCAGGCATTGACGGCATCGAAAATAAGCTGGAACTTGAGCCCGCTTTTGTCGGCGATGCCTATGGCGGCAAAGAGATTCGCGAAATCCCCAAGACATTGCGCGACGCCACGGATCACCTCAATGGCTCCAATATGCTGCGGGGCGCATTTGGCGACGATGTGGTCGATCATTACGTGCATGCCGCAAGATGGGAACAGGCGGAATACGACCGCCGCGTGACCGACTGGGAAGTCGCCCGCGGTTTTGAACGGGCATAACAATTACGGAAAGAAGCATTATGACCATGATCCAGAATATTTCGCCGATCGACGGTTCGGTTTACGCCGAACGCGAGGCGATGCCGCTGGAGGCGGCGCGTGCCGCCGTAGCCAAGGCGCGCAAGGCGCAGAAGGATTGGGCAAAACGCCCGCTTGAGGACCGCGTTCAACTCGTGCTGAAAGGCGTTGCGCGTCTGAACGAGATGGTGGGCGAGGTGGTGCCTGAACTGGCGCATATGATGGGCCGCCCCGTGCGTTACGGCGGCGAGTTCAAAGGCTTCAACGAGCGCTCGAATTATGTCGCCTCCATTGCGGCGGATGCGCTGGCTCCGCTCGTGATCGAGGAAAGCGGCAATTTCGAACGCCGTATCGAGCGCGAGGCGCATGGTGTGGTCTTCGTCATCGCGCCCTGGAACTATCCGTACATGACGGCGATCAATACGGTTGCGCCTGCACTTATGGCAGGCAACACGGTTGTCATCAAACATGCGGCGCAGACGCTGCTGGTTGGCGAGCGCATGGTGCGCGCCTTTGTCGAGGCGGGCGTGCCGGACGATGTGTTCATCAACGTTTTCCTCGACCATGCGACGACCTCGGCGCTGATTTCGGAAGGGCTGTTCAACTTCGTCAACT
Source organism: Agrobacterium tumefaciens (assembly GCF_031801495.1). GTDB lineage: Bacteria > Pseudomonadota > Alphaproteobacteria > Rhizobiales > Rhizobiaceae > Agrobacterium > Agrobacterium tumefaciens_K. The sequence continues at coordinate 1,941,457 of NZ_JAOEGC010000002.1, read as the reverse complement.
TCACCGGCTCGGTCGAGGGCGGTCGCGCCATCGAGCGGGCTGCCGCCGGAACCTTCACCGGGCTTGGTCTGGAGCTTGGCGGCAAGGATCCCGGCTACGTGATGGAGGATGCCGATCTGGACGCCGCCGTCGACACGCTGATGGATGGCGCAACCTATAATTCCGGGCAGTGCTGCTGCGGTATAGAACGCATCTACGTCAACGAAAATCTCTACGACGCCTTTGTTGAGAAGTCGGTTGCATGGGTTTCGAATTACAAGCTTGGCAATCCGCTGGTTGAGGAAACGACGCTCGGGCCTATGGCCAACAAGCGTTTCGCCAAGGTCGTTCGTGCGCAGATCGCCGACGCAGTTTCGAAAGGTGCCAAGGCGCTGGTCGATCCGAAGCTTTTCCCGGCGGATGACGGCGAGAGTGCCTATGTCGCACCGCAGGTTCTCGTCAATGTCGATCATTCCATGGAGTTCATGACGGAGGAAACCTTCGGACCAGCCGTCGGCATCATGAAGGTGAAAAACGACGAGGAAGCCATCGCGCTGATGAACGACAGCAAATACGGCCTGACCGCCTCGCTGTGGACGCAGGATGCGGCGCGGGCAGGGCGCATTGGCCGTGAGATCGAAACTGGCACCGTGTTCATGAACCGCGCGGACTACCTCGACCCTGCGCTCTGCTGGACCGGCGTCAAGGAAACCGGTCGTGGCGGCTCGCTTTCCGTCCTCGGTTTCCAGAACCTGACCCGTCCGAAATCCTATCATCTGAAGAAAGTCACGAAATGAATATCGTCGCCAACTGGAGCTATCCCACCGCCGTCAAGCTTGGACGCGGCCGCATCAAGGAACTGGCGGACGCCTGCAAGACGCTCGGTATCAAAAGGCCGCTTCTGATAACGGATCGCGGCCTTGCCAATATGGCGATCACAGGGCACGCGCTGGATATTCTCGATGAAGCGGGCCTTGGTCGCGCGATCTTTGCCGATGTGGACCCGAACCCGAACGAGATCAATCTCGAAGCGGGCGTCAAGGCTTTCAAGGATGGCGGGCATGATGGTGTGGTCGCCTTCGGCGGCGGCTCCGGCCTCGATCTTGGCAAAGCTGTTGCGTTCATGGCCGGGCAGACGCGGCCGGTCTGGGATTTCGAGGATATTGGCGACTGGTGGACCCGCGCCAATGCCGAGGGCATCGCGCCCATCGTCGCGGTTCCGACCACTGCCGGCACCGGATCAGAGGTCGGTCGCGCCAGCGTCATCACCAATTCGCGGACGCATGTGAAGAAGATCATCTTCCATCCGAAGTTCCTCCCGGGCGTGGTGATCTGCGATCCCGAACTGACGGTTGGCATGCCCAAGGCGATTACGGCTGGCACCGGCATGGACGCCTTCGCGCATTGCCTTGAAGCTTACTCCTCGCCCTTTTTCCACCCCATGAGCCAGGGCATCGCGCTGGAAGGTCTGCGGCTGGTCAAGGAATTCCTTCCCCGTGCCTATCATGAGGGAACGGATATCGAGGCGCGGACGAACATGATGGCTGCCGCCGCCATGGGAGCCGTGGCGTTCCAGAAGGGACTTGGCGCGATCCATTCGCTGTCACATCCGATCGGCGCCGTCTACAATACCCATCACGGCATGACCAATGCGGTGGTGATGCCTGCGGTGCTGCGCTTCAATCGTCCGGCCATCGAAGACAAGATCGCCCGCGCTGCCGCATATCTTGGCATTTCGGGCGGTTTCGACGGCTTCTACAACTACGTGCTGGAGCTTCGCAAGGAACTGGGTGTGCCGGAAAATCTGACGGCAATGGGCATCAAGCCGGACCGGATCGACGAACTTGCGGCAGAGGCGATCAAGGATCCAAGCTGCGGCGGAAATCCCGTCGAGATGACACTGGAAAATACGAAAAAACTGTTCGAAGACTGCTTTTGAGAACAGCTCGGAAACTGCGAGGTTGGCCGCTCTCGTCCGTCATGCCGGATGCGTGGCGTAGTCCGAATTGCTTCCACTTATGGAAAACCCGCGATGTCTTCGCGGGTTTTTTGTTATGCTGCGAAACGATCTTAGCCTTTTGTTAACCGTGATCGTTAACGTTATGGAAAGCACCATGATTTGCCCGGTGCGCATGGGAGCATGATCCGGCTCCGAGTTATCGGAGACGTCATGTCCGTCATTACATTTGCCAATACCAAGGGCGGGGCTGGAAAAACGACCGCTGTGCTGCTGCTTGCTACGGAGCTTGCCCGCTCCGGCCACCGCGTCACCGTTCTCGACGCCGATCCGCAATTGTGGATTTCGCGCTGGTTCGAACTCTCGGGTCAGATCGACAATCTCTCCGTCATCTCGCACGTCACCATGGCGTCGCTGGAGGGGCATATCCGTGAAAACAGGACCAGCACGGACTGTTTCATCATCGATCTGCCGGGAACGAAAAATCCGCTTCTCACCATGGCGCTCGGCATTTCCGACCATGTGCTTATCCCCGTCCAGGGCTGCGCCATGGATGCGCGCGGTGCCGCCGAAGTGCTTGAACATATCGATTTCCTGAACCGCAAGATGGGCAAGGCCATCTCCCATTCCGTCGTCCTGACCCGTGTGAATGCCATGGTCACCACCCGTTCCCTGCTGCTCGTGAAGATGCTGCTGGCGGAAAGGAACGTTTCGGTTCTGAATACGCCGATCGCGGAACGTGCGGCCTATCGCGACCTTTTCGATTACGGCGGCACGCTGCACTGTCTTGATAAAAACAAAGTCAGCAATGTCGACAAGGCGCAGGAAAACGCCCGCGCTTTCGCCACGGAAGTGCTTCGTTTACTGCCGGGGCGAATGATGCGCTCCGGCGCGCAGCCGCACCGTATCTTCATGCGCAAGGCTGCCTGAAGGCATCCGGGCTGTCTTTTCGGAGGCGGCCCGATTTTTTTGCTTGATTTGGAAATGATCGTTTTCTATATGTCGATCATGAGCACCAAGACTGAGATATCCAGCCATGACAACCGCCAGCGCGGCCGTCCGCGCGAGTTCGAAATCGAACCCGCGCTCGATGGAGCGATCCGGGTGTTTTCCGAGCGCGGTTATCATGCCACGTCCATCGGTGATCTTTCCGAGGCGATGGAACTGGCGCAAGGCAGCATCTATAAAGCCTTCAAGGACAAGAAGGCGGTCTTCATCGCTGCCATGGACCGTTACAGAACTGTTCAGACGGCGCGTTTTGAAGAGGCTCTTGCCGGGCTCGGCAATGGCCGTGAACGGCTTCGTGCCGCGCTGATGTTTTATGCGTCCCGCTCGCATGGTGCATCCGGTTTCGAAGGATGTCTCGTGGTTGGGGCGGTCGCCGATCTTGCCGCGCTCGATGAGGATATGGCGGCGGTGGTCAACAGGGCCGTGCAGGCAAGGGAGCGGATCGTTGCGCGCATCGTACGCGAAGGCCAGCAGGATGGCTCGATCAACGCCGATATCGATCCCGACGATCTGGCCCGGTCGCTGTTATGCATGATGTACGGGATGAGGGTGGTCGGAAAAACCGGCCGCACGCTTGAGGAAATGACAGCCGTCGTGGATCTCGCCATGCGGCTTGCCATCTGATTTTTACGGCTGAAGCGCACTGCGACCCTCTGGGCACGCTCTTTCGCCTCAGTTTTTAGTGATCGCATGTCGGTACGCAAAACGGTCAACAGTTTTGTCCGACATGCTTAATTAGGAAATGAATATTTCCGAATCTGGAGAAGATGATGACGACAGATACAATTGAAGGGCGGGCGTTTGACGGGCAGGGTGATGCGAACATGGCATCCATCTCCCCGGCATTGACGTTTCTGCTGGCCGCTGCCTGTGGCCTGATCGCGGCAAATCTCTATTACGGTCAGCCCCTGGCTGGCATCATTGGCGCAGAGCTTGGTTTTTCTTCCGCTGCCACCGGCCTGATCGTGACTTTGACGCAGATCGGTTATGGCGTGGGCCTTTTGTTTGTCGTGCCGCTTGGCGACCTGGTTGAAAACCGCAAGCTGGTTGTCATTGCCGTGTCGATGGCGGTGCTGTCGCTAGTGGCCGCCGCTCTCGCGCCGCATGCCAGCCAGTTTCTGTTTGCTGCGTTCCTGATCGGCGTCAGTTCCGTCGCGGTTCAGGTCATCGTGCCTTATGCCGCGCATATGGCACCGCACGCCATTCGTGGACGTGTCGTCGGTAACGTGATGAGCGGCCTGATGGTCGGCATCATGCTGGCGCGCCCCGTATCCAGCCTCCTGTCGGAATTCGTTTCCTGGCGAGGCGTTTATCTGGCGTCGGCTGTGGTGATGGCAATCCTCGCGGTCGTGCTCTTCCGCCTGCTGCCCGTTCGCATGCCGGAAGCCAGGCTGGGGTATGGTGCGCTGATGGCATCGATGGGCAAGCTTGCCGCCAATACGCCGTTGCTGCAACGTCGCGCTATTTATCACGCCTTCATGTTTGGCGCCTTCAGCCTCTTCTGGACAACGACGCCGCTCTATCTCAGCGGCCCGCATTTCAACCTGAGCCAGGGCGAGATTGCGCTTTTTGCCCTTGCGGGTGCGGCGGGTGCCGTGGCAGCGCCGATTGCCGGGCGCATGGCGGATCGCGGCTGGACATATCCGGCGACGTTTGCGGCCATGGTGATGGTGGGGCTTTCCTTCGTCGTGACGCACCTTGCGCCGGAAGGCTCGCATCTTGCGCTGGCGATCCTCGTGGCGGCCGCGATCGTGCTGGACTTCGGCGTTACCACCAACCTCGTTCTGGGGCAGCGCGCCATCTTTACCCTTGGTGCCGAATTCCGCAGCCGGTTGAATGGCATTTACATGGCTACCTTCTTCATGGGGGGCGCCATCGGTTCGGCGGTTGGCGGCTGGGCGTATTCCGTCGGGGAGTGGTCTTTGGCCTCGTGGGTCGGTTTTGCGATGCCCGCTGCTGCTCTCGTATATTTCCTGACCGAGAAACGCGGATAACATTGCATCCCATTAAAAAAAGCCCCGGCAGCGTATGCTTCGGGGCTTTTTGTTCGTCCGTCGGATGATCTTACTCCGCGAATTCCACCACGACGCCTGGGCGGACCATCTTTGCCAGTTCCGTGGCGTCCCAGTTGGTCAGGCGGATACAGCCGTGACTGTTGGTCTTGCCGATCTTGGAAGGTTCCGGTGTTCCATGGATGCCGTAGGTGGGCTTCGACAGGGCAATCCAGACCGTGCCGACCGGGCCGTTCGGACCTGGCGGAATCTGCAGGATCTGGGTGTTCTGGCCCTGCTGGAAATTGATCTTCGGATTATACGTATAACCTGGGTTCAGGGCTACGCGTTCCACCGTATGCGTGCCGCTCGGCGATGGCGTATCCGAGGAGCCGATGGTGGCCGGGTAGGCGGCGATCAGATTGCCGTCCTGCCCATAAGCGAAGACCTGCTTGATGCCCTTGTGCGCCACGATACGCGCAACCTGGCCCTTTTTCGTCTCGCCGGGATTCACGACCTTGATGATCGTGCCTGGGACCGTGAAATCGATGCCGGGGTTCAGTTCCTTCAGATAGTTCTCATCCATATGGAAGCGTTCCGCCAGCGCCTCCGTCGTCGAGGTGAAGGACATGGCGGGAAGCTGCGATTTCGCTGCATAATCGTCCGGAATGGAAGCGACGTAGGGACCGGCCGCATCGGCTGCGGTGATCGTGTAGTCGACAATCGGCATGCCGCCGGAGGACCGCAGCCGCTCAAGAATGTCGTCGGAATTGTTCGGGTCGAGCTTCTCGCCGGTCATGTCCTGCCAAGCGGCGATGGCCTTGTTGACGTTATCGCCCATCTTGCCGTCGATGACGCCCGGCGAGATGCCTTCGCGGTCGAGGAAGGCCTGAAGCGCCACGATCTCCTGACGGGAGCGGTTGACCGGCGCGGTGACAGGGGTGTGGCGCTCGATCAGGCGATCCGGCTGGGGGACTGCGGCAGTTGTGGATTCGCCCGGCATCGGCTGGTTCAGAGGGGCGCTTTCCACCGAGCCTGGTCCTGGAACGGAGCCGGTGTAAAAATCGTCGTCGCTACCGTCGCCGCGATATTCTCTGTAATCGCGCATGCTGCCATTGTCTCGATAACCGTAGTCGCGTTGCTGCTCACGATACTGGCCGCCGGGTGCCGGAGGATAATAGTCTGCGTCGCGCTGCGCCTGACGCCGCTGTCCGTAACCCGATGGCATTTCGGTCGCCAGCAGGTTGCCGTAGCGGTCATAAAGAACGGTGCGGCCCATGGCGTCGCGGCTGATGACGATATCGTTGCGGTCGGGCACGAAGTCGAGAACGCGGCCATCCGGTGTGACGAGAACCGGCTGTTCCTGATAGCCATAACGCTGCTGCGCACCGGCCTGTAGCGGTGCAAGAACTGCGGCCGCTGCAATCGTCAGGCTCATAGCTGCGTTAAGAAACTGTTTCACGATTCTGCTATCCTTGTTTTGCTCACCGACAAACACACCGCAATCTTGACCCTATTGTGAAAAAGGTGAATTCGCGGTTAATGCAATCTTAATTTTACCAGCGATTGATAGCGTTTGCGTGATCGCTGCGATTTTATTGCCACGGAGGAGGTTGTTATGCGCGAGTTTCAGGTGGGTCGTTCTCCGCGTGTTTTCCTCGACGAAACCTCCGTGCTGGATATCGGCTCGCTTTTCGTCGGAGACATCGATATCGCACCCGGCCGTGCCATTCCCGACGATGGCGATCCGCGTATCGACCACTCGCTGGAAGGCTTTCTCTTCACCTGCGGCCCTGACCACATTCGCCATCCCGAACGTATCGAGGGGGATGCGGCTGGCCGGAAATATCCGCTGCATGGCTCCTTCTCCTCTCATCCCGCTAAGATTGTGGCTTCAGAGGTCACAGAGGCAAATGCGCTTGTGCGGGCTGAGGTTCCCGTGACGCTTGCCGATGGTGGAACCGCATTGCTGGAGAGGGTATGGCGGATCGATGGGGCAAGCGGCGAGGTGAGCCTTGCGGATCGTGTGACGAACACCAGCGATGACGCCCGCCCCGTCTTTCATATGTACCACATGAACATCGGTGCGCGTCTGTTCGATGACGGCGTGCGGGTGGAGGGCGCCATGCTCGACAATGGCGGTCATGGCTGGCGTTTCGGTGCCGAGCCGGGCAGCGTCTTTTGCGTAGACGCCAGACAAAACGACACGGACTGGGCGGAGCTGACGCTTGGGCCGATTGCCGCCATCGGTGGACGCTCTCTCAAGGTCGCGTTCCGCACGGACACGCTGCCCTACCTGCAGATGTGGCGCAACCAGAAGGCTCCGGCGAATGTGCTTGGCATCGAGCCGGTTTCACACCGTTGGGTCGGGCGGGCGGAACTGGAAAAAGCGGGCGAGTTTCAGGTGCTGAAACCCGGTGAGAGCCTTAGCTACGGCTTGCGCTTTTCTATTCTCTGAACAGCTTCCGAATTGGAACGGCGTATCATTGACGCACCGGTTTTAACCCCTTAAATCGGATGCAGAATTCAGGACTGCGCGGCACCCGGATGCGAGATTGTCGCGTTATCGGAGGATATGAAGATGGATATCAGACGTATCGACGACGAATATTCTGTGAGCGGTCAGATCAGCGTTGCCGATCTCGACGAGATCAAGGCGCAGGGCTTCAAGTCCATCGTCTGCCATCGTCCGGACGGCGAAGAGGAAGGCCAGCCGTTGTTTGCCGATATTGCCGAACGCGCAGAACAGCTCGGCATCACCATCGTACACGTGCCGGTCGGCCGTTTCGGCGTGGATGCCGATGCGGTTGCCGGCATGGTGGATGCGCTCGATGAACTGCAGCGTCCGATGCTCGGCTACTGCCGTTCAGGCGCACGTTCGACGGCGATCTACGAAAAGACCCACCATCTGCGCGGCTGATCGCTCGCGAAGCATTCGATTTTACCAAGCCAATCTACAGGAGTTCCTATCATGACCATCAAGCGTATCGAGCCGGGCAAGCGTATGAGCGGTGCCGTTGTTCACGGCAACACCGTTTATCTGGCCGGTCAGGTCGGCGAGGGTGTATCCGTCACCGAGCAGAGCAAGTCCGCTCTCGCTGAAGTCGATCGTCTGCTGGCCCTGGCTGGTTCGGACAAGTCGAAGATCCTCCAGACGATCATCTACCTCTCCGACATGTCCACCTTCGGCGAAATGAACGCTGTCTGGGAAGGCTGGATCGACCCGGCAAACCCGCCGGCGCGTGCCACCAGCGAAGCAGCTCTTGCTACGCCGGAATACAAGGTCGAGTTCATCGTCACGGCTGCTCTCTGAGCGCTTTGACGGGCTGAAAAAGAAGGCCGGTCGGTGATATGCCGACCGGCCTTTTTGTTTGTTTTGAATCTGTTGGGCGCTTTACTTCGAAGGCTGTTGCAAGGCCTTCGCAAGCTGATTCATATCTGTTACGCGTTCTTCGAACCACAGCCGCGCAAGATCGTTGGCGGAGGCGAGGTTGATGCCGTCAGGATCGATTGCGGTAATTTTCCATGCCGCTGATTTCTTGCCTGCCAGAACGGCGAGCCGGGATGCCTCTCCCCTGATGGCGTTGAGGCGAGCGGCTTCGTTTTCCGATGCCGCCATGAGCTCTTCCGCGCCGGAAAAGTCTGTCCGCAGATCGGCAGGTGTGATGTTGGAGGCGTTGCGGGCAGGGCCGCCATTGATCTGCACCCCTTCTGTCTTCATGCGGTAAAGCTGCGTGTCGGGAAGGGAAAGATAGAGCTTGGCTTTCGGATAGCGGGCGACATAGCGCGCCTTGGCCAGCGGGACCTCCGTGTCATCGATCAGCACTGCTTCGCCCACCAGCGTCAGTCGTGGCAGCGTCAGCGCATCGCCCTTGTTGAAGGGCGCGAGAACTAGAGAAATGCGCGGGTCCGCCTCGATGTTGCGGGCATGCAGCGCCAGGCGGGCCGCGAAAAAGAACGGCGTGCCATCCGGCTCAAGCGCAACGTTTGTCGCGGTGTTGTAGGGATAGCTGCTTTCAGGATCGATTGTGGCAAGACCGGCGGTGCGCGAGGTGTGCAGCACGTCGCGGGCTACACGTACCGCCTCGAAGGGCGCTCCTGCGGAGGGTTCGATTTTCGCGCCGCGGGGCGTGATGACTGGGAGGGTAGCGTCCGGCATGCCGTTTTCCTGAGTTTTTCAATCAAGTCAGGATTTACATCATGCCGGAGGCTTGTCCATGCCTGATATCAGGTCCGCTCACGAATCTGCGTCAGCGTCCGGGCAGGCGTGATTGCCTCTGCATCCAGTCTGACCTCGATGATCGCCGGCTTGCCGCTAGCCCGGGCACGTTCATAGGCCTGGCCAAATTCCTCAGTCTCTTTGACAAGTTCGCCATGGCCGCCATAGGCTTTCGCGAAGGCGACGAAATCCGGATTGACGAGATCGGTACCGCTGACACGGCCGGGATATTCCCGCTCCTGATGCATGCGGATGGTGCCATAGGTTCCGTTGTTCACCAGAACGGTAATGATCGGCAGACCGTATCGGACGGCGGTGATGAACTCCTGACCGTGCATCATGAAACAACCGTCACCGGCGAAGCAGACGACTTCGCGTTGCGGAAACAGATGTTTTGCGGCGACGGCGGCAGGCAGGCCATACCCCATCGAGCCGGAGGTCGGCGCCGATTGCGTGTTGAAGCGGCGGAAGCGATGAAAGCGGTGCAGCCACGTGGCGTAGTTGCCAGCGCCATTGGTAAAAATCGCGTCTTCTGGCACGTTGGCTTCGATCCACTCCATGATCGGACCCATCTGTACCGGGCCAGGGCCGGTTTTCGGTGGCGTCGACCATTTCAGATAGGCGTCATGCATGGCGGCGGTGCGGTCCGCCCAGACGGGGCTGGTGGGCGCTTCAAGCGTTTCCAGTGCGTCGACGAAATCGCTGGTGGAGGCGCAGATGGCGAGATCCGGGCGGTAGATACGGCCAAGCTCCTCCGCTTCAGGAAAGATGTGCACCAGCGTCTGCGAGGGATAGGGGATATCCAGCATCGTGTAGCCGGAAGATGGCATTTCCGACAGGCGGCTGCCGAGAAGCACGATGAGATCGGCGTCCTTGATTTCCTTCGACAGTGCGGGATTGATACCGATGCCGACATCGCCCGCGTAAGAGGGGCTGAGGTGGTCGAACAGCATCTGACGACGGAATGAGCAGCCGACAGGCAGCTTAAATCTCTCGGCGAAAGCTTTGAATTTCGTGACGCTTTCTTCCGTCCAGCGCGTGCCGCCGACGATAACCATTGGGCGCTTGGCGCTGGCAAGCAGTTCGGCAAATCTGGCGATCTGATTGCGGCCGGGGTGATTTTCTACCGGCATGTAAGGTTTGGCTTCCGGCGCCTCAACCTCTTCCACCAGCATATCTTCCGGCAAGGTCAGCACGACCGGGCCGGGGCGGCCGGAGGTCGCGACTGCAAAAGCGCGGGTGACGAATTCGGGAATGCGGCGGGCATCATCAATCTCGCCCACCCATTTGGCAAATTCGGTGAAGGCGCGGCGGTATTCCACTTCCTGAAAAGCCTCGCGCTCACGGGCATCGCGTTGCACCTGACCGATGAACAGGATCATCGGGATCGAATCCTGCCGGGCGATGTGAAGACCTGCCGAGGCGTTCGTGGCACCCGGACCGCGCGTGACCATGCAGATGCCCGGTTGGCCGGTCAGTCGGCCCCAGCTATCGGCCATCATCGCAGCGCCGCCCTCCTGACGGCAGACGATGGTTTCTATGCCGCTGTCGTAAAGTGCGTCGAGTACCGCCAGATAGCTCTCGCCCGGAATGCATGAGACACGCGAAACGCCATTGGCCTTCAACGCATCGACGATCAGTTCTCCACCCGTTTTCCTCATTGTGCCGAAATCCTCCCTTCGATTTCCTCCAGCTCCGCCAGCACGTCCTGCTGGTGCTCTCCCAGACGCGGACTTGGACGGTCGTAATGCAGCGGTGTTTCCGACATGACGATCGGTGTGCGGACGCCGGGGATGACCGTGCCGTCTGCCGCTTCCAGATCGACGCGCAGACCTCTGGCCTGCACTTGGCGGTCGGCGAACATTTCCTCGATGGAGTTGATCGGGCCAGCCGGAACGGCGTTCGTCTCGCAGGCGGTCAGAAGGTCGCGTTTCATCCACTTCAGCGTTTCGGTTGAAACGATCCGGCGAACATCCGCCTTGTGGGCCACACGCGCCTTGTTGGTCGCATAACGATCGTCGTCCGCAATGGATTCCATGCCGAGGATTTTGCAGAGGCGGCGGAATTGCCCGTCATTGCCGACCGCGAGGATGAGGAATCCGTCTGCCGTTGGAACCACCTCGTAAGGTGAGATATTCGGGTGTGCGTTTCCAAGCCTTACAGGTGCCTTGCCGGAAATGAGGTAGTTCATGTTCTGGTTGGCCAGCACCGCCGACTGCACATCGAGAAGCGCCATATCGATGTGCTGGCCTTCGCCGGTGCGCATGGCGTGAATGAGGGCCGCCTGAATGGCGGTGACGGAATAGATGCCTGTGAAGATATCGGCCACCGCGACGCCTGCCTTCATCGGCTGGCCGTCGGGTTCGCCGGTGATCGACATGAAACCGGACATGCCCTGAACGATGTAATCGTAACCGGCGAAATCCGCGTAAGGGCCAGTCTGGCCGAAGCCGGTTATGGAGCAATAGATGAGCCGGGGATTGCTGGCTTTGAGGCTCTCGTAATCGAGGCCGTATTTTTCCAAGCCGCCGCGCTTGAAGTTTTCGATCACCACATCGGCTGTTCTGATCAGGCGGCGCACCAGTTCGCAGCCTTCTTCCGTCTTCAGATCCGCGACGATGGAGCGCTTGCCGCGGTTGGTGGCGTGGTAATAGGCCGCGGAGAGGTTTTCTCCATCCCTGCTTTCCACGAAGGGCGGCCCCCATGCACGCGTATCGTCGCCGCCTTCGGGGTTTTCGACCTTGATGACATCGGCCCCCATGTCGGCCAGCATCTGTCCCGCCCATGGACCGGCGAGAACACGGGCCAGTTCGATAACCCGGATGCCGGAGAGGGGTGGTTGTTTCTCGGTGATCTGACGGGTCATGTAAACAGCCATAAAGTCAGGGGGCTAGCGGTTGGTTCTCGACATCCGAAACGGGTTTGGATGCAAAGCGTCGCTCCCGCCAGATGATGTAGAGGCCGGAGGCGACGATAATGGCAATACCGAGCCATTTCAGCGGATCCGGGAAATGATTGAACACCAGCCAGCCGAAGATCGTCGCCGAGACGATTTCGAGATATTGCAGCGGAGCGAGTGTCGACGCGGGTGCTGCGCGATAGGCGTAAACGCTCAGAATTCCGGAGAGGCTTGCTGAAATGCCGACACCGAGCAGATAAAGCGAGGTTGTCACATCCGGCATGATAAAGGAGAGGCCGGGTACGCCCAGGGCGCCCGCGAAAAGCATCGGCACGGCGCAAAAGACAAAACCCCACATGCCCGTCTGAAACTGCATGCTCCACGGATCTTCGGTTCGGGAGCGAACCCGTGTCAGTATCGCGAAGATGGCGATGCAGAAAGCCGATAGGACTGGCAGAAGCGCGACATAGCCGACTTCGGAGAAACTCGGCTGAATGACGAGGATTGCTCCGAAAAAGCCGACGCCGCAGGCGGTGTATCTGCGCCAGCCAATCGTTTCCTTGAGCAGGACGCTGCTCATGATGGTGAGAATGATCGGCTCCACGAAGAAGATCGCGATCGCATCCGCCACTTCCATGAATTCCAGCGTCGCGACGAAGCTGACCATGGACAGTGCAAGAATGCCGCCGCGAATAATGTGGAAGCCGGTGCCGCTCCACGAGAATGACAGAAGTCCGGGGCGCATGAGCAGGATCGGTAGCATGGCCAGCGACTGGACGATGAAGCGTGCAGCGCTGATTTCGGTCGTATGAATGGTCGTGATGGCGAGCTTGGCGAAAATGTCGATAATCGGCGAAACCATGACCGCCAGGAACATTAGCAGCATGCCGGTGGGGACGTTCGTTCGGGTCGCTTTAGGTGTGTTCATCGTTTTTCTGGGAGCGAAACCTGAGGTCATGCATACGACACTTTCATTCGCATGGTTGTGTAACCGCAGGTCAATGTATAGCCAGCCGACGACGACATTGCATTTGATATTATGTCATAATCCTATTCCGTTTGCACACATGTGCCCTCAGTGACCGATCACTTTCCGGCACCACGCGGCAAAGTCCGCCGCCACGGCTTCCCAGCCGATCTCGTTCAGCGTTTCGTGCCGCATACCTTTGTAGATGGTGTGCTCCACACGGCTGAAGCCTGCTTGCCTGAAGCGTTCCGCCAGCCAGCCGATCTCCCGGCCGTTGTTTGTGGCGGCGTCCTGATCGCCGCTGACAAGCAGCAGGGGCAGGTTTTTCGGCAGGCGCTCGATGAGTTTCGGGCCGCGATAAGATAGGTCGAAAACATCCTGCCACAGTGAAACGCTTGCCTCGAACTGGCAGAGTGGATCTGCGACATAGGCATCCACGGCTGCCTTGTCATGGCTCAGCCAGTCGGCATGGGTGCGTTTCTCCGGCATCTTTGCATTCCAGGCGCGGAATGTGGCTTTCGGCAGGATGGCGCTTGGCACGTCCGAGCCTTTCAGCATTTTTTCCAGCCGCAACACCACCTGGGCGACACGGCCCATCACGCCGGGGTTGAGGTTGGAGTTCCAGATCGACACGCCGTCGAACGCATCGGGGTGGCTGACTGCTGTGTTGAGCGCGACCAGACCGCCCATCGAATGGCCGAACAGGATCACCGGAAGACCGGGATGTCTTTCGCCGACCATCCGGCGCACCGCCATCACGTCATCGACCACTTTGCTGGCGCCATCCTTCCAGGCGAAACGGCCAAGCGGGGCATCTGCCGCTTTCGTCTGTCCGTGGCCGCGATGGTCATGCGCGTAGACTTCGAAGCCTTGTTTCGACATGACCTCTGCAAATCGGCGATAGCGGCCGGCATGTTCGACGAGGCCGTGGCAGATCATTAGAACGCCGCAGGGTTCAGGCAGCGCCGATGGCTGATGGCGAAAGGCGATGGATGCGCCGGAGGGGGCGTCGAGCCTCTGGATGCGGCTGAATTCCATCTCGTCCATCTTTGGCCCCGTTCATGCTGGCGTATTGTCATAATCATGGGGTCATAATCGTGCCAGAGGTTGCCCCGGAACCCCATTTACCCTACATAGCGGCAAATTTCCCATTCCGAACTTAAAATCCGACCTGGAGCATTCGCTACAATGGCACGTCAGTTCATCTATCACATGTCGGGACTGAACAAGTCCTACGGTGCGAAGAAGATTCTCGAAAACGTCAACCTGTCCTTCTACCCCGATGCCAAGATCGGTATTCTCGGTCCTAACGGTGCCGGTAAGTCGACCGTTCTGCGCATCATCGCCGGTCAGGACAAGGAATTCACCGGTGAAGCCTGGCTCGCCGAAGGCGCGACCGTCGGCTACCTCGAGCAGGAGCCGCATCTCGACCCGACCAAGACCGCTTTCGAAAACGTCATGGAAGGCGTTGCCGACAAGAAGGCCGTTCTCGACCGTTACAACGAACTGATGATGAACTATTCCGACGAAACGGCGGATGAGGGCGCGAAGCTTCAGGACATCATCGACAGCCAGAACCTGTGGGATCTGGAGCAGCAGGTCGAAATGGCGATGGAAGCCCTGCGCTGCCCGCCGAAGGATTCGGATGTTACCGTTCTTTCGGGTGGTGAGCGGCGTCGTATTGCGCTCTGCCGTCTGCTTCTGTCGCAGCCGGACCTGCTGCTGCTCGACGAACCGACCAACCATCTTGACGCGGAAACCATCGCCTGGCTCGAAAAGCACCTGCGCGATTACCCCGGCGCCGTGATGATGATCACCCACGATCGCTACTTCCTTGACAACGTCACGGGCTGGATTCTCGAGCTCGACCGTGGCCGCGGCATCCCGTACGAAGGCAACTACTCCGCCTACCTTACGGCGAAGGCCAAGCGCATGCAGCAGGAAGCCCGCGAAGAAGCCGGTCGCCAGAAGGCGCTGTCGCGTGAGCAGGAATGGATCGCATCCAGCCCGAAGGCCCGTCAGGCCAAGTCGAAGGCCCGTATCAAGGCCTACGAACAGCTGGTCGATGCAGCTGAGAACATCCGTCCCGGCGATGCCCAGATCATCATCCCCGTATCCGAGCGCCTCGGCAACGTGGTCATCGAGCTGGAAGGCATCAACAAGGGATTTGAAGGACGCACGCTGATCAACGATCTGTCGATCAAGCTGCCACCGGGCGGCATCGTCGGCATCATCGGCCCGAACGGTGCTGGTAAATCGACGCTGTTCAAGATGATCACCGGCCAGGAGAAGCCGGATGCCGGTTCGATCCGCATCGGTGATACGGTTCATCTCGGCTACGTCGACCAGAGCCGTGATGCTCTCGACGCCGAAAAGACCGTGTGGGAAGAAATTTCCGGTGGTGCCGAAGTCATCAAGCTGGGCAAGTTCGACATGAACTCCCGCGCTTATTGCGGCGCCTTCAACTTCAAGGGTGGCGATCAGCAGCAGAAGGTCGGCAACCTTTCGGGTGGTCAGCGTAACCGCGTTCACCTTGCCAAGATGCTGAAGGCCGGTGGCAACGTTCTGCTTCTCGACGAACCGACCAACGACCTCGACACCGAAACGCTCGGCGCGCTGGAAAGCGCTCTGGAAGCCTTTGCCGGCTGCGCGATCATCATCTCGCACGACCGCATGTTCCTCGACCGTCTGGCGACGCATATCCTCGCCTTCGAAGGCGATGGTCATGTCGAATGGTTCGAAGGTAACTTCGAGGATTACGAGGAAGACAAGATCCGTCGCCTTGGTCCGGACGCTCTGAACCCCGGCAGCCAGGCTTACAAGCGCTTGACGCGTTGATTGCGGCAACGGTGCGCTTCGAATAGGCACCTTCGGCACGAACTAAAAAGGGCAACCCTGTGGTTGCCCTTTGTTTTATGATACCATCGATTTCCTGACTATATTCATTGCCCCCCCCCCTGTAATTCCTATTGCACACTCGCTTTAAATCACATAAAGATATCTTTATGTCTTGATTAGGCGCGGTGATGGATTTGGACTTCGGGCTGGACAATCTGGTGGATATCTTGAAGGCGGTAGGGGAGCCGACGCGCTTTCGCCTGCTCGCGCTTCTGTCGGCTGGCGACCTCACCGTGACCGATCTTACTGAAATTCTCGGTCAGTCGCAGCCCCGTATTTCCAGACATCTCAAACTTCTGGCGGAAGAAGGTCTGATCGAGCGCTATCAGGAAGGTGCCTGGGCCTATTTTCGTCTGATGCAGGATGGTCCTTCGGCTGGTCTTATCCGCCAGCTTCTTGCAGCGGCGTCGATATCGGACGCGGTTCTGCAGCGGGACAGCGAACGTCTGGCGGCCGTGAAGCGGGTGCGTGCCGAACGCGCGCAGGATTATTTCAGTCGCAACGCATCCGCATGGGATGAGCTGCGCCGCCTGCACGTCAGTGACGAGGCTGTGGAAGGCGCTCTGGTGAAGCTGGTCGGTACCACGCCCATCGATTCCCTGCTCGATCTGGGAACAGGCACTGGACGCATCCTGCAGCTTCTGAGCGGTGTCTATCGCCGGGCGATTGGCGTCGACGCCAGTCGTGACATGCTGTCGGTGGCGCGTGCCAATCTCGACAAGGCGGGTGTCGTCAATGCCTCTGTTCGACATGGCGATATCCTCAATCTGCCGCTGGAAGGGCAGGACTTCGATCTGATCGTCATTCATCAGGTCCTGCATTTCCTCGATCAGCCGGAAATCGCCCTTGCAGAGGCATCGCGCATGCTTCGGCCCGGCGGGCGGCTGATCGTGATTGATCTCGCGCCTCATTCCTTCGAATACCTGCGCAACGAACATGCGCATGTCAGGCTCGGCTTTTCACATCAGCTCATGGATGAGTGGCTGAAAAAAACCGGCCTTCAACTGGATCGCACCGTCGATCTCAAATCCGAAAAAGCGTCCGGCGAAGCCCTGGACGTGACCATCTGGGTTGCCCGCGACCAGCGTCTTCTGATTGCAGACGATGTGGCGCAAGAGGCCGTTTTACTTGCTGCCGGGAGGGCATGACATGACCAGACCAGAAACCCTGCATCGCGACGGCGATATCCGGTTATCCTTCGAGTTTTTCCCGCCCAAGAACCCGGACATGGAAACCCAGCTATGGGAAACCGTTGCTGAGCTGCAGAAGTGGGATCCGGATTTCGTTTCCGTAACCTATGGCGCCGGTGGATCGACCAAGGCACCGACGCTGGATGCCGTACGCCGCATGATCGGGGATAACCGTCTCGCAACGGCTGCGCATCTGACCTGCGTGGATGCGAGCCGCGATGAGGTACATCAGGTCATCGAAGAGTTCAAAAGCGTCGGTGTGAAGCATTTCGTGGCGCTGCGTGGCGACCCCTCCACCGGTATCGGCACGGCTTATGCGCCGCATCCGGAAGGCTATGAGAACGCTGCCGCGCTGGTCAGAGGTCTGCGGGACATCGGCGATTTCGAAATCTCGGTATCGGCTTATCCGGAAAAGCATCCAGAAAGCGCCAGCGAAGCCGTCGATATCGACATGCTCAAGCGCAAGGCTGACAACGGTGCCACCCGTGCACTCACGCAGTTCTTCTTCGACAACGATGTTTTCGAACGTTACATGGAACGTGTGACGGCGGCTGGTATCACCATTCCCGTCGTGCCAGGCATCATGCCGATCCAGAACCTCACGCAGCTCAAGCGTTTTGCAGGCCGTTGCGGCACGAGCGTTCCGGCCTTTCTCGATGATCGTTTTGCCGGATATGACGAAGATCCGGAAGGTCGCGCACGCGTGGCTGCTGAAGTCGCTGCCGAGCAGATCGCCGATCTGCAGAAGCGTGGCGCCAGCGAATTCCATCTCTATACGATGAATCGCGCGCCGCTGGTGAATGCCGTTCTCGAAAATCTCGGAATGGAAAAGCTGCGTCGCAGCGCCGCCTGATTTCAGCTCTGAAGGACAATAAAAAAGCGCGGGTTCGGCCGAACCTGCGCTTTTTTTAACTGTGTCATACTATGCGGCTTCACTCGCGTTCCGCCCGCTCTCCTCGTTAGATGAAAAGCATCATCGTTACGAACAGAAACGCCAAACCGACTGCCAAGGCATTAAGAGATTTTGTAAGTCCCATGGGTGCCTCCTGTTGCTGACAGGAAGATATTATGACGGTTTCATGGCAGTTGAAAAGCGGATTCTGTGATGCGGTGCAGCACGGTTTTTGCGGCGAGAAAAATTTTCTTCGCGTAATTATTTGAAATTAAATCGTTATTTCGGCATCACGCAATGCTTCATATCTTTAAAAAAAGTAAATGACCGGGGTTTTATCCCCAGTCATCCGGTAGAGATTAACGCTTTTTGCCTTGTTTCCGGCGCAGGAATTAAGCGCCGGACAGGCTCGTTAAGACAGGTTAAAGGGCTTCCAGAAGCGTGGTTGTCGGCCAGCCATCGGCGGGCATTCCAAGGCGCTGCTGTTCCTTCTGGATGGCAACACGCGTACCGGAGCCGAGGATGCCGTCCACCTTGCCGACGTTATGTCCCTTCGCTTCCAGCTTCGTCTGAAGCTGCTTCATGGTCGCATCGTCAAAGCCCGGATCGGGGTTGCCCTTTTCATAAACGGGCGCACCCATCAGACGCGTCGCGAAGTAGGCCGCAGACGTCGTGTAGATGAATGACTGGTTCCACTCGAGGTAGATGTTGAAGTTTGGATAGGTGATGAAGGTCGGTCCCTTGCGGCCCTGTGGCATGATGAGTGCGGCCGGCAGATCGGCGAAGTTCCTGTTGCCATCACGCGGCGTCACGCCAAGCGCAAACCAGTCACCAGCCGTCAGCGGACCGCCAAGACCGGATTTTTCCCAGGGGAGGTTCTCCGGCAGGGATACTTCCTGAATCCACGGCTGGCCCTTCTTGAAGCCCAGATGCTGGATGAATTTGGCGGCCGTCAGGATCGCATCCGGACCGCTGCCCTTGACGTTGACGTGGCCGTCACCGTCCCCGTCGACGCCGAAGGCGATGATGTCCTTTGGCAGCATCTGTACCTGGCCGATTTCGCCAGCCCATGCGCCGGTGTTGGTGGCCGGGTCGAGATCGCCATGCTGCACCATCTCCGTCAGCGCAATCAACTGCGGACGGAAAAGTTCCGGGCGGCGGCAGTCATGCGAAAGTGTAACCAGCGCGTTGCGGGTGTTGAAGTCGCCCTGTACGGCGCCGAAGTCGGTTTCCATGGCCCAGAAGGCGGCGATCACACCTGCGGGAACGCCGAACTCATCTTCTGCGCGTTTGAAGGTGGAGGACAGCTCCTGAAGCTTCTTGCGACCGATGTCGAGGCGGGCCTGGCTGACGGTGCGCTGCGAGAATTCGAGGAAGGTCTGGCGGAACACACCCTGTGCGCGGTCACGGGACAGAACCTTCGGATCGATCTGGGCGCCAGCCAGCGCCTTGTCCACGGCTTCCGCAGGAACGCCCTTGGCGATCGCCTCGGTCTTTACGCCAGCGAGAAAATCCGCGAGATCGCCGCCGCAGGCAACCTGCTTGGGATCTTCAGGTGAAGCCATGGGCGTGACGGCGAGAGCCGAACCGGCGGAAAGAAGAGACATGGCGGCAGCAAAAAGAACGCTGCGCGAGCACAAAGTAGGCATAGAAGTTTCCTCGATAGGTCTTATGCCCGCTTTAGCGTTATGTTTGCGACAAAAAAACGGGCAGTCGTTTCAACTTGCACGTCAGAACGCTGTTTTTTTGAAAGTGTTGCTTCTTAGCCGTTCTTATTCGCTTCAGCGACCCATTTGCGCCAGTTCTTTTCCGTTCCAGCGAAAACATTGATGTCCGTTGGCCCGCTGACACCCGGTACGACACCGGTGGCCGTGTATTGCCAGAAAGCCCATTGCCGGTCTTCGTAGATTTTGGCCGGGTGGGCAGCGACGGAGCGGACCCAGAAATGGTAGTTCTTGAACTGGCCGACGAGGTTGTCGCGATGGAAGTCGACAGAGGTGTAGATGATCGGCCGCTTGCCGTAATGCGCCTCGATGCGATCGAGGAAGCGCTGCATCTCCACGCGAACGACAGCAGGTGCAGGTCGTGTTTTGCAGGTGGGCGAGGCGGGGTTCCATTCCACGTCCAGAACAGGGGGAAGCGTTACCGCGCCCTTGGGAACGTTACGGATGAACCAGTCGGCCTGGGAGTCGGCGGTCGAGCAGAAATAATAGAAATGATAGGGGGCGTGAGCGATGCCTGCACTCGCAGCATTGCGCCAGTGATCGTCGAATTTCGGGTCGATGCGGTCGGAGCCTTCCGTTGCCTTGACGAACACGAAGGAGACGCCGGATTTACGCACGGTCTGCCAGTCGACGCTGCCGTTCCACTTGGAAACGTCGATGCCATGGACCTCGTGGCGGTGCGGATTGTTGTGGCCGAAATCCTGCGGGTCGGTGTCGGCGAATTTCGGCTTGGCGACGGAGGCCGTTTCAAGCAGATCGTAGCTCGTGGATGTGCAACCGCTGGCCAGCAGCAAGGCAGACAGTATCGCCGATAAACGTAACCGCATTGAAACCCTGAAAAATGTCGTTGCCCGTCAGGCAGCACACGAAACGCGCCGCATCTCCCTGTTTAACCATAACATGGTAAACAAGCGGTTATGGCAAGAGGGGCTCGGCGGTTTTCAGCGTTCGGTTCATGCGTCTTCGAGAATGCGGACCGGCTTTTTCTGCGGTTCCGCAGCCGGCAGGGTGATAACTGCGCGCCACGCGTAGCCGCGAGCGATCTCCTCGAATTCGAGTGTCGCGTCGTTGCTGCCTGCCATGTTTGCGAGCACGTAACGCAGATTGGCGCGCGGCGTCACATGGAAGCGCGCCAGCCATGCCTGCAACAGGAAACGGAACCAGCCGGGGAGCTGCACCTGTTGGCCGAAGTCGACGATATGCAGCGAACCAGCGGGCGCCAGTGCCGCCAGGGCGCGCTCGATCGCCTTTTCCCAGTCCGGGATCATCGACAGCGAGTACGAAATCATGATGCGGTCGAAACCGTTCGGCTCACCGAACTCGCTCGCCCTGAACGTCGTCGCGTCGGAAACGCGAAGCTGTGGGCGCTGTTTCCTACCGTTGAAATTGTCCGAAGCGGTCGCCAGCATTTCGGCGGAAATATCGAGGCCGAACAGCCGTGCTTCTGGAAAGGCGCGGTTGGCGAGAAGCAGATTGCGACCGGTTCCGCAACCGACCTCCAGCAGCGAGCCGCCATCCGGAACGGCGAGCGCGGCAATGGTTCTGTCGCGACCGAGAAGGTAATATTTGCGGGTGATGTCGTAGATGTGCCGCTGGTGGCGGTACATGCGATCCATCAGACCTGCATGGTTGCTATCTGCAAGACCGACATTCTCACCGATGGTTTTCATGCCGAAGCCCTCTCATAGATGTGGAAGCCGCCATAAATGGCGGAGCGATCTCTGGCATTCAGTTCTTTCGAGCGATCTTCCTGATAGGCCCACTGATTGCGGATGTCGGGCGAAAGCCGTCCCTCTATGACGCTCTTTTCTGCGGCCGTGCGGAAGATGACGCGGGCACCGGGGGCTGCCGTGCGGCTGATCTGCGACCAGAGCTCGTTCAGCTGCGCGTCCGTCATCCAGTCCTGCGCATCGAGCAGAATGTAGCGATCGACGCTGCTTGCCGGCTTTCTGGCCAGAAGCTCCGTGTAGGTTTCATGGTGAACGGAAACACGCGAGGCATTGTCGCGGATCGCCTCGTAATATTCCCGCTTCAGGTAGGCGGGCAGGGCGCCTTCGTGCGGTTCGGGATAACGACGGGCAAAGGCCTGCCAGGCAAAATAATTGTCGCTGAGCGGGAAGTCGCAGGCGAGCTTCTCAAGCCGCTGGCGAAGGACGGAGGCAATAGTGCCGTTCGACGAGAGGCTTGCCAGTTCGTCATACTGGCGCGGCGGGATACCGAGTCCGAAAAGGGAGCTTTTGCGCTTGGTCAGCCAGCGAACCACCGGCTTATCGAACAGGGGGGCTACCTTGCTGTCGAAGAACTGGCGCTGCTCGTCCAGTGTGCGGCTTTTCGCCATCTCCGTGAGCCTGACGCCGTGCAGACGCGCCATGAGGTGTCCGGCGCCGATGAAGCGGCCGAGGAGGCCGGTGCGATAGATGTTACGGTCGAACACCGAGATACGGCGGCGGCCGGACATGGTGCGCTTCGACCAGTATGCCCTGGTGGTGTCGTCGAGATGCGGGGCGATGAAACGATCAAAGCCCTTGCTGTTGACGTTCGTATTGGCCCTGCCGAAATGCCTGACCACATCCTGATGGCCGGGAAGGTGACGGAAGGCGGCCAGCTTCAGCTTGTTCAGCGCGATGTGGTGCGGGTTGAGGTCGACGACATCGATGCTTTCGGGGTTGCGGGAGAGATAGGCCAGCATGTTGCAGCCGCCGGAGCCGATGGTGACGACGCTATGGCCGTCGCGAAGCTCCATGGCCTCCATATCGATTTCCGGGTCTTCCCAGATCTGAGGGTAGACCAGACCGGAAAACAGCACGCCGAACAGGCGTTCGGAGAAACCGCTCTTGGACAGAGCCTTGTGCTGAAGCAATGCGGACTTGAGTTTGACGTTTCTGCTGAAGCCGGTTTTCGGTGCGGCGCTCGTCATATGATTCCACCTCTCGCTTGGTTGAGAGGCGTCTACAGTTATGAGACTACAGTTTGATGACGGATCGAGGCAGTCCAGGGCGTCTTGCCGCAAACAAAAAGGCGCCAACGGGCGCCTTCACTTGATCCATGACGTGCAGCGTTACTTGCGCAGAACGTGCAGCATGCCCTTGCGTTTTGCGTCGTAATAATAACCGCGTGCATAAAGACGAACGGCATTGTCACGGTCGTTATCGGCAACCAGCCAAGCGCCGCGCAGGTACTTCACGGCGTATCTGAGGTTGGTTTCGGCATCGAAGAGGCCGGAGGCCGGGCCGTCGAAGCCCATGGAACGCGCCGTGGCGTGCTTGATCTGCATCAGGCCGAAGTGTCCGCCATTATAAGCGGCGGGATTGTAGCGGCTTTCACGCTGCACGACCCGGTGCACGAGATCTTCCGGCACCTGATACATGGTTGCATATTTCGAGATCAGGCCGCTCAGGTTTTCACGGCCTGCCGGGGAACGGTTGAGCGGCGCAGTCATGGTGCCGTTTGCATTGACGGCTGCGAGCGCGGCGTTGGTAGGACCGGCGGCATAGGCGAGCACGGTGCTATCGGGTTTCGGTAAGGGGATTACCTTGCGCTCCGCAGTCAGCTCCGTGCCGATCGACGGTGCGCCTGGTGGCGGCGGCGCAGGCGGGAAGCTGCCCTTGACGGCAACGACCTGCGGCAAGTCGCTGGCTGTCGGGTGGGCGGCCGGTCCTGTTGCGCCGACGGCTGCAACGGCCGGTGTCGCTGTTGGCGAAGCAAGGGCGGTGGTCGTCGTTGCCGCCTGTCCTGCGGGCGCGGTTGCCGCCATGGCAAGCTGGGTTTCCGGAGCTGGCTGCATCTGGTTTGCGATGGCCGCTGCTGCGGCGATTTCTGCTGCGGGCGGCAGTGCTACGCGACCGCCCTTCACGGCTGCGACGCTTGGAAGCGGAGCCTGCTGCTGGGCCGGGTTAAGCTCGGCCGTTGCCGTTGCTGTTGCGGGTGCGGCTGTCGTGCCGGCAGGTGTTGTCGCTGAGGCCGTTTCGGAGGGTGCGTTGCCTGCGGCGTTTTCCGCCGGGGCAACCGGCGCAACGGTTGCGATCTTGGGGCCGTCCGAGCCTTCTTTCGCTGTGTATTCGACACTTGTGCATCCAGCCAGTGTCAGTGCGAGTCCCACGGTGGAAGACAGAAAAAGCGCCGTTTTTCCGCGGAATTTGCCCGAATTTTGCATGCTGCCGCCTTCGTTAAGCCTGTCGCTCGATACCCCCGCGTCGAACGAAGCAGGCTGTGTCCCGTCGGATGTTCATTAACCTATTGTAAGGATAGCGGCAAGCTGTGAGATTTCGGAGCTGTTTTCACGCTGCGATGCGCCGGTAACCGGCGCTGACGGCGCGGCCTGAAATGAAGTACGTCCGGTACTTCGGCCTGACCTTTTTGCCGCCTGACATGCGGCGGATGAGGCCAAGCATGGATTGTGCGAAAAGCGCGTGTCCTGCCAGAATGACCAGCGCCGCAATCAAAATGCCGCTCTGCGCGATTGCAAGAGTTTCGATGGCCGTGGCGGGATGGAACACGAACTGCGGCAGCAGTGCCAGAAAGAAACTGAAATAGCGCGGCCGTAGCGCCGCCACGGCAAAACAGTCGCGGAAAATACCGCCGGATGTCTTGCCTTGCAGATTGTCGTTGTCCGCATTTGCCGCTCTCGCCACAGGCGTCGCAATGATCCACAGGACAAAAAGCATCAGCCAGCCGATTCCGGCCCAGCGGATGATGTCGAGAAAGGACTGGGGCAGGTAGGCGAATGCGACCGTCGGAACGGCTGCCAGCGTCATGGCCGTGGTGATGCCGGTTGCGCCGCCGGTGATGGCGGCGAACATCGTGCGTTTGCCACGAATGGCTGAGTAGGATGCCACGGAGAATGCAAGGGGAGAGGGAAGTGCGAACATGACGGCACACGCTGTACAGAAAATCAGCCAGGCCTCTCCAGACATTCTCTTTCCTCCTTAGAGCGCCATGCGTCCGAACCGGGGCAATGCTGGCGCTCTAATTCTACTGAAACTACGCTTCTTCCAAGGCGCGACGAAGGGGTTGCAACCTGCACGCTGACGCGTTCGCTTTCCCAGTCATCGCATTTCTTTTGCCGTCATGCATGCCGTTATCGCAAAAATGCTGAACACTTTTGCGAGACATGCATGAGCGTAGCGTAAAATCAGGCAGCTGTGAACGGCTGGCCGACATGATCCATGACTTCTCCGAACCATTTTGCGGAGAGGTCGAAATGCTTGCCGCCCTTGATGCGTGGAAATTCGATGGTGCGCAATTTGCCGTTCTGGTCTTCGTCGTGGCCGGTCACGCCGGACACCTTGTTGAGGGCGCTTTCGACGGCGAGATCCACCATGCCCTGGATAAGGCGCAGATCGTCGCCGTTGGCGGCGGCGGAACGTGCGTAGTAGCCGGATTTCTGTACCATGGAGCGTTCCGCGCCAATGAGGCCGGCAAACTGCTTCTGGAACCAGCCGCCGACATTGATGGTGTCGATCTTGACGTGGCCGAAGGCGTCGCGCTTGATCGCTTCGCCTGCCGCTTCACGCTCGGCGACGATGGCATCGAGGCCTGCGCCTTCGGAAACGAACAGCGTCACATAGCCGTTCTTTTCCATGACCTTTTTCAGGCGCTCCGCCTCGGCTTCGATGTCAAAGGCCATTTCCGGCAGGTAGATGCCGTCGATGTTCTTCATCTGGGAGTTCATCATCAGACCTTCAACATATTCGTTGCCGCTGGTCTTCTGGATGTAGGCGCGTGCCGTTGCCGCCGTCAGCCAGCCGCAGTGACGGCCCATGACCTCGTGGATGACGAAGGTTTTCGGTGCGGCACTCTGTTCATTGCTCACGTTATCGAAGAAGGACGCACCGACCTCGGCCGCAGTCCATGCGCCGAGCGACTGCTTGATCGGCACGACATCGTTGTCGACCGTCTTGGGCAGGCCGACAACGGTGAGGTTATAGCCATTGGCGCCGAGATAGGCGGCGAGATCGGCGGCGGTCGTGTTGGTGTCGTCACCGCCGATGGTGTGCAGGATGGTGACGCCGTCTGCGGCCAGGCGTTCGGCGGCGACGCGCAACGGATTGTCGCCTTCCTTGACGAGGCCGCGCTTGGCGCAGTCTGCGGCGTTTGTTAGCTTCACGCGGCTGTTGCCGATCGGCGAGCCGCCATAACGATGCAGCAGGTGCGCCTTCTCGCGCATGTCCCTGGTGATCTGGATGCTGTCGCCGAGAAGAACGCCCTGATAGCCGGAGCGATAGGCCACGATGTCGAGTTCAGGTGCGATGTCGCTATAGCGCTCGATCAGTCCACCCACGGCGGACGAAAGGCAGGGAGCGAGACCGCCCGCGGTCAACATTGCGACTTTCTGTTTGGCCATCATGACTCTCCTTCGTTTGCACGCTTGCGTGAATATGTCTGGCAAATGGATGCGACAGGTGCGTGTAGGTGTAAAGTGAATTTATCAAGAAAAATGGCGATTTCTTGCGGTTTTTCAGCGGGTTGGAGAATGATCCGGAATATAATCGTTTCAATTGCCGAAGCGGGGCATGCGATGGTCCTGCCTGTGGAAAACTCTTAGTCCCCGCTTCATCGGGCCGCCGGGAAGGTGAAGCGAAGCTGTTGCAAAGATGAATAAAAGTTAATGGCCTACGACCTTTATGTATATTGCAATCAGGGTGCGAAGCCGTATGCTTAAAGGCATGATTATCGATTTCGCCTGTCTGCAAATTTCATCCCTCTGGGAACGTCTGCTCGGCGCAATCGGCGACGCGGCCGGGAATGTGCTGACACGCGTCATCGAAGCGGTTCGCACCGTCTTCGAGGGCGACCCGGAAACCCGTCGCAGGGTGTCTTTTTCCGTTGCCATCATTGCTCTCTCCGCCAAGATGGCGAAAGCCGACGGGGTGGTCAACGACGCAGAGGTTCGCGCCTTCCGGCAAATCTTCGATTTTCCCGATGAGGAAGCCAAGAACGTTGCCCGCCTCTATAATCTTGCGCGTCAGGACGTCGCCGGTTACGAGGCATATGCCGAACGGCTTGCCGGTCTTTGCGGCTCCGGTCACGACAATTGCGAGATGCTGGAAAGCGTGATCGACGGGCTGTTCCATATCGCCAAGGCGGATGGTCTGATCCACGAGCGGGAACTGGCCTTCCTCGGTCGCATCGCGGAAATCTTTCATATCACCGAAGATCATTTCGAAACGATCATGGCACGGCACGTCCATATGGACGGGCGCGATCCCTATCGCGTGCTCGGTGTTTCGCCTTCGGATGATTTTTCCGACATCCGCAGGCGCTATCGTTCGCTCGTTGCCGAGCATCACCCGGACAAGCTCATTGCGCGTGGCGTTCCCATGGAATTGCATGCGGCTGCAAATGAGCGTATGGCGGCTCTCAACGCCGCATATGCGGCCATCGAGAAAGAACGCCGCGTCGCATGATCGATTTTATTCCGGATTTCAAAGGCGCAAGCGTTGCGCCTTCGCCTAACCATGGAGAACGGCTGGGCGTCGGCGGACCGGATATCATTCTTCTTCACTATACCGGCATGACGACGGCGGACGGCGCCCTGTCGTGGCTCTGCAATCCCGAAAGCCAGGTTTCCAGCCACTACTTCGTGTTCGAGGACGGGCGTGTTGTCCAGCTCGTTGCGGAAAACCGCCGTGCCTGGCATGCCGGCAAAAGCTCATGGGGCGGTGAAACCGACATCAATTCCCGCTCCATCGGTATTGAGATCGCCAACCTGGGTCATCCGGGCGGTTTGCCGGAATTTCCGGAAAAACAGATCGCGGCAGTTATCGAATTGTGTCGGGATTGTGGCGATCGGTGGTCCATTGCCCCCGAAAGAGTGCTTGCGCACTCGGATGTCGCGCCGATTCGTAAGGTCGATCCGGGTGAAAAGTTCCCGTGGGACATCCTGTCGCAGAAGGGTGTCGGGCATTGGGTCCCACCGGCGGCGATTGCCGGGGGACGGTTTTTTCAGCGCGGCGATCAGGGGCAGCCGGTCGAAGCGTTGCAGTCGATGCTGTCCATCTACGGATACGGCGTTGAAATAACAGGCGCTTACTGTGAACAGACAGAAGGCGCCGTCGCTGCCTTCCAACGGCACTTCCGCCCTTCGCTGGTGGATGGCATCGCTGATTTTTCGACGATCGACACGCTTCACAGGTTGATTTCGAGCCTGCCGAGATTTTCCGGCGCTTGAAGTTCTTTTGCGGAAATTTTCTGAAGAATTTCAGCCTGCGTGAAGTCGCATTTTTCCAGTGCCACAGTTAATCCGCATTGAGGAAGTTTAAGAACGGCACCGGACGCGGCGTTGTTCTTCAGGGGAACCGGCCGTTAATATCAATCAAGGAGACTGAACCACGGAAGGTCAGGATAGACTTTCCGAACGCTGGACATTTGTGCCTTGGGGTGCCGCACGTTCTTGTGAACCTGCAAAAGACGCTCCAACACTTGAAACCGCGCATCGTTCCTGTCGAGAATCGATTTCGATTTTCAGTTGGATGCGCCAGCATTGTGCCAGTCATCCGTTCTGGAGATTTTTTCTGCATATGAACAGAGTTGTAGTTGCTGTCGCCACGTGCGTTGTCATGCTCGTTGCGCAGGCGGGGACCGTTTTTGCCAAAGACGAAGACGTCAAGAAAAAGACTGTATCGTTGGAAACCTATTTCCGAAGCACTGGCTATCCCATTCCTGAAAAGATACTGCCCGCGTCGCTCAAGAACGACTACTCCAACCTGATCGTCAAATATGCAAAGCGTTACGGCGTGCCCGTCAATCTGGCGCACGCGGTTGTGTCCGTCGAAAGCAGGTTCAATCCGAAGGCGCGCGGCGGTGCCGGTGAAGTCGGACTGATGCAGATCAAGCCCGCGACGGCGCGGATGATGGGGTATCGCGGCACGACCAAGGCGCTCTTCGATCCCGAAACCAATATCCGCTGGGGCATGCAGTACCTGGCAACGGCCCACCAGCTCGGTGGCGGCGAAGTCTGCGGCACGATTCTGCGCTATAATGCAGGCCATGGTGCCAAGCGCATGAACCCGGTTTCCAAGCGTTACTGCGGCAAGGTGCAGGCATTGCTGCAAGGTTGATTTCCACCAATTAGGTGGGGCTTTTACGGACGTAAATGCTTTGCTATTCAGCGATAGCAAACAGGGATGCCGGAAATGCCAGACTTCAAATACATCGTCATCGGTGCGGGAATGATGGGTGCGGCGGCAGCCCGCCATCTTTCCGCGCAAACGGGCGGCGTGGCGCTGATCGGCCCAGCCGAGCCAGCAGACCGTAAGAGGCATCGGGGCGTGTTTTCCAGCCACTATGACGAGGCGCGGATCACGCGAAGTTTCGACGGCGATCCTGTCTGGGCGGAACTCGCCCGGCGCTCCATTGCGCGTTATTCGGGGCTTGGGGCGCAGAGCGGAATCCGCTTTTTCACCGAGGCGGGCTGCCTCTTTACCGGAAATGGCAAGGGACTTGCCGGCACCTATGTGTCGGGCGCTTTGTCGTTCTCTTCCGGTCTAGATATCGAGACGGTCGACCGTGGTGCGATGGGTGGCCGCTTTCCGATGTTTTCATTGCCTTCGGATCACGATGGTTACTTCGAGGCAAAGGGGGCGGGGCACATCAATCCCCGCGCGCTGGTGAAGGCTCAATGTGCCGTTGCCGGGCAGCAGGGCGCTCGGCTGATCCATGAAACGGCGAGCAAAGTCCGTGATACGTCTGCTGGCGTTGAGGTTTCGACCCGTGAAGGAGCCGTCCATACGGCGGAAAAGGTCATCGTCGCGGCTGGCGGTTTCACGAACATGGCGGAACTCTTGCCCGCACCGGTCGATATGGCGGCGACGGGACGAACGATTGCGTTTTTCGAACTCGATGAGGAAAAGCTGGCGCATTTCCGCGACATGCCGTCGACCATCGTTCTCGCCGAGAGCGAGGACGATATCGTCTACATCCTGCCGCCGGTGCGATATCCCGATGGCAAGGTCTATCTGAAGATCGGCGGCGAAAGCGAGAAAGGGCGGCTGGAAACCCTCGATGAGGCGATCGGCTGGTTCCATTCGGACGGCACGCCTTCCGAAGTAGAGTTCCTGAAGCGCAAGGCAATTTCGCTGATGCCGGCGCTGGCGGGATGCCCGGTCACCTCCGGTTCCTGCGTGGCGTCGATCACTCGGACCGGTTATCCCTATATCGGCTACACCCAGTCTTCTAACATCGCTGTGTTGACCGGTGGCAACTTCGTTTCGGCGAAGTCGTCGGACGAACTCGGTCGTCTCGGATCAGTGCTGCTTCTCGAAGGCCAGCTGACGGAAGATGATTTTGCTGTGCAGATGTCACCGGTTTTTGTCTGACATGAGATAGCGAAACAGCTACAAATCTCGCCACGAAATCGAAAATCATCGTGGCGAGAGGCAAGCATGTCGGGGCATTTCAGGTATATCGTCGTTGGTCGCGGCATGATGGGTGCTGCGGCTGCCCGCCATCTGGCAGAAAAAACTGACGGTATCGCCCTGATCGGCCCCGGTGAGCCGGACGATATCAAGTCGCATCAGGGTGTCTTTGCCAGCCACTACGATGAGGCGCGCATTACCCGGACCATTGACGGCAATGCCGACTGGGCCTTGCTCGCCAACCGATCCATTGCCCGCTACGGCGATATTGCGACACGCAGCGGTGTCGATTTCTACGGGCCGGTCGGCGCGCTGATCGTCGGTCCCAAGCGCGGCGGCGATAATATTTACATCGATAACGTCTGTGCAGCGGCGGAGCGGCTCGGTGTTTCGACCGAGATGATGGATGACGCCGCGCTGAAAAGCCGCTTCCCTTATTTTTCGTTCGAGGCCGCGTGCGAGGGCGTGTTCGAAAAGGACAATGCCGGTTACGTCAATCCGCGGGCAATGGTGGAAGCGCAGAGCGTGCTTGCGAAGAAGGCGGGCGTGACCCTCATCGATGATGTCGTCGTTTCTACGCAGGATGAAGGCGGTCGCGTTTCAGTGAAAACGGCGTCGGGGGAGGTTTATACTGCGGAACGCGTACTGGTCGCCGCGGGTGGCTTTTCCATCGCCGAAAACCTGTTGCCTCGTCCCGTCGCGCTGAATGTGTATGCCCGCACGGTCGCATTCTTCGAGATTCCAGAGGGCGAGCTGGATCGTTATGCCGGTATGCCCTCCCTGATCTACGAGCCGCGTGATACGCGAAAGCATATCTATCTGCTGCCGCCCATCCCCTATCCGGACGGCAAGGTGTATCTCAAGATCGGTGGCGATCCTGACGATGTACTGGTGAAAAGCGAACCGGAGATCCGCGCATGGTTCCGCTCGGGCGGCCGCGAGAGCGTTCGTGACCATCTTTCGGAGATTGTCGGGGCGCTGGTGCCGTCCATAGATCGGTCGCGCATTTCCATGGCCGCCTGCGTGGTTACGAAGACCGGAAGCGGCTACCCTGCAATCGGCTTCACGGAGTCACCACGCATCGCGGTGATGACAGGTGGCAATGGCACCGCGGCGAAGAGTTCGGACGAGATCGGGCGTCTCGGCGCCGGGCTGCTCTTCGACGGTAAAATCACCGATGATGGTTTCTCCACGGATTTCGCGCCTGCGTTTCTTTGAGATTTCCCTGCGCTTTTCCGTTGGCTTTCATTCCGAAACGCTCTAAGGAGCCGATGCCAGTTGGCCGGGCAGCCGCGCTTTACCAATGTCGAAAGACGGTAAGGTGAGGAAAGTCCGGGCTCCACGGAAACACGGTGCCGGATAACGTCCGGCGGGGGCGACCCTAGGGAAAGTGCCACAGAGAGCAAACCGCCACGCCTGTCGTGGTAAGGGTGAAAGGGTGGGGTAAGAGCCCACCGCGCCGCTGGTAACAGCGGTGGCAAGGTAAACCCCACCGGGAGCAAGACCGAATAGGGATGACGAGGGGCAGGCGCAAGTCTGTCTACAGCCTGTTTCCGGGCCAGTCATCCGGGTGGGTTGCGCGAGGCGGCATGCAAATGTCGTCCCAGATGAATGGCTGCCACGTTCCGGGTCAAACCGGGGCCATACAGAACCCGGCTTACAGGCCAACTGGCGAACTTCTTTCTCTTCACAGGTACCCGGCCCGTTCGGGTATGTCCGCGTTTTCAGCTGAAAACCAAGTGTTTTTGGCCATATGCGCCAATGGCGCAGCGCGTGCAAACGGCTGAAGTAAACCATTCGTTAATCTTAACGGCTTATGAATTTACGATGCGAAGCCGGTATCGTTCCATCTTCTCCCATTGACGCCCATAGTGTCCCATGGTATCCCAAATGCACACCACAAAGGGTCGTGTTTCTGACCCGCAATCGCTGAAACAGTTTAGGAGCCTGCGAGGGGCTGCTACAGGGCGTTCCGTCTTGGCGCTCAGCGATATGTCGTGCGTATCGGTGTTGCCTGTCGAGCGGATGTATCGCTTGGCGGAGTGCGGTTTGGGCGAGTTGAGTTATGGACCGCTTTTTATCGAACGTGACGAACAGGGTCGACGCCAAGGGGCGCGTTTCGGTTCCTTCGGTTTTTCGTTCGGTGCTGACGCAGCGCGGCATTCAGGAGCTTTATTGTCTTCAGGATTTCGCGTTTCCTGCGATCAGCGTAGGTGGTCCGGATTTGCTGGAGCGTTACGAGCGGCAGATCGCGTCCATGGACGCGTTTTCATCGCAGGCGAATGCAATGTCGCTGCTGGTTCACGGTGGCGGTGTTTTCATGAAGCTCGACCAGGAAGGTCGATTGATGGTGACGGATTTCGTGCGGGAATTCACCGGTATCACGGCCGAGGTCACCTTCGTCGGACGGGCGGATCATTTTCAGCTTTGGCAACCTCAGGCGTTTTTGGCGGCGCAGGCGGAAGCAAGAGCAGGGCGCGGTTTTTCGGCTGCTCGCCCTGCGTAGAACGGGGATACGGGATGGCGGCGAATTCTGGCGGACGATCTTCTGATGCCGGTGGCGGACCTGTTCGCCACATCCCGGTCCTGCTGCGCGAGGTTATCACCGCGCTCGAACCCGCTCCGGGCAAGGTTATCCTCGACGGAACCTTCGGTGCCGGCGGTTATACGCAAGCCATTCTCGATCAGGGTGCAAACGTCATCGCGCTCGACCGTGACCCGACCGCCATCGCAGGCGGGCAGGCGATGGTTGCGGCCAATGGCGGCAGGCTCTCCCTCATTCAGTCGCAGTTCTCCAATCTTGCCGCGCATGCGCCGGAGGGCGGGCTGGATGGCGTGGTTCTCGACATCGGCGTTTCCTCCATGCAGATCGACGAGGCGGAGCGCGGTTTCTCGTTCCAGAAGAACGGCCCGCTCGACATGCGAATGTCGGCATCCGGCGTTTCGGCGGCGGATGTCGTCAATCGCGCCAAGGTGTCCGATCTGATCCGCATCTTCGGTTTTCTGGGCGAGGAAAAGCAACCGGGCCGCATAGCCCGCGCCATCGAGAAAAAGCGCGCGGAAGAACCTTTCCGCACGACGCGCGATCTGGCAGGGCTCATCGAAATCGTCACGCCGCGCAAGGCCAAGGACAAAATCCATCCGGCAACCCGTGTCTTTCAGGCACTTCGTGTGTTCGTCAATGACGAACTGGGAGAGCTGGCGCAGGCGCTGTTCGCCGCCGAGCAGTCGTTGAAGCCGGGCGGCAGGCTGGTTGTCGTCACGTTCCATTCGCTGGAAGATCGTATCGTCAAGAAATTCTTCGCTGATCGTTCCGGCCGGGCGGCCGGTTCGCGGCATATGCCTATGGTCGAGGACAAGCCCGCAGTCTTCGACAGCATCGGCAAGCCGATGATCGCAGCAAGCGAAGAGGAGGCGGAGCTCAATCCGCGCGCCCGCTCGGCGAAACTGCGTGCAGGCTTGCGTACCTCGGCTCCGGCCCGTCCCGCCGATTTCTCGATCTTCGAACTTCCCGATCTCGCAAGCCTTGAAAAGTTGGGAGGCTGACATGCTGCGCACCTTCGACGTCATTCTGATGGGTATCATGGTCGCCGCGGCAGTCGTGACCTATTCCATCAAGCACAAGGCCGATCTGAAGCTGGAGAAAGTCCGCAAGCTTGAAGCGGAAATCAAGCTTGAGAAAGACACCATCGATCTTCTGCGCGCGGACTGGGCGCTGCTGACGCAGCCGAACCGTCTGCATCGCCTCGTCAACGCCTATCAGGCGGAACTGAACCTGTCGCCGACGCTGCCGACGCAGCTCTCGCAGCCGCGTGAGCTGCCCATGCTGCGTTCGCAATTGCCCCAGCCGCCCGAGCCGGAAGGCATGAGCGTAGAGGATGTCATCGCCGCGGCGGTGAACGGTTCCAAGCCAGGCGCGACACTCGGCGGCAGCTCAAAACCGAAGTCGCCACCGGCAGGGCAGATCGCGGTGAACGGGATTCCGGTTCCTACCCCTCGGGTGAATGTCGCGCGTCCGGCAGCTCCCGTCATGGCCGCGAGGCCAGGCGACGAGTCCGACGAGATGGATGAAACCATTACAGGATCGGTGAGCCACTGATGTCTTTTCTTTCTCGCGTCATGGTTCTGAAGAGCAAGGCTCACTTCTCCGCAAGCACCAGCGGATACACCGACCATTCGGCTTTCGAAGGCGCACGCAAGAAGCGGGCGGCGCAGGCGAAAAACCGTGTCGGGCTTATCATTTTTGGCTTCGTGGCGTTTTACGGCGTCGTCGGCGGCCGCCTCGTTCAATACGGCATGGCAGAACAGGAAACGGTTTCGAGCATTGCGCCCGCCGACCGCCTGATGGCGTCCCGTCCTGACCTGCTGGATCGCAACGGCGAAGTGCTGGCGACGGACATCCGCACCGTTTCGCTGTTTGCCGAACCGCATCGCATCGTCGATATCGACGAAGCCATCGAGAAGCTGCGCACCGTTCTGCCAGACCTCGATCAGCGCGGGACCTATCAAAAACTGTCTTCCAATTCGCGCTTTCAGTGGCTGCGGCGTCAGCTGACGCCGAAGCAGCAGAGCCAGATTCTGGCGCTCGGTATTCCCGGCATTGGCTTCCGTCCGGAAAAACGGCGGTTTTACCCCGGCGGTCCGACTGCGGCCCACGTTGTCGGCCACGTCAACATCGACAACCGCGGCGTTGCGGGCATGGAACGCTATGTGGACAGCCAGGGGCTTGCGGACCTGACGGCGCTTGGCATGACCAGCGACCAGCCGCTCGAACCCGTGAAGCTATCTATCGACCTTCGCGTGCAGGCGATCGTGCGTGACGTTGTTGTCTCGGCGATCGACAAGTTCAAGGCCATCGGCGCAGGCGCAGTGGTGATGGACGTGAATACCGGCGAAATTCTCGCCATGGCCTCCCTGCCTGATTACGATCCGAACAACCCGGCCGAGGGTGCAAAGGAAGGCTGGCTGAACCGCATGTCGAACGGTACGTTCGAAATGGGTTCGACCTTCAAGTCCTTCACCATCGCCATGGGGCTTGATGAAGCCGGCATCTCTCTGGGCTCCACCTTCGATGCCCGTTTTCCGATCCGCATCGGTGGCTTCACGATCAAGGACTTCCACGGCAAGGGCCGTGTTCTGTCCGTGCCGGAAATCTTCCAGTATTCCTCGAACATCGGAACGGCGAAAATCGCTGATACGGTCGGCACGGAAGGGCACAAGGAATTCCTGACGCGTCTTGGACTGCTCAGTCGCATGCAGACCGAGTTGCCGGAAGTGGCGATGCCGACGCAGCCGCGCCAGTGGAAGAAGATCAACTCCATCACGATCTCCTTCGGTCACGGTGTTTCGACAACGCCGCTACAGACGGCTGTCGCCGGTGCGGCGCTGGTGAACGGCGGAAGGCTTATCGAGCCGACCTTCCTGCCGCGCACCCGCGATCAGGCGGATCAGGTCGCCAAGCAGGTTCTCAAGCCCAACACCAGCCGGGACATGCGCTTCCTGTTCGAATGGAACGGCGTCAATGGTTCAGGCCGCAACGCGCGTGTCGAAGGCTTCAATGTGGGCGGCAAGACGGGAACCGCCGACAAGGTCGTGAACGGCCGTTACGCCCATGACAAGAACTTCAATGCCTTCCTTTCGGCTTTCCCGATGGATAACCCGCAATACGTGGTTCTTTCCTTCATCGACGAACCGAAGACGGACAAGGGTAACGGCGCGGCGCTTGCAGGTTCGTCGGCCGCTCCAATGGTACACGACATCATCACGCGCACGGCAGGTATTTTGGGTGTAAAGCCGAAGTTCGGGAAGGACGGCTCGGCCTTGCTCGTGTCTTATTGATTGTTACAGCTTATGATATTCCGGTGATTCGTGCCGGGGGGACAAGACGGAAACAGTCGATGAATTTGCGAGATCTATCCGGAGCCGAGTTTCCGGAACTGAACGAATTGTTGCGCTCCGACATCGGGGCGATCGAAATCGGGGGGATAACCGCAGACAGCCGCAAGGCCGGTCCCGCTACCCTGTTCGTGGCCCTGGCAGGCAGCAAGGCTGACGGATCGGCCTATATTCAGGACGCTATATCGAGGGGCGCCGTTGCGGTCGTTTCCAATCATGGCGTCGATGCAGGTGTCCCGGTCCTCACCGTTGCCGATCCGCGCCGGTATCTAGCTCTTGCCGCTTCCCGTTTCTATGGAACACAGCCTCAGACCATGGTTGCCGTTACCGGCACCGCAGGCAAGACCTCCGTTGCCTCCTTCACCCGCCAGATATGGGCCTTCGCCGGTCATGCCGCAGCGCAGATCGGCACAACGGGCGTGATTGCGCCGGGCCGGGAAGATTACGGCTCCCTGACGACGCCGGATCCGGTGACGCTGCATGCGCTTCTGGCCGAGCTTGCATCCGAAGGCGTGACGCATGCGGCGATGGAGGCCTCCAGCCACGGTCTCGATCAGCGCCGTCTCGACGGCGTGAAGCTGGCGGCGGCCGGTTTCACCAATCTCGGCCGTGACCACATGGACTACCATCCGACGATCGAGGACTACATGGCCGCCAAGATGCGGCTCTTCGATACGCTGATGGCAAAAGGCGCGCCTGCGATCATTTTTGCGGATGATCCATGGTCGGATCAGGCGATCCGTGCGGCGCGCGATGCCGGGCTTGAGGTTCGCACCGTTGGTCGCAAGGGTGAATATCTCACGCTGAAGCGGGTCGAGCACTTCCGTCACAAGCAGATGATCGAAGTGCATCACGAGGGCACGATCTACGAGGTCGATATTCCGCTGGCGGGTGACTTCCAGGTTGCAAATGCTCTGGTCGCGGCCGGTCTTGCGATGTCCACCGGCGTACCTGCCGCCGTTGCCTTGAAGGCGCTCGAAAAACTGATCGGTGCTGCCGGTCGCCTCGAACTTGTTGGGCAGACGAAAAATGGCGCACTCGCTTACGTGGATTATGCCCACAAGCCGGATGCGCTTGAAAACGTTCTGACCTCGGTGCGACCCTTCACATCGGGACGCATCATCACGGTTTTCGGTTGCGGCGGCGATCGCGACAAGGGCAAACGCCCGATCATGGGCGAGGTGGCGACGCGCCTGTCCGATATCGTCATCGTCACTGACGACAATCCACGTTCGGAAGAGCCTGCCACGATCCGTTCCGAGATCATGGCGACAGCGCCGGGCGCACTGGAAATCGGTGACAGGGCTGAAGCGATCCGTCATGCGGTATCGCTGCTTTCGAACGGCGACACGCTGATCGTTGCGGGCAAGGGGCATGAAGAAGGGCAGATCGTCGGTTCCGTGACGCTGCCGTTTTCCGATCATGAACAGGTGCGTACCGCGCTGGAAGGATTGAAGATTTGAACTGGCTATGGACAGTGGAGGAGATGATCGCCGTCACGGCAGGGCGTCCGGTCGGCAATCTGCCACAGGGTATCACCGGCATTTCCATCGATAGCCGGACAGTCAAACCGGGCGAGGCGTTCTTCGCCATCAAGGGTGACCGCGTCGACGGCCATGATTTCACGAGTTTCGCCGTTGCCAATGGTGCGGGGCTACTCGTCGTGGCGGAAGGAAAACTGCCTGCGCTTGGCCGTCTTACGGTTCCGATGATCGTTGTGGAAGACGTGCTGGCGGCGCTCGGAAAGCTGGCGGTTGCGGCGCGTGAACGCACGTCGGCGCGGATCATTGCCGTCACTGGGTCGGTTGGCAAAACGACGACCAAGGAAATGCTGCGGCAGGTTCTGGCGCCGTCCGGCCGGGTTCATGCGGCTGTCGCGTCATTCAACAACCACTGGGGCGTGCCGCTGACGCTGGCGCGCATGCCCGCCGACACGGAATTCGGCGTTTTCGAAGTTGGCATGAATCATCCGGGTGAAATCCGCCCGCTGGTGAAGATGGTGCGTCCGCATGTGGCGATCATCACCACCATTGCCGCCGCCCATCTCGGCAACTTCAGCAGCATCGAGGAAATTGCGGCCGCCAAGGCGGAGATTTTCGAAGGCGTGGAAGAGGGCGGTGCGGTCATTCTCAACCGTGACAACGCTCAGTTCGAGCAGCTGGAGACGGCGGCACAGGAGGCAGGTATCACGCACATCCTGACCTTCGGGCAGCATGCCAAGGCGGATTTCCGTCTGGCGGATTTCGAGGCAACCGCCGACGGTTCTACCATCTGGGCAATCCTGAACGGAGAAACGAGCGAACTCCAGCTCAGCGTTCCGGGCAGGCACATCGCCGATAACGCCATGGCAGCTCTCGGTGCAGTAGCCGTCACCGGCGCCAATCTCGATAAGGCATTCGAAGCACTTGGAACGCTCGAGGCGGTCAAGGGGCGCGGGCAGCGGCATCGTCTTGCGATCAATGGCGGGTCGTTCCTCCTGATCGATGAGAGCTACAACGCCAATCCGGCCTCGATGCGTGCCGCAATTGCGGTTTTGGCCGCGACGGAAACGCAGGGCCATGGCCGTCGCGTCGCCGTTCTCGGTGACATGCTGGAAATGGGCGAGTTTTCCGCGCAAGTGCATGAGGAACTGGCCGGGCCATTGCTCGCCGCCGGTATCGAACATGTCTGGCTGGCGGGCGAAGCGATGGCTGCGTTGCGCGATGCCTTGCCCGACAGCGTGACGGTGATCTGGTTCCCGACAACGGCCGAACTCGTCGATTTCGCGCTGCAATGGGTGCAGCCGGGTGACGCGCTGATGGTAAAATCGTCGTTGGGCCTCGGTTTCGGCAAGATTGTCGCAGCACTGCTTGACAAGTTTCCGGCATTCCCCGAGACGGAACGCCAAATCTGAATTAGCCTTGCGAAAGGGCACTTATGCTGATCTGGCTCGTAGAACTGTCGGACAAAATTCAAATCTTCAACCTGTTCCGGTACATCACCTTCCGGGCAGGGGCCGCGCTGTTCACGTCCGCGCTGATCGTGTTCCTGTTTGGTCCGGCGATCATCAATTCGCTTCGCATCCGTCAGGGTAAGGGCCAACCGATCCGTGCCGATGGGCCGCAGACGCACTTCAAGAAGGCGGGTACACCGACGATGGGCGGCCTGATGATCCTTGCCGGTATTCTCGGTGGTTCGCTTCTGTGGGGCGACCTTTCCAACGTCTACGTGGTTGCCGTCCTGATGGTAACGCTCGGTTTTGGCGCCATCGGCTTCTACGACGACTATCTCAAGGTGACTAAGCAGAGCGACAAGGGCTTTTCCGGCAAGGCCCGTCTTGGCATCGAGTTCGTGATCGCGGCAATCGCTGTCTTCTTCATGATGAAGATGGCGCTGGCATCCGCGCCGCATGGCGGCACGCTCGGCAGTTCTGTTGCGTTTCCCTTCTTCAAGGAATTCGTCATCAACCTCGGTTACTTCTTCGTCCTGTTTGGCGCTTTCGTGATCGTCGGCGCCGGCAATGCCGTCAACCTCACCGACGGTCTTGACGGTCTGGCCATCGTGCCGGTGATGATTGCCGCCGCGACCTTCGGCGTGATTGCCTATCTCGTCGGAAATGCCATCTTCGCCAATTATCTCCAGATCAATTTCGTACCGGGAACGGGGGAGCTTGCTGTCATCGTTGGTGCCGTGATCGGCGCTGGCCTCGGTTTCCTGTGGTTCAACGCGCCGCCTGCCGCCATCTTCATGGGCGATACCGGTTCGCTGGCGCTCGGTGGCCTGATCGGTTCCATCGCCGTTGCCGTGAAGCACGAAATCGTCATGGTCATCGTTGGCGGCCTGTTCGTCATGGAAACGCTGTCGGTCATCATTCAGGTGTTCTGGTTCAAGCGTACCGGCAGGCGCGTGTTTCTGATGGCGCCGATCCACCACCATTTCGAAAAGAAGGGCTGGACGGAAAGCCAGGTGGTCATCCGTTTCTGGATCATTTCGGTTGGCCTGGCGCTGCTCGGCCTCGCCACTCTGAAGCTGAGGTGAGGCGATGATCCCCGTCACATCGTTCAAAGGTAAAAAGGTCGCTCTTTTCGGGCTCGGAGGTTCCGGGCTCGTTACCGCGAGAGCGCTGGTGGCAGGTGGGGCGGATGTCGTCGCTTACGATGACAATCCCGACAGTGTCGCCAGGGCTGAAGCCGAAGGCATCGCCACCGCCGACCTTCGAACGATAGACTGGTCCGTACTTTCCGCTTTCGTGCTTGCACCTGGCGTGCCGTTGACGCATCCCAAGCCGCACTGGTCCGTCGATCTGGCGCGTGCTGCCGATGTCGAAGTCATCGGCGATGTCGAGCTTTTCGTCCGCGAGCGTCGCGCCCATACGCCGGACTGCCCCTTCATAGCCATCACCGGCACGAACGGCAAATCGACAACGACGGCGCTTATTGCCCATATCCTGAAATCGTCCGGCCGTGACACGCAGCTCGGCGGCAATATCGGTACGGCGGTGCTGAGCCTCGATCCGCCAAAAGCAGAACGTTATTATGTTGTGGAGTGCTCGTCTTACCAGATCGATCTGGCGCCGACGATCAATCCGACGGCTGGCATTCTGCTTAATCTCACACCCGATCACCTCGACCGCCACGGCACGATGCAGCACTATGCCGACGTCAAGGAACGGCTTGTGGCGGGTAGCCGCACGGCGGTTGTCGGCGTGGACGACAGCTACTCGACGTTGATTGCCGATCGCATCGAGCGCGCCGGGGTCAAGATTGAGCGCATTTCGAAGCGCAATGTCGTTTCCGAAGGGCTTTACGCCGAGGGCAGCCGTATCCTGAAGGCGCATGGCGGCACCTCGTCGCTGCTCGTCGACCTCGATGGTATCCAGACGCTGCGAGGCGCTCACAACGCGCAGAACGCGGCGGCGGCGATTGCCGCCTGCCTCGCTGTCGGCGTTTCGGAGGACGAGGTCCGTGCCGGGCTGAAGTCCTTCCCCGGCCTCAAGCACCGCATGCAGCCGGTTGGCCAGCGCGGCAATGTCACCTTCGTCAACGACAGCAAAGCGACCAATGCGGATGCGGCGGCACCTGCCTTGTCGAGCTATGAGCGTATTTACTGGATTGCTGGCGGTCTGGCCAAGGCGGGCGGCATCAGCAGTCTTTCACCCCTGTTTTCCCACATCGCCAAAGCCTATCTTATCGGCGAAGCTGCGGCGGAATTTGCCGCGACGCTG
Organism: Agrobacterium tumefaciens; assembly: GCF_031801495.1. Taxonomy (GTDB): domain Bacteria; phylum Pseudomonadota; class Alphaproteobacteria; order Rhizobiales; family Rhizobiaceae; genus Agrobacterium; species Agrobacterium tumefaciens_K. The sequence goes on along the minus strand of NZ_JAOEGC010000002.1, from coordinate 1,900,280 downwards.
GGTGAGGCCGTGCCTTACGAAATCTCCGGCACGCTGGACAAAGCCGTTGAGCATGCCGCATCCGACGCTGAAAAGGATGCCAGCGCCGGAAACGTGGTGATGTTATCACCGGCTTGCGCAAGCTTCGACCAGTACAAGAACTTTGAAGTGCGGGGCGATTCGTTCGTGTCGCACGTTGCAGCGCTTGCGGGCGTGACGATGCTGGTTGATTCGGGAAAGGGGAGCTGACGTCATGGTAAGCCGTGTTGACCGCGGTCCAGTCGCTGAGTGGTTCTGGACCATCGATCGTTTCTTTCTGGCAGCGTTCATCGCACTGATGGGCATCGGCCTGATGTTGTCCTTCGCAGCGTCTCCGGCGGTTGCCGAGCGGATCGGTCTGGGCAGCTTCTTCTTCGTTGAGCGTCAGGCGATGTTCATGGTGCCATCGCTGACGATCATGGTGGGCCTGTCGTTCCTCTCGCCGCGTCAGGTGCGGCGCGTGGCGATCATTCTGCTGATCGCATCGCTTCTGATGATGATTTTCGCGCTTTTCTTCGGAATCGAGGTCAAGGGCGCGCGGCGCTGGATTTCCATTGGCACGTTCTCCATCCAGCCGTCCGAGTTCATGAAACCCGCCTTCGTGATCGTCTGCGCGTGGCTGTTTGCCGAGCGGGCGCGTCACCCGGAAATTCCGGGCAACCTGTTCGCCATCATCACCTTCAGTGTCGTTGCGGCACTTCTGATCGCCCAGCCGGACTTCGGCCAGACCATTCTGACATCGGTTGTCTGGGGCGGCATGTTCTTCATGGCTGGCGTTCCATGGTTCTGGATCATCATGCTGGGCGGTGTCGGTGTCGGCGGCATCGTGGTTGCCTATCTGATGCTGCCGCACGTTGCCGGACGTATCGACCGTTTCTGGACGGGCGAGGGCGATACGTTCCAGGTGGATACGGCGCGTGAAGCGATCATCCGCGGCGACTGGTTCGGTCGAGGGCCGGGCGAAGGCATCGTCAAGCGCATCATTCCTGACAGCCATACCGACTTTATCTTCTCCGTTGCGGCGGAGGAATTCGGTATCGTATTCTGCATGCTCCTCGTTGCGATCTTTGCCTTTATCGTGCTGCGGGGCTTGAGCCACGCCTTCAAGGAGAAGGACGATTTCTGCCGTTTCGCCGTGGCGGGCCTCGTTCTGCAGATCGGCATGCAGTCCATGATCAACATCGGCGTCAATCTCGAATTGATGCCAGCCAAGGGCATGACCCTGCCGCTCATCTCCTACGGCGGTTCGTCGATGATGGCGATCTGCGTGACGGCGGGCTTCCTTTTGGCTCTGACGCGCCACAGACCGGAAAAGAGAGCGCAGGAGCGCAGCTTCTTCCGTGTCGGTTCGGGCGTTCCTGCGGAGTAATATTATATGAGCAAGGGTATCGTTCTGCTTGCCGCCGGGGGAACCGGCGGCCACGTTTTTCCAGCCGAGGCCTTGGCGCATACGCTGAAGGCGCGAGGCTACGACGTGCATCTGGTGACGGACAGTCGCGCCGAGCGTTATGCAGGCAAGTTTCCTGCTGATGAAATCCATGTCGTGCCGTCCGCAACCCTCGGTTCGAAGAACCCGGTTTCGCTGGCGCGTTCGCTTTGGAAGCTCTGGGTCGGGCTTCGTTCCGCCCGCAGGCTGGTGGCGAAACTCAAGCCGGTCGCCGTCGTCGGTTTTGGTGGTTATCCCACCGTGCCGCCGCTTCTTGCATCGACCGGCCTTGGCGTTCCTTCGATCATTCACGAACAGAATGCCGTCATGGGCCGCGCCAACAAGGCGCTGGCGGGACGCGTGAAGGCCATCGCAGGCGGCTTCCTGCCTCCTGCCAGCGGACAATATTCCGAAAAGACCGTTGCGACGGGCAACCCGGTGCGTCCGGCCGTTCTGCATGCGTCGGAAATACCCTACACGCCTTCGCAGGCCGGTGAGCCGTTCCAGCTCGTCGTATTCGGCGGCAGCCAGGGCGCGCAGTTCTTTTCCAGCGCCGTTCCGGCGGCAATCTGCCTGATGAACGACGAGCAGCGCTCCCGTATCACGGTGACGCAGCAGGCCCGCCCTGAAGACAAGGACAGCGTTATCGCGTCCTACCAGAAACTTGGCGTGAAGGCGGACGTCTCGCCGTTCTTCGGCGACATGGCAGCCCGTATCGGCGATGCCGATCTGGTCATCAGCCGCTCAGGTGCATCGACCGTTTCGGAACTGTCGGTGATCGGTCGCCCGTCGATTCTCGTCCCTTATCCGCATGCGCTGGATCACGATCAGGCCGCCAATGCCGCGGCGCTTTCGGCTGCGGGCGGAGCCAAGGTCATCAAGCAGGCGGAACTGTCGCCGCAGAAACTCTCCAGCCTCCTGTCCTCCGCGCTTGCCGAACCACAGCGTCTGGCGGAGACAGCCGCGGCAGCCAGAGCAACGGGTAAACCGCATGCTGCGGATGCGCTAGCCGATCTGGTGGAAGCCGTTGCGAACGGCCAGTCCGTACAGGAATTCAAAAAGAACATTGAAGGAGTGCAGGCATGAAGATGCCGAAAGCCATAGGTCTTGTCCATTTCATCGGGATAGGCGGGATCGGCATGAGCGGCATTGCCGAGGTGCTTCACAATCTCGGCCATCGCGTGCAGGGATCCGATCAGGCCGACAGCGCCAACGTGCAGCGTCTGCGTGACAAGGGGATCGAGGTTTTTGTCGGTCACACGGCGGAAAACCTTGGTGACGCGGAAGTCGTGGTCGTTTCCACTGCGATCAAGAAGAATAACCCCGAATTTATCGCAGCGCGTGAAAAACATCTTCCGATCGTGCGCCGTGCGGAAATGCTTGCCGAGTTGATGCGCTTCCGCAATGCCATTGCCATTGGCGGCACGCACGGCAAGACCACGACAACCTCGATGGTCGCAACGCTGCTTGAAGCCGGAAACCTCGATCCGACCGTCATCAATGGCGGCATCATCAATGCTTACGGCACCAATGCCCGCATGGGTGAGGGCGAGTGGATGGTGGTTGAGGCCGACGAGTCCGACGGCACCTTCCTGAAGCTGCCTGCCGATGTCGCCGTCATCACCAATATCGACCCGGAGCATCTCGATCACTACGGCAACTTCGACGCCGTGCGTGCCGCTTTCCGCCAGTTCGTGGAAAACGTGCCGTTCTATGGCTTCGGCGTGATGTGCCTCGACCATCCGGAAGTGCAGGCGCTTGTTGGCAAGATCGAGGATCGCAAGGTCATCACCTATGGGGAAAACCCGCAGGCGGACGTGCGTTTCTCCAATGTGCGGATCGATGGCACGCGCTCGATCTTCGATGTGGAAATCCGCCGTCGCCGCACTGGCAAGGTCTTCACCTTCACGGATCTGGTGCTGCCGATGCCCGGTCGTCATAACGTTTCGAATGCAACGGCTGCGATTGCCGTTGCCAACCGTCTCGGCATTTCGGTGGAAGACATCAAGAAGGGGCTCGCCTCTTTCGGCGGCGTCAAGCGTCGCTTCACCCTGACCGGTGAAGCAAACGGCGTGCAGGTTTTCGACGACTACGGTCATCATCCGGTCGAGATCAAGGCCGTGCTCAAGGCTGCCCGCGAGGCGTGCAAGGGGCGTATCATCGCGGTGCATCAGCCGCACCGTTACAGCCGCCTTTCGAGCCTTTTTGAAGATTTCGCCCATTGTTTTAACGATGCCGACACGATTCTCCTTGCTCCGGTCTATGCCGCAGGCGAAGATCCGATCGAAGGCGCGAACTCGGAAACTCTGGTTTCGGCGATCAAGGCTGCGGGGCATCGTGATGCCCGCTTCCTCGAAAACCGTGAGGATCTTGCTTCCGTCGTCGCAGGCATTGCGAATCCGGGTGATTTCGTGGTTCTCTTGGGGGCTGGGAACATTACCCAATGGGCAGCGGTGCTGCCTTCGGAATTGAAGAGCATATCAGGAAAGTCTGCATGAGACAGGTCGATGGGGTTAAATTGCTGGGGAGGCTCGGCGACGGGGTTAAGGAATTAAGGGGACGTCTGACGGCGGATGCGCCCATGGACCGCGTGACGTGGTTCAGGGCAGGCGGTCTTGCGGAAGTGATGTTCCAGCCGCACGATACGGAAGATCTGGTCGCTTTTCTGAAAATTCTGCCGGAAGACGTTCCGTTGACGGTTGTCGGCGTCGGCTCCAATCTTCTCGTTCGCGATGGCGGTATTCCTGGTGTGGTCGTTCGCCTGTCCGCAAAGGGCTTCGGTCAGGTCGAGCTTGCCGGTGAAAACCGCATCAAGGCCGGTGCGATCTGCCCGGACAAGCATATTGCCGCGATGGCCATGGACAATGGCATCGGTGGTTTCCACTTCTATTACGGTATTCCCGGCTCTATCGGCGGTGCGCTGCGCATGAACGCCGGTGCGAATGGCGGCGAGACGCGCGAACGCGTCGTCGAGGTTTACGCCGTCGATCGTCAGGGTAACGAGCATGTTCTGTCGAATGCCGATATGGGCTACAGCTATCGTCATTCCAGCGCCGATGCCGGACTGATCTTCACCGGTGCGCTGTTTGAAGGTTATCCGGAAGACCGCGCGAAAATCCGTGCCGATATGGATGCGGTTCGCCATCATCGCGAGACAGTTCAGCCGATCCGTGAACAGACCGGCGGCTCCACCTTCAAGAATCCTGAAGGTCATTCTGCCTGGGAACTGATCGATGAAGCTGGCGGCCGTGGGATGGTGATCGGCGGCGCGCAGATGTCGTCACTGCACTGCAACTTCATGATTAATACCGGCCACGCGACCGGCTATGATCTGGAGTATCTGGGCGAAGCGGTGCGCAAGCGCGTGTTCGAGAATTCCGGCATTCGTCTCGAATGGGAAATCAAGCGCCTCGGCCTCTTCATGCCAGGCCGCGAAGTCGAGCCGTTCCTGGGCGTCTGATAGCCTTACAGGCTGGCATTAAAAGCCCGCGAAACCAGAGGTTTCGCGGGCTTCTTTGTTGTTGCGATTCAATCGTCAGGCTCAGACTTCGTCCTTGCCCGACAGCAGGATGCAGGCCAGCGTGATGATCGCCGATACGCAGAGGTAATAACCGACATAACCCATGCCGTAGTTCACCTGCAGCCATGTGGCGATGTACGGTGCCAGCGAGGCACCGAAGATGCCGGCCATGTTGAAGGTGATGGACGAGCCGGTGTAGCGGACGCGGGTTGGGAAGGGAGCAGCCAGCGCCGTGCCGATCAGACCGTAGGTCATACCCATGAGCATCATCGCCAGAGCGGCGAATACGAAGATCGAGCCTTCGTTGCCGGTCATCAGGCCAGGCAGCAGGAAGGAGAACAGGCCGATCAGCACCGTCGTCAGGATCAGGACTTCGCGACGGCCGAAGCGCTCTGCGAGCTTGCCAGCGATCGGAATGAAGATACCGAACACGATCGAGCCGAGGATCTGAACTTCGAGTGCGTCGAGGAACGGAATCTTCAGGACCTTGACGTTGTACGACAGCAGGTAGGCCGTGCCGATATAGAAGAGCACGAAGGTTGCCAGAGCCACGAAGGTGCCGAGCACGAGGCTGCGCTTGTGGTTGCGGAACAGTTCGGCAACAGGAACGGCAACGCGTTCTTCCTTGTCGATGGCCTTCTGGAAGTCGGGCGTTTCGGTGATCGAAAGACGAACCCACATGCCAACTGCGATCAGAATGATCGAGGCGACGAAAGGAATGCGCCAGCCCCAGCTCAGCAGCGATTCCTGCGACATGAAGTGAAGCAGAATCCAGAATACGCCGGAGGACAGGAAAAGACCAACCGGAGCGCCGAGTTGCGGGAACATGCCGTACCAGCTGCGCTTGCCGGGTGGTGCGTTTTCCGTGGCCAGTAGCACTGCGCCGCCCCATTCGCCACCAAGGCCGAAGCCCTGACCAAAACGGCAAAGCGCCAGCAGCAGCGGAGCAAGGACGCCAGCTGTTTCGTAGGACGGCAGAAGGCCGATCACGACCGTCGAGACGCCCATGGTCAGCAAGGCCGCCACCAGCGTTGCCTTGCGTCCCACGCGGTCGCCATAGTGGCCGAAAACGACCGCGCCGAGCGGACGGGCGAAGAAGGCGATGGAGAACGTGGCGAAGGATGCGAGCAAGGCGGTCATCGGGTCGTTGTTCGGGAAGAACAACACCGGAAACACAAGCACTGCAGCAGTGGCGTAAACGTAGAAATCGAAGAACTCGATGGTCGTGCCGACCAGGCTGGCAGTGAGAACTCGTGCAGGAGAATTTGTCTTTACAGCGTTCGAATTGTCAGCGGTCGGCGATACCGGTGATATCGCGTCGGTCATGGTATTGGTTCCATTTTCGGTGATTAAACTATATGGCCTTCGCAGGCGCAAAATGCGTTAACGCAATTTTCGGTCCTTTGAAATGCAAAAAAAGAAATAAAGCGCAATTTTCTTTTCGCAATTGCGAAAAGGGTGAAAAATGCCGGTGGCGGCGGTTAAGGTTTCGTTAAAAGAATGATTCAGGTCGCCTTTCTAACAAGCTGAAAGCCATGCGGTTTTTAGCTGGGGAAAGCCCTGGTGTCTTAACGTTTCGGGCTTGCTTTTACCGGCCCTGTATCAGCCGAAGTCGGCCTTTCCATTTCAGATCATTGAAAATCTGCATGTTGCAATCGCTGCAACTCTCTGATTCCAAGGAGGGAATCCGAACAGAGGCTGATTCTTTAACGGAATTCGGTTTGTCGAGCGGGGCGGTTAACGAAAGTAAACGGTTCATTAACCTTAATAGCGTTTAACTGATCTAGAGGATCGTGTCCCGGAATCAGCGGGTATCGGTTCCGAAGCGGAGAGTTGGTGTCAGAGGGTTTCATGAGCGGCAAGCACGTAGCTGTTCTTATGGGTGGTATTTCTTCCGAGCGGCCGGTCAGCCTGTCGTCGGGGGAGGCCTGTGCGCTTGCCCTGGAGGGTGAGGGCTACAAGGTTACGCGTGTCGATGTCGGTCGCGATATCGCTGCGGTTCTCGATGCCCTGCGTCCGGACGTTGCTTTCAATGCCTTGCATGGCCCCTTCGGTGAAGACGGTACGATCCAGGGCATCCTGGAATATCTCGCCATCCCCTATACCCATTCCGGCGTTCTGGCCTCTGCGCTCGCAATGGACAAGGCGCAGGCGAAGAAGGTTGCGGCTGCCGCCGGCATTCCGGTCGCGCAGGAGCGGGTGATGAACCGCTTCGATTTCACCAGCGAGCATCCGCTGCCGCCACCTTATGTGGTGAAGCCGGTTCGCGAAGGCTCCAGCTTCGGCGTCGTCATCGTCAAGGAAGACCAGTCGCATCCGCCGCAGGTTCTCACCTCGTCCGAATGGCGTTACGGCGATCAGGTCATGGTCGAGCGCTATGTATACGGTCGTGAGTTGACCTGCGGTGTCATGAACGGCGAGGCTCTGGGCGTCACGGAAGTGGTGCCGCTCGGCCACAATTTCTATGATTACGATGCGAAATATGCGGTGGGTGGCTCAAAGCATGTCATCCCGGCAGAAATTTCACCGAAAATTTACCAAAAAATCCAATCATTGGCGGTTATGGCGCACCGGGCGATCGGGTGCCGTGGCGTGAGTCGTTCAGACTTCCGTTACGACGATCGCTTTTCGGAAGATGGCGAAGTCATCTGGCTTGAGGTGAACACCCAGCCGGGCATGACCCCGACCTCCCTGGTGCCCGAAATGGCGGCTCATGCGGGCCGCTCCTTTGGTGAGCTTGTCCGTTGGATGGTGGAGGATGCTTCGTGTTTGAGGTGACCGGCAAAAAGTCGACGGCAAAAAAGCGCGAGCAGATGATGGCGTCGGCCGGTGGCGACGACCGCATGGTTTTGCCGCGGCCGCTTCGTCGCGTCGTGCGCTTCTGTGTAAGCCTCGCGACGGGGCGCATTCATATTCCTGCCCATACGGGAACGATTTCTGCGGTTGCCTTTTATGCCGCGACCGGTCTTTACGGCATGTCCCTCGGCGGGCATGCGGATATCGTCACGCAGGCGACCACCTCCGCCGCAGGCTTCGCGGTCGAGGACGTCAAGGTTTCCGGCAATCTGCAGACCTCTGAAATCGATATATTCCAGCTGCTCGGTCTTGATGGCAGCACGTCGCTGATTTCTCTGGATATCGATGCGGCGCGCCGTAAGCTCGTGCAGCTGCCTTGGGTCGAGGATGTGGATGTCCGCAAGATCTATCCGAAGACCATCGAGGTTCGTCTCAAGGAACGTCAGGCTTTCGGTATCTGGCAGCACGGTTCGGAACTGTCGCTGATCGAGAAAAGCGGCAGCGTGATCGCGCCGCTGCGCGACAACAAGTTTGCCGCTTTGCCGCTGTTCGTCGGCCGTGATGCGGAAACGGGGGCGGCCGGTTTTGTCGAGAAGCTGGCTGACTGGCCGGAAATCCGCAACCGGGTTCGCGCCTATGTGCGTATCGCCGGGCGTCGTTGGGATCTGCATCTCGACAACGGTATCGTGATCAAGCTGCCGGAAGAGAACGTGCCGAAGGCGCTGCAGCTTCTGGCGCGGCTTGATCTGGAAGAACAGGTTCTGTCTCGCGATGTGGCCGCCGTTGATCTGCGCCTGCCGGATCGTACCACCATTCAACTGACCGAAGGTGCTGCCGAACGCCGCCAGGCGGCGGTGGAAGCGCGTACGAAAGCTCTCAAGAAGGCGGAGAAGAATACATGAGCTTTTTCGGTTCTTCCCATTTTGGATTGCCGCGCCTGAAGCCGCTTTCTTCGAAGCGCAGCCATATCGTGTCCGTACTCGACATCGGTTCGACCAAGGTCGTGTGCATGATCGGTCGGCTGACGCCGCGCCAGGAAAGCGAAATCCTTCCCGGTCGCACGCACAAGGTCGAGATCATCGGTATCGGTCATCAGCGTTCGCGCGGTGTGAAGTCCGGCGTGATTGCCGATCTGGACGCACTCGAAGGCGTGATCCGTCTTGCCGTCGACGCTGCGGAGAGGATGGCGGGCCTGACGGTCGACAGCCTGATCGTCAACGTTTCGGCCGGACGCCTGGCAAGCGATATCTACACGGCGAGCATCGATCTCGGCGGACAGGAAGTCGAAGCTAGCGATCTGCGCAAGGTTCTCGTGGCTGCAAGCCAGCAGTCCATGCGTCAGGATCGCGCCATCCTGCATTCGCTGCCGACCGGTTATTCGCTGGATGGTGAGCGCGGCATCCGCGATCCGCTGTCGATGTATGGCGATCTGCTCGGCGTCGACATGCATGTCGTGACGGTTGAGCGCACTGCGCTGAAGAACCTCGAGCTTTGCGTCAATCGTGCGCATCTGTCGGTGGAGGGCATTGTTGCGACGCCTTATGCGAGCGGTCTTGCCGCGCTGGTCGACGATGAGGTCGAGCTTGGTTGTGCAGCCATCGACATGGGCGGCGGCACGACGACGATTTCGGTTTTTGCCGAAGGCCGCCTCATTCACACCGATGCAATCGGTCTTGGTGGTCATCACGTTACCACAGATCTTGCACGTGGCCTCTCGACACGAATCGAAGATGCGGAGAGACTGAAGGTGGTGCATGGTTCGGCATTGCTGAATGGCGCGGATGAGCGCGACATGATTTCGATCCCGCCAATTGGCGAAGATGATCGCGATCAACCATCGCAAGTTTCAAGAGCACTTGTAACCCGCATCGTGCGGGCGCGTATCGAAGAGACGCTGGAATTGATCCGTGATCGTATCCAGAAGTCCGGCTTCAGTCCCATCGTCGGCAAGCGTGTCGTCCTGACAGGCGGCGCAAGCCAGCTTACGGGCCTGCCGGAAACGGCACGGCGGATTCTGGCCCGCAACGTTCGCATCGGTCGGCCAATGGGCGTCGCCGGTCTTCCCGTTGCAGCCAAGGGACCAGCGTTTTCGACGGCGTGCGGATTGATGATCTATCCGCAGGTGGCAGACATCGAAATTCATGCCTCGCAAGGCGGAATGTTTTCGCCCTTCGGGGGCAGCGGCCGGATAGCCCGTGTGGGGCAATGGCTGAAAGAGAGTTTTTGAGTAGCCTCGAGGCAATGCCGGAGGTTTTCGAGTTGAGTTTTCAGGAATCGGCCAGCGGGGCGATGCGGCCAGAGAAAGAAGGAATGGTAAAATGACGATACAGCTGCAAAAGCCGGATATCACCGAGCTGAAGCCACGCATCACCGTTTTCGGTGTCGGCGGCGGTGGCGGTAACGCTGTCAACAACATGATCACGGCTGGCCTCCAGGGCGTCGATTTCGTCGTCGCCAACACGGATGCGCAGGCGCTGACCATGACGAAGGCAGACCGGGTCATCCAGCTCGGCGTCAACGTAACGGAAGGCCTCGGCGCCGGTTCGCAGCCGGAAGTCGGTCGCGCAGCCGCTGAAGAGTGCATCGACGAGATCATCGATCACCTGAACGGCACGCACATGTGCTTCGTTACCGCCGGCATGGGTGGTGGTACAGGTACGGGCGCTGCTCCGGTTGTCGCGCAGGCCGCACGCAACAAGGGTATCCTGACAGTTGGTGTCGTCACCAAGCCTTTCCACTTCGAAGGCGGTCGCCGCATGCGTCTGGCTGAACAGGGCATCGAAGAACTGCAGAAGTCCGTCGATACGCTGATCGTCATTCCGAACCAGAACCTCTTCCGTATTGCCAACGACAAGACGACCTTTGCCGACGCCTTTGCGATGGCCGACCAGGTTCTCTACTCCGGTGTTGCCTGCATCACCGACCTTATGGTGAAGGAAGGCCTCATCAACCTCGACTTCGCTGACGTCCGCTCGGTCATGCGCGAAATGGGCCGCGCAATGATGGGTACCGGCGAGGCTTCGGGTCCGGGCCGCGCAATGCAGGCTGCGGAAGCCGCCATTGCCAACCCGCTGCTCGACGAAACCTCGATGAAGGGCGCACAGGGCCTGCTGATCTCCATCACCGGCGGTCGCGACCTGACCCTGTTCGAAGTCGACGAAGCTGCGACCCGCATCCGCGAAGAAGTCGATCCGGACGCGAACATCATTCTCGGCGCAACCTTCGACGAAGCTCTGGAAGGTCTCATCCGCGTTTCCGTCGTTGCGACCGGTATCGACCGTGTTCCCGGCCAGATGGAGCAGAACGTCGCCGACATGCGTGCAGCAGCCGTTGCAAAGCCCCTTATCCGTCCTTCGGCGGCCGTTGCTCAGGCTCCGGCCGCAGTTCAGCCTGCCCCAGTACAGCAGGCACCGAAGGTCGTAGACCCGATCGCCCAGACCATCCGTTCGGCAGAAGCCGAAATGGAACGCGAACTCGGCTTTGCCGCCCAGCAGCCTGCTCAGGACTTCCGTCCGCAGAGCAAGCTCTTCGCAGCAGCGCCTGCAGCTGAAGCTCCGGTTGCCCTTCGCCCGGCTGCTCCTGTTCAGCAGGCCGCTCCGGCTCCGGTCGCCCCAGCACCGGTCTACCATGCTCCGGAGCAGGTCGCCGCACCGGCTCCTCGCATGCACCAGCCGCAGGCCCCGGTCTATCAGGAGCCAGCGCCGGTTGCCCGTCAGCCTGAACCTGTCCGCATGCCGAAGGTCGAAGACTTTCCTCCGGTCGTGAAGGCAGAGATGGATCATCGCGCTCACGCCGCTCCTGTCGCCCAGGAAGAGCGTGGTCCGATGGGTCTTCTGAAGCGTATCACCAACTCGCTTGGTCGTCGCGAAGAGGAAGAAGTTCCTTCTGACATGATGGATGCTCCGAGCATGGCTCCACAGCAGCGCCGCCAGCTTTCTCCGGAAGCGAGCCTCTATGCACCGCGTCGCGGCCAGCTTGATGACCACGGCCGTCAGACGCCTGCATCGTCCAGCCACCACGAAGACGATCAGCTCGAAATTCCGGCGTTCCTGCGCCGCCAGTCGAACTGACCCGGCGATTCTCCCGCATTGAAAAAAGCCCGGACCGAGAGGTCCGGGCTTTTTGTTGCAATAGGCCGTATTAACGTTAAATTAATTCATTTTTTCAATGGTTTAGTCTTGTAACAATCCGAAACGAACAGTGATTTGTTCTGGCGCGTACATGTGCGTATGTATGAGCATGGGTAAAGGATTTACTGGTGCTTCCGGCCGTCAATGACCGGCGAAAACGGGAGCGGCGCTGCCATCGGCGCGGCTCATAAAACAAGGCATATACGCATGACCATCGGACTGCTCGGATTTCAGACAACAATCGCAAATGCTGTTCAGCTTAAAGGCATTGGCGTGCATTCCGGCAATCCGGTTTCGATGACCTTCCAGCCGGCAGAAGCGGGAACGGGCATCGTGTTCCATCGCCTCCATGAGAATGGCAGTGTAACCGAGTTGAAGGCGGTGTCTTCCAATGTCGGCAATACCGACCTGTGCACCGTGCTTGGTCGTTCGCTATCCCAGTCAGTGGCGACGATCGAGCACGTCATGGCCGCGATCTATGCCGTCGGTATCGACAACCTCGTCGTCGAGGTCGATGGCCCTGAAGTTCCGATCATGGACGGCAGCTCTGCACCTTTCATCGAAGCAATCGAATCGGTTGGCATGAAGAACCTCGGTGTGAAGCGCCGTTATATCCGCGTCACGAAGCCTGTCCGGATCGACGCCGGTGCGTCGTGGGCGGAGTTCCGTCCTTATGACGGCACGCGATTCGAAGTCGACATCGATTTCGATACACCTCTGATCGGCAAGCAGTCATGGAAGGGTGACCTGACGGCGGAAAGCTTCAAGAGCGAACTGTCGCGAGCCCGTACCTTTGGTTTCATGCGTGACGTCGAGCGGCTCTGGGCCGCCGGTTACGCGCTCGGTTCGTCGCTTGAGAATTCTGTCGTCATTTCGGACGACAACACCGTCATCAACATGGAAGGCCTGCGTTACGCAAAGGACGAGTTCGTTCGTCACAAGACGCTGGACGCGGTTGGCGATCTGGCACTTGCAGGCGCACAGTTCATCGGTTGCTACCGTTCATATCGCGGCGGTCACAAGGTGAACGCGAACGCGCTCAAGGCGCTGCTCAGCGATCGCTCCGCTTACGAGATTGTCGAGGCTCCGGCCGCCCGCACCCAGATGGTGCGCGCCCGGGAATTCGTCGCAGTCAACATGCCGGAATTCGCGCCCTGGTCCGCCTGATCCGGTCGAGATTATCAATTGACGGAAAAGCCGCTCCATCGAGGGCGGCTTTTTTCTTCAAGTGGCCGTACGCAATGTCTGGCGTGGTTGATATTCGGGTTGTTCAGGAGGCATTGTTTCGCGAACCGGGCACGATTTTCGAAAAGTACAATCCATAGATTCAAATATTTAGGGCGTTCTTTACACGTCCAAATGGTTTCACGGCGCTCCAATGCCATAAAAATGCGTTAATGCGTCATCATTGCGTTGCTCTGCGGATACTTTTATGGCTAGAACGCCAATACAAAGCCGATGCTTATGTATTTGCGCGGGAAGTGGGAACTGTCGAATGAAGCATGTAGGGTCTGGTGCAATGAAGGGTACGATGCGAGGGATCGCCGTTTCGTTGATGTTGGTTGGCGCCAGCGTGGTGGTCACGGCCTGCCAGTCGGATCCGGATATCGACATCACCAAGCTCGGCATGGAAACCGATCCGCCGGATGTGCTGTACAAGCAGGCGCTTGCGAACATGAATGCCGGTAACATGACGGAAGCGTCGCGCAAGTTCGAGGCGATCGACAAGCAGTATCCGTTCACCGAATGGGGTCAGAAGGCGCTGGTGATGCAGACCTTCATTGCGACCCGCACCAACAAGAACGACGTGGCGATTTCCTCCGGTAGCCGGTTCCTGCGCCAGTATCCGCGTGCCAAAGATGCCGCCTACGTTCAGTACATGATCGGTCTTGCCTATTCCAAGCAGATTGCCGATGTCACGCAGGATCAGCGCGCCGCACAGCGCACGGTCGAGGCGATGAGCAAGGTCGTCAACGACTATCCCGATTCAGAATATGTTGCCGATGCACAGGCCAAGATCCGTTTCGCCCGCGACCAGCTCGCAGGCCGCGAAATGCAGGTCGGCCGTTATTATCTTGAGCGTAAGGAATATCTGGCGGCCATCTCGCGCTTCCGCATCGTTGTGGAGCAGTACCAGAATACCAACCAGATCGAAGAAGCGCTGGCCCGTCTGACCGAAGCCTATTACGCAATGGGTCTTGCCGACGAAGCGCAGACGGCAGCCGCCGTCCTCGGCAACAACTATCCCGACAGCCAATGGTATGCGGATTCCTTCAAGCTGCTGAAAAACAGCGGGCTTGAGCCGCGTGAAAACAAGGGGTCCTGGATTTCGCGTGCCGGCAAGAAACTGATTGGCGCTTGAGATAGGGCATAGGCCATGCTGGTCCAGCTCTCCATCCGCGATATCGTCCTGATTGAAAGGCTCGACCTCGGCTTTGAGGCGGGCCTTTCCGTGTTGACGGGTGAAACCGGCGCGGGCAAATCGATCCTGCTGGACAGCCTGTCGCTGGCACTTGGCGGTCGCGGCGATGGCGGACTGGTCCGTCACGGCGAGGACAAGGGGCAGGTCACGGCCAGCTTCGAGGTCTCCCAAAATCATCCCGCGCGCGCCTTGCTGCGGGAGAACGGTCTGGATGACGATGGCGATCTGATTTTCCGTCGGGTGCAATCGTCCGATGGCCGAACCAAGGCTTACGTCAACGATCAGGCCGTCAGCGTGCAGATGATGCGCCAGCTTGGTCAGACTCTCGTTGAAATCCACGGTCAGCACGATGACCGCGCTCTTGTCGATACCGACGCGCATCGCACGCTTCTGGATGCCTTTGCGATGCTTGGCGATGACGTGCGGCGTGTTCAGGGGCTTTACCGGACCTGGAAGGATGCCGAGCGCGCGCTCAAAACCCATCGTGCCAAGGTGGAGGCTGCTGCCCGCGAAGCGGATTATCTGCGGGCTTCCGTCGAAGAACTTGAGGCTCTTTCGCCTCGCGACGGCGAGGAAGACGAGCTTGCCGAGCGCCGTGCCGTCATGCAGAAATCCGAGCGCATTGCGGGCGACATCGCCGAGGCAAGCGAGTTCCTGAATGGTAATGCCTCGCCCGTTCCGATGATTGCCTCGATGATGCGGCGCCTGGAGCGCAAGAGCCACGAAGCGCCGGGCCTGCTGGAAGATACCGTGCAGTTGCTGGATGCCGCGCTCGACAACCTTTCCAACGCCCAGATGGAAGTGGAAGCGGCGCTTCGGCGTACCGAGTTCGATCCACGCGAACTGGAGCGTGTCGAGGAACGGTTGTTCGCATTGCGCGCCGCTGGCCGCAAATACAATGTCGCGGTGGTCGATCTGCCCGCACTTGCCGAACGCATGGTTGCCGATCTTGCCGATCTCGATGCGGGCGAAGAGCAGCTTGGCAAACTCGAGGCCAATCTCGGCATCGTAAAGGCTGATTTCGATCACGCCGCCAAATCGCTGTCGGAAAAGCGTCACCATGCCGCCGATTCGCTTTCTGAAGCCGTGATGGCGGAACTGCCGGCGCTAAAGCTGGAAAGGGCGCGTTTCTCGGTCGAAGTTTCCTCCGACCCGGAGCAGGCGACGGCTGACGGTATCGACGTTGTGGAGTTCCACGTTCAGACCAATCCAGGCACGCGCCCCGGTCCGATCATGAAAGTCGCATCGGGTGGTGAACTGTCGCGTTTTCTGCTGGCGCTGAAAGTCGCGCTTGCCGACCGTGGTTCGGCGCCGACGCTGGTCTTCGACGAAATCGATACGGGTGTGGGCGGTGCGGTGGCGGACGCCATCGGCCAACGGCTTCGCCGTCTTTCCAAAACCGTGCAGGTGCTTTCCGTGACCCATGCGCCGCAGGTCGCTGCCCGCGCTGCCACGCATCTGCTGATCTCCAAGGGGCCATCCGGCGATGGCAGCGAGCGGATCGCCACCCGTGTCGCCACCATGCAGCCGGAACACCGTACGGAAGAAATCGCCCGCATGCTGGCCGGTGCTTCTGTGACGGACGAGGCGAGGGCGGCAGCGGCTCGCCTTCTGGCGGCCAAGGACTAACGTTACGAAGTTTTCGCGGCGAGTTCTCAGCGCTGTGGGTGGCGTGGCAAAACTGTTTTGATTGCATTCTGTTTCGGCTAAAAGCGTTCGGTATTTCACTGTGAGGCCGCCATGTCGAAAGACCATATCCCCGTCGAAAACCTGACCGAGCTTGAGGCGTCCTCCGAGCTTGCATTTCTCGCGGCAGAGCTTTCCCGGCACGATGCGCTCTATCACGGCAAGGACGCGCCGGAGATTTCCGATGCGGACTACGATGCGCTGAAACGCCGGAACGATGCCATCGAAGCGGCGTTTCCAGATCTGGTTCGTGCCGATAGCCCGTCGAAGAAAGTCGGCTTCACGCCGCTGCCAACCTTCGCACCCATCGTGCATGCGCGGCCGATGCTGTCTCTGGACAACACGTTCTCGGATGAGGACGTGCAGGATTTCGTCGCGTCCGTTTATCGCTTCCTCGGTCAGTTGCCGGACAATTCCATCGCCTTCACGGCGGAGCCGAAAATCGACGGGCTTTCGATGTCGATCCGCTACGAGAACGGCAGGCTGAAGACGGCGGCGACACGCGGCGATGGTACGACCGGCGAAAACGTCACCGCAAATATCCTGACCATCAAGGAAATTCCGAACACGTTGCCTGCGGGTGCGCCGGATGTGGTGGAGGTGCGTGGCGAGGTCTATATGGCCAAGAGCGACTTTCTCGCGCTGAATGCCCAGATGGAGGCGGAGGGCAAGCAGACCTATGTGAACCCGCGCAACACGGCCTCCGGTTCGCTGCGCCAGCTCGATGCGAACGTGACGGCCAGACGCAAGCTGCGGTTCTTCGCCTATGCGCTCGGCGAGGTTTCCAATGGCGGGCAGCCGGCACGTCTTGCCGATACGCAGTTCGGCATCGTGGAAATGTTCAAGGCGTGGGGTTTTCCAGTCAATCCGTTCATGAAGCGATTCACGTCCGCCGAGCAACTGCTTGAGCATTATCGTGAAATCGGCATCGCGCGTCCCGACCTCGATTATGACATCGACGGCATGGTCTACAAGGTCGACCGCCTCGACCTTCAGGAGCGGCTGGGCTTCCGTTCACGCAGCCCGCGCTGGGCGACGGCCCACAAGTTCCCGGCCGAGCAGGCTTTCACCACGGTCGAGAATATTGAAATCCAGGTTGGACGGACCGGCGCTTTGACGCCCGTTGCGCGGTTGACCCCGGTGACGGTGGGCGGCGTGGTGGTGACGAACGCGACGCTGCACAATGCCGATTACATCAATGGCATCGGCAACAGCGGCGAGCGCATCCGCCCCGACGATCATGATATCCGCATCGGCGACACGGTGATCGTGCAGCGTGCGGGTGACGTCATCCCGCAGGTTCTGGACGTTCTGCTGGAGAAACGCGATGCCGGCTCCGTGCCATATGCGTTCCCGGAGAAATGCCCGGTTTGCGGCAGCCATGCGGTGCGTGAGCGCAACGAAAAGACCGGAAAGCTGGATTCCGTGACGCGTTGCACCGGCGGTTTCGTCTGCCGGGCGCAGGCGGTGGAGCACCTGAAACATTTCGTTTCGCGCAACGCCTTCGACATCGAGGGGCTTGGCACCAAGCAGATCGATTTCTTCTTCGAAAGCGAAGATCCGACGCTATCGATCAAAACCGCGCCGGATATTTTCACGCTGAAGGCGCGGCAGGAGGCCTCGTCGCTGACGAAGCTGGAAAACATCGATGGTTTCGGCAAGGTCAGCGTCAAGAAGCTGTTCGATGCGATTGACGCGCGCCGCGAGATTGATCTCAACCGTCTGATCTTCGCGCTCGGTATTCGCCATGTCGGTGAAACGACGGCGAAGCTTCTGGCACGATCCTATGGCACCTATGCGCACTTCGAAGAAAGCATGAAGGCGGCGGCCGATCTTTCCGGCGATGCGTGGGGCGAACTCAACAGCATTGACGGCATCGGTGAGGTGGTGGCGCGCGCCATTGTCGAGTTCTACAAGGAGCCGCGCAATATCGATGTCATCGACCGCCTGATGCGGGAGTTGCAGCCGAAGGAGGCCGAAAAGCCTTCGACGGAAGGTAGTCCCGTGGCGGGCAAAACGGTTGTCTTCACCGGCTCGCTGGAGAAATTCACCCGCGACGAGGCGAAGGCGCGTGCCGAAAGCCTTGGTGCGAAGGTCGCCGGTTCGGTGTCGAAAAAGACCGATATTCTGGTCGCGGGGCCGGGTGCAGGCTCCAAGCTCGCCAAGGCGCAGGAGCTTGGCGTGCAGACCATGGATGAGGATGAGTGGCTGGCGCTGATCGGGGGATGAGGCGGCGCCATCGCGGCCTTGCGTTTCACGGGTAAAGGGTGGATCCTGAGAACGGGAGACGGAGCATGGATGATCGTTTTGTCGTCTCGACAGAGCAGGTCAGCGCGCTGATCGCCGACCAGTTTCCGCAATGGGCGGGGCTGGATGTGCAGCCGGTGGAGCTGAGCGGCTGGGATAATCGCAGTTTCCGTCTTGGCGATACGATGCTTGGCCGTTTGCCAAGCGCGAAGCGCTACGTTCCGCAAATCGACAAGGAGCATCTCTGGTTGCCTAGGTTGGCGCCTGCGTTGCCTGTTCCCATTCCAGTACCATTGGCCCGCGGTGAGCCGGGGGAGGGATATCCGTTTCCCTGGTCCATCTATGCATGGCTCGAAGGCGAGCCGTTGATCCGGCGTCCGGACGCTGTTGATCTGTCGGCCCTCGCGCGTGACGTGGCGGATTTTCTGAAAGCCTTGCATGCCATCGATGCTTCCGATGGTCCGCCTGCTGGCGACCATAATTTTCATCGGGGCGGTTCACTGAAGGTTTATGACGAAGAGGCGCGGCTGGCCATGCTGGCAGTCGAGGATGAAATCGATGCGGGACTTGCACTCGATGTCTGGCAGCTTGCCCTGTCCAGCCATTGGCAGAACAAACCCGTCTGGGTTCATGGCGATGTTGCCGAAGGCAATCTGCTGGTCAGAGACGGTCGCCTCTCCGCGGTGATCGATTTCGGCAGTTCAGGTGTTGGCGATCCGTCTTGCGATCTCATCCTTGCATGGAATGTGCTGGATCACGACAGCCGGAAGATATTTCGCGAGGCTCTGCCCCTCAAAGAAGCGACGTGGCAGCGTGGAAGAGGCTGGGCGCTCTGGAAGGCGCTGATCACGCTCGCTGCACAGCGTGGCCATAACGAAAAGCTTGCCGAATGGTCGCGGCGGACCATCCGGCAGGTGTTTGAGGATCATCAGGTGCGGCGTCCGGCGTGAGGTGCCGTCATCGTATGCGGGCCATGATATGTGAATCGGCATAGGTGCCATCGCGGAAGGCGTAGTTTCGCAAGGTTCCTTCGATTTCGAAGCCGAATTTCCTGTACAGCCCGATTGCGGGCGTGTTGTCGGTAAAAACGTTGAGGTCGATACGCCTGATATCGTGCCAGTTTTCAGCGGCATCGATGAGTGTTGCCAGAAGCTTCGATCCGATACCCTTGCCAGCGAAATCGTCATGGATGCCGATACCGAGCGTGGCGACATGCTTCTGCCGTCCGGATTTCGCGTGCAGTCCGGCGTTGCCGAGTATCCTGCCACGCCATTCCGCTGCAACGACAATATCGGAAGGCGAAAGCCCTTCGATATATTGCCGTGTGCGGGCAATACTCTGAAAGGGCTGGCGCAGGGTGCCATGGCGGACGCCGGGCATGTTCAGAACTTCCGTCAAGCCTTCCGCGTCTTCCGGCCTGATGCCGCGGACCATCAGCTCATCGATCCTGAAATCGCAATAGGGTGGAGCGTCGTCTTGTGAGTTTACCATGCTGTTCTCCTGATGTCGGCCGGAGAGCAGGTGTCCATTCGCCCTGCTCTTTTCGGCAGGGCTGGATGGATAATGATCGCAGGTTTACCGCGACAATGCTCCACCGCCAGCCGGCTTGCCGGAGGTCGTACGGTTGAGCATCGTATTTTTGAACTGTGCGATCATGCGCGTCAGAATGCTGGTGGTGTGGTTTGTTGTCAACGCCTCTTCCCGTTTTACGCGAGCCGCAGACGCCTGAGCAGCCTTCCGTCGATTGCTGCCAGTCCGGCGGCGATCATCGCCATTCCTGCGAAATGCTTGGGTTCCAGCCGTTCACCGAGAAACATGGAGCCGAGCAGGATGGCGCTGACGGGAATGAGGAAGGTCACGAGGGCGAGATTGGTCGCACCAGCCGTCGCCAGAATGCGGAAGAAGATGAGATAGGCGAGTGCCGTCGACAGGAGCGCGATGCCGACCAGCGCCCCCCATGTTTCGAGGCCGGGCATCGCGAGCGTCCACGGTTTGTCGATCAGCAGCGCCAGCGGAATCAGCATCAGCGTCGAGGAGGAGATCTGACCGGTTGCTGTCATCAGCGGCGGTACGCCCATTGCCTTGAAGCGGCGGCCGAATATGCTGGCGAAGGCGTATGAGATGGCGGCGCCGAGGACGGCGATCTGTCCGACCAGACCGGATGTTGCGCCAGCCAGGGCGGCCGGACCGATCATCGTTGCTACTCCGGCGAAGCCAACAAGGACACCCGCCAGCTTGTTGCCGGTCATCTTCTCGTCGGCGGTGAGGAAATGGGCGACGATCACCGTAAACAGCGGCGTGGTTGCATTCAGAACGGAAGCGAGGCCGCTTGCAATATGCGTCTGGCCCCAGACGATCAGGCAGAAGGGAATGATGTTGTTGAGCAGCCCCATGCCGAAAAAGGCACGCCATACCGTCCACTGGCGGGGCAGCTGAAGACCCATGATGCGGCAGACGATCAGGAGCGCGATCGCCGCAAGAGATACACGTAGCGTCACGATCGTCACCGGCGGTAACTCCTTCACGGCGATACCGACGAAAAAGAACGATCCCCCCCAGAGCAGGGAGAGCGCCACGAGCATTGCCCATTCTGTGGCGTTCATCTGTTTTTGTACCGACATGATGTTCCCTCCGAGGGTTGAATAATTGCTGACACGGAAGCAAAACTCCACCCGATATCGGTTGAGTTTTCCTCTGCATCATTTTTTTCTTATCGGACTTTTCATTGCGAATTATGTTTATTTACTGCCTGTTGCAGGCTACTTTCAAACGATTGTTTTTCGCTGAATGATTGAGGTTGGCTAAATCATGGCTGCAGAACTTCCATCCCTCAAAGGCTTGCAGGCTTTCGAAGCGGCAGCGCGTTACCGAAGTGTCACCCTTGCCGCGAACGAGCTCAACGTGACGCCGGGTGCGGTCAGCCTTCAGGTCCGCGATCTGGAAACGCGCCTTGGCGTGCAGTTGTTCTTCCGCAGACCGCGCAGCATTCAGCTGACCCGTAAGGGTGAACGATATTACGGTGCGCTTCGCACCGCATTCCGTATGATGCGCGAGGCCACGGCGGAACTGACGGCGCGCTCGGATATCACGGTTCTTACGCTCAGCTGCACGCCGACCTTCGCAGCTCAATGGTTGATGCCGCGGCTACCGGCCTTCCAGCAACAGCATCCGCACATCGATGTACGCATCAGCGTGACGAACCGTCTGGTGGATTTTTCCAAGGATGACGTCGATCTTGCCGTGCGGCATGGTTATGGCCGTTATGAGGGACTGGAAAGCATCCGGTTCATAGACGACAGCACGTTGCCGGTGTGCTCACCGATGCTGATCGAAAAACGCGGGCCGCTGCGGGTGCCGGGTGATCTGAAATCCGTTCCGTTGCTGCATGACGAGAACAGGAACGAGTGGCGTCTCTGGCTGGAAACAGCGGGTGCTGCGGACGTCGATGCGTCCGGGGGGACGGTCTTCATCGACAGCAACGGCGCGCTCGATGCCGCCAAGGCGGGGCACGGCATTGCGTTGACGCGGCGGTCGCTGGTTTCGCGGGAGCTTGCTGAGGGGACACTGTTGGCGCCTTTTGAAAAAGACATCACCAGCACGCTTGCCTATTTCCTCGTCTATCCGCCGCGAATGCTCGACAATCCTGATTTAGTGAAGCTGCGCGACTGGATGCTCTCGCAAGCCCATTCTGGCGGCGACGGTTCTCTTTGAACCGATTCCGGTTTATGCCGGGGGTGAGACAGACACGGGAATCACTTTTGAAAACCATCGCCATCGATTTCGAAACCGCCAATGAGGAGAGGGGCAGTGCCTGCTCCGTCGGGTTGGCGTGGATAGAGCAAGGTGAGATCGTGCGTGTCGAGGAACGGCTCATTCGCCCCAGAGACATGCGGTTTTCGCCGTTCAATATCGCCGTTCACGGCATCCGCCCGGCCGACGTCGAGAATGCGCCGGAGTTTCCCGAGGTTATGGAGGAGTTCATCGACGACTTCCATGACGCAACGATGATTGCCCATAACGCCGCCTTCGATTTCAGCGTCATGCGCGCCTCGTTCGACAAATACCGGCAGCGTTATCCGCAGCTCTCCTACCTGTGCAGCGTCAAGATTTCCCAGCGCGTCTGGCCGCACCTGCCGTCGCACAAGCTCAATGTCATTGCCGATCACCTCCAGCTTCGTTTCGTCCATCACAATGCGGCGGAAGATGCGGTGGTTTGTGCCGCTGCCGCGATTGCCGCTGCAAAATCGTTGAAGGTTGCGGATATCCGCGATGTGCCTGAGCGGATCGGCATGGTTGCCGGGCGGTTGACTGCCACGGGTTATGAGCCGTGCAGCATGAAAAAACGCGTCGCTTCCCGGCTTGCCTGACGGAGCGGATTTCCTATCTTCCATCTGAACGCAATGGAGAACATGCGATGAAGACGAAGGGTTTGCGGGCGCTTTTTGCGGGTTTTCTGGCCCTGGTTCCGATATCCGCTGCGCATTCCGAGGTGGTCGGAGAGGTGGGTGTCGACTGGATCGGCAACGATATCATGGTAGAGGCCGTCGCCGATCCCAAGATCAGCGGCGTCACCTGCCATGTTACCTACTTCGAGCGTGGCATGATCGACAGGTTGAAGAACGGCAACTGGTTCGAGGATCCCTCGAACAACGCGATTTCGTGCAGCCAGACCGGCCCGGTGGAAATCGGTGACATCAATCTGTCCAAGGGTGGAGAAGAGGTTTTCCGGCAGGGCATGTCGCTGATCTGGAAAAAACTTGTCGTCAGCCGTGTCTACGACAAGACGAACGACACGCTGATCTACCTGATCCATGCGCGGGAACTGACGGACGGTTCCGCCAAGATGGCGATCTCCACGGTGCCGCTTTATAACCAGCAGGTCACATGGAAAAACGGCAAGCCGTGAGGCTCGCCGTTTCGTAAAATCCATCGATGCTGCTTGCCGATCAGGCGGCTTCGCGCGCCAGTTCGTCGGCGATGACCGTATCGAGGTTGAGGAAGCAGACCATGCTCTTTTCCAGCGCGACGATGCCGCGGCAGAAATTGCGCTGCTCTTCCGGGATGATATCCGGCGCAGGCTGCAGGGATTCGGCGCTGATCGTCATCATGTCTGACACCTGTTCGACCAGCAGGCCGACGAGCTTGCCGCCGATGTCGGTGACGATGATCGCGGAGCGTTCGGAAGGCTCGGTCATCTTCATGCCGAGGCGGCCGGCCATGTCGATGACAGGGATGACGGCGCCGCGCAGGTTGATGAGTCCCAGAACGTAAGGCGGTGTATGCGGCATCGGCGTCACCGGCGCCCAGCCGCGGATTTCGCGGATCGCCATGATGTCGATGCAGAATTCCTGATCGCCGAGATGGAAGGAAACGATTTCGAGATACGCGCCGGATTGTTTGATGGCGTTGGACATGGCCGGAACTTTCCCCTGATGGCTCTCTGGCAGGCCTGGCATGGTATTGAGGCGTTATGCGGAAGCGGGATTTTTCCCGGGAGACATCATGTCGGCGCTTGAAAACCGCTGTCAGCGATAATGCACAGCAAGATTTTAAACATTCCCTAACAGTTTTGCCCAAGTGCTCCGGAACGGCACGTATTTTATCGGTTCTCGCGGAAGCGAATGCCGGATATAGTTGTTGGCATGAACGCGCTTCTCTCCAGTCCGCTCAAATTCGCTCTCGGTGGCGTTGCCACGGCTGCCGTGGTGGCTGTCGTGATTTTGACCTTCGATGGTTGGATGCGGCATGGCACCGACATTTTCCTTTCCGCAGTCCAGAGCGGAATTTCCTGGTGTTTCTGAATTGCTGATCCGCGTTTGCCGTTTGTGACAAATCAGCGCGGGCAGGCGAAATACGCCGAGTTGATTTGCCGTCGTGTGCACTGTTGATTATCCACACGGCGAAGATTGGCGGTTACGCCGATGGGATGGGCAGGATCGAAAATGAGAAATATTCGCATTGCATTGTGGGCCGTCGTTGTTGTTCTCGGTGGCATCATTGGCTGGCTGACGCTGGAAATGACCAAGGCGCGGGAAGAAATGGTGGAAACCGCCTATGGCGTTCCCTTCGAGCTGACGGCGCAGAATGGCCAGCCGATTACCGAGAAAGCCTTTACAGGCAAGCCGACGGCGATTTTCTTCGGATTCACCCATTGCCCGGAAGTCTGCCCGACCACACTGTTCGAGCTGAACGGCTGGATGGAGAAGGTCGATCCGGCTGGCGACAAGATGCAGGCCTATTTCATTTCGGTCGATCCTGAGCGGGATACACCTGAGATCATGCAGCAATATGTATCGAATGTGTCCAAGCGCATAATTGGCGTTACGGGCTCTGCCGACAAGATTGCAGAGACGCTCAAGGGTTACAGGATTTACGCCAAGAAAGTTCCGGTCGACGAGAAAGATCCGAACGGCGATTACACCATGGATCACACCGCCTCAGTGATCCTGCTTGACTCGGAAGCCCGTTTTGCCGGGACCATCGCCTATGGCGAAAACCCCGACGTTGCCGTGCAGAAGCTGGAAAACCTCGTGAAGAGCTGATCGGCGCGACGCCTGATCGTCAAGACGATGAGGGGGCGAAACCCGTGCGGGTTTCGCCCCTTTGCTTATTGGATTGGCGGGCTTTTTGTGGCAAAGGCAAAGGCAGACCCCAAGCCAAGGAAAGCAGCCTGCCGTGAGCGAAATCCGACTTTACGTCACCACGACCGAAATGAAGGCCGGTGAAATCCTCGATCTCATGTCCGACTATTTCGGCGAGGAAGACGTTGCGATTGCCACGACCGAAGTGGATGAGAAGCGCGACATCTGGGAAGCATCGGTCTACCTCATGGCCGATCAGGAAGAAGAGTATCGGGCCCGCGTGGCTGAGTTGCTCGCGCCCGCCTTTCCCGATCTCGTCATCCACAAGGAAGGCATTCCCGATATCGACTGGATTGCCAAGTCTCTGGAGGGGCTGAAGCCCGTCCGAGCGGGCCGCTTTATCGTTCATGGCTCGCACGACCGCGACAAGGTTAGGCCGAACGATCTGGCCATCGAGATCGAGGCGGGGCAGGCATTCGGGACCGGCCACCACGGTACGACGGCGGGTTGCCTTGAAATGATCGAGGATGTGCTGCGGGCGCGCACCATTCGCAATGCGCTCGACCTCGGCACCGGCAGCGGCGTTCTGGCTATTGCCGTGCGCAAGATGCGTCCCATTCCGGTTCTGGCGACGGACATCGATCCGATCGCGGTCAGGGTTGCCAAGGAAAATGTTCGCCTGAACGGTATAGCGTCTGGCATGACGCTTGAAACGGCGCCGGGTTTTCACTCGGATGCATTTCGCAAGCACGGCCCGTTCGACCTGATCATCGCCAACATTCTGGCGCGGCCTCTCATCAAGATGGCGCCGCAGCTCGTGTCGCATCTGGCACCGGGCGGTACCGTCATTCTCTCGGGTATTCTCGCATCGCAGCGCTGGAAGGTGCTCGCCGCCTATAATGGTGCGCGGCTTTCGCATGTCCGCACGATCTGGCGCAATGGCTGGGTCACGCTGCATCTTCGCAAGGACCGATGATCCTCATCCGTCGACATAAAAAAGGCGGCGCTTGCGCGCCGCCTGTGATCAGTCTTGCTGATCTTGCCCGCGAGTCGAGGAGGAGGAACTCAAGCGGGCTGGCGTATTCCGTTTTTCAGGGGCGGTGGAGGGAGGAGATCCGCACCTGAAAGCAATCAGAATACGTAGCTGGACTTTGCCGTGCGGCGAAGTTCTGCGCGGCTCTTGCCGAGTGCTGCGAGCGACGCGTCGTCGAGGTTCAGCAGGGCGGCGTCAACGTGGCGGCTTACCTGACGCTCGCGTGCCTCAATAACGCGATCGAAAGCCGTGCGGAGGAAAGACTTTGCCATTTTTCAAATCCTTGTTTGTACGGGAAAGTTTGTCTCCCCGTTCGATGAGTTGAATATAAGCGATGCCTTTTTGTTTGATTAGTGGCGAGATGTCACGGTAGGCATGCGTTATTCGCATAAGTCGTGAATTTATGTATGACTATTGAGCTGAAGTCTGCGTAAATTTTGCGCTTGATATAGCCGCTTGAAACCACATCGCCGCACATGCCATTGTCGCCCTTCGCAGCCGCTTCGCCGGTTGCAATCGACAATCACATCCAGATGACAGTTTCCGGAAAACACCCATGTTCCAGACCTTCGAAAACAAATCCACCCCGCAGTTCG
The DNA here is from genome assembly GCF_031801495.1 of Agrobacterium tumefaciens. Classification (GTDB taxonomy): domain Bacteria; phylum Pseudomonadota; class Alphaproteobacteria; order Rhizobiales; family Rhizobiaceae; genus Agrobacterium; species Agrobacterium tumefaciens_K. Next base: position 1,873,825 of record NZ_JAOEGC010000002.1, on the reverse strand, counting down.
GCAAGGCTCGCGTCGATACCCTGCGGAGTCAATTCGACGCTCTGGGGATCGATGGATTTCTGGTGCCGCGTGCCGACGAGTATCAGGGCGAATATGTTCCCGAGGCATCGGAACGTCTGGCCTGGCTGACGGGCTTCACCGGTTCCGCCGGTATCGCGCTGATAACGCGCGATCAGGCTGTGGTTTTTGTCGATGGGCGTTATACGACACAGCTTACCTCGCAGGTGGACCAGTCGGTGTTCAGCGGCGGCGATCTGGTCGGCGCGCCGCCCCCGGTCTGGTTGGCAGAGCATGCAGGGCAGGGTTTTCGTCTCGGTATTGATCCATGGCTGCACACCGATGCGGAGCTGAAGCGTCTGGAAAAGGCGCTGGCGGCCAAGGGGGGCGTGGTTGTCCTTCTGGACAGGAACCCGCTCGATTCGTTGTGGGAGGGCCGCCCCTCCGAGCCTCTGGAGCCGGTGACGATCCAGCCCGATGCCTTCACCGGTAAGCTGGCGAAGGAGAAAATTGCCGAGGTGGCCGAAGCGGTCGTGGCAAAGGGCGCACAGGCCGTTCTGGTGACGGACCCTTCGTCGATTGCCTGGATCTTCAATATCCGCGGTAATGATGTGCCGCACACGCCACATCCGCTGGCCCGCGCCATCATCTATGCCGACGGCAGGGCAGATATTTTCCTCGACAAGCGCAAAACGAAGATCGAGGCCGAAGCTTATCTCGCCCAGCTTTCGACGCAGCTGCCGCCGTCGCAGATCGAGCCCCGGCTGCATGCCATTGCGAGTGCCGGTGGGCGCATCATGGTCGATGCCGATCTGGCGCCGGTCGCTCTGACGCGTGCGATCACCGCGGCTGGTGGCGATCTGGTGGAGGCGGCCGATCCCGTTCGTCTGCCGCGGGCCCGCAAGAATGGTGCCGAGCTTGCGGGTTCGGCTGCCGCTCATGTGCAGGACGGTGCCGCCATGGTCGAATATCTCTGCTGGCTGGATGGCCAGAAACCCGGCAGCATTAGCGAAATCACGGCCGTCAAGGCGCTCGAGGCGGCGAGGGCGCGTATCGGTGAGGCGATGCAGAACCCTCTCAAGGACATTTCGTTCGACACCATTTCCGGGGCAGGGGAACACGCCGCGATCATCCATTACCGCGTGACGACGGAAAGCGACCGTCTGTTGAAGGATGGGGAAATGTTCCTCGTCGATTCCGGCGCGCAATACATCAACGGCACGACGGACATCACCCGCACGGTCGCGATTGGCTCTGTGCCGGAAGAGCAGAAGCGCTTTTTCACGCTGGTCCTCAAGGGCATGATCGCCATCAGTCTGGCAAAGTTTCCCAAGGGGTCGCGTGGATGCGATCTCGATCCGCTGGCGCGCATCGCTCTATGGAAGGCGGGCGCGGATTATGCTCACGGCACCGGGCATGGTGTCGGCTCCTACCTGTCGGTTCATGAAGGGCCGCAGCGTATTTCCCGGCTCGCGACACAGGAACTGCTGCCGGGCATGATCCTCTCCAACGAGCCGGGTTATTACCGACCCGGCGCTTTCGGCATCCGCATCGAGAACCTCATCTATGTGCGCGAGGCTGAAGAGGTGGCAGGCGGCGATCAGCCGATGCTGTCATTCGAAACGCTGACGTGGTGCCCCATCGACCGCAGGCTGGTCGTGACGTCGTTGCTGACCGATGAAGAGCTGGATTGGCTGAACGCCTATCACGCTGCCGTATCGGAAAAGGTTTCGCCGATCATCAGCGATGCGACTGTGAAGGCATGGCTGGCCGAGGCCACGAAGCCGCTTACACGATAGCGAAATGGCGCAGCGCGATGACGATCGCCCAGCCCGCCACCAGCATGGTCAGCCCCTGAAAGCGCAGGGCGATGACAAGCGCCGCAATCATTCCGATTTTGAACTCGTACCCGCCCTCGAAAAAGGCGGGTGCGACGAGTGTCGTCAGAACTGCGACGGGAACGGCGTTCAGGCCCGCTTCCATACGCGGCGGAATGGATTTCATGCGCGTCATCAGCACATAACCGCCAATACGCGTCAGATAGGTGGCGATGGCTGCAAGAGCGATCAGCAGCAGCGTATCGACATGAAGGATATCGCTCACTGTTTTTCCCCTTTGCCTGTTACAGTGCCGTTTGCCGCTGGCGGATAAAGAACAGCGACGAGAACGCCTGCCACAGCGCCGATGCTGACGTGCCACGGCGATCCGACGAAATGGTAGGCTGCGGTTGCGCCTAAGGCGCTTGCCAGCATGACGGGATAGAAATTGGCGCGTGTCCTGAAGCCCATGACCATGCCCATGAAATAGATCGGCAACAGCACATCGAGGCCCATGGCCTTCGGATCGCCGACGAGATTGCCCAGTGATGCGCCGATGATCGTCATGACGAGCCAGAAGACATAGACCGGCGCGGCAAAGCCCATGTACCAGGAAAAGCCGAGCTTCTGGCCGTTTTCATAACGTCTGACCGCCTCCGCGAACTGCGGATCGACGAGAAGGAAAAAGCCCGTTGTTTTCTCGGCGAAGGTCCAATGCGCGATCATCTTCGCAATCGCTGCCGAATAGAGAATGTGTCGGAAGTTGACCGCAAAGACCGACAGCACGATGAGCCACGGGGCGACCTTCTGGCCGAACAGTTCGATGCCCACGAGCTGGCTTGCGCCTGCGTAGACGGTGCCGCTCATGATCGTAGCTTCAAGTACGCTCAGGCCATTGTCGACGGCGACCGCGCCGAAAAGCGCGCCAAAGGGGGCGGCGGAAAGGGCAATCGGAAGGCCGTTGCGAAGACCCTCGCGAAAATCTGCGTCAAACATTTCTGGTAACTCCTGACAAGGCAGCTCGTATATTCCTCCTGTCGACATGACAAACGAATTGCATGAATGGATCGATTGATTCTCTTGAACCTTTGCCCGACAGTCGCGCCACGCTAGAAACCCTGAGTAAATGAACAGAGGCATGACGATGCTGCAGAAACAGGAAAAGAGCGCGCTGGCCGCCCGTATCCGGGATTATCTCGCACAGGAAACGGATATCGAGATCGGTTTGTTGCAGGCGGAAATCTTTGTCGACTTTCTGGCGCAAGAGGTGGGCGCCTCGTTTTACAACGAGGGGCTTCGCGATGCCCATGCAGCAGTCATGCGCCGCCTCGACGATGCGGCGAGCGATATCGACGTTCTGGAAAAGCCTGCGCGGCGTTAGGGTTAGGCGCGCAGTATGTCTCGACTTTTTATGGTGGCTGCGCCCTTGGCCTGCATCGCTGCGATTGCCGCCTTGATGCCTTTAGGATCGATCCCCCGGCTGGCATCTTCGATGAACCGCACCTTGACACCCGGCAACATGTCGATGGCGTCGAGCACCGAGAAGCTGACGCAGTAGTCCGTCGCCAGACCGCAGACGTCGAGCACGGTTACGCCCTGACGGCTCAGATAGTCGGCGAGACCCGTGGCCGCGTACTGGTCGTTGTCACGAAACGCCGAATAGCTGTCGACGGCAGGGTTTTCGCCCTTCTGCTGGATATAGTCGAAGGCGTCGGTCTTGAGGTCGGGGTGAAACTCCGCGTCCGCCGTTCCCTGCACGCAATGGTCGGGCCACATCATCTGCGGCTTGCCGGAAAGCTCGCCCATATCGAAGGGTTTCTTGCCGGGGTGCTGGGATGCGAAGCTGCCGTGATTTGCCGGATGCCAGTCCTGCGACGCGACGATGAGGTCATAGCCGCCGTTTTCAATCAGGGAATTGGCGATGGGTACCACCTTGTCGCCATCCGCAACGGCAAGATTGCCGCCCGGGCAAAAACCGTTCTGAATATCGATGAGCAGCAGCGTCTTCATGGTGACCTCCCGGATTTTTACCCGTGAGGATGCCAAGGCCGGTTTGGTCGATCAAGCCCCTTTGTGAAGGTTGTTTTATGGCCGCCGATGAGGGGGCGTTGTGAGGCGATGTTGTCCCGGTGCTGCCGCAATTGCAGCAAACTTCCGGCCAAGTCCCCCGTTACCTGACCATGCGGTGGGGTAAATGCCGGTTTTGCAGGCGTTCCAGCTTTCACGAAAGACATGCTGCCTTGTTTCACGTCAATGCATCGAGCTCGATGGGTTTTCATTTTTTGGGGACATGTAAAGAATTTGGTTACCATAATTCGTCATGCTTCGAGCCAGTCAATTCCGAAACCGGCGTGGTACTTACCCCCGATTCGGATGTCCCCGAATTTCTCCGGCGTCAGCCGGACATGCGTGAACGGTTCGAGTAGCGAGTATCATGGCGTTTTCTGCGGCAGCCTTTAACGGCTCCGGCCCTGCCGGTGCGTCTTCTTTAAAGAGAGGCGAAACCTCATCTCTTGGCCGCTTGTCGGCCCTCCTCGGTGGCGGCGTGTTCGCCGGTGTTTGTGCCATTACCGCGTTCGCTTCGCTCCATTCGATGGCTGCAGCCTCGCACGGGATCGGCAATTTTGAAAAGACCGTGGTCGCCAGGCTGGATCTGGCGAAGGACGCGATGATCGAAACGGCCGAGCGGAACATCCATGTCCGGAAATTTTCTCGTCTGAACGATCAGGGCCACGGGAACCAGAAGGCGACGCGCGTTGCCAGCCTTGCGCCGCAGATCAACTCCAGGGAATTCGCCAGCCGTTTCGGTGGGGCCGCGAATGCAAAAGCGCCCGCAAATGCTGGTGAACTGGCAGCTTTGAAACCGGCCGCCATCGTCGATTCAGCTCTGGGCCGTACGTCGGAAGTGGCCTATCGTGGCACCGAGGCGGAGCATCCCGCCTTTGCGGTCGCGCTGGCTCGGCCGCAGATCGAGGAAGAGGCAAGCGCCGCCCTTCCGGACGAAGTTCCGCTGCCGAGTTTCCGGCCGGAACTGGCAAAGGCCGAAACGGTCGAGCCTTCGCCCCGCCCAGCGCTGCCGAGAGCAAGCGACAGCGTGCCGCAGATGGCCGCAGCGCCGGTTCCTGCGCGTGCGCCGGAACAGCAGAGACACGGAACGGGTGCCATGCTCGCCTTCGCGAAGCCGGATAATCCGGTTCGCGAGCCAAGCAAGATGGACGCCGTTCCGTGGCCCAATCGTGGTGGTGGCACGGCGATTTACGACATTTCCGCAGGCGTCGTTCATATGCCGAACGGCGAGAAGCTCGAAGCGCATTCCGGTATTGGCAAGATGCGCGACAACCCGGATTTCGTGCATGTGAAGATGCGCGGCTCGACGCCGCCTTCCAGCTACAAGCTGACGATGCGCGAAGCACTGTTTCATGGTGTCGAGGCCATTCGCCTGACGCCGGAAAACGGCGTGAAGCCGCATGGACGCGACGGCCTTCTGGCGCATACCTACATGCTGGCGAAGCGCGGTGAATCCAACGGCTGTGTGGTTTTCAGGGATTATCCGCGTTTCCTGGCCGCGTTCAAACGCGGTGAGGTCAAGCGCATGGTTGTCGTGCCGAAGCTGAATGGTAACCGTCCGACGCTGGCCAGCACGGGCGGCGAAAGCGGCACGAAAAGCGGCGGCAAGACGCTGCTTGGCATGTTCTCCCGCGGGACAGATTCCTGATCTTTATTTCCCGCGTCGCTGCGTCAGCGCCATTCCGCCGAGGATCAGGAGAATGCCGAGTGCGCTCGGCCAGACATGGGGCGGGTTCTCGCTGAAAAGGTCGAGAATGACGCCCGATACCATCTGTCCGCTGATCACCAGAAGCGCCGTGTTGACTGCCCCGATACGTGGAATGAGCCAGCTTCCCGACGCGATGAAGATGACGCCTATCGGCCCACCGATGAAGGCAAGCCACGGCGCATCGGCGGCTCCCGGCGGGATCAGCCCGCCGACGATGATGCCGATGACGGTCAGCACGGCAAAACCGACGATGTGGTTCCAGAACGACGCCATCAGCGGCGAGGTGGAGAGGCTAAGGCGACCGTTGATCTGCCGGCTGAGCGACACGAAGAGGCCGCCGGCGAATGCCATCGCAATCCAGAGAATCATGACGCTCTCCCGACCAGAATGATGAGCGCGCTGCCACCGAGGATCAGCGCGACGGCTGCCATGTCGCGCAAATCCGGCCGACGTTTCGGCAGGCCGAAGAGGCCGAAGAGATCGGCGAGCAGACTGAAGATCACCTGTCCGCCAAGCCCTAGCGCAATCGTACCCGACAGGGCGAGAGGCGAGTTGACGGCAGTAGAGGTGAGAATGACGATCGCTGCGCCGACAACGCCGCCACAATAGGCCCAGAGCGGTGCCCTGGGTTTGGCGGCTCCATCCGGGGTGCTATTTCCCCGCAGTATGGCGAGATAGATCAGCGCTGCCACCGTGCCCGTGCCATGCGCAGTCCATGAGGAAAACAGCGCATTGCCATAATGGGCAAGCTGGCCGTTGAAGTGCACCATCAAGGTCAACAGGCCACCGCTTGCGAATGCGGCGGCGAGATGCAGCGGATTGAGACGGGAATGGACGGGGTCAGTCATGGAAAGCCGAAATACTGAGGATGTTCCTCAGCTGTAGAGCGTTTCCTCGTTGAATGGAACCGGTTCTGTTTGATCCCTTCAACACGAAAACGCCCTGGCGGCTATACCGTGGCGGAGGAAACGAATTGTCGGGCTTTCTCACGGTCATCATCAGCCATGTTTCCGCGACGCGGAACAAAAACGGCGGAGACGCCGTTATCAACATATGCAGAAAACGACACGCAAGCCCCTGACGCGAATGACGATTTTCGTCATTTCAATTTTCATCGCCGCTGCCGTCATCGCAGCGATCTATCTCATCGGGTTCACGCCGGGAGAGGTTTGATCTGCGATCCAGCTGGCCGATTTCACGACAGGCCGTTAGTGCCTAGCAGATCATCGCCCAAGGGAGGGCGATGGATTAGGGGTGAGTCCGTCCTCTCGCTATCGTCGTGGGCCACGCATAGGGCGGTCGATCAGACCCTTTCCACGAAGCCGTCCAGAACGCGTTTCTGTCCGGCCTTGTCGAAATCGATCGTCAGCTTGTTGCCTTCCACGGCCGAGACATTGCCGTTGCCGAATTTCATATGGAAAACCCGGTCGCCGACGAAGAACTTCGATGGGGTGGTCGCAACGGATTTCGCAACGAGTTCGCCATCAATGGTGCGCGTTTTCGGGCCGCTTTCGCCGTAACCGATGCGTTCCACCGCGTGACCGGAGCGGGTGCCCCAGTTGTCGCGGGTGGCATCGGTCTTGTTGGCCTGCGCGCGCTTCCAGCCGGGCGTCGAGTAATTGTTGGCGAATGGTTCGGCCTTGTCGAAGCGCGACTGGCCATAACCGCCACGCCCGCCGTAACCGCCGTAATTGCTGTCGGATGCGGCAACGTCGACATGTGCGGGCGGCAGTTCGTCCAGAAAGCGGGAGGGCAGGGTGGACTGCCACAGGCCATGGATGCGGCGGTTCGAGACGAACCAGATATGGCACAGCTTCTTGGCGCGTGTGATGCCGACGTAAGCCAGACGGCGTTCTTCCTCCAGGCCGGAGCGGCCGCCTTCATCGAGTGCACGCTGGTGCGGGAACAATCCTTCTTCCCAGCCCGGCAGGAACACGGTGTCGAATTCCAGACCCTTAGCCGAATGCAGCGTCATGATCGACACCGCGTCGAGTTCCTCGTTCTGTTCGGCATCCATGACGAGCGCGACATGTTCGAGGAACCCGCGCATGCTCTCGAATGATTCCATCGAGCGGATGAGTTCTTTCAGGTTTTCAAGCCGGCCCGGCGCTTCCGCGGATTTGTCGGCCTGCCACATGGCGGTGTAGCCGCTTTCGTCGAGAATCTGTTCGGCTAGCGTCGTGTGTTCGGTGTTTTCGAGAAGGCCCTGCCAGCGGCGGAAATCCTGCACCACATCGAACAGCGCCTTGCGCGCCCTCGGTTTCAGTTCGTCCGTCTCGATGATGTCGGCTGAAGCCGCCAGCATCGGAATGTCACGGGCGCGGGCGTAATCGTGCAGCGCGCGAACGGTGGTATCCCCAAGTCCGCGTTTGGGCGTGTTGACGATGCGCTCGAATGCCAGATCGTCAGCAGGCTGGCAGACAAGACGGAAATAGGCCATGGCATCGCGGATTTCCATGCGCTCATAGAAGCGCGGGCCGCCGATGACGCGGTAGTTCAGGCCAAGCGTGACAAAGCGGTCTTCGAATTCGCGCATCTGGAAGGATGCGCGCACAAGGATCGCCATGTCGTTGAGATTGTTGCCCTTGCGCTGAAGCTGCTCGATTTCCTCACCCACGGCGCGGGCTTCCTCTTCGGAATCCCATGCGGCATGCACGACAACCTTTTCGTCGTCCGGACTGCTCTTTTCGGTGAACAGCGTCTTGCCGAGGCGACCTTCGTTATGGGCGATCAGGTGACCGGCCGCACCGAGAATATGTTCTGTGGAGCGGTAGTTGCGTTCCAGCTTGATGACCTTGGCACCGGGAAAATCCTTGTCGAAGCGCAGGATGTTGTCCACTTCCGCGCCGCGCCAGCCATAGATCGACTGGTCGTCGTCGCCAACGCAGCAGACGTTCTGCGGCTCGCCCTTCGGGCGCTGGGCGAGAAGACGCAGCCACATATATTGTGCGGTGTTGGTGTCCTGATATTCGTCCACCAGAATGTAGCGAAACTTCTGGTGATATTCTCTCAGTATATCCGGGTTGCGTCGGAAGATCGTGATCGGATGTAGCAGCAGGTCGCCGAAATCGCAGGCGTTCAGCGTCTTCAGACGGGCCTGATAGGCGGCGTAAAGTTCTCGGCCTTTCCCGTTCGCAAAGGCGCGGCTGTCTCCTTCGGGAATATCCGGCGGCGTCAGACCCTTGTTCTTCCAGTTGTCGATCATGCCAGCGAACTGCTTGGCCGGCCAGCGCTTGTCATCCAGACCTTCTGCCTGAATGAGCTGCTTCAGCAGGCGGATCACATCGTCGGTGTCGAGAATGGTGAAATCGGATTTCAGGCCGATGAGTTCGGCATGACGGCGCAGCAGTTTCACACCGATGGAGTGGAAGGTGCCGAGCCACGGCATGCCTTCGACCGCACCGCCGACGAGAACGCCAATGCGCTCCTTCATTTCGCGCGCGGCCTTGTTGGTAAAGGTCACGGCGAGGATCTGGCTCGGATAGGCTCTGCCCGTTGCGAGAAGATGTGCGATGCGTGTCGTCAGAACGCGGGTCTTGCCGGTGCCGGCGCCTGCGAGAACCAGAACCGGGCCGTCCAGCGTTTCAACGGCCTCACGCTGTTCCGGGTTGAGTCCGGAGAGATAGTCGGGAGCGGAACGGGCCTGATCGCGGGCCGCCATGGCACGTGCGGCAATGCCCAGGCCGCCAGCGGAGGGCGTCGCGGGTGATTGTCGGCGTGGCTCGGAGGGTTCTTCATCGAAGAACGGCATATCGTCGAAACTGTTGCTCATGCGGCCCAATGTAGTGATTCGGGATGTAAAGGCCAGAACTACGTTCTGCTTTTATTCTGGTATCGCCCGCCAAAGCGCCTATTCCAAGGCATTTTCGATTCAGGACGGTGTATCGGCGTCAAAAGCATGGTCGACGGGCAATTGTAAAGCCGTTGCCAGCTGGTTCGTCTTGGCGGCAAGGGCGATGACGCGTATGAGATCGGCGTGTTCGGCGGCCGTCATGCCCTTGGCCTTGGCCGCGGCCGTATGCGAATGAGCGCAATAGGAGCAGCCATTGGTGACCGAAACGGCGATATAAAGCATCTCCTTGACCAGCGGATCGAGCGCCGATGGCGTCGCCATCACGGATTTGACCTCACCCCATGTCTTTTCGAGAAGATCGGGATCGAAGGCCAGATAAAGCCACATATTGTTGATGAAATCCGATTTTCTGGTCGTGCGGATATCGTCAAATACAGCTTTGACGCGCGGGTCTGCTTCCGGATTTTCGCGTTTTGTTATGGTGCTCATGGTGTCCTCCGGTATCGGCTGCTTCGTTGAGCGTTGAACGACAGATTATCTGAACGGCGGATATTTGCGATACGAATGCGCAGTTCCCGGCGGTGGTCGGAAAAACAGTCAGATTACAATTACGTAAGGAACGTATTTGTGCGTTGCCTTGCTGGCGGCGAGTGGGAATACTGCAAGCAATCCCGGTGGCTGTCGTCAATGGGAATGCATTTTGCTGCGCGGATCAATCGGAGATATGTATGCGGGTCTGGAAACAGGTGGGTGTCAGTGCTGCCGTCGTTGGGGCGGGGCTCTGTTCGTGGGCTTTTTTGTCGCCCGACGCCCGGAATGTGCTCGCAAGTCTCGGTCTGGCTACTGAGAAAACTGCCGCGGTTGAGGTCGCGCAGCCAACGTCTGGCGGTCAGGCTGCGAAACCTGCCCGGAGCGGCGGTAACGCGACGCTCGTGGCGACGGCTCCCGTCAAGCAGGGGACTGTCAATGACAGGCTGAATGCCATCGGTAACGGTGAGGCGATCCAGTCTGTCGTCGTCATGCCGCAGACCTCCGGTACGATCGCTGAAATTCTCATTTCTTCGGGTGCGAAGGTCAAAAAGGGGCAGGTGCTCGCGAGACTGGACGACGACGAACAGATCATCGAACGCGACAAGGCGCAGGTCGCGTTGCGAAGCGCGATTGAAAAATCCAGTTCCTACAAGAACCTGAAGTCGGTTTCGCGTCTCGATGTCTTCGATGCGCAGATTGCGGAAGAGGCTGCAAAGCTTGCGCTCAGCACTGCGGAGCTGAACCTCAAGCGTCGCGATATCGTGGCGCCCATCGACGGCATAGCCGGGATCGTGGCGGTCAACATCGGCGATAACGTCACAACCCAGTCGAGCGTCGTCAGTATCGATGACCGCTCGAAGATTTTCGTGAATTTCTGGGCGCCCGAGCGCTTCACGACCGCGATCAGTGCCGGGATGCCGGTCGAAGCGACGTCGATTTCGCGTCCGGGTGAAACCTTCAAGGGTGAGATCGAGGCCGTCGATAACCGTGTGGATGAGGCCAGTCGCACCATCCGCGTCCGTGCCCGACTCGACAACGCAAAGGATGAGCTGCGCGCGGGCATGTCGTTTGGCGTGACCATGCGCTTTACGGGTGAGACATACGCGTCGGTCGATCCGCTTGCTGTCCAATGGGATGCGGAAGGCTCCTATGTCTGGCGCGTCGCGGATAAGAAATCGTCCAAGGTGCGTGTGCAGATCGTACAGCGCAATCCCGACGCGGTTCTGGTGAGGGGTGAGCTGGCGCAGGGCGAACCGGTGGTCATCGAGGGTCTGCAGCGTGTCCGTGAAGGCGGCGCGGTCCGTGTTTCCAACGAAAAACCGGCGGAGGTTGCCAGCCAATGACAGCACAAACGCCGTCAGGTCAGGATTCGAAACTCGCTTTCACGGCGCTTTTTGTCCGCCGTCCCATTCTCGCTGCGGTTCTGAACACGCTTCTGGTCGTCGCGGGGCTTGCGGCGCTGGTGGGCGTGGAAGTACGTGAACTGCCGGACGTGGACCGGCCGGTGATCAGCGTTCGTACGACCTATGACGGTGCCGCGCCGGAAACGATCGATCAGGAAGTGACACAGACGATCGAGGGTGCTGTTGCCCGCGTCAGCGGCGTGAAGACGATTTCGTCCCAGTCGCAGTTCGGCACCAGCCGCGTGACGCTCGAGTTTGGCGATAATGTCGATCTGGCGGTTGCCGCGAACGACGTACGCGATGCGATTGGCCGTGTGACGAACCAGTTGCCCGATGACGCCGACGAGCCCCAGATCATCAAGGCGGATTCCGATAGCCAGCCGATCATGCGCCTTGCGGTCACGTCATCGTCGCTGAGCATGGAAGACCTGACAAAGCTGGTGGACGACGAGATCATCGATCGGTTGGCCTCCGTGGATGGCGTGGCGGACGTCGAGCTTTACGGTGATCAGGAAAAAGTCTTCCGCGTCGATCTCAACCAGGCCGCACTTGCCGGTCGCGGTCTGACGGTGACGGATGTTTCCAATGCGCTTGCGAGCGCGGCTCTGGACGTTCCGGCCGGATCGCTGAAAAGCACGACGCAGGATATCGTCGTACGCGCCACGGCAAGCCTGACGAAGCCAGAGGATTTCTCCAATCTCCTTATCAAGGACAATATCCGTCTTCGTGACGTGGCGACCGTCATGCTCGGCGCCGACGACGAATCCACATCGCTGCGTTCCAACAGCGTGCAGGGCGTCGGTCTTGGTGTCATTCGCCAGGCGCAGTCCAACACCCTGAATATTTCGACCGGTGTAAAGGCCGCGGTCGACGCCATGGCCCCGAACCTTCCCGAGGGTACTCGTGTGGTCGTGACCAGCGACGACGCCGTTTTCATCGAAGGGGCTTTGCACGAGGTCGAGCTGGCACTCGGTCTTTCCGCCCTCATCGTCGTTGTGGTCCTTTATCTCTTCCTGCGCGACTGGCGTGCGACGCTCATTCCCGCGATCACCATGCCGGTTGCGCTGATCGGAACGCTCGTCGCGATCTATATGGTCGGGTTCTCGATCAATATCCTGACCTTGCTTGCCATCGTGCTGGCGACGGGTCTTGTCGTGGACGACGCCATCGTGGTTCTGGAGAACATCGTGCGTCGCCGTGCGGAAGGCATGGGACCGCGTGCTGCGGCTGTACTCGGTACGCAGGAAGTGTTCTTCGCCGTTATTGCAACGACGGCGACGCTGGCGGCCGTCTTTATTCCGCTGTCGTTCCTGCCCGGGCAGCTTGGCGGTCTGTTCCGCGAATTCGGCTTCGTGCTTGCCTTTGCCGTCGGCCTTTCGTCCATCGTGGCGCTGACATTGTGCCCTATGCTCGCCTCGCGCATGTTGAAGCATGGGATGAAGGAGCCGACCGGCCCGCTTGCCTGGTTCGGCAATGTGTTCTCCTCGACCTACAAGGCAACGCTTTCGTCATGCCTCAACAATCCGCTTGTGGTTATTGTCGTTGCACTTGGTTTTTCCGGTTTGTCCTGGATTGCATTCGGCATGATCCAGAACGAACTGACGCCCCGCGAAGACCGCTCGTCGATCATGATGCGCGTGACTGCGCCGCAGGGCGTCAGCCTGGAATACACGCGTGATCAGTTGCAGCGCATCGAGGAAAGCCTTCAGCCGCTTCGCGACAGTGGAGAAATCCGCAACATCTATTCCATCACCGGCATGAATGGCTCGTCCAATAGCGGCTTCATGGTTCTCACACTTGCGCCGTGGGCTGATCGAGAGCGGACGCAGAACCAGATTGCTGCGGATGTCACATCGGCGGCCAACCGGGTACCTGCGTTGCGTGGCAACGTCATGCAGCCGAACAGCCTTCGCATTCGCGGTGCCGGCAATGGCCTGCAGATGGCCATGGTGGGCAGCAACTATCCGGCACTGACCGAAGCGACTCAGAAGCTGCTTCTTTCCATGGAGGAAAGCGGGTTGTTCGATACACCCCGTTTCGACACCGAGCCCAATCAGGCGCAGCTTTCCGTCTCCATCGACCGCGAGCGCGCTTCCGATCTCGGTATTGATATCACCGGCCTGTCGCGTTCCATGCAGTCGCTGCTGGAAGGTCGCTCGATTGTCGATGTGTTCGTTGATGGCGATGCTATCCCCGTGCGTCTTCTGTCCTCCACCCGGCCGATCAACGATCCTACCGATCTCGAAAACGTCTTCCTGAAGACGGGTGACGGCAAGATCGTTCCGATGTCGGTGATCGCAACGCTCAAGGAAAATGCGGTTGCACCACAGCTCAATCGCGAACAGCAGCTCGCGTCCGTCGGCTTCACGGCCAACCTCAGGGACGGAGTGTCGCTCGGCGAGGCCGTTGCCAAGGTCAACGAGTTGTCGCAGTCGATCATGCCGACCGGCGCACGCCTGCTGCCACTCGGCGAGGCGGCGACGCTGGAGGAGAATTCCAGCGGCATGCTGCTGACCTTCGGGTTTGCGATCGCCATCATCTTCCTCGTTCTGGCGGCGCAGTTCGAAAGTGTACTGAGTTCGATCATCATAATGTCGACGGTGCCGCTTGGTCTTGCCTGTGCCGTGATCGCACTGCTGGTCACCGGCTCTAGCCTCAACGTTTATAGCCAGATCGGGCTTGTGCTTCTGGTCGGGGTCATGGCCAAGAACGGGATTCTGATCGTGGAATTCGCCAATCACCTGCGCGATCAGGGGGCGAGTGTCCGCGAGGCAATCGAGCAAGCTTGCAGCATCCGTCTGCGTCCGGTGATGATGACGATGATCGCCACCATCCTCGGCGGTGTACCGCTGGTGCTGGCGCAGGGAGCGGGCGCGGAAGCGCGCATCGCCCTCGGCTGGGTCATCGTCGGCGGTCTCGGTTTCGCAACGCTTGTGACGCTTTACATCACGCCGGTTTCCTATCTGCTGATCGCACGCTTCGCCAAGCCCCAGGCCGACGAAGAAGTGCGCCTGCACCGCGAACTGGAAATGGCTGCACGCCGAAAGGCGCTGGAGGAAGACAAGCCTCTGCTCGCCGCCGAATAGAAAACGATTGCCGGAAATTCCTTTCCGGCAATCGTTGCGATGCTGGACAAAGCCGTGAGCGTATCCCATACCACCTGTCGAAATTCGTTAACGGACTGAGTCCGTTACGCGCAGATGTTATGGCGGAGATTCAGCGATGGCTTTGAAGGATGTGGTGGCGGGGAAACGGAATGAAGACGGTATCGCCGCCGTGCTTGGCATCCTCAAGCAGCAGCTTGGCGACAAGATCCAGACCGGGCAGTCATTCCGTGAGCAGCATGGCCATACCACGACCTATCTGACACTGCAGGCACCAGATGGTGTGGTTTTTGCCGAGAATGCCGACGACGTGAAAGCCGTCGTCAAAGTTTGCGCCGAATACAAGGTGCCTGTCATCCCCTTTGGAACCGGATCTTCGCTGGAGGGTCAGGTCAATGCTCCGAACGGCGGTATTTCCATCGATTTCAGCAGGATGAACCGTATTCTTGCGGTGAATGCCGAAGACCTCGATGTGACCGTCGAGCCGGGTGTGACGCGTGAAGACCTGAATACCTATCTACGCGATACGGGCCTGTTCTTTCCGATCGATCCGGGTGCGAATGCCTCCATCGGCGGCATGGCCTCGACCCGTGCTTCCGGCACCAACGCGGTGCGTTACGGCACCATGAAGGACAATGTCTTGGCCGTTACCGCTGTCGTGGCAAATGGTGAGGAAATCCGCACGGCGCGACGTGCCCGTAAATCTTCCGCCGGTTATGACCTGACACGGCTTTTCGTTGGCGCCGAAGGAACGCTTGGCGTTCTGACCTCGATCACGCTTCGTCTGCAGGGCATTCCGGAAAAGATCGCGGGTGGTGTCTGCACATTCGATACGATCAAGGCGGCCTGCGACGCGGTCATCATGACGATCCAGATGGGTATTCCGGTCGCCCGGATCGAACTTCTGGATGAGGTGCAGGTGCGGGCTTGCAACGCTTACTCCGGGCTGAATTATCAGGAAAAGCCGACCCTGTTCCTGGAATTTCACGGTACGGAAGAAACGGCTGCATTGCAGTCTCAGCAGTTCGCCGAGATCGCTGCCGAATTCGGCGGCACCGATTTCAAATGGACGAGCGATGCGGCCGAGCGCAACAAGCTGTGGAAGGCCCGCCACGACGCTTATTGGGCATCGCGGGCGCTTGCACCGCATCTCGACGGCCTTTCGACCGATGTCTGCGTGCCGATTTCACGGCTTGCCGACTGCGTAGTGGAAACGCAGCGTGATATCGCTGAAAACGGGATGCTGGCGCCGATCGTCGGTCATGCGGGCGACGGCAACTTCCACGTCCTCGTTCTTTTCGATGGCAAGGATGCCGAGAGCGTTGCCAAGACGGAAGCATTCGTTGCGCGGCTGAACCGCCGGGCCATCGCCATGGACGGGACCTGCACAGGTGAACATGGCGTGGGGCAGGGCAAGATGAGCTTTCTTGCCGAAGAGGCGGGTAATGCGCTTGATGTCATGCGTGCCATCAAAATGTCGCTTGATCCCGACAATATCTTCAATCCCGGTAAACTTTTTCGGCTTTCCTGAACAGTATCATATTTGATTGGTACAAAAGGCTGATTGCCGTTAAGGCAGAAGGCAATAGATTTTCAGCATCGCGAAGGGAGATGCAGGTCAAGTGCTCGGACGCATTCTGGTTTTCCTGGGCGGACTGCTTGTTGTGGCGTTGTTTTCGGCGCTGCTCATTCCCTATTTCATCGACTGGACGGATTTCCGGCGCGATTTCGAGGATCAGGCAAGCCGCATCGTCGGCAAGAAAGTTGTCGTTCATGGTCCGGTAGAGGCGCGGCTTCTGCCGTTTCCATCCGTGACGCTGCATGACGTGCGGGCGGGAACGGATGCCGACGGATCGCCCCTTATCCAGATCGCCCGTTTTTCGATGGACGCCGAGCTGGCGCCTTTCCTGTCCGGAGAAGCGCGTATCTTCGATATGCGTATCGAGGAACCGAAAGCCCGCATCCGGCTTCTGAAGGATGGAACGCTGGACTGGATGCGTGGCAGCCGGGCTTCAATTCCGGCGCGAACCGTCGTTCTGGAAAGCGTACAGATCGAAGGCGGACAGATAGAGTTCATCGATGAACAGTCCGGCCGGAATCGCGTCGTCACCGGCCTGAATGCCGACATGTCGGCGAGTTCGCTGGTTGGCCCGTGGAAAGCCGAAGGCAACGCGACGGTTGACGGCAATTCCGGATCGTTTTCGTTGTCGAGCAGCGAGCCGGACTATGCGGCCGGGCGCATGGGCCTGCGCGTTCGCATCATGCCGAACGATCATCCGGTCGAAATCGATCTCGATGGCATTGTTTCCGCCGCTCTGGGTAAGCCGGTCTATAGCGGTTCGTTCTCTTTCCTGTTCCGTCAGGACGACAAGCAGAAACAGCAGGCGGCCCAGTCGATCTTCTCCGCTCCGCGCACGCGCGGCAACTTCGAGCTGACGAACGAAAGCGTTCGCATCCCGAGTTACCGCATGGAGCTTGGCGGCAGTGACAATCCCTACATCGTGACGGGCGAGGCAACGCTCGATACCGGTTCCAAGCCGGAATTCCTGCTGACGGCAGATGGACAGCAGATCGATGTGGAGCGGTTTGCGCCGACTGCCGTCCAATCCGGCAAAACGTCCCGTATGCCCGCGACGTCGGTTCGTCAGCGCATAGAAGCGTTTGCGGCTATGGTGGCGCGCATACCCGTGCCACCTGTGCCCGGCAAGGCGAGCATCCGGCTTCCGGCGCTGGTATCCGACGACACGACCATTCGCGATATCCGCCTTGATGTCCGACCCGAAGGAAGCGGCTGGCAGGTGGTCAATGCCGTTGCGACGCTGCCCGGACGCACCCAGCTTGAAGCAAAGGGCTTGCTGACGCTTTCAGGCGGTCCTGCCTTCAACGGCAATCTGCTTGTCGCGTCAAACCAGCCGTCGGGGCTGGCCAACTGGCTTTCAGGTTCCGTCGATCCGGCAATCCGCCAGCTGAATGCGGCGGGCTTTTCTGCAGACGTTTCCCTCACAACGCTACATCAGCGATTTGCCAATCTCGAGCTTGCCATCGGTGACGCCTCCCTCAAGGGCGAACTGGATCGCAGTTCGGATGGCAAAGCCCAGAACCTCGCAATCGACCTGTCCGGCAACGAGATCGACGTCGATGCGCTAAGAGCGCTTGGAAGTCTCGTTCTTGGCGACCAGGTGGGAGGTTCGGTGCTCGATCATCGCATCGAGGCGAAATTCAAGGCGGATCGTTTCACCATGGCGGGTGTCGCGGCAAGCCACGTGCAGACGGCATTTACGCTGGCGGGTGGCGTGCTTTCGCTGGACAACCTGACTGCGGGCGATGTTGCCGGTGCCGAGGTTCGGGCGCGGGGCGAATTGCAGGGTTCGCTGCTGAAATATGCCGGCAAGGGAACGATCAATCTGCGCGCGGCGGACATGCAGCCGTTCTTCGCGATGCTGCAACAGAAGCTGCCGCACCACCCCTTGCTGAACCGCCTTGCGGCCAGCGCATCCTGGTACGCCAATTCCGATCTTGCAGTCGATGTTTCGGTCAACAGCGAAAATGGTGGCGCGAACGTTGCCGTGTCCGGCACGGTCAATGGCAGCAGGCTTTCGGCGGTCGCCAAGATGCCGGATTTCCTGTCGATCACCGACGACACGGCGATGACACTGGAAGCGGTTCTCAAGAACCAGTCCACCGCGATCCTGTTCGGACAGGCCGGGCTTGATCCGTTGCCATTCGATGCGGACGGGGAGGGGCTTCTTTCCGTCAAGCTCAACGGCACACTCGGTTCCGCTGCGCAGACCGATATCCGTTTTTCGACGGAGCGGACGCATTTTTCGCTCAACGGATCGCTGGCACTCGGAGCAGCCGATTTTGGCAGCGGTGAGGCCGATGTTGCGCTGGAGAGCGCCGATATCGAGCCCTATCTCATCATGAACGCCGTCGGCCTTCCCCAGCTTGGCGGGGGCATGGCGCTGAAAGCGGGCGCGAAAGTCGCAATCGACCCGGAAAAGATCGCGCTGTCCGCTATCAACGGGCAGGCGGGTGGCAATCCTGTTTCCGGCAATCTGACCCTGCAAAGGGCGGCGCCGTATTCCGTCACGGGCGATCTTTCCGTCAGGACCGCCGATATTGCCTGGTTCGGTGATGCCGTTTACGGTCCGGTGATCGATCCCGAGACTGGCGCGTTGAATGCGAAAACGCTGGCCATGGCGGCGTTTCCGGGGCTCGATGCCGCTGTTTCATTCAAAGCGGAAAGCTTCGAGACTGGGCCATTCGGAACGATTACGAGTTTTTCCGCAAATCTTGCGCAAAAGGCCGGTACGTTCTCCATCGATGATATGTCCGGTGCTTTCCTGGGAGGGAAGATTTCCGGGCGTCTGGCCATGTCGACAGGCGAAGGTGCTGGCATTTTCCGCACCAAGATCGCGCTTTCGGACGCCGATCCTCAATCCGTTCTCTGGGCAAATGCGAACGGACCGGTTGCAACCGGTCGCGTGGCCCTCGACTTCACGGCCGAATCCACTGGCAAGAGCGTCAGCGAAATTCTCAGATCTGCTGGAGGATCCGGTGAAATTCGCACTGGCGGACTTGTTTTGAAGGGACTTAATCCGGCTGCCTTCCAGCCGATCCTGCAAGCCGCCGATGCGCTGCAGCCGCCGATCGATGCGGCGAAGGTTCGTCCGCTTGTCGACCAGAACCTGTGGCAGGGCGATATTCCGCTCGGTGATGTTTCCCTGCCGTTTTCGCTGAGCGGTGGCGCCGTTCATTTCAAAAACCTGCGTGTGGAGCAGCCGCAGGTGATGCTTTCCGCCGAGGCATCGATCGATCTTGCGAGAGCGACGTTGAAAGGCGATCTCGATCTTCTTTTCAATGCAGGCACGGAAACGCTTGCCGGTGCCGATCCCTCGCTTCGGCTGGACTACAATGGACCTCTTGCTGCGCCGGCGCTGACGACGGACGTATCCGGCCTGACAGGCTATCTGTCGCTTCGGGCCTTCGAGCGGGAAAGACGGCGCGTCGAAGCCATGCAGGCGAGCGTGCTTGAGAAACAGCGCCTGCGCCGCGAGGTTGCGCTCTACCGTTTTCAGGCTGCGGAACGGCAGGCAGCCAAGGAGCGCGCCGAGGCTGAAGCGAAAGCGAAGGCAGAGGAAGAAGCGCGCCTGAAAGCACAGGCGGAGGAACGGCTTCGTCAGGAGAAGGAACAGCAGGAACGCTTGCAGCAGCAAGAGCAACAGCAGCCCGTGCCTGAGCGGCAATCAGCGCCGGTGCTGACTGTTCCACCGACCGAAAATGCCATCAGGCAACTGGCTCCACCGGATGGGGGCGCTGCGACGCCTTGAAGGGCGACAGCGCAAGTACGGTACAACACGGTTCAAGCGCGCCAGACGCCTGTCGGCCGTGCGTCGATTGTTTTTCGGAATTATCGGATTGGTATCATCGGGGAGGTTTGCCGTCGCACCTGTTCCGGAAACGATGGTTTCATTCGGGAGACGGGGTGCCGGAACAGCTATCGGAACAAGGCTACGCAATACCAAAAATGCCTTGCAGCGCAAATTAGACCGTGAATGATTAAGGAATGCTTTCACGGCATTACGAGTTTTCGGCAGAATTGAATTATAGTGCACGCGAAGCGTTTCAGGTACCCTTCAGCCAGTTCAGCACGAAGACGCGCAGGGACGAAGACAGGTTGCTGTCGGCGGGACGGTTGTCGTCGATTTCCGCCAGAAGGGTCGCAAAGCTGATCTTGCGTTTCTCGGCGATGATCTTGAGCTCATCCCAGAATGCATCTTCAAGGGAAATGCTTGTACGATGACCATGCAATGTCGCGGAATGTTTGCGGATCATCAGATTTGCCTCCGGTGTACACTTTTCCGGTTCGAAATCTGGATCATGTTTTCTCCGCAAGTCCCTGTTTGACGATTCTTTTCCGGGGGTGTTGCCGGTGCGGTTGCGGAGCGTCAGCCCTTGTTCGGCGCATCATCGGGCTTTTCAAGACGCCCTTGGTCGAGCGTCTTTTCTGCCTTGTCGTTGAGGGCGGATGTCAGATTTTTCTCGGCCTTCGTGCGACCGAAAGACAGACGGTTCTGTTCCGCCCGCCTGTCTTTTTCACTTCGCGCTTTCTGTTTCCGAAACTGACGCAGATTGACGATATCGGCAGCCATGCGGATATCTCTCCTTGAATTCTGTTCGTCAGTTCACGCGAACTGCTTACTGTTTCTTGCGGAATGCATCGAGGGAGACGACGGAGCCTTCCTTCTTTTCCTCACCGGCCTTCGGTGCTTCGGCAGACGCTGCGGGCTTCGCCTCGTGGGAAACGGGGTAAGCGGTGATCTCGGCCTCTTCCACCTCTTCCTCGTCGGACAGCGGTACGTCGAACTCCAGCTCGAAGTTGACGGACGGATCGTAGAAACCGCGGATGGCGTTGTAAGGAATAACGAGCTTTTCCGGCGTGTCCGAGAAGGAAAGACCGATCTCGAAGCCGGTTTCCGTCACCTTCAGGTCCCAGAACTGGTGCTGGATGACGATTGTCATCTGTTCGGCGTATTTCGCCTTGAGATGCTGGGAGATGCGCACACCGGGCGCACCCGTCAGGAAGGTGATGAAGAAGTGGTGGTCGCCGGGAAGGCGGCCGGTTGCGGCAACCTCACTCAATACCTTGCGAATAACGCCGCGAAGGGCATCCTGTGCGAGAATGTCGTAACGGATATGATCCTGCCCCATGCGGTCCTGTCTTTCCTTATTCGAACGTCTTTTAACCAAGTATACGCAATGTCTTAAAGCGCAGCAACGGAAAAGCCGAAGCCGCATGCGTCTCAGCTATCATAAAACGAATTCCGGCAAAATGGAGAAGGTGGAGGTTTCTGTTGCCAGGTACCTCCGAACCCCGCCTTACGGGGCTAACCGTAAGGGCTTTAGAGCGGAATTCCCGCACCGCCATTAGGCAGCGAGAGCGTATTCCTTAGCGTTGTTGTCGTTTGCAACTACACTTGTGACCCGATAACGGCGGTATCATGCCGAGCAAAAGTTCGATCTTTACGCCCTTGTCGATCCTATTTCGCCCCCATCAAAAGCCGGCCTTGCAAAAGGTCCGCCGGTTTTTGGTGGAGGCGCCGGGTACCGCCCCCGGGTCCAATAGGTTTATTACACCGACCGTTTATCGCCATAGCCGGGATAAATCCCGGCACGGCTCATATAGGGGTTTCCGAGGCGCGAGAAAAGAGGGAACGTGACAAATCGGTGAAGGCTTTTATCATTCGCTCTGCTCCAGCGCATCCTTGACGCGAAGAAATTGCTGGCACATTCTTCCCGCAACCGGTCGCTTCAAGAAACACCGGGCCGGGGCACACAAGGAGCAGACATGACTGACTACTTCGCAGATGTGAAAAAATACGACGCCTTGGCCGACGAGGCTGTCGTGGGCAAGATCGTCAAGCATCTCGGCATTGCCTTGCGCAACCGGGACTCCTCGCTTGTGTCCGCTTCCGATCCGGATGAGCTTGCGCGCGTGAAGGCAAGCTGGTGCGGCAAGAAGCTCGGCGTGACGGATGACAGCGCCGATCAGGCAATCGCGTCTGCGGCGAAAGCCATGTCGGCGGATCGCTCCAAGTCCCGCGTCACCTTCTATTATCTTGTCGCCAAGGAACTCGGCAAACTTCAGACGCTCTGAAGCCCCCCAGCTTTTTCGGGGAAAAACCCCAATCTCTCGTTGGTTCCGCCGCCGCTTGCCACTATATTCCGTATAGTGACTGAAACGACGGCGGACCGCATGAAGCAATATCTCGACCTTCTCCGGCATGTGATGGAAACCGGTTCCGACCGTGGAGACCGCACAGGCACCGGCACACGCTCCGTGTTCGGGTACCAGATGCGTTTCGATCTCTCGGAAGGCTTTCCCGTACTCACCACCAAGAAGCTGCATCTGCGCTCGATCATTCACGAACTGCTCTGGTTCCTGAAAGGCGATACGAATATCGCCTATCTCAAGGATAACGGCGTGACGATCTGGGACGAGTGGGCCGACGATAACGGCGATCTCGGTCCTGTCTACGGTGCGCAGTGGCGCTCATGGCCTGCGCCGGACGGTCGGCATATCGATCAGATCGCGCTTCTAATCGAAAGCCTCAAGACCAATCCCAATTCCCGTCGCCATATCGTTTCGGCATGGAACCCGGCGCTGGTGGACGAGATGGCTCTGCCGCCCTGCCACTGCCTGTTCCAGTTCTATGTGTCGGACGGCAAGCTGTCCTGCCAGCTCTATCAGCGTTCGGCGGATATCTTCCTTGGCGTACCGTTCAACATCGCGTCCTATGCGCTGCTGACATTGATGGTGGCGCAGGTGACGGGGCTGAAACCCGGAGATTTCGTACACACGCTGGGTGACGCGCACATCTATTCGAACCACTTCGCGCAGGCCCAGTTGCAGATGACGCGCACGCCGAAACCATTGCCGACGATGCGCATCAACCCGGATGTGAAGGATCTTTTCGCCTTTAAGTTCGAAGACTTTACGCTGGAAAATTACGAAGCCGATTCAAGCATCAAGGCACCGATCGCAGTATGAGTGAACCTCGTGTCACGATCATCGTCGCGGTGTCGGAGAACGGTGTCATCGGCCGTGATCTCGACATGCCCTGGAAGCTTTCCACGGATCTGAAGCGCTTCAAGGCGTTGACGATGGGCAAGCCGCTCATCATGGGTCGCAAGACGTTTCTATCCGTCGGTGGGCGTCCTTTGCCCGGCAGGCCGCATGTCATTGTCAGCCGCGACAGCAACTACCGCCCGGATGGTGTGGACGTTGCGTCGTCGCTGGAAGAGGCTCTGGCGCTGGCGAAGGCCAAGGCCGTGCAAGCGGGCGTCGATGAGGTTTTTGTCGCCGGTGGTGGGGAGATCTATCGCCAGGCAATGTCGTTAGCCGATCAACTTTCCGTCACCCATGTTGGCGTTGAGCTCGAAGGTGATACGTTTTTCCCGGAAATCGATTTCGCGGTTTTTGAGAAAGTCGAAGAAACTGCCGTTCCTGCCGGGGAAAAGGACGATTACCCCGTCAGATTTGCCACTTATTTACGAAGAGCTGCGTCAAAGTGAACTATTTGCCCCAAGTGGGTATTTAGTTACCACCTCTGCGTTGAAACGGGCGCTTCTCCTTCCTATAACGAGGTCGATATTCCCGCCGGACGCGAGCGACCGGTTCGAACGGAGGCGGGAGGCTTATATAAAGAGGTATTGATGCCCTGGAGCAATCAAAATGGAGGCGGCGGCGGCCCTTGGGGCGGCGGCGGTGGAGGTAACAATCAGGGCGGCGGCGGTGGCCCGTGGGGACAGGGACCGAACCGGCCTCGCGGTGGCGGCGGTGGAAACGGTGGTCCTCCGGATCTGGAAGAGATCATTCGTCGCAGCCAGGATCGTTTCAAGAACGTCATGCCGGGCAATTTCAACGGCGGCGTCGTTGCGATCATCGCTCTCGTCGTTCTGGTCTTCCTCGGTATTCAGTCCATCTACACCGTCCAGCCGGATGAGCGGGGCGTGGAACTTCGTTTCGGTCGTCCGAAGGATGAAGTCTCGATGCCGGGCCTGCACTTCCATCTCTGGCCCATCGAGACGGTGGAAATCGTCAAGGTTACGGAGCAGCAGCAGAACATCGGCGCCCGTGCGTCCTCGTCCTCCAGCAGCGGCGTGATGCTGACCGGCGACCAGAACATCGTCAACGTTCAGTTCTCGGTGCTGTTTACGGTTTCCGATCCGAAGTCCTATCTCTTCAACGTCGACAGCCCAGCGGAAACCTTGCAGCAGGTCGCCGAAAGCGCCATGCGTGAGATCGTCGGTCGCCGCCCGGCGCAGGATATCTTCCGCGATAACCGTCAGGCAATTGCCGCCGACGTGCGCAGCATTATCCAGTCCACCATGGATGGTTACGGCGCCGGCATTTCCATCAATGCCGTGGCAATCGAAGATGCGGCCCCGCCGCGCGAAGTTGCCGACGCCTTCGACGAAGTTCAGCGTGCCGAACAGGACGAAGACCGCTTCGTGCAGGAAGCCAACCAGTACGCAAACCAGAAGCTCGGTGCCGCACGCGGTCAGGCCGCGCAGATCCTCGAAGAAGCGAACGCCTACAAGAGCCGTGTCGTCAACGAGGCTCAGGGTGAGGCGCAGCGCTTCGTGTCGATCTACGACCAGTATCGCACCGCACCTGATGTAACGCGCCAGCGCATGTTCCTGGAAACCATGGAACAGGTTCTGAAGGGTTCCAACAAGGTCATCATCGACGAAAAGCAGGGCGTCGTGCCTTATCTGCCTCTCAACGAAATCATGCGCGGCAATACCGGCGCAGCACAGCAGGGAGGCAACTGATATGAGCAACCGTTTTACGGCCATTCTTCTCGGTCTCGCCGTTCTGATGTTCTTCGTCTATTCGTCGGTCTTCGTCGTCAACGAGCGCCAGCAGGCCATCGTCGTGCGCTTCGGTGAGATTCAGGATGTAAAGACCCAACCAGGTCTTTACTTCAAGCTCCCGTTCGCCTTCATGGATGCCGACCGCGTGCAGTATATCGAAAACCGCGCACTGCGTTTCGATCACGACAACATCCGCGTTCAGGTTTCCGGCGGCAAGTTCTACGAAGTCGATGCTTTCGTGGTGTATCGCATCACGGATGCGCGCCGCTTCCGCGAAACCGTCTCGGGCGACCAGATGTCGGCGGAATCTCGTCTTCGCACCCGTCTCGATGCCTCGCTGCGCCGTGTCTACGGTCTGCGTGGCTTCGAAGCGGCCCTGTCGGATGAACGTGCATCGATGATGCAGGACGTTCGCGACGATCTCCGTCCCGATGCGGAATCGCTCGGCCTGAGCATTGTCGACGTTCGTATCCGCCGTACCGATCTGACGCAGGAAGTGTCGCAGCAGACCTTCGACCGCATGAAGGCGGAACGTCTGGCCGAGGCTGAACTCATCCGCGCCCGCGGTAATGAAGAAGGACAGCGCCGCCGTGCTATCGCCGACCGTCAGGTCGTCGAACTCGAGTCGGATGCAAACCGTCAGTCGGAAGTGCTGCGCGGTGAAGGCGACGCGGAACGCAACAGGGTCTTCGGCGAAGCATTCCAGCGCGATCCTGATTTCTTCGAGTTCTATCGTTCGATGGGTGCCTATGCCACGGCGTTGAACGGAACCGGTACGACGCTGGTGCTTTCGCCGGATTCGACCTTCTTCCGCTATTTCAACAACATCAACGGTACGCCGCCTGTAACGCCCGCGGCGCCCGCCGCACCGGCGAACTGACGGCGGAACGTCTGCGATTGAAAGGGCCGGTGAAAACTGGCCCTTTCTTTTGCGTGGTTCTGGATTTCTCCCAGGCAACCCTTGAACCTGTAGCGGTTTGTTGTAGGGCTTGTCGTTGCGGGGCAGGGAGGATTTGCCTGTTCACGAAAAGGTATTTTTACACTTCATCATTCCGCCTTATGCTTTGAGCATATATTCAACGCGAGTTTATTTGAAACGCGAGGACGCTTATGGCCCTGACCCTTCTTTCGCCCTTTCGCAGCAGCCTTGCCGCCGTTGCAGGCATCGCTGTCGTCGCCGGTGGGCTGACCATGCCGGTTGCAGCAAGAGCGCAAAGCCACGGGCCGGATTCGGTCGCAGATCTCGCAGCACCGCTTCTCGATGCGGTAGTGAACATTTCGACGTCCCAGAACGTCAAGAGCGAGGGCAAGGGACCAACGCCACCACGACTGCCGGAAGGTTCGCCGTTCCAGGAATTCTTCAAGGATTATTTCGACAATCAGAAGCCGGACAATGGCGGTAAGGTCAGCTCACTTGGTTCGGGGTTCGTGATCGACCCGACCGGTTATGTCGTGACCAACAACCATGTCATCGAAGGTGCTGACGCCATCGAGGTGATTTTCCCGAACGGCACGAAGCTCAAGGCGAAACTTGTCGGCACCGATACGAAGACCGACCTTTCCGTGCTGAAAGTGGAGCCGAAGGCGCCCTTGAAGGCCGTCAAGTTCGGTGATTCCCGCAGCTTGCGTATCGGTGACTGGGTGATGGCCATCGGGAACCCGTTCGGCCTCGGCGGATCGCTGACGGTCGGCGTGATTTCCGCACGCGGCCGAAACATCAATGCCGGCCCCTATGACAACTTCATCCAGACGGATGCGGCGATCAACAAGGGCAATTCCGGTGGACCGCTCTTCAACATGAAGGGCGAGGTCATCGGCATCAACACCGCGATCATTTCGCCAAGCGGCGGTTCCATCGGCATCGGGTTTGCCGTGCCGACGGAACTTGCGCAGAACATCGTGCAGCAGCTTATCGAGTTTGGTGAAACGCGCCGCGGCTGGCTCGGTGTGCGCGTCCAGCCGGTTACGGATGACGTGGCGGCAAGCCTTGGCATGGAAACTGCCAAGGGCGCGCTGATCTCCGGCGTCGTCAAGGGTGGACCGGTCGAAAATGGCCCGATCGAAGCGGGCGATGTGGTCCTGAAATTCGACGGCAAGGACATTCAAGAAATGCGCGATCTGCCGCGTATCGTTGCGGAAAGCCCGGTCGGCAAGGAAGTCGATGTCGTCGTGCTGCGCGACGGCAAGGAGCAGACCGTCAAGGTCAAGCTAGGTCAGCTACAGGATACGGCTGACGAAAAGGCATCGGCCGAGGATCCGCAGGGCGAGGACGGCGATGGAGGCGTGATCGCCCCGGAAGAGGATGGCGGTACGGACGGTCAGGCACAGGACCAGTCTCCGGAAGTTCGCGAAGCACCGCAGGCGGTGCTCGGCATGAACCTCGTGATGCTGAGCGATGAGTTGCGCACCGAGAAAGGCATTGCCGAGAGTGTTGAGGGGGTTCTCGTCGCGAGCGTCGAGGCCGGGTCGACCGCCGAACAGAAGGGTATGAAGGCGGGCGACGTGATCGTGGAAGTCGGCCAGGATTTCATGGAGGTTCCGGGCGACGTTCTGGTTCGTGTGAACGGCCTGAAATCCGAAGGTCGCAAGAACGCCCACATGATGGTGGCGGATGCACAGGGCAACCTGCGGGTCGTCGCGCTTCCACTGGAATAAGACGATCCTGTCAGCACGCAGGAATCGGGTGGCTGGCGCTTGTCGCTGATCTTATTCCTTGCCCTCATCAATGGAGGGCAAGGATATGAAACTTCTGAACAATAAAGTTGCGATCATCACTGGCGCGTCGTCGGGCATAGGCCGGGCGACTGCGTTTCTTTTCGCCGAGCATGGCGCATCCGTCGTCATCAATGCACGGGGCGAGGCTGCATTGGCGGCGGTTTACCAATCTATTGTCGAACGTGGCGGTCGCGCGCATGCGATAGCTGGCGATGTCGGTTTGCCGGAAACCCATACGCGTCTCGTAGACGCTGCGGAAAACATCTTTGGTGGTCTTGATGTCGCGTTTAACAATGCCGGCGCGGTCGGCGCAATGAAGCCGCTGGCCGAGATTTTACCGCTGGAATGGCACCACACGTTGACGGCCAACCTCACGTCGGGATTTCTCGGGGCGCGGAGCCAGATTCCGGCGATGCTCAAACGCGGCGGTGGTTCGCTTGTGTTTACCTCCAGTTTCGTCGGAACCAGCGTCGGCCTGCCGGGCATGTCTGCCTATGGCACAGCGAAGGCTGCTCTGATGGGGCTGGTGAAGGGCATTACAGCCGATTATTCGGCACAGGGTATTCGCGCCAACGCCCTGCTGCCTGGCGGTGTCGATACCGCCATGGCAGGCGATGAGGCGCAGAAAGACTGGGCTGCAGGCCTGCACGCATTGAAGCGCATCGCACAACCAGAAGAGTTGGCGCAGGCCGCGTTGTTCCTCGCCAGCTCCATGTCCAGTTTCGTGGCGGGATCGGCGCTCTATGCAGATGGCGGCAATGCGGCCGTGAAGTAGCGGCCTTCGTTTAGTCGTCGGTCGTTTGCCGGTTCGCCCGCCATTCCGCAAGCGTCAGCGCATAGGTGACGTGCGGACGCAGATGGGGATGCGTCTCTTCGGGCACGCGCGGGTGGTCGAAATCGCGGGACGGGTCGCGTTTCAGGCCGATGCGCTCCATCACGGACGTCGAACGATGGTTGTTATCGACGGCGAAGGAGACGATTTCCGGCGTCTCCTTTTCATCGAAGGCCATGGTCAGAAGCGACTTGGCCGCTTCCGTCACATAACCGTGCCCCCAGTACCGGGTGGCGAGCCGCCAGCCGATTTCCATCGTGCCGAGCGGGAAGGGCGGGTCGAGGTTCATGACCGGCGAGATACCGCAGAACCCCATAGGCTCCGCGGTTTCCTTCAGTTCCATGGCGTAAAAGCCGTAACCGCTGCCGCGGATCATGCCATTGATGGTTTCGAGCACCGCGTCCGCTTCCGCATGGCTGCGGCGGAAAGGAAAGAACTCCATGACCTTGGCGTCCGCGTTGATTTCGCGGAACAGGTCGCGGTCGCTTTCCTTCCACTCGCGCAGGATGAGCCGGGGTGTTTCGCGAATGATCATGCCGTGATGAAATCCGTCTTCCGATAGCCCTGAATGTAAAGAAGGGCAGTCAGGTCGCCGTGGTCGATCCGCATCTGCGCCTCCGCGGCAACGGCGGGCTTGGCATGCAGGGCGACGCCCGAGCCAGCCAGATGCAGCATGCCGAGATCGTTGGCGCCATCGCCAACCGCCATTGCCTCGTCCGGGGTAAGTCCAAGTTTTCCGGCGATATCGTTCAGGGCATCGACCTTGGCCTGCTTGCCGAGAATCGGTTCGGCGACGGTGCCATCCAGCAGGCCGTTTTCTTCGCCGAGCAGATTGGCGCGGTTTTCATCGAAGCCGAGCATAGCGGCCACGCGGCCGGTAAAGACGGTGAAGCCACCCGAAACCAGTGCAGTGTAATAGCCCTTCGCCTTCATGGTGGCGATCAGCTCCTTGCCGCCGGGGGTCAGCGTGATGCGCTTTTCGATGACGTCGTCTACAACGGAGACCGGCAGTCCCTTGAGCAGGGCCACGCGCTCCCGCAGAGCGGGTTCGAACGCGATCTCGCCATTCATGGCGCGGGCGGTGATGGCGGAAACCTTTTCCTTCAATCCGACTTCGGCGGCCAGTTCGTCGATACATTCCTGTCCGATCATGGTGGAGTCCATATCGGCAATCAGAATCTTCTTGCGGCGCGTTTCCTGTTCCTGGATGACCACATCGATTTTTCTGTCAAGGATCGCCAAGCGCAGAACGTCATAGGCCGATGCGATATCGGTGCCTTCCGGCAGGGCGAGATCGCAGGCGATACCGTCTGCAAGCCAGTACAGACCGGAGGCATTGACGGCCTTCGCGGCCGCTTCGCCTAGGGCAGGTGTCAGAACAGGATTTGACGGATTGGCGATAAGCGTGGCAACGAGAGCCATGATGAAAAACCTTGATGACGATTTTGATGCGATCCTGATAACCGGCCCGACGGCAAGCGGCAAGTCCGCGCTTGCGCTTCGTCTGGCACGGGAGCGCGATGGTGTCGTCATCAATGCCGACAGCATGCAGGTTTACGATACGCTTCAGGTGCTGACCGCCCGGCCTTCCGAGGAGGATATGCAGGGCGTGCCACATCTCCTTTATGGCCATGTGCCGGCCAGCAGTCTCTATTCCACCGGCGAGTGGCTGAGGGATATCAGCGCCTTGCTGCAGGAATTGCACGGGCAGGGACGCCCTCCGGTCATCGTCGGGGGTACAGGGCTGTATTTCAAGGCGCTGACCGGCGGCCTGTCGGATATGCCCGCCATTCCTGACGATGTACGTGACCGGCTTCGAGGCCGCCTCGTCGATGAGGGCGCAGAATTTCTTCACGCGGAACTGGCGGTTCGCGATCCAGATATGGCGCAGACGCTGAACGAGGGCGACGGACAGCGCATCGTGCGCGCGCTGGAGGTCCTGGAAGCGACCGGAAAATCCATCCGAGACTTCCAGCTGGTGCGTGGTCCGGTCATCGTCGATCCCGAGCGCGCCCGGAAATTCGTCGTCCTGCCTGAGCGGCCGCTTCTGCACGACCGTATCAATCGCCGTTTCGAAAAGATGATGGAAAACGGCGCTGTCGAAGAGGTGAAGGCGCTGCTCGCGCTGCGGCTGGATGACAATGCCACCGCAATGAAGGCGATCGGCGTGTCGCAGATCGCAGCGATGCTGGATGGCCGTATGAGCGAGGCGGACGTCATCGAAAAGTCTGCAGCAGCGACGCGTCAATATGCCAAGCGGCAGATGACCTGGTTCCGCAATCAGATGGGCGACGACTGGGAACGCATCCAGCCCTGAAAACCGGCGTCAATCCTTGCGGTAGAGGCTACCGAGCGGTTTCTTGAGCAGGCTTTCGCGCAGCGACGGTCTGTTCTCGACGGGCGGTGGGGCGTTCTGCGCCTGCAACTGGAAAGAGGCGCGCCGCAGGTCGTTGACGGGATCGGGTTCGGCGGCGCTGCTCACCTTCACTGCGCGTCCAGGCAGCATGTCGGGCCGGTAAGGTTCATAGTTTCCGGTGCTCTCGACGGGGCTTGCAGGCGTATGCAGTTCCTGTTTCCAGAGTTCCGTTTCCACGGCCAGCGGTTCCGGGGTATCGGAAAACGCAAAGGCTGCGTCGAAGCTCTGCTGAAAACCGGTGATGGCAGGCCGCGCCGCGGAGCGCATGCGTGTGACGATGGAACTGAGATCGACCGTGTCCGGCGTATCCGGAACCGCATGACTGGTCGCGCCGCTTGCTTTTGGCAGCTTGGCGGTCGGAACGCGGTCGAAGCGCATCCTCATCGGAACGCTGACGGCTTCGCCGAATGCGATCGCTTCGCCGTTGCCAATAGATGACAGGAAACTTGTGGTCGAGGTCGACGCGTTCGGCACCGCCGAGAGAATGATCTTCTGGTCGTTCTCGTTCGAGAGGCGCATGGCGAAAACGGTCGAGCATTGCGACAGGATCGTCTGATCCAGTTCACTTGGCCGCTGGGTGATGACGCCGAGCGAAATTCCGTATTTCCGGCCTTCCTTGGCGATCTGTGCGATGGCCTGCCGGGTCGGGAAAAAGCCCCTTTCGGCATCGGCCGGAACATAGCGGTGCGCTTCTTCGCACACTACCAGCATGTGCAGCGAACCGCGCGCGAGAACGGCCAGTTCAAACGACAGGCGGCACAGAACGGACGCGACGGAATTGACGACTTCAGCCGGGATGCCGGACAGCTGGAAAACCGAGATCGGCTTGCCATCGCCCGGCACGCGAAAAATGTGCGCCAGCGTTTCCATGATCGTGTCGCTGATCGTGTTGCTGGAGAACATGAAGTGGTAGCGCGGGTCATTGATCGCCGAGAGAATGCGGATCTTGAGGGAGCGCAAGGCGGGCTTGTCGCTTCGTCCTTCGAGCCTGCCGATGCGTTCATCGATCATCGCCAGCAGGTCCGCGATCCGGTAGGGGATCGGCGAATCCGAGGTCACCGCGCTTTTGTCGGATGTTCGCCGCACGCCGGACCCCTCCGAGCCGCGGAAGGCCCGCTTGGCATCGGGAATGAGGTCGCGAAGGATGTCCATTTCTTCGGGAACGGGTTTTCGTCCGCGGAACACGACTTCAGCGAATTCATCCAGACGCATCAGCCAGAAGGGCAGGTCGAGCGTATCAGTGTCGATCACCACCGAATTGCCGGGGAAGGCGGCGGCAAATTCGTTGTGCGGGTCGAGAATGAGGATGCGCAGCTTCGGATCGGTTTCAATCGCCTTGTTCAGCAGCAGCGACACGGCGGTGGATTTGCCCACACCGGTCGAGCCGACAACGGCGAAGTGTTTGGCCAGCATCTGCTGAATGTTGATCGTCGCGTCGATGGCGTCATCCTGCGTCAGCTTGCCGATCACGCAGTCATCGCGTTTGCCGCTATCGTAGATTTTCGACAGGTCGCTGGTGCGGATGCGATGCGCAACGGCGCCGAGATACGGATATCGCGAAATGCCCGTCGAGAAGCGCTCACTGCCATCTTCGGTGCGGTAGACTTCACCAAGAAGATCGACTTCGATCAGCAGGGTGTTGCCGCCGTCGCTTGACCATCCTTCGTCTCGGGTGCGCATGGAGCAGGTGAGAGCAGCAACGCGGCTCGTGCCCATTTCGATGGAGATGAGGCGGCCGACGGACCAGAGTTGCGAAAGTTCGGTGGAGCCGGGGTCTATATCGGCGGCAATCGTCGCGCGTGCGCCGTCGCAGGCGATCACGCGCCCAAGCTGCCTGCCGGGTGCCTGCTGGCTGGATCGCCGCTCGTTTTCGCCCATCCTGGACGATGTATGAAACTCGCCGTTATTCACATGTCATCCCGGGCGCTGGACAGAACCGCATTTCGGGCAGCCTCTGTGGTTCAAAGGCTATATGATCGTATTTAACAACTGGTGTAGCGATACGATTCGAAAATTTCGTTTTGGGGCTGATTGCCGCAACAAAATGAACGGAAGATGATTTTTTCCGCAATATGCGTTGACGACTGCCGCTTTTGTGTCTAACACTCCGCCCCATGAAAAATCTTAACGTACTTATCGTGGTGGGACGGCGCATGGGCAGGATGGTGTAACCATCCGGCGAAAGCACCCATGCGCTAAACGAGGCTCCTCTAGGAGCCTTTTTTTATGTCTTCACATGGGCCGAAAGGCTCAGGCGATATCCAAAGCCAACTCGGGATGGAACAGGCAATGACGGATAAGGACAATACGGAAAACAGCAATCGTATGACGGGCGCGGAAATCGTTCTGAAAGCCCTGAAGGATAACGGTGTGGAGCACATCTTCGGTTATCCTGGCGGTGCCGTACTTCCGATCTATGACGAGATTTTCCAGCAGGAAGAGATCCAGCACATTCTCGTGCGTCACGAGCAGGGTGCAGGCCACGCCGCTGAAGGTTACGCCCGTTCGACCGGCAAGGTCGGCGTCATGCTCGTCACGTCCGGTCCTGGTGCCACCAATGCCGTGACGCCGCTGCAGGACGCGCTGATGGACAGCATTCCGCTCGTCTGCATTTCCGGACAGGTTCCAACCACGCTGATCGGTTCCGATGCGTTTCAGGAGTGCGATACCGTCGGTATCACGCGCCCCTGCACCAAGCACAACTGGCTGGTAAAGGACGTCAACGAGCTGGCTGGCATCATCCATGAAGCCTTCCGCATCGCCCAGACGGGCCGTCCGGGTCCGGTCGTCGTCGATGTTCCGAAGGATATCCAGTTCGCCACCGGCACTTATACGCCACCTTCCGCTGCCGTTCAGCAGAAGAGCTACAAGCCAAAGGTTCAGGGCGACCTGAACGCCATCAATGCCGCCATCGAACTGATGTCGAAGGCGAAGAAGCCGGTTTTCTACACCGGCGGCGGCGTCATCAACTCCGGTCCGGAAGCAACCCGTCTGCTGCGTGAACTGGTCGAGCTGACCAATTTCCCGATCACGTCGACCCTGATGGGCCTCGGCGCCTATCCGGCATCGGGCAAGAACTGGCTCGGCATGCTGGGCATGCACGGTTCCTATGAAGCCAACATGACCATGCATGACTGTGACGTTCTGGTCTGCGTCGGTGCGCGTTTCGATGACCGTATCACCGGCCGCCTGAATGCGTTTTCGCCGAATTCCAAGAAGATCCACATCGATATCGATCCGTCCTCGATCAACAAGAACGTTCGTGTCGACGTGCCGATCATCGGCGATGTCAGCCACGTTCTGGAAGACATGGTTCGCCTGTGGCGCGCCCTGCCGAAGAAGCCGGAAAAGGCGCAGACGGAAGAGTGGCACAACCAGATCGACCGCTGGCGCGC
This sequence comes from Agrobacterium tumefaciens, assembly GCF_031801495.1. Lineage (GTDB taxonomy): Bacteria > Pseudomonadota > Alphaproteobacteria > Rhizobiales > Rhizobiaceae > Agrobacterium > Agrobacterium tumefaciens_K. The sequence goes on along the minus strand of NZ_JAOEGC010000002.1, from coordinate 1,839,667 downwards.
CCGCAATTCCTTCGCATACAAAAACTCCAATGATGTCATCATGCCGCAATATGCATTGCAGCGGCTGTATGAGGCATCCAAGGCGCACGACACCTTCATCACCACGGAAGTTGGCCAGCACCAGATGTGGGCGGCGCAGTTCTTCGGTTTCGAGAAGCCGAACCACTGGATGACCTCCGGCGGCCTCGGTACGATGGGTTACGGCCTGCCTGCCGCCATCGGCGTCCAGGTTGCGCATCCTGAAGCGCTCGTCATCGACATTGCCGGCGACGCCTCGATCCAGATGTGTATTCAGGAAATGTCCTGCGCCATCCAGTACGGTCTGCCGGTAAAGATCTTCATCCTCAACAACCAGTACATGGGCATGGTTCGCCAGTGGCAGCAGCTGCTGCATGGCAACCGCCTGTCCAATTCCTACACCGAAGCGATGCCGGATTTCGTGAAGCTGGCGGAAGCCTATGGCGCGGTCGGTATGTATTGCGATGATCCGAAGGAACTGGACGACAAGATTGCTGAGATGATTGCAGTCAAGAAGCCGGTCATCTTCGATTGCCGCGTTGCCAATCTCGCCAATTGCTTCCCGATGATCCCGTCTGGTAAGGCTCATAACGAGATGCTGTTGCCGGATGAGGCGACGGACGAAGCCGTTGCCAATGCCATCGACGCCAAGGGCCGTCAGCTAGTCTAAGAGCGGGAAGAGGACAAGGACATGAACGCACACCTACAGCCTACCGGCTCGGCCTACTTCATTCAGAAGGAAACGGCGGTCGCGGAAAACCATACCCTCTCGGTTCTCGTCAATAACGAGCCCGGCGTGCTTGCGCGCGTCATCGGCCTGTTTTCGGGCCGCGGCTACAACATCGAAAGCCTGACGGTTTCCGAGACGGAACACGAGGCGCATCTGTCGCGTATCACGATCGTTACGCGCGGCACGCCGGTCGTTCTCGAGCAGATCAAGGCGCAGCTCGAGCGCATCGTGCCGGTACACCGGGTTCTCGACCTGACCGTCCGCGCTCGCGAACTGGGGCAGGAGCGTCCGATCGAGCGCGAAGTGGCGCTTATCAAGGTTGCCGGTGCGGGCGAAGACCGTGCCGAGGCCCTGCGTCTTGCCGATGCCTTCCAGGCCAAGGTGGTCGATGCGACGGTTGAGCATTTCATCTTCGAAATCACCGGCAAGTCCTCGAAGATCGACCAGTTCGTGGCGATCATCAAGCCGCTCGGCCTGATCGAGATCTGCCGTACGGGCATTGCCGCGATGAACCGCGGTTCGCAGGGCATGTAAAACTGTTCTGCAATCCTTGCCGCTTAATCGAACGCCCGTGGGAAACCGCGGGCGTTTTTGTTTGCGCCATGTCCGCTACACTTCATTCAACCATTCGGTTGACTTTTGGATGTGCAAGCGTATATTCAACAACATGGTTGAATTTCTTGATTCACATCTCGACACGGTATTTCATGCTCTCGGCGATGCAACGCGCCGTACGATGCTTCGCGAGTTATCTCGCGGAGAGCGGACCGTCAGTCAGTTGGCGGAGCCTTTCGACATGTCGCTCGCGGCGGCATCGAAGCATATCAAGGCGCTGGAGAATGCGGGCCTCATCAAGCGGGAGGTGAGGGGGAGGACGCATGTCTGCCGTCTGGCGCCCGGGCCGCTGGCGGAGGCGCATGAGTGGCTTGGTTTCTATCGCCAGTTCTGGAGCACTCGCCTCGATGTCCTCGAGCGGATGCTCAGGGAGCAGGATCGGGACAAACCCATTGAAAACGGAGGAAATGACAATGGCTGATATTGTAGTGCCTGACGCTTATGGTCGTATTGTCGAGCCCGCGACGGTGAAGATCGAACGGCTTCTGCCGGGGCCGATCGAGCGGGTGTGGTCCTATCTGACGGACAGCGATCTCCGTCGTCGATGGCTGGCTTCGGGCGAGATGAAACTTGCCGCCGGCGCGCCTTTCGAACTGGTCTGGCGTAATGACGAGCTGACGGATCCGCCGGGCAAGCGCCCGGACGGTTTTTCGGAAGAACACAGGATGGCGAGCCGCATCATCACCGTCGTTCCACCGCACAGACTTGTTTTCAGCTGGGATGAGGCCGGGGAGGTGTCGATCGAACTCGAGGCTCTGGGCAAGGAGGTCCTGTTGACGCTCGTTCATCGTCGGCTGGCAAACCGTGCGGAAATGCTGGGTGTCAGCTCGGGCTGGCATGTCCATCTCGATATTCTTGCCGATCTTCTGCACGACAAGATTCCGGGTCCATTCTGGGACCGCTGGTTGGTACTGAAAAAGGAATATGACGGCAGAATACCGCGTTGAGCGGGTTCATATGCAAACGGTCGCCCGGACGGATCGGGCGACCTGATCTTAATTTTCCTTGCGCATCCAGTATTTCACAATCTGATTCAAGGCGCTTTCGGATCGATTCCGGAAACGCTTTCATCTCCATGAAATATCACAGCATTTCGAGCGCGATCTTGCGACGGGGTGGCGGGAAGGCGGCATCGAGCGCATCCCAGTCCTCATCGCTGATTTCCAGATCGGTCGCGCCGCGATTCTCCTCGACACGTTCCGCCCTTGCCGATTTCGGAATGGCGATGACGCCATCGCGTTCCAGCAGAAACGCCAGCGCAAGCTGGGCCGGAGTTGCCTGATAGGCCTTTGCAATGTGGATCAGTGTGTGATTGTCGAGGATGCGGCCCTGCTCGATGGGCGAGTAGGCCATGAGCGGAATGCCCCGTTCCTGACACCACGGTAGCAGGTCGAATTCCGGACCGCGTCGGGACAGATTGTAGAGCACCTGATTGGCAGCGCATTTTTTTCCATCGGCAACGGAATGGAGCGCTTCCATGTCCTCGACATCGAAGTTCGACACGCCCCATTCGGCGATCTTGCCCTGCGCTTTCAGTTTTTCGAAGGCGGCAACCGTTTCTTCCAGCGGATGCCCGCCGCGCCAGTGAAGCAGATATAGATCAAGGCGCTCCGTGCCGAGTCTTTCCAGACTGCGTTCGCAGGCTTCTGCGGTTCCTGCGGCACTGGCATTCCACGGATAGATCTTGCTGACCAGAAACACGTCGTCACGGCGACCTGCAATCGCCTTGCCGACCACTTCCTCCGATCTGCCGTCTGCATACATCTCGGCGGTGTCGATCAGTGTCATGCCGAGATCTATTGCCTTGCGGATACTACGGATTTCCCGTGCCTCGTCTGCTCGTTGCTCGCCCATGTTCCAGGTGCCGAGGCCGAGTGCGGGAATTTCCTTTCCGGAAGGCAAGGTGACGGAAGGAATGTCGTCGTGCATCGGTGTGCTCCCATGGTTGTCCGCAAGACAATAGCGTCTTGTTCTCCCTTCTCAAACAACCAAGAGAGCCGTGGCGATCCATCAAAAGAATTGACCTAGCCGATTAGACGTTCTGGCTGGTTAGCCGACGCTCAGGCGGATACGTTCCTTCGCCTGAGGAGATGTCATGACAATCGAAACCTTCATCGCGCTGGTGCTGTTTGCCTTCACCACGTCCATCACGCCCGGCCCGAACAACATGATGCTGTTCGCCTCGGGTGTGAACTTCGGATTTCGCCGCACCGTCCCGCATATGCTGGGCATCGGGGCCGGGTTTCTGTCGCTGCTGATCGGTGTCGGTCTGGGGCTGGGCGCGTTGCTGCACTCCGTCCCGCTGCTTTACACGGCGCTGAAATTTGCGGGCGGTCTTTATCTTTTGTGGATTGCCTGGAAGATCGGGACGTCGAGAAGCCTGACGGAAGGGTCGGCGGGCGCTTCACCCATGACGTTTCTCGGTGCGGCCGCCTTCCAGTGGGTAAACCCGAAGGCATGGGTCATGGCCGTCACGGCCATGGCGACCTATACCAGTGAAGAGCAATATTTCGCTACCGTAATGCTCGTGGGTGTTGCCTTCGCCGCCGTAAACCTGCCCAGCGTCTCGACATGGGCAGGGTTCGGTTCGGCGCTGCGCGAATGGCTGTCGGTGCCGGTCCGGCTCAAATGGTTCAACATCACGATGGCCGTGCTGCTGGTCGTCAGTCTCTGGCCCATGCTGGCGTAGGCACCCGCTTGCGGGAAAATATCCGACATGCAACTATCGTTTGAAATAGTTGGGCAAGGGGATGGCCGATGAAAGTGACGACATACAGACATGGCCCTAAAGACATCGAAATTGCTGATCTTCTTTTTGTTCGAAACATAATTCCCGTGCTTGAAGTTCCAAAAGACGCGCAGGCCTTCGGGAAAGTGCAGACAAAGTCTGATTTCGTTTATACCGTCGAAGCTGGGGACGAATTGCGTCAGCTGGCGGATGAAGAGCGCAAAACTCCGCTGAGTATTCTGAAAAGTCCGGGAAACTGGTCCATCTATTTTGCGGGCGAGAAGGCATCCGGGCCGCTGCAGCTATACAAAAGCGAACTGAGAGACGGAGTGCAGTCTGCTTTCAGGCTGGGGAAGATCGCTATTCCGGTGAGTAATACTCCGGAGGACGTCGCCAAAGTTATCAAGGACGCAGGCGGTCAGGTTCGCGAGATATTGCCACCCCTCGAAAATACGCTTTGGGCTTCTGTCATCCGCGACTTCGAGTGGGACTTCTTTCCCGAACCCGGAGCATGAGCGTCGTCTTTCACGTCGGAAACTGCCGGTAACATTCCTCGGCGATCTTTTGTACTTCGGCCTGGGTCAATTCCGCCGATACGGCATAACCGAGTTCCTCGTCGATCCAGTAGAACGTTTCGATGCCGCCAGCGCTTGCCACGCGGAAGCTGGTCGTGCGGTTTTCCTCGTTGTGGCCAATGAGGACTGTCACGCGTTTGCCGGTTTTGTCCTGATACATCAGCATCGCACCGGGTTTGCCGCTGACGGGTACGAGACGGCCACCAACGAGATCGTAACCGAGCTTCGTCAGATCCGGGATGGCAAAGGGATATCCCAGCCGCTTGCCCAACCATGAGGCAAGGTGCTGCTGCTCGCCAGCGCCGACCTCTACGGGGTGGCGCACCTCGCTGGCGTAGATCAGATACGCCGATTTCGCCTGGGCCGAAATATCGGACGACTTTGGCGTTGCCTCGTCTGCGGGGGATGTGAACGGCAGAAATCTGCCGGTCGCAGTTCCCAGGGCAAAGATCAGGCAAGCGGCGGAGGCCTGTATCAGCAGCGGTTTCAAACGGAACGCGGAGGGCGATTTTTTCACGCTCAGCAATGCCGTGTCATGCGGGCGGGGCGTCTCATAAGGCGCGAATGCGACACGCAGCATCTCGGCCTGTCTTTTCCATGCATCGACACGCTGCTGTTCCTCCGGCCGTTCGGCCAGCCACGCCTCGACGATGGCCTTTTGCCCGTCGGGAAGAAGCCCGTCGGCATAGGCGTGCAGATCGTCTTCGGTAACGGCGTCCAGCCTCGTCATTTCGGTCTCCGCATGGGAATGATGTTATCAGCCTCCAGATGGCGGCGCAGGGTTTCACGGGCGCGGGAAAGTCGCGACATGACGGTGCCAACGGGCACCGACATGGTATCCGCCGCTTCCTGATAGCTGTAGCCTTCCACCGTGACCAGCATCAGCACCGCGCGCATTTCTGGCGACAGTAGAGCCAGAGCGCCGTGCAAGCGATCATTTTCGAGCGTATCGCTCAGCGTCTCCGTGCCGCTTATGTTTTCATGATCGTCGAGGCTTTCGGCACGGTGCCGAACCTCGAACCGGTGCCTGTTGCGGTAAAGGTTTGTCATGATGGTATAAGCCCATGATTTCAAACCGGTCCCGCGCCATTGCCTGCGATTGGCGAGCGCCTTTTCCACGCAGTCCTGAAGCAGATCCTCGCCATCGGCGTCACTTCTAGAGAGGCTGCGGGAGTACCGTCGAAGCATGGGGATCAGCGCCAGCATTTCGGACTCGAAAGAACCGGGGGCGGGGGCGAATTGTCCCCGCCGGTCAGTACCGTTGCCGTTATGGCTTTGCGACATCCCAGTTACCGCCCATGCCATCGCCCGTCATATCGCCCTTTTTCATGTCCTTCACCCAGTAATAAAGGGGCATGCCGTCTTTGGCCCATTGTTTCTTCCCATCCTTGCGGGTGACGATGGTATAGGCACCATCCGCCTTGTCGCTGTCCGATGCAAGGAAGGGCGGCCAGTTCGTGGCGCATTTGTCATAGCAACTGGACGCGCCTTTCGTATCTTTTTTGTAGGTGTAGAGCGTCATACCCTTTGCGCCCGCAAGCACATCGCCCTTGTCGGTCTTGACGGTCTCGACCATCGGTGCGGCGTAGGCCATGCCTGCGATGGCGAGAGCGGCCAGCGAGATTACAACGCGCATTTTCATTGGATTTCCTCCAGAGGTTCGGGCGGTGCAAGGCCGCCAACGAGTATGAGACACCGTCGGTGGGGTATTTATTCCATGGCTTCAGAAAAAAATGCGTATGGTCTCGATCAGATGCGGCGTAGAGTGGCGAATATTCCTCTTTCGTTCTTTTTCGGTTGCGCTTCGCGCTCGAATCCTGCGATGAGGGCTGATGCAATTTTCACCGCAACAGGACGAAGCGCTCAAGGCTGTTTCACACTGGCTGAAGGAAGGCCGGTCGCCGGTTTTCCGGCTGTTCGGCTATGCCGGAACGGGCAAGACCACGCTTGCCAAACATTTTGCGGAAAATGTCGACGGAGAGGTGCTGTTTGCGGCTTTCACAGGCAAGGCCGCACAGGTTCTGCGTTCGCGTGGCGCATCGAATGCTCGCACCATCCATTCGTTGATCTACCGCCCGCGCGGGGAGGAAGAGGTGGCGGACGAAGAAACTGGCAAGACCTCCATTTCGCCGATGTTCTCGATCAACCGCCAGAGTCCGCTCGCCAAAGCGGCTCTCATCATCATCGACGAGTGTTCGATGGTGGACGAACAGCTCGGCCGCGATCTGATGAGCTTCGGCACGCCTATCCTCGTGCTCGGCGATCCGGGACAGTTGCCGCCGGTGACGGGTGGCGGGTTCTTCACCGAGCAGGAACCGGATTTCCTGCTGTCGGAAATTCACCGCCAGGCAAAAGACAATCCGATCATCCAGCTTGCCATGGATGTTCGCGAAGGCCGTGAGATCATGCGCGGTGACTACGGTTCGGCACAGGTGATTTCCAAAGCCGACGTCACGCAATCGCTCGTTCTCGACGCGGATCAGGTTCTGGTCGGCACCAATCGTACCCGACGCCGTTACAATCAGCGGCTCCGCGAGCTGAAAGGGTTCTCCGCCGATTATCCGCAGTCCGGCGACAAGCTGGTGTGCCTGCGCAACGACCCGGCGAAGGGACTGCTGAACGGTTCTTTGTGGCAGGTGATGAGTTCATCGCGCGAAACGGTAAAGCCGGGCATCAACCTGATGATCCGGCCCGAAGACGACGACATGGATCGCGGTGCCGCGAAAATCAAACTTCTCAAGGCGGCCTTTGAGGAGACGGAAACGGAAATTCCTTGGTCCACGCGCAAGCGTTACGACGAATTCGATTTCGGATATGCACTGACCGTGCACAAGGCTCAGGGTTCGCAGTGGAACAATGTCGTTCTGTTCGATGAGAGCTACGCGTTCCGCGATTCGCGCGAGCGATGGCTTTATACGGCGATTACCCGTGCCGCGGAAACACTGACCATCGTTCGCTGACAGCCAGGATTTCCACGTTTTCCGACAATGCGGTCAGGCGCGGATGACGCCGAGCAGTACAGCCTTGGCAACCGCCTGAAAGCGGTTGGTGGCGCTGAACTTGCCTATAATTCTTGTTTCAAGCTCATGGAGCTCTTCGCCTGACAGGCCGAGAGCGCGGGCAAGCCGCACGGGTGCGTAACCCTCTGCCATGAGCTCGAGGCATTTGCGCTCGTTTTCCGTAAGAGAAATATCATTGGTGTAGCCGGGCCGGCGATGATCCGGTTCGTCCGAATCCGGGCCGGTCACAAGTTCGTCTTCGATCTGCTGGACCTGTCGCTGGATGGTGGAAAGCTCAGCGGTCAGCTCCCTTTTGCGTTGCTGCAGGGCGCGATGAAAAATGTCATCCGCCTCGTCCTGCGAGGGGCAACGCGCAAGGCGCTCCATGATTTCGGTAATCGTCGCAACTGAGATGCCTACTTCACGGCAGAAATTGATGACGGCCATCCGGTGCACGTTGCGATAGGAGTAAACGCGCATCTGGCCGACGCGTTTGGATGTCAGGAGCGCTTTTTCCTCGTAGAAATGCAAGGTCCGGTGTGTCACGCCGAATATATTTGCCATATCGGCGATGGGGACGGGTTCGGGGGGGATGGGTGAAGGCAGGGTTATATCCGGAAGAAAGCTACCCGGACGTTGATGCGCTCTTTCCTCGTCGCCGTGTTTATCAAACGGCATCCGGCCATCCTGCATTGTCTCCCCCTTCTGCGCCGCATGACAGTCTGCTGATGTGGAGAGAGGCCGCTTTGATCCCCGGCGGCTATCCCGTTATTATATCTCAGCTTCATGCAGAACGCGTTAAATGACACGAACGTATATTTTCTATTTTCGTTCCGTCGCTGCAAAAATTTTGGTGTTCCTCCTTGCGAATGGCCACAAGCTGCGTGAAACAGGAATGAGATTCCGAATGTGAGCCGATTGCTATGCCTGCAAAACTATCTGTCAATTTGAACGCAATTGCCATGTTGCGCAACCGTCGCGATCTTCCTTGGCCGGATGTTGCACAATTTGGGCATATCGCCCTGTCCTCGGGGGCAAGCGGACTGACGGTGCATCCCCGTCCGGACCAGCGCCACATCCGATTTTCGGATCTTCCGGTGCTGCGCTCCCTGATTGACGACGTCTTTCCGGCGGCGGAATTCAACATTGAGGGGTATCCGAGCGAAGATTTTCTCGTTCTCTGCGAACAAACGCAGCCCGAGCAGGTGACGCTGGTTCCGGACGATCCGGCACAGGCAACATCCGATCACGGTTGGGATTTCCGCACGCATGCGACGTTCTTGAAAGACGCGGTTTCGCGCCTCAAGGCTGGCGGCATGCGGGTTTCGCTTTTCGCGGATGGAGACGGTGAGCGGGAACCGGTGGAACTGGCGGCCGAAACCGGTGCCGCACGCATCGAGCTTTATACCGGACCTTATGGTGGGTGTTTTAACGATCCGCAGCGGGGTGCTGCTCTTCTCGAAGAACTCGGCCAGACCGCCGATTATGCGAAAGAGCTGGGGCTTGAAGTCAATGCGGGGCATGATCTGACTGTTGCCAATTTGCCTAAGCTCATGGAACGTATTCCTTTTCTAGCCGAAGTCTCGATTGGCCACGGATTGACGGCCGATGCGCTGGAATATGGAATGGCTGAGACGGTACGGCGTTTTTGTCGCGCCTGCGGGCAGTCTATTTCATAACTAAAGTCAATTTTTTTGCCTATAGTCAGGTGCGCGCATGCTCCGTGCGCGCGCTTTTTTGAAGGCAGAAGACTATGCAAGAAAATCATGTTGTCGTCGTGGGTGGAGGCTTCGGCGGCTTGCAACTCGTACATGGGCTGGAGGGGGCTCCTGTACGCATAACGCTGATCGACCGTCGCAATCATCATCTGTTCCAGCCATTGTTGTATCAGGTTGCCACCACGGTCCTGGCGACATCGGAAATCGCCTGGCCGATCCGGCGGCTTTACAGCGACCGCAAGGAAGTCACCACGCTTCTGGCGGAAGTGACCGGCGTCGACCGGGATGCGCGTACGGTGCACTTGAGTTCCGGCGAAACGATCAGTTACGACACCCTGGTTCTGGCGACCGGTGCTCGACACGCCTATTTCGGCCGTGACGAATGGGAGCGTTCCGCTCCCGGCCTGAAGACGCTTGAGGACGCTACAACGATCCGTCGCCGCCTGTTGCTGGCGTTCGAAAAGGCGGAGCTTGCGACCAGTGAAGAAGAGCGGCAGGCGCTGCTGACCTTCGTGATCATCGGGGCAGGCCCGACCGGTGTGGAAATGGCGGGCATGATTGCCGAGCTTGCGCACAAGGTCCTGCCGCCGGAATTCCGCAACGTCGATACGACCAAGGCAAGGGTACTGCTGGTGGAGGCGGGGCCGCGCGTGCTGCCGGTCTTTACCGAAGAACTTTCCACTTATGCCAAGGAAGCGCTCGAAAAGCTCGGCGTGGAGGTTCTGCTCGGGACGCCGGTGACGGCGTGCACGGATGAGGGCGTTACGGTTGGCGAGACATATTATCCTTGCCGCACGGTCGTCTGGGCAGCAGGCGTGCAGGCGTCTCCTGCCGCCAAGTGGCTTGGCGCTGCCGCTGACAGGGCCGGGCGGACGGTGGTCGGGCCGCATCTTTATCTCGACAGCGATCCCAATATCTTCGTCATCGGTGACACCGCTGCCGTCACGCAAGAAGACGGAAAGCCCGTTCCGGGTATCGCGCCCGCTGCAAAACAGCAGGGAAGCTACGTTGCCGCACTCCTCAAGGCCCGCCTTGCGGGCAAGGCTGAGCCTGCACCTTTCCGCTACAAACATCAGGGCAATCTTGCGACGATCGGCAAACGCGCCGCGGTTATCGATTTCGGAAAGATCAAGCTCAAGGGCGGTCTTGCGTGGTGGATATGGGGGCTGGCCCACATCTACTTCCTGATCGGCACACGCTCACGGCTCGCCGTCGCATGGAGCTGGCTGTGGATCTATCTGAGCGGCCAGCACAGCGCTCGCCTGATCACGCAGAAGGAAACGTTGAAGGACGAGTCCTGACAGTCTCAAATAAAATATAAAAAAGGCGGGATGCTTCTGCATCCCGCCCTTTTTTGTGTGTGAGGAACGGCCAAAGGGTCGTTCGAGACGACGGATCACGCGTCGAGCGAAGCCATGTCGATGACGAAGCGGTAGCGAACGTCGCTTTTCAGGACGCGCTCATAGGCTTCGTTGACCTCCTGAATGTTGATCTTCTCGATTTCCGAAACGATGTTGTGCTTGCCGCAGAAATCCAGCATCTCCTGGGTTTCCTTGATCGAGCCGATCATGGAGCCGGAGAGGCTCTTGCGACCGGGGATCAGCGAAAAGGCATGGACCGGAATCATATGTTCCGGAGCGCCGACGATGACCATCGAGCCGTTGACTTTCAGCAGGCCGAGATAGGCGTTCCAGTCGATGGCAACACCTGCGGTGCAGATGATGAGATCGAAGGTGCCAGCCAGCTTATCGAATGTCGAGGCATCGCTCGTGGCGTAATAGTCCTTCGCGCCGAGCCTCAGGCCGTCTTCCTTTTTCGACAGCGTCTGCGAAAGCACTGTGATGTCTGCGCCCATGGCCGCGCCGAGCTTGACGCCCATATGGCCAAGGCCGCCCATGCCGACGATCGCGACCTTCTTGCCCGGTCCGGCATTCCAGTGGCGAAGCGGCGAGTAGAGCGTGATACCAGCGCAGAGCAGCGGTGCCGAAGCGTCGAGCGGAAGATTGTCCGGAATGGACAGGACGTAGCCTTCCTTGACGACGATCGAGTCGGAGTAACCGCCCTGCGTCGCGGTCTTTCCGTCGGCTTCGACGCTGTTGTAGGTCTGGACCAGCCCCGGCATGTATTGCTCGTTGTCGAGGTCGCGGGTTGCGCAGCCGACGCAGCTGTCTACGAAGCAGCCGACACCGACGTGATCGCCGACCTTGAACTTCGTGACCTTGGAGCCGACGGCGGTTACGATACCGGCGATTTCGTGGCCCGGAACAATCGGGTAAACCGCGTTCTTCCACTCGTTGCGGACGGTGTGAATGTCCGAGTGGCAGATGCCGGCATATTTGATGTCGATGACCACATCGTCATCGTTCGGTTCGCGGCGTTCGAAGGTGAACGGCGTGAGCGGCTTCGATGCGTCGGTGGCTGCATAGCCTCTTGCGATAGCCATCTGAATGTCCTTTCGGGGTTGGGAAGGAGATGGCGGATCATGCAATGCGCGGGCGCTGATGCGTTAGAGCGATCCTCCGAGCTTCTTGCACGATCCTGCAAAAATCTCTGTGGCGCTCTTTGCGGAAACCGTGCCATCCTCTAGATAGACGGTATCAGCCACGTTGCCGGCATTTATGGACATTCGCCATGACCCTGTCTTTCAGTCTCTATCAGGAGATCGTCTCCATCGCCGGGCGTCACGCGCCCGCGGATGGTGAAAACCAGACGGCAATCGAGGCGCTCGGTATCAGCCGGAGATCAGCGCCAAGCGCGCCGTGCCACGGCAGCTATCGCCCTTGCCTCGCCATGGTCATACAAGGCGCGAAAAGCCTGCAGCTAGGAACGGATACGATCAATTACGGCGCTGGCGATTATCTGCTGACGTCGCTCGATCTTCCTGTTGCCTGGCGTGTGGTGGAGGCGAGCGAGGCGGTGCCGCATTTTTGCATCTCGTTCGCGCTCAGCAGTGAGAAGCTGCTCGATCTGATGAGCCGCGCCCACATCGAGCGTCCTGCGGAGAAGGCGAACGGACAGCGCGGCATCATGGTCAACACGGCAACGCCGGAGTTGCTCGATGCTGCAATCCGGCTAATGCGTCTACTTGATCATCCATCCGAAATTCCGGCCATGGCGCCATTGATCGAACAGGAAATTCTCTATCGCATTTTGACGGGTCCAGCGGGTGGTCAGTTGATGAACATCGTGGCGGCGGACAGCCAAGGCAACCGGATTGCGCGCGCCATAGCCTGGCTGCGAGAGAATTTCGCCCGCCAGCTGCGTATCGAGGAACTCGCCGAGCACATCGGCATGAGTGTTTCTTCCTTCCATCACCACTTCAAATCCATCACGGCGATGACGCCGGTTCAGTATCAGAAACAGTTGCGGCTGCATGAGGCGCGCCGGCTGATGCTTCTCGAGAGGGTGGATGCAGGCACGGCGGGCCATCGTGTCGGTTATCAAAGCCCGTCGCAGTTCAGCCGCGAATACAGTCGTGTTTATGGGGTATCTCCATCCCGCGATATCGGCGCAGCGCGCGAGAGCATGGCCGTCGAATAGCCGCCAACTGTTTCGTCGCGCAACAATCTTTCGGTCTGTTGTCGTTAAGTGGATTATTGCTGCGTCGCACCAATTCTTTTCCTGCCCTTAAGAAAGCGCTTGACCGGAAAGCAGTCTGCGCATAAACGTCTTTCGAACCGTACCGTACGGTACATTAATCGAGCCTCTGGAGTGGATACGTGGCCTCGGATACGATCTCAGCGCAGGAATTTTCGCCGCGCCAGAACGTTGTTCTGGACCAGGCATTGCGTCTCCTGGTCGAGGGTGGCGAAAAAGCGCTGACCACATCCGGCCTCGCGCGGGCCGCCAACTGTTCCAAGGAAAGCCTCTACAAATGGTTCGGTGATCGGGACGGCTTGCTGGCTGCGATGATTACCTTCCAGCAGAGCAAGGTCCGTACCTTTGAAAAGGCTGGTGACCGTGTTTCCGCGCCGCAGCTTTCCGACCACCTCGAAGTGTTTGCCCACGATCTGCTCGACGTTCTGGCGGGCGATGTTTCGCTGGCGCTCAATCGTCTGGCCATCGGGCAGGCAAGCCGCGACGGTTCGAAGCTCGGCGATCTGCTTCTCGAGCGTGGTCGTCGCCAGATCGATCGCCGTGCGCGTGGTCTGATCGAGGCTGGCCGTCGCTCCGGTTACCTGCGTTTCGATGACGTCGAGGAGGCGTATCGCAGTTTTTACGGCCTGATCGTTTCGGACCTGCATGTTCGCATGCTGTTGGGCGAAGCGCCGGGCAAGGATTTTTCCATGCGGGCGAAGAAGGCGGTTATTGCCTTTCTGACCCTTTATGGAACGGAAAAAGTTCATTCGGAACTGGGTGGCAAGGTCGCCTGACGGTTCCGGTCCAGACAAACAGAGACAAGCATAGGGAAGGATTATCAAATGCGCGTTTATTATGATCGTGATGCCGATCTCAATCTGATCAAGGCAAAGAACGTCGTCATCGTCGGTTACGGCTCCCAGGGTCGCGCGCACGCGCTGAACCTCAAGGATTCCGGCGCCAAGAACGTCGTCATCGCGCTCAAGGCCAGTTCTCCGACCGTCAAGAAGGCCGAAGCCGATGGCTTCAAGGTCATGACCGTTGCCGAAGCCGCCAAGTGGGGCGACCTCGTGATGATGGCGACCCCGGACGAACTTCAGGCCGACATCTACAAGGCCGAGATCGCCGACAACATTCGTGATGGTGCTGCAATCGCCTTCGCACACGGCCTCAACGTTCACTTCGGCCTCATCGAGCCGAAGGCTTCGCTCGACGTCGTGATGATCGCGCCGAAGGGACCGGGCCACACGGTTCGCGGCGAATACCAGAAGGGCGGCGGCGTTCCCTGCCTCGTTGCCGTTCACCAGAACGCTTCGGGCAACGCTCTTGAACTTGCGCTTTCCTACGCCTGCGGCGTTGGCGGCGGCCGTTCGGGCATCATCGAAACCAACTTCCGTGAAGAGTGCGAAACCGACCTCTTCGGCGAACAGGTCGTTCTGTGCGGCGGTCTCGTCGAACTGATCCGCGCTGGTTTCGAAACCCTGACGGAAGCTGGTTATGCTCCGGAAATGGCCTATTTCGAGTGCCTGCACGAAGTGAAGCTCATCGTAGACCTGATCTACGAAGGCGGCATCGCCAACATGAACTACTCGATCTCCAACACGGCCGAGTGGGGCGAATACGTCACCGGCCCGCGCATCATCACTGCCGAAACCAAGGCTGAAATGAAGCGCGTTCTCAACGACATCCAGACCGGCAAGTTCACGTCTGACTGGATGCAGGAATACAAGGCTGGCGGCGCACGCTTCAAGGGCATCCGCCGCATGAACGACGTTCACCAGATCGAAGAAGTCGGCGCCAAGCTGCGCGGCATGATGCCGTGGATCGGCAAAAACAAGCTGGTCGACAAGGCCGTCAACTAAGCTGGATTGCCGATCCCCGTTGTTCGCCTGCACGCCTCGGCGATGCGGTATCGGCAAGAACAAGCTGGTCGGCAAAGGCTGTCAACCAGGCTTCAGTACATCAACTGAATTGCGAAAGGCCGGAGCGAAAGCTCCGGCCTTTCTGTTGACGGCAGGGGTCAGGCGCTGGGTGCAATCACGCCCTTGGTCAGCAGGAAGCAGCCGTAGAAACGCGTTTCGCCGGTGGTGATGACGCAGTAAGCCTCCTTCGCTTTTTCATAGAAAGCGAAGCGCTCGATGCCGTACATGGGGGCGGACTGTCCTTCCGCTGCATCGATTTCTTTCTGGACTTCAGCCTGAACCGGCTCGATCTGGTCGGGCGCACCCATCACTTCCATGCGGCCGACCGAAGGCTGTAATGGCGTATCGAGCGGCAGCACGGAAAGGATGGCCTTCATGGCGCGGGCGGCGGAGATGTTTTCCATGCGCAGAACCTGACCGACGCTGGTAAATTGCGCCACGCTGTCGGATGGGAAGTTCGTATCGGTCAGAACCAGCGTGTCGCCGTGACCCATTGCGCGAAGTGCGTGCAGGACGTCTGCGTTGAGTGCCGGATCGATATTCTTGAGCATGTCATAAGCCTCCCGTTCATGCTGTTGCCGCCTTGCGGCATTCCCTCGCAATCCAGCTGGAAAACGTTCTCGCGTCAATCGCAAACGGACAATTGTTAAGCTAGGCCGAAGCGTATATCTGGCGTTGCCGACAACCGAAAAGCGGCGGTGCCGAGCCACAAATAGTTTGAAAAACTGATAAGTCAGTATTGCTGACTTATCGAAATATATGTAAACAAGCGCGCATAAAAACGACACAAGAGGAAACGTGCCCATGCTTGATTGGGAACATATTTTCGCCACGCGCTCTTCGCGCATGAAAGCGTCTGAAATCCGCGAGCTTCTGAAACTGCTCGAACAGCCCGATATCATCTCTTTCGCGGGCGGCATTCCCGACCCGGCGCTGTTTCCCGATGAGGACTTCAAGCAGGCCTATTCCGAGATTTTCTCCGGCCCGCAGGCCAGCGCCGCGCTTCAGTACTCGGTCAGCGAAGGCTACAAGCCGCTGCGCGACTGGCTGGCTGGCGAAATGGGCAAGATCGGCATCGACTGCACGGCCGAGAACGTCTTTATCGTTTCGGGTTCGCAGCAAGGGCTGGATTATCTCGGCAAGCTGTTCCTGTCTCCGAAAGATACCGCACTCGTAACCTGGCCGACCTATCTCGGCGCGCTCTCGGCCTTCAATGCCTATGAGCCGAACTACGACCAGCTCAATCCCGGCGGCAATCGCACACCGGCAACCTACCGCGAAAATGCAGCCAAGCTCGGTGGTTCGGTCAAGTTTGCCTACCTTTCGGCGGACTTCTCCAATCCGACCGGCGAAACCGTTGATCTCGCAGGCCGCGAAAAACTGCTGGCGCTGGCCGACGAACTGGACATCGCGATCATCGAGGACGCAGCCTATCAATCGCTGCGCTACGATGGGGAGGCCGTTCCGCCGATCCTTTCGCTCGATATCGCCCGTTCCGGCGGCATCGAGAAAACCCGCACCATCTATTGCGGGAGCTTCTCCAAGACGCTCGCACCGGGCCTTCGTGTTGGTTACATCGTCGCGGCCACGCCGGTCATCCGCAAGCTGGTGCTGATGAAGCAGGCCGCCGATCTGCATTCCTCGACCATCAACCAGATCGCCGTCGAACACGTCGCCTCGCGCGGGTTCGACAAGCAGGTTGCCAAGATCAAGGCCGCCTACAGCGCCCGTCGCGATGCACTTCTTGCTGCGCTCGAGAAATACATGCCGCAGGGGACGCAGTGGACAAAGCCGGAGGGCGGCATGTTTATCTGGCTGACGTTGCCCGAGGGCATGGACGGCGCCGCACTGCTTGCGAAGTCCATCGCAACGGAAAAGGTTGCCTTCGTTCCGGGCCGCGCCTTCTTTGCGGATGGTTCGGGAGCGAACACGCTTCGCATCAGTTTCTCGTGCGCCAACGAGGCGATGATCGAGGAAGGCATGAAGCGACTCGGCCGCCTGATTGCTGGCGCGCAGGCGAGTCCCCTGCCAACCGAGACGATCCCCGCCATCTGATCTTCCGATGGGCTGAAAAAGGACCCTCCCGCAGATAAAGCGGGAGGGTTTTTCATTTACGGCAGCCGGAAATCCTGTCTGTCATATACATGTTATGGAAGCGTGTTTTAGCGGTCCCGAATTTCAACAGGGAATGGACCCATGAAGACGCTGCTCTCCGCTTTCACCGCGATCGTCTCGCTCGGCTTTATCGCAACCGCTGCCAATGCAGCCGACCTGGTGCTTTACACCAGCCAGCCGAACGAGGACGCACAGGCGACCGTTGACGGCTTCAAGGCTGCCAATCCCGGCATCGAGGTCGAGTGGGTTCGTGACGGAACGCCGAAGATCATGGCCAAGCTGATGGCTGAGATCGACGCTGGAAACCCGGTTGCCGACGTTCTGCTGATCGCCGACACCGTTACGCTGGAGCGTATGAAGCAGGCGGGCCAGCTTCTCGCCCACAAGTCTGCTGAAGCCAAGAACATCGACGCCTCGCTCTACGATGCTGACGGCTTCTATTACTCCACGAAGCTCATCACCACCGGCATCATGTACAACACGTCGGCTGCCATGAAGCCGACGAGCTGGAAGGATCTTGCCAAGGCGGAAGCCAAGGGCCTTGTGACCATGCCGAGCCCGCTGACGTCTGGTGCAGCTCTTATCCACGCACAGACGCTTGCCGGCTCCAAGGATCTCGGCTGGGACTACTACAAGGCTCTCAAGGCCAAAGAAGCGGTCGCCGCCGGTGGCAACGGCGCCATCCTGAAGTCGGTTGCTTCTGGCGAAAAGGCGTACGGCGTCGTGGTCGATTACATGCCGATCCGCGAAAAGGCCAAGGGCGCTCCAGTCGAGTTCGTGTTCCCGGAAGAGGGCGTTTCTGCCGTGACCGAGCCGGTCGCGATCCTCAAGGGTACCAAGCACGAGGAAGCTGCCAAGAAGTTCGTGGACTACGTGCTGTCGGAAAAGGGTCAGCAGGGCTTCGTGAAGCTCGGTTACATTCCGGCTCGTGCCGATGCGGGCATGCCTGAAGGCTTCCCGGCTCGTGAGACGATCAAGGTGCTGCCGCTCAACGCCGCCGATGCACTGAAGAACTCCGAGCAGGATCTGAAGACCTTCTCCGATATCTTCGGCTCCAAGGGCTGATAAGCGAGCATGTCGCATTCCAATGCTTATGGAGGCAGCCAGCCACGCTGGCTGTTTCCTTTTGTGGTCAGTGTCGTTTTCGTACTGAGCGCCTTGCCGCTCGGACGGCTGGCCTATACCGGGATCATTTCGTCACTGAATGGTGACGTTTGGCGCCTGCTTGGCGATCCGGCCCTGTGGGATGCGGTTCTCAACACGCTGTCCACGTCCTTTTTCGGCATGCTGATCTCGCTCGCCATCGGTGGCGCCTTTGCGCTTGCCCTGACGCTCTGCGACGTGCGCGGAAAATCGATCCTGAGCTTCCTGTTCATGCTGCCCATGATGATCCCGCCGCAGGTCACGGCGCTGTCGTGGATCGGCATGACGGGTCCCTCCAGCACGCTTCTCAAGGCTCTTGGCATTGCCCCGGCGATGGGCTCGCCGCAGCCGCTCTATTCCGTTGCAGGCATCGCCTTGCTGCTCGGTGTGCAGCATGCTCCGCTGGTGTTCCTAGCATTACGGTCTGGGCTGCTGGCCTTGCCGCAGGACGGTATCGAGGCCGCGAAGCTTTCGGGGGCATCGCCACGTCGAGTGCTGTTCGACATCATTCTGCCGCTCTCCACGCCGGGGCTGATCGCGGGCGCGGCCATCTCGTTCGTTTCGGGGATCGGCAACTTCGGTATTCCGGCGATCCTCGGCATCCCCGCGTCGATCTTCACGCTGCCGACACTCATTTACAGCCGTTTCGCCAGCTTCGGTTCCAGCACTTTCGGCGATATTGCCGTTCTTTCCACGATGATCGCCGTCATCTCCGTCGCCGGACTTGCGCTCCAGGAGCGGGCGCTGAGGGGCAGGGACTATCGGATCATCGGTCTTTCCGGAAAGGCGGCGACGTTTCGTCTGTCACGCTTGCGCCCTGTGGTCGAAATCGCACTATGGACGATGCTGTTTTTCATGCTGGTTGCACCGCTCGCGGCGCTGGTTGCCAGCTCTCTCGCCCCCGCTTACGGCGTGCCGCTCAGCCTCAAGACGGCAACCCTGCATGCCTATGAGGAACTGCTTTACCGGCAGACGGTCACGCGCACCGCTTTCCGCAACTCGCTGTTTCTTGCGTCGGCCACGTCCATATGTCTCCTTGCGGTGACTGTCCTGACAGCTTATTTCCTGGTGCGTGGCAAAAGCCGTTTCATGTTCCTGCTTTCGGCACTCGTCGATATTCCTTACGCGCTGCCGGGTGTCGTCATTTCGGTATCCTTCGTTCTATTGTTTGCGGCGCCCATTCCGTTGCTCGGCGTCACTCTTTACGGCACGATCTGGATCATCATGCTGGCCTATTTCTCGTCCTTCTTTGCCGTCAGCCTCAAACCCATGGTCAGCGTATTCCTGCAATTCGATCCGTCGCTGGAAGAAGCTGCGCGGCTGTCAGGTGCAGGGTTCTGGCAGAGGATGAGGGATATCATCCTGCCGCTGGTCGGACCTGCGGCGGGCGCATCCGTGATCCTCGTTTTCCTGATCGCCTGCAACGAACTGACGGTGTCCGCGCTGCTGTGGTCGGCGGGAACCCAGACGCTCGGTGTGCTGATCTACAATCTCGATGACAGTGGCAGCTTCGATCTTGCCTCGGCGCTTTCGGTACTGGTCGTCATCATGGTCATAATGCTGATGTTGCTGCTCGAAGTTCTGGGGCGCTATCTGCCGAAAGGAGTCGTCCCTTGGCGAAACTGATCCTCAATCGTCTTTCGAAGCGTTTCGCAGCGAACGCGAAACCCGCCGTCGATGATGTATCGCTTACCGTTCGCGAGGGCGGTTTTCTGGCGCTGCTCGGCCCGTCCGGATGTGGCAAGACGACGGTGCTGCGCATGATTGCCGGCTTTGAACAGCCGTCGGACGGTTCGATCCTGCTCGGTGAGCGCGTGATGGCCGATGCGGCAACCATGGTGGCCCCTGAACGGCGCAACATGGCGATGGTGTTCCAGTCCTACGCGCTTTGGCCGCATATGTCGGTCGCCGATAATGCCGGTTATCCGCTGAAGGTGCGTGGAATTTCCGGCGAAAAATATCGCGAGAAGGTGCGCTCGGCGCTTGCCGCCGTTCGGCTGGAAGCCTTTGCCGATCGTCGCCCGTCTGAGCTTTCCGGTGGACAGCGGCAGCGCGTGGCATTGGCCCGCTGCCTCGTGACAGAGCCGGACGTCGTGCTGCTCGACGAACCGCTTGCCAATCTTGACCGTCATTTGCGGCAGGAGATGGAGGAAACTTTCCGTGAGTTTCACGCCCGCTCCGGTGCGACGATGGTATACGTCACCCATGATCAGGCGGAAGCGATGGCGCTGGCCACGGATGTCGCCGTCATGGCGCATGGCAAGCTGTTGCAGGTGGCGCCGCCCGCCGAGCTATATGCGCGGCCGGAAGGCAAGCTTGTCGGCTCACTGGTGGGGCAGGGCGCCATTCTGTCCCTTCCTGTCGCGATGGGCGCCCCACGCGAACTCGACTGGCCAGCCTTGCATCCGGCGTTGAACGGCGGCGCGGGCGATTTACCTGTCGCTGATGTTCTGGTTCGTCCGCAGGATGTCGCTTTCGAGGACGGCGGGATCATGTCCACCGTCACTTCTGCTCTTTACGAGGGCGAGCGTTATGCGGTGCGCCTCGAGCTGCCAAACGGTCAGACGCTCAGAGCCTATTCGCGTTTTCCTGCCGTCGCAGGTGAGCGCCTGCCGGTCGTGATCCGGGAGGCATGGCGGCTCTGAAACTGGAGGTTGGCAAGCCACCTGCCGAACGGCTAAGCTTCGACAAGTGCAACAGGAATGAGACATGTCGCTTCGGCTTGCCACCTTCAATATCGAGAACCTTCTGACCCGTTTCGATTTTACCGGTTTCCGCAACCAGACGCGGCGGGACCGGGCTATCCAGCTCTACGACATTCGCGATGAGGCGACCTATCAGGCGTTGGAGAGTGCCCGCCTCGTTTCCTCGACGGATGACACGCGGCAGCTTTCCGCACTCGCCATCGCCGACACGGATGCCGATATTCTTTGCCTTCAGGAAGTTGACAACATGGCCGCCCTCCAGGCTTTCGAATACGGTTATCTCTACCGTATGGTCGGCAACGGATACCGGCAGAAATATCTGGTGGAAGGCAACGACAGCCGAGGCATCGATGTTGCTGTTGTCATGCGTGAGGAGACGCGAGATGGCGACCGGATCGAAGTGGTGGACATCAAGAGCCATGCAGCCGTAACCTACCGAAATCTCGGGTTGTTCAACGCCGATATCGCCCTGACGCATCAGATCGATGACAAGATCTTCAAGCGTGATTGCCTTGAGATCGATCTCAGGATTGGCGGCAAACCGCTGACGCTTTACGTCACCCATTTCAAATCCATGACGAATTCCCGTGAAGCGGTAGATGCACGTCTTGGCACGATGCCGATCCGGGAGGCGGAAGCACGGGCCGTTCGGCGCATCATCGAGGAGCGGTGGGGTCCCGATGGCGCAAGGCGCAAGAACTTTGCCATCTGCGGTGACATGAACGACTATCAGGAACGTGTCGTGATTTCCGGGGACAGGCGCGACGGCTATACATTCACGCCGGTTGAAGAGGAACGCAGCGCGCTCGACATCTTCTCCAACGATGGTTTTGCCGTTAACCCGATGCTGCGTCGGGACGTCATGGACCGCTGGACGCTTTACCATTCCCGCGGGCCGCAGGAGCAGCACCTGTGCCAGCTCGATTACATCTGGCTTTCGCCCCATCTTGCCGAGACGAATGCGACGCGTATTCCGGAAGTCGTCCGTAACGGCCAGCCATATCGCACGATCTTCCCGCCGGGTCAGGAAGTGGAGCGTTATCCCCGCACGGGTTGGGATCGGCCAAAGGCATCTGACCATTGCGCAGTGGTGATGACGCTCGATCTGATCTGAGGTATTTTGCCGCGTTCGCTTAGGCGCTGGCGATTTTCTGGTAGTAGGTTGCCCAGACACGGTTTCTTCCGGCTCTCTTGGCCTGATAGAGACGCTCGTCGGCAATTGCGATCAGGTTATCCCAGCTACTGACGGTGCGCGTCTCCTGCCAGATAACGCCGAAGCTCGCGGTCAGCGAAAGCCCGATTTCCGGATCGATGATATTCGTTTCGATCAGGCGTCGTAGACGGTCCGCCGTCGCGGTTGTCGTCGCGTGGCTGACGTCCTGCAGGATGATCACGAACTCTTCACCGCCGTAGCGGGCAAGGATATCGCTTTCCCGCAGGGCTCCGGTGAGGAGTTCCGCCGTTTTCTGCAGTGCCAGATCGCCCATGGCGTGGCCGTAGCGATCGTTGATTGATTTGAAATGATCGATGTCAATGATCATCACGCCCAATGTGCCATGGGGATCTTTGGTGTCGAGAAGCGTGTGAACGGCTTTTTCGAGCGCACGGCGATTGAACACGCCCGTCAGGGCATCAGTTTCGGAAAGCTGCCGCAACCGCTCCGCCAGCGCCTGCTGCTGTTCTTCCATCTGCCGTTTCTGACGTAACTGTTCCCGCAGAAAATCCAGCTCCTGAAACATCTTATGGACTTCTGGCGCCGCACGCGTCTGATATTTGATGTCCGAAAGGTCGCCAGCCGCAATGGCGGCAATCTGTGCTCTGACGGACTGCATGGGTTGGAACAGCGCCGTTTTGTAAACCGCGGCCAGCCGCAGCAGCACGTACATGGCGAGAGCGGCCAGCAGAACGGATGCGATTACGGACAAGAGCGCCCTGTCCCGCACAGCAGCTGTCCTTGCAGCGGTTTCGGCAACAACCAGATCGCGCAGCTTATCGGCAGACTTCATGCCGCGAATATAGTTTTCCGAAAAGTCGACGACGCTTGGCCTTGCCGCAGGCACCGCCATGGCGATCGTGTTTTGCGCATAGCCGAGGGCTTCACCGAAATATGAGCTTTCAAGCTCCTTCAGGGCCGCATCGATCCCGGGAGCCGAAAGATAGGCTGCCGTGTAGTTTGTCAACGATGATTTCAGCAGCGCGAGGCTTTGCAGGTCACCCTCGAATTTCAGCTGGTAGGCGCGCCGTTCAGATGCACTCGCCGAAAGGCTCATGACAACGTAGGATCCGAGGCGCCCGATGCGATCCCTCATGACGCCCGCCGTTGCCGTTGCTGCAACTTCCATGGCCACATCCGGCCTTTCGTGGATGATGACGCCAGCCAGCCTGCCACGTAACGCATTGGTTTTGTCCGCAGCCAGGAACATCGACTGTATGATGGCAGGTATCCGGCTTTTGTCGCGAGTTCTGACAGGGGATTGGACAAAAGCGTCAACGTCTCTTCGCGACAGCACAAGCTGATGCTCGGCTTCTGCAAAGGATTTTTCCAGTTCCGGGCTCCGGTGGAGTTCGTCGGCAAAGGAGATGCGCAATTGCGCGAATTTTTCATCCGTCGCATGTCTGGCGGCGGCAAGTTCTGATGTCAGTTCATCGGTGACGACATCCGAACCGAGGAGATTGTTGGAAGGTCCACGTTCGCTCGACACCAGCCAGGCTGTACGCAGAGCGATTTCAAAACGGCTCAGTTGTTGCGTATTCTTGTTCGACCGAAGATAGTTGGTGACGCTGGGGAAGGCAGCAAGCGTTGCAAGCAGGATAGAGCTCACAGCGATGAGGATGGTGCCGGTGAGCTGTATTTTTTGAATGCTGGCGCGCATTGCCGGAATAATTCTCTTTGCCTGTTTTTATTTAACCTCAATTCTAGCCATGTCGCGTAAACACTTCGCTTACTCTCCAAACCGCCCGAGCCTTTTTGTGGTGCCTTGCGGCCGGTGTTGTGTGGAAAAACACTTGTCGGGAGAAAATTGCGAGTTTTTTGCTTTACAGAAAATCAGAATCTGCTAGTTGGCATGGCACTGGATTGCCCTTGTAGCTCAGTTGGTAGAGCACCTGATTTGTAATCAGGGGGTCGCGGGTTCGAACCCTGCCGGGGGCACCATCTAATTCACTGAAAACGCTGCGTTATTCTCGGAAGAGAGACGCAGCGTTTTTGTTTTTAGGGCCACCCTGGGGCCACCGCGATTTTTCTGGCAGTTGTTAACAGCTTTGTTTGATTTCGCGCTTTCGGTGTAGTGTCATCACTTTGTTGGCTCCGACACATCGGCGCTCCTCTGAATATACCGCTGTATTGTACGCTTTATGGGGGGGCGGGAGAGGGTAATTGTTAAAACCATCGAGCAGCGAAGCAGGACGATGTCCCGTATTCGCTCCAAAGACACAAAGCCAGAAGTGCTTATTCGCCGGCTCGTCCATTCTCTCGGCTACAGATATAGGCTACATCGTAAGAACCTCCCTGGGAAACCCGACCTGACCTTTGGACCACGGCGAAAGATCATAGAAGTACGAGGCTGTTATTGGCACGCCCATCTTCGGTATGATCTAAGCTGTTGGGAGGCTAGATCAACATGATTACATGAAACGTATCCGGAGGAACGGTGGTGCGAGGGACATTCTTGCACCGAAAGGTATTGCGTTGCTTTGGCGACAGCGCGACCGAGCATTGATTGATCAACTTGGCCTTGGCCCGGTCACCGCCGACGAGTTCATTTCGTTTCAGCCGAAGACGCAGGAGCAGATATCAATCCTGCGCGAAGCTGGGCACATCGACTGATCAATTTCCTCGGGCCGTGCAATTGGAAACCTCCCGACCGAGCGCGGCCCACCTACTCGAAAACAGCCAACTTCTACTGCCTGACGTTGACGGCACTGCACGTCGTCTTCACAACCCAATTTTCAACAAAGCTGCGTCCAGCGCCTTTAGAAGTTCGGACGCGATTGGCTCAAGTATATCATCGCTCAAATTGACCATATACTGAGCCCACGCCATTTTAGCGTGCGACTCATTTCTACCATCGACTGCGTAATTATAAAATTCCTGCCAAGATGCGTCGATAATTTCACTAAGTTTGAGGTCTTCCGCGGCGAGGCGATTAACAAGCTTGCTACTCAGTAAGTCTTTCTTGGATCGTTCAACTAACCAGTTTTTATTTTTTGCCTCGGTCCAACAAGTTTCAGGCCACATTTCCTCGAAACATATCGGAAGGTCGATACCAAGCTCGCGAACTGGCATCAGGTGACTGGGAACTGGTAACTGCATTAGATTCACAAATTTCCAGTTTCCCTGCTCTTCATTAAACTTATTGGCCGCCTTATCGCCTTCGCTGTCGGAATCGACGATTCCTACCGCTTTCATGCGTTTTTCTACAGGGAGTATGTGTCTAGTTCTGTACTCCCAAGATCGAAGCATATTTGTAACGTAGTGCGATCCGGCTCGAGCCGGCGGCTCTGCGATAAAGGTAAGCGCTGCTTTTTCAGGCCTAAACCGATGTAGCAAAGACGTGAAAACGAGATACTCCGTTTGACCCTCAACAAAAATGGTTGGGAGATTGTCCGAATTGAAAGCTGACAGTTTCTGGCGGAGGTCCTCCGACTGGGCAGAAGCTTCTGCCAGGGCCTCCTGCGCTGCTTGAATGTGCGGCGCGATTATAGCCATCGCCCCCATGGACTCATCCAACGAAATGTTGGCCTCCGCAGCCGAGTTGGCTTTTGTTCCCAACCTGGTTGACGTATTAGAGAGATGGTACGCCGTACACAACCCACCGTGATCCTCATACAGGTGCATATTGTAGAAAACGGGTGAGTGCGTAGTCAAAATAACTTGCGAAAACTCGTCTTGAGCGAGTTTCTTAAATGAATCTGCTAATGCTTTTGCCCGACGAAACTCCAAATTATTCTCGGGCTCCTCGTATGCCCAAATGAAAGTCGGCGATAGACCGGGCGACTGTCTGCTTTTTTCGGCGATAAATTTTAGAATAAGAGGAATATATCGGGCTTTTATCCCATCTCCTCGACTTTCCAGAGATATTGATTTTTCGCCGTTCAGAAAGTCTAAGCTTTCGAAGATCGAGGTCAGATCGTTCGGGAGCCTCAACTTCGAGCTATCATTCAGCTCTTGTGAAATATCTGTAAGAAGCCCCGCAACAGAATCGCCAATCACTGTTTCAAATTGTTCGCTGCTTTCTCTGACAACGCTTTCCGAGGCTTGGGCGATCACCTCAAATATTCGTCCACGCAGGCTCCGAAAAAAATCCGCGTCGCGCACTGCAGGAACGTATTCGAATTGTATGCGATTGAGGAGCGAGGGGACTTTGGACCTACCTGGCAAATCGAATAGTTCTTCAACAAAGCCATTGCCTCGCTTCTTTCTAATGAATCTGATGCCTTTAATTTCTGTGCGAGATTGCAGGCCATCAACTCGCCATCTCTTTCGCCACATGACCTGTTCGCCGTTGTTACCCCGATAAGATTCTGGGAGCTCGAGGCGTAACTCTACAGCGATCTCAGGTGCTTTTTTGGCACGAGGTTCGGCATATCGATTGTAATCATTCGCGAAACTAAACGGCGTGCTCGGATTGGTCTGTCCGTTGAAGAACAAATTCAACGCGCGAAGGACATTCGACTTGCCACAATCGTTATCTCCGACAATGACAGTTAGGTCTGTCGCACTCATATCGAGTTCGGCGATGGATCGAAAGTTTTCAATTTTTATTCGACGTATTTTCGTCATGAACCCAGCCGCAGAATCTTTAGGTTTCCTAACCCGTTGCACATCTACCTTTCATTAGCTTTCAAAAACTGAATGCGCGGTAAACGGGTAGTGGTGAGTGTTTCGATGCACTTGCCTTTCTCACGCTCTCAGCCAACCTTATAGACAACTACCAACTCAGAAAGGGGATGAGATCGCTGAGCGACAACCAGGAAGAATTCGAAGCGCTGCGCAAGGCGGCATATTCTTTCGTGAATAAGCACGGGAAGGATGCCGGCCGTCTGCACGTCTTCTGCGAAGACTTCATACGCAATTGGCGTGAAACCCACGGCCCGAGCGGCCACGATGATCGCAGGCTCATCAACGATGTCTTCCGCTGGACGATGAACAGGTACAATATCCCCCGTTACAAGCCCAAGCGCAGCCGTGAACAACGGGCCAGAGACTTCCTCGCAACCCCCGTGGTCTTTCAACTCTCCGGGGAGGATTTCGGAAGGGCGTCCGTCCGCAACACTGCCCGGATCACCGAGCAGTCGAAAAGCACAGTTGCCAGGCATTTGGCAAGGCAGGGTATCGCCCCACGGCGGGATGCCAAAATCCGTAAGCTCTCCAAGACAGCGCAGCAGCTTGTCCGCATCCTCGATGCGACATTTGACACAAAAGCCGAAGGCATCCTTCAGTTGGGCAGACTGGGAGCAACTCTGTGGGATGACGGTGAGCCGCGTCATGTTCCAGTCACGACACAGGCCTCACGGAAGAAGAAACTTGCCACGCTGCTGTCGGAAATTTCGAAAGCGGGCGTCGGGTATAGCATCATCACCATCGGGGATGTCTGTGGCATCCGTCGGGGGCGTCGCTTTCCTTCATTGTCCGAAGCAAACACCTGGATCGCGGAGGCCCAGCGCCTGGGACGCTATCCCGCCATTCTGCGCCCCAAGCCTGTAGCCGTGGCCGAACAGAACTACTTCTGGGCCGACCCAGTTGTGGCAGACGTCATGTCGGTAATAGACATGAGCGTGTCCGGCCATTTCTATCCTCTGGACAAGCTGAACGCGATTTTCCGTTTGGAGCGCCTGCTGCTGGACATGACGCCTGTCCTGCCATGGATCGAACGGGCCTATCATTCGTATGCTGGCGACGACATGGCGCAAAATCTCTACGACCTTGCGGACAAGATCAACGATCCTGGAGTCAAGAAGGCGACCAGACGCCTTGCAAAAATCCTGCATGACCTGAAAGCGTTCATGGGTGGATACCCGACTTGTTACGATGCGTTCCAGATGGCTGATTTCGTGCTCGGCTTCATGGACAAGACCGCTGAGACCGCTCCTGGAAGCTTTGCAAGGCTGGCCTATATCCGGGATTGGTTCGAAACCGGCGGTGACGATTACCTCGACGTCCGGGATCATCTGGCACGGATGCTGGAGTTAGAGAAGGCCGGCGAATGGCAGGCTCCTGATCCCGCAACGCTGGCACCATACCTCCCTGTCACGGCAAGTACCGAGGCCGAGGAGGAAAACGAAACGATTTTTGATATTGCTATGTAACATCAAGTGGATAACAGGAAGTGTCCCGTTTTTCTTATATAGTAAGGGATTATTCTTATAGAGGCAGGGGAAGATGAATACCTCCAGACCAGATGTTGTCGGCACACAGGCTGCCAACATCCTCATACTCGCAGAGCAATCTACGGCACTCGACGTCGATCATTCAACTGATCAACCGCTTGAGCGTCCGGGGATGGACCTTGTAACGCCGGGCGACGTCGGCGAGGCTTTCACCACCCTGTCCCAGCGCCGTGACTGCCTCGGCGCATTGCTCCTCCGTCATTGAGCGGCGGCGTCCAAGGTTTTGTCCGCGCTGGCGTGCGGCCGCCATCCCGGCAACCGTCCGTTCGCTGATCATCGAGCGCTCGAACTCGGCCATGGCGGCGATGACATGAAAGATCATTCGTCCGCCGGCCGAGTTGGTGTCGATGTTTTCCGTTACCGAACGGAATTCCACCCCACGCGCCTGAAGCCTGGTGATGACGTCGATCAGATGGCGTATCGACCGCCCGAGGCGATCCAGCCGCCATACAACCAGCGTATCGCCTTTGCGCAGGGTCCTGAGGACCGCATTCAGGCCGCGTCGCTTCTCGACAGCGCCGGAGACGCCATGATCCTCGAACACACGTCCGCACCCCGCCGAACGCAATGCGTTCACCTGGAGGTCGAGATTCTGGTCGTTCGTCGATACCCGTGCATATCCTATCATTGCCATGCTGTCCGAAACCCTGTGCCGGCCTCCCCGTAGCACCGCCACCTTGACAAAATGGAACCCTTTCGTGGGGTGGACATGCGGTCGTGCGACCCTTTCGATTTGCAAATCGTGGCAAGGGCTTATGCAAGGAACAAAGCCTGTTCGGCGGTGATGACAAAAGGGTTCGTTTCCATACCGGACACGGCAGCCGCTCAGTTTCGATCGATGCGCGGCACGGCTCATGGATGCCTTGGATCAGCGCCGGGGCCGATACCGACGGCGCGGATATCATCTGCGGTAGCGTGCTGGATTACCTCGCGCCCGATATGATCCTCACCATCACCGGGACAACGGCGACTGACCCGCTCGACTGGACGTTTTCGCTCATTCGTGGCTACGAGGTTCCGTCTGGTCTCGCCGACATCGTGCCCGTCGGAACGGACCCGCCGCTTCACAGCCTCCCGGATCGAGAATTCACGCTCGGCACTCTGGTTAGGGGCAGGCAGCGGGCGATCACGCAGG
Organism: Agrobacterium tumefaciens; assembly: GCF_031801495.1. Classification (GTDB taxonomy): domain Bacteria; phylum Pseudomonadota; class Alphaproteobacteria; order Rhizobiales; family Rhizobiaceae; genus Agrobacterium; species Agrobacterium tumefaciens_K. The sequence goes on along the minus strand of NZ_JAOEGC010000002.1, from coordinate 1,810,296 downwards.
CGCGCCCGGAGATCGACAGCGTTGACGCCTGTCTCTCCAATGTCAGGATGTTCGGGGACCGCATCATCCTTCCATCGAGAAATACGGGACGGCATGGCTCATGGTGTGTTTCGCTGGTCCGCATCCGCTGCCTGCTGCCTACGACAAAGCCGGCACCCGAACCGGACATCGCCGAACTCGCGATCCTCCAGTTGCTACGGGAAGGATATACCGCACGTGATATCGGCGTTCGGATCGGCCTCTCACCCCGCACCGTCGAGCACAAGCTCGAAAAGCTCAAGGCCGCGTTCGGTGCCCGCAGCGTGGCGCATCTCGCCACGCTCTCAATCGTATCGGCCATCGGGCCGAGATGATCTCTCAGAGCTTCGGAACGGCGGCCCGGTTCTGACGGTCGCTTTGCATCTTCTCGTCCGCTGCCTTCTGCAATGCTGCCCGCTCCGCCTTGATCGTGGAAATCGCCAGATCATGGTTGAGGATCGAGATCGACAGTTCTGTGACAAGACGGTCTTGGCCGGCATCGATGGATGCGAAGATGTAGGTCCCGCAATCCGGGGAATACTTCAGGCTGCGATAATCGGGCGCGCAGGTCGAGGAGGATTGCTCCAATGCCGTATCCTTCGAGACCCAGTATAGCTTCTCGCCGTCATCTTCCGTTTTCGACGGTTCGCCATAACGGGCGACCAGCGCTTTTCTCGTCTCCTCGACGTCGGGTCCCTTGCCATCTTCGTAGCGCACGGACCTCGCAAGTCCGACAGCCTGCGCGCCAGTGGCCGGCCCGCCACCGTATAGCGTCCAGGTTTCCCCAACGAACCCGTTCTCGGCCTTCAGTTTCTCGATGCCCTTGCTCATGGTTCCCGACGTCGTCAGTTGCAGGTACGTGAAGAACTGCTTCCCGTCCGATCCCCGTGCCTGGTCCGCCATCCGCGTCTTGGCATTCGGGATGCGTTCGTTCACCCACTTCCTAGCAGTGTCGAAAGGCATGCCGATCTTGAGGTCGAGGATCGACGTGTCCAGTGTCCCGGCATGGACGGGCGATGCGAGCACGACGGCGGACAACAGAGCCATTCTCAAAAGCGTCTTCATAGACTCAGTCTCCGAACATCACGTACTTCTTGTTTAATGATAGGCCGCAGGCCTTCTTGGGTATGCCGAACACCTCGAGACCCTCCCGGTACCTGCCGATCATGACATCGGACGCGCCTTTGAATGTTCCGGATATTCCAAGTACAGCCGAACGCCTGAAGCGCCCTTCGAGCCTGCATTTGACGTCTTGGAAGTCGACGCGGTTGGCGACGACGAGCTTGACGTCGACCTCATCGCCGCCGTCGTCAGCGATCTCGATGATGCACTGGACCTTGTTGCCGCAATCGCCGGCATACTCTCCCGGCCAGACGCTTTCCTCGGCATGCGCCGCGAACGGCAGCAGCGCCGCCATCACGCATATCAATATTGGTTTCATGTCTTATCCCCTTTGCTCAATCAAAGCAGGGTCAGATGTGCCCGACGGCTATTAAAGGCTGCGTAAGAAACTCGGTTAGGAAAACCGCAATTTCCAAAGGTAGATTTACCCTCGGCACCATCACATGAAACGGTATGCCGATCCGGGGGTAGTTGGTCCCGGTTCAAGTCGCGACAGGCGCTTCCAATCGGCAGGCGAAGTAAAGCTTGGTTCACGCTCACTCCATGGCTTGTCTATCAACGCTCCCGAAAGCGGAAACTTGGACAACACCTGTATCTCTGCTAGCTAATACTCGCTGAAAGTGTGTAGAGTTCGGGTCGAACAATAACGCGGTGGTTGAGGAAAAATTGGCGATGGAGTCCGTTCATAATCCGGATCGGTTCATGGCGGACCTCCGTCAAGTGCTATCCCAAGGTCGTAAACGTATCGGCTTGCTTGTTGGCGCGGGAGCGCCACTCTCGGTTCGGATCGATCAGAACGGTAATTTGGACCCGAACGGAACTCCGCTCATTCCCGGGGTGGATGCTTTGACTGACGCAGTGCTCAAGGACTTCGTTGGAGACGAGAAAGCTGCCGTTGACGCAATTCGTGCTTCACTCCCACAAAATGGGAATATCGAGAATATCCTCTCCAAGGTCAGGTTGATGCAGACGGCTTTGGGAGACGTCAAGGCCAACGGACTCGATGGGGACGGATACAAAGCGCTTGGAGAGAAAATCTGCGAAGGGATCGGCAAAATCGTCGGCGCGAAGCTACCGAACGCCCGGAGCGCGTTTCACGAGTTAGTTGCCTGGATTGCTGGGGCGCAGAGACCTCATTCCGTGGAACTGTTCACGACGAACTACGACCTTCTTTTTGAAACCGCGTTGGAGGCAGCCAAGGTGCCATATTTTGATGGTTTCAGCGGAGGTCATGCCCCCTTTTTCGATCCTGTGACCGTTGCAGGAGACGATCTTCCTGCGAGATGGGTTCGGCTCTGGAAAATGCATGGTTCTCTCGGCTGGATGGTCGAGAATGGGCGCGTAGTCCGAACAGGAAGCTATGACAGTACCGAGCTTATCTATCCTGATCATTTGAAATACGATTTGACCCAGAAGCAACCATACGCAGCTCTGTTCGAACGGCTGAAGCGCTTTCTCATGACGCCCGATACGCTCCTTCTCACAACAGGTTTTTCCTTCAGGGACGCGCATATATGCGCTGTCATCGATGAGGCACTCGCGGTAAACGCGAACACGTCGGTATTCGCCTTCCAATTCCTTGACCTGAATTCGGAACAACCCGCGTGTAAACTGGCTTATGACCGGCCTAACGTGTCCGTATACGCTTCGGACGGAGCGGTTATAAACGGGGTTGCAGGTAAGTGGAGGCTCGGTGATCCTCCAAAGAATTGGAGTGAGATCAGAAGCAGCTTCTGGGGTCAGCGCTGGGGACAGGGCGATCCTGTATTCTTGCTCGGTGACTTCGCCACATTCTGCAGATTTCTGGCGATCTCATATTCGGCGGATGTCGCGCCGCCGGCCGCCCCAGGGACGTAGGTGCAAACAACGTGGCAACTTTAACCGATCCCACTTATCTCGGCAAAGTGACGGCCGTCTCCGGTGCCTCCATTACCGTAAGGCTCTCCGAGTCTTTGGCCTCGGGTACTGCTATAATCGCTGGGCACGCTTACCGGGTCGGACAAGTCGGCAGCTTCGTCCGAATCCCACAAGGGTATCAGGACCTTTTCGGGATTGTCTCGGAGGTTGGTGCCTCGGCAGCGCCCGCCAGTGTCGCTTTAGACGATGTGGACTCAGGTCGCTGGATGCGGATCGAACTCGCAGGAGAGGCTATCGGGTCGCATTTTGAACGAGGCCTTAGCCAGCATCCGAACGTGAATGATACCGTCCATATAGTGACGGAGGGCGATCTCCGCCGAATTTACGGTGGAGAAGAGGAGAACCAGGTTGCGGTTGGAACGCTTTCGAGCGCCGAGAATATCGTTGTGCGACTGTCGCTAGACGCCTTGGTGACCCGCCATTCCGCCATTCTTGGTTCGACAGGCTCTGGAAAATCCACGACGGTGGCGAGTATTCTGCGGTCGATTGTTGGTCGCGGCGGCTCCGAGGGATCGCCGGGGGCACGCATCCTCTTGTTAGATATTCACGGTGAATATGCGGCTGCTCTAGGGGATGTCGCGAAGGTGTTCAGCGCCACGCCCCAATCGGGTGAGCGTCCGCTGTATGTCCCATATTGGGCATTGGAAACAGGAGAACTCTTAGAATTTCTAGCAGGAAGCCTCAATGATAACCAGCTCATCGCTTTCACCGACAAGATACAGGAACTCAAAACTCAACGGATTGAGGCTGAGGCGCTTCCGGGCCTGCCGGCCCAATCTTTGACAGTTGACAGTCCTGTCCCCTTTTCGCTGAAAAAGCTCTGGTATGATCTCGTGGACTTTGAGACGAAGACATTCGTCGGTGTGAACAGAGACCAGCCCGCCGTTGAGGATGAGGGGGATGCGGCGACCTTAGCCCCTCCCAAATATCAGCCCCATGCCATGGGCTCAACTGGCCCTTTTACGAATACTGCGGCGAGAGGTATCCGGCGACAATTGAATTTGTTGCGCTCTAGGCTATTGGACCGCCGCTTTGACTTCCTTCTTCACCCCGGTCCTTGGGAACCGGACCTTGCAGGTTTCTCCGAGCAAGATTTGGACGTCTTGCTTGAGGACTGGCTGGGCCACGAAAAGCCAATTACCATTCTCGATCTTTCGGGCGTCCCAAGCATAGTTTTGGTTCGGCTGATAGGGTCGATCCTAAGGATCGTCTATGAAGCGCTTTTCTGGAGCCGAGAAAAGACAGAAGGCGGCGTTTTGCGGCCATTGCTCGTTGTAATGGAGGAAGCTCACCGTTACGTTTCGTCAGACAGCGGGGACGTAGCGGCTGACGTTGTCAAGCGCATTGCAAAGGAAGGACGTAAATACGGTGTCGGCGCTATGGTGGTGTCGCAGCGGCCGGCGGAGATAGATGAGACAATCCTATCCCAATGCGGCACTCTAATAGCCCTCAGGCTGTCGAACCCGTCGGATCGCGGTCGCGTCCGAGGCGCATTGCCTGACAACCTTGCGGGCCTGACAGACCTGCTGCCTGTTTTGCGTACAGGTGAAGCAATTATAACCGGGGAAGCAGCCCGCTTGCCCGTTAGGACGCGGATATTTCTGCCGTCTGTTGATCAAATGCCACAGAGTTCCGATCCGAGAGTCACGCAAGCTTGGAAATCTAAACGTACGGCCGAGGGCTATGATCGCGTAGTTGCTTCATGGAGAGCCCAGCGCACCACGGCTGTCGTCAATGACCTCAACATCGAACGAACCTCCATTGAAGACCACGACGAGGGTAAGGACAATGATGCGTGAACATGTTGGATCAACAAATTTGGTATCCATTGGTTATGATGAAGCGACAGAAACCCTCGAAGTGGAGTTCACTAGCGGGACTGTGTATCAGTACTACAATGTTTCTATCGCTCTCTACGAGCAACTAATGAGCGCCCCTTCAAAGGGACAATTTTTGAACACCTACATTAAGAATGCGTATCCCTATTCACGAGTGTGAGTGAAAGTTGAAAACCTGGTCAGTATTCTCTCCGAGCCTATACTACCTGCAGACGCATGGCCTGCCGAGCAAAAAAAGGATGATTTGTTGTCGTAGCAATGACCGTTTCTTCATCTTGAATTTCCGTTTCGGCACAGATGGCGGCACTTGGCACTCTCCTGCCCGAAAAAGGTCCCTCTTAAAGGTGGTAGCGCGGTCTGCGTCAAACTGATGGCGGTTAAAACTTCTCATGTGGCAAGATAAAAAAGGCATGAAGCCGACTAGCACATCTGTGTTGAATCTCTCGCGGTGGCCCTTTTGATCGTTCTTGGCATGTGCGAATTCCCGCGCCATCTCCGTCACCGGGGACCGCTATGCTTGGAGCTCTGGTGCGTTCTTCTTCGTCGCAGACGCGCTTCCCGCGCCCCAATGGTCCACGGGACCATTTTGTAGTCAAAGGCGTTCTGCGGGCGCGTATAGAGCCTCGTACAACAAGTTTGTACGTTCGGATGGGCCAAGATACCCCTGAAACCATTTCCCCACCCTCACCAGCAAGCCTACCGACATGCTCACTATGTCAACGGCGGTGCCGTCCGCCGCGTTGCTTCGGCCCTTCGGGTGACTGCCGTTGCGCGTGCCGGTCGGATTGGAGGCATCGGGACGGGGAGCATCACAAGACCACGCTGCGCGCGGGTTCGAAGCTTGGCCTGCGGCCCGCATCGAACAGGGAGCACGGTTTTCAAAAAGAACCCTTAAAGTTCTAGCGATCCCGTTAACTCCGCCTCCGGCACAACTCAACCCTTCCGCGTTATTCCCTGGGCTCGATTCTTTCTAAATGTTATAAATAGATCAATGAAAACAGTCGCTTTCGAGGTTCAAATGGCAGTGAAGACCACACTCATTCCGAGTCTGACCTTTAACCTGTTGATCGAGGAGGTTAACGAGCGGGCACCGTGCGGGGGTCTCCTCTGCTACGTGGCATCCATCTACGCGGTAGAGAAGGCGACGTCCGTGCGCCGCCTCGTCGGGAAGTCACGTCTACCCGGTGCCGCTGACGAGATGAAACGGGAAATCCAACGTGACGGTATCCAGGCATTTCGGCGTTTTTCGCGCACCTGAAACCCACATTCCCACATAAAGGAACATGACATGCTTGTTTTACGAGTCCTCTGCCTGCCAATTGCCATGCTATTTTTTGCAATCCTTTACACCGTCGCCATCAAAGCCCCGGATGCGGTCGAGGCCGGCAACCTCATTGTCTGGATCGTGCTCCCATTGCTGATCGTCGGCAAACTCGTCAGGAGGCATGCATGATGACCGCTATCGCGATTGACTGGTACAACGCCGAATACGAGTTCGCCGTCCACGATGCCGCTGAGGTCGATCATCCATCATATCCGCATGTGATGTGCGTCTGGATCGAAGAGCTCCGGAAATGCCCCGATGCACGGTGGGTTTATTCCGTCGACATTCCAGCCATGCAGTCTCGCGACAAGGACGGCTATCCGCAGCGCCTCCGCTCCCTTGCCAACGGCATCGTCCATACCCGGGAAGAAGCCGTCGCGGCTGTCGAGGAAGCTATCCGCCGCATCGTCAGCGGCCCTGTTCTGGTGTCGTAAAAAACTTCACCGTCGGCGCATTTTCGCTCTTGCGTCACCGTCGGAATGCTCCAACACTTTGTATGTGGGCAGTCACAAACGCACCTGTCCACATCAAATGAGTTCCTGAAAACGGAAGTAGAAACAGAGAATAACGCGCCTTCGCGCGGCGGCGAAGCTTTGCCCGAAGGTCAATGGAAAGGGAATGGAATGAACATCAGCAAAATCATCGACGGTCTCCGCTACAACACGGCGACGGCGGAGGAAATCTGCTCTTTCGAGAGCGACTCCGATAGGGGAGATTTTCGTTACGAGGTCACGTCTCTGTACCGAACGCCTCGCGGACGTTTCTTCCTCGCTGGGCACGGAGGAGCGATGACCCGGTGGGCTCAGTCTGTCCAGGGCGGGCGGTCAGGTGGCGAGGGGCTGCATGCTATTGACACGTCGGAAGCTCGCGATTTCGCCGAACAGCACGCCAACGAAGACACGATTGCCCGCTTCTTTGTTATCGAAGATGCGTGACATGGTTCAGGCATCCTTCACCAAACAAGGCCGCCCATCGCGACGAGGCCGCGCGGACAGACTGACGGTGGACCTTCCTTCCGGAACGCTGACAGCGCTGAAGGTTCACGCCGCGCAACATGAAATGACGATCCGGGAGGTTGTCACCACCCTCGTTCAAAAAGCCATCAAACAAGGAAAACATGCATGAACGCGAAATTCAAATTCGACGACTTCGGCTTCGACGGCAAACTGGCGATTGTCGATCCAGCGGGAAACTTCGAATGGGTCGAGCCCATCATTGAGGGCATCCCAGGCAAGAGCTGCGTCCGGTTCGATCTCATCGGGAGCGATGGCGAGGGCGATGAAGATGCCCGTCGTGTGCTGCGTCAGCATCTCGGAAGTTACACGACCGAATATGAATGTGACTTCAGCGACATGGAGGACGTCATCCGGGCTGGGGAGAAGGCCGAGGCGGCACGGGACCGTTTTTTGGCAGCGGCGTTCAGGCCGGTGGGAGTACAATCCTTTGAGACCGAGGCCTGAGGAAGGTGGACGATATCAATGTACTCTTCCTTTTCCTCGGTTTCGCTATCCTTGGCGACAACAGTCTCTGTTCGCGTTGGCAAAACAAAGTCTTCAACTTCCTGGGGGCCGCCATGATTGTTTACGGCGCGGCAAATTCGCTTGCGACTGCTTACGTTCGCCTTTCAACATGAGAACCCGTGAAAAATCATGACCAAATTCTCCGATATACCAGTCGAAAAATTCCCCATGAACCGCGACACATATTGTCGTCTCCGCAATGAGGTAGGCTCTATAGCAGCCCGTTTTTCCGACCTCGGAACACCAAACGGGACAGCGGTCGCGAAAAAGATGGAGAAAATCCACGCCGCTCTTGGCGATGCATGGGAACTGATCAGCGAAATCGGGCACCGGGAAGCGAAGCATTAAATGGCGGGCATCTGCCCGCATCAGCGTCATGTAGAACTACGTGATGGGTGTTTAATTTCGATATCAAGGAATTTACACCTTCGATAAACCTTTAACGACTTTTTCGGACTTCCATTAACACGCCACCGCTACACAGCTCGTGAAACGGGCCGTGCGAAAGGAAGAGCGAATGAAGGTTGTGGAACTTTTCTGTGGTGCAGGTGGTATGTCGCTGGGGCTCCAGCGCGCCGGCTTTGACGTTGTCGCTGCTTATGACAGCATGCCAGACGCCGTCGAGACCTACCGCACCAACATTGGCGACCACGTCCATCAACGCGATCTGTCCGATCTTCTCGGAATCATCCCGGATATCGTGGACCTGAAACCCGACCTCATCGCGGGTGGCCCTCCATGCCAAGACTTCTCCGTGGCCGGCAAGCGTGCGGAGGGCAAGAACGCCCGACTGACCCTGGCATACGCGATCACGATCGCATCGGTCCGCCCGGAATGGTTCATCATGGAGAATGTCATCCAGGCTGCGCGGTCCCGTTCATGGGCAGAAGCCCGCGCCATGCTGAAAAAAGCTGGCTACGGTATCTCAGAGTGCCGGGTCGATTTCTCCCACTACAACACACCAGAGGCGCGACGTCGCCTGATCGTCGTGGGACGCCTCGGCGAACGTGACGGCTTTATCGAAGGTGCCATTTCGGACGCGGCGACGGACGTTCCGAAATCCGTGCGGCGGGCATTCGCCAAAGAGATGGGAGAAATGCCGACTGCGGAGAACCAGTGGCGACCGGAATACAATCTCGATATCGTCGTGAAAGGACATGTCTACACGCGGCCGCTTCGCGCCGGCCGTGCCGTCCGTAGCGTTGATGAGCCCTATGCGACGATTACCAGAACCTCGGGCGAGCCTCCGTCGGCAGCGCTGAAGGCAAAGTACGAGGCACACCCGAACGACAGCGCTCCGCTGGAGGACGCCGCTGTTGGCCACCAGAAATTCCTGTCCCGTATCCAAGGTTTTCCTGAGGGCTGGAAATGGTGTTCGAAGAACAAGCGCCGCATCATGGTGATGATCGCCAACGCCGTTCCACCGACCGCAGCCGAAATCATCGGAAAGGTCATTCTCGACCGCCAGATAGGGAAGATTTCCCCGGAGACGGAGGAGCGCTTCATGCAGTGGCTTGTCCGCGGCAATCAGCGCTCACGCGCAACCGCCCGCAACATCAAATCAAGCCTTGGACGTGCCCGGTATATGCTCTTGGGCCGCACTTTCGAGAATGAGGCCTTGGAGATCGCGGCTTTGGAACGTGCGCCCGGTTTCGCAGGCCTCCGCAATAGCACCAAATCTGATCTTCGTCAGGCATTGCGCCATTACCGCGCCTTTGAAAACGCCCGCAACGGCAATACTCCGGAACCCGTGCAAGGCGGAGAAGAGCGCCGTCGTCCGCGCCCGATCGATCTTCAGGAGTTGATGCGGGGCGTAGCTCCAAGCCTGTACCATTCCGAGCAAGGCGATGCACCCGATGATGTCACGGACTTTCACATGACGCATAAAGGGGGAATCTGACTGACCACCCTAAGCCAAAAGGGCGGCATTTCTGCCGCCCTTTTCCAAATCCGCCTGTGAGGCGGTCAACGGTGGTCTCGTCAGTTTGAATTCCGACAAACCCATATGTTTCAGAGCCGCCTTTGGGTGGTCGAAATGATCCCTCGCGGGGAACGATGACGGACATTTCAAGTCAAAGACCTGATCTCTCCTAATCCCTCATGGGGAAACATAACAGTGCAAAGGCAATTTCTCGCCGTTACGGTTCTTCTGAGCCCTCAAGGGGGAAGATAACCACAGAAGTTCCTTGCGTTCCTTCGATGTTTTAAGGATGGCGCGATCCCGCGACATCCGTCAACAAGGAAACGACCTTACATCAATAAAAACAGTAAGTTGCAAATTGTATTTTAAAACTTGCTCTGCATCGCATCGATGTTGAAGGACAGGACACCCGTTGCCGTTTGCCCCGTTTCGGCGTCCGTCACGCGCACCGAAAGCTCGTGATCACCGACTACGGGAACCCCTGAAAACTGGCGAGCGGCAGCGTCGTAGGTCATCCAATCCGGTTTTGCCGTCGGCACGACCTCCACGGCCCCCGTCGACCGTGAGACCACGACGCCCACGGTCAACGTCTGACCTGCCTTGAGACGATCAGCGGGCGACGTATCGGGACTTGTGAACTCGACGCGTAGCGCGTCGGCGGGCGGCTGCAGGAGCGATCCCGCGTTAGCCGGTAGGGTCACCAGGGCGAGGAAAAGGGTGGTCAGGAGCGTTTTCATGGGGCCTCTCAGTAAACGACCACTTTGTGCCAGGTTGTGCGAGCAGGTTCGACGTAATCGGAATCCCACGACGGGCAGGCGTCTGTTTTTATGGCGACGTCATACGAACCCCTGCCAGGATTACCGTAGAGGTTCCCCCCGTTAGGTCCCCCCCGCCGAAACGCGAAGCCTGGCGGATATTCGACAAACCAACGGCCTGCGCAATCAGGGTGCATGTACACGGACATGGCAATGTCGACCTGCGGGACACCATAAGCCGCCCGCGCCGCAGCAGGAAACCGGAAGGTTTCGGCGCTCGCGTTCCCCGTCGAGATCGCCATCAGGATGACGGTGGTAATCAAGGCAAGAACATCGCGCAGCAGGTAGTACCCCGGAGAAAACCCCGTCGATGACATTGGTATCAGGAGCCCCAAACCAACGATGACTCGCCAAGGCGTCCGTATAGTCCATTCCAGAAACTGCCCGATCACCCCTTGTGCTTTATCCATGTGAAGGTCCAGCGGAGTCATGAGGAAGCCCTTATGCGCGAAAGGGTATCGAGTGCCATAATGATGCCCCCTTGAACCGAGCAAAATGCCGTCAACGTCACCACTGACGCCGACAAGTGATGAAGTCCCGCCAGCCCGCAGGCCGTTGCCAGACCAAGCCCGCCAGCCGTCCACCAGATCAGTTTCTTCATTTCGATTTGCCTCCTTTGGTGAGCATCGCCATACCAGTTTTCGGCAATAACCCGCGTCCGGCAAGACCGAGCATTCCGCCGATAGCCCCGGAGGCGATGCCCGATTCCCCCGCCGTTCCCGGAAGGCCGAGCCAGCCGAGAACTCGATCTGGAAGCGCCCACGATTGTCCGAACAACTTCAGGCTGACGTACCAGGTCAGGTATAGCTGGATGATGGACATCACGAGGAAACCGATGAGGCCAACGACCGCGCCGCCAGTCTGCGCGAGGAAGGCGGTCGCCCACATCGAATCCATCGTCCTGAGAACGACGTTGAAAACCGGGTAGGAGCCGCAATAGGCGAGGATCGCGAGAGACGGACGCAGGAAGACGTTGACGGTCAGCATCAACCCCATGCGCACGCCCTCGGCGGCGAAGTCGTCGCCGCCCTCCATTTTCAGCCATTTCAGACACCACAACGGCAGTGCGATCATCGCCTCAAGCAGGGCGGCGACAAGAGCGATCCCGGCGGCAAGGACGAATAGGAATGGAAGGATCGGAATCACGTAGGCGCGTAAGCCGCCGATGAACATGAGGGCTCCGATGACCCAGTTGCCCCAGCCGAGCAGGAAATCGGCTGCCCCACCTGCACCGACCGCGGACAAAAACCAGTTGGAGGACGCGACCATCAACGTCGCTCCTGCGGCAATGGCCGTCCAGGCAATCGACAACATCGCGTGACCCGAGGAAATCAGGTTCGACATCGCGTCACCCGATTTGGCCGATGATGACGCCCCCCATTCTGCAAGACCACGTGAAATTGGCGCAAGGAGCTTGACGAGAAAATTCGAACCTTCATCTCCTGCACCGGCGAAGTCATTGGCCGTCAGGTTTGCCCTGTCAGTCTCTCCGGAAACCTGTAGGCGCAGGACTGCGAAGGCCCGATCTAACGCCAACCCGAAATCTCCATCTGTCCGAGGCGCAACATCTTCCAAGGTCTCGTTCGAAAGCGCCGTCGTCAGTTCGCTGATCTGGCCCAGCGCGCGAAAGTAAGTCCCCGCGCTTAAAAAGCCTTCGAGCTCGGCATTTTTGACAAGCTTTGACCTCGACTCTTTTTCGACCGTTGCGGCCTCCGTTTTCGCCGCCTCGGATATCTGCACGTCGAAGGCTGCCCCACGGGCGCGGATATCCTGCACGATCGTCAGGGACAGGCCCTTGCTGCCGAGCGCCTTCGTCATGGCGTCGGCGGACGAGAGGCCCGAAGTCTCGGCGGCCAGCGTCGTGTAACGTTGAGCTTCGGTCCTGTAGGCGGAAATGATTTCCTTGACCGCCTCACGCCGTGCGTTCGAGAAATCCTCCCGGTTGTCGGGGACAGTATACGAAAAATGCCCGCATGTTGGCCCGTAACTCCATACGACCTTCTTGCCGAAACCAGGGATACCGAGGCCCGCGACATCGCCGGCCGGTTCAGGCAACGGCGCTTGCCAACCCCACAGGGAGCCCGCCTGATTGTAGGTCGCGGCGCAAATTTCGTGTTGCAGGATAGCCATGGCGACCGTCGATCCCGAAGACGACACCGGGAGGATTGTCGTTTCCCCAGACGCCACAGTCTTCACGAACACGCTCCACGAGGCGTCCGCCAAATTGATGCCGCCTCGGGCAACGACGTCACGCAGCAGGTAGTGTACCGGAGAAAACCCCGTCGACGGCGTCGGAATCAGGAGGCCCAAACCGACGATAACCCGCAGTGGCATCCATATCTGATGCCAGCGGTCCCCAAGCGTTTTACCTGTATACGCCGACTGTACGATCCCGGAAATGACACCGTAGCTGAGTATCACGGTGCAGAACCCGAAGAGCGCCGACGTGAATACCTGCAATGTCTGGCCCCATGCCGACGTCGTGTCCGTCGGCAGGACAGCTTTGACAAGCTGCCATGCCAGGTTCGAGGCCGACGGTTCAGCAAACAGGTCTATCATTTCGGGCCTCCTGGCATCTTCGGCCCCGTTGGGCCGCTCGTTCCATCTGGATCGTCAGGCGTGGCCTCGTTCTTCGCGTGGGCGTCCGAATTGCGCTTGCCGAGGCCGAGCGCCTTCTTTTCGGCCTCGGTCAAGACGATGGAGACGACCGGCAGAGCCAGCCGCGGCGAGGGTTTCGGTTTCGCCGCCGTTCCCGCCGATCCCGATTTCCCCGCACTTCCCTTGTCATCGCCGCCGCTGCCGGAATTCGGGTCGGCGTCCGTGTACACGGGCGCGACTTCGAATGCGGCAACGCCCTTGGGTTTGTCCGCCTCGTCGAGAATCGTCTGGCCGATGGCCGCGAGTTCGGGCAGGGTGTGCCAGATTGCCGCGAGCCAAGGCTTCGCGCAGGGTTGCATCTCGCCTTCACGGAGGATTTCGAGGCGGAGCCGTATACGCTCTTCCAGCGTCCGCCAGTCTGACGCCTCTCCAGTGGACGCCAGTTTTTCGAGGTACACCAGCAACGGCAGACACTCCGCTTCGAGGAATGCCTGTCGGTGGTGTGTCGGACGGCCTCGGTGTCGTAGGCACCACCGCACGATTTCCACCGCCGCCCCATGCGCCGGGTCGAGGCGCAGCATGTCGATGTCCCAGAGGACAGCGCGCGCCTGCTGCCAGAAAATATTCTCGCCTGTCGTCATGGTGTAGGTACTCCTCCCGGTGTTGGTGTCGGCTCGTCCAGCGCTGCGGCGAGCGCGGCAGACAAGGTCCTGATTTCCTGCTGGGCGGATGCGAGGCGCTGCCCCTGTTGCCGGAACACGTGGCGCTGCTCGGAAGCCTGTTTCTCCGTCTCACGCCGCGAGGCGCGTTCCCTGCCGGCTTCGGACTTCGCTTTCGCCGCGGCAGCCTTCGCCGCAGCGAGATCGCGGGCGAACTCCCGACGAATTTCGGCACGGATACGGGACTCCTTGATTCCGTCTACGACGGCGCGAACGGCCCCGCCGATCCCCGCCAGACGGGCGGCGGATACTTTGATCTGGGCGGCATCCGCCTTGATCGCCGCCGCGTCCGCCCTCGTTCTGGCAACGTAGGCCTGCCCTTGCCGCTTCACGACCGCCGCCCGCTCGACGGCGTTCTTGAGCGCCTTGGCCTGGGCTTGCTCGGCCTTCCATTCTTCGCGCGTCAAACGGCGACGCGCAGGGCCGAGACGCGTCAATCCGCAAAGCACAGCGACGGCGTCGTGATAAGAATCCTGCCAGTCCCGCATGGCCGACTTGTAAGCGACATCGGCTCTTTTATTGAGGGCTTTCCCGTCTTCGCCGGGTTGGGCACCGGCCGCCTTCACCGCCCGCTTTGCCACGACGCCTGGATGAAAGACCGCCGCCTTGAGTTCCCGGTCCTCGCTCGGCAGTACGTAGGCATGGATGTGCCATTGCTGCTCGTCGGTGTGGCGAATAACCGACTTGAGCGCCAGACCGTACTGGCGCTTGAGCCAGACGACCGTGAGCCGTTCCCATTTCCTCACCTCTTTGGCCTTCTTCGGATCGGCTCGGACTTCCTCGACGGTGTACGGATGCGAGGCGACGACGCTGTGGAGCGTCTTCTGGTCGAGCCTGATCTTGCGAGGCTTGCCCTTCACCGTCGTCGTCGCCACGGCAGCCGCCACGTCGTGCATCGCCCGGACTTCTTCGACGTCAAGGCCATAGATGACTGTTGGCGGTTTCGGTTTAGCGACGTGGACGGACGCCTCCGGCTTGCGGCTCGCCTCGTCGAAAATGAAATCCGTGGAACGGCCTTTATCGTCAGGCTTCCGCGACCAGGATTCGAGATGGACGAACTGGTAGGCCATAGATCAGCCCCCAGCCCTGAAATCGAAATCTACCCCGTGGGCGCATTCCGCAATCGTTCGGAGCCTTTCGAAAAAGGCGGGCATACCGAGATTGGAGAGATCGTGGCTACTACGTGTTCCGGTGTGATCGAAGTTGGTGAGAAGCCAAGGTCCCTCCCAAACCTCTGCCCGCCAGAAGTTGGTTCCCCGGGTTCCGAGCAGTCGACCTTCTTCGGTTCTATCCTCATGAACGATTACAACAGGACGTTCGTAGCAGGGCATCACAGGCACTCAAAGGAATGCCCAAGAGTGCCCCCGAATACCGCCGGCGGAAAGGAAAAATCAGACGTAGTGACCGACTACCACTATTCCCTTCGGTCATAGTGTCGGCTCTCCGAGGGCAGCCTGACGAAGTCTGGCAAGATCGTGCTGCGGCATGAGAACCGATAAGGTCTCAGACTATGCTCGACGACGTCCTCATAACGTCTCCTTGCCATACAGTCAGCGATTGAGGAAGGTGAGGTTCAACAGAATCAGTTTTTTGTTCAGGCCCTCAATGCGTGATCTTCATAATCCATTCGTCACTAAGTTATTTCTGCGGTCGGTGTGGGCGCTCGACTATGAGGCTTTCAAGGACAGCGAAGAAGAAAAGGCTCTTCTGACGCGCCTCGCAAACTGGTCGAAACGCGCAGACCTGAAGGAGACGTCGGCGGAGTCTGCTCTTCTCGATGAGTTCTTTAAAAAGACATGGGGCTATTCGGAATCCGGCCAAAAGGACGAAGCCGAGGCGTTTTCGCTCTATCCCAAATTTCAAGTGAAGGGAGCCGGTGCCGGCGGTGGAAAGGGCGAGGCCGACGCGGCACTCGGTCACTTCAAGAAGGATCACCCCACGCTCGTCCCACAGGTCTTGTGTGAATTTAAAGACATCAAGAGTTCACTGGACGCCCCACAGAAGCGGAAAGGCAATACAAGGTCGCCAGTCAAACAGGGACTGGATTATCTGGCGGCTGCCCGTCGTGACTACATGATCGATGACCCCATCTTGCCAACGTGGGCGATCATTACCGACATGAACGAGTTCCGCCTGTACTGGGCCGATCGTGGCCATCAACAATTTATGCGGTTCACCATTCAGCCCAAGGACCTCTTTCAAGGTCAGGGGCTATTGGGGGATGGTGAAGACGCCCGTTTTGACCGTTTTCTGTTTGCGCGGATGTTCCACCGGGACACTCTTTTGGTTCAAGGTCTCGCTGGAAAATCACCGCTTGCTCAGATCATCGCGCAACAGTGGGTTCGGGAGCGAAAGCTTGAGTCTGAGTTTTATGCGGAATATCGGGCCTTCAGGGATAACCTCTACCAAGCCCTGCTTGAAAACAATCCGGAAGGGACGGATCGCTTCCCTGGCACGCGCGGTCGGCTGGTGCGCCTGGCGCAGAAGATTCTTGATCGGTGCTTGTTCGTGTTTTTCTGCGAAGACATGGGCGGAGCCCTTGGCTTTCCGCCCCAACTGCTTCGAGATTTCCTAATTTACCAGAGCAAGGACCCGTATTTCGATCCGAACGGCACCACGATTTGGGAAAAGCTTCTGTCCCTGTTTCGCGCCATGAACGATGGAACGGCATTCGGGGAGAAGAAGCTCAACAAGTTCAATGGCGGGCTTTTCGCCGCGGATGCAGAACTCGAGCGCCTCAAAGTGCCGAACAAGGTATTTTGCCAGCAAGGTCAGGGTCAAAACGAGGCAAGCCTGTACGGCTACAAACTCACCCTGTTATACCTTTCGGCCTCTTACAACTATGCGTCCGGATGGGCCGAAGGCCTCACGAAGCCCCCTTTGAATGGCGAACCACAACTGGGCGAGGCCGCCAAGCTGGACCCATCCAAAAGCCTTGGTCTCTACACTCTGGGACGCATTTTTGAACAATCGATTACCGAACTTGAAATCCTCGAAGCTGAGGCTGATGGCAGGCCCTCAGTCAATAAAGAAGGAAAGCGCAAGAGAGACGGCGTCTATTACACCCCGGAATGGGTGGTCGAACGGATTGTCTCCGAGACTGTCGGTTCCAGAATCATAGACTTAAAATCTAAATGCGGTTGGCCGGCGATCGGTGCGAACAAGCTTCCGTCTGAGGAAGCGATCAAAGCCTTCGAGGAGGAATTCAAGAAGCTCAAAATCGTCGATCCCGCTTGCGGTTCGGGCGCATTCCTGATCACTGTGCTGCGCTTCCTGGTGGATGAATGGCGTGCGACGCAAGAGGTGCGCAAGCAGGTCAGTAAGGATTTTACGACCCGCGAAGGCGAGGTGGATTCACTCATCCGAGATATTTTGCGCGAGAACATCTATGGCGTTGATATCAATCCGGCCTCGGTGGAGCTTACCAAACTCGCGTTGTGGCTTCACACCGCCAGAGGGGACAAGCCCCTATCCTCCCTGGACACGCACATACGAGAGGGCAACAGCCTGATCGACACGTCGTTTTACACGGGTCTGCTACCATACGACGCCGAAGAGCAGGAGCGCATCAACGCATTCGATTGGTGGACCGCATTCCCGGAGGTATCTGAGCGCGGTGGTTTCGATGCGGTCGTGGGTAATCCACCTTACGTCAAGTTGCAGAACTTTCGGAAGGTCCATGCCGACATGGCGGGATTCTTGAAAACCGATCGAGCCGGCAATAAAACCTATGCCAGTACCCAGACGGGCAATTTCGACCTGTACCTTCCATTCATCGAGAAAGGCATACAGCTACTCAACGGCGATGGCAGGCTCGGTTACATTGCCCCCAGTCTCTGGATCATGAACGAGTATGGCGATGGTCTGCGGAAGTTCGTCGCCGCTGGCAAGCATCTATATGGTTGGATAGACTTCCAAGCATTTCAAATTTTCGACGAAGCGACGACCTACACTGCGTTGCAGTTCTTCTCCAAAACCCCCAACGATTCAGTCAAAGTCGCCTACTCTCCAAAAGGTATCATAGCCGACGAACCCTGGGCTGGTTCAGATACGGCGCTGTCTTACGCCGAAATGCAATTCGGTGATCGATGGCTCCTGATAACGGGCAACGAGCGCCGTGTCCTAAAAAAGATGTACAAGAAAAGCAACAGGCTTGATCATGGCGATCATAGCAAGAGCATCTTTGTTGGAATTCAGACAAGTGCAGACTCGATATATCATCTTCAGATGATCTCGCCAGGAAGATATGTTTGTACGCCTAAGGGCGACGACGCACCGCCGCCGTATGAAGTTGAAATTGAAGACGGCATTATGAAGCCTCTGGTGTCTGGTTCTGAAGCAAAGCGATACCTTGAACCCGAGACGTCAACGTTTCTGCTGTTTCCCTACAAGAGCGATAGCGGAAAAGTAGATTTGCTCACCAAAGAAGAACTATCCGAATATTATCCGAAGGCGTGGTCCTATCTGCGATCTTGGGAAGAAACCTTGAGAAATCGTGAGGGAGGAAAAATGGATGAGGACAATAGCTGGTGGGCCTATAACTATCCAAAAAACCTAGATAAGCAGGAACATCCAAAAGTAATAGTTCCTCGTCTAGTGTCGCGTCTCGCAGTTTCCGTGGACGAATCTGGTGTCTATTACTTGGATAACGTTGACGTAGGCGGCATATCACCTGGAAACAGCGCGAGCACGTATGTTTTGGCAGCCATTTTGAATTCGCACGCTGCCAACTATGTATTCCGCTTAATATCCAAGCCCTTTAGAGGAGAATATCGTTCAGCGAATAAGCAGTTCATTGCACCTCTTCCAATACCTGTGACGAACAAGGCGGATCGTATATCGCTTAGCACCGCAGCCCAGCGTCTTCAGACATTGCATGGACAAAGACGGGCGTTATTGCGAGACATCGCCAGACGAACCGAAGTCCTCAAATACCGTTCCAAACCAGAGACGTGGCTGTTCCCCACCTTGAGAAGCAAGAAGGAGTTCGAAAGCGACGCTCCAGTCAACCTGGGCGTTGATCAGAAAAAAGCATGGGCGGCTCAGCGGTATCAATTGGCATTGGAAGCGATTCTTGACGATCTGGGTTCGAACTTGGCACCCGGCGTCGAGCTCGATGCAGAGTTCAGGGATGGCGAACTAAAGTTTTTCATCGGGGGGAAAACCGCCATTGACCAAATCTTCGTAGCGAACGCTGAGGGGGAGTTCATTGCTGCCCAGTGGAAGGTGCTGGCTTCCACCTATTCCGTCACGGAGAAAACAGATGGCAAGAAGTTTGCCAGCGCCCTTAGGAAGATCGGGGAAAGCAGCAACGCCGCGCTGGTCGCGCAAATCATTGAGAAGCAGCAGAAGCTTGAAGAGATCGAAGTCGAGATCAAAAATACCGAGGTCGATTTGAACGCTCAGGTATACGTTCTCTATGGGCTGAAGCCCGAAGAAATCGCCATTATCGAAAGCGCGTAGGGACAAAGGACATACGGCAGGTGTGATCCTCGACCGTCGAACTGAGCGCAAAGGCTGGTTCATAATTGAGAGAGGCCCTTCTTCTCAGACGGATGAAAGCCTAATCAAACACGGTGCTCCCCAAACACGCCGTACTCCTGAAAATCGCTTTCTGTCTGCTCTTGTATCCGGAGCCATTCTTCACGGGTTAATGGCACTTCGGGTTCATCCAGTTCGAACCAGCGTTCATCTGGGCGCTTGGCTTCGCCGTGTGCTCCGAGGATCATGTATTGCCAGAGTTCCAGCATGCGCAGTTTCAGCGATGAATCAGTGTCGAGATCATAGAACCTCTGGATGACGCTAATCTTGCCTTCGCCCTTGTGCGTGACCTTCGCAACCTCGCTTACGATATCGTCATAAGGGAATCCGAGCTTGCGGCCCTTTTTTCCCATGTGAGTGACGAAGGCCCGTCGCAGGTCGTGACTGGCGAAGTCCGTTCCTTCTAACGGTCCCCCAGGCTTTCGCGCAGCCTGAAAAATATCGTTGACGAGCTTGTTTGATATATGTCCGTTGCCAGGGATGTGGGCGTAACGCTTCTTCAACTGGGGGAAGAGGAAGTTATTGGCATCTTTATCGGGGGATCGCTCGCGGTATCGCATCAGGGCGGAATGCCCTGCCCATGCCGCCCAAGACGGCAGGGGCAGAGGACGGTATCGCTTGTTCTTATCGGGACCTAAATACCAGACGTAATCAAACCGCCCAGAGGTATTGTAGGTTCGAGCCATCTGGTTATGGAATGTCGTCGTAACCGTTTCTATCCTCTGCCCAGTGAGAGCTTGGAGTGTGACAGCCCTCTTCGCCTCGTGGGCAAAGTCCTGCTCATCTACCCAAAAAAGGAAATCGTAAAGCTGTTTGAGGGACATGAATGGACGATCAAAAATGTCGTCTGCGTTTATGACGTCACGCTTCTTCAAATCGGGTTGATCGACCGCAGGCAATCCGATGGTCGGATTCATTTTCAACCCAGTGACGCGCCGAGGGTCCATCGCAAACTTGAAGGCTGCTTTCAGCCCGTTCTCTGTTTGCTCAGCCGCACGAACATTGTCCTTCGGAATCCCGTTGACCATCCCTCCGCGCTCAAGAATATTCTGACGGACGGTGAGAATGTCGAGTTGAGTGATGTTCGCGATAGGCCGGCCTGCGATGTGGGCGAAGTCGGAGGCCAGTTTACTGTTTTTCGCGGCTCCCAGCGCCGAGCGATAAGTCGAGTACATCGCATCGCTCTTGTATATCTTCGCCCACGCGAGATATTCGTTCCGTAAAACCTCCCACGTCCATGCACCGTCGATTTTCACGGCGGCGACGTTCTCCGCAACTTCGACGGATGGTGTAGCCGTAGGCTGCGATAAAAGAGCGGCAACCATAATTTTGATGTCGTCGTTTTTCCGACCAGCCTTCCAGCTTGCCTTGATCTTTGCGGCGATCTCTCGAACGAGAGGCATCTGGTCGACCCTGAACCCATCCAGCGGTGAGAAGGAAATCTTGTTGTTCTTGGTCATGACCCACCAGTGGGCACTTCCGTTCTTCACCTGGATACACAAGCCGGCGACGTCGCTGTCCCGGAACACGGCGGCGGTACGAGACTGAGCGGCGGACCGCGCCTTCTCGATGGTTTTCTTATCGATGTATTCGGCCACTCAGACCTCCTGATTTTTTAGGGCCACCAACTCTGATTGGGGCCACCCTGGGGCCACCGTGTTTCTTGTGCAAGAGTGGAACAGGTAGCACTGGAGGTCTTCTCAATAGCTTTCTTAAATCGTTAAAATGTAAACTTTTCATAGTTATATCAGAGCGATAGTGGCGGTTCCTGATGAGCAAGACATTACCCGAAAAGGTTGTGTTTTACCTTTTGGTTGATTTGTAATCAGGGGGTCACGAGTTCGAACCTTGTCGGGGGCACCAGTATTTTCAAACGCTTACGTATCGTTTTATAGCTCAGGACGTTCCTCGCGTTCCTTCGACGCTCTCCAATCCATCTTCATGCAATGATCTTTTTGCCGAGACACCGACTCATCTGCTCTTTATGGGGTTCCGTAAAGAGCGGCAGCGAACGGGCACGAATAGACGTCCGGACATCGCGCTCTCCAACCTGAAGCAGTTGGCGCATGTGATGATCCCGGATCGGCGCTTTCGCTCGCCACGTCTGACCAAGGGAATGCCATGACGACCCGCACTATCCAATCGATTGCCGTGTTCTGCGGTTCCAATTTCGGTGCTTCGGAAGAGTTTGCGAACGGAGCAAGGGCGCTTGGGAGCGCGCTCGGCAAGGCCGGGATCAAGCTGATCTATGGTGGCACGACCAAGGGGCTGATGGGCGTGGTTGCCGATGCCGCACTTTCAGCCGGTGGTGACGTCCACGGCGTCATCACTGCCCGCCTTCAGGAAAAAGGTCACTCGCATGCGGGGCTGACGTTCTACGAGGTGACGCAGACGCTTCGTGAACGCAAACAGCGCATGGCCGAACTGGCGGATGCGTTCATCGCTTTGCCTGGCGGCATCGGCACCATGGAAGAGTTCATGGAAGTGTGGACGATGAACCAGCTTTCCGAAATCGACAAGCCGATCGGCCTTCTGAATACAAGAGGCTTTTTCAATAGCTTCCTGGGTTTCATCGACCACATGGTTGTCGAAAAATTCCTGCCTGCAGCTCATCGGCAGTCGGCCTCTGTCGACGCGGATGCGGAAGCCCTGATCGAAAAACTGCAGACCTATCAGCGCGTTGAAGTCCCGAAGTGGCTGTAAGGCAAGCCATAAATGATCCGGCAAGCGTCGTTGCTTGCCGTTTCATTCAGTCCGTGCATTTGCGCGGCTTGTTACGGTTTCAAGTGATAGAGTTTGTGGACGATGAACCAGTTTCCATCGCGCTCCAGCAGTGACAGATATTCGCAGAAATCCATGCCGTCGAAGCTGGTCGTGAGTTTGACGGAGGCGCTGTCACCCTCCTTGTCTATCCCCAGTATCTCGAAGGACGGGTCGTGATCGGGAAGGCCGCGCTCGTTTTCCCGGATCTGGCCGACGAAATCATCGAGCGAAAGCCACTCGGTTTCGCCAAGGTAATTGCCGACGATTGAGGCGCGCGGATGGAAAACATCGCGCATCAGTCCTTCATCCGCGTAGGCCATGGCATGAACATAGTCCGTGACGGTCTGTGTGATCGTTTGCGGCATCGGACTGACCCTCCCTTCAGATCGATGATCGAGAGTACACCCGTTGATGGCATTTCGCCACAACCCCTTGTCACACAGTGTTTTAGCGATTTTTCGCCGCCCGCCAGGACGCCTCCGTTCGTGCGATAGACAGGCGGAGAAAGTTCTTTCGTTTCGGCTGTCCCCAATTTTGTCCGGCCAGTCGTCATCGTGGCCTTGGCCTCGACAAATTTCGGGGCCAAGGGCTTTTCGCCCGGTTTCATATCGCCATGGCAGAGCATCCTTTTTTGGGGGGGCGTCGCTTTGACTGGTGCAGCAGGGGTGCCCCGTAGCGCGGTTTTCGCCTATGATAGGTCCGCTGCCGTCGGATATGGTCGGCACGCTGGTGAAGAGTTGCGTTTGAAGGTGTTTTCGTGATCGATCCTTATGTTTTGCTTGGCGTGGAGCGCGATGCCGATGATGCCGCGATCAAATCCGCCTATCGGAAGGTGGTGAAGACCGCCCATCCGGACAGCGGTGGCGACGCCGAGCAGTTCGCAAAACTTCAGACGGCCTACGAACTGCTGAAAGACCCGGTGCGCCGGAAGGTGTTCGATGACACAGGATACGATCCGCAACTGGCTGATGCCAAGGATCTCAAGGGCTTGCTGATGCTGGAAACGCTGGTCAACGAATTCATTCTGGACGAGCGTGAGCCCGGCAGCTTCGATCCGGTGGCGGCGATGCGCCGCAAGCTGACGGACGATATCCTGAAAAGCCGTTTCCATATTCTGGAGCTTGAGCGTCACCGGACCCGCGTTCGCAAACACATGGACAGGCTGGGCAAAAAGCCGGAGGCAGATGTGCTTGGCTCCATGCTGCGCGCCCGCAGCCAGTCGATCGCCGAGGCGATCCGCAATGCCGAAACCCAGATCGAGGCTATCGAGCAGGCCTATACGATGCTGGAAGGATACTCATACGAGCTTGAGGCCATCTCCTTGCCCGAACCGATCCTGAAAGGCGAGGCGGCGGAGTAAACCGCTTCAGCCCCATATCCGTCAGGGTCCGTTGACCAGTGCCAGAATAAGCTGATGCACCTCGCCGCCGGGCGAAAGCTCGTCGCGGTCGAAATCCCTGCCGCGTTGGCGCTGTTCGTTGGAAAGCTCGCCCAGCCGCTGTTGCAACACCGCGCGGACCTTCTGGCAGCCCGGATCGCTTTCCGCCCGCAGACCGACGCTGAATGCCTCGATCTTTTTCACCATGTCGAGAACATGCTCGCCATGCACGCGTTCATGCGTTTCGACCCCGCTGATGAAGGTTTTCCAGCTTGCCGCGACGGCGGGCGGCAGCTTCGCCGGTGCCTTCGGCCAGGTGTAGATGATGGTGAGGTTCGGGCGCGCCGTAGCCAGCACGCAGGCTCCATCAGGCTGCGGGCGATAATCGCGCCGCCATGTCAGCTTGAATGTGGTGTGTGCTATGGCCTGTACGCCAGCCATGGGGCCGCGCTCGCCGATGGAATCGTAAAGAGCCGCACCCGTATTGCCGGTAATGGCGTAGGTCTTGATCTGTTCAGCCGGTTTCCAGTCTGCGGCCCTGGCTGCGGGAGTGGAAAGTGCCGACAGTGCAACAGCCGCGATGAAGGCAAGGGACGGAAATCTTGAGGCAGGCACGCATCGATCCTTGAATGGTTTGGCGCGCCGAAGATAGGCGAGGGCCGGGCGGCAAGGCAAGGGTGTGCGATAGCCCGGTTGCGTGTTTCGCTCATCCCGTCACGAAAAACCCCCGCGACAGAGCGCGGGGGTGTGGCAAGCGTGCGACTGGAGGGGAGATCAGTCGTCCAGCTTGTCGTAATCGAGCTTCGGAGCGTTCTGCAGCGCTTCCTTGGTGGTGTCGACATAGGCCTTCCACGTGCCGTTATCGTTGTTCACGGCGACCGAGGCTGGATCGAGCACGACATAGCTCTTGTCGATACCGAGGAAACCGCCGACGCTGGCCACAAGGCCGATGACCGACTTGCCGTCACCGATGACGACATCCTCGATTTCACCGATGCTTTCGTTCTGGGCGTTGTAGATATCCATGCCGTCAAGCTGCGAGGCGGTCAGGTCGGTTTTCTGCACATTGATGAATTTCAGTGGGCCAGTGGCCTTGGTGCCCATGGTGAAGCCCGGACCCGACAGTGTTGCATCGGCGCCAACCGCGGCAGGTGCCGTAGCCGCAGGGGCCGTTGTAGCCGTCTGCGCGAAGGCAACAGAAGAGGTCAGGGCTGCGGCGGCAGCCAGTACGAAAACCTTGTTTTTCATGATGTTTCTTCCCTTTGCATGCTGAACGTTGCGTTCGGGGAGGAAACGAGGCGAGGCAGATTTGGTTCCGCCCACGACGGAATGAAAAATCGAGTTTATGATGCCTGTGGCCACTTGCGTGGAGGATGCAGCCGTCAAAACAAAGGAAACCGGGAGGATTTCGTGGTCAAAAAGCGAGCGGAAAATCAAAACGACGAAGCTTCGGCGTCCCTCTTTATCGACCGCAAGATTGCCGAGCTTGGCGACTGGCGCGGCGACCTGCTGGAACGCCTCAGAGTAGTCATCAAAAAAGCCGACCCGGATGTAGTGGAGGAGGTCAAATGGCGTGGCGTCCCGGTGTGGTCACATGACGGCATCATCTGCACCGGCGAGACGTATAAAAGCGTCGTGAAGATGACTTTTGCGAAAGGCGCGTCTCTCGAAGACCCAAGCCGCCTGTTCAATTCCAGCCTAGAAGGCAACACCCGCCGCGCCATCGATTTTCATGAGGGCGACGAGGTGGATGAGGAGGCGCTGGCGGCGCTCATTCGGGCCGCGGTGGAGGTGAATGGGAAGGGAAAGGCAGTGAATAGGCGATAACTTGCCTATTCCCTCATTACTTCCATTTCACGGTCTCGCTAGTTGTTCGTGACGTTCAGCACTTCGACTACCGCCCTGGCCGTCCTGTCTTGCCCTTGGTGCGGCCCTTGCGTTTTTCGTCGACCGGATCCTCGTAGGAGCCAGCGCCGATCTTGCCCCGCACCAGCGGGCGGGGGTCGTCGGTTCGTTTTTCCGGTTGGCCTTCCAGAAGCGGTGAGAAACGTTTGCCGGGTTCCGCAGGCTTCTCCGGTATGTCGCCGCGCACGGGTTTTTCCGTGCGGCCAACGGTCATTTCATCGAGCGTGTTCTTGCGGAACAGCGGTTTGGCGGTATCCGTGCCCGGTCCCATATCGTCCAGAGATGGTTTGGCGAAAAGGGACTTTTCCTTCGCGCCGCCGGATGCGGCCCTGCCTTTTCCGCCACTTTCCAGCGATTTTGCTTCTTCCTTCGCAATAGGGTCGTCCATGGCGGCGAGTTCGGCAGCCTTGAGGCGCTTGATTTCGTCGCGCAGGCGGGCTGCCTTTTCGAAGTCGAGATCCGCGGCGGCGTCGCGCATGGATTTCTCCAGTGCGTTGAGGTGGGCCTGCAGGTTGTTGCCAACGAGATGGCCGCCATCTGCGAAGCCCTTGCCGGAAACGCCGGATATATCGGCCCTTACGTGGTCGCGTTCATAAACTGAATCAAGAATATCGGAAATCTTCGCCTTGACCGATTCCGGTGTGATCCCATGCTCGGCGTTATACGCCATCTGCTTTTCGCGGCGACGGCTGGTTTCTTCCATTGCCCGTTTCATGGAGCCGGTGATGTTATCCGCATAGAGAATGACCTTGCCGTCGACGTTACGGGCGGCGCGGCCAATGGTCTGGATGAGGGATGTTTCCGAACGCAGGAAGCCTTCCTTGTCCGCATCCAGAATGGCCACAAAGCCGCACTCGGGGATGTCCAGCCCTTCGCGCAGCAGGTTGATGCCGACCAGTACGTCGAATGCGCCGAGGCGCAGGTCGCGGATGATCTCGATGCGTTCCAAAGTGTCGATGTCCGAGTGCATATAACGCACCCGCACGCCCTGTTCGTGCAGGTATTCGGTCAGGTCTTCCGCCATGCGTTTGGTCAGCACGGTGCAGAGGGTGCGATAACCCTTGGCGGCGGTTTCGCGGATTTCACCCAATACGTCATCCACCTGCGTGCGGGCCGAGCGAACCTCGACCGGTGGATCGATGAGGCCGGTGGGCCGGATGACCTGTTCTGCGAAGACGCCGCCTGATTGCTCCAGTTCCCAGGCACCGGGGGTGGCGGACACGGCAACGGTGAGGGGGCGCATGGCGTCCCATTCCTCGAAACGCAGCGGGCGGTTATCCATGCAGGAGGGCAAGCGGAAGCCGTATTCAGCCAGTGTCGCCTTGCGTCGGAAGTCGCCGCGATACATGCCGCCGATCTGGCTGACGGAAACGTGGCTTTCATCGATGAAAAGAAGGGCGTTGTCCGGGATATATTCAAACAGCGTCGGCGGTGGTTCACCGGGATTGCGGCCGGTGAGGTAACGGGAGTAGTTTTCGATACCCGCGCAGGAGCCGGTGGCTTCCAGCATTTCGATATCGTAGCGTGTGCGCTGCTCCAACCGTTGTGCTTCCAGCAGGCGTCCGGCCTTTTCCAGTTCGGCAAGGCGGCCCTTCAGCTCTTCCTTGATGGACTTGATCGCCCCGTTCAACGTGGGGCGCGGGGTGACATAGTGGGAGTTCGCGTAGATCTTGACCGATTGCAGATCGCCTGTCTTCTGACCCGTCAGCGGATCGAACTCGGTGATGGCATCGATCTCATCCCCGAACATGGAGATGCGCCATGCGGCATCTTCCAGGTGGGCGGGGAAGATTTCGATGGTATCGCCACGCACGCGGAACGAGCCGCGCTGGAAATCCATGTCGCGGCGCTTGTATTGCTGCGCCACGAGGTCTGCCAGAAGCTGGCGCTGATCCAGCCGGTCACCGACAGCCATCTGGAAGGTCATGGCAGTGTAGGTTTCGACCGAGCCGATACCATAAATGCAGGAAACGGATGCGACGATGATGCAGTCGTCGCGTTCCAGCAGCGAGCGGGTCGCGGAGTGGCGCATGCGGTCGATCTGTTCGTTGATCGAGGATTCCTTTTCGATGAAGGTATCCGAGCGCGGCACGTAGGCTTCCGGCTGGTAATAATCGTAATAGGAAACGAAATATTCCACCGCATTATCGGGGAAGAAGTTCTTGAACTCCGAATAGAGCTGGGCGGCCAGCGTCTTGTTGGGGGCGAGAATGACGGCGGGGCGCTGGGTGGCCTCGATGACCTTTGCCATGGTGAAGGTCTTGCCGGAGCCGGTGACGCCGAGCAGCACCTGGCTGCGCTCGTTGGAATTGATGCCTTCCACCAGATCGGCGATCGCCGTGGGCTGGTCGCCTGCTGGCTGGTAGTCCGAAACCATGCGGATCGAAATGCCGCCTTCGGATTTTTCCGGGCGGGCAGGGCGATGCGGTGTCCACAGCTTGCCGTCCTTGAACAGCGGATTGCCGCTTTCGATGAGCTTCGCCAGCGCATCGACCGTGGCCGTGACCGAGCCCGTGGCGAGGCTGGCGGCGTCTTCAAGCGAGACGTCCAGACCCGCGACCGGATTGAGGCCGGCTGCAGCACGGGTTTTCGGGTCGCTGGAGGCGCCGATGGAAACGCCGCGTGCGGTCTTCTGTGCCGTAGCCTTCTTGTTTGCGCCGGATTTTTCCTTCGCCGCTTCGTCCAGAGCCTGCTTGCGCGCCTCGATCTCGATCTTCTTGCGATGCTTGCCCGCCTTGGAGGCGATCTCGCGCTGCGTTTCCACGGACGATGCTTCCGCCTCGGCCTCGAGCTGCTTCACCCAGTCGGCAACGCTGCCGGAAAGCGGTGCGCCTTCGAAATCTGCCTGGGGCATTTCTTCGAAGCCGTCGGAAAGGGAGCTATCGGTAGAATTTTTCGGTGATCTGGCCATGGTCGGAATATGGAGACAGTCCGGTTGAAAGGAAAGGGGCAGCAGTGAAAAAATGAGTACAAAAAGGAAACATGAGTAGAGGCAATCGGCATGGAGGCTTCAGCATTTCCCGCTCTTAATGTTTCCCATCTGCGTCGGCTTATCAGAAAACCGCTACATTTTTTTACCCGATGCTATAAGCAATACGCCGCAAATCGAAACAGGTTCCCTGCTTCGCAGACTATTCCCTCTCCCGGTTTTCAAAGGTCGATCATGCCTTTCTCCATCAGCCCCGCTCACATCTGGCCTGTCCTGATGCTCGTCGCCTCCAACGTTTTCATGACTTTCGCCTGGTACGGACACCTCAAGCACAAGGGCAGTGCGCTGTTCATGGCCATTCTGGCGAGCTGGGGCATCGCTTTCTTCGAATATTGCCTTGCCGTACCCGCCAACAGAATGGGATCGGAGGTCTACTCGACCGCTCAGCTGAAGACCATTCAGGAGGTCATCACGCTGGCGGTGTTCGCGTTGTTTTCGGTCTTCTGGCTGAAGGAAAGCATCACCATCAATCACCTCATCGGTTTTGCGCTGATCGCGCTGGGTGCGTCGTTCATCTTCAGATCCTGACGGCCAAAGCGCAGCGGCCGGGATTGCTCCCGGCCGCTGTTTTTCAGACGCCAGCGCGCTTTGCGCGCGACTGTATGAAGAGATCGAGCAAGCAACATGACAAGTAGGCTCATTCCGACCAATGGGAAAATGATTCCCCCAATGGCAAGGATGGCGATGAGGCCGTAAAGGATGCGCTTTTGCTGCGGCATAGGCGGCACACCGAGGGAGCCTTTCGGGCGGCGTTTCCACCACATGACGCCACCGGAGACGGCAAGCAGCACGATGCCCAGACACGCAAGGGCAAGCACGATCTGGTTCACGACGCCGAATTGCTGGCCCATATGGATGTTGATGCCAAATTCCAGCGCCTTGCCCAGCGGTCCGTAATCCGCATAGCTCACGTCGACCAGCGGTTTGCCACTGTACTGATCGAGATGAATAACGCGTTGCTTCGACAGGTCGTCCGGATAGATCGAGCCGCTGTAGACACCGCTCGACTTGATCGGTAATGCCACGGCGTATCCCGGTGTGAGGCCGAGTTCATCGAAACGGGCAATCGCTCTATCAAGACCGATGGAACCGGCAGGCTGGACAGTTTCGGCGACCGTCGGCGCCACGTTCCCGCTATCGTGCTGACCGTGATCGTGGCCCTCTGACAGGGGGATCTGTGCCTGTTCCAGTGACCATGATGTCTTGGAGATTTGATCCAGCTTTTCTGTGGACATGGGAACGTCGACGCGCACGCCTGCGGGATATCCGAAATTATTGCCATTGGCCCATTCATTGACCTTCGCGCCCCATACGCCGGACCAGGGCATGCCGGTGATGGCGAGGAAAACGATGACGACACCAACGAAGATGCCGATGACAGCATGGGTGTCGCGCCAGAAGACGCGTTTCTTCGGTGTGCCACGCACCGAAAGGACGCCGCCTGTCTGATTGCGGGGCCACCACAGGTAAATGCCGGTTGCGACGAGCAGGATGGACCATCCGGCAGCGATCTCGATAAGATAACGGGTGTAGGCGCCGAAATATTTCAGGCTGTGGAGGTAACGGATCGTCCACATGACGGTGCCGCGATCCTGCAGCGAGCCGAGAACCTGGCCGTTATAGGGGTTCACATAAACAGCGCGTCTGCCTTCCGCAGTATTGACGGTTATCTCGGTTGAGACGCCGGTATCGGCTGGTGTCGTATATTTGATTGCCGTACCGGGAAAGGCTGCAAGGGCAGCCGCGACGATATCGGAAGGAAGTGCCTTCGGTGCGTTCTGGACCACCTCGATGCGTTTCAGATCGGCATGGATGATATTGTCCAGCTCATCCCTGAAAAGATACAGCGCACCGGTGATGGCGAGCGAAATCATGAACGGCAGGACGAAAAGACCAGCATAGAAGTGCCAGCGCCAGACGGCGCGGTAAAGGCTGGTGGACGAAGATCGCGCACTCGGGCGCTCCCCTTCGAAAGAGGTTGTGACGGACATGGATGTCTCCGCAAGATAAGGGTGGTCCGGCTTTTCCCGGCCGGATGGTTCATGCGTCAGATCTGCAGAGAAAGGGGTGGGGCGCGGGCTCGCGATTCCCTGTTGGGCGGAGAGGGCGGCAGGGGCGCGTCGGCTGGCAGGACGGCGATACGCAGGTTCGGGGTGATTTCGACGGGCAGGTCATCGGGTGTGACGGGAAGTGCGGCCGTGGAGAGGGAAGCAAGGCGGCAAAGCGTGCCGCAGCAATTGTTGGCCAGTCTGGAAGCCGGATTTTCCTTGCCAGTCGTACCGTCAGGCGAATGGGTGGAGCAGATGATGTCACCCGCTGCCACAGCGGCGGCCGCCATGCCGCCGTTAGCAGCGCCATTTACAAGGCCCTGCAGCAAGAACAGCAAAAGCGCCAGCGTGGCGATGGCGCCAGCCGAACTGCGATCCTGCATGATCCTGCGAATAAATCTCATGGCTTCTGAGGTGCCACATTCTTCTTCCGTTGTCACTGCGACAAAGGTGATCCCGGGTTGCTGACGCCAAGCGGCGCAATCGTCGGAAACCCGGATTCGTTCTACAAGAGTGCCGATGATCGAGAAAAGCCAACCGAAGCTGCCCTCGAGCGGTAATCCGCAGATCCGTTGGGTTATGGCAACGAGCCGGTTCTGCTCGATGTATTGCTACAAAAAGTACGTTGAGCTTGCTTTCATGCGAGGAGGTACGCTTACGCCCGTGGTGCCGGTCGCTTCGAAACAGGCATCGGCCCTCCCGGGCCATGATGTCTGACGACTGCTCAGGTCAGCAGGTCGTAAGTGCGGAAAATCCAGACGACCTGGTAGATGAGTGCGAAGGCGATGAGGCCCTGGTGGAAGCGACGATTGGCGACGAAAGCCGCCGTCGTGAACAAGGCCACGAACACAATGTTGCGGAGAATATATTCCAGACCAAGAGCGGCGAAATAGTCGCGGCCTTTCAGCAGCGTGTCGGCAATATCGGTGACGAAGAGCGCGGCCAGAAACGCAAAAAACCAGCCTTGGCGCGAGAAGAAATAATCTTCGTATCCGGTGTATTCCTTCATGTCCGTGGGGAAGAGGAGCACGCAGAGAAAATAGAATAGCGAGCAGAACAGGATGAGGAACAGGAACGCGCCGAAGCCGAGAACGTGGCCGGTGGCGGCAAGCCGGTGTTCCCACCACCAGAAATGCACCAGCATGAGAAAGAGAAACGCGACCCAGCCCAGATGCAGTGGGTACATTCGCTCCTTCTTCGGGTGCTGCACGAACCCTGCAAGCCCGGTCAGAAGGCGGGCGAGACTGAGGCCGACGATCATGCCCATGACGGCACGAATGTGCGAATAGGCTTCCGCAGCGTTGACGGCGGCCTCCACGGACTTACTCCGCAGGCGGAATGGGGGTGGGTTTACCTTCTTCGTCCATTGCCACCATGATGAAGGTTCCGGCTGTGACCTTTTCCAGCTTGTCGAAGCGTGAGCGCTGCGCCCATGCTTCCACTGAAAGGGTAATGGAGGTTCGTCCGACGCGAACGAACTCCGTGTAGATCGACAGGGTGTCGCCGATCTTGACCGGCAGTTCGAAGGCCATTTCCTTCACCGCTGCCGTGACGACACGACAGCGGGCGCGTTCGGCGGCGCGGATGCCGCTTGCCAAGTCCATCTGCGACATGACCCAGCCACCGAAAATATCGCCCGCAGGGTTTGCGTCTGCGGGCATGGCGAGCGTTCTAAGCGTCAGTTCGCCGGCCGGTTTGATCATATCGGGCATCGTTTCATTGTCTCCATGCGTCAGAATAAGGCGCAGCATGCGTCGCGCGCTGTTCTTTCGCAAGAAAGACGTCGCTTAAGACGACGCTTTTCCAAGAAATTGCTGCGTTGCGTAAAGGGCGATAGCCGCCGCATTCGACACGTTCAGCGATTTGATTTCACCAGGCATGTCGAGGCGTGCGAGTGCAGACACGGTTTCGCGCGTCTTCTGGCGCAGCCCCTTGCCCTCTGCACCGAGGACCAGAGCGATCTTGTCGCCGCTGAAGGTCTTCTCGATGGGGGCCGGTCCTTCCGAATCCAGTCCGATGGAGGTGAAGCCCAGCTTGTGCAGCTCTCCCAATGCATCGGCCAGATTGGTGATCTGGATATAGGGGATCATTTCCAGCGCGCCGGATGCGGATTTGGCGAGCACGCCGGATTCGGTCGGGCTGTGGCGCATGGTGGTGATCAGCGCGCCCGCGTTGAAGGCGACGGCCGAGCGCATGATGGCGCCGACATTGTGCGGGTCCGTGACCTGATCGAGAACGAGGATCAGCGGGCTGTCTTTCAGTGCGCCAAGCCTTTTGACGGGCAGGGGCTTCGTTTCCAGCATCACGCCCTGATGGATCGCCTCGGGGCCAAGCACCTTGTCGATATCCTGTGGGGCGACGAACTCGACCGGGAAGGGCTGGCCTTCCGCGTCGCCGATGCCCAGGCGGACGAAAGCATTCTGCGTGACCGACAGCTTGATGATCTGTCGCTCTTTATTGGAGAGGGCGGCACGCACCGTATGCAGGCCATAAAGGTAGACCTGATCCGGCGCCAGTTGCGGCGGTTTCCAGTCATCTGCGCCTTTATGTTTGCGCTTCTGTTGCGGTGGGGTTGGAATTTCGCCGCGCTCGCGCTTTGCATCGCGCACGGCGCGACGAAGATTGGCGTAGTGCGTATCGCGGGTGGATTTGTCTTTGGGGGCGTCTTTGCTCATGTCGCCTTATATCTCCGGCCTGTTGCCTGCACCAGCCCCTACAGCGTCGGGCGCAATTATCTCCTGCCGCCACGAACAATCCACAGGGCTTTGAAGGCGAACGAATTTTTTCGGAAAAATTCGTGTGACAGCGTGTTGACAGAAGCGAATGAGGCCGTCATATACGCCCCCAACAGACGACGAACGGCGCAGCGCCGGACGGAAATCTGGATAAAGCTTGGTCGCTTGATCCTCGCAGAATACTGGAGGAATGCCCGAGTGGTTAAAGGGGACGGACTGTAAATCCGTTGGCTCAGCCTACGTTGGTTCAAATCCAACTTCCTCCACCATTCTGCACGGATCGAATCACCGCCGCGGGTATAGCTCAATGGTAGAGCAGCAGCCTTCCAAGCTGAATACGCGGGTTCGATTCCCGCTACCCGCTCCAATTTCTCCGTTAAATTTGAACTACTGTTTTCGCGCTAAATTCCGTTTTCCATGTTGCAGGATGCCGCGTATAACGCGTCCGCATGCTCGGATTCAGCTTTTGTAAGTGCTTGATCGTCTCTGCGCGGTTGATTGTGCGCTTGACTGACGCACCTGCGCATTCCATCGGGTAGAATATCCGAAGAGTTTGCTTTTTTTCCTTGGTACATAGACTTGAAGGGGCGGAGACGCTTTCGCCAGTCAGACGGTGTGTCGTCAGTAAAGCGAGCTGCCAGGCGAATGGACGCGAATGACAAAACGACTTGGAAATTATCTCGTCGTGCTGGTCATTTTGTCTGATATTGTGGGCTGCCATGCAAAGAGGCGCGTACCGATTCTTTGCATGATGCCGGTATGCCTGATTCCTGCCCTTATGCGATGCGTTTATGTTTGTCGCTAAGGCGAGGGAAACCCGTGAAAAAATCTGCAGCAATCATCTCTTTCATGACCGCCGTTTCCTCACTCTTTTTCACCGGTGCGATTGCGGAAAATCTCGTGATTCCGCTGCCGGAGGAGACAACGGTCGAGAAAACGGAAGCCGTTTATCAGTGCGGCAGCGAAAAAGTCGGCGCCACCTATCTCACCACCGGGGATGTCGGCCTTGTGCGAATCGCATTTGCTGGCCGAATCATTGTCGCGTCGAGCGTCATCTCCGGTTCGGGCGCGAAATATCAGGGGGGGTGCTTACGTCTGGTGGTCCAAGGGAGAAGAGGCCGATCTTTACGATCTGATGGCGGACCCGCAGATGCAGAAGCCGCTGCATTGCGCGGCTATCAAATCCTGAGCGATATGCTTGCCGCGTAAATGAAACCGACGGCAGGACGGGGCTTTCAGGCCCGTGCCGTGCCGCCGGTCGATGTCAAAATTTCAGTTGGCGTGTCCTAATGGAGAAAGAACGTCGCCAGCAGGGCAGTCAGGACAAGTGAGCTTCCGACGCAACCGAGCTTCATCCAGCGAAGACGGCGCGTACGGCCACCACCCCAGTCATAAGCCATTGTTCGTTATGCCTTTCTTCTTGTTTTTATTAACCTGATGTTTAGCTCCCTATGCTTGCCCGTGGCTGACCTCAACTGTCAAAAGCGAGGGGCGAAAATTGGTGATTTTCGGACCGTTGTGAAATGTTGCAGCGCAACGCATGCGTGATTCACCGCCTCGTGCGGGCAATAAAAAAGGCCCGAAAACATTGCGTTTCCGGGCCGTGATGTCGTCTGATTTTTTCTCTGATGTCAGCTGAAGTAGGGCTGGATGTGCGGCAGTACTTCCAGGATGCCGTGGTAGAGCATGTTCAGCGCCACATAGATGATGACCATCAGGCCGAGATAGGAAATCCAGCGATAACGGTGCAGCAGTTTCGCCACGAAGTTTGCGGCAAGGCCCATCAGGGCGATGGAGACGATCAGGCCGATCACGAGGACCGTCACATGTTCCTGTGCTGCGCCAGCGACGGCGAGAACATTGTCCAGAGACATCGAAACGTCGGCGATGACGATCTGGGTCGCTGCTTGCAAAAATGTCTTGTGACCCTTGGTGAGGTCGGCTTCTTCGTCGGTTACCTCGTCCTCCATCGAGCCGTTCTGTTCGCGAAGCTCGACCCACATTTTCCAGCAGACCCACGCCAGAAGCAGTCCGCCGAAAAGTTGCAGGCCGACAAGGGCCAGAAGCTGGACGGTGACAGCGGCAAAGCCGATACGAAGCACCGTTGCGGCAATGATGCCGACGAGAATTGCCTTGCGACGCATATGCGCCGGCAGGCCGGCGGCGGCGAGGCCGATCACGATGGCGTTGTCGCCTGCCAGAACAAGATCGATCGCGATGACCTGTAGAAATGCCATGAACCCGGCAGCGGTGAAGATTTCCATGTGAATGCCCTGAAACGGATGGAAGTGTGCGAGCCGGAGAAAGCGGCCGGCCGAGATGTCGTTCGGTGCAAGGCGGTGGGCGTCTCTCCCCGGACGTGTCCGTTTCCATAAGCCAAGATATGGTCGCTGGTAAAGAGTGCGTGATCGGCGATAAATAGTTCGTTATCGATCAGGGTGCTGTCGCCGTCTCGGAAGAACAGGCAGACGCAGACAGTATTTTCAATGTACGGTTGGCAAGGTTATTCGGGTGATCGAGTTTGACTTTCGCGTCAACGGCACCATATGTGGGCATCGAAGTCGCGCTTCATGCGCGTGTGAGAGCGCTTTAACAATTAAGTCTTGCGCATTCGCTTACAAAGCCTTAAACGGCGACACCAAACCGGTTCGCCGGGGAAACTACTTCACGTTCACAGGAAGCAAATTCACATGGCAAAGAGC
Organism: Agrobacterium tumefaciens; assembly: GCF_031801495.1. Classification (GTDB taxonomy): domain Bacteria; phylum Pseudomonadota; class Alphaproteobacteria; order Rhizobiales; family Rhizobiaceae; genus Agrobacterium; species Agrobacterium tumefaciens_K. The sequence continues at coordinate 1,774,443 of NZ_JAOEGC010000002.1, read as the reverse complement.
AAGTTTGAGCGGACGAAGCCGCACGTCAACATTGGCACGATCGGTCACGTTCGATCGTCGAGTAATCTCTCGATCTGAAATGCAGTACGGCGGCGGTGTGAACAACACCGCCGCTTTTTTGTTGTCTGCCGCATGCTGAAAAATGGCGGCAGATCATGTTTCGGACGGCTGCCAGGGTTGTTTAAAATGCGGGTTCTCATCATCAATCTTCCGTCCGCCAAGGAGCGCATGGCATTCCAGGCAGAACAGATGCGCCGTCTGGGGCTGGAATTTACCCGTATAGGCGCGGTTCTCGCTGATCAGGCTGACGCCATGCGCAGCCGTGATTACTGGTTTACGTGGCAGCGCCCCCTGCGGAACAACGAAAAGGCGTGCATGCTAAGCCATGTCGAGGCATGGCGTTTTGTTGTCGCAGCCAACGAGCCGATGCTGATCCTTGAAGATGACGCGCTGCTCTCGAGGCGCCTTCCGGCGCTCCTGCAGTCGCTTGCCGGGCGAGCCGATCTGGATCTTCTCAATCTCGAGGTTCGGGGTAAACGGAAGCTGCTCGGCCGGGAGCCCATGCGAGGGCTTTCGGAGGTGTACAGGCTATATCAAAGCGGTGGAGGGGCGGCTGCTTACGTCCTTTGGCCCGCGGGAGCTCGCAAACTGCTCGCCGACACGGAGCTGCGCGCAGGTCTGGCGGATGCTGTTCTGTCGGCTGCGAGCTATCTCGAAAAATATCAGACAACGCCTGCTTATGCGCTGCAACTCGACATGTGCGGACATTATGATCTGCCTGCGCCATTGCAGACCGTCTCGTCGATTGGTGATGGCGGCAAGCCGGATTATAATATCCCCTTGTATCTGTTTCTGAGGCTGAAGCGGCGCCGGGTGTCGGAGCAGCTCGGCCTTTTCTTCGGTCGTATCTTCCGCTTTTTCGTCGCGCGTCGACGTTTTATCGAGGTGAGGGCAGAGGATTTTTCGTTTCCGGCGTGATGCGTGCTGCCGGTAAGACTGCTTTTCAATGCCGGTTTTCGTGACGCATCTTGTGTGGCGGATGTCAGGGGACGTCCGCCGTCGCACGGGCGCCACCGACTAGCCAAAACGCGCAACCCTATGGTCTGTGTATATTATTCCCGAAGCGTGCAGAAAGCGCTTGCCATTCTTTCCGCATCACCTTAAAGGAGCGCCATACCGATTTCGCCAAGCGGATTTCGCAGCCGGATTCGGGACTAAAGGGGTATAGCTCAGTTGGTAGAGCGGCGGTCTCCAAAACCGCAGGTCGGGGGTTCGAGCCCCTCTGCCCCTGCCACTTCCTCACTCGCAAGCGCGCATTTCGCTGCATGGCGGATGAGGTGCCGGTTTTCCGGCGAATTTCGCCGAATGTCGATTTCCTCTTGTTAAAATTGGAATCGGTGTTTATGTAGGGTCAAAACAGACACGCGGTGCGTGGGGCTGATTAGTTCGGCTTTACGCGCCGTAATTGCGTGGGCAGTCAATGGCATCCAAAACCAATCCGTTTACGTTTCTGCAGCAGGTTCGCGCCGAAGCGTCGAAGATCACTTGGCCGTCGCGCCGCGAGACCATGATTTCCACGGCAATGGTGCTGGTGATGGTTATTTTTGCGGCGCTGTTCTTCTTTGCTGCCGATCAGCTCATAGGCTGGATTCTTGGCCTTGTGCTGAGCGTTGGCCGGTAACGGATTGAACGGAGAGTAAAGATGGCAGCGCGCTGGTATATCGTTCACGCATATTCGAATTTCGAAAAGAAGGTCGCTGAGTCGATCGAAGAGAAGGCTCGTCAGAAGGGTCTTTATCATCTTTTCGAGAAAATCCTCGTGCCGACCGAAAAGGTCGTTGAGGTGCGTCGCGGCCGCAAGGTCGATAGCGAGCGCAAGTTTTTCCCGGGTTACGTGCTGGTGCGCGCAAACCTGACGGATGAGGCGTATCACCTCATCAAGAACACGCCGAAGGTTACCGGTTTCCTTGGTTCGGACAGCAAGCCTGTTCCGATTCCTGACTATGAAGCCGAGCGTATCCTTGGTCAGGTTCAGGAAGGTGTCGAGCGTCCAAAGTCTTCGGTTTCGTTCGAGATCGGCGAACAGGTTCGTGTTTCCGATGGTCCGTTCGCGTCGTTCAATGGCGTTGTTCAGGATGTCGATGAAGAGCGTTCGCGCCTGAAGGTTGAAGTTTCGATTTTCGGCCGCGCTACGCCGGTCGAACTGGAATACGCTCAGGTCGAAAAGGTCTGAGTGCCGGGGCGGTAAGCCCCGAACCGCGTGGAAGGCAATCTGGCTCTTGAAGCCGGGGCAGGGCGCCGCACCACGCAACCGCAGCCGCCGGGTTTCCGGCATTAGAGGGGTCGGGTAACCGGCTCGAATTGAAAGGCAGAGAGAAATGGCTAAGAAAGTTGCAGGCCAGCTCAAGCTTCAGGTCAAGGCAGGATCGGCTAACCCGTCCCCGCCAATCGGTCCTGCGCTTGGTCAGCGTGGCATTAACATCATGGAATTCTGCAAGGCGTTCAATGCCGCCACGCAGGAAATGGAAAAGGGTATGCCGATTCCGGTCGTCATCACCTATTACCAGGACAAGTCCTTCACCTTCGTCATGAAGCAGCCGCCAATGACCTATTGGCTCAAGAAGGAAGCAAAGATCACCTCCGGTTCCAAGACGCCTGGCAAGGGCGCCAAGGTCGGTTCCATCACCAAGGCTCAGGTCAAGACGATCGCAGAAGCCAAGATGAAGGATCTGAACGCAGCCGACATCGAAGGCGCAATGGCAATGGTTGAGGGCTCTGCCCGCGCCATGGGCCTGGAAGTGGTAGGTTGATCATGGCTAAGCTTGCAAAGCGCGTACAGAAGACCCGCGAAGGCGTTGACCCGAACAAGCTCTACGTCCTGACCGACGCCATTTCGATGGTCAAGGAACGGGCTGTTGCGAAGTTCGACGAAACCGTCGAAGTCGCGATGAATCTCGGCGTTGACCCGCGTCACGCAGACCAGATGGTTCGCGGCGTTGTCAACCTGCCGAACGGCACGGGCCGCGACGTTCGCGTTGCTGTTTTCGCTCGTGGTGCCAAGGCTGATGAAGCCAAGGCTGCCGGTGCAGACATCGTCGGTGCAGAAGACCTGCTGGAAATCGTCCAGGGCGGCAAGATCGATTTCGATCGCGTGATCGCAACCCCGGACATGATGCCGCTCGTCGGTCGTCTCGGTAAGGTTCTCGGCCCACGTGGCATGATGCCGAACCCGAAGGTCGGTACGGTTACGATGGACGTCGCTGGTGCCGTTAAGGCTTCCAAGGGTGGCGCTGTTGAATTCCGCGTCGAAAAGGCCGGTATCGTTCACGCTGGCATCGGCAAGGCTTCTTTCGACGCCAAGGCGCTGGAAGAGAACATCAAGGCTTTCGCTGACGCCGTCATCAAGGCGAAGCCGGCTGGCGCCAAGGGCAACTACGTCAAGCGCGTAGCGATCTCTTCGACCATGGGTCCGGGCTTCAAGATCGACCCGTCGTCGGTCACGGCCTAATGAATTCGCCGCGCCTTTTCGTAAGGCGCGGCAATACAGATTTCCGGCCCTCACCGGCCGGAAGTTTCCGGGGAAACCCGGAATTCCTGTCCGAGATTGCAGGTGGTCTCTGTCCTTCGGGATGTTGGCCTTAATCGTTTAACCTGCATGAGACGGGTAAGACCCGGATTTTCGCATCGTTCACGGTGTTTAATAATCCGGTTCGAACCTGGTGTGCCTTGTGCCTTCAGCCTTCGGGTGAGAGAGCAGGGGGACAGGATCCTCGAGCGTCACTCGGAACCTTGGTTTCAAGGTTCCTTGGGGCAAAGGCAAACCCGATGGGGCCAGCATGATTGCGGTCCCGTCAACTGGAGACAGACAGTGGAAAGAGCGGAAAAACGCGAATTCGTCACAGAGCTGAACGAAGTCTTTAAGGCTTCCGGTTCGGTTGTTGTGGCCCACTATGCTGGCGTCACCGTTGCGCAGATGAACGACTTCCGTTCGAAAATGCGCGCTGCGGGCGGCACAGTTAAAGTCGCGAAGAACCGTCTGGCCAAGATCGCTCTTCAGGGTACGGAGTCGGAAGAGATCACCAATCTCTTCAAGGGACAGACGCTCATTGCATACAGCAATGACCCGATGACCGCTCCGAAAGTCGTCATGGATTTCGCCAAGACCAACGACAAGCTCGTTATTCTTGGTGGCGCCATGGGCGCGACCGCGCTCAACGCGGAAGCAGTCAAGTCGCTTGCGACCCTGCCTTCGCTGGACGAGCTGCGCGCAAAGCTGCTGGGCCTTCTCAATGCCCCGGCAACTCGCGTCGCTACGGTTGTCGCAGCACCAGCAAGCCAGCTTGCGCGTGTGTTCTCGGCTTACTCCAAGAAGGACGAAGCCGCTTAAGGCGGTTTTTCGCTGTAAATATTCAAACCGGTTCGAACCGAATTAAAGGAACTATAAAATGGCTGATCTCGCAAAGATCGTTGAAGACCTCTCCTCTCTGACCGTTCTGGAAGCTGCTGAGCTTTCCAAGCTGCTCGAAGAAAAGTGGGGCGTTTCCGCTGCTGCTCCTGTAGCAGTTGCTGCTGCTGGTGGCGCTGCTGCCGCTGCTGCACCGGAAGAAGAAAAGACTGAATTCGACGTTATCCTGGTTGACGCTGGCGCCAACAAGATCAACGTCATCAAGGAAGTTCGCGGCATCACGGGCCTCGGCCTGAAGGAAGCCAAGGACCTCGTTGAAGGCGCTCCGAAGCCTGTCAAGGAAGCTGTTTCCAAGGCTGAAGCTGCTGACCTCAAGAAGAAGCTCGAAGACGCCGGCGCTAAGGTCGACGTTAAGTAATCTCGCGATTGCTGGATGGGAGAGGGAAATCCTTCTCCCATCTTTCGCTTTGTTGAAACCGATTACCCAAGAACCGCGTGAAAACGGTTCTTGGGTAATGGGTTCTTCAAGAGAATGGTTCCGAACCGGCTCATCAAGGCAATCCGGCCTGATCGATCCGGGATGTGGAACGAGATTGAATTTACCCATTGATTGACGGGATCGACTGGCCATCGGTTCCCGTCCGTTGCAGGCCCGGATGCAATTTTAAAGGAGCGACGATGGCTCAGACCCTTTCGTTTAACGGTCGTAGGCGCGTACGCAAGTTTTTCGGCAAGATTCCAGAAGTAGCGGAAATGCCGAACCTCATCGAGGTTCAGAAGGCTTCGTACGACCAGTTTCTCATGGTTGACGAGCCCAAGGGTGGCCGTCCCGACGAGGGATTGAATGCCGTTTTCAAATCCGTATTCCCGATCACCGACTTTTCCGGTGCTTCGATGCTCGAGTTCGTTTCCTACGAATTCGAAGCGCCGAAGTTTGACGTCGAGGAATGCCGTCAGCGCGACCTGACCTATGCAGCGCCGCTAAAGGTGACGTTGCGTCTCATCGTATTCGATATTGATGAGGATACGGGCGCCAAGTCCATCAAGGACATCAAGGAACAGTCCGTCTACATGGGCGATATGCCGCTCATGACCAACAACGGTACATTCATCGTCAACGGCACCGAGCGCGTCATCGTTTCGCAGATGCACCGTTCGCCGGGCGTGTTCTTCGACCACGACAAGGGCAAGAGCCACTCTTCCGGCAAGCTGCTCTTCGCTGCCCGCGTCATTCCTTACCGCGGTTCCTGGCTCGATATCGAATTCGACGCCAAGGATATCGTCTACGCCCGTATCGACCGTCGCCGCAAGATTCCTGCGACGTCGCTGCTGATGGCGCTCGGCATGGACGGCGAAGACATCCTGTCGACCTTCTACACCAAGGCTTCCTACGAGCGCGACGGCGATGGCTGGCGCATTCCGTTCCAGCCTGAAGCGCTGAAGAACACCAAGGTCATCACCGACATGATCGACGCCGACACCGGCGAAGTCGTTGTCGAAGGTGGCAAGAAGCTGACGCCGCGCTTGATCCGCCAGCTGACCGACAAGGGCCTCAAGGCTCTCAAGGCGACGGATGACGATCTGTACGGCAACTATCTCGCTGAAGACATCGTCAACTACGAGACGGGTGAAATCTATCTCGAAGCAGGCGATGAAATCGACGAGAAGACGCTTGGCATCATCCTTGCTGCCGGCTTCGACGAAATCCCGGTTCTCAACATCGACCACGTCAACGTCGGTGCCTACATCCGCAACACCCTGTCTGCGGATAAGAACGAAAACCGCCAGGAAGCCCTGTTCGACATCTACCGCGTCATGCGTCCGGGTGAGCCGCCGACCATGGATTCCGCGGAAGCCATGTTCAACTCGCTGTTCTTCGACGCAGAGCGTTACGATCTGTCGGCTGTTGGCCGCGTGAAAATGAACATGCGTCTCGACCTCGACGCGGAAGACACCGTGCGCACGCTGCGCAAGGAAGACATCCTTGCTGTCGTCAAGATGCTGGTCGAACTGCGCGACGGCAAGGGCGAGATCGACGATATCGACAACCTCGGTAACCGTCGTGTCCGTTCGGTCGGCGAACTGATGGAAAACCAGTACCGCCTCGGCCTTCTGCGCATGGAACGTGCGATCAAGGAACGTATGTCCTCGATCGAAATCGACACCGTGATGCCGCAGGACCTGATCAACGCGAAGCCGGCAGCTGCCGCTGTTCGTGAATTCTTCGGTTCCTCGCAGTTCATGGACCAGGTGAACCCGCTTTCGGAAATCACCCACAAGCGCCGTCTTTCGGCTCTTGGACCGGGTGGTCTGACCCGCGAGCGCGCAGGCTTCGAAGTCCGCGACGTTCACCCGACCCACTACGGCCGTATCTGCCCGATCGAAACGCCGGAAGGCCCGAACATCGGTCTGATCAACTCGCTTGCAACCTTTGCCCGCGTCAACAAGTACGGCTTCATTGAATCCCCGTACCGCAAGATCGTTGACGGCAAGGTCACGACCGACGTGATCTACCTCTCCGCAATGGAAGAGGCGAAGTATTACGTCGCGCAGGCCAACGCACCTCTCAACGAAGACGGCTCTTTCTCGGAAGAGTTCGTTGTCTGCCGTCACTCGGGCGAAGTTATGCTCGCACCGCGCGACAACATCAACCTGATGGACGTTTCGCCGAAGCAGCTCGTTTCGGTCGCGGCGGCTCTCATTCCGTTCCTGGAAAACGACGACGCCAACCGCGCTCTCATGGGCTCGAACATGCAGCGTCAGGCCGTTCCGCTTCTGCGCGCCGAGGCACCGTTTGTCGGTACCGGCATGGAGCCGATCGTTGCCCGCGACTCCGGCGCTGCCATCGCAGCCCGCCGTGGCGGTGTTGTCGATCAGGTGGATGCGACCCGTATCGTTATCCGTGCAACGGAAGACCTCGATGCCGGGAAGTCCGGTGTTGACATCTATCGCCTGCAGAAGTTCCAGCGTTCCAACCAGAACACCTGTGTCAACCAGCGCCCGCTGGTATCCGTCGGTGACATTATCTCCAAGGGTGACATCATCGCGGACGGTCCTTCGACCGACCTCGGCGACCTGGCACTCGGCCGTAACGCGCTCGTCGCGTTCATGCCGTGGAATGGCTACAACTACGAAGACTCCATCCTGATGTCCGAGCGCATCGTCTCCGACGACGTGTTCACCTCCATCCACATCGAAGAATTCGAAGTGATGGCGCGCGACACCAAGCTTGGTCCAGAAGAAATCACGCGCGACATTCCGAACGTTTCGGAAGAAGCGCTGAAGAACCTCGACGAAGCCGGTATCGTTTACATCGGTGCGGAAGTTCAGCCGGGCGATATCCTCGTCGGCAAGATCACGCCGAAGGGCGAAAGCCCGATGACGCCGGAAGAAAAGCTTCTGCGCGCCATCTTCGGTGAAAAGGCTTCCGACGTTCGCGACACGTCCATGCGTATGCCTCCGGGCACGTTCGGTACGGTCGTTGAAGTCCGCGTGTTCAACCGTCACGGCGTCGAAAAAGACGAACGTGCGATGGCTATCGAGCGCGAGGAAATCGAACGTCTGGCAAAGGACCGCGACGACGAGCAGGCCATTCTGGACCGCAACGTCTACGGTCGCCTGATCGACATGCTTCGTGGTCAGGTATCGATTGCCGGTCCGAAGGGCTTCAAGAAGGGTGTTGAACTCTCCAACGCCGTCGTCTCCGAATACCCCCGCTCGCAGTGGTGGATGTTCGCGGTCGAGGACGAGAAGGTTCAGTCCGAGATCGAGGCTCTGCGTGGTCAGTACGACGAATCCAAGTCGCGCCTTGAGCAGCGCTTCATGGACAAGGTCGAGAAGGTCCAGCGCGGCGACGAAATGCCTCCGGGCGTCATGAAGATGGTCAAGGTCTTCGTTGCCGTTAAGCGCAAGATCCAGCCGGGTGACAAGATGGCCGGCCGTCACGGTAACAAGGGCGTTGTCTCGCGTATCGTGCCTGTCGAAGACATGCCGTTCCTCGAGGACGGTACGCACGTCGACATCTGCTTGAACCCGCTGGGCGTGCCTTCGCGCATGAACGTCGGCCAGATTCTCGAAACGCACCTCGCATGGGCTTGCGCCGGTATGGGCAAGAAGATCGGCGAGATGCTCGAAGAGTATCGCAAGACGATGGACATCAGCGAGCTTCGTTCGGAGCTGACCGAGATCTATGCGAGTGAATCGCATGACGAGGTTCAGCGTTTCGACGATGAGTCCCTGGTGAAGCTTGCCGAAGAAGCAAAGCGCGGCGTTTCGATCGCTACGCCTGTTTTCGACGGTGCGCATGAGCCTGACGTTGCTGCCATGCTGAAGAAGGCGGGTCTGCACGAGAGCGGTCAGTCCGTCTTGTACGATGGCCGTACGGGTGAGCCCTTCGACCGCAAGGTCACCGTTGGCTACATGTACATGATCAAGCTGAACCACCTTGTCGACGACAAGATCCACGCTCGCTCGATCGGTCCTTACTCGCTCGTCACCCAGCAGCCGCTCGGTGGTAAGGCGCAGTTCGGCGGACAGCGTTTCGGGGAAATGGAAGTCTGGGCACTGGAAGCATACGGCGCAGCCTACACGCTGCAGGAAATGCTCACCGTCAAGTCGGACGACGTGGCGGGCCGCACCAAGGTTTACGAAGCGATCGTCCGTGGCGACGACACCTTCGAAGCCGGTATCCCGGAGAGCTTCAACGTTCTCGTGAAGGAAATGCGGTCGCTCGGTCTGTCAGTCGAACTGGAGAACTCCAAGATCGACACGGCGGCGGAAGGGCAGCTTCCGGACGCAGCGGAATAAGAAACGAGAAGGCGGGCGCCTTTAGAGGCGCCTGCCGGTTTCCGCCGCAGGACGTGATCGTTCAGGCGGAAATTTTCGCCGCATTTTGCGGTTAATCGTGTTTTTAGGCACTGGCCGGTTACCCGGGAATAAATCGCGCCAGATGCAAGCAAGGGGCAAAACCCCTCAAGGAGACAAGGCATGAACCAAGAGGTCATGAATCTTTTCAATCCGCAGGTGCCCGCGCAGCACTTCGATTCGATCCGGATTTCCATTGCGTCGCCTGAGAAGATCCTCTCCTGGTCTTACGGCGAGATCAAAAAGCCGGAGACCATCAACTACCGTACGTTCAAGCCTGAACGCGACGGTCTGTTCTGCGCGCGTATCTTCGGACCGATCAAGGACTACGAGTGCCTGTGCGGTAAGTACAAGCGCATGAAGTACAAGGGCATCATCTGCGAAAAGTGCGGCGTTGAAGTCACGCTGTCGCGCGTTCGCCGTGAGCGCATGGGCCACATCGAGCTCGCAGCGCCGGTTGCACACATCTGGTTCCTGAAGTCGCTTCCTTCGCGTATCTCGACGCTGCTCGACATGACGCTGAAGGATGTCGAGCGCGTTCTGTACTTCGAAAACTATATCGTGACGGAACCGGGTCTGACTTCGCTGAAGCAGAACCAGCTTCTTTCCGAAGAAGAATACATGATCGCCGTCGATGAATTCGGTGAAGACCAGTTCACGGCCATGATCGGCGCCGAAGCCATCTACGAGATGCTCGCGTCGATGAACCTCGAGCGTATTGCGGGCGAACTGCGCACCGATCTGGCGGAAACGACGTCTGATCTGAAGCAGAAGAAGCTGATGAAGCGCCTGAAGATCGTCGAGAACTTCATGGAGTCCGGCAATCGTCCCGAGTGGATGATCATGAAGGTCGTTCCGGTCATTCCTCCGGACCTGCGTCCGCTGGTTCCGCTGGATGGCGGCCGTTTCGCGACGTCGGACCTCAACGATCTGTACCGCCGCGTCATCAACCGTAACAACCGTCTGAAGCGTCTCATCGAGCTTCGTGCACCGGGCATCATCATCCGCAACGAAAAGCGTATGTTGCAGGAATCCGTGGACGCGCTGTTCGACAACGGCCGTCGCGGTCGCGTCATCACGGGTGCCAACAAGCGTCCGCTGAAGTCGCTCTCCGACATGCTCAAGGGCAAGCAGGGCCGCTTCCGTCAGAACCTTCTCGGCAAGCGCGTCGACTATTCCGGCCGTTCGGTCATCGTGACCGGTCCGGAACTGAAGCTGCACCAGTGCGGCCTGCCGAAGAAGATGGCGCTCGAACTGTTCAAGCCGTTCATCTACGCCCGCCTCGACGCGAAGGGTTACTCCTCGACCGTCAAGCAGGCCAAGAAGCTCGTTGAAAAGGAAAAGCCGGAAGTCTGGGATATCCTCGATGAGGTCATCCGCGAGCATCCGGTTCTCCTGAACCGCGCACCGACGCTGCACCGTCTGGGCATCCAGGCTTTCGAACCCACGCTGGTCGAAGGCAAGGCCATCCAGCTGCATCCGCTCGTCTGCACGGCCTTCAACGCCGACTTCGACGGTGACCAGATGGCTGTTCACGTACCGCTCTCGCTGGAAGCCCAGCTTGAAGCGCGCGTGCTGATGATGTCGACCAACAACATTCTGCATCCGGCAAACGGTCAGCCGATCATCGTTCCTTCGCAGGACATGGTTCTCGGCCTGTACTACCTGTCGATCCTGAACCAGAACGAGCCGGGTGAAGGCATGGCCTTCTCCGACATGGGCGAACTGCACCATGCTCTGGAAAACAAGGTCGTCACGCTGCATGCCAAGATCCGCGGCCGCTTCAAGTCCGTCGACCTCGACGGCAACCCGGTTTCGAAGATCTATGAGACGACGCCAGGTCGCATGATCATCGGCGAACTGCTGCCGAAGAACGGCAACATTCCGTTCGATATCTGCAACCAGGAGATGACCAAGAAGAACATCTCCAAGATGATCGACACGGTCTACCGTCATTGCGGCCAGAAAGACACGGTCATCTTCTGCGACCGAATCATGCAGCTTGGCTTTGCTCATGCCTGCCGCGCCGGCATTTCGTTCGGCAAGGACGACATGATCATTCCTGAAACCAAGGCGAAGATCGTCGGCGATACCGAAACGCTGGTGAAGGAATACGAACAGCAGTACAACGATGGCCTGATCACTCAGGGCGAGAAGTACAACAAGGTCGTTGACGCATGGGGCAAGGCTACGGAAAAGGTCGCCGAGGACATGATGGCCCGCATTAAGGCCGTCGAGTTCGACCCGGAAACCAACCGCCAGAAGCCGATGAACGCCATCTACATGATGTCGCACTCGGGTGCTCGTGGTTCTCCGAACCAGATGCGCCAGCTGGGCGGCATGCGCGGCCTGATGGCGAAGCCGTCGGGTGAAATCATCGAGACGCCGATCATCTCGAACTTCAAGGAAGGCCTGACCGTTAACGAGTACTTCAACTCGACGCACGGTGCCCGTAAGGGTCTGGCAGACACCGCCTTGAAGACCGCGAACTCCGGTTACCTGACCCGTCGTCTCGTCGACGTGGCGCAGGACTGCATCGTCAACTCCAGGGATTGCGGCACCGAAACGGGCCTCACCATGACTGCCATCGTCGATGCCGGTCAGGTCGTTGCTTCGCTCGGCGCACGTATCCTCGGCCGTACGGCTCTGGACGACATCGATCATCCGGTTACCGGCGAAAACATCGTGAAGGCTGGCACGCTGATCGATGAGGCCGATGTGGCCACCATCGAAAAGGCTGGTATCCAGTCCGTTCGCATCCGCTCGGCTCTTACCTGCGAAGTGCAGGTCGGTGTTTGCGGCGTCTGCTACGGTCGTGACCTTGCACGCGGTACGCCTGTCAACATGGGCGAAGCCGTTGGCGTCATCGCCGCACAGTCGATCGGTGAACCGGGCACGCAGCTGACCATGCGTACGTTCCACCTTGGTGGTACGGCTAACGTTGTTGACCAGTCGTTCCTCGAAGCCTCTTATGAAGGCACGATTGCGATCAAAAACCGCAACATCCTGCGCAACTCCGAAGGCACTCTCATCGCAATGGGCCGTAACATGGCGGTCACCATTCTCGATGAGCGTGGTCAGGAGCGTTCGTCGCAGCGCGTTGCCTACGGTTCGAAGATCTTCGTCGATGATGGCGACAAGGTTAAGCGCGGTCAGCGTCTCGCAGAGTGGGATCCTTACACCCGTCCGATGATGACGGAAGTGGAAGGTACCGTTCACTTCGAGGATCTGGTCGACGGTCTGTCCGTTCTGGAAGCCACCGACGAATCCACCGGTATCACCAAGCGTCAGGTTATCGACTGGCGTTCGACACCGCGTGGTTCGGACCTCAAGCCTGCGATCGTCATTAAGGACGCTTCCGGCGCAGTTGCGAAGCTCTCCCGTGGTGGTGAAGCTCGCTTCCATCTGTCGGTCGACGCCATCCTGTCGGTCGAGCCGGGCTCCAAGGTGTCTCAGGGTGACGTGCTTGCACGTTCGCCGCTGGAAAGCGCCAAGACGAAGGACATCACCGGTGGTCTGCCGCGCGTTGCCGAACTCTTCGAAGCGCGTCGTCCGAAGGATCACGCTATCATCGCCGAAATCGATGGTACGATCCGCCTCGGCCGCGACTACAAGAACAAGCGTCGCGTCATGATCGAGCCTGCTGAAGACGGTGTCGAGCCGGTCGAATACCTGATCCCGAAGGGCAAGCCCTTCCACCTTCAGGAAGGCGACTACATCGAAAAGGGTGAATACATCCTCGACGGTAACCCGGCACCGCACGACATTCTGGCGATCAAGGGCGTGGAGGCACTCGCTTCCTACCTCGTGAACGAAATCCAGGAAGTCTATCGTCTGCAGGGCGTTATCATCAACGACAAGCACATCGAAGTGATTGTCCGTCAGATGCTTCAGAAGGTCGAAATCACCGATGCTGGCGACAGCCAGTACATCGTTGGCGACAATGTCGACCGGATCGAACTGGACGACATGAACGACCGTCTGATCGAAGAGGGCAAGAAGCCGGCTTACGGCGATCCTGTTCTCCTCGGCATCACCAAGGCATCGCTGCAGACGCCGTCCTTCATCTCGGCCGCATCGTTCCAGGAAACCACCAAGGTTCTCACGGAAGCTGCGATCGCCGGCAAGACGGACACGCTGCAGGGTCTCAAGGAAAACGTCATCGTCGGCCGTCTCATCCCGGCTGGTACCGGCGGCACCATGACGCAGATCCGCCGCATCGCCACCTCGCGCGACGACCTCATCCTGGAGGAGCGCCGCAAGGGTACCGGTGCAGGTTCCGCGACGCAGATGCTGCAGGACATGACAGATCAGGCTCCGGCAGCCGAATAAGGCAGCCGGGCAGGGGGCTTCAAAGCCCCTGATCACCCAGATACAAAAAACGCCCGGAGTGATCCGGGCGTTTTTTTTGAATGGCAGAACGTTCAGTGGCGGGCGCGATATGCCTATCTGGCTGAGGCAGGAGCCTCGCTGCGCGCCGCAGCCTTCTGAGGTCAGGCGAAGCGGATGATTGCGACTTCGCCCTCTAGGGCGCCCTGATAGGCAGAAGCATGCGGCTCATCGTCCGGCACGTCGGTCAGCATGCCGATCTGGTCGAGGTCGGCCTCGATGAACCCTTCCTCGGAGAGGGCGTTCAGCGTCTCGCGGACGGCCGTGTCGTCGTCGGGAGCTTTCAAGATGACGTGGATATCGATCCCCTCGGAGCCCTCCTGCTCGTACGCCTTGCCGATGACGATGAAGACCATTGGCTCATCGCGTCCGTTGTCGTTGTCTGGGGATGCATTCATGACGCGGTTCCTTGATCTCGGGTTCGTTTCCTGTCGGCCGATCGGGAATCGGCCCTTCATGCTGCTGGCGCATGTTTTGCGGAGCAGAGGGAATCAATAGACGGATTTTGTGAAAAGCCAAAGGCTGCATATGAAATTCACAGCATTGGACCCCGACTTGTGTTAAAAGGGAACTGAAATGGCTGTCCGGATCGCCTTAACCCCCGATGCCATAGGGCAATATGTGGATTCGCCCTTGACGAAAGCTGGCTAAAACAGTAGTACGCCCGCCATCGGAGCCTCTGTATGTGCTGGCCGTCAGGGAATATTTTTCCTGAAGTTCTTCATAAACAGATCTTCATCGCACGTAGAAGACACGAATGTTGCACGCACGACGCCTTCTAGGTCGTCCTCTGCTCTTGGTGGTCCATCCGTGAAAGCGGGTCGGGCCACGTTTTGCGCATGAGGATATATGCGTGCTTCGTCGCCGGCAACGGCATAACCGCCACTCGCAAGGGTGGCTAAAGTAGTTTTTACAAGGGATGGTTATATGCCTACCGTAAACCAGCTTATCCGCAAGCCTCGCCAGGCACAGGTAAAGCGCAACAAGGTTCCTGCTCTCCAGGAAAACCCGCAGAAGCGTGGTGTTTGCACCCGCGTTTACACGACGACCCCGAAGAAGCCGAACTCGGCTCTGCGTAAGGTTGCCAAGATCCGCCTCACGAACGGCTTCGAAGTCATCGGCTACATTCCTGGTGAAGGTCACAACCTTCAGGAACACTCCGTTGTCATGATCCGCGGCGGCCGCGTAAAGGACTTGCCAGGTGTTCGTTACCACATCATCCGTGGTGTTCTCGATACCCAGGGCGTCAAGAACCGCAAGCAGCGCCGTTCGAAGTACGGTGCGAAGCGTCCGAAGTAATTCGGTTTAAACAGATTCCGGCGCTGCGCGAGGTTCTCCGCGTGGTAAAGCGCCATAACAGTTGAGAGACAAAGAATATGTCCCGTCGCCATAGTGCAGAAAAGCGTGAGATCAACCCGGATCCGAAGTTCGGCGATCTGATCGTCACCAAGTTCATGAATGCCATCATGCTTCATGGCAAGAAGTCCGTTGCAGAAAGCATCGTTTACGGCGCGTTCGACGTCGTTCAGGGCAAGACGAAGCAGGAGCCGCTCGGCGTGTTCCACTCCGCGCTCGACAACGTTGCTCCGCACGTTGAAGTTCGTTCGCGCCGCGTTGGTGGTGCAACGTACCAGGTTCCGGTCGACGTTCGTCCCGAGCGCCGTCAGGCTCTTGCTATCCGCTGGCTGATCGCTGCTGCGCGCAAGCGCAACGAAACGACCATGATCGATCGCCTTTCCGGCGAACTCATGGACGCTGCGAACAACCGCGGCTCCGCTGTCAAGAAGCGTGAAGACACGCACAAGATGGCCGACGCCAACCGCGCATTCTCGCATTACCGCTGGTAATCTTAACCGGTCGAATATCGAAAGGCAGTCCATTATGGCTC
The DNA here is from genome assembly GCF_031801495.1 of Agrobacterium tumefaciens. Classification (GTDB taxonomy): domain Bacteria; phylum Pseudomonadota; class Alphaproteobacteria; order Rhizobiales; family Rhizobiaceae; genus Agrobacterium; species Agrobacterium tumefaciens_K. The sequence continues at coordinate 1,758,898 of NZ_JAOEGC010000002.1, read as the reverse complement.
GCGAATATAAAATCGAAGACTACCGCAATTTCGGTATCATGGCGCATATCGACGCCGGCAAGACGACGACCACCGAGCGTATTCTTTACTACACCGGTAAGTCGCACAAGATCGGCGAAGTTCACGACGGCGCGGCCACGATGGACTGGATGGAGCAGGAGCAGGAGCGTGGTATCACCATCACCTCCGCTGCTACGACGACCTTCTGGAAGGGTCGCGATGGCAAGATGCGCCGTTTCAACATCATCGACACCCCCGGCCACGTTGACTTCACGATCGAAGTCGAGCGTTCGCTGCGCGTTCTCGACGGTGCGATCGCTCTTCTCGATGCCAACGCAGGCGTAGAGCCGCAGACGGAAACCGTCTGGCGTCAGGCTGAGAAGTACAACGTTCCGCGCATGATCTTCTGCAACAAGATGGACAAGACCGGCGCGGACTTCTACCGCTCGGTTGAGATGATCAAGACCCGTCTCGGTGCAACGGCTGTCGTCATGCAGCTGCCGATCGGTGCAGAAACCGAGTTCAAGGGCGTTGTCGACCTGATCGAGATGAACGCACTCATCTGGCGCGACGAATCGCTCGGCGCTCAGTGGGATGTCGTTGAAATCCCGGAAGACATGAAGGCCAAGGCTGAAGAATATCGCGAAAAGCTGATCGAGACTGTTGTCGAGATCGACGAAGAAGCGATGGAAGCCTACCTGAACGGCGACATGCCGGACAACGACAAGATTCGCGAACTCGTTCGTCGCGGCACCATCGACGTGAAGTTCCACCCGATGTTCTGCGGCACCGCGTTCAAGAACAAGGGCGTTCAGCCGCTTCTCGACGCCGTTGTCGATTACCTGCCTTCTCCGCTGGACATTCCTGCGATCAAGGGTATCGACTTCAAGACAGAAGCTGAAATCGAGCGTCATGCCGACGATTCCGAGCCGCTTTCCATGCTCGCGTTCAAGATCATGAACGACCCCTTCGTCGGTTCGCTCACCTTCGCACGTATCTACTCGGGCAAGCTCGAAAAGGGCACGTCTGTCATCAACACGGTCAAGGACAAGCGCGAGCGCGTCGGCCGTATGCTGCAGATGCACTCCAACAGCCGTGAAGACATCGAAGAAGCCTTTGCAGGCGACATCGTTGCTCTGGCTGGCCTCAAGGAAACCACGACTGGCGATACGCTCTGCGATCCGCTGAAGCCGGTTATCCTCGAGCGCATGGAATTCCCCGAGCCGGTCATCCAGATCGCGATCGAGCCGAAGACCAAGGGCGACCAGGAAAAGATGGGCCTCGCGCTCAACCGCCTGGCTGCTGAAGATCCTTCGTTCCGCGTGAAGACGGATGAAGAATCCGGTCAGACGATCATCGCAGGCATGGGCGAACTTCACCTCGACATTCTCGTTGACCGTATGCGTCGCGAGTTCAAGGTCGAAGCGACCGTTGGTGCTCCGCAGGTTGCTTACCGCGAAACCATCACCAAGGCGCATGAAGAAGACTACACGCACAAGAAGCAGTCCGGTGGTACCGGTCAGTTCGCTCGCGTGAAGATCCTGTTCGAACCGAACCCTGAAGGCGAAGACTTCAAGTTCGAGTCGAAGATCGTTGGTGGTGCTGTTCCGAAGGAATACATCCCGGGCGTTCAGAAGGGTATCGAAAGCGTTCTGTCTTCGGGTCCGCTGGCTGGCTTCCCGATGCTCGGCGTCAAGGCAACCCTGTTCGACGGCGCATACCACGATGTCGACTCGTCGGTTCTGGCGTTCGAAATCGCATCGCGTGCCTGCTTCCGTGAAGCAGCGAAGAAGGCTGGCGCACAGCTTCTCGAGCCGATGATGAAGGTCGAAGTCGTGACTCCGGAAGATTACGTCGGTGACGTGATCGGCGATCTGAACTCGCGTCGCGGTCAGATCCAGGGTCAGGAATCGCGCGGCATCACGATCGTGATCAGCGCACACGTTCCGCTTGCGAACATGTTCAAGTACGTCGACAACCTGCGCTCCATGTCGCAGGGCCGTGCACAGTACTCGATGACGTTCGATCACTATTCGCCGGTTCCAAGCAACGTTGCTGCTGAAATCCAGGCAAAGTACTCCGGTCAGAAATGACCGGGGTATCCCCAAACGAGATTTGAAGTTTACTCCCGCTTCGGGACAAAATTGGAGAGCCACTAATGGCAAAGAGCAAGTTTGAGCGGACGAAGCCGCACGTCAACATTGGCACGATCGGTCACGTT
>NZ_JAOEGC010000002.1:1755352-1756577 GCF_031801495.1 Agrobacterium tumefaciens | reverse complement strand
ATGGCAAAGAGCAAGTTTGAGCGGACGAAGCCGCACGTCAACATTGGCACGATCGGTCACGTTGACCATGGCAAGACGTCGCTGACTGCAGCAATCACGAAGTTCTTCGGCGAGTTCAAGGCGTACGACCAGATCGACGCTGCTCCGGAAGAGAAGGCTCGTGGTATCACGATTTCGACGGCGCACGTCGAGTACGAGACGGCGAACCGTCACTACGCTCACGTTGACTGCCCCGGCCACGCCGACTACGTGAAGAACATGATCACCGGTGCTGCGCAGATGGACGGCGCGATCCTGGTTTGCTCTGCAGCTGACGGCCCGATGCCGCAGACCCGCGAGCACATCCTGCTGGCTCGTCAGGTTGGCGTTCCGGCTCTGGTCGTGTTCCTCAACAAGGTCGACCAGGTCGACGACGCGGAACTGCTGGAACTGGTAGAGCTGGAAGTTCGCGAACTTCTGTCGTCCTACGACTTCCCGGGCGACGACGTTCCAGTCGTCAAGGGTTCGGCTCTTGCTGCTCTTGAAGATTCCAACAAGACGATCGGTGAAGACGCGATCCGCGAGCTGATGGCTCAGGTTGACGCCTACATCCCGACGCCTGAGCGTCCGATCGACCAGCCGTTCCTGATGCCGATCGAAGACGTGTTCTCGATCTCGGGCCGTGGTACGGTTGTGACGGGTCGCGTTGAGCGCGGTATCGTCAAGGTTGGTGAAGAAGTCGAAATCGTCGGCATCAAGCCGACGTCGAAGACGACGGTTACCGGCGTTGAAATGTTCCGCAAGCTGCTCGACCAGGGTCAGGCCGGCGACAACATCGGCGCACTGGTTCGCGGTGTTAACCGTGACGGCGTCGAGCGTGGTCAGATCCTGTGCAAGCCGGGTTCGGTCAAGCCGCACAAGAAGTTCAAGGCAGAAGCCTACATCCTGACGAAGGAAGAAGGCGGCCGTCATACGCCGTTCTTCACGAACTACCGTCCGCAGTTCTACTTCCGCACGACGGACGTGACGGGCATCGTGACGCTTCCTGAAGGCACGGAAATGGTTATGCCTGGTGACAACGTGACCGTTGACGTCGAGCTGATCGTTCCGATCGCGATGGAAGAAAAGCTGCGCTTCGCGATCCGCGAAGGCGGCCGTACCGTCGGCGCTGGCATCGTTGCCTCGATCGTCGAGTAATCTCTCGATCTGAAATGCAGTACGGCGGCGGTGTGAACAACACCGCCGC
>NZ_JAOEGC010000002.1:0-1755252 GCF_031801495.1 Agrobacterium tumefaciens | reverse complement strand
CGATCGTCGAGTAATCTCTCGATCTGAAATGCAGTACGGCGGCGGTGTGAACAACACCGCCGCCGGGCTTTTGATAAAAGCGTGACGGCGTTGCATTTTTAATGCTTGAAAAATTCGGTGAAAGCGCGTAAACGCGCACTCACACTCACCGCTGGATTCGCAAGCGATTGCGAAGCGCGGTGATTTTAGCAATACAGACTACCGAAATGATTGGCTTGCTCTCAGGCAATTCTCTCGATTTTTGAAAATCTGCGGCGCCACGATCAATAGAAGTTCATGTGTTTCCGCGTGCGGAAACGAATAACAAAGAACAAGGACAAGACGAATGAACGGCCAGAATATCCGTATCCGCCTCAAGGCGTTCGATCACCGGATCCTCGATGCCTCTACCCGTGAAATCGTGTCGACCGCAAAGCGCACCGGCGCCAGCGTTCGCGGCCCGGTTCCGCTGCCTACCCGCATCGAAAAGTTTACCGTTAACCGCTCTCCTCACGTTGATAAGAAGAGCCGTGAACAGTTCGAAATGCGGACGCACAAGCGTCTTCTCGACATCGTTGACCCCACCCCGCAGACTGTTGATGCTCTGATGAAGCTCGACCTCGCTGCTGGCGTTGACGTGGAAATCAAGCTCTAAGACCCGGCCTGAACTCACGCGAGTGAGGGCTGAGATAACAAGGAAGGTACGTGGAGAAATCCAACGGCTTCCAAACCGGAGACCGGAAACATCGTGAGATGTCGAAGGGCACTCCTTAACAAAGGCCGATAAGGGTTTTCCCTTCAAGGCTCGCAAGAGGATGAACCAATGCGTTCAGGTGTGATTGCACAGAAAGTGGGAATGACCCGCGTCTACAACGACGCTGGTGAACATATCCCGGTAACAGTTCTGCGGCTGGATAACGTACAAGTTGTTGCCCAGCGTACAGAAGACAAGAATGGCTATACCGCAGTTCAGCTCGGTGCAGGCCAGTCCAAGGTCAAAAACACGACGAAGGCGCTCCGCGGCCATTTTGCTGCAGCCAACGTCGAGCCGAAAGCAAAGCTGGTCGAGTTCCGGGTATCCGCCGAGAACCTGATCGACATCGGTGCAACACTGACCGCAAATCATTTTCAGGCTGGCCAGCTGGTCGACGTCACTGGTACGACGATCGGTAAGGGTTTTGCCGGTGCAATGAAGCGCCACAACTTCGGTGGTGGTCGCGCTTCGCACGGTAACTCGATCTCGCACCGTGCACACGGTTCGACCGGTTCCAACCAGGATCCGGGCCGCGTCTGGAAGGGCAAGCGCATGGCTGGTCATATGGGCCAGACCCGCGTTACGACCCAGAACCTTGAAGTTGTTTCAACTGACGAAGACCGTGGTCTCATCCTTGTGAAGGGTGCAGTTCCCGGTTCCAAGGGTTCCTGGATCATCGTCCGCGACGCCGTCAAGTCGGCTGCGAAGTAAGGGAGCCTTATCAATGGAATTGAACGTCAAAACCCTCGAGGGAAAAGACGCCGGCAAGGTATCCCTGTCGGACGAAATTTTCGGCCTCGACCCACGCCAGGACATTCTGGCCCGTATGGTTCGCTGGCAGCTTGCCAAGAAGCAGCAGGGAACCCACAAGTCTAAGAACCGGTCGGAAGTTTCCCGCACCGGCGCGAAGATGTACAAGCAGAAGGGTACGGGCCGCGCTCGTCACCATTCGGCTCGCGCACCGCAGTTCCGCGGCGGCGGCAAGGCTCACGGCCCGGTCGTTCGCAGCCACGCTCACGATCTTCCGAAGAAGGTTCGTGCGCTCGCTCTGCGTCACGCCCTGTCTGCAAAGCTGAAGGCTGAAGAACTGATCATCGTCGATCAGCTCGTTGCGTCTGAAGCAAAGACCAAGGCTCTGCTCGGCAGCTTCGCTTCGCTCGGCCTGACCAACGCTCTCGTCATCGGCGGCGCTGAACTTGATGGCAACTTCAAGCTCGCAGCCCAGAACATCCCGAACGTGGACGTTCTGCCGGTACAGGGCATCAATGTTTACGACATCCTGCGTCGCGGCAAGCTCGTGCTTTCCAAGGCTGCGGTTGAAGCCCTCGAGGAGCGGTTCAAATGACGGATCTTCGCCACTACGATGTGATCGTATCTCCTTCGATCACCGAAAAGTCGACGCTGGTATCCGAACAGAACCAGGTCGTATTCAATGTCGCCAAGGACGCTTCTAAGCCTGAAATCAAGGCTGCTGTCGAAGCTCTCTTCGGCGTCAAAGTCACGGCTGTGAACACGCTTATCCGCAAGGGTAAGACCCGTCGTTTCCGTGGGTTCGCCGGTAAGCTGAAAGACGTCAAGAAAGCCGTCGTTACGCTCGCCGAAGGTCAATCCATCGACGTGTCCACCGGACTCTAAAGGTTAGGCCCAAGCGGGCAAAGACCCAAAAGGGAACAATAAAATGGCATTGAAAAGTTTCAATCCGACCACGCCAAGCCAGCGTCAGCTGGTTATCGTGGACCGCGCTTCGCTCTACAAGGGCAAGCCGGTAAAGGCTCTCACCGAGGGCCTCAGCTCCAAGGGTGGCCGTAACAACCAGGGCCGGATCACCGTCCGGTTCCAGGGTGGCGGTCACAAGCGGACCTACCGTCTGGTAGACTTCAAGCGTCGCAAGTTCGACGTAGAAGGCACCGTTGAGCGTCTCGAATACGACCCCAACCGCACCGCGTTCATCGCGCTGGTTACGTATGCAGACGGCGAACAGGCTTACATTCTCGCGCCACAGCGTCTCGCTGCTGGTGACAAGGTGATCGCCTCCGACAAGGCAGTGGACGTGAAGCCGGGCAACACCATGCCGCTTCAGTACATTCCGGTCGGTTCGATCATCCACAACGTCGAGATGAAGCCGGGCAAGGGCGGTCAGATCGCTCGCTCCGCCGGCACGTACGTTCAGCTCGTTGGTCGCGATGCCGGCATGGCAATCCTGCGTCTCAACTCTGGCGAACAGCGTCTGGTGCATGGCTCGTGCCTCGCATCGATCGGTGCTGTTTCGAACGCCGATCACGCCAACATCAACGACGGCAAGGCCGGTCGTTCGCGTTGGCGCGGCAAGCGTCCGCACGTTCGCGGCGTCGTCATGAACCCGGTCGACCACCCGCACGGTGGTGGTGAAGGTCGTACGTCGGGTGGTCGTCACCCGGTAACTCCGTGGGGCAAGCCCACGAAGGGCAAGCGTACCCGTTCGAACAAGTCGACCGACAAGTTCATCATGCGCTCGCGCCATCAGCGTAAGAAGTAAGAGAGGAAGTCACTAATGGCTCGTTCAGTATGGAAAGGTCCGTTTGTTGACGGCTATCTTCTCAAAAAAGCTGAGAAGGTGCGCGAAGGCGGACGCAACGAAGTAATCAAGATCTGGAGCCGTCGCTCCACGATCCTGCCGCAGTTCGTCGGTCTGACTTTCGGCGTGTACAACGGCAGCAAGCATGTGCCCGTCTCCGTCAACGAAGACATGGTCGGTCACAAGTTCGGTGAATTCTCTCCGACCCGTACCTATTACGGTCACGGCGCGGACAAGAAGGCAAAGAGGAAGTAATCATGGCGAAGGCTAAGACCGAACGCCGGCTGAAGGACAACGAGGCTCAGGCCGTTGCCCGTACGCTTCGCGTCAGCCCCCAGAAACTGAACCTGGTTGCCGCTCTTATCCGTGGCAAGAAGGTTGATCGCGCTCTCGCTGAGCTCGAATTCTCCCGCAAGCGCATTGCAGGCACCGTCAAGAAGACGCTCGAGTCTGCAATTGCCAATGCGGAAAACAACCATGACCTCGACGTCGACGCTCTCGTCGTCGCCGAGGCTTATGTTGGCAAGTCCATTACCATGAAGCGTTTCCACGCTCGTGGCCGTGGTCGTGCATCCCGCATTGAGAAGCCGTTCGCTCACCTCACGATCGTTGTTCGTGAAGTCGAGGAAAAAGGGGAGGCCGCATAATGGGTCAGAAAATCAATCCAATCGGCTTCCGCCTCGGCATCAACCGTACCTGGGACAGCCGCTGGTACGCTGACACCGCTGAATACGGCAAGCTGCTGCATGAAGACCTTGCTATCCGGGCTTACCTGGTCAAGGAACTCAAGCAGGCTGGTATTGCCAAGGTCGTCATCGAACGCCCGCACAAGAAGTGCCGCGTGACCATTCACTCGGCTCGTCCGGGTCTGATCATCGGCAAGAAGGGTGCTGACATCGAGAAGCTTCGCAAGAAGATCGCTTCGATGACCGACTCCGAAACGCACCTCAACATTGTTGAAGTGCGTAAGCCTGAAGTCGACGCAACGCTCGTTGCACAGTCGATCGCCCAGCAGCTCGAGCGCCGCGTGGCTTTCCGCCGCGCGATGAAGCGCGCTGTTCAGTCCGCAATGCGTCTTGGCGCCGAAGGCATCAAGATCACCTGCGGCGGCCGTCTCGGTGGTGCAGAAATCGCTCGTACCGAATGGTACCGCGAAGGTCGCGTTCCGCTGCACACGCTGCGTGCGGACATCGATTACGGCACAGCTGAAGCAGAAACCGCTTTCGGTATCTGCGGCATCAAGGTCTGGATCTTCAAGGGCGAAATCCTTGAGCACGATCCGATGGCTTCCGAGCGTCGCGCGCTCGAAGGCGATGCCCAGGGTCCGGCAAGCCGCGAGCGTGGCGATCGTTCCGATCGTCGTCGCGAAAACGCTTGATAAACGCTGGCGAAAGATAAGCTCGGAGAAGTAAGAAAATGTTGCAGCCAAAGCGTACTAAGTACCGCAAGCAGTTCAAGGGACGCATCAAGGGCGTCGCCAAGGGCGGCTTTGACCTCGCATTCGGTGAATTCGGCTTGAAGTCGCAGGAACCGAACCGCGTTAATGCACGCGAGATCGAAGCGGCCCGCCGCGCGATCACGCGTTACATGAAGCGCGCAGGTCGTGTTTGGATCCGTGTATTCCCTGACGTTCCGGTCACGGCTAAGCCGACCGAAGTTCGTATGGGTAAGGGCAAGGGTTCGGTCGATTACTGGGCATGCAAAGTCAAGCCCGGTCGTATGATGTTCGAGATCGACGGTGTGTCCGAGGAGATCGCCCGCGAGGCGCTTCGTCTCGGCGCTGCCAAGCTCTCGGTGAAGACGCGCTTCGTACAGCGCATCGCAGAGTAAGGAGCAAGGCACATGAAAGCCGAAGACGTTCGCGGCCTCAGCGCCGATCAGCTCAAGGACAAGCTCGCTGACCTGAAGAAGGAGCAGTTCAACCTGCGCTTCCAGAAGGCAACCGGCCAGCTGGAAAAGTCCTCGCGCATCAACGAAGTCCGCAAGGACATCGCCCGCGTCAAAACCATTGCTGCCCAAAAGGCAGCAGAAGCCAAGGCCTAAGGGAAGAACAATATGCCCAAACGCATCCTGCAAGGCGTCGTCGTTTCCGACAAGAACGAGAAGACCGTCGTGGTCCGCGTTGAGCGTCGTTTCGCTCACCCGCTGCTCCAGAAGACCGTTCGCCGTTCGAAGAAGTACAAGGCGCACGACGAAAACAACCAGTATAAGGTCGGCGATGTCGTTTCCATCGAGGAATGCGCACCGATCTCCAAGGACAAGCGCTGGACGGTCGTTTCCGCCCACGCTTAATTTCAACAGAATCGCGCCGACTCACTTGTATTCGGCGCGAAAATCTGTATGAAGCACCGCAAGGACGCTCGTGTCACGGGCGTCTTTTGCTTTGATGCGCACGGAAGGTCCTTAGGGAAACCACCCTGTCACGACATTTCCGCGCAAACAAACAGATATTCATAAGCTGGGGCAGGGGGCTTGCTCGTAAGAGTTTGCCCAACCGTTCTGGTAACAACAAGAAGGCGACCTGACATGATTCAGATGCAAACAAACCTCGACGTGGCGGATAATTCCGGCGCACGTCGTGTCATGTGCATCAAGGTGCTGGGCGGCTCGAAGCGCAAGTATGCTTCTGTTGGCGACATCATTGTCGTTTCCATCAAGGAAGCTATTCCGCGCGGCCGCGTCAAGAAGGGCGACGTGATGAAGGCGGTTGTTGTACGTACCGCCAAGGACATCCGCCGCGCTGACGGCAGCGTCATCCGTTTCGATAACAACGCAGCTGTTCTTATCGACAACAAGAAAGAGCCGATCGGCACCCGTATCTTCGGACCGGTTCCGCGTGAACTTCGCGCCAAGAACCACATGAAGATCATCTCGCTGGCTCCAGAAGTACTGTAAGGGGCAATTGCGATGCAGAAGATTCGTAAAGGCGACAAAGTTGTCGTATTGACCGGTAAGGACAAGGGCCGTACCGGCGAAGTGATCCAGGTTTTGCCGAAAGAAGACCGGGCTGTCGTGAGTGGCGTCAACATGGTGAAGCGTCACCAGCGCCAGACCCAGAGCCAGGAAGCCGGCATCATCAACAAGGAAGCATCCTTGCACATCTCCAACATTGCCATCGTCGATAAGGATGGCAAGCCGACCCGCGTTGGCTTCACGGTTGTAGAAGGCAAGAAGGTCCGTGTGGCCAAGCGTTCGGGAGAAGTCATCGATGGCTGAGACCAAGTACGAACCGCGTCTCAAGACGGAATACGTTTCGCGTATCCGTGGCGCCATGCAGGAGAAGTTCTCCTACGCTAACGTTATGATGATCCCGAAGCTTGACAAGATCGTCATCAACATGGGCGTGGGCGAGGCGACTGCCGACTCCAAGAAGCCGACTGTTGCTGCTGCCGATCTGGCCGCTATTGCCGGTCAGAAGCCGGTTGTGACCAAGGCTCGCAACTCCATCGCGGGCTTCAAGGTTCGCGAAGGCATGCCGATCGGTGCGAAGGTTACCCTTCGTGGCGCGCGCATGTACGAATTCCTTGATCGTCTGGTCAACATCGCGCTGCCGCGCGTTCGCGACTTCCGGGGCCTGAACCCGAAGAGCTTTGACGGCCGTGGCAACTTCGCCATGGGCATCAAGGAGCACATTGTGTTCCCTGAGATCAACTACGATAAGGTTGATCAGATGTGGGGCATGGACATCATCGTTTGCACGACGGCGACTTCGGACGACGAAGCACGGGCTCTTCTGACAGAGTTCAACTTCCCGTTCCGTCACTAACCGTAACGACGAGCGTAGAAAAGGAACTCCGATATGGCGAAAACAAGCGCAGTTGAAAAGAACAAGCGCCGCCGCAAGACGGTAGCCTCCCAGGCTGGCAAGCGTGCCGCCCTCAAGGCTATTGTCATGAACCAGTCCCTTCCGATCGAAGAGCGGTTCCAGGCCACCCTGAAGCTCGCTTCGCTGCCGCGTGACGGCTCGAAGACGCGCATCCGTAACCGCTGCGAAGTAACGGGCCGTCCGCGCGCGTTCTATCGCAAGCTCAAGATGTCGCGTATTGCGCTTCGTGAGCTGGGCAATTCCGGCAAGGTGCCGGGCGTTGTCAAGTCGAGCTGGTAAGGAGACGGGCACATGACCATGACTGATCCTTTGGGTGATATGCTCACCCGCATCCGCAATGGTGCTGCTCGCCGCAAGTCTTCGGTAAGCACGCCTGCCTCCAGCCTCCGCGCACGCGTTCTCGACGTGCTGCAGTCTGAGGGCTACATTCGCGGTTATTCCAAGGTCGATTTCGAAAACGGCAAGTCCGAGTTCAACATCGAACTGAAGTACTACGAAGGCGCATCCGTGATCCGTGAGATCGGCCGCGTTTCCAAGCCGGGCCGCCGAGTTTATGTCTCGGTAAAGTCTATTCCGCAGGTCGCGAACGGTCTCGGCATCACCATCCTTTCGACTCCGAAGGGTGTGATGGCTGATCACCAGGCTCGCGAACAGAACGTTGGTGGCGAGGTTCTTTGCTCGGTCTTCTAAGGCCGCGCAAGGATCTCCATAGCGAACAGACAGGATTGAAAAATGTCTCGTATCGGTAAAAAGCCCGTTCCGGTTCCCGCGGGTGTGACGGCCAATGTCGATGGCCAGAAGGTCACCGCCAAGGGCCCGAAGGGCGAACTGTTTTTCGTCGCAAACGACGACATCCAGCTCAAGCTCGAAGATAACGGCGTTTCGGTAACGCCGGCTAACGCTTCGAAGGAAGCTCGTTCGAAGTGGGGCATGTCCCGCACGATGATCGAGAACATCTTCAAGGGCGTCAAGGACGGCTACGAGCGCAAGCTCGAAATCAACGGCGTCGGTTACCGTGCCGCGATGCAGGGCAAGAACCTGCAGCTCGCACTCGGCTTCAGCCACGACGTTGTTTACGAGCCGCCGCAGGGCATCACCATTGCCGTGCCGAAGCCGACGGAAATCATCATTTCCGGCATCAACAAGCAGCAGGTCGGACAGGTTGCAGCGGAAATCCGCGAATACCGCGGCCCCGAGCCCTACAAGGGCAAGGGCGTCAAGTACGCTGAAGAGCGTATTGTCCGCAAAGAAGGCAAGAAGAAGTAAGGATCACGCGAAATGGCTAGCAGGAAAGAAGCACTTGCACGTCGCGCGAGCCGTGTGCGCCGCCAGCTCAAGGCGGTTGCCAACGGCCGCCCGCGCCTGTCGGTTCATCGCTCGTCGAAGAACATCTACGCCCAGATCATCGATGACGTTGCTGGCAAGACCCTTGCGTCTGCCTCCACGCTCGAAGCCGATCTGCGCGGTTCGCTGAAGACCGGCGCTGACGTTGCAGCAGCATCGGTTGTCGGCAAGCTCGTTGCAGAGCGCGCCGCCAAGGCAGGCGTCAAGGATGTCGTATTCGACCGTGGCGCGTTCATCTATCACGGCCGCGTAAAGGCCCTGGCAGAGGCTGCCCGCGAAGGCGGTCTGAACTTCTGATCTTTTGTCCGCCCGGTTTTATCCGGGCGGATTTTCACCGGACCATGCGGGTTTCAGCGATGAAGCCGGTGGTCCTCTTCTCGTTTGCCGTTCCACCCGCAAAAGAAAAAGGACAAGGACAATGGCACAGGATAAAAGAGGTTCTCGCGAAGATCGCCAGAACCGCGAAGAGCGTGATAGCGAATTCGTCGACAAGCTGGTCGCGATCAACCGCGTTGCAAAAGTTGTGAAGGGCGGCCGTCGCTTCGGTTTTGCCGCTCTCGTCGTCGTTGGCGACCAGAAGGGCCGCGTTGGCTTCGGTCACGGCAAGGCTCGTGAAGTTCCGGAAGCTATCCGCAAGGCAACTGAAAGCGCAAAGCGCGATCTGATCTTCGTACCGCTGCGCGATGGCCGTACGCTTCATCACGACGTGAATGGCCGTCACGGCGCCGGCAAGGTTCTGCTGCGCTCCGCAAAGGCCGGTACCGGTATCATCGCCGGTGGCCCGATGCGCGCTGTTTTCGAAACGCTCGGCGTTCACGACGTTGTTGCCAAGTCGACCGGTTCTTCGAACCCGTACAACATGGTTCGCGCTACGTTTGACGCTCTGAAGCATCAGGTTCATCCGAAGGACATCGCTGCACAGCGCGGTCTGAAGTATGCGACCCTTCAGGCTCGTCGTGCCGCTTCCGGCAACGCTTCTGAAGAATAAGGAGCTGGATCATGGCCAAGAAGACTACTGAAGCCAAGAAGACTGTTACGGTCGAACAGATCGGCAGCCCTATCCGCCGCCCGGCAATCCAGCGTCAGACGCTGGTCGGTCTGGGTCTCAACAAGATGCACCGTCAGCGCACCCTGGAAGATACTCCGGCGGTTCGCGGCATGATCCGTGCGGTCCAGCATCTCGTTCGCGTCGTTGACGAGAAGTGAGACGGAGTAACCTATCATGAAACTCAATGAAATCAGAGACAACGAAGGCTCCTCCAAGGACCGTATCCGCGTAGGTCGCGGTATCGGTTCCGGCAAGGGCAAGACCGGTGGTCGCGGTGTTAAGGGTCAGAAGGCTCGTTCGGGCGTTGCTATCAACGGCTTCGAAGGCGGTCAGATGCCAATCTACCGTCGTTTGCCGAAGCGCGGTTTCAACAACATCTTCGCTTCCGAATATGTTGTCGTATCGCTCGGTCGCATCCAGACGGCTATCGACGCCAAGAAGCTCGACGCCTCCGCAACGGTCGACGCAGCCGCTCTCAAGGCTGCTGGCGTTATCCGTCGTGAAAAGGACGGCGTTCGCATTCTCGCTGACGGCGAACTGAAGGCAAAGGTTGCCTTCGAAGTTGCTGGCGCTTCCAAGCCTGCGATCGAAAAGATCGAAAAGGCTGGCGGTTCCGTCAAGCTTCTCGTCGTTGCAGCAGAAGCAGCCGAGTAATATTTTGAACTTCAGGCGCCCGGTGTGTTTCACTCCGGGCGTTTGCGCTCCTATATGAGAGCCTCACGGTCTTGATCTCCCGCAGGGGAGGGGATAGACACACGAAAACAGGGTGAGGCATGATGGCGGCGGAAAGCCGCGTTCGTCCGAAGCCCGGTTTTTGACCAGTATCTTTTAGACCTTTCCGCATGTGCCGGTTGTTACCGGTAGGCAGAGGTCCTTCGGAGAAATTTATGGCTTCAGCAGCGGAACAACTGGCTTCGAACCTGAATTTTTCGACCTTCGCTAAGGCGGAGGATCTGAAAAAGCGTCTCTGGTTTACACTTGCCGCACTTCTCGTCTACCGTCTCGGTACCCATATTCCGCTTCCGGGCTTGAACCCAGAAGCCTATGCGCAGGCCTTCCGTGGCCAGGCCAACGGTATTCTCGGTCTTTTCAACATGTTTGCGGGTGGCGCTGTCGAGCGCATGGCGATTTTCGCCCTCGGCATCATGCCTTACATCTCCGCTTCGATCATCGTGCAGCTCATGACGTCCGTCGTGCCCTCGCTCGAAGCGTTGAAGAAGGAAGGCGAAGCCGGACGCAAGATCATCAACCAGTACACCCGTTATGGCACGGTGCTGCTTGGCACGCTTCAGGCCTATGGCATTGCCGTGGGTCTTGAGAGCGGTAGCGGCCTTGTCATCGATCCGGGCTGGTTCTTCCGTGTCTCGACGGTCATCACCCTGCTCGGCGGCACGATGTTCCTGATGTGGCTCGGCGAGCAGATCACCTCGCGCGGTATCGGCAACGGTATTTCGCTGATCATCTTCGCCGGTATCGCTGCTGGTCTGCCGACGGCTCTGGCCGGTACGCTGGAACTCGGCCGTACGGGCGCGCTGTCCACCACGCTCATTCTCCTCGTTGTCGTGGTCGCGATCCTTGTCATCGCCCTGATCGTGTTCGTGGAGCGTGCGCAGCGTCGTCTTCTGATCCAATATCCGAAGCGTCAGGTTGGCAACCGCATGTTCCAGGGCGATACGTCGCATCTGCCGCTCAAGCTGAACACCGCGGGTGTCATTCCGGCGATCTTCGCATCCTCGCTGCTGCTTCTGCCAGCGACGGCTGCAGGCTTCGCTGGCAATACCAGCCTGCCGACATGGGCAACGTCCATAATCGCCGCCCTCCAACATGGTCAGCCGCTGTTCATGGCGCTGTACGGCCTTCTGATCGCTTTCTTCGCGTTCTTCTATACGGCCATCGTCTTCAATCCGAAGGACACGGCCGACAATCTGAAAAAGCATGGCGGCTTCATTCCTGGCATTCGTCCTGGCGACCGTACCGCGGAATACATCGATTACGTTCTGACTCGCATCACCGTCATCGGTGCGATTTATCTGGTCTTCGTATGTATCCTTCCTGAGACACTTATCGCTCGGACGGGTATACCATTAGCCCTTGGTGGTACTTCGCTTTTGATCGTAGTCAGTGTAACGCTAGACACCGTTGCGCAGATTCAGGGTCACCTGATTGCCCAGCAGTACGAGGGGCTGATCAAGAAATCGAAGTTGCGTGGAGGAAAGAGGGGACGATGAGACTGATATTTTTGGGTCCGCCGGGTGCGGGCAAAGGAACCCAGGCAAAGCGCTTGACCGACAAGTATGGGATTCCGCAGCTTTCTACCGGTGACATGCTTCGCGCTGCCGTCAGCGCAGGTACAGAGATAGGCAAACGCGCCAAAGCCGTCATGGATGCGGGCGGGCTGGTTTCTGATGATATCGTCAATCAAATCGTTTCCGAACGAATCGTCGGCGCGGACTGTGCGAAGGGATTTATTCTCGACGGCTATCCGCGCACCGTGCCGCAGGCCAAGGCGCTTGCGGACAACATGCGCAGCAACAATCTCGCTCTCGATGCCGTCATCGAGTTGAAGGTGGATGAGGAGGCGTTGATTCGCCGAATCGAAAACCGCGTGGCAGAAACCATCGCCGCAGGCGGAACAGTTCGTTCGGACGACAATCCGGAGTCCTTCCGCAAGCGTCTGACCGAGTATCGCGAAAAGACGGCGCCGCTGTCGCAGTATTACAGCGAGCAGGGGCAGCTGGTGACGCTGGACGGCATGGCGGATGTTGATGCCGTGACGCACGCCATCGAAGGTGCTCTCGAAAAAGCATCTGCCTGATACGGCGGATCGATCCTTGTGGTCAAAAAAAGAATCTTGGCGGGGCTGGTTGCTTTTTTGCGCTGATTCCGTTAAACACCGCGCCAACTCGCGACAACCCAAGCGACTGGCGCGGATTTCCCAAAGGGAAGGGAAATCCGGGTTCGGTCGTTTTGACTTGTCACGGACACCAATTTTAACTGGCGGTCTTTCGTGCCGCTCAAATGGAATCACCACTTGCCGGATGGCAACTGGAACCAAGGAGAAGAGACGTGGCACGTATCGCTGGCGTCAATATCCCGACTGCGAAGCGCGTTGTTATTGCGCTGACCTACATTCATGGGATTGGTCCGAAATTCGCACAGGAAATCATGGACAAGGTTGGCCTTCCGGCTGACAAGCGCGTTCATCAGCTGACGGACGCTGAAGTTCTTCAGATCCGCGAAGCAATCGACCGCGATTACCAGGTTGAAGGCGACCTGCGTCGCGAGACTTCGATGAACATCAAGCGTCTGATGGACCTCGGTTGCTACCGCGGCCTGCGTCATCGTCGTGGCCTTCCGGTCCGCGGTCAGCGCACGCACACCAACGCCCGCACCCGCAAGGGTCCGGCGAAGGCTATCGCTGGTAAGAAGAAGTAATTTTCCGGTTTTCCGGAAGGGGAGGCTGGTGCAGTCCGCGCCAGCCTTTCTGAGTTTGGCGAAAAGCCCGTTGACGGGTGGATTGCCGGTGTAGCCGCTGGTGTTACGGCGGTGAAGAGATCAACGAAAGGTATACCATGGCCAAGGAAGCCGCACGCGTCCGTCGTCGCGAACGCAAAAATATCACGTCTGGCGTTGCGCACGTCAACTCGACCTTCAACAACACGATGATCACCATCACTGACGCGCAGGGCAATGCTATCGCCTGGTCGTCAGCTGGTGCAAAGGGCTTCAAGGGTTCGCGTAAGTCGACCCCGTTCGCTGCCCAGATCGCTGCTGAAGATTGCGCGAAGAAGGCTCAGGAACACGGCATGAAGTCGCTTGAAGTCGAAGTTTGCGGTCCGGGTTCGGGTCGTGAATCGGCACTTCGCGCTCTGCAGGCTGCCGGTTTCATGATTACTTCCATTCGCGACGTGACGCCGATCCCGCACAACGGTTGCCGTCCGCGCAAGAAGCGCCGCGTCTGACGCGACCGTGGTTCGGAAATTCCGCCTTGCCTTTCGGTCTGGCGGAATTTTCGTGTATCTGGCGTGTGCGCGCTGATTTCGATCGGCGGACTTGCGCTCAAGAACCCATCGATGAACCTTTTTCGGTTCCTCTCGATGTTTTCATGCTCGGTCCGTCACGATTGGATGGTGGCGGCGAACGGAAGGTTTAAAGATGATTCAGAAGAACTGGCAGGAACTTATCAAGCCGAACAAGGTCGAGTTCACCTCGTCCAGCCGCACCAAGGCAACGCTTGTTGCCGAGCCGCTGGAGCGTGGTTTCGGTCTTACGCTCGGCAACGCGCTTCGCCGCGTTCTGCTGTCCTCGCTGCGCGGCGCTGCTGTCACCGCTGTGCAGATCGACGGCGTTCTGCATGAGTTCTCCTCCATCCCCGGCGTACGGGAAGATGTGACGGATATCGTGCTCAACATCAAGGAAATCGCCATCAAGATGGATGGTGACGATTCCAAGCGCATGGTCGTGCGCAAGCAGGGTCCGGGTGCCGTGACCGCTGGTGATATCCAGACGGTAGGCGACATCGAGATCCTCAACCCGGACCACGTTATCTGCACGCTCGACGATGGCGCTGAAATCCGCATGGAATTCACCGTCAACAACGGCAAGGGTTACGTGCCGGCAGAGCGCAACCGCGCGGAAGATGCCCCGATCGGCCTCATTCCGGTGGACAGCCTCTATTCTCCGGTCAAGAAAGTGTCCTACAAGGTGGAAAACACCCGTGAAGGCCAGGTTCTCGACTATGACAAGCTGATCATGACGATCGAGACCAACGGTTCGGTTTCCGGCGAAGACGCCGTTGCCTTCGCCGCTCGTATCCTTCAGGACCAGCTTGGCGTCTTCGTCAATTTCGACGAGCCGCAGAAGGAAGCAGAAGAAGAATCGGTTACCGAACTCGCGTTCAACCCGGCGCTTCTCAAGAAGGTCGACGAGCTCGAGCTGTCCGTTCGTTCGGCAAACTGCCTGAAGAACGACAACATCGTCTACATCGGCGACCTGATCCAGAAGACCGAGGCCGAAATGCTTCGCACTCCGAACTTCGGTCGCAAGTCGCTTAACGAAATCAAGGAAGTTCTCGCTTCCATGGGTCTGCACCTCGGCATGGAAGTGCCGGCATGGCCGCCAGAGAACATCGAAGATCTCGCCAAGCGTTACGAAGACCAGTACTAACAAGCAAAAAGGCAGACCCTTTAAAGACTGCCTTTCCCCGTCAAACAGCAGGTAAGTCACCTGCATGTGCCAGGAAACGGCAGGTCCTAACAGGAAACCTGCACTAAAGGAGAATAGCAATGCGCCACGGAAATTCAGGCCGCAAGCTCAATAGAACCGCCAGCCACCGCAAGGCAATGTTTGCCAACATGGCTGCTTCGCTCATCACCCATGAGCAGATCGTAACCACGCTTCCGAAGGCGAAGGAAATTCGCCCGATCGTTGAGAAGCTCGTGACCCTCGGCAAGCGCGGCGACCTGCACGCTCGTCGTCAGGCGATCTCGCAGATCAAGGATCAGGACGCCGTTCGCAAGCTGTTCGACGCGATCGCAGCTCGTTACGCAAACCGCAACGGCGGCTACCTGCGTATCATGAAGGCTGGCTTCCGCCAGGGCGACAACGCTGCTCTCGCAGTTGTTGAATTCGTCGAGCGCGACGTCGACGCCAAGGGCGCAGCCGACAAGGCTCGCGTCGCTGCTGAAGCTGAAGCTGCTGAAGCCGCATAAGTTATGACGCTTCCAGCGTCGTTCAATAAAAGGCCGGGTGAGCGATCACCCGGCTTTTTTGTTTGCTGTGTGGAAGGCGAGGAGTGCTTTTCTGATGTCCATCGCGCCTACAGCCGTCAGGAGTGACAATCCGAGCCGTGGCCTATTCAGGGACGTGGATGCGTCTCTTGATATGTTTCAGGTGTGACACGATCGCGAATGTCATGACGACCAGGAGCGACCAGGAACTCCATTTGCCGATGTGAACGGCAGACCACGCCCCGAGCTGGTTCGGGTATTTCCAGATGCCGAAAAATGTGGAGATGTTTTCTGCGAGCCAGACAAAGAAGCCGATGAGAATGAACGACAGCAGCAGCGGCATTCTCCGGTCTGTATCATAGGGGCGATAGATCACCGTGGCGCGGGCGTAGAGGCCGAGCGCACAGGCGGCGACGTACCAGCGATAGTCGCCGATAAAGTGATGTGTGAAGAAGTTGGCGTAAATGGCAATGCCGATCAGCGTTGCCATCCAGTAGGGCGGGTGGTGGCGGATCCGTACATCCAGCAGGCGCCACGCCTGAATGATATAGCTGCCGACGGCCGCATACATGAAACCCGAAAACAGCGGCACGCCCAACACCTTCGAATAGGCAAAATCCGGATAGGACCAGGACTGGATGCTACCCGACGTCTTGAAGACTTCGAGCGCGAAACCGACGATATGAAACAGCAGGATGGCCTTGGCCTCATCCAGCGTTTCCAGTTTGCTCCAGATCATGAAGAACTGAATGCCGAGCGCGATGACAAGCAGCACGTCGTAGCGGGGTAATCCGAAGAGTCCTTCGCGGGGGACAAGGAAGATCGAGAGGAAAAACAGTCCGGCAAACATGCAGGCCCGCGCTTCCTTTATGCCGAAATAGAGGAACTCGACGATGAAACGCCTGATGCCCGTCAGCTTGCCCCATGGCTGATAATCGCAGAGCAGGGAATCGATGACCGAAAGGCGGCTTGCTGGATAGGCTGGGTCGCTCAACGGGTAATCCTTCTGCACGTCAAAAATGAAGATGTTGCATATCTATAGCAAAGCGGGAATAAAGCGCCACGATGACCGAACGCTTAAACCTGGTTCCTGCATGGCATTTCTGGCACTTCGTTGGCGCCTGCTGCGTGATTTTCACGGGGCTCATGCTGCGTGGATACGGCTACAGTATCGGTCTGCCGTTCATTGTCGTGAAGTATGGAGGATCGATCCTCTGGGGATCGATGGTCTATCTGGGCATTGCGGCGGTCTTGCCACGTAAACGCCATGCGCTTGCCTTCCCGGCGGCCGTGTCAGTGGCCATCACCGTCGAATCGATCCGCCTCGTGCATTTTCCGGCACTGGATGCGTTTCGCGCGACAACGGCCGGAGCGCTGTTGCTCGGCCGTGTCTTCTCTCTGTGGAATATTGCCTGTTATCTCGCGGGTATTGGTCTCGCGGCCTTCTTTGCCCGTTTCCTTGCCATGAGGGTTGGCCGCACCAACCGATAGCCAAGCAGGATGACCACGACGCCGATGTAGAATGCCGGTTCGAGCGTGATGGATTTTCGCGCCAGAACGAAATGCAGAACAGCCGCCAGCAGGATCGGATAGACAAGTTTGTGCAGCGAGTTCCATCGGTTGCCGAGCTTGCGGATCGACCAGCGGTTGGAAGTCAGAGCCAGCGGGACGAGCATGGCAAGCCCGGCCATGCCGAGCATGATATAGGGGCGCTTGAGAATATCCCCGACGATGGAACTGAAGATCAGGCCGCGGTCGAGCACCAGATAGACGGTGAAATGCGCCAGTACATAATAAAAGGCGATCAGCCCCAGTGCGCGCCGGTAGGCGATGAGGTTGATGTTGAAGAGGTCACGCAACGGCGTCACACACAGCCCCAGACAGAGAAAGCGCAGCGCCCATATGCCGAGCAGGTGCTCGAACTCCTTGACCGGGTTGAAGCCGAGGCCGCCGGTTGCGGCGAGGTAAAAATACCAGACGCCGGGGGCAAGGCCGATGACGTATAGCGACCAGATTGCCGCTGGCTGGTAGCGTTTCGGCAGGGATGGTAAAGACAGAGCGAAAGCCATGTTCAGTAGTTCGCTTTCAGGTCCATGCCCGTATAAAGGCTGGCGACCTCTTCATACCCGTTGAACATCAGGGTAGGGCGGTTTTCCACGCCGAAAAACCCGCCTTCGCCGATGCGCTGCTCAGTCGCCTGGCTCCACCGTGGGTGATCCACATGTGGATTGACGTTTGAATAGAAGCCGTATTCGCGGGCATTGGAGTTTTTCCAGGTGGTTTCCGGCTGCTTTTCCACCAGAGAGATGCGCACGATGGATTTGATGCCCTTGAAGCCGTATTTCCACGGAACGACGAGGCGGATCGGCGCGCCGTTCTGGTTGGGCAATGTTTCGCCGTACAGGCCGAGCGCAAGAATGGTCAGCGGATGGCGGGCCTCATCCAGCCGCAGGCCTTCGACGTAAGGCCATTTCAGAGGCTGGAACAGACCACGCTGGCCCGGCATTTCCTCGGGCCTGACAACGGTTTCAAAAGCAACATATTTTGCGCTGCCGAGCGGCTCGACCTTATCCAGCAATGCTGCCAGCGGAAAACCGATCCACGGAATAGCCATCGACCAGCCCTCTACACAGCGCATACGGTAGGTGCGCTCTTCCAGAGGATATTTCAGCAGTTCCTCTATGCCGAATTCCTGCGGCTTGCCGACAAGGCCATCCACCTTCACCGTCCACGGAGTCGGCTTGAAGTCGCCGGAATATTCCTTCGGATCGGATTTGCCGACGCCGAATTCATAGAAGTTGTTGTAGCTCGTGACCGCGTCCAGCGGTGTCAGCTTCTCGTCCAGCTTGTAGGGACCCGGTTTTGCCGCAAGCGGTGCAGCGATGGCTTCCCGCCCGGTAAGGCCAACAGCCGCCAGGCCCGCCGCAGTTCCCAGAAAGGACCGTCGCGAAAGATAGATGCCTTTTGGCGTGATCTCGCTGGGTGCAATGCGAGGGGGACGATAGGCGGGCATGTGAACCTCCATAAAAGCCGGGCGTGCCGACGATAAATCGATTATGATAATGAATACGGCTGTTGCACAGAGATGTTTCAAGGCGCGTCACAAAAACCGCAGGCAGACCCCAAAAATCGCGGATTCGTGATGTCATCTGTGTGGATTGCAGGACGATAGTCGTGCGTACCGTACCGAACCGTACTGTTTTGCCCGAAGGTGACAGTGACAGGGCCTGCGGTTTACGCTAGAAAAACGGCAAACGGGAAGGGAAGGTGCCTCGTATAGCGGGGTTAGCCCTTTGCCAACAGATCGAGGACAACACCATGCCAGTTTATCGCTCCAGAACGACAACCCACGGCCGTAACATGGCCGGTGCCCGCGGCCTTTGGCGCGCCACCGGCATGAAGGACGGCGATTTCGGGAAGCCGATCATCGCGGTTGTGAACTCTTTCACCCAGTTCGTGCCGGGTCACGTTCACCTGAAAGACCTGGGCCAGCTCGTGGCGCGCGAGATCGAAGCTGCTGGCGGCGTTGCCAAGGAATTCAACACGATCGCCGTGGATGACGGCATCGCGATGGGCCATGACGGCATGCTCTATTCGCTGCCGTCGCGCGAAATCATTTCCGACAGTGTCGAGTACATGGTGAATGCCCACTGTGCAGACGCGATGGTGTGCATTTCCAACTGCGACAAGATCACACCCGGCATGCTGAGCGCCGCCATGCGCCTCAATATTCCGGCCGTATTCGTTTCGGGTGGACCGATGGAAGCCGGCAAGGTCGTACTTCACGGCAAGAAGGTCGCGCTCGATCTGGTCGACGCCATGGTTGCCGCCGCCGACGACAAGGTTTCGGACGAGGAGGTGCAGATCATCGAGCGTTCCGCCTGCCCGACCTGCGGTTCCTGCTCGGGCATGTTCACGGCCAATTCCATGAACTGTCTGACCGAGGCGCTCGGCCTTTCGCTGCCGGGCAATGGCTCGACGCTCGCCACGCATTCGGATCGCAAGCGTCTGTTCGTCGAGGCTGGCCATCTGATCGTTGATCTGGCCCGTCGTTATTACGAACAGGATGACGAGACTGTCCTGCCGCGCAGCATCGCCTCCAAGGCCGCATTCGAAAACGCCATGTCGCTGGATATCGCGATGGGCGGTTCGACCAACACGGTTCTGCACATTCTGGCCGCGGCCCATGAAGGCGGCGTCGATTTCACCATGGAAGATATCGACCGCCTGTCACGCAAGGTGCCGTGCCTTTCCAAAGTCGCGCCCGCCAAGCAGGACGTGCACATGGAAGACGTGCACCGTGCAGGCGGGATCATGCGTATTCTGGGTGAACTTGACCGCGGCGGTCTCATCAACCGTGATTGCTACACGGTCCACGAAGCAACGCTGGGCGACGCCATCGACCGTTGGGATATCACCCGCACCAATTCGGAAACCGTTCGTGAATTCTTCAAGGCGGCACCGGGTGGCGTGCCGACGCAGGTTGCCTTCAGCCAGTCTTCGCGCTGGGACGATCTGGATACGGACAGCGACAACGGCGTTATCCGCTCCGTTGAAAAGCCGTTCTCCAAGGATGGCGGTCTGGCTGTTCTGTACGGCAACATCGCGCTGGACGGCTGCATCGTGAAGACGGCGGGTGTGGACGAGTCGATCCTCAAATTCAACGGAACGGCTGTGGTTTATGAAAGCCAGGACGCTGCTGTTAAGGGCATTCTTTCCAATGAAGTGAAAGAAGGCGATGTCGTCGTCATTCGTTACGAAGGACCGAAGGGTGGGCCGGGCATGCAGGAAATGCTCTATCCGACCAGCTATCTGAAGTCGAAGGGATTGGGCAAGGCTTGCGCGCTCATCACCGATGGTCGCTTCTCCGGTGGCACGTCCGGTCTTTCCATCGGTCACGCCTCGCCTGAAGCGGCGCAGGGTGGAGCCATCGGCCTGGTTCGTCAGGGTGATACTATCGAAATCGACATTCCCAACCGCACGATCAACCTCAAGGTTTCGGATGCCGAACTTGCAGCACGCCGTGCCGAGCAGGATCAGCTCGGCTGGAAGCCAGCAGAAATCCGCAAGCGCAATGTCACGACGGCTCTGAAGGCTTACGCGGCTTTCGCTTCCAGTGCTGACAAGGGCGCCGTGCGTATTCTTCCTGACGCGGAGTGATGGTTCTCCACCTTTAACGCAAAGCGAAGCCGCCCTCTGGGGCGGCTTTTTTGTCGGAAGGCGTTGTCTCAGAAAACGATTCAAGTTTTTAGGGATCTGAATCCGAAGTTGGCACTAAAATTCTGAAAATGTTCGGTAAGTTGCCAAGACAGGCGGATTGGTGCTGGTCACTTTGGAGTGATGTGCTGCCGTCAAAGCTTTTTCGAAGTCCATCCGTTCTTATGTTGCCATCATGAAAAGACGAACAGCGCTCGCCATTCTCGGCACTTTGCCTTTTGCTTCCATTGCCCGCGCCCAGACCAGCGGGGGAGATGACCGGTTCGATGTTGTGCTTGGAGGGGCCGATGGGCTTTCCAGCCTGAAGACCGTCGTCGTCAGCGTCGACGGGCGCGAGATTGCCGGCCGCGCCTATCATGGCGCCGCGCTCAATGGGTCCACGAACATCAAGTCGGCGTCGAAGTCCATCGTTTCGGCTCTGGTCGGCCTGGCGATCGAGCGAAAAATCCTTCAAAGCACCGATCAGCCGATTGCGACGGTGCTGCGCAGCAGCTTTCCGCCGAATCCCGATCCGCGGCTCGAAAGGGTCACCATTGGAAACCTGCTGTCCATGCAATCCGGTCTGGAACGTATGTCGGGACCGAATTATGGCCGCTGGGTCGCCAGCCGTGACTGGGTGAAGACGGCGCTTGGTTCCGGTTTTGCAGGGGAGCCGGGCGGCGGCATGCTCTATTCCACTGGTTCTACCCATCTCCTCTCAGCCATTTTGACCAAGGCGTCAGGACGTTCCACGCTCTCTCTGGCAAGAGACTGGTTTCGTCCTTTGAAAGGTTTCTCCATTGGCGCGTGGGATCGGGATCCGCAGGGTATCTATCTCGGCGGCAACCAGATGGCGATGACGGCGCGATCACTTCTGGCCTTTGGCGAGCTTTACAGACGAGGCGGTGTCACGGCGGACGGTGAGCGCCTCATTTCCCAGGAATGGATCGACCAGTCCTGGCAGCAGCGTACCAATTCCGTCTTCAACGGTGATGGTTACGGTTATTGCTGGTTCATCAAGGATATGGCGGGTGAGCGGGTCTATTACGCGTGGGGCTACGGTGGGCAGATGCTTTACATCGTGCCCGCGAAAAAGCTGTCGGTGGTTATGACCTCGCGGGAGGACGCGCCTTCCGCCAGAACCGGTTATCGCGACCAGTTGCATGGGCTGATGGAAAACATCATCCGCGCTGCCTGATTACCAGGGGCAGGGATTCAAAGGGGCCGCGAGATGTTCTCGAAGGCCTCGCCGAGCTTTTTCATGCGCTCATGATAGGCTCCCGTCAGGCACGTGGCGTCAGGACCACACTCCTGACGTTTCTTCAGCCACTGGCTTTGCTCTTCGCGCAGCGTGTCGCGAGCGCCCATGGCCATCAGCTGCGTCAGAATATCGAAGGTCGTCACCATTTTGACGTCCAGATCGTTGAGCACGCGATTGTCGCAGATCGCCTTTTCATCGGCTGCTAGGTCCGGCTTCTCGCAGTCGAAGCTGGCGGCATGAACGGGCGTCGTCGCGGCGATGGCCATCGTTGCGACGGAAAGAGCAAGAAGAGTGGATCTGAACGTCATGCTGTTTGTTATCCCTGATAGTTGTCAGGTCGCAAAAGCCTGAAGGTCGCGCTTGGTTCCACCCGCGTGTTCCAGAAAGCTCAGGCCATCATCTTGCCGCGCTTTCATTTATAGGGTCAGGAGTTATAACTCCATCATATTGATGACGATGAGGAATCACATGCAGAGCGTGTTGAAATGTCTGTCCAGCGGTGTTCTTGCAGCACTTCTCCTTCTGCCTGCCGCGGCCGGTGCTCAGGACAACAAGACCGTACCGACCAGCCACACGGAAATGCAGCTGTCCTTTGCGCCGCTCGTCAAGCGGACGGCGGGCGCGGTGGTGAATGTCTATGCCGAGCGCGTCGTTCAGCGCCGCCTTTCGCCGTTTGCAGGCGATCCGTTCTTCGAACAGTTCTTCGGCCAGCAGTTGCCGAACCGCACGGAAAAACAATCCTCGCTCGGTTCCGGCGTGATCGTGACGGCGGGCGGTCTTGTCGTGACGAACAATCACGTCATCGAGGGTGCCGACGACATCAAGGTCGCTCTGGCGGACGGACGGGAATTCCCGTCCAAGGTTCTGCTGAAAGACGACCGGCTCGATCTTGCCGTGTTGCAGATCGATGCCAAGGAACAGTTCCCGATGCTGCCGCTTGGCAATTCGGATGCGGTGGAGGTCGGTGATCTGGTGCTTGCCATCGGCAACCCGTTCGGTGTCGGCCAGACGGTTACCAGCGGCATCGTTTCGGCGCTAGCGCGCAATCAGGTGGTGCAGGGTGATTTCGGCTTCTTCATCCAGACCGATGCGTCCATCAACCCCGGCAATTCCGGCGGTGCGTTGATGAACATGACCGGTGAGCTGATCGGCATCAATACGGCGATCTTCTCCAAGGGTGGCGGTTCCAACGGCATCGGTTTTGCCATTCCCGCCAATCTGGTCCGGGTGTTCATTGCGGCAGCTGAAAAGGGTGATGCGAGCTTCCAGCGGCCCTATATCGGCGCGACTTTCGATCCTGTCACGTCGGATGTGGCGGAAGCGCTTGGTCTTGACCGCGCCAGAGGCGCGCTTGTGGTCAGCGTCGTCAAGGGCGGTCCTGCCGAGAAGGCGGGTATCGAGCCGGGGCAGGTCATCACGGCCGTCAACGGCTTCGAGGTGGAGCACCCGGATGCGCTGGGCTACCGCCTGACGACGGCGGGCATCGGCAAATCCGCCGAGCTGACGGTCATGGACAAGGGGCAGGCCAAGAAAGTCACCATCGCTCTCGACACGGCGCCGGAAACCGCGCCGCGTGACGAGCGGTTGATCGAAGGCCGTAACCCATTTGCTGGCGCTAGCGTCGCCAACCTCTCGCCAAAGCTGGCGGATGAACTGCGTATGCCGAGCCAGGTGACGGGCGTGGTGATCGTCGACGTGAAACGCGGTTCGCCGGCGTTCCGCGTCGGCTTCCAGCCGAAGGACATCATCCTGTCGCTGAATGGCGAGGACATTGCGTCCAGCGCAGCCATTGCAAAGGCGCTCGATGACAATCCGGGCTTCTGGCGCGTGGAAATCCTGCGGGATGGCCAGCGTATCAGACAGTTCCTTCGATGAGTGACGATCTCTTCGCCCCAAAGGTTCCAGCCGAGGTCGCCAAAAGGCGGCCTCTTGCAGACCGTCTGCGTCCGACGACGCTGGCGGAGGTGACGGGCCAGTCACACCTGACGGGTGAAGAGGGCGCTCTACGTCGCATGATCGACAGCGGCTCGCTTGGCTCGATGATCTTCTGGGGGCCGCCCGGCACGGGCAAGACAACGGTTGCCCGGCTGCTTTCGGGTGAGGCGGGCCTTGCATTCGAACAGATTTCCGCGATTTTTTCCGGTGTGGCAGACCTCAAGAAGGTCTTTGAAGCGGCGCGCGCCCGGCGCATGAGCGGGCGGCAGACGCTGCTGTTCGTCGACGAGATTCATCGTTTTAACCGGGCGCAGCAGGATAGCTTCCTTCCAGTGATGGAAGACGGGACCATCATCCTCGTCGGTGCGACGACTGAAAACCCCTCTTTCGAATTGAATGCCGCTCTTTTGTCGCGAGCGAGGGTTCTGACGTTCCACTCGCATGACGAGGAAAGCCTCGGGGAACTGCTGAAGCGCGCCGAGCAGGCAGAGGGAAAGCCGCTGCCGCTGACCGACGATGCGCGCGCCAGCCTGATCCGTATGGCGGATGGCGATGGCCGTGCGGTGCTGACGCTGGCCGAAGAGGTGTGGCGGGCGGCGCGCAAGGACGAAACGTTCGACACCGAAGGGCTGACGCGTATCGTGCAGCGGCGTGCTCCGGTGTACGACAAGAGCCAGGACGGTCACTACAATCTGATCTCGGCACTGCATAAATCCGTGCGCGGCTCGGATCCCGATGCGGCGCTCTATTATCTTTGCCGCATGTTCGATGCGGGTGAAGATCCACTCTACATCGGGCGGCGGCTGGTCAGGATGGCAGTCGAGGATATCGGGCTTGCCGACCCGCAGGCGCTGACGGTCTGCAATGCTGCCAAGGATGCCTATGATTATCTGGGGTCGCCGGAAGGGGAGCTGGCGCTTGCGCAGGCCTGCGTTTATCTCGCGACCGCACCGAAATCGAATGCCGTCTATACCGCCTTCAAAGCGGCCATGCGCGCCGCCAAGGAAAACGGCTCGCTGGTCCCGCCCAAGCATATTCTGAACGCGCCGACGAAGTTGATGAAGGGCGAGGGGTACGGTGACGGTTATCGTTACGACCACGACGAGCCGGATGCCTTCTCAGGGCAAGATTATTTCCCCGAAAAGATGGGGCGCACCACGTTTTACGATCCGCCGGATCGTGGGTTCGAGCGTGAAATCCGCAAAAGGCTCGACTGGTGGGCGAAGCTTCGGCGGGAGAGAGGGCAGCGCTAGGCGCTGCTCTTCACAAAAAGAATCATCCGTTTCACAGGCAGATTCCAAAAGCGGGCGTATCTGCCTGTTTTCAGATTCTTTTCCGGATGCATCCCGCATGCGCTGTGGAGCGCTAGGATGCCTTTCGCTGAGGCATGGCTGCCGCCGGTGCCGGCAGCATCTTGACGGAAGATTCCGCCAATCCGCTGTGGCCTTCGGCATCGACCACCAGATGCCAATGCAGTGTTTCGGGGATGGTAATGCGGATCGGCGATTTTTTGGCGACGCCGCCAAGATACTTGAAATCGAGGAGTTCGGTGAAACGTTGAAAGTTCGCGCCAGTCATGAGGCGTACGTTGTTGACCGCCGACAATGATATTTCGATGATCGTTCCCGCACGCAGTTCCTTCAGATCGTAATGGGTAAAGCGGAAATTCGGCCTCGCCATGGCTCGCCTCTCAATGCTGAAAATTCAAGAAACAGCATAAAGGCATCAACGTTAAAGGCGTCTTTAAAAAACAGACGGAACCCTCTCGGTTTGAAATTTTCCGTACATCTCCAGCGTGTTGCTGCGTTGCGGTAGCTATTTTTCCATGTATTGAGGCAACAATACTAAGGTATGATGGCTATATTTAATAATAATCAATTCTTCGCTTTTATATTTGGCTGGCTAAATTACAACTATAGGCGGTCGAACACATGAAAAACACCAAGATATCTGTGCGTCTCTATGCGCTTGTCGCGCTGTTTCTGGTGATATTGGCGACTGCTCTTACGTTCAGCCTGTTGGAAAGTTACCGGGGAATGGAGCGGGAACGTAAAGCAGGGTTGGAGGCGATGAACCACACGGCCATTGCCATTCTCGACCAGTATTATCGCATGGAGCAGGGCGGAAGCCTTACGCGGGAGGCAGCGCAGCAACAGGCCAAGGCCACGATTGCAGCGATGCGATATGGGAATGGCAGCGGCTATTTCTGGATCAACGACATGCATCCCAGGATGGTGATGCACCCGATCAAACCGGAAATGAACGGCACCGATCTTTCCGGCAACAAGGATCCTAACGGCAAGGCGCTGTTCGTGGAGTTCGTCAATACAGTCAAGGCCGGGGGGCAGGGTTTTGTCGATTATTACTGGCCGAAGCCGGGTGAGCCGGAGCCGGTCGAGAAGTTCTCGCACGTCGCCGGTTTTGCGCCGTGGGGCTGGGTAGTTGGCACGGGTGTCTATGTGGACGATCTCAAGGCGGTTTTCTGGAGGGACGCCTATCTGAACGCCGCAATCTGCCTCGTCGGCGGACTGCTGGTGATTGGTGCAGCCACGGCCACGATCCGCGGTGTCGTCAAGCCGATCGAGCGGATCAAGCAGAGCATGAACCGTATTGCGGATGGGGACGGTAAAGCGGAGGTGCCGTTTGCAGATCGGACGAACGAAATCGGCGCAATGGCGAAAACCCTTCTTGTGCTGCGCGATTCCGTCAACGAGCGCAGTGCCCTGCAGGTGCGGGAAGCCGAACAGCAGCGCGCGCTGGAAGAAACGCGTCGCGGCAACGAACAGACGTTGCGCTCTGCCTCCGAGCGGCAGGACTACGCCATGGGTCAGCTTGGCCACGCGCTAGAAAACCTTGCGAATGGTGATCTGACGGTGGAAATCTCCGATATCGGCGCCGAGTACGAAAAGCTGCGTGTGGATTTTAATCGCGCGGTTGGTGCCCTCCATCAGGTCATCGAAGCGATCAGTCGAACCAGCCATGTTGTCAACGACAGCGCTTCGGATATCAGTGAGGCGACCGGCAACCTGTCACGTCGGACAGAACAGCAGGCTGCGGCGCTGGAGCAGACTGCAGCCGCGCTCGATGAGATCACGGCGACGGTGCGTACTGCCTCCGAGCGGGCCAATGAGGCACGCCAGATGGTCGGTGATACGAAAACGAGCGCCGGACGTTCCGGCGAGATCGTTCGCGATGCCGTTGCTGCCATGGGACGTATCGAGGATTCGTCGAAAAGGATCGGGCAGATCATTTCGGTGATCGATGAGATTGCGTTCCAGACCAATCTTCTGGCACTCAATGCCGGTGTCGAGGCGGCGCGCGCGGGTGAGGCGGGGCGCGGTTTTGCTGTGGTAGCGCAGGAGGTGCGCGAACTGGCGCAGCGCTCTGCCAACGCTGCAAAGGAGATCAAGTCGTTGATCAACAGTTCGGCGGAGGAAGTCGGCAGCGGCGTGCGTCTCGTGCGCTCGACGGGCGACGCGCTGGATGAGATCGTTGGTCTGGTCAATCGCGTCGATGGCCACGTCAACTCCATCGCCACGGCGGCGCGTGAGCAGGCGACGGGTCTGCACGAGATCAACACCTCCGTGAATCACATGGACCAGATGACCCAGCAGAACGCGGCAATGGTTGAGGAAACCACCGCCGCCAGCCAGACGCTTGCCGAAGAAAGCCGCCAGCTGCAGGCGCTGCTGTCGCGTTTTGAACTTGGGCAACAGGCAGGCCGCTCGATGTCCCGTGCGGCCTAATCAAGGCCTTCGAAAAATAGGAAAGGCGCGGTTCTGGCCGCGCCTTTTGTCATTTCAAGCAGGCAGTTAACGGATTTTCGGGGCTTTTAACGTCGCGATAAGACTTCGTTTACCGCGTTTTATTAAAATTTTCCCTGTATTGCCGCTCTCGCGCATCCGCCTGAAAATCGTCGCCGATTTTCAGGATGAACGATGCACAGGTTCAAGTTCTGGATCGTCCCTCGTGTGTTCGGAAGAATGCACGGCGCTCCAGAGGCCGCTGAAGGTACAGGTTCTGGTATGGCGTATGCTTCCCTTCCGCGTCGTTTCGTGACGTTGCTGATGATTTCGACGGTGATGGTGTCGTGTTCTGCCGAGGGGCTTGTTCCTCCTGCGGACGTGGATGGCACGACCCGCGTCGGCGCGATAGGTTCTTCACGGCAGCAACAGCCCTACAGCGCACCGCCCGGTGCCGTTCGCCAGACCGATCAGATGACCGGGCAGATGGGCGACTATTCCGCCGTTTCCCAACCGATGCCGGACCCTTATGCCTCGCACGATCCCTTGCTTCAGGCGCCGCAGGGAAGTTATTCCACACTCGACGGCCAGCATCAGGCGCGCATGGCAGCGAGCGGCAAGAATTTTCAAGGGCAGAGCCTTCAAGATCAGGGTATGGCGCGTCAGCCTGTCGCCGATCAGATCGCTGAAGGCCAGGGTGGCGTGAACATGGATTCCATGCTGGGCGTGGAACCGGTTCGCGGATTGGCCGAGGAGCAGGATGCGGATATCGCAGAAGGCGCGTCGGCCCAGCCTGTGGTGGACGGTATAGGCACCGATAACCCCACGCTTCGATCCCCGGCGCGCCAGCAGCAGCCGGTCGGCCAGTCCCGGCTGATACCGCCACCGCCTGCCGGTGGTTCGCGCGGCCAGCCGGTCGAGGAAGTTGCCATGCTGATGCCCAATGATCCGATGAGGGGCGGTGCAGGGCAAAGCAGCCGTCAGGGCATGCCGCCCGGCATGATGCCGTCTTCCGAGGTTGCCTGCCGTGCCGAGCTTCGCCGTCTGGGCGTCGCTTTCCGAGATGTGGCGCGGATTGCGGATGGCCCGACCTGCGGCATTGATTATCCCATCGAGCTCAGCGGTCTGGCCAGTGGCGTCGCAGTCCGTCCGGCGGTCAAGCTCAACTGCCAGGTGACGCTCGCCTTTGCCAAATGGGTCAAGTTCGAGCTCGTGCCGTCGTCGCGCTTCCGGTACCTTTCCGGGGTAGAGCGGATCACGCCGATGGGTGGCTATTCCTGCCGTAAAATGAACTCCCGTTCCAGCAACCCCTGGTCCGAACATGCGCGTGGAAATGCCATCGATATCGGCACGATCACCCTGAAAAACGGTAAGGAAATCGATGTCCGGAAAAAGAATTTCTTCGCTTTCCGCGAAAAGGCGCTTCTGAAGGCAGTCCGGACAGACAGCTGCAAATATTTTTCGACCGTACTTGGCCCGGGCAGCGATCCCAATCACTGGAACCACTTCCATTTCGATCTGCGCACCCGCAAATCCGGCTACCGTCACTGCGACTGAGCGCAGACGGGGAAGCTGACGAAGAAAAAACCGGCCCGAAGGCCGGTGAAAACGGGACAACGACGCGGGGTGTGTGCGGTCCCGAAGGCAGAATAAAACAGAATACATGAAATCCAGGCTTCGAAGGCGGCGGCGGCCGTTTCGAAGCCGTTTCACAAATGTGCATTGGCCGTACCGGCAGGCTCACGATGAGGCTTGCCGTAACATTCTCATAGGGTATCACCATCACACGTTCGTGACAGACCGGGGTCAATCGATTTCATGCCGCCAATTTCGGAAATAGCACTGTTCGCAGCCGCTCTTGCAGGGGCGGGTATCATTGCGGGTCTGCTGGCCGGATTGTTCGGCATCGGTGGCGGTGCCGTGCTGGTGCCGGTGTTTTATCACGTCTTCGGAATTCTCGAGGTGCCGGAAGACGTGCGGATGCATCTTTCGCTCGGGACATCGCTGGCCATCATTGTGCCAACCTCCATTCGCTCCTTCCTGACGCATCGGCAGAAGGGTGCTGTTGATCTCGCATTGCTGAGAGGCTGGATCGTTGCCGTGCCGCTGGGTACGATCCTCGCATCGGTGGTTGCGGCCTACGCGTCCAGCGTCGCGCTTCGGCTGATCTTCGCTTTCATCGCGCTCGTTCTTGCGTTCCGGATGATCTTCAACCGTGCAAGCTGGCATCTCGGTTCGGATCTGCCCGGCAACCCCACCCGTTTTATTGTTGGTATGGGTATTGGCCTGTTCTCGGGGCTGATGGGTGTCGGAGGCGGGGTGATGAACAATACATTCATGACCCTCTACGGCCGCTCCATTCATCAGGCGGTCGCAACGTCGTCCGGTGTCGGCGTTCTCATCTCGCTGCCCGGACTTGCCGGTTACATCTGGGCGGGATGGGGCGATGCAGGCCTTCCGCCGTTTTCTACCGGTTTCATCAACTGGATTGCCGTCATCCTGCTGATCCCGATCACGCTGATCGTCGCGCCTTACGGGGCACGGCTTGCGCATGCGCTGAGCAAGCAGCAGCTTGAGCGTGCATTCGGCCTGTTTCTCGTGTTCGTGTCGGCGCAGTTCTTCTACAGCGTCTACGGCTGATTTTCCGCGCTAACGGAACACAGTGTTTAATGCGGTTGGGGTGGCGTTCGTGCCGTCAACGGCCTATATGGCTGGCATATCTATCGAATTTTCGAAAGTTTCGCCATGAATGCCATTGTTTCGATCCGAAACCTGACGAAATCCTACGCGAACGGCTTTCAGGCACTCAAGGGTATCAGCCTCGATATCCGGGAGGGTGAAATTCTTGCGCTGCTTGGACCCAACGGTGCCGGCAAGACGACACTGATCTCCATCATCTGCGGCCTCGTCAATCCCGGTGATGGTTCCGTGTTCGTCGGAGGGCATGATGTCGTGAAGGATTTCCGGCAGACGCGGGCCTTGATCGGCCTCGTGCCGCAGGAACTGACGACGGATCAGTTCGAGACGGTCTGGAACACGGTCAGCTTTTCGCGTGGCCTGCATGGACAGCGGAAGAACCCCGAACTGATCGAACATATCCTGAAGTCGCTGTCGCTTTGGGACAAGAAGGACAACATGCTGCGGCAGCTTTCCGGCGGGATGAAACGGCGCGTGCTGATCGCAAAGGCGCTGGCGCACGAGCCGAAGGTCCTGTTCCTCGACGAGCCGACGGCAGGCGTGGATGTCGCCTTGCGTCGTGACATGTGGAAGGTGGTCGAGGATCTGCGCGCCAAGGGCGTGACGATCATTCTGACGACCCACTACATCGAGGAGGCGGAGGAGATCGCCGATCGCGTTGGTGTCATCAACGGTGGTGAGCTTCTGCTGGTGGAGGACAAGACGACCCTGATGAGAAAGCTGGGTCGCAAGCAGCTTTTCCTCGAACTTAGCCAGCCGCTCGACAAGCTTCCTCCCAGTCTTTCGGGCTTCGATCTGACGCTTTCCGAAGATCGTTCCACCATTACTTATGAAATCGAGGGTAATGGCGAGCAGGGCCGTATTGCCGATCTGCTCAGCGCGCTTTCGGCGGAGGGTATCCACTTCAAGGATATATCGACGCGGCAAAGCTCGCTTGAGGATATCTTCGTCTCGCTCGTCGGAGGCCAGAAATGAATTTCCAGGCAATCAAGTCGATCTATCTCTTCGAAATGGCGCGCACACGGCGTACCTTGTTGCAAAGCGTCGTGTCTCCCGTCATCTCCACCTCGCTTTACTTCATCGTTTTCGGAACGGCGATCGGTTCGCGGATTCAGGAGGTTGGCGGCGTTTCCTACGGCTCCTTCATCACGCCTGGCCTCATCATGCTGACGCTTCTGACACAGTGCATCAGCAACGGTTCGTTCGGTATCTACTTTCCGAAATTCACCGGTACGGTTTATGAAATCCTCTCGGCGCCGGTGGCGATGACGGAGATCGTCGCCGGGTATGTCGGGGCGGCGGCCACCAAGGGGCTTATGATCGGGACCATCATCCTCGTAACCGCTTCATTCTTCGTGGATATCAGCATCGAGCATCCGTTCATGATGGTGCTGTTCTTCGTGCTGACAGCGGTAAGCTTCAGCCTGTTCGGCTTCATCATCGGCATCTGGGCGACGAACTTCGAACAGCTCAATCTCATTCCGATGCTGGTCGTGCCGCCTCTGACGTTCCTTGGCGGCAGTTTCTATTCCATCGATATGCTGCCGCCTTTCTGGCAGACGGTCAGCCACTTCAACCCGGTGCTCTATCTCATCAGCGGTTTCCGCTGGAGCTTCTACGGCATTGCCGATGTCGATCCGGTTTTCAGTCTGCTGATGATTGCCCTATTCCTTGCGGCGTGCCTCGGTGTTGTCGGCTGGATGTTCAAGACCGGGTATCGTCTGCGCAACTGACCAATCCGCGTTCGGGGCTGAGTACTTTTATAAAACGGAAACTGGCGGCCTCTCGGCCGCCAGTTTTGATAAGAATAAGGCGATCAGTCGCTATCTTTGCCGTAACCGCCACCATAGCCGCCATCATTATCGCCACCACGGCCACCACCGTGACCATGACCGTGGCCGCCACCTTCACCGCGACCTCCGCCACCGCCATAGCCACCGCCATCACCGTGACCTCCGCCACCGCCATCACCGTGACCTCCGCCACCGCCATAGCCACCGCCGTCACCGTGACCTCCGCCACCGCCATGGCCGCCACCGCCGTGGCCTCCGCCACCGCCATGGCCGCCACCGCCGTGGCCTCCGCCACCGCCGTGGCCTCCGCCACCGCCATGGCCGCCACCGCCGTGGCCTCCGCCACCGCCATGGCCACCGCCATCACCGTGGCCGCCGCCACCGCCATGGCCACCGCCGCCGTGGCCGCCGCCACCGCCATGGCCTCCGCCACCGCCGTGACCTCCGCCACCGCCGTGGCCGCCGCCACCGCCATGGCCTCCGCCACCGCCGTGACCTCCGCCACCGCCGTGGCCGCCGCCACCGCCGTGGCCGCCGCCACCGCCATGGCCTCCGCCGCCGCCGCCACCGCCGCCGCCGCCGCCACCGCCGCCGCCGCCACCGCCGCCGCCGCCGGGATCAGTCGTTCCTCCGCCCGGGTTGCTGGTTGAGCCACCCGAACTGCTTGTTTCTACGTCACCGCTGTTCCTGTCGTTGTCGCCAGGGTTGGCTCCATCCAATCTGGGTATGGAGGCTGTTGGCCTGCAGAGCAGAGCTTCAAGAGTGCCGGGCGTGACGAATTCGCATCTTTGCAAACGCGTCTGCGCAGTTCCCATGGTTGTGCTGGAGAGCAAGATTGCAATACATGAGAACACAGTTGTCATCTTACTGCTCATGGGTTTCCTCCCTTATTGGCAGTTTTAACTGTATTCTTCAGGCTATATTAATGAGACTTTATTCACAATATATCGGTGTTTTGTGGATATTCTGCAGTTAATCCTTGACTTTAATCCTATTTAATTATGTATTATTGTGTATTGCTCGAAAGTATTATTTAATTTTAGGATTTTTTTCTAAAATCCTATCGATTCTTTGTTCTTTAATCCTCCTCCCACTTGCTCTGGAATATTTGTTGCGTCTGCCCATTTTCTCGATTTGGCACACATCCAGGCGGGCTATGTTAATTTTTTTTTGAAATTTTGGGCTAATCATGCCATGAGGTGAGCCTTAGGCGCATTTCAGGGGTGTTTTTTAGTTCGAGTACGACGTGACGTCGGGTCACCTTCAGTCAATGCCTAAACTTTAAATACGTGAACAGGGTGGCATGAAGTCTGCCTCTGGATCACAAGGCCACTTTGAAGGAACTGACGTAATCATGAAGATTTCTGTTTTTGCATTCGCTCTTCTGGGCGCGATGGCGCTTGGCACGAACGCTTCTGCCGGCGAGCTTCCGGTAACCCGCTCCATTTCCGCCCCGGAGGGTTTTTCCTCCGCCTGTCAGCGTTACGGATGGTTATGCTCGGCCAAGGCTGGCGCCAAATTCAGTGACGAGCAGGCGCTTAAGCTGCTTACCGAGGTCAACCGCAAGGTCAACAGCGCCATCCGCCCGGTAGACGATGCGGTCGTTTACGGTCGCAGCAATTACTGGTCGCTTCCGAAGGACGGACGTGGCGACTGCGAGGACTATGCCATGGCCAAGACCAAGGCATTGCTGGACGCGGGTTTTCCGTCAAACAAAATGTCCGTTTCGGTCGTGCTTGATCGTAGCGGCAACAATCACGCCGTCCTGCTGGTTCGTCTGTCCGACGGAGAGTACGTTCTCGATAATATGAGCGGATCGATCAAGCCATGGAACCGCACAGGTTACACGTACATAGCACGCCAGAAATATGGCAATAAATCCGCTTGGGAAGTCGTTCTGGCAGGGCCGCGCGCAGCACAGTTCAGTAACATGTGATGCTGGTCTGCCAGGCGACCTTACCGGTCCCTCAGACGTAACTCATCGGTCTGCATCTGAAGCGAGCCGAGCGTTGACAGGAAGCTCATGCCGAGCAGGCTCTGGTCGAGCTGGCCTTCCTGGGTGACGAGAGCCGGAATGTTCCGCCGCATGATCGGGCCGATGCCGATTTCCGACAGGGTGACGGCCGCTGCCGATGTGCGGCCGTTCGCGGTCATGACCGGCACGGTATAACGAAGCTTCGCCGTGTCGACCCCGATTGCCGCAGCGTCGGCATTGGCGAGCACGATGGAGCTTGCTCCGGTGTCGACCAGCATATGGATCGTCTTGCCGTCGACCATGACGTCGGCTTCGAAATGCCCACTCATGGACTTGTGCAGCACGATCTCCTGCGTGCCGTCAGCTGTCGTCACCACCACGGCGCGTCCGGGTATGAGCCCGCCGACCAGACGGTTGCCGAACGTCTGAAGGTCGTAGCGGTAAAGGTATACCGCTGCGAAGCCGAGAATGATGACGAGCCAAACCGCCAGTTGCCGGATGACTGACGCTACGCTTCCTCTGCGCCCCGCAAGAATACCGGCAGAGAGAAGTGCCGCTATCGGTACTAGATAGACCATCTGGCCGAACTGCTCGTTGCTGATGCCGAAGGTTCTGCCGCTGTCGTGATTGATGAGAAGAAGACCAAGGCCCACCGCAAGTACGAGAAGAATGAATGTGAGCCTGTTCATGCGGTTCCGTTCTCCTCGGTAGCAATGGTTTCAAGAGCGGCCAGCCGGGTGGGAAGTGCTGACATTACCGCATCGCGCTCCGCGTCGCTGTAACTCGCCCAGCCGCCTATTTCCGCAAGCGTGCGTCCGCAACCAACGCAGAGTTGGCCTGTTGCATCCAGAAGACAGATATGGCGACACGGTGTTTCCATGAGGTCTATATCAGAAGATCAGATTGCGATGGCAAGGGTGACCAGAATCACGATCTCCGTGATCTGCTGGCAGGCCCCGATGGTATCGCCGGTATGGCCGCCGATTTTCCGGAGGCATAGCCGGTTAAGCCCCCATACGGCGCCGCAGGCCGCCGCAATCACAATGACTAATGGCAGCAGCGGCAGAGTGTGAAGCGTAAACATCGCCGTCAGGAAAAGACCGGTGGCGAGCGCGACGTTGCGTTCGATCGCATGCGGTTGACCAACGGATGCGGCAACACCGCACGTTCGGGCAGGAGGCACTGCCTGCCAGTGCCAGACCATGAGAGCTCGGCTTGCAACCGCAGCGGCAATCAGGCATGCGGCTGCGGTTTTGGCGGGCAGAACAGCAATAAGCGCGCTGAGAGCAGTCGCACGCACGGCGAAGGAGAGGATCAGCGCGATGGCGCCATAGGTGCCGATGCGGCTGTCTTTCATGATTTCCAGCGTCTTCTCCGCTGGTTTGCCGCTGCCGAATCCATCGGCCGT
This sequence comes from Agrobacterium tumefaciens, assembly GCF_031801495.1. Taxonomy (GTDB): domain Bacteria; phylum Pseudomonadota; class Alphaproteobacteria; order Rhizobiales; family Rhizobiaceae; genus Agrobacterium; species Agrobacterium tumefaciens_K. The sequence continues at coordinate 1,720,010 of NZ_JAOEGC010000002.1, read as the reverse complement.
GTCGGCCAGTCCATCCTCATGCAGCGCCCCGGTGACAAGCGCCATCATGGCGACGGCGATCCATCCCGTCATATCCGGATCGGCGTTGAAATGTCCGAGTACGGCGATGATTGCGGCGGAGGGAAGGGCGATCAGCAGACCCGCAGCTGGAAAGGCGCGCGCCGTCCGGCGCATCGAGCCATCGTCATCCTCGAAAAAACGGGAGGAAACCGGCAGACGGCTGAGAAAGGCCACGGAGCGCATGACATCTGTAATAAAATCCCCGGCCTTCATGCTATCTCCGCTGTTTCGCGCGCATTTCCGGTTGTTCCGCAACGCGTCCGCGATTATGAGAGGCGCAACAAAGACCGATTTGCCGGAAAACACAAGTTCTCTGGCGCACGAGCACGATGCACGAAAGAGACCGATATCATGAGCATGAGCGGAATGCCCTTCGATGATTTCCGCGCGCTGCTGCGCGAGCTTCCTGGACCCGATACGCATGCGCTGGTCGCTGCCAAGGAGCGCAACGCGCAGCTGACGAAGCCTGCGGGCTCTCTCGGCCGTCTGGAAGAAATCGCCATGTGGCTGGCCGCCTGGTCCGGTCGCGCCCCGGCAGTCACCCGTCCGCTCGTCGCGATCTTCGCTGGCAACCATGGCGTCACGCGCCACGGCATCTCGCCTTATCCGACCTCCGTTACGCAGCAGATGGTGGAAAACTTTGCAGCGGGTGGCGCGGCGATCAACCAGATCTGTGTCACCAACGATCTCGGGCTGAAGATCTTCGACCTCGCGCTCGATTATCCGACCGGCGACATTACCTGCGAGGCAGCACTTTCCGAGCGTGACTGCGCTGCGACCATGGCTTTCGGCATGGAAGCGATCGCAGGTGGTACGGATCTGCTCTGCGTCGGTGAAATGGGTATTGGCAACACAACGGTCGCGGCCGCCATCAATCTGGCGCTTTACGGCGGCACGGCGGAAGAGTGGACCGGCCCCGGCACGGGTTCCGAAGGTGACGTGCTGGCCCGCAAGATTGCCGCTGTGAAGGCCGCTGTCGAATTCCACAAGGATCATCTTTCCGATCCGCTCGAAATCATGCGCCGCCTCGGTGGTCGCGAGATTGCGGCGATTGCCGGTGCGATCCTTGCCGCGCGCGTGCAGCGCATTCCCGTGCTGATCGACGGTTACGTCGCAACGGCGGCTGCCGCTCTTCTCAAGGCTGCCAATCCGTCCGCCCTTGATCATTGCCTGATCGGCCATGTTTCGGGCGAGCCGGGTCATCTCGCCGCCATCGAAAAACTGGGTAAGACGCCGCTTCTGGCGCTTGGCATGCGGCTTGGCGAAGGAACGGGGGCAGCCCTTGCTGCAGGCATCGTTAAGTCCGCCGCCGCCTGCCACTCCGGCATGGCAACCTTCGAGGCTGCGGGCGTCGATACCCGCGTCAACCACTGAGGATGAGCATGGACGCGATGTCGCAACCGCCGGAGCAGGGGCCGGTTTTCCGCAAGGAAAAAGGCTTGCGGCATCTGTTTGCAGCCGCCCGTTACTCGGCGCAGGGCCTTCAGCGCCTGTGGCAGGAAGCGGCCTTCCGGCATGAGGTTCTTGCGTTCGGCGCGGGTCTGGTGCTGCTTGCGCTTGTCGGAGCACCGTTGGTCCACTACCTCGTTTTCGCTCTTCTGATGCTTCTGCTATTTGCCGTGGAAGCACTGAATACGGCCATCGAAGAGGTCATCGACCGTATTTCTCCCGAGCGCTCGTCCGTCGGGCGGCATGCGAAGGATCTCGGCTCCTTCGCGGTGTTCTGCCTTCTGGTCGCGAACGGGCTTTTCATGCTCTATTCGCTGACGGTTTCGCTGTTCTTCTAATCTTACTATTTACGCGAACGAGCGCCTGCGCGGCTGAACCGCATGGGTTTCCTCGACTGCGGGCAGGCTCTGCAGCACGCGTTTTGCCGGCAGGATGGCAATGCCTTCCGTTCCTTCGCGCAGTTTCGATTTCAGGATGAACTGGCCATCGTGCTTGGCCAGGATCGCCTGAACGATCGGTAGGCCGAGACCGGTACCCTGTTCGGCGCTCTTGATCGCGATCGATCCCTGGCCGAAGGCGGAGAGCACGACCGGGATTTCATCCTCGGGAATCCCGGGGCCGTTATCCCTGATCGAGACATATTGCCCGCCGCCCGCCGTCCAGCCCGCCTTGACGAGAATCTCGCCGCCCTGCGGCGTGAATTTCACGGCGTTGGACAAGAGATTCAGCACCACCTGCCGTATCGATTTTTCGTCGACCCACACCTGTGGCATGCTGTTTTCGAACTGCTGCGCAATCTTGATGTTCTTGGTACGGGCGCGCAGCTGGATCATACCGATGCAATCCTCGGCGATTTCGAGCAGCGAAACTGATTCCTCGTTGAGGTCGTAACGGCCCGCTTCGATCCGCGACAGGTCTAGGATTTCGTTGATGAGGTTCAGCAGGTGCTGACCGGAGCGATGAATATCGCCGGAATATTCCTTATAGAGCGGGTTGTTGAGCGGACCGAGCACTTCCGACGCCATGACCTCCGAGAAGCCGAGGATGGCGTTCAGTGGCGTGCGCAGTTCATGCGACATGGATGCAAGAAAACGCGACTTGGCGAGATTGGCCTCTTCGGCGCGGCGACGGGCTTCGTCGGAAACCGAATTGGCCACTTCCAGTTCGGCTATCAGATCGTCCTTTTCCGTCTGGAAGGAGAGCAGCTTGACGCTCGATTTGTAGAGTCTGCTGGTGATGCGGTGGCAAAACAGGATGGCCATGCCGAACATCAGTGCGAGGCCGAGATCGAACGGATTGCGCGATATTGCCGCCGTTACCGACAGCGCGGCCAGGACAGGCAGGAAGGTCATGAAGGTTGCGCGGCGCAACATGAAGCCGACCATTGCCGTGAGCGAAAGCGCGATCAGCAGGGTCGATCCCTTGTAGAACAGCATGAGGCTCGGATCGCTCGATTCCGGTTCGACGAGGGAGAACATCGCCCATACGCAGCCGATGACGATCTGCGAGCCGAGGAAAAGGTTGCGCCAGCGAGGCAGATTTTCCGTGGTGATTTCCTGCCGGGACGCTCTTTTCACCAGTATCAGCGATACGGCATGGGCGCTGAGCGCCAGAAGCGACCAGGCGATGAGGCCGATGTCGCGGGTGATGTAGACGCCTATGATCGAGGCCAGCACGATGAACAGCGGCATGATCGTCGCGCCCTGAAGGGTCTCGGCGACGTGCATGGTCAGCATTTCACGCTCATAGGCGTCGGCCGGCGCTGCGCCCTGTTGCAGGCGCTCACGCGTCGCCTTCACGGTGTCGAACACCGCCTTGTTGCGGTGCTTCTTCGACCGGTCGACGATGATCTTGTCGGTGGACGTGCTGACGCTTCTACTCATTGTGACTACGCAAGTGACATGAACGCTTGCAGCCTAAGAGGAAAATCTTAAGAAGATGCTGCCGTGAAAGGATTTGTTTGCCATTTCTGACAAGGGTTTGTTGTTATATGAGACGAAATGGAGGCAAAGGCTTCTCTCTTATCCGGGACGGCGGACTTTTCCTGCTGGCCATGATCCTCGGCATCCTGATTGCCGCGCGGCTCGATCAGATCAACAGCGAGACATACTCCGGCCGTTTTTTCGCAATCGATGGCGATACGTTGTCGCGTGGTGGCGAACGCTTCCGCTTGCTCGGTATCGATGCGCCGGAACTGCGTCAATCCTGCGAAAGGGATGGAAAGGTGTGGTCGTGCGGCGTCGAGGCGCGCCGTTTCATGCAAAGTCTCATCGACGGCGCCACGGTGCGTTGTTCCGGCGGATCGCGTGATCGCTACGAGCGGCTTCTCGTCTACTGTACGTCAGATGGCCGGGATGTGTCGTCCGCGATGGTGGAAGCTGGTTATGCCGTTGCGACCGGGTACTTCCAGTTTTCCGACGAACAGAGGAAGGCGCAGGACGAGCGGGCGGGGATATGGTCCGGTGATTTTCAGAGGCCCGCGGACTGGCGGCGCGACCATCGCGCTGCCGAACTCGATACGCCTGCTGCCGGAATGCTGACGATCATCCGGCATCTTCTTGGATGGACAAATGGCTGAAGGTGCGTTTTCCGGTTGTCCCGACAGGCAAACGCTGACGCATCTGCGCAGTCGCATTGCCGCGTGTCGCATCTGTCGCGACAACCCGATGAAAGGCGAGGCGGATCTCCTGCCGCATGAGCCGAGGCCGGTTGCTGTGATATCGGCGACAGCGCGTATTCTGATCGCAGGGCAGGCGCCGGGACTGCGGGTGCATGAAAGCGGACTGCCGTTCAACGATGCATCGGGTGATCGCCTGCGGCAATGGCTGAATGTGGATCGTGAGACGTTCTACAATCCTCAGCATTTCGCCATCGTGCCGATGGGGTTCTGTTTTCCGGGGTATGACGACAAGGGAAGCGATCTGCCACCACGGCGCGAATGCGCGCTGCAATGGCGAAACGAGGTCATGGCCGCGATGCCGCAAATAGAGCTTGTTCTGGCCGTCGGCCAATATGCTCAAGGCTGGCATCTGGGACCGCGACGCATGAAGACCATGACGGAGACCGTTCGTTCCTGGCGAACTTACTATCACGCCAATGACGGTCCGAGCGTCCTCGCTCTACCGCACCCAAGCTGGCGCAATACGGGCTGGTTGAAGAAGAATCCCTGGTTCGAACAGGAATTGTTGCCGGTTCTGCGACGGAATGTGAAAATCCTGATTGAGTGAAACAATTTTCTGTTTTTATCTCTGAAATCGTGTATTGAAAGGAAATTAATTCAGGAGGATTGACGCATTGGATCGCCTTGACCGTAAGATTTTGCGCATTTTGCAAGAAGATTCCACGTTGGCTGTCGCCGATCTGGCGAAGAAGGTCGGCCTTTCTACGACGCCCTGTTGGCGGCGCATCCAGAAGATGGAAGAGGACGGCGTCATTCGACGTCGTGTGGCACTGCTTGACCCTGCCAAGGTTAATACCAAGGTCACCGTTTTCGTTTCCATCCGTACCGCGTCCCACTCCATCGAATGGCTGAAGCGCTTTTCCGAGGTGGTTTCCGAGTTTCCAGAAGTTGTGGAGTTCTACCGCATGAGCGGTGATGTGGACTATCTGCTGCGTGTCGTCGTGCCAGACATCGGTGCCTATGATGCGTTCTACAAGCGCATGATCGCCAAGATCGAAATCCGTGACGTTTCCTCGGCCTTCGCCATGGAGCAGATCAAGTACACAACGGAACTGCCGCTAGACTACATGCTTCTTGACAATCCCAAGTCCGGCGAAGAGTAAATCCCGATACGAGCGGATCAGTGCCGAATTACGATGCCCTTTCCGGTTTTCCGGGGAGGGCATTTTTTGTTCCGGCCACTTTTTTGAGAGTGAATCGGCTCCAAACGCAGCCTGCGGAAAACAAGGTGGTGAAAGACAGGAAACGCCATTCTTCCGACTTTGCAAAATTCGCACATTCAATTCTCTGTGGGCGCCGTCCGCGCAAAGCACTAATTTGATAAAATCACCCGAATATCTACGCTTTTGAGCAGTGATGGCTCTAACTGTGAAGGATATCCGTTATGCTGACACGACGCGGAACATTGGGATTGATTGCAGGTGCAACCGGCGCGGTCTTCATGCCTCACGTGAGGCGGGCGGCAGCGGCAACAACGACGCTCAGGATCGGCTGGCAGAAAAACGGTGTAATTGCACTGGCGAAAAGCCAGGGCGCGCTGGAGGCGCTGCTGAAGGATCGGGGTATCGAGGTGAAATGGTCCGAGTTCTCCTCGGGGCCGCCGCTTCTGGAGGCGCTTGGCGCAGGTGCGCTGGATATCGGTCCGACCGGTGATGTGCCGCCACTCTTCGCGCAGGCGGCAGGCGGAAACCTGCGGTATGTCGGCACCTACAAGGCGGCCGCCGGGGGCTCGGCCATCCTCGTGCAGAAGGATTCGCCCATCAAGACGCTGGAAGACCTGAAGGGCAAGAAAGTGGCCTTCAAGCGCGGCTCCAGCGCCCATAACGTCACCGTCAAGGCTCTCAGAAAGGCGGGGCTGACACTCGCTGACATAACGCCTGCCGATCTCGCTCCACCGGATGCGGCAGCGGCTTTCCGCTCGGGCAGCATTGATGCGTGGTCAATCTGGGATCCCTATTTTGCCGTTGCCGAAAAAGAGCCGACGACGCGTGTTCTTTCCACAGCGGAAGGGATTGTCGATCCGTGGAGTTATTTCCTCGCGAATGGTGATTTCGTGGAGCAGAACCCGGATCTGATCCCGGCCCTTCTGAAGGAGCTGGCGAGTGTCGGTGCCAAGGCGCAGGCCGATATCGGCGCGACCGCGAAATCGCTTTCGGCCATTACCGGCGTACCCGAAGACGTCACCAAGGTATCGCTGACCCGTCCGGGTGCCGACCTTGGCCGCGTTTCAACTGTGCCGGATGAGGCGGTTGCCTATCAGCAGGCGCTTGCCGATGAATTTTACGATCTGAGGATCGTGCCGAAGAAGCTGAATGTCGCCGATATCGTCTGGCGTCCGAAGGCTAGTTGATGTGGCGTTAACAAAAGCGGAATCTATTCAGCGGGCTGTGATGTTTTGCTGAGATATCGATTCCGGTGTGGCGCTCCCGTTTCGGGAGCGCTTTTTTTGTTCTCAACCCTTGAGTTTTGCCACGACCAGATGGCCGGGTGTCGGGTTTCCATCCTGCATGCGGACGTTGATGTCGGTTACTTCGACAACCTCGAAGCCGGTGGCCGTCAGTCTCTCGCGAACGTAGCTCTCGGCATGGGCAAAACGCTGGTTCGGGCCGACCATATAGGGACGGCCGGCGAGGTCAGCTTCGGGGAGCGTTTCGGACGAAAATACCAGGATGCCACCCGGCGTCATGTTTTCGGCTGCGCCGAAGAAAAGCGGCTCGAGTGCGCCAAGATAGGGCAGCACATCAGTGGCGGTGATGAGGTCGAAAGGTTCGTCGTCGTTGTCTTCAAGGAAGTCTTCAACTTCCGCAACATAGAGCGTTTCGTAGACATCCTTTTCATGGGCGATCTCGACCATGTTCTCGGAAATGTCGATCCCGGTGATGTCGTCCGCCATGTCGCGCAGCGCCTCGCCGGTGAGGCCGGTGCCGCAGCCCAGATCGAGAAGGCGCTTGAATGGGCCGAGTTCGAGGGTCTGGAGCCGCTGACGCACCATCATCGGTACGGCGTAACCGAGTTGCTCGACGAGAATATCCTCGAAAGCCTCCGCGTGCTGGTCGAAAAGCGTTTCGACATAGGCGTCGGGCGCTTTTGGCGGAACGTCTCCACGGCCCATGGCGGCGATGCGAACTGCTGCGCCGCCGTGATCCTCGGGGTCGATTGCCAGAACCTCTTCATAGGCCTTGACGGCGGCGTCCACGTCGCCGGCCTTTTCGAGCGCAAGGGCGCGATTGTAGGCTTCGGCAAGTGCCTCTTCGTCAATTTTCTGGTTCTTGGTCATCGTGCGGCATCCATCAACGTATTCGGTTTACGTTTGCTGTAAGCCGCAACGGTGGCGGGCGCAATATGAATGTGCCGCACGCGACACGCTTTGAGTTGCGCGGCCCGCGCTTTGTTGTTCGTCGTGCCGCATGTCGTTACCGCAAAACTTTTGCGCGCCTCGCTTCAGTGAATGATGAACTCGCCTTTGAGCGCGCGCCATTCCTGCGCTGAAATGAGCTGGCGATGCACGTAGCGGACCGAATGAAGTGGGCCGTCGAGCTTTTCCTGCCAGAACCTCAGGAAGCCGCGCATTTCGGGGAAATCCGGTGCCAGATCATAATGCTGCCAGACGTAGCTCTGGAGAACCAGCGGATGATCCGGCATGCGATAGAGGATCTGGGCGGTGGTCATCCCATAGCCTTTCAGCATCATTTCCATGTCTTTGTTCATGAAAGCTGTTCCCATTCTTGTTATTGCCGATTTGCAGCATTCGCGCTGTATCGGATATGGGAGCATGACATGGTTAACCCAACCTTACCAATGGCAGGGTCTATCAAAAATTATTTATATTTTTCATAATGTTAGCAGCGTTTCTCAGTGAGTGCTGCCAACGTCTTTCCTAGCGTTTCAGGTGGCGTGTCAGACGTGCTTCCAGCCATGCCCAGATGTGGCGCAGCGTTTCCACGATCGCCAGATAGAAGATCGCGGCCCAGAGATAGGTCTGATAGTCGAAGGTGCGCGAAAAGGCGTAACGTGTCTGTCCCATCAGGTCGAAGACGGTCACGATGGACACAACCGCGGACCCCTTGATCATCAGGATGATTTCGTTGCCGTAGGGACGCAACGCCACGATGAGCGCCTGTGGAAGAATGACCTTGCGGAAGGTGACGAATTTCGAAAGCCCGAGGGAGTCTGCACCTTCATGCTGGCCGCGCGGTACGCTCTGGATCGCACCGCGCAGGATTTCTGCCTGGTAGGCAGCCGTGTTGAGGGTGAGCGAAAGCAGGCCGCAATACCATGCTTCCCGGAAGAACCACCACAACCCGACACTTTCCAGTTCCGGACGGAAGCTGCCGAGGCCGTAATAGATCAGGAACAGCTGCGCCAAGAGAGGCGTGCTGCGGAAAACATAGACATAGGCATAGGCGATTGCCCCGATGACACGGTTTTCCGACAAGCGGCCGAAGGCGATAGGCACAGATACGATCGCACCGAGAACGACCGAGCTGCCGACGAGCGTGATGGTCGTGATGAGGCCGTCGATGTAGCGTGGCCCGTAGCGTTGGAACTTGTCCCAGTCCCAGCCTTCGATCATGGCGAGGATCAGGCCGACGGCAAGCAGGAACCAGAGGACGACAACGGCGATGCCGACGATGCGCGACAGGTTGAATGGCTTCTCGGCAGCTGGCGGTGCGGGGCGCGGCGGAATGAGTTCCTGAATATGGCTCATCGGCGTACCTCCGACTTTTTCGACCAGCGGTCGATGAAGCCGATCCCGAAGGAGGAAAGCAGCGCGAGCGTCAGATAAAGCAGGCAGGCGATGCCGTAGAAGAAGAAGGCTTCCTTGCTGACACGGGCAGCAATGCCGGTCTGGCGCACGATATCGGCAAGGCCGATGATCGACACGTAGGAGGTATCCTTGAGCAGAATGACCCAAAGGTTGGTCATGCCGGGCAGGGCGATCCTGACAAGCTGCGGGATGATGACGAGAACCATGGTCTGGCCCCGTGACAGGCCGAGCGCAGCCCCGGCCTCATACTGGCCTTTTGGGATTGCCTTGAAGGCAGACAGCAGAACTTCCGAGGCGTATGACGAAAAGACCACGGAAAGCGCGATCATGCCGGCGATGAAGGCATTGATCTCGACCGGGCCGCTGATGCCGACATAGCCGGCAAGCGACTGCAGCAGGATCTGGATGCCGTAATAGACGATGAACAGCGTCAGCAGTTCGGGCAGTCCGCGGAAAATCGTGGTGTAGATGCCTGCTGCAAGACGTAGCGACTTCTCTTCCGACTGTGCGGCAAGTGCTATCAAGAAACCGATGACAAGGCCTACCGGCAGGGTGGCAAGCGCCAGTGAAATCGTAACCTTGACGCCGAAGGCAATTTCATCGCCCCAGCCAGCATCGCCACATGCAACGAGAGTGCCGTTTCCGAGAAGCGAAAAGATACCGACCGGTCCGCAGAATGGGTCGAGAAGTGTCGAGACATAGGTCCAGAAAACACCTATGGCGGAAAATGCTCCGCTCATGCCAATTTTCCCCTGCGGTCTGAAGCCGCCGTGATTGTTATCCTCCCGTTTTCAAACAAAAATGGCGGAAGGGCAAGCCTTCCGCCATCAGATTTCAACACATCGCGTGAGGCTTATTCGCCGTAAACGTCGAAATCGAAGTATTTTTTGTTGATTTCCTGGTATTTGCCGTTGGCGCGGATCGCGGCAATGGCAGCCGTGAACTTGTCGGCGAGAGCGGTTTCACCCTTGCGGACGGCAATGCCTGCACCGTTGCCGTTGATTTCAGGATCAACCGTCAGAGGCGTCATGATCTTGCAGCAGGTGCCTGCGTCGGATTTCAGCCACTCAGAGAGAACGACGATATCGTCGATAACGGCGTCGATACGGCCATTGGCGATGTCGAGCTTGTACTCGTCGGCAGTCGGATACATTTTCAGGTCGGAGTCCGGAAAATGCTTCTCAGCGTAGTTGGAGTGCGTGGTGGATCCCTGTGCACCGAGCGACTTGCCCTTCAGATCTTCGATGGACTTGATGGCAGAATCCTTCGGTACGGCGATTGCCGGCGGGGTGTTGTAGTATTTCTTCGAGAAGTCGACCTTCTGGAGACGTTCGGGCGTGATCGACATCGAAGCGATGATGGCGTCGAATTTCTTGGCCTGCAGGGCCGGGATGATGCCATCCCAGTCGTTGGTCACGAAGGTGCACTCGGTCTTCATCTCCTCGCACAGCGCTTTGGCGATGTCGATGTCGAAGCCGGTCAGCGTGCCGTCGGCTTCAAGATTGTTGAAGGGCGGGTAAGCGCCTTCGGTGCCGATGACGAGTTTGTCCTGCGCCAGTGCTGCGCCGGAAAACAGCGAGATGGCGGCAATCGATGCGGCTGCGAGCAGACGGGTGGAAATAGGCATTTAGATCCTCTCTTTTGGTCGTTCATCTGCGGGCTGTTTTTTTATCTTCAGTTGCAGACGCCTTTGCGCGCGGGTGCGGCGGAACGGGATATCTCGTTTGCGGCCTCGAACGCGCCGGCAATTATTCATCCGGTTGGTCAAAAAATGCAACTGCAATAATTATGCCGCCTTTTCTGCCGCAGTGCTTCCACGAAAACGCCTTGTTCTGTTCATTTCCGGTACAGAAGGCTTTCTCCATCATGGGAACCGAAGCGCGTCCATGGCGTTGTCAATCGCCTGCGTGGCAAGCAGATCCAGAACGTCGCGGCACAGCTGACGTTAAAAATGAAGGCAGATGAGGAAACACCTATGCTGACCAAGAACAAACTGCTGACCGGGGTTGTCTTTCCCCTGATGTCGCTGGCAATCGCGGTAGAGCCGGCGGCAGCCGGTTTTGCCGGGGTTGCAAGAGCCGATGCTCATTCGGGTGTGGCCGTCAATGCCCGCCCAGTCATTCTGGCGCAGGCGGAAGGGCAGGCGCCTGCCGAAGAGCAGAACCCGGAAGAGATCATCCGCAAGAAGCGGCAGCAGGCTGAGGAAGCCCAGCCGCAACAGCAGGAGCAGCGTCAGGCCGAGCCCGCACCGGAACCGCAGGCAGAGCAGCGCCCTGAACCGAGGCAGCGGGAAGCGCAGCCTGAGGCTCAGCCAGCTGAGCAGCAGCAGGAGCGCCCACGCCGTCCTGAACGTGCGCAGCAGCAGGATGGTGAAGGCGAACAGCGACCACAGCGCCCGCGCCGTGAACCGGCACAGGAGGCGGCACCTGCAGAAGGGCAGCAACCGCAGGAACGTCCGCGTCGTCCCGAGCGCGCCCAGCAGCCCGAAGGCGAGGGTGAACAGCAGCGGCCACGCAGACAGGAACGGGCACAGGAGCCCGCCGCCGAACAGCCTGCAGCGCCCGCCGCCGAAAATGCCGAGCCACGACAGAGACCGGCGGAGCGCCGCAAGCCGCCTGTAGAAGAACAGGTTCCGGAGCAGAAGGCGCAACCGGCTGAAAAGCCAGCGGCTCCTGAGCCCGAAGCCAAGGAAGCACCCGTGCCGACGGAAGCGCCGACACCTGCACGTCCGCGTCCTCCGGAAGCCCAGCCAAATCCCGCACCCGGCCAGCAGCCTTCGGAACAGCCGCTGCCGGAAGGTCAGGGCAACGCCCGGCCTGTAGCGCCGGCTCCCGAAGCGCAGACGCCTGCGCCGCAGGATGGTGCAACGACCGGACAGGCGCCTGCGGGTGAGACTGTTCCCGATCAGGTGGCGACACCGCAGACGGAAGCGCCGCCGATGAGCAAGGAGCAGCTCGACAAGGCCAAGGCGATTGCTCAGGATCCGGCCAAGACGGCCGATACGGTCATCCTGCCGGTCGACAAGGGTGCCGCCGTTCTCGACAGCGACAAGGAAGTCGAGCGTTCCGGCAACCGCCAGGCCCGCGAGGAGCGCCGCCGCGAGCGCGAACAGGCTGGCGATTACAAGGTTCCGACTTCGGATGCCGAAGCGCAGCGCGCCGCCAGACCTGAAGGTGGCGCACCGCCGCCGCCGGTGCGCATGGAGGCAATCACCTCGCAACGGGGTGAGCGCATCGATCAACGCCCGCAATATGAGCGGCCGGATGGCGTTCGGGAATGGCAGCCCCGCGAAGGCGGTCGCCGTGACCGTGACCGCGATGCGCCGATCATCCTGCAATTCGGTGATCGTGTCGTGGTGCGTGGTGACGATAACCAGCGCTTCATCCGCGACGGCGGGGAGCCGTATTACGAACGCCTGCCGGGTGGCCGTGTTCGCGAAACCGTCGAGCGTCGCGATGGAACGCAGGTGGTGACGATCCGCAACCGTTACGGCGATGTCATCCAGCGCTCGCGCATCGATGACCGCGGTCGCGAATATGTGCTGTTCTACGCGCCGGACCTGATGGAAGATCCCGACCGCGATTACGTCTACCGCGATCCGGGCCTCGATCTGCCGCCGATGCGCCTGCGCATTCCGGTTCGCGATTACATCATCGATACGTCCAGCGATCCGGACCGCGATTATTATCGCTTCCTGGAACAGCCGCCCGTCGAGCCTGTCGAGCGTGTCTATTCTCTGGATGAGGTTCGCTATTCGGCCCGTATCCGTGACAAGGTGCGTCGTATCGACCTCGATACGATCACCTTCGCGACAGGCAGTGCGGAAATTCCGATGGCGCAGGCCCGTTCGCTGCGAAAGGTGGCGGATGCGATCAACAAGGCGCTGGACAAGAACCCGGCGGAAACCTTCCTGATCGAAGGCCATACGGATGCTGTCGGTTCGGACGAAAGCAACCTCGTGCTTTCCGACGAGCGTGCGGCTTCCGTCGCCAACGTGCTGACCGATGTTTACGGCATCCCGCCGGAAAACCTTGCGACGCAGGGGTATGGCGAACGGTTCCTGAAGGTCCAGACGCTCAGCGCCGAGCAGCAGAACCGTCGCGTGACCATTCGGCGCGTTACGCCGCTGGTAAGGCCGGTCGCGCAGAACTGATCTGACCCCAGAGCAGAAAAAGGCCCGGAAACGAAATGTTTCCGGGCCTTTTCGGTTGGTCGTCGTTCGTCAATCTCGACGTTATCCTCGGCCTTGAGCCGAGGATCCATTGCCGTTGCTTATGGGGGATGCCCGGGTCGAGCCCGGGCATGACTGCGGAGAGGAGTTCAGTTCAGCGCTACGGCGATTTCAGCCGCGAGGCGGGCGTTGTTCTTCACCAGCGCGATGTTGGTGACGAGGCTGCGGCCTTCGGTGATCTTGAAGATGTCACCCAGCAGGAACGGCGTGACCTCCTTGCCGGTAATTTCCTCGCGTTCCGCGTTGGAAATGGCGCGGTTGATATAGATTTCCATCTCTTCGGCCGGGATTTCGTCTTCTTCCGGAACGGGATTTGCCACCAGCATGCCGCCATCGATGCCCAGCTGTTCGCGGGTCGCCTGAAAGTTCGCGATGGCTGCGGGGCTGTTCAGCGACAGCGGGCTTTTCAGACCCGAAGAGCGCGACCAGAAGGCCGGGAATTCTTCCGAACCGAACGTCACGACCGGAACGCCTTGGGTTTCCAGAACTTCCAGCGTTTTCGGCACGTCGAGAATGGCCTTTGCGCCAGCGCAAACAACGATGACGCCGGTTTTCGCAAGTTCGGTCAGGTCGGCGGAAATATCGAAGCTTTCCTCAGCACCCTTGTGCACGCCGCCGATTCCGCCGGTGGCAAAGACCTTGATACCGGCGCGAGCGGCGGCGATCATCGTTGCGGCGACCGTGGTTGCGCCGGTGCGTCGCTCGGCAATCGCAAAGGCGATATCGGCACGCGAAACCTTCATGGCATCTGTTGTTTTCGCAAGCGCTTCAAGCTGGTCTTTCTCAAGCCCGATGTGAAGCGTACCGTGAATAACGGCGATAGTCGCCGGAACGGCACCCTGATCGCGGATGAGCTGCTCGACGCTTTCAGCCATCTCGATATTGCCGGGGTATGGCATGCCGTGGGTGATGATGGTCGATTCGAGCGCCACGATCGGCGCGCCGCGTTGCTTGGCAGCAGCGACTTCCTGTGAATAGACGATGGGAAGGAGCGGGGAGATTGGACGGGTCATGTTGATCTCTTCCAGGTTTTAGGGCGTTGGAAAGAAAACGGGATCGGTTCCGTTACTCTCTCTTTTCGAGCATCGGATTGACCCAAAACCCATTACACGTTTCGGCCTGATGCTTTAAAAGCGGGTTCATGCCAGTATTTCGGCTTCGGATACAAGGCCCGACATGGCCTCGACGCCATCTTTTGACAGGTCCGGAGCGGTGGCAAAGGGCGATTGTACGGTGATGGCGGCAGCCGCTGCGCCAAACCGCAGCGCTTCCCCAAGGGTTGCACCCTCGGCGATGGCGGATAGATAACCGGATGCCATGGCATCGCCTGCGCCTGTCACGTCCTTTACGCCGTCGACGCGGGGAGGCTTGAGGACGGCAACATGATCCCGGTCAAAGGCGACGGCCTCCTTCGCGCCGCAGGTGACGACGCCGCCGCGAAGTCCAGTCTTTCTGAGGATATCGGGCCAATCGCGAATATCCGCTGGCGTTTCACCGGTCAGCGCGCGGGCTTCCGCCTCGTTCATGAACAGGATGTCGATATCCGCGAAGGCGGGTTTGAGCTTCACCGCCTTGGCCGGCGAGATGGCGATGGCCGCGAGCATCTTGCCGCAGACGCGGGCGGCAAGGCCGATTGCGGTCAGCGTGTCTTCGGGCAGGTTGGCGTCGCACAGGATGATGTCGGTGTTGCGGATCGCTTCGCGCACCGAGCGCACGCGCAGGCGGCGTGGGGTGAACAGCCTGTAGAGGTCCATGTCGGCAAGGGCGATGACCAGATTGCCGTCTCGCTCCAGAATGGCGGTGTAGCTCGGCGTGCGGCGATCGAGAAAAACGAAGGGCGTATCGTTCACACCCGCCTGCCGCGCAGCTTCCGCCACTGCCTCGCCGGTCACGTCTCCACCGCGCGGCGAGATGATACGGACCGCAAAGCCGAGGCGGGACAGGTTTCGTGCCGCATTGAAGCCGCCGCCGCCCGCCTCTTCCATCCAGTGTCCGGGATTGCTTGCGCCGGGCGTCGTCTCCGCCTCGATCATGCCGCGCCTGTCGATGTGCGCGCCGCCCAGAACCAGTATTTTCTTCAACTTTTCTTTCCTTCTCTGGAGACCGGAAGTCTTTCTCCGATTCGGCTGAAAAAATCGTCTCCCGGATCATTTTCCCCGAAACGCGACCTGAGAAACCTCCGGAAAAACAAAGGTAGAACAAATGACTTATCGTTATTTGTTTTCAATGTGCTGACGTCATCTTGCAAGATGAGAACAAAAAGGGTACATATCGTTTCCATACTGCTTCATTGCCTGCGTGGCTTCAATAACCTAAAGGTGTTTCAGATGGCACAAAATTCTTTGCGTCTCGTAGAGGATAAATCGGTGGATAAAAGCAAGGCACTGGAAGCGGCGCTCTCCCAGATCGAACGGTCGTTCGGCAAGGGATCGATCATGAAGCTCGGTTCCAATGAAAATGTGATTGAGGTCGAAACCGTTTCGACGGGTTCGCTCAGTCTGGATATCGCGCTCGGAATCGGCGGTCTGCCGAAGGGGCGCATCATTGAAATTTACGGGCCTGAAAGCTCGGGCAAGACAACGCTGGCGTTGCAGACCATCGCGGAAGCCCAGAAGAAGGGCGGCATCTGCGCCTTTGTGGACGCTGAGCATGCGCTCGATCCGGTCTATGCCCGCAAGCTGGGCGTCGATCTGCAAAACCTTCTGATCTCGCAGCCGGATACTGGCGAACAGGCGCTTGAAATCACCGATACGCTGGTGCGCTCCGGTGCCGTAGACGTTCTCGTCGTCGATTCCGTTGCTGCTTTGACGCCGCGTGCGGAAATCGAAGGTGAGATGGGCGACAGCCTGCCGGGCCTTCAGGCGCGTCTGATGAGCCAGGCGCTGCGCAAGTTGACGGCTTCCATTTCGAAGTCGAAGACCATGGTGATCTTCATCAACCAGATCCGTATGAAGATCGGCGTCATGTTCGGTTCGCCGGAAACGACGACGGGTGGTAACGCACTGAAATTCTATGCATCTGTTCGTCTCGACATCCGCCGTATCGGCTCTGTCAAGGAGCGCGAGGAGGTCGTCGGCAACCAGACCCGCGTCAAGGTCGTCAAGAACAAGATGGCGCCGCCCTTCAAGCAGGTCGAATTCGACATCATGTACGGCGAAGGCGTGTCCAAGACCGGCGAGCTTGTCGATCTCGGCGTGAAAGCCGGTATCGTCGAAAAGTCCGGCGCCTGGTTCTCCTATAACAGCCAGCGTCTCGGTCAGGGCCGCGAAAACGCCAAGACTTACCTGCGTGACAATCCGGCGGTTGCCAACGAGATCGAGATGGCGCTGCGTCAGAACGCAGGCCTTATCGCGGATCGGTTCCTTGAGAATGGCGGACCTGAAGCGGATGCGGACGGGGAAGAACCGGACGCATGAGGCACGGCGGCCGGATATCATTTCGGCCTCTCATTTCCTTTTGAGAGCAGGGGTCATGCGATATGTTTCGTGTGGCCCCTGTTTTTTTGGGCGGTTGGAAATGCCTCCATTATCTGCGGCACGAGCCTCGGATAGACCGAAAACCCGATACACTTTTCGCTTCGATGCCGTAAGGCACCGCTCAACGGCTGGACAGCGCGGAAAGCGGGCGATAAAAGCCAGTGATTTTATAATATGGCCGTCCCCATGGATGGCGACGATGGACTCCAGCTATAGCGGTGTGTGGGCATGAGCGGTGTGAATGAAATTCGGTCGACGTTTCTCGACTACTTCAAGAAGAATGGACACGAAATCGTGCCATCCAGTCCGCTGGTGCCGCGCAACGATCCCACGCTGATGTTCACCAATGCGGGCATGGTACAGTTCAAGAACGTCTTCACCGGACTTGAAAGCCGTCCCTATTCGACCGCTGCATCTTCGCAGAAGTGCGTTCGTGCCGGCGGCAAGCATAACGACCTCGACAACGTCGGTTACACGGCGCGTCACCACACCTTCTTCGAGATGCTCGGCAACTTCTCTTTCGGCGATTATTTCAAGGAAGAGGCTATCAGCCACGCCTGGAACCTGATCACCGGCGAATTCGGTATCGACAAGAACCGCCTTCTCGTGACGGTCTACCACACCGATGACGAAGCCTTTAATCTCTGGAAGAAGATTGCCGGTTTCTCCGATGATCGCATCATTCGCATAGCGACCAGCGACAATTTCTGGGCCATGGGCGATACTGGTCCCTGCGGTCCCTGTTCGGAAATCTTCTACGACCACGGCGATCACATCTGGGGTGGGCCTCCCGGATCGCCGGACGAGGATGGCGACCGTTTCATCGAAATCTGGAATCTCGTCTTCATGCAGTACGAGCAGGTGACGAAGGAAGAACGTATCGACCTGCCGCGTCCCTCCATCGATACCGGCATGGGTCTGGAGCGTATTTCCGCTCTGCTGCAGGGCAAGCATGACAACTATGACACCGACCTGTTCCGTGCGCTGATTTCCGCTTCGGTCGAGGCGACTGGTGTTCCGGCGGAAGGCGAAAAGCGCGCCAGCCACCGCGTCATCGCTGACCACCTGCGTTCGTCCGCCTTCCTCATCGCCGATGGTGTTCTTCCGTCGAACGAAGGTCGCGGTTACGTTCTGCGCCGCATCATGCGCCGCGCCATGCGCCATGCGGAACTGCTCGGTTCGGGTGAGCCGCTGATCTGGAAGCTGTTGCCTGCGCTCGTGCAGCAGATGGGCCGCGCCTATCCGGAGCTGGTCCGCGCCGAAGCGCTGATTTCCGAGACGCTGAAGCTGGAAGAAACCCGGTTCCGCAAGACGCTGGAACGCGGCCTCTCGCTGCTTTCCGATGCGACGGCCGATCTTTCCAAGGGTGGTATGCTTGACGGCGAGACCGCCTTCAAGCTCTACGACACCTATGGCTTCCCGCTCGACCTGACCCAGGACGCCCTGCGCGCCCGTGAAATCGGCGTCGATATCGCCGGCTTTACCGATGCCATGGAGCGCCAGAAGGCGGAAGCCCGCTCGCATTGGGCTGGCTCCGGCGACAAGGCGACCGAAACCGTCTGGTTCGAACTCAAGGAAAAGCACGGCGCCACCGAATTCCTCGGCTACGACACCGAAACGGCAGAAGGCGTCGTTCAGGCGATCGTCAAGGACGGCAAGTCGGTGGATGCTGCTGGTGAAGGCGAAAGCGTTCAGATCGTCGTCAACCAGACGCCTTTCTACGGTGAATCCGGTGGCCAGATGGGCGATACCGGCATTATCGCGTCCGATAACGGCGCTGTCACGGTTTCCGATACGCAGAAGAAGGGCGAGGGTCTGTTCGTGCATGTCGGCACGGTTTCCAAGGGTGGCCTCAAGGTCGGCGACGCAGTGCAGCTGACGGTTGATCACGATCGCCGTTCTCGCCTGCGTGCAAACCATTCTGCAACCCACCTTCTGCATGAGGCACTGCGCGAAGTTCTCGGCACCCACGTTGCCCAGAAGGGTTCGCTGGTTGCGCCCGAGCGTCTGCGCTTCGACGTCTCTCATCCGAAGCCGATGACGGCTGAGGAACTGAAGATCGTTGAGGACATGGCGAACGAGATCATTCTTCAGAACTCGCCGGTCGTTACACGTCTGATGAGTGTTGACGATGCGATTGCCGAGGGCGCGATGGCTTTGTTCGGCGAAAAGTATGGCGATGAGGTCCGCGTCGTGTCCATGGGTACCGGCATTCATGGCGCGAAGGCCAACCGCCCTTATTCGGTGGAGCTTTGCGGCGGCACGCATGTTTCGGCAACCGGCCAGATTGGCCTGGTGCGCGTTCTGGGCGAAAGCGCGGTCGGTGCGGGTGTTCGCCGTGTCGAGGCCGTGACCGGGGCTGGCGCTCTGGCGTATCTTGCGGAGCAGGATGAGCGCGTGAAGGCGCTTGCTTCGTCTCTCAAGGTTCAGCCTGCGGACGTTCTGTCGCGTGTCGAAGGCCTTCTGGATGAGCGCAAGAAGCTGGAGCGTGAGCTGGCGGAAGCCCGCCGCAAGCTTGCCATGGGTGGCGGCTCCGCGGAAGGTTCGGCTGGCGATGTGAAGGAAATCGGTGGCGTGAAGTTCCTCGCCAAGTCGCTTTCGGGCATCGATGCGAAGGATCTCAAGGGTCTGGCTGACGAAGCCAAGGGCGGTCTTGGCTCCGGAGTCGTGCTGTTGATTGCTGTTTCTGAAGATGGCAAGGCAAGCGCGGTCGCAGCCGTCACGGAAGATCTGACGTCGCGCTTCAGCGCGGTTGATCTGGTGCGCACCGCGTCAGCCGCTCTCGGCGGCAAGGGCGGCGGTGGCCGTCCGGACATGGCGCAGGCTGGCGGCCCGGATGGCGCCAAGGCCGGTGAAGCCATCGAGGCTGTTGCGGCAGCCCTCGCGGCCTGATCGGGACGCATTCATTGAAAAAGGCGGGGAAAACCCGCCTTTTTTTGTTTTTCAGAACTCTTCGTTTTTCCCGAAAAGGCGTCAGCCCGCCGTCTGCAAATCCCTGGCGGCCTCGTCGTCAAGCTGGTGGGCGCGTTTGTAGGCCGTCCGTTCGCCGAGGTGGCTGATATACTCGAGGAAGTGCGGACGTTTTTCGATGGAGCCGAACTGCATGCCCCATGCGATGAGTGAGCCGACATAGACATCCGCGGCGGAGAAATGGTCACCGGCCACATAGCGGTTTTCGCTGACGGCTCTTTCGAGCGTGTTTATCACGTCGTCATAGTTGCCGCAGCCAACCATCCGCACTTTCTCTTTTGGCACGTCGTAACCCAGCGCTTTCATGCTGACGGCCATTTCAAGCGGGCCTGCCGCGAAGAAAAGCCAGCGATAATAAAGTCCGCGCGATTTCGGCGTCGGCGCAAGATTGGCGCCGGGGAAGGCGTCTGCCAGATAGGCACAGATGGCGGCGGCTTCGGTCACGATCGTATCACCGTGTTTGATGGCCGGAACCTTGGTCATCGGATTTATCAGGCGATAGGCGGGCGATTTCATGGATGTTTCGAAGCCGAGGATTTCCGTCTTGTAGGGTACCCCCACTTCTTCAAGCATCCAGCGGGCAATGCGGCCGCGCGACATGGGGTTTGTATAAAATATCAGTTCGCTCATGGCTCCTCCTCCTGAAGCGCACTTCAGAGCGCCATTGGCTCGGATGGAGGCATGGACGCTCCAGCTCGTTCAGCCACGCAGCATGCAATTCGGCAACCGGCACTTGTGTCGGGGGCCGATATAGCGGTGGCATTATTGACCGGGCCAGTTGGGTGAAGTTCGAATTCAGATGGTTATTGTTGTTTTCGTGGTCAGCTTCGCATACGGCCGCGATCGGTTGCGGAGTGTGCGCCTAGTGTCACGTCTAATCAAGATATGGTGATTGAAAAAGAAACCCGGCGTTGTAACCAGTGTTCCGTGCTGGGATATCCAAGGGTAAAGCACCACGGAAGACATAAAAAAACCCGGCCATAGGCCGGGTTTTCATGCTTTGCGATCAGGCAGATCAGGCAGCCATGGCCTTCTGAAGATTTTCGTCGATCTTGTCGAGGAAGGCAGTGGTCGAGAGCCACGGCTGATCCGGACCGATGAGGAGCGCGAGGTCCTTGGTCATGAAGCCGCTCTCAACGGTTGCAACGCAGACTTCTTCCAGCGTGGCTGCAAACTTCGCCAGTTCGGCGTTATCGTCCAGCTTGGCGCGATGCGCGAGGCCACGGGTCCAGGCGAAGATCGAAGCGATCGAGTTCGTGGAGGTTTCCTGACCCTTCTGGTGCTGGCGGTAGTGGCGCGTGACCGTGCCGTGTGCAGCTTCTGCTTCGACCGTGCGGCCATCCGGAGACAGAAGAACGGAGGTCATTAGGCCGAGCGAACCAAAGCCCTGAGCAACCGTGTCGGACTGCACGTCGCCGTCGTAGTTCTTGCAGGCCCAGATGTAGCCACCGGACCACTTCAGTGCGGAGGCAACCATGTCGTCAATCAGGCGGTGTTCGTAGATGATGCCGATCTCGTCGAACTTCGCCTTGAACTCGGTCTGGTAGACTTCCTCGAAGATATCCTTGAAGCGGCCGTCGTAAGCCTTCAGGATGGTGTTCTTCGTGGAGAGGTAAACCGGCCACTTGCGCATCAGACCATAGTTCATGGAGGCGCGGGCGAATTCGCGGATGGATTCGTCGAGGTTGTACATCGCCAGGGCAACTCCGGCGCTCGGGGCGTCGAAGACGTCCTTTTCGATGACCTGACCGTCTTCACCAACGAACTTGATCGTCAGCTTGCCCTTGCCGGGGAATTTGAAATCGGTTGCCTTGTACTGGTCGCCGAAGGCGTGACGACCGACAACGATCGGCTTCGTCCAGCCGGGAACGAGGCGCGGAACGTTCTTGCAGATGATCGGCTCGCGGAAAATGACGCCGCCGAGAATGTTGCGGATCGTGCCGTTCGGGCTCTTCCACATCTGCTTCAGGCCGAATTCCTCGACGCGTGCTTCATCCGGCGTGATCGTCGCGCACTTGATGCCGACGCCATGCTTCTTGATCGCGTGTGCCGCATCGACGGTAACCTGGTCGTTGGTGGCGTCGCGGTTTTCAACCGAGAGGTCATAGTATTCGATATCGAGATCGAGGTACGGCAGGATCAGCTTGTCCTTGATGAGCTGCCAGATGATACGGGTCATTTCGTCGCCGTCGAGATCGACGACCGGATTGGCTACCTTGATCTTTGCCATGAATTCCTCACCTTCGAAGCTGCGGCATTAAGCCGCCGATATATGGAAAAAATATCCGGTGCGGCTATAGCATCGCACACGCGTTAGGCAAAGCCATGAGAAGCGCTTTTTTGGCGCAACGCCTTTGCTGCTTTGAGCATTGCCAAACCATATTGCCGCAATACAGTCAGGCGAATCGCTTCGCCCGACACGGGCCTATTCCGGGATCACATCATGCGGACCACTTTCATCGCCACCGCCGCAATTTTCATGTCCAGCAGCGCTTTCGCGGCCAGCCCCACCGAACCGGTGCAGAAGATCATGGACATCACCGTCAAGAACTGGTCCGGAGAAGCGGAGGACTGGAAATACATTTTTGACGAAGACATGCTCGCTGGCCTTTTCAGCAAGGAATTCGTCGCACAATACCGTGAAGCATCCAAGAAGCCGGCTTATGAGGCTGAAAGCGGCACGACCGGCGACCCGTTCGGCTACGATGTCGTGACCAATTCGCAGGACGGCTGCCCCTTGCAGGACGTGTCCGTTGAAGCCGCACCGGCGAAGGATGGCGTGACCAGTGTCACGGCAAAGTTCAAGCTGTGGGCCTGCATGGACGAGGCCGAGATGAAGGCGACGGTCGATGAGGTGGGTTTCGACGTGATCGAGGAGGACGGCCGGCCGGTCATCAACGATATTCATCGTGTCGGCGATGAGGGCAGAGATTCGCTTCGCGAAGAGATGGCGACCATCATCAAGGGCGAATAAACGGGCTTTTCGCCCGCGTGCCTTTGATTTGCGCCGAAAATTGTGCGAGTGAGCGCCAAAAGGCGAAGCGCCAAAAAATCGGAAGGCGACAATGGCAGGTACAAATAGCGAGCTTGAACTTATGGCAGAAGGCCCGGCCATCATTCTGGTCGAGCCCCAACTGGGTGAAAACATTGGCATGGTGGCGCGGGCAATGGCCAATTTCGGCCTTGCCGAACTGCGTCTCGTCAAGCCGAGAGACGGCTGGCCGAGCGAGAAGGCGCGCGCCGCCGCCTCCAAGGCCGACCATGTCATCGATGGCACCAAGGTTTTCGATACGCTGGAAGAGGCGATCAAGGATCTCAATTTCGTCTATGCCACCACGGCACGCGAACGCTATGGCTTCAAGCCCGTGCGAGCGCCAGTGACGGCCGCCGAGACGCTGCGGGCAAAGTTCAAGGCTGGTGAGAAGACTGGTATCCTATTCGGGCGCGAGCGTTGGGGGCTGACCAACGAAGAGGTTGCCCTTGCCGACGAGATCGTGACGTTTCCGGTCAATCCGGCGTTCGCTTCGCTCAATATCGCCCAGGCCGTTCTGCTGATGTCCTATGAATGGATGAAGTCCGGTATGGAGGATCTGGAAGATACGGCTTTCCGGTCCGTCGAGCAGCGTCCTTCGACCAAGGAACAGGTTTTCGGCCTTTTCGAGCACATAGAGGAAGCGCTCGAAGCGCGCGGATATTTCCATCCGCCTGAAAAAAAGCCCAAAATGGTCGACAACCTGCGCGCGGTGCTTTCCAGACGTGGGTTCTCCGAGCAGGAGATCAGCGTGTTTCGCGGCGTGATCAACTCGCTCGACCGCTTCCCGCGGGGCTGGTCGAAGCAGGCTGACAAGGGCAAGGACGGCGAGGGGACACCGGAGAATGGCGCTGGCGACTGATAGGGATGCAGCGGAGCTGAAGCCGGTTCTGGTCTTCGATTCCGGCATCGGGGGGCTGACGGTTCTGCGTGAAGCGCGGGTGCTGATGCCGGAGCGCGGTTTCATCTATGTCGCCGACGATGCGGGTTTTCCCTATGGCAATTGGGAAGAAGAAGCGCTGAAGGTTCGTATCCTCGAGCTGTTCGAAGAGCTTCTGTGCGATTACGATCCCGAAGTCTGCATCATTGCCTGCAACACGGCCTTCACGCTCGCAGGCGCCGATCTGCGGGCGAAGTTTCCGGAGATGGCCTTTGTTGGCACCGTACCGGCCATCAAGCCGGCTGCGGAGCGTACCCGGTCAGGGCTCGTTTCCGTTTTGGCCACACCGGGCACCGTCAAGCGTGCCTATACCCGCGATCTCATCCAGTCCTTTGCGACGCAGTGTCATGTTCGCCTTGTCGGTTCGGAAAACCTTGCGCGGATGGCCGAAAGCTGGATCCGGGGCGAACCGATTTCCGATGAAGCGGTTCTGGCCGAGATAGAACCGTGCTTCATCGACAATGACGGGAAACGCACCGACATCGTCGTTCTGGCCTGTACGCACTATCCGTTCATGGCGAACGTTTTCCGGAAGCTGGCGCCCTGGCCGGTCGACTGGCTGGACCCGGCAGAGGCGATTGCGCGCCGCGCCCGTCATCTGGTGCCGTTCGTTCAGGGGGCGGAGCATCCGGACGGATTCGATTTTGCGAAGTTCACATCCGGAAATCCGGATTTCGCCACGCGCCGCCTGATGCAAGGTTTCGGGCTCAGCGTCTAGTGCCCCTATAACTGTTGCTTTTTTGCATCTGATTTTTGCTGTTTATGCAATTCGAGATTGCGGCGCTTGCGCAGGCGGATGTCTCGTGTCACATTCCCTCCGTCTATAACCGCGAACTACGGAGGCGTGGAATGTCTGCAAATATCAACGTACGCCTTTTTGGCGTGTCCGCTATTTCGGGCAACGTTTCCGGTGGTTATATGACCCGAGGTTCTTGCCTCCGACAAGGCTGATACGCCTGATCTCCAAGCCTTTTGGCATTTTCACATCATCCGGCATTTGACGTGCGCGCCTGCGCGGTGACGAGCCGCGTCCGCTTTCGTCGCGTGCCGTTTTCCATCGCGAGAGGACCTGGCTGCGTTGCTGCGCCGGGATGGATTTCTTATGCATAAAAATCAACCAATAGTAGTATTCGGTCTGCCGGATGCGGTCGATCGTCTGTTCGTGGCATTCGGCGTCTGGAGAACCGTCAAGACGGTTCTGATTGCCGCGATGGTGCCGCGTGCGCCGCCGGGAAGTATCGAGGAGCTGCCGGAAAGATTGCTTGACGATATCGGCATCGAACCCTCCGCACGGAAAAAGCGGCGCGAGTGGGCTGCACCATATTGGGCGCCTCGGTTCTGAAGATTGACTTACGGTATCCACGCCGGACCGGTACGGGTTCGGCGTGGATCGCTGAAATGTCCTGCGGCGGGCATTGTTATTGCCCTGCCTGGCCCACAGGACACGACATTGCGGCTACAACGTTTCCTCCGTCATCCTCGCGCTTGACCCCATGATCCGTAAAGCATTGATTCTTTTGATTTGGATGGGTCCTCGGGGCAGGCCCGAGGATGACGTCAGCGGGTGAGGCGGGGATGAAAACATAAAATGTCGTCTGGTGTGGCCGGAGCCCCTACAGACCGCTTGCCAGCATGTTGTTTCCGTGGCTTGCTCAATCCATTCCCAACAGGAGGCTCTTTCATGCCGATTGAAAACTGGCTGGCCTTTGTGGCCGCATCCGCCGTCATGCTCGCCATTCCGGGGCCGACGATCCTGCTGGTGATTTCCTATGCGCTGGGGCATGGCCGCAAGGCCAGCACTGCGACGGTAACGGGGGTGGCGCTTGGCGATTTTACGGCGATGACGGCCTCCATGCTGGGGCTGGGAGCGCTGCTTGCAACATCTGCCGCGCTGTTCACCGCGTTGAAATGGATCGGCGCGGCGTACCTCATCTATCTCGGCATCAAGCTGTGGCGTGCGCCTGTCAGCGGTGACATGAAAGAAGGTGAGGGCGTTACGGGCCGGGAAAAGCCGTTCAAAATCTTCCTGCACGCATATATCGTGACGGCGCTGAACCCGAAAAGCATCGTGTTTTTCGTGGCCTTCCTGCCGCAATTCCTGGTGCCGACCCTGCCATTTCTGCCGCAGGTCGTGATTTTCGAGGTGACATTTCTCGTGCTTGCCACCTGCAATGCGGCGCTTTATGGATTGCTGGCGAGCGCAGCCCGCAACACCATTCGCAAACCCAACGTCCAGCGCATCGTCAATCGTACCGGCGGCAGTCTGCTAATCGGGGCTGGCCTGTTGACTATGGGCTGGAAGAGGGTTGCTTCCTGAAATGCCGCTTCATGGCGGTTAGACATTCGGACATTCCAATGGCACTGCCGCATATTCTTCTTGCCCTCGTGACCGTTTTTCTCTGGGGCTTCAATTTCGTTGTCATCAAGATTGGCGTCATGGGCATGCCGCCTCTGTTCCTGACAGCGCTGCGGTATCTCTTCGCTGCTGTGCCGCTGGTATTTTTCCTGCCGCGTCCGAAGGTTCCGTGGGGGCATATGATCGTCTACGGCATGGTCATGGGCTGTGCGCAGTTCGGCCTGCTTTATACAGCCATCAAGTGGGGGCTTCCCGCCGGGTTATCGTCGCTCGTCATGCAGTCCCAGGCGTTTTTCACCATGGCGCTGGCGGTAACGCTGCTGGGTGAAATCCCGCTGAAGTCCCATATCGCCGGTGCTACGGTGGCGTTTGCCGGTCTTGTCGTCATTGGCACGGAGCGGATGACGGCGGCTGCGATGATACCGCTTCTGATGTGTGTTGGCGCTGCGTTCAGTTGGGCGATAGGAAACATCGTCAATCGCAAGGTTGGATCGGTCAACGCGATCTCCTTTGTCGCCTGGACAAGCCTCGTGCCGGTGTTACCGCTTGTTGTCCTTTCGCTGCTGCTGGAGGGGCCGCAGGCAATTGCCGATGGTCTGGCGGGCGCCAATCTGATGACCGGCTTCGTTGTGGTCTACATGGCATACGGTGCGACGATCGTCGGGGCGGGCATCTGGAGCTTCCTGTTGCTGCGTTATCCCGCCGGGACGGTTGCGCCATTCTCGCTGCTCGTACCGATCGTCGGATTTCTGAGTGCATACGTCGCATTCGACGAACACATCACGCTTCTGGAAATCATCGGCAGCGCGCTTGTCGTTGGCGGGTTGGCGCTGAATGTGTTCGGGCGTCGCCTGTCTTTCGGCCGCACTCCAAAGGTGGTGTGATCCGTCGGCAATTCCCTGTGCATTGTTGTGATGGGCGGGGGCATTCGTTTAATTTTTTGCTAAAGAGGATGTTCGCCCGGTTCTCAAGAGTCGGCCGTTTCATTCAATTGCAGTGCAGGGAAGTCAAAAGTGCAGGTCGGGATCGACATGGGAACGCTTTCGGGCGGGCAGTCTGCCAAGCTCGATATCGAGGAGTTGCTGGCCACGCGTCTGCTGGTTCAGGGCAATTCCGGTTCCGGAAAGTCGCATCTCCTGCGCAGGCTTCTGGAGCAGTCCGCTCCATGGGTCCAGCAGGTCATCATCGATCCCGAGGGGGATTTCGTGACGCTGGCCGACAAGTTCGGTCATATCGTCGTGGATGGCGAACGCACCGAGGCGGAGCTTGCGGGCATTGCCAACCGTATCCGCCAGCACCGCGTCTCCTGTGTGCTGACGCTGGAAGGGCTGGACATCGAACAGCAGATGCGCGCCGCTGCCGCCTTCCTGAACGGCATGTTCGATGCTGACCGCGAATACTGGTATCCGGTTCTCGTCGTCGTGGACGAGGCGCAGATGTTTGCGCCCTCCGTCGGTGGCGAGGTGACGGAAGATGCCCGCAAGGCGTCGCTCGGCGCTATGACCAACCTGATGTGCCGGGGCCGTAAACGCGGACTTGCTGGCGTCATCGCCACGCAGCGTCTTGCGAAGCTCGCCAAGAACGTGGCGGCGGAAGCCTCCAACTTCCTGATGGGCCGAACGTTCCTCGATATCGACATGGCGCGTGCGGCCGATCTTCTGGGCATGGATCGCCGTCAGGCTGAAATGTTCCGCGATCTTCAGCGCGGCAATTTCGTGGCGCTCGGTCCGGCCTTGTCGCGCCGTCCGCTGCCCATTGTCATCGGTACCGTGGAAACCTCGGCGCGTTCGTCCTCGCCGAAGCTGATGCCGTTGCCGGATGCACCGCAGGACGTTGAAGACCTGATCTTCACGCCAGACCCGGAAGAGTTCAACCGGCCGGTCGTGCGCCGCACGCCGCCTGCGCCTCGTCCGACGACAGATATTCTGGCAGAGCTTTCCCGCTCCACGCCTGCGGCCGTTGCGCCCGCTTCCGAGCAGACACGCTCGAGCCAGCCGGAGATGAGTGCGGAGGAACGGGAAGAAAAGATCGCCGGCGTTCTGGCGGAAATTCTCGACGATCCTCAGTCTGCCTACCGTACCGATGCCGTGCTCTATCAGGATTTTCTGGTTCGCGCCCGCATGCGCCGTATAAGCGGTACGCCCATGGTGTTATCCGAATTTCGCCGTCAGGTCGCCATCACCCGCTCCGGCGTCGATGCTGAGATGGCGGCAAGCGAGAGCTGGCAAAAGGCGCTCGAGCTTTCCAAAAACGTGTCGGACGATCTACAGGGTGTTTTCCTGCTTCTGGTGAAGGCGGCGCTTGCAGAAGAGCCTTGTCCGTCCGATGCGCGGATTGCCCGTGCCTATGGCACGCATTCCGCCCGCCGCGCACGACGTCTTCTCGGCTATTTCGAGGAAAAGGAACTGGTGGTCGTCCACGCCGACTTTTCCGGCAAGCGGATCGTTGCTTTCCCCGATCTCGATGCGAAAACCGCACCCGGCGATGCGGATGCGGCAGATGGCGATATCAGTTTCGCTGCCGAGTGATGAGAAAAGGCGGCGTTCGCCGCCTTTTGCATTTACGCCTTGTCGATAACCTTCTCATCGTTGCGCGTGGCAATCAGCGAGCCGATGATGCCGGTCGCAAGAATCGCGACTGTTACGCCAAGCGACAGGGCAGGCGGGATCTTGGCGATACCCAGCATGTCCGCCACGAAGATTTTCGAGCCGACGAAGACCAGAACCGCAGCCAGCGCGTACTTCAGATATGCGAAGCGATGCATGAGGGCGGCAAGCGCGAAGTACAGCGCACGAAGGCCGAGGATCGCGAAGATGTTCGACGTGTAGACGATGAAGGGGTCGGTGGTGATCGCGAAGATCGCCGGGATCGAATCGACTGCGAAGATCAGGTCGGCAATCTCGACCATGACGAGCGCCAGAAACAGCGGCGTCACGAAAGTCTTCAGCTTGCCAGTCTTCTCGTCGGTTTCCTTGACGAAGAACTTTTCGCCATGCAGGCTCTTTGTCACCGGCAGGCGGCTGCGCAGAAACTTCAGGATCTTGTTGTTGCCGATGTCGTTTTCGTCATGGTCCGACGAGAAGAGCATCTTCAGGCCGGTGAAGACCAGGAAAGCCGCGAAGAAATACAGAACCCAGTGGAAGTTTTCGACGATTGCCGCGCCTGCCGCAATCATGATGCCACGCAGGACAATCACGCCGAGGATACCCCACAGCAGGACGCGGTGTTGATACTGGCGCGGAATAGCGAAGTACGAAAAAATCATGGCGATGATGAAGATGTTGTCCATCGCCAAGCTTTTTTCGACAACGAAGCCCGTGACGTATTCCATCGCCGACTGCTGGCCGGACTGGTACCAGATCCACCCGCCGAAGGCGAGGCCGATGGCAATATAGAAACCCGACATCAAAAGGCTTTCCCGAATGCCGATTTCCTTGGAGTTCTTATGCAGAACGCCAAGATCAAGGGCGAGAAGGCCGAGTACGAGAGAAATAAAGACCGCCCACATCCATGTGGGGGTGCCGAGAAAATCTGAAAGAAGGAATTCCATCAGTCAACCTTTAGCCGGACGAGGTTGGCTTTATGGATGGGGATCGTGTATCAGAAATCGACGTGGCCCCATCCTATAGAAACTCGACATCACGTGTTGTCCGGTAACACGCCAGAGGGGCCCGAGTTCTGATCACGAGGCGAAAATAAGATTCCGGCCGGGCTTTGCAAGAGCCGTGGCGATAAAAAAATCGAGAGCGGCGTGTTTGACAAATTTGTAAAATCTGTTTAGAAGCCGCGCCAACGCCGGGCAGAAATGTCCGGTGTGTTTTGTTGACTGTCCTGCAGTTCATAAGCTGACGTTCGGCGGTCAATATCACCGACATGTCCCGTGGCTTCTCCGCAAGCGTGTGTGAGAAACCTGTCAGAGGTTCTGAAACGGATCTCAGAGGAGGGCGTGTTTCCTTAATCCGGTCTGGCAACAGGTCGGCGTAACCTTTTGAGAAGGAAATACGATGAGCAAGCGCGAATCGGCCAAGTACAAAATTGACCGCCGTATGGGCGAAAACATCTGGGGCCGTCCGAAGTCCCCGGTTAACCGCCGCGAATACGGCCCGGGCCAGCACGGCCAGCGCCGCAAGGGCAAGATGAGCGACTTCGGCACGCAGCTGCGCGCCAAGCAGAAGCTCAAGGGCTACTACGGCGAGCTGCGTGAAAAGCAGTTCCGCGCCACCTACGACGAAGCAAACCGTCGCAAGGGCGATACCTCCGAGAACCTGATCGGCCTGCTCGAGTCGCGTCTGGACGCCATCGTCTACCGCGCAAAGTTCGTTCCGACTGTTTTCGCATCGCGTCAGTTCATCAACCATGGCCACGTCACGGTTAACGGCGTTCGCGTCAACATCGGTTCCTACCGTTGCAAGCCGGGCGACGTTATCGAAGTTCGCCAGAAGTCCAAGCAGCTCGCTATCGTTCTCGAAGCCGTTGCTCTCGCTGAGCGTGACGTTCCGGACTACATCGAAGTCGATCACAACAAGATGGTTGCGACGTACGCTCGCGTTCCTTCGCTGTCCGACGTTCCGTACCCGGTCATCATGGAACCGCATCTGGTCGTCGAATTCTACTCGCGTTAATCGTCGGGTTTTATTATTGAAGAAGCCGCCCCTTGTGGGCGGCTTTTTTTGTTTGTTGAGGAAGGCTGGGCATGCAGGACATTCAGGCGATCGTCGATCAGATCCATGGCAGCATGCTGCCGCGGCTGGGTGAGGGGAAAGTCGCCGACTATATTCCCGAACTTGCCAAGATCGACCCGAAGCAGTTCGGTATTGCCGTGACCACGGTGGACGGCACGACCTACACGGCGGGCGATGCGGCGGCGCCTTTCTCGATCCAGAGCATTTCCAAGGTCTTCATGCTGACGCTGGCGCTCGGCAAGGCGGGCGAGACCGTGTGGAACCGTGTTGGCCGCGAACCATCCGGCTCGTCCTTCAACTCCATCGTCCAGCTTGAGCATGAACACGGCATTCCGCGCAACCCATTCGTCAATGCCGGGGCAATCGTGGTCAGCGATATCGTGCTTGCCGGGCACCAGCCGCGCGAGGCCATCGGCGAACTCCTGCGTTTCGTGCGTTATCTGGCCGATGACGACACGATCAGCATCGACGATACGGTGGCGAAGTCGGAGCAGGCGACCGGCTTCCGCAACATGGCGCTTGCCAATTTCATGCGCTCCTTCGGCAACATCCATCATCCGGTGGAATATACGCTTGGCGTATACTTTCATCAGTGCGCGCTTGCCATGAGCTGCGTGCAGCTCTCCCGCGCGGGGCTGTTTCTGGCAAGTCGCGGCCGCAATCCGCTGACGGGTCATACGGTCGTGTCGGATCGGCGGGCGCGGCGCATCAATGCGCTGATGCTGACCTGCGGCCATTATGACGGGTCGGGCGATTTCGCCTATCATGTCGGTCTTCCGGGCAAGAGCGGTGTCGGTGGGGGCATTCTGGCGGTGGCGCCCGGCAAGGCGTCGATTGCCGTGTGGTCGCCGGGACTAAACAAGGTCGGCAATTCGGCACTTGGCTCTGTCGCGCTGGAAATGCTGGCGACAAAAACCGGGTGGTCGGTGTTCGGGGCTTGATCTTCCCGGCATATACGGGCATTCCCAACCGTTAACAGCGGCGGACAGGCCAAGCGAGTTCATCATGAATATTTTCACGAGCATCGATGAAATGCCGGATCAGGATATGGCCGGAGAAAGCAACGGCTCGCATCCGCTGTTTTCAGCTGCTCCCGGTTCGGTGTCGTTCAACAAACTGCGCAAGCGGCTGCTGCGCAACGTTCGCCAGGCATTTGAAGATTTCGACATGCTGAAGGGCCAGAAACGTTGGCTTGTCGGTCTTTCCGGCGGCAAGGACAGCTATGGCCTGCTAGCGCTGCTGCTGGATCTGAAATGGCGAGGACTTCTCCCTGTGGAGCTGATCGCCTGCAATCTGGATCAGGGGCAGCCGAACTTTCCCAAACATGTTCTGCCGGAATACCTCTCGAAAATCGGTGTTCAGCATCGCATCGAATATCGTGACACCTATTCGGTGGTGAAGGAAAAGGTGCCTGAAGGCGGAACTTACTGTTCGCTCTGTTCGCGGCTGCGGCGCGGCAACCTCTACCGCATCGCGCGGGAAGAGGGGTGTGACGCCCTGCTGCTCGGCCACCATCGCGAGGATATTCTCGAAACCTTCTTCATGAACTTCTTCCATGGCGGGCGCCTTGCAGGCATGCCTGCCAAGCTGATGAACGATGAGGGCGACCTGATGGTGCTGCGGCCGCTGGCCTACTGCGCCGAGGATGACATGGCGAAGTTTGCGGCGGCGATGGAATTTCCGATCGTTCCGTGCGACCTCTGTGGTTCGCAGGACGGGTTACAGCGGAACGCCATGAAAGACATGCTGGCGGATATCGAACGGCGCATGCCAGGTCGCAAGGACGTCATGCTGCGGGCGCTTTCGCATGTGAACCCGTCGCATTTGCTTGATCCGAAGCTTTTCGACTTTTCGGCACTGGCTGTCACCGGACTGTCATCTGACGAGCGTAGGGAGGCCCACCCTCCCTTATGAAAAAGATCCTTCTTCATGACGCTTTCTGATTCCGACCTGGATTTTCTCGTATCCACCGTTGCCGCTGTCGGCGCGGAAGAAATTCTCCCCCGTTTTCGCAACCTCAGCGCGGGAGCAATCTCGGAAAAGTCGTCTACCGTCGATCTCGTGACGGAGGCTGATCTTCTCGCCGAAAAAACCATCACGGCAGCTCTGTTGTCTCGCTTCCCGAAGGCGCATATTGTCGGCGAGGAAGCTTATGAGGCGGACCAGTCTGCCGTTCCTGCACTCGCCGATGCGCCGCTTGCTTTCGTGATCGACCCTATCGACGGCACCTTCAACTATGCGTCCGGTTTTCCGGCTTTCGGCACATTGCTTGCCGTAACCGTGAAGGGCGAAACGGTCGCCGGCATCATCCATGATCCTGTCATGGCCGATACCATCATCGCCGTGAAGGGCGAGGGCGCTTATCTGGTACGGAAAAACGGGACGCGCGCCAAGCTCACTGTTGCCGATCCGGTGCCGCTTTCGGAAATGGTCGGCATCTTCTCGTGGGGGCATAGCCACATTAACCGTCGCCCGGTCATCGCCGCCAACATGGCAAAGACGAAGATGGCGCTTTCGCTGAATTGTTCAGCCCACGAATACTGGCTGGTTTCCACCGGCAAGCTGCATTTCATCGGCCATGAGAAGCTGATGCCGTGGGATCATCTTGCGGGTGTGCTCGTTCATCAAGAAGCGGGCGGTTACACGGCCCGTTTCGACAATACACCATACCGCCCCGGAGATGTGACCGGCGGCATTCTTTCCGCGCCCGACAAGGAAAGCTGGAGGATGCTGCGCCGGGAAATCGCCGCCTTATAAGTACAAGATCAAAAGGAAGGATATCGCCCATGAGTATCGAACTCGACATCGCAGCGCTTGCCACATCGCTTCAGGAAGCGGCAGCGGTGGAAATCCTGCCCCGGTTCCGTAATCTCGGCGATGGCGATGTGCGGATGAAGACCGAGGCGATCGACCTTGTGACCGAGGCGGACGAAGCGGCAGAACGGCTGATCCGCGCCCGCGTCGCCGAGATCATGCCGCAGGCCGTCTTCATCGGGGAAGAAGCGGTTGCGGCCGACGCCTCGCTGCTTGGCAAACTTGCCGATGCCGATCTCGCCGTGGTGGTAGATCCGATCGACGGTACCTACAATTTCGCCTCCGGTCTGCCCCTATTCGGTGTGATGATGAGCGTCGTTTCCAAGGGAGAGACGGTCGCAGGTATCATCTTCGATCCCATGGGCAATGACTGGGTCATCGCGGAAAAGGGTTCTGGCGCGTGGCTTTGCAGCGCCGATGGCGCACAGACGCAGATGTCGGTTGTCCCTGCGCCTGAACTGTCGCAGATGGTCGGCATTGCCAATACCGGCTATTTCGACGTCGAGACGCGCCGGAAAGTGCTGGTCAATCTTGCGGATGTGCGTCTGTTTACCAGCTATCGCTGCGCGGCGCATGAATATCGTCTGTTCTGCGGCGGTCACATGCACTTCCTGATGTATAACAAGCTGATGCCGTGGGATCATCTGGCGGGTACGCTGATTTCGCAGGAGGCGGGCGCCTACGCGGCACGGCTGGATGGTTCGCGTTATCTGCCGAGCCATGTCGATGGCGGGCTGCTGCTGGCACCGGATCAGCAGACGTGGGAACTGCTGCGCGAGAAGATTTTCACGGTTTGAGGCTGGTTGGACCCCGGATCAAGTCGGGGTGACGCAATACGTATGGTGCGGACCGTCAACCAAAAAGCACAAAAAAGGCGCGGGAAGATATTCCCGCGCCTTTCTCTTTGCCGAGTTCAATCGTCAGTGTGTCGGCTTGTTGTGCGCCTGGAATAGCTCGCCTTTTTCGCCGATCAGGACGAAGATCAAGCCGATGATGGAGACGACGAAGAAGCCGGCGACCATTGGTAGCGCCGTTCCATCAAAAGCCTGCCCGATCATGGCTCCGATCAGCGATCCGCCGACAGTGCCCATGAAGCCGATCACCGATGACGCCGTGCCGGCCACGTGGCCAAGTGGTTCCATGGCGAGCGAATTGAAGTTCGAGCCGATCCAGCCGAATTGGAACATGGCCAGCGCGAAAAACACGATGAAGAGGGCGAAGGGCATCGGCTGGGGCCCGAACACCTGCACCAACAGCCATACGAAGGTGATGGCGATGAAGCCTAGCAACGATCCGTGCGACAGCTTTCGCATGCCGAACTTACCGACCAGCCGCGCATTGATGAAGGACGAGAATGCCATGAACAGCGCGACACCTGCAAAAGCGGCAGCGAACCACGCTCCAAGCCCGTAGATACCCTTGTAGACCTGCTCGGCAGAATTGATGAACCCGAACAGCGCCCCGAAAACGAAGGTGCTGGACAGCGTGTAACAGAGAGCGATGCGGTTGGTGAGCACGATCTTGAAGCCGTCCAGAACGGACCGCACCGTCAGAGGACGGACATCTTCCGGATGCAGCGTTTCCGGCAACCGGTAGTACATCCATGCCGTGACCACGGCCGCTGTAACAGCCATGAACGCAAAGATCAGGTGCCAGTCACCGAAGAACAGCACGATCTGGCCAGTTCCCGGTGCTATGACCGGAACGACCATGAAGACCATCATGATGAGTGACATGACTTCGGCCATCTGGCGGCCACCGTAGACGTCACGGACGATCGATACGGTAATGACGCGGGTTGCGGCCGAGCCGATACCCTGAATGAATCGCAGTGCGAGCAGCCCTGCGAAGGATGGCGTGAAGACGACGGCGATGGCTGAAACGATGTAAATTGCCAGGCCGACGAACATTGGCTTGCGACGTCCGAAACGGTCCGAAATGGGGCCGTAGAAAAGCTGGGCGACGCCGAAGCCGAGAAGATAGGCGGAAATCACATACTGGCGGTGATTTTCATTCTCGACGCCCAGCGACGCGCCGATTTCCTGAAGACCCGGAAGCATGATGTCGATGGCAAGCGCATTGAGCGCCATCAGCATGGCTGCAAGCGCAATAAATTCCGTACGCCCCATCGAGCCTGCGCGCGACGTGGTGGATTGTGAAAGATTTGTCACAGAATTTGCCTCAAAATAACGGCAAAGGCGTTGCTTGACGCAACGCCTGGCATAGTTTTCTGACAATCAGGGTGGGCCGGTTTCCCGGCCGAAATCAGGCCGCGCCGCGGACGCTGATACCCTGTTCTTGGAAATGGTTCTGAAGTTCGCCGGACTGGAACATTTCTCTTACGATGTCACAGCCACCGACAAACTCACCCTTGATGTAGAGTTGCGGGATAGTCGGCCAGTTGGAATAATCCTTGATGCCCTGGCGGATGTCGGCATCTGCAAGAACGTTGATGCCCTTGTACTCGACGCCCAGATAATCGAGAATCTGCACAACCTGCCCGGAGAAACCACACTGGGGAAACTGGGGGGTGCCCTTCATGAAAAGCACGATATCGTTGCTCTTCACTTCGCTGTCGATCATGTCGTGAATGCCGCTCATAGGCCAATCCTTTCACACGCGGTTCAAGGCCGCTGCTTCGTCTTTGTCCCTAAATAACATGTCGCGGCGCGATTTCCACCCGTAGCGCATAAAAAACTGCAACCGTCATCGCAAAGGCGCGGTAATTTTCAGCAGGGGTCAGGCGCGCTTCTGTCTGCTGCGCGCCGCGGCGGTGCGCCGTTTGCTGACCTGCTTTTTGGCTGGCTTGCGTTTTGCCGAAGTCGTTGGGCCGCCAAGGGCTGCTTCCAGAATGGAACCGACGATACCGCCCGCGGCAGAGGTACTGCTTTTCGTCCTGCGTTTGGTGCGGCGGGTCGTCTTCACACCCGTCTTTTTCAGGATTTCGGCTAGCGCGCCTTTCACGATGCCGCCAACAAGGTCATCGACGATCTTGGACAAAATGCTCCCCCGTCTTTTTATTCGTCTCCACGAGTACAAAATATTTCATATTTCTGTCGCGATCTTCACTATACGTGCCTGACCCACTGTATCAAGCGATCCTTTAGGGTATTTCGAACCCGAAAGGTCTTTGTTTATGACGTCTGTGCAGTCACGGCTAGTTTTCTATTTTCCGGGTTTCGATCCACTCGATGCCGCCGCACATCACCTGCGTTATCAGCGCGCAGCAGCGCTTGCCGGAAAAACCTGGGGCATGGACTATGCGGTCGGTGCGCTGGAAAGCAGCCCGGCCGGGGAGCATTTCGTCGTCAATGCAAAGACCGGCGAGCAAAGCACGCGTTCATCCATCTTCATCTACGATCATAACGACGTCATTTCACATTTGCGGAGCACGTCCGTCTGGCGGCAGATCGCTTCCGGCTTCAAGGCCGGCGCCGGCATCTTTGCCGAAGGCGGTGCCGCACGATACTTCCGCCATGCCTGGCGTTTCGGCCTGTTCTTCGTCTTCCCGTTCCTGCTGATGCTGGCAGGCGGCGCGGCGGCTGCGACTATTACTCTCCTGCCATGGTTGCTCGGCTTGTCCGCATGGTTCTGTCTTTTGAGCGCACCCGTTGCCGGGCTTTTCTTCATCAAGGCATTCCTGCCCTTCGCCGAGCGTTTTCACACGCTGCATCTTTATGCCGACTGGCGCTTCGCGCTTGCTGTCGGCCGTGACGATCCGCTGGCGCGGGACTGGATCGAGGAGAAGGCGCAAGCCGTGCTCCTGGCGCTTGAGCAACCGTCCGAAGAGATTCTTGTCGTGTCGCACAGCATGGGGGCAAGCCTGGCGCTTGCGGTCATGGGGCGCGTGCTGGAACTGCAACCGGATGCATTCAAAAATCGCCGGTTAACTTTCACGACGCTTGGTGGTGCGGCGCTGCAATGCGCCTTCCTGTCGAGTGCAAAGCGTCTGCGGCAGAGCATCGGCGCGGTTGCGCATCACCCCGAAGTGATATGGTTCGACATTCAGTGTCTGACCGACCCGATCCATCTCTATCGCTGTAATACGGCGCATCTGACCGGCCACGAAGATGCGCAGCAGCCGACGATCGTGCCGATCCGCTTCAAGCATTCGCTTTCGCCAGAACGCTACAAAAAGAACAAGCGCAACTTCCTGCGCATGCATCGGCAATATGTTCTCGGTCCGGATCGCAAGTCGGGCTTCGATTTTACGCTGATGACTGCGGGGCCATTGCCGGTAGCGTCTTTCGCGACTCTGGAATCGCACCAGCCGCCCGTGTTTTGAGCCGGTCTGCGGGACCCGTCGAATAAAATAAAAGGCCCGCGTGAGAGTATCACGCGGGCCTTTTGTTTGAGTGTGTCAACAGATCACTCGGGGGCTGAGGTCTGCAGGGCAAGCGCATGCAGAACACCGCCCATGTTGCCCTTCAGCGCATCATAGACCATCTGGTGCTGCTGCACGCGGGTCTTGCCCTTGAAAGCATCCGCGACGACTTCGGCCGCATAGTGATCGCCATCACCGGCCAGATCGCGGATCGTGACCTTTGCCCCGGGGATTCCCGCCTTAATCATGTCTTCAATGTCGCCGGGTTTCATGGGCATGGTGGTTCTCCTTGATTATTCTGCGGCGATTAGAGTTTCGCCGTCCATGAATTGAGGGAACCACGATTCATAGGCCGAGTGCAATTCTTTAATCTCGACGGCGCGCGCCGTGCCCAGCTTTACGCTGGAACCGCCGGTCACACCAATCTGCGGGCAGGAAACGCCAGCAGCCTTGGCCGCAGCCTGGACCTTTTCGAGATCGCTCTTCTTCACCGTCAGCACGTAGCGGCCCTGATCTTCGCCGTAGAAGGTGAGGATCGGGTTGTGACCTTCGACCTCATCGACGGTTGCGCCGATGCCGGAGGAAATCGCCATTTCGGCAACGGCAAGCGCCAGACCGCCGGACGAGCAATCGTGAACAGCCGTTGTCAGACCGTCGACGATGAGCGAGCGTACGAAATCGCCGTTCTTCTTTTCGGCTTCCAGATCGACATGCGGGGCAGGGCCGTCGATGCGGCCGTGGACGTCGCGCATGTAGACCGACTGAGCGATGTGGCTGCCGAGGCCGACGGGGGCGCCCGCCAGCAGGATGACCTCATCGGCCGCCGCAAAACGGATGCGTGCCATCTTGGCCCAGTCCTTCAGCAAGCCGACGCCGCCGATGGTCGGGGTCGGCAGGATCGCCTGACCATTGGTTTCGTTGTAGAGTGAGACGTTGCCCGAAACGATCGGGAACTCCAGAACGCGGCAGGCTTCGCCGATGCCTTTGATGGCATGAACGAGCTGGCTCATGATTTCCGGCTTTTCCGGGTTGCCGAAGTTCAGGTTATCGGTGGCTGCCAGTGGCAGAGCGCCGGTTGCCGTGATGTTGCGCCAGCATTCGGCCACGGCCTGCTTGCCGCCTTCGAACGGATCAGCCTCAACGTAGCGGGGGGTCACGTCGGAGGAGAAGGCAAGCGCCTTCTTGTCATGACCTTCAACGCGCACCACGCCAGCATCACCGCCCGGCAGCTGCAAGGAATTGCCCTGGATCAGCGTGTCGTATTGTTCGTATACCCAACGGCGCGAGGAGTTGTTCGCCGAGCCGATCAGCGAAACGAGCGCATCTGCCACATCGGCGGCAGGCACGTCGTTTTCGGAGAGCGGTGCCGAAACCTTGGCAGGCGTCCAGGGACGGTCATATTCCGGAGCCTGATCGCCGAGATCCTTGATCGGCAGATTGGCGACTTCCTCGCCATTGTGCAGAACGCGGAAACGCAGGTCGTCGGTGGTCTTGCCAACAATGGCGAAGTCCAGACCCCACTTGACGAAAATCGCCTTGGCGACTTCTTCCTTGGAAGGTTCCAGAACCATGAGCATGCGCTCCTGGCTTTCCGACAGCATCATTTCGTAAGCCGTCATGCGCTCTTCGCGAACTGGAACGGCGTTCAGATCAAGCTCGATGCCAAGGTCGCCCTTGGCGCCCATTTCAACGGCCGAGCAAGTGAGGCCAGCCGCACCCATGTCCTGGATGGCGATGACCGCGCCGGTCTTCATCAGTTCAAGGCAGGCTTCCAGCAGGCACTTTTCGGTGAAGGGGTCGCCAACCTGAACGGTAGGGCGCTTCTCTTCGATGGACTCGTCGAATTCAGCCGAAGCCATCGTCGCGCCGCCGACGCCATCGCGGCCGGTCTTCGCGCCGAGATAGACGACCGGAAGACCGACGCCTTTGGCTTCCGACAGGAAGATCGCATCGGACTTGGCAAGGCCAGCGGCAAAAGCGTTGACCAGAATGTTGCCGTTATAACGCGGATCGAACTCCACTTCGCCGCCAACCGTCGGAACGCCGAAGGAGTTGCCGTAGCCGCCAACGCCTGCAACGACGCCTGCAACAAGGTGGCGGGTCTTCGGATGGTCCGGCGCGCCGAAGCGCAGGGCGTTCATGGCAGCGATCGGGCGCGCACCCATGGTGAAGACGTCACGCAGGATGCCGCCGACGCCGGTTGCCGCACCCTGATAGGGCTCGATGTAGGATGGGTGGTTGTGGCTTTCCATCTTGAAGACGACGCAGTCGCCATCATCAATATCCACGACACCGGCATTTTCGCCCGGTCCCTGGATGACGCGCGGACCCTTGGTCGGCAGCGTCTTCAGCCATTTCTTCGAAGACTTGTAGGAGCAGTGCTCGTTCCACATGGCGGAAAAGATGCCAAGCTCGGTAAAGGTGGGCTCTCGTCCGATCAGGTCGAGGATACGCTGGTATTCGTCGGGCTTCAGCCCGTGGGATGCAACGAGTTCCGGGGTGATCTTGATAGAGTTTGGAATCGACATAGGTCTCACGCGGTTCGAGCCGAGGGAAGTTTCCGGTTCTTTACCCTAAGAGATCACTTCGTGCGACAGGAAAATACCCGCTTGCGCCTGTAAAATCGCGACTTCCATCACTTCAGAACTTGTAGCCGACCATAAGGCCCACCCGCGTCAATCCGTCGTTGGGCCCATCGCAGAGATTGGCGTGGGATGCGTGTTCGATCTGGGCGGAAATGTTCCAGTTGCTGTCGAAGCGGTAGCCGATGGCGGCGTATTCATGGAAAAGTGCCCGGCAGCCGAACTCCGGACCGGTTTCTCCAGGTCCGTTCTTCAGCTTGCCGTCATGCCACAGGCCGCCGAAGCCGAGGTCGATGAAGATTTTAGGGTTGAGGTCGAAAGTCCAGTTCACGCCGCCGAAAATGGTGTTGGCAGCACCATCCGTACCAATTTCCGTGCCGATATGCAGGCGGGGGCGGGCGAGCTTCTGTCCAAGCGTTACGGCGGACGCGCTTGCGAAAGGATCGAAATAGGCGGTGAAGGCAGGGAAAACGACGTCTTCGCCGCCATTATCGGGATTGGATACGGAGGCCGTGGCGCCGAAACGCAATTCGTCGAACACCGTTCCTTCGGCCGCATGCGCGCCCGTCAGACTGGCTGACACCAGAAGGGTGGACATCACCGCCAGAGCGCCCCCACGTCTGATAAAAAAGGAACCGGATGCACCCATCGAATCAACTCCCCGCTCTCGTTTTGCGGAGGATGCCAGATTCGCGGATTTAGGTAATGACCGGGTTTTTGAATTCCGCCAGCTGTTGCCGGAAAGACTCTCTTTTTCTTGGCCGTGTTCAGGCGACGCTTTCGTATCCTGCGGAGCCATTGTCGAGCAGACGGCGGAGAATGCCAAAGGCGTACGTCAGTTCCTGCTGTGTCGAGGGGCCGGAGAAGCTGATGCGGACGCGGTGACAGACCTTTTCCGTTCTGCCTGCCTTGAACTCGTCCTCGTCATCGATCAGCACGCCTTCGCGCGCGGCGGCACTGCGGAATGTGCCGGAAAGCCATGGTTCCGGCAGTTTCAGCCAGAGGAAAGCGATATCGGGCAAGGAATTGAACTCCATCCCGACGAGCGCTTGTCTGGCGATCGCCTCTCGCTGGTTGATCTCGGAGATACACTCCTGGCGGATATCGTGCGCATCGCCGCTGTTGACAAGCCGGGCATTCAGTTCTGCCAGCATGAAGGGCAATCCGCCGGTCATCATCGAATGTGAAACGCGAATTCTCGATGAAAACTGCGCGGGGCAGGCGACCCATCCGCCGCGGACGCCCGCGGCGACCGATTTCGACAGCCCGCCGACAACGAATGTCATGTCCGGCGCGAACTCGGCGATGAGGGGAATTTTCTCGCGGGTCATGGCGCCATACAGATTGTCCTCGATGATCCAGACGCCGTATCTGTGGGCGATTTCGGCAATCATCCGCCGCCGCTCTTCGGGCAGTGTCGCGCATGTGGGGTTCTGACCGGCCGACATCAGGAAGATCATCTTAGGATGCTGCTGTGCGCAGACCCGCTCGAAATCCTCGGGAATGACGCCTTTTTCATCGGCTTCGACAAGTGTGACGCGTCGCCCCGCGAGGGCTGCGCTGCGGCTGATGTGTGAGTAGGTAAGCGGTTCGAAAACGATCCGGTCACCGGGAGCGGTCATGGCCGTTATGATGCTCATTACGCCGGCATGGGCGCCGAGCGTCGACACGATGTTTTCCGGCTTAGGCGACCAGCCGTTCTGTGAAAGCCAGCGTGCACCCGCCAGACACCAGCTATCGGGCAATGCCCGGATATAATTGGTGATTTCGGCTGGACATTCCTGCGCGATCGTACCGATGTGCTTCCCGATCAGCACGCTCTGGCCGATATCCGGGGCTGCCGTCGTGTTCATCCGGAACTCGCCGCGTACATCAATAGCGTGACGTGTTCCGCCGAACCCGAACGTTGCCGGGGCGGTCTGAGCCTGAGGAGTGGGCGCCTTACGCTCGTTGACATAGGTGCCACGGCCAACCTCGCCGCTGACGAGGCCGCGCTCGTGGATGAGCGCATAGGCGCGGCTGATGGTGCCGATCGTGACGCCGAGATCGAAGGCAAGGTTGCGCTGTGGCGGAAGTTTCGTTCCCGCGCCGAGTGTTCCATCCGAGATGGCGCTCTCGATGCTGTCCGCCAGCCGAAGATAGATCGGGCCTTCGCCCTGGGTGATATCAGGAAGCCAATTTGTCATGGTGACAATTTATGCATTGTATCTGTCATCGAGTCAATTGTATTTATTGCTTGCGTTCAATGCAGACATTAAATGGAGACAATAGGTGCAATATGCGCAAGATGGATCAATACCTTTCGACAACGGATACAATCTATCCTGACGGTTACGAACGGGAACGCGTGTTCCGCGATGCTGGTGACATGGTTGCACCGGCGCCGTTTCCGGCCAGGGTCGCCCGCACGCTTATTGGTCGCGTCATCGCACGCGCATCTCAATGGGTCACGAAACGTTCGGGCAGGCTTGCCCTTCGGGAACTGTCCGACGAGCAGCTGCTCGATATCGGCGTCACGCGTGAAGAGGCGCTGAGAGAGGCTGGCAAGGCCGATCTCTTCAACTGGCCGTCGCGTCCACTGTAATTTTTGGGCGTCGGATCATCTGTCAGCCGCATCAGGCTGTGCGATCCGGCGCTGTATCATTTTCTGCCGGAGAGCGGCGCCTTCTTTCCCCGGCGCGTTTTACGCCATCGGCAGGCCCGTCATGCCAATCCCAACCGGCATGGCGGGTCTTTTTATGTGTGAAGATCTACAGATCAGCAGCCTTTGCCGCCGTTTGCCCAGCGCTTGACGTCTG
This sequence comes from Agrobacterium tumefaciens, assembly GCF_031801495.1. Lineage (GTDB taxonomy): Bacteria > Pseudomonadota > Alphaproteobacteria > Rhizobiales > Rhizobiaceae > Agrobacterium > Agrobacterium tumefaciens_K. The sequence goes on along the minus strand of NZ_JAOEGC010000002.1, from coordinate 1,676,849 downwards.
TGGCGACGCGCGCTGACATCTGCTCATTCATGATCGGGCCGAAGGCATCCAGCTTGGCCGGATTTCCTTCCGCCTGAACGACGAGCATCGGGCGGGATTCAGGACTGTTGCGCGGCACGAGCAGAATGCGTGGACGGCCGGAGAAGGAATTCAGTTCGGGTGCAAGGCGGTACGCCTTGAAGGCGGGATCACCGGATTTGAACCAGCAGGCATTGGCGCCGAGCGCAATGCGCTCCATCGTCGGCAAGGCTGCATGAGAAACGGAGCTGACCTGCTGCGGCTTGGGCTGGCAGGCGGCGAGGGCGGCTGCGGCAAGCGTCAGACCTGCGGCACGGCTGAAAGTAAGGCGAAGCAGGCGGCTCATCACATTTATCCGGAAAGCAGAAAAAAGGGGCAGTTCAGGGTTCGGCGTGTTCGTTGAACGTGCAGGCACCCCGGCATTTTCGACGTGAGCATCGCATTATCGGGAAACTTGTCCGATTTTCAGGCGATGAGTTGGAGCGGCGACCAACAACACGAAATTGTTTTCGCCGCTCCGAAGCTTGCTGGCCCTCGGGCCGCGTACGATCAGGCTGCGATGACGCCGAGTGCTGAGGCAAACAGGCCACGTCCGTCGTTGCCGCCATGGGCGGCCTCGATCAGATTTTCCGGATGCGGCATCATGCCGAGAACGTTGCCCTTGGCGTTGATGACGCCGGCAATGTCGTTCAGCGAGCCGTTCGGATTGGTGCCTTCGGTATAACGGAACACAACCTGGCCGTTGTTTTCCATTGCCTTAAGTTCTTCCGCTTCGACGAAATAGTTGCCGTCGTGATGCGCAACCGGGCAGCGGAGAATCTGACCCTTCGCATAAGCGTTGGTAAACTCGGTGTCGTTGTTGACGACTTCAAGTTTAACCTCGCGGCAGACGAACTTGAGCGACGCATTGCGCATCAGCGCGCCCGGCAGCATGCCCGCTTCGACGAGAATCTGGAAGCCGTTGCAGACGCCGAGAACCTTGACGCCCTTTTCTGCCTTTTCACGAATGGCCTGCATGACCGGCATGCGGGCGGCGATCGCGCCGCAACGCAGATAGTCGCCATAGGAGAAGCCACCGGGAATGACGATCAGGTCGACATCGGGGATTTCCGTTTCCGTCTGCCAGATGGTGACGGGCGCCTTGCCGGAAATCTTGGTCAGGGCGGCGATCATGTCGCGGTCGCGGTTGAGGCCGGGAAGTTGAACGACGGCGGATTTCATGGACGGCGGCTCCTCAAGCTTAGAGAATGGCGATGGCGTAGTTTTCGATAACCGTGTTGGCCAGCAGTTTTTCGCACATTGCCTTCAGGTCGGCTTCGGCCTTGGCCTTGTCGGCGCCGCCGAGCTCGAGGTCGAAAACCTTGCCCTGACGAACCTGGCCTATGCCTTCAAAGCCGAGGCTGCCAAGCGCGCCTTCAATTGCCTTGCCCTGCGGATCGAGAACGCCATTCTTCAGCGTAACAGTCACCCGTGCCTTGATCACCTGATCTTCTCCTGATTTCACTTTAAACGGCAGTTACTTCACCAGAACCGGGCCAGTGCCGCGGATCGGTTCGTTTTCGTTGATGATGCCGAGACGGCGCGCGACCTCGGAATAGGCTTCCAGCAATCCGCCCATGTCGCGGCGGAAGCGGTCCTTGTCCATCTTTTCCTGTGTTTCGATATCCCACAGACGGCAGCTGTCGGGGGAAATCTCGTCGGCCAGGATGATCCGCATCATATCGCCTTCGAAGAGGCGGCCGCATTCGATCTTGAAATCGACGAGCTGGATGCCGACCCCGAGGAACAGGCCGGACAGGAAGTCGTTGACGCGGATCGCGAGTGCCATGATGTCATCCAGCTCAGCAGGGTTTGCCCAGCCGAAAGCCGTGATGTGCTCTTCTGAAACCATCGGGTCTTCGAGCGCATCCGACTTGTAGTAGAACTCGATGATGGAGCGCGGCAATACCACGCCTTCGTCGATGCCAAGGCGCTTGGACAGCGAACCGGCGGCGACGTTGCGCACCACGACCTCGAGCGGGATCATCTCGACTTCCTTGATCAGCTGCTCGCGCATGTTGAGGCGGCGGATGAAGTGTGTCGGAATGCCGATCTTGTTCAGATGCGTGAAGACGTATTCGGAAATACGGTTGTTCAACACACCCTTGCCGTCGATGACTTCGTGCTTCTTCTTGTTGAAGGCGGTCGCATCGTCCTTGAAGAACTGGATGAGCGTTCCCGGCTCAGGACCTTCGTAAAGGATCTTGGCCTTGCCTTCGTAGATACGGCGGCGACGGTTCATATTGGCAGGTCTCTTGTTTGACGCCGATTCTGTCGGCGTGGCGTTTCTGTCTTTGAAGCGGTCCCATAACGGAAAAGAGAGAATTCTACAATGCAGACCAGCATATCTTCCCTCCGATTCTTGAGGCGTTTTGAAGGCGACCTCACAGCAAAAAGCTCCGTTACGATTTTTCAACAGTTTTATTCTATGAATACTTCGTCGCCGCCAAATAGTAGCGAAGAAATAATAAAAGTATAAACAGGGGAAAATTATGTTTTCACTTAATCAGCGCGCCAAGGCGCTCGAAAATATTTATATTTATGATCAGTAAGAAGCTTTTAGGATGCGCTCCATGCGCAACAAGCTTCTCGGGCACTGGGCCGCTTCGTTGATAGCTGCACAAAACGCCACCGATTATGCTGACGAGATTGCTGCCGCTGCGGCGACCACCAACGATTCCACCGCTGCCTTCCGGAAAATTCATGATGATTTCGAGAAGGCAGGCATTGCGGTTGTGGACGATGAAATTCACGACCGCGTGCGTGATCTGTTGCAGATGACTGCCGACGAACTTCGCGCCGGGCTTGAGGGTTTCGCCGTTCGGTGACACTCCGCATTCTGCTTTGTCGAATATAACACACATCGCGTCCGGATGGCTATTCGGGCGCGGTCTTTGTTTTCATGTCGTTGTGTTTCTGTCGGCTTTCCTGCGGAAACGGCTGTGCGTTCTTGCGATAAATGTTCTAGAACGCACGTTTTCGCGTCTGGCTCGGGCTTTCCAGATTCAGGTGCCGCCACGGCTCCGACTGAACGAAGGCAGCGATGGCGTTCTGCGGCAGCGGTCTGCACAGGGCATAGCCTTGCAGATAGTCACATCCCAGCTTCTGTAGCACCCGCACATGTGCCGCGGTTTCCACACCTTCAGCGACGACCTTGATGCCAAGCGAGCGGCCGATGTCGATGATCGACGTCAGCAGCTTGCGTTGTTCGGCCGATTGCGGCGCGCTGCGTACGAGTTGCCGGTCGACTTTCAGAACACTCGGGCTGACTTTGAGAAGACTGACGATGGACGCATGACCGGTGCCGAAATCGTCGATCTCGATGTCTATGCCCATGGCCCGCAATTGTCTCAGGTTCGTAAGGGCGACTTCGTCGCTGTCGTCGAGAAAAATCGATTCCAGCAGTTCGAACGACAATGCACCGTGCGGCATGTCGATGTTTGCCAGCGATTTCATCAATGACGGATCATGCAGGCGGCGTGACGAAACGTTGACGGAGATGTTCGGGATATCCAGACCGGCGAGCTGCCAGGCCTTGAAATCCTTGATCGCCTTTTCAAGCATGATGGCGTCGATCGCGGTGACGGCATCGAGATCTTCCGCAATCGCCAGGAAACGATCCGGCGTCAGAATGCCTTCTTCCGGATGGAGCCAACGCGCCAGAGTTTCCACACCGGCAATGTCCAGCGTCTGGGCGTCGAAGCGGAACTGGTAATACGGAACGAATTCCCTGCGCTCCAGTGCGCGCAGGATTTCATCGGATATGCGTTTGGTATTGATGAGACTGTCGTGCTTGTCGGCGGAAAAGAATTCGTAGCGGTTTCGCCCGCGCTTCTTGGCGTTGTAGAGGGCTATATCGGCATTGAGCAAAATCTGCTTCGGATCTGCCACCAGACCAAAGCTGGCAGCGATGCCGATGCTGGCGCCGAGGCGGCAGATATGCCCTTCGTACTGCACGGGCTTGCGGATTTCCTTGATCAGGCGGTCGGCCATCAGCGCGAGCTTGCGCTGGTTGCCGGAAAAGCGGGAGAGGATGACGAATTCGTCGCCGCCGACATGGGCAACGACGTCGGAATTGCGGGCATTCTTTCTCAGAAGTGCGGCGATGTGCTTCAGCATCATATCGCCGGTCTTGTGGCCCAGCGTGTCGTTGATCTGCTTGAAGCGGTCGAGGTCGACATGCAGGACGCCGATGCCCTTGCCCTCGGCAAAGCTGTCCCTGGCAAAGTCTTCCAGAATATCATCCAGGTAACGCCGGTTTGGCAGGTCGGTCAGGTAGTCGTGCATCGCGTTGTACTCGATCCTGGTCTTGGCAGTCTCGAGTTCGCGGTTGCGGGCTTCGGCAAGCGTTTTGGCCCGTTCCAGTTCGTTGCGGAGTGTTACATCCGATGTCACGTCCCAGTTGACGCCGATCATCTTTTTCTGCCCGTCCATATCGACAAACGGCACGGAGCGGGCGCGAATGTAGCGATACGAGCCATCCGGCATGATGGCACGGTATTCTTCCGAAAAGGGAAGCATACGGGCGACATGATATTCGACGTTCTTTTCTACGCGTTCCAGATCATCGGGGTGCACGCGGGTTTCCCACAATCCGCCGACGGTGATCGTGGCCGCCTTGTCGATCTCAAGCATTTCGTACATGCGGTCATCCCACGTTGTGATGCCGGTGTCGAAATTTGCTTCGAACACGCCGACTTGGGATGCCTCCAAAGCGAGCTTCAGCGAACGCGAAATGCGCTCGACTTCATGTTCCGTTTCTTTGCGCCTTGAAATATCGGCATCCGTGCCGACGATACGAACCGGCTTGCCATTCGCGTCACGTTCGACGCAGGCTCCCCGACACTCGATCCAGACCCAGTGGCCATCGTTGTGGCGTTCCCGGTATTCGAAAACGGCGTATGCGGGATCGCCAGCATTCTGGCGTTCGATGCAGTGCAGGGTATGGGCCCTGTCATCTGGATGGATTTTCTGGACCCACCTCTCGAAATCGGTTTCGATCTCGTTTTCGGTCCTGATGCCGCGGATCTGGCGCCATATTTCGGAGCCGTACATTTCACCGGTCGAGAAATTCTGATCCCAGACGCCGAGGCCTGCACTGACGAGCGCGCTGTCCCACCGCTTTTCTCGCAGGGCGATATGGTTTTCCCGACGTCTCTGGCTGGTGATATCGGTCAGCTGTGCAACAATCCGTTGCTCGCCATCTGTCCGTATGAGACTGATGGAAAGAACGGCAAAGGCATCTTCTGCATCTCGTGCCGTGGCCAGCCGCACCTCCGAGGTGAAGGAGGGGCGGTGATCCAGACTGGCGAGGGCGTCGGCGATTTCCTGCCGGTGATCTTTGTGAACGATGCTGAAGATGCTGGACGTGTCCAGCACGGTTGCGAAAAGCGGAGCGTCAGGTATCCGCAGTACCTGTCCATCCTTCGCGATCTCCACGGGTGGGACCGGCAGGCTTTCTAAAATGGCGCTAAGAACACGATCTACGCTCAATCGATCCGGCCTGTTTTTGAGATGTATCTGTTATTACATGCTTTTCTTCATGCACCGTCTATGAAGGTTAACTGTAACGTTGCTGGTTTAATCTATCGTTAAATTCACGGCGCCGTTACCGATGTCGATGAACGACAATCTACAGGAAATATCGTGTTTGCAAGACGCCTAATATAAGAGGCGGATGATTGTGCACAGAACTATTGTCCTCCCGTACTTCGCCGGGAAGGTGCAGAAATCGATTTGGCTCTTTTGTCTGTCAGGCGTCCGGTAGCTTTAGCTTGCTGAGGAACTGCGCAAACACCATGCCCCCTTCTGGCCAGGGGCCATGGCCGGACTCGGCATTGATATGCCCGGACATGCCCGCATCAATCAGCATCGAACCCCAGGCAGAGGCGATATCGTCGGCGTGCTCGTAAGAACCGAATGGATCGTTCCTGCTGGCGATGGTGATTGTCGGAAAGGGCAGTGGATCGCGCGGATAGGGTCCGAACGTCATCAGGTGTTTTGGCCTGATGGCTTCATTGGCGACATCAGGCGGCGCGACAAGAAGTGCGCCTGTTACCTTTTTCCCGATTTCGGGAAGGGCGTGGATGACCGTGGGAACGCCAAGCGAATGGGCAACGATGACGACGGGCTTCGTCGCCGCATTGACCTCTTCGACAAGCCTTGCCACCCAGTCTTCCTTGACCGGCTTTGACCATTCGGCCTGCTCGACACGGCGCGCGGTGGAAAGCTTGCGCTCCCAACGGCTCTGCCAGTGGTCGGGGCCGGAATTGGTGTAACCGGGTACGATAAGAATATCTGCTTCTGAAACCTTCATGCGCCCATATCTGTGGTGAGATAACGGCGCGATCAAGGTCGCGCCGTTACTATCTTTGCCGATATTGTTACTTACGCGTTGCCGAACACGCGCTTGAAGATCGTGTCGACATGCTTGGTGTGATAACCGAGATCGAACTTTTCGCGGATGACCTCTTCGGACAGGGCGGCGCGAACCTCGTCGTCACCCAGAAGTTCCTCGAGGAAATCGGCCCCGTGTTCCCAGACCTTCATCGCGTTACGCTGAACGAGACGATAGGCGTCCTCACGGGACACGCCAGCCTGCGTCAGAGCCAGCAGAACGCGCTGCGAATGAACGAGGCCGCGGAACTTGTTCATGTTCTTCAGCATGTTGTCCGGGTAGATCACCAGTTTCTCAATGACGCCGGCCAGACGGTTCAGCGCAAAGTCGAGCGTGATGGTGGTGTCCGGGCCGATGCCGCGCTCGACCGAAGAATGGCTGATATCGCGCTCGTGCCAGAGGGCAACGTTTTCAAGAGCAGGCACGACCGACATGCGCACGAGGCGGGCAAGACCCGTAAGGTTTTCGGTCAGGACCGGGTTGCGCTTGTGCGGCATGGCCGAGGAACCCTTCTGGCCCGGCGAGAAGAACTCTTCGGCTTCCAGAACTTCCGTGCGCTGCATGTGACGGATTTCGATCGCGACGTTTTCAATCGAAGAGGCAATGACGCCAAGAATGGCGAAGAACATGGCATGGCGATCACGCGGAATGACCTGCGTCGAAACCGGTTCCGGGGCAAGGCCAAGTGCCTTGCAGACGTGTTCTTCAACGGAAGGATCGATGTTGGCGAAGGTGCCGACGGCGCCGGAGATCGCGCCGGTGGCGATTTCGGCGCGGGCGTTGACGAGGCGGGCGCGGTTGCGATCCATTTCCGCGTAGAAGCGGGCAAAGGTCAGGCCCATCGTGGTCGGCTCGGCGTGAATGCCGTGGCTGCGGCCGATGCGCACCGTGTTCTTGTGCTCGAAGGCGCGGGTCTTCAATGCGGCCAGCAGCCGGTCCATGTCGGCAAGCAGCAGATCAGCGGCGCGGACGAGCTGAATGTTCAGCGTCGTATCCAGAACGTCGGACGAGGTCATGCCCTGATGCACGAAACGGCTGTCCGGGCCGACGAATTCGGCAAGGTGCGTGAGGAAGGCGATGACGTCGTGCTTGGTGATAGCTTCGATCTCATCGATACGGGCCACGTCGAATTCGGCAGAGCCACCCTTTTCCCAGATCGTCTGTGCCGCGGACTTCGGAATGACGCCGATTTCGGCCAGCGCGTCACAGGCATGTGCCTCAATCTCGAACCAGATGCGGAACTTTGTTTCCGGCGACCAGATAGCGACCATTTCCGGCCGGGAGTAACGAGGGATCATGGCAAGGGCTTTCTTTGTGGAGGAATTTTGCTGCCCGTTTAGCAAAGTGTTCCGGCAATCTCAATGCGTGCGGCGGCAAAGTATGGCACTTGCCACGAGGATCGGAACGAGCGCGTAGGGAAAATACAGTCTAAAGCCGATCACCGAGAACTGGTATATTGCACCGAGCGAGGTGAATAGCTGCTGGAAGAACCAGATGCGTGAGAAAACGGGTGCATGCCACTGTGCATAAAAGGCGCGATACTGGAGTGCAAACAGCAGCGCGGTCATGGCGATTGTGAAAAAGGCAATCAGCGAGCAGGCGGCCGCAAAACGGAAGGCGAGGGAGCGCGCCGGGGAGATGGCGCTGAATGCGACTGACGCCAGTAACCAGCCGAGCAGGCCGCCTAGGAAGAACAGCAGGACTATGCTCGTGAAATTGTCTGTTTCCAGCCTGTTCTGGGCGTAGAGGCCGAGCGATGCCGTGAGCGATGAGCATGCGGCCCAACCCGCCGAGCCCAGCGACAGGGCGAGAATTCCGGGAAACCTGTCGTAAAAATGCTGCCCGTCTCTACGCATCAAAGCACTCTTGAAAGCGCTTGCAGAAGTTCTGCCAGCAATCGCCGATTCTCGCCCTAAAGGCCGGGCGATGCAAGGATTTTCAGCGTCTTCCGCTTTCGGCGGAAGCGCGAAGTGCCGCCACCGTCTTGCGGTAATCGTCAACGCCTTCGCCCTTGAATACCGCAGAGCCTGCAACGAGTGCATTGGCGCCGGCCGCGACGATGGCTGGTGCCGTTTCGACCGTCACGCCGCCGTCGACTTCCAGCTCGATCGGGCGCGCACCGATCATTGTCTTGGCCGCACGGATCTTGTCGACCATCGCGGGGATGAACTTCTGTCCGCCGAAGCCGGGATTGACGCTCATGATAAGAATAAGGTCGATGTCCTCCAGAACGTTCTCGATGACGGAGAGCGGAGTGGCGGGATTGAGCGTGACGCCGACCTTCTTGCCGAGCGAGCGGATGGTCTGGAGGGAACGATGCAGGTGTGGGCCTGCTTCCGCATGCACGGTGATGCCATCGCAACCCGCTTTCGCGAACGCTTCCAGATAGGCATCCACTGGCGCAATCATCAGATGGCAATCGAAGAATGCCTTGGAGTGCGGGCGCAGCGCCTTGATGACGTCCGGGCCAAAGGAAATGTTGGGCACGAAATGGCCGTCCATGACGTCAAGGTGGATCCAGTCCGCGCCAGCCTCGGTCACATCCGCGACTTCCTGTCCGAGTTTGGCAAAGTTGGCGGCCAGAACGGACGGTGCGATCCGGATGGGCAGGGACATGGGCATACTCCTCTCAGCGCTTTTGGTGAGGTGCCTTTACCATCAAGTCATGCCCTTTGAAACGGCCTTGCAGCGAGTTGCCGCTGGTTTTTTGGAACGATCCGGAGGATGCCGCTCATCGCCGTTTCCACAACGTCCCGACGGGAAGTTTTCCAAGCCGCAACACCTTTGCCCAGCAGCGTTACTGCTTTTCCGCCTTGTCCGCCGGTTCGAAATGCTGGCCGTTCCAGCGTTGCAGCGCGTAAGGGTTTACGGTGAAGTCATGTTGCGGATTGAAGGCGATGTCGCCGATCACGGTTTTAAACACGGTACCGCTTGCGAGAATTTCCGGCCCGGGTTTCCCCTGTGCCTGTGTCATTTCAACCAGCGCTCCGGTCAGTTCCGTTGCTGCATAGGCTGGCAGGACATAACCCTCAGGTTCTATACCAGCGGCCCGCAGTTCGCCGGTGACGGCCTGCGCGGAAGGCAGCGTGTCAAAGACCGGGCGCGTCACGGCAAGAACGTTTGCGGCGAGTGCAACGGGGCTGTTGGCTGCATTCATTGCGTCGCCACCCATGATCGTCAGGGGCAGGTTTTCCGAAGTTGCGTCCCTGGCGACGACAGCCACGTCATTGCGCTCCGCGCCGATGAAAACATGGGTTACGCCCGTGCGCGCCAGCCTGCGTACCAGTGCAACCTGCTGCTCCTGCGTGGGGCGCATGGTATCCGCAAGTGTCGGCTTCAGGCCGTTTTCCTCAAGCGTTGAACGAACGTGGTCGACGAGTTCGCGGCTGTAGATCGTGCCGTCGTCGACAAGGCCGACGGGATGGCCTTTCCAGTCGCGCAGGATGATCGCGGCCACCATGTCGGCTTCCGCCGTGTCTGACGGTGCGAAGCGAAACAGTGGCCAGCCGTATTTCAGCGCGTCCTCCATCAGGATCGGGGCGCGGCTGGACAGCGTTATCGCGGGGATGGCCGCCGTCTTGAGGGGCGGCAAGACCCCTTGAAGTGTCTCCGTGCATAAAAAGCCGATCGCTGCGGTGACCTTGGCGGCAACCAGACCGTCGGCGATCGCGCCTCCGCTGCCGTCCTCGCAGCTTTCGTGAATTTCGATGACGTCCAGACCCAGTTTGGCCGCTGCCGCCTTTGCACCCTGTCTTATCTGCTGTCCCAGAAGCTCGAATGGACCGCTTTGAGGAGCGACAATGCCGATCGTCGCCGCGCTTGCTGCGCCCGTGAAGGCAAAACTGGCGATGATTGATAGCAGGCAAAGGGAACGCGTCACGTTATCGAAATCCTATTTTCACGGTCTGATTGTTTATCGACAGGATCGCGTTTTCCAAAGGAAAAATAACGGCTGTCCGGAGCGAAGCTGATTCTGTTGACGGAAATCTTCTGGCATCCAGATGCTGCAAGGTCTGTTTAAAGCTGGACGGGCTGCCGTGTGCGCTCCATGGTTGTTGAAAAATGCCCACAAGGCCGCTGGATGTCGCTCGCTCACCTCGATCCCGGACGCATATGAAACGGACGGCAAGGTAAAATCGAAATTAAGTATATGTGCCTGATGGAATGCGTTTTTGGAGGTTATAAAACTGTAATAAGGTCAGGTTACGATCTGAAAATTCTACTTGGGAAGATCAGGCATCTGCTTCCTATAGTGCAGGCGCAAAACTTGCACATTTTATTTTCATTTCTATAGTGTTTTGATTTTAAATATAAAATGCTGATTTCTCTTGCTGCGGGCGCGTCGTTCTTCTTGGTTTTTTCGCGTTTGCGAGAAGATGTGCTTGACGAAAAGTAAATGTTTCGCTTAGATATAACTGTTTCAGGGGACGACTGAAATTGGCTTTTATGAGCCTCGGAAGTGTTCCGATTATAAGCACTGCCAGACTATATTGGATTCGATATTTCATGATTTTTTATCACGTATAAACCGCTTCGGGAAACTGAAGCGGTTTTTTATATGGATCCGATTTTAGCAATTTTTGATTGCGTTCTCGTTCCTGACGCAATCCTGTCCTTCCTGCATTCTTTCTGTTGAAAAAAGCTCCGGCCGATAGAGAAACGGGCCATATTCCGTCAGTGCGTATTCTGCGGCGAGCTCTTGAAGAGCCTGTCGGTGATTTTACGCAGCGATCCGGCGCGTGCGTCATACCGGTGTCAGGTCTCAGACGCGTTCTTTCAGCGCGAGGAAGGCGTCGTTTGCAAATGCGGAGAGTGGCTGGGGCAACTGGTCGAGAGCGAACCAGCCGATTTCCGACAGTTTGTCGGGCTCTGTCAGGATCGGTTCGCCCTCAAAGTCACGCGCAATGAAGATCAGGGAAACCCAGTGCTGGTTTTCGGAGGCTATGGCAAGTTCGCTGTGGCACAGGAAATCAACCTGGCCGATGCGAAGTCCCGTTTCTTCTTCGGCTTCGCGTTTTGCCGCAACACCAGCCGGTTCCATATGGTCGACTTTTCCGCCTGGGATGTTCCAGTGTCCGGCTTCCGGCGCTTTAAGGCGCCGGCAAAGCAACAGTTTCCCGTCGCGCAATATTACAAGACCCGCGCCGACGCCCGGAAAATCCAGGCCGGGCTTGCTTGAAAGCGTCATCGTGCGACCTTCCGGTGTGTCTGGTCAGCTCTTGGCGTTTGCCACGATCAGCATGAATGCGGGAATGTCGTCGCCGAAACCAACCGGCGTCGGGCCATCGTCCTGGTCACGATAATGACGGCGACGGTCGCGGTTGTCGTCATTGGCGTGGCCGGGGCTACGGCGGTCGGAATGACGGGGCGCCTTGTCCGCTTTGCGTTCTGCCTTCACTTTGTCTTCTCCGTAAACCGCGACATCCGTATCAGTAGTGGATTGTGCGCCCTTGTTGATGGTTTCTTCCTGCTGCGCGCCGTCGCGACGGGTTCTGTCACGTCCTCTGCCGCCACGCTCCTTGTTGCCGCGGCGTGCGCCGTTGTCATGGCTTTCCATGGGGGCAGGGAGGGCGGAAAGGTCGCCGTTCAGCCATTCGATCTTCTCGCCGATCAGCTTCTCGATGGCGTCGAGATACTTCGTGTCGCTCTTGGTGACGAGCGTGAAGGCCTTGCCAGAGCGCCCGGCGCGGCCGGTGCGGCCGATTCGGTGAACGTAATCTTCCGAATGGATCGGAATATCGAAGTTGAAGACGTGGCTGACGTCCGGAATATCCAGACCGCGCGCTGCAACATCGGAGGCAACGAGCAGTTTCAGGTTTCCGTCCTTAAAGTTCTGTAGCATCGTCGTGCGCGAACGCTGGTCCATGTCGCCATGCAGCGCTCCGACCGAAAAGCCGTGACGGTCAAGCGAACGGAACAGGTCGGCCACGTCCTTCTTGCGATTGCAGAAGATGATGGCGTTCTTCAGTTCCGCCTCTTCGGCGCGGATGAGGTCGCGCAGGGCGGCGCGCTTCTCATAATCCTTGTTGTGCGCTGCGACGATGCGCTGAGCGACGGTTTTGGCCGTCGATGAAGGCTTTGCGACCTCAACGCGGGCAGGGTTTTGCAGGAAACGATCCGCGAGCTTCTGGATTTCCGGCGGCATGGTGGCCGAGAAGAACAGTGTCTGGCGGGTGAACGGAATCATCTTGGCGATGCGCTCGATGTCCGGGATGAAGCCCATGTCCAGCATGCGGTCGGCTTCGTCGATGACGAGAATCTCGACGCCGGTCATCAGCAACTTGCCGCGTTCGCAATGGTCCAGAAGGCGGCCGGGGGTGCAGATCAGCACGTCTGCGCCGCGCTCGAGCTTGCGGTCCTGCTCTTCGAAGGAAACGCCGCCGATCAGAAGGGCGACATTCAACTTGTGATTCTTGCCGTATTTTTCGAAGTTCTCGGCAACCTGCGCCGCGAGTTCGCGCGTCGGCTCGAGAATCAGAGTGCGCGGCATTCTTGCGCGCGCCCGACCCTTTTCGAGAAGGGTCAGCATCGGCAGAACGAAGGATGCAGTTTTCCCGGTTCCTGTCTGTGCGATGCCGCAAATGTCGCGTCTTTCCAGTGCGGGCGGAATAGCGCCCGCCTGAATGGGCGTCGGCGTCGTGTAGCCGGCATCAGCAATAGCGGAAAGAACTTTTTGGCTCAGGCCAAGATCAGAGAATGTTGTCAAAGGAAGAACTTTTTCCGTTCTGGTTCGGTACGAACGCCCGCATGCGGCGAAAGCGCCTGCAAGACTTTGGCGCGGGGATATGCCTAAAACGCCGGAAAGTCAAGGAAACAACGGGTGATTGTGCTTTAAAGACGTTACGCGGGCACGTCTCATAAAGCTTTGATGCCGTTTTGAACGGATTGACTAAAACGAGAGATAAATCCGGTATAAAATCATTGCTCTTATTTCAGATATGTTTTGAGCTCAGCCCCGGCCACAAGAAACCGCATGGGATCGACCGGCGCATCATTTCGGCGGACTTCGTAATGGATGTGCGGACCGGTTGAGCGTCCGGTGCTGCCGGCACGGCCAATCACATCGCCTGTCTCGATCCTGTCGCCAACCCTGACAAGAATGGCGGACATATGCCCGAAGCGGGTGGAGACGCCTTGGCCGTGATCGATCTCGACCATGTTGCCGTAACCGCCTGAATTTTCAGCGATCGTTACCTTGCCGGAGCCGGTTGCCTTTACGTCCGCGCCCGTTTCTGCGCGGAAGTCTATGCCGGTGTGCAGGGCGGGCCGGCCGAGAAACGGATCCATCCGGTTACCGAACCGGCTCGTGATCGTTCTGCCCGGAGCGGGGTTGCCGAAGGGCATGCCGGTCGCGGTTTCCTTGACGAGATCCAGCCGGTTGAGGGCATTGTCGAGGCTCGCCAGAGAGATGTTGAACGGGTCGCGGTCGACCTGCTGCGGGTCGGCATAGGGGCCGCCGACATCCTGCGCATCGCTTTCGTCGATTTTCAGTCCCGCCTGCCGGATGATCTCCTGCATGGCGCTGGTTTTGCTTTCTGCGTCTGCGGTCAGTGCCGCGATTCGCGAAATCTGCTGGCGTTCGACATCCTTGAGCGAAAGCGTCACTTTCGAGAAAATGCGGTCGGCACGGTCGGACGGCGTTTCCCCGCTGGAGGGAGCGTAGAAGACCTGCTTTTCGGCTTTCGGCGCCTTTTCAGTCTGTATCAGCTTTTCGATGGCGGACACGCCGCCCGATGCGCTGGCGCGTTTTTCGGGCGCGAGCGCATTCGAATAGGCTGAAGGGGCCGGCGACGGCGCAATGCCCGCGCTTTCGGCCCTCTCAAGCAACTCGCTCATGCGGCCGTGTCTGGAGGTGAGGGCCGTCTGCTGTTCGAGAAGTTTTTCGACTTTTCTTTCAACGACCTGCTGGTCAAGCAACTGGCGTGACGTCACGCGGTCGACCTGCGCCCGCAAGGCTGCGATCCGGTCTTCATAGTCGTGCTGCATGCGCGTCTGCCGCGCCATGGTCGCGCCGATCAGATCATCCCGTAAAATGAGGTAGGACGTGGCACCGAGGAGGGCGAGCGAGAGCGCACCAGCCAAGGAAACGGCGAGAGCAGTCATCCAGGGGCGTATCGTCAGATGCCTCACCCTGTCGCCGCTTGCCAGGATGAGGACGTGCTGTTGCCGTTTCCTGCCAAATCCTGGTTGTTCTGCCGTCTGAGCCAAAGTTTCTCTCCAGCCTGTTCCTTCGCCGGAGAAAATCATAATTCATTAAGGTTAACGAAGTTTTGCCAACGCGTTTCGGTGGCCGCTCAACAGGAAGGGCGTCAGCTCTGACTGACGGCTGTCAACGAGCGGTAAAAGGACGGCGTGAGGCCAGCTTCGGCGCGGGCGACATCGTTGAAGGGCGGTTTCAAGGGGCCGCGGAAATTGGCGCGGACGAGCCGCTTGAAGGTTTCTGCCGGGTCTTTCTTTTCCCGCGCGCACAGGAAACGGAACCACTTTGCACCAATCGCGACGTGGCCTTTTTCGTCGTTATAGATAACGTCGAGAACCGCCGCGCTTTCAAGGTCGCCCGTTTCGCGCATTTTCGCCTGAAGGGCGGGTGTCACATCCAGCCCCCGCGCCTCGAGAATGAGGGGTACGACCGCGAGCCTTGCCGTCAGATCGTTGCGTGTCGAATGCGCCGCCTGCCACAGGCCGTCATGCGCGGGCAGATCGCCATAGTCCGCGCCAAGGCTGCGCAGGCGGTCGCGAACCAGCCGGAAATGTTTTGCCTCCTCGAAGGCCACCTGCATCCAGCCGTCGAAAAACGAATGGGGTACCGGTTCGCTTGCGTAGCGGGCGACGATATCCAGCGCCAGATCGACGGCGTTCAGTTCGATATGAGCGATCGCATGCAGGAGCGCTATGCGTCCCTTGACGCTGTGAAGCGAGCGGCGCTTTACGGCGGTTGGCGGGACGAGTTCCGGCTTCTGCGGCCTGCCGGGGCGTTCCGGCAGGGGGCGATCAAGCGGAGAGCGAAGTGACAGCCGGCGCTCGAACCAGCGGGTCGCCGTTTCCTGCGCCAGAGCGGTTTTCCGATCAAGATCGGCGCTGGCGATCGCGTCTGTCGCTCCGCCGCGCAGCGAGGTGATTTTAAAGGCTGTTGCCAAGGCCTGTCTGTCCGTCAGAGCTTCTTTGCAGCGTCCAGAACGGCTTCGGCGTGTCCTGCAACTTTCACCTTGTTCCAGATTTCGGCAATTGTTCCGTCCGGCGCAACGAGAACGGTCGTACGCTCCACGCCCATGTATTTTTTGCCGTACATGCTCTTTTCCTTCCAGACGCCGTAAGCTTCCAGAACGCTTTTTTCCTCGTCGGCAGCCAGCATGACGCTGAGTGAATGTTTTGCGGCAAACTTGTCATGGCTTTTGACGGAATCGGGCGAAATGCCGATGACGATGGTGTTGGCCGCCTCGAACTGTGCTCCGAGAGCGCTGAAATCGATTGCTTCGGCCGTGCAGCCCGACGTGTCATCCTTCGGATAGAAATAAAGTACGACTGCCTTCCCCTTGAGGTCGGACAATGTCACCGTTCCGCCGCCATTGCGTGGTAGGGTGAAATCAGGTGCTAGGCTGCCGATCATCGTATCTGTCATAATCCACCTTTCTTTCGCCGGGATGTTGAGTGAAACTCACGACATTCGGTATATAGCGAAACGAAGCGTCGTCTAGTGTTGCGGCGAGACAAAAGCTTTTCAGGGGCAACCACGGGCGTATGGCTGAAATACGGGGTGAAAGGGTCAAGTTCGGCAAGCAGGACATTGTTCCGCTGCACGGTCTACCTTCGGCGCAGGCCGAAGATCCCATCATCGTCCATTGCCCCGCGCCACGCTCGTTACTGCGGACCTTCAGCAAGATATTCGCCGCGCTTTTCGTTCTGGCCTTTCTTTCCATCGGCGGCATCATCCTGTCGGTAGAAACCGGCGCGATCGACAAAACCCTTTCTCAACAGGCGCAGCAGACACTGGAAAAGGCGCTGGGTCCGAACTACAGCGCCCGCATCGGGTCGTCGGCGATCCGGTTTTCGACGGGCCTGCGGCTGGCACTCGTTGCGCGTGACGTCGATATCATCGACACGGCGTCGGGCCAGCATATGAGCCGCGCGCAGGCCATCGGCATGGCGCTCGATCCTATCGCCTTGCTGGGTGGGCGGGTTTCCGTTCAGAGCCTGGAGGCGAATGGTCTGGAGCTCGACACGACGCTTCTTCCCAAAGGCAATGGTTTCGATCTTTCCGCTGTCACTGTGGATGCGATCCCGGATGCGTTGCAATCGGCGTTTGGAGAGCTCGACAACGTTGCAAAGGCGTTCCGCATCAGCGGCACGGAGGAAATCACAATCGCCGATGTTGCTGTACGCCTCCCGCCGACCACGGAAGGCAAGCTGCGCACGATTCAGTTGCAGGAGCTTTCTCTTTCGCCTGACGCAGAGGGAGGTTATTCCATCGACGGTGAGGCGATCTTCAACAATGAAATCGCCAGCCTTTCGCTCAGGACATCGGGAACGGGTGGTGCAATCGAGGGTTTCGAGGCCCGCCTCGACGGCTTCGATGTAGGGCCGCTTCTCGAAAAATATGACCCGCAGGGCAACCTGCACGAAGGGCTCAACGTCAAGGTTGGTGTCAATATCGTTGCGCATCGCGGTGCCGACGGCCGTGATCCTGACCTTGCGGTGTCGGTCGGTGTCGGCAACGGCAAGCTTCTTCTTGCGGGCGAGGAACAGGTCGTAACGGGCGGTGCCGTCCATGCACGCTACGATTTCACGAGCGGGACGCTTGCGCTCGAGAACTCCAGGCTGGAATTCGGCCATACGGTTCTTCCTGTTGCGGGAGAGATCAGGGACACGGATCAGGGGTTTTCCTTTGCGCTGAGGGCGGACAATGCCATGGCCTCGGCGGAGGCCTCCGGTGAGGCTCCGGTGCCATTCAACCTCAAAGCGGACGGGCAATACAGTGTCGCGACAAGGCAGCTCGATGTTCCCTCCCTTTACGTTTCCGGTCCGCTGGGTGATATGGCGGGATCGCTCAAGATCCGGTTCGGTGAAGGTTCACCCGAGATCAGCTTTGGTGGCCAGATTCCGAAAATGGAAGCAACCGCGGTCAAGCAGCTCTGGCCGTTCTGGATGGCCCACAAACCGCGCGACTGGGTGGTATCGAACCTGTTCGGTGGCACCGTCACCAACGGTTCCATCGCTGTGTTCATTCCGCAGGGCCGCATGTGTGGTCCCGGTTGCCCGCTCGTTCTCGGCAAGAGCGAAATGCAGATCCGTTTCGATATTGCCGACACGCGCCTGAACACCACCGGCACAATACCGCCCCTGCGTGATGCGGACGCGCATTTTGAACTCGTTGGCGAGCGTATCGACGTCAATATCGAGCGCGCCACGTCCTATTTTCCGTCCAGCCGGTCGCTCTCTCTCGAGAGCAGCCGTTTCTCGATCGCATCGGTCTATGACAAGCCTCTGCTTGCCGATCTCGATCTGAACATTGCCGGTAGTGCGGATGCGGTGGCGGAGCTGGCCACCTTACATCCGATCAATGCGCTCAAGGACACGGACTTCAAACCGGAAGACTTTTCGGGCGATGTGAGGGCGCATGCGAAGCTTGTCGTCGGGCTGCTCACCAGCCAGCAGCCGCCACCGCCGGTCTGGTCGGCTGACCTGAACCTCAAGGGGCTTGCGCTGGCGCGCCCCTTTGCCGGTCGTGACGTGACGGGCGTCGACGGAACAATGACGCTGAACGACGGGGAACTGGTGTTGCAGGGCAAGGGCCGGATCGATGACGTGCCCATGGACATCTCGTTGACCGAACCGATCCGCAAGAACACCGACGTCGCCCGCCAACTCTCCCTCAAGGCTTCCCTGAACGAAAGCCAGGTGGCCAAACTGGCACCGGAACTGTCAAGCGTTCTCGGTGGTACGACGGTGCTGGAGATCGACGGGGCCGATCCGAAACGGCAGAATGTAAAGCTTGATCTCACCAGGGCGTCGATGGTCTTGCCGGGTATCGGGTGGAGCAAGGGCATCGGGGTTCCCGCCAATGCCGCGTTCACCATGGAAGCCGTCGATGGACGCACGGCCATCAGCGACTTCTCGCTTGACGGTGATGGCTTTGGTGCGGCCGGTGACATGGCGTTCAACAAGAACGGTCTTATCTCTGCCGACCTCAGCCGCTTGAAACTGTCATCCTCGGACGATTACGCCATCTCGGTGGTTGCCTCTAAAAACAGCTATATCGTTACGGCCAACGGAAAATCGGCGGATATCAGGCCGCTCATTTCCCGACTTCGAAATCCTTCTGCCGGTGGTGACGGAACGGCGCGTTCACAACCGTCGCTCGCCATAAAGGCGCAGCTCGACAAGGTTTATGGTTTCAACGGCGAGGTTCTGTCCAACGTCAATGCGGATGTGAACCTGCTGGACGGCAAGGTCCGTTCCGTCGATGTTCGTGGCGTGACGGGCAACGGGCAGGCCGTTGTTGCGCAGACGACCAACAAGGGGGCGTCTGGAACCATAACGCTGACAAGCAGCGATGCCGGTTCTCTGGCCCGTTTTGCCGATATCTACACGCGCATTCGCGGCGGTCTCGTCAATCTGTCGCTGACGACGAACAATGGCAGTGCGTGGAGCGGATCGCTCGACATGCGCAATTTTTCCGTCGTCAACGAAGCCAAGTTGCAGGATATCGTCGCGACGCCGACGGGTGAGGATGGC
The DNA here is from genome assembly GCF_031801495.1 of Agrobacterium tumefaciens. Classification (GTDB taxonomy): domain Bacteria; phylum Pseudomonadota; class Alphaproteobacteria; order Rhizobiales; family Rhizobiaceae; genus Agrobacterium; species Agrobacterium tumefaciens_K. The sequence goes on along the minus strand of NZ_JAOEGC010000002.1, from coordinate 1,657,663 downwards.
CGCAGCCTCAACACGGCGGTGCGCCGCAACATCGACGTCAGTTCGGAGAAATTCCAGCGCGGCTTTGCTCGCATCGTTTATGTCAACGGCGCAGTTGCCGTTGAAAACGGCGTGGTGCGTGGAGAGCAGATCGGAGCGACTTTCCAGGGGCTGCTCAAGGACCAGAATGGCCGAATGGAGATGACCGGCACCTTCATGCCCGCCTATGGCCTGAACCGCCTGTTCGGCGAGTTGCCGTTTATCGGCATATTCCTAGGCAACGGCCGGGATCGCGGGCTGCTGGGCATAACCTTCAAATTGTCGGGGCCGGTGAACCAGCCGACGCTCGCGATCAATCCGCTGTCGCTGATCGCGCCTGGCGTCTTCCGGCAGATCTTCGAATTCCAGTAAGCGCTATCTGCCGATAGGCAGGCAGCAAAAAGGCCGCACGGGATATCCGATGCGGCCTTTCTTATTTTTCGTCGACGTCCTGGCCGATCAGGCCGGGCGGACGAGGATGTGCTTTTTCTTGCCCAGCGAAAGCTTGATCACGCCGTCAGCCGTTACTTCGCCGGTGCCGATCACCTTGCGCTCGTCGGAGATCGCCACGTCGTTGATGCGGACCGCTCCGCCCTGAACATGACGGCGTGCCTCACCATTGGAGGAGGCAAGCCCGGCCTTGACGATCAGCGCCAGCAGGCCGACGCCCGCCTCGAGTTCGCCGGAGGTGACGTCGATCGACGGCAGATTGTCGGCCAGCGCGCCTTCCTCGAAGGTCTTGCGTGCCGTTTCGGCCGCTTCTTCCGCCGCAGCGCGGCCATGCAGGATGGCCGTCACTTCGGTTGCGAGGATTTTTTTCGCCTCGTTGATCTCCGATCCACCAAGGGCGGCTATCCGGGCGATTTCGTCCATCGGCAGGGTCGTGAAGAGCTTGGCGAAACGCACGACGTCCGCGTCTTCCGTGTTGCGCCAGTATTGCCAGAAGTCGTAGACCGGCAGCAGATCCTTGTTCAGCCAGACAGCGCCGGAGGCGGACTTGCCCATCTTCGCACCGGAGGAGGTTGTCAGAAGCGGCGAGGTCAGCGCGTAAAGCTGCGGCGTCCCCATGCGGTGACCAAGGTCGATGCCGTTGATGATGTTGCCCCACTGGTCCGAACCGCCCATCTGCAAACGGCAACCTACACGCTGGTTCAGCTCCACAAAGTCGTAGGCCTGCAGGATCATGTAGTTGAATTCGAGGAACGACAACGACTGCTCGCGGTCGAGGCGCGTCTTCACGCTGTCGAAGGACAGCATGCGGTTGACCGAGAAATGACGGCCGACATCGCGCAGGAACTCGAGGTAGTTCAAACCGCGCAGCCAGTCGGCATTGTTGATCATCAGCGCCGGGTTGGTCTGGCGGTCGTAGTCGAGGTAGTTGGCGAAGACGTGCTTCAGCGATGTGATGTTGTCCTCGATCATGTCGATCGTCATCAGCTTGCGGGCCTCTTCCTTGAAGGAAGGGTCGCCAACCATGCCGGTGCCGCCGCCCATCAGGGAAATCGGCTGGTGGCCGGTTGCCTGCATCCAGTGCAGCATCATGATCTGGGTCAGGTGGCCGACGTGCAAACTCGAGGCCGTTGGGTCATAGCCGATATAGGCGGTCACGGTTTCCTTGGCGAACAGTTCGTCGAGACCTGCCTCATCGGAGATCTGGTGAATGAAGCCGCGCTCGTCGAGCGTACGGAGGAAATCGGACTTGAACCTGGACATAACCTTTTTCTTTCTGGGATTTGTCGTGACCTTCACTGCACTTCAGTGAATGCCTGCGCCTTTACCATTGTTTTTTGAAAAGTGCACCCGTTTCGGCCATGAATGTTGGCGTTGAATGGCAAGATGATTCTTTTGCGTAAAAGGGCAGGTGCATGAGCGAGGTCAAAACGGCAATCGGTCTTATGAGCGGGACGTCGATGGATGGCATCGATATCGCGCTTCTGCGCACCGATGGCGACAGCATCGTGCGGCACGGGCCGAGCGGCTATTTTCCCTATGATCCGCAACTGCGCGCCGTCTGGCAGAAGGCGCTGATCACAGCGAAAGCCATTCGTGAGAGGCGCGAACGCCCAGGTGATCTTGGGGACGCCGAGCGAAAGCTGACGCTTGCGCATGCTGCGGCCGTGAAATCCTTCCTGCATCGACATAAGCTGTCACCCGGTGAGGTCGACGTCATCGGTTTTCACGGGCAAACGGTTCTGCACCGGCCGGACGAGGCTTTGACCGTGCAGATCGGCGACGGTCCGCTGCTGGCCGAAGAAACCGGTATCGCTGTGGTTTACGACATGCGTGCCAATGACATGGCGCATGGCGGGCAGGGGGCGCCGCTCATTCCCGCCTATCATGCGGCGCTTGCCGCCAATCTACCGGAAGAGTTCGAAACTCCTGCCGTTTTCGTCAATATCGGCGGCATTTCCAATCTCACCTATATCGGCGATCATGGCAGGCTTGCAGCTTTCGACAGCGGGCCGGGCAACATGCTGATCGACCAGTGGATCGAGGCGCATACCGGGCAGACCTTCGACAAGGGCGGAAAGGTTGCCGCGGTTGGCGCTGTCGTTCCCGCGATGGTCAAACACTACATGGACAGCCCGTTCTTTTCCGCCAATATCCGTCGGTCGCTCGACCGCTCCGATTTTCTGCCGCCGAAAAAAGGCGAGGTTTCCCTTGCTGACGGCGCGCGCACGCTGGCGCATCTGACCGGTGCCGCCATTCTCAAATCGGCGAGCTATCTGCCGGAACCTGCAAAAACCTACGTGGTTTGCGGTGGTGGCCGCCTCAACCCGATCATCATGGCGGAGTTTGCCGCACAGGCCGCAAAGCTCGGCGCGAAGGTCATTGCGGCGGAAGAAGCCGGTTTTGACGGTGGGGCTATGGAAGCGGAGGCCTGGGCCTATCTGGCTGTACGGTCGCTGAGAGGATTGCCTTTGACATATCCCGGCACAACGGGCGTCAAGGAGCCGGTGACGGGCGGGGTTTTCGTGAAAGCATGAAAAAAACCGCCGGAGTGACCGGCGGTTTCAATTCTTTTCACGGCAATCCGCAGTTAGCGAATGCGCTTGGCGGCCGGTTCCGGCACCAGCTCGCCGTTCAGGCGGCGGTCCAGATAGTCCTCGCATTCGCCCATCAGCTCGTCCACCTTGCCATTGAAGAAGTGGTTGGCGCCGGGTACGGTGCGGTGGGTGATGAGAATGCCCTTCTGGGTCTTCAGCTTTTCGACCAAGCCGTTGACATCCTTTTCCGGCGCCACCTTGTCGGCATCGCCATTGATGATGAGGCCGGACGACGGGCAGGGTGCCAGGAACGAGAAGTCGTAGGTGTTCGGCTGCGGAGCAATCGACATGAAGCCTTCGATTTCCGGGCGGCGCATCAGAAGCTGCATGCCGATCCACGCGCCGAAGGAGTAACCGGCGACCCAACAGCTCTTGCTGTCGGGATGCAGGCTCTGCACCCAGTCGAGCGCGGAAGCGGCGTCGGACAGTTCGCCGGCACCGTGATCGAACTCGCCCTGGCTGCGGCCGATGGAGCGGAAGTTGAAACGGAGCGTCGTGAAGCCACGCTTCTGGAAAAGATAAAAGAGCTGGTAGACGATCTGGTTGTTCATCGTGCCACCGAACTGAGGGTGCGGGTGCAGGATGATCGCGATCGGTGCGCTCTTTTCCTTGGAGGGTTGATAACGGCCTTCGAGGCGACCCGCCGGGCCGTTAAAGATGACTTCGGGCATTGGTACTCCGGTCGTGTTTTTTTGTTCCAGTACCACGTTCTGCCGGTGATAAGACTTGACGAACTGTGTCAGCTTTTCTAGAACGCAGTTTAGAACAATTCGAAACTTTGCGTGTGCTAAAGCACTCGGTTGGTGTCATAGGACAAGCGCAACTGAAATTTCAAGGAAAATGCGTTTCGGCGCATCGAAGATTAGCGGAAGCTGTTCCGTCATGACGGTTTTGACACGGACATATATGGATTGGAACGCGACGGCACCGCTGCGCCCTGCCGTGCGGGATGCCCTCGTTGCCGCGCTCGACATGTCCGGAAATCCGTCTTCGGTGCACAAGGAGGGGCGTGCCGCCCGCGCAGCCGTCGAAGCTGCCCGCCGCGATGTCGCGACACTTGCCGGTGCGCAGGCAGCCAACGTCACCTTTACCAGCGGGGCGACGGAAGCCGCCAATCTGGTTCTGGCCCCGGATTTCAAGATGGGACGCGCTCCGCTCAGGGTTGGCCGTCTTTATGTTTCGGCCATCGAACATCCCGCCGTTCGCGAGGGTGGCCGGTTCAAAAAGGATGACGTTACGGAAGTTCCCGTTACGCCAGCAGGCATTCTCGATCTCGCCGCGCTTGAAGAGCTTCTGGCAGAACACGATGCGGCGTCGGGTCTGCCGATGCTTGCGTGCATGCTGGTCAATAATGAAACGGGTATCGTTCAGCCTGTTGCGGAGGCCGCACGGCTTGTGCATGCCGCCCGCGGATTGATGATCGTCGATGCGGTTCAGGCTGCGGGACGCATGCCGCTTGATATTGCCGCGCTGGATGCGGATTTCCTGATCCTTTCCTCCCACAAGCTGGGCGGACCGAAGGGAGCAGGCGCTCTGGTGTCGCGTGGCGAAGTGATGATGCCGAAGCCGCTGATCCATGGCGGCGGGCAGGAGAAGGGTCATCGCTCCGGCACGGAAAACACGCTGTCCATCGTCGGTTTCGGTGCAGCTGCGGCTGACGCCTTGAAGATGCTGGATGCAGAGGATGCGCGTCTTTCCGCTCTGCGGAAAAAGCTCGAAACCGGAATGCACGCCGCTGCGAACGATGTCGTGATCCATGGCGGCGATGCCGGGCGTGTCTGCAACACGACGTTTTTCACGCTTCCCGGCCTGAAGGCCGAGACGGGGCAGATTGCCTTCGATATCGAGGGCATCGCGCTGTCTGCCGGATCGGCATGCTCTTCCGGCAAGGTGGGCGAAAGCCATGTGCTGACGGCGATGGGGCATGACCCCAGGCTCGGCGCGCTGAGGATTTCGCTCGGTCACGCGACCACGGAAGACGATATAGACCGCACGCTTGCGGCGTTTGGAAAAATAGCCGGGCGGCGCAGGCTGGCCGGGCAGGCCGCGTGAAAACGTGGCAAAGAATTGCGGAATATCAAATTTCCGCTTGCCGGGATGTGTGAAAAGCGCCATCCCGCACCTACATGGGTGAAGAATTCCGCCCTCGCTTAAAAGGCGCGGACCCATTTGCCCGAAGATGAATAAGGCGGCTTTCCGCCTTGATACGTTGACAAGCCACCGGACCTTGGCTCCGGCGAGATTGGAGAACGACATGGCTGCGGTTCAGGAAACGATCGATCAGGTCCGCCAGATCGATGTGGACCAGTATAAATACGGCTTCGAAACCAATATCGAAGTCGACAAGGCCCCGAAGGGTCTTTCGGAAGAGGTGATCCGTTTCATCTCGGCCAAGAAGCAGGAGCCGGAATGGATGCTGGAATGGCGTCTTGAGGCTTACAAGCGCTGGCTGACGATGGAAGAGCCGACATGGGCGCGCGTCAGCTACCCCAAGATCGACTTCAACGATCTCTATTATTACGCTGCGCCGAAAAGCACCCCCGGCCCGAAGTCGCTCGATGAAGTCGACCCGGAGCTGCTCAAGGTTTACGAGAAGCTCGGCATTCCGCTGAAGGAACAGGAACTCCTGGCCGGCGTTGAAAAGCGTCAGGTCGCGGTCGATGCCGTGTTCGACAGCGTTTCCGTCGTCACCACCTTCAAGGCGGAACTGGCCAAGGCCGGCGTGATCTTCATGTCCATCTCGGAAGCCGTTCGCGAACATCCTGATCTCGTTAAGAAATATCTTGGCTCGGTTGTTCCGACGACGGATAACTTCTATGCGACGCTGAACTCGGCGGTCTTCACCGACGGTTCCTTCGTGTTCATCCCGAAGGGCGTTCGTTGCCCGATGGAACTGTCCACGTATTTCCGTATCAACGAAAAGAACACCGGCCAGTTCGAGCGCACGCTGATCATCGCGGAAGAGGGCGCTTACGTGTCCTACCTCGAAGGCTGCACGGCTCCGCAGCGCGACGAGAACCAGCTTCACGCCGCCGTGGTCGAGCTTGTGGCTCTCGATGACGCCGAAATCAAATATTCCACCGTTCAGAACTGGTATCCGGGCGACAAGGAAGGCAAGGGCGGCATCTACAACTTCGTGACCAAGCGTGGCGATTGCCGTGGCAACCGTTCAAAGATTTCGTGGACGCAGGTGGAAACCGGCTCTGCCATCACCTGGAAATATCCGTCCTGCATTCTGCGTGGCGACGACAGCCGCGGCGAGTTCTATTCGATTGCCGTGTCCAACGGCCATCAGCAGATCGACTCTGGCACCAAGATGATCCATCTCGGCAAGAACACGTCGAGCCGCATCATCGCCAAGGGCATTGCCGCAGGTTTTTCGGAAAACGTCTATCGCGGTCAGGTTTCCGCCCACCGCAAGGCGACCAACACGCGTAACTTCACGCAGTGCGACAGCCTTCTGATCGGCGACAAGTGCGGCGCGCATACCGTGCCGTACATCGAGGCGAAGAACTCGTCGGCGCATTTCGAGCACGAAGCGACTACCTCGAAGATTTCCGAAGACCAGCTGTTCTATTGCCTGCAGCGCGGCATTCCCGAAGAAGCGGCGATCGCGCTGATCGTCAACGGCTTCGTCAAGGAAGTCATTCAGGAACTGCCGATGGAATTCGCCGTCGAAGCGCAGAAGCTGATCGGCATCTCGCTGGAAGGCTCGGTAGGCTGATCTTTACCCGGACACGACTCTGAGTGCGCGGTTTTCGCGCACCAATCGATCACACCATTCTAGGAAAAAACCATGCTTGAAATCATCGACCTGCACGCAAAGATCGCCGATACCGAAACCGAGATCATCAAGGGTCTGAACCTGAAGGTTGCCGCTGGCGAAGTGGCCGCCATCATGGGACCGAACGGTTCGGGCAAGTCGACGCTCTCCTACATCCTGTCGGGCCGTGAAGATTACGAAGTCACCTCCGGTGACATTCTCTACAACGGCGAAAGCATTCTGGAACTCGACGCTGCCGAGCGTGCTGCCAAGGGCATTTTCCTGGCCTTCCAGTATCCGGTCGAAATTCCTGGCGTTGCCACCATGCAGTTCCTCAAGGTTGCCATGAACGAGCAGCGCAAGGCACGCGGCGAAGCCGAACTGACGACGCCTGACTTCATCAAGAAGGTCAAGGAAGCCGCTGGTGACCTGAAGATCGACATGGACATGTTGAAGCGTCCGCTCAACGTCGGTTTCTCCGGCGGTGAAAAGAAGCGTGCCGAAATCCTGCAGATGGCGCTGCTTGAGCCGAAGCTCTGCGTTCTCGACGAAACGGACTCCGGCCTCGACATCGACGCCCTGAAGATCGTTGCCGATGGCGTCAACGCGCTGAAGTCTCCGGATCGCGCCACCATCGTCATCACCCACTACCAGCGCCTGCTCGACTACATCGTTCCGGACAGCGTTCATGTTCTCTACAAGGGCAAGATCATCCGTTCGGGCGACAAGGAACTGGCGCTCGAGCTGGAAAACAACGGTTACGCCGACATCATCGGTGAAGCGGCCTGATTGACGGCCAGGAGGTGATGTCTATGAACATGCAAACCACCACACGGCTGACGCCAGCGGAAACCGCGCTGGTCGAGGCTTTCACCGCGAAGTTCAGCGAACTGCCGGGCAATGGCGCTGTTGTTGCCGCCCGTGACGTGCTGTTCGATGATCTCAAGACCGCCGGTCTTCCGACCCGCCGTATCGAGGCCTGGCACTATACCGATCTGAAAAGCCTGCTGCGCGCCATTCCAGAGGATGCGCCCGCTCCGGTGATCGAGAAGCAGGCGCCAGCCGTTGCCGGTTCGTCGGTTGCATATGTGCTGCACGGTGCGTCCAGCTTCGGCAAGGTCGAGGGCTTCAGCGTCTCGAGCTTTGCAGACAGCCTGCTCGACGGTTCGGCTGCGGCCGGTCTGGCCGAAGCCAGCAAGGACGATGCCATCGGCCGTATCAACGGCAGCTTCGTGCGCGATGGTCTGACGGTCGATATCCCGGCGGATGCCGAAATCGAAAAGCCTATCGAATTGCAGGTCGTTCACGGCGCGGGTCAGGTTCACAGCCGCCTCCCGGTGCGTTTCGGCAAGGGTTCAAAGGCTACGGTCATCGAACGTCACCTGTCGGTGACTTCTGATGCGGCGCTTGTTTCCTCCGTCAGCGAGATCGCTGTGGAAGATGGCGTCGAGGCGACCTACATCATCCTGCAGCAGCAGGGGGCGGCCGATATTCATCTGGGCCAGCTTCGCATCAAGCTCGGAGCGGACGCCAAGTTCCGCCTGTTCATCATCAATGCAGGTGGCAAGCTGGTTCGCCAGGAATTGCGCATCGACGTTGAAGGCGAGGGCACGGACCTTATCGTTCGTGGCGTCAACCTGCTCGGCGGCGAAACGCACACCGATGTGACCATGGTTCTCGGCCACAACGTTCCGAACACGACCTCGACGGAAATCTTCCGCAACGTTGTCTTCGACCGCGCGAAGGGTATTTTCCAAGGCATGATCCGGGTTGCGCCCGATGCCCAGAAAACCGATGCCAAGATGGCATGCAACACGCTGCTGATGTCTGATGACGGCGAGTTTTCGGCCAAGCCGGAACTTGAGATCTTCGCCGACGACGTTCAGTGCGGTCACGGTGCGACGGTTGCCGATATCAGCGACAACCATCTCTATTACCTGATGGCGCGTGGCGTGCCGAAGGCGAAGGCACGGGCGATGCTGGTCAACGCTTTCGTTGCCGAGATCGTCGAGGAACTGGAAGAAGAAGATCTGGTAGAGGCGCTGGAAGAGATCATCTCCGGCTGGCTGGAGCATCATGCCTGATAGCGAACGCGCCGTGGTCGCGGCCCCTTATGACGTTGAAGCCGTGCGGAAGGATTTTCCAATCCTGTCGCGCGAGGTCTATGGCAAGCCGCTGGTCTATCTGGACAACGGCGCGTCCGCGCAAAAGCCGCAGGTGGTCATCGACGCCGTTTCGCACGCCTATGCGAACGAGTACGCGAATGTTCATCGCGGCCTGCATTTTCTCTCCAATGCCGCGACCGATGCCTATGAAGCGTCGCGCGAAAAGGTGCGGCGTTTCCTGAACGCCGGTTCCGTGGACGAGATCGTCTTCACCAAGTCCTCGACCGAGGCGATCAATACGGTTGCGTACGGTTACGGCATGCCGAAGATCGGCGAGGGCGACGAGATCGTCATCTCGATCATGGAGCATCACTCCAACATCGTGCCGTGGCATTTCATTCGTGAACGGCAGGGTGCCAAGCTGGTCTGGGTGCCTGTCGATGATGAGGGCGCGTTCCACATCGAGGCTTTCGAAAAGAGCCTGACGGAGCGCACCAAGCTCGTCGCCATCACCCACATGTCGAATGCGCTCGGAACGGTGGTTCCGGTCAAGGAAATCTGCCGCATCGCCCATGAGCGCGGCATCCCTGTTCTGGTGGACGGTAGCCAGGGCGCGGTGCATATGCCGGTCGATGTGCGCGATATCGACTGTGACTGGTATGTGATGACCGGCCACAAGCTCTACGGCCCATCGGGCATCGGCGTGCTCTACGGCAAGGCTGATCGTCTGAAGGAGATGCGACCGTTTCAGGGTGGCGGCGAAATGATCCTCGATGTTTCCGAGGATACGATTACCTACAACGAGCCGCCGCATCGTTTTGAGGCGGGTACCCCGCCCATCGTGCAGGCCATCGGCCTCGGCTACGCGCTGGATTACATGGATAATCTCGGCCGTGCCGCGATTGCCGCGCACGAGGCGGATCTGGCCGCCTATGCCACCGAGCGGCTGCAGTCGATCAATTCGCTGCGCATCATCGGCAACGCGCCGGGCAAGGGCGGTATCTTCTCCTTCGAACTCGAAGGCATTCATGCCCATGACGTCTCGATGGTGATCGATCGTCGCGGCGTTGCGGTGCGTGCTGGCACACATTGCGCCATGCCGCTCTTGAAACGTTTCGGTGTGACATCCACATGCCGGGCGTCGTTCGGACTTTACAACACGCGCGCGGAGGTAGACGCTCTGGCGGATGCCCTCGAATATGCGCGTAAATTCTTTGCCTGAGATCAGGATCGAGGATCAGGATCATGACTGCCGAAGCCACTGAAAAGAAACTGGATGCGCCTGACGTTGCGGAAAAGGTTTCCACCATTCCGCCGGATGAACTGGCGCGCCTCAGCGACGACGTGATCGCGGCGCTCAAGACCGTGTACGACCCGGAAATTCCGGCCGACATCTTCGAACTCGGTCTTGTCTACAAGATCGACATCGAAGACGACCGCATGGTCAAGATCGTCATGACGCTGACGGCACCCGGTTGCCCGGTCGCCGGCGAGATGCCCGGCTGGGTGGAAAACGCGGTCGGGGCTGTTGAAGGCGTATCCGGCGTCACTGTGGAAATGACCTTCGATCCGCCGTGGACGCCGGACCGCATGTCTGAAGAAGCGCAGGTCGCTGTCGGCTGGTATTAAGGCCGACGCGATTTTGACGGGTGTTATCTCTTGATGGCATCCGCGTACGCTATTAAATTGAAATCCATAAACATCGAGCCTTGAACTCGATTGTCGAAGGAGAATCAGGCCCATGGGCTTTGCAGTTATGACCATGACGCAGGCTGCCGCCTCTCGCGTCAAAGCAATCACCGAAAATTCCGGCGCTGACGCCAAGGGTGTGCGTGTCGGTATCAAGAAGGGCGGTTGCGCCGGCATGGAATATACCATCGATCTGGTGACAGAACCCGATGCGAAGGATGACCTGATCGAATTCGATGGCGCCAAGGTCTGGATACAGCCGTCGGCCGTTCTCTATCTGCTGGGTACGCAGATGGATTTCGAAGTGACGAAGATGCGCTCCGGTTTCACCTTCAACAACCCCAACCAGACATCCGCCTGCGGCTGCGGTGAATCGGTCGAGCTGAAGCCTGCCGATCTGGCCGCACTTGCCAAACAGCGCGAGGCGGCTGCGAGCGTTTGATCGTGCGCTCGGCGGATTTACACACTCGACGTCATCCTCGGGCTTGACCCGAGGATCTACCACTTTAACGTCGTTGCTCGTTGGATCCTCGGGTCTGTTACCGCTTAAATTCACTCGTGTCTGAGCGCCTCTATCGGGCTTAAACTCGCCGCGCGCCGCGCGGGGAAATAGCCGAAAATCACGCCAATCGCCGCCGAGAAGGCGAACGCCAGCACGATGATCGACGGGCTGGTGACGAAGGGCACGTTGAGATAGCCGACAACGCCATAGGCAAGGCCAAGGCCGGTCAGGATGCCAACGAGGCCGCCGAAGGCGGACAGCATCACCGCCTCGACGAGGAACTGCGTCAGAACCTGCTTCTCCAGCGCGCCGATGGCAAGCCGGATACCTATTTCGCGCGTTCGTTCCGTGACCGACACGAGCATGATGTTCATGATGCCGATACCGCCGACGAGAAGGCTGACGGCGGCGACCGCACCGAGAAGTCCGGTCAGCAGCGTCGTCGTACCCGTCATGGCGGAGGCGATCTGCGTCATGTCGTTGACGCTGAAATCGTCCTCGCGGCCGATGCCGATACGGCGACGTTCACGCAGCAGCTGTTCAATATCTGACTGGATCGTCGATGTCGAAACGCCATCCTGCGCAGACACCATGATGGACGAAATCGTCGTCGTGCCGCCGATGCGCCTCTGATGGATCTTCAGCGGCATGATGATCGTGTCATCCTGGTCGTCGCCCATGCCGGACTGGCCCTTGCGAGCCAGAACGCCAATGACCGGGCAGGAGATATTGCTGACGCGGATTGTCTGGCCGACCGGATTTTCCGCACCGAACAGTTCCTGTCGCACGGTTTCGCCGATGATGCAGCCGATCTGGCCGCCGCGATCTTCCGCGGGCTGGAAGTCCCGCCCTAACGCCAGCGTCCAGTCCTGTGCGATGAGATAGTCGTTGGTGGTGCCGATAACGCTTGTCTGGTGGTTCTTGCCGCCGAAAATCACCGTGGCGGCAGTGCTGCGGTTTTGCGGCGCGACGGCGCGCAGGCCGCTGATCTGATTCCTGATGGCTTCGACGTCGCGGTCGTCGAAGCGCTTGGCATCGACGCTGGCACGACCGGGGCCGAACTGGCCAGGCCGGACGAACAGCATATTGGTGCCGAGGCGGGACAATTCGGATTTCACCTGTTCCGTGGTGCCGTTGCCGATCGTCACCATGGCGATGACGGCTGCAACGCCGATGACGACGCCAAGCACGGTCAGGAAGGAGCGTAGCAGGTTGCGGCTGATGGCGCGCAGCGCAAGGCGCGATGTTTCAAAGAACATCCGGCGTCTCCTTTTCCATTGCGGCGCTGTCGGAGGCGAGATGGCCGTCGACGAACCGCAGCAGCCTTCTGGCGTGGGCGGCGATGTCTTCCTCGTGCGTCACCATCACGACGGTAATGCCCTTGTCGCGGTTGAGCGAGGTGATGAGTTCCATGATCTCGTCACTGGTTTTCGTGTCGAGGTTACCGGTCGGCTCGTCGGCGAGAAGCAGGGCAGGGCGGGTGACGATGGCGCGGGCAATCGCCACCCGCTGCTGTTGACCGCCGGATAGTTCCTGTGTGGTGTGATTCTCGCGACCTTTGAGCCCCACCTGCGCCAGCGCCTCCATGGCACGTTCGCGCCGTTCCGCCGCCTTCATGCCGCGATATACCAGCGGAAGTTCGACATTTTCGACCGCCGATGTGCGTGCCAGAAGGTTGAACCCCTGGAATACGAAGCCGAGCATGTGGCGTCTGAGCAGCGTCAGGTGTTCGTTGTCGAAGCCGCTGGTCGGTACACCCTGAAACAGATATTCGCCAGCCGTCGGCGTATCGAGACAGCCGATGATATTCATGGACGTGGACTTGCCCGAGCCGGACGGACCCATGATCGCGACGAATTCGCGTTCATGGATCGAAAGGCTCACACCGTCCAGCGCGCGGATCGTCGCTTCGCCGCGACCATATTGTTTGACGACGTTGCGGAATTCGATGAGCGGTTGCTGTTGCATGACGTTTGTCCCCGTCAGCCGCTGTTGCGTGCGGACGCGCTCGTGATGACCTCGTCGTCCGCGTTCAGTTCACCCGATTTCACCACGGTATGCTGGCCGTCGGTCGATCCGGTTTCGATTGACACCGAAACCGGATTGCCGTTGCGCAGAACCCATACGGTGCGTTTTCCGGTTGTCGCCTCGCTGGCGCCGCGGTTTTGCGGGCGACCCATGCGCGGCGGGCGGAAAAGGCCCATCAGGCCACGGCCGCTGGAGGCGGTTTCGCGCGGCGGCGTGTATCGAAGCGCTGCGTTCGGCACCAGCAGCGCATCCTTGATGTCCTCAACGACGATGTTTGCCGTCGCCGTCATTCCGGGGCGCAGCAGCAGTTCCTCGTTGTCGACCGTCAGTATGCCCTTGTAGGTGACAACGTTGGAGACGGTTTCCGAGGCGAAGCGTACGGTTTCGATTTCCGCCGGGAAGCTGCGGTCGGGATAGGCATCGACATTGAAGGTGGCTTTCTGCCCGGCATCAACCTTGCCGACATCGGCTTCATCGACGGAAACCTGCAGTTCCATGTGGCGCAGATCGCCCGCGATGGAGAAGAGGACCGGTGCATTGAGCGACGAGGCAACCGTCGCGCCCGGATCGACGTCGCGGGTGAGGATCACGCCATCGATCGGCGAAACGATCTTGGCCTTGCCGAGATTTACTTCAGCGAGCCTGAGATCCGCTTCGGCGGACAGCACGGTTGCCTCATTAACCTCCAGCGTGGCGGCTGCCGCGTCATGGCTGAACTGCGCGGCATCGAGATCCTGCTGGCTGGATACCCTGTTCTGGACGAGCGATTTCAACCGCTCCAGCGAAGTCTTGGCAGATCCGAGATCGGCACGCGCCTTCAGCACGTTGGCCTTGGCGGAAGCGAGTTTGGCGCGGGCGCTCTGCACGTCTGCCTCGAGCTTGTTGGTGTCGAGTTCGGCCAGAATGTCGCCCGCCTTGACCGGCGAGTTATAGGTGACATTGACCTTGCGCACGGTGCCGGATAGTTCACTCGAGATATCGACCTGATCCGTTGGCTGAACCGAACCGGTGGAGGTGACGATGACGGCTAGATCGCCACGTTCCGCTGCCTGGGTGGTATAGTTATACGCGACACCGGCGTTGGCGGAGCTGTAATAGTAGGCGCCCGCGCCTCCAACCAGCAGGAGACCGGCGATGACGTAGACAGAGCGGCGCGATTTTTTCTTGCCTGAGCGAGCGGTGCCCAGAATTTCGCGCAAATCGGGCTGGCCGTTGCCTGCGTTCGAACCCTTACCGTCTGCTTCGCTCATTCGTATCACCTGAAAAATCCGAAATGCCACGGTGGATTGTTTCCAGCCGTTTTCATTGTTCGGATGTTGCTGTTTTTATTCCTCTGATTGTGGGAAGTGGCACTTTTTCCTGAAAGGGGGAAGTGAAAACTTGGTAATATTTCTTACAGTCGTTGGCGGTTATAGATAAAATGACGCAGGCCGGACGAGTGGATTTGTTCATCGCCGGTTTTGACGGCAGCCTTTGAAAATCGATACGCAGGACATGAAACAATGAACGACAACGTGGTGCAGTTCCGCAAGCCGAAGCCACCGAAAGAGCCGCGCAAGCCGCTTGGGCCGAATGCCAGAAAAGCGCTGACCATTGCTGCCATCGTTCTCTTCTTCGTGGCCGCCTACGGTTATTTCGCGATGGTTGGGCAGGGTTGAACGACTGCTCATCTCGCCGCACGATGATGCTGGTATTTGGTCCGGTGCGTGCGGCGATTGCGCATAGGCCGTGAATCGCTCGACCCGAGACATTGCACACGACGATCCATTCCCTCACCTCGTTTGTGGCGAGGGATGCGTCGTGTATTTTTCTTGGAAAGCAAATTCTTAGAAAAGTGGTGGCGACCCCTGCAGGACTCGAACCTGCGACCTACTGCTTAGAAGGCAGTTGCTCTATCCAGTTGAGCTAAGGGGCCGAAACGCCGAATTCAGTTCCGGCGTAAATATTCTTCAGTGCGTCCAGGGTTGCGTGCGGGTAAAACGGAAGTTGTCAGTGTAGGACACAACCTTACGCGTCGCTTCCTTAGGCTGGATAACGCGATATTCGATACCTTTACGCTGAGCGTAAGCCTCTGCCTGCTCCTGCGTTTCAAATGTCAGCTTTACCTGCTGGTTCATATCGGATGTGGAGGTGTAGCCCATGATCGGATCGATCTTGCGCGGAACTTCGGCGTCAAACTCCAGAACCCAGATATTCGTCTTCGCCTTGCCGGACTGCATGGCTGTTTTTGCAGGGCGATAGATCTTCGCAGACATTTAGAAACGACTCCGGTTAGACGACGGGCTTTTACCCTTGAACGACTATTGGCGTACAGGAACGACGTAACCAAATCGTGTCATGTACGATAAATCTGAAATGGACCGACTCCATGTGAGAGTCAAGCCGCCAGCGCCCATTCGGTCCTCTTGTATGTGCCGGCTTTTTCACGACGGATTCTACCGTCGACGAAACAATGTGAATAAAGTCGATTTTTGTTATTGCGGTATCAGGATGAACCGTGTATCTCCCCACCCATCGCTTCGGCGGTCGGCGGAGTGTAGCGCAGTCTGGTAGCGCATCTGGTTTGGGACCAGAGGGTCGGGAGTTCGAATCTCTCCACTCCGACCATCAACATCTGGTTGATGTGATTTCATTTTCCCAAAAATAAACTTTGAACATAGCTCTTCGATATGAGAGCGATATCGCTAGCTTGCTTCAGCGATCTGCAGCCCAATCGCCGCTCTATTCAGTCGTGGGACCGGCCAGCGTGCTTTCCGCCGTGCGTATCGTCATGACGTTGCCGCGCCAGGAAACCGGTGCGCCTATCCAGCTACGTGCCCAGATCAACGGCATCGTCACGTCGCGGACAATCATCGCCGGCAGGGTGTAAAGCGAAACGGGCCACCCTTTCATGAGAGCCAGACCGAGTTCCGGGCCGTACATGATCGCGGCGACGGCTAAAGCCGTTGCACCCAAGTGGATATCGGCGAGGCCTGCGGCGATCAGTGCCATAAGAAGCGGGGGAAGGGCGCCGGTCAGGATTTCCGGTGCGAAATATTGCGGGAAGGTCACCCGGCGCAATCTTGCCCAGCGCGTCTGGCGCGACCAGATTTCAGCGCAATCCCGCTCTCCCAGAGGCTGCTCGAATGGGGAGGCGACGAGGCGAACCTTGAGGCCAGCTTTTCTGACGAGCTTGGTCGATGCGGCGTCTTCGGCAATCTCTGCCGCCAGTGCGCGTATCCCGCCATGTGTCTCCAGCAGCGGCTTGTTCCACAACATCGACTTGCCCTGCGCAAAGCCCATGCCGATCGCTTCCGCAGCATATTGCCAGCGCGCTTGCGATCCGTTCAGGAAGGCGCATTCCACGTGTGCCCAGAAACCTTTCGGTCGAGAGCCGAGCGGCGGCGAGCAGACGAGGCCCGTATCATCCTGCCAGGCAGACAGCAGCGCGCCGATATAGTCCCGCGGCATCAGCACGTTCGAGTCGGCGAGTATTACCCAGTCATGGTTTGCGGCCCGCCAGCCCTTGACGCAATTGTTCAGCTTCGGATTGGCGCTGATCCGGTCGTCACCGATCAGCAATCGGGATGCGATCTTGGGGAACGCGGCTTGGGCCTTGCGAACTTCTTCCACGACCGGATCGAATTCGTCCGCCACGCAGAAAAGCAGCTCGTAATCCGGCCAGTCCAGCTGGAAAGCGCGCGACAGGGTGAGGGGCGTGAAGTTCTCGATGCCTCGCAGCGGTATCACCACTGAGACAGGCGGTTTCTGTCGGGATAACTCGTTGTGACTGCTCGGGCGTGACAGGCGCCAGCCTGCCAGAACGATGCCGAGCAGATTGAATGCCAGAAGCAGAGCTGCGCACAAGCCAAACACAGTTTCCATGCCGTCCAGTTCCACTTCCGAGATTTTCACGGCTCATCCGCCGGGCGATTCCATGGGATTCTTCCTGCGGATTATAACGTTTGCGTGACAACTGCATGTCACCCACCATACCGGACAATGCATGACGGGACCGAGTAATCTGAAAAAATCTGAAATAGAAAAAAAGCCCTTCCTGTTTGAAGGGCTGTAGCAGTCAGTGAACGTTCAGAATGTGTGCGTGGCTGCTGGCGATCAGGAAGGATTCCCTCGCCAATTCAATGTCACACTTTCCTGAAATTGCGGCCAGGCAGTTTCGTTTTGCCTGTGCATATTCCGGGCCGTGATCCTCCGGCCAACGGTACATCAGCATGTCGAGCGCCACCAACGGGCTATAGATTTCCACCGCTGCAGACAGGGGCAGGTGGATGGCCACCGGCTTCATCCATAGCGCGTGATGACACGGCTGCGTCTTGTCAATCAGCATAAAACCTCCTCCTTACCAGTTACAGCGGCCAAATGCTGGCCTCACGAAATGGTTCCAGACCTTCGAAAATGTGATCGGAAAGGGGGTTCCAATTTTCCAAGATGAATGGAAGATGAACGGAATGATGAACCGGAGATGAACAAAGCGGCTCTTCAGGCGTTATCGGTCCTGAGAATAAGGAGAAGACATCATGTTCAATCTGTCTGGCATACAGGAAAGCTTTTTTGGAGATCGTATGGCTGGCGTCTGTCAGGCCATCACATCGGCATTGGCGTTCGAGTCGGGACTGGAGAAATCGCAGATTTCGGCCATCGCTGAAAATGATGTGATCTATCTTGAGGGAACGGCCGATTCCGTGGAAGCAATCGATATTGCCATCAATCTGGCATCGTCCATCTCAAACTGCCGAATTCTCAGCCACGTCGAGCCTGTCTATTAAAATGAAATTCGCCGGGTGATTCGTCACTCACCCGGCGGAAATGCGCGTGCTAGCCGCGCGCATGGCATGGAAATCAGTTTACGTTTCCAATGCGTGTACTGCGAACGATATCGCCAGTCTTGATGCCGTAGCGTTGCGCGGTGCCGCCGTTCAGTTCCAGCACATATTTTATTGCGCCGCGAGAACTGATTACCGATTCCGAGTGGGGAACGGCGTTTTCGTGAATATGCGTCACGCGCCCATCTCGACCGATAAATAGCATATCGAGCGGGATAAGGGTGTTCTTCATCCACATCGTGACGTTTCGCTCTTCACCGAAGTCGAAGAGCATGCCGTTTTCCAGGGGCATCGTCTTTCGAAACATCAGTCCCTGAGCGCGCTGGGCGTCATTTAGCGCCAGTTCCACGACGAATTGATGTGTCTTGCCGGAGGCGGACTGAACCGTCAGTGTTTCGGACGAAAACTTCTGCTGGGCAAAAGCGCTGTTTGCGACAAAAACGAAAAGAAGCGCCAGAAAGGCGCTTCCGAAGGTGCGGCGCGACAACGCGCTCATCAGTGGGCCATCCCGACCGGTGCCGGGTTGTCCGGATGGATTTCAGCCGCCATCAGTCCCTTGTCGCCATCACCGTAGCGCACCAGCACCACCTGTCCGGGACGAAGTTCCGTCAGGCCGAAGCGGCGCAACGTTTCCATGTGGACGAAAATATCCTCGGTTCCTTCGCCGCGCGTCAGGAAGCCAAATCCCTTCGTGCGGTTGAACCACTTGACGATCGCCCGCTCAAGTCCACTCGAAGCCGTGACCTGAACGTGCGTTCGCACCGGCGGAAGCTGTGAGGGATGAACTGCCGTCGACTGGTCCATGGACAGGATACGAAAGGTCTGGAACCCACGATCACGTCGCTGTATCAGCGCGACGATACGTGTTCCTTCGAGAATGGTCTGGTAGCCGTCGCGGCGTAGGCAGGAGACGTGCAGCAGGACATCCTGCATGCCGTTGTCCGGCACAATGAAACCGAAGCCCTTGGCAACATCGAACCACTTCACCACACCGGTGATTTCGGTCAGGTCGACGGCATCGCCCGAAAGGTCCTCGACATCGACTATCGTTTTCGATGACATCCTATCAGTCATAATCCTGCCAACCCCTCGATTACGCGCCACACTATCGGTCAACTGATTCCTGTGGGCAGATTAACATCTTGGTAACGGTTTTACGCAAGCCCTAGTTTTTGATTTGCCCAAGTGCTTTTATGTTCCGGTCCTTGTCCGGGGCTTGCCTTGCGCGTGTCACAACCCCGAAATGTCCCGGAATGCATAATGGAAGGAAATGAAATGCGGTATCTGCACACCATGGTGCGCGTCAAAGACCTTGGCGAGTCATTGAAATTCTACTGTGATCTTTTCGGACTTCAGGAAGTCCGCCGGATCGAAAACGAAAAGGGCCGCTTCACGCTGGTGTTTCTCGCAGCGCGTGACGATCTGGCCGACGCCACGGCGAACAAGGCGCCCTGCCTGGAGTTGACCTACAACTGGGATACCGAAGACTACACGGGTGGACGCAACTTCGGCCATCTGGCCTATGAGGTCGACAATATCTATGAAACCTGTGCTCACCTCCAGGCGAACGGCGTAACGATCAACCGGCCGCCGCGTGACGGTCATATGGCTTTCGTGCGTTCGCCAGATGGCATTTCCATCGAAATTTTGCAGAAAGGCGAAAGCCTCGCACCAGCCGAACCATGGATATCTATGGAAAATACCGGCTCGTGGTGAGTTGAGTTCCAGCCGGTCGACATGGTTTCGGATGCCATTGCCTTGTCCGCATGCGGTGAGGCATAGTCCGCGAATCGAAACGACATGTTCCGTTTTGGGACGACGCGGACGGACCCGTTCCCGTACTGCGGCTGGAAATGCAAGATACGGAGGCCATTCATGAAGACTGTCGGCGGCAATAGAGGGCGGGGTTCCTGTCAGCGCCTCGTCGTCGCGGTTTCGCTTCTTGGCCTGTCCGGGTGCGTTTCCGCCGTGACCGATGACGAGATGGCCGCTGACGTCAAAAAGACGGAAGTTGTTGCGGAACAAAAGGTTGCGACTGCCAACGGCAGCCCCGCAACACAGCCGCAAGGCCGCTATGTCGACCCTGCCATGGTATCGGCGGCAGGTGCCGGTGGGGCTGCTACTGAAACTGGTGCCCAAGCGCCTCAGCCTCAGCAAAGCGCGCAAGGTCAGGTCTATGGTGCTCCGGCTGATATCGGCGGCCTTGTAACGCAGCCGACGGGAATTTCTGCCGGAACGGCGAGTATCTATTCGACGGCTCCCGCTGCTACGGCTGCTAGCGCTGCCGTCCCCACCGGGGCTGGTGTTCAGCCGAGTGCTGCGGCTGTGCCAGCGCAAAAGATCGTGCCGTCCGTCAGCAGTGTTTACTCTGCACCGCAGCAGGTCCAGGAGCAGATGCCGGTGGTTGCGGAGCAGCATTCGCAGAATATTCAGGTAGCGCCCGTACCGCAGCCAGCGCCGGCCAATATGGCGGCAGCGGTGCCTGTCGCTCCTTCCACGGGAAATTCCAAGCCGGGCGAAACGGGCGATACCGTCACGATGGCGGCATTTTTTGCCGGAGCGGCAAAAAAGCGTCTGCCGAAAGCGCTTGAATCTGGCGCTTCCGAGGGCAGGGAAGTCGCCGCACTTCCGAATGCCGACGTGAACACGATGGGAATTGCACTTTCCGGTCGTGCGGTGATGTCGGATGAGTTCGATGATGCGCATCTAGATGAAGAAGACGACGAACCGACGGGCCTGATGAAGCTCGCCTCGCTGTCCGGCCTGACGCGCGTTGCGCCGAACGGGCTGTTCCTGCAGACTGGCCACGTCGAAGTCGGATGTTTCAAGCCCGAGCTGGTCAAGGTGATCAAGGACGTCGAGGCTCATTATAACAGCCCTGCAATCATCACATCGGGTTATCGTCCGCCGAAGGGCGTCAGGCGTGGATCGAAGCACTATACCTGCGACGCGGCCGACATTCAGATCAAGGGCGTTTCCAAATGGGAACTGGCAACCTATCTGCGCTCGCTGCCGAACCGCGGTGGCGTCGGAACCTACTGCCATACCGAATCCGTGCACCTCGATACAGGTGAGCCACGCGACTGGAACTGGCGCTGCCGCCGGACGGCTGCGCGGAAGTAGTTCTACAGATCAACCGACAATTCTTTCCGATAGTGTGGAGCTCTTTTCTAGTGTTCCGCGCCGAGAGGCTCTGTCTTATTGTCTATTCTGATGATAGTGAGGCGCTCTGCGATTTTTGGTGCCCCTGCGAATGACAACTGTTCAGTTCCCCATCTATATCGTCTCCATTCCCCGAGCCCGTGCTCGTCTGGACAAGATTCTCGCTGGAGCATCTGGTCTTGGACTGGATCTGCGTCCGATTGAAGGTGTCGATGGTAAGGAAATTCCCAAGGAGCAATGGACTTGCTTCGATAAGCGTGGATACGCACTCCACAATGGACGCCATGCGCTGCCAGGTGAATATGGGTGTTACGCCAGTCATCTGAAAGCACTGACAATATTTCTGGAAAGTGATGCGCCTATCGCCGTCGTTGTCGAAGACGACGTCACGTTTCCCGCCGACTTCCGAGAGAGGGTGGACGCCATTCTTGGCGTTATGCCTAAGAATTCAATCGTGAAGCTCACCAGTCACCGGCGTCGTGGCTTCCGAGGGCGTGTGACGAGCGCTCTTGGTGATACCTTAGGACGCTGTGTCTATGGCCCGCAGGGATCCTCAGCCTGTTACATCATTTCGCGCGCAGCTGCAGAACGTTTCCTTAAAACCGCTGGTGTCATGACGCTTCCTTACGACCGCGCACTCGAGTGCGGTTGGGGCTACGGCACAAAAGTCTATGTCAGCGACAAAGATGTTCTGCCCTTCGGCGATCCGGACACACTGGTGGGTACTCGCGACGATTATCGCGGAAGTAAGTTTGTGCAGTTCAAGCGCGTTCCAGCTTATCTATCCAGATTTTACGACAATATCGCACGATATGTCTACGCGTTCGTCTGAGGTCTGTTGGCTCGATGTGAAAGGTTGATACCCTGTCGCCAATATCGGCGTAGTTAACTATGAACTACGCGCCGCGTGCGCGTTTTTAGCTAGTAGATTTTCCGGTAAGTCTTTGATGTTTTTGTGATTTAGTGGTGAGAGCGCAGGGATTCGAACCCTGGACCTACTGATTAAAAGTCAGTTGCTCTACCGGCTGAGCTACGCTCTCCCACGTGCCGGGCGAAGCGCCCTGCGGAAGTGGGCGGAACATATGTAGAGCGACCCTTCCGGTCAACCCATAAAAAGCGCTTTTCACAATCAATCCGGTTTTTTTTGTCGCATGCGCAAAAAGGTGATTGGTGACAAGGCTTTGCTGCGGCTAAAAGCGGGCAGACGAAAGAGGAGTTTTCCTTGTCCATTGCCGATATTTCCCTGTTCAGCGCGTTGCTGGCCGGAGCGCTGTCCTTTCTTTCTCCCTGCGTTCTGCCTCTGGTGCCGCCGTATCTCTGTTACATGGCGGGGATCTCGGTCGAGCAGTTCAAGACGCAGGATGCCACACCGCGCCCGGAGATACGCAAGGCGGTCATGCTGTCCGCTTTCTTCTTCACCCTCGGGTTTGCCACCGTCTTCGTGGCGCTCGGGGCAGGGGCATCGACGATCGGTACGCTGCTTCGCCAGAATCTCGATATCCTCGCCAAGATCGGCGGCTTCATCATCATCCTCATGGGGCTTAATTTTCTTGGCGTGTTCCGAATCGGGCTGTTTTCGCGTGAGGCGCGTTTTCAGGGATCAGGTAAACCGGCGACGCTCTCCGGCGCCTATGTCATGGGCCTTGCATTCGCTTTCGGGTGGACGCCGTGCATCGGTCCGGTGCTGGGCGCCATTCTGGGCGTCGCCGCCTCGCGCGAGACGGTCGGCGATGGCGCGACGCTGCTTGCGATCTATTCACTCGGCCTTGCAGTTCCGTTCTGGATCGCCGCCGCATTCTCCGGCTCCTTCATGCGGTTCCTCGTCCGTTTCCGGCGTCATCTGGGCCTTGTGGAAAAGTTGATGGGAACGCTTCTGATCCTGACTGGCCTTGCCTTCATGTCCGGCTTCATCACCAATATGGCGATCTGGTTTCAGGAGACTTTCCCGATTCTGATGCAAATCGGCTAATCGGAATCTGCTCGAAATAAAGTGGAAGGAGCAGGCCGTGACCGCCATCGTGGGATTGTTGTTGCCGTTTTTCGGCCTGATCTTCATCGGTTATGGCACAGCGCGTATCAGCAAGCAGCCTGTCGAGGCGATGGGCTGGCTGAACACCTTCATCATCTATGCCGCCCTGCCGGCGCTGTTCTTCAAGCTGGTATCCAAAACGCCTGTCGAAGAACTGGCGCGTATGGATTTCGTCGCCGCCAGTCTCGTTTGCACTTACGGCATCTTCGTGCTGGTGTTTCTGATCGGCCGGTTCCTGCGCGGCAACAGCCTCGCGGAAACCACGATCCAGAGTTTCGCGGCAAGTTACGGCAACATCGGCTACATGGGGCCGGGGCTTGCGCTTCTTGCCATCGGTGAAAAGGCGGCCGTTCCTGTTGCCCTGATCGTCTGTCTTGAGAATGCGATGCATTTCATCGTCGCGCCCGCGATGATGGCCTTTTCAGGTGGCGACAAACGTGCGCCGGGCAAGCTCGCGCTGGATGTGACACGAAAGGTGCTGACGCATCCCTTCATCGTTTCGGTAATTGCCGGTTTCACCGCCGCGGCCCTTTCATGGCAGCCGCCGGAGCCAGTGCAGCGGCTTGTCGATTATCTGGCGCAATCGGCAGCGCCCTGTGCGCTGTTTGCCATGGGGGTGACGCTGGCGCTGAGGCCCATGAAGCGCATTCCTGTCGAAATCAGCTACATCGTGCCGGCGAAACTCATTCTGCATCCCATTCTGATGTATGGGTTTCTGACCGCGCTTGGACGCTTCGATCCGGTCTGGATCTATTCCGCCGTGTTGCTGGCCGCGTTGCCCACGGCGACCAATGTGTTCGTCATCGGCCAGCAATATCATGTGTGGCAGGAGCGGGCGTCTGCCACGATCCTGATCTCGACGGTCGTCTCGGTCTTTACGCTGACCGGCGTACTGTATTTCATACAGCCCTTTTAAGGCCGCTCCACAAAAGGGAAGGCAGAGCCTTCAGGCCCCGACCGGGCTCGATTCCCTCGCGCATCACCATACTGCGCAACGGGCCGATCCCGGAAAGCACATGCAGGCCAGCCGCACGCGCCACCTGCATGGGCAGCATGTCCGAAAGCAGCGAACGGTTGAGCAGATCGACGCTCAGGGTGCGGCTGTAGACATCGGTGCGCCGTTTGCGGTCGAAGCGGTTTCCGGCATCCGCGGCTATTGGTCTGTCGGACGTCGAACCCAGCAGTTCGGTCAGTACGATGATATCGCGGAGGCTGAGATTGAGCCCCTGCGCGCCGATGGGCGGGAAGCCGTGGCCGGCTTCACCGATGAGCGCGACGCGGCCCTTGCCGAAATGATGCGCGGTCATGGAGGACAGTGGCCATGCCTGCACGCTGTCCTCGACGGTGACAGTACCGAGCATGGATTGCATGCGCTCCTCGATCCGCAGGCCGAGTTCATTCAGAGGCAGCGACGTCAGCTCCTCTGCCTGCGCGGGCTTGACCACCCAGACGAGGCTCGAGCGATCTCCCGGCAGCGGCACCTGCGTAAACGGGCCGGTCGGCGTGTGGAATTCCGTCGAAATCTGCTCATGCGGCCGGGTGTGGGAAAAATTCAGCACGATGGCCGTTTGCGGATAGGACCATGATTTCACGCCGATACCGGCGACCTCACGGACTTTCGAATTCCTGCCGTCGGCACCGATCAGAAAGGCCGCGCAGACTGTTTCACCATTTTCGAGCGTCACCGAAATCCGGTCGTTGCCGATATCGATCATTTCGGCGGTGTCATCGAAGCGGGTTATGTTGTGCTCCTCTACGACGGCTTCGTGCAGGACCGAAAGCAACGCCTCGTTGGGGATGTTCCAGCCGAAGGCGTCCAGCCCGATTTCCGAGGAGCGGAACTGAACGGTCGGCGCGCGCAGCAGCCTGTCCGTTCCGTCGATGATCTGCATGGTGGAAAGGCGTGCGGCAGCCGGGACGATGCGGGACCACAGGCCGAGGCGATCCATGAAGCGGATGGACTGATCCATCAAAGCCGTCGTCCGCTTGTCCTTCCTTTGCGCCGCCGGAGCGACAAGCGCGACATGTCGTCCCGCGCGCGCCAGTGCAATCGCGGCGATCTGGCCGGCAAGTCCTGCACCGATGATGGCGATATCGAAGTCTCTCATGGTCGTGTGTCCATTGCTGTTTCGCTGTCCAGCATAAAGGCTTTGCGGTCGCAAATCCACTTGGCCGATGAGGCTTTTGACAGCCGGGATATGCCAATATGCCAGCAATCCCCTTAGGATAAGCCGTATCAGGTGGTTGCAAAGCGTGGTGAATGGCCGCATACCGGAGGAATAGAGAAGCGGATGAAAACGGGGCGCCGACGCTGACCATGAAACTTTTCAACTACAAGCGTGTTCCCTACGCAGAAATCCGCGCCTTTTCCGTTCATATTCTGACGGCTTCCGGTTCCTTTCTGGCGTTCCTGGGTGTCGTGGCTGCTGCCGAGCATCGTTTCGTTGACATGTTCTGGTGGCTGGGCTTGGCACTTCTGGTGGACGGCATCGACGGTCCCATAGCCCGCAAGGTCCGTGTCAAGGAAGTTCTGCCGAACTGGTCGGGTGACACGCTCGACAACATCATCGACTATGTGACCTATGTGTTGCTGCCTGCCTTTGCGCTTTATCAGAGCGGTATGATCGGCGAGCCGTGGTCCTTCGTTGCCGCGGGCATGATCGTGGTGTCGAGCGCCATTTATTATGCCGACATGGGCATGAAGACGGACGAATATTTCTTCTCCGGCTTCCCGGTGGTGTGGAACATGGTGGTGTTCACGCTTTTCGTCATAGACGCCAGCGCCACGACGGCGATGGTGGTGGTCACGGTATCGGTGATCCTGACGTTCCTGCCGATCAATTTCCTGCACCCCGTCCGGGTGGCGCGTCTGCGGCCGCTCAACATGACGATCTTCCTGCTGTGGTGCGCGCTTGGCGGCTATTCGCTGCTGATGCATTTCCAGACTCCGTCATGGGCGGTGATCGGCGTTGTCGTCACGGGGGTCTATCTTTACCTTATCGGTGGCGTATTGCAGTTTTTCCCGTCGCTCGGGGCAAAGTAAAAAAACGCTAAGACTGTCTTTCAGCTGTGTAAATCCAGCTTCGCGCCTATGTTTTTCAGTTGTGCGGAGCAGCAAAACAGTTATCAATACCCGTAGATCGCGCCAGCATCGAATACGAAACCGAACCGCGATTGGGAACAAGAACGCAGCCGTTTGGAAATGCTTCGCAGAAAGCAGGGCGGCCGGTCAGAGAGGGATCAGTGACTGGAATTTTGGCGCCCGAGGCCGTGCCTCTTCTTTCCGTGCGCAGACTGACCAAGCTTTTCGGCACTTTCGCGGCCTGCAACGGGATCGATCTGGATATCGCGCCCGGCGAGATCCACGCGCTTCTCGGTGAAAATGGCGCGGGCAAATCCACCCTCGTCAAGATGCTGTTCGGCGTGCTTGCCCCGACCAGCGGCGAAATCGTCTGGCAGGGGAAGTCGGTGTCCATAGGGTCTCCCAGCGAGGCGCGCAGGCTCGGCGTGGGCATGGTGTTCCAGCATTTTTCGCTCTTCGAGGCGCTGACGGTTGCGGAAAACATCGCACTCTCGCTCGATCCGAAGATATCGCTGAAAGAGATCGCCAGGGAGGCGGAAGCGCTTTCCAAGGCTTACGGCCTGCCGCTCGATCCGAATGCGCATGTCGCCGATCTTTCTGTGGGGGAGCGCCAGCGCATCGAGATCGTCCGCGCCCTGCTGCAAAATCCGCAGCTCATCATTCTGGATGAACCGACCTCGGTTCTGACCCCGCAGGAAGCGGACAAGCTGTTCGAAACGCTTGCCAAGCTCAAGGCAGAAGGGCGTTCGGTTCTCTATATCAGTCACCGTCTGGAAGAGGTTCAGCGTATATGCGACCGCGCCACCGTGCTGCGTCACGGTAAGGTGACGGGCGCCTGCGATCCTCGACAGGAAACGCCCGCATCGCTTGCGCGGATGATGGTCGGTTCTGACGTCGCCGGTGTGTCACGCGAGGCTGGTACGACGCTTGGTGAGCCGCAGCTTGAGGTGATGGGCCTTTCCGTTTCTCCGCGCACACCGTTTGCTGTTGCGCTGAAATCGATTTCCCTGAGCGTGCGGGCAGGCGAGGTTCTGGCGATTGCCGGTGTCGCCGGAAATGGCCAAGGCGAGCTTTTTGATGCGCTTTCCGGCGAATATCCGGTTGCCAATGACGAGGCGATCTATATCCGCGGCAAGGCGGTGGGCCGTCTGGGCATCAACGGTCGACGGCTGCTTGGCGCCGGTTTCGTGCCGGAGGAGCGCCATGGTCATGCAGCCGTGCCGGGCATGAGCCTTTCTGACAACCTGCTGCTGGCGCGCTCGTGCTCGGATCGCAAGGCGTTTCTTTCCGGCGGTTTTCTGCGTGTCATTCGCGGCTCCGCGATCAAGGCTGCTGCACGGCGGATTTCCGAGACGATGGACGTGCGCAAGAGCGGAGCGGACCCGCTGGCCGGCTCTCTTTCCGGGGGCAATCTGCAGAAATTCATCGTCGGGCGCGAACTGGATCGCCAGCCGACGGTGCTGATCGTCAACCAGCCGACCTGGGGTGTCGATGCCGGTGCCGCCAGCCGTATCCGTCAGGCGCTTGTCGATCTTGCCAAGGCCGGTTCCGCAGTCGTTGTCATCAGTCAGGATCTCGATGAAATCTTCGAGGTCGCCACAAATATCGCGGTTATTTCCGACGGGCGCCTGTCCTCGGTTCATCCCGTTGAAGACATGACACTGGAAAAGATCGGTCTGCTCATGGGCGGCATCCACACAGCAAATTCGGGAGCCGTCGAGCATGCGCATTGAGCTTGAAAAACGGGCAGGCGTCTCGAAGCTTTTCGCTTTTGTCTCGCCGCTGCTAGCGCTGGCGCTTACGCTGGTTTTCGGGGCGATCATGTTTGCCCTGTTGGGCAAGAACCCTCTGAATGCGCTCTACGCTTTCTTCATCGAGCCGCTGCTGGAAGTCTGGTCGCTGCACGAGCTGGCAATCAAGGCAGCGCCGCTGATCCTCATCGCTGTCGGCCTGTCGATCTGTTATCGCTCCAACAACTGGAACATCGGGGCCGAAGGGCAATTCACCATCGGCGCCATCACCGGTTCGATCCTGCCGGTTCTTTATCCCGAGTGGCAGTCGCCGATGGTTCTGCCGCTGATGCTGATCATGGGGGCGGTCGGCGGTGCGCTCTACGCCGGTATTCCGGCGCTTCTGAAAACGAAGTTCAACACCAACGAAATTCTCGTCAGTCTCATGCTGGTCTATGTCGCGCAGCTTTTCCTCGACTGGCTGACACGCGGCATCTGGCGCGATCCGGGCGGTTACAATTTTCCGCAGACAAAGCCCTTCAATGAAAGCGCCGTTCTGCCGGAAATGCTGGCCTCGGGCCGTGCGCACTGGGGTATCGTTTTCGCCATCGTGGCCGCGGTCGCCCTGTGGTTCATGATGCGCCACATGCTCAAGGGTTTCCAGGTCACTGTGCTCGGACAGTCGGCACGGGCAGGGCGGTTCGCCGGATTTTCCTCGTCGCGCATGGTGTGGTTTGCGTTTCTGCTCTCGGGGGCGCTGGCGGGTCTTGCGGGCATCTCCGAGGCATCCGGTTCCATCGGCCATCTGCAGCCCAGCATTTCGCCGGGATATGGCTTCACCGCGATCATCGTCGCCTTTCTAGGGCGCCTCAACCCCCTTGGCATCATCGCCTCGGGCTTCGTGCTGGCGCTGACCTATCTCGGCGGGGAGGCGGCGCAGCTGTCCATCGGCGTGTCGGACAAGGTAACGCGTGTGTTTCAGGGGCTGATGCTGTTTTTCGTGCTGTCCTGCGACACGCTGATCTTCTACCGCATCCGGGTCATCTTCACCGGCAAGGCGCATAACAAGCAAGGAGCGGCATGATGGATATGCTTCAGGCCATTCTCCTCACCGTCATCACGGCCGCCACGCCGCTGGTCATTGCAGCGTCCGGCGAACTGGTCACGGAACGCGCAGGCGTCCTCAATCTCGGCGTCGAGGGCATGATGATCATCGGGGCGGTCTGCGCCTTTGCCGCCGCGCACATGACGGGTTCACCTTATCTCGGCATTCTGGCGGGTATTGCTGCCGGTGCGGTTTTCTCGCTTCTGTTTGGTTTTCTGACGCTGACGCTGGTGACCAACCAGGTCGCGACCGGTCTTGCGCTGACCATTCTGGGGCTTGGCGTCTCCGGCATGCTGGGTGAAGGCTTCGTTGGCCTTCCTGGCGTGAAACTTTCGCCGATCGTCTTTCCGGTGCTGTCGGATATTCCCTTCATCGGGCCATTGCTGTTCCGGCAGGATCTGATTTTCTACATGTCCATCGCGCTGGTCGGGGGCATAGGCTGGTTTTTGTTCAAGAGCCGCATGGGGCTGAAGATCCGCGCCATTGGTGACAGTCACGCCTCCGCGCATGCGCTTGGCATCAATGTCATCCGCACACGCTATCTGGCAGTGATGTTTGGCGGTGCCTGTGCCGGCCTTGCAGGCGCGCAGCTTTCGCTCGTCTACACGCCGCAATGGGTGGAGAACATGTCTGCCGGGCGAGGCTGGATCGCGCTTGCGCTCGTGGTTTTTGCCTCGTGGCGACCATGGCGGGTGCTGGCGGGCGGTTATCTGTTCGGCGCGGTCACCATCGGCCAGCTGCATGCGCAGGCGTTCGGTATCGGCGTTCCTTCGCAGCTGCTTTCGGCGCTGCCCTATCTCGCAACTATTGTCGTGCTGGTCATCATCTCGCATAATCGCCGCACGACGCTTATCAATACGCCGGCGTCGCTTGGAAAATCCTTCGTGCCGGATCGCTAAAAATACAAAGTCTTCAAACCAGACAGGGGTAAAAATGAAAAAACTGATCATCGCACTTGCTGCTTCCGCAGCGGCACTCGGGAGCATGGTTCCTGCCGCACAGGCAGCGGACGCAAAGAAGGTCTGCTTCATCTACGTCGGTTCCAAGACCGATGGTGGCTGGACGCAGGCGCACGATATCGGCCGTCAGGAGCTTCAGGCGCACTTCGGCGACAAGATCGAAACGCCGTTCCTCGAAAGCGTCCCTGAAGGCCCGGATGCCGAGCGTGCCATCGAACGTATGGCCCGTTCCGGCTGCGAGCTGGTGTTCACGACTTCGTTCGGCTTCATGGATGCGACGGTCAAGGTCGCGCAGAAGTTCCCGAAGGTGAAGTTCGAACACGCGACCGGTTTCAAGGCTGCAGAGAACGTTGCGACCTACAACTCGCGTTTCTATGAAGGCCGTTACATTCAGGGGCAGATCGCCGCGAAGATGTCGCAGAAGGGTCTTGCCGGTTACATCGCATCCTTCCCGATCCCGGAAGTGGTGATGGGCATCGACGCATTCCTGCTCGGCGCACGTTCCGTCAACCCCGACTTCAAGGTCAAGGTCGTATGGGCCAACACCTGGTTCGACCCCGGCAAGGAAGCCGATGCCGCCAAGGCTCTGATCGACCAGGGCGTCGACATCCTGACGCAGCACACCGACACGACGGCTCCGATGCAGGTTGCCGCAGAGCGCGGCATCAAGGCATTCGGTCAGGCATCCGACATGATCAAGGCCGGTCCGAACACGCAGCTGACGGCAATCGTCGACACCTGGGGTGCTTATTACATCAAGCGCACGCAGGCGCTTCTCGATGGTACCTGGAAGTCCGAGCAGGTCTGGGATGGCCTGAAAGACGGCATCCTGACCATGGCGCCCTACACCAACATGCCTGACGACGTGAAGAAAATGGCTGAGGAAACCGAAGCCAAGATCAAGTCCGGCGAGCTTCATCCCTTCACCGGTCCTGTAAAGAAGCAGGACGGTTCCGAGTGGCTGAAGGCGGGCGAAAAGGCTGAGGACGGCGTTCTGCTCGGCCTCAACTTCTACGTCGAAGGCGTTGACGACAAGCTGCCGCAGTAATTCCGGCCAGCAATCAGCAGCCGAAGCCGCGCGTGCGAGACATGCGCGGCTTTGTCATTTTGACATGTGCCTGTGAATAAACGTATCTGGACGCCGGTTTGCGGGTGACGACTGCTCCTGATGCATTCTCTTGTCTTGAAACCGGCGATTTCACCAGAGGTCTTGCGGCATATAGCGGCACACGCCGTTTCTTTGAAAGGATATCACTCTTGCAGCGTGGAATGCTTGACGCAGCGATCGGTTTTCGCAAGTTGCGCACCAATCATGCAAAGGTCGTGCACAGACTCGGCCTTGATATCGTTTCCGGCATCTTCAAGATCGGCGATATCCTGCCTGGCGATGCCGACCTCATGGAGCGGCTCAAGGTATCGCGAACGGTGCTGCGAGAGGCGATGAAGACGCTGACGGCGAAGGGCATGATTTCTCCGAAGGCGCGTATCGGTACGCGGGTGACGGAGCGTGAGAACTGGAATATGTTCGACGGCGACGTCCTGCTCTGGCATTTCGAGGCGGGTGTCAGCGAAGAGTTTCTGCTGCATCTTTACGATATCCGGCTGGCTTTCGAACCCTATTGTGCAGGGCTTGCGGCCCGGCATGCGAGCGATGCGGACATTGCCAGGCTGGCAGGTCTTGCCAACGAAATGGGCAATACCGCCTATTCGAAGGAAAAGCGCGCCTTGGCGGACATGAATTTTCATGTCCTCATCACCGAAATGTCAGGCAACCCCTTCATGCGCACCGTGGGTACTCTGATCAAGGCGGCGTTGGCAGGCATCTTCCGCATGAGCAACCCTGAAACGGATCCGCATGAGATTTCCGATGTTTCCGCGTCTCACCTGAGGCTGGTTGAGGCATTCCGGCTGCGAAACGATGCAGCGGCGCGCAGGGAGATGGAAACGTTGATTGAAAACGGACGCCGGCAGATTCTCGAGTTTAACGCTCGCAAGGGGCGCAGCTGATCACGTTTGATGAAAAGCAACCGGGAAAATTGGTCCGGATTTGCATGGTTTCTTAAGTGCGGCATGGCTATAGCAATGCTGCAATAAAATAACGCGCGCGCCCTTCAGACGGTGACGGGTGCGCACGATGTCGAGTTATCAGCCGACGTTCCAGCCTTGGTCAGGCCGGTCGCGGCGCACTGGAGGTGTTATGGAGCGCAGCTCTCTTGCCGTTATTCTTGCCGCTGGCGAAAGCACGCGCATGAAGTCATCGATGTCCAAGGTTCTTCATCCTGTTGCCGGGCGTCCGATGATCGCGCATGTGGTGGAATCGGTTGCAGGTGCCGGTGTCGGTGCGGTGGCGCTCGTCGTCGGTCGCGATGCGGAGAACGTGGCCAAGGCGGCGAGCCTTCCCGGTATTGCCGTGGACACCTTTCTACAGAAGGAACGCAAGGGAACGGGCAACGCCGTCCTTGCTGCCCGCGAAGCGATCGCGCGCGGTTTCGATGACGTTATCGTCGCTTACGGCGACGTGCCGCTCATCACGTCCGCAACGCTAGACAAGGCGCGGGAGGCTTTGCGTACCGGCGTCGATGTCGTCGTCATAGGCTTTCATACGGACCGCCCGACGGGCTATGGCCGCCTGCTGGTTGAGAACGGCGAACTCGTCGCGATCCGCGAGGAAAAGGACGCTACCGACGAAGAGCGCAAGGTGACATGGTGCAACAGCGGGTTGATGGCCATCAACGGCCGCAGCGCGCTGGACCTGCTGGACCGTATCGGCAACGACAATGTGAAGGGCGAATATTACCTGACGGACGTGGTTGAAATCGCCCGTTCGCTCGGTCGCCGCACCGTGGCCATCGATGCGCCGGAAAGCGAACTCACCGGCTGCAACAACCGCGCTGAACTCGCTGCCATCGAAAAGCTCTTTCAGGAGCGTCGCCGCCATGAACTGATGGTCGATGGCGTTTCGATGATTGCGCCGGAGACGGTCTTTCTTTCCTGGGATACCAGGATCGGGCAGGATGTGCTTATCGAGCCGAACGTGGTTATCGGTCCCGGTGTGACGATCGAGGCGGGTGCGGTCATTCACGCTTTTTCGCATCTTGAAGGTGCCTATGTCAGCGCGGGCGCTGCTGTCGGTCCCTATGCGCGGTTGCGGCCGGGCGCCAATCTGCATGCCAATGCCAAGGTTGGCAATTTCTGCGAGGTCAAGAAGGCCGAGATCGGTGAGGGCGCCAAGGTCAACCATCTGACCTATATCGGCGATGCATTCATTGGTGCGGGCAGCAATATCGGCGCGGGCACGATCACCTGCAATTACGATGGCTACAACAAGTTCGAGACGCGGATCGGGGCCAACAGCTTCGTCGGCTCGAACTCATCACTGGTTGCACCCGTCACCATAGGCGACGGTGCCTATATCGCCTCCGGCAGCGTCATCACCGACGATGTTCCGAGTGATGCACTGGCCTTTGGCCGGGCGCGGCAGGAGGTAAAGCCGGGCAGGGCAACCGTGGTGCGCGAGCGCGCCAAGGCCCTCAAGGAAGCGAACAAGAAGTCGAAATAGGCTTCGTTACGTAACGTCACCCAAAGTGACCGGCGGATGAATTGCCGATTTGAAATAAACGGCTAGTAGTGTCGGCGAAGAGATCGTCGTCTGGAGAACCATATGTGCGGAATTGTCGGAATTGTCGGAACCCAGCCCGTTGCTGAACGGCTTGTCGATGCGCTGAAGCGCCTCGAATATCGGGGTTACGATTCTGCAGGCGTCGCAACCATCGAAAACGGTGCGATGGATCGCCGTCGTGCGGAAGGCAAGCTGTTCAACCTTGAGAAGAAGCTGTCGGAAGAGCCGCTTCCCGGCCTGGTCGGCATTGCTCACACCCGTTGGGCGACCCATGGCGTTCCGAATGAAACCAACGCCCATCCGCATTTCGTGGACGGCGTGGCTGTCGTTCACAACGGCATCATCGAGAATTTCGCCGAACTGCGCGAGGAGCTGACGGCGGAAGGCGCGACCTTCACCACCCAGACCGATACGGAAGTGGTGGCGCAGCTTTTGGCAAAGTACACCCGCGAAGGTGTTGGCCACCGCGAAGCGATGCTGAAGATGCTGAACCGCGTGACCGGCGCCTATGCTCTGGTGGTGATGTTCCAGGACGATCCGGGCACGCTGCTGTCGGCACGTTCCGGCCCGCCGCTTGCCGTGGGCTACGGCCGTGGTGAAATGTTCCTCGGATCGGACGCCATCGCGCTTTCGCCGTTCACCAACGAGATCACCTATCTCGTCGATGGCGATTGCGCCATCATCACCCGTCAGGGTGCGGAAATCATCGATTTCTCCGGCAAGCCGGTAAAGCGCGAGCGGCAGATTTCGCAGGCGACCGCGTTCGTGGTCGACAAGGGCAACCATCGCCACTTCATGGAAAAGGAAATCTACGAGCAGCCGGAAGTCATTTCCCACGCGCTCTCCCACTATGTGGATTTCGCTTCCAGAACCGTGAAGGATGCCGACAAGGCCATCGATTTCTCCAAGCTGTCGGGCCTTGCGATTTCGGCCTGTGGCACAGCCTATCTTTCCGGCCTGATCGGCAAATACTGGTTCGAGCGTTATGCGCGCCTGCCGGTCGAAATCGATGTGGCGTCGGAGTTCCGTTATCGCGAAATGCCTCTGTCGCCATCGCAGGCAGCACTTTTCATCTCGCAGTCGGGTGAAACCGCCGATACGCTCGCTTCCCTGCGTTACTGCAAGGATGAGGGGCTCAAGATCGGTGCGGTCGTCAACGTTCGCGAATCGACCATTGCACGTGAATCCGATGCCGTTTTCCCCATCCTTGCCGGACCGGAAATCGGCGTCGCTTCGACCAAGGCTTTTACCTGCCAGCTCGCCGTTATGGCATCTCTCGCAGTTGCTGCCGGTAAGGCTCGCGGTACGCTGAGCGCAGAGCAGGAGGGTGAACTGGTGCGCCATCTCATCGAGATGCCGCGTATCATGAGCCAGGTGCTCAACATCATCCAACCACAGATCGAAGGCCTGTCGCGCGATCTGTCGCGGTTCAAGGATGTGCTTTATCTCGGCCGTGGCACCAGCTTCCCGCTGGCGCTTGAAGGTGCGCTGAAGCTCAAGGAAATCTCCTATATCCACGCCGAAGGTTATGCCGCCGGCGAATTGAAACATGGTCCCATCGCACTGATCGACGAAAACATGCCGGTCATCGTGATCGCGCCGCATGACCGCTTTTTCGAGAAAACCGTTTCGAACATGCAGGAAGTTGCCGCTCGCGGCGGCCGGATCATCTTCATCACCGATGAAAAGGGGGCTGCTGCCTCGAAGCTGCCGACGATGGCGACCATCACGTTGCCAAACGTGGATGAGCTTATCGCTCCAATGGTGTTCTCGCTGCCGATCCAGTTGCTCGCCTATCACACCGCTGTCTTCATGGGCACGGATGTCGACCAGCCGCGCAATCTGGCCAAGTCGGTTACCGTTGAATGATCGTTCGTCCGGAGCGATCGGGTGATGAAGATGCGATCTCTGACGTTACGGAAGCTGCCTTCCGTAACGTTTCCTATAGCGACCAGACGGAGCATCTGATTGTTGCCCGGCTGCGCAGGGCGGGCGCATTGACGATATCACTGGTCGCCGAGGACGATGGCGGTATCATCGGCCATATCGGGTTTTCGCCGGTCATTTTGTCCGGCGGTGACGAAGGCTGGTTTGCGCTCGGGCCACTGTCTGTGGCTCCTGGCAAGCAGCGGCATGGGATCGGCACGGCACTCGTTCGGGCAGGGCTGGCGGCTCTGAGGCAGATCGGCGCTTCGGGGTGCGTTCTTGCCGGAAGCCCTGACTATTATGGTCGTTTCGGTTTCTCCAGCGTTGCCGATTTGCACAGCGAAGGCATTCCTGACGAATATTTGCTCGCCCTCAGCTTGCACGGTGGAACTCCATCCGGCATTGTCCATTTTCATCCGGGCTTCTATCGCGACATCGCATAAATACCGAACGGTACATGACCGAAAATCCAATTAAAATTTCCTTTGCAGCCCGGCTGCGCAACAGCTTCCTGACGGGCGTGCTCATCCTCGCCCCGGTCACGCTGACCATGTGGCTGGTCTGGAGTTTTCTGCAATGGGCCGATAGCTGGGTAAAACCCTACATTCCGGCACGTTACGATCCCGAACAGTATTTCGATGTGGCGATCCCCGGCTTCGGGCTTCTAATCGCTGTCATCGCCATCACTTTGATCGGCTTCCTCGGCAATAATCTGATCGGCAAATGGATCGTCGGCGTCGGTGAATCCGTTCTCAACCGCATGCCGCTGGTGCGGCCGATCTACAAGAGCATCAAGCAGATTTTCGAGTCGGTCCTGCGGGAGCATTCCAATTCGTTCAAGAAGGTCGGGCTGATCGAATTTCCGTCGTCCGGCACATGGGCGCTCGTGTTCGTCGCCTCCGAAGCGAAAGGCGAACTGGCTTATCGCTTCAACGAGATCGGTGAGGACATGGTCGCGGTTTTCCTGCCGCCGACACCGGTTCCGACCGCAGGCTTTCTGCTTTTCGTACCCCGCAAGAAAATCGTCATGCTCGACATGACGCCGGAGGATGCCGCGAAACTGCTGATCTCCGGCGGCCTCGTCGCCCCTGATTTCACCCCGCCGAAAACGACCGTTCCGGTTTGAGGATCAATCATCGTCGTCGTCGAGGTCGTCCAGCCCGGTGCTGACGGCGGTCGAGTGGAACACCGGTATGAACAGCCGCATGTAGACAAGCCGGACGCTCCAGCCTTCCTCCAGCGCTTTGATCCATGCCTTCTTGCGGCCCGGTTTCTTGAACAGCTTGCCGATGGCCTTTTTTTCGCTTTTGGCGAAAGTTTCCGGCTGCAGCTTATTGTTCGGCGAGCAGAGCGCATAACCTTTCCGGAAGGCGGGCGGTGGGCGCGAGACGTCGTGCATGTTCATGTCAAAGTTCTCTTTATCCGGCGTGCAGGAAGCGGATCGCTTCATCGCGACGGTGAAGGTAAAGCAGGGTGCGCAGGCTCTCGCCGCGTTTGCCGGTTAGTTCAGGGTCGCGTTCGATCACGTAGGCCGCGTCCTTACGGGCGATTTCAAGCAGATCGGCATGGGCCTCAAGGCTAGCGATGCGGAAGCCGGGCGTGCCGGATTGACGCGTGCCGAGAAGCTCACCTTCGCCACGCAGCTTCAGGTCTTCTTCGGCGATCAGGAAGCCGTCCTCGCTGTCGCGCAGGATGGAAAGCCTCGCCCGACCGTTTTCGCTGAGCGGGCCTTTGTAGAGCAGGATACAGGTGGATGCCTCGTCGCCACGTCCGACACGGCCGCGCAACTGGTGAAGCTGCGCGAGACCGAAGCGCTCGGCGTGTTCTATGACCATGATCGTTGCATCAGGCACGTCGACCCCCACCTCCACAACGGTCGTTGCCACGAGCAGCCGCGTTTCGCCATTCTTGAAGGCAAGCATGGCTGCGTCCTTGTCCGGGCCACTCATGCGGCCATGGATCAGGCCGATATTCGCGCCCAGCGCCTTGGATAGAACCGCATGTCGCTCTTCGGCGGACATCAGGTCGGACTCTTCGGATTCTTCCACCAGCGGGCAGATCCAGTAGGCTTTCTTTCCTTCCTTCAGCGCCGAACGCAGGCGGTCGGCAATATCGCTGATGCGTTCGGTGGGGATGGTCACGGTCTGGATCGGTTTTCGGCCAGCCGGTTTTTCGGTGAGCTTCGAAACATCCATGTCGCCGAAGGCGGCAAGGACCAGTGTGCGGGGGATGGGGGTCGCCGTCATCACAAGCATATGCGGCGTGATGCCTTTTGCGGTGAGGCGCAGGCGCTGGTGCACGCCGAAGCGGTGCTGTTCGTCCACCACCGCCAGAACCAGATTTTTATAAGCGACACTATCCTGAAACAGGGCGTGGGTGCCGATTACGATCTGGGCTTCGCCAGAGGCGACGCGTTCCTCAATCTCTCGGCGCTCTTTGCCCTTGGTGCGTCCTGTCAGAACCTCGCAGGAGATGCCCGCAGCTGCGGCATATTTCGAGATCGTTGCAAAATGCTGGCGTGCGAGGATTTCGGTCGGGGCCATCAGCACAGCCTGTCCGCCTGCCTCGACAGCCGTTGCCATGGCCATCAGCGCCACGAGGGTCTTGCCAGCACCAACATCCCCCTGCAACAGCCGCAGCATGCGGTCTTCGCCTGCCATATCGGTCAGGATATCCTTCACGGCGGCGTTCTGGCTGGGGGTGAGCGAGAAAGGCAGTTGCTGGAGAATTTTTGCTGCCAAATCGCCTTTGGCGCGGATTGGCTGTCCTGCCACCTTGCGCAACCTTTGACGGACAAGCGCCAGCGAGAGCTGCCCTGCCAGAAACTCGTCATAGGCCAGCCGGCGTCGGGCTGGCGCGCGCGGATCGATATCGGCGCTGTCACGTGGGTCGTGCAGCTCGCGAAAACTTTCCGCCACGCCTGCAAAACCCTGTTTTGCCACCAATGTTTCGTCAATCCATTCCGGGAAGACCGGAAGCTTGCCCAATCCGCCATCGATGGCCCGTTTCAGGACTTTGGCGGAAAGACCCGCCGTCATCGGGTAGACAGCTTCCACGAGCGGCAGGTTTCCGGCTTCCGAAAGCTTCACCATGAAATCCGGGTGCACCATGGAGGCGCGGCCGTTGAACCAGTCCACCTTGCCGCTGACCAGCACCTCTTCGTCGACGGGCAGGGCTTTCGACAGCCAGTCGCCTCTGGCGCGGAAAAAGGTCAGCGCCAGTTCGCCAGTCTCATCGTGCAGGAACACGCGATAGGGGGCGGAGCGATTGCCGGGCGGTGGCGGCTGGTGGCGATCCACGCGTCCCTGGATGGTGACAATCGCGCCGGGTTGCGCGAGCGCGATTCCCGGACGGTTGCGCCGGTCGATGACATTGGAGGGCGCATGAAACAGCAGATCGATGACACGTGTGTCTTCGGCGTTTTCTCGACCCAGAAGTTTCGCCAGCAGGTCGGCAAGCTTCGGCCCCACACCGGCAAGGGTGGAGACGCTGGCGAAGAGGGGATCGAGGATGGCCGGACGCATGGGCAGCAAAATCAGGGAAGGGGATACGTTATGCAAGACCGCTGAGGCGATAAACTCTGTTTATCACCCGCAGTTTTTGCATACGCAGGTGTTATTTCGGCAAAAACCGGTTCCCAACCGTTCCCGAGATGTTCTATAGGAAGGCAAAGTCAATAAACAGGTGAATGCGATGACTGGACTGGTGCGTACAAGTGCCGACCTCGAAGCAAGGCGCAAGCGGATTCTCTATCGATGCTGGCATCGCGGCATTCGCGAGATGGACCTGGTGCTGGGCCAATTCGCCGAAGACAATATCGACAGTCTCTCAGAAGAGCAGCTCGACGAGCTTGAAGTCATAATGGCCGAGGAAGATCAAGACCTTATCCAGATGGTGACGGGTGCCGCAGCCATTCCGGAAAAATTCCGGACGCCCTTGTTTGAAAAGATTATTTCCTATCGCCCGGATTTCGATGTCGTCACATCTGCAACCGTGAAAGCCTGAACCATGATCGCCGGGATAGATGTCAGGCTGGTCGCGTCGGCCGATACGCCGCTGACCATCGGAAACGTGCCTTCCGGCATGGAAGCACTTCTGCTGGCGGAGATGGCGCGGGAAGGCACGTCCGTTGCCTACGTCATGTCCGATGGCCAGCGCGTTGCTGATCTGGAGCAGATCCTCGGTTTCGTCGCGCCTGACATTCCGGTGCTCACGCTTCCGGCGTGGGACTGCCTTCCCTATGACCGCGTGTCACCGAGCGCTGACACTTCGGCGCGTCGGCTTGCGGCGTTGTCCGGCCTCATCGCCCACGCGAAAAAGCCACATCCTTCAATCGTTCTCGTCACCGTCAACGCCATGCTGCAGAAAATGGCGCCGCGAGACATCATCGAAAGTCTGGCTTTCTCGGCGAAACCCGGCAACCAGATCCGCATGGAAGAGATTGCCGCACGGCTGGAACGAAATGGTTTCGACAGGGTGGCGACGGTGCGCGAGGTCGGTGAATTCGCCGTGCGCGGCGGCATTCTCGACGTTTTCGTGCCAGGTACGGAAGAGCCGGTGCGTCTCGACTTCTTCGGCGATACGCTGGAAAGCATCCGCACCTTCGATCCAGCCAGCCAGCGCACCATCAGTCAGGCCCGTTCGCTGGACCTCAATCCCATGAGCGAGGTGACGCTGACACCGGATACGATCAGCCGGTTCCGCAAGAATTACCTGTCGCTTTTCGGTGCAGCTACACGCGATGACGCGCTTTATCAGGCCGTGTCCGAAGGTCGCCGTTACGCGGGCATGGAACACTGGTTGCCGTTGTTCTACGAAAAGCTGGAAACCGCCTTCGATTATCTGCAAGGTTTCCGGATCGTCACGGATCACACGGCGAGGGAAGCGGCGAAGGAGCGCTCCAAGCTGGTTCTCGATTATTACGAGGCACGCCGCACGTCCGGTGAGACGAAAGGGTCGACGCAGGGGGCACCCTACAAGCCCGTTTCGCCCGGTCAGATTTATCTCGATGGCAAAAGCTTCGATGCGGCGCTTGCCGAGGTCAACGCCGTTCGTCTGACGCCCTTCAACGAACACGACACGCAGGGCCGCCCCGTCGCCACGCTCGATGCGCATGTCGGGCCGCGCTGGGCACGTCCACCGACGGAAAGCGGTGACGAGGAGCGGGTGAACGTCTTCGACCTCGCCGTGAAGCACATCGCCGATCGGCGGGCCAAGGGCTGGAAAGTGCTGATTACAGGCTGGTCGGAAGGTTCTCTCGACCGTCTGCTTCAGGTTTTGAACGAACACGGGCTCGAGAAGATCAAGCCGGTGGCATCCCTCAAAGAGGTGGAGAAACTCGGCAAGGGAGAGGCTGCATCCGCGGTTCTCAGCCTCGAGGCGGGTTTCGAAACGGGCAATCTCGCCGTCATCGGAGAGCAGGATATTCTCGGCGACCGCATGGTGCGCCGCTCCAAGCGCCGCAAGCGCGGTGCGGATTTCATTTCGGAAGTCGCTGGTCTGGATGAAGGCTCGCTGGTCGTCCATGCCGAACACGGTATCGGCCGGTTTGTCGGCCTGCGCACCATCGAGGCGGCTGGCGCACCGCGCGCCTGTCTGGAACTGCATTATGCCGACGAGGCGAAGCTGTTTCTGCCGGTTGAAAACATCGATCTTCTGTCGCATTACGGTTCGGATGCTGCGGAAGCGCAACTCGACAAGCTCGGCGGTGGCGCATGGCAGATGCGCAAGGCCAAGCTCAAGAAGAAGCTGTTGGACATGGCGGGCGATCTCATTCGCATCGCCGCTGCGCGCATGGTGCGTCATGCCCCGGTGCTGGTTGCGCCGGATGGGCTTTATGACGAGTTCGCCGCCCGTTTCCCTTATGACGAGACGGAAGACCAGCTGAACGCCATCGATGCCATCCGCGAGGATCTCGGTGCAGGCCGCCCGATGGATCGCCTGATCTGCGGTGACGTCGGTTTCGGCAAGACGGAAGTGGCGCTGCGCGCTGCATTCCTCGCCGCCATGAACGGCGTGCAGGTGGCGGTCGTCGTGCCAACCACGCTTCTGGCCCGTCAGCACTTCCGCACATTCTCGGAACGCTTCCGTGGGCTACCGATCCGCGTTCAGCAGGCGTCGCGGCTTGTGGGTTCCAAGGAACTGGCGCTGACCAAGAAGGAAGTGGCGGACGGCAAGACGGATATCGTCGTCGGTACGCATGCACTGCTTGGTGCGGGCATCAGCTTTGCCAATCTCGGCCTTCTCATTATCGATGAGGAGCAGCATTTCGGTGTGAAGCACAAGGAGCGGCTGAAGGAGCTGAAAAGCGACGTGCATGTTCTGACGCTGTCGGCAACGCCTATTCCGCGCACGTTGCAGCTGGCGATGACTGGTGTTCGCGAGCTGTCGCTCATAACCACGCCGCCCGTCGACCGCATGGCGGTGCGCACGTTCATCTCGCCTTTCGATCCGCTGGTGATCCGCGAAACGCTGATGCGCGAGCATTATCGCGGTGGGCAGAGCTTCTATGTCTGCCCGCGTCTTGCCGATCTTGCCGATATCCATGCTTTCCTTCAATCGGATGTGCCTGAACTGAAGGTGGCCGTCGCGCATGGCCAGATGCCCGCCGGCGAGCTCGAAGACATCATGAATGCCTTCTATGACGGCAAATATGACGTGCTTCTGTCGACCACGATTGTTGAATCCGGTCTCGACGTTCCGACGGCCAATACACTGATCGTGCACCGTGCCGATATGTTCGGCCTGGCGCAGCTCTATCAGCTTCGCGGCCGCGTCGGTCGCTCCAAGGTGCGAGCCTTCGCGCTCTTCACGCTGCCGGTCAACAAGGTGCTGACGACGATGGCGGAGCGCCGCCTCAAGGTCTTGCAGTCGCTCGATACGCTCGGCGCCGGTTTCCAGCTCGCCAGCCACGACCTCGATATACGCGGTGCGGGCAATCTTCTGGGTGAGGAACAGTCCGGCCATATCAAGGAAGTCGGCTTCGAGCTTTACCAGCAGATGCTGGAAGAGGCCGTTGCCGAAGTGAAGGGCGACGAAGAGGTGCGGGACACCGGCTGGTCGCCGCAGATTTCGGTAGGCACCTCGGTGATGATACCGGAAGATTACGTGCCGGACCTGCATCTGCGCATGGGGCTTTATCGCCGCCTTGGCGAGCTGGCCGATATTTCCGAGATCGACGGTTTCGGTGCGGAAATGATCGATCGCTTTGGCCCGCTTCCGAAGGAAGTCCAGCATCTGCTGAAGATCGTCTACATCAAGTCGCTGTGCCGCATCGCCAATGTCGAGAAGCTGGATGCCGGTCCGAAGGGCGTCGTCGTACAGTTCCGCAACAAGGAATTCCCCAACCCGGCAGCACTTGTGGGCTATATCGGCAAGCAGGGCTCTATGGCGAAGATCAGGCCGGACCACAGCCTGTTCCTGACCCGCGATCTGCCGACGCCGGAAAAAC
Organism: Agrobacterium tumefaciens; assembly: GCF_031801495.1. Classification (GTDB taxonomy): domain Bacteria; phylum Pseudomonadota; class Alphaproteobacteria; order Rhizobiales; family Rhizobiaceae; genus Agrobacterium; species Agrobacterium tumefaciens_K. Next base: position 1,614,626 of record NZ_JAOEGC010000002.1, on the reverse strand, counting down.
GCCTGACGGGTGCGGCGATGGTCATGACACAGCTGGCGGAACTCGCGAAGCCCTGATGTCCAGGCGGTTGGCCGCTGTCGCAATCCGGGCCTGTTTTGCAGTATCGCGGAAACTTTTTTCCGTGATCTACATTAATAGTGGGAGCGGAATTTGAGGCGAATACCAGGTCTCGCCACCCCGCTCTGAAAATCAAGGAGCAGGACCATGTGGAGCAAGGTGAATAGATTTGCTACCGCTGGTCTGGTTGCCCTGACAATTGCAGGCACAACAATTGCCACGACAAGCCAGGCTGAGGCACGCAATCGTCATTCCGACCGCGCAGTCGCCGCGGGCATTATGGGCGCCATTATCGGCGGCGCTCTCATAGCCGGATCGCGACACCATTATTACGATCGCTATTATGGCGGATCCTATTACGGTAGAGGCTATTATGACGGGCCGATCTATGGTCGTGCCTATGGACCGCCGGTCGTTTACCGCCCGGCCTATAGAAGCTGCCATGTTGTATGGCGTCAGAACAGCTGGGGCGACATGTATCGCGCCCGTGTCTGCTACTGATTGTCTGACTGACGGCTGAGCGTAGTTTTATTTCGTCGTATCTTCCGGCGTCATCGCCACCGCAACGTTCTGGTCAGTGGCGGCGATGGATGCGGGCAGGGGAACATTGCGCTGCTTTTCGCGAACGAGGGTCAAAAGACCCGAACCGACGATCAGCACGATACCGATCAGCATCCAGCCGTCGACGTGGTCGCCGAAGATCAGATATCCGAAAAAGATTGCCCACAGCATCTGGCTGTATTGCGTCGGGCCAATCATCGCGGCAGGCGCATATTGGGCCGCATACATGACCAGCACGTTGGCGATAGCACCGAGCAGGCCGTAACCGGCAAGAAGCAGCCACTGTTCGCCGGTGGGCGGCGTAAATGTCGGCAGCATTGCGAAACCGCATATCACCAGACAGCCCAGCACACCTGCACCGTACAGCGAGATATTCTTTTCCCGCGGTCCTATGGCGCGGAAAATCACGATGGTCAGCGCGCCGCCGAGGCCGCCAAGGATCGCGCCGAGATGGCCGATGGAGAGCTCACGGAAACCGGGGCGCAGGACGACGAGAACGCCGGCGAAACCGATCAAGACGGCGGACCAGCGCTTGATGCCGACCTGCTCCTTCAGAAACACCACCGACATGATGGTGACGAAGGAGGGCAACAGGAAGATCAGCGCGAAGGCTTCGGCCATCGAGAGATGGGTGAAGGCGGTCACGCTGCCGACCGCTCCGATGCCGGAGGCGAAAAAGCGGATCAGCCAGAGCGGCCGATTGGTCGTCTTGACGATATCGACCCATTTGTCGCTGCTCTTGCGGATGAAGGGCAGGGCGAACAAACCGAAAAAAGCACCGAAAAACGCGGACTGAATGGGCGACAGCTGCCCCTCGATGAGCTTTACGCTTGCATCGCTCCAGGCGTAGGCGGCGAAGGCGGCAAAGGCGAGCAGGATGCCTTTGAGGGTCTGGTCTGACATAGGGAAACACCAACAGCATATCGTTCAAGATGAAACTGCCGGTGCGTCGCCGTCAGTTCATCGCTCTATGCTCTTCGGCCTTCATTTTTGCAATATCCCGCAATGCAGCAATCAGGACATCTGGCGTTTGTGCGCCGCTTATGGCGTATTTCTGGTCGATAATGAAAAACGGCACACCGGAAACACCCATCTGCTGCGCTGCATCAATCTCCGAAAGCACCGTATCCTTGTCCGCATCCGAAGCCAGCAGGCGTGTGACGAGTGCGCGGTCCATGCCGGCCTTTTCAGCCACGTCGGTCAGAACCGCATGGTCACCAATGTTGCGGCCTTCCTCGAAATTCGCCTTGAACAGGCCGTTGACGACCTTTTCCTGCATGTCGCGCCCCTCTGCATGCGCCCAGAGCGACAGGCGGTGTGCGTCGAGCGTGTTCGGGCCGATCTTGATCGCGTCGAAGTCGTAATCGATGCCGACTTCCTTGCCGAGCTGGACGAGCGTGGTGTGCGCCTGTTCGAGGCGCTCCTTGCCAAGCTTTTCCTCAAGCGCGGCCTTCTGGTCGACCCCTTCCGGCGGGTAGTCCGGATTGAGGCGATAAGGACGCCAGTTCACGTCCACGCTGATTTCGTCCTGCACTTCGGCAATGGCGAGATCCAGCCGCGCCTTGCCGAGGTAGCACCAAGGGCAGACCATATCCGATACGACGTCTATGACGATGCGTTCCATGGTTTTTCTCCGAGTTTCCGAGAGTGGGAGGGACGCGCCTAGCGCGCCCGGGCGTCCCACCAGGTCTGTTTCTGGTTGCCGAATACAGGTGTGATATCCGGTCGTTCGATGTGTTTCCAGCGTGCCACCCATTGCGCGCCGATGTAATAGAGCGGGATGACGTAGTGCTGGGACACGAGCAGGCGATCGTAAGCGCGAACCGCGGCCTGAAAATCTTCCGTGGAACGTGCCTGCAGCAGGGCGTCGATCATGCGGTCGATATCGGCATCGGCGGCTCCCGCATAATTGAAGCTGCCCTGAGCATCCTTTGACAGCGAGCTCCAGCGGTTCAGCTGTTCGGCACCCGGCGACAGTGAAGATGGATAGGAGCGGATGATCATGTCGTAGTCGAAACTGTTCGACCGTGCCTGATATTGCCCATCGTCAACCGAGCGGATCGCCATGTCGACGCCGATCAGTTTGAGCGTGCGTTGATAGGCAAGCGCCATGCGCTCCTGGGCGGGGTTCTGGGTCATCAGCTCGAACGAGAGCGGGCGTCCCTGCGCATCGCTCATCCGGCCGTTCTTGATCGTATATCCTGCTTCCTTCAGCGTATCGACCGCCAGCTTCAGAACCTTGCGGTCGACGCCGGAGCCATCCGTTTCCGGCAATGCGTAGGTGCCTGCCAGCAACTCTGGCGACAGTCGCTTCGCCGCGTCGCCAAGCAGGGTGAGTTCCCGCTCATCGGCCGCATTACCGTAAGCGCCAAGCGGTGAATTTTGCCAGTAGCTCTGGGTACGCTTGAAGGCACCGCCCAGAATGTTGCGGTTCAGCCATTCGAAATCGAGCGCGTAGGACAGTCCCTCGCGCACCTTCTCGTCCGCAAAGACGGCGCGGCGGGAGTTGAAGACAAAGCCGAACATGCCGGATGGCAGGCGCGGCTGAAAAACGTCCTTCACGATATCGCCACGATGCACGGCCGGGAAGTTATAGGCCTGACCCCAATGCGAGGTATCGGAGGTTCCGTTTATCGCATCGCCTACCGGATAGATATCGATGTCGCCCTTCTTGAAGGCTTCAAACATCGTCGGCACCTGCAGGAAGTACATCACGCTGATTTCATCATAGTTGTCGAAGCCGACCTTGGCGGGGATATCCTTGCCCCAGTAGTCCGGATTGCGCTCCCAGACGATCCGCTCTCCCGGACGAAGCGTCTTGATCCTGTAGGGGCCGGAGCCGATCACCGGGCCGAGTCCCGCCTGTTCGAATTTTTCCGGATCGATGGCGTGTTTCGGGAGGATAGGGGTGGAGGAGGCCAGAATCAGCGACGTTTCGCGGTTTGCCTTGTCGTTGAAGGTGAAACGAACGCTGTGATCGCCCGTCTTTTCCATTTTCGCCACGCCGTTCAAACGGCTGTCGAAAGGAGGGCGCCCCTTTTCCTTCAGGAGATTGAACGTGAAGATCACGTCGTCGGGCGTCACCGGCTGGCCGTCCGACCATTTTGCCTTCGGATTGATGTTGAACTGGATGAAGGTGCGTTCCTCATCCCATTCGACGGTTTCGGCCAGCAGGCCGTACAGGCTGAAAGGTTCGTCGCTCGACCGCTGCATCAGCGGTTCGTAGAGGAGGTTGCCGAATTCCGGATCCCATACGCCGCGGGCCGTCGTGCGCATGCCTTTCAGAACAAAGGGATTGAGGCTGTCGAAGGTGCCGACGACGCCGTAGGATACGCGCCCGCCCTTCCTGACGTCCGGGTTGACGTAGGAGAAGTGTTTATAGTCCGGAGCAAGGGCGGGTGTACCATGCATGGAGATCCCGTGAAGCGGTTGCGCGAAGGCGACGCCTGAAAAAAACAATGCGGGAATGAGGGCCGCAAGGTTACGCATTTCACTATCCTGTCTCGACTGTCGGTCTGATTCTGGCGGGACTGTAACACAAGCCCGCCCGTGAACGCATGCAAGGGCCTGAAATCTTGGGTCCGCTCAAGAAAAAGTTAAAGAAACGCTGGATATCGCGCCGAACGGCATGTAACAGGGGTGCCGGAAGAGACGGGTCACGCATTTGCCTCATTTAACCGACAGTTGAACGGGCAGAAGGATACCGCCATCGACAAGCAGGACCTTGCGTTCTGTTCCGGCAGACATTCAGGAGACGGAACTCTTATGATGCAAAAGGCAAACATTTTCACCCGGACGGCTCTGTCCGCTCTCGTTCTTTCTCTGGGCGCGGTTGCTGCTCCGGCTGTTTCGCAGGCACAGGAAGCTGCCGCACCGGCTGGCGCTCCGCCGCTCGGCTGGTTCAAGACCTGCTCCAAGCAGGAAGACAACGACGTCTGCGTCGTGCAGAACGTGGTTCTGGCCCAGAATGGCCAGATGATCACCGCCGTTGGCCTCATCACCGTCGAAGGCAAGGTCAACCGCAAGCTTCTTCAGGTTTCCGTACCGACCGCGCGTCTCATTCCTCCGGGCGTGCAGATGCAGATCGACGGCGGCAAAGGCCAGAAGCTTGACTACGCTGTCTGCCTTCCCGACAAGTGCACCGCCGAAATCCCGCTCACCGACGCGATGATCGCTTCGCTGAAGAAGGGCAACGAGGTCGTATTCACCTCGATCAACTTCCGCCGTGCGCCGAACCCGATCAAGATTGCCCTCAACGGCTTCACCGGTGCCTACGATGGCGCGCCGATCAGCCAGTCGCAGCTCGCTGAAAGCCAGCGTACCCTGCAGGAAGGCATGCAGAAGAAGGCTGAAGAGGCTCGCAAGAAGCTCGAAGCTGCTCAGGATGCTGCAAAGTCTGCTCCGAAGCCCTGATTACTTGCCTACGGCAAGAAAAAACCGGTCTGGAAACAGACCGGTTTTTTTATGTCCTATGCAACGGGTGCTCAATGCGCAGTCGAGATCTTGGGACGCCATTCGCCGTTCGGCGCCTTGTCGAAGAGCAGGCCGATATTCGGATTTCTCAAGGGCGTCTCATTCTCGTCGTGAACGAGGTTCTGTTCCGAGACATAGGCGACATATTCCGTTTCGTCGTTCTCAGCCAGAAGGTGATAGAACGGCTGATCGCGATCCGGTCTGATTTCGACGGGAATTGCATTCCACCATTCCTCGGTGTTGGCATATTCCGGGTCGACGTCGACAATCACACCTCGGAACGGAAACACCTTATGGCGAACGATCTCGCCAAGCGTGAATTTTGCGTCTCGTTGTTTCATGGTATGACCTTCCTTTCCCTACATGATGTGGGGGTGGGTAAGGAAATATCAAGCCCTTGGGTCGCGTCGCCTTCGAATCATGCGCTACCTGCGCCCGATCGGTGCCGTGGAGAGGATCACCCCGCCCGTGACAAGGACGATGCCGACAGCGTGATAGTTCTCGAACGTTTCGCCGAGAAACACCGTCGCCATGATGATGGAGATGGGCGGCATCATGTAAAGGGTTATGCCAGCCGTTGCCGGGCCGAACACCCGCACCGTATGGGTGAAGCAGTAGAAGGCCAGAAGTGATGCGAACAGGATGATGCCGCCGATCTTGGCCCAGGCGGTCGCGGTTGTCGGCAGCAGGCCTCCGTGCGCCAGTTCCATGGCGGCAGGTGGAGCTAAAACCAGTGCGCCCGAAAATGCGATCAGGCCGAAAAGGCTGATGGATGCCATGCTGCGAGCGGCTGGGTCACGCAACAGCATGGAATAGACTGCAAAGGAAATCGCCCCCATCAGGATGGCGAAATCGCCGATGTTGAGGTTGAGATGCCAGAGTGCGGCAATGTCGCCTTTCAGAACGATGGCGCCGACGCCGACAAAGGCGACCACCATGCCGATCACTTCCAGCGTACGGATTTTACGGCCCTGAAATATCCGCTGGAACAGGATGATGAATAGCGACGATGTGGTGTAGATCAGCGTGCCGTTCTGAGCGGTGGTTTCCGTCAGCCCCCAATAGACGACACCGCCGCAGATTCCCATGCCCAGAATGCCGAGGCACAGCCACAGCAGCGTTTTGTGTGTGACGAATTCGATGCAGTTGCGCCAGTCCGCCACCATGAACGGTACGATGATGAGGCAGGAACCGATCCAGCGGATGAAGGCGGTCGTGAAGGGCGAGACTTCGCCCACGATGCCGCGGCCGAGGATGGTGTTGCTCGAGAAGAAGAAGGGCACGGCCAGAAAGATGAGCCAGTCGGTCATGCGCGCTGCGGGCGGGGAGGTGGGGGATGTCGACATGGTTTTTATAAGCAGGCTTTTTTCCAAATGAAAACGGCGGCTTTCCTGGGAAAGCCGCCGAACTTTTCCGGTCGCCGTCGAGCGGCGTCCGAATAGCAATCAGGCCGAGTAGTACATGTCGAATTCGACCGGATGTGGGGTCATTTCGAAGCGCATAACTTCCTGCATCTTCAACTCGATGAACGAGTCGATCTGGTCGTCATCGAACACGCCGCCGGCGGTCAGGAACTTGCGATCCTTGTCGAGGCTTTCGAGCGCTTCGCGCAGGGAGCCGCAGACGGTCGGGATCTTCTTCAGTTCCTTGGCGGGCAGGTCGTACAGATCCTTGTCCATCGGCTTGCCGGGATGGATCTTGTTCTTGATGCCGTCAAGGCCAGCCATGAGCATCGCCGCAAAACCGAGGTAGGGGTTCTGGGTCGGGTCAGGGAAGCGGACTTCGACGCGCTTTGCCTTCGGGTTGGAGCCGAACGGGATACGGCACGATGCGGAGCGGTTGCGCGCGGAGTAGGCGAGCAGAACCGGTGCTTCATAACCTGGAACCAGACGCTTGTAGGAGTTGGTCGTCGGGTTGGTGAAGGCGTTGATGGCCTTGGCGTGCTTGATGATGCCGCCGATGTAGTAGAGGCAGGTTTCGGACAGGCCGGCATATTCGTCGCCCGCAAAGGTCGGCTTGCCGCCCTTCCAGATCGACTGGTGAACGTGCATGCCCGAGCCGTTGTCGCCGAAGATCGGCTTCGGCATGAAGGTTGCCGTCTTGCCGTAGGCGTTGGCGACCTGATGGACGACGTACTTGTAGATCTGCATCTTGTCGGCGCTGGAAACCAGCGTATCGAACTTCACACCCAGTTCGTGCTGTGCAGCGGCCACTTCGTGGTGATGCTTTTCAACGACCACGCCCATTTCGGCAAGAACGGTCAGCATTTCGGAGCGCATGTCCTGAAGGCTGTCGATCGGCGGAACAGGGAAGTAGCCGCCCTTGACGCGCGGACGGTGGCCGAGGTTGCCGGTTTCGTAATCGGTATCGTCGTTGGACGGCAGTTCGGAGCTGTCCAGCTTGAAGCCGGTGTTGTACGGATCTGCCTTGTACTTCACGTCGTCGAACACGAAGAATTCCGGCTCGGGGCCGACGAATACGGTGTCGCCGATGCCGGATGCCTTGAGGTAGGCTTCGGCCTTCTTGGCGGTACCACGCGGGTCGCGGTTATAGGCTTCGCCGGAAACCGGGTCGAGAATGTCGCAAAGGATAACGAGGGTGGACTGCGCGAAGAACGGGTCGGTATGGGCAGTTGCCGGATCGGGCATCAGCACCATGTCGGACTCGTTGATGGCCTTCCAGCCTGCAATCGAGGAGCCGTCGAACATCACGCCATCGGCGAACATGTCTTCGTCAACGCATACGACATCCATGGTGACGTGCTGCAGCTTACCCTTGGGATCGGTAAAGCGCAGGTCCACGAACTTGATGTCGTTGTCCTTGATCTGCTTCAGGATATCGTTTGCGGTCGTCATTTGAATTTCCTTGAGTGTGATGATGACGAGGTGAAAAACCTGAGCCTCCCCGGCTCAGGATTTGGTTATGATTATATGGCGTCCACGCCTGTTTCACCGGTTCGAATTCTGATGACTTCTTCGACATTGGAAACGAAAATCTTTCCGTCGCCGATGCGCCCGGTCTGAGCCGCGTTGCGGATTGCCTCTATGACGGCTTCCGCATTTTCATCCGCCAATACAACTTCGACTTTCACTTTCGGCAAAAAGTCCACAACGTACTCTGCTCCGCGGTAGAGTTCCGTGTGGCCCTTCTGACGACCAAAGCCTTTTGCTTCCGTGACCGTGATTCCCTGCAGTCCGACTTCCTGAAGGGCTTCCTTCACTTCATCGAGCTTGAAAGGCTTAATGATCGCTTCGATCTTTTTCATGAGAAAATATCTCTCCGCTTCTCCCGTTAAAGCAGGTTATTCCCGCTCTGCGACAAGAATGCACGTATTGTGCCAGATCGGAAGCGGCCTTGAAGAAAAAAGTTCGTTCCGGAGGCCGTTGCAAACAAAATGCGTGCGGTTTCGCCTGGTTTCAGGAGAATTTCTCGCGAAAATCGGAAAAATTTGAGCGAAATGTGGCGTGTTTTACGTATTTTAGAGTCATGCCATATTTCTGGTGCGGCAATTGGAATGCATTGGTGTTGATGAAAATTTATGCCTTTGCATAAATTTAAATCTTTCTTTTTTGCCCATTTTTGTGTCGATTGCCTTTCCCCGTGTTTTGAGGTGAATATCAAGGCATGATGTCCCATCCACCCCTTTTCCTCATCGATCCAGAAGCCATGTCCCGCGTCGATGATGCAGCGGGGAGGTCAGGTATTCCGCTCTTCAGCCTGATGGAACGGGCAGGGCAGGCCGTTGCGGCCTGTGCCCTTCGGCATTATCCGCAGGCGCTACGTTTTGTCGTCCTTTGCGGCAGTGGCAACAATGGCGGTGACGGCTATGTCGCCGCGCGTGCATTGTCGCAAAGCGGGGCTGCCGTTGTCGTCCATCATTTCGGTGACGTGGAAAACCTGAAGGGCGATGCGCGCACGGCGTTTGAGCGAAGCGGAGCCACCCCCACGCCTCTGGCGGCCTATCTCCCACAAGTCGGCGACGTGGTGATCGATGCCGTCTTTGGTGCCGGGCTATCGCGGGACGTGCCGTCCGAGCTGAAGCGGGTAATCGAGGCCGTGGCTGCGGCGCGGGTGCCCGTGATTGCGGTGGATCTGCCCTCCGGTCTGTGCGGCAGGCGAGGTGTGCCGCTGGGGGCTGCCTTCGCGGCGCAGCAGACTGTGACGTTCATGGCCCGCAAACCCGGTCATCTGCTGCTGCCCGGACGGGAACTGTGCGGCGAACTGGAGGTTTTCGATATCGGCATTCCGCAGCGGATCGTTTCTGCCCATGCGGGGCACGTCGCGGAAAATCACCCGCTGATGTGGCAGGACGTCTTGCCTCGTCCAGAGGCGGAGACGCACAAGTTCAGACGCGGGCATCTGACTGTATTTTCCGGACCGGCCCACGCGTCCGGTGCGGCCCGCATGACCTCACTCGCCGCCCTGAAAGCCGGAGCGGGTATCGTTACCGTCGCGGCTCCGCGATCCGCTCTCGATGTGCTTTCCGCCACCTTGACCGCGGTAATGAGCACGCGGCTCGACGATGACGACAATCTCCGACTGTGGCTGGAAGATAAAAGACATGGCGCTTTTGTGCTTGGTCCCGGTTTCGGTGACTTCGAAAAGGCCCGGGGATTCGTGTCCCTTCTGGGTGACAGATCGCTGGTGCTTGATGCAGATGGCATCACCGCATTCCGGGAAAGTCCGGAAAGCCTGTTCACGCTGATCAGATCCGGCCACGGGCAATCCGTTCTCACACCGCATGAGGGCGAGTTTGCGCGACTGTTTCCCGACATCGCCATCGACAGCGCGCTTGGCAAGATCGAAAGGGCGCAGGCTGCGTCGGCCCGCAGCGGTGCCGTTATCGTCTACAAGGGCGCAGATACGGTTATTGCCGCACCGGATGGCAGGGCGCTGGTGAACACCAACGCGCCGCCCTTTCTGGCGACGGCAGGATCAGGCGATGTTCTGGCAGGCATCGTCGGTGCGCTGCTTGCGCAGGGAGCGTCCGCCTTCGAGGCCGCGGCTGCCGGGGTGTGGTTGCATGGTGAAGCGGGCGAAAGGGCAGGCAGCGGTTTGACAGCCGAGGATCTTGTCCATGCGGTCAGGCCGTTCGGGGTTGCACCTCGGGTGTATTAGAGCGTTGCCGTCAATGCGCGACCTTGCCCTGACTGGCCACCGCAATTCTTGACGCGCTCAGCACGAGTTTGCGTTCGGCGCGTTCCTGCTGCGGGGTGCGGTTGTAGATCTCGCGATAACACTTCGAGAAATGTGAAGCCGAGACAAAGCCGCAGGCGACAGCTACCTCGACCACCGGCATCGCTGACTGCACCAGAAGATGACGGGCGCGGTCGAGGCGGATCTCGAGATAATAACGGGCAGGGGAGCGGCCCATTTCCTGACGGAACAGGCGTTCGACCTGACGACGCGAAAGATCGGCGCCGTCGGCGATGTCGAGCAGCGACAGCGGTTCGGCCAGATTGCTTTCCATCAATTCGATGATCGACAGCACCTTGCTGTTCTGGACGCCGAGACGGGCGCGCAGGGGCAGGCGTTGACGGTCGTTCGGATTGCGGACCCTGTCCGTCAGTTGCTGCTCACAGACACGGTTGACCAGATTGTCACCGAAATCCTGTTTGACCAAGTTCAGCATCATGTCCAGCGACGCGGTGCCGCCTGCACAGGTATAGATGTTGGCGTCGACTTCGTAGAGGTCGGCGTAAACTTCCACCTGTGGAAAGGCTTCGGAAAAGCCGGGCAGGTTTTCCCAGTGGATCGCGCATCTCCTGCCGTTCAGCAGCCCCGCCTGAGCAAGGATATGTGCGCCTGTACAGAGGCTTCCTATCGCGATACCGCGATTGTATGCCTCGCGCAGCCACGCGTTGACGGACTTGTTGCTGTACTGATCGACGTCGATGCCGGAACAGATGATCGCCATTTCGGGCCGGTTTTCTCCGGTCACGTAGCGGCGCTCGTCGGCAAGACAGGTGTCCGCCTCAAGACAGATGCCGCTGGACGACATGACCTTCTGGCCATCGGCGGAAGCAAGGCGCCATTCATAGGCGTTGTAACCCAGCATGCGGTTGGCAATGCGGAGCGTCTCGACCGCGGCCGTGAACGGCAGCAGCGTGAATTGCGGAACAAGAAAAAAGACGATCGAGCGTTTCTTCTGGGACGACTTGCTCATTTGCCCGGCTCCTTTGCGAATACGCAATTCCTTGCTTGGAATTGGTGTTCTGGATATCCTGTATGCGACATATTAAGCGCAAAATACGTCGCGGATATGGGGCTGTCAAAAAAGCGCTTTTGAAATATGCAAATTTCGTGGATCGCTTTGAAAATAGGCGATACGTCGCTTTTAAAATGGGCATCGCCAGCCGGCTGGCGGGACGAATTTCTGTAGATGGAAAACGGCTCATGATCAAAAGCGGATCATGAGCCGTCAGTATCTTATTTGCGCACAATACGGGTGCTGTGGTTGTCCGTCGTCGGCCATCCGATGTCCTTCAGAGTTTCAGGAGGAAGCGCTTCGAGTGCGCGCAGGGTTCTTGCGCGGCTCCAGTTCGCGTAAAGCTCTGAAACACGGTCGGCCACGCGATGCAGCCAGATTTCGGGTGCGGGCCGCGGGCGTGCCGCGCCGGATGCGGTGTGGGTGTGTACCATGGTCATGTTCTGATCCTTTCCGTAACCACGATCTCTTTTCCATTCCGGTATGCGCCTGGATTGTTCATCAATCAAATGAATGAATTTTATTTCATTCATCAATTTTGTGTATGTTTTTTCCGAGCAGGATCGGAGCGGTTTCCGCTTTCCAGGTGAAGCGGAACAATGTCGCTTCCCAACAACTGAAGTCTCTTGCTGCTGCTGGAACTGCATCCTGATCTGTACCTTGCAGCATGATTGACATTCAATCAAACGAAATGATATCTATCTATAATTCAAAATATTTGAAGGTGCGCGCTATGACCGTTACATTCCGCCAACCCCTGCCGCTGCTGGATAACGACATCTTGAGAACCTTCGTGGCGATTGCGGAAACGGGGAATTTTTCGACCGCCGCCGAGGTTGTTTTCAGAACGCCTTCCGCCGTTTCCATGCAGATCAAGAAGCTTGAGGAGCAGCTGAAGACGACGCTGTTCCTGCGCGATGCCCGCTCCGTCACGCTGACTGCCCATGGGGAAACGCTGTTGACCTATGCGCGCAGAATGATCGCGCTTTCCAATGAGGCTGTCTCCCGCTTCGTCATGCCAGAGCTTTCGGGTGTCGTGCGTCTCGGTGCGCCGGAAGATATCGGCGAGCGCGGGCTTCTGCCCGGCATCCTGAAGCGTTTCGCCGAAGCGTTTCCGGGTATCATGATCGACGTCACGATCGATTCCAGCTCCAGTCTCTACAAGCGCATGGATGAGCAGAGGCTCGATCTTGCTCTTGTCAACTGTGCGTCCCATCCGCTTCGCGATGCGGGCGAAGTGCTGATGCGCGAGCGTCTTGTGTGGGCGGGCGCAAAATGCGGAACGGCGCATCTTCGCGATCCGCTTCCCATCTCCATCTGGGAGGAGGGCTGCATCTGGCGCTCGGAGGCGATCAATTCGCTTGAGAAGCGCGGACGCAATTTCCGGGTGGCTTATCTGAGCGGGCATACGATGGCGCAGCGCGCCGCCATCATCGCGGATCTGGCGATTGCGCCGCTACCTCGATCCTATGTGCAGAACGATATGGTCATTCTGAGCGACAAGGAAGGGCTGCCCGAGCTAGGCTGTTTCGATATCCGGCTGATCGTCGGCGAAAAACCGTCACGCCCGATTCTGGCCGTTGCGGAAAGCATCCGCAACGCCTTCCTGGATGCCGCCAAGGCGGCATGAGGGTATCGCGCATCAGCCCGGAGGGTGACGTTATCCGGTGAGCGAGCCGGGCGACGCAAGGGCATTGGCGCCGCTGGGCTGCCAGCTTCCGCGCTCTTCCAGCCATTCCGCGGATTTCTGCAGGCCGCCGAAAGGGAAAACATGGATCTGGCGGATCGGTCCTGCCGGATTTTCCTGCCAGTATCTCTCGATCGGACCCACAACGCTTTCCGGTGAATGCCCCTTGGCCAGTGCTGTCAGGGAAAGGGCGTTCTTCTTGAGATAGGTGATCGAATTGCCCACGCCGCAAAGGGCGGCATATTTCAGAAGGGTCGTTATTTTTGCGGGTCCGGAAACGCCGATGTGGACCGGCAGGTGAATGCCGGAGGCGGCAAGGCCTTCCGCCCAGCCGATGAAGCGGGATGCGTCGAAGCCGAACTGAGTGACGACATACATGTCGACATCGCTTTTTTCGACGAAATCCTGTTTGAATTTCAGGGCCGCAAGCGCTGTTTCCGCGCTGAAATCCGGGCTGCCTTCCGGGTGTCCCGCGACGCCGATCCGCTTTATTCCGAAACGATCGAAAATGCCCGTTGCGAGAAGATCCATGCTGGACGTGTAGGGGCCAGCAGGTTTTTGGAGGCCGCCGCCGATGACGAGTACCTCGGTGACGGCTGCCTCATCGGCAAGCCGTTTGACCTGCTCTTCGAAATCGTGCTGCGAGGTAAGCCTGCGGGCTGCAAAATGCGGAACGGGGTTGTACCCCAGTTCGCGGAGATGACGAGCTGCTTCAACAAGCTTGCCCTGCGAATCCGCGCCGAGGTCGGTCAGGTAGACCGACGTTCCCGATGGGAAGAGGTTGGTCAGATCCGTGGAGCCGAGTACCTGGGTCGGAGAGGCTTCTATGGAAGCTGAAATTCTGGACAATTTTTGCATGATCCTTTCCATTATCATGCACTGTTTCACTGTCCAAGTCTTTGCCGGTTACGGCACGACAGCCTTGCATCTGCGACGCAGCTTGGTCCATCCACCGCTACCAGACACGCCGGGTAAGGCCATTCCATACCCATGTCCACAGGGTCGGCGGATATCGCAGCACGGATTTTCCAGGGAGAGGCGGCTGGGGCGACAGGCTTCCCGAGAGTGCATCTTCGATAGCGCTGACGGCAATATCGATTGATGCGGCGGTCAGAAGCAGAGGGTATGTTGAAATCGTATCAGCGGCTGACGGTTTCAGGCGCATCTCATAGAGTGTAGCGCCCGTATCGATGCCCTTGTCGACCAGATGCACGGTCGCGCCAAAATTGCCTCGGTCGTTTTCGACGAGCGACCAGTAACCGCCCATCTGGCCACGATAGGCAGGGTTTATGCCGGCATGGAAATTGATGACCGGGCAATGAAACGATGCAAGTGTCGCGGGTTTCAGGATGCGGCACGAGATTGTGAAAATGACGGCGGGTTGCAGTTTTTCGACGGAGCGGTGGCATTCTTCGTCGTTCAGGGAGGAAAAACGGGTGACCGATACCGTTTCGTCGATTTCTGCCGCGAGGCCGTATTCCGCGATGATTTCGGCCGTTCTCCTGGCCGTCACGCGCTTGCCTAACCGGGAGGCGACCATCGTACCCATCTGACCGGCGGCGGTCAGCCAGCCGAGACGACGTGCCCGTCGCCTGAAAATTTCCGCCTTGCCTTCAGGGTTTTCCTGAAAGACGTGGATGTCCGAGAAGTGGGCGGCGAGAGCGTTTATCATGACGTTCGGATTGGTGCCGCCCGCCGTCATCACCAGCAATCGGTTGTTCGCTTGCATCATATCGCTCACACGCGTTGTCGCTTTTCAGGCACCATGCCCCGAGGTCTTCAAGACCGCGTTAATTTTGCGGTTGTATTTTTCGAAATTTCGATGGAACCGTTTGTTTCGCCTCACGTTAGTGTGAGGCTTATCACATCGGCGCTTGCCTTCGAGTGCAAGTCTTAGGGGAGTCATTACAAATGATCACACGCATCTTTTCCATTTTTGCCGTTGCCCTCGTAGCGGTCGTGACGCTCAGCTCCTGCGGCAACACCATCCGCGGCATCGGGCGGGATACGGCCAATGCCGTTGATGCAACCCAGGACGCAGGCCGTAATGTAGATCGCGCCGCACGCCGTTAAAGATCTCCCCATAAAGTTCTGGCGCCACCGTTGAAAACGGGCGGCGCCTTTTCTTTGACTGTATTTCATCGTCATGGTGGTGCCGTAAGAATCACCTCGTTTTACGACGTGAGGACATGAGCGGACGATCGATGAAAAGACTGATGAAGGTATTGTTGCCGCTCATCCTGCCGTTTTCGGCCGAGGCGAGCGGGCAGGCGGATTTCTGCAGGACCGTTGACCACGCTGGCGGTCGATATCTCGTCTGCAGTTTCGATCCGGCCCAAAACGATATCCGGATCTATGGTCGCGATCATGTCTCCGGTGAGGGATACGGTTCTTTCGCCAATCTGTCGTCAGCTCTTTGGCGTCAGCACATGTTTACCGTCTTCGCGATGAATGGCGGCATGTATCACTCGGATTATTCGCCGGTCGGGCTTTTCATCGAAAACGGCGTCGAGCGTTCGCATGTCAGCACTGCCGGTGGCTGGGGAAATTTTCATCTGCTGCCCAACGGCGTGTTTTATATAAAGGGAAAAACGGCTGGCGTGCTGGCGACCGAAGCCTACATAGCAGCGGGGCTGAAACCCGATTTCGCCACGCAGTCCGGCCCGATGCTGGTCATTGATGACAAGCTGCATCCGCGCTTCCTGCCTGACAGCGACAGTTTCAAGCGCCGCAACGGTGTCGGTATCGCACGCGATGGCAAAGTGCATTTTGCGATCTCGGAGGGGACAGTGCGTTTCTATGATTTCGCGACGCTGTTTCGCGATGTGCTCGACGCGCCGAACGCGCTTTATCTCGATGGCACGATTTCGAGCGTCGATATTCCCGCGATGAAACGCAGGGATTCGCTTTTTCCCATGGGGCCGATCATCGCCGTCGTCGAGAAAGTGCCGGACTAGGAAATAGTCGCATCGGGCCTGAAACTATGTAGCGGTTTCCGGCCCGATGCTCAGGTAACAATTCAGATCGGCGCTTTGGGATAGGCCTTTTCCAGACCAGCCGATTTCGTCAGGCCCTTGCGGAACGCCTGGTAGGCCGGGTGCTGACCGGCCTTTGCCGTTTCGGCGAGCCTGATCTGCAAACGGGCAGGGGCATTGCTGCCGATCCATTCGCCGCAGGATTCCAGTTTCAGGCTGTTGAGGAAGCGTGCGCCTGCCTGTTGATCGAGATAAAGTTGGACCCCTTCAAGCAGGTTTTCGTCCTGCACGACATTCTCCATCAGCAGTGTAAGCCAGGACTTGTCCTCGGGTGACAGGGACGCCAGTTTCGACGCTACGGTTTCACGATCGGGAAAAGTTGACGCTGCTTGCATCGATTGTCTGACCTCGTTTCCTGTTGAGTTGGCGACGGGATAGAGCAGCCTGCACCCCCTTTCAAGACCTAGAGACCGGGAGTTATCAACAGCCCCTCCTGCGGCGCTTTCATCGAACTGTTACACTTTCGTCTAAATTGCGGCGGCGCCGAAATCGGACAGGAAGAATGCGCGTCGCTAAGGTGTTGTTTTTTCATGTAGCTATGCATCACGCGAATGGCAGCTTAGCGCAAATGCCTACATTTCGCCGTTTTTTGCATTTGCGTTCGCAGAGCATTTTTAATAAATGGTTCACCACGGGCCGAGCTTTGAGGCCGCCCGGAGAGTGAACAGCTGGAGTAATCATGGAAGAAACCGCTCAGAAATCTTGCTGGGGCGTCACACTACGCGCACTTGCAGGCTTTGCCGCATTTCTCGCATTGACGTACATTTTTGGCAGCCCATAAGCACTTCTCCTGAATGACGGGTTTTGAAACGGCGCGGTTCTCCTCTGGAGACCGCGCTGTTTTCGTTTTGGCTACGAATATGTCGCAGGTGCTCAAGCCAGTGCCGCTCTTCGTTCTTGCCGATGCATGGATTTTTTCCGAAAATTGCGTTCTACCTTTCGATCCCGTGCACCTGTGGCGAAGCGTCAGGGCATTGGATATGATGGGCGCGTGGTTCCATCATTCAGGGCAATGTCATGTTTCTTTCGGTCTTCGACGTTTTCAAGATCGGTATCGGTCCTTCAAGTTCCCATACGATGGGGCCGATGACGGCGGCGAACCGCTTTCTCGATGTCATTCTGAGTGATGAATGGCCTCGCCCTGCAGGTGCCAGCGTTGCGCGTTTCAGGGTGACGTTGCACGGGTCGCTGGCCTTTACCGGCATAGGGCATGGAACGGGGCGGGCCGTCATCCTCGGCCTCACGGGCGAACGGCCCGATCTCGTGGATCCGGATGCAATGGATGACATCATCGCCGGTGTGGAAAAAAGCGGCGTCGTGTCGCCTGCCGGCCACCCTGCCTATACGTTCCGTCCGGCAGAGGATCTTGTCTATGACAAGAAGACCCCGTTGCCTGGTCATGCCAACGGCATGATCTTTTCCGCCTTCGACAATCAGGACCGGCTGCTCGTCAAGCGTATCTACTATTCCGTCGGCGGCGGTTTTGTCGTTACCGACACGGAGCTCGAGGCCATCCGGCAGCGCGGCAAGACCATCGATAACGGTCCACGCGTACCTTACCCCTTCGCGACGGCGCGTGAAATGCTCGATATGGCGCAGCGCTCCGGCCGTACCATCGCCCAGATGAAGCGTGCCAATGAGGAAACGGTCGTTTCCCGCGACGAACTGAATGAACGGCTCGACCAGATATGGGAGGCGATGAACGGCTGTATCGAGCGCGGCCTGAAAGTCGAGGGCATCATGCCCGGCGGGCTGAAGGTCCGACGTCGCGCGCACTCCATTTATGAAAAGCTGAACGCTGAGTGGCGCAGCAACCGGCTCAACCCGGTGATGGCCAACGACTGGCTGAGCGTTTACGCCATGGCGGTGAATGAGGAAAACGCTGCTGGCGGTCGCGTCGTCACAGCTCCGACGAATGGCGCCGCTGGTGTCGTTCCGGCAACGGTCCGGTATTTCCGTCATTTCCACGAAGATGCGACGGTTGATGATGTCAGGGATTTCCTGCTGACGGCTGCAGCCATCGGCGGCATCATCAAGCACAATGCGTCGATTTCAGGTGCTGAGGTCGGCTGTCAGGGCGAGGTTGGTTCAGCTGCGGCCATGGCCGCTGCCGGGCTTGCCGCTGTCATGGGCGGATCGCCCGAGCAGGTCGAAAACGCCGCCGAGATTGCTCTGGAGCACCATCTTGGCATGACCTGCGATCCCATTGCGGGCCTCGTGCAGGTGCCGTGCATCGAGCGCAATGCGCTGGGCGCAGTGAAGGCCGTCACGGCGGCGTCTCTGGCGCTCAAGGGCGATGGCCAGCATTTCGTGCCGCTTGACGCCTGCATCGAGACGATGCGGCAGACCGGCAACGACATGAGCGAGAAATACAAGGAAACCTCGACCGGTGGTCTTGCCGTCAACGTTGTGGAGTGCTGAGCGCAACGGCTCCATCCGATGCTTGACGCCCAGGCGAAAAAGGCATTGATAGAGCCATGCCTCTCCACCTCATAAAACTTTGCGTCGGCGCGGATTCGATCGATGACCTTCGGGACTGGGTATCGCAACGCTCGCTGATTTCCATCGCGGCCGGTCTTGAGCCGCACAGCGTCCACACGACAAGGATGATCCCGAAACGTGTCGAGGAGCTGCTGGACGGCGGCTCGCTCTACTGGGTCATCAAGGGGCAGGTGCAGGCCCGCCAGAAGCTTCTCGATATCCGCTCCTTCAAGGGCGAAGATGGCATTTCCCGTTGTGACCTTGTTCTCGGTCCCGAAGTGATCGAGACGTCACCCGCACCCAAGCGGCCGTTTCAGGGCTGGCGTTATCTCAACGATGCGGAAGCGCCGCGCGATCTGGGTGGAACAAGCGCCAGCGGTGAGGAAATGCCGCTTGAACTGAGGCGTGAACTGGCCGAACTCGGCCTGCTCTGACCTTTCGTTGAAATCCTCATGAATCAGAAAAGCCGGTCCCTTTCTGGAACCGGCTTTTCTGTTACAGGGAGATGGTTATCGGATAGCTTAGTTGATGCCGCCGACGGCTGTGGTGGCGCGGCCATCCTGAATCTTCATCCAGCGGCCCGGATTGGCGCTGTCCTGGCGCTTCAGGTAGGTGTATTCCGTTTCTGACCAGCTCATGACCTTGTTGCGCATGTTGTCGAGGATGAAGTCGCCGCGGTCGGTGCGGACCGTCAGAACCGCATGTCCCTGACCGTTCGGCTGGAGAACGACGGTGATCAGCAGGTTGGAGGCGGAGATGCCCTTGTTCATCAGCATCTTGCGCTTCAGAAGCACGAAGTCTTCGCAATCGCCGGCCGTGGTCGGGTAAGCCCAGCGCTCTTCGACGCCGTAGATTTCCATGTCGGTCATTGGCGTGATCGTGGTGTTGACGGTGTAGTTGACGTCAAGAATTGTCTTCCAGTTCTCTTCCGTCAGCTTCATTGGCCCCATATCGACCGAGGTTGGGCGGCATTCGCTCTGATAGGTCTGGCAGAATTCATAGTGGCCGATCGGCGGGTTCGCCTTTCCGATCACACGCATGCCTGCTGCCGGTGACGCGAAGGCCTGCTGTGCGAAGGCGCTAGCGATGAATGCAATCAGAAAGAAACCGAAACGCTTGTTCTTGTTCATTGCTTGTCTCCCTGTGTTGGGGAGACATTCGCAGGTATATTTTGACCGTGCGGAAATATAGGCGGGTCAATTTGAGCTTCGTTTTAAGCAAATTATCCGCTGTTTTGAATTGTATTTTTGATTGTTTTTATGATTGTTTGAATCGAATTTTATTACAGTTTTATCGATCTCGCCGTTAGGTTTCCGGTATCCATTTATCTATCTGTATTAAAACATGAATTCATAATTCATGAGGTTGTTTCAGTGGATTGTTTTTGTCCTGAAAGCCCCGAGCTGCAAGATGGCTTCTCATTTGGGGATAGCTGTTTCACCTTGGTACAGGGGGAAATCACGCCGAAAAAAATATTCGAAAATCTGATTTTTTTCTGGAAAAATACTTTTAAGTGGCCTTTTGCGTCAGAATTTGCATCGAGGCTTCTCAAAATCGCACAGGGCGAGATGGTTTTCCGGCTCCGGCGTATGAGGCCAGACGACGCGTTTCGGTATGTCTTCAGGCTGCCGATCCCCATTACGGGACTGCTGACGATGATCCGGAAGAGGGCGCCTGAATGCCATAAAGAAAAAGCCTGCCGCAGGGATCGGCAGGCCTTGATGGTTTTGGGTAGAAGGTTATCGAGCTATTCGGCGCTTTTGCGCGGTGCCGCTTAGAGGAACTCGATCAAAGCGTCTGCGGACTGAACACGGTCGAATTCGATGGCGACGCCTTCCATAAAGTGTCGGACGATCTTGCCGGTCATGTTCTTGCCGAGCTGAACCTTGCTTCCGAGGGACGGGCGATCTTCGATCTCGATGGCGGCGCCCGAAAGCGACAGGTCGATGAGACGGCATGCCAGAAGCGTTCCGTCTTCAAGCATGAGCTGCGTTTTCGAATTGCGCGGTGTCAGGCGGTCATGGCGGCGGTCTTCCGGCAGGCCGAGCAACTGGCGCTTGGCGATCCAGGCCAGCTGGGCCGCGAGCTTTTCGCGTTTTCGCTCCGGCGCGTTGATGGCGATAATGAAGCCCGCCGTGGTGACGGAAACAATGGTGCCTTCAATCCTGCCGATATGCTGGAGGTAGGCGATGACCCGATCACCTTGGCGCGCCATGGCAGCGCAGGTAAATTGTGCCTTCTCGGCCGTCATTTCTGTCGCCGTGCAATCATATTCCTGATGATCCGGCAGCATCAGCCGACCTGAGAAGCCGATACGCACGGCATTCTCGATACCGATCTCCTCGACCGGACGGATGATTTGGGCTGTATTGATCGAACGGGATGAGAACATTGGCCGCAAGCATGACAATAAGAGACGATGACTGTCTGTCTTTACCGCGCCCAAGTTAACAGACCATGTTTGTTAAATCTTAGAATTGTCATCAGTTTTGCGGTTTATGTCTCTTTTGGCGACACCCGTGCCGCCAGTGTTCCTTTATGGATGGCGATAGCGATCCAGCGGTTCGCTTCCCATGATTTCCGTGCGCAGTAGGTTGCTGCTGGTCAACGCGAGGTGATCTATGGGCGACGCGAATTCCGGGCGGGGATGCTCCGGGAGAAGTGCACCCAGCAATCTCGGATGCTCCATGCTTTCCGACCGTAGCGGCAGGAGCAGCATCTCGAAGTTCAGGGGGGCATCGGAATATCCGTCATCGGCCTCGGCCTTGAACAGCACCGGCAGCCCATGCTGCATCACACCCTGTGCGATCCGGTTGGCAAAGGGGGCTGTTTCGGTCAGCCACAGGCTGGAGAAGCGGTTGTCGCGCAGCTCACGGCCGAAGAGGGCGCAGATACGGGTGCCCGCCAGGCGGAAGCGGGGACATTCATCGCCCGGGTCCGTCAGGATGAAAAGGTCCCCCAGATGATGTTTCAGCTTGACGGGATCGATATCCTCGCGCTTCGGCGCTGAGCGTCCGCCCCGCAGATCGTTCCAGTACGCATATATGTCCAGGCCGGCCGTGCTCTTCATGGCATTCATCCTTCTTGTTCTGTTTTGGGACATTCATGTCCTTCAGGGTGCCTCCTGCAGAGTGTGATGCGATTTTCGTGCCAGCGAACTTCGTTAGGGTTAACAGATGGTTCCGTTGTGTTGCCAGCGCCCGCATGGCAACGGTGCGGCCATGACGGGGAATGCTCTCCATCAGCGCGAATGACGATCTTGCCGCGTGTCCGTAGCCGTTCCCCTTTGGTGGAACGGCTTTTTTTTCACTGATGCTTCCTATATTGCTCGCATATCAGAAACTTACCCAACGTCAGGGATGGGATCATGTCTTATGAGGACGGCGAGATGCCGCCGGAGTCCGTATCGCCAAGGCCGAAAGACGACGAACGCAATCCTCCTGTCTTCAATCTTCCACCCCTGCTGGTCGGGATCCTTGCGGCGTTGCTGATTGCCTACATCGTTCCTGCCTATCTTCTCTCCGAAGATGGCTACGGCTGGTTCGTCTTCACGTTCGGTTTCATTCCACTGCGTTACGCCGTGCCGTTTTCCGAGCAGTCCCTTGAGTGGCTCTGGACACCGGTCACCTATTCCTTCCTGCACGGCAGCATAGAGCACATCCTCTTCAACGGGCTGTGGCTCATGGCGTTCGGCGCGCCGGTTCTGCGCCGCATCGGCACATTGCGTTTCATTCTGCTATGGGCCATCTCCGCCGCCGTTGCAGCGTTTGGCCATGCCTTCCTGCATTGGGGGGATGTGACGGTGCTGATCGGCGCGTCAGGCGTCGTTTCAGCACTGATGGGGGCGGCCTGCCGCTTTGCCTTTCCCGTGCGCGGCGGCTACAGCGCGTCCTTCGGTCATCTCATGCCGCGGCAGACGATTTTCGGCGCACTGACGAACCGGACCGTACTGATCTTCACGCTGATGTGGCTGCTCGGCAATGTTCTGATTGCTGTGGGCGTTCCGCTGTTCGGTGACATGGCGGGCGAAGTTGCCTGGGACGCCCATATTTTTGGTTTCGTGCTCGGCTTCGCGTTTTTTGCGATTTTTGATCGGAAACCTGTTCGGCTTTAAGCCCTTTCGTGCGCTTTCGGGGATTTTTTTCCCGGTCTTTCATCAGGATATTGCTTTCGCCGATGCCTCAGCGCACCATGCCTGCATGATTTGGCGGCGTTCGTGGAGGATGCGTGATGCTGCCGGTCACAGGTGACAAGGAGGAAGGCATGCCAACATTCGTGAAGGATCTTCTCGACCGTAAAGGGCGGGATGTGGTGACCGTGGGGCCGGACGTGACGATCGGCGAGGCGGCTGGAACGCTTCATTCAAACCGGATCGGCGCGGTCGTCGTAACGGATGCCGAGGGCGTCGTTCTGGGTATTTTCACGGAGCGCGATCTGGTGAAGGCCGTGGCAGGCCGGGGTGCATCTTCTCTTCAGCAGTCCGTATCGGTGGCAATGACGCGCAATGTCATTCGCTGTCGTTTTACGTCCACGACGGACGAGCTGATGGAAATCATGACCGGCGGTCGCTTCCGCCATATTCCCGTCGAGGAAAACGGTCGTCTTGCCGGTATCATTTCCATCGGTGACGTGGTGAAGGCCAGAATAGGCGAAGTCGAAGCCGAGGCCGAGCAGATCAAGGCCTATATCGCCAGCTAGAGCGTTTCCATTTAACAAGGAAACGCTCTAGGCGCTGGCCAGCGACGGGGTGCGTACCGGCACCTCGCACTGCCTGATCGTTAGCGCTTGAGCGCCTGCTGCATGCGCTCAAGCTCTGGAATGCGTGATCGCGTTTCCTCGTATCCCCGGTCGATGGCTTCGCTGGCGCGGTGGAATTCCGATAGGCCGATATCGTTCACCCGTGGATGCAGCATCAGGTCGGGCGGATCGCCCGCTAGGCGCGAGCGTGAAATCCTGTCCTGAATGATGTTGAAGGCCTGAACCATCACACCGGGCAATCCGAGATGCGATTTTCCGGATGGAGCCCCAGGCGAACCGGGCTGACCGGACGTATGCTTGACCACCGCTGAACGTCCGAAAAGATCGTAATTCAGGTTCACCGCAACAACGAGTGCCTGCTCGTAGGCGCGGCAGACGGAAACCGGCACAGGATTGACGAGTGCGCCGTCGATCAATGTACGTCCGTTGCAGTTGACGGGTTCGAAGATGCCGGGAAGGGCATAGGACGAGCGCAGGGCCGTGATGAGGTCACCCTGATGGATCCAGACCTCATGGCCGGTACGAAGCTCCGTCGCCACGGCAATGAATGGGTGATCCAGCCCCTCTATGGTGTGGCCTTCCAGATGCTCCTGCATGCGCTTTGTCAGTCGCATGCCACCGAACAGGCCGCCGCCGCCAATCGTAAGATCAAGCAGTCCCGCGATGCGGCGCATCGTGAGAGATCGGGCGAACTCTTCGAGTTCATCGAGTTTTCCGGCCAGATAGCAGCCCCCGACAAGCGCGCCGATCGAGGTTCCGGCGATCATTCCAATCTTCACGCCCGCTTCGTCCAGAGCGCGCAATACGCCGATATGCGCCCAGCCGCGGGCGGCACCGCCGCCAAGCGCCAGCGCGATGCGTCGGGTATCGACCGTCTCATTGACGATGGCATCATCCGTCGCCAGATCTTCTGAAGGCACGACAGGCGCGTTGCGATTGTTTCCCCATCCCAGCATAACCGCGCACTCCCTGTCATTTTCCGGAGCGCGCCTCTCCCTGCTCGGGTACGATACGGCGCTCCGCTGCTTCAATTCGTGCCATTGTCTCAAGCGCTGGTTAGGGCTTTGATAATGCACCTTGGGCAACCGGCTTCTCCTCCCGGCTGCCCGACTTATTGGTAGCAAATTGGTGCAGGTTGTGGAAGCGCAGGCTCAGGCCTTCGAGTAGGTTTCGGCCGGGTCGAAGTGGCGGGTGTCATCGGTTATTTTCGTCACCGCTTCGCCGTTTTCCAGTTCGACGGTCCGGTAGAAGCAGGAGCGCCGGCCCGTGTGACAGGTGGCATCATGCCCGGCGACCGATACCTTCAGCCATACGGCATCCTGATCGCAATCGATACGGAATTCCTTCACGGTCTGAAGGTTGCCGGAGGTTTCGCCCTTCTTCCAGATCTTGTCGCGAGAGCGGCTGTAATAGTGGGCGATGCCGGTTTCCAGCGTAAGCGCCAGCGCCTCGCCGTTCATATGCGCGACCATCAGGAGTTCACCGTCGCGGGCGTCTGTCACCACTGCGGTGACAAGGCCGTTCGCGTCGAATTTCGGCGAAAAAGAACCGGAATTTTCAAGGATTTCCTTGTCCGCGGGCGCGGATGGAAAGGTCAAGGACATGATAGGGACCCCGAGGGCAAGGGGCGGGAAGCCGTGTCAGCGGTTCCGCGCCATGGTCATGAAGCGTACCTGTTCGGCAGGATCGGTCTTGAACGCGCCGGTAAAGCTGGTCGTCAGCGTGGACGAGCCCTGCTTCTGTACGCCGCGCATCGACATGCACATGTGCTCCGCATCGATCATCACCGCGACGCCACGCGGCTTCAGCGTGTTTTCGAGCGCGTTGGCAATCTGTGCGGTCATGTTTTCCTGCGTCTGCAGACGACGGCCGAAAATCTCGATAAGCCGGGCAATCTTGGAAAGACCAAGCACACGGCCGGACGGCAGATAGGCGACATGCGCCTTGCCCGTGATCGGAACCATGTGATGCTCACAATGCGAATAGAACGGGATATCGCGCACCAACACGATATCGTCATAACCGCCGACTTCCTCGAAGGTTGTGCCGAGCACGTCTTCGACGCTCTGTTCGTAGCCCGAAAAAAGCTCTTTATAAGCCTTGGCAACCCGCTTCGGCGTGTCCAGAAGCCCTTCGCGTTCCGGATTGTCTCCGGCCCAGCGAAGCAGCACGCGGACAGCGTCTTCGGCTTCCGCCTGAGTGGGACGAGCCCCGGCCGCGTCGGATTTGGCGCCAGCGGCTGGGAAGTTCTTCACGATCGCATCCATTCCGTATCTCCCGATGCGGTTCAAGGCCGCACCTGAATTTTAATCTTCGGGCAGAGCGTGTCTGCCCGTTATCGCTGCTATCTGGTTGTTTTCCTGCTTTTTGGCAAGACCAACAGCGTTATTTCGGCTTTACCGCGGCAAATTAACGTCAGCTTGATATCCAGATGCGTGGTTAGCATATAATGATAAACGTGGGCAGAAAAGCTTCACCACTGTGGACGCAGTGTTTGAAAAAATCGACCTGTCCTGTTTGGGACATCTTGCGTGCACCGGATAGCTGACTATGGACGATATTTACAATAACCGCATTCTTGAATTCGCGGGAAACATTCCGCTCATCGGAGTCCTGGAGGATGCGGATGCCAGTGCCGAAAAACACTCCAGGCTTTGTGGCTCGAAACTCAAGGTCTACCTCAAGGTCGAGAACGGTGTCGTGACCGGCTTTTCGCATGAGGTACGCGCCTGTGCGCTCGGTCAGGCGTCGGCCTCTATCATGGCGCGGCATGTGGTCGGCGCGACAGGCGGCGAGATCCGGCAGGCGCGTGAGGATATGCTGGCCATGCTCAAAACGGGCGGTGCGGGGCCGGTCGGCCGCTTCGAGGACATGCGAGTGCTTGCGCCAGTGAGGGATTTCAAGGCCCGTCACGCATCGACGATGCTGACCTTCGAGGCTGTGGTCGATGCGCTCGACCAGATCGAGGCCCGCTCGACCGAAGCCCCGGCCATGAATGTTGCGGGCTGAACCATGTGCGACGAACCCGGCTGCAATCACAACGTCACCGGCGGGAGACATCAGTGGTCCCGCAACTGGCAGGGATCGTTTGTCAAAACACCCGGCCGTCTTTTGGGTGTCGGTTTCATCCGGCTTTATCAGCTGACCCTTTCCGGTTTCATCGGCAACTCGTGCCGCCATATCCCGACCTGTTCGGAATATGGCTATGAGGCGATTGCCCGTCACGGGCTGTGGGCCGGTGGCTGGATGACGCTGTTTCGCGTCGGACGTTGTGGTCCGGGCGGCACCAGCGGACTTGATCCGGTACCGGAGCAGCTTTCCGCGCGGCAGCGCTGGTACATGCCCTGGCGGTATTTCCGCCCACACTGACGCGCCGCGTTTGTCTTTGACCCACCTTGCAAACGGCGTTAAAAGCGCCGCGTAAGCATTGTTCGCTTACGTCTTGATAAAACCACCCGCATTCGTTGGCGGGACTGGATAGAAGGAAAAATGAACGTGTCAGAATCCGTTTCCCTTACATTTCCCGATGGTTCCGTGCGCAGCTACCCGGCTGGCGCGACAGGCCGTGATGTGGCTGAATCCATTTCCAAGTCGCTTGCAAAGAAGGCCGTCGCCATTGCGCTGGACGGCACCGTGCGCGACCTTTCCGACATCGTAACCGATGGCAAGATCGAGATCGTTACGCGTGAGGACAATCGCGCGCTCGAGCTGATCCGCCACGATGCCGCTCACGTCATGGCTGAGGCCGTGCAGGAACTGTGGCCTGGTACGCAGGTGACGATCGGCCCGGTGATCGAAAACGGCTTCTATTACGACTTCGCCAAGAACGAACCCTTCACGCCCGACGATCTGCCCAAGATCGAAAAGAAGATGAAGGAGATCATTCAGCGCAACAAGCCGTTCACCCGCGAGATCTGGTCGCGCGAGAAGGCCAAGGAAGTCTTCGCCGCCAAGGGCGAGCAGTACAAGGTCGAACTCGTAGACGCGATCCCGGAAGGTCAGGATCTGAAGATCTATTATCAGGGCGACTGGTTCGACCTGTGCCGTGGTCCGCATATGGCGTCCACGGGTCAGATCGGCACGGCCTTCAAGCTGATGAAGGTGGCGGGCGCCTACTGGCGTGGCGACAGCAACAATCCGATGCTGACGCGCATCTATGGCACTGCATGGGCAACGCAGGAAGAGCTGGACAATTATCTCCACATTCTGGCCGAAGCCGAAAAGCGTGACCACCGCCGTCTGGGCCGCGAAATGGACCTGTTCCATTTCCAGGAAGAAGGTCCGGGCGTGGTGTTCTGGCACGGCAAGGGCTGGCGCATGTTCCAGACGCTGACGGCCTACATGCGTCGCCGTCTCGCCAACACCTATCAGGAAGTCAACGCGCCGCAGGTGCTCGACAAGTCGCTGTGGGAAACCTCCGGTCACTGGGGCTGGTATCAGGAAAACATGTTCGCGGTGAAATCCGCGCATGCCTTTACCCATCCCGATGACGAGGAAGCCGACCAGCGCGTGTTTGCGCTCAAGCCGATGAATTGCCCTGGCCACGTCCAGATCTTCAAGCATGGTTTGAAGTCCTACCGTGAAATGCCGGTGCGTCTGGCGGAGTTCGGAACAGTTCACCGTTACGAGGCATCCGGCGCGCTGCACGGGCTGATGCGGGTGCGCGGCTTCACGCAGGACGATGCGCACGTCTTCTGCACGGAAGAGCAGATGGCGGCGGAATGCCTGCGCATCAACGATCTGATCCTGTCGGTCTACGAGGATTTCGGCTTCAGCGAAGTCGTCGTCAAGCTATCCACGCGTCCTGAAAAGCGCGTCGGTTCGGATGATCTGTGGGATCGCGCCGAAAGCGTGATGACAGATGTTCTGAAGACCATCGAGGAGCAGTCGGAAGGCCGCATCAAGACCGGCATCCTGCCGGGCGAGGGCGCGTTCTACGGGCCGAAGTTCGAATATACGCTGAAGGATGCGATCGGCCGTGAATGGCAGTGCGGCACGACGCAGGTGGACTTCAACCTGCCGGAGCGTTTCGGCGCCTTCTACATCGACCAGAACTCGGAAAAGACGCAGCCGGTGATGATCCATCGCGCCATCTGCGGTTCGATGGAGCGCTTCCTCGGCATTCTGATCGAGAACTTCGCCGGTCACATGCCGCTGTGGTTTGCGCCGCTTCAGGTCGTGGTCGCCACGATCACCTCGGATGCCGACGATTACGGTCGTGAAGTTGCCGAACAACTGCGCGATGCCGGTTTGCAGGTGGAAACAGACTTCCGCAACGAGAAGATCAACTACAAGGTCCGCGAGCACTCGGTGGCGAAGGTCCCGGTTATCATCGTCTGCGGCCGTCAGGAAGCCGAGCAGCGCTCGGTCAATATCCGCCGTCTGGGTTCGCAGGCGCAGACTGCGATGACGCTCGACGAGGCCATCGCCTCGCTGGTGGATGAAGCAACGCCGCCGGACGTGAAGCGCAAGCGCGCCGCGAAAAATCAGGCAGCATAAAAGCGAACGGCCCCTTCGGGGGCCGTTTTTGTTATGGACTGTATTCCGACAAACTCGACGTCATCCTAGCGCTCCAACCGAGGATCCACAGGCGGGGAGGTCGTAGCGGGTTCCGGCGCAGGGGCGGAATGACGGAGAGAGAATCTGGCTTACTCGAAGTCGCCGCTGGTTTCTTCCGGTGCCTGATCCTTCATCAGCACTTCGACATCCATGTCGCGACCGGACGTCACCTTGAAGTTGCGCTGATAGACCTTGTCCTTGTTGCGGGCGATGGCGGTATATTCGCCTTCGGCCAGCACCATGGTCGAAAAGGCGCTGACGCTTTCGTTGACGGCATCGCCGCCGCCGCTCAGTACGGACCAGGCGGTATCAGCAATCGCCTCGCCACCTTCTTCGGACACCAGCTTTAGGGTGATCTGCGCTGCATGGTGCTGCAGGGTCGCCTCGGTCAGTTTCCCGGCTTCCACCTGGATGTCGGCGCGAACCACCGCGTTGACGTTGCCGTATTCGGAGACGACGTGATAGGTGCCCGCATTGAGGCGGACGATGGTGTTCGGCTTGATGTCGGAGGTCACGAGACCGCGTTCGCCATCCGGCTTAACGTCGGAAGAATAGACCGAGAATTTCAGCTGATTGCCGGTGATCTGCTTGTCGTTGCCGGCAACGGCATTCAGCAGGAAGCCTCCGGCATCCAGGACCAGTACCTGCTTCTCGACATTGCCGGAGGAGGGGACGTTGAGTTTCTTGGTTACGCCCGCGCGTCCGAACGCCACGTTGACGAAATACTCGCCTGGCACCAGATGGAATGCCGCGGAGCCTCCTTCGGAGCTTGCCAGCATCGGCAACTTTCCGTCAGCGCCCGGAATGGGGCTGAACACGCGCCAGTACAGACCTTCCCTGACCGCCTCGCCATCGTTGGTCAGCTTGGCTTCCATGACGATATCGCGGGTGGTGTTTTCGGGGGTGGCAATCGCGGAAGGGGCGGAAAACGCATTGAGTTTCGGCATTTTCGGCGTGCCGCCAAGCTGCTTGAATTCCTTGAACGCATCCTGCGAAAAAGCGGCTTCGGTCTGAACGCCAATCGCGACCAACGCAATCGTCAGACAGGTCGCGAATTTGATTGCAGTCATTTCTCGTTCCGATTGGCGTTTGGCCGATTGACTTCTTGAGTTTCCGGGACCACTTCAAAACCAATGCCGTGGCTATTTCAAGGCCCATCTTTTCCCACGATCGCAGAATGGAAGATTTTTGACCATGACGACTGACATCAAGCTTCTCGATTATCTCAAGGTTCGCCGTTCCACCCCCGCCCTTCAGCTCTCCGAACCTGGCCCCAGCAAGGCTGAAATCGAGGATATCCTTCGTCTTGCCGTTCGCGTTCCCGACCATGGCAAGCTGGCTCCGTGGCGGTTCATCGTCTATCGAGGCGAGGAGCGGGCGCGTCTTGGAGAGGCGGCGCTGAAGATCGCTCTGGAAAAGAACCCGGCGCTTGGCGAAGATCAGCAAAATGTGGAGCGGACGCGCTTTACCCGCGCGCCGGTGGTTATCGCCATCGTGAGCACGGCACAGCCGCATTTCAAGGTCCCTGAGTGGGAACAGGTGATGTCGGCCGGTGCGGTCTGCCTCAATCTCCTCATCTCGGCAAACGCCCATGGTTACGCCGCCAACTGGTTGACGGAATGGCTGGCCTTCGATGAAACGGTATGGCCAGAACTCGGCATCAAGGGCGGCGAAAAGGTCGCGGGCTTCATGTATATCGGCTCCACGACATTTCCGCCGGTCGAGCGTCCGCGCCCGGAACTTGCCGATGTCGTCACATGGGTCGGCTCCGCAGAAGGCGAGGCGTGATGTTCTACACCACCGATACCAACCAGCACGGTCTGCCGCACGATCCGTTCAAGGCGATCGTCGCGCCGCGACCGATTGGCTGGATTGGCTCGAAAGGGCGTGGGGGACATCTCAACCTCTCGCCCTATTCGTTCTTCAACGCGATTTCCGACCGCCCGAAGCTGGTGATGTTTTCGTCCAGCGGGCGAAAGGACAGCCTTCGCAACGTGGAGGAGAGCGGTGTTTTCACCGCCTCTCTGGTCAGTCGCCATCTGGTCGACCGGATGAACATCTCCTCGGCTCCTGTCGCCTATGATGTCGATGAATTCCAGCTCGCAGGTCTGACGGCTGTTCCCGGCCGTGTCGTGGACGCTCCTTATGTCGGCGAGGCGTTCGCCGCTCTGGAGTGCCGTGTGACGGACGTAACCCAGCTCAGGGATATAGATGGGCAGCCGTCCGACTCGTGGATGGTGATCGGGCAGGTGATGGCGATCCATATCGACGAGGCGATCATCCGCGATGGCAGGGTCGATATGGGGCTGGCGCGTCCCGTCGCCCGCATGGGGTACATGGATTACTCCGATGGCGGCAGTGACGTTTTCCAGCTTGCGCGCCCCAAGGCCGGATAAGTGTGGCAGGTTAAGTTTTATGGTGAACCAAACGTAAACCTTTTCTGCCTAGAGTCTCTCGATGAGGGCGGCGTTCTTGCCGCCCATGATGGTGGCGCACAGTTACGTCGAGGCTCGGGTGATCGTACAGGCATTTCTTCGCTGGTCTGAAAAAGCGGGGTCGAGCGAACGGGCGAAGGCCGCCCATATGCTCGGCCGGGCCTATCTGCAGTCCACGATGGCGCGTGAACAGCGTGACGCCGCCTATATGGCCATGACCTATCTGCTGGACGATCCATCGCCGCGCGTCCGGCTGGCGCTGGCGGAGGCTTTGGCCGATGCCGATGATGCGCCACGCGCCGTTGTCGTTTCTCTGGCAGAAGATCAGCCGGAAATCGCCTGCACCGTCATTGCCCGTTCGCCTGTTCTCGCGGAGGGCGATCTGGTCGATCTGGCCGGTCGCGGCGACAGCATCACCCGCTCGTTCATTGCGGCCCGTCAGGAACTGTCGCGCGGGGTCTGCGCGGCTCTTGCCGAAATCGGCGACCTGCCGGAAACGCTTATTCTTCTCGAAAATGAAACCTCACCCGTTACACCTTTTTCGCTGCGCCGCATTGCGGAGCGCCATGGCGACAATGCCGACATCCGCGACCTCCTGCTGCAGCGTGACAATCTGCCCGCCGATGCGCGACACCTGTTGATGGAGCGCGTCAGCGAGGCGCTGGCCGGTTCGGCTCTTGTGCATGGCCTCATCGCACGCGGACGTGTTGAAAACATTCTGCGCGAAGCCGCCGATTCAGGGACGATCCTGATTGCAGCCTCCGTGACGCCGCGTGACATGCCCGCACTGGTCGAACATCTTCGGCAGAAAGAAGAGCTGACACCGGCCCTTCTCGTTCACGCCATCTCTTCCGGCAGGCTTGAGTTCTTCACGGCTGCGATGGTCAATCTTTCCGGTCTGGACGAACGCAAGGTCCGTTCGATGCTGGCTACGGCACGTCCTCACGCCCTCAAGGCGCTTTTCCAATCGGTCGGCCTTTTTGGTGATGTTGCGGCTGTCTTCATCAAGGCCACCATGCTTTGGCGCGGTGCTGCCCAGTCGCATGCGCCGGATGCGGCCACCTCCGTTTCCACGAAACTGCTGGCACATTTCAAGGACGTGGACGGTTCGGAGACGTTCCTCGACCTCCTGCATGCCATCCGCAGGCTTGCGCTTGCAGAGCAGCGGCAGCACGCCAGAAACTATGCGCGCTCCATCGCGCTGGAAGCCGCCTGACGGCTATTTCTCAAAACGTTTGGCGATCCAGGAATAGCTGTTTTCGACCATTCTCACCGGCGTTCCCAGAATATGTTTCACGCCTTCCGTCGAAGGCAGAATCCTGCTGACGCGGGTGATTGCCTTGCGGGTCAGGCTTTCTTCCTGCTGCTGCTCGGTGGCCTCTGGTGCCGTTGCCTGCTGTTGCGGCTGGCTGGCGTCCGGCGTCGTGTTGGTCGCTGTCTGCGGTGCGGTTTCTTCGGGTGTCTGGCAAACGGCGACAACCACCGGGTAGGGTGCGTTGGCGTAGCTTTCCAGCTCCTTTTCCGAAACGGCATCGCACAGCTCGATACTGGTCCAGCGTTGCGGCGAGGTCGCGATGTAATTGCATTCAGTCGCGCTGTCGTCGCAGCCGAGAATGGTCATGAGAACGAGGGCTGTCTTCATGGTCTATCCATTGTCTCTCTCGTGATTCCGTTGAGGAGACTCATCCACGCCGATTGTAGTGAGATTACGGCCTGAACGGAAAGTGACGTAAATGGCCCTGATGACAGACCTGAAGGGTTGAAGGCAAGCGACGATACCTCGTCGTCCGCCTGTTTCGACCGCTCAGGAGGCGGCTTTTCTCAGCGGCGAAGCCGTCTCGGCAGTCGACTGCGGGCCGTCCAGATCGACCTCTTCTGGAACCGCAAGGGCATCGCTGCCGGGGGAGGAGGAGAGTTCCACCTCGCGCACCCATTCACGCCAGATCGCGACCAGCAGCGCCATCAGCACCGGGCCGATGAAAAGGCCGAGAAAGCCCATAGTCTTCACGCCACCGACCAGACCGAAAAAGGTCGGCAGGAAGGGAAGCTTGATCGGTCCGCCGACAAGTTTCGGCCGGATCGTCTTGTCGACGATGAACAGTTCGACCGAGCCCCAGACGAACAGCGCAAGCCCGTGGGCAGGAGAGCCGCTGGCGACCAGATAGACGGAGACGAGCGTGAAGGAGAGCGGTGCGCCGCCCGGAATGAGCGCCATGACGCCGGTAAGGACGCCGAGCGTGACGGGCGAGGGGACGCCCGCGACCCAGTAGGCGATGCCAAGGATGATGCCTTCGCCGATGGCGATCAGCGTCATGCCGGTAACGGTCGAGCTGATCGTGGCGGGCACGACGCGGGAAATACGCTCCCAGCGCGTCGGCAGGATGCGTTCGCCGACAAGGTCGACCTGTTTTGAAAAGCCTGCGCCGTTGCGATACACGAAGAACAGGGCGATCAGCATGAACAACAGGGTCAGGACCAGATGGAATGCGCCGTTCCCGGCCGCCAGAACCGCCCGGTAGATATTGCCGATGTTGGCGCCGCTGACGAGCTGGATGACTTCGCCGATAGCGCCCGGCGTGCCGATATATTTCACCCACTGTTCGCCGAACCACGGGCCGACGGCGGGCAGGGCTGCGATCCAGTCAGGAACCGGCGCGCCGGTCTTGTTGACCTCCACGGCCCAGCCGAACCACTCGCGGATTTCGCTCGCGGTATAGGATGCGGCGATGAAAATCGGCACAACGAGGAAGGTGATGATGAGGATGATGGCGACACTTGCGCCAAGCGTTGTGTTGCCTCCTACCTGTCTCAGCAACCGGGTGTAGACCGGCCAACTTGCAAACCCGATGACCAGCGCCGCAAGAACCGGAACGAGGAAGCCGTGAAAGAAGTAGATGCCCGCCAGCGCAATCAGCACAAGCAGCCAGCGTGCCGCTGAGATCGGCGGTATCACGGCAATCCTGGTCGGGCTGGCAGGGCCAAGCCATCTTGGTTCGCCATTGGGCTTACGGCTTTCAGTCTTACTCACGGCAGGTTCTTTCTCGCACTCTCCCCCAACGAGGCTCCCGTGGGGCGCGTTCACTCTGTCACACCGATACATATAAGTGCAATATGACCAGATCACATTACCGTTCTGTGTTTATCGTGTAGTCTATTGAACGATTTTGGTAAAAATAGAACATCGGCCTTGGCGGGCGCGTAGAAATATGACAATTGAACTCGCGTTTTATCGCGGTTTTGCCTGCCGCAATTATCTTCTTCAGGTTGTCCCATGCTGCGCCGTTTCTTCGCTTATTATCGCCCCTATCGGGGGCTGTTCATCCTCGATTTTTCGTGCGCCGTGCTTTCCGGCGTGCTGGAACTCGGCTTTCCGATGGCGGTGAAGGCGTTCGTCGACGTGCTGTTGCCGGGCGGAGAATGGGGCATCATCATCGCGGCCTCGGTCGCTCTTTTGATGATCTATGTGCTGAACACCGGCCTGATGGCGACCGTCACCTACTGGGGACATATGCTTGGCATCAATATCGAAACCGATATGCGGCGCCTGGCGTTCGATCACCTGCAGAAGCTCTCCTTCCGTTATTTCGACAACCAGAAGACTGGCCATCTGGTCGGGCGGCTGACAAAGGATCTGGAAGAGATCGGCGAGGTGGCTCATCACGGTCCGGAAGACCTGTTCATTGCCATCATGACCTTCATCGGCGCTTTCCTGCTGATGCTGTCCGTCAACGTGCAGTTGGCGCTGATCACCGCTGCCGTCGTGCCTGTGACAGCCTGGGTCACCAGCCGTTACGGCGGTCGCATGACCAACAATTTCCGCCAGCTTTACGGCCGTATCGGCGCGTTCAACGCCCGTATCGAGGAAAATGTCGGCGGCATGCGCGTCGTGCAGGCTTTCGCCAACGAGGACCACGAGCGCGCTCTGTTCGACAAGGACAACCAGAAATACCGGCAGACGAAGCTGAATGCCTACAAGATCATGGCCGCCAGCACGTCGCTCAGCTACATGAGCATGCGCCTGACGCAGATGATCGTGATGATCTGCGGCGCCTACTTCGTGCTGAACGGCAGCCTGACGGAGGGCGGTTTCGTCGGTTTCCTGCTGCTGGTCGGCGTGTTTTTCCGCCCGGTCGAAAAGATCAACTCGGTGATCGAAACCTATCCCAAGGGCATTGCCGGTTTCCGCCGCTTCACAGAACTGATGGATACGGCGCCCGACATCGTCGATGCGCCCGGTGCGGTTGAGGCACCGGCATTTCGCGGTGCGATCGAATATCGCGGCGTGGATTTCGCCTATGCCGAGGGCAAGCAGGTTCTGCGCAATATCGACCTGAAGATCAGGGCAGGTGAGACGGTGGCCTTTGTCGGCCCATCCGGTGCCGGCAAGACGACGCTTTGCTCGTTGTTGCCACGCTTCTACGATGTGACGGGCGGCGCGATCACCATCGATGGCATCGATATTCGCGACATGAAGCTGTCGTCGTTGCGCGCCCAGATCGGCATCGTGCAGCAGGACGTCTTCCTGTTCGGGGGTTCGATCCGCGAAAACATCGAATATGGCCGCCTCGGCGCTTCTGATGCGGAGATCATGGACGCGGCCCGCCGGGCGCGGCTGGATGGCGTGATCGAGGCGATGCCGAACGGGCTGGATACCATCATCGGCGAACGGGGCGTGAAACTCTCCGGCGGCCAGAAACAGCGCCTGGCCATTGCCCGCATGTTCCTGAAAAATCCGCCGATCCTCATTCTCGACGAGGCGACCTCGGCGCTCGATACCGAGACGGAACGCGCGATCCAGCAATCGCTGAGCGAACTCGCCAAGGGCCGCACCACGCTCGTCATCGCCCACCGCCTGGCGACGATCCGCGATGCCTCCCGCATAGTGGTGGTAGACCAGACCGGCATAGCCGAAACCGGCGACCATGCGGAATTGTTGGCGGCGAAGGGGCATTATAGCCGTTTGCATGATGCGCAGTTTGGCGGGCTTACGGCCTAGAAACTTTGGATATAAGCGGGGTCCTGCCTGCACACTCGACGTCATCCTCTGGTTTGATCAGAGGATCCATTTTTCAGTGAGCTGTGGATGGTCGGGTCAAGCCCGACCATGATGGGGAGGCGGTTTTCCGTGTGCGTTGGCAATTTTCGGAGAGCTTTACCTTGCTGTCAGGCAACGCTTGTTCGAAGGGCGGCTGCGGTGCCTTCAGGGTCGACGGCGATGACCCGCAGGTAAGCGCGGGCGGGTTGGTCCGGCTCACTGCGGCCCTGTTCCCAATCGCGCAGAGTGCCAAGCGGAATATGGTAACGGACAGAAAATTCTTCCTGCGTCAGTTTCAACGCGCGGCGAATGATCTTGATGCGCGGCATTCTTTTGGCAGAAGACAATTGCGCGGCGGAAAGCGGGGGATTGTCAGGATCAGACAACGCGTTGGCTTCGGCTTCTTCGTCGGTCATAGCGTGAAGACGAGCCCATTCGGTCTGATCGATTTTACCATCCGCCATCTTCATAATCCTTGCGTTCTGCGCGCGTTGCTTTTCGTGCGGAAATGATGCGGATCGCTTCGTCTCGTTCAGTATAGATGACGGTTAGCACTAGACCGCTGCCCAAACCAACGATGCGCCTTCTTACTTCGTGGTATGCCATTGAACGTTCTTCAATGTCGATTGCAAACGGGTCGTCGAAAACATGCGACGCTGTGTCAAAACTCACGCCATGCTTTGTGAGATTGGCTAAAGCCTTTTGCTCATCCCATTCGAAATATAACATGGCGAACTACGGGTTTCCAGTAGCTGTAGAGTCAAATGGCGCTGGAAGCAGTTCGGGGGCTTCTTCGTGTGAGAAAGAGCCCCCAAATTTGGTCATTTCTTCTTATTGGGCGCTTGAGTTAAGGCTGAGGCCGCTACCTTTTTTACGGCAGCGGGTGTCTTTGGATTGCTAAGCAGCTTTCCTGCCGTAGATGCAACCGATTTAGAAGTACGTTCATTGCGGGCCATCTGGAAAACTCCTTGTTGATGGCTACCGAAGCTACCTCGACTCCAATACTCTTATGCTCCATAATTACTGTGCCAACAGAGGAGGCATTAGAGTCTCTTCGTCCCGCGTGGGCTTCGGCTTTTTCGCGGTATACAAGCCGGGACATTCGTGTCCCGGCTTTTGTATTTCTAATGCTCTGCAAATCACAAATACGATTCTGGTTTTGTTCTCTTTAAAACTCCAGCCCGACAGAATCGCCGGGCTAGAAATTTTTGAGTTATCCACAGCTATATCAGCTGCAACCGCTCGTCGCACCACACGTATCGCACTTCTCACAAGTCCCGTTCCGCACCATCGTGAAGTTCTGGCACTCGGAGCACATGTTGCCCGTGTAGCCCTGTGCGATGGAGCGCATGCGGCGTTCGTTTTCGACCTTCTTGGCTTCCGTCTTGGCGGAGGCGGCGTCTGCTGCTGCCTTGTCGGAGAAGAGGGCCGTTGCTGCCTGTTCGGTTTCGGTGGCGAGTGCCTCGTCGGCGATCTCGTCCGCCAGTTCCTTTGCGCGTTCCTCGTAGTCGCGCTTGAAGGCGACGATTTCGGAGGTCGAGGCGGCGACGACCGGCTCCAGCTTGCGTACGGCATTGCCGGAGATGGAGGTCACGCTGGCCGAAGCGCGTGCCGGGGCGGCGGTTGCCGAACCTTTCGGCTCGGAAGACGAACGCTCGCTGCCGGTGCTGGAAACCAGCGTTGGCTTGTAGCCACGGGTCCAGCCGGTGGAGAGCAGGTTGGTCTTGCCTTCCTGAATGCCCTTGCCGAGCGCCGTGTTGGAGAAGTCGGACGTATCGACATGCGCCAAATCGTGACGGCCGAGGTAGGAAACCGCCAGTTCACGGAACACGTAGTCGAGGATCGACGTGGCGTTCTTGATCGCGTCGTTGCCGATGACCATGCCGGCCGGTTCGAACTTGGTGAAGGTGAAGGCCTCCACATATTCTTCCAGCGGTACGCCGTATTGCAGGCCGAGCGAGATGGCGATGGCGAAGTTGTTCATCATCGCACGGAAAGCAGCGCCTTCCTTGTGCATGTCGATGAAGATTTCGCCGAGGCGGCCATCACCGAATTCGCCGGTGCGCAGATACACCTTATGTCCGCCGACAGCAGCCTTCTGGGTGTAACCCTGACGGCGGTTCGGCAGCTTCTCCCGTTCGCGGCTGACGCGCTCGACCACACGCTCGATGATCTTTTCGGTCAGCGTGACAGCCTGGGCTGCCTGCGGCTGAGCGATCAGCTCTTCGATTGCGTCTTCGTCATCCTCGTCTTCCACGAGCGATGCGTTGAGCGGCTGGGACAGCTTGGAACCATCGCGGTAAAGGGCGTTTGCCTTCAGTGCCAGCTTCCAGGACAGCATGTAGGCTGCGCCGCAATCTTCCACCGTTGCGTCGTTCGGCATGTTGATCGTCTTGGAGATCGCGCCCGAGATGAACGGCTGTGCCGCTGCCATCATGCGGATGTGGGATTCGACCGAGAGATAACGCTTGCCGATCTTGCCGCAGGGGTTGGCGCAATCGAAGACGGGCAGGTGCTCGTCCTTCAGGAACGGCGCGCCTTCCAGCGTCATCGCGCCGCAAACGTGCACGTTTGCCGCTTCGATGTCCTTCTTGCCGAAGCCGAGATGCTCCAGCAGGTTGAAGCTCATGTCGGCGAGTTGCTCGTCGGAAACCTTCAGCGTGTCCTTCAGGAAGTCCGCGCCCAGCGTCCACTGGTTGAAGACGAACTTGATGTCGAAGGCGGACTTCAGCGCGCCGTTGACGGCTTCGATCTTCTCATCCGTGAAGCCCTTGGCCTTCAGCGTGCCGGGGTTGATGCCTGGCGCCTGGTTCAGGTTGCCGTGGCCGACCGCGTAGGCTTCGATCTCGGCGATCTGGCTTTCCGAGTAACCGAGCGAACGCAGGGATTCCGGAACGGCGCGGTTGATGATCTTGAAATAACCGCCACCGGCGAGCTTCTTGAACTTCACCAGCGCGAAGTCAGGCTCGATGCCGGTCGTGTCGCAATCCATGACGAGGCCGATCGTGCCTGTCGGCGCGATAACGGTGGTCTGGGCGTTGCGGTAACCGTGCTGTTCGCCAAGCTCCAGCGCCTTGTCCCATGCGGCAACCGCGTGGGTGATGAGGTCCTGATCCGGGCAATCGGCATGAATGAGCGCGACCGGGTTAACCGACAGGCCTTCGTAACCGTAAGCCAGCCCCTGAGCGGCGCGGCGGTGGTTGCGGATGACGCGCAGCATGTTGTCTCGGTTCGGCGCGAAGCCGGGGAACGGACCAAGCTCGCCTGCCATTTCTGCGGACGTTGCGTAGGAAACGCCAGTCATGATGGCGGTCAGGGCACCGGCAATCGCACGGCCTTCGTCGCTGTCGTAGGGAATGCCCGAGGACATCAGTAGGCCGCCGATGTTGGCGTAGCCGAGGCCGAGCGTGCGGTATTCGTAGGAGAGTTCCGCAATCTGGCGCGACGGGAACTGCGCCATCATGACCGAAACTTCGAGAACGATCGTCCACAGGCGGACGGCGTGCTCGTAATCGGCAATGTTGATGTTCTTGGTGGCTGCGTCCTTGAACTGGATGAGGTTCAGCGAGGCAAGGTTGCAGGCCGTGTCATCCAGGAACATGTATTCCGAGCACGGGTTGGATGCGCGGATCGGGCCAGCGGCCGGCGAGGTGTGCCAGTCGTTCATGGTGGTGTTGAAGTGCAGGCCCGGATCGGCAGATGCCCATGCGGCGTGCGAAATCTTTTCCCACAGATCGCGGGCCTTCAGCGTCTTCATGACGCGGCCATCGCGGCGTGCGGTCAGGTTCCAGTCGCCGTCGTTTTCAACTGCGCGCAGGAAGTCATCCTTCAGTGACACGGAGTTGTTGGAGTTCTGGCCGGAAACCGTGAGGTAGGCTTCGGAATCCCAATCCGTGTCATAGGTCTTGAATTCGATATCCTTGTAGCCCTGCTGGGCGAACTGGATGACACGCTTGACGTAGTTTTCCGGAACCTGATCCTTCTTGGCGGCGCGGATTTCGCGCTTGAGGGCAGGGTTCTTGGCCGGGTCGAAGCAATCGCCGTTATCGGCTTCGCAGTTGACGCAGGCCTTCATGATCGCCTTGAGGTGCTTGGCAACGATCTTGGAGCCGGTCACCAGAGCCGCAACCTTCTGCTCTTCGTTCACCTTCCAGTCGATGTAAGCTTCGATATCCGGATGATCGGCGTCGACGACGACCATCTTGGCTGCGCGGCGGGTGGTGCCGCCGGACTTGATAGCGCCTGCTGCACGGTCCCCGATCTTGAGGAAGCTCATGAGGCCGGAGGACTTGCCGCCACCCGAAAGCTTCTCGCCTTCGCCGCGGAGGTAAGAGAAGTTGGAGCCGGTGCCCGAACCGTATTTGAACAGACGCGCTTCACGCACCCACAGGTCCATGATGCCGCCTTCGTTCACCAGATCGTCCTCGACGGACTGGATGAAGCAGGCATGTGGCTGCGGATGTTCGTAAGCGGACTTGGACTTGGTGAGCTTGCCGGTGAAGGGGTCGACGTAGAAGTGGCCCTGGCCGGGGCCGTCGATGCCATAGGCCCAATGCAGGCCGGTGTTGAACCACTGAGGGGAATTCGGTGCAACGCGCTGGGTGGCGAGCATGTAGGCAAGCTCATCGCGGAACGCGAGAGCATCTTCTTCGGACGAGAAATATTTGCCCTTCCAGCCCCAGTAGGTCCACGTACCGGCGAGACGGTCGAACACCTGACGCGCATCCGTCTCCGAGCCGTAGCGCTCACCTTCGGGAATATCCTTCATGGCCTTTTCGTCGGCAACCGAACGCCACAGGAAGGACGGAACATCGTTTTCCTCGACCTTTTTCAGGATCTTCGGAACGCCGGCCTTGCGGAAATACTTCTGCGCCAGAACGTCGGTCGCAACCTGGCTGAACTGCGCGGGAACGTCGATATCCGCCAGACGGAACACGATGGAACCATCCGGGTTCTTGATCTCGCTGACGGCCTTGCGGAAGTCGATTTCCGCATAAGGCGACTGGCCGGGCTTCGTGAAGCGACGTTCAATGCGCATTGGTTCGTGTCCTCGTCCATTGGGCGTCCGATGAGGGACGCAAGAATTCGTTCCAGCTGTGCGCAGTCTGCGTGCAGCCGGTTGTTTGCCGATATGAATGGGATGTTCATCCTTGGATGTCGTCCCTGTATCTCGTGGCGAATTCGGCTGCAAGCTAAATCAGAATACTAAATATAGTATCAACAGCTTCTGGCCGCCAGTCCCCGCATCATGTTTTTAGCGACAAAGCCAGTGCGCAGAATACCATTGCGTTCCACCCCCTCACGGCCGGAACGCAGGCAAACGCATCAACTGAAATGGGACAAGAACCGAAGGTGAGACACCCGATTCCGTTGCCGCCGCAACATGAGTGTCACTTTTAAAAAGTGTGGTGATTCCGTCAAGCCTTAGTTTGCAACCGTTTGTTAACCACAAGATATTGTGTGAAGTGGTTGTGGAAAACGGGGAAAGAAAAACCCGCTATAAATATCAGTGACTTGGCCTGGAATGTTCAGGGTTGCCAAACGTCACCCTCCGTAACGTGGAGTGTGTAAATGATATCTTTTGTGCGGCTGAACGGTGTTCCGAGCGGCCGGATAATTTTTCTCTTTCCACAAGAGTCGTGGCCGGAATATGCAAAAATCGGTGCGCGGCTACAAAATCTTGTGGTGTTGCGACTGGCGTGAACACCCTGAAACGCAGGGAATTTCTCGTCAGAAGTTTACGCGTGTTGCCGTGCCACTTTTCCGCTAAGACGGACCGTCTTGTGAGCGTGGAGAAAAGTGCGGCATGCGCGATGTGCTCGAACGGCAACAGGTCTGGATATATTTCGTCTCTGTGGCGCTTGGGGTGCTCACTGCATTTGCGGTGTCGGGCACTGAAGGCCTCGAGGCTGCCATCAACCCCGCACTGGCGTTCATGCTGTTCGTGACGTTTCTGCAGGTGCCGATCGCGGATATCGGCAAGGGGTTCGGCGAAACCCGGTTCCTTGCGGCCCTCATGACCAGCAATTTTCTCGCCATCCCCGTGCTTTGCTTCCTGCTGGTAGGGCTGACGGCCGACGATGCGATGCTGAGGCTCGGCATCTTCATAGTGCTTCTGACACCATGCATCGACTACGTGATTACCTTCGCTCATCTGGCGCGGGCAGATGCACGCCTGCTGCTTTCCGCCACGCCGATCCTGCTTCTGGTGCAGATGGCGTTGCTGCCGCTCTATCTGGCAATTTTTCTTGGTGATGATGCTGCCGGACTGGTGCAGATCGGTCCGTTTTTCCATGCCTTCGTCTGGTTGATCGCCGTGCCGCTGCTTCTTGCCGCGACAGTGCAGTTCTGGGCGTCGCGACATGACATGGGAGAGAAGATCAACGGATATCTCGGTCTTCTGCCAGTCCCGGCGACAGCTGTGGTGCTGTTTCTGGTCGTTGCCGCGACGGTACCGGTTCTTGGAGCGGCGGCAGGCCACGCGCTGTCTGCGTTGCCGGTCTATGTGGCCTTTGCCGTTCTGGCGCCACTTGCCGGGTTCGCCGTGTCGAAACTGTTCGGACTGGCACCGCAAAGTGCGGGTGCCGTTTCCTTTTCGTCGGCTACGCGCAATTCGCTGGTCGTGTTGCCGCTGGCGCTTGCGGTGCCGGGCGCCATTCCGGTGCTGCCCGCCGTGATCGTGACGCAGACGATGGTGGAGCTGATTGCCGAGCTGATTTACATCCGCATCATTCCGCGTCTCGTCGGCACCAGATGATATAAAAATACGCCGGAGAGGATGATCTCCGGCGCATCATGCATTCCCGAACTGGCGCGGCCGATATCAGCCGCGCGAACCCTTGGCGATTGGCTCCTGATAGGTGAAGCCCATGTCCCAGGGGAAATAGATCCAAGTGTCCTGGCTCACTTCGGTGACGAAGGTGTCAATGGTCGGTACGCCCTTCGGCTTGGCGTAGACGCAGGCAAAATGCGCCTTCGGCAGCATTTCGCGCACTTCGATGGCGGTCTTGCCGGTATCGGTCAGGTCGTCCACGACGAGAACGCCTTCGCCGCCATCGGCCGCCAGTTCCGAAGCGATGCCCTTCAGCAGCAGGGTATCGCCCTGGTTGACGTAATCGTGGCGGGTCGCGATGCAGACCGTGTCGATCAGGCGGATGTTCAGCTCGCGCGAAATGATCGCTGCCGGAACGAGGCCGCCGCGGGTGATACAGACGATGGCCTTGAATTCGCGGTCAAGGCCGGCAAGACGCCAGGCAAGTGCGCGGGCGTCGCGGTGGAACTGATCCCAGGAAACGGGAAAGGCTTTATCAGGCAGGGACATGGTTTACCGTCTGGTCAAATTGGTGATTGTCTCGGCTAATAGCCGCAAGTTCCGCAAAAAGGCAAGCTTTGCGCTGCTTTCCCTGCCATTTCACGCATTTCTACCTCGCGCATTTCCACAGTGGTCGCGGCTGTGGACCTGCGAGATAGGAATAGAAAAAATGCCCCGGTACAATTGAGCCGGGGCATCGGGCTTCCAACGGGGATGTTCAGCGAGACAGCAGGGTCATCGCCGTCATGGAGTCGAGCAGGGTGCGCGTCACGCCGCCGAACAACATTTCCCACCACCGCGAATGGCCGTAGGCGCCCATCACCAGCAGGTCGATGCTGTTGTCGGAGAGGCGGTTCTCGATTGCCGTCTGGGGTGAGACGCCGGCGATCCTCTCCTGCGAGCTCACGGTCACGTTCACGCCATGGCGGGCGAGCGTGGCGGCAAGTTCCGCACCGGCCAGGGTGGATGACTGCGTTTCGCTTTCCACCGGATCGACGGAGAAGATTTCGACGCTTTCCGCCTCCTTGAGGAAGGGAAGGGCATCGAAGGTCGCGCGGGTTGCCTCACGCGATCCGTTCCAGGCGATGAGCACTTTGCGGATCGGCTTTGGTTCCGTCAGTATATGCGGGATGAGAAGAACGGGACGGCCGCTTTCATACAGGAAGCTGTCGATATCGGAGCGGCTGTCGGAGAGAATCGACGTGTCGCTCTGGCGTGCGACTACAAGATCGGCGCAGCGGGCGCTGTCGATGGCCGCGGCCGAGGTGTAGCCCACCGAGGTCACGAAGCTGCGCCATTCGTGCGAGATGCCGTTTGCCGAAAGCGCACGCTCGAAGATCGTGCCGATTTCCGTCGTTTCCTTGTGCGCCACGTCCTGAATGGCCTGCACGGTTGCCGGATCGGGAATTTCCATCGGGGCAACAAGAGGAACGGCGGCAAGCGTTTCCATGTGCAGGCCGATCACATGGGCGGAAAACTGGTTTGCAAGGCTGACGACGAAATCATCGAGCTTTCGCGTGTTCGCAACATTGTCGACAACGGCAAGTATCGTCTTGTAACCCATGCTAGTCTCCTCGTTGGCCGGTTGTGCACCGGCATTTTCGATGATGAAGCGTGGTCCGGTTTTACGGACATCACCTTGATATTGGTCAAACCGTTTTGTTGTTCAGGCGGTTGCGTCGCCCTTGCTCACCGCAAGCCTTTTCTCGCGGCCGATAGCCTCGATCATTTCGGAAACGGCATCTGCCGCCGCCTTCAGGACCTGTGGGTCGCGGGCGCGCACGACGATTTCCGTTGAAAATCGCTGGCCGTCATATTTCG
The DNA here is from genome assembly GCF_031801495.1 of Agrobacterium tumefaciens. GTDB lineage: Bacteria > Pseudomonadota > Alphaproteobacteria > Rhizobiales > Rhizobiaceae > Agrobacterium > Agrobacterium tumefaciens_K. The sequence goes on along the minus strand of NZ_JAOEGC010000002.1, from coordinate 1,569,705 downwards.
GGTAGGAGCCGATGCTTGTTTCCGGGTGTGCCTTCTGGATGGCCGTCAGCGGGGTGCCGATATCGCCTTCGCCATAGGGTGAGCGGACCGACTGCGACATGACCCGCGAACCGGTGCGCAGCGTCGGCATCACGTTGTCGAGCATGGCCTGGAACACCTGCGGCACGCCTGCCATCACGTAGACGTTTTCAACGACGAATCCCGGCGCAACGGAGACGGGATTGGCGATGTGGGCGGCACCCTTGGGCATGCGCGCCATACGCTTGCGTGCCTCGGTAAATTCCATCTCGCGGACCCGGTACATGTCGCCCAGAATGCGCAGCGCCTCGGCGTCATGTTCGCAGGGCAGGCCGAAAGCGGCGGATACCGCGTCGGCGGTGATATCGTCATGGGTTGGGCCGATGCCGCCGGACGTGAACACGTAATCATGACGGGCGCGCAGCGCATTCAGCGCCTCGACGATGGCCGCTTCCTCATCGGCGACGATTCGTACTTCTCTGAGGTCTATACCCGACATGGTAAGAACATCGGCGAGATGGCCGATGTTCTTGTCTTTGGTGCGTCCCGACAGGAGTTCGTCACCGATGGCAAGCATGGCTGCAGTCACGACGGATGGAGTGGAGGAGGGTATGGACATGGTTGTACTCGTCTTCTGTTTCACTCAAGGTTAGCGTCCCGCCGGTTCGAATGCAAAGCGGTTTTGACTGAACTTATGGATAGGATCGGTTGACATCGGCGTTGTCTGTTCAATCATCGTGAACAGTGCGTCTGCGAAAGCCCGGCTGGGCGGACGGCATGCGCTTCGCTACCTTTCCATCACAAGATTGTAGCGGGTAGTTGTCTATGATTATCGAGTTTTTGAAACGGTTCCTGGCTGGTACGCCGGAAACCACTCCAGCAAAGGAAATCAAGAAAATGACCAAGGTTCTGGTGCTTTATTATTCTTCCTACGGCCATATCGAAAAAATGGCTTATGCCGTGGCTGAAGGCGTAAAATCGACGGGTGCGGAAGCAGTGGTAAAGCGGGTTCCCGAGCTGGTGCCCGAAGAGGTTGCCAAGTCCTCGCACTTCAAGCTGGATCAGGCGGCGCCGGTTGCGACCGTCGATGAGCTGGCGGAATACGATGCCATCATCGTTGGCGCCGGTACCCGTTTCGGCACCGTTGCGTCGCAGATGCGCAATTTCTGGGATCAGACCGGCGGTCTGTGGTTCACCGGCAAGCTGGTCGGCAAGGTCGGGTCGGCCTTCACATCGTCGGCGACGCAGCATGGCGGTCAGGAATCCACCATCCTCGGTTTCCTTCCGACGTTCCTTCACCACGGGATGGTCGTTGCCGGTCTGCCTTACGCCTTCCAGGGCCAGATGGGCGTTGACGAAATCAAGGGCGGTTCGCCTTACGGTGCTTCGACGATCACCGACGGCGACGGTTCGCGTCAGCCTTCCGAGATCGAACTTGAAGGTGCACGTTTCCAGGGCGCGCATGTGGCCAAGATCGCGGCCAAGGTTTCGGCCTGATCTGCACTGCCCATCTAAAAACGAAATGCGGCCTCAAGGGCCGCATTTTTCATTCCCGCGATGATGTCGCAGGCGTGGCTCAGATGCTCTGGTTGGAGCGGTCAGACAGGCAGGCTGACCATGAACATGCAGCTTACGATCACAACACCGATCAATGAAATTTCAAGAACACCGTTCAATCCGTCTCGCATGGTTCGTCCTCCTTGCATCGCTTGGAGAAAGAACGAAAAATGCCGATTGTGGTTCCTGCGGGCCGAGGAAATTTTCGCCGTGCTGATGAACGGACAGCGTGCCGGCGCTTAGCCCGTCAACACGAAGGCGACGATGAGATGGCCAATCAGGCCGATCACCAGGCAGGACATCATGATGATGAGCAGGACTTTTTTCATCTGGTTTTCGCCGATCCTTACGCCTTGAAATCCAGCCCTGCTTCGATTGCAGCTGCCACGAATGCCTTTCTGGCATCTTCCGGCTTCTTTTTACCGGCATCGACGGCAGCACAGACAAGAAGCGCCTTGTCCAGCGCATCGCCGTCTTCAACGGGCCAATCCTCGATCAGCGCCCAGGAGGCTGCCTGCGTCGTTTCGATGGTCGTGTATTCACCCGGCGTTTCAAACGCGATCAGAACGGGTTTTTGCCAGCGCGTGTTCATCGCTCATCCATATCAAATCCAGGCCCGGCTCTAAACGAAGCGCCGGGGATGTGCAATCCCATTGGCACCGGTCATGGCGTCGCACGCCGTTATCGCGAGAGTGCAGCGCGGCTTTGCGCGCGTGCGTCAGTCGTCGCGTCCCCACAGAGGCCAGTCGCGGATGATGCGGCGATTGATAAGCTGAAGCGAGCGGTCGGGCGCGATACGATACGTCTCGACGGCCCGCGTGCTGCTGTCGATACGGAACTCGTGGCTGAAGGTGCTGCCGATCGGCGATTTCGTCAGCTTGGTGCGCGGTTGGCCATTATAGATGATGCTGCCTGGAATCGGCTCCAATTCATAGGCCGGGGCGGCAACGGTACAGCCAGCGAGGCCAATCGTCAGGACGATTGCGGCATAAGGCGCGATCTTGGTCATCATATCCTCCGAAGTGCGTCGTTGAAAACGATGCAGGCGGCAAACCGGTTCCAGCTGCTCCGGTTTCCGTTGCATGGAACCGTTTGTCAACGACGGGGAGGGGCGAGGGCGGCTATTTCTTCTTCGGGGTCTGGATGTCCTTCGCGACCCATCGGAAGAAGACATAGAGAAGAAAGGCGCAGATGAAGAGTGGGAAAAGGTTTGCGAAACCGGACATGAAATTCTCGATTTTTCTCCGTGACGACGATCGGGGCGGGCCGGAGAATAGTGGGATAGAGATCGCGCCACCCGACGTCCCGTCACCGTTCCGTGAGAAGCGCTGGGTACGGCTGCGAGGCCTGTAATTGGACCGATGGATGTAAAGAGGCCCGGCGCACTGCCTGTGAGACCGAGCCTCTCCGCCTCCCGTCAGTTTCAGGGGACGGGCGACTGGATTTGAAGTATGACCAAGCTAGGCGCTTACATATAGACCGAGAAATTACCGTGCAGAATCAGCATCGCCCGCTGGAACCTTTGTTGCTCCCCGTCATTTGAATCCACATGAAAAATGTCAATCCAGGAGGACCTAAATGCTCGGCACAATCCTTGTTATCCTGCTTATTCTTTTCCTGATCGGCGCTCTGCCAAGCTGGGGGTATCACAACTACGGATACGGTCCATCGGGCGGCCTCGGCCTTGTTCTGGTGATCGTGCTGATCCTGGTCCTTATGGGCAGGATTTGAGCGACTGAACACATGACGAGTCGATGACGTGCTTCTGTCGCTGGTCCTTGTCAGGCCCGCGACAGTTTTATTTCACGAAGCAGCATGCGCGCTCAAGCATCAGGAAATCTGTCATCCTGGACCACGGATCGCGCAGTTTCATTTCGAGAATTTTTATGGAGTGGATTTGAAAGTCTTGGAGGCCTCGCCCGGAATTGAACCGGGGTACAAGGATTTGCAGTCCTCTGCGTCACCACTCCGCCACGAGGCCTCAACCGCTCGTCGTTTCGAGCGATGGCGGGCATTTAGAACGAATCCATTTTGGGTGCAAGAGGCTTAATCTCGAATGTGACCGTTTTTGTTCGTCCCGCGCCTCCGGGTTGCGTGCAATTCAATGGGTTCCTATCGACAAAGATAAATACGCTTTTTCCTGCCAAGCTCCGATACCGCGCTTGAAAGCGAGGGCGCGGGCAATTATGAGATTATCGAAAGGCGAGGGGGAGCCCTGTGCCGCTTGGAGTTTTCGGAGACGCGGCCTTCCCGCCCGCATCCCATGAAATTGAGGCGATAACGATATGATGGATTTCGAAACCGCGCGCGCGAAAATGGTCGACAGCCAGTTGCGCACGACAGACGTGACGTCGCATTCGGTGCTTAACGCATTTCTGAACGTCCCGCGCGAGGCTTTCGTCCCGGCTGGCGCCAGGCAGATTGCCTATGTTGACGAGGACCTCCAGATCTGTCCCGCCAAGGATGGCCGTCCGGCCCGTTACGTCATGAAGGCATCGCCGCTTGCAAAGCTGCTTCAGCTTGCAGCCGTTACCAAGGACGATGTGGTTCTTGAAGTCGGCGGCGGCTCCGGTTATGCGGCTGCCATCCTGTCGCAGCTTGCCGGTTCCGTCGTTTCCCTGGAAAGCGACGAACAGCTTGCTGCCGAGGCGACCGAAACCCTTGCCTCGCTGGGCTACGACAATGTGGCCGTTGTCACGGGCGATCTCGAAAAGGGATATGCGGGCGAGGCGCCATACGATCTCATCTTCATCAACGGTTCCGTCGAGGAAGTTCCTGCGGCACTGCTTGGCCAGCTGCGCGATGGCGGACGTCTGGTTGTCGTCGTCGGTTATGGCAATGCGGCGATGGCAACCGTTTATCGTCGTGACGGAAACGGTACTTCGGCCGTGACGCTCTTCAATGCCTCGGTCAAGCCGGTGCCGGGCTTTGCGAAGGTCAAGGAATTCGTTTTCTGAGGAAGGCGGATATATTTTTTTCGAAAGGCCGGAATGGATTGTCCATTCCGGCTTTTTTATTGGCGTAACAAAGCTGTGTACCGCTGAGAAAGTCGCGCATTCGGCGATTTAGTTCCTGAGTCGGCTGGCCTAAACTAAGGGTGATTCGGGGCGTATCGTGTTTTTCCGCCCCGTGTGGTCTTTAAGTGGAAACCGGGGATAGAAATGGCTCAGCCAAGCGTAGCGCGTGAACCGTCCATGGAAGAAATTCTGGCGTCGATCCGGCGGATCATCGAAAGCAACGAGCCAGGCCCGTCCGGTTCATTCTCCGGGCAGTTGCCGCCTGTCTATGATGACGAGGACGACATCATTGCGGAAACCTCGTTCGGCGCGGATGCTTCCAGTCTTCCCACGCGTGTTCCTCCGGCTGCCAATCAGTCCTTCGGTCAGCGGCCCGCACAGGATTTTTCTCCGATGCATGAACGACAGGAAACGGCCGCTGAAAAAACCATGTCGCTTGCCGACGTGGCTGCGCGCGTCCGCGCCGCTGCCGATCGCAATGCCGCGATGGGGCCGCAGGCGTTTGCCGCGCAGGCGCAGCAGCGCCGCGCGGAAGAGTTTGCTCAGGTTGCGGCAATTCCTGCCGCGCCAGCGCCGGTCATGTCCGCGCCCGTCGAGCGCCCAGTGGCGCAGCGTCCGACCGATGTTCGCCCGTTGATGGTTGCGGCCGCTCAGGAATCCAAGGAGCAGGCGCCCGCTTTTGTCGCCGTCGAGGACCGTGCCGCTGCCGCCGCCATCGAGAGTGCTGCGCCTGTCGAGCCGCGCTTCGAGGATGTCGCGTTGCGCGGTGCCATCGAGACGGTGGTCGCCGAAGAACGCTTCGAAATGCCGGTCCTGCCTGACTTCGTTGTCGAACAGGCCGAACAGGCGCCGCAGCTCACCGAAGCGGCTGCCGGACCGGCAGTGCAGAACGAGTCGTCGCAGCATGAGGGCATGTCGTCGCTGACCTCTCTCATCTCCGCCGAAGCCGGTGCTCAGATCGCTCGCTCCTTCGGCGAACTGGCGCAGGTGTTCGATGGTGTCGAGCGCCGCTCGCTGGAAGACATGGCGCAGGAAATGCTGCGTCCGATGCTTCATGACTGGTTGGAAGACAATCTGCCGACGCTGGTGGAGCGCCTTGTGCGTGAGGAAATCGAGCGCGTGGCACGCGGTTCGCGCCGCTGATTTGACCGGACAGGTTTCGATCAAGGCCGCTCCGGTATCGGAGCGGCTTTTTTGTTTGATAACCTTTGCCGTCGAAATGTCCGGTTTCTGTTGACTCTCAACCGGCCATCCTTATTTAAAAAATCAACATAGAACTCTAAAATTCAGGTCAGGAAATGCTCGAGAAGACCTACGATTCCGCATCCGTCGAACCGAAGATCGCCAGCGCCTGGGACGAGGCCAACGCCTTTCGTGCCGGTGCCAACGCCAAACCGGGCGCGGAAACCTTCACCATCGTGATCCCGCCGCCGAACGTGACGGGCTCGCTGCACATGGGGCATGCGCTGAACAACACGCTTCAGGACATCATGGTCCGATTCGAGCGCATGCGCGGCAAGGACGTTCTGTGGCAGCCGGGCATGGACCATGCGGGCATCGCCACGCAGATGGTCGTCGAGCGCAAGCTGATGGAACAGCAGCTTCCGGGCCGCCGTGACATGGGCCGCGACGCTTTCGTCGAGAAGGTCTGGGAATGGAAGGCCGAATCCGGCGGGTTGATCTTCAACCAGCTGAAGCGCCTTGGCGCGTCCTGCGACTGGTCGCGTGAGCGTTTCACCATGGACGAGGGGCTTTCCGAGGCCGTTCTCGAGGTTTTCGTTTCGCTCTACAAGGACGGCCTGATCTACAAGGACAAGCGCCTTGTGAACTGGGACCCGAAACTTCTCACCGCGATTTCCGACATGGAAGTCGAGCAGCTGGAAGTGAAGGGCAACCTCTGGCACTTCCGCTATCCGCTGGAAAAGGGCGTCACCTATCAATATCCGGTTGCCTTCGATGAGGAAGGCAAGCCTACCGAATTCGAAACGCGGGACTATATCGTCGTCGCGACGACGCGTCCCGAAACCATGCTTGGCGACACCGGCATTGCGGTCAACCCTGAAGACGAGCGCTATAAGGCAATCGTCGGCAAGCACGTCATTCTGCCGATCGTCGGTCGCAAGATCCCGATCGTTGCAGACGACTACGCCGATCCGACGGCTGGAACGGGTGCCGTCAAGATTACGCCAGCCCACGACTTCAATGACTTCGAAGTCGGCAAGCGTGCCGGTCTGCGCGCCATCAATGTCATGAACATCGATGCGACGATTTCCATCAAGGAAAACGAGGATTTCCTGGAGGGTCTAAGCCACCCGGCAGCGCTTCACGGCGCATGGGATCGTCTGGAAGGACAGGACCGGTTCACGGCCCGCAAGATCATCGTCGAAATCTTCGAGGAAGCCGGTCTGCTCGACAAGATCGAGCCGCACAAGCATGTTGTCCCGCATGGCGATCGCGGCGGGGTTCCAATCGAGCCGCGCCTGACCGACCAGTGGTGGGTGGACAACAAGACGCTGGCCAAACCGGCGATCGCGTCCGTTCGCGAAGGCCGTACGAACTTCGTTCCGAAGAACTGGGAAAACACCTACTTCCAGTGGATGGAGAATATCCAGCCGTGGTGTATTTCGCGCCAGCTGTGGTGGGGACACCAGATCCCTGCCTGGTACGGCCCGGATGGTCAGGTCTTCGTTGAGAAAACTGAGGAAGAGGCGCTGGAAGCGGCCATTCAGCACTACCTTGCGCATGAAGGTCCATGGAAGGCGTGGGTCGAGGAAAAGCTCGAAAACTTCAAGCCGGGTGAAATCCTGATCCGTGACGAGGACGTTCTTGACACCTGGTTCTCGTCTGCACTCTGGCCGTTTTCGACACTCGGCTGGCCGGAAAAGACGCCGGAACTGGCGCGCTATTATCCGACCAACGTGCTTGTCACCGGTTTCGACATCATTCCGTTCTGGGTCGTTCGCATGATGCAGATGGGTCTGCACTTCATGAAGGACGATGCGGGCAACCCGGTCGAGCCGTTCAGCACGGTTTACATCCACGCACTGGTTCGCGACAAGAACGGCCAGAAGATGTCGAAGTCCAAGGGCAACGTCATCGATCCGCTCGACCTGATCGACGAATACGGTGCGGATGCGCTGCGCTTTACGCTCGCCATCATGGCGGCGCAGGGCCGTGACGTGAAGCTCGATCCGGCGCGTATTGCGGGTTACCGCAACTTCGGCACGAAGCTCTGGAACGCGACGCGCTTTGCCGAAATGAACGGCGTGAAGCGCGATCCGCATTTCCTGCCGGAAACTGCGTCCTTCACCATCAACCGCTGGATCCTGACCGAGCTTGCCAATACGGCGCGTGATCTGACGGCTGCGATCGAGAACTTCCGTTTCAACGATGCGGCGGGCACGATCTATCGCTTCGTCTGGAACCAGTTCTGCGACTGGTATCTGGAACTGCTGAAGCCCGTCTTCAGTGGCGAGGACGAAGCTGCCAAGGCGGAATCGCAGGCATGCGCGGCGTATGTTCTGGATGAGATCTACAAGCTGCTGCACCCCTTCATGCCGTTCATGACGGAAGAGCTGTGGGCGCACACGGCGGGTGAGGGCGAAGAACGCGACGATCTTCTCTGCCACACGGATTGGCCGGTACCGGAGTTCCGTGACGATGCCGCGGCTGCGGAAATCAACTGGCTGATCGATCTCGTTTCCGGCATCCGTTCGGCACGTGCCGAGATGAACGTTCCGCCGGGTGCGACCGCCGCGCTCGTCGTGGTCGGTGCCAACACGTCGACGGAGGCTCGCCTCGACCGCCACGCGGCAGCCATCCGTCGTCTTGCCCGTGCGGACGAAATCCGCGGTGCGGATGTCGCTCCGAAGGGGTCGGCGCAGATCATCATCGGCGAGGCTACGGTCTGCCTGCCGCTCGGCAATCTGATCGACCTTTCGGCTGAAAAGGGGCGTCTCGAAAAGGCGATCGCCAAGGTCGAGGCTGAAATGGAACGCATCGACAAGAAGCTTGGCAACGAGAAGTTCCTCGCCAACGCCGATCCGGATGTCGTGGCTGCGGACCGCGAGCGCAAGGCCGAGCTGGACGTTCAGCTCGTCAATCTCAGGACGGCCTTGCAACGCGTAACCGAAGCCGGATAATCCTGTTTCCATACCGTGCAGAAATGGAAAGCGCTCCCTTAAAAAAGGGAGCGCTTTTTTTGCGTTTTGCAAGGTTTCGTGCCGGTCGTTTGCTGCGCTGCGGCAACGAATCGTCCATGATGGCGATGTGGAATATTCCGGTGGCGTCGGGATGGCGGGACACAGGCGAAAACGGCGAAATATTCAATAAAAACGGCCTGATAAGCGAGTTTCTTTTTGAAAGCCGCAGGTGTTGTCATTCAGCGACAATTCCTGTTTTGTGTGGGAATTTGTTTCGTTTTATCACTGGTTTTTGCTGCGGGTTAGAAAAATAGCCTAAAATGATTATGCGCGAGGGGCGATGATGAAAATCTTACGTAAAAAAATGGAACAGTGTCGCGCAACTGCGCCATATTGCGGCAGATTGTCATTTCCTGCCAAGCACGACAGTCTGTCGTCGATCACATTGCCTTGATTGGGGAGAGAGATGGCAAAAACTGCAATTTTTCGCGGCGCGGTATGTTTTGCGGCCGGCATCGCGATGGTCACGCCTTCGCTGGCGGGCGGCCTCGAGCGCGGCGGCTATAATATCGATCTGCTGTTCGATCCGTCGGATTATGTTCTGGACAGTTCCACAACCTTCGTTGCTCCGCAGCGCAAGGTGGAGAACGCGCGGGATAATCCGAACAAGAGTCCTGCCAGCCCTGTTGCTTTCCCTCTGCCAGCCTCGTGGTCCACGACGGCTGACGATTCAGAGAATTACTGGACTACCCGCGTCGGCGGTAAGGCGGCTATCGGCGATTTCGCCGACTGTATGTTCGATTATTCCCAGCCGTGGGGTGCGGACCTTAATCCCGGCATCTGGCAGGGGTCGAGCTATAATATCGAAACCAAGGTCAAATCGCACAACTACGCCACGACCTGCCGCGTGAAATTCGATCTCGGCAAGGGTGATTTCTCGATTATCGGTGGCGGTTTCTATCAGGAAATCAACGGGTACAAATACCGTCAGGTGTTGTCACCGTCCTTCATGACCGCAAACGGCATACCCACGTCCATTTATGACGGTGTCGGCAAGCTGGAAATGGAAGGCGATGGCTGGGGCTGGCGTGCCGGTCTGGCTTACGAAATTCCTGAAATCGCCTTCCGCACAAGCCTCGTTTATAACAGCGCCGTTGACGTTGATCTGACGGGCAATGTCGATCTAACCCATCTTCCACTTGGTCTAAACGCGATCTCCGGCAGAATTACACCGGTTTACGGTGCGGTTTCCATGCCTGATAGCATCGAGTGGAAAGTGCAGTCTGGCATCGCGCCCGGCTGGCTTGCGTTCGGTTCGGTAAAATGGACCGATTGGAGCCAGATCCAGACGATCCCTTTCTGCGCGATTGGTTCGCCGACCTGCGTTGCCGGAACGACTGCGGCCATCAACACGCTCGACCTGTTCTATCGCGATGGCTGGACGATTTCCGGCGGTATCGGTCACAAGTTCAACGAACAGTGGAGCGGCGCTGTTAGCCTGACCTGGGATCGTGGCACCTCGACAGTTATCGGTACGCAGACCGATACGTGGATGGTCGGTACGCAACTCATTTATTCACCTTACAAGAATATCGAGTTCAAGATCGCAGGTGCGGTCGGTCTCCTAACGTCCGGTAGTTCGTCGATTGCGGGAGCACCTTGCGGCCCATCCACGGCCCGTTGCGGCGATGAGGCTGGCTACGATTTTGGCAACGATATCGTTGCCGCGATCTCGACCGGTGTGAAGGTCAAGTTCTGAGGCAATCTGTGTGTTGTAACGATTGGAAAGGTCCGGTTTACCAACCGGGCCTTTTTCATGTTGCACTGTGATTCCTGATGGACAAAATTTTCTAGCGCCGTAGTTTTGTGACGATTTCGCAACACTTTTCTGCAAGCTTTGAGCCGCGTTGGAATGTAGGCAGATTTGTCCATTTCCCGCCACAAACAAGGTGCTTGGCTTTGTTCACGGACGGGGGAATGGAAGAATATGCAGGCGTTTTTTATGGACCGGCGGAATTGCGGAAAGTGAAAACGGATTTGGATTCAGGGTTTAAGCAAGTAACGAGGGGATTTCGGTCCCGGCACTTGCTTGATGCCGGTAAAGGAGCGGTGGAACGCCGCGATATTGCCGGAAATTATGTCTATATCTGTCTCACTGAAAAACTTGAGCAATTACCGCAGCAGACCATCGGTGGTGCGCTGGGAAGTGCTGCCGGAAAGACGCAGTGTATTCGAAAAATCGCGCCCCGGCGGAATTTGGCTTTGCAGTATTCCGCAAGTATTGGCTATACGCCGGGAAGAGTGAGAGAAGTTCGCTGAAATGCTGAAATGTGAAGCCAACGTTTTGAAGTCGCTCTTCCTGGGCATGATGCTTGCGTCGCTCGCAATGCCTGCTGCGGCTTTCGATATCAATGCAGGCGTGACGAAGGAATCCGGCCCCTTTGATCTGTTCAAGTTCGGCTTCAAGGCCTACAAGAACGGCAACAAGGACGAGGCTGTCGAGGCCTACCGTTACGCTGCGGAAAAGGGCCACACCGGTTCGCGCTGGGCGCTGGCAAACATGTACGCCTATGGCGACGGTGTTGCAAAGAACGACTTCGAGGCTTTCAAGATCTACAGCGAAATCGCCAGCCAGGGTGTCGAGCCCGGTTCGGAAGATACCGGCTTCTTCGTCAACGCGCTGCTGTCGCTCGCGAATTATTATCGCCATGGCATTCCCGGTAGCCCGGTGAGGATGGATATGTCACAGGCGCGGCAACTCTATTTCCAGGTAGCTTCCACCTTCGGCGTGGCGGAAGCGCAGTTCAAGCTGGCGGAAATGATCCTCGCAGGTGAGGGCGGTCGCGCCGATGTGCAGCAGGCCAAGAAGTGGCTCAATCAGGCCCGCAGGCACGGCCATGCGGGTGCGATGTCGATCTTCGGCAATCTGCTGTTCCAGGAAGGTCAGACGACGCGTGGACTGGCGTTCATGACGGCGGCGCTGGACAAGTGCACGGCAGCCGATTGCACCTGGATCCAGAACATTCAGGAACAGGCGTTCTCGCTAGCCTCGGAAAACGACCGCCGCTCCGCGATTTCCCTGGCGCAGAGCATGCGTGGCGAAGATCTCGATTGAATTGGTCCGTCAGGACCTGATGATACCCTGACGCCATACGGCCTGTATCGCCCGCGAGAACTTGCTGGTGATTGGCCGGTTATGCGTTGACCGGCCGGAAATCGAAGTAACCGCAGACCGGCACATGGTCTGATGGCTTTTCCCATCCGCGGACGTGTTTTTCGATGGCAACGGACTGCAGCCGGTCGGAAGCTTCCGCCGACAGCATCAGGTGGTCGATGCGGATGCCGTTGTTCTTCGGCCATGCGCCAGCCTGATAATCCCAGAAAGAATAAAGCCCCGCAGCATCGGTCGTTGCACGGGCGGCATCCGTGAACCCCAGATTTTCCAGCCTGCGGAAGGCGGCCCGCGTCTGCGGCAGGAAGAGCGCATCGCCTTCCCACACGCGCGGATCGTGGCAATCGAATGGTTCGGGGATCACGTTGTAGTCACCCGCCAGGACAAGCGGTTCTTCCAGCGCGAGGCGATCTTCGGCGAAGCGGCGCAGCCGCTCCATCCATGCAAGTTTGTAAGGATATTTGACCGGATCGTCCGGCGGGTTGCCGTTCGGCAGATAAAGCGAACAGACGCGGATGACGCCGCCCTCGACCGAAAATACGCCTTCGATGAAGCGGGCCTGTTCGTCGGCGTCGTCGCCGGGAAGGCCGCGATTGACCTCATCCGGCCTTACCTTTGACAGCAAGGCAACGCCGTTGAAGCCTTTCTGGCCGTGAGTTTCGACGTGATAACCCAGCGCCTCTATCTCAAGGCGTGGAAAACCTTCGTCCACCGATTTGATTTCCTGGAGGCAAACGATGTCCGGCGACGAATCTTTCAGCCACTGGCAAAGGTTTTCGATACGCGCCTTGACGCCATTGATGTTCCAGGTGGCAATCTTCATCGGAGTTTTCCCTCTTGTGAGGATTCTTTTAGCCGATGCAGCCGTGATTTCCACCGTTTTCCATAAACGGCGCTGTGGTAACGGTGGAAAGAGACGTCAGATGGAGAAGCTTGTGCCGCAGCCGCAGCTGGCGACCGCGTTCGGGTTCTTGATCTGGAAGGACTGGCCAAGGAGGTTGTCCACGAAGTCGATTTCGGAGCCGGCCATATAGACCACCGACATGCTGTCGATCAGTACTTTGGCCTCGCCACGGGCGATAACGATGTCGTCGTCAGTCGGCTCGCCGTCCAGATCGAACTTATAGGAAAATCCGGAACAGCCGCCGCCTTCCACGGAAACGCGAAGGGCCTGTTTTCCAGCGTCTGCAGCAACGATCTGGGCGATTCGTTTTGCGGCGGATTCGGAGAGTGTGATGTCAGTCGTCATGTCGTTTCTCCAACCGGGGTCAAGAACCGGCGAGTAAAGTTCTGTGCAAGACCGATTATAAACCAGTCAAATTGGCCGTCTATAGCGTTACCGCATTGCGAACGTGCTTTGCGGCAACCTTCGCGATAGGTATGAAGGGTAGATGAAAAGGTCAATGGCCATATGGCAGGACAAGGTATGATAATTGATCAGCGTGCACTGGGTTTCGGAAGTGGGGAGAGGGCGGTTTACGCTGCCGATCCATGGACGACGCGTGGGCGTCTTTTCCCGGAAGAGACCAGCCTGACGCGATCCGAGTTCCAGCGCGACCGTGACCGCATCGTCCATACAACAGCCTTCCGCCGCCTCAAGCACAAGACGCAGGTGTTCATCAGCCCGGATGGCGATCATTATCGCACGCGCCTGACCCACACCATCGAGGTGGCGCAGATCGCCCGCGCCTTGGCGCGCGCCCTGAAGCTGGACGAGGATCTGGCCGAAGGCGTGGCGCTCGTTCACGATTTCGGACACACGCCGTTCGGTCATACGGGCGAGGATGCGCTGGACGAGGTTCTGAAACCCTATGGCGGTTTCGACCACAACGCCCAGTCGCTGCGCATCGTGACCAAGCTGGAGCGGCGCTACGCCGAATATGACGGCATCAACCTGACATGGGAGACGCTGGAAGGTCTGGTCAAGCATAACGGGCCGCTGATTGACGCCAATGGTGAGGGTATCAAGGGGCCGGTGCCTTTGCCCATAATCGAATATTGCCAGTTGCAGGATCTCGAGATCGGCAGCTATGCCAGTCTCGAGGCGCAGGTCGCCGCCATCGCCGACGACATCGCCTACAACACCCATGACATCGACGACGGCCTGCGCGCCGGATATCTGACCTTCGATATGCTGGAGGAGGTGCCGTTTCTCTCCGGGCTGATGGCGGAGGTGCGGGCGAAATATCCGAAACTGGACGATGACCGCTTCGCGCACGAGATCATGCGCCGGCAGATCACCCGAATGGTCGAGGACGTGATCGGCGTTGCCCAGCACAATCTCGAAAGACTGAAGCCGAAGAGCGCGGCCGACGTTCGCGGCGCGGACCTGACTGTCGCGACTTTTTCCCCGGCGATGGCCGAAACCGACAGGCAGATCAAGAAGCTCCTGTTCGGCCACATCTACCGGAATCCGGAAATCATGCGCATCCGTGCGGGCGCCACCCAGATCGTCACGGATCTTTTCCACCGCTACATGGAAACGCCCGCTGAAATGCAGAGCCACTACTGGGTGGACAGCATTTCGGGCATGAGCGTTGCCGCCAAGGCCCGCCATGTCGGTGATTATCTGGCCGGTATGACGGACAGTTATGCACTGCGTACTCACCAGCGGCTGTTTGACCATACACCCGATTTACGATAGGGCAGCGGGCGATCGCGAACCCCGGCTGGTGACATAGACATATTGCCGGACATGAAAAGAGAAAGCGCTTCGCGCAGGTTGGAACGATGAATATTTTTGCCGATTTCGATACCCGAATCAAAAACGCGCTCGAGACAGTCGATCTCGTGAAAGAAAACCGCGAAAATATCGATTTCGGTCGAGTGACCGTCGAAGCGCCGCGCGATGCGAGCCACGGCGATGTCGCGACCAATGCCGCCATGGTTCTGGCAAAGCCGCTCGGCACCAATCCGCGTGCGCTTGCCGAACTGATCGTCCCTGCGCTCCAGCAGGATCCTGATGTAGACAGCGTCAACGTCGCCGGCCCCGGCTTCATCAACCTCAAGGTTTCAGTCGGCTACTGGCAGCGCCTCCTGTCGGGCATGATTGCAGAAGGCACGGATTTCGGCCGCTCCAAGGTCGGTAGTGGCCAGAAGGTCAACGTCGAATATGTTTCCGCCAACCCCACGGGTCCGATGCATGTCGGTCACTGCCGTGGTGCGGTTGTCGGCGATACGCTGGCGAACCTGCTTGCGTTTGCCGGTTATGACGTCACCAAGGAATATTACATCAACGACGCTGGTTCGCAGATCGATGTCCTGGCGCGTTCGGTATTCCTGCGTTACCGGGAGGCGCTTGGCGAAGACGTCGGCACGATTCCACCCGGTCTTTATCCGGGCGACTATCTCGTTCCGGTCGGTCAGGCGCTTGCCGATGAGTTCGGCATCAAGCTGCGCACCATGCCGGAAGACAAGTGGATGCCGATCGTCAAGGACAAGGCGATCGCTGCGATGATGGTGATGATCCGCGAGGATCTGGCTGCCCTCAACGTCAAGCATGACGTGTTCTTCTCGGAGCGCACGCTGCACGAGGGCAATGGCGGGCCAATCCTGTCGGCCATCAACGACCTGACGTTCAAGGGACACGTCTACAAGGGAACCCTGCCGCCGCCGAAGGGTGAGCTGCCTGATGACTGGGAAGACCGCGAACAGACGCTGTTCCGTTCGACGGAAGTCGGCGATGACATGGACCGCGCCCTGATGAAGTCGGACGGGTCTTACACCTATTTCGCTGCCGACGTGGCCTACTTCAAGAACAAGTACGACCGCGGCTTCAAGGAGATGATCTATGTACTCGGCGCGGACCATGGCGGTTACGTCAAGCGTCTGGAAGCCGTTGCGCGGGCCGTGTCCGAAGGCAACTCGAAGCTGACGGTTCTGCTGTGCCAGCTCGTGAAGCTTTTCCGCGATGGCGAGCCGGTCAAGATGTCGAAGCGCTCCGGCGATTTCGTCACATTGCGCGACGTCGTAGACGAGGTCGGACGCGATCCCGTGCGATTCATGATGCTCTACCGGAAGAATTCCGAGCCGCTCGACTTCGATTTTGCCAAAGTAACGGAGCAGTCGAAGGACAATCCGGTCTTTTATGTGCAGTATGCGCACGCCCGTTGCATGTCGGTCTTCCGGCAGGCGAAAGAGGCGTTTCCGGGTCTTGCTCCAACAACGGAAGAGTTGGCATCCTCTGCATCATTGATTAGCGATATCAATGAGTTGCAGCTTGTTGCGAAGCTTGCGGAATATCCGCGTCTGATCGAATCTGCGGCGCTCACGCAGGAGCCGCATCGCCTTGCGTTTTACCTTTACGACCTGGCGAGTTTCTTCCACGGACACTGGAACAAAGGTAAAGATCAGCCGGAATTACGTTTTGTTAACGATAAAAACCGAGAATTGAGCATTGCCAGACTCGGGCTGGTGAATGCTGTCGCGAATGTTTTGAAGTCCGGACTTGCTCTTTTGGGAGCGGACGCACCTGACGAGATGCGATAACATATCACCATTATTTGCTCACAATACGCTGGCAAGAGCTGTAATGCGTAGATGGTGGAACACGTAATGGTCGAAAAAAATGTCGCGTATAACCGGGGCAACCGGTCCGAGGAGTTCGCTGACAATGATCCCCTGGCAGAGCTGGCGCGTATCGTCGGCTTCGAGGATCGTCCTTCGCATGTGACGTCCCAGGCTACGCAGTCCGTTGCGTCGCCGGCCGTCCGGCGCGAACCCGAATTCAATCTTGAAGACGAATTGCTGCGCGAGTTCGAGGTGTATGATGCGCCCGACACCGAGCCGGTGGTTCTCGATCCGGCCAACGATGTGCGCGGCGGTATCCATGCCGGTGACTTCATGCAGCGCGTCGAGTCCGTCTTCGCACGCCGCGAGCCGGACTTCGCACCTGCCGCAGAGCCGCAGGTCAGGGAGGAGCCTCTTCCCGGCGCTGAGTTCGCCTATACGCCGCAGGTTGAGGGCGCGCAGCCCTTCGATATCCGCGACGATTTTCGCGATGACGCGAGCGTCGTTGCCGAAGTTTTCGATGTTCAGCCGCGTCAGCCCCAGCCTGCTGCCTATCAGGAAGCCGCTTACGAGCAGCCACAGTGGCAGCCCGAGCCATCCTTCGAGCCGCAGCAGGCCGAATGGCATGAGATGCCCGAGCTGCCTGCCGATGTGTCCTCGAGCCAGCAGCACTATGCACATGCAGACGTCGCGCAGTCTTCTGCATTCGATCTTGTTGACGAGGTAGAGCAGGCCGTTGCCGCCGAAGCGCCGGCTGCGCCTGCACCGGTTGCTCCGACGGTTCGTGCGCCGTCGCATGTCGGCCGTTCGTCGCTGGAGTTTTCCGGTCTTCGTCTGCCGCTTGCCAATTTCGGCGCGCGCCGCGATGTGCCTGCTGCCGAGCCTCGCCGGGTTGAAGCCCGCGTGGAGCCGACGCCTGCCGCCGTTCAGGCGCAGGATGTCGCGCCGTCCTTTGCGCCGGTTGCTGCCTCTGCTGCCACAGACCAGCTGTCGCCGATGGATGAGCTGATCTACGACGTTGCGAAATACTCCATTCCGACACGTGAGACGGAAACGTCCGTTGCGCGGGAGCCTGTCGTGTCCGCTCCGGTTCGGGAAGAACCGGTCATGGCCGAGGTGCCTGTTGGCGATGCTCCGGCTGGCGAGTTCGAGGGCTTCAACGACGACGATTTCCAGCTGGCGCTCGATGATCTCGATCTTGATCTGGACCTGTCGGAAATCTCCTCGATAGACGTGGTGTCGGAACCTGTAGCCGCCGCGCCGGTCGTTGCGGCACCCGTTGTCGCGGCCCAACCTCGTCCTGCGCCTGTGGTCGCGCCGATCCCGGTTCGTGTCGCTCCGGCCGCTTCGACGCGTCCTGCGACCGTGACGGTTGCCGCCGCGCCTGCAGCTGCCGCGTCCGCGCCTGTCGCAGTCGCTCAGGCACCCGCTGCGCCTCGTCCGGCTGCCCCTGTTGCCGCCGCGCCTGCACCGCAGGCTGCTGCTCCGGAATCGCTGGAAAGCCTGCCGTTCGATCCGTCGCAGATCGGTGAAACGGAAGAGCATCCCGAAACCATCACCGAGATGGATGTACCGGAACTGCCGGTTGCAGTTTTCGAACCGAAGCCGGTTCGCCGCCACGAGGAAGATCTGGACATCGATACCGAACTCGCTGCGCTGTTTGCGCCTGCGGTCACCGGTGGTCTGGATCGTCACAAGAACGCCGAGATGCGCGGACCTGCCGCACAGGCACGCGCGCCCATTCAGCCGCCGCAGGATGTCGATGAGTTTGAGCGTGCGCTGGAGGAAGATTTCCGCCGTTCCATGCAGGAAGCCGCCACATCGCGTGGCAGCCAGTCGCGGGACAACGGCAGTGGTTATGTCGATCACCAGGCCGCCTATCGCGGCGAAGAGGAACGTAGCGGACGTCGCTGGCTGATGCCGGCTGCTGCCGCACTGGGCCTCGTGCTCGTCGGCGGTGGCGTTTACGCGCTGATGTTCGGTGGTTCGTCCAGCCAGGGTTCCGGCGGCGCGCCGGTCATCATTTCCGCCGACAGCGATCCGATGAAGGTCGTTCCGGAAAATCCGGGCGGTCGCGTTGTCCCGAACCAGGACAAGGCAGTCTATGATCGCGTTGCCGGTGGCAGCGCTGCCGATCCGAAGCAGCCATCGCTGATCTCCAGCAACGAAGAGCCCGTCGATGTGGTTCAGCGCACGCTGATCCCTGAGCAGCTTCCGCTGGAAAACGAAGACGATGCCGATATAGCTGCCGCAGGCACGCCTGTCGGTGAGACGGAAGATCCGCGCCTGCTGTCGCCGGAAGAAAAGGCAGCGCAGAGCGAAACCACTGCAACGCCTGGCGTCTCGCCACGCAAGGTGCGTACGATGATCGTCAAGCCTGACGGTACGCTCGTGGCTCAGGAGGTTGACGCACCGGCCGCACAGCCTGCGCAGACCGCCAAGGTTGAGGAACTCGCTGCGCCGCAGGCGGCGACGCCGGGCGAGGGTGTTCCTGCCGTGATCGCCGCGTCCCGCGTTCCGGTCACGCCGGAGCCTGCGCAGAACCATACGCCTGCCGCACCTGCCACAACGGCGCCCGCGGCCGCATCGCCGTCGGCAGCTCCGCTTCCGGCAACGCGTCCGTCCGCACAGCCCGCCACAGTGGTTGCCACCGTCACAGATCAGGGCAATGTCCGCCCGACGGCTCCGGCGCAGCCGCAGGCGACACAGCAGACTGCCGCCGCCACCCCGGCTGCAACCAGCACACCGTCTTCCGGCGGCTATTATGTTCAGGTTGCCTCCTTGCCGAGCCAGGCGGAAGCGCAGAAGTCCTACCAGAGCCTGTCGGCCAAGTTCGGTTCGGTCATCGGCGGACGCGGTGTGGACATCAAGGCTGCCGAAATTGCCGGCAAGGGCACGTTCTACCGTGTCCGTATCCCGGCTGGCGACAAGAATGAAGCCGTGGCGCTGTGCGAACGATACCGCGCCGCAGGCGGAAGCTGCCTCGTCGCCCGCTGATAATAGCGACCTGCAAGACGAAAGCCGGGACGGATGACGCTCCCGGCTTTTTTGTGACATTCCTTCCATTTCTGATTTTTTTGCGGGCATGACATCATGACAGTTTCCAAAGCTATGATCCTTGGATGCAGCGGCCTCGAACTGACGGCTGACGAGATCGCTCTTTATCGAGACGAGCGCCCATGGGGTTTCATCCTGTTCGGCCGCAACATCGGTGAGCCGCAGCAGATCAGCGATCTCGTTGCGTCGATGCGCGATGCGGTCGGCCGTCCGGATGCCCCGGTGCTGATCGATCAGGAAGGCGGGCGCGTGCAGCGAATCAAGCCGCCGGTCCTGCAGGCCTATCCCAATGCCCGCATCCTGGGTGAGATCTATGAGCGGGATCGCGATGCCGGATTGCGCGCCGCATGGTTGATGTCGCGTCTGCATGCCTTCGACCTCATGAGGTTCGGCATCAACGTGGATTGCCTGCCCGTGCTCGACGTTCCGGTGGAAGGCGCCAGCAACGTCATCGGCAACCGTGCCTACGGGTATTCACCGCAGATGGTCGCGGAGATGGGGCAGGCGGCGGCGGACGGCCTCAAGGCTGGCGGCATGCTGCCGGTCATGAAGCACATGCCCGGTCACGGCCGCGGCATGGTCGATTCGCATCATGAGCTGCCAGTAGTGGACGTGCCGCTGGACGATCTGGACGCCCATGATTTCGTCCCGTTCCGTGCGCTTAATCGCGAGCTGATGGCGATGAGCGCCCATCTCGTCTTCAATGCCGTCGATCGCGAACGTCCGGCAACCACCTCCGCTAGGGTCATCGATGAGATCATTCGCGGGCGCATCGGTTTCGACGGCCTTCTGATGTCGGACGACAGCTCGATGAACGCGCTCAAGGGCACGCTTGGCGAGCGGGCGGCGAATATTGTTGAGGGCGGCTGTGATATGGTCTTGCATTGCAACGGGGTCATGGGTGAAATGCTTCAGGTCGTGAAGGAGGTTCCCGTTCTTTCCGGCCGTTCCTTGGAGCGTGCACGCGCCGTCGAGATCGGTTTCCCGGTCGCAGATGCATCTGACGAGGCGTCGTTGAGAGCGGAATTCAACGCCATGTGGGCGGTTTCCTGAGAGAACCGTTCCATCTGGTTCGGGATGACAGGCCGGATGCCCGGCGGATGGAACGATGGCCGCAGACAAATCTCGCAATTCTACGCCGATGGAGAAGCTCTGGCAGGATGTATCGCCTGAGCGGCTGACCGGCGAAGCCGCGTTTGTCATCGATGTGGCAGGGTTTGAAGGTCCGCTCGATCTGCTGCTCCATCTGGCGCGGACGCAGAAGGTCGATCTGTCACGCATTTCGGTGCTGGCGCTGGCCGAGCAATATCTGCAATTCGTGGAAAGCGCGCGTCGGGTGCGCATCGAACTTGCCGCCGACTATCTGGTGATGGCGGCGTGGCTTGCCTTCCTGAAATCCAAGCTTCTCATTCCGCAGCAATCGAAAGACGATGGGCCATCGGGTGAGGAAATGGCCGCGACGCTGGCCTTCCGGCTGAAGCGTCTGGAAGCGATGCGCGATGCGGCGGAAAAACTCGTCAACCGCGACCAGCTTGGTCGGGATATCTTTGCGCGCGGCGCACCGGAGCATATTCCCCATGTCAGCCGCTCGTCCTATGAAGCAAACCTCTACGACCTCCTGAGCGCCTATGCCAATCTGAGGCAGAGGCAGGCGATCACACAGGTCACGATTGAAAAGCGGCAGGTCTGGTCGCTGGTCGAGGCCCGCGAGCTTCTGACCGACCTTCTCGGCGATGTCGGGGATTGGACCGCACTCGACCACTATCTGCTGCGATATGTGCCGGACCCGGCGATGCGGGTGACTGCCATCGCCAGCGCCTTTGCCGCCTCGCTGGAACTGGTGCGCGAAGGCACCCTGCAAATCCGGCAGGACGGCGCTTTCCAGCCACTCTACGTGCGCAAGGGAGAGGGGCGCAGCGAGGCTGAGGCTGCCGAAAGGATCAAGAATGACGACTGACCAACATGCTTCCGAGCACAATTCCGGCGATGAAGCCGTCATGGTGGCTGATGATACGGGGGCAGAGACCGCTGCATTTTCCGAGCGGCAGCTGAAAGAGGCCGAGCGGATCGCCGAAGCTCTGGTCTTTGCCTCAGCCGAGCCGGTGTCCGAAGCCTTCATCGCAGACCGTCTTCCACGCGGCATGGATGTTGCGTCCATCATGTGGAAGCTCAAGGTTTTCTACAATGGCCGTGGCGTCAATCTCGTTCAGGTCGGCGGGAACTGGGCGTTCCGTACGGCGGGCGATCTGTCCTTCGTCATTCGCACCGACGAGAAGGAGCCGAAGAAGCTGTCGCGGGCGGCACTCGAGGTTCTGGCGATCATTGCCTATCACCAGCCAGTGACGCGGGCGGAAATCGAGGATGTCCGCGGTGTGCAGACTTCGCGCGGCACGCTCGACGTGCTGATGGAGGCCGGCTGGGTCCGGTTTCGCGGTCGTCGGCGTACGCCCGGCAGACCTGTCACGATCGGCACGACGGTCGAATTCCTCGACCATTTCGGGCTTGAGGAGTTGCGCGACCTTCCCGGACTCGAGGAATTGAAGGGGGCAGGGCTGCTTTCCGGCCGCATTCCTTCCAATTTCGGTGTGCCTCTGCCGATGATGAGCGACGAGCTTCGCGAGGACGAGGATCCCATCACGCAGCTCGATCTGGAGGAGCTTGGATTGCTGGCGCCCAGCGGCGGTGATGGCGACGATTGACGTGCGAGTTCTACTGCTTGGAATTTAAGCGGAAAAAGATTCTGCACACTCATTGTTGAATGGGCGATTTGCTGTTTGAAAAAGCCCTCCAAACATCTTACATCGTCTGAAAGCGAAATTCAGGAGTTGCAGTTATGGGTTCTTTTAGTGTGTGGCATTGGCTCATCGTGCTGGTGATTGTTCTCGTCCTTTTTGGACGTGGCAAGATTCCTGAACTGATGGGCGATGTCGCCAAGGGCATCAAGAGCTTCAAGAAGGGCATCGCCGACGAGGATCAGACGCCGCCGCCTGCGTCTACCGACGCCAATGCGAAGACGGTCGAGCACAAGGCCGACGAGATCAAGTAAGCAGGTTTTCCTGCTTGCGTTGAGATTGCCGAACCGGTTTCGGGAGCATTTTGATGTTAGATATCGGCTGGAGCGAGCTTCTGGTGATTGCGGTCGTTTTGATCGTGGTCGTCGGCCCGAAGGACTTGCCGCCAATGATCCGCGCCTTCGGAAAGACGATGGCCGGTCTTCGCAAGATGGCGGGCGATTTCCGCAGTCAGTTCGATGAGGCCTTGAAAGAGGCTGACATGGACGATGTGCGTCAGACGATATCGGACGTTCGCAACCTGAACCCGACTAATTCGCTGCGCGATGCGATGAACCCGCTGCGTCAGCTCGGGAACGAGATCAAGTCGGACCTGCAGAAGGTGACCACGCCCACTGCGTCGACTTCTACGGCCGCTCCGGAAACGAGCGAGCCTGTCGCGCCGCTGGTCAGCGCTCCTGAAGAGACATCGAAGCTGCCGGACCTGAAGATGCCCGAGACGGCACCGGTGGTCCCGGTGGCCGTCGCTCCGGTCACGGCAGCTGCCACTGCTGCCGCCACCGAAACCGCGGATACCAAGCCGAAGCGTACACGGGCGAAAAAGACGTCTGCTGATGCAGTTCCTGCACAGTCAGCTGCGACGGTTGAGGCCGAGTTGGTCGCCGCCAAGCCGAAACGTGTCGCCCGGACCAAGGCGGCAGCTGCGTCGGATGCTGCTGCCATCTCGCCGAAGACCAGCGAACCCGCAGCCCTCAAGCCGGTCAGGAAGACGGCTGCCCGGAAGACGGCTGCAGCGAAGGACGGCGCCGGGACTGTGGCCGCCAAACCGAAAGCCAAGGCTGCCAAGGCCAAAAAGGATGACGCATGAGTGAGGAAATCGAAGATAAGCCGCAGCCGCTTATCGAGCACCTCATGGAGCTGCGCACGCGGCTGATCTGGGCGCTTGGTGCGTTCTTCATCGCTTTCATCGCCTGTTTCGCCGTTGCCAAGCATCTCTTCAACCTGCTGGTCATCCCCTACAAGTGGGCGGTTCTGTGGGCCGGGCTGGATGTGGCGAAATCGTCGCTGATCTATACTGCGCCGCAGGAGTTCTTCTTCACGCAGATCAAGGTTGCCATGTTCGGCGCCATGGTGATTTCCTTCCCGGTCATCGCCTCACAGCTCTACAAGTTCGTGGCTCCGGGTCTTTACAAGAACGAACGCGCCGCCTTCCTGCCGTTCCTCATCGCATCGCCCATCCTTTTCCTGATCGGTGCGGCACTCGTCTATTTCTTCTTCACGCCGATGGTGATGTGGTTCTTCCTGGCCATGCAGCAACTTCCGGAAGATGGCGAAGTGGCGATTTCGCTGATGCCGAAGGTGTCCGAATATCTCAGCCTCATCATGACGCTGGTGCTTTCGTTCGGTCTGGTGTTCCAGTTGCCTGTCGTGACCACGCTGCTTGCGCGCGTCGGCATCCTGACGAGCGACTGGCTGCGCGAGAAGCGCAAGTTCGCCATCGTCCTGGCCTTCGTGGTCGCCGCGGTGCTGACGCCGCCGGATCCGATGTCCCAGATCGGTCTTGCGCTGCCTGCGATCATTCTCTACGAGATTTCCATCTACATGGCTCGACTCGTGGAGAAGAAGCGCGCTAAGGATTCCGAAGGCCGGGAGCTTGAAGGTTCCGGCGAGGCCTGACGGTTTTCCATCAGCATTTTTCTCCAGACGCCGGGCCATTCGTCCCGGCGTTTTGTTTTTGTACTGAACGCCAATAACGGTCTGGAACCACGATGCACGACATTAAATGGATACGTGAAAACCCTGAAGCTTTCGATGCGGGACTTGCCCGCCGTGGCGTCGAGCCTGCGTCAGCCGGTCTGATCGCGCTCGATGAAAAGCGCCGTTCCGTTATCCAGTCCCTGCAGGACATGCAGTCGCGTCGCAATGCCGCTTCCAAGGAAATTGGCGCCGCCATGGCGCAGAAGAACACGGAGCTGGCAGAGAAGCTGAAGGCGGAAGTCGCCGCCATCAAGGAAGATATGCCGCGCGCCGAGGAGGAGGACCGTCGGGTCACCGCCGAGCTCAACGACGCCCTGTCGCGCATCCCCAACATTCCGCTGGATGATGTTCCACTTGGCAAGGACGAGCACGATAACGTGGTTGCCCGCACCATTGGCCAGAAGCCCGGCTGGAACCATGAGGCGAAAGAGCACTTCGACATCGGCGAAGAGCTCGGCTATATGGATTTCGAACGTGCCGCCAAGCTTTCCGGTGCGCGCTTTACCGTTCTCACCAGCCAGCTCGCCCGCCTGGAGCGCGCGCTCGGTCAGTTCATGATTGACCTTCACACCAGCGAGCACGGTTACACGGAAGTGTCTTCGCCGCTTTTGGTGCGAGATGAGGCGATGTTCGGCACCGGCCAGCTTCCCAAGTTTTCGGAAGACCTGTTCAAGACGACAGACGGCCGCTGGCTGATCCCGACCGCCGAGGTGACGCTGACCAACCTCGTTGGCGGAGAAATCCTCGAGCAGGAAAAGTTGCCGCTGCGCTTTACCGCGCTGACGCCGTCCTTCCGTTCGGAAGCAGGTTCGGCCGGTCGCGATACGCGTGGCATGTTGCGCCAGCATCAGTTCTGGAAGTGCGAACTCGTTTCGATCACCGATGCGGAAAGCTCGATTGCCGAGCATGAGCGCATGACGGCCTGCGCTGAGGAAGTGCTGAAGCGTCTTGGCCTGCATTTCCGCACCATGACGCTGTGCACCGGCGACATGGGCTTCGGTGCGCGCAAGACCTACGATCTCGAAGTTTGGCTGCCGGGTCAGAACACCTACCGCGAAATCTCGTCCTGCTCGGTCTGCGGCGATTTCCAGGGACGTCGCATGAATGCGCGTTACCGTGGCAAGGATGACAAGGCCACGAAGTTCGTTCACACGCTGAACGGTTCGGGTACGGCGGTTGGCCGCTGCCTGATCGCCGTTCTCGAAAATTATCTGAACGAAGACGGTTCTGTCACAATTCCTGATGTGCTGCTGCCCTATATGGGCGGCCTGAAGCGGATCGAAAAGGCGGCCTGATTGTCAGGCTTCTCGAGACGCCCCCGGAATGGCGGGGGCGGTAAGCTTCTGTGAGAGAAATCATAGTGTCCCCAAACGGGGATACGGCACCGGAGAGATGAAACATGCGGATTCTGTTGACGAACGACGATGGCATTCATGCCGAAGGACTTGCGGTGCTGGAGCGTATCGCCCGCACGCTTTCCGACGATGTGTGGATCGTTGCACCGGAAACGGACCAGAGCGGGCTGGCGCATTCGCTGACGCTTTCGGAGCCGCTTCGTCTGCGGAAGATTTCCGACAAGCACTACGCGCTGCGCGGCACGCCGACCGATTGCGTCATCATGGGCATTCGCGAGGTTCTGCCGGAAAAGCCTGATCTCGTTCTGTCGGGCGTCAATGCCGGTGCCAACATGGCTGATGACGTGACCTATTCCGGCACGATCGCAGGTGCCATCGAAGGCACGCTCCAGGGCGTACGTTCCTTTGCGCTCAGCCAGGCGTTCAACCACGCCGAAGGGCGTGCTGCTCCTTGGGAAGTTGCGGAAACCCACGCGCCGGATCTCATCCGCAAGCTGATCGACGTCGATCTGCCTGACGGTACGTTCCTCAACCTCAATTTCCCGAACTGCGCGCCGGACGATGTGCAGGGTATATCGGTGACAGGGCAGGGTAAGCTGGATTTTGGCCTGACGGTTGAAGAACGCAAGGACGGTCGCGGTTTCCCCTATTACTGGCTGCGCTTCGGCGAACGCCTCGGCACCTTCCGCGAAGGCACCGATATCCACGCTCTCAAGCATGGCAAGATCTCCGTTACGCCGCTGAAGCTTGACCTTACCGATTACACGGTCAAGGATCGTGTTGCTCAAGCTCTTGGATTCGGAGTCGCCGATTGAAATCCGCCATGGTCGAAAAGGAAGGTTTTGCCGCTCTCGTGCTTCGGCTGAGGGGCGAGGGGATTTCCGACCTCGACCTTTTGACGGCTGTCGAGCAGACGCCGCGCTCCAGGTTCGTTCCGGCGCAGTTCGCGAACGACGCCTATTCCAGCCGGACCATTCCGCTGGACTGCGGCTCCTTCATGGAAGGGGCCGACATGGCGGTGAAGACGCTCGCTCGCCTTCAGTTGAAGCCGGGGCAGCGCGTGCTGGAAATCGGCACTGGCAGCGGTTTCATGACCGCGATCATGGCGCGGCGGGTCGAGCGTGTCTTCTCGCTCGAGCGCTTCAAGACGCTGGTTCAGACCGCGCAGAACAATCTCGACGACCTTTCCATCCGCAATGTCGTCATCCGGCAGGCCGATGGCAGCAACGGCCTGGTCGGGGAAGGTACGTTCGACCGTATCGTTTCCACGGCGGCGTTCACCACCATGCCGCGTTTCTTCGCGGAACAGATCGTTTCCGGCGGCATGATGATCGCGCCGGTCATCACGGAAGACGACCGCTGCGTCATGACGCGCTTTTCAAAGACGGGCAGCCGATTCGAGCGGGAGGAACTGTTCGAGACGCCTTATCTGCCTCTGGCGACCCATATAGCGCGCCATTTGTGACAAAGTGAAAATTTTGAGGGCGGTCCATGTCTGCCTTCGAATGTTCTGAATTATCTCAAGCCTCTGATTTTCAATTGTATTGTTGTTTCTTCGTGGCACATGCCGCGCGCGACATGGTTATCGAAGTGTCAAAAAAGCTCCAAACGGCTTAACGTTTTAACGGCGTGGTAACACTAACGCGCTTTAATCATCTCCATAGACGCATGGTTTTCCTCCTCTGGGAAAGGTGCCTTGCAAAGAATGAAGTTGCGCCGGATCGATCGTGATGCGGCGGGTTGGCGTCAGTGTAGATCGAGTCATGCGTATGAGTAATTCGCCTAAAATCGGAAAATCAGTCGCAAAAATGTTCGCAGCGGCAATGCTGGCAAGCGTCGCAACGGGCTGCAGCTCGGATGCAACGCGGTTCAGCGGCCTCTTCTCCAGTGGACCGGACCAGATGACCACGGCATCTATTCCCAACCGGCAGGGCGCCGGATCTTACGGGCAGGCTCCCATTCCGCGGGGCGACATGAACGGCGGTTACGCATCTGCCCCGCAGGGTGGTTATGCCAACCAGAACATGGCGTCCAATGGAGGTATGGGGCAGGCTTACCCGTCCGGTGGTTACGGCGGTGTTCAGCCGTCGACGGCCCGGTCTGTTTCCTCCTCCCCGGTCCAGCGCTCCGAACTGGCCGCTCCGGGTCAGGTCGCCAGCCGTGATCCTGTAACCCGCAACGAAGCGATGGCGCAGCCGTTCCCCTCAGCCGCGCCGAAGGCTGCTCCGTCTCTGGCCGCTCCCACGCAGCAGGCTGCCGTTCGCCCCGACAACATCACCACATCCACCATCAAGCAGGATACGAACGGCTGGCACACGGACGGCGCTTCGTCGGTCACCCTGCGTGCCGGTGAAAACATCAAGACGCTTTCCAACCGTTACGGCGTTCCGGAAAAGGAGCTGCTGCGCGTCAACGGCCTGAAGAGCGCCTCGGCGGTTCAGCCCGGCCAGTCGATCCTCATTCCGAAGTTCGGCCAGTCGCGCAATGCCGCCAAGGCCGCTGCTGACAACATCGCGCTGAACGGCAATGGCGATCAGCCGACGCCGCTGCGTACGCCCGAAAACAACGTTGCCGTTCTGCCTTCGCAGGGTGCTGCCCGTGACAAGGTTTCGGCCGAAAATGGCAAGCTCACGCCTCCTGGCGGAAAGCCGCTGCCTCCGGCTGGCGGATACAAGGTTCAGCCGGGCGACAGCCTCGCCAAGATCGCCCGTGAAAACGGCGTGTCGGTTGCTGCGCTGAAGGCGGCGAACGGCATTTCCAACGAAAACATCCGTGTCGGTCAGACGCTGACCATGCCGGGTGCTGCCACCGACTCCATCAAGACGGCTTCCGTTCCCGCCAAGGAAGCAGCTGCCGTCAAACCGGTCGAAACAGCCTCGGCCAAGCCTGAGCCCTACAAGGCACCTGCTGCCGCCGCTGCACCTTCCGCGCCTGCCGCCTCGGCAAGCGTCGCCGATATCGAAAAGAAGACGGATGTCGCGTCCATCGCTCCGGAATCCACTGGCATCGGCAAATATCGCTGGCCGGTTCGTGGCGCGGTCATCAACAACTTCGGCGATAACGTCGACGGCAGCCGCAACGACGGAATCAATATCTCGGTTCCGGAAGGCACGCCGATCAAGGCTGCCGAAAACGGTGTGGTCATCTATGCGGGCAATGGGCTGAAGCAGCTCGGCAACACCGTCCTCGTCCGTCATGACGACGGCAAGGTCACGGTTTACGGCAACGCTGCCAATCTGGACGTGCAGCGCGGCCAGAAGGTTCAGCGCGGCCAGACCATCGCAACGTCGGGCATGACCGGCAGCGCCAAGCGTCCGCAGGTTCACTTCGAGGTTCGCAAGGATGCGACTCCGGTGAACCCATCCAGTTTCCTTGAATAGGTTTTGCGTCTCAAGGATTGAAGAAGCCGGGCTCTATGCCCGGCTTTTTCTTTTTGTATAGTGGGACAAACTGTTCCGCGGATGACGGCAGCGGGGATGCAAGCTTACCCTCGCACCAGCCCAACGGTCTTTTCAATAAAATCGGCAATCGTTTTCGTATCGTCGAGATCGAAAACGGGCAGGGTGGCATCGCTCACCGGATGGTCAGCAGCGATGGCGACGATGTGAGGATCGGTCGGTGCGAGCGGTTCGGTTTTCGCCGCTTCCAGCCGTCGCGCCTCGATCTTCGGTACCGGCTCGTATTTGTAGCCTTCAATCAGCACCAGATCGCAGGGATCGATACGCGCCAGGATTTCGGCGAATGTCGGTTCCGGTGCGCCGCGCAGCTCATGCATGATGGCGAAGCGGGTGCCGGAGACGATGGTGACTTCGTGAGCGCCTGCCTGCCTGTGCCGCCAGCTGTCAGCTCCCACCTTGTCGATGTCGAAGTCGTGGTGGGCGTGCTTGATGGTGGAAACCCTGTAGCCGCGTTCGGTCAGTTCGATGACGATCCGCACCGCAAGGCCGGTTTTTCCGGAGTTTTTCCATCCGGCAATGCCGAAGACTTTCTGTCCGGTCACGGTTCCATGCTTTCGAGATAGGTCCGGGCGACGGTGAGTTCATCCGGCGTGTTGATGTTGAAGAATGGATCGATGCTGCCATTCACCGTTTCAAGCGGTGGGAAGGATACGCCGATGGTGACGTGGCGGGCAAGAAAAGCGCGGATGCGGCGGTTTTTCTCGTCTCTCAGCCAGTCTTCCAGATCATCCGCGAGGGAAATCGGCCAAAGCGCGAAAACGGGATGCACCTGGCCGCTGGATGCCGCGATGACGATCTCGTCAGGCCCGGTGATAAGCGCGGCCAGACGGGAGGCGAGATTCAGCGGGAAAAACGGGCTGTCGGCGGGAACGGTCAGGAAATGGCTCGCACCGTTTCCATGATCCCGGAAATGGCGCATGCCGGCAAGAACGCCTGCGAGCGGTCCGGCATGGCCGGTGAGCGTATCGGGCAGCACCGGCTTGCCGAACTGGTCTGCCCAGCCGTTGGCGGCGTTCACGGTGACGTCCGACACCTGCGGAGCGATGCGGCGCAGGACATGTGCCAACAACGGCTCGTTACCCAGCATGATCGTTGCCTTGTTGGCGCCCATGCGTCTGGAAAGCCCGCCTGCCAGCACGAGGCCAGGAAGGAGATCATGTGCGGACATCGTGTTTCATTTCCCTTACGCGGATAAACCAGGAGGTGAGGAGGGCAACAATGCCGGTTGCCAGCATCACCAGAAGCAGCGGCCATGTGCCAGCTTCTTCGCTCAGGACCGCCGAGGCGACGACTGAAAGGGCTGCGCCGCCACCGATGGTCATCGCGCCTCCGAGGCCGGACGCCGAACCGGCAAGGTGCGGCTGGACGCTGACCATGCCCGCATTGGCGCTTGGCAGCGTCACGCCGTTTCCAACGCCGATCAGCGATAACGGCACGAAGAAGACATAGGCGCTGTGAATGCCCACGGCGGTGAGGCTCATAGCGGCCAGAATGCCGATGATGCCGATGACATTGCCGGAAAGCATCATGACGGTGATGCCGATGCGGCTGGCGTAACGGCCGGAAATGAAGTTTCCGATCATGTATCCCGTCGCCATGAAGAAGAACTGAAGGCCGAGCATGGCGGGTGTCAGCCCGTAGATCACGCTGCCCACGAAGGGTGAGCCTCCGAGGAACGAGAAGAACATGCCCGAGGAGAAGGTCGAGGTTAGCGCGTAACCCCAGAAGAGCGGCGAGCGGAGCAGTTCGGGCCATGCATGGAACTGTTGCGAAAAGCGTGTGGACCTGTTGTCGTTGGTTTCGCCGAGATCGAACCAGGCCAGTGCCAGAATGACCGCACCAAGCACGGCGAGCAGCACGAAACTGGCCTGCCAGCCGGAGACGTCGTTGAGAATGCCGCCGATGGTCGGGCCGATCATCGGCACGACGGACATGCCCATGGTGACGTAGCCGATCATCGACGCGGCCTGTTCCATCGGTACCATGTCGCGTACGATGGCGCGTGCCAGAACGAAAGCGGAGACGATGGCCGCCTGTGCGACGCGGCCCGCCATGAAGACTGCCGTGGTGGACGCCAGCGCGCAGATGAGCGTGGCAAGGATCATGATCGCGATGCTGACCAGCATCACGGGGCGCCGCCCGAAACGGTCGGAGAGCGGGCCTATGACGAGTTGCAGGCAAGCGGTCGCGGCCAGA
Organism: Agrobacterium tumefaciens; assembly: GCF_031801495.1. Taxonomy (GTDB): domain Bacteria; phylum Pseudomonadota; class Alphaproteobacteria; order Rhizobiales; family Rhizobiaceae; genus Agrobacterium; species Agrobacterium tumefaciens_K. The sequence goes on along the minus strand of NZ_JAOEGC010000002.1, from coordinate 1,538,455 downwards.
TAACCGGACACTGCGAACTGCATGACCGCGTAGTCCGTTTCGAAATAGACGGCCATGGCCGCGAGCGATGGCAGGAACACGTTCATGCACAACGCCGCCACGCCCGCGATGATGACGAGTGTGAGGATGTGCGGCGGTGACGTCCTGTCCAGAAAGCGGCCGGTATTCACATTAAGCTCCCGGCTTTTCGACGCCCACGCATGGCGTTATGTCGGCTTCCGTAACGGAAGCCGGCGTTTCCGTCGAGGGTTCGGTCGGCGTAACGGCGGATCGCTTGGCGAGTTCCGGCCGCTTGCGCTTGCTTTCGCGCGAGAAGGTGTAAAGCCCCGAGCCGATGACGATGACCGCACCGACGATGGTCCAGCTATCGATCTGCTCGTTGAAGAAGAACATGCCGATCAGGAAGCCCCAGAGCAGGCTGGTGTAGCGGAAGGGGGCGACGAAGGAGATTTCGCCGGTTCGCATGGCGGTGATGATGGCCTGATAACCGATCAGAACCAGAACGGCCGAACCGGCAAGGTGGGTGAGAATCGACCAGTTCATGGGTTGCCAGCCACCGAAGGGCTGGATCAGAAACCCGCCGACCGCCATGTTGACGAAAGCGGTAATCACGGTCACGGCAAGCGATGGAACGTCTGCATACATCTTGCGGGTGAGCAGATCGCGTGCGGCTGTGATGGCAAGCGATGCCACGACCAGCAGCGCGCCGGAGGTGAAGCCTTCCGGACCCGGCCGGATGATGACGAGGACGCCGATGAAACCGACGATGATCGCCGCCCAGCGTCGCCAGCCAACGGGTTCGCGCAGGAAAAGTGCGGCGCCTAGCGTCACGATCAGCGGCAGCGACTGTAGAATTGCCGAGGCGTTGGAGAATTCGATGAGGCCGAGCGCGGTCAGGTACAGAACGGCGGCGGTCACCTCGCAGACACACCGCAGGATGATGATCGGTCGCATCAGCATTTTCAACGGACGCAGAGCGCCAAAATGGCGGGCGGCAAAGTAGATGAGCACGACGGTCATTAAGCCGCGCACAAACATGATCTGGCCTGTGTTGATGTAGGGGGTGACGGATTTCGTCAGCGCGTCGTTGGCTGTAAAACTCGCCATCGCAAGCGCCATGAACAGAGCGCCGCGGGTGTTGTCCGTCAATGCCATTCCATCTTGTCCTAGACCATGCGCAATCGTCTATCGATCCGGCCTTGCAGCGACGGCAACATGTTGCCGCGGATCACGACTCCGCATTCCTCCAAGCTTGAGACGTGACACGGTACGGGTGTCATTTCAACCGTTTATATATGGGGGATAGACAGAAAGAGTTCTAACCGCCGGTGACGCTCATGTGGCGGGCGACAGCCGGGCGTCCGTGGGTGCGGTCGATGATGAAATCGTGGCCCTTGGGCTTGCGCAGAATGGCCTCGTCGATGGCCCTTGAAAGATAGGCGTCGTCATCGGAGGCGCGCAGCGCGGTGCGCAGGTCTGCGGCGTCTTCCTGGCCCAGGCACATATAGAGCGTGCCGGTGCAGGTGAGGCGCACGCGGTTGCAGCTCTCGCAGAAATTGTGCGTCATGGGGGTGATGAAACCGAGCCTGCCGCCTGTTTCGCCAACGGTCACATATCGGGCAGGGCCGCCCGTCCGATAATCGATCTCCGACAGGGTGAACTGCTCTTCCAGCGATGCCCGGAGTTCTGAAAGCGGCAGGTAGCGGTCGGTCCGGTCTTCCTCGATCTCGCCCATCGGCATCGTTTCGATCACGGTCAGGTCCATGCCGCGGCCATGGGCGAAGCGCATCAGTTCAGGAATTTCAGCCTCGTTGAAATCCTTCAGTGCCACCGCGTTGAGCTTCACCTTGATCCCGGCGGCAAGGGCTGCATCCAGCCCTTCCATCACGCGTGCCAGATCGCCCCAGCGGGTGATCTGGCGGAACTTGTCAGCGTCGAGCGTGTCGAGCGAAACGTTTATGCGCCTGACGCCGCAATCGGCCAGCTCGGCTGCAAACTTCGACAGCTGCGAGCCGTTGGTGGTCAGCGTCAGTTCGTCCAGCGTGCCGGTGTGGACATGGCGTCCGAGGTTGCGCACCAGCGCCATGATGTTCTTGCGCACCAGCGGCTCACCGCCGGTCAGCCTCAGCTTGCGCACGCCGCGCGCGACAAAGACGGAACAGAGACGGTCGAGTTCTTCTAGCGTCAGAAGATCTTTCTTCGGCAGGAAGGTCATGTGCTCGGACATGCAGTAGGTGCAGCGGAAGTCGCAGCGATCAGTCACCGAAACGCGCAGGTAGGTGATCTCCCGGCCGAAGGGGTCCACCATCGGGGAAGTGCTATCCGTCAGGGATTGCGCCTTTTCCAGCGATCCGAGGAAGCCGTTCACATTGCGTCTCCGTTTTCGCAATGCCTTTGAAAATCGCTTTAGAGACTTTCGTGGGCGTCGCTTAGGATGTAGTGCCTTGCCTATCGTTGGGCAAGCTCGTAATTCTCGCTCAAAAGCAAAGTCTGCGGAAGTAAAAAAATGAGTGATGTCTGGCCCACGGAGCTGCGCGTGTCGAAAGACAGGCGGGAACTGGTTGTTTCGTTCGATGACGGGGCAGCTTTCCGGCTGAGCGCGGAAATGCTGCGTGTCCTTTCCCCGTCTGCGGAGGTGCAGGGGCATGGGCCGGGGCAGAAGGTTACGGTTCCGGGCAAACGCAACGTTGCCATACGGGCGCTCAGCGCAACGGGAAACTATGCCGTCAGGATCGTCTTTGACGACGGGCATGACAGCGGCATCTACACCTGGAGATATCTGCGTGAACTGGGTGAAACGGGCGACGCACTGTTTCAGTCCTATGAACGGGAACTCAAGGAAAAAGGCTTGAGCCGGGAACCGCTATCCCGCTAGAAAAAGATGACGATGGTGCTCGCGCGAAAGCGATGGCAGCGGCGTTGAAGTCTCTCCGCCGTCATCCTCTGGCTTGCCCGAGGATCCTCAACCTCAAGCAAGATGGATCCTTGGGGCAAGCCCGAAGATGACGGCGCGAGGGGGACAGGTTTACCAGATGATCCGGCGAGCAGCGCGCGCTCGTCCTGCAATTGTTATACGGAGTGATGTGTGGCGGTCGAAGCGAACGGAAATGATCTGGCCCAGGTGGTCGTGCTTTTGGCGGCCGGTGTCGTGGCTGCGCCGATTTTCAAGCGGATCGGTCTGGGCTCCGTTCTGGGATATCTGGCTGCCGGTCTTGCCATAGGTCCATATGGTTTCGGTTTCTTTTCGGATTCGCAGGCCATCCTGCATATCGCCGAACTCGGGGTGGTGATGTTCCTGTTCATCATCGGCCTTGAAATGCAGCCATCACGGTTGTGGTCGATGCGCAAGGACATTTTCGGGCTGGGGGCGCTGCAGGTGCTGGTCTGCATGGCGGGCCTGACGCTGATCGGCGTTTCGCTCGGCTTTGCCGTCATCCCTTCCTTCGTCGCCGGAACGGGTTTCGTGCTGACATCGACGGCAATCGTCATGCAGATGCTTCAGGAGCGCAACAGCATGTCGAACCTGAAAGGACAGCGCATCGTCGCGATCCTGCTGTTCGAGGATCTCGCCATCGTGCCGCTTCTGGCGCTCGTTGCCTTTCTTGGCGCGGGCGGCGAGCATGTCTCTCCCTCCGAGCGGTGGATTTCGGTTGGCATCGCACTCGCAGCTGTCGCCGCGCTCATCCTTGCGGGGCGCTATCTGCTCAATCCGTTCTTCCGGCTTCTGGCGGCCTCCGGTGCGCGCGAGGTGATGACTGCCGCTGCCCTGCTGGTGGTTCTCGGATCGGCGCTATTGATGCAGGTCAGCGGTCTTTCCATGGCGATGGGGGCTTTTCTCGCTGGCGTGCTGCTGTCGGAATCCTCGTTCCGTCATCAGCTCGAAGCGGATATCGAACCGTTCCGAGGCATTCTGCTCGGCCTGTTTTTCCTGGCCGTGGGCATGGCGATCGACCTTGCGGTCATTGTCTCGAACTGGCAGCTCGTGTTGGTCAGCGTGACATGCTACATGTTGCTCAAGGGCTTCCTGATCTACGGCGTGGCGCGGGCGCTCGGCACCACTCGGCGTGAAAGTGTTGAGCGGGCAGTGCTGATGGCGCAGGGCGGCGAATTCGCCTTCGTGCTTTACGCTGCGGCTGTCAGCGCTGGCATTCTCGACCGCGAGTCCAATGCCATCCTGACGGCAACCATCATCATTTCCATGGTCATGACGCCGCTGATGGTCATCCTGCACGACCGGGTCGTTCCGGCGGCGGTTCCCAACACCGACGATCTCGATGTGCCTGAGAATGTCGAGGGCAGCATCCTCATGATCGGGTTCGGGCGGTTTGGCCAGATCGTCAGCCAGCCGCTTCTGGCGCGTGGTTATACGCTGTCGCTGATCGACAAGGATGCGGACTTTGTTCGCGATGCATCGGATTTCGGTTTCAAGGTCTATTATGGCGATGGCTCGCGAGCGGAAATCCTGCATGCGGCCGGGGCAGGCACGGCGCGTGCCGTACTGATCTGCGTAGACGACAGGGCGGCGGCAATCCGCATTGCCGAGATCGTCAAGCACGAGTTCCCGCTTGTTCCCGTTCTTGCCCGCGCCTTCGACCGTGGTCATGCCATCGATCTCCTGAAGGCGGGTGTGGATTACCAGATCCGCGAAACGCTGGAATCTGCCCTGATTTTCAGCGGCGAGGTTCTGACGGCCATGGGCGAGAACGAAGAGGATGCGCTACGTCTCGTCGAGGAGTTCCGCGACCGGGATGCGGAGCGCTTTGCGATGGAAATCGTCGGCGGTATCTATGCGGGAAGGTCGCTGATCCGCGGCAATGCCCAGCCAGCCGATCTCGTTGCCGCCCGTACGGCCCGCGAGCGCGCCGAACGGGAAAAGGTGGAACAGGAAGAGGAATGACCGCAGCATCGTTCTCCGTTCGGGAGGCGAGGCCGGTTACAGGGAGAAAACAGGCACATGACGATCATTCGCAGCGTCGAGGAACTGAAAGCCATCTATGACGGGGTCAGCGAGGCATCGGTTGCCAAGGTGACGACCGCGCTTACCGCCGAGTACCGGCAGATGATCGAGGCATCGCCCTTTGTGGCGCTGGCGACGGTCGGCCCGGAGGGTGTGGATTGCTCGCCGCGCGGTGACAGGCCGCAGTCAGGTGACGGCGTTGTTCGCATCGAGGATGAAACGACGCTGCTGTTGCCGGACTGGCGCGGGAACAACCGCGTCGACTCCCTGATGAACATCGTGCGTGATCCCCGCGTGGCGCTGATGTTCCTGATCCCCGGTTCCAACACGACGATGCGTGTCAACGGCACGGCGATCGTATCGGCCGATCCGGACCTGCTGCAAAGTTTCGAGATGGATGGCCGGAACCCGCGAACGGTGATTGTCATCACCATCGGGGAGGTCTACTTCCAGTGCGCGAGGGCGTTGATGCGGTCCGAACTCTGGAACCCCGAGCATTTCGTTGATCCCGCTTCGCTGCCGACGCCGGGAAACCTGCTCAAGGCCGCGAAGGCCAGTTTCGATCAGGAAACCTATGATCGGGAATGGGCTGCCCGCGCCGCAAAGACGATGTGGTGACAGAGTATGGGAGCCGCAGGTAAAAACCTGACGCATATTCGACGTCATCCTCGGGGTTGAGCCGAGAATCCATTAACCGTCAAAATGATCGATCCTCGCCTCAAGGGCGAGGGTGGCAGAGAGGGTGTCCCGGAATTCGCATAGAACCACCCGACACACACCGACCTTACTTCTTGTAGATCAGCCAGTTCTTGCCGACATAGTTCTTTTGCATGCCTTCTTCATAGAAGATGGTGCGATTGCGACCCGTTTCCTTGGCGTGATACAGCGCCGTGTCCGCGTGGGAATACAGTTCGGCTGGGTTGTCCGCCTGCGATGCACAAGCGAAACCGATGGAAATCGTCACCGGACCGTAATCCGCGCCCGATTTGGAATGGCGGAATGGCGTGCTTTCCAGCGCAAGACGGATACGCTCGCAGATCACCATGACTTCTTCCGGTGTGCTTCCATCCAGAATGACCGCGAACTCCTCACCGCCGCTTCTCGCCACGAAACCGTCCTTGCGGACGTTGGCGCGGATGACGGAGGCGACGGTGGCGAGAATCTTGTCGCCGACCGGGTGGCCGAAGGTGTCGTTGATCTTCTTGAAATGGTCGATGTCGAGCAGGGCAAGTGTCGTGTATTGCAGACCGATGGAGCTGTCATAGACATTGGCAAGCCGGTCGTCGAAGGCGCGGCGATTGGAGAGCCGCGTCAGGGAATCGGTGTTGGCGATGCGCTTGTATTCGTCCAGTTCCAGACGGACCTGCTGCATTTCCTCGGCGTGACGATTGACGTCATTGAACGCCTTTTCGCCGTCAACCAGCTTGGAACCGGTGGCCTCGGCGAGCAGCGCGATGGCGCTTTTCAGGATATTGGCGCTGGAGATGTTCTTGTCGTCGATCCGCTGGCGCGTTTCACCGAGAATCCTGTTGTAGTTCTCGATCGAGGATTGCTCCCGGCGCAGCGTGCCAAGAAGCGATTCCAGTTCCTGCCGGACCTTTTCATGCACTTCGTCGATCAGCAGGACGGCGCTCGTCTCGAAATAGCGTGCACCGAGTTCGTCCAGTTCTTCCTGCGTCGCGCGGCCGCCCAGTGCCGCCAGTTCCTTGGTCAGGGTAGGGTTCGAGCCGATATAGGCTTCGTAGAAGAGGTTGTAGTTACGCGGAATCGGCGAAACACCCATGCTGCGCATTGCATAGGTGATCTGCGCGGCTATGTCAGGCCCCGTCGCCTTCGGCGTGGATACCGTGTTCATCAAGGAACTCCAGTGAGTCTACTTATTGATTATGATTATTATTACGAAACTTGTTTTGGGAAGCCTAATTCACAGTAAGTGAATTTTTCTTCACCGAATTTATTTCTCTAATTTATGGCTTACTTCAATAAATACGAATTTTTCATTTCATCACGCTTCGTGACTGCTTTCCTTGGCATAGCTTTACCGGCATTTCCATATCGTTGAGTCACCCGGGCGATCGAGACAGTGAGGGATACATACTTACCACCGCAAGCGGATGCCGACCATACGCGATCTTCACAGCAGACGGGTGTCGGCTGGCGCTTTTCACGAATATCGTCGCGCCATTGCGACAGCTGCGCGGGGTGCCGCTTTTATGTCCGAAGCCGGATGATCCGGCATTCTTCGCCCGCTGCCATTCCGGGGGCGTCGGGTGGGCGGACGATCAGGCAATCGGAGTGGGACAGGATCTTCATCATCGATGAATCCTGCTTCGTATAGGCCTCGGCAACCGTTTGGCCCTTCTCGTCGGTGAACAGCCGGGCGCGAAGATAGTCCTGCCGGTGATCGTTTGCCTTGAGCGCTGTTGCTGTCCGGGCGGTTGCCGAGCGCCGCGGCGGCGCGAGGCGGGCAAGCCTGCGGATCAGTGGTTCGAGGAAAAGCAGGCTGCAGACAAGGCTTGCGACCGGGTTTCCGGGGAGGCCGAGCACCTGCATGTCACCGATCGCGCCGACCATCAGCGGTTTGCCGGGCCGCATGGCGATGCGCCAGAAATCGAGCTGCATGCCTTCGGCTTTCAAGGCTGCCTGCACGAGATCGTGGTCGCCGACCGATGCGCCGCCGAGTGTCACCAGAACATCGGCGTTTGCGGCGATTGCCTTGCCGATGGCGGCACGGATCAGTGCGTCGTCGTCGGGAATGATGCCGAGATCGATCACGTCTGCGCCTGCCTCGCGGGCAAGGGCTGCGACGCCGAACGTGTTCGAAGCGATGATCTGCGCAGGGTCGGGGGCGCTTCCCGGCGGCAGCAGCTCATCTCCCGTCGCAAGGATGGCGATGCGCGGCTTGCAGTAGACATCGAGCGCCGCGTGGTTCATCGCCGCCGCAACCGTCAGATCGGCAAAGCCGAGTTTGCGCCCGGCTGCAAGTACGACCTCGCCTTTTGCGAAATCCTGCCCGCGTGGACGGATATGTCTGCCGATCGTTACCTCGAAGGCTGTCCGTATCTTGCCGCCGTCCAGCAGTTCCGCATCTTCCTGAATAAGAACCGTGTCGGCGCCTTCCGGAACGGGGGCACCTGTGAATATGCGGACTGTCTCACCCTGACCGACGATGCCTTCGAAGGCATGGCCCGCGGCAGCCTGTCCGATGACGGTCAGAACCGAACCGATGGACGGCGCATCGGCCGTGCGCAGCGCATAACCATCCATGGCAGAGGCGTCAAAAGGCGGCTGGGTCAGGAGGGCAGGCAAATCGGTCGCCAGTACCCGTCCGTCGCATTCGACCAGCGGCAAGGTTTCGCTTCCGGTAACGGGAGAGGCTGCCTCCAGAAGCCGGGCCTTGGCGTCGTCAACGGGCATCAGCGACTTCATTCATTGCTCCTCGCGCCGGAAGTCGCCGGATTTGCCACCGCTCTTCTGCGTGAGGCGGATATTGATGATTTCCATGGCCTTGTCGGCGGCCTTTGCCATGTCATAGATTGTCAGGCAGGCAACGGAAGCGGCAGTCAGCGCCTCCATTTCCACGCCCGTCCTGCCGGTCAGCTTGGCCATGGCCTCGACGCGTAGGCCGGGCAGGGAAGGCTCTTCCTTGATGTCGACGGAAACCTTGGTCAGCATCAGCGGGTGGCAGAGCGGAATGAGATTGGATGTCTGTTTCGCCGCCATGATGCCCGCCAGCCTTGCCGTGCCGATGACGTCACCCTTTTTGGCATTGCCTTCGAGAATGAGGGCGAGCGTCTCCGGTTTCATCTTCACGAAACCCTCGGCGACGGCGACCCGGACCGTTTCTGCCTTGTCGCCGACATCCACCATATGCGCTTCGCCCTTGGCGTCGATATGGGTGAGTTTCGCCTCTCCGCTCATGTTCGCTCGCTTACTCCGCAGCCAGAATGCCGGTATTACCCGTCAGCAGCGCCACGGTCGCGGCAGTCACATCATCCTTGCGCATCAGGCTTTCGCCAACGAGGAAGGTCCTGATGCCGCTCTTTTCGAGGCGTTTGCAATCCTCGAAGGTGAAGACGCCGCTTTCACCCACCAGCAGCTTGTCGGCAGGCACGAGGCCGGCCAGTTTTTCGCTGGTTTCGAGGCTGACTTCAAAAGTACGCAGGTTGCGGTTGTTGATGCCGAGAAGCGGCGACGAGAGTTTCAGGGCACGCTCTGTTTCCTCGGGGTCGTGAACCTCGATGAGAACGTCCATGCCGAGAGAGAGTGCTTCGTCCTCAAGGCGCCGTGCGTCATCATCCGAAAGCGACGCCATGATGAGGAGGATGCAGTCCGCACCCCAGGCGCGCGCTTCATACACCTGATAGGTGTCGAACATGAAGTCCTTGCGCAGCGCGGGCAGAGAGCAGGCGTTACGCGCCGCGGTCAGGAATTCGGGAGCGCCCTGAAAGCTCGGCGTATCCGTCAGTACGGAAAGGCATGCAGCACCTCCGGCCTCATAGGCCGTGGCCAGCGCCGGGGGATCGAAATCGGTGCGGATCAGACCCTTGGAGGGGCTTGCCTTCTTGATTTCGGCGATCAGCCCGAACTTGCCTTCCGCCTGTTTTTCCCTCAGCGCCCTGTAGAAACCACGGGGTGCGGTCTGGTCCGCAGCCATCGCCTTCAGATCCGCCAGAGAAACCTTCGCCTTGGCAGCGGCGATTTCCTCTAGTTTATAGGCTTCGATCTTTTTCAGGATATCGCTCATGATCTTGCCTTACTGTTCGTTGGAAACGGCGACCAGCCGGTCGAGTGCGGCTGCGGCCTTGCCGTCATCGAGGGATGCGGAGGCGATCTTCATGGCGTCGCCCAGTGTTTCGGCCTTGCCGGCGATCACAAGCGCGGTCGCCGCATTGCAGAGTGAAATGTCGCGGTAGGCATCGCGCTTGCCGGACAGAACGTCGCGTAGCGCCGCCGCATTGGCGATGCCGTCTCCACCCTTCAGGTCATCCATTTTCGCCACTTCGACGCCAAAATCCTTTGGCGTCAGGTCGAACGTGCGGATCTTGCCGTTTTCCAGTGCCGCGACATGGGTCACGCCGGTGGTGGTGATCTCGTCCATGCCGTCGCCATGCACGACCCAGATGCTCTCCGAGCCCATGTCGCGCAGCACTTCGGCCAGCGGCACCAGCCAGCGCGGCGAGAACACGCCGAGCAACTGCCGTTTTGCACCTGCCGGGTTCGACAGCGGCCCGAGAAGGTTGAAGACCGTGCGTGTGCCAAGCTCGACGCGGGTCGGGCCGACATGGCGCATGGCCGAATGGTGAAGCTGGGCGAACATGAAGCCCAGTCCGGCCTCGCTGATGCATCGCGAGATCAGATCCGGGCCGATATCGAGCTTCACGCCGAGCGCTGACAGAGCATCCGCCGTGCCGGATTTCGAACTCAGAGCCCTGTTGCCGTGCTTTGCAACCGGCACGCCCGTACCGGCGACGATGATCGAGGCCAGCGTGGAGATGTTGTAGGTGCCGATGCCGTCGCCGCCGGTGCCAACGATATCGATGGCGTCCGCAGGCGCCTTGACGGGCAGCATGCGGGCGCGCATCGAGGATACTGCGCCAACGATTTCGTCTACCGTTTCGCCACGGACGCGCAGCGCCATCAGAAACGCGCCGATCTGCGATGGCGTGGCTTCGCCCGACATCAGGATGTCGAAAGCTGCCCGGGCTTCTTCGCGATCTAGGCTTTCGCCATTGGCGACCTTGGCAATCAGCGGCTTCAGTTCGGACATCTTTGCGCCCCCCGCTTAGAAGCCGACCATCGCCTGATCGGCGAGGGCCTGATTGATGGTGACACCATAGTCGTTCTGCAGGCGGTTGACCATCTGGTCGAGCATGTCGTCACCGGCTGCGGAAGCGATTGCCGTCAGCTGCTGGTCGTCGTTCGCAAGCGCATCTGCGGGGGCGTTCGCATCCACACCGGTCACCTTGAAGAGGATGCGGCTGGAGCCGTCGGCGTCCGCGGCCGCGCCGACGGTGCCTTCCGCGCCGGAGAAAACGGCCGTGATGGTCTGCTGGCCGAAGATCGCATCATCCGCATTGCGGCGAAGGCCGGACTTCTGCTCGACGGCAAGGCCGAGTTCGCCAGCGATCGCTTCCAGCGTCTCGCCCTTCTGGACGCGCGCCTTCAGTTCGTCCGCCTTGGCGGCAAGCGCGGTGCGCTGCTGCTCCGCCGTCCAGTCGGCGACAACGTCGTCGCGAACTTCGGCAAGCGTGCGGTCACGGGCTGGGATGATTTCGTCAACGTCGAACCAGATGTAGCCTTCGCGACCGAGGTTGATCGGCAGCGCTTCGTTGCCGGGTTCGGTCTTGAAGACACCCGTGATGAGCTGCGGCGATGGAAGGCCCTGGATCGCGTCTCCCTTTTCATCGAGGCCGGATGCGTCGGCGGCTGCGATGGTAACGGGCTTCAGGTTGAGTTCCCTGGCGGCATCGGCCAGCGAGGAGCCACCGGCGCGCAGATCTTCGTAACGGTCATGAACGCTGGTGATTTCTTCCGCGGCGGCAGCCGTTGCGAGATCCTTGCGGATTTCTTCCTTGGACTCGTCCAGCGTCTTGACCGTTTCCGGGGTGATGCCGGTGACGCGCAGGATGACCGGGCCGAAAGCGCCCTCGACGACCGGCGTCACGCCGCCGTCCTTCTGGACGGCGAAGATGGCATCCGCCAGGGACGCGTCGGGCAGCGTGTCGCGCGTGAATTCACCGAGCATGACGTCTGATGCGGTCTTGCCCTGATCCTTCACGACCTGATCGTAGGTGGTGTTGCCGAGGCGGATCTGTTCGCCAGCGGCTTCAGCCATTTCCTTGTTCGGGAAGGTCAGCTGTTCCACGGTGCGGCGGCCGGCGGTGCGGAAGCTGTCCTTGTGGCTGTCGTAATACTCGGCGATCTGCGCGTCGGTGATCGCGGTCGTGTCGGCGATGTCGGCCGGCTCGAGCTTCACATAGGTGAACTTGCGGAATTCTGGTGCGCGGTACTTGGACTTGTTGGTTTCGAACCACGGAGCCAACACGTCATCGCCCGGTGCCTTGAACGGCGGAATGACGGCGTTGGAGAGGATCACGTAATCGACCGAGCGCTGTTCGTGACGGTACTGCTTGAGCGCGTCGACCAGAACCTGCGGCGCCTGGAAGCCATCCGAGACGGCCTCGACGATCTGGCTGCGGACGGCAACCTTGCTACGCTCCTTGATGTAGTCATCCTCGCGGAAACCGGAGTTGCGCAGGCGTTCGCTGAACAGGTTTCGGTCGAACTGGCCGTTGGTGGCACGGAACGCCGGGTCTTCGGCAATCAGGTTCGCAAGGCGGTCTTCGGAAAGACCGAGATTCATCTTCGAGGCCAGCTCGTCCAGCGCGGCACCTGCGGCCAGCTGGCTGAAGACCTGCCGGTCGATGCCGAACGCCTTTGCCTGTTCTGTCGTCAGACGCGTTCCGAACTGGCGGCTGAGGTCGGAAATCTGCCGCTGGTAGGCAAGGCGGAATTCTTCCGGTCCGACGGTCTGGTCGCCAACGGTCACGACCGCATGGGAATTTGACGTGACAAGCGATGCAGAGACACCCCAGACCCCGAAAGAAACGACAAGCAGGAGAAGCAGCAGCTTTGCCGCCATGGTTCGAGAAGCATTTCTCAGGGAATCGAGCATCGTTATGCAAACCTCAAAAGAACATTGTTTGCCGCTGAAGCGTCGCGTAGGGCATCTTCAATGCACCACGATAACGCCGGGCATGGCCGCAGCGGCGTTCATAGCCGACTGCACCGTATCGGGGTTCCTTAAAACAATCCAAACGGAAATTGAAGGGAATTTCCCTTGGAAAAACGGGGTTTGGCAAAAACGGTTCTGTGATCTCGTGCGCAGAGCGCCGTACGGATTCGCGATTGGCAGGCTACGGGCAGAGCCTTCAGGCGTCTGGAGCGTTCTCTCTTGCCCCCATTCCCGTGCTTTTCACGGGAATGGGGGCAGGCCAAGTCTTTGGGCTAAAGAGAGTTTTTCGCCGCGCAGACGTGCGTCGCCCGGGTTCCTATGACAAGCTCAGCAAGGAGGCATCCCTCATCCGGGCATTTCTGTTGTGCTATCCAAACGTGTCGACAAAACAAAACCGCCCGGCAAGCCGGGCGGTCGAATGGGAATCACGCTTTTGCCGGCTCCAACCCCTGTTAGAAAGCCCGGTTGCGCTTGATGGCTGCCTTCAATTTCTCTCCGTCGCGTCGCATTTCACCGACTGCTGAGATCATGGATGCCACGAACATGGCGCTGATAAGGGCAAGAAGCGCTGTCAGAACTGTGGTCATGGCAGATCTCCGTTTTCTGGACGGGGGAATTGAGCCTCGGTTATCAGTTGTAGTTCAGGTGCTGATAACGGGCGGTCAGTTGCGGGTAATCCGGACCCTGGTGTTCGGCCTTCTGTTCATAAAGGCTAAACGTCGTTGCCACCATTGCGATGACCAGCATTGTCCAGGCGGTGCTGATGACGCTGATTTTCGCCGAGGTAGACTGTTTCTCTTTTACAAACATCTGTCCGTTCCTTGTTCACTTGATCCGAACGCGCCATGTCGAAGCATGCTCCGCGTCAATCATAAAAATCGATTAGCATCGCGCCTCTGAAACTTCCTTGAATGGTCCGTTCATCTGGCGTTCAGGAAGCTGGCAGCTTACGTCAATCGAGAAAAAGGTACTCGGCTGCGAATGACGTGACGATCGAAACGACGATCATGAAAGCCAGCATGTGTGTTTCTCCGGATGCTCAACGAGCCAAAGTGCCTTTCGGTTTCCCGATGGTGTCGATTTAATTGAACGGCCCTGAAACACCCCTGAACGGGTCATTCATACGAGGTTCAGGGCGTTTGCGCGGGTGAGTGGAGTGGTAAAGTCTTGCGCCGCGCCGCTCTCCATGACAAAAGGCGGCTCAACAATGCCGTGTATCGGCGCAAGTACCTGCGCAATATCGAGAGCGATATGACGATTGCCTTTTATCCCGGATCGTTCGATCCAATGACCAACGGACATCTGGATGTGCTGATCCAGTCGCTGAACGTTGCGTCGAGGGTCATCGTTGCTGTCGGCATTCATCCCGGCAAGGCGCCGTTGTTCAGTTTCGAGGAACGCGCCGCGCTCATCAGGCGGGCGCTTTCCGAAACCCTGCCGGGGGAGGCTGGACGCATCGACGTCGTTTCCTTCGACAATCTCGTGGTCGATGCGGCCCGTACCCACGGCGCGCGGCTTTTGCTGCGCGGCCTGCGCGACGGCACCGATCTCGATTACGAAATGCAGATGGCCGGCATGAATCGCCAGATGGCGCCGGACATCCAGACGGTGTTCCTGCCGGCAGGTTCATCGTCGCGACCCATTACGGCCACATTGGTCCGCCAGATCGCCGCGATGGGCGGCAATGTGGAGGCATTTGTACCCAAAGCCGTGCTCGAAGCCCTCAACAGCAAACTGAAACGTTAGTTTCAGTGTCATATCCGGGAGCCAATCCGATGAAACTGCTCAAGTTTGCCTTCGCGGGCGCCATGTTTGCCAGCGCGCTCACCGCCAGCACGCTTGCGTCCGCTGCCGAACTGCTGACCATTCAGCTGAAAGACGGTCCGGTCGTTATCGAACTCATGCCGGACGTCGCGCCGAAGCATGTGGCGCAGATCGAGGCGCTGGCCAAGAAGGGCGCTTATGACAACGTGGCTTTCCACCGCGTCATCGAAGGCTTCATGGCGCAGACCGGCGACGTTCAGTACGGCAATATGGAGAAGGGCTTCAGTGCCCAGCGCGCCGGTACCGGCGGCTCCGACCTGCCGGATATCCCGGCCGAGTTCTCCAAGGTTCCTTTCGAGCGCGGCACCGTGGGCATGGCCCGTTCACAGAACCCGAATTCCGCCAATTCGCAGTTCTTCATCATGTTTGCCGACGGTGCTTTCCTGAACGGACAGTACACCGTCGTCGGCAAGGTCGTGTCCGGCATGGAAGCCGTGGACAAGATCAAGCGTGGTGCAGGCGGCAATGGTGAAGTTTCCAACCCCGACCGGATGATCAAGGTCACCGTCGGCAATAAGTAAGGAGAGATATCATGGCCGAGATCAAGGATCCGGAAAACACCCTCATCATGGAAACAACGGCTGGCAAGGTTGTCATCCAGCTGCTTCCCGACGTTGCTCCGGGTCACGTCGCCCGCATCAAGGAACTGGTTTCCGAAGGTGCTTATGACGGCGTTGTGTTCCACCGCGTCATCGAAGACTTCATGGCCCAGACCGGCGACGTCAAGTTCGGCAAGAAGGGTTCGGAAAGCTTCAACCCGGCCCGCGCTGGCATGGGCGGTTCCGACAAGCCGGACCTGAAGGCTGAATTCTCGGCTGTTCCGCACGTTCGCGGCACCTGCTCGATGGCCCGTTCGCAGAGCCCGAACTCTGCCAACTCGCAGTTCTTCATCTGCTTCACCGACGCTCCTTGGCTGAACAAGCAGTACACCGTCTGGGGCCAGGTCATCGAAGGCATGGAATCCATCGACAAGGTAAAGCGCGGCGAGCCTGTGAAGGATCCCGATTCCATCGTATCCATCAAGCTTGCCTCCGCGGCCTGAGCATAGGATATAAGCGATCGACCCGCCTCGCAGGCGACTGCGGGGCGGTTTAACATTGATGACGAAGGCGCTGCCTCTTTGCCGTCATCCCCGGGCTTGACCCGAGGATCCGGGATGCGGTGAGGATGGCGTTGAAACAGAGGCCGCCTTGTCATCATCCTTCACCCGCCTCCGGATTGCAGGCGGGTTTTGATATTCAAGAGCACCACCCATCATGCGCGTAGACCTGTTCGATTTTGATCTTCCCGAGGAAAACATCGCCCTTCGCCCGGCCAGTCCGCGCGACAGTGCGCGCCTGCTCGTGGTCGATCCGAATGCGGGCAGCATGACGGACCAAAACGTTTTCGACCTGCCGTCCTTCCTGAAGCCCGGCGATGCGCTGGTGTTCAACGACACACGCGTCATTCCCGCCCAACTCGAAGGCGTTCGCCTGCGGGAAGGCGCGCAGGAAACGGCGGTTTCGGCCACGCTGCACATGCGCGCCGATGCCAGCCGCTGGAAGGCGTTTGCCCGCCCCGGCAAGCGCATCAAGCAGGGCGACCGCATCCGTTTTGGCTACGAGCGGGAGAATGCCTGCGGCCTTGCCCTCCTCGAGGCGACCGTCGAGAAAAAGGGCGACGAGGGCGAAATCACCCTGTTGTTCGATGTGTCCGGCCCGGTGCTGGATGAGGCGATCGCCTCCGTCGGCCATATTCCGCTGCCGCCCTACATCGCTGCCAAGCGTCCGGAAGACGCGCAGGACCAGACCGATTACCAGACCATCTATGCCCGCGAAAAAGGCGCTGTCGCAGCACCCACCGCAGGTTTGCACTTTACGCCCGCACTGTTCGAAGCCCTTGATAAAGCAGGCATCGAGCGCCATTTCGTGACGCTTCACGTAGGGGCAGGCACGTTCCTGCCGGTGAAGGCGGATGATACTGAAGACCACAAGATGCATCTTGAGATCGGTTACGTTTCGCAGGAGACGGCCGACAAGTTGAATGCCGTCAGGGCACGGGGCGGGCGTATCGTCTGCGTCGGCACCACGTCGCTGCGCCTGATCGAGAGTGCAGCGGGCGAGGATGGGCAGATCCGCCCATGGTCTGCGGCGACCGGCATCTTCATCACGCCCGGTTACCGCTTCAAGGCGGTCGATATCCTGATGACCAATTTTCACCTGCCGAAATCCACGCTGTTTATGCTGGTTTCGGCCTTTAGCGGGCTGGAAACGATGCGGGCGGCTTATGCCCATGCCATCGAAACCGGCTACCGTTTCTATTCCTATGGCGATTCCAGCCTGCTGTTCCGGAAAAACTGATGCACGAGAACTTTACCTTCACCCTGAAAGCAACCAGCGGCGGCGCCCGTCTCGGCGAAGTGGCGATGCCGCGTGGGGTCATCCGCACGCCCGCCTTCATGCCGGTTGGCACCGTCGGCACCGTCAAGGCCATGTATCTGGATCAGGTCCGCGAGCTTGGCGCCGATATCATTCTCGGCAATACCTATCACCTGATGCTGCGGCCCGGCCCGGAGCGCGTGGCGCGTCTCGGTGGTCTGCACGAGCTGATCCGCTGGCCGCATCCGATTTTGACGGATTCGGGCGGGTTTCAGGTCATGTCGCTGTCGGGTCTGCGCAAGCTGGATGAACAGGGCGTGACCTTCAAGAGCCATGTGGATGGCTCGCTGCACCACATGTCGCCGGAGCGCTCCATCGAGATACAGGGGCTGCTCGATTCGGATATCCAGATGCAGCTCGACGAGTGCATCGCACTGCCTGCCGAGCGCAAGGAAATCGAGCGCGCCATGGAAATGTCGCTGCGCTGGGCCGAGCGTTGCCGTGTCGCCTTCGGCGAGCAGCCGGGCAAGGCCATGTTCGGCATCGTGCAGGGCGGTGACCAGCCGGACCTGCGTATCCGTTCGGCGGAAGGCCTGAAGCAGCTCGATCTCAAGGGTTATGCCGTCGGCGGTCTGGCGGTCGGCGAACCGCAGGACGTCATGCTGGGCATGCTGGATATCACGCTGCCGGTGCTGCCGACCGAAAAGCCGCGTTATTTGATGGGCGTCGGCACGCCAGACGATATCCTGAAATCCGTGGCGCGTGGCATCGACATGTTCGATTGCGTCATGCCGACGCGTTCGGGCCGCCACGGACTTGCCTTTACCCGCCGGGGCCGCGTCAACATCCGCAATGCCCGTCATGCCGAGGATATGCGCCCGCTGGACGAGCAGTCCAACTGCCCGGCCAGCCGCGATTATTCCCGGGCCTACCTGCACCATCTCGTCCGCTCCAACGAGGCGCTCGGCGGCATGCTGCTCTCCTGGCACAATCTTGCCTATTATCAGGAGCTGATGCAGGGTATCCGCAAGTCGATCGAGGAAGGCCGCTTTGCGGATTTCTACGCCGAAACCATAGACATGTGGGCGAGGGGCGATATCGATCCGGTCTGAGGTGTCGTTCGGCGCGTTCCATATTCGACGTCATCCTCGGGCTTGACCCGAGGATCAATGGACCGAGCGCTGGATCCTCGGCTCAAGCCCGAAGATGACGGCAGAGATGGGATGTTTGCCGCAATGACGCCGCCAGCTATATCCTCTTTCCCAGATATATTTTCATCGGATGCATGACTTGGCACACGCGCCTTATGTTCTTTTCCGGGATGACAGCACCGGCACGGTGACGGCGTTCACCGATCCGGAAGAGATCATCCTTGCAGATGAGCCGGAGGCATTTTTCGCTGCTCTGAGGCGCATGGAAACGCTGCGAAAATCGGGGAAATACTTAGCCGGATATGTATCTTATGAAGCCGGCTATCTTTTTGAGCCTAAACTCGCGACTTTCGCCGAGGTGCCGCGGAAGGTGCCACTTCTGCTGTTCGGCGTGTTTTCCAGCCCGCCGGGCGATGATAGCCGATTCGCGCGCCCGCTGACCATACCGGACGCCGATGCGTTTCTTTCCGACCCGCAGCCAGGCTGGACGCTTGCCGAATATCGCCAGCGTTTCGAGCGGCTGCACATGCATCTGTGCAAGGGCGACTGTTATCAGGGCAATCTGACGATGCCCGTGCATGCGCGCTGGTCGGGCGATCCGCTTTCCGCCTTCTGGTCGCTGATCGAGCGGCAGCCGGTGAAATACGGAGCTCTCATCGATCTCGGTGGTCCGGTCGTTCTGTCGCGTTCGCCGGAACTGTTCTTCTCGGTCGATGCCGACGGCTGGATCGAAACCCATCCGATGAAAGGCACGACGAAGCGCGGTGCGTCGGATGCGGAAGATCGCGAGATCGTCGCGGGCATGCTTGCGGATGAGAAGACGCTTGCCGAAAACCGCATGATCGTCGATCTTCTGCGCAACGATATTTCGCGCATCACCGAGGTCGGCAGTCTCCATGTGCCGAAGCTGTTCGAGATCGAAACCTATCCCACCGTGCACCAGATGGTCAGCCATGTACGGGCAAAGCTTCTGCCCGACATGACGGTGGAGGATATTTTCGCGGCGCTGTTTCCCTGCGGTTCTGTGACCGGTGCGCCAAAGATGTGGGCGATGAAGATCCTGCGCGAACTGGAGCAGACGCCGCGAGATGTCTATTGCGGTGCCATCGGCGTTATGTCTCCGAGCGGTGAGATGCGATTTTCCGTGGCGATCCGCACCATGACGTTGTTCGATGACGGGAATGCCGTGTTCAATGTCGGCGGCGGTATCGTGTTCGATTCGCAGGCCGATGCGGAATATGACGAGTGCTTGCTGAAGTCGCGTTTTGCGGTGGGCGACAGGTTGCTCAAGCCATAGCTCAGAACTCTACCTCCCTCATTCCTGTGCTTGTCACAGGAATGAGGGAGGTTGGAGAAAGCGCCAATCTGGACGTCCATCTACGTGCCCGTAGGAAAACAACCCCGCTCTTGCCTTATTCCAAGACCTCAGCGCCCAACCACTTCAAAAACGCCACTCTCCACCAGCACTTCGACCGCGTTCGGGTGGCTGAGGAAGCCGGAGGGGCTGGCGGTAGCGCCATAGGCGCCTGATTGCAGAAAAGCGACGAGGTCACCTGCCTTCAGCTTCGGCAAGGTGGCGTTGCGGGCGAGCGTATCGAGCGGTGTGCAGAGCGGGCCGACCACCGTCACCGTGTCGTCAGCCGACTTGTTCATCCGGGCAGGGGCAACAACCGGGTAGTTGCGTTTGACGATCTGGCCGAGATTGCCGGATGCCGCCAGATGGTGGTGCATACCGCCGTCGGTCACGAGGAACGTCGTGCCGCGCGAGACTTTGACCGAATTGACCTCGCAGACATAAATGCCCGCCGGACCGACCAGATAACGGCCCGGTTCCACGATCACCCGCGTTGCGGCGAGGTTCGGATCGGCGGCAAGCATGGCCTTGAGGTCGGGGATAGCGGCTGCGACAGCATCAAGGTCAAGCGGTGTTTCGCCTGTGAAATAGGGGATACCCAGCCCGCCGCCAAGGTCGATGGTTTCGAGCGGTCTGCCGAGCATGGCGGCAACCCGTCCGGCGAGAGAAATGGCATGTCTCCATTGAGAGACAAGGGCGTCGGCATCGAGGATCTGCGTGCCACCATAGACATGGATGCCAACCAGATCGACATTCGGTGCGGTCTTGAACAGCGGCAGAACGTTTTCCAGCTCTTCTTCATCGAAACCGAAGGCGGTTGCCTTGCCGCCCATACGCATCGCGCCTGCCTGCGTATCTGGCACGGGGTTGATGCGGATGGAAACCTTGACCGGCCTGCCGATGATGGCGAGGCGGGCGATTTCCTCCGCGCTTTCGACGTGGATTTCGCCGATACCGTTTTCGATCACTGCCCGCAGTTCGCTTTCGCGTTTGCCGGGACCGGCGAAGATGATGTTTTCAGGCGGTACGCCCGCCTTGCGGGCGGCGTGATATTCGCCGATCGAGGCGATTTCGGCACCCGCGCCCTCGGCATGAAACAGCGCGATGATGGCGGGCAGGGGATTGGCCTTCACCGAATAATAGATGTCGGCAAATCCGTTCAGCACCTTGCGGAGATCGCGATAGGTTCGGCGCATGACGCTCGCGTCATAGATGAAGGCGGGCGTTCCCGTTTTCGCGACGATATCGCGGACGGTGCAGCCACCCGCAACCACATCGCGTCCGTTCACCTCGAACCATGTTGTGGTAAGGTCCATGCCGTGGCTTGCGGTCTTGAGCGTCGTGGCCATCGTTTCGTCTATTTTTCCGTTCGTTCACGCACCAGGGCGCGGTAGTCGACCTTGCCGTTCGCCGTGACGGGCAGTGCTTCCACCAGTTCGATGGCGCGGGGGATCATGAAGGGGGCGAGCATTTCGGCTGCCTTTTTGAGAGCTGCCGACACGTCGATGTTCTGGTTGGCGGCCGTCGCCACCGCATGTACCTTTTCGCCCGCGAAGGGATCGGGCAGGCCAATGACGGCCACCTGATGAAACAGGCCGGTCGACATCAGGCTTTCCTCGACCTCGGTCGGGCTGATGCGATAGCCGGATGATTTTATCATCGCGTCATTGCGCGCCACGAAGCTGAAGAAGCCCTCCTCATCCTCGATGGCCAGGTCGCCGGAATAGCAGACCGTCTCGCCGCCCTGCGTTGCCGGAATGAACGGGTGAGGACGCAGTACCTTCGCCGTCTCTTCCGGCCGGTTCCAGTAGCCCATGGAAACGGTCGGACCGCGATGAACGAGAATGCCGGGTTCGCCGGGCTTTGCTCTCTGTCCCTCTGCGGTGACGATGAAGATTTCGCATTCCGGGATTGCCTTGCCGATGGAGGTCGGGCGAGTGTCGATCTCGTCCGGCGGCAGGTAGGTCGAGCGGAACGCTTCGGTCAGGCCGTACATCAGGAAGATTTTCGTGGTTGGCAGCTTTTCGCGCAGCGCCCTGACCGTTTCCTGCGGCACGCGGCCGCCGGAATTGGTAACGTAGCGCAGGTGCGGCAGCGGTGTTTTGGCCAGAAGCGGCGCTGCCCGCGTCAGGATCGCCCAGACGGTCGGCACGCCCGCCAGCGCGGTGATGTCGTTGTCACGCAGCGCCTTGACGATATCGTCACCCAGCCGGAAGGTCGACATGACCGTCACTGCGCCCTGTTCGACGGCGGTCAGCAGCTGGTTCAGGCCGTAGTCGAAGCTGAAGGGCAGGAGCGAGAGAATGCGGTCGCTGGCCGTGATCCCCAGATAGGTGCGCACGATGCGTGCGCCCGCCAGAAGGTTGCGATGCGAGAGCATGACACCCTTGGGGGCGCCCGTGGAGCCGGATGTGTAGAGGATCGCCGCAAGATCCTCGCCGATGGCGGTCGAGGGTTTGGCGGGGAGGTCTTTGCGTGCATCGATGTCTTCGGCCAGAAGAACCGTCACACCGGAAAGGCCGCTCACCGCGGCATCGAGTTCCGCGCGCATGTCCGTTGTGGAAATGATGATCTTTGCGCCGGAATCCTGCACGATGTGGCGAATCTGTGGTGCTTTCAGCAGGGCGTTGACCGGTACGAAAACGCCGGATGCGGCGCTGACGCCGAAAATCGCCCAGCATTCCTCCAGCCCACGCGGCAGGAAGATCACCACGCGGTCGCCGCGTTCCAGTCCTGCCTCCCGCAAAGCCCCGGCACAACGCGTGGCTGCCAGCGAAAATTCGCGATAGGTTCGCGTGTTTCCGTTGTGGACGATCGCCTGACCGTCATTCTGCGATCGGGCGACCAGCAGGTGGTGCAGGAGGTAGGGTGATGTCATCTCTTTTCCCGCGTCACAAAGGCGATGAGGTCTGCGGGCGTGCCCAGGTTCTCCGGGGTGAAGTGGTCGTCGTCGAGCTGAATGCCGAACTCTTCGCCCAGGAAGACCATCAATTCGAGAAAACCGAGAGAGTCGATCACGCCACCTTCGAGGAGGGCGGTATCGGCGCCGAATGGAGCGTGTGCGGGGAAGCGCTGGCCAAGATAGGTGTAGATGGTGTCTGCAACATCGTCTTCGTTCATTTTCGCTGCAAGCATGTCTCGTCTCCAATCTCCCGCAGTTACCTCATGTAAGCCAGGATTTCATCGTGTCTGCACAACACCGGCAGGCGGTTCAAATGGTCTGTTCAAATCCTGATGCCGAGGCAGGTTCATCTATAACTGAATAAAACCCAGGCCGTCCCGACATCCTAGAGTGGTAATAGCACCAATTCTGAGTATGTTTCGTTAACAAGACGGGTATTCCATTCGCCCTTTACTTGTGTCTTCGCAGTCTTTTGCAAAGCAAATCCGCCGCTGTTCTTTTCTTCCTCCGGGCAGGGCAGGGTCATGGCCAGCCGCCCCTTGGCCAGAAGAAAGCGCGCGATTGTGCCTATATTTTCCTGCGCGATGTGGCGGTCCTCGCAGAAGACGAGGCGTGCGGATGGCAGTCGTTTTGTCGTGGTTTTCAGGAAGACCAGCGGGTGGTAGCGCCCATCCAGCGAAAGCGCTGCGGTGATGCAGCCGAGCCGCTCATGGTCGCTCAGTATTTCGCGGATATGATCGGAAAATGCATCTGCTGGCACATGGGACAGATCAACGACCGAGGCCTTCGATGGAAACAGCGCCTTGAGCGGAAGCGGATAAAACAGCGTGCAGTCCGTCACCGTCTTGAAGCCGAGCCTGTCGTTCAGTTTCGCAGCTTCCGGAGAGGGCGTGAG
Organism: Agrobacterium tumefaciens; assembly: GCF_031801495.1. Lineage (GTDB taxonomy): Bacteria > Pseudomonadota > Alphaproteobacteria > Rhizobiales > Rhizobiaceae > Agrobacterium > Agrobacterium tumefaciens_K. The sequence goes on along the minus strand of NZ_JAOEGC010000002.1, from coordinate 1,515,277 downwards.
GTCGGTGTAGGTTTCATCGGGCGAGGCGGAGGCCAGTTGCAGCATGCGCGGTGCAAACCAGCGGCAGGATGGCTCGAGATACCAGCTCGACAGGTTCACGACCGTCCTGTCGCTGCCGGGCAGATGGCTTTTGAGTGTCAGGAGAACGCCAACTGCGTCCTCGCCTTTCAACAGAAGTTGACCGACACTGCCAAGATTGCGCCGTTCGTGGTGGGCGCTGACACGCCTGAGACCTTCGGACCAGAAGGCGACCGTTCTTTCCGGGAATCCTTTAACGAGCAGCGCAAGCGCCGCGTCGATATTGTCCTTGTCTATGGCCACGGCTTTCAGGGATGTTCTCCGGTTTTTCGTCTCGCCGGGCCGGAAACACTTTCAACCGTGCCGCGCATGCAATGGACTATAACGACAAATTTACCGGGCCGTTAAACGTCGTGGCTGCAAGGGCGCTTTTCCGATCACATTTTTATGATCGTAGGCGAAGAGGCGCCAAACACGCGCCTCCTGCCAAATTCGGATCGGTTTGAGGCCGATCAGTAAACCACGACGCCGCGGATCGATTCACCCTTGTGCATCAGGTCGAAGCCCTTGTTGATATCTTCGAGCGGCATGGTGTGGGTGATCATCGGGTCGATCTGGATCTTGCCTTCCATGTACCAGTCGACGATCTTCGGAACGTCGGTGCGGCCTCGTGCGCCGCCGAAGGCCGTACCCATCCAGTTGCGGCCGGTGACCAGCTGGAAGGGACGCGTGGAGATTTCCTGACCGGCACCCGCTACGCCGATGATGACGGACTTGCCCCAGCCACGATGCGAGGATTCCAAGGCCTGACGCATCACCTTGGTGTTGCCGGTGCAGTCGAAGGTGTAGTCGGCGCCGCCGATCAGGTCACCGTTGCGTTTGGTCATGTTGACCAGGTAAGGCACGATGTCGCCTTCAACTTCCTCCGGATTGACGAAGTGCGTCATGCCGAACTTTTCGCCCCAGGCCTTGCGGTCCGGGTTGATGTCGACGCCGATGATCATGTCGGCACCTGCAAGGCGCAGGCCCTGTAGTACGTTGAGGCCGATACCGCCGAGGCCGAAAACAATGGCCGTCGAACCGATTTCCACCTTGGCCGTGTTGATGACGGCGCCGATGCCGGTCGTCACACCGCATCCGATGTAGCAGACCTTGTCGAACGGTGCGTCCGGGTTGATCTTGGCGACGGCGATTTCCGGCAGGACCGTAAAGTTCGAGAAGGTCGAGCAGCCCATGTAGTGATGGATCTTGTCCTTGCCGATGGAGAAACGGCTGGTGCCATCTGGCATGACGCCCTGGCCCTGCGTCGAACGGATCGAGGTGCAGAGGTTGGTCTTGCGGCTCGTGCAGGAATAGCACTCGCGGCATTCCGGCGTGTAGAGCGGAATGACGTGGTCGCCTTTCTTGACCGAGGTGACGCCGGGGCCGACATCGACGACGATGCCCGCGCCTTCATGGCCGAGAATGGCAGGAAAAAGGCCTTCCGGGTCGGCTCCGGACAAGGTGAAATCGTCGGTGTGGCAGATGCCAGTTGCCTTGACCTCGATCAGCACTTCGCCAGCGCGTGGTCCTTCGAGCTGAACGGTCATGACTTCCAGTGGTTTGCCTGCCTGAATGGCGACAGCGGCCCGAACATCCATTGGTGATCTCCTTGGGTTGCCTTTTTGAATTGAAACGTTTTCTGCCTGAGCCAGCCGGGTGCGACAAGGGCGTCGGTCATAAAAATACGGTGTGCGGAACCAAGACGGGGCACGTGGCGAACGCACCCCGCATGTCGTTCAAAGATTGCGGTGCAGCCGAACGTTAAGACGCGGCGACCTGTTCGTCAGCGGCGGCGGTTGGGGCTTCCACACCCAGCCAGCCTGCGCAGTCCTTGAGCGCGCGCGCTGCCATCAGCTGGCGCTTCATGATGGTCTTGTCCTTGCCGCGGAAGCGCTTGACGCCTTCCGGCTTGACGATGGAACCGGGCGCGAGTTCGGGGAACAGGCCGAAATTGATGTTCATCGGCTGGAAGGAACGCTTACCCGGCTCATCGTTCGAGGACAGGTGGCCACCGGTGATGTGGTTGAGAAGCGAGCCGAGCGCGCTTGTCACCGGCGGTGCGATGAGGTCTTCGCCCTTGCGTTCGGCAGCGGCGAAACGACCGGCTAGCAGCCCGACCGAGGCACTTTCGACATAACCCTCGCAACCGGTGATCTGGCCGGCAAAGCGCAGGTCAGGGCGCGATTTCAACCGCAGGAACGGATCGAGCAGGATCGGGGAATCGATGTAGGTGTTGCGGTGCAGGCCACCGAGGCGGGCAAATTCCGCGTTTTCCAGGCCGGGGATCATGCGGAAGATATCCGCCTGCGCGCCATATTTCAGCTTCGTCTGGAAACCGACCATATTATAGAGCGTGCCGAGCGCATTGTCCTGCCGCAGCTGCACGACGGCATAGGCTTTCACCGTCGGGTTATGGGCGTTGGTCAGGCCCATCGGCTTCATCGGACCGTGGCGCAGGGTTTCGCGGCCGCGCTCCGCCATGATCTCGATCGGAAGGCAGCCGTCGAAATAGGGCGTGCCTTCCCATTCCTTGAAGCCGACGGTATCGCCCGCGATCAGCGCGTCGATGAAGGCGTTGTACTGCTCCTGCGTCATCGGGCAGTTGATGTAGTCCTTGCCCGTGCCGCCCGGGCCGACCTTGTCGTAGCGCGACTGATACCAGCAGATATCCATGTTGATGCTGTCGCGGTGGACGATGGGGGCGATGGCGTCAAAGAAGGCCAGCGCATCCTCGCCGGTTTCCGACTGGATGGCGGCGGCAAGATCCGGCGAGGTCAGCGGGCCGGTGGCGATGATGGTGTTGCCCCATTCCTTCGGCGGCAAGCCGTTCACCTCTTCGCGCACGATCGTCACCAGTGGGTGACTTTCAAGCGCAGCGGTGACGGCTTCGGAAAATCCGTCGCGATCGACGGCAAGCGCGCCGCCCGCCGGAACCTGATGTCGGTCGGCGCAGGCCATGATGAGTGAGCCAGCAAGACGCATTTCCGCATGGATGACGCCAACGGCGTTTGCGGTCGCATCGTCGGAGCGGAAGGAGTTCGAGCAGACGAGTTCCGCCAGCGTGTCGCCCTTGTGGGCATCCGTGCCGCGCACGCCGCGCATCTCGTGCAGGATAACGGGAACGCCGCTCTGGGCAATCTGCCACGCGGCTTCCGAGCCGGCCAGTCCGCCACCAACAACGTGAATGGGGGAATAAATCTTGTCTTGCATCGTCAGCCCATATGCCGCCGGGAAGCTCAAAGCCTCCATGACACGGCGTGTTATAAGTTTGAGTGTTTCGCGCAATCCTCAAAGGTGCGTCTTCGTGCCGATGCAGTAGCACAGGGTGGTTGTTTCAGCCAAATGGTTTTGCGGAAACGGGCCGTGTGACCAGAAGCGAAAACGGCGCGTGAAGCTTCACGTCGGGTTGCATCCGCACCCCGACATTCCGACCATGAGCCGGAAGCCGGTCATGCACGTATATGCCGTGAAAAGGCTCTTGTGTGATCAAAGACTTGATCGCCGTGGATTTCGGGTCGAGGCCGGAAGGACGGCGGATACATCGGGAGGTGAGCCCGCCCGGAATCAAAAACGGCGCCAGAGGCGCCGTTTCTTTACCTGTCGCTCAGTCATCGCGCCCTGGAGGTCGGGCAGCGAGATGACGCTTGACGCTGATTAGCGGAACGAACGGGCAGCAACGTTACGGATGTCGTAACGCGTCAGGCCAATGTCGTTCAGAGCCTGGTTGGAGAGGCTGCCGAGCTCGTTCATCGTGCGACGGTAGCTGATCCAGTTCTTTGCAATGCGAATCGGGTTCATGGTCTTTTCCTCAATCTTTGTGGTGTTGGTTGTCTGAATTTCGCGGCCGGCTCAGGGGTTGTTCTGCGCTCTCGGCTGTTGAGGTGTATATAGAGGCAACCAGCCATGTTTTGGAGTGCAGATTTTAAGCGACTGCCATGCATTTGTGCAGAGTGTCGGCTAATTTTGCGGCTATTGATGTGGGATGAGCGTTTTTTAAGCGAAAATGCCTGCTGAATGGACATTTGGAGGCCGGGCAGGGGCGTTCGGCCTGTTTTGCCGCACAGCATGGTGTCAAAAAAAGGAAATGGAGGGCGAGGAGGCGGTTAGGCGGGGCGCCGTGAACCGGCTAGCTCTGCTGATCGCGCACGTATCTGATGCCATTTGCATCATGGACGCGTGGTGGCGTGGGCGCCAGAAACAGAAAAGGCCGGAGGCGGGAAGCCTCTGGCCTTTTTGGGAGGTCGTATTCTTACGCCGCCAGATGCTGGCGGCGTTCGATATTACATGCCGACAGCGGTGCGAGCGACGCGACGGATGTCCTGACGGCCGATGCCGAGGTCGTTCAGTTCACGGTCGGTCATGCGGCCGAGTTCGGTTACGGTCTGACGGTACTTGCGCCAGTTGGTGAGCGAGCGTGCAATGTTCATGGTCATCTTCCTTTTCGTGTTGTCCAGTCCGCGGCCCGTCTTGGGAGGATGTGGCCTGCGCTGGACTTCGATCTCTGTATGACTGGAGATATAATCGTTTTAATCGAAACAAAAACAGACAAAGCGAGATGTCACCTATGCACGAGTTGCATGGCAAGGGCCGTGTCCGGTCGCATTCTGTGTTTCTGTGCCTAATTTGTGGCCATATTGGCCGTTTTAGGCCGTTGCGAGACCGTTCGCCATGTCGGGTGCAGCGTTTGGCGCAGCATCACTGTCGAGAACGGTCAACAACCGGCGTGTTGGTCGGGCGTGCGATCGTGGCCGGAAGATGATTCCCGTTCTGTCTTTCACGCATGGCCGACAGATGCTGGTCTGGCCGTGCGTGTTGCGCGTGCGCGGCCATATATATAGCGTCAGCGATACCCCTGCGGTTCGGTTTTTTTTGGCCCCGGTTTCCTGCTATTGCAGGGCTTCAGGTGCTGATCTCATTCGTAAGATGTCGAAAAGTAAGCCTGAAACGAATATGGCTGGAAAGCCGCGCTTGACCCTTCCTGAACATTGTGACATACCGCCGCCCAACGTGCGGGTATGGCGGAATTGGTAGACGCATTGGTTTTAGGTACCAACGCTTCGGCGTGGGAGTTCGAGTCTCTCTACCCGCACCACAAGCAAAGCTTGGCGGTGCCACGCTTGCGCCAGAGTATGCCGATATAGGCATGGGTCGGCGAGATGCAGGCTGGAACAGTGCGATGTCGGTTCGGCATCCGGTTTCCGGTCATGCAGGGCAGGGCGTCAGGTCTTGTCCAGCGCATTTTGCTGCGCGGGAGGTCTGACGGTTCGCAAGATGCCGTTTAAAATTTCCCCCACCCAAGCACATGTCAGGTGTCCGGCGTCTGTTTGTGCAATGAGAATTGAAGTCACGGCCGGTATCCATGTTTCCGGCGCAGTGCTCGAAAGTAAACCAACGGCTGTCTGAGCACCGCCGCCATGATTGTGAAGGTTTGAGAAAATGCAGGTTATCGAAACGCTCTCTGAAGGGCTGAAGCGCGAACTCAAGGTCGTTATCCCGGCTGCCGACATGAAGGCTCGTCTGGATGAGCGCCTGGTTGAGGCCAAGGACAAGGTTCGCATCAACGGTTTCCGTCCGGGCAAGGTACCGGCCGCTCATCTGAAGAAGATGTACGGCAAGTCCATCATGGCTGACCTCGTCAACGAACTCGTTCGCGAAAAGCCGTCTGAAATTCTCTCCAGCCGCGGCGAAAAGTCTGCAACGCAGCCGGCAATCGCCATGACCGAAGACGAGAAGGAAGCGGACAAGATCCTCGCAGCCGAAGTCGATTTCGAATTCACGGTGGCTTACGAAATCATCCCGGCAATCGAGCTGAAGTCCAACGACGGCATCAAGGTTACCCGCGAAGTTGTTGAAGTTTCCGAAGACGAGATCAACGAGCAGATCCTCAAGATCGCCGAAAGCGCTCGCTCCTACGAAACCAAGAAGGGCAAGGCCGCTGACGGCGACCGCGTCACCATGAACTACCTCGGCAAGGTTGACGGCGTTGCCTTTGACGGCGGCGCTGCCGAAGATGCCGAACTGGTTCTGGGTTCCGGCCGCTTCATCCCTGGCTTCGAAGACCAGCTGGTCGGCGTCAAGGCTGGCGACGAAAAGACCATCACCGTAACGTTCCCGGCTGATTACCCGGCTGCAAACCTTGCTGGCAAGGACGCGACCTTCGACATCACCGTCAAGGAAGTCGCTGCTGCCGCCGCCGTTGAAATCAACGACGAACTGGCGACCAAGCTCGGCCTCGAATCCGCTGAAAAGCTCAAGGAAATCGTCAAGGGTCAGATCGAAAGCCAGTACGGCAACATCACCCGCCAGAAGGTCAAGCGTCAGATCCTCGACCAGCTCGACGAGATGTACCAGTTCGAAACCCCGGCTGGCCTCGTGGACGCCGAGTTCGACAACATCTGGCGCCAGATCAACACCGATCTCGCACAGTCCGGCAAGACCTTTGCTGACGAAGACACGACCGAAGAAGAAGCTCGCGCCGAATACCGCAAGCTTGCTGAACGCCGCGTTCGTCTCGGCCTCGTTCTCTCCGAAATCGGCGAAAAGGCCGGCGTCGAAGTGACCGAAGAAGAGATGCAGCGCGCCCTGTTCCAGCAGCTGCAGCAGTTCCCTGGCCAGCAGAAGGAAATCCTCGATTTCTTCCGCAACACGCCCGGCGCTTCCGCTTCGCTGCGCGCTCCGATCTTCGAAGAAAAGGTCATCGACAAGCTGCTTTCCGAAATCTCGGTAACGGACAAGACCGTTTCCAAGGAAGAGCTGCTGGCTGACGACGCCGAAGAAGGCGAAAAGTCTGAAAAGAAGCCTGCGAAGAAGAAGGCTGCCAAGGCTGAAGCTGCCGAAGGCGAAGAAGCCGCTCCGAAGAAGAAGGCTCCTGCCAAGAAGAAGGCCGCTGAAGGCGACGCCGAATAATCTTCTTCAGCACACGCTGAATATACGAAAGGCCGTGGCGAAAGCTGCGGCCTTTTTTGTTTTGTTTTTTTGCATGGTGGGACGGATCAGTGATGGTTTTGGTCCATCTTGAACATTGCGGCGCCCATGAATACACATTGGCGTATGTCGATGATCGAAGACCTTGAGCAAATAGTGACAACGGTCCTTCCGACCGACCCCAGCTTCCGATCGATCGGACGCGAGGAATTGGATCGTCACATCAACGAGGCCCGTCAGAGCGCACTCGCAAACTCGAAGGACGATTTCCTGCTTTCCCTGATGCGCCTTCTCGCACTTCCGGGGAACGGACACACGCGGTTGATCCCAAACGATGCCATTGCCATTCTGCCTCTGAGGCTCGTGACCATCGGAACCGTTATACGACTGCTTGATGCCATGTCAGATTTCTCAGAGGCGATCGGGGGCGAGTTGATATCCGTCAATAGCGTTCCGACCGGCGAAATCGAACTCGCCGCAGAGAAATATCTGGCGGGGACGCCGCAACGAAAACGCGTTATCGGTCCAATCCTTTTCGCCTGGCCAGGTGCACTGCAGCGCCTGGGAGTTTTTTCGGGTGCTGACAAAATCGAGTACCGGATACGAAATGAGACGGGACGGATCAGCGAATTGTCTCTCGATACCGCAAATCTGGTTCGCGCATCCACATTCTACCCGCGAAATGAGCATGGAAAAGCCAACGCATTCTGGTCACCCAAGTCCTATTGGAAGATCAAAGACTTCGGCCAGTCCGGGATGCTCATGGTCCTTCCGAGTTTTTTCGATCCCGGTGAAACTGCACTTTCGGATGCGGTTGCCGAGGCAGCAGAATTCGTAAGATCGCGTCCGGTAAGTTCCTTGCTTATTGACGTTCGCGGAAATACGGGCGGCGACTTTCTGCGGACCATGCCTTTGATCGATGCGATCTCAGCGAGCATTGAAGATCGCCGGGTTGGTTTACTTGTCGACAAATTCACCTTCTCCGCCGCGATCGTCTTTGTCTCAATCCTGAAGCACCGTCTAGGAGAACGGCTCGTGCTTATTGGAGAAGAGATGGGGGACGGGCTGACATTCTTTGCGGAAGGGGGAACAATCGATCTATCGTCAAGCAGAGCGGTTGTTCGATATTCTTCAGCCTTTCATGATTGGGCCGGTGGGCGCTTCGACGAGACTACTCCAGCCGACATCGCTGAAAGAATCGTCCCGGTCGGAGCACTGGAACTGGACCATATCTGGGTCGCGGAGTCGGACGATACTGAAACGCTGGATCAGTTCTGCCGGGAGGTTTTCGACAGGCTGAACAACTAGACGACCGACCGTTTGGTCCGCAAAGCAGCCAGAAGGCGCAGTTCTCATCTGCAGTGTGATCGCACCGCACATCATTTTTGCTGCATGTGCGCTTGTTCATCTCCCGTTCATCTGGCACAATTGTGCACATGATTTCCCGGCTGCTTCGCGTGGCCGTAAAGGGGAATGCGGGCTGTCCTGATGGATGGCCGTCACGCCGACAATCTCGTTGGAGCAGACTTTTACCGCGCTTGCCGGGTTGAACCGGCACGCCCTTAAATGGCCTGGGGACAAGATATGCCGTTCCGCACATCGATGACCATTTTGTGCCTGTCGCTCGTCGCGTTCTGGGGAGCCGCAACACCGGCCAATGCCGACGAGGCACAGCTGATCTGGAAGCCGGTCAAGAATTCCAGCCGGTCCTATTCGGCGAGGCTGGGTGCGAAGCTGCCGGTCGAGACGCCCATTCGCGCCGGTCTTGAAATGGGCATGAACGCCTCGCAGACCGGGCGGGTGGTGGATACGCCGCTTCGTTTGTGGGGTAACATGTCGATTGCCTCGACCAACCTGCCGGGCGTGTCTCTGGCGCGTGACGTGGCGGTGATGTTCAACGCGCTCAACGGTTCCAGCAGCGTCACCATGACCTCGAAGCAGAAACACATCGTCACGCCGGAGCTCGATATCGAGGCGAACCGCAATTTCACGGTGCGTTACGATGGCTCGGCGCAACAATGGAGCGGACTTGATGTGTCGCAATCGCTGCGCCTGACGCGCTCGGAAACCGGCACCGCCTTCGTGCTGACGGGGGCCAGCCGCAACAGCTTCGAGGAGTTCTCGACCGGCGTGGCGGTGGAGCAGAAAATCGGCGATCACCTGTCGGTCAGCGGTACGCTCAATCAGGGTTTCGAGGATCGCTTCCGTCCCGGCGTGAGTGCGCGTTACAGTATTCGTTGGTAAGCTATGCCGGCATCACGGTTGTTTTGAAAACTCGTTTCACTCAAGTCATCCTCGCCCTTGAGTCGAGGATCGATGTTTCAGCGCGTTGTGGATCCTCGGGTCGAGCCCGAGGATAACTGCGGACAGGTTGGCGCATCTGCGCCGAAGATAGCCTCAGTCGAGCTTTTCACCCATGCGGTTCCAGGCATCCAGACCGGCAATCTTGTAGGCTTCGGCCAGTGTCGGGTAGTTGAAGGTGTTCTCGACGAAATATTCGACCGTGCCTTTGAGGTTCAGTACCGCCTGACCGATATGCACGAGTTCAGTCGCGCCTTCGCCGACGATGTGAACGCCGAGAAGGCGGCGGGTTTTCAGCGAGAAGATCATTTTCAACAGGCCGCTGTCGAGGCCCATGATGTGGCCGCGTGACGTCTCGCGGAAATGGGCGATTCCGCATTCATAGGGAATGCCGCGCTCCTGCACTTCCTGTTCGGTCAGGCCGCAGGTGGAAATTTCCGGCACGGCATAGATGCCGTAGGGGAAGAACTGCGGCGGTTCGCCAGCCGGAGCGCCGACGGCATGGCGGGCAGCGAGGCGCCCCTGTTCCATGGAGGTGGAGGCAAGACTTGGAAAGCCGATGATGTCACCTGCGGCATAGATGTTCGGCACCGAGGTCTGGAAAGTGACCGGATCGACCTTCAGGCGGCCGCGATTGTCCGCCTCCAGCCCGCAGGCAGCAAGGTTCAGCGTATCGGTTGCGCCGACGCGGCCTGCCGCAAACAGTACCGTCTCCGCCTTCAGGACGCGGCCGTTGCCCAGCGATACCAGGCATTTGCCGCTGGCGTCGCGCTCGACCTTTTCCGCCTTCTGGCCGAAGATCAGCTTCATGTTGCGGTCGCGCAGCTGGTAGGTGAAATCCTCGACGATTTCCTTGTCGATGAATTCCAGCATCGTATCACGCGGCTCAATCACCGTGACCTGGGTGTCGAGCGCGCTGAAGATGGTGGCGTATTCGATACCGATGACGCCGGCGCCGACGACGATCATCGAGCGCGGCAGTTCCTTGATCTCGAGGATTTCATCCGAATCGAGCACCGCCTCGCCGTCGAAGGGAATGTGCGGCGGGCGATAGGGACGGGTGCCGATGGTCAGAAGAATAGAGGTACCGGTGACGCTCATGATCTCGCCGTCGTTCTTGACGATCTTCAGCGTGTTGGCATCCTCGAAACTTGCCGTGCCGCGAATGTGCTGCACACGGTTGCGGGCGAACTGGTGTTCCAGAACCTCGACTTCATGGTCGAGCGTGATCAGCAGGCGGCGGCGCAGGTCTTCCGCATCGATCTCCTGCTTGACGCGGTAGGAGCGGCCGTAAAAGCCACGCTCGCGCCAGCCCGTGAGATTGAGAGCGGTTTCGCGCAAGGTCTTGGAAGGAATGGTGCCGGTGTGAACGGAGACGCCGCCGACGCGGGTACCCTTCTCCACCACCAGAACCTTTTTTTCCAGCTTGGCGGCCTGAATGGCGGCACGCCTTCCCGCCGGACCGCTACCGACAACAATCAGATCGAACTGGTGCATGAAAAACCCCGGACATAAAATGCTTTGAGATGACCGGAGCTGCTGTCCGGCCTTGGCGTCGCTGCGAAACGGGCATGATGCCCCTTCGACGGTGGGAACGATTCCCATGAGCCTTGCCCGCAAGAGTGCAATGCAACAAACGCCTGCGTCAATGTGTAGCGGAAGATTCTGACGGATTCGTAACCGGAACGGGCAATCGCTGTCTTGCGAGGGAGAAAAGAGGTGCACAGGCAACGTGCGCGTTTACCCCGCCACGATATCATCGTGCGGGTTTTGCGATCTTTGGCGGACGGGAATGACCCGGCTGCGCGGGATATGGACTGGTGTGGATCGGATGCTGTCGCGCAACCGGGCACTGTCACGATTGCCGTATCTCGCAACAGGCTGTGCACCGCCTGTCACGAAATTGCCCTGTCGTCACGAACGCGCCACCGTTCCCATCAGGACTATCCCTCGATGCTCGCCACGTCTGGCATGCATCCGGCAGGACTGATGCCAGACTAACATCGCGGCTGGAGCCGTGGAAAAGCGGGGATGATCCGGGGTCAGCCGTTCCTGTCGGCGACCTTGCTGTGAAGATGCGCCAGCTCCTGCCGGAGTGCTGCAAGTTCGGCCAACACCTTCATGTCGATCTTTTCGTGCAACGACAGCACTTCCAGTTCGGACTTGAGATTGACCTCGTAGTCCTTGGCCGCTTCGAAACGGTCACGCGCCGCCTGCCGGTTCTGCGACATCATGATGATCGGCGCCTGAATGGCGGCGAGCATGGACAGGAGAAGGTTGAGGAAGATGAAAGGGTAGGGGTCGAAGGCGCCGGTGGTGAGAACGATAGTGTTGACGACTGCCCAGAAGATCAGGAACAGGCAGAAGCTGACGATGAAGCCCCAGGAGCCGCCGACCCTGGCAATGCCGTCGGCCAGCCTGTCGCCGAAGCTTGCACCAGCGGAAAACGCCGCATTCGTGTCCGTCGAGATCAACTGCTTCCGATGCGACAGTTCCAGGATGCGCCGCTCCACTTCACCGATCTCGCGGGACGAGCGTTTGAAATGCGAAATGATATAGTCGGAGATATCTGACACGGCGGAACCCCGCTTGGCTTTTTAATGTACCAAGACATAAGCCCGCATGGCAGCGGAATTCAATTGATTTCCGTGCCATGCGGGCCGGCGTCCCTCGCCGATCTGTCATCCGGCTACTGGTATCAGACGGATGGAGCCGCGTCGTTCAGCCAGTTGAAGCCTGGGAAGAAGCGTTCACGGCCATATTGCTTGCCAAACATCATGTCGAACTGCAGCAGGCGATAATCGCTGACCGTCTGTGGCACGTCGTTGGGGGCGGTCGACCAGTCGGGCAGGGCATCGCCATCCTTCGTCACCAGCATATGCCGGTCGATGACGGAGAACTTGTCCTGAACCTTGCCCAGCGTGCCTGTGTAGAAGGGATCGGAAAAACCGGCAGTCTTCAGGATGTGGTAAGGCAGCAGTGCGGGGCTGATCGTGCCGATGTTCTTGCGCACGCCCTTGGTCGAGGACCAGACGACGAGCGGTGTTTCATGTTCCTGTTTCATCACATCGAGCGGCGCACGGCGGCTTGCCACCATGCCCGGCATGTAGCCGCTTTCCATGAAGGTGCGGCCAAGCGGCGGAAGGTGATCGCCGAACAGGACGATGATGGTTTCACGGTCGCGTTTCTTGGCCCACTTCATCAGCTTGACCAGAGCCTCGTCGGCTTCTGCCACGCCCTGCGTATAGGTGGCGAGCGCCTGCGATGCGGGTGCGGAGAGATTGCCGTTGATGCCGATGGTGTTGGCGGCATAACGGTCTGCCTCGTAGGGGCCGTGTCCCTGCAGGGTGACGGCGAAAAGGAACAGCGGGTTCGACGCCTTGTCGGCGGTCGCCATGATCTCGTCCATCAGCGCGTCGTCGGAGGCGAAGTTGCCGCGCTTTTCCATGGCAGGCAGCGTTTCTTCCGAGCGGAACTCCTCAAAGCCGAAGTTTTTGTACACTTCCTTGCGGTTCCAGAACCATTCCTGGAACGGATGCACGGCAATGGCCGAATACCCTTCGCCACGGAAGAAGCTGGCGAGCGAGGGTACGGGACGGCGGATATATTGCTGATAGGGAATGCTGCCATAGGGAAGGAAGGCGTTGGAGAAGCCCGTCAGCGCCTCGAATTCGACGTTCGCGGTCATGCCGCCGAACTCCGGCGAGAAGACGTTGCCGGACTGTCTGGCGCGGATCGTCGGCATCGGGTCGGCGGAGTACTCGACGTTCGTCAGCCGGGTCGGATCCCAAAGGGATTCGCTCATCAGCATGATAATGTCGGGGTAATCGCTTGTGTTGGCCGCAAAGGCCGAGGAATCCGGCATCAGGTCGGCGATGGTATTTTCGCCGTAACCTTCCGGCGCGGAAACGTTTGCCATCGGAATGTTGAAGGCAAAGGCCAGCAGGAAGCCGTTGTGGCGATAGTTTTCTTTCTGGTCCCACATCATGGGAATGATGTTGAGACGGTCGCGCAGCCAGGAATAATGCGAATAGTCCATCAGCGCGCCGAGGCCGGTCAGCAGCGGCAGGGCAAGTGCAAGGCTGAAGGCGCGCTCGCGCCAGCGCAGCGCAGGCGTGTATCTGCGAACGGCGATCCAGAGGGATGCGAGGAGAGCGACGGCGGCAACGATGCCTAGGCCGACGAGTGCGGCCATCAGCGGCTGGGCTTTCAGCATGGTCGGCAGAAGTTCGACGATCTGGCGGCCGAACAACAGGTCCGACGGGTACAGCGGATCGGACAGGTATGTCTGCTTCTGCGCGGAGATCAGCCCTATCAGCAAGAGTGTGGGTGCCACGATGACAAGCGAGAGATAACGACGGCCGAAAACGGCATCGAGTGCTGCTAGAAGGAGAACCAGCGCGGCAATGGTGGTGAGGCCGGGGCGGGCGGCGGATGTCAGAAACGTGCCGACATCGTTCAGCGTGCCGCGTGCGATCCATTCCAGCGCGATGATTGCAAGAATAGCCGCCACCGTCAGGTTTACCGCTGCGGTGGCGACTGTCGCGCCTTTCGAAAGGCCGCGTGTCACGGCAAAGGAAAAGACAGACCTAGCCTTTTCGGAAGCCGTTGTTTCTGGCGCCGAATTTCTCAAACTCTTAAACTCCGGTATGCGTACGCGACGTCACGAAACAGAATGAATCGGATGTCGCAAAAGTGTCATGTAACTGTCACATAAGCGGAATGAATGCGACATGAACTTTGCGTTCAGGTACGGATGCGGCGATAACCTCTGCGTGAACGCCGATGATGATGCGGACCATGCATTTGCCGCGTTGCGGAGCAGGCGCGGGCGGGGTAATGAAGAGCCATGAGCGACAGACAGACCACTCCGAACCATCTCCGGATTGCCGTCGGGCAGTTCAATCCCACAGTCGGCGACGTGGCGGGCAATCTCGCCAGGGCGCGTGAGGCAAGAGCCGATGCTGCCAGCCAAGGCGCTGATCTTCTGCTTCTGACGGAGCTGTTCATTTCCGGCTATCCGCCGGAAGACCTTGTGCTGAAACCCGCTTTCCTGAAGGCTTGCCTCAAGGCGGTCGAGGAACTGGCGGCGGACACGGCCGATGGCGGTCCGGGCGTCATCATCGGTTTTCCGCGGCAGGGCGAAACGGGGCGGCACAATTCGGTGGCGCTTCTCGATGGCGGCAACATCATTGCGCTGCGCGACAAGATCGATCTGCCGAACTACGGCGAGTTCGATGAAAAGCGCGTCTTTTCCGAAGGTTCGATTTCCGGTCCCTATAATTTCCGTGGTGTCAGGATCGGTATTCCGATCTGCGAGGAAATCTGGAACGACATGGGCGTGTGCGAGACGCTGGCCGAAAGCGGCGCCGAGCTTCTGCTCGTGCCGAACGGGTCGCCCTATTATCGCGGCAAACTCGATGTTCGCCATCAGGTCGCGCTGAAACAGGTCATCGAAAGCGGCCTGCCGCTGATTTTCGCCAACCAGCTTGGGGGGCAGGACGAGCTTGTCTTCGACGGCGCGAGCTTCGCTTTCAATGCCGACAGGACGCTCGCCTTCCAGATGAGCCAGTTCGAGGCAACGCTGGCGGTGACGGACTGGAAACGCACGGACGATGGCTGGCACTGCGAAAGCGGCCCGTTCTCGAAAATTCCGGAAGGCGAGGAAGCCGATTATCGCGCCTGCCTGCTCGGCTTTCGCGATTACGTCAACAAGAACGGCTTCAAGAGCGTCGTGCTTGGTCTGTCCGGCGGTATCGATTCGGCTATCTGTGCGGCGATCGCCGTCGATGCGCTTGGCGAGGAGCGTGTTCGCTGCATCATGCTGCCGTACCGCTATACCTCGGAAGATTCGCTCAAAGATGCCGCCGAATGCGCCAAGGCGCTGGGCTGCCGTTACGATATCGTGCCGATTGCCGAGCCGGTGGATGGTTTCATGTCGGCGCTTTCCGATCTGTTCGAAGGGACGGAAGAGGGCATCACCGAAGAGAACCTGCAAAGCCGTGCACGCGGCACCATTCTGATGGCCGTTTCGAACAAGTTCGGTTCCATGGTGGTGACGACCGGCAACAAGTCGGAAATGTCGGTAGGTTACGCCACGCTTTACGGCGACATGAACGGCGGCTTTAACCCGATCAAGGATCTGTACAAGATGCAGGTCTATGCGATCTCGAAATGGCGTAACGGCCATGTGCCGCCGGGTGCACTCGGGCCTTCGGGCGAGGTCATTCCGCAGAACATCATTTCAAAGGCGCCGTCCGCCGAGCTTCGCCCCAACCAGACCGACCAGGATTCGCTGCCGCCTTATCCGGTGCTGGACGATATTCTCGAATGCCTGGTCGAGCAGGAAATGTCGGTTGAGGACATCGTGGCGCGCGGGCATGACGTCGCGACTGTGCATCGCATCGAGCATCTGCTCTATCTCGCCGAATACAAGCGTCGCCAGTCCGCGCCGGGCGTGAAGATCACCAAGAAGAATTTTGGTCGCGACCGACGTTATCCGATCACGAACCGGTTCCGGGATCGGTGATGCTGGCTGCTGGATAGAAATTTACACCGTCACGCCGGACTTGATCCGGCATCCAGCCATGGCGCGTCTGTGCCATGAGAGGAGTCTTCCGCGATCAAGGACTTGATCGCACTGGACCCCGGATCAAGTCCGGGGTGACGGAGTGGGCGGGGGCGCTTTAGATCCGATCAACGGCACGAGTTTCTCCGCGCCGTCAATCATGTCGCTTAAACGACCTGTCCCACATCGATGCGGTTGCCGTCCGGGTCTTCGAAAACGAAGGCGCGCAGGCCGTAGTCCTTGTCCTGCAGACCCTTGATGATGCGAAGACCGTGCTGTTTGCAGAGGGCGTGCAGCGCATCGACATCGCTCACCATCATATGCGCAATGTTAAAGGGGGCTGCCTTGTGCGATGGCTGCAAAGTGAGGTGCAGTTCCGCATTGCCCTGCTTCAGGATCATGAAGCCGACAGGATTGCCGTTCTCGAAGGTTTTGGTGAAGCCGAGTACGCCCACGTAAAAATCATGGGCCTTTTCGATGTTCTTGACCGGAAGCATTGCGGCGATCCGGCCAAACCGGATGCCTTGATCGGCGATGGTGTTCATCGCGAACCTCTGGATTTGGGAGAGAGGGCGAGGGACGCGGACGGTGCCGGTGCGCTGCCATGCTCCTTGTGTGGATTTGCAGGGCGGTGCCTGCGATGTTGCGACCATAACGCCCGCGATGGGCTATGCAAGCGGCAAATGTTTCGGCCATAGTGCGCGGCGATGACGAAGTGGAGGCAGCATGCGCAGTTCGATCGAAATCTACAATATCCGTACCCGTGAAGCGCGGATGGTCTGGCAGACGCCGGAGCTTTTCGAGGCACCGAACTGGTCGCCGGATGGACAATACCTGCTGCTCAATGCCGACGGACTGCTTTACCGCCTGTCTCTTTCCGGTGATGTTCCCCCGCAAAAGGTCGATACCGGTTTTGCGACGATCTGCAACAATGATCACGGCATCTCGCCTGACGGGTCGCTTTATGCGATTTCGGACAAGGTGGAGTTCGGCAAAAGCGCCATTTATCTGCTGCCGTCCTCCGGCGGCGTGCCACGGTTGATGACGAAAAATCTGCCGTCCTACTGGCATGGCTGGTCGCCGGATGGAAAAAGCTTCGCGTACTGCGGCATTCGCGATCAGGTTTTTGATATCTATTCCATGGAGATCGAAACCGGCATTGAGACGCGGCTGACGCATGGCGAGGGCCGCAACGACGGGCCGGATTATTCCACGGACGGTGCTTGGATCTATTTCAACTCCAGCCGCACCGGGCGGATGCAGATCTGGCGCGTGAGAACTGACGGGTCGGTGGTCGAGCGTATCACCGACAGCCAGTACGGCGACTGGTTCCCGCACCCGTCACCGAAAGGCGACAAGGTGGTGTTCATTTCCTATGATGGCGATGTGTTCGACCATCCCCGCGATCTCGATGTGCGGGTGCGGCTGATGGACCCTGATGGCGGCAACGTGGAAACGCTGTTCGAGCTGTTTGGCGGGCAGGGCACGATGAATTCTCCCAACTGGTCTCCGGATGGCGATGAGTTCGCCTATGTGCGGTATTTCCCGGTTCGGTGAGGCGTTCTTTCCGTCATGCCGGAGCCTATCCCGCATGACGCTTGCATTCCTTTTCTATCATGTCCATAACCCGGGGCATCAGGTGCCTGCCAAGCGGCGGGAGAATCGGGAATCCGGTGCAGATCCGGAACGTGCCCAGCGCTGTAAGGCGGACGCCAGTTTTTCATGCCACTGAAGTCAATTCGGGAAGGCGAAGCGGGCGGATGAAGCCAAGTCAGAAGACCGGCCTGATACGATAGACCGACCCGCGCGGACGGCGGAAGGTTGTTGAGGCTGGTGCGTCGCGAGCGCGCCGTGCCGCTGCATTGTTGGGGATAAACGATGCTACACGATGACGTCCGCAGGGCCATGCGCCCGGCCGGTGAATTTTCCGAAGACGACAAGGCGGCGGTGTACCGCGCCATCGAAACGCGCCGTGACGTGCGCGACGAGTTCCTGCCCGATCCCTTGCCGGACGATCTGGTGGAGCGGTTGCTGAATGCCGCGCATGCTGCACCGTCCGTCGGTTTCATGCAGCCGTGGAATTTCACGCTTGTCACCGATGGCGCGATCAAGCAGGCGGCCTGGGTGGCGTTCTGCCGTGCCAACGAGGAAGCGGCGGCGATGTTTTCCGGCGAGCGGCAGGCGCTGTACCGCCAGCTGAAACTGCAGGGCGTTCGCAAGGCGCCGCTGAACATCTGCGTCACCTGCGATCCGACGCGTGGCGGAGAGGTGGTGCTGGGACGCACCCATAACCCGCGTACCGATGTCTATTCCACCGTCTGCGCTATTCAGAACCTCTGGCTTGCGGCGCGTGCAGAAGGTGTCGGCGTCGGCTGGCTGAGCATTTTCCACGACAGCGATATCCGTGCCATTCTCGATATCCCCGATCACATCGAAATTGTCGCATGGCTCTGCGTCGGCCGCGTCAACGAGCTTTATGCCGAGCCGGAGCTTGCGGTGAAGGGCTGGCGGCAGCGCCTGCCGCTCGAGGAACTGGTGTTCAGGAACGGCTGGGGAAATCGTTGAGAGCGGAGCGGGATGAAAGCCTTGCGCAGGTAGAAAAGCTGACTCGACCTTGAAGGGCCTTGCACCCTCGACGTCATCCTCGGATGTGACCGGGAAAACCATCACCACTTCCCAACGTGGATCCTCGCCTCAAGGGCGAGGATGACGAAGGAGAGGGCGGTGAACAGGATCTCGTCACTGCTGCTGCGGCTGTATGCCCTTGAGGGCGGGGTTTTTGAGGTCGATGCGGCTTGTCTCGTCCGGCAGAAATTTGGGGCCGACAACGCGCACCCTGTCATTGTGCGGATCGTAGTCGCGTTCCGCTACAGGCTGTTCAGGCACCTTTGCCGTTTCCGGCTCTATTGGCTTCGTGATCTTGTCGGCGGGTGGTGACGTGATGGTCGTGATGCTGGAATAGGGCTGTTCCGCCTGTGGCGTTACCGCCGCCTCCCGGCTTTTCATCTCTTCCTGATAGGCTGCCATGTTGCAGGAGCAGCCCTCCTGTCTGGCGGAGGCATTGCGATAGGCAAAGGCGGTCGGCAGTTCCTTGTAGGGTTTGCCGGTTTCGGCCGACACCATGTCGGACGTCTCCTGATCCTTCATGGAATGAAAATAGAGTTCGGTTTGCGTGCCGGGACACATGTTGCGGCACTGTTCGGCCTGTCCGCGAAAATCGAGCGGCGAGGCGTTGGAGGCTATCGGGAAAAATGAGCCGTCGCAGGTCTTCACACACAGGGTTCTGAGGCCCGCCTGTTGCGACGGGTCCGGATAGGATGGCAAGCCTGGGTTCTGAGGGCGCGGTGCGGTTCCGTATATCGTAACGTCACGTTCCGTTACGGGAGGTGGCTCGGCCGATGCCGTGGTGCAGCCATTGGCGTCGAGGGCGGCCAGAATGCGTTCGCGTCGGATGCCGGCATCGTTGTCGTGCTGTGTCGCCATCGCCTCGTCACGGTCGCGGATGATGGCATCGCGTTCCCCCTCGGCATCCAGCAGCGCATCGCCGATTTCCGCACAGATACCGGCATTGGGATTGCCGTAAGTGACGATGTTGTCGGATGAGCAGCCATAGCTGCGCATATCGTTCCGTATGCGGCGAATGGCGATGTTCTGGCGTGCGAGCGCATTGGCGTAAAAGCGGACTTCAGCCGTATTGCCGATGACGCGCGGCGGTTCACGCAGTTGCGCGTTGAGGGTGTCGCAGACCTCGTTGGCGAAAGCCGCGACGGGCGCTGCAAGGAATATCGCGAAAAGAAAGCCGGTCATGCGGCTGCGGCAGATCAATTTGTCCGTTCCGTCCGGTCTTGCAGGCAATGCCATCGGCATGGCCCGTCCAAAGGGTGTCTGTTTCGGACTTTAGCATATGCTGTTGCCGCAAGGCGGCAACAGCGCGTTCAAAATTGCGTTAATATCCCGTCAGGACGCCATCACACCGAAGGGTGCGCTGCCTGAACAACGGCCAGAGCCGCCATGTTGACGACGCCGCGCGAGGTGACGGACGGAGACAGGATATGTGCCGGTAGGGCCGTGCCGAGCAGGATCGGGCCGACATGCAGGCCTTCCGTCAGCGTGCGAGTGACGCCGAGCGTGATGTTGGCGGCATCGAGGTTCGGGAAGACCAGAAGATTGGCTTCGCCGGTCAGCGCGCTGTTCGGCATGGCGCGCTTGCGCAATGCTTCAGAGAGTGCCGAGCCGCCCTGCATTTCGCCGTCCACTTCGAGTTCCGGCGCTGCGTCCTGAATGATCTGGAGAGCGCGGCGCATCTTGCGGGCGCTTTCGGAGTCACGGGAGCCGAAGTTCGAGTGGCTGGCGAGCGCGATCTTCGGCGTGATGCCGAAGCGGCGGATTTCCTTGGCGGCAAGCACCGCCATTTCGGCCACTTCTTCCGAGGTCGGGTCGTAATTGACGAAGGTATCCGTCAGGAACAGTGCGCCCTGCTGGGTGATGAGCAGGCTGAGGCCCGCGAAGGAGCGAACCCCTTCCTGCTTGCCGATGATCTGGTTGACGTCCCGCAGATGGCGATCGTAACGGCCTTCCAGGCCGCAGATCAGGGCGTCCGCTTCGCCGCGCTTCACCGACAGTGCGCCGATGACGGTCGAGTTGGTACGCACGATGGTGCGGGCTGCTTCCGGGTTGATGCCGACGCGGCCGACGAGCGCGAAATAGTCATCGACATATTCACGGTAACGCGGATCGTCTTCCGGGTTGACGACGGCGAAATCGGTGTGCGGACGGATACGCAGGCCAAAACGCTTGAGGCGCGTTTCGATGATCTGCGGACGGCCGATCAGGATCGGAACGCCGGTGCCTTCCTCGAGAAGAACCTGGGCGGCGCGAAGCACGCGTTCGTCTTCGCCTTCAGCAAAGATGATGCGCTTCTTTTCAGCGACCTTGGCCGCGTTGAAGATCGGCTTCATGATGAAGCCTGAACGCCACACGAAGCGGTTCAGCTGGTCGAGATAGGCTTCGAAATCCGTGATCGGGCGTGCAGCCACACCGCTTGCCGCGGCTGCGCGGGCAACGGCCGGCGCGATGCGCAGAATGAGGCGCGGATCGAACGGCGAGGGGATGAGGTAGTTCGGGCCGAAGACCGGTGTATCGCCGCTGTAAGCCTTCGCGGCGACTTCGGAGACTTCTTCACGCGCCAGCGCTGCGATGGCCTCGACGGCGGCCATCTTCATTTCCTCGTTGATCGTCGTTGCGCCGCAATCCAGCGCGCCACGGAAGATATAGGGGAAGCAGAGAACGTTGTTGACCTGGTTGGGGAAATCCGAACGGCCGGTGCAGATCATCGCGTCCGGACGGGCCGCGCGGGCAGCTTCCGGCATGATTTCCGGGTTTGGGTTGGCAAGCGCCAGGATCAGCGGGTTTTCCGCCATGCGCTCCAAGAGTTCAGGCTTCAGCACGCCCGCGGCCGAGAGGCCGAGGAAGACGTCAGCGCCATCGATGGTTTCGGCAAGCACGCGCTTGTCGCTCTTCTGGGCGTAGACTTCCTTCCACTCGTCCATCAGCGTGTTGCGACCATCGTAGACGAGGCCTTCGATGTCGTGGACCCAGATGTTTTCCTTCTTCGCGCCCATGGAGACGAGCAGATTGAGGCAGGCAAGCGCTGCCGCACCGGCGCCCGAGGCGACGATCTTGACGCTCGAAAGCGACTTGCCGGTCAGTTCCAGCGCGTTGGTGACGGCGGCCGCGACGATGATGGCCGTGCCGTGCTGGTCGTCGTGGAACACCGGAATGTTCATTTTTTCGCGCAGCTGGCGCTCGACCTCGAAACATTCCGGCGCCTTGATGTCCTCAAGGTTGATGCCGCCGAAGGTTGGTTCCAGCGCGGAAATGGTGGACACCATGTCGTTGATGCCGGGCGCGTCGATTTCGATGTCGAACACGTCGATACCGGCGAATTTCTTAAACAGGACGGCCTTGCCTTCCATGACAGGCTTGGAGGCCAGAGGGCCGATGTTGCCGAGGCCAAGCACAGCCGTACCGTTCGAGATCACCGCGACGAGGTTGGCGCGGGCCGTATAGTCGGCGGCCGTTTCCGGGTTCTCATGGATGGCGAGGCAGGGTGCGGCAACGCCCGGCGAATAAGCAAGCGCCAGATCGCGCTGGTTGCCAAGCGGCTTGGTTGCCTGGATTTCCAGTTTGCCGGGACGCGGATAGCGGTGAAAAAAGAGCGCCTGTTCCTCAATGTCGGCCTTTGCCGTGGTGGCGGGCGATTTGTTCTTATCCTGAGACGTCATGCTTTTCACCGTCATATCTGTTTTTCTTGTGGCACCTGCATACAACAAACAGTCAGCGCGTACAGCCGTTATTTGCCGCTGCGTCATGCAAATTGAGGGCATGGGTTATTCGCATTTTCGTGACGAAGAAAGGCGGTTTCGTCACAAAAAAGTCTGTCTGTCATTTTGCTGAAACACGAGTCTGGTTCTGAGGGGCATGAAAGTCGCAAGAGACGCAAGCCGAACAGGGGGATGAATTCCGTGGCCGGTCAAATTGAGCCCAGACAGTTCAGAACGCTTTTCATTTCGGATGTCCACCTTGGCTCGAAGGCGGCCAAGACGGATTTCCTGCTCGACTTCCTCAAACATCACGAAGCGGACACGCTCATTCTGGTCGGTGACATCATCGACGGCTGGCGTCTGCGGCGCAGCTGGTACTGGCCGCAGGGCTGCAACGACGTGGTGCAGAAGCTGTTGCGCAAGGCGCGCAAGGGCACGCGGATCGTTTATATTCCCGGTAATCACGACGAGTTCCTGCGTGAGTTTCCCGGCACCCACTTCGGCGGCATCGAAGTGGCCGAGCGGATGATCCACGAGGCGGCGGACGGCAAGAAATATCTCGTCATCCATGGCGACGAGTTCGACGTGGTGGTGCGCAACGCACGGCTTCTCGCCTATCTTGGCGATTGGGCCTATGATGCTGCGATCGCGCTCAACATCGCAATCGCTGCCGTGCGCCGCCGTATCGGCCTGCCATACTGGTCGTTCTCCGCCTGGGCGAAGCTGCAGGTGAAACATGCCGTCAACTTCATCGGCGAGTTCCAGCGTGTCGTTGCCGACGAGGCGCGCCGCAACAATGTGGACGGGGTGATCTGCGGCCATATCCACCATGCGGTGATGGAGGAGATCGAGGGCATCCGCTACATCAACACCGGCGACTGGGTGGAAAGCTGCACGGCTATTGCCGAAAACATGGATGGCAGCTTCGAGCTGATTACCTGGATGCAGGCGAGCGATATTGCATCCGAACATGCATCGGACGAGATGGAGCCGGTCAACATTCCCGGCCTTATCGGCCAACAGGCCGCGTGATCGAACTCAGGTCGTCCTCGGGGCAAGCCCGGGGATGATAACGCCAGTGATTATGCCCTGTGACCTCATTCCATGCGGCTTGAAGCCGTTCAGCATCATGGGGACGATTGAGCGGCGGCAGATGATGACGCATCTATAGCGGAAACAACGCCTTCACTGAGGCGATAAAAGCCGTCCTGGGGGACCGGGAGTTCGAGCATCTCCCGTTTCGATAGGCCGAGGTAGACACCCCTGATAATCCTGCCGAACAAACCGTGAGATATAGCGACCGTTGGACGCTGGATACCGGCAATCCAGTCCTTTGCACGTTTGCAGACATCATCGAAGCTTTCGCCGTCAGGTGATCTGAAATACCAGTCGAAGGCATCCGAGCCATCGAGATGGCCGGGAAATTCGGAGTCGATTTCAAATCTGGTCATTCCATCCCATGAGCCGACCGTGACCTCCATGAGGCGTCCATCTTCGGTGGTACGAAGTGGCAGCACGCGTTGAACCCTGTGCGCCGTCTCGCGTGTTCTGCCGAGAGGACTTATCTGCATTTCATAAGACTGATGGCCGTTAGAAATTTCGCGACCAAGTGTGCGCGCGACCAGATCTGCCTGCTCGATACCGTGAGCCGTCAGCGGAGAATCTTTCTGACCCTGAAACCGCCCAAGGGTGTTCCAGACGGTTTCGCCATGTCTCAACAGATAGATGGTAGGCACGCTCAGGACCTCGTTGATGGACTAAAACAGAAACACTTTGCCCCATTCCACAGCCTGCTGTGCCTGCCGCGCACCATTACCCCCACAATTCCGGTTTTGGCGGGTAGACGAGCGAGCCCTCGTAAAGGAGGCCGGGCTGGCGGTCTTCGGCGAGCAGCAGAGGGCCGTCGACATCGGCGAAGGCCGTGCCCTGTGCTGCGAAGATGGCGGGCGCCATGCCCAGTGAGGTGCCGAGCATGCAGCCGACCATGACGGTGTAACCCAGCCGGTCGGCTTCCGCCTTCATGGCCAGCGCTTCCGTCAGGCCGCCGGTCTTGTCGAGCTTGATGTTGATGGCATCGTAACGGTTGCGCAGTTGTTCAAGGTCTTCGGTGGAGTGCACGCTCTCGTCGGCGCAGATCAGCACCGGATGGTCGATGCGCGCGAGGATATCGTCCTTGCCGGCGGGAAGCGGCTGTTCGATCAGTGAGATCTTCAGTTCGGCCGCCAGACGCAGGTAATATTCGATGTTGCCGTCGTTCCAGCCTTCGTTGGCATCGATGATGATCTGGGCGTTCGGGGCGGCAGCGCGAACGGCGCGCAGGCGCGGCTCGTCATCCTGCGTACCGGTCTTGATCTTCAGAAGCGGGCGGTTTGCATTTTCTGCCGTCTTCGCCGCCATGGTTTCGGGATCGCCGAGCGATATCGTATAGGCGGTGACGAGCGGCATTGCCGGGGCGCCCAGCACCAGATCCGCCACGTTTTTACCGCTTGCCTTGGCTTCCAGATCCCAGAGCGCGCAATCCACCGCATTGCGGGCAGCGCCCGGTTTCATCAGACGTTGCAGTTCGGCTCGGGTCAACCCTGCCGCCACGGTATCAGCCACGGCTTCGATATCGGCGATGACGCCCTCGATACTTTCGCCATAACGCGGGTAGGGTACGCATTCTCCCCGCCCGGTGACGGAACCGTCGTGGATCGTGCACGTTACGACATCTGCGTGAGTGCGGGTGCCGCGCGAGATGGTGAAGCTTCCGGCAACGGGGAAGCGTTCAGTTGTGGCTTGAAGGTAACGGGGCATGTTTTTCACTTCCGAATGAGCGGCAAAAGAGGGGATGACGCCAAATTTATTACGAATTGTCAGCCCCCACTGTGGCCTGTCAAAGGCTAAAACGTTATGAAACCTTTAAGAATCTCACGAAGGCTGCATTCGCTCGGAGCATTATGCAAGAACAGGACAGACGGCAACAGGCGAACCCGGCCGCGATATCCGAGGACAGCAATGTCCACGGTGACGGCGTTCGCTATGTGTTGACCGGCTCTTGGCGCAACAGCGATCTGGCGCATGTTTTCGAGGCGGTGGAGAAGATTGCGAAGGTTGCGCCAGGCGGTGCAGCCGACATCGATCTTTCGGGTGTCGAGGCAATCGATACAACCGGCGCATGGATCATTCACCGGTTGCGGCAGGAGCTTGAGGCGCGTGGCGCGACCGTAAGCCTCGGCGGCAATAGCCGTGTCGAAGACCTGATAGGCCAGTTGCCTGACCACTCGCCGCAGCCGAGCGAGCCAGCGCAGAAGCGCGGCTGGTCGGAGCGCATCTTCGCGCCCATCGGCGAGACGGTCATCCAGAGCGGCGCGGATTTTCTGGCGGGCATGTATATTCTCGGCTCCGCCGTGCGCGGTGCGCAGATGAAGCTCGGGCGCGGACGTGGCGTTTCTCCGGCAGCCATCGTCAACCAGATCGATCACATGGGTGTACGCGCCGTGCCGATCATCACGCTGATGTCGTTTCTGATCGGTGCTATCATTGCCCAGCAGGGGGCGTTCCAGCTTCGCTATTTCGGCGCGGAAGTGTTCGTCGTCGATCTGGTCGGCATTCTGCAGCTGCGCGAAATCGGCGTTCTTCTGACGGCGATCATGATCGCCGGCCGTTCGGGCAGCGCCATCACCGCGGAAATCGGCTCCATGAAGATGCGTGAGGAAATCGACGCGCTGAAGGTGATCGGCCTCAATCCCGTCGGTGTGCTGGTGTTTCCTCGTCTCGTGGCGCTGACGATCGCGCTGCCGCTCCTGACCATTCTTGCCAACTTCGCCGCACTTTTCGGGGCGGCGGTCGTGGCGCTGCTTTACTCCGGCATCACCTTCGAGGTGTTCCTGTCGCGTCTGCACGGGGCGGTCGAACAGTCCACCATCGCGGCCGGCATGATCAAGGCGCCGTTCATGGCGCTGATCATCGGAATCGTGGCTGCGGTAGAGGGCATGAAGGTCGGCGGTTCGGCGGAATCGCTCGGCCAGCACGTCACCTCTTCCGTGGTGAAATCGATCTTCGTCGTCATTCTGGTCGATGGTCTGTTTGCCATCTTCTACGCCGCCATCGATTTTTGAGGAGGGCGCGTTGAACCAGCCGAACACACAAGTCCAGCCGACCGGGAAAGCGCAGAGCGACCGCGAAGTGGTGCTTTCCGTGGAAGGCGTCACGGTCGGTTTCAGCGGCAAGAACGTGCTGGAAAATCTCAACCTCGACGTTTATCGCGGGGAGATCCTCGGCTTCATCGGCCCGTCCGGTGCCGGCAAGTCGGTGCTGATGCGCGCCGTGCTGCGTCTTCTGCCGCGTCAGGCGGGCACGATCCGCATTCTGGGGACCGACTACGACAAGGCGACCGAGGATGAACGGGTGAAGCTCGATACGCGTCTTGGCGTGCTGTTCCAGCAAGGCGCGCTGTTTTCCGGCCTGACGGTGAAGGAAAACATCCAGCTGCCGATGCGGGAATATCTGGATCTGCCGCAGAAGCTGATGGACGAGCTTGCCTATCTGAAAATCGAGATGGTCGGCCTGAAACCTGATGCGGGCGACAAGTACCCTTCGGAACTGTCGGGCGGCATGATAAAGCGCGCCGCACTGGCCCGCGCTCTGTCGCTCGATCCCGATCTGGTGTTCCTCGACGAGCCGACCTCGGGCCTCGATCCCATAGGGGCGGCGGAATTTGATATGCTGATTTCGCGCTTGCGCGATTCGCTCGGTCTGACCGTGTATATGGTGACGCACGATCTCGACAGCCTATTCTCCGTCTGCGACCGCATTGCGGTGCTGGGACAGAAGAAGGTTCTGGTCGAGGGAACGCTTCAGGACATGTTTGCCTGTGACGATCCCTGGGTGCAGTCCTATTTTCGCGGAAAGCGGGCGCGTTCTGTCGTTCTTCCGGACGGCAGACAGGGAAATCCGGTGGAGTAACGAACAGTATGGAAACCAAGGCGAACTACACCATTGTCGGAATTTTCACGCTGATCGTGATCGCCGCCGCTTTCGGATTCGTCTACTGGATGGCGGAATTCGGCCGTGGCGGACCGACGGCGCAGCTTGTCGTGCGCATTCCCGGCTCCGCGAACGGTCTTTCGGTCGGCTCTCCGGTGCGGTTCAACGGTATTCCGGTGGGAACCGTGCGGGGACTTTCCATCGACCGTGACGATCCGGCCTATTCCATCGCCTTTACCGAGGTGCAGGCGGATGCTCCGGTTTTCCCATCGACCCGTGCCGTTCTTGAAATCCAGGGCCTGACGGGTGCTGCCTATATCGAGCTTTCCGGCGGGAACAAGGATGGCGAGCGCATTCTGCAGAAGGCCGTGGATACCGGCGTCCCGGCAGAGCTGACGGCCGATCTTTCGAGTGTGACCAACCTGCTTGCCACCGCCGACAAGATCCTGAAAAGGGCGGACGGCGCAATCGGCGAACTGCAGGGCTTCGTGCAGGATGCGCGCGGTCCGCTGACGCAGACGGTGCGCAACGCCGAGAAATTTTCCGATGCGCTGGCCGCCAACTCCGATGGCATCAAGTCGTTCATCGCCAGCCTGAGCTCGCTTTCCACGACGGTTCAATCCGTTTCGGTGCGCCTGGACAGCACGCTGACGGCGGTGGAGAATCTGGTTAAGGCCGTCGATGCTGGCAAGATCGATTCCATTCTCACCAATGTCGACAAGGTGACGAAGGACGTGGCCAACGCCTCGAGCGATATTCAGGGCATCATGGAAACGGTGCAGACCACGGCGCGCAATTTCGAGGCAGCCAGCACCGAGGTGCAGACGGTCGTGAAACGCGCCGACGAGCTTCTGGCATCCGTCGATCCGGCCAAAGTCGGTACTGTCGTGGACGACGTTTCCACCGCCACGGCCGATGCCCGTGACGCCGTTGCCAACTTCAAGCGGATTGCCGACGATGTGGGTGCACGCCGCGCCGATATCGATCAGGCCGTTTCCGATTTCACCGAAATGGGCCGCAAGCTGAACCTTGCCTCCAGCCGTGTCGACGGCATTCTGGCGAAGGTGGACACCATGCTCGGTACGGATGATGCCAATTCGCTGTTCGCCAAGGCGCGTGAAACGCTGGCGTCCTTCAAGGCCGTTGCCGATAATCTCAATGCGCGCATCGGTCCGATTGCCGACAATCTTGCCCGCTTCTCCGGTTCGGGCCTGAAGGATCTGCAGGCGTTGATCGGGACCACGCGCGAGACGGTCGATAATCTCAACAATGCCATCACCAATATCGACCGCGATCCGCAGCGGTTGATTTTCGGGGGCGAAACCGTGAAACAGTATGATGGCAGAACGCGGCGTTAAAAGGGGTGCAGGGGTGACGAGACAATCAATGAGCGGCAAGGTGTACCGTGGCCTTTTGCTGGTTCCACTGATCTCCGCGCTGCTTGCCGGATGCGCGGGAAGCCCGAAGAACGATACGTTCGACCTTTCGGTGTCGTCCGCCGCCGTCACGCAGGGGCCGTCGCTGAAAAGCAGGCAATTGCTGATTGCCGATCCGACCGCGCTGAAGGCGCTGGACAGCGAGAACATCGTTGTCAGGCTATCAGGATCGGAAGTGCAGTATCTCGCCAGTTCGCAATGGAGCGACCGCCTGCCGCGCATGGTGCAGTCGAAGCTGGTGCAGGCCTTCGAGGATACGGGCAGGCTTGGCGGCGTTGGCAGGCCGGGGCAGGGGCTGGCCATCGACTATCAGGTCGTGACCGACATCCGGGCCTTCGAGGTCGACACGGTGCGTAATGTCGCCAATATTGAAATCTCGATAAAGCTTCTCAACGACCGAAACGGTACGGTGAAGGCGCAGGAGGTTTTCCGCGCCGGTGCACGCGTGAGCGGTGCGGGCAATGCGAACTTCGTCAAGGCGCTGGATCAGGCCTTTGCGGCGGCGACACGCGACATCGTGAACTGGACGCTGAAGTCGCTTTGATGTCGGGAATCTGAGCCGAATGAGAAGCTGAGAATCGCTGGCCGGCATTCTTTTCCCGTTACTCCGACCTTGAGCCGGAACACAGCCGCACGAATGTGCGGTGGGAAAAGTTTTTCGCGGCCAAAGATTTGATCGCACTGGATCCCGGCTCAAGGCCGGGATGACGGGGCGATGGCACGAATGCCTGTGAGCGCTTTAACGCCGCCGGTTATTGCGCAGGAGCCTGCGTCTTCCATTCCGGCAGCGGGAACAGACGGTCGTAGCCCCAGTTGAAAGCGAAAGCGTAAACGACATAGAACAGTGCGAACGAGATATCCATCACCAGCGCATGCATGAGGCTGATGCCGAGATACCAGGCGATGAACGGCATCAGCGCGATCAGCAGGCCGATCTCGAACAGCACGGCGTGGGCGACGCGGATCGCCGGGGTTTTGAGCGTCGTGCCTTTTACCCGCTGCATGACATGATCGAAGATCAGGTTGTAGATGTAGTTCCATGTGGTTGCCAGGGTGGCGCTGACGACGCCGACGATGCCGATGTCTTCCATCGGCATGCCGAAAACGAGTGCGCCGAGTGGCACGATCAGCAAAAGGCCGATGATTTCGAAGCTGAGCGCGTGGCGGATACGATCTGCAAGGGAACGCATGGTGTTCTCCGGTTGGTTTCCGGGCCGTCCCGATGCGATTGCCATGATGGCCGAGGTCGTCCTCGCAGGAGCCATATAAAGCCTTGCAGCGATGCTTTCAAGCGTTCGAAGAGATGCGATCGGGAACAAGACGCTGCTTTCGCCGTTAACGCCTCGGAAGGAGGCATGCCATGCAGCAGAATTCCACCGCCGGAAGAACGATAAAGGCCGCGAACAAGGAAACGGTGTCGACCTATCATCCGATCATCATTCCCCTTAAGGGAAGTTTTGCCGCGATGATATTCCGACGTCCTCGAAGCCCGAAACCACATGACGTGCAAAAAGGGTAGCGGTGTTCGATCCGGATTTTCTTGCCTCCGGCAAGAGAAAGTCCATGCGCAGACTGTATTTCCGTTTTCAAGTGCCCACTAAAGTGTGATTTTCAATCATCATAATCTCCACATAGACTGGAGATCGCCATAATAGCGAAGGGAGAATGACATGAAATCAGTTCTCATAATCGCCGCTGTATTTGGTTTTTCCGCCAGCGCAGCGTTTGCGGAGTGCGCAGGTCATAAACAGATCAACGCTTCCGTCCCAGCCGTCGATCGTGAATTCAAGACTGCCAGTATCGTGCCGCCCTCTGATCCGGTGGAAAAACCGATCCTTGTTCTGAAAAAGACAGATCGTCTTCCCTCGTCGGAAACGGTGGGGGAACCGGAAGCTGCGCTGCAGCGCATGCAATAGACATGCAAAAGCTTCGAACCAGTCATCCCGCGCGGGCTTCACGTTCTCGCGGGATCGTTGCGTTTGTTTCAGCTGTCCAGTTTCAGCGATAGCTGACGTTCGCCAGATTGCTTCTTGAGGACATACAGTGGACGGGTGGTGATAACCTCCGTACGTCGCTGTAATTCGCGTCTTCTCTCAAGCGCCCGCTCACGCATATCCTGCGACCGTGCCACGACGGAAAGTGCATTTTCGATCGTGCTATCCTGTATGGTGATGTCTGGCCTGTTCATGCTGACCTCCATAATGTTCACTTTATGTTCTCATTTTTGGTCGCAGATGTCAACACGATGGCTGGAGTCGTCATGAATTGGCAGGAAAGGCTTTGCTGTCTGGCCGCGAGGCGGCTCTGGAAGTCGGCAGGTATGTCAGGGAAACCGCGCCGGGCGCGTTGTGTGAGGCTGGAAGGCGCAAATGGCGGGCATCGCCCGCCTTGCGCCCTCAGGCAACCTCAGGAGAGAGGGCGCTGATCCCCGAGAATGATGTCGGTTGCTATGTCGCCGACGTGTTCGCTTGCCAGCGCAATGATGGCCATGGCGGCCTGCTGACGGTTCCATCCGGCGCCTTCGGCCTTTTCAATCAGCCCATAAATGGATGGCTCCAGTGCGAACTGGCATTCCGATTGATAATCCAGCGTGCCGATAGAAAGCGATGGTGGGTTTATGGCGGCCCGCATCGTTCAAGTCTCCCTGTTATCCCGCATGTCCCATACGCCAAACAAAGCAGCGACATGTCTCTTCAGAGGCCCGTGATGGCGCGGATCGATATCTCGTACTCATCGCGGGCAGCGATTCCCCACAGCAGCCCGGACGTTAGCGGCAAGTCGTTCCAACTGTCAACGAACGGCCGGTGGTGTTTGCAACCATCACGTCGGGTTACGTGTCTGTCAGGCCGTGGAGAGCCTGTGACCATCATAATTCCTCGCGTCTAAATGGCTTTTTCCGCCAGATCAGCAGCGCCATCACGTAGAGCGCAAACATGACGAACCACGTCAGCGGCAGAACCATGAAAATAGCGGCGTAACCGCAGCCACCCTCGAAGCAGGAGCCGAGGAAGCCATTTTCAGCAAGTGCCGATGACGCCAGGAAAGCAAGCGTTCCACTTCCGACGATGCCGAGAACGAGCAGCAATATATTGGCGATCAGTCTCATGATCTCAATCATAGGTACGATTAAGACAGCTTTGGGGAAAACCGGCGTGGCGGGCAATTTTTAACGGATGGGGCAGGACAAAGGGGAAAATATGGAGGACGGGAAATTGCCGAGCAGCAGCCCATTCTCGAACCCCGAAAAAATGCAGGAAATCGATCCAAAACGCTAAGAAACTTTCTTAACTTTTTCGTCTACCGTATTGTCTTTGAAGAGGAATTTGGTGGGTGATGTAGGGCTCGAACCTACGACCCGCTGATTAAGAGTCAGCTGCTCTACCAACTGAGCTAATCACCCGCCGCCCACCGTCTGGTGGTGTGAGAGGGCGTATAAAGAGGATCATTCTGATTGTCTAGCGGCGAAATGCATTTTCTTTCATTTTTGTGACGGAAAAATTTCAGCAGCTTCGGAAAGTGCCGGAAACCCGGGGTTTTCGGCTTTTGCTTTTTTTGAGATTTCGGCGGGCATTTTGCGTATTTGTGCGACCCGCCCAGCGGTTTTGTTTTGCCGCTGGTCGTTATCGTGAAGCAGTCGCGAAACTTTTTACGCGGGATTCGTTATCCGCGTCGGAACATGCGTCCGATGGCGATCAGGATGCAGGCACCGACAAATCCTGCAATCAGATAACCCAGCCAACCCATCAGAATGATGCCGAACACGGCTAGAATGGCGTTGGCGACGACCGCGCCGACGATTCCAAGCAGGATGTTCATGAAAACACCCATATTGCTTTTCATGAACTGTTCGGCGAGCCACCCGGCGACGCCACCGATGATGATGGCTGAAATCCAGCCGATACCAGCAGATTCCATGATTTCCTCCCATGTTTGCTGCAATATCAGAAGTGGTGATTCCGGGAGTACAACACAAGGTGATCCTTGGGGAAACACGCTTTTTACGCGTGGTTTTCCGTATGTCGGGCATTGACTGACCCGGCGCTATGATCAAGACGACGGAGACGGAACGGAGTGTGGTTGATGTTCAATAGACGGCGTGGATTTATCGGGGCGATCATGCTGGCCCTTATCGGCGGATTGTTTCTTTCCGCTCTTCCCGCGTCCGCCCAGGATGCAACGCCGCCGCCAGCCGTCGGACTTCAGCCTTCGGCGCTGGAACAGTCAAAAACCGATCTCGAGAAATGGAAGAGGGACATAGCCAATGTGACCGGCCAGATCGAGGCGGGCGGTAGCGATGACGCCAGACTGGTGGAATTGAAAGGACATGCCGATCAGATCGCCACGGATGCTGCCGCAAGCAACGGCAAACTGCGTGAGCGTCTCGATCAGATCAAGAGCCGTCTGGAGGCTCTCGGCGAGCCCCCCGCTGAAGGACAGCCTTCGGAGGCGGGCGTTGTCACGGAAGAGCGTAATCGCCTGACGGCAGAGCGTGCTGAAGTGAATGCCATTGCCGGCGAAGTGGACAGCATTGCCAACAACGCGGCGCAGATTTCCAACAATATCACTGCGGTTCGACGTGCGCTGTTTGCCGCGACCCTGTTCAAACGTGCCGACCTGTCAGCGGCGACATTCTCTGAGGCCACATCCGCCTTTGTTGATGAGCTGTCCAATCTCAACAATGCGCTCGGCAGCTGGGTCGCCTTCGTCTGGAACTACAAGCGACTGCCGATGTTCGGCGCGGTGGCGCTGTCCGTCATGGCGGCCATGCTGTTCCTGGTCGGTGG
Source organism: Agrobacterium tumefaciens (assembly GCF_031801495.1). Taxonomy (GTDB): domain Bacteria; phylum Pseudomonadota; class Alphaproteobacteria; order Rhizobiales; family Rhizobiaceae; genus Agrobacterium; species Agrobacterium tumefaciens_K. The sequence goes on along the minus strand of NZ_JAOEGC010000002.1, from coordinate 1,481,913 downwards.
ATATCGCTTTTTCGGCAGCCGTATGGACCGGCGGGCATTCACGGGCGAGCCTTCTTATCTGCGCCGTCTGTCGGTGGCCTTCTGGTCAACGATGGTGCAGTCGCTCTCGTTGTTCCTGTTCCTCGTCACTTCTGCCTTCTTCCTCGACAATTTCAACGTGCTGCGGTCCGATATCGCGCCGATCCTGTTCGGGGCGATGGCAGTCATCGGCTTCGTCTATTTCGTATCACGATTGAGCTACGCGATTTTTGCGCCGACGCAGCCGGAATGGCGTTTGCTCCAGGTCTCGAACAAGGGGGCACATACGCTCTCGACGGCCGTTGTGCTGATGGCGCTGGTGAATGGCCTCGACTATCTGTTCGGAACCATCAGCGAGACGCTCTATTCGCCGCTGATCGTCACTGTGGCCAAGAGCTTCATTGCGTCTGTGACCATCGGTATCATTCTTCTCGCCGTGTCGTTCCTGCGACCGGTCATCGGTGAGGGGCAGGACCACGATACCGGCAACCAGCGCCTGCCGCGCTGGCTCGTCATTCTGCTGCGTGTCGGCGGTCTGGTTCTCATCGGAGCCTGCCTGACCGGTTACGTGGGCCTTGCGCGCTTTCTGGCCACGCAGATCGTTGCGACCGGTGCTGTGCTGGCAACGATGTATATCGGCATTCTTTCCGGCAAGGCCATTTCCCGGCAGGGCGCCTTTGCCGAATCCCTTGCAGGCCGTTTCCTACAACGGCGCTATAATCTCGGTCCGGTGCCGCTCGATCAGGCCGGACTTGTGGCGGGCCTCGGCATCTATGCGATCGCGCTTGCCTTCGGTGTGCCGCTCATCCTGTTCTCCTGGGGCTTCCAGCCGGGTGATATCGAAAGCTGGGGCTACCGTCTGCTGACCGGTATCACGGTTGGCAACGCCTCGATCTCGCTGCTTGGCCTGTTCGGCGGCGTGCTTGTCTTCGCCATCGGTTATATCGTCACACGCTGGTTCCAGAAGTGGCTCGACAACAATGTCATGGCGCGTGGCCAGGTGGACGCGGGTGTGCGCAACTCCGTCAAGACGGGCATCGGTTATCTCGGGATCGCCGTTGCCGCGATCTTCGGCGTCTCGTCGGCGGGCCTCAACCTTTCCAGTCTGGCGCTGGTCGCCTCGGCCCTGTCGGTCGGTATCGGTTTCGGCCTGCAGAACATCGTCTCCAACTTCGTGTCCGGCCTCATCCTTCTGGTCGAGCGTCCGTTCAAGGTGGGTGACTGGGTGGTGACAGGCACGACGGAAGGTACCGTCAAGCGCCTCTCGGTGCGCGCGACCGAAATCGAAACCTTCCGTGGTCAATCGATCATCGTGCCGAACTCTGAATTCATCAATTCCTCGGTCGGCAACTGGACGCATCGCAACCGCATCATGCGGGCGGAAATCCCCGTCTCTGTCGCCTATGATTCAGATCCGCAGCAGGTGATGGACATTCTGCTGGAACTGGTGCGTGCGCAGCCGTCGGTCTTGCGTAATCCGGAGCCGCACGTGGAATTCATGCGGTTCGGCGATTTTTCGCTGGACTTCGAACTGCGTTTCCATCTCGCCGACCTGTCCAACGGGCTCGGGGTGAAAAATGCGCTTCGCATCGCCATCCTGCAACGCTTCCGGGAAGAGGGGATCGCCATCCCGTTTCCGCAACGTAACCTCAATATTCATGTAGAGGGTGAAAACAATCCGCAAATGCTGGCGGCGATGCTGTCTGAAGAAGGCGACAAGGCCGTCGTATCGCATACGGCCGCTGCCGCTGAAACCTCGGATGCCAGGAAACCGAAGGAAAAAGCGGCCGACGCTAAGGTTCCCGGGCAACCGGCGAAGGCTACCTCGAATGCAGGCTGATCGTTCCCCCCAAGGCTGGCCTCCCGCCACTCCTCCCAAAGGAACGGTATGGCGGGTCAACCGGCGCATGCCGGCATTTTCGCCGCTGTCGCAGCACCCATGGGCCATGTCGCAAACAGGCGGCTGAACGCAGGGCAGGCGCTTCATATTCCCCTCAGCGATTTGTCGGCACCATCAGTCGTGCCCGGCGTTCTTGAGAGGTTCTGCAAATGAAGACACATGCACGGGCAGTGGTGATCGGCGGCGGCGTCGTTGGCGTTTCGACGCTCTATCATCTTGCCAAAAAGGGCTGGAGCGACAGCGTTCTGATAGAGCGCAAGGAACTGACGTCCGGCTCGACGTGGCATGCGGCGGGTCTGCTGCCGCTGTTCAACATGAGCTACTCGGTTGGCCAGATCCACAAATATTCCGTGAAGTTCTACGAGGAGCTTCAGGAAGAAACCGGCATGAATGTCGGTTTTTCGAAAGTCTCCAACATTCGTCTCGCCCGCACCAAGGATCGCTGGGACGAATATATGTATTATGCCGGTATTGCCGAAACCATTGGCATCAAGGTCAACATCCTCACGCCGGAGCAGGTGAAGGAAATCTGGCCGCTGTGCGAGACGGATGGGCTTCTCGGTGCCATCCAGCATCCGGATGATGGCTATATCCAGCCCGCCGATCTGACGCAGGCGCTGGCCAAGGGCGCACGCGACTACGGCGCCACCATCTACCGCAACACGTCCGTCACCGCCATCGAGCAGCTCGAGGACGGTCACTGGAAGGTGACGACGGACAAGGGCGAGATCATCGCCGAGCACGTCATCTCCTGCACCGGCTCGTTTGCCCGCAAGACAGGCGAGATGGTCGGCATCAACATTCCCGTCATTCCTGTCGAGCATCAGTACATCGTGACCGAGCCGCATCCTGCCATTCTAGAACGCCGCAAGCAGGGTCTTCCTGAAATGGGCGTCCTGCGAGAGTCGGATTCTGCCTGGTACATGCGCGAGGAAGCCGGTGGCCTGATCCTCGGCCCTTATGAGGTCGGCGCGCCGGTCTGTTATGTCGACGGTCCGTCCGACGACAGCGAATATGAGCTGTTTCAGGAAGAACTCGACCGTCTCATGCCGCATATCGAAGCCGCCATGGTGCGCGTGCCGGCCTTCGGCGAAGTGGGTATCAAGAAGGTTTATAACGGCGCAATCGCCTACACGCCGGATGGAAACCCGATCGTCGGTCCGGCTCCGGGCCTTAAGAACTTCTGGCTGAACGAGGGGCACTCCTTCGGCATCACGGCGGCTGGCGGGGCTGGCTGGCAACTGGCCGAGTGGATCGTCGATGGCGAGCCGACGCTTGACCTTATGGGCGTCGATCCGCGCCGTTTCGGACCTTATGCGACGGAAGGATACCTCATTGCCAAGAACGAGGAAGCCTACGCCAACGTCTTCACCATGCACTATCCGGATGAAGAGCGCTCCGCCGCCCGTCCGCTGAAGACGACGCCGGTTTACGACCGGTTGAAAAAGCTCGGCGGCGTGTTCGGTTCCGTTTACGGCTGGGAGCGCGCCAACTGGTACGCGCCCGAAGGGTACGAACTGCCGGAGAGCGAAAAGGGCGTCGGTGTCGATGTCATCACCAACCACAATTATGCGCCGGCACTGGACGATGGCCGTTTTGTTGAAAAGTGGTCGTTCCGCCGCTCCAACTACTTCGAGCATGTCGGCAACGAGGTGAAGAACGTCACCCGCAACGTCGGCGTGCTGGACATGTCGGCCTTCGCAAAGATGGAAGTGTCCGGTCCCGGAGCACGCACCTGGCTGGACAGCATTCTGGCAAATGCCGTGCCGAAGAAACGCGGCCGTATCGCTCTGACGCATCTTCTGACCCCGAATGGTGGCGTGAAGGCGGAATTCACGGTGTACGAATGGGCGCCAGGCCGGTTCTATCTGGTGTCGGCAGGCGGGCTCGAGGCGCATGACCATGACGTGCTGTTCCGTCTGGCGCCGCCGGATGGCTCCGTGGTATTGCAGCCCATCACCCAGAAATACGGGGTGCTGGTGTTGGCCGGGCCGAAGTCGCGCGATCTGTTGAAGAAGCTGACGCGCACCAGCCTCGAAAACAAGGATTTCCCGTGGCTGACGGCGAAGCAGATTTCCGTCGGCGTGGCGACGGCGCATGCGCTGCGCGTCAACTTTGTCGGCGAGCTCGGCTGGGAATTGCACCATCCCATCGAGATGCAGACCTACATCTTCGATCGGCTTATGGAGGCCGGTGCCGAATTCGGCATCAAGCCGTTCGGTATACGGGCGATGGTTTCGATGTCCGTCGAAAAGTCCTATCGCAACATGGGGCGTGAACTTTCGGTGGAGTACAACGCCTACGAATCCGGCCTCGACCGGTTCCTGCGCCCGGAAAAAACCTTCATCGGTCGCGATGCGCTGGTGGCCTACAAGGATGCGGGTCTGAAATCGATCTTCTCGACGCTGATCGTCTCCGGCAACACGGATGTCGATGCTCGCGGGTCGGAAGCTATCTATGACGAGAGCGGCGCGCTCGTAGGACGCGTGACGAGCGGCGGCTTCGGCTGGCGCATCAATAAGTCAGTGGCGCTCGCCATGCTGGCGCCTGCCCATGCGGCCATTGGTACGAAGCTGAAGGTTCGCATTCTGGGCGTGCTCTACGACGCAGAGGTGGTGCAGGAAAGCCCGTTCGATACGGACAATGCGGTCCTGCGCGCTTGAGGCGTTGCAAACGCGAAAAGTATGAAGCCAGCATGCTCGGCCCTGCGCCGAGCATGCACGCGTGAGTGAACCGTGGATCCTCGGGTCAAGCCCGAGGATGACGTCGAGTTTGGGTAAACGCTATCATTTAAAGCCGCGCCTCGGGGCCGTATTTTCTTTTGAGTAAGCATGTCGGCAAACTCGGTTTCGAATGAAAGTCCGATTAATCATTCTGAAAACCGCCTCAGCTATTTTTCCCGCAAGAATACGGGGGCTTGGGACAACATGAACTTTCTCGGAATTACCGGAATGCAATATTCCGGCGTGCCTTTCACCAACAGCCGAATCCTGCTGGCGGAAGATTCAAATGTATTCACCCAGATGGTGAGCCTGCGGTTGCGAGAGCTGCTTGGCGTGTCGGTCGAAATCTGCCGCTCTTTCGAAGAGTTGCAGGAGTGCTATGAACGTTCTTCCGATCCAGTGACGCTGGCGATTTCCAACATCAACCTTCCGGGGGCGGAAAAGGGTGAGGCGTTGGAATATCTGATCGACCTGTCGATCCCGACCATCGTTTTTACCAGCACCTTCCATGAGGCGACGCGCGAAACGCTGATCGCCAAGGATGTGGTCGACTACATTCTGAAAGACAACATCTTCGCGGTCGACATGCTGACGGAATCGGTCTGCCGGTTCCTGACGAACCATCGTCACCACGTCCTGATCGTCGATGACAGCCCAACGGCGCGCGCTTTGCTGTCGAGCCGCCTGAAGCGCTACAATTTCCGCGTCAGCCTTGCAGACAGCGGTGCCAAGGCTTTGGAAATCCTGAAAGCCAATCCCGATATCGGTCTGGTCGTGACCGACTATAACATGCCCGATATCGATGGCTTCGAGCTGACACGCCGCATCCGCACCATGCGCGGATCGCACGAGCTGCGCATCATCGGTGTTTCATCCTCGACGAACCGGCTGCTGTCGGCGCGGTTCCTCAAGGCTGGCGGCAACGACTTCATGCTGCGGCCGTTCATCGATGAAGAGTTCTATTGCCGCGTCAACCAGAACCTCGACACGCTGGTACAGATCCAGCTTGCCAAGGCTGGAACGAAAGCTGCTGCGGCCTGACACTCAGCAGGTTGCCGCCGGTCGATCAAAGCTGTGATTCGAGCGGCAACAGGCCCATGATCCACGCGAGCAACCGGCGCGCCGGTGCTGCATTCGGCTCCCGGTCGTAGCGCCGGGTTTCGCCTTTTTCCACGCAGGTCCAGACGAGGCGGCCGCCCTTGGCGAGTTCCAGCCGGAAACTCATAGTGCCCTGTGTTTCCTCGGCAAAAACAGCGTCCATCATGCTGACGAGGGCGGGCGATGAAAAGAGCACGCCCATTTCCGTGTTCAGCGACATGGAGCGTGGATCCAGGTTCAATGAGCCGACGAAGCCCGTCTCTCCATCCCGCGTGAACGCCTTGGTATGCAGGCTTGCCTGACCTGAACCGCGCAGTGACATGGGCTGGTGATCGGCACGCGGCCGCAGCTCATGAATGTTGACGCCCCCTGCAAGCAACGGCTTGCGATAGCGGGCATATCCACCATGAACCGCCGCAACATCGGTCGCGCCCAGCGAGTTCGTGAGGATATTGACCGAGACACCACTTTGCGCCAGCCGCGAAAACGTGGCGACGCCCTGCTTGCCGGGGATGAAATAGGGCGAGGTGACGTGCAGTCTTTGACGCGCAGTCTCCAGCAGAGGCAGGAGGCTTTCCATCAGGAAGTTGTGGCCTTGCCTGCGCTTTCCCATCGCCTTTTCGGGCGGGTCCGCCAGCACGTCGGCGGTATCGACCCAATGCAGGCGATCCGACATCAGGAAGTTGCCGTTATCGTACTGTTTCTTGACGCGGGCCAGATAGGGTTTCGCAGCTTCGCTTTTCGGCAGTACGGCGAAGTCGCGCCGCAATCTGGCAAGCTTGTTTGGCCTTCGGGCCAGCAGCGAGCGTACCGGAACGGCGGCACTGCTGTTCCAGTAATCGTCAAAAATGTTCGATGCATCCTCCACCACCTTACCGAAGCCGAGAATGTCGAAATCCCTGAAATTCGCCCGCTCGTCCGCATCGAAATAGGCGTCGCCGATGTTGCGCCCGCCGACGATCGCAACGCGCCCGTCGGCGATCCACGCCTTGTTATGCATGCGGCGATTGACGCTGCCAAACCGCAGGATGAGTTCCAGGCCGCGATGCAGCGCGTTTTCTCGCGCTCTCGTCGGGTTGAAAAGACGAAGATCGATGTTGGGGTGCCTGTCTATGGCATGGAAGACGCGATCTGATATGGAGACGCCAAGGTCATCCAGCAGCAGGCGGACCCTGACGCCACGATCTGCCGCCGCGATGATTTCGCGCATCATCAGCCGTCCGGCGAGATCGGCATTCCACATATAATACATGAGGTCGAGGCTTCGCCCCGCCGCGCGCGCCGTTGCCACACGCACTGCGAAAGCGTCGAGGTTGGATTGCAGCAGGCAGAGCGCGTTGCCCTCGTTGCGACCGTTGTGTATCACCTGCCAGTGACGATCGAGCGCCGTACGGCTTTCATGGACGGGCAGGGCTCTGGACGGGCGTTTCGGGCTGGTTTTCTCGAGCTGTTTGCTGACAACGACAAAAAGGCTGGATCCGAGGACCAGCAACAGAATGGCTATGACGACCCAGATTGCAGTCACGTCTTTTTTTGCTCCCGCCCCGACACTAACGCATCGGCCCGAAAATCGGAATCGATTTTCGACGGGAACGATGCGTGGTTCACCGATTTCAGATCGCCTGATATGCGTCCAAAAACGCAACGCTAAGCTGATCGGCCGGGCTAAAACGCGCGAGAGGATAAAGTGTTCACGTAAGGGAAGGTAAAATTACCTAAAGACGGGCTAAAGCTGAGATCTCTCGTGATTGAGGCAGGCAGTTTGCGGAGAGGATTTCTTGAAAGGCAACACGCTTAAACTGGTGGAAATTTCATTGCTCTCGGCGGTGATCGGAAGCGTAACAGGGTCCTTTTTAATGGTGTCGTACCTGTTTGCAACGCATCCGGATGCGGATCAATCGCTGGAGATGTTCCACATCATATTTTACGTTTTCGCAATTTCCGTGAGCCTTGCTGGAACCGTTCCGGGCTGTCTACTGGTCGGAATACCCACAGTCGTGATGTCCAGGCGTGTCATGCCAAATGCTCCTTTAAGAGCCTCCACGCTCATCGTGTGTATCGCTCTTTTCACATGGTTTGTCATTCTTGGGTTGTCGGCTTCAAAGCTGTTTCAGATAGCGTATTCAGATATACTGCTCCTCAGCCCTTATGTTTTCTGCTCTTCGGCGGCACTTGCCTATCTTGCCAATAGACAGATCAATAAATGAACCGCCACCAATCCCCAAACGAAGACACGCGAGCGGGCTCAACCCAGAACGCCTGAGAGTGTTGAAATCGGGTGAAGAAACCGCGCGGTGTTGTCCTTGAGTGTCGATCATAACGGGGTTCGAGGGGACATGATCCGTCCTGCGGCCGATCCTCGATAAGGAAAGAAACGACAGCTGCACTCACGTTATGCGATGCTCTGTAACCCAATATGAATTCCCAAGACGCGCGAATTTAGGCATCACATGATCCAGAAGTCGGCCAGCCGACGCTCGAAGTCCTGAATGAAGAATGTTGAAAAATGAAAAACTCGTCCTCTCCGCAGCAGCTTCCCGAAAACACGGTCTTCAAGAGCGGTGACGTCTTCGTCCTTTTCGGCGAACTTTTCGGACGTGGTTATGCCACGGGACTGCTCGACGAAGCGCGCAAGGCCGGAATGAAGATCGTCGGCATCACGGTCGGGCGTCGCAACGAAGACAACGTTCTGCGCCCGCTTGACGCGGACGAGCTTGCAGCGGCCGAACAGCGGCTGGGTGGCAAGATCATCAATATTCCCCTCATGGCAGGTTTTGATCTCGATGCCCCGGAAGGCGGCAAGACGCCGACCGATCTTCTGGCAGACATGTCGCTCACAAGCTGGGAAGACGACAAGCTCGACTGGAGCCATATCGAGCAATGCCAGCACATTTCCACTAGGCGTTTCACGGAAGCGTTGACGCAGGTGATGGCCGAACTCGACGGGATGATCGGCAAGGGTCAGAATGTGTTCTTCGCCCACACGATGGCGGGTGGCATACCCAAGGCAAAGGTGTTTCTGGTTCTTGCGAATCGTATCTACAAGGGCACCGGCACCAGGCACATGTCGTCTCAGGCGCTCATCGAGAGCGACCTGGGCAAGCTGATCCTGAAGAATTTCGATGCGGTATCGGCGGATACTTTCGGCCACCTGATCGACTTCAGCTCGGCTATTCGTGAACGCGTCGAGGCGTCGGGCGGTCAGGTTCGCTATACGGCCTATGGATATCACGGATCCGAGATTCTGATCGACGGCGAGTATCGCTGGCAGACCTACACCAATTATACGCAGGGCTACGCGAAGATGCGGCTCGAGGGTATCGCCGAGCGGGCATGGGCGGCTGGCATCAAGGCAAGCGTCTATAACTGCCCGGAAATCCGGACGAATTCCTCGGACGTGTTCACAGGTATCGAGCTGCCCTTGATACCGCTTCTGCTGGCTTTGAAAAAAGAAGGCGGTGCGGAATGGGCAGAGGAACAATGGCAGGCATGTGAGGCTCTGCTGGCTGACAACGTCACGCTCGACGACGTTATGGACAAGATCAGGACCATGCAGGCCAGCGATGTGATGATCCCGTTCTACAATTTCTCGGCCTGGCCTATGCCGAACAGCCAGGCTCAGGCGGATCTCACGATCGGAACATCACACGAGATCACGCAGATGCACCGGGATGGAAAGGCACTGATCAGCGACCATCTGAGCACACTCGTGGTGGAAGCAACCGGGCAGTTGATTTTCAGATCGTCCAGTGCACCCTGCGGACCGGTGCAATGGCTCAATCACGATATCGTCGCTCGACAACTCAACGCGACCCACGACCGCAGCGAGGCGTCGTTCGCCAATCGGCAGGAGCCGAAGCTCAAGACGGCTTGACAAGCGGTCATCTGAAACCTTGGCGAGCGACATCGCCAAGTTTTTTCAATGGAATCTCACGCCAAGGTGTCTGATGGTGCTTTGAGGCTCTGTCAGGCTGGACAGGATTTCGACGGCCAGGAGGCTGCCGGCCATTTTATAATTCCGTGCGGCCTCCGTGCTTAACATCGAATGACTAGGGTTCGAAGCGCACATCCGGTCCAGCACGACTGGCCTCGGAGCAAGGCGTCGTGATACATGGGCATGGAGCTGGAAACTCGATATCATCTCGTGTTCTCCGTCGGCTCCACCAGCAAATGTAATCGCAGACCTGATCGATCCCATGGCAATTCTCTTCAAGACGGCAATCTCCGAAAACACTGCATTCGAAATGATCGAGCGGGCGCTGACGGGCGGTCGCGAGTATGACGGTTATTTCAACGCTGCCGGTGAGGACGGTGAGACACCCTTGCCGTGGGGGCCGTCGATGAGCGCCGAGGAGTTTCTTGCAACAATCCGGGAAATGCTGCAACTCACCTGGGATGCGGCGCGGTTCTGGGTCATTTACGAACGCCGTGAAGACCGCAGAGATGCTGACGCGACAGAGATGCGCAATGCAGCTTTTCGACTTACCCGCGGTTACAACGGCGTTATCGTCGCTTCACTCAGTCTTCTTGGAAGACACGACGCTTCTGAAGATCTTGAACTCGTCTTTGTCTGTTTCAAAGAAGATTTCCAAAGGCGAAATTTCCGGGTCCGGTTCGAGAACAAGGCAATAACGGGTTAGCACGGGCGAAGCGGAGGCAATCCAGCCGGTGATGCAAGCGAGCAGATAACCACATTCCGGTGTTGGCCAGTTTTGGCTTACAAAACTGGCCATTGTCCGGTTGGATTTCTCATCAGATGTCGAGGTTTTCGGCGAAGGCGGCGCGTTCCTGAATGAAACGGAAACGGGCGTCTGCCTTGGTTCCCATCAGGTTGTCCACGGCCTCACGCGTGCCTTCGAAATCCACGTCATCGATCTCGACGCGCAGCAGCGTGCGCTTTGCCGGATCCATGGTAGTTTCCTTCAGCTGCGCGGCCATCATCTCGCCAAGACCTTTGAAGCGGCCGATCTCGACCTTGCGGCCCTTGAAGGTGGTTTCCATCAGCTCGGCGCGGTGGGCGTCGTCGCGGGCGTAGGCGGTCTTTGCACCCTGGCGGATGACGTAAAGCGGCGGGACCGCGAGATACAGGTGATTGCCGCGGATCAGTTCCGGCATTTCCTGATAGAAGAAGGTAATCAGCAGTGATGCGATATGCGCGCCGTCGACATCGGCATCGGTCATAATGATGATGCGCTCGTAACGCAGATCTTCCTCGCGATACTTCGTGCGTGTGCCGCAACCGAGCGCCTGGATGAGATCGGCGATCTGCTGGTTGGCAGACAGCTTCTCACGGCTGGCGCTACCGACGTTGAGGATTTTGCCGCGCAAGGGAAGGATGGCCTGATTGGCGCGGTTGCGCGCCTGCTTGGCGGAGCCGCCAGCCGAATCGCCCTCGACGATGAACAGTTCAGCGCCTTCCGCGGTGTTCTGGGCGCAGTCAGCCAGCTTGCCGGGCAGGCGCAGCTTGCGCACCGCCGTCTTGCGGTTGACTTCCTTTTCCTTGCGGCGGCGAAGGCGCTCTTCGGCGCGCTCGATAACCCATTCCAGCAGCTTGTCCGCTTCGGCAGGATTGCCGGTCAGATAGTGGTCGAAGGGGTCGCGCAGGGCGTTTTCAACGATACGCTGCGCCTCGACGGTTGCCAGCTTGTCCTTGGTCTGGCCGACGAATTCCGGCTCGCGGATGAAGACCGACAGCATGCCGACGGCGGAAATCATCACGTCATCGGTGGTGATCTCCTTGGCGCGCTTGTTCTGCGTCATCTCCGCATAGTTCTTGAGGCCCTTGGTCAGCGCGATGCGCAGACCAGCCTCGTGGGTGCCACCTTCGGGTGTCGGGATCGTGTTGCAGTAGGAGTGGATTTGCGTATCGCCGCCATACCAGGTGACGGCCCATTCCAGTGCGCCGTGACCGCCGGTCTTTTCGGTGCGCCCAGAAAAGATTTCGCGGGTGACGGTGAATTCCTTGCCGAGCGTGGCGGACAGATAATCCTTCAGGCCGCCGGGGAAATGGAAAACCGCCTTTTCAGGGATTTCGCCGCCCGGCTGCACGAGGCCGGGATCGCAGCTCCAGCGGATTTCAACACCGCCGAACAGATAGGCTTTCGAGCGCGCCATGCGGAAGATGCGGGCAGCTTCAAACTTCGCATGCGGGCCGAAAATCTGCGGATCCGGATGAAAACGGACGCGGGTGCCACGGCGATTATGCACGTCGCCCAGTTCTTCCAGAGGCCCGAGCGGCAGGCCGCGTGAAAATCGCTGGCGGTAGAGCTTGCGATTGCGCGCAACTTCCACTTCGAGCAGATCGGACAGCGCGTTGACGACGGATACGCCGACGCCGTGCAGACCGCCCGACGTCTCGTAAGCCTTGCCGTCGAACTTGCCGCCCGCATGCAGCTTGGTCATGATGACTTCGAGCGTCGACTTGCCGGGAACCTGCGGATGGTTCTCAACCGGAATGCCGCGGCCGTTGTCGCTGACCGTCAGGAAACCTTCTGCGTCAAGGTGGACTTCGATGAAATTGGCGTGGCCAGCAACGGCCTCGTCCATGGAGTTGTCGATGACTTCGGCAAAGAGGTGATGCAGAGCTTTCTCGTCTGTGCCGCCGATATACATGCCGGGACGCATACGCACCGGCTCCAGACCTTCGAGGACGCGGATCGAAGATGCGCCGTAATCGTCACCGGATGAGGACACGGGAGGAGGGGGAGAGGTGGGGGCAACAGGTGCCGCCGCCTGCGGTGCGGCAGGCGTTACGGCTGCGGGCTTCGGCTGCGTATTGGCGTTGGCCGGATGCGCGGGTTCGCCCTGCGTGTCCGTTTCATCGCGCCGTGCTGCCGGTAGACCGGAAAAAAGATCGTTGCTGTCGTCCATCGTGCCCAAGGTTCAAGTCTTATCGTGTCGTCAGAATTTCGCCATGCGAATCGGCGTGAGTATAGCGCGAAACGCTGTAAACCGCCCGTTTGGCCAGAGGCGACGTTCCTGCGCCACGAATATGTCAGGGTTTCGCAACAGGAGGATTGCGCCGCCGCCAGCGCGATGGCAAGTCTTGGCGCAACGAATGAACGGTTCAGCAAGGCATGTCCACAGCTCATTTCACGTTTTGTACTCTTTTTTGCCTGACTGTTGCGGCGATGCCGGTCGCGGCACAGACACCGGACGGGCCGCTCAAGCCCTTCAAGGATGACCTGTTCTCTAGCCGGAGGGTTGTTTCCTCCGGTGATGGCGGTGCGTCAGAGGTCATCGATTACGATGAGATGCGGGATATCAACGGCCGCGACGAGGTGCCGGAGCGCCGGGTGAAACGGCAATATGTCGATATGGGCATCAAGCGCGCGCAGGCGCTCGAAACCGTGACTGTCGGGGGCAGGGCGCTCGAAGTCGGGCGGGTCGGGCCTGCTTCGGGACAGGCCTTCACGGTGATCTTCATTCACGGGCGCGGCGGCGACCGGCGGCTTGGCATGAACGACTATACGTTCGGCGGTAATTTCAACCGGCTGAAGAACCTCGCGGTTGCCAATGGCGGTACCTATTATGTTCCGAGTGTCCGCTCCTTCGATGCGCAGGGCGTGGCAGATGTCGCCGCGCTGATTGCCCAAGCGAAGCGCAGTTCCGGCGGCAAGCCGGTCATTCTGACCTGCGCCTCTATGGGCAGCTTCATCTGCTACGGTATCAGCCGTGACGCCAATGCCGTCGCGGACCTCAAGGGCATGGCGATCCTAGGCGGCGCGGTCGATCCCGAATTTCCCAAGAGCGCCTTCGCCAAGGCGAAAAAGCCGGTGTGGTTCACCCATGGCAGCGTGGACAAGGTCTATTCGGCTAAAAGCCAGGCAACGATTTTCCGCGCGATGCTCAAGGCCGGGCAACCGGTGCGGTTTTCCGTTTTCGAAACGGGTGGGCATGGAACGCCGGTCCGCATGACCGACTGGCGTGCGGTGCTGAACTGGATTTTGAGCCGATGACGGATATTTTCTTGCCGTTGTCGATGAAACTTGCGTGATTTCGGCAAAATTAACCATGGTTCTGAACCAAAACGGCTATTTTCTATACCAATTGCGATTGGCTGCGGCTAAAGGGAGTGTCGGAGTTTGACAGTCTGTCCGTCGCAGGGGCTCGCCGCGATCGGGGCAAGGGGAGGGGTAGCGTCGTTTACGGCGGCGGGGACCTCATTTCAGCAGAGGAATTGATAAGCATGACGCCGAATGTTCGACCGCTCGTTGCCGGAAACTGGAAGATGAACGGTACCCGTTCGTCGCTGGATCAGATCAAGGCCATGGCAGAGGGCGTCAAGGGCGCGCTTTCCGAAAAGGTGGAAACGCTGATCTGCCCGCCCTCGACGCTTCTTTACGTGGCGACGGCGCTTTGCGACGACAGCCCGCTGATGATCGGCGCGCAGGATTGCCATCAGAGCGTGTCTGGCGCGCATACGGGCGACATTTCCGCCGAGATGATTGCCGACTGCTTCGGCACCCACGTCATCGTCGGCCATTCGGAGCGCCGCACCGACCACGCCGAAACGGACCATCTGGTGCGCGCCAAGGCGGCTGCCGCCTATGAGGCCGAACTGATCGCGATCATCTGCATTGGCGAAACGGCGGACGAGCGCAAGGCAGGCCAGACGCTCGATATCCTCAAGCGCCAGCTTGCCGGTTCCGTGCCGGATGGCGCGACGGCGGAAAACACCGTCATCGCCTATGAGCCGGTCTGGGCGATCGGTACCGGCCTGACGCCGACGGTCGGGGACGTGCGCGAAGCACACGCCTTCATGCGCGAGGAGCTGACGAAGCGCTTCGGCAGCCAAGGCGGCAAGATGCGAATCCTCTATGGCGGTTCGGTAAAACCCTCCAATGCGCTGGAGCTGATGGGCGTCGAAAATGTCGATGGTGCATTGATTGGCGGGGCGAGCTTGAAAGCGTCGGATTTCCTTTCCATCTATGCGGCATACGAGCAACTGACGGCTTGAGACAAGCTTTCCTGTCCCCGATGACTGGAAAGGGCTTGGAATAAGCCGCCACCTCATGTAAAGAGCCGCAAAACCTTCTTTATGGTGCTCCTTTCGGGGCATGGAATGGATTGTCATGCAGACCGTTTTGATTGTTATTCACCTCATGATCGTGCTGGCGCTCGTCGGCGTGGTGCTGATCCAGCGTTCTGAAGGCGGCGGCCTTGGTATCGGCGGCGGATCGGGCTTCATGTCGGCACGCGGAACGGCCAATGCGCTGACGCGTACGACCGGCATTCTGGCCGCGCTGTTCTTCCTGACGTCGCTCGGCCTTGGTCTTCTGACCCGCTACGAGGCACGTCCGACCGACATCCTGAACCGTATTCCGGCCACGCAGGGCCAGGGTAACGGCATTCTCGATACGCTCGGCCCGGCAACGACGACGCCTGCTGCACCGGCTCCGGCCGACAATGGCGTTCCCTCCACCAGCCAGGCTCCGGCCGCTGGCGGCGCGGCCGCTCCGGCTCCGGCACCTGCTCCGCAGACGGATCCGAACGCAGTTCCGACCGGACAATAAGACCGGTCCTGATCTAACGCTCCGGCAGGCCAAAAGCCTGCCGGTTTTCTTTTGTCCGTATTCCGGCCGGCCCGCTCCATTTATCAACAGTAATGGAGCGTTGAATGAAATTTGGGCTGGCGGAATCAATCGTAAAAAGGTAACCGGTGAATCCCATGGCGCGATATGTATTCATCACAGGCGGCGTGGTCTCCTCTCTTGGGAAGGGCATTGCGGCCGCAGCACTCGGAGCGTTGTTGCAGTCCCGTGGTTATCGGGTGCGACTTCGTAAACTCGACCCCTATCTGAACGTCGATCCCGGCACAATGAGCCCGACACAGCACGGTGAAGTGTTCGTGACGGACGATGGTGCCGAGACGGACCTCGATCTTGGCCACTATGAACGCTTTACCGGGCGTTCGGCGACCAAGACCGACAACATCACCACCGGACGCATCTACAAGAACATCATCGACAAGGAACGCCGCGGCGACTATCTCGGCGCGACCGTTCAGGTGATCCCGCACGTGACCAACGAGATCAAGGATTTCGTGGTCGAGGGCAATGACGACTATGATTTCGTCATCTGCGAAATCGGCGGCACCGTGGGCGACATCGAAGCGATGCCGTTCATGGAAGCCATTCGTCAGACGAAGAACGACCTGCCGCGTGGCACGGCCATCTTCGTTCATCTGACGCTGATGCCTTACATTCCGGCAGCCGGCGAGCTCAAGACCAAGCCGACGCAGCACTCCGTCAAGGAACTGCAGGCGCTCGGTATCCATCCCGACATCCTGCTGGTGCGTGCCGACCGGGAAATCCCGGAAGCGGAACGCCGCAAGCTTTCGCTTTTCTGCAACGTTCGTGAATCCGCCGTCATCCAGGCGCTGGACGTGGCGAACATCTACGATGTGCCGATGGCCTACCACAAGGAAGGACTGGACAACGAGGTTCTGGCAGCGTTCGGCATCGAACCTGCGCCCAAGCCGCGTCTGGATCAGTGGGAAGAGGTCTGCGACCGCATCCATACGCCTGAAGGCGAAGTGACCATTGCCATCGTCGGCAAATATACCGGCCTCAAGGATGCCTATAAGTCACTGATCGAAGCGCTGCATCACGGCGGCATCGCAAACCGCGTCAAGGTCAAGCTTGAGTGGATCGAATCGGAAGTCTTCGAAAAGGAAGATCCGGCTCCGTATCTTGAAAAGGTCAATGCGATCCTCGTTCCGGGCGGTTTCGGCGAGCGCGGTTCCGAAGGCAAGATCATGGCGGCGCAGTTCGCCCGTGAGCGCAAGGTGCCTTACTTCGGTATCTGCTTCGGCATGCAGATGGCCGTCGTCGAAGCAGCTCGTAATCTCGCCGGCATCGAAAAAGCTTCGTCGACCGAATTCGGTCCCACGCAGGAGCCGGTTGTCGGTCTGATGACCGAATGGGTGAAGGGCAACGAGCTGGAAAAGCGGTCGTCCAAGGGCGATCTCGGCGGCACGATGCGCCTTGGCGCTTACAAGGCGGCGCTCAAGAAGGACACGAAGATTGCCGAAATCTACGGTTCGACGGATATTTCCGAGCGCCACCGTCATCGCTACGAGGTGAACGTGGACTACAAGGACCGTCTGGAAAGCTGTGGTCTGGTGTTTTCCGGCATGTCCCCGGACGGCGTTCTGCCGGAAACGGTGGAATATCCCGACCATCCGTGGTTCATCGGCGTGCAGTACCACCCGGAACTGAAAAGCCGCCCGCTCGATCCGCATCCGCTGTTTGCCAGTTTCGTTGAAGCGGCGCTGGAACAGAGCCGTCTGGTTTGATGGTTTGAATGAGATGAAGAGGGCCGCGACAGCGGCCCTTTTTTTGTTGTTGCGTGCGCGCCCCTCTGCGGTCACTCTCGCCCTTGAGACGAGGCTCCATGCGGCGGGATTGTTGGGTCCTCGGGTCGATCCGGAGGATGACGCCGAGTGCGGAGAGACGTGATTATCCCTCAAGGGGCGCCCTCCCAGTCTGTTCCATCGACAAACAAAAAACGGGCCCGAAGGCCCGTTCTTAACTCTCAACAAAATCCTGACCGTCTTACTTCGGGCCGATCATGTTTTCCGGGCGAACGTACTGGTCGAACTCCTCGTTGGTGAGGTAGCCGCCACCGACCGCCTCGTCGCGCAAGGTCGTGCCATTCTTGTGGGCGGTCTTGGCGATCTTGGCGCAGATGTCGTAGCCGAGCTTGCCGTTCAGCGCGGTGACGAGCATCAGGGAGTTTTCGACGCCCTTACGGATGTTGTCTTCGCGGGCCTCGATACCGACAACGCAGTTGTCGGTGAAGGAGACGGCTGCGTCGCCGAGAAGCTGGACCGACTGCAGGAAGTTGTACGCCATCATCGGGTTGTAGACGTTCAGCTCGAAATGCCCCTGCGAGCCAGCGAAGGAGAGCGCCGCGTTGTTGCCGAAGATGTGCGCGCAGACCTGCGTCAGTGCTTCCGACTGCGTGGGATTGACCTTGCCCGGCATGATCGACGAGCCGGGTTCGTTTTCCGGCAGCGACAGTTCGCCAAGACCGGCGCGCGGGCCGGAGCCGAGGAAGCGGATGTCATTGGCGATCTTGAACAGGGCTGCCGCCGCGGCGTTGATCGCCCCGTGCGAGAAGACCATGGAATCGTGCGAGGCGAGCGCCTCGAACTTGTTCGGCGCGGTCACGAAAGGCAGGCCGGTGATCTTGGAAATCTCGTCGGCAACCTTTTCGGCAAAACCGATGGGCGCATTGAGACCCGTGCCGACCGCCGTGCCGCCCTGTGCGAGCTTCGACAGCGCGGGCAGGGTGGTTTCGATGTTGGCGATCGCGGAAGCAACCTGGGCTGCGTAGCCGGAGAATTCCTGGCCGAGCGTCAGCGGCGTTGCATCCTGCGTGTGGGTGCGGCCGATCTTGATGATGTGTTCGAACTGCTTGACCTTGGCTTCGAGCGCCGCGTGCAGGTGCTTGAGGCCCGGCAGCAGGTGGTGAACGATCTGCTCGACGCAGGCGATGTGCATCGCAGTCGGGTAGGTGTCGTTCGACGACTGGCTCATGTTGACGTGGTCGTTCGGGTGAACAGGCTTCTTGGTGCCCATTTCGCCGCCGAGGATTTCAATCGCACGGTTGGAGATGACCTCGTTGGCGTTCATGTTGGACTGCGTGCCCGAGCCCGTCTGCCAGACGACCAGAGGGAAATGTTCGGTCAGCTTGCCGTCGATGACTTCCTGCGCAGCCTGAATGATTGCGTCGCCGATTTTGGGGTCGAGGCCGGCGAGCGCCATGTTGGCCCGGGCTGCTGCCTGCTTGACGATGCCGAGCGCGCGAACGACGGAAGCTGGCTGTTTTTCCCAGCCGATCTTGAAGTTGCCGAGCGAGCGCTGTGCCTGCGCGCCCCAGTAGCGGTCGGCCTGAACTTCAATGGGTCCAAAAGTATCGGTTTCCGTGCGTGTGGCTGTCATCAATCTTGCCTTTTTTACTCGTTTCCTCCGCCAAGACGGCGCCTCTGCCCGCTTCGCGCGCGCCGATATATAGAATCATCGTGCCGCCAATGAAAGCGTTGCGTGGAGCTGCGGCATATATTTCCCGACTTTGAGAAAAAGGAGGCGCAGTGGCATTTTTACTACGCGGCCGTCGGACGTAAAAAAGCCATTGGGACACGCTTTGCCAATCTTCGAAGTGTTGTCTTAAACTTAATGAAATAAATGAAAATTTAACCGTTCTGACCAATTCTGGAAATTACGCTTTTATGGTTTCGGCTGTAACATGAAGTTCATTCCGCCGTCGGTCTGTGCTTCGCGCGTTTTCTTTTCAACAGGCCGCCGATCGGCTAGACAAAGCATGAAACTGGCGCATGTCTGTCGATGGACATGCCGGGTGCTACGAGGATCAAATTGCAAGCTACATCTGGAAAAACATCAGCAGCAGTCATGCTGGCTCTCGGTCTTTCCTTCTCCACAGCCCTTCCCGGTACTGCGGACGCAATCACTCTCATGGATATGCTGCGCGGTGGTCCGGGCAAGATCGCCCGTGACCGTGGCGAGCTGCCGCCCGCAGGCATCGTCACGTCTCCGTCAGGATCGATGAGCGCCGACGCCTCCGATCCCGAGCCTCTGCCGCGCGTTTCCGGCCCTCGTTATTACACCTACAAGGCCGATGCTGCGCGCGCTGTCGATACGAGCAGGTTCGGTGACGCCTTTGCCGGCGTCAAGTTCACCGCGACGGCCGAGATCGCCAAGGCGCTGGAAGGCTATTATGCGGCAGGCGGAAAGCCGCTGTGGGTTTCGGAAGGTGCACTTACGGACCGCGCCAACGCTGCTATGGCATTCCTCGAAATGGTTGGTGACAGCGGCCTCGATCCAGCCGACTATTCCGTTTCCGTTCCAGCCAGGGATGTGACAGCCAGCATCACCGAAGCTGCGGCAAAGCCACAGGATGCTGCTTCTTCCTCGACGCCCGATGCCTATCAGCGCGGCCTGATGCAGTTCGAACTGACGCTTTCGGCGAAGGTTCTGGCTTATGTGCAGGATATCAACCGCGGCCGTGTCGATCCGAACCGTCTTTCGGGGTATCACGATTTCAAGCGCAAGACCGTGAACCTTGCACCGGTGCTGAAGCTCTCCTCGCTAAGCCCTGATATCGCCGCCTATCTGCGCAGCCGTGAGCCGTCCAGCGCCGAATATCAGGCCCTGAAGGCGGAGCTTGCGAGGCTGCGCGCCGAAACGGACCCGGCGCATTCGGTTTCCATTCCCGCCAATCTGGTGCTGAAGCCCGGCAACAGCAGCGTCGAGCTGGCGAATGTGGTCAAGGCAATCGAACATCGCGCCTCACCGTCGTTCAAGACCGAGCATGCCGCGATCATTTCCGGCTACCAGCAGACAGCGGAATACACTCCGGAACTGGTCGATCTGGTCAAGGCGTTCCAGAGCGAGCAGGGTCTGAAGGCGGATGGCGTCATCGGTCCGGCAACGGTTCGCGCCATGGTCGGCGAAAGCAACGATGCGCGTATCGCCAAGGTTCAGGTTGCCCTGGAGCAGATCCGCTGGCTTCCTGCCGATCTTGGCCAGCGCTACGTGTTCATCAACCAGCCTGCTTTCATGGCCTACTACCACAATGACGGTCAGGAACAGTTCGGCATGAAGGTGGTCGTCGGCTCGAAGGCGAACCAGACCTATTTCTTCCAGGACGAAATCCAGACGGTCGAATTCAACCCGTACTGGGGCGTTCCGCAGTCGATCATCGTCAATGAGATGCTGCCGAAGCTGCGTCGCGATCCTTCCTATCTCGACCGTCTCGGTTACGAGGTTCAGGTTGGTGGCCGGGCGGTTTCCTCCAGCAACGTCGACTGGTACGGCTCGACGAACGCCATTTCCGTCCGTCAGCCACCGAGTAGTGACAATGCGCTGGGCGATCTGAAAATCCTGTTCCCGAACGCGCATGCGATCTACATGCACGACACGCCTGCCAAGAGCTTCTTCAACCGCGACAACCGGGCGCTCAGCCATGGCTGTATCCGTCTCGTCGATCCGCGCCGGATGGCGGCCGCCGTTCTGGGAACGAGCGTGGACAAGGTCAGCGAGCAGATCGCATCGGGCAAAAACCGCGCTGTTCAGGTACCGCAGAAGATCCCGGTTTACGTGTCCTATTTCACCGCCTGGCCGAACAAGGACGGCAAGGTCGAATATTTCAACGATGTCTACGATCGCGACAGCTACGTGCAGAAGGCGTTTGCCGCAACGACGAAAGCCCGTGGCTCTTCGATCTGAGCTGCTTGTCAGAGAGAAAAAAAGCGCCGGAAACGGCGCTTTTTGCATGTTTGATGCAGCCGATCGTCAGGCCGCGGCGCGGCTCACAATCAGCTTGTTGAACAGGGCTGGCGTCAGTGTCTTGTAGTCATCAATTATGACGGTCGGATTCAGGTCTGACATCGGCACGTCCGTGTAGCCGAAGGTCACGCCGATTGATGGCACGTCGGCGTTTTTTGCCGCCAGAATGTCGTTGATGCTGTCGCCCACCATAACCGAACGCAGCGGATCTCCGCCCGCCTTCTCGATGGTGCCGAGGATGTGGCGCGCGTCAGGTTTGCGGAACTCGAAGGTATCGCCGCAGGTAATCGCCGCGAAATATTTTGTCATGCCGAGTTTTTCCAGCAGTGGCAGGGCAAGAACCTCTGTCTTGTTGGTGCAGACGGCGAGTGTCACGCCTGCCGCCGAGAGGTTTTCGAGCACGTCGACGACGCCCGGATAGGGGCGGCTGTCACCGGGCATTTCGTGTTTGTAGTGCACGATGAAGCGCTCATAGAGCGGTTCGACCTCGCTGTCCGGCAATTCGGTTTCGCGCAGCGCGAAAGCCCGCTTTATCATGACCCGCGCGCCCTGACCGACCAGATGGGTAAGGTCGTTGTAAGTGACCGGAGCAAGCCCCGCCGTCGCGATTGTATGGTTCAGGCTTGAGACAAGATCGGCGGCGGTGTCGACCAGGGTGCCGTCGAGATCGAAGATGGCAAGCGGGGAAGTCAAGAGAACGCCTCTTTCGGTATTGTACTGATGTGTTGCTGCCTCGAACCGTAGGCAATCGCCGACCTCTTTGCAATCGTGGGGCAAGTGTTCTGTTTCTTCTGCGCAAAAAGGCTTTCGTTTGGCTTTCGACCCGTGTAAACAGCACCCGACGATAAAGAGGACGGAGTTTCAGGCACATGGATGCCCGCCAGATGAAGATCAAGGCCGCCGAGGCCGCGTTGTCCTACGTGGAAGACGGAATGCGTCTCGGTATCGGTACAGGCTCGACGGCGGAGGAATTCGTCCGGTTGCTGGCCGAGAAGGTTGCAGGCGGTCTGAAGGTGCAGGGCGTTCCGACCTCCGAGCGGACGGCGCGTCTTTGCGTCGAACTTGGCGTACCGCTGAAATCCCTCGACGAACTGCCGGAACTGGATCTGACCATCGATGGCGCAGACGAGGTTGACCACGCGTTGCGGCTGGTCAAGGGCGGCGGCGGCGCGCTTTTGCGTGAAAAGATCGTCGCGGCGGCTTCCTCGCGCATGATCGTCATCGCCGACCAGACCAAGGTGGTGGAAACGCTGGGTGCTTTTCCATTGCCCATCGAGGTCAACACCTTCGGGCAGGTATCGACACGGATTGCCATCGAAAAACTGGCGTCGCGTCTCGGTCTGACCGGCGAACTGACGCTTCGCTCAAAGGGTGACCACGCTTTCATGACGGACGGCGGCCACCTTATTTTCGACGCATCTTTTGGCCGTATTCCTGATGCAGAAGCGCTTGCACGCGAGCTGAACACGATTCCCGGTGTCGTCGAGCACGGACTTTTCATCAATTTGGCATCGCTTGCCATCATCGCAGGCCCGGACGGCGCCCGCGTGATGCAGGCAGTATAACAGGAGCGAGATTTTCATGGTCAAACTAGCGGGACTGGGCAAGGCTGCCGCTGCTTCGATCCTCATTTCCGGTATCGTATTCGGTACTGCCGTACGGGCGCAGGAAATTTCGGAAGAGCACATCGCTGCCGCACGGCAGGCAATCGCCTCGCTTGGCGTAACCGACCGTTTCGACGGCATTCTGCCGGGTCTGGCAGAGCGCCTGAAGGCCGAGCTGATTCAGGCTTCCCCGAACGTTCAGGATGCGATCAGCGCGACCGTCGACGCCAAGGCGCTCGAGCTTGCACCGCGCCGCGCCGATCTAGAGCGTGAGGCTGCTCTGACCTACGCACGCGCCTTCACCGTGGAAGAACTGAAGGCCATCTCTGCATTCTACGGCAGCGAAGCAGGCAAGAAGCTCCTCAAGGACGGCCCGATCGCCACGCGCGAACTCATGAAGGCTGCCGACATCTGGGCTGCCGGCATCAACCGTGATCTCAACGCATCCAGCATGGCCGAACTGCAGAAAGTTGCCGGCGCCGATCTGACGCCGCTTCCCGCGGACCAGAACGCCACGGGCGGTGCGCCTGCTGCTCCGAAGCAATAATCGGCTGACGTTTCGTTCAGAAATATTCAAAGCCCGGTCGCAAGACCGGGCTTTTCATTTGTGCGTCGCAGCACCTATATGTGCCACGAATGCGCCGCTGCCCGTCTGGAGGCGGCCGGCCAGTTATTTTGAGCAGGGGTTTTGACTATGACAGCTTATGACTATGACCTTTTCGTCATCGGTGGTGGTTCCGGCGGTGTGCGCAGCGCCCGCGTGGCTGCCTCGCTCGGCAAGCGCGTCGCAATCGCCGAGGAATACCGTTACGGCGGAACCTGCGTCATACGCGGCTGTGTGCCGAAGAAGCTGTTCGTCTATGCCTCGCAATATCCCGAGCACTTCGAGGATGCGGAAGGTTTCGGCTGGAGCGTGGGCAAAAGCACCTTCGACTGGAAGAAGCTGATCGAAGCCAAGGACAAGGAAATCACTCGCCTTGAAGGGCTGTACCGCAAGGGACTGGACAACGCCAAGGCCGATATCTTCGACAGCCGTGCCGAACTCGTCGACGCGCATACGGTAAAGCTGACCAAGACCGGGCAGACCTTCACCGCCGAACGGATCGTGATTGCGGTCGGTGGCACGCCAAACGAACACAAGGCTTTGCCAGGCCACGAGCTGACGATCTCGTCCAACGAGGCTTTCCATCTGGAAGCGTTGCCGAAGTCCATCCTGATTGCTGGCGGCGGCTACATTGCCGTTGAATTCGCCAACATCTTCCATGGCCTCGGCGTTGAAACCACGCTGATCTATCGCGGCAAGGAAATCCTGTCGCGTTTCGATCACGACATGCGTCGCGGGCTGCATGAGGCGATGGAAGCCAAGGGCATCAAGATCCTGCTCACCGACGTTATCGAAGAAGTGACGAAGGGCGAGGATGGTCTTCTGCAGGCGCGCACCAAGAACAATGGCGCGCTTTCCGTCGAAACCGTCATGCTGGCGCTCGGCCGCGATCCGAACACCAAGGGTCTGGGGCTCGAGAACGCCGGTGTGAAGCTGGATGCGCGGGGCGCGATCATCGTCGACGATTATTCACGGACCAACGTGCCGAACATCTTCGCGCTTGGCGACGTCACCGACCGCGTACAGCTGACGCCGGTGGCCATCCACGAGGCCATGTGCTTCATCGAAACAGAATACAAGAACAACCCGACCAAGCCGGACCATGAGCTGATCGCGACGGCGGTGTTCTCGCAGCCGGAAATCGGCACCGTCGGTCTTTCGGAAGAAGAGGCGGGTGCGAAATATCCGGAACTCGAAGTCTACCGCGCCCAGTTCCGGCCGATGAAGGCGACGCTTTCCGGCCGTACGGAAAAGACGATCATGAAGCTGATCGTCAATGCGGCGGACCGCAAGGTTGTCGGCGCGCATATCCTCGGTCATGAGGCTGGAGAGATGGCGCAACTTCTCGGCATCACGCTGAAGGCAGGCTGCACGAAGGACGATTTCGACCGCACCATGGCCGTTCATCCGACGGCTGCGGAAGAACTCGTGACGATGTATTCGCCGAGCTACCGGGTGGTAAACGGCGAGCGCGTGTAGTCCGCACTCTGGCGTGGTATCCTGGCGCTTTCAGACGCGGTACATGCTCTAACGGAAGGCAGCCGAATTTAAATCGTTTAGATTCGTTTTTCTTTCCTCATGAGGCACAAAACGGGCTGAAAGCAAGGGGCCGCCGAAGGATCGGCTATGCAAAGCCGATCCTTGGAGCTATAAGCCGCGCAACTTCCGAGATCGCCGCCCGGGATGGAGTGGGCGTTAACACCAGGTGAACAAGATGGCACAGAATTGGACCCCAAGCAGCTGGCGACACAAGCCGATCCAGCAGGTTCCTGAATATCCGGATTCTAAGGCTCTCGCTGCAACGGAAGCCCAGCTCGCAAGCTATCCGCCGCTGGTGTTTGCCGGTGAGGCGCGCCGTCTGAAGAAGCAGCTCGCCAACGTGGCCGAAGGCAACGCGTTCCTGCTTCAGGGCGGTGACTGCGCCGAAAGCTTCCTGGAGCATGGCGCGGACAACATCCGCGACTTCTTCCGCGCGTTCCTGCAGATGGCTGTTGTCCTGACCTATGGCGCACAGCTTCCCGTCGTCAAGGTTGGCCGTATCGCCGGTCAGTTCGCCAAGCCGCGTTCTTCGAACATTGAATCGCAGAACGGCGTGGAACTGCCGTCCTACCGTGGTGACATCATCAACGGTATCGAGTTCAACGAAGCGTCGCGCATTCCGAACCCGGAGCGCCAGCTTGACGCATATCGTCAGTCGGCCGCGACCCTGAACCTGCTGCGCGCTTTCGCCATGGGTGGCTACGCCAACCTTGAAAACGTGCATCAGTGGATGCTCGGCTTCATCAAGGATAGCCCGCAGGCGGACCGTTACCGCAAGCTGGCCGACCGCATCTCCGAAACCATGGACTTCATGAAGGCCATCGGTATCTCTGCGGACAACAATCCGAGCCTGCGTGAGACGGATTTCTTCACCAGCCATGAAGCGCTGCTTCTCGGCTACGAAGAGGCATTGACTCGCGTCGACTCCACCTCTGGTGACTGGTACGCCACCTCCGGCCACATGCTGTGGATCGGCGACCGTACGCGCCAGCTGGATCACGCGCATGTGGAGTATTTCCGCGGCATCAAGAACCCGATCGGCCTGAAGTGCGGCCCGTCCCTGCAGCCCGACAACCTGATCGAGCTGATCGATGCGCTGAACCCGACCAACGAAGCCGGGCGCCTGACACTGATCTGCCGTTTCGGGCATGACAAGGTTGCCGAAAACCTGCCTAAGCTGATCCGCGCCGTCGAAAAGGAAGGCAAGAAGGTTGTCTGGTCGTGCGATCCGATGCACGGCAACACCATCACGCTCAACCACTACAAGACGCGCCCGTTCGAGCGCATCCTGTCGGAAGTGGAGAGCTTCTTCCAGATTCACCGTGCGGAAGGCACCCATCCGGGCGGCATCCACATCGAGATGACCGGCAAGGACGTGACGGAATGCACGGGTGGTGCGCGCGCCGTGACGGCGGACTCGCTGTCCGACCGTTACCACACGCATTGCGACCCGCGCCTTAATGCCGATCAGGCGCTGGAACTGGCGTTCCTGCTGTCCGAGCGCATGAAGAGCGGCCGCGACGAGAAGCGTCTGGCAATCGCCAACGCCTGATTTCGTCAGTCGATAAAAACGAAAAAGCCGCCGGATCGATATCCGGCGGCTTTTTTGCATTCGGGGAGGGGCAGGTTCACTGCACCAGTGCTGGCTGCTGGCAGCGTATATCGGTGACGCGTACATCGGCTTCGCCGATCTTCACACCCAGCACCAGAAGCGTGTTGTAGAGCAGGGTATCGACGGGCGCGGTGACCAGCGACAGCGTATTGGCGAGCGCCTGCTGGATCAGCGTCGGGGTGCCGAGGCTGAGGAACAGCACCTTGATCTCCAGATCGAGGTTCGTGAGCAGCGAACTGACGAGCGAGGTCACGGTGTTTTTCGTGGAGACGTTCTTGATCTTCGCCTGGGTGATATCCGACTGCTGGAAGGTCAGCTTGGTTTTTGTCATGTTGCCGACGTTGATCTGCGCCTTGCCGTTGACGCTGAGCAGGGCGGAATCGATCAGTGCGGTTTTGGTGACGCGCGGGTCCTGGCCGAAGTGATTGAAGGCCGCCATATCGACCTTGCCGACGGCGATTTCCGCAACACCCGGAACGACCTCGACATCGACGCTTCCCTGTCCGCCGCCCGTGCAGCGAAGGTCAGCCAGCCGTGCCTCGGCATTGGCGACCTCCACATAAAGCGGAAGGTTGATCTTCAGCCCGGCTATTGCCTGAAGTCCATCGACGGTGACATTGACCGACAGGCGGGTCTGGGCGGTGCGCACGACCGTTCCCTGACCGCCAACGGCCAGAGGCGGCGTTTCGACGGGCGGTTCGCCGATGGCAAGCGTTATCTTCACGGCGGCAAGGCCTGGGATAACCGCGCCTGCATCAAGAGCGATCTGGTTGCCGCCATTGCCCGCGACGGCGGCTGCGGAGATGAGGTCGAAGACGCCTGCGGTGACTTTCAGGTTTTCACCGCTACCGATGAGCTTCTCCGTGAAGGGGCCGAGATTGACGATTTCCTCCAGACGCAGTTTCACATTGGTTTTGTTGGCCGTTTTTTCAAGCGTCTTCAAGACGTTGGCGACGGCAGGCTGAATGCCTGTGGTCTTGGTCAGCACATTGAGGAACTTGCCGTAGGTAATTTCGGTCTTCAGCACTTCCTTGTAGGTGCCAGCGGTGAGGCCGAGATCCAGCGCCAGCGCCTCGATGATGTGAAGCGCGTTGATATCGGCGTCCACGAGGGCGCGGTAGTCCATCAGCTTGAGCGAGACTGTGGTTCCAAGCAGGCCGCCGAGCAGGCTGTTCAGCAGGCCGTCATTGAGACTTGCAAGGCGCGAGCCAACGGAAAAGGCGGCAATTCTCTGCGATGCTGCCGTTCCGACAGCGCCAACCGTGGGCGGCGTCGTGAAGGCGGAGGCGAAGAAGATCTTGCCCTTTTCGACGATGTTGACCTTCACCGCATTGGTGGGCAGGGCATTTTCGACAAAGCGCTTGTCAACGGCGAGGGTGGCATCCGGCTCGTAGCGGCCTTTGACCACTTCCGCGTAGCCATCCCGGTTGGTGAAGGCCTTCAAGGGGTCGAAGGGCTCAAGGCCGTTTTCGGTCAGCAGCCCCTGCGGGGTCTTTACGCCGAGTTTCATGCCATTCATCTGGAAATACTGCTGTACGGCCTGTTCGGGATTGGTCGCGGCGGCGGCTGAGATGGCAGCGAGATCGGCGGTCTGCTGCAACTGACGCTTCTGCAGGGTCAGATATCCGTAATCCACGCCGAGCGCGAGAATGCCGACAAACAAGGGCGCGGTCAGACCTGCCGTAATGGCGATATTGCCCGAGCGGTCGCTGAAAAGGCGGGTAAGGAGCGGAGACGTGTTTTTCATATCAAACTCCTCCGATGCGGATGGTGGAGAAACGCCGGATAACGGGTTCCGGCAGCGTGTAGCTGTAGAGGCTCCAGATCGGCAGATCGCGAGCGTCGTACTCGACCTTCACCGTGAACTGGTTGGCATTGCCCGGATCGCCATCGACGCTGATGGTGAAATGGTTCTTGTCCATGAAGGCGTAGTTCAGGTTGCTCTGGGTGACGAAATCGCGTGCCAGCTTCTGGCGTTCCGCGGTGTTGAGCCCCGCTACGGCTGTTCGTGCCGCGTCGGCAGCAACCTGCTGGACCGAATAAGCGGCCATCAGATAGATGCCGTAGGCGATCATCGTCAGAAGAACGAGGAAAAATATCGGTGCGACAATCGCAAACTCGACAGCTGACGAGCCGGACCGGTCACGGAATAAACGTACCCCCTTACGCATTGCACACTCCCGTGTTGTCGGCGCTATTGTTAGGCGCCTGATATTATTATTTTCGGAAATGCTAATTTTAAGATGTTAATTTTTGGTTGCGGAGACGCCTAAAGGTTGCGCGTCAGTCAATTTTCCCGCTCTTGCGTCAGGATGGGTCGTCAGATCAGACGCAATCCCTTGAAGCTGACATGGCCGTCCTTGCCGATGATGATATGGTCGTGGACAGCGATCCCGAGAGGCTTTGCCGTATCGATGATGGTCTTCGTCATCTCAATATCGGCACGCGAAGGGGTCGGGTCCCCACTCGGGTGATTGTGGACCAAGATCAAAGCGGTAGAGGAAAGCTCAAGCGCGCGGCGGACGACCTCGCGCGGGTAGACGGGCGTGTGATCGACCGTGCCACGCCCCTGTATCTCATCCGCGATCAGGACGTTTCGCTTGTCGAGGAACAGAATACGAAACTGCTCACGCGCTTCGTGGGCCATCGCCGCGTGGCAATAATCGATGACGGACGACCAGGAGCCAAGAACCTGCTTGTTGCGGATTTCGCTTTTCAGCATGCGCTGCGAGACGGAAGCGACGAGCTTGAGGTCGAGCGCTACGGCCTCGCCGACGCCTTTGACTTCCTGCAAAAGCGCAAGCGGCGCGCCCAGCACACCGCCGAGTGTCCCAAAACGGGCAATCAACGCCTTGGCGATCGGTTTCGTATCGCGGCGGGGGATCAGCCGAAACAGCAGAAGTTCCAGCAGTTCGTAGTCGGCAAGCGCACCATCGCCGCCGTCACGGTATCTGGCGCGCAGGCGGTCCCGATGGCCATGATAATGCGCTTCTTCCTGTTCCTGTTGAGGAGCCGGAACGACCTTTTTCGCCGTTGGACGCTGTTCGGCAAAGAAGCCGCGCTCGTCGTTCTGCCCGAACAGGTCACCTTCGCCCGCCCTGGTGCCTGATATCGTCGATGCATCAGCGGAAGGCGGGGCGGGGCGTTTTGCCATCGGGCGGTCGTTGCCTCAAGCTTGGGGAAGGGGCGGCAGACCCGGACGGTCAAAGCCACCGGGCGAAAGCGTGAAGACTTCGCAACCCGTCGCGGTGACGCCGACGGCGTGTTCGTACTGGGCGGACAGCGAGCGGTCGCGTGTGACCGCCGTCCAGCCATCGGACAGCACCTTCACATGCGGTTTGCCGAGGTTGATCATCGGCTCGATGGTGAAGATCATGCCCTCACGGATTTCAGGACCTTCATCCGGGCGACCGTAGTGCAGGATGTTCGGCGTATCGTGGAAAAGGCGTCCGACGCCGTGGCCACAGAAATCGCGCACCACGGAACAGCGCTCGGCTTCCGCATAGGCCTGGATCGCGGCACCGATGGCACCGGTGCGCACGCCGGGCTTCACGGCGGCGATGCCGAGCATGAGGCACTCGTAGGTGACTTCCAGCAGGCGCTCGGCGGCGCGCTTGATCTGGCCGACGGGGTACATCCGGCTCGAATCTCCGTGCCAGCCATCAACCACATAGGTCACGTCGATGTTGACAATATCGCCCTCACGCAGCGGCTTGTTATCGGGAATGCCGTGGCAGACCACGTGGTTGATCGAGGTGCAGACGGACCTTGTGTAACCGCGATAGTTCAGCGTTGCCGGCAGCGCGCCATGGTCTGCGCCGAACTCGAAAACGAAACGGTCAATGGTATCGGTCGTGACGCCAGGTTTGACGATGGACGCCAGCTCGTCGAGGCAGCGGGCCGTCAACTGGCATGCCTTGCGCATTCCGGCAAAATCATCCGCGTTGTAGAGGCGGATGACGCCGGTATTCTTCAGGGGAGCCGAGGCTGCGTCGATATAGGTGACCATGATCGTACTTTCTGTTCTTTCTTATCTCCGTTCATAAAACAGCGAGGTGGCCTTCGTCCATCGCAACTGCCTCACTGACTGCAATTTGTGCCGGAGAAACATCACATTTCACCGCATAAGCCTCGACGCCGCGCTGCATGGCGCGCCTGAAGGCAACCGCGTAAACCGGATCCAGATCGCCGCAGATGCGCAAGCGGTCACAGTCGCTTCGCTGGATCAGATAGAGCATCACCGCCCGGTGACCGGCTTCAGCCGCATCGCCGAGTTCTTCAAGATGTTTTGCGCCGCGTTTGGTGGCCGTATCGGGAAATTCGGCAAGGCCAGGCTGGCGCATGAAATGCACATTCTTGACCTCGACATAGGCGTCGGGGCGATCAGGGGCTGAAAGCAGGAAATCGATGCGGGAGTTCCTGCCGTATTTCTGTTCGCGCCTCAGCGTCGTGTAACCGGTCAGCGGTTCGATGCGTCCGTTGAGGATCGCTTCCTCCGCCAGCCTGTTCGGCATGCCGGTATTGATGCCGACGACGGTTCCGTCCGCCTCGACCAGTTCCAGCATGTGCCGGTATTTGCGGGTCGGACTGTCGTGTTCGGACAGCCATATGCGGGAGCCGGGTGTTGTCAAACCACGCATGGAGCCGGTGTTGGGGCACGAGCCGGTAATAGCGGTGCCATCTTCCAGCACGGCATCGAAGAGAAACCGCTTGTAGCGGGCAATCAGGGTGGCGGGGATCAGGGGAGACGAAAACAGCATGGCGACTTATTGAGCTTCGGCGACGCGGATGGCAAGCGCATCCAGGATTTGCGAAAAATCATCCCAGAACATAGGTGCCAGGCGCATCACCGAGCACGGGCTTGCCCGTGTCACCCGGTGTTCTTGCCTTTACCTTCTGCCTGTCATGGCTTTCGATCCAGTTCTGCCAATGCACCCACCAGGAACCTTTGTGGGCCGTGGCTGATGCCTGCCAGTCGTCAAAGTCTCCGGACGGTGATGGTCCGGTCCAGTATTGATATTTTTCAAGCTCGGGCGGATTGACGACACCGGCAATATGACCGGAGGCGCCAAGTACGAAATCAACCGGTCCACCGAACAAAGCAGCGCCGGTGAAGACCGATCTTGCGGGTGCGATATGATCATCACGCGTCGCCAGATCATAGACCGGGATTTTCACGTCACCGAGATTGATACGCTTGCCGGCAACCGTCATCAGGCCCCGGGCAAGATTGTTCTTCAGGTAGCAGTTGTGCAGGTAGAAGGAGTGACTGGCGGCCGTCACACGGGTCGAGTCGGAATTCCAGTACAGCAGGTCGAAGGGCAACGGCTGCTCGCCGCGAAGGTAGTTGTCCACCACGTAGGGCCAGATGAGATCCGAGGCGCGCAGCATGTTGAAGACGGTCGCCATGATCGAGCCATCGAGATAACCGACCGCCTTCATGTGCTGGTCGAGTGCGGCAAGCTGGTTCTCGTCGATGAAGACCTTGAGGTCGCCAGCGTGCACGAAATCCGTCTGAGCCGCCAGAAGCGTGGCGGTGCGGATACGTTCGTCACCTTCCTGCGCATAAAGCGCCAGCGCCGAGGAGAGCAGGGTGCCGCCGACGCAATAGCCGATGGCGTTGACGTCCGTTTCGCCGGTTGCGCTTTCGATCGTATCGAGCGCGAATCCGATGCCCTCGCGGATGTAATGTTCCCAGCCCTTGTCCGCGAGGCGTGCGTCCGGATTGATCCAGGACACCATGAACACGCTGTGTCCCTGGTCGACACACCATTTGACGAAGGATTTCTGCGGGTTGAGATCGAGAATGTAGAACTTGTTGATCCACGGCGGGATGATGAGCAGCGGCCTTTTGAATGTCTCCTGCGTGTCCGGTGTGTAATGGATAATCTCGCAGAGCGGGCTGCGGGCGATGACCTTGCCGGGTGTGATGGCGATGTTCTGGCCGATGACGAACTTGCTGTAGTCGGTCTGGCGCAGTTTCAGGTGGCCGTTGCCGGCGGCGACATCTTCCGCCAGCTGCGCCATGCCCTTGACCAGATTGGCACCGCTTGTCGCCACCGTTTCGCGGAAGACCTGCGGATTGGTGAAGACGAAATTGGCGGGCGAGATCGCGTCCGTCATCTGCCGCATGTAGAAAAGCGCCTTTTCGCGGGTGTGGTCGTCCAGCCCTTCGGCTTCGTTGACCATTTTGTCGGCAAAGGCGACGGTTGTACGGTAGGTCTTCAGCAGGAAATCGAAAAACGGATTGGCGTGCCAGTCCTCATCGGCAAAACGCCGGTTGCCCCGGCCCGTGTTGCCGGGGGCCGGTTTTTCTTGTGCGTCTGGCGGCGTCGTGCCGGAAAACTGTGCGACTGATTTCGCCCACAGATCGTAATAGGTCGAAAGCAGATGGGTCTGGGCTTTCAGCGACCGTTTCGGCTCCGCCATCCAGTATTCCGCGACATCGGAGAGCGTTTTTACCAGATCGGTCATCGGGCTTGCGCCGTTTTGCGGAATGTCGCCGCGTTCACGCGGGGCGAGCCATTCGGATGCTGCCTTTCCCAGATTTTCCAGCGCCCGCGCAATGTTGAGCGCAAATTCCTGCGGGTCGCGGATCAGGTAGGCCTCGGCGCTTCTGGCATCGAAGCCGGACGCTTTTCCGTCCTTGTCCTCGCCTGTGCCATCAACGCCTGCCATGCACCCGTCCTTCCTGCACATTTTTGTTATCTTTGTGTTTGCACATTCTGCATGAAAACGAATACAAGTTCCACCAGCAGGGGTGAGGCGGTGAACGCCCCTTCACGTTGGAATTCGGTATCGGCAGATATCTCTAGAGGCGGAACATACGGATGGGCAAGCAGATGGGCAAGTACGGGAAATACATGGGAGGAATCGCTGTCCTGTCCCTTTCCGCCGTGGTGCTGGCCGCCTGCAAGGCGCCGGAGCCGATCGTCGCGCCAGAGCACATGCGCCGGCCAACGGCCGAAATCGTCGGTCCGCGACCGGTCAACAGTGATGCCGTCAGCCAGAAGCGTGATACCGGTAGCTATCCGACATTCAGCCAGCCCCTGACGGCCGCCGGCAGCCAGATGACCGATGACGAGGCGTCCAATATGGAAACCAGTCTCTCGCGTCTGGGCGCGGCCCGCCGCAACGGCCAGATTTCGGAAGCCGAATACAATCGCCGCGTGGCCGAACTGCGCGCCATTGCCGAAAACCAGAAGCCGGTTCCGACGCCTGCCGCTTCGCAGTAAGATCGACGCATTTTTCTGTTGATATCGTAGGTTTCTGCCGCACGAGTGGCGGCGGAACGGAGTCTCGCGTCTAGCCCCAAGGTGACGTTGCGCGCCTGACGTCAGTCTTTCCCAGCGCTATGTTTCGCAACGCCTTCTTTACCCTGTCGCTCAACCATCCGCTTACCCAACATCTTAAGCGGATGGATGCTGTTTGTCCGCTATGGTGTGGCCATAACAAACAGGCCGCCGAAAAAGCGGTGTTCAGGGTGAAATATCATGAAATGCATCGCCGCTCTGCTGGTTCTTGCCGGTTTTGCGCTGAATCCCGCGCAGGCGCGTGCGCCGCTTATCTACGGCGGCATGCACGCGTTTCAGGCACGTTGAGGCACGAGATCAGTCGTTGCCGGCCGCTTCGCTGAGCGCCTGAAGATCGGGGACCGTGATATGACGGTTGTTTTCGATGCGGATGATGCCGTCCTTGCGCAGCTTGGTCATCTGACGGCTGACGGTTTCGATGGTCAGGCCAAGGAAGTCGGCGATATCGGCGCGTGAAAGCGGCAGGTCGAAGCACGACTTGTCGTCGTTTTCCGGATCGATATGCGTGGCGATCATGTGAAGGAAGCTCGCCACCTTTTCCTGCGCCGATTTGCGGCCGAGGGTAAGCATCCAGTCACGCGCCTCGTCCAGTTCCTTGAGGGACTGATCGTGCAGCTTGCGTTCCATGCCGGGGACTTCGGCGGCCATACGATCGACCACACGGCGCGGGAAGAGGCAGATCTCCAGGTCGGTGGCGGCCTCGGCCGTCATCTTGCTTTCGGCCATGAAGGGGCGGCCAAGAAAATCCGGGGCGAATTGCAAGCCGACGATCTGCTGGCGACCGTCCGACATCATCTTGGAAAGTTTGACGACGCCCTTGAGGATGTTGCCGTAGGAGGTCACGAGCTCGCCCTGGCCGAGCAGCTCTATGCCGGCTTCGAGCTTCTTGCGGGTGGAATGGCGGTTCAGGTCACACAGCTGCTGCGGGGTCAACACGCTGCAAAGTCCGCCATGACGCGCCTCGCAGGAGCGGCAGACCACCGGTTCTTCCGAATTGTGGATGGTTTTCTGCAGCGTATCCATAAGCCGATGTTTCCCGTGATGGCTTTGCAAACGTCAAACCGTGCGTGCAAAAAGTGCGTTGTTTCGGGCTGCTGTCCATCGTCGCCGCCCCTCAACGAATTTGCATAGAACTTAAGTCGCTATTTGATTGAAGTCAAAGTTGCAAACTGTCGCAGCCGCTACTCAAGGGAATGAAATCGACATTTTCTTGATAAAAGGCAAGAACGAACATGACGGGCGAACTTCTCAGAAAATATTCGGGTGCCGTGCCGCGTTACACGAGCTATCCGACCGCACCGCATTTTCATGAGGGAATCACATCAGAAACCTATGCGGACTGGCTTGGGACACTCGGGCGAACGAACCGGCTGTCGCTTTATCTGCACATTCCCTACTGCGATCGGCTTTGCTGGTTCTGCGCATGCCACACGAAGCATACGCTGAAATACGAGCCGATCGCCGCTTATGTGGAGGCGCTGAAACGCGAGATTGCCGCTATTGGGGATCGCGTATCGCCCGATGCGGTGGTCAGCGCCGTGCATATCGGCGGCGGCTCGCCGACGATGCTGAAGCCCGAAGACATGATCGGGCTGATGGACTGTCTGAAACAGCACTTCACCTTTGGCATCGAACCGGAAGTCAGCATCGAGATGGACCCGAACGACCTGGACGAGGCGCGTTACGACGCGCTGGCCGCCATCGGCATGACGCGGGCCAGCCTTGGGGTGCAGGACTTCGATGAACAGGTCCAGAGGACGATCAACCGCATCCAGACCTTCGAGCAGACGCGTTCCGTTGTGGAGTCGGTGCGGGTGCGGGGCGTCAACTCGGTCAATTGCGACATTCTTTATGGCCTGCCTTATCAGACACTTGAGACGCTGGAGCGGACCGTCGACCAGATCGTTTCCCTCGATCCTGACCGCATTGCCCTGTTCGGGTATGCGCATGTACCGTGGATGAAGAAGCACCAGACGATGATACCGGAGGACGCGCTACCGGATGTCATGGAGCGGTATCGCCAGATGATGCTCGCGGCTGACCTGCTCCTGCAGGCGGGATACAAGGCAATCGGAATCGATCATTTCGCCAAGCCGGACGATACGCTGGCGAGGGCTGCGGAGGGGGGGGGTCTGCGGCGGAACTTTCAGGGATATACAACGGATACGGCGGACGCGCTGATCGGGCTTGGCGCATCGTCCATCGGCAAGTTGCCGCAGGGTTATGTGCAGAACACGGTGGCGACAGGAGAATACCAGCGGATCGTGGGTGAGGGAGGGCTATGCGTCGCTAAGGGTATCGCCCTTTCCGATGACGACCGGGTTCGCGCTTCTGCCATAGAGCGCATCATGTGCGAGTTCAGGCTCGATCTTGTCGATCTGAAAAATGCCTTCGGGCGGGCGAGCCATGCGGTGATCGTGGAGGCGCAGCTTTTTGCCGCAGCCGACCGGGACGGTCTTGTTGTGCTCGACGGCGACGTTTTCAGCCTGACGGATATCGGCAAGCCTTTTGCCAGAAGCGTTGCGGCAACCTTTGACAGTTATCTGGGAAGCGGGCGAGGGCGCCATTCGGTTGCTGTTTAGGCAACAGTTTTGCGCCAAATTCGACTGTCACCTCACGAAACCATTGGCTTTTTCACACGACTTGCCTATGTGGAGCGTCAGAAAAGAAATTTTATACAACGACAATAAGGATTATGGGCGTGACAGCTACATTCGACAAGGTTGCCGACATTATCGCTGAAACCAGCGAAATCGACCGCGAAACCATTACGCCGGAGAGCCACACGATCGACGATCTGGGTATCGACAGCCTCGACTTCCTCGATATCGTTTTCGCGATCGACAAGGAATTCGGCATCAAGATTCCGCTCGAGCAGTGGACGCAGGAAGTCAACGAGGGCAAGGTTTCCACGGAAGAATATTTCGTGCTGAAGAACCTCTGCGCCAAGATCGACGAACTGCGCGCAGCCAAGGGCTGATTGCTTTAGATGCCCGCTTCGGCGGGCATTTTTCTTGTTGGACGCCACGCTTGCGGGGCCAGAACCAACCGACCAGAGACAGGCCGGACGAATGTTGCTTGAATATTTCCAGATGATCGACAAGGTCGAAGCCGTGAACATGGCGACGCGCACGCTCAAGGCGCAGTCTGTCGTTCCGGATCAAAGCCCGGTTTTCGAAGGCCACTTCCCTGGCATGCCGCTGGTTCCGGGTGTGCTTCTGATCGAAACCATGGCGCAGGCCTCCGGCATGCTGGTTCTGGCGTTCAGCGATTTCGCGGCGATGCCGTTCCTGATGTCGGTTGACGGCGCCAAGATGCGTACCTTCGTGGAGCCCGGCGCGGTCCTCGATATCGAGGCGGTGCTGGAGCACGACGGTTCGGGGTTTGCTGTGACCAAGGCGAAGATCACGTCCGGCGGCAAGAAGGTCTGTGATGCGCAACTCAAGCTGCGTACCATGCCGTTCAGCGAAATTCCGCTCGGTCCCATTGTCAAGAAGAGGGCCGAGGAAGTTGGCCTGATGGCGGCGATTGCGGCGGACACCTCGGCCTGATCCCCGCGGCGTACTCACCTTAAACGACGAAAAGTCATGCATTGCGGCGGGTCTTGCAGCCTTCGCCATTGCAAAGCCGCATCGCGCGCATTATTCCGCATGGCAAGTGCGGTCATTTGGCCGCTTTGGAAAGCTGGCCTGTTTCCATTCCGTTACGGGCAAGCGACGAAGGATGACGGATTATGAAGTCTGACAATGATGTGGTGATTACCGGGGTCGGTATCGTGACCTGTCATGGTGTTGGTGTAGACGCCCATATTGCATTGCTTTCCGCCGGTTCCGCGCCGGACGCGATTGTCGAAACCGAAAAATTTGCGCCATACCCGATCCATCCGCTGCCGGAAATCGACTGGTCTACCCAGATCGGCCGCAAGGATCAGCGCCAGATGGAAAACTGGCAGCGTCTTGGCGTATATGCCGCCGGCGTCGCACTGGATGATGCGGGCCTGAAGGAAGACGCAGACGCCTGCGGCACCATGGACATGATCGTGGCCGCCGGTGGCGGTGAGCGCGATATCAATGTCGATACGCAGATCGTCGACGAAGGTTTGAAGCGCAACGACCGTGAAGTCATGCTCAATGAAAAGCTGACGACGGAACTGCGCCCGACGCTGTTCCTGGCGCAGCTTTCAAACCTGATGGCCGGCAACATTTCCATTGTGCACAAGGTCACGGGTTCGTCGCGCACCTTCATGGGCGAAGAGGCGGCAGGCATTTCCGCCGTCGAGACGGCGTTCCATCGCATCCGCTCCGGCGAATCCACCCACGCTCTGGTGGGCGGCGCGTTTTCCGCCGAGCGCCCCGACATGATCCTGCTGTTCGAAGCCATCGGCGCACATGCGCAGGGTGACTGGCAGCCGCTGTGGTCGCGTTCGCAGGCCGCAGGCGGCGGCATCGTCATCGGTTCCCTCGGTGCATTCCTCGTTCTGGAATCGCGCAAACGCGCCACCGAGCGCGGTGCGCGCATCTATGCCCGTATCGACGCCATCGAAGGTGATCGCGGCAGTCGTGACGAGGGGCGTATGGAGAAGCGTCTCGAGCGGATGCTGGCTCCCGCCACTGACAGCGCGTCGACGGTCGTTTTCTCAGGCGCCAGCGGCTACGACGCCGTGACGGCACGCGAGAAGGATGTTCTGGAAAAGGTTCTGCCGCAGGCTGTTATCCGCGGTTTCGGTGGTGTCACCGGTCACGGACTTGAGGCGCAGTTCCCGCTCGGGCTGGCGCTCGCCGCGCTGACGCTCGAAAGCGGCGCCCAGGTTCCGGTATTCGATGCGAAGGCTGAAAAGGCAATGGCGCAGTCCGCCAGCGAAGCGGTCGTGACGACCGTCGGTCATGTACGCGGCGAAGGTGTCGCCGTGCTGTCGCGCGACGTTTGAGGAGTGAAGGTATGACTTCCAGTTTCAAGGATCATCTCGGTCGCCCGATCGTCGCCGTTACCGGCATGGGCATCATCACGTCGCTGGGGCAGGGCCTTCAGGATAACTGGGCGGCTTTGACCTCCGGCAAGTCGGGCATTCATGCGATCACCCGTTTCCCGACCGACAAGCTTTCGACCCGCATCAGCGGCACGGTCGATTTCATCGATATTCCCGTGCCGAATTCGGTCGAGCGTTCCTACGCCTTTGCCCGTGAAACGACCATCGAAGCGCTGGCGCAGGCCAGTATCTCCGGTGATTTTGAAGGCCCGCTGTTTCTGGCCGCGCCTCCCATCGAGCCGGAATGGAGCGCCCGATTCGAGCTTGGCGACCGTTCTCCGCCCGCAGCAAAACCGGGCGACGCCTATGACCGGTTCATGGCGGCTCTGCGTCAGCGTCCGGACCCGGCGTTTCAGGAAGCGGCCCTGTTCGGCGCGATTTCCGAGCGTCTTTCCGACCGCTTCGGCACACGCGGTTTGCCGGTTACGCTTTCGACGGCCTGTGCTTCCGGCGCCACGGCCATTCAGCTTGGTGTCGAGGCGATCCGTCAGGGCCGCACTGACCGTGCACTGACCGTTGCGACCGACGGTTCGGTGAGCGCCGAGGCACTGATCCGCTTTTCGCTTCTGTCGGCTCTCTCGACACAGAACGACCCGCCCGAAAAGGCATCCAAGCCGTTCAGCAAGGATCGCGACGGTTTCGTGATCGCCGAAGGCGCCGCGACCCTCGTTCTGGAATCGCTCGAGGCCGCCGTTGCCCGTGGCGCAAAGGTTCTGGGCATCATCAAGGGCGCAGGCGAAAAGGCCGACAGCTTCCACCGCACCCGGTCTTCGCCGGATGGCGGCCCGGCAATCGCGACGATCCGCGCAGCGCTTGCAGACGCAGGTGTTGCTGAAAGCGATATCGGCTACATCAACGCGCATGGCACGTCGACGCCGGAAAACGACAAGATGGAATACGGTTCCATGCTGGCGGTTTTCGGGGAGGGGCTCAAGGACATTCCGCTTTCATCCAACAAGTCGATGATCGGCCACACGCTGACGGCAGCAGGTGCCGTGGAAGCCGTGTTCTCGTTGCAGACGATGCTGACGGGAACGCTGCCTCCGACGATCAACTACACCAATCCCGACCCGGCCATCGTGCTCGACGTGGTGCCGAATGTGAAACGCGACGCCCAGGTCAACGCCGTGCTGTCCAATTCCTTCGGATTCGGCGGACAGAACGCAAGCCTTGTCATGACGCGGGAACCGGCTTAATCGGTTCCCCAACTTCAAACGATATAACGCCGAATGGCGAAGGACTTTTATTATGCGCGCTCTTCAACTCGTCGATGACCGTAAGCTTGAAAAAGTGGACCTGCCGGAACCCGAAGCACCGGCTGCCGGTGAGGTGACGCTGCGCGTCAAGGCCGTCGCGCTGAACCACATCGACGTCTGGGGCTGGCGCGGCATGGCGTTTGCCAAGCGGAAGATGCCGCTTACCATCGGCGCCGAGGCATCCGGCGTGGTCGAGGCCATCGGCCCCGGCGTGTCCAACGTCCTTCCCGGCCAGCTCGTGTCTATCTACGGCGCGCGCATCTGTGGCCGCTGCCATCACTGCGTGGCCGGTCGTGACAATCTGTGCGAGAACGTCGAAGGCGTGCATGGTTTCCATCTGGACGGCTTTGCGCAGGAAAAGATCAACATTCCGGCCCGTCAGCTCGTTCTTGCGCCTCCGGGCGTGGACGGCGTTGCGGCTGCACTTGCACCGGTGACTTTCGGAACCGTGGAACACATGCTGTTCGACAACGCCAAACTCCAGCCGGGCGAAACGATCCTCGTTCACGCAGGCGGTTCCGGTATCGGCACGGCGGCGATCCAGCTTGCCAAGCGGATGGGCTGCACCGTCATCACCACCGTCGGCTCCGACGACAAGATCGAGCGCGCCAAGGCGCTTGGTGCCGATCACGTCATCAACTACCGCGTCGACCGCTTTGAGGGCGTCGTGCGCAAGCTGACGAAAAAGAAGGGCGTCGACGTCGTTTTCGAACATGTCGGCAAGGACACCTGGGCAGGTTCCATGTTCTCGCTGAAGCGTGGCGGACGTCTCGTGACCTGCGGTTCCACCTCGGGCGTTTCGACCGATATCAACCTGATGATGCTCTTCCAGCAGCAGCTGAAGCTGCTCGGCTCCTTCGGATGCCGCATGGAGAACATGGCAAACGCCATGCAGAAGATGGCGCGTGGCATCGTTCATCCTGTGATCGACACCGAAGTGACGTTCGATGACATCGACCGGGCCCTGGAGCGTATGGAAACCCGTCAGGTCTTCGGCAAAATCGTCCTCAGGATGGACTGAAGCCCGTGAAGATGTTCATTACGCGCATCGTCCTGAAGCTGGAGCACTTCCGGCTGTGGCTGATAGCGACACTGGCCTTCGGCTTTCTTAATCTGCTGAAACTTTTTCCCGCCGATGCGGGGATCAATGCGGCAGACAGGCTTGCGCGCTGGGTGGGCCCGAAAACCGGGCGCCACCGGCTGATGCTCTACAATCTGGCACGGGCCTTCCCGGAGAAGACCGATGAAGAGCGGGCTGCGATCGCCATGGACAGCTGGGGCAACATGGGCCGCCTTGCGGCGGAATACGTCTTCCTCGACCGCCTGTTCGATTTCGATCCGGAAAACGAGACGCCAGGCCGCATCGAGGTGGTGGGTATCCCGTCATTCCTCGAACTGCGTGACAACCCGCGTCCTTTCATCGTTTTTACCGCCCATACCGGCAATTTCGAATTGCTGCCGGTCGCCGGTTCGGCCTTCGGGCTGGAGGTGACGGTTCTGTTCCGACCGCCGAATAACCCGTATGTTGCGGAAAAAGTTTTCAATTTCCGCAAGGAGCGCATGGGGAACCTCGTGCCGTCGCATGCGGGCTCGTCATTCGCGCTGGCACGCCAGCTGGAAAAAGGCGGCGGCGTCGGCGTTCTCGTCGATCAGAAATTTGCAAAGGGGCTGCCGACCGAGTTTTTCGGCCTCGAGGTCCGCACCAATCCGTTGCTCGCCAAGCTTGTGCGGCAGTTCGGCTGCGATGTCTATCCTGCGCGCTGCGTGCGTTTGCCGGGTAATCGCTATCGTCTCGAGATCGAGCCCAAGATCGCGGTTCCGCGCGATGCAAAAGGTAACGTCGATGTCCAGGCAACCGCCCAGATGCTGAACGACAAGGTGGAGAGCTGGGTACGCGAATATCCGGGGCAATGGCTCTGGTATCACGACCGCTGGAACATCAAGCGTGACGTGCCGGCCGAATAGGCGTTTGGCCGGTCTGTCTTGTATGATTTTTTGACAAATACCAATTTTCCGTGAGGTTCGCCGGTTGCGGCGAACCTGATTTTTTGCTCGTGGATTATCGAAATTGAAACAACCGCCGAGGCTGTGATATTTTGGCTGATATTCTGAATGGCGTTCTCGTATCTCGTTACGGCATTTTTAAAGGACCGGCTGATATAACGAGGAGAACAGGGTATATGCGTTCGGTTTGAGAATGGGCTTTTGCCCGTTCAGGGAGAGTCGGGTTGAAAGATTTGATCGAGCTGTTCTGGCTGCGCTACACGGAACTGCAATCTGCTGTCGGCAACAACGAAGCCAACAAGATTGCTGTGCTGGAGCGCGAACTGGAGCAGCTTCTTGACAGGATCGCCGGGCGTCAGACGGAGAGTTCTGAAGAGATACGCGAACAGTTCCGTTTTGCGATTGACCTTCTTAACCACGAGGCTGAAGACCTTGGTTGCGTGCAGCGCAACTCCGAAATCCTCAGAACGCTGGTGGATCGCTACGTTGGCCTGTCGCGGGTGAAATCGAAGTCAAAGGGCGACGATGAGGGCGACACGAGCAGCTTCGAGTGGCAGCACCGTCATCTCATTTTCGATGAAGACATGATGTCCGATCTCGGGGAACCCGTTGTTGTCGTGTCTCCCGGCTACAGGGTTGCCTATGCAAACGGGCTCGATTCGTTCCAGCGCAACGCGCCCGAAGGGCTTGTCGGTTGTCATATCGCGGAACTCGTCGGTGTCCATCGTTTCCAGAACGATCTGCGCGAAAAGCTCGATAACTGCTTCAAGGGCGATGGGTCTAAATACACCTATGCCGAAGATTCGAACGGCCATACCGTCGTGAAGTCGC
The DNA here is from genome assembly GCF_031801495.1 of Agrobacterium tumefaciens. GTDB lineage: Bacteria > Pseudomonadota > Alphaproteobacteria > Rhizobiales > Rhizobiaceae > Agrobacterium > Agrobacterium tumefaciens_K. Next base: position 1,439,071 of record NZ_JAOEGC010000002.1, on the reverse strand, counting down.
TGCAGATGTCGCCGTGCTATTCGTCGTCCTACAAGCTGGTTGGTGCCATGGTGGTCATACGCGAAATCGCCGACCGCAGACGCCGCGCCATGGCTTGAAGAGCTCGCCTCTCAACCTGAAAAAATCGTCCTGAACATTGCCGCAACGGAATAGGCGGATGACGTGTCCATCATCAGCCTTGCTGCCATGGCGATGCATGAACACACCAGCAGCGGCCGGATGATCTTCGCGCCATTCTTCATGGCGAAGCGCGAGCCGATCTGCGCACCGATGAACTGGCCGATGCCCATGGCGAGGCCGAGTTTCCACATAACCGCGCCACCCAGCGCAAACACGACAAACCCGCCGACATTCGATCCCAGATTGAGAAGCTTGGTATGGGCGGTTGCCTTCAGCATGCCGAAGCCAGCGAGCGCGACAAAAGCAAGCATGTAGAACGATCCGGCGCCTGGCCCGAACACGCCATCGTAAAAGCCGACCAGTGGTGCCACCACCACGCCGAAGATAAACGGCGTGATGCGCCGATGGCTGTCGATATCACTGAGGTTCGGCTTGAACGCGAAATACACAGCGATTGCGATCAACAGAAACGGCATGATTGCACGAAGGACGTCAGACGGTACGTAGGACGCGGTGACAGCCCCCAGTACTCCACCGAGGAAGGCCATGAACGCCATGGGAAACTGTTGTCTGAGGTCCACGTATCCACGACGGGCATAGGCGATGGTCGCCGAGGCGGAGCCGAACTGGCCCTGCAGTTTGTTCGTCCCGAGCGCATCCAGCGGCGGGATGCCCATGATGAGCATGGCCGGAATGGTGATGAGGCCGCCGCCGCCTGCGATTGAATCGATGAACCCCGCAAAAACGGCAACAAGAATGAGGATGAGGAAAACGTGGAGGGCGATGTCTTGCACTGAAGAAGTCCGGAATTCGGGCGGGCGGGAGGAGGTTTCTTCTTTTCACCTAAATGACCCCCGTGCAACGGTTTTATAACGGCAGTGGCATCGATATTCGGAACCTACCCGGCTTGCAGAGGCGTCGCTTATGGCTATGGTGCGAGGCGCGCCGCCGGACGGTTCCGGCCGTGCTGGAATTCTGGAGCAGGACGACAATGCATAAAGTGATTTTCGATACGGACCCCGGTGTGGACGATGCCATGGCGTTGCTGTTCCTGCATCGCCATCCCGATATTGACCTCATCGGCGTGACGACGGTTTTCGGCAACGCGCCGATCGATATCACGACGCGCAACGCCCTTTTCCTCAAAAGGGAATGGCAGATGAACGCTCCGGTGGCCAAAGGTGCCGGCGTGACCTTCGACCCGACCCGGCCTGAGCGCCACTGGCCGACGTTCATTCATGGCGAGAACGGCCTTGGCGATATCGATATTCCCGAAACCATCGACCTTCCGCTTGATCCTCGTCCGGCGCATGATTTCATCATCGAAACGGTGAAGGCCAATCCCGGCGAGGTAACGCTGATCGCCGTCGGACGCATGACCAACCTTGCACTCGCGCTGCGTCAGGAGCCGGACTTCGCCGCGCTTGTGAAAGACGTCATCATCATGGGCGGCGCGTTCGACATGAACGGCAACGTTTCACCCGCGGCGGAAGCCAACATTCACGGCGATCCGGAAGCAGCCGACCTGGTTTTCACCGCCCCCTGGCGCGTCACGGTCGTTGGCCTCGACGTGACCACGAAAACGGTCATGACGAGCGCGTTTCTCGACGATATGGCGAAGGAAGGCGGCAAGCCCGTTCAGCTTCTTTCCGATCTGTCGCAGTTCTACATCGATTTCTACAAGACCCGCACGGGTGACGGCATGGTGGTGCATGACAGCTGCGCCTGCGTCTACCTCGTTGCTCCTGAGCTGTTCCAGACCCGAAGCGGTCCTATCCGTGTCGTCTGCGGCGGTATTGCCGATGGTCAGACCATTCAGAAGCCGGACGGACGTGGTTTCCCGCCGGGCCACTGGGATGGGCATCCGAGCCAGCTCATCTGCACCGATATCGAGCCGGAACGCGTGCTTGATCTCATCAGGACGGTCATCGTTCGTGGCGAGCGCGGCTGAGGCTTTAAACGTCGGTTCGAGGCCCGTCGTGACGATTTCGCGTGTCGCGGAATAAAAGTTGAATCGTTGCGACGGCCTTGCGCATGGCCTGCCTTGCATTTTCCAAGAATCTGGCGTTATGCAGGTTCTTCGATTTTCCATCTATGTCCATGTGGCTCGCATCGGCGGATAGCGCCGGTACCACTCGGGCAGGGCAGGAAATCGCACAACCGCTTTGCGGAAGAAAACCCTTTTATGTTTTCCGGTGCTTTGCGTTACAATGAACAACGTCTGCCGGTTGGGTTCGTGTCGGCGACGTTTACCAACAAAAACGAACCTTCGTTATGGACCGGCTGATCCGGTCCATTTCCATGAGGAAAGAGATGGAAGAGTTTCACAAGGTCAAGCGTCTGCCGCAATACGTCTTCGAACAGGTCAACCGTTTGAAAGCGAGCGCGCGAGCGGGTGGCGCGGACATCATCGACCTTGGCATGGGTAATCCGGATCTGCCGACGCCGAAGGCGATCGTCGACAAGCTCTGCGAAGTGGTTCAGGACCCGCGCACCCATCGCTATTCCTCGTCCAAGGGTATTCCCGGCCTTCGCCGCGCGCAGGCGGCTTATTACGCCCGCCGTTTCGGCGTGAAGCTGAACCCGGACACGCAGGTCGTTGCGACGCTCGGCTCCAAGGAAGGCTTCGCCAACATGGCGCAGGCCATCACTGCGCCGGGCGATGTCATCCTCTGCCCGAACCCAACCTATCCGATCCACGCTTTCGGCTTCCTGATGGCTGGCGGTGTTATCCGTTCGATGAATGTCGAGCCGGATGAAACCTTCTTCGGCCCGCTGGAGCGCGCCGTACGTCACTCCATTCCGAAGCCTCTGGCGCTGATCATCAATTACCCGTCCAACCCGACAGCGCATGTTGCATCGCTCGATTTCTACAAGGACGTCATCGCATTCGCGAAGAAGCATGAGCTGATCGTGCTTTCCGACCTTGCCTATTCGGAAATCTACTTCGACGACAACAATCCGCCGCCTTCCGTTCTGGAAGTACCGGGCGCAATCGACGTGACGGTGGAATTTACCTCCATGTCGAAAACCTTCTCCATGCCCGGCTGGCGCATGGGCTTTGCGGTGGGCAACGAGCGCCTGATCGCGGCGCTGACGCGTGTGAAGTCTTACCTCGACTACGGCGCGTTCACGCCTATCCAGGTTGCCGCGACACACGCGCTCAACGGCGACGGGTCCGACATCGCGGAAGTCCGCAACGTCTATCGCCGCCGTCGCGATGTGATGGTCGATACGTTCGGCAAGGCCGGTTTTGAGGTTCCGCCGCCGGCCGCGACGATGTTTGCATGGGCAAAAATTCCCGAAAAATTCCGCCATCTCGGCTCTCTGGAGTTCTCCAAGCTCCTGATTGAGAAGGCCGATATCGCCGTCGCTCCCGGCGTCGGCTTCGGCGAGATGGGCGATGATTACGTCCGCCTCGCGCTTGTTGAAAACGAGCATCGAATTCGCCAGGCAGCGCGCAATTTGAAGCGCTTCCTGTCGACTGCAGACGAAACGATGCACAACGTCGTTTCGCTGAACGCCCACAGATAAGGGCACCCGAAGGCGGCCGGTCCCGGCCGCCACCATCACCAGCAAATCAGGAACATACCCATGGCAGATTCATTGAGAATCGGCATAGCGGGGCTCGGCACTGTCGGCGCTTCGCTCGTGCGCATCCTCCAGCAGAGAAGCAACGAACTTGCGATTACCTGCGGACGTGCGATTGAGATTATTGCCGTCAGCGCGCGCGACCGTTCGCGCGACCGCGGCATCGATCTCAAGGGTATTACCTGGTTCGACACGCCGGAGCAGCTGGCCAGCGAAGCCGATATCGACGTGTTCGTCGAACTCGTCGGCGGCGCTTCCGGGCAGGCTGAAAACGCCGTTCGTGCGGCGTTGGCGAGGGGGCTGCATGTGGTGACGGCCAACAAGGCGCTGCTTGCCAAGCATGGCGTCGAGCTGGCGGTTCTGGCGGAAGAAAAGGGCGCGCTCCTGAACTTCGAAGCGGCCGTGGCCGGTGGCATTCCGATCATCAAGGCGCTGCGTGAATCGCTGACCGGCAACCATGTGTCGCGCATCTACGGCATCATGAACGGCACCTGCAACTACATCCTTACCAAGATGGAGAAGGAAGGCCTCTCGTTCGAGGTGTGCCTGAAGGAAGCCCAGCGTCTCGGTTATGCCGAAGCCGATCCGGCCTTCGACATCGAGGGCAACGATACGGCGCACAAGCTGGCGATCCTGACGACGCTCGCGTTCGGTAGCAAGATTTCGGCTGACGACATCTATCTCGAAGGTATCACCAATATTTCCATCGAGGATATTCAGGCAGCGGCCGACCTCGGTTACCGCATCAAGCTGCTGGGCGTGGCGCAGATCACCGAATCCGGTATCGAACAGCGCGTTCATCCGACGATGGTGCCGCTGGATTCCGTCATCGCGCAGGTGGATGGCGTTACCAACGCGGTTGCCGTCGAGTCCGATATTCTCGGCGAGTTGTTGATGGTTGGTCCCGGTGCTGGCGGCAACGCCACGGCGTCGGCCGTGCTTGGCGATATCGCCGACATTGCCAAGAGCCGCCCCGGTGCGCAGCAGGTGCCGGTGCTCGGCCGTCCTGCCAGGTCGCTGACCGAATATCGTCGTGCCAAGATGAAAAGCCACGAGGGCGGATACTTCATCCGGCTGACGGTAAAGGACAAGGCCGGCGTGTTCGCCTCGATCGCCACCCGCATGGCGGACAACAACATCTCGCTGGAATCGATCGTCCAGCATTCGCGCGTTCCCGACGAAGGCGGTGCGAAGACCATCATCCTCGTGACCCATGCGACGATGGAAGATGCGATCCGCAAGGCGGTAAAGGCGATCAAGAACGAGAAGTATCTCGTCAGCGAACCACAGGTTATCCGAATCGAGCGGACGTAAGTCCCCGTCGCAAACGGATGAATTTCAGAAAAACGGCGGCATCGCGCAGATGTCGCCGTTTTTTGTTTTTGTCCCTATTGTCGACCGTAGCCTTCGAATGACGGGATTTCTGCAAAATCTCCGTTTGTGAACGAATGAAGACACTGGAAAATACCCGGCTTTCGGAATAGCGTTCATGACGTTCACCAAAGCGAGGGAGGCGCGGCCGTGACATCCATCATTCTTTTCAAGGATACGAATCCGACTCATGTCGCTGCCAGCCGTTGCAAGGCGCGTCATGGCGCCAACGACAATATCCGTAGCATGGAGTTCGATGTCGTCGTGCAGGAGCGGAACTGGTGTTCGCTGGCGGTTTTCTCGTCGCTGCTGCTGGTCGGCACGCTTTCGATAGCAAGTCCGTTTTTGTCGATTCTGGCTTTGTAAGACCGGCGTCCGGCATTTTTGCTTGAAAAACGCCGGTCTGCGCTCTAGCCCATTGTTGAGACAACATGCGCCTTGATGGAAAGGCGCAGGGCAGGACAATGGACAGAATGTCGATGAATGAGCCGGTCGATGTAGTAGCCCGCGCGTTTCTTGGCGTGGAGCGATCGGCGACGGAACAGCGCTGGGTGTCGCGGCTCGATCAGGCCGGACAGAACCGAGCGCTTGCGATGACGCAGGTTCATGGCATTCCCGAACTGATCGCGCGCGTTCTGACCGGGCGCGGTGTGGCTGTCGATGACGCCATGGCGTTTCTCGATCCGACCATCCGTTCTCTTATGCCCGATCCGCATGGCCTCACGGACTGCGCCAAGGCGGCGGAGCGTATCGTACAGGCCATCGAACGCGGCGAAAAGGTTGCGATCTTTGGCGACTACGACGTGGACGGCGCGTCGTCTTCGGCGCTGATGTATCGCTTTTTGCATCATTTCGGCCTGACGCCGGAAATCTACATTCCCGACCGTATTTTCGAAGGTTACGGGCCGAACCCGGCTGCCATGCAGCAGCTGGCCGCCAATGGCGCAACGCTGATAATCACCGTTGACTGTGGCTCGACCAGCCATGAATCGCTTGCCGCTGCCCGTGAGGCCGGGACCGATGTCGTGGTCATCGACCACCACCAGGTTGGCACGGAACTGCCCTATGCCGTTGCGCTGGTCAACCCGAACCGGGAGGACGATCTGTCGGGGCAGGGGCATCTCTGTGCTGCGGGCGTGGTTTTTCTCGTGCTCGTCGCAACGTTGCGTCTGCTGAAAGAGCGCAAGCACCGGCAGGCCTTCACGCTCGACCTCCTGTCCTATCTGGATATCGTTGCGCTGGCCACGGTCTGCGATGTCGTGCCGCTGAAGGGGCTGAACCGCGCTTACGTGGTCAAGGGACTTATTGCTGCACGCCATATGAACAACGCCGGACTTGCCGCGCTGTTCAAGAAGGCGGGGCTTGGCGGGCCAGTCACACCCTATCATTTCGGTTTTCTGATCGGTCCGAGGATCAATGCCGGTGGCCGTATCGGCGACGCTGCCCTCGGCAGCAGGCTTCTGACGCTGGACGACACGGTGGAGGCCGAGGTCATTGCGGAGAAGCTGGACGAACTCAACCGCGAGCGTCAGGCGATGGAGGCGGCCATGCTGGCCGAAGCCGAGGCCGAGGCGCTGTTCGAATATGGAGACGGCACGGGTGCCGGAGTGATCGTCACGGCACGGGAAAACTGGCATCCGGGCATTGTCGGTCTTCTGGCATCGCGCCTCAAGGATCGTTTTCGCCGTCCTGCATTCGCGATTGCCTTCGATCCGTCTGGCATGGGCACCGGCTCAGGCCGCTCCATCAACGGGTTCGATCTCGGCAAGATGGTACGCACGGCGGTGGAAACGGGTCTGCTGGTCAAGGGCGGCGGGCATGCCATGGCTGCCGGTTTGACGGTGGAGCGCGCCAATCTCGGCAAGCTTAGGGCGTTTTTTGAGGAAGCGGCGGCAAAAACTGTCAGTACGCTGGTGGAAAACAGTGTTCTCAAGATCGACGGTGCCATCGGTGCCTCCGGTGCGACATTGCAGCTGATCGACCAGCTGGAGCAGGCGGGGCCTTATGGTTCCGGCCACTCGCAGCCCATATTTGCCATTCCGGCCCATCGTCTGCGCGACGTGCGCCTGGTTGGCACCTCGCACGTCAAGGTGACGCTGGAGGCGATGGATGGCTCACGGCTGGATGGTATCGCATTCCGCGCCGCAGAAGCGCCTCTGGGTCAATTGCTGCTCAATTCGCGCGGCAAGCTGCTGCACGTTGCAGGTACGCTTGGCGCGGATCTGTGGCAGGGACAGAGGCGGGTGCAGCTTCGCCTTCTGGATGCCGCTCTGTCTCCCTGACAAGTCAGCCTGATAGCGCTCCGGCGGTGTCCTGACGGGCCGCAAGGCCCGTAGATTGCACTCTTCCTGCAGAGAGCCTGACACGCCAAACCGCTGCGCGGTTTTGCGGCGCTGGTCTGCGTCTGAAAAGGTATTCAAGCGGAGGGGAGGAGGACCGAAATATTGCGATACGGTTCACGTTACGTTTGATCGCAAACGTATGTCGCGACGTTCAAGACGTTGCTGTAACTCTATGATTTTATGAGGGAAGCAAGTGGCACGCCCTAGGGGAGTCGAACCCCTCTTTTCAGAATGAAAATCTGACGTCCTAACCGATAGACGAAGGGCGCGTGCGCTTGTGGTGTGGCGCCCTTATAGTCAGGCTCCGGATTCTCCGCAAGCGGGAAAATGCATTTTTTTCTTCTGAACGATGTTTTTTTCAATTGGTCGTCCAAGCCTGTGGAAAACTCGCTCTTCAAGCGGTAAATCGTTGAAAATATGTGGATATTTATTGAAGTCAGAAGGGTGCGGGTCTGCTGAAGGCGCATATATTTTCCGCACGGCCACATTTATAGCCTGCGATCCGGCGAAACACGCCATGGAGAATACTTACGTTGCGTGAGGTGACTGCGGCGCGTTGTCCCTGCCGTTCGACATTCTTGGAGATATGCAAGAAACCGCCGACGTAAATCGATACATCAGGGCGATGTTTGAAGAGATATCAAATTGTCCGGGGAGAGAGTCTAACCCCACAAGTGGCACGCCCTAGGGGAGTCGAACCCCTCTTTTCAGAATGAAAATCTGACGTCCTAACCGATAGACGAAGGGCGCGTGCGCTTGTGGTGTGGCGCCCTTATAGTCAGGCTCTTGAATGTCCGCAAGCGGAAAATTGCATGATTTGACAAAAAAATGACAAGGCACTCCAAAACCCCTGAAAAACAAGGATTTTCGTTTCGTAACAGATAGTTAATTCATGCCGCCGAGGTGAGTTTCCGCGGTGTTGCGACCGTCTTCCGGCTTGAATCGCCTCATCGGATTCGAACTTTCGGAATCGCTGCCTTCCAGAAAAATCGCTGAAAACTGCGATTGGCCAATAAAAAACGGGGCCGTAGAGGCCCCGTCTGATCACTGTTGGATTGTCTTCGATCCTAGTGCAGGATCTGGCTGAGGAAGAGCCTGGTGCGCTCGTGCTGCGGATTGTCGAAAAACTCCTGCGGAGAGTTCTGCTCGACGATCTGGCCCTGGTCCATGAAGATAACCCGGTTTGCCACCTGACGGGCAAAGCCCATTTCGTGGGTGACGCAGAGCATGGTCATGCCATCCTCGGCAAGGCTCACCATCGTGTCGAGCACTTCCTTGACCATTTCCGGGTCGAGCGCCGACGTCGGCTCATCGAACAGCATGATCTTCGGTTTCATGCAGAGCGAGCGGGCAATCGCCACGCGCTGCTGCTGACCACCGGAGAGCTGGCCTGGATATTTGTGCGCCTGCTCAGGAATCTTGACGCGCTTCAGGTAGTGCATCGCGATTTCCTCGGCTTCCTTCTTCGGCATCTTGCGGACCCAGATCGGCGCAAGGGTGCAGTTTTCCAGAATGGTCAGGTGCGGGAAGAGGTTGAAGTGCTGGAACACCATTCCGACCTCGCGGCGAACTTCATCGATCTTTTTCAGATCGTTGGTGAGTTCGATACCGTCCACGACGATACTGCCGGACTGGTGCTCTTCGAGGCGGTTGATGCAGCGGATCATCGTGGACTTGCCGGAGCCCGACGGGCCGGCGATGACGATGCGCTCACCTTTCATGACCTTGAGGTTGATGTCACGCAGTACGTGGAAATCACCGTACCACTTGTTCATGCCGACGATTTCGATTGCCACGTCGGTTGCCGAAACGGCCAGTTTTTTTGCTTGGGTCTCTGCCATTTGAGCGTTCCCTTATCGTTTGTGTCCGGTGTCGAGGTGCCGTTCCATGAAGGCAGAATAACGCGACATGCCGAAGCAGAATATCCAGAAAATGAAACCGGCGAAGATGAGGCCGGTAATGGGCGTGACAGGCGTGATCCACGTCGTATCGGTGAAGTTCAGCCGCACGATGCCGAGCAGGTCGAACATGCCGATGATCGACACGAGGGAGGTATCCTTGAACAGGCCGATGAAGGTGTTGACGATGCCCGGAATGACTAGCTTGATCGCCTGAGGCAGAATGATGAGGCGCATCTTCTGCCAGTAGCCGAGGCCGAGAGAATCGGCGCCTTCCGACTGTCCCTTGGGGATCGCCTGCAGGCCGCCGCGGATCACTTCCGCCATGTAGGCAGAGGCGAAAAGAGCCACGCCTACCAGTGCACGCAGGAAGTTGTCGATCGTCCAGCCGGTTGGCAGAAAGAGCGGCAACATCACGTTGGCCATGAACAGCACGGTGATGAGCGGCACGCCGCGCACCACTTCGATGAAGGTGACGCACAGCATCTTCACGACGGGCATGTTCGACCGGCGGCCGAGCGCCAGCAGGATGCCGAGGGGCAGGGATACCGCGATGCCCACGAAAGACAGGATCAGCGTCACCATCAGGCCGCCCCAGAGCGGGGTTTCGACTACTTCCAGCCCGAAGCCGCCATGCAGGATGAAGAAGGCAACGACCGGGAAGATGACGAACAGCAGAAGGGCGTTCAGACCCTTGTGCGGCAGCTTGGGGATGAGCAGGGGTACAAGAAGGGCGATGAACAGGATGCCGACCAGCATCGGGCGCCAGCGCTCATCGAGCGGATAACGGCCGAAGATGAACTGCGAAAAGCGATCCTGCACGAAGGCCCAGCAGGCACCGCTCCAGCCATCCGGCTGGACGCCACCCTGCGAGACGCTGAGGCATGCCGTACGGTCCGCACCAAACCAGCTTGCCTGCAGGAAGAGCCAGTTCAACGCACCGGGCAGGATCGCAAACACGATCAGAAGCCCGACGATGGTGAGAACCACATCCTTCGGCGTTGCGAGGAGGTTGGCGCGGATCCAGCCGACGATGTTCTTTTCGCTGTGCGGCGGCGGTTCCGGCGCAAGCATGTTCGAACGAACGAAGTGAATGTTTCTGGTTTCCATGTCTTATCTCTCCACCAGAGCCATCTTGGCATTGAACCAGTTCATGAACAGCGATGTCGCGAGACTGATGCTGAGATAAACGATGATCCAGATCGAGACGATCTCGACGGCCTGACCGGTCTGGTTCATGGTCGTGCCGCCGGTGGAAACGAGTTCCGGATAACCGATTGCAACGCCAAGCGAGGAGTTTTTCGTAAGGTTGAGATACTGGCTCGTCAAAGGTGGAATGATGATGCGCATCGCCTGCGGAACGACGACGAGACGCGTTGTCAATCCAGGTTGAACGCCGAGTGCCGTTGATGCCTCCGTCTGGCCTTTCGAGACGCCGCGAATACCTGCGCGGATGATTTCCGCGATGAAGGCGGCCGTATAGAACGACAGCGCAAGGTAAAGCGCGAAGAATTCCGGCAGGATCGTGCCGCCACCCGTCAGGTTGAAACGTCCGGCTACGGGAACGTCAAACGTGATGGGTGCGCCGAGCGCCAGAAAGGTGACGAGCGGGAGGCCAACAATCAGTGCGATCGCCGTCCAGAGAACAGGGAAACGCTGGCCTGTGGCCATCTGGCGTTTCGTTGCCCATTTGTAAACGGCGACGGTTGCCAGAATGCCGATGAGGATCGCGACCGCGATCATCCATGCGTTGTCACCCCAGATCGGCTTCGGGAACACCAGTCCGCGGTTGTTGAGGAAAACATCGAATGGCAGCGCGATGGAGTCGCGCACGTTCGGCAACGCTCTCAGGACACCCGAATACCAGAAGAAGATAACCAGCAGCGGCGGGATGTTGCGGAATACTTCAACATAGATGGTGCACAGCTTGGCAATCAGCCAGTTGCCGGAAAGGCGACCGATACCGACGATGAAGCCGATGATCGTTGCCGTCACGATACCGATCGCGGCGACCATCAGGGTGTTGAGGAAGCCGACGACAAGCGCTCGGCCGTAGGTGGAGTTGCTGCTGTATTCGATCAGCGTATCGCCGATGTCAAAACCCGAGCGGCCAGCGAGAAAGCCGTAACCGGACGCGGTGTTGGAGCGCGCGAGGTTCGTCGCCACGTTGTGTCCGATCCACCATATGGAGATCACCAGGATCACGATGGTGAGAATCTGGAAGGCGATAGAACGAATTTTGGGATCGTAGATCAATGAGCGGGTCGTTCGCCCGCCGGAAGGCGCAATTGTAGCCTGATCAGTCATGCTTGCCCGGTCCCCGAAAGATATGGCCTGGTTTGGCCTATTGTTTTGTTTTTATAGGCAGACAAGGCGGCCAGCGGCCGCCTTGCTTGGTTTTTTATGCGATCGCTTAGCGGATCGGCGGTGCGTATTGCAGGCCGCCCTTCGACCACAGCGCGTTCAGACCGCGCTCGATCTTGAGCGGGGTCCCTGTACCGATGTTGCGCTCAAAGACTTCGCCGTAGTTACCGACGCCCTTGATGATGTTGTAGGCCCAGTCGTTGGTCAGGCCGAGGTCCGTACCGATCTTGGTGTCGGCTTCCGCGCCGAGGAAGCGGCGGATGTCCGGGTTGGTCGAGTTCTTCATCTCGTCGACGTTGGCCTTGGTGATGCCGAATTCTTCAGCCTGTACGAGTACATATCCGGTCCAGGAGACGATATCGAACCACTTGTCGTCGCCCTGGCGGACGGCCGGGCCAAGCGGCTCCTTGGAGATGATTTCCGGCAGAACGACGTGGTCATCCGGATTGCTCAGCGACAGGCGGATCGAATACAGGCCCGACTGGTCGGTGGTGTAAACGTCGCAACGGCCAGCCTGGTAGGCAGCGTTCACTTCTTCGAGCTTTTCGAAGACGACCGGGTTATACTGAAGGTTGTTGGCCTTGAAGTAGTCGGCGAGGTTGAGTTCGGTGGTCGTGCCGGACTGAACGCAGACGGCTGCGCCGGACAGTTCAAGAGCGGACTTAACGTTCAGGCTCTTCGGGACCATGAAGCCCTGGCCGTCGTAATAGTTGACGTAACGAAAGTTGAAGCCGAGCGCGGTGTCGCGGCTGATGGTCCAAGTGGTGTTACGTGCCAGGAGATCGATTTCGCCAGACTGCAGAGCGGTGAAGCGGCTCTGTGCGGTTGTGGGCGTGAATTTTACCTTTTTGGGATCGTTGAAGATGGCAGACGCGACAGCGCGGCAGTAATCGACGTCGAAGCCAGTCCATTCACCTGCGGAATCCGGAGATGCGAAACCTGCAAGACCTGTGTTGACACCGCACTGAACGAAACCCTTTGCCTTAACGTCGTCCAGAGTCGCAGCCGAAGCGAATGACGCTCCCCCCAAAACCGCAGCGCCAACAGCGGCTGACAGAATTGCCTTTTTCATTTTTCCCAACCTTTGTTTGTTCTCATCTAATTGGAAGAGGGTCTGCGTGATTGTGTCCCCCAGTTCCCCCTTCGACGTATCTTTTTGATCCGCCTTGTACATCACAGTCGACATTCCGGCTTGGGTCAAGACTTGCGAGCAATAATTGTGCCTACAAAAAGGAATTTTCCAAAATTTGACTTCAAACAGTGCATAGGCTGAAAAAGTAATCAGGTTTTGGCAAAAATTTACACCTGCATATTTTTTGTATACTTTTTGCGTGCTGTTATTGTGGAAAAACGGCACCGTTTGGCCTCCTCGTTGAGGGCTTGACCTCGGGTTTCGCGCTCAGCATTGTCGCTCGCGTCAAACATCTTCGAAAGCTGATCCGCAATGACCAAGAAAAATGACCTGCGCGCGGGCGCAGGTGTGAATACCCGCCTGGCCCATGGCGGCAACGACCCGTATGACTGCTTCGGTTTCGTCAACCCACCCATCGTTCGTGGTTCCACGGTCCTTTTTCCCGATGCGAAGACGCTTGCCACGGAGGACCAGAAATACACCTACGGCACGCATGCCACGCCCACTACTGATGCACTCTGTAATCTGGTCAACGAGCTGGAGGGTTCGGCGGGCACAATTCTTGTGCCGTCGGGTCTGGCTGCGGTCACTGTTCCGTTTCTTGCCTACCTTTCGGCGGGTGATCACGCCCTGATCGTAGATTCGGTCTATTTCCCGACACGGCGTTTCTGCAATGTGATGTTGCGCAAGCTCGGCGTGGAGATCGACTATTACGACCCAGCGATTGGTGCGGGTATCGAGGCACTCATTCGCCCGAACACAAAGCTGATCCACACCGAGGCGCCCGGTTCCAATACCTTCGATATTCAGGATATCCGTGCGATCACGACGGTCGCTCACAGGCATGACTGCGTTGTCACCATGGACAACACCTGGGCCACGCCGCTCTATTTCAAGCCTCTCGATTTCGGGGTCGACGTGTCGATCCATGCGGCGACGAAATATCCGTCCGGTCATTCGGACGTTCTGATGGGATTCGTCTCCGCCAACGAAAAGCACTGGAAGGCGCTTTATCAGGCGAACGCCAATCTCGGCATCTGCGTGACGTCCGATGACGCCTACCAGATCCTGCGCGGCCTGCGCACGATGGGGGTGCGGCTGGAACACCATCAAAAAAGCGCACTCGACATCGCGACATGGCTGGAAGGCCGCGAGGATGTGCTGCAGGTTCTGCATCCGGCTCTGCCGGGATTTCCGGGTTATGAGCTCTGGAAACGCGACTTCAAGGGTGCAAGCGGCGTGTTTTCATTCGTGCTGAAGGCGCGCGAAGGAAAGTTCAAGGAGACGGCGCAGGCATTTCTCGATGCGCTGACCTTCTTCGGCCTCGGTTATTCCTGGGGCGGGTACGAATCTCTGGCCGTCGCAGTGTCGCTCGCCGACAGGACCATCGCCAAAGGTCCGACCGAGGGGCCGGTTATCCGCCTGCAGATCGGTCTCGAGGACATTGCCGACCTCAAGAAGGATCTCGAGATCGGATTTGCGGCAGCGGCGGCGGTCTGACCGCCACCGTCAACCTTCGGCGCGGTAGCCGTAAAGCCAGTCGAAGTCCTTGAGAAAGGCCTGCGTCGGGCGCGTGGCGAAAACAAAGTCCCTTCCAAGACGGAAGGGACCACGCGCATGATAGGCAAATCGATTGATGGAGGCCCGCTTGCGGGCCTTTTCAATGCGCGGCAATCGTCTTGCTTCAAAAGCGGCAAGCGCCTGTGGCAAGGGCAGGGCGCCGGTCACGATGCCTGCCAGTTCAAATGCATCCTCGATAGCCATGGCCGCGCCCTGTGCGGCGAAGGGCATCATGGCATGGGCCGAATCGCCGATCAGCACCGTATCGCGACCGTTATGCCAGCGCCCTTCGCCAGCCTGATAAAGTGGCCAGAAGGTGGGCTGCTGCGCCGATGCCAGCAATCGCACGATTTCGGGATTCCAGTCGCGGAACTGCTGCATCAGCATGGTCTTTTGCTGCCCGCTCGATTCCGCCCGCCAGGTTGCGCCGGGATCGGGCCCGAGTGCGATGGCAACGATGTTGAGGCCGCCGACCTCTCTGACCGGATAGGCGACGATATGCCCGCGCGGCCCTAGATAGGCGGTCACGGCGCTTTTGTTCATGGAAGACGGTACATCCCGGTCATCGATCGTAAAGCGCCACGCGACATTTCCCGAAAAGGTCGACAATGGCGCGGACGGTACCGCAAAGCGTGCGGCGGACCAGACGCCGTCAGCCCCGACAATCAGGTCGTGATCGCGGAAGGTGATGGCGGAAATCGTTTCCGGCCGTGCGCTTTCGATCCTCTTGCCAAGATGCAGGTGGCAAAGTGGATTTCGCATCACCGCTTCATAAAGTGTTCGCTGCAGAGTGGCGCGATGAAGCACGCCATAGGGAGCGCCCCATTGCGCGCGTGCCACCCTGCCGACCGGCAGGGACAGAAGCGTGGCCAGGGATTTTCCCGAGGCGAGATCGATACTGACCGGCTCGGTCCAGCGCTCTTCGAGGCGTGGCAGGATTTCGAGTTCGGCCAGAATGCGTGCCGCGTTCGGCGATACCTGCAGACCGGCGCCGACTTCGGCGAGTTCGGGCGCCTGTTCGAGAATGTCGCATCTGACGCCTTTGCGGGCAAAAGAAAGAGCGGCGGCAAGGCCGGCTATGCCGGCGCCGATGATTGCAACGGAATTTACGGGCATTGGCCGCCCCGATCAGAAATCAGAAAAGAGGATCAGGCCGCCTTCACGTGGAAGACGCAACCCGGAGGGTTGGTCTGCTCGGCTTTCAGCGACGGATTGTACCGATACAGCGTGGAGCAGTACGAACAGACCTTTTCATTATCATCGCCCATGTCGATGAAGATATGGGGGTGGTCGTAAGGAACCGAAGCGCCGGTGCACATGAATTCCTTGACGCCGATCTCGATCATGCGGTGTCCGCCGTCGTTCTGGAAGTGGGGAATGGAATGCCCGGCCATGCTTGTCTCCAAATGCGAAATTGTGATTGAGCGCTGCGTCGTCATCGCGACCCGGCTCACTGTTGCGGATATGTAGCCTCAAACGCGTTGCATCTCCATAAAAATCGTCAGGAAAACATGTTCAACCTTGCGATTTCCTGCCATATGGTCCGGCAAAACGGATGTCTTTGATGAAGATCAATGAGGCACCTGCGCAACTGACAAGAGTTCCTTCCATGAATCTCAATACGCCACAATTTTCCGATTTTTTTCACGATGGCCTGCGTCTGGCCTATTTCGATGAAGGTGATCCTGCGGGCGATCCGGTTCTTCTGATCCATGGCTTTGCCTCCAGTGCGAATGTCAACTGGGTTCATCCCGGCTGGCTGAAGACGCTCGGCGAAGCAGGCTACCGGGTGATCGCCATCGACAATCGCGGACATGGCGCGAGCGACAAACCGCATGATTCAGAGGCCTATTACCCGCCGGTGATGGCGGAAGATGCCGTTGCTCTGCTCAATCATCTCGGCATTCCCGAAGCGCATGTCATGGGCTATTCCATGGGCGCGCGCATCTCTGCATTTCTTGCCATGGCGCATCCTGAACGGGTACGCTCCCTCGTGTTCGGCGGTCTTGGCATCGGCATGGTCGACGGTGTTGGCGACTGGGACCCGATCGCCGAGGCATTGCTTGCGCCTTCGATCGATGTGGTGACCCATGAACGCGGCCGCATGTTCCGGGCCTTTGCCGATCAGACGAAAAGCGACCGGCTGGCGCTGGCCGCCTGTATCGAAACCTCGCGTGTTCTCGTCAGCCGGGAAGAGGCGGCGAAAATCGACGCCCCGACACTGATTGCCGTTGGCACCAGAGACGATATCGCCGGTTCCGGTCAGGAACTTGCCGATATCATGCCGCATGCGCGGGCAATCGACATTCCCGGCCGCGATCACATGCTTGCCGTTGGCGACAGGGTGTTCAAGGCGGCGGTTCTCGAATTTTACGCGGGCCTTTGATTGCCGAGAGCGAAACGTTTTTTCATCCGTGATGAAGAAAAACTGATGCTTTCCTGCCTTTAAAGTCATCGTTCGAATCCCATTTCTAAGCGACGTCTTTTTCTGTATAAAGAACGACCACCGCAAGTGAGGACACCATTCATGGTCGCACGTACCGAGGCCCGTCAGCAGGATCAGCTGTCCATCGTCGATCCGATCTGGGTAAGCCTGCAGAACGAGGCACGCACAGCTGCATCGCAGGATCCGCTGCTGTCCGCCTTTTTCTATTCCACGATCCTGAACCATCATTCGCTTGAAGAATGTGTCATCTACCGCATCTGCGAGCTTCTGGATCACCCGGACATGCAGGCCGTGCTGCTGCGCCAGACGTTCGATGAAATGCTGGAAGACTGGCCGGAGTGGGGCGCAATTCTGCGTGTCGACATTCAGGCGGTCTATGACCGTGACCCCGCATGCACCCGTTTCATGGAGCCTGTGCTTTATTTCAAGGGATTCCATGCCATCCAGACACACCGTCTGGCGCACTGGCTGTGGCACAAGGGACGGAAGGACTTCGCGCTCTACCTGCAGAGCCGCGCCTCGAGCGTCTTCCAGACGGACATCAACCCCGCGGCACGGATCGGCAAGGGCCTGTTCCTCGACCATGCTACCGGGCTTGTGGTGGGCGAAACCGCGGTTATCGGCGACAACGTCTCCATCCTGCACGGCGTCACTCTCGGTGGTACGGGCAAGGAAGGGGCTGATCGCCACCCGAAAATCCGCAGCGGCGTGCTGATCGGCGCAGGTGCAAAAATCCTCGGCAACATCGAGATCGGCTCCTGCTCGCGCATTGCCGCCGGTTCGGTCGTTCTCAAGCCCGTTCCGCCCAACGCGACAGTCGCAGGCGTACCCGCCAAGGTGGTTGGTGAGGCTGGCTGCAATGAGCCGTCGCGCATCATGGACCAGATCATCGGCGCCGATATCTGATCTCGCTGTCTTGATGAACGTCTGTGTGGAACATGCGGACGCTCATCCCGCTTTCACTTTACTTTCGCCGTTAAGCCATGCCAAAAGCGGCGTGGATTTTTAGAAGCACGGCGTCCCTGCGACGCGCCTTGAATAGGTGCGCGGCGCCGTGAAAACCGCACAGGAGAACAGTGGTGAAAGCCGACGAAATCAAAAAGCTCGACGCCTATTTCAAGCGTACCTTCAATCCGGAGATGGTTGTGAAGGCGCGTCCCCGCAAGGACGATTCCGCTGAAGTTTATCTCGGCGACGAGTTTCTGGGTGTTGTCTATATCGACGACGAAGACGGCGACCGTTCCTACAATTTTTCCATGGCGATCCTCGACGTGGATCTCTGATTGTCTCCGTAAGGTGACAATAGAATATTGATAGAAAAAGCCGCCCGTAGCGATGTCGTTACGGGCGGTTTTTTATCTGGTCGGAATGGTGTCACCTCGTCGGTGACATTATCGATCCAGCGGCTTGCGCAGACGACCGGCGGCATCCTGAATATATTGCCACGCTACGCGGCCGGAACGTCCCCCACGTGTTGTCGCCCATTCGAGCGCCTCGTGGTGCAGCGTTTCCTTCGCGAGGCCGAGATCGAAATGCGCAGCGTAGCTGTCGATCATCGTCAGGTAGTCTTCTTGGCCGCACTTGTGGAAACCGAGCCACAGGCCGAAACGATCCGACAGCGAAACCTTCTCCTCGACCGCTTCAGACGGATTGATGGCCGTCGACTGCTCGTTTTCCATCATGTGACGGGGCAGCAGATGACGGCGGTTGGAGGTGGCGTAGAACAGAACATTGTCTGGCCGCCCCTCAATGCCGCCATCGAGCGCTGCCTTCAGCGACTTGTAGGCGGTATCATCGTGGTCGAAGGACAGGTCGTCACAGAAAACGATGACGCGGTGTGGCGTCGATTTCAGAATGTCGAGCAAGGCGGGCAGGGTGTGGATATCCTCGCGGTGAACCTCCACGAGCTTCAGCGCCACGCTGCTTGCGGCGCGCACATCTTCGTGAACTGCCTTCACCAGAGAGGATTTTCCCATGCCGCGCGCGCCCCAGAGCAGCACGTTGTTGGCGGCGAAACCTTCGGCAAAACGCAATGTGTTTTCGTGCAGGATGTCGCGTACGTGATCGACGCCGCGGATGAGTTTCAGCGCTACGCGGTTCGGGCGGGCGACGGGCTGGAGCCACGCATTGGCAGGCGCCCAGACGAAACAGTCGGCGGCATTCCAGTCGTTTACGGCAGGGGCAGGCCCGGCAAGCCGCTCGACGGCCGTTGCCAGCCTGCGCAGTTCGGCAAGAAGAAGGGATGCCGTTTCTTCCTGAATCATGATGTTTCTCCCGGTATTGCCATGTTCAAAACGATGTTTTCGGCCCCGCCTAGCATGGCGTTTCCAGTGCATAAAGGTTAAGAGGTCCGGAATCGGTACGGCGTGTTCCTTGCATCTGTTGCATTCACGGCGTTCCCCACTATATTCCGGCGACTTGAAAGCTGGGGCGCATCCATAGACGGTGCTGTAATCTGAGGAGTTTTATATGTTCATTAGTCACGCTTTTGCCCAGGATGCAGCAGGCGGCACGTCGGCACTCGGCTCCGGCCTCGAGATGCTTTTCCTGTTTGCGCCGCTCATGGTGGTCTGGTATTTTTTCCTTATCCGCCCGCAGCGCGCACAGATGAAGAAGCGTCAGGAAACGCTCACCAGCATTCGTCGTGGTGATCAGGTCGTTCTCGGTGGCGGCATCGTCGGCAAGGTGACAAAAGTTATCGACGACAACGAACTCGAAGTCGAAATCGCCGAAGGCGTGAAGATCCGCGCAGCGCGTGCCTATATCGCCGAAGTGCGTGTAAAGGGCGAAGTGGTCAAGACGGAAGCCGCTTCCTGATCCCGCCGGAATAACGAACCTTTGACGGGTTGCGGCTTCCGCGACCCCAACCCTGACCGAGATCGAAATGCTTCATTTTTCCCGTTGGAAAACAGTCTTTATATGGCTGCTTGTTCTGGCAAGCGTCGTCATCGCCTCCGCCAACCTGTTTACTGACAAGCAGTTGGCCAGCATGCCCGCCTGGTACAAGGACAACAAGGTAACGCTCGGTCTCGACCTCCAGGGCGGTTCGCACATCATGCTCAAGATCGAGCGTTCCGACATCGTCAAGGAACGTCTCGAAACCATCGTGGGTGATGTTCGCACGCAGCTCCGCGACGCCAACATCCGCTATTCCGGTCTGACGGGTAACGGCCAGCAGGTTCTGGTTCGCATCAGCGATCCGGCGCAGTACGAGGCCGCGAAAACCGCGCTTCGTGACCTGACGCTGCCGGTATCCCACGGGACACTTGTCGGCGGCACCGTGACCGAAGTCACGATGAACGACGGCGACAACAATTCCCTACGTCTCAACCTCACCGACGAGGGTATCGATTACCGTCTGTCGTCGGCTGTATCGCAGTCGATCGAGGTTGTACGCCGCCGCGTCGATGAAGTCGGCACGACCGAGCCGCTCATCCAACGGCAGGGCAGCGACCGCATCATCGTGCAGGTGCCAGGTCTTCAGGATCCGCAGCGCCTGAAATCGCTTCTGAACCAGACTGCGAAGCTTTCTTTCCGCATGGTCGACACGACCATGCCGGTGCAGGAGGCGATGAATGGCCGTCCGCCCGCAACCTCTGAAGTTCTCTATTCCCAGGACGATCCTCCGGTTCCGTATCTGGTCGAACGCCGCGCTCTCGTTTCGGGTGACAACCTGGTCGATGCGCAGGCAAGCTTCAACCAGCAGAACAACGAGCCGGTCGTCACCTTCCGGTTCGACAGCCGTGGTGCTCAGCGCTTCGCACAGGCAACGCAGCAGAACGTCGGCAAGCCCTTCGCCATCGTACTCGACAACCAGGTGATTTCCGCTCCGGTCATCCGTGAGCCGATCATCGGCGGTTCGGGTCAGATTTCCGGCAATTTCTCCGTTCAGGGTGCAAACGATCTGGCCGTGCTTCTTCGCGCCGGCGCACTTCCGGCAACGCTGACGGTCGTTGAGGAACGCACCGTCGGTCCGAGCCTCGGTAGCGACTCCATCACCGCCGGTCTGACGGCTAGCGCCATCGGCGCGGTCGGCGTCCTGCTCTTCATGTTCGTTTTCTACGGCTTCTTCGGCCTGCTGGCGAACATCGCCCTCATCGTCAACATCGTGATGCTTCTGGCGGTGCTCAGTATTATCGGGTCGACACTGACACTACCGGGTATCGCCGGTATCGTGTTGACCATCGGTATGGCGGTTGACTCCAACGTTCTGATCTATGAGCGCATACGTGAAGAGGTGAAGAGCGGAAAACCACTGATATCGTCACTCGAGAACGGCTTCTCACGAGCCTTCGCGACGATCATCGACGCCAACCTAACGACACTTATCGTCGCCAGCGTGCTGTTCTACATGGGTACGGGTCCGGTCAAGGGCTTCGCGGTCACGCTGGCTGTCGGTATCATCACCACCGTCTTCACAGCCTACACGCTGACGGCCTGGATGTTCGGCTTCTGGGTTCGTCGCAGCCGTCCGAAGCATCTGCCGAAGGGCGTTCGCACCGCCATGTTCGATGGTCGCGATATCCCGTTCATGCGTTATCGCCGGGTGGTGTTCATCATCAGCGGTGCAATCATGCTTGCATGCGTTGGCGGTTTCGTCGGAAAGGGCCTTAACCTCGGCATCGACTTCCAGGGCGGCTCCGTCATCGAAGTACGCGCCAAGCAGGGCGATGCGGATCTCGCGGATATTCGCGACCGTCTGAGCCAGCTCAACCTTGGTGAGATTCAGGCGCAGAACTTCGGCACGCCTCAGGACGTCCTGATCCGTATCCAGGCGCAGGAAGGCGGCGAAAATGCAGAGCAGTCCGCCATCACCATGGTGCGTGGCGAGCTGGAAGACAAATACGACTTCCGCCGTGTCGAAGTTGTGGGTCCGGCTGTTTCGGGCGACCTGACGTTCACGTCCACCGTGGGTATCGTGCTCGCGATGGTGGCGATCATGGTCTACATCTGGTTCCGTTTCGAATGGCAGTTCGCGCTCGGTGCGGTCATCTCGATGGTGCATGACGTGGTGTTCACGCTCGGGTTGTTCGTGTTCCTTGGAATAGAATTCAACCTGACGAGTATCGCGGCGATCCTGACGATCATCGGTTACTCGCTGAACGATACGGTCGTCATCTATGACCGCATCCGTGAAAACCTGCGTCGCTACAAGAAAATGCCCCTGTCGATGATTATCGACGTGTCGCTGAACCAGACGCTTTCGCGCACGATCCTGACGGGTCTGACGGTTCTTCTGGCCCTGCTGGCGCTGTATCTCTTCGGTGGCGAAGTCATCCGGTCGTTCACCTTCGCGATGCTGTTCGGTATTGGTATCGGTGTCTTCTCATCGGTCTACATCGCCGCTCCGGTCCTGATCGCCTTCAAGCTGCGTCCTGCAAGCGCTGACGCCGAAGACGAGAAGGAAGATGTTGCCAAGGGTGGCACCATCGGCGGCAAGCCTGCCGTCTGATGGCTGGCGGGATCGAAATACGCCCGGCCCATTTTCCCGGCCGGGCGCCCATCGATGCTTATGGCAATGGCGGATTTCGCTTTGCCGACATGTCGCATCGCGGTTCGCTTCTGTGTCTACCTTCGGGCATCAACGGCTGGGCGCCGGTGACGTACAATGACCTGACGCTTGAGCATTTCGAAAAGGTTCTGGCGGAAGCTCAGGACATCGAGGTACTGTTGATCGGCATGGGGGATGGCATGCGGGTGGTTCCGAAGGAACTGCGCGCCGTCTTCAAGGATGCGGGCATCTCTGTTGACCCAATGAGCACGGGGGCCGCAGTGCGAACCTACAATATTCTGCTTTCGGAATCGCGCGCCGTGGCGGCTGCTCTGATCGCAGTCGAAGGTTAGTGCGTTTCCAGGAGAAGCGTAATCCGGCTTTTCGTCCGGATATGCGTGAAACAAAATAAAGAACATGATCCGCTTTTCCCAAGAAAGCAGATCAGGGTCTAAAGACGGACCTCGCGGGGAATGATGGCGCGCCAAGAAAATCTCGACATCTGCCTTGCGACGCTGCGCGACACAGACCGTGACCGCTATCTGGCATGCCTGCTGTCCCCGGAGGACAAGCGTCCCTCTCTGGCGGCTCTTTACGCATTCAATGCCGAAATCGCCCGTATCCGCGATCTGGTGCGTGAAGCCTTGCCCGGCGAGGTACGCATGCAGTGGTGGAGGGATCTCCTGGAGGGGAACCCGCATGGTGACAGCCAGTCCCATCCGGTTGCATCGGCACTTCTCGAAACCGTCGAAAAACATCGTCTGCCGCGTCCGGTTCTCATCAACATGATCGAGGCGCGCGTTTTCGATCTCTACGACGACGTTTTCGAGGATCGCAATGCGCTTGAGGGTTATGCGGGCGAAACCGCGTCTGCGCTGATACAGCTGGCGAGCCTTGTTCTTTCGCCGGAGGATGCCGTTGCCAGCGCAGAAGCCGCCGGTCATGCCGGTGTGGCTCAGGTCATGGCAGGGTTGCTGCTGCTCATGCCGCTGCATCGTCGTCGTGGACAGGTCTATATTCCCGCCGACATGCTGGCTGCGGCGGGTCTAAACCGTGAGACCTTCCTCGAAGGCGACGACAAACAGCGCATCGGCATAGCGATCGAACTGTTTGCCGTTCACGCGCTCGATCATCTTGCCAAGGCAAGGCGTCAGCAGATCCCACGCCCGGTTCTTCCTGCGTATCTGCCCGTCGCGCTGGCCGGTCCGGTGATCGCGGTTGCCAGGAAGGCCGGCCCCGATCTGCTGGATGGCGGAGTGCAGCTGTCTCAGTTGCGCCGGCAATGGCTTCTCGCGAAGGCATCCTTTCTCAAGAGATTCTGAGGGAATACTTTTCACAGCCAAACTCCACGCAAGCCTCGGCTGGTATGAACCGGGCATCGGGTTCGTGCGTTCAGACTCGCGAATCGCATTGGACAATTGCCAGGAGGAGCGTCGCGGATGAGTTTGACGATCTGGATCATCGTCTTCGTACTGCTTGCAGTCTTCGCTTTTTATGCGCTACGGATGTCGCGGGCGACAGAAGAAGACAATAGTCACGATGTCGGGCAGGCCATCATTGATTTCGCCCGGGCCTTTCCGAACGAGGCGATCCGCAGCCTGCACATGACAATTGACGGGCAGGCTGCATTTGTCCGCTTGCACGACAACAAGGCAGGCTTCCTGCGCAACATGGGATCACATTACGCGTGCCTCCTCATCGATCCTGAGCGTATTCGTGTGGAAAGCCTCGAAAGTGGCGACGGTTTTGTTGTGACCTTCGAAGACACGCCGAAACACAGCGGTGCTTATCGCTTCAAATCGGCCGGCGAAGCCGCCGAGGTTTCGCTCTGGCTGCTGGGCAGCCTCGTAGAGGCGCAGGATCAGCATGCGCATGATCTTCCGCCCCCGCACGCCTGACGCCATGCCGTCAGCCTATTGGGTGGTGAGCGGCTGAGGCACTCCAGCGTGCTTGCGTTCGCGCCAGATGATGAACAGGCCCGATGCGACGATGATGAGGATACCCAGCCACTTCGACGGGGTGGGGAAGTCGGAAAAAAAGACGTAACCCAGCACGGTTGCGGAAATGATCTCGAAATACTGGAACGGCGCCAGCAGAGACAGCGGCGCCAATCGGAACGCCTGAACGATCAGCAGGTGCATGTAGCCCGATATCGAACCCAGCAGCACGAGCAGGACAAGATGCCAGCCTGTCTGCGGAAGCGAGATCGCAAAATCCTTGTCACCGAAGCTGTCGCCGATCAGCAGGGCCGCGCCCATGAAAACCGTACCGGCGATGCCTGCCATCGTCTGCATGGTGAGCGGGCTGTCGGCATCACCGATGGCGCGGTTCATGAACAGATAGAGCGTGTACAGGAAGGCACAGACGACGGGCAGGAGCGATGTCCAGCCAAAGATCGCGAAACTCGGCTGGATGACGATCATTGCGCCGCCAAAGCCGACCGCAATGGCCGTCCAGCGCTTCCAGCCGACTTTTTCGCCTAGGAAAATCGCCGACATCATGGTCAGCATGAAGGGTTCGACGAAATAGATGGCGAAGACGTCTGCCAGCGGCATGTATTTGACGGCGGCAAAGAACGTCAGACTGGCGGCGGCGTGGAGGATACCGCGAAGAAAGTTCATCCATGGGCGCTTGGCGGTGAAGAGCGCTTTCGGCGACACCACCAGAATCAAGGGCAGGGTGCAAAGCAGCTGGAAGAAGAATCGGTAGAACGTCACCTGGGCTGGCGACATGCCGCCGCTGACCGCCATATATTTGGCGATGGCGTCCATGACGGGCAGCACGATCATGCAGCCGGCCATGATCATCATGCCTCTAACCGTTTCGCTGAAGCCGGAATTTGTGGTCATCTGTTGCCTTGGGGGGTCTGCCGGGACGTTGCAAAAAAAGAGGCGCCAACCGGCGCCTCCTCTCTGCTGAAGCCTTGTGGCTCAGGCAGCTTGTTGGCGCGGCAAGCTCTTCATATCAATGACGAAGCGGTAACGCACATCGCTTTTTATCATGCGTTCATAAGCGTCGTTGATCTGATCGATGTCGATCATTTCGATCTCTGCGGCTATGCCGTTGGCAGCGCAGAAATCCAGCATCTCCTGCGTTTCCGGAATGCCGCCGATCATCGAGCCCGCGAAGGTCTTGCGGCCGGGGATGAGGCTGAAAGCATGCACGGAGAGGGGTTTTTCCGGCGCGCCAACCTGAACGAGTGCACCATCGCGCTTCAGGAGGGCGAGATAGGCATTGATGTCGTGATCGGCAGCAACGGCATCGATGATCAGGTCAAGACTGGATGCCGCATTCTTCATCTGCGCGGGATCACGGGATACGATGACCTCATGGGCGCCGAGCTTCTTGGCATCTTCCGCCTTGCCGGGAGAGGTGGTTATCATCACCACCGTTGCGCCCATGGCATTGGCAAGCTTGACGGCCATGTGACCCAGGCCTCCCAGGCCGACGACGCCAACGCGCTTTCCGGGACCTGCACTCCAGTGACGCAGCGGCGAGTATGTGGTGATGCCAGCGCAGAGCAGTGGGGCTGCTGCTGCCGGATCGAGCCCTTCGGGGATATTGAGCACGTAACGGTCATCCACAACAACGTGCGCGGAGTAGCCGCCAAGTGTATGGGCGCCGCCGCCCATGGCCTTGTCCGGTGAGTTGTAGGTGCCGGTCATGCCGTTTTCGCAATATTGCTCCAGCCCGTCGGCGCAGCTTGGGCATTCGCGGCAACTATCTACGATGCAGCCCACGCCAACACGGTCGCCGGTCTTGAATTTCGTGACCTGTGAACCAGTCCGTCCGACGCGGCCGATAATCTCGTGACCGGGAACGCAGGGGTAGAGCGAACCCGCCCATTCGGCCCGGGCGGTGTGAATGTCGGAGTGGCAGACGCCGCAGAACTCGATTTCGATCTCGACATCGTGCGGGCCGGGATCGCGACGCTTGATCGTCGCCAGCTTCAAGGGCGATGAACCATCGTCACAGGCATAGGCGGACGTTGTGAACATTCGTATTCCTCCTCTCTTGGTCATCGGTGATGGAATGCCGGTGGGCGGCATTTTGCGAAGGGAATCAGTCGCCGGATCCGGGTTTTGCAACTGTCGGGCCGAACACTTCCTCAAATGCTTCCCGCAGCAGAACGTCGACGTCGCTCATCATAACCAGCAATCCCAGATCGACAAGGCTGGTCACGCCATATTCGCTGATGCCGCAAGGGACGATTCCCGAAAAATGGCCGAGATCCGGATCGACGTTGATTGACAGTCCATGGAAGCTTACCCATTTGCGCAGACGGATGCCAAGCGCGGCAATCTTGTCCTCGCTGACACTGCCATCCAGAAGACGGGGTTTTTCGGGCCGCTGCACCCAGACGCCGACCCGATCCTCACGACGCTCGCCGCGCACGTTCATCTTGTCCAGCGTACGGATGATGACCTCCTCGAGCGCTGCGACATAGGCGCGTACGTCCTGGCGGCGGCGTTTAAGGTCCAGCATGACGTAAACGACGCGCTGCCCCGGTCCGTGATAGGTGTATTCGCCGCCTCGGCCTGTGGAAAAGACCGGAAAACGATCCGGCTCTATGAGATCCGACGCTTCGGCGCTGGTTCCTGCCGTGTAGAGCGGCGGATGCTCCAGCAGCCACACGAGTTCGTCCGCTTCGCCCGCGGCGATTGCAGCGACTTCGCGTTCCATGTCCTCCATCGCTTCTTCATAGGAAACGAATCCATCGGAGATTCGCCACCGAACCGGAGGTGAATCGGCGGTCGGAAGCATATTTGTTTGCAGATCGGTCCGTGTGAGCATGAAAAATGTCCTTTCCACAGCCTTCTCGCAAAATGACGATCAGGCGGCAACCCCTGCATTTGCGGGCTTCCTGGATATAGGAACGGTGACATCGATTTTTAATTTCAAAAAACTGTCACGACGCTCTTGTGCACCGAAAATCCTTTTGCTACATGCACCTCCGTCGACGCAAGTTGACGCCTACCACGATGCGGTCGTGGCGGAATTGGTAGACGCGCAGCGTTGAGGTCGCTGTGGGGCAACCCGTGGAAGTTCGAGTCTTCTCGACCGCACCAAAAGAAAACCCGCTTCGGCGGGTTTTTCTTTTTCTATCAGTTTGTTGCCGGTTGGCTCTCAAGTTCTGCCTCAAGCGGTATCCGCGTAATACTTCTCTCAGTGATGTCTGCATGCAAGCGCTCGATCAGCCGCTTTAAGGCGCCCGAAGAGGCGCTTAATGATGGGTATTGGGATACCTTCGGCATGGCTGGCGAGCCATCGGAGTTGCCAGCGTCCCTCCTGGCTATCGACCGTTCGTCCAAGGCGGCATTTGTGCATTCCAGTTCGACCGCAGCCGCAATTTTTCCAGCATTATCGTCTCCCGCACATGCGCTGGCGCCAAGAGGTATCGGCGCACCATGACTTTCTCGTGCGTGAAACAAAAATCGTTGTGAATTGTTTCCTGATTGGATGCGCACAATCCAAAATTTCAGTGGATTTTCTGTCCGAGGAAGAGTTACTCGGCAGTAACCCCTCTAAACAGAGGGGTGGAATATGATGGATTGAATGTTAGCTTTTGTCAAAATGCGGTCTGGAGGCGAACTTGTTGGGGGACAGCGCAGACTCGGACAACGGGCTTGGCTACTACATGTGGAGCATTGCCGATAACAGGCTCATCATGGATGCGGTTACATCCGAATGCCATGGTTTCACTACGGAAGTTGGATCGCAGGGGGTTACAATCGAAGAGATCCTCGAGAGGATCGATATCGAAATGAGGGATCGGGTCGCTCATGCCATCATGGAAAGCATAACTGCTGGCGTGTTTTTCAATCAGCACTACAAGGTGAGGTTGCCGGACAGATCTGTCCGGTGGATTGTCGCCAAGGGCAGGGCGATCTTCGATTCTGACAATTCGCCGTTTCTGGGGTTGGGTGCCGTACGTGACGTTACGTCAAGGCGACCGCGCCTGCTGGATTCGGAATGATACTTTTGTGATGTCTGGATACGGAAGCATGCACGAAAAACTTAAAGGCGGCACATGGCCGCCTTTTTCCGTTTTCAAGTCACCAGAAAATATCAGAAAACAGCAAGATATTTTAGAAGCGAAATGATGCCGATGATGATGACGATCACCTGTGCGATCTGTTTTGCGCCGCCGCCGACAGGCAGGCGTGCGATGAGCCACAGGACGAGGACGATTACCAGGAAAGTAATCAGAATGCTCACGAGCGTCGATGTAACCATATGGTCCAGCTCCCTTTTTCAACCATTTCAACGGTCGTTCACCGTTGTGTGAATAACTGCGCACAATTAATTTGGTTCCATCGTATCGAACGCTGGAGATGGTGAAACATGAGCGGGCCGAGAGTGAAGAAAAGACCGACCGGCGCAACGGCCAGTCTCAATCGGCTTGGACACCCACTTGTCGAGAGTGCCACAGGCGGAAGCCTTTCGGTCGTCACTGGCGCCTCCGAGCCCGGCTTCAATCCTCTGGACCTGATGTATGCGTCCCTTGCGGGGTGCCTTGCGCTGAGCGCGAGAATTGCCGCAAGCCAGATGGGTGTCCTCGACCGGTTCCAAAGGGTGTCCGTGAGCTTGTCAGGTGAAAAGACGGAGAACGAACCGTATCGCGTCATGCGGTTCGATGTTCATATCGATATCAGCGGCGATTTTGACGCCGAGACACGCCATGCGATAGCACACAAGGCGGAAGAGATCTGCACCGTCAGCAACACGCTGAAGGGTGAGGTGGAAATCGTTCTGGCAAACGTGCACTAGCTTTATGGTCTGTGCGACTTGTCCCACTTCTTCACGAGGCGGTCCCGTTTCAGTTTCGACAGGCGCTTCAGCCAGAACATGCCGTCGAGCTGATCCACCTCATGCTGAATGCAGACCGCATGGAAGCCTGTCGCAGTTTCTTCATGTGTGCCGCCATTCACGTCCTGATATCGTACCCTGACGGTCGACGGGCGTTCGACTTCATCGGTGAAGCCCGGCATGGACACGCTGCCTTCGACGTGCCGGATGGTTTCGGACGAAAAGGCGATAATTTCGGGGTTGATATAGGTCAGGACGGTATCCGGTGTCAGCTCCAGCACGAAAACCCGCTGGCTGGCGCCGACATGCGCCGCCGTAATGCCGACACCGGGTGCGGCTCGCATCGTATCGATCAGGTCATTGACCAGCGTTTTCAGCGCGTCATCGAAAACCGTAACGGGTGCGCAGATTTCGGAAAGTCCCGCATGCGGATAGAAA
This sequence comes from Agrobacterium tumefaciens, assembly GCF_031801495.1. GTDB lineage: Bacteria > Pseudomonadota > Alphaproteobacteria > Rhizobiales > Rhizobiaceae > Agrobacterium > Agrobacterium tumefaciens_K. Next base: position 1,409,508 of record NZ_JAOEGC010000002.1, on the reverse strand, counting down.
AGAATCGGCCTGATCGCCAATGCGTGTCTCCATTCGTGTTCAGCTCGAAACCGATGCGCCTGCAAGCCGGCTGCCTTCTTCGGTCAATTCCACCCAGGTTCTTTGTGTCCGGCTGTCGCGTTTCGCCACTCTGATGAAACGTGGACACGCAGCGGCTATTTCGCGCAGAACAAGGGCATGGGCAAGCCCCAGCCGCCTGGCGATGCTTCGGCTGTCCGTGGCCAATCCAAGATGGGTGGCGAGAAGGATGGCGGCTCCGGTTGCGTTCAAAACATCGGGCGCACGCCGCGTGATATCCTGCACCGCAGCCAGGAATGCGGCCGCGGCCTCATCATCTTCCATCATGCGGCTTCGGATTCTCCGCGCAGCTTAATCGCCACAAGTACCGATTTCGATGTTGGCGTGAAGCTGCCATCGCCGTAGCTGCTCAAGGGAACAAGTACATTGAGTTCGGGGTAATAACCGCCGACGCTGCCTCTGGGGATATTATAAGGAACTAGGCGGAAGTTTTCTGCGATGCGTTCGCGACCGTCTTCATATTCTCCGATGACATCGACACGCTGGCGGGAATGGGCGCCTAGGGCTTCCATGTCCTTGGGGTTCATGAAAATGACGTGGCGTTCCCCATAGACGCCACGATAACGGTCATCCATGCCGTAGATCGTCGTGTTGTACTGGTCGTGGCTTCGGAACGTCTGCAATACGAAGAGATCGCCATGGCCAAGCGCCTGCTGGTGTTCCGTCCGTTCGGGGAGCTGGCCGGTGTAGAACGTCGCCTTTCCGGCAGGAGTATTCCATTCACGTTCAGCCGCCGCATTGCGCAGGTGAAATCCGCGCGGCACACGAACGCGTTCGTTGAAATTGTTGAATCCGGGGATGACACGCTCGATCATGTCGCGGATGAGGTCGTAATCATCCGCCATCGCCTGCCAGTTCACATGCGCGTTGCCCAGAGTGGCGGCCGCGATGCCCGCCACGATCGCCACTTCCGAACGCAGGTCTTCGGAGGCGGGCGGATTGATGCCGCCTGAACCATGCACCATGCTCATGGAATCCTCGACCGTGACGATCTGCGACCGGCCTTTCGAATTGCGGTCGATCTCGGTTCGTCCCAGACATGGCAGAACAAAGGAGGTTTCGCCCGGAACCAGATGCGAGTGGTTGAGCTTGGTGGCGATATTGACCGTCAGTTTCTGTTTGCTGAACGCCTCGATGATAAGCGGGCTGTCCGGCGTTGCGCGCAGGAAGTTGCCGCCGAGCGCGATGAATGTCTCCGCCGATCCCTCGAGCATGGCGGCAATCGCTTCGACCGTGTTGTGACCGCGCTTGCGCGGCATGGGCACGCCCAGCTCCTTTTCCAGCGCATCGAGCAGGGCAGGCGGCGCCTTTTCATCAATGCCGACGGTGCGGTCGCCTTGTACGTTGGAATGGCCGCGAACGGGGCACAGACCGGCGCCCGGACGCCCTATATTGCCCCGCAGCAGCATGAAGTTGGCGATTTCTCGAACCGTGATGACGGAATGCTTGTGTTGCGTGATGCCCATCGCCCAGGTGGCGATCACGGCGTTCGCCTGCATGTAGATGTTTGCCGCTTCCTCGATTTCGGCACGTGTCAGGCCGGATTGGTCGAGAATGTCTTCCCAGCTCGTCGCCTCCACAGCCGCGCGGTATGCCTGAAACTCCGCCGCATGTTCGGCAAGGAAGTCGTCGTCGATGATGGCCGGGTTGCCGGCCGCTTTCGCCGCGTCGTCCGCGGCGAAGACCGCTTTGCTCATGCCGCGGATGGCCGCCATGTCGCCGCCCTGCCTGGGCTGGTAATAATTGGTGGCGATCCTGGTGTTGCCGCCGGTCATCATCTCGATCTTGTCCTGCGGGTCGGCAAAACGCTCCAGTCCCTTTTCGCGGATCGGATTGAGGACGACGATTTTCGCGCCCCGAAGCGCTGCGCGGCGCAGATCTCCCAGCATGCGGGGATGATTGGTGCCGGGGTTCTGGCCAATCACGAAGATCGCGTCCGCCTGCTCGAAGTCCTCCAGCAGCACGGTTCCCTTGCCAACGCCGATGGATGCCTTCAGGCCGACGCCACTGGCCTCGTGGCACATGTTGGAACAGTCCGGAAAGTTGTTGGTGCCATACAACCGGACCATCAGCTGATAAAGGAATGCCGCCTCGTTCGAGGCACGGCCGGAGGTGTAGAACTCAGCGCGATCCGGGCTGTCGAGGCTTTTGAGGATTCCGCCGATTTCGGCGAACGCGTCATCCCAGGATACGGGAAGGTATTTGTCAGACGCGCGGTCATACCGCATCGGGTGAGTAAGGCGGCCCTGCTTTTCCAGTTCGTAGTCCGACCATTTGCGGAGATCGGACAGAGTATGGTGCGCGAAGAAGTCCGGTGGTACGCGGGCCTCCGTCGCCTCCCAGGCGACTGCCTTTACGCCATTTTCGCAAAACTCGAAAGAGGAGCCGTGTTCGGGGTCTCCCCATGCGCAGCCCGGACAGTCAAAACCATCGGGCTGGTTGGCCTTGAGCAGTGTTCTGGCGCCTGAGATTGGCGCGCCTGATTCCATCAGCCGCTTGCCGACGCTCTTCAGTGCCCCCCAGCCACCCGCAGCGGAGGAGGCCTTGCCGATGAAATCCGTCTTGCTCATTGTAACCGTCTTTCCTGACGCCTGTTTTCAATCGCATGCCCGTAAGCTGGATGCTGCGATTCATGGTTTTTAGCCCTTTATCACCCGTTCCAGAATCGCCTCCGGGGCGTATATGTCAACGCTTATCTTTCCCCGATTGTATGGAACGGCCCACTGTGGTCGGGCGTTGCGCTGACGTCGAATATCTCCGTTGACGACGGATATCTGTGACATTTGCGTCGTGGTTCCGAAGCTTGCCGGTTTCCCGCTATCCGGTTGTTGACAATATGCTTTTAAACGCCATTCTCCTGCCAAATCGTGCACTGCGGCATTTTACAAACTAAGGGGACGCAAGATGACAGACCGTGACGACGATCTTCTCGCGCCCGAAAATGACAAGGTGCCGGACGTACCCTCCGATATCTATGCGGAAGACGGCTCGATCCGCTCCGATTTTCTGGCCATGGTGGGTGCCGCGATCGCCGATCGCGATCTGCTTTTCCTGCGCCGGAACGTCGCGAAGCTGCATGAATCCGAACTTGGCGACCTGATCGAATCCATTCTGCCGGAACAGCGCCACGCGCTCGTTCGCCTCCTTGGCTCCGACTTCGACATGACGGCGCTGACTGAGGTGGACGAGGGTATCCGCCTCGACATCGTCGAACAGATGTCGAACGAGCAGATCGCCGCCGGCATCGGCGAGCTGGATTCGGACGATGCCGTCTACATTCTCGAAGATCTCGACGATGAGGACCGCGAGGACATTCTCTCGCAGTTGCCGTTTACCGAGCGCGTCCGGCTCATGCGGGCGCTGGATTATCCGGAAAGCTCTGCGGGTCGCCGCATGCAGACGGAGTTCGTGGCCGTGCCACCGTTCTGGACCGTCGGGCAGACCATCGACTACCTGCGTGAAGAGGAAGAGCTGCCGGACAGCTTCACGCAGATTTTCGTCATCGACCCGACCTTCAAGCTGGTTGGCGCTCTCGACCTTGACCGGGTGCTGCGCACCAAGCGTCAGGTGAAGGTCGAGACTATCATGCATGAGACGAACCACTCCATTCCGGCCGAAATGGATCAGGAAGAGGCAGCGCAGCTTTTCGAACAGTACGACCTTCTGTCTGCGGCTGTCGTGGACGATAATGGCAGGCTGGTGGGTGTGTTGACCATCGACGACGTGGTGGACGTCATCCAGGAAGAAGCGGAAGAAGATCTGCTGCGCCTCGGTGGTGTCGGCGACGAAGAGCTTTCGGACTCTGTCGCCAGCACGTCGCGTTCGCGCGTGCCGTGGCTGGCGGTCAATCTCATCACCGCGTTTCTGTCGGCGTCGGTCATCAGCCTGTTCGACGCCACGATCCAGCAGATCGTCGCCCTTGCAATCCTGATGCCGGCCGTCGCGGGCATGGGGGGAAATGCCGGTTCGCAGACCATGACCGTTTCGGTGCGCGCCCTTGCGACGAAGAGCCTCGATATTCACAATGCCGCACGTATCATCCGGCGTGAAGCCGGGGTAGGGATCCTGAACGGCATGCTGTTCGGCACTGCAATCGGCGTCGTGGCGGGTATCTGGTTTCAGGATATTCACATCGGCGGCATCATCGCCACGGCCATGTGTCTCAACATGCTGGCGGCGGCGCTGGCTGGCATTCTCATCCCGCTTGTTCTCGACAAGTTCGGCGCGGACCCCGCCGTTTCGTCTGCCGTTTTCGTGACAGCTATCACCGATATCGTCGGCTTTTTTGCCTTTCTGGGCATTGCGACGTGGTGGTACGGGATTTCAGGTTAGGTAGGACGGCACGTCAAAATTGACTTTTACGTTAAGGTCAAATAATAATAATCCGGTTATGAATCGGATAGGCCCGTGAACAAGTATTATAGCATAACCGAACTGACACGTGAATTCGGCGTTTCCACCCGTACCTTGCGATTTTACGAGGACGAGGGGTTGATTCATCCTGAGCGCCGTGGCCGGACCCGTCTTTTCAGGTCGGCGGACCGGCATCTCATTCAGGAAATCCTGCGTGGTCGCCGTATCGGGTTCACGATTGCCGAAATCCGCGAAATCATTCACGTCTACAAGGAGCCGCCGGGCGAGGCGGGCCAGCTCGAACTTCTGATGAAGAAGGTCGACGAAAAGCGGGCTGACCTTCGCCAGAAGCGCAAGGACATCGAGGAAACTCTGGCGGAACTCGACAATGTAGAGGAAGCCTGCCTGACGCGTCTTGCCGAAATCGGCGTCGGCACCTGAACCACGCTACTGGTCGCTTATTAACCGGCTGGAAGCGCTATTGCGCTTCCACGGAACATTGTTGCGCCACTTCGCTGACCTTCGACTGCTGTTGCGTTGACAGGCTGCCTTCCATCACCTGATCGAAGAGATTTTCGGCATGCAGCTTTTCGAGCGTGCAGCCGCAGAAGCGCTGGCATAGTTCCAGACCGTTCGGCTGCTCGACGCAGCTTTTTTCACAGCTGGACTTGTAAAGCTCGACCTGATCGACCGGCGGAGGCGGGGCGATCAGCGATGCGATGTAGACGATACCAAGCAGCAGCGGTTGATGCACAAGGTAAAAGAGCAGGCTATGGCGTCCAGCCAGCGCCAGCAGGTTTTTCGGTGCGCTGGGCTTGCGGAAACGGTCCAGCCATCCCCGCGGCACGGCGATCTTCGAGAATGCCATTCCGAGCAGGAATGGCGCAAGCCATGGCAGAAGCGGAACGTAGTCGTTCGAGCGCGGCGGTATCGTCGCCAAGCCGATCCATGCGAGCCATCTGCTGTCGAAGGCTTCCGACTGGACGTAAAACGGAATGGCGGCAGCGACGACGGCGGCTATCAGCGCCACGATGGCAGGCGCACGCAGGAACAGAAGGCCCACAAGGCTTGCCGCAGCGATGTTGTGCAGGATGCCGAAGAAGATGAAGCTATCGGGGAAGGCGAAGACGGTCGCAACGGTAATGAGCATGGCTGAGCCAGCCACCATGGCGAAACGCTTGTTGAATGAAGGCCAGTTCATGCCTTTACCATGGGCGAGAAACAGGCTGAACCCGGCAAGGAACAGGAAGGACGACGCAATTGCGCGGGCGTAGAGCTTCCAGAGCCCGGTGGTCGCCGTACCCGGTTCGATATAGCCGAAAAGCTCCAGATCCCATGTGAAATGATACGATGCCATGGCGAGCAACGCCACGCCGCGAAGGGTATCCAGCCCTCCTATGCGTCCCTTGGGACGAACCTCATTGGCCGTTGTCTCTGTTTCCATGTCCGGTGCTGCTCAGATCAGATGTTTGATACTTCGGGCTTGGCCTCCGAAGTAAGGCGATTTCAAGGCTTCGATTCATCCATGATCGCCAGTCGTGCCGCGGAGAAGAACTGCCGACGCAGGAGCGCGATGACGATGATGCTTGTCGTGGCGATGAAAACATACGAGCTGATGAACCACCCGAGATACGCGATCGACAGGAAGATCGTTCTGAGGCCATCGTTGAAGTTCTTGGCGGCGATGATGTTCATGCGAATCACGTTTTCGGCGGCGCGTTCGGCCGCGGCCTGATCGGCATTTGCATCGTGCACCATTGGAATGGCACCGAAGAGGATGGTGCAATAGTTGAACAACCGGTAGGACCAGCCGAACTTGAAGAAGGCATAACCGAAAAGACAGGTCAGGCCGATGACCTTCAGCTCGAAGGCCGTGCGACCGCCATAGTGCACGAAGGGCATGTCACGAAACACCGATTCGACCTGATCCGTCGCACCAAGCAGGGCGAAGCAGCCACCGATGGCGAAGATCGATGTCGACGCGAAGAAGGCCGTGCCGTTCTGCAGACCCGCCATGATCTGCGTATCGATCATTTTCAGATCGCGCTTGAGTGAGTTGTGAATCCAGTCACGACGGCGCTCCGCCATTGCCCGGTTGAGGCTTGTTCGTGAAAACCACGTCGATTTCGTCGTGACATGCGTATAGGCGACCCACAGTAGGATGAAGAAGATGAATGCGACATAATCCATGGTCGTCATCACGGGCGTTCCCTCAAGCTGTTTTGCGAATCTGTACGCGAACCTGCCGGAAGATTAGCGTATCGGCAGCATAACCGGAATCGGTTTCACTGGAACGACGCACCGAATCAACAGGTTAGAGTGGCTGACGTTGACGCGTGTTTTTTGTAGCTGACATGACCCTTATGGCACGTCGTGGCGCGTGGCCGATTGACAGAACCAGCTTTCGGACCTAGCTTTTTTGCAAGAGTCCGGTGTTTCCGTTTTTATCGAAGACGATGCTTTGTTGCCCGCACGGTGCGGGCGGGTTTCGACTTCATGACGCGGTATCGTGACTGTCCGGCATGATCGACCGGGAGAACGCCTCCTTATCTACGAATCGTTCTCTTTTCATGGCGTGACGTCAACGGCTTGTGGTATGCCAGTCCGGCATGACCACAATGGCACTGGCTCTTTCTGCTTTCCCCCACGGTTTACATGACTGATATTTCCCGCACTGTTCTCGTTCTTGGCGGCGCGCGCTCCGGAAAATCCCGATTCGCCGAGGAAATGGTGATGGGGGCGGGCAGGCAGGCGCATTATGTCGCGACAGGCAGGGCGTGGGACGATGAAATGCGCGACCGCATTTCGCATCATGAGGCACGGCGTGGCGGCGAATGGATCACGCATGAGGCGCCGGTCGATATCGTTTCGACGCTTCGTGACATCGATGGACCGGATCATGTCGTTCTGATCGACTGCCTGACGCTTTGGGTGACGAACCTGATGATGGAGGAGGCCGATATGGACGCGGCCTTCGCAGATCTCGAGGCGCAGATCGTGAAAAGCAGCGCGAAACTGATCTTCGTCTCCAACGAGGTGGGCCTCGGTATCGTACCGGAAAACAGGATGGCGCGGGAATTTCGTGACCATGCCGGAAGGCTGCATCAGCGCGTCGCAGCCATCGCAGGCGAGGTCTACTTCATCGCCGCCGGTCTTCCTCTCAAAATGAAGGGCTAGGCCGCTCCTCACGGCTTTTTTCCGTTGATCTGAATCAAGGTTGTTTCCTGCGGTCGGTGGCAATGCTCCACACGACGCAAAGGCCCGTTTTCCGCTTCGAAAGCCGCTCGCGCCTCGCGTCGATCCGCTTGACGTTGGGGGAAACCAACAATGAACTACACCTTGGAAATTGCGATGGTCGCCTTTGGCGCCTTTCTCGCGCTGCTCGGGGCGGCCTTTGCCCATGACAGTCTTTTTGCGGCCCATATGTGGGTCCTGTTCTTCACGCTGCTCGTCGGCACCGTTCTTTTGCTGCGCCGTGTTTCGTTCGCGCCGGTCAATCAAGTGGCGAAAGTGCAGCGCAAATCCGAATACTTCGATGAAGTTGTGAAATACGGCGTGGTCGCGACCGTGTTCTGGGGCGTCGTCGGCTTTCTGGTTGGCGTGGTTGTGGCGCTGCAGCTTGCTTTCCCGGATCTCAATGTAGCGCCGTGGTTCAATTTCGGCCGTATGCGGCCGCTGCACACATCGGCGGTGATCTTCGCTTTCGGGGGAAATGCGCTGATCGCGACGTCCTTCTATGTCGTCCAGAGAACCTGTCGCGCCCGCCTGTTCGGCGGTAGCCTCGGCTGGTTCGTATTCTGGGGCTACCAACTCGTCATCGTCATGGCGGCAACGGGCTATCTGCTCGGTATTACGCAAGGCAAGGAATATGCCGAGCCGGAATGGTATGTCGATATCTGGCTGACAATCGTCTGGGTCGCTTACCTGCTGGCGTTTCTCGGCACGGTCCTGATGCGCAAGGAGCCGCATATCTATGTGGCGAACTGGTTCTATCTCGCCTTCATCGTGACGATTGCCATGCTGCACATCGTCAACAATCTGGCGGTTCCCGTGTCTTTCCTCGGCGTCAAGAGCTACTCGGCCTTTGCCGGCGTGCAGGATGCGCTGACGCAGTGGTGGTACGGCCACAACGCCGTCGGTTTCTTCCTGACAGCCGGCTTCCTCGGCATGATGTATTATTTCGTGCCGAAACAGGCCGGTCGCCCGGTCTATTCCTACCGCCTGTCGATCATCCATTTCTGGGCGCTGATCTTCATGTATATCTGGGCCGGCCCGCACCACCTTCATTACACGGCGCTGCCCGACTGGGCGCAGACCCTTGGCATGGTGTTTTCCATCATGCTGTGGATGCCGTCGTGGGGCGGCATGATCAACGGCCTGATGACGCTTTCGGGCGCATGGGACAAGATCCGCACCGATCCGATCATCCGCATGATGGTGATTGCCATCGCCTTCTACGGCATGTCGACCTTCGAGGGGCCGATGATGTCGATCAAGGCCGTCAACTCGCTCAGCCACTATACGGACTGGACCATCGGCCACGTTCATTCGGGCGCGCTTGGATGGGTCGGCATGATCACCTTCGGGGCCGTCTATTACCTAACGCCAAAGCTGTGGAACCGAGATCGTCTCTACAGCCTGCGCATGGTCAACTGGCACTTCTGGCTCGCAACGCTCGGCATCGTCATTTACGCCGCCGTTCTATGGGTCGCGGGTATCCAGCAGGCGCTGATGTGGCGCGAATACGATGCGCAGGGCTTCCTCGTTTATTCCTTCGCAGAATCGGTATCGGCGCTGTTCCCGTATTACGTCCTGCGCGCCGTTGGTGGGGGGCTTTATCTCTGCGGTGGCCTCGTCATGGCCTACAACGTCTACATGACCGCGCGCGGTTACGAACGGGAAGAGGCTCCGATTGCAGGAAGCTATCCCCTCGTTGCGCAGCCGGCCGAATAAGGAGGAGCACCCATGTCGCTTCTTGATAAACATCAGCTCATAGAGCGCAACGCCACCCTGCTTCTCGTCGGTTCGCTGCTCGTCGTATCGATCGGCGGCATCGTGGAAATCGCACCGCTCTTCTATCTCGAAAACACCATCGAGAAGGTGGAGGGCATGCGGCCCTATTCGCCGCTTGAGCTTGCGGGACGTAACATCTACATCCGCGAAGGGTGCTACGTCTGCCATAGCCAGATGATCCGCCCGTTCCGCGACGAGGTGGAGCGTTACGGCCACTACAGCCTCGCGGCCGAGAGCATGTACGACCATCCGTTCCAGTGGGGCTCAAAACGTACCGGGCCTGATCTGGCCCGCGTCGGCGACCGTTATTCGAACGAATGGCACGTACAGCATCTCGCCGATCCGCGCTCGGTGGTGCCGGAATCGATCATGCCGTCCTACGCCTTCCTGAAGACCACGCCGCTCAAGGTGGCAGACGTTTCGATGGAGCTAAAGGCCAACCGCGCCGTCGGTGTGCCGTATAGCGACGAGATGATCGACCTTGCCGCAGCCGACCTTGCCGCGCAGGCGGATCCGAATGCGGATGCCGACGGCGTGCTGCAACGCTACCCGAAGGCGAAGATCGGCGATTTTGATGGCGATCCGGCCAGACTGACGGAGATGGATGCTTTGGTTGCCTATCTCCAAATGCTCGGCACGCTGGTCGATTTTTCGACCTATGACGATGCAGCCGGATACCGGTGAGGAGAGGCCATGGAAACCTACACAGCCATGCGTCACTTCGCCGATAGCTGGGGTCTGCTTGCCATGGCGCTGTTTTTCGTCGGCGTCGTGCTCTTCACCCTGCGTCCCGGCGGCAAGAAGGCGGCCAACGATGCCGCCAGCATCCCTCTGAAGGAGGACTAGGCTATGGCCGACAAAAACATTGACAAAATAAGCGGTGTCGAAACGACCGGCCATGAATGGGACGGCATTCGCGAACTCAACAATCCGATGCCCCGGTGGTGGGTGTGGACCTTCTACGTCACCATTGTCTGGGCCATCGGTTACACCATTGCATTTCCGGCATGGCCGTTGATCAACGATGCGACGCAGGGTGTCCTCGGCTGGAGCAGCCGCGCTGACATGACCGCCGAAATCGCCACCGCGAAAGATGCGCAGAGTGTCTATCTCGACAGGATCGCCAGCGCGTCCTTAACCGACATACAGGCCGACAACACATTGATGCAGTTTGCGCTTTCGGGTGGCGCCGCCGCCTTCAAGGTCAACTGTATCCAGTGCCACGGTTCGGGTGCTGAAGGCAGCCAAGGTTATCCCAACCTCAATGACGACGAATGGCTGTGGGGCGGTAGCGTTGAGGATATCTACACCACCATCAACCACGGCGTTCGGTTTGTCGAGGATGCGGATACGCGTATTTCGGAAATGCCGGCGTTCGGCGATATTCTCGAGGCATCGGAAATCCGCGAGGTGGCGGCCTATGTCGTCAGCCTGACTGGCACGCCTTCCAATCCGGCGCTGGTGGAGCCAGGCAAGCAGGTCTTCGCCGACAATTGCGCTGCGTGCCACGGGGAGGATGCCAAGGGCAACCGCGAATTCGGCGCTCCCGATCTTGCTGACGCCATCTGGCTGAAAGCAGCGGGCGAGCAGGGCATCGTCACGCAGATCCGATCGCCCAAGCACGGCGTCATGCCCGCATGGGGCGGTCGTCTGGGCGACATCGCGGTCAAACAGCTTGCCATCTTCGTGCATTCGCTGGGTGGCGGCGAATAAGAGGCAGCAGACCATAGAATAGAGAAAGGGCGCTCCAAGCGCCCTTTTTTCGTCTGGTCGATATCGTCAGGCAGCACGGCCATCCGGATACTCGGCCGGTCCTTTCAGCTCGATCTTGTTGCCGAAGGGGTCACGGAAATAGAAGGAGTGCCCCATTCCGCGCGCGCCACCGTGGTAGGCTTCCTGTTCGATGGTCACGTCGAATTTTGCCAGATGCGCGCGAAGTGCCTCATGGTTCAGCGGTCCGGTCGCAATGCAGATGTGATCGACATTGCGGCCACCGGCGACCGGGGGAGCCGCTTTCGTGCCGCCGGGATGGGTCACATCCCAAAGAACGATCAGGGAATTTCCGCACCAAACCTGTTCCATGCCAAGTGCCGGATAGGTGTAGCCGTTGGTGCATCCCAGCACATCGCGGTAAAAGTCGAGGGCGCGCGCCATGTCGTCAACGATGAAGACAACGTGATCGAGGCCGACGAGCGAGAAGGGCGGTGTTGTCGCGGTCATGTTGAGTGCATCTCCCGATCAGGCTTTAGACCACACGGCCAGTTCATAGCCATCCGCATCGGTGAAATGAAAACGGCGTCCGCCGGGAAACTCGAAAGTCGGCGCGCTGATCTTTCCTCCGGCCGCTTCGACTCGGCCCTGTGCTGCCTCGATGTCCGACGCGTAGAGAATGACCAGGGGTCCGCCCTTGGCGGTAACAGGTGCTGTCGTCGTGAAGCCGCCGGTCAGGCGTCCGTCGGAGAATTCGCAATATTGCGGACCGTAGTCCTTGAAGGTCCAGCCGAAAGCGCTGCCGTAAAAGGTTTTGCTCACTTCGATGTCGGACACATTGAATTCGACGTAGTCGATCCGTCTGTTGTTTTCGGTTTCGCTCATCTGCTCCTCCCTCAGCTCTTTTCGATGATCGATTTCAGCGTCTCGAGATCAGCTTTCACCAGACCCGCATCGCGTGCAAAATCATCGTCTGTCATGCCGGGAAGTTGCAGTAGGGTAAAGGCAATTTCCGCACCATCGCCATTCGGTGTGACCCGCAGGGCGTTATAGACCTTCAGACCGTCCGGCATGGTCACGACATGATCGATAACGCCGAGATTGTTCTTCGCGGCAAAGCTCACACGCACCGAGCCGAGGGGGCCGCCATCCGCGATCCATTCGTCGCCGTCGTGGGTCAGACCGCTGGCGAGGCCGGCCGCCCAGAGCGGCATGTTTTCAGGATTGGATGCAAAGTCGCAGACTTCTTCCCAAGGTTTATCGATCGACAGGTGAACGATCTTCGATGGCATGACGGGCATGTGGGCCTCCCATTTTGCGGCGTATGCTCTGCCTGCGCCACTTTGTCCTCGCTTGATGCAAGTCAAGGATATTTCCCCGGCCAGATGGGAAAAGGCAAGAAGCAGCAACGGGTCTTGCATCATGAATATCTATCGCGCTGGACAGGATCGTGGCGGGCCATCCGTAGAGAGGCTCGAGGCAGAAGCGGTCAATTCGGCAAAAGTCCGCAAACCGCTGTACGAGGCACGCCGGAAAATCTTTCCCAAACGGGCGGAAGGGCGCTTCCGGCGTTTCAAGTGGCTTGTGATGCTGGTGACGCTCGGCATTTATTATCTGACACCCTGGCTCAGGTGGGATCGCGGGCCTTTTGCCCCGGATCAGGCGGTGCTGATCGATATCGCCAACCGGCGCTTCTATTTCCTGTTTATCGAGATATGGCCGCAGGAGTTCTTTTTCATAGCCGGGCTGCTTGTCATGGCCGGGCTTGGGCTTTTCCTTGTCACCTCGGCGGTGGGACGCGCATGGTGTGGCTATACCTGTCCGCAGACGGTGTGGGTCGATCTGTTTCTGGTCGTGGAGCGTGCCGTAGAGGGCGACAGAAATGCCCGCATCAAGCTTGATGCCGCGCCCTGGACGTTCGACAAACTCCGCAAGCGCGTCCTCAAACATGGCATATGGCTGGTGATCGGTGTTGCGACTGGCGGTGCATGGATATTCTACTTCGCGGATGCACCGACGCTCGCGATGCAGTTCCTGACCGGACAGGCGGCGATGATAGCTTACACAACTGTCGCGATCCTGACGGCCACGACCTATGTTTTCGGCGGGCTGATGCGGGAGCAGGTCTGCACCTACATGTGTCCGTGGCCGCGCATCCAGGCGGCGATGCTGGATGAGAATTCGCTGGTCGTGACCTATAATGACTGGCGCGGCGAACCGCGTTCGCGCCATGCGAAAAAGGCGGTGGCAGGGGGTGATCCGGTTGGGGACTGTGTGGATTGCAACGCGTGCGTCGCGGTCTGTCCCATGGGCATCGACATCCGCGACGGGCAGCAGCTCGAATGCATCACCTGCGCGCTATGCATCGATGCCTGTGACGGCGTGATGGCCAAGACCGGCAAGCCACGCGGCCTGATCGCCTATGCCACGCTTGCCGAATACCAGTCGAACATGGCGCTGGCGACCGGTGGCGGACGCCATGCGATACGACCCGGAAATGTGCGGAGCGCGGATGGCATTTTCAATGCTACCGTTCGCCAGTTCGACTGGCGCATCATTTTTCGCCCGCGCACCATTCTCTATACCGTTGTCTGGGCTGTGGTCGGGATCGGCATGCTGGTGGCGCTGGCCACACGCGACCGTCTGGCCGTCAATGTTCTGCACGACCGCAATCCGCAATATGTGCTGGAATCGAACGGTTCGATCCGCAACGGCTATACGGTGCGTATTCTCAACATGGTGCCGGAGCCGCGCACGGTCAGCCTGACCATCGAGGGTATTCCGAATGCGGTGATGAAGATCAACGGCATGCAGACTATGCCGTCACGCGCGTTCGATGTGCTGGTGGAGCCGGACGAGGCAACGGCGCTGAAGGTGTTCGTCACCCTGCCGGGAGAGGACGTCTCGCGGGCGTCGGAGAATTTCGAATTCATCGTCAGCGATGGGCAAGGCCATGAAACGGCGCGTTACGACGCGGTGTTCAACGGCCCGGGAGTGAAGAAATGACTGTTCAGAAATCGCATGCCTCGGCCTTTGTCTTTACCGGCTGGCACATGGCCGGTGTCATGGTGCTGTTTTTCGGCGTCATCATCACCGTAAACGTCATCATGGCGTGGAATGCCATCTCCAGCTGGAGCGGTCTGGTCGTGCCGAACACCTACGTCGCCAGCCAACAGTTCAACAGCAAGGCCGAGGCGGCAAAGGTGAGGGCAGCGACCGGCATCGAAGGCAAGCTTTCCGTCAACGATACGAGCGTTCGATATGAGGTGTTCCATCCCGAAACCGGTCCGGTCGAAGCCGACGCGATCACGGCGCATTTCCGTCGTCCGGTCGGCGAGCGCCAGAATTTCGACATGGAGCTAACACCCGTTTCGAGGGGCGTCTTCACCGGGGCTCACAACGTGTTGCCGGGTCAATGGATCGTCGAGGTTATCGCCGTCAGGGATGGCCGGGTGATCGTTCACGAAGGCACACGCATCGCGATTGTCAGGGGGCGCAAATGAGCTGCTGCGCACCGGGAACGGAAGGCTCCCTTGCGTTAAATGGCGGCAGTTCGCCATCTGCCGAAGAGCTGTTGCTGGCAAGCCGCGATCTGGGGCATGGCCTTCGTCAGACGGATCTGAGCGTGCCGGGTGTTTATTGCGGCACCTGCATCTCCACCATTGAAGGCGTGTTGCGGGGACATCCAGCGGTAGAGCAGGCCCGCGTCAATCTTTCCTCGCGGCGTGTGGCCATCGTCTGGAAGGAAGCCGTTGCGGGTATCACGACCGATCCGGCCGAGCTTGTCGGCGCTATCCAGTCAACCGGTTATCAGGCGCATCTGTTTTCGGCCAGTCTGGATGCCTCAGATGAACTGCGCAAGCAGCTCATCCGGGCTGTGGCACTCTGCGGTTTTGCCTCTGCCAACATCATGCTTTTGTCCGTATCCGTCTGGTCGGGTGCGGATGCGGCGACCCGCGACATGTTTCACTGGATCTCGGCGATGATTGCCGCACCGGCGCTGATCTATGGCGGTCGCTTCTTTTACAGCTCGGCCTGGAATGTGCTGAAACACGGCCGGACCAACATGGACGTCCCGATTGCGCTGGCCATCACGCTCTCCTACGCCGTCTCGCTTGGGGAAACGATCCATCACGGTGCACATGCCTGGTTCGATGCCACCGTGTCTCTGCTGTTCTTCCTGCTGATCGGCCGCACGCTGGATCACATCATGCGCGACAGGGCGCGTTCGGCCATTGCCGGGCTGGCAAGGCTTTCGCCGCGTGGGGCAATGCTGGTCAACGTCAACGGATCGCGCGATTACCGGGCACTCGATGAGATCAAACCGGGCGACACGATTGCGATCGTGGCTGGAGACCGGGTGCCTGTCGATGCGACGGTTACAAGCGGCAGCAGCGATATCGACATGTCCATCGTCAATGGCGAAAGCGCGCCGCGCCGCGTGGAGAGCGGCGATCATCTGCAGGCCGGTACGCTGAACCTCACCGGTTCACTGACAGCGTGCGTCACGGCTTCGGCGAAACAATCGTTCCTTTCGGAAGTGATTGCACTCATGGAGGCGGCCGAGGGGGGCAGGGCGCGTTATCGCCGCATCGCCGACCGCGCCGCCAGCTATTATTCGCCCGTCGTGCATCTTCTGGCGCTCGTGACGTTTTTCGGCTGGGGGATTTTCGGCGGTGACTGGAAGCAGGCCATGCTGATCGCCATTGCCGTCCTCATCATCACCTGCCCATGCGCGCTCGGTCTTGCCGTGCCTGTCGTTCAGGTGGTCGCCGCTGGCCGTCTCTTCCGGCGCGGTGTGATGGTCAAGGACGGTTCGGCCATGGAACGACTGGCGGAAATCGACACCGTACTGTTCGACAAGACCGGAACGTTGACATCAGGAAGGCCACGTCTCGTCGGTTCCACCAATGTGCCTGACACGACGATGGCGATTGCTGCGGGGCTTGCCGCCCATTCGAACCATCCGTTGTCCAGGGCGCTTTACGATGCACATCAGGGCTCTATTCCCTCATATGACACGGTCAGCGAAATTCCGGGTTCCGGGGTGGAGGCCGTCACCGCATCCGTCACCTACAGGCTCGGCAATCGCCGTTTCGCATGCCCCTCCGACATCGGGGGCGACGATGCGGGGACGCTCTCCGAGGTGGTGCTGTCGCAGGATGGAGAATTGCTGGCTGCTTTCGCATTCGAGGACAGTCTGCGACCCGGTGGAGCTGATGTACTCGACCGGCTCGGTGCCTGGCACATAAGCAGCGAAGTCGTGTCCGGTGACCGCAAGACTGCGGTGAGGCTGCTGGCAGAGCGGCTTGGCATCGACAGGTGGGGCGCGGAGCTTTCGCCCAGGGACAAGGCGGCGCGTTGCGTGACGCTTGCGGGCGAGGGAAAACGCGTATTGATGGTGGGCGACGGGATCAACGACGCGCCAGCGCTTGCTGCGGCGCATGTTTCGATGGCACCGGCGACCGCCGCCGATATCGGCAGGCAGGCGGCCGATTTCGTCTTCATGCATGAAAGCCTGGAGGCCGTGCCCTTCGCCATCGAAACTGCACGACGGGCAGGGCAACTGATCCGCCAGAACTTTGCATTGGCGATCGGTTACAACATCATTGCCGTGCCTGTTGCCATTGCCGGTTATGCCACACCGATGATCGCGGCGATCGCCATGTCGACGTCGTCCTTGATCGTCGTCGCCAATGCCCTGCGTCTTGCGGGAGTGGATAAGACACTCGTTGAACGGAAAGGGGCAGAAAGCATGGCGATGGAAGGGGGAGTGCAGGCGGCATGAACATGCTGATCTACCTGATACCTGTGGCACTGTTTCTTGGTGGTCTCGGTCTTTTCGCCTTTCTCTGGTCGCTGAAAGCGGGTCAGTATGACGATATGGATGGAGCGGCGTGGCGCGTGCTCGAGGACGGTGACGACCGGCCGAAACCGTCCTGACATGATGCCGCCAACCCGCCATAGCTCTTGCTTATGGACCTCAAGCAAATATGCAAAGCTGACTTGCGTCATCAAAATTTAATCGTTTCAGCCCAGCTCAGCCTTGCCGTTTGAGCATTACAGTGCCACAACACGACCACTCAAAAAGCAAGATGGAGGCACATCCGTGGAACAGGCAGAAATCGGTTTGATCGGTCTCGGTGTCATGGGCTCGAACCTGGCATTGAACATCGCGGAAAAGGGCAACAAGATTGCCGTTTTCAACCGGACCCCGGACGCTACGAGAAAATTTTACGCCGAGGCCGGCGAATTGCAGGGTCAGTTGATCCCGTGCGAAACCATTGAGGAATTCGTCGCCGCCATTCGTCCTCCACGCCCGATCATCATTATGATCAAGGCCGGCGATCCGGTCGATCAGCAGATGGAAATCCTCAAGCCGCACCTGGCCAACGGCGACATCATGATCGACGCCGGCAATGCGAACTTCCGCGATACGATCCGCCGTTTCGACAACCTCAAGGACAGCGGCCTGACCTTCATCGGCATGGGTGTTTCCGGTGGTGAAGAAGGCGCCCGTCACGGACCGTCGATCATGGTCGGTGGCACGGAAGACAGCTGGAAGCGCGTTGAGAAGGTTCTGACCTCCATTTCCGCCAAGTACAACGAAGACCCGTGTGTTGCATGGCTCGGCAACGATGGCGCAGGCCACTTCGTCAAGACCATTCACAACGGCATCGAATATGCCGACATGCAGATGATCGCCGAAATCTACGGCATCCTGCGAGACGGCCTGAAGATGAGCGCCGTTGAAATCGCTGACGTGTTCGGCGAGTGGAACAAGGGTCGCCTCAACTCTTACCTGATCGAGATCACCGAGAAGGTTCTGCGCGCCGCAGACCCGATCACCGGCAAGCCGATGGTCGACCTGATCCTCGACAAGGCCGGCCAGAAGGGCACCGGCAAGTGGTCGGTCATCGAAGCGCAGAATATGGGCGTTGCCGCCACCGCTATCGAAGCGGCTGTTGCAGCCCGTATCCTGTCTTCGCAGAAGGACGAGCGCGAAGCGGCCGAGAAGATCTTCGGCCTGCCTGGCCTCGTCGATTCTCCGGTTGACAAGAAGGCTTTCATTGCAGATCTGGAAAGCGCGCTTCTGGCCGCCAAGATTGGTGCTTACGCGCAGGGCTTCGCGATCATGTCGGCAGCCTCCAAGGAGTTCAACTGGAACCTGCCGATGCCGACGATCGCCCGCATCTGGCGCGCTGGTTGCATCATCCGCTCGCAGTTCCTCGATGAGATCACTTCGGCCTTCACGAAGGACCCGCATGTGGCCAACCTCATCGTTACTCCGGCCTTCTCCACCATGGTGAAGGACACCGATGCGCCTCTGCGCCGCGTCGTTTCCTATGCCGTACTGTCCGGCCTGCCTGTTCCTGCTCTGGCCTCAGCTCTCGGTTACTTCGACGCTTACCGTCGTGGCCGTGGCAGCGCGAACCTCATCCAGGCGCAGCGTGACTTCTTTGGGGCGCACGGCTTTGAGCGCACCGACGGTGTGGACAAGCCGCATGGCCCGTGGGGCAGCGGCGCCGACATTTTCTGATCGGCTGAAAATGACCAACAAAAAAAGGCCCGCGAAAGCGGGCCTTTTCTTTTGACGCCGATGCTTGCCTTAACGTGCTGCAGCTAGGCCAACGATCAGGCCGCTGACGGCGTTGATGAGCAGGAACTGGTTGTCGACGCGAACCCAGCGCTGGTCACGGCGCGGCTCGGACAGACGGTAGCGGCGGTAATCGCGACGATCGATGATGTTGCGGCGTTCACCGGCGGAGAGGCGCTGACCACGATCCCAGCGATGCTTCTTGGCGATGACTTTCTTGGTGGTGACTTCGCGTTCGATCCTGACGTTACGATGACGGTCGTCGTGGCGGCTCTGCGCCTGAGCCATCGGTGCAGCGAGAACAGTCGCTGCCAGAAGAACGGTGATGAACTTTTTCATTGGTATTTCCTCTCGTGTTTCGATGAGGGGAAATTACGAATATGCGAATGAATGGAGAATGAATTTAAAATTACAATTATGTAATGATTGTTGATGGTTATTGGCGGTTGTTAATCTTTTGTTTGGAGGCTTTTCAAGATGAGAAGACCGCCCGGAAAAGCCGGGCGGTCGTTGTTTTCAATCAGCTGCGCTCGGCGGATTTAGCCCACAGATTGATGTCGGCATCACGGGCGTAACGATCGATTTCCGCCAGTTCCTCTGCGGTGAAATCGGGATTGTCGAGAGCCTTCACGCAATCTTCGACCTGCTCCACACGACTTGCGCCGATCAGGGCCGAAGTGATGCGGCCACCACGCAGAACCCAGGCAATCGCCATCTGTGCCAGCGTCTGGCCACGCTTTTCGGCGATGCGGTTAAGAGCGCGGATATTTTCGACGTTCTGGTCATTCAGGAAGGCGGGGTTCAGGGATTTGCCCTGCGTCGCCCGGCTGCCCTGCGGGACGCCACCCAGATATTTCGTCGTTAGCATGCCCTGCGCCAGCGGCGAAAAGACGATGGAGCCGACGCCGAGTTCCTCGAGCGTATCAACCAGGCCGTCTTCCTCGATCCAGCGGTTGATCATCGAGTAGCTGGGCTGGTGGATGATGCACGGCGTGCCGAGTTCTTTCAGGATCGCAGCAGCCTCGCGGGTGCGCTTGGAGTTGTAGGAGGAAATGCCGACATAAAGCGCCTTGCCGGAGCGGACGATCTGATCCAGAGCACCGCAGGTTTCTTCGAGCGGCGTGTTCGGGTCGAAGCGATGCGAATAGAAGATGTCGACGTAGTCGAGGCCCATCCGCTTCAGGCTCTGGTCGCAGGAGGCGATGAGATATTTACGGCTGCCCCACTCGCCGTAAGGGCCGGGCCACATATTGTAACCGGCCTTGGAAGAGATGATGAGTTCGTCACGGTATCCGGCAAAATCGGTTTTCAGAATTTCGCCAAAGGCGATCTCGGCGCTGCCGGGTGGCGGGCCGTAGTTGTTGGCGAGGTCGAAGTGGGTGATGCCGAGGTCAAACGCACGGCGGCAGATCGCCTGCTTCGTATGATGGGGCGTATCGTTGCCGAAATTGTGCCATAGCCCCAGCGAGATTGCCGGAAGCTTGAGGCCCGAACGGCCGCAATGATTGTACTTCATGGACGCATAACGGTTTTCGGCCGGTTGCCAAGCCATGTCTTTCCTCCACTTGCTGATGAGAGTTGCCGAAGACACCGGCAACCTTT
This sequence comes from Agrobacterium tumefaciens, assembly GCF_031801495.1. Lineage (GTDB taxonomy): Bacteria > Pseudomonadota > Alphaproteobacteria > Rhizobiales > Rhizobiaceae > Agrobacterium > Agrobacterium tumefaciens_K. The sequence goes on along the minus strand of NZ_JAOEGC010000002.1, from coordinate 1,389,155 downwards.
GAACTGGATGAGACAAGCCCGCCGTGAGGCGAGATTGGTCGTCATTGAAATGGTTAGAGTGTTTGCCTGTCACCTTCAATACGGTGTCGATGACCTAGCAGGATTGAAGGTCTAGAATGGTGAAATGCGGTTGTCTGCCATGCCTGTTCTCGTCTTTCGGCGTAAACAGCACACGCCGTGTTTCGCCCGCCGCCAGATCGAACAGGTTGTCCGAGTAACGACCGGGCAGATCGGCTTCGAGCATGACAAACAGGGCAAGTCCCTTCGCCGTCACTTCGATCTCGAACTGTCCGTTTGGAAGTGCCGTGGTGGCGAATGTGAGGCCAGAGGGCCGAAGCTCGAGCGCCTTGTAGGTGTCGCGAACATGATGGCCTTCGCCCGTCATGCCGTTGGAGGCGATGAAGTTCCACGCAAGCAGCGCGCCGTCCGGCAGCTTGGTGAGGTCTATTTCGGTCAGCACGACTGCTGCATCCGGTCCGCATGTACCATTGGCGGATTTCAGCGGGATACGGTTTCCCTCCATCGTCAGCGCGAGAATGTTGATATCGATCTCAACGTCCTCGCCATTGTCGTTGACCATTGAGAAGCTGATCGTCTTGCCGTCTTCGGACGGGATGGCAACAACCGTGACCGGCTGGAAGAAACGACGTGCGGCGTAGTGCAGGGCTTTCCAGCTGCCGCCGTAATCGAGGCTCGACCAGGACGCGACCGGCCAGGTGTCGTTGAGCTGCCAATAAAGCGTGCCCATGCAATGCGGTTTCAGCGAGCGCCAATAATCGACAGCCGTGCGGATCGCCACGGCCTGCTGCACCTGACTGAGATAGACGAAGCTCGCAAAATCCTTCGGGAAGCGGAAATAGCGGAACATGGTTCCGGCAATACGCTCGTTGCCGCCGGCATTCTTCTGGTGAAGTTCGATGACCGGGGAGGAGATGTTCATGTCCTTTTCCTCCGCATAGGTCCGGATGACGGGCATGGAGGTATAGGACTGGAAGCCGAACTCCGAGCAGAAGCGCGGCTTGACGGAGCGGTAATTGTCGAACGACTTGTTCTCGTGCCAGACCGACCAGTAATGCATGTCGCCCGAGCCATCCGCATGCCACGCATCGCCATAATCCAGATAACCGGAGGCGGGGCTGGAGGGCCACCACAGCGCTTCGGGGGAGGCCTTCTTCAGAGCGCGTTCTATGGTTCGGTTCAGTCGGTCATAAGCCACGAGATAGCGGTCGCGGTTGTTGCGGGACTGCTCGAACCATGTCAGCGCACCGACCAGTTCGTTGTCGCCGCACCACAGGACCAACGATGGATGAGAGGAAAGCCGCTGCACCTGATAGGTGACCTCGTGCTCGACATTTTCCAGAAAATCCTCGCTGCACGGGTAGAGGTTGCAGGCGAACATGAAGTCTTGCCACACCATCAGGCCGAGCCGGTCGCAGAGATCGTAGAACCAGTCCTGCTCGTAAAAGCCGCCGCCCCATACGCGGATCATGTTCATGTTGGCTTCCGCGGCGGAGCAGAGAAGATCCTCTGTCTTTTCGCGGCTGGTCAGGGAGTGGAGAGCATCGGCAGGAATCCAGTTCGCGCCACGGCAGAAGATTTCGCGTCCATTGATGCGGAAGGCAAAACGGCTGCCTGCCTCGTCCTTGTCCGTCAGAAGCTCTACAGTTCTAAGGCCGATCTGGCGCGTGACGGTTTCATCCGGAAGTTCGACAGTCAATGTGTAGAGAGCCTGCTCACCGCTACCGGCCGGCCACCAGAGCCTGGGGTTTTCAAGGAAGAAGACATGCTGCACCGTCGTCTCACCAGCGCCGACACCGCAATCCAGCCGCAACCGTTCGTCATCCAGCGACAGGTGCAGGGTCACGCTTGCCGGGCCATCGGCAAAAAGCGTGACCGACACATGCAGCTCTACACCGCCATCGACGTGATGCTGCGACGTCACGACATGTTCGATCCGTGCCGTGTCGAGCCGCTTCAAGGCAATAGTGCCATAAAGGCCGAGTGGGGCGATGGCGATGTTCCAGTCCCATCCGAAATGGCATTGCGGCTTGCGCAGCATGTTGCCATTGGCGATGGGAGAATTGCCTTCGTGATAAGGAATGTAGAATGGTTGCCGCGCCTGCCGTTCCGCGCCAGCTAAAATATTGGAATGGAAGCGAATGCGAATGGTGTTTTCGCCGGGGCGCAAAGCTTCCGAAACGTCGGGGCGATAACGGCGGAAGCAGTTGTCGCTCGTCAGCACCGGCACGTCGTTGATGAAGACGATGGCGACCGTATCGAGATAGTCGATATCGAGATACCAGCTTGCGTCGACCTCCTCGATGACGAAGGTCCGTTCGATAAGCCAGTCTCTGTGGGCGACCCACTGCACGGCATTTTCGTTGCGTCCGTGATAGGGGTCCGGAATGATACCTGCATTTTTAAGCGCCGTGTGAATGTCGCCCGGTATCGGGATTTCGGCCTGGTGATCTCCTTCCTCGGATGACAGTGACCAAAGCCCGGAAAGATCGATGAGGGTGTCGGGCGAAGAAAACGAAACCATGGTTGGACCCTGTTTTTCGTGCAGTCACGTTTCGGTGGTGCACGGCATTGTCATGCAAGCCGGTATCTGAATCTCGGGCGACGATATCCTCGAAAAGACGACCGGCAAAACCGGTTCTTGTTATCTTCGGACAGTCCTCCCAACGGCAACGTTACCGTAAAAATGGTGCGACGTCATGCGTTTCCGTCGCCGCTGCGTTTATTGTCGATATGCAATCCAACCGAACAAAATGGCTAAATTAGATATGTATATTACAAAATATAAATCAGATGTTTGTATCCGTTTTCTAATTTTATTTATTATATTTTATGCCGTTCCTTTGGTGAGTGCCTTTCAACGTTAAGGCAATTTTCCTCTTGCGCATCGCATATATTTTAACGAACTATATCGTTGCAGTATGACGAATAAAGAATCTCGGCGCCGCCGCTTGCGACACACGCCGCCTGCCTTTGCAAGATGGTAAAAGCTATCTATGATCGTTAGCAATAAAGCGTGGCGAAATGACATGAACGATACTGGAAAAACCGATAACAACGACGTTTCGATACCCGCGGGTGAGCGGCCGACGTTGAAGACAATCGCGTTCATGACGGGCCTCGGGATCACCACGGTTTCACGGGCGCTCAAGGATGCTCCCGATATCGGCGCAGACACCAAGGAGCGTGTACGGCTGATCGCCCGACAGATCGGCTATCAGCCAAACCGTGCGGGCGTACGCCTGCGTACCGGCAAGACCAACGTCATAGCGCTGGTGCTGAGCGTCGATGAAGAGCTGATGGGGTTCACCAGCCAGATGGTGTTCGGCATCACGGAAGTTCTGGCATCGACCCAGTACCATCTCGTCGTCACGCCCCATACGCATGCCAAGGATTCGATGGTTCCGATCCGCTACATTCTCGATACGGGATCGGCGGACGGCGTGATCATTTCGAAAATACAGCCGGACGATCCGCGTGTTCGCTTCATGACGGAACGAAACATGCCTTTCGTCACGCATGGCCGCAGCGATATGGGCATCGCGCATGCCTATCATGATTTCGACAATGAGGCCTATGCCTACGAGGCCGTGGAGCGGCTGGTGCAGTGCGGACGCAAGAAGATCGCGATCGTTGTGCCGCCTTCACGGTTTTCGTTCCACGACCATGCCCGCAAAGGATTTACCCGGGCGATCCGGCACTTCGGTGTTTCCGAGTTTCCGCTGGATGCGGTGACGATCGAAACGCCACTCGACCAGTTGCGCGATTTCGGCAAGCAGCTGATGTCGTCGGCTGATCGTCCAGATGGCATTGTCTCGATCAGTGGCAGCAGCACGATCGCGCTGATGGCCGGATTTGAAGCGGCGGGTGTGAAGATCGGTGAGGATATCGACATCGTGTCCAAGCAGTCGGCCGAGTTCCTCAACTGGATCAAGCCGCAGGTTCATACCGTGAACGAGGACATCAAGCTGGCGGGCAGGGAGCTTGCCAGAGCTCTGCTGGCACGCATCAATGGCGAGCCAGCAGAACGTCTACAGAGTGTCAGCCAGCCGGTTTGGTCCTTGATGGCGCCCAAACCCTGAGCGCCACTTTCGGTATCAGGACAGGCAATCCTTGAGCGATTTGGCTATGCCACGCATCATTTCAAAGTAAAGATCAGGGCCCGGTGTCTGGGTTGCGGCCTCAGGGTCAAGCGTTCCGGACCTGGCGTCCGTGCCTTCCATAACGACGTTGACCAGCTTCGGCTCGAATTGCGGTTCTGCAAACACACAGGTCGCACCGAGTTGCCGGATCTTCTGCTGCATCTGCCTGACTCGATCCGCTCCCGGCATGGTTTCGGGGCTGACGGTGATGGAGCCAACCGTATTAACGCCGTAGCGATGTTCGAAATACTGGTAGGCATCGTGGAAGACGATGAAGGGCTTGTCCTTGATCGGCTTCACGGTTTCCGCCAGTTCCGTGTCGAGCGCGTCGATATCTACCAGCAGCTTGCGGGTGTTCTCCTGATAAGCGGTGGCGTTTCCTGCGTCGGCCTTGATAAGGGCTGCCTCTATCGAGCGGGCCATGGCCTTGGCATTTGCCGGGTCGAGCCAGAGGTGCATGTCGTATTCGCCATGGGCGTGGTCGTGCCCGTGATCATGCCCATGGTCATCCTTGTGGGTTTCGGCATGCTCTTCGCCTTCATGGGCGTGGGCTTCTTCTGCATCGTGCTCGTGTCCCGCATGATCACCGTGGTCGTGTGCTTCAAACGGGCCGCCTTCACGGAAGGGAAGTTTTTCGAGGCCTTCGGCATCATCCAGCTCCACGACGGTCGCCTTGGTGGCAATCGTTTCGAGCGGTTTTTCCAGAAATGCTTCCAGGCCAGGACCGACCCAGAAAACCACGTCAGCCTTTTCAAGGCTGCGGGCATGGGACGGCCTTAGATTGTAGGTGTGCGGAGAGGCCGCGCCTTCGACGATCAGCTGTGGCTCACTCACGCCCTTCATGATGGCCGCAACGAGGGAATGGACCGGCTTGATGGAGACCACGACATTGGGGGCGGCCATCGCGCTGGAAGCCATTGCCGCCATCGACGCGGACGCCGCAAGCGCGATCAGGATTTGTCTCATGACAGGTCACTCCACTTGAAGAATATGGTTATGTTATTACATTTATTGCGTAACGCTATAACGTATGCGATAGCGGTAGGCAACATCGCCAATCGGATAATCCCATGCTTCATTCTGCCCACAAGGGTAATGATAAACTCGTGTCCCTTTCCAATGCCGGTATTCAGCGCGGTGGCCGCTGGCTGGTGCGCGGCGTGGATTTTTCCGTCAGCAAGGGCGAGATCGTGACGCTGATCGGTCCGAACGGATCGGGCAAGTCGACCAGCGCGAAAATGGCGATCGGTGTGTTGAAGCCGTCTGAAGGAGAGGTGGCACGCATCGATGGATTGCGGGTGGGTTATGTGCCGCAAAAACTTTCCGTCGACTGGACCATGCCACTTTCGGTACGGCGCCTCATGACGTTGACCGGGCCGCTTCCGGCGCGGGAAATCGATGCGGCGCTGAATGCGACGGGCATCGCTCACCTTGCCAACGCAGAAGTGCAACATCTTTCCGGCGGCGAGTTTCAGCGAGCGCTTCTGGCGCGCGCCATCGCGCGAAAACCCGACCTTCTGGTTCTTGACGAGCCGGTTCAGGGAGTGGATTTCTCCGGCGAGATCGCTTTATACGATCTGATAAAAAATATCAGAAATTCAACTGATTGCGGAGTTTTGTTAATCTCGCATGATCTGCATGTCGTCATGGCTGAGACCGATACCGTCATCTGCCTCAACGGCCATGTCTGCTGCCGTGGGACACCGCAGACGGTCAGCCAAAGTCCGGAATATACCCGTCTTTTCGGTGGTGCCGCGGCGAAGGCTCTCGCCGTGTACAGCCATCATCACGACCACACACATCTGCCCGATGGCCGCGTACAGCATGCGGATGGTTCCGTGACAGATCATTGCCATCCGGATGACGGACATCACCATCATGATCCACATTCAGAGCATGATCATGGCCATGACCACCATGACCATGATCATGATGGATGCGGCTGTGGACACGATCATTCGGCAGATGCCGTAACCTCCGACACAAAGCATGGGGAGCGGCATGTTTGACGATTTTTTCATTCGCGCCATGATCGCCGGTATCGGTGTGGCGCTGACCGTCGGTCCTCTCGGGTGTTTCGTCGTCTGGCGCCGTATGGCCTACTTCGGCGACACCATGGCGCATTCCGCGCTGCTTGGCGTCGCCCTGTCGCTGCTGTTCCAGATCAACCTGACGCTCAGCGTCTTTCTGGTGGCTTCCGTCGTTTCGCTTCTGCTGCTCGTTCTTCAGCGCAGACGCGCGCTTTCAGCTGATGCGCTGCTGGGAATACTCTCCCATTCGGCGCTGGCGATCGGCCTCGTGATCGTTGCCTTCATGACCTGGGTCCGCATTGACCTCGTGTCCTTCCTGTTCGGTGACATTCTTGCCGTCACCACGACGGACATCGCCTTGATCTGGGGAGGCGGTCTGGTCGTTATTGCTGCCATGATCGCATTGTGGAGGCCGCTTCTGGCGTCGACAGTGAACGCCGAACTTGCCGAAGCGGAGGGGTTGCGACCCGAGCGGGCCAAGCTGATGTTCACGCTTCTGATGGCGCTTGTCATCGCCATTGCGATGAAGGTGGTGGGCATCATGCTGATCACATCGCTGCTCATCATACCGGCCGCGACCGCCAGACGTTTTTCGGCGACACCTGAGGTAATGGCGGTCATCGCTTCGCTGATAGGCGCCATCGCGGTTGTCGGCGGGCTGATGGGGTCCCTGACATACGATACGCCGTCCGGACCATCGATCGTGGTTGCCGCCGTCGTTCTGTTCGTTGTAAGCCTGTTGCCGTTAACGGGATTCTCTCGTGCGGCTGACGAGGGAGGCAAGTCATGAATGCGCAAAACCTGACAAAGAACCAGACTCTGGTGATGAATGCCCTCTCCAATGCGCATGCTCCCCTCAGCGCCTACATGATCTTGGACAAGTTGCGGGATGACGGTTTCCGTGCGCCGCTGCAGGTTTATCGTGCTCTGGAGAAGCTCATCGAATTCGGGCTCGTTCACCGGCTGGAGAGCCTGAACGCCTTCGTTGCCTGCACCCATACACAGGCGGAATGCTGCACGCATCATCATGGTACCGTTGCGTTTGCCATCTGCGAATCCTGCGGGCAGGTGACGGAGTTCCACGATCACGAAATCGATCATCGCCTCGAGCGCTGGGTCAAGGACAGCAAGTTCAAGGCGGAAAAAACGACGATCGAAATTCGCGGCCTTTGCGCGGCCTGCGCGGCTTAAAAGGCCCGGTGCGGCCTGATGTGCCGCTTGCTATTCCTCGATACGCTGCAGATCCTTCGAAAACCGTTTCCAGTTTTCGATGTATTTTTCCGCCGACCGCCGAAGACTCGCGATCGCTTCGTCATCCAGCGTGCGGATCGCTCTCGCCGGTGATCCGACGATCAGGGAATTATCCGGAAATTCCTTGCCTTCCGTGACCAGCGCATTGGCGCCGACAAGGCAGTTCCTGCCGATTTTCGCTCCATTCAGGACTGTTGCGCCCATGCCGACGAGCGAGTTGTCGCCTATGGTGCATCCATGAACGATGGCGTGATGGCCGATGGTGCACATTTCACCGATCGTCGCGGCAAAGCCGGGATCGCTGTGCACCATCACACCTTCCTGAATGTTCGTGCCGCGCCCGACCGTGATGGGCTCGTTATCGCCGCGCAGCGTCGCGCCGAACCAGATGCCGACATCCTCGCCAAGTACGACTGACCCGATGACATTGGCATCGGGTGCCAGCCAGTAACGATCAGGGGCAGGGGGTTCGGGTGTTCTTTCCCCCAGGCGATAAAGCGGCATCCGTTTTTCCTCCCGGATTACGTTACGCGATTTTGACGGACAGCGTTCCGACACCTTCAACGCCGCACTCGATCAGGTCGCCGCGTACAATCGGACCGACGCCGGCTGGCGTGCCCGTCATGATGACATCGCCTGCCGCAAGCGTGAACAGCTTGGACAGTTCGGCGATGACTTCCGGTACCTTCCAGATCATCTGTGCGAGGTCGCCGGTTTGCTTGCGCTCGCCGTTCACATCGAGCCAGATGGTTCCGGTGGATGGATGGCCGATTTTCGATGCCGGCACGACGGGTGACACGGGTGCTGAAAATTCAAATGCCTTGGCGCCTTCCCAGGAACGGCCCATCTTCTTCAGGCCATCCTGCAGGTCGCGGCGCGTCATGTCGATGCCGACCGCGTAACCCCAGACGTGATCGAGTGCTTCGCTTGCAGGAATATCCGCACCGCCGCTCTTCAGCATAACGACGCATTCCACCTCGTAGTGGACATTGGAAGAAAGGGATGGGTACGGAAAATCCTGCCCGGCCGGCAGTAGGTTGTCCGGGTTTTTCTGGAAATAGAAGGGCGGCTCACGCGACGGATCGTGGCCCATCTCAATGGCATGGTCGGCGTAGTTGCGACCGACGCAATAGACGCGTCGCACCGGAAACGTCTCGCTTGTGCCTTCAACCGGAAGAAGGACGGGTTTCGGTGTGGGAATGACGGTCGCGACCATGGGAAATTTCCTCGGATTGACATCTGCTGCCAGTCTTGTCCCGCGATTCCGGATGTAATTCCAGTTCAAAAATCGCGGTGCCGGCCAAACTGGCCTTTTGTTGCGCTTTGATGTAGAAGCCGGGCAAAAGAGGTTTCACATTCGCATGTACAAACAAGCGCTCGCAAGCGGCGAAAAAATCTTCGCCGTGGCTCCGATGATCGACTGGACGGATACGAGGTGCAGATTTTTGCACCGGCAGCTGTCGAGGCGTGCGCTGCTGTTCACGGAAATGATCGTGGCCGATGCCATAATCCATGGCCAGCGTGAGAAGCTGCTTGGATATCATTCCGAGGAGCATCCCGTTTCGCTGCAACTGGGCGGTTCGGATCCGGCAAAGCTTACCGAAGCTGTGCGGATTGCGGATGACTACGGTTACGACGAAATCAACCTCAATGTCGGCTGCCCTTCCGACAGGGTGCAGTCCGGCACGTTCGGTGCATGTCTGATGCGCGAGCCGGAAACGGTCGCGAACTGCGTGGCGGCCATGAAAACCGTCGCCTCGGTTCCGGTGACCGTGAAATGCCGTATCGGCGTGGACGATCAGGAGCCGGAGGTGGTTCTGCCGGATTTTCTCAAGCGCGTCATCGCTGCCGGTGCGGATGCAGTTTGGATCCATGCGCGCAAGGCGTGGTTGCAGGGACTGTCGCCCAAGGAGAACCGTGAGGTTCCGCCGCTCGACTACGAGCTTGTCTACCGCATGAAGCGGGAAAACCCAGATGTCTTCATCGGTATCAACGGTGGGATTTCCGATCTCGATCAGGCGGAGATGCATCTACACCATATGGATGGCGTGATGCTCGGCCGTGCCGCCTATCACAACACCTCGATTCTGGCCGATGTCGATCACTGCATATACGGTGAAGAGGCAAGGGCGCCGGACTGGATGGCGCTGCGCGACACCATGATGGCCTATGCCGCAGATTACATTGCCGCGGGCGGGCGTCTGAACCACGTCACGCGCCATATGGTCGGACTGTTTCAGGGCATGCCGGGCGCACGCCGGTTCCGGCAAATCCTGTCCAGTGACGCCACCCGTCCGGGTGCCGGAGCGGAAGTGATCGAGGCGGCCTTCGCGGCCATCGATTTCAATCCGTCAAAAGAGCTGGCCGGTTAACGAGATTTCCCGGCACGTCTTGAGTATCCTCCTAGGTGAAGCCGCAGGCGAGTTGCCGAAGCTCAAACGATTTTCTGAAGCGCCTGTGCGCCGTTCGGCGCGTTGACCTTGCCGCCGGTGATGAAGAACGCGAAAACGTCACGGGCCTTCTTTTCGGCCTTTCTATCCGGTGCAATCATCGGCAGATCGTCCGGCGCACCACCCGCCGCATAGGTCTTGATGCGTTTTGCCCAGTGGTCGATATCCGAAGGCGTATAACAGGTCGGAATATCATCCTCGCCCTTCTGCAGGCGGCAATAGACGAAATCGGCAGTCACGTCCGGCAGCAGCGGGTAGTCGTGATGGTCGGCGCAGACGACCGCGACGTTGTGTTTCGCCAGAAGCTCTATGAATTCCGGCACCTGGAAAGTCGGATTGCGAACCTCCACCACATGACGCAGCTTTATGCCGTCCTGCTTTTCCGGCAGCAGCGCGAGAAAAGCAGCGAAATCATCCGGCTCGAATTTCTTTGTCGGTGCGAATTGCCAGAGGATCGGCCCCAGATGGTCGCCCAGCTCCGTCAAGCCCTGCGTCAGGAACTTGGTCATGGACTCCTGCGCTTCGGCCAGCACCTTGCGGTTGGTGACGAAGCGGCTGGCCTTCAGCGAGAAGATGAAATCATCCGGCACTTCCGATGCCCATTTGGCAAAGGTTTCCGGTTTCTGGCTGCCATAATAGGTGCCGTTGACCTCGATGGCCGTCAGTTGCCGGCTGGCATGTTCAAGCTGGCGCTTCTTCGCCAGCTTTTCAGGGTAGAATGTGCCTTCCCATGGTTCGAAGGTCCAGCCGCCTATGCCGGTGCGGATTGTGCCTGACGTGGCCATGCGGTGCTTCCTCCCTGGAATGCCTTGCCTGTGATCTTTTCAGGGGGCGACGGTTACTCCGCCGCCACCTGCTTTCCCGCTGGATGACGTTCCAGAAGCTCTTTCAGGAAATGGCCGGTATAGGACCTTTTTTCCTTCACGATCTGCTCCGGGGTGCCGGTCGCGACAACCTCGCCACCACCCGTGCCGCCTTCGGGGCCGATATCGATCACCCAGTCGGCCGTCTTGATGACTTCGAGATTATGCTCGATGACCACCACCGAATTGCCTTGTTCCACCAGCGCATGCAGCATTTCAAGAAGCTTCTTCACGTCATGGAAGTGCAGGCCAGTGGTCGGCTCGTCGAGAATATAAAGGGTACGGCCGGTTGAGCGCTTGGACAGTTCCTTGGCGAGCTTGACGCGCTGGGCTTCACCACCCGACAGCGTGTTCGCCTGCTGGCCGACCTTGATGTAACCGAGGCCAACGTCAAACAGAGATTGCAGCTTGTCGCGCACGGCGGGAACGGCCGCGAAGAATTCGACACCTTCCTCGACTGTCATGTCCAACACGTCGGCAATGGACTTGCCCTTGAAATGCACGTCGAGCGTTTCGCGATTGTAACGCTTGCCGTGACAGACATCGCAGGTGACATACACGTCCGGCAGGAAGTGCATCTCGATCTTGATGACGCCATCGCCCTGGCAGGCTTCGCAGCGCCCGCCCTTGACGTTGAAGGAGAAGCGTCCGGGCGCATAACCGCGCGCCTTGGCTTCCGGCAGACCGGCAAACCAGTCGCGGATCGGCGTGAAGGCACCGGTGTACGTTGCCGGGTTCGAGCGCGGCGTGCGGCCAATCGGCGACTGGTCGATGTCGATCACCTTGTCGATGAATTCGAAACCATCGATGCGGTCGTGTTCAGCGGGAATTTCGCGCGCGCCCATGACACGGCGGGCCGCCGACTTGTAGAGCGTCTCGATAAGGAAGGTGGACTTGCCTCCGCCGGAAACACCCGTCACAGCCGTAAACACGCCAAGCGGCACGGAGGCCGTGACATTCTTGAGGTTGTTGCCGCGTGCGCCGACGACCTTGATTTCCTTGCCCTTCTTGGGCTTGCGACGTTCAGCCGGAACGGCGACGCCCATTTCGCCTGAGAGATATTTGCCGGTCAGCGAATTCGGGTTGGCCATCACGTCCTGCGGCGTGCCTTCGGCGATCACCTGACCGCCGTGGATACCGGCGGCAGGGCCGATATCCACGACATAATCCGCCGTCAGAATAGCGTCTTCGTCATGTTCGACAACGATCACCGTGTTGCCGATGTCGCGCAGGTGTTTGAGCGTTTCCAGCAGGCGGGCGTTGTCACGCTGATGCAGGCCGATCGACGGTTCGTCCAGAACGTAGAGAACGCCGGTCAGGCCCGAGCCGATCTGCGAGGCAAGGCGGATACGCTGGCTTTCGCCGCCCGAAAGCGTTCCGGAGTTACGCGACAGGCTGAGATAGTCCAGCCCCACGTCATTCAGGAAGCGCAGGCGCTCGCGGATTTCCTTGAGGATACGGACGGCGATCTCATTCTGCTTGGCATTGAAGGTTGCCGGCAGGGTTTCGAACCAGTCACGTGCAGTCCGGATCGACATTTCGGTGACTTCGCCAATGTGCAACTTGTTGATTTTGACGGCCAGTGCTTCAGGCTTGAGGCGATAACCGGCGCAGGCCGGGCAGGGGGCTGCCGACATGTAACGCTCGATTTCCTCACGCGCCCACGCGCTGTCTGTTTCCTTCCAGCGGCGCTCGAGGTTGGGAACGATGCCCTCGAAATTCTTCACCGTCTTATAAGAGCGGGCGCCGTCCTGATACTGGAACTCGATCTTCTCTTCCGTGCCGTGCAGGATGGCGTTCTGCGCCTCTCTGGAAAGATCGGACCATTTGCTGGACAGCTTGAAACCGAAGGCCTTGCCGAGCGCTTCCAGCGTCTGATTGTAATACGGCGACGAGGATTTGGCCCACGGCGCAACAGCGCCATCCCGCAGGGTGCGGGCGGGTTCCGGGATGATCAGGTTTTCATCGACCTTCTGCTGTGAGCCGAGGCCGTCGCAGGTCGGGCAGGCGCCGAAGGGGTTGTTGAATGAAAATAGGCGTGGCTCGATCTCGGGAATGGTGAAACCGGAGACAGGGCAGGCGAATTTTTCGGAAAACAGCACCCGTTCATGGGTTTCGTTCAGCGACTTGTTGGCGGATCCACCGGCCGCCGTTTCCTCTGCAGGCAGCGGCTTGTCGGCGAATTCGGCGATGGCGAGCCCATCTGCGAGTTTGAGGCAGGTTTCGAGGCTGTCTGCAAGGCGTGCGGCCATGTCGGCGCGCACCACCGCACGGTCGACGACCACATCGATGTCGTGCTTGTATTTCTTGTCGAGGGCTGGAACGTCGGCGATTTCGTAGAACTGCCCGTCAACCTTGACGCGCTGGAAGCCTTTTTTCATCAGCTCCGCGAGTTCCTTTTTGTACTCGCCTTTGCGGCCGCGCACGATCGGCGCCAGAATATAAAGGCGCGTGCCTTCCTCGAAGGCGAGAATGCGGTCGACCATCTGGCTGACGGTCTGGCTTTCGATCGGCAGGCCGGTGGCCGGGGAATAAGGAACGCCGACACGCGCAAACAGAAGACGCATGTAGTCGTATATTTCCGTCACAGTGCCGACCGTCGAGCGCGGGTTGCGCGAGGTCGTCTTCTGTTCGATGGAGATTGCCGGCGACAGACCTTCGATCTGGTCGACATCCGGCTTCTGCATCATCTCGAGGAACTGGCGCGCATAGGCCGAAAGGCTCTCGACATAACGGCGCTGACCTTCAGCATAGATGGTGTCGAAGGCGAGCGAGGATTTGCCCGAGCCGGAAAGGCCGGTCATGACGATCAGCTTGTTGCGCGGCAGATCCAGATCGATGCCCTTGAGATTGTGCTCGCGGGCGCCACGGATGGAAATCGTCTTCAGTTCACTCATGACAAGGCTCGGACATTGATAACGGGCTTGGTGGGGCGGTCCCTTATGTAGGCACGCGACCGAAGGAGTCGAGGTCTATTCCCAATCGGTCAATTGCTTTTGGGCTCTCTTGACTCGAATTTCAGGGTTTAATAGAACAAAAAAAGAACAAAAATCAAGCGGCAATGTCGCGTCGATCTGAACGGGATTATTCGTTGTGGATAGTTTCCCGTCTGCGGTGCCTTTCGGAGGCCGTGGTGGTTATTGTGAACGGAATTTTTTGAAATGCAAAGGCCGGGCAAAACAACCGGCGGACAGGATAAAGAGATGGCTGGCAGCGTAAACAAGGTAATTCTGATCGGAAACGTGGGCGCCGATCCCGAAATTCGCCGGACGCAGGATGGCCGCCCGATTGCAAACCTGCGCATTGCCACCTCGGAAACCTGGCGCGACCGCAACAGCGGCGAGCGCAAGGAAAAGACCGAGTGGCACACTGTCGTGGTGTTCAACGAAGGCCTGTGCAAGGTTGTCGAGCAGTATGTAAAAAAAGGCGCCAAGCTCTACATCGAAGGCCAGTTGCAGACGCGCAAATGGCAGGACCAGAACGGTAACGACCGTTATTCGACGGAAGTGGTTCTGCAGGGCTTCAACTCGACCCTGACGATGCTGGATGGCCGCGGTGAAGGCGGCGGCTCCAGCCGTGGCGGTGACTTCGGCGGCGGCGATTACGGCAGCAGCGGTTCGTTTGGCGGTGGCAGCGGTGGCGGTTCGAGCTACGGCGGTGGCGGTTACGACCAGCAGCCGTCGCGCGGCGGTGCTGCCCGTGGTGGCCAGCCTTCGGGCGGCTTCTCCAACGACATGGACGACGATATCCCGTTCTGAGAACCGGATTTATCAGGCTCGGAAATACGAGGTGGCGGCCCAGGGGCTGCCACCTTTTTTATTGCCTGTATGGGTCAGGCGGCGGCCTTGTCGGCAAGCATTGACACCATGACGTCGGACTGGGAAACAATGCCCACCATCTTGCCGTTGTGATCTGTCACCGGCAGGTAGTGCAGCCCTTCCTCGGCAAAACGGATGATGGCTTCCTCCACGGCCATATCGGGCCTGACGGTCTTCACCGGCGAGGTCATGATATCCTTGACGGTGTCGTTCGGCGCCTTTGCGCCGGAGAGAATGAGGCGCAGGCGCTGACCGAAGCCGATTGCGGGGCGACCCTTGTTCCAGCTTGCCTTTTCGAGAAAATCCGTCTGTGTGACGATGCCGACGATTTCGGCACGGTCATTGGTTACAGGCAGCGCCTTGAAGTGGTGGCCGCGCATCAGCGCATGGGCCTGGGCCAGCGAATCCTCCGGCGCGACGGCAACGACGTTACGGGTCATGACGCTTGCGCAATCGAGATGGCCTGCACGGCGGCGATAGGACCGCAGTTCCGTTTTCCTCAGGATCAGTTCCAGCTCATCACGGTCGATATCGAGAACCTGATCGTACTCCTTCAGAACCTCGTCCAGGTCGCTCGATGAAAAACCAATCTTCTGGATCGCCCCGAGATTTCCATCGCCATGGCTTGAAGCCACCGGCTTGATGGAATGCGGGTAGGGGCGGCCCGTGATGTTGTTATAAAGCAGTGCGACAGCGAGCAGGATCAGGGAATTGCCCGCGACCGGCCAAAGCAGGAAGCCATATCCCAGATCGTGAACGGCAGGGCCGCCGAGCACTGCGGTCAGCGCGACTGCACCACTTGGCGGGTGCAGGCAACGCAGCGCCATCATGGCCGCAATGGCAAGGCTGATGGCCAGCGCGCTCGCAAAGAAAACATCCGGTACCAGAAGCACAACGGTCACGCCGACGAAGGCCGCTACCAGATTGCCACAGAGGATCGACCAAGGTTGCGCGAGGGGGCTGGAGGGTACGGCAAACAGCAGCACGGCGGATGCACCCAGCGGCGCGATCATGGCGGGCAGTGCCGGATTAAAACGATAGGCGATACTGCCAAGAAGCCCGGTGATAAGAATTCCGACCAAGGCGCCAAACGCGGCGCGCAGGCGCTCCTTGGCGCTGGGTGGGGCGGCATCCGGGATGAGACGGCGCAGCATGGATCGCATGGGAGGCACTTCCGATTGTTCGATGGCCGCCTTGTAACCCGGGCATGCGTTTCAATCAAAGAACGGAATTTCCGCCCGTGTTCCTATTGCGGGATTTTGTTGCAAAACGTCCCGATGAAACCATCGTTCAAATGGCAAAGGCGGACCTTATTCCATCCACCACGAATTGCACGGAGAGCGCCGCTAGAAGTACACCCAGCAATCTCGTCAGGATAGCCCGGCCGGTATTGCCGAGAAAACGATCCATGCGCTCCGCGACGATCAGCGCCGCATAGACCAGCACCATGGCAAAGGCGAGAATCAGAATGAGCACGACCATCTCGACCGTGGTTTTCATCGAACCGGCCAGAAGCACGGTGGCCGAGATGGCGCCCGGTCCGGCAATCAGCGGCAGTGCCAGAGGGAAGACCGCCAGATTGTGCAAATGGTCCTTCGTGATGGCGATCTCCGAGGTCTTTTCCTTGCGCTCCTGACGCTTCTCGAAAATCATCTCGAAGGCGATCCAGAACAGCAGCAGGCCACCGGCAATTCGGAAGGCGCCAAGAGAGATGCCGAGCAGATTAAGGATGGCAAGGCCGAAAAGGGCGAAGACGGCGAGAATACCGAAGGCGATCAGCGAGCCGCGCAACGCCACCTGCTTGCGCTGGTCGCGGGTCATGCCCACCGTCAGCGCAAGGAATACGGGGGCGAGGCCGGGTGGATCGAGCGTGACCAAAAGGGTGGTAAGCGCGTTGATTAGCGTTTCGCTGCCAGCCATTTTTTCCCCGAATTACGTTGTTTTGACCGCCAGCCTACGCAAGTCCATGCCTGTTTGAAAGTGAGGAGCGACGCTTTTGCCCGATCAAGGCGAGAAAAGCACTGTTTGTCTTGCATTTGACGCAAAAGACTGTTCAAAACTTGCCGGGAACTTGGCTTAACCTCGCTGTTTCCGCTATAAAAATCCATCCGATTCTTAACAGAGAATGTGATCCGTTTTGACTGACCAAAGTCCCCCCGGCGGCGGAAAGCTTCCGCCAGGCATCGAGCCGATTTCCATCATGGAGGAAATGCAGCGGTCGTATCTCGATTACGCCATGAGCGTTATCGTGTCCCGCGCGCTTCCCGATGTTCGAGACGGCCTGAAGCCGGTTC
Organism: Agrobacterium tumefaciens; assembly: GCF_031801495.1. GTDB lineage: Bacteria > Pseudomonadota > Alphaproteobacteria > Rhizobiales > Rhizobiaceae > Agrobacterium > Agrobacterium tumefaciens_K. The sequence goes on along the minus strand of NZ_JAOEGC010000002.1, from coordinate 1,372,289 downwards.
ATCGCCGCATCCTTTACGGCATGTCCGAACTCGGCATCGACTGGAACAAGAAATACGTAAAGTGCGCCCGCGTCACCGGGGACGTGATGGGTAAATACCATCCGCACGGCAACTCCGCGATCTATGACGCTCTTGCCCGCATGGCGCAGGACTGGTCGCTTCGTCTGCCGCTGATCGACGGTCAGGGCAACTTCGGCTCCATCGACGGTGACCCGCCGGCGGCCGAACGTTACACCGAATGCCGTCTGGAAAAGGCGGCGCATTCGCTGCTGGACGACCTCGACAAGGAAACCGTCGATTTCCGCGACAACTATGACGGAACGCTGTCCGAACCCGTCGTAGTGCCTGCCAAATTCCCAAATCTTCTTGTCAACGGTGCAGGCGGCATTGCGGTCGGCATGGCGACGAACATTCCGCCGCACAACCTTTCGGAAGTGATCGACGGCTGTATCGCGCTCATCGACAATCCGGCCATCGAACTGCCGGAACTGATGCAGATCATTCCCGGTCCGGATTTCCCGACAGGCGCCTTCATATTGGGCCGTTCGGGCATCCGCTCGGCCTACGAGACGGGCCGCGGCTCCGTCATCATGCGTGGCCGCGCCACCATCGAACCGATGCGCGGCGACCGCGAGCAGATCATCATCACCGAAGTTCCCTATCAGGTGAACAAGGCGACGATGATCGAGAAGATGGCCGAACTGGTCAAGGACAAGCGCATCGAGGGCATTTCCGACCTGCGTGACGAATCGGACCGTCAGGGCTACCGCGTCGTTATCGAATTGAAGCGTGACGCCAATGCCGAAGTCATTCTGAACCAGCTTTACCGTTATACGCCGCTCCAGACCTCTTTCGGCTGCAACATGGTGGCGCTGAACGGCGGCAAGCCGGAACAGCTGACGCTGCTCGACATGCTGCGCGCTTTCGTATCCTTCCGCGAGGAGGTCGTCAGCCGCCGCACCAAGTACCTGCTGCGCAAGGCCCGCGATCGTGCGCATGTGTTGGTGGGTCTGGCCATTGCTGTCGCCAACATCGATGAAGTCATCCGCGTCATCCGTCATGCTCCTGACCCGGCATCTGCCCGCGAAGAGCTGATGACCCGTCGCTGGCCGGCAGAGGACGTTGAAAGCCTCATCCGTCTCATTGACGATCCGCGTCACCGCATCAACGAAGACGGCACCTACAACCTCTCGGAAGAGCAGGCACGCGCCATCCTCGAACTGCGTCTGGCCCGCCTGACGGCCCTCGGCCGTGATGAAATCGGCGACGAGCTGAACAAGATCGGCGCGGAAATCAGCGAATATCTCGAAATCCTGTCGTCGCGCGTCCGCATCCAGCAGATCGTCAAGGATGAGCTTGCTGCTGTTCGTGACGAATTCGGTACGCCGCGCCGTTCGGAAATCGTCGAGGGCGGCCCGGACATGGACGATGAGGATCTCATCGCCCGTGAAGACATGGTCGTGACCGTATCGCATCTCGGTTACATCAAGCGCGTGCCGCTGACGACCTACAAGGCACAGCGTCGCGGCGGCAAGGGCCGTTCGGGCATGGCAACGCGCGACGAGGATTTCGTCAACCGTCTGTTCGTGGCGAACACCCATACGCCGGTGCTGTTCTTCTCCTCGCGTGGTATCGTCTACAAGGAAAAGGTATGGCGTCTGCCGATCGGCACGCCGCAGTCCAAGGGCAAGGCGCTGATCAACATGCTGCCGCTGGAACCCGGCGAACGCATCACCACCATCATGCCGTTGCCCGAGGACGAGACGACCTGGGAAACCCTTGATGTCATGTTCTCTACGACGCGCGGAACGGTACGCCGTAACAAGCTGGGCGACTTCGTGCAGGTCAACCGCAACGGCAAGATTGCCATGAAGCTGGACGAGGAGGGCGATGAAATCCTCTCCGTCGAAACCTGTACCGATCGCGATGACGTGCTCCTCACGACGGCTCTGGGACAGTGCATACGCTTCCCGGTGGATGACGTCCGCGTCTTTGCGGGCCGCAACTCGGTAGGCGTGCGCGGCATCAACATGGGCGAGGGTGACCGCATCATCTCCATGACGATCGTTGGCAGCAGCGACGCAGCTCCGTGGGAGCGTGCAGCCTACCTCAAGCGTTCCGCAGCTGAACGTCGTGCAGCCGGTGTCGATGAAGAAGATATCGCGCTGGTTGGCGAAGAAGTGACGGAAGAAGGCGAACTCGGTGAAGATCGTTATCAGGAACTCAAGGCACGCGAACAGTTCGTGCTGACGGTTTCCGAAAAGGGCTTCGGCAAGCGTTCTTCGTCCTACGACTTCCGCACCTCCGGCCGTGGCGGCAAGGGTATTCGCGCCACGGACACCTCCAAGACGGCGGAAATCGGCGAACTGGTTGCAGCCTTCCCGGTTGAAGACAATGACCAGATCATGCTCGTGTCCGATGGCGGCCAGCTGATCCGCGTGCCGGTCGCGGGTATCCGCATCGCCAGCCGCGCTACGAAGGGCGTCACGATCTTCTCGACGGCCAAGGATGAAAAGGTCGTTTCGGTGGAGCGCATCAACGAGCCGGAAGGCGAGGATGACGCTGAAAACGGCAATGGTACCGAGGTCGAAGACCAGGTCACCGAGCAGCCGGAAGGCGACGTGTAAGCCAGCCGTCTCTCAATGTCTGAAAAATAAACCCCCGCGGAGCGATGGCGCCGCGGGGTTTCTGCTATCTTGTGGCGGTTCCTATAAGAGCTACCTGCGTCCGCACACGGTGACATCTTCCGCTTTCATGGTATCTCTTTCCATACGAAACGTTGCTATCGGGAGGTGTCATGGCAACCAATCCGGTGAAAGGACCCCAATCCTATTTTCCATCCATCGAAGCCAGATATGGCCGTCCCATTGCGGAGTGGAAGGAACTCATCCTCAGCGAGGGTGGCAACATGGAGCTGGTTACATGGCTCAAGCAGGAGCACGGCATGGGCCACGGTCATGCCAATGCCCTTGTCGCAGATACATTGCGCGAGTGATTTCTCGAAACATAAAACCCCGCGGAGCGATGGCGCCGCGGGGTTTTGGCTGTCACCCGTTGATCAACGCGTCAACGCAATTTCATGTGGATGGGCGCGCGGCCCGAGCGGCTGGAAATGTGAAGATGGATCTTCGCTTCCGGCTGATTGCTGCGCCAGGCGCGGGCGCCGTGCGAGAGCAGAAGGTTGACCAGATCGCGTGTCTTATGCCGGGAGCGGTTGAGGCCGATATCGGCGATGCGCATTGCGGCCTCATGAATGGGATGCAGAACGGAAAGACTGCCCTGTCCGTTTACTGCTGCAATGTCCGAAAAGTTCTCGTTGATTGCCATCTTTGAACGCCTCGTTACACAATACAAATTCGAGGGGATTTGGGAGGCGTCGCCATTTCAGACGCCACCCGTTTCATGGTGATGACTACTGCGCCGAGGCCCAGCAGCTCACACCTTTCTTCTTCAATGCGTTGCATGCATTGACCGCGGCATTCTGGCCATCGAAGCCACCGAAACGGGCGCGGTAGAACTGCGAGCCATCCTTGTTGAAAGCGACGGTGAAGGGCTTGGCAGAGCGCAGTGCCGCGCCGCCTTTTTCCTGAGCCGACTGCAACAGGTTGCGAGCCGAGTTTTCATCAGGTGACGCACCGATCTGAATGACCCAGCCACTTGCCGGCGCTTCCATCTTTGGCGCAATGGCCGGCTTTGCCGTGGATGCTGCAACGGAAGCGGTGACGATGTTGTCGACCTTGGTGGAATTCGTGATGAGGCTGCGATCCGGCGCGATAGGTGCAACGGGAACCGGTGCCTGTTTGCCCTTCTGACGGGTCGTCGCCATTTCCATGGCATTGACGGCGGCATTGGAGGAGGAGCCTGCAAAGGCGCTGACCGGCGCTTCTTCGCCATAACGGGCCTGCGGAACCGGGCCAGCCTGCGGCAGACCGGCAGAAGCTGCAACCGGAGCGGAGGGGACAGCCGCGGCAACGGCAACCGGCTCTTCAATCGGTGCAGAACGGGTCTGGGCGATCAGGTTGGAGTTTCCGCCACGCGAAGCCTGCGGCAGATACGTGGCGACCAGCTTGCGCATGGTGGCATCGCGAGCAGCGCTAGAACGTCCGCCGAGCACAACCGCAACGATGGAACGGCCATCCAGCTGTGCCGAGGTCGCAAGGTTGGAGCCTGCAGCGCGGGTATAACCGGTCTTGATGCCATCAACACCCTTGACCGTGCCAACCAGACGATTGTGGTTGCCGATGACCTGCTTGCCGAATGTAAAGGTGCGGGTGTTGAAGTAACCGTAATATTGCGGGTAGTGCTGGCGAAGCGCGATGCCGAGGCGGGCCTGATCGCGCGCCGTGGTCATCTGCGCGGTGTTAGGCAGTCCGTTGGCGTTGCGATAGGTTGTGCGGGTCATGCCAAGCGCACGGGCCTTTGCCGTCATCATGCGGGCGAAGCGGTCTTCCGAGCCGCCGAGATACTCGCCGAGAGCCGTCGAAATGTCGTTGGCGGAGCGGGTGACAAGTGCCAGGATGGCCTGTTCAACCGTAACGCTGCCACCGGCGCGAACACCGAGCTTGGAAGGCGGTTCCTTGGCGGCATTGGCCGACACCGGAACTTTCGAATCGAGGGAGATGCGGCCCGACGACAGCGCTTCAAACGTTAGATAAAGCGTCATCATCTTGGTAAGGGACGCCGGATAGCGCAGACCATCCGGGTCTTCGCCATACAGAACCTTGCCCGTTTTCGCATCGATGACGATGCCGGCATATTTCGGTTCTGCCTGAGCCGTCTGAACGGTTGTTGCGGCCATGAACGCCGCAGCAAGGGTCAACGCAACAAACCTGACGAAAGACTTCACACCCGCTTTGCGCACATGTGCTCCAGATAGACTTTTCAACACCGCTGAACTCTTCAATCGCATATTCACAATTCGTCCGGGCACGCCCCGCCCAAACGCTCATGGGAAAGAACTTTATCGAGATGGCGTTACCAAGTGGTTTATGAATGGTGTCCGGATTCCCTAAAATGCGACTTTTCCAGCGCATTGCGGTTGGGGGAATTCCCCTACCATTCAGCCTTTATTGAGGCGTGCCTCGACGTAATTCTTCAGGGCTGCGTCGAGTGTTTGCCATTGCGGCAGCTGGTGCGCGGAGAAACGGTAGAAGACCGTGAGATCCTGTCCGGCACGGATATCCCGCTGGCAATCGTTGCCGGTCGATTCGTCCGGTGTCTCCGGCAGGAGGCAGCGTACGACGTAATCGCTCTCACCGTCGCGTCTGGCGGTCAGTATGACTTCCTTTCCGTAACCGGAATCGGCTCTCAGCCTATGCAACGACAAACCGTAACGCAGAGGTATGGGCTCACCTTCCGCCAACCGCGAATAGATGGGGGCGAAGCGCCCGGACATATCCTCAGACATGGTGCTTCGGGATAGCTGGACGAATATCAGGTTCGTGTTTTTTTGCGGGTCGTCGAACAGGCTGCGGTTGTCGTTGCCATATCCTTGCAGGTCAGGCCATGTCAGGTAGAGATCAACGCGCTCAGCGTCTCCATTCTCTCGTTGAGAGGGAACGCGAATGGTGTTTTTCGCGAGCACCAGCCTGTCGTTGCCTATGGTAATGCTCACGGGGTCTGTTGAGGTGGTGTATCCGGCGCTCTTGATTTTTTCGCCATACCATCCGGCCGCCAGCCAGATTGCGACAACAATGGTCACGAACAATCCGCCCAGACCCGCAAGCGCGCGACGGAAACGGAAAGACATCAATGGTGCGTCGTTATGCATCTGTGCCGGAATATCCGATTCCCTGGACCGGTGCATCCTGTTCGCCGACTTCGTCAGGCGCAGGATACGGCGTTTTTACTGCCGAGGTTTACCTGCAGACATTGAAATGCCTTTTGGTCACTGCTACCTGACCTTCAGTAGTAAAAAGGACGACAGATGGCGGCGCGCGACAGATATTCCCGAAAGCTCGAGTGTTCGAAGTGTGGTCATCAGGGTTTTGCCGAGGCCTCGGAGTCCGATGACAAAAGGTCGCCGGATGTGGATTTTCGCGTTGACGAGATGCCGAGAGGGTTTCGTGCGGAGCGCTCCTCGGGCAATCCGGCGGAATTTATGATACGCTGTGGGCAATGCGGCAATATATTCCGCTTCCTGCAAAGGACGGCTTATGCGCCGGGCGGCGAACCGCGAGCAAGGGCGCAATAATCGTTACTGAACGAAGGGCATAGCAGAATGGCTATCGAGCAAGGCCCGCCTGATCCCGGGCAACCAAGAAAGAAGCCGTTGTGGCCGTGGATCGTGCTTCTGGTTCTGACGCTCTGCGCGATCTATTCCTATAACCGGGCGACCGAGATCATCGCTGAGATTTCGGATGTCCTGCCACCTGCCATTATCGATCTTTTCCAGGATATTCTGCGCGACGACGGTCACAGGCCGGGTATCGACGTATAAGGTGCTGGCTGACCGGAGCCAGGCGTTCCAAATAAAAAAGCCCCGCGGAACGCGGGGCAGGTTGATCGCTCGGGGAAAGTTGGGCAATGCCCGGGAGCGATGAATGATGAATACCCCATTATGTCGCGGCCGAGATAGGTCACATCCGTCCCAATCGGTACGCTTCGCTAAAAAACATGTCAGCAGACCCGCTCCATCCACCAAGACTGGTTTCCGCGGATGTGCCTTTGTGGTTCGAGGCCTTGCCGTATGGCGATGGGATGTATGACTGTGTCCCATCATGAAACAACTATGTGTCGCAATTTGATATATTAACTAACGCTTAATCAATGGCTTGCGGAAGTGCGGGACTAATGGCAATCTGCCGTCATGCAGCAAATTCAACCCCCACGTTTTGCAGTTGATCAGACGGCCCGGATCGCCGAATGTCGCGAGACGTTTGTTGCCGCCGCGAGGTCGCTTATCGTCAACGCCGTTGCAAATGGCTGGCGAGAGGAGGAGGCAGCGCTTGCACTGGCGGATGCCGCCGATGAATATGTTCTCTATCTCGCATCTAAGCCCGTTTCTAACCGCAAACCGGCCAACCAGAACGAAGTGACGCCCTAGAGGATTGAACCGTTCGTCGGGCATGGCGTTTGTACGGGAATTTGTTCCGTCGCCTCTATTTTCACACATTTAAACTTACAATTTTTGCCATGCGCAGACGGATCGACAAGTCGGGCTTATTTTTTGTGGGGCTGCTGCTTGTGCTGGTCGCGATTGTTTTGAGCCTCGCTTTCCTTGAGGGTCGTCCGCAGTTGCCAGCGATTCCAGCTGAGGACGGCTCGCTCCTTCCTTCGCAAACGGCACCTGCGCAGTAACACTACCGGACTACCTCGTCGCGATCGGGATTGACGGCTTTTTTCAAAACGCTATAAAGCCTCACCACGACGGGATGGGTGTCCGAGTGGTTTAAGGAACCGGTCTTGAAAACCGGCGTAGGTGCGAGCCTACCGTGGGTTCGAATCCCACCCCATCCGCCAGCCATCACGACGATGTTTGGAGCCGGCCGTCGCCACTTCTCACAATCCGAACTACGGTAATTTGCGTGAAGCGCTGGCGATTATCTGTAACGTGTCGCTAAAACTCACTGTCATCGATGACCTGAGAACCCCCGTTTTGACGGTTATCGCCAACTGTCGAAACAATCGCAGGATGACCGCGATGGCAACGATGATAACCGTTTGAGAGTTTTGATCCTGCCTTTATAAATCTCCGAGAAATGTGATTCTCGAAAGGTTGGGATTTTTATGTGGATTGAAGTCACCGCTGTTGGCAACAATCAGAAGTTCGCTATCAATTTCGATCACGTGTTGCAAATCCTGCCTTTGGCGCAGGGAGCGATGATCGTGCGTGGGCCGAACGACCGTGTGCAGGTGATGGAAAGCTACGACTATCTGGTGGCCCGTCTTCACGCCGCGACATCGAAATAAGGCGTCGCCAGCCCTATCCCACTCTGTGTGGGCGAGAAATCCCGTCCGGTCGGCTGGGATAACGGAATAGGCTGCAATTCTTCCAAACTGACTGTTTTTGTAGGGTTTTATGCATGAGCCGCCATGGCTGAGGCGGCTCGCTTGGCAATGTATCGTTAACCACGTTCATTACAATTTTATCGATTTTGCAGAAGCCGCTCGCATTTTCGCCACGTTATGCACAAGATTAAACGACTGTTAGGTGCTTCGATGGCAGGGGCAATGCAATCGAGGCAAAAGAGGGGGCGGTTCGCCGACCCGCAAGCAGCGTGGGACAGACGATTTGAATTCTACAGTTAAGAAACTCGGCATCAACGCCAAGTCGGGCGTCAAGTTGCTTGCGATTTCCGTGCTGTGCGCCGCGGCGGCGTCATGCTCGACCACGACCTCAGAAACCAAGCCGAAACAAAAGCGCAGCAAAGAGTACTTCTCTGAATCGGAATACGGCGTGAAGGCCAGCCCACGTGTGGCTGATGGCCACAATATTCCAAAGGGCGGCGGCCGCGAATTGGTCGGTAACGCCTATACGGTGAAGGGACGTCGTTATTTCCCGAAGGAAGAGCCGGGCTACAACAAGACCGGACTTGCATCCTGGTACGGCTCCGCATTCCACGGACGCCTGACGGCGAACGGCGAAGTCTACGACAAGGAACATCTGTCTGCCGCGCATCCGACATTTCCGCTGCCCAGCTATGCCCGCATCACGAACATGGAAAACGGCTCCTCGGTTCTGGTTCGCGTCAACGATCGGGGACCTTTCCACGAAGGACGCCTGATCGACGTATCCAGCAAAACTGCCGATCTCCTCGATATGAAGAGAACAGGTACGGCGAATGTGCGCGTGCAATATGCCGGGCGTGCGCCGCTTGACGGACACGACATGCCTTACCTGATGGCTTCCTACATTCCGAAGGGGTCGCGCGCACCGGGCGTCGCACCTGAAGGCCAGATCGCGACCGGCGTTATGGTGGCTTCGGCCTCGCCGAATTTCGTTCCGGTTCCGGCGTCCAGCCCTTCTTACAGCGGCTCGACCCAGACGGCACTGGTGGGTTCCAAGAAGAATGCCGCCCTGCAGGCCATGCCGCTGGTCAACAGCGCGCCGCAGACGTTTGAGCAGTTCGCCGTTCTGCCGGAAATCGGTCCGTTCCTAGCCGAGCGCCCTGATGGTGACTTCCTTCGTGCGCCCAGCGATCCCGGCGGTCATTACCTGCGCGTTCCGACGCCATCGTCCAAATATGCCGCCGCCTATTCCGAGGAAGCGTCCGTTTCCAAGGCATCTCAGGCCTTCGACAGCGTTCTGACCGATCGCGGCGCGCTCAACGAAGAGTCCATTCTCGCTTACGTAAAGCGTCAGAACGCGAAGCGCTGACGGTCAGACTGGTTTTTCTGCTGCCGTTATCTGAACGGCGGCCATGCGGGGCGACATGCGCGGCGATCTTGGCAAGGCATTTCAACGGTCATTCGTCCGGCTTTCCGTTGTGCTTGCCGTCGCTGTTGCGAGCAGCACGGGCGTTGGCGCCCAGACGGCACCCTTCATTGCCAAGGCCGAACAGGCCTACATGATCGATGCCGAAACCGGCACGGTGCTTCTGGCCCAGAACGAAAACCAGAACTTTCCTCCCGCATCGCTTGCCAAGCTGATGACGGTGGAGGTGATGCTGGATGCCCTCAAGAAAGGCGAGGTTTCCGCCGAGACGCAATATCCGGTTTCCGAGTATGCCTGGCGGACGGGCGGGGCGCCTTCCAGAACCTCGACGATGTTCGCGCAGCTCAAATCCTCCGTCGGCATCAACGACCTTCTGACCGGCATCATCGTGCAGAACGCCAATGACGGCTGTATCATCGTCGCCGAGGGCATGGCGGGATCGGATGCGGCCTTTGCGAAGCGCATGACCACGCGTGCTTCAGAACTTGGCATGAACCGCAGCGTCTTTGCCAATTCGACAGGCTTGCCCGATCCCGGCAACCAGACCACGGCAAAGGACATGGTGCGGCTCGCCCAGCATCTGCATGATACCTATCCGGATCAGTACGGGCTTTTCACCAAGCCAGATTTCGAGTGGAACCGGATTTTTCAGCGCAACAAGAATACGCTTCTTGCCCTCGGCGTCGGCATTGACGGCATGGGTCTCGGTTTTGCCGAGGGCAGCGGTTATGCCGCTGTGGTTTCGGCCGCGCGTGATGGACGGCGCGTCTATCTAGCGCTCGCTGGCATTGTTGACGAAAAGACCCGTCAGGAAGAAGCCCGCCGCGTGGTTGACTGGGGGCTGACGAACTTCGAAAAGCGTCGCCTCTTTGCGAAGGGTGAGGCCGTCGGTTCCGTGAGCGTCTATGGCGGCGATGTCTCGCACATCGAACTCGCACCGGCCGAAGAGGTCAGCGTGCTGGTGCCGGTCAACAATCCCGATCGGCTTTCCGGCCGCATCGTCTATAACTGGCCGCTTCGCGCGCCGTTGGAAAACGGTGCCAATGCCGGCACGCTCCGGGTCTTTTCAGGTGAGCGCCTACTGCGCGAAGTGCCGCTTTACGCCACCTCGGCGGTGGGCAAGGGTACCCTGACCCAGAATGCAACGGGCGCCCTTAAAGAACTGCTGCTCTTCTGGCTTTGAAGGCGGCTGTTTTACAAGTCGGCGATATGGTCTAAACAGAACCCGGATTCAAAAAAGAAGACTGCACAGGAAATCGCTTTGTCCGAAAAGACCGGATTGTTCATCAGCTTTGAAGGCGGCGAAGGAGCCGGCAAGTCGACGCAGATTCGCACGCTTGCCGAGACACTGCGCAAGCGTGGTTTCGATGTGATCGTGACACGAGAACCGGGTGGATCTGCCGGGGCTGAGGCGGTACGCCATGTTCTGCTGTCCGGCGCTGCGGAATCATTCGGCGTTCGCATGGAAGCCGTCCTTTTCGCAGCAGCGCGCAACGATCACGTCGAAGAGGTCATTCGTCCGGCGCTTGAGAAGGGCGCGGTCGTACTCTGCGACCGTTTCCTTGATTCTTCCCGTGTCTATCAGGGTACCACTGGCAATCTTGAGCCGGACTTCATCGAGACGTTGCAGCGTATCGCCATCGATGGTGTGATCCCTGACCTGACGCTGATCTTCGACATTGCCGCTGAAAAGGGGCTGGCACGCGCCAGAAAACGTGCCGATGAGGGGGCAACGCCCGACCGGTTCGAAAAAGAAGAGATCGAGACGCACGAAAAACGCCGCGAAGCCTATCTCGACATTGCGCTCGCCGAGCCGCGGCGTTGCCGCATCGTTAATGCTGATCAGCCGGAAGACCGTGTTTCGGAAGACGTCATGTCCTTCGTCGAGCCTCTGCTGGAGCGCTTCAAGGAAGCCGCGGGCGAAGCGCCATGAGCGAGGTTCAGGGCGTTCTCGACGGCGCCATCGCGCCGCAGCAGAACACGAAACTGTTCGGCCATGCGGAAGCGGAGGCGTTTCTGGCGCAATCCTATCGTTCAGGCAAAGGCCACCACGCCATCCTGATCGAAGGCCCTGAAGGCATCGGCAAGGCGACACTTGCCTTCCGGTTTGCCAATCATGTGCTGAGCCACCCGGACCCGGCGCTTGCACCGGCCGAGATGGTCGATCCGGATCCCCAATCGCTTGTCAGCCGCCAGATCACCTCCGGCGCCTCGCATAATCTTCTGCATCTGACACGCCCGGTCGATGAAAAAACCGGCCGGGTGAAATCCGCCATCACGGTGGACGAGGTGCGGCGGGCAGGGCACTTCTTTTCGCAGACATCAGGCACCGGCAACTGGCGCATCGTCATCATCGATCCGGCTGACGATCTGAACCGCAACGCCGCAAACGCCATCCTGAAGATCCTGGAAGAGCCGCCGAAGAGGGCGCTTTTCCTGGTGCTTTCGCACGCGCCAGGCAAGCTGCTGCCGACGATCCGGTCCCGCTGCATGCCGCTGCGCATGTTGCCTCTGTCCGACGCGAACATGGTTCATGCACTCGACAATCTGGGCATCAGCGGAAGCATTGAAAAGCGCGAGGCGCTGCTGGCAGCGTCGAAAGGCAGTGTCGCGCAGGCGCTGAAGCTGGTGAACTACGGCGGCAGCGATATCGTGGAGGCATTTTCGGATGTCATGACCGCGGAGGGACCGGCTGCGCGCAAGCTGATGCACAAGCTGGCCGAAGTGCTGGCGCAGAAGGACGGCGATGTCATCCTGGGCTTCTTCATGGAGCACGCCACCGAAGCGTTGATGGATCGGGCGAGGGCGCTGGCAATGGCCGGTGATATCGATGCTGCAGAACGTCATGCGCGGCTTTCCTCCACGCTTTCGGAGCGCATTACGGTCGCGACGGCCTATAACCTCGACAAGAAGCAGATGGTACTGTCCATCCTCGAAGACATTCGCAACGTCTGAAGCCAACAGATCGTACAAATCGTGCGGCTTTCGCTTTCGCTGGTGCGAACAATGGTTTAAGAGCGGTCTATCCAAAAAACAGTCCGCAAAGCCGATCGAGCGTCATGACAGACAAGACACCTTTCTACATCACCACCGCAATTTCCTACCCTAACGGCAAGCCGCATATCGGCCATGCCTATGAGTTGATTGCGACCGATGCCATGGCGCGTTTTCAGCGCCTGAATGGAAAGGATGTCTTCTTCCTGACCGGGACGGACGAACACGGCCAGAAGATGCAGCAGACGGCCCGCGCCGAAGGTATAACGCCGGAAGAGTTGGCGCAGCGCAACTCCGACCAGTTCCGCGAAATGGGCAAGCTGCTCAACGCCTCGAACGACGACTTCATCCGCACAACGGAAGAGCGTCACCACGAGACGTCGCGCAACATCTGGAACCTGATGGCGAAAAGCGGCGACATCTACAAGGACAGCTATGCCGGCTGGTATTCCGTTCGCGATGAAGCCTATTACGCCGAAGACGAAACCGAAGTGCGCGCCGACGGCGTTCGCTACGGACCGCAGGGGACGCCGGTCGAATGGGTAGAAGAGGCGAGCTACTTCTTCAAGCTGTCGGAATATCAGGACAAGCTGCTCAAGCTCTATGAAGACCAGCCGGATTTCATCGGTCCGGCCGAACGCCGCAACGAGATCGTTTCCTTCGTCAAATCGGGCCTGAAGGATCTGTCGATCTCGCGCACGACCTTCGACTGGGGCATCAAGGTGCCGAACGATCCTGCGCATGTCATGTATGTGTGGGTCGATGCACTGACCAACTACATCACCGCGACCGGTTACATCGAAGACAAGGACGGTCCACGCGCGAAATACTGGCCGGCCGACGTTCACATCATCGGCAAGGACATCATCCGCTTCCACGCGGTCTACTGGCCCGCGTTCCTGATGAGCGCCGGTCTGCCGCTACCCAAGCGCGTCTATGCGCACGGCTTCCTGCTCAACAAGGGCGAGAAGATGTCGAAGTCGCTCGGCAACGTGGTCGATCCGGTCAATCTGGTGAACCATTTCGGGCTGGACCAGGTGCGTTATTTCTTCCTGCGCGAAGTTTCCTTCGGGCAGGACGGCAGCTACAGCGAAGAGGGCATCGCCACCCGCATCAATGCGGATCTTGCGAACGGTATTGGCAACCTAGCCAGCCGCTCGCTCTCCATGATCGTCAAGAATTGCGACGGCCAGATCCCAACGCCGGGCGCTTTCAGCGATGAAGACAAGGCGATGCTGGCATCTGCCGATGGTCTGCTGGCGATCTGCCGTGAGGAAATGGACAAGCAGCTTATCCATCGCGCGCTTGCAGCGATTATTGCCGTCGTTTCGGAAACAGACCGTTATTTTGCTAGCCAGGAGCCCTGGGCGCTGAAAAAGACCGACCCGGAGCGCATGGGTACCGTGCTTTACGTAACGGCAGAGGTGGTGCGCCAGATCGGCATTCTGCTGCAGCCGTTCATGCCGGATTCCTGCGAAAAGCTGCTCGATCTGGTGGCCGCACCGGCGGACAAGCGCGACTTCGCAGCGCTTGGTGAGGCTGGCCGCCTGGTGCCGGGCACGCCGCTTGAAGCGCCGAAGCCGGTCTTCCCGCGTTACGTGGCGCCCGAGGCTTGAGCGCCATGCTGATCGATACCCATTGCCATCTGGATTTTGCCGACTTCGAGGCTGAGCGCGACGACATCATCGCCCGCGCTCACGCGTCCGGCGTCAGCCAGATGGTGACGATCTCGACACGGGTGCGGCGTCTTCCTGAACTGTTGAAGATCGTCGAGAAATACCCGTCCGTCTTCTGTTCGGTCGGTACGCATCCGAACAATGCCGATGAAGAACTGGACATCCAGACAGACGAGTTGATCCGGCTGGCGAACAGCCATGACAAGATCGTGGCGATCGGAGAGGCTGGGCTCGATTATTTCTACGATACGCAGAAGCCGGAAGACCAGAAAACCGGCCTGTTACGCCATATCGATGCTGCCCGCGTCACCAGACTGCCGCTGGTCATTCACAGCCGCAGCGCCGACGACGACATGATCGCGATCCTGACCGAGGAAAGCGGGAAGGGGGCATTCCCCTTCATCCTGCATTGTTTCTCGGCTGGTCCCGATCTTGCCAGAGCGGGTGTGGAACTGGGCGGCTACGTCTCCTTCTCCGGCATTCTGACCTTTCCGAAATCGCAGGATATCCGAGATATCGCCGCGACCGTACCGCTTGACCGGCTGCTCGTGGAAACGGATGCGCCTTACCTTGCGCCGAAGCGCTGGCGTGGCAAACGCAACGAGCCAGCCTACGTCGTCAATACGGCGGAGGTTCTGGCCGAGGTGCATGGCGTTTCCTATGAGCGCATGGCCGAGATCACCACGGAAAATGCTTTCCGTTGCTTTTCCAAGATGGCTAGGGTGTAAGGCGTGGCAGGCTATCGGCGCCGTTTTACCGTGCTCGGATGCGCTTCGTCGCCCGGCGTACCGCGTATCAACGGTGACTGGGGCGCCTGCAACCCCGACAACCCGAAAAATCGCAGAACGCGTGCCGCCTTCATGGTGGAACAGATCGCGCCGAATGGTGGAAAAACCATCGTCGTCATCGACACCGGCCCCGATTTTCGCGAACAGATGATCGCTGCAAAAGTGGAATCCGTGGATGCGGTGCTTTATACGCACGCACATGCGGACCATCTTCACGGTATCGATGACCTGCGCATCTATTTCGCCATCCAGAAAAGCCGCATTCCCATATGGGCTGATCCGGTAACGATGAAGCGTATCCGCGAGGGTTTCGCTTATTGCCTGGAAACGCCGCCGGGCAGCAGTTATCCGCCTATCGTTCAGCCACATCTGATCGAAGACATAACTAGACCGGTGGTGATCAAGGGCGCCGGCGGGCCGATCGCCTTCCACGCCCACATGCAGCAGCACGGCGACGTGCATTCGCTGGGCTTCCGCGTCGGGAACGTCGCATATTGCACCGATGTCAGCGATTTTCCGGCTGAAACGCTGCCGAAGCTTTCCGGGCTTGATGTGCTGGTGATCGACGCGCTGCAGTATCGTTATCACCCGAGCCACCTGTCGCTTGAGCAATCGCTGGACTGGATCGAACGGATTTCTCCCAAAAGGGCGATCCTGACCCATATGCATATCCCGCTCGATTACGATACCGTGATGCGCGAGACACCTGATCATGTCGAACCGGCCTATGACCAGATGCGCTTCGAGGTCGAGATCGAAGCCCCCTGATATCGCCTGCAAAGGAACATCATGTCGACCAAGCCTTTCCGTGCACCGAGTATGGCGAGCTTTTTCGATAATCTGCGTGCCAGCCGCCTGCGCGCCATGTTCCGGCGCGGCGAACTGGGTCTGGTGGCGCTTGCAGTTGTCATCGGCATTGCCGCCGGTCTTCTGGTGTCACTGATCGGTGCCTTGAGCACGGCGTTGCATGTTATGGTCTTCGGCGTTGAGCGATTGAGCAGCAGCGATCTGTCTGGGCAGGTGGTGCTGCTGGGACCGATGATCGGCGGCGTCATTCTTGGTGTCATTCTCTTCATCCTGTCGCGCACTCGCAAGAAACCGATGGTCGACCCCATCGAGGCCAATGCGTTGCATGGTGGACGTCTGTCGCTGACGGACAGCATTCTCGTCTGCATCCAGAATATTGTTTCCAATGGATTTGGCGCTTCCGTGGGGCTGGAGGCCGGTTACACGCAGATCGCCAGCGGCGTCGCATCGAAGCTCGGCATCAAGCTGAAACTGCGGCGAGGGGACATGCGTATCCTCGTCGGCTGCGGGGCGGCAGGTGCGATCGCGTCGGCCTTCAATGCGCCGCTGACCGGGGCGTTCTACGCCATCGAGCTCATCATCGGTACCTACACGGTCATCACGCTCGCGCCTCTGGTCGTCTCGGCGCTGGTCGCGACGGTCGTCACCGGCCTTATAGGCGGACACGGCCTGACGATCGACGTGTTTGACGCGAACAAAGTGACAGCGCCCGATTACGTCCCGACAATCATTCTCGGTATTCTCTGTGCGGTAATCGGTATCGGGCTGATGCAGACGGTGTCCTTCATCGAGGAAACGGCACGCAAGAGCGCCATTCCGAGCTGGCTGCGTCCGGCGATTGGTGGGACGGTCGTCGGTACGCTGGCGCTGATCTCTCCCCAGGTTCTTTCCAGCGGGCACGGCGCGCTGCACCTCAACATCGATGCCGACCTGCCGTTTTACGCGTTGGCAGGACTGTTCCTGCTGAAAGCCGCTGCCAGCGCCATTTCTATCGGCTCGAATTTCCGTGGCGGCCTGTTCTTCGCATCGCTGTTCATGGGCGCGCTGTTGGGCAAGATTTTCGCATTCTGCGTGCCCTATATCGGTTACGGTTCGACATCGCCGATCGTCTACGCCGTGATCGGCATGAGCGCCTTCGCCGCCGCGATTATCGGCGGGCCGTTGACCATGACATTCCTTGCGCTGGAACTTACCGGAGATTTTCAGATTTCGGTTCTGGTGCTGGCTGCCGTCATCACCACATCGCTCGTGGTGCGCACGACCTTCGGCTACTCATTCGCCACTTGGCGTTTTCATCTGCGCGGCGAAAGTATCCGAAGCGCCCATGACATCGGCTGGATACGTGATCTGACCGTCGGCAAGATGATGCGTGCCGATATCCGCAAGGCCAATGTCAGCATTGGGCTTGCGGCCTTCAAGGAGAAGTTTCCGCTGGGTTCAACGCAACGCGTTATCATGACCCACGATGACGGGCGGTACGCCGGCATCGTGCTGGTGCCTGATATCTATGCCGACCCGATGGACCGCGATCCGGACACCATAAGCCTCGAAACCTATCTGCAATACAAGAACGACGTCTTGCTGCCGACCATGAACGCCCGCCAGGCCGCCGCCGCTTTCGACGCCACCGAAAGCGAAGCGCTCGTTGTCGTCAACGACAGGATCGAAAACCGGCCGGTCGGCCTGCTGACGGAAAGTCACACTTTGCGGCGCTACAGCGAAGAACTAGAGCAGAGACGCCGCGAGGCATCTGGCGAATTGTAAGACGAGTGAGGGTGGCCAGGGCGATTTGCTATCGCCGATAGAGCATCTCAAAGAAAGGTTATCGACCGAAAACGCCGGTTTGCACAAGAAAACTGTCAATTCATCGAATCAGGAAGGGAAAGATGCGGCAAACCAGATCGGCAGGTGCAATCGCGAAGGACGTATCAGTGGGGTTGAGACAGTTTAAAAACAACGGCATCCAGCGCCATCGAGCTGTTTCTCTAGATTTCACCATCACAAAAGTTCCATAATCTATCTTATGCAATCTTGATGTGTGGCCGGGTGGGTTCAAGCTTGAAGTGCGACTTGCGAATGATACCAATGGGTTATCAGTCACAAGGAAGATGCAATGGAACGCACCTACTCCCACATTGGTCTTGATGAACGTCGTAAGATAGCCCGCTGGCGAACGGCCGGGCTGACTGTTAGTGCCATCGCTTGCAGTCGGCTCAACGCAACGCCGCGCAAATGCCTTGGCTATCGAACGCCTGCAGAAGTTTTCCGGAAGAAAGTTCTCGCGGAGATGCGGCATGCAAGTTAGCTTTGGATGCCCCGCAAGTCGCGGTTCAGCATGAACTCACACAGCGTTCGGAGTCGCCATGTCCTTTTTGATCGCCATGCCGAGGATTCGATCCGACACCTTCTGGTCGCCACCGTCGAGCAGGTTCGCGGCCACAACCTCGAAATCGTTGTAGGAGGTATGGGTGAAGGCCCCTCGCCCGTTGCAGTCGCCAAGAGCCCAAATGCCTTGCGAGAATCATGAGTATTGAAAATCCCCTCGTTTGAATTGCGGCCTGGATAGTACACGTGCTGCGGGGCTTTACCCGGGCGGAAAGCAGGTCAATCCCCGCGGCACGCGTTTGACGCCGCGCGGACGTCAGCTCTCAAAGAAGGTGAGCAAGTCGGCGTTCACGACGTCCGGATTTATCGTGCACATGCCGTGACCCAGGCCGGAATATGTCTTTAGCGTCCCGTTCTTCAGCAACTTGATCGAAAGCGGTGCTGCATCGGCGTAAGGCACGATCTGGTCGTCATCGCCGTGCATAACGAGGACCGGCAGATCGATTGCCTTTAGGTCTTCGGTGAAATCTGTCTCCGAGAAGGCCTTGATGCAGTCGTAGTGCGCCTTGGCACCACCCATCATGCCTTGTCTCCACCAATTCTGGATGATGCCTTCGGAGACCTGCGCACCCGGACGGTTGAAGCCATAGAACGGACCAGAAGGCACGTCGCGGTAAAACTGCGCGCGATTGGCGACCAGGGCTGCGCGAAAACCATCGAAGACCTCTATGGGAAGGCCGCCCGGGTTCTTCTCGGATTTGACCATGATCGGCGGGACGGCACCGATGATCACGGCCTTGGACACGCGCCCTTGCTTGGAGCGGGCGACATAGTGGACCACCTCGCCGCCGCCCGTCGAATGGCCGACATGGATGGCGTTCTTGAGGTCGAGCTTCTCGGCCAGCTCCGCGACATCGGCCGCGTAGGTATCCATTTCGTTGCCTGTGTCCGTCTGCGTGGAGCGGCCGTGACCGCGACGGTCATGGGCGATGACGCGGAATCCCTTGTTGAGGAAGAACATCATCTGGTTGTCCCAGTCGTCGGCGGATAGCGGCCAGCCGTGATGGAAGACCACCGCCTGAGCGTCTTTGGGACCCCAGTCCTTATAGAAGATTTCGGTACCGTCGGTCGTTGTGAGAATTCCCATGTTTGAAGTCCCCTGTTGAGTTGAGTTGGATTGCGTTGCGGCTGAAGCCCACTTGGGGAGCGACGCGACGGCGACCGCCGCGCCTCCGACGAGGAGGAAATCACGCCTGGTGGCGATCGGCTGCGCTGCGATGGCGGTACTGTTCATATCCGTCTCCGTGAAGCGAGATGCCTCTGTTGCGACGAGACGGACGGTGCCCTCGAGTTCGGTGTAAATCGAGTAAAGCGTCGTAAATTGATGATAAGGAGGAAGTGTAGAAGTGCTGACAGGTGCCCCATACAGGAGAGGCTGTAAGCAATGCTTCAGGCCTCCTGCATGGCTCCGATCTGTAGGTATCGACCGCGCTAGGCGATCCTGAACCGATACGCATCGCCCTGCCGCTCGGCGTAGCCGACGCCAGGATAGGTCCAGTGGTAGCCCAGGAGCTTGAGTTTCTCCGATGCAGCGCGGTCGAGGAGCATCCGCCGATTTTTCAGGGCCGTTTCCGGATCGGTGTCGAAGCCGAAATGCCATTGGGGATGCGCGAAGAAGATGACGTCGTTCGTGCAGGCGTCGCCGGTGATCAGCAGGTTGTCCCTTCCTGCGAGTTCGAGCGAGATGTGTCCTGGCGTGTGTCCTGGCGTGTCAACGACCGACATTCCGGGTACGATCTCGTCTCCTGCTTTCAATAGAGTAAGTCGGTCTTCGACCGCGAAAAGATCGCGTTGCGCCCCTTTTGCAAACCAATGAAGAGCCGCAGGCCTGCGTGTTTCGAATTGTTTGTCCGTCCAGAAGTCCCACTCTGCCTGGCTGATATAGTAATGCGCGTTCGGGTAGAGAACCTTGCCTTCCGGTGTAACGGTCGCCCCAGAGTGATCGGGATGCGCATGGGTGAATACAACCTTTGTGATCGACTCCGGCGCGACGCCTGCGGCCTTGAGATTTCCAGCCAACCGGCCCGCGCTCTCCTGGAAATTCACACCCGCGCCGTTGTCGATCAGGATAAGATCATTGTCATGGCGGATCAGCGGAACGTTAGCCTGAACAGGTGCTCCCGTCATGTCTCCACCGAGTGAAGTCAGTATCGACTTGCGCTCTCCGGGCGACGCATCGGGTAGGAGAACGTCTGCCGGGAGTGTCAGGAAGCCGTCGCTCAGGACTGTGATGTCAAAATTTCCATGATTAAACCGATGCGCCTCAGCCGCCCACACGGGCCTGGCAGAGAGCGCCGTGGCGGCGGCGGCCGTCGTTGCGAGAAACCTACGCCTTGTAACGCCTGCTGATGTCGAAATCATTTCTCGTCCTCCGACGGTTGGTATCGGCAGAAATCTCGTTCGGGTTTACACGAGTGGCGAGTAAATGGTTGTGAATCCGTGCGAACCGGTAAATCGGACACACCGGTTACCGAAGGTCGGCATTTCGACGCTCGCCCGCTCGCCTCGTAGATTTCTCGAGAGCCTGGGGTGATGAAACCTCTCCCTCATATCCCGCAAGCTCGGTTGAAAGATCGGTCCTTATGCGACGCTCCCAGGCCAACGCCTTCTGGGATCGCGCCATCTCAAGGCCGGCCTCGAAGAACTGATTGGCCGTTCCGATTGTTTCGGTCCCTCCCTCCAGAAGTATCAACCGCGCCTTGACCCGCAAGAGTTCGGGACGGCACCACCGCTCTCCGGAACTTTGACCATTGGCCAATGCGCTGTCGATAACGCGGTGGGCTTCGGAGAAGCGACCGAGACTGGCGAGCGCCTGAGCTTCCAGCGTCTGAAACGCCGACTTGAACAGCGTGAAGCCGGCTTTTTCCAGGACAGCCATGCTCGCACAGAGTTCCGCAAAGCACTCTTCCGCCCTTCCCTCGCGGAAGGTCAGGTCGGCGCGGAAACAACGCGCGTATGTATTCCACACGTCGAGTGAGAGGGACTTGGTGTGCTCAGCGAGGAGAGTGATATATTTCTCGGCCAGGTCAACCCTGTCCATGAGGAGCGTGATCGGGCATGCTGCTTCGGCGAGAACGTTGGTCAGCGAAAGCTCATCGGCGATGGACACCGTATAATCGACAGTCTCTTCGACCAGCCGAAG
Source organism: Agrobacterium tumefaciens (assembly GCF_031801495.1). Taxonomy (GTDB): domain Bacteria; phylum Pseudomonadota; class Alphaproteobacteria; order Rhizobiales; family Rhizobiaceae; genus Agrobacterium; species Agrobacterium tumefaciens_K. Next base: position 1,351,121 of record NZ_JAOEGC010000002.1, on the reverse strand, counting down.
CGCTTTTTCGGTATTCCCCAGAACCCAATGACATCTTGCGAGTATGATATTGGCGGTGGATTTCTGGTCGAACTGGAACCTGGTTGTAGGGGGGAGCGCGTCGTATTCCTCGATCATTTGCTCCAGGAGGTCGCGCGCTTCGACATGCCGGCCGAGCCAATGCAGTGTCGCGCCCATGATCCGTTTGCTGATGACCAGGTCGATCGGCTCGCTCGACGTAACCGCACGCGCCTGGAACATCTGGGCCAGCTCCAGCCCGAGAAGCGGCTCGGCACGGTTAATGGCATCAACCCAGAGCGCCCAGACAGAGCGGAGCTGATAGTCGAGGTCGCCCAGTTCCTCGGCAATACGAAGGGCCGTGGTCCATGCATCGATCCCCTTCTGCGGCCCGTCGGTCGAGCGCATTTGCGGCCAGCCGAGAGCGGCGTAGAGCTTCATCCGGCTTCGTTCGTCGAGGCCGGGGTGTTTGTCGAGGTGGGCGATACCTTTGTTCACGAAGACGAAGCATTCGTCGAGAAGCGAGAAGCGCAGAAACAATGGCAGTGCCGCGACAGTCAATCGAACACCCGCGATCGCATCGCCATCCGGGTGAAAGGCCCAGTCCAACGCCTGTCGAAGGCTTGGTACGTGCTGTGAGAAGTCCTCGTGCAATTCGTCCGTCGGCGTCGAGTACAGTGTGTGCTCGTTCTCTTCGAACAGCCCGGAGAGAAAGCCCGCCAAGCGCGTGAACACGTCGGCAATCTCACCGCCTTCCATCAGTTTCTCGTATGCATAGAGGCGGGTCGTGTCGAGCAGACGGTACCGTTTCCCATCGGAGCCAGGCTCGATTGCAATAAGCGACTTGCTGACAAGATTGTCGATCACCTCGACTGCGTCACGACCATCGAGCAAAGCGAACGCTGACGTTGTCGTAAACACCCCCCTGAAGATTGACAGTTGCTGGAGCGCTCGCTGTTCCTCTGGCGGGAGAACCGTGTAGCTCCAGTCAAGGGTGGCGCGGAGGGTCTGATGACGAAGCAACGCCGTGCGCCTGCCGCGTGTCAAAATCCGAAAACGGTCGTTCAACGCGGCCGAAACTGCCTTTGCCGACATCGTGTCCATCCGCGCCGCTGCAAGCTCGATCGCAAGAGCCATGCCATCGAGCTTGCGGCAGATGTCCACGACATATGGTGCGTCTAGGTCGCTGAGTACATAGCCGCCCATGGCGGCCGCGGCCCGCTCGACGAACAGCTGGACGGCGGCAGATTCAAGCGCCTCAGCCGCTGTAACATGCTCCGGGGGGAGGCCTAGCGGGTCGAGACGATGGACCCACTCCCCGTACGCCCGCAAAGGCTCCCGGCTCGTCGTCACAAAACACGGCGTCGTGGTCAGGTTGAGGATCGTCTCAACGAAGACCGCCGCGTCCTGGACCACATGTTCGCAGCTATCCAGAACAATGATGACATCGCGGCCCTCGATCACCCCAGCGACCTCTGCATTTATGTCGTCGCTTCTCGAGGGGATTTCCAGCTTCGAAGCCACTTCTGTCGGAATCAACTCCCCATTACTGACCTCGGCAAGGTCGATCCATATGATGTCAGACGGCGAGCGTTCGACTACCACCCTGGCAACCGTTGACTTACCTATTCCACCCGGACCAGCGATGGTTAGCAGGCGCGATTTCGCGAGCTGCCCTAAGAGCAATTCGACGGCTCGTTCACGGCCGTAAATGGCAGGACCACCCCGTTGACGCCCGCGTGCCGTAGCGGGAGCCCTCGGAGGCTCGTCTGGTGACGACACCGCTGGTAGCCGACTTAGGATGACGGGCGAGATGAACTCATACCCGCGGCCCGGAACATTCGTGATGTAACGCGAAGCCGCCTTTGTGTCGCCGAGGGCCTTTCTCAGCGCCGAGATGTGAACGCGGAGGTTGGTGTCATCGACAAATGTATCAGGCCAAGCGTGTTTGACGATCTCGGCGTTCGTCAACAGTCGACCGGCGTTTGTGACGAGGAGCACCAGAATGTCGATCGCGCGACTGCCCACGGCGACGGGTTCTCCATCGCGCGTCAAAGTCCGCTTTGCCACCCTCAGCTCGAAGGGGCCGAATATGAATCCCTCTTCCACCGTCTGTCTCCATCGAGCGGAAGCAAAATAACACCCCGGTTTCATCGGTCGAATAAATTTTTTTGAAAAAAGTCGGTCCGAACGCCGGAGCGCGATCTTTAATCCCCAATTGCCATTCGCAGACTGGTCGGGCTCAGACATAGAGCCTAGAGCATTTCCGGTGAGTACGGGTAACCGGACATGCTCTATCCTTCAAACGTCGGGGCCTCGAAATCATTGCGCTGGATGCCGGCGGGAATCCCACCCACCCGGGGAACACAACGCAGGCAGACTGTCTTCGCAATACGAGCCGCGTCGCTTGAGAACTGGGCTCAAGACCGATGTGTATGATGTCCGGCCTGCCGGCGGGTGGTCCGGGCGACTGTCTGCCCAACTGGGTCGTTGTAAGCTGCCCCCCTGAAGTTCAGGAAACGTTGAATTATCAGTAGAATGACGTTCTGCTCCCCTTTTGGAGAGACGCCGTCGACGCAGAATCCCATGCCTCGGTCCAAAAAAGGGCCAGACCGTTCCATCACCCTCGCTACACCAGGTAGGGTATTTACAACGATTCACAACATGCAACTGGCGATCAAATATCTCTCCTCATAAACCCATTAATGAATGGGGGTAGATGCGATGACCGACACCGTTCCTTCTCGGGTTCTGATTCTGTTACCGGACGAAGACACGCCAGTCGTCTCAGTGGCATCACCGCTCAGACTGGCAGCCCTGTACTATCAATTTAAAAATGCGGGGTTGGAACTCGTGTTTGCCACGAGGTCCGGGGGCTTTTCGGCAGCTATGGGCGACATGCGCCGCTTTGCGGATACCCCCGTTGTTGCGAAGCTTATGGCCGACGCATACGCCCGAGACGAACTGTCGGAGTCCATCGCTCTTGAGGGGATCTATGTCGAAGATTTCGACGTGATGATTCACTTTGTGGAAGGATCAGAACTTGCGCTCCCCGAGGTCGGCAAGGTGATCTTAGAATTCCTGGATGTCGGCAAGGCGGTGATCGATTCTGAAACCCTTGACCCGGTTGAAGACGTCGTCTCGAGAATACGCGCATTAGTGTCGCGGCAAAGGAGTTAAAGCTCCGCTGAAACCTACACTATCTCATTGCTATTGCTGGCCGTCACATTGACGGCGCTGAACGGATTCGTAAGAGGCATAGACCACGGCGCGGAGCGTTTCAAACACCTCTCCTGCTCCGAAGCGACTGTGTTGCGCAATGCATTCCAGAGTAAACTGAAAAAATGACCCGCAGGAACGCATGACTGCAAAAGAGCGCTTGGGTTCGAGAAATTGCGCTATTCAAGAGACTTGAACTTTCGAGATACGCAGTCTTTAGCGATCGCCGCGCTTGAGTAAATCCAGAAGAAAAGCAACAGCTCTTGGCCGTGCCGGGATCGCTTCATGCATAAGCACTATGTTGCGGGAGAATGTTGTGCCGGACGAAGCTGAGATGATGTTGAAACCCGTCGGCACCAGGCCTTGCCACGCCGGAACGAGAGCGTTTCCCAGTCCCTGGGCTACCAGTATCGCAATTGTCTCCAGCGCATCGAGATCACAAACGATATCGGGCGAGAGATCGAAAGTTTCCATATATCTCGCAACGATACGGCCTCCCCAGGATCCGGGATCATACCGGATGAAAGGTTCTCCCGCAGCATGCTTCAAGACCTCATCCGCCGCTATATCAGCCCTGGTCATGTAAACTAGCGGTTCGCTTCTGATCCTGTGGCCAACCAATGATTTAGGTGGCGCAAAAGGCGGCTCGACAAGAATTGCAATATCGAGAGCGCCGGCAAGCAGTTGCTCGAACAGGTATAACGACGATCCCGGCACGAGCCGCAACTTCAGATCGGGAGCTTGCCTTGCCGTTTCGCGTATAAATGCAGGCAAAAGTCCGGTTAGTACTGTCGAAATCGCACCGATCTTCACCTCGCCTCTCAAATCTCCATCAAGCGCATCATCCATGAGATGAGCGCTCTCACGGATCAGAACCCGTGCACGAGGCAGCAATGCGAGGCATGTTTCGGTCGGCTGCACGGAATGCGCGCCGCGCGAGAAAAGCTTGCAGTTCAGGCTTCGTTCCAGAGCCTGGATGCGCTGGCTGATCGCGGCAGGCGTCAGCTTTTCCCGCCGGGCCGCACCCGTGATAGAGCCGGTTTCGATGACAGCAAGCAGGCTCTGCAGGAAGCGAATGTCCATATAGAAATCCTTATCCTCAGAGACACAAATTTATAGTTTCTCTTGCTCTACTGTAACCCTATGTTGGGATCAACATCATTCTGGAGAGTCGCCTATGAGATCACTTTTTCACCTCGCCTACCACGTGACCAGTCTTGACGAAGCACGGACTTTTTACGGGGATGTCCTTGGATGCGAGGAGGGGCGCAGTACGGACACCTGGGTTGATTTCGATTTCTTCGGACACCAGATTTCACTTCATCTAGGCAAGCCTTTCGAAGTAACGCGCACAGGAAAAGTCGGCGACCACATGGTAATGATGCCCCACCTGGGCGTGGTACTGCCACTGGAGGCATGGTTTGCGCTTGCTGACCGACTGGAGACGGCAGGTATTGCTTTCGATATTCCGCCCGTCGTGCGTTTTGAAGGCGAACCCGGTGAGCAAAGGACGATGTTCTTTTTCGATCCGAGCGGTAATCCCATCGAAGTCAAAGGCTTCAAGGATTTCGACAGCGTTTTCGCTCGTTAGATCATTTGCGACACAGTGCTTTCCAATCCGTGAAGCACGGCATAACGGCGTCGCTTTCGACATGGCCCGGGGTTGGGGAAGGCAGCTCCCCTGCCCCCGCCCGCAAGCGCGGCTTACACCCGCTTTACCTGATAATAATAGGCATCATATTCCGTTGCCACGGGGATGGTCTCGGCAACATTGCCTGTTACATGGTCAGTAACTTCACGGATATGCTTGCCTACGCTGGCAACCCACGGCCCCGTGCCGAACCTAGTGACGCCCTGATGCCCTTTACCATCAGACTTGCAGCGCGACCGTGAGCCTCCGAAATCGTGATCCTTGAAAATACATCATTGGCAAAACGCATTGCGTACACGGCCTCGGGAATGCTGCCGTTTTGCGGCGACGTGTGGCGAAATCTCGCGTACGTGTTTCATCTCGCCCTGCAACAGGGACAAGAGTGGAGCCGACGCTCATTCCTATAGGCCGCGTCATGCTTTCTGAAATGTCTCCAGTCCCAGAATTCCCCAACGGATCATTGATTCTATTACCCTTATCTGAGAACAAGCGGCCGCAATACGCTCTTTCGTGTGACGATACGCAAAATCTCGAAAGGGAAATACGGGAGTTTGTTCAGGCGGCATGAAAAACGCCATCTCCCCTGCATCAAATCTGATCTCGATGATGAAAAATAGGACAAACAGGTCGCGATTTATGCGTTGCTTTTTTGGCAATCAATGAGGCGAATAATTGTTCTTTATTAGAACACCTATGTTCGGCATGATCCCCTCAACGGCAGATAAGCCGTAGCACGCTACCCGCGAAGCTAGTTCTTATAAGGGGAACATACATGACTAGTTTTTTGATGAATCGCCGCCGTTTTATGGCGAACGCCGCCATTTTGGGTGGTGCGGCGACAATGCAGAATTTTATCAGCGTTCGCGCCGGGAATGCAGTCGATATCGCCGACGTCAGAATGCAACTGGGCTGGCTCGGCTCGAACGGCGTTCTTGGCGAAGTCGTGGCAAAGAAAAAGGGCTTTTATGACGAACAGGGTATCAATCTTGAAATCGTTCCTGGTGGCCCGAACATTGATGGTGTCGCGGGTGTCGCGTCGGGACAGGCTGCCGTTGGCCAGACATCGTCCAGCCCGGCCGTAATGCTGGCGCGCGGTGCGGGCATTCCGATCAAGGCGTTTCTCGCCGGTTATCAGAAACACCCCTTCACCTATTTCTCAGCGAGCAAAAGCCCGATTCATACACCACAGGATATGATCGGCAAAACGATCGCCACGCAGCCGACCGCCGTGATCCTGCTGAGAGCCCTTCTTGCGAAAAACGACATCGCAGAAGACAAGGTAACCATCGTCAACATGGGTTCGGATATGAACCAGCTTCTGACGGGCCAGGCACAGGCAGTCACCGGCTGGAATACCAATATCAACGCCATGAAGGTCCTTGGTGCAGACTCCGTACAAATGATGCTGTGGGACGCGGGCCTGAAGCTCTACGCAAACGTCTATTTCACCACAGACGACCAGATCGACCAGCACGGCGACGTTCTTGCGCGTTTCACGATGGCTACGGCAAAGGGCTGGGCCTATGCCCGCGACAACCAGGCCGAAGCGGTCGATATTCTGGTCGAGGCATTCCCTAACCTCGACAAGGCAAGCGAGCTTGAAGCTGCTGTCCCCGTTCTGGGCTACTCCTTTGGCGAAACGACAAAGAAGGACGGCTGGGGCACAATGAACAGGCAGACTTGGGTCGATCAGATCAAGGCTTATGCCGATCTCGGCCAGTTCAAGCAATCGGTGCCAACGCTGGAGGATGTTGTCAGCTTTTCCGTGCTGGAGGCAACAAGCGATTTCCGCAAGAAGTTGGGCTGAGATCATGCTGGCAATCAGGAACATCGAGGAAAGCCCGACCACGGCAAAAGCGGCAATTTCCATCAGAAACGTCTCGGTGCGTTTCGGAAAAGGCCAGAGCGAGTTTACCGCTCTTTCGGATGTCTCTCTGGACATTCCGGAAGGAGGCTTCGTGACGATGCTTGGACCTTCAGGTTGCGGAAAATCCACCCTGCTGCGCTGTATGGCAGACCTTGTACAGCCATCGCAGGGGCAGATATCCGTACTTGGCCAGACTCCGCAAGTCGCACGGGGGAATAGAGATTTCGCGTTTGTCTTTCAGGACGCGACGCTGCTTCCGTGGCGCAATGTGATCGACAATGTCTGCCTCCCCCTCGAAGTCGGGGGAGGCAAGTCACACGATCACGCCGACGCCCGCGAGCTGCTAGCGATGGTCGGTCTTGGCGGACGCGAGAAGGCATTGCCGCACGAGTTGTCTGGCGGCATGCGCCAGCGTGTTGCAATTGCGCGGGCTCTGGTGACCCGCCCCCGTATTCTGCTGATGGACGAGCCTTTCGGCGCACTCGACGAAATCACCCGTGACAAGCTCAATGAGGAGCTTTTACGCCTCTGGCAGGAAACGGGAACAACGATTGTCTTCGTCACCCACTCAATCCCTGAAGCCGCGTTTCTTGGCCAGAAGATTCTGATGCTGAAGGCCAATCCAGGTCGCGTAAAAGAATTTCTGGAGGTGAACCTTCCTGCGGGACGGTCGCTGGCCATACGCGATACCGTCGATTTTATTCAGGTAACCGCCCACCTGCGTGCATTGCTGGAGGAATGCCTGTGAGCAATTCAATCTCGACTACAGACACGATCAAAATGCAAAACGCGTCCCGAAAGGCGGTGTGGGCCGATATGACCATTGGCCTCTTCAGCCGCAATATGCCTGTCTTGCTGACGACGATCGGTCTCGTCGCAGCTTGGCAGATCGGGGTGACTGTCTTCAAGGTGCCAACCTTCATGGTGCCAAGCCCATGGGAAATCGTTCTGGCCTTCAGGGACAACGCGCCTATCCTCTGGAAGAACTTTCTCCCAACACTGCTCGAAGCATCGCTGGGCTTCATATTCGGAAACCTGATCGCCATTCTTCTGGCAATCTGGTTCGTGCACAGCACCGTGGCAGAACGGGCGATCTATCCGATTGCCGTCTTTATCAAGGCCATTCCAATAATAGCCCTCGCACCTATCCTGGTGCTGATCTTCGGCAACGGAATTGCCCCCAAGATCATTATCGCCGGTTTGATCTGCTTCTTTCCAACACTCGTCAACATGGTTCAAGGGCTGAAATCCGTCAGCCCGGCCATGCTTGATCTGATGCGGGTTCTGTCGGCGAACAAGCGAGAAGTTTTGTGGAAAGTCCAGCTACCGGCGTCCCTGCCCTTTCTGTTTGCCGCGCTCAAGATTGCCGCCACCAGCAGTGTCATGGGCGCTATCGTGGCGGAATGGATCGGTTCGAGTTTCGGACTTGGCGCACTCATCATCGAGGCCACTTATAATTTCCGCTCACCGCTGCTTTACGCAACCGTGGTGATCGCAGCCCTGACTGCGGTGGTTCTGTTCTCAATCGTATCGCTGGTCGAGACAAAAGTTGTCCGGTGGAAGCCGGCTGCTGCTCACTGAAGCAGCTTATCTGGAGGCAAATGAAATGACATCGATAATTGAATTGCCAGCGCGCGGCGTAAAAGTCGTGGATCGCTCGCATGTCGTCGTGGTTGGCGGTGGCCCTGCGGGCATTTCGGCGGCCGTTTCGGCAGCACGCAATGGCGCGAGCGTGACCCTGATTGAGCGCTACCCGTATCTCGGCGGTCTCGCATCCGGCGGCATGGTGCTGGTGCTTGACGATATGGTCAATGAAACCGAAGTCACCGTGCAGGGCATCTGCGTCGAGATGATTGGGCGCATGCAAAAGCGTGGCCTTTGCGTGGTTCCGGATGAACGTGACCGCATGATCGAATTTCGCGATACACCGGCGGCCTGGCAACGCTGGGCGCGCTGGGGCCTGTTCGATTTCCATACGCAAACCATGCCTCATCCCATCTGCTATTCCGCGGCCTTCGATCCCGATGCCTTCAAGCAGACGTCCTACGATCTGATTGCCGAGGCTGGCGTAAAGCTTCGCCTGCATAGCTGGTTCTCGTCCGCCATCATGGAAGGCAACCGGATTACCGGCGTTGTCTGCCAGACGAAAGCCGGACTGGAAGCGATCATGGGTAGCATCGTCATAGATACGACCGGGGATCTTGATGTCGCGGCCAATGCAGGTGCGGCAAACACCGAGTCCGATTTTATCCTCACCACTGTGTCGCGATGGGGCGGCGTCGATACCGATGCCGCTGAGCGTTTCGAGCGCGAGGAGCCCGAAACATTCAAGCAGCTTGATCATGAAGCGAAACGCCTGATCGGTGGATGCTGGTCGTTCTGGTGGTTGAAAACGCCGCTGCCAGGCGTCGTGTGGCTGAACTGCCCGCATATGCCGAAACTCAGCGGTTTGAAGGTAGAGGACCTGACCACGGCCGAGATTGAAGGCCGAAGCCGCATTGGTCGCCTGCTGGATTTCGCCCGCGAAAAAATGCCCGGCTTTGAAAATGCCTATGTGGTTGATTTCGCACCTCAAACCGGCGTTCGTCAGACGCGTCTTCTCGAAGGCTCCTATGTCGTGACAAAGGATGACGTGATGAATCGTCGGCATTTCGCAGATACGATCTGCCGTGGCCGCGACTACTACACGCCCTATCGCGCCATGCTGCCGAAGGATGTGGAGCAGATGATCGTTGCAGGACGTCACTATTCGGCGACACCGCAGGCCCAGAAATCAAGCCGCGAAATCCCGCCCTGCATGGCCATGGGCGAGGCCGCAGGCGTGGCCGCAGTGGTTGCCCTGAATGCCGGAGTCACGGCCCGACAAGCTGATATCACGAAGATCCGCAGTATCCTTCGCAACCAGGGTGCCGACCCCGGTGATATCCCCTCTGCAAATGCAAGCTATCTGGAGGCTGCAGAATGACAACTCTCCCGCTCGACGGTATCCGTGTCGTGGACTTCACGCAGGTGATGCTTGGCCCTTGCTGCACCCAGATGCTGGCCGATTATGGCGCGGACGTCATCAAGATCGAAAAGATGAAGATCGGGGATCTTTCCCGCTGGTCCGTGGGTTCGGACCCCGATGGACTTAACAACCCTGTCTTCACCTCGCTGAACCGTAACAAGCGCAGCCTGTCCGTCAATCTGAAGGACAAGCAATCTTGCGATGTCGTCCGGGAACTGCTTCGCCATGCCGATGTCGTCGTGAATAATTTCCGCCCCGGCGTGATGGAGCGCATTGGTTTTGGATACGACGATCTCAAAAAGATCAATCCGAAGCTGATCTTTGCCGTGGGCACAGGCTTCGGTCTCGAAGGCCCGTATCGCCACAAGGGCGGACAGGACACGCTGGCCCAAGCAATGACCGGCGTTATGCAGCGCAAGTCAGATTATACCCATCCAACGGCGATCTATTCGACGACGATTGCCGATTATTCGGCTGGTATGCATCTCGTACAGGGCATTCTTCTGGCGCTCCTGCATCGCGAAAAAACGGGTGAAGGCCAGCAGGTTGCCGTCAGCCTATACAGTTCGCTGATTGCCATGCAGATGCAGGAAGGCACCATGCACATGATGCGTGGCAAGGAACTCAACTGGTCGTCCTTTCCGCTCAGCGGTGTTTTCGAAACCACGGATAGCGCAATCGTCATGGTCGGCGCCTTCAAGGAAAATCCGCTTCGCGATATTTGCAATGCACTTGAGATCGATGATCTCTCGGCATTGTCCGAACATGCGGATTTCGATGCCCAGGCGCAGACACGCCCCCAATTACACGCCATTTTCCGGGCGCGTTTTGCCACGAACTCTACAGCACACTGGTTGAAGCGGCTTGAAGACGTCGATATTCTGTGCGCGCCAGTGCGCTCACTTCCCGAAGCGCTCGAAGATGAACAGACGTTGATAAACGGCCTTATTCTTGAAGTTGGCGAAACGGCGGCTGGCCCTGTTCGTGTCATCGGCTCACCCATTGAAATGTCTGCTGCGAAGGTTTCGGTTCGTCTGAAACCACCGAAACTTGGCGAACATAATGATGAGATCATCCAGTCCCTGGGCCTTCTCACGGGAGACGCGGCGTGAGTGTTCTCTTCAGCACCGAGAACCGCGTCGCGCGCGTAACCATCAACCGACCTGAGCGCATGAATGCCATTGATCCGGCAACAGAGCTGGAGCTGGAGCGCATCTGGCGCCTTATCGAGGCACGCGACGATATCAGTTGCGTTGTTCTCACCGGCGCAGGTGAACGGGCCTTTTCCGCTGGCGCTGATCTCAAGGGCGGAGCCACCGGTATCCAGAAAACCGGGCTGGAATACTGGGCGGAAAGCCGCCCCAGTGGGTTCGGCGGCATCGCGTTTCGAAAAAGCCTCGATATTCCGGTCATCGCCCGCGTCAACGGTTTTGCACTCGGCGGCGGCTTCGAGATGGTACTTGGCTGCGATATCGTCATCGCCAGCGACAATGCCCGTTTCGGACTACCAGAAGCCAGGGTTGGCCGAATGCCACTGGACGGAGGCATGGTGATGCTTCAGCGCAAGATTCCGTTTAACCAGGCCATGGGCATCATGATGACCGGACGGCAGTTCAGCGCGGTGGAAATGCAGGCATTCGGGATCGTCAACGAAGTCGTGACACCCGAAAATCTGGATGAGGCAGTAAATCGCTGGGTTGCCGAAATCGTCGCCTGCGCGCCTTTGTCTCTCAGGGCCATAAAACAGACGGTCAATCGCACCGGGCATCTTGCTCCCTCCGAAGCGCAGGCGCTCCGAACCCCCGCATTGCTGAAAGCCTTGAGCAGTGAAGATGCGAAGGAAGGCGTCCTTGCATTTCAAGAGAAAAGACAGCCCGTTTGGCGAGGGTGCTGAGCGTGCTATTCATTTCCGAAAAGCGCACCGATGCTGACCGGAGATCACCATGCATGCAAGCATCCTGAAATATTTTACGGAGGTCGCGCGATCCGGCTCTATCCGCAAGGCGTCGGAAGAGTTGAATGTCGCGACATCTGCTCTGAGCCGGCAGATCAAAAAATTGGAAGATGAGCTGGGAACTCCGCTGTTCGAGCGGTTTTCCGATGGCCTCCGGCTGACCATGGCCGGAGAAATCGTACTGCGCCATGCCCGCGAAACGCTGCATGACTATTTGATCATGAAATCCGATCTTGGCGACTTGACCGGAAAAAGAACCGGACGGGTTCACATCGCCTGTCTTGACAGTCTGACAGTGCAGTTTTTGCCGGACTTTGTCCGTGGCTTTCACGCGCGCCACCCGGCTATCGATTTCCGCGTGAGGACCGAGAGCTACAATAATATCTTCCGGTTTTTGACGGAGGGTGATTGCGACATCGGCGTCACATTCGATCTGGCTCGCCCCAACGATATCGAGTGCGTCTTCAACGTCAAAATGCCGTTAATGGCAATCGTTGCCGCAGGCCACCCGTTATCGAGGCAAAAGAGCGTTACGCTACAGGAATGCGCCCAATTTCCGCTTTTGCTACAGCTCGATAACGAGGTGATGAGTTCGATGATCGCCGTGGAACTCGGCGCGCTCGATCGTGTCAGTCGCACATTCGTCGCCACCAATAGCCAGATGATGCTGAAGCCACTGATCCTTTCTGGTTCCGGCGTGGCATTCTTCACCCCGCTTGGCTTTCTTCGCGAGCTTGAGGCCGGTGAAGTTGTCGCGATCCGCATCTCCAGCTCGCGGGTTAACAATATTGAGGTCGGCATTGTCACTACACGGCGTCGGCAACTGACACGGGCGACCGAGCTTGTTATCGAGCATCTGAGCACCGAACTCGAAGACTTCACATCCAGATTAAAAGTCTACATAGGGGAATAGCCTGATGAAGCCGCGTTTCTTGCATGTCCCGGATAAGGGCGACGCAATATTTGAAGACATGCAGTGCGCTTCCCTTTCGGAACAGTCGGGTGCTCGGGACGGCGATCTGATAATGCCAGCTCCGATTAACGCACATGACCACGGCTACGGAATCCGGACACTCGATTTTGCCGCGCTGGACGACGCACTGGAAGTCTGGATCCCCTGGCTGCGTCTGCGCCCACGCACAGACCCTTATCTGGAAGCGCTCGTCGCATGCTCCCGGCTGGCGCTGAACGGCGTTGGTGGAACGATGCACTGCCACAACTCCCTGAATGCGGAAAGCCTTATTACAGAGGCAGCACTCGTGTGCAAGGCGGCATCGGATGTTGGCATCCGGCTTGCACTTTCCTGTCCGATGCTTGACTTCGATCCGTGGGCCTATGGCGGCGGTCCACCGCAGCTCAGGCCGTTTATGTCGGCAGACGAATGGGGCGCAGTTGAGGAGACTATCCCCCGTTACGCGTCGATTGCGCGCCAACTGGAGGCTGCAGATATTGTCGCAGCCGAAAATACAGGCGGGCTTATTGATATTCAGTATGGTCCGATCGGGCCGCAATGGTGTTCGAATGCCCTGCTTGAAGCCATCGCAGAAGCATCTGCAAACAATAACCGACGTGTGCACATGCACCTGCTGGAAAGCCCACGGCAACGCGCCTGGCTCGACCGCCGGTTTCCGAATGGCGTCGTCAGATATCTTGATGATATCGGCTTGCTTTCTCCGCGGCTTGCCGTTGCGCACGGTGTACAGCTGACGCAGGCCGAATGTGAATTGCTGGCCGAACGTGGTGTACAACTGGTGTCGAACCCGTCTGCCAATCTGCGCCTGCGGTCGGGTATAGCACCCGCATCAGACGCGATGCGCGCCGGTCTGAAAGTCGCCATCGGTCTGGACGGAACGGGGTTGGATGACGATCAGGATCTCTGGCGTGAGATGAGACTTTTTCGCCTTCTGCAGGCAGGGTGCGACCTGGATGAGAAAATGACAGCGCAGACCACATTAAAAGCCGCCATTCATTGCGCAGCACAGGTCATCAATGCACCACCCGCCCGAGACCTTGTCTGTATCGACTATCGTGGCCTGACGCGGGATGCGATTTTCACGGATGCCGATGTGCCTGAGACGCTCATGACGCGAATGACCGGCCGGTATGCCAGAGGGCTGATTGTCGATGGATCGACCGTGATGAAAGATCGCAGGCTGGTCAATGTGGATTTTGATAATGCCCGTAGCGAACTCCGCGCCCAGGCAAAAGCGGATCTGCCACGGCTCGAAAAGCAGCGTGGTCTGGCAAAGTCACTCTCCGATGCGACCCGTCGGTATTATCGTGAACAGATGGCCGACGCATAGCTCTGCCTGAAGACCGCCTATTGTCCGAACTGCTCCACCTGCGGATGATCTATGGCGGTAGAACGCCACTTTTCCCACCCGCCGGGTGAGCCGATATTGCTGATGTCGGCACTGAAGAAGTCGCGGTTGATAGCCATAAAATCCTTTCGACCTGCAGCAGCCTCATCCGAAAGAATGGCATCGACGGGACAGACGGACAGGCAAAGTCCGCAGTTAATGCACTCGTCGGGGTGAATGTAAAACATCCGGCCACCCTCATAGATACAATCCACCGGACAGACCTGTGCACAGGCACCATCCTTGACGTCGATACACGGCTCCGTGACGATATATGCCATTGAAATTGCTCCTTTTTGACATAATGCCAAAGGGAAATGTTCTTGAACAGACCAATGTTTAGCAGGCTATGTTGCCGAAATGGCAATGCACATCCCTGCGTTTCAGTAAATGGATGCACTGATCCAGATAGGACTGCTTCACTGCTGATTGCATGGAGAGCCGTGGATTCGAGAGAGGCCTGGTGAGGGCCAAGCTCTTGAAGGTATAGAACTGACGACGGGTAGACAAAATAGCGTGAATGTCTGAGTACGCATGCTGTGTGGCATAATGGTATTTAATGGCACGACTCGAAGTCCTAGAGAGTCATGCTTTCAATGCCGCATCAGCCGATACTGTTTTCGCGACATCAGTTACTACCGCCCTCAGCCAGCGATGGGCTGGATCGTTGCGGTAACGGGCATGCCAAGCCATCTCTACGGGGAACGTGCCAAGATCGACCGGTGCCGGCACCACCTTTAGGCGCGGATCCCGCGCAAGCCCGCGGCAGATGAGGCGCGGCAGCGTCGCACAGTAATCCGTCACCGCGATGATTTCGGGCACGGCCAGAAAGTGGGTGACCGAAACCGCCACGTCACGCTTCACCCCTTGCCGGCCGAGCGCCTGGAACAGGCCAGCGCGTAGCCTGCCCGGCGGCAGGACGTTCACATGCATCATCGCTTCATACTGCTCGCGGGAAATGCTGCTGGATATCTCCGGGTGGCCCGCCCGGACGACGCAGGCAAGCCCGTCATCCATCAGATGCTGCACCACGAGGTTGTCCGGCGGGTCGATGATCCGGCCGAGGACCATTTCCGTGGTGCCGGATACAACGCCGGTTTCCGCAAGATCGCTGCCGTAAGGAACGAGCCGGAGCTTGATGCCTCCCGCCAGCTCCCGCAGCCGGGCGACAACCGACGGCATGAGCACGAATTCCACATAGCTGTTCGATGCCAGCGTGAAGGATCGCGTCGCCTTGGCCGGATCGAAGTCCTGTTGGCCTGTGATCAGGTCGTCAAACTGCGCGAGTGCTGCACCGATCATCGGCGCCATTTCCTCGGCAAGCTGAGTCGGCCGCATGCCATAGCGCTCGCGGATGAACAGCGGATCGCGCAACGTCTCGCGAAGACGGTTGAGCGCATTCGACAGCGCAGGCTGGGTGATGCCCAGCCGCTCGGCGGCGCGGGTGACGTTCCGTTCTTCCATCAGCGCCACGAAGACGGGCAGCAGGTTCAGGTCATATCGCATGGAGTTATAATGCCATGTGAATATCTGGAATAAAATAAATAAATTTCCGAAATGTATTGGCCGGGAGCATAGTCAGCACATCCGAAAAGGATGGCAACCAAGCCTCACGGCAAACCTGATGGAGACTAAAATGAGCAAGGGTAAACTTCTTCTGATCGGCTCCAACGCCACACGCATCGAGGTCCAGGGCGGCCGCACCGGCGCCACGGGCCAGTATCTGAATGAAACCGTCGTGCCGGCCATGGCAGCAGTCGACGCCGGTTACGAGATCGTTCTCGCTACGCCAAATGGCACCAAGCCGCATATCGACGAGGCATCCGACAGCGCTGACCATTTCGAGGGCGACGAGGCGGCTTATCGCCGCGGCAAGGCCTACTACGCCAACGATCCGGCCATGAATGCCCCTCGCACGCTGCGTTCGGTCATTGAGGAGGGCCTTGACAACTATGTAGGTGTCTTCGTTCCCGGCGGCCAGGCTCCGGTTGTCGACCTGATGCAGGATGCCGATCTCGGCGAGATCCTCCGCCACTTCCATGACAAGGCCAAGCCCACCGCGCTTCTCTGCCACGGTCCGATCGCGGTTGCCTCAGCCATGCCGCATGCCCGTGAATTCCGCGCCGCTCTTGTTACCGGTGCGCCTGAAAAGGCCAAGGAATGGGCGAAGGACTGGCAATACGCCGGTTACAAGATGACGGTATTCTCCAATACGGAAGAAAAGGTGGTGGAGGACTATATCCTGCACGCCAAACTGTATTTCAATGTGGTCGATGCCCTTGAGATCGCTGGCGCGGAGGTGATTACCACGACCGTTAATTTCGAACCTAACGTCATCGAAGATCGTGAATTGATCACCGGCCAGAACCCGCGTTCTGACAAGCAGCTGGCCGCCCGGCTGGTCGCTGCCCTCGACCGTTCGCTCGCTGCGGCGAGAGCCGCCTGAACGGTTCTACGGCATGACGGGGCGTCGAAAGGCACCCCGTCCGCCAAAATCATCCACTAAATTACTGGAGGAACAAATGTCCGCCCCCGTCAAGATCATGGCAATCCTCGCCGCACGGCCCGGCCGGGCCGAAGACCTCAAGGAATTATTGTTCGGCATGGTGGATGCCTGCCGCGCCGAACCGGGCAACCTTCGCTGGGACGTCTGGCAGGATCAGGCCGACCCCACCCGCTTCGTGCTCGATGAACTTTATACAGACAAGGCCGCGGTCGCCGCCCATCGCGAGACACCGCATTTCCAAAATTATTTCTCGAAGATCAACGATATCGCCGAACGGACCGCTCTTGTGCTGAATGCGGTACAGGTCGCCTGACTCGGCAGACGCAAACAAAGGATCAAGACAATGGCAATCAAGGATATCCTTCCGAGCAAGCTCGGTTTCGGCGCGGCCCCCCTCGGCAACATGTTCCGCGACATTCCCGAAGCGGAAGCGCGGGCAACCGTAGAAGCCGCCTGGACCGACGGCATTCGTTATTACGACAACGCACCCTTCTACGGCGCCGGCCTGGCGGAAATCCGCATGGGCGAAGCATTGGCCGGCAAGCCGCGCGGGGAGTATGCGATCAGCACCAAGGTCGGCCGCATCATCCTCGATGAGCTCGAAGATGTCAGCGCCCGCGATCTCGGGGAAAAGGGCGATGTGTTCAAATACGGCCGCCCCAACAAGATCGTCAACGACTACTCCGCCGACGCGACCCTGCGCTCGATCGAGGACAGCCTGAAGCGGCTGAAAACCGACTATATTGATATCGCCTTCGTCCATGACGTTGCGCAGGATTTCTATGGCGACGAATGGCTTGATGTTTTCGAAACCGCCCGCAAGGGTGCCTTCAGGGCGCTCGACAGGCTGCGCGACGAGGGCGTGATCAAGGCCTGGGGCCTGGGCGTCAACCGCGTCGAGCCGATCGAACTTCTGCTCGAATTGCAGGAACCCCGGCCGGATGGCTTCCTGTTAGCCGGTCGCTATACCCTGCTCGACCATGATCGCGCCCTGCAGCGTGTCATGCCCACTGTCTCCGAACGGGGGCTCGGCATCGTGGTCGGCGGTCCCTACAGTTCCGGCGCGCTGGTCGGTGGACCGAATTTCGAATACGCACCAGTAACGCCGCCGATGAAGGAAAAGATCGCCCGCATCAAGGCAATCGTCGATCGTTACGGCATCAGCATGAAGGCAGCCGGCCTGCAGTTCTCGCTCGCCAATCCGGCCGTCGCTGCGGTCATTCCCGGCGCCAGCCAGCCGAGCCGCATCGCCGAGGACCGGGCAGCTCTTCAGGAAACCGTCCCGGCGGATTTCTGGCAGGAATTGCGCGAAGGAGGACTTGTGAGCTCTGCTGCCCCTTTGCCCGCCTGAATGAAAGGCAAGGCATTCAGACCCTAGGTGTTTAGTCCCACGGTGTGATGGCGTATCATTATCGCGATCACAGAGGGACACTCTGTGGGCCAATTTCTTCATGGCAGCGCCAAGACCATGCACGCCATTCGAGCAGAGTTACAGCGATCGAAAGCTCCAGCCGCGACGCTCGCGCGGCGGTACGGCATCAACGAAAAAACAGTGAGGAAATGGCGATCTCGGCCAGGCGTCGAGGATGACGCGATGGGTCCCAAAGAGCGCAGAAGTACGGTCTTGTCGGCGCTTGAAGAAGCCGCGATTGTTTCATTGAGAGTTCAGGCTCGGCTACCCGCCTACAACTACGCCAAACAACTCAAAGCCCTGAGATTCGGAACACCGTTCGAAGCCATCAGGCAACTCAACGATAAAAAGCCGGAAATCGTCATTCGAACCCCAAGCCATGACATGCTAGGACCAAACAACTAGAGGACGCCGACCGAAGCGTTCAAGGCTCATTTGCTGGAACAGGCCTGATCCCTACCCTGCAAACCGGCATGATGTACCTGGCTAAGCTTCTCCAATGCCGTTTATCACGGCGGCAGTACCACCAGCGTCCCGTGGGTGACATGCCGTTCGGCCTTCACATGATCCGCAAAGTGCCGAACCTCATCCGTCTTGCCTTTCAAAATACTGACTTCCAGGCATCGGTCATGGTCGAGATGCACATGCATGCTGGCGACCGAGATGTCATGGTGATCGTGGTGGGTGTTGGTGAGCTTCCGGGCGAGATCGCGAGCACTGTGATCGTAGGTGTAGCTCAGCACTCCAACACAGGTATCCAGTTGCCCCTCTTCAACAGAGGCTTGCTGTAGCCCGGCGCGGGCAAGGTCGCGCAGAGCTTCGGAACGGTTCTGGTATCCCTTGACCTCGATCATCCGGTCCAGCTCCGCCATCAGGTGATCGTCGATGGTGATGGTGATCCGCTGCATCGGTTTCCTTCCAGGCGTTAAACTCTCTGATCAGGCCTGTTTTCGACTCCAAAAATCACTTTGTCCATCCGAGCTACGGTAAATAGCGTATGTTCTCGTTGACGAAGAGTGCAGTATGCGATTTTTTACAAATCATCATACTCGACAATCTTTCGCCAAAGGCTCTTTCATGTCGAAGAACAGGTTTCGCGGGCTGGCGCTCGCCTTTGCGCTTGCCTCCGCTGCTTTTGCCTCCAGCGCTCACGCCGACCCGAAACTGAACTTCTCCTGGCCGATGAATGTTGGTCCACTCAATCCGCACCTCTATTCACCGAACCAGATGTTTGCCCAGAACATGGTCTATGAACCACTGGTTCGTTACAGCGCTGATGGAACGGTTGGACCCTGGTTGGCGCAGTCGTGGGAAGCTTCGCCGGATGGCAAGACCTATACGTTCAAATTGCGGGAGGACGTGACGTTTTCCAGCGGTGAGGTCTTTGATGCGGCGGCGGTCAAGGCAAACATCGATGCCGTGTTGAAGAACCGGGCCCGGCATAGCTGGCTTGAGCTTGCCAACCAGATCGTCGCTGCCGAGATCCTCGATACATTCCGCGTCCGGATTACGCTCAAGGATGCATATTATCCACTATTGCAGGAACTGGCACTGCCTCGCCCTTTCCGCTTCGTCGCACCTTCGCAGTTCAAGAATGGTGGCACAGTCGACGGGATTGCTGCGCCGATTGGTACAGGTCCCTGGAAGCTGACCGAGACGAAACTGGGCGAGCGCGATGTGTTTACGCGCAACGACGGCTACTGGGGTACCAAGCCCGCCTATAGCGATGTAACCGTGAAGGTGATCCCTGATCCGAACACCCGCGCCATCGCATTCGAGACAGGTGAGATCGACCTGATCTACGGGACTGACGGACATATTTCCCCGGATACATACGAGCGCTTCCAGAAGATGGGTATCTACACGGCAGAGCTTTCCGCCCCGGTTGAAACGCGCGTTCTGGCGATCAATACCAACCTCGGAGCAACGAAAGACCTTGCCGTCCGTCAGGCAATCAATCATGCGGTCGAGAAGGATAGGATGATCGCCACTGTTCTATACGGCACGCAGAAGCGTGCGGATACCTTGTTCGCGGACAATGTTCCTTACGCCAATATCGGCCTCAAGCCCTACGCGTTCGACCGAGCCTTGGCGGCACGCATTCTGGATGAAGCGGGCTGGCTTGCCAGGGCGAGCGACGGAATCCGGGAAAAGAGCGGCGAACTTCTAAACATCGAACTCTGCTTTGTCGGTACCGACGCGGTCAGCAAGTCCATCGCCGAGATCGTGCAGGCCGATCTGCGCAAGGTCGGTATCGACGTAAAACTGACGGGCGAAGAAGAGAGCAGCGTTTATGCGCGTCAGCGGGATGGTCGTTTCGGCATGATATTCAACCGGACCTGGGGTGCACCCTACGATCCGCATGCCTTCGTCAGTTCCATGCGTGTACCTTCCCACGCCGATTATCAGGCGCAGCTCGGGCTTCCTGACAAGGCGGAGATCGACGCCAAGATAGGCCAGGTTCTGGTGTCCACCGACGAGACTGCCCGACAAAACCTTTACAAGGATATCTTCACCCGCCTTCACGAGGAGGCCGTCTATCTGCCTCTGACCTATGTGACGGCGATTGCAGTGGCAAAGCCAGAGGTGGGTAAAATCACTTTTGGCGCGATGTCGAGCGAAATACCTTTCGAGAAACTGGTCCCGGAGGCGAACTGACGTGCTTGCCTTCATCGCCCGCCGGATCATCCTGCTTGTCCCTATGCTGTTTGGGGCATCGCTGGTCATCTTCCTGATGTTACGGCTCGGTCCAAGCGATCCGGCCATGGATTATCTGCGCCTTTCAAAAGTGCCTCCGACGCCGCAGGCACTGGAAGATGCGCGCCAGATGCTGGGTTTGGACAGACCGATAGCGACCCAGTATCTCGACTGGCTGGGGAAGGCGCTTCGTGGTGATTTCGGGATATCCTTCGCGACCCAGAGGCCCGTCCTGCCGGACATCCTCTATTTTCTGCCCGCTACGCTGCAGCTCGCGGGCGTCGCGCTCGTCCTGACGCTTGGTTTGTCCATTCCGCTTGGCATCTGGGCCGCCCGCCACCGCGAAGGCTGGCAAGATCAGGTCGTCCGGGTCGTCGTCTTTCTCGGCGTGTCCATGCCGAACTTCTGGCTCGGTTTCCTGCTGGTTCTGGTGTTCTCCATACAGCTCGGCTGGTTGCCGCCCATGGGACGCGGGAGCCTAGCTCACCTCATCATGCCCGCCATAGCCATAGCCTTCATGTCGCTCTCCATCAACGCTCGCCTGCTCCGCGCGAGCATGCTGGAAGTGGCGGGACAACGGCATGTCCGATACGCGCGCCTGCGTGGCCTCTCCGAGCGTACCATCGAGCGGAGCCACGTGCTTCGAAACGCGTGGCTGCCGATCATCACGGCAACCGGCATGCATATCGGCGAGCTGATCGGCGGCACGCTGGTCATCGAAAGCATATTTGGCTGGCCTGGCGTTGGCCGTTATGCCGTTTCGGCTATCATGAACCGTGATTATCCGGTCATCCAGTGTTTTACGATGGTCATGGTGACGATCTTCGTTATCTGCAATCTGATCGTCGACATCGTCTATGCATGGGCCGATCCACGTATCCGCCTGTCCTCGGAGGGGGCGGAATGATGGATTCGGCTTCATCGTTTGTCACTCAAAAGGCCGGCATTTGGCAGCTCCCGCGCCGATGGCCCGTGCGTCTGGCCTGTGTTGTCGTTCTGCTGCTGTTCATTGCGGCAATCGCCGAACCGTGGATCGCGCCCTATGACCCGGACGAGGTCGAACTGATGCGGCGGCTGCAGTCTCCAAACCTCACACATTGGCTCGGCACCGATCATCTCGGCCGCGATATCCTCTCCCGACTGATTGCCGGGGTGCAGGTCTCGCTCGGCTCCGTGGCGATCACACTTGCTCTTATTCTCGCCTTAGGCATCGTCATCGGCGGTGCGGCCGGTTTTGTCGGAGGCAGGACAGATAAGTTCATCATGCGCGTCACCGACGTGTTTCTGACCTTTCCGACACTCATCCTCGCGTTGTTCATGGTCGGCATGCTGGGCACCGGACTCGCGAATGTCATCCTCGCCATCGCTCTTTCGCACTGGGCCTGGTACGCCCGAATCGTGCGCGGGATCGTCATGTCGCTCAGGCACCGGGATTTTCTGCTCGCCGCCCGAATGAGCGGCGCGGGACCGATCCGGACATTTGTCGAGCATCTTCTGCCGGCAACCTTCTCGCAGCTGGTGGTGCTGGCGACCCTCGATGTCGGCCATATCATGCTGCATGTGTCGGGCCTGTCCTTCCTCGGCCTCGGTGTTACTCCACCCACCGCGGAATGGGGCGTCATGATCAGCGATGCCCGACAGTTCGTCTGGACGGCGCCTATGTTGATCTTGTGGCCGGGGCTGGCGCTTTTCCTGAGCGTCATGGCCTTCAACATTCTCGGGGACGCCCTGCGTGACCGTCTCGACCCGCATCTCAAGGCGGAGCACAGCCATTGACCAGTAAAACCCTTTGCATCGAAGAACTGACCGCAACCGCCATGATCGACGGTCAGCGGCGTGTGCTCGTTGACAACCTTTCTCTCACGGTTCAGCGTGGCCGCGTTCTCGCTCTGGTTGGAGCGAGCGGTTCCGGCAAGTCCATGACCTGTTCGGCGGCGCTTGGTGTCATGCCGCCCGGCGTGACCATGATGCATGGACGCGTGACCATCGATGGCCAAGCGTACAATGCGGCGACGCTGAGAGGACGACATGTCGCCACGATCATGCAGAATCCAAGAAGTGCGTTCAATCCTGTCCGAACGATGCGCGACCACGCCGTCGAGACATTGCGGGCTCTAGGCAAGCAGAATTCTGACGCTGGGGACCGGATCGAACATTCGATGCGAGCGGCAGGGCTTGACGACATAAAGACCATTCTTGGGCTGCACGCCTTTGAGATGAGTGGGGGCATGTTGCAGCGTATGATGATTGCGCTGGCGCTTCTGAGCGAAGCACCGTTCCTGTTCGCAGATGAACCAACCACCGACCTCGATCTCGTCGTCCAGCTTCGCGTTCTGGAACTGATCGAGAAACTGGCAGAAGAACGGGGGATGGGCGTCCTTCTCATCACGCATGACATGGGGGTGGTTGCCCGGCTGGCGGACGATGTGGCGGTTATCGATCACGGCCGTCTCGTCGAACAGGCATCGGTGATGGATATTTTTCATAGGCCTCAACATCATGTAACGCGCACGTTGGTCAGCGCGCATCTCTCGCTCTATGGAATGGAGCCAAGCACATGAACCTGATCCGCGCCCAGAATATCTGCAAGACTTATCAGACCCATTCGCTGGTGGGGACGAGCAGCCGAAAAGCAGTCCTGCAGGATGTCTCGATTTCCATTCAGCAGGGCGAGACAGTGGCACTGCTGGGGCGAAGCGGTTGCGGCAAAAGCACGCTCGCCCGGCTTCTCGTCGGGCTGGAGCAACCGACATCTGGTGAGGTTGTGTTTCGTGGCAAGCCGATATCAAAGTTCGATCGTTTACACACGAAAGCATTTCGACGCGAGGTCCAGCTCGTTTTCCAGGATTCGCCGAGTGCGGTAAATGCTCGTTTCACGGTCCGGGCGATCATTGCCGAACCGCTACGGCACCTGACGTCGATGGACGAATTTCAGCGGGAGGAGCGCGTACGAGAGATGTTGAGGATGGTCGAACTGCCCTTGGACATCGCCGATCGGCTGCCAGCCCAGGTGAGTGGCGGGCAGTTGCAGCGGGTTTGCATAGCGCGCGCACTCTCCGTCAATCCTGAGCTGATCATTCTGGACGAGGCCGTTTCAAACCTCGACATTCATCTGCAAGCCTCAGCTCTCGCTCTTCTGGCACGGCTTCAGCGAGAAAACGGGATCTCCTATCTCTTCGTGACCCATGACCTGAGACTGGTCCGACGTTTTGCTGCACGGTGCATTATCATGGATGAAGGCCGGATCGTGGAGGAGATCGCATCCCAAGACTTCGATAGAGTAAAGCACCCGGCATCAAGAATTCTACAGGAAGCAGTGCTACCACCTTTGCCGGGAGTTGCGTTCGTCAGGAGTAATGTCTGCTGACGGCCGGTATGGGCGGAAAGCCAATAAGACTGAGGAAGAAAAACCGATGGGAGGGCTTCTCTACCTGCCTCGCTCCCTTGAAATATCCGCCGTAATACGCTCCGTAGCCGAGAAATTCGCGAATATATCTGCAACTAGGTTGCTGGGGAAACCAGTTGGTACCATCACAAAAAAACAGTGGTAAATCCTCTGATTCAAACGGTCTTGATTGCCTGCCGTTATCTTCGGATCACGAGATGCCCCAATAATTCGACGTCATTCAGAGGCCGGTGGAACGGCGCGGTCGTACAGCTGAAAAATAGAAGCATTATTTTCTATAAATTAACTGTAATAAGAACGACCTGTCTTTCTGCTTCGCGGCGCATGGAGTTAAGCTGTTTGATGTGAAGCGGGCGGATGTCGGAGCAGGAACCAAATGACACGATACATAATTGTCGGAGCAGGTGCGATCGGAGCAAGCCTTGCTGCGCAATTTGAACTCACCGGCATCAACTATGCACTCATCGGTCGCGGTGCCCAAATCGAGCATATCCGGAAATATGGCCTTCGTTTCCAGAGACCGTCCGGCGCAAGACAGCTCAGCCTGAACGCGTTTGATGTGAGCAGCCCTCCGGAACTCACTTCGGATGACGTTTTGCTGCTGACGGTCAAATCGCAGGACGCGGTCGGCGCCCTCGCCTTTTGGTCTTGGCGCCCGATAAAGGGTGAGAGAAACGGCGTTGCAGCAAGTCTTCCGATCGTCACTTTTCAGAACGGTCTGGCAACCGAGGCTGCTGCATTGAGGGCATTTTCCCGTGTCTATGGCGCAAGCATCCTGACCCCTGCACGTTTCACGAAGACCGGCGAGGTCGTGGTTGGCGGTGATCCGCAACTCGGTATCGTCACTATCGGTCGCTTTCCTGCAGGGCGTGATGCGACAAGCGAGCGGATTGTCGCGGACCTGACCCTTGCGGGTTATCTTGCGGAAAGCAGCGCGGACATCCGCCGGTGGAAATCGGCAAAGCTGTTGCATAACGTAAAAAACGTGCTCGAACTGTTCGATGGTGCGGTCGATCTCAAGACATCAATCGGCGAATCTCTGGTAGCGGAGGCTCGGGATGCCCTGCAGGCTGCGGGCTATACCTTCGCCTCGCCCGCCGAAAGGGCCGTCGACATCTCAAACTGGAAAATAGCACCGAACAGCGGCATCCAGCCCGGCCAACAATCCACATGGCAAAGTTTCACGCGCGGCGCTTCAAGTGAAGTCGACTATCTCAACGGCGAGATCGTTCTTCTTGGCCGCCTGCATGGGGTGCCAACGCCTTACAACGAGGCAGTTCAGGTGCTGACCGGCAAGCTGGAGCATGGCGGTGGCTTTTCCGGCGCGCTCCCGCTCCAGCAGGTGCAGGCGCTTGTCGACAGCTCCGATCAGGCAAGACAGCCAACCCGCGTTAGCGCAGTGTAAGCAGTACTTCCCTGCGATCAAATCAAAGCGATGCAATGACAGAAACCATTTCAGACCAGATCCTTAAGACCGCAAGTGCACTGTTTTATCGTGAGGGCATAAGAGCCGTCGGCATCGATCGCATCATTGATGAGGCGAACGTTGCCAAGGCAACGCTCTATAGGCACTTTCCTTCCAAAGATCATCTCGTCGCGGCCTATCTACAGGCCCGTCACAACGGGGTTATCCGTTCGCTCGAGGAAGTGCGACAGGCGGCAGGCACGCCGCGGGAACAGATTCGGGTGATTTTCGAAAGACTGCACGAAAAAGCCGACAGCCCCGAGTTTCGCGGTTGCGCCTTCGCGCTCGCTGTTGCCGAGCACGGTGATTCCGAACGCGTTGTTTCTGTGGCTCGCCACCATAAGACAAAGGTTCGGGAAATCTTCAACGCCATCATGGCAAGGGTGGCCAACCGGCCTGAACAGGCAGCCGCCCATCTCGCCCTCCTCTATGAGGGGGCTCTTGCGACCGTCGCTGTCGGGCGCGATCCGCAGGCGGTTCTCGTCGCCAGGGATTGTGCGTTGCAAGTGTTTGATATGGAAACA
Organism: Agrobacterium tumefaciens; assembly: GCF_031801495.1. Classification (GTDB taxonomy): domain Bacteria; phylum Pseudomonadota; class Alphaproteobacteria; order Rhizobiales; family Rhizobiaceae; genus Agrobacterium; species Agrobacterium tumefaciens_K. The sequence goes on along the minus strand of NZ_JAOEGC010000002.1, from coordinate 1,325,057 downwards.
TCTTCTCACCAGCCATCGCAAAAGCATCAGTAATGACAAAGACCATCGACTATTTCTTTAGCGTCGGTTCACCCTGGGCCTATATCGGCCTCGAAACGTTCGCCGCTCTGGCTCGAGAGCATGATGCGACGATCCGCCCGCACGTTATCCCGCTGATCGAAGACAATGGCGGCATTTACTCCCGCAACCGGCCAGAAGCCCGCCGTGCGTACTGGACAAAGGACTTGAAGCGCTGGGCCGCGGTGCGCGGCAAGGCGTTGAGCCTGGACAACCGCGACAGCCTCGCCGACCCGACGCCCGCGGGCCTGATGGTACTTGCCGCCATCCATTCCGGGCAAGACTGGCTGAAACTCACCGGCGCCCTCCAGGAAGCCTTCTGGGGACGCGGTGACGATATTGGCAACGCAGATGTGCGGCGTTCGATTGCCAACGCGGCAGGGTTTGACGGAGCTGCCTTGGACGAACTTGCTAAAAGCGACGCGATCCAGACGTCCCGCGACGTCGACTTTGAGATGGCCAAGACCTCAGGTGTGTTCGGTCTGCCAACCTATGGTTATCAAGGTGAACTTTACTGGGGGCAGGACAGCCTGCGTTCCTTGAACGCCATCTCAAGGGTGAAAAGCTGGTTGCCTGACCTCCTCCTGTCTTCGCGCTCCGCAAGACGCGAGCGTCATTTTCTGCCGCATCTGCTGCAAACCCTTTTTTCGGAGTCCTCGATGTTCCTCACCCTGCCTGGCCCTTTCGTCTCTAGCGGATGGCTGGCGACGCATCTGGACCATCCCGATCCGGTCAATCTCGACGTGGAATTGCTGGATGCCGCTGCAATCGCCATAGCATTCGGGGCCGTGCGGCTGGATCTGTCCCGTCCCGTGATCGCAAACTGCGGTTCGGGCGCGACGGAAGGGGCGCTTGCTTTCGGCCTGCATCTTGCCGGCAAAAACGCTGTCGTTGTTTACGACGGCTCCTGTATCGAATGGGGCTCACCGCGGAACACGCCGGTCGAAACGGGGGCTCGTGCGTGAGCGCGCTCCCGGCATCTCTGGCTGAAGCACTGAGCCAGCGGTTCTTGGACCGGTTCTCGGTGTCTCAGGCGCTGCGTGAACAGCATGGGCGCGGTGAATCCCACCACACGCCTGCCATTCCGGACGCAGTGGTCTTTGCCGAAACCACGGATGAGGTTTCCGAAATCGTCCGCCTTTGTGCGGCTGAAAACGTCCCCGTCATTGCTTTTGGCGCCGGCACGTCTCTGGAAGGACACCTTACTGCGGTGCGTGGCGGGGTTTCCATCGACCTGTCGCGCCTGTCGCGGATTTCCCGCATCAGCCCGGAGGATCTCGACTGCACGGTTGAGGCGGGTGTAACGCGTGAGCAGCTCAACAGCTACCTTCGCGATCTGGGCCTGTTCTTCCCCATCGATCCCGGCGCCAACGCCTCGATTGGCGGCATGGCCTCGACGCGCGCATCAGGCACCAATGCCGTGCGTTACGGAACCATGCGTGAAAACGTGTTGGGTTTGACCGTTGTGTTGCCGGATGGAAAGATCATCCGAACTGGTGGACGAGCACGCAAATCCTCGGCAGGTTATGACCTGACGCGGCTGTTCGTCGGCTCCGAAGGCACGCTCGGGATCATTACCGAGGTGACGCTGCGCCTTTACGGAATTCCGGAAACGATATCCGCAGCGCTTTGCTCGTTTGAAAATGTTGAACAGGCAGTATCGGCGGCGATCCAGGTCGTCCAGCTCGGTATTCCGGTCGCACGCATGGAGCTGATGGATCGCGGTCTGATCCAAGCCGTCAACACCTATTCCAACCTCTCGCTTACGCTTGAAGACACCCTCGCCTTCGAATTCCATGGCACACCGGCAAGTGTGCGGGAGCAGGTGGAAATCGTTGCCGAAATCGTCAGGGAGAATGGCGGTCGCGATTTCGAATGGGCCAATGCTCCCGAAGATCGCAACCGGCTGTGGAAGGCGCGACACAACGCGTTTTATGCCGTGGTGTCGCAGCGTGCCAACGCCAAGGGTTGGTCATCCGATGTCTGCGTGCCAGTGTCGGAGCTAAGTGGCTGCATTTTGAAAACGCGCGAACTGCTTGCCGGCTGCACCGTGCCCGCCGCCATTCTCGGCCACGTCGGCGATGGCAACTACCACGTGGTTTTTGCCGTGGACCCGAGCAATCAGACGGAACTTGATGAGGTTGCGGCCATCAACACGAAGATGGTGCAACATGCGATATCGGTCGGTGGTACCTCGACCGGCGAACATGGCGTCGGAACCGGCAAGATTGCCTATCTGCGGCAGGAGCACGGCGATGCGGTGGAACTCATGGCGATCATCAAGAACGCCATTGATCCCGGTGGCATCATGAATCCGGGAAAGATTCTTCCGCAATAAGGCATTGTTTGCGGAAGTTGTGACGCGAGGGAGCCTCAATGAATTCGTTTAAACCCCACAGCTCCCATTGGGGTGCATTTTCCGGTCGCTTCGAGAATGGCCAACTCGAGATCCGCCCTCACCCCGATGATCCGCATCCCTCGCCGCTGCTCGGCAATCTTGCAGCGGTCGCGGACAGTCCGGTACGGATCAAACGCCCGGCAGTCCGGCGCGGCTGGCTTGAGGGCAAACCCGGTCACGAACAAAGCCGAGGTGCAGACGATTATGTCGAAGTCAGCTGGCCCGAAGCAACGGCCCTCGTCGCGAACGAGCTTCAGCGTGTCTACCGCGATTTTGGTCCACAGACGGTGTTCGGAGGATCTTATGGCTGGTCGAGTGCGGGGCGTTTCCACCATGCGCAAAGCCAGATCCATCGTTTTCTGAATGTGCTGGGCGGTTATGTCCGGTCAGTCAACACCTATAGTTCGGGCGCGGCAATGGTTGTCATTCCGCATGTTCTCGGACCATACGATCACGTCGACCGCAAGAGCGTGACCTGGGATGCCATCGAACGCAGCACCGAGCTGGTGATGGCATTTGGCGGCATGGCAATCAAGAATGCGGATGTGCACGGTGGCGGCATCAGCAAACATGTCGTCAGACAAAAGCTGGCCGGTGCAAGCGCACGTGGCGCCAGTTTCATATCGATCAGCCCCGTCCGGGATGACTTCCCGGCCGAGGTGAATGCGCAATGGCTGCCAATCACGCCCGGCACCGATGTCGCCCTCATGCTGGGACTGGCACATGTGCTGGTGACGGAAGGGCTGCACGACCGGGCGTTTCTCGACCGATACACCGTCGGTTATGCGCGGTTTGAAGATTATCTCCTCGGCCGGACGGACAACCTCCCCAAGAGTCCCGAATGGGCGACGGGCATCTGCGGTATCGGTGCCGATGCCATAAGAGAAATAGCCCGCAAGATGGCTCGTTCCAGAACGCTGATCACCGTCAGCCACTCCCTGCAGCGTGCCGATTTTGGCGAACAGCCGGTCTGGATGGGCATCGTCCTGGCGGCGATGCTTGGCCAGATCGGGTTGGATGGCGGCGGCTACTCCTACTCGCTTGGAGCGCTTGGCAATATCGGCAAAAACCTGCTGGCCGTTCCGCTGCCAACGCTCAACCAGTTCAGAAATCCGGTGACGGATTACATTCCCGTTGCGCGCATTGCCGACATGCTCCTCAATCCGGGTGATGCGTTTCATTATAACGGTCACGCCCTGCGCTATCCGGATATTCGCCTTGTCTACTGGGCTGGAGGAAACCCGTTTCACCATCATCAGGACATCAACAGGCTGCGTGCGGCGTTCAAAGTGCCGCAGACCATTATCGTTCATGAAAGCGCCTGGACATCGACCGCCCATCACGCCGACATCGTGTTGCCCGCGACGACGACGCTCGAACGCGACGATATCGGCGCGGCAGACCGGGACGATCTGATGATTGCCATGAAGAAACTGATCGAACCGGTGGGTGAAGCCAGGGACGATTACGCCATCTTCTCCGACATCGCACGCCACCTCGGCCACGCCGACGCCTTTACCGAAGGACGCAGCAGCCACGAATGGCTCGCTTTCCTCTACGAAACAACCCGCAAAGGGCTTGTCGCTGGTGGCTACGAAGCGCCTGATTTCGACGCTTTCTGGGCAAAGGGAGAGTTGAGATTGCCGGTCAAGCCCGATGATGGCGGGCCGGCCCACGCCTTCCGGGCAGATCCATCCGCCCATCCGCTGAAAACCCCATCCGGCAAGATCGAAATCTTCTCCGAGACAATCGAGGGATTCGGTTATGACGATTGTGGAGGGCATCCGCGGTGGTACGCCAACAGAGATGGAGCCGCAGATGACATCGCCCAATATCCGTTGCATCTCGTCTGCAACCAACCGCATCAAAGGCTGCACAGCCAGCTCGACTACGGTAGTTTCAGCCGCTCCACGAAAATCAAGGGCAGAGAGCCGGTCCGGATCAACCCGATCGACGCGGCAGCGCGCGGTATTTCAGAAGGCGATATCGTCAGGCTGTTCAACAGCCGTGGCAGTTGTCTGGCTGCAGCAGTGCTGAGCCGTTCGGTGCGCAACGGCGTTATGCAGCTCGCAACCGGCGCATGGTTCGAGCCGGACGATCCGGCGGCCGACAACGCCATGTGTGTTCATGGCAATCCGAATGTCCTCACGCGCGACATCGGAACGTCACAGCTGGCACAGGGTTGCACAGGGCAGATTACCAGGGTGGAGGTCGAACGTTTTACAGGAGAGTTGCCGCCGGTTCGCATTTTCGAGGAAATGACGTTCGTTAAGACAGTGACGAATGATTGATCTGCCCTGCCCCGCTTCGTCGCGGTCAGCACGCCATACGCTGGCCGGAAACGGCGCCGTCAGTATCGGCAGCACTCGGAAACGACGATCCTAACACCTTCGGAAACGGCAATAAAATAATCCATAATTTCTCTAGAAAAAGAATAACTAGTCTTTCTCCTTTGACCGACCCTGCTAGGCTATAGGTCATGATAGGCATACCAAAACAAAGGGATTGTTCGATGGCAGAACAGCATACCCGCATACACATCTCCCGATGTATGTGACCGCTGACGGTTAAGCTGTAGCGTGGGGCTCATAACCCGACTGGCCGTTTCGACAGCCTAAAACACACCATATCGACCATCTGGCAGGAATTCCACCCGCTCGGCTTGAGCTGCAGCGGAAGCGATCTTTCGTGCGCCGTTTTACGGCAGCTGGTGGTCGAAAACATAAAACACGAACCCGTACATTCAGGACAAATTCATGACCGAACGTTCTTCCCTATTTTCAGTTTCCAGACGCCGCGTTTTGACTTCGGCAGTGGCAGCGGCCGCTCTCATCGCAACCACCGGGTTCAACCCGGCTCTTGCTTCCGACACCCCGCACGATGGTGGTGACGTCACCTTCCTGATCGACTCGCTCGGCGACACATGGATTCCAAACAACAGCGCCATCTCCAGCTTTCAGGGACATATCTGGGGCCACGTTACCGACAAGCTGGTCTACGTCGATGCCGAAGGCAAGGCGAGCCCATGGCTTGCCGAACGGTGGGAGCAGAACGACAAGGCAACCGAATTCACGCTCCATCTGAAAAGTGGCGTGACCTTCTCCGACGGTTCTCCGCTTGATGCTGCTGCCGTCGTCGCGAACCTAGATATCTGGTACGCAGGCCGCAAGGGCGAAGGCATCAACCCGATCGGCCTGTTCCCCAAGACCTATGACCACGCAGAAGCGGTCGATGCCACGACCGTGAAGGTTTTCTTCAAGAAGCCCACGCTCGGCTTCATTCCGACGCTGGGTTATCACGGGTCGATCCTGATCTCGCCAAAGAGCATTGCGCAGCCTGCGTCGCAACAGGCCGATCTGAGCAAGACCGCAGGCAGCGGGCCTTACGTGGTGGAATCCTGGAAAGAGGGCGACCATGTTACCCTCGTCAAGCGCAAGGACTACAACTGGGGTCCCTCCGCAGTCGGCCACACTGGTCCCGCATTCCTCGACAGCATCACCTACAAGCTGGTGTCCGAACCGTCGCTTCGTGTCGCATCGGTGCAGTCCGGCCAGGCGGATATTGCCTATAACGCTTCCCCCCAGGAACTGAAGTCGCTCAAGGAAGAGGGTTTCACGGTTGCGACGCCGCGCTATCTCGGTTTCGTCAACGGCTGGGCCGTCAACACCAAACACGCCCCCTATGACGACGTCAAAGTCCGTCAGGCTTTGCAGGCCGGTATCAACCGTCAGGAAATCATCGATACCGTCTACACTGCAGACTGGAAGCTGCCAACGTCGTTCATCCAGAGCAACGTGCCGGGCGCGGCAGATGAAAGCGCCCTTCTCGCATATGATCCAGCCAAGGCGGAAAAGCTTCTTGACGAGGCTGGCTGGGTCAAGGGTGCCAATGGTATCCGAACCAAGGACGGCAAACAGCTGGAGCTGACGCTCCACTCCAACCCCTATCTTGCCACCTCCAAATCCGTGGATGAGCTCATCTCCCAGCAACTCGGCAAGCTTGGCTGGAAGGTCAATATCCGCGCTTATGACGTCGTGACCTTCGGAGAAAAAGTCAAATACGGCGGCCCGGCCATTCCCACCTATGAGGTGACGCGCAGTTTCATCGACGCTGGAACCGTGGCCAGCATTCTGACCAATGCCAACAATGGCGAGAACTGGTTCGCGCTCGATGATCGCGATGCGACACTGAATGGACTACGCGACAAGATCGCGGGTGCGGCTTCTCTGGAAGAACGCAATCCGCTTCTCAAGGAGCTTCAGGAATATGTACTCGGGCAGGGCTATTTCATTCCGAGAACACAGATCGTGCAGCGCATCTACGTCCAGTCCCCGAAACTGAAGGGCGAAGTGTATAACGGCGTTGCTTACGCCAGCTACTACACGGCTTTTCTGGCCGACTGATAGCCATCGCAAAACTCAATCCGAGAGGGTCGCCTGCGTGAGAAATGCCTACCTGACCTACGCTGCCAAACGGCTCGGCCAAGCGGTGATCGTCATACTTCTGGCCTACGTCTTCACCTTCGTGGTCGTCAGCATCCTGCCTGGCGATCCGATCACCAGCGTTCTGCGCAATCCACAAAACGGGTTCACCGAGGAGGAAATTGCGCAGATCATCGCGGCGCAGGGCCTCGACAAACCCATTATCGTCCAGCTCTGGAATTCCCTCTCCGGATTTTTGACCGGCGACCTCGGTGTGTCGATGCGGTCCAACCGGCCCCTCTCGACGCTGATCGCCGAAGTTCTTCCCTCGACACTGATTCTGGCGGGGGCAGGACTTGCGGTAGCCTTGATCCTGGCAATGGCGGTGGCTTACGGCACTCGCTTTGTCCCGAAACGTTATGGTCAGGGATTGCTGCGCGGATTCCCGTCGCTTTTCCTGTCAGTACCGAATTTCGTGATCGGTCTGATCCTCATTCACGTCTTCGGTTTCCAGATCGGCCTCTTTCGGGTGATCAATCCGGACAGTTTCTGGGCAACGCTGTTTGCGGCAATCGCACTCGGTATACCTGTCTCCGCGCAGATAGCCGAAGTCCTGATTGCAAACCTCGACAAGGAAGCCGAGCAGGAATATGCGACCGTCGCCCGTAGTCGTGGCATCGGGCGGGCCAAACTTTTCGCCAAACATCTGCTGAAGCCTGCTTCATTGCCCGTGGTAACCGTTATTGCCCTAACCGTCGGCGAATTGCTGGGTGGTTCGCTGATTACCGAAACGGTCTTCGGGCGCACCGGCGTCGGTAGTCTGGTACAGCGCTCGGTCAGCACACAGGATCTTCCCGTCCTGCAGGCCGTCGTGTCCCTCGGAGCCGTGGTCTTTGTTCTCGTCAACCTGATTGCCGACCTCCTTTACCCGCTGCTTGACCCACGCGTCAAAATTCTGGGCGGGGCGAAACGGCGCGTGACCACATCGGACGAAACCTCCTTCGACGCCACCAAGACGGTGACACCATGACCTTCGTCTCCAACTCATCCTTACCGGGCGCCGGTCTGGCCGGCCGGATTGCCGCCATCCGGATGCCCGCGACCGTGGCTCTTTCATTCCTGATCGTCGCCATCGTCATCGCATGGTCGGTGCTTCCCGGCCTTTTCACCAGCTACAGTCCGGTGGTCGGCGTCCCCGCGGACAAACTGCTTGGGCCGAGCCTCAGCCATTGGTTCGGCACCGATCACCTCGGGCGCGATGTCTATACACGCGTCGTCTACGGCACGGCCTCCTCCGTTTCGAGTGCTCTCGTCGCCGTTGTGATCGGCGTTGTCGTCGGCGGCATCATCGGGCTGCTGTCAGGCTTTTTCGGCGGCTGGGTCGATGTCGTCTTCGCCCGGCTTGTCGATGTCCTGCTGGCTATCCCGAAGTTTCTCCTCGCCGTGATCGTCGTGACCGCAATCGGCTTTGAAACCATCAACGCCGCCATTGCCACCGGCGTTTCGGCGGTCGCGATCTTCGCACGCGTAGCCCGTGCGGAAGTCATCAAGACACGACAGGCAACCTTCGTGGAGTCGGCCTTTCTGCTCGGTGGCTCGCGCTGGTTCATTCTCTGGCGCCACATCCTGCCCAATGCATCGCGCTCGATCTTGCCACTCGCCGTGCTGCAGTTCGGTGAATCCATCCTCGTGATCGCCAGCCTCGCCTTCCTCGGTTATGGCGATCCGCCTCCCGCATCCGATTGGGGTCTGCTGATCTCGATCGGCAAAGACTACCTGAAATGGCCGTGGCTCGTTTACGCCCCTGCCTTCATCACCATCTTAACAGTCCTCTCCGTGAACAGGATCAGCCGATGGCTCCGCAAAACAGACTGACCGCATCTTTCCTTCGCGACGCAACGACCGCACCGGCAACCCAGGCCGACGCCCCTCTTCTGCGCGTCAACGATCTGTCTGTTGCCTATGAAAAGCAGGCGGTCGTTCACAATGTCGGCTTCGAACTCGGACGTGGCAAAAGCCTTGCCCTGATCGGAGAATCCGGGTCCGGCAAATCCACCATCGCGCGCGCCGTTTTGCGGTTGCTGCCCAACGGAGCACACGCCAGCGGCCAGGTCCGCTTCGAAGAGCAGGAGCTGCTGGCGCTTCCCGAGCGTCGGTTCCGTCCGCTTCGCGGACGCGCCATCGGTTTCGTGCCGCAGGATCCCGGCAATGCGCTCAACCCGGTGCGCACCATCGGCGTACAGGCCATGGAAGCCGCCGCTCTGACCGATGAACCGAATGCGGCGATCCGCAAGGCGCTGGTCCTCGAAACATTCGCTCAGGTTGGGCTCGATAACCCTCAACGGATCTATGATTCCTACCCGCATCAATTGTCGGGCGGCATGTTGCAACGGGTGTTGATCGGGCTTGCCGTCCTGCCGCGCCCGGCACTTCTGGTGGCGGACGAACCGACATCCGCTCTGGACGTAACGATCCAGAAGAGAATTCTCGACCTGCTGTCGCGCCTGCAGCACGAGCTGGATATCAGCCTGCTTCTGATTACCCACGATCTGGCGATTGCGGCAGAACGCACGAATTCCCTCGTCGTCCTCAAGAACGGCCATGTGCAGGAAGCCGGCAAGACATCGAATATCTTTTCGTCCCCGGCGTCGGCCTATGCCCGGAAGCTGCATGCCGATGTGCCTGCCCTCAATCCCGACCGTTATGCCAGGCTGCGCGATCCGGGCTTGCGTCGAGGCAAGGCCGGAGATGCGCCGAAGATTGACGTCAGTGCTGTCACGAAGAAGTTCACCGTCGACGGAAATGTCCTGACAGCCGTCGACGAGGTATCCTTCAGCGTCGCAGCCGGCACGACCCATGCGTTGGTGGGCGAATCCGGCTCCGGTAAAACCACCACGATCCGCCTGCTGCTCGGGCTTGAGCAACCGGATGAGGGAGAGATTTCCGTCGCTGGCGAGCGCCTGGCCGGGCGCTCAACCGCATCGCTCAGATCGGTCTGGCGTCATCTTCAGCTCGTCTACCAGAACCCGTTTACCTCTCTCGACCCGACCTGGACCGTGGAGCATCTGGTACGAGAACCTCTCGACCGGTTCAAGATCGGCACACAAGCGGAACGCGATGAACAGGTCCGGGAGGCTCTGGCCAATGTAGGACTTGCCGAACATCTTCTCACACGCAAGCCGGGCGCACTTTCGGGCGGCCAGCGGCAACGCGTGGCTATCGCGCGGTCGCTAGTTCTCAAACCGGATGTCATCGTTCTCGATGAGCCGACGTCTGCTCTCGATGTCAGCGTGCAGGCCGGTATCGTCGAGGTGCTGCTCTCGCTACAGGCCAAACTCGGATTGACCTATGTGTTCGTCTCGCACGATCTGGCACTTGTCCGCCAGCTCGCACATACCGTTTCCGTGATGCGGCACGGCAGCATCGTCGAACATGGAGCCGTTTCCGACATCTTCGACAATCCGCAACACCCCTATACCGCTGCACTCCTCGAATCCATTCCCGCGGGCTTTGCTGACCCGGCACGCCAACCGCAGCAGCAGACGCCGCATCGCATTCTCCGGGAGGAGCGAATAGCATGACAATCGCGGTACCTGCCAGCACCCTGCCCGCTTCGTTTCGCCCGAAGCTGAGATTGGGCTTCAACACCCGGGTTTCGTTCAATGACGATGCCGGGCCGGCGCAAGGATTGCGCGACGGGATCGAACTCTACAAGGCGGCCGAGCGGTTGGGCTATCAGTCCGGCTGGGCCTATCAGCGACATTTCGATCACTACCTGTCGTCACCACTGCCGTTCTTTGCAGCGGTCGGCCAGCATACACGAAAGATCACCCTTGGCTCGGCCGTCATCCCGATGCGATATCAGGACCCTATCCTGCTGGCAGAAGCGGCGGGAACCACGGATCTTCTGATTGATGGCCGGTTGGAACTTGCCATTGCGACCGGAGCCAACGCCGCTTTCGATGCAGTATTTGGTGCGTCCGACACCGACGCGCGCACCGAAGCCAAGCGCCGGCAGGCACGTTTTCTTTCAGCCATCTCGGGCGAGGTTCTTCACACCGTCACCGAGGCCGACCCCGGCAGTTCTCCCGGTGCAGAATTGCGCGTAACACCGCACAGCCCGACGTTGCGTTCGCGCATTCGTCAAGGGTCGGCCAGTCTCAGCTCCGCGATACAGGCGGCAGAACTCGGTATCGGGCTCATCTCCGGGACGGTTCTGCACGACCACGAGGACGGCGAGACGTTCGGAGAATATCAGGCCCGGCTGATAGAGGCCTACCGTACCACATGGCGCAAGACATGGAAAACAGAGCCGCCGCCGGTTGCAGTCGCCGCTTCCATTCTCGTCGGCACAACTGCCGAGCTGCGCGACAAATACGCGGCCTACGATCTCGAGCGCCGTACGAAAGGCATTGCAGCATCCCGTCCCAAGGGCGCGCTAGCACCGGTTGCGCAGCCGGTGGGAGCGCAGATTTCTCCGGTCTTTCAGGGTACACCGGATCAGGTGATCCAGGCGGTCTATAACGATCCCGGCCTTGCTGCGGCCGATGAGGTCGTCTTGTTCCTGCCACCCGCATTCGGTCTTGCCGAAAATGTGCGCCTGCTGACGGACCTTGCTCATGAGGTGGCACCCGCCTTCGGCTGGTCGCCCGCGCTGGACACATAAGCAGGCAACAGTTCAACCGGAACATGACGTAGACGCAATGTCTACGCGCCGGGTCGCAGTGGAGAATATTTTCTACGTAATCGATAGAAAAAGAAAGACCTGTCTTCCTCATCTCATTGCGCCAACCTAACCTTGCCCCACATTCGGAAAAACCCAGGAGCTCCCATGACCGCGGAATTCATCAGCGTCAGCTTTCCCAACGCATCGAACGACCTGACCCCACTTCCCGACGCCCCCGTCGACCCGGCTTTTCTCGAACGTTACGCCCGTGCGCTTGACGATTATGGTTTCAACTACACGCTGATCCCCTACTCCTCGTCGTCCTTCGATCCCTTCACAATTGGCGCCACGGTTCTGGCACATACGAAGAACATCAAGATCATCGTGGCATTGCGGCCGAACACCGTTTATCCGACGGTTGCAGCCAAATCCCTGGCGACACTCGATCAGATGAGCGGCGGCCGCGTGGTGGTCCACTTCATCGCCGGTGGCAGCGACGAAGAACAGGCGCGTGAGGGTGACTTCCTCAACAAGGAAGAGCGCTACGAACGGCAGGAAGAATATATCCGTATTCTGCGCCTTGCCTGGACGTCGAAGGAGCCCTTTGATTTCGACGGAAAATACTATCAGTTCAAGCAGTTCCGCAGTGCCGTGCGTCCGACAAACGGGCTCATTCCGATTTCGCTCGGTGGTTCCTCGGATGCGGCGTACCGGATCGGCGGATCGCTCTGCGACATTTTCGGGCTCTGGGGCGAACCCCTGAAGGAGACCAAACAGCAGATCGACCGGGTCTATGCGGAAGCCGCCAAGGCCGGCCGAACGGACCGCCCGCGCATCTGGGTCACCTTCCGTCCAATCGTTGCAGAAACCGACGAACTGGCTTGGGAAAAAGCGCACCGAGTTCTCGATAAACTGAATGAAAACCGCCAGAAAGGCCTGGCCCGCGCTCCCGTCAATGCCGCCACGCCCGCCAATGTCGGTTCCCAGCGACTGCTCGACATTGCCGCACGTGGCGATGTGCACGATCGTGCCCTCTGGTATCCGACGGTTACCGCGACAAATGCAAGCGGTGCCACAACGGCGCTCGTCGGCTCTCCGCGCACCATCGCCGATTCCATTCTCGACTATATCGATCTCGGCGCGGATCTGATCTCGATCCGTGGTTATGACAACTACAACGATGCGGTCGACTACGGTCGCTACATCCTGCCGCTCGTTCGCGAAGGCATTCGCGAACGCGAAAAAGCCAAGAAAAAGAACGCCGCGTGACGCAAGCGGTCTGGTCTCAGACACCAGACCGCACGGCCTTCTTCGTTCAATGCAGGTAAGCGCCCCCTCTCTCAATGAGGAGGCCGTTGCCTGAAAGCCAGAAAGTACCAAGCTGCATGTCCTACGATCCAATCGTCCTCGACGCCACAACGCGCATTCTCGCCGAGGCAGCACCTGACGCGGATCAAACCGGTCAATTCCCGTGGACAGGTATTCAGGCCGTTCACGAAGCCGGTCTGCTCGAAAGTACCGTTGCCGCCCGTTATGGCGGTGACGCCGCCACGCTGAGCGATGCAGCGCATATTCTCGCAGCGCTTGGAAAAGGCGATCCATCGGTCGCGCTGATCAGCGCCATGACGATCTTCAACCATCTGGGTCAGGCGTCCAAAGGCCATTGGCCTGAAGCACTCTATCGTCGACTGCTGGCGGAGGCGAAACATCAACCGCTGCTGCTCAATGCCGCACGCGTCGAACCCGAACTGGGATCGCCGGCGCGTGGCGGTCTGCCCGCCACCCGTGCTCACCGCACCGCGACCGGCTGGTCAATCAGCGGCCGGAAGCGGTTTGTGACGGGTGCTCACGGCCTGACCCATTTCCTGGTCTGGGCACACACAGACGAGGCATCGCCGCGGGTCGGCACCTTTGTCGTTCCGAACAGACTGTCGGGTATCACGGTGATTGAAAACTGGCAGAGTCTCGGCATGCGCGCCACAGGCTCGCACGATGTCGAATTCACAGATGTCGAAATTCCCTCAGAAAACGTGCTGGAACTGGTCGACCCATCGGTCGCCCAGCAGGACAATCGCGCCCATGCCGCAATGACCCTCGCCCTGACCGCCATCTATCTGGGAGCAGCAGAAGCGGCACAGGAAGCCTTCATTCGTTTTGCCTATGAGCGCGTTCCAGCCAATCTCGGCCGTCCGATCGCGGAAACCGAACGTTTCGTGTCATTGTCAGGTGAGATCGACCTGCTTGTTTCCGGGGCTCGGCAGATCATCTTCAGCGCACTGGAAGGCAGCCTGAACGATCCAGACCGGTTGATCCGCGCCCGATTGCTGTCTGGCCGGCAAATCCGGGATGCCGCACAGATTGCGGTACGCGGGATCGGTAACCCCGGATTGAGTGCCAATTTAGGCCTCGAGCGGCATTTCCGCGATATCCAGTCCGTGCTGGTACACGCCCCGCAGGAGGACACGTCCGTCTCGATCCTGGGACGCTCCGCCTTCGAGCGCTGGAAACGCGAACAAGCCGCACAAGCCAGCCACCCATCGATCGTATCCATTCTCAAGACTGCCTGAAAGGAACTTCTCCATGAGCAATAACCTGATCGTCGGTTTTTCGGGCAATCTCGCTCGCCCTTCGAGCACAAGGCGCTTCGTTGAGAACGTGACGGAATCTCTGGCAGCGCAGTCGGGGCTGCGGCACGCAGTCTTCGACGTCGAAGATCTTGGGGCATCGCTTGCCACAGCAAGGTCCGTATCCGATCTCGATCCTGCCGCCCGGAAGATCATCCAGACAATCATCGAGGCAGAAGCGCTGGTCATCGGCTCCCCGACCTACAAAGGCAGCTATACGGGCCTGTTCAAACATGTCTTCGACCTGCTTGACCCGACCGACCTGCGCGGCAAGCCTGTCATTCTAACCGCGACCGGTGGCGGGGATCGGCACGCGTTGATCGTCGAGCATCAGTTGCGGCCGCTCTTCGCCTTCTTCGAAGCCTTCGTTCTTCCGACCGCAATATACGCATCGAGCAAAGACTTCACAGACGGCGTGCCTTCGCCGGTAATCCACAACCGCGTCAATCAGGCGCTGGCAGAGGCATCACGGCTTGTTGCCGCACGCTCATTTTCGGCAACAATTGCCGCCGAGTAGAATGCGGTTCTTGATGCTTCGATGACCAAGGACAGGGATTGCAGGGACGCAGAGCATGACATCCGCCAAAAAACATGTGGTTGGGATTACCGACCACATGATCGGTATTCCAGACCTTGAAGCCGAAGTGCTCGGTCCTGACGTCGAAATCGACTTCTTCGCAAGCACAGACGAGTCGACCTTTACGCCCGAGCGTCTGGCACGGCTTGATGCCTTGCTTGTTTGGGGGGCTCGACTGGGTTCCGTCACCATTGCCCATCTCAACCGTTGCAAAGGCGTCGTCCGCTATGGTGTAGGCTATGAGAAAATCGACCTTGATGCGCTCGACGCCGCAAATATTCCCTTCGCCAACAATCCCGACTACGGGACCGAGGAAGTGGCGGATCACGCTCTGGCAATGATCCTTTCCCTGCATCGGCGATTGTGGGAACACGATGCCCGTGCGCGGGGATACACATCGGGTTGGCAGGTGCACAGTCTGAAACCGCTATCACGCTCCAACAAGGCGACAGTGGGCGTCATCGGTGTCGGGCGGATCGGAACAGCGGTTGTCAATCGGCTGAAACCTTTCGGTTTCCATGTCCTCGGGTATGACCCATGTCAGCCACCCGGATATGAAAAGGCCGTCGGATATGAGCGCGTCGAACGACTGAACGAAGTTCTGGCGCGTTCCGACATCATCACGCTGCATTGTCCGGCCAACGCAGAAACACGCGGCCTGCTTGACGCCCAGGGGCTCGCGTCTTTGAAACCGGGAGCAATAGTCGTCAACACTGCGCGCGGAGAATTGATACCCGATCTCGACGCGGTGGAGCTGGCGCTTAAAAGCGGACAGCTTGCCGCTATTGCCATCGATACGCTCCTCAAGGAGCCGCCGGGTAACCATTCCCTGTTGACGGCGTGGCGTGACCGTGAAGACTGGCTTGCAGGCAGGCTTGTCATCACCCCGCACAACGCATTCTATTCTGACCATGCCGCGGTAGAGATGCGCCGAAACGCAGCGACAACCGTTCGGATCCTGCTCAACGAAGGCCGGCTGCGCAATCAGATCAAATCATAGCGAATGTGGTTACTTTTCAAGCTGAAAAAGCCAAACGTTTGATGGCAACAGGAGCCAAGGCCGAGTGTAGGCCGAAGCGCGGTCAACTGCGACCGAGCCTCGTTTGAGGTGACATTTCGGGGACTTGCTGTGCAAGGCGCATCGTGCCGCCATGCGTCGGGCAGATATCCCGTCGTTTAAAAGATTGCCCATCTTCAAGCGCTGATCCAGCAAGCAGCATTCAACAAGACAGGTACAGAAGCGCATGGAAGCTTTGCTTCGGAACCTGCCGCCGCCTGCGACATTTTGCGCGAGTTGCAAATTGGGCTTCATTTCCGAATGTCCGGGTGATAGGTAAAATGTATGGATACACGACCATACAATATCGGTTAGGACTATGTGGAAAGCGCGAATTGTCGGCGGTGGCCGCATGAAATATATCGGACTGGTGGATGCTCTGGAACAGGACATTCAGGCGGGTATCATTACGGCGGGTGACCGGTTGCCACCGCAGCGCTCCATCGCCGAGGCGCTTGGCGTCGACCTGACAACGGTGACCCGGGCCTTCAATGAAGCACACCGCCGCGGGCTCATAGAAGCGCAGATCGGCAGGGGCACCTTCGTGAGGGACTATTCGAGCGAGCGCAGTTCGAAGGCTCGTTCCGCGCCAATCGATCTCAGCATGAACATTCCATGTCAGCCAAAGGGCGTCGATTTCCAGCAGTTGATACCCAAAGGGGTTGGGGCAGTGCTTGCGAACAGCAAGGGACTTCTGAACCTGCATTATCAGGATAGTGCCGGTGCGGAACCGGACAGACAAGCAGCAACCCGATGGCTCAAGCAGCGTATCGAGACTGCGGATTTCGAGCGTATCGTCGTTGCGGCCGGTGCCCAGAGTGCGCTTTTTTCCATCTGCGAGCTTTTGCTGTCGCGGGGCGACACCATCGCCGCCGGCGAATTTACATATCCCGGTTTGAAGGCTGTCGCGGCTCAAATGCGTTTGGCAATCGATCCGATCGCAATGGATGACGAGGGACTGCTACCCGAGGATTTCGAGCGCAGTTGCCGGATCAGGCCGCCAAAGCTTGTGTACGTGATTCCGAATATCGATAACCCGACGGCTACGACGATGCCAGCACAGCGACGTGCGGCCATTGTGGAAATTGCGCGCCGTTACGGCGTGACGATCGTGGAAGATGATCCTTACGGCCCCCTGCTTGAGGCACCGGGCCGCAGCTTCGCGGACCTCATGCCGGAGGCGACCTGGCATATCTCGACACTTTCGAAGTGTGCGACACCGGCTTTGCGGGTTGCCTATGTTCTCGCGCCAAAGTCGGCAGGTTCCGTGCAACTTGCATCCGTTACCAGAGCCATGATGCTGATGGCGCCTCCGCTCATGTCAGCACTGGCAAGCAGCTGGATAATGGATGGGACCCTCGCTGACGTGACGGCCGCCATCAGACGCGAAACGCTGGCAAGGCAGATGCTAACTTCATCACTGCTCGGTGACTTTGATCGCTCCGCCAACATGTTCGGCCATCACCTGTGGCTACGGCTGCCCAGCGGCCAGCGCGCCGACGATCTGGTCGAAGCAGCGGTGCGCGCGGGCGTTCTCATCGTTCCAAGCTCTGTCTTTGCCGTTGGGACGTTCACGACGGAAGCTGTACGGATTTCCCTCGGCGTCGCGTCAGACCGCAGCGAACTCGAGGACGGATTGAACCAGCTTGCCGGTCTTGTCGTCCAGCCATCACCGCTTGCCCGGATGATCGTCTGAACAGCCGGTCCGGAAACATCGGGCAAGTCCATTTATGCCGTGTGAGAGATCCTCAAGACGGATAGTGTCAAACAATAGCCAGGAGATATTCAAAGTCATGGAATGGGTAGATTGGTTCCCTTTCGTCTTCTTTCCGTTCAAGATTCTCGTGCTGGGCACGGGTATGTTCTTCGCCATCAAGTGGCATTACGATCAAGGTAAGAAGAAATAACAAAACCGGCCGACATTAGCGACCGAGGAATACACCGTGGACTCCTCGGAATGGTCTGCCATATCCTGCGATGCGGCAACATTTGCCTGACCGGCTATTGGGCAGCGTCGAGCCTGCGGCACACCCGGTGCGGTTCACCTTTTCTCGACCGGGCATTCCGAGAAGGGGCAAAAGTGTACGCCCCTTCCCTTTTCATTGGCATCTGGTTGCCCTACCACTTCACCCGAAAACCGGCAGTACCGCCTAGAGCATAGCGGTCTGCGAAGGCGTTGAGTGCCGTCCTGGCGCTCAGTTCGCCGTAGACGGAGAAGCGCTCTTCCTTCCACGTCATGGAGCCTCCGAGCGTCAGGCCTGCCCAAAGCCGCTCGCCATGGCTATCGAAGCCGACATCCGAGACGTCGACGGTCGTGCCGTTCAGGAATTCGTTATAGAGATTGGCAACGCCATAGATGCGGCCGCGCACGGCCCCGCCGTCCTTGTTCTGCCATGCCTCATCGCGTTCCACCGCCACACCCAGGCGGCCGATCAGGCTGTCGCCGTCTTTCAGCGATACACGTGCACCGAAGCGGTCTTTGAACGTCGAGAAATCGACCGAGGAATATACGAGCTGCGCCTGCGGTGTGATAACCCATGCAGCGGAGGTGAAACGGCGTCCGGTTTCAAGGCTCAGCGCATAACCGAAGCCGTTGCTGCTGTTTATGAGAGCGCCATCTACCAGATCGGATCTCAGGGCGGTATCGTACCAGGTGGCCTGCCCCACGGCGTCGGCGTAAAAGCCGTTATTTCCATACCAGCTCACCGTTGCGCCGATGCCATACCCCGTCGTGTCGACCTCGCCATTGCCGTAGACCGAGTGAATATCGCCGGTAATCGTGCCGAGATGGGCAGTAAGCCCCCCGATCAGACGGCCTTTGGCGCTCTCGTAAACGTCACCGTCGACGCCGCCTTCGGCTTTCCAGAGATCGTAGTCGTAGGTAGCGCCACTGGTGCTGGATTTCGGGTCAATGCTGCCGTGCATGCCCTTCGTGCGGAACCATACGCCATCCGGACCGGATGTCCCAACCGGCTCCAGATCCGTCTGCCAATAGCGGTTGCCGACCCGCTGTTGCAAGGTGCCCAGCTCGTTCAGAATCTGCAGCATCTGCGGATAGGCTTCGTAGAGCGCAACGCCCGGCTGATACAAGGGGTCGGTCGTAGACAGGGACGCGTCAAAAACGGACCGCAGATACCAGTCTCCATCCACCCCCTGATACAGCCGGTAGGCGTAAGCGCCGCCGACCACGGCCTGATCGCCCTCATAAACATAGTCACCGAGCAGTGAGAAAGCTCCGGCAGAGGTACCGGCGACATCGACGATCTTGATGCCATCCGCCGTCAGCGCACCGTCACCATCGAGGTTGGTCACGCTGACATGGGTGTTGCCGGAGGTGTTGCCGGTCACGAACAGCCGGTCTGTGGCCGAGGCATCGTCGCCCAGCACGCTCTCAATCGCCAATGTGCCGCCATTGCCAAGGTAATCACCTGCGATGGTCAGCGTGCCGATGCCGTTGCTGCCCGGGGCGATGATGCCCCCGGTCTGGTTGGTGGTGTTGCCGACGGTGCCAGTTCCAGCAAGCGTGCCGGAGATGACATCCACCACGCCTCCCAATGTCGCGTTTACTTCGAGTATGCCGCCGTAGATGCTGCCAGTACCGGAAAAGCCGGTCTGGGCGGCATTGAAGATGGTGCGGCCAGCATATTGGTTGATCGCACCGCTGCCATTGATGGGCGTGTCGAACACGTAGCCGGATTCGGTGTGGTTGAAATTGATCTCGGCGCTCGCGGCAAGTGTCACCGCCGAGGCGACGAGCGTACCGGCTGCCTGTGCTGCCTGACCGGTAACGCCACCGATGTTGAGCGATGCGTTGCTGTCCGCATCCGTGCCACCGATCCGCAGTTCGTTTGCGCCGCCATTGACGATGACCGCGCCATCGTCGGCGATGGTCAGCACACCCGTTCCGAAGGTGCCGACATTGATGTTGGTTGCGCTGAGTTCCGAGCCCTGACCGGAGACGAGCACGCTGAAATCAGGAACGACGGCACCTGCTGCCGTGGCAATGTTCATGGTCGTTGCAGTCACGACGCCGCCGTCCAGAATGGAGAGCGAGCCTTTCTGCATGGCGAATGTCGCGCCAGTATCCCAGCGGGAGCCGTTGCCCGAAACGAGAGCGGTCACATTGGCGCCCGCGTAAGCCGTGGCAGAAAGCCCACCCCAGTTTGTCGCGGCACTGATGTCGACCACGGCGCCATCCAGTATATTGATGGTGGTGGTGCCGTTATAGGAGCCGAAGTTGTTGCTCTGCAGGCTGGACCCGGCACCGAGAACATTGACGGTCGCGACACCCAGCGAATTGATCGTATGGACGCGGATAGCCGACGTGCCCGTGGTGAGGGCCGCACCATCCTGAATGGTGAGCGTCGCAACCGTGCCGGAGGCATTGCTGAGATCGACGTTATCCGAGCCGGTGGCAATCAGGCGCGTTCCGGCACCCGATACGGTCACGCTGCCGTTGGCGCCAGCCGATCCGGCAATGTCGAGCTGCGAGACTGTTGCGCCAAGCGATGTTCCGAAGACGACATCTGCGCCGCCATTCACCACCAGCGCACCATGGTCGACGGTGATGCGGCTAATGCCGGATGCCGCGGCATCGACCAACAGTGTTCCATCGCCATTGACGGTAAGCACTGTGTTGGTGCCTGCCAACTGGCCGGAAAAGGTCAATGTCGCCCCACTGGCGATATCCAAGTTGGCCGCTGTTGCGAAGGTCAGCGTGTAGCTCGCCGTATCCACGGTGATGTTGCTGCTGACTGTCGGAAGCGTGCCGGTAACCGAAAAGCTGCCCGTCAGCACAATAGTGGAAGAGGTATCACCACTCGCTGCGGCGTCGGTGATGGCCTGATTGAGTTCCGTCTCGTTCGATGCCGTGAAAGTGGCGGAAAACGACGGCCGCGTGAAACAGCTGAGTGCCAGCACGAAAACGGAAACACCGGAAAGAAAATGCGCCATCCTGTTCGATTTTCGTGTCTGCCGCCCATGGGCATGCAGCGACGTAGAGGTCTGTGATTCCAAGTTTGTATCCGCTCCAAAAAACGATCGCCGCGATGCGGCACCCAGCGCCTCGACGCCTCCCCTGACTTGCAAAAACAAGGCAGAGTTGCGGATGCAAAAAGTCGGATAGTCGAAAAAAAGAACAGTCGAAAGAACGAGATTTTCTGGATAGCTTTTTGGGTGACGGAGGGCGCGGATGGCGCAAACCTCTCCGTAAACCCTACTTAAACCAACGGCTTAAAATTACCTTAGCCTCGATAATCCCGGTTTCTAGGCGGTATCGGAGGACCAGCCATGGTCCCAAAGGGCAGAACGACCGAGATGTGGCAGGAAGCGCCGTTCCTGCAGGCTAAACGTGCGTTTTGCGGCGCGACAAAACACCTTTGTCTCGCCTCTGAAAATGGTCGCCGGAGATCGTCAGGAGAGCAGCATTCCGCCAAGCCCCATGAGCACCACGACGAGCCAAGGCGGCGCTTTCCAGACGGCCAGAAGAAGGAATCCGGTCAAGGCCAGCGTGAAATCGTAGGCGTTCAGGATGGCGCTGGTCCAGACCGGGCTGTAGAGCGCTGCACCGAGTATGCCGACGACGGCGGCATTGGCGCCGCGCATGCCAGCCTGTGCCATGGGCAGTCTGCGAAAACTGTTCCAGAATGGCAGCGCGCCAACAAGCAGCAGGAAACCGGGCAGGAAAATCGCGATCAGACCAATGATTGCGCCAGTAATGCCATTCGGCGGCGACTCCATGGTTGCGCCGATATAGGCAGCAAAAGTAAACAGCGGCCCCGGAACGGCCTGAGCCGCGCCATAACCTGCCAGAAAGACATCGTTTGAGATCCAGTTCGGTGTCACGACTTCTGCCTGCAAGAGTGGCAGCACGACATGACCGCCGCCGAACACCAGCGAGCCGGATCGATAGAAGGCATCAAACAGGTTCACGCCCTGTGAGCCTGCAATGGCCGCAGCGAGAGGCAATCCCACAAGCAGGACAATAAACGTGACGAGACAGGCAGCGCCGACGCCCCGTGACACCTGAAACGACAGATGTGTCGTATCCGCGACGGTACCACTCCGACAGAACACCAGGCCGGCGAGCATTCCGACCAGCAGTGCCGTTATCTGCCCCAGAGCACCTGCTGCAAAAACGACGATGGCCACGGCGGCAAGCGCGATGCTCGCACGTTCCCTGTCCGGCGCGAGACTGCGCGCCATGCCCCAGACCGCCTGCGCGACCACGGCGACGGCGACGATTTTCAGGCCGTGCAACAGGCCTGATCCGAGAGGGCCGTCAAAGGCCGTCGCCGACATCGCAAACATCAGCAGCAGGATCGCCGATGGCAGCGTAAATGCCGCCCAGGCGGCGAATCCGCCCAGCGGCCCTGCCCGCAGCAGTCCCAACGCGAAACCTACCTGGCTCGAGGCAGGCCCGGGAAGAAACTGGCAGAGCGCAACAAGATCGGCATATCCGGCTTCATCGATCCACCTGCGACGCACCACAAGCTCATCACGGAAGTATCCGAGGTGGGCGATGGGGCCGCCGAAAGAGGTCAGGCCAAGTTTCAGGAATGCGACAAAGACTTCCGTCGGCGTACCACCGGGCTGCTTTGCCATATCCTCACTGCCTGCGTCTGCCGAAGATGTCACGAACTGATCCCCTTGTCCCTGCTTTCGGTAACGCTATGCGGATGACCGATGACAGCTTTATGAAGGGAATCTCCGCAATTTGAAACCTGTTGGGTACGTCCGCCATTTCTACCCTGCTCAGGGGTTGGTAATCCCTTGGGTTGACGATAGAAAGCTCACGAACAGCCAAACAGCAGAGAAGCACCCATGCCGCAAATTTACGTCGATGCAGACGCCTGCCCGGTCAAGGCGGAAATTCTGAAGGTCGCGGAACGGCATGGGCTGGAAGTGACTTTTGTCGCCAATTCCGGGCTTCGGCCATCACGCGATCCGATGGTGCGCAATGTCATCGTTTCCAACGCTTTCGATGCGGCTGACAACTGGATTGCCGAGCATGCCGGAGAAGACGATATCGTCATCACCGCCGACGTGCCGCTGGCCGGAAGGTGCGTCGCGAACGGTGCCCACGTCACCGGTCCGACGGGGCGCGTCTTCGACAAATCGAATATCGGCATGGCAACCGCGATGCGTGATCTCGGTGCACATTTGCGGGAAACCGGCGAAAGCAAGGGGTACAACGCAGCTTTTTCGCCGCGAGACAGATCTGCGTTTCTGGAGACGCTTGACCGGTTCTGCCGCCGTGTCAAAAAGTGACCGGCCAGCCGGAGTGCGCCCATGACAACAACGTCCCAGAAAAGCAGCTCGTACCATCGGCATCAGCCGTTTTATATCGCCTTTTTCATCGGCGTTCTCAGCCTCATCCCGGCAGCGCTCCTCGTTCCGTCGATGGCGGTTGAAATTACGGCCGTCCTGTTCTTTCTGGTCTATCTCATCATGGTGGCGGTCCGTCTTCCGCACCTCACTGCCAGACATCTGAAAGCGCATGCCGATAGCGACGACCTGCCTGCGCTGGCGATCATCGCCGTAACGCTTCTGGCTGTCGGCGTCGCGGTCGTGTCGCTTTTCGAAGCCCTGAACCATACGGCCGGTCAGACGGTCTGGACCCTGAGCCTCGCCTTCGGGTCCGTGGTCCTTGGATGGCTGACGATCCACACCATGACGGCGCTTCATTATGCGCATCGTTACTGGCGTCCGACGAGCGTCGAGGGGAAACCGCAGCATCGTGGCGGAATGGATTTTCCCGCAACCAAAGAACCGTGCGGCTATGATTTCCTTTATTTCGCAATCGTCATCGGCATGACGGCGCAGACTTCCGACGTCGGTGTGACAACGACATCCATGCGCAAGGTGACGTTGGCTCACTCCGTCGTTTCGTTCTTCTTCAACACGATCCTCGTCGCGGCAGCCGTCAACGCTGCTGTTTCCCTGGCGAGCTGATCTTTTCAAATCCAGGCATCATCAAGGACCTATCTCATGAACATCATTTCGCAAAATACGGCGTTCGGCGGCATGCAGGGCGTATTTTCCCATACGTCCGAAGCCTGCAAAAGCGAGATGACCTTTGCCGTCTATGTGCCGCCGAAGGCAATCAACGAGCCCTGCCCGGTCGTCTGGTATCTGTCTGGCCTCACCTGCACGCACGCCAATGTCATGGAAAAAGGTGAGTATCGCCGCATGGCTTCCGAACTCGGCCTGATCGTCGTCTGCCCGGACACCAGCCCGCGTGGCAATGACGTGCCGGACGAACTGACCAACTGGCAGATGGGCAAGGGTGCCGGTTTCTATCTCAATGCAACCGAAACGCCGTGGGCCGAGCAATACCAGATGTATACCTACATCACCGAGGAGCTGCCCGCCTACATCGCCACGCATTTTCGCGCAGATATGAACCGTCAGGCCGTTTTTGGTCACTCTATGGGTGGGCATGGCGCAATGACCATTGCGCTGAAGAACCCCGACCGTTTCAAGAGCTGCTCGGCCTTTGCGCCCATCGTCGCCCCCTCATCCGCAGACTGGTCGGAACCGGCGTTCGAAAAATATCTGGGTGCGGATCGTGCAGCATGGCGGCAGTACGACGCCTGCTCGCTGGTCGAGGATGGCGCGCGTTTCCCTGAATTCCTGATCGATCAGGGCAAGGCCGACAATTTTCTGGAAAACGGTCTTCGTCCATGGCTTTTCGAAGAGGCAGTAAAGGGCACGGACATCGGCCTGACGCTGCGCATGCATGAGCGCTACGACCATTCCTACTACTTCATTTCGACCTTCATGGACGATCACCTGAAATGGCACGCCGAACGCCTCGGCTGATCCTGTCCGGAATCCCGCGCACTTTCCCGGTAGTTTCCGAACTGTCAGGGAAAGAGCGCGGTTGCAAGTGTCGCTGGACCGGGGCTGTTGAGGCGAAATTCCCGGATGACCCGTTCGGCGACACCGTAGGCCAGCTCCTGCTCAAGCGACTGGCCATTGAGGCCGACTACTGTTGCGGTGAATTTGGCTTCGGCAATCACCTCGCCCGTTGCAACGGCTGCGGCACGAACAACCACACGGGCTGATGCGCGTTCGCCGAAGAAAATGGAGTTGCGCGTTACCGATGCAAGGCGGATGGTCAGCACCACACGCGGCCGCATCTTTTCGCGCGCCGTGTTCTTGATGGCGTTCAGTACCTGCGCATGAATGGATTGCATGAGGGGCGCCGAGACGTCGGGTTTTGCCGCCACGAATGCACCGCGCACATCGTAAAGAAGCCGCCCGGCGTCAGTCGCTTCCGGCTCCAACCGGAACGACATGAGCGCGAAACACGCCAGCATAAAAATGCCAAGGCGCCCTGGACGAATGGACATGACCTGCGGCTCCCCTAACGTAAGGTAGCCGCATATTCGATCATCAGGGTTAAAAAAGCGTCAAGCCGACGCTTTCAGCGCCGCCAGAATGACGACCGCCGCCCGCATTTCAACGAGCTTGTAGGCGCGGCGTTCCAGCGCCTCTTCGTCCTCGCCCCACTGCTCGGCCGTCCAGTCCTCGTCGAGATGCGCAAGCGCCCAGCCTTCTTCGAGTGTCAGTTCCTCTTCCGCCACGGCAAGAGCCAGAATTGCGGAACCGGTCAGGGACGTCATGGTGTGAAGTGCGGCCAGTGCGATCGGCGTATCGTATTTGCGCAGCGTGAATGCAAATGCCGAAACGGCCTCCTTGGGCTGCTCCTGATGCATGACGCCCTCAACCAGAATGAAGCGTGCGCCGAGCGTGTTGGCGGCCCAGTCCAGAACCGGATCCCAATGCGTGGCCTGACGCTCCACCAATTTCGCGGGATCGCTGGCGCGATAACACAGGAGATCGCTGGAAGAGAAGCGCAGGATATCCTCGAATACAGCCTGCGTGTCGCTGGCAATGCCATCGATCGCCGTGTTCACATGGCGGGAGATCGGCATGAGCGCCGGATTGACGACGTCCGTCTGCGCGTCCCACTCATCGCGCAACAGCTCGGCCAGGGCCTTTGTCGGTACGCTCAGACTGTTTTTGGCGGGCGTGCGCAAGGTCTTGCCGTCCAAAAGAATGGCGAAAGTACCGTCTTGCGCCTCGGTCATCGTCACGTCCTTGTAAAAACGTTTCGGCAAGGGGCGCTGCATCTGCTTTTGCGCGCGCAGGATCGGATCGGGGTGGCTCAGCCCCTCGGAAAGATCGTTCAGGAGATCGCGCATTACACGTCCTTCTTGGTCGGTAGCATCGGCTTAACCGGGAACATAGGCCGGAATTTCGTTGGGATGGCTGACCACGGCATCCGCGCCGGCCTTCCAGAGGTCGTCAACCGAGGCGTAACCCCAGGCGACGCCAATCGCTGTCGCGCCCGCAGCCTTGGCCATCTGCATGTCATAGATCGCATCGCCAACGACGATAGTGTCTGCCGGAACCATGCCGGTTTCATGGCAGCATTCCGTGACCATGCCCGGATGCGGCTTGGACGGGCAATCGTCCGCCGTGCGCGACACGATGAAATGCTTACGCAACCCGTGCGTATCCATGATGAGATTGAGGCCGCGGCGGGATTTGCCCGTGACAGCCCCCATCAATACGTCGTCACGGCCTGCCAGCCGGTCGATCATCGGGGCGATGCCGTCAAAGAGCGGCTCTTGAAAACCCGCCTCGGCGCGCGTTTCCTGAAAGATCGACTTGTAATGCGCCGTCATCGCCGTCGCCTCTTCATCGACATGCGGCTTGCCCTGCATGCGGGCAATGGCGATATCGAGGGTAAGGCCAATGATTGCCTTCGTCTCGGAAATGTCCGGACGATCGTAGCCGAAATGCACGAATGTACGCGCCATGACCTCGTGGATCAGCCTTGCGCTGTCCACCAGCGTCCCGTCGCAATCAAAAAGCACGAGTTTCATTCATCGTCCCTGTCGCCATCGGCCTGATCGAAACCGAGCAGGTTCCAGCTCTGCACCATATGCGGCGGCAGAGGTGCGCTGACGCGGAGCCGTCCACCCGAGGGGTGCGGTATATCTATATGTCGCGCATGCAGATGCAGGCGTTTCTGAATGCCGCCCGGGAAATCCCAGTTCGGATCGTCGATGTAATATTTGGGGTCGCCGATGATCGGATGGCCCATATGCAAGGCATGAACACGAAGCTGGTGCGTGCGACCGGTGTAGGGTTCCATCTCCAGCCAGGCGAGGTTCTGTGCCGCCGTATCGATGACACGGTAATAGGAAATGGCGTGGTCCGCCCCGTCCTCGCCGTGTTTCGCGATGCGCATGCGGTCGCCGTCTTCCGTCTGTTCCTTGACAAGCCAGGTCGAGATCTTGTCCTGATGCTTGCGTGGAACGCCCTTTACCAGCGACCAGTAGGTCTTCTTGGTGTCTCGCTCGCGGAAAGCGGCCGTCAATTTCTGCGCAGCGCCACGGGTGCGGGCAACCACCAGCACGCCGGAGGTATCGCGGTCGAGACGGTGCACCAGGCGCGGCTTCTCGCCTTTCTGGTTCGTCCAGGCTTCCAGCAGGCCATCAATGTGACGGGTCACGCCGGAACCGCCCTGCACGGCAATACCGGCAGGCTTGTTGAAGACGAACACCTTGTCGTCTTCATGCAGCAACATGCGCTTCAGAAGATCGCCGTCTTCGGAATGCTTCAAGTCCTTGGAACCGATCGGACCAGTCTTGATCTTCGCATCGGACTCCATCGGTGGAACGCGCACCATCTGCCCCGGCTGAACGCGTGCGTCGGTCTTGACACGGCCGCCATCGACGCGCACCTGTCCGGATCGCAGCAACTTCTGCAGCTGGCCAAAACCGAGGCCCGGATAATGTATCTTGAACCATCGATCGAGGCGCATACCGGCCTCATCGGCCTCGACCTTGATATGCTCGATACCTGCCATAAAAATTCCAGTCTTTCTGTCTGATCGCGCGCTCACATCATCGGCGCGCTATTTGGACCAAGCCTTTAGAGCAAACTGCGGCCCAAGGCCAGCCCGGCAAAAACGGCAACCATCGAAACAACCAGCGTGGCAATGACATAAACCGCTGAGAGACTGAACGCGCCGCGCTCGAACAAGGCAGCGGCATCCAGAGAAAAGGAAGAAAATGTCGTAAAGCCACCGAGCACGCCCGTCACGATGAAAAGGCGCATTTCCATAGATGCATTCATGCGGCGCGCAATGAACTCGAAGAGAAAGCCGATCAGGAACGACCCGACCACATTCACAACCAGCGTACCCCAGGGGAAGGTTGTTCCTGCGATGCGCACGCTCCAGACACCGACGAGGTAGCGAAGAACCGAGCCGATGGCGCCACCCGTGGCGACGAGAGCGAGATTCAACATGGATATTGTCTCCGGTCTGAGAAGTAAGCCTGAAGGAAGGGTGACGTTTTTTTAGAGCATGACCCGCGACAGCGAAAGTCTCCAGACTGGAAAAACCGCAACCGGCGAAGCCCTGACTTCGTAAAAATTCGATTAAAAAACGAGCTGATTATTTAGCCTTGCGGCAAGAGCTCGCTGCTAGTCTTAAAACTTTCATAAACTCGGCAACAGGGGCCAGTGGGTGAATGACACAGCTTCTTTCAGTTTCGGCCAATACAGCGGCTTATGCGCTGGAAGCGCACAAGCCCCTGCAGAAAGTGCCACGCAAGACCGAAGTCGAACATGCCATCGAGGAGTTGGCGCGAAAGGCCGTACAGGGAGACGACTTTCAACTCAAGGGTTTGATGACGGTTATCAAGCCGCCTGCTCTTACGCTCTATTTCCTGACCGTTGCCAGCCAGCGCCAGGAACCGCAGGTGACGCTTGCGGAAGCCGAGAAGGCCTATGACGAAAACGTGGAATGACACTCCTGTCAGGGCGACCTTTGGGTAGCACAGCTGCAACGTGAGATTTCCGCGCGTTCAGGTTGCTGTCAGCATCGCCTCGTAGTTTCGGCAAACATTCAGCTTCTGAGTGCAGCTTTGCAAGAACAACGGTTGAAAATCTGGCTACCGGAAAAGTTCTGCGTTCCGGTAGCCATCTTCACATTCAGTTATGCTGGTGGCCGCTCTTGTCTCCGGCTTGGTTGGCCGCACCCACATTCATGATCAGTTCGACCTTGCCCGCCTTTTCGAAGGTCAGGGTCAGCGGGATTCTGTCACCAACGGCAAAGGCCTTCTTCACGTTAAAGAACATGAAATGCAGGCCGCCGGGTTTCAGCTCGATCGTCTGACCGGCGGGGATGGCGATGCCGTCGTCAAGCTTGCGCATCTTCATGACGTCGTTGACCATGGCCATCTCGTGGATTTCCGAACGGCCTGCCGCAGAGGTTTCAACCGCGACCAGCTTGTCGTCCGTCGTGCCGGTGTTCTTGATGGTCACGTAACCGCCGCCGACCGGCTGACCAGGCAACATGGCCTTCGAGACACTGCCGGAAAGCTCCAGACTGCCAATCCTCACAATATCGGACGCTGCCATGGCTGCGTGATCGTGATGTCCCTCGCCCTCGGTCTTCGCGGCAACGCGGATGACAGGTGCCGGATTTTTCAGCGAGTGCGGATCGATGCCCGCGGCAGCCACTTGGTCCCAGGCAACCTTGCCCTTGTCGCCGCAAAGCTGCGTGACCCTGAAGGCTAGATCGCTACCGGCCTCCACGCCGGAAACCTTACCCTGCACATTGAAGGTATCGTAGAATGCGTCGGGCAGTTCGCCGCCCTTCCAGCGAATTTCCACGGGGCCGCTTTTGATCTCCTTGCCATGGTTCTCGTAGGTCTTCTGGTAGTCACCCTTGATGACTTCCAGCTCCCATCCGGCCTTGGGTTGCGGTTTGGCGGCAATGAACCCCTCCGGCAGCACCATGCGCACCTCTGTCGTGGCAAGGCCACCCTCGCAGCCATGCGGCACCTGAAGCGCTGCAACGATGGTGCTTTCCTGCTCTGCGGAACCATCGACGAACGAGGCATGCGCAAATGCCTGTGCGGTCGATGTTGCAGCGACAAGCGCGGTGCAGGCGATGATCTTGTATGTCGTCATTTTTACGTCCTCCGACTGCCGCCACGTGAAGGCTACGCGCAGTCACCTCATGCCGCAACGTGGCGGCGTTTCTGATATTGTTGCAAATGTCAGGAGGCGAGGATCGGCGGGCCACGCGCCTTCGGCTTCTCCAGGCTTCGCAGACCAAGGAAACGCCATTCTGCGGAGAGCCGGTTTTCAAGCCAGACGAAATCCGTCTTCAGCCAGCTTTCCGCATCAGGACAGGGAATGAGAATGGACGAAGCGAGAAGGCAGGCTTCACAGAACAGAATGGCGTCGCCGGAATGGCCCGCATCACCGGGGGCATGACCGACGGCGCTGCCTTCATCGTCATGCCCGAAGCAGATTTCGGCGAAGGTGCCATCCGGCATCCTGTAGGCTTCATCCAGAACCGGCTGTGGCGGGGGGGCGGCAAACGGCTTATGGGCGAAGCCGAGCGACAGCATCAGCGCGGCGCAGACGATGCGCAACACCTTTTCCGTCGTCGTCAGCCGAACGTTCCATCCCCGTGTCATCATCAAGGCGATACAGCGCTTTTCGACCGGGAGCAAAGGGGAAAATTGCCGCAAGCGACCATCCGGCATGGGAACAATCGTCGCAGGGGAGCATTTTCCCGGTAGCGTAACTCTTTCTGGAGGAGGCAGAGCAATGCCGGCGAAATCCAAGGCTCAGCAGAAAGCGGCAGGTGCAGCCCTGGCCGCGAAACGTGGTGACATCAGCAAATCACGTTTACAAGGTGCTTCAAAAGAAATGGCTAAGTCTATGACAGAAAGAGAGCTTGAAGATCTGGCGTCGACAAAACGGAAAGGATTGCCGGAACGCAAGAACGGCTGACCGTTACCCCTTCAGCGGCAAGGCTTTCGCCGTTTTTTTGAGCGATGGCGCAGATGAAGCAAGAATCTGTTCAGATGCGGCATTTGGTCCTTGCCAAGAACGGGCCTTCGCAGATAATGAGCGTCGCATCATCGTTGGGAGAAACCGCTTGAGTGCGGTGCCGAAGGAGCAACCGCCCCGGAAACTCTCAGGCAAAAGGACCAGCGACGATGACGGAACTCTGGAGAGAAGCCACCTTTCACAAGGACGGCTCGCCGAAGGGATAACAATCTCAGGCGACAAGGACAGAGGGGGCTCTTGAAACCGGCGCTTTTGCGTCAAGACCTGAGCCCGCGCGTTTTCCGCGCAACCCTGGAGGCGTCCTTGGACGATACCGCCGCTCTTAAAGTTACCCCGCTTCATTCGTTGCACCTGTCGCTTGGCGCCCGCATGGTTCCATTCGCCGGTTACGACATGCCTGTACAGTACCCTGCAGGCGTCATGAAGGAACATATCCAGACCCGCACAGCGGCCGGTCTTTTCGACGTGTCCCACATGGGACAGGTCATCGTGAAAGCCAAGTCCGGCAACAATGCCGATGCGGCGCTGGCGCTGGAAAAGCTGGTACCGGTCGATGTCCTTGGCCTCAAGGAAGGCCGTCAACGCTACGGTTTCTTTACCGACGAGAACGGCTGCATCCTTGATGACCTGATGATCACCAATCGCGGTGACCATCTCTTCGTTGTCGTCAACGCGGCCTGCAAGGACGCCGATGTGGCGCACATGAAGGCGCATATGAGCGACGCCTGCGAGATCACGCTTCTGGACGATCGCGCGCTGATCGCCCTTCAGGGGCCGCGTGCGGAAGAAGTTCTGGCAGAACTCTGGGCCGGCGTTTCCGAAATGAAGTTCATGGATGTGCAGGAAGTGCCGCTGCATGACGTTGCCTGCATCGTCTCCCGCTCCGGCTATTCCGGTGAAGACGGCTTCGAGATTTCCGTGCGTGCTGACAAGGCGGAAGAGATCGCAAAGGCGCTGCTTGAGCATCCTGATTGTTATCCGATTGGCCTCGGCGCACGTGACAGCCTGCGTCTCGAAGCGGGCTTGTGCCTTTACGGCAACGACATCGACACGACGACCTCGCCGATCGAGGCATCGCTGGAATGGGCGATCCAGAAGGTGCGCCGCCTCGGCGGCGACCGTGAAGGCGGGTTCCCCGGCGCGGAGCGCATTCTGGGCGAACTGACGAGCGGCACCACGCGTCGCCGCGTCGGCCTGAAGCCAGAAGGCAAAGCGCCGGTGCGCAGCCATTCCAAGCTGTTTGCCGATGCGGAAGGCAAGACCGAAATCGGTGAAGTGACCTCCGGCGGCTTTGGCCCCTCGGTCGAAGGCCCGGTCGCGATGGGTTATGTACCGACCGACTATGCCGTTCCCGGCAAGGCCGTTTTTGCGGAAGTGCGCGGCAAATATCTGCCGGTGGCCGTTGCTGCCCTGCCCTTCATCACGCCCACCTACAAACGATAATCTTTCTTCAAAACTCCCGGAGATTACCAGATGCTGAAATTTACCGAAGAACACGAATGGCTGAAGATCGAAGGCGATGTCGCCACCGTGGGCATCACCAGCCATGCCGCCGAACAGCTCGGCGACCTCGTATTCGTCGAGCTGCCGGAAGTCGGCGCAACCTTCTCCAAGAACGGCGAAGCCTCAACTGTTGAAAGCGTCAAGGCGGCATCCGACGTCTATTGTCCGCTCGACGGCGAAATCACCGAAATCAATCAGGCAATCGTTGACGATCCTTCCCTCGTCAACTCCGATCCGCAGGGCGCCGGCTGGTTCTTCAAGCTGAAGCTTGCCAACGTTGCGGATGCCGATGCGCTGCTCGATGAGGCAGCCTACAAGGAGCTGATCGCGTAATGACGACGCCCACCGAATTCCATTTTACCGACTACCAGCCCTATGATTTCGCCAACCGGCGTCACATCGGGCCGTCGCCGTCGGAAATGGCCGATATGCTCAAGGTTGTCGGCTACAAGAGCCTCGACGCCCTGATCGACGCGACCGTACCAGCTTCCATCCGCCAGAAGACGCCGCTCACCTGGGGCGATGCTCTGACCGAGCGGGAAGCTCTCGACCGCCTGCGCGAAACGGCCAACAAGAACCTCGTCCTGACCTCGCTGATCGGTCAGGGCTATTACGGCACCATCACGCCCCCGGTCATCCAGCGCAACATTCTGGAAAACCCGGCCTGGTACACGGCCTACACGCCCTATCAGCCGGAAATTTCCCAGGGACGTCTCGAAGCGCTGCTGAACTTCCAGACGATGGTTTGTGACCTGACAGGCCTCGACGTTGCCAACGCATCGCTCCTCGATGAGGCGACCGCTGCTGCCGAAGCCATGGCAATGTGCCAGCGCGTTGCGAAGTCCAAGGCGACCGCCTTCTTCGTAGACGCCAACTGCCACCCGCAGACCATTGCGCTGATCGAAACACGCGCAGCACCGCTCGGCTGGAAAGTCATCGTCGGCAACCCGTTCACCGATCTCGACCCCGTGGACGTGTTCGGCGCGATCTTCCAGTATCCCGGTACGCACGGCCATGTCAGCGACTTCTCCGGCTTGATCGCCCGTCTGCACCAGACCGGCGCCATCGCCGCCGTTGCCGCCGACCTGCTGGCTCTGACGCTGCTGAAGTCGCCCGGTGAAATGGGCGCGGATATCGCCATCGGCTCTTCGCAGCGCTTCGGCGTTCCGGTTGGTTACGGTGGTCCGCATGCGGCATATATGGCCGTAAAGGATGCGCACAAGCGCTCTATGCCCGGTCGCCTAGTCGGCGTCTCGGTCGATGCGCGCGGTAACCGCGCCTATCGCCTGTCGCTGCAGACCCGCGAACAGCACATCCGTCGCGAAAAGGCGACGTCGAACATCTGCACCGCACAGGTGCTGCTGGCCGTCATGGCCTCGATGTATGGCGTGTTCCACGGCCCGCAGGGCATCAAGGCCATTGCCCAACAGACCCACCAGAAGGCCGTACTGATGGCCAAGGGGCTGGAGAAGCTCGGCTACAAGATCGAGCCGGAAACCTTCTTCGACACCATCACCGTCGATGTCGGCCACATGCAGGGCGTCATCCTGCGTTCGGCCGTGGCGGAAGGTGTCAACCTGCGCAAGGTCGGCGCTACCAGGATCGGCATGAGCCTTGACGAACGCACCCGCCCGGCAACGCTGGAAGCCGTCTGGCGCGCCTTTGGCGGCAACTTCTCCATTTCGGATTTCGAACCGGAATACAGACTCCCAAAAGATCTATTGCGTACAAGTGCTTACATGACGCACCCGATCTTCCACATGAACCGTGCCGAAAGCGAGATGACCCGTTACATCCGCCGCCTTTCGGACCGCGATCTGGCGCTTGACCGCTCCATGATCCCGCTCGGTTCCTGCACCATGAAGCTGAACGCGACGGCGGAAATGCTGCCGATAACTTGGCCGGAATTTTCCGACATACATCCCTTCGTTCCGGCCAATCAGGCGCTCGGCTACAAGGAAATGATCGACGATCTTTCCGAGAAGCTTTGCCAGGTCACGGGCTACGATGCCTTCTCCATGCAGCCGAATTCCGGTGCGCAGGGTGAATATGCCGGGCTTCTGACCATCCGCAACTATCACCTCGCAAATGGCGGCACGCACCGCGATGTCTGCCTTATTCCTACCTCTGCGCACGGCACCAATCCTGCCTCGGCGCAAATGGTCGGCATGCGCGTGGTACCGGTCAAGGTCCGCGAAAACGGCGACATCGATATCGATGATTTCCGAGCAAAAGCAGAGCAGTATGCGGAAAACCTCTCGTGCTGCATGATCACCTATCCTTCCACGCACGGCGTGTTCGAGGAGACGGTTCGCGAGATCTGCGACATTACCCACCAGCACGGCGGCCAGGTCTACCTGGACGGCGCGAACATGAACGCGATGGTCGGCCTTGCCCGTCCCGGCGATATCGGTTCTGACGTCAGCCATCTCAACTTGCACAAGACCTTCTGCATCCCGCATGGCGGCGGTGGTCCCGGCATGGGCCCGATCGGGGTCAAGGCGCATCTGGCACCGTTCCTTCCCGGTCATCCGGCGACGGACGGACGCGAGGGTGCAGTTTCGGCCGCTCCTTTCGGCTCTCCGTCGATCCTGCCGATCTCCTGGAGCTACTGCCTGATGATGGGTGGCGAAGGTCTGACGCAGGCGACCAAGGTGGCGATCCTCAACGCCAACTACATCGCTGCACGGCTGAAGGGCGCTTATGACGTGCTCTACAAGTCGGAAGCCGGTCGCGTCGCACATGAGTGCATTATCGATACCAGGCCGTTGGCGGATAGCTGCGGCGTGACGGTGGACGACGTTGCAAAGCGTCTGATCGACTGCGGTTTCCACGCTCCGACCATGAGTTGGCCGGTTGCCGGCACGCTGATGATCGAGCCGACGGAATCTGAAACCAAGGCGGAAATCGACCGCTTCTGCGACGCCATGCTGGCGATCCGCGAGGAGGCCCGCGACATCGAGGAAGGTCGCAGCGACAAGCTCAACAACCCGTTGAAGAATGCCCCGCACACGGTCGAGGATCTGGTCGGCGAATGGGATCGTCCCTACAGCCGAGAAAAGGGTTGCTTCCCGCCCGGTGCCTTCCGCATCGACAAGTACTGGTCGCCGGTCAACCGTATTGATAACGTCTATGGTGACCGCAACCTGATCTGCACCTGCCCGCCGATGGAGGCTTACGCCGAAGCGGCAGAGTGAGGTTGACAGTATTCCCATCGAAAGGCCCGGAGCGATCCGGGCCTTTTTTTCAATCAAGTGCCTTCCATGACCTGATAGTGGAAACGGAAAAGACACCGGAATGTATTGGTAACGAAGGCGGATTGTCATTCGCCTCGGTCTGACGATATAAGAGCGCCTCGCCCACGGCGTTTTTCCTTCTACAACCCGGCACTCCGGCTTATGCTTTCCACCGTCGTCACATCGCTGAGTATCGTTGTCGTCAGCCTGCTATTCGGCTTCGCGCTTCTTATCGCGTGGCGTCAGTTCGGGCTGAAGCAGCACGCGATGATCTGGGCGCTGTCCTTCATGTCATCGGCCGTAGGCCATGGGCTGCGCATCGTCGGCGGCCTGATGCCGGAGCAGCAATACCTCACAGCGATGCTCGCATGCCATGCGTCCATCGCCAGCTTCGCATGGCTTGCATGGGGTTTTCATCTGCGCGCGGGACGCAGCAACTTCGGTGCTGCGGTCGTCTGGATCGTTTCGACCATCGTTATCCTCGTGGTCTGGGCTCTCAATATCAGCGAATGGCGCATGGTTTCGAGAATGGTAACGGCCATCGCCGACGCCGCATTCGTTGGTATGATCGTTTACGCCCTACGGGATGCGAAGGGCACCGCGCTCACTGTCCGGCGACTTATGACGATTTACGGGCTTTATATCTCAAGCGTTGCCGTTGCTGCCTGGCTGGCTCGACCGGGCGGAGAAATCACTGACGCGAGCTTCATCGTCGTATTGTCCATCGGTACGCCGACCGGCATGATCGCGACGGGAATTCTGACGCTCCTGATCGTTTCGGCAGATCTGGCAGCGGAACTGCAACGTCAGGCGCGGCACGATTACCTGACGGGGATTCTAAACCGCCGCGGTTTTGAGGAAAGCGTCAGCTCGAAAATCACCTCGCGTTGTGCTGGACGCGGTATCGTGGTCATCACCGATATAGATCACTTCAAAGGCGTCAACGACCGTTTCGGGCATACTGCGGGCGATATGGTGATACGGCGTTTTGCCGATCATATTCACGGCCTGGCGGGAGAGAAAAATCTGGCCGCGCGAATGGGCGGCGAAGAGTTCGCACTCTTCCTCCCGCAAACGAATATGGAAAAGGCATTGAATCTTGTCGAAACGATCCGCGAAGGAGTTCCAGCACTGTTTTCCGATTGCCGGAGCGATCAACCCATTACCGCGAGCTTCGGCGTAGCGGCGATCGAGGCGGGCGAAAGTTTTTCATCCGCTTACGCACGGGCGGATGCCGCCCTCTACCGCGCCAAGAATACCGGGCGTAACAGGACGATGGTTGCCGACGCGACGGGCGCGTGAAGACGAGAGTCGTTTTCCTGTCAGATCGGCTCTAGCGCACCAACCGGATATCGCTTGTCACCACCGTCTTGCCTGTCTTGCCGTCCTTGTCAGTGGTGCGCAATCGCAGGCCATTCGCGCCAACCTTCTCGATGGTCATGGCAGCCACCCGATCGCCATTGATATCGCGGTTCCAGCGTACCGTCAGGTTGATTGCATTTCCGCGGCGATTACCCGAAAGCGCCGACGGTCGACCTGACGGGCCGGTGTAAGTCCCGCTGTAGCGTGCGCCGCTGGCTGTCAAATCCGCGGCTATGGCCCGGTTCACCACGACAAGGCCGCGGCAGGTTCCAGACATGCTCAAGGCTGCCCGCCTGGCATCGGAGTTCAATGTGCAATTCACGGAGATGGCTGGCGCACCGATGCGCGTGACGACCGTTCCCTTGCCCGTCCACTTTCCCTCAAGCGAGGAGAGGAAACTGGCTTCATCTGCATGGGAAGGCATTGCCATCCAAAGGGTCGTTCCGAGAGCAATGAATGCGGCGCTGACTGTGCTTGTCTTGAGCATGGTAAGGCTTCGTCGGTTTGTTTCGATCAAACCCTAACGCACCATCACCGCATCATGTTCCAGTCCGTCAAACAGCGTTGGAATGGAACGCCGGTCTTGGGGAACAAAAAAGGAGGCCCAAAGGCCTCCTTCAAAATTTTCTATCTGTGGGATCTGCTTAACCGACGAAAGCGCGTTCGATCACGAATTCGGCCGGTTTGTTGTTGGCGCCTTCCGTCAGGCCAGCCTTTTCGAGCAGCGCCTTGGTGTCCTTCAGCATGGCAGAGGAACCGCAGATCATGCCGCGGTCGATCGCCGGATCGAAAGCAGGCACACCGAGATCGGCGAACACCTTGCCGTTTTCGATGAGGTCGGTGATGCGGCCGGTGAAGGCGTAATCTTCACGGGTCACAGTGGAGTAGAGCTTCAGCTTGTCGCCGACGATTTCATTCAGGAACTCATGGTTCTTGATTTCTTCGACCAGATCGAAACCGTATTTCAGTTCGGCCACATCGCGGCAGGTATGGGTCAGAATGACCTCATCGAATTTTTCGTAGGTTTCCGGGTCACGGATCAGGCTTGCGAACGGCGCAATGCCGGTACCGGTGGAGAGCATGTAAAGGCGCTTGCCCGGGGTTAGCGCGTCGAGAACCAGCGTGCCTGTCGGCTTCTTGCGCATCAGAACCGTGTCGCCGGGCTTGATTGCCTGCAGGTGCGAGGTCAAAGGACCATCGGGAACCTTGATCGAGAAGAATTCCAGTTCTTCATCCCAAGCCGGGCTGGCGATGGAGTAAGCGCGGTAGATCGGCTTTTCGCCGACCATCAGGCCGATCATGGCAAACTCGCCCGAACGGAAACGGAAACCGGCCGGCCGCGTCATGCGGAATCGGAACAGGTGATCGGTGTAATGCTCCACCGAAAGAACCGTCTCGGCATAAACACCGTCCGGTATCTTGATCGCGAAATCTTCCGTCTTGGCAGGCGCGTTCATTTCAGGTTCCGTCCATTCTCATTCGATAAGCGACATTCTCCGACCGGGCAATTATACCATTTCTGCCCGGTTTTGAAGGCATGAGAATGCCAATACTGCCATGCATCCAGGAAATATGTATCTCAAACTCATATTTCCAACACGATGTATCACACGGCAATGCGGCGTCGCCAGCTATAGGTTTCGTTTCCGGTCGCGGCACGGGCCGTCGGCTGGTAATAGACGTCGATCGCCGGAAGGCGATTTTCCGACAGGCGGCGGATGGCCGTTTCGTTCGTCACCGCGAAGCTGGTAAAGCCGGTGCGCAACATCAGGGGCACCTGGTCGATCAGTACGTCGCCAACCGCCCTCACCTCGCCGGTGAAGCCGAGACGGATGCGCAGGAGTGACGCGTGGCTGAAACCACGACCGTCATTGAAGGCCGGAAAGCTCACCGCGACGAGGCCGATGCGATCGAGATAAGGCTCAAGTTTCGTCACGTCGTCGGCGGGCGCGATCAATACGCCCAGACCAATATCGTTGCTTTCACCTACCCGCGTCAGAAAGGCATCAAGCGGCAGAAGAGCTTTTTGCCCTTCTTCGGCCTTGACTTCTTCCGTTTCGATCACCCACGGATCGTTCTCGACGAAACCGCTCTCGTTCCAGATCTTTGTCATCGTCACATTCTCCTCACGCGGCTTCGGCCGCAGAGCCATAGAGCGCGTCCTTGAACGGCTGCGGCCCGACACGGCGATAGGCTTCGAGGAAAGTTTCCTCTTTCGAGGTGCGAAGGCCGAGATAGGTATCGACGATGGTTTCCACCGCGTCCGTCACTTTTTCCGGCTCGAAACCGCGACCGATGATTTCGCCGATCGAGGTGTTTTCATCCCCTGAACCGCCAAGCGTGATCTGGTAGAGTTCAGCGCCCTTCTTTTCCACGCCAAGCAGGCCGATATGGCCGACATGGTGGTGACCGCAGGCATTGATGCAGCCGGAGATCTTGATCTTCAACTCGCCGATTTCAGCCTGACGTTCCGGTGCGCCGAAACGCAGCGAAAGCTCCTGCGCGACCGGAATAGAGCGCGCGTTTGCGAGAGCGCAGTAGTCCAAGCCGGGACAGGCAATGATATCGGTAATAAGACCGGCATTGGCGGTTGCCAGATCCGCGCCAGCAAGCGCACGGTAGACCGGTTCCAGATCGGCCAGCGCCACGTGCGGCAGGATGATGTTCTGCTCGTGACTGATGCGGATTTCGTCGAAGGCATATTCTTCGGCAATATCAGCCACCAGATCCATCTGCGCATCCGATGCATCGCCCGGAATGCCACCGATGGGCTTCAGCGAGATCGTAACCATGCCATAGTCAGGATGCTGGTGCGGCGCGACGTTCTGCTCGACCCAGCGTGCGAAACCTTCATCTGCGCGCTTCCAGCGGGCGAGGCTCTCCCAGCCTTCTGGACGGTCCTTCAGCTCCGGCGGCGCGAAATAGGTGGTGATCGCAGCGATATCGGCGTCGGGCAGCTTGAGTTCGCCGTTCTTCAGTTCGGCAAACTCGACCTCGACCTGACGGGCCAGTTCTTCGGCGCCCGTCTCGTGCACGAGGATCTTGATGCGCGCCTTGTACTTGTTGTCGCGACGGCCATGCAGGTTATAAACCCGCATGATTGCGGTGGTGTAGGATAGCAGGTCCTCTTCCGGCAGGAAATCGCGGATCTTCTTGGCGATCATCGGCGTACGGCCCTGCCCGCCGCCGACGTAAACGGCAAAGCCGATCTCGCCCTTGTCGTTCTTTTTCAGATGCAGACCGATATCGTGGACCTGAATGGCGGCGCGGTCACGCTCTGCGCCTGTCACGGCGATCTTGAACTTACGCGGCAGGAATGAAAATTCCGGGTGTACCGAAGACCACTGACGCAGGATTTCCGCGTAGGGCCGCGGATCGGCAACTTCATCGGCAGCCGCACCGGCAAAATGATCTGCGGTGACGTTACGAATGCAGTTACCGGATGTCTGTAGCGCGTGCATTTCGACACTCGCCAGCTCGGAGAGAATATCCGGCGTATCGGCCAGACGCGGCCAGTTGTACTGGATGTTCTGGCGCGTTGTGAAATGGCCGTATCCACGGTCATATTTGCGAGCGATGTGCGCCAGCATGCGCATCTGCTTCGAGTTCAGCGTACCGTAAGGAATGGCGACGCGCAGCATGTAGGCGTGCAGCTGCAGATAAACACCATTCATCAGGCGCAGCGGCTTGAAGGCATCCTCGGCAAGTTCCCCGGACAGGCGGCGGGCCACCTGATCGCGGAACTGCTCAACACGGCCCTGAACGAAAGCGTGGTCGAACTCGTCGTAACGGTACATCGTATTCCTCAGACTGCGATAAATGCTGCATCGGCCGGCTTGAAGCCGGTTGCGTATTGAACGGTGGGGCCGGCTGCGCGGATGCGTTCCCTCAGACGGGTCGGCCACAGGCGACCATTTTCCTCGACAACATCGACAAGATTGACGTCAACGACCTTGTTGGCGGAAAAGTCGCGCTTGCCGATTTCCTCCAGCGAGGCAACGGCTTCCGCATGGCGCGCCACGAGAGAGTTCTGGAGGTTTTCCGTCCACTCTCCATTCGCGTCGAGCCAGACGGCAATGCCATCGTCCAGACGGTTGGCGGTCAAAACCTTCTCAGCCATTCTCATACTCCCGATTGAGGCCGACGGTTCTCGCAGAAAGGGCAAGAGCCTCCGACCTGTCAAAATTGGCGCCAGCGACCGCATCGCCGATGATGACCATGACCGGTCCGGTCAATTCATCACGATGTTCCAGATCGGGCAAATCCTTCAAAGTTCCATGCAGTAGCCTGCGATCGGCACGGCTGGCGTTTTCGATCACGGCCACCGTCGTTTCGATCCCAAGACCGGCATCCATCAGGCGGGTCGCAACCGAGGCGGCAACGCTGCGGCCCATGTAAACGGCAATGGTCGCACCTGAAACGGCCAGTCTTGCCCAGTCGGGCAGCACATCGCCGGTCAGGTCGTGACCGGTGGTGAAGATCAGCGACGAGGCGACGCCTCGCAATGTCAGCGGCAACTCAAAATCGGCGGCCGCCGCAAAGGCGGAGGTGATGCCCGGAACTATCTCGTAACCGATACCGGCGTGGCGCAGCGCCGCCATTTCCTCACCGGCGCGGCCGTAAACCAGCGGATCGCCGGATTTGAGGCGCACGACGCGTTTGCCGTCCTGCCCCAGACGAACGAGCAGACGGTTGATCTCATCCTGTGATTTTGTGTGGCAGCCCTTGCGCTTGCCGACAGACAGCCGTTCCGCGTCGCGACGCCCCATGTCTACGATGGCCTGCGGCACGAGCGCGTCATAAACGATCACATCGGCTTCCATCAGGACGCGCTGAGCGCGCAACGTCAGAAGATCTTCCGCACCCGGACCTGCGCCCACCAGCCAGACATGACCTTCGCTCCGCTCTGGAGATTGCAGCAAGCGTTCCGCGCTAAGGCGGGCCGAGGCTTCATCGCCTACCGCAATAGCATCCGCGACCCGGCCGAAAAAGAACCGACGCCAGAAATTGCGGCGCAGTGCACCCTTGGGGACGCTTTCCTCGGCCGCACCTCGATAGTCGACTGCAAGGCGGGCGAGTTTACCGAGCGAGGGTGCAAGCATCTGATCGACGCGCGCCCGGATCATCTGCGCCAAGACCGGGCCAGCGCCTTCCGTACCAATGGCGACGGCGACAGGTGCGCGCGACACCAGAGCAGGCGTAAAGAAATCGCAGAACTCTGGCTGGTCAACGGCGTTGGCCGGAATCTTCTTGCCCCGCGCCTCCGCCACGATCTGACGGTCGAAGCTTTCCTCGCCGGTTGCGGCAAATACCAGCGTTGCGCCATCGATCAGCTCAGCCGAAAAGGTGAGCGGACGATGATCCACGTTGTTTTCGACGAGATAACGCTTGAAAGCATCCTCTGGCTGATCGGCAAAAGCGACTATATGCGCGCTGGTGTTCAACAGCAGGCGGACCTTGGCGAAGGCCTCGTCACCATTGCCAAAAACCGCAACCGTCCTGCCTTCAACCCGAAAGAATGCGGGAAAGGTGGAAAGCCGTTGGTCAGCTGGCGCAAAATTGGTGTGGTTATGCATCACACATATATCCCGCATTTCCTTCAACGATTGAAGAAACAGAAATTCAAGCCGCTGCATTGGCTGGATTTTTATTTCTCGCCGCATAGGGTTTTTGAGGAAAACCAACCGGGCGCGATTTCGTCGTCATCAAATCAAGGCCCCGATCCCTTGACAAAAGCGGTTCCGGATCAAAAAAGAAGACATCGTTTGCTGTCGGAACTCCGCGTCGGGACAGCCTCCTATCCGTCGGCACAAAGGACAATCACCGTGGCCAGCAACACCATCGCCGCCCGCCTTCTCGACGTCATCGAACACGACATATTACCGCTGACTGCGCGCGGTGTCAGTCTGGGAAACAAGGTTTTCGGCGCCGCCATTCTGCGCAAGTCCGACCTGTCTCTGGTCATTGCCGAAACCAACAACGAGCTGGAAAATCCGCTCTGGCATGGTGAGGTCCACACTCTCAAGCGCTTTTATGAACTTGGCGAAAAGCTCAACACCAAGGACCTGATCTTCCTGTCGACGCACGAACCCTGCACCATGTGCATGTCGGCGATCACCTGGGCCGGTTTCGACAATTTCTACTCGTTCTTCAGCCACGAAGATTCACGCGACGCTTTCGCCATTCCGCACGACCTGAAAATCCTCAAGGAAGTGTTCGGTCTGGAGCCCGGCGGATACCGCCGCAACAATGCCTTCTGGAACTCCTATTTCATCTCCG
This sequence comes from Agrobacterium tumefaciens, assembly GCF_031801495.1. Lineage (GTDB taxonomy): Bacteria > Pseudomonadota > Alphaproteobacteria > Rhizobiales > Rhizobiaceae > Agrobacterium > Agrobacterium tumefaciens_K. The sequence continues at coordinate 1,281,982 of NZ_JAOEGC010000002.1, read as the reverse complement.
ACCTAGTGGAGAGCGAATCAGACCCGCTGAAACGCGAACTGAAGGCGCAGACGGCCCGCATCAAAGCCGCCTATGACGATCTTTCGAACAGCTACCAGGCATCGAAGACCGACAACAACATTCCGCTCAACTGAACCGGGAAGCGAAGACATGCCGATGGAAGCCTCGAAGGATATTTCCCGTCTGATCGAGATCATGGAGGCCCTGCGCCAGCCGGAAACCGGCTGCCCGTGGGACATCGTGCAGACCTTCGAAACGATCAAGCCCTACACGATCGAAGAGGCTTACGAAGTCGCCGACGCCATCGAGCGCGAGGACATGGACGATCTTTGCGAGGAACTGGGCGACCTGCTGCTGCAAGTGGTTTTCCATGCGCGTATTGCCGAGGAGATGGGGGAGTTTTCATTCGGCGACGTCGTACACGCAGTAACCTCCAAAATGATCCGTCGCCACCCGCATGTCTTCGACGTTTCGGATGCCGACACGCCGGATACGGTCAAGCTGCAGTGGGACAGGATCAAGGCGGAAGAGAAACGGGAACGCGCAGAACGACGCGCAAGACGCGGCATCACGGAGGATTTCAAGGCCGGTTTTCTGGGCGGCGTGCAGCGCAGCCAACCTGCCCTGACCGAGGCACTGAAACTGCAGGAGCAGGCCGCACGCGTCGGCTTCGACTGGTCGGACCCAGCCCCGATCCTCGACAAGATCGAAGAAGAGATCGCGGAGCTGCGCGAGGCACTGGCGGAAGGAAAACCGGAGAAAGTCTCCGACGAGTTGGGCGATCTGATTTTCGCGCTCGTCAACATCGGCCGTCACGTCAAGACCGACCCGGAAAACGCACTACGCGGCACCAATACGAAGTTCCGCAGACGTTTCAATCACATCGAAACATCGCTCGTGAGCAATGGCGAAACCCTGGAAGCGGCGACGCTGGAGCGGATGGAAGATCTGTGGCAAGCGGCCAAGCACATTGAGCGTTCGCTCGCAGGCTGACCCGGTCTGTGACCCTATCCCGCCTGGCGCACGGCCTGTGGGGCGATGCGGTTGAAATCTTCCGGGCGGTAAAATGTCAGCCGATCGCGGCCCGCAGCCTTCGAGGCATAGAGCGCCGTATCGGCCATCTTGATCAGGGCCTGTGCTGACAGGCTTTTCTCCTCACAGACCGCCAACCCGGCGCTCAGCGTTACGGCGACAGCGTGTTCGTCGAGGTCGTGGACGATGGCGCTGACTTCGGCGCGCAGCTTTGCGACGAAGGCCATCGCGTCTTCCTTGCCGATGCCCGGCATGAACAGCACGAACTCCTCGCCGCCGAACCGCGCGAAAAGGTCGTTGACGCCGACACGTCCACCAAGACCGGCTGCAACGGCCGCCAGCACCTCGTCGCCAGCCAAATGGCCGAAACGGTCGTTAACGCGCTTGAAGTGGTCTATGTCGATCATGGCAACCGCATCGCCCGCTCGCATCGTGTCGGGCATCCGGTTTGAAAAAGAGCGCCGGTTGGCAACGCCGGTCAGGAGGTCAAGATCCGCCAGCCGCCGCAAGCCTTCCTCCGCCCGTTCCTTGACAAGCGCGAGAATGAACACAGCGATGGCGAAATGACAGATGATCGAAAGGAAGAAGGCATTGCGGGGAGCGATGATGGCGATGGTGGGGAATTGCACGCCGATGACGACAACGACGCTGAGGATCGCAGTCAGAGCGATGGCAGCGCCAAGCGGGCGACGGACGGGAAGCGGCTCCAGTTTACGGTCGGCGATGACCGTATACGCCGCAGCAGCGAGCAACGATCCTGCCGTTAACTGGAAGCTGGTGGTGCGCGCCACCATATTCTCATACCAGCCACTAAACGCCATGGCCGCACAGACACATACGGGAAGAAGCAAAATCCACCACTCGCCCCGCCTGCTGCCCTGACTGCTGATGCGGCACATGCCGATCCAGAAAATCGCATAACCGGCCATTCCCGCGAGATTACCGGTCAGTACGAACCCGAAATTCAGGCTTGGAAACATTTTACCGATGCCAACGAGTGTCGATGCTGAGGCGACCAGCAAAAAGCCAATCGACAGAAATCCCAGCCCGACGCTCTCCTTCGATTGCGAGCGCGCATAGAGAAAACAGATCGCCGCCACGAAAAACGACAGTTTATGCAGAAGGAGGACGGTTTCTAGATCTAATGGTTGCGACATCGTATAGCTCGTCTTTTACGACGGGCAATATCGCACGGGCGGACTTAGGAAACGCTAAGAATTATTACTCTACGCCACTCTTTCCCGCATATCAGCCATGCACAAAAGTCTTCATTCAAGGTATCTAATTCTATAATTTCGTGATTTAGCGCAAAGGCGCTTCATTTTTCCCAGTCTTCCGGCTGCGCTTTGGATGATATACCAAGCTTACGATCCAGTTCGGCAGCCTGCGCCTCAGACAATCTGACGTCCAGTGACACCGAACCGTCTTCATTGTCCTCGCGTCCATCGACAATCGAGTTGTTGTAGATCCATGAGAGCAGCGGCAGCTTGTCGACCGGCAGCGTCACAGTGGTTTCCGTCAACACACCGGAGAGACGACGGGAAATTTCGTCCATCAGGGCATCGACGCCTTCACCCGTGATCGCCGAAACGGCACGGATATCGGAGCGGCCTTCGGCCCGCTGCAGGATGGCGTCATGGGCTTCCGGCTCCAGCCGGTCGACCTTGTTCCAGACCTCTATGATGCGCTCCTGCGCTTCCTTTTCACCGATGCCGAGATCGCCGAGAATACGCAGGACATCGGCCGACTGGGCGGCATTATCAGGATCGGCCATGTCGCGCACATGCAGAACGAGGTCGGCTTCCAGCACCTCTTCCAGCGTCGCGCGGAAGGCGGCAACAAGGTGAGTCGGCAGGTCGGAAATGAAACCGACCGTATCTGAGAGGATGACCGTTCTGCCATGCGGCAGCTTCATGCGACGCAGCGTCGGATCGAGCGTGGCGAAGAGCATGTCTTCAGCAAGCACACCCGCACCGGTGATGCGGTTGAACAGCGTGGATTTGCCGGCATTGGTGTAACCGACCAGCGCAACAATCGGGTGCGGCACCTTGCGGCGCTTGGCGCGGTGAAGCTGGCGGGTGCGGACGACCTGCTCCAGCTCACGCTCCAGCCGCACGATGCGCTCCTGCAGCAAACGACGGTCGGCTTCGATCTGCGTTTCACCCGGACCACCCATGAAGCCCGCACCACCGCGCTGACGCTCAAGGTGGGTCCAGCTTCGGACCAGACGGCCCTTCTGATAGTTCAGATGCGCAAGATCGACCTGCAGTGTGCCTTCCTTGGTGGAGGCGCGGCGGCCGAAAATTTCAAGAATGAGACCCGTGCGGTCGATGACCTTCGAGTTCCACTGTTTCTCGAGATTGCGCTGCTGCACCGGCGTCAGCGGATGATCGATGATCACCAGGCCGGAATTGGTTTCTTCCAGCAGATGACCGATTTCCTCAATCTTGCCTGTCCCGAAAAGCGTGGCCGGACGCGGCTGATTGACCGACACGATCAACCCCTGCGTCACCTCGAGATCGATGGCGAGTGCCAGACCCTTTGCTTCTTCCAGTTTGGCCTCGACGGAGCGAGACGGCGCTGCTAGCGCCTGAGCGGCCTCGCGATTTTCACGCGTCGGCTTGAGAACCGGGACAAGAACAACCGCGCGCATGTCGTCGCGGCGCTTCTCCAGCTCCGGAATAATCGATTCGTTCGAGGTGTCGCGCGTCGAAATGGGCTCAGCCTTATCCGGAAACACAGTTAACACCGACCGCAGCAATGCGGGCGGTGTATAAATCAAAACTTGGCAAGATCACAAACGTTCCCGTTCCCATGAAGAGATTATCGGAAAACGAGAGTTACCGTCAGGCAGCGTTTTCTTCGCTTTCGAACATCTGCATCGGCTGGCCGGGCATGATGGTGGAAATCGCGTGCTTGTAAACGAGCTGCGAATGACCGTCGCGACGCAGAAGGACGCAGAAATTGTCAAACGACGTGACAACACCCGTCAGCTTGACGCCGTTGATGAGAAAAATCGTCAACGAGATCTTCTGTTTGCGAACGGTGTTGAGAAAGAGATCCTGAAGGTTTTGAGAACGTTCCGCCATAGCGCCGCTTCTTTCTTTTTTGCCGGTCGGGATACCGGAAAATAATCAATCAATAATCAACTGGCCAAGTCTCGTCCCCAGCTTGGCCGGCCAGAAAACTCTGGTATCAAATCGCGCCTTGTTCCGCAACGATGAAAACACCCGAACATGCTCAAGTATTGAATGATCGCGCTGATTCGAAACAGTCAGAAATATTGTATCGACACGCGGAAAAGCTGTTCCACGTCGCGAACGGCTTCCGCCGCGGCAAAGAGCACGACACGGTCCTTCGCCTTGATTTTGGTGTTGCCATCCGGACGGATGACCACGCCGTCGCGATAGATCGAACCGATGCGGATTCCGTCCGGCATATCCATGTCGCGGAAGGCAAGCCCCACCAGCGGCGACGTCTCCATTGCCTCCGCCTCGATCACCTCACCCGCCCCGCGCTGCACCGCATAGACGGAGCGGATTCGCCCCTTACGGACATGCTGCAACACGCGCGAGATCGTCACGGCCCTCGGATTGATATAGGCGTCAAGCCCTAGCGACCGCGACACATCGTGGAAAGAGGTGCTGTTGAGAAGCGCAAGGTTCGATTTGCAGCCCAACTGCTTGGCAATGACCGAGGCCAGAATATTGGTCTGGTCATTGTTGGTGAGCGTTATCATCAGGTCTGCGTCCTGAATATCGGCCTGCATCAGGATTTTCTGATCGAGCGCCGAACCATGCATTACGATGGTACTGTTCAACTGCTCAGAGGCGGCAATCGCCTTGTCGCGATCGGATTCGATGATCTTGACCCGCGTTTTCGGCTGCAGTTCCTCGATCTTGCGGGCGACGTACTGCCCGATGTTCCCCGCGCCCGCGATAACGATACGCTGCGCCTCCTGCTCTTCGTGACCGAAAAGACTCAAGGTGCGGCGCGCATGATGGCGCTGACAGATGACGTAGGCGAGATCGCCCACCCGCAATTGTTCTGCGGAATTCACGACCTTGAGAATACCGTTACGGTAGATTGCAACAACGGTGGCAATCAGGTCGGGAAAGAGGCTGGAGAGCTGCTGCAGCGGCGTATTGATGACCGGGCAATCGTCCATGCATTCGATCGCCAGCATCGAAATATTGTCATCGGCAAACCGCACGACGTCCGTTGCGCCAGGAAACGCGATGCGTCGCAACAGCATCTTACCGACCTCGATTTCCGGCGAGATGGTAACGTCGATCGACATGTTCTCACGGCTGAACAGATCGGCATATTCCGGCTTCAGATAACTCTGGTCGCGAATACGGGCGATCTTGGTGGGCACGCTGAACAATGCGTGCGCCACTTCGCAGGCGACGATGTTGATTTCGTCATGCAGCGTTACCGCAATGATCATGTCGGCCTGATCGGCGCCCGCCTTTGCCAGCATGTCCGGATGCGCGCCATGGCCGACATAACCGCGAACGTCGAGCGTTTCGGTGATTGCCGTAATCAGTGGGGCGGCGGTATCGATGACCGAAACCTCATTGTCTTCGCGCGACAATTGCTCGGCAATGCCGTAACCGACCTGTCCTGCACCGCAAATAATGACCTTCATGACGTTTCTCTGATCGAAAAAATGGGAGGCGCGATGCAGTTGGCCCGGCGTTATACGCCGAGTGACTTCAATTTGCGATGAAGTGCAGATCGTTCCATGCCGACGAACTCCGCCGTACGCGAAATGTTGCCGCCAAAGCGGTTGATCTGCGCCACGAGATAGTCGCGCTCGAACATTTCACGGGCCTCGCGCAACGGCAGGGTCATGATGTGCTGGTCGCCTTGCGCTGCGATCTTCGGCAGCATGTCACCGATATCGGATGGCAGCATGTCGGCGGAAATCGCCGCATCGCCACCTTCCGGACGGCTGAGGATCATCAACCGTTCGATGTTGTTGCGAAGCTGGCGGATATTGCCCGGCCAGTCATGCGTCTGCAGTACAGCCATGGCGTCGTCGGCGATCTTGCGCGGACGGATGCCCGCCTGCTCGGATATCTGCCGCATAAACATGTCGACGAGGAAGGGAATATCCTCGCGGCGTTCCGACAGTGCCGGCACCTTGACCGGAACGACGGCCAGACGATGATAGAGGTCTTCCCTAAACTGGCCTTCGGCAATCAGGCTTTCAAGATGGTGGGCAGTCGACGAGATGATGCGGACATCGACCTTGACACGCTTTCCGCCGCCAACGCGGTCGAATTGCTGGTCGACCAGCACGCGCAGAATCTTGTTCTGCGTCTCGCGCGGCATATCGCCTACTTCATCAAGATAGAGAACACCGCGGTGGGCTTCTTCCAGCGCGCCGACCTTGCGCGGCTGACCCGGCAATCCTTCGGTACCGAACAGCGCAATTTCCATGCGATCCGGCGTGATCGTCGCGGCGTTGAGGGCCACGAAGGGACCATTCGCACGCGAAGACTTCTTGTGGATCATCCGCGCCACAAGCTCCTTGCCGGAGCCGGAGGGGCCAAGAATCATGATGCGGCTGTTGGTGGGCGCAACACGGTCGATGGTCTGGCGAAGCTGCGACACGGCAAGCGACGCACCGATCAGTTCACTCGCATCGCCCGTGCGCTTCTTCAGTTCCTGAACCTCGCGCTTGAGCTTGGAGTTTTCGAGTGCGCGTTCGGCGATCAGGATCAGACGGTCGGCCTTGAAGGGCTTTTCAATAAAGTCAAAAGCGCCACGCTTGATGGCGTTGACGGCTGTTTCGATGTTGCCGTGGCCGGAAATCATGACCACCGGAATGTCGGGGTGACGGCTCTTGATCTCGTCCAGCAAAGCCAGACCATCGAGCTTGGAGCCCTGCATCCAGATGTCGAGAAAGATCAGTCGCGGTACGCGTTCCGAAATCGCCGCCAGTGCGCTGTCACTGTCAAAAGCCATGCGGGTTTCGTGACCCTCGTCGGAGAGGATGCCCGCCACGATCTCACGAATGTCCGCCTCGTCGTCCACGACCAGAATATCAGACGCCATATGCTGCTTCCTTGTTATTTTCGCTGCCAGCCGCCTCGATATAGGGCAGCAGCACTCTGATCATGGCACCATGGCCATGGTCGAATTCCGGCGGGGCATCGTGCAGTTCCAGATACCCGCCATGTTCCTCAATGATCTTCTTGACGATGGCGAGGCCAAGGCCCGTGCCCTTGTCGCGCATCGTCATATAGGGCTCGAGAATGCGGTGTCGGTTTTCAACCGGCAGGCCACGGCCATTGTCGATGATGTCCGCCACGAACCGCGCGTTGGCCTCATCGAAAGACGCACGCACCAGTATCTTGCCCGGTCGCTTGTCGCCTTCAATCGCCTCGATGGCTTCCGTCGCATTCTTGATGAGATTACCGAAGGCCTGTCCCAGCATGCGGGCATCGAACATGCCCTCCAGCGGCAGATCGCCCAGTTCGGTGCTGAACTTCGTGTCGGCGGCACTGATTTCCCGCAGGAAGGCGGCATCCTTCAGAATGGCGCGCAGGTCTGACCGTTCCTTGGTCGGCTTCGGCATACGCGCGAAGGCCGAAAACTCATCGACCATGCGGCCGATATCACCGACCTGCCGCACGATCGTATCCGTACACTGGTCGAAGATGGCGCGATCTGCTTCATCGTCAATCTGTTTGCCGAACCGACGCTTGATACGCTCGGCGGAGAGCTGGATCGGCGTGAGCGGGTTCTTGATTTCATGCGCGATACGTCGAGCCACATCCGACCAGGCCGTCGAGCGTTGGGCGATGACGAGATCCGTGATGTCGTCCAGCGTTATGACGTAGGAATCACCGGAATCGCGAGCATCCTCACGCGTGACCTGAACGTTCAGCGTACGCTCCTTGCCACGGCGCATGATGTTGATCTGTTTGCGGAAATCGCCTCTCGACCAGACGGTCGCCTCAGTGACGACCTGCTCGATCTCGGGTGCGATTTCAGACAGTTGCGCACCGATCAGCTTATCCGACCCAAGCGCCAGGAATTCCTCCGCTGACGGATTGACGATGGTGATCCTGCGGTTTTCATCCACACCGATGACGGCGGCCGTGACAGCTGACAACACGGCTTCAATGAAACGGCGACGGTTGTCGATATCGTCCTTCGCTTCGATGATCTGCCCCTGCTGGCTGCGCAGTTCCGACACCATCTTGTTGAAGGTGCGCGAGAGGCGACCGACGTCGCCGTCGATTGCGCGCACCGGCACGAGCACATGCATGTTGCCTGTGGCAACGCTGTCCGCCGCGCCGATCAGCAGGCGGATCGGCCGAACGATCCGGTCCGCTACCGCGATGGCTGTCCAAATTGCGGCCAGAAGCACGATAAGTGCAAAGCCCAGATAGAGAATGGCAAATGCGATCTGCAATGGAGCACGGCCCGCTTCCATCGCCTTGTATTCGGCGCGGTTTTCCTCCATCAGCCGCATCGCAGCCATGACCTTGGGGTCGACGGCGCGAACGGTGTAAAGGAAGGTGCCGTCGATACCCTCGAGCTTGATGATCGCGCCGACGAGGTTGGTGATCCCCGGCGGAATGAGGGTTGGCTGGCCCGCTGCAGCCTTCTGAAGCGCATCCTGCGGAATGGCTGGCAGAGGCTTCTCCGTCTTGATATCGGCCTGCGCAACCGCATCGCCATCATCCTGAACGAGAAAAGCGCCAAGCAGGCCGCGGCCTTTGGCCTGACGGGTCATCAGGTCAAGGAACCCCGTACGATCAAGATAGAATAGCGCACGGTTACGGTCGAGATCGGTCGCCATCGAGAGGGTCTGCCCCTGAAGATAGCCTGCATTCTCCATCATGTACGCCTGAGCAATGTTGCTGGAGGAATCGACGATGGACTGCGTCCGCAGCGCAAACCAGCGGTCAAGGCCGACATTCAGCGTCAGACTGGCGAAGATCGCCACCAGAACGGCTGGCGTGATCGCAACGATGGAAAACAGGACGACGATGCGGACGTGAAGCCGGGCAGCTGCCCTGCCCTTCTTACGCGCCTTCAGCAGCCGGTTGATTTCCCGGCCAATGAGATACATGAGGCCGATGACGAAGATCGAATTTATGACGACGGAGGCGATCACGACATTGGAAGTCGGCGCAATCGGCGTCAGCCCCAACAGGACGAACAGCGTGAGGATCGCGCACACCAGCGCAATGCCAGCGAGAACCAGCCCCGGCAAGGCAAACGACATTCTACGATCTGCGACCACCATCCCCGCCATATCGTCAGCAGCGGTTTTGTCTGCGGCGGTTTTCCGCATTCACGTCTCCCAGTTGCCGGACCAGCCAGCGTCTCACATCATTGTCTTGAAAAACATCAATCGGGGAGAACGAATCTCTCCACGCCCCTAGTGTTTTCCAAGCAACATAATGTGGCGAAAATGCAACGGCAATCCTGGGGTTGTCAATATTGTCAGGCGGGCCGCGAACTGCGGTAGACCGAAACGCCGAGCTCGCGAATCTTCTTGCGCAGGGTGTTACGGTTCAGGCCAAGAAGATCGGCGGCCTTGATCTGGTTGCCACGCGTTGCCGTGAGAGCCGCCAGAATCAGCGGATATTCCATTTCCCGCAGCACACGGTCATACAGACCGGGCGGCGGCAGGTTGTCGCCGAACCCGGCGAAATAATCCCGCATGTTTTCTTCGACGGCCTGCGAAATTGTCAGAGAGCCGTTGCGAACCGCCATCTTGTCGAGGGGGCTATCGGGAACGTCCGACTGCAATTCCTGCTCGATGATCTCGCGGGTGATGACTTCCTGGGGATAAAGCGCCATCAGGCGGCGGATAAGGTTTTCCAGCTCGCGGACGTTACCCGGCCATGCGTAAGCCTTCATCACCTCCAGCGCTTCATTCTCGAAACGCTTGCCTTCCAGACCTTCCTTCTCACCCTGCTGGATGAAATGACGGACGAGATCGGGAATATCCTCGGCGCGGTCACGCAGCGGCGGCAGTCGTAGAGGCACGACATTCAGGCGATAATAGAGATCTTCGCGGAACAGCCCCTGATTGATCGAGGTTTTCAGATCCTTGTTGGTTGCAGCGACGATGCGAACATCCGTGCGGATCGGCGTGCGTCCCCCGACCGTCGTGTATTCGCCCTGCTGCAGCACGCGCAGCAGTCGGGTCTGGGCATCCATCGGCATATCGCCGATTTCGTCCAGGAACAGCGTTCCACCTTCTGCCTGCTCAAAGCGGCCGGTCGAACGGTTCTGCGCTCCAGTGAAGGCGCCTTTCTCGTGGCCGAAAAGTTCAGATTCGATCAGGTCACGCGGAATGGCCGCCATGTTGATCGCAACGAACGGACCGTTGCGACGCTTGCCGTAATCATGGAGCGCGCGCGCAACAAGCTCCTTGCCGGTGCCAGACTCGCCGGTGATCATCAGCGTCAGATCGGTCTGCATCAGGCGCGCAAGAACGCGGTAGATTTCCTGCATCGCCGCGGAACGACCTACCAGAGGCATGCCGTCCTGCATGTCGTCGTCCAGCTTGGCGGGCTTGCGCTTCGGTTCAGACAGGGCACGGCCGATGATGGCGATCAGCTCGGTCAGATCGAAGGGCTTCGGCAGGTAATCATAAGCACCCTTCTCCGACGCCTTGATCGCGGTCATGAAGGTGTTCTGGGCGCTCATGACCAGAACCGGAAGCTCCGGACGGGCCTTCTTGATGCGCGGCAAAAGATCGAACGCATTCTCATCCGGCATCACGACATCGGTGATGACGAGATCGCCCTCACCTGCTGATACCCAGCGCCAGAGCGTGGCCGCATTGGACGTGATACGCACATCGTAACCGGCGCGGCTGAGCGCCTGATTGAGCACGGTGCGGATGGCCGCATCATCATCGGCGACGAGAATCGTTGCTGTCATGAGTTATTTCCTGTCGTGTTCGGCAAAATGCCATCGTCCAGCGCCACTTCCGGCGAGACGGGCATCAATACGCGGAAAGTCGTTCTGTGGTTCTGGCTGTCGCATTCGACAATGCCGCCGTGGGCACCGATCAGCTTGGCGACGAGCGCCAGACCAAGGCCCGAACCATTCGTTTTGGTCGTGATGAAGGGATCGAACAGATGCGGCAACAGGTCGGCCGGAACGCCGGGACCATTGTCGTGAACGCAGAATTCGAGCGGCAGGGAGATACGTTCGCGACTGCCGGCAACCGAAAGACGCATTCCGGGCCGGTAGGCGGTCGTCAGAACGATTTCGCCATCCGGCTGGTTGCCCACGGCCTCGGCAGCATTCTTCACCAGATTGAGAAACACCTGCACAAGCTGATCGCGATTGGCATAGACCGGCGGCAGCGACGGATCGTAATTTTCCGAAACTTTGATATTGCGCGCAAAACCGGCCTTGGCAATCGCCTTGACGTGATCCAGCACCGAATGGATGTTGATGGGCATGCGATCCACAGGCCGCTCGTCGGAGAAAACCTCCATACGGTCAACCAGCGAGACGATGCGGTCCGTCTCGTCGCAGATCAGTCGCGTCAATGCGCGGTCTTCATCCTCGACCGAGGTTTCCAGAAGCTGGGCCGCACCACGAATGCCCGAAAGCGGGTTCTTGATCTCATGCGCCAGCATGGATGCAAGACCGGTGACGGAACGGGCAGCTGCACGATGTGTCAGCTGCCGGTCGATCTTGTCGGCCATGGAACGCTCCTGGAAGACGACGACGACCGAACCAGGTTCGCTGACAACCGGTGCGACATAGAGATCGACCAGCTTGTCCTGGCCGAGCCGTGGCGAACTCAAGTCCACACGGTATTCATTGACCGGTGCACGGCGTTCGCGCACCTGATCGATCAGCGCCAGCAGCGGGCTGCCGAACGGAATGAAGGTGGAGACACGGTAGCGGGCAAGATGGGATGCGCTCGCCCCGAAAAACGCTTCCGCTTCCCAGTTGGCGAAGGCGATGAACCCTTCCGCGTCCACCAGAATAACCGGATTTTGGACGGCGTTGAGAACGGCCATGGCAAGCGTATTGGCATCTGCCGGCGTTGGTTTTTCAGCGCTCATGCCGCCTTCCTTGCGGCTTCGCTTGCCGCGCCTTCGCAAAGAGCGGCGCGAAGAAGATCCGCCACCTGCGCCGTATCACCCGATGTCATGATTGTAACCTTGTCTCTGGCGGCAATCTGCGGCGCGAAGCGATCGAGATACCAGCCCAGATGTTTGCGGGCATGCCGGAAACCGGCTTCCCTTCCATAAAATTCCAGCATCATCTCGTAATGTTCTAGAACGATGTCCGCGATGTCGTTCCGCTGCGGTGCGGCATGCCCGGCCAGCATGGCCGGAAGCCAGGGCTGCCCCTGTGCGCCACGCCCGACCATTACGGCATCCGCGCCTGAGCGCCGTAGAATCTCCCGCGCATCCTCAGCGGTTTCAACATCGCCATTTGCAATCAATGGCACCGCTATCGCATCACGAACGGCGCGGATCGCATTCCAGTCGGCACGACCTTCGTAAAACTGCATGCGGGTGCGTCCGTGGATCGTTACCAACTGAACACCGGCCGCTTCCGCACGCCGGGCAATGTCAGGCGCATTGATGGAGTTTTCATCCCAGCCAAGCCGCATTTTCAACGTCACGGGAATATCGACGGCATTCACCGTTGCTTCGATCAGCGAAAGGGCGTGGTCCGGATCGCGCATCAAAGCTGAGCCGGAATATCCGCCCGTCACTTTCTTGGCAGGACAGCCCATGTTGATATCGACGATACCCGCTCCGTTATCCGCCGCGATTTTTGCCGCTTCGGCCATGAAGTGCGCTTCGCGCCCTGCCAGCTGCACCACATGCGGAACCATGCCCGCATTTTTCAGGCGAGCCCAGGACTCCCCCTTGTTCGCCACCAGCTCACGGCTTGCCACCATTTCAGTGACGACAAGACCCGCGCCAAAACGCCAGGCGAGCTGCCGGAACGGCAAATCCGTTACACCCGACATGGGCGCCAGCACGGCGCGGTTACGGATCGTAACGGAGCCGATGCTAAACGGGTCTGACAACTCCGGAAGGTGCAATTGATGATCTTTCATGCAGGGCGATTTCGTGCATTATTTTTAGACAGTGTTTATGCTTTTGCCAAGCATTTTTACTGGCATGCACGTTTTATTTGCCGTTGCTTGCCCGCCTGTTTTGCTGACGATGGCAATTTGTGCAAATTGTTCGAGAGGAAAATGTTCCCTCTGGAAACGGCGTACGTCATGTGCGCATGTGGCCGGGCTGGTCTTTCGGTTTTTGGAGCGCTAGAGCGTGACTGTCAACCATCGAGAGTTGCGCCAGTAGCATATGACCAATGCAGGAAAGCATAATGAAAATCGGTATTGTCGTTGTCGCCGCCGGACGCGGTGAAAGAGCCGGATCTCCGGAAGAAGGGCCGAAACAATATCGCCTGATCGGCGGCAGGCCGGTGATCGAACACACGCTTTCCACTTTTTTAGGCTGGGAACGTTCGGCCAAGATTGCGGTTGTCATTCATCCGGACGACGAGGCCTTGTTCGCACCCATCGCTGCAAGGCTGTCCGCAGACGGGCAGATCGTCACACTGCATGGTGGCGCGACGCGCCAACAGTCCGTTCTTGCCGGCCTGGAAGCGCTGGCCGCTGCGGGTGTGACGCATGTGATGATCCATGATGCCGTGCGCCCGTTCATCTCGCTGGACGTCCTCGACCGAATCGCGACCCTTCTCGATAATAGCGCAACCGCTGTTCTACCGGCGCTCGCGGTCACGGACACACTGAAGCGCGGTGGGCAAGGCGCTGTTGTTGAGACTGTCTCCAGGCAGGGACTTTACGCAGCACAGACACCGCAAAGCTTCCGCTATACGGATATTGTCGAGGCGCACCGGGCAGCCGCAGCCTCCAACCGCACGGATTTCACCGACGACGCCTCCATCGCCGAGTGGGCGGGCATCAAGGTCACGCTGACCGAAGGTTCGGTCGACAACGTAAAACTCACACTGAAACGGGATATTGCCATGGCCGACGAAAAGCTCTCACACGGATTGCCGGATGTGCGCACCGGCAATGGTTACGATGTTCACCAGCTGGAAGCCGGAGATGGCGTGACGCTCTGCGGCGTCTTCATCGAACACGACCAGAAGCTGAAAGGCCACTCGGATGCCGACGTGGCACTGCACGCATTGACCGACGCGCTTCTCGCCACCTGCGGTGCTGGCGATATCGGCGACCACTTCCCGCCGTCTGATCCGCAATGGAAAGGCGCAGCCTCGCGAATCTTCCTCGAACACGCCGCCAGGGTGGTGCGCGGTAACGGCGGCACCATCATGAACGCCGATGTCTCGCTGATCGCGGAAGCGCCACGCATCGGCCCGCACCGGCAGGCCATGCGGGAAATGCTGTCAGAAATCCTCGGCATCGCGCTGGAGCGCTGCTCCGTGAAGGCGACCACCAACGAGACGATTGGCTTCGTCGGTCGCCGGGAAGGCATTGCCGCGATCGCAACGGCGACCGTGGTGTATACGGGCCGGCCGGCATGAGCCTGTTTCCTGCAGAGATCGAAACGCTGGCGCGGCAAATCATTGAGGAGTTTTCAGCACGCGGGCATATGATTGCGACGGCCGAAAGCTGCACAGGTGGACTTATTGCCGGAGCGCTGACGGAGATTGCGGGATCATCGGCGGTGGTGGATCGCGGCTTCGTCACCTACACCAACGCGGCAAAGGTCGACATGCTGGGCGTTGGTGCGCGGACGATCGCGGATTTTGGCGCCGTTTCAAAAGAGACGGCGTTGCAGATGGCGCATGGCGCCCTGTTTCGGTCCCGCGCAGATTTCGCGGTGGCCGTAACGGGCATAGCAGGACCGGGTGGCGGCTCCGCGGAAAAACCGGTCGGCCTCGTGCATCTGGCAGCAAGGCGGCGCAATGGCGCAATCGTTCATCATGAAATGCGTTACGGCGACATCGGCCGAACGGACATTCGTCTTGCGACCGTCGCGACCGCGCTGGAGATGCTGATCTTGCTGTCTCAGGCTGGCGCGGAGTAAATCTTGTCGGCGCGTGTCTCGAAGGCTTCCGTGAACATGCGGAAGGCACGATCGAACATCGAGCCCATCACCGCCCCCAGAATCCTGCTCTTGAACTCGTAATCGATGAAGAAGTGGACGGAGCATCCGCCATCCTCCGCCGCCTCGAAGCGCCAGCGGTTTTCCAGATAACGGAACGGGCCGTCGATATACTTCACGTCGATGGCACGTTCGCCCGGATTAAGCAGCACCTGCGTTGTGAACGTCTCGCGGATGGCCTTGTAGCCCACCGTCATATCGGCAACCAGCAGCGTCTTGCCATCGCGCTCCTTGCGGGAGCGAATCGTCAGCCCCTCGCACAGCGGCAGGAATTGCGGGTATTTCTCCACATCGGCGACAAGGGCATACATCCTGTCAGGCGAGTGTTTTACGTGGCGATGCGTTTCGAACTGAGGCATGGGCCGCAGTTAATCCTCGATGCGCAGAAGATCAAGAAGCTGGCGTGTCTGTTTTCGACTTTTGATCTGGTACACCGGTACTTCGGGTCCATGGAGATCGAAATTTTGGTTGAAAATCGGAGCATGCCGTTTCTCGAAGGTCCAGATGTAGGTCAAGAATTCACGATCCGGTATGGGCTCTCTGCAGCCTTCCGCCATGTCCGGCCGGACCGTTCCGTAATATCTCGTCACACGTCGCGCTACGCCAGCCAGACATGACAAACGCGGCAGTCGTATCCAGATAACGATATCCGTGCGGGGCAACCTCAGATCGAACGTCGACGGGTTGCTGCCATCCAGCACCCAGCGATCCTGCGCGACGATATCCTTCAAGATCCGGTGTTGCTCCTGCCTGTCGCGCTGGCTCCAGTTCTCAAGCCAGCGAACGTCGCGGTCGATGGAAAAGTAGCTGACATCCAGATGCGACGCCAACTTGCGGGACAATGTGGTTTTACCGCTGCCAGAGCAACCGACGACCATGACGCGCCTTGCCTGTGCGACGATTGCTGCGGCATCTTCAACACGCCTGAGGTAGTTCGGCATCGCTTCTTTTCTCCAGCTACAGAGGGATGCTTACCCTCACATGCGACATGCATGCCCTACGAGCATGGCAGTCTCGGAAAATTGACTATTGCAACGTGTAGACAGGGATTGCTATTTAGTCGCAATCGAGATTACACCCATGAGGTGCAAATGCGCCGGAAACTCCCAATTGGCCGGTTCGTATTCACCTTAAAGTCACAACACAACAAAATGCTTTGAGCTACCGAGTGAGCCGATGGACGATTTCTCCAATATCATCAATCTTCTCGAATCCGCCAAGCAGCTTGCTTCGATGAACGGCATGCCGGTACTGGCATACCTCATCGACGTCGCCAAGTGTGAGGCACGCGAGAACAAGCCCGTGCTTCGCAAGCGCAAGCGTGGCGAATCGACGGTCAAAAGTGAAGTTTGAACCTTTTACTTCGCACGCTGGCTCTGTCGGCCGGCGTGTGCGACAATAGCAAAATGAAAATGGCCGCTTCATCATGCGGCCATTTGCTTTTGCACCGGGATATCGGTTCGATGAAAACGCCAGTCGTAGATTTGAGGACCTACACGAAGGAAAGGCCGAGCGAACGCCACGGCTTCGTCCAGATCGTGTTGCCCGTTTCCGGAAGCCTGCGCATGGACGTGGCCGGGCGGGAAAACGAGCTGTCTTCGGCGCGTGGTGTCTTTATCGAAAGTGGTAGACTTCACACGCAGGAAGCAACTGCGATCAATCACTCGCTGGTGATCGATGTCGATGAAAACGCAGTCAGCGAAAGCATTCTCGACAGGTTCTCCACCTCCCCCTATTTCGACGTCAGTAAAACGACCAGACAGCTTGTCAGCTGGATGCGTCATTGCATGACGGCCGAGGGACTGGAGAAAGAAACGACCGGGCTGTGGGCACCGCTGCTGATCGACAGCTTCTCCCGCGAAAAACCGGCGGTCCGCTCCCGCCTCGAAGCCTTGCGGGCGATCGTTTCCGTTGATCCCTTTCACCCGTGGACAGTGGAGACGATGGCGAAGCATGTCGATATCAGCGACAGCCGCCTTCATGCACTGTTCATCGAGGAGTTCGAAACCTCACCGCATCAATGGCTGGCCGCTCTTAGGATGGAAAAAGTCTGCCGGATGTTGCGGGAAACGGCGATGCCGATCGCGGAAATCGCCTTAAAGGCCGGTTTTTCCGATCAGACGGCGTTGACGCGCGCCATGCGCAACACGATGGGGCAGACACCGGCCGCCTACCGCCGCACTCATCAGAACGACGCTCACTGACGGCAGCCCCACACGTCTCGCAGGAGTTTTTGTCAAGACAGCCGCCACAGATCATGTCACACCGCCGCGATCATGAATGCGGAATTGAAATGACATGAACAAGACAGGTCTAGGCGTCTTTTACGGCATGCTCGCAGGCGCATTATGGGGCGGCATCTTTCTCGCGCCCAAACTCATTCCGGCAGGATTTACGCCGCTTCAGCTCTCGACGGCGCGATACCTGACCTATGGCATTATCGCGCTTGTCCTGATCGGGCCAAAAATCCGGCGTGTCGCTTCCCGCTTCGGCACGCAGGAATGGATCGCGCTTGCCTGGCTGAGCCTGATCGGCAACATCGTCTATTACGTTTTCATCTCGACAGCCGTGCAGCTGAGCGGCGTTGCCTTCACCTCGATCATCATCGGCTTCCTGCCCGTGGCGGTCACGATCATCGGCAGCAGGGATCATGGCGCCGTTTCCCTCAAGCGCCTGTGGCCTTCGTTGCTGCTTGGTGCCATCGGAATAATCGGCATCTCCTGGCAATCGCTGAACGAAGGTCAGGGACCACTCGACATCAACAAAATTATCGGCCTTGCCTGCGCACTCGGTGCGTTGGCGTCATGGACAGCTTTCGCCGTTGGCAATGCGCGCTGGCTTACGCGTTTGCATGATGTGAGCGCCGACGAATGGAACCTGATGACGGGCGTGGTTACAGGCGGGCTAGCGCTGGCCCTTGCCATTCCCGCCTTTGGTTTTGCCGTGACGGCGCATAGCAGTGAGGACTGGCTGCAATTCACCTCCGTCGCCATCGCGCTCGGTATTTCGGCGTCGATCCTCGGCAATGCCTTCTGGAACCGCATGAGCCGCCTTCTGCCGCTGACGATGGTCGGCCAGATGATCCTGTTCGAAACGCTGTTCGCCCTGCTCTATGGTTTTGTCTGGGAACAACGCGGTCCGACGCTGATCGAAAGTGCGGCAATTGTTTCCGTCGTGCTCAGCGTACTGCTGTGCATGCAGGCGCATCGACCGGCGAAGGCGCATGGGTAATTTTGGAGGATGTGTTGCGTTCGGCGGCATGGTCATGACCGCTCTTCTTCCACTCGGCGCTGTATGGCCGTGGCCCTGTCCCTCGTCACGAGGCTCCAGCATGATCAGGTCCCTGATCGCTGGCGACCTCTTTCGCGCCGCAGACGCGCCGCCGCTCTATTCCGGTTCAAGGCCGGAATGACAGGAAACCGAGGTTGCCGGTTGGGGAATTCGTTGGCGCTTGGACCGGCGCCCAAAACAAAATCGCCAGCGTGGAGAACGCTGGCGATGTCTGGTGCTTACTCGGCGGCTGCCAGAAGCTTCTTTTCGCGGTTGGCGCGCAGGCGCTCGAAATCGTCGCCGGCGTGATGCGAGGAGCGGGTCAGCGGGCTCGACGACACCATCAGGAAGCCCTTGGTGTAGGCAATGGTCTCGTAGGACTTGAACTCTTCCGGCGTGACGAACTTCTCGACCTTGTGGTGCTTGCGGGTCGGCTGCAGGTATTGGCCGATGGTCAGGAAGTCGACATCGGCGCTGCGCAGATCGTCCATCAGCTGCAGCACTTCGTTGCGCTCTTCGCCAAGACCAACCATGATGCCCGACTTGGTGAACATGGTCGGGTCCAATTCCTTCACACGCTGCAACAGGCGGACGGAGTGGAAATAACGTGCGCCCGGACGAACCGTCAGGTAATTGCCCGGAACCGTTTCCATGTTGTGGTTGAAGACGTCAGGCTTGGCAGCCACGACACGCTCCAGCGCACCCGGCTTCTTGAGGAAGTCCGGGGTCAGGATTTCAATCGTCGTGTTCGGCGAAGCAGCACGGATCGCCCAGATGACCTTCTCGAAGTGTTCTGCACCGCCGTCTGCCAGATCGTCGCGGTCGACCGAGGTTATGACGACGTGCGAAAGGCCCATCTGCTTGACGGCCTTTGCGACGTTTTCCGGCTCGGACATATCCAACGGGTTTGGCTTGCCGGTAGACACGTTACAGAAGGCGCAGGCTCGGGTGCAGATCTCACCCATAATCATGAAGGTCGCGTGCTTCTTGTCCCAGCATTCGCCGATGTTTGGACAGCCGGCTTCCTCGCACACCGTTACCAGCTTGTGCGAGCGAACGAGCTCACGCGTCTCGTGATAACCCTTCGAGGTCGGAGCCTTGACACGGATCCACTCCGGCTTGCGCTGAACCTCGGTATCGGGGCGGTGCGCCTTTTCCGGGTGACGAACGCGCTTTTCGTCCGAGGATGTCCTGTCGAGAATAGTGACCATAAGAAACCTGCTTCTGTCGCTTACTGCGGCCCTTTAGAACAATTCCAGAAAAAGTGTAAGCATTTTCATCTGGAACTGTATGAAATCTGGATTCTACAGCGTTCGGTTATCGAAAACCTGAACGTTTCTTCCCTGAGCTTTCAGCGCCGGACGAGTTTCGCCAGGAACAACAGCAGGCTTGCGCCAATGAAGGACGTGACGAAATAACCGAGCCGGCTATCCTGCACAAACACATCGAAGGTGCGCAGCACTGCGACCGCAACAACCGAACCGACGATGCCGAGAATGATGTTCATGATGATGCCGAAACGCATATCCATGAGCTTGCCGGCGAGCCATCCCGCCAATCCGCCGATGATGATTGCGGCTATCCAGCCAACACTTTCCATTCCCACGCTCCCTGAAAGAATTTCCAATCAGACATATGGGATACCCGGCATCGTCAGGCAATGCCGGGCACCGTGTCTCTATTATGCGTTCAGCACACGTCCGTAGGCGTCCAGAACACTTTCCTTCATCATTTCGGAAAGGGTCGGATGCGGGAAGATGGTGTGCATCAGCTCTTCTTCGGTCGTCTCAAGGTTCATCGCAACGACAAAGCCCTGGATAAGTTCGGTGACTTCCGCGCCAACCATGTGCGCGCCGAGCAGTTCGCCGGTCTTCTTGTCGAAGATGGTCTTGACCATGCCCTGATCTTCGCCGAGCGCAATCGCCTTGCCGTTGGCTGCGAAGGAATAACGGCCAACGCGGATTTCGCGGCCCTGTTCTTTTGCCTTGGCTTCGGTCAGACCAACGGAAGCGACCTGCGGGTTGCAATAGGTGCAGCCCGGGATCTTGTTCTTGTCCATCGGGTGAACGTTAGGCAGACCTGCAATCTTTTCAACGCAGATGACGCCTTCGTGCTCGGCCTTGTGTGCCAGCATCGGCGGACCAGCGACGTCGCCGATCGCGTAGAGGCCGGGCACGTTGGTCTTGCCATAACCGTCGATGACGATGCAGCCGCGATCCGTCTTGACGCCAAGCGCTTCCAGACCGAGATTTTCGATGTTGCCCTGAACGCCCACAGCCGAAATCAGACGGTCTGCCGTGATCTGCTGGACCTTGCCGTCCTTGGTCTCGACATGGGCGGTGATGGAGTTGGCACCCTTCTCGACCTTGGAAACCTTGGCTTCGGTGATGATCTTGAGGCCGCGCTTTTCAAGCTGCTTGCGGGCGAATGCGGAGATTTCCGCGTCTTCCACCGGCATGACGTTGGCCATCAGTTCAACAACCGTGACGTCCACGCCCATGGAGCGATAGAAGGATGCGAATTCGATACCGATGGCGCCGGAACCCATGACGACCAGAGACTTTGGCAGGAAATCCGGCTTCATGGCTTCGAAATAGGTCCAGATCAGCTTGCCGTCCGGCTCGATGCCCGGCAGTGCACGCGGACGTGCGCCAGTGGCGACGATGATGTGCTTGGCGGTGTAGGTGCCCTCACCCAGAACGCCCTTCGGAACCGGGTTCTGCGGCTCGACGACCGGTTTGGAGGACTTTCCGACAACGATCTCGTTCGGCTTGGTGAGCTTGGCTTCGCCCCAGATGACGTCGATCTTGTTCTTCTTCATCAGGAAGGCAACGCCGCCGTTCAGGCGAGCGGAAACGCCGCGTGACCGCGCCACGACTTCCTTGACGTCAGGCGTGATCGTGCCTTCGAGCTTCAGGCCATAATTCTTGGCATGGCTGGCATTGTCGAGGACTTCAGCAGAGCGAAGCAGCGCCTTGGTGGGAATGCAGCCCCAGTTGAGGCAGATGCCGCCCAGGTGCTCGCGCTCGACGATGGCCGTCTTCAGACCCAGCTGAGCGGCACGAATAGCGGTAACATAACCGCCGGGACCCGAACCGATGATGATGACGTCATATGATTGAGCCATTGTGTTTCCTGCCTTTATCTTTTTGACGGCGGCTTCCGCGCCGCTGCGTCAATCGAATCTATCTTCAAATTCCAAGCAGCATGCGCACCACGGGCTCCAGCCCGCGCCCGAGCGCACGCGTATTTTCGGCATCCAGATGAACGCCATCCAATGGCGTCGTCACCGCGACGGATGCCGCATCAAAGAAAGCGCATCCCTTGTCATCCGCCAGATCGCGATAGAGCGAGCCCATCATCTGCGATTGCTCGATGGCGCCCGCGTACATGGCAGCAAATATCTCGTTGCCCGTCTCGCAGATATGCGGCGGAGAAACGACAAGGATTTCCGGCTGCTCCTGATCATCGAAGGACCATGCATGATGCCGGACCAGGCTGACCAGCCGTTCCATACCCTTGACCGCGCCGACCGCAGAACCGGAACCGATGCCCCGCTTCAGGTCGTTCGTGCCAAGCATGATGATGACGAGATCGAGTGGCGCATGGCTATGCAGGATCGTCGGCAGGAGCTTTGCGCCATTGCGGTCGCAATCCGCGAGATGATCGTCGTAAGCGGTGGTGCGACCGTTCAGCCCTTCGGCGATGACATTAACATTGCCACCCAGCGCCTTTTGCAGCACGCTCGGCCAGCGGTCCTCGAAGGCATGACGACCGAGGTTTCCGGCGTCATATCCCCACGTCAGGCTGTCGCCGTAGCAAAGAACGGTTTTCGTCACATCCGTCTCCCGAACGAGAAGAGCCGAAGGCTGTCAACAGCTTCCGGCTCGACCGTTTTCATTAGACCAGCATCGACATCGGGTTTTCGATATAGCGCTTGAAGGCGGACGCAAGTTCCGCACCGAGAGCGCCGTCGATGACCCGGTGATCGAAGGCGAAGGTTGCGGTCATGACCGTACCGACTTCGATCTTGCCATTGCGGACGACCGGCTTCTCGACGCCAGCGCCGATCGAGACGATCGAAGCCTGCGGCAGATTGACGATCGAGGTGAACGAGGACACGCCGAACATGCCGAGGTTGGACACCGATGTGGTGCCGCCCTGGTATTCTTCCGGCTTCAGCTTCTTGTCACGGGCACGCTTGGCGAGATCCTTGACCTCGTTCGAGATGACCGACAGAGCCTTTTCCTCGGCCTTGCGCACGATTGGCGTGATGAGACCGTCCGGGATCGACACGGCGACGCCGACGTCAGCGTGCTTGTGCAGAACGCGAGCCGTCGAGGTCCAAGAGGCATTCGCCATAGGAACGTCGCGCAGCGCAAGAGCCATCGCCTTGATGATGAAGTCGTTGACGGACAGCTTGAAGGCCGGAACATCGCCCTTCTCCGTCTTCTTTACCGGCGCCGAAGCATTGATCTCGGCACGCAGCTTCAGCATCGTATCGAGTTCGCACTCCATCGAAACGGTGTAGGACGGTACCGTCTGCGTCGATTCCGTGAGGCGCAAAGCAATCGTCTTGCGCATGCCATCGTGCGGAAGAAGCTCATACGAGCCTTCTGCAAACAGCTTGAGCACGTTTTCGTCGGACGGACCCTTGGCAAGTGCCGGAGCAGCAGCGCCCGCAGATGCCGCGGCAGCTGCCGGAGCAGCCTTTGCACCACCGGAGGCAACAGCCTTTTCAACGTCGGTCTTGACGACGCGGCCATGTGGTCCCGAACCGGTGACATTACCGAGATCGAGGCCAGCTTCCTTGGCCAGACGGCGTGCCAGCGGCGATGCAAAAATCCGCTCGCCGGATTTTGCGACCGGTGCAGGCGTGGACGGCGCTGCGGCCTGATCGGCAACCGGTTTCTCAGCCTTGGCCGGAACAGGTTCAGCCTTTGCGGCCTCCGCCTTCGGTGCCTCAGCCTTTGCAGGGGCGGCATCGCCACCCTTTGCAGCAGCAGCAACGTCTTCATCTTCGCCCGCCAGAATTGCGATCAGGGCGTTGACCTTGACCCCATCCGTACCGGCGGGAACGACGAGCTTTGCAACCGTACCTTCGTCAACGGCTTCCACTTCCATGGTCGCCTTGTCGGTTTCGATCTCTGCGATCACGTCGCCGGGCGCAACCTTGTCGCCTTCCTTCACCAGCCACTTAGCGAGGTTGCCCTCTTCCATGGTTGGGGAAAGGGCAGGCATGGTAATGTTGATAGGCATCGAAACGCCTCCCCTTACTTGTAGCAGACGGTTTTGACGGCCTGAACGACTTCATCGACGTTCGGCAGAGCCAGCTTCTCGAGGTTTGCCGCGTAAGGCATCGGAACGTCCTTGCCGGCAACCGTCAGGATCGGCGCATCGAGGTAGTCGAATGCAGCGCGCTGAACCTGGTTGGAGATGAAGTCACCGACCGATGACTGCGGGAAACCTTCCTCGACGGTAACCAGACGGCCGGTCTTCTTGACCGATTCGATAACCGTCGGCAGGTCCATCGGACGGATTGTGCGCAGGTCGATCAGTTCAGCGTCGATGCCGAGCTTTTCGAGTTCGGCAACAGCCTTGACCGCATAGGTCATGCCGATACCGAAGGAAACGATCGTGGCATCCTTGCCCTTGCGGTGAATGCGTGCCTTGCCGATCGGCAGGACGAAATCATCGAGCTTCGGAACTTCGAACTGCTGACCGTAGAGAATTTCATTCTCAAGGAAGATGACCGGATTCGGATCGCGGATAGCAGCCTTCAGAAGACCCTTGGCGTCGGCTGCCGTGTACGGCATGACGACCTTGAGGCCCGGAATATGGCTGTACCAGGCGGCATAGCACTGCGAGTGCTGAGCCGCCACACGGGCAGCCGCGCCCGAGGGACCGCGGAAGACCATAGGAGCGCCCATCTGACCGCCAGACATATAAAGCGTCTTGGCAGCGGAGTTGACGATCTGGTCGATTGCCTGCATCGCGAAGTTGAAGGTCATGAATTCAACGATAGGCTTGAGGCCCGTCATTGCTGCGCCGACGCCGATACCGGCAAAGCCGTGCTCGGTGATCGGCGTGTCGATCACGCGAGCCGAACCGAATTCCTGCAGAAGACCCTGGGTGACCTTGTAGGCGCCCTGATATTCGGCAACTTCTTCGCCCATGACGAACACTTTTTCGTCGGAGCGCATTTCTTCGGCCATCGCATCGCGCAGCGCTTCACGCACCGTCTGAGTCACGAATTCGGTGCCAGCCGGAATATCCGGATCGGCAGCAACTTCGATCTTCGGCGTAGCAGGAACCTTGGCGGCTTCGGTTGCAGCAGCCGGCTCGGAAGCAGCGGCAGCAGGCGCTTCAGCCTTCGGCTCTTCCTTCTTGGCAGGGGCGGAAATGTCGTCGGCGCTTTCGCCTTCCTGGATCAGGATGGCAATTGCCGTGTTGACCTTGACGCCTTCAGTACCTGCGTCGATGAGCAGCTTGCCGATAACGCCTTCATCAACGGCTTCCACTTCCATGGTTGCCTTGTCGGTTTCGATCTCGGCGATCACGTCGCCGGACGTTACCTTGTCGCCTTCCTTTTTAAGCCACTTGGAAAGCGTGCCTTCCTCCATGGTGGGGGAAAGGGCGGGCATAAGAATTTCTACTGGCATTGTTTTCCCTTTCCCGATCAGAGCAGAATGTCGGTGTAAAGCTCAGATGCATCCGGCTCTGGGTCGTTCTGGGCGAAGTCGGCGCTGTCGGCCACGATGTCACGGACATCCTTGTCGATTGCCTTGAGTTCATCTTCGCTCGCCCAGCCCTGCTCCAGAAGGCGTGCCTTCACCTGCTCGATGGGGTCGTGTTCGGAGCGCATCTTCTGCACTTCGTCCTTGGAACGGTACTTTGCCGGGTCGGACATGGAGTGACCACGGTAACGGTAGGTCAGCATTTCGAGAATGATCGGACCCTTGCCGGAACGGCAGTGTTCCAGCGCCTGATCGGCCGCAGCCTTCACGGCGCGAACGTCCATGCCGTCAACCTGGATACCAGGAATGCCGAAGGACTGGCCACGCAGCGAGTAGTTCGACTGCGCCGTGGCGCGAGCCGTGGACGTGCCCATGGCATAACGGTTGTTTTCGACGATATAGATGATCGGCAGTTTCCAGAGAGCAGCCATATTGAAGCTCTCGTAGACCTGACCCTGGTTCGCAGCGCCATCGCCGAAATAGGTGACAGACACATTGTCGTTGCCGCGATACCTGTTGGCGAAAGCAAGGCCGGTTCCGAGAGAAACCTGCGCACCGACGATGCCGTGGCCACCATAGAAATGCTTCTCTTTCGAGAACATGTGCATGGAGCCGCCCTTGCCCTTGGACAGACCGCCCTTGCGGCCGGTCAGCTCGGCCATGACGCCACGGGCGCTCATGCCGCAGGCCAGCATGTGGCCGTGATCGCGATACGCGGTAATGACCTGATCGCCTTCCTTCTGCGCCATCTGCATGCCGACGACGACAGCTTCCTGACCAATGTAAAGGTGACAGAAACCGCCGATGAAGCCCATGCCATAAAGCTGGCCGGCCTTTTCTTCAAAACGACGGATCAGCAGCATCTCGCGATACGCGTGAAGCTCCTCCTCCTTAGAGAAGTCCGGGCTGTTCTTGCCGGTAAATTCGCTGGCGGCTTTCGCCGTGGTCTTTCGGCCGGATACGGACGCGGATTTTCGCGGCGCCATTCATCCCTCCCTGAGTTGCCATTAGAATGGATAGAGTGGGCCGTACCATATTCAAGAAAGCGCCATGCAGCAATGCTTTAAACGCATGGCACATATTCACGCTAACGCGCTGTGAATAAATCATAAAAGACGAATTAACCGCATTACGGTTAATCAGAAATATCCGTTCATGATCACGATTTCGTCCGAACGGGACATATTGAGCTGATATCTCGAAATCTCGTCTATCATGTCACGCTCAAGAGAACCATCGCTCAGCAGTTCCACTTGCCGCTCCAGCGCAACGCGCGCTTCCGTCAGCCTGGCAAGTTCCGTCGTCCGCGCCAGACGCTGACGTTCCAGCCGTTCCGTTGCCTGAAGGCCAAAATCGCCATGAATGGAATGATACCCGAAATAAGAAAGAAAAGCGATGGTGATTGCCGGAACAACAAGGCGGCCGAATCGTCTCTTTTTGTGATGTCTGGTCCACATGCCGGATAGAAGCCTTCAAACGCGTAACATGATTCCAAGACTACGGCGGATTGTTTAACTATCCGTTGACCTTAAAAATTCACCGGTTGCAAAGCACAAAAAAACCACGAGATTCCGGACGGAAAGATCAGGATTAGAAACTTTGGCGACCATGGATTTAGTCGCAATGACCTTGGCCGTGCCCACGGTAACGGGAAGTAAAGCGCCCTCGAAAGACCTTATGTGAAAAGGTGGCTGGCCGCGCCTGCTCCAAAAACAAAACAGCCCGCCGAAGGGCGGGCTGCTTATCAAAAGATCGAAAACAAATTAGCCGCGCAGGATCGAGCGGCCGGCGTAAACGGCCTGCGGACCCAGCATTTCCTCGATGCGGATAAGCTGGTTGTACTTTGCAAGACGGTCCGAACGCGACAGCGATCCGGTCTTGATCTGACCGCAGTTCGTCGCGACAGCCAAATCGGCAATGGTCGAATCCTCGGTTTCGCCGGAACGGTGCGACATAACGGCGGTGTAACGGGCCTTGTGAGCCGTTTCAACGGCGTCGAGCGTTTCCGTCAGTGACCCGATCTGGTTGACCTTGACGAGGATGGAGTTGGCAACGCCCATCTTGATACCATCGCGAAGACGCGCGGAGTTTGTGACGAAAAGATCGTCGCCGACCAGCTGCACCTTGGAGCCGACCTTGTCCGTCAGGTACTTCCAGCCGTCCCAGTCGTCTTCTGCCATACCGTCTTCGATGGAGATGATCGGATATTTGCCAACCAGTTCGGCGAGGTAATCCGCCATGGCTTCCGGCTCCAGCGTGCGGCCTTCGCCTTCCATCTCGTATTTGCCGTTCTTGAAGAACTCGGTCGACGCACAGTCGAGAGCGAGGAAAACATCGTCGCCCGGTCTGTAACCAGCCTTCTCGACAGACTTCATGATGAAATCGAGTGCTTCCGGCGCGCTCTTGAGGCCCGGAGCAAAACCACCCTCGTCACCAACGTTGGTGTTGTGGCCCTGTGCCGCCAGTTCCTTCTTGAGGACGTGGAAGATTTCCGAACCGATACGCACGGCGTCACGGATGTCTTCCGCGCCGACCGGCATGATCATGAATTCCTGAAAATCGATCGGGTTGTCGGCATGCGCGCCGCCGTTGATGATGTTCATCATCGGAACCGGCAGAACGTGGGCATTCGGGCCACCGACGTAACGGTAAAGCGGCAGGCCGGTGGTTTCGGCGGCAGCCTTGGCAACAGCGAGAGAAACGCCCAGAATGGCGTTGGCGCCGAGACGCGACTTGTTCGGCGTACCGTCCAGCGCGATCAGCGTCTTGTCGATGTGGATCTGGCTTTCAGCGTCAAAACCGCCGAGAGCATCGAAGATTTCCGTGTTGACGGCTTCGACAGCCTTTTCAACGCCCTTGCCGAGATAACGCTTGCCACCATCGCGAAGCTCTACAGCTTCATGCGCACCGGTCGACGCGCCCGATGGGACGGCCGCACGGCCCATGGAGCCGTCTTCGAGATAAACATCGACTTCAACGGTCGGATTGCCGCGGCTGTCGAGAATTTCGCGCGCGATGATATCGGTAATGGCAGTCATGGTCTCTCCCTTGGGAATGGAACAGATGTGTGTTCAGTCGCATGTCTTAGACGATGGCGAAGAAATTACAATGACGGCGGGCGGCAGAAACGACCCGTCCGCCATTTAAATCGATTGCGGCGAATCGCGCCGGGCAGAACGATCCGTAGCTCAGCCCTTGGCGATTGCGTCGAATGCGAGAAGCTTTTCCAGAAGCTTCGGCATGTCCTTCAGATGAACCATATTCGGGCCATCGGACGGGGCATTGTCGGGATCTTCATGGGTTTCGATGAACAGACCAGCCACACCGACGGCGACCGCAGCACGCGCCAGCGTTTCCACGAATTCACGCTGCCCGCCCGAGGAGCCGCCCTGCCCCCCCGGCTGTTGCACGGAATGCGTGGCGTCAAAAACAACGGGCGCGCCCAGCGAGGCCATGATTGGCAGCGAACGCATGTCGGACACCAGCGTGTTGTAACCGAAGGATGCGCCGCGCTCGCAAAGAAGCACGTTGGGATTGCCCGTATCGTTCAACTTGGCCAGAACGTTCTTCATGTCCCACGGCGCCAGAAACTGACCCTTCTTGACGTTGATGACGCGGCCGGTCCTGGCGGCCGCCACCAGAAGATCCGTCTGGCGGCTGAGGAAGGCTGGGATCTGAAGCACATCCACGACCTCGGAAACAACGGCGCACTGCTCTTCGGTATGGATGTCCGTCAGAACCGGAAAGCCGAATTCCTTTTTCAGATCGGCAAAGATTTCCATGGCGTTGTCGAGGCCGATACCGCGCTTGCCCGACAGAGAAGTACGATTTGCCTTGTCGAAGGAGGATTTATAGACCAGACCGATCCCGAGTTTTTCACACAGCTCCTTCAGAACGCCAGCGATCATGAAGGCATGGTCGCGGCTCTCCATCTGGCAGGGGCCGGCAATCAGCGCAAAACGTTCCGTGTTGCAGAAGGAAACCTTGGTGGCGCCGTCTCCGGCGGTAACTTTGAGATTATTGGTAACGCTCATCATTGTTCCTCGAAGGCGAATGCGACGCCCTGACCGGGTGCTGCGGGCACCATCAGACGGGCACCCTCTCTCATATGGGGAACGCCATTAGCAGCAAGCACGGCTTCTGTCACGGCGATATCCGCCGACGAAAATACGATCGCCGCGCCGCACAGGCCATTTCCTTCGTCAGATCCGGCCTTAGGAAAGGCTTCCGGCGATGCGGGGTCTGACGCAACACATATGGCGACATTTCCGGCCTCAAACACAATACCTCCACCTGGAGACACTCTTCCGGCAACATGAAAAACCGCCTCGATCAGAGCTGTTACCGCCGCCGGATCAGGTGAAATCAGATGGACTTCACTGAGGCCGATCACGCCATTCGCGTGGCTTTCGAGGGCTGATCGATCGCCGGGCAGAGCCTTGACCCGCTGGCAGGCAAAGAAAAAGAAATCGGACGCCTTGCCTGTCGCGGCAAAGGCCAGCCGGAACGCCGCTTCGCTCTGCGACCCATCCGGCAATGTCACCGGTCGCGAAAAATCGACAACATCGCCAGCCGAAACTCCCGCGTCAACGAAGCGCTGATGATCCGCCAGCGCGTCATCCGTCCTGGCGACGAGCGCCGAAAAACCATTATCGCCATTAACTTGCCGAAAAAAGCGGTCCCTGCCGGCAAACGTGTTTCCAGCGTTTATCGACGCCGAATACTTATCCGGATCAGCAACGGCTAACGGCTCGAGATAGGTGCCGTCCTTGAAAAAGATGCAGGCGTTGTGTGTGCCAAAGGGGTGAAGTGCCGTGGGTGCAACGGTAAAGCCGAGGCTCGCCAGCCGCCTCACGGCCGTTTCCAGACCGTCGACCGGCAGAACAAGATGGTCGACATCACAAGGTTTTGCCATCACACACTAGCCCCTCTCTCACGTGGCAGGCGGCATGCCCCACGTCCACGAGACGAAACAAAGCACGTTCAGGGCATTGCTGGCAAATCATCAACACAACGCATCGCCACTTCACGAAATTTTAGGGGATTGCAGAACACATATGGAACATATAGTGTTCGTTCTGTATTTGTTTCGCAACTTTTCAATGCGATTCTCAAGGGTGTTTCCTCATGCTGACGCGCAAACAACAGGAACTGCTTCTCTTCATTCATGAGCGAATGAAGGAATCCGGCGTGCCGCCATCCTTCGATGAGATGAAGGATGCACTCGATCTTGCTTCCAAATCCGGCATTCACAGGCTGATAACGGCCCTTGAGGAGCGCGGATTCATTCGCCGGCTACCGAACAGAGCGCGTGCGCTCGAAGTCATCAAGCTGCCGGAGGCTTATTCGCCCGGGCTGAAGCCGCAGCGCGGTTTCTCGCCTAGCATTATCGAAGGAAGTCTCGGGAAACCGAAGGCGCCGGAACCAGCCCCGTCGCTTAAGCCCGCCAGCAACGATCTCGCCGGTGCCGTCAACGTTCCGGTAATGGGGCGTATCGCGGCCGGTGTGCCGATTTCAGCGATCCAGAACAATACGCACGATGTGGCTGTGCCTGTCGACATGCTTGGTTCAGGTGAACACTATGCGCTGGAGGTCAAGGGCGACTCGATGATCGAGGCCGGGATTTTCGACGGCGATACGGTCATTATCCGCGATGGCAGCACGGCTAACCCGGGCGATATCGTCGTGGCGCTGGTCGACGACGAAGAAGCGACACTCAAGCGCTTCCGACGCAAGGGTGCCTCCATCGCTCTTGAGGCTGCAAACCCGGCCTATGAAACGCGCATCTTCGGACCTGACCGGGTGAAAATCCAGGGCAAGCTGGTGGGGCTCATCCGACGTTATCACTGACGGCTTGGGCTTCAGGGCGAAGACCAGTTTCAAAACAGCGCTCCCGGATTTGATCTGTCGGGGAGCGTGACTTTTTGCGTTTGCGCAATCAGGCCCGTCATGTCCTGCCATCCAGGCGAATATCTGCCCGATTGGCCCATATCGATCCGCGGCGACGAAGAGCCGGGCATTGAGCAAGTTTCGATCTGGCGATGGATCGTGTAGGACGCGATTTTACGAACATCACCACGATATCCATCAATACAGCTTATGGGAGCCATGGATTATTTTCGATATTCGAGGTGCTCTCGTTCGTTCTAATAAGCGCCAGTCATATCGGGAGAAACGCCATGTACGATCTTTTTATCGCCAACAAGAACTACTCTTCATGGTCATTGAGGCCGTGGGTGTTGATGCGGACGCTCGGTATCGACTTCAATGAAAAGCTCGTTCCATTTGGACAGGACGTGCCGTTCACGACATTTTCTCCGACGGGCAAGGTGCCGTGCCTTGTCGATGGCGAGACAACCGTCTGGGAATCGCTGGCAATCGTCGAATATCTTGCCGAAAGACATGATGGCGTGTGGGCGGCAGACAGTGTTGCACGCGCATGGTCCCGTTCGGCTGCAAGCGAAATGCATGCGGGGTTTTCCACGCTTCGTAATCTTTATCCCATGTGCGTCGGGATACGCGCAACGCTGAAGACCGGAAACGCCGCCCTTGCAGCAGATATCAGCCGTATCGATGCGCTCTGGAGCGAAGGACTTTCCCGTTTTGGCGGCCCCTATCTGGCCGGCGCGAAATTTACGGCAGTCGACGCTTTTTTCTGCCCCGTCGCATTCCGTTTTCAGTCTTATGGCGTTGATCTCTCACCCGCCGCGAAGACCTATTGCGAACGCCTTCTGGCACTTCCCACCATGCGCGAGTGGTATGCGGCTGGCGTGACGGAAATCTGGCGCGACGAGCCGCATGAGCAGGAAATTGGTGAAATTGCCACCATAACCGCCGATCTTCGCGCTAAGGCATGAACAGACACTCCGGCAGCAATCATCGAGCGGCCATCAGCTTCTCGATGGTTTGCGATGTAGCGCGGTGGAACGCCCGGCTTTTCCATTCATAAAAACGATGCTCGCTCCATGGTCGGTCTGTTCCGGCCATGGCGCTACGCAGGTTCGCAATTGGCCTGCTGTTCCCCTCGCCCAGCGTGATTTCGACCGAACCTAACCGACGCAGGATGTTCTGACTGAAAAGAATGGCGCCGGAACGGCAGTCCTGAAACGACGTCCCTCGCGACGTGACGATGATGTCGGCAATGTCGCAACTTCCTCCGGCAAGGGTTGGATCTTCCAGCACGACGATGCGCTGTCCTTTTCCACTATGAACTGCGCACCAGATGCCTCTCTGGCACGTAAAGCCTTCGCCTCTATGTGCTACAGCTGCAGCAATATCTCTAAACGCCTCCGACCTTTCTTCCTCGCTCAGACGGCGGCTATTCCCTGAAGAGCCTGCATTTTCGCTTAGTGGCAGGAATTTCGGCGATACGGTCCTGTCGGGCAGAAGCAGGGCTCGCTTCCACTGTTCGTATACAAATCCGGTCGGCCTCGCTTTCGTTGCCGCGACGGCATTGTCTTCAACCAGCGCCACCAAGCCGCCATCCTCAAAGATCAACAGATCCGGCTTCGGTCGATGGTACTCGGCAATCGTCATGGCAATAGCCACGACAACAAACGGAACACCCGCCAAAGCAAGACGCGTACGCAGAAGTGCAAGCAGGAGAAATCCCGCCGTCGCTATTATCAGAAACCAGCCTTGCTGACGGCCAATGGCAGCGCTTCCGCCCCATGAGGCGACGCCGTTGGCGATTTCGATCACAAGGGCCATGCCGTACCCCATGACTTTCAGAAACGGCGCGTCGAGCCCGAACGGCATGAGCAGCATGCCTATCAGCGCAAACGGCATTACGATCAGCGACATGACGGGCATCGCAGCTAGATTTGCGGCAAGTCCGTAGGTGGTGACACGATGAAAATGCTCGATGGAATAGACAGCCGTCGACAGACCACCAATCAGTGACGTGACAACCACGCCACCGACGACCGTCGCCGCCGCGGCGACAACGCTCATCCAAGCCGGTTTTGCTCCGACAAAAAGGCGTTCCCGGTCCACTCTCCACCGGCTCCAGAAGGCATAGGCAGATACCAGCGCTATGGTAGCGGCAAACGACATCTGAAAACTCGGCCCCATCACCTCTGAAGGCGATACCGCCAGAATGATGAACGCGGACAGAGCAACATTGCGCAAGCTAAGCGACGGCTTGTCGAAAAGAATCGCGATGAGCATCACCGACATCATCAGCCAGGCCCGCTCTGCTGAAACGGCGAAACCCGAAATAAGGTAATAAGCAAGTGTCATCAGCAGCGCCATGAAGGCAGCGATCTTCTTGACCGGCCACCGCTGCGCAAAGGCGGGAAACAGGCTGAAGCCGATGCGCAGGCCAACAAAAAATATTCCGGATGCCAGAGCCATGTTCAGACCGGATATGGCGACGATATGGGCAAGCCCGGAGACGCGCAAAGCCTCCATGGTGGCTGCGGATATCGCATGTCTTTCGTCGGTGACAATGGATGCAGCAAAGGCTCCGGCATCCCCACCAATGACCGAGCGGATCCGGTCGGCTATCGCGCTTCTGAGCAGATAAAGCCAGCGGTCGGCCTGCTGCAGCCAGCTCCCCCGTTCGTTCACACCCTCTGGCGTCGATGATAATGCTTTCGGCGCCGCATAAAAAAAGCCCGTTGCGCCAATACCGCGAAAATAGGATGCGAAGGCGAAATCGTTCAGTCCGGGCAAGGCTGGCCCGGATGGAGGCGAAAGGCGCGCCTTCCCCTGGATGATATCGCCAACGGCAATTCCCTCCGCCCCGCCGCGTGACAGAATCGAAACGCGCTCCGGAGGACGCGACAATCGTGGCTCCTGCGTCGCCGATACGTCGATGATGTAGCGCCATTGTCCGCGCGCATCGACTTCGCGTCGCCCGATCGTGCCGGTTATCGTCGTCACCACCGGCGTATCCAGCATGATCGTTCCCGCACGCCGCGTTTCAATGTCTGCGAGGCCCATACCGAGCAACATGAATGCGGCTGCCGCAAAAACCGTCGCCGCAAGACCACTGCGATATCGAAATAACAGCGCCAGCCCAACCGTCATCAGGAAAAGGACAGACAAGACAGACGATGGCGGCGTCTTTTCCAGAGAAAACCATAAAACTGCTCCGGCCCCGACAAACACCGGAATGAAAAGAAAATCGTGGCCGAAGGCACGCTCATGCGGCACGGAGGCGGCCAGAACCTGCGAGATCGTGCGCCGGTGCGTCTGAGGCGCAAGAGACGTGGCCACATTGGCCTCAATGGTGTCGGAGGACCTTCGCAAGGGCCATATAATTTCAGCCGTGCCGGGTAAAGAACCCTGCATCGTTTCAGCATGACTGAAATGCTGCCTTTCCCCTTGACTGACCAATCCGCGCTGCCCCCTGCCGGACCAAAAAGAAGTTTGCAATTCAATGCCGAGGATTGCAATCCTTTCCTTTAACCGGCCGTTGACCGATATTTAATCGGCTCTTCACCGAACTTCACGAAGGCGCGCAACAGGCTTATCGCAATGCACAATTTGACCTTTGAATAGCTTGGCATCGGCGCAAGGATCATATAGCTAATCATCAGACGCTTAACCGCGGGGCGCGTCCCAGCGCCCCCACCCGCATGTTTTCGGAGGATCAGTATGACGGAAAAAAGCGCTACAGTGACACTTGGCGATAAACAGGTCGAACTCCCGGTACGGGAAGGCACGATCGGACCAAACGTCGTCGATATCGGCACGCTGTACAAACACACAGGGTCTTTCACCTACGACCCTGGTTTCACGTCCACCGCCTCCTGTGAATCCAAGATCACCTACATCGACGGCGACGAAGGCGTTCTGCTTCACCGGGGCTATCCGATCGAGCAGCTCGCCGAACAGGGCGACTTCCTCGAAACCTGCTACCTGCTGCTCTACGGCGAACTGCCTACCTCTGCGCAGAAGAAGGACTTCGACACCCGCGTTACGCGCCACACCATGGTGCATGAGCAGATGAGCCGATTCTTCACCGGCTACCGTCGCGACGCACACCCGATGGCCGTCATGTGCGGTACCGTCGGCGCGCTTTCCGCCTTCTACCACGACTCGACCGACATCACCGATCCGCACCAGCGCATGGTCGCTTCGCTGCGCATGATCGCCAAGATGCCGACGATCGCCGCGATGGCCTACAAGTACCACATCGGCCAGCCCTTCGTTTACCCCAAGAACGATCTGGATTACGCCTCCAACTTCCTGCACATGTGCTTTGCCGTACCGTGCGAAGAGTACAAGGTCGATCCGGTTCTGGCCCGCGCCATGGATCGCATCTTCATCCTGCACGCCGATCACGAGCAGAACGCTTCCACCTCGACGGTGCGTCTTGCCGGTTCTTCGGGTGCAAACCCGTTCGCCTGTATCGCTGCTGGCATCGCCTGCCTCTGGGGTCCGGCACATGGCGGCGCGAACGAAGCTGCGCTCAACATGCTCAACGAAATCGGTTCGGTTGACCGCATTCCTGAGTACATCGCCCGCGCCAAGGACAAGAACGATCCGTTCCGCCTGATGGGCTTTGGCCACCGCGTCTACAAGAACTACGACCCGCGCGCCAAGATCATGCAGAAGACGATGTACGAAGTGCTGGAAGCAACCGGCAACTCCGACGATCCGATCATGCAGGTCGCGCTGGAACTGGAAAAGATCGCTCTTTCCGATCCGTACTTCGTCGAAAAGAAACTGTATCCGAACGTCGACTTCTACTCCGGCATTACGCTGAAGGCTCTCGGCTTCCCCACGACCATGTTCACTGTTCTGTTCGCTCTTGCCCGTACCGTCGGCTGGATCGCACAGTGGAACGAGATGATCGAAGATCCGCAGCAGCGCATCGGCCGTCCGCGCCAGCTCTACACGGGCGCAGGCAAGCGCGACTATGTTCCGGTTTCCAAGCGCTAAGCGCCGGCAACCAGCCCACCAAAA
The DNA here is from genome assembly GCF_031801495.1 of Agrobacterium tumefaciens. Lineage (GTDB taxonomy): Bacteria > Pseudomonadota > Alphaproteobacteria > Rhizobiales > Rhizobiaceae > Agrobacterium > Agrobacterium tumefaciens_K. The sequence goes on along the minus strand of NZ_JAOEGC010000002.1, from coordinate 1,245,897 downwards.
AGGCCGACGGGGAAACCCGCCGGCCTTTTTTTCATTGAAGAGTTTCAGAACTGGACGTATGCGCGGCGCGATATTGGAAAGCCCGGTACCCGCTCTATCGCAATCCTATCCGCGTTGACCGCGCTTGCGTGCCACTTCGAGGAGAATGCGAGCGCCGGTTTCACCCGGAGGCACGTCGGTGTGCAAACGCTCCTGCACCACCGCGTACCCTTCCAGCATCGCACGCCGCTGAAGCGTGTCCGACGAAAGACGCTCGGCCCAGCGCAACATGGAGCCGGCGCGGACAACCTCGTTGAAATACTCAGGTACTACCACATAATCGGCGATAAGATTCGGCAATGCTCCCGTCCAGGTTTTGACGCGCTTGCTGAGCATGGTGAAAATCCAGTCGGTCTTGTAGACGGAGATGGTCGGAACCGTCGCCAGCGCAAGCTCAAGAATGACCGTGCCCGAGGCAGCGATGGCCGCGTCAGCTTCGGCAAAGGCCTGCCATTTGAAATCAGCGCCAACACCGATTTCCGGCCTGATGTTTTCCGGCCAGCCTGCTGCCATTTCACGAATACGCTTTTCCTGGCGGGATACTGTCGGCAAGACAAAACGCGCTGGTCCGTTACGCTCCACAAACGCCTTCGCCGCCTCCTGAAAAGGCTCCATCAGCCGCGTCGTTTCCGTCGACCTTGAGCCGGGCAACAGGAGAATTGTGCGAGCTTCGCCAGCCTCTGGCAAAGCGCGCTCGGCCCGCTTTTTTCGCACCGCCAGCAAATCCGGATCGACGCTCAGGCGATGGCCGACAAAGGTCGTGGGCGGTCCGCCCAGCCGTTTCATCGCATCCGGCTCGAACGGCAATAATGCGAGAACGTGATCGACATAGGACAGCATCGCTTTGGCCCGGTATTCCTTCCAGGCCCAGACACTGGGGCAAACATAATTGACCACCGGCAGATCCGGTAACGCCTGCCGTACCTTCCTGGCGACACGATGGGTGAAATCCGGGCTATCGATGATGAGCAGAACATCGGGCTTTTCCGCAATAATCCCGAGCGCCGTCTGTTTTATCCGCGCGATGAGTTTCGGCAGCTTCTTCAGAACCTGCGTGAACCCCATGATGGAGAGTTCCGAATAGTCGAAAAACGACGCCAGGCCCTCCGCCTCCAGCGCTTCTCCCCCCACGCCGACAAGCTGGACCTCGCCCGCATATTGTGTCTTCAGCGCCCGTATCAGGTCCGCCCCAAGAAGATCGCCGGATACTTCACCGGCGATCACGGCAACCTTCAGCGTTTCAGCCATCAGATCATATCCCCATCAAGTGACGTATCGATGCCGCAAACGAAAATGCCGTGTGCATCGGCTGCTTTCAACATGGCATCCCGATCGAGAACAAGCGCCCTGCCCGCTTCGACCGCAATGCCCGCAAGGCCTGCTCTCGCGGCATTCTGGACCGTCTCGATACCGATGGTCGGCAAATCGGCCCTGATGTCCTGCTGCGGTTTGCAGAGCTTGACGAGAACGCCCTTGCGACGGGCAGAAATGCGTCCTTCGGCCCGAAGCGTAGCAACTCGTCCGAGCATCGCGTCCGTCCCTTCAACGCCCTCCAGCGCCACGATTCGTCCGCCCACGGAGACGGCACCTTGCCCGACATCGAGGGTGCCGAGCGCAAGCGCAGCCTTAGCCGCCTTGCGGATATCGCGCAGGTCTTCTTCCTGCGGTTTGTGAAGACCAAACGGACCAGTGGTGGCGAGAAGACCGGGCGCGATCTCGTGCGCACCGATTACCCGCGCACCCAGCGTTTCGATGATCTTGATGACCATCTGCAGCACGGTGTCATCACCGCCGGACAACAACGTCCGGACGATTGACGGCAGCCGAAGCAATATCTTCGCAGCAGGGCGAATTTCACGCCATTCAGGGCGGCGCGCCACGGCGCCGGAGAGAACGACACGATCTATGCCCTTCTCCTTGAGCAACCTGCCAAGGCCTGCGACATCGCCGACACTGATGACGGCGCTGTCGAAGCCCTGCCAATCAAGATTCGAATCATCACGCAGGCGGACAACGAACGGGTTTTCGCCCATGTCGCGCGCCGCGCCAGCCACGTACAGCGGCAACTGCCCGCTGCCCGCAATGATGGCGAGGCGCCCGCGGTTCTCCACGGCTTACTTGCCCCGGTTCGGCGAAGAAATAGGCCGGTCGGTCGCTGCGAGGATGAAGTCGAGAACCTCAAGCGCCTGCGGGCAATCGGCGTAGTCTGCGCGTTCGATGGCGGCCGCATTGACGCGGATTGCGCCTTCGTTTTCGAAGACCTGCTTGAAGATACGGCGTACCTTGTGGATATCCGCCCGTTCAATGCCCGCGCGCGTCATGCCAACAACGTTGAGGCCACCGAGAATACCCGGATTGCCATTCAGCATGCCGTAAGGGATGACATCGTAATTGACGGCGGAGAGCCCGCCGATAAACGCCTGACGGCCGATGCGCGTGAACTGGTGCACGGCGCAACCGCCACCGAGAATAGCACGATCTCCGACGACAACGTGACCGGCCAGCATGACATTGTTCGACAGAACAATGTGGTCACCAAGAATACAATCATGCGCGACATGCGAATTGGCAAGGAACAGATTGTCATCGCCAACGACGGTCTTGCTTCCGCCATCCGAGCTGCCGGCATTCATCGTCACGCCTTCGCGCATCGTGCAGCGCGCGCCGATTGTCAGCGTCGTTTCAGAACCGTCATGGCGGATTGCCTGCGGCGGGCCGCCAATGACGGCCATGGGATAAACGACCGAGTTCTCACCGATCACCGTGTTGCCGGTTACGACAGCGTGGTTCAGCAGCTTGACGCCATCGCGCAAAGTCACTTTCGGTCCGACATAGCTGAAAGGACCGATGGAAACATTTTCTCCGATCACGGCGCCGTCTTCGACAACCGCGCTTGGATGAATTGTGGCCGAAGCCGCGATCTTGCTCATTGCTGATCCTCAGGGATCATCATCGCGCCGACATCCGCCTCGGCAACCAGTGCGCCGTCGACTTTCGCCTCGCAATGGAACTTCCATACATTACCACGCTGGCGCTGCTTCACGACATGAATTTCCAGACGATCGCCCGGAACGACAGGCTTGCGGAACCGGGCATTGTCGATCGTCATGAAATAGACGAGATAGCCCCCATCACCCTGATTGCGGGCACAGATTGCGCCAGCCGTCTGGGCCATGGCTTCCACGATCAGGACACCAGGCATAATCGGACGATCAGGGAAATGGCCGGTGAAGTGCGGCTCATTGACCGTTACGTTCTTGATGCCGATTGCCGAATTGTCGCCATCGATCTCAATGATCTTGTCGATGAGCAAAAACGGATAACGATGCGGCAGCAGCTTCATCACTTCCAGAATGTCAGCCGCGCCAAGCGTCGTCTTCGTTTCTTCAGCCATTGTTTTTTTCTCCTGTTTTTTTATCACGCTCTTCGGCGCGGGCCAGAATATCGGCCATGTCGCGCAGGAAATGCTTCATGGGACGGGCGGGTACGCCACCGTATCGCGCACCTGCCGGTACATCGGCAACGACACCGCTCATCGCGGCGATCTGAACGCCGTCCCCGATCGTGATGTGGCCATTCACGCCCACCGCTCCGCCAATCATCACCCCGTCGCCGATACGGGTGCTGCCCGCAATGCCGACCTTGCTGACGATGCCGCAATGGCGACCGATGCGGACGTTGTGACCGATCTGGACCTGATTGTCGATCTTCGTGCCTTCGCCGATGACCGTGTCATCCATTGTACCGCGATCGATTGTTGTATTGGCACCGATCTCGACATGATCCTGAATGATGACGCGGCCGATCTGCACGATCTTGAGCATGCCACGCGGACCCGGTGCATACCCAAAACCGTCCTGGCCGATACGTGCGCCGTTGTGGATGATGACATTGTTCCCAAGCAGCGACACCAGAATGCTGGCACCGCCCGCAATCGTACAGTCACGGCCGACCTGGACGTTGGGACCAATGATCGCGCCTGGCCCGATACGCGTACCCGCGCCGATGCGGGCACCTGCACCGATCACCGCAAACGGCTCGACGATCACGCCATCTTCCAGGTGTGCACTTGGATCAACATGCGCGGCAGCCGACACTTCCGTCTCGACATGACCGATCATCGACGGACGCATCGCGGCCGGATGCAACAGGGCACCAACCTGCGCAAAGAGTGTATGCGGCGTCTTCGAGATCAATGCCGGAATATGGGAAGGGACAGCGCCTGCAAGGGCGGCGTCACAAATGACGGCAGCCGCTTCGCATGTCAGCAATTCCTCGCGGTTCTTGCGGGAAAGAATGTAGCAGAGCTGGTCGGATTTTGCCCTGTAGACGGGCGCGACGGATCTTACGATCCGCTCGCCAGCCGCCTCATCAGACAGTTCCGCCCCAAGACGGTCTGCGATATCTTTCAATCGCATTCCTTCGTGGGGCGGAAAAAAGCCGTTGTATTCCATCAGACGGAAACTCCAGAACGTTCAAAGTTGCAGTTCTGGACTGCCGATATCAGAAAGTGTTGGACATGCCAAACCGGAAACGCTGTTCCTCGTCGTAGTCTTCCTTCGCGAAAGGTACGGCGTAATCGACGCGGATCGGGCCAAACGGCGACGCCCACATCACACCGATACCAGCCGATGCGCGAATGGAATTGTCGTCCTGAACGGTCTGCGTAGTGGAAACCTTGTTTCCGTACATCGTACCGGCATCGACAAAACCAGCAAGACGCAGGCCGAAGTCTTCCGGAACGCCCGGCATCGGAGCGGTGATTTCAGCAGAAGCCGCGAAGTAGGTTGTACCACCGATGGAGTCGTTACCGATACGCGGACCGATACCATCGTTCTTGAAGCCGCGAACCTGACGGCCACCGAACTTGAACTGGTCGAAGACGAGCAGGTTGTCACCCGTCGGTGCAACATGGCCAGCCTGCCCCGTCAGCGAGCCGATGACATCGTACTCATCCGAGAAGGTGTAGTAATAACGGGCCTTCGCGTAGATCTTGTAGTATTCGGAATCACCGCCAAGACCTGCGAACTCGTTCGTGAGCTGCGCCTGCCAGCCTTCGCGTGGCATGTTGCGGTCATCGAGCGTGTTGTAGTTCAATACGTTCGCAATGATCGACTGGGTCCAGTCTTCGCCGCGAATCAGATCCTGATACGGCTGAGCGAGGTTGGCAGGGTTTTGCCAATCGCCTTCGCCGTCGTAATTGATCTGCTTGTAGGTGTACTTGAAGGTCGTAGACACATCTTCCGTGATCGGCGCCGTTACGCGCAGCGTGAAGCCCTGTTCGTCGTAGTCGTAATAGTCTTCGCTACGGCTCTGGCTCTTAAACAGGTCGAAACCTGCTGCCAGACGGTAACCAAGGAAGTAGGGCTCGGTAAAGGACAGCGTATAGCTGCGCGCATCGTCTTCGCCCGCACCTGCCGCAAGGCGAATGTACTGGCCGCGACCGAGGAAGTTCTTCTCTTCGACAGACGCTTCAAGCAGCACGCCGTCGTTCTGCGAGTAACCTGCACCGATACCGAACGAGCCGGTCGCCTGATCTTCAACATCGACAACGATAACGACACGATCCGGCGCACTGCCGCCAGTCGTCGAAACATTGACCTTCGAGAAGTAACCGAGAGCTTCCAGACGACGCTTCGCAGACGTCACGATGGACTGGTTGAAGGCATCGCCTTCGGAGATGTCGAACTCGCGGCGAATAACGTAGTCGCGCGTGCGGGTGTTGCCGCGGATTTCAATGCGTTCGACGTAAGCGCGCTCGCCCTGATCGACGATGTAGGTCACACCAACGGTGTTGCCGCCCATATCACGGTCGCCACGCGGCGTGACGCGTGCGAAGGGATAACCTTCGGCAGCAACACGCTTGTTGATGGCTTCCATGCTCTGCTGAACTTCCTTGGCGCTGTATGTTGCGCCCTGACGAGTCTCGAGCAGGCCCTGCAGTTCAGCGCCATCGACGCCCGGAACGGTCGATTCAACCGCAACGTTGCCGAAGTCGTACTTCTGACCTTCATCAACCGTGACGGTGATGTTGTATTCGTTCTTGGACTCGTCCAGCACAGCCTCGGACGACACGACGCGGAAGTCGGCGTAACCACGGTTGTAGTAGAACTGGCGCAGCGCCTCTTCGTCGGCGCGCAGCTTGTCCTCGTTGTAAACGTCCTTACGCGTCAGGAACGACAGCATGTTGGACTTCTTGGTGTTGATAACGGCAGCCAGACGGCCATCGCTATAGGCATTGTTGCCAACGAAATCGATGCGGCCGATCTTCGTGCGCTCGCCTTCATTGATAACGAAGGCGATGTTTACGCGCCCCTGACCGACGGAAACGGTCTGCGTCGTGACTTCGACGTCGCTGCGACCGATCGCGGCATAGGCTTCCTTGATGCGGGCGATATCCGCAGTGACAAGCGCCTGATTGAACGGGCCGAGCGGCTGCGTCGAGACGACACCCGTCAGCTTCTCGTCCTTGATCTTCCGGTTGCCGTTGAACACAACCTGGTTGACCATCTGGTTTTCACTGACGGTAACAACCAGTGCATTGCCGGCGACGCGCATGGAGACATTCGAGAAGTACCCGGTGGCGTAAAGACGCTTCACCGATTCATCGATGTCCGAATTGGAAAAATTGCGTCCGGGCGCGATGGTGATGTTCGAACGTACGGATTCGGCACCTGCTCTTTCGGCGCCACGAACATCAATCCTGCTGACAACGGCGGCATTCGCTGCACCCGCTGAAGCAAGCACTCCCAAGCCCGCAACCGAAGAAACACCAGCAGACAGCGCAACCGCCGACACCGCGTTCAAAAATTTTGAACCAGCCTTCATTTCAATTCTTACCTTTTTACGTTGTCCCTCAGCGGGCGGAACCCGACTCCGGCCATCTGCGTCGTTTTACCTGCTTTTCCTCTACAAGCAAGCGCGAACGTTAATTTCTGTTTACTTCGTGACCTACAGTGGCTCATTCGCCACTTCGGCATAAAAACAAGGTAAACAAGTCGCTAACAAAATCGATAAAACACCCCATTCAGCCAATCAAGCTGCTGATATCATTCCATGTTGCGAATACCATCAGACTGAAGATCATGGCAAGCCCGATGCGAAAGGCAACTTCCTGCGCGCCAGCGCCAAGCGGCCTGCCGCGTATCGCCTCTATCGCATAAAACACCAGATGACCACCGTCCAGAACCGGGACAGGCATCAGGTTGAGAAGTCCGATCGATACTGAGAGCACCGCTGCAAGCTGAATGACGGCCGAGATCCCAAGCGTTGCCATCTGACCGGATGCCTGCGCCACCCGCACCGGACCACCCAGCTGATCCGCGTTCATGCGGCCGGTCACAAGGTTTCCGATGTAGTTGAAAGTGCCCGTTATGACGTGGCCGGTTTCCCTTACGCCCTCGAGCACAGCCTCACCCGGCGTGTAGGTGATATGCCGGAAATTGCCGCTGCTCTGGTCGGTCACGATACCGATGATACCCATCTCCAGCTTGTTGCCGAACTGGTCTGTTGTTTCGGTGCGGGTCGGCACCATCGGCAGGCGAAGCTCCTCACCTGCCCGCTCGACGGTCACGACGATCGGCGTGCCGGGACGAATGCCGACGTAACGGCGCACGTCCTCAAATGTCTTCACTTTTTCATTATCGATGGCGATCAGACGATCCCCTGCCAGAACACCCGCCTCGGCGGCAGCGCTGTCTGGGCGCACTTCCGCGACGACGGGATCGGCAATCATGCGACCATAAATACCGAAAAGGACAGCAAATATCAGAATCGCGAGAATGAAATTGGCAATCGGGCCAGCCGCGACCGTCGCGGCTCGCTTCCAAAGCTTCGCTCCCGACAGGGTCTGAGCGCGCTCTTCAAGCGACATGTGGGACAGGCCGGAACTGTCGGGTTTGCTCGATGCGTCTTCGTCGCCGAAGAAACGGACATAGCCGCCGAGCGGTATTGCGGAAATCTTCCAGCGCGTGCCATGGCGGTCGGTGAATCCGATCAGCTCCGGCCCGAAACCGACAGAGAACGCCGTGGAGCGTATGCCGCACCACCTGCCGACCAGATAGTGGCCCATCTCATGCACGAAAACGAGCAGCGACAGAACGAGAATGAAGGGAATGATATAGCCGGTCAAAAAACCGGCTGCGGCCATTACTGTGCTCATGACTAGCCTCTTACTCCAATGACCCGTCGCACAGCTTCAAAACCCTGGCAACAGGCCGCCGCGCGATCCGGGCGCATCGCCGGTAACCGCCGCATGCACGAACGCAATGACGAACACGGTAAAGCAGGCAAAAACAAGACCATCAACCCGATCCATGAAACCGCCATGGCCGGGAATGAGATGACTGGAATCCTTGACCTGAAAACGACGCTTGATGAAGGATTCAAAAAGGTCGCCAATCTGGCTGAAGACGGAAAGCACCAGCGCCAACCCGAGAATGACAAACCCTACCCGGCCGTTAAATGCGAAGAAGACCGCTGACCCGCCGATCAGCGCCGCGACGGTGCCACCGATGGCTCCCGACCAGGTTTTTCCCGGTGAAATCGAAGGTGCAAGTTTCGGTCCTCCGATGGCGCGCCCCACAAAGTAAGCGAGGATATCCGTAGACCAGACGACGGCGAAGATGAATAGGATCGAAACTAAACCTATCAGATCATCACTGCGAATGGCGGCAAGCGAAATTGCGCTCAGACCCGCATAGAAAATACCACCGACGAGCCACCAGTTCGGGCCCCTCAAAATAGGAAACACCGCAGCCGTCAGGGCAAAGCCTGACAAGAGCGGCAGGTCCAGCGATGTCTCGCCAAAAATCATGTTACCGGCGATGACCGCAACCGAGAACCAGCCCCAGGCGTTGCCGGCGGGGTTGGCTTCGGAAAGACGGGTGATCGAGGACCACTCGTAATAGATGAGAATCGCCAGAAGCCCCGCAACAACACGGAACAGGATTCCGCCGTACCAGGTCGCGGTCAGGATGATCGCCGCCATGACGATCGCGGATATGATCCGCAGTCTGAGTTCAGCGCTCATCAGGCGCCCGCCACAGCAACCTGATCGGCCAAGCCGCCGAAACGGCGATCACGCGTCGCATATTGCTCGATTGCAGAAAAGAAATGCTGGCGATCGAAATCCGGCCAATAATCGGGAACGAACAGAAACTCGGAATAGGCGGCCTGCCAGAGCAGGAAGTTCGACAACCGCTCTTCGCCGCTGGTGCGGATGATCAGATCGGGATCAGGAATACCTGCCGTGTCGAGACGCGCCGAAATCATCTCAGGCGTTATCGCCGAGGCATCCAGCCTGCCCTCCGCAACATCACGCGCAAGCGAGGAGGCAGCACGGGCAATTTCGTCGCGACTACCGTAATTGAACGCGATAACAAGCGTCAGCTTCGTGTTGTCACGCGTCATATGCTCGGCTTCCTCGAGAAGCGAGCGAATGTCACCCTTCAGGGACGCGCGATCACCGATGACGCGAACACGCACGTTCTCGCGATGCAGTTCGGCCATGTCCCTGCGGATGAATGCCTTCAGCAACCCCATCAGATCGTTGACCTCGGCCTCCGGCCGGCGCCAGTTTTCCGACGAGAATGCAAACAGCGTCAGATAGGAAATGCCGGTTTCGCCTGCGGCGCGCACGGTTTCGCGTACAGCCTCGACGCCGCGGCGGTGGCCCATGACACGCGGAAGACCGCGCTGCTTTGCCCAACGCCCGTTACCATCCATAATGATGGCGACGTGCTCGGGAATTGAGGAACGTGTCGTCGTCGTCGGCATATCGATCCAATGTAGGCAGCGCGGAATTAAAACGAATAAAATACAGTTCTGTCGTGATTGCGATCAGACCTGCATGATTTCCTTTTCCTTCTCGCCAAGCAAGCGGTCAATTTCCGAAATCGTGTCGTCGGTCATTTTCTGTACCTTTTCCGACTGTCCACGGCTTTCGTCCTGACCGATGTCGCCATCCTTTTCGGCTTTTTTCAGACCATCCATGCCATCGCGGCGAACGTGGCGAATCGCCACCTTGGCCTTTTCGGCATAGTCATGGGCGACCTTGACGAGCGACTTGCGACGCTCTTCGTTCAGTTCTGGCAGCGGAATACGCAGGTTCTGGCCGTCAACGATCGGGTTGAGACCGAGGTTGGATTCGCGGATCGCGCGGTCGACGGCGTTCACCATCGACTTGTCCCATATATTGACGCCGAGCATGCGCGGCTCCGGAACGGTGATGTTGGCCACCTGGTTCAGCGGTACACGCGAACCGTAGGCGTCGATCGTTACCGGATCGAGAATGTTTGCCGACGCGCGACCAGTGCGCAGCGCCGCGATATCGCTCTTGAATGCATTGATGGCGCCATCCATACGGCGCTTGATATCGGTGAGGTCAACACCACTCATTTGATACTCCATCTCTGTCGGCCATAAGGGCCGTATTCCGCGCGTGGCGGCGTCATTCGATTCCGGTTATTTGTCGTGCACGATGGTCTTGCGGCCGCCGCCGGTCAATATCTGTGCGAAGCCGCCCTTCTCGTGAATCGAGAAAACGATGATCGGAATGTGGTTTTCACGGGCGAGCGCAACAGCTGCAACGTCCATCACCGCAAGACCCTTGCCGAGAACTTCCGAATGGGTCAACTCGTCGAAGCGGGTCGCTGTCGGATCCTTCTTCGGATCAGCGGAGTAGATACCGTCAACCTGCGTTCCCTTGAAGATCGCTTCGGCACCAATTTCGGCAGCGCGCAGCGCCGCAGCGGAGTCGGTTGTGAAGAACGGGTTGCCCGTGCCGCCAGCGAAAATCACCACGCGACCCTGCGCGATATGATGGAGCGCTGCACGCTGCGAAAAGCTTTCGCAGATTTCCGGCATGGCGATTGCGGAAAGAACGACGGTATCGATGCTGAGCTTTCTCAGCGAGGTCGCGAGCGCGAGCGCGTTGATGACGGTCGCCAGCATGCCCATATGGTCGCCGGTGACGCGGTCGCCACCCTTGGAGGCAACAGCAACACCGCGGAAAATATTGCCGCCGCCGACGACGACGCCGACTTCAACATTCATCGCCCTTGCTTCGGCGATATCGGAGGCGATCCGGTCTGCGACCGCAACATCGATACCAAAACCCTGGTCGCCCATAAGAGCTTCACCGGAAGCCTTGAGCAGGACACGTTTATAGAGCGGCTTGGAAGACATCATGACTCCTCGGAAATGTAACCGACACGCGGATACACGAAGGGCACCGCGTTGTCACGCGATGCCCTCCCGTTTCCCCAAGATTGGGTAAATATAATCAGCCCTTGGCGACTGCAGCGACTTCTGCCGCGAAATCGCTTTCTTCCTTCTCGACGCCTTCGCCGAGCAGAAGGCGAACCATGCCCGTAACTTCGATGGAAGCACCGGCTTCCTTTTCGGCTGCCTTTACGGCTTCACCGACGGTCACGTCAGGGTTGATGACGAAAGCCTGCGAAAGAAGAGCGACTTCTTCGAAGAACTTGCGCATGCGGCCTTCAACCATCTTCTCGATGATTGCTTCCGGCTTGCCGGATTCGCGAGCCTGCTCGATGAACACGTTGCGTTCGCGCTCGGCAACGCCAGCGTCGACTTCTTCAGCACGGATTGCGAGCGGGTTGGTTGCAGCGATGTGCATGGCAACCTGACGGCCGATCGAGGTCAGGACAGCCTTGTCGCCTTCCGACTTCAGGGCAACCAGAACGCCGAGCTTGCCGATGCCGTCGCCAGCAGCGTTGTGGATGTAGGTCGCAACAACGCCGTGCTCGACTTCGAGGGCCGCCGAACGGCGCAGCGTCATGTTTTCGCCGATGGTGGCGATTGCGTCCTTGATGGTGTCAGCAACGATCTTGCCGGTTGCCGGGTAGGTCGCAGCAGCAATGGCTTCAACAGAACCGTCGGTCGTCAGGGCAACGTTGGCGATGCCGCGAACGAGATCCTGGAAGGCGTCGTTGCGGGCAACGAAGTCGGTTTCCGAGTTGAGCTCAACGACAACAGCCTTGTGCCCTGCGCCGGCGATGGCGATGAGACCTTCAGCAGCAGCGCGACCAGCCTTCTTGTCGGCCTTGGAGATACCCTTGGCGCGGAGCCAGTCGATCGATGCTTCGATGTCGCCGTTGTTTTCGAGCAGCGCCTTCTTGCAGTCCATCATGCCTGCGCCAGACTTCTCGCGCAGTTCCTTTACCATTGCGGCTGTGATTTCGCTCATTGTGTGCCTCTTGTCGGTTCGGTCGGTTACGACGCGTCTGCGTCAGCCCGAAATCGGATTTTGGGAACGAATGTACCCGGAACTGTGACAGCGTGATGAAACGCCTGCCATGAAACTTCTTGCGCCGTACCGCCTCCCAGGAAAACGGGAGCAGTGCGGACTTTAAACAAACAAGGCCGCCGAACTTTTCTAGTCCAGAACGGCCCTGTCAGATCCTGATTGAAAAGGCGGCATCCAGGATGCCGCCCAAAGGCCGACTATCAGGCGCCAGCCTCGTCTTCGAGCGCAGGCTCGATCGGAGCTTCTTCAGAAGCGCCGATGTCACGACCGGAAGCGCCCTGCTGACGTGCGATGCCGTCGATGGCAGCGCGAGCGATCAGGTCGCAGTACAGCGAGATGGCGCGCGATGCGTCGTCGTTACCCGGGATCGGGTAGTCGATGCTGTCCGGATCGCAGTTCGAGTCGATGATCGCAACGACCGGAATGCCAAGACGCTTGGCTTCTTCGATCGCGATCTTTTCCTTGTTGGTGTCGATGATGAACATCAGGTCCGGAACGCCGCCCATATCGCGGATACCGCCGAGAGCCTTTTCAAGCTTTTCGCGTTCGCGCTCAAGGTTCAGACGCTCCTTCTTGGAGTAGCCGGAGGCTTCCGAGTTGAGGATTTCGTCAACCTTGCGCAGGCGCTGGATCGAGTTCGAAATCGTCTTCCAGTTCGTCATCATGCCGCCGAGCCAGCGGGAGTTGACGTAGTACTGAGCCGAACGCTTCGCGCTGTCGGCGATGATTTCGGACGCCTGACGCTTCGTACCAACGAACAGAACGCGGCCGCCACGAGCAACGGTGTCAGACACGACCTGAAGGGCGCGCGACAGCATCGGAACGGTCTGAGCCAGGTCGATGATGTGGATGTTGTTACGGTCGCCGAAGATGTACGGCTTCATCTTCGGGTTCCAGCGGTGCGTCTGGTGGCCGAAGTGAACACCAGCTTCGAGAAGCTGACGCATAGAAAAATCGGGCAATGCCATGCCTTGTTACTCCTTTTCCGGTTTAACCCCCGAGAAGCGAACAGCGTCGATTTTCATCGACACCACCGGGCGGAACGATCCGGATTTCTCCCGGAACATCCCAAGCTTCGCGTGTGGAATGGTGAGGCGCATACAATCGCCTGCGATAAAAAGCAAGCTTTTATGCGAAAAAACCTCTTTCGCGACGCGCCTTTCAGCGAACCGGCTTGTTTTCGCAGGTTTCAGGCTTGAGGATATCAAGCTTCGCGAGCTTTCCGGTCAAAACGAAATCGCCGTAATCCATGGTCAGGTCGCGGGTGATTCCATTCTCGTAGAGCTTGAACGACATGCGATAGATCGGCAGAGCATCCGTTCCCGTCTTGTCGTTGTAATAGGCGATCGTTACCGGCCAGAACGACGCCTTGGCGAATTCGCCCGTCTTGCCCGCCTCGACGTCACCATCCTTCGGCGTCTGCGACTTGCCCAGGAGCGTTGAGGTAATCAGACTTTCATCGCCGTCATCAGAACCATCGAAAATGCGGGACTCGAAGATGCGTTTGCCCTGCTTCGCGCTCTCGATCACCTGAAACATATGTTCTGTCGGAAATTCGGACGCAGCGAGGTCGACCTGGCGCGTGTCCGGGCGGGTGATGTCCACCTTCACGCCCGTATCGCTATCGCTCGCAGCGCCCTGCACTTCCTTGTCCAGCTTCTCATCCGTGTAGGATTTCGTCTCGAAGGTGAACTTTTTCGACGCAGGATCCTCAAATGTCGTCGTCTGCTGGTCGGTCACCCGAACCGCATCGCCGGTATTGATCTGCGTCACGAAACGAAAATCCGTCTTGTATCCCTGACAGGCCGAGCCGGTGAACTCATAGACCATGCGACCCGTCATGCCCTCGATGCCGGAACGGTCCGACGCGTCCTTTAGTTCAAGATCATACACTGCCCGATGGGCGATCAGATTGGGAAGCTGTGCTGGCAAGGCATTGGCGGCGTTCGACAGGCAGGACAACAGCCCTGTAGTGGCAACGAAACCAAGCTTCCTGACAAACATGCATTATCTCCTGTTGGACTCGCCAGTCATATTGTACAAGCAACCGCCCGGCTTTGGGACCACATCTCCTGAATGCCGGATTCTTGAAGGATTTACAACAAAACCGGAGACGAAAATGTCGGACGTCATCGAAGGCCGCCTCAAGGAACTTGGCTTCACGCTTCCCGTCGCCGCCGCACCCGCGGCAAACTACGTTCCGTTCACCATCAGCGGCAATCTGCTTTACGTATCGGGTCAATTGCCGATGGAATCCGGCAAGATTGCGGTCACGGGCCTTGTTGGTCGCGATGTCGACGTTCCTGCAGCCCAGCGCGCGGCCGAACTTTGCGCCGTCAACATTCTCGCACAGGTCAAGGCCGCCTTAAATGGCGATCTTTCAAAAGTCCGCCGAATTCTCAAGCTCAACGGCTTCGTTGCCTCCGTTCCTGAGTTCACCGAACAGCACCTCGTCATCAACGGCGCTTCCAACCTTCTCGCGAACGTTCTGGGTGACGCAGGCAAGCATGCGCGCGCCGCCGTCGGCATGGCCTGCTTGCCGTTCAATGCCGCCGTAGAAATCGACGCGATCGTGGAAATCGACGTATGACGCTCAAACTGTCCTGGCTGATCAACCAGCCTGTTGCGCATCGTGGCTACCACGACATGAACAATGACATCTGGGAAAACACGCTTTCAGCTTTTTCCCGCGCTATTGAAGCCGGTTTCGCCATCGAATGCGACGTGCAGCTTGCGGCCGACAGCGTTCCGGTGATCTTCCACGATCATGAAATGACCAGACTGACCGGCATCAAGGGTGACGTGCGCGAGCGCACCTCCGCCGAATTGTCGCTGCTGTCCGTCGGACAGACCAGGGACAAGGTGCCGACACTCAAGCAGCTTCTCGCGCTCTGTGCCGGCAAGGTGCCGCTGGTGATCGAACTGAAGGGGCGCGAGGGCGAAGGCGTCGATGACGGGTTTGCCGAGGCGGTGCTGGAGGACCTCGAAGGCTACAAGGGTCACGTTGCGCTGATGAGCTTCGATCATCACCTGCTGAAGAATCTGAAGGCCGCAGGTTCACCCTGGCCTCTGGGACTGACTGCCGAAGGTGACAAGCCGGAAGACTTCTTCAAGCATGACGAAGCCATGCATATCGGCGTCGACTTCATCTCCTACCACTGGGGGCATCTGCCCAACAGCTTTATCAAAGCGCAAAGAAAACTTGGCGTGCCGGTAATTACCTGGACCGTAAGGGATGAAAATGCCCGTGCGACTACCTATAAATATGCTGACCAGATGACATTCGAAGGTTTCGACCCGAGAGAGAACCCGTCCGCCACGGCATGACAGAAAATTACTCCATCCGCGTTGCGCAATCCTTCATGGATATCGATCCGGACCGCTGGAAACAGCTTTCCGGAACTTCGCGCAGCGCGGAAGGAAAATTGTATAATCCATTTGTTTCTCACGCCTTTTTATCTTCTCTTGAAGAG
Source organism: Agrobacterium tumefaciens (assembly GCF_031801495.1). Lineage (GTDB taxonomy): Bacteria > Pseudomonadota > Alphaproteobacteria > Rhizobiales > Rhizobiaceae > Agrobacterium > Agrobacterium tumefaciens_K. The sequence goes on along the minus strand of NZ_JAOEGC010000002.1, from coordinate 1,230,114 downwards.
TCCGGATCAGCGGCCGCCAAGACAGGATGGCAGGGGCATCATCTGCTGCTGGAAAACGAAGCAGGTGCGCTTCTAGGGGCAGTTCCGTCCTATCTGAAGAACCACAGCAAGGGCGAATATGTCTTCGACCACGGCTGGGCGGATGCTTTCGAAAGGGCGGGCGGCCATTATTATCCCAAGCTGCAATGCTCCATTCCCTTTACACCGGCGACCGGCCCGCGTCTGCTGACCGCGCAGACATCCGACAATGACGGCGTCAAACTGCTTCTCGCGTCCGGCATAGGACAGGTGACGGAAAAGGTCGGCCTGTCATCCGCACATGTGACCTTCGCAACGGATGAGGACATTGCAGCCCTCACCTCGCAGGAATTCCTGCATCGGACCGACCAGCAGTTCCATTTCGTTAACAACGGCTACCGTGATCACGACGATTTTCTGGATGCGCTTTCTTCCCGCAAACGCAAGGGACTGAAAAAGGAGCGCCGCGCCGCGCTCGAAAACGGCATTACGATCGACTGGCTGACCGGTTCCGATCTGACTGAAGATATCTGGGACCAGTTCTTCACCTTCTACATGGATACCGGAGGCCGCAAGTGGGGCCGGCCTTATCTCACGCGCCAGTTCTATTCGCTGATCGGCGAACGCATGGCAGACGACATTCTGCTCGTCATGGCGAAACGCGACGGGCGTTACATAGCGGGCGCGATCAACTTCATCGGTTCGGATGCGCTTTATGGCCGTCACTGGGGCTGCATCGAGGATCATCCCTTCCTGCATTTCGAGGTCTGCTATCATCAGGCCATCGACTTCGCTCTTTCGAAGGGTCTGCAACGCGTCGAAGCAGGCGCGCAGGGAGAGCACAAGCTGGCACGCGGTTATGTGCCGGTCACCACGCATTCAGCGCATTTCATCGTCCATCCTGGACTGCGCCGCGCCATTGACGACTATCTGGAGCGGGAACGTCAGGAAGTCGAACATATCGGCGATTATCTCGAGGAACATACACCATTCCGCAAGGGCAACAGACAGGACACGGACGAATAGTCTGCTTTGGATTTTTACACATGAGGAGAGATTTCGATGACCGCCAGCACCTATGACGACAACAACATCTTCGCGAAGATCCTGCGCGGCGAAATCCCGAGCCACAAGCTGTATGAAGACGAGCATACGCTGGCGTTCATGGATGTGATGCCACAGGCGCCCGGTCATCTCCTGGTCATTCCGAAGACCGGTTCGCGCAACCTCTTGGATGCAGATCCGGAGGTGCTGGCCCGCACCATTCCCGTGGTGCAGAAGCTTGCCGTCGCCGCCAAGGAAGCATTCGATGCGGATGGCGTCTACGTCGCGCAGTTCAATGAACCGGCCGCCGGGCAGACGGTCTTCCACCTGCATTTCCACGTCATTCCACGCGTGGAAGGCCAGCCGCTGAAGCCGCATTCCGGTGCGATGGCCGATGGCGAGGTGCTGAAGGCGCACGCCGAAAAGATCAAGGCGGCCCTCGCGTCCTGACGGTTTGCAGATGAAAGAATGCCCCTCCCGATCAGGGAGGGGCGTTTTTACTCATGCCGGGTTGCAGTATGGGTTGCGTTCCGGGAAGGGCCAATCGCTGAGAAGCGCCATGTTCGGCCGGTAGATTTCCACTTTCAGCGGATAACATACCGCAACATCGCTGGAGTGGCTGGCGCTGCAATCGCCACCAGGGCAGGCGGAAAGTCCGCCAAGCAGATCCATCTCGGCAAAGAACTCCAGATAATCGCCGGGCCGAACCGGGCTCGCCTTCATGAAATACTGGTGTGTATCCTTGGTGAAGCCCGTGCACATGAAGACGTTGAGAACGTCATGCACATGCGGCTCGGCATCGCTGAACGACAAACCCTTCGATGACGCCAGCGCATTGGTGAGATTGGAATGGCAGCAATGGTGGTAATCGCCGCCGCTCAGCAGACGATTGGTGTAGGGATCACAGCGTGTGCCGATCACATCATGCAGCCCGCCACCATCCTCGTCCCAGCCGTACCACGCCAGAGTATCGCCCGTTATTGTTGCCATGGGCCGCAGCGACGGCAGGTTGCTCCATAGCCTGTCACCGATGGAAACATGCGTGGCATGCAAGGCGCGCGTCTTGCCGCTGAAGAAACGCTCCGTCAGATCATGGGCATTCCAGAGATTGAGGTCACCGACCTGCGGACCATCTATACTGACGATCCGGAAAAAGTGTCCCTTCGGCACTGTGAACGTACGGCCGTCGCGCGGCGGCACGATAACTTCATTCACCTTTTCCATTGTCTGTCTCGCCCTTGCGAGCCTGGAAAGGTCTGGTGCTTCAAGCGTGCCATTCGGGTAAACGACGACAGGGCGGCGGGCGCGCCGATCGGCAGCATCCGACGGTTCTTTGTACACAGGTTCGTTGACGGTATTCGGCATATGAATCCTCGAAAGACAGCACGACAGAACAAGCAAACTGCCCTGTGCGACATGATGTGACAAGACGGGTTTTTCTTGCCCTGAGACCAAGTATGACCTAGCCTTTGCCGCCATGAAACTACCACCACTCCCTGCCCTTCGCGCCTTTGAGGCTGCTGCAAGACTCGAAAGTTTTTCCGCGGCTGCGGAAGAACTCGCAATGACGGCCGCAGCCGTCAGTCAACACGTTCGCACGCTCGAAACGTGGATGGACGTACCACTCTTCGTACGACAGGCGCGAGGCGTTCGATTGACACCGGCAGGGCGGGATTTCGGCCAGACCGTCTCCGTAAGTCTGCGCCAGATCGCAGCGACGGCGGAACGGATTCGAGGAAAAAAGGAGCGCTCCATTGTACGGCTGGCCAGTCTTCCCTCGGTGATAGCGTATTTCCTTACGCCCCGCCTGCCCCGCTTCCGGGCGCTCTACCCTGACATACAGGTGTCGATCAGTTATCTGGACGCAAAACACGCCGTCCCTGCCGATCTCGTCATCCGGCATGGGGTCCACCCCGCAGGGAAAGCCGTTGTGCTGTTCAGTGCAGCAACACGGCCGACATGTGCACCCACCTATCTTGAAAAATCCGGCGCCATCACGAATGTCGCCGCACTTGCGAAGGCGGAACTTCTGCACGACGAGACTGAAACGGCCTGGCACGACTGGTTTTCTGCCAACGAGGCGCAATGCCCTCAGAACACTGGGCCGATCTTCGCCGACTTCAACCTGCTTCTGACAGCGCTGAAAGCGGGGCAAGGGGTGGGTTTATGCCCAACGGAACTGATGCGTGACGAGATATCCGGCGGTCGTCTTGTCGTTCTATTCGATCAGGCATCAGATGAAGGCAAATCCTACTGGCTTGAGGAACCCGACAGGATGAGCGAACCGGCACGTCTGCTGTTCGACTGGCTCGTGGGTGAAACGCGGACTATCGATCGCCTGCCGGATTATTCGGCGGGCAGTATCTGAACCTGCGGCCGCCGTGCCACGCGCAGCTGTTCCTGCGCAGCCAACCAGTTCAGGAGGTGCGCAGACAGCGGGCAGACAAGCGCGAAGGCGACAAGCCCGCCAAAAATATCCGATAGGTGATGACCGCCCTGAACGAGGACAGCAGGGAGCATCAGCGCATTCAATGTCCAGATCACCGTCATGGAAAGCCAGTGGCGCGGCGCGAACCACACGGACATGGCGGCCATGAAGATGTGGAATGAGGGGAAACCAATCAGGCCAAGGGTATTTTTCGGCGTGAGATAGGTAACACCTTCCTGTCCAAGACGAACGAGTTCCTGCCCGTAACCGGCATCAACCGCGAGCGGGATGATCTGTGGAACCCATTGGGGAAATGACTGGTAGGCCGATGGACCAAATGTCGGGAAAAAAATCCAGAAGACTATGCTCGCGAGAGCACCGATAACACCCGTCACGAGGAAGTGGTGCAGCATGCGATCCTTGCCCGTAAAGGCGAGCGTGATCACGATCAGCAGAAGCTGCGGCAGCGATGTCGCGTAAACGGCAAACAGGGTTTTGCCCACCCATGGATGGGTCGCAGCCCATGTCACCACATCCGGCCAGCTGTATCCGAAAGCGGCATCGACCCGGAAAAGCAACGGATCGATCGCTGGAAAATGGACGGGCAAAAACATGTAGTTGAAAACGGAAGCAGCCAGTGAAAACAGGATAAACAATCCGGCCGATATCAACGCCGTCGCAATGCGCATATCACGCCCGCTTTTGCGGTAAAGCTGGCCAAGCAAAAAAACGCCGCCACCAATCAACCAGCAGAAGGCATATCCAGCATAGTCGACGCGAACGCCCGTCACCGCGATCAACGTCGCATCGATCATGAGCAGAACTGCAATGACGCTGAGGACAAAACGTTCCGCGGCGAAGAGTTTCATGATCGTGGCTCCTGTTCGAATACCAGGAGCGTAAAACGGGGAATTTAAGATTCGTATAAGGCCTGTATCAAAAGCCCAACACGAGCAATCCACCCGCCAGCAGGAGGATGGGTGCAGCTACGCCAACCAGCACGCGCTGGCCAGCAGCGAGAAACACCACAAAGCCAACAACGGCTGCACCGATGCGCACCCACAGAGGCGAGGCCTCCAGACTGCCGGTCGGAAACACGATCAGCTTGGCCGTTACAGCCATGACAAGGGCTGTTGCAACCGCCCTGACCCAGGCAAGCGCCTCAGAATCCTCTTTCAGCCGGTTGCCGGCAAGAACGCCAAGCCAGCGCCAGAGATCGGTCGCCAGCCAGCCTGCAATCGCGATGAAAACGTAAGTCGCCCACCATTGGTCGGTCATCACGGTTCTCCTTCCGGCGAAACCGGCACAATCTTGCGGCGGAAGACGAAGCGGTCGATCAGGTAGGCCAAGGTTCCACCGCCGATCCCCGCGTAAAGAATATCGAACTCCGGCGCGATGACGGCAAACAACGGCCCTGCGATCACGCCGATAACGAAAGCGACCTTGACGACGGAATGCCGGGCGGACGCCCAGATGGATGCGATGAAATAGACGGGGGTCAGAAAGAACAGCACACCGGCGACCAGCGGCGGAAAAGCAGCAACGACCCCGTAACAAAGACCGACAATGACGGTGTTGACGAGCGTGAGCGTGATACCAAATCCCGCGAACCATGCAGCGCGCCCCTCACGTGGCACGTTGGCTAGGTTTTGCGTGGCAAAGACCCAGGCGGTGATGGCGACGAAGTGCGACAGGAACAACAACAGCCATGTCGGCGTTTTCGCACCCCGCATTTCCGGCACGATGGACGCCACCATCGGCATCATTCTGACCGACGAGAGTGTTACCGCCAGAAAGCAGGCCGCTAGATTGGCGCCGCCGACCATTGAACCGATCAAGATCATTTTCGCAGGCAATGCCCAGATCATCAGCGTCATGAACATCGCCTCGCCGCGGGCGACGCCCGATTCCAGCGCAAAAGCGCTGAAGCCGACGAAAGATGTCATGAGTATGAGGGACGGCAGGGAAAAAATGCCCTTCATTCCCCGGAAAAACCAGTAACCGAGGGAAACCTTATCGCTTTCGGATTGGATTGCCATCTAGACGCGCTTCCTTGCTCGTTCTGCCAGCGCGGATTATCGGCAGGACAGAGGCGATTGGCGAAGGGCATAAACGAAGGGACGACCCGACACAATCATCTTCGGCCACGGAGACGAGATCAATCCCGTCTGAAGACCAATAAACAGGCGAGAGCGCCCCAAGCAACGGGTGGGCTGACGACGCGTCCATCCCTCTCCTGAAGACAGAAATGCCGGGCGGGAAGTCCGGCATTTTGTGATCGATCATGTGATCGATGTCACTTCTTTTTCGGCACCTTGGGAACCGTGTTCGCCTTGCGGCGCGGGCTCTGTCCTTCTTCGGACTTGTCCGCGTCCAGAATTAGAACCTCGGCCTGCTCCGCCTTCGCGGCCTTGGATGTAGACTTTGCCTTGCCCTTGGCCGTTTTGGCCGGCGACTTGGCAGCTTTCAGTTCCGCTTCCGGCTTCGGCTTGACGGGTGCGGTTTCCGGCAAGACCTCAAGGATCAAGCCGTCTGTTCCGTCGTCCTTCTTGCCAACGGTGACGCTAACGACACCGCCCTTCTTCAGCTTGCCGAAAAGGATTTCGTTGGCGAGCGGCTTCTTGATGTTTTCCTGGATCACACGGGACAATGGACGGGCGCCCATCTTCTCGTCGTAACCCTTTTCCGCCAGCCAGGACACGGCATCTTCGTGCAGGTCGAATGTGACGTTGCGTTCGGAAAGCTGCGTCTCAAGCTGCATGACGAACTTCTGCACGACCTTGTGGATGACGGCGGTCGGCAGCGGCGAGAACGGAATGATCGCATCCAGACGGTTGCGGAATTCCGGCGTGAACAGGCGGTTGATCGCCTCTTCATCTTCACCCGTGCGGCGCGAAGAACCGAAACCGATGGCCGACTTCTGCATTTCAGACGCACCCGCATTGGTCGTCATGATGAGAATGACGTTGCGGAAGTCGATCTTCTTGCCGTTGTGGTCCGTCAGCGAGCCATGATCCATGACCTGCAACAGAATGTTGTAGATGTCCGGATGCGCCTTTTCGATTTCGTCCAGCAGCACGACCGAATGCGGGTGCTGATCGACGCCATCCGTCAGAAGGCCGCCCTGGTCGAAACCGACATAGCCGGGAGGCGCACCGAGCAGACGCGAAACCGTGTGCCGCTCCATGTATTCCGACATGTCGAAGCGCAACATTTCAACGCCGAGCGAGGATGCAAGCTGCTTGGCCACTTCCGTCTTGCCGACGCCCGTGGGGCCGGAGAAGACATAAGAACCAATCGGCTTGTTCGGCTCGCGAAGGCCCGCACGCGCCAGCTTGATGGCAGTCGAAAGAGCTTCGATAGCCGTATCCTGACCATAAACCACCGAGCGAAGTTCCTGCTCGAGATTGGCCAGAACCATCTCGTCATCCTTCGAGACCGTTTTCGGCGGTATGCGCGCCATGGTCGCGATGGTGATTTCGATTTCCTTCTCGGTGATCAGCTTGCGGCGCTTGGATGCCGGAAGCAGCATCTGTGCCGCACCCGTTTCATCGATCACGTCGATGGCTTTATCCGGCAGCTTGCGGTCGGAGATATAACGCGCGGACAACTCAACAGCCGCCTTGATCGCCTCGTTGGAATATCTGAGGTGATGGTAGTCCTCGAAATAAGGCTTCAGGCCCTTCATGATCTCGATGGCATCGTCGATGGACGGCTCGTTGACGTCGATCTTCTGGAAGCGACGCACCAGTGCCCGATCCTTTTCGAAGAACTGGCGGTATTCCTTATAAGTGGTCGAACCGATGCAGCGGATCGCACCGGAGGACAATGCGGGTTTCAGGAGGTTCGAGGCATCCATGGCCCCACCGGAAGTGGCGCCTGCACCGATGACAGTGTGGATTTCGTCGATGAACAGAACCGCACCGGGAAACTCCTCGAGTTCCTTGACGACCTGTTTCAAACGCTCCTCGAAATCGCCGCGATAACGCGTTCCCGCCAGCAGCGTGCCCATGTCGAGCGAGAAGATCGTATCGTTCTTCAGCGCTTCCGGCACCTTTCCTTCAACGATACGCTTGGCCAGACCTTCGGCGATTGCCGTTTTTCCGACACCGGGATCGCCCACGTAAAGCGGGTTGTTCTTGGAGCGACGGCACAGGATCTGGATGGTGCGGTTCACCTCGTCATGACGACCGATCAGCGGATCGATCTTGCCATTGCGAGCCTTGTCGTTGAGGTTGATGCAGTAAGCCTTCAGCGCATCCTGCTGCTTCTTGGCAGAAGAATTGTCCTCTTCCTGATTGCTGCGGGGTGCCTTGTTTTCACCTTCACTTTCATCAGCACCGCGTGGCGCGCGCGTCTGCGACGTGCCCGGCCGCTTGCCGATACCGTGCGAGATATAGTTCACCGCGTCGTAGCGGGTCATTTCCTGCTCCTGCAGGAAGTAGGCAGCATGACTCTCGCGCTCGGCAAAAATGGCGACGAGCACGTTCGCGCCGGTCACTTCCTCGCGACCGGATGACTGGACATGGATGACCGCACGCTGAATGACCCGCTGGAAGCTGGAGGTCGGCTTGGAGTCTTCATCGTAACCGGTCACAAGATTGGCAAGCTCATCATCGACGTAATCGCTGACGGTCTTGCGCAGCGCATCGAGGTTCACATTGCAGGCGGTCATAACGGCGGCCGCGTCCGCATCATCGATAAGCGCCAGAAGTAGATGTTCAAGCGTCGCGTATTCGTGGTGACGCTCATTTGCAAAGGTCAATGCCTGGTGCAGCGCCTTCTCGAGACTTGGGGAAAAAGTTGGCACGTTGCGATCCTCATTTCTTTTCCATGACGCACTGCAGCGGATGCTGGTGCTGTCGGGCGAAATCCATGACCTGGCTTACTTTCGTCTCTGCGACCTCATATGTAAACACCCCGCATTCGCCCACCCCATGCTGATGGACATGCAGCATGATGCGGGTTGCCGCTTCGCGATCCTTCTGAAAAAAACGCTCCAGAATGTGAATGACGAATTCCATGGGAGTATAGTCGTCATTCAGCAAAAGAACACGGTACAGATTTGGTCTTTTCGCCTTAGGTTTGACGCGGGTAATTACGGACGTTCCACGGTTGGAACCGTCGCCCTCCCCTTCGCCTTCACCCTGCATATAGATCGGCCTAGCGATCATCTTTCATCATTCTCCATACTGTTCTCAAACCGATGGCTTAATGCCAGGAGGGAGAACTTCGCCTCTCCATATCTAGGTCGTTCCGTGATGATTTTAAGCCCCTTGAGAAACGGTGCAATCACTATTGCGTTTGCGAAGAGGCAAACTTCAGGAAATTTTCAAATGGCACCAAAGGGCTGAGCGTTCACGGCCCTGCTGGAACTCACAATTCGGCCGCCATCCAAAAAACGCCCGACAAAACGAAAGGGCCGGCTGACCGGCCCCGTTTTGTCGATCGCCATCAGGAGACCCTTTTCAGTCCTTGGCGTCCAGCATTTCGCGAACGGCGACGGCCAGCTGCTTCAGCGAGAACGGCTTTGGCAGAAACCCGAATTTTGCATCCGCAGGCAGGTTCTTGGCAAAGGCGTCTTCGGCGTAACCGGACACGAAAATGAATTTCAGGTCGGGATAAGACTTGCGCAGTTCCCGCAACAGTGACGGGCCATCCATTTCAGGCATAACCACGTCCGAGACGACGATATCGACCTTGCCGCCCAGCTCTTCCATCACGTCCAGCGCCTCGGTGCCGGATCCTGCCTCGTGAACCGTATAGCCACGCGTTTCAAGCATGCGCTTTCCACCGCGCCGCACCGCTTCCTCGTCCTCGACCAGCAGAACGACGGCTGACTTGCCTGTCAGGTCGACCGGCTCTTCCTTGGTCTCTTCCACCGCTGCGACAGGTACGGCCAAGGCTTCGGACGCGATCACGCCCGGCTGAGGCGCTTCGACGACGTGGCGCGGCAGCAGGATGCGGAAGGCGGTTCCCTTGCCCACTTCGGATTCCGGATAGATGTAGCCGCCGGACTGCTTGACGATGCCATAGACCATCGACAGACCAAGACCGGTCCCCTTGCCGACTTCCTTGGTGGTGAAGAACGGTTCGAAGATCTTGTCCATGATCTCCGGCGGAATGCCGGTACCATTATCAGCAACCTCAACCATCACCATGTCTTCGGCAGGAATATCGGGGCGAGCAAGCGCGGCGGCCTCCTGCGCATCGATATTGCGGGTGCGAATGGTGATCTTGCCGCCATTCGGCATCGCGTCGCGCGCGTTAACGCAGAGATTGATAAGCACCTGCTCGAACTGCGAGAGATCCGTCTTGACCGGCCAGAGGTCGCGACCGTAATCGACTTCCAGCTTGACGTTGGTGCCGGAAATCAAACGATCGACCAGCATGCGCAGGTCGCCGATCACATCTGTCAGATTGAGCACTGCGGGTCGCATGGTCTGCTTGCGCGAGAACGCCAGAAGCTGGCGCACCAGAACCGCGGCACGGTTGGCGTTGCGCTTGATCTCCATCAGGTCGGCGAAACTCGGATCGGCCGGCCGTGCCTGCAGCAACAGATGATCGGACGACAGCAGGATGGCCGTCAGCACATTGTTGAAGTCGTGCGCGATGCCGCCTGCCAACGTGCCGACGGCGTTCATCTTCTGTGTCTGCGCCATCTGCGTTTCGAGTGCTTTCTGCTCCGTCACCTCGATGGCATAGACGATGGCAACCTCTTCCGGCGCCTCGTCATCCTGATCAATGACCGCATTGACGTAAAAGCGGAAATGGCGCCCTTCATCCTTGGGATGGCGGGAATCGAAAGGCGCAATATCGCCCTGACGGTCCTTGGCTTCGGCCAGCGCCTCTTCCAAACGCGGTTTTTCGTTGTCGTGAATGACGGTTTCGAACGCCACGCCGCGGTCGATGTCGTCGCGACCGACAACGCCCGAGAACATCTTGAGGAACGGCGCATTGATGCGGAGAATGCGGCCTTCGCCATCCAGTGAGGCGATTGCCATCGGCGTATTGTTGAAGAAACGCGTAAAGCGCATGGCCGAAGACGATTCCGCGTCCTCATGCCCCTTCGGGCGCATAAGGACGATGGTGCGGCTTTCGCCCGGTGCACCATCCCGGGCCGTCACCTGATGCACGAGGCGGGCGGGCATGCTCTGCCCGTTGACGCGGCGCATGTCGAGATCGAGGATTTCAGTGCGCTTGGCGTTGTTCTGCGGCTGGACCGATTCGATCAGAGCCATGCCTTCGCCCGCGACGATATCCGAAACCGTCATCGAACCCGGCGAAAACTGTGCCAGATCGATGCCGAGCCATTCCGACAGCGTGGCATTCAGATAGACGATCTCGCCCTTGCGCCCCGCGGAGAAGAAACCGGCCGGAGCATGGTCGAGATAATCGATGGCGTTCTGCAGTTCCCGGAAGAAACGTTCCTGATCTTCGCGCTCCGGCGTGATATCGGCGATCTGGAAGACATGAAGATCCTCATCGTCGGCATTTTTCAGCACACGTCCCTTGAGCCTGTACCAGTGCGGCCCGCCATTGCCGGCGCTCTCGCTCAGTGGCTTGAGAAGGCGGAACTCCTCGTAGCCGTCTCGCCCTTCCCGCAGAAGGTTGATGAGACGATAGAGCGCCTCAGTCGATTCGCGGCTGCGCGACAGCAACGTCTCAAGGCTCTGGATATCGCTGGCCCTGGTGGTCCCGGTCATATGGCAGTAGGTGGCGTTGGCATAGACCATACGTCCCTTTGCATCGGTAATCAGCGTGCCATCCGGATGGGCCGATAGAAAACGGCGGGCCAGACCATCGGAACGCGACTGCGGCATCACCTCGATGAAGCCGATGATCGACGACACGAGAAAGAAAATCCCCATCATTGCCAGAACGCCCAGAATGCCGAGAACGATCTCGTTTTCCAGCGAATCCTTGAAGTAGACGAAGGCGGCAGCAGCGGCGATCAGCACGAGAGCAAGGAGAAGAATGCGCAGAACCGTGCCGGAACGGGCACGCCTGTCCACCAAAGGAAGGTCGTTGTCGCTTGGCTGGCGCACCCGGGTCATCTTGGCCTCGCAATCTTGCAGGTCGTATCATCAGAAAGGCCCGGCTCGTCGACGGAATCGGGCAACAGGATGTCTTGTAGCAACTCGCTCAAACATCAAAAAGCTCCGCCGCGACACAAAGACCCAAAAACGCACAGCGAAAACAGCTTAATTGCGGTGATTTCGCTATTTGGTCGCGGCAACGGAACCGGCGAATGGTTCAGAGCTTTTGCAAATGTGCGGGACAGCGGCGGATAAAACTTGTAACGGACCCAAAAAAATCGTCTTTTCCTGCTAACTATCGGCAAAACAAAGAAACACGGCATTTTTTGCCCGAAAAAATCTAAAGGGAAAGATTTCCATCATGGAAGATTTTATCGGCACCTATGGAAACCGCCTCATCGTCGCGGTAGTTGGCGTCGGCGTGGCATTGCTTCTTCTGGCAATCGCAATGTGGATCATTCGCAGACGCAGCGGTTCGGCTCCCTTCATCCGCGGCGGCCGGAATCGCCAGCCACGCCTGCAGGTTCTAGATGCCACGGCAGTGGACGCACGCCGCAGGCTGGTGCTGGTGCGCCGCGACAACGTCGAGCATCTCGTCATGATCGGTGGACCGACCGATATCGTCATCGAAAGCGGTATTGGTGCGATCCCGATCGTCAAGGAAGTCCGCGATCCGGATGACGTGCCGATGAAGACGCTGCCGCGTCAAGACCAAGAGATGAAAGTACAGGAGGGTGTGCTTCCGCAGGAGCGCCGAGAAGCTCTGCAGCAGCAGTCTCCGGTACAAGCTGTTGCAGCCACTTCGATCCAACCGACAGAAGAACCGGCCAGGCGCCCATTGAGGGCGGAGCCGGCCGCTCCCGTCGCCCGAGCGCCTGTAGCGGCAGCACCACAGCCACGCCCGGCACCTGCTTCGCGCGATATACCGCCAGCTCCGCGCCCTGCGCCACCTGTTGGCCGCGACACCCCGCGTCCAGCCCCGCAGGCAGCTCCAGCCCCAGCCTCTGTCGTTGCCCCTACACCCGTTTCCTCTTCGGTCGCACCAGTACCGGCACCGGCCATAGCCCGCCACGTCCCTGAAGTGGCTGCCCCCGTGCGTCCACCTGTTGCCGTCCAAGCGGCGCCCGTCCTGCCGCTTGCTGCCGCGGTGGTCGATACGCCTGCACAAGGCGCAGAGCCAAAGCGGATGGAAGCGCCTGTCGTTTCGGTCGCGACGCAGCCAGTGGCCACGGTAGAGGCCGAAGCGTCACATCCTGCGGCCCTTTTCACAGCGCGTGAAGCCATCATCGATCAATCCAGCGCTGCTGATTTTCTGGATGCCGCGCGTGAACGCGTGCTGCCGACGCTGACACCGCCGTCCCCCTCTGCGGAAAAGCCGGATGCCGCTGTCATCCTAGCCTCCGACGCCGAGCCGAAGTTCTCCGACGATCTTGCCAGCGATTTCGAGAGTTTTCTGGAAGCCGAGATCGCCAAGGGTCAGGACGCCGCAGCGATCGCGCCTGCCGACGCTACTCCAGATCGGAACGTTTCGGAAAAAGATGCCATCGTCGAGCCGCCCATTACAGGTGCGACACCAGACAAGGATATGCAGAAGGAAATGGCCCGCATCTTCGGGGAGATTTCCGTGACACGCGATCGCTGAGGTCTGCAGCAACGACATTCCAGGCTCAGCATGAATTAGAACAAGAAGGGCGCGGACCGAAATCCGCGCCCTTCTTTCGTGTGATGTTTGTTTCCCTTACCGGACGTCCCGCGACTTATTCGTCGCGGTAGACCTTCTCACGACGCTCGTGGCGTTCCTGCGCCTCGATGGAGAGGGTTGCGATCGGTCGGGCATCCAGACGTTTCAGTCCGATAGGCTCGCCGGTTTCTTCGCAATATCCGTAAGTGCCGTCGTCAATGCGCTGGAGCGCGGCATCGATCTTCGAAATCAGCTTGCGCTGACGATCCCGGGCGCGAAGTTCGATTGCCCGGTCCGTTTCGGAAGAAGCCCTGTCCGCAAGATCCGGATGATTGGCGCTTTCCTCAGCGAGATGACCCAGCGTCTCGCGCGCTTCTCTCAGGATGTCGTTCTTCCAGGCAATCAGCTTGGCTCGAAAGTACGCCCGCTGATTGGTGTTCATGAACTCATCGTCTTCCGAGAGTACATAGTTGCTAAGATCGATCTTCTCACTCAACGCGATTCTCCTCGAAGAACATCTCAATGCGGCGGTGTATACTCCAATGATATAGATCGATTCAAGTCTACAGATCAGTTTTCAGGCATTTTTAAAACTGACACAAAAATCATCTAAATGACTAATTTTTATCCTTTATTACCTCTCGTCCCGATCTGTTCTTCACGCACATTTACGCGACTTGCGTAAAGGTGAAGGGACTTGCGGGCCGACAACTCTATCTTGTAGCATGGCGCGTGTCCCTTTCTGGTTTCGAATGCTGGTCCATGCTTCAGATCGATTCTCCGCCATATCGCATCTATCTTCTGCGTCACGCAAAGGCCGCCTGGGCAGCTCCGGGAGAACGGGACTTCGACCGTAGATTGAATGAATCCGGTTTCGCCGAAGCGGAAATCGTCGCCGATATCGCCGCCGATAAGGGCTACACACCTGGCATTCTCATCTCCTCCACGGCGGCGCGCTGCCGGCAAACGACGGAGGCGTGGCAAAGGGCTTTCAACGAGGAGATCGAGGTGTCTTTCGTTGACGAGATGTACGAGGCGCATGTCGACATCTATCTCGCCCTGATCGCCGCCCAGAAGCATACAAAATCGGTGATGCTGGTCGGGCATAACCCGACGATGGAAGCCACGCTGGAAGCTCTGATCGGCGAAGATCTGCTTCATGCAGCCTTGCCCTCCGGTTTTCCGACAGCCGGTCTTGCGGTGCTGGATTTCCTCGAGGACGGCTCTAACGGAAAGAGCGGCTGGCGGCTTGTCGATTTCATTTCACCAGGAAAATGACGACGGGGCGAGAATGACCTGCCACGCGACCGGGGCATGGAATTGACGAGAAATTCCGTCATTCCGCTTCTTTTTTGGGCACGAAAATTTCCTATATTGTTGGCGTAATTATCGAAACCAGACGGGAAACCGCCATTGCCGCCTTCATTTACGTCCCTGACTGACAGCGCCCTCGTCGCTTTGGACAATCTGGCCGACCGTGCAAGCACCCTCACCCACCCGACATTGCGGCTCGGAGTGACGGGCCTTTCCAGGGCTGGAAAGACGGTTTTCATATCCTCCCTCGTCCACAATCTGCTGAACGGTGGACGCCTGCCGCTGTTCGAAGCGGTGCGCTCGGGCCGTGTTTCCAATCTGCGGCTGGAGCCGCAGCCGGATGACGCCATTCCCCGCTTTCAGTACGAGGATCACATTCAGGCGCTGGTGCGCGACCGGCTGTGGCCCGATTCGACACGTGCCATTTCCGAATTGCGCATTACGCTCGATTACCAGAGCGCCAGCGGTTGGGGCCGCTGGTTCTCGCCCGGCAAGCTCTCCATCGATATCGTCGATTATCCAGGAGAGTGGTTGCTGGATCTGCCGTTGCTTTCGCAGGACTACAAGAGTTTCAGCGACAGCACCGTTGCTCTGGCGAAAACGGGTGTGCGGGCGGAACTCGCGCGAGAGTGGCTGGCAATCGCTTCCTCGCTCGATCTCAATGGACCGGCCGACGAAATGACGGCGCGGCGGCTTGCCGAAAGCTTTGCTGCTTACCTCAAGGCCTGCAAATCGGACGAACGCTCCCTGTCGACCCTCCCGCCCGGCCGCTTCCTGATGCCGGGCGACCTTGAAGGATCGCCAGCGCTGACTTTTGCCCCTCTGCCCGGCCTGACCGACGAAAAAGCCCCGAAGGGATCGTTGCGCGCCATGATGGAGCGGCGTTACGACGCCTACAAGTCCATCGTCGTCAAACCGTTCTTTCGCGAGCACTTTGCCCGCCTCGACCGTCAGATCGTACTGATCGACACGCTACAGGCCGTCAATCGTGGCCCTGAGGCGGTACAGGATCTGGAACGGGCGCTGGGTGACGTGCTTGCCTGCTTCCGCCCAGGTACCAACAGCCTGTTGTCGTCCCTGCTTGGCAGGCGCATCGACAAGGTACTGATTGCCGCCACCAAGGCGGACCACCTTCACCACGAAAGCCACGACCGGCTGGAGCGCCTGACACGCCGTCTTGTGGACCGCGCCGTCACCACCATCGGCATGAGCGGCGCGGGCATCGAAGTGATGGCGCTTGCCTCGGTGCGCGCCACCAAGGAGGCAAGCGTGCGCCAAGATGGCCAAAACCTGCCTGTGATCGTCGGTACGCCGATTGCCGGAGAAACGATCAACGGCGAAACCTTCGACGGCAATCGCAAGACGGCCATTTTCCCCGGCGACCTGCCTGAGCATCCCGAACCGCTGTTTCGCAGTATCGATGCGGACGGAGACAAAGCAACGCTGCCGGACGTCAACGTGGTGCGCTTTCGTCCGCCCGCCGTCGACGAACCCGGCAGTGGCGGCATCCGCCTGTCGGTGCCGCACATACGGCTCGACCGCGCCATGCAGTTCCTTTTCGGAGACAAGCTCGCATGAAGCTTCCTACACCCAGCGATCAAAAGACACGTCGCCCTGCGGCCTTCACGCTTGAACCCGAAACAACGGAAAACCCCTCCGCCAAACAGAAGCGCGTACCGCAGAGTTTTGCGAGCGAAGTGACGATGACGCCAGAGGAAAACGACCCGTTCGTGACCCCTGACGACATCGATGCCAGCGCCTTGCCCGTCGCCACACCGAAAAAGACGCGGTTTTCCTTCGGCAAGCTCGCGCTTGGTGCGCTCGGCGTGCTGTTTTCGCTCGCCTTTGGGCTTTGGGCTGACCAGCTTGTCCGCGATCTCTTCACCCGCTCCGACTGGCTGGGTTACACCGCCAGCATAGCCTTGATCCTCGCCATCTTTGCCGTTCTCGTACTCGTGGGCCGGGAGGTCTTCGGAATCGTGCGGCTCAACGCCGTCCAGGCGCTGAAGACCGATGCCGAAGCGGCGAGCCTCGAGAGAAGTCCGGCTGCCGCACGCGCCATCGTGGCCCGCCTCAATGCTGTGCTGTCGCATCGCGCAGAAACGGCCAAGGGGCGTGCGACGCTGAAAGAAACCGACAATGATGTGATCGACGGTCCTCATCTGATCGATCTTGCCGAGCGTGAACTGCTCATCCCCCTAGACCGGCAGGCGCGTGCGCTGATCCTCAATGCATCGAAGCGGGTGTCGGTCGTAACCGCGGTCAGCCCGCGCGCCATCGTCGACCTGGCCTATGTGCTGTTTGAAGTGACGCGTCTGGTGCGCGCCATGGCCGAACTTTACGGCGGACGTCCCGGCACGCTCGGCATGCTGCGCCTCCTGCGCGACGTCGTCGCCCATCTGGCCGTCACCGGCTCGATTGCTGTCGGTGACGGGCTTGCCCAACAGGTGCTCGGGCACGGCCTCGCCTCCAAGCTTTCCGCTCGCCTTGGCGAGGGCGTCATCAACGGTTTGATGACAGCGCGAATCGGCATTGCCGCCATGGACCTGTGCCGTCCGCTACCGTTCAGGGCGGTCAAACGTCCCGGGATCGGCGATTTCATGTCCGATCTGACGCCCGACCTGACTGGCGGAAAAAACCGTGAAAAAGCCTGATGACAGGGGCGCCCGGCGCTTCAAAAGGTTACGGAGTTTGAGCCGCCCGAAGCCCAAATAAACCGTTCATTAACCATTCCGCCGGTAGATTGCCCGTCATCGAACAAGGCTTCTTCGCCGGGGAAAGTATCATGTATTCGCGCTTCTTTTCGCTTCTGGGCGGACTTGCCGCCGCTATGTCCTTCAGCGGTGGCCTGGGAATTTCCGATGTTCAGGCTGCCTCGCGCGATCGTGACGACGTGTTCTTCCGTTCCGTTGCCGGAAGCTGGAAGGGACCGGGCGAGATTGTCGCCGGCAAATACAAGGGCACGAAATTCACCTGCGACCTGACTGGCGAACCGCTCGAGGACAAGAACACCGGTATCAAGCTTGGCGGCACCTGCCGGGTCGGCGTCTTCAGCCAGCCCATGTCGGCCGTCATCAGCCAGAAGGGCAACAGCTACGAAGGCAAGTTCCTCGACGGCGCTGAAGGCAAGGGGCTGGACATCATTTCCGGCCAGGTAAGCGGCGACAAGGTTGTCGTCGGTATCAACCGCGCGAAGCTGAACGGCGCCATGGTCGCACGCGTTTCCAGCGACAATTCGATGAACATCACGATTTCGGTGAAGGTCGCAGACCAGATGGTGCCGGTCATCGGCCTGACGCTGGCTCGTGACATCGACAATATGGCTGTCGGCTCCATCAAACCCTGATCACTATCTTTTCGTGAGCTTTTTCAGAGCGGGAGTGTCCACCACTCCCGCTTTTCGTTTGCCTTGACGATGCCGGCTGTGTCCACACCCTCCAGCCAGTCACGCACCGTGCGGCCGTTGACGGGAAGCTCTGGGGCGATATCCGCCAGCGGCATCAGCACGAACGCACGCTCAGTCATGCGCGGATGCGGCACCTCGATACTCTCCGTGACGAGGGACTCATCTCCATAGGTCAGCACATCGATATCGATGGTGCGCGGCCCCCAGCGCTCGATCCTGACGCGTTTCATGCTTTTTTCGATTTCAAGGCATGTCTGAAGTAGCGCTTCCGCGGACAGGCTCGTTTCGATCATGGCGCAGCAGTTGAAAAAGTCCGCCTGATCCGTCTTTCCCCATGGCGGCGTGCGGTAAAGCGCCGAGACTGCCAGGAGCCGGCAGTCAGCGCGTGCGTCGAGATCGTGCAGCGCCTGCGCCATCGCAGCCTTCGGATCCCCCACATTCCCGCCAAGACCGAGTGTGGCGACTTTCATGATCTCCGGCACCACGTCAGGCATGATGCTCGACACTCACCTGCGCATAATCCAGAATACCGGGAACCGGCGCGGACGGCTTGCGTACGGTGATGCGGACCCGCACGATCTGGGGATAGCGTTCGCGCAACGCCTTGGCGATGTCGTTCGCCAGAGCCTCGATCAGATACCGGCGCTGCCCCACCACGATCTTCTCAATGACAGCGAAGGCAACGCCGTAATCCACGGTGTTTTCAATCGTGTCGGTTTCAAGCGCGTCCCCCGCCTCGACTTCCATCTCGGCATCCACGAAAAAGCGCTGTCCCAGCACCTCCTCCTGTTCGAGAAGACCATGACGGGCGAAGAACGAACAGTTTTTCAGTACGATGGTGTAGCAGCTCATGTGTCAGCCTTCCCTTCAGGCATTCGATACGCGGGCGAACACCGCATCGGCAATCGCCAGCGTGTCGCGTGTCATGGCAACATTGTGAACGCGGAAGACAGAGGCTCCCGCCATGCGGAGAATCGCCGTCGTCGCTGCGGTCCCGATATCGCGATCGGACGCGATCTCCCTGCCCGTCAACGACCCGACGAAACGCTTTCGGGACGTTCCAGCCAGAATCGGCAGACCGAACGCATCGAGTTCACGAAAACGCGCCATCAGCTCGACGTTTTCATCCGTATCCTTGGCAAAGCCAAAACCGGGATCAAGCACGATGTTGTCCCGGGCTATGCCAGCTTTTGAGGCGATATCGAGCGAGACGTTCAGGAATTCGAACTGATCCTCTATGACATCGTCACGTTTTTGCCGCTCACGACCGGTGTGCATGATGCAGACGCCAGCACCCGCCGTCGCGACGACACCCGCCATGTCCACATCCTTCTGAAGGCCGAAGACATCGTTGACGATGTGGGCTCCAGCCTCGATTGCCAGCTTTGCCGTCGAGGCGCGGTAGGTGTCAACGGAGATCAGAACGTCGCTCTCGCGCGCCAGTCTTTCGATTACCGGCAATACGCGGTCCTGCTCCTCGACCTCTGTGACATCCGCTGCACCGGGACGCGTCGATTCCCCGCCGATATCGATGATATCCGCGCCTTCTTCCACACATTTGATGGCGTGGGAAAACGCCTGATCGGCGGCGAGATAGCGGCCGCCATCGGAAAATGAGTCGGGTGTGGCATTGACGATGGCCATAATACGGCCACGTCCATCAAGTTTCAGGGAGCGGCCATGGGCCGCTTGCCACACATTGCTGCTGGCTGTTATCACGTAACACGAGCCTTTCAGGAATAACGGAGTGTTATGCAAAGCCTTATAAGTTCCGCTCCGCCTATGCAGCAAACGTTTTTCGAATTCAACCGGAAGGCCGGGTAATGACACGACCAAACCGCGCCTTTTGTGCCATTCTCGCTGGCGCACTGGCCCTTTCCCTGCCCGGGACAGCGTTTCCGGAAACAATTCTCCGCAAGAGCTATTCCTACTTTTCGATCGGAGGAAAAACGGCGGCGGATCTGGACAAGGAGCTTTCCAGCCACGGCCCGCTCACGAAAGCGACAGGCGCGCGTCATCCCGGTGCGACGGAAATCAAGTTTGGCGGCGATGTGACCTATGTCGAACGAAACGGACTTTGCAGCGTCGGTACGGCCAAGGTGTTGCTGAACACGCGCATCCTGCTGCCGCAATGGAAAAACCGGCGCCGGACCACGGCGGAGCTTGGCTTCATCTGGGACACGCTGCTTGCCGATATCAAACGGCATGAGGAACGGCACGCCGAAATCGCCCGAACCTATGCACGCTCGCTCGAAAGACAGCTGAAGGCGATGCGGCCGCAGTCATCCTGCGACAAGCTGCAGGAAATGGCCGGAAAGATCACCCAGACCGTCATGGAAGAGCATGACAAGGACCAGTACCGTTTCGATGTGGTGGAATCGAAGAACTTCGATGCGCGCATGACGCGGCTACTGAAGCACCGCCTGGAGCAAGGCAAGGACCGCCGATAGGGCGGTTTCATTGCCAAACGCCATATCGCCAGAGGAAAATCAGGGGTTTGACGTGTTGTTTTTGCGAGTTGGCAAAACGGCACGTGACGTTACGTCATACCCGATTTTACCGATAACTTCTCGCCATGGCGCGCCGGAAGAGACTCATTGTAGCCTTTCCTAACAAACAAAGAGTTCAGGAAGAAGCTGAACAAAACCATCGGTATAAGACGTACGAAAGCGGTTCTCCCGGTGCGCACCTGAGGGCTCGCAGGTGTTTCCTCCCTCGCCTGCATGCTGCGTACCCACCTCGCCCCGCTCTCCTCCCAATAAGGCGAGCGGGGTTCTTTGTGTGTACGGAAGAATTATCGGATATCAGCCTTGGCGCTCAGGCACATGAACGATGAGGCCATCCAACTCGTCGTTCATCTTGATCTGACAGGAAAGACGCGACGTCGGACGTACATCGAACGCGAAATCGAGCATGTCCTCTTCCATCGGCTCGGGACCGCCGACCTTCTCCGTCCACGCGTCGTCCACATAGACATGACAGGTCGCACAGGCACAGGCGCCGCCACATTCCGCATCGATACCGGGAATGGAGTTGCGTACCGCGTTCTCCATGACGGTGGAACCGTTGCTCACATCAAGTTCATGGGACGTGCCGTCAAAGGCGACGATGGTCAGTTTGGTCATGTCGGAAATCCAGGTGGTGTTCTTTAAATGAGGTGGCTTCTAAGAATTGATCTAAACACATAGAAAGGCCGACCCCGCTTGGCAACCCGCAGATGCGGCACCAAGCCGGACCGGCCCGACAAAATCGGCCAATCTTCGCTTAGCGGCAGAGCTTGAGAACGAAATTTTCCGCTTCGACGATGGCGGCGACAAGCTTCGCCATGGCCGCGCCATCTCCCGCCTGATCCTCAACGACGGCGGCCGCGGACGAGACGGTGAATGCACCAACGGCATTGGCCGCCCCCTTCAGTCGATGCGCGATCGCCTTGACTGCGAGGGGGTCGGCACCATTCAGTTCATGCAAAGCAGCACGGGCGCTGCGGCTGAAGAGTTGAAGAACTTCGATCTCAAGTTCCTTGTCACCCATCGTCTGACGGGAAAGATGAACGAAATCGATGGGCTTTATCGTGGCGGGCGCTGCACCGCCGGAATTGTCCGGAGCTTCGAAAGCAATACTGACCGCTGCCATGTCTGAATTCCTTGTTTGTTTCGCCGTTTCTTGTTTTGCGTCACATCTGTGCCGGATTTACGCATGTATGGCGGCGCTATCGGCTTAAATTACGGCGTTCGCCCGGTGAAAATCTTTCGCTATGGTTAATTTATGTTAAACTTATACGAAACAAGGCATTCCGCGCGGAACCTAGGTTTAAAAACTGTTAAAAAGCCGACACTTCGCCCTCCCTGCTAATCCGCATTAATTGTTTCGAAGACGCAAATGTGTCACTACGGTACTGCCGTTCCAACCAGGCTTTCGCTCAAGCTTTGTTATTACGGCACAGTGATGTAATTTTGCCCGAAAGCTGGATCACCAGCTTCCGGGAATTTGTAATGAGCGGAATCACTCCCCTTATCGAGGGGGCAGTTCTGCTGGCAGATGGCGGAAATTCGTTTGCGGGCGGCAAACGGGTGAACGGCATGAAGCCGGGCGTATGTGTAACGAGGCGTAACCGCATGGCGAACAACAAGATTAGCGACTCTGTCGACGAGACTGCATTTCAGGCGTTGGAAGACGCCTTGCAACTCGGCGCCTTCGAGGACACGCCGGAGCAGCGAAAATCTACAACGCCGAAACAGCCGGAGGCCAGATTGAAGGAAGCCAGCAGACAGCAGCGTCCTGCACCCGAACCGGCGCGCGCTGCGGCCGAACAGGCGCCCAAATCCCCCAATCTGGAAGCGGCCAATGACGGCTCAAAACGCAGCCCGGCGATGATCCTGAAGTCGCTGGAAGGCGGATCGATCGGCGGGGCGCTGCGCAATGCGGCCATCATGTCGGTCATCTGGGCCATCGGCGGCCTCGGTGTCGCGCACCTGTTTTACGGCGACAGTCTGTGGAACATCAGTTCGCTTGCCGACCTTGCGGCTATTCCCGGTCTGATGGCGATCATTGTCGGCATCATCATTCCCGTCATGCTGTTCTTCGCCTTCGCCATCATGATGGCGCGCGCCAGGGATCTGCGCAACGCTGCCCGTTCCATGGCGGAAGTCGCACTTCGCCTTGCAGAACCGGAAACCGTTGCATCCGACCGCATCATGTCGGTGGGTCAGGCCGTTCGCCGCGAAGTTTCGGCCATGAACGACGGGATTGAACGCACGATCGCCCGTGCCACGGAACTCGAAACCCTCGTCCATTCAGAAGTCAATGCACTCGAGCGCAGCTACGCGGACAACGAATTGCGCGTTCGTAGCCTCGTACAGGAACTGACCGCAGAACGCGACGCGATCGTCAATCATGCGGAACGCATCCGCTCGTCCATCATCGGCGCACAGGATCAGATCAAGGAAGAACTGTCCATCGTCAGCGAAGAGCTGTCGATGCGCATTGCCACCACAGGCGAGGCTTTCGCTTCCATGATCGACACGCGCTCGGCAGCCCTGCTTGAGAAATCGCGGGCTTCGACCGAAGCCATGGGCAGCCTGATTGCCGCCAAGACGGAGAATCTGCTTCAGGCCCTCAGTTCTTCCGGCTCGGCGCTCTCCAACGAATTCGACATGCGCCTGCACAACCTCGCCTCCACGCTGGACGAGCGTGGCGAAGTGCTGCTGGAACGTTTTGCAATCCACGCCTCGACGCTGGACAGCGGTACGGAAAGCCTCAATAACGCACTCGAGGAGCGTACGCGCCAGCTTAACGATACGCTTTCGAACCGCACACTCGAACTCAATCGTAACATCGAGCGTGGTCAACAGATCATCGACGGTTCGCTGGATACGGTTCTCGACAAGCTCGGGGCGACGCTGGAAGAAAAGGGTCTTTCGTTCCGCCAGAACCTGCAGAGCACGGCAGACGACGCGATCATGGATCTAGATCTGCGTTCCGGCTTGTTCGAAGAGCGCCTGCAGGCAACCGTTGGCCTTGTCAACTCCGCGTTCGACGAGCGCGTTGCCGAATTTGCAAGCGCCTTTGACCAGCGTGCCGGCAGCCTCGACAGCAAGCTGATGGAGAGCCTCGCTCGTATCAACGAAACCGTTGCAGGCGGCTCTGAAGCCTTCGAAACCATGCTGAACGGCAACATCGAACGCCTTGGTGCAAAGATGACCGATCAGTCTCTGGCACTGGCGACAGCACTCGGAACCGGCCAGGAAATGCTGGAAAGCGCGCTCGATGAGCGCACCCGCGCCTTCAGCGACGCTCTTGGTCAACGTACAGCCGAAATCACCGGCGCATTCGCCGATACTCATGAAAAGATCGACAGCGTGCTTGCCGAACGCAGCAATGCCTTGTTCGGCGCGCTTTCTGCCAGCCAGAACCGCTTCGATGAGGCGCTTGCCAGCCGTTCGCAGGCCATCACCAGCTCTGTATCCGGTACGGCTGAACACCTCGCAGCACTGCTCGATGAACGGGCTGCAGCCATCAACAACGTGGTCGCTGACGTCGAGCGTCGCCTGGCTGAAACGCTGGAAACCCGCGCGGCCGCCATTACCGGCGCTGTCACCGGCATCGAAGACCGCATTGCCGATACACTGGAAAGCCGCACGGCAGCCCTCAACGAGGTCGTGTCAGGCGCTGAAAGCCGCATCGCGGATACGCTGGACGGTCGCACGGCTGCCCTCTCCAGCGCGATTTCCGGTGTCGAGGAACGCATCGCCGATACGATGGACAGCCGCACGCTGTCTCTCGACATGACCTTCGCCAATGTCGAGGAAAGACTGTCCGAGACGCTCGACCACCGCACCACCGCCCTGGCTGGCATCGTTGCTGGCGCTGAGGAGAAGATTGCGGACGCGCTCGATGGCCGCACCGCGGCTCTCAGCACCGTCGTTTCCGGTGCAGAAGAACGCATCGCAGATGTGCTTGACAGCCGCACCATGGCAATCGACATGGCTTTCTCGGGTGTCGAAGAAAAGATCACCGAAGCGCTCGACAGCCGCACGGCGTCGCTCCAGACCATCGTGAACGGTGCGGAAGAGCGTATTACGGATGTGCTCGACAGCCGCACAATGGCGCTCGACATGACCTTCTCGGGTGTCGAAGAAAAGATCGCAGACGTTATAGAAGGCCGCACAGCTGCCCTCAACGATGTCGTCGCCGGTGTCGAAGACCGTATTGCCTCCGCACTCGATAGCCGAACGGCGGCTCTCAGCGGCATTGTGTCGAATGCAGAGGAACGCATTGCGGACGCGCTCGACAGCCGCACAATGGCGCTCGACATGACATTCTCGGGTGTCGAAGGAAAGATCGCGGACGTCATCGAAGGCCGCACGGCTGCCCTCAACGATGTCGTCGCCGGTGTCGAAGACCGTATTGCCGCTGCACTCGATAGCCGCACAGCGGCCCTCAGCGGCATCGTGTCGAATGCAGAGGAACGCATCGCGGACGTGCTCGACAGCCGCTCCATGGCTCTCGACATGACCTTCTCGGGTGTCGAAGAAAAGATCGCAGACGTCATCGAAGGCCGCACGGCGGCCCTCAACGATGTCGTCGCCGGTGTCGAAGACCGTATCGCCTCTGCACTGGATAGCCGCACAGCGGCCCTCAGCGGCATCGTATCGAATGCAGAGGAACGCATTACAGACGCGCTCGATAGCCGTACGATGGCGCTGGACATGGCCATTTCGGGGGCCGAAGAGCGGATTTCCGAAACCCTCGACGCCAAGTCCGCCTCCCTGTCACTGGCAGCGGCCGGTGTTGGCCAGCGCCTTGAAGCAACGGCTTTCACGCTTGAAAACGCGCTTGCTGGCGGTCACGATCGACTTGAAACAATGCTGGGTTCGCAGGCGGAGCGCATTGCAGGCACGCTGGAACGCAACAGCAGCCTTATCGAAGAAAGCGTTGCAGGTGCAGCTCATCGCATCGAGACAGCGGTCGAAGGCGGCAGCAGCCTCTTCTCGCAGACAGTCGATAACGGCGTTGCACTTCTGGAAACACGCCTCTCGCAGTCGCAGGCGGATATCGCCACCACTCTCGACCAGCGTCACGCCGATATCGCTGCGACGCTGAAGTCCGCATCGACGCAGATGAGCGATCTGCTCTCCGAACAGGCAATGATGATCGGCACGACGGTTGCCTCCAGCACGAGCATGCTCGAACTTTCGCTGGAAACGCAGCAGGAAAACCTGCAGAAAACCATCGACGGAAGTGCTGCGACACTTGAAGAGCGCCTGCGCAACGGTGCTGGCGCGATTGCTGGCAAGATCAGCGACGCGGCCCGCGAAATCAGCGGCGCGACAGACCAGCTTTCGACACGGATCGAGACATCTCTCGGCAACGTCACCAACCGTCTCGACGAAACCAGCACGCGCATCGAAGTCAGCCTCGACTCGTTGCAGCAGCGCGTCCAAGGCGACCTGGGCAATGTCAACACGGCCATCGATGACGCAAGCCGTCGCTTCGCTGAAACGCTTGACGACAAGACCGCCGCCTTCGCTCGCAGCAGTGAAGATGCAGCACAGCGCATCACCGGTATTCTCGATGAACAGACGGCACGCGTCGCCGACACGTTCGAAAGCCGTACCGGTCGTCTCGCGGAAACCTTCGACAGCGGTTCGAGCAAGATCGATGAGCGTCTCGGCACGATGGACCGCGCACTGACGATCGGCCTCGAAAACGTCAATCGCACCATCGAAGGCAAGGCTACCGATCTGGCGCTCAGCCTGCGCGGCGCCGTCATCTCGGCCACGGAAAGCCTCGGCGAAGAAGCAACGCGCTCGTCCACCCTCCTCGCAAAGACCGGCTCGGAATTTGCCGAACTTGTTCAGGCGCAGAACGAAGCCTTCACGAAAGCCATCGAGGATCGCTCCGGCGAAATCGTCAATCGCATCTCGGATGCCCAGACGCGTCTTTCGGGTCAGGCAGCTGCTGTCGCCCAGACATTCTCGGAAGCCGGTAACATCATCGTCAGCAAGGTTGCGGAAGCAGAAGCCGTGGTGCGTTCGCAGGTCGGCGTGATTTCCGAAACGTTGACCGGCGTGGAATCGGCGCTCGATGCGCGGGGCGAATCCATCCGCTCGGCACTCGACAACCGCACCCGCGAACTCAACTCGATGCTGGCAAGCCGTTCGGCAGAACTGTCTCGCCTGATCGAAGAGAAAGCCAAGCCGGTCGTCGACGAATATGCCACCATCGGACGCGAAGCTGCCGAAAAGATCGTTTCGGCAGCTCAGCAGAGCGCCGATCTGCTCTCGCAGAGCAACAGCGGAATGGTCGGCATGGTCGAACAGGCCATCAGTGACTACGCAAATGCCGGTAACGAAGCCGCCAGCAAGCTCGTCGCAGCGACACGTCAGAGCACAGACATGCTGTCCGAAACCCACACCGCCATGGCTGACGCCGTGGAACAGGGTATCGAGAAGTACAGTCGCGTGGGCAGCGATGCCGCCAACAAGCTGGTTGCCGCCACCCGCCAGAGCACAGACATGCTCTCTCAGACGCATAACGGAATGGCGGAGATTGTCGAGCAGTCGGCAGCGAAGTTCAACTCCGCCGTCGAGCGTGCAGCTCAGGAATTCAGCGCAGCAGATCAGACGCTGAATTCGACTGCGACGCATTTCTCGGAAGCAGCGTCCCAGGCCGCCGACATGGTTTCCAGCTCCAGCCGTCTTCTGGAAGGAAAGATCGACCGCCTGTCGAACATTTCCGGTCAGACTCTGGCGCAGGTTGCCGGTATCGTCGGACGTTTCGAGGAACACTCCAAGGTTCTGAGCCAGGCTTCCGAACTGCTCAACGCAGCCCAGTCGAGCCTCGTCGGCACGCTGGAAGAACGTCAGGATGCCCTGCGCAGCCTTTCCGTCGGCCTGCTCAAGCGCTCCGAGGAAATCGAAAACTCCATGCGGGGTGTCATCACCGCCGTGGAAGACACGCTCACTGCCGCCGAAGAACGGTCGCAGAACGTCGCGGGCAACCTGCGTGACAATCTGCAGTCCTCCTTCGCGGATATCGGTCGCTCGCTGGACGAAACCGAACAGCGTGCGCGCACGGCTGCCCAGACCATGCGGGGCGCCCTGCTCTCCGCCGGTCAGGACGCCACGCGCTCCATCGAGAGCACGCTGGCCGATGCGCAGAAATACTCCGACGAGCTGGTCAATCGCCTGCGTGGCGGTGTGGAATCGTCACTTACGGAAGTCGATACCCTGCTGGGCAGTGCCTCCGAGAAGTCGAACGCCGCAGCGGCCAACATGCGTGAGACGCTGCGTCAGGCCGTGGAAGAAGCCGTTGCCCGCTTCGCCGGAGCAACGGACGAAATCCGTCGCTCCAGCCATGATATCCGCCGTGAACTGGACTCGACCCGCGCTGAACTGAAGCGTGGCGCCTTCGATCTTCCGGAAGAAGCCAAGGAGAGCGCTGCAGCAATGCGTCGCGCCGTCTCCGAGCAGATCAAGGCGCTGCAGGATATTTCGCAGCTCGTCGGTCGATCGACGCAGCAGATGGAAGTGTCCGAGCCCGTGGCCCGCGCCATCGCGGCGACGCAGCCGGTCGAACGTCGCGTCGAAGTGCGCCAGCAGCCGGCCGCACCTGCGCCTGCTCCGGTCGCTCCGGCACCTGCTCCGGTTCAGCAGCGCGTCTCACCGCAGCCAGCCGCACAGGCCCCCGGCCAGCGTGGCGGCCTGCCGATCGAAAACCGTCAGGCGGTCCGTTCCGCACCTGCAGAGCGCAGTCAGGAAGGCGGCGGCTGGATCAGCGATCTGCTGCGTGGGGCATCGCGTGACGGCCAGGAGGCCGCGCCTGTCGCTTCCGCGCCGCGTACTGCGGCCGAACAGCCGACACGCGCTGCCGACACCCGCAACCCGCGTCACATGGTCGAATCGCTGAACTCGCTTTCCGTCGATATCGCCCGCGCCATCGATCACGATGCCTCGGTCGAACTGTGGCGCCGTTACCAGCGCGGCGAGCGCGATGTGTTTACGCGTCGTCTCTACACGCTGAAGGGCCAGCAGACGTTTGACGAGATCAAGCGCAAGTACGACCGCGAGCAGGAATTCCGCACGGCTGTCGATCGTTACATCGCAGACTTCGAGAAGCTTCTTGCCGACGTGGCACGCACGGATCGCGACCGGACCGTCACGCAGTCCTATCTCACCTCGGATACCGGCAAGGTCTACACGATGCTCGCGCATGCGGCAGGTCGGTTCAACTGATCCTACGCAATACTGAACAAACAAAAACCCCGGTCGTCTGACCGGGGTTTTCTTTTTCGATTGCGAAAAAAGCTGAATGGCAGGCTGTCTCGCCTTGGCCTGTCGGTGTCAGACCTCGAAAATGCCCGATGCTACGCGCACTGCATTGCCGCCGATGCGGGCACGGGAAATCTCGCCATCCTTGATATCCATGCGTAGATGAATGTGCGAGGGACGGCCCATCTCCACGCCCTGCTCTACCAGCAACGGGTATTGCCCATCGGAAAGGCCATCAAAATAATGGATCGCGCCGGACATGGCAGCGACGGCCGAACCGGTCGCCGGGTCTTCGGGAATGCCCATTTCGGGAGAGAACATACGGGCATGGAACTTCGCGGCATGATTGACGCCGCCACGACAATAAATGAATGCCGCCGCAAGGCGCCCTTCCACCAGAGGCGCGGTTCTGAGCCATAGACCCGCATCGAACTCCATCTCCTGAACGGCTGCAAGATTGTGCAGCGGCACCATCAGGAAGGCGACACCGGCCGTCCACACCGAGGGAACGTGATTTTCGAAACCGATATGGGCTTCGCTGACACCGAGCGCATCGGCCAGTTTCGAGTGGTCGAGCGGCAGATCCACACGCGCTGACTTTCGCGGCAGGTCGAATTCGGCAAAACTGGCCGCACCCTCACGGATTTTAACCGCGCAGCGGACCGGCCCGACCTTCTCTTCCAGCACGCTGACCATATCGAGATCGCCGCCTGCCGTATGCTGACGCTCCGCGATCGCCACAGCCGCGCCGACCGTCGGATGCCCGGCGAATGGAAGCTCGCCAAATGGCGTGAATATGCGCAGCGAAGCGGAATGCGCCGGATTGGAGGACGGGTTGACGAACACCGTCTCCGACAGGTTCATTTCCCTTGCAATGGCCTGCATTGTTGCATCGTCCAGACCTTCTCCACCATACATGACCGCAAGCTGATTGCCCGCCATCCTCGTATCGGTAAAGACATCGTAGATTGAGTAATTGAGAGCCACGCCTTGCCTCCTGCCTGACGCCGACCACGTCGGCGCGTATTGCTACCGAGCAACCTGCCCCAGACCACGGCCCATCGCAACCCTTGTCAGACACATGAAAACAAGAAGCTGTGGACCGGATCCGGCCCGGAAGCGACCGCGGAACCGATCTCGGTCCAAAATAGCTTGTCGCGACATAAGCTCTTCATGTACCAAGGAAAATATACTTGCGATAGGTCGGTGTTTTTCACCGGCGATTCGCCTAGAGACCGGAAGATTGCGAGTTGCCTCAACAAGTCACCCACTTTTTCGCGTGTCGCCCCTGTCCCGCGACCTTGCCAAGGAAAGCGAATGTCGCGTTCTAGCTCTTCATTGTCATTCGTCGCAGCAAAAACCGAGGATGCGCAGGCCGCGCTGGAGGAGCTGACGACCCAATACGGCAACATGCCGTTTGAAGAAGCCGAAGTAGTCGTCGCACTTGGCGGCGATGGTTTCATGCTGCAGGTCCTGAACGAAACCATGAACTCCGGCAAACGGGTTTATGGCATGAACCGTGGCTCTGTCGGTTTCCTGATGAACGACTACAAGGTCGAAGGATTGCGCGAACGTATCGACGTTGCAACGGGCAACGACTTTCACCCGCTGCGCATGACGACGACGGATTCCGACGGTGACGAGTTCACCGCCCTTGCCATGAACGAGGTCAGCCTGTTCCGGCAATCCCATCAGGCCGCCAAGCTTCGCGTCGAGGTGGACGGCAAGATGCGTCTGGAAGAACTGATCTGTGACGGCATGATGGTGGCGACACCAGCCGGGTCCACGGCCTATAATTTTTCGGCGCATGGACCGATCCTGCCACTGGAATCGCCGCTTCTGGCGCTCACGCCTGTGAGCGCATTCCGTCCACGCCGCTGGCGCGGTGCGCTTTTACCGAATAAGGTGACGGTCGATATTCACGTTCTTGAACGCGACAAGCGCCCCGTCAATGCCGTTGCAGACCACACGGAAGTCAAATCCGTAACCCATGTCAGGATCGCGCAATCGCAGGACCGGACAGCCCGCATTCTTTCAGACCCGGACCGCTCATGGTCGGATCGGATTCT
Organism: Agrobacterium tumefaciens; assembly: GCF_031801495.1. Classification (GTDB taxonomy): domain Bacteria; phylum Pseudomonadota; class Alphaproteobacteria; order Rhizobiales; family Rhizobiaceae; genus Agrobacterium; species Agrobacterium tumefaciens_K. Next base: position 1,199,343 of record NZ_JAOEGC010000002.1, on the reverse strand, counting down.
TGCAGAGCAATTCACCAACTGACGAAGACCGTGATGCACCCGAAAAGACCGCTCCTTGTCGCACTGCTTCTTGTCGCCAGCACGATCTGCGTGCCAGCGCAAACGCCGGACATCAACGCGCTGCCTGTTTCCACGATCTTCGTGACCAGCAGCGGACGATGGGAAGAGCCGAACCTGCCAGAAACAAACGGCACGGTGGGACAGCGGACGATTCCCGAAGCACCGGCACGTGGATATTACAAGGTCATCGCGCTTCGGCAGGGCGATGGAACGGCCCGGATCTACCTGCAACGCATAGCGCTTACCGCAAACGGTCCGAGCCTTCTAGAGACTGTGGAACTGGAAGAATTCGGCCAGATGCAGGCCTACGTCACGGATATTCGCCCGGAAAGTTCCAATGGCGCGCCCAGCGCCCCAGGCCTCTTCGTCACAGTGCACCTGAAGACGGACCGCATGGCGAAGGAAGCGGAAAGCTGGACGATCCTCATCGACGAGCTGGGTGAGATGAAGATCGAACGCGCTTCGAACTGATACCTCTATTCGAGCAATTCGTGCGGCCCGGACAGCACGGCGCCGAAATGGTGTTTCCAAAGCTTCGCTCCAAGCTCACCGCTGCGGTCGAGGCTTGAGCCAACCGTCAGCCACGGCAACAAGGTCGGCGTGAGGCCGGCATCAAACAGTGCGAAGCCGGCAGCGAGCACGCATGTGTCGGCCTGAATGCCGCAAACCAACACACGTTCCACATTCAGCGAACGAAGATAGTCGATCGCCTCTTTGGGCGGGGCGTAGCCGTATTTGATGAAAATCCGGTCTGCTGGCACGAGGCTGTCGTCATCCCTGCCTGGCTTCCAGCCGAGCTGCCGTTCGAACGGCGTGATGCTTTCGTCATGGCGTTCGACGCTTGCCGCGCTCGGAATGGTCTGCGCGAGCCGGGTGATCTCTCTCACAAGCAATGGCGGTGGATTGAAGCTCGCCTGAACATCCACGATGTAAAGCGCCTGTCTCAAAACATACATCCTTCAAACAAAAAGCCCCTCGCAGCCGATCCGCGAGGGGCGATTTTCATCATTGCGGCAATCCGGCCATCATCAATCGATGTCGGCCACATCCACACCCGCGCCACCGCTGATGCGATGGGCAAGGGCTGCCTCCATGAACTCGTTCAGATCGCCGTCCAGAACGTTGCCAGGCGCTGTGCTTTCAACACCGGTGCGCAGATCCTTGACCAACTGGTACGGCTGCAGAACGTACGAGCGGATCTGATGGCCCCAGCCGATATCGGTTTTCGATGCAGCCTGCGCATTGGCGGCATCTTCCCGCTTCTGAAGCTCGACCTCGTAGAGACGCGAACGCAGCATTTCCCACGCCTTGGCGCGGTTCTTGTGCTGGGAGCGCTCCTGCTGGCAGGCGACCGCAATACCCGTCGGAATGTGGGTGATGCGAACCGCCGAGTCGGTCGTATTGACGTGCTGACCGCCCGCACCGGACGAACGGTAGGTATCGATGCGGCAGTCGCTTTCGTTGATGTCGATCTGGATCGAATCGTCCACCACCGGGTAAACCCAGATGGAGGAGAAAGAAGTGTGACGGCGCGCGTTGCTGTCATAGGGCGAGATACGAACCAGACGATGCACGCCCGATTCCGTCTTCAGCCAGCCGAAGGCATTGTGGCCCTTGACGAGGATCGTAGCAGACTTGATGCCCGCTTCTTCGCCATCATGAACTTCGAGTACCTCGACCTTGAAGCCCTCGCGCTCAGCCCAGCGGGTATACATGCGAAGCAGGATGTTGGCCCAATCCTGACTTTCTGTACCGCCTGCACCGGAATGCACTTCGAGGTAGGTATCGTTGCCATCGGCTTCGCCCGACAGCATGGCTTCCACCTGACGCCGGTTTGCCTCACTCTTGAGTGCCTTCAGCGCGTCTTCGGCATCCTTGACGATCTCGTTGTCGCCTTCCATCTCGCCGAGTTCGATCAGCTCAATGTTGTCTTTCAACTGCTGCTCGAGCGCCTTAACGCCGCTGATGCTGTCATCAAGCTGCTGGCGCTCGCGCATCAGCTTCTGTGCTTCTGCGGCATCATTCCAGAGGGTCGGATCCTCTGCCTTGTTATTCAACCAGTCCAGTCGTCTTATCGCCTGGTCCCAGTCAAAGATGCCTCCTCAGCAGGCTTATGGCCTGCTTGATTTCGTCGACTACGTTCACAATTTCATTGCGCATTTCGCTGGTTCTTCACCTTGTTTGAAACTGGCTGCTCAATAAATGCGAGGGGCGCGGATGTAAAGACCGCGCCCCTAGCGAACTCACATACGACGGATCAATAAAGACCGCCGCCACCGCCGGTTATGGCCTGCTGGGCCTGAGGCGATGTTTTCAGGATATCTTCCTGGGACATGTAACCGTCCATATCGCCGATCACGGAGAAGCTGTCTGCCGGGCCTGTGCCAGGCTTGAAGGCTTCCATGATCGTGTCCGGTTCGCCCTCCATAGCGGCCATGCCCGTCTTGCGGTTGACGGCGACGAACTTCATGCCCTCCGGAACGATGAACTGGCTCGGTTCGGTGTGTTTAGCAACGTCGCCAAGGAACTCGCCGAAGATCGGCGCCGACAACGAACCGCCCGTGCCACCGCGACCGAGGGGGGCCGGAGAATCGAAGCCGATATAAAGGCCCGCAACCATGTCCGGCGTGTAACCGACAAACCAGGCGTCCTTTTCATCGTTCGTCGTGCCGGTCTTGCCTGCAACGGGACGATCATTGACCGGGATCTTTCCAGCAGCCGTACCGCGACGAACCACACCCTCCAGCATGGAAGTGGTCTGGTAGGCAGTCATCGGATCTAGGACCTGCTCGCGATTGTCGACGATGACGGGCTCATCCTGATTTTGCCACGTGGTGGCGTTGCAGCCCTCGCAGGCGCGCTCCTCGTGACGAAAGATCGTCTTGCCGTAACGGTCCTGAATGCGGTCGATAAGCGTAGGCTTGATCTGCTTGCCGCCATTGGCAATTACCGAATAGGCCGAAACCATGCGCATGACGGTCGTTTCACCCGAACCGAGCGACATGGACAGGAGCGGCGGCATCTCGTCGTAGATACCGAAGCGCTCCGCATATTCGGCGACGAGGTTCATGCCCATATCCTGCGCCAAGCGCACGGTCATGAGGTTACGCGACTTTTCGATACCGAGGCGCAAGGTCGAAGGGCCAGCCGAACCGCCGCCGTAGTTCTGCGGCTTCCAGACCTGATTGCCGGAAACGACCTCGATCGGCGCATCGAGAATGACCGATGCGGGCGTATAGCCGTTATCGAGGGCGGCCGCGTAAATGAACGGCTTGAAGGAGGAGCCCGGCTGACGCATTGCCTGCGTTGCCCGGTTGAACTCGGACTGCCCGTAGGAGAATCCGCCCACCATGGCCAGAACACGGCCGGTATGCGGATCCATCACCACCATACCACCCTGAACCTTAGGAGGCTGGCGCAGGCGATATTCGCTGCCCGTTGCGTTCAACGGCTGCGCATAAATCACGTCGCCCGGAGACAATACGCCGACAGGCGATTTGGCCGTCGATCTCTTGCCATTGGCGTCGCGATAGGCCCAGCGCATGTTTTCCGGCGAAATGTGACCACGCATACGCTGGTCGCCGCTTGCGTCCTCGGCGTCCGGGTCGGCCTGAACGCCGATGGTCAATCCATCTGCGCCGACAGCCAGCACCACCGCGACTTTCCACTCGGGAACGTCACGCAGACCCTTCAGCTTACCAAGTGCAGCGCTCCAGTCGCCAGCCGTGTCGATATGATCGATAGGTCCGCGGTATCCGCGGCGCTCGTCATATTCCACTAGGCCGTCCTGAAGCGCCTTGCGCGCTTCCAGCTGGATCTGCGGATCGAATGAGGTGCGAACGGAAAGCCCCCCTTCGAGAAGAGCCTTTTCGCCATATTTTTCAACAATCTGACGACGGACTTCCTCGGCGAAGTAATCGGAGGCGAAAATATGTGCGCCGCCGCGACGGACGTTGACGCCGAGCGGCTGTTTCTTCGCGTCGGCGGCATCAGCAACGGTGATGTAGCCGTTCTCGGCCATGCGGTCGATCACCCAGTCGCGACGCTCGAGAGCCGCTTTTTCGCGACGAAACGGATGGTAATTGGCAGGGCCTTTCGGCAGAGAGGCAAGATAGGCCGTCTCGGCAATCGTCAGTTCCGTCACCGACTTGTTGAAATAGGTGAGCGCGGCACCCGCGATACCGTAGGAGTTCAGACCGAAGAAAATCTCGTTGAGGTAAAGCTCAAGAATCTTGTCCTTGGAGTAGGTCTGCTCGATGCGGAACGAAAGGATGGCTTCCTTGATCTTGCGGTCGAACGTCTGGTCATTCGTCAGAAGGAAGTTCTTGGCAACCTGCTGCGTGATCGTCGACGCGCCGACCGGGCGGCGACCGGAGCCGAGGTTCTGGATATTGACGAGGATCGCACGCCCAAGACCCCAGACGTCAATACCGGGATGGTTGTAGAAATTCTTGTCTTCGGCGGAGAGGAACGCTGCCTTCACACGGTCGGGGATCGCCTGGATCGGCAGGAAAAGCCGCTTTTCATGCGCATATTCCGCCATCAGCGCGCCGTTACCGGCATGCACACGGGTCGTTACCGGCGGCTCATAGGTGCTCAGAACGGCATAGTCCGGCAGGTCCTGCGACACGCCGCGCAAATAAATCGCACCGGCGGCGGCGGCGCACAGAAACAGTACGCAGGCCAAGCCAAAGAAATATCCAATAAGTCTGATCATACCAAGCTACCGATAATTCGAATCGTAACCATCAACGCCCATCGATATCTGAGCGTATCCTTGCATATCGGGTGCCGTTTTGCACACCATACCTTCAATGACAAGCCGAATGCGCCTGCATTCGCCGATATGTTACCACATCATCAGCAAAGGTCGCGCCTCGACAATTGCCGAATCCGACCTTCGAGTAACGCGTCGATTGTGAGTAAAATAGGGCTTCTGCGTGTTTTACCCTGTATGGAGCGAACGGTTTTCCCGATCCATGGCGATGATACAACGCATCACCAAAGACTGGAACAGGGCCTTAACCGCCGTTTGCCAACGCCTTTCCGCGATAACGGCCAACTGCTGTCGCCAACGTATCGGCAACCTTTTTACGCCACTCGGAATCAAGAAGCAGTTTCTCGTCTTCCGGATTGGATAGAAAACCCAGCTCCAGCAGGACGGACGGAACGTCATGGGCGCGCAACACCATGAACCCGGCATAGCGGTGCGGGTTGTTGATAAGACCCACCTGCCCCTCGAAGGACGACACGATATTTTCCGCGAGCGTAACGGAAAAAGCCTGGGTTTCGCGGCGTGTCAAGTCCAGAAGAATATCCGCAACCTCCGGCGGCTCGTTCGAAACGGCCACACCGGCAATCTGGTCGGACTTGTTTTCGCGCTCTGCCAGTTCCTGCGCCATCCGGTCGGAGGCACGGTCGGACAATGTATAGACGGTCGCGCCGCGGATTGCTTTCTGCTTCAACGTATCAGCATGCACAGAGATGAAGAGATTGGCATTGTTCTGCCGCGCAAGCGTCACACGCTCGGAAAGCGCCAGAAACGTATCGGAGTCGCGGGTCAAAAAAGCCTTCACGCCCGGTTCGCGGTTCAACCGTTCGGCAAGTTCCCTGGCGAAGGCGAGCGTAATGACCTTTTCTTCCGTTCCGGTGGTGGCGCCGGAGGCTCCGGCATCGATGCCACCATGCCCGGCATCGACCGCGATCACGAAATCGGCGGAACGCGATGTCTTGTCGTCAGGAGTGATGGAAGCGGTCGAGACGGGTGCCGGGGTCTGCCATTGCTGGGACTTCATCAGCTCGGCAAATTTCGCCTTGGTGGTGATCTCGGTATCCAGAACAAAGCGGTAGGAGTTTCCGCCTTCGCCTGGCTTCGCTTCGGCTACGGCGACCTTGACTGGCTTGCGGGCGGTCAGGACGATACGGGCATTTCCCTCGCCCATGCTGCCGAAGCGTATGTCCGAAAACAGTCCGGTTGCAGCTAGGTCCGATGACGGGAAGGTGAAATTCACGGCCGGGAAGTCGACGACGATGCGCGCCGGCGAGTCGAGATAATGAATATCGAATTCCGGCTCTTCCTCGAAATCGAGAACAATGCGCGTGCGGGCCTCATCACCGATGATACGAGCCTGATGAGCGACCAGCGGTCCGTTGGCCGCCGCGCCGCGAATCCCTGGAATCGACACGACGAAGGACAGCGCGACAACGCACGCAAGACGTGCGATTCGCACACCAAGCGCCCCTCTTTCACCTGAAATGGCTGATCCCCGATGGAAAATCATGGTCTTCTAAAAAAATCCGTATTTCAGTCATTTGCACGAACAACGACGTATTGCTGCCGGTTTGCGGCTATTTCAGCCCCGGCGCATATGCCTTTGCCGCATTTTGCATCAAAATCGCAGGCGTTGATGAACCAATTCTTAACCCGCCAATTCCACCAACAATATGGCATATTTAGCCAGGCTATTGCTATTATGACAGAGAAAACATACAACACGAATGAGGGTTAAAAGTGTTGACGGGATAGATGCCCGCCGGCTGCCAATCAGTAAAGAAGCTGGCGCCGCAAAAGCGGGCAATCATCTGCCGTCGTTACATTTATCCTGAAACTGGATCAATTCCGGAGGTGTCCGGAAACGTACCCGGTGGCGTTGCCACTGCCGCTCTGAGGAGAGCAAATTCATCGGATCCCAAGGGATCTATATATTATTGTCGTTCCGCCTGGCTCAAGATGTCGCAGCAGTTTTCACATGAACCGGATACCAGGAGCAGGCCCAGCGCCTCGCCGTCGGTCCGGATGCTGCCAGTTTACGGAGGTCAGGCTGGAGACTTCATTTCCGGCACATCCTTGCACTCATATGAAAGGCCCGTCCTCCCGGCGGGCCTGTTCTCGTATAATACAAGGCTGCGCCGAGGAGCACAGCTTACATGGCAGACAAAATGCTTATCGACGCCTCCCACGAAGAGGAGACCCGCGTTGTAGTCGTCCGTGGAAACCGGATTGAGGAATTCGATTTCGAATCGGAACACAAGAAGCAGATCCGCGGCAACATCTATCTTGCTAAGGTGACGCGCGTAGAGCCTTCGCTTCAAGCGGCATTTGTGGACTACGGCGGAAACCGTCATGGTTTTCTGGCATTCGCGGAAATTCACCCGGACTACTACCAGATTCCGCTGGCAGATCGCCAGGCATTGCTGAAGGCAGAGGCCGAAGATCATCGCCGCAGCGACGATTTCGAATCGGCCGACGCACCGGAGCCGGGCGCGCCCGCAATCGACCTTTCACAGGTCGAGCAACCCGATGTCGGCATCGTTCCGGTAGAGGAAGCCGCCGGTACGGTTGCGGCGGATGAGCCGGTTGCCGAAGTGACCGAGACCGAAGCAGTTGCTGTCGAAGTGGTTGCGGAAGAAGCACCGGTCGAAGAAGAAAAGCCGAAAAAGCGCGCCCGTCGCCCCCGCGCAAAGAAGAAGGCTGCTGACGAGGAATCCACGGCGGAAGCCACTGAGACCGCTTCCGAGGAAGACGGCAGCACCGGTGGCGAAATGGCCGCAATGGTCGATGCCGATACGATTTCCGAAGAAGTAGAAGGTCTTCGTCGCGACAACAATGATGACGACGATGATGACGACGACGATCACCACGAAAAGGAAGTGATCGAATCCGTTGGCGCAGAAGACGCCATGGAAGAGGTCCCTGATCGCGTCTCCCGCAAGCCGCGCAAGCAGTACCGCATTCAGGAAGTCATCAAACGCCGCCAGATTCTTCTGGTGCAGGTGGCCAAGGAAGAGCGTGGCAACAAGGGCGCGGCACTGACCACCTACCTGTCGCTTGCCGGACGTTACTCCGTCCTGATGCCGAACACGGCACGCGGCGGTGGCATTTCCCGCAAGATCACCCAGCCGGCAGACCGCAAGCGCCTGAAGGAAATCGCACGCGATCTCGAGGTGCCGCAGGGCATGGGCGTGATCCTGCGTACCGCAGGTGCCAACCGCACCCGCGTCGAGATCAAGCGCGACTTCGAATATCTGATGCGCCTGTGGGAAAACGTCCGCACGCTGACGCTGAATTCCACTGCGCCCTGCCTCGTTTACGAGGAAGGTTCGCTCATCAAGCGTTCGATCCGCGATCTCTATAACAAGGATATCAGCGAGATCATCGTTTCCGGTGAGGAAGGCTATCGTGAAGCGAAAGACTTCATGAAAATGTTGATGCCGAGCCACGCCAAGGTGGTTCAGCCTTACCGCGACATTCACCCGATCTTCTCGCGCTCCGGCATCGAAGCCCAGCTCGACCGCATGTTGCAGCCGCAGGTGACGCTGAAGTCGGGCGGTTATCTCATCATCAACCAGACGGAAGCTCTGGTTTCGATCGACGTGAACTCCGGCCGTTCGACCCGCGAACATTCGATCGAAGAAACGGCTCTGACGACGAACCTGGAAGCCGCCGAAGAAGTGGCACGCCAGCTTCGCCTGCGCGACCTTGCAGGCCTGGTCGTCATCGACTTCATCGACATGGAAGAAAAGCGCAACAACCGCGCCGTCGAAAAGAAGCTCAAGGATTGCCTGAAGAACGACCGCGCCCGCATTCAGGTCGGCCGCATCTCGCATTTCGGCCTTCTGGAAATGTCGCGTCAGCGCATCCGCGCCTCGGTTCTGGAATCGACCACGCAGGTCTGCTCGCACTGCGGCGGCACGGGCCACGTCCGTTCGGAATCCTCCATCGCCCTGCACGTTCTGCGTGGCGTCGAGGAGTACCTGCTGCGCAATACGACGCACAACATCACCGTTCGTACCACGCCGGAAACGGCGCTCTATCTGCTCAACCACAAGCGTGGCACGATTGTCGATTATGAAGGCCGCTTCGGCGTCTCCATCATCATCGCTGCCGATGCCAGCGTCGGCGCGCAGCATTTCGCGATCGACCGTGGCGAAGCCGTTGAAAATCCGGTGAAGATAGAAAGCCTGCTGCAGGCTCTGCCGGACTTCGCCGAGGAAGAGGACGATATCGTCATCGAGGTCGAAGAGGACGAAGACGAGGAAGAAATCGTCAAGGCCCAGACCACCGAGGCACGCCAGTCGCAGGGCGAGAACGGCGAAGACGGCAAGCGCAAGCGCAAGCGTCGTCGCCGTCGTCGTGGCAAGGGTGGCCAGAATGGACAGGGCGCAGAAGGTCAAGCCGAAGGCGTCGACGATGCTGCTGGCGATGAGGCCGGTGACGACGAAGAAAACGCCTCCGACTCGGATGACGAGGCAACGACTGACGGCGAAGCCGTGGCCGCGGAAGACGACGGCAAGCGCAAGCGTCGCCGTCGCGGCAAGCGTGGCGGTCGCCGCAACCGTGCGGAAGACGAAGCCCTTGACGCCGATGGCGAGCAGCAGGCTGACGGCGAAGCAGAGAGCGACGAGGCGGAGGCTCCGGTGGCCGTGGCTGTTGTCGAAGAGGTCGCCGTCGTCGAGGTTGTCGAAGCCGTTGAGGAACCGGTAGCCGAAGACGCTCCGAAGAAGCCACGCCGTACCCGTAAGGCCAAGGCGAAGGTCGAAGACGAACCGAAGGCTGTTGAAGTCGAAACGGTCGAGCCTGTGATCGTCGAGCAGACTGTTGCCGAAGTGGCAATTGAGGAAGCTGGCGAAGCCTCGGCAGACCTTGGCGCCGAAACGGTTGCATCGGAGACGGAAACCGAGGGTAAATCCGCTCGTGCAAACCGTGGCGAAAACGTCTCCACGTCCGAGCCGGTGGTCACGTCGTCCAGTAATGACGGCGATGAGCCGAAGCCGCGCAAGGGCGGTTGGTGGCAGCGACGCGGTTTCTTCTGAAACTCTTTCGAATAGATATAAAAAAAGCCCGCAACGAGAGTTGCGGGCTTTTTTGTGCCGGACATTCTACCTTCATCATTCAGCTCGTTGAGCCGGTATCCTGTGAGATCAAGCCCAGGATCGCGTTCTGCCCCGGATCCGGTCAGGGGTGACAGGGGCAGACGACATTATCTTGCCTGTCAGACGGAGCGCGTCAGACCGCCATCGACACGGATATTCTGGCCGGTAATGTAACCGGCACCTTCAGACGCCAGAAACGCCACAGTCGCTGCGATTTCCTCGCTTGTACCATAACGCTGCATCGGTACGCTCTCACGACGTTCCTCCGTCGCGGGCAGGCTGTCGATCCAGCCGGGCAGCACATTGTTCATGCGCACGTTGTCGGCCGCATAGGTGTCGGCGAAGATCTTAGTGTACGAGGCAAGTCCCGCACGGAACACCGCCGAGGTCGGAAACATGCTGCTCGGCTCGAAGGCCCAGGCTGTCGAGATGTTGACGATCGATCCTGTCTTCTGCGTCACCATCACGGGGGCAATGATGCGGGTCGGGCGAATGACGTTCATCAGATAGACATCGAGCCCGGCATGCCACTGCTCGTCGCTGATATCGAGGATGGACGCGCGTGGGCCATGCCCGGCGCTGTTGACGAGCACATCGATACGGCCGAATTTTTCGAGAGCCAGATCGGTAAGCCGTTTGAGATCATCGTTGGACTGGTTCGATCCAGTCACACCGACCCCCCCCAGTTCGGCTGCAAGCGCCTCTCCCTTGCCGGACGACGACAGGATGGCAACCTTGTAGCCATCGCCAGCCAGACGTTTCGCAACGGCAGCGCCCATGCCACTGCCGCCCGCCGTTATCACCGCCACTTTCTCTGCCGACATATCCATCACTTCCCTTTTTGTTTCTTTGAACCGCCGCGACGGCCTCCCGCACATCTATAGCCTTTTCCAGCAACGGGTTCGATCCAGATTGTCTGTTCCAAGCATACAGAAAAAATGATCGGCAGTCGCTCAGCTTGCTCTACGACAATACTTCGGCTAGTATCGAAGCATGAACGACGGACCTATCATCGCCAATGTCGCCTCGCTGATCGGCGACCCTGCGCGCGCCAACATTCTGACGGCGTTGATGGACGGTCGCGCACTGACGGCCAGCGAGCTTGCACAAGCCGCAGGCGTGACACTGCAAACCGCAAGCGGCCATCTTTCGAAACTTTCCGACGCACAGTTTCTCAAAGGCGAAAAGCAGGGACGGCATCGCTATTTCCGGCTTTCCGGTCCCGATGTAGCACAGGTGCTCGAGGCTCTGATGGGCCTTGCCCAACGTACCGGCGCGGTTCGAGTACGCACTGGCCCCAAGGACAAGGCGTTGCGCGAAGCGCGTGTCTGTTACGATCATCTCGCGGGGGAAAGTGGGGTAGCACTGCTTAACGCCATCGTCTCGCAAGGTTTCGTCACGGACGGCGACGACCCTGCGCTGACCGACAGGGGACGCAACTTCTTCGAAGACTTCGGCATCGATCTGTCAATGCTGGAGAAAGGCCGCCGCCCCGTCTGCCTGCAATGCCTGGACTGGAGCGAACGCCGCCATCATCTGGGCGGCGGGCTTGGCGCCTCACTGCTTGCCAGCATGCAAAGCCGCGACTGGATAAGGCGTGGGCAAGGTCGCGTGCTGACCTTCACTACGAAGGGCGAGAAAGAATTCCGCAGCATCTTCCAATGTGACGCCGCGGAATAAGAACCGCAAAAGCCAACCAACCTCAGCCCTGCTTTAACCACCCGGCAATGCGGCCAACCGCTTCGGCAATGTCCGAGACGGACCCCGCGTAGGAAATGCGCAGCGCCCGGTGGCCCTCCTCCGGATCGAAATCCATGCCGGGCGTTGCCGCCACGTCGATTTCAGCCAGCATACGCCTGGCAAAATCCATGCTGTCGTTGGAATAACGGCTCGTATCGACATAGGCGTAGAAGGCGCCGTCCATCGGCGAGGCCAGCGGCAGGCCGATTTCGGGCAGACGCACCATCAGGAAATCGCGGTTGGTGCGATAGCTTTCCTTGTAGACGTCCAGCTCACCCTCGGCGGCGAAGGCCGCGGCAGCAGCCAGCTGCGACAGTTCGGGCGCGGAAATGTAGAGGCTCTGCGCCAGACATTCGACCGGGCGGACGAGCTTTTCGGGCAGGACCATCCAGCCGATGCGCCAGCCGGTCATGCAGTAATATTTTGAGAACGAGTTGATGACGACGGCGTTGTCGGAGATCTCGAGAGCGCTAGTTTCATCGCCGACAAAGGTCAGGCCGTGATAGATCTCATCGGAGATGAAAGCGATATCGCGGCTGTCGCAATAGGCCGAAAGGCGCTTCAGCGCCTCGCGGCCGGTTACCGTTCCGGTCGGGTTGGCCGGGCTTGCCAAGAGCACACCCTTCAGTTTGCAGCCCGCCCTCGTTTCAGCTCGCTCAAGACTTGCCGGTGTCAGCGTGTATCCGGTTTCGGCAGTCACCGGCACCTCCACGACATTGAGGCCGAGCGCCTTGAGGATGTTGCGATAGGCGGGATAGCCGGGCCTTGCGATCGCCACATGATCCCCCGCATCGAACAGACCGAGGAACGCGAGATTAAAGGCCGCGGACGAACCTGTCGTTACCGCTATGCGGGCAGGATCGACTGTCACCTGGTGGCGACGTTGATAATGTCCTGCGATCGCTTCTCGCAAGTCGCGCAGGCCGAGCGCATCCGTATAACCGATACGGCCGTGTTTCAGTGCAGTCTCGGCCGCTGCCAGCGCCGCCTTCGGCGCAGGGTGAGACGGCTGGCCAACGGCCATGGAAATCACCGGACGGCCTGCCTGCTTGCGCCGGTTCGCTTCCGCCAGAATGTCCATGGCATGGAAGGGTTCAACCGCGCTTCGCTTCGACATCGTTATCAATGGCGTTTTCTTTCCTGAAATGTTTTTCGAGACTTGCCGCAAAATCGCAGTCTTCACAATCATGCGATCATAATGAGGACAACTATTTTTGCCGTATGGTATTTGGCTTAAGGTAAGGTAAGTGCGACTGTGATATTCCTGTGGCACGCCTACATACATGATGAGGACCGATATGGCGCACTTTCTCCGTTCAACCGTTTTCGCCAGCATCACGGCCCTTTCGACCGTTTTTGCCTTCCAGCCTGCGCACGCGCTCGATGACCGGCAGAAGAAGGAAATGGGCGAATTCATCAAACAGTATCTGATCGAAAACCCGGAGATCATGCTTGAGGTGCAGGACGCGCTGGAGCGCAAGCAATATGCAGCGCGCAACGCGAAGGCATCGGAAGCGGTTGCCGACAACCAGAAAGCCCTTTTCGAATCGAAATACGATCTCGCGCTCGGCAATCCGGATGGCGACGTCACTCTGGTCGAGTTTTTCGATTACAATTGCGGTTACTGCAAACGCGCCATGAGCGACATGGACAACATCATCAAGTCCGACAAGAACGTGCGTGTCGTCCTGAAGGAATTCCCTATTCTCGGACCGGAATCGGTTGCTGCCCACCGGGTCTCGAATGCAGTGAAACTTCTCTCTCCGGAAAAATATCCGGAGTTCCAGCGCACCCTGCTTGGCGCACGCGGACGCGCCAATGAAGAAAGCGCCATGGAAGTTGCGACCTCTCTCGGCATCAAGGAAGCGGATATCCGCAAGTCGATGGAAGAGAACCCCAACGATGCGCAGGTACAGGAAGCCTACCAGCTCGCGAACAATCTCGGCATCACCGGAACGCCCTCCTACATCGTTGGTACGGAAGCGGTCTTCGGCGCCGTCGGCGCAGCCCCGCTGAAAGAGAAGATCGCCAACATGCGCACCTGCGGCAAGGCCACCTGCTCCTGATTTATCAAAAGCCTCTGCATAAACCCTGAAGTTGCCGGACAACCCGGCGCTTTACGGCGTCCGGGGGCTTTTCCTTCGAAGCTGTGCAGTCTATAGGTGTCGCTGATTTTCTTGTGGAACCACGAATGAGCAACACGATCTTCGTCCTCAACGGACCCAATCTCAACATGTTGGGAAAGCGGGAGCCGGGTATTTACGGCGGCAAAACGCTGAAGGACATCGAAAACGACTGCATCAAGGCCGGCGAAGAACTCGGTTTTTCCGTCGAATGCCATCAGTCCAATCACGAGGGCGCGCTGGTCGACCTTCTGCATGAAGCGGGAGATCGCGCGGTCGGTGTCGTCATCAACCCCGGCGCTTATGGCCATACGTCGATTGCATTGCACGACGCCATTCGCGCCATCTCAGTTCCCGTGGTGGAAGTACACATTTCCAACATTCACGCCCGCGAGGAATTCCGTCACAAGTCGATGATTGCCCCCGCAGCCAAAGGAATGGTGTGCGGTTTCGGGCCATACGGCTACATCATGGCGCTCAACGCGCTGAAGAATATCACGGCATAAAAAGAAACAATCAGAATAGGGTTTGTCATGTCTGAAAAGAAAAACGGTATCGACAAGGAACTGATCCGCGAACTCGCGAACATCCTCAACGACACCGACCTTTCCGAGATCGAAGTCGAGCAGGACGACCTGCGCATTCGCGTTTCCCGTTCTGCGCCACCCACAACGGTCTACGCTGCTCCTCCCGCAGCATATGCTCCGGCAGCTCCGCTGGCCGCGCCTGCCGCTGTCGCAGCGCCTGCGGCGCCGGCAGCAGCACCTGCTGTCCCTGCCCGCAACCCGGCCAACACCGTGACCTCGCCAATGGTCGGCACGGTCTACCTGTCGCCTGCCCCGGGCGCGCGTCCGTTCATCGAAGTCGGCGCCACCGTCAAGGAAGGCCAGACGCTTCTCATCGTCGAAGCGATGAAGACCATGAACCAGATCCCGGCTCCGAAGTCCGGCAAGGTGGTGGAGATCATCGTCAACGACGCACAGCCCGTGGAGTATGGCGAAGCCCTCGTGGTCATCGAATAAAGGCGGTCCACCATGGTTTCGAAGATCCTCATAGCCAACCGCGGCGAAATCGCCCTTCGAGTGCTGCGCGCTGCGAAGGAGCTTGGCATCCCCACCGTTGCCGTGCATTCCACGGCCGACGCGGACGCCATGCATGTTCGTCTGGCCGACGAAAGCGTGTGCATCGGCCCGCCGCCGTCGCGTGACAGCTACCTCAACATCCACCAGATCGTCGCAGCCTGCGAGATCACCGGTGCCGATGCGGTTCACCCAGGCTACGGTTTCCTGTCGGAAAACGCCAAGTTCGCCGATATTCTCGATGCACACGGCATTACCTTCATCGGGCCGACCGCCGAGCATATCCGCATCATGGGCGACAAGATCACCGCCAAGCAGACGGCTATGGAACTCGGTATTCCCGTCGTTCCGGGCTCCGATGGCGAAGTGAAGCCTGAAAACGCGCTGGAAATTGCCCGACAGATCGGTTTTCCGGTTCTGATCAAGGCAACGGCTGGCGGTGGTGGTCGCGGTATGAAGGTCGCCAAGACCGAAGCTGACCTCGAGGAAGCCGTGAATACGGCCCGTTCGGAAGCGGCTGCCGCTTTCGGCAACGACGCCGTTTACATGGAAAAGTACCTCGGCAAGCCGCGGCACATCGAAGTGCAGGTTTTCGGCGATGGCGAAGGCAATGCGGTTCATCTCGGCGAACGCGATTGCTCACTGCAGCGCCGCCACCAGAAGGTTCTGGAAGAGGCCAACTCTCCGGCACTGACCGTTGAGCAACGCATGGAAATCGGCGAAATCTGCGCCAGTGCCATGCGCAAGCTGAAGTACCGCGGTGCAGGCACGATCGAATTCCTCTACGAAAACGGCGAGTTCTATTTCATCGAAATGAACACCCGTCTTCAGGTGGAGCATCCCGTGACAGAAGCCATCACCGGCATGGACCTGGTGCAGGAGCAGATTCGCGTCGCTTCTGGTCAGGGCTTGTCGGTCACGCAGGCGGATATCGAATTCCATGGCCACGCCATCGAATGCCGTATCAATGCGGAAGATCCGCGCACCTTCGTGCCTTCTCCCGGGACCCTCACCTATTTCCATACGCCCGGCGGCCTCGGCGTGCGCGTGGATTCAGGCGCCTATCAGGGCTACAAGATCCCGCCTTATTACGACAGCATGATCGGCAAGCTGATCGTTCACGGTCGCGACCGTGACGAGTGCATCCGTCGTCTGCGCCGCGCGCTGGACGAGTTCGTCGTCGACGGCATCAAGACTACGCTGCCGCTGTTCCAGGATCTTCTGCAGAACGAAGACATCCTGAAGGGCGAATACGACATTCACTGGCTGGAAAAATATCTGGCCGGTGACGCACACTAAGAATGGGACGGCGCGGCAGAAATAACGACATCACCGTCGATATTCTGCTTCGCGCCTATTCGGTCGGCCTGTTTCCGATGGCTGATTCGGCAGACGACCCGGAGCTTTTCTGGGTCGAGCCGGAAATGCGGGGCATCATCCCGCTCGACGATTTCCACGTTTCCAAAAGCCTCGGCAAAGCCATCCGCAAACAGCCGTTTGATATCCGGTTCGATACCGATTTCATCGGCGTGATGGCGGGTTGCGCGGAAGAAGCGCCCGATAGGCCAAGCACGTGGATCAACAGGACGATCCGCAATCTCTATACGCAATTGCATCAGATCGGCCACGCCCATAGTGTCGAGGCGTGGGAGGGCGACGCGCTCGTCGGCGGCCTGTACGGTGTGTCTCTTGGCTCGGCATTTTTTGGGGAAAGCATGTTCTCGCGCCGCACCAACGCGTCGAAGATCTGCCTCGTCCATCTGGTCGCCCGCCTGCGAGCAAAGGGGTTCACCCTGCTCGACACGCAATTTACGACGGATCATCTGAAGACGTTCGGTGCGATTGACGTTCCCAAAGCTGAATACGTGAAGATGCTCGAGGCAGCGGTCAATCGGCCAAGTCTGCAGTTCTGAATTTTCAGAGTTTCCGTTAGAGCGTTTCCTTGTTAAATGGAATCGCTCTAGGTCAGTTGCTTGCCGTAGAGGGAGCAGGCACTTCCGAGTCCTGCTTGCAACCGGTCAACCAGACGTCATAAATCGGGTGCTCCACGGCGTTGAGGCCGGGGCTATCGGCAAACATCCAGCCGGTGAAAATGCGACGGATCTTGCGATCAAGCGTGATTTCATCGACCTCGATGAACGCGTTAATCTTCTGGGCTTCGGTCTGGTCGCGGGAATAGCAGACCTTTGGCGTCACCTGCAATGCGCCGAATTGCACCGTCTCGTCGATGTAAACGTCGAATGAGGTGATGCGCCCGGTGATCTTGTCGATGCCGGAGAAAACGGCCACCTTGTTTTCCAATCGGGCGGCGGGCGCTGGCGAGACGAACACCGCCGTTGAGGCAATTGCCAGCAGAGAAACTGCCAGCGCACGCAAAGAACGAACCTGCGTGATTTTGCTCATACGACCTGTCTCCAAAAAAATCTTGCGTCGTCACTTCGACCGGATCAACGGAATTTTTGCGCATTTCCGGGCGGAAAACCCGTTACCACTTTTCCTGAAAATGCTCTAATGGCGGAATGTGGCGAAAACGGGTGGCGACAAGGGTTTCAAATGCGACATAACGAAAGCATGTCGCCTGAAACGGAAATCAGTTTCCGGGGGTCCAGGCGTCGTAGTCGCCGGTCACACGGGGACGTTCGCCAGCGACAGCAAGCGAACCCTTCGGGCGGTATGCCTTGGAAGAGCCAGTCAGGTTCGGCTGGTGCGGCTTCTGCCACTCGCGTGCAACGTAGTCTTCCTGGCTTGGCGGAGTATCGGTGCGGTAGTGCATCCAGCCGTGCCAGCCCGGAGGAATGGCAGACGCTTCGGCGTAACCGTTATAGATCACCCAACGGCGCGGCATGCCCCAGGAGGTCGTACCACCTTCGTAATAGGTGTTGCCGAACTCGTCCTGCCCTACCTTCTTGCCGAAACGCCAGGTATGAAACCGTGTTCCGATCGTCTGGCCATTCCACCAGGTGAAGATTTGCGTCAGGAGAGTCTTCATAATGCGTTCCTCGGGCTTGTAGATGCTAAGGTTTTCACGCCTGCACCGCCAAAAGCTTATGCCGCCATGCGTACGGATTGTCCAGCATTTCCCGCGTTGCAAACGCTATTTCAGCTTCATCCTGAAACCGAAATGCCGCTTTTCAAAACCAAGCCGTTCGTAGAATCGATGAGCATCCAGACGCGCCACATTGGAGGTCAGCTGAACGGTCTTGAAACCCTTCGCCCGAGCCTCTTCAAGGCAGTACTGGATCATCGCCGCGCCTATGCCGCGGCTGCGCATATCGGCGCGCGTCTGCACAGCCTCGATCACCATCGACACTGCCCCTCGCCCGATGAGTTTCGTCAGGATCGCCGTCTGGAAGGTACCCACGACAGCGCCGCCCAGCTCTGCAACATAGAGCGTTTCGTTGGGCGATGCCTCGATGGCCCGAAAGGCTGCGAGATAATCGCCAAGCGCCGACTCATCGGCCGTATCACCATGCGCGCCGATCTCATCGGCAGCATAGATCGCGGTCAGTGCAGGAACATCAGTCTCACGGGCCTGGCGGATGAGTAGACTTTCGGCGGTTGCGTTCATTTCGGCAGGCTCTTTTCCATCACGATGCCAGGCAACCCCTCGACGCCGGCCATCCGGTCGATTCGGTCCACCTCGACAAAACCGACGCCTTCATAAAAGGAGATTGCGACAGTATTTTTGGGCTCGACCTCAAGACGCATGATTTCAGCGGATGGAAAGCAGGTTTCGAGTTCGGCAAAAATATCGCGACCGATGCCCTGACGCTGGAATTCCGGCGCGACGTAGAGCTGATAAAGCAGCGCCGTCTTGGTCATCTTGGTGGACATGGCGGCATAGCCCATGCCGGCAATGCGCTTGCCGTCGTCGGCCACCAGAAACTCGCCACCCTTCTTGTGGATACGGTCCTTCATGGCCTGCAGCGAATGCCAGCTTGCGATCATCTTGCCGACGTTTTCCGCACCGTAGATGTCGTCATAGGTGGCATGCCATGTTTTATCGAGAAGTTCGCGAACCGGCTCGATATCGCGCTCGCTGGCGGTACGAATGAAAAACACCATGCTGTCCTCTTCTTCAAATAAAAAGGCCGGGTACCGTTTCCGGTCCCGGCCCACCACCGCCTCAGCGATGCTTATTCCTCAATGCCGAGCTTGGCCTTGACCAGCGCCTGAACGGCCTGCGGGTTGGCCTTACCGCCTGTCGATTTCATGACCTGACCGACGAACCAGCCAGCCAGCGTCGGCTTTGCCTTGACCTTCTCGACCTGATCCGGATTGGCTGCGATGATCTCATCAACGGCCTTTTCGATGGCGCCGGTGTCGGTCACCTGCTTCATGCCGCGGCTTTCTACGATCTCGGCCGGGTTACCGCCTTCGTTCCAGATGATTTCGAACAGGTCCTTGGCGATCTTGCCCGAGATGGTTTCGGCCTTGATGAGGTCGATGATGCCACCGAGCTGCTCCGGCGAAACCGGTGTCGTCTCAATGTCCTTGCCGAATTTGTTCAGCGCGCCGAGCAGGTCGTTGATGACCCAGTTGGCGGCAGCCTTCGGATCGCGTCCGGCAGCGACAGCCTCGTAATAATCCGCAATCGCCTTTTCCGAAACGAGGATCGATGCATCGTAGACCGACAGTCCGAGGTCAGCCACGAAGCGTGCCTTCTTGTCGTCAGGCAACTCCGGCAGATCGGTCTTCAGCGCTTCCACGAAAGCATCATCGAACTCCAGCGGCAGCAGGTCCGGATCGGGGAAATAGCGGTAGTCATGCGCATCTTCCTTGGAGCGCATGGAACGCGTCTCACCCTTGCCCGGATCGAACAGGCGCGTTTCCTGATCGATCACTCCGCCGTCTTCCAGAATGGCGATTTGGCGACGGGCTTCGTATTCAATGGCCTGGCCGACGAAACGGATCGAGTTGACGTTCTTGATTTCGCAACGTGTACCGAATTCGCCGCCCGGCTTGCGCACGGAGACGTTCACGTCGGCGCGCATGGAGCCTTCGTCCATGTTGCCGTCGCAAGTGCCGAGATACCGCACGATGGAGCGCAGCTTGGTGAGATAGGCCTTCGCCTCATCCGACGAACGCATGTCGGGCTTCGACACGATTTCCATCAGTGCAACGCCCGAACGGTTCAGGTCCACGAACGACATGGTGGGATGCTGGTCGTGCATGGACTTGCCAGCGTCCTGCTCCAGATGCAGGCGCTCGATGCCGATTTCGATGTCCTCGAAATTGCCCTGGCGGTCGGGACCGAGCGAAATGGTGATGGTACCCTCACCGACGATCGGATCCTTGAACTGCGAAATCTGGTAGCCCTGCGGCAGGTCCGGATAGAAATAGTTCTTGCGGTCGAAGATCGAACGGTTGTTGATCTTCGCCTTCAGACCGAGACCGGTGCGAACCGCCTGCCTGACGCATTCCTCGTTGATGACCGGCAGCATGCCGGGCATGGCGGCATCAACCAGCGACACGTTGGCGTTCGGCGCATTGCCAAAAGTGGTGGAAGCGCCGGAGAACAGCTTGGAATTGGAGAGAACCTGCGCATGCACCTCCATGCCGATGACGATCTCCCAATCGCCGGTCGCGCCGGGAATGAAGCGTTTCGGGTCGGGTGTGCGCACGTCTACAAGGGTCATATCAAGCTCACGGAATACGGAATTTCTGTCAGTGGTGAGGTAGAGCAATTGGCCCCATGGCGCAAGACATCTTGCGCCATCGAAGCATGCGACATCCAGTATTACGCCCGATTGAATACCACTCTTTTACGGTTCCAGGCGTCAATAGCGATCATGACGACGCTCACCCTCTGCCTCGCGGCCTACCTTACATTCAACCTGCTTGTCTTCTGCGTCTACTGGTGGGACAAGGAAGCGGCCCGAAAAGGTGGCTGGCGAATACGGGAAAGCACCCTGCTATGGCTTGCCTTCATCGGCGGAAGTGCCGGAGCCGTTTGCGCCCAACGCCTGCTGCGTCACAAGACGCGCAAGGAGCCCTTCTGCAGCATTCTCATATCGATCATCGTGCTGCATGCGGGCGTTTTGATATCGCTGGCCATCATGTCCGGCTGGCTGGTTCGCTAGAACTCAGGACCGTAAGTGCCGGTGTCGATCTCAATGAGCTGCTTCTGAAGGCCCACCGACTGCACGTCTCGATCAAGCTTGGGCGCATAAGATACGGATAACCAGCCAATGCTGTAACCGTGATGGCGGAAGAAGGCCACGGCGGGTTCGTTCTGCGCGTGGGTTTCCAACATTGCAGCCTCAAAACCCTTTTCGATGATCTGGCTTTCGATTTCAGCCAGCAACCGGCTTCCGACACCCCGGCGCTGAAAATCAGGATCGATCCAGAAATCGGAGATCTTGTCGTCAAACCGTTCGCGTCCCGCCCAGCCCGCGATCACGCCGCCCTTTTCCGCAACCGTTATGCTCAACCACGATGAACGGGTGAAATTTGCAAAAGCAACGCTGGCGTTGTCATACAGAGCTGTCGTAATGCCGATGGCGGCGGTTGCCTGCTGCCAGGCGCGAAGGCCAATCTCCGCCAGCGAGGCTGCCTCTTCCTCACGCGCATTGCGAATGACGATCAATCCGCGCCCTCCGTTGTCGATGGAAGTAAAGCATTGGCGGGGCGATTCGGCCAGCCGCCGGTTAGGTGAGACAATGGCATCCGCTTAGGCGGTTCTCGCCTTTGCGGGGCATTCCACCGAACGGACGTCGCGGCCCGAAGAACAGGATCAGAACTGAAGCGAGCGCTCCAGCTTCACCTTTTCAAGCTCGACCTTCATGCTGTCCGACCATTCCATTCCACGCCAGACGATCTCGAAACCACAACGCTCATAAAGATGGATAGCGGCACGGTTCCTGGCGTGCGTACTGATCCTGGCCAGAGGCGACCCTTCCGCCTTCATCTTTCCGAGGAAGTGATGAATCAAAGCCGTACCGATCCCCTTGCCCTGCCATTTTGGATCAACCCAAAGATCGGAGATGTAGTCCGGTGCGGAATCACGAGCACCCCAGCCGGCAAGTACGTCGCCGATGAATGCAACCACGACGTCACCGACCGGAGACTTTGCGAATTGCTCGAACTCACCTCTTACCCGCTCGACAACAAGCGGGTCGAGGTAGCTGTCATCGAAAGCACTGCTGGAACGCCACGCCGTAAAACCGACAAAGCCGACCGCATCGCGATCGGCTTCATGCATCTGTCGTATTATGAGGTCGCTTACCACCACTTGGCGGGCGTGAACTTGCCTGCGGCCTGCTCGATGGCATACGCAGTCTTGAAAAGCGTCTCTTCCTCGAACGGCTTGCCAATCAGCTGAAGACCGAGCGGCAGACCCTTGCCGTCCAGACCGGCCGGAACGGACAGACCCGGAAGACCAGCCATGTTAACGGTGATGGTGAAGACGTCCTGCAGGTACATCTTGACCGGATCGGCCGCGAGTTCCTTGTCGCCGACTTCAAAGGCGGAAGAGGGCGTGATCGGCGCGAGGATCGCGTCGACGCCTTCGTGGAAGACGTTTTCGAAATCGCGCTTGATGAGCGTGCGGACCTTCTGCGCCTTGAGGTAATAGGCGTCGTAATAACCCGCTGACAGCACATAGGTGCCGACCATGATGCGGCGCTGGACTTCCTTGCCGAAACCGGCAGCACGGCTCTTCTCGTACATGTCGGCAATGTCCTTGCCGTCGACGCGCAGACCGTAGCGAACGCCATCGTAGCGGGCGAGGTTGGAAGACGCTTCGGCAGGCGCCACGATGTAGTATGCCGGCAGAGCGTACTTAGTATGCGGCAGGGAGATATCGACGACTTCTGCACCGGCATCCTTCAGCCACTGCACGCCCTGCGCCCAGAGCTTCTCGATTTCTTCCGGCATGCCGTCGACGCGGTATTCCTTGGGAATACCGATCTTCAGACCTTTCAGCGACTGGCCGATGGCCTTTTCATAATCCGGCACCGGAAGGTTGACCGATGTGGTGTCCTTGGCGTCAACGCTGGCCATCGACTTCAGCAGGATCGCGGCATCGCGCACGTCGCGGGCAATCGGGCCAGCCTGATCGAGCGACGAGGCATAAGCGACGATACCGAAGCGCGAGACGCGGCCGTAGGTCGGCTTGATGCCGACCGTGCCGGTAAACGCGGCAGGCTGACGGATCGAACCGCCGGTGTCCGTTGCCGTGGCACCGGCGCATAGATGCGCCGCAACGGCGGCAGCCGAACCACCCGAGGAACCGCCCGGAACGAGCTTCTGCTCGGAGCCGTTGGCGCGCCATGGGTTGATGGCCGGGCCATACCAGGAGCTTTCATTGGACGAGCCCATGGCGAACTCATCCATGTTGAGCTTGCCCAGCATGACGGCGCCCTGATCCCACAGGTTCTGCGTAGCGGTGGATTCATATTTCGGCTTGAAGCCATCGAGAATGTGCGAGCACGCCTGGGTGTGGATATCGCGCGTGGCAAAAAGATCCTTCACACCGAGCGGAATCCCTTCGAGCTCTCCGGCCTTTCCGGCAGCGATGCGCTCGTCCGATGCCTTTGCCATGTCGCGGGCCTTTTCCGGCGTCAGCGCGACATAAGCGTTCAGCGCACCGTTCGCGGCCTCGATGGCCTTCAGATAGGCGTCGGTCAGCTCAAGGGCGGAAAACTCCTTGGTCTTCAGCTTCTCGCGGGCTTCGGCGATGGTCAGGCTCGTCAGTTCGGTCATGGTCGGCAACGGCTTTCGAAAATCTCGGAAAAATCAGACGAAGGAACGGCGGTCGGTTTATTCGACCACTTTCGGAACCATAAAGAAGTTCCGGTCGGTCGCGGGTGCATTGGCGACGATATCGTCCGCCTTGTCACCGTCGGTCACAACGTCCGCGCGTTTCTTCATTTCCACCGGGGTAACGGATGTCATCGGCTCGACGCCGTCGACATTCACTTCCGAAAGCTGCTCCACGAAACCGAGAATGCCATTCAGCTGGCCAAGCATCCTGTTGGCCTCTTCTTCATTAACGGCAATACGGGCAAGGCGCGCAACGCGCTTCACGGTGGCAAGATCGACGGACATGGTTCTACTCCGGTAGGAATTTTCCTACCCGCTATAATGAGCATGTCCGCCATTCGCAACGGTAGAAAGCGTGTCGCGTAAAAGTGTGCGGTGCTTTTCCGGTATCGACACGCCTAAACTCGCGGCGTCAGAAGGACAACGTTTCGCCCGGCTTCGGGGTGTGAACCCGGGTCTTGCCGTCTTCCATACCGCTCACGAATTTCTCCGGCGTCTGGTCGATGATCGGGAAAGAGCCGTAGTGGCAGGGAATCGCGTGCTCGAAATTGAAGAAGCGCTGGCAGGCAAGAGCCGCCACCGCGCCGCCCATCGTGAAGCGATCGCCGATCGGCACAAGACCGATATCCGGTGCGTGCAGTTCATTGATGAGCTTCATGTCGGAAAAGATATCCGTGTCGCCCATGTGGTAAACGGTCGGGCCATCCTCGACATGCAGCATGAGGCCGTTGGCGTTGCCAAGCGAGTGTGAAACGCCGTCTTCGGTTATCTGCGCGGACGAATGCAGCGCGTTGGTGAAGGTTACGGAAAAACCGTCGAAGTGCACCGTACCGCCGGTATTGCCCATGTCGATCCTGGCAAGGCCCTTCGAACCGAGCCAGGAGGCGAGATCTGCATTGGCAAGAACCGTTGCGCCGGTTTCGTTTGCCAGCTGTATCGTGTCACCCACATGGTCGCCATGTCCATGGGTCAGCAGGATGTGGGTGATGCCCTCTGCGGCATTCCTGGCGTCCTGACCGGCAAAAGACGGATTTCCGGTGAAGAACGGGTCGATGAGGATCTTGGCCTTTGCCGTCTCGATGCGGAAGGCGGCATGGCCGAGCCAGCTGATTTTCATGGAAGTTCTCCTTTGTATTAACGGTATACTATGACATAGGACGGGCCGGACAACCGGATACCCCGTAAAATTTGGATTGCGAACATGGCCGCAGATGATGACGAGTATGTGTATGATGAAGCGAGTGGCGAATGGCGCCCCGCCTCTGAAATAGCAGCAGAAGCGGTGACCGCAAACGCGGTTTACGATGCGGCTGGCAACCTCCTGGCCGATGGCGATTCTGTTACACTTATCAAGGATCTGAAGGTCAAGGGCGCAAACACGACGCTGAAGCAGGGAACGGTTATCAAGTCGATACGACTGACAGATAATCCTGAAGAGATCGATTGCAAGCACGACGCCGTAAAAGGCTTGGTGCTGCGCACAGAATTCGTTCGCAAGCGGTAAGAGAAGAACCATGGCAACGCTGACAATCGAAGAACTTGCAGATGTTCTGCAGCCGGGACAGGCCATTGCCGGGCTTGACCTCGGCACGAAAACCATCGGCCTTGCCATGTCTGATCTGTCGAGACGCTTTGCCACGCCGCGCCCTGTCATCAAGCGGGTGAAATTCACGCTGGATGCCGAGGTGCTGCTGTCCTTTGCCGAAAAGGAAAAGGTTTCTGCCTTCGTGATCGGTCTGCCGATGAATATGGACGGCTCATCCGGTCCGCGCGTGCAGGCCACGCGTGCCTTCGTTCGGTCGATGAGCGAAAAGACCGCCCTGCCCTTCATCTACTGGGACGAACGGCTTTCCACGGTTGCGGCCGAACGGGCACTGCTGGAAATGGACGTGTCACGCGCCAAGCGGGCCGAACGCATCGATTCGGCCGCAGCGAGTTTCATTCTTCAGGGTGCGCTGGACAGGCTTTCGGCGCTGGCGCGCTCCACAGACTGATGACCCTGCCACCAGGCGATGATTTTCTTTCTTCTGCGGAATGCGACGATTGCCAGCACGACAATGCTGTCGACAGCGATGGCGCGTGCCACCAGTGGCGGCAGGCTTTCCGGCGGCATGCCCAGAATGTGACCGTAAATCTGAAAAACGAGATCATGGGTCTGGCGGGTCAGCATGTAGAAGCCAAAGCTGATGTCGTAATAAGAAAGCCAGTACCAGCCGGCCAGCAGGGCGACCGGTCCGGCCCACAGGATCAGGAACCACTTCATGCCACCTGCTCCCGCAGGGACAACGTTTCGGGAATGCCAGCAAGCACCGCCCAGCGCGCGAACGCCATAAGGCACAGGTTCAGCGCTGGCACGTCGATATCCAACGGCAGCATGGCAAAAAACGTCATCATGACGCTCAAAGCTATCCAGCGGCTCACTTGCGGCTCCCTCTGCGCAATCATTGCGCATGGTTAATCAATCATTAACACACTGGACCGGTGGCGGCTGACAGGCAAATAAAAGCTGCCATTATGGTTAACAAACGGCGCGCGGATGTGGATAACTCACCACGTCACTCTCCGGAGACAATGGCGCAGCGCAATAAAAAACCGCTGCGGAACAACGCAGCGGTTATATACGGCGGACCATAGAGATCAGACGTTGCGGCAATCAGCCGTAGACACCCCGCACCAGCCTCTTGACGGCTGTTGCGACCTTCTCCCAATCCTTTGCGGATCTGAGTGGAACACCGGCAAACTGACCACTCGCGGCAGCGGATATGACGAGATGCTGGATCGCCGCGAACAGAACGGCGTTGACGGCCGCGGTATCGACGCCCTTTGGCGCCTCCAGAGAGCCACGCATTCGTTCCAGCCATTTCGCCAGCGATTTGGCGCGCGCCTCGGAGAGCTGCCGCACCTGCGGAGAGTTTTCGGAAACCTCCCAGGCGATGATCTTGCAGACGAGCGGGTCGGCACGTAGCGCATCCATGAAATAGAGCGCCAGCCGTTCCATGAGATCGCCGTATGTCAGCAGGAACATGCCGCCGGTATCTTCTGGAATTCGATCCTTGACCCACGAACCGAGATCTTCACCGATCGCCTCGATCAACCCCTCTAGGCCGCGGAAATAACGATAGATGAGCTGCTTGTCGCAACCGGCGCGGCGCGCGATGGCGTTGATGCCGAAATTCTGGAAACCCTCTTCCGCGAGAATGGACTTGGCCGCATTGAAAATCGCCCGCTCGGTCGCAGCGCGATCCTTGATACGCTTTTCCGGTTTAACGTCCGAAATCATTTCTGCGGCTGCGCTCGCCACCATGTCGTCTACCCGTCCTTCCCGGAAGCCTGAAATACCGGGTTAACAAAGCATGAAAGGAAGGACAACGCGGGAGACGTGGCAAGACACAGGAAGCTGTGGATGACGGCCAAACTGCGTACCGGCGCTTCTTTTTTGAAAGCCGCTTGACCTAAACTGCACTTGAGCTTGCAGGATGTGGTAACCGAAAGGACAGCCATGACGACGATATTGACTGATCAGGACCTGAGCGGCGGCGACATCATGCCGATCGCGATAGAGGCGGTTGAGGCCGCCATGCGGAAGAAGGCGCTCGGCGAACTGGTTGCCCCACCCAGACACCATGTCGCGTTTCCCGGCAAAGGCGATCTTGTCTTTACCGTCGGCGGCCTTGTCGGGGATGATGCGATCGCAGGTTTTCGCGTCTACGATACCTTTGCCGGCAACGAGCATTCGCAGATCGTTGCCGTCTGGTCAGCCGACACAGCCCGGCTGGAAGGGCTCGTTCTGGGAGAAAAGCTCGGTGCGATCCGAACCGGTGCAATCGGTGGCGTCGCCATTCGCCACCTCAGCTCCGAAGATGCCAGAACGGTCGGCATCATCGGCAGCGGCCTTCAGGCCCGGACCCAACTTGCTGCGGCAGCGGCCGTGCGGCGCCTTTCGCATGCGCGCGTCTTCAGCCGGGACGACACCAACAGACATGCCTTCGCAACAGAAATGAAGCGTCAACTGGATATCGACATCCAGCCTGCCAAGACGGTGGAGGATACAGTCGCGGACGCCGATATCGTCATCTGCGCGACCAGCAGCACGACACCCGTCATCCATGCGCAATCATTGAAACCCGGCGTCCATATCAACACGGTTGGGCCGAAGACCGTCAATGCACACGAACTAGGCAAAGACGTCGCCGCTGCGGCGAGTCTGATCGCGACAGATTCGCCCGACCAGATTCGCGCCTACGCATCGCCGTTTTTTCTTGCCGGCACGCTGGACGAACAACGCATCAGGGGTCTATCAGAGATCGTTGCGGGGCAGCAAACCGGCCGTCAGTCACCAGACGAGGTGACGCTGTTCTGCTCGACCGGCCTTGCCGGTACGGATGTCGCGGTGGCTGCGGCCCTGTTGCGCAGGAAGGCGTAACGTCCGCGCAGGCCAATAGAAGCGCTATTCGAGCGCCATACCAAACCAGACGGACCCAGGTGTTTCGTGACTATCGAGACGCTTGAAACCGCGTGTTTCCCAGAAGCGCATGCCGGTTTCGTTGCGCTCGCTGGCACCAAGATGGATGCCACCGACGCCATTTTGTCTCGCCATATCGAGCCAGCGTGACAACAGGCGCGTGCCACCGCCCTTCCCTTGCGTACGGGGCAAAAGGTTCATGTGGATATGAGCGGAGAACGGGTCGGTCAGCCAGGACGGCGTGCGGCGCGGATGATGGATGAAGTGGGCGCGGCGCTGATCGGCATTCCAGCTGTCCGGATCGCCCTGGGGATCGGCGTAGAGCGTACGCAGATGCGGCCACCATTCCTGCTCAAGCCGCTCTTCATGCAAAACCGTATCGAGCGCGCCAGCGATGTAACCGCATACGCCCTCATCATCCTCAGCCACAAAAACCGCGTCGGGCCACAGATGCAGATAAGGCACCGCATAGATATGGCCGACCATGCGCCCGTCACGATACTGTGGCGTCGCGTCCTGACCCGCGTCGCCGGTCGCCAGACTGATGGCGTAAAGGGCGTCCTCATCCTCCGGACGCGCAGAACGGAATGTCAGCATCAATCCTCACGAAGCGGGTGGGTAAAGAAGGTCGATAATGTATGTCGGATCGAAGCGCGAATCGAGCATGCCGTAAGTATGCCTCCAGCCACCGGCCAGACGCGTTTCCAGGAAAGCATCGGCGATCTTGCCCGCACCAAGACGGCAGAGCTCCGCGGCAGCGGCCGCCAGCGCGAACTGCTCGACCAGAAGGCGGGCAGCTCCCTCGTCGCGTTCAGCCAGCGCAATCGCCGCACGAAGAACATCCGTGGTCTTCTTGCCGGAGGGACCAAGATCGCGCTCCAGTGTCTGGAAAACGAGGTCGAAGAGATCCTTGCCGCGTTGAAGGACGCGCAGCACGTCCAGCGCCATGACGTTGCCGGAACCTTCCCAGATCGCGTTGACGGGCGCTTCGCGGTAATGGCGGGCAATCGGCCGCTCTTCGACGTAACCGTTGCCGCCGAGGCATTCCATCGCCTCGTAGATCAGTGCAGGCGCGATCTTGCAGCACCAGTATTTGACGATCGGCGTCATGACGCGGGCATAGGCCGCCTCCGCCGGGTTGTTGCGGGCGGCATCGAAAGCCGTCGCCAGCCGGAAGGAGAGCGCCGTTGCGGCTGCGGCATCGAGCGCCATGTCGGCCAGCACGCGGGTCATGATCGGCTGGCTGACGAGCATCTTGCCGAAGACCGAGCGGCCACGGGCATAATGCACGGCTTCGGCCAGCGAGGCGCGCATCATGCCTGCGGAGGCGAGCGCGCAATCGAGCCGCGTCAGCGTCACCATATCCAGAATGGTGCGAATACCGGCACCGGGATCACCCAGCAGATAACCGAAGGCATCGGTGAATTCGACTTCGGCAGAGGCGTTGGAGCGGTTGCCGAGCTTGTCCTTGAGCCGCTGGAAATGCAGACCGTTAGCGGAGCCGTCTTCAAGGTAACGCGGCACGAGGAAACAGCCCATGCCGTCGCCCATCTGCGCCAGCATGACGAAGCCGTCGCTCATCGGCGCGGACAGGAACCATTTGTGGCCGGAAAGGCGATAGATGCCCTCGCCCACCCGTTCGGCGGTGGTGCGGTTGGCGCGCACATCGGTACCGCCCTGCTTTTCCGTCATGCCCATGCCGATGGTCACGGCGGTTTTCTGCAATGCCGGCTTCTGCGACGAATCGTATTTGCGTGACAGGATTTTCGGCGCCCATTCCTTCTGCACACGCGGCGAAGTCATGATCGCGGCGACGGACGCGCTGGTCATGGTCAGCGGGCACAGATGCCCGGCCTCAAGCTGCGAGGTGAGGTAGAACTTCGTGGCGCGTGCCTTGTGTTCGTTGCCGCGCGTATCGGGCGAATTTTCCCATGCGGCGCAATGCAGGCCGGCCGACATGGAGCGGCGCATGAGCGCATGCCAGGCAGGATGAAATTCCACCTGATCCAGCCGTTCACCGCGTGGACCGTGGGTGTTGAGCTTCGGCACACACTGATTGGCCATGCGCGCCAGTTCCTGCGCTTCGTGCGAGGTGACGTAGCGACCGATCTGATCGAACTCGTCCCGGAGATTGCGCGAAAGCCCCGATGTCAGATCAACGATCAGCGGATCGGAACGATAGGCGTTGATACCGGTCCAGAGGCTTGGCTGGTTCAGGTCGGCGAGCGTTTCTTCTGTCCGGGAGTTCTGGGTCATCAAGTGCTTCTAGCTGCTTTTTATTGGAATTGCATAGTGGGTGATATTGCATAATTTCACCCACAGGAAGCGATTGAAGGGATTAAACAGCCGCTTTCGGCGTTTTTCAGAACCAGCCTAGAGAATGCCGAACACGTTTCCGGCAAGCCCCAGCGACAGGACCAGCAGAAAACCCGACGCGGTGCCGCGAACGAGGCGTGGAGATGACTGGCTGGTATGACGGATGAGAAAGGCACCGGCAGAGAGCCAGACGAGCGCAGCAAGCGCCACCAGGACCGAGAACAGCAGGATATAGAGCCATATAGTGGCAAATGGCGCCTGCGGCAGCAGCACCAGACCGACAATCACTGCCTTCGGGTTCAGACATGTCGTGACGAAAACCCTCCGGGCGGAAATCGCCTCGCCTATGGGCGCAGAGGACGGCAAGGTCCATAGCCGCGCCGCCAGAAACGCCACCCATATCGCAGCGCAAAGCTTTACGGCTGCGGCGAGTTCTACATGCGCCTCCAGAAAACCGGAGACAAAAAAGACAAGCGACAGAATGACCAGCTGATAACCGGCGATCTCCCCCAGCATCAGCGGCAGGGACGCCCTCACGCCCCGCCCAGCTCCGGAGAGCGCCAGAAGCGTGTTGGTCGGACCGGGTGTCAGCAGAAGGGCGAGAACGGCCAGGGCAAAGACTGAATAAGAAGACATGGCGATATTTCCAGTTACCTCTCGCAGACATTCATTCGGCTGCGATTGCTGTCAAGGAAACTGCCTGACCATACCAAGTCACGCTTTGATATAAAGCAAGCGGGAAAACATCCCCATGTTTTCGCTCGCAGAGCGCGCGAACGCTTGCCCCCCGCTGAAGCAGTCTCTATAGAGCGCAGGACCGATTTCCGCGGCGCTCCACAGGCGTGTAGACAGCGAATGGGAGCGCACGGACCAGCATTCGGGCGTTCCGGGCATTTTCACGGGAAAATGCGACGCCCTTCAGGAGGCAAACCGCATGGTCTTCTTCCCCCACCGCCATCTCCTCGGCATCAAGGGGCTTTCCCATCAGGATATCACCCTTCTTCTCGACAAAGCCGACGAGGCGGTGAAAATCAGCCGTCAGCGCGAGAAGAAGACCACGACATTGCGTGGCCTCACGCAGATCAACCTGTTCTTCGAAGCCTCGACCCGCACGCAGTCCTCCTTTGAGCTGGCTGGAAAACGCCTCGGCGCTGACGTGATGAACATGTCGGTCGGCAATTCGTCCGTCAAAAAGGGCGAAACGCTGATCGACACGGCCATGACGCTGAACGCGATGCGACCGGACGTCCTGGTGGTGCGCCACTCCTCTGCCGGTGCGGCAGCGCTTCTCGCGCAGAAAGTCGCGTGCTCCGTAGTCAACGCCGGTGACGGCCAGCACGAACATCCGACGCAGGCGCTGCTCGACGCGCTGACCATCCGCCGTGCCAAGGGAACGCTATCCGGTATCACGGTAGCGATCTGCGGTGACGTGCTGCATTCGCGTGTTGCCCGCTCCAACATCATTCTCCTGAACCAGATGGGTGCGCGGGTTCGCGTCGTCGCGCCTGCAACGCTGCTGCCGTCCGGTATTCGCGACATGAGCGTGGAAGTCTATCACGACATGAAGGAAGGTCTGAAAGACGCCGACGTGGTGATGATGCTGCGCCTGCAGCGCGAGCGCATGTCTGGCTCCTTCGTGCCTTCAGTGCGCGAATATTTCCATTATTACGGCCTCGACGCCGAAAAACTGAAGGCTGCCAAGGACGATGCGCTCGTCATGCATCCCGGCCCAATGAACCGCGGTGTGGAAATCGCATCCGAGGTGGCGGACGGTCCGCAGAGCGTGATCGAAAGCCAGGTTGAAATGGGGGTCGCCGTTCGCATGGCGGTGATGGAAACCCTGCTTGTCTCGCAAAATCAGGGTGAGCGCGTATGAGTGCCGTTACCGTTCTGAACAACCTCCGCATCATCGATCCCTCCCGCAACCTCGACGAAACCGGCAGCATCGTCATCGGCGCTGATGGCACCATTCTCGCGGCAGGCAAGGACGCCCGCAATCAGGGTGTGCCGGAAGGTGCGACCGTTCGCGACTGCAAGGGGCTGATTGCGGTTCCCGGTCTGGTCGATGCCCGCGTATTCGTCGGCGAACCCGGTGCCGAACACCGCGAAACGATCGAGTCCGCCTCTCGTGCGGCAGCGGCGGGTGGCGTCACCAGCATCATCGTGATGCCGGATACCGATCCCGTCATCGACGATATCGCGCTCGTGGAATTCGTGAAAAAGACGGCGCGTGACAAGGCGCTGGTCAACGTCCACCCGGCGGCAGCTGTAACCAAAGGGTTGCGCGGCGAGGAAATGACCGAGTTCGGCATGCTGAAAGAAGCGGGTGCCGTTGCCTTCACCAATGGCCGCAAGGCGCTTTCCGACACGCTGGTGCTTCGCCGGGCAATGACCTACGCCCGCGAACTGGGCGCGGTGATCGCGCTCGAAACCCGCGACAAATATATCGGCAACGGCGATATGAACGAGGGACTTTTCGCAAGCTGGCTCGGCCTGCCCGGCATTCCGAAGGAAGCCGAGATCATTCCGCTGGAGCGCGATCTGCGCATCGCCGGGCTGACACGAGCGCTCTACCACGCCGCCAAGATTTCCGTACCGGAATCGGCCGAGGCAATCAGGCTGGCGCGGTCGCGGGGCGTCAAGGCGACCTGCGGCATCTCGATCAACCACCTGACGCTCAATGAAAACGACATCGGCGAGTATCGCACCTTCTTCAAGCTCTCCCCGCCTCTGCGTTCGGAAGACGACCGCAAGGCGATGGTGGAAGCGCTGAAGGACGGGACCATCGACATCATCGTCTCCTCTCATGATCCGCAGGATGTGGACACCAAGCGCCTGCCCTTCTCGGATGCGGCAAGCGGCGCGGTGGGGCTGGAAACCATGCTGGCTGCGGCTCTTCGCCTCTACCATAGCGGCGACGTTCCGCTGATGCGGCTGATCGATGCGCTTTCGACCCGTCCGGCCCAGATCTTCGGGCTTGATGCCGGCACGCTGAAGGCCGGAGCGAAGGCTGACATCACACTCATCGACCTCGAAGAACCTTGGCTTGTATCGGAAAAGAATCTGGTATCGAAATCCAAGAACACGCCGTTCGAGGATGCACGTTTCAGCGGCCGTGTTGTCGCCACCTACGTGGCGGGCAAACAGGTTCACGAGTTGTGATGAAACTTACGTTACGGAAAGCACGAAGACAGGGGACATTTGAATGACTGTATTGACTGTCTGGGAGACGGCAGCCTCCCTGCTCGCGCTTGCCGCGCTGGTCGGTTATCTGCTCGGCTCGATCCCGTTCGGCCTGATCCTGACCCGTGCCGCCGGTCTGGGCGACGTCCGCAAGATCGGTTCGGGCAACATCGGCGCGACCAACGTGCTGCGTACCGGCAACAAGAAACTCGCTGCCGCGACATTGCTGCTCGATGCGCTGAAGGGTACGGCTGCGGTGCTGGTCGCCAATGCGCTGTGGGGATACGAAGCATCGCTGGTCGCAGGCTTCTTCGCCTTCCTCGGCCACCTGTTTCCGGTCTGGCTGGGCTTCAAGGGCGGCAAGGGTGTCGCGACCTATATCGGCGTGCTGCTGGGTGCTGCACCGCTGATGATGCTGGGCTTTGCCGCGGTGTGGCTGGTGACGGCCTTCATCACCCGTTATTCCTCGCTTTCCGCACTGGTGGCGATGCTTGTCATTCCCGCGGCATTGTGGATACTCGGACCCGAAAAAACCGCGCTGCTCGTTACGCTCCTGAGCGTCATTTCGTGGTGGAAACATCGTGAAAACATCAAGCGTCTTGTCGCAGGCACGGAAAGCAAGATCGGCCAGAAGGGCTAAGGCAAACGCCATTCGCCCTCTTAGCGAGGGCGTTTGATGCCGCACGACGGAATAAAACGACAGGGCATGGCGCTTTCCGACAGGCAGAAAGTCGCCTGGCTTCGGCTGATCCGCAGCGACAATATCGGTCCAGTCACGTTCCGCGAACTCATCAATCACTACGGCAGCGCCGAACACGCGCTCGAGGCACTGCCCGAGCTTTCGCGGCGCGGCGGTTCGTCGCGAAGCCTGCGCATCACAACGCAGGCGGAGGCTGAACGCGAAATCGACACGGCCGTGAGGTTCGGCGCACGTTTCGTCGGCATCGGAGAGCCGGACTATCCACCTGCATTGAGACATGTGGACGGCGCGCCACCGCTGATCGCTATGCGGGGATCAGGCGCCACATTGACACGCCCCTCCATCGGCATTGTCGGTTCGCGCAATGCGTCGATCAACGGCGCGAAATTTGCAGCCATGCTGGCGCAGGAATGCGGACGGGCAGGCTATACCATCGCATCCGGCCTTGCGCGCGGGATCGATGCCGCCGCACACCGCGCCAGTCTCCCAACCGGAACCGTGGCTATGCTGGCGGGTGGGCTCGACCGGCCGTATCCGCAGGAAAATTTCGGCCTGCTGCAGGAAATCTATGACAAAGGCGGCGCAACCATCAGCGAAATGCCCTTTGGGTGGGAGCCTCGGCCGCGGGATTTCCCGCGCCGCAACCGATTGATCGCCGGGGTCTCGCTTGGTGTCGTGATCGTGGAAGCGGCGGAACGTTCCGGCTCGCTGATTACTGCCCGGCTTGCGGGCGAAGCAGGGCGCCTCGTCTTTGCCGTTCCGGGATCACCACTCGACCCGCGTTGTCACGGAACCAACCGGCTCATCAAGGAAGGCGCCATGCTGACAACGGGCGCAGCCGACATTCTCGATGCCCTGCATCCGATGATGGAACCAGTCCTTCCGCTCGAGCGGAAAGTCGAGGAACCGGCACGCGAAACCGACATGTCGCCGCCCGAAGATACGGAGCGCAACATCATTGCGGCTGCGCTCGGTCCCTCGCCTGTCGAGACAGACGACATCATCCGCCATACGGGACTGTCGCCTGCCACGGTTCACATGGTGCTTCTGGAACTGGATATCGCCGGTCGGCTAAACCGGCATACCGGGGGGCTGGTTTCACTTGTTATGGCGGATTGAGAGCTTGCGTCGCCCGCTCTGTATATCACCGACTTCCACATAAGCCATCTCGATCAGGTAACAGAGCATGTCCGCGCCTTCACGGCTGGCGGCCTGCCGGAGCTCCGCCAACATCTGCCGGATGTAGGCAAGATTTTCCCTCGTTGCGTCACCATAGGCATTATCGTGTGTTCTATCCGGGACCATAATATACCCTGCGAATTCAGCCTGAGGAAAGATTTTCAGCACGCATTGAATAATGATTGCAACCATAACTCGTTTATTTAAAATTGCAATACAATCAAAGATAATCCTCTGGTTGCATTCGTGCCGAAATGAGAAAATCGCCCTTGCCTCTTGACCAGCGCGCATTACCTGTCCATGTCGAAATATAAAGAAGCCTCGCTGCAACACGCCCATGCGGCCGGGACACATTAACGGACCAGTTCCAGAGAAAAAAATATGAATGTCGTCGTCGTAGAATCTCCTGCCAAAGCCAAGACGATCAACAAGTATCTTGGCTCGGGCTATAAGGTTCTTGCATCCTTTGGCCACGTTCGGGATCTTCCTGCCAAGGATGGCTCGGTGCTGCCGGACCAGGATTTCGAAATGTCCTGGGAAGTGGACCCGGCCTCGCAGAAGCGCATGAAGGATATTGCCGATGCGGTGAAATCCTCCGACGGACTGTTTCTCGCAACCGACCCTGATCGCGAAGGTGAGGCGATTTCCTGGCATGTGCTCGATCTTCTGAAAAAGAAGAAGGTGATCGGTGACAAGCCCGTCAAGCGCGTGGTCTTCAACGCCATCACCAAGAAGGCTGTTCTCGATGCGATGGCGAACCCGCGCGACATCGACATCCCGCTGGTAGACGCCTATCTGGCGCGCCGCGCACTCGACTATCTCGTCGGTTTCAACCTTTCACCGGTGCTGTGGCGCAAGCTGCCCGGCGCACGTTCGGCTGGCCGCGTTCAGTCCGTAG
This sequence comes from Agrobacterium tumefaciens, assembly GCF_031801495.1. Lineage (GTDB taxonomy): Bacteria > Pseudomonadota > Alphaproteobacteria > Rhizobiales > Rhizobiaceae > Agrobacterium > Agrobacterium tumefaciens_K. Next base: position 1,162,964 of record NZ_JAOEGC010000002.1, on the reverse strand, counting down.
CGCTTCGCCTTGTCTGCGATCGCGAGTCCGAAATCGAACGCTTCGTTTCGGAAGAGTACTGGAACCTCTCCGCTCTTCTCAAGACACCACGCGGTGACGAGTTCGAAGCAAAGCTGACGTCTGCCGATGGCAAGCGCCTGCAGGCGAGAGGCATCAAGACGGGCGACGACGCCAACCGCCTCAAAACCCTTCTCGAAGGTGCGACCTATGTTGTCGATACCGTCGAGGCCAAGCCGGTCAAGCGCAATCCCGGCCCTCCGTTCACGACCTCGACACTTCAGCAGGCCGCCTCCTCGCGCATGGGCTTCGGAGCTTCGCGCACCATGCAGGTCGCACAGAAGCTTTACGAAGGTATCGACATCGGCGGCGAAACCGCAGGTCTGATTACCTATATGCGTACCGACGGCGTGCAGATGGCGCCGGAAGCGATTGATGCAGCTCGCCGCGCGATCGGCGAACAGTTCGGTGGCCGATACGTGCCTGAGAAAGCCCGTTTCTATTCCACAAAGGCAAAGAACGCGCAGGAGGCGCACGAAGCCATCCGTCCGACCGACTTCAACCGCACGCCGGACAAGATGAAGCGGTTTCTCGATGCCGACCAGTTCAGGCTATACGACCTGATCTGGAAGCGTGCCATTGCCAGCCAGATGGCATCCGCCGAGATCGAGCGCACCACCGTTGAAATCCTCGCTGACAACAAGGGCGAGAAGGCCTGCCTTCGAGCAGTTGGTTCGGTGATCCGTTTCGACGGTTTCATCGCCGCCTATACCGATCAGAAGGAAGACGGCGAACAGAGCGACGACGGTGACGACGAAGGCCGCCTGCCCGAAATCAACGCGCGCGAAAACCTCGCCAGGCAGAAGATCAACGCCAGCCAGCACTTCACCGAACCACCGCCGCGTTATTCGGAAGCATCGCTCATCAAGAAGATGGAAGAGCTCGGCATCGGCCGTCCTTCCACCTACGCCGCGACACTGAAGACGCTGAGCGACCGCGAATACATCATCGTCGACAAGCGCAAGCTCATTCCGCATTCGCGTGGACGGCTGGTGACGGCGTTCCTCGAAAGCTTCTTCACAAAATACGTCGAATATGATTTCACCGCGGATCTGGAAGAAAAGCTCGACCGCATTTCTGCCGGTGAACTGGACTGGAAGCAGGTTCTTCGTGACTTCTGGTCGGATTTCTTCGCCCAGATCGAAGACACGAAGGAGCTGCGTGTCACCAACGTTCTGGATGCGCTGAACGAGGTTCTGGCACCGCTGGTATTCCCCAAGCGCGAGGACGGCTCCGATCCGCGTATCTGCCAGGTCTGCGGCACCGGCAACCTGTCGCTGAAACTTGGGAAGTATGGCGCGTTCGTCGGCTGCTCAAACTATCCCGAATGCAACTACACGCGTCAGCTCACCTCGGACGGTGCGGAGGCGGAAGCCGCCGCCCTCAACGAGCCGAAGGCGCTGGGCGCGGACCCGATGACGGGCGAAGAGCTGACGCTGCGTTCCGGCCGCTTCGGACCATATATCCAGCGTGGCGACGGCAAGGACGCCAAGCGCGCATCGCTGCCAAAAGGCTGGAAGCCGGAAGAGATCGACCACGAGAAGGCGCTCGCACTCATCAACCTGCCGCGCGATATCGGTCAGCATCCGGAAAGCGGCAAGATGATTTCCGCCGGTATCGGCCGCTATGGACCGTTCCTGCTGCATGACGGTGGTTACGCCAATCTAGAGAGTGTCGAGGACGTGTTCTCAATCGGCCTCAACCGTGCCGTGACGGTAATTGCCGAAAAGAAGGCAGCACCTGGCCGTGGCAGATCGTCTACCCCGGCTGCGCTGAAAACGCTTGGCGATCACCCCGATGGCGGTGCGATTACCGTGCGTGACGGCCGTTTCGGCCCCTACGTCAATTGGGGCAAGGTCAATGCCACTATTCCGAAGGCGCAGGCTCCAGACAGCGTGACGCTGGAGGAGGCGCTGGTGCTGATAGCCGAACGCATCGCCAAGACCGGCACCGGTGGCAAGCCTGCCAAGGCCAAGAAGGCCGCGGCGAAGCCTGTAGCCAAGTCTGCCGATGGTGACGCTGCCGCAAAGCCGAAGGCGACCAAAGCGAAAACGGCAACGAAAGCCAAATCCGCGGCCAAGCCCAAGGCCGCAGCAAAATCGAAGAAAGCAGAATCGTGAGTAAAGCGCCGCGTCAGAAACAGGGTTCCGCCAATGACGGTTTCGGACGCACGGCGCGCTCCAAACGCGTGGACGAAGGCGAAGGCATCATCCATGGTGAAGTGCCTTCGCGCGAAGTGCTGCTGAAATTCATTGCCGACCACCCGCAGCAGGCATCCAAGCGTGAGATCGCCAAGGCTTTCGGTCTGAAAGGCGAAAACCGCGTCCTCCTCAAAGCCCTGCTGAAGGAGCTGGAAGGCGACGGCATGGTACACAAGAGCCGCAAGTCGCTGGTGCGGCCGGGTGGCCTGCCGCCGGTGACGGTTCTCGACATCACCACGCGGGACAAGGACGGCGAATTGATCGGCCGGCCGGCGGAATGGCCGGAGGATCTGGGTGCGGCTCCTGCCGTGCTGATCCGGCAATCGTCACAGGATCGTGGAAAGAAGGCGCCGACCGCCGGCCTGAACGACCGCGTTCTGGCAAAAATCTTTCCCTCCAAGGAAAAGGCAGGTCCGGCCTATACGGCGCGTGTCGTCAAGATACTCGATCGTCGTCAGGGCGCGCTTCTCGGTGTGTTCAAGCTGTCTCCGGGCGGCGGTGGTCGCCTGATGCCGATCGACCGGCGCGGCGAGGAAATGGTCATCGACCCGGATGGCGTGGGTGATGCGAAGGACGGCGATCTGATCGAGGTGGAAACCTCACGCAACAGCGGGCGTTACGGCCTGACACGCGCCAAGGTTCTGTCCGTCGTCGGTTCTGTCGCATCCGAAAAGGCGATCTCCATGATCGCCATCCATGCGCATGGCATTCCGCATATCTTCCCGCAAAATGTTCTGTCGGAGGCGGATGACGCAAAAGCCGCCACGATGGCGCACCGTGAGGACTGGCGTGACCTGCCGCTGATCACCATCGACCCGGCCGACGCCAAGGATCATGACGACGCGGTTTACGCCGAACCCGATCCCTCGCCCGACAACCCGGACGGCGTGATCGTGACGGTGGCGATTGCCGATGTTTCCTATTATGTACGGCCCGGCGCGCCGCTGGACCGCGAAGCGCTGAAGCGCGGCAATTCGGTCTATTTCCCGGATCGGGTCGTCCCCATGCTGCCCGAACGCATTTCCAACGATCTATGCTCCCTCAAGGAAGGCGTCGACCGCCCTGCCCTTGCCGTGCGCATGGTGTTTTCCAGGGAAGGCCGCAAGGCGTCGCACACCTTCCATCGCATCATGATGAAGAGTGCGGCGAAACTCTCTTACCAGCAGGCACAGGCCGCCATCGACGGCAACCCAGACGACAAGACCGGACCGATGCTGGAGCCGATCCTGAAACCTCTGTGGCATGCCTATGAGGTGATGAAGCGCGGGCGTGATCGTCGCCAGCCGCTGGAACTCGACATGCCGGAGCGCAAGATCCTGCTGCGCCCCAACGGCACTGTGGACAAGGTTGTCATTCCTGAACGCCTCGATGCGCACAAGCTGATCGAGGAGATGATGATCCAGGCCAACGTCGCCGCCGCCGAGACGCTGGAAAAGAAGAAACAGCGGCTGGTCTACCGCGTGCACGATGCGCCGACGCTCTCCAAGCAGGAAACCCTACGGGAGTTCCTTGGCACCATCGGCATTTCCATGGCCAAGGGTGCGGCGATGCGCGCCAACTCCTTCAACGGCATTCTGGCCCGTGCGCTGGATACGCCGCACCAGATCATGGTCAACGAGATGGTGCTGCGCGCGCAGAGCCAGGCGGTCTACAGCCCGGAGAACATCGGGCATTTCGGCCTCAACCTGATGAAGTACGCACACTTCACCTCGCCGATCCGCCGTTATGCCGACCTTATCGTGCACCGTGCGCTGGTGGGTTCGCTGGGTCTTGGCGAAGGTGGCATCACCCCGCAGGAAGAAGCGACGCTGGACGACATTGCCGCGGAAATCTCGACTTTCGAACGTCGCGCCATGGCGGCCGAGCGCGATACCATCAACCGCCTGATCGCCCACCATCTTTCCGAGCGCGTGGGCGAAGAGTTCGAAGGGCGCGTCTCCGGTGTCACCAAGGCGGGACTTTTTATCGCGCTGCCGCAATTTGGCGCCGATGGTTTCATACCTATATCAATGCTCGGCACGGATTACTTCATCTATGACGAGGCTCATCAGGCTTTGACAGGTGAGAAAACCGGGCTCGGTTATCAGCTTGGCGACAGCGTTCAGGTCAAGCTTGCCGAGGCCGTGCCATTGGCGGGCGCCCTGCGTTTCGATATGCTGAGCGAGGGAAGGAAGATGCCGGTCGCCACACGGTCGTTTCATAAAGCGGGGCGGCGGACGTCACGCGTGGCGGCAAAGCCCGGCACACGCCCGCCAAGACGGCGGCGATAAGCAAGCGGCGAGAACCGCCACGGGAAGGAAACGAGCATGGGTATCGAACACAGCTCCGAAACTCTGACGTATGGCGATAAGGACATGGAGCGACCGCTGGGACGCTCCATCATGCGCGGCATGGTGAACCGTTGCCCCGCCTGCGGTTCGGGACGTCTTTTCCGCGCCTGGCTGAAGCCCGTGGATAATTGTGCTGCCTGCGGTGAGGAAATGCACCACCAGCGGTCCGATGATCTGCCACCTTACATTTCCATCGTCATCATCGGGCACATTGCCGTCGGTGGCTTCATGATGACCGATCTCATCATGCAGGTGCCTATGTGGGTGCACTTCGCCATCTGGGTGCCCATTACCATCCTTGCTGCGCTTGTGACGCTGCAACCGATCAAGGGCGGTGTCATTGGCCTGCAATGGGCGTTGAAGATGCATGGCTTCGACAACCGACCGGCAAAGCCGGTCATCGACGGCTCCTCGCATTAGGCCTTTGCGTGGCGCCACTGCATCCTTCCACTGATCCTCAACCAACGACGGTTGCGATGCGTCCTCGCGACGCAGCGGCCCTCCTTCTGTTCGACCGCTCCGGGCCACGATTGCGAGTGCTGATGGGCAAGCGAAGCGCCGCCCATGTCTTCATGCCCAATACTTATGTCTTTCCCGGCGGCAAACGCGATCGGCGGGATCACGCCCTGCCCTATTGCGGAGAGTTGCACCCCGCAGTGGTGAGCAGGCTGACAAAATCGGTTCCGAGGCAGCTCAGCCCCGCCGGAGCGCGGGCGCTGGCTCTTGCCGCGGTGAGAGAACTCGTTGAAGAAACAGGCATCCGGCTTGGCCGCGAAAGCACCGGCCCGGATCTTTCGACACTGCGTTTTGTCGCAAGAGCGATCACGCCACCGGGCCTATCCCGACGCTACGACACGCGTTTCTTCAGTGGCTTCGTGGACGAAATCGACGTGGATATCGCAGCTCTTCGCGATTCGGACGAGCTTCGGGACCTCCGGTGGGTTGACACGGCCAACCTTTCAGGTCTGAACATGCCGACGATCACACGGACGGTTCTCGAAGATGTCACAAAACTTATGATAGGTGATCCCTCATTGCCCTTTGAATGCCCCGTGCGGTTCTACTTCACGCGCCACGGCCGGTTTATTCGAGACTTTGTATAAAGGCCGTCATGTCACGAACGAAATGCGAAGAAGACGCCATTCACTGGCCTTCCCTGATTGCAGCAATTGCCTCCATCAGCGCGGTCGGCGTCGCCATCGGCCTCGGATTGCCGCTGTTGTCGATCATTCTCGAGAAGCGCGGCATCTCGTCCACCATGATCGGCGTGAATACGGCAATGGCCGGTATCGCGGCGATGATGGCGGCCCCCCTTGCATCAAAAGTCGCCCATGATTTCGGCGTTGCCCGAACCATGCTGCTGGCCGTTGTCATTTCGGCACTCAGTGCGCTCGGCTTTTATTTCGCTGATGCCTTCTGGATGTGGTTTCCGCTGCGAATCGTCTTCCATGGCGCGACCACGACGCTTTTCATCCTGTCGGAATACTGGATCAACATGGCCGCACCGCCAAGGAAGCGCGGCATGGTGCTGGGTATCTACGCCACCGGCCTTGCCGTTGGCTTCGCCGTTGGTCCGTTGCTGTTTTCCCTCGTCGGCAGCGAGGGAATCATTCCCTTTATCGTGGGCGCCGCCATCATTCTCCTGGCAGCGATCCCGATCTTCGTGGCGCGTGGCGAAAGCCCGGAGCTGGACGAGAGGCCGAACCATCATTTCGCGCGTTATATATGGATGGTGCCCATGGCGTCTGCCGCAGCCTTCGTTTTCGGGGCGGTGCAGGCGGGCGGTCTGTCACTTTTCCCGATCTACGCCACGCGTGAAGGGTTTAGCGAATCGCAGGCCGCCGTGCTGCTGACAGTGATGGGCATCGGCAACATGGTCTTCCAGATCCCGATCGGCCTCATGTCCGACAGGATGAAGGACCGGCGTACACTTCTCGGCCTCATGGCACTTGCAGGCGTGGCAGGTACGCTGGCTCTACCCGCTCTCGTCGAGAGCTGGTTGTTGGTTGCTGGCCTGCTCCTGTTCTGGGGCGGGCTCGTTTCCGGCATGTATACCGTCGGACTGACGCATCTGGGATCGCGCCTGACGGGCGCAGACCTCGTGGCGGCCAATGCCGCCTTCATCTTCTGTTACGCCGTTGGCACGATCTGCGGACCGCAGGCAGTGGGTATTGCGATGGACATTGCCGGGACAGACGGATTTGCCTGGGCGCTCGCCACATTTTTCGCCCTTTACGTGGTGCTTTATATCTTCCGTTTTGTTTTCCGGGCAAAACAGACTTGACTTTTCGGGCGCGATACGTAGTTTCGCGCCAGATTTAGCCGAGGTGAAAGCACCTGCGGCTTCTCTTTTGTTAAAGGCAGGACGACCATGGCGAAAGCTACAACAATCAAGATCAAGCTGCTGTCGACAGCCGACACCGGTACCTTCTACGTCACCACCAAGAACAGCCGTACGTTCACGGACAAGATGACGAAGACGAAGTACGACCCGGTTGTACGCAAGCACGTAGAATTCAAGGAAACCAAGATCAAGTAATTCTTGATCGGTTTTCCGACAAAAGCGCGCCCTACGGGCGCGTTTTTTGTTTGTGGCGGTCGCAGTTCAAGCCAGGACTTCTGCTGCCGCGGCCGGTCCGCCCTCGATACAGTGGCTGCTCCACAGATACGAAAACACATCGCACCCGCGTAGCCCAGAGGCTGCTTGCTGACGCCCCTGCGCTTCCGGAACGTCATATCTCGAAGGCAAAGATCTGGGGGAAAGGTTTGGCCGACGACTCGCCGGGGATATAAGGCGGTCGGCCAGCGATGTGATTACGGCACGAGGAACCGATTCGAACATCACCGACCGACCGACCCCACGATCCAGGAGATGCGGCGGACCTGAGCATCATGGGGCATTCAAACTACGCAATACGACCCCTGATGAGCGATATGCCGTAGCGTCCATGCCACCTGCACAACATCATCATGCGGCTGAAAGCCGACTGAAGATCTTTTTCGTCGGATTAGATTTTGCGCAGAAGCGGAATAAAAATCAACAAATTCTTAAGGCCAGACCGTTTGCGTCGAAAGATATGGTTAAATATACCAGTATGACACACTATATGGCGCGATCCGATTGAATTCCCCGTAGAACTCAACCTTAACTATAACAGGATCGAGCACGCGTTCCTTCAATTTAGCCAGGCTTACAAATGATCTGAGTTAATCGCTTGTTTGTAAGGTTGTCTCAGGCTGCTGCTGCGACGACGCGGTTTCTTCCTGAACTCTTGGCCTCGTACAGAGCCCTGTCGGCCTGTTTGAGAAGCTGATCCGGCAAAGACACCGACGGACTGTTTGTCGCGATGCCAAGCGATGCCGTGATCTTCAGCTCTCGGTCTATGGATCGGACATAGAAAGGCTGGTCCTCGACGATCTCGCGAAGACGTTCTGCGACACCGATGGCGTTTTCCATCGGGGTATCCGGCATGACGACAACGAACTCCTCACCACCGTAACGGCAGGCGAGGTCCGCGCCACGCACGGCGGAGCGCACACGTGACGCAAATTCACGCAGAACCTCGTCACCGACATCATGGCCGTAGGTATCGTTCACGCTCTTGAAGCGGTCGATATCGGTAATGCAGATCGAAATCGGCCGGCCACGTGCTGCTGCTCGGTCAAAAAGTACCTTGAGATGGTTGTCCAAGTAGCGGCGATTGTTCAGCCCCGTCAGCCCGTCAACCACCGCAAGCTCCATCGTATGCTGTAGATTGCGCCGCAGATGATCGTTGAACCGCTTGCGCTTGATCTGCGTCAGCGTACGCGCGACCAGCTCATTGGGATCGACGGGGCGGAGAATGTAATCATTGACGCCGAGATCGAGAGCGCGCGCCACCATATCGTCAGCGCCCTGCTCCGCCACAAGCAGAAGCGGCAGAAAGCGGGTCCGCTCCAGAGAGCGAAGCTGGGAGCACAGGCGAAGCGGATCGTAATCGTCGAAGGTCGAGTTGACGATCACCAGTTCGAAGGGATTTTCCGCGGCCCTGAACAACGCGGCCTGCGGATCGGACATCACCTCAACCTCGGCAACCGGCTTCAGCGCTCTGATGATACGCTCCTGCGAGCTTGCACGGCCATCGACGAGCAGCACACGGCCCGGCGCCTGCATCGTGTTGTCGTTTCTCAGCAGGTCCTCCATGCCAATCTGGCGAGCGGTTTCGGCACGCATGCGCAGCTCGTCGCTGACAGACTTGAGACGCACAAGGCTTTTGACCCGTGCGATAAGCTGGAGGTCGTTGACGGGCTTCGTCAAAAAATCGTCGGCGCCAGCCTTCAGACCGCGAACGCGATCTGATGGCTGATCGAGAGCCGTCACCATGACCACCGGAATATGCGCGGTATGCGGGTTGGCCTTCAACCGCTCGCAAACCTCGAAGCCATCCATTCCCGGCATCATGATGTCCAGAAGAATGATGTCGACCTGCTCGCTGTCGCAGATTGCCAGCGCCTTGAAACCGTCTTCGGCGGTCAGTACATCGAAATATTCTGCGACGAGCCGCGCTTCCAGAAGCTTCACGTTCGCCGGTATGTCATCAACAACCAGAACTCTCGCTGTCATGGTTTTCCCCAGTCGCCTTACGCATCACCAAGATAGGTCTTGATGATCTCGATAAATTTCGGGACGGAAATCGGTTTGGACACATATGCCTCGCAGCCGCCCTGACGAATGCGCTCCTCATCGCCCTTCATAGCGAAGGCCGTGACGGCGATGACCGGTATGACGTGCAGCTCATCGTCTTCCTTCAGCCATTTCGTCACCTCCAGACCGGAAACCTCCGGTAGCTGGATATCCATGAGAATGAGGTCAGGACGATGCTTGCGGGCGAGGTCGAGTGCTTCCATGCCATTGCGAGTCTGGATCGTCGTATAACCCGATGCCTCGATCAGATCACGAAAGAGCTTCATATTCAGCTCGTTGTCCTCGACTATCATGACCTGTTTGGGCATGGCGAACAGTCCCCGCTCCGCTTTGAAACCTTTATCTGCACATATAAGTTGCCAGAAAGTCGATTCCATCGTCCAATTGTGGCGTTAGGCTAAGGCGATTTGGTTTCAAAATAGGTAACTTCGGAAGAGAAATGCTGCGACACCCTAAAAACAACGACAATGTCGAGAAGGATCCGCAAGAAACAGCCGCCGCCATACTTGGGTGGCTGGCAAACGAGCCGGACATGCTCTCCCGTTTTCTGGCGCTGAGTGGCCTGCAAGCGAATATGCTGCGCCAGGCGGTCAACGACCCCGGTTTTCTCGCAGGCCTGACAGACTTCCTTATGAGCCACGAACCGGACCTTATGGCCTTCTGCGCGGCAACGGAGACATCACCCGAGACGGTCGAAGCCGCGTGGCGTCACTTTTCCGGGCCTGGACTCGATTCCGGCGAATATTGACGGCTTGAGCCGCGGCGAACGACAGGGTATTGTCGCCAACGTTCCCGTTTTGTTTATGGATCGGTTGCGGTCAGGTCATGTCCACGTTGCACGCGTATGATCCCGGTTTCTGCCGCGACTGTCTGGCTGGGCAGCCAGCGGGCCTGAAGCGTTGCCGCGCCTGCGGCAGCCCGCGCCTTCTCTATCACGATGAGCTCTATCAACTCAGCATCGCCCATATCGACTGCGATGCCTTCTACGCCTCTGTCGAAAAACGGGACAATCCAGACCTTGCCGACAAGCCCGTCATCATCGGTGGCGGCAAGCGCGGCGTGGTATCCACCGCCTGTTACATTGCCCGTATTCACGGCGTGCGATCCGCCATGCCGATGTTCAAGGCGCTGGAGGCCTGCCCCGATGCCGTCGTGATCAAGCCGAACATGGAGAAATACAGCCAGGTCGGCCGCCAGATCCGCACCATGATGCAGGAACTCACGCCCCTCGTGCAGCCAATTTCCATCGATGAGGCGTTTCTCGATCTTTCGGGGACAGAGAGATTACACCACGATCCCCCTGCCCGCGTGCTGGCAAAATTCGCGAGCCGCGTGGAAAAGGAAGTGGGCGTCACCGTTTCCGCCGGGCTTTCCTACTGCAAGTTTCTGGCCAAGGTGGCGTCCGACCTGCGCAAGCCGCGCGGTTTTTCGGTGATCGGCGAAGCCGAGGCGCTTTCCTTTCTGGCAACACGGCCGGTCACGACCATCTGGGGCGTCGGCAAGGCCTTTGCGGCCACGCTGGAGGCGGATGGCATCCGCATGATATCGCAACTGCAGGAGATGGAGGAAGGCGACCTGATGCGCCGCTATGGCTCGATGGGCCAGCGGCTGTTTCGCCTCTCACGGGGCATCGACGAGCGCGATGTGCATATCAACGACCCGGCCAAGAGCGTATCGTCGGAGACAACGTTTTTCAATGACATCTCGCGTTACGACGATCTTGTCCCCATCCTGCGCTCCCTCTCGGAAAAGGTTTCGTCCCGCCTGAAAAAACACGCCATTGCGGGCCAGACGGTCGTTCTGAAAATGAAGACGGCTGATTTCAGGATTCGCACGCGCAATCGCAAGCTGGACGACCCGACCCAGCTTGCCGACCGGATATTCAGGATCGGGCTTTCGCTGATGGAGAAAGAAGCCGATGGCACCAGATTCCGTCTGCTCGGGATAGGTGTGGCCGATCTGTGCGATGCGGCACGGGCCGACCCTCCCGACCTGGTGGACGAACTTGCCGGGCGGCGGGCGGCGGCGGAAGCGGCGATGGACAAGCTCAGGGAAAAATTCGGCAAAGGCAGCGTCGAAACCGGCTACACCTTCGGAACCCGCAAATAAGTGATTTTAGGGCGTAACGCGGCAGCACATCCGGGTCCTGTTTTCAGCATTTACACACTCTCGTGATGGAACAGTCGAGGGCGCCCTTAAACTTCCTTAAGCTTAACGTGGTTGAGTAGAGGCAGTTTTGTACATGTGGTGTATTGCGTCATGTCCCTTCGCCTGCGTCTCCTGACCGGCATGTTGTCGGCCAGTATTCTCGCCTTTCCAGTTCTCGCTGCCGACCAGAAATCGCTGCAGATCGTCGTGTCTAAAAGCGACCAATCTCTGGCGCTTTACGAGAACGGCGAGATTATCGCCACCTCGAAGATTTCCACCGGCAAGGCCGGACACGAAACGCCGAGCGGCATATTTTCCATCCTGGAAAAGCGCAAATATCACGAATCCAACATCTATTCGGCCGCGCCCATGCCGTTCATGCAGCGTCTCACATGGTCCGGGATTGCGCTACACGAGGGCAAGGTTCCGAACTATCCCGCATCGCATGGCTGTGTGCGGCTGCCCTCCAAATTCGCACAATCACTGTTTGGCCAGACAGAACGCGGCGTGCATGTCATCATTACCGGCGCACCGGTTTCCTTGCGTTTCGTGCAGCATCCGGCTCTTTTCCAGCCACGCGACGACGCTGACGACGGAAAGCTGCTGCTTTCAGATGTCGAACTGCGTCCGGCAACGTTCGATGCGGCCCTGGGAGCAGTCGAGGTTGCCGTCAACGAAAAGACCAATGCCATCAAGCCAAACGTGAGGGAAAAGCAGTCTTCACCGCTGCGCATCCTCATCACCCGCCGCGGCGAGCGCGAAAAGGTGATGGACATCCAGTTGCTTCTGACCCGACTCGGTTTCGATGCGGGCACCCCGGACGGTTATGCTGGCGCAATGACCATCAGCGCCGTCAACGGTTTCAAGCGCTGGAAAGGCATGAACACAACAGGCCCGCTTTTGACGGACGGGTTCACCCGGGCGCTCTACGAGGCCGCCGGAGAAGATCATGCGCCAAGCGGCCAGATCATGGTGCGACAGGATTTCAAACCGCTCTTCGAAGCGCCGGTCGACATCAGAGATCCGGAAGTGGCGCTCGGCACGCATTTCCTCGAAGCGGTATCCGTCGATCGTACCGGTGGACAAGCCGAGTGGAACGGCATGACGCTCGAAAACCATCTGCCTGCGGCAGCCCGCAAGCGTCTGGGGATAACCGTTGCAGAGGCGCCTGGCGGTTTCGACCAGTTGAGCGCTGTCCTCAGCCGGATCGACATACCTGCCCATATCCGCAAACGGATCGAGGAAGAACTCTCGACCGGAAGCTCGATCACCGTTTCGGATTTCAGTCACGAGATGGAAACGGGGCAGGGCACGGACTTTATCACGGTGACGAAAGAAGGGCCGGTCTGAACCGCCGAGGCGAAGGTCAGACGAGTTCTACGTCAATAACCCCGGGCGCCGAGCGCAAGGCGGCAGCGATTTCCGGTGAGATTCGGTATTTCTCCGTCAGTTCCACCTCGATCTCGCGGCTTCCCTCGTCCTTGATGACGATGAAATAGACCGAGCCATCGCCCTTGGTGTTCAGATGCCGCGCCACGGTCTTGAGAGGCCCGGAATCGCGCACGTAAACGCGCAGGGCCTTCTGCATCTGCACGGACTTTTCCTCCAGCGACTGCGCCGTCTGGATACGCAAGCCGATGCCTTCCGGGCGTTCTTCCGCCTGAACGGTCACCACCAACGATTTTCCGACTTCGAGAAGGTCGCGATATTGTCCGAGCCCTTCGGAAAACAGCACGGCTTCATATTGGCCTGACGAATCCGAGAAGGTAATGATACCCATCTTGTTGCCGGTGCGCGTCTTGCGCTCCTGCCTGCCGGTAACGGTACCCGCCAGACGCCCTGCCGTCGCCCCTTGCTTTACCGCACCGGAAAACTCCGCAAAGGTCTGCACCCTGAGCTTTTCCAGAGTGGGCTTGTAGGTATCGAGCGGATGCGCCGTGAGGTAAAAACCGAGCACCTGATATTCACGCAGCAACTTTTCCGAGGCAAGCCAGGGCTGAAATGCAGGCAGCACCAGCTTTTCGGGGCCGCTTGCACCACCCGAGCCGAACATATCCGACTGGCCGGTAACGCGGCTTTCCTGCGCACGCTGTGAATATCCGATGATCCGATCCAGCCCGCCGATCAGTTCGGCGCGATCCTTGCCGAAACAATCGAAGGCGCCGGCGTTGATGAGGCTTTCCAGCACACGCCGGTTGATCTGCTTGGGATCGATGCGCAGGCAGAAATCCTCGAGGCTGGCAAACGGCTTGTTGCCGCGCACCTCAACGATGTGATCGACCGCGCCCTCACCCACACCCTTGATGGCCGCGAGCGAATAATAGATGCGGCTCTCACCCGTCTCGAACTGGCGATACGACGTCTGCACGGAAGGCGCGACGATCTCGATGCCGAGACGCCCCGCGTCCTGACGGAAATCGTTGAGCTTTTCCGTGTTCGCCATATCGAGCGTCATGGACGCCGCGAGGAACTCCACCGGATAATGCGCCTTCATATAGGCGGTCTGGTAGGACACGATGGCGTAAGCGGCGGCGTGCGATTTGTTGAAGCCGTAGTTGGCGAACTTGGCGAGAAGATCGAAGATGGTGTCGGCCTGCGCCTTAGACACGCCGTTCTTCATCGCACCATCGACGAAACGCTCGCGCTGCTTGTCCATCTCCTCCTTGATCTTCTTACCCATGGCGCGGCGCAGAAGATCGGCTTCGCCAAGCGAATAACCGGACAGAACCTGAGCGATCTGCATCACCTGTTCCTGATAGACGATAACGCCCTGCGTTTCCTTGAGAAGATGATCGATCGTCGGGTGGATCGACTCGATCTCCTCCTCGCCGTGCTTGCGGGCGTTGTAAACCGGGATGTTTTCCATCGGACCCGGACGATACAATGCCACAAGCGCGATGATGTCCTCGATGCAGTCGGGGCGCATGCCGATGAGCGCCTTGCGCATGCCGGCACTTTCCACCTGGAAAACGCCGATGGTTTCGCCACGCGACAGCATCTCGTAGGTCTTCGGGTCGTCTAGCGGGATTGCGGCCAGGTCGACACTGATGCCGCGCTTGGCGACAAAATCGACGGCCACCTTCAGGACCGTCAGGGTCTTGAGGCCCAGAAAGTCGAATTTGACCAGACCGGCGCTTTCCACCCACTTCATGTTGAACTGGGTGACGGGCATGTCCGAGCGCGGATCGCGATACATCGGCACAAGCTGGGACAGCGGCCGGTCACCGATGACGATACCGGCGGCGTGGGTCGAAGCGTGACGATAAAGCCCTTCGATCTTCTGGGCAATATCCAGAAGGCGAGCGACAACCGGCTCCTTTTCCGCCTCTTCCCGCAGGCGTGGCTCTTCCTCGATCGCCTTTGAGAGCGGCGTCGGATTGGCCGGATTGTTAGGGACCAGTTTGCAGATCTTGTCGACCTGACCGTAGGGCATTTCCAGCACGCGACCAACATCGCGAAGGGCCGCACGGGCCTGCAGAGAACCGAAGGTGATGATCTGCGCCACCTGCTCGCGACCATATTTCCGCTGCACATAGCGGATCACCTCTTCGCGGCGATCCTGGCAGAAGTCGATATCGAAGTCGGGCATCGAAACGCGTTCCGGGTTGAGGAAGCGTTCGAACAGCAGCGAAAAACGCAGCGGGTCGACGTCGGTAATCGTCAGCGCATAAGCGACCAGCGATCCCGCACCCGAACCACGGCCGGGACCGACCGGAATATCGTGCTGCTTTGCCCACTTGATAAAATCGGCAACGATCAGGAAGTAACCCGGAAACTTCATACGCTCGATAACACCGAGTTCAAAGTCCAGCCGGTCGCGGTATTCCTGTTCCGTATAACCTGCCGCCATGCCCAGTGCAGCGAGACGCTGGTTGAGGCCTTCGACGGCCTGACGGCGAAGCTCACCAGATTCGGCACGCTCGGCCGCTTCCGGATCGTCGCTGGCACCGGTGAAACGCGGCAGGATCGGTCCGCGCTTTTTGAGCACGTAGGAGCAGCGAAGCGCAATTTCGACGGTGTTTTCCAGTGCCTCCGGAATGTCGGCGAACAGCGCCATCATCTCATCGCGGCTCTTCAGATAATGGTCCGGCGTCAGACGGAAGCGGCTGTCGTCGGAAACGATGGCGTTGTGCGCAACCGCCATCAGCGCATCGTGGGCCTCATAATCGGCCCTCGATGGAAAAAACGCCTCATTGGTGGCAACCAGCGGAACATCATTTTCATAGGCAAGAGCAATCATCCGGCGTTCGTGCGCACGGTCGAAGCTGCCCTGCCTCTGCAATTCGACATAAAGCCTATCACCAAACAGAGACTTCAACATCAACAACCGGTCTTTCGCCTGCTGCGGATGTCCTTCTCTCAGGGAGATATCCACCGGACCGCCCGAAGCACCCGTCAGCGCGATCAGGCCAGCGTTCGAACCTTCTTCCAGCCAGGCTCGGGAAATGTTCACCGCGTGATGACCACTGCCCTCCCCTTCGAGATAAGCTCGGCTAACGAGATTCACCAACCGCTCATAGCCTTGCGCATTCGCGGCCAGAAGCACGATGGACGGCAATTTTGCCAGATGTGAATTGTTATTGCGGCGATCCTCCACCGCATCCTGCATGTCGATGGAAACTTGGCAGCCGATGATGGGCTGCAAACCTTCGTCACGCGCCTTTTCCGAAAACTCGAGCGCGACGAAAAGATTGTTCGTATCGGTAATGGCGATGGCCGGCTGGCCGTCTGCTACCGCCTTCGACATAACCTTCTTGAGGGGAAGCGCCCCCTCAAGGAGTGAGTAAGCGGAATGGACCCGCAGGTGGACAAAACCCGGCGTTTTCATCTTTACGCCCGAAGGTTCGCTGCTCGCAGCCATCTCACCCATTCTATCATCCCGTCATTCTGAATCGCGTGTGATTTTCGAACTTCCGGGCGATAAAGTCCACAGGCAAGCGGCATCTATACAGGCTTGAAATCAAGCCAGCCTGTTCACTAGTCCGTCAGAGGGCGGTGAGGATCATCGAAAAGCTGGCGACAAAAACGGCAATCGAGGTGAAAGCGGCGACGTCACGAACGAAATCAGTCATTGGTCTCTCCTTACTCGTTATGTTCCAACTTTGTTCTCATTTTGTTTCATTGTCAACAGCCTTTCGGCCATCGCTACCTTGAACAAACGACAGAATCGACTCCCGGTTCCCTCCGGCTGAAAGCAAGCCTTTGACTCAAAAACGAAAAACCCGAAGGTGCAGAAAGCATCTTCGGGTTGAAAAAATCCGTTGTGGAAATCGGAAGCGCTGTGGTCAGCCTCACACGCCGTCGATTGCGACGTGATCAGAAGTCCACGATCTTGCCTTCGCTCAGCGTGACCCGCCGATCCATGCGCGCCGCCAGTTCATGATTGTGCGTGGCGATCAATGCGGCGAGGCCAGACTGCCGGACCAACGCCTCCAGCGCGTCAAAGACGTAATGCGCCGTCTCGGGATCGAGGTTGCCGGTCGGTTCGTCGGCCAGCAGGAGCAGCGGCGCATTTGCAACGGCGCGGGCAATCGCCACACGTTGCTGCTCACCGCCGGAGAGTTCGGATGGACGGTGTTCGGCACGGTGGCCGACGCGCATGTAGTCCAGCAGCGCACTGGCGCGCGCTGACGCTTCCTTGTTCGGAAGTCCGGCGATCAGCTGCGGCATCATCACGTTTTCTAGCGCGGAAAACTCCGGCAGCAGGTGATGGAACTGGTAGACGAAGCCGATATCGCTGCGGCGGATTGCCGTGCGGGCTTCATCCCCCAGATTGCTGCAGGGCGCGCCGTTGATGAAGACTTCGCCAGCGTCGGCATGTTCAAGCAGACCAGCCAGATGGAGAAGCGTCGACTTTCCCGTCCCGGATGGCGCCACCAGCGCCACCATCTCGCCGCTCTTCATTTCAAATTCGGCCTTGCGGAGAATGGAAAGCGAGGTTTCGCCCTGACCGTAAGTCCGCTCGATGCCGGTAAGCCGCAGCACAGTTTTTTTAGCCATATCGGGAAGCGGTCCTTATTCGTAACGCAGGGCCTGAACCGGATCGAGCTTCGATGCCCGCCATGCCGGAAAGATGGTCGCCAGAAAAGAAAGCGTCAGCGCCATGATGATGACGGAGATCGTCTCGCTCACATCCATTTCAGCCGGGAGCTGGCTCAGGAAATAGAGCTGCGGATCGAACAGCACGGTGCCCGATATCCAGGAGAAGAACTGCCGGATCGATTCCACGTTCAGACATACGAGGATACCAAGCCCCACGCCGGCAAAGGTGCCAACGATGCCGATGGCTGCACCGGTCATGAAGAAGATACGCATGACGGAGCCGGAACTTGCACCCATGGTGCGCAGAATAGCGATGTCGCTGCCCTTGTCCTTCACCAGCATGATGAGGCCGGAAATGATGTTCAGCGCAGCCACGAGAACGATCAGCGTCAGGATCATGAACATCACGTTTCTTTCCACCTGAAGGGCGGAGAAGAAGGTCTGGTTCCGCTGTCTCCAGTCGGTGATGTAAACCTGACGTTCAGCGGCTTGCTCCACAAGCGGCCGGATGCCGTCGACATTGTCCGGATGACTGACGTAGAGCTCGATCGATTGCACGATGCCTTCGGAGTTGAAATAAAGCTGTGCTTCGGACAGCGGCATGTAGATCATCGACGCGTCATATTCCGACATGCCGATCTCGAAGACGCCGGAAATTCTGTAGGATTTCACCCGCGGATTGACGCCCATCGGCGTCACATCGCCTTCCGGTGAAATCAGGGTGATGTCGTCGCCCGCCGTCAACCCCAGCTGCGAGGCAAGACGGGAACCGACCAGAACACCCTCGCCCGACATGAAGCCGACGAGATCGCCGGTCTTCACATTGGAAGAGACTTCCTTGATCTTCTCGATATCCTCGGTGCGCACGCCGCGCACCAGTGCGCCGGAACCGGCGCCACCGCGCCCGTTGGCAAGCGTCTGCCCCTCCACGAGCGGCAAGGCCATGGTGACGCCCGGAACGGCGGCAAACTTCTTCGCAAGATCGTCGTAATTGTTGAAAGGCGTATCGATCGGCTGGACGATCATATGCCCATTGATGCCGAGAATGCGCGAGATCAGTTCGGTACGAAAACCGTTCATCACCGCCATGACGATGATGAGCGTCGCGACACCCAGCATGATACCGACGAAGGAAAAGCCGGCGATGACGGAAATGAATGCTTCCTTGCGCCGTGACCGCAGGTAGCGCCAGGCTACCATGCGTTCGAATGCAGAAAACGGCCGGGCGGCAGTCTCCTTTACGGAAGCTGCCGCACTCTTCTCAGCCTCGGCTTTTGCCATGTCGTCTCCTCGATCCGGCTTCTCAGCCAAGCACCTTGTTCATCGCAGCTTCAAGCGTGACGGTTTCACGCTCCCCGGTTCTGCGGTTCTTGACCTCGACTTCGCCGTTCGCAACCGAACGCGGCCCGACGATGATCTGCAACGGCACGCCGATCAGATCGGCAGTCGCAAATTTCTGGCCCGCACGGTCGTCCGTGTCGTCATAGAGAACATCCTTGCCCGCCGCGGAAAGCGAGGAATAGAGCTTTTCGCAAGCAGCATCGCAGGCGGCATCGCCAGCCTTCATGTTGATGACGACGACATCGAAAGGCGCGACCGAAGCAGGCCAGATGATTCCATTCTCGTCATGCGAGGCTTCAATGATGGCGGGAACAAGGCGGGTCGGGCCGATACCGTAAGAACCCATGTGAACAGCGTGTTCCTTGCCATCCGCACCCTGTACCTTCGCGCCCATCGGCTCGGAATATTTGGTGCCGAAGTAGAAGATATGACCGACTTCGATGCCACGCGCGGAAAGGCGGTCAGCATCGGGAATTGCATCATAAGCAGCCTCGTCGTGCATTTCCGAGGTCGCGGCATAGTCGGCCGTCCACTCGTCGAACACTGCCTGCAGCGCATCAACGTCGTCGAAATCCGTATCGACGGAAGGGATGGCGCGATCAAGGAAGCTCTTGTGGCAGAAGACTTCGGATTCGCCGGTATCGGCCAGAATGATGAACTCATGGCTGTGGTTGCCGCCGATCGGGCCAGTATCGGCGCGCATCGGAATGGCGCGCAGGCCGAGGCGCTCGAAGGTGCGCAGATAAGCGACGAACATCTTGTTATAGGAATGGATCGCGCCTTCCTTCGTCAGATCGAAAGAATAGGCATCCTTCATCAGGAACTCGCGCGAGCGCATGGTGCCGAAACGTGGACGCACCTCGTCACGGAACTTGAGCTGAATGTGATAGAGGTTCAGCGGCAGGTTCTTGTAGGACTTCACATAGGAGCGGAAGATGTCAGTGATCATCTCCTCGTTGGTCGGGCCGTACAGCATCTGACGATCCTGACGATCCTTGATGCGCAGCATCTCCTTGCCGTAGTCGTCATAACGGCCGCTTTCCTGCCACAGCTCCGCCGATTGCAGGGTCGGCATCAGAAGCTCGACGGCGCCGGAGCGATTCTGCTCTTCACGGATGATGGCGTTCACCTTGTCCAGCACACGCTTTCCGAGCGGCAACCAGGAATAGATGCCTGCGGACTGCTGACGGATCATGCCCGCGCGCAACATCAGACGATGGGAAACGATCTCCGCTTCCTTGGGGTTTTCCTTCAGGATGGGCATGAAATAACGGCTGAGACGCATGACGGCTTCCATTGTGTCTGGCGAATGCGCACGAACGCGGGAATCGCCTCTAATAAAGGGATATTGGCGCCGTACATAACCGTTTCGGGTGAAGAAGAAAACCCGCCACAAAAAGACGGCTGAAGACGTTTTCATGACAGTTTTGAGACACCACGTTCTCACAAAACGCTTTGGTCGGAATATTATTCTTGATCGGGTGCGACAAATTGAACCGCAGAGAATTTTTTGCCGACTGTAGCAAATATGCAAAAAATTAGATGACAAGCCTGGGGGATTACGCTAATTTTAGCTTACAAAAGAGGCAAGAAGTCTAAATTCCTGCCGTTTTCGCGGTCAGTCTTGGGAGGATCAGATCTTAGGCGCGCTTGTTCGCTGCCCCGGCAACGGTTACAGATCACGCGAAACCTGAAAAACAAGGCTGAAATGCCTTGTTTTTTTTTGCTTTTTTTAAAGCAACGCAAAATTGCGTTTTATCAATCCGGCAAAATTTTGATTGTCAACTGGCCGAATATGGCGCTTCTCTCAGCATCATATCGGTGTCAGCCATATGACAGGTTTCAATCGTAAACTGGAACGATGCGCGGCAAATCATCCAGAGTGAAGCCGAACCACCAGGATCCGCCATACCAGAGACCGCAGACCAACGCTGAAATTGCGGTCGTCATCAGCAGAACTCTCGCCCCCCTGAATTTTGCCGGCGCGCTGGCGACGGTTCCGACGGCAACCTCACCGTCTTCCGCCTGCGTACGCAGGCCAATCGGCAAAACCACAAAAAGAACCGTCCACCACACGATGAAATAGACGGCAAAAACCGAAAGCCAGTGCACGACATCCTCCCAAGCTCCAGGATCGAGACGCACCCGGCACCCTGATCCTCTCCTGTTGTAGCGCATTCACCGGGAAACAGGAATGCCGCCCTTTTCGCGCAGGCTCCCCGAAGGAAGCCTGCTCGCCAGCGTCAATGATGTCATCAGACCTTCGTGATGAACACCGTCACAATCGGCTTCTTGCCCCACGCCTGATTGGCGGCAGCACGAACGGCACGGCGCACGGCCTCGCGCACCATTTCGAGGTCCTTGCGGCGCGCACGAGGAATGCTTTCCACTGCGCCGAGAACGGCGTCGTACAGGGTGTCTTCCATATCTTCGCCTTCGTCGTCGAACTCCGGCAGGCCGAAGGGTACGACGTCGGGATCCCCCATGAAATCAAACCGGCTGTCCAGTATGACGTTAACGGCAACGTGACCGGCGAAAGAGAGCTTTCGACGGTTGCCGATGCCCATCTCGTCCATGTCACCGATCAGATTGCCGTCCTTGAACACACGTCCATGCGGCGCATCGTCGATGACTTCCGCCGGTCCAGGTGCAAGACGCAATATATTGCCGTTACGCACCTTCGGCACCTGGGGGATGCCCGCCTGCTCGGCAAGTTCCTTCTGTGCCACCAGATGCGCAGCTTCGCCGTGTACCGGAACAACGATCTGCGGCTTGGTCCATTCGTACATGCGCAGCAGTTCGTTGCGGCGAGGATGGCCGGATACGTGTACAAGAGCCTCGTTGTCGGTGATGATATGGACGCCCTGCTCGATCAGGCCGTTCTTGATATCGATGATGGCCTTTTCGTTGCCGGGAATGGCGCGGGACGAAAAGACGACGGTATCACCCGCAGCAAGCGCAACGTTGCGCATTTCGTCACGAGAAAGCTTGGCAAGCGCGGCACGCGGTTCGCCCTGCGAGCCGGTCAGGATCAGCACGACCTTGTCGCGGGGAATATAGCCATATTCATCCTCGGCGAGAAACGGCTTGATGCCTTCCATGATGCCGAGATCCTGCGAGACGTTGACGACACGCTTCAAGGACGAACCAAGCAGCAGAACCTCGCGGCCTGCGGCTTCCGCGGCCTGCGCGATGGAACGGATACGTCCGACATTTGAGGAGAAGGTGGTGACGGCCACACGTCCTTCGGCATTTTCGATGATCTGTCTAAGCCCTTCCGAAACCTCATGTTCGGAAGGCGAAACACCATCGCGTACAGAATTGGTGCTATCGCAGAGAAGCGCCAGCACGCCTTCCTCGCCAATGGCGCGGAAACGGGCTTCATCCGTCAACGGTCCGAGCGACGGTGCTTCATCGATCTTCCAGTCGCCGGTATGGATGGCGTTACCGAGCGGGGTGCGGATGACCAGCGACATCGGCTCGGGGATTGAGTGATTGACGCCGACAGCCTCGATCTCGAAGGGGCCGACATTGATGCGGTCGCCCGCCTTGAAGATCGTGATCGGAATTTCGGCGCGGGTGCCTTCGAAGTTCCGCTTGGCCTCCAGCATGCCGGCGGTGAATGGCGACGCATAGACCGGAACGTTCAGGCCCGGCCACAGGTCGTTCAGCGCGCCATAGTGATCCTCGTGGGCGTGGGTGATAATGATGCCCTTGAGGTTCTTCTTCTGCTGCTCGATGTAGCTGAGATCCGGAAGCACCAGATCCACACCAGGAAGATCGGGGCCAGCAAAGGTCACGCCGCAATCGACCATGATCCACTGACGCTTGGCTGCCGGTCCATAACCGTACAGCGCCAGATTCATGCCGATTTCACCAACCCCGCCAAGTGGCAGGAAAACGAATTCGTCCTGTGTAGCCATTGTTGTTCTTGTCCATTCATAACGGCACGCGGGCCGCAGCCGCTGGCTGCAACCCGACACCATTTTCAAAGCATCGGACATATCGAGCGTCAGGACAACCGGGCCGATGCGGAACCGGTCTGACGCCCTGCTTTCCATGAGCAGCAGGGAGGCTCCAAACTCGAGCGGGCAAGCCTTGCACGATTTTTACAGCGCGCGGCCCTTACCCGAAAAACACATCGCCGGCGGCAATTGACCGTCTCGGGCCATCATCCTCATCCAGCAAGAGAAAACCATTATCATCGATACCGGCGAAGCGCCCGCCTACAGAACGGTCCGGGAAATTCACGGTGATACGCTCCCCGATACCACAAGCGGCGGCGCGCCAGCTTGCCATAACCTCTGCAACGCCAACGCCCTGATTCCAGGCCTGCAACACCACCGCCGTCTCGCGGAACAGATGCGCGAAAAGCTCGTCCGGAGAGCATGCTGCACCGTGTTCCGCCAGCATGGTCACGGGGTAATGCGGATTATCCGGCTTGTGCGCGATGTTGATGCCGATGCCGATCACGACCGCCCGACGTCCATCGGGCAGCACTTCCGCCTCCATGAGGATACCGCAGGTCTTGTTTCGCCCTATCAGGATATCATTCGGCCATTTGATCTCAAGCGGCGCTCCACCGGCCGGTAGAACCGAGCGGACGGCACGATAGACGGCCAGCGCGAAAGCCAGCGGCAGCGAGCCGATGCGATCCACGGGAGCGGGATCGATCAGGAGGAGCGATGCGTAGAGATTGCCGGGTTCGGAAACCCATGGCCTGCCGCGACGGCCTTTGCCGCCGGTCTGGCGGGAGGCGGTAATCCACAGATTGCCACCGTCCCCTGCCCGCGCACGGGCAAAACATTCGATGTTGGTGGATGGCGTTTCCGCCATCGCCTCGTGCCGGAAGTCGTCAGTCGACATCCGGCCCGTGTTTTTAAGCGTATCAATCAAAAGAACGTCTTTGCTGCGGCAGTTACCGCGTTGCCGAGCGCACCGCCAAAGAAGATGAAGGCAAGAACAAACAGCCCCGAGAGCGCGTAAACGATCTTCAGTTCGCCAGCAGGACGGTCGAAGCTGTCCTTGGCCTCATCGAACCACATCACCTTGACGACGCGGATATAGTAATAAGCGCCGACAACCGAGCCGATGACACCGATGATGGCAAGCGCGTAGAGCTTGGCTTCGATGGCGGCAAGGAAGACGTAGTACTTGCCGAAGAAGCCAGCTAGCGGCGGAATGCCTGCGAGCGAGAACATCAGGATGGTCAGTACAACCGCCATGAAGGGATTGGTGGACGACAGACCAGCCAGATCCTCGACGTTTTCAACGTTGCCGATTTCCTTGCGACGCATCGAGAGGATGCAGGCGAAGGAGCCGAGCGTCATGACCATGTAGATGGTCATGTAGAGAATGACGCCGGAGATACCTGCTTCCGTGCCGGCGGCAAGACCTACCAGCGCGTAACCCATGTGACCGATGGAGGAGTATGCCATCAGGCGCTTGATGTTCTTCTGGCCGATTGCCGCGAAGGAGCCGAGCAGCATCGAGGCAATCGAGATGAACACTACGATCTGCTGCCAGTCGGCAAACACCGGCTGGAAGGCTTCAACGACAATGCGTACGAGGATTGCCATCGCACCGATCTTCGGAGCAGCTGCGAGGAATGCAGTCACCGGGGTCGGTGCACCTTCGTAAACGTCCGGCGTCCACATGTGGAACGGAACGGCTGAGATCTTGAACGCCAGACCGGCCAGAACGAAGACCAGACCGAAGACAAGGCCGAGCGAACGGGTTTCAGCCGTCAGAACCTGGGCGATTTCAGCAAAGCCGGTGTTACCAGTGAAGCCGTAGACCAGAGACATGCCGTAAAGCAGCATACCGGAGGACAGCGCGCCGAGGACGAAGTACTTCAGACCGGCTTCGGTGGAGCGCAGGCTTTCGCGGTTGATCGCGCAGATGACGTAGAGAGCCAGCGACTGGAGTTCCAGCGCCATGTAGAGCGAGATCAGGTTGTTGGCCGAGATCATCAGCAGGATGCCGAGGGTCGCCAGCACCAGCAGGACCGGATACTCGAAACGGCCAATCGGCTCGAAACGGCTCTGGCCGACCGAAAGGATCATGGCCGTGATCGAACCGATCAGCGCCAGAATCTTCATGAAGTTGCCGAAGGCATCGGCGACGTAAACGCCGCCGAAGGCCAGCCCCGAAGCCGGAGCAAAGACGATCCACAGACCGACGACAACGAGCAGCGCGACCGAAAGGCCCGTCACCGTATTGGTCGACTTGTCGCCGGAGAATACGCCAATCATGAGCAGCGCCAGCGCACCGACCGCAAGGATCAGCTCGGGCGTCGCGATGTGCAGACTGGCAAAAAGAATTTCAGCGGTCATGTCCAACGGGTCCTGTCGTCAATTCATAGAGAGCGCAACATTCTGCGCCGCCTGCAATGCAGCCGTATAGTTGTTTACCAGAAGATCGACCGATGCAGCTGTGGCATCGAACACCGGCGCCGGATAGACCCCGAAGAAGATCGTCAGGGCAACCAGCGGGTAAAGGAGAACCTTCTCGCGGGTCGACAGATCGAGCATCGACTTCAGGCTTTCCTTCTCAAGCGCACCGAAAATGACGCGGCGGTAGAGCCACAGCGCATAGGCGGCCGAAAGGATGACGCCGGTTGCCGCGAAGAGAGCAACCCAGGTGTTGGCGCGGAACACGCCGACCAGCGTCAGGAATTCTCCGACGAAGCCCGAGGTACCCGGCAGACCGACATTGGCCATGGTGAAAATCATGAACGCCACGGCGTATTTCGGCATGTTGTTCACCAGGCCGCCATAGGCCGCGATTTCACGGGTGTGCAGACGGTCGTACACGACGCCGACACAGAGGAAGAGCGCGCCCGAGACGATGCCGTGCGAGAGCATCTGGAAGATTGCGCCCTGCACGCCCTGAACGTTCGCGGCGAAGATACCCATGGTCACGTAACCCATGTGGGCGACGGAGGAATAGGCAATCAGCTTCTTGATGTCGTCCTGCATCATCGCAACCAGAGAGGTGTAGATGATGGCGAGAACCGAGAGCGTGAAGACGAACGGTGCGAAATAATCCGAAGCCAGCGGGAACATGGCGAGCGAGAAACGGATGAAACCGTAACCGCCAAGCTTCAGCATGACGCCAGCCAGGATGACCGAACCAGCGGTCGGCGCCTGAACGTGCGCATCGGGCAGCCAGGTGTGGACTGGCCACATCGGCATCTTCACCGCGAAGGCAGCAAAGCACGCCAGCCATAGCCATGTCTGCATACCGGCCGGGAAGCCGTATTTCAGTAGTTCGGTGATGTCGGTCGTACCGGCCTGCCAATACATCGCCATGATGGCGAGCATCGTCAGAACCGAACCGAGCAGTGTATAGAGAAAGAACTTGTAGGATGCATAAACGCGATCCTTGCCGCCCCACACGCCGATGATGACGAACATCGGGATCAGCGTCGCTTCGAAGAAGACGTAGAAGAGAACGGTATCGAGCGCGACGAACACACCGATCATGACGACTTCCAGAAGAAGGAAGGCAATCATGTATTCCTTGATGCGCTTTTCTACCGATTCCCAGCTTGCCAGCACGCAGAATGGCATGAGGAAGGTGGTGAGGATGACGAACAACATGGAAATGCCGTCGACACCCAGGTGGTAGGACGCAATGTTGCCGAACCAGTCATGCTTCTCGACCATCTGGAAGCCCGGGTTCGAATTGTCGAACCCGATCCAGACGAACAGCGAGACGATGAAAGTGAATACGGTCGTCAGCAGCGAAACATTGAGAATGTTGCGGCGTCCATACGGGCCGTTTTCATTCGTCAGAAGCAGGAGCACCACGCCGACGAGCGGCAAAAAGGTGACCGTTGAAAGAATGGGCCAATCGGTCATCAGAAGGCACTCCCGAGCATCATCCAGGTGACAAGCGCCGCGATGCCGATGAGCATCGCAAAGGCATAATGATAAAGATAACCGGACTGCAGGCGGACCATGCGGTTGGTCACATCAACCACACGCGCTGCAATACCGTTCGGACCGTAATGATCGATGACCGCCACGTCGCCCTTCTTCCACAGGAAGCGACCGAGCGCCTTCGCCGAACGGACGAAGAGGAAGTCATAGAGTTCATCGAAGTACCACTTGTTGAGAAGGAACTGGTACAGGCCACGGTGGGTTTCGGCCAGACGCTTGGGCGTCTCCGGCGACTTGATGTACATGTACCATGCCGTCACGAAACCAAGAGCCATGGCTGCGAACGGGCTCCACTTCACCCACTTCGGAACGTTGTGGAACTCATGCACGATGTGGTTTTCAGGACCGGTGAACAGGGCACCCTTCCAGAATTCCTCGTAGTGATGCCCGAAGAAATATTCGACGAACACGACACCGGCAAACAGAGCGCCGACCGTCAGGATGAACAGCGGCAGCAACATCACCATCGGCGATTCATGGACGTGGTGCATGACGTCCGCGGAAGCGCGCGGCTTGCCGAAGAAGGTCATGAACGCCAGACGCCACGAATAGAAGCTGGTGAACAGCGCAGCGATGACGAGAAGCGTGAAGGCGAAACCGCCGAGGCTGGAATGCGAGGCGAAAGCCGACTCGATGATGGCGTCCTTGGAAAAGAAGCCAGCAAAGCCGATGACGGTGCCGGGTATGCCAACGCCGGTCAGCGCGAGCGTGCCGACAGTCATCGTCCAGAAGGTGAGCGGGATGTGCTTACGCAGGCCGCCCATATAGCGCATATCCTGCTCGCCATCGACGGCATGAATGACCGAACCGGCGCACAAGAACAAGAGAGCCTTGAAAAACGCGTGCGTGAACAGGTGGAACACGGCGGCACCATAGGCACCGACCCCAAGTGCCACGAACATGTAACCGAGCTGCGAGCAGGTCGAGTAAGCGATGACGCGCTTGATATCGTTCTGCACCAGACCAACAGTCGCGGCAAAGAACGCGGTGATCGCACCGATCAGCGTGACAAAGGTGAGCGCATCCGGCGACAGTTCGAACAGCGGTGACATGCGAGCCACGAGGAACACACCGGCGGTGACCATGGTTGCGGCGTGAATGAGCGCCGAAACCGGCGTCGGGCCTTCCATGGCGTCCGGCAGCCAGGTGTGCAGCAGGAACTGCGCCGACTTACCCATGGAACCCATGAACAGCAGCAGGCAGACCGCCGTGATCGCATGACCCTTGTCGAGGCTCATGCCGAACAGGTTGATGACAGCGTCGGTGGACGCGGCGCCTTCAGCCGGCAGATAGGTGCTTGCTGCCGCGAAGATCGTTTCGAAATTGATCGAACCGAACAGGACGAAGACGCCGGAAATACCGAGGATGAAGCCGAAGTCGCCAACGCGGTTGACGATGAACGCCTTCATGGCCGCAGCCGATGCAGATGGCTTCTTGAACCAGAAACCGATCAGAAGGTAGGACGCCAGACCCACGCCTTCCCAGCCGAAGAACATCTGCAGCAGGTTGTCGGAGGTGATCAGCATCAACATCGCAAAGGTGAAAAGCGACAGGTATGCGAAGAAGCGCGGACGATGCGGATCGTGGTGCATGTATCCGATCGAATACAGGTGCACGAGACAGGACACCGTGTTGACCACGACGAACATGACAGCCGTCAGCGTGTCGATGCGGAATGCCCACTCGACGTCGATGCCGCCCGACTGGATCCAGCGCAGGACACTGACCTTGATGATTTCACCGCCCTCGCCGTGGCCGAGGAGCGCAACATTCACGAACACGATCCAGGACAGGACCGCAACCACGATCATCAGACCGGTGGTGACATATTCCGAGGCCTTGGCACCGATCGAGCGGCCAAACAGGCCAGCGATCAGGAAGCCGATCAGCGGAAGAAAGACGATAGCCTTGTAGATCATAGCCTTATCAGCCCTTCATCATATTGACGTCTTCCACCGCGATCGATCCACGGTTGCGGTAGAAGACAACGAGTATTGCAAGACCAATGGCCGCTTCGGCAGCAGCGACGGTCAGGATGAACAGTGCGAATACCTGACCGACGATATCGTTCAGGAAGGACGAGAACGCCACCATGTTGAGATTGACCGCAAGCAGGATGAGTTCGATCGACATGAGGATGACGATGACGTTCTTCCGGTTGAGGAAGATACCGAAGACGCCGATCGTGAAGAGGATCGCGCTGACCGTCAGGTAGTGGGAAAGACCGATTTCCATATTCTTTTTCCTTGGATCCGTTCGCGCCTCAGATGCCCTGGCCCGGCTTGACCTTGACCGTCGTGACCGCCGTTTTCGGGTCACGGCCAACCTGGACCGATATATCCTGCCTCTTGATGTCTGTGCGGTGACGCAGCGTCAGCACGATTGCGCCGATCATGGCGACCAGCAGCACGAGGCCGGCGAGCTGGAAGAAGTAGACGTAGTTCGTATAAAGAACGTCGCCGAGTGCAGCCGTGTTGGTGCGCTCAAGCGGGTTCGGGATCGGCATGGTGATCGACTTGGCCGCCTGCGGGTTCAGCATGCTGCCACCAACCACGACGATCAGCTCCGCTGCGAGGATGAGGCCGATCAACGCGCCGACCGGCGCATATTGCAGCACGCCCGAGCGCAGTTCGGCGAAATCGACATCCAGCATCATGACGACGAAGAGGAAGAGCACCGCCACGGCGCCGACATAGACCACCAACAGGATCATGCCGAGGAACTCGGCTCCCGTCAGCAGGAACAGCGCAGCCGCGTTGAAGAAGGTCAGGATCAGGAAGAGGACCGAGTGAACCGGGTTCTTCGATGCAATGACCAGAAACGCAGACGCCACGGCGACGAAAGCGAATATGTAAAAGAATATAGCGTGCAGACCCATGTTGGTGCCTTCTCGTCCTCATCCGGGCAGAGAAGACCCTTGTCGTCCCCTCACCCGTTTATCCCTGCCGGTAAAACCTGACAGGCATTTACTCTTTCATCGTTCACCGAAGCGCAAGCTCCGCCGAACACGGTTGCACCTTAGCGATAAGGCGCATCCAGCGCGAGGTTGCGCGCGATTTCACGCTCCCAACGGTCGCCATTGTCGAGAAGCTTCTGCTTGTCGAAATAGAGCTCCTCGCGGGTTTCTGTCGCAAACTCGAAGTTCGGACCTTCCACGATCGCGTCGACCGGGCATGCTTCCTGGCAGAATCCGCAATAGATGCACTTCACCATGTCGATGTCGTAACGCACCGTACGACGGGTGCCGTCATTGCGGCGCGGGCCAGCTTCGATGGTGATGGCCTGAGCAGGACAGATCGCTTCACACAGCTTGCAGGCGATGCAGCGTTCTTCCCCGTTCGGATAACGGCGCAGAGCGTGCTCCCCACGGAAACGCGGAGAAACCGGACCCTTTTCAAACGGGTAGTTCACTGTCGCCTTCTGCTTGAAGAAGTGGCGCATCGTCAGGAAGATCGCGCCAACGAACTCCTTGAGGAACAGTGAATTGACGGCTTGGGAGAGGCTTGCCATCTCAGTCTCCAGATCTTTGAGCGAGGAGTTCAGGCATCAACCTGCCCACCCCGTCAGCTTCAGTACGAATGCAACAATAACGACCATGGCGAGCGACAGCGGCAGGAACACCTTCCAGCCAAGGCGCATGAGCTGGTCATAGCGGTAACGGGGAACGAAAGCCTTCGTCAGAGCGATCATGAAGAAGACCATGCAGCCCTTGAGCGCGAACCAGACGATACCCGGAACCCAGTTCAGGAACCATACGTCCACGATCGGCAGCCAGCCACCCATGAACAGGATCGTCGTCAGGCAGCAGATCAGAACGATGGCAGCATATTCGCCAAGCATGAACATCATGTACGGCGTGGAGCCATATTCGACCATGTGACCGGCAACCAGTTCCGATTCCGCTTCCGGAAGGTCGAAAGGCGGACGGTTGGTTTCGGCAAGGCCGGAAATGAAGAACACGATGAACATCGGGAACAGCGACAGCCAGTGCCAATCTAGGAACGAGGCAGGCAGGCCGAGCATGGTGCCAAGGCCGGTCTTCTGGGCCAGAACGATGTCCGTGAGGTTCAGCGAACCAACGCATAGCAGAACGGTCACGATCACCAGACCGATGGACACTTCGTAAGACACCATCTGCGCCGCCGAACGAAGCGCACCGAGGAACGGATACTTCGAGTTCGAAGCCCAGCCGCCCATGATGATGCCGTATACTTCGAGCGACGAGATCGCGAAAATATAGAGAATGCCGACGTTGATGTTGGCGACGACCCAGCCTTCATTGAACGGAATGACCGCGTAGGTGGCGAGCGCAAGCGTCACGGCAACCAGCGGAGCCAGCAGGAACACGGCCTTGTTGGCACCAGCCGGAATAACCGGCTCCTTGAGAATGAACTTCAAAAGGTCGGCGAACGACTGGAACAGACCAAACGGGCCAACGACGTTCGGGCCACGGCGCAGCTGTACGGCGGCCCAGACCTTACGGTCGGCCAGCAGCAGGAAGGCGATGGACACCAGCAAACACACGAGAAGCAGCAGGGACTGGCCGACCATAATCAGCGCGGGCCAGACGTAGCTCCAGAAAAACGAATCCATAATCCCCTACCCTTACTCTGCCGCAGCCTTGAAATTGTTGCGGGCCAATGCGGAGCACTCGGCCATGACAGCGGAGGCGCGCGCAATCGGGTTCGTCAAATAAAAATCTTTAACCGGCGAGGCAAACGCCGATTTGTTGAGTGTGCCAACCTTGCCGGCCAGCGCCTCGAGGTCCTTGCCGTTGCCGGCAACGATCTCGTCGGTTTCGGCCAGATGCGGATGGGCAACGTAAAGCTGGCCACGCAGCGCCGACAGAGAATCGAACGGCAGCTTCTTGCCGAGAACGTCGGACAGGGCGCGCAGGATTGCCCAGTCTTCGCGGGCTTCGCCGGGAGCGAAACCAGCACGGTTGCCAACCTGAACACGGCCTTCGGTGTTGACCCAGATACCGGACTTTTCGGTATAGGCCGCACCAGGCAGGATGACATCAGCGTTCATCGCGCCATGATCACCATGGCTGCCGATGTAGACGGTGAACTTGGCACCCTTGTTCGACAGGTCGATCTCGTCTGCGCCAAGCAGGAAAAGAACGTCCATCGACGCAACCATGTCAGCGGCGGAAACACCGCCCTCACCCGGTACGAAGCCGATGTCCAGACCACCAACCCGGGCAGCTGCCGTGTGAAGAACGGAGAAACCGTTCCACTCTTCGGTAACGGCGCCAACCGAAACGGCGAGCTTTGCCGCAGCGCTGAGAACAGCAGCACCATCAGCGCGCGCCAGAGCGCCCTGGCCGATGATGATGAGCGGATTCTTGGCGGACTTCAGCTTGTCAACGAAGCTGTGCGAGCCATTTGCCAGATCCGAAAGCGTTTCCGCGCCGGAGCCGAGGTATTCGTAATCGTAGCGCAGTTCGCCGCCTTCACCGATCACACCGATAGGGAAGCCGCCGCGACGCCAGCGCTTGCGAATGCGGGCGTTGAGAACGGCCGCTTCGTAACGTGGGTTGGAGCCAACGATCAGGAGCGCGTCGGCCTGTTCAATGCCTTCGATGGTGGCGTTGAACAGATAGCTGGCGCGGCCGAGCGACGGATCAAGCGCTGCACCGTCCTGACGGCAGTCAACATTGGCCGAGCCGAGCGATGCGAGAAGCGACTTCAGCGCAAACATTTCTTCAACCGAGGCCAGATCGCCAGCAATCGCGCCGATCTTGTTGCCGGAAGTTGCGCCGACGGCCGAACGGATCGCGCCGAACGCCTCACCCCAGGTCGCGGGCTGCAGACGGCCATCCTTGCGGACATAAGGACGGTCAAGGCGCTGCGTCTTCAGGCCGTCCCAGATGAAGCGGCTCTTGTCGGAGATCCACTCTTCGTTGATAGCTTCGTTGACGCGCGGCATGACGCGCATGACTTCACGGCCACGCGTATCGACACGGATCGCCGAACCGAGCGCGTCCATGACGTCGATGGTTTCGGTCTTGTTGAGTTCCCACGGACGTGCCGTGAAAGCGAATGGCTTGGAGGTCAGCGCGCCAACCGGGCAAAGGTCAACAACGTTGCCCTGAAGCTCGGAGGTCATCGCCTGCTCGAGATAGGTGGTGATCTCGGCGTCTTCGCCGCGGCCGATCAGGCCGAGTTCGGCGATGCCCGCCACTTCCGTCGTAAAACGGACGCAGCGCGTGCAGTGAATGCAGCGGTTCATGACCGTCTTGACGAGCGGTCCGATGTACTTGTCTTCAACCGCGCGCTTGTTTTCAGCGTACCGCGAACCGGCGATACCGAAGGCCATTGCCTGGTCCTGAAGGTCGCATTCTCCGCCCTGGTCGCAGATCGGGCAATCCAGCGGGTGGTTGATGAGCAGGAATTCCATCACGCCTTCGCGGGCCTTCTTGACCATCGGCGTGTTGGTGAAAACTTCCGGCAGTTCGCCATTCGGGCCGCCGCGGATATCGCGCACGCCCATGGCGCAGGATGCAGCAGGCTTGGGCGGTCCGCCCTTCACCTCGATGAGACACATGCGGCAGTTACCCGCGACCGACAAGCGCTCGTGAAAACAAAAGCGCGGAACTTCGGCGCCAGCCTCCTCACACGCCTGCAACAGCGTGAAATGATCCGGAACCTCGATCTCTTTACCGTCAACCTTGAGCTTTGCCATGGTTCTACTTACGTCCTGTTGCCTGTTCGTCCCGTGTCCCACACAGTCCGCAACAAATCCTTAATCACGTCCAGCACTCAAACTGACCTGCCAGCCGCGTCATGATGGTTCGGCGAAGGTCTGAGCCAGCGCCGCATCCAGCTGCCGAATTATTATTCGGCAGCCTCAAGAACAGCGCCATCATCCATGGCCCTGTAGGTGTACTGATCGATCCGCTTTTCGATTTCCGGACGGAAATTGCGGATGAGAGCTTGAACCGGCCAGGCAGCAGCGTCGCCGAGAGCGCAGATGGTGTGGCCTTCGATCTGCTTCGTGACTTCGAACAGCATATCGATTTCGCGCTTCTGCGCGTTGCCCTTCACCATGCGCTCCAGCACGCGCCACATCCAGCCCGTGCCTTCGCGGCAAGGCGTGCACTGGCCGCAGCTTTCGTGCTTGAAGAAAGCCGCGATACGGGCAATTGCCTTGATGACGTCGGTGGACTTGTCCATGACGATCATGCCGCCCGTACCGAAGGACGACTTGACTTCGCGCATGCCGTCGAAGTCCATGATCGCGTCCTTCATGTCCTCACCGCGAACGATGGGGCAAGATGCGCCGCCGGGGATAACGCCGAGAAGATTGTCCCAGCCGCCGCGGATACCACCGCAGTGACGCTCGATCAGCTCGCGGAACGACAGGCCCAGCGCGTCTTCGAACGTGCACGGACGCTCGACGTGGCCGGAAACCATGAACAGCTTCGTGCCGACGTTGTTCGGACGGCCGATGGACGAGAACCAGGCAGCGCCGCGACGCAGGATGGTCGGGGCAACGGCGATGGACTCGACGTTGTTGACCGTCGTCGGGCAACCGTAAAGGCCCATGTTCGCCGGGAACGGCGGCTTCAGGCGTGGCTGGCCCTTCTTGCCTTCAAGGCTTTCGAGCAGCGCGGTTTCTTCACCGCAGATATAAGCGCCAGCGCCGTGATGGACGTAAACGTCGAAATCCCAGCCGTTCTTGTTGTTCTTGCCGAGCAGGCCAGCGTCGTAGCATTCGTCGATCGCGGCCTGGAGGGCTTCGCGCTCACGCATGTATTCGCCACGAACATAGATATAAGCCGTGTGCGCACCCATGGCGAAACCGGCAATCACGCAGCCTTCGATCAGCGTATGCGGATCGTTGCGAAGGATTTCGCGGTCCTTGCACGTGCCGGGCTCGGATTCGTCGGCGTTGACGACGAGATAATGCGGACGGCCGTCGCTTTCCTTCGGCATGAAGGACCACTTCAGACCGGTCGGGAAGCCAGCGCCACCACGGCCGCGCAGGCCGGATGCTTTCATCTCGTTGATGATCCAGTCACGACCCTTTTCGATGATCTGCTTGGTGCCGTCCCAATGGCCGCGTGCACGAACGCCCTTCAGGGACTTGTCCTTGAGGCCGTAGAGATTGGTAAAGATGCGATCCTGATCTTTTAACATACTTCACCTCTTACCGCGGCTTCTTGCCGAAGACCTTGATATACTCGGCTTCGCCACCCTTGGCGAGCGCCTCGGCCTGCTTGAGCCATTCGTCACGCTCGATACGGCCCTTGAAATTCAAATAGCTATCGACCCAATCGCATTCGGCCTTCTTCCACGCGGCGATCTGCGCGAAGGTGAAGATACCGAGTTCATGCAGCGTGCCTTCGATCTTCGGGCCAACGCCGGAGATCAGCTTCAGGTCATCGATCGTCGCAGGCTTTTCGATAGCAGCCGGGCGATCCTTGCTGTCGAGCGCTGGCTTTGCGGCCTCTGCCGAGCCGGAGGCTTCCTTTTCGGCAGCCTTGACGTTTTCTTCCGCAGCCTTCGGCGCGGTGACAGGCGTCTTCAGCTTGGCATCGGCTTCCGGAGCCGTCGTCTTCGGCTTCGCAGCTTCGGACGGCGCAGGCGCCGGAGCAGCAGGAGGAGCTTCAGCAGGCTTGTCCAGATTAGAACGATCCGGCTTGATCTCTTCGGTCAGCGTGGTGAGGCCACCGAAAGGAACCGAAAGGTGGCGATCAATCTGCGGGCCGGTCTTGACGGTATCGCCCTTGCCTGCTTCGAACGCATCGATGATCTCTTCCAGACGCTCGGGCGTCAGATCCTCATAGGCATCCTTGAAGATGATGACCATCGGCGCGTTGACGCAGGCGCCCTGACATTCGACTTCTTCCCACGACAGCGTGCCGCTCTCGTTGGTGTGAAGCGGATCATGGTGAATCTTGTGGCGGCAGACGTCCATCAGCGCTTCGGAACCGCGCAGCATGCAGGGCGTGGTGCCACAGACCTGGATATGCGCCTTCGTGCCGATCGGCTTCAGCTGGAACTGGGTATAGAACGTCGCGACTTCGAGCACGCGGATATAGGGCATATCCAGCATGTCGGCGATTTTCTCGATACAGGCGCGGGTCACCCAGCCATCCTGTTCCTGAGCACGCATCAGCAGCGGGATAACCGCAGACTGCTGGCGTCCTTCCGGATATTTCTTGATCGTCTTTTCCGCCCATGCGGTATTGTCCGCGTTAAATGCGAAACCCGTGGGCTGGAACTGATCTTCGGCTAGTCGACGAACGGACATACTTCCTCACGCCTTTTTCAATTTAACGTCTCACACCGCGATGTCGTGACCGTCACGAACTCGCAGGCGTAAGCCGCCTTGTCTTTCTGCATGAACACAATGAACTTGCTGCCATTGGGAACCGAGGCCTTGATCTCATATCCCAACGTCAGAAGCTGCTTGATGGTCGAAGAGCCGCCGCTTGACCTCGAAGACACGCCCTGATCCGCCGCAGTCTGGGCGAAAACAGGCGCGGCAAACGCGGCAAGAAAAGCCAGAATGGCCAGCGGCAGACGCATCAGCGATCGACCTCCCCGAACACGATGTCGAGAGAGCCGAGAACTGCTGTCACGTCGGCAAGCTGATGTCCCTTGCAGAGGAAATCCATGGCTTGCAGATGCGCATAACCCGGAGCGCGGATCTTGCAGCGGTAAGGCTTGTTGGAGCCGTCGGCGACCAGATAGACGCCGAATTCGCCCTTCGGGGCTTCAACAGCCGCATACACTTCACCAGCCGGAACGTGATAACCTTCGGTGTAGAGCTTGAAGTGGTGGATCAGCGCTTCCATCGAACGCTTCATCTCGCCACGCTTCGGCGGAACCACCTTGCCGTCCAGAGACGACACGGGACCGATCCGATGCTTGCCCGAAAGCAGATCGACGCACTGCTTCATGATCTTCACCGATTCACGCATTTCCTGCATGCGGATCAGATAACGGTCGTAGCAGTCGCCGTTCTTGCCGACAGGAATATCGAACTCCAGATCGGAATAACACTCATAAGGCTGTGCACGGCGCAGATCCCAGGCAGCGCCCGAACCGCGCACCATAACGCCCGTGAAACCCCAGGCAAACGCGTCTTCCAGCGACACCACGCCGATATCGACGTTACGCTGCTTGTAGATGCGGTTGTCGGTCAGAAGACCTTCGATATTGTCGAGAACGGTCAGGAACGGATCGCACCACTTGCCGATATCGTCGACGAGTTCCGGCGGCAGATCCTGATGGACACCGCCCGGACGGACGTAAGCCGAGTGCATGCGCGCGCCACAGGCACGCTCGTAGAACACCATCAGCTTTTCGCGTTCTTCGAAGCCCCAGACCGGCGGCGTCATCGCGCCAACGTCCATGGCCTGCGTCGTCACGTTCATGATGTGCGACAGGATACGGCCGATCTCCGAATAGAGAACGCGGATCAGCTGGCCACGCATCGGGATTTCTAGACCGAGCAGCTTTTCAACGCCTAGCGCGAAGGCATGCTCCTGGTTCATCGGCGCAACGTAGTCCAGACGGTCGAAATACGGGACTGCCTGGAGATAGGTCTTCGTTTCGATCAGCTTTTCGGTGCCACGGTGCAGCAGGCCGATATGCGGATCCACGCGCTCGACGATTTCACCATCGAGTTCGAGAACGAGACGCAACACGCCGTGCGCGGAAGGGTGTTCCGGGCCGAAGTTGATCGTGAAATTGCGGACGTTATGCTCTGTCATGCTTAGTGCTCCGCCGAGGTAATCATGGCGATGAATTCGGGGCCGGTCATGGTTGGCGTGGATTC
Organism: Agrobacterium tumefaciens; assembly: GCF_031801495.1. Classification (GTDB taxonomy): domain Bacteria; phylum Pseudomonadota; class Alphaproteobacteria; order Rhizobiales; family Rhizobiaceae; genus Agrobacterium; species Agrobacterium tumefaciens_K. The sequence continues at coordinate 1,125,421 of NZ_JAOEGC010000002.1, read as the reverse complement.
AGCGAAGGAGTAGCTCGAGGGCTTCTCATCGATGAAAATCTGTGACGCAAACTTGAAACTGGAAGGGTTGTCGAAGGCCTGAAGCGATACGGCAAAATGATTACCGTCTTTTGAACGCCACATCAGCGTGCTGCCGCAATTCTTGCAGAAACAGCGCTCACCCCACTCCGAGGAAGAATAAACGCCCAAATTCTGCTCGTTTTCGAAAGCAACCTCGGCGCATTCTACAGCAAGGAACGCTCCGCCGGACCAGCGACGGCACATAGAGCAGTGGCAAACGCCGAATTCACGGCCACCGATCTTCGCTGTGAAGCGAACGGCGCCGCAAAGACATTGCCCCTGCTCTGTTGCGACAGCTTCGCTCATTGCTTGGCCTTCTCGTCGCCGGGAAGAACGTAGTCGGTGCCTTCCCATGGGGAAAGGAAATCGAAGCTACGGAATTCCTGCTTCAATTCGACGGGTTCATAAAGAACGCGCTTGAGAACGTCATCGTAGCGCACTTCGACAAAGCCGGTAACCGGAAAGTCCTTGCGCAACGGATGGCCTTCAAAGCCGTAGTCCGTGAGAATACGGCGCAGGTCCGAATGGCCCTCGAATGGAATGCCATACATGTCCCAGGCTTCGCGCTCGAACCATTCCGCGCCGTAAAAAACGGACGTCGCGGAGGGGACCCCCTCGTCTTCCGCCACCTGAAGCTTGACGCGAACGCGCAGGTTCTGGCGCGGCGACAGCAGGTGATAGACCACATCGAAGCGCTTCTCGCGCTGAGGCCAGTCCACACCGCAAATGTCGATGATATTGACGAAACCGCACTGCACGTCGTCGCGCAGGAAGGTCAGCAGCGCAACGACGTTTTCAGGCGTCGTGTTCAGTGTCAATTCGCCATATGCAATAGCGTGAGACTCGACCAGAGAACCGCGCGCTTCCTGCACATAGGCGGCCAGATCGTTGAGAGCTTCGCTCATTCTATAGTCCTCTGCCCTTAACGCTCGATCGTTCCGGTACGCCGGATTTTCTTCTGCAGCAGAAGCACGCCGTAAAGCAGCGCCTCCGCCGTGGGGGGACAGCCCGGCACATAGATATCGACAGGCACCACTCGGTCGCAGCCGCGAACGACGGCGTAGGAGTAGTGATAGTAGCCGCCGCCATTGGCACAGGAGCCCATGGAAATGACGTAACGCGGCTCAGGCATCTGATCGTAGACCTTGCGAAGCGCGGGCGCCATCTTGTTGGTCAGCGTGCCAGCGACGATCATGACATCCGACTGGCGCGGTGAAGCGCGCGGCGCAACACCGAAGCGCTCCATGTCGTAACGCGGACCGGACGCCTGCATCAGGCCTTCAACGGCGCAGCAGGCCAGGCCGAACTGCATCCACATCAGCGACCCCGTACGGGCCCAGGTGATCAGTTCGTCGGTCGAGGTGACGAGAAAACCCTTGTCGGCCAACTCATCATTGATCTCGGTGAAGTAGGCGTCATCGCTGCCAACAGGCTTGCCGGTGTTGGGATCGATGATCCCGCGCGGCTTGGGCGCGACGAGCGTGGTGTCGTTCTGGCTCATGCCCATTCCAGCGCTCCCTTCTTCCATTCATAAATGAAGCCGATGGTGAGAACCAGAAGGAACACCATCATCGACCAGAAGCCGAACCAGCCCATCTCTCCGAACGAAACCGCCCATGGGAAAAGGAAGGCGACTTCAAGGTCAAAGATAATGAAGAGAATCGACACCAGATAAAAGCGGATATCAAACTTCATACGGGCGTCGTCGAAGGCGTTGAAACCGCATTCGAAGGCAGACAGCTTTTCAGGGTCCGGGTTTTTGTAAGCAACCGCGAAAGGCGCGATCAGAAGCGCCAGACCGATAACAAGGGCAATACCGATGAAGATTGCGATCGGAATGTAGGAACTGAGGAGTTCAGTCATGGTCTCTTCCCTGCCCGGCCGGGTGCCGGACCTTCCTTGCGACCAAAAGTCTCAAGGCGCAAAAATATGTTGCAACGCCAAAGTCGTTAGCGCAGCCGCACTCTCTCTGCAAGAGTTTCAGCTCCATTTCAAGACGCCTGCCCGATTGATTGGCAACAATATTGCCCAGATTGACGCAAAATTGGGCCATCAGTCGGCGCTAAGTCACTCAAATAAAATAATAATCGATTGAAGACCCAAACCGTAAAAAAGTCACACAAATTTTACACGCGAAAGCCGTGAAAGTGACGATTTTCAAGGGACGAAACTTGACTTCAAAACACAGGAAATTGACCTAGGGAAACGCCACGGACAGAGGTGAGAATCGAGGCGAAAAATCGCCCGGAGCAACCTCAATCAAGACTGAAATGATTTTACTTCGGAGAAAAGAATGGCGCGAGTGACGGGGCTCGAACCCGCGACCTCCGGCGTGACAGGCCGGCACTCTAACCGACTGAGCTACACCCGCGCATTTTGCAGATATTTATCTGCGTTTCCGAGGATCAGGATGGCGCGAGTGACGGGGCTCGAACCCGCGACCTCCGGCGTGACAGGCCGGCACTCTAACCGACTGAGCTACACCCGCATCTCCTGAACAGTGAAGCTTTCGTTTCACTGTGCGAACCAGCCTCGGCTGTTCGTTGAGCGGCTAACTACGGCGTTCGTGCTGGGGTGTCAAGCAGGTTTCACGACAAAAGAATAAGCTTGCGCATTTTGCATCAAAAAAAGTCGCGCCAAAGACCCGAGATAACCCATTAATCAACTGATTTATATAGTCTTTTACATCACATGCAAAAACTTTATCCACAGACCCTGCGCGGCTTCGGGGGGATTTTGCATCGCAGCATCATACGGATCCAGCAGGGCACATGACGCCAAAACCCCGTTTTTCCGGGCTTTCCACCAATCCGCCCCCTCACCCGGCAAAACAATCTCGAAAAAAAACGAAAAAACTTCACAAAAGCACTTGCGGTTTTTTTCTGATCCGCATACATCACGGCCACCGACGCGGCGGACACGATCCGAAAGACGCGAAGGGCGATTAGCTCAGTTGGTAGAGCGCCTCGTTTACACCGAGGATGTCGGGAGTTCGAGTCTCTCATCGCCCACCATTACTTCCCAAAGAGAATACAGAGACTTGAACGCTTAGAGTGGTTTTCGCTGGTTTTCAGCGTTCGCTGTTTGCCCGATCCTTTGCCCCTCATTCTTCGCTTCCCTTTGCTGGACTTTTTTCTGCGCTGAAGATTCGACCTCCCCTGCCCGCCTATCGGCACCTGCCTGGCGCGAAGCAGATTCTTTGCGCAAATAAATCGATCTCCCTCAGAAAAAGTTTCGAGGATCCGGCGGGCGGTCAAAGTCAATTTGGCACGACAAAATCGGGGGCCGTGTATCGACTCGGCACTTGATGTGTCGAAACGCATCGAACAGCAGATGACTCGCCGCAGGCGAGCGTCTCCGCGCTGAATAGCACCGTCCGAAGTGGTGTAACGGGGGTGCAGGTGATTCAGATTTTCTCAACGGTTTTGTTGGATGGTCAGCCTGCCGGCTCATGATGAGCGGTTTTAATGATGGATGAAACCATGTCGATCGACGCGTTTGTGACACTCGCGCTCATTGCGCTGCCTATTTATATTTTTTTTCGCTGGGTCCAGCAGGACTCCGAAAAGCAGGACACTCCGGGCAAAAAGATTTCTCCCGGCCGTTAACCCCTCCCCGACCTATCAAATCGGCAATCGGCATTGAAACGGCACATGACGTTTGAATGGCGTTGCGGCTTTCCCACGCTGATATTCTCGCAGACGGTGTCCGGCAGCCCCCCCCCGCGCCTGATTCCCGGTATGCGATGAGACCAGCGCCAGGCCTGCGTTGTGCGCCCCCAAATCAACGGAGGTCGGGAAAGCCAGCCTTTCTTCGCCCGACGGCGCTACAAGACAAAAAAGCCGGGGCGCAAACCCCGGCTTTTCTTTCTTTCACCGAAGCGATCAATTGATCGCCTTCAGATTGACCGTGAAGAACAGCGTTTCGCCAGAGGAATCATCGACGCCATCATTGTCGGTGACGGCATAGGCGGTCCCGTCCTTGTCGAACGTGAAGCCTTCCAGCTTGTCAACGACGTAACCATTCGTCTGCGCCTTCAGGTCCGGCAGGAAGTCGTGGGCTTCCTCTTTCTTCACCAGCGGCAGTTCGCCACCAATCTTGGCTGGCTTCAGCTCGGAAAGAGCAACGCGATACAGTTTCTTGTGTTTCGCCTTGTCACCAATCTGGTTGTCGCGCTCCACGATATAGACGTGATCGCCAAAGGCCGAGATTTCAGACAAGCCAACCCAGCCTTCACCCGCCTTTTCGAGCGGATAACGCACTGCGCCCCATTCCTTCGACTTCGGCTTGTAGGAAACGAGCTTGACCGTACCCTTCTCGTCGGTTCCCCATTCGCGCTGCACGGCCATCCACAGGGTGGCGTCGTCACCTTCGCCCACAACGGTCACACCTTCGAATCCGAAGCGCGTTTCGCCACTGAGGAGTTCCTTCGGCAGAGCAATCTCGGCCTTGATCTCGCCCTTGGCGTTGACGTTGTAGAGTGCGTGCGGAACGAGCTTGCTGCTGTCGCCTTCCGATGCCAGCCAGAAACCGCCCTTGCCATCGAGGGCGATGCCTTCGATATCGAGCTTCTGGGCAGCCATACCGTCACGCTTGACGCGCAGAGCGCTGGTGATGACGGCCGGCTTCTTCGTGGCGTCGATGGTGTAGATCGACGGCTGGTTGCCGTAAACCGAGTCGGAGACGGCATAGAGAATACCGGGCTTTTGCGCATCGGCGGTCAGGCCGGAAAGCGCACCCCAGCCAATCGGCAGTCCATCGATTTTTGCCGATACGAGCTGCGGGTAAGCCGCCTCGCCTTCGCTGCGCTCGTAGATCATGACGTGCGAACGCGCACCGCCATCTTCGCCGAGATCGGCCTCATTGGCGGTAACCAGCAGGTTGCGCGACGGAATAGCAACCGCACCTTCCGGCGAAACGCCTGACGGCAGAAGCTGAACGAGCTGCGGCTCTGCGCCCGTGTCCTTATAGACGCCGACGACAGATGCGCGTTCGCTGAGAACGAAGAAGTAATTCTCGCCGCCGAACGTCGCTGTTTCCAGTCCCTCCGGCTCGATGCCCTTGGCTTTGGAGCGCTTCTCGGGATAATGGCCGATTGCTGCAATGGCGTGCTCGAGTGTTGCACCCGATTCGTAGACCAGCTTGCCGGTCTTGTCGAAGATCGTGAAGCCGCGCGAGCCTCCTTCCCAGTCACCCTCATTGGCGATCACCACCCGGTCGGTACCGAGCCACTTGATCGCGTCCGGCTCCCGCTTGCGCGCTTCCTGCTTGTCGGTGAACTTCAGCTGGCCATCGCTCTTCGTGTCGATGCCTTCGAGATCAACCGAACCGGCGGAAAAATGGCTCGTAACCTTACCGCTCTTGCCGTCAATGATGGCAATATGGTTGTTCTCCTGAAGAGTGACAGCAATTTCGCCATTGGCGTTAATGGAGACGAATTCCGGCTCCGGATCTTCAGGGGAGATTTCAGCAAGACCGGTCAGATCGATTTTCTTGAGTGTCGCGCAGTCGGCTACGCCGTCTTTCAGGCCAACGGTCACCACAAAACCGGCCGGCATCTGCGGCAGCGCGCCATCGTTGACATCTTCGTCACGTTCGTTTTCGATGGCGATCGCAGCGAAGGTCTTGTCGGGCGAAATCGCAACAGAATCCGGCTGGCCACCAAGGTCGCAACTTGCTTCGATCTTTTTGGTGGCGATATCCACCGTCATCAGCTTTCCAGATGGCTTCACATAGCTTTCCGAGGTGTTGACGCCAGCCAGAACCTTGGCGCCGGCAACAGCAACCGAGGTCGGCTCGCCATCCATCATCAGGGCGCCGAGCGCTTTTGGTGCTTTCGCATCGGTGATATCGACGAAACCGATGCCGCCCAGCGGGCTATCGGAATAGATCAGCGTGTTGCCGTCTTCGCTGGCAGCAATGATCTCGGAAGACGTCGTTGTCTTGGCGTCTTTGCCTTCAGGAATATTGCTTGCCACCGGAAAAGCAGCAACGCGGTTGAAGACCTGCTCCGCGGCAGCAGGAAAGGCAACTGACGTCAGCAATGCCGCAGTCAAGGCCACATGAGAAAATCGGAGCGCCATAGTAAATCCCCCTTTGCGTTCAGATACTCGTTCCAAAGGCTTCTGCGCGAGAGACATGACAGTGGCATGACACGGATGTGTGTAAAGCGACGTTTCATCGCTTCAAGCCTGAAAGTCATAGGGGGACACGACCTCGATAAAACAAAAAGCCCGACCAAAAGGCCGGGCTTCTTTTCGTTCAATCGCACAATCTGCTGATAAGGCTTCAAGGCGTCAAAACATGTTTCCTCGTGAACCTGAAACCGTTCGCACGCCGCACGGCGAGACGGCTTCCGGAAACCTTACGAGTTGACGGCGTCCTTCAGGCCCTTGCCTGCAGAGAATTTCGGCACGTTGCGAGCCGGGATATCGACTTCAGCACCCGTGGACGGGTTGCGACCCTTGGAAGCTTCGCGGCGGCTGACAGAGAAGCTGCCGAAGCCAGCGAGGCGAATGTCGCCACCGTTCTTCAGTTCGTTCTGGACAGTTTCGAATACTGCGTCAACAGCGGAAGCAGCGTCTGCCTTCGTGAGACCAGCCTTTTCGGCAACAGCAGAGACGAGCTCGTTCTTGTTCATGTTTCCACCCCTTTCATCGGTATGAAACGACTCAAATTAAGCCGGCGCAGAATACTTTTGCATCCGCGCGTAGCAACCCAAAAGCGCTGGAATCGCCTGAAAAACAAGAGGTCTGGCGGCATTTTCACAAAAAAGGCCGGCATAAATGCCGGCCTTTCCCATAAATCGTGCCAAATTGGCATCACTCGTTCCGAGCGAAACGCATCAATGCGCAATCGTCGTGTTCGTGTCGTCCACACCCTCGACGGTCGCAATGACCGGCGTCTCGATGCTGCCGTCCCACTCAATGGGTTCCGGCTGGCGGATCAGAGCATGCTTGATGACCTCGCCCATGCGTGAAACCGGAATGATTTCCATTTCGTTTTTCACGTTGTCCGGAATTTCCGCCAGATCCTTGGCGTTTTCTTCCGGAATCAGCACCTTCTTGATGCCGCCGCGAAGAGCCGCAAGCAGCTTCTCCTTCAGGCCACCAATCGGCAGAACGCGACCACGCAGCGTGATTTCACCCGTCATGGCAACATCCTTCGACACCGGAATACCGGTCATGATCGAAACGATGGCGGTTGCCATTGCCACACCGGCAGACGGACCGTCCTTCGGGGTTGCACCTTCCGGAACGTGAACGTGAATGTCGCTCTTGTCGAAGCGCGGCGGCTCGATGCCGAAATCAACCGCACGCGAACGGACATAGGATGCCGCCGCGGAAATCGATTCCTTCATCACATCCTTGAGGTTGCCGGTCACGGTCATGCGACCCTTACCCGGCATCATCACGCCTTCGATGGTGAGCAACTCACCGCCAACTTCCGTCCAGGCCAGACCGGTAACGACACCGACCTGATCTTCACGCTCGGCTTCGCCGTGACGGTACCGCGGAACGCCCAGGTAATCCGGAACGTTGGCAGCGGTTACCTCGACGGATTTGACCTTGCCCTTGATGATCTCGGTGACGGCCTTGCGCGCCAGCTTCATCAGCTCGCGCTCGAAGCTGCGCACGCCCGCCTCGCGGGTATACTGCTGGATCACGATCATCAGCGCATCATCGGTGACGGAGAATTCCTCCGGACGCAATGCATGCTCCTTGATCGCCTTCGGCAGCAGGTGACGCTTGGCGATTTCGCGCTTTTCGTCTTCCGTGTAACCGGCAATACGGATGACTTCCATACGGTCCATCAGAGGGCCGGGAATGTTCAGCGTATTGGCTGTCGTCACGAACATGACGTCCGACAGATCATATTCCACTTCAAGGTAGTGATCCATGAAGGTGGAGTTCTGTTCCGGATCCAGCACCTCGAGCAGAGCCGACGACGGATCGCCACGGAAGTCCATTCCCATCTTGTCGATTTCGTCGAGCAGGAAGAGCGGATTGGACTTTTTGGCCTTCTTCATCGACTGGACGATCTTGCCCGGCATGGAGCCGATGTAGGTACGGCGGTGACCGCGGATTTCCGCTTCATCACGAACGCCACCCAGCGCCATGCGTACATATTCACGACCGGTCGCCTTGGCGATCGACTTGGCAAGTGAGGTCTTGCCGACGCCGGGAGGGCCGACGAGGCAAAGGATCGGGCCGCGGATCTTCGTGGCTCGGGCCTGAACGGCCAGGTACTCGACGATACGTTCCTTGACCTTGTCCAGACCGAAATGATCCTGATCGAGGATCTTCTCAGCATTGTTCAGGTCGGCCTTGATCTTCGACTTCTTGCCCCAGGGCAGGCCGAGCAGCCAATCCAGATAATTGCGCACGACGGTGGCTTCGGCCGACATCGGGCTCATCTGCCGAAGCTTCTTCATTTCCGCCTCGGCCTTTTCCTTGGCCTCCTTGGAAAGCTTCGTCTTGGCGATGCGCTCTTCCAGTTCGGCCATCTCGTCACGGCCGTCCTCGCCGTCGCCGAGCTCCTTCTGGATAGCCTTCATCTGCTCGTTCAGGTAATATTCGCGCTGGGTCTTCTCCATCTGGCGCTTGACGCGCGAGCGGATACGCTTCTCGACCTGAAGAACGGAAATCTCGCCTTCCATGAAGCCGAGCGCCTTTTCAAGCCGCTGCTTCACGCTGACGGTTTCCAGCATTTCCTGCTTTTCGGTGATCTTGATCGACAGGTGCGACGCAACCGTATCGGCAAGCTTCGAATAATCATCGATCTGGCCGGCAGCGCCAACCACTTCCGGAGAAATCTTCTTGTTGAGCTTCACATAGCTTTCGAACTCCGACACGACGGAGCGCGACAGCGCCTCGATCTCGACGGCGTCCTCGACGGGTTCCACGAGCTGCGTTGCCGTTGCTTCGTAGAAATCCTCGCGATCGGTGTAGGTGTCGATCTTCGCGCGGCCCTTGCCCTCGACCAGCACCTTGACGGTGCCATCGGGCAGCTTCAGCAGCTGAAGAACATTGGCAACCGTGCCGACCTTGTGAATGGCTTCCGGTTCGGGATCGTCATCGCTGGCATTGATCTGGGTGACAAGCATGATCTGCTTGTCGGAACCCATGACTTCCTCCAGAGCGCGGATGGACTTTTCCCGCCCGACGAACAGGGGAACGATCATATGCGGGAAAACAACGATGTCGCGCAGGGGAAGTACGGGATAGGTACCGCCGGATGCCGCAGACGTGATGTTCGTCATATCATTTCCTTTCCATGGTCCCTTTTCGGGACATGTTGCCGGATGTCTTGGGAGGCAGCCGGCATATTCATTTCTCGAGACTGAAAGTGGAGTTTGCGAACACCGATTTCAAGTCGCCGGAACAGACGGCCTCGCGAAGCGACAAAGCCGTGAAATTCTACAAAACCCAGCGCAGGCCTCTACTCTCAACATTTCCGGTTATCCGTCCCGCAGGGAGGAACCGTTTCGCCGACGGATATTCACATTTCCGTCATATCGCGCTGCAAATCAGTTGTAAGACATTATCAGTAAAGCGCAATCCGCTCAAAACGCAAAATGACGGCGGACGCTTCCCCTCCACGTATTATTACCATGGACGCTCCGCGCATCCGACACACATGTGCGTTCAATTCAAAGTCTTTACCATCGGGCCACGAAGACCGACGCAATTGCCCCAGGGATCACGAAACTCGCACATCCCGAGATTGTCGTCGATTCTCATCGGCGGCCACGATCTCAAGCTGGACGTCGCCCACCTTGAGAAATTCAAAAAGGGAGGGATGACTGACCGAGGGAACGGCCTCGGGGAAGGCCTTCGCGTACTAGGGGCGCCCCTCCTCCACATCGTCGACATGAACCAGAGTTGCAGTGACAAAGCCCATAAAGACACCTGAGATATCGCGTGACACAAAAAAGCCCCCCGCGGCCGAAACCGCGAGGGGCTTTGATAACATTCAGCTCGCGGATCAGGCCGAAACGTTGGCCTTCTCGTCCTTGCGATCGGCATAGATGTAAAGCGGACGGGCAACGCCGCTGACGACCTCATCCGAGATCACCACTTCACGAACGCCTTCCAGCGTCGGCAGTTCGAACATGGTGTCGAGCAGGATCTTTTCCATGATCGAGCGCAGACCACGGGCACCGGTCTTGCGGGTGATCGCCTTGCGGGCGATTTCACGCAGAGCATCGCCCTGGAAAGTCAGCTCCACATCTTCCATCTCGAACAGGCGCTGATACTGCTTGACCAGCGCGTTCTTCGGCTCCGACAGAATCTGGATCAGCGCATCCTCATCAAGGTCTTCCAGCGTCGCCAGAACCGGCAGACGACCGATGAATTCCGGAATGAGGCCGAACTTCACCAGATCTTCCGGCTCCAGTTCGCGCAGCACTTCGCCAACACGACGATCGTCTTCCGCCTTGACCGTCGCGCCGAAACCGATGGAGGTCTTTTCACCACGGGCCGAGATGATCTTGTCCAGACCGGCGAAGGCACCGCCGCAAATGAACAGAATGTTGGTCGTATCCACCTGCAGGAATTCCTGCTGCGGATGCTTGCGACCACCCTGCGGCGGAACCGAAGCGACCGTGCCTTCCATGATCTTCAGAAGCGCCTGCTGAACACCCTCGCCGGAAACGTCGCGCGTGATGGACGGGTTGTCCGACTTGCGCGAGATCTTGTCCACTTCGTCGATGTAGACAATACCGCGCTGAGCGCGTTCGACGTTGTAATCGGCAGACTGGAGCAGCTTGAGGATGATGTTTTCGACATCCTCACCGACATAACCGGCTTCGGTCAGCGTTGTTGCGTCCGCCATGGTGAAGGGAACGTCGATGATGCGGGCGAGCGTCTGGGCAAGATAGGTCTTGCCGCAACCGGTCGGGCCAACGAGCATGATGTTCGACTTCGCCAGTTCCACGTCGCCGTTCTTGGAGGCGTGTGCGAGGCGCTTGTAATGGTTGTGAACAGCCACGGACAGGATCTTCTTCGCCTGTTTCTGGCCGATGACGTATTCGTCGAGGATCTTGATGATGTCCTGCGGGGTGGGAACACCCTCACGCGACTTCACCATCGACGTCTTGTTCTCCTCGCGGATGATGTCCATGCACAATTCGACGCATTCATCGCAGATGAATACTGTCGGTCCGGCAATGAGTTTCCGGACTTCGTGCTGGCTCTTGCCGCAGAATGAACAATAGAGTGTATTTTTCGAGTCGCCGCCGTTGCTGCCGCTGACTTTGCTCATATCTCTTTCCTTCCAGCACGCCGCAGGTCCGTCAAACGGATCGCGGTCAACTTACCGCTCGCCGACACGGCCACCCTTGAGTGCACTACCGTGTCCGCCTTATTTCCCGGGGGTACTAACCGTATCAGATACATGACCTGACAACCGGCGGCAACGAATTCCCCATCAAACCAAAGGCTACGTCATAAAAATTCAACACAGCCTTAATATGTACTATTAGCGCTTTCTTTTCCGCTTGAAAGCCCCGAAATTACTTTTGCCGGAGCTTTCAACCTTCAAAAAGCCGTGCGTCTCAATTCGCGGAGGCGCCTTCGATTTCCTGACGCGAGGTGAGAATCCTGTCGATCACACCCCAGTCCTTTGCTTCCTCGGAATCCATGAAGTGGTCGCGATCGAGCGTTTTTTCAACTTCATCCAGCGTGCGGCCGGTGTGCTTGACATAAACTTCATTCAGGCGACGCTTCATCTTGATGATGTCACGAGCATGGCGTTCGATGTCGGATGCCTGCCCCTGGAAACCGCCGGAAGGCTGGTGAACCATGATGCGCGCATTCGGCGTTGCGAAGCGCATGCCCTTCTCACCTGCGGCAAGAAGCAGCGACCCCATCGACGCAGCCTGACCGACGCACAGCGTCGACACGGCAGGACGGATGAACTGCATCGTATCGTAGATAGCCATTCCCGCCGTGACGACGCCGCCGGGGGAATTGATGTAAAGCGCGATTTCCTTCTTGGGGTTTTCCGCCTCAAGGAACAGAAGCTGCGCACAAACGAGAGACGCCATGTGATCCTCTACCGGGCCGGTGAGGAAGATGATGCGCTCCTTGAGAAGACGTGAGTAGATGTCATAGGACCGTTCGCCGCGATTGGTCTGCTCTACGACCATCGGCACCAGAGCCATGGCGGTATCAACTGGATTTTTCATGTCCGTCCTTTGTCAAACTCTTAGCCGTTGCGGAAACCCGCTTCGGAATCACTTCTAGGCTTCATTTCTCTACATAGAGTGTCCCTGCACCGTACTTCAAGACACGAAGCCGCATATCCTTAACGACAGAAGCGTGTTTCGGCCTGCTCCTTAACAGGTCTGGGCGTCCCTGAAACCGGCAAAAGCGGTCCAGACCTGTTTTCCACGCAGGATGCAATTCTTGGTAACCGGCGGGTAAACATAAAATCATTTCGTTATACACAGATGTAACTTATCAGTGGCAAGAACTCGTTAGGTATTTGATGGTGATACTGCCTGTCGAATTTCGCCGCCCGCAGGGGTAACGACCCACCGTGGACGAAATGGCATCTTGATAGGTTTCCGGCGCCGCGACACGTTGTCCGGCACCGGAGCCTGCCTTTTTGGGCGCGATCGCGCGAGTAGGAATTTTTTGCAATGCTGGATGCGAAGACTGGCCTATTCCTGTGGGCCGCCGAAACTTTGACCCTTGCCGTCCTGCTCGGTGTACTCTGGCTGCACGGCCCTTCACGGCGCCATAATCTCTACTTTGCAGCGGGCTTCGTCGCGACCGGAACTGGAACCATCCTGATCGCGATGCGCGGAGAAATCGCCAGCTTCCTCTCGATACAGGTCGGTAACACCCTGACACTCGCGGCATTCGGGTTCTGGATGGCAGGCCTTCTTTCCTTCGAGCAGCGCAAGATCGGCGGCTGGACCGCGATTCCCGCCCTGCTGTGGGTGGCAGGCATGTTTCTGGAGCCTGTCCGCCACAACATGGTGTCGCGCATCTTGCTCTATCAATTCTGTGCGGCGGCAGGCTACTTCATGCTGGCTTCCATCGTCCTGAAAAAAGATGCGCACAATCAGGGCAATCGCAAACTGCTCGCTGCAATCCTCGTGCTCCAGGCGGTTTCAAGTATCGTCACAGCGTTCTTCGTGCTGCCGAAGGACATGACCTCTCCGCATGCCCTTCCCTTGACAGTCCCTCTGGCGTTTTCCAGCGCGCTCGGCTTCACCGCCATCATCATGATCAGTGCGAAGATCATGATGGAAGAGACGGAACGACGCCTTAGCCGCCTCGCCATGACCGACCATCTGACCGGCGTCCTGAACCGGCGCGGTCTTGCAGAAGAGTTCGAGCGTATAAAGTCATGCTCACCAGCGCCAGCCAGCCGCGTGGTGCTGACGGTGTTCGACATCGACCACTTCAAGAAGATCAACGACAGATACGGCCATCAGGCCGGTGACGCTGTTCTCGTGCATTTTTGCAGCATGGCCGTCCAAACCATCAACGGCCAGGGACTGTTCGTGCGAATGGGCGGCGAGGAATTCGCGCTGATCGCCGCCGCAGACGACACGACGCAGGCAATCGCAATCGCCGAATGCATCCGCAGCACCCTCTGCAGAGTACCTGTGCGCGCCGACGGCACGCATATTCAGGTGACGACCAGTGCGGGTATCGCCGACGCCCCGATCGAAGACGCCAATCTGAACCTGCTTCTGACCGAGGCGGACCGTGCGCTCTATTCCGCGAAAAAGACCGGCAGAAACAGGACCGTCATCTGCCGTGAATCGGCCAATATTGTTGTCCCTGCGGCTGACCGTCAGGAAGACCCGATGGACAACTATGCCGACCGGCAGGTGGCGGCGCTGCACCGGATAGCGGCAATAGCTCAGCGCTGAAACTCCCCCGTCGAGAGCCCCCGAAGCCGATAATGGATTGAGGTGGCGCAGAGCACTTTTCAAATCGTGATAGCCGTTCTAGAGCTAGGGCATGACAGCATCATCGCCCTTCCTGAAAATAGATCCCGTTGAACGCCGCGTTTCCTTCGATGCGCGCGATCCGGCATTTTACCTCAATCCCAACGCGGCCTATGCCCTGCTTCATGCGCACTGTCCCACCTTTTACTGGGAAGAGCAGAAACAATGGTTCTTCACAGGATACGATCACGTCAGCAGCCTGCTGCGCGACCGCCGCTTCGGGCGACAGATACTCCACGTCGCCAGCCGCGAGGAACTCGGACTGCCTGAACCGTCCGACCATGTGAAACACTTCTACGCGGCAGAGCAGCATTCGCTTCTCGAAATAGAGCCGCCGGAACACACCCGACTGCGCACGTTGGTCAACCGTGCCTTCGTGTCCCGCCATGTCGAAAAAATGAAACCGGAAATACTGGCGCTGACCAACCGGCTGATCGACGCCTTCGAGAAGGAAGGCAAGACGGAACTGCTCTCCTCATTCGCCGATATCATTCCGGTGACGATGATCGCGAACATGATCGGCATTCCCGAGGCGATGGGGCCGCAATTGCTCAAGTGGTCGCATGACTATGTCGGCATGTACATGTTCAAGCGTACCTACGACGACGAACTGGCCGCGGACGGGGCAGCAAGGGAGTTTGCCGACTATGTGCGCGGCGTGATCGCGGAGCGCAGGGCAAATCCGCAGGACGATCTGCTGAGCCACATGATTCATACGGAACATAAGGGCCAGTACCTGACGGACGACGAACTCGTTTCCACGACGATCGTTCTTCTGAATGCCGGCCATGAGGCAACGGTGCATCAGATCGGCAACTCGGTGCGCGTGATACTGGAAAGCGGTATAGCGCCGGAGAGGCTGTTTCGCGATGAGGCCGCCACCGAACGTGTCGTCGAGGAGACGATGCGTATCTGTGCCCCGGTCCATCTTTTTCAGCGGTGGGCCTTGGAATCGGCAGAAATCGACGGCATCAGGTTCGAGCGCGGTGACAGGATCAATCTCATTCTGGCGGCCGCTAATCTCGATCCGCTGAAATTCAGCGATCCTCTCGACTTCAAGCCTGACAGGGACGAAGGCGCGAACGTCTCCTTCGGCGCAGGCATTCATTTCTGCATCGGTGCGCCTTTGGCACGACTGGAACTCAACCTCGTTCTGCCGCTTCTTTTCGAGCGTCTGCCGAACCTGCGGATTGCCTCCCCCCCCAAAGTCAAGAACGTCTATCCGTTCCATGGACTGGAGCGGCTTGACATGACCTGGTGAGGCAGTTCACTCAGCTCATGCTTTCGCTTCGTGCAAGATCAAGCCAGGCGCGGGCAGCATGAGACAGATAGGCGCCCTTTCTCGATATCCAGGCCATATGCCATTGCATTCCCGGTGTGGACACCGGGATATGCACCACGCCGGGGCGAACGCGTTTTTCCGCAATCATACGCGGCAGGAAACCGACGCCCAGACCGGCGCCCACCAGTTCCACTATGAAATTGATCTGGCTGCTTCTGGCAGCAATGTTCGGTGAAAAACCTGCCTGTCGACAGGCATCGAGAATGATCGGGTTGAGCGCGAACCCGGCATCAAAAAGAATGAACGGGATATCCTGCAGTTCGTGCAGATCAACAATGGTGCGATCTGCCAAGGCGTGGCTACCGGGCATCAGCACCTCGAGCGGCTCCTTGCGCACATCCTGCCATTCGAAGTCGTCCGGCACCGGCAGGAGCGATGCGCCGAGATCGACCTCTCCCGCCCTCACCAGTTCCTCCAGACGTTTGCTGCCGTGTTCCACAAGCTGTATCTCGATGCCCGGATAACGGCTGCGGTAAATGGCGAACAGAGGTGCGAACAGCATGTCCGAGCCAATTGGCGGCAGACCAAGACGCAGGCTGCCACGCTGCAGGCCACGCAGGTCCGACAGTTCGGTAATCAGGTCACACCGTTCCGTCAACATTCTCACTGCGCGCTCATAGACGATTTTCCCGGCTTCCGTCAGCGTGGATCGATGACCGATGCGATCCAGCAGGACCAGGCCAAGTTCGTCCTCAAGCTGCTTCACCGCCTTGCTGATGGCGGATTGCGTCATGAAGACCGTCTTCGTGGCCTGCGAGAACCCGCCCTGCCGGACGACTTCCACAAAGGCGTTCAGTGTCCGCAACTCCATAATATTCCAATCTGGACTTGATATTATTCAATCAATTCATTTTGAGAATATAGACGCGCAAACTATAGTGCACGTCAAGGGAGGTTGTCGCAGCAAGGGTCAGTCAGATGACGATGAACAGGGCAGCACACACTCTCCGCATAGTCACCAGCCGACTTTTCCAGATAATTCTTATCAGCGCGTTCTGGCTGCTCGGCGAAGGCATCGTTCGTATGACGTATCTGCCGATTCCCGGCGCAGTCGCCGGGTTGGCTCTCGTGCTTCTGCTGCTCGCCTCGGGCAAGCTCAAGCCGACCACGATGCGCGGTGGCGCACAATGGCTGCTCGCTGATATGCTGCTCTTTTTCGTTCCCGCCGTTCTGGCGGTTCTCGACCACCAGGAATTTCTCGGTATTGTCGGCTTGAAGATCCTGGCCGTCATTCTCGGCGGCACGGCAGCTGTGATGTGCGCAACGGCGCTCGCTGTCGATTTCGGCTACCGGATGATGATGCGGCTGGAGCACCGTCATGTTTCCGTCTGACAGCGCCCTGTTCCAGACGGCGTTCTGGTCGGCCGCGACAATTCTGCTCTATTACGTCGCAAAGCGGATTTACCGTCGCTGGCCGAAGCCGTTCCTGTCCCCGCTGCTGCTTGCGCCATTACTACTGATCGCCATCGCGCTCGTCATGAAGACCGGTTACGCGGAATATATCCACGCGACCCACTGGCTGATGCTGCTGCTTGGTCCGGTGACCGTGGCCTTCGCCCTTCCCATCTATGAGCAGAGGGCGATGATCCGTCGTTACTGGCCGGTCCTGGTCTTCGGCGTAACGGTTGGCAGCACAACGGCAATGGTGACCGCTTGGGGTTTGGCAAGCCTCCTCAGCATCGACGGGGCATTGCGCCTCAGCCTCCTGCCACGCTCGATCAGCACACCTTTCGCGATGACGATTTCGCAGGATATTGGCGGCGTGCCGGACCTGACCGCGGTTTTCGTCGTTGTGACCGGCGTTCTGGGCGCTGCACTTGGCGAAACCCTGCTGCGCTATCTTCCGCTCAAATCATCGCTGGCGCGCGGTGCCCTCTTCGGCATGGGCGCGCATGGCGCCGGTGTCGCACGGGCACACCAGATCGGTCAGGAGGAAGGCTCCATTGCCGGGCTGGTCATGGTCATCGTCGGACTGCTGAATGTTCTCATGGCGCCGCTTCTGGCATTGTTGCTGCGCTGAGCGGCGCAGGCCGCGGATCATCCGCCCTTACAGGCGGATGACGTAATCCTTGCGCGTCGTCTCGATGACTTCCCACGTCCCCTTGAAACCGGGCCGAAGGATGAGCCTGTCCCCTGTCTTGAGGTGGATCGGCTCGCCACCCTCTTCCGTCAGGATCGAGTGGCCTTCGAGGATGCTGAAATATTCCCATTCGTCATAGACCACCCTCCACTTTCCGGGTGTCGATTGCCAAATCCCGGCATAAAGGCCGCCTGTGGCCTCTTCCAGATTCCACGTCGTGAATCTGGGATCGCCGGAAATCAGCCGATCGGGCGCGGGCGCGCCCTCCTCCGGCTGAACGGAAGCGATATCGCCGCCACTCGCAAATGTCAGAAAATTCGTCATGGGCATGCTCCGGCGGGATCAGATCTTGGCGAGCGACTGTTCGATGTCGGCGATGATGTCGTTCACATCCTCGATGCCGATCGAAAGGCGAACGACATCGGGGCCAGCACCCGCGGCCTTTTGTTGTTCCAGCGTCAACTGCGCGTGGGTGGTGGAGGCCGGATGGATGACCAGGGAGCGTGTATCGCCAATATTGGCGAGGTGCGAGAAGAGCTGCAGTCCCTCGACCAGCTTCTTTCCGGCTTCATATCCACCCTTGATGCCGAAGGTGAAGACAGAGCCTGCGCCTTTCGGCGAATAGTGCTGCTGGATCGCATGATTGTCGCTGTCTTCCAGTCCGGCGTAGTGTACCCAGCCGATCTGGGCATGCGCCTTCAACCATTTGGCGACAGCAAGCGCGTTGTCGGAATGGCGCTGAACGCGCAGCGGCAGTGTTTCGATGCCCGTAAGAATCAGGAAGGCGTTGAATGGCGAAATCGACGGGCCAAGATCGCGAAGCCCGAGCACGCGGCAGGCGATGGCGAAGGCAAAGTTACCGAAGGTCTGGTGCAGCACGACACCGGAATACTCCGGACGCGGCTGCGAAAGGGCGGGATACCGGTCCGTCGCCGACCAATCGAACGTGCCGCCATCGACAATGATGCCACCCATGGAATTGCCGTGACCGCCGAGGAACTTCGTCAACGAATGAACGACGATATCCGCCCCATGCTCCAGCGGGCGGATGAGATAGGGGCTCGCCATGGTGTTGTCGACGACCAGTGGCAAACCGTGCCGGTGCGCGACTTCAGCGATGGCAGCGATGTCGACAAAAGTGCCGCCGGGATTGGCGAGACTCTCGATGAAGATCGCACGTGTGCGCCCATCGATCTGGCTTTCAAAACTTGCCGGCTCCGCCGCATCTGCCCAGCGGACCTGCCAGCCGAAATTCTTGAATGCATGACCGAACTGATTGACGGAACCGCCGTAAAGCTGGCGTGCCGCGACGAAGTTGTCACCCGGCTGAAGAATCGTATGGAAGACAAGCATCTGGGCCGCATGTCCGGAAGCAACCGCGAGTGCTGCCGTGCCACCCTCCAATGCCGCCACGCGTTCTTCCAGAACCGCCTGCGTCGGGTTCATGATGCGCGTGTAGATATTCCCGAACTCCTTCAGCCCGAAAAGGGCTGCGGCATGGTCGGAATCCCGGAACGCATAGGCCGTTGTCTGGTAGATCGGCGTTGCGCGGGCGCCTGTCGTCGGATCAGGCTGCGCACCTGCATGAACGGCTAGCGTTGCGAAACCGGGATTGCTGCTCGACATGATGTTTCCTCCATTTGAAATCACTTGAAATTTTGGAGGAATAATAACGTCCTGACGGCAAATGGTAAGCCTGTTGCATTCCAACTATCGTGCGATATTGAGACGCGGATACTCAATGGCAGGGCAACGGTCCATCACGACATCCATGCCGTAGGCTTCGGCCTTGGCGGCAGCATTGTCATCGCGAACGGAAAGCTGCCCCCAGATCACGGCCGGGCGCTCCGGCAGGAGAATCGCCTCCTCCACAACATCGGACAGATATTCCGGCGCGCGAAAAACGTCGATCATGTCTACAGGCTCCGGTATATCGGCAAGCCGGGCATAGACTTTCTGCCCGAGAATTTCTTTGCCTGCCTGCCCCGGATTGACCGGTATCACCCTGTACCCCATGGAGAGCAGAAAACGCATCACGCCAAAACTCGGTCGGGCCGGATTGGGAGACGCGCCCACGAGGGCAATCGTTTCAACTTCCTTCAGAATCTTGCGGAGGTAGTCCGGATTGTAGTGGTCATGTTGCATGCCAACGGTACCTTTCTTACACTCTTCTTGCCATCCCATCGGTCAGGACTGCGCGTGAAACAATGCACTCACCACCCGTCGCGCTTCGAGCCCCGCATTTGCCGAATAGCCTTTTTCAAGGCGCTCGCGCTTCGCGACAGGCACTTCAGACCCAACGATCTTCTTCCATCTAGGTTGCCCTACGCACGTGATAAAGAGCACACCCGCAAATTTGCGACCCTGCGGTACAGCCGCGCAACTTTTGCAAAATGATTTCACAAGCGGTCGCGTTTTCAAATGCAGACTTCTCACGCAAGGATTGCGGCCGAATCAACGCGCCTCGAAAAAAATCCCAACCAACACCATTAGCGTGCATAACATGCGCTATTCGTCTCCTGTTTGTTTTCATTCCGTTCACAGGAATATTAGTCACATCTAATTCTTTAGTCGCATGAGCCTGCGGCGGCATTTATCGCAACTGAAACGTTTCAGTTCGTGTAGTAGGCCTAATCTGAAATTGTTTTTCATCATCACCCTTCAATTGAGCATTGCAAGCGATGGATCGCCTTGAGGAGATGCAAATCGATTTGATGCGTAACATGAGCAAAAGGCACGCGATCAAAACAACCCGAAAAACAGTGCCGAAGCAAAACCAAAAGCTGTGCGGCTGGAGCAGCAAATTTGCAAAGGCAGGCTAAATAATGAGCACGACAGGGACGGCATCGGACTAGGCTCGCCCCGACTGCGGGAATTGGCGCTTTAGCGAGATAACCATCGCGCCATCATAGCCAATAAAAGTACCGCGCCCGCGTGAAATACGATAGATGAAGTGAAAATATTTTGGGCGAATCTATCGTGACAATCGAGATATTCCTGCTGGTTCTGCTGGGCGCATTGCTGCATGCGAGCTGGAACGCACTGGTGAAAGCCGGATCAGACAAATCGCTCGATGCTTCGCTGATTGCGGCCGGCGCGGCTGCATGCTCCATCCCGTTCCTGCCGTTCCTGCCACTTCCCGCTCCTATAGCCCTGCCGTTTCTGATCGCCTCGGCCTTCCTGCAGTTCGCTTATTTCCGTCTCGTCGCCAAAGCATACACCATTGGCGATATCGGTCTGGTTTATCCCGTCATGCGTGGCGTCGCGCCTTTGATCGTTGCCGCATCGAGCAGTCTGTTTCTCAGTGAGCTATTGAGCCCGGTCGCGCTTCTCGGCATTGCGGTGATTTCCGCCGGCATTCTGACACTTGCTTTCGAAGCCCGGCACGGTGGAGGACGGGCCATTACCGTCGCTCTTATCAATGCTTTCGTCATAGCCTCCTACACCTTTGTGGACGGCGTCGGCGCACGACTTTCGGGCAACGCGATTTCCTATACGTTATGGATGTCGCTTCTGCCCCCCGTCCTGCTCTTCGCATTCGCCTTCTGTCAGCGCGGCGTGACGCCTGTCGTCCAGCACGTCAGGCGGAACTGGTGGCGAGGACTGATTGGCGGTGGCGGCTCCATTCTCTCTTACGGCCTTGCCCTTTACGCCATGACAAAAGCCCCGGTTGCCGTGGTAGCGGCGCTTCGCGAAACCTCCATCCTGTTTGCAATCGTAATCTCGGTCGTCGTGCTCAAGGAACGGGCCAGCATCTGGCGTTATGCCGCCGGAGCGATCATCGCGGCCGGTGTTCTGGTCATGCGGCTGGGCTGAATGGCTCAAACAGATGAGGTAAAATAATACCACATAAATAAGCCATTGTTTTTACTGCTTTATTTTTACAGTTGCAAAAATCAACGATATTGACGCTTTTTCCGCCGCACCGTATAAGCGCCCCAGACTGAATTCCTGCCGGAAAGCGGTCATTTGCGGTTGCTCAAAAGGCAACCAAACCCAAGCAACAAGAAACGCCTGCATGTTTTTTTTGAGCATGACGGGTCCAAAAGAAAGTGAAAACATGTCTACTTTCGTTCAGAAGCCCGCTGAGGTGGAGAAGAAGTGGATCATCATCGACGCCGAAGGCCTCGTTGTTGGTCGTCTCGCCACCATCGTTGCAACCCGCCTGCGCGGCAAGCACAAGGCAACCTACACCCCTCACGTCGATGACGGCGACAACGTCATCATCATCAACGCTGAGAAGGCTGTCTTCACCGGCAACAAGTATTCCGACAAGAAGTACTACTGGCACACCGGTTACCCGGGTGGCATCAAGGAGCGTACGGCTCGCCAGATCATCGAAGGCCGCTTCCCGGAGCGCGTCGTTGAGAAGGCCGTCGAGCGCATGATTCCGCGCGGCCCGCTCGGCCGTCGCCAGATGAAGAACCTGCGCGTTTACGCCGGCTCGAACCATCCGCACGAAGCACAGCAGCCCGTCGCTCTCGACGTCGCATCGCTGAACAAGAAGAACGTAAGGAGCGCCTGATAATGGCCGATCTTTCCTCTCTGAAAGACCTCGCCCCGGCATCGGAAGCTTCGGCTCCCGTGCACGTCCGCAAGGTTGATACCCTCGGCCGCTCCTACGCGACCGGCAAGCGCAAGAACGCCGTAGCCCGCGTATGGGTCAAGGCTGGCTCCGGCAAGATCATCATCAACGGCCGTGACTTCTCTGCATATTTTGCACGTCCGGTTCTCCAGATGATCCTTCAGCAGCCTCTCGTTGCTGCTGCTCGCTCTGGCCAGTTCGACATCGTTGCCACGGTTGCTGGCGGCGGTCTGTCCGGCCAGGCCGGTGCAGTTCGTCACGGTCTGTCCAAGGCTCTCACCTACTTCGAACCGGGCCTGCGCTCCGTTCTGAAGAAGGGTGGCTTCCTGACCCGCGACAGCCGCGTCGTCGAGCGTAAGAAGTACGGTAAGGCCAAGGCTCGCCGTTCCTTCCAGTTCTCCAAGCGTTAATCGCTTCCGGAATACAGAACTTCGAAAGGCGGGGCTTCGGCTCCGCCTTTTTCCTTGTCATGCACCCTTGTCTTTGACCCGATAAAACCGCAACCTTGCGGCAAAGACTGTCGGGGAAACACATGCCATCGAAAACCATCGACCACGCCTTCACCGCAACGACCCTTACATCGGCCGCGACCGACCCGACCCATGCGGGTACACTGTCTTTCATGCGAAGAAAGTTCACGAAGAACCTCAAGGGCGTTTCAACGGCAGTCTGGGGCATTCCGTTCGATGCGGCGACCTCCAACCGCCCCGGCGCACGTTTCGGGCCGCAGGCCATCCGCCGCGCCTCCGCCATCTTCGACAACGATCCGCAATATCCGTTCGGGCGCGATCTGTTCGCGCATATGCCGACAATCGATTACGGCGACTGCCTGCTCGACTACGGCAACCACTGGAAGACGCCGGAGACAATCGAAAAGGAAGCGCGCAGGATCATCTCCAAAACGGACTACCTGCTGACGCTCGGCGGCGACCACTTCGTCACCTGGCCGCTGTTGAAAGCGCATGTGGCCAAACACGGCCCGCTGGCGCTGGTTCAGTTCGATGCGCATCAGGACACCTGGTTCGATGACGGCAAGCGTATCGACCACGGTTCATTCGTGGCGCGAGCGGTGCGTGAAGGCCTGATCGATCCGGACCGCTCGATCCAGATCGGCATCCGCACCCATGCGCCCGACGATTTCGGCATCCACATTCTGCACGGCTACGAGGTGGAAGAGATGCGGGCAAGTGACATTGCCTCGCTGATCGTCCGGCATACGGCAGGCATGCCGGTCTATCTGACTTTCGATATCGACTGCCTCGATCCTGCCTTTGCACCGGGTACGGGTACTCCGGTTGCGGGCGGCCCCACCAGCGCCAAGGTACTCTCGGTTCTTCGCGGATTGGGTCAACTGGATATTCGCGGCTCCGATGTCGTCGAAGTCGCGCCTGCCTATGACCATGCCGATGTCACCGCCATTGCCGGGGCGACGGTTGCAATGTATATGCTTGGCCTGCGCGCCGAACGGCTGGCGAAAGCCGTTTGAGACAATGAATCCGCAAACCGATACAACACACTGAAAAGTCAGGACAAGGACATGACAGCGAAGATTTTCATCGACGGCGAACACGGCACCACGGGTCTGCAGATCCGCACGCGCCTTGCCGGCCGCCGCGATATCGAGCTGCTGTCCATTCCCGAGGCCGAGCGCCGCAACGCAGCGATGCGCGGAGACCTGCTCAACGGTGCCGATATTTCCATTCTCTGCCTTCCCGACGATGCTTCGCGGGAAGCGGTTGCCATGGTCGCGGGTAACAACAACGTCCGCATCATCGACACCTCCACCGCGTTCCGGACCCATCAGGACTGGGCCTATGGCTTTGCGGAAATGGACAAGGAACAGACCGACAGGGTGCGGTCCGCCCGTTTCGTGGCCAATCCCGGCTGTTACCCGACGGGCGCGATCGGCCTTATCCGGCCGTTGCGCGCTGCCGGCATCCTGCCGGACGGGTATCCGGTGAGCGTCAATGCCGTTTCGGGTTATACCGGCGGCGGCAAGCAGCTTATCGGCCAGATGGAAGACCAGAGCCGCGATGATGCCATCAGCGCCAACAACTTCCTGTACGGCCTGACACTCAAGCACAAGCACGTGCCGGAAATGAAGCAGCATGGCCTTCTGGATCGTTCGCCGCTGTTCTCCCCCTCCGTCGGCCGTTTCGCGCAGGGCATGATCGTGCAGGTTCCGCTGTTCGTCGCCGATCTGAAGGATGGCGCGAGCATCGAAACGGTGCATGCAGCGCTGGTCGCCCACTATGCCGGCCAGGATATCGTCACAGTCGTTCCGCTTGAGGAAAGCAAGGCGATTGCCCGCATCGATGCCGAAGAGCTGGTCAACAAGGACACGATGAAGCTCTACGTGTTCGGCACGGCAGAGCATATCAACCTCGTTGCGGTGCTCGACAATCTCGGCAAGGGTGCATCGGGTGCCGCCGTTCAGAACATGGAACTGATGCTCTCCGCATGAATAACGGCGATGCCGCAGTTTCTATAACCGAAGACCTGATGAGGCGGTGGATGATATCCTCCGCCTTTCTTCTTGCCGACACGCCAGGCAGCATCATTCACCGCGTCACCCTGGCAGACGGCCGCAAAGCGGTCCTGAAACGGCTGAAGCCCCGCGGGGTGGGCGAATTGCCGGGCATGGCATTTCTCGAATGGCGTAACGGCAATGGCGCTGTGCGGCTTCTTGAAAAGCATGCCACTGCCTGCCTGCTGGAAGACGCAGGCGATATCCTGCTCAGGCACCATCGCCTGCAGCATGGTGAGGCGGCCAGCAACGAGATCATCATCGATCTGCTTGGCAGGCTGCACAGCACCGGCGGGACCGCGCCCACCGATCTGACGCCGCTTTTGAGGCACTTCCAATCGTTGTTTGATCGCGCCAGCAAGGAAACCGACGAGCGGCTGGCCGAGCCGCTGCGGTTCTGCGCCGACTTTGCGGCGTCGCTTCTGGACTCTCAGGAAAATGCGCGCCCGCTGCATGGCGACCTGCATCACGACAACATCATCGGCGGCGGAGAGCGTGGCTGGCTGGCCATCGACCCGCTGGGATTGATGGGCGACCCCGCCTACGATGTCGCGAATGTTTTCGGCAATCCGCTCAACGCGCTGCAGGACATCCTCGACCCGCACCGCATTCGCACGCTGATCGATCTCTTCTCGACCGCCCTGAATTGTCCGAAGGACAAGATCCTGCGTTATGCGATTGCCCATGCGGGCCTGTCGATCTGCTGGTCACTGGAAGACGGGACACCGTTTGACGAGAGTGTAAACGCGCAGGAACGCCTTTCATTCCTGCGTGTCGCTCGCCCTTTGCTGCTCAGTCCCTGACTTCCACTGCAACGGCTGGCCGATATTCACCGATG
This sequence comes from Agrobacterium tumefaciens, assembly GCF_031801495.1. Classification (GTDB taxonomy): domain Bacteria; phylum Pseudomonadota; class Alphaproteobacteria; order Rhizobiales; family Rhizobiaceae; genus Agrobacterium; species Agrobacterium tumefaciens_K. The sequence goes on along the minus strand of NZ_JAOEGC010000002.1, from coordinate 1,100,017 downwards.
AACCCGCGCCAATGCGCAATGGCGAAGCCCAGCACAATCAACGCCATGCCCTGATGTGCAAGTGCGACATGGATATCGACATGCATGAGAAGCGTCGTGACGCCGAGGGCAGCCTGAATGCAGATCAACACGAAAAACAGGGCGGAGCGCCGCGCGTGCGGGGTGGCTGGCAAGGCGCGTCCCATTGCCACCATATGCCAGAGTGCTGCGGCGAACAGCAGGTAGGCACCGAGACGATGCACGAACTGCACCGTCTTGGGGTTCTCGAACAGGTTGATCCACCATGGCTGCTGAAGGAAGAGATCGCCCGGCACCAGCGAGCCATCCATCAAAGGCCAGGTATTGTAGGAAAGTCCGGCATTCAGCCCCGCCACAAGCGCACCGAGATAAATCTGGAACAGACAGAGCAGCGCGAGCACCATGGCGAAACGCCTACCCGTGCGCTCGTTGGCGGCATCCGGTGAGTGAACGGACAGCCCGCGCAATATCCACATGCATCCCGCAAAAATCAGGCAGGCAATCGTCAGGTGCGTTGCCAGACGATATTGCGAAACATCCGTGCGGTTGACGAGACCGGAAGACACCATCCACCAGCCGATGAACCCTTGAAACCCTCCGAGCGCCAGAAGACCGACCAGCGGCAGGCGCAGGCGTTTTTCGATCCGGCCCGTCAGCCAGAAATAGGCGAGCGGCAAGGCGAAAATCACGCCGATAGCCCGCGCCAGCAGCCGGTGCGCCCACTCCCACCAGAAGATGGTCTTGAACTCATCGAGCGACATGCCCTTATTGATTTCTTGGTATTGCGGAATACGCTTGTAAAGCTGGAATTCCTCTTCCCATTCGGCAACGGAAAGCGGCGGAATGGCGCCATGGATCGGCTTCCACTCGGTAATGGAGAGGCCAGATTCCGTCAGACGGGTCGCGCCGCCGACGAGGACCAGACAAAAGAGCGTGAAAAGCACAACACGCAGCCAGACACGTAGCAGGCGGCGATCCTTCTCCTGTTTCTGCAGGGCGGTTCCAACCGCCAGTTCAACAGAACCGTTTGCCACCGTCATGCCGCTTGATCGCATCTTGCCGATCTCCATTGTTCAGCCTGTGCCTGATTAGCCCCAACCCGCACTGTAAAACAAGACCTATGGGTTTGCGGCATCCCGTCGCGGCGCTATACTCCGTCAAAGAATTCAATGACGGATATCCTCATGCGCCCTCGCCTCAGATCGCTCATCGGCACCATCTTTATCATCTGTCTTGTCGTCGTTTACGCCGTTCTGGCAACCTCTGTTGCGGCCGCCGTGCTGGCGCAATCGCCATGGTGGGTGCATCTGGTCTATTTCATCCTCACCGGGCTTTTATGGATATTGCCCGCAATGCTCGTCATTCGCTGGATGGCTGGACCAAAACCGATCAAATAGCCTGAACAAAACCGCGTAATCGTTCTCAGCTTCGTGTCGCGTATAAAGACATTGTTTGCCGGTGGCATCTATAGTCCGGCTTGATCAAGCGGAGAGAACGGATGACGGCGGAGGGGCCGGTCAAAAGCCAGGATGGCAATGCGAGGTTTACTTCGGTGCACGGCCCTGCTCTGCACGAGCGGCGGCGTACCGATCGGCTGACCGTAGATCTCGTGGATGATATCGAAACCATCCGCGCCGAATGGAACCTTCTGGATGATGACGCACTCAACTCGCTGCATCAGGGACTGGACTGGTGCTTCATCTGGGCAAAGACGCAAAACAGTCCGCTTCATGTCATTCGCGGTCGCCAGGGCGACAAAACAGTCTTTCTGCTGCCGCTTGAGATCGTCCGGGAAAACGGCATAAGAAAAGCATGTTTTCCGGGCGGGCGCTTCAATAACATCAATACCGGGCTTTTCGATCCCTCGTTCATCGAAACCTCCGGAGCCACTGCGGCTGTCGCAATCGCGCGGGAATCGAAAAGGCTTCTGAGAGGAAAGGCCGACGTTCTGGCATTGCAAAATGTGCCGCTTATCTGGCGCGGGCGCCCGAGTGCGCTTGCGCATCTCGCCTCCGTCGAAAACCAGAATCCCGCCTTTCAGCTTCCGCTGCTGGGCAGCATGGAAGAGACAATCAGGCAGTTGAACGCCAAAAGGCGGCGCAAGAAATTCCGGATACAGATTCGCCGCGCCGAGGAACTGGGTGGCTACAGCCACGTAATCGCCCGCACTCCGGACGAAAAATGCCAGTTGCTACAAACCTTCTTTCGCCAGAAATCGATGCGTTTTGCCGCGCAAGGCATCCCCGACGTCTTCCGGCAGCAATCCGTCAAAGATTTCTTCTACGATCTTGCATCCGTGGAGTCGGCTGGCAAGGACGCCGCGCTGGAGCTGCACGCCATCCGGCTTCATGGAGACAACGAGGGCGTCATCGCTGCCGTTGCGGGTCTGTCACGAAAGCAGGACCACGTTATCTGCCAGTTCGGCTCGATCGATGAATCGGTTGCCAAAGATCTCAGCCCCGGGGAACTGCTCTTCTGGCTGATGATCGAGCGGGCTTGCGAGGAGAAGGCTGCTCTTTTCGATTTCGGGGTCGGCGACCAGCTTTACAAACGCAGCTGGTGCCCGCTGACGACGGTGCAGCACGACATATTCCTGCCGCTGACACTGAAGGGCCGACTTGCTGCCGCCGCTTTCGTGGCAATAGCCAGAACCAAGAGCGCCATCAAAACGAACCCGACGCTTTATGCCCTCATCCAGCGGCTACGCGCCCGGCGGTGGGACGGAGGCGGTTCGGCCGCCTCCAGCGAGGATTAGGATCAAGATCCACCCGATATCGGAAGCGTCGCCTGTGGGTCACGCCGCGCTGAGGTGATCGGGCTTGCGTATGCCCGACATCGGCAAAGCCTGCTCGTAACCATGCGCCAGCAGATCGCCGAGGGTCTTTTCCAGCACCGGATCTTTGGTATCCGGCACAGAGACGACGATTTCGGCAGGCATCCGCCGCAGCATCTTTTCAAGACTCTGGATCTGGACCGCACCACATTCCACCAGAACGGTATCATAGGCATCGGAAAGCGCGTTCAGGATCATGGTCAGGCGGTCGATGGCACGCATCGCCTCACGCGGCCGAGCATTACCCTGCGGCACGATGTGAGCGTCGGAGAGCCTGTCGCTATGGATCGTTTCGCCGAAGGCGGCCGCTCCGGCCAAAAGATCCATGATCCCCGGCAGGCCAGAGTCCGCAGCCATAAGGCGCGTTGGACATGCCGAAGCCGTCATATCGACCAGAACGACGGAACGACCCATTTCAGAGAGCGCCCGCGCCAGCATGACGGTCGTGGTGGATCCGCTATCCCCAGTCGGAGATACGACTGCAACAACGGGCTTTGCTATGCGCGTTGCAAGAAACGAGGCAACGGCGTGAACGGAGAAATCGTCCTGAGCATCATTCTCTCCCACCTGGGCCGCGTCTTCTGCTGCGTCTGCCGTAGTCTCTAAGATCTGCGGTTTTTCCTCGGAAACCGCGGCGGGTGTCACGACGGGCAGCAATGCAGCGGCGGCGGGAGCTGGATCGACGTCAGGCTTCGACAAAACAGCCTGGCGCTTTTCCTCGGCCTTCGGCTCGTGCGTCGGCTCGGGGTAATCGGCACTCTCGTCGCTATCTTCAAGGGTGGAAACGCTCGGCGTGTTGCCCGCAGCCGCCGTGGCTGCAGAACGACCGACGGGCTTCAAGGCGCGACCGGTGAACAGTTCCAGCAGCATCACGACGATGCAGGAAAGAAGGAATGCCGCCAGCGTCACGACAATCGTGATCGCCCCGGTTTTGGGGAAATAAGCTTCGCGGGGCTCAACCGCTGTAGAAATGACGCGTGCATCGGCTGGCGTCGACTCTACCGAACCGGCGCGAGAGGTCGCCTCGCGATAGCGGGCAAGATAGGTTTCAAGCAGCTGACGCTGGGCTGTGGCTTCACGCTCCAGATCGTTCAGCCCGACCTGCTGTTCGCCGGCGCGCGCACTTTCGGATTTGAGCATGTTGAGCTGCTGGACGAGCTGGCGTTCGCGCAGACGCGAGACATTCGCCTCGTTTTCAAGGCTCGCCAGAACCTTGCGGGTTTCTTCCTGTATCTGGCTCTGGATGCCATCGAGCTGGCTGCGCAACGCCTTGATGCGCGGGTGGCCTTCGAGCAGCGACGACGAGAGATCCGAAATCTGGCTGCGGATCGCCGCCTCATTCTCCTTGAGGCGCTGGATCATCTGCGACCCGACAACATCAGGGAACGTGTCGAGCGGGCGACCGCTTGAGAGAGCGTTCCGCACGCTTTCGGCACGCGCTTCGGCGTTGGCCCGTTCCGTTCGCACACGAGCGAGTTCGGTTGACGCATCGCTAAGCTGCCGCGTTGCCAGCGTTTCGCCCTGCCCCGCCGACAGAAGATCGGCGGATGCGCGATATGCGGCAACCTTGCGATCGGCATCGCGAACCTTCTCGCGAAGATTGGCAATTTCCGGCTCGAGCCACCGAGCGGCTTCCGTGCTCGTGTCCAGTTTCGCGCCGCTCTGCAGCGCTATGTAGACCTTCATCATCTCGTTCGGGATCGCGGCCGCGAGCTTCGGATCCTGCGAGGAGAATTCAACAGCGAGAACGCGCGAACTTTCGAGCTGATAGACCTGCAGCTTCTCCCGGAATGCCTTGAGAACCCTCTCCTCGGGTGCAACCTGCAGCGGGTCGCGTTTGACGCCTACCGAGACGAGTAGCGTCGAGAGGAAGGACGGGTTTGCCTCCGGATCGAACTCGTTGAGTTCGTGCAGCTTCATGTCCCTGGCAACCTGCTTGATGAGGTCTACCGATTGCAGGATCTGAACCTGACTGGAGACTGTCAGCTCGTCGAGAGCTGGTTCCGCAGGCGTATTCGACTGCGGCGACGCCCCGAAGGATGCCGCACGGGATTCGATGAGGACACGGGCCTCGCCCTTGTAGGCGGGAGACATCATGCTGGACATGACAAAGGCACCGCCGCCGGCAAGAAGCGTAATGAGAGCAATGCTCCGCTTGCGCTCCCATATTGCCGCCATCAGCCGGGCGAGATCTATATCCACATCCCTGTCATCCATGCGATCGCCGTTCATCCGGGCTCCATATGCGGGGATAGCCCGCCTCTTCAAATATAGATCGTCAACTTGGCGCAAAGTTTAAGTGTAGCCGGTAACACAACAGTTAATCCGGAAACTAAACCGGACAAATCACCAGCAATAACGCCATTTTCCCTGTCTGGCCGCCCCCTGTTTACCGGCCATTAACCCTAACAGACCGATAAGAGTGCTCATTGAACGACTCGGAGCCTGACGAAATGCCGCTCGCCGGATCACGACATGTCACAGCACTCATCCTAGCCGCCCTGTCGGCCCTGTCGGGGTGCACGGCATATCAACCCGCACCGAAGGCATTCCACGAGGTTGCCCTGCAACCCTATCACGTCGATAGCGGCGACAGGCTGCGTATCAACGTCTTCGAACAGACGGGCCTTACAAACACATACACGGTCGATCAGGCCGGCTACATTGCCTTTCCGCTGGTCGGACAGGTGTCGGCACGCGGAAAGACACTCCCGCAGCTTGAAGCCGCGATCGCCGCCAAGCTGCGGCAAGGCTATCTACGCGACCCTGACGTGACAATCGAAATCGACCGCTACCGTCCGGTCTTCATCATGGGTGAAGTCGGCCGCCCGGGCCAATATTCCTACGTTCCCGGCATGACCGCACAGAACGCCATCGCCATTGCAGGCGGCTTCACCTCCCGCGCCAATCAGGCAGATGTCGACATCACACGCAAGATCAATACGGATGTGATAACCGGTCGCATAGGCATCACCGCGCCGATCCTTGCCGGTGATACGGTTTACGTTCGCGAACGCTTCTTCTGACGCACGAGACGGTATCGATGTCGAATGACGGGCCTCCGCTACGCATCATTCATTGCTTCCGCTCCCCGGTTGGCGGTGTTTTCCGCCACGTGAGGGATTTGATCGAAGAACATGTCAGGCAAGGCCACAAGGTCGGTATTGTCTGCGACAGCTCGACAGGCGGCGCATATGAAGACAAGCTCTTCGCGCAAATAGCGCCGATGCTCGAACTCGGACTGACAAGGCTGCCGATCCGGCGCTCGATCAGCCCCGGAGACATTCTGGCGCTGTGGCGCTCCTATAAACATATCAAAAGTTTGCAGCCGGACATTCTGCATGGGCACAGCGCCAAGGGCGGCGTGCTTGCACGCTTGATCGGCTCGATGCTGCGGGTAAACAGGTATCGCGTCGCCCGCCTCTATTCGCCCCACGGCGGCAGCCTGCACTATGACAGGCGCAGCCTCAAGGGTCAGGTCTTTCTCAGGATAGAACGGTTTCAGGAGCACTTTACCGACGCACTGTGTTTCGTGTGCCGGTTTGAGCAGGACACCTATGAAGCCAAGGTTGGCAAACCGCGCACCCGCACGGCCATGATCTATAATGGCGTTCAGGAAAACGAGTTCGAGGCAGCGCCGCCAAAGGAAGGAGCGGCGCAATTCCTCTATATCGGCATGCTTCGTGACCTCAAGGGACCGGACGTCTTCATCGACGCCTTTGCCAAGGCAGAACGCATGACGGGAAAAACGCTGTCGGGCGTGATCGTCGGCGACGGCCCTGATCGGGACAAATATGCCGCGATGATCGATCGCACCGGGCTTGCCCGCCGCATCTCCATACATGCGGCCATGCCTGCCAGAAAAGCCTTTGAAATGGCCTCAACCGTCGTGGTTCCCTCCCGTGCCGAGGCCATGCCCTATATTGTCCTGGAAGCCCTCGCGGCCGGAAAAACCGTCATCGCCTCACGCGTCGGCGGCATTCCCGAGGTGCTGGGCGAAAAAAGCGAGGCGCTCGTTCCCCCCGGAGATTCCAATGCGCTGGCCAAGATCATGGTGCAGGATGCCACGGATCCCGTCTGGGCAGATCGTGTCATGCCCAAGCCCGAAAATTTCAAGGCTCGGTTCTCCACACCCGTGATGGCAGCGGACATGCTGCAGCTCTACCGCTCCCTGCTTTGAAACACCTTGCCACGCCGGCACACGTACTGACTGCATTCAGTAACGATAAACGGCGTCATAAACGTTTCTTAGCAAGTTGAGACTAGATTTACGCTCGTAAAGGGTGTGGGCTGTGGCGATGACCAAGGATAATGAAGAACGACACGAATTCGATGTGATTTCGTTTCGCAAGAAAATGTCCGAGCGCGACAATAGAGACGCTTCCCATTCCGAAAGCGTCGAGCTCAATCCGCTTGCACGGCAGGTTGCCAGTCAACTCCGTGCCGGAAACCACTCCCCGAACATGGTCATCGGACAGCTGCGGCTTTTCGAGTTCGCGCTTCTCGCGGCGATCGCTGCGGCGGTCAATGGCGTCGCCACCTATGAAGGCGCGGATGGTTTTGCGTATTGGCTTGTCGGCGGCCTGCTCGGCGCGCTGGCCTGCGTCCTGTTCTTGCAGGCTGGCGACTGCTATCAGCTGCCGGCCATGCGCGCGCCATTCAAGGTATTCTTCCGGGTTCAGGGTGCGGTCATCCTGTCATTCGCGCTGATTGCCGGTTTCGCGCTCGTCGTGTTTCCCGACAAGCCACGCTCCCGGGAAATGTTCATCATCTGGTATGCGTTGGCCGCCATTGCACTTTTTGCCGGTCGAACGATCCTGGGGTTTGCCATCGGCCACTGGTGGCGGAACGGAGTCATGGAACGACGCGCCGTCATCGTCGGCGGCGGCGACATGGCCAAGGATCTGATCCGCTCTCTTGAACAGCAGTCCGACAACGATATCCGAATCTGCGGCATCTTCGATGACCGTAAAAGCAGTGGCCGTTCGCCGGATGTGGTGGCGGGTTACCCCAAGCTCGGCACCTTTGCTGAACTGGTGGAGTTCGCGCGCCTGACGAAGCTCGACATGCTCATCATCGCCCTGCCGCTGAGTGCGGAGGCCCGCATCCTGCAACTGCTGCGGAAACTGTGGGTGCTGCCGGTGGACATTCGTATCGCCGCACACGCCAACAAGCTGCGCTTCCGCCCACGCTCCTACTCCCATGTCGGTGAAGTGCCGATGCTGGACGTGATGGACAAGCCGATTCGCGATTGGGATTCGGTCGGGAAGCGCATCTTCGACATCGTCTTCAGCCTGATCGCCATCGCCCTTCTCTGGCCCCTCATGCTGGGGACCGCGATTGCCGTCAAAACGACGTCGAAGGGCCCAATCCTGTTCAAGCAGAAGCGCCACGGCTTCAACAACGAGACGATCAACGTCTGGAAGTTCCGCTCGATGTATACGGAGCTCAGCGATCCGACCGCCAAGAAAGCCGTGACGAAAAACGATCCGCGCGTGACGCCGGTCGGCCGTTTCATCCGCAAGACCTCAATCGACGAACTGCCGCAGATGTTCAATGTGCTGCGAGGCGATCTGTCCCTCGTTGGCCCTCGCCCCCATGCCGTCCACGCTCAGACAGGCGACCTTAAATATACCGAGGTGGTGGAACACTATTTTGCCCGGCACAAGGTGAAACCCGGCGTGACCGGCTGGGCGCAGATCAATGGCTGGCGTGGCGAGATCGATCACGGTGACAAGATCAAGTTCCGGACCGAGTACGATCTCTACTATATCGAGAACTGGTCACTGTTTTTCGATCTCAAGATCCTGTTCATGACACCGATCCGCCTGCTCAAATCGGAAAACGCCTATTGACCCAGGTCGACTACCAGCACGCACCGAATTTCGACGCACCGCTCGCGACCATGCGGCTGATCGGCTCGTTTTTTATCGCCTTCGGCGTGTTCCTGTCCGGCTTCGTGATATCGGAGCCTGCACCATACGAACTGATGATGGTGGGTCAGGTCGCGCTGTGGTTTCTGCTCGGACTGCGGATGTCACGCACGGTCGTCATCCTTCTTTGCCTGCTGCTGGCCTTCAACGTGGGAGGATATCTCTCGCTGACCACCATGGCAAAGCTGGATGAAGGACCTCTTTACCTTGCCGTATCCACCTTTCTCGCGCTGACGTCGGTCTTCTATGCGGCGATCATCGAGGACAAGTTTCAACGGTTGCTGCTGATATTCCGCGCCTGGCTTGCCGCAGCATTGATTACCTCGATGCTCGGCATCCTCGGCTATTTTCACGCCCTGCCCGGCTTCGAGGTCTTCACGCTCTACGACCGCGCCAAGGGTGCGTTTCAGGATCCGAACGTCTTCGGTCCCTTTCTGGTGACACCTTCGCTCTATCTGATTTACGGCCTGCTTACCGGCAAGACGATACATGCGCCGTGGCGCATTGCGGGCCTGCTGGTGCTATCGCTCGGCGTATTCCTGTCCTTCTCGCGCGCGGCATGGGGATTGTTTCTCTTTGCCACGGTCATGCTCGTTTTCGTCATGCTGCTCAAAGAGCGCACTGCGGCGTTCCGGCTGAAAATCCTCGTGCTGTTTCTGATCGCCGTCGCCGTCATGGTTGCGGCGATCCTTGTGGCGCTGCAGTTCAAGCAGGTCGCGGACCTGTTTTCAAACCGCGCCTCGGCCGTGCAATCCTATGACGGCGGCCATCTCGGACGCTTCGCCCGCCATTATCTCGGCTTCCTGATGGCGATGGAACATCCGCTCGGCATCGGGCCGATGGTGTTCGATGACATCTTTCCGGCTGCCGAACACAATATCTGGCTGAAGAGCCTTACCACGCATGGCTGGTTCGGCTTCGTGATCTACGTGGTAATGATCTGCTGGACGGTCGCCGCTGGTTTCAGGCACCTGCTTCGTGAGCGGCCATGGCAACCGTTCCTCATGATTTCGTGGGTAACTTTCGTTGGGCATGTGCTGATCGGCAATGTCATCGATACGGACCACTGGCGCCACTTCTTCCTGCTGCTCGGCATCCTTTGGGGATGCATGGCGCTTGAAAAGCGTGAAACCCTGAAACGCCGTAAAACGCCGGCAGGCGCCGCTCGCCTGCCGTAACGGAACTTTCGCCAGCATCCTGCGTTTATCCCGCGATATCACGATCATGCGGGGATAATTTGTATGACTCAGACCAATAATCTTTACCTCATCATCGGCGCACTGATTGTCGTGATCGCAGGACTTGGCGCTTATGTGTGGCATGAGGAAAGCAAGCCGAAGGGGATTGAAATGAATATCGGTCCGGGCGGCGTTTCGGTGGAGCAGAAGTAATCCCTCACGCAAGCGTCAGGCAACCTTGCCTGACTAGACCGGTTGCAGGCGCAGACAAGCGCTGTGACCGGTCTTCCTATGTTGAGAAGCCCTAGGGCGTACCGCCGCCGCAATGGGAACGATGCGCATGAAACGTGTCGAGCCCGCACAGGACGCAAGACAGACATGGTTTCCTCAATCGACCTTTCCACGCGCCTCACCGCGACGAAACTGGCGCTCAAGGCCATCAAGGAACAGGAAGACACGACAGAGAGCGCATCCAACCAGCGCACGCAGCTGCTTTCATCCTACGGCATCGATACTACCGCCTCCACCAGCACCACGTTGAACAACCTGCTGACGCGCCTCGCGCAACAGGCGGGAGAAACCACCGACACCGACGAGGCAGCAAAACCCATATCGTCGGACATCACGTCAGCGGATTTCATGGCAGGCCTGAAGAAAAAAATCGAGTCGCTGGCGGAAGACCCAACCATGGCAGTGCAGGCGAAGGAAATGCTTGCCGCGCTGGAAAAGGGAACTCTAACTGTCTCCGATCCCCTGAACGGCGTTCAGATGACCGCCTGGGATCCGTCCGATGAGGACGACGTCACCACGCAAGCGAAAACACAGATCGAAACCATGGGCTGGAGCGAGTTCCTGAAGCAACGGCTTGAGCGTGAGGCTGGCAGCTATGTCCGCTCATCGACCGGCGCCTATACGGATACCGTCTCCGGCGCCAATGCCTTTTTCGGCAGCGTCGGCGATCGCTATTATTATCTAACCTGGCCCAAGGCAGACACAAACACCGTTACGGTTTGACATGACGTAAATGGAAGGCACGCCGCTTAGGTCGCGGCGTGCCTTCCCTATTCGGCTCAGACGGCGGCCGCCGGTGTTTCGACCGAATTGCCCGAAAGCGCCTTCTGCAGCTGCGCTTCCTGATCAGGCGAAAGCGACGTTTTCAGAACGCGACCGCGCAACCCTTCGAATTCGGCCATGACCTTCTCCGGCTGCACCTTGCGGATCAGCACGAACAAAGCGGACGACCCGTTCGGAATGGTTTCGCCCAGCGATTTGATGAATTCGTCGTCTATGCCATAATCGCCAAGCGAACCGGCCAGTGCGCCCGTCCCCGCGCCAATCGCGCCGCCGATGGCGAAACCCGCCAGCGGGTTGAGGAACAGCAGACCGACAAGGCCACCCCAGAGACTGCCGGACAGAAACCCGGAACCAGCGCCGAGCGCCGTCAGATTGACGCTCTGCTTCAGATGCACCTTGCCAACTTCGTCACGAACGACAACGACTGCGTCTTCGAGGTCGACAAGATATTCCTTTTTCAGACCTGCGAGCTTGAGAAGAACGCGGTCCGCTTCTTCCTTCCCGTCAAAACCGACGACCACCAATTCAGACATAAGCTATCTCCCTGAGTTTCGATTGCCTGCAACTGAACGTTTCACGTTCCGGCAGGTTCCCGTTCATGCTGGAGAGAAGATGTGTCGGGCGTTTGACAGCAAAGACGGCGCAAAAAAAGGCCAAAGCAGCGGCTGCCCTGACCTCTTCCGATATCAGTGGTGGAGACGAACCTCAGCCTCAGTGAACGGAAGGTTCCTCGCCGTCGAGGAAGCTGCGAATCCCATCCTTTTCGCAGGTGGCCAGGAATTCTTCCCACGCATCCTTGTCGGTAGCGAAATTTTCCTCCCAGGTCGTCACATCGTCCTGTTCGCTGATGACCTCAAGGGTCCAGTCCTGCTGCGTGCCGGCTGGCCGGTAAATATCGACGAGCACCGTGATACCGTCGTCTTCGAACTCACCCGAAAACTCGGAATGTTCGATCTTCTCTTTCTTCGCCATGTCAGCCTCCTGCGCCTGTTGGCGCATCCGGCGCCATGTGCTCGGGATACTGCACTGTCTCGGGACTTACAATCTCCGGATTCGGCGATTTCAGAAGACGCACGCCGGGGCCTCCAGCGGCACTCGTCGCATTGTCATCGATAAATGAGATACCACCCGCCTGAAGTACCTGCATTAGAGCCGTGATGGCCTGGTCTGGCGTTGACTGGCCGGCTTCAAAGGCATGAACAGTAACAACTGCGATCTTCGACGTGTCGGCAAGTTTCTGTTGCGACCAATCAAGGAGGGCTCTGGCGGCTCGGCATTGCTCAGGTGTCAGCATCATCAGAGGCTACTGCAATTTTTGAAGAATAACCAGAAAGTGCATTCTGTGTGGCGCTGTCCACACCCCACCACAATCAATGGCAAGACATACGCTCGGCTCGACATCAGCGGTTCGCAAGGGCATGGGAACTGGGATCAAAGTGCCAATAAATCCTCCGCACCACTCGGGCACACCTTTTCATTTCAATTCTGCATTTCCACGCACTTTCTTCCTTTTTAGCGAAAAAGGTCATTTTCTGCTTGCCCTCCAAACGCCATATATATAAAGCCCTTTTTCAGGTTCGGAGCGTAGCGCAGCCCGGTAGCGCACTTGACTGGGGGTCAAGGGGTCGCAGGTTCAAGTCCTGTCGCTCCGACCATTCTTTCAATCACTTCCCCCACATTGGTGATTGATAAAATTTCCTAAGCTGTTTTGTCCGGCGTCAGTCACCTGTTCTCAAGGCTCCTTCCACGCAAACATCCAGTCTTGTGGTATCAAGCGTTGTTCAACGGTTTCCCAGGTTTCATCCATGGCGTAAGCCTTTGACAGGTGAGGCAGACTTATGTGGCCGAAGCGGAGTGACAGCTGGCTTTCGGCGACTTCCTCGCCAGCGCCCATAACGCGGGCTAGATAGAGAGCGGAGGCCAAGCCGCTTCGATCCGCCCCTGCCTTGCAGTGGATGAGAATGGGTTTTGGCGCATCGCGCATGATCGAGACCAGCTCGTCGACCCTTTCCATGCTGAGCTGTTCATTGGCCGACATACGGAAATCGATGTGGGTCACACCCAGCCTGGTCGATTCGGACGTTTCGTCCCGGTACCAGCCCTGCGCAGGATTGGCGCCGCGCAGGTTGATGACGGTTCTTATTCCGTATCGCTTGACGTAGCTGTCCAGTTGCGATGTCTGCGGCTGGCTGGAACGGTAGAGCTGTCCCGGCACGACCTCATGGAAGTTGCCGAAATACTGGATGCCGAAAAGGTACAGGCTCACAGAAAGCACGAGTGTCGCCACAGCCCAACAGCAGCCCTTGAAAATTCGTCGCATGACAACGCTTCCTCGTTAGAGGGGCGGGCGTCCATGAGAACAGATGAACGATGCCCCATCTCTTTCAATCAGCGCATCGTGGGAATAAAGCCGGAATGGGCTTTCGGGCCACGAATGCGCTCGTCAAGGCAGCGGATATTCACGATTTCTGACATCAGACTGAAAGTGGTCCAGCAAGACTCAGGAAGACTATGCAAACACTCGACGCCGGGCGATGTCACCGAACGAAGATATAGGCGGCGTACATGGCGATCATCGCGCCGGCGGCGGCAGCGGTGATCACGGTGAGGCGTTTCTCGATGAAATGACGGATCGGCTCGCCGTATTTCTGCAGCAGGCCAGCGAGTATGAAAAAGCGCGCACCACGCGCCACGATGGCCGAAAAGACAAAAAGACCCAGGCTGATATTCGCCGCTCCCGACAAAATCGTCACGACCTTGATCGGCGGCAGATGCGCCAGACCAGACGTCACCAGCAGGAGAACAATCGTTTCATAGTCGACCGAGTTCTTGAGATGTTCGAAACTGTCGAGCTTGCCGTAAAACTCCAGAATGGGCCGGGCCAGGCTTTCGAAGGCGTAATGCCCCAGGAACCATCCGGCAATGCCCCCGAGAACCGAAGCGGCCGTGGCAACCAGAGCGTAGAACATCGCCCTTTTCGGCTTCGCCAGCACCATCGGCAGAAACAGCACATCGGCGGGAACCACGAAGACGGAGCTTTCCACGAATGCGACCACCGCGAGCCACCAGACAGCCGTTTTGCGCGCCGCAAGAGCCATCGTCCATGCGTAAAGATTTTTGAGCATTTCGGTATCCCGGAATAGATCTGTTTGGCAGGGAGCCATGTGGAGCGAGCGCGCGTTTCTCTGGCGCCTTACACGCCTTGCATAGAGACAATGCAAGACCACGGCAAATGGGCGGGTGAATTTCCGCAATGCGGAAACGGCTAAAATAAAACGATTCCAGATAATAACGGCAAACGGGTGTCGCACCGCAAAAATATCGACTTAAGGTAGCTAAATATCAGATTTTATTGTAAAATATTTCCCGGAGGAAGTTGGAGGAACGCATCATGGAATATATGAGCTTCATTACGTCGATCAATCCGGTCATCCTTGTCATCCTGTTTATCGTGCTTCTGGCAGGCGCATACAGCAACTGGGTTTCCCACTAGGCTGCGGGCACATTCCGCATAGGCCCGATTTCCATCGGTGATAGGCATGCAGGCCCATGAATGCTATGAGTTCCGGGAGTAAAACAACTTCCGGGAAGTCCGCATGACGAATGAATTCGCATTTACCGATACGTCCGAGAAACTCAGCAGCACCTTGGAAAAGCTGATCGGAAGGGTTCGGGGCAAAACGATCACCCTGCGCGAACTGATGGAAGCGATTGGTGAGCAAGGGCTTTTGCTAATCTGTGCGATCGCGTCCCTGCCCTTTCTCATTCCCGTATCCATTCCCGGCGTCAGCACGGTCTTCGGTGCGGCCATCATTCTTGTGAGCCTTGCCATCACGCTCAACCGGTTGCCGTGGCTCCCGAAGAAAATCCTCGACAGGCAGATGGAAACCGCCAAGCTGGTTCCAGCACTTCAGAAGGGCGTTGCAATCGTTTCGAAACTCGACCGGTTCATCCGGCCACGCGTTCCGGTACTGACAACCGGCCTCGTCGCAAACAGGATCAACGGTCTGGCGCTGATGACATCGGGCGTACTGTTGATGATGCCGCTCGGCTTTATCCCCTTTTCCAATACCCTGCCCGGCGTTGCGATCCTGCTTCTGTCCGCAGGCATGATCCAGCGTGACGGTCTGACCGTCATCGGCGGTTATCTCTTCCTGGTGTTGACCTCGATTTATTTTGCCGCTCTGGCCTACGCCGCCTTCTGGGCCGGTCAGGGCATCACCAGCTCATTCGGCGGCTGATCCGCTGTCCCTCTTGCCGGCATCATCGCGGCGCTTCTGCCGCGATGCCCACCAAACGGTCACACGCCGCCTGTGACGGCGTACGACTGGCAGGTCGTGAGACAACACGACGAGTCCGAGCGGAATCATCCAGAATCCGAGGATCGGCAAAAAGCCAAGCGTTCCACAAACGATCAGAACCGAGCCTGTCGCGATCCTGCCTGTGCGGGAACGGGGCATCGCAACGCTCCATTTGCCGAGATTTAGGCGACCTGTTCTGGGATCGACTCCGAATTTCATTTCCTGCTGCCCTTTTCATCCACCCTGTGGATAATTTTTTACACGCTACAAGCCCTGAAAATCGGGGCTCTAGAGCGATAAAACAAGAAGAATGCTTTTTTTTTTGAAAAAACCGCTTGGCAAATCGGCAAAGCATTTGTATTACCCCGCCAACGCCGCAGCAAAGAGCGGCGCCAACGTTCCCTGGTAGCTCAGCGGTAGAGCATTCGACTGTTAATCGACAGGTCGCCGGTTCGAATCCGGCCCGGGGAGCCATTTTTCTCTTAAAGAGAATTTCCAAACGATACCGCTGACACTGACGATTGCTTAGCCATATGACAGGCTATTGTTCTCCCAGTCCTATCTCGTCTTCCTTTTCGGGCGCTTCGTTGCGACCGTCGTATTCGTCACCGCTGGCGGATCGCTTGCGGGGAAACTTTCTTCGAGAGCTTCCGTCAGTTCGTCGGTCTGATCCGCAGCAGATGCTTTTTGCTCATCCTGGAGCGATTTGACGGCTGGCGACTTCGGCTTGCGCTCAGTGGGCTTCCTTACGGGTTTGAGCGCGGTTTCCGTCGCGACTTCGCGCTCGGCTTCCGCCCAGTGCCGCTCATGCGCTCCTTCTGGCCTGCCTTCCTTTTCCCAAAGGGCGTGAGCTTTCGCGCGTATTGCGCCTTCACGATCAACCGTCATAACCAACCTCCCTTTGTGACTGTCCATATGACAACAAAACAGAGAAAGATGACATTTGTTCCTCTGTTCTGGCAGGCAGTTACGTTTCGCTGATGAATGGAGTGCGCTTCCGGCTCACGCATGGAGTTCATGGCAACAAAAAAGGCGGGAAACCCGCCTTTTTGAAAATTCCGTCAGAACACCGGAGGATGTCCGGGAAAAACTAACGACGAACCGAAACGATGGATTTGCGGCTGAAATTCGAAACCTGCACCCGACCCGACTGGTTGCCGCCGAGAATCTTGGCCGTCTTGCCGCTCATGCTTTTCAGGATACCGGCGTGATAACCGCGTCCGTTGCGGATAACGACAACATCACCGGGTTTCGCCTGTCCTACCGGCACGGCATAACCGAAAGACGTCCAGGATTTTGCAAAGCCGTAGGATTTCGGAGACTGCCGCCCTGCCTTGCTGGCGACCGCGTGCAGGAAAAGACCACACCACGGCGTGACGCGAGGGTTGGCGCCCAGAATGTTCTTCAGGCTCTTGTTGTTCTTGGTCTCGTGCAGACCCGAATATTTCTCTGCCTGGTTCAACATTCCGGCAGAGGCTGACGCCGCCGCTGTTAAAGACACTACAGCGGCCAGAAATAACGCGGATACTTTCAAATTTATCGCCCTTTGTTAGAGGGCGCCCATGTATTGTGACAATTCAACGACAATTTGACGAGATATTGGCGAAAATTTGGACGCTCTATACGAAGCGAATCTGTCGTTTCTTCAAAACAGGCTGCCTTGCGCCTCATCGTCCGCGGTTCGTCCGGCATTTTCCAGCGCCAGCATCCGCAATTTCGTTGTTGCACCGCCGGGGGCGGAAAAGCCGCCCAACCTGCCTCCGGCGGCCAGAACCCGATGGCAGGGAATGATGAGCGGCACCGGATTTTTCGCCATGGCCTGCCCCACGTCGCGAGCCTTCTCAGGACCGCTTCCCAGTGCTCTGGCTATTGCCCCATAGGTGGTCGTGCTGCCCCAACCAATCAGACGCACGGCCTCGTAAACGTCGCGATGGAAAGGTTCTGCATCAGGCACATCGACGGGCATTTTCGAAAAGTCCATCGCTTCACCTGCGAAATAACGCACGATCCTGTCGATGATCGACCGCAGCTCGGCATCCGGGGCAGCAACCGAAAGGGAAGGCACGCGGCGCACCAGCAACCGCTCGGTCTCGGCGGCATCTGCGCTGGGCAATTGCAGACGTCTGATCCCTTTTACACCCCACGCCAGACCACAGTGTCCAAGCACGGTGGGAAAAACGATATAACCCTGGTTTTGCATCGTAACGTGCCGATCACCTGTTGTATCTGGCAAGGGTCGCTTCGGTCGACCACATTTTCAACCCGTTTTGCGCCAGCTCCAACAAAAAAGCCATCCGCAGCATCGCGGACGGCCCGGTTCGAACGGCTTTTCGTACAGAAATCAGGAGGCGATCTGGCGATCTTCCATCAGGCATTCCGCCTGTCTGCTGGCGGCCACGAATGCTGTTCTAGCGATTTCGCCGTCCACGCTTCCAAGGAGAGATGCGCGACACAGCCTGATGGCCTGCTCATAGGCCTGTCCGTTGCGCTCGGTCCATTCATGCTGCAGGAAATCGAAGGCTTCGTAAACACCGTTGAAAATCCGGGGTGAACCGTTCTGGAGGGAAATGGTAACGGGCTTTTCCCACTTGACGTCATTTAGCAACATTGATTGCACTTCCATGCTCTATT
This sequence comes from Agrobacterium tumefaciens, assembly GCF_031801495.1. Lineage (GTDB taxonomy): Bacteria > Pseudomonadota > Alphaproteobacteria > Rhizobiales > Rhizobiaceae > Agrobacterium > Agrobacterium tumefaciens_K. The sequence goes on along the minus strand of NZ_JAOEGC010000002.1, from coordinate 1,082,049 downwards.
AACCCGCGACAAACGCCGGCTCCTCCAGTTGGTTCCCTTCGCCTGCGGTTTCAATGTCGAAAAAATAACCATTGAGAAACCATCTGCCCCATCTTTTCATTCTAGCCAATTTGCGGAACAAAGCGTTTCAACACTCGTTGAATTGAACGTGAACCGGGTTCTTTCATGTCGACTACAACCTCTCCCGTCATTGTCTGGTTCCGCAGAGATCTCAGGCTCTCCGACAATCACGCCATGCACGCGGCACAGGATCACGGTGGCCCGGTGATCCCGGTCTACATCCGTGAGGTCGAAGCCGGATCGGCTGGTCCGCTGGGCGGTGCGCAGGAATGGTGGCTGCATCATTCGCTGGCGGCCCTGTCCGGTTCGCTTGAAAAATGCGGTAGCAGCCTCCTTCTACGCATCGGCGATGCCGGGGATGTTCTCCGCTCGATCATTTCCGAAACGGGCGCGGACACAGTTTACTGGAACCGTCGCTACGATCCGGAGGGCATCGCGACGGACAGCAAGCTGAAAGAGGCATTTCAGAAAGAGGGTCTATCCGTGCGGAGTTTTGCCGGACACCTGATCCACGAGCCATCGCGAGTAAAGACCAAAGGCGGAGGCCCCTACCGCGTGTACACGCCATTCTGGCGCGCCATCGAGGGCAGCGAGGAACCTCGCCCGCCACTGGACGCGCCGAACAAGCTCGCGGCACCGGACACATGGCCGAAAACGGAAAAACTGGCCGACTGGAAACTTCTGCCCACCCGACCGAATTGGGCGAAGGACTTTTCGGAGATCTGGGTGCCGGGCGAGGCAAGCGCACGAGAGAAACTCGACGATTTCATCGACGGCGCCCTGAAAGGCTATGAGGAGGGTCGTGATTTTCCGGCCAGAGACGCTACCTCTTTGCTATCTCCCCACCTTGCACTCGGCGAAATATCGCCCGCTGCGGTCTGGCATGCGACGAAAGGGCTTTCCAGCCATATCGCGTCGCAGGATATCAGCCGCTTTCGCAAGGAGATCGTCTGGCGCGAATTCTGCTATCATCTGCTGTTTCATTTTCCGGCGCTGGACGAGAAGAACTGGAACGACAGCTTCGATCCTTTTCCCTGGCGAAACGACGAAAAGTCCTTCGATGCGTGGACGCGCGGCATGACGGGCTACCCGATTGTCGATGCGGGCATGCGGCAATTGTGGAAACACGGCATCATGCACAACCGCGTGCGGATGATTACGGCGTCCTTTCTCATCAAGCACCTGCTGATCGACTGGCGGAAGGGCGAAAAATGGTTCCGCGATACGCTGTTGGATGCCGACCCGGCATCGAATGCCGCCAACTGGCAATGGGTGGCAGGATCAGGCGCGGATGCCTCGCCGTTCTTTCGCATCTTCAACCCAATTCTACAGGGCGAAAAATTCGACGCGGATGGCGACTATGTTCGGACCTTCGTACCCGAACTTCAGAAACTGGACCGCAAATACATCCACAAGCCCTTCGCCGCGCCGAAGGAGGTTCTCGAAAAAGCAGGTATACGGCTCGGCGCAAACTACCCGGAACCCATCGTCGACCACCAGTTTGCACGGCAGCGGGCGTTAGACGCCTATTCCAACCTCAAGAAAGATGCATAAAAACGGGGATCGGCAAAATTTTGCGTGGCGAATGCAAAGCCGGGAAGATAATTTCTTGTCACGATGCGGTTGTAACGGGACATAACGGCTCCTAGTTTCCGCTCAGACAAGAAGGCTCGCCATGACCATTCATTCCTCTGCGCTCACCGCCATCGGCAACACGCCGCTCATCCGTCTCAAGGCCGCGTCCGAAGCGACGGGCTGCGAAATTCTCGGCAAGGCAGAGTTTCTCAATCCCGGACAGTCGGTGAAGGATCGCGCCGCGCTCTACATCATCCGTGACGCGGAGCGCCGTGGGCAATTGCGGCCGGGCGGGACGATCGTCGAGGGAACGGCGGGCAACACCGGTATCGGTCTGGCACTGGTGGCCAACGCCCTCGGATACAGGACGGTCATCGTCATCCCTGAAACCCAGAGCCAGGAAAAGAAGGACGCGCTGAAACTGCTCGGCGCCAAGCTGGTCGAAGTTCCGGCCGTTCCTTATTCCAATCCGAACAACTACGTGAAGGTTTCCGGGCGTCTTGCGAAGCAGCTTGCGGCGACCGATCCCAACGGCGCGATCTGGGCCAACCAGTTCGACAACATCGCCAACCGACAGGCGCACATCGAGACGACTGCACCCGAGATCTGGGACCAGACGGATGGCAAGGTGGATGGCTTCATCTGCGCGGTCGGTTCCGGCGGCACGCTCGCGGGCGTAGCGGATGGTCTTCGCGACTTCAATCCCGATATCAAGATCGGCCTTGCCGATCCGGACGGCGCCGCCCTCTACGAATATTACACGAATGGCGCGCTGAAATCAGAAGGCTCGTCCATCACAGAAGGTATCGGTCAGGGGCGCATCACGGCGAACCTCGAAGGTTTCCGCCCGGACTTTTCCTATCGTATTCCAGATGCGGAAGCTTTGCCGGTCGTGTTCGATCTGGTGACGAAGGAAGGCCTGTGCCTTGGTGGCTCCAGCGGCATCAACATCGCCGGTGCAATTCGCCTTGCCCGCGAACTCGGTCCGGGGCATACAATCGTGACCATTCTTTGCGACTACGGCAACCGCTACCAGTCGAAGCTCTTCAATCCGGATTTCCTGCGCTCCAAGGGGCTTCCCCTTCCGGGCTGGCTGACGGAGAAGGTCGATATAGCGGTTCCGTATGAAACCGTTTGAGGACTTGCCGAGATGCCTGTGAATGCCCTGTTTCGTGACGATTTCTATCTTTCAACTGCAGAAGCGATCGTTACGGTGGTGCATGAAGATGGCGGCATAGAACTAGACCAGACATGCTTTTACGCCACGTCGGGCGGCCAGCCCGGCGACACCGGCGTTCTTGAACGCGCCGATGGCTCGAAGATCGAGCTGGGTGTCACCAAACACGGAGCGGACAAGAACGTCATCATCCATGTGCCGCTGGATGGCCAGGCGTCGCCCGCTGTCGGCGAAAAACTCACGCTGCATGTGGACTGGCCGCGCCGCTACAAGCTGATGCGCATGCACACCGCCTGCCATCTGCTGTCCGTCGTCTGCCAGTGGCCCATCACCGGCGCCGCCGTCGGTGAGGACGAGTCGCGCGTCGATTTCGACATGTCGGAAACGATTGACAAGGACGATGTAACGGCCAAGCTGATGGAGCTGGTTAAGGCCAATCACCCGGTGTTCCTGCAGTGGATCACCGATGAGGAGCTTCTGGCCAATCCCGGCATCGTCAAATCCAAAAACGTGCGCCCGCCCGTTGGCCTCGGCCGTGTAAGCCTTGTCTGCATCGGCGAAGCATCCAGCATCGACAGCCAGCCCTGCGGCGGCACGCATGTTTCGGAAACACAGGAAGTCGGCGATATCCACATCGCCAAGATCGAAAAGAAGGGCAAGGAGAACAGGCGTTTCCGCATTCGCTTCGGTACGCCTGCGACTATGGCCTGATGTCAGGAGAATTATCGTGAATACGGACAAAAGCCGCTTCGTCGTCTCTGCGGATTGGGTAGAGGCACAGCTCGGCACGCCGGGTTTCCGCATCGTTGACGCTTCCTGGTATCTGCCTGCGCATAAGCGTAACGGAGCGGAGGAATTCGTCGCCGGGCATCTGCCGGGTGCCGTGTTCTTCGATCAGGACAAGATCGCCGACCACACCACCGGCCTGCCGCACTCCCTGCCCTCGCCGGAATTTTTTGCCGAACAGGCTGGCGAGCTGGGCCTGAGCGAGCATGACACCATCGTTGTTTACGATGGACCCGGATTTTTTTCCGCGCCGCGCGTGTGGTGGATGCTGCGTGTCATGGGCGTACGGCAAGCCTACGTCCTCGATGGCGGTCTGGATGGCTGGAAGCGCGAAGGTCGTCCGCTTGAAACGGGGACGCCCGAGATTGCGGCCGCAACCTTCACACCGCATTTCGATGAAACCCGCGTAACGTCTCTGTCCACCATGCGCAGTATCGTCGACAGCGGTGAGAAGCAGATCGCCGATGCACGCGGCGCGGGCCGCTTTACCGGCGATGAGGCCGAACCACGCGCCGGTATGCGCTCCGGCCATATGCCGGGTGCGCGCAGCCTGCCTGCCACAGCCTTTTCCGAGAACGGACACTTCAAGGATCTTGCCACCCTTCGCAAGATGATCGGTGATGCCGGTATCGACCTGTCGAAGCCGGTTGTCACGAGCTGCGGCTCCGGCGTGACCGCGGCGGTCATCACGCTCGCTCTCGAGTCGCTCGGCCATTCGGACAACTCGCTCTATGACGGCTCATGGTCGGAATGGGGCGGGCTTCAGGATACGCCAATCGTGACCGGGGCCGCCGACGCCGTACCGACCGTGTCGCACGGCCCACTGAAAGCGCATGTGACGCAGCTGGAAATGACAGCGCCGCCGAAGGTGAGCCTGCCGATCCCGGTCAACATCCAGACGGCGTTGATGCGCGTCAACAACATTCCCCTGCACTTCTACCGCTATCTGTACTGGCGGGTCGGCAAGCGCTGGCACTGGCAAAAGCGCATGCGTATGAGCGATGCTGCCCTTTCCGCCGTCCTGCGGGATCCGGCCAACAGCGTGACCGTGCTTTACATGAACGGTGCGCCCGCCGGTTTCTTCGAGCTGCACAAGGTCGACGAGGATGTGACCGAACTTTCCTATTTCGGTCTTCTGGAAGAGGCGATCGGCGCTGGTGTCGGCAAGTGGTTCCTGCTGCAAGCACTGTATGCCGCATGGCAGGACAACCCGAAGCGCGTGACGGTCACGACAAATACACTCGATCATCCGCGCGCCCTGCAACTGTACCAGATGATGGGCTTCTCGCCGGTTGGAACCTATGAAGCCTGGGTCGAGCCACTGACCGAAACCGAACTTCTTGAAATATCGAGAAAGAGCTGAACGAGGCGCTGGCCCAGCTTGGGCACACCAACGGTACGGGCATAATGCCCTATACGGCTTTCCTGACCATCAGGTGCGTGGCGTTTTCGCCGCGCACCGTCTCACGGCACTGATACCCGAGCGCGGGAAGATCGAGTCCTGCGAACAGGTTCTCACCCTTGCCCAGAAACACCGGTGACTGCGCGAGATGCAGGTCATCGATCAGCTGCGCCTGCATATACTGGCGTATTGTCGACACACCGCCACCCAATCTGACATCTTTACCACCTGCCGCGGCCTTGGCCGCGTCGAGTGCCTCGTCGATACCATGGGTGATGAAATGAAACGTCGTGCCGCCCTTCATGTCGAAAGACGCACGAGGATGGTTCGTCAGAACGAAGACCGGGACATGATAAGGCGGCTCTTCACCCCACCAGCCCTTCCAGTCTTCGTCCGGCCATGGACCGCGGACGGGGCCGAACATGTTTCGCCCCAATATCCACGCGCCGATATTCTCGAAACCGCCAGCCGCAAATTCATCGTCTATGCCGGTTGAACCGCCATCCTGACCGAACATCTTTCGAAATGTCCGGGTGCTGAAAGCCCAGTTATGGAGTGTTTCGCCGTTTACGCCGAGGGGACTTTCAAGGCTTTGTTCCGGGCCTGCGCCGTACCCGTCCAGCGAGATGGAAAAACTGCGAACAATCAGCCGAGACATCTGCTCCTCCTCATGATCTCAATAAAAAGGTAGCAGAGTTTGGTACGGTTACAATTCCTGTCCCAGATTCACGGCTGTCGGGATTTCCTGTCCGGTTTCGCTTTCCTTCTCGCTTCCAACCTCGGAAAGGTGAGCGGAGATCAGTTCGGCCTGGAACTTTCCAAGTTCATAGCAATAGGTGATCTCCCGATTTTCCGCCGACCAGTAGACATCCGGTCGCCCGCAGGATTTTGCCGTCAGCTTGACGTCGCCATTCAAGGCGTAATTGCCAAAACCGCGGCTGATGAGATCGAGAACCTTCGATTCCCGGATCATGATCGCATAGGATTCCAGCGCCGGATCACGCGCAGGCTGATAGCTGATCGTGAATTTGCCGACCGGCTTCTCTGCCTGATATCCGCGAAGGAAATTTTCCCACGCAGAAGCAACTGAGGGATAGGAAGCCTCGCATTTTTCGAATTCGTCGCCTTCAAGCCCCATCATGGCAGCGAGATCACCGTAACCGTCCTTGTCGCGACCGACCATCAGGCAGGCCATGTCACGGTCGCGTGACTTGTTCGGCACGAGGGCGGAATGGACGGGTTGATCGTGCAAGGGCAGCGTTTCCGCTTCACGGGCCAGATACCAGCTGTCCGTCGCATTCACGAGCGCCGTATCGAGCCATTCCTCATTTGCCTGGAGGATCATCGTTCCGGCCAGCTGGTCAGCGGGCTCCTGCGTGCTCTGTGTAACCGCCGCGCCAAAATCGGAAATCAGCATCCTGGCGCTCTCATGATAGAGCGAGAAGATCGCGTTTCCGATGACGAAGTTGACGGCCTGCTGGAGCTGGTCGTCAGACAGGCCATCCAGGCCGGACGCGAATTGCGCCTGCGCCTGCATCGGAGCCGTCAGCGAGACGAATGCCATCGGCACGGCAACCAGAAAACGACGGAACATGAAATCAGACCTTCCGGAATCGAGAAGCACAAGTGATTCCCCAAGCCAACGCATCTCGCAATGGGGTGGTTGCGTCCCCTCGCAAGAATCGGGTGGATAGTGGCTCGTTTCGGGACGATAGCGACAAAGTAGCAACGCCTAACGCACAGGAGCCCATAATGACCGACGTCGTTTTCACCGCCATGTCAGAACAAGAAGCCGCCGCTTTTCGGCATGGGGAGCGCGATGCCTACGGCAACGCCCCGGAAAGAGTTGTGTCGCCTGGCGGAATGCCCTGCCGCCATTGCCTCGGCCAGATCGGCGAAGGTGACAGCATGCTGATCCTCGCCTACAGGCCTTTCACATCGCTTCAGCCCTACGCGGAAACCGGGCCGGTGTTTTTACATGCGGATGCCTGCACGCGTTACCCCGAAACGGATGCCCTGCCGCCCATGCTCGACAGTCCGGACTACATCGTTCGCGGATATGGCAAGGACGAGCGCATCGTCTACGGTACCGGTGCCGTGACTACGACGGGCAATATCGTCTCGCGTGCAAGCGAGCTTCTGCAGCGCGACGACGTGGCCTATGTGCACGTCCGTTCCGCCCGCAACAACTGCTACCAGTGCCGCATCGACGCCGCGTGAATTCGCGAATTCACTGCAATTTTAAGGATAGTGCTAAACGGGGTTCAAGCTTTGTGTGCCAGCTTAGGACAATCGACAACAATTGCGTGAGCAGAAAATGGCGAACAACCTCAACATGCCGACGCGTGGCGCGCAGCGTAGCAGAACACGGATCTATGCTACGGTGCGCTATGTCAATCATTCGATCAAGGCACGCGTGATCGATCTTTCGGAAACCGGCATGGCGCTGGAACTGGAGGGCGCGTTCTCAGCCCAAAAGGGTAGCCGGGTGAAAGTCGAGAGCGAAGACCTCGGTTATATCGAGGGCATCGTTCAATGGCAGCACATGAACCGTCTGGGGCTTCAGCTGAAACTTTCGACCAACACGCTGGCACAGCTTTCCTCGTACTTCCGTTTCTTCCACGAAGAGGTCAAACCGACCCTGGCCCGCTAGGAATGTCAGGCAGACAAGCGCAAAAAATCGTCCCGTTTCCGGCCCGTAACGGGACGACCGGCAGTCGTGCGTCCGTAGTGTCGCAAATATGTCGATCCTCATCGCTGGTCCGCAAAATCCAAGGCCAATCGAGAAAAAATTTATCAAACGGTTGAAAAAACCACCAACTGTCACCGCCCTGTCATTTTGGTGATGGACTCCTCTGCGATTGCTTCTAGGTTGTCATTTTCATGACAATGCACGCTTCCACTGAAGGAGTTCCCATGTCGTCGCACCTTGCCCTCCATCCAATCACCAGACGCTCGCTGCTCGGGGGCATCGCAGCCTCCTCCGCACTGGTCGTGCTGCACCCCTTCGCGGCGCGCGCCTCAGGCAATCAGGCGCATCTGCGCATCATGGAAACGACGGACATCCATGTTCACGTCTTCCCCTATGACTATTATGCCGACAAGCCCAACGACACGATGGGCCTCGCGCGCACCGCGTCGATCATCGACAGTATCCGCGCAGAAGCCGGAAACTCGATGCTGGTGGATAACGGCGACTTCCTTCAGGGCAATCCGCTCGGCGACTACATCGCCTACGAGCGCGGCATGAAGGCTGGTGACAAACATCCGGTCATCAACGCCATGAACGTCCTCGGTTACGACTGCGGTACGCTTGGCAACCATGAGTTCAACTACGGGCTCGACTATATGTCGAACACGCTGGCGGGCGCCAATTTCCCCTTCGTCTGCGCAAACGTGACGAAGGGCCAGCTCGCCTCAGATCCCAAACAGGACGACCTGTTCTTCAAGCCGTTCGTCATCATGGACAAGCAGATCAAGGACGGATCCGGTGCAACGAGCCCGATCAAGATCGGCATCATCGGCTTCGTGCCACCGCAGATCATGATGTGGGACTCCAAGAACCTCGAGGGCAAGGCGCAGACACGCGATATCGTCGAGGCGGCGAAGGCGTGGGTTCCGGTCATGAAGGAACAGGGGGCGGATGTCATCATCGCGCTCTCCCACTCAGGCATCGACGGCAAGGGCCAGAGCGACCGTATGGAAAATGCCTCGCTCTACCTGGCTGGCGTCGAGGGCATCGATGCCATTTTCACCGGCCACCAGCATCTGGTGTTCCCCGGACCGAAAACATGGGACGGCATTGCAGGCGTTGATGGGGTGAAAGGCACCCTGATGGGCAAGCCTGCCGTGATGGGCGGTTTCTGGGGCTCTCATATGGGCCTGATCGACCTGCTGCTTGAGAAGGATGGCAAGAGCTGGAAGATCGTCGATTTCACCTCCGAAGCGCGCCCGATCTATCACCGTGACGACAATCGTAAGATCGTCGCCGACGTGAAAGACAAGCCGGAGGTGATTGCCGCTGCCAAAACCGAGCATGAAGCGACGCTTGCCTATGTCCGCCGCCCGGTCGGCAAGACGTCGGCGCCGCTCTACTCCTATTTTGCACTGGTGGCGGACGATCCTTCGGTTCAGATCGTTTCCAACGCCCAGATCTGGTACATCAAGGATATGCTGAAGGAAGGGCAATACAAGGATCTGCCCGTGCTTTCCGCAGCAGCTCCGTTCAAGGCGGGCGGACGTGGTGGCTCCGAGTACTACACCGACGTACCGACCGGTGACATCGCCATCAAGAACGTCGCCGACCTCTACCTCTACCCGAACACCGTGCAGGCGGTTCTGGTAACCGGCGCGCAGGTGAAGGGCTGGCTGGAAATGTCGGCTGGCATGTTCAACACCGTCGAAGCGGGTGCCAAGGATGCACCGCTGCTCAATCCGGATTTCCCGTCCTACAATTACGACGTCATCGATGGCGTGACCTACCAGATCGACCTGTCGAAACCGGCAAAGTTCGACAAGGATGGGAAGGCGGTCAACCCGGACAGCAACCGCATCGTCAATCTCCAGTTCGAAGGTAAGCCGATCGATCCGGAGCAGAAATTCGTGGTTGCGACCAATAACTACCGCGCCAGCGGTGGCGGCAAGTTCCCGGAAATCGGTACGGACAAGATCATCTTCGTCGCCCCGGATACCAACCGCGACGTTATCGTCCGCTACATCATCGAGCAGGGTACGATCAATCCTTCGGCGGATGCGAACTGGTCGTTCGCGCCGGTCGCCAACACCACCGCCATCTTCGAAACCGGCCCTAAGGGGCGGCAATACGCCAAGGATGTCAAAGGCGCGAAGATCGAGGAAGCTGGCGACGGCGCGGACGGCTTCGCCAAATTCCGGCTTATACTCTGATAACGAACAACCTCCCGGCGTCATGTCGTCGGGAGGCTTGCCCGCCTATTTCAATGCGCTGACAGCCCGTAGTAACAACGGCAGTTCCGGCGGCGGCTTGCGCTCGATGCTCTGATAGTCGCTGCCATCACGATTACGGCGGACAAGTCCAAGACCGAACATGTCCCGCCTCAGCATCGCGGCATCGCCGAACAGGTGAAGTTCGTTCAGAATGCTGCTGAACTCCCGTTCCGAAAAGCTGCGCCCGGCGGGAATCCTCGACCACAGATACCAGAGGCACAGTTCCTGCTGCGATCGCCTGGCAGGCCATTGAACAAGCCGGCACTCACTGTCGAAGAGCCGAGCAGACTTCAACACCCTACCCTCATCGGGCGCAGGAAAAGCATCCCCAGCGACAGGCTCTCCAGGCGCTGCATCGGCACGTGATGCACGAAAATGCTGAAAATTACGAAACCCGCCAGCACGGCTCAAAAGGTTGAGCATCTCCAGATGGGTGGGCTTGCGGTCCAGCCTGCCGATCTGCTCCCGGACGGATTTTGCGAAACTCGAGAGGTCGGCGACCTCCATGGAAAGGATAGAACGTGGCATGACTTACCCTCAGATGTGCCATTCCGAATGGGTGTCGCTGATCGCCGGCTTTCGACGTGGCACAGGATAAGTGCTGTCTTAAATTCTCAACGCAGGTTTAGCTTCCCTTGCGGGACGGCGGTGCCTCGGTGAACTGCTGACCGTGCGGAAATCTACAGGCAGCGGTACACATCCGTCAATATCGACATAAACGGGCGAATGTCACTCAGCGGCGACGTTCAGACTCTTGCCTTGCCCGACCTCGATGAGTTCATGAAAATTCTTGTGGTTGGGGCATTGCGACAGCCGCTCCTGAAAAGCCTGCATCAGCCATTTCCCGGCCGGCCCCGCAGGGGTATCGAGCCTGCGCAGAGCAAAGAGCGGATACTCGCCCTGCTCGTAGGCGTCCAGATCAAGCACCTTCAAACCACCATTGACGATATCGTTGCGAACGAGTGACGCCGGCAGACCTCCCCATCCAAGACCGCCCTTGATGAGCTGGTACTTCGTGGCGATATCGCTCACCTTCCAAGTCTTGTAGGACAAGACGTTGAAATCGCGCCCTTTCGTCAATCCGGACGCATCGGTTACGACGAGCTGCACTTCCTCGCGCACGTCGGCAAGAACGAGCGGCCGTTCGATCTGCGCAAGAGGATGGTCGGCGGCCACGACCGGCAGAAGGAAGGAATGGCCGATCTTTTCGCTCACCAGTTCGTCGTCCTGACGTAGCAAGGCACCGCCGATACCCACGTCGGCCTTGCGGCTGAGCACCAGGTCCATGACCATGCCGAGTTCCCCGACATTGAGGCTCAACCCGATGGTCGGGAACTGGTTTCTAAAATCCCGCAAGACAGCCACGACGGCCTCGGCGGGAACCATGGTACTGATTGCAAGCGACAGTTCGGCCTCCAGCCCCTGCTTCAGCCCCTTGGCACGCGCACGCATTTCCTGCAGTCCGGCCACTATCCTTCTGGCATCTTCCAGCATGGCCCGCCCCTCGTCCGTCAATCGCGGCTGGCGCACGCCATTGCGTTCGAACAAGGTCACTTCCAGCTGGGCCTCAAGATTTGCGATCGTGTAGCTTACCACCGACTGTGCACGATTGAGCGAGCGCGACGCAGCAGAAAAGCTTCCTGTCTCGGCTACAGTCAAAAACACCTGCAACTGGTCGAGTGTCGGGTTCGCGTCCATGTCCCATCCAATTCTTCGATAGATCAGTTCCACATTATCACAGTTTTCTCGATAGCGAGATTTTTCCATATAGGCAGCAACGAAAGAATCTCACGTCTCCTGCCGTTCTTCCAAGGCGACTGGAAGACAGTTCCACAGAAGGAAAATATCATGTCGAACATTCTTCTCATCACCTCCAGCCCGCGTGGCGACGAATCGGTATCGAACAAATTTGCAGGTGAACTTGCTGGCAAGCTGCAGGCCAAGTCGGCGGCCAACACCCTGACCCACCGCGACCTCGCTGCCGATCCGATCCCGCACCTCGATACCGTCAAGACCTCTGCCATTCGCAAGGCTCCCGATCAGCGCACCAGCGAAGAAGCTGTTGCCGCCGACTATTCCGACAAGCTGGTTGCAGAGCTTCTGGCTGCCGACACGGTCGTCATCGGCACCGGCCTCATCAACTTCAACATCTATTCCGGTTTGAAGTCCTGGATCGATAACGTTGCCCGCGCAGGCCAGACCTTCAAGTACACCGAAACAGGCCCTGTCGGCCTCGCGACCGGCAAGAAGGTCTACATCGTGCTCGCCGCCGCTGGCGTTTACTCGGAAGGCCCGGCTGCCTCGATGAACCATGCCGTTCCCTACCTGAAGACCGTTCTCGGCTTCATGGGTATGACGGATGTGGAAGTCATCTACGTCGAAGGTCTGGCATTCGGTCCGGAAGCCGTTGAAAAGGCTGTTGCCGCGGCTGAAGCCAAGGTCGCCGAACTGGCGCAGGCTGCCTAATCTTTGTCTGGAGCGTTTCCCTTAACTTGAAACGCTCCGGCTCTCCATCGAGACACCATGACGGCCGTGAACCTGATCGCGGCCGTTATTCTTTGCGGCATAGAGGCGGATATCGGCTTCCGCCAACAGGTTCCTGAACTGAGTTCCGTCATCGACGGACGTGGCAACGCCAATACTGATCGTCAGAGGCGTACGATCCGGTCTACTGAGACCCGACGCAATGGCGGATCTGAGGTTCTGTGAGAAAGCAAGGGCATCGTCGTGCGCCATCGTGGGCAGGAGAACGACGAACTCCTCGCCGCCGAAGCGGTAGAGGTCGCCGTGGGGCTGCACCACGTCCTTCAGGACTGCCGCAAACTCCTTCAGTATCTCATCACCCTTCAGATGCCCGAACGTATCATTGACTGCCTTGAAGTGGTCGATATCGACAAGCAGCACGCTGACGGGCTTCTTCCGTCCCAGGCATTCCTCCACCACCGCCGGAGCATCAAGCTCCATCCGTGCCCGATCCGATACACCGGTCAGCATATCGCGACCTGACCGGGATAGCAGCTCTTCGTAACGCTCCCTGAAGGTCAGGTCGTTGAAGACATCGCCAACACTGCGCCGAAGCAGCAAACGGCCCTTGGATGACGACAGCTTGAGATAGAGGGCGAACAGCACGGAATAGATACCGACAGCCACCATCTTGGCCAGCCAGCCGTCGTAGAAAACATCAAGCGGGGCTTCGAACAGGTAGCGCAGCGCAACGTAAAATCCGGCCTGATCGAAGGTCAGAATCGCCACCCCGCACAGTGCGAACCGCAATACGGTATGACGCTGCAGGCGACGCCCGAGCTTTTCATAGAGCAGGATGATAGCAATCGCGTCGATATACAGAATGCTGGTTCCCCAGAGCATCAACAGGCCCATTTCGTCGAGGAAGCCGGTATCGACCGTCTGTCCTGGAACAATGGCAACCGTCTGATGAAACCGCGTAATCTGCGCTATGACGACGGTGAGGATATTGCCGAGGAACAGACCGTAGATAGGCTGCCGCACGACGGCGGCGTCCTCACGCATGTAAAGCATGAGGATCATCATCAGTTTACCGGCAAACAGGATCGAGGAACCGGGCGACGCAACACCGAACGGCAGGCCTACATAGAAGACCGCTGCGAGGTAGGTCTCCAGAAAGTGCATGACCCCGAGCGCCGTAAGGAAGACGCCTATTCCGAGAATACGGCGGTAATGAAGGAACGCCGTCATTACCGAGAAATAGACGATGGCCTCCAAGACAAAGAGTGCCTGATTAGCCCATTGCATCGGCATGCGCCCTATCGATCCTTATCGCGCCAACGCACCGGCACGACTTCATGTTCCTATCGGGCGAAGATAGGCCGGAAGCGACAACGGAGTCTTAATACACGCTGAAAAAAGGCGTCGTCACTTTCCCGCAAACAGCGATGCGCCATTCTGATCGATGATCAGTTGCGCCTTGCGGATGGTAAACTCAACCGCGTCGTCCATGCTGGTAAAAACATCCGCGCGAACGAATTCGTGCACCAGCGTCTCGTCACCGACTGTTTTCTCGATACGACCGGCCAGACGGAACTGACCACCTTCCTTGATCGGCGTTGCGTAGATCAGATATTCGCCATGGGCATGCGGCTCGGCCTTGGCGGTTTTCTGCGGCGCTTCGGAAGACTGGCTGGACCCGAAGATGGAAAGAATTTTCGAGAAAAACGAAGCCATGACTTTCACTCCCTGTGTCAACGTCGTGTTTTGAAGGGAGAGCGTTTCTCTCCCTTCCCTGTCCGCTCCGGGATCAGATAATCAGGTTCGCCAGAATTTCGTTCTCGGTTATATCCTCATAACCAAGACCAGCCGCCTCGAAGCGTTCCAGAAGACCTGAGAAGTTTTCCTTGGCGCTGGTTTCGATGCCGATCAGGATCGAGCCGAAGTTGCGCGCAGACTTCTTCAGATATTCGAAACGGGCGATATCGTCATCCGGGCCGAGCAAGTTGAGGAAATCGCGCAACGCACCGGGACGCTGCGGAAGGCGCAGGATGAAGTATTTCTTCACCCCGGCGTAACGCATGGCGCGTTCCTTCACGTCCGGCAAACGCTCGAAATCGAAATTTCCGCCGGACACGACGGCAATCACCGTCTTGCCTTCGAGCTTTTCGCGCCCTAGCTTTTCAAGTGCGGCTATCGACAAGGCGCCTGCAGGCTCCAGAACGACGCCTTCGACGTTCAGCATTTCGATGATGGTGACGCAGATGGCGTTTTCCGGGATGAGCATGACCTGCTCAGCGGGGAACCCTTTCAGTGCCTCGAAATTCAGATCGCCGATACGGGCAACGGCTGCGCCATCGACAAAGTTATCCACCTTGTTCAACGTGACAGGCTCACCCTTTTCAAGACTGCGCTTCAGGCTCGGCGCGCCTTCCGGCTCGCAGAAGACAAATCCGTCCTTCTTCACCGTTCCCGCCAGAAAACCGGAAAGGCCAGCCGACAGCCCGCCACCGCCGACGGGCATGACCACCATGTCCGGCGTCGTACCATCGGGAAGCTGATCAATGATTTCCGCTGCAACAGTCGCCTGACCTTCCACTATGTCCGCGTGGTCGAATGGCGGCACCATATAGCTGTCATTTTCCACGACATAGGCACGTGCTGCGGCATAGCACTGGTCGAAGATATCGCCGACGAGACGGATGGAGATGTACTCACCGCCGAAAGTGCGGGTCTTGTCGATCTTCTGCATCGGGGTCGTGACCGGCATGAAGACAACGCCGCGAACGCCGAAATGGCGGCATGCGAAGGCAAAGCCCTGCGCGTGGTTGCCAGCGGACGCACAGACGAAAACCTTGTCCTTGCCCGCCTTGGCAACCGCCTTGCGCAGAAAGTTGAATGCGCCTCTGATCTTGTAGGAACGAACCGGCGTCAGGTCTTCGCGCTTCAGCCAAATGGAAGCGCCGTACCGACGGCTGAGATGTTCATTCAACTGCAACGGCGTTTCAGGAAAGATTTCCCGTACTTCCCGCCGCGCTGCCTCCACAAGCTGCTTGTCCACGATTGTCAATCCATTGAAATTCATGATGGCACTCGCTATGCCATAGGAAGACGTCGGAGACAAAGACTCATTTCAGCGCGGCACGAACTCTGGGTTTCATTTCTTGAACAGTAACCTTCTGCGCTCGGTCATTTACGTGGCTTCGATCTTCGGGCTTTACATGGCGACGGCCATGTCCGTGCCTGCGCTAACGGATCTCTATTACGGCAACGAGGACTGGAAGGTGTTCGCGCTGTCCGGCTTCATGTGTGGCGGCTTCTCGCTTGCCTGTGCGCTGGCGACCCGCGGCCCCATCGCCACCTTCAACAAGCGCTTCGGATTTCTGCTCGTCAATCTTTTGTGGCTGGTGTTTTCCGTGATCGGCGCTGTGCCTCTTTTCCTGTCGGAACTCGAGTTGACGTTGGGACAGGCCGTGTTCGAATCCGTTTCCGCCATCACCACAACGGGCTCCACCGTCATCTCAGGACTGGATCATGCGCCGCAGGGTATCCTGATCTGGCGGTCGCTTCTGTGCTGGCTGGGCGGCATCGGTATCGTCGCGCTCGGGCTCTTCATCCTGCCTCTGCTGCGGGTCGGCGGCATGACCTTCTTTCGCATGGAATCGTCCGACACCGGCAATGACCGGCCTTTCGCCCGGCTTGCCAGCTTCACCCGCGCCTTCGTCGGCATCTACATCATCATGACGCTCGCCTGCACCGTAGCATTCGATTTTGCGGGCATGAGCCATTTCGATGCCCTCAATCATGCCATGTCTACTGTCGCGACCGGCGGCTTTTCCACGCATGACGCTTCGTTTGCCTATTTCGACAATACTGCGCTTCTGTGGATCGCCACGATCTTCCTGATCTTCGGCAGCCTGCCCTTTTCCGTAATGATCCTGCTTGCCGTGCGCCGCCGACTGGAAACGCTGCGCGATCCGCAGATTGTCGTGTTTTTAGGATATCTCGGCGCGATTTCCATCGCGGTCGGAGTTTATCACCATCTCAGAAACGGCGTGCCGCTGGACGACGCGCTCAGCCACTCGTTCTTCAACATGACCTCCATCCTGTCGACGGGCGGTTTTGCGAGTGACGACTACATGCTGTGGGGACCGTTTGTGGTGGTCGTCGCCTTTTTCGCGACGTTCATGGGCGGATGCTCCGGCTCGACGGCCGGTGGCATCAAAGCCTATCGTTTCCTGATCATCTTCAATGTCGTCAGAGCCGGACTTAAAAAACTGATCTATCCGAACGCAGTCTATTCTGTCCGCTACGGCCAGCAAACTGTGGACCTCGAGACGATACGAACCGTTTTCCTGTTCATCAGTTGCTACATTGCGCTCTGGGTCGCCGGCAGCCTCGCAATGAGCGCCATGGGTTATGATTTCCTTACCGCAACATCGGGTGTAGCAACCGCTCTGGGCAATGTCGGACCCGGTATCGGACCGATCATAGGGCCAGCAGGCAACTTCTCAACCATCAGCGACCCGGCACTTTATCTGCTGTCGGTCATGATGCTGCTTGGACGCCTTGAAATCCTAACCGTCTTAGTGCTGCTGATACCGATTTTCTGGCGTAGCTGATGCCGATAAAAGGCGACGCGTGGAGTTGACCAGTGCCTTTCGCACTGTGTAGATGGAAACCAGCGCGGACGTGGCGGAATCGGTATACGCAGCAGACTTAAAATCTGCCGGCCCTTGGTCTTGCGGGTTCAAGTCCCGCCGTCCGCACCAATATTTCCCAAGCATACAACGATGCCACGAAATGAAAAAAATCCCCATCCGCCACCGCGGCTGGGGATCGATGTTGTCGGGATTATGGTCCCGTTATTTCATCAGGCTGCCTTCGCCTTGTCAGACGTCCTGTTGATCGACGTCACCGCAAGATTCGTCAGCTTGTTATTCGTCGCTTTTTCCTGATCCAGAATTTCGCTCAGAAGCGTATGGGCCTCTTCATGTCCGAGATCCTTCGCCCATTCGCGAAGCGACCCGTAGCGCGCGATCTCGTAATGTTCGACTGCCTGACAGGCCGCCAGCAGACCCGCGTCGAGCGCGGTGCCTTCGGCTTCCTTCATCAAGCCATCGGCTTCCTTGATCAGGCCTTCGATGGCGTCGCATTTCTCGCCCGATGCCTTCTTGCCGATAGATTTGAAGACCTGCTCGAGTTTCTTGATCTGCTCCTTCGTTTCCGAAAGATGGCTCTCGGCGGCGTGTTTCAGTTCGGCGCTGTGTGCTGCCTTGGCAACCTTTGGCAGCGCCTTGGTGATTGCCGTTTCGGCGTAATAGACATCCTTCAGGGTATGTTCGAAAATGTCAGCTAGCGTTTTCATGAATTCTCTCCCTATGTTTCCCGGTATTTCACACCGGGAAAACGAGGGAGGTCGTCAAACGTTCCGCGTAAAGAAAACCGACACGGCAATCACCAGAACGCTGCGCGGTACGACGGCTGTTCTTACAGCCTGCCGCACCAGGATTGATTTTTCGCACCCGAGCGATGCGCTAGTCCCTCGCGCACAAGCTGGTCTGCGAAGGAAACGCCAGAACGGGAAAGACGTGCGCCGCCCGCTCCGGAGGATGCGACCTCAAACGATCCGGCATTCATCAGATCGCGCAGACGTACCTTGGCGATGAATCCACGCTGGCGCTCTTCCATGCAGCGGGCGCCATCGATCTGCGGAACCTCGACGCCCGCAAGGTGCATCTTCACGCCCTTCATCCAGAAGGTGTTGCCGTCCGCCACACAGTTGTTGAGTCCGGACTGGCCGCAGAACGCGAACGCACCGCTTTTTTCGCCAAGCGATACCTTCTCCACCGCTGGGCGCGTCTCGGGCAAGGCGGCGGCCTGAGGTGCCTGCGCGGCTGGCATGGAGTTGATCGGACGCGGAGGAATTGGACCATTGCCTGGCAGAGCCGGAGCGGCGGGGCGGATCGCTGCGGTTTTCACCGGCGCAGTCGTCTGCGCATCACGCTTTGCCTCCTCCGCCGGTCGCGAGACATTCTTCACCTGCTGCGATGCTGTCGCGACATGACGCTTCGGCAGGAGGCTATCGCGATGCTCGTAAACCCGAATGCCGCCGACAACGACGCCGAACATCAACAGCCACGGCCAGACACTGCCGCCGCTCGACTTTGACGATTTGCGCCGCCGCGCTGTCGTTTTTCGATTGCTCACGGTTGGACTCCTTTTTACGGAGCCGCATTATCGGTCAAAGGAGTTTCCGAAAGGTTGGCATTTCACGATGCCTGTGGATAACGGATCAGCGGACCTGATCCAGAAGGCGCTTGCATTCCAGAAGGTCGAAGAGAGCTTCCTGCAACAGGGCCTGATCGTCCTTGCCGATGCTCGATTTGCCGATAGACACCTCGGAATCGCTGCTGCTACCGCCAAAACCGAAGAAACGGCCACTCGGCCTTACCTTGGCGCGGCCGACGACTTCGTCCTCATCCGCATCGAGAACGCGCGGCTCGGCCGCTTCCTTTTCGCCACTCGCCGCCATGATAGCTTCCATCGTGGCGAGATCACCCGAAGCGATTGCCGCCACGAAACGGTTTCCATTGGCTTTCAGGAGCTTCTGCACACCCTTGATGGTGTAACCGTGGTCATAGAGAAGGTGGCGAATGCCCTTGAGCAGATCGATGTCGTCAGGACGGTAATAACGACGCCCCCCGCCCCGCTTCATGGGCTTGATCTGCGGAAAACGCGTTTCCCAGAAACGAAGCACATGCTGCGGCAGGTTCAGATCATCCGCCACTTCACTGATCGTGCGAAACGCGTCGGGGCTTTTGTCCAACTCTTAACTCCCATGCAAACCGTCGATAGCGCAGGATGCCAGATCCTCGCGCAGCACCTGAATACCAGGAACGATTTTCGACGGGACGATGCGCAAATTCAAATCGCTAAAATTGATTATGATGCGAATCGACTTCAATTCAACGGCTTGAGCGCTGAAATTCAACTATGTTCACAGGAAGGAATAGAAAAGATCGGGCGGCGACGGCAAAAGCCGGTACCGGTCAGTCGTTCAACTGCCGGCTTTCTGGCTCTTCTGTTTGACCTTGCGGGCCGTGTGGGCCTTGAGAATACGCTGCTTCAGCACGTTGGACGCCTTGAATGTCATGACGCGGCGCGGAGAAATCGGCACTTCCTCACCCGTCTTCGGGTTACGGCCGATACGCTCGTTCTTCTCGCGGATCTGAAACGTTGCAAAGGAAGAAAGCTTGACGACCTCGCCACGGGTGATGGCGTTGCAGATCTCGTCGATGATCGTCTCGACCAGCTCAGCGGATTCGGTTCGGGACAGACCTACCTTACGAAACACAGATTCTGCCAGATCTGCGCGTGTCACTGTCTTCCCGGCCATTTTTCCCCGCAAACCGTCAAAAAAAAATCTTCTCTTGAGCACTCGAGATTATTTCCCTTGTGACGGTCGGTCAAGCGATTGTTCCAGATTTAAGCGTAGCTTTCGGCAATCACTGCAATGGTTTAGTCATTGCCGAAAGACGAGTGCTACCAGCGCAACAGCACCGCACCCCAGGTGAAGCCACCGCCCATAGCTTCGAGCATCACCAGATCGGCTTTCTTGATGCGTCCGTCACCGGCAGCAACCGCAATTGCAAGCGGAATGGAAGCGGCAGAGGTGTTGCCATGCTGATCGACGGTGATGACCACCTTTTCGGGATCGATGCCGAGCTTTTTCGCCGATCCGTCGATAATGCGCTTGTTCGCCTGATGCGGGACCAGCCAATCCAGATCGCCCGCCGTTGTTCCCGTAGCGTCGAAAGCCGCTTCGATCACATCCGTAATCATGCCGACAGCATGCTTGAAGACTTCACGGCCTTCCATGCGCAGATGACCCACCGTTCCGGTGGTGGACGGGCCGCCATCGACGTAGAGCTTATCCTTGTGCGAACCGTCCGAGCGAAGCTGGGAGGTCAGCACACCACGATCGGCCGAAGTACCCTCGCCCTCGCCTGCCTCGAGCACCAACGCGCCAGCACCGTCGCCGAAGAGGACGCAGGTCGTGCGGTCTTTCCAGTCGAGAATGCGCGAGAACGTCTCGGCACCGATGACCAGCACACGCTTGGCCATGCCGCCGCGAATGTAGAGATCGGCCGTCGACATGGCGTAGACGAAGCCTGAACAGACCGCCTGCACGTCGAATGCAAAACCATGCGTCATCCCCAGACGGTTCTGGATGTTGACGGCAGTCGCCGGGAAAGTGTTGTCCGGCGTGGACGTGGCCAGAATGATGAGATCGATATCGGCAGGTGTCAGACCGGCGTTATCGAGAGCCGCGCGGGCGGCTGCTTCACCAAGCGATGCCGTCGTTTCGCCTTCCCCGGCGATATAACGCTGCCTGATGCCGGTGCGCTGCACGATCCATTCGTCGGAGGTTTCTACAACCCCTTCGATTTCCTGGTTGGTCATGACACGCTTCGGGAGCGCTGCCCCGAAGCCACGTACGATTGAGCGGATCATTCCGTTATTCCTCGTCAGCCACGAGAGCTTCAGGCGCCGGTGGCGGAAGCCGTCTTGCGTGGTAAATCTTGAGATCGTTTTCTATTTTCGCAGTAAGACCGTTGTGAACCATGTCGTAGCCGACATCGACGGCAGACGCGAAACCAAGCGCGTCCGTACCGCCATGGCTCTTGATCACAATGCCGTTCAGGCCGAGGAACACGCCACCGTTCACCTTGCGCGGATCCATTTTCTCGCGCAGCACATCGAAGGCGCTCTTCGCGAGAAGATAGCCGATCTTGGCGATGAAGCTGCGGGAAATCGCTTCACGTAGCAGCGTTGTGATCTGGCGCGCCGTACCCTCCGCGGCTTTCAGCGCGATGTTGCCGGTAAAACCTTCGGTCACGACGACATCAACGGTGCCCTTGCCGATATCGTCACCTTCGACAAAACCGCGATAATCGATGGTAGCGAGATCGGCCTCGCGGATCAGGCGGCCCGCCTCGCGGACCTCATCCTGTCCCTTGACCTCTTCGACGCCGACATTCAGCAGGCCGACAGTCGGACGATCGATGTCAAACAGCGCCCGCGCCATCGCGCCGCCCATCAGGGCGAAGTCGAGAAGCTGCTGGGAATCGGCTCCGATCGTCGCGCCGACATCAAGAACGATGCTCTCGCCTTTCAGCGTTGGCCAGATGCCGGCAATCGCCGGACGTTCGACCCGAGCCATGGTGCGCAGGCAGAACTTGGCCATCGCCATCAGCGCGCCGGTATTGCCCGCAGAGATGACCACATCGGCCTCACCCAGTTTAACGGCCTCGATGGCACGCCACATGGAGGAAACATAACGTCCGCGACGCAGCGCCTGGCTTGGCTTTTCGTCCATGCCGACCGACACTTCGCAATCGTGAAAAACCGACTTTTCCCGGAGTGCGGGATACTGTGCCAGAATGGGTTCGCATTTGCTCTTCTGCCCGTAGAGCAGAAAAGTCACATCGTTGTGCCGGTCAAGCGCCTTGGCAGCACCTGGGATGGCAACCTCGGGACCGAAGTCGCCGCCCATGACGTCAATTGCAATTCTGATCACTCGTCCCTTGTCCTTCTTGCTGCCAGTGCAGCGGAAATTTGCGCGAAAATACCTTTTCCGGCTTTTGTTACAATCAAATTATTCCGCCCCTGGAGGGCATTCAGTCTTTTTTCCAGTCTTTCAGCACCGCAAAGGGGGACGGGCGTTTTTCCTGCTCCGCTTCCTTTTCACCAAAGCCTGCGAATTCCACGTCGGCTCTGCGCGGATAAGGATCGATGGCCAGCGCCGCGAATTCCGTTACCACCGTCCCAAGGTCGATGCTGTCGCCGGTGAACTGGTCGGGAATATCGGGGCCATCGGGATCGAGCACGATCTCGCCTTCCTCATTCGTCACCATTCGCGCCAGCTTCGATCCTTCCGGAACGAAAATCTGCTCGAGCGTTTCATCGATCTTGCTCGAAACAGGCTCCAGTGTCACGACGCAGGACTGGGTGATGGCAGCGTGCACCTCGCCCTTGATCTTCACCCCATCCTTTTTCCAGCGGGATACCTGCAGCTCCGCCTTGAGGTATTCGACGGAAACCACATCCCAGAATTTAGCCAGCGCCTTCAGTTCCTCGGCATCGGCTTCCAGACCAATCCTGACGGGATTGGCGGAAATATGGCCTACCTTCACGGGATAGGAAAAAGGCACGTCATCATTTGCTGCGTGTCGCGCGTTCATGTTGAACCTCACTGTCCGGGCAAGGGAAGCGTCAGGCTTCCGGTCGCAACCGTATCTTCGGATTGCGCGGAAAGAGCATCTGATGCTTTCATCATCCATTGTGCCAGCGCCATCATGTCGGGCGCGGCTTCATCTGATTGCGGATATATATTGCGCTTGAGGGCCACCGCAAGAGCATTGGAATCTGAAGCATCAAGTGCCGCGGCATAGGATTCGAGCCGTCCGTAAAACATGCCCGCGAACTTCTTCATGCGCTTCGGCACGCCCTGATCGCCTATGCCAAGTTCTCGCATCGAGTGATCGAGGTCCTGAAAAAAGGCGTCGACAATCTCCTGTGCGATCTCCTGACCGCTGACGTCCGACGACTTCGTGCGACGGAAATAGAGAATCATAATGGCCGCAAGCATCTCGAAACGGCCCATCACGGTGTCCGGAACGCCCATGTCCAGATAAAACGCAGGGGTGCGCGCGGCCGTTGTCAGCACCGTATATTGGCGGTCGACTATGACGCGGTTGTTATTTCTCTTCTTGAACAGCCCGAATATCATCGTTTTTTCCGAACAGAACCGGTGATTTCGATTCCTATTCACCGCACTTGTTGCATGATCGTGAAAGCTGGTTTACCGAAGCATCCACGAATTGCAATGCCGTCGCGGTCACGTTCATCCTTTGGCTGAAACAGTCGAAGAGAACCGGAGGAGATTCTGGGGTTCGCGAAAGCACTGCATTCGGGGGGAAGCGGAGGTGTCCGTCCCCGGATTGACATAATCATGTGTACAGAGACTGTGCACCACGTAATGCCGGAAGGTATGATATATGACCGCAGTCGGGGAGTCGCAGTTGAGCACGCAGAAATCGCCACGTTACCGCAAGACCCTGAGCGCGACCGCCATCGCCGTTGTGCTCTCAGCCGGTCTGCTTTCCGCCTGCAGCAGCACCACCGACGTTTTCCATAACGGCTATGTGATGGACGAACAGTCGCTGCCACTCATTCCGGAAGGCTCCAGCCGCGAACAGGTTCTGCTGACGATGGGCACTCCATCGACGACGGCGACCTTCGGGAACGAAGTCTTCTATTACATCTCGCAGAAGCGCGTGCGCAAAGCCGCGTTCATGAAGCCGCAGCTGGTCGAACAGAACATTCTGGCCATCTACTTCAACAAGGATGGCGTGATCGAGCGCAAGGCCAATTATACGCTTCAGGACGGCAAGGTCTTCGACACGATTTCCCGCACGACGCCGACCGGCGGCAAGGATCTTACCTTCCTGCAGCAGCTTCTGTCGGGCGGCACATCCGGCGCCAACATCGCCAAGAGCATTCTGGGTTCGGAAGCCAACAACTAACCGGAACCGGCAGGTTCGGATCATAAAACGAAGGCCCGTGGAGCGATCCACGGGCCTTTCTTGTTCGTGATTACGGCCGGATCGTCAGCCTGCGAGAATCGCCAGCAACAGCAGGGCCACGATATTCGTGATCTTGATGGCCGGGTTGACGGCGGGACCTGCGGTATCCTTGTAAGGATCGCCAACCGTATCGCCAGTCACGGATGCCTTGTGGGCGTCCGAACCCTTGACGTGGCGTACGCCGTCCTTGTCGACGAAGCCGTCTTCAAAGCTTTTTTTGGCGTTGTCCCAGGCGCCACCACCGGACGTCATGGAAATCGCCACAAACAGACCGTTGATGATGACGCCGAGCAGCGATGCGCCAAGCGCCGCGAAGGCGGACGCCTTCGATCCGGAAATCAGCAACACACC
Source organism: Agrobacterium tumefaciens (assembly GCF_031801495.1). Classification (GTDB taxonomy): domain Bacteria; phylum Pseudomonadota; class Alphaproteobacteria; order Rhizobiales; family Rhizobiaceae; genus Agrobacterium; species Agrobacterium tumefaciens_K. Next base: position 1,057,619 of record NZ_JAOEGC010000002.1, on the reverse strand, counting down.
AAAATAAACGACAATGGGCGCCAGAACCGGCAGCAGAGATGGAATAATCATCTCCTTGATCGCAGCCTTCGTCAGCAGGTCGACGGCCTTGCCGTAATCAGGCTTTTCCGTTCCAGCCATAATGCCGGGCTTTTCGCGGAACTGGCGACGAACCTCTTCCACGATGGAGCTTGCGGCCTTACCCACCGCCGTCATGGCGATACCGCCGAAGAGGTAGGGGATGAGGCCACCGAACAGCAGGCCAGCGACGACATACGGGTTGGAAAGGCTGAAGGAAATCTCGCCGATATCCTTGAAATAGGGATAGGTATCGCCGTTTGCGGCGAAATAGGACAGGTCGTTCGAATAGGCAGCAAACAGGACCAGCGCGCCAAGCCCCGCGGAGCCGATGGCGTACCCCTTGGTCACAGCTTTCGTGGTGTTACCCACCGCGTCCAGAGCGTCAGTCGCCTTGCGGACGTCCGGGTCAAGACCAGCCATTTCCGCAATGCCGCCAGCATTGTCTGTCACGGGACCGAAGGCATCGAGCGCGACGATCATCCCCGCAAGGCCAAGCATTGCGGTCACCGCGATACCGGTGCCGAAAAGGCCGCCAAGCTGGTAGGTGGTGATGATGCCGCCAACGATGACAATGGCGGGAAGAGCTGTCGATTCCAGTGACACTGCAAGTCCCTGAATGACGTTGGTGCCATGGCCGGTGACTGACGCCTGCGCTATGGAATTGACGGGACGCTTGTTGGTGCCGGTATAATATTCGGTGATCACGACGATCAATGCCGTCACGACCAGACCGATGATGCCGCAGAAGAACAGGTTCGTTCCGGTGATTTCCATGCCGGCGACCGTGCCGACCGGTCCCCACCCGACCGTACCGAACGTCGCAACAGCGAGACCGGCGATGGAAAAGATGCCGGTTGCGATCAGTCCCTTGTAGAGCGCGCCCATGATGGAGTTGTTGGTGCCGAGCTTGACGAAGAATGTTCCTGCAATGGAGGTCAGAATGCAAGCACCGCAGATGGCCAACGGATAGACCATCGCACTTTCCAGCACCGGCGTTCCGGCGAAGAAGATCGCGGCAAGCACCATGGTCGCCACAACGGAGACGGCATAGGTTTCGAAGAGGTCGGCGGCCATACCGGCGCAGTCGCCAACATTGTCCCCCACGTTGTCGGCGATGGTCGCAGGGTTGCGTGGATCATCTTCCGGAATGCCCGCTTCCACCTTTCCCACCAGATCGCCACCGACATCGGCCCCCTTGGTGAAGATACCACCGCCGAGACGGGCAAAGATCGAGATCAGCGATGCACCGAAACCGAGGGACACCAGCGAATCGATCACTTCACGCGATCCTGCCGGATGACCCAGCACCGATGTCAGGATGAAATAATAGATCGACACACCAAGCAGCGCCAGACCGGCAACCAGCATGCCGGTGATCGCACCGGACTTGAAGGCGATGTCCAGGCCAGACGACAGGCTGTGAGACGCAGCCTGCGCTGTGCGCAGATTGGCGCGCACCGAGACGTGCATGCCGACAAAACCGGCGGCACCTGAAAGGACAGCGCCTATGATGAAGCCGATGGCCGCCAGAGACGAAAGGAGATACCAGGCGAGGACCGCCACGATCAGTCCGACGATGGCTATGGTGAGATACTGACGAGTGAGATAAGCCTGCGCACCCTCGCGGATATAACCCGCTATTTCCCGCATGCGTTCGTTGCCCTCATCGGCATCAAGAACGCTTTTCGTTGCCCATCCCGCGTAAACCACGGACAAGACACCGCATAAAATTACAATGGGTATTACGGTCATGCGCACTTACCTCCCAAAAGGCCGGGTCTCACTCCCTCCCCGGCGCGGCGAAACCATGTGCTGCGGCCGTTTGTTCCCCTCCCAAGAAAAAAACAACCGCACGTCGAGATTGCGTTGCCCGAAGGCGTGGCGTCAACCCCACAAATTTGCCTGAAACATGAAAGGTGTAGAGTGTCGCGATGACCTCAAGCGGGATTTCTGCGCGAGGTCAGCAGCAATGACAGAACCAGCAACAGGCAGAGGCCGGCAACGGGCCAGATGACAAGGTTCATCACGGACCATCCCCATGTGGTGAATATCTTGCCGGAGGAGAAGGACGACATGGCCACGGCACCAAACAGCACGATGTCATGAAAACCCTGAACCTTGTCCGCCTCGTGGGGCCGGTAGGTGGATGCGACGATGGCTGTCGCGCCGATGAAACCGAAATTCCAGCCAATGCCCAGCAGCACCAGCGCCAGCCAGAAGTTCCACAGTTCAACACCCATATGGGCAACAACGGCGCAGGCCATGAGGATGAGAAGACCGCCAACCACGACCTTTTCAGCGCCGAACCTTTTCACCAGCATGCCGGTAAAGAAGCTTGGCCCGAACATGGCAAGGACGTGCCATTGGATGCCGAGCGTTGCAAGTTCGGTGGGGAATCCACAGCCGACAACCATGGCCAGCGGCGCGCCTGTCATGGTGAAGGTCATGAGGGCATAGGTCCCGATACCGCAGATCATGCCGACAAGGAAACGTGGCGTTCGCGCGATCTGCGATAGCGGACGCGGCATCTCTGCGCCGACCGCCGCGTTACGCATGTCCGGCAGCCTGATGAACGCAAGTACGACAATAGCTATGATTTCGAGCGGAATGATTGCCAGAAAGCCACCGGCAAAGGTGACCGGCGAAAAGATATCCTTGCCGAGGATGGATAGTTGCGGACCGAGGATCGCGGAAACGATGCCTCCTGCCAGAATCCAGGAGATCGCCGTGGGCTTGTAGCTGGAGGGCGAGGCATCGGCTGCGGCAAAGCGTATTTTCTGGGTGAAACCGCCCGACACGCCAATCAGCAGCATTCCGAGGGCAAACAGCCAGAAATCGCTGCGGAACAGTGCCAGAGAGGCGACGGCCCCGCCAAGCGCGCCGACCATGGCACCGAATACGAAAGCCGCCTTTCGACCCGAAAAACGGGCGGTTGCGGCAACACCGATTGCGCCGACAGCGACGCCTACGTTGAATCCGGTCAAGGGCGCGGTTGCCAGCGACTTGTCAGCGCCGAGCAATTGATAACCGGCGATGCCGCCAACCGAGATGGATAGTGGGGCGCAGGCACCCATGATCGCCTGCGCCAACGTGAGAAGATGAACGTTGCGCCGCGCCTCCTTCATCGTCGCATCAAATCCGGAGGTGGTCACAGCGCTCATATTTTCCTCACATGGGAATGGTCAGCGTTTTACCTCGCCACGAACCTGCTTGGCAATGCGGTCAAGTACCGCATTGACGAGCTTCGGCTCGTCTTCGGCAAAAAAGGCGCGGGCAATCTCAACATATTCGGTAACGACGACGGCAACCGGAACGTCCTTGCGCTCAAGAATCTCGAAAGTGCCGGCGCGCAGGATGGCGCGCACTGTGGCATCGAGACGCGACAGCGGCCAGTCCTCCAGAAGTGCGGAGCGCACCAGCGGATCGATCTTCGTCTGATCGCGGACAACACCGGAGACGATCGAGCGGAACCACGAAGGATCGGCCTTGAGGTAGGTATCGCCGTCGACTTCCTGACCGAGACGATGCGCTTCGTATTCGGCCACGACTTCCATCACGCCGGTGCCGCCGACATCCATCTGATAGAGCGCCTGCACGGCAGCCAGGCGCGCTGCGCCCCGCTGGTTGACCGGCTTGACCGAAGGCTGACGAGGTGCACCGCCGTTTTCAACGTTCGACATGCGCTCAGCCACCCAGTTTCTTCTTGAGTTCGATCATGGTCAGCGCGGCGCGAGCGGCAAAGCCACCCTTGTCCTTGTCGGAGCGACGGACACGCGCCCACGCCTGATCGTCGTTCTCCACGGTCATGATGCCGTTGCCGATGGCCAGCGACTCGCTGACGGCAAGGTCCATCAGGGCGCGGGACGACTCGTTGGAAACGATATCGAAGTGGTAGGTTTCACCACGGATGACCATGCCAAGCGCGACGAAACCGTCGTATTCGGTGCCGTCATTGTCTGCTGCATCAAGCGCCATGGCGATTGCCGGCGGGATTTCCAGCGCACCGGGGACGGTGATGATATCATAGGTCGCACCGGCTTCATCGAGCGCGAACTTTGCGCCATCGAGAAGAGCGTCGGACATATCATCGTAAAAACGTGCTTCCACGATGAGAAGATGAGGCTTGGACATGGAATTTTCCTGAAAAGGTTCGCGCCGGATCAAACCGGCTTTTGGGGCGGTCAAACCACGGCTTGCCGTTCTTGGCAAGTATTTTTAACGCATGGCTGCCCAACCCGGCCGGTTTAACGCGCCGTGGCACGCTGGATTTCAGCGGTTTTCGTCAGCTTTTCTGGAAGGCCAGATGGACGCCAAGGCCCATCAACACGGTTCCGGCCGCACGCCTCGCCAGCACCTGCACGGCACTGGAACGCTTCAAACGCCCGACCATTGCGCCCGCCAGCAGCACGCCGACAAGATCGGCCGACGAGAATATGAAATTTACGGCAATGCCGAGGATAAGGAATTGCAACCAGACCGGAAAGGCGGCCGTTGGATCAACGAACTGCGGAAGAAAAGCCAGAAAGAACAGCGCGGTCTTCGGGTTCAGCACATCGACGATGATACTGTCGATGAACGCCCGTCGCGCTGATTTCGGCTCAATGGCGAGATTGACGTTTTCGCCCTCAAGCTTGGCGCGCAGCATGGAGAAGCCGAGCCAGATCAGGTAAAGCGCACCGCCCAGCTTGACCGCCAGATAAAGCCACGGAACGGCCTGAAACAGCATCGAAAGGCCAGCGGATGCCGCGACGATATGGAAGTAGCAGCCGACGTGTATACCGAGGACTGCCATCAGCCCTGCAAAACGGCCACGCGCCATGGTATGGGCTGCGGCATAAAGCATCGCGGGACCGGGAATGTAGGCGAACAGCGCAGTGGTGACAAAAAAGGCGGTCAGCACTTCCAATGACGGCATGTCGAAATCCCCTCCCCAAGCCAATTTGTGTCAGGGCGCCAGACGGCGCCCTTGGCATTATTTCGAAGGGAACTCCGCCAGCCGCGCGGCGTAACGCGCCATGGTATCGACTTCAAAATTGACGAAATCGCCGGCCTGGCGCTCGCCCCATGTGGTGACGGCCAGTGTGTGGCGGATCAGGAGCACGTCGAAATCCGCGCCCTCGACGGCGTTGACGGTGAGCGACGTGCCATCTAGCGCTACCGAACCCTTCGGTGCAACGAACCTCGCCAGATGCTCCGGTGCGCGAAGGCGAATGCGAACCGCCTCGCCTTCCGACTCGACCGACAGGATTTCCGCCTTGCCGTCCACATGGCCGGAAACGATGTGACCACCGAGTTCGTCACCGATCTTCAGGGCTCGTTCGAGATTGACATGCGTACCCTTCTGCCAGCTGGCAATCGTCGTCAGGCGCAGCGCTTCTTCCCAGGCCTCCACCTCATACCAGCGCTCGTTGCTGCCGGTGTCCGGCAGTTTCGTGACCGTCAGACAAACGCCGCCATGCGAAATGGAAGCTCCCATGTCGATGGTCTCAGGATCATAGTTGGTCGCCACGCGAAGGCGCACACCTTCCGGCAGAGCCTCGAGCTCGGACACGGTTCCAACATCGGTGACAATTCCGGTAAACATCAAAGCGGCCTTTCAAAATCGAAGCAGCGATCCTCGCCAAAGGCGGTTTCGCCGACGAGCACATAATCGCCCGGGATATCGGCACGGCGAAGCGGCGTTTCAACCCCATCTTCGCCGACAGCAACGGGGCTTTCGAACATCAGGATGCGATCCACCAACCCGGCATCGAGAAATGCCCTGGCAACCGACGCACCGCCTTCGACCAGAAGCTCGGACATGCCGCGTTCGGCAAGCCTGTGCAGCAGGTCTTTCAGGTTGGATACTTCAAGGATCTCGACGCCTGCAGCTTCCAGCTGCCCACCAGCCAGAAAACGGATGTGGTTTTCAGCACCCGTCGCAGAGATGTTGGTAACGTCGATGACCGGCACTTCTCTTGCCGTCTTCACCAGCTTGGAGGTGAGCGGCAATTCGAGCCTGCGATCCAGAACGATGCGAACCGGCGAACGGCGTTCCATACCTTCAATACGGACGGTGAGTTCGGGATCGTCAGCAATCGCGGTGCCTATGCCGACGAGGATCGCGTCACAGCGCGCTCTCAGTTCATGCACGGCGCGGCGCGCTTCCCGCCCGGTAATCGCCACCTGCCCCTCGCCTTTCCGACCAATCATGCCATCGGCAGAAACGGCAAGTTTCAGAATCACATGCGGGCGACTTTTGATCTTGCGCGTGAGGTATCCGGCAAGAGCACGCCTGCCTTCCTCTCGCATCAGACCAGTTTCCACCTTGATGCCAGCGGCGCGCAATATCTCATATCCACGTCCGGAGACACGTTCATCGGGGTCATCGACAGCCACGACGACGCGCGCGACGCCAAAGTCGACCAGGGCATTGGCGCAGGGTGGCGTCCTGCCCCAATGGGAACAGGGTTCGAGGGTTACATAGGCCGTTGCGCCGCGTGCTGCATCGCCCGCCAGTTCGAGCGCCTGACGCTCGGCATGCGGGCGTCCGCCGATCGCAGTTACGGCTTCGGCGACGATTTCGCCATCCTTGACGAGCACACAGCCGACGGAGGGATTGGTGTCGGTCTGGCCCTGATGGCGCAGGGAGACAGCGATCGCCCGCGCCATGAACCTTTCGTCATCAGCACGGGTCGTCACGATCAGACCCCACCTTCCGTATCACGCGCAATCTTGGCGTTGATCTCGGCGATGACGTTTTCAAAATCTTCGGCGTGGCTGAAATCGCGGTAGACCGAAGCGTAGCGCACAAAGGCCACGTCATCGAGGCTCTTCAACGCTTCCAGAACCTGCAGGCCGATTTCTTCGGATGGAATTTCCGTCTCGCCGGAGCTTTCCAGACGACGGGCGATACCGGAAACGGCACGCTCGATCCGGTCGCGATCAACAGGGCGTTTGCGCAGAGCGATCTCGAAGGATCGCACGAGCTTTTCCCGATCGAACGGCAGCTTGCGACCGCTTTTCTTGATGACCATCAACTCGCGCAGTTGCACGCGCTCATAGGTCGTGAAGCGGCCGCCACAATCCGGGCAGATGCGCCGCCGGCGGATGGAGGTGTTATCCTCCGCCGGACGAGAGTCCTTGACCTGCGTGTCTTCAGAACCGCAAAAAGGGCAGCGCATCTACAGTTCCTTCTTACATGTACGGGTACATGGGGAAGCGATCGGTCAGAGCGACGACCTTCTCGCGAACCGCAGCCTCGACGGCAGAATTGCCTTCATCCGAATTGGCAACCTTCAGGCCATCGAGAACCTCGACGATCAGCTTGCCGATTTCGCGGAATTCAGCTTCCTTGAAGCCGCGCGTCGTGCCAGCCGGTGCGCCGAGGCGTACGCCGGAGGTGACGAAAGGCTTTTCAGGGTCGAACGGAATACCGTTCTTGTTGCAGGTGATATAGGCGCGCCCGAGGGCTGCTTCCGCACGCTTGCCGGTGGCGTTCTTCTTGCGAAGGTCGACCAGCATCAAGTGGTTGTCGGTGCCGCCGGAAACGACGTCGAGACCGCCTTCGATCAGCGTCGAGGCCAGTGCCTTGGCGTTCTTGACGATCTGTGCCGCATAATCCTTGAACTCAGGCTGCAGCGCCTCACCGAAGGCAACGGCCTTGGCAGCGATGATGTGCATCAGCGGGCCGCCCTGAAGACCGGGGAAGACAGCCGAGTTGAACTTCTTGGCCAGATCCTCATCGTTGGTCAGGATCACGCCACCACGCGGGCCGCGGAGCGACTTGTGCGTCGTCGTCGTTGCAACGTGGCAATGCGGGAACGGCGACGGGTGCTGGCCACCGGCAACCAGACCGGCGATGTGGGCCATGTCGACCATCAGGTAAGCGCCAACTTCATCAGCGATTTCGCGGAAGCGCTTCCAGTCCCAGATGCGAGAATAGGCCGTGCCGCCAGCAATAATGAGCTTCGGCTTGTGGGTACGGGCCTTCTCGGCAACGTCATCCATGTCGAGCAGGTTGTCGCCTTCGCGAACGCCGTAGGACACCACATTGAACCACTTGCCGGACATGTTGACCGGCGAACCGTGCGTCAGGTGACCACCCGAGTTCAGGTCGAGGCCCATGAAGGTATCGCCCGGCTGTAGCAGCGCAAGGAATACGGCCTGGTTCATCTGCGAACCGGAGTTCGGCTGAACGTTGGCGAAGTTGACGCCGAACAGCTTCTTGGCGCGCTCGATAGCAAGCTCTTCAGCGATATCAACGAACTGGCAGCCACCGTAGTAGCGCTTGCCCGGATAACCTTCAGCGTACTTGTTGGTCATGATCGACCCTTGGGCTTCCAGCACGGCGCGGGAAACGATGTTTTCCGAGGCGATCAGTTCGATCTCGTGGCGCTGGCGACCGAGTTCCTTCTCGATCGCGCCAAAAATTTCCGGATCGACATCGGCAAGCGGACGGGAGAAGAAAGCATCTGTGTTCGACATGGTGAAGGCTCCTGAAACAGTAATGCGAAGGCGTCTTAGCGCCCTCCCCCTTCAAGAGCAATACGGGCAGCGAGATTTGCCCGTCAAACTGCGACGTCGCCGGAAAAAACGACATTTCAGCCGGGCAAAACCGGCCGCTAAAAACAAAAGCCCGCACCGGAAGGCGCGGGCTTTGGAAATTTCAGGCTATCCGACCTCGGTTAGTTGCGCGGCAGCAGGTCGTCATCCACGGCTCCGGCAGGTTGCTCCATGCCGCTCGTGGTGTTGAGCGCCAGCTCGGCATTGCCGTCCTTGCCATAGATATCGTCACGGAACTGCACCACGCCGTCCTTTGCCGACCAGGCGGTGATGTAGACGAAATAGACCGGCACTTCCTGTGCAAGCTTGATGGGCGTGTTGACGCGCGAGGCGATGACGCGCTCCATCTCCTGACGCGACCAGCCGGGCGTGTCGCGCAGAAGCCAGGACGTCAGGTCGCGAACGTTCTGCACGCGTACGCAGCCGGAGGATTCGAAACGCATCAGCTTGTTGAATAGGCCCTGCTGCGGCGTGTCGTGCATGTATTCGTTGTGCGGATTGTGGAAGTTGATCTTCGTCGAGGACATCGCGTTGATCTTGCCCGGATCCTGACGGAACATCAGGTTCGGCGCCTTTGGCGCAAACCAGTCCACCGTGGTCGGCGAGACTTCCTGTCCCTTGCCATCGATGAGGCGGATGTTGTTCCGCTCCAGATATGTCGGGTCCTTCTGCATCAAAGGCACGATGTCTTTCTCGACGATCGAGCGCGGCGCGGTCCAGTACGGGTTGAGGATGACCTCGTAGACCTTGGAGTTGATCACGTGCGTCGGGCGGCTGGCGCGGCCGACGACGGCCGTGTTGCGAAGGACGACGCGACCGTTTTCAACGGCTTCGATGGCGGCCGCCGGGATGTTCACCATCAGGTGACGCTGGCCGAGATCGCCCGACATAGAATCGATACGCACGAGGTTCGTCTGCAGCTGCGCCAGACGGATCTGCGCAGAAACATTGAGCGCCTTCGTGGTGTATTCGCCAATCACGCCATCGGCCGGAAGGCCATGGCGAGCCTGGAAACGCTTCAACGCGCCGTCCACGTAGGAATCGAAAGCACTGGAGATACCGGCCTCGCGGGGCAGATCGCCGGACACCATCAGACGCTGGCGCAAAGCCTGCACCGAAGAATCGCTGACACCGATCTGAAGACGCTGCTGGCTTGGCGGCACGTCAGGCCAGCCGCCGTTCTGGACGATCTGCTGATACTGCATGATCGCCTGCTGCATGTAGATCGGCGCTTCCGATCCGAGGACCGGGTTGTTGGAGACGACACCGACCGCAGAACGCGAGGTGTTGGCGTCGAACTGGTCATCCCAGTTGCCACGGCGGGAGGAACCCATCAGGTCGTTAAACGCGTCCTGCGCCAGGGCAGGCGCGGCCAGCGCAGCTGCACCAACGGAAACGGCCGAGCGCAGAAGCGCGCGACGCGACAATGGATCGGAAACGGATTTCTTTGTCATTTTACCTACCAGCCACTCAATCAGGCATTCTGAAAAATGCCTAAACCAATATGATTAACAAACACGTACAACGCATCTGCCGGCCGGAAACACTCTTTACGCTCGTGCTATTCACAACAGTCGGAACATGCCGCGACAGCAGGAGAAACCGCCGGCTCCTTCGCCTTTGCCGGTCCCATATCAATATGGCCAATTCGTGTCGACAGCCCTTTTCTCACGAAGCTGTGTGCACTGTAAAACAAGGCGAAACGGCAAAGCCGGACGCAATCGCCTTGCGTCCGGCTTTGAAGGAAATCTGCAATCGAAATTACAGGCGGTAAGCGATCGAGTCGTTCCAGAAACGGTCGAGACGCTGCAGCAGCTTGTTCATTTCGGCGAATTCGCCGGAGCCGATGCCGCCGACCTTTTCGATCGAGCCGACGTGGCGCTCATAAAGGCGGGCTACCGTTTCGGCGATCTGCTGGCCCTTTTCGGTCAGGCTGATACGAACCGAGCGGCGGTCGACACGCGAACGCTGGTGGTTGATAAGGCCGAGATCAACCAGCTTCTTGACGTTGTAGGAAACGTTCGAGCCAAGGTAGTAACCGCGCGAACGCAGCTCACCGGCGGTCAGTTCGGAATTACCGATGTTGAAAAGCAGGAGCGCCTGAACGGCGTTGACGTCATCACGACCCTGACGATCGAACTCGTCCTTGATGACATCGAGAAGGCGGCGGTGAAGACGCTCAACAAGGTGCAGCGACTCCATGTAGAGCGAACGGATGGTTTCTTCCTGTGCGTCAGCGACAATGGTCTGCGGCTTTGCGTTTGTATTGATCATGACTGCCTCACTGTTTTGTTTGGCGGTGTGTTTGTTTGTCTCCCGCCTTGAGTGAGAACCTAATCAATGCGCATAAAATTCTACTTAAAAGCTACGATTAACAAATACTTACCTGCATCGATCAGATAGCACCGAAGTTGTGGCAATCCCGGACGAGACTTATTCGACACCATAAAAATCAAATACTTACTCTATAAAACCACCCTGAAAACGGACCGAATTGCTTTCTTTTCATGGTAAATCAATTCTTGCACGCTCCTCGTTCTGACGCGCATCCAGCCAGAAAGCGACCAGAAATAGTATATAAACGGTTGCCACGAGGCCGTGCAAAACCGGAACGAGAGTGTTTGAGCCGAAGATATGCGGCCAGACCTTATACATGGCGATCTGGGCACCGGCACCGATGACCCACATCGCCGCACCCCAAGACGCGCCGAGCCAAAGGCCAAGTGCGGCGACCGGGAAAACCATGGCAAGCCCCGCACCCGCAACACGCCATGGAAGATTGAGAAGATCGAAGCGACCATGTCCGCCCAGCGAATAGCCGGTGAGCATCGCCCAGTACTGCAGGCCGAACCAGAAACACGAAACGGCCACCAGCCGCATGAAGACCAGATAAAAGATCCCCGTGAGCGGGCGTTTCGGCTGTGGTTGAGAATCAGGTTCCATGGCCGGAAGATACGTTCTCGATAAGCGGGCGAACAGCCCATATTGTTTCTTTGCCGCCGCCTTGTCAAAACAACCCTGCTGCCGGGATCGATTGTCGCATTCGCATGGCGCGCCCTTCGTGTTATGCAGCATTCCAGATTTGGAAGGACATTCTCTCATGCAGGACAAAACCCATCTGGTCGATGAGATTACCGGCCACCGCCGCATGCGGCGCAATCGCAAGGCGGACTGGACACGTCGCATGGTTCAGGAAAACCGCCTGACCGTCGACGATCTGATCTGGCCGGTTTTCATCGTTCCGGGCACAGGCATCGTGGACCCGATTGCCGCCATGCCAGGCGTCAACCGCATGAGCGTCGACAAGCTCGTCGAGGCAGCAAAAGAAGCAGCCGACCTCGGTATCCCGGCAATCGCGACCTTTCCCAATATAGAGATGGAGCTACGCGACGAGACGGGCTCCAACGCGCTTGTCGCGAACAATCTCATCAATCAGGCGACTGCAGCCGTCAAAAAAGCCGTGCCGAATATCGGCTTGATTACCGATGTCGCGCTCGACCCGTTCACCAGCCACGGCCATGACGGCATTCTTCGCGGCGATGAGATCGTCAACGACGAGACCGTCGAACAGGTCGTGAAGGCGGCCATCCTTCAGGCGGATGCCGGATCGGACATCATTTCTCCCTCCGAGATGATGGACGGCCGCATCGGCGCGATCCGTCGCGGGCTGGATGCAGCCGGTCACCAGAACGTAGGCATCATGTCCTATGCCACGAAATTCTCGTCCGGTTATTACGGTCCTTATCGCGAAGCGATTTCGACGGCCGGTCTGCTGAAGGGCGACAAGAACAGCTATTATATCAACCCTGCCAACGGCACGGAAGCCGTACGCGATGCGGCACTCGATGTCGAGGAAGGCGCCGATATGCTGATGGTGAAGCCGGGCCTTCCCTATCTCGATATCTGCTGGCGGTTGAAAGAATCCTTCGGACTGCCGACCTTTGCCTATCAGGTGTCCGGTGAGTATTCGCAGATCAAGGCTGCGGCGATGAATGGCTGGATCGACGGCGAACGCGTGATGATGGAAACGCTGCTCTGTTTCAAGCGCGCCGGATGCGACGGTATCCTGACCTATTTCGCGGTTGAAGCGGCGCGCAAACTCGCCAGAAGCTGACGACGCTTTGGGCTTATTGAATTCGGCGGCTTCGCCCCCATATTGTTCTCTGACATTATCAGGAGACGACTGCCGATGAGCCTTGAACAGAATCCCACCTATATCGCACCGGATGACTGGCGCGCATATAGCGGTGTCCTGAGCAGGCGCGTGTTCGCCTTCATCATCGACTATGCCATCGTTCTGCTTCTTTGCATTCCGGCAGCCGTGATCGTCTTTTTTCTCGGCATCATCACACTAGGCCTTGGATGGTTCCTCTACCCGGCCCTTTTTGTGATCGTTGCGGTGCTCTATTTCGGCGTATCGCTCGGCGGTCTTTCGCAGGCCACACCCGGCATGCGCGCAATGGGTATCGCAATGGCACGGCAGGACGGCAGGCGAATCGACTTCCTGCTGGCGACCGTTCACATCGTCCTTTTCTGGGTCATCAACTCGGTTCTGACACCGCTTATCCTGCTTGCAGGCCTGTTTACCGAGCGCTCCAGGCTGGTTCACGACTTCCTTTTAGGCACCGTTGTCGTCAGAACCCGTTAAAAGCCATGGAATCATGGCGTTCAAACATGGTTGATGCCGCATCTCGCAGTTGACGTTTTGCGGCATTTTGCCATTCTGTGACATTATGTGACAGGCGAAGGAGGCGCTCACGGTTCGATGAACACGCAGACGACGCCCTCTCCTCAATTTTATCTCACTGCACCGGCCACCTGTCCTTATCTGCCAAACCAGATGGAGCGAAAAGTCTTCACCCATCTGGTGGGACCGCGCGCCTCGGAAATGAACGACCTTTTGACCCAAGGCGGCTTCAGGCGCTCCCAGAACATCGCCTATCGCCCGGCCTGCGAAAACTGCCGGGCATGCGTCTCGGTTCGTATCCTGACAGCTGAGTTTCAACCGACGAAATCGATGCGGCGGGTCCTTTCCGCCAACAGCGATATCGTCGCGACCGTTCATGCCGCCGAACCATCGACCGAGCAGTTTGCGCTGTTTCGTCGCTATCTCGACAGCCGCCACCAGTCAGGCGGCATGTCGGACATGTCCGCACTCGACTACGCCATCATGGTCGAGGATACCCACGTCAACACCCGCGTCATAGAATATCGCCTGCGCGAACCGGGGGCGGGTATCGATTCCAGCAAACGCGGGGAATTGCTGGCTGTGGCGCTCAGCGACGTGATGAGCGACGGGCTGTCGATGGTCTATTCGTTCTTCAACCCGGCTCTGGAAAAACGTTCGCTCGGCACCTTCATGATTCTCGATCATGTCAGCCGCACGCGCACCCTCGGCCTGCCGCATGTCTATCTAGGCTATTGGGTCGATGGTTCGGAGAAGATGGGCTACAAAACCCGCTATCATCCGCAGGAACACCTGACACCGCGTGGTTGGGAACGCTACACGCCGCCGACTGAGCAGGGGGACTGACACACCCTGCTGCGGAAATGAAAAACGCCGCATATCGTGGGTATGCGGCGCCTTTAAAAGATATGATGAGGCCTAGCCCTCACCCACCAAACTTGCCGCTACGCGGAAAGCCCTTGGGCACTGTCCTTCCGGCGGTGGCGCGGTCTGCCAGCCATTCACGCAATTCATCTCCGACCTTGGTGAAGACGCGGCCCGCACTGTCCGACCAACTCAGGCCATCCGCCAGCGCAAAGCACTTCACATCGACGACGCCGCCATCTTTGTAACGCTGCAGGCGAACGCCCTTGCCGCGCGACATTTCCGGCACCTGCGAAATCGGGAACGCCAGGAGCTTGCGGTTTTCACCGACAACCGCGACATGATCACCAGACACCGGCACGACCAGATGCGCCTCATCCGGCATGGAGACATTCATGATCTGCTTGCCCTTGCGGGTATTGGCGATCATTTCCGTTTCCGGCACGATGAAGCCATTTCCTGCCGTCGAGACGAGCAGCAGTTTGCGCGACGCGTCGTGCACGAATGCAGTCAGGATATCCTGATCGTTTTCCATATCGACCATGATGCGGATGGGTTCACCGTGGCCACGACCGCCCGGCAGCTTGTCCGCGCCCAGCGTATAGGCCTTGCCACCGGTCGTCAGCAGCAGCAGCTTGTCCGTCGTCTGTGCCGGGAAAGCCACCTTCAGCGCATCGCCTTCCTTGAACGTCAATGCCGACGTGTCGGCGATGTGGCCCTTCAGCGCCCTGATCCAGCCCTTTTCCGAAATGACGATGGTGACGGGTTCTTTTTCGATCATCGCCTGCTGGATGGCCTCGATATCGGCGTCCGGCGCGTCAGCGAACTGCGTACGCCGGCGGCCGATTTCCGTTGCCTTGGCGTATTTCTTTTTGACCTCGCCGATTTCCCAGGCGATCGTCTGCCACTGCTTTTCGTCAGAGGCCAGCAGGGCTTCGATTTCCGCCTTCTCGTTGCTGAGATCATCGAACTCCTTGCGGATTTCGAATTCCTCGAGCTTGCGCAGATTGCGCAGGCGCATGTTGAGAATGGCTTCGGCCTGAAGATCGGTAAGCGACCATTTGGCCATCATCACCTGCTTCGGCTCGTCCTCCTCCCGGATGATGCGGATCACCTCATCGAGGTTGAGATAGGCGATCAGCAGGCCACCGAGAATTTCAAGCCGCCGGTCGATGGCTGCGAGACGGTGACGCGAGCGACGGATCAGCACGTCCTTGCGGTGCGCCAGCCACTCCGTCAGCACCTCGTTCAGCGCCATGACCTTCGGCACCTTGCCGAGCGACAACACGTTCATGTTCAGCGGCAGGCGGCTTTCCAGATCGGAAAGGCGGAACAGCGATTCCATCAGAAGCGTCGCATCGACTGTGCGGTTCTTTGGCACCAGAACGATGCGCACATCTTCGGCGGACTCATCGCGGATGTCTTCGAGCAGCGGCAGCTTGCGGGCAATCAACAACTCGGCGATCTTTTCGATCAGGCGCGACTTCTGCACCTGGAACGGAATCTCCGTGATGACGATCTGGTAGCCGCCACGGCCGAGATCTTCCGTCTCCCACCTGGCGCGGACACGGAAACCGCCGCGACCCGTCTTGTAGGCGTCGAGGATATTCTCGCGGCTCTCAACGATGACGCCGCCGGTTGGCAGGTCGGGGCCGGGAATGAATTCAACCAGCTTTTCCACCGTCGCATCGGGATGCTTGATGAGATAAAGCGCCGCGTCGCACAGTTCATGGGCGTTGTGCGGCGGGATCGACGTTGCCATGCCCACGGCAATGCCCGAAGCGCCGTTCGCCAGCAGGTTCGGAAATGCCCCCGGCAGAACGACCGGCTCGGAATTCGACTCGTCGTAAGTGTCGCGGAAATCGACGGCATCCTGATCGATACCCTCCAGCAGGAGTTCGGCAACCGCCGTCATCTTGCTTTCGGTGTAACGCATGGCGGCGGGACTATCGCCATCGATGTTGCCGAAGTTCCCCTGCCCGTCCACCAGCGGATAACGTAGCGAGAAATCCTGCGCCAGACGCGCCAGCGCGTCATAGATCGCCTGGTCGCCATGCGGGTGATAGTTACCCATCACTTCACCGACGATCTTCGCGCATTTGCGGAAGGCGGAGTTGGGTCTAAGACCCATTTCACTCATGGCATAGACGATACGGCGATGCACCGGTTTCAGGCCGTCGCGGACATCCGGCAGCGCGCGATGCATGATCGTCGACAGCGCATAGGCAAGGTAACGCTCCTCGAGCGCAGCCTTGAGATCAACCGGAAGAATGTTATCGTCTCCGCCGGACGGAGGCACAAGATTTTTTCCCATGGTGCTTGACTAGCCGAAATGCCGATTCCCGGCAAGAATTCCGAGGGCCTCCACTGTGGATGAACCTACCGCCATTCGTCAGTTTTTTGTTAACTGCGTTCCAATCGCCTCAGTGTGCTGTGCATGCCGGGGAGATGGAATCCGGTAGACCTTTGATTATCCGCTAATATAAATGCCACTATCGATGTCGATAATCGTGCGCGAATCTGCGCTTCAAGGGAAGAAACATCATGAAACTGAAATCCACCCGGCAAGTTCTTTTCGCCAGCGCGGCCTTTCTCGCACTCTCCGCGCCAGCTTTCGCACTCGATGGCGCAGACGTGCTGAAGAAGATCAATGCCGCCTATGCCGCGCAGGGCGGCGAGATCAGCGCCAAGTCCACCGTCGTCAACGGCTCCACGATAACGCTGGGCGACGTGACGTTTGCCGTTGCGACCGACCCTTCAAAAAAGATCCCGGTCGGCACGATCACGCTGGAAGGCGTAGAGGAAGATAACGGCGGCTATACGGTCGAAACGGCACGTTTCGGCAACGTCGACTACAATCAGGACAACGTGTCGATCAAGGCAAGCGACATCTACATGTCGGGTATCACCATTCCGGCCGATGCGACGACGGGTACCGTTGACGCGCTGCTCTTCTACGATGAAGCACACAGCGGTCCTGTCTCCCTTTCGGTCGGCGGCAAGGAAGCGTTCTCGCTGACGGAGAGCACCGCCACCATGTCCCTGAGCGACGACAAGAACACGGTTGGCTTCGATCTCAACGCATCGGGCTTCAAGGCCGATCTCAGCGAAGTCGAAGATCCTGCAACGAAGGACGCCATCGAAAAGCTCAGCCTGCAGTCCATTTCTGGCGAAATGACCGTGAGCGGCAGCTGGGAAGTCAAGTCCGGCACCGTCGACATCGAGGAATATGCGCTCGATCTCGACAACGTGGGACGCCTGAACATGTCGTTGGGCTTTTCGGGTTACACGCTCGAATTCATCAAGTCGATGCAGGAAGCCGTAAAGGCCCAGACAGAGAACCCCAACAAGGAACAGGCTGAACAGGCCGCAAACCTTGCCATGCTCGGTCTGATGCAGCAGCTCTCCTTCATCAATGCCGAAATCAGCTTCGAGGACGCCAGCATCACCAAGCGCGCCATCGATTATGCCGCCACCCAGCAGGGCATGTCGGGCGATCAGCTCGCCCAGACGATCAAGGGCATGACACCGCTGATGCTGGCTTCGCTCAACGTGCCGGAACTGCAGAACATGGTGACAGCAGCCGTCAATGCCTATGTCGACAATCCGAAGAACCTCACGATTACGGCCGAACCCGAAAACCCGGTTCCGTTCCCGATGATCATGGGAGCGGCCATGGGCGCACCGAATACCCTGCCGAAGATGCTCGGTGTTTCGGTCACGGCGAACGAATAAGACGAAAAGAAAAAAGCCCCGGTTCTGCCGGGGCTTTTTGTTTTACCGCTCAATGCGAGGGAAGTGTCGTGCCGTCCCGCTTGTCGTGCAGGGCAAACCTGTCGATCATATCGGCGCTCGCCTCGTTGAGGCCGATCACTTCGACCGTCTTTCCATTCCTGCGGAACTTCATCACCACCTTGTCGAGCGCTCCGACGGCCGAGATATCCCACAGATGCGCCTTTGATACATCGATCGTCACCGCCTGCACCTCGTCGGCAAAATCGAACGCGGCGATGAAACTCTCCGTCGAAGCAAAGAAAATCTGTCCGTCCACACGGTAGATCCTCGCGTGTCCCTCCTCAGAGACTTCCGGGCGAACGTGAAATAATTTCGCAACCTTGCCTGCGAAAAACACACCCGACAGAAGAACGCCGGCAAGCACGCCCTTCGCAAGATCGTGGGTCGCCAGCACGGTGCCAACCGTTACCAGCATGACGATGCTGGAGGATGGCGGATTGCGGCGTAGATCGAGGATCGAACGCCACGAGAAGGTGCCGATCGACACCATGATCATCACTGCCACAAGTGCCGCCATGGGGATGATCCGCACGAGGTCATCGAGCACAAGAATGAGGAAGAGCAGAAACGCCCCGGCAATGAAAGTCGAAAGACGCCCTCGCCCACCGGAACTGACGTTGATGACCGACTGGCCGATCATGGCGCAGCCGCCCATGCCACCGATCAGGGCGGAGGCGATGTTGCCAGCGCCCTGCCCGATGCACTCCTGGCTCTTGTTGGAGGTCGTGTCGGTCATGTCATCGACGATCTGCGCCGTCAGCAGCGATTCCAGCAAACCGACCGCTGCAAGCGCGAAGGAATAAGGGAAGATGATCTGCAGGGTTTCCCAGGTCAACGGCAGCTGCGGCAGGGTAAACACCGGCAAGGACGACGGCAGTTCGCCCAAATCGCCGACGGTGCGGATATTCATGCCGAAGAAAACCGCCACGCAGGTCAGCACGACGATAGCAACCAGCGGCGACGGAATGATTTTCGTGATGAGCGGAAAAAGATAGATGATCGCAAGACCCGCCGCGATCATGACATATGTCGCCACCGGCACACCGATCAGCTCCGGCAGTTGCGCCATGAAGATCAGAACGGCCAGCGCATTGACGAAGCCAGTCATGACCGAACGCGATACGAAGCGCATCACCCTGCCGAGCCTAGCGAAACCGGCGATGATCTGAAGAACGCCCATCAGGATTGTCGCCGCAAAAAGATATTGCAGCCCGTGTTCCTTGACCAGCGTCACCATCAACACAGCTGTCGCGGCGGTTGCCGCCGAAATCATTCCGGGACGTCCGCCGGTAAAGGCGGACACGCAGGCGATGGCAACCGAAGCAAACAGGCCGATCTTCGGATCGACGCCGGCAATGACGGAAAACCCGATCGCCTCGGGAATAAGGGCAAGCGCGACGACAATACCGGAGAGGATGTCGCCACGAATGTTGGAAAACCATTCGCGTTTATAGGCTTGAAGTCTGTTCATGTTATTTTTTCGCAAAGAAACATGCACCGGCCGGAGCTATGTCCGGTAGATCGAAGATGTCGTCGGTGCTTTGCGTTGTCTGGCGGATCGGCGGCCAGAAGAGCCACCCGGAATTTCACCGGGTCCGTGGTGAGTATGCAATCTATAGATATCAAAAAAGCGGGCGACAAGTTTGGCGCCCGCTTTTTGTTTTCGATCCGGTTCGATCAGGCGGCGTGGCGTATCCGCTGCTGCTGCGGTGTCTGCGCATCACTGAGCTGGAACATCGACACCAGTTCCTTTAGCCGCACCGTCTCATTTGCCAGCATGGTGCTGGCTGCATTGTTTTCCTCAACCATCGCCGCGTTCTGCTGCGTTCCTTGATCGAGATGATTGACGGCGGTGTTGATCTCGCCAAGTCCGAGCGATTGCTCCTTCGTCGCAGCGGCAATTGCCTCGATATGGTCGTTGATTAATTTGACCGATCCACCGATGCGCGACAAGGCCTCCCCTGTTTCGTGTACGTAGCGGGCGCCCTCTGCTACTTCATCGGCAGATGCCCGGATCAATGCCTTGATCTCACCCGCTGCCCTTGCGGAACGTTGGGCAAGCTCGCGAACCTCCTGTGCGACGACCGCGAAACCACGCCCCGCCTCACCGGCACGCGCAGCCTCCACTCCGGCGTTCAGGGCCAGCAGGTTCGTCTGGAAAGCGATTTCATCGATAACGCCGATGATGTTGCCGATCTTGCCAGACGAGTGCTCGATCTTTTCCATCGCGCCGATCGTCTCGGAAACGAGCGCCACGGTACGGGTCGCGTCCTGATCGGCGGAAACCGCAATCGAGCGCGCTTCCATGGCGCGATCAGCGGAAATACGGATATTGGCGGTCAATTCATCCAGTGCCGCGGCTGTCTGCTCCAGCGACGCGGCCTGCTGTTCCGTGCGGCGGGCGAGATCGTCAGCGCTCTGGCTGATTTCATGGCTGCCGCCATCAATTGCCATGCTCGATTGCACGACACCGTACATCACGGCGTCAAGCTGGCGCACAGTCTGGTTGAGGTCGTGGCGGAGCATTTCGAAATCGGGAGCGAACGGCTCATCGAGCGCGAAGGACAGATCACCGGCAGCAAGACGCTGCAGCGCAGCGGCAAGGCCCGTGGTCGCCTGCATGAGGCGCGCCTGCGCTTCAGCCTCGGCATCACGCTGGAACCGCAGCCGCTCCTCTTCGGCCTGCTGGCGAGCAGCCAGAGCTTCGCCTTCAAGCTGCATCTTGGCAATGGCGGCCATACGGAAAACTTCCAGCGCCTCCGCCATCGCGCCAAACTCATCCCGGCGCTCCAGTCCCGGAACAATGAAACCGGTTTCGCCATCGGCAAGCTGGCGCATGCCCCGCGTCATCGCATTTACCGGCCGCGTGATCGACCTGCCAATGAAATAAACGCCCGCAAACAGGCTGGCGACGGTGAGAGCAATGAAGCCGATCACGATCGACACCGTTGTTTCCGCAGCGCGCTCGTTTGCAACGATGCTGGCATCTCGTTCGGTCTGATAGGTTGCCGAGATCGCGGCCACGACGGGCTGCAACGCGTCATAGGCGTTCACGACCGCCTCGCTCGCCTTCTGCTGTTCCAGAACGGCCCGAGCGTAAAAACGGAATGACGCCGTATAGATTTCAAGTGCATCCATGATGCGTTGACGTTCAGCGCCGGGGCGGAATTCCTTCTTCACGAGCGCTCTGAACGTCTCCACCTCGGCGGCATGTCTTTCCGTATAGGCGTTGTCGCGCCGCAGGATAAAATCCTTCTCGTGCCTGCGCATCATCAGCATGCTGGCCCGAACTTCCGGATTGGCTACGCCGTCCACCAGTTTCTCGATGGAATGGACGCTGTTGCGCATCGCCCCTTCCAGACCCTCGGTCGGTTTCAGTCCAAGTTCCTGGCTTTTGGCAAACAGAACCTTCGCCTCCGCGGCATAGGATGCAACCCCCTGCTTCAGTGTATCGATCTGACCGCGGGCGTCTGGCGCGGCGGCACGTTCGAGATCGCGAAGCGCTTGTTCCGCCATTCCGATCGCCGTTTCGAATTGCGCAATGGAGGCCGTGTCCTTCGACAGCAGGAAATTCTTCTCGTACAGCAGGCTTTCGCGCAGATCATCCGTCAGCCCGATCAATACGCGATCACGCTTCAACAATGCCTCGCCAGCAACGCGGTGCTGCGCCTCCATCTGCCTTTGCCAGAGCAGCGTACCCGCAATCGTCGCGATGCCGCAAAGAGCGACGAGTGCCAGCATCATCACGCGATGCGAAATTCTAAGCGTCGAGAACACAGAAAACATTCGCCCCTCGTATGAGATATTTCTCGTTCAGGGATCAATTGCCAGCGAAGGTTTAAGGACTCCTCTACCCGGCTCGTCAGTTCGATGAAGTTTTTATGACAAACCCCTGCTTATCGGGAGGCAAGGAAGTTCAGGAGCCGGGACGTGGCCTGAAAAAAAGCAATGTGACGGCGACTCCGACGAGCGCGCCGACGGATACGTCCAGAAAACGGACTAGACCGGCGTTCTGGGGACCGAGGAGCAGAACGAGCATGGCGGAAGCTCCTGCCTGTATCGGCACGACCGCAGACAGACCGAACAGCGATGCCAGCATCATCGAGGCAAAGGTTGCGACTGCCATACGCACCTCACCGTAGTCATGCGGAACGAGCAGCGTCAGTTCACCGACAACAATGCCGAGCGTTACACCGAGCATCAGCCCGAGTGCCTGTTTCAGATGATCGGAAACACCGGGGGCAAGGCAGATAAGGGCAGCGATGGCAGCAAAGACGGGTTGCGGATGGCCAAGAAACTCATGCGCCACCCAGAACGCAAAAGCGGCCGCAATTGCGGCCGCCATAGCGCGGAAGAAGGCTGCACGAACACGTCCGAGCAGCTTTTCCAGCACGGACGCGTCAGTCCTTCTTGGTCGGCACGACGCGCAGCGCCAGTTCGCGAAGCTGCGTCGGCGTTGCCGGCGACGGCGCGTTCATCAAAAGATCCTGCGCCTGCTGGTTCATCGGGAAGAGCGTGATTTCGCGCAGGTTCTTGGCGCCGACGAGCAGCATGACCACGCGGTCGATGCCGAATGCGCAGCCGCCGTGCGGAGGCGCGCCGTACTGGAACGCGCGGTACAGACCGCCGAAACGCTCTTCGACGTCGCTCTGCGAGAGGCCAACCTTCTCGAACGCTTTGACCATCAGTTCCGGCGACTGGTTACGGATCGAACCCGAAGCGATTTCGAAACCGTTGCAGACCGCATCGTACTGATAAGCCTTGATGGACAGCGGATCATCGCCTTCCAGCGCTTCCAGACCGCCCTGCGGCATGGAGAAGGGGTTGTGCGCGAAGTCGATCTTCTTTTCCTCTTCGTTATATTCGAAGAACGGGAAGTCGACGATCCAGCACATTTCGTAACGGTCGCGGTCGATCAGGTTCAGCTCGTCGGCAGCACGGGTGCGCGCTTCACCGGCAAACTTGTAGAACTTGGCCGGATCGCCAGCCACGAAGAAGCAGGCGTCGCCAGCTTCGAGGCCGAGCTGTACGCGCAGCGCTTCGGTGCGCTCTTCGCCGATGTTTTTTGCAAGCGGACCGGAGCCGCCAACCTTGCCGTCCTCTTCCTTCCAGAAGATGTAGCCGAGGCCCGGCTGGCCCTGAGACTGCGCCCAGGCGTTCATGCGGTCGCAGAATGCTCTGGAGCCACCGGTCTTTGCCGGAATGGCCCAGACCTGAACCTTCGGGTTCGAGGCGATCATGTTGGCGAAAACCTTGAAGCCCGAACCGTCGAAGTGTTCGGTCACGGCTTCCATGACGATCGGGTTGCGCAGGTCAGGCTTGTCGGAGCCGTATTTGCGGATCGCCTCGTCGTAAGGAATGCGCGGCCACTCTTTCGTCACCGGCTTGCCTTCGGCAAACTTCTCGAACACGGCCGTCATCATCGGCTCCATGGTTTCCCAGACATCTTCCTGGGTCACGAAGCTCATTTCAACGTCGAGCTGGTAGAATTCGCCCGGCAGACGGTCTGCACGCGGGTCTTCATCGCGGAAGCACGGCGCGATCTGGAAATAACGGTCGAAACCGGCCACCATCAGAAGCTGCTTGTACTGCTGCGGCGCCTGCGGCAGCGCGAAGAACTTGCCTTCGTGGATACGGCTCGGCACGAGGAAGTCACGCGCGCCTTCCGGCGAAGAAGCGGTCAGAATCGGCGTGGTATATTCGGCGAAACCGGCTTCACCCATGCCAGCGCGCATGGCGGAGATGATCTGCGTGCGCTTGACGATGTTCTTGTGCAGGGTTTCGCGGCGAAGGTCGAGGAAGCGGTACTTCAGGCGCACGTCTTCCGGATATTCAGGCTCGCCGAAGACCGGCAGCGGCAGTTCCTTGGCAACGCCGAGAACCTCGATTTCCTGAGCGTAAAGCTCGATCTCGCCGGTCGCCATGCCCTTGTTGATGGTGTCTTCGGAGCGGGCCTTGACCAGACCGTCGATGCGGATGACCCATTCGCCGCGTACGGTTTCTGCAACCTTGAAGGCAGGGCTGTCCGGATCGGCCACGACCTGCGTGATGCCGTAATGATCGCGGAGATCGATGAAGAGAACGCCGCCATGATCTCGCACACGATGAACCCAGCCGGAAAGACGGACAGTCTCGCCGACATGCGACTTGCGGAGAGCGGCACAGGTGTGGCTGCGGTAACGATGCATTTTGTTATCCTGAAACATAGCGGCGACCACATGGATGGATCGCGTATCTAAATCGGGCGGAAAAGCGCATGACGCGCCTGATTTGTCAAGGCAAAGCGGAATTTTGTCGCGTATCGCGCTGTCTTTCAGCGCATTGCACCGGTAAGTATGATCTATCTTTAATTCCCGCCGATCTCAAATCACCTCCGCCTGCCGGTGCCACACGCATGAACCAGATCAGACCTCTCATCCCCTTGCTGATTACCGCAGGCATCCTTATCGGAGGCAACGGGCTTCAGGGAACCTACATTGCGCTGCGCGGTCTTTCAGAAGGCTTTGCCGCCAGCACCATCGGCCTCATCAGTGCCGCCTACAGCATGGGATTCGCATTCGGCTGCATCTATGTGACCCGTATCCTGCGCAAGGTGGGCCATATTCGCGCATTCGCCACCATGGCAGCCATCGCTTCGGCCGCCTCCATCGCCATGCCGCTGATCATGCATCCCCTCTTCTGGATGTTGATGCGTTTCATCATCGGCATCGCTGTTGCCTGTCTTTTTGCGGTGATCGAGAGCTGGATCAACGCGCAGGTGACGAATTCGAACAGGGCACGCACGCTTTCCATCTATCGCTTCGTGGACCTCGGGTCGGTGACGCTCGCCCAGTATGTGATTCCCATCGCGGGCATTGCGGGTCCGGTCGTCTTCACGCTTATTGCAGTGGCGCTTTCGCTGTCGGTGGTGCCGATCTCGCTCGCCGACAAATCCAACCCCGCGCCGCCGAAACAGATACCCTTCAACCTCTTCGCCGTCTGGCGCATTTCGCCGCTGGCCGTGGTTGGATGCGTGGCGGTTGGCCTCAGCATGGCGGCTTTCCGCAACATCGGGCCGATCTACGCTGAACAGATAGGGCTCTCCGTCACGTCCATCGCAACATTCATGAGTGCCGGGATCATCGGCGGCGTGGTGCTGCAATATCCGCTCGGCGCCTATTCCGACCGTTATGACCGGCGCATCATCATTCTTGCAACCACGGCCGGATCGGTCGTTGTCGGGCTGTTCCTGGCACTCTTTGCAGGCACGGATGAATGGAGCAACATCATCGGCGTCTTCATCTTCGGCGCCTTCGCGTTGCCACTCTATTCGCTCAGCTCCGCGCATGGCAACGACCACGCCAAGGAAGGCGAACACGCTATGGTATCGGCGGGACTGCTGTTTTTCTGGTCAATCGGCGCGACGATGGGGCCTTTGCTTGCTTCGGTGCTGATCGATGTTTTCGGCCCCAAAGCCCTGTTCGGTTACACGGCCGCCATTCAGATCGTCTTCATCGCCTACACGATCCATCGGCTGAGGGTACGGGAAGGCGTTCCGGTGGAAGATCGCCACTGGCGTTTCCGTTCGCTGCTTCGCACCTCCGCCTATTTCCAGAAGCTGGCGGCGCCCGGACGACCGAAAGACGACGACGAGAAGCCACATCGGCAAGAGAAAAATGATCCGTAATGCCGGAAAAGCGGCCTTTGTATTGACATGCGGACGGCAAAGGGAAAGTAAGACGAATACTTTTCCTAGATTGGCCAACAACAATGATTGAAACGACTGCCGCCCTCGCCGAAGCCTGCAAGGAACTGGCGAAATCGGAATTCATCACCATCGACACGGAATTTCTGCGCGAGACGACGTTCTGGCCGGAACTGTGCCTCGTACAGATGGCAAGCTCTACGCTGGAAGTGCTGGTCGACCCGCTTGCCAAGGGTATAGATCTTGCGCCGCTTTTCGAACTGATGGCCAATCCCAACGTGATCAAGGTGTTCCACGCCGCGCGTCAGGATATCGAGATCATCTATCATCTCGGCGGCCTCATCCCCCACCCGATCTTCGATACGCAGGTCGCGGCCATGGTCTGCGGCTTCGGCGATTCGATCTCCTACGACCAGCTCGTGCAGAAGATCAAGAACGTGCAGATCGACAAATCCTCGCGCTTCACGGACTGGAGCCGTCGGCCGCTTACCGACAAGCAGCTCGACTATGCGCTGGCCGATGTGACGCATCTGCGTGACGTGTATCTGGCCCTCAAGGAACAGCTCGAGCGCGAAGGCCGTTCGCTCTGGCTGACCGAAGAGATGAACATCCTCGAATCGCGCGACACCTACGACATGCATCCCGACGATGCTTGGCTGCGGCTGAAATCGCGACTGCGCAAGCCGACGGAACTCGCGACACTGAAATTCGTCGCCGCATGGCGCGAGCGCGAAGCACGCTCGCGCAACGTGCCACGTGCGCGCGTTCTGAAGGACGACGCCATTTTCGAAATCGCCCAGCAGCAGCCGAAGGATGCGGAAGCGTTGTCGCGACTGAGAACCATCCCGAAGGGTTGGGAGCGTTCATCGTCCGGCACCGCAATCGTCGAAACCGTCAACGCAGCATTGGCCCTGCCGCGGGAAGAAATGCCCAAGGCGCCTCGCCATACGCACTCGCCCGAGGGTTCCGGGGCGGCTGTGGAACTTCTGAAGGTTCTGCTGAAGCTGACGGCCGACAAACACGGCGTCGCCGCCAAGGTTCTCGCTAATAGCGACGATCTGGATAAGATCGCCGCCGAAGGTGAAAACGCGACGGTCGCCGCTCTTTCCGGCTGGCGGCGCGAACTTTTCGGTGATGTGGCCCTCAAGCTCATCAACGGCGATGTGGTGCTTCGTTTCGTCAACAAGAAGGTCGAGGCGGTCGAACTCGGCGAGCAATAATCGCCGGCTCCCGACCCACACAGTCGCCCGGCGCGATCTGTCCAGGACCATTTTCGAGGTGCGCACAGGGCCCTGACAGGGCCTTTGCGACATCGCGGCAACAGCCTCGCCAATCCTTCGCCCGACCTTACCGAAACGTCACTTTTTGCGGCGCTTTTTCCACACTAATGTCGCATATCAGCGGAAAGAGGTTTCGCTGGGCGGGCCCGGCGATTCTTTTCCTATCGCAAGATCAAGAAACCTTATGAGAAAACTGCTTCCAATTCTGGATTACGTGGTGCTGTTCGTTGCCGTCGCCGGCAGCGGCGTGGTCTACGCGTTCCTTGAATATGGCGGCGGCGCTTTCATCGGCGCAACCTACGCGCTGTTTGCCTGTGCGCCGATACTTGCGTTCGAACGCGGCTATATCATGCCTGGCCTTTCCCGACGCGTCAGCGCCCTGCCGACGCCTATGTATATCGCCGCCGGTTTTCTCATCTACGCGGTTCTGGTGTTCTGCGGCTTCGGGCTTGGCGGCACGATCCTTTGGGCCAGCGGCATCTTTCCAGGCACCTGGCGACGGGCGGTCCATGCCGAGTTTCAGACACTCGTCTTCACGCTCATCGTCTGCGGCATCATCGTTTTCATCATGCGCGTGCGCGAGCTTCTCGGCCGGGACATCTTCACCGACCTTATCCTCGGGCGCTACAGACGCCCCGTCAGCGAAGACCGCGTGTTCCTGTTTATCGATCTTGTCGGATCCACGTCCTTCGCCGAAACCCACGGCGACCTGAAAGCCCAGGAATTTCTGGGAGAACTCTTCGCGACCTACGCGGCGCCTGTGCGAAAGTCCGGCGGCATCATCGACGACTATATCGGCGACGCGGCCATCATAACGTGGCCATATCATCTCGCGGTGCGGCGCGCCGCCTGCATAAACTGTGTCTTCGATATCCTGAACGCCGTCGAGGAGAAGCGTAATCTCTGGCTCGACCGTTTCGGTGAAGTCCCACGGCTGCGGTTCGCCATCCACGGCGGTCCCGTCATCACGGCCGAAATCGGCGTCGATCACCACAAGATCACCTATTTCGGCGATACGGTGAACACGACGGCGCGTCTCGAATCGCTCAGCAAGATGCTCGGGCATCCTATCCTGATCTCCTCCGATCTCGCCCACCAGATCGTGCTGCCGAAAGGCGTGCGCAGCGAATATCTGGGAGAGCATGCCGTGAAGGGACGTGGCCAGACGCTGGGCGTATGTACGCTCACCAAACATCGAACCGCAGCCTAGACATTCGCCTTCAGGTTTTCGACGTGAACGCGACCCAGGCCGTACCCGGAACGTAGAACCGCGGCGAAGTTTTACCGGACGCGCGACAAATTCATCAAAGCTTCAACGACAGATCACCTGACTGTCATATGGCCCCTTTATCGGATCGATCCGTCTTCAACCGGTATCGGGGGTTCTATACCATGAAACATATTCTCGTCGCCTCATGCGCCGTTCTTGCGCTTTCGACCTCGGCCTTCGCCGCCGAAAAGGAATTTCCGGCAAAGCTCGTGTCGCATGCGATCCTGCCTGCCAAAACGATCATTGCCGCTCCGGCAGACGCACCAGAGCACCTGAAGACATCCGCGAAATTCACCACGTCCGACCGCAAGCGCGCCGAAGGACTGGAAACCATACCGGGTCAGGACGGCGTGCGTCCGACCGGGATTTCCATGCCGTTCAACGGCCAGCCGATGCAGGGTTTTTCCGGCATCAAGACCATGGAAGACGGCACGTTCTGGAGCCTTTCCGACAACGGCTTCGGCTCGAAAACCACGTCCAGCGACGCGATGCTGATGCTTCATCACATCAAGTTCGATTGGGATCAGGGCAAGGTGAACCCGCTCGAAACCGTATTCCTGTCCGACCCTGACAAGAAAGCTCCCTTCCCCATCGTCATGGAAGGCTCCGACAAGCGCTATCTGACCGGCGCGGACTTCGACGTTGAATCCATTCAGCCTGTTGCAGACGGATTCTGGGTTGCCGAAGAATTCGGCCCCTACGTGCTAAAATTCAGCCGCGACGGAAAGCTGACCGACGTCATTGCCACCAAGGCTGGCGATATCGATGTCAAATCGCCGGATCACCCCACTCTGACCTTGCCGGGCAATCCGACGCAGAAACTACCGGGGTTCAATCTGAAGCGCTCCGGCGGGTTCGAAGGCCTGGCCATGTCCACGGACGGCACCAAGCTCTACGGCATGCTGGAAGGCCCGCTCTACAATACCGACGGTCAGGTAGAGAAGACCGAGGACGGCGCGACGGCTCTGCGGATCATCGAACTGGATGTCGCGTCGAAGAAATGGACCGGCCGCACATGGCTCTATCCACTGGCGGAAGGCGGCGAGGCCATCGGCGACTTCAACATGCTGGATGCCACGACCGCCCTCGTCATCGAACGCGACAACGGCGTAGGCACCACCGATAAGGCGTGCGCCGATCCAAAGAAGCCCGAAGTGACGTGCTTTGCCGTGCCATCGAAGGTCAAGCGCATCTACAAGATCGAGTTCACCGACGCCAATGTCGGCAAGGCCGCACGCAAGATCGGCTACATCGATCTTTTGAAGATCGCAGACCCGGACAACAAGAAGCGTCAGGGCGGCGGCGAAGGCTTCTACGACATGCCTTTCCTCACCATCGAGAACGTCGATCGCGTCGATGCAACGCACATCGTCGTTGGCAACGACAACAACCTGCCCTTCTCGGCAGGCCGCGCACTCGACAAGGCGGACGATAACGAATTCGTCCTGCTCGACGTCAAGGATCTGCTCGAGGCGAAATAAGTAAAAAACCGGCGCCGGAACATCCGGCGCCGGTTTTTCCAATCTCAGCAGCAGTAACCGCCAGCACGTTTATTCGAAGACGAAGGCCAACCGTTTGCCTGTCAGTCTGGCCAGCTGTTGCAGACGACCATCGAGGCGTTCACCGGCGAAATCGCAATAGTCATGCGGCACCACGAATTCCAGATCGAGATCGGGATTGTCCGATTTGCGGAATTTCAGATGATCGACCACGCCCGGCATCGAGGCGGAGAACAGATAGACAACCCGTAACAGCCCGCCCAGAAGCTTTGCCAGCTCCAGAAAGCGGTCACCGGCGATGCTTGCAAGCGGCTGCGTCGTTCCGTTGTCGTTCAGCCCCTCGAACCGGTAGTAGTTGGCAAGTGCGATATAGGCACGCCCCGGATGGGTGATGGCCACGAATGACGAGTGGGCAATGATGTTGAGCGCCTGCAGCCCACGATAATCGGGATGAGCGCGCCAGCTGATGTCGGCCAAAAGGCAGGCTGCCTGCCGGTAGCGGCTTTCCTCTTCCGTTTCCTCGATACCGAAGACCGGGAATGTGCGACCGCTCCAGTCCGCCAGTTCGCGCGCATGTTCGGGCGAACGTGCGCGCAGGATCGCCAGTTCGTCAGCGGTCACAAGCAAGGGGTCTGCATCGCGGTCCGTTTCAGAGAGCAGCGAATAGAGATACCCCTCACGCACGCCCTGGGCAGAAAAGGCAATCTTTGCAGGTTTCATGGCCTTGAGAACTTCGCGCATGGCAATCGCCCCGAACGGCAGCAGCGTACGGCGGTTCTTGGACACCGCCTGCCAGGCAGGATCCTTGCTGTCGCGGGAGGTAACGACCTCGTCGAGAAAACGCAGCATCTCATCCAGAGGCAGTTCGTAACCCTGCATCATGTGCAGCGGATAGCCGGTAATCTCCATGTGCAGCTTGGCGATGTTTCGCCAGGTGCCGCCGACGGCGTAAAAGGTCCGCCCCTCGCCCGCCGCCAGAAGTTTCGCCGAAGACTTGACGTGTTTTCTGGCGATGGTTGCCGCCTTCTCCAGCGATCCGCCCGATTGCTCGGACAGACGCAGCCCGCCAAGCGGCAGGGTAATGCCCTGACCGCAGGTCTTGCCCTTGATGTCGATCAGCTCGAGAGAACCGCCGCCGAGGTCGCCAGCGATGCCATCCGGATCGTGGAAACCGCTGATGACGCCATAGGCCGAATAAAGC
Organism: Agrobacterium tumefaciens; assembly: GCF_031801495.1. Lineage (GTDB taxonomy): Bacteria > Pseudomonadota > Alphaproteobacteria > Rhizobiales > Rhizobiaceae > Agrobacterium > Agrobacterium tumefaciens_K. The sequence goes on along the minus strand of NZ_JAOEGC010000002.1, from coordinate 1,026,735 downwards.
GCTTCCTTCTCGCCGGATAGAACCTCGATTTCACAGCCGAGGATCGCTTCGGCTTCACGGATGAAGTCGGGGCCGTTTTCCGCCTCACGCGCCGCAGCCGTTGCCAGAACATAAAGCTGCTGTGCCTGTGCCTGCTCGGAAAGCATGTGGAAACGACGCAGGGCCAGGAGCGCGCGGCTGACGCCTTCCTCGTGCATACGCCCCGTCAGGGCCAGGCCTTTACCAAGGCCGCACAGAACCTTTTCGTTGAAAAGGACCGCCGGGGCGCGCGAAAGACCTTCATATACGACGAGACGAACGGAGTTCGATCCGATATCTATGACGGAAACGGGGGCAAGGCCGGTCAGCCGCCCCTGTGCTTCTGATCGTGTCATTCAGCCTGTTTCTTGCGGGACGAAATCAACCCGGCTATCAGTTTGGGCGCACTGGATTTCAGGGCTTCACCACGTCCGGAAAGGCTGGGATTGGTCATGAAATAGTGCTGCGCGTTGAACGGTTCCTCGCCCTTGCGCACCTCGATGCGCCTTGACGTTCCGTCCGCAAGTATCTCGTAGCTCTGCTGATTGTCAATCAGATTGCCCAGCATAATCTGTGAAAGCACCTGCTCATGTACGGTGGGGTTGGTCAACGGCACCAGTGTCTCGACGCGCCGGTCGAGGTTACGCGGCATCATGTCGGCGGAGCCGATATAGACCAGCGCCTTGTCCGACGGCAGGCCGTAACCATTGCCGAAGCAGAAGATGCGGCTGTGTTCGAGGAAGCGCCCGACAATCGATTTCACGCGGATATTTTCCGACAGCCCCTTTACCTGTGGACGCAGGCAGCAGATGCCGCGCACCACGAGATCGACTTCGACGCCCGCCTCGCTTGCACGATACAGCGCATCGATGATTTCCGGATCCACGAGCGAGTTCATCTTCATCCAGATTGCCGCCGGTGCGCCGCTCTTGGCGTGCTCGATTTCCTCGTTGATATGCTTGAGGATGCGCGGCCGCAGCGTATAGGGCGATACGGCCAGCTTCATGCCCTCTTCCGGCTCACCGTAGCCGGTAATGAAGTTGAAGATGTTCGCCATGTCATGGGCGATCTTCGGATTGCAGGTGAAGAAGGAAAGGTCGGTGTAGATCTTCGCGGTTATCGGGTGGTAGTTGCCGGTACCAAGGTGGCAATAGGTTCTGAGCTTGCCATCCTCTCGGCGCACGACCATGGACATCTTGGCGTGGGTCTTGAGTTCAATGAAGCCGAAGACGACCTGCACGCCTGCACGCTCAAGGTCGCGCGCCCAGCGGATGTTGGCCTCCTCATCGAAACGGGCCTTCAGCTCCACCAGCGCCGTCACCGACTTGCCGGCGTCCGCAGCATCGATCAGGGCGCGCACGATGGGGCTATCGTTGGAGGTACGATACAGCGTCTGCTTGATGGCGAGGACGTTGGGATCGCGTGCAGCCTGATGCAGGAACTGCGCAACCACGTCGAAGCTTTCATAAGGATGGTGAACCACCATGTCCTTTTCTCGGATCGCGGCAAGGCAATCGCCTGCATGTTCGCGCACACGCTCGGGGAAACGGGCGTTGTAAGGCGCAAACTTCAAATCGTCGCGGGGGGCCTTGACGATTTCGGAGATGGTGTTGAGGGCCAGAAGGCCCGGCAGAACGGCAACGCGATTATCCGGCACGCCCAACTCATGTACCACGAACTGACGCAGGGACTGCGGCATTTCGCTGTCGGTTTCAATGCGGATAACCGAACCGCGGCGACGACGCTTCAGCGCGCTCTCGAAAAAGCGAACAAGATCTTCCGCCTCTTCTTCCACTTCGATATCGCTGTCGCGAATGATGCGGAAGGTACCAAATCCCCTGACCGTATATCCCGGATAGAGGCGATGAATGAACAGGCCGACGACATCTTCCAGCGTAATGTAACGGATGGCGTTCCTGTCGTCCGGCAGGCGGATGAAGCGATCGAGTGCGGGCGGCAAACGCAAGAGAGCCGTCATCGGCTCGCGGCCATTCACGCTATCGAGCTGCAGACCCATCGAGAAGCCGAGATTGGGTATGAACGGGAACGGGTGCGCCGGGTCGATCGAAAGCGGCGTCAGAACCGGGAAGATGCGTTCCTCGAACTCGTTCTCCAGCCACGCGCGGTCCTCATCGGAAAGCGCCGCCGGACGCACGATGAAGATCTCCTCCTTGGCGAGATATTGCTGCAGAACCGCTAGAGAGGCCTGCTGCTCCATCTGCAGGTTGTCGATTTCCTTCAGGATGTCTTCGAGCTGCTCGCCCGGGGTCTTGCCATCCGGGGTGCGGATGGTAATCGACTGGCGCACCTGACCTTCGAGGCCAGCCACGCGAACCATGAAGAACTCATCGAGGTTCGCCGCCGAAATCGACAGAAAGCGCAACCGCTCCAGCAGCGGGTGATCGGTGTTCAGCGTTTCCTCGAGAACACGGCGGTTGAACTGCAGCCAGGAAAATTCGCGGTTGATGAACCGTGCCGGGCTATCCCAAAGGTCTTCGCCCTCATTCAGCGTCTGCATCGTGTCCAATCTTTCCTGCCCTGCCGCGTCCATGCGCTTCCCATCTCCTGATTATGTTGCTGCCCGTATAACAGTTTGACGACGGAACTGTGACAGTTATTCGACGTCCACTCCTCCGCCAAGGGCATTCAGAACTTCTGCGACGAGTGGCCGCGTGATGCGCGTGGCGCGTGAGAGGGCCAGCCGGTCGATCCTGTCGACGATCGTTTGCGCCGTATCGAGCGAGCGCTCCATGCGGTTGACGATATAGCCGATGAGCCTGTCGTCCATATAAAGCTGGCGGTCGGCAAACAGCTTTATCAACACCTGGCCCAACAACGCCTCGTCCGGCTCACCTATCTCCACCACGGTCGCAGCCTTGAGGCGCGAACGCAGATCCGGCAGCGATACCGGCCAGGCAGCAGGCCACAGGCGGCTCGTCATCAAAAGCGCAGTGCCGTGCTGGCGAACGCTGTTGATGACGTGGAAAAGCTCGGTATCGTCGAACACGCGGCGGTCAGCATCCTCGAAGAGAACCGGCCCTGACTGCGCCAGACGCGCGACATCCGCGCCAGCCTTCGGATGAATTTCCTGGGCGCCGCTGATCTCTTTCCAGATGTTCGCCAGATGCGATTTCCCGGACCCCGGCGGTCCGGCGAGGACCACCACGGGCGACGGCCAGTTGGGCCACTCATCGACAAGGCTGACGGCTGCTTCCACCGGAGCAGACACGAGAAGGTCATCCCGCCCGAGGGCAGTCTGGTGCGAGAATACGAGCGGAAGCTGCTCGGCGTTCGGCCGGGCAGTGTCGGTCTTGAATGGGTCAGTCATCGGTTAACTCTGAGAATCGCTCTTTTCCTGGGGCGTTTCCTGCTCCTGCCAGGGAAAGTTTGCACCATGCCCGTGGTAAAGATCGCTCTGAAGATATCGCGACAGTGCGAAACGGACAAGCACGCCGACAGCGGCTGCGGCCGGAACTGCCACCAGAAGCCCTACAAAGCCGAAAAGCGCGCCGAAAGCAAACAGGGCGAACATCAGCCAGACGGGGTGAAGGCCGACGCTGCCGCCGACGAGTTTCGGCTGGAGGATGTTGCCTTCGATGAACTGGCCGGAGAAAAACACCGCCAGCGTCAGGACGACGTAGATATAATCGGGCCAGAACTGAACGAGCGCCACCCCCACTGCGAGGATAAGCCCGACCATCGAGCCCACATAGGGAATGAAGCTGATAAGGCCGGAGAACAGACCGATCAGCAGCCCGAAATTGAGGCCGACCAGCGACAGGCCAACGGCATAATAAACGCCCAGAATGAGGCAGAGCGACCCTTGTCCGCGCACGAAACCGGCAATGGTCTTGTCCATGTCACGGGCAATCTGACGCACCGTATGAACGCTGTCGCGCGGTATCCAGCTGTCAACCTTGTCGATCATCCGGTCCCAGTCGAGAAGCAGATAGAAGGCAACGACCGGCGTGACCACAAGCAGCGAGACTACATCGATCAGCGATTTGCCGGAGTTCCAGATCTGCGTCAGCAAGGTTCCAATGAAACCCGCGCCTTCGGCCAGAAGTTTGGAGAAGTTCTCTTTTACCGCATTGATCTGGCTGCTGACCCAATCCGGAAGGAGGTTGGTATCGGCGCCTGCGATCAGTTGCTGCAGGGACGAGATATACTGCGGGATACGGGTGATGAACTCCGAAGCCTGCGCAACGATCACGGGAATGATGATGATGAGCGAAAGAGTAAACAGGAGAACAAAGGTGACGAGGATGACGACCGTCGCCATCATCCTGTTCAGGCCGCGACGCTCAAGCCAGTCGGCAACCGGATCGAGAAAATAGGCAAGTGCCATGCCCGCCACGAAGGGCAACAGGATGGAGCTGAAAACCGTCAGGAACACGATAAAGAGAATGAGCGCGCCGACCCAGAAGAAAACCTGCCGGCGAAGATTCGTACCGCTTACATGTTGCTGCATCCACTCACCCTTTGCCGCTCTGTCATCATCCGCCCCGATGCAGATAGGATGCACTTGCGCGAATGGTCAAGACCGGGCGCGGTAACGACTACTCTCCTCCACGACTGCGGATAAACCGGAGGTTGACCACCATCCAAGATTAGATGAGTATCAATTATACGTTGACCGCCTTCAGAGATCGTTTTTATTGGGGGAAACAATGCAAGGCATGCGTGAAACCAGTATGGCGGAGCATAATGCCGAGCTTTTCGATCACGCCGACGTGGCGGCATGGTATGACAACCAGGAACTTTACCCCGCCGAGCGTATCATCCTCGAACAATTCCGCCACGCCTACGCCGATAAACGGCTGCTCGATCTTGGCGTGGGGACCGGCAGGACGACAAAACCCCTTCTGCCCCTTGTCAGCGATTATGTGGGTATCGACCGCTCCCATCAGATGCTGGGACTTGCTCGACGCAATTTCCCCGCCGCCACCTTCATGGACATGGATGTGCGCGCCATCGGCGAATTCGGACCAGCGCGGTTCGACTGCGTGCTGGGCGCACTGGCCATTCTCAGCGCCTTCGACCATGTCGACCGGCTGGCAATCATTCATGCGGCACGGGACATCCTGGCGCCTGGCGGCTATTTCATCTTTTCGTTTCACAACCGCAACTGGAAGCGTTCAGGCGGCATGCCGCTGCATTCACGCTCCTGGCATCCGCGTGAGGTGGTGAATTCCTTCCACCCGAAAAGCTGGCTCAACTACCTGCGCCTGCAACAGCAGACGCGCAAGACGGACGAATACGCCATCCTCGTCGATCAAGCGCATCGCTGGAGCGGGCTGTTCTATTTCATCGACCTTGCGAACCAGACCCGCCAGCTGGAAGCGGCCGGTTTCGAGATCGTCGCACGATACGGAGAAGACGGGCGGCCGATCAGCGAGAATTCGGATACATCGCGCGATGGCCTGCTCAATCTCGTTTGCCGCGTCGCCTCAAGTCCAAGCTGACGCCGCGAGAGGCCCAAACCCGTTAAAAACGGGAGCTTTTGCCACTCTTACCCTTGCATATGCCTCCATCCCATGCGAATGGCGACGCCAACGGAACCAGCGGAGACGAGAGCCATGAGCCAGTCGGGCAAGAACGGTCTTACCTATAGTGATGCAGGTGTGGATATCGACGCCGGCAACCTGATGGTCGAGAAGATCAAACCGGCGGTGCGTTCGACGCGACGTCCCGGCGCGGACGGCGAAATCGGCGGCTTCGGCGGCCTGTTCGACCTCAAGGCAGCAGGCTTTACCGATCCGGTTCTGGTTGCCGCCAATGACGGCGTCGGCACCAAGCTCAAGATCGCCATCGATGCGGATTATCACGATACGGTCGGCATCGACCTCGTTGCCATGTGCGTGAACGATCTGGTCGTACAGGGCGCAGAACCGCTTTTCTTCCTCGATTATTTCGCAACAGGCAAGCTGGACCCGGATCAGGGCGCGGCCATCGTTTCTGGCATTGCGGCTGGTTGCCGCGAATCCGGCTGCGCACTGATCGGCGGAGAAACCGCTGAAATGCCCGGCATGTATTCGGATGGCGACTACGACCTCGCGGGCTTCGCCGTTGGCGCTGCGGAGCGCGGTCAGCTTCTTCCGGCTGGCGACATTGCCGAAGGCGACATCATTCTCGGTCTTTCCTCTTCCGGCGTCCACTCCAACGGCTTTTCGCTGGTTCGCAAGATCGTGTCGCTGTCCGGCCTGGGCTGGGATGCACCTGCGCCTTTCGCCGATGGCAAGAAGCTGGGCGAAGCGTTGCTCACCCCGACACGCATCTATGTGAAGCCACTCCTGAAGGCGATCCGCGAAACGGGTGCCCTGAAGGCTCTCGCGCACATCACCGGCGGCGGCTTCCCGGAAAACATTCCGCGCGTGCTGCCGAAGCACCTCGCTGCCGAAATCGACCTTGCCTCGATCAAGGTTCCGACTGTCTTTTCGTGGCTGGCCAAGACGGGCGGCGTCGAAGCCACCGAAATGCTGCGCACCTTCAACTGCGGCGTCGGCATGATCGTCGTCGTTTCGGCAGAAAATGCGCAGAAGGTCACTGACGTGCTGACCGCCGAGGGTGAAACAGTACTCCCGCTCGGCCGCATGGTCGCCCGCGCTGAAGACGCTCACGGCACGATCTACAAGGGCACGCTTGGCCTATGAGCAGCCCTGCCTCTTCGTTCACTCGCAGCAAAGTCGTCGTCTTCATTTCCGGCGGCGGCTCCAACATGATTTCGCTTGCGAAGGCATGTCAGGACGAAGAGTTTCCAGCGGAAATTGCCTGCGTCATCTCCGACAAGGCCTCTGCCGGCGGACTTGCCAAAGCACAGGCACTCGGCATTCCGACCCTTGCTTTCGAACGGAAGAACTATGCCAGCAAGGCGGAACACGAAGCGGCCATTCTCGCCGCTCTCGGTGAGATCGCGCCCGATATTATCTGCCTCGCCGGTTACATGCGGCTGATTTCCGGTGACTTCATCAAACCGTATGAAGGCCGGATCATCAATATCCACCCGTCCCTGCTGCCGCTTTTCCCCGGCCTGCACACCCATCAGCGCGCCATCGACAGCGGCATGAAGGTTTCCGGCTGCACCGTGCATTTCGTGACCGAAGGCATGGACGAAGGCCCGGTGATCGGCCAGGCGGTCGTCCCGGTTCTGGCCGACGATACCGCCGACACGCTGGCGGCACGCGTTCTGACCGTCGAGCATCAGCTCTATCCGCTTGCGCTCAAGCTGCTTGCGCAAGGCAAGGTACGCATGCAAAATGGCCGGGCGATCAGAGACGGCGGCAATGCGGATCCCACCGCCCAAGTTATCTCGGCATAACGCAGAACTTCATTAAAACCGAATGAGCGGCTTAACGGCGCGGCTGCGACGCTTACCGCAACGTTTGCCTGTTCAGCATCGCCCATTGCAGCAGAATGATGGTCTTGGAATCGGTGATTTCGCCGGAAGCGATCATCGCGAAAGCATCATCGAGCGTGTACGTCAGGATCTCGATATCCTCACCTTCATGGTCCAGGCCACCGCCCTCGCCCGCCTTCATGTCGAGATCGACATGGGCAAAAAACAGGCTTACCTTTTCCGTCAGCGTGCCGGGGCTGGCATACATGTCGAAAAGATATTGCACCTTTTCAACCGCATAACCGGATTCCTCCATCGCCTCACGGCGGACCGCCTCGGCGGCATCATCGTCGTCGAGAAGGCCTGCGGGAACCTCGAGCATGAAAGACGGATCGCCGTTGACGAACGCGGCCGGGCGGAACTGGCGCACCATGACAACGCTGTCGCGCACGGAATCGTAAAGCAGGATGGCCGCGGCCTTGCCATGGTCATGCACTTCGCGATCAATGCGGATAATCCGTCCATCCGGCATGCGCTGATCGAAGACAAGCGTCTGAAGATGAACGAAGCGCTTCCACACCGTTGTCTTTTCGACCAGCCGGACACGATCTTCATCGCTGTTGACGGCAGGTGAACCGATAACTGAACCGTGCATTCGAAACTCCGCTCGCAATCAAAAAGTCAGATGGTGAGCGAGGCCCGATTGAGCGCAGCCCATTGCAGCAGCATGATGGTCTTGCCGTCGCAGATATCGCCGTTTTCTATCATCTTCATGGCATCGGCGAGCGGAATTTCCACAACCTCGATATCCTCGCCCTCATGCGCGGCCCCGCCGCCCTCTTCCGCCTGATCGGAACTGTCGATGACGGCGGCAAAGAAATGCACGATCTCCGTCACCGATCCCGGCGACATGAAGGACTTGAACAGAAAGCGGACATCTTTCAGGAGATAGCCGGTTTCCTCCATGACTTCGCGGCGAATGGCCTCAGCGGGATTTTCACCATCCAGAAGGCCCGCAGGCGTTTCCAGAAGCCAGCCATGATAGCCGTTAACATAGGTCGGCATGCGAAACTGCCTCACCAGCACCACCGTATCGCGGCGCGGATCGTAAAGCAGGATCGTCGCACCATTGCCGCGATCATAGGCCTCGCGCTTGTGGACCTTCGTCTCGCCCTTGGAATCGGTATAGCGATAGGTGATGTTGCGCAGGTGATACCAGTTGTCCGAAAGGGTTTCTTCCTTCAGGATCTCGATCTTCACATTCTCGAATTTCGACATTCAGCAGTCTTTCCGCAGCCAGACCTTGTTGTCATGGAAGGCCGCACCGCCGTAAGGGGCAACGGCATCGGCACCGGTCAGCACGTTGATACCCTCACCGTCCAGATGCGCCTTGTTGGGCCATAGCCCTTCGGCAATCACCACACCGGCCCGCGCGCCCTCGACGATCTTCGCATGGAGGCGAACCTCGCCCCGCCCGTTGCCGATCCGCACGACATCGCCCTCGGCGATATCGAGACGGGCGGCATCGTCAGGACAGATCATAAGCTCCGGTCGACCTTCTTTCTGTACGGACGTCTTGGTTTCCGCGAAGGTGGAATTCAGGAAGTTGCGGGCAGGCGACGTCGCCAACCTGAAGGGATGGTTTTCATCGGCGGTTTCGATGACGTTCACCTGATCGGGAAATTTCGGGAACTCCCCAATCGGCCCCATGACGCCAATGCTTGCCGGGGGTTTGTCTGGTGCCGGGCCGTTGACCCAATCCGGGCTGAAGCGGAATTTGCCATCGTCATGGCCGAAACCTTCCAGATAGTGCGCGACCTCGAAAGACGGCTGCGCATCGATCCACTTTTCTTCCTCGAGCGTTTCGAAATTGCCCCAGCCGCTCGCCTGTAGAATGCGGTCGACATGTTCGCGCGCAGACAGGCCGAAGCCCGGCATGTGATCAACGCCGAGACGCTTTGCCAGTTCTTCGATGACGAAGAGATTGGTGCGTACGGTTTCCGGCGGATCGACCAGCTTCGGGCCGAGCAAAATGTGGTTCTGGCCACCGGCACGATAGAGGTCGTCATGTTCAAGGAACATGGTGGCGGGCAGGACGATATCGGCAAGTTCAGCCGTCTCGGTCATGAACTGCTCATGCACGGCCACGAAGAGATCGTCGCGCAGGAAGCCCTGCTTCACCAGCCGCTGCTCCGGCGTGACGTTGACGGGATTGGTGTTCTGGATGAGAAGCGCTGTCACCGGACCACGATGGCGTAGCGCGTCCGCGTCACCCGTCAGGATGCGGCCGATCTGCGACTGGTCAAGCTGGCGCACGTCAGGATCGGCATAGGCAGTGCCCATCAGTTCCGCCTTGTTCAGCCGGAAGATCGCGCCGTTGTTATGGAATGCGCCGCCGCCTTCATATTGCCAGGAACCGAGAACAGTGGAGATGGACAGCGCGGCATGCATGGCGATAGCGCCGTTGCGTTGGCGGGCGAAACCATAACCGAGGCGGAAGAAGGTCTTTTTCGTCGTGCCGACGAGGCGTGCGAAATCCTCGATCTGCTCGACGGACAGACCGGTGATCTCGGATGCCCATTGCGGTGTTTTGGTTTTCAGGTGGCTTTCCAGCCCAGCCGGATCGTCAGCGAATTTCGCCATATAGGCCCGATCGGCATAACCGTCGCGGAAGGCGATGTGCATCACGGCGCAGGCAAGTGCGGCATCCGTGCCCGGCCTGACGACGAGCTTCATGTCCGCCTGCTTCATTGTCGGGTTGTCGTAGATGTCGACCACTACGATCTTCGCACCGCGTTCCTTGCGGGCCTTCACCGCGTGCGTCATGACGTTGACCTGCGTGGCGACCGCATTGGTCCCCCAGATCACCACCACATCGGCTTTGGCCATTTCACGCGGATCCGGGCCACGCAGCGCCCCGGTACCCATCACATAACCGGTCCAGGCCATGTTGGTGCAGATCGTGCCGAAGAAGCCGGAATATTTCTTGGCGTGGCGTAAGCGCTCGATCGAGTCGCGCTGTACCTGCCCCATGGTTCCGGCGTAGAAATAAGGCCAAACCGCCTCGGCACCATGCTTCGCTTCCGCCTTGATGAAGGCGTCAGCGATCTCGTCGAGCGCCGCTTCCCAGGAAATCTCCTGCCAGTCTCCAGCACCCTTCGCGCCTTTACGGCGCTTCGGGGTCAAAAGGCGGCCCGGATGATAGATGCGCTCGGAATAGCGCGCCACCTTGGCGCAGATCACACCGGCGGTATAGGTGTTGGCATTGGCGCCGCGCACGCGGCCTATCCGGCCGTCGGCATTGATATCGACCTCCAGCGCGCAGGCGCTCGGACAGTCATGGGGACAGACCGTATGGCCGACGCGTGTAGCATCTGCCTGGGTTTTGGCGGAAATCGGGGTCGCAACGTTCATATCTTTTGTATATTGCAACAACGGAGCAGCCAAAAGGCCGAAGTGGCGCTTATCAAGAATATTCATCCTTACCATCGGCAAGCGAGACACGTCCATGAACTACCGCCATATCTATCACGCCGGCAATTTCGCGGACGTCCTCAAGCACGCCGTGCTGGCGCGGCTGGTGCGCTACCTGCAGAACAAGGATAAGGCATTCCGCGTGCTCGACACGCATGCAGGCATCGGTCTTTATGACCTTTCCAGCGAGGAAGCGCAGAAGACCGGTGAGTGGCAGACGGGTATCGGCAAGCTGATGGAAGCAAATCTGCCAGCTGCGGTTGCCGAACTGCTGGAGCCATACCTGACCGCCGTGAAGGAGCTGAACCCGGAAGGCGGCATCCAGTATTATCCCGGCTCTCCCAAGCTGGCGCGCATGTTGTTTCGTCCGCAGGACCGGCTGTCAGCGATGGAACTGCATCCGGACGATTGCCGCGCCCTCTCGCGTCTCTTCGAAGGCGATTATCAGGCGCGTGTGACCGAACTGGATGGCTGGCTGTCGCTCGGCGCACATCTGCCGCCGAAGGAAAAGCGCGGCCTCATTCTCGTCGATCCGCCGTTCGAACTCGAAAATGAATATCAGCGTCTGGCCGATGGCCTGAACAAGGCTTACAAGCGTTTTTCCACCGGCACCTATTGCCTGTGGTATCCGTTGAAAAAAGGCGCACCGATCCGCGATTTCCACGAGCGGCTGCAATCCTTCGACATTCCGAAAATGCTGTGCGCCGAGCTGTCCGTCAGAAGCGACCGGCTGGACGGCCTCAGCGGCTCCGGCCTCATCATCGTCAACCCGCCCTACACTTTGAAGGACGAACTGCACACCCTGCTCCCGGTTCTCAAGACCATCATGGCGCAGGACCGTTACGCTTCTCACCGTGCGTTCTGGTTGCGCGGTGAGGAAAAGTCGGACGAGACATGAAGGGCTATTTAAGCCCTTCTTCCCTTTGTGCGGCAGCAAGCTGCGAGCGTTCGAAAAACAGGATGACGAACAGCCCCAGCACGAACGGGACGATGAGGTAGAAAAGCCGGAAGACCAAGAGCGCCGCGATGACATCGGCCGGGTTCATGTCAGGCAGACCGGTCACGAACACCAGCTCCAGCACACCCAGCCCTCCGGGCGCATGGGAAATCAGCGCGGCCGAGAAGGATATCAGGAAAATCCCGAGGATGATCATATATCCGGGGTTTCCAGCCTCCGGCAGCGCGAAATAGATGATGCCAGCAGCGCCGATCAACTCGATCGGACCAATGACAAGCTGCTGCGCCACCAGTTTCGGGGCCGGATACGGAAGGAAGAAGGAGCCGATCCTCAGCGGCTTGAGCTTCAGCAGACTGCCGAGCACATAAAGCCCGACGACGAGAAGCAGCAGGGCGCCTGTGGTGGTCGATGCCTCCACCGGCAGAATTCCCGTGAAACGCTCGGTGATATCCGGCTCGTACAGCAACACTAGACCGATGAGCATGATCGTGCCGATGGCGAAGGTGAATGAGCAAAGCGCGACAAGTACGCCAACTTCACCGACCGTCAGGCCTTTTGAAGTGTAAGCCCTGTAACGGACTACAGCCCCCGAAAAGACCGACGCCCCGACATTGTGAGACAATGCGTAGGTGGTGAACGACGTCAATGTGATGAACAGCCAGTTCACCTTGCGGCCCAGATGCTGGAGAGCAATACGGTCATAGCCGGCAAGGGCGGCATAGGCGACCAGCGTTGCCAACCCCGAACAAATCCAGTCACGGGCGCGGATCGCCGTCAGGCTATCCCACAGATCGTCAAGCGAGAGGCCACGCAATTCGTGATACAGCAACCAGGCGGAAAAACCGATCGTCGCAAGGCCCACGACAGGCCAGATATACTTCTTCAATTTCATGCGGCCATGCCCGCCAAATTCCTCCAGTTTCCCCATTTATTCATCGTTTTTTGGGAGATTCGTTTGACCTTATTCGTTATGGCCGATGGCTTTCAACCTTTTCATCGGCGATTGGCGGTTTGCCTCGTTCACAACTTGATGTAAGACCGGGACATCACGCGCCACAGACCCAAACGGCCACCATATCTCCGGAGAACGTGCCATAAAATGAAGCGTTATGCCGGTTTCATAGCTCTTGGATTGCTATCGCTTGCAGCACTCTGGCTGACGCGGGAAAATCAGCCTGGTCACGAGCCACAGTCTCCTTCGCCGGCAACAGAAACGAGCACTGTGCGCCCGGACACGCCCAGAAAACCGCAACGCTCCGACGATGTAAAGACATCCTTGCCGACCGGGACGGGTTTCGATTTTTACGTGCTGTCTCTGTCATGGTCGCCCGCTTTCTGCGCCGGAGCGGATGCTTCGAGCAACAGGCAGCAATGCGGCACCGGCAAGCGCTATGGCTTTGTCGTGCACGGCCTGTGGCCTCAGAATGAAAGCGGCTATCCCGAGTTCTGCAAAAGCAGCGAGCCGGACCGCGTACCCGATGCCCTCGGCCGCACGATGTTCGACATCATGCCGTCGATGGGCCTGATCGGCCATCAGTGGCGCAAGCACGGCTCCTGTTCGGGTCTTTCGCAAAAGGAATATTTCGCCGCGACACGAAACGCCTTCGAAGCCGTGGCGCTGCCAGCCACCATCGCCTCGGGTACGCGCGCCACCAGCCTGTCTGCCGATGCCATCGAAACCGCCTTCACCGAAGCCAATCCCGGCATGTCCAGGCGCGGCGTCTCGATAAGTTGCGACGGGCAGCGCTTCGAGGAAGTCCGCATATGCCTGAGCAAGGACATGACCTTTCGCGAATGCCCCGAACTGGACCGCAGGGGCTGCCGCGCCAACACGACCGAAATCATTCCGATCCGCTAACCCACATCAGGACCCGATCATGGAACTGCTTTATTCGCCCGCCTCCCCCTACTCCGCCAAAGCTCGCATGGCCGCACGGCATCTCGGCATCGAACTTACCGCCGTGCGCGTCGACACCAACGCCGAACCCGCAACGCTGATGGACAACAATCCGCTCGGCAAGATCCCGGTTCTGCTGCTCGACAACGGCGGCTCCGTTTATGACAGCGTCGCCATCATGCATTACCTCGACCGGCTTTCGGGCGGCAAGCTATACCCCAAGAAGCATGAAAAGCGCACCGATGCCGAAGTGCTGGAAGCACTGTGCGACGGCATCATGGACTGCCTGCTGGCCATCGTCTACGAGCGCCGTTTCCGCCCGGAAGAAAAAATCCATCAGCCTTGGATCGACAAGCAGTGGAAGAAGGTCGTCAAGGGCCTCGACCATCTGAACGCCAACCTGCCCAAGACGGGCAAGAAGCTGCATGGCGGTCATTTCGCGCTGGCGGCAATGATCAGCTATCTCGACCTGCGTTTCGCCGGTGAATGGGCAGAAGGCCGCGAGGCACTGGCCGCATGGCCGGAAAAATTCGCCAAGCGTTTCGAGGCCTACAACGAGATCAAGGCCGCGGCCTGATCTGCTTCACGCTTCAAACGATCCGATACCAGAATACAAAAAAGCCGGGGCGCAAACCCCGGCTTTTCCAATGGATGATCCTGGAAGGATCAGAACTTGACGCCGATACCGGCCTTGACCGAGTGGTCGTCGTAACCGCGCGAGAATGCGCCGGAGTCCAGACCGTAGTCCTTCTTCTGGTAGTCGCTGTAGCGGTATTCGAGACGAGCGGTGATGTTGTCCGTAACCATGGCTTCAACACCGGCACCGACCGTATAACCGAGAGCGGTTGCGCTGTCCTCGGACGTTGTATCACGAACCTTGTTGTCCGATGCTGCCAGACCGGCCGTACCGTAAACCAGGAACGGGTTCATGTCGTAACCGACGCGGGCACGGATAGAGCCGTTTACACCCTGCTTGCCTTCAACGGCGTTGCCGTTGACCACACCGGCAGAGCCACGCTCGTCGCCGAGGTTGACGTCAGCTTCGGCACCGTAAACGATCTGGCCGTTCTGCCAGTTGTAACCGCCGTACAGACCGCCGCCAGCGCCCTTGGCGTCACGTCCGTCGTTGCTGGAGCTGAAACGGCCCCAATCGTAGTTGACCGTACCACCGAGGTAAGCGCCGGACCAATCCTTGACCGGTGCGGGCTGGTCGTAAGAGACCGGCGCCTGCGGCACTTCATTTACGGCGTCCGCAGCATGAGCGGCAGAAAAGGCCGCTGCGGCCATGGTCGAAGCCATCAGGGTTGCTACGAAAATACGCATGCTATTCTCCTTTCAAGACCGCGCTGCACTCAAAAACATCGGTTTTTCAGACACGGCATAATTCCTCGGGTTAATCGCCCCTCTGGAAATTGAATTTGATAGGAGAATGCGGAAATCACAGAGCCAAAATGTGAATTGTTTGGGGCAGTGACGTGACTAGAATTTGACGTTGCCTAACTGCAACAAATATTTTATTAAGGATAATGGAGATTTAATTTTCAGTATATCCAAATTAAACTTGATTATATTTTAATTAAACTTTGAATATATCAAAAATAAAATTCCACATTTTTCCTTGGTCATTCAGGAAAATCTTGCGGTTTGCATCTATATCAACCAAATAGGACGAGTGTGAGCAAATGCAGGTTGAATGTGATCGAGAATATACCAAAGACCGTCTTGATAACCGGGGCCGCACGCAGGCTGGGGCGAGCAATAACCGAAGACCTTGCAGCGCAAGGCTTTGCCGTTGCCATCCACGCCAACACCTCCATGGCGCAGGCAGAGGAATTCGCTAACGAAATAAGGCAGAAAGGCGGCAAGGCCGTTGCCCTCCAGGCGGACCTGACAGAATCTTCTGCGACGGCCGACCTCGTGGCAAAGGCGCAATCCGCGCTCGGACCGATCGGTGTGCTTGTCAATAATGCTTCTGTCTTCCGCCACGACGCGGCCGAAAAGCCCGATGCGGCCGCTTTCGACGCGCATTTTGCCGTTCATGTCCGCGCTCCGTCCGTTCTGGCCGCAGCACTGGTCAGCCAGTTGCCTGCCGAAAATTCCGGACTGATCGTCAATATCGTCGATCAGCGAGTTCTGTCGCCCAATCCGCGCTTTTACTCCTACACTCTCTCCAAATCGGCGCTGTGGATGGCGACGCAGACGATGGCGCAGAGTTTTGCACCGCGTGTGCGTGTCAACGCAATCGGCCCCGGCCCCTCCTTCAAAAGCGAAAGACAGCGACCGGAGGACTTTCAGGCACAGATTGACGGCCTTATATTAAAGAGAGGTCCGGCACCGGAAGAATTCGGGCGGACGATTCGCTTTCTTTTTGACACGCCGTCGATCACCGGACAAATGATCGCGCTCGACGGCGGCCAGCACCTGAGCTGGGAAACCCCGGACGTGGCGGAGATACCTGAATGAACGGAAAGAAGCTGCCGGATGGCGGTGTTCTCTTCGATGAAACCGATGATGAAGACGATGACGCCAGCATTGCCGCGCCTGACGCAGGCCAGACCGGCGACACACAGGGCATCGACTGGACCGCGGGCTGGAAAAACGAATCCGGCCTGACGGGCATGGACCTGATCGGCGAATTCGTCAAACACCTGCCGAACGCGCCGGGTGTCTATCGCATGTTCAACGAAGCGGGCGACGTGCTTTACGTCGGCAAGGCGCGTTCGCTGAAGAAGCGTGTCGGCAACTACGCACAAGGCCGGTTCCACTCCAACCGTATTGGCCAGATGGTGCGCTTGACGGTGCATATGGAATTCGTCACCACCCGGACGGAAACCGAAGCGCTGCTGCTGGAAGCCAATCTCATCAAGCGCCTGCGGCCTCGCTTCAACGTGCTTTTGCGCGACGACAAGTCGTTCCCCTATATTCTCATCACAGCCGACAGCCGCGCACCGGCGATCTTCAAGCACCGTGGCGCCCGCGCCCGCAAGGGCGATTATTTCGGCCCTTTCGCTTCGGCAAGCGCGGTGGGCCGCACGATCAATTCGCTGCAACGCGCCTTCCTGATCCGCACCTGTACCGACAGCGTGTTCGAAACGCGCACCCGCCCCTGTCTTCTCTACCAGATCAAGCGCTGTTCCGGCCCCTGCACGCATGAAATCAGCGATGCGGGGTATGATGAACTGGTACAAGAGGCCAAGGACTTCCTTTCCGGCAAGAGCCAGAGCGTGAAGACGGCCATTGCGCGGCAGATGAACGAGGCTGCGGAAGATCTGGATTTCGAGCGTGCCGCCGTTTACCGCGACCGTCTGGCAGCGCTCAGCCACGTCCAGAGCCATCAGGGCATCAACCCCGCCGGTATAGAAGAGGCGGATGTGTTCGCAATCCACCATGAAGGCGGCATTTCCTGCATTCAGGTGTTCTTTTTCCGCACCGGGCAGAACTGGGGCAACCGCGCGTATTTCCCGAAGGCCGATCCATCGCTGTCGGGTGCGGAAATCCTCAATGCCTTTCTGGCGCAGTTCTACGACGACAAACCCGTGCCGCGGCAGATCCTGCTTTCCGAAACCGTCGAGGAGCAGGAGCTGCTGGCTGCCGCGCTCGGCGAAAAAGCCGGTCACAAGGTCACGATCGCCGTGCCGCAGCGTGGCGAAAAGAAAGACATAACCGACCACGTTCTTGCCAATGCCCGCGAGGCGCATGGCCGCAAGCTGGCGGAAACATCCTCACAGGGGCGGCTGCTGAAGGGCTTCGCAGAAACCTTCGGTCTTCCCTATGTGCCGCGCCGCATCGAGATTTACGACAACTCCCACATCATGGGCACCAACGCCGTGGGCGGCATGGTCGTGGCCGGGCCGGAAGGCTTCGTGAAGAACCAGTACCGCAAGTTCAACATCAAATCGACCGACATCACGCCAGGCGACGACTTCGGCATGATGCGTGAAGTGATGACGCGACGCTTTTCGCGCCTTCTCACAGAGGAAGGCAAACCCGACCGCACCCAGACACCGACACAGGACGAGCTTGCCGACGCGCCATTCCCGACATGGCCGGACGTGATACTGATCGACGGTGGCCAGGGCCAGATGACGGCGGTGCGCGCCATTCTCGACGAGCTGGATATCCGCGACAGCGTGATCGCCATCGGCGTGGCCAAGGGGGTGGACCGCGATGCCGGACGCGAGCGTTTCTTTGCCGACGGGCGCAGCGATTTCTCCCTGCCCCCTCGCGACCCGGTTCTCTATTTCATACAGCGTATGCGCGACGAGGCGCATCGCTTCGCAATCGGCTCGCACCGAGCACGGCGCAAGAAGGAAATGGTCAAGAACCCGCTGGACGAGATTTCGGGGATCGGTCCCGGGCGCAAGCGAGCATTGCTTCAGCACTTCGGCACGGCAAAGGCGGTGTCACGCGCCGGCCTCAACGATCTGATGACTGTTACCGGCATTTCCGAGACGGTGGCGAAGCAAATCTACAATCACTTTCACGAAAGCAGTGGTGACTGACGTGACCGTGAGGAACTGACTGCTAAAAAACCACAATCAGATGTTGACCCTGCTGCTTCGGGGCGGCATCTAAGGTCAGACATTCGATTGACAGGGTTCCCATGGCTTCGCGCGCATACAGCATTCCCAACCTCCTGACCTACGGCCGCATTCTCGCGGTTCCGGTCATCGTTTTGTGCTTCTTCATCGAAGGAAAGCTGGAGAGTTCGGACTTCGCCCGCTGGACCGCGCTGTGGCTGTTTATCATCGCTTCGCTGACGGACTTCCTGGACGGTTATCTGGCGCGGATCTGGAACCAGACCTCGAATATCGGCCGCATGCTGGACCCGATCGCCGACAAGTTGCTGGTCGCATCCGTGCTTCTGCTGATGGCTGCCGACGGCACCATCGCGGGCTGGTCGCTGTGGGCCGCCATCACCATTCTCTGCCGCGAAATTCTGGTATCTGGCCTTCGCGAATATCTGGCGGCGCTGAAGGTCAGCGTTCCCGTCACCCGCATCGCTAAATGGAAGACGACGATCCAGATGGTCGCCATCGCCTTCCTTCTGGCAGGTCCGGCGGGCGACAAGGTTCTGCCCTACACGACCGAAATGGGCATCACGCTTCTGTGGCTCGCAGCGGCGCTGACCATCTACACAGGTTACGACTACTTCAAGGCAGGCCTCAAGCATATCGTGGACGCAGACTGATGACCCGGATCGTCTATTTCGCCTGGATTCGTGAAAAGATCGGCACAGCCGAAGAAGACATCGATATTCCCACATCCGTGACGACGGCTGGCGAACTCATCGCCTACCTGACAACGCTCGGCGAGAACTACGAAGCCGCCTTCGAGTTTCCCGATGTGATCCGCGTCGCGGTCAATCAGGAACATGTCGAGCATGACGAGGCGATCACCGGAGCGCGCGAGATCGGCATCTTCCCGCCCATGACGGGGGGCTGAGGCGATGACGCAAGCCGTCACACCGACCATTCGCGTTCAGGCGGGCGATTTCGACGCCGCCGAGGAAACGCGCAGGCTGACGGCGAGCGACAGGAGCGTTGGCGCGGTGGTGGCATTCACCGGGCTTTGCCGCGATGACGGCGGCACGCTGGCGGCACTCGAGCTTGAGCATTATCCCGGCATGGCCGAAGCGGAAATGAACCGCGTTGCCGAGCTTGCCATCAAGCGTTTCGGACTTCTCGGACTGACTGCCATCCATCGCTATGGTAAAATCGCTGCGGGCGACAACATCGTGCTCGTGATTGCCGCTTCCTCCCATCGCCAGGCAGCATTCGATGGCGCCAATTTCGTGATGGACTATCTGAAGACGTCCGCGCCGTTCTGGAAAAAGGAACATGGCAAGGATGGGATCGCTGGCGACTGGGTAGCGGCGAAGGATGCCGACGATGCCGCACGGGATAAATGGCGGTAAGGTTTCAGGGCGCGTCACGCGCACTGCGCAGAACGATCAGCCATGAAACGAGCATTGCAAGTACCGCAGCGTCACGCCACATCACCGGCCCGTAGCCGGCCCAAATCGTTTCCACCACACCGATAGCGGCAGCGCCGAGCGCGCAGACAAGCGGGCTGGTGTAGCCACCGGCTGCTGAAATCAGCACGATCTTCAGGCCGAAGACCAGCCCCGCACCAAAATCCATCGTGCCGTAATAAAAGGTCGCCATCACGCCCGCGACAGAGGCAAACAGTCCAGCGGCGCAGTATGACAGCAGGAACACCCTGCCCGCATTGACCCCACAGAGCGATGCGGCAAGCGGATCGTCGGACACTGCCTTCCACCGCCGTCCGAAGGACGAGCGTGCGAGGTATAACACTCCGAGCACGACAAGCAGGCAGAAGATGGCGGTATTCACCATCTGCATCGGCGTCAGCGTGACGGTAAACTCCCCGTCCCGCCAGAACGGCACCGGCTGCGACAGCAGGGGCGGCAGCCAGAGCTGGCGGGTTCCGGCGGCAAGCCGCGCGCTTTCGGAAAGTGCTATCAACGCGCCAACCGAAGCCACCGTGACTGCGTTGGCGGAGGTGGTCGCCAGCGGTCGCATCACGGCTCGCCCGAGAAATGTTGCCGCCCATAGGCCGCCAAACAGCCCCATACCTGCGCCCAGAGCAAGCGTTGCTGGCATGACAAGCCACAGCTGGTTCCAGCCGAAATCGGCAAACAACAGGCATGTCTGACCGGCAAACGCAAAGACCGCGCCGTAGGTCACATCGGCTCTTTTTGTGACGGAAAAGGCGATCGCATAGCCGAAGGCCAGCATCGCATAGAGCGAGGCGACCGGCACGGCGTTCAGAAGCTGCTGCAGGAAATAGGCCACGGCAGCCCTCCTCTTTCGATATTATAACTACTAAAAGCGATTTTAACAGTTATAATATCGAGATGAGTTTTCGCTGGACCCCGCATCGTTTTGCTGGTGGCGCGTTGGCGCTGGACGTCGCCAACAGCGTCATCCTGCGTTTTGACGCCTCGAAATCGGTGGATCGCTTCGCGGTGCCAGAGCAAATCGAGAGTTTCGCCGATGCTGTGAGTGCGTTCTGTGCCGAGCGAGACAGGTTTTCGGCATTGTTGGCACCCGATGCTTCGAGCCGGCAGGTGCTTCTCGATCTCAGGGAGGCAATCGACGGTTATTTCCGTGCAGCTGTCTTTGAAGGAAGAAGTGACGATCAAAAACTGGCCGATCTGCTTTTTGCCTGCGGCGCGACGCTACGAACATTCCCGCACGCCGCAAGCCTAGCCAACGCAACGGCGCATTCCGCCCTATCGCTGATCGCGTCGCCGGATCGGGAGCGTCTGCGGATCTGCGGCAATTGCGGCTGGCTTTTCATCGACCGAAGCAAGAATCGCAGCCGGATCTGGTGTGACATGGCCGTCTGCGGCAACCGTCAGAAAGCGGCCAGACATTACCGGCGCAAAAAGGAGGCGGCATCATGAGGTCCGCTGCGACTGTCATCCTTGCAATGCTTTCGCTCACTGCCTGCCAACGGGAAGAGCAGCGCGAAATTGTCACCGTGTCGGGCCGCATGTTCGTATTCAACTATAGGGTGGCCACGGCGACCTATCTGGTGACGCTTCGGCCGACAGCACCCATCAGGGATGGCAGCAGCGTTGAGGCAGACTTCGAAAACCCGCGCGGTGGGGATGCCATTTCCATTACCGAGCCGCTCTTCCCCAATAATCCGAAGATCGTTCTGCAAAGCCCACCGGTGGAGTGCATCAGGGAAGGTCGTCCCTACGCGGTGAAGATCCGCCTGAAAGCGCCTGACGGGCATGTGATTCAGACCATAGAGACAAGCATCACCTCCGACACGGACCAATCGCTGCTGCCCGCAAAGCCTCTGGTGGTCGGGCCGCTATACACGCCCAACCCGGAGGTTTTCCGGAAAGATGGTACAACCGATATGCGGCCGGTGCAGGATTGCCCTGTTTTCTGAAGTCGCATCACCGGCACACCAAGCAAAGATGTAATACGCTCATTCCTGTGGTTGTCGCAGGAATGAGGCCAGACAAGACGCTCTCATCGTCACCGCAAACAAAAACGGAGCCTTTCGGCTCCGTTCCTTTAGTCATTTCAGTCTCTTGAGTTGAATCCCTGATGGATCGATTCAAGTGCCTGACAAACTGAATCAGCCAACGATTTCGGTTTCGGCGAACCAGTAGGCGATTTCCTGAACAGCAGTTTCCGGAGCGTCGGAACCGTGAACGGAGTTTTCGCCGATGGAGAGAGCGAACTGCTTGCGGATCGTGCCTTCGTCAGCATTTGCCGGGTTGGTCGCGCCCATGATTTCGCGGTTCTTGAGGATTGCGTTTTCGCCTTCCAGAACCTGAACGATGGTCGGGCCAGACGTCATGCCTTCAACGAGTTCGCCGAAGAAAGGACGTTCCTTGTGAACGGCGTAGAAGCCTTCGGCTTCGCGCTTGCTCATCCAGACGCGCTTGGACGCGATAATGCGCAGGCCGTTGTCTTCAAATACCTTGGTGATGGCGCCAGTCAGGTTACGCTTGGTTGCGTCCGGCTTGATCATCGAAAATGTGCGTTCAATCGCCATATGTCCGTTTCCTGTTCCTTGAGAGAAAGTGGGCGGTGTTTACCCGCCCAAAGGCCCGAAAACAAGGGGGATGCACCACTTTGCAACCGAGAAGCCAGACATTTCACGCCGCTGTCACACTGCGACCCTTCGCGTCGTAGAGGTCGAGGCAGCTCTCGAACCAGTCGCGGACGGGATCCTTTCCGGCAAACAGGTCGATGCCTGTCGTGATGCGTGCCCATTGCAGCGCACCAAAAACAATATAATCCGCAAAGAGCGGCGACATACCGCCGATGAACGGCTGATAGCCCAGCATACGGCGGATCGGCGTCAGCAATGCCGGAAAAGCAGCCACTTCCGCTTCGCGGTTCGCCACCGTCTCTTCCAGCGACCGCCCCAGCGCCTTTGTCCGGCTTTCTCGGAAATAGCTGCGGTCAGGTTCATCGAGCATGTCGTGAATGTCGAGAACGGCGATCCGGACGATGGCCGGATGCAGCACCGTCTGCGACCAGCTCTCGACAAACCGGGCCATGGCCTTGCCACCCTCGCCATTGAACAGGGATGGCCGCTCCGGATAGGCCTCATCAAGATAAAGAGCGATTTCGAAACTGTCGCTTACCAGCTGGTCGCCATCCCGGAGGATCGGCACCGTCTTCGAGAAACCGCCTTCAGCAGAGGGAATTGCCGTGAACGGCAAGGGACGCTCCTCGAAATCCAGCCCCTTGTGGGCCAGCGACAGAACGGTTTTCCAGCAATGGGGCGAAAAAGGACGGGAAGCATCGCTTCCACACAGGGAATACAGCGTTCTGGACGTCGACATGGAACAGCACCTTTCAGCATGGACATGCGGACGACGATATAAGGACGGGCGCGGGCTGAAATCAAATCAGGAATTGTCATGGCACTCATCAGGCAGGCACGTCATGCGGTGGGAAAACCACAAGCCCGTACAAGATTCTGGTAAGCATAAAACGTATGCATTCCCCGGCTTTATGGTATTTTAAGCAACCACCCAGATAAAACATCATCATTCCGCAACCGGCGCTTCCGGCTTGGGTGTAATGACAACAGTGTTGGGGCTGCAAGTGACTATTCCGACAGGTGACAGACATCGTGAAAATGCGAAAAACAGCCTGATCGTTACGAAGATCACGCAGTTCATCGCCAAGATGAACATCGCACCCCTTCCGCGCAACTACGAACTGATTTTCGAGATACTGGCGGGCCACAACCCTGCCATGGGCCGTGAAGTCCTGGCGCTTGGCAACGCGCCGCAGCAGCATGAACTGGATATCGTCGGACAGCGGCACGGCCTTGCCGGATTCTCGCGAATCGCTGCTACCAAGGCGACCAACGAAGCGGCTGAGACAGTCGAGCAGATAACGGCTCGGCTGGATGCCAGCCTACAGCGTACGGAGACGTTCCTAGGGACTTTGCAGCACGCCGAACCGGACCAGGTTTCACGGCTGGTCCAGGAAATCCATGACGAGCAATCCAGCCTCAAGAACTTCCTTGCGCACGGGCTGCAGAAAATTCGCGCCACCGAGAAAAACAGCACGCGCATCCAGGCCGTATCGCTGCGTGACACGCTGACGACGCTGCCGAACCGCGCGGCCTTCCTTGAAAAACTGACCGCGATGTACGAGGCGGACGACGCTCCATCCGCAGCCTCGCTGGTTCTGGTCAACATTGACCACTTCCGCGAAATCAACAGCAAGTACGGCCCCGCCGCTGGCAACAAGGCGTTGCGTCGGCTCGCCGCTCTTTTCCGCAAAACGATCAAGAAGGACGATTTCGTCGCCCGCATCGGCGGCAACGAATTCGCCTTCCTGTTCATGGGCGTGCCACAGAACACGGCTCAGAGCATCGCTGAACGACTTCGCCGCAGCGTCGAGGACCTCCGCTTTGCAACGAGAGACGGTGACGGCGACCACCTGACGATTTCCGTCGGCGTCGCGGCGATGGATGGCGCGACAGCACCCGCCGAATTCTACAGCCACTCGGAACTGGCACTTCTGGCAGCCAGAAGCAGCACCCGGAACTGCGTTGTCGGTTACTCGAGGGATGTGGCGCAGCGCAGCCGCGCCAGCTATCTGCTGCAACTCGGCGGCTGAACGCCGAAGCGCCTCGCGACACACTTGCATCGGGGCCAGAGTTCAGACAAAACGGCGGCATGATTACGATTACCGATCTTTCCGCCCGCATCGCAGGACGCCTGCTTCTCGACAACGCCAGTGTCACGCTGCCTGCCGGTGTGAAAGCGGGTCTCGTCGGCCGTAACGGCGCAGGTAAATCCACGCTGTTTCGTGTCATAACCTGCGACATGGCATCGGAAGGTGGATCGGTCACCATTCCCAAAAGCGCCCGCATCGGTCAGGTGGCTCAGGAAGCGCCGGGAACCGAAGAATCGCTGATATCCATCGTGCTTTCTGCCGACAAGGAGCGCGCCGCGCTGCTGGCGGAGGCCGAAACAGCGACCGACCCGCATCGCATCGCCGAAATCCAGATGCGCCTCGTCGATATCGACGCGCATTCGGCCGAAGCACGCGCCTCCAGCATTCTGGCCGGCCTCGGCTTCAATCAGGAAGCGCAGCTTCGCCCCGCCTCGTCCTTCTCCGGCGGCTGGCGCATGCGCGTGGCGCTCGCCTCCGTGCTGTTTGCCGAACCGGACCTGCTGCTGCTTGACGAGCCTACCAACTATCTCGATCTCGAAGGCACGCTCTGGCTGGAAGACTATATCCGCCGCTATCCGCATACCGTCATCATCATCAGCCACGACCGCGATCTTCTGAACAACGCCGTCAACTCGATCGTCCATCTCGACCAGAAGAAGCTGACCTTCTATCGCGGCGGATACGACCAGTTCGAACGCCAGAAGGCGGAAGCAGACGAGTTGCAGATGAAGGCGAAGGCCAAGAACGATGCGGCACGCAAGCACCTGCAAAGCTTCATCGACCGCTTCAAGGCCAAGGCTTCCAAGGCAAAGCAGGCGCAGAGCCGCGTGAAGGCGCTGGAGCGCATGGGCACCGTGGCGTCGGTCATCGAAGACCACGTTCAGCCGATTACCTTTCCGGAACCCGAGAAGCAGCCCGCCTCCCCCATCGTCGCTATCAATGGTGGCGCTGTCGGTTACGAACCGGGCAAGTCCATTCTCAAGCAGCTGAACCTGCGTATCGACAATGACGACCGCATCGCGCTGCTCGGTTCGAACGGCAACGGCAAATCGACCTTTGCCAAGTTCATCTCCGGTCGCCTAGCCCCGCAGGCGGGCGATCTGCGCGTCGCACCCGGCTTGAAGATAGGCTTCTTCGCCCAACACCAGCTGGACGATCTCGTTCCCAACGAAACGCCGGTCGAGCATGTGCGAAAGCTGATGCCGCAGGCATCGGAAGCGCAGGTGCGCGCCCGCGTGGCGCAGATGGGTCTTGCGACGGAGAAGATGTCGACCGCGGCCAAGGATCTCTCTGGTGGCGAGAAGGCCCGCCTTCTGATGGGGCTTGCGGCCTTCCACGCACCGCATCTGCTCATCCTCGACGAACCGACGAACCACCTCGATATCGACAGCCGCCGGGCACTGATCGAGGCGCTGAACGACTATAACGGCGCGGTCATCCTCATCTCGCACGACCGTCACCTGATCGAGGCGACCGTGGATCGGCTGTGGCTGGTTTCCGACGGCACTGTCAAGACCTTCGAAGGCGACATGGAGGAGTACCGCGATATCGTCGTCTCTTCCGGCAAAAAGAAGGAAGACAAGCCGGAAACCGCAACGGACCAGACCTCCAAGGCGGACCAGCGCAAGGTAAATGCCGAAAAGCGCGCGCAGCTCGCGCCGCTGAAGAAAAAGATCAATGAAATCGAATCCCTGACGGCAAAGCTTGAGAAATTGATTCAGTCGCTCGACAAGGAGCTGGCCGACCCTGCCCTTTATGAAAAGGCACCCGCGAAGGCCGCGCAGAAGGTCAAGGAACGGGGTGAAGCGGCCGCCAAGCTCTCCGACGCAGAAGAGCAATGGCTGATGTTGTCCAGCGAATACGAAGAGGCGATGGCTGTCTGAACAGACAGCCAGTTTCCAGGGACGGACAGTAACGCCTCATTAACCATAATCGGAGAAATTCGGACGCAGTTGATTTGCTGCTTTTGAACCGAGTTTCTCCATGTCTTTTCGCATCGTTTCCGTCGCCGTTTTCATGGCTGCCGTCCTCTCGGGCTGCGCAGGCAAGCCACAGGGCGATGGCTCGCTGAAGACGGCGTTTGCCGCAACGATGCCCGCCAATCCGGCCGGCCATGCCGATGCAAGCGATCCTGTCCCACTGTCTCCTGCAGCCTGGGTTCGCGCGCGGCATCCCGGCGGTCTGGCGGGGCGGGATATCGAGGTTTCGGCGATTTCGGATATCAGCCTCGCAAACAAGGAAGTCGTGCTGAGCTTCGATGACGGCCCCGTGCCGGGCAAGACGGAGAACATTCTGGCGACGCTCGACGAATTCGGCGTGAAGGCGACATTCCTGATGGTGGGTGAAATGGCCAAGGCTCACCCGGAACTTGCCCGCAAGGTGGTCTCCGATGGCCATAGTATCGGCAGCCATACCTACAGCCACCCCAATCTTGCGCACCTGTCCTTCGATCGTGCACTCAACGAAATCTCCAAGGGTGCCAAGGCCGTCGCCGACGCCACCGAGACGGATGCGCCCTTCTTCCGCTTCCCATATCTTGCCGACACCTCGCGGCTTCGTCATTCGCTCGCATCGCGCGGTACTGTGGTGATGGACGTTCAGGTCGATTCGAAGGACTATTTCAGGGATGCGCCTGCCGTGGTCGCGTCTCGCACGATGCAGGCGCTGCGTCACCGCGGCAGCGGCATCATCCTCATGCACGACATTCACAAACGCACCGCAGCAATGCTGCCTGCCCTGCTGACGCAGCTGAAGGCCGAAGGATATAAAGTCGTACATTTGCGATACAAGGCGCCACGCAAGCTGCCGATGGTGATGGCGTCGCTGAACTGAAATCAGGCTGAAAAAGAAGAGAAAGCCATGTCTTGCCCGGCCATGGCTTTCTGCTACAACACTTCAAAAATGTTATTTTTGAGCATTTCCGGTAAAAGTGCCCAGCGGTTTTACGTTTGGGAAATGCGGAAAAAAAGAGATAGAGCACGTCTCGACGTGCTCTAGAGTGAAACACGCACACGGGTACCACGCATGTCAGCCACCAAACTCGCCATCGTCGGCGTCGGCAAGATCGTTCGCGACCAGCATCTTCCAGCCATTGCAGGCAATTCCGATTTCGAATTGATCGCCACGGCCAGCCGCCACGGCACCGTCGACGGTATCCCATCCTACGGCACAATCGACGCCATGCTGGAAGCCGTGCCGGAAATCCAGGCGGTTTCCCTCTGCATGCCTCCGCAGTACCGTTATGAAGCCGCATATTCGGCGCTGAACGCCGGCAAGCATGTTTTCCTTGAAAAGCCGCCGGGTGCGACGCTTTCGGAAGTGCAGGATCTCGTTCGTCTCGCCGATTCCAAGGGACTTTCGCTCTTTGCCAGCTGGCACTCCCGCTACGCACCTGCCGTCGAAGCCGCCAAGGCATTTCTGGCCTCGACGAAAATCGAGAGCGTGCATGTCATCTGGAAGGAAGACGTACGCCACTGGCATCCGAACCAGGAATGGATCTGGCAGGCGGGCGGTCTCGGCGTTTTCGATCCCGGCATCAATGCGCTGTCGATCGTCACCCATATCCTGCCGCGTGCCCTGTTCATCACCAAGGCAACGCTGGAATTCCCGGAAAACCGCGACGCGCCAATTGCTGCGGACTTGCATTTCGCCGACGTGACGAAGATGCCGGTGCGCGCCGAGTTCGACTGGCGCCAGACAGGCAAGCAGAGCTGGGACATCATTGCCGAAACGGCGGACGGCCAGATGGTGCTCTCGGAAGGCGGCGCCAAGCTTTCGATCAACGGCGAACTGAAGTTCTCCGAGCCGGAGCGCGAGTACCCTGCCCTTTACCAGCGCTTTGCCGAGATCATCAAGGCGGGCGAATCGGACGTCGACCTTGCGCCGCTTACGCATGTCGCCGACGCATTCCTGTTCGGCCGTCACAAGTTCGTGGATTCGTTCTACGATTGAGGCTGACGATCTTCCTATAGTGATCAGAGGGCGCGGCTGACGTAACGGTCGCGCCCTGCTTTTTTCGCCTGATAGAGTGCAGAATCAACGTTCGACAGAAGCGTTGCACAATCAGCGCCCGCCTGCGGCGCAATCGCACCGCCAATGCTCAACCGAGATACCACCTGCCGGCCCTCAACCTCGAAAGGCTCCCGGAAAGCGCACAGCAGGCGATCCGCAAGTCCGCGCAACGTCTCCGACCCTTCCGGGCGCGGCACGAAAATGGCGAACTCGTCGCCTCCCATGCGCACGATGATGTCTTCACTGCCGGTTACCGCACGGATGCGATCGGCGGCAGCAGCCAGAACGCAATCCCCGACGGAATGGCCAAACGTGTCGTTGATGGACTTGAAGCCATCCATATCCAGATAAAGAGCGCCGAACGTCTCATTCTCGTTTAGCGCCACGGCAAGCTGAAGATCCACCACCACATCCAGCGCCTTGCGATTGTAGAATCCGGTCAGCGGGTCGGTCATGGCCGCATTGCGAAGCTCCCGCTCGGCGAGACTCATGGTGAAGTTGGCCTGCTGAAGACGCAGCAACGCCGTCGCAAGAACCGCGAAGCGCTGGAGATTGTCGATTTCAGCGGCTGAAAAATTCCGTGGCACCGTATCCACGACGCAAAACGCGCCGACAATCAATCCGGGCTCCAGTTCGATCGGCGCACCGGCATAGGAACGCAATTTGGGGCCTTCCTGCACATAAGGCATGAGGCTGAAATCCGGGTGCTCGGTCAGATCTGGAATGACGACCACATCCTGCTTGGCAAGGACGCGGTTGCAGATAGAGATATCACGCGGGCATTCCGACAGCTGCATGCCAGCCTGTTCCACGATGTACAGCCAGTCGTCATCCATGAGGTGCACGGACGCACGCGACACGGAAAAGACGCCGCGTGCCAGTTCTGAGAGCGCCTCGAGTTCAGGCGAAGGTCCATTTTTGAATGACATCAGCGACCGCACGGCCAAGAGACGCTCCATTTCCCGTTCCGGTAATGAAGTCATCTGGTCCATAGCTCTATCCTTCCGTCATTTCATTCATCCCGCCTGACGGGCGAAACACTGTGGAGCGAAATCAAGCTGCGCTCTGGACACGCAATTCAATCGGCAATCGTGTCACTTCGATGTCGCCAGAGAGAAGTACATCCACGCGAACGCGAAAACACTCTAAATATCTGAATTGTATATCGTTCACGCCGGAACTCGATTCCTGCGGCCAGCCGATACAATCGCCATAATGCAGAAGCTTGTGTGTCTTGCCACATGCGACTTTTTACCTGTGCAAATACACAGGTCGCTGCTCTGTAGCAGTGCCATGCTCACGCTTTTTTCTGCCAGCGGCCTTCGGGCGATTGTTGCCAGTAGGTCAACGCATGCCCTTCACCCTTCAGCCTTTTCCAATGATTGCGCGCCATTTCCAGCTGATAGGCATCGTAACCGTCGAACATGAAAACGACCCGCTCATAGGATTCGACCGGCGGTGGTTCGGCGCCGTCGATCACGAAGCGCACGGTGGCGCTGTTGACGTTCGTTTCAGAGGCGGTCAACAGGACCGGCTGATGCTCCGGCGAAGACGACGTATCGGTGGCGTGCGCCAGAAAGCTGTCGTCGCGATAGGTCCACAAATGGGTATCGAGAAAATCGCGCCGATCCTGATCGGTCGTCTGGACCGCGACCTTCCAGCCGCGTTCCAGAGATTTTTCAAGCAAAGGCGGCAGGGCATCCTCCAGCTTCGATTCCGTCAGGTGATAGAACAGAACTTCAGTCATCGGTCGGTTTGCCGCTTTCTTTTGATTTCACAATTCCAGACGGAAAACCGCTGCGAACTTTCCCGGAATCGCTCCGCATCAGTCTTCGTAGTGAGCGCGAACGAGTTCGTTCAGAAGCCGCACACCATAACCCGATCCCCATGACTGGT
Source organism: Agrobacterium tumefaciens (assembly GCF_031801495.1). GTDB lineage: Bacteria > Pseudomonadota > Alphaproteobacteria > Rhizobiales > Rhizobiaceae > Agrobacterium > Agrobacterium tumefaciens_K. The sequence continues at coordinate 996,445 of NZ_JAOEGC010000002.1, read as the reverse complement.
TGATCTCCGTCAGCGGCGAACCCATGGCCGTTCCGGCGATATCCAGATGCGCCCACGGCGTTTCGCCAACGAACCGCTTGAGGAATTGTGCAGCCGTAATGGATCCGGCAAGGCGGCCGGCGCTGTTCTTCATGTCGGCAAACTTGGAATCGATGATCTTGTCGTATTCCTTGCCAAGGGGCATGCGCCAAAGCTTTTCAGCAGTTTCCTCCCCTGCCTGCGAAAGACGGACAGCAAGTTCGTCGTCATTTGAAAAGAGGCCAGCCTGAAGATTGCCGAGCGCCACCGTGACGGCGCCCGTCAGCGTGGCGAGATTGATCATGAACTTCGGGTCGAAACGGTCCTTGGTGTACCACAGGGCATCGGCCAGAACGAGACGGCCTTCCGCATCGGTGTTGATGATCTCGATGGTCTGGCCGGACATGGAGGTGACGATATCACCCGGACGCTGGGCGTTGCCGTCCGGCATGTTTTCCACAAGCCCGATGACGCCGACAACGTTTGCCTTCGCCTTGCGCGCCGCCAGCGTGTGCATGAGGCCGGTCACGGCAGCCGCGCCGCCCATGTCGCCCTTCATGTCCTCCATGTTGAGGCCAGGCTTCAGCGAGATGCCGCCGGTATCGAACACGACGCCCTTGCCAACGAATGCAATCGGCGCATCCTTCTTCGAGCCGCCGTTCCACTGCATGACAGCGAGCCGCGGCGGACGGGCGGAACCCTGCGCCACGCCCAACAGCGCGTTCATGCCGAGTTTCTTCAATTCCTTTTCGCCGAGGATTTCGACCTCGACGCCGAGTTTCTGCAACTCTTCGGCCTTCTCGGCGAACTCGACCGGACCAAGCGCATTTGGCGGCAGATTGACCAGATCGCGGGCGAGGATCACGCCACCGGCAATAGCCTGCGATGCCTCGAATGCTTTTTCCGCATCTTCACGGGCAGCCGTGACGATAACGACCTCAACCTTCTTCGGCGCCTTTTCGTCGTCTGACTTCTTCTTTGTCTTGTAGGCGTCGAAGCTGTAGGCGCGCAGCAGAAGACCCAGCGCGAAATCGGCTGCGGCCTGACCGATTACCTCGACACCCGGCGCATCGAGAAAGATCGCGACCTTCTCCGCCTTCCTGAAATTCGCCGCTGCGGTGCCCCCGGCGCGCAGCCAGTCGTGAGCCGTCAGTTTCGATGGCTTGCCTAGGCCGACGACCAGAATGCGGTCGGCGCTGGACCCGTGTGGCGCGATTACATCGAGCGTTGCCATGGACTTGCCAGAGAAACCGGAAATTTTTGCCGCTCTGGCAAGAACGCCTTCAGGATCCGCAGCCGACGCTCCCGACGGCTGCCCATCGCCACCCGACGCCTGCAGCACGATGGCGAGGCTATCTTGAAGAGAAACGGAACTGGCGAACGAAATATCGAATTTGGCGGACATGTTTTCCTGCTCTTGCTGAACAACTGATGTGATGGGCGCGATCATGGCCTTTTAAGACCTCGGCGCAACCAAGAATATCTAGGTCGTGGTGACGATTTAAAGGCAAAGGCTTTTTAATGAAACACCAGAAAGAAATGTCGGTTTCGACAATCCCCCACAGTGTTCCACAAAAAGACACAGACCCGAGAAAAAACATCGCACAAAACAGATTTGTGAGCAGTCCGGAGTCGCCAAGCGCAAATGTTGCGATTAGATAGGCGGAAATCCGCTCGCCGATCCACACGAGCAAATGACGACAACAAGGGCCGCATGAAGCTTCTCGAGAACTATATCCTGCGACGGACAACGCAGATGTTTCTGGTAGCACTGCTTCCGGTGCTGGCCATCATCTGGACCATCCAGGTTCTTCAGAGAATCAATTTGGTGACGGACACCGGTCAGTCCATGGGGTCTTTCATGGCGCTTGCGACCATGATTCTGCCGACACTCATCCCGGTCGTTCTTCCCTTCGCGCTGGTTATCGGCATCACGCAGACCTTCACGGCGATGAATAACGATTCCGAACTTGCCATCATCGACGCGGCAGGATCGCCGCGCATGGTGCTGTTTCGTCCGGTTCTCGTTCTTGCCGCTGTCCTCAGCGCATTTTCCTTCACGATCACCAATTTCGTCGAGCCGCCCGCCCGCAATTCGGCACGTCAGATGGTGGCGGCGGCCTATGCCGATCTGTTGTCCTCGGTGATCGAGGAAAAGACGTTCCGTACCATTCAGGACGGTCTATACGTCCAGATCGCACAGCGGCAGGGCCGCATCCTCAAGGGGCTTTTCGTCGCCGACCGTCGCGACCCGAATTTCGATCTCATCTATTACGCCAAGGAAGGCATGATCGACGAGAGCGGCACGTCGCTGACGATGCGTGACGGCGAAGTGCAGCAGAAAACGCCCGACGGCAAGGTTTCCATCGTCAAGTTCCTGTCCTATGCCTTCGACCTCTCCACGATGTCCGAGAAGAAAGACACCGAGCAGTCGCTTTCGCCCGGCGATGCGAGCCTTGGTTTCCTTCTTTCGCCAGACGAGAACAATTCGAGCTACCAGCGCTCGCCGGAGAACTTCCGTAGCGAGCTTCACAAGCGTCTGTCAGACTGGATGTTCGCATTCTCCTTCGCGCTTATCTCGCTTGTGATCGCGGCCGATGCCCGCTCGCACCGCGAAGCGCGCCTGCATCCGATGGTCGCCGCATTGATTACGGCTTTCATATTGCGTTGGGCCGGGTTCTACGTGACGAACCAGGTCAAGCAGAGTGCCGCGTTCATTCCTTTGGTCTATGCCGTTCCGGGCCTCAGCGGCGCTGCTGCTGCCTTCGTGCTGATCACCGGCCGCAAACCCAGAACGCCAAAGTTCATTGCGGATGCGGCAAACCGCCTTCGCCGTCTATTCTCGAATACGATGGCGCGTCGTCCCGGGAGCGGCAACGCATGATTTTCAACACCCTCGCCCGCTATTTCCTGAAACGCTACCTGATGACGGCCGTATGGTTCGTACTCGGCGTTTCGGCCATCATCTATCTTGCCGACTTCAGTGAGACGGCGCGACGCATGTCCAACCTGCCCGGATATTCCGTTCCGGCAGCGCTGGGTCTTACAGCGCTGCGCCTGCCGCTGATCCTTCAGCAGACGGTTCCGTTCATCGCGCTCTTCGTGGGTATGACCACCCTCATCTCGCTCAATCGTCGCTATGAACTGGTTGTTACGCGAGCGGCTGGCATTTCGGCGTGGCAATTCATCCTGCCTTTCGTTCTGGGCTCAGTGCTGATCGGCGTGATGTCCGTTACCATTCTCAATCCCATCGCTGCATGGGGCCAGAACCAGTCGCTTTCGATGGAAGCCGGCTGGCGCAACGAGGCAAATGGCGGACGCCAGCAGGACATCATTCCATGGATTCGCCAGTCGAGCGGCGGACAGGACACGATCATCGGCGCGAAGAGTTTCGAGGACAACGGAACGCTGCTTCTCGACGTGGTTCTGGTCCACCTCGACAAGGGTGGGAACATCATTTCCCGACAGGATGCAAAGTCGGCTAAGTTGGAAGATGGTTACTGGCTTCTTAACGGCGTTACGGAAACTCGTCCGGGTCATGTGCCGGTTCGGCAAGAGAGCACCCGCATCAGTACCAATCTGAGACAGGAATTCGTCCAGGAGCGCATGACGCAGGCGGAAACCGTTGCTTTCTTTGATCTTTCTCGCAAGATCGAGATTGCCAGGTCTTTCGGACTTTCTTCAAAGGCGCTCGAGACGCAGTATCATTTTCTGCTGTCGACGCCTCTTCTTCTGGTCGCGATGACCTTGATCGCCGCGACCGTTTCACTAAAGTTCAGCCGCTTCGCCCAATCGCGCTCCGTGATTCTGGGTGGAATCGTTTCCGGCTTCGTGCTTTATGTAGTAACCGTGCTCGTAAGAGCGTTCGGGAGCAGTGGCGTTGTCCCTCCCTTCGTTGCGGTCTGGGTTCCAGTTACCGTCGCGTTGGCGCTGGGTGCAACAATCTTGCTTCATCAGGAGGACGGCTAGTGGCGGTATATGACCGCGGGAATATCAGGCGGCTTTGGACGGCCCTTCTGACAGGTGCCGCTGTGTGCGCATATTTGGCATCGGGTCAGGTCGCTATCGGCCAGGACGGTGTACTTGCGTCCGGAAGCCAAGACGATTCGAAACTCCTGCTTACAGCGAATGAACTGACCTATAACCGGGATGCGGAACGCATTATCGCGAAGGGTGTGGTTCGCATGCATTATTCGGGTTACCGCATGGTGGCCCAGCAAGTGGAATACAACCAACAGACCGGCCGGGTGATTGCACGTGGCAACATCGAACTGATCGAGCCTACCGGCAACAAGATCTATGCCGACGAGATGGATGTCACCGACGACTTCGGACAGGGCTTCGTGAATGCCCTTCGTGTCGAAACGACGGACAACACCCGCATTGCGGGTGAAAGCGCCGAACGCGTCAACAGCGACGTGATGATCCTCAACAACGGCGTCTATACGGCCTGTCTGCCCTGCGCACAGCGACCGGACAAGGCGCCGCTCTGGCAGGTCAAGGCAGAGCGGGTCATTCAGGACGGCAAGACCCATACGGTGCGTCTGGAGAAAGCCCGCTTCGAACTGTTCGGCCAGCCGATCGGTTATCTGCCTTTCCTCACGGTTCCGGATAATACGGTGAAGCGGAAATCGGGCTTCCTGTTTCCGCAGATGAGCGTCACGGACAATCTTGGTTTCGGTATCGGCGTACCTTATTTCCACGTCCTTTCCGACACGGCGGATGTGACAGTTACGCCCACCTATTACACGACGCAGGGTCTTCTTCTTCAGGCCGAAATCCGCCAGCGTTTCGAAACCGGTTATCATACGGTCCGCATGGCCGGCATCGACCAGCAGAATTCGGATACTTTCACGGCCGGAACCAGCGATGCACTGAACGATACACGCGGCATGATCGCCAGCAAGGGCGACTTCACGATCAATCCTCGCTGGGCGTTCGGCTGGGACGCCATGGTCCAGACCGACAATAACTTTTCGCGCACCTACGAGCTGAAGGGTTACAACAGCGACGTCCAGGTCAACCAGATTTATCTGACCGGCATTGGCGAGCGGAACAAGTTCGACGCGAACGCCTACTACTTCAACGTTCAGGACACGGATGATTCCGAGTCCGAGGAGCGCAAGCAGGCAATCGTTCATCCGGTTGTAGACTATCGTTATTTCGTGCCTGATCCGGTCTATGGTGGCGAACTGTCCCTGACAGCCAACCTGACTAGCATCACCCGCCTGAAACAGGACGCGTATGCACTCGGCGGGTATCCGCGTTTCAACGGCCTCGAGGGCGACTATACGCGCCTGACCACGGAAGCCGAGTGGAAGCGGACTTATACGTTTGACAGCGGCCTGCAGGTAACGCCTCTTCTGGCGGCACGCGGCGATGCCATGTGGTCCGACATGTCTGCTGCGAGCTTCACTTCCGGCGGCACGTCCTATGCCTATGAAGGCATGCTGAAGGACGACGCGGCCCTGCGCGGAATGGTTACGGGTGGTCTTGAAGTCCGTTACCCTTGGCTTTTCACCGCCCAGAACAGCAGCCACGTCATCGAACCGATCGCGCAGATCTTCGTGCGCCCGGACGAGCCGTTTGCCGGCCGTTTCCCGAACGAAGACTCGCAGGCTTTCGTGTTCGACGCGACCAACCTGTTCGAGCGTGACAAGTTCTCCGGTTATGACCGGATCGAAGGCGGTACGCGGGCCAACCTCGGTGTCCGCTACAACGGTACTTTCGACAACGGTTACGGTGTGCGGGCGATTGCCGGCCAGTCCTTCCATCTCGCGGGTGAAAATTCCTTCGCCTCTTATGACCTGGTCAATGCCGGTGCTAATTCGGGCCTGGAATCCGATCGTTCGGACTATGTGGCCATGGCAGCGTTCGATGCTCCGATCGGCCTGTCCTTCTCGTCGAGCCTGCGTCTCGACAAGGACAATCTGGAGATCAACCGCTCGGAGACGGGTATCGCCTATTCCGACCGCCGCGTAACCGGCAAGGTCAGCTACACGCAGGTCAAGGCGCAGCCGAAGTACGGCTACACCGAAGACCGCGACATCGTTCAGGCGTCCGGTACGTTGCGCATGAACGACAACTGGTCGCTGTTCGGTTCGATCAACTACGATCTCAACGGCAAATTTGCCGAAGAGCGCCGGGTTGGCATCCTCTACCAGGACGAATGCACGATCTTCACGGTCAGCTATTCGGATGAAGGCACCATTTCCTCGTCGCGGCAGTCGGCCAACGACTGGTCCATCAATGCGCGACTGGCGTTCCGTACGCTCGGCGATATCAGCGTCGGTTCCGCCGATGAGGACTGGAACAACATGGATATTGGCTGGAAGCCGAATAATTATTGAGTTGACATGCGGGGCGCACGAAAAATGCGCTCCGCTTTCGCCATTCGTGTCGGCAACAGCCTGAAACGCCACGCTTTCGCCGCAAGAGATCGGCAGTGTCCATCACGGATTTTTTGGTTTTCCTTTGGAAAAACGATACATTGCCGTTTTGCGGATCACGATGATATATACGTGGCGCATTCGCGGCGCGGATGAACAAGCCTAAGTCTGACAGAGACGAGCCGTAAACGGCATTCGTACGGAGCGGACGGAACAGATTGCCGGGTGAGCGGAAAGCGCTGCATGCCCGACGAGAGGGAGAAGGATATGATGAACTTCGGAAAGACGGCTCTGCGTAGCGCTGCTTTTGCCTTTGCGATTTTCGCCGTCCCGATGGCCGTTTCGCCATTTACCAGCCAGGCATTTGCGGACAACACGGTGAAAATCGTCGTCAACAAGACGCCTATCACCAGTGACGACATCTCGAAGCGGGTGGCATTCCTGAAGCTGCAGCGCCAGACCGGCAACCTTAATCAGAAGGCACGTGACCAGCTGGTCGACGAAGCCCTGAAACGCGAGGAAATCGCGCGTGTTAAAATGTCGGTCAGCACCAATGACGTCGACGCCGCATTCGCCCGCTTTGCTGCCAACAACAAGATGACCCCGCAGCAGCTGACGCAGGTCCTCGGGCAGGCTGGCGTCGGTGCCGACCACTTCAAGTCATTCATCGCCGTGCAGATGAGCTGGCCGCGCCTTGTCAACGCCCGCTACGGTGGACGTGGAAAGATGTCGAACCAGGATCTCGTTACCCGCCTCAAGGAGCGCGGAGAGAAGCCGGTCACGACCGAATACTTCCTGCAGCAGATCATTTTCGTCATTCCCGAATCCAAGCGCAATTCGATCACCGGTAAGCGCAAGAGCGAGGCGGAAGCATCGCGCAGCCGTTATCCTGGCTGCGAGCAGGCCAAGACGTTTGCCGCAACCATGCGGGACGTTTCGATCAAGGATCTTGGCAGAATTCTCGCACCCGAACTGCCGGAAGAGTGGAAGGCGCTTGTCGAAAAGGCAAAAGAAGGTGGTACTACCGGAACGCGCGTGACGGAAAAGGGCGTGGAATACCTCGCGATCTGCAAGCAGCGCCAGGTTTCGGATGACTACGCGGCTGAAATGGTCTTCAAGTCGGAAGATCTGATGAAAGCCAAGGACGGCGAAAACCCCAACGAGACGAAATATATGGATGAGCTGCGCAAGAAGGCGCAGATCGTCAACACCTGACGCGAAAGTTCGCCATCCGTGACACATGCTTCCCTGCCGCTTGCCCTTACCCAGGGCGATCCTGCTGGTATTGGCCCTGACATCGCCATTGCGGCATGGGCAAAACGCCACGAAACCGGCCTCCCGCCGTTTGTTTTCATCGGCGATCCGGACGTGGTGGCAAGTCGTGCGGCGTTGATCGGTATCGACATCGCAATCGAAACCTGCGAGGCGGCAGACGCTGGTCAGGTCTTTGAGCGGGCGTTCCCGGTCCTGCCCCTGCACGTCGGGTTCGAGGTTCAGGCAGGGCAGCCGCATATCGGCGCCGCCCATGCAACGATCAAGGCCATCGAAACCGCGGTGGCGTTGACGGCAGAAGGCAAGACGGCTGCCGTCGTCACCAATCCGATTGCAAAGTCAGTGCTTTATGAAGCCGGGTTCGGTTTTCCGGGACATACGGAATTTCTTGCCGATCTCGCTCTGCGCCTCAATGGTCGCCAAGTAACGCCGGTCATGATGATTGCCGGACCGAAGGTTCGCGTCGTTCCCGTCACGATTCACATTCCGGTCAAGGACGTTCCTGCCGCCCTGACGGAAGAGCTGATCATGGAGACGTGCCGTATCATCGATACGGATCTGAAGCAGAAATTCGGCATTGCCGCGCCGCGTCTGGCCATAGCAGGTCTTAATCCACATGCGGGCGAAGATGGCGCGATCGGCATCGAGGACCGCGACATCATTCATCCTGCCGTGATCGGCCTTCGCAAAGAGGGCATCGACGCATTCGGTCCCCTGCCCGCCGACACCATGTTCCATGATGCTGCCCGCAAACGCTACGACGTCGCCGTCTGTATGTACCATGATCAGGCGCTCATTCCGGCGAAAGCGCTCGGTTTCGACGATTCCGTCAATGTCACGCTTGGCCTGCCCTTCATCCGCACCTCGCCGGACCATGGCACAGCCTTTGGCATCGCGGGCCAAGGCGTTGCCAACGAGGCAAGTCTCGTCGCGGCACTGAAGATGGCCGCAGAAATTGCCGGTCGCAGCAAGGCGGCGCTCTGATGGCTGCTATCGATGGGCTTCCGCCACTGCGAGACGTCATCCAGCGCCACGGCCTCGATGCGAAGAAGTCGCTTGGACAAAACTTCCTTTTCGACCTGAACCTCACCCAGAAGATCGCCAGAACAGCCGGTCCACTGGAAGGCGTCACAGTCATCGAAGTCGGTCCCGGTCCCGGCGGCCTCACCCGCGCCATTCTCTCGCTCGGTGCCAAGAAGGTCATTGCCGTGGAGCGCGACAGCCGCTGCCTGCCGGCGCTTGCCGAAATCGAGGCACATTATCCCGGTCGCCTCGAAGTGATCGAGGGCGATGCGCTGAAGACCGATTTCGAAGCGCTCGTGCCTGCGGGCGAACCTGTGCGGATCATCGCCAACCTTCCGTATAACGTCGGCACGCAGCTGCTGGTCAACTGGCTGCTACCAAACCGATGGCCGCCGTTCTGGCTGTCGATGACGCTGATGTTCCAAAAGGAAGTCGGTCAGCGCATCGTGGCGGAAGAAGGCGACAACCATTATGGACGCCTTGGCGTGCTTGCCGGCTGGCGCACCGTCGCCGAAATGGCTTTTGACGTACCGCCACAGGCTTTCAGCCCACCACCAAAGGTCACATCGACCGTCGTGCACCTGCTGCCCAAGGACAAGCCGATGCCCTGCGATGTGGCAAAGCTTGAGAAAGTCACGGAAGCGGCCTTCGGCCAGCGCCGCAAGATGCTTCGCCAGAGCGTAAAGGCACTCGGCGGCGAAACGCTTCTGGAAAAAGCCGGGATCGATCCGACGCGTCGGGCGGAAACGCTCTCCGTCGAGGAATTCGTGACGCTCGCGAATTCGCTCTAGGATTTTCCTCGCCCCTCCTTGCATATGACAAGAACGGGATCAGCGTTTTCAAGCAGAATCAGGACGGCGCGCCGTAACTGGCCGATCAACTGGATAAAGCACGTGCTGAGGTTTCGCCGAAGACGATGGCGAGCGGTCACGGCTGGCAGATGACGCCACTGATGTGCACCATTCGTTGAACTGGCTGTCGTGTCAGCAAACAACCCACCCCCGAGCAGCTGGACTTTAGAGCTTTGGCTCTTCCGCCAGCAATTCGCGCACGAAATCGAACATGCCGTGGCGGCGATCACGACGAACGCGTTCAGCCTTTACAATGGCTTCCACAGCATCGAAAGCAGCCTGAAGGTCATTGTTGAGGATCACGTAGTCATAATCGCGCCAGTGCTCGATTTCGGCACGGGAATTGGCAAGCCGCGTCTGGATGACGGCTTCGGTATCTTCGGCGCGACGATGCAGGCGCGATTGCAGTTCCGTCATGGTGGGCGGCAGGATGAAAATGGAGACGACATCTGCCTTCATCTTGTCCTGGAGCTGCTCCGCTCCCTGCCAGTCGATGTCGAACAGCATATCCATGCCGTCGGCCATCGCGGTTTCCACCGGCTCCCGCGGTGTGCCGTAAAAATTTCCGTGCACCTCTGCCCATTCCAGCAGTTCGTCGCTGTCACGCAGGCGCTCGAATTCCTTCTTGGAAATGAAATGGTAGTGGATGCCCTCGATCTCGCTTTGCCGACGCGGGCGCGTCGTCACGCTGACAGAAAGCTTGATGTTCTTGTCCTTTTCCAGAAGGTTTCTGGCAATGGTGGACTTGCCCGCGCCGGACGGCGACGAGATCACCAGCATCAACCCTCTGCGGGCAATCTTGACGGGAGAATTGTTCACCGGGGCCATGGCCTACTCCAGATTTTGGACCTGTTCGCGGAACTGGTCGATCACGACTTTCAGCTCGATACCAGCAGCGGTTACCGCACTCGCGTTCGATTTGGAACAGATGGTATTCGACTCCCGGTTAAATTCCTGTGCAAGAAAGTCGAGCTTGCGCCCGATCGGGCCGCCATCCTTCAAGAGCTCACGCGAGGCTGCAACATGGGCGTATAGCCGGTCGATCTCCTCGCGCAGATCCGCCTTCGTCGCGATCAGCGCCGCTTCGGCATGCAGACGGTCGCGATCCAGCCCCTGAGCGCCATCTCCAATCAACGCGATCTGCGTGGCAAGACGCGCTGCGATCTGTTCAGGCTGGCGCGACGGGTCGCGTTCAATCGTGGTGGCAAACTGCTCGATGCGGTCGATTTGGCCCGACAGGATGGAAAAGAGAGAATCACCCTCACGCTCACGCATGGCCTTGAGCTTGAGAACAGCTTCGGAAAAGCCGGCCAGTACGTCGGCATTGCGTGCGGCCTGAGCTTCGGCGTCGTCCTCGGCCTCGCGGAAGTCCACCAGCCCGCGCACGGACAGGAGCGTGTCGAAGCTCAACGGCCTATCATCAACGACGTTGCCGAGTTCTTTCTTGAGCGCCAGAACCGCGTCCAGCGCCTCGCGATTGATGACGGCTTCCAGCCGGTTTTCCGTAGCCGCCAAGGACAGGCCAGCCTGAATGTTCCCCCGTGAAAGACTACGGGAAGCGACCTCTCGCAGTTCGGTTTCCAGCCCTTCCATGCCCGCTGGCAGGCGCAAGCGCAGATCCAGTCCCTTGCCGTTCACGGATCGTAGTTCCCACGCCCAGCGATAGCGCCCGGAAGCACCTTCGCTGCGCGCGAAGCCGGTCATCGATTGCAATGTCATTTCTGAAGTCCCCACAGCAGTATGCAAACCGGGCCTCTTTTGATGGAGGCCCGGTAAAAAAATATCAGTTGTTGGCAGGTTTTTCGGCTTCCGCGCCACCCGGCTGGCCGTCAACGACCACATCCGGGTTTGCACCTGCCGCAGCCTTTTCAGCCTCGATCTTGCGCCAGCGCCGAACATTGGCGTTGTGCTCCTCGAGCGTCTTGGCAAACGCGTGCCCACCCGTCCCATCGGCAACGAAATAGAGGTCATCCGTGCGCCACGGGTTTGCTACGGCTTCGAGCGCCGCGCGACCCGGATTGGCAATCGGCGATGGCGGCAGTCCCTTGATGACATAGGTATTGAACGGTGTCTGTTTCTGCAGGTCCGACTGGTAGATCGGACGGTCGGACGGCTTGCCGTCACCGCCGAACAGACCGTAGATGATCGTCGGATCGGACTGCAGGCGCATGCCCTTTTTCAGCCGGTTGTAGAACACGGAAGCAACGTGGGCACGCTCGTCATCCTTGCCGGTTTCCTTCTCGACGATGGAGGCCAGCGTCACAAACTCCTCGATCGTCTTGATGGGCAGATCAGGATCGCGCTTCTCCCAGATCATCTCGATAAGCTTGTTCTGCGCGACGCTCATCTGATTGACGATCTCTTCGCGCTTCGTACCACGCGTAAAACGGTAGGTATCCGGGCGCAAACTTCCTTCCGCCGGCAAGGTCGCGGGCAGTTCGCCGTCCAGAACCTCGTCGGCGGCCAAGCGCGCGAACATCTGCTTGACCGTCAGACCTTCCGGCATCGATACGGAATAGAGGATCGACTTGCCGGATTCCAGCAGCAGCAGGATATCCTTCATCGAGGCGGAAGCCTTGATCTCGTATTCGCCAGCCTTCAGCGTCTGTTCCTTCTGGAGGTAGCTGCCCGTCATCAGACGGAAAACGCGTGCGTTGGAAATCACGCCGTTGCGTTCCAGATTGTTGGCGATCTCAATAAGGCCCGCGCCGTTACGCACGGTGAAATGCGTGTTTGCTTCCAGCGGACCCGGCTCCTGAAAAGCGTTGATCATGTAATAAAAGCCGGCGACGGCGAGCACGCAGACCGCAACGGCGATCGTCATCAGGAAATTCAGGAAAATTACCAGCTGGCCATGCGCCTTGCGGGAGCGCTTCGGCGGAGCCGGGACTTTTTCCGGCCGCAATGCCTCGGTCGGAGATTTAGGGATGATCGGGCCGCGGTTACCTTCTCCCGCGCCGTCGCGTCCGTATTGTCCCTGGCTGTTCTGGTTCGTATCGCTCACCGGCGGTCCTTTTCAGTTCGGCATTGTCAGCGCTTTTTGCGCAGGCAATGCGGCAAAAACAGGTTCGGGATGCCATCCTGCACCACATCGAAGCGTCGGTGGAGGCTTTCCGCATGGTTTCACGAAGATTCGTTCTCCATACGGCAGATCATGCAAACTGACGAATGCATGACGAGGCGAAAAAATCGCTCGCCAAGTCAGTTGCCCTCGCCTCCGATGCACAACGACCGGAGGCGGTTTTCGACGATTCCGTCTGTAACGGCAAGAGCCGTCAGACAATCAGCCCTCGTAACGGCGTAGAACGAGTGAAGCGTTGGTACCGCCAAAGCCGAAGGAGTTCGACAGGGCGACGTTGACGTCGCGCTTGCGCGCCTTGTGCGGCACGAGATCGATCTTCGTTTCGACGTCGGGATTGTCGAGGTTGAGCGTCGGCGGCACGATATTGTCGCGGATGGCCAGCGTCGCAAAGATCGCCTCGATCGCACCGGCAGCGCCGAGCAGGTGGCCGGTCGCCGACTTGGTGGACGACATGGAAACCTTGGATGCCGCATCACCAACCAGACGCTCGACAGCACCAAGTTCGATGGTGTCGGCCATGGTCGATGTACCGTGGGCGTTGATGTAGTCGATATCGGCAGGCGTCAGACCGGCGCGCTTCAACGCCATTGACATGCAGCGATAAGCGCCCTCGCCATCTTCGGACGGCGCCGTGATGTGGTAGGCGTCACCCGACAGACCGTAACCGACGACCTCGGCGTAGATCTTGGCGCCACGCGCCTTGGCGTGCTCAAGCTCTTCTAGAACGACGATACCGGCGCCCTCGCCCATGACGAAACCGTCACGGTCGCGGTCGTAGGGTCGCGACGCCTTCTGCGGATCGTCATTGTGCTGGGTAGACAGTGCCTTGCAGGCGGCAAAACCGGCAAGCGCGATGCGGCAGACCGGTGATTCCGCACCACCGGCAACCATGACGTCCGCATCGCCGAGAGCGATCAGGCGGGCGGCATCGCCAATGGCATGTGCGCCGGTAGAGCAGGCGGTGACGACGGCATGGTTCGGTCCGCGCAGCTTGTGACGGATGGACACCTGGCCGGACACCAGATTGATGAGGCGACCGGGAATGAAGAACGGCGAAACGCGGCGCGGACCCTTGTCGCGCAGCGTGTAACCAGCCTCGACGATACCTTCCAGACCGCCGATACCCGAGCCGATCAGGACGCCGGTCATGATCTGGTCTTCGTCGGTTTCGGGGTGCCAGCCAGCATCGTTCAGCGCCATTTCGGCCGCTGCCATGCCGTAGATGATGAAGGGATCAACCTTGCGCTGTTCCTTCGGCTCCATCCAATCATCGGGATTGAAGGTGCCGTCGGTGCCATCGCCCACAGGAATGCGGCATGCGATTTTCGCGGGAAGGTCTTCGACCTCGAATTCGGTCACAAGGCGGGCACCGTTCTGGCCGGCAAGCAGCCGTTCCCAGGTGACTTCAGTTCCGCATCCAAGAGGAGATACCATGCCGGTACCGGTGATAACGACACGTCTCATAGCAACGCTCCGCCCTTATCCAAATCATCGGTCTTCTTTGCCGCACCCGATACAAAAAACAGGTGGTGGATGCCGCAAAACTTTGAACTTGCGCATAAACCATTTTGCCGGACCATTTCCGGCCAAAAGGATTACGCGCGGGAAACACGCACCCGTTACGGATTGTGCCTCTCACGATAAAATATTGGCCCGGACAAGCCGGGCCAGAACGGGAGGTTCAGGAACCTCCCCGAGCAGGATCGATCAGGCCTGTGCCTTTTCGATGAACTTTACAGCGTCGCCAACGGTCAGGATCGAGTCGGCAGCATCGTCAGGGATTTCAACGCCGAACTCTTCTTCGAAAGCCATAACCAGTTCAACGGTGTCGAGCGAGTCAGCGCCCAGATCGTCGATGAAGCTTGCGCCTTCAACAACTTTGTCGGCGTCAACGCCAAGATGATCAATTACAATTTTCTTTACGCGTTCTGCGATATCGCTCATGTCGGTTTCCTCGACCTTTATTTTAAAAGGGAATGCCTTACGGCACCCTGCCCTGTCAGAAGCCCTCAAGCACCGTTCAAATCCAGTGCCGCGGGCAAACCCGTTAAACCCGGTCCAAGCTAGACATCGTTGCAAGAATTCGCAACGGCTTACTGTCTCTCCGGGACGACTGTTCACAGTCTTGGCCCGCTTAACATGGTTTCAATCGGTCGAAAAGCCTGAAAACGCGCTAAGCACAGCGTATCACAGGCTCTTTCGACCGAACTCTCGTCAGATCATGGCCATACCGCCGTTGACGTGCAGTGTCTGCCCGGTCATGTAACCGGCCTCATTCGAAGCAAGATAAAGCACGGCGGAAGCGATTTCAGCGCCCGTGCCCATACGCTTCATGGGGATGGCGCCCATTATGGCTTCTTTCTGCTTGTCGTTCAGCTTGCCGGTCATGGCGCTTTCGATGAAGCCCGGAGCCACACAGTTGACGGTGACGTTGCGAGTGGCGATTTCCTGCGCCAGCGACTTGGAGAAGCCGATCATGCCAGCCTTCGACGCGCAGTAGTTTGCCTGGCCAGGGTTGCCGGTCACGCCAACGATGGAGGTGATGTTGATGATGCGGCCGAAACGGCGGCGCATCATCGGATGGGTCAGTTCGCGCGTCAGGCGGAACATGGCCGTGAGATTGACCTCGATCACGTTGTCCCAGTCCTCGTCGCTCATGCGAACGAAAAGGCCGTCCTTGGTTATACCGGCGTTGTTGACGAGAATGTCGACGCCTTCCAGCTCCGCCTCGGCCTTTTCGCCGAGCGCCTTGACTTCGGCACGGTCAGCCAGATTTGCCGGGAAAATCTTGACGCGATCGCCAAGCTCGGCGGCCAGCGCCTCGAGCTTTTCAACGCGGGTGCCGTGCAGGCCGACGATTGCGCCCTGCGCATGCAGCATGCGAGCGATCTCTTCGCCGATGCCGCCGGTTGCGCCTGTGACGAGAGCCTTGCGGCCAGTCAAATCAAACATGAAACGTTCCTTCTTTTAACGGGACGACCGCGGCGTTCAGCCTTCGAGCGCCACCAAAAGCTGATCGATATCGGCAGCATTGTTGACGGCAACGCCATTCACCGTCTTGTCGATACGGCGTGCAAGTCCGGTCAGGACCTTGCCGGAGCCGATTTCATAGAGCTGCGTGACATTGTTGGCGGCGAACCACTCCACCGTCTCGCGCCAGCGCACCTGACCCGTGACCTGCTCGACGAGCAAAGCAGCGATCTCGTTGGCATCGGAAACCGGTGCGGCACGCACGTTGGCGATGACCGGCACGACGGGGTTCTTCTTTTCCACCTTGGCAAGCGCTTCGCGCATGGCATCTGCAGCAGGACTCATCAGCGCGGAGTGGAAGGGCGCGGAAACCGGCAGCATGATGGCGCGCTTGGCACCCTTCTCGGAAGCAAGTGCCGCAGCCTTTTCCACGGCCGCCTTACCACCCGAAATAACCAGCTGGCCGCCGCCATTGTCGTTGGCGATCTGGCAGACGCCGAGGCTTTTCGCGTCTTCGCAGATTGCGGAAACCACGTCATGCTCGAGGCCGATGATGGCGGCCATTGCGCCTTCGCCAACCGGCACGGCAGCCTGCATGGCGTTGCCACGGATACGAAGAAGACGCGCGGTGTCTGCAATCGAGAACGTACCGGCAGCGCACAGCGCAGAATATTCGCCCAGCGAGTGGCCCGCGACGTAGGAAACGGCGTCGGTCAGCTTGAAGCCGCGCGCTTCCAGAACACGCATGACGGCCATCGAAACCGCCATCAGCGCCGGCTGCGCATTGGCGGTCAGCGTCAACGTCTCTTCCGGTCCGTTCCACATGATGTCGGACAGCTTCTGGCCGAGAGCCTCATCGACTTCCTCGAAGACGGCGCGCGCCTCGACGAACGTATCGGCGAGTTCCTTACCCATGCCGACGGCCTGGCTTCCCTGACCGGGAAATGTAAATGCAATACCCATGGGATGTGGTCCTTCTTTTCTGGCCTTCCCTTATATTATCGGGACTTCCATTCACATTCCGGTCCTCGAAGTCAAGGCTTGAAGCCTTCGGACAGGCTTCGCCAAGGGGTTTTGCCGTCCAAAATCACGTTTTCAGCGCAGCATATTTTTTCTTGCACTGCGTCAATTCCGGACTACTTTCATGCCACCTTCCAAGCATCAGGACATTTCCATGAAACAGAGACTATTGGGCCGCACGGATATCTCCGTGTCCGAAATCTGCCTTGGCACGATGACGTGGGGCACCCAGAACACGGAAGCCGAAGCGCATCAGCAGATGGATTACGCCCTGGAACACGGCGTCAATTTCTTCGATACGGCCGAACTCTACCCAACCACTCCGGTTTCAGCAGAAACGCAGGGACGCACGGAAGATTATATCGGCACCTGGTTCGAGAAAACCGGCAAGCGCAAGGACATCATTCTTGCCACCAAGGTCGCAGGTTCGGGTCGCGACTACATCCGCGGCGGGCGGGATATCGATGCCGCCGCCATTCGTGAGGCCGTCGACACCAGCCTCAAGCGTCTGAAGACCGACTACATCGACCTCTATCAGGTTCACTGGCCGAATCGCGGCACGTATCATTTCCGCGGCGTATGGGGTTTCGACGCCTCCACCCAGGCGACCGAACGGACGATTGCCGAAATCACCGAGAAGCTGGAAACACTCGGCGAGTTGGTGAAGGCTGGTAAAATCCGCGCCATCGGTCTTTCCAACGAAAGCGCATGGGGTACGCAGAAATATATCGATATCGCCGAGGCCACCGGTCTGCCACGCGTTGCGACCATCCAGAACGAATACAATCTGCTCTACCGCAGCTTCGATCTCGATCTGGCGGAGGTGGCGCATCATGAGAACGTCGGACTGCTCGCCTATTCGCCACTGGCGGCAGGTCTTCTGACCGGCAAGTACCAGAATGGTGCCCGCCCGGAAGGATCGCGAGGCACGATCAACAGGGATCTTGGCGGGCGCCTGCAGCCGCTTCAGGAAACGCCCGTCAAGGCTTACCTCGATCTCGCCGCCCGGCATGGCCTCGATCCGGCACAGCTTGCGATCGCCTTCACGCTCACCCGCCCCTTCCTTGCCTCCTCCATCATTGGCGCAACCACGATGGAACAGCTGAAGACCGATATCGCCGCTGCGGACGTGACGCTTTCCGAAGACGTCCTGAAGGGCATCGCCGATCTTCATCGGCAATATCCGATGCCGATCTGATACAAAAGCAGTACCAGATGGCTTTTTACGGCAGCGCGCTTGCATTTCGGGTAAAAATCCGTATAAGCGCGCTGTTCACGACACCCGGTCTTATGGCTGGTGGCTGAACGGAGGGCTGGTTCCGGTTACGGAACAGCAGGAACCATAAGGTTTTTCCGGCCTCCCGTGTCTCCGCTCTCGACCGTCTCGAACAACGCTTTTCTTGCTTCCGGTCATGCCGGCCAAGAGCAGTCGTTGAGGCTTAGCGCTATTGCCGGGTGAAGGACAAAACGCAAGAAAGGCAAGCTTAAATGGCTCTTTACGAACACATCTTCCTTGCTCGGCAGGATATTTCTGCTCAGCAGGTCGACGCACTTGTAGAACAGTACAAGGGCGTTATCGAATCGTTCGGCGGTAAAGTCGGACGCGTCGAGAACTGGGGTCTGAAGTCCCTCACCTACCGCATCAAGAAGAACCGCAAGGCTCACTACGCCCTCATGGACATCGACGCTCCGGCCGCCGCTATCCACGAAGTAGAGCGTCAGATGCGCATCAACGAAGACATTCTTCGTTACATGACCATCGCAGTCGAAGCCCACGAAGAAGGCCCGTCCGCGATGATGCAGAAGCGCGATCGCGACGACCGCCCGCGCCGTGACGGTGACCGTCCGGACCGTGGCCCGCGTGAAGGCGGTTTCAACCGCGAAGACCGTCCGCGCCGTCCGCGCGAAGACCGTGCATAAGAAGGAGTTCTGACCAATGGCTGACGCATCCTCTTCCCCGGCACGCCGCCCGTTCCACCGCCGTCGCAAGACGTGCCCTTTCTCCGGCGCCAACGCTCCGAAGATCGACTACAAGGACGTACGTCTTCTGCAGCGCTACATTTCCGAGCGTGGCAAGATCGTTCCTTCCCGCATCACGGCCGTTTCCCAGAAGAAGCAGCGCGAACTCGCTCAGGCGATCAAGCGTGCACGCTTCCTCGGCCTGCTGCCTTACGTCGTAGCGTAATGATTTGAAGCGAGGCCGCGCTCGTCGCGGCCTCGTTTCTACCTCGAGCAACTGCCTTCTAAGCAGTAGGTCGTAGGTTCCAAATCCTTCCGCGTTGGGCGCGGATCGATATGAAATAAAACCCATGTTGGGGATGACGTTCCACCTGAACAGTCCTCTAACTGCTCAAGTTTCCAGCAGGACAGCGAAGTGCAAAAGTTGAACCAGACAGTGCTGACTACCGGCATCCTTGCCGGCATATGCGCCGCGTTTCTGACGCTTGGCGCAACGGCGCAGTCGTCCTTTTCCTTCCTGCTTTACGCTGCCTCCGCCATGCCGATCTTCATCGCCGGCATGGGTTGGGGCAACATGGCCGCCGTGGTGGCCATCGTCACCACCGGCGCCATCGGCGCGGTCGTGATGTCTCCGCTCTTTGCCGTGACGATCGCGATCTTCACGCTGATCCCGGCGGGCTGGCTGTCGCACCTGGCCAATCTGGCGCGCCCGGCCTCCGAAATCGGCGGCCCGGAAGACCTTCTCGCATGGTATCCGCTTTCCGGCATCGTGCTGCACCTGTGCATTCTCATTTCCATCGCCGTCGTCATTCTCGGCTGGACGATCGGTTACGGCCCGGATCTCGTCTCGCGCATGGTCGACATGATGATGACGTCGGTACAGAGCCGTGAGCCGCTGTTCGAGCCGGATTCGCAGGCGCTGGCACAGAGCAAATCGCTGCTCGTGCTGATGCTGCCGATCGTCCAGGGCGGTCTATGGGTCATCCTGCTGTTTGCAGCCTATTATTTCGCGACGCGTCTCGTCGGTTCGTTTGGCAAAGGTCTTCGCCCACGCGAAGACATCGCGTCCGCGCTTCGCATGCACCGCAACGCGGTATTCATTTTCCTCGCCGGCATCGTGGCGACGTTTCTTGGCGGCTCGGTCGCCATGATCGGCGCGGTCGTGTGCGGCACCTTCGGCGCGGGATTCCTGATGGCGGGTTATGCCTCGCTGCACACGCGGGCACGCGGCAAGGACTGGAGGATTCCCGTCCTCGTTCTTGCGTACATGTCGGCAATCTTCGTCTTTCCGCTTTTCATCATTCTCGTATTCGGATTGAGCGACGTGCGCAGCACGATCTCCCTCACACCGATACGGAAAACCGACAATACGAACGAAACCAACACCTGAAACAAGAAAGGATCAAGAAGATGGACGTTATTCTTCTCGAACGCATCAACAAGCTCGGCCAGATGGGCGAAACCGTAAAGGTTCGTGACGGCTACGCACGTAACTTCCTGCTGCCGCAGGGCAAGGCGCTGCGCGCCAACGCCGCCAACAAGGCCCGCTTCGAAAACGAGCGCGCAACGCTCGAAGCCCGTAACCTCGAGCGCAAGTCGGAAGCCCAGACGGTTGCCGAAGCACTCAGCGGCAAGTCCTTCCTCGTCGTCCGTTCGGCTGGCGAAACCGGTCAGCTCTACGGTTCTGTCGCTGCTCGTGACGTTGTTGAAATCCTCGCTGCAGAAGGCTTCAACGTCGGCCGCAACCAGGTCGAACTCAACACGCCGATCAAGACCATCGGTCTGCACAACGTTACGCTTCACCTCCACGCTGAAGTCGAGCTTCAGGTCGAGCTGAACGTTGCACGTTCGGCTGAAGAAGGCGAGCGTCAGGCAAAGGGCGAAAGCCTCACCTCCGCTGACGCCATCTACGGCGTTGACGAAGACGCTCTGCGTCCGGAAGACTTCTTCGATCCGGAAGCCGACTTCGACGGCGACGACGAATAATATTTTTGCGCCACCACGGCTCAAAAAAGAACCCCGGATGGCAACATCCGGGGTTTTTCTTTGTCTCTGACAGGACCTTGGGGCAGTCAGTGCAAATGCATCAATTGCCTGCGATTTTCGTCTGATCCGGCGCTGCGCTCTTGTCCACATGCACGACCACCGACATGCCCGGCGACAGGTTCGCGGCCAGCGGCTGGTCCGGATCGATGGAGATGCGAACGCCGACACGCTGGGCGATCTTGACGAAGTTGCCCGTGGCATTGTCCGGCTTGATGACCGCGAATTCAGAGCCGGTTGCGGGCGAAAAGCGTTCGATATGTCCGCTGAGTTTCTGACGATGCAGCGCATCCACCGAAATGGTAACGGGCAAACCGGCCTGCATGCCCTGAAGCTGTGTTTCCTTGAAGTTTGCGATGATCCAGATGTCGTGCGGCACCACGGCCATCAGCTGCGTGCCTGACGTGACATACTGGCCAACGCGCACACCGACCTCACCCAGCTTACCATCCCGTGGCGCATGGATTTCGGTATTCTGGAGGTCGATCTTCGCGAGCTCGACGGCGGCTTCGGCATTGGCGACGGCGGCCTGCAACGAGCTGCGGTTGACGATTATCGTCTGCAGGTCCTGCTGAGACACTTCGAGTGCGGCCTTTGCCTGCGAGAGCGATGCACGCGCCTTCTCAAGACCGGCATGCGCCTCTTCCTGCGAGCTGGACACGCCTGCGCCGCTTCTGATGAGGTTGTCCTGTCTATCAGACGCCAGCTGGGCCTGCTTCAGCGAGGCTTCGGCGCTCTGCACCGCAGCCTTGCTGGATGCGATGTTGGCATTGGCGGCGTTTTCCTGCTGGCGGGAATTATCCAGCGCTGCCTTATGCGTATCGAGCGTCGCTTCGGCCTGTGCCAGCTTCTGGGCGTAGATGCGGTCATCTATCTTCGCCAGCAGCGCGCCTTGCTTGACCTCCTGATAGTCCCTGACCGGAACGTCGACCACGTAACCGCTGACCTGTGGGCTCATGGTGGTGATATATCCACGAACAAATGCGTTGTCGGTCATTTCGACGGCGGAGAGGAACGGCGGCAGCCTCCATGCATACAGCACGAGCGCAACACCGGCGATGCCGCCAAGGAGAACCAGAAGGGAAACCGGGGTAAAAATCTTCTTCAGCATTTTTGTTACTCTTGGATGTTCAAGACTGTTGTGCCGGTGCGGCATCGACATTTTCCCGGACGAGGAAAGGACGGATGCGCAACCAGGCAAGGTGGATCAAAAGGGCGGCCAGCGCCAGCGCCGAAACCGTGGCGATGAGCAGGAAGGTGTCATTATAGGCGAGCACATAGGCTTCCTTGCTGACCTGCTGGCTCAGAAGAGCCAGCCCCTCGGCGTTCAGCAATGTCGGATCGGTAATGGTGTGACTGTATGCGCCTGAAAGCTGCGATACGCGCTGCACAACGAGCGGGTTGGTCATCAGAATGTTTTCGACCAGAACGTTGGAGTGGAATTTTTCCCGCAACGTGACAAAGCTGCCAAGTAGACCGGTCATCAGCATCGATCCGGTAATCTGCGTGAACAGAAAAATGGTGATGAAGTTGACCAGGTAGGGCGCGCCCTTTGTCAGTGCCGCGCCAAAGCCCTTCGCCATGACCGGCGGCAGGAACATCGCGGCACCGAACGCGATCATCATCTGGCTCAGATACATCTGCTCGGGCCGTGTGAGGTTCGAGGACTGGCTGTCCATGAAAGCGCCTGTCGCGATCAGGGCAAGCGCGATCACATGCGCCGTATCGACATATTTCGTCAGCATCAGCCAGGCACAGGCAGCTCCGCCAAGGATGGTTGCCAGCAGGATCAGCGCGTAGAGCAACGTTGTCTGTTCATTGAGCAGGCCAAGCTGCTGGTACAGGCCGACCGCGGTGGAAGACTGTTCGGAAGACACCGCACGGTACACGAGCAGGACCGCCATGGCATGCATATTCGTCTTCGAAAAGATCCAGCGCAGGTCGAGCAGCGGGTTCTTGCGTGGCAGTTCGATGAAGACCATCAGCGTTAGCAGGACGACAGATACGGCTAGAAGCACGCCAAGCCACCAGGTTTCAAACCACCAGTAGAAACGGCCGAGCGTCAGGAACACGGCAAGACAGCCAAGACCGCCCGCAAACAGCATGTAGCTGAGAATATCCATCCGCTCGATCACCTTGGCGCGCGGCGGCGGCGTGACCTTGAGAACATAGATGACGGCGAAAGATATCAGCGCCAGTCCGATTTCCAGGCAATAAAGGGCATTCCATCCGTCGATCGCAAGCAGCGAAGGTGAAACGATACGCGCAATCGGCGCGGACAGAAGGGTGCCGGTAAGCGCGATGCTGAAACCGAGCGAAAACTTTCGCGCTGGAGGGAAAGCCTCGAGGATATAAAGAAAGCCAAGCGACGACAGAGGCGCGGCGGCCATGCCGCTGACGAAGCGCACGACGATTGCCGAATGGAGGTCCGTCACGAACAGATTAAGGCAGGATACGACAACGAACAGCAGAATGCTGACTTCCGCGAAAGGCCGCAGACCATATTGCGCCCTGACCTTGAACAGAGCTATGGAAAATGTCGCATAGGGGGCCATATAGGCGGCGGAAAGCCAGGCGACCTCAGCCACCGTTGCAGAGAACTCTCCCTGCAACTGATAGATATTGGCCATGACGAGGTTCATGCCGAGACCCTGCGTGACGAAAAACAGCAGGCCACCGAAAATGTAGCCGAGCCGCTTGCCCAGCGAAAGCTCGGCAGGCTGTGGCGGCTGGGCGGGAGTCACTTGCTGCGGCTGCGCTATATCGGCAACCTTTTCCGTTTCGCCCGTCGCATCGGAAGAAGTGCTTTGAGACAGGGTGTTGCTCACGGCTTTGCCCTTTCAACCGCAAGGTTCTGCAGATTCGCCGAAAGCCTGCGCATCACATTCAGAGCCATGCGCAGATCCTCCGTCGATATATCGGCGGCGATCTCCGCACGGAGTCCCCTTGCGAGGTTCTGAACCTCGTCAGACGTTTTCTCTCCATCCGGCGTCATATATATCCGTTTCGCCCGGCGATCATTCGCGTCGGAACGGCGTTCGATGAGGTTTTGTTTCTCCATGCCGTCAAGCACGCGCACCAGCGTCGGCGTTTCGATTTCCATCTCTTCGGCAAGTTCCGTCTGCGTCAGCGGCCCGCGGCGCGACAGGGCAAAAAGCGCACGTGCACGCGCCAGCGTCAGGCCGCTTTCCCCTACCCGCGCGTCGAAAAACGCCCGCAGCTTTCGGGTGAAGGCCGAAACCTCATCGAGAAGTTGTTCCTTGTCGGTTTCACGCGACATCTAAGCAAACCTTATAATTAGTACACTATCTATTTTGTCCCTACTTATTTTGAAAGCTGACTATTTTCAAGAATTTTTCCTGAGGGGCAGCTATGCGATAAAATCATGATACCCGAATCATGCCGCCGCCGGTACGGCTCCCGTTTTTTCCAGCACTCCTGTGGATTGCTGGGGACAACTGAAGATGTGATCGCGGTTCGGCGGCAAGGTGTGCGGCTGTCTGTCTCTGTTGCAACATTATCATTGACTGCCATGCCGCAGGGGGTCAAACCCGGTTCTTCAAGATGCAAGGCAAGGGAGATCGCGCAAAACCATGAACGACGCTGCAAGGAAGATCACCCCCGCACAGGCCGCAGACCCGCACTATCGGGAAGCCCCGAACAACATTGAGGCCGAACAGGCGCTGCTCGGCGCAATCCTCGTCAACAATGACGCCTACTACCGCGTTTCGGACTTCCTGAAGCCCGTTCATCTGTACGAGCCGCTGCACCGAAAGATTTTCGAGGTGGCGGGCGACATCATCCGCATGGGCAAGACCGCCAACCCGGTAACGATCAAGACGTTCCTGCCCGCGGACGACAGGATTGGTGACCTGACAGTCGCGCAGTACCTTGCCCGCCTTGCGGCCGAAGCCGTGTCGATCATCAACGCGGAAGACTACGGCCGGGCGATCTACGATCTGGCGCTACGTCGCGCACTGATCCAGATCGGTGAAGATGTGGTCAACATCGCCTACGACGCGCCGCTGGACATGCCGCCGCAGGCGCAGATCGAAGATACCGAACGCCGTCTGTTCGAACTTGCCGAAACCGGCCGCTACGATGGTGGTTTCCAGTCGTTCAACGATGCGGTTGCACAGGCCATCGACATGGCAGGCGCCGCCTTCGAGCGCGACGGCAACCTCTCAGGCATTTCGACCGGCATCCACTCACTGGATGGCCGCATGGGTGGTCTGCAACGCTCGGACTTGATCGTGCTCGCCGGCCGTCCGGGTATGGGTAAGACGTCGCTTGCGACAAACATCGCCTACAACATTGCAGCGGCATACGAGCAGGAGGTACAGCCGGACGGTTCGTTCAAGGCCAAGAATGGCGGCGTCGTCGGCTTCTACTCACTCGAAATGTCGTCCGAACAGCTCGCCACGCGTATCATTTCCGAGCAGACGGAAGTCTCGTCCTCGAAAATCCGCCGAGGCGATATCACCGAAGCAGACTTTGAAAAACTCGTCGCATGCTCTCAGATGATGCAGAAGGTGCCGCTCTATATCGACCAGACCGGTGGTATTTCCATCGCCCAGCTTTCGGCGCGCGCACGCCGCCTGAAACGCCAGCGCGGCCTTGATGTTCTGGTGGTCGACTATATTCAGCTTATGACCGGCTCCGGCAAGGGCGGCGAAAACCGCGTGCAGGAAATCACCCAGATCACCACCGGCCTCAAGGCACTCGGCAAGGAACTCAACGTTCCCATCATCGCACTGTCACAGCTCTCCCGTCAGGTGGAAAGCCGGGAAGACAAGCGGCCGCAGCTCTCCGACCTTCGCGAATCCGGCTCCATCGAGCAGGACGCGGACGTGGTGCTGTTCGTGTTCCGTGAGGAATATTACGTCAAGAACATGGAGCCACGCGACCCGGCCGATCCGAAATATGCGGAATGGGAAGCCTTGTTCGACAAGGTGAAAGGCACGGCCGACGTTATCATCGCCAAGCAGCGTCACGGACCGACCGGCACCGTGAAGCTGGCGTTCCAGTCGGAATTCACCCGCTTCACCGATCTGGCCGACCCTTCCTTCAGCCAGTACGAAGAACATTGACCCAAAAATCCGCCCCGCCTTGTCCAAAGCGCGGGGCGGAATCTTTTCAAGGGGTTGGTGCAGTTCGTTTACAATCCGATTCCGCGTAGAACTGCCACCGTCACCACTCCCGCGCAGGCCGCCGGAAGCAACGGCAGGCGCAAAGCGGCGATGGCCGTCACGGCGCAGGCAATGGTTTCCGCCAGGCCGCCGGTCAGCGCCGTCGGGGTGACGACCGCCATCAGCACGGCGGGCGGCACCGCGCCAAGCGCCTTTTTCATGCGCGGCGTCATATCCATGTAGCTGACGAGCATCAGGCCGCCGAAGCGCGTCGCAACGGTTGCCGCCATCATTGCAAGGATTGTCAGGAGCGTGTTCCAGTCGAGTGTCATGCGGGTTGCTCGGCCTGCTCACGGCTGCCGAAAGCGGCAGCGGCCAATCCCGCCAGAGCACCCGCCGCGATATACCAGGCACCCGGGACATATTTATGCGTCACGAAGGCGGCCATGGCGCTGGCAAGCAGCACAAGGCCCGTCTCCGTTCCTTTCCAGAAGCCCATCAGCAACACGATGAAGACGGCCGGGAATGCAAAGTCCAGACCGATCACGGACATGTCTCCCACGACAGCACCGAGAAGCGCGCCAGCCAGCGTCGCGATGTTCCAGACGATGTAGATAGACAATGCGGCGCCGGCGAAAAAGGCGGGCGTCAAACGGCGCGCCATCACCCGGAATTCCGCGAGCGCCCAGGATTCGTCCGTCAGCATCAGCATCGCGGCATATTTCCGCCAGCCCGTGAAATTTTCTAGTTTTCCGGCAATGGAGGCACTCATCAACACATGGCGCAGATTGACGAGCAGCGCGGCAAAGCCGAGTGCGGCCCAGTTGGCGGGATGTGTCCACAGATCCATCGCCACGAATTGCGAGCCGCCTGCAAAGACCAGCAGCGACATCAACGAGGCTTCCAGCGGTGAAAGCCCTTTGGACACGGCGACCGCACCGAACACGACACCGATGGGGACCATGGCAACGAGCAAGGGCGCGGCGGCTTTCAGTCCGGCCCCGAATTCCGCGGTTCTGGTTTGTTCAGACATTGTATTCTCCCGTTCGAGAGACTGCCTCTATTCCTCAAACGGCGTCGCGTATTGAATGAAAGTGACATGTCGCCGGGGCTGGCCGACACATCATGCCGCGCGGAACTGTCCGGGTGTGATGCCGGTGCGCGCCTTGAAGTGCCGGGTAAAGTGCGCCTGATCGGCGAAGCCGCACAATGCCGCCACGTCTGCCAGCGTTTCTTCTCCACGCAGCAGCGCTCTCGCCTTGCGGATGCGGATGTCGGTCAGAAAAGCATGCGGAGTGATGTAAAACTGCTTGCGGAATGCCCGAATGAGATGCGCCCGGCTGAGACCGGCGACCGCTGCCAGTTCCTCAAGACCGATATCGGTTTCATAGTTGTCGGCAAGATAGTCGCGCGCACGGTACACCGCTGTTCGTTCACGTGTTTCCACGGGCAGGATCATGGCGCCGCCATGTCTGCGAAATAGCTCCGCCAGCACAGAGAACATGCCCTCATCCGCCTCCAGCGCGCCGGATTTTCCCTCCAGCCGCCGGTGCGCGATCTGGAATGCAGCGGCCATTTGCGGATCGTACGGCAGGAAGCGCGGGAAAAACGGCGTTCCGTGAAACGCCCTCCCCGTCACATCCTCCAGAACCCCGCGAAGCAGCCCCATATCCGGATAGATCATGCGATAACGATATCCGCCACCGCCGGGAGCGCCGTCATGAATCTCGCCGGGATTTATGAGATAGAGATGTCCTGGTCCCGTCTGTTCGGTGGTGCCCTGAATGGTGGAGATCTGCGAGCCGCTTTCAATCGCTCCGATGGAAAACGTGTCGTGCGCATGTGGCGAATATTCATGCGTCAGAAAGGTCGCGCTCAGGCACTCCATATCTTCGAATCGGCCATCGCGCCAGAAACGCGTGGTTTCTGCCGCTGCCAGAGGCATGACATCGATGGCCTGTTCCTGCGAAACATTGTGCATAGGTGACGTTTACCCCAATCGGTCATTACCGTCTTGAACAAAAGTGCTAGGGATAGGTCGGCTCCAACAAATCCGGACGCATGGCATGACAGACGACCTCGACACGACCTTCACTGACACCGATACCGACGCTTTCGATCATGCGCCGCTGCGTCTGACCATTGATCTTGGCGCATTGGCGGACAACTGGCGCGACATGAAAAAGCGCTCTGGCAAGGCGCGCACGGCAGCCGTGGTCAAGGCGGACGCCTACGGCCTCGGTATCGAGGATTGCGGTGCAACGCTTTACCATGCCGGAGCGAGGGATTTCTTCGTGGCGACGGTCGCCGAAGGCGCGACGCTGCGCTCATACGCGCCCGAAGCACGTATTTTCGTGCTTTCCGGCATCTGGCCGGGACAGGAGCGGCAGGTGTTCGACAACGATCTGGTGCCGGTTATTGCCTCAGAGGAGCAGCTTTCCTTCTGGACGAGTACGCTGGCGGATCGTGGCGAGCATCCCTTCGCGCTGCATGTCGATACCGGCTTCAACCGCCTTGGTCTGCCGTTGAACGATGCCCTTTATCTTGCCGACGATCCGACGCGCCCTGCAAGTTTCGATCCGGTTCTGGTGCTGTCCCACCTCGCCTGCGGCGATACACCTTCCGCGCCGATGAACAAGGTGCAGCTCGAATCATTCCGGCAGGTTAGCGCGGCTTTCGAAGGCATCGAATCAAGTCTCTCGGCATCGGCCGGTGTCTTTCTCGGACCGGACTATCACTTCGACCTCACCCGCCCTGGCATTGCCGTCTATGGTGGCGAAGCCGTCAATGGCATTAAAAATCCCATGCGCCCGGTCGCGAAAGCCGAAGCGCGCATCATCCAGATCCGCGAAGCAGGCGAAGGCCAGACCGTGAGTTATGGCGGGACATTTCTGTTGAAGCGGGCCAGCCGTCTCGCAATCGCCTCCGTCGGTTATGCGGATGGTTATCAGCGTTCGCTTTCCGGCTCAGGCATTCCATTGCGGGAAATGGGTCATGGCGGCGCATATGGTTTCATCAACGGCCACAAGGCCCCGGTGGCAGGGCGTGTGACGATGGATCTCACCATTTTCGATGTCACCGACATTCCTGAAAACGCAGTCCGCGCAGGCGACTATATCGAACTGTTCGGCCCGAACGTGCCTGTCGACGAGGTGGCTCATGCCGCCGGCACCATCGGCTACGAACTGCTGACCGGGCTTGGATTGCGTTACGAGCGGCAGTATCTGGTGGACGAGGACTAATACAGGGTGATTGCCGGGCGGTCTTGCAAATTCTCCGGCACGGGTTTATCGGAGAATAAAGTTCCGCATTTGTTCTCATGGACAATGCGTGTCGCACTGCTGGAGAAATACCCCCGACATGGCCAAAGCCAAGACCCAATTCGTGTGCCAGAACTGCGGCACGGTTCACACCCGCTGGGCGGGCAAATGCGACGGCTGTGGCGGGTGGAACACCATCGTCGAAGAAGATCCGATGGGTGGCATCGGCTCCGGCCCCGGAAAGATGCCGAAAAAGGGCAAGCCGGTTACGCTTACCTCTCTTTCCGGTGAAATCGAGGAAGCGCCGCGCATTCCGACCGGCATCAGCGAGCTTGACCGGGCGACCGGCGGCGGTTTCGTGCGCGGCTCGGCGGTGCTGATCGGCGGCGATCCCGGCATCGGAAAATCAACTTTGCTGATGCAGGCTGCCGCTGCCCTTTCGCGCCGCAATCATCGTGTCATCTATGTGTCGGGCGAAGAAGCCGTCGCGCAGGTGCGGCTGCGTGCGCAGCGTCTGGGCGCGGCCGAAACGGATGTACTGCTGGCGGCGGAAACCAATGTCGAGGACATTCTGGCGACGATTTCCGAAGGCAAACGGCCCGATCTCGTCATCATCGATTCCATCCAGACCCTGTGGAGCGACACGGCCGATTCCGCTCCGGGTACGGTCACGCAGGTGCGTACCGGGGTTCAGGCGATGATCCGGTTCGCCAAGCAGACAGGCACCACCATGGTCCTCGTCGGCCACGTCACCAAGGAAGGCCAGATCGCCGGTCCGCGCGTGGTCGAGCATATGGTGGATGCGGTGCTCTATTTCGAAGGCGACCGCGGCCACCATTACCGGATCCTGCGCACCGTCAAGAACCGCTTCGGCCCCACGGACGAAATCGGTGTGTTCGAGATGTCGGACCGGGGCTTGCGGGAAGTCTCCAATCCGTCGGAACTGTTCCTTGGCGAACGCAACGAAAAATCACCCGGTGCTGCCGTTTTCGCCGGCATCGAAGGCACGCGGCCTGTGCTGGTGGAGGTGCAGGCGCTTGTGGCACCCACTTCGCTCGGCACACCGCGCCGTGCCGTCGTCGGCTGGGATTCGTCGCGTCTTGCCATGATTCTCGCCGTCCTGGAGGCACATTGCGGCGTCAAGCTCGGCCAGCACGACGTCTATCTCAACGTCGCGGGGGGCTATCGGATATCGGAGCCCGCCGCAGACATGGCGATAGCCTCTGCACTGGTTTCGTCACTTGCCAGTCTTGCCCTGCCTGCCGATTGCGTCTATTTCGGCGAAATCAGCCTGTCTGGCGCGGTTCGGCCTGTCGCACATACGGTTCAAAGATTGAAAGAAGCGGAGAAACTTGGCTTTTCCGCCGCACTTCTGCCTTCCGCTTCGGCTGAATTGTCAAAGGGCGCCAAGAAAGGCGCCGGGGGTCGTTGGACGGAAATCGAAAGCCTGCCGGACCTCGTGGCACGCATCGCCGGTTCCGGCAACCGGTTCAAGCAGGCTGAGGAAGAAGAATATTGATCCTTTCACCCGGCGAAACAGTGGTGTAAGAGGATCGCAAAATTGGCACGGCAGCGTCTGACAAGGCGTCGCACCTCCGGAGTTGGTATATGCCCATTACAATTTTCGACGGCATCGTTATCGCCGTTGTTCTTTTCTCCGCTATTCTCGCAATGGTGCGTGGTTTTTCCAGAGAAATCCTGTCGATCGCCAGCTGGGCCGGTTCGGTTGCCGCCGCCTATTATCTCTACCCGGTCGTGCTACCTTATGCGCGCAACTACACCGATGACGACAAGATCGCCATCGCGGGTTCTGCGGCAGTCGTCTTTCTCGTCGCGCTGATCATCATTTCCTTCATCACCTCGCGGATCGCCGATTTCATCATCGACAGCCGCATCGGCGCGCTCGACCGCACGCTGGGCTTCCTGTTCGGCGCGGCGCGCGGCCTTCTGCTGCTGGTCGTCGCGGTCGCCTTCTGGAACTGGCTGGTTGACGTCAAGACGCAGCCCCAGTGGGTAACGCAGGCAAAGTCCAAGCCCTTCCTTGACGGGCTGGTCGGCAAGCTGGAAGCCGTTCTTCCTGAAGATATCGAGCCGCAGATCCGCGCCCGCATCCTTGGAAAACAGCAGGAGACGGCTCCGGGGCAGACGCCAGCCGAGGACGTACCGGCAACAAATCCACCGGCTACAAATAATTGACACAGTGTCGCGCCTTGCAATGCATGCAAGGCGCGCTATTTGTGCTAAATATCTAGCACGACAACAGACAGGCCGCCCCGGAGACATGCTCGCCGGACAGGTCTTTCTTTTTTTGGTAAGAGAGCAAGGGCAAGCCGAATGATTGAGCCGCTTTCGCATTCCACTTTCAATGAAGAGATCGACGGCGATACGCTGCATGAAGAATGCGGTGTGTTCGGCATTCTCGGGCATCCGGATGCCGCAACGCTGACGGCGCTTGGCCTGCATGCGCTGCAGCACCGCGGCCAGGAAGCAGCCGGTATCGTTTCCTTCGATGGCAAGCGCTTCCATCAGGAACGCCATATGGGCCTCGTGGGCGATCACTATACCGATCCGGCAACGCTTGCCCGCCTTCCCGGCTCCATGGCCATCGGTCACACCCGTTATTCCACCACCGGCGAAGTGGCGATGCGCAATGTGCAGCCGCTGTTTGCCGAACTGGAAGAAGGCGGCATTTCGATCGCCCATAACGGCAACTTCACCAACGGCCTGACGCTTCGCCGTCAGATCATCGCGACCGGCGCCATCTGTCAGTCCACCTCGGACACCGAAGTGGTGCTGCACCTGATCGCCCGTTCGCGCCACAGCTCGACTGCCGACCGCTTCATCGACGCCATCCGCCAGATGGAAGGCGGTTATTCGATGCTGGCGATGACCCGCACGAAGCTGATCGCCGCCCGCGACCCGATCGGCATTCGCCCGCTCGTCATGGGTGAACTCGACGGCAAACCGATCTTCTGCTCCGAAACCTGCGCACTCGACATCATTGGTGCTAAGTTCGTTCGTGACGTCGAAAACGGCGAAGTCATCATCTGCGAAATCCAGCCCGACGGTTCGATCACCATCGACGCCCGCAAGCCGCAGAAGCCGCAGCCCGAGCGCCTTTGCCTTTTTGAATATGTCTATTTCGCCCGTCCCGATTCCGTCGTCGGCGGCCGCAACGTCTACACGACGCGCAAGAATATGGGCATCAACCTCGCCAAGGAAGCGCCGCTTGAAGCCGATGTCGTCGTGCCGGTTCCCGATGGCGGGACGCCTGCGGCTCTCGGTTTTGCGCAGCAGAGCGGTATTCCCTTCGAATACGGCATCATCCGCAACCACTATGTCGGCCGTACCTTTATCGAGCCGACACAGCAGATCCGCGCATTCGGCGTGAAACTGAAGCATTCCGCCAACCGGGCGATGATCGAAGGCAAGCGCGTCGTTCTGGTGGACGATTCCATCGTACGCGGAACCACCTCGGTCAAGATCGTACAGATGATCCGCGAAGCCGGTGCGAAGGAAGTTCATATCCGCGTCGCCAGCCCGATGATTTTCCATCCCGACTTCTACGGCATCGACACGCCGGACGCCGACAAGCTGCTGGCTAACCAGTATGCCGACGTGAACGACATGGCGAAATTCATCGGTGTCGATTCGCTTGCCTTCCTGTCGATCGACGGCCTTTACCGCGCCGTCGGCGGCGAGGACCGCAACAATGCGCGTCCGCAGTTCACCGACCACTATTTCACCGGTGATTACCCGACACGCCTTCTCGACA
Source organism: Agrobacterium tumefaciens (assembly GCF_031801495.1). Classification (GTDB taxonomy): domain Bacteria; phylum Pseudomonadota; class Alphaproteobacteria; order Rhizobiales; family Rhizobiaceae; genus Agrobacterium; species Agrobacterium tumefaciens_K. The sequence goes on along the minus strand of NZ_JAOEGC010000002.1, from coordinate 963,654 downwards.
AGAACGGCGAATCGCTCGGAAGCAAGATTTCCGTGCTGGCCAGCAACGGCTGATACTCCAGATAAACAAGCGGTCACCGTTCTTCGGTGGCCGCTTTTTGTTGCCTGCGACGGGGATTATCGCATGCGACATTTTGATTGCTTGCGGTCACGGGCCGCCGCTTTCTAAAAAGAAGTGCAATTCATTCGGGGGGAAATACCATGACCATCGACCTTAAAGGCAGGATCGCGCTTGTGACCGGCGCATCGCGCGGCATCGGCTATTTCACCGCGCTGGAACTTGCCAAGGCCGGTGCGCATGTCATCGCCTGCGCTCGTACGGTAGGTGGTCTTGAAGAGCTGGACGACGCCATCAAGGCCGTCGGCGGCACCGCGACGCTCGTTCCCTTCGACCTTACCGATATGAATGCCATCGATGCGCTCGGCGCCAATATCTTTGAGCGTTGGGGCAAGCTGGACATTCTGGTCGCCAATGCGGGGGTTCTGGGCGTCATCTCGCCGGTCGGGCATATCGAGGCAAAAGTGTTCGAGAAGGTCATGACGATCAACGTGACCGCAACCTGGCGGCTGATCCGCTCAGTCGAACCGCTGCTGCTCAGATCAGATGCGGGCCGTGCGCTGATCCTCTCGTCCGGTGCCGCGCATTCCTGTCGCCCCTTCTGGGGCGTCTATTCAACGTCGAAAGCCGCCGTCGAGGCGCTTGCCCGCACATGGGCCGCCGAAACGCAGAACACTCACCTGCGCATCAACAGCATCAATCCGGGCGCCACGCGAACCGCGATGCGGGCTCAGGCAATGCCCGGTGAAGACCCGGCGACCGTGCCGCACCCTTCGGAAGTCGCAGCCGCCATCCTGCCGCTGGCTTCCCCGGAACTGAAGGAAACCGGTAAGCTGTTCGTCGTGCGTGAAGACAGGTTCGTGGATTACCGCCAGCCGGAGTAAAATCCGCTCGGTCTTCATGCAAGCGTTGGACGATGCCCTTGACCGGCGAATGCCTCCGCGCCATAACGCAAGTCATGAAAACGACGATCCGCACCTGCTGCTGAAACAAATTTTGCTGGTTTGCCACCGGCCAGATCGTTTTCGTCTCCCGAAAGGTCCAAAAGACAAACGTTCCGGCCAGGACAATTGACTGCCTTTAGGGAACTGCCGCATGTCCTTGCGCCTGAAACTTCACAATACGCTGACCCGCGAAAAGGCGGAATTTACGCCAATCGACGCAAACAATGTGCGCATGTATGTCTGCGGCCCGACCGTTTACGATTTTGCCCACATCGGCAACGCACGCCCGGTCATCGTGTTCGACGTTCTCTATCGGTTGCTGCGGCATGTCTATGGCGAAAGCCAGGTAACCTATGCCCGGAATATCACGGACGTCGACGACAAGATCAATGCGCGGGCGCTGCGGGACTACCCTCACCTACCGCTGAACGACGCGATCCACGCCGTCACAGAAAAGACCGCAAAGCAGTTCCACGACGATGTAGCCGCACTCGGCTGCTTCGAGCCGACCGTCGAGCCTCGCGCGACCGACAACATTCCGCAGATGATCGAGATCATCGAAAAGCTGATCGAGCGCCGTCATGCCTATGTGGCGAGCGGCGAGGTTCTGTTCGATACGAAGTCGATGGCTGATTACGGCCAGCTCTCCAAGCGACCATTGGACGAGCAGCAGGCTGGCGCGCGCGTCGCCGTCGATGTGCACAAGAAAAACCCCGGCGACTTCGTGCTCTGGAAGCTTTCCAGCCACAACGAACCCGGCTGGGAAAGCCCGTGGGGCCGTGGCCGTCCCGGCTGGCATATCGAATGCTCGGCCATGTCCGGCCGTTATCTCGGCGAAGTCTTCGATATTCACGGCGGCGGGCTGGACCTGATCTTCCCGCACCATGAAAACGAAATCGCCCAGTCGCGCTGCGCGCACGGAACCCATGTCATGGCGAATGTGTGGATGCACAACGGCTTCGTGCAGGTGGAAGGCCGCAAGATGTCGAAGTCCGAGGGCAACTTCGTGACGATCTACGAATTGCTGCACACTGACAAGTTCGGCGGCAGGCAGTGGCCGGGCGAGGTTCTGCGTCTGGCGATGCTGATGACGCACTACCGCGAGCCTATCGACTTTTCCGTGAAGAGACTGGAAGAAGCGGAACGTCTGCTGGCAAAATGGCCTGTTGCTGAGCCGAGCGATGCCGATCCGGACCAGACGGTGCTCGACGCACTGGCCGACGATCTCAACACGGTCGCCGCCGTGCAGGCATTGCACGCCTTGGCGCAATCCGCCCATAACGCCCCCGAGAAACTGGCCGCTTTTGCCGCCAGTGCCGCCCTGCTTGGCGTCTTGCCGGAAAAGGCGGAGGTGGATGAAGCCATCGCAGCAGCCGTCGACTCGCTCGTCGAAATGCGCCTCGAAATGCTGAAGGCGAAAAACTTCGCCGAGGCCGACCGTATCCGCGACGAACTTTCCACCAAGGGCATCCAGCTCAAGGACGGCAAGGACAAGCAGACAGGTGAGCGCACGACGACGTGGGAGCTGAAGCGGTAACACGCTTGCGAAGCCTCCTTTCGCCGCATAGGCTGGCCGAACAAGGCTAGAAGGCGAAAGGAGGATCATCCATGACCGTCTACACCGGCGGATGCCAGTGCGGCGCCGTGCGTTTTCGGGCTGAGGGCGATCTGAGCGACAGTTCGATCTGCCATTGCCGCATGTGCCAGAAGGCGTTCGGCGCCTATTACGCGCCGCTCGTTTCCGTTCGCAAAGCTGCTTTTCGCTGGACGCGGGGAGAGCCGAAGCGCTTCCAGTCTTCCAATGTGGTGAAACGCGGGTTCTGTCCCGAATGCGGCACGCCGCTGACCTATGAAGCGCCGGACGGAATAGCAATCGCTGCGGGTGCTTTCGACGATCCGGCCCTGTTTCCCCCGACGCTGCAATATGGAACGGAGGCGAAGATCGCCTTTGTCGATCATCTGTCCGAGTTACCCGGCCACGACACACCGGACGATTTCGAGGCCGTTCCCTTCCTCGAAAACCTCGTTTCCTACCAGCACCCCGATCAAGATACCGAAAACTGGCCGCCGGAGAACAAGTCATGAGCGATACGGGTTATTCCGGCGGATGCCAGTGCGGCGCGGTGCGTTTTCACGCGGGCAAGATCGGCCGCCCTTCCATCTGCCATTGTCGCATGTGCCAGAAACATTTCGGCAATTTCTTCGGCGCGCTGGTGACAGCCGATCAGGCGCATCTGGCATGGACGCGGGGTCAGCCTTCCCTGTTTCGCTCGTCCCAGAAAATCCATCGCGGTTTCTGCAACAAATGCGGCACACCGCTGACCTATCATTATCCGGGCGGGGTAGAGATCGCCATCGGCGCGTTCGATCATCCGGCCGAAATCGAGCCTCAGGTTCAGGTGAATGCCCACATGCGGATGCCTTGGATCAGGACGTTGTTCGACAAGCCCAACACCGAACAGAGTGTGGACGAGGCGGACATCGTGTCCTATCAGCATCCCGACTACGACACGAGCGAATGGCCACCCAAAGGTGACGGAGCGTGACCTCCGAACGGGATTTTTCCGGCGGCTGCCAGTGCGGTGCAGTCCGTTACCACGCAACCGGTGGCCTGTCCTATCCGCATATTTGCCATTGCCGCATGTGCCAGAAGGCGGCAGGCAACTATTTCATGCCGCTGGCCGCGAGCCTTCGGAAAGACTTCACCCTGACAAGAGGCGAGCCTCGGTGGTTCCAGTCCTCCGATCAGGTCCGGCGTGGATTTTGCGGCCAATGTGGCACGCCGCTGTTTTACGACATGCCGGACGCCGATTTCATCAACGTCACGCTCGGATCGCTCGACGAACCTGAGCGGGTAATACCCGAAGCGCAATCCAACACCGGCCATAAAATACGCTGGTTCCATAAGCTTGATGGCCTACCGCTCGAGCCGGAACCGACGGACGGGCAGCCGTTACCCCGAACGAACAAACGACAGCACCCCGATCATGACACGGCCGAATGGCCACCGAAGGACACATTGAAATGACCGCAGAACTGCGCAGCTTCTATCCGGAAATCGAACCCTTCGAAACAGGCATGCTGGATGTCGGCGACGGACACACAATCTACTGGGAGCGTGTCGGAACTCGCGGCGCAAAACCAGCCGTTTTCCTGCATGGCGGCCCCGGCGGCGGCGTCAATCCCACGCATCGTCGCGTCTTCGATCCCGCTCTTTACGACGTCATCCTGTTCGATCAGCGCGGCTGCGGTCGCTCGACGCCGCATGCCGCACTCGAAGCCAACACCACATGGCATCTGGTTTCGGATATCGAGAAGTTGCGCGCCCTGTGCGGCTTTGAACAATGGCTGGTGTTTGGTGGCTCCTGGGGTTCGACACTGGCGCTTGCCTATGCGGAAACCCATCCGGAGCACGTTAGCGAACTGGTCCTGCGGGGCATCTATACCGTCACGCGCCCGGAACTTGAATGGTACTACCAGTTCGGCGTCTCGGAAATGTATCCGGACCGCTGGGAGAAATTCATCGCACCGATCCCTGAGGCCGAGCGCGGCGACATGATGGGCGCCTATAACCGCTATCTCACCGGCTCGGATGAGAAGAAGAAGCTGGAGTGCGCCAAGGCGTGGAGCCAGTGGGAGGGCGCAACCATCGCTCTCGTCACGGACCCGGAGCGGGTGGACGATTTCGGTGAGGACAAATACGCCATCGCCTTTGCGCGCATCGAGAACCACTTCTTCGTCAACGGAGGCTGGCTGGAAGAGGGCCAGCTTTTGCGTGATGCCGGCAGGCTGAAGGATATTCCCGGCGTGATCGTCCATGGACGTTACGACATGCCCTGCCCGCTGAAATATGCCTGGCAGCTTTCAAAGGCGTGGCCGAAAGCGGATTTCCATATCATCGAGGCGGCGGGCCATGCCATGAACGAGCCTGGCATTCTCGACCAGTTGATCCGGGCAAACGACCGTTTCGTCGGAAAATCATGAGTCCTTTCTGACGCTTGAAGCCGTGGGATGAGAAACAGATTCATCTCGCGGCTTCCAATGCTCCGGCCAATTCTGGCGCGGAACATTCACTCTTCGTGCAGTTTTTCTCATGAACGCTTCACGGAAATGAATTGGCGTCTGCCGCGCCGCTCAGGTATGAATAAGCATCCGAAAACGTGACGGCATTCCCATGGCAATCGATAAATCGCTTCCGACCGAACAGGGCGGCGACAGCGCGCGCGGCTTTGCGTTTGCGCTGTCCGCTTATCTGTTGTGGGGCTTCCTTCCCCTCTACATGAAAGCCGTGGCGCATATTCCGCCTGTGGAAGTCATCGTTCACCGCGTCATCTGGTCCGTGCCGATCGCCGCGGCGGTTCTTATCGCCATCGGGCGCACAGCCGAGATCAGAACGGCGCTCAAGACACCGAAAATGCTGGCCATGGCGAGCCTGACCGCGGCCCTGATCAGCGTCAACTGGGGAATCTATATCTGGGCCATCGGCGCAGGGCGGGCGCTCGATGCGGCACTCGGCTACTTCATCAATCCGCTTTTCAGCATCTTTCTTGGGGCAGTGCTACTGAAAGAGCGGCTTTATCGCGGGCAGATCGTGGCCATCGTGCTTGCTGTGCTTGGTGTGGCGCTGCTCACCTGGCATGCGGGCAGTCTACCATGGGTGTCGATCGCGCTGACCGTCACCTGGGGTTTCTACGCCTTTTTCCGCAAGACGCTACCAATCGGACCGACGCAGGGCTTCCTTCTTGAAGTCATGCTTCTCTCCGTGCCCTGCGTGATCCTGATGGCCTATTTCGCCATGACGGGTCAGGCGCACTTCATGGCAGGCAACGCCATGGACACCTGGCTTCTGATCGCAAGCGGCCTCATTACCGCCGTTCCCCTCATTCTCTACGGAAACGGCGCCAAGCTGCTGCGGCTCTCCACCATCGGCATCATGCAGTATATCGCGCCGACGATCATCTTCCTGATCGCCATCCTGATCTTCAAGGAGCCGTTCGACATGGTGCGGATGGGAGCCTTCGCGCTGATCTGGTCGGCGCTGGTGATCTACACCGCCTCCAGCCTGATGCGCCTGAAGAAGTCGTAACCGGCCTCGTTCAGAGGCGGGATATCACCGAAGGATCACCGTCCGGGTTCTGCTGCGCCAGCGCCCGGTCGATGATGGCTGGAACGATGTCCTTCACCTCATCGATGACAAGCGGATTGAGCAGATGGGCGCGGTGGATGAAGCCCTGGTCGCGCATGTGGCGAACCAGCTCCAGCATCGGATCCCAGAAACCATTGATGTTGGCGAAAACCATAGGCTTGGCGTGACGGCCAAGCTGCGCCCATGTCATGATCTCGACGATCTCTTCCAGCGTACCAATTCCACCCGGCAGCGTGACGAAGGCATCCGACCGATCGAACATCATGTGCTTGCGCTCATGCATGTCCTTGGTGATCACAAGCTCGTTCAATTGTCCGAGAGAATGGCGTGTCGCCTCCATGTCGACCAGAAATTCCGGTATGATGCCGGTCACTTCGCCGCCGTTCGAGAGGACACCGGCAGCAACCGCCCCCATGATGCCCTTGGTGCCGCCACCATAGACAAGGCGAATGCCGTTTTCAGCAATGGATTTTCCAAGCGCGCGGCCCGCCTCCATGTAAGCCGGGTCACGACCGGGCTGGGAACCGCAGTAAACGCAGATGGATCGAATCGCTACATTTTTGTCCGTCATGCGATGAAGGAACAATGCTGGATGCGACACGTCAAGAAAATTTGGGAAATCCCTTGTGAATATAGCCTTTTGCCAATGTGACGCTTGTATGGCGCAAAGTAAGGCGCTAGCAATCTGAACATCAAAAAAGGCTGAATACCCGGAGAATTCAGGATGAAAAAATATAAGGCCGGTTTGCTGGCGTTGATCGTGCTGGGCATTGCGAGCCTGCTCATGATCTTTTTCGTCCTTCCCCGGATCAGCAATGACGGTGCTTCCATTGGCGACGCGATAAACGACGCCGGAAACGCCGTGAAAAACAGCGTCGAGATGGGCGCGGACAAGGCAGGTGACATCCTCTCGGATGCCGCCACCGAAACCGCGAACATAGCTGAAAAAGTCGGCCGTCTCGCCGCTTCATCCACGCAATCGATCAAGGACCTGACTGCACTGTTCAGCGATGGAAAGGTGCCGTCCGATCAGGACTTCGCTGCCGCCCGCAAGAAGGTCGAGGCATCGCTCAAGGAACTGAGCGACATCGACATTCCGGAAACGCTGGACGAAAACACGTCGAAGCTCATCACCACGGCGCGCGCCGCAGCCGAGCGCACCACTGCGTACCTGCGCGAATTGCCAGGGAGTGCCGCAGCCGCCGCTTCGCACATTCGCCGTCTGGCGGGTGTCTTTGCCGGGACTGACAATGGCGCACCGGAGCCGGTCAAGCCTGCCGAGCCGGCAGCAGATGCCGCACTGCTCCCGACATTCGACGTTCTGCGCGTCGAGCCGGATGGTTCCGCCGTCGTCGCTGGCAAGGCACAGCCGGGCGCAAAGCTGGAAATCTTGAGCAACGGCAATGTCATCGCCCAGACGACCATCGACGGCACGGGTGATTTCGCCGCCGTTTTCGACAACCCGCTGCCGCCGGGCGACCACCAGCTGACGCTGCGCACCACGGACGCCAACGGCAAGGTCACGCAGTCCGAAGAGGTTGCAACCATCTCGGTACCTGACGGATCGAAGGGTGAGTTGCTGGCCATGGTGACGAAGCCGGGCGCACCGAGCCGCGTTCTGGCGATGCCTGAAGCCGCCGCGCCTGCCGCACAGCCTTCGCAGGCGACAACCAACAATGCCGCTGCACCTGCAGCCGCGAACGCATCCAATTCAGCCTCTCCTACTGTGGCGACGCCGCAGGGCACTGCAACGGTGCAGGTTTCGGCCGTCGAATTCGAAGGCTCGAAGATCTTCATCGCCGGTTCCGCTCCGGCAGGCTCGACCGTGCGCGCCCTCGTAGACGACCGGAATGTCGGGCAAGGCACGACGGAACAGTCCGGCCACTTCGTAATCGAAGGCGATGTCGAGCTGACCGTTGGCAGCCATATCATTACCGTTGAAGAGCTGGATGCGAATGGCGCCGTCAAGGTGCGGGTCCGCGTTCCGTTCGAGCGCCCCGGCGCTGATCAGGCAACGGTGGCGATGCAGACACCCGCGGCTTCGTCCGCCCCGGCCGCCAATGCTGCTCCTGCGGAAAACCAGAGCACGGCAAGTGATCGCGCTGCGTTCGAAAATCTTCGCAGCGGCGTTGCCAAGGCATTCGGCATTCTGTCCAATCTCTATCAGGGCGGCAAAAAGCCTGCGCTCGATGAAGCGGTTGCCGCACGTTCTGCCGTGGTGATCGCGCTGCGTTCGCTGTCCGAACTCCGGACTGCGGCAACGACCGATGCAGGCTTCACGACCTTCGTGAATGATGTCGTCGCCAAGGCTCGCGCGCTGCTGGCCTCCGTCGAGGCGCTGCCCAAGGATGTCGACGCCATTGGCAGCGGCATTGCCTCGCTGGAAAGCCGCCTCGCCGAACTGCACATCACCGCTCCGGCGGCACCTTCCGCTCCGGCAGGTCCGCAGACCTTCGAGCAGGCACCGCTTGCCCAGAGCGAAAACAGCGTCATCATCCGTCGCGGCGATACGCTATGGCAGATTTCGCGCCGCGTTTACGGTCAGGGCGTGCGCTACACGACCATCTATCTCGCCAATCAGGACCAGATCCAGAATCCTGATCTGATCGAACCGGGCCAGATCTTCGGCGTGCCGGAAAAAGCGCTGCCGAATGCCGAGGAACTACACCGCAAAAGGCTGAAGGGCGGTTCCTGACCGCTTCAACCGTTGCGGACGGCACGGCATATCTCTATCTGACGAAACGGCGGCTCCCCAAAAGCCGCCGTCCTGCTGTCGGCAGTCCGGCAGAAATGCGGAGTAAAACATGACAGCGCGGAAAAAGACCATCTCGGCGGATTCCAGCAATCCGATACAGACCCTCATCAATCTCTGGCCCTATATGTGGCCGCAGGGCCGTCTGGACCTGAAGATGAGGGTTGTCTGGGCAACGTTTTTTCTGATTGTCGCCAAGCTCGTCCTGATGTCCGTTCCCTATTTCTTCAAATGGGCGACCGATGCGCTGAACGGCAAGCTGGACATGGCCGGGCTTCTTCCGATGTTTCTGCTCGGCGCGGTCGCGCTCGTCATCGCCTATAATCTGACGCGGATCATACAGGTCGGCCTCAACCAGCTGCGCGATTCACTCTTTGCCAGCGTAGGCCAGCATGCGGTGCGCCAGCTTGCCTACAAGACCTTCGTGCACATGCACCAGCTATCCCTTCGCTTCCATCTGGAGCGCAAGACCGGCGGGCTTTCGCGGATCATCGAACGCGGCACGAAGGGTATCGAAACGATCGTCCGTTTCACCATCCTGAACACCGCTCCGACACTGATCGAATTCCTGCTGACGGCCATCATCTTCTGGGCAAGCTACGGATTCACCTATGTTCTGGTAACGGTCGTCACCGTCTGGGCCTATATCTGGTTCACCATCAAGGCGAGCGACTGGCGCATTTCCATCCGCCGGACGATGAACACCAGCGACACCGAAGCCAACACCAAGGCAATCGATTCCCTGCTTAACTTCGAAACCGTCAAATATTTCGGCAACGAAAACATGGAAGCCCAGCGTTTCGACGCGGCCATGGCCCGGTACGAAAAATCCGCCATCTCGATCTGGACCTCGCTCGGCTGGCTGAACTTCGGTCAGGGTGTGATCTTCGGCCTCGGATCTACCGTGATGATGGTCATGTCGGCGCTCGCCGTACAACGCGGCGAACAGACCATCGGCGACTTCGTGTTCATCAACGCCCTGCTGCTGCAGCTTTCCGTACCGCTGAACTTCATCGGTTTCGTCTATCGCGAAATCCGTCAGGGTCTGACCGACATCGAGCAGATGTTCGATCTCCTCGAGGTCGAGGCCGAGGTTGTCGACAAGCCGGATGCCGTGGAGCTGAAAAGCGGTCCGGGCGCGATCTCCTTCCGCGACGTGCATTTCGCCTACGATCCCGAGCGCCCGATCCTCAAGGGCATTTCCTTTGACGTCCCGGCCGGCAAGACGGTCGCCATCGTCGGCCCATCGGGTGCCGGGAAATCCACGATTTCCCGATTGCTCTACCGCTTCTACGATATCCAGCAGGGCGCGATCACCATCGATGGCGAGGATGTGCGCGACGTCACGCAGAAAAGCCTGCGCTCCGTGATCGGCATGGTTCCGCAGGATACGGTGCTGTTCAACGACACGCTGGCCTACAACATCCGTTATGGACGTCCCACCGCAAATCAGGATGATGTGACGGCGGCGGCCAATGCCGCGCAGATCAGCGCTTTCATCGGCAAGCTGCCCGATGGTTACGACACCATGGTAGGCGAACGCGGCCTGAAACTTTCCGGCGGGGAAAAGCAGCGCGTTGCCATCGCCAGAACCATTCTCAAGGCGCCGCCGATCCTCATTCTCGACGAGGCAACCTCCGCGCTCGACACCCATACGGAACAGGAAATCCAGAGCGCGCTGGACATCGTTTCGAAAAACCGCACCACACTGGTCATCGCCCACCGGCTGTCCACGGTCATCGGGGCAGATGAAATCATCGTCCTCAAGGAAGGCCACATCGCCGAGCGCGGCACGCATGCCACTCTGATCGCGGCCGACGGCCTCTACGCCTCCATGTGGAGCCGCCAGCGCGAGGCTATCCAGGCAGAGGAGCGGCTGCGGCAGGTGCGCGAAACCGACGACCTCGGCGTCGTGGACCGGGGCGAACCCGCGCATTGACGGGCATAAACTGCGGCCAGCGACCGGAATCCATTGCCGGGCGCGATGTTTGGCTGTAACCAGCTATGCAAGATTTGTCGCCTCCCACAACAGGCCACGTCGCCTTGCGGCAACCTCAGCGGGCGACAAAAAGAAATTGGAGCAAGGAATCTTATGAATCTGTTCGACACCATTCGCAACACCATCGTGCCGATCCACAAGGAGGGCTATGTCTTTGTCGCAGCCTTCTTCGTCGCCTCGCTGGTGCTCGGCTGGATAGCCGAACCGCTGTTCTGGGTGGGCCTCGTGCTGACGGCATGGTGCGCGTACTTCTTCCGCGACCCCGAGCGCGTCACGCCGCAGGACGATGACCTAATCATCAGCCCCGCCGACGGCAAGGTTTCGGCCATCCAGACCGTCGTGCCGCCGCTGGAGCTGGAACTCGGCAAGGAGCCGATGGTCCGTATCTCGGTGTTCATGAACGTCTTCAACTGCCATGTGAACCGTGCGCCGGTTCGCGGCCGCATCGTCAATGTCGCCTACCGTCCCGGCCTGTTCCTCAACGCCGAAGTCGACAAGGCATCCGAAGACAACGAACGCAACGGCCTGGTGATCGAGACGGCCCACGGCAAGGTCGGCGTCGTGCAGATCGCCGGCATGGTGGCCCGCCGCATCGTCTGCTGGGTAAAACCGAATGAACCTGTCGACGCCGGTGAGCGTTTCGGTCTTATCCGTTTCGGTTCGCGCCTCGATATTTTCCTTCCGGAAGGCTTCCAGCCGCGCGTCGCCGTTGGCCAGACGGCCATCGCCGGGGAAACCGTGCTTGCCGAATTCGGTTCCGAAAAAGGCCCGACGATCAGCCGTCGCGGCTGATCAGACAGAAAGGGCACGGGCATGGAAACGCCGACACCGCAGCCGCAGCAGAACGAAAAACACGAGTTGAGGCACGGCAATGACAGCGGCCGCGGGCCGCGGTTGAGGGAAATTCCCCTTCGCCTCGTCGTCCCCAATCTCATAACCGTTCTGGCCATCTGCGCAGGCCTGAGCGGCGTTCGCCTCGCCTTCGAAGGCAGATTCGAGCTTGCCGTCGGCATGGTTCTTCTGGCGGCCTTCCTCGACGGTATCGACGGGCGCATCGCCCGGATGATGAAGGCGACATCGAAATTCGGCGAGCAGATGGATTCGCTTGCCGACATCGTCAACTTCGGCGTGGCCCCTGCCCTCGTGGTCTACGCCTATCTGCTCGATCAGGCACGCTCCTTCGGCTGGATCGCCGCGCTGATATACGTGATTGCCGCAGGCCTTCGCCTCGCCCGCTTCAATGTGATGATCGAGCGCCCGGTCAAGGCGCCATGGCAAGCGGAATTCTTCGTCGGGGTACCGGCACCTATGGGTGCGATGCTGGTTCTGCTGCCCGTTTATCTGGGGTTCCTCGGTGTCGAGGCTGACAGGACATTCGCGTACATCGCTGCCGGCTATACGGTTCTGATCGGCTATTTCCTCATCAGCCGCCTGCCGGTCTGGTCCGGCAAGGCAAGCCGCATCCGTCGTGATCTCGTGCTGCCGATGATCCTCGTCGTCGTCCTCTACGTCGCGATGCTGATGAGCTTTACCTGGGAGGTGCTGGTTCTCACGGTCGCCGCCTATCTCATCTTCATCCCGTTCAGCGCCCGCCTCTGGCACCGCCGTTACGGCACGCTGACGATCGAGGAAGACGGCCATGGCGAAGCCGATGGCGGCGACGGCCTGGATCGCGGCATCTGACGGGATAAATCAGCCTTTTCAGGCGACGCACCGGGCGTACAAAATGTCGCAGGCGGAAAGTTCATGTTTCGATTCTCTTCGCCTCGAATCCGTCATGATTGACCTCGAAAGAGCCTCCCACACAGATCGCCGGACAGGTGATCGGGGAACATTCCGGAGAGAGACATGACGAACAAGACGACCGCTGAGACACAGCAGAAAACCGACCTCAACAGCCACTACCGCCCGCTCGGACTGAAGGCCGTTGCCGCCGCAGCGATGATGCTGAAGCGCAAGCCTGCGACCAAGCCTGCCTGAAAACATTTACTTTTTTCGGGACGCAGGGTGACATACCCCGTGTCTGGACCGACGCACGCGTCTTTCTCCACCAGATCCCAGCTGGCGCGCCCTCAATCGGGCCAGCAGACCTTCCTGCAGGACGCAGATTTTCGCCGCGTCGCCAATTTTAACGATACACGCATCGAGAGCGTAATAGCGTAAGGTTGTGATTTCAGCAGACGCCGTCGGTGTGAAATCTTCAAAACATGCAACCTTTACAAGCAGGCTGTACCTGCGCCCGCCCATACATTACCACTTCCCTGTTGGTTCATTGCTTCCTGATTCGTTCGCGAAACATCGTTTGTTTTCGCAAATCAGGTGACGTGGTGAACAATATTTGGCGCGCAGACGGAAAATTGCGTCGCCAAGCCGTCGGGAGGACCTGGGTACGGTATGCTGGATAAAATCCTTCTGATCGAAGATTCCGTTGCTTTGTCCATGCTGCTGACGAAGCGGATGGCGGAGGAAACACACGCAGACGTCATTCATTGCGACAGCATGGACCAGGCGCGCTCGTTGCTTGCGGTAAACACGTTCACGCTGGCCTTGACAGGCCTGAACCTTCCCGATGCACCGAAAGGTGAAATTCTCGGTCTTCTGGCTGAACACAGGGTTCCCACAATCGTTTTCACCGCAACCGTCGACGAGGAAGCACGCCGCCGCTACGCGGAAAAAAAGATCATCGACTACATCGTCAAGGACGGTCACCGTACCGTCGATGCCGTCGTCAGAACCGTCGACCGCATCCTGACGAACAGCCAGTTTTCCGTTCTGGTCGTTGACGACGCCAGAAGCGCGCGCTCGGGGCTGGTTGATATTCTCGAGCGGCAGAACTTCAGGGTCAGCGAAGCCCATTCCGGCAAGCAGGCGCTGGAAATTCTTGCGCGGGACCCATCGATCCAGCTCGTTCTGACCGATTACCATATGCCCGACATGGACGGCTACGAACTCACGCGTCGTATCCGCGACAGCCGCTCTTCGGAAGATCTGCGCATCATCGGCATCTCGTCATCCTCCGACCGATTGCTTTCAGCAAGCTTTCTGAAAGCCGGAGCTTCCGATTTCATTTACCGGCCCTTCGTGCCGGAAGAACTTCAGTGCCGTATCGACAACAATATCGAGACGATGAAGCAACTTCGGCGTCTGCGCGAACTCGCCGAACGCGACCATCTGACCGGCCTGCCGAACCGTCGCTCGTTCTTCGATCGTACGCGCGCGCTGATGGACATCATCAACCGCGATGACGAGAACGGCGCGGTTGCCATTCTCGACATCGATCATTTCAAGAAGATCAACGATACACTCGGCCATGATGCTGGCGACAGGGCGCTGAAGAAACTTGCCGATCTCCATCTCCGAGATGTGCCATGAGGAGCGTCATATTCCTGCACGTCTTGGAGGCGAGGAGTTCGCGCTGTTCCTGCGCGGGCTAGACGCCGAGGCAGCGTTCCACTTCTGCGAAAAGCTGCGCGCCCATGTGGACCTCAACGGACGACAGCTGAGCGGCAGCGATCTGGCGCTGACGATTTCGATCGGCGTGGTTGGCATCGAAAAGGGCGAACCCTTCGACAACCAGCTCAATGCCGCCGATCAGCTTCTGTACCTTGCCAAGGCGAACGGCCGCAACCGTGTCTATTCCGATGTGATGATTGAAGAGACGCTGCAGAAAATGGGGAGAAACGCCTAGTTTTCAGGTCACGCGCTCTGTGGATGTGAAACCGCTGCGCGCATGAACTGGAAATGCAGTCTCAGAACAGCGACATCTGTCCATCGTCTTTTGCGGGTCTAGCCTTCGGGAGCGGCACGTTCTCCTCAACCGGCTCGATCAGGTCCGCGCCGACATTGGCGACCTTGTTCACCTTGTCGGAAACCGGGATCATTTCGAAGAAGTCATCCTCAACCGGCTTCATCAGCTCAGCAACGTCGCGCGGCTCCTGCGTCTTGCAGTCCAGCCAGCGGCTGAAATCCTCGGGTGAAATCACCACCGGCATGCGGTCATGGACGCGTCCCACCGTTGCGTTCGCAGCCGTGGTGAGGATTGCCCCCGTATCGACTTCCGAACCGTCAGCGGACGACCAGGTTTCCATCAGCCCGGCAAAGGCGACGATGCCGCCGCGTTTCGGCCGGATGAAATAAGGCTGCGGCTTGCCGCCCTCCTCCTTCGCCGGTCTGCGCCATTCATAGAAGCCGGTTGCCGGAACCAGCACGCGACGATGGCGCATCGCGGCGCGGAACGACGCCTTGCCGATGGCCGTTTCGGAGCGCGCATTGATCAGCAATGGAAAGTCCTTGGGGTCCTTCACCCAGCCTGGCAGAAAGCCCCAGCGCACCAGTACGGCACGACGGTTTGGCAGATTGCTGCCCTTTTCCGGCCGGTCGCCTTCGATCACCACAAGAACAGGCTGGGTCGGCGCGATGTTGAAGCGCGCAGGAAACTGATCAAGGCCAATGAGGTCGAGATATTCGGCGATTTCCTCCGGTGTCGAGGTAAGCACGAACCGTCCGCACATGGATTCCACCCTTCAGACATAGGACACAGGCGGTTTGTCCCCGACCTCACATGACCTTCATTAAACCGCCTTTTGCGTGCAAAGTGACGGCGATTCTCTGCAGGGATGATAGTTTCATGCCAGGCGGAGAAACAACGCAAATACCGTTTATCGACAGGCCCCGTTCCATCGCAAGAGGCAAAATTCACGCATGACAGTCCGCATAAAACCCCGTGCAGCATCCTCTGTCATCGTGAGGCAGGGTGATCGTCTGCTGCTCGTGCGCCGTATCAACCCGCCTTCCCAGGACATGTTCGCCTTTCCCGGTGGACGAGGCGAAGAAGGCGAGACACCGGCGGAAACGGCCCTGCGCGAGTTGCAGGAGGAGACAGGGATCGTTGCACGCAGGCCGCAGCTGTTCGCAACCTATGACCTTCCGTCGCGCAACGAATCGGGAATACTGACAAGCCATTATTTTCTTTCCGTTTTCACCGTAGAAACGGACGAAAACGTCATCGCGATGGCCAATGATGATGCAGCGGATGCCGGGTGGTACACGCTTGATGAAATACGGCGCCTGCCTGCACCAGAAAGCGTGGTAGAATGTGCCGAACGTATTCTGGCGTGATTGCATGCGGGCCAGAATCGCTATTATCTGGGAACGCGTCGCGCAGACGCGTTAAGCGGTTTTGCGATAACGAGACGCTGTAAAATTTGACCGGCGGCCCGCCGAATGTTCGTGAGTAAGTGTGGGACAAAGCAAGATTTAATGCCGAAAACCATCTTCCTGTCCCTTTTTGCTGCAAGTCTCGTCGTGAGCGGGTCGATCGGCGCTGTTCTGGCACAACCGGTCGGTACGTCTCCGAAAGTGACGGCCCCACCTGTGGCGACGCCAAGCAAGCCTGCTCCGTATGATGACAAGCTGGCGCGGCTTTCGGAAATACTGGGAGCGGTGCAATATCTGCGGACGTTGTGCCCCTCTTCCGGCGCTGAAGACTGGCGCAAGCCGATGAGTGACCTCCTGGCTGCGGATACCGCCAACGAACCGGAACGCCGCCAGAGGATGACTGCCGCATTCAACCGTGGATACCGCTCTTTTGCGGCCATCCACACCAGTTGCACGCAAGCTGCTGTCGTGGCAGAAGAGAATTACCGTAACGAAGGGGCAACACTCGCGCAGGAAATCGCGTCCAGGTTCGGAAATTAGAGATTTATTAACCTCTTTTCGCCGCAGCCCGTGCCGTTTTGATAAAAGACTGTTAGTGTTGTTAACAGGGTGGTAACGACTTGCCTGCCCTGTCGAGGATGAAAAATGCAGACAAGCCGTAACGAAATCGACGATATGATCGTGCACGAAAAAATGCAGGTCGCTCTGGAACACCAGAACGAAGCGTGGGCCGACGGCATGGCCGACGGCATCGAGCCGGAGATCATCGCCGATGCTGCCATCGCTCTGGCCATGCGCGAAACCATCCGCATCCACGGCGAAGCCGGCGCGGAAGCCATGCTGGAATCGCTGCGTCAGCGCATGCTCGCGGGCGAGTTCTCCCCGCAGCGGGTGATCCAGTAAAAGCCGGAGTTCTGACTATGTCTTGCCTGAGCAAGAGGCTTTTGCGATCTTCTGCCGCCCTTTCCATTTTGATTGCCGTCACAGCCGTGTCCGCAGGCGCACCCAAGTTCGCATTCGCCCTGTCCGAGCTGAAACCGGCGCCAAACGCCGAAACCGCACCGCAAGCGCAGACGGGCGAGCAGCCTCAAAAGCAGCAGGCTCCGGAACCGGATGAGATCGAAGGCGATTCGGAAGGCATTCCGATGCCCGATCCGCTGGTCGATCGTTCTGCCAATTCCAGCCCCCCCGCCAAAAGCGATGCGCCTGAAATGGCCGTGACGATTGAACATGACATCGCCAAGGCGCCGGAAGCGGTCCGCAAGCTTCGCCAGCAGATCATCGACGCCGCAGCTTCCGGCGACATGGAAAAGCTTCGCCCGCTCATCTCTTCGGGTTCGGACAAGGCCCGTATCGACGGCAACGACGGTGAAGATCCGATCGAGGCACTGAAGAGTTTCTCCGGCGATCCGGACGGGCTGGAAGTTCTGGCAATCATCATCGACCTGCTGTCCACCGGCTATGCCCACGTGGACGCCGGGACGCCAGATGAGGCCTACGTGTTCCCTTACTTCGCAGGCAAGGCGCTCAATACGCTGACGCCTCCCGAAAAGGTGGAACTGCTGCGCATTATCACAGCGGGCGACCTGGCCGACATGCAGGAATTCGGCAATTACAGCTTCTACCGGATCGGCATTTCGCCAGACGGAAAATGGAAATTCTTCACGGCGGGTGACTGACAGACAGTCGCCCGACGCTTGCCGTTTGCCTGCAAAAATCCTAACTGTTCGTCACAGAGAGAATCCTGGGAGGCGCCCGGCGCTTTCCAGCGATCCTGTGAAAACAGATGGATCGAGTGTACATGCGAAAATCCGGATGGATGCGCGGCACTCCAGACAAACCGAACGGTGATGCCATGCCCTCCGCTTTTCTTGCCGACCGCCGCCTGATCAGAGTTTCCGGGACGGGTGCTGCGGAATTTCTGAACAATCTCATCACCACGGACGTCGAGCTTTTGGCTGAGGCCGAAGCGCGTGCAAGCGCGCTTCTGACGCCGCAGGGCAAGATCCTGTTCGACTTTCTCATTTCTCGTGATGGTCCGGACTTTCTGATCGAAACCAGTGCCAGCGATCAGGATGCGCTGCTTCGCCGCCTGACGATGTACAAGCTGCGTGCCCCCGTCGATCTCAAGGCGGAAGCCACGGAAGGCGTCAGCGTCTTCTGGAACGAAACGGCACCGCAAGGCGCAGTAAAAGACGGACGTTTCGCCAAGGCGGGCGTCGATCTCCATCGCCTGCCCGGCGCAACCGCGTCCGACGATACATCCCCCTATGACGCTTTGCGTGTTGACAACGGCATCGTCGAATCCGGTCGCGACTACGCACTGCAGGATGCCTTTCCGCATGACGTGCTGATGGACGTGAACGATGGCGTATCCTTCAAGAAGGGCTGCTTCGTGGGGCAGGAGGTCGTCTCGCGCATGAAACACCGTGGCACTGCGCGTCGGCGTGTGGTCATTGTCGATGCGACAGGCGAGCTTCCAGCCAGCGGTACGGATATGACGGCAGGCGGCAAGCCGTTCGGCGCGCTTGGCACGGTGTGCGGCAACAGAGCGCTGGCCATCGTTCGCATCGACCGGGTCGCCGATGCGCTTGCGGCTGGAACGCCGATGCTTGCCGACGACACCGAGGTCAGTGTGCGGTTACCTGAATGGAGCGGCCTGTCATTCCCCGTGGCGGACCCTGCGACAAGCGTGGAGGAATGATGGTCGCGTCCACCAAAAGCCCACGCGCCTGGCAACGGATGCTTTCCGGCCGAAGGCTCGATCTGCTCGATCCCTCGCCGCTTGACGTGGAAATTGCCGATATCGCCCACGGCCTCGCCCGCGTGGCGCGCTGGAATGGCCAGACGAAGGGGGACCATGCCTTTTCCGTGGCCCAGCACTGCCTGGTCGTTGAAAGCATCTTTTGCCGCATGTGCGCTGACGCGACGCCGCAGGACATGCAGATGGCGCTTCTGCACGACGCCCCGGAATATGTGATCGGCGACATGATCTCGCCTTTCAAGTCAGTTGTCGGCGGTGGCTACAAGACCGTTGAAAAGAGACTGGAGGCGGCCATACACCTGCGGTTCGGCCTGCCATCCCATCCCGCTCGAGAACTGAAAGACCTCATCAAAAAAGCCGATACGGCAGCCGCCTATTTCGAAGCCACCGAGCTGGCGGGCTTTTCGATTGCCGAGGCGCAGAAATTCTTCGGTACGCCGCGAGGCTTCACGCGGGACATGTTCGACATGGCTCCCCTACCCGCCATCGAGGCACAACGCCGGTTCGTAGACCGTTTCGACGCAATCGAGGCGTTGCGCGACGCTCGCCAGAGCGGTGCGGCATGACAGCCATTGTCGTATCGCCGCTGTCGCGGATTGCCGAAATGGCAGTGAAACACAAGTCTCGCGAGATGGTCACGCTGATTGCGAAGGAGCAGTCGTTCCACAGGCCCGCCGTGATCGCCGCAGACAGGCATCTGACGCTTGCCATGAACGATATCACCTTCAAGGGAACAGGCGATCTCGTTGCACCAGACGACGCGCATGTCCAGCGACTGATCGATTTCGTGCGGGAGTGGGATCAATCGGCACCGCTTATCGTACATTGCTGGATGGGTGTTTCCCGTTCGCCTGCGGCAGCGGTCGTCGCCGCGCTCAGCCTCTTCCCCGATCAAGATGAAGTGGCCCTTGCCACGCGCCTGCGCACCGTCTCACCCTATGCAACGCCCAATTCCCGCATCATCGAGATCGGCGACCGGCTGCTCGGGCGCAATGGCAGGCTGATTGCCGCGATCAGGAAAATCGGCCGGGGTGCAGATACGGACGGCAACGTCCCCTTCGTGCTGCCGCTCGCCGACTGACGCGCCACGTTATCCGGAACCCCCACGGCTTCCGTTCGTTACCAAACCTGAACTGCAATCTAAAATCACGGGACAACCTATGGAACAACAGGCAACGGATATCATCGTCGCATCGCAGGCAGCGTTGCGACAGGCGAGCGCTTTGGCCGTTCAATATTCCTTCTCTGTCGTCGGCGCGCTTCTGCTGCTCATCGTCGGCTGGCTGGCCGCAACGTTCCTGCAACGCTGGGCCTTCCAGGGGCTTTCCCGCATCCGCGGCTTCGATGCGACGCTTGCTGGCTTTTTTGCCGGAGCCATCCGCTATGTGATTCTTGTCCTCGTCATCGTCATGGTGCTTGGCCAGTTCGGCGTACAGACAGCTTCCATTCTCGCGGCGCTGGGCGCTGCCGGTCTTGCCATCGGCCTCGCTCTTCAGGGCACCCTGCAGAATATCGCGGCTGGTATTATGTTGCTTGTGTTGCGTCCGTTCCGCGTTGGCGAATATATCGAAACGTCCACCGTGAGTGGCACGATCATCGAAATCGGTCTGTTCGCCACCGAACTGAAAACCAGCGACGGGCTTTACCGGCTCGCGCCGAACTCGACGCTGTGGAATGTTCCCATCACCAACTACAGCCGCTTTCCCTCGCGTCGCCACGAGCTGAGCCTGACGGTGAAGAACGACGAGGATCTGGCCGCTGCTCAGGACATGCTGCTGAAGGTGGTGCGCTCCGAAAGCCGCGTCCTGCTCGATCCCGCCCCCACTGTTTTCGTGGACTCCATCGATGCCGCCGGCGCGACGCTCAAGCTGCGCTACTGGGTGCGCAGCGAAACATTCTTCACGACCACCCGCGACGTGACGAAAGCGATGAAGCTGGCCTTCAACGCATGGAAGGCGGAGGTCGATACCCAGACGGCATAAGGCCGGTTCCCGAACGAAAAAAGCCCGGAACATCGGTCCGGGCTTTTTTGTTTTTCGGATGAATTCACTGTCCCATCGTCGAGCGGTGTGCCCAGCCGGTCATGCGTTTTTCAATCCACGCCATGACCGCATACATCACGATACCTTCCAAAGCGAGCATCAGCAGTCCCGCAAAGACCAGCGGCACGTTGAACTGGCTTTGCGCCGAACTCATCATGTTGCCGAGGCCGTAATTCGACGCGACCGTTTCCGATACGACGGAGCCGACGAAAGCCAGCGTGATGGCGATTTTCAGCGAGCCGAAGAAATAGGGCATCGAACGCGGAATGCCGACCTTCAGCATGATGTCCATCTTCTTTGCGCCAAGGGCGCGCAGCACGTCCTCCGTTTCCGGCTCGATGGTGGCAAGCCCGGTCGCGACATTGACGACAATCGGGAAGAAGGAAATCAGGAAGGCCGTCAGCACCGCAGGCACCGTTCCGATGCCGAACCAGATGACGAGGATCGGAACCAGTGCGACCTTCGGGATGGCGTTGAAACCGATCATCAGCGGGTAAAGACCGGCATAGATCGTCTTCGACCAGCCGATGAAAAGACCGATGCCCAGACCTGCGGCGACGGCAATCGCAAAACCGAGCGTCGTCGTGTAAAGCGTCTGGAGCGAATTTTTCCAGATCGGCGACCAGTATTGAACGATGGCCTGCGCCACCCGCGTCGGCGACGGCAGAATGGTCGGCGGCATTTTCAGCGCATGAACGAGAAGTTCCCATGCGGCAAAAAGGGCCAGCGTATAGAGCCATGGCGCGGCCTTGACCCAATTGATGCGAGCGATCAGCGGCTTTGCCGGTTCCGGCGCGACGCCGCTTTCAACAACACTGCTCATGCCGCCACCCTCGCCTGTGCGATCTCACCGTGCAGCTCCTGCACCATATCGTTGAAGCTCTTGTCGTACATGATGTCGAGCTGACGCGGACGGGCAAAAGGAACGCGATGCTCGGCCAGCACACGGCCCGGCCTTGCACTCATCACGAAAATCTTGTCGGCCAGAAACGTTGCTTCGCGCAGATCGTGCGTCACGAGAATGATTGTCACGCGCTGCGCGGCATGCAGGTCGCGGATCACGCACCACAATTCCTCGCGGGTGAAAGCATCCAGCGCGCCGAAAGGCTCGTCCAGCATCAGAAGATCCGGCTCGTGAATGAGCGCACGGCACAGATTGGCGCGCTGCTGCATGCCGCCGGATAGCTGCCACGGGAATTTCGAACCGAAACCCTTGAGGCCGACGATCTCCAGCAGGCGCTCCGCCTTGGCGACATAATCCGCCTTGTGGGCGCGCAGGCGGTGGCGGTGCTTTTCAACGATCTCGAGCGGCAGGAGAATGTTTTCCAGCGTGGTGCGCCAGGGTAGCATCGTGGGGTTCTGGAATGCCATGCCAACGATGGAAACGGGTTCCGTCACCTGCCGCCCGGCCACGACGACATTACCCTTTTGCGGAATGTGCAGGCCGGTCACCAGCTTCATCAAGGTCGATTTTCCGCAACCGGACGGGCCGACAACGGCGGCGAATTCCCCTCTGTCGACCTTTAGGTTAAGGCCGGATACGGCAAGCGTTCCTGCCGCACCGCCGTAGCGCATGTCGACATTATCAATTTCCACGAGATGTGACATCAAAGTCCCCACTTTTCGGCAGTCCGAAGCGCCCGCGATCATAGACGCGCCCTCTCTTTCGTCATCCCCGGGCCTGACCCGGGGATCAACTTATCCGGGCACATGGATCCCCGCCCCAAGGGCGAGGATGACGTCGAGCGAACCGGAAATGCTCCCCTTGTAATCAGGCACATCGAAGAATGCGCCCTGAAGCCATCAAGGCAGCAGGCGATCTTCCTTGGCGGGCAGATAGCTGGCGTCGAAGACCTGCTCGGCCTTGACGTTGCCCTTCAGGCCCATCGAAATCTTCAGCGTATCGATGGAAGCGGAAAGGCGTGCAGGGTCGACGCCGCCCATGCCGTTTTCCACGACATAAGGCGTCTTGATGTTCATGCTGTTGGCCATGTTCAGGCGCTCCAGCTCGATTGCGCTGTCCAGCGTCTCATTCCGCTTCAGGACAGCCGCCACGCCCTCTTCCGGGTTCTTGACGGAATCAGCGAAGCCCTTTGCCAGCGCTTTCAGGAAGCCCTTGACCGCTTCGGGGTTTTTCTCCGCGAAATCAGTGTTTACCAGCACCGAATTGCCATAAAGATTCAAGCCATGCTCGGCCATCAGGATGGTCGAAATATCGTCATCGGTGATGCCCTGCTTCTTGAGGTTCAGGATCACCGAGAAGGCAAAACCGAAAATGCCATCGACATCACCTTTGGCGAGCATGGGTTCGCGGACCGGGAAGCCAATCGATTCGATCTTGATCTTGCTGTCATCCAGACCGGCGACCTTCTTGAAGGCGGGCCATTGCGCAAAGGCGCCGTCCGGCGGCGGTGCGCCGAGCTTCTTGCCTTCCAGAGATTTCGGATCGCCCGTCACGCCAAGCGACTTGCGGCCAACGACGGCAAATGTCGGGCGCTCGTAGACCATATAGACGGCCTTGATCTTCTGGCTGGGATCCTCATCCAGGAACTTCATCAGCGAATTGATGTCACCGAAGCCCATCTGGTAGGCGCCAGTTGCAACACGGGGGATGGCTTCCACAGAGCCGTTGCCAGTGTCGATGGTCACATCCAGACCTTCGGCCTTGAAGTATCCCTTATCGAGGGCAAGCAGAAAGCCCGCCGCCGGGCCCTCGAATTTCCAGTCCAGCGTGAACTTGATCGGCGTATCGGCCAGAGCATTGGTCACCGGCATCGATACGCCTGCGGCGACACCGATTGTTGCAATCGCCAAAGCTTTCGACAGCAGCCTGCGCGTTATCATGATATATTCCCCCTCGAAGGTTCTTGTTGGATTGGTTGCATAAGAACCAATTCAACCCATCAAGGCAAGTCAAAATTGCATACAAAATGGTCATCATTTTGTATGCCTATTTTGCGGGCAAAAATATGCACTTTAAAGGGCAGCGCGCCCGGTTTCCGCGCAGGGATCGCGTCGCAGCTCCGCTTCACCGTCGTTCACAATGCAAACACATCGTTCTCACTTGCCGGGATTGCCGAACAGGGGCAGCTTGCGACACAAAGAGCCACAACATTCAGTGGGACAGAGACAATGACTTCGGCTTTGGGCATACACCATATTACGATGATAACCCGCAAGGTGCAGGCAAACGTCGATTTTTATGCCGGCTTTCTGGGGCTGCGGCTGGTCAAAAGAACCGCCGGTTTCGAGGACGCCATGCAGCTTCACCTTATTTACGGAGATGCCATCGCCTCCCCGGGTTCGCTGATGACTTTCCTCGTCTGGGAAGACGGAGGTCAGGGCCGCGTCGGATTCGGCCAGACGCTGGAGGTATCCATGGCTATCGATCCGGCCAGCATTGGCTTCTGGCTGACGCGCGCGCTGAAATTCGGCATCCGCACGGAAGGTCCGGCGGAAGAGTTCGGCCAGCCGGTCATACGCCTCAAGGATCCCGACGGCATCATCCTCAAGCTCGTCGGCACCACCGCTTTCGACAACGCAAACGTCCACGAAACGAAAGACATATCGCGCCAGGACGGCATTCGCCGCATCTACGGCGCGACGATGCTGAGCGAAGTGCCGGAAGAAACCACGGCCTTTCTGACCAAACATTTCGGATATCGTGGCGAAGAGCAGATGGGCGCAATCCGTCGCCTTGTCTCGGCAAGTGGCGACATCATCGACGTCCGCGATGCAACAGGCTTCTGGTCGAGCGCACCCGGCACCGGCACGGTCGACCACATCGCATTCCGCGCAAAAGACATGGACGATCTGAACGAAGTTCTGACCGGGCTGAAGTCGCTAAACTCGAGCACGACCAATGTGCACGACCGCAAGTACTTCCACTCGCTTTACGTTCGCGAACCCGGCGGCGTGCTGATCGAAATGGCGACGGACGGCCCCGGCATGAACGTGGACGAACCCATGGAGAGGCTTGGCGAAAAGCTGTTCATCCCGCCGCTGTTCATGAAGGATGAGGCGGATGTGCGCGTTGCGCTGCCGCAGTTTTCCATGCCGGAAGAAGAGCGCGTCATCTACCGCGAATTACCCTTCGTTCACCGCTTTTATACGCCAGAAAACCCCGACGGCAGCACCATCGTTCTGCTGCACGGGTCCGGCGGCAGCGAAACAAGCCTGATGCCGCTGGCGCACCGTGCCGCGCCCGGCGCCACGCTTCTCGGCGTGCGCGGACGCAGCACGGAAGAAGGCATTGCGCGCTGGTTCCGTCGTTTTCCCGACCTTTCCTTCGATCAGAGGGATATCGTCTCGGAGGCGGACGCCTTCGCCGCCTTCATGGAGGGTGCGATCCAGTCCTACGGCCTTGATCCCGCCCGAGTGCGCTACATCGGCCATTCGAACGGGGCCAATTTCTATTCGGCCTTTGCAACACTTCATCCGCAGCTGGCCGGGGATGCCCTGCTTTATCGGCCAATCCCGGTTCTGGATGCCTGGCCGGATGCCGATCTTTCGGGCAAAAACCTGCTGATCGTTGCGGGAGAACGCGACAAATATCGTGAAAAGTCGACCGATCTGCAACGACAGCTGGCGGCAACCGGCGCAAAGGCCAATCTTGAGCAGGTGGAAGACGGACACGATCTCGGTTTTGCAGATATCGAGGCGGCACGGCGCTGGCTGGGAACGGAAGGGTCGTACACTCTTGCATAAGGCGGCGAAAAAGGATTTAAAAACAGGTCCGTAACCGGAGGATTCTGTTTGGAAATCCCGTTTCTCATCCTCGCCATTATTGCCGCCTTCATTTACACGCTGGTTGCAAGCATCCGCAATTCGCGCCGGATCAAATTGCTGGAGCGAGACATCCGCGAGTTGAAAAGTCTGATGGCGCGTGGTGTGGCGGCATCGGCAGGCGCGGCTGCGTCTGCTCCGTCGGCTGAGGAAACGGAGACGGGCGCAGCCTTCCAAGCTGAACACGCACCGGAAACGGTGGAAACAGGGACAGGGACCGACACGGGGACCGGCGAAGAAACGGCAGCGGACGGCGAAGAACGCCCGGCTGCTGCCGAAACAGCCCCCGTCCCGCCGCCTCAAGAGAGCCTGGAAAGCAAGCTTGGCGCACGCTGGGCTGTCTGGGTTGGCGGCCTGGCTCTTGCGCTCGGCGGCATTCTCCTCGTCAAATATTCCATCGACGCAGGGCTTCTCAGCCCGGCGGTACGCCTTGCGCTCGCAGCGCTGTTCGGCCTTCTGCTCGGCGGCGCTGGCGAGGCGATCCGCCGCAAGGCCGTGCCGGGCATCGCTGCAACCTATTCGAACGCAATGATCCCCGGCGTACTGACGGCTGCTGGCGCTCTGACGCTGTTCGGCGTCGTCTACGCCGCCTATGGCATCTACGATTACATCGGCCCGTCGAGCGCCTTCGTGCTGCTCGGTCTGGTCGCCTTTGCCACCATCGGCCTGTCGCTGCTGCATGGACAGGCCCTGGCCGGGCTTGGCCTTCTCGGCTCGATGCTGACGCCAGCGCTGATTTCGACCGAAACGCCGAATATCTGGGCGCTGTTCGTCTTCCTGACGATTTCGTGGGTTGCGACGGCGGCGGCGGCACGCAGGCAAGGCTGGACAATCGTTCCTGCCTTGGCCAATGCCGGTCTTGGCCTCTGGGCGCTTGGCTACATCCTTGCCTCTGATACGGTCGACGCCAACCCGCCGACGCTTTCGCTGCTGGCCATGCTTGCCGGAACGATCTGGCTATGGCCCGGCAGACATCTCGATGTTGCTCCAGCACAAAACGAAGAGGTACAGCCAGAAAAGCGTTTCATCCGCGCCCTGCGGCTCATGACGCGTCCTTCGCTGGCGATCAATCTCACCGTATCTCTGGCTGCGGTTGTGCCCGCCATGGCTTTCCTGCTCAGCGATGCGGCGCTCAACCTCCATCCTGCAATTCCTGTGACCGCTTTGATTGCGGCGCTGGCGGCCATGGGCGCGGCCCGACATTACGGTGTCTGGCCAGCCGTTTTCGCGGCCCTTGGCGCACAGGCGGCGGCATCGCTGATGGCGCGTCACGGCATCGATTTCATCGGCCTCGTCGAGAACACAGGCGTATCGTTACCTCCGGTGCAGACGGGCTACACGACGGAAATCGCAGCATCACTCGTGCTGGGCGCGGTACTCGTCCTCACCGGCTTCTCCTTCCTGAAACGCAAGGGCAGACAAGATCCGGACCTTTCCATTCTCTGGGCTGGCATTGCGGCCCTGTTCCCGGTCTGGCTCGGCACGGTCAGCTTCGTGGAGTACGGCAATCTCGGCCGCGACTGGCTGCATGCGGCCTATGGCATAACGCTTGGAGCGGTCCTGATCGGCGGTGCGGAATGGCTGCACAGGCAAGGCGATGATGCCTATCGTACGCCGCTCAATGTTCTTGTCGTCGGTTCCTTTGCGGCATTCACACTCTCGCTACACACGCTGACCGCCGGGCTGGCGACAACCGTGCTGCTTTCCGTGATCGGTTTCGCCTATGTGTGGGCGACGCGGTATCGCAACTGGGATGCACTGCCGTGGATCATGGCGCTGGCCAGCGTCGGCGTACTTGGGCGGATCGCGTGGGAACCCACCATCGTCGGGCCGCAGAACCTCGGCACGACACCGGTGTTCAACACGCTTCTGCCCGGCTACGGTGTTCCCGCCCTTCTCGCTGTCGCCTCGGCGTGGCTGCTGCGCGATTGGCCGGGCTTCCGCGCCAGGAACTTCCTGCAGGCCATCGCCAGCCTGATGGCGCTGCTGGCCGTTGCGATTCTCATCCGCCACGCCATGAATGGCGGCACGCTGGATGACAGCGTGCCCACGCTTGGCGAGCAATCCATCTACACACTGCTGACCATCGGTTTCTCAGGCGTGCTGATGACGCTCGACCTCAAGAGTCCCAGCCCCGTGTTCCGTTACGGCTCGATGATTGCGGGGGTGATTGCCGTCATCAACGTGCTGACGATGCACTTCTTCACGCTCAACCCCTATTTCACCGGTGAAAACACAGGTGGTCTGCCCTTTCTTAATCTCTTGCTGATCGGCTACCTGCTGCCAGCCCTCGCCTATGGCGGACTTGCCTATTACGCGCGCGGCAAGCGGCCGGTGGCCTATGTCAGCCTGCTCTCCGTCGCGGGTGCGACACTCGGTTTTGCCTGGGCCACGCTTTCGGTGCGCCGGTTCTGGCAGGGCGAAAACATCGCCGACTGGAAAGGCTTCCTTCAAGGCGAAACCTACAGCTATTCGGTGGTGTGGCTGCTGATCGGCGTGGCTCTGCTCGTTCTCGGCTCACGCTTCAACGCTCGCAGCCTGCGTATCGCATCGGCCGCCTTCGTGCTGATCTCGGTCGCCAAGGCATTCGTGATCGACATGAGCAATCTGGAAGGTGTATTGAGGGCGCTTTCCTTCATCGGGCTTGGCGTCGTGTTGATCGGTATCGGCCTGTTCTACCAGAAAATCCTGACCCGAAAGCCGCAAGCATGATTGCCGCAGATGCATTCGCCCCTTACGCAACACTTGCCGAAGCACTGATCCCGCACGCGGCCGACGTCGGCGACGGATCGCACGATCTTGCCCATATTCACCGCGTGTTCGGCAATGCCATGCGCATCCATGCGGGCGAAGGCGGGAACGGAGACGTTCTGGCCGCTAGCGTGCTGCTGCATGATTGTGTGGCTGTCGAGAAAAACTCGCCGCTCCGCTCACAGGCATCGCGGCTTGCAGCAGAAAAAGCCACCGGCATTCTGGCGGGGCTTGGCTGGCAACGAGCGGACATTGATGCGGCAGCCCACGCGATTACAACACACAGCTTTTCCGCCAACATCGAACCGCAGACGCTGGAAGCGAAAATCCTTCAGGATGCAGACCGCCTCGACGCCATAGGCATGGTGGGGGCGGCGCGCTGCTTTTATATTGCCGGGCGCATGGGTTCGGCACTTTACGATCCTGTCGACCCGCTGGCGAAGAACAGACCGCTCGATGATCGGACCTTCGCGATCGATCACTTCGAGGCGAAGCTGTTCAAGCTTGCCGATGGCTTCAAGACAAAGACCGGGCGGGAGATGGCGAAGCAACGCCACGAAAGACTGAAACAGGTGCTGGACCTGTTTCTGGACGAAATCTGAGGAGAGCAGGATGCGCGTTACCGAACTCAACATCTATCCACTGAAAAGCGGACGCGGCATTTCCCTTGAGACCAGCGACATTTCCGCTGAGGGGTTGCCGGGCGACCGTCGCGCCATGCTGGTCGATCCCTCCGGCCATTTCATCACCCAGCGCGAGCTGCCCGCCATCGCCACGCTCAGCGCTGTCCACGACAATGGCGGCATGCGGTTGTCGGTTGATGGCAAGGGCGAAATTCTGGCCGTATCCTCCGGCCAGCGCATGGATGTTGCGGTATGGAAGTCCATCGTCAATGCCGCCGTTGCGGATGATGCAGTCAATGACACACTTTCCGGCTGGATAGGGCGCGATGTGAAGCTGGTCTTCTTCGACGACGCAGCGGAACGTATCGCCAGTCTCGAATGGACCGGTAACGAGACGCCCGTGACGTTTGCCGACGGATACCAAATCCTTGTCACCACAACCGCTTCGCTTGCGGCGCTGAACGCCGATATGCTGGCGAACGGCGAGGAGAGCGTCGGCATGGATCGCTTCCGCCCCAACATCGTGCTGGAAACGGACGAGCCATGGGCAGAGGATCGTTGGTCGGCCATCGAAATCGGCGGTATCCGCCTCGATCTCGTCAAGCCCTGCGCGCGCTGCATCATGACCACGCAGGACCAGCAGACCGGCTCCCGTGACGTCCCTTCCCCTATGAAAGCCATGGGCCGTGTCCGCATGTCGGCGGACCGCCGTGTTCCAGGTGTCCTTTTCGGCTGGAACGTCACGCCACGGGGGGAAGGACGTATCGCGGTGGGCGATATTGCGACCGTCATCGAAGATCGGGCCGAAGGCTGGCCACTCAAGCGACGCGGTTGAGCATCCATCAACGGCATTGATGTAGCGCGTCAAGAAAAGTGGTTGGCGGACGCGCCTGACAAAAGATAATAATTCTCCGAATATTGCTTAGAACGGCGCTGTTTTTGCGCATCACAAAAGATGCGCAATGCTATCGCGGGAGGAAACCACATGTCACAAGCTGCGCGCCAGAGCATGCCCTGGCTGATTATCGTTGCGGGATCGCTGATCGCCGTGATGACGTTCGGCCCGCGCTCCGCCATGGGGTTCTTCCAGCTGCCCATGCTAGCCGATACGGGCTGGGACAGGTCCACCTTCGGTCTGGCCATGGCGCTTCAGAACCTGTTCTGGGGTCTTGGGCAGCCGTTTTTCGGCGCGATGGCGGACAAGTACGGCACCGGCCGGGTTCTGGTGATGTCAGGTGTTTTCTATGCCGCCGGTCTCGTCTGCATGTCCTTCGGCACATCGCCTTTCTGGCTGCATTTCGGCGGCGGCGTGCTGGTCGGCCTTGGCATTGCGGCTGGTTCGTTCAGTGTCATTCTTTCCGCCTTTGCGCGGCATGTCACGCCCCAGCAGCGTTCCTTTGCTTTCGGCATCGGCACGGCCGCCGGTTCGGCCGGCATGTTCCTGTTTGCGCCGATCAGCCAAGGGCTGATCTCCACCTATGGCTGGTCGGACAGTCTCGTCTGGCTTGCCGTGATGATGATGCTCGTGCCGCTGCTTGCCTTTCCGATGCGCGGCAATTCCTCTTCCGGTTCGCAATCGCAGACACAGTTCCAGCAGACTGCGGGCGAAGCCTTGAAGGAAGCGCTAAGCCACAAGAGCTATCTCCTGCTGACGACCGGCTTTTTTGTCTGCGGCTTTCAGGTCGCTTTCATCACCGCGCATTTTCCGGCCTATCTTGGCGATATCGGCATCGAACCGCGTTACGCCGTCATCGCCATGGCGCTGATCGGCTTCTTCAACATCATCGGTTCGCTGGCGGCTGGCGTCATCGCACAGCGCTACTCGAAGCCCTATCTGCTGGCCTATATCTATATTGCCCGCTCGGTCGCTGTCACCGCCTTCCTGCTTCTGCCGCAGACGCCGCTTTCGGTGGTGATCTTCGCTGCCGTGATGGGCATTCTGTGGCTTTCCACCGTACCGCCAACGAATGCGCTGGTAGCGATCATGTTCGGCACGCGGCATCTCGGCATGCTCGGCGGCGTCGTGTTCCTGTCGCACCAGATCGGCTCGTTCCTCGGCGTCTGGCTCGGCGGCTTCCTCTACGACAGGCTCGGTTCCTACGATCTCGTCTGGTGGCTTGGCGTCGGCATGGGCATCTTTGCAGCAATCGTGCACTGGCCGATCCAGGAACGCCCTGCGCCCAGACCTGCCATCGCCTGATTGAAATCCGGGCGTCGGCTTAACCTGCTTTGTCGAGCGCGGCTGGCGGTCGGGTTTTGCGTTCCAGAGCCTTCAGCGCCGCCTGCACGAAACCGTCGCGGGCGGTATTTTCATTGAGGCCACGCGGATCGTACACATGCCGGTTGAGGAAATGGGCTGTGAGACGGAATGCCGCCGCAAGGCTTTCGCAGTCCGCCGCCTTCGACTGACCTTCCCCCAGAAAGGCGGGAAGCGCCAGCATACGGTCCGCATACGGCGCGCCCGCCGCGCGGCAGACGGCCCTGCCCGTTTTCGGCGACACATAGACGAGATCGGTGCGCAATCCCGTCGCGGCGCATTCGGCAAGGTCCAGCCCGAAACCGAGATCGTTCAGCACCGCCAGTTCGAAGCGCACGAACAGTTCGCCAGCATCCGCCGGATCATGAAGGTTGTCGAGAATAACATCCAGCGCCTGAAAAAGATGCGGGTGCGGATCGCGTTCCGGTAGCAGCCTCAGCAGCGCGCCCATGGCCTGCACGCCGTAAACTGCCGTTGCCGTTTCCATTAGTTGCGCCGCCCGCAATTGTAGCGGCTCGATGCGGTATTCACCCAGGTGGTCATGCAGGCGCGCACGCCAGACCACATCCACCCGATTTCCCGCCTGAAGAACGGGTTGCATGCTACGCGACCGGCCCGAACGAACCATTCCAAGATGACGGCCGCGCGAACGCGTCATCACCTCGGCGATCACGCTCGTCTCGCCGTGACGCTTAACGCCCAGAATGATTGCCTCGTCCTGCCACTGCATGGGAAGTTCGTCCGAAATCCGATTCAGCCGATCATAACCGATATGGCGAAGAAACGTTACGCCTTTACGACCTCACACCACCGGCGCGGTGATCTTTTCGATGAAATCGGCGATATCGTGTTCGCCGAACGGCTTTCCGAGGAGCGGCGCATGCGCGAGATCCTCCGGAAAACCGCTGGTATCGCTGTAACCGCTGACAAAACCGAAGGCGACACCCTTGTTTCTGAGGCAACGGGCGAAGTCATAGCTTTTCCCGTCGGAAAGGCTGACATCCAGAAGCACGCAATCCGGCCTGTCAGCGCGCACGGCATCCTGCGCCTGAGCCAGAGTGCTGGCAATCACGATCTTTTCTATACCGAGGGACTGGAGAACGGCTTCGATATCAAGCGCCACCAGATATTCGTCCTCAACGATGACAACCCGTTGCGGCACCATGTCTTTTTCTTTCTAAATGATAAAGCCCGCCAAGCGGACGCTTTATGACTGTCTCTGTCGATAGTCACGGTGCGAGATCACAGCAGGTTTCGCAAATTGAGACAGTTGCGTCATTTAAAAAAGACATACCGAAAAGCAATCAGATGAAGGGGCGCCGGTTTTTACCGTCCTCGTCCCACCCCGCCACGTCCGTCAACCCGGCATCATCCAGCACCAGACAGCCCTTGTCCGTCCACCGGATCAGGCCACGGTCGGCGAGTTTTCTGAGCGTTTTGTTGGTATGGACGATCGACAGGCCGAGCGTGTCGGCAACATGTTGCTGCGTTACGGGAATCGGCGTTTCGCCGTTCAGGAGATTGACCGCTTTCGCCTTGCGATACAGAAACGCGATGAGATAGGCCGCACGTTCGAGCGCGGTTCGACGGCCGACGCTGAGCAGGTGACTGTCCAGCATCCGCTCCTCGCTTGCCGCGATCCAGGTCAGGTCATAGGCTAGGCTTGGATGATCCGTGAAGAGGCTGTTGAGGCGGGAGCGCTCGAAAACACAAAGCGTCACCGGCGACAGCGCTTCCACCGAATGCTGCATCTCGCCCATCACCGTGCCCTGCAGGCCGACGAGATCGCCCGGCAGCACGTAATTGAGGATCTGGCGCCTGCCGTCTTCCAAGGTCTTGTAGCGGAAAGCCCAGCCATTCAGCACCGTATAGAGGTGGGCGCTATGCGAGCCTTCCATCAGAATGACGGAAGCGCTCTCGACCGCAAGCTCGCCCGTCTTGAAACGGGAAACGAAATCCAGCTCGGGCGATGAAAAATCCCTGAAATGCGGCAGATCCCGCAAGGGACAGTGCTGACAGGGTGTGGTGGAAATGCCGTTCGGTTTTTTGGGCGACATGAAAATCCGCTATCGGGAAAGGTTGAAACTTATCTTCGTAACAACCCGACCGGATGCATTCCGGTTCCCGACAGATCAGCGCGGATACATCAATTGCGCGGGAATTCCAGTCCCATTTCGCGGAAGCGCTCGGGATCGTCGCCCCAGTTCTCACGCACCTTGACGAACAGGAACAGGTGAACAGGCTGCTCGAGGATTTCGGAAAGCTCCCTGCGCGATGCGGAGGAGATCGCCTTGATCGCCTCCCCGCCCTTGCCAAGTGCAATCTTCTTCTGGCTTTCGCGCTCGACGTAGATCACCTGTTCGATCCGGACCGAACCGTCCTTGCGCTCTTCCCACTTCTCTGTTTCAACGTGAGACGCGTAAGGCAGTTCCTGATGCAGACGCAGGAACAGCTTTTCGCGGGTGATTTCGGCGGCAAGCTGGCGCATCGGCAGATCGGAGATTTGGTCTTCCGGGTAATACCATGGCCCCTCGGGCAGAGTGGCTGCCAGATAGTTCATCAAGTCTTCACAACCCGAGCCGTTGGTCGCCGAAATCATGAAAGTGCGGTCGAAGGCGACGGTTTCGTTGGCTGCTGCCGCGAGCTTCAGAAGGTCTTCGCGCTTTACCTGATCGATCTTGTTCAGGCAGAGAATCTTCTTCTGCGGAACGTCCTTCAGGCCTTCGAGAATGGTTTCAGCGTCGCCCTTCAGGCCGCGCTCGCTGTCGATCAGAAGCAGGATGAGATCGGCGTCCTTTGCGCCACCCCATGCGGATGTGACCATGGCGCGGTCCAGCCTGCGGCGCGGCTTGAAAATGCCGGGGGTGTCCATGAACACGATCTGGGCGTTGTCATGAATGGCGATGCCACGCATGACGGCGCGCGTCGTCTGAACCTTGTGGCTGACGATGGATACCTTCGCGCCGACCAGCCGGTTCACCAGCGTCGACTTTCCAGCATTGGTCGGGCCGATCAGGGCCACGAAACCGGAGTGGGTCGGAAGGTTGTTTTCATCGCCAGCGACGGCGGGGTTCTCGTGATCGGTCATGATATCCATTCAATGGTCAGAGGTATTCAGCACGCCGCCCTTCTTTCAGGCTCTCGCGTGCGCTCAGTTTTTCGCGGCAGACTTCTGCCAGACGCCTTCGCGTTCCAGCAGCTTCGTTGCAGCCACCTGCTCGGCTGCGCGCTTGGAGCGCTCGACGCCGGTTTCCGGTTTGACACCCGGTATTTCAACAGTCACCGTAAAGCGTGGATCGTGATCCGGTCCGGAGCGATCGTCAACCCGGTACAA
This sequence comes from Agrobacterium tumefaciens, assembly GCF_031801495.1. Classification (GTDB taxonomy): domain Bacteria; phylum Pseudomonadota; class Alphaproteobacteria; order Rhizobiales; family Rhizobiaceae; genus Agrobacterium; species Agrobacterium tumefaciens_K. Next base: position 929,043 of record NZ_JAOEGC010000002.1, on the reverse strand, counting down.
GGGCGTAACCGCAAACCTTGCGTGCGCCCATTCCTGCAATTCGGTCTTCGCATCCCGCCGTCCGGCATCGACGCGGGTTGCGCGGCCCTGCCAGTATTTCAGGATGAAGCCACGCGCCGCTTCCAGGCCGCCATCGAGATAGATCGCCGCGATCAGGCTTTCCACCACGTCGGCACGCACGTTCAGCATCGCCTTACCGGTCAGCCGCTTCACATCCGCGCCGGTGCGGATAAACAGGTGCAGGCCCATTTCATCGGCAATGGAAGCGCAGGATTCAGCGCTGACGAGCTGGTTCAAACGCACGGAAAGCTCGCCTTCCGTCGCGGAGCGGAAGGTGGAAAACAGAAGTTCTGCCACGGACAGGCCAAGAACGCGGTCGCCCAGAAACTCCAGCCGTTCATAGTTCTCGGTCGTTCCGGAACGCGCACTTGCATGGGTCAAGGCCCGGTCGAGCCGGGCCTTTTCCTTGAACTCATATCCGATCAGGGCTTCCAGACGCGAGATTTCCTCCGCCGAAAGCGGCTTGCTCTTGCTCATTCCACGACCTTGAAGAGGCGGTCCCAACGCATGTTGGCCGGCCATTCCCAAATGCGGCTGAACGGCGTGTCGTTGCCCAGCGAGAAGAAGATGACGCTGGCGCGGCCGATCAGGTTTTCTGCCGGTACGAAACCGACGTCGAAGCGGCTGTCGAGCGAGTTGTCGCGATTGTCGCCCATCATGAAGTAGTGGCCTTCCGGCACGACGAATTCACGGGTGTTGTCGCCACGGCTGTCCGGTGACTGGTCGAGCGTGTCATAGGAGACGCCATTGTCCAGCGTTTCGCGGAAGACAGGCACATTCGCGCCCGGATCGGCACGGTAATCGGAGGTGAATACGCCGTCAGGCTGCTTCGGCACAGGCTGGCCGTTGATGAATAGCACGCCGTTCGTCACCTGGATACGATCGCCCGGCAGGCCGACAAGACGCTTGATGTAGTCAACTTCCGGGTTCGGCGGCAGGCGGAACACCACGACGTCGCCGCGCTTCGGTTCGGAGAACTGCAGGATACGGCCGGAGAACAGGTCTGGCGAGAACGGCAACGAATACTTCGAATAGCCGTAGGAGAACTTGTTCACGAACAGATAGTCGCCCACCAGCAGCGTCGGCATCATGGAGCCGGACGGAATGGTAAAGGGCTGAAAGAGAACGGTGCGAATGACCATGGCGAGCAACAACGCCTGGACGATGACCTTGACGTTTTCCCAGAGAGCGTTCTGCTTCTTCTCAGTTTTTTCGGACACTTAAAGACCTGTCTTATTGTTGCCCGGATTTCCACGTTCAGCAGAAATCGCAACACATCTCGCTTGATGTTCCGTCACGATTCCGGCCTGGAATCCGGCTTCCATTCCACCTGAAAGCACTTTCGTATTTCGAGGGACTTCTCTAGAGCCTTTCCAGCCCGAAGGGAAGCGCTTCCGTCTTCCGACCGCAAATAGAACGGTAATATCTCCTAACCGGCAACCGGAAGCGCCTCGATAATCACAAATGCCTGGGCGTACGGATAGTCATCCGTGATCGTGAGGTGAATATTCGCCCTGTGGCCTTGCGGCAGCATCGTCGCCAGCCTTTCCGCCGCCCCGTTGGTCAGCGCCATCGTCGGCTTGCCGCCGGGCAGGTTGATGACGCCCATATCCTTCCAGAAAACGCCATTGGCGAGCCCGGTTCCGAGCGCCTTCGAACAGGCTTCCTTGGCGGCAAAGCGCTTGGCATAGGATGCTGCGCGGTTTTTCCGGCCATCCGACTTGGCGCGCTCGATCTCGGTGAAGCACCGATGCGTAAAGCGCTCGCCGAAACGGGTGAGCGAATTTTCGACGCGACGTATGTCGATGAGGTCGCTACCCAAGCCGATAATCATTTCAGTATCTCCAGAGAGGCATTGTGGTTGGCGGCGCGCTGCGCAAGGCTTTCGATCTTGCGACGGCGAAAACCGCGAACAAGGCTGAAGACGGCAGCATAGGCAAGAACCGCGCTGACAGAAGCGGGCAATACGGCTCCCACCATCATGGGTTCCAGCACCGGCGTCCAGATCTGACGGAATTCAAGATGGCTGAAGAGCGCGACGAAATCGACATGCGAGGCGTGCTCCACTTGCTCCCGTCCCAGCAGGAAGTGGCCAAGCTCCCAGGTCGATGCCCAGATGAAAGGAAAGGTCAGTGGATTGGCAAGGGTGGTGCCGAGAGCGGCCGCCACCAGATTGGCACGCAGCACGAAGCCGATAGCCATGGCCAGAAGGATGTGGACGCCGAGAAACGGTGTCCAAGCGACACCGGCACCGATCGCTACTCCCGACGCAATGGAATGCGGCGATGCGGAAATTCGCAGCAGCCGCAGCTTCATATATCGCAGGGAACGGGAAAAACCCTTGCGCGGCCAAACGAGGTCGCGAATCTTTTCAGAGAAACCAACGGGGTCACGGCGGCGAAACAACATGAGCCAAGTCTATTTCATCGCCACGGCGCAGCCAAGAGGCTCAAAGACGCGCGCACGCCGCGCGCCTTCATATCTGCATGGCGAAAGGCTGCCATGCACCAGGCGCATTACTTGCGGAACAGGCCGCGGTCGATTTCGCGCTGACGAAACTCGAGATCCACGGTCGATACCGAGCCGCTGAGATATTCGAATTCACGTTCCTGGGTGGTCTTGCCACGAACGGCACGGGCGAACTTGCGAAGCGGAGTAAACATGGTTTTCGGTCCTTTGGTTTTGGACATGGCGTTTCTCATCAGTGGAACTCCACCGGCACGCCGCTTGTCCTGTCTTCAATTTCTGAGAGGAAGATAGTTTCAAACCGCCATAAGGACCAGACACAGGAAAAGGCCGCTGCCATGCATTTGGCGCATAGCAACGACCTTTCTGCTCATTCTTTCGTCTACGAATGCCTCAATCGAAGGCACGCGTAACGGTTGACACGCAATCCAGATCCTTGAGCTGCGACAGAAGCTGGTTCAGCTGCCGCAGATCCCAGACCTCGACATCCAGCGCAAGCTCCGAGAAATCCGTGCCGATGCGGATCATGTTCAGTGCCCGGATATTCACATCGAGCGTTGCAATAGACTGGGCCACCGACGCAAGCGTCCCCGGTTCGTTCAATGCGTTGATTTTGACGCGGGCCATGAAGCGGGACTTGTTCGCCTCGTCGAGATCCCAGCGGACATCGATCCAGCGCTCAGGTTCATCATCAAAGCGCTGAAGGGCGGGCGCCTGGATCGGATAGATGGTGATGCCCTTACCCTTTTCCATGATGCCGACGATGCGGTCACCCGGCACCGCGCCGGCGGGGCCGAAATGCACGTCGACATTCCCGGACAGGCCACGGATCGGCAACGGATCGGGACCGTCAAGCATTTCCGCCGCGCCGTCATCCTCGAGAACAGAGCGGGATTTGCCGGGAATCTTGAAGACCATGCCCGAGGCGCTGCGCATGTTGAACCAGCCGTCGTCGCCAGTCATCTTCACCGTGACGCGCTCATCCTGGTAATCCGGGTAGACCGCACGCAGCACATCGAGAGAGGACACCTCGCCACGACCGACGGCCGCGATTGCGTCTTCCACGTCCTTCTGCGCCAGACGATGAAGAACGGGTTTAAGTGCCTCACGCGAGAACGGTTTTCCGGCGCGCTCGAAAGTGCGCTCGAGAATGCGATAACCAAGACCCGAATACTGCTTGCGGATCGCCAGGCGCGTTGCGCGGCGGATTGCCGAACGGGCCTTGCCCGTTACAACCACCTCTTCCCACGCGGCAGGCGGCACCTGCACGCCGGAGCGAATGATCTCCACCTCGTCACCGTTGTTCAGACGGGTAACGAGCGGCATGATGCGTCCGTTGATCTTGGCGCCAACCGTCGTGTCGCCGATATTGGTGTGCACCGCATAGGCGAAATCGATGGGTGTTGCGCCGCGCGGCAGGGCAATGAGCTTGCCCTTGGGGGTGAAGCAGAAGACCTGATCCTGGAAAAGTTCGAGCTTGGTGTGCTCCAGAAACTCTTCCGGACTGTCGCCTTCGGCCAGCGATTCGATGGTATGACGCAGCCAAGAATAGGCGTTGGATTCGGGCGAGAGAAGATCGCCCTCCCCGTTCTCGCCATCCTTGTAAAGGGCATGCGCGGCAATACCGAATTCGGCGATCTCATGCATGCGCTTGGTGCGGATCTGCAGTTCGATACGCTGCCGCGACGGCCCGACGATGGTGGTGTGAATCGAACGGTAATCGTTCTGCTTCGGAGTGGAGATATAATCCTTGAAGCGGCCCGGCACCACGCGCCAGCGTGTGTGGACGATGCCGAGCGCGCGGTAGCAGGCCGGAATATCGTCAACGAGAATTCGGAAACCATAGACGTCGGAAAGCTGCTCGAAGGAGAGCGACTTAGACTGCATCTTCCGGAACACCGAATGAGGTTTCTTCTGGCGACCCTTGACGTTGGCGCCAGTCAGGCCGTTCGCCACCAGCAGCTCGCGCAGTTCGTCCTCAATCTTCTTGATAAGCCCTTCGTTGCGCGTCTCCAGCTCCCGCAAGCGGTTGGTGACAGTCTCGTAGGCTTCAGGGTTGAGATAGCGGAAGGAGAGATCCTCCAGCTCATCGCGCATGTCCTGCATGCCCATGCGTCCGGCAAGCGGCGCATAGATTTCCATGGTTTCCTCGGAAATACGGCTGCGCTTATCAGCAGGCATGTATTCCATGGTACGCATGTTGTGGAGGCGGTCGGCAAGCTTGACCAGTAGCACACGCACGTCGTCGGAAATGGCAAGCAGCAGCTTGCGCAGGTTCTCGGCCTGCTTGGCCTTGCGCGTGACGAGATCGAGCTTCTTGAGTTTCGTCAGCCCTTCAACGAGCCGGCCGATATCCTCGCCAAAAAGCTCATCGATTTCCGCACGGGTGGCGGTGGTGTCTTCGATTGTGTCATGCAGCAGCGCGACCGCGATGGTCGATTCATCCAGATGCATTTCCGTCAGGATAGCGGCAACTTCCAGCGGATGCGAAATATAGGGGTCGCCGTTGGCCCGCTTCTGCTGGCCATGTTTCTGCATGGCATAGACATAGGCCTTGTTCAGCAAGGCCTCATTCGCATCCGGTTTATATTTTTGAACCCGCTCAACGAGTTCGTATTGCCGCATCATGCGATATTCCACAAAAAGAAAGCGCGCCAACCGCGAGGTCAGCGCACAATGCTGCATCAATAAGGATCAGATTATGACGGCAAAGATTGACAGACAGTAACCGATGCCTGCCAAACCCGTCATAAATCAAAATCAATAGTCGTCGTTCTTTTCCGGCGGCACGAGGCCTTCGATACCGGCCAGCAGTTCTTCTTCCGACATCTGGTCGAAGTTGATGGTTTCCGGCAGATCCTCGTCTTCACCGTCGGCTGCAACGGAAGCGGCCAGCGTGACCGGATCGGGCTCAGGCTCGTCAACTTCCACATGCTTCTGGAGCGAATGGATGAGGTCTTCCTTCAGATCGTCAGGCGAAAGCGTTTCGTCGGCGATTTCGCGCAGTGCAACAACCGGATTCTTGTCGTTGTCGCGGTCAACCGTGATAGCCGAGCCCTGGGAAATCTGGCGCGCCCGATGGCTGGCGAGAAGGACCAGCTCGAAACGGTTGTCTACTTTATCAATGCAATCTTCTACTGTGACGCGGGCCATTGCCTGTCCTTTACGGGTCGTTATGTCGCGGATTAACGGTTCCGATACAGCCATTGGCCACGGAATTCAAGTTTTTCCTGAATTTGGCGTCTCTTGACACCCAGACGTGGCATTTTGACGCCTGATGAAAAAAATGTCCATGAGAATTGTCTTGGAATACGCAGGAAGGTAGCTTACTTAAAATTCAACGGCATGCCTCAGAGCTGAGAAAAGTATTTTTCGCCTTGTCTGCCGGATGAACCAGATAAATGGCCTTTCCAGAATAAGGAATGGGATGGAATGTTCGATCCACGGGAGAAAATTGCGCTCTTTATCGATGGAGCCAATCTTTACGCAGCATCAAAAAGCCTGGGGTTCGATATCGATTATCGCAAGCTTCTGAAAGCATTTCAGAAGCGGGGATATCTGTTACGTGCATATTATTACACTGCTCTCATCGAAGATCAGGAATACTCGTCGATCCGCCCGCTGATCGACTGGCTTGACTACAACGGCTACAAGGTCGTGACGAAACCCGCCAAGGAGTTTACCGACGCACTCGGTCGTCGCAAGATCAAGGGCAACATGGACATCGAACTTGCGGTCGATGCGATGGAACAGTCCGAGACTGTCGACCATCTGGTGCTCTTTTCGGGCGATGGCGATTTCACCACGCTGGTGGATGCGCTTCAGCGCAGGGGCCGCAAGGTATCCGTCGTCTCCACCATGGCAACGCAGCCTGCAATGATTGCCGATGACCTGCGCAGACAGGCTGACCATTTCATCGACCTGATGACATTGAAGGCCGAAATCGGCCGCGACCCGAACGAACGTCCGGCGCGCCACGTGGAAAACCCCGAGACCATCTGATTACGATCCTTCGCGCCATGAAAAGCGACGCGTCCATCGAAAGATGGGCGCGTTTTTCTTTGCTTTTCTGAACGTTGGGCGCCGTAACAATGCGTAAAATTTGTCCCAAAAATGACAAACCTCAATTCAGCATATTCGAAATTATACGTTAGTTAACGATAGTGCTGTCTTAGTACTCCCATCGGCGCTGCTCAGGTGAGCTGGCGTCACATCAGGATGAACGACATGACCGGCCAAGTGAAGACCAACAAAGAACTCGACGAACGACTGTATTTCCTGGGGCTCGGCCACGAGCAGCGGCAAATTCTCGCGGGTTTGAAGGGTGTCATCACTGGTTCGCTCGACACATCGCTCGACGCATTCTATTCGAAAGCCCGTTCTGAACCGACAACGGCGAAATTCTTCTCGAGTGAAGCTCATATCCAGCACGCCAAAAGCATGCAGGTGAAGCACTGGTCGCGAATTGCCTCGGGCACCTTCGATGACAGCTATACCCAGGCCGTTACGGCAATTGGCCGCACCCATGCGAAGCTTGGCCTGGAGCCGCGGTGGTATATCGGCGCATACGCTCTCGTTCTCGAAGGCATCATAAAGGCTCTCGTCGAATCAGAGCTGAAAGGCATGTTCGCCGAGAAAAAAGCCCGAAAGATCAAGGACGCCCTTAGCGTTACCATGAAGGCTGCCATGCTCGACATGGATTACTCCATCTCCGTCTATCTGGAATCCCTTGCCGATGAACGGCTGAAGATCGAGGCCGAACAGGCACAGATGAAGAAGGAACAGGATCAAGTTCTTTCTCTTTTGACCAACGCCCTCGACAAGCTTGCCCATGGTGACCTTGCATCCACCATCACCCAAAAAACCGCACCGCAGTTTGAAGGTCTGATGGAAAGCTTCAATGTTGCCGTCGGAAACCTGTCCGGTGCGTTTGCGCAGATCGTCGATGAGGCGAAGAAAATCTCCGACAACACACAGGAACTGACGACGGCAACTGACGACATGGCGCGCCGGACCGAGCAGCAGGCCGCAGCGCTGGAACAAACCGCCGCAGCGGTCGAGCAGATCACCACCATTTCCAGACTTTCGGCCCAGCGATCGGAGGAAGCCAAGGCTATGGTCGAGAGCTCCGCAATCGAAGCGGCCCGTTCACGCGAGGTCGTGACGGAGGCGGTGAATGCAATGAGCGCCATCGAAACATCCTCTCAGAAGATCACCCAGATCATCGGGGTCATCGACGAGATCTCCTTCCAGACAAACCTTTTGGCGCTGAACGCCGGTGTCGAGGCAGCGCGCGCGGGAGAGGCTGGCAAGGGCTTTGCCGTCGTGGCCCAGGAAGTGCGCGAACTGGCGCAACGCTCCGCCACGGCAGCGAAGGAAATCAAGACGCTGATCGCCAAATCGTCGGAAGATGTGATGCAGGGCGTTTCCCTCGTCAACAGGACAGGCGAGTCGCTTCACACGATCGGCAACAAGGTAGACAGCATCAACGAGCACATTTCCTCGCTCACGAAGGCTGCCCAGGAACAATCCATGGGCATTCAGGAGATCAGCGCCGCCATCAACAGCATGGATCACCTGACACAGCAGAACGCGGCCATGGTCGAGCAGACCAACGCGGCGACGCACAATCTCGGCGATGTCAGCGCCAATCTTGCCAATCTCGTTTCGCGCTTCAACGTATCGGGGAACAGCGGTTATTCGGCGCCATATTACCGCGCGGCGTAATTTCACGCGTGCGGCCAACAAAAAACGCGGCGCACAAGACGCCGCGATTTTTTGTTTTCGGTTCTTCGTTCTTCGCGACTAGCCGCCCTTGAGCAGACGCGACTTCTGCCTGTTCCAGTCGCGTTCTTTCTCCGTCTCGCGCTTGTCGTGCAGCTTCTTGCCCTTTGCCAGCGCCAGTTCGAGCTTGGCCCGCCCCTTGTCGTTGAAATAGATCTTGAGTGGCACCAGCGTCATGCCTTCACGGTTGATGCCGGCGCGCAGCTTACTGATCTCGCGCTTGTTCAACAGCAGCTTGCGACGACGGCGCGGCTCGTGATTGAAGCGGTTCGCCTGAAGATACTCCGGCAGATGCGAGTTGATGAGCCAGATTTCATCCCCCTCGTCCGACGCGTAGGATTCAGCGATATTCGCCTTGCCATCGCGAAGCGATTTCACCTCGGTACCCGTCAGCACAAGACCTGCCTCGTAGGTGTCGATGATTTCGTAGTTGAAGCGGGCCTTGCGGTTTTCCGCAACAACCTTGTTCACCACGCGCTGGCTGCCTTTGGGGGCCATGATCTTACAATCCCTTGTTTTTCTTATTGCGCCTGCGATCTCTCAACCGGAAGCGGTTTCCAGCCCCCTATTTAGTATCGCAACGGCGAAAAGAAAAGGCGCGTCGACATCCCCTTGCAAGGAGGATGACCGACGCGTTTTTTAACGTTCTCAGTTCGTCAGACCGGCATGTTTCAGCGCGGCATCGATTGCCGCTTCGGTGGCCGGCTCCAGCGAGCTCATCAGTGGCGAACGGACCGTGCGGTTACCGCCACGCGTCTTCGACAGCGCGTACTTCGTTCCACAGACGCCCGGCTCCATGAAGATCGCCTTGTGCAGCGGCATCAGGCGGTCCTGATACTCCAGCGCAGACGCATAATCGCCCGCAGCCATCGCCGCCTGGAATTCGGAGCAGAGACGCGGCGCAACGTTCGCCGTGACCGAAATGCAGCCGACACCGCCATGGGCGTTGAAGCCAAGTGCCGTGCCATCTTCACCGGAGAGCTGGACGAAATCCTTGCCGCAGGAAATACGCTGCTCGGACACGCGGTCGAGTTTGCCGGTCGCATCCTTCACGCCAACGATGTTCTTGTGTGCCTTGACAAGCGCACCCATGGTTTCAGGCGACATGTCGACGACCGAACGTGGTGGAATGTTGTAGATGACGATAGGCAGCTTCACCGCTTCGGCAACCGCCGAGAAATGCGCGAAAAGCCCCTTCTGCGTCGGCCTGTTGTAATAGGGCGTCACGACGAGAAGCGCGTCAGCGCCTGCTTCCTGCGCATGCAGCGCAAGCTCGATCGCTTCGTGGGTGTTGTTCGAACCTGCGCCTGCGATGACCGGAACCCGTTTTGCCGCTACCTCGATGCACAGCTCTACGACACGTTTGTGTTCGTCGTGAGAGAGGGTCGGAGATTCCCCCGTCGTGCCCACGGGCACAAGACCGTTGCTGCCTTCGGCGATCTGCCATTCCACATGGGCAGCAAACGCCTGTTCGTCCACGGCGCCATCGTCCGTAAACGGGGTAATGAGGGCGGGAATGGATCCCTTGAACATGCAAAACTCCTGGCGGCGAGCGGTTCATGCTTCGGCCGCATTCGATGGTTAAAACCCGCACACATTAGTGCCAGCCCTTGAAGCCCACAAGCGCAAAGGAAAGCGATTTCGTCCGAAAATATCGGCGTTTTTCCGTGTTGCGGACAGGCCCCACATAAAACGGGGGAACGGCGCCAAGGCAAGTGGCAATAACAGGGCAGTGAATAAAAGTTGATACACTCACCCAGCCGAAAGTAAGGGTTCGTTAAGGTCAATTTCCGTTAATGAAGCGATGAACGCACACCGATCCACTTTGTCCGTCACATCATGAAAAACCACATGAAAAAGACAGTTCTGGGATTGATGGCAGCCAGCCTCACGGCCACGGTCTGGAGCGCGATTGCCAGCCCGCTGCCCGAAGGCTCGGTGGCGCCGCTGCCCTATGTCAAGCCGGATGCGCCAGCGATACCCGCCTTCGTGCCCGTAGCACCGGATATCACCGGCTCGATACCGCGGCCCTCACGGCCCGCCGATATCGCCGATCTCAAGGCAGGGCTCGACGCGCTTTCCAGCCGAGACGCCGTGCGGGCGATGTCCATTCGCAACGGCATGGCATCCGGCAGCCTCGACCGCCACATACTTTCCTGGGCGATCGCCGTCTCGGGCCAGAGAGATGTCCCCTCCTCCGAAATTGCCGCTGCCGAACGCGAGCTTTCCGGCTGGCCGGGCGTCGCCACGCTGCGCGCCAATTCCGAGCGCGCCCTTTATCGGGAAAATCCTCCTGCCGCCCAGGTCATCGCTGCCTTCGGCAACAGCCGTCCGGAAACGGCGGAAGGCACCGTCGCTCTCGCCCAGGCTTTTGCCTCTTCCGGGAAAACCGCTGATGCGCAACGGCTTATCCGGCAGCTTTGGGTGAGCGAAGGCATGGACAAGGACATGGAGGACCGTGTTCTCGGCCAGTTCTCCGCCTATTTCACGCCCGCCGACCACAAGGCGCGCATGGACTATCTGATGTATCGCAGCCGTATCAGCCAGGCGAAACGGTTCGGCGATCTGGGCAAAGCGCAATCGCTCTACAAAGCCTGGGCGGCCGTGCTGCAACGACAGGGCAACGCCACCACTCTGCTCGGCGCTGTCGACGCGTCCTGGCGCGGCGACGCCGCCTATCTGTTTGCGCGCATCGAAAACCTCCGCAACCAGCAGAAATATGCCGAGGCGGCCGTCCTTCTGGAACAGGCGCCGAAAGACCGGGCAAAACTCGTCAATCCCGGCGAATGGTGGAACGAACGGCGTATCATTGCGCGCGGTCTTGCCGATATCGGCGAGTTTGCTCGTGCCTACAGGATCGTGGCCAACCATTCCGCCACCTCCCCGGTCGATATTGCCGACGCGGAGTTTCACGCGGGCTGGTACGCGTTGCGGGCACTGCATCAACCTGCGGCAGCTGCGCGCCATTTCAATGCGCTCCTACAGGCATCGAACCGCCCGCTCTCGGCATCGCGGGCCTATTACTGGCTTGGCCGCGCGGCCGAACAGGGTGGACCGGGCAATGCCCGTGATCTCTTCAGCAAGGCGGCGGCTCATCCCGGTACGTTCTACGGCCAGCTTGCCGCAGCGCGAATCGGTGCAAAGACACTGAACGTGACCTACCCCTCCCCGAGCGGAGCGGAGCGGCAACGGTTTGCCGGTCGCGAGGCCGTGCGCGCCATCGACCGGCTGGAAGCCGCCGGTTATGGCTGGCGTGCCGACAGCCTCTACCGTGCTCTGGCCGATCAACTTGACAGCCCCGGCGAACTGGCCATTCTTGCGGCGCGTGCGGAAGGCAATGGTAACCATCAGGTTTCCCTGCAGATCGGCAAGACCGCCTTCAGTCGCGGCATCGACGCAGCCGCCCTCGCCTATCCGCTTGGGGTCATTCCGGCAGATGCCAATATTGCCGGTTCCGGCAAGGCACTCGCCTATGCGATTGCCCGGCAGGAGAGCGCGTTCAATCCCGCCGCGGTTTCGCCCGCCAACGCCCGCGGCCTGCTGCAACTTCTGCCGGGCACCGCCAAGGGTGTCGCCGGTCGCCACGGCCTGCCCTATACGCAGGCACGACTGACGAGTGATGCCGGTTACAACGCGACGCTCGGCGCTCATTATCTCGGCGAGCAGATCGAAAGCTTCGGCGGATCCTATATCCTGACTTTCATCGCCTATAACGCCGGACCGAAACGCGTGCCGGAATGGATTTCGCGCTATGGCGACCCACGCGGCAAACCGATCGATGATGTGGTGGACTGGATCGAGCGGATTCCCTTCCCCGAGACACGCAACTACGTGCAGCGGGTGATGGAAAATTATCAGGTCTATAAAACGCGGCTCGGTCAACAGGCCGATATCGTCGACGATCTGCGCAACGGCCGGCCGGGCTGAACCGTCCTACATCGAGTATTGTGAACTTCGATAACGCCGGCATGTCCGGCGTTTTTTTATGCGCGCGTTCCGAGCGCATCTCCCAGAGACCAAACACCCAAAACGAAAAACCCCGGCATTGCTGCCGGGGTTTCCATCACTGACAGAAGTCAGATCAGATTAGAACGAACGCTGCAGGCGAACGAAACCGGTCCAGCTGTCGCCGTTCGGGCCGTCTACGTCCTGGTAGTTCGCAGCAACCTTGGCAGCGAGGCCCTGGGTGATTGCGTAGTCAACCGTCAGACCAGCGCGCCATGCGTCGCGGTCGCCAACGAAGTCGCCATTCGGAGCGAGATCGACCGTACCGAGGTACTGAGCGCCGGGGGTGATGGTCAGCTTTTCGGTGGCCTTGATTGCGTATTCAGCAGCAACCGCCCACTCGGACTCTTCGTAGTAGTAGTTTGCGCCGGAAGCCCAAACACCAGCAAGACCGAAGGTACCCGGACCAACGTCAGCCGTCAGGATTGCACGGATTGCGCCGTTTTCCTGGTCGGTGTCGTAGGAGCCCAGCAGGTTAGCGCTGATGGCGCCGAACTTGGCACCGATGATGCCGCTTACGCCAACGTTGTTCGCGCCTTCAAAGACACTGCCCTTGACAACGCCGATGTTGGACGTGCCGTCGCGACCAGCTTCGAGTTCTTCAACGCTGATACCAGCGTAGAACGAACCTGCGTCATAGGTGTAACGCAGAGCGTTGTGACGAGTCGTGTTGGAGCTGAGGATATCGGTTTCGCCGGAGAGATCGTCATCCCACCAGGTGTACATGTAACCGACCTTCAGGCCGCCGAGTTCGATGAAAGCCTGGTCGACGTTGACGCCACGGTTGGTGTCGTTGTCAGCCTGACCACGAAGACCGATGTAGCCACGCAGAGCGCCGAGCTCGGTGTCGGTGCGGGTGTCGATGTTGAACTGAGCGCGCGTGAACGAATCCCAGTCAGAGGTACCGGACTGATCACGACCGAAGTCCGTCTGGAAACGTACGTAGCCGTCGAACTTCAGGCAGGTTTCGGTACCCGGGATGTAGAAGAAGCCAGTGCCGAAAGCGTCGCAAACGCGAACGTATTCAAGGGGCTCAGGCTCAGCAGCGACGATTGCGTCAGCGGCCTGTGCGCCGGATACTGCTGCGAGAGCCGCAGCGGAGCCGATGAGAAGGCTCTTGATGTTCATGTTGACCTCCAGTCAAACGCTAATGTTCCAAGCAGCAGTGGGGAACGCACAAATCAAAATGCATGCTGCTTATGGAGCTGATTAGAGCCAAAACGGCGGGGCGACGCAATCGCAATCATGACATAACGGAGACAGTAAGGTGTCCTTAGCGTTCCCCTGTTGCGAAATAGCTACAACTCTAACCATCGGCCAGGCATTCATTAAAGAAACATTAATAATCGAGATAATTCAGTGTCTTGGCACATACGCCATATCAAAGAGCACTTCGCGACGCCGGAACTCCGGGAATTCGTCCACACCCGCGTCGTGTAAAATTGTTGAAAATATGGTCTGACGCGTGCTTTGCCCGCGCTGAGGGACGCCGGGAATCGAGGCTGCATACGGGATGGCGCGCCAGAGATTCGGCAGGCAATAAAAGTCGGCGAGCCGAACTGCGAAGCCTGATTGCGATTCGCTACCTGCGCTGATCAAATAAAAAACCCCGGCATTGCTGCCGGGGTTTCCATCACTGACAGAAGTCAGATCAGATTAGAACGAACGCTGCAGGCGAACGAAACCGGTCCACTGGTCGCCAGCACCGCTGTCAACGCCTTCTACGCCGTCTACGTCCTGGTAGTTAACCGAAACGAGCGTGGAAAGACCAGAGGTGATCTTGTAGCTGGCAGCTACACCAGCGCGCCATGCGTCACGGCTGCCAGTGAAGTCACCGTCAAGACCGATGTCCAGCGAACGGAAGTACTGGAAGCCAGGGGTGATGGTCAGCTTGTCGGTAGCCTTGATGGCGTATTCAGCAGCGACAGTCCACTCGGACTCTTCGTAGTAAGCGTTTGCGCCAGAAGCCCAAGCGCCTGCGAGGCCGAACGTGCCAGGACCGATGTCAGCCGTAACGATTGCGCGGATTGCACCGTTTTCAGCGTCCGTGTCGTAACCGCCAAGCAGGTTAGCCTTCACAGCGCCGAAGTTGCCGCCGATGATAGCGGAGATACCGACGTTGTTGTTGCCGTCACCGTTTGCAACGGTCCAGTTGGTCTGGGTAACGCCGAGGTTGTTCGGGCCGCTACCAGCTACCACGCTTTCGAGTTCTTCAACTGCGATACCGGCGTAGAACGAACCAGCGTCGTAGGTGTAACGGATAGCGTTCAGACGCGTGAAGTTCGAAGAAAGGTTGTCAACTTCGCCGGAGAGACCATCGTCCCACCAGTTGTAGTAGTAACCGACCTTCAGGCCGCCGAGTTCGATGAACGCCTGGTCGACAACAACGCCACGGCTCGTGTCGTTGTTAGCCTGTCCACGAAGACCGATGTAGCCACGCAGAGCGCCGAGCTCGGTGTCGGTGCGGGTGTCGATGTTGAACTGAGCGCGCGTGAACGAGTTCCAGTCAGACGTACCGGAAGCGTTACGACCGAAGTCCGTCTGGAAACGAACATAGCCATCGAACTTCAGGCAGGTTTCGGTGCCCGGGATGTAGAAGAAGCCAGTGCCGAATGCGTCGCAAACGCGAACGTATTCCAGGGGCTCAGGCTCAGCAGCAACGATAGCGTCGGCAGCCTGTGCGCCAGATACAGCTGCGAGAGCCGCAGCGGAGCCGATGAGAAGGCTCTTGATGTTCATATTGACCTCCAGTCAAAGTTTAAAAAGGGTCTGGGTTCTTTTGCTGAAGGACAGCATTCCCTGCCCCATTCCCGTGTTTTTAGAAGCCAAACGATCCACCGCCTCGCTTCTGGTGGTGAAAATACAAAACGTTCCGGCGCTTGCAATCGACAAACGACCAGAAAGACGGTTTCGCAAGCTGCTTCATTTCACTTTGTTGCCCAAAAAACACACAGCGGCCAAGGCAGCCCCCCACAGATTTACGATCAGTTAAGAACTTCTTTGAGAATCCGTTGGTTAGCGAGGTTAACGCATGGTTTCCACGCGGCACCCGGGCGACCGGGAAGTGCAATGGCCCATCAAATGTGGAGCACCGCAGCACCGTCGGCATGGCAGACGGAGAAAAGAGACACTTGAATACGGAAGCACGCGTCTCCTTCCCTATCTCCGAATCCTCTTGCTTCGATTCGAAGACGGCTCATGCATCGTCCGACGCGAATCCCAAAACGACATGACGGCCATCATGGATCGGGTGACGCGCCGCATGATCCAGTCGTTCCACTGATGGGGAACCGAAACGGTCCGATCGAATCGTCAGGCGAGCCAAGAGCACCCCGTACGGGCAAACATTGAGGATCTGGACGGCTTAGTAGAGAACTATATAAGGCGGCGCTTTGAACTTGAACCGCGCCACGCCTCTTTGGCGAGACGTATGGCGGAGAGGATGGGATTCGAACCCACGATACGCTTTTGACGTATACTCCCTTAGCAGGGGAGCGCCTTCGACCACTCGGCCACCTCTCCGGTGCGGCCTGATTATTGCTTAAAAAAAATGAATGCAAGGCTTTTTCGACAAGAGACAGAAAAACCTGTGATCTCTTGTCTTCTCACGCAGTCGTTTCGGCGGATTGCAGGGCGCTACATCCAGCTGCTCCCCGGAACTTTCAGCTCGATGCGGAACCTTTGGCTGACCGGCGCGTTTTCAGACCGGTAACAAAAGAGGTGTTCACATGGCTCAAACCAGACTGAATGTTGTCGAAGAAACAATCGAGAATCAGATCGCGGATCTTCGTTCGCAGATCGCTTCCCTTTCCAAGGCGGTGTCGGCACGCGTCGAGAGCGCGGGAGACGATGCGTCCGAATTCCTCGGCGAAGCCCGCGGGCGTGTCCGCAAGGCGGCCAGCAATGTTCGCGTGCAGGGCCATAACGTGGTTGAGGCCGTCAAGGAAAATCCCGGCACGGCAACCTCGCTGCTGACGATTGTCGGCGCGCTGGGTTTTGCCCTTGGGTATGCCGTTGGCACCAGCACGCAGCAGCAGTCGTCCGGCAACGGTCTTTACCGCTGGCGCTGATCCGCAAATAGTCTGGAAATCGTTACGGCAAGGGGATCACCTTCCCCTTGCCGATTTTTCGTATTCACAAATGCAACGCACGGAGGGGCACATGAAGTTCGTCGACGACATTGAAGGCGCACTGTCGGCTTTCGCAAGGGATCACGAGATCAGCCGCGATGAAGCCATCGAACGTATCCTGCGCGCAGCCCTGATCAACCACGGCTACCTTGCCTCCGGCGAAGAGGGTATTCCGCCGGAAGAGCTTAATGCCAGCAATGACGATTAGCCGTCATCGCAATCTCTTCGATCAATATCCGGATTTCGACGGCGCAGGCGCTGTTTCACCCTTGTAGCGGGCGGAGAGCGAACGAAGCGCGCCTGCAAATTCGGTGACATCCGCACCAACGGCGACGAAGGATGCGCCCAGTTCGAGATAACGGCGGTTGAATGTTTCATTGAAGGTGAGGATACCTGCCGCCTTGCCTGCTGCGACGATTTTCCGGATCGCCGCCTCGATGACCTCCTGTACTTCCGGCGCATCCAGCCGGCCGAGATAGCCCATATCCGCCGCAAGGTCCGCGGGACCGATGAAAACACCGTCCACGCCTTCCACCGCGAGAATATTGTCGAGATCTGCAATCGCGGCCCTCGTCTCGGCCTGAACAAGAAGGCACACGTTATCGGATGCCGTGTCGGCATAATCCGTGATCGTGTTGAAGGCAGAGGCACGCGCCACGGCTGCCCCCATGCCGCGAATGCCGCGCGGCGGATAATGCATGGCGCTGACGAGTGCACTCGCCTGCTCTGCCGAATCGACCATCGGCACCAGAAGCGTGCGCGCACCGGCATCCAGCAATTGCTTGATCATCCAGCTTTCGCCGACGGGAACGCGCACAACGGGCTCTGCCGGCGATGTGGCAAGCGCCCGCAGCTGGTCAATGATGCTGCGCAGGTCGTTCGGACCATGCTCGCCGTCGATCACCAGCCAGTCGAACCCGGAGGTTCCGGCGATTTCGGCGGTGATCGCCTCCGCCATGTCGAGCCAGAGGCCGATCTGCGGCTTTCCGGCATGAATGGCGGTCTTGAAGCGGTTTTCGGGGGCAGGCATGTCAAATCCTCAGGAGAGTAGCGATTTCAGATCGGCAGACGAATCGGCGATGATGGCGCGATCGGGTTCGGCGCCGGTTTCGAGCAGTTTCTTGCCCGTCACATAGGCTTTGGCGTCATTGATGGCATCGACGGCCACGAAACGACCGTGCCGGAAATACCAGATCGAATGACTACCCTCGCGTGCGCCGGGGCGCAGCAGCGTTTCATCGTAGCCCAGATTGAACCCGGCGATCTGCAGCTTGGCATCATACTGATCGGACCAGAACCAGGGCTTTGGCTGGTAAGGGCTTTCAGTACCGGCAAGGACGATGGCGGCAGCCTCGGCCTGATCGACGGCGTTCTGCACCGATTCCAATCTGACCTGCCCGTCTTCCCACGGCAGCAGCGCACAATCGCCAACCGCATGAATGTCCTTGTCGGAGGTTCGGGTGAACTCATCGACGGCTATGCCATTGCCGACGTCCAGCCCCGACTCGCGGGCCAGCCGGTCATTTGGCGTCACGCCGATACCAACAATGACAAAATCCACATCCAGCATCGAGCCATCGGACAGTTCGGCGGCGGCCACATGGCCGTCCATGCCAACAAGGCGGACCAGACCTGTCTTCTCGCGAATCGAGACCCCCTGCGCCGTGTGAATTGCGCGCATGATATCGGCGGTTTCCTTTGCCGCGACGCGCTGCAGAATGCGGTCTGCCATTTCGATCAGCGTCACGTCCAGGCCGAGCTTGCGGGCAACGGCTGCCGCCTCCAGCCCGATGTAACCGCCGCCGATCACGAGCAGTCTGCGGCCGGGTTTCATTTCCTCCATCAGCCGGTCGGCATCGCGCTTGTCGCGGACCGCCAGAACGCCTTCCAGATCGCCGCCGATGCTGGCGGGCAGAAGGCGTGGCGTGGCGCCGGTGGCCAGGACCAGCTTATCGTAAGAGAGCGTGCTTCCGTCCTGCATGCGTATGGTCTTTGCGTCCCGATCAATCTCCTCCACCCATGTGGAAAGACGGATTTCGACATCGTTTTCCGCGTACCATTGTTCCGGCCGGAACATCAGCCGGTCGAAGGTCATTTCGCCCATCAGGTATTTCTTTGAAAGCGGCGGGCGCTGATAGGGAAAGACGTCTTCCGAGCCGACGATGGTGATGGGCCGAGGATCCTTCAAAGCCCGCAATTTCGCCGCGAGCGCAAATGCCGCCTGCCCCGCCCCGACGATTACCAGCCTGTCCGCCACATTGTTCTCCCGGAATGAATCGCGATCGATGAGCGATGACGCCCGATGCGAAGCATGATGATCACAGAGGCGTAACGCCAAGTACGGCTCGCGTCAACTGCGGAAACAGACGCCTGCACCGTACTGAAACACAAAGGAAGGAGGCTTTTCCACACCCCTGCCTGCAGATGGTTTTGCAAATGGAAACATCGGCTTCGGTCCCCTCTTCATTTATTCGGCAGAGGGCAGCAGAGACAAATGACCATATTTTGTTCAGCTCCCGGCAAGGAAGTTGCGCTAAAATAACCGTCTAAAGAAAAAGCAGTCTGGGAGGTTATTGTGGCCTTGCATATGGATCCGCACCGGAGCGTTGCTCCGGACGAAATGTACGAAAAATTCCAGATCGACCGCCCCGGCAAGATCACCTTCATCGGCCATCACCTGAGCGCCAAGAACACGATGCGCTGCCTGGTTCGCACCATATCTCTTTATGGCGCGGAGATAGAAGTCAGTCCGCATCTCGACATGCCGGTCAATTTTTACCTGGAAATCCTCGGCATCCGCGACGAGATCGGATGCAATCTCATCCGCCGGGAAGAGGAAAAGGCAATCGTCGGCTTCAACATGCTGATCGATGCGGAGTTTCTGCATCATGTGCGCAGGTTGAGCTTCGAAACCAGCGCCTGAGGGCGGCTATGGATTTGCCGGCGGCGCGCCCCACAACCTCGGGGGGCACCGCCAGGCAGCAAAATTCCGACTCAAAACAGTCCTTGCGGCCGGTGACCCGGCTTGAACCCTGCCGTTTTCCACCTATTGTGTGCCGGACTTTTTCAACAGGTACTGGAATTTTCCGCAATGTCCGCTTTTTCGCGCCTTACGCCGCTTGCCGCATCCCTTCCCTCCACCGTTCCTTTCGTCGGCCCGGAAGCCATCGAGAGAAATCGCGGCCTGAAGGTGGAAGCGCGAATCGGTGCGAACGAAAGCGGCTTTGGCCCGGCGCCTTCGGTGCTTCTGGCGATGCGGGATGCTGCGGCCGATACCTGGATGTATAGCGATCCGGAAAATTTCGAACTGAAGGAAGCGCTTGCCATTCACCATGGCATCTCCCGCGGCAACGTTGCGATCGGCAGCGGTGTCGATGGCCTCCTCGGGGAGATCGCACGCCTCATCGTCGAGCCGGGTACGCCGGTCGTGACGTCTTATGGCGGATACCCGACCTTCAACTATCATGTGAATGGTTTCGGCGGAAAGCTCGTCACCACACCCTACGTCGATGACCACGAAAACCTCGACGGCCTCCTCGACCTTGTCGTCAGGGAAAATGCGCCGCTGGTCTATTTCGCCAATCCCGACAACCCGATGGGAAGCTGGTGGGAGGCAAACGAGGTCGTGGCCTTTGCCCGCGCGCTGCCGGAAAACTGCCTGCTCATTCTCGATGAAGCCTATTGCGAAACAGCACCGGCCAGCGCAGTCCCCGCCATCGACGCCCTGATCGGCCAGCCGAACGTACTGCGTATGCGCACCTTCTCCAAGGCTTATGGCCTTGCCGGTGCGCGTGTTGGTTACGCCATCGGCACGCTCGGCAACGTTCAGGCGTTCGACAAGATCCGCAACCATTTCGGCATGGCCCGCGTCTCCGTTGCAGGAGCGCTCGCGGCACTGAAGGATCAGGACTACCTGCATGAGGTCGTCGCCAGAATCGCCGCCGCTCGCGACCGCATTTCGCAAATCGCCCGCGACAACGGCCTGTCGCCCCTGCCCTCGGCCACCAACTTCGTCACCATAGACTGCCACCGCGACGGTTCCTACGCCCGCGCCATCGTCGATGGCCTGATGGGACACGGCGTCTTCATTCGCATGCCGGGCGTCGAACCGCTCAACCGCTGCATCCGTGTCAGCGCCGGAACGGATGACAAGATCGACCTGTTCGAAAAGGCGTTGCCGAAGGTTCTGAAAGCGCTGGGTTGAGAACCCAAACGGTGACAGAGAAAATCTCATATACGGACATCTTCCGTCATTCCGGCCTTGAGCCGGAATGACGGAAGAAAAGATACTGTGACAGCTATTCAAAACCGTCCGCTAAATCACTGTCGCGGAATCGTTTTTCGCTCTCCTGAATCCCAGACATACCAGACATAAAAGAACCGCGCCGGCCTTGTTCCTGCCGGTCGCGGTTCGATGTGTCAGCGCAAAAGCGTCCTTGCGGGCGCCCTCGCCGCATTCCCCTTCGGGTTTTACTTTCGTTTATACCGGAGAGCAGGACTGGAGGAACCGCATCCGGAAAATGAAGGCATTCCGTATTGAGTGCTGTGATGAATTATCAGTGCATCGTCATCCATTCGCGGGCGGCGCGCAGTGCCTCGGCAAGTTCTGCCTTCGTCATGTTGCGGGCCAGATCGGCGCGCAGGGAAGCTGCCCGTTCCGAACCGCGAATGGCGGCAATGTTGAGCCATTTGTGAGCCGCGATCAGATCCACCTTGCCGCCCTTGCCGGTCGCATAGACCAGACCCAGATTGCAAAGAGTTTCGACGCGGCTTTCGCCCGAGGCAATCGCCATTTCGATGTCGCGAATTTCAAAGCGTGCCATTGTTTTTATCCCTGTTTCGTAACCTTGCATTGGTTCATTCATGTTCGCCTCTGAGCGGGCGTCTTGCCTTTGTGACCTACCGTCTTCCGCGGCTTTGTATGGTCCTTCCGGCTGGCAGGTTTGCCCTGCGCTTTCGATGGCCTCACTATGCCAGCGGGCTTTCAACGGGCGCTTAAAAGGCATGATTAATACGCCGCAAACAAAGTCCAAACGATTGGTAAAGTTGGGTTTTTGTTAAATATGCCGAGGCCCGGAAATTAAGGACTTTCTGCGCATTTTTACGAAAGTTTTACGAATGGAAATCAACCCTTCCCTAACCATGCGAAAAACATCGTTTTCGGCATCAGCACTCTCCCCGCATCTCGCCGACCGAAAAAACAGCGGAATCCAGCCCAGCGCATATTTCCTTTTACGTTCACGTTAATTATAAATCGCTGCATTCGCATGAGGAGATGCGAGTGCGGGGGCCGAAGCAGGAGTGGCTCCGGCACATTGGATTGGGAGGTCCGTATGAAAAAAATCACGATTCTGGCTGCGGCACTTGTCATGATCGGTGGCTCGGCGCTTGCCGGTGAGGCCATCGAAGGCAACTGGAAGACCGCCAGCGGCGAAACCGCCGCCATCGCACCCTGCGGTTCGGCATTCTGCGTGACGCTGAAGACCGGCAAACACGCCGGAAAACAGATCGGCAGGATGAGCGGTAGCGGCAACAGCTATTCTGGCGACATCACCGATCCGGCCAACGACAAGACCTATAGCGGCTCCGGCACGGTTTCCGGCAATTCGCTCAGCATGAAAGGCTGCGTGCTGAAGGTGCTGTGCAAATCACAGACCTGGACACGTCTGTAAGAAATGAACAAGGGCGCAGCGAAACGTTAGCTGGCGGAATAGTCAATCTGCCGACGTATCGTTGCGCCGGATCTCTCCCATAGAGAATGACGAATGTGCCCGATCACTTCGTAAATTCTGATTTCAGGCACTTCACATGCCGGGAAAACAACACTCGCATGCCCGTTGAGCGAAAGTCTGCAGTGAGAGGCGATATCAACGGACAGCCTTGCACGTCATCCCGGACGCCCTTGGCCAGACATACCTTTGTCCGTCGAGGAATATTACACCCGCATGTCTGCTGATACGATCCACTGGTTCGTAAAATCGAGACACGATCTTGCATCGGCAGGCCCGTTGTTTCGAAGAATCGGTGCTTCGGCCGACCTCATATCGCCCCTGCTCCAGAACGGCATCGTGGGGCGCTTCTCCATGCGGACAACGATTTCCTGATGGACAGGATGCGTTGCGAGGCGGCATATCATGATGCCTCGACTGAACGACGCCGAGTCATG
The DNA here is from genome assembly GCF_031801495.1 of Agrobacterium tumefaciens. Taxonomy (GTDB): domain Bacteria; phylum Pseudomonadota; class Alphaproteobacteria; order Rhizobiales; family Rhizobiaceae; genus Agrobacterium; species Agrobacterium tumefaciens_K. The sequence goes on along the minus strand of NZ_JAOEGC010000002.1, from coordinate 906,432 downwards.
GATGCCTTCATCGAACACTCGCGGCGTGAAAAACGACGGCATGTTTGCCGCCGCGCAGAAGCATCACCTTCCGATTGTCGACGCCACCGATCCAAGTCTATCACCGGCCCCATCTAGGTGCTGGCTGCCGGTGCAGGCACTTTTCCAACATAGCCCGAAACGGGTAGATGCTGGCTTTTTATGTCCTTGCTCCGGCGTCTTTCATCACGGAATGGCCGCATTAACCTCCCTGAATGCCATATGAACCGGGTTCTCAGCATCGGTTCAGTCCAAGTATGGCAAAACTCTGTCCATCAACTCCAACAAAGGGGAATGGACATGGCAAAGCTGATCCGCCGCCTTACGATCATCGTGGTGCTCATGGCAATTTTCGCCATGTCCTTCGCGTCGCTTGTCGTCAATCCGAACCGCAGCTTCCAGCGTGTGAACGCCGGTGCGGCGCTTGCCTGCAAGCAGAGCGCGGTTCCCGGCCCCAACTGCCCCGTTGTGCTTTGAGGAAACGACGATGACCAGCAATTTCTCCGGCACGTTATTTTCCATTCTGCGGCTTACCCTTGTCGCCTCCATGTTCCTCGGACCGGTGGCGGGGCTTGCCGTCTACAAGGCGGATCCCCGTCCGGCATCAAAGGGCGCCGGTTTCGTGCTGCTGATGAGCCTGCAGCGCGGCGCGCTCGGCTGAGCGGGCCATTCGGCCGTTTCTTTTTCAAACCCACATATTTCTGTCGCTTGCCTGTGAAAATTGGCTCCCTATAATGGGCCATGACGATAGCAAAGCACACGATTCCGCCCCTCACCTTCATCACGCCGGAGCCTTTCGCGCCGCAGACTTTCACGGCCCCGAAAGAGGCCGTAGAGGCGTTGACCGCGCTTTATGAGCGTAACACGAATTTCCTCATCAGATCCTTCACGGATCTGGCGCAGGGCGCTCCCATCGAGGGCCGTTACCGCGCCTGTTATCCGCAGGTCAGCCTTGAAACATCCAGTTTCGGCCATGTGGATTCGCGCCTGTCCTACGGCCATGTCACCGCCCCCGGCGTCTACACCACCACCATTACCCGCCCGCAGCTTTTCCGGCATTACCTCAAGGAACAGCTCGGCCTGCTGATGAAGAACCACAGCGTTCCCGTGACGATTGCCGAATCCGCCACGCCCATCCCGCTGCACTTCGCCTTTGGTGAAGGTGCCTACGTGGAAGCGGCAGCCGCCTCCTCGCTGTCGGATGTGCCGCTGCGCGATCTGTTCGATACGCCGGACCTCAACAACACCGACGACCTGATCGCCAACGGCGAATACGACCAGGTGCCCGGCGAGCCCGCCCCGCTTGCGCCGTTTACCGCACAGCGCATCGATTATTCTCTGGCTCGCCTCAGTCACTACACGGCGACAAGCGCCAGCCACTTCCAGAATTTCGTGCTTTTCACCAACTACCAGTTCTACATCGATGAGTTCGCAGCCTGGGCTCGCAAGATGATGGCGGATGGTGGCGAGGGTTACACTGCCTTCGTGGAGCCGGGCAACATCATCACCCATGCCGGTTCCGACCGGCCGGAAACGGATATGACGCTTGGTCGCCTGCCGCAGATGCCTGCTTATCACCTGAAGAAGAAGGGTCATGCGGGCATAACGCTGGTCAATATCGGCGTCGGCCCCTCAAATGCCAAGACGATCACCGACCACATTGCCGTGCTGCGCCCGCATGCCTGGCTGATGGTCGGCCACTGCGCCGGTCTTCGCAACAGCCAGCGGCTTGGCGATTATGTTCTGGCGCATGCCTATGTGCGCGAGGATCACGTTCTGGACGATGACCTGCCGGTCTGGGTTCCAATCCCGGCGCTCGCCGAAGTGCAGCTTGCACTGGAAGGCGCCGTTGCCGAAGTAACAGGCTATGAGGGCTTCGAACTGAAGCGCATCATGCGAACCGGCACGGTCGCGACCATCGACAATCGCAACTGGGAACTTCGCGATCAGGCGGGACCGGTGAAGCGCCTGTCGCAGTCGCGCGCCATCGCTCTCGACATGGAATCGGCCACCATCGCCGCCAACGGCTTCCGGTTCCGCGTTCCTTATGGCACCCTGCTGTGCGTTTCGGACAAGCCGCTTCACGGCGAACTGAAGCTGCCGGGCATGGCCACCGAGTTCTACCGAACGCAGGTCGCCCAGCATCTGCAGATCGGCATTCGCGCCGTCCAGAAGCTCGCCGCCATGCAGAAGGAAACGCTGCATTCCCGCAAGCTGCGCAGCTTCTACGAAACGGCGTTCCAGTAAAAATACAAAATGCGCCCGCACTGAAAATGCGGGCGCACCGAAACCGGATAAAAGACGGAGAGAATCAAGCCGTCTTTATCGTTGCCTCGATACGGACGGTGAAATTGACCGACCTGGCGATGAAGCATTTGTCATGCGCGTCCTCGTGCAGTTCCCGCGCAACGGCCGGATCGCCCTTGGAGATCGTCACCACCGGTTTCAGAACCACTTCGCTGAAATGACCGGCACCGTCCTTTTCCATAACCATCGTGCCTTCGGCATTGTCGACATATTCGCTGACGATGACGCCGGAGACGGCGCAGAAATGCAGATACCAGAGCTTGTGACAGGCAGACAGCGAGCCAACGAGCAGCTCTTCCGGGTTCCAGCGCGCCGGGTCGCCACGAAAAGCCGGATCGGACGAACCGGCAATATCCGGCTTGCCTTCGGCGGAGAGGGTATGATCTCGGTCGTATTCGCGATAGCCGCTCGTACCGGTGCCGCGATTTCCGGTCCACGTCACCTTGACGCTGTAGTGGTGTTCCTGTCCGGCCATCGGTCTATTCCTTAACGGTATCGCGCAAATGATCCAGTCCCTTGCGCAGAGTTTCAATCACTTCATCCACCTCCGACCGGCTGATCGTCAGCGCCGGAGAGGCAAGCATGCGGTCGCCGGTGGCGCGCATCACCAGACCGTTCGCCAGGCAATGATTGCGCACCGCAACGCCCGCATCTTCGGGCTTGGCGTAACGTTTGCGGGTCGTCTTGTCCACGGCGAGTTGCAAGCCGCCCATCAGGCCGACGTTCACCGCTTCGCCAACAACCTCGTGATCGGAAAGGCTTTTCCAACCCTTGGCGAAATAGGGGCCGATATCGTCGCGAACGCGTTCCACCAGCCCCTCGTCCTCGATGATTCTCAGATTTTCCAGCGCTGCGGCGGCGCAGACGGGATGGCCGGAATAGGTGAAACCGTGGTTGAAATCGCCGACGTCGTTCAGCATCACCTCGGCGACACGATCGGAGACAAGCACGCCGCCAATCGGCAGATAGCCCGACGACAGGCCCTTCGCGACGGGCGCCAGATCCGGCTCGACGCCGAAATGCTGATAACCGAACCAAGAGCCCAATCGTCCAAAGCCGCAGATCACCTCATCCGACACCAGCAGGATGTTGCGGGCCTTGCAGATGCGGGCGATTTCCGGCCAGTAGGTTTCCGGCGGCACGATGACGCCACCCGCACCCTGAATGGGTTCGGCCACGAAGGCGGCGACATTTTCCTCGCCCAGTTCGTCGATCTTGGCGTCCAGTTCGCGGGCGACCTTCAGACCGAATTCGGCTGGCGAAAGATCGCCGCCTTCCGCATACCAATAAGGCTGGTTGATATGGGCGATGCCCTCGATCGGCAGATTGCCCTGCTCGTGCATCCATTTCATGCCGCCCAGAGACGCTCCTGCGACCGTGGAGCCGTGATAGCCGTTTTTGCGGGCGATGATCTTTGTCTTGGAGGGATGCCCAAGCGCCTTCCAGTAGACGCGCGCCATGCGGAACCACGTATCGGTCGCCTCAGAGCCGGAATTGGTGAAGAACACATGGTTCATCTTCGGTCCGGCGCGGGAGACGATCTTCTGCGCCAGCAGGGTCGCGGGCGGCGTCGTGGTGCCGAAGAAGGCGTTGTAATAGGGCAGCTCGTTCATCTGACGGGCAACAGCGTCAGCGATTTCCTTGCGGCCGTAGCCGATGTTGACGCACCATAGCCCAGCGAATGCATCGAGATATTTCTTGCCCGTGCTGTCATAGATGAAAACGCCTTCGGCCCGTTCGATGATGCGGGTTCCCGCCGCATTGAGCTTACCCATATCGGAAAAGGGATGAAGGTGATGGGCGGCATCGATGGCCGCAAGGTTGGACATGCCCTTGGTGATTTCATTCATGACGGATCGCACTCCAGATTGGGAACGGCGCTCGTTAAAACCGCACCTTGAAGGACCATGGCCGGGCAGATTCGATTTGGCAAGGCTTGCCGTTTCGACTTATCGTTGCAATCGAAACAAGCAGAAAGCCAAACATGACATCGAAATCCCTGTCGGATATCCGCACCCCGAACGACCAGCAGCCCCGCACGGAAATCCTTCTGGTGGGTATGAACGGCGATCTGCGGGGAAAGCGCATTCCACCCGGCAAGGACAAAAAAATATGGGAAGGTACGGTCAGGCTGCCCTCCTCCACCCAGTCCCTCGACATCTGGGGCGACGACAATGACGATATCACCGGCCTTTCCCTGACCATCGGCGATCCGGATGGCGTCTGCGTTCCGGACACGCGCAGCCTCGCGCCTATGCCTTGGGCGCCCGAAGGCTCGCAGCAGGTTCTGGCCACCATGCACGAGATGGACGGCAGCCCGAGCTTCATGGACCCACGCGCCATTCTGGCCAATGTGCTGAAGCGGTATTCGTACCTCGGGCTGACACCCGTTGTGGCGACCGAGCTTGAATTCTACCTCGTGGAAAACGACTGGCGGGAAACAGGCAAACCTCGCCCGCCCGCAAGCCTTGCATTTCGTGGCGAGGTGACCGGCGCACAGCTCTACGACATGGGCGCGACCGACACCATGGACGGTTTTCTGCAAACGCTGAACGACTGGGCGAAACTCCAGGACCTTCCGGCAGACGCAACAACGGCGGAGTTCGGCCCCGGCCAGTTCGAGGTCAATCTGCTGCACCGCGCCGATGCGCTGGCTGCCGCAGACGACTGCATCTATCTCAAGCGGCTTGCGGACCATGCCGCCAGAAAGCACGGGCTGAAATCCACCTGCATGGCAAAGCCCTATTCGGATCAGGCCGGTTCCGGCCTGCATGTGCATGTCAGCGTACTCGACCGCGATGGGAAAAACATTCTCGACGCGCAAGGTGGCGATCCGGTACGCCTGAAATCGGTATGCGCCGGACTGCTCAACACCATGCGCGATGCGCAGGCGATCTTCGCGCCCTTTGCCAATTCCTACCGACGTTTCCAGCCGGGGTCCTTTGCGCCGGTCGATATCGACTGGGGCTACGGGCATCGCGGCACCGCCGTGCGCATTCCCGATGCCAATGGCCCGGCCGCCCGCATAGAGCACCGCGTCGCCGGTGCGGATGCCAACCCCCATCTTCTGCTGGCTGCAATCCTAGGCGGAATGCTTCTCGGGCTGGACAACCAGCTCGACCCCGGCCCCGAGACAGGACCCGGGCAGGAAAGCCCGGCAAAACGACGCCTGACGCATGATTTTTTGACAGCCGTCGAGGATTTCGCCGCCTCGCCGGTCATGGCGCACATTTTCGGGGCGCGGTATCGCAAGCTCTACGCCGATACGAAACGCAAGGAAGCGATCACCTTTCTGCGCACGGTTTCGGATTTCGATTATCGCACCTATCTGCCGCGGATTTAGAGCGTTTCCATTTATCGAGGAAACGCTCTAGCTTGCCGCGAAGAACTGGCGCCCCACCAGAACCTTCAGTTCGCGGGCGTGCAGCTTCAGCGCGACGTCACGTTCCATCGGCAGCAGTTCGCCGTCGATCACGCAGCGCACGTCATGGCGTCGCTTGGGAAAATGCAGTTCGACCGCCGTGGCCGTCATGGCGGTGACCGAAGCATTTTCCTTGAATCTGCCGCGCAGAATGTCCAGCGCCAGCTTGGCCACGCCTGCCGGGCGCAGGGGATCGGTGAGGTAAAAACCGAGATGGCCGCCGGACACATCATCCGCTACCAACAGGGCATTCTGGCCGAACTCGTTGTTGGAGACGGAGATGGCTGAAACCTTGCGCAACTGCTTTTCGCCATTCACCGTAAACTCGACCTCGAAAACCGGCGGATTCAGGATGACGTTGATCGCGGCGCGCACGCTTGCCTTGATCTTGCCGAGACGCGAGGCAAATGCGAGGTTGTTGCGATAACGAACCATGCGCGAATGCAGACCGGCCGAAAACTGGTGCACGAACAGGCGTCCATTGGCGCTGGCAATATCCACTTCGGCAACTTCACTTGTTGCGAGCGTATCTAGAGCCTGGTGAATATCGAGCGGCACCTTCAGGGAGCGCGCGAAGAGGTTCATGGTTCCCGCCGGGATGACGCCCAGCGCGATGCCGTGTTTCCAGGCAATCCCGGCAGCGGCCGAAATCGTCCCGTCACCACCGCCCGCGATGATGCCATCGATGCCCGGCTCATCTGCGGCTCGCTCCAGTTCAGCCATAATGTCCTTGCCGTCGACGGGGCGGCAGTCGACCTCGTGGCCTGTCTGGGTGAACACCTGCCGCGCGTGATCGCAATAGGCCTGCATGTCCGTTGTACGAAAGGTACCGCCATCGCGGTTGAAAACTGCTACAAGTTTCATGTCTTACCCGGTTCTGCCACTCGGCCATGCAGGCGCATAAGTGTCCGCCGCTGGATGAGGTTCCAAACACCATCGCGTGAACGCAATATTTTTGCCTCGAATGAGTCTACCGCAATGCATTATTCCATGTTAGAGGTTACTTAAGGTCATTTTCATGGCCGCGCATCTCCAGTCAGGGCAGGCTGTTTCCCATACAGCCTTGCCCTTTTTTCTGTTTGCATCCCCTTCTCAGGTCGTCATGAGCCAGTCGAATATTTCGGAAGTCCGCCTTGAAGCGGAGAGTGAAACCATTGGCGCGACGGCGTCCGCCGCTACCTTGCCGCCACTTGCCGTCGCCCTTATCGAACTGGCGCTTGCAGCAGGTGGCTTCGGCATCGGCACCGGCGAATTCGCCATCATGGGCCTGCTTCCCGATGTTGCCACAACATATGGCGTGAGCGTCCCGCAGGCGGGCTACGTCATCACGGCCTACGCGCTCGGCGTCGTCATCGGAGCACCGATCATCGCGGTCCTTGCCGCACGCATGACGCGCCGCGCCTTGCTGCTTGGCCTGATGGGTCTTTTTGCAGTCGGCAACATCCTCAGCGCCATGGCGCCGGATTTCCTCAGCTTCACCATACTGCGTTTCATCACCGGCCTGCCGCACGGCGCCTATTTCGGCGTTGCAGCACTCGTCGCCGCCTCCATGGCGCCCATCCACAAGCGGGCGCGGGCCGTTGGCCGCGTCATGCTTGGCCTGACCATCGCGACACTACTCGGTACGCCGCTCGCGACATTCTTCGGCCAGATGTTCTCCTGGCGCGCCGCCTTCATGCTGGTCGGCGGCATCGGTTTCCTGACCGTTGCACTGCTGTGGTTCTTCCAGCCGCGCGACAAGGTGGAAGAAGGCGCAAGCCTGTGGCGTGAACTCGGCGCGTTCCGCCGCGTGCAGGTGTGGCTGACGCTGGCGATCGCATCCGTCGGCTTCGGCGGCATGTTCGCGGTCTTCAGCTATATCGCCAAGACGACCACCGATGTGGCGATGATGCCTGTTTCCACGGTTTCCATGGTGCTGGCGCTGTTCGGCATCGGCATGAATGTCGGCAACGTCGTCGGCTCGCGTCTTGCGGATATCTCGCTCAACGGCACGATCGGCGGCATGCTGGCCTTCAACGTGGTTCTGATGGTGCTGTTCGGGCTGACCGCGCACAATCCCTACATGCTATGCCTGTGCGTTTTCCTGATCGGCTGCGGTTTTGCCGCCTGCCCTGCCGTGCAGACGCGTCTGATGGACGTCGCAGCGGATGCGCAGACGCTGGCGGCCGCGTCGAACCATTCCGCCTTCAACATCGCCAACGCGCTCGGTGCATGGCTTGGCGGCATGGTGATAGCGATGGGTTACGGCTATGCCTCCACCGGTTATGTAGGAGCGGTTCTTTCGCTTCTCGGCCTCGGCGTATTTCTGGTGTCCGTGGCTGTCGAGCGGCGGGAAAAAGCTGCCTGACGTCGCCTATTCCAACAGCCGGAGGCAGGGTTACCACCTTGCCTGAATTTCACATTCGGGGCGCTTGACTCTTTTTCGTTTCAGGCGCAACACATCTTCACGCGCATGCTGTGACGCAGCATCGCGCGGATTTCAACGGAGCATCATTGGATGTCTAGCGACAGTAGCAGTCGATTGCCTTTGCCGAGATCGGCGAGCGTGAACTGATCCGACCACTGTCGGCTCACCACCGCGTTCGCCGTGATCGGCGAATCGACGGAAAGGTGAGCAATCATGAACTTCCACAACCTCTCCCAGAGGGCCAGCAAGGCCGCGCGTCTTCTCCGCGGCGGTAACTCCGGCCCAGTCACCATTGCAGAACGTGTCGAGCAGCTGAACACGCTGGATGTGGTTTCTGCCGCAGCAGCGCTGCTTGCCATGCCGAAAGCAAAGGCCGTCGCCATTCTCGACCGGCCCGAGCTGCACAGAGCAGCCGAGATCATCGCCCTTTTTCCGGTCGAACAGGCCGCTCCCATCATCAACCTGATGTCGGACGACCGTGTCGCCGATATTCTGGCCGAGATGGAAGACGAGCCACGCGCCCGGCTGTTCTCCCGGCTCGACCGTGCGACTGCCCTCTCCATTCAGCACCTGATGGGTTATCCGCCTCGCACCGCCGGCTCCATCATGACCACGGAATTCGTCAGCGTCCCTGACGACTGGACGGTGGAGCAGACCCTTTCGCACATCCGTGTCGTGGAGCGGTCGCGTGAAACGGTCTACGCCATCTATGTGCTCGCCGCGGACAGAACGCTTTCGAAGGTGGTGACGCTACGGCGTCTGCTGACCGGCGAACCCGGCGCGTCTATCCTGAGCGTCGCCTCGAAGGAAGGCCTGGTCTATGCCGATCCGATGATGTCGCAGGAAGACGTCGCCCGGCTCATTCGCAAGCATGACCTTCTGGCACTGCCGGTCGTGAACGAACACGCCCATATTCTCGGCATCGTCACCGTGGATGACGTGATCGACACGATGATTGCCGATACGACGGAAGATGCGCAGAAGTTCGGCGGTATGGAAGCCCTCGGCAAGCCCTATATGGCTATCGGCTTCCCGGACATGATCCGCAAGCGTGCCGGGTGGCTCGCAGCCCTGTTCCTCGGCGAAATGCTGACGGCGAGCGCCATGCAGCACTTTGAGGGCGAGCTGGAAAAGGCCGTGGTGCTGACGCTGTTCATTCCGCTCATCATGTCGTCTGGAGGCAACTCCGGCTCGCAGGCGACGTCGCTCATCATCCGGGCGCTGGCGCTTGGCGAACTGAAGCTGAAAGACTGGTGGCGGGTGCTGCTGCGTGAAATCCCGACAGGGCTGACACTCGGCTGCATTCTCGGCGCCATCGGCTTCCTACGGCTGACGATCTGGCAGAAGGCCGGTTTCTACGATTACGGTGAGCACTGGATGCTGGTTGGCTTCACGGTCTTTGCCGCCCTCGTCGGCATCGTCACCTTCGGCTCACTGGCGGGTTCCATGCTGCCCTTCGTGCTGCAACGCCTGCGGCTCGACCCTGCCAGCGCATCCGCACCGTTTGTGGCAACGCTCGTGGATGTCAGCGGACTGGTCATCTACTTCTCCGTGGCGCTTGTCATCCTGAGCGGTACGCTGCTCTGAGGCAATGAAGCAACCCGGCCGGGCGGCAGGCACGGCCGGGTTGCTTCAACGGTCGCGCTCGAAAACAGCGGCATTTCCATATAGTTACATTCAAACACTGCGGAACCGATTCAGGGTCGGTGGCGTAATGGCTGAAAAATGGCATGATGGAGGTCGCCCAATGAATGTTTCCAATCTCAGAGACTATCCGCACTTCGCGGATCTCATCGCCGACCGAGGCTGGAACGAATGGTGGACAGAAAGCGGCCTTCCCCTGGGGCAATATCGCGCGCATCTTGAGTCGATGCTGGAAAGCGATGGCGTTCCCTTTGCACTCGTCGCCCATGAGAATGGCGTCTATGCCGGGTCCGTTCTGGTGATCTCGAACGACCACGACGAGAGGCCGCAATATGCGCCGTGGATAGCGGCGCTCTGGGTCGAGCCAGGATTCCGGCGACAGGGCATTGCGGCCCGGCTGATTGCGGAAAGCCGTGGAGAGTCGGAGAAGAGCGGGCACCCCTCCTGCTATCTCTGCGCCACATCCGACAAGGCACCCTATTATCTGAAACAGGGCTTCACACTCATCGAGCGCGACGTCGCCGGTCTAGATATCTTCGTGATCGGCGGTGCCCAGGCGAGCTGACACTATCGCCAGGCATCAGCCTGCCAGCGCTTTGAGCGCGATGGCAGGCCTTCGTGTTAGATCAACCGCCAGCGTTGATGACACCGGTTGACAAAAGGCCAAGCAGGATCACGCCGATCGCCACGCGGTACCAGACGAACGGCATGTAGCTCTTGGTCGACACGAGCTTCAGGAACACGACGATCACGCCGTAACCGACCACGAAGGCGATGAATGTCGCCAGCGCCGTCGGACCCCAGCCAACCGGGTTGTCCTCACCTATGCTCTTGAACAGCTGGTAGAAACCGGAACCGAAAACGGCGGGAACGGCAAGCAGGAAGGAATAACGCGCCGCTGCTTCGCGCGTGTAACCGAGCAGCAGGCCCGCGCTGATGGTGCCGCCGGAGCGAGACACGCCGGGGATGAGCGCCATGGCCTGCGCAAAACCGAACAGGATGCCATCGCGCCAGATCAGCTGGTTCAGCTTGTAGCGCTTGGCTCCAATCCGGTCGGCAACACCCAGGACGATGCCGAACACGATCAGCATGATGGCGGTGATGTAGAGATTGCGCAGCGAATGTTCGATGGCGTCCTTGAACAGCAACCCAAGCAGGACGATCGGCACGGAGCCGATGATGATCAGCCAGCCGAGGCGCACATCGGCCGGATCGTAGGTGCCGCCAAGCCTGAGATTCTTGCGCAGCCAGGCAATGGCGATCCGCATGATATCAGACCAGAAATAAACCAGAACCGCCAGTTCCGTGCCGATCTGGGTGATCGCGGTAAATGCTGCTCCCGGATCCGTGCCGGAGGGCAGAAACTCTCCGGCAATCCGCAGATGCGCGCTCGAGGAAATGGGAAGAAACTCTGTCAATCCCTGCAACAGACCGAGAAAACCGGCCTCAAGCCAACCCATGCTCATATGATTTGATGTCCCTGCTTGCGAATCGATGCCGCACCATTATGCCTCAATCGGGGCAAATACGTGTTGCATCGCAGCAGGGGAAAATGGCTTAGGCGACGGCTTGTTTTCATGCCGCTTTTTCGTTTTCCTGCGGCATGCGCGTGTATTTCTCGCCGTTCTTGCAGACCACGTGAGAGTCACCCCATGTTTTCAACGCCGAGATCACCGGCTTCATGCTTTCTCCGAGCGGGGTCAGCGCATAGTCCACGCGTGGCGGCACCACCGGAAAGACGGTGCGTGAAATCAGCCCTGCCTCCTCCAGCTCCCGTAACTGCTTGGTCAGCATGCGTTGCGTGACGCTTGGAATATTGCGGCGCAGTTCGTTGAAACGCAGGATGCCGGAATTCATCAGGTGATACAGGATCACCCCTTTCCATTTTCCGTCGATGAAACTCAGCGTCGATTCCACCGGGCAGCCGGGAAAATTGCCAGTCAGCTTGGCGCGCGGGCGAGACATGACGGTATCCTTTTTGTATGTATCATCAAAAAATGTGCATTCTTGCGAAGGCCGCTCATATGTATCAAGTAAGAGGCACGCAAACAAGCAAAGGAGAATGCAAGTGCGTGCCATCGGTTACCAGAAAGCCCAGCCAGTCACCGCGCAGGACGCCCTGATCGATATCGACCTGCCCGTCCCGGAGGCGAAGGGGCACGATATTCTTGTCGAGGTGAAGGCCGTTTCGGTCAATCCGGTCGACACCAAGGTCCGTCGCAACCAGACACCGGAAAATGGCGAGTACCGTGTGCTTGGTTTCGACGCGGCCGGTATCGTCAAGGCGGTCGGTGAGAAAGTCTCGCTGTTCAAGCCGGGTGACGCCGTGTTCTACGCAGGCGCTATCAACCGGCCCGGCTCCAACAGCGAATTTCATCTGGTCGACGAACGTATCGTTGGCGTGAAGCCGCAGACACTTTCCTTTGAAGAAGCCGCCGCACTGCCGCTCACAGCCATTACGGCTTACGAAACGCTGTTCGACCGTTTGCGGGTGAAAGACCCTGTTCCCGGTGCTGCTAATGCAATTCTCGTTATCGGCGGCGCGGGCGGCGTCGGCTCCATCGCCATCCAGTTGCTTCGCGCTCTCACCGACCTCACCGTCATCGCCACGGCATCCCGTCCGGAAACGGTCGATTGGGTAAAGGATCTCGGCGCGCACCATGTGGTCGATCACAGCAAACCGATCGCCCCGCAGGTGGAAGCACTCGGGATTGGTGCGCCGGCCTTCGTGTTCTCCACGACACACAGCGACTTTCATGCCGCCGACAGCGTCGCCGTCATTGCGCCGCAGGGCCGTTTCGCGCTGATCGACGATCCGGCCGGCGGCTTCGACGCCATGCCGTTCAAGCGCAAAAGCCTTTCGATCCATTGGGAAATGATGTTCGCCCGCGCCGTCTTCCAGACGGCCGACATCATCGAACAGCACAAGCTGCTCAATCACGTCTCGGAACTGGTGGATGCCGGTACGATCAGGACGACACTGACCGAAGTGTTCGGCACGATCAACGCTGCCAATCTCATCAAGGCGCACGCGCTGATCGAAAGCAACAAGGCCAAAGGCAAGATCGTTCTGTCAGGTTTCTAGTCCATCGAAACAGAAAGGCCGTGCGACGCGGTTGCACGGCCTGATGACGATCAGTCGTCTTCCGGCTCTTCGGGGCACGGCCAAGATGCAGGCACGGTCATCCCGGCAGGCAATTTGGTCTTCGCATCACCGCAGGACAGTTCGATCTGCCCCTGCGCCAGCCCGGTTGCCGCGGACAGGTCGACACCCTCGATGCGGGTCAGCAGGAGGAATGCGTTGGAGAAATCGACAGGACCGCCCAGCACCGCGCCGTTGAAACGTGCGCGTGAAAGGTTTGTCAGCGTGAACTTTGCGCTGTTCAACGTCGCACCTTCAAAATCCGCACGACCAAGTTCGGCCTTGGTGAAATCGGCGCCATCGAGCTTGGCTTTGTTGAACTGCGCCCGCTGCATCTCGGCATTGACGAATTTCACATTGGTGGCGTCTGCCCCGGAGAAATCGCTGCGATATGCTTCAACCTTCGTGAGATTGGCACCCTGCAAATTCGATTCGCCGAGGGCCGTACGAATAAGCTTGGCCTTTTCCAGGTCGGCGTTTTTCAGCGACGAGCCGCGCAGGTCCGTATAGGTGAAATCCGTGCCGTAGAGCATAGCCGCATCGAGATTGCTTCCGCCCAGCATCAGCAGGCGCTTGTTGCATTCCCGCCAGTCGATCCCCGCCATGGCATCTGCGCGGCAGCTTGCGGCGCCTGCATGGTGACCACTCATAGCCAATGCGATCATAAGACCACCGGCAACAGCAGCGAACCGCTTCGCCCTGTCGTTCAAACGTATGTTCAGCCTTTCGAAGCTGGCCATGCTTTCACTCCATATCGCGGACGCGCCGCCACGGCTGCTCCGGTCGGCGCATATCCTATACGTAAGTGTCCCAAGGGCAATCTGCAATCATCGGCAAACCACTGATAAAAAAGCGTCCGCAAGCCGGGAATGGACAACTCAGGCCGAGTACGCACTCCCTCATTCCTCCGGTCGTCAGAGAAATGAGGAAGAGACACCTTCGTGAGGACCGTGCCAATATTACATATTGGCGTAGACCGGCCCTTCGCCACCCTGCGGCGGTACCCAGTTGATGTTCTGGTTGGGGTCCTTGATGTCGCAGGTCTTGCAGTGCACGCAGTTCTGGGCGTTGATGACGTAGGTGTCCTGACCGTCCTTCTCCACCCATTCGTAGACACCAGCCGGGCAATAGCGTGTCGAGGGACCGGCATAGACATCGTGCTCAGATGATTTCTGCAAGCCTAAGTCCTTCACCTGAAGATGTACCGGCTGGTCTTCTTCATGGTTGGTCGAGGACAAAAACACCGACGACAGCCGGTCAAAGGTCAGAACGCCGTCCGGCTTCGGATAGGCGATCGGCTTGTGCTTCGAGGCCGGTTCAAGACTTTCGGCATCCGTCTTGCCGTGCTTCAGCGTGCCGAACACCGAGAAACCGAACAGCTGGTTCGTCCACATGTCCAGGCCGCCAAGCGCCACGCCGACAGCCGTGCCGAACTTCGACCACAGCGGCTTGACGTTGCGGACCATCCTCAGATCCTTGCCGATATCGCCCTGACGCCACTCGTTCTCGATCTCGACAACTTCGTCATGGGCGCGGCCGGACCTGATGGCATCGGCGATCCTGTCTGCCGTCAGCATGCCCGACAGCACCGCATTGTGGCTGCCCTTGATGCGCGGCACGTTGACGAAACCGGCGGAACAGCCGATCAACGCGCCGCCGGGGAAGGTCAGCTTCGGAACCGACTGATAGCCACCTTCAGTGATGGCGCGCGCGCCATAGGACAGGCGCTTGCCGCCCTCGAAGGTATCGCGGATGGCCGGATGCGTCTTGAAGCGCTGAAATTCCTCGAAAGGATAAAGATAGGGGTTCTTGTAATTCAAGTGAACCACGAAACCGACGGCCACCATATTGTCTTCAAGATGGTAGAGGAATGAGCCACCGCCGGTCTTCATGCCAAGCGGCCAGCCGAACGAGTGCTGCACCAAACCTTGTTTGTGCTTCTCCGGTTTGACCTGCCACAATTCCTTGATGCCGATGCCGAATTTTTGCGGTTCGCGGTCTCTGGAGAGGTCGAACTTGGCAATCAGCTGTTTGGCGAGCGAACCGCGCACACCCTCGCCGATCAGCACATATTTGCCGTGCAGCTCCATGCCGCGGGTGAAGTTCGGGCCGGGTTCGCCGTTCTTCTCGATGCCCATGTCGCCGGTGGCGACGCCGATCACCGAACCCTCGTCATTATAAAGCACTTCGGTTGCAGCAAAGCCGGGATAGATCTCGACGCCGAGCGCTTCCGCCTTTTCCGCCAGCCAGCGACAGACGAGACCAAGCGACACAATGTAGTTGCCGTGGTTGTTCATCAGCGGCGGCATGGCGAAGTTCGGCAGACGGATCGAACCGGCTGGCCCCAGGAACAGGAACTGGTCGTCGGTGACCTCTGTCCTGAAGGGATGCCCCTCCTCCTCGCGCCAGCCCGGCAGCAGCCTGTCGATACCGATCGGATCGACCACAGCGCCGGAGAGAATATGCGCGCCGACCTCCCCGCCCTTTTCCAGAACAACCACCGACAGTTCGGGATCAACCTGCTTCAGACGGATCGCCGCAGACAACCCCGCAGGACCGGCCCCGACAATCACAACGTCGAATTCCATCGATTCCCGCTCGGGGAGCTCCATCGGTTCGGTCATTCTATCCTCTCACCTCGCCGGTCCCTTCCGGCTTTTGTTTCCACCCGTCGCGACAACCATCCGATGATGCGGCGGCGCCGCCAAATCAAATAGCCGCGCCTTCCGGGGCAGCTTTGTCGATGCCTTCTGTATTCGCAAAGCAAGACACGCTTGTCGAGCTTCTATAGCGGCAAAACATGTCGTACGCCACACATTTGTCAGACAACCTGATAACCAATTTCGCCATACTTACTTTTACGTTCACGTAATATTAGATTCGTGTCGATTGAGCGTCAAGCGACCCTATGCTTTCCTGACATGCCGAACGCAAGTCTGCACGAAGGAGCAGCAAGCCAACCAGCAGCAGATCAGCAAACCGTAAGGCTATCATCAAAAATAATCGGCGCCCCGAAACCGTTCCGCCCCGAACCAGCCTTCAAAAGCGCGCTGCAGCCGCCTATAAACACCACCATCTGCATTTCGGCATAAGGATATCTACCATGGATTTCGGCATCTCCGGCAAGCGCGCCCTCGTTCTTGCATCCTCGCGCGGCCTCGGCCTCGGCATTGCGACAGCTCTTGCCAAGGAAGGCGTGAACGTTCTGCTCGTGGGCAGAAGCGGCGAGAAGCTGGACGCGAACTGCAAGGCGATCAATGCTCTTGGCAAGGGCAAGGCCGATTGGGTCTGGGGTGATCTTTCCGAAGAAAACTTCGTCGATTCCATGACCAAGGCCGTCCAGGAAAAGCTCGGCGGCATCGATATCCTGGTCAACAACACCGGAGGCCCTACGCCCGGCCTCGCGCAGGAGATTACTGCGGACAAGCTGGACACCTTCTTCCAGTCCATGGTGCTGCGCGTCATCACCCTGACAAATGCGCTGCTGCCGCAGATGAAGGAACAGGGCTGGGGCCGTATCCTGACGGTCGCCTCATCGGGCGTCTTCGAGCCTATCGCCAATCTTGCCCTTTCCAACACGCTGCGCGGCGCGCTGGTCGGCTGGAACAAGACACTCGCAACGGAAGTCGCCGGTTTCGGCATCACCGCCAACCTGCTGCTGCCGGGACGCATTCACACCGACCGCATCGATGAACTGGATGGTGCGAACGCCAAGCGCCTCGGCAAATCCGTCGAGGAGATCCGCGATGCTTCGGTCAAAACGATTCCGGCCGGACGGCTTGGTTCCGTGGAGGAGTTTGCTGCCGCTGGCGCATTCCTATGCTCCCAGCCCGCCAGCTACATCACCGGCACCATGCTGCGTGTCGACGGCGGCGCATCGAAGTCCAATTGACCCAAAAACAGTTCTGGGGCCGAACTTTTCGGCTCCAGAACAATTATCTTGTGAAATTATTATAAAAAACGACCGATAAAACAGCATTTTAGATAAATGCGAGTGTGCGACTGAACTTAAAATTCAGGCACAGGCGCGTAGGGACTGCCCATCATCAATTGGCATTCCAGCATGTTAGAAAATCTATTCCGCCCCTCGCCTACCCCCTCCTCCACGACCAAACCAGACACGACATCCGGTAACCAGTCTGCGAGCACGCAGGGAGGAAGCGCATCATCAAACACCACGACAAGCCAGCAGACGGCCCAGACCACCGGAAACTCTGCGACGCCTGCAGAGAACGGTAGCGACGACCATACGATCGATGACGGCACCTATTCGCCGACCCCATCGCAACAGCCCGAAACGAACGCGCCAGAGCCTCCGACCGAAACCGAAAGCGCAGGTGAATCGGATCCTGCACCGGACCTCCCTCGGTCTGTTGGCGGCGACGACACCGAAGCAACGCAACCAGCCGCGGCATCTCCGTCCCAGCCGTCCTCCAGCACGACGACGCCGGCGGAAGCAAACATATCAGCACAGACCTCGGCTGCCCGACCCGACCGCCAGGTCGAGAAGCCAACCAATGCCGATGCGATTGAAGCGAGAGCATCCCTGCGTCGCAGCCTCGCAGAAAACGAAGCGGCCCTCGAGGGCGCCCGCAATCAGGCCATCGAGGCGCAGAAGGACCGCATCGTCCGTGGACTGCTGGATTCGGCCATCATCGGCGCAGGCCCGGAAGAGAGCGTCGATCTTCTCGCCCCACGCAAGGTGGAAAACGGCCGATCCGGCCTTGTAAACCGGTATTACGCAGAGGCATGACGTGTTTTACGGGCCATCAATTCAAGGTGGCCCGCAGGTTCTTCCTGCACTACAATACCCCGCAGGTTCATGCTTCGGAGTCCATGGATGCGCGTATTTCAAATTTCCCTGACGGTGCTTGGCATTTTCGTGGCGCTCATCGGACTTGTCTGGATGGGACAGGGTAGCGGATATTTCCCCTACCCCTCATCCAGTTTCATGATCGACCAGAGTCCGTGGATCTGGCGCGGCGCGCTTGCCGCTATCGTCGGGCTTGCCATTATCTTCGCCAGCCGACGGCTTGTGCGATAGATTACCGGACGAGCTGCGGCAGATCGGCAATCATCGTGTCGCGGGTAACGAAGCTGATCGGCTCCTTGCGCTTCCAGTCGCTGATGTTGAGCCTTGCGAACACCACACGCCGCTCACCCTTTTCCGCCCAGCCGACAAACCAGCCGAGCCAGTTGTTGCCATCGAATTTGCCTGCCTTGTCGCGCATGCGGCCGGAACCCGTCTTGCCATGGACCTGCCAGCCGTCAGCTGCGGTAAACTGCGGAATGATCGCCCGCGTCTTCTCAACAGCGGCCTGTGAAACCGGAAGCTTTCCGGTGACGAAACGACGCACGAAGTCCGCCTGCTGGTCGCCGGAAATCTTCAGCGAAGACATCAGCCAGGATTCCGTCAGCCCGTCCGTCTGGCCGGGAATGCCCTTCACATCGGCGTTACCGTAACCAAAGCCGCGCACATAATCGGCGAACTTCCGCTGGCCGAGTTTCCGGGTGATCTCCTGCGAATACCAGACAATCGAGTCCGTTTCCCAGATCGTCGGATTGACAGATTTCTGCTCCCGCTTCGGCCTCTTCCATTCCGCCCTGTAGTTCCAATGAGGCGTCGTCGCATCCTTCAGAACGCCCGCATCGTAGCCCATGACAGCCAAGGGAAACTTGAAGGTGGATTGCGGCGCAAACGCTTTATCGCAGACGCCATTGCGGTGGATCGTCGCGCCGCTTTCTGCATCGAGAACAACGGTGCAATGCACCGGCTCGGCCGCGACCAGCGCCGAAGGAACCATATAAAATGTTGAAAAAGCCGCACAAACCGTTGCTGCCAGACGTTTCAAGGCCATTGGCCACTCTCCCTATACGCAATATTCGATGACCGCCCCGGGCGCTTACAGGGAAAACTGGAATGGCTTTATTGCGGCGGACAACGAGAAAAACCGTTACCCGCGCTTGCTATTCACAATTCGCTATGCCATCACGCGCCCTCCTCAAAACAGGCGGGCGCTTTCGGCGTCCTTTAATCTCACCGGATGCCAAATGGCACTCCGGCACCTCTCTTGTTGACACATAAGGATATTCGCCATGGCAAGCGCACTCGGCCTCGATTTCGGCACGACCAACACGGTCATGGCACTTTCCGACAGCGGCAGCACAAGCCATTCGATGCGCTTTACCAGCAGCGCGGGAACGGCAGACAGCATGCGCACCGCGCTGTCCTTCATGAAGGACAATGCGCTGGGTGCGGCCGCTCTCCACGTGGAGGCGGGGCATGCGGCCATCCAGCAGTTCATCGACAATCCCGGCGACTCCCGCTTCCTGCAGTCGATCAAGACCTTCGCCGCGTCCTCGCTGTTTCAGGGAACGCTGATCTATGCCAAGCGCCAGAGCTTCGAAGACCTGATGGAAGTTTTCCTGCGCAAGCTGAAGGTCTATGCGGGCGATGAATGGCGCGACGATGTTTCCAGGGTCATCGCCGGTCGCCCGGTTCGCTTCGCGGGTACGAACCCGAACGAAGAACTGGCGCTTACACGTTACAACGAGGCGTTGACGCGTGCCGGGTTCCCGGAAATCCACTACGTCTATGAGCCGGTCGCGGCAGCCTATTACTTTGCGCAGAGCCTGAAGAAGGACGCCAACGTTCTGGTGGCGGATTTCGGCGGCGGCACCACCGACTACTCGCTGATCCGTTTCGAAACCCAGGGCGGCAAGCTCTCCGCAACACCTATCGGCCATTCCGGCGTCGGCATCGCGGGCGACCACTTCGATTTCCGCATGATCGACAATCTCGTCTCCCCCGAAATCGGCAAGGGGAGCAAGTTCAAGAGCTTCGACAAGGTTCTGGACGTTCCCTCGGGCTACTACGTGAATTTCGGCCGCTGGAACCAGCTCTCGATCTTCAAGACCTCCAAGGAATTTGCCGATCTGAAGTCGCTGGTGCGTTCCGCGCTCGAGCCCGAAAAGCTGGAAATGTTCATCGATCTCGTCGAGCATGACGAAGGCTATCCGCTCTATCAGGCCATTTCCGCCACGAAGATGGCACTCTCTTCGCAGGAAGAAGCGGAGTTCAACTTCTCGCCGCTTGGCAAGGCGGGACGCAAGACGGTGAAGCGGACCGATTTCAACGCATGGATTGCCGAAGACCTCGGCAAGATCGAGGAAGCGCTGGATGAGGTTCTGGTCAAGACCAACACCGCGCCGGATGCCATCGACAAGGTGTTCCTCACCGGCGGAACCTCCTTCGTGCCGGCGGTGCGTGAACTTTTCAACCGACGTTTCGGCATGGACAAGATCGAAAGCGGCGGCGAGATGCTCTCCATCGCGCACGGTCTGGCGATGATCGGCGAGAGTGGCGATATTGAGCGCTGGACAGCGTGATTTACGGGTTTCGCCGGACCGGGACTTGAGGTAGTTTTCGCCCATGATTTCGGCTCAAGATCTCTCCCCGGCGGAACTGGCAGCACTTCTGCATTTTCATGCGGATGCGGGTGTGGATTGGCTTCTCGGCGACCAGCCGATCGATCGCTTTGCTGAATTCGCGGCAAGCCGCCCTGCCCGGCAGATGCCGAGGCAGGAACCCCAGCAAGCCATGGATCGCCGCGCAGGCGATCGTCCCGGAGCACAGGTAGATGGAGGGACCCGACGTGCGACTTCAGCCGCAGGCAGAGCCACGCCGCCCATCCCTGCCATCCAGCAGAATGTCGCCGTGCCGGATGCGGAGGTCATCACTGCCGCGCGGTTTGCCGCGGAGAGCGCCCGCTCCCTCGAGGAACTCAAGACCGCTCTGGCGAGCTTCAACGGCTGCAACCTGAAGAACAGCGCACGCAGCACGGTTTTTGCAGAGGGCATTCCAACCTCCGGCGTCATGGTGATCGGTTCCATGCCGGACGCCGACGATGACCGCGAGGGCATGCCGTTCGCGGGCAAGACCGGTCTTCTGCTGGAACGCATGCTGGCGGCCATCGGCCTTGAGCGTAGCAGCATTGCGCTCGGCAATGTCGTGCCGTGGCGCCCACCCGGCAATCGCCAGCCGACGCAGGCGGAAATGGACATCTGCCGCCCGTTTATCGAAAGACAGATCGCCCTTTTCGAGCCAAAACACCTGTTGCTTCTTGGCAACTTCACCGCACGTTTCTTCTTCGGCGGCTCGGGAACGATCCACACGCTGCGCGGCCAGTGGCGCGATGTCGCGGCTGGCCACCTCGTTCTGCCCGCCCTCGCCAGCCTTCACCCGCAGGAACTTCTGAACGCGCCCGCCTCCAAGTCTTTGTCCTGGCAAGATTTATTGGCCTTCAAGGCGCGCATCACGCAGCACTGACTGCCCTATTTGTGTTCAGTGTAAATGATTTATGAAAATAGCCATGCGTTTTGCGCATGACAGCGACGCATTTGCCTTGCTTGCAGAATCCATGCTGCGCTGCGATATATCCGCTCATGTCTTGGGAGGAAAAGGTTTAAGGAACCAAGGCAATGACCACTCGCTTCCGTCCGGTACATTCCGGCTTTGAATCGCTTCGTCTGGCGGGCCTCAGCCCCCGTACAAGCACTGGATATCATCGTTTTGGCGCTGCCGCCAACGAACAGATGACTGCTCGCGCCGCTGCTCAGCAGGTTCGCGTTACGCGCCCCGCTGCTGTTTTTGCGGATTTTCGCGAACGCTAACATCGTTTGACCGGCTAGCCGCCGGTGTTACATGACCGATTTGCGCTGTGGCGTCTTTCTCCGGAAAGGCGCCTTTTGCTTTTGTGCGCATGCGGGAGCGACAGTTGCCGGAAAGCGGCGCGGCGCTTTTGCCGCGCCTTGCTCTCACCCCTGCGGCGTCGAGGCTTTGCGCGCCGCCTTTCTGGCAAGCCCGAGCTGATGTTCGCGCAGAATGATGAAGATGCCGGCAAGGATCACGATCGCCGTGCCAATAAGCATCGTCGTTGTCGGAATATCGCCAAACAGCACATATGACACCGCGATCCCGAACACGATGGAACTGTACTCGAACGGCGCGATGATCGAGACTTCGGCGTGACGGTAGCTTTCGGTCAGAAATATCTGCGCGACGCCACCACAGATACCGCTACCGATCAGCAGCAAGGCCTGCTGGGGATCGAGCCACATCCAGCCGAACGGCACGCTTACCAGTGAGAGCAAAGCCGCCGTCAGCGAAAAATAGAGAACGATCGTCGGGGTCTTTTCCGTTTCCACCAGTTGCCGGACCTGAATCATCGCAAGCCCACCGAGGGCGGCTCCAACCAGCACTGCAATGGCTGCGGTTCCCTCACCGGCGGCAAATCCACCTTCGCGCAGCAACGTCATCTTCGGCCAGAGAATGACGAGAACGCCGACCATGCCGACGGCAACCGCGCTCCAGCGATAGACCCGCACCTTCTCACGCAGGATCAGGGACGCAAAGACGACAGCCAACAAGGGTGAGGCGTAACCGATGGCGATGAATTCCGGCAATGGCAACAGAGTCAGTCCGTAAAACCCACAGGCCATGGACAGTATGCCGAGAAAGCCGCGCTTGAAATGACCGAACAGGTTGTTGGTGTGCAGCGCAGTTGCCAGCGAATGCAGCCAGGCGAGGTAAATCACGATGGGAATGATGGCAAACGCCGAACGGAAGAAGGTTATCTGCCCCGGAGGGACATCCGGCCCCGATGCCTTGATGAAAGTCTGCATCATCAGAAAGAAGCCGACGGATATCAGCTTCATGGAAATCCCGCGGACGGGACTATAGGCATCGGCGCTCATCGGCAGTTACTCGTATCGTCTGCACAAAACGCCATCGAAGATTTTTTCTCGGGAAAAGGACGACGCAGGGGAAGTTAAGTTCAGCAAAGCTAGAACAATTGTAGCCACGCTTTGCATCAAAAAAGCTGATCCACCCATGAATTCGGTTGATCGCATCAGCACTTCGGCACACCATGAAAAGCATCGGCAACCAACAGCAAAAAATTTCATAAAAATCGAAACAACTTCAGCAATCGTTCAACATTTGCTGGCATGGTCCGCAGAAACCAGCAGCCGGAGGAGCAACTACACTGCGGGTTTGAGCCTCCCAAAGGGGACAGAACGTCCCGCGACGCTCACATGACGTGACGAGTACTTCCGTATTTTACATTCAGGCTTTGTGACGACATGATGCCTGGCCGACGATCGACAGAGTTATTCAGGAATAGTCATGCGAACAGATACGGGCCAGGTCGTTCACCTGGCAGATTACCGCCCTACCGATTTCGTTCTTGAGCGCGTCGATCTCACCTTCGAACTCGACCCCAGCAACACCAAGGTCGAGGCCCGTCTGATTTTCCATCGCAGGGAAGGCGCCGACAAGGCGGCCCCTCTGGTTCTGGACGGTGACGAACTGAAGCTGACGGGCGTCCTGCTGGATCAGATCGAAATTCCAGCCGCACAATATGACGTCACGCCCGAGAGCCTGACGATCCGCGATCTGCCGGAAGAAACGCCGTTCGAGATCTGCGTCACCAACTACATCAATCCGCAGGTCAATACGCAACTGATGGGGCTTTATCGCACCAACGGCGTCTATTGCACCCAGTGCGAAGCCGAAGGCTTCCGTCGCATCACCTATTTCCCGGATCGTCCGGATGTTCTTGCACCCTACACGGTCACGATCATCGCGGCCAAGGAAGGCAATCCGCTGCTTCTGTCGAACGGCAACTTCCTCGGCGGTGGCAATTACGACGAAGGCCGTCATTTCGCAGCCTGGTTCGATCCACATCCGAAGCCGAGCTATCTGTTCGCGCTCGTAGCTGGCGATCTCGGCGTCGTGGAAGACACGTTCACCACCATGTCCGGCAATGAAGTCGCGCTGAAAATCTACGTCGAGCACGGCAAGGAGCCACGGGCGACCTACGCCATGGACGCGCTGAAACGCTCAATGAAGTGGGACGAGGAACGCTTCGGGCGTGAATACGACCTGAATATCTTCCAGATCGTCGCCGTCTCCGATTTCAACATGGGCGCGATGGAAAACAAGGGGCTGAACGTCTTTAACGATAAATTCGTGCTGGCCGACCCTGAAACCGCAACTGATGCGGACTACGCCAATATCGAGCGCATCATCGCACACGAATACTTCCACAACTGGACGGGCAACCGCATCACCTGCCGCGACTGGTTCCAGCTTTGCCTCAAGGAAGGTCTGACCGTCTATCGCGATCAGGAATTCTCGTCCGACATGCGCTCGCGTCCGGTCAAGCGCATTGCCGATGTGCGCCATCTGAAGTCCGAGCAGTTCCCCGAGGATTCCGGTCCGCTGGCGCATCCGCCGCGCCCGGACAGCTACCGTGAAATCAACAACTTCTACACCACGACCGTCTACGAAAAGGGTGCCGAAGTTACCCGCATGATCGCAACCATCCTTGGTGCGGCCGACTTCAAGAAGGGTATGGACCTCTATTTCGAGCGCCATGACGGAGAAGCGGCAACCGTCGAGGATTTCGTCAAGAGCTTTGCTGACGCCAGCGGCCGTGACCTGACGCAGTTTGCGCTGTGGTATACGGAAGCAGGAACGCCTCTGGTCGCCATTTCAGCCGATTACGATGCCGTAAACTCCACCTTCAAACTGTCGCTGGAACAGACCATCTCGCCGACGCCCGGCCAGCCGGTGAAGCAGCCGCGTCACATCCCGCTGTCGCTGGCACTGATCCTCGACAATGGCCAGATCGCCGAGCCGAAATCCGTCGAGGGCGGTGAATATCGCGATGGCGTCCTGCATCTGACGGAAGGCAGCCAGAGCTGTACGTTCACCGGCATTTCCTCGCGGCCGGTCGTCTCGATCAACCGCAGCTTCTCTGCGCCGGTCAACATCGACTTCCCACAGCAGCCTGCCGATCTGGTGCAGATCGCAAGGCACGAAACGGACATGTTCGCCCGCTTCCAGGCATTGACGGAACTGGCCCTGCCCGCATTGACGGCTGCGACGAAAGCAGCCCACGCGGGCGACGAAATTCAGCTGGATGCCGATCTCATCGCCACACTCATCGAAGTCGCCGATGACGAAAGCCTCGAGCCGGCATTCCGAGCGCAGGCACTTGCTCTACCAAGCGAAACGGACATCGCCCGTGAACTGGGCCGCGACACCGATCCGGACGCCATCCACAAGGCACGCAACGCAACGATTGCCGCCATCGCCAAGGCAGGCGTTGCAACCTTCACGCGGCTTGTCGAAACTTATGGGGATACCGGCCCCTACAGCCCGGACGCCGAAAGCGCCGGTCGCCGGTCGCTGCGCAACACCGCGTTGACCTACCTTGCCTCTGCCGAGGATACGCCTGATCGCGCCGCTGATGCCTATACAAACGCCAGCAACATGACCGATCTCGCCCATGCGCTCAGCGTCCTGACGCAACGCTTCCCAGAAAAGTCGCAGACCGCCGAAGCCCTCGCGAATTTCGAGGGTCGTTTCGCGGACAATGCGCTGGTTCTGGACAAGTGGTTCTCGCTGCAGGCCGCCATCCCCGGTGAAGGCGCGCTGGAGCGCATCAAGGGCTTGATGACGTCGAAGCACTTTATCCCGTCCAATCCCAACCGCGTCCGTTCTCTGGTCGGCACGCTGGCCTTCGCCAACCCGACCGGTTTCCACCGGATCGATGGCGCTGCCTATCGCTTCCTGGCAGAGCAGATCATCGCCATTGATGCACGGAACCCGCAGCTTGCCGCACGGCTTCTGACGTCCATGCGCTCCTGGCGCGCGCTGGAGGCAAAACGCGCCGAACAGGCCAGGGCAGCCCTTGTGCAGATCGCGGAAACCAAGGGTCTTTCCGCCGATGTCGGCGACATCGTGGAACGTATCCTGAAGGGCTGAAGGACCAGCAACCACTATACCAAAAGACGGCTCGACAAGGGCCGTCTCTCCACCCGCCAAAAAATGCGGAGTCGGTTCAAAGGGTTAAAATTCTTTTAACTTTTCCCTCTGGACACGGCGAATCGCAAGTGATTCATATAGGGCAGATTCGAGCGGCGGTGCTTCGAATTTCCATGAGGGACAATCACAAGGCGGGACAATGACGAACGTGCGGCGGGCGACTGCGGGCGATGAGCGGCCGTATGCCAAATTTTCTGACTTTGCGGCCTGGGGAGAGCGTCTCTCCTCGGACCTGATGGGTCTGATGAATGGCAACGAGCGGCGAATTCCGCAGGTGGAAAGCCTGCTCAAGCGCCTGATCCCCATTCTCATCCTGTCGTTTCTGATTGTCGTCGCGGCGTCTCGCGTACTCGGCATCGTCGCGGAATATTCCCGCATGGAAGAGGCCGCCCGTCACAGCACGGCGCTGACCGCCCTCACCGCAAAGGCCGCCCTGCTCAACAATGGCGAGGTCTTCGCCATGCAGGATCGCACACCGGCCGAAGCCAGCCTTCTCACCGCCCTGCCCGCCGGCAGCCTGGTCGATGGCACGCTGGTCCTTCTTTCCGGCAGCAATGGCCGCATCTTTGCGGGCGCGGGCAAGGAATCTTCTCTCTATATCGGTACGTCGCTTCCTGCCCTGCTGCCGGAGATCGCCATCGTTCAGCGTTTTCCGGGTGGCCCCGGCACCGTCGAAACCAACATCGACGGCATGCCGCACTACGCCACCATGATTCCGTTCGGCAATGACGGCAGCATGGTCATCGCCGCCCGTTCCCTTGATCCGATCCGCTCCTTCTGGCGCAGCGAGATCGCCATGAACGTGACGCTTTTCGCTGGCATTTCCGCCATTCTGCTGGTCATTCTCTACGCATATTACATGCAGGTCCGGCGTGCACGCGATGCCGACGACATTTTCGCAGAATCCAACCTGCGCGTCGAAACGGCATTGTCGCGCGGCCGCTGTGGCCTTTGGGATTTCGACCTCTCCACGCGCCGCATGTTCTGGTCCGGCTCGCTGTATGAAATTCTCGGGATGCCCCCCAGGCCCGCTCCCCTGTCCTTCTCCGATGCGGCCCGCATGATGCACTCCGAAGACGGCAATCTCTACGAACTCGCCCGCGCTGTCGGTTGCGGCAAGCTGCGCCAGATCGATCAGATCTTCCGCATGCGCCATGCCAAGGGCCATTATGTCTGGCTGCGGGCCCGCGCCCAGGTCATCCATACCAATAACGGCCCGCGTGTCATCGGCATCGCCATGGACGTGACGGAGCAGCACCGCCTTGCCCAGCGCTACGCGGAAGCCGACCAGCGCCTCGCGGACGCCATCGAATGCACCTCGGAAGCCTTCGTGCTGTGGGACAAGAACGACCGTCTAGTGATGTGCAACGCGCATTACCAGCAGGCATATGGCCTGCCGGACAGCGCTCTCGTGGCCGGTACGGAAAAGAGCGTCGTTCATGCTGCCGCATCCCGTCCGGTCATGGAGCGCCGTGTGGCCGATCCCGACCAATCCGGCCTGTCGCGCACCATGGAAGTACAGCTTGCCGACGACCGCTGGCTGCAGATCAACGAACGCCGTACCCGTGATGGCGGCCTCGTCTCCGTCGGCACAGACATCACCCTTCTCAAGCGTCACCAGGAGCGCCTGCGCGAATCCGAACGCCGCCTGATGGCGACCATCGGCGACCTGTCCGCCTCGCAGCACAAACTGGAGCGCCAGAAGACCGAACTTTCCGCCGTGAACGAAAACTACCTGTCGGAAAAAGAGCGCGCCGAAGCCGCCAACCGTGCGAAGTCCGAGTTCCTTGCCAACATGAGCCATGAACTGCGCACGCCGCTCAACGCCATTCTCGGTTTTTCCGAAATCCTTCTAGCCGAAATGTTTGGTCCTGTCGGTTCGCCGAAATATTCCGAATATGCCCGCGACATTCACGACAGCGGCAAGCATCTGCTCAACGTCATCAACGACATTCTGGACATGTCGAAGATCGAGGCAGGCCATATGCGTATCAATCGCGAAACGGTAGATCTGGCACCGCTGATCGAGGAAACCCTGCGCCTGACGGCCATACAGGCCGAGCAAAAGGCCATCACGGTTCAGCAGCGCGTCTGCTCAGGCTTGACGATGCACGGTGACCGTCGCGCCATGAAGCAGATCATGCTCAATTTGCTCTCGAATGCGGTGAAGTTCACCGATAAAGGCGGACGCGTGGAACTGCGAACCCATGTGCATCATGGCGGCCTGATGCTGACCATCGCCGATACCGGTATAGGAATTCCTGCAATGGCCATCGACAAGATCGGCCAGCCTTTCGAGCAGGTTCAGAGCCAGTACGCCAAGAGCCAGGGCGGCTCCGGCCTCGGCCTTGCGATCTCCCGCTCACTCGTCAAGCTGCATGGCGGCACGATGAAGATCCGCTCCTGCGAGGGCAAGGGAACCGTCGTGACGATCATCATTCCCCATGCGGCAGCCCATTGCGGCACCTTGCATTGAGAACCGCCCCAACTCCGTCATACCGGCCTTGAGCCGGCATGACGGAAGCATGGATCCGGAAATCTAACCGCCATTCTTCACCGTCGCCTGAAACGTCTTGCGCACCGTCTTCGACAAGCGCTTCACCTCACCTTCCAGCGTCTGGATATCCGGGCAATCCCCTGCCCGGCAAACGAGGTCGATCAGTCCCGCCGGGGCGTCTTTCGGGTTGAAACCACCGTCGATGCACAAACGCACGATCTGCGAAATCTCGGTATAAAGCGCTATTGCTTTCATGCAGTCGTCGAAGGCCAGCGGCTCCATCGCACCCGTCGCCAGTTCATGCAACGCTTCGCTCGTATTGAGGCCGGGCCTATGCGGCGGAAATCCCTTTGCCGGACCGACCAGCGCCAGATACTGCGCGATGAATTCCAGATCGATCAGCCCGCCGGGGATTAGCTTGAAATCCCAGATATTTTCCGGCGGCTTTTCCTGCTCGATCAGGGAGCGCATTTCCAGAACATCCGCAGAGACTTTCGCCACGTCGCGTTTTTCCGACAGTACCGAGGCGACAATACGGCCGGCGTCTTCGATCAACGAGCCATCGCCGCAGATGAGCCGTGCCCGCGACAGCGCCATGTGCTCCCACGTCCAGGCCTCCGTGCGCTGGTATTTTTCGAAAGCGGCAATGCGCGTTGCGACCGGCCCCTTGTTGCCCGAGGGGCGAAGCCGCATGTCCACCTCGTAGAGAACGCCTTCCGCCGTTGGCGCGGAGAGAGCCGCGATAAGCCGTTGCGTAACGCGGGTGAAATAGCGCATTGCGTCCAGCGGTTTTGCGCCATCGGATTCATGGGCTGCATCGTCGTAGTCGTAAAGCAGGATCAGGTCGACATCCGACCCCGCCGTCAGCTCGAAGGAGCCGAGCTTGCCCATGCCCATGACGGCAACGCGACCACCGGGATAGTGCCCATGTGCTGCCTCCATTTCGGCCAGCACGGCTTTCAGCGCTGCCTCGATTACCAGATCGGCCAGGTGCGTAAAGGCGCGGGCGGCTATATCGCCGTGGATGGCGTCGGTCAGCAGGCGAACACCGATGAGGAAACGCTGCTCGGCGGCAAAGATGCGCAACCGGTCGAGGATGTCCTCATAATGACGCGCAGGCGACAGGAAGTTGTCCATGCGCGTAGCCAGATAGTCGCGCGTCGGAATATCGCTCATCAGCCCCGGATCGAGCATTCCGTCGAAGACATGCGGCCGGGCGGCGATGATTTCCGCCAGCCGAGGTGCGGACGACATGATCGTCACCAGCAGCGAAAGCAGGGCGGGATTGTTGCCGAGCAGCGAAAAAAGCTGGATACCGGCAGGCAGGCCGGAGAGGAAATTATCGAAACGCAGCAGTGCCTCGTCGGCACGCGTGCTTTCGCCAAAGGCCTTCAGCAGGTCAGGTGTCAGTTCCGTCAACCGCTCGCGTGCCTCGACGGATTGCGTGGCTCTATAACGACCGTTGTGCCAGGTTCGGATAACGCGGGAAATATCTTCCGGCCGCTCGAAACCGAGCGAAGCCAATGTCTTGAGCGTATCGGGATCGTCCTTCTGGCCGGTAAAGACCAGATTGCCGCCTTCGCCGGACAGCTTCACTTCCTGCTCGAATAGCGCGGAATATTTGCGCTCCACCAGTCGCAGGACGCTTTCCAGCTTTTCAGCGAAGGCCTTCGTGTCGGCAAAACCCAGCATGAAAGCGATGCGCTTCAGCTCCGCCTCGCCGTCGGGCAGCGTATGGGTCTGCTCGTCGCGCACCATCTGGATTCGGTGCTCCACCTCACGCAGGAACCAGTATGCGTCCGTCAGACTGTCACGGGTTTCCGCATCGATCCATTTCGCGTCGGTCAGCGCGGCAAGCGCCTGCTGCGTCGAGCGCACGCGCAGCGCAGGCATGCGCCCGCCCGCAATCAACTGCTGTGTCTGCGCAAAGAACTCGATTTCGCGAATACCACCGCGGCCGAGCTTGACGTTATGGCCCTTCACGGCAATCGCACCATGTCCCTTGTGCGCGTGGATCTGCCGCTTGATCGAATGAATGTCGGCAATGGCCGCATAATCGAGATATTTGCGGAAGATGAACGGGGTCAGTTCGCGTAGAAAGTTCTCACCCGCCCTGATATCGCCTGCCACCGGCCGCGCCTTGATGTAGGCGGCTCGCTCCCAGTTCTGGCCCCTGCCCTCATAATAGGTCAGCGCCGCCTCGACCGGGATGGCGAGCGGTGTCGAACCGGGATCGGGCCGCAGCCGCAGATCGGTTCGGAAGACGTAACCATCCGCCGTGCGCTCCTGCATGATGCGCACCAGACGGCGCATCATGCGGCCGAAATTCTCCGTCGAGTCGAGCGGGTCCTTCATGATGCCCGCAGACGGTTCGAAGAAAACCACGGCGTCGATGTCGGAGGAATAATTCAGCTCGTGCGCGCCGAGTTTGCCCATGCCGAGAACGATCAGACCTGAGCCCTCGCTCGGTGTCGCAACGTCCTTGATGACCAGCTTACCGCTTTCATGTGCCGACAGCAGCAGGTGGTCGATTGTCGCCGAAAGCGAGGCGTCAGCCATATCGCTCAGCCAGCGCGTCGTATCGCGGGCGGTGAAGATACGCGCCAGGTCGGCAAGAGCGGCAATGAAGGAAAGTCGCCGTTTGGCGATGCGAAGCCTCGACATCACCTCGTTCTCCGAGGGGATCACGCCATCCCCACCCGCTTTCCAGCTGAACCGCGCTTCTTCGACGAGTGCGGCCAGCAGCGGCTCGACCGGACCGGAGATTGCAAGCGTCAGCAGACCCTCGTCCGCCGTCGCCATGTCCCGCAGATAGGGCGAGAGGGTGAAGGCATTTGCAATAAACGTTCTGAGCGTGCTTTCACCCGCCAGCAGATCGGCCACGGCCGGTTCGGTACGGCCGATATCCTTCAGCGTCGAAAGCACCGATTTCAGTTCGGCCTGCGTATAGGGGCGGATCACATCCGGCTGCACATCGCTCAACCGTCTGCCTTCGACATTCGTCTTCTGCACTGTCTCTCTCCCTGTTCCTTTGAATGCAGCATCCCGCTCGGCGGAATCAGCTTCATCGGTTTTGAGAAGACATTAAGGCTTGGATGCGGGAAAAACCATCGAAACGGTCAACCCTGGGGACTCGGCATTGGCCGGATAGGTGTCGGACAAGACCAGCGAACCACCGTGCAGTTCCATAACGGCCTCGACAAGCGAAAGGCCAAGGCCGGTACCCGGCTTGGATCTGCTCTCGTCCAGCCGCACGAAGCGCTTCAGCACTTCGTCGCGCTTGTTTGCCGGGACGCCGGGGCCGTCATCGGCGACGGACAGTACGATGGAATTCTGATCTTTCGCCAATCGGACGACGAGTTTCCTGTCGCCCTCGCCTTCGCCTGCATATTTCATGGCGTTATCGATGAGGTTGGAGAGCGCCTGACCGATCAGTTCGCGGTTGCCCTTGATCGAAAGCCCCTCCGCGATATCCGCAGTCAGGACAAGCCCTGCATCTTCGGCCACCGGCTCGTAAAGTTCGGCACTGTCGGCAGCGATAGCGGAAACGTCCACGTCGGTCATTTCGGCGGCAATCGAACCTGCCTCGACGCGGGAGATCATCAGAAGCGCATTGAAAGTGCGGATAAGCTGGTCGGATTCGGCGATGATGCCTTCAAGGGCGACGCGCCGCTTCGCCTCATCGTCACCGTTCAACGCATCGGCTGCCTTGTTCCTCAGCCGCGTCAGCGGTGTTTTCAGATCGTGCGCGATATTGTCCGAAACCTGGCGCAGCCCCTCATTGAGTTTCTCGATGCGGCCCAGCATCGCATTGAGCGAACCGGAAAGGCGGTCGAACTCGTCGCCGGAGCGGCCTTGCGGCAAACGCTGGGAAAGATCACCGGCCATGATCTTCTTGGTGGCGGCAGACATTCGGTCGATACGTTTCAGCGCATTGCGCCCGATACCGAACCAGATCAACAGCGCGCCGCCACTCATGATCGCAAGCGCGACCATCAGCGCATTACGCACCAACGCGCGGAATTTCGTCGGTTCGCCAAGGTCGCGCCCGATCAGGATGCGCAGGCCGTTGTCCAATGTGAAGATATTGGCCGTCGCCAGATGTTGTACGCTGTCACCACTTTCGGAGTAACGCTCATAGCGGAACGGGAAGCCGGTCCAGCCTTCCTTGTCGAGCACGCCAGGCTGCACGGAGGCAACGTTACCGGCGAGAATCTCGCCGTTCGGCCCGGCAATCACGTAAAGGCTGGCGCCCGGTTGACGCGCCCTGCGCTCCATCATCCTCAAAAGCGGGTTGATGCCGCCGCGACCATAGACGCGCTGCACATCGGTCACTTCCTGAAGCACGGCATCCCGCGTCTGCTGGTTCAGCAGGCGCTCGGACAATGCGGTGACGTAGAAGACAAGAAAGGCGGCACACAGTGCGAACAGAAGGATATAAAGCGCCGAAAGGCGCACTGCCGTAGACCTGAACAATATTCTGAGGCGGGCCATTTTCGCCAATCAGCCCTCGTCCTTCATCATGTAGCCCGCTCCGCGAATGGTCTTCAGGAGCGGCTTCTCGAAGTCCTTTTCGATCTTCGAGCGAAGACGGGAAACATGCACGTCGATGACATTGGTCTGTGGGTCGAAATGGTAATCCCACACGTTCTCCAGCAGCATGGTGCGGGTCACGACCTGTCCGGCATTTTTCATCAGATATTCCAGCAGGCGGAATTCGCGCGGCTGAAGCAGTATTTCCTTGCCGTTGCGGCGCACGTCATGCGAGAGCCGGTCGAGCTCCAGATCGCCGACGCGATAAACCATGTCCTGCTCAGGCTTGCCCTTTCGGCGACCCAGCACCTCGATACGGGCGAGCAGTTCGGAGAAAGCGTAGGGCTTTGGCAGATAATCGTCGCCACCGGCGCGCAGGCCGGTTACGCGGTCATCCACCTGCCCCAGCGCTGAAAGGATAAGGACAGGCGTCTCGATACCGCGACGGCGCAGTTCGCTGATGACGGAAAGCCCGTCGCGGCGCGGCAGCATGCGGTCGATCACCATCACATCGTAGGCGTTTTCGCAGCCCATGAACAAGCCGCTCTCGCCATCGCTGGCGTGATCGGCGACGATCCCGGCTTCCCGGAACGCCTTGGTCATGTAGGCGGCAGCCTCGAGGTCGTCTTCTATGACAAGAATCTTCATGTGCGGGACAATAGCCCCCTCGCCCTTTTCCGCACAACCGGAAACCAGTCTGTCGTCAGCATTATGCAGATTACTTTCCATGAGATGGGCTCCCAAGTACGCCAGGCCTTTCAACTGAATGAGAGGCTGCCTTCTCTCCTCCGTCATCCCGGCCCTGAGCCGGGACCCAGCCGCCGCGCAGACGCG
The DNA here is from genome assembly GCF_031801495.1 of Agrobacterium tumefaciens. Taxonomy (GTDB): domain Bacteria; phylum Pseudomonadota; class Alphaproteobacteria; order Rhizobiales; family Rhizobiaceae; genus Agrobacterium; species Agrobacterium tumefaciens_K. The sequence continues at coordinate 872,734 of NZ_JAOEGC010000002.1, read as the reverse complement.
CGGCGAGGAGAGCATCTTGCGATCAAGTCCTTGATCGCATTGAACCCCGGATCAAGTCCGGAGTGACGGAGGGGAATGCAATTCCCCTCCCGCCTCGACGTATCAGCCCTGGTCGATATCCAGTGCGATGAAGCGGCTGCCGTTTTCCGTCTGGATCTGGAACAGCGCCTTGGAACGACCGTCCTTCTTGGCCTGCTCGAGGATCTTCTCCACATCGGCTGCGGAGGCAACCTGCTGGTTGTTTACGGAGGTGATTTTTTCACCCTGCTTCAGGCCGCGTGCGGCTGCATCGCTGTCCGGATCGACATCGGTGATGGCAAGGCCATTGCCGTCATCTGCCGGAGAAACCGTCAGGCCGAGGCTGGACAGGACCTTCTCGCTGGAAGACTGGCTGTTGTCGTCGCTCTGGCTCGGCGTTGCCTTGGAAGAATCATCGCTTGCGAGATCGCCGAGCGTGACAGTAACGGACTGCGACTTGCCAGCCCGCCACAGCGAGATTTCAACCTTGGCATTGGGAGCCATGCCGCCGATACGGCGTGACAGGTCGCGGGCGTCCTTGATCGGATCACCATTGACGGCAGTGATGATGTCACCCTGCTTGATGCCTGCCTTATCGCCAGGAGAACCGGCCTGCGGCGCCACGACCAGTGCACCGCTGGCTTCGGACAGGCCGAGCGATTCAGCGATATCCTTGCTCACCGGCTGAATCTGCACGCCAAGCCAGCCACGCTCGACCTTGCCGTCCTTCATCAGGTCGGCAATCACATCCTTTGCGACGGCAGAGGGTATCGCGAAAGCGATACCGACGTTGCCACCCGAAGGCGAGAAGATCGCGGTGTTGATGCCGACCACTTCGCCGTTGAGGTTGAAGGCCGGACCACCGGAGTTACCGCGGTTCACGGCGGCGTCGATCTGGAGGTAATCGTCATACGGACCGGAGCCGATGTCACGACCACGAGCCGAAACGATGCCCGAGGTGACCGTGCCGCCGAGGCCGAACGGGTTGCCGACAGCCACGACCCAGTCACCAACGCGGACCTTGCTGTCGTCAGCAAACTGGACGTAGGTAAACTTGCGGTTGACGTCGACCTTCAGCAGCGCCAGATCCGTGCGGGGATCGCGGCCGACCAGCTTGGCGTCAAGCTCGGTGCCGTCGTTCATTACAACCGTATAGGCGGAGCCGTCATCGACAACGTGGTTGTTGGTGACGACATAACCGTCTTCGGAGATGAAGAAGCCGGAGCCCTGTGCAACCGGACGCAACGGACCCTTGCCGCCGTCACGGTGACGGTTCGGCCCACGATCGGATCTGTCCTGACCGCCGCCCGGGCCGCCGAACTCCTTGAAGAAGCGCTTCAGCGGATGATCGTCGGGAAGCTGATCAAGGCCGCGACCACCAAAATTGAAGGAGAAGCTGTTGTTGTCGTCGGAAGCCGGCTGCACGTTCGACTGTACGCGAACGGAAACCACGGCGGGCGAAACCGCATCGACGACATTGGCAAAGCTTGGAACCTGAGGAGCATTCACCTGAACAGGAGCAGCGAAAGACTGCGCGATCGGCCCTGCAAGCCCGGTCGAAAGCATCAACGCTGCAAGACCGCCAACGGTTGTAGCCTTCATAACCGTCTTCAGCGATGGACGCCCGTTTTGCGAGTTAGACATTTCGTACCTTCTTTCTTCATTCAGACTGGATCCCGTTTGAGCGGGGAAGCGGTGGATGATGAAGATATAGGAGGCAACACCTTACGGCGAAGTGTCTGAAGAATGAAAAAATCGTAATGTTGGAAAGATGATGCCAACTTTCAAATATTATTATTGTTTTTCAATAATATCGCGCAGCCTCATCTCTTCTTCCGCTGTCAGTGCCGAACCCTGGGGCAAAGCAGCCCGGCGGCGGGAGAAAACGAAGACGGCAAAAGCACCGCCAAGGATCAGCAGAATGGGTGCGCCCCACAAAAGGGCGGTACGCAGACTGAGGCGCGGCTTCAGCAGCACGAATTCGCCGTAACGGGAGACAACGTAGTCAATGACAGCCTCATCGCTGTCACCCTCAGTCAGCCGCTCACGCACCAGCACGCGCAGATCGCGCGCCAACTCGGCATTGCTGTCATCGATAGACTGGTTCTGGCAGACCATGCAGCGCAGTTGAGATGTCAGGTTTCTCGCCCGCCCTTCCAGCACCGGGTCTTTCAGAACCTCGTCAGGATTGAAAGCGAAGGCCGGCAGAGCCAACAGTCCGAGGAGTAATGCGACCACGAGTTTACGCATCATTCCGCAGCCTCCAGCACTAAGGACTTGGCCGGTTTCGCCTTACGGTTCGGTGCGCCCACCCTCAATCGTCTGTCGGACAGCGACACGAATCCGCCCAGCATCATGAACAGCGTTCCGCCCCAGATGCACAGGATGAAGGGTTTCCACCAGATGCGCACGACGATGCCACCGTTTTCCATCGGATCGCCCAACGATACGTAAAGCTGGCTCAGGCCGAAGGTAAGGATACCGGCTTCCGTCGTCGGCATGCGTCTTGCGGTATAAAGCCGCTTCGAGGACCAGACGTCACCTACTTCCACACCCGCCTTGCGAATGGTGAAATGGCCGCGATCCTCGGTGAAGTTCGGGCCGGCCGCATGGCGTATGCCATCGAAAGTCAGGCTGTAACCACCCGCTTCAGCCGTCATGCCCTGCTTCATTTCAAGAACGGTTTCGGTTTCGAAGGTCGTGACGATGACAATGCCGAGGATCGTGATGCCGAGGCCCATATGTGCCAGCGCCGTTCCGAAGGTAGAGCGCGGCAGACCTTTCAGCCGCCGGAACGCGATGGAGAAAGCGAGCTTGCCGAAATTGGCGCGGTACCACAGATCGGCCAGTGCCCCCAGTATCAGCCAGAAACCTGCCGCGATGCCGAGAGCGGCCAGAACCGGGCCGCCATTCTCGACATACCAGAGCGTCAGGCCCGCCAGCGCGGCAAGTCCAGCGACCACATAGAGTCTCTGGAACGCACCGAGCAGGTCGCCCCGTTTCCAGGCGAGCAAAGGTCCGAACGGCGTGACGATCATGACCGGGATCATCAACAGGCCGAAAGTGAGATTGAAGAACGGCGCGCCGACGGAAATCTTCTCTCCGGTCAGCGTTTCGAGAATCAGCGGATAGAGCGTTCCGATCAGCACGGTCGCGGTCGAAACCGTCACGATCAGGTTGTTGAGAACGAGCGCGCCTTCGCGGGAGATAGGTGCAAACAGCCCGCCCGCCTTCAGTTCCGGCGCCCGCCATGCGAACAGGGCAAAGGCTCCGCCGATGAAGATCGTCAGAATGCAGAGGATGAAGATACCGCGGCTTGGATCGGTCGCGAAGGCATGCACCGATGTCAGAACGCCGGAACGCACGAGGAAGGTGCCAAGCAGCGAGAGCGAGAAGGTCATGATCGCCAGCAGCACGGTCCAGATTTTCAGCGCCTCGCGCTTTTCCATCACCAGCGCCGAATGCAGAAGCGCGGTGCCCGCCAGCCATGGCATGAAGGATGCGTTCTCGACCGGGTCCCAGAACCACCAGCCGCCCCAACCGAGCTCGTAATAGGCCCAGTAGGAGCCCATCGAAATGCCTGCGGTCAGGAACATCCAGGCAGCCAATGTCCATGGCCGCACCCAGCGCGCCCAGGCCGCATCGATCCGGCCCTCCATCAGCGCCGCAACGGCGAAGGAGAAACAGACGGAAAAGCCGACGTAACCGAGATAAAGCAGCGGCGGGTGGATGGCGAGGCCGAAATCCTGAAGGATCGGGTTCAGGTCCTGCCCCTCGGCCGGCGCGGGATCGAGACGTATGAAGGGATTGGACGTCAGCAGGATGAAGAGCAGGAAGGCGACAGCGATCCATGCCTGCACGGACAGCACATTTGCTTTCAGCGTATCCGGCAGGTTCCGCCCGAAGACGGAAACGAGCGCGCTGAAGAAAACCAGGATCAGCAGCCACAGCAGCATCGATCCTTCGTGATTGCCCCACACGCCGGTCAGCTTGTAGATCATCGGCATCAGCGAATGGGAGTTTTCCCAGACGTTGCGCACGGAGAAATCTGAAACCGCATAGGCCCAAGTCAGCGCGACGAAGGAAAGCGACACCAGCAGGAACATCAGGATCGAGCCGAGCGAGGCAATGTCCATCATTGCGCCGTCATTGCGACGCGCACCGATGACCGGCAGCACGGAAACGATCATGCTCACGCCGAGCGCCAGAACGAGTGCATAGTGGCCGACTTCAACGATCATGGCTTGGTGCTCCCCACGATCTGACCGTTATCCTTGGCGTTTTGGGGAGAATTTCCGGCGCCATCCGTTTTAGGCGCCATGCCCTTGCCGGAACCGTCCTCCCAGACGCCTTCCTTCTTCAGGCGGTCGGCGACTTCTTTCGGCATGTAGTTTTCGTCGTGCTTCGCCAGCACGCTGTCCGCCACGAAACCGCGCGTCGAGACGTCGAACGTTCCTTCAGTCACGACACCCTGCCCCTCGCGGAAGAGGTCCGGCAGAATGCCCGTATAGCTCACCGGCACGCTGGCGGATCCATCGGTAACAGTAAATGTCACTGTCCGGCCTTCGCCGCGCTTGACGGAACCTTCCGCCACCAGCCCTCCGAGACGGATGCGGGTGCCGGGGTTCACCGGCGTCTTTTCGAGATCGCCCGGCATGTAGAAATACGCGATCGACTGGCCGAAAGCGAACATCACCAGCAGCACCGCCGCCATGATAAAGCTCACGCCACCACCAATGATGGCCAATCGTTTCTGTTTGCGCGTCATTGTGTTGCGCCCTCCTGCGGCACAAGTCCGTCAGTGGAAACTCCAAGTTCTTTCGCCAACGCCAGAAGCTGTTTTCCCTGCTCGCCTTGCGGCGGGAAAGCGACAAGACCTGCCTTCAGCGCTGAATTCGCCTTTTCCGCATTATTCAAGACGGCATAGGCGCGGACAAGACGTAACCAGCCCTCGAAATCGGCGGGATTTTCCTTCAACTTGGTGTCCAGGCTCGCCACCATGCCTTCGATCATCGCCTGGCGGTCAGCGGGCGCCATGTCGTTCGCGGCAGCAACATCGTCGGCGGTCGGTCCGGGCGGAGCCCCGCCACCAGCCGATCCTCCAGCCCCTGCCCCGCCCGTGCGCGCAATATGCTCCCGCACGAGCGGCAGCCATGGCGCACTTGTCGGCGCATCCTTGGCCAAGGCGGTAAAAGCGGCCTGCGCCTCAGGCATACGGCCTGCCTGCTCCAGCGCCAGCGCCAGATAAAAGCGTACGCGGGGATCGCCCGGCTTCATGCGTTCGGCATCCTCGAAGGCAGTGCGGGCGTCCTCGATGACGATGCCATCATTCATCGCAACCAGCGTCTCGCCAAGGCCACTTAACCGCTCCGGGCTTTCTCCCAGAATACGGATGGCATTGCGATAGGCCATCTCCGAGTCGGCTAGACGCTGCGTCTTGAAATAGATCGGCGCCAGCACGTCCCATCCGCCTCCGTCATCGGGCTTCTGCGCCAGATGACGTTCGACCTTGGCAATCAGCAGGTTCATGTCGTTGCCGGGGTTTTCAAGACGTGCCTCCAGCGGCAAGTCCGGAATATCCGGACTTCCCTGCCAGATGTAAAGACAGAGGCCGACGGCTGGAAGCAGCACGGTGATGAAAGTGGCAGCCAGATTGTGCCCGCCGGGCCGGGTGACGCCAGCGGCCGGGGCCGCGTCCGCGGCAGCCAGCAGGCGGCGGCCAATCTCCGCGCGTGCATATTCGGCCTGGGTATCGCCGATCAGGCCGGCCTGACGCTCCCGCTCCAGTTCCGCGAGCTGATCGCGATAGACGGCAACTTCACCGTCGCGGCGACTGTCCGTCACTTCGGTCTTCCGCATCAGCGGATACATCAGAACAGCGGCGACAGCCGCCGTCAATATTGCAACGACAATCCAGAACATAGAGGCTCAATTACTCGAATGCGCGACGCATGGGAACACGCGGCAACGGAATGACGTAAATTTGAGACATCACGTAGCATGGAACGCCTCCCGCCGATCCCTGTTTCTGGATCGGTCGGCAGATAGGCGCCTTGATTTACGTCAATGGGGACCAGCTTCCATCCGCATTACGGCAGGCCGCGCCACGAACCCGCGTTTCCTTCCCGTCCACGGTCAGCGTATGGGAATACTGACGGCAGTTCTGGTTACCGACCTGATAGGGTGCATTCGCGACAACCTGTCCGCTGACGTCATCCCCGGTCCAGCTTACCGGCGTTCCAACCGGCGCGGTCTCAAGTGCGCGATATTCGGCTTCCAGTGCCTTGGTCTGGTCGGCCCTGCCAAGCTGCACGCCGCTTCGACCGACGATGCCACCCTGAAGGTTTGCAAGAAACGGCGTCGCAGACTGGGCGGAACGCCCCAGAAGCCCGCCACCGCCACCCGTACGGGTGCCGGTCGTCGTGCAGGCACTCAGCACCGAGACACACAGGATCGAAAGCAGCACAGGGCGGGACACCATCGAACGCATCGTTACGGAGCGACCGTTATCGTAAACGTCAACCAAACTCAGTCCTCACTACCCACTGCATTTCACGTATTCTATCGCCCTTGAATTTCTTGCTTTTTTTCTCGGCTCACGCAAGTTCTTTCGAGAGGCCGGGCAAAATCAGGTCGGCTTTCAACCCACCGAGAGCACTCCGCGACAACGAGAAGCGGCCGTGATACTCGGATACAACCTCGCTGACGATCGAAAGGCCAAGGCCGGTACCCGGTCGGCTTTCATCCAGACGTCGGCCGCGCTTCATCGCTTCGCTGATCTGCTCCGGCTCCAGTCCCGGTCCGTCGTCCTCGACAGTCAGCTCGATCCAGGCACGGCGGGCGATGTCAGGATCGGAAGAAGGATGCGTGCCGGCCGCGACACGCACGGTCACCTGATGCCTGGCGAAACGCGCCGCATTTTCAAGAAGATTGCCGACGACTTCCTCGAGATCCTGCTGTTCCATCGCCAACACGCTGCCAGGCACGTCGAACTGCAGGTTGAACTGCTTGTCGGGGTTGAGACGGCGCATCACGCGCACCAGCCGTTCCAACGCCGGTTCGGCCTCGGCGCGGGCCAGGATGGAACCGCGCTGCGCGGCAATGCGCGCACGCGAAAGATAGGATTGCACCTGCGCCTGCATCGCGTCGGCCTGGGCGCGCACCAGGTCGCCATGCTGCGGCTCCAGCGTCCGCGCTTCGTTCAGCAGAACGGCGATTGGTGTCTTGAGCGAATGCGCCAGATTGCCCACCTGCATGCGGGCGCGTTCAACGATACGGCGGTTGCTGTCGATCAGCGCGTTCACCTCGTTCGCCAGCGGCTGGATTTCACGCGGGAATTCGCCCTCAAGGCTTTCCGCCTCGCCGCCGCGTATCTTGCCGAGCGCGACACGGGCCTGATCGAGCGGCCGTAGCGAGTAGAGAATGGCCAGACCGTTGACGACAAGGCTTCCCACCCCGAAAACCGCCAGCGCCAGATAAAGGCTGTTGGAGAAATCACGCACGTCGTCTTCCACGACGTTGAGATTGCCGGAAACACGGAAGCGCGCAGCGCGGCCCTCGCCATCCAGAACCACTTCCGTTTCCGCCACCTGCACGCGGTTGCCCGCCTCGTCAGTCACGGCGTAGAAACGCTCGTAGCGATTGTCGAAGGGAACGTCGAGAATGCCCGGAACCGGCAGCGAAGCGACGCCGAGCGACGACGACACAAGCGGCGCGGTCTGGAAATTGCCGAGAGGTTCCACCACCCAGTACCAGCCGGTATCGGGCTGCGAAAACCTCAGATCGCCGAGCTGCGGGCTGCCCGCCAGCGTGTTCTCGTTGGAAATCGTGATCGAATTGATGACGTTGTAAAGCTGCGCGCGCAACAGGTCCGTGAAACTGCGCTCCACACCCTGTCGATAGAGCGTGGAGATCACGACGGCAATCACCACCAGCGCCAGCATCGACCAGAGCGAGGCGAGCAGAAGAACGCGGGCGGTGAGTGAGTTACTTCGCATCTGCGGGCGCTTGCATCCGGTAACCGAGGCCGCGGATCGTTTCGATCAGATCGACCCCGAGCTTCTTGCGCAGGCGGCCGACAAACACCTCGATCGTGTTGGAATCCCTGTCGAAATCCTGATCGTACATGTGCTCGACCAGTTCGGTGCGGGAAACGACCTCGCCCATATGGTGCATCAGGTAGGAAAGCAGGCGGAACTCATGCGACGTCAGTTTCAGCGTTGTGCCGTTGACCGTGGCCTTGGAAGATTTCGTGTCGAGCCGCACCGGGCCACAGACGAGTTCGGACGAAGCATGGCCGGCCGCACGGCGAATGAGAGCGCGCACGCGGGCCAGAACCTCTTCCACGTGGAAGGGTTTGGTCACATAGTCGTCGGCACCGGCGTCGATGCCAGCCACCTTGTCGCTCCAGCGGTCGCGTGCGGTCAGGATCAGAACCGGCATGGCCTTGCCGGAAGCGCGCCACTTCTCGACAACCGTGATGCCGTCCATCTGCGGCAGGCCGATGTCCAGCACGATGGCGTCATAAGGTTCGGTGTCGCCGAGATAGTGGCCTTCCTCGCCGTCGAATGCCTGATCGACCACATAACCCGCTTCCTTCAAAGCGTCCGTCAGCTGCCGATTGAGGTTTGCATCGTCCTCGACAACGAGAATGCGCATGGTCCGCCCTTTCCTGTCCGCCGCAACCTGTTTCGGTTCCGGTCTTCTTGTATCGATAGGGGTGTTTTCCGATATTTTGGTGCCTTGAGCAAGGCTACATCGGAACGCGCATCGTCACCTTGCGCGGACGTTCGCCGTTGCCCTGAACGAGAACCGTGACGACGCAGGACTGGCCGTCATTGGAAGGATAAACTGACAGAAGCTGCCCGCCGGTTTCGCGCACGACGCGGGAAACGGCAGCGCTGCAATCGCTTGCAACAAGAGTGAAACGGCCCCCGTTATCAGCCTCGGGCGCCGTGAAACCGGAAAGCCCGGCTGCAAGCGTCGCGATGATGAGAGGTGATGCCATTGCACAAACTTCCAAACAAGACAGGGTGCGTGTCAAATCGTATTGTGACTGAATATGTAGCGCAAAGCGTCTGAATGGCAAATGAATGCCGCCTTTTCCACCGGACAGGTCGTGAAAAGGCGGCATATCAGGATCGCCTTCAACGAATGGTCTTGGTGGCGGCAAGACGACCGTAAAGCGCGACAAGACCGCCTATTCCACCCGCAACGGTAACGATCCCCTCCGCCAGCTCGCTTTCGAAGCCCGCCGGCAGGTTGAAACCGACAACATGAAGGAGCGGCGCGAATACGGCGATCAGCGCGCCCCAGACTGTCTTTGATTGATACCACGGTTTGATGCTGTCCATTTCTCTTCCTCTCTCTTGGTTTTCAAAGTGATTTCAATGACTTTCAGAGCTGAAGACGTGCTTGAGCGGCAAGCCCCAGCGGCATGGCACGGCCGAGCTGGCGTACACGCACAAAAATGTGATCCTGCGGGGAGGTGAAATCTGTGAGTTCATCGGCTGAGGGGTAGAGCCAGAACGGTTCACTCACATCAGCCGTACGCCGCACCTCTCCGTCGTCCAGCACCTCGACGCGATAACGTTCGAACGGTTCGTCCAGCGGTATGTCCATTGCCTCCCATCCATCGGCATCCACACGCCCGCGCCGCATCCAGCGGAAAAGCACGCCCTCCGACCTTCGCCCCGCGGCAAGGTGTACGGGTGCAAGCGGCGTTTCGGCCCGCATTCCACCCTCGAAACCGAAGGGACCGACGGCGTCTCCCGTCCCGCCCGCCGCCTCGACAATCCAGTTCAGCCGCAGGCCACGCTCCGCGGACGTCAGGCCGAGCGGCTGGACCGCGGCATCCAGCAACACGAAAGGCGCGCCTGCCACCGCACCCGCCTCCACGGCGTCCTCCGTGCCGCCCAATCCGCGCAACAGTGTTGAAAGACGCCAGCGGGCGGGCGCGGTTTCCTCGGCGCGGGCAAAAGCAGCTACTTCCCACACGCCGTTTGCTGCCAGAAAGGCGATACGGTTTTCGCCATTCAGCACGGCACGCTCAGGCATGGAGGACAACGCACCGAAAGGCAGGTCGACTTCCAGGACATTGCCGTGATCGAACCGGCCGGAAGGTCCGGGCGCCAATGGCATCTTCAAGCTGCCGATCATGGCCGGGCGGTCGAGCGTGGCCCGCTGTCTGTACCCCTCCGCTCCGACTGACGATGAGACAAGGAGTGGTCGCCATGGTCGTGAAAGCACAGCGATGCGGGCCGACTGTTCCGGCGCAAAGGCTTCATGCCGCGGCAGATCTAGCAACAGCACTTCCGGGTCGAAGCCATCCGCCCCACCAGCACCGGGGTTGCGCGGCGCGTCCTGCTCGCCGAAAAATCCTCCGGCAATTGGCAGAAACGCACGCCCCTCGATCCGCCGGACATCGCCGTCCTCGATCCGGCTGACCAGAAAGCGGCCTGCCGGCCCACCCGGAAAAAGCAGGCAATCGCCGGGTTCGATGGCCATTTCGGTCGGCGATAGCGAAAAACGCACCGAACGCCTTGCCTGCCGGTTGTCGCGCAACAATGCCTCGGCAGCGGCCTGCGCGGTTTCCTGCGGCAGCACCGCGTTAAGGTCGATCCGCAGCAGACGGTTTGCCGCCCCATCGATTCGCCGCGAGCGCACGCTTGCCTGCTCATAGTCGAGCGCCGGATTGCAGGACGTCAGGACCGCCTCCGCGGCAAAATCGCTGTCATGGCCACGATTCTCAGACCACAGCGGCTCGTCATCCAGATCGGCCAGAACCGTTACCTCGCGTGCGGGGGGCGCCGCCGTGTTGCGGGAACGGAACCGCAAAATCGCGCCGTCCTCCACCGCATCCACCTGGAAGGCGTCCATGAGCGGTTCGAGAAGGCTGCGGGCCGATGTCACATCGCCCTGAACGTAGCCGGAAAGGTCGCCGCTGACGGCAGATACGTCGAAACCGGCAAAGCCGTGATCGGTCATGATCGCGGCGATCGTGTCGGCAAGCGTTGCCGTTCCCAGCCTGCCGTTCAGCCAGTGACCGGTGCGCCAGTTGCCGCCGTCATTCCATATGGAGGTTCCCAGAGGAAAGGCCGGATAGGGCCGCGCATCCCAGGTCCAGAGATGGATACGGCGATTGTCCACCATGCCCGTGCCGCCCTTCCCCGACCAGTGGTCGAGATGGGCTTCCAGAAACCGTCGCTGCTGGCTGTCGGCGCGGCCCCGGCCGGAAAAATACGGATAGGCGTTTTCCGCCGATTTCGGATCGGGAAAGACATTCGGGCGCGAGGCACTCTTGTCCACCGCCGGACAACCTACTTCCGTGAACCAGATGGGTTTCGAGGCAGGAACCCATGCGGTCGGCGTCGGTCTTTCCGCCCCGTTCACCCGCTCGAAATGCGTATTCTGCCACCAGTTCCGCAAATCCTTGTAGCGAAAGACCCACGGCTTTCCCGCCAGTCCGTCGGTGATCGGGGTGCGTTGCCGTGCGTCGCGGTCGGCGTCGCTGGCATAGAACCAGTCGAACCCTTCGCCGCTCGTGATGGCATGGCCAAAAGCCGCCGCGTCGTCCGGTCCGGTCATACCGTCCGGGTTCCCGTTTGAGGCATCCTCATCGCGCCAGTCTGAGAGCGGCATGTAGTTGTCTATGCCAACCGCGTCGATATGCGGGCTCGCCCAGAGCGGATCGAGATTGAAGAACACGTCGCCCGATCCATCGGCCGGATGATACCCGAAATATTCGCTCCAGTCGGCGCCATAGGTCAGTTTCGTCTGCGGCCCGACGATGGCACGAACGTCACTTGCAAGCCGCACCAGTTCCTCGACGAAGGGGAACGCATCATTGCCGTCGCGCAGGCTGGTCAGCCCGCGCAGTTCAGAGCCAATCAGAAACGCATCCACGCCACCGGCTTCAGCGGCCAAAGCCGCATAATGCAGCACCATGCGGCGATATCCGTCGGCGCGGTTGCCGAAGGCGGAAATCGCATCGCGCACGGCCATCGTTCCATCCGGCGACCCCACCCTTCCCGGTGCCGGAAAACACGTGATGCGACCACGCCAGCCATAAGCATCCTGCTCGCTCTTGCCATAAGGGTCGGGTAATCCGTTCCCCGAAGGCACGTCCATCATCACGAACGGGTAGAGGCAGACCTTCAAACCGCGCGCTTTCAGATCGGCGATGGCCTGACGGACACTCGCGTCGTCGGGCGTGCCGCCATAGGCCGGTCCGCCGTCGTGACGGCTCACCACATGCCCCGCGTCACGCTGCAATCCCGCCACGGACCATGGCGCGCTTTCCCGCTCGCGGGCGTCCACTTCGACACCGGGCAGAATACGGCATTCACCGGCCCGCATGTCGGTGCCGAACCAGCTGACCACCAGCGCAACGCTCTCAAGAGCGGGGCAAAGCGCCTGCAACTCGTCTATGGAAGCCTGCCAGTCCGTCGTGGCGGTCAGAGCATTGCGGTTCAGGATAAGGCTCTGCCCCATGCCGGTGTGCTCGGACACCTGCGTGGTCGCATAACCGTGTTCCGTCGCACCGGGAATGACGGTGATGGCGCGGATTTGCCTCTCCAGCCTTCCCACCGGACGCACCACCTCGAATTGCAGCAGCGGAATGCGGTTGCCATAGGCGTCGAGCGGCAGGCGCTCGAAAACCACATAGGCCAGACCGCGAAACGCAGGCGCGTTACCCGACCCCTGTTTTGCCTCGACCAGCGGATCGGGAAGCTGCGTCTCGCTGCCCGGATAGAACCGCGTGGCAATCGCCATCAGATCCATTTCCTGCCCATCTGCCCAGATACGGCGCACCATCGCCACCTCGCCTTCGCAGAGGCCCACGGCGAAATTTGCGAAATACCGGTAGTTTTCCACCTTCGTGCCGCCACCGCCTTTGCCGCCCTGCCGCTCCACCGTCACGCTTTCCTCGAAGCGCGTTGCCCAGATCAGCGTGCCGGCGATCCGCGCCGTGCCGTATAGCCGGTTGATACCCGTCCCCTCATCGGCTCCCGGAATGCGCGCTGTTGAAAGCCGCGCCCCGCTCACAGTCCGTCCGGAGGACAAGACCGCCCGGTCGACCGCATTGCCCGCCAGCGCACCCGCCGCACGGCCTATGATCGCGCCTACCGGCCCAAAGACGCCTCCCAGGGCCGCGCCTGCTGCCTGAAACAGAATGGTTGCCATCGGTCAGATCTCCGGAAAACGAAACACGCCCGCAATGCGCCTGCGCCAGCCGGGAACCAGCGCTGAGCGCACCACAGCCGCCTGTTCATAGGCATGAATGAAATGGTCGGGACCGGCGAGAATGCCTAGATGTTTGGCGGCCGCGTCGACCCGCCAGCGAAACAGCAGCAGGTCGCCCGGTATCGCTTGCGAGATCACCAATGCCGGGCCGAAATGTCGCTGCGCTGCCGCCAGAAGCCTGTCCTCGCCCCCTCGTTCCGCCCAGTCGGGCGCATAGGGCGGTGGTAGCTCCGGCTCCGTCCCGTAAAGCTCGCGCCAGATGCCGCGAATGAGGCCAAGGCAATCACAGCCGACACCTTTCAGGCTCGCCTGATGCCGGTAGGGCGTGCCGATCCAGCCTTCCGCCAGTTCCAGCACCCGGTCCTGCGTCGCGCTCATGGAAACAGCGCCTTTCCGTCGTGGTTCTGCCCGCCGCTTGCATAGGAATAGGCGAAGTCAGCGCCCGGCACATGCGGAAAGCCTCGAAAATTCAGGTGATTGGCGAACTTCGCCTTGCAGGTCGCAAAGCTCTTGTCGCAGCCCGCCGTCACCGAAAACGTGTCGCCGATTTCCGGCGCGCCCTCCGGTGGCAACCAGAATGACAGCTGCGCCACACCTTCGCGGAGCCTGTGCGCGTCGAGGTCGAAGCTTTTCCCGGCATTGCCGCCCGTCAGGAAACGCAGCTTGCCCTGCGCGAAAAAGCCTTCGCCAAACGCGGAAAGCCCCGAAACCGCAAGAGTTCCAGCCGCATCGACGGAGAGGATTGCGCCGTTACCGCTGAACCCTGAGAGATCAACAGCGCAGCGTGCATCACCAAGAGCCGCATCGCATCGCCGCCCGTAGACCCGGCCCTGCGGCTGGCTCAGCCGATGGGTGATGCTGCGCAGTTCGGCGCGAAACGCGCCGCCTGCCCGCGTCACCTCGCCGATCTCACGCACATTGAGCATCATGTGGCTTTCCGGCTGCTGCCAGTTGACGAGGAAGAGCGACACGCTCGCGCCATCGTAACGGCCTTCTGCCAGATCGCTTTCCGTGATCGCCTCACTCGAAAACCCGCCCGACACCTCGCCGGAGCCAGCTCCACGCCCCGCGGCACCGTCCGTCTCGCTGGTAGCGAAACCGCTGGCCGCGAGATAGGTCGTGCCGCCGAAGGCAAGCGGCTCGTCGTGGTCGGTGAAGCCGATCACGGCTCCGTCTTTCAGCGTCACCTTCCAGCAATGGCATGTGGTCGTGGCGTCACCTTGCAGGTGTTCCGCAAGCGCGGCAGGGATCGTCTTCATGGCAGGATTTCCGTCAGGGGAATGGAAGGAATGCGGCCCGCCTCGAAGGCGGTCAGGTTCACATCGATACGGTCGATGGCGAAACGCACCGGCACATCAAATTCGAAACCGGCGCGGATAACGGCACCGGCGGGCGGTACATGCTCCGCCCCGAAGGTCACAACGCCAGTCGCATGATCCGTGGAAAAATCGATGGCGCCGACACCGTTGACGGAAACCTGAACCGATCCTTCCACCGGCTTGTCGATACGCCGCGTGAAAGAGCCGCCAGCGTCCTCATAGGTCTTGGAAAGCTGGAAGGTCGCCGTCACGCCGTCGCCGGTACCGATCTTCTGATCGATGGCGGTTGGCGCATCGCCAGGCGGACAGGACTTGAAGTCCACCGGATCGCGAAATCGGAACCCGTAAAGCTCGCCGCGCCGCGCCTCGAAAAATGCCAGCACCTCGTAAAGATCGGCCAGCGACCGGACGCCGGAACCCGCATCGTAGGCACGCCTTGCGTTCTTCCAGCGCTGATTTCGGTTTTCACGCCCGCTGGACAGGTTGACGATATCGGTTCGCCGTACCGGTCCGCCACTCGTGCCAAGCGCAAGGCGCAGTGGAAACCGCACTTCATGAAATCGGGCCATGTCGTTGTTCCTGGATTCTTTTCGAGTGTTAGAGTCCGCGCTGGCCGCGCCCGACGCTGCGCGCCAGCATGGCGGCAATCTGGCCTTCGCTTTTCCTGAAGCTGGCGGCATCGGCCGCCGTCACGTTGAACACGATCTGCGGCCCGCCACCCGCACCAGCGGCTGCGGCAACACCAAGCGACCCGTCCACGCCTCGTTTCAGCGGCAGGATCGCCTCGGAACCGGCCTCACCCATCAGGCCAAGCCCGCCGCTCATCGGAAAAAAGGTCGGGCTTGAAACGACACCGCCATCCGCAAAGGGCGTGATGCCGCGTCCCGGCACGCCGCCATCGGCAAAGGCGAACAGCGATCCGGCGCCGTTCACCAGACCACCCACGGCATTGCCGATCATGGTTTCGAGCGGCTTCAGACCGGCGGAGAGCGCAATGCCTGAAAGCCGTGTCCCCAGTCCGCGCAGCACGTCGTCCAGCCCCTTGCCGCCCACCGTCGCCGCCTGCATGGCTGATGTCAGCGCGGTCCCGAAACGCTCGGAGCGACGCTCCAGATCAGCCATCACATCAGACAGCGCCTCAGCCTCCTCGCGCCTGCCACTCATCGATTGTTCCTCAGCCATGCGTCTTGCCTTTCTGATTCAGAGAATGCCTCTCAAGGATCTGAAAAATCGCAGAAAACCTGCATCATACGTCCGGAAAGCGCTGTATCAGCGCTTCCATCGCCGCCCTGCCGAGAGCACCTGAAGTTAGGCGCCTGCCGCCAGTCATCGCGAAGAACTCCAGCGGCGTCAGCGCCCAGAACATCGGCGCGGGAAGCCGCAGCAGGCAGAGGGCGATGTGCATCGCCTCATCCCAGGGGAAAGGATGCACCGGAGTGCCGTTCGTCGCACCTGCTGCGGCATTCAAGGGTCCGGCGGCGTCTCCGCTTTCGGTCCGGCAAAGGTCGCGATGAGAAGATCGGCGACGATGGATGCATAACCGGCAATGCCGCCATCCACGGTGGCAGCCGCCACATCCTCGTCGGAAAAGACATTGCCCGCGCCGCGCAGGCCAGCGCCGATCACGCGGATCATGTCCTCAGCCTTCATGCGCCCGCCCACAAATCGCCTGGCAAGCGCCGTCAGGTCGTCGGCGGCAAAAGCGGTTTCCAGTTCGGCGAGAGCGCCGAGCGTCAGGCACAGAATGCGTCTTTCGCCGTCGATCAGCGCCTCGATCTCACCGCGATGGCGGTTCGCCCGCCCGTAGCGCAACCCTTGAGCCATCACAGCGCTCCGAATGTCAGCAGGCCCGCCGATTCCAGCGCGATCTCGAACGCAACCTCACCGTCGTGACGGCCGGAATATTCGAGCGCGGCGATCTGGAACAAGCCCGTGATCGTGCCGAAATCGGGAATGACGATCTGCCAGCCGGGAATGGTCCCTGCGAAAAACGTACCGCGCACCAGCGCATCGCTTGCCTGATCCTTGAAGATGCCCGACGCCGAGATCGCGGCACGCTGCACGCCTGCGCCAGCCAGCAGTTCTCGCCAGCGCCCGGCGCTTTCCGCGTCCGTCACGTCAACGGCCTGCGCGTTGAACGCCAGACGTTTCGTCCGCAATCCCGCCACCGTCGCGTAAGCGCCGCCATTGTCGATCTTCAGCAGCAGGTCCTTGCCCTTCTGCGCCACCATGGTGTCGTCCTTCCTCTCGATTGCTGTTGTTCATGACAGGCACCGCTGCTACCAACGGCTTCATTCCCGTTTCAGAATCGGCGTCCGCATCCCGCCATGTCCCACACAGAAAACCCCAGGCATCGCACACGTCTCGTCGTCGTGCTGGCCATTGGCCAGATTGTCGGCTGGGGTGCCTGTTTCGATTCACTTGCGCTGCTAGGGAACCCGATCGGACGCGATCTCGGCCTGGCGAAGGAATTCGTCTTTGCTGGCCTAACCGTGATGATGGCGGTCAGCGCCTTCTGCGGTCCCACGCTTGGCAGAGCGCTCGTCCGTTACGGTGCACGCCCTGTCCTCGTGGCGGGTTCTTTGCTCTTCACCATCGGCCTCGCCATCCTCGCCCTTTCGAGCGGCATCGTAAGCTACGCCGTCGGCTGGCTCGTCATGGGGTTTGCCGGCGCGTGCGGCCTGACGACAGCCGCCCACACCGCCATGGTCGAGCGCATCGGCGCGGAAGGCGGGCGCATGATTTCGCTGTTGATGATCTTCACCGGTCTTTCAGGCACGGTCTTCCTGCCGATCACCGCCTACATCGAGCATCATCTTGGCTGGCGATGCACCCTTGCCATTTTCGCCTGCCTGCAATTCCTCATCATCCTGCCGCTTTATCTGCTCGCCCTGCCGGAAAGGCAGCAGCAGCTCTCACCAAAACCACCCGAAGGAACCGTTCAACTGGCAACCGTGAGTGCCTCGCGGCGGCATGCCTTCCTGCTCCTTGCTGCGATGACGACGATCAGCGTCTTCGTGTCATTTGGTCTTTCGCCGCTGGTGCCGTCACTTCTGTTGCAGGTCGGTGCGTCCTCCGCGCTTGCCCTTCAACTTGCCTCGGCACGCGGCATTTTTGCCATTTGCGCACGCGGGCTGGATTTCCTGCTGGGAAAACGCGGCAACCCGTTCGCTACCGGTATGGTCGGCAGCCTGCTTTTCCTGTTTTCGCTGCTGGTATTGCTCGGCTTCGGCGCCTCAACGCCGGTATTCGTGGCCTTCATGCTGCTTTTCGGCTTTGGCGGCGGGGTGGTCGCGGTCAGTCGCGCCATCCTGCCGCTTGCTGTTTTTTCACCGCAGGAATACGGGCTGCAGGCCGCACGCATCTCCCTGCCGCAAAATCTGGCGACTGCCGCAGCGCCGCTGTTTTTCACCACGGTTCTGGAACGCGGCGGAGCGACCTTCGCGCTTTCGCTGGCAAGCGCACTTTCGGTCGTGTCGATCCTGCTTCTGGCGCTTCTCTGGCGCACGAGCCGCAAATCTACTCAGTCACAGCCCTGAAGCGCAGCTCCGCCACGAAACTGCGTGCCTTCGGCTCACGCCGCGAGCGGCCGGAACGATGTTGCAGGCTCACCAGCGTCATGCCTTCGAGTGTCAGCGCCGCATCGTCCAGCAGCGTTCTCACCCGCATGGCAATCTCTTCGGCTCTTTTCCGTCCGCCCGCCTCGCTCCAGATTTCCAAGGTCAGGAAATGCTCCTCGGCCTGTTCCGTGGCCGTCGAATAATCGCGGGTTTCGAGATCAAGACGATGCAGGGAAAGACCGGTCGCGGCAGAAGCCGGTCGACGACGCCGCCCGTCGTCTCGGCCATCAGCGCCGCATCGCCCGAAAGCCTGCCATGGATCGCCTGCAGCAATGTGTTGGCGGCACTCATCGGCTCTCCTCCCGACAGCGGCAGACAATGAAGCGGCCCGTCTCGTCCGGGTCGCGAACGGACAGGATTTCGAAAAGGCGCTCATCCTTCCTGAACCGCATACCGGCTGCAATGTCACCGCGGCTTGCGAGCCAGATGCGGTGGCTGGCCATCGCCCCTTCTGCAGAAGCGCGTTCGTAGGACGTGTCGGAAACCGGCTCTATCGCCGCCCAGAGCGACCTCAGAAAACCCCAGTCTTCCGTCGCGCCGCCCTGCCCGTCGGGTGTTTCGACGCGTACTTCCAGCTCCAGCCGTGCCGTCATCCGGCCGGGATCGAGAAAAACAAGGTTCATCGCTCAAAGCCCCATACGACGAAATGGCGAAACCAGCCGGTCATATCCGGCAGGAGTGGCGGCCGGCTGGTTTTCCGGCAGGATCGCACCACGAAACGCGAACATCTGCGCGACATGGGTCAGCATGGCGCGTTTCAGCGTGTCTGGCACGTCACTGCCCGCCTCGCCGTAACCCGCGATGAAATCGATCTCGATGCCGTCGATCGCCCGGCCGGGTGATGGCGGGTCGCGCAACCACAGCCGCGCCGGGCGTGCTGTGCCATCCAGCAGCATATCGGTCGCGGTGATATCGGACGGATTGCCCTCGGCATCGAAAACCAGAATCGTTTCGATGGTTTGCACCGGTCCCTTGCCAATCTGAATCACGTCGCCGTCGGGCCATTTGTCCAGATAAAGCCGCCAGGTCTGGTGGATCAGGCAAAGCCCCGTCGCACGTTCCAGATGCTCGCGGGCGGCGCGGATCAGCGAAGAGAGAAGCGCATCCTCATCGCTGCCATCGAGCCGCAGATGCGCCTTCGCCTCGGCAAGCGACAGCGGCTCGGCCTGCGGCGGGCCGATCAATGCATAGGTCATGATGTCTCCGGAAAAGGTGCGACGAAAGCAGTTCATCCCCCTCCGTCATGCCGGATCTGGTCCGGAATGACGGCGAACGAGGCAGAAAAATCAATTCACTCCGAACTTCACCAGCTTGATCGCCTCGAAGTTCTGCACGCCGCCGCCCACCCGCTTGGTGGTGTAGAACAGCACGTAGGGTTTTGCTGAGTATGGGTCGCGCAGGATGCGAACGCCGGTGCGGTCGACGACGAGGTATCCAGCCCGGAAGTCGCCAAAAGCGATGGCGAGGCTGTTTGCCGCGACATCGGGCATGTCTTCCGCCTCCGTTACCGGAAAGCCCATCAGGGACGCCGGCTGACCGGCAGTGGCCGGTGGATGCCACAGATAATTGCCGTTGGTGTCCTTGAAGCGGCGCAGCGCGCCTTGTGTCTTACGGTTCATCACGAAGCTGCCGTTCTGGCGATGGCCGGCCTTCAGCGCATAGACCGCATCCAGCAGCACATCCATCGGACCGGAGGAGGCAAAGCCTGCGGAAACGCCCGTCGCGACGTAGCCGAGATTGCCCCAGCTCCAGCCGCTATTGGCAACCGCCGTGTAAGACAAAAAGCCTTTCGGCTTGTTCACGCCGTCGCCGGTCACAAAGGCGGTGCCTTCCTGTTCGGCAAAGGCAATGTCCACTTCCGAGGCGATCCAGCTTTCGATATCGACAGCCGCATCGTCCAGCAGCGCCTGCGTTGCCGCAGGCATGACATATAGCTCCATCGTCGGGAATGTCAGTTCGGCAAGCTGCGGTGTCGAGGTCTGCGGACGCGCCGCCGTTTCGGCTACCCAACCGGTTGCCAGACCACTCGGTGCGAAGGGCTTCTTCAGCACCGTGCCGGAAACCTGCCGCACGGTCGCCAATGCCCGGATCGGCGACACCGCCGTTACGCGGCGGCCGATTTCGCCGTCGGTATCGGTGGGCAGCAGATAACCGCCATCGGCTCCGGCCGATCCTGCAAACGCCTTGGCCTCGAGATCGCGCAGCGCCGCCTCCTCACCACGGCGGATATAGGCGTCGAACGCCGCCTTGTGCTCGGCAACGTCAAGAGACGCGGCATCCTTGCGGCCAAGCGCCGGTCGCGCCTTCTTCAGCGCCAGATCGTCCATGACCTTCCGGCTCTCATCCAGCGCCTTGTCGATGCGGTCCAGCTTGTCGCGGGTCAACACATCGGAACCCATCTTGCGCTCGATCTCGCCAAGCCGCCGGTCGTTCGTGTCACGGAAGGCCTCAAACGCCTCCATGAACTCGTCGAAGGCTGCCGTCATCGTGTCGGGCACGGCCTTCACCTGCGGCGCAACCGTCATGTCTGCGGGCCTTGTCATCTGCTCTGTCATGTCGCCATCCTTCTGTTCTGGATATGGTTCAGCGTCTGAATGCGGTATCGAAAATCGTGCGGGCGGCGCGGCGCATCGTGCGCACCAGTTCCGTCTCGCGGTCGCGGAAAAACCGGGCGTGCTTCACGTCGGAAACACGCGCCGAAGGCAGCATCGGAAAGGTCACGACGGAGATCTCCCAGAGGTCGGCCTCGAGAATACGGCGCACGCCGGAGCGTCCCGCCTTGCCCGCCCTTACTGTCTGGAAACCGATGGAAAGCCCGTCGAGCCCGCCGGTCTTCATCAGCGAATGCACCTCGCCCGCCCGTGCCACGCCGGGGGCAAGCACACCCTCGACGTAGAGGCCGCGCTCATCTTCGCGGATCGTGCGCCACGCCCCGATAGGCTGGGCCGGGTCATGCTGGTAGAGCATGCGGATGCCGCCCGCGCCGCGTTCCTCGATGGAACGGCGGAACGCACCGCGCTCGATCACGTCGCGGCCGAGATCGACTTCGCCGAAAACGCTGGCGTAACCGGAAAACGTGCCGTCACCTGAAATGCCGCGCAGTTCCAGATTGGCGAATTTGCGCGTGGCGGGACGTGGCCCGCGATAAGCGTGCATGGGAAACTCCTGCAATGTTTCTCTGAAAACGTTGGCGGCGATCAGGACCGCGGGCGGGCGCCGAAACGGTCGGCGATGCGCGACACCACGCCCAGACCCCACCAGGCGCAGATGCTGGCGGCGGCGGATCCCGCCACCATGATTTCATGACCGGAGAGCGCTCCGGCGATGTCGAGCTGGCGCACGATCCACAGGCCCATCGGCCCGCCGAAGATCAGGCCGCAGGCCAGTCCGGTCAGGAAACGGCTGGCGGCTTCCCGCCTGCTTTTCGGCAGCAGGTAAACGAGCGAAACACTCGCCCCTGCCACGGCACCGGTCAGGCGCGCAGCCCATATGCCGCTTTCGTTGGCGAATTCAGACATTGGTCATCGTTCTGGTTTATGATGTGCGTATCCGACAAATCCATCGGCGCGCCTTGAAGGCGAATTTCCTGAATCGCTGGAGTCGATTGCGCGAGAAGCCTCGCAATCCGATTCAACTCCCTGCGAAAATGATTCAACGCCAGAGCCAAACTCGCCGTCACCCCGAACCTGATCCGGAACCAGCCGCCTTGCGTCTGCAAGCCTCAATCTTAATACCCCACGGCCTGACGCTTTTCCTCTTCGCTGAGGAACGTTGCCGCGCCCACCCGTGCCCAAAGTGCGTCACGCTCGCCAGACAAGCCCGTGATCTTGTCGAGGTCCGGTTCCAGCCGTAGCTCCCCGCCGAAGGACTGGGCAAGCCAGGCGGACAGCCGGGCAGCTGTGCGGTTGATGAGCGGCAGCACCGTCAGGCGGTAGAAGGCGCGGTTGGCCTCCTGATAGTTGGCGTAGGTGTTGTCGCCGGGAATACCGATCAGCATCGGCGGCACGCCAAGCGAAAGAGCGATATCGCGCGCGGCACCGTTTTTCGCTTCCAGAAAATCCATGTCACGTGGCGAAAGCCCCATGGCTTTCCAGTCCAGCCCACCCTCCAGAAGAAGTGGACGGCCTGCGTTCACCGCGCCCTGATAACCTTCCTCCAGCTCCCGTTTCAGCCGCTCATACTGCTCGGACGAAAGGTTGCCGCCCTCCTTCGGCTGGTAGACCAGCGCGCCGGAAGGCCGCGCCGAATTGTCGAGCAGCCGCTTGTTCCACTGGTTGGCGGCGTTGTGCAGATCGAGCGCCGCACCCGCCGAGGCAAGCGGCGCAAAGCCGGTCTGGTCATCGAGCGGATGGAACAGCTTGAGATGCAGCAGCCCCAGCCCGTCACGGTCGGCAGCGATGCGTCGCGCCGCCCTGCCATCGGCGCGGTAATCATAGGCGACCGGCCAGCCATCCGCTCCCTCGATCACGCTCACCCGGTCCGGCCGCAACAGGTGCAGTTCGCGCACCCGCCCGCCGATCGTTACCGGCTCGATATAGACATTGCCGGAAAGCAGCAGATGCCCGTAGAGCGCCTCGAAAAAATCGGGGCCGCCCATATGGGCATTCGGCTTTGCCATCAACATCAGCAAGGGGTGGGCGGTAATTTCCTCGCCATCCTCATAGAGCAGCCAGGTCACGGACGCGGCAGCTTCGGCCACCATGCGGGTGGCACGATGCGCCACCGGGTTCTTCATGAAACCCTCGCGGGCAAGCGCCGCATAGCTTCGGCCGGACCAGTGTGCCCGACCCGCCTCCGTGGTTACGGCCAGAAATCCGCCGGACTGCGCCTTGTGTTCGGGCACGGCTACACCATCCGCCGGGCGCCGCCACGGCAGGGAAAACGGAAATCGCATGGTTCATCCTTTGAAAGCTGGCCAAATGCAGAACGGAGGAGCAAGCCGCGCTTACCCCTCCGCCCTGTTCGAATATAAAAGTCTCTGCCGGATCGGCATTACAGTTGCGGAATTGTCAGGCCGAGGCGCAGGAAGTTGTCAGCGGCCCGTCATCACAAGGACTGCATTGCCGTTCTATCGGATCGGCTGTTTTGTCGCCGTATCGCTGTCGAAATCGGCCGCGATGCGGGTGTCGCGCAGCGGCTTCACCGTGCGCGTGGAAAGATCGTAGGCCGGATCGGCCTTGTAGGCGGCCAGCGCCTCTTCGCTTTCGAACTCGCCGTACACGATAAAATCAACGGAGTTACCCCATTGGTCCTTCTTCACGTTCTCGCCGATTTCCAGCTTCAGCGAATGCGGTATCGCAGTCAGCCCCGAAAGCCCCTTGCGTACGGCCTCGCGGTTTTCCTCGGGAACGGTGAAAAAAACGATATGGCGGATCACGGTATCACCTGTCATGCAAAGTTCGAACCTGCCCCGAAGGGGACTTGGCGAAGGGGTTATCACTTGGTCTGTGGCTATTCAATCCGCGCCGCTTCAAGAGAGCGATGAAATGCGCGTGCGTATTCCGCGACCAGTGCCGCTCGGTCGTTGCCGTTGATGATGGCGCGCGCGCCTTGCCAGTCCTCGCGCCCTCTGCCGAAGAAACCGGAGAGCCGCCAGCCGGTGAAACTGCCCGCCGTCATACCGCGTATCAGGATCGTGGTAGCCATCTCCGGCTCCATGGCCCGTTCCGGCCGTTCCACGAAGTCGATGCCGGTCAGCACGGACATAGCCTCGTAGTTTCGACGATGGGTCAGCTGTACCAGCCCGCGGCCGAGCCAGCTCTTGCCGTCATCATCCCGCCGCCAGTAGGGCTTGGTAACGGCTGGCAACCTGCCTGCCGCATAAGCCCGTTCGAGAATGGCGATTGCCGCATCATCGGTTCCGGCCAGCGTCTCGCGCACCGGCTGCATGGTCCCGGCGGTTTCGTGAAACGCGGTTGCCAGCATATAGGCCATCCAGCGCTGATCACCGCCCGGCAGCAGCACTTCGAAACGATCGAGGATCAGTTCCGTACCCGCAACCTGCGCCGCTCGTATCCGTCCCTCGAACACGTCTGATCGCACCGCGTCGAAGAATCGGCGCTTCCCGAATCCCATTTCCGGCTCCTGAAAATCGCAGATGCCCTAACACCCTTGTTTTTCCACATGACGACCGTCAGGACTAAATCGATTTGAAAAAATCTTAATCGATTTTAATCCGCAGATCGGAGTTTCGGGGTAAAAAATTCCTTGAATTGCGGAACCCTGCGGCGCTAACTCGATTTACCGCGCAATTCCGCAGCGTTACCCAATCAGGAGGAATGCCACCATGACAGCGACAATCCCCCAGACCACGTATGACCGCCTCGAAAACGAGTGGCGCCAGATGCGCGAAACCAGCTCTCAGCAGAAGCCTGCCCAGACGCCGAAGAAGTAAGACCGTTCGAGTTCAGCCGAACGGCTCATCGATACCAGTGTCATCCCATGCAATCTCGATGTCATCTTCGGGCATGACCCGATGATGACATCGTTCATCGGTGGGTGGATCCACGCTTCAATGTTGAAGATGACCGAAAATAGTTTGCGGCGGGACGCAAACTGTCTGCTTCTGTCAAGCCGCCTCACATACCCCTTACCCTCGGTTCGCTGGTCGTATCCCCTGTCAGCGCCGTAATCGCCCAGACAAGAGCGTCCAGGCGGTCGGGCGAGCGCCCGATGGAAAGTCCGTCCGGACCGAAATTGACCATCTGGTCCTCCAGTTTTTCGAAACGGCCCGCATGTCTCACCCTGCCCTGCTCGTAGAGCGCGGCGACATGTTCGGCGCGAGTGAATTTCCCGCGGCTTGCCCTCACCATCGTCACCGGCAGATCGGCGTCGATGCTCTGCAGCATGGCCTTCACCATATCGCCGCCCTGATTGACTTCCGCCACCACACGGTCGGCCTCGTGCATGCGGCAGGCATTCACCACCGCCCGCGCCCATCCCGCGGGCGTTGCGCCCTCGACCGAACGATCCGCCAGAACAATCAGCCTGCCCGACATGGCGAGCCCCGCCACGACGATGCCGCAGCAAGAGTTTTTTCCCGAACCGGCAGGCGGATCGACGGCGACCACGATCCGTTTCAACGGCTCGTCCAGCCGCTCGACCAGCCCTTCAAGGCTTGAGCGTTTCCACAGAGCGTCCTCGCGCTCCTCGATCAGCTCCCCATCCAGTTCCTGCCGCCCGAGCCGCGTCCCGCCATAACGGCGGCGCAGTGCGTCGATGAAACCGGGCGAGAGGTTCGCGGCATTCATTACCGTCGGCATCCGTATGACCCGCGTCGCCGGATCGGCCATCAGCGCCTTGAGAAGCGGAATGGGCCGCGGCGTCGTGGTCACGAGCTGCCGTGGCGCATCCCCCAGACGCAGGCCGAACTGCAGCATGTCCCAGGTTTCCTGCGCATATTTCCATTTTCCCAGCTCGTCCGCCCATGCCATATGAAACTGCGGCCCCCGCAGGCTTTCGGGGTCTTCGGACGAAAATATCTGTGCCATGGCTCCATTCGGCCAGATCAGCCTGCGGCGCGACACCTCGAAATCGGGACGGCAGCGCCGGGCGATACGGCACAGACCGGACACGCCGTCGATCATCACCTCACGCGCATCTCCCAGTGTTTCCGCCACCAGCG
This sequence comes from Agrobacterium tumefaciens, assembly GCF_031801495.1. Classification (GTDB taxonomy): domain Bacteria; phylum Pseudomonadota; class Alphaproteobacteria; order Rhizobiales; family Rhizobiaceae; genus Agrobacterium; species Agrobacterium tumefaciens_K. The sequence goes on along the minus strand of NZ_JAOEGC010000002.1, from coordinate 846,908 downwards.
CGATGCGCAGCGTCGAGCGTTTTCCCGAGGAGGCGACCCGGTGCACCCATTCGGCCCCGGCCCTCGTCTTGCCGGAACCGCGTCCACCGATCAGCAGCCATGTGCGCCAGTCACCGGCTGGCGGCTGCTGCGGCAGGTTGCCCAGAAACCGCCAGTCACGGCGCAGGCTGGCAAGATTGCTCTCAAGAAAGCTTTCAAGCGAGACGTCGATCATTCGGCGTCCTCGGGCGCGGCATCAAGCGACATTCCGCGGGCGGCACAGATCGCTGCGGCCTTCTGCTCGGCCAGAGCATCGATCCTTTGCAGGAAGAAGGCCACGGCGGCGTCATAGTCCTCGCTCTCCTCGGCCCTGTCGGCATTGCGCTCGCGCTCCTCGGCGATCTGGCGTTGTAGCACGTCGATCTTTTCCAGCGTGCGCACGACCACGGAAAGCGATTCCGTTGCGGCCTTCACGTCCGCCCGCCCCTGCTTGCCCGGTGTCTCGTCGATCGCGACAGACAGCAGCGGCTCACTCACTTCCCGCATTCTCTGGTACATGCGGCACTGTTCGCGCAGCTCCGCCGTCAACGCATTCAGCAACTGCCGCAGATCGTCCTGCGTCGTATCCTCCACTGGCGCGGACTTTATCTCGGGCGCGGCCTCAAGATCGCAATCCGTCGCCACCCCGTGGCGATAGACGCAGCTGTCCGGCCAGTCGCCAAACAGCGACAGGTCGGCCTCATCAAAGGCGAGCATGGCGTTTCCGATCACAGCAAAAAAGAGAAAAATGGGGATCAGTCATGAAAGATGGGTTCACCCGAAAACGCTTCAGGTCACACATCTACGACGATGACTGAACCCTATCAAAGCACCGTCACGCCGTCAAGGATTATTTTCCTATTGTATGAATTTTGTCTCTAATCACGATTTGCCTCGGCGCGGCATGCATATTACACTCGCCCGCAAACGGTGCGGATGCAGAGGGTAATAAGGTCCATGAAGCAATGGGTTGCGCGATTGGTCGCGGGTCTTTCGACAACCGGTATCGTCATCGGAACCGCTCTGTTCTGCGCATCTCTCACCCCCTCACTTCTGCCGCGAAGCTGGCTGATGCAGGGCGTGCTCAGCGGATTTTCCTTCGCCATCGGGTATCTCATCGGCGTCTGCCTGTGCGCGATCTGGGCCTATCTGGAACTGCCCCATCCCTCGCGCGGCAACAAGAGGTCGATCCATTTCCTGCTGGCGCTCTCCTCGCTGATCATGGCCTGCGTGTTCCTGTGGCAGGCGGCGAACTGGCAGAACTCCATCCGGGTTCTGATGGAGCTTGATCCGTTACCAAGCGCGCACCCCACCAAGACCGGGGCGCTGGCCGTCGCGGTGGCGGCTGTCCTCATCGTGCTCGGGCGGCTGTTCCAGCTGGTGCAGCGTTTCTTCGCCCTGCGCAGTCGTCATTTTCTCCCGCGCCGCCTCGCCAATGTCCTCGGCATTGCCGTGGCCGTCGTCCTGTCATGGATGCTGTTGAACGGCCTGATCTTCGATATCGGGCTGCGCTTTGCCGATTCCTCGCTCAAGCAGGTGGATTCGCTGATCGAGCCGGATGTACCGCGCCCGGACGATCCGATGAAGACCGGCAGCAGCGCCTCGCTGATGACCTGGGAAACCCTTGGCAGGCGCGGTCGGGAGTTCGTCGCCAGCGGCCCGCACGGCACGGATATTTCAGCGTTCACCGGCCGCCCGGCGCTGGAACCGGTCAGGGTTTACGCAGGCCTCAATTCCGCCGACACGCCGGAAACACGAGCCGTCCTTGCGCTGGAGGAGCTGAAACGCGTCGGCGGCTTCGAGCGCAAGGTTCTGCTCGTCGTCATTCCCACCGGCACGGGCTGGATCGACCCGGAAGCGCTGGATACGGTGGAATATCTGCATGACGGCGACGTCGCCAGCGTCGCCGTGCAATATTCCTACCTCTCGAGCTGGATCGCGCTGCTGACCGAGCCGGATTACGGCGTGGAAACGGCCCGTGCGCTGTTTCAGGCCGTTTACGGATATTGGACGACCCTGCCGAAGGAAACCCGCCCGAAACTCTATCTGAACGGCCTCAGCCTCGGGTCGCTCAATTCGCAGAAGTCCTCGGATCTTTACGATGTCATTGCCGATCCGTTTCAGGGCGCGCTGTGGAGCGGCCCGCCTTTCTCCAGTCCCACCTGGCGTATGGCGACCAATGGCAGGAACCCCGGATCTCCGGAATGGCTGCCGCGTTTCCGCGATTCATCCGTCATCCGTTTCGCCAACCAGTATACGACCGCGCACATGCCGGGAACCGAATGGGGCCCGATGCGTATCGTCTATCTGCAATATGCCAGCGATCCGATCACCTTTTTCGAGGCATCCTCGCTTTACCGCCGCCCGGAATGGATGGTGCGCCATGGGCCGGACGTGTCGGCGTCGTTCCGCTGGTTTCCGGTCGTCACGCTGCTTCAGCTCGGCCTCGACGTCGCCGCCGCGACGACCGCGCCCATGGGTTACGGCCACGTCTATGCGCCCGAACATTACATCGATGCGTGGATGGAGGTGACGCAGCCGCAGGGCTGGACCTCGGAAGACATCCAGCGCCTGAAAATGTTCTTCAAGGCCCGCCGCGGCTCCACCGATCCGGCGTGATCTGGCGGGAAGCCGCGGCGCCCGGAGCCTTAGCCCCTCAGCGCATCCACATGATCGGCGATATAGGCTTCCAGCGAACGCGGCGCGCGGCCCGTCAGCGTTTCGACATCGCCCGTCACAGCCGACGTCCAGCCTTCCCGGACCGGATAGAAGATCGATGCGAGGAAGCCTGCATAGTCCTGCGGCACGCCTGCGCCGGTCAGAATACCAATGAAGGTATCGTCGGAAACCGCATTGTAGGACACCGGCTTGCCGATTGCCTGTGAAATGGCCGCAGCAGCCTCGGCGTAACCGAACGCCTGCGGGCCGGTCAGGTTGAATGCCTTTCCGTCGAAAGCGTCCGTGGTCAGCGCGGCGGCCGCGCTGTCGGCAATGTCGCGCACGTCGATAAAACTCGACTTGCCGTCGCCAGCCGGAACGGCGATCTGGCCGTGATCCACACCTGCCTTCCAGAAGGTATGGAAGTTGTCTGCAAACCAGTTGGGGCGAAGAATGACATAAGGCACACCGGAAGCGATGATCTTCAGCTCGATCTGGCGATAGGGAATGGAATCGTCGGCATCGACGCCGAAGACGCTCATGAAGACGATCTTCACGCCAAGGCGGATCGCTTCGTCGACAACCGGCGTCAGCGCACCGCCAACATCCACATGCCCGGTAGACAACAACAGATAGAGCCGGTCAACGCCGTCGAAGGCATCGGCGAAAGTGGAAGTGTCGGCGTAATCGAACCGGACGCCTTCTGCGCCTTCCGCTGGCTTGCCGCTTCGGGACGCAGCCTTGACGCGCTCGCCCTTCGCCACCAGCGCCTTCACGAGAGGGGTTCCCACGGTTCCGGTCGCACCGAGAACGAGTATCTTGCCTGTCATTTCAAATCTCCTTAGTATCTATTAGAAACCATGTTTCCAAAAGACAGATACTGCGGATTTGAAATCGCCGAAAGAGAGCACTTTTCGGTCACCTGGTATCGTGCAGGAAACCGATGCAGCGTCGCAGCAATGCGGGAAGGACAGTATGCAATATCTCTACGATGTTTACGAAGACCGTTGCCCTACACGTCTGGTGCTGGACAGGCTGGCCGACAAGTGGGCGCTTTTGATCCTTGACCGGCTTCGCGGTGAAGCGTTGCGCTTCAATATCCTGCGGCGGGAGATCAAGGGGATATCCCAGAAAGTTCTGTCACAGACGCTCAAAAAGCTCGAGCGCGACGGGCTGATCGCACGGCAGGCATTTCCAACGGTTCCGGTCACGGTGGAATATTCGCTGACGCCGCTTGGAAAAACGCTAACCGAAACGGTGGCTGCACTTGCCCATTGGGCCGAGGGCAACATCGAAGCCGTGATGGAGGCCCAGAAGGCTTACGACGCCGCGAACGAACGGGCGTCAGCGTGAAATCCGCGTCGACAGGATGATTGACGACAGCGTGCGTTCCACGCCGTCGAGTGCACCGATCCGGTCGATGAGGCGGTCCAGATCGGCAATCGACGGCGCGGCCAGAATGGCGATGAGGTCGAAACTGCCGCCGACGGAATGCAGCGTCGTCACCTCGCGGATGGCCGAAAGCGACGCCGTCACGCCCGGCAGCGCCTTCGGCGCAATGGTAATCAGCACATGGGCGCGCACCAGCCCCGAAAGATAGCTTTCCGAGAACCGCAAGCCATAACCGGCAATCACACCGTCCGCCTCCAGCCGCTCGATGCGGGCCTGTACCGTGGTGCGAGAAAGGCCGAGCTTGCGCGCCAGTTCTGCCACCGGCATGCGGGCATTTTCCGAAAGCAGGGCAAGCAATGCGCGGTCTTTGTCCGTGATCGTCATATTGACTATTCCTGTCGTCAATCTGACCAATATTACCCTGCAATGCTGACGGAGTGAAGCTGCGAATCGAAAGCAAAATCCGGCATTCTGTATTCATATGAATTCGAACTGCGGGGAACAAACTCATGAAAAATATCGTCATTGTCGGTGCGGGCAACATCGGGTCGGCTATCGCCTGGATGCTGGCCACCACTAGCGACTACCGGATCACGGTCGCGGACCGGTCAGCCGACCAGCTCGCCAACGTTCCGGCGCACGAAAACGTCGATACGGAAATCGTCGACATCACCGACCGCACGGCGCTCGAGGCGCTTCTGAAAGGCCGGTTCGCGGTTCTTTCAGCGGCTCCGTTCCACCTCACGGCGGGTATTGCGGAAGCAGCCGTCGCTGTCGGCACCCATTACCTCGACCTGACGGAAGACGTCGAATCCACCCGCAGGGTCAAGGCGCTTGCGGAAACCGCCGGCACGGCGCTCATCCCGCAATGCGGCCTCGCGCCCGGCTTCATTTCCATAGTCGCGGCGGACGTGGCCTCCCGCTTTGAAAAGCTGGACAGCGTGCGCATGCGCGTCGGTGCGCTGCCGCAATATCCGTCCAACGCGCTGAACTACAATCTCACCTGGAGCACGGATGGCCTCATCAACGAGTATATCGAACCGTGCGAGGCCATCGTCGAAGGCCGCCTCACCGCCGTTCCGGCGCTGGAGGAGCGCGAAGAGTTTTCTCTGGATGGCGTGACATACGAGGCGTTCAACACCTCGGGCGGGCTTGGGACGCTCTGCGCCACGCTGGAAGGCAAGGTGCGGACCATGAACTACCGCACCATCCGTTATCCCGGCCATGTGTCGATCATGAAGGCGCTGCTCAACGACCTCAACCTACGCAACCGCCGCGATGTGCTGAAAGACCTGTTCGAAAACGCCCTACCCGCCACCATGCAGGATGTAGTGATCGTGTTCGTCACCGTCTGCGGCACGCAGCATGGCCGCTTCCTGCAGGAAACCTACGCCAACAAGGTCTATGCCGGCCCCGTATCGGGCCGCATGATGAGCGCGATCCAGATCACCACGGCCGCTGGCATCTGCACGGTTCTCGATCTTCTGGCCGAAGGCGCCCTGCCGCAGAAGGGCTTCGTCCGTCAGGAAGAAATCGCACTGGCAAAATTTCTCGCCAATCGTTTCGGCCGCTATTACGGCGCGCACGAACCGCTGGCGAAGGTGGGGTGATACGGACCTCTCTCGTCATTCCCGGCTCGATCCGGCCTCCAGGCAGCCCAGGTCTTTGGGCTGAAAGACTTTTCAGTGGCTGCCTCACTCGTGGCAGCCGTGATGCAATCACGTGCCGCAGAACGTCCGGGACACGCGCTCGTGGTTCATCGGCGCCTGCATGTAGATGGCGAATTCATCGCGCTCCTCGAACGGCTGTGCAATTGCCGCCAGCATCTCGTGGAACGGCTCGAAGTCGCGGTCTTCCACAGCAGCAGCGATCAGTTCCTCGATGCGGTGGTTGCGCGCAATGATGGCCGGGTTGACCGCCAGCATCGCCGCTTTGCGCTCGCCAGCCGGGATGCCCTCGCGTCCGGCTCTGTCCCGCCAGCGTTCCAGCCAGGCATCGGCTCCGGCCAGATCGATGAACATGCCGCGGAATGCCTCCGCATCGCCGTCCGCCGCATGCGAAAGCCGCCGGAAGGTCAGCGTGAAATCGGCCTCGGACGTTTGCATCATTGCCAGAAGCGCCTGAACCAGCGCCGTGTCGTCATCCTCTTGCGTCACGAGGCCGAGCTTCCGGCGCATGCCGGAAAGCCAGCGTTTGGGGAAGTTTGCGGCAAAATCGGCAAGCACGGCGTTTGCCAGTTCCGCCGCCCTATCCACCTCGGGGTCGAGCAGCGGCAACAGGCACTCCGCCAACCGTGCGATATTCCACTGGGCGATGCCGGGCTGGTTGTTGTAGGCATAGCGCCCCTGCGCATCGATGGACGAAAACACCTTGTTCGGATGGTATTCGTCGAGAAAGGCGCAAGGTCCGAAATCGATTGTTTCGCCGGAGACCGCCATATTGTCGGTGTTCATCACGCCATGGATGAAGCCCACCATCAGCCAGCGCGACACCAGATCGAGCTGCCGCGACGCGATCCCCTGCAACAACGCGAGATAGGGGTTTTCAGCCTGCCGGGCTTCCGGATAGTGGCGGTCGATGACGTAATCGGCCAGCGCCCGGATGCCTTCATTGTCTTCGCGTGCTGCGAAGAACTGGAACGTACCGACGCGAATGTGGCTTGCCGCGACACGCGTGAAGACGCCGCCCGGCAGCCCGATCTCGCGCTGCACCCGCTCACCGCTCAGGACGGCGGCAAGCGCCCGCGTGGCGGGGATGCCCAGCGCATACATGGCTTCGGAGACAATATATTCGCGCAGCACCGGGCCAAGTGCGGCACGTCCGTCGCCGCGCCGTGAGAATGGCGTCGGGCCGGAGCCTTTCAGCTGGATATCCCGCCTTTTTCCATTCCTGTCGATCACCTCGCCCAGCAGGATGGCCCGCCCGTCGCCAAGCTGCGGCACGAAACCGCCGAACTGATGTCCGGCATAGGCCATGGCCAGCGGCTCGGCGCCCTGCGGCACCGTGTTGCCGGAGAAGATCGCCGCCAGCCGGTCATCGTCAAGACCCGCCACATCCAGCCCCAGTTCGTCGGCGAGCGGACGATTGAAGGCGATGAGCTGCGGCGCCTTGACCGGCGTCGGCAGTACTGCGGCGCTGAAGCGCTCCGGCAGTCGGGCATAGGAATTGTCGAATTTCATTACGGATGCACTCCTGCTTTGCCTTTATATGGAGTGTCTGCCTTGCGCTTGCGAGATCAAAATCCGGATCAAGCGGATTTCAGAATGTCGTTTTCGGCAATTGCCTTGTTCAGTTCCGGCATTTCGGACAGCAGAGCCTGAAGTTTTTCGGCACGCAGCGGCTTGGCCATAAGGAAGCCCTGCACTTCGCTGCACCTGTCCGCCGTCAGCACCGCAAGCTGCTCGTTGGTTTCCACGCCTTCCGCCGTGACCTGAAGCCCAAGCGCCTGCCCCAGTCCAAGGATCGCCTGAACGATGGAACGCGCACTGCCGTCAGCTTCCAGATCGGTGATGAAGCTGCGGTCGATCTTGATGACGTCGAAGGGGAAATTGCGCAGGTAGGAGAGCGAGGAGTATCCCGTGCCGAAGTCGTCCATGGCCAGTTTCACGCCCAGCGCCTTCAGGCTCTTCAAGACAGCGACAGCGCGGTCTGCATCCTCGAGAAGCACGCCTTCGGTGATTTCAAGCTCGAGCAGATGGGCGGAAAGGCCGGTATCGGCAAGGCAATCCCTGACCTTTTGCACGAATTGCGGATCGCGGAACTGCGCGGGAGAAACGTTGACCGAAACGCCGATACCGTTCCAGCTTCTGGCTGTCGTGCAGGCGGCGCGCAGAATCCAGTCGCCCAGCGGCACGATCATACCGTTGCGCTCGGCCAGCGGAATGAAGTCTGCTGGCGGAATGCGGCCGCGCTCGGGATGTGCCCAGCGCACCAACGCCTCGGCGCTTCGCACGCAGCGCTGGCGGGTGTCGAAACGCGGCTGGAATTCCAGATAAAAATCGCCCGCCGCAAGGCTGTGGCGCATGTCTTCGGCAAGCCGTCTCTGGCTGACAATCCTGTCGTTCATTTCCGTCGAGAAGAAGCTGTAGACGCCCCTGCCGTTCTGCTTGGAACGGTAGAGTGCGGCATCGGCAGCACGCAGCAGATCGTCCGGCGTTTCGCCATCCGTCGGCGCAACGGCGATGCCGATGGACAGGCCGATGCTGATTTCACCGCTTTCGTATGGAATGGGCCTGGTCACCGCCTTTATCAGTCTGCGGCAGAACGCCTCGATGTTTTCGACCGCCATGCCGGGTGCAACGATGACAAATTCGTCGCCACCGACACGGGCAACCATCTGGTCCTCATCGATGGTGCGGCGCATGCGGTCGGCGACTTCACCGAGAACCCGGTCGCCGACATGGTGTCCGTATGTATCGTTGACCGGCTTGAACCGATCAAGGTCGATGTAGAAGACGGTCAGGGCAGCGCCCGGACCTGCGAGGGAAGCGTCCATGAAGGAAGCGAGCTTGACGCGGTTGGGAAGCGATGTCGCGGCATCGTGATGCGCCTGACGACGGGCATCCTCGAACGCCTCGGCAAGCGCGACATTCGAGCTGACATCGGTTGCGTATTTGATGACACTGACCGGCTTTCCGTTCAGGTCGAGGACCGGATTGTAGGACGCCTGGATCCAGACCTCGCGGCCGCCCCTGGCGAGACGCTTGTAAAGCCCGCTGTGATACTTGCCGCTTCTGAGCATTTCCCAGAACGTCACATAATCGTCGCTGACGTAGAAATCCCGCTCCACGAACATCGAATGGTGCGCGCCCTTCAGCTCGTCGAGGCCGTAACCGAACAACGCGATGAAGTTTTCATTGGCATCCGAGAGAACGCCGTCAAGACCGAAGACCGCAACCGCCTGCGACTTGTTGATCGCCTCGATCTGGCCGCGATAACCGGCCTGCTGAAGTTTGTCTGCCGTCACGTCGATAGCGTATTTCACGACCTTGAACGGTTTGCCGTTCATGTCGAAGATCGGGCTGTACGTCGCCTGCAACCAGATCTCGCTACCGTCCTTGCAGACACGCTTGTATTCCCCGGCCCGGTGGCAACCCTCCGCAAGATCACTCCAGAAGTCGCGGTAGTCCTTGGATTCGGCATCCTCGGCGGGAACGAACATGCGATGGTGCTGGCCCATGACCTCGGCGTAGCGGTATCCTGTCGCGTCGAGGAAGTTTTCGTTGGCATCGAGGATAGTACCGTCCAGCGCGAAGGAAATGACACATTGCGCCTTGTGAATGGCGGCGATCTGCCCCTGGCATTCGGCCTCAATCAGCTTCTCATCGGTGACGACTGACGCGTACTTCACCACCTTCACCGGCTTGCCGTCCGCATCGAAAATCGGATTGTAGGTGGCGTGCAGCCATACTTCGCGACCGTTCTTGCCGAACCGCTTGTAATGCCCCATCCGGTGCTTGCCCTGTCTGAGCTCGCGCCAGAAGGCCTGATATTCGCTGCCGTGCGCATAGGCCGGATCGACGAACATACGATGGTGGCGTCCTTCGATCTCCTCGAATTCGTAACCGGTCGCCTCAAGAAACAGGTCGTTGGCTTCGAGGATTGCGCCGAACATGTCGAAGGTGATGACGAGATTGGACTTGTGAATGGCGGTGATCTGCCACTGGTAGTCCGCCTGCATCATCTTCGCCTCGGTGATATCCGACGCGTACTTCACGACTTTCAGCGGGCGTCCCGCAGCATCGAGAATGGGGCTGTAGACGGCCTGAAGCCAGACGTCCCGGCCGTCCCGGCGGATGCGGCGATACTCTCCCGAGCGATGTTCGCCTTGCGCCAGCCCGGCCCAGAAGGCCCGGTACGCGTCGCTGTCGCGCTCCTCATCATCGACAAGGACCGAGTGATGTTTGCCGACGAGCTGATCGTGATCGTAGCCGACCGCCCTGAGGAACAGATCGTTGGCTTCGATCACGTGGCCATCGAGAGAAAAATGCGCCACCGCCTGCGTGCGGTTTATGGCCTTGAGCTGGCCGCGCGCGTCCGCCTCACGAACCTCACGCTCGGAGATATCTTCGAGAACCTGCACGACTTCGGTGATCGTACCTTCTTCATCGGCAAGCGGAATATAACGGCAATTCAGCCAGATTTCCTTGCCCGACTTGCTTACCCACAGCGCCTTCTGCTGCTGTGGCTCGCCCTTGCGCACGTTGCGCCACAACGCCAGCTGCTGGCTGCGCTCATAGCTTTTTGAGACGAAAAACGTGTCTTCCTGCCCCAGAAGATCGTCAAGATCATAACCCATCATCCGCAGAAACTGGTGATTGGCGCCAACGATGCGCCCATGCCCGTCGAAGCGGAGCGTCGCGAAGATCTGGTTGAATGCCCTCAGCTCCGCCGGCACGGCAGCCTTCTGTTTTTCCTGGTAGGTCGAGGACATCCACGTTTATCCATCAAAAAAGTTATGAAGAATGACTATTCCAGTAAGATTCTGAATAGTTTGAAACTCCTAACAAACACAGAATCGTCCATGGCTTACAGTTGAACTTTTAGGGTTAACTTTCGTTTTGACCAGGTTGCTTCGCCCAAGACTACAGCCGTGTACGAAGCACGCGCGGCGCCTCATTGCTGACAGACAGGATGATAGACTGTGCCGTGGCCTCAAGCAGGAAAGGAAGAGGAATGACCGTCGTCGACGCCGTGCTGGCAGAACCCGAAAGCGCCATGCGCACCATCCACACCGATCTTCCCGTCAACACCACCTTTCATGTCTGGCTGAAAGCCAAGAAGACGACAGAACCGGGTGCTGTGGCCTTCTCCAACGCCAACGGAAAATTCGCCGAGGTTTCAAGCGTCAACACGGAAGAGTTCAGTTTTCGAATCTACCAGATCTTCGGCGGCGGGCCGGTGGATCTCAGCTACGATACCGTCACCACCGCCGTCTCGGTGATCTACTGGTTCACGGCCTCAGATGTTCTGGAAACCGGCATCACCGTCGTCCACACCAAGCCGGACAATGCCCCGCCCAACCTGCCGGAGAGCTATCACTTCCGCCCGCCCTTCGGCTGGATGAACGACCCCAACGGTTTCGGGCGTTTCGAAGGCCGCCCGCATCTGTTCTACCAGCACTACTCGCACGGGCTTCGCTGGAACACCATGCATTGGGGCCACGCCGTTTCGTCGGATTATCTGCGCTGGCGGCATCTGCCGATCTTCCTGTTTCCGTCCGAAGACCTGACGACAAGACCGGACAAGCGCGGCGGTGCGTTTTCCGGCTCCACTATTCCGCTCGTCGAAGGGTCGGGCATCCGGGTGTTCTTCACCGAGCAGGTGCAGGACCGCATGCCGGAGCAGCAGATACAGCTGACAGCCACCTCCTCCGATCTCATCATGGCCGGACAGGCGGACGTCATTCTTGGCGTGCGCCCGGATGGACAGGGGCTGACGCCCGACTTTCGCGACCCGTACGTGTTCCGCGGGCCGGATGGTCTGTGGAAGATGCTGCTCGGCAGCCAGAGCGACGGCGGGGGCGTCATCCTGCTTTACGAAACGCAGGACCCCACCGCAGCCTCCGGCTGGACCTATGTCGGCAAGCTGTGGGTGGAGACACGCTACAGGACGACCGCCATTGAGTGCCCCTGCCTGCTGCCGCTCGACGGTCCGGCCAATGCCCGCACCACACGCTGGGTTCTGATCTACGGACTGATGCATTCGGAAGATCCCGCAACCGGCCGCAGGAACCTCACCATGGCGGATGTCGGCTGGTTCGACGGCAAGACCTTTACCAAGGAAACCGGACAGGAGCTGGATTTCGGCACCGACAACTACGCATTTCAGGCGTTTCTGGATGGTGATGGCATCGTGGGCATCGGATGGCTCGCCAACTGGGCCGACGCCACGCCGGAGATCGATTTCCCCACCTCCATGACCCTGCCGCGCCGTCTGCATTACGCCAACGGCGAATTGCTGACGCCGCCGATCGGAGCTGCCGAAAGCCTGCGCAGCCATATTCTCGACCGCACACGGCTGGCATCCGGCGAACGCGTCACCTTCCTCAATGGCGCGGTCGAACTGCTGTTCGAGCTTTCAAGCCCCGGCGTGCCGTTCGAACTGCAGCTCGACCATCCCACGGTCCGCCTCGGCGTCGTATCCGACGAAACCGGCGTGTGGATCCGGCATGAGAACGGTCGTGACGGCCCCTCGCCACTCTACATCGCCAAGGGTGCAAGGGCGTCCCGCCTGCGCATCTTCCTCGACTACGGTTCGATGGAGGTTTTCGTGAACCGCGGACGTTACGTCGGCACGAAGCGGATAGAAGGTTTCGAGCCGGTGAGTTCGGCCATTCTCAAGGCCGAAGCCGGAACAGTCACCCATGCTACGGTCTGGGCTCTGAAATTGTAGTTTTCGCTCCGCTGCAGGCCCGCTGACCGCGCAGGCCGCGGGCCGTCAGCAGCGCGAGCGCCGAGACGACGACGCCGAGGCCATAGAGATAGATCATGGGCATCAGCACGCTGCCACCGTCCATCTCCGCAACGAGGTTGCTGGCGGCAGCCACGGTTCCGCTGGCGCCTGCGCCTGCCGCAGCGCCGAGCGTCGACACCGTAGGCAACAGCGCTCCGGTCATCTTCCGTTCGGCCTCGGGGGAGGCCTCCATCGCCGCCTGGCTGATCCCTGCCCACGACATGCCGAAGGCGGAGCCGATCAATATCTGCCCGGCCAGCATTTCCATCCAGTTGCCGGTCACGAGGCCAAGGCCGAGCAACGCGCATCCCGGTATCATCTGCCACGGACCGAAGTGCAGGCAGAACGTGCGCACCTTCTCCGATTTCAGGCTTCCGATGAGCATCGCGATGAAGCTCCACGACAGCGGCATAGTCACCACGATGAAACCGGCAAATGTCGGCTCGTAGCGCCACAGATCGATGGCGACATAGGCGAGGTAGACGTTACCCAGCGCATGCGCGTAGGACATCAGGAACAGGACCCAGAAACCGCTTCCAAGCACCGTGTTCAGGCGGAAGGCATCTTTCGGAAACAGGCCTGTCGACGGACGCACGCCGGACTTCAGCGACGCCCACAGGAGGACTGCCCCGGCCAGAAGCGCGAGCGCACGCAACACCGTGTCTTCAAACGCGGTGGGTGCCGAGAAGGCAAGTGCGCCAGCAAGGCAGAGGAACAGCGGCACGAAGGGTCTGCGCGTCGCAGCGACAGGCTTTTCGGCAGGCACGGCAACAACCGTGTAAACGACGAGCAGCAGGATCAGCGGCGCGGACAGCAGAAATGTCGCCCGCCATGACACATGTTCGGTGGCGAAACCGCCGGTCAATGGCCCGATGAAGGAAGCAATTGCCCAGATCGCCGCTTCTATGGCAAAGACCTTCGGCAACAGGCCGGGGCGGAAACCTGCCGGAATGAGGCTGTAGCAAACGGCAACGATCAGGCCGTCCGCAACGCCCTGCAAGGCGCGGCCCATGACAACCCAGAGAAAGTCGCCGGCAACCGCCGACAGGATGGAGCCGAGCGAAAAGATCAGGCAGCAGAGCAGAAGCACGGACCGTGCGCCGAAACGCTCGCGGAAAAGAACGGCGGTGACACCGCCCGCGACGGAGCCGACGAAATAGACGCTGTATGCCCAGCTGTAAAACGCCGCCCCGCCGATCTCGCGCACCGCGACGGGCAATGCCGTCACCACGGCGAACTGGTTGAAGGCGTGCAGGCCGATACCCGAGGAGATAACCGTGAGCAGCGAAAGATTCGCACCGCTCAACAGCTCCGGCCACCCGTTTCGCTCGACCATTTGTGAATTCACCACTGCCGTATCCTTTCCGTTTTTCGATACGGCGGGCAAACTAGAACCTCAAGCGCAGTTGAGGTCAAGCGGCTTTTTGGGCTTTCGTCATGCTGGCCATCATGCTTCCTCCCAGCCAAGATCATTCTTCGTCAAACCGCGACATCAGGCGCCTGAGCATATGACGCCGGTGATCCTGACTGCCGATAAAGACGGCGAGGATACGCACGACCTTCTCACCTTCATCGATGTTGAAATAGAAAATGGCGTGGTTTTTCGTGACGTGGCGCAGCCCCGCCATGATCTCCGGCATCAGGGTGCCTTGATGCGGCATCTCGCCCACCGCCTTCATATCGGCTTCGATGCCGCGAATGCGTGCAGCAGCGCGCTCGAACGCATCCTCTACCGGGTCGCCGAAATTGCGATAGCCTCCGACCAGAAAATCGAAGATGAGATCCAGATCGAGATCCGTCGCCGTGGACCGGATAACCCTATAGGCCATGGGAGGCTTTTTTCCGCGTCAGCATGGCGTCGATGCGGCTTCTGCCCTCATCGATGGAAACGAAATCGCCTTCGCTCCGCTCGATAAGCAGCAAGCGCAGGGCGGCAAGCTCCGCTTCCTTCATCTCCGTTTCTTCCCGCACCAGTTCAAGACCGCGCTGGACGACAGCGCTGAGGCTGGCATAACGGCCTTCCTCAACGAGTTTACGAGCAAAACTTTCCTGCTGATCGGAAATGGAAACAGATGCCTTGACGGACATGACGGTCATCCTTTGGCTGGAGGCTATACTACTCAGTAGCATGAGTTGGAGATATTTCCAATCACCGCGCAGTATTGAGCGCCGCCAGGGTCTGCACTGGATGGCAAAAAGAACAAGCGCTTTTCACCATCCCGCTCCGAACGTTGGCCTTAGATCAAGCGGCCCGTTCCGGGCTGTACCCAACATCGCGGATCGCCTCTTCCGCCTTGGCGGCATCGCCACCGACGGTGACGGTGTGGGCAGCAAGGTCGATGTTAACGGCGCTGCCGGGCAGCGCCTCGGCCAGTGCCCCACGCACGGTTTTCTCACAGTGGCCGCAGGTCATGTCAGGCACGAGGAATGTGGTGGTCATGATATTCTCCAGTTTCTAAGCGTCTATCGATGTTTGTGCACCTTCCCACGATGGCAAGGTCAAGCGGTTTCCGCGGATTTGTGATGCGCCGGCTCCACTCCGGCCAGATCGTCCAGAATGGGGCAATCGGGCCGGTGATCGCCGCCGCAGCAATGGGCAAGGTGAGACAGGGTTTTTACCATGGCCTTCATCTCGTCGATCTTGCGTTCGAGATCGGCGACATGGGCCATGGCGATATCCTTTACCGCCGAGCTTTCGCGGCTCTTGTCCTGCCAGAGTTTCAGCAGCGTCTCCGTCTCCTCCAGCGAAAAGCCGAGGGTGCGGGCGCGCTTGATGAAACGCAGATTGTGCACGTCCTGCTCGCCATAAACCCGGTAATTGTTGCCGGTGCGGGAGGCGGGAGAAATCAGGCCGATCTGCTCGTAATAGCGGATCATCTTGGCCGAAACGCCTGACGCTTCCGATGCCTGTCCGATATTCATGCCGCCACCTCCTTTTGCGAAACCTTCGCCGTCTTCAGCCTCAGCGCATTGGCCAGAACGAAGACGCTGGACAGCGCCATGGCGCCTGCCCCGATCATCGGCGACAGCGTGATGCCGAAGGCGGGATAGAGAACACCTGCCGCAACCGGGATCAGCGCGACGTTGTAACCGAAGGCCCAGAACAGGTTTTCCTTGATGTTGCGGATCGTCGCCCGGCTCATCTCGACGGCATTGACCGCGCCCGTCAGATCACCGCCGACCAGCACGACATCGGCGCTTTCGATGGCGACATCCGTACCCGTGCCAATGGCGATGCCGATATCGGCTTCGGCAAGCGCCGGTGCATCGTTGATGCCGTCGCCCACGAAGGCAAGGGTCTTTCCACCGGCGCGCAGGTCGTGGATCGCCTTCACCTTGCCCTCCGGCAATACTTCAGCGACGACCTTCGCAATGCCGACCTGTCTTGCGACGGCTTTTGCGGTGCGTTCATTGTCTCCCGTCACCATGACCACCTCGATGCCCATGGCCTGCAGAGCCTTGATCGCGGTTACGCTCGACGACTTCAAGGGATCGGCAACGGCAATCGCCCCTGCAAGCCTGCCATCGATGGCGGCGTAGAGCGGCGTCTTGCCCTCGTCGCCCATGCGGGCGGCGGTGTCCCTGAAGACATCGACAGCAAGGCCGAGTTTGGTCATGTATCTGTCCGCGCCAACCTCGATCTTCCTGCCATTGACAGTGGCGGCGATGCCGTAACCCGTAACGCTTTCGAAGTTCTCAACGGTCGCAGGTTCGAGTCCTGCAGGGGTCGCCACCTTCCGTTCTTCAGCAGCCCTGACGATGGCCTCGGCAATCGGATGCTCCGAACGGCTTTCAACGGCGGCAACCAGCGCCAGAACCTCGTTTTCCTCAAAACCTTCGGCCACGACCAGATCGGTCAGCTCGGGCCTACCCTTCGTCACCGTGCCGGTCTTGTCGACCACGACGATCTGCGCCGAGCGCAGTTCCTGCAACGCCTGTCCCTTGCGGAACAGCACGCCAAGTTCCGCAGCACGACCGGTTCCGACCATGATCGAGGTCGGCGTGGCAAGGCCCATGGCGCATGGGCAGGCGATGATGAGAACCGCCACGGCATTGACCAGCGCGAAGCTATAGGCCGGATCGGGGCCGAAGATCGCCCAGACAGCAAATGTCAGCACGGCGATGGCAATGACGACCGGCACGAACAGCGCAGTCACACGGTCTACCAGCAACTGGATCGGCAGCTTGGAGCCTTGCGCCTCCTCCACCATGCGGATGATCTGGGCGAGCATGGTATCGGCGCCCACTCTGGTCGCCCGGAACTTGAACGCGCCGGTCTTGTTGATCGTGCCGCCAACCACCTTTGCACCGACGGTCTTTTCCACCGGCACCGGCTCACCGGAAATCATCGATTCATCGACGTAAGACGCACCTTCGATCACCTCGCCGTCCACCGCCAGCCGTTCGCCGGGACGGATGATGACGATGTCGCCTTCCCGCACATCATCGGGAGAAATCTCGACGGTTTGCCCGTCACGCTCGACACGCGCCGCCCTCGCCTGGAGGCTTGCCAGCTTGCGGATCGCGTCGCCTGTTCTGCCGCTGGCGCGGGCCTCCAGCAGACGTCCGGTCAGGATCAGCGTGACGATGACCGTCGCCGCCTCGTAATAAACGTAGTGCGCCTCTTGCGGCAGCAGCGACGGGGCAAAGGTGACGACGGCGGAATAGAGGTAAGCCGCCGTGACACCCAGCGCCACCAGCGAGTTCATTTCCGGCGCACCGCGCAGCAGCGCTGGAAAACCGGCTTTCAGGAACCGCATGCCGGGTCCGAAGATCACCGCGGTCGCCAGCAGGAAATAGACATAATAAAGGTTCTGTGTCTCGATGATCCCCATCAGCCAATGATGAATCGGTGCGTAGAGGTGTCCGCCCATTTCCAGCACGAACAGCGGCGCGGTAAGGATTGCGGCAATCGTCAGGTCGCGTTTCAGCGCCGCTTCATCGCCTGCGTGGTGCATGTGGTCATGCCCGGCATGTTCCATGTGGTCATGGTGCTGATGTCCCGAATGGGCATGGTGATGGTGCGCCATCGGCGTCTTGAGGGAAAACCCGGCTGTCTTTGCCGTTTCCACCAGCATATCGCGTTCACGCCTGCCGCCAATGCCGTCGACGGAAACCCTGCCGCTTGCCGCATCCACCTCGGCGGAAAAGGTCGTGGCGATCGCTTCGAGAATGCCTTTCAGGCGCGCTGCATCCGCCTCGCCCTTCAGCCCCTCCACAACAAAGGTCTGCCGCTCGGGCGCAACCTCGTAACCGATCTTTTTGATTGCCGCGCTGAGCGTCTTTGCCGAAAACCCGTCCGCAGGTTCAACCGTCAGTTTCTTCGTGGCGAAGTTGACCGAACTCGATGCGACGCCCGGCACTTTTGCCGCCGCCGTCTCCACACGCCGCACGCAGGACGCACAGGTCATGCCTTCCACGGGAATGGACACCGGCTCGTGGCTGTGACCATGAGCGTGATTGGCGGCGTGAGGGTTTCTGACTGTCTCATTCATGGGAAATCCCCTTTCGAGGAATCTGTGTTGCAGCATGCCGCGATCCGCAAAACCACCGGAGATTTTCGCGCGGCATACCCCATGTAATGCTTCCCATCATGGGAAGGTCAAGGCCCGTTCAGCCGTTTTCGCATTTTGCCAGATAGACGGTCGCGCCGCCGCAATCAGGATCGTTGACGACATGATCCATCAGGCGAAATCCATGACCTGCCAGAAGACTTTCATATTCGCTGCGGGCGAGGCTGGCGTGATACAGCGGTCGTCCCTGAAACGTGCCGATCGCTTCGCCATCATCCGGTCCGGCGGTAAACATCAGCGCCGCGCCGGGATTGGCGTGGGCGCGGAAAACGCCGAACATGCGCCGCTGGTCCGCCGCCGTCAGATGGAAGAAACTATGCCAGGCGATCAGCCCGTCGAAGCGACGGCCGAGCGCCACATCCCGCATGTCGGCAATGGCCCAGAGGCTGGAAGGGAAACGTTCCCGGCAGAGGGCTATCAGTGGCTCTGATGCATCGATGCCCGTCACCTCATGGCCGTTCTCGATGAAATACCGGGCAATCGGATCTCCGGCTCCACAGCCGATATCGAGGATCGAGCCATTCGAGGGCAAGAGGGAGCGGAACCTGTCGAGCCAGTGTTTTTCCACCAGTCGACGCCCTCTCAGCGCGTCGAAATCGGCGGCGTGATCGGTGTAGATCGCAATGATGTCGTTCGATCCGTTCGCGATGTGGCTTCTCCTTCGCGTGACGGCAGAAACTACCGGTGAACCGCAAGCTTTGGAATATCGCGCAGGAAAGCGTCCCGCACCACCGGCCCCAGCGGCTCGGTGGAGGGTTTGTCTGACACCTGCAGCCGGGCGAACACGATGTGCTGACCTTCACGCTCCGCCCACCCGACGAACCAGCCGAAAGGCCGGTTGATGTCGGGATTGCCGCTGGCATCGCGCATGAAACCGCTTCCGGTCTTGCCATGCACCCGCCAGCTTTCCGGCGCATCGAACAGCGGCAGAAGGGCGCGTGTCCTCGCCTGCGCGTCGCGTGAAATCGGCAGATTGCCCGCCAGCAGGCGACGGATGAAGCCGACCTGCTCCACCGGCGAAATGGTCAGCGACGAACCGAGCCAGGAATGGGTCAGACCGTTGTCCTTACCGGGATCGCCTGAAACATCGGCATTGCCATAACCCAGGCGCTTCACGTAGGCGGCGAATTTTTCCGGGCCGAGCCTGCGGGTCAGTTCTCGCGAGTACCATAGCACGGAGTCTTTTTCCCACACGGTAGGATCCACGGTCTTGCGGTCTTTCGCAGGTGCCTCGATGCCCTGCTTCCAGTTCCATGCGGGATTTTTCTCATCCTGAAGAATGCCGCTGTCAAAGCCGATCACGGCCAGCGGCACCTTGAAGGTGGAGGCCGGTGCCACCCGCTGGTCGCACGCGCCTTGCTGATTGATGACCGATCCCGTCTCGATGGACGTGACAAGCGTACACTCGAAAGCCTGCGGCTGTGGCTGCTGGGCGGATGCGACAACGGGGGCGACACCCGCAAAAGCCAGACATGATAAAACCGTCGCGGTCAGCCGGTAGTGCATGCGTGTTGATGTCCCTTGCCCGTCGTTTTGCGGGCTTTTACCTGAATTGCTTACTGCCTAGAAAACCCATGGGGCAGGATTAGGGCCAACCGGCGTTCTAAGACCTCTCACCCACGGTCAGCGGCCAATCGACCACATAATCCTCGAAGTCGTCAACATCGACGTCCGTTTCGCTGACGGTTCGCCCCTTGGCCGAAATACCGGCCTGATGCACGGTTTCGGTATCGCCGGAAACGAGATGGTGCCACCAATAGAGATCGCGTCCGTCACGCACCAGCGCATAGGCGCAGGTCGGCGGCAGCCAGCCGATCTCGTTGACCTTTTTCAGGTCCAGCTGGATGCAGTCAGGCACCGTGGCAAAGCGGTTTTCGTAGTCGGAGCAGCGACAGCTTTCACCGTCCATCAGCTGACACCTTACCGACGTGAACACCACTTCGCCGGTGTCCCAGTCTTCCAGCTTGTTGAGACAACAGAGGCCGCAGCCATCGCAAAGGCTTTCCCATTCCTCACCGGTCATCTCTCCCAGCGTTTTGGTTTTCCAGAACGGGGCATCATTCATCGTTAACATTTTCGTCTCATTTTGATCCACCGGGCTAGACCGAGGTTAGCCCGTTTTGTCGTATCGCAATCGGCCGGAATATAAGATAATCCTTAATTCCGGCAGAGTGGTGATGAGGAATGACCCGCGCAAGGTTACTGCGTCAAGCATTCCCTCATCCTATCGAACAGGAATACGTTTCAGGTGCAGGAAGATAAAGACAAGAAACAGGCGCGCCGCAAACGCCACATTCTGCTTCGGATCGATTCTTTCATCGATTCCGGCCTCTGGACAACTGCGGCCCGTTTTTTCGATTTCTGGGAAGAAGTCACCATTGCCTCGCGCAAGCTGCATGTCCGCGGCTGGAAAAAGCTTCTTATCAACCTCACCGGAGACGCGCTGACCTTCGGGACCGCCGGTTCCGTCGTGCTCCTGGCGCTCGCCATGCCGGCCTTCGAGGAAACCAAGAAGGACTGGCGTTATCGCGGCGACTTCGCCGTCACCTTCCTCGACCGTTTCGGCAACACCATCGGCCATCGCGGCATCATCCATGAAGGTTCCGTACCGATCGACCAGATGCCGGACCACTTCATCAAGGCGGTGCTGGCGACGGAAGACCGGCGTTTCTTCGAGCATTTCGGCATCGACTTCATCGGCCTCGCCCGCGCCATGAGTGAAAACGCCCGTGCGGGCGGCGTGGTTCAGGGCGGCTCGACGCTGACACAGCAGCTTGCCAAGAACCTGTTCCTGACCAACGAACGCTCGCTGGAGCGCAAGATCAAGGAAGCCTTCCTGGCACTGTGGCTCGAAACCAACATGTCGAAGAAGGAAATCCTCGCGCTGTATCTCGACCGCGCCTATATGGGCGGCGGCACCTTCGGCGCGGCTGCGGCATCGCAGTTCTATTTTGGCAAGAACCTGACGGACGTGACGCTGGCCGAATCCGTGATTCTGGCGGGCCTGTTCAAGGCCCCTGCCAAATACGCGCCGCACGTCAACCTTCCCGCCGCACGCGCCCGCGCCAACACGGTTCTGTCCAATCTGGTACAGAGCGGGCTGATGACCGAGGGACAGGTGATCGGCGCACGCCGCAACCCGGCAACCGTCATCGACCGTGCGGACGTGAAGGCGCCGGACTATTTCCTCGACTGGGCCTTCGACGAGGTGCAGCGCCTCGCCAGCGAAGGCAAGTTCAAGGACCACACCGTCGTCGTGCGCACCACCATCGATACCGGCCTTCAGCAGGCCGCCGAACAAGCGATGGAAATGGGCTTGCGCGAGTACGGAGAAGGCTACCGCGTCAAGCAGGGCGCGATGGTAATGATCGAAAACGGCGGCGGCATCCGCGCCATGGTCGGCGGTCGCGACTACGGTGAAAGCCAGTTCAACCGCGCCACGTCGGCGCTTCGCCAGCCGGGCTCCTCCTTCAAGGTCTACACCTACTCCGCCGCTATGGAGAAGGGCATGAAGCCCGAAACGCAGATTTCGGATGCGCCTGTCACGTGGCGGGGCTGGTCGCCGCAGAACTACGGCCGCTCCTATGCGGGTAAGGTGACCTTGCAGATGGCGCTTGCCAAATCCTACAACACGGTCCCGGTCCGGCTGGCCAAGGACGTGCTCGGTACGCAGGTCATCGTCGATACCGCCAAAGCGATGGGAGTGACCACACCGCTTCGCAGCGACAAGACCATCCCGCTCGGCACATCGGAAGTGACGGTTCTCGATCAGGCGACGGCCTACGCCGTCTTCCCCGCGGACGGCATGCAATCGCGCCGCCACGGCATCGAGCAGGTCCTGAACTACGACGGCGACGTGCTTTACGATTTCAGTCGCGACGAACCGCCCGCCAGACGGGTCCTCTCGGAAGACGCCAATTCCAAGATGAACCAGATGCTGGTCACGATCCCGGTGATGGGAACGGCGCGCCGCGGTGCGCTGGAAAACGGCATCGTCTCCGGTGGCAAGACCGGCACGTCGCAGGCTTACCGCGACGCATGGTATGTGGGTTTCACCGGAAACTACACCACGGCTGTCTGGTTCGGTAACGACGATTTCACGTCGACCAACGAGATGACCGGCGGCGCGCTTCCGGCCATGACCTACAAGCGGCTGATGGATTATGCGCATCAGGGCATGGAGCTTCGCGCCATTCCCGGCATCCAGAACCCGCTGCCGACCGGCGTTCGCCCGCAGCCCTCCGCCGAAGCGGCAACGGCGTCCGCAACAGGGCAGACCATGCCCGCGCTGACCCGCCCGCGCTCGCTTTCCGCCGAGGCAACCCGCGTCATCCGTTCCATCTCGAAGAAGATGAAGGAAGCCGCGCCGCTGACCGTGACGACACAGAAGGTCGCGGCCGTGCGTGCCGGAACGGACAAGCCGGAACAGCGCTGACCGAAATCTCCACGGCTCTTTCGTACCGTCGCACGCCAACCGCATTGGCGTGCGCTGAAATGCTGTCCAAAACTTCGATTTTCACGCTTGACCTCAACTATGCTTGAGGTTGCACAGTGCATTCGCAACCGCGATCCGGCGCTTGCAACCGTAATCCGCATACGCATCGAGGAAGACAGATGGTGAAGGTAAAGGCTTTGTTCGAAACACATTTGACGGTTTCGAATCTGGAACGATCAATCGATTTTTATCGCGACATTGTTGGGCTGGAACTCGCCCACACGGTGCCAGACAGACATCTGGCGTTTTTCTGGATCGGCGGACGCGGGACGTCGATGCTCGGGCTATGGTCTATTCATTCCGCACCGATCAGCACGAAGCTCCATCTCGCGTTCACCGTGGATCTCGCGCAGGTTCTCGCCGCGCCGGACTATCTTCGGTCGAAGAATGTGGAGCCGCTTGGTTTCGCTGGCGCTCCCAACATCAGCGAGCCGGTCGTCTTTCCATGGATGCCCGCCGCGAGTGTTTATTTCAACGATCCTGACGGCCACTCGCTGGAATACATCGCCTTTCTGGACGATCAGCCGCGACCCGATATACCGCAGGTCAAAAGCTGGAACGAATGGCAGGCGATCCGTCGCTAGGCAGCTGGAAGTCTCGCCCGTGCCGTCTCCACCACGCGCGCCGTCAGGCTGGTCAGGCGGTCGGCGGCCATGCGGTTGACCTGCCAGTACAGCGGGATGTCGAGCGGCGTTCCGGGGATCAGTTCCACCAGCCGCCCGGCATCGAGATGGCCGGACACCAGCAGGCCGGGGTTCATGCCCCAGCCCATCCCGGAAAGGCTCGCCGTCACGAAGCCTTCGGTCGAGGCGAGCCAGTGGGTGGGATAGGATACGTCGCGTCCGAGCACGGCCTTGATCCAGCGACTTTGCAGCCGGTCCTTCTGGTTAAAGGTGAGGCCCGGCGCGCGGGCAAGCGTGGCGGGTGTCACACCCTCGGCGAAGAAGCGCCGCATGAAATCCGGGCTGGCCGTCGCATGGAAACGCAAGATACCAAGCGGCGTGACCCGGCAGCCCTGCACCGGCTTGGCATGCGCGGTGACGGCGGCCAGAACCTTGCCGCGTTGCAGCCACTCGACCGTGTGATCCTGATCGTCCACGGCGATATTGACGAGGAAGTCCGAGCCGCGGCTAAACGTAGAAACGGCATCGAGAAACCATGTGCCGAGACTGTCGGCATTGGTGGCGATGTTCAGCGTCACGCGCTCATGGGGCGCGCCCTCATCGGCCAACGCCGGAAGCTGCCGGAATAACTCCGTCTCCAGCATGCCGACCTGCTCCATGTGCCGGCAGAGCCACTCCCCCTTTTCCGTTGCCGTGCAGGGGTTGCCGCGCACGATCAGCACCACGCCAAGTCTCTCTTCCAACTGCTTGACGCGCTGCGACACCGCCGAGGGCGTAACATAGAGAGCCGCGGCGGCCTTTTCGAAACTGCCGGTCTGCGCGACCAGCGCCACGGCGCGCATGGAAGGGTAATCAATCATTAGCAGCGCTTAATCCGGATGAGATTGTTTAATTATGTTAATGCAAAAGAACCGACTATCCAAGGCCGTGAGCAAGGTATTCCAAGAACCTTGCGTCCGGATGGCGAAAAGAGTTTTGGCGGTCGAAGTCCTTATCGCACCGGATTCCGGCTCGAGGCCGGAATGACGGAAACACAACAACAGGTTACAGGACAACATGGACTTACAGGTTTTCTTCACCGGCCTGACGATGGGCCTCAGCCTGATCGTCGCCATCGGCGCGCAGAATGCATTCGTGCTGAAGCAGGGGCTGATGCGCTCGCATGTCTTCGCCGTGTGCCTGACCTGCGCCGTCTCCGATGCGATGCTGATCGTCGTCGGCGTCACCGGCTTCCGGCAGATCAGCGCTGTGATGCCCGCGCTGGACCCGATCATGCGCTACGCCGGTGCGGCCTTCCTGATCTGGTACGGCGCCAAAAGCCTTCACTCGGCGTTCCGCTCTTCAGGCGCGCTGTCCGTTGCGGAGCGGCGGGAGACGAGCCTGTGGCAGACGCTTGCCATCTGCCTGGCGCTGACCTTCCTCAACCCGCACGTCTACCTCGATACCGTCGTACTGCTCGGCTCGATTTCCACACAGTTTCCGGGCCTGGAAAAGACCTTCGCGGCCGGTGCGGCAACCGGCTCGCTGGTGTTTTTCTTCTCGCTCGGTTACGGCGCGCGCTGGCTGCGGCCGCTGTTCGAGAAACCCGCCGCCTGGCGCATCCTCGAAGGGGTGATCGCCGTCACCATGTGGGCCATCGCCTTCATGCTGCTGAGAGGCGTCTAAACGCCGGGGATACCCGGCTCGCCCAGATCCCAGTAAAGCCCGGCCATGATCGCCAGACCTTCGCGGGCAATCGCTTTCGGCAGATGTTCGTTCGGCGCGTGCTGCGAACAGCCGGGATAGGAATGCGGCACCCAGATGGTGCGTAGCTTCAGGATATCGGCGAAGATGTCGTTGGGCAGCGAGCCTCCGAGATTGGGTAAAAGCGCAGGTTTCTTTCCCGTGGTGCGGGCAATCGAACCGACCGCCCAGCCCACCCACGGGTCTTGCGGATCAAGCCGGGTGGCGCGGAAAATCTCGTCGCCCGCAACCACGATCCTCACCATGGGAAAACCCTGCCGATCCAGATGGCGGCGCACGGCGGGAATGACGGCTTCCGGATCGATGCCCACGACGAACCGCAGTTGCAGCCGCGCCCATGCCTTCGGCGGAATGGCGTTGACCGGCGAGCGTGGATTGCCCGTCTCAAACGCCAGCACCTCCAGCGCGCACCAACCAAACACCCGCTCAGCCGTGGAAAGGCCGGGTTCGCCCCAGTCCGGGTCGATCGCCGGACCGTCCGGTCCGCCATCGATCTCGCAATCGGCCACAGCATCCCGTACTGCCTGCGGCAGCTCCGGCGGCACGAGGTCCGGCACCCGGATCTGCCCGGTCGGCCCGACAAGGCTCGCTATGGCATGGGCAAGTTGCACGCCGGGGTTGGACAGCGCCCCACCCCAGTTACCGGAATGGTGGCCGCCCTCACGCGCCTCGATGACCAGATCCAAGGTGATGCCGCCGCGTGCGCCGAGAAACACGGTCGGGCGTTCGGCGTTCAGCCGTGGCCCGTCCGAGGCGATCAGCAGGTCGGCGCCGAGCCGGTCGCCATGGTCGCGGCAGATGTCCCTCAGCCCCGGCGAGCCGCGTTCCTCTCCCATTTCGATCAGGTATTTGGCGTTAAAACCGAGCTTTCCGCGCGTTTCGATCACGGAATTCAGAGCCGCCATGTTGATGGAATGCTGCCCCTTGTTGTCTGCCGTGCCGCGCCCGTACCATTTGCCGTCCTTGTCGGTCATTGCCCAGGGCGAAAGGCCGCCCGCCCAGCCATCGTCCAGCCCGCGCACCACGTCGCCGTGGCCGTAACCGAGCACCGTCGGCAGGTTCTCATCCTCAAAACGTTCGGCAATCAGAAACGGCAGGCCGGAAGCGCTGTCTTCGATAATGTCACTGGTAAAACCCATGTCGGCAAAAGCGGGTCTCATTTCATTTTCGAGATAGAGCCGGAGTTCGCCGGCGTTGGCCTCATTCTGGCTTTCGGTGCGCAGACCCACCCGCCGTGCCAGATCGCGGGCAAAGCCGCCATCATCGAAATGTGTGGTGGCGTGATCGATGGCAGCCTGTCGCGTCATGAAAAGAATCCCCTGATTTCGTCGTTTTCACAATGACTAAAGAAGACCCGGCATTTTCCAAAGCGGGAATCAGTGATAACCCTCGACCTGTTCAGCGCATCGGCCCGAAAATCGGAATCGATCTTCGGAAAGCACGATGCGCAGATTCAATAGTTTAGAGCGTCCTTTGTTCGTCCGAAAGGACGCACGGCGCTCTAGAAACGGGAAGACAGCGTGTTTCGAGTTCCATTCCTCGTCGGTATCGCCCTTCTGATCGCTTTCGGCGGCGGCATCGCCTCGACGCTGGTCGCGCTCGAAGCCACCTCCGGCTTCGGCTCGATCCGCATAGGACCGTGGGATGCTTTTCCTGAAGCGCAGACGATCGAGGCCGACCCTTACGCGAAATCGCATCGTGCCGATGCCGGCAAGCTGCTTTACGGCACGGCCGAGGGTCTGAGCTTCACCGCCGCCGTCGACAGCGATGGACAGCGGCTCACCGGCGCATGCCAATACCGGCTGGAGGGCACCGTGCCCCCTTCCCGCTTCTGGACGATCTATGCCGCAGACCAGCAGGGCAACGTGCTGGCAGACGCCACAGGCAGGCCCTTCGCTCTCAACTCCAGGACGTTGCTGCGCGACCCGGAAGGCGGCATCGACGTCGCCATCGCCGCCGCCGCGCAGACTTACAACTGGCTTGCCGTGCCACAGGGCCAGACGTTCAAGCTGGTGATGACCCTGCTCGATACGCCGGTCGCCGGAAGCTCGGGCCTCATCGACATCTCGATGCCGGGCATCCGCAGGCTGGAGTGCGGCAATGCTTAGGTTTCTGCTGACCATCGTCACCGGTCTGGTTGGCGCTGCGGCGCTACACTTCGTCATCCTTCTGTCGATCCCGCATTTTTCCAACCGCGACGCCTACACCCGCGCCGTGGCGGAGGGAAAGCCGCACGACTTCCATCTGCTGGAAGAAACGGTTGAGAAGGCGACGCTGGGCAGCGGCGACCCGTTCATGCGCGTCGCGGTCTGCACCTTCAACATCGAGGAAAATCCGGTTCGACTGACGGCCATCGGCGTGGTGCCGTTCTGGTCGGTCGCCGTTTACGACAGGGCGTCGAACGAGGTTTTCAGCATGAACGACCGCACGTCAGCGGGCGGCGTCATGGATATTCTCGTGGCGGATGCCGTACAGATCGCCGCCATCCGCAAGGCGCAGCCGCCAGCGCTGTCACAGGCCATTCTGGTGGAGGCGGATCAGACGGAAGGATATGTGGTGTTGCGGACGATGGTGCCGCAGCCGAGTTTCGGGGAAGAAGCGGAACGCTTTCTGAACGAGGCGAAATGCCAGCCGACGCCGTGGAAGTGACGTCTATATTGACTGCGCGATCAGGACTTGAGCGCGGTTTCGGTATTTGACTTGGGCTTACGCGGCGACTTCTTCGGATGCGTATCGCGCTTTTCGTAGCGCACGCCGGTAAACAGCACGACCTTAGCCGGACCGATGCCCCGCGCCGCGGCATCCACACCGGGCCTTGAACTTCGGCGGGCTTCGTCCAGCGGAATAATTTCTGCCATGCTCATCTCCTCTTCGGGACATGATTGTCGTTGCTACTGGGAACCGTGCAAGCCTCGTCTTGCATCGGGAATTTCGTCACCATCACATATCAGCGCATGCCATTCGGGCTTTTATTCCGGTGTCGAGGATAACATGGAATCCTAATATTGCCCATGAAATTACAATCACGGACAGGTTAATGATCCGTTAACCTTAATTTACGCCGGTCCGGCTCTCCGCTGCCCGGTAGAACGGGTTGGAAACCCCGCAACTCCGGCAAAGTTCCGCGCTTTCCGGCAATTTCGGCACCTTTAAAATTTCGTTGTTGATAAGCATCAAACATCGCTTGCCCACCCCCATAGTTAACAGGACGTCAACGGATTTGCTCTAAGTTGAGCGAATATTGTGTTCGCGTTTTTGTTGGGTAGTGCGTTGACCGACCGGTTTCGAGAACTTGAGAGGCCAAGAGCCGTGAGGAAGAAAGATGTGGTGCTGATGGCCACCGTGACGAATTTTGAAAGCGTATCTCGTCCTTCCAAATCCGATCTGCGTCAGTTCGCCGAACTCTTCATGCCGCTTTTCAACGCTTCGACCGATGAGGCGAAACGCGAGGCCATCGCGGCCCTCTCCCAGCATCCGACCGTTCCCTCGGCCGTCGCCTTCTTCATTGCCAGCCAGCCGATCGCGCTGGCCGCACCCTTCCTGATTTCATCAAAGTGCCTTGATGACGAAACGCTGATCGCCATCGCCCGCACCCAGGGCGCCGCGCATGCGCGCGCCATCGTCCGCCGCGACGATCTCTCTCCCACCGTCATCGATGCGCTCGTCGGCATGCGTCACACCCGTGACGTGCCGCGCCAGAGCGACGATGCGGCCCCCGCACAGGAAGCACCCGTGGCGTCGGCATCGGCTGAACCGCAGCCGACGCCGGAGGTGCAGCCGGCATCGGACCTTGAGGAACAGATGCGTCAGCAGATCCGGGATATGGCACGCCATCTCAACCGGCCGGCGCATGACGTTCTGGGCCTGCGGCGCCTGACCGAGGTGCAGGAAGCCTTGTTGGTGAGGTTTGCTCGCGAACGCGATGCGCGCCAGTTCGCCGTGGCGCTGGCGGATTCGCTGTCGTCCAGCTACTGGCTTTCCGAACGCATCATGCTCGACATTTCCGGCAACCAGCTTGCCATGACACTGACCGGCCTCGGCATGGAGTTTTCGGAGGCAGCCTTCGTGCTGCAATGCTTCTATCCGCATCTTTCCGCAGCTGACGGCGACATGAGCCGCGCCGAAGCGCTGATCGACCGGCTGGACACCGTGGACTGCGAGGAGCGCGTCGAAAACTGGCGGCGGGCCGACAGCTACACGCACAGTCAGCGCGGCGAGCGCCAGTTCACTCCCTTGCCACGCAAGACGGCGGCAAGCTGAAAAAAGGGCGTCATTGCCGCCCTTATGTTTTTGGCTGATCCACCAGCTTCAGAAGTCCGGTTATATCGTCTGTTTCGAGCTCGACGATCCACAGGTCGCTGTCGAAGCGACGCTCACGGTCGAGCAATGCGGCGCTTTCCAGCGCATCCACCCCAGCAAGCCGCGTTTCGAACCGGCGCTCGGCTCTTGTCTCGTCATCTTCAGCAAAGCTTTGCGGCGCAGGTCCGTAGAGGTTCTCCGTGCCGTCGCGGAAGCGCTGGCGGATGAAGATCGCCCCTGCCTCCTCCGCACCCTTCTTTTCCACGGCGGCAAACCCGCCCGCGGAGAACACGCGTCGGACAAGGGCGGAAACGAAGATATCGGATTTCAGGCGCATGAGCGGGCTTTTCCAGATGGCCCAATCTTGGCGGACCTGTGAATGTCATTTATGCGCGGTGGCACTCACCTTCGTCATTCCGGCTCAAGGCCTGTATGACGAGGGAGTATATGCCGCAACACAGCAAACCCCTACAGCGCGCCGATGGATTTCAGCTTTTTCAGCACGGCTTCGCTCGGCTCGCCGGTTTCGGGCAGGCGATAGTGCTTCTCGAACTGGCGGATGGCGGTGCGGGTCTGTTCACCTGCGAAACCATCGACCTTCACGCCTGCATAGGCAATGTTCACCAGCCCCTGCTGGATTTTCGCGACCATTTCGCGCGACACCGGCCTGGCGGTGGAAGGGTTGCCCGTCAGCGATACGGTTTCGGCCTTCGGCGTTGCCGTTTCCGCCTTGCGGATGGCCGCGGCCACGGGATCGATCTCCACAGCGCCGCTTGCGACATTATCGGAGGGGCGGTCCCTGGGAATGGCGGCGACGGTCGCGCCATCGATCTTCAGCGCCGACAGCACGCGGCTGGTCGGTTCGCCGGTCTGTTCCATGCCGACGGTTTCCTCGAAGAACATGATGGCGGCAGCAGTGCGCGGCCCCATCAGGCCATCGGCCTCTCCGTCGTAGAGCCCGCGCCGCTTCAATTCGCCCTGAATATCGGCAACGATCTGCAGGCGCTGATGCGCAGCGGGGGCCAGCGGCTGCTGCGCCGTCTGGTTCGCATCCGCGGTCTGCGGCGTTGGCGTATCCGCCGCTTCAGGGCGTTCGATGCGGAACGTCGTGACATTGCCCTCGGTGCCGAGGGTCTGTGTCATGCGATAGCCGGCGATACCGTTCGGATCGGTTTCATCGCGGGTTCTGAGGAAAGGCGACGGATGCACGCCCGGCTGATACCAGAGCGCATTGGCGGCGACAAAGCCGAACACCACTGCAAAGGCACCGACGCCGCCCACCAGTTTCGGACGGCGCATGACTTCGCGCCCGATGGCCGAAACCACCAAGTAAACCATGCCTGCCCCTTGCTGGGCGGCTGCTTTCTTAGGCGATTTTCGCTTTCGCGGGGCCATCCTCAACATCCTTTTTCATAACTTCGGCGAGGTCGCCGAGCTGCCTGATGCGCGGCGGAAACTCCACCATGCGCCCAGCCTCTGCGTCTTCGCTTCCACCTGCGACGCCGGAGCCATCGGCAGGCAGCATGATCGTTACGACTGTTCCTTCGCCGGGCCTGCTGGCAATGGCGAACGTGCCGCCATGCAATGCCACCAGTCCCTTGACCAGCGAAAGTCCCAGTCCCGTGCCTTCATAGCGACGGGTATATTCGTTCTGGACCTGCATGAAGGGCTGGCCCAGGAATTCTATCTTGTCGGCGGCGATGCCGATGCCGGTGTCGCTGACCGTCAGTTTCAGCATAGTGCCTTCCCGCGCCGCGTCCATCGAGACGACACCACCGGCGTCCGTGAACTTGATGGCATTGCCGGCCAGATTGATCAGAACCTGTCGGATCGCCCGCTCGTCTGCCGTGACCTCGCCGATACCGCGCTGGATGCGGCTGGTCAACGTGATGCCCTTCTCCTTTGCCTGAAGACCGAGCATCGCTTCACAGGATTCGATCGATTCAGCGATGGGGAAGGCTTCCATCATCAGTTCATAACGGCCAGCTTCCAGCTTGCTCATGTCGAGCATGGTGTTGACCACGGACAAAAGATGCGCGCCAGACTGACGGATCAGCGCCACATATTCACGCTGGCGGTCATTCTCGAGCTTGCCGAAATATTCGCCCGCCAGAATATCGGAAAATCCGAGAACGGCGTTCAGTGGCGTGCGCAGTTCGTGGCTGACGGCCGCCAGGAAACGCGACTTGGCGTCGTTGGCCGATTCCGCCTCAGCGGTCTTGCGGGCAGCTTCGCGACGAAGATCCTCGATTGCCGTCATGTCGGACAGTTGGGCCACGATGCGGCGAAGGCGGCCGGTGGTGCCGCGAACCGCGGTCATTTCGGCACGCAGATGCATGAACTGCGCCTTGCTACGCGTCTGGGAGCCGATTTCGAACCTGAGTTCGGCACTGGCGCTATCATCGCCCTGCCGCAGCAGATCGAAAGACTGCATCAGCGAAATCCGGTCGGAAACATAGACGTGTTCGGCAAAGATCTGCCCGGCGCACTCGCGCAGGTGGCCCGGAAAGCGGTCACGATCACGGCCCGAAACGCGCTCCACCACACCGTTTTCATTCAGAACCAGAAGAAGGCCCGGAACCTGAGAAGCGAGAACGACATCGTTCTCGTCGCCGTGTGGAGCCGACGATACGCCACGCGTGGGATGGGAAAAGGCTATCAACAGGGCAGCGGCGGCAAGAAACAGTGCGAGCACCAGCGCAGCACCGATCGGCATCGCCAGAGCCGGGCTGAAGATGAGGCTGAAGACGGCGGGAACGACAACGAGGCCAGCTCCCGCAAAAGCGATCAGACGACGCAGCTGCGCAACCGTGGCGGCACGCCGTTCAGCGTCCTCTTCCATGCGGGCGAGCCATCTGCCTGAGGCGTGGTCAACCAACGCGACCGCTTTTTCTGTAATGTTACGCAATACCAGCACACCGAATCCCTGAGGCGGATCTAACGGTGCCGACAATAGAAGACCGTGGCTTAAAGAATGGATAAAATGAAACGCCCGAAACGGCCGCAAACGCCCTGAGAGTCCCAGAACGGGGCAATTGATCGAAGGTTTGGAATTCATGGTTAATGACGGGTAAGCGACGGATTTCGCTTTATTTTCGCCGTCATATTAACCTTTGTGGCAGACGGGGCTGGCGCTTCTCCCGACATTCCATGGCAAGCGTCGCAATTATGCTTAACATCAGTCGTTAAAATGCGAGCGAATTGACGGGTGGCAAAACACAGCGAGGAGAATAGATACAATTTGAATTAAATTGCGCGGCTTTTTGCAATCGGGTGTTCGCCGGTTGCCGGTAGGTTGTCTTCAAGCCCGAAAACGGGGCAAGCGCCGATGATTCGGAATGAACGGGGCGTAAGATCAAACGGTCTGGCAGGGTAGTCTGACATGTGGTTTCTGATTAAAGGAACATTCTGGTTTTCGCTGGTGCTGGTGGCGCTGTCCTATTTCGGCGGCGGCAACGAGGCATCGAAGGAACCGTCTACATTCGACATCACCAGCGCCGTTTCGGCGGCTGGCGACGCCTACCGTTATGTCAGCGCGATCTGCGCGGAAAAGCCGGACGTCTGCGTCAAGGGTGCGGAAACCTTCCATGCTCTGGGTGAACGGGCCCGTGAAGGCGCAAAGGTCGCGTACCAGCTGATCGATGCCCAGCTTGCCACCGAAGAGACGCCGGATGCCGTCGCAGCCGCCATCAAAGCCGAGGCCGAGCGCGCCGAAACCCCTCTCACCAGCAACGAACCTCCCAAGGACGCCGATACGTTGAAGACCGGCACTATCATTCCCCTGCCGCAGAAGCGCCCTGCCCTCTGATCCGGCGCACAGTGGATTTTCCCGCGACACATGGTTCAATTTCCGCCACGCTTGGCCTATATGGTGCAGCATAGACCACTATTGGCGGATACCGATGACCTCGCTTGACACGATCCTTGACGATTTTTCCTTCCTCGATGACTGGGAAGACCGCTATCGCTACGTGATCGAACTGGGCAAGGCGCTGCCGGAGCTTGCCGAAGACAAGCGCACCGCCGACAACAAGGTGCAGGGCTGCGCCAGTCAGGTCTGGCTGGTCAGCCACCGCGATGGCGCCAACGATCCGGTCATGACCTTCGAGGGCGATTCCGACGCGCATATCGTACGTGGCCTCGTCGCCATTGTGCTGGCGGTCTATTCGAGAAAAAAGGCATCTGAAATCGCCGCTCTCGATGCCATCGAGGTATTCAACAAGATCGGCCTTGTCGAGCATCTGTCCTCGCAACGCGCCAACGGCCTGCGCTCGATGGTCAATCGCATCCGCAGCGAGGCGCGGCTTCTCACCGCCTGATCTCAGCCCTTCTCCATCGACGGACGGTAGCCATCAGCACCCCAATGATGGCTGGTGCGCCTTGCGGCGCGTGGCTCCGGGGCATAATGCCGGGCGAGCGTCAGCAGCGCCGCCCGCAGCAGCAGCTTTGCCGACCGGGCGGGCCATTGACGCTCCCGCTCGACCATTTCCAGACCTTTCTCGAAGCAGCAGACATCGATGGCGACGCCGGAGAGTTCCGGTCCCATTGCGTCTGCTGCATGTGTAAAGCGCAGGCGTGCCGACATCGCGGTGTCGGTGATATCAGCTGCACCGCCGGCCTCGCCTTTGGTGCGCCTGGCAAGGCGCGGCTCCCATGATGCCGTGATGCGCGGGCTCAGATGGCCGCGATGGAAATCGACCGCCAGACGCTCCCCCGCCTCCAGCGCATCGGCCGGAAAAAAAGCATCACCGCTCCGCTCCTTCAACCGCGACAGCGCCGCCAGAGGAGACGATAGAATGTTACGACGGGCCATATGCGCATGACCGTCGAGATCCACGCTCACCGTCTGCGAAACGCGGTGCTGCTCCTGAAAAGCCTCGTCCCTTTCTTTCAGCATCGCACGTTTCAGGAACGGTAACAGAGGTTCGGCCGGATGAAGGCTATCGCCCCTTTTCACGATCAGACCGGCTGAAACGGCATGCCCTATCGTTGCGGCCTGGAAACGCTTCGCAGTACCCGGTGCATCGCGTGGCGACAGAAGAAATTCGTTGCCGTCGGTGACGGAATTGACGGCACCTTTTGCAAGAACACGGAGCAGTCGCAGCAGATCGGGATCGGCTGGTGCATGCTTGATGTCATTCATCAGGGCTGCCTTTCATGACATGCACGATGCTAGCTGCCAGTCGTTCCACGGAAGCGACGAACTCATCGAAGGCAGGCTCGTCGCGACGATCCTCGACCACCTGGCAGGCATGACTGACGGTGGTGCGATCACGACCAAAGCAGGGGCCGATATCCGACATGGAGATACCCAGCCCGACATGGCAGACATACATGGCGATCTGGCGGATATGGCAATCGGTGCGACGCAGATCCCGGCGCGGCAACGAACGCTCTCCTGCCAGCAATGCCATTTCACCTGTCAGCTGGCGCACCAGCCTGCAAACGGGAGAAATCGCACGTCTGCGGTTCTGGTTACCGATGGCAGCAAGCCACGGGCGGCCTGTTGCATGCATGGCCGGCATAGACACCCGGTCAGCGGAAAGCAGGAAAGACGTCTCCGAAGGCATGTGCAACTCCTCTGTTAATAGGAATTAATTCATATACCCGAACAACGATCCGTGGAAGCCCCATTTTTGACCCCGAAGAAAGAGGTTTGTTTTTATTATATTTTAAGGGGAAAGCGTCACCGATAAAGGATTTTTTTCCTCTATTGCCACCTGCATCCAAACATTGAAAAACAAAAAAGCCGGTCAAATGACCGGCTTCTTATCATGTGCCTGCGTTGCAACCTGTCGGACAGGCCCAGCCTTAGCGGCTGGACTTGCGGCGCTGGCCCAGACCCATTTCCTTTGCGAGACGCGAACGCGCCTCGGCATAGGCTGGCGCAACCATCGGATAGTCGACCTGCAGATCCCACTTCTCGCGGTATTCCTCAGGCGTCATGCTGTGATGCGTCGTCAAATGACGCTTGAGCGATTTGAACGAACCGCCGCACTCAAGACAAACGATATGATCGTCCTGTACCGACTTGCGAACCGAAACGGCAGGCTTCTGCTTTTCGACATTGATCGCTACCGATGCGGGTGCAGATGTGCCGCTGAGTGCCGTATGGACATCCGAGATGAGGCTGGGAAGTTCTGTTACCGGAACGACGTGGTTGCTAACATAGGCAGCCACAATATCCGCAGTCAGTTCGACCAGCAGATCCTGGGCGTTACCGTATGTAGTTTCCGTCATTTAAGTATCTCCTGTTCATTTACCTCTAGAAGCAACAATAACGCCGCTTCGAGCGATGTGAAGTTACCCGATCCCCCCAACCTTCGCCGCGTTGAAACCAACATGAAACCTACCCCTAGATTTCAGGCGAAAGACCGGATCTTATTTGTGCGCGATTTGACATTTGGCTAGCAACACAGACAGCAATGACCAGTTGGGCCACAGTTTAGCCATCAATAAAATGCCTAACCTGACTACGAAGAGATATAATGCAAACCGCGATCAGCAATCTTACACTTGTTTTGGATAACATTAAAACAACGAAAGTCAAATTGCTATTTGCCGCTTTTCCAGTTCAAAACAGTCTAATTGGAATACAAAAAATCACGGGTAATAAAATAATGACGCGTGACATAATCAAAAATAAGTACCCGTGATTATTTGGGATGATTTCAACTTTGCATTTTCTTTAAATCATCGACAACCGAGTTTTTGTCGAGCGAATAACCTGCCTTGTGAGCCGCAATTGCAAGAAGATGTGCGGAAACTGGCGCGGTCAGAACAAAGAACAGAAAACCCGCCAGAGATCGCGCCAGAGTTGAAAGTTCCATGGAGTGGAGGCCAACGGCAAGCAGCAGCAGGCCGGAGCCGACCGTACCCGCCTTCGAGGCAGCGTGCATGCGCGTATAGAGATCCGGCAGGCGGTTGATCCCAACGGCGGCCACCAGCGAAAAGGCGGCACCCGATATCATCAGAAGCGCCACGAGAACAGCAACAATCCAGCCCATCAGTTTCTGCCCCTTGTCTTGCCGTTCTTCGGTTTGTCGCGCCCGTCTGACGCAACATCGGAAGCCTTTTCCCCATCGAGGAACGCCCTCCCCCTGCTTCGCCCATCAGGCCCACGCGACAGCACGAAGCGGGCGAAGGCGACGGTCGCCAGAAAACCGACCAGACCGAGCGCGATGGCAATATCGACATAGAGATTGAAGCCGGTGCGAATGGCGATAACGGCGATGAAGCCGATGGCGATGCCGACCAGCATGTCGAGCGCGATGATGCGGTCGGGAAGCGTCGGTCCGACCACGACGCGGTAGACCGTCAGCAGAAAGGCGACGGACAGAAGACCGGACGCCAGTATTGTGGTGGCGGAAACAAGCAGTTCGGGCGTCATCAGCGAAACGCCTCCATGATCTTCTTTTCGAAACCGTTGCGGATATCGTTACGGGTCGCCTCGATATCCCCGCAGTCTATCGCATGAACGTAGAGCGTCTTGCGGTCGGCCGAGACATCGACGGAAAGCGTACCCGGAGTGAGGGTGATGAGATTGGCGAGCAGCGTGATCTCGAAGTCGCTCGTCACCGTCAGCGGATAGGCGAAGATACCGGGTTTCACATCGAGCTTCGGCCTGACGACCATCACGGCCACCTTCCACGCGGACAGCGCCAGTTCCTTGAAGAACAGCAGCACCAGCGACAGCACGCGAAACAGCCGCAGCCAGTAAATGCCGCCGCCGGGTATCTGGTGGCGGATAAGGCCCAGCGCCAGCGTCGAGACGAGAAGCGCGAACAGGATGTTGGCCAGCGTCAGGCTGCCGCTCACGGCCACCCAGACGATCACGAACAGCAATTGCACGACATAGAGGCTCATGGGTTGCCCCCCTTCGGAAAGACGGACTGGATGTAAAGGGCAGGATCGGCAAGCCCGTCCGCCGCCTGCTGGCTGAGATCGAGCAATGTCTGCGGGAACAGCCCGAAGAACACCACCAGCGCGGTCAGGATGACAACAGGTGCAAAGGATGGCGGCTTGGGTGCCGGTACCGACGGGACGGAAGGCTCCGTGACGTGCGGCCGCCAGAAACACAGCAGGAAAAAACGCCCGAAGGCAATCGTGGCAATGAAACCGGACAGGAGAATACCCGCCGCCAGCCACCATGCGCCGATATCGAGTGCGGATTTGACCAGAACAGCCTTCGGCCAGAAGCCCGAGAACGGCGGCAGGCCCGAACCGGCGAAGAACAGCGCCAGTGCAGCCGCCGAAAACCACGGCGCACGCCTGTAGAGACCGCCAAGCGCCGACAATGTCCAGCCGCCACCCAGGCGCGCGGCATGACCGGCGACGAGATAGAGCGCCGTCATCAGCACCACCGAATGCAGGGCGTAGAAGATCGCGCCGCCAATGCCGGCCGGCGTTCCGATGGCCACACCCGCCATCATGTAACCTATGCCGGAAATGACGATGTAACCCAGCATACGGCGGATATCGTTCTGGGCGAGCGCGCCCATCGCGCCCAGCACCATGGTCAGCACTGCGGACACGGCGATGACGAGGCTCAGCTCCTCCCTCTCGACCGGAAACAGCATGACCATGACGCGCAGGAGAGAATAGATGCCGACCTTGGTGAGCAGGCCGCCGAACAGCGCCGACACGACGATGCGCGGCGTGTGATAGGATGCAGGCAGCCAGAAATTCACCGGAAACGCAGCCGCCTTCATGGCAAAGGCCAGCGCAAACAGGGTGGCCAGCGTCATCAGCGGGGCGGTGGCGCGCAACTCCGTTGCCTTCACCACGATATCGGCCATGTTGAGCGTGCCAAAGATGGCATAGAGATACCCGACCGAGATCAGGAACAGCGTCGTGCCGATAAGGTTCAGGATGGCGTATTTCAGCGCGCCGTCGATCTGCTCCCGTGTCGAGCCGAGCACGATGAGGCCGAAGGACGATATCAGCAGCACCTCGAACCAGACGTAGAGATTGAAGATATCACCCGTCAGGAATGCACCGTTGACGCCCGCCATCAAGAGCATCAGGAACGGGAAGAAACCGTAGCGGCGTCCGCTGTTGTCGATATCCGCGCTGGCGTGGATGGCAGCTGCGAAAGCAACAATCGATGCCGCCAAGGCCAGAAGTACGCCCGTCAGGTCGGCGGTGAAGGCGATGCCGAACGGAGGCAGCCAGCGGCCCATGACCATGGTGAACGGCCCGTCGGACACGACCTTGCGCAGAAGCGCCGCGTTCAGGAACACCAGAAGGCCAAGCGAGTAAATCGCAATCGTCGCATGCAGGCGGATGGATTTGCGCAGCATCATCAGCACGGCGCCCGTGCCGATGCACAGCGCAATCGGCAAAATGACCAGCCAGTCGGCCAGCGGCACCCTGTCCATGACAAGCGCGACGGAGAGATCGGAAATGACGGTGGTGGTCGGTGAAGCCATGTCTGTCTGTCCCCGTGCCGCTCAGTAACCGAGCGGCGGCAAGGGCTCGCCTGCGGGTTCTGCGGTGCGCATCTCGTCCGTATCGTCGGTGTTCAGTTCCTGAAAGGCGCGCCATGTCAGGACGAGAAGGAAGCAGAAGAAGGAAAATGAAATGACGATCGCCGTCAGGATCAGCGCCTGCGGCAAGGGGTTGGCCGTACCGGCCGGCAAGGCATCCATACCGGCGGGAATGATCGGCGGCACCTCGCGCGTCAGCCTTCCCGCCGTGAACAGCAAAAGGTTCACCGCATTGCCGAGAACGGCGATGCCGAGCAGGATGCGGATGCTGTGGCGCGACAGCATAAGATAGATCGCCACCGAAAAGAAGATGCCGACGAGAATGGAGAAGATCGCTTCCATCAGTCGCTCTCCCTTTCTTCCAGCGCAAGCGCAATGGAGGTGATGGCGCCCACCACGACAAGATAGACGCCAACATCGAAGGACATGACGGTGGACAGCGGTATCTCGACGCCCAGAATTTCGGGATAGATCCACAGACCGGTCATGAAGGGTACGCCAACGGCAATCGACACGACGCCGGAGAGCAGCGACAGCAACAGACCTGCGCCGGCAATCGACAGCGGATGAAAGACGATGGCGCGCCTGACCGCCACGACGCCGTAAGCGATGCCGTAGATGGCCAGCGCCGATACCGCGATCAGCCCGCCGATGAAGCCGCCACCCGGCTCGTTATGGCCGCGCAGCAATACGAAGATGGAAAACAGCACCATGAGACTGGTGATGACGGGGGCGACGGTGCGCAGGATCAGCGTGTTCATGCGCGGGCTCCCTTCTTCGGCGTTTTCGCGGGCTTCTCCACCCTGACGGCGGCGGGACGGATGCGGATCAGCGCCAGGATGGCAAGGCCGGTAATCATCACCACCGCGATCTCGCCCAGCGTATCCGTACCACGGAAGTCGACGATGATGACGTTTACAACATTTGCGCCGTGGGCGATGATCTTCGAATAGGCGTTATAGAAATCCGTCAGGCGATTGTCGAAACTGACCTGCGTGGCGCGCAGCAGGAACAACGCGAAGCCAGTGCCGCAGGCGATGGCAATGGTACTGTCAAGCAGCTTCTGGCCAAGGCCACGATGATCGGACGGCGACAGGCGAAGCCGCGTCATGACGAGGGTAAGGATGACGACCGACAGTGTTTCAACCATGAACTGCGTGAACGACAGATCGGGCGCGCCGAACAGCAGGAAGATCACGGCGACAGCAAAACCCTGAATGCCGAGCGCGATGATGGCCGTGAGGCGGCTTGTCGCCGTCAATACCGCCACCAGACCGGCAACGGCGATGACGACGAAGGTCAGCTCGTGGATGAGCACATCCTGCGGCCAGGCGGGCATGGCCGGAAGCTCGTCATAGATGAACAGCGGCGCAAGCAGCGCAACAGCCACGACCGCGAATGTGGCGGTGACGTAGAACTCCAGCCGCCCCGGCTGAAGGAAACGCGTCAGATGGAACGACACCTTCACCAAAGCGGAGATGAAGACATCAAAGCCCCTGTCCGGCCCCGGCCCCATGGCTTCGAGCGAGCGGGCGGTCAGGCCGCGCACCGTATCAAGCTTGGAGTAGATCATGACACCGATGGCGACCGTCAGCAGGGACAGGCCGAGCGCAACGCCGATATGCGGCACAAGCGAGATATCCACCGTGCGCGGTTTTGCGGCGATGGCGCTTGCCATCGGGCTCGACACGTAAAAATGTGCCGCGCCCGAAAAGAGCGCGATGGTCAGCCCCTTGACCGCCAGCAGCACTGGCCCGAGCCAGAGCAGCACCGGACCTTCATGGGCGTGTTTCGGGGTTTTCACCGGCTGGCCGAGGAAAGGTTTGAGGGCGACGGCAAAAGCCACGGCAAACATCAGCGCATTGCCAAGAATCGCGACGCCGGTAAACAGCACGCTGCGCGGATCGCCATGAGCAAGCGCATAATAGATTTCTTCCTTGGCAAGAAAGCCGAAGAACGGCGGCAGTCCGGCCATGGAGATGGCCGCGCCGAGTGCCGCGGCAAAGGTGATCGGCATGGCCTTGCGAAGCCCACCCAGTTTCCTCACGTCGCGGGTTCCGGTTTCGTGGTCAATGATACCGGCGACCATGAACAGTGCGCCCTTGAACAGCGAATGCGCCACAAGATACAGCACCGCCGCCTCGATGGCGCGCTCGGAACCGAACCCCGTCAGCATGACGAGAAGGCCGAGCGACGACACGGTGGTGTAGGCCAGCATGAGTTTCAGATCGGTCTGCCTTACCGCCAGCAGCGCGCCAACGAGCATCGTCAGCCCGCCGAAGAACGGCAGAAGGATCTGCCATGCGGCCGTATCGCCGAGAACCGGGTTGAGGCGCATCAGAAGGTAGACACCCGCCTTCACCATGGTGGCCGAATGCAGGTAGGCCGAAACGGGTGTGGGCGCTTCCATGGCGTTTGGCAGCCAGAAATGGAACGGAAACTGCGCCGACTTGGTGAATGCGCCACCGAGGACCAGCAGAAGGGCGGCCAGATAGAACGGGCTTTCGCGCAGCACATCGCCGCGATGCACCAGGAGGGACAGCTGCGTTATGCCGCTCATGTTCCAGATTAAGATCAGACCAGCCAGCAGAAGCAGGCCGCCGCCGCCGGTGACGACAAGCGCCTGAAGCGCGGCACGGCGGGAGGCGGCACGCTCATGATCGAAGCCGATCAGCAGGAAGGAGGTGATCGAGGTCAGTTCCCAGTAGACGAACAGCATCATGAGACTGTCCGACACCACGACGCCGAGCATAGCCCCCATGAACAGCAACAGGAAGGACAGGAAACGACCCTGCTGCGGATGCCCCTTCATGTAGCCACCCGCGTAAAGCACGATCAGCAGGCCGATGCCGGTGATCAGCAGCGCGAAAGTGAGCGAAAGACCGTCTATGAACCAAGAAAAGCTGAGGTTGAAACTCGGAACCCAGGCGTAACCACCGGTCACGACGCCGCCTGCGGCGACTTCAGGCAGCATTCCGGCGAAATTCAGAAAAGCCAGCGCGGGCGCGATCGCCAGTATCCACGCCGCATTTTGGCCAAACCTGCGAACAAGCGCAGGAGCGGCGAGCGCCGCCAGAAATGGCAAAAATAGCGATAGGAATGTCAGCGTCGTGACATTTTCTGTCATTGGATCTCCCGGCCCCGTCGCCTTTGCGGCGACTCCCTCAGAAAACGAATGTTTCAGTTAAGGCAAAGGGAGAGGCACCTCAACCCAAATCGACTCCTGTACGGCGTCATAACAGATTCGTTATGGTCGACAGCCTCTTTCAAGACGCACCCCGAATGACTATTTCTGTCGGGAACAGAAAGGATCATTCCATGAGCGATCTCAAATCTCCCAAGGTGAACAAGACGGACGCCGAATGGCGCGAACAGCTCACGCCCGAGCAATATCGCATCCTGCGTGAACACGGCACGGAGCGCGCCTTTACCGGCCCCTACTGGGACAGCTTCCAGGCGGGCCTCTACCGCTGCGCTGCCTGCGACGAGCCTCTGTTTCTTTCGGACACGAAATTCGATGCCGGATGCGGCTGGCCAAGCTACTTCGAACCCGTGAAGCCGGATGCGGTCACGGAACATCGCGATGCCAGCCACGGCATGGTGCGGACGGAAATCCGTTGTGCCAGCTGCGGCGGCCATCTCGGCCACGTCTTCCCAGACGGCCCGCCCCCTACCGGCCTGCGCTACTGCATCAACGGCCATTCCATGGTGTTCGAGGCGGTTTGAGGATATCCCGCACCCGACGTCACCCTCGGCTTGACCCGAGGGGCCACGAGCCTTTGAAACCAAATACCTCTCCGTCATCCTCGCCCTTGAGGCGAGGATCCATTGTGCCGCTGCCGCTGGATCCTAGGGTGAGGTGTGAGGATGACCTCGTGTGTGGAGAGCGGCCTTCGCCAAAGCTCCAAGGTCTTTACATTCTTGACCGTCAGCCCAGCTTCAATTCCATGCTGGTCAGATCCAGCCAGCGACCGAACTTGGTGCCGACTTCGGAATAACGGCCCACGACACGGAAACCGAGGCTTTCGTGCAGACGAATGGAGGCGGTGTTTTCCGACTCGATAGCCGCGATCAGTACGTGCACGTCGTTGCCGGCTGCGTGCTCGATGAGCGCCTGCATCAGTTTTTTGCCAATGCCGTGGCCGCGGGCATCCTTGTGCACATAGACCGAATGCTCGCGGGTGTGACGATAACCGTCGAAGGCGCGCCAGTCCCCATAGGATGCGTAACCGGCCACCTTGCCTTCCAGGATCGCGACGATAACCGGAAAGCCGCGCGATTTGCGGACGGCGAACCATTCCCGGCGATTTTCGAGGTCGACAAGCGTTTCGTTCCAGATCGCCG
This sequence comes from Agrobacterium tumefaciens, assembly GCF_031801495.1. Lineage (GTDB taxonomy): Bacteria > Pseudomonadota > Alphaproteobacteria > Rhizobiales > Rhizobiaceae > Agrobacterium > Agrobacterium tumefaciens_K. The sequence continues at coordinate 803,821 of NZ_JAOEGC010000002.1, read as the reverse complement.
TCGTGTTCGCCACCGCGTCGTTGTAAATCTCCATTATGCCCGAGAGATCGTCCGCGGTCGCGTCGCGCAGTTCAGTCGTCATTATCCGTTCGCCCTTTTGTTGCCGTCTTTGCAGCCCCGCGCATCCTTGAAGGATGCTCCTGTCCTTTTGGAACATCGGCGCCGATTTTTCAGGCCGATGCGCTAGACCGGCATGATCTAGGCGACGGGCGGGATCGCTGTCCAGCCAAATCAGGAAACGGCGGGAACGATGCTGAAGGACGTGACCACCGCAACGTAGTGCACCATGGCTGCCGAAACGACGAAGCCGTGCCAGATGGCGTTCTGGAACCTCAACTTTTCCCAGACGTGGAAAATCACGCCCAGCGAATAGATGATGCCCCCGACCACGATCAGCCAGAGCGTGACAGGAGCCAGATGCAAGGACAGAGGCTCCGCCACCATGACGCCGCTCCAGCCCATGCCGAGATAAAGCAGAATGGCGACCTTATCGTAGCGACCGGGACAAAGGCACTTGAGCAACACGCCGCCAATGGCAGCGACCCAGATCAGCGCCAGCGTCACGGCGATCAGCGGTTCGTGGATGCCGCGCTGGAGAAACGGCGTGTAGGTGGCCGCGATCAGCACGAAGATCGCCGAATGATCGAACCGCCGCAAGACCCACTTCACGTCGGAATGCGGCCAGATGTTGTAGATGAAGGAAACGGACAGGCAGGCAACGAGGCCAAGACCGTAAATCCATGCGGCGGCTATGGCGCTGAGGCTGTCCCATACCGTCGCATAGAATATCAGCGCCGTCGCACCGATCAGCGCAAAAACGATACCGACGCCATGGACGATGCCATCGGCGACGATTTCGTGAAAGTCATACTGGCGTCCGAACCGCCCATTCATAATCTGTTCCCGTCTGCCTACTTTGCCTGAAGCATGAAGGCAATTTTAGACAGGAACAAGACAGCAGCCGGTTAACGGCAATCAAATTGCGTACACAGCTGTCGCGAAATGAGAGACGTGCCGCTTACAGCGCCGCGGCGCATTTCTGGCAGAAAGGCGTATAGGGGACGGCATTCAGCCGCTCCTCGGAAATCCGCTTGCCGCATTTCACGCATTTGCCGAACGTGCCGTGCGCCACCCGGTCGAGAGCGGCGTCGATGGCGCGCAGCTCGTCCTGCCCCACCTGTCCAAGCTCGTCCAGCACCTCGTCATTGCTGCGCTCGATGGCGCGGTCGTCATCGTCCGGGTTGCGCGGCTGTTCAAAGTCGGCCTCGATCTTGTGAAGACGCAGGTTCAGTTCACGCTGGCGATCACGCAGGATTTTTTCATAGCTTTTAACGTTCATGTACTTCTCCTCCGGCAGGCTGCGGGAAACCTTCGCCCGCAGCCCTGCGCTCAAGACGGACTTAGCGGTCGACCAGAACCGAACATTTCGCGTGGCGGACGACGCGGTCGGCGGTGGCGCCGATGAAGTAATTGCTGAAATCCGGCGTGTGCGACGCGATGATGATGAGATCGGCCTTGTGATCGGCGGCAGCCGCAATGATTTCCCGTGCAGGCGCACCGCTTCTGATTTCTTCCTTGCCCTGGAAAGAAACTTTCGCCTTCAGCGCGGCAAGTTTCGCCGATGCGTCCTTGAGGGCGTTGTCGATCAGGTCGACAGGAAGATCGACAGCCAGATAGCCGGGCAGTTCCTCGACGACATTGACCAGGACGATCTCGCCGTCAGCGTCGAGAAGCGTCTTGGCCTTGCCCAGTATCTTCTCACCCTTTTCGATCGAGCTCAAATCCACTGCCACGATGATCTTCTTGTACATGGTGTCTCCTTCCTTTCGGCGAAACGCGCCGGTTCAGTTATCGGGCCAACTCATACTTCCTTGCTGGAGCCCTCCCCGCCTTGATCGAAGTCAAAGCCGGGAAAGGGTATTGTCAACAAATGGTGGACGGTGAATCACCAAACGGCGATCTTTTCTGAACGATGAAAACGCCGCATATTCCCTGTCAACAAACGCCGCCAAGCGGCGTTCCGTGACGGCTGCGAAAAATTTCCATCGTCGGCCCATCACAATCAATATGGAGATTATGATGAGTGAAATCAAACAATTCGCCCTGACGCGGCCAGCCTATGTCGGGCAGGCCCATCTGGTCGTCCGCGATCTTCCCCGCGTCTCCGATTTCTATCAGAAAATCATAGGCCTCAGCGTCCTCGAAAGCACGCCGAGCGGTCAGATTCTGGGCGCGCACGGCCAGCCGTTGCTCACGCTCGAAACGTCGGATACGGCAGAGCGCGCGCCGCGCAATGCAGCCGGCCTGTTCCACACGGCCTTCCTGTTGCCGAGCCGCAAGGATCTGGCCCACTGGCTGGCGAATGCCGCCCACAACAACGTGCAGCTTCAGGGCGCATCGGATCATCTGGTCAGCGAAGCCATCTATCTCGCTGATCCGGAAGGCAACGGCATCGAGGTCTATCGCGACCGCGCACCGATGGAATGGAACTACCAGCAGGATGGCACGGTGGAGATGGCGACGCTGGGCCTCAACCTTCAGGAGCTTTACAATAGCGCCCCGAAAACCGAATGGGAAGGCGCGCCTGACGGAACGGCCATCGGCCACATCCATCTTCAGGTCGGCAACATTCCGCAGGCGGACGAGTTCTATCAGGACGTTCTCGGCCTGAAGATCATGGCCCGTTATCCGGGCGCGAGCTTCTTCGGCTCCGGCGCCTACCACCACCATGTCGCGGCCAACATCTGGAACAGCCGTGGTGCGCAGGCCCGAAGTGAGAACATGACCGGACTTTCCGGCTACTCTCTGAAGTTCAACGAGAAAGAAAGTCTCGACAGGGCGATGGCTGCGCTCGAGCGCCTGGAGATTTCGACCGAACGCCGGAGCGATGGCATCGCGATCCGCGACCCGTGGGGCATCGGCCTCAAGCTATCGGCCTGATTTTACGATCAATTTTCCGGGGTGGCGCAAAATTTTCATCGCACCGGAACCTGCTCATTCCCCGAACGTTTCCAACCGGATATGGGGGACTGTTCGATGAATGAAAATGCCAAGCCGGACCGTGCCGCCGCGGCTTCGATACCGGGTTTAAAATCCGACATGTCGCAGGCGAGTTCCCGCCGCGACGATGCGAGAAGCCAGCAGCCGCTTGGCCGTGAAGCGCTGGACGTCGCCGTTGCGTGGTCGATCATCGGCATCTTCGCAATCATGATGATGGCGATCATCCACGAGCTTTCCCTGATCCTCATTCCGGTCGTGATGGCCATCGTGGTCGGCATGATCCTTGGCATAGCCGCGGAAAAACTCGGCTCCTACGGCATTCCCGGCTCCGGCGTCGCGGTCATTCTCTCGACGCTCGTTGCAGCAGTGATCTTCTTCGTCATCAACTCCCTCGTCGATCCGCTCTCCCTGCTCGCCTCCGAAGCCCCAGCGCTGATCGAACGAAGCATCGACCGCTTTCTTCCCTACCTGCAACGGCTGAGCTGGCTGCATATTTCAACGGCGACATTCAGCATGGGGTCGATGTCGATGGAATCGCTGCTGGCGAGGAGCGGTGAAATCATTTCGGTGCTTGGGGCCAACGTCACGCCCGCCATCGTGCAGGGGCTGATTTTCTTCGCCGCACTTCTGATGTTCATCTACAGCCGCCTACGGTTGCGCAAGGCGCTCATCATGGCGTTTCCGGCCCGGCATCAACGGTTGAGAACGATCCGCATCATTGCATCGATCGAAGAAGTGCTCGGCACATATTTCGCAACGGCGGCGCTGATCTATGCGGGGCTTGGCGTGACAATGGTGATCATCGCCTATTTCGGCGGACTGGCCATGCCGCTGCTTTGGGGACTGTTCGCTTTCCTCTCCAGCTTCGTGCCTTTCCTCGGCATCACCGCCATGACGATTGCGCTGACGGTCGCCGGCATCATCACCCATGACAACATGGTACTCGCCCTGCTGCCCGCCGCTCTCTTCTTCATCATTCACCTGTTGATGGAAAACCTGGCGTTTCCGGCGGTGGTGGGCCGAAATATGGAGATCAACCCCTTCCTCGTCTTCGTGATGATCATTTTCTGGACGTGGATGTGGGGGGCTGCTGGCGCCATGCTGGCGCTGCCACTTTCACTGATCGCCATGACCGTCACCCGCGAACTGTTTCCGTCACGCCGGATCGTGCCGCACCTGCCGGACTGACGGGCTCAGGACGCCAGCGGAAAAGCCATCTTCTGCGCGATGCGGCGCTCGTGTTCGATCAGCCATTTCTTGCGCCATAGTCCGCCGCCATAGCCCGTCAGACTGCCGTCCGCTCCGAGAACGCGGTGGCAGGGAATAACGATGGCAATCTGGTTCGCACCATTTGCTCGGGCCACCGCACGCACAGCGGACGGTTTCTCCAGCCTTTCGGCAAGGGCGGAATAGCTGGCGATGGTGCCAGAAGGCATTCGCCGCAACTCGTCCCACACCGCTCGCTCAAAAGGCGTGCCGTGACCGGCCAGACGCGTTTCGAATGTCGTGGACCGCCCGGCGAAATAGGCGTCCAGCTCCCGGCCGATCTCGGCGGTGACAGGCGTGCGGCCCAGAACCATATTAGCGCCGGTGCGGGCTTTCAGCCGCTTGAGTTCGGCGGGCAGTGCTGGCCTGTCGGCGAATTCAAGCAGATGCAGCGCGTGGTCATCCGCGACGGCCAGCATCGGACCGATTGGCGTTTCGATCCAGTCACCTTTCAGAAACGCCTTACCTTTCAGCGCCGCCGGAGACGTGCCGAAGAACTGGTTGATCGCCGAGCGGAAACCACTGCCGGATTCATAACCGGCATCGAGTTGCGCGCCGATCACCGCCTCACCGGAAGCAAGGCCTGTTGCCGCATCGCCCACGCGGCGCAGCCTGGCGATTTCCAGAAAGCTCATGCCGAAGCGGCGCTTGAAGGCACGCCGCACGGTGGAGGTATCATAGCCCATGGCCGCGACATCCTCCTCGCGCCACCGGCGCGACGGCTCCTGTTCCAGCGCCGTCAGCAGATCGGTGACGGTCGGATCGGCCGAACCGTAGGCCAGCATCGGCTTGCAGCGCTTGCAGGGATGGAACCCGGCCTCCAGGCACTCGGCGATGGTTTCACGAAACCGACAATTCTCCGGCTTCGGCTTGCGCGCCGTGCAGGTGAATCGACAGAAGATCTTCGTCGAGGTGACGCAGACATAGGCCACGCCCTCATAGGCGGGATCCTTGTTCACAAGGGCGGAATAAAGGGTTTCGGTGTCGGGGCGTTTGAACAGCATGGGAAGATGCTAACGCAAATCGCAGACATACGCCGCCGAAAAACGGGCGTTGATGTGGGGTTGAAATATTTCGATGTCCCTCATTCCTGTGCTTGTTACAGGAACGAGGAGAGAAACAGCCCCTAGTTTACCGGCGGAGCAAAGGCGGGGTCGTCGAGCCGGGTGAAAATCACACCGCGGGCTTTCAATGCAAGCAGCCCCTTCACCACACCCTCGCCCGCTTCATGGGTCGGCTGGTTTATGTGGGAAATGATGACGTCGCCGTCCCGGGCCGAGGCGATATGTCTTGCGGTTGCGGCCGCGCCCAGAAGCGAGCCGCCATCGCCGTTCACGGAGTAACCCGCGACCCGCATGCCGAGCCGGTTAATCTCGGCCATGGATGAGGTGGTGTATTTGGCAGTCGCGCCGCGAAACCATTGCGGCTGCATTCCCGTTGCGGCGACGATGGCCTGCCTGCCGCCTTCGACTTCCTGCTCCACGGCAGCCTGCGACCCGGCAGCGGCGATGCCATAGATCGATACGGGCCTGTCGACGGCCGGAATGTGGTTTTCGCCGTGATTCTCGATCTCGAACAGATCGGGATGCGCCAACATCACGTCCAGCGCTTCTTTATTGTGCTTCAGCCAGCGCGCCGTCACGAAGATCGTCGCCGGGATCTTCTCCCGCACTAGCGTATCGAGAATACGGTGGTCCGTCTTGCCCATGCAGGCGTCGAGCGTGACCGCGACATGCACCGCGCCGTCACGGTGCGGTGTCATTTTCAGCGTCGGCTCAACGAGGCCCGTCCCGGCGGAAGCAGCGGTCGAGGCAGACAGAACAAAAATGGCGGAGAGGAGGTAACGCAGCATTTGGTATTCCAGATATGATCGCGTGGCCATCCGCCTGCAAAACGCCCGAATTAAGGCAGGTCTTCCAGCCCAGACAGAACATTCAGAGCCTCTTCCACCCGCTGGCGTTCGGCGCTGGTCAGCGGCAGAATGGGACGCGGCGGTTCGGTCAGCGTCACCGACATGAGGTTAGCGGCGGCATAGATGACGCGGAAGCTGCCGAATTCCTTGAACAGCGTCCATAATGGCTGAAATGCCGTGTCAATCCGCTCGACGTCCTCGGCATTGCCCGCCTGCGCGGCCCGCATGAGCTTGAGGGCGGGAACCGGCAGCAGACCGCCGACGACGCTGTACCAGGCATCGCCGCCGCCGAGCGTTGCCGCCGCGCAACCCCAGTCGCCGCTGTAGCCGATGGCGAAATCGTCCGGCAGCTTGGGCCGCAGGCGCGCCAGTTCTCCGGCAAAATCATGATCGGCGGGCAAAGGCATCTTGATGGCGCGGATGTTGGGAATATAGGCAAGCCGCACCAGAAGGTCATCGCTGAACACGAAACGCGTGGTGGTCGGGTTGTTGTAGATCGCCAGCGGAAGCGCAGTTGCGCCAGCAACGGCGGCGAAGTGGTGATAGACTTCCTCCTGCGTCAGCGGCGTGTAGGAAACGGGCGCAAGCAGCAGGGCGTCCGCGCCCGCAGCCTCGGCATCCCTCGCCAGCGCCACCGCCTCATCCGTGCGCAAGGCACCGACACCAGCCAACAGCGTGCGTTTCCCCTTGAGGACCGAGGCAGCGGCCTCGACCGCGCGGCGTTTTTCCTCACGCGACAGATACATGTAGCTGCCGGTGCTGCCGAGAATGCCGACGGAATCGACCTCCGCGTCGTCCAGGCGCTGGAGCAGCTCCGAAAAAGCCTCCGTATCGACGCGACCGTCCTCATCGGCCGGTGTGATCGGAAATGCCGAAAGTCCCTTGAACCGCGATGGCATGCTGTCTCCCCTAAAGTCGTTTCAGGAGAAGGGGTACAGGCCGGAAACCGCCCCGGCAAGGAAAGCGGGCGGCAAAAAACGACACGACTTAAAAATATCAGCGGTCAGTCATAAAGATACAACTTGCTCCACTGCGCCTCGGGAATCCTGTCTCCGACGCGATAATCGAAGGACTGGACGCTGAGCGAATCGGATTTGAGCTGGCACTTGTATTTCAGCTTGTACCATTCGCCCGCACTTCTGAACGCCGCGCCCGGCGCCTTGATGGAGTTCTTGCCTACCGTCGGATCGCCGAAGGTGTAGGCGATCACCTTGTCCGGCCGCATGCCCTTCTGTTCCGTGGCGATGCGTTCCATCGCCTCGATATCGCAACGCTGTTCCAGACGTTCTTCCGGCGCAAGTTTGTTCAGCTGACGCATGACGCTGGCGTCGATCGCAAAGGCGGGAGAGAAGGCAGGAAGGGTCGCAAGCACCGCGGAAAGGACAAGGGGAAAAAGCGTTCGCATGGGTTCAGTCAGATTCTTTCGTTTCTTCTTTCGACTCGCAGCAGCCCGGAGGGGCTTGTTTGCCGGATATTGCCAAATTGTGATCTAAACCTGACGAAAATGTGCCCGTGCTTCGTTTGACCTGTGGAGATTTGAAACTTGATCGGCCTTGAGCCGCACTCTACATCTCTGGCAACGACGACCGATTTTGTTACGAAAGCGAGTTTCCCTTGTCCATTTTCAAAAACCTGCCCGCCGCGCCGACTGCCGAGAAAAAACCGGTCAGCGACACGCATCATGGCATTACCCGCACGGATGACTATGCCTGGTTCCGGGCCGACAACTGGCAGGCCATGTTCAAGGATCCAACCCTTCTCGACCCAGCCATCCGGGCCCATCTGGAAGCGGAAAATGCCTATATGGAAGCGGCCATGGGTGACACCAAGGCGCTTCAGGAAAAGCTTTTCGAAGAAATGAAGGGCCGCATCAAGCAGGACGATTCTTCCGTGCCGGTCAATGACGGCCCTTATGCCTACGGAACGCTGTTCGTAACCGGCGGCGAGCAACCGCATTATTTCCGCACGCCGCGCGATGGTGGTGAAAAGCACGTTCTGCTCAACGGCGACAAGGAAGCCGAGGGCAAGGACTATTTCCGGCTGGGCGGGCTGGATCAGTCCACCGACCACAGCCGCGGCATCTGGAGCTATGACGACAAGGGCTCGGAATATTTCACGCTGCGCATCCGCGATCTGGCGACCGGAGAAGACCTTGACGACGTGATCGAGAACACCGGCGGCGGCGGCGCATGGGCGCCGGATGGCAAGAGCTTATTCTACACATTGCAGGACGAGAACCATCGCCCTTCCAAGGTCTTCCACCACATCATCGGCCAGCCGCAATCCGCAGACCGTCTGGTCTATGAGGAGAAAGACCCCGGCTTCTTCATGGGCGTCGGCGCGTCTGTGCTGGACGACTTCATCTTCATCGACATTCACGACCACGAGACGAGCGAATATCGCCTTCTCTCGACCAAGGACCTGCTGGCCGAGCCGAAGATCGTGGCGGAGCGTGAGGAAGGCATCGAATATTCGATGACCGAAGGCGGCGACGTCTTCTTCATCCTGACCAATGACGGCGAGGCCAAGGATTTCCGGATCATGGAAGCTCCCGTGAGCGCACCGGGCAAGGAAAACTGGAAGGAAGTGGTTCCGCACGAGCCGGGTCGCCTCATTCTGTCCGTCGACGCCTATGCCCGCCACCTGATCTGGCTCGAGCGCCGCGACGGCCTGCCGCGCATCATCATCCGCGACCGGGCGACGGGCCAGGAACATGCCATCGCCTTTGCCGAGGAAGCCTATTCGCTCGGACTGCATGGCGCCGCCGAATACGACACCGACGTCATCCGTTTTTCCTATTCGTCGATGACGACGCCTTCGCAGCTTTTCGACTACAACATGGTCACGCGCGAGCGCACGCTTCTGAAAACGCAGGAAGTGCCGTCCGGCCACAACCCGGACGACTACGTGACACGACGCATCATGGCCCCGTCGCATGACGGCGCGCTGGTTCCCGTTTCCCTACTTTACCGCAAGGATACGCCGCTGGATGGCTCGGCACCCTGCCTGCTCTACGGTTACGGCGCTTACGGCATCACCATTCCGGCCTCTTTCAGCACCAACAACCTGTCGCTGGCAGATCGCGGTTTCGTCTACGCCATCGCGCATATCCGCGGCGGCAAGGAAAAGGGTTTCGAATGGTACGAAACCGGCAAGATGGAGCACAAGCAGAACACCTTCAAGGACTTCATCGCGGCTGCGGATCATCTGGTTCAGGAAGGCTTCACGTCCTATGGCGGGATCATTGCCGAAGGCGGTTCGGCGGGCGGCATGCTGATGGGCGCCGTCGCCAACATGGCACCGGAGAAATTCGCGGGTATCATCGCCGCCGTTCCTTTCGTGGATGTTCTGACCACCATGCTGGACGACACCCTGCCGCTGACGCCGCCGGAATGGCCGGAGTGGGGCAACCCGCTGGAATCGGAAGAGGAGTACCAGTGGATCGCCGCCTATTCGCCCTACGACAATGTCGGCGCGAAATCCTATCCGCCGATCCTGGCGATCTCCGGGCTTACCGACCCGCGTGTGACCTATTGGGAACCGACAAAATGGGTGGCGAAGCTGCGCGAGAAGACCGTTGGCGATGCTCCCATCCTGCTCAAGACCAACATGGCGGCAGGTCATGGCGGCAAATCCGGACGCTTCCAGCGGCTTGAGGAAATCGCTTTCGAATATGCCTTCGCGCTGAAGGTGGCGGACAAGGCCGCCGCCTGACCCGGCAACATCGGCGGACGGCCAAAATGGCCGTCCGCCACTCCATTTCGGAGAAAAATACCGTCCAACCGCACTTTGCGGGACGTTTTTTCCAGAATATTTTACTACTTGCCGCTCGCTTCGGTTACTATTTGCCTAACAAGGAATCTTATTTCTATTTTCCGAATAACCAAGAAGCAATAAAGAATAATCCGCACAAATTCTAAGTATAAACAAATCTCGAAATGGTTCCGCAAATCATGTGCATGGCAGCAATGCGATGCCTTGGGTTGCAATATCACGTTTCAGCCTTATTATTCAGCTCGTTGACATATTTATGCGCATTTTCGCCGCCCGTTTCGCGGCGCCCTTGTCGCTCGCTTTGCGACTATTCTTCCGGCCGGTCTTTTCCGGCTTTTCCAGCGCCATGTCAGTCTGCCCTGTAGCGCCGGCACGAACGGCACTTCACGGGTTTCGCAATGCGTCGCGCCTCAAGGTCGACGCTCTGGCAGGCCGGGCTTTGCAGTGCCCCGGTATGCCTGTTTAAAACACTGCACAGACTTGGGGGTCTTATAACCATGAAGAAACTCCTCGCCTCGACCATTCTCGTCACGGGCTTCGTCATCGCTGCCGGTGCAGCGGGTTCCGCCAACGCCGCAGAAGAATGCGGCTCAATCTCAATCGCCGAAATGAACTGGGCATCCGCGGGTGTTGCGGCTTATGTCGACAAGTTCATCATGGAAAACGGCTACGACTGCACGGTCAACATCGTCAGCGGCGACACAATGCCGACCTTCGCCTCCATGAACGAAAAGGGCCAGCCGGATATGGCGCCCGAACTGTGGGTGAATGCGGTCCGCGATCCGCTCGATGCAGCCATCAAGGAAGGCCGCCTCGTTGAAACCACCAAGATACTGACCGACGGCGGCGTCGAGGGCTGGTGGATTCCGAAATTCGTTGCGGACGCCAATCCCGACATCAAAACCGTGGAAGACGCGCTGAAGCGTCCCGACCTCTTCCCCGCCCCTGAAGATGCCAGCAAGGGCGCGGTCCACAACTGCCCGTCCGGCTGGAACTGCCAGGTCACGACGACCAATCTCTACAAGGCTCGCGAAGGCGACAAGAAGGGCTTCTCGCTGGTTGACACCGGCTCTGCCGCCGGTCTTGACGGCTCCATCGCCAACGCCTTTGAAAAGAAGCAGGGCTGGCTCGGCTACTACTGGGCGCCAACGGCCATTCTCGGCAAATACGAGATGGTGAAACTGGACGACGGCGTTGAACTCGACCGTGCGGCCTTCGACGCCTGCACCGCAAAGGTGGATTGCGCCGATCCCAAGCCCAATGCCTATCCGGTCGCTGACGTCTTCACCGTCGTCACCAAGGACTTTGCCGAAAAGGCAGGCGCTTCGGCCGACTACGTGAAAAAGCGTCAGTGGGACAACGGCACGGTTGCCGAAATCCTCGCCTGGATGGACGAAAACCAGGGCACCAACGAAGACGGTGCAGCCTACTTCCTCGAGAACCACGAGGACATCTGGTCGAAGTGGGTTTCGCCCGAAGTGGCGGAAAAGATCAAGGCTTCGATCTGACCCTGACTACCGAAGACCATGCAGCCGCCGGGAACACTACCCGGCGGATTGCCTTCGTTCGCCCCTATCCCTTCAAACCAACCGTGGTTTGAACGGCTATGGGCATTTCCAATCGGGCGGCGCGACATCCCGGAACGCCGCCATTCTGCTCCCTGTAGAGAGCGACAATAAGGAAAACAACAATAATGGCCTTATGCGACTACATGCCGGACATGTTCTGCAAGTTTCCGGCCATCAGCAACAGCACCATGCGCGTGGCACGCAAGACAATCGATGACGGCTTCCGCGATATCGTTCGCAACTACGGCGACGTCATCGATACTGTGGTGCATCCGCTGCAGCTGTTCCTGAACTCATCGGAACGCTTCTTCATTCAGACACCGTGGATCATCATCTTCCTGTGCATCCTGGCTCTGGTGCATCTTGCCGGGCGCAGCATCCGCATCACCGCCGGAACGGCCCTGTCGCTCTGCCTCATCGGCGCCGTCGGCCTGTGGCGCGATGCGATGACGACGCTTTCCATCGTTGCGATCGCGACCCTCATCGCAATGGTCATCGGCCTGCCGCTGGGCATCGTCATGGGCCGGTCGGATCGAATGCAGCGCATCATCAACCCCATACTCGACGTGATGCAGACGCTGCCGAGCTTCGTATACCTGATCCCGGTGGTCGTGATTTTCGGCATCGGCAAGGTGCCGGGCCTGATTGCCGTCGTCATCTACGCCATTCCGCCGGTCATTCGTCTCACCAGCCTTGGCATCCGCCTTGTGGACCGGGAAGTGCTGGAAGCGGCCGACGCGTTCGGTTCCTCGAACAGGCAGAAACTGTTCAACGTGCAGCTTCCGCTGGCCCTGCCCACTATCATGACCGGCATCAACCAGACCATCATGATGGCGCTCGCCATGGTCGTCGTGGCCTCGATGGTCGGCGTCGGCGGGCTTGGCAAGAACGTGCTTCAGGCCATCAACAACCAGTTCTTTACGATCGGTTTCCTGAACGGCTTCGCGCTGGTGGCCATCGCCATCATGTTCGACCGTGCCAGCCAGGCATTCGGCAAACGTCTCCAGAAACACCGCGAGGTCAGCCATGGCTAAAAGCATCGAAATCAAGAATCTCTACAAGATCTTCGGCAAACATCCCGAGAAATACCTCGAAGCGGTGCGCGCCGGCATGGACAAGACCGAACTGAACGACAGGCACAACCATGTGCTTGGCCTCAACGACATCAACATCACCATGCCGGGCGGCAAGATCACCGTCGTCATGGGGCTATCGGGTTCCGGCAAGTCAACACTGATCCGCCATATCAACCGGCTGATCGACCCGACTGCCGGTGAGGTGCTCTATGACGGGCAGGATATCTGCTCGATGAATGCTTCCGCACTCAGGAAATTCCGCCGCCATAAGACGGCGATGGTGTTCCAGAAATTCGGCCTGCTGCCGCATCGTACCGTTCTGGAAAACAGCGTCTACGGCCTCGATATCCAGGGCGTGCCGCGCAAGACGAGCGAAGAGAAAGGCCGTTACTGGCTGGAGCGCGTCGGGCTTTCCGGATATGAGGACTATTATCCGAACCAGCTGTCCGGCGGCATGCAGCAACGTGTCGGCCTTGCCCGCGCGCTGAGCAACGATGCCGACATCCTGCTGATGGACGAAGCCTATTCGGCGCTCGATCCGCTGATCCGCGTCGACATGCAGACGATGCTGCTCGATCTCCAGCAGGAACTGCAGAAGACGGTGGTGTTCATCACCCACGATCTGGATGAGGCGCTGCGTCTGGGCGACCACATCGCCATCTTGAAAGACGGTGAAGTGGTGCAGCAGGGCGACGGGCAGAGCATCATCCTTTCGCCCGCAGACGGGTACGTCAGCGACTTCGTGCGCGACGTCAACCGTGGCCGCGTGCTGCAGGCGACGACCGTCATGGAGCCGCTGGTCGCCAAGCCGGAAGGCATGCCTGTGCCGGAAACGGCGACGCTGGAAACCATCGCCCGCGATCTTTCCGAGGCCAACGAGACGACCGCGCATGTGGTCGACGAGGATGGCAAGCCGGTCGGCACCATCGGCATCGAAACGCTGGTGGCAGCGATGGTGACACCGGCGGCGCAGGAGCCGGAGGCTGAACGCGAGGAGCCTGAGGCTACGTTCGACGAAATCCAAACAGCAACGCCGGAAAAACAACTGGCCTGATTCTTCCATGTCCCTCGCGACTCACGTTGCGAGGGACTTTATGTGTCCGGGAATCGGATCATTCGAGGCGTTTTCCTATTTTACAAGACCGGACAATACAAAAACGAAGCACCACTTTCCATGCTGTCAAGCCAATACGTCGCTGCAACGCAATATCTGCAAGTTTCAGACAAGCTATCCACGTTAACCATTTGTTAACTTTTTAACGCGGGATCACTGCAATGCAGATCGATAGCAGCCTCAGCGGATACAATTATCAACGTGTCCGGGACGTGGAAAAAACAGGCGGCAAGCCGAATGCCGCCGAGGAGCAGGCCGTGAAGCGCGGTCCGGGCAACCCGACTGTTTCCAGCACGGTGCTTTCCACATCGCTGGCGAACATGCTCTGGGCCGTGGGCAGCACCAATGCACCGGGCTATGTGGACGTACAGGCACACGCCTCTGCCGAAGACAAGGCGGAAGCACAGGCCGAGTGGGTTCGTAGCGCGTATTCAGAGCATTCCGGAGAGTAAAGCGTCAGCGCGTTCTTTCAGATCAACGCCTACGCTTCACTTCCCCATATTCCCGCATGCCGTGATCGCAAAACCGCCCGACGCTTTCAGACGATGTGCTTTGACGATTCTTTTCAGGCCGTTACGGGGTTGACCTCTACCGTGACATGCGAAAGCTCATGTATCGCTGCAAGTTTCCGCTTGTAGAAAGCTGGCTCTTTCGGCACCTGCGAGCGAATGGCGACGATCGCGGCGTGATGGCCGGGACCAACCTGCCAGACATGCAGATCGGTAATCCGGTCTTCGTCCGTCTCCACCCTCTCACGGATTTCCTTTGGCAGATCTTCCGCCATCGGTACGGCATCGACAAGCGTCGCCGCCGTTACACGGATCAGCCCCCATGACCAGCGGGCTATGACAAGCCCGCCTACAATGCCCATGGCGGGATCCAGAAACGACCACCCGTTCCATTTGCCAAGCAGCAACGCCAGGATGGCGAGAACCGAGGTCAGCGCGTCCGCAATCACATGCAGATAAGCCGCGCGCAGGTTGTTATCCCTGCCGCCATGACTTTTGTGGTGAGCATGTTCGCCGTGGTGTGCGTGGTCGCCATGATGAGCATGGCTTCCATGAGTATGGGAATGGCCGTGATCGTGCCCATGGTGATGATGATCGTCCTTCAGCAACCATGCGCTCACGAGGTTGACGACGAGGCCCACCACCGCGACGAGGATCGCCTGGTTGAAATCGATCTCGACCGGATCGATGAAACGAAGGGCGCTCTCCCAGGCGATCATCAGGGCCACGACGGCCAGCACCACGGCACTCGCAAAACCCGCCAGATCGCCAAACTTGCCGGTCCCGAAGGTGAAGCGCGGATTTTTCATTTCGCGGCGTGCATACATATAGGCCAGCGCGGAAATCAGCATCGCGCCGGCGTGGGTCGACATGTGCCAGCCATCGGCCGTCAGCGCCATGGAGCCGAACCAGCTCCCCGCGACGATCTCGGCGATCATCATCACCGTCGTCAGCGCAATCACCATCCAGACGCGCCGTGCGTTGCGGTCGTGGTTCTCACCCAGAAAAACATGCTCGTGGGAAACCGTCGAGAATGTATCGGAAGTCATCGTCATGATGCCCTGCCCTGCAGCTGTTATCGGATATAGGTCTTGAGCACGGCAGCGAGTTCTTCTGCCGCACGTGCCCGTTCATCTTCACTCTCGGCGTGGACGACATGCTCATGCAGATGCTCATGCATGATCTCGCCCGTCAGCCCGGTCAGCGCACCGCGCACCGAAGCCAGCAATTGCAAAACATCGCCGCAGGGTTTTCCGCTTTCCAGCGCACGCTCCACCGCGTCCATCTGCCCCTTGAGGCGGCGGATGCGGGCCAGCAGCTTGTCCTTGTCTCGAATGGTATGCGACATCATCACGCTCCATATACTATAGGGGGGTATACTATTCTTGGGGCCGGATGGGAAGTGGCATTCTCCACGCCGCAACCACGGGGACACAACCCTCGCGAATGCTTCGCATCATAGAGGTCAGTCACGCGGATTGCGGGAAGGAGAATCGCAGTGACCACAATCTCAAACTCGGACAGCTATTATCTGACGCGTTCCAGGATGCGGGACCTGACAATCGACGCCGGATTTGCATCGCCCGGTGCCGTGCCTGCGCAGCCGGTCGCCAGCAACCAACCTCCCTCCGTCGGAAGCGATGACATAAGCGGAGCGAGTTCCGCCTCGCTTGCCTCCGCCCTCTGGGACATGGACAGCTCACAGGCCGTGCGCACCACGCTTTCCGGGGAAGCCGCCGAGCCGAGTTCCACCGACCGTCTTCTGGTCGAACTTCAGGAATGGTCCCGCATGACGCCCGCCGAAATGATCCGCGCCCAAGCGCTGGAACAGATGGGTATCAGCGAAGACGAACTTGCCGCGCTGCCTGCCGATGAACGCAAGATCATCGAGGACAAGATCGCCGACGCCATCAAGAAGTCGCTTGCCCCGGACAATCAGGTGGCCGCAAATGACGATGACAAACAGCGGACGACATTCATCCTGTAATGTTGCAATCAGCGGGAAAAACCTATATCTCCAGTCGCTATAGCTATGGAGATATACATGTACTCGATCGGCGAACTTTCCAAACGTACCGGCGTCAAGGTGCCGACGATCCGTTATTACGAGCAGATGGGCCTCATCCGAGAGGCGGAACGCTCGGAGGGCAACCAGCGCCGTTACGGGAAATCCGACCTCGAGCGCCTAGCCTTCATTCGCCATGCGCGCGATCTTGGCCTCAACATCGACGCCATCCGCGAACTGATCGCACTTAGCCAGCATCGCGAACTGCCCTGTGAAGGTGCGGACCGTATCGCCGCCGAGCACCTTGCCGATGTGCGCGAAAAGATCGCCCGGCTGAAGAAGCTCGAACACGAACTGGAGCGCATCGTTTCCCATTGCGACGGTCATTCGATCGAGGATTGCTACGTCATCCGTGCGCTCTCAGATCATGGCATGTGCCATGGCGAACACTGATCGCGGAAACAGGGCTTGACAGATTTTCGATTCGAGCGCATGCATTGCGCATGATCAACGAACGCGCACCCATCTCCTGCTCGTACTTTTGGGCCTACCTGTAAAGGGCGGCTCGACAAGATCATATTGTCAACAAGCCGCCGTCAGGCGGCTTTGTTGTTTTCAAGCGTCCTGACGGCACCAATAAAACCGAAGGACCAGAAAATGACCGAAGATAGCTCCCTTACCCTGCCAAGACCGCCCGTCGTCATCATTCGCGGCGCGCGCAAGGCCGATCTGCCCGAACTCAACGAGATGATCACGCTGCTTGCCTCCCATCACGGCGACGCGTCGGCGATGACGCCCGAAAAGCTCGAGCGTGACCTGTTCGGTACCCTGCCCTGGGTCCACGGCCTCGTTGCCGAAGCTGATGGCGAACTGATCGGCTACGCTCTGCTTGTGCCGCTCTACAGGGCGCAGGAAGGCCGCCGCGGCCTCGAGCTGCATCATCTTTTCGTCCGTGACGGTCATCGTGGCCACGGCACCGGCCAGCATCTCGTCGCCCGCGCCCGCGATATCGCCAAGCGTCTCGGTTGCGACTATCTTTCGGTCGGCGCCGCCACCGGCAACATCGCCGCACATCGTTTCTATGAAAACATGGACTTCATCCCACGTCCGGTCACCGGCATGCGCTACATGCAGTCCATCGCCTGATTTCCTTCAACGGAGACAGCCATGACACGGATCGCCATTGCCTTCGCGCAGGATTTCGCCGACTGGGAGCCAGCGCTGCTTACTGCCGCGGCGCGCAGCTATCTGGGCGTCGAGATCTGTTATGCGTCGCCGGACGGACAGCCGGTTGTTTCGATGGGCGGGCTGAACGTGACCCCGCACGCGGGTTATGATGCACTCGATCCGGCAGACACCGATGCGCTGGTCATTCCCGGCGGCATGAGCTGGGAAAAGGGGACGGCTGCCGATATCGCCAGCCTCGTCCACCGCTTCCGAGACAGGGGCCGCGTGATCGGAGGCATCTGCGCTGCGGCAAGTGCACTGGCGGGAACCGGTGTCCTCAACGACGTTGCCCATACCGGCAATTCGCTGGGTTCGCACCGTGCCTATCCCGGCTATCGGGGCGAGCACCTCTATCGCGCTCAATCGCAGGCCGTCAGCGATGGCGGCTTCGTCACGGCACCCGGCAGCGCGCCGGTCAGCTTCGCTGCGGAAATTCTCAAAGCCCTTGGCCTCTTTGGTCCGGAGGCCGAAGCGGAATTGAGAGTTTTTGCGGCAGAGCATCGGTAAAGGCGTTTATCCGGCCTGATCCAGGACACGGCAGATGCGGGCGACGATATCAATGCCCTCGCCAGCCATGGCGCGACGGATATCGCGGCTGTTCAGATGCAGGCTGCGGTCGGAAGGCAGATGGAGCCGGTCGATCTTGGCGTGAGCGGCGGCGATGAAGGTAGCATGATGCTCATTGAAAAAAGCCAGAGCGGCGACCTTATCGGGCTCGGTTTTCAGCAGCGCCTTGAAGGCAAGGCGATGCACGGCGCAGGACGCGCCGTGACCAGGAACGGCAAAACGCAGTGCATCGAGTCCATCGCTCCAGTGCGCTGCGTCCTGCATGTCATCAAACCGACTGGAAGCGCTTCAGGAAGAACGCGCTCAAGGTACCGATCAGCGCCCAGAACACGAAGCTCGTCACCGTTGCGGCCACGATGAACTGACGCTCCAGAGGCAGAGGCGCCAGCGCGTGTTCGCCTTCGGGCGGCAAGGGCGCACCGACGACATGTGGTGCCACGATGAGAACCACCGCAAGGAGCGCCGCCCAAGGCTCACGCCGGAAGGCGATGAGCGCGATGCCGCCAGCGGTCGCGGCGACGGTTGCAATCCACCATGTCTGACGCGCAGCCAGTTCCGCAGCCGGGCTTCCCGGCAGTTCCGGCGGAAGGCCGACCATCGGCGCGAGCATGACGGCCACGAAACCGGCGACGCCCCAGAGCAAGCCTTCGCGCCAGCCGCCATTCGTGCCGCGCAGCGACAGAAGGCCGGTCAGGACGAGCGCATAACCGATCGCCGTCAGAACATTGGCGGCAAGCGTATAGGCCGTACGCTCAAAGCCGTCGGCTGGCGACCATGCCTCAGCATCATGCTCGTGGCTATGTGCAGCGGCCTGAGCCGTCGCCTCTGCCCCGGCTGCAGGTGCCGCATCGTGGCTGTGCGGCGCTTCACCACCGGCACTTTCATAGGTTTCCGCCTGGAGGATGAGCGGCGTGGTTCCGACTGCCTGCATGGCGGAGACGGCAACGCCGCCAATCAGCCCCACAAGCACGGATGTAAAAACGATATTACGAAAAGCAGACATGCAATTTCCCTTTCAGGAGCATGAACGTGAAAGCACCGCTGGCTTTCGAATGCCATCATGCCCCATTTTTCAGTTCTCGAGCATCTTCAATCTTCCGGGTGGCGTGACCCGGACGTCAGAAAGCTCTAGTGGCAAGGGAACGCATTGGCGTGGCGCGTGTCGTGCGCTGCATTGTGAACGGCCTCGACATGCGAGAAACCGACAAAACCGACGACGAACAGGCCAAGCATGATCGCCGTCAGGGACTGCGCGACGCTGGTGTTTTTTGCTGAAACGGCCGCATTGGCCGTATTCTGGTTGATGGACATGGTGAGCCTCTCCCGGCGCATTTCGCGCCATTGTGAAGCGGACAGGCGGCGGATCAGGCCACACGAACGCATTCGATACAAATCACCACGGGGAATGCGAGACTGATACAGGCGCAGTTGCCCGCACCTGAGATCCTGCTGCTCCGGACACCCCGCCGGCATGGACATTTCCGTGAGGGCAGGTCTCCTGGCTCGCGGGTCAAAACCTGAAACGCCTTCCCGATCGGTTTATCCCCACATGGACCAGACCTCGCGGTTCCGGTTCATACAGCCGATCAGTGGCATTTTCGTCTCAGGCTCTCCGCTCACAGTTGCGGGGGCAGCCACGAATGAGGATCGCTCCCTATCGTGTTCCCTTTTCACCTTCCGGAAACCCGGAAGGAACCATCACGATCCTGTTATCCGCCGGAGAAACCGGAGAGTCAATGCCTCCCCGATCAACGTGCCGGAACAGCTTTGAGGTATGCGGCGATCGCTTCCCTGTCTTCCGCCGTCAGGTGCGCCATGTTCTGCTGCACCTTGACCATGGATCCGCCAACACTGTCGAATTCGGGCGTGAATCCGGTTTCGAGATAGCTGGCAATATCGGCCGCAGCCCATGAGCCGATGCTTTTCGATGCCGGGGTAATGTCGGGGATCTGTCCTTCGCCTTCCGGATTGGGACCGCCAGCCAGCCATTTGCCGGGAAGGAAACCGCCCAGCGCATTGCGTGGCGTGTGACACTCGCCGCAATGGCCCGGTCCCTCGACGAGATATTGGCCGCGAAGCAATTCGGCATCGGCATTGGCAAGTTCGACATGCGGCGCGCCCTTGTCGAAATACAGGAACTTCCAGCCGCCAAGCACCAGACGGATATTGAACGGGAATGGCAGATCATGATCCGGAGCATCGTTCTGGCTTGCGGGAAGCGCTTTCAGATAGCCGAACAGATCGTTTATGTCCTTGGGCGTCATGCGGGCATAGGAAGCATAAGGGAAAGACGGATAGAGATGTTCGCCATCCCTGCCGACGCCACGCGTCATGGCGTCACCGAACTGCGCCAGCGTCCAGCCGCCGATGCCGTGCTGCGGATCCGCCGAAATGTTCGGCACATGGAAGGTTCCGAACGGGCTTGGCAGCGCCTGGCCTCCACCCAGCGTCAGCAGCGCATCGCCGGTCGCGCCCGGAGCGGCGTGGCAGCTGGCGCAGCCGCCCGCCCAGAACAGTGTTTCACCATTGGCAAGATCAGGCTCGCCAAGGCTTACCCAGTGGCTTGGCGGCTGGCGCTCCGGCGCCGTAATCAACATAAAAATGCCAAAACCGGCGGCTGCGGCCAGCACGCCACCGCCTGCGAGTTTCGTCCAGATGGAAGGCATACCCCTCTCCCCGTCTCAGGACCATTCACAGAGTTCCGCGACCACAGAAAGCCGCCCCCAGGCGGCTTTCCCGGCACAATCAACTCACTTCTTCAGACGATAGGTCTGGTGGCAGGTGCCGCAGTCGTCGCCCAGGCTCTGCATGGCGGTTGCAACGCCCGCCTGGTCAACGGGCATGCTGGCAAGAATAGCGTCGGCATCTTCCCCCAGCTTGGCAGACTTGGCCTTGAAGTCCTCGAAGTTTTGCCAGATGGCGGGGGCAGCGGTACTGCCTGCCTCGGTTCCGGCAGGGAACTGGTCAGGGAAAGCCTTGGCATTGGTGCTGATGGTCGTCACGGCCGCCTTCACCGCTTCGGCGTCAAAGGGCTTCTGCCCCTTTGCAATAGCGGAAAGCGCCCCCATCGAGCCGCCGATCTGCTTCATCATTCCTTCGCGCTTTTCGACTTCGCCGGCCGCGTAAACCGCACCGGCGCAAAGACAGCCGAACAGCATCGCCGCCGTGATGGTTTTCAGTTTCATGAATTCTCTCCTTGATCCCGACTGGTAACGGGCTTGATACGAACGCGGCGAGGATGCCTGTTCCGTTGGGCAAAAAGAAGTCACATTGAAGTGAAATTCAGCGTAAAAACAGCAGACTAGGACAACCCTTCCCATAGGGTCAGCAGCGCCACTGCAACCAGCATGACACCGGCCGCACGACCGATGAAGACCGTGGCGGCTGGCGAGGATACAAGCCAGGCCCTGCTTCTGCCCGCCGTCAACGCCAGCCCGCCATAGACCGCAAACTGCGTGGCCGCGACCATGACCCCCATCACCGCGCCCTGTAGCCAGATCGGCCCATAGGCGGGTTTGAGGAACTGCGGATAGATCGCCATCATGAACAGATAAGCCTTGGGATTCGACAGACATGTCAGCATCGCCCGCCAGAAGGCCTTTCTGGCCGACGCGCTGGCATCTGCCTCGCCGCCACTCACAACGATGGAACTGCGCACCAGACTGATACCGATCCACACCATATAGACCGCACCGACCACCAGAAGCGGCTTGAACAGCGACGGCATCCATGCCGCGAACGCGCCGACGCCCGCTGCACCGTAAAGGGAATGCACGATGCCGCCCGCGCTCATGCCGCTGGCCGCCGACAGGCCGGTTTTCCGGCCACCCGTCAGAGCGCTTGCCAGAACGAACAGCATATCCATGCCGGGCAGGATGACGATGCCAAACAGCACCAGAAAGAAAAGCCAGAGATTTTCCGCGTAACTCATGTCAGTATCTCCCCATAACGGAACGGACCACATTCAGGAAACACCATGCTTCTCAATGTGTTTTATCGCTTATAGGAAAGGCCAACTGACAGCGTTGTGTCAGTTGTGTGGGGAGAGCGGGCGGAAAACTGCAATGCGCAAGGCATCGAGACTGTTCGAGATCATCCAGATCCTGCGGGTGGCGCGCAAACCCGTGACGGCGCAGCAGATCGCCGATGCGTTGGAGGTGACGCCACGCTCGGTCTATCGCGATATCGTGGCGCTCCAGACCATGCGCGTGCCGATCGAAGGCGAGCGCGGGGTCGGCTATATCCTGCGGCCAGGCTTCAATCTTCCGGCGCTGATGTTCTCCATCGAGGAAACGGAGGCCATCGTCCTCGCGCTTGCACTCATCGACCGAACCGCCGACACGGAGTTGCGGCAGGCGGCAAAACGGGTTAGCGACAAGATCGCCGCTTCCCTTCCAGAACCCCTGTCGCGCACCCTTTCGGCCAATGCGCTGCACGCCTGGGGAAGCGTCGCGCCCGTGCCGCAAAGCATCGACCTTGGCATGGTACGGCGGGCGGTGCGCGACGAAGAAAAGCTCGACCTTGCCTATCACGACGAAAGCGGCATGGAAACCCAAAGAAGGGTCCGGCCCATCGCCGTTATCTATTACTCCGAGACAACCAACATCGTCGCGTGGTGCGAACTGAGGCAGGCGATCCGTAACTTCAGGTCAGATCGCGTCGTTGCATGCAATAGCACCGGCTCGTTCTTCAGAAATGAAGGCGAAGCTTTGCGGCAGCTCTGGATCAGCGGCTGGGAGATCAACCAGCCGAGAGCGGTCGCGTCAAAAAGCTAACGACCGGTCTTCTTCACGGCCAAAACCGTTGATTTCGATCCGGTCGGTGTAGACATCAGCGATGGCGAAGGCGTTTTCGTCGGGCGTATCTACCATGCCCTTGAAGTTGACGAAATGCCTGCCGTTCACCGTGCCGTAATTGCCCTCGTGGTTGTGACCGCAGAACCAGGCGGCAACGCAGGCACGCGAGGTCAGGAGATCGATGATGCGCGGCGAATCCCACATGTTATGAGCGTTTTCCGGGGACAGCGGATAATGGCAGAACACGACAACGCGCTCTCCTGCCGCATCCGCCGTTGAGAGAACATCACCCAGCCACGCAAACTGCTCATCGCTCAGCGAAGCATTCCAGTCCTGCGCATTGATCGCGCCTGCGTCACGCAGCGCGCTCAGACGCTCCTGCGCAATCCTGCGGCGCGGATCGCCAACCGGCGGTGCGAACAGACTGACATCGTTTCCGTCCAGCACGACAAAACGCATCTTGCCGACGGCGAAATCGTACCATGGCGACGGCATGCCGAGCCGTGCGTGGACCTCCGGCAAAAGTTCGGCATTCACGGCAAAATCGTGATTGCCCGGCAGCAGGATCGAACGGTGCCGCAGGTTCGCGTAAACGGCCAGCATGGTTTCGAAGTTTTCGAACCCGCGGTCGATGATGTCGCCCAGCGTGACGACGAATGCGAGATCACGCCCGTTGAAGACGTCTATCGCCTGCGCCAGTTTTTTGGGGCTTTCGGCATAATACCGGCCCATTTCCGGGCGCGGGGCAATGTCGGCATATTGGGGATCGGCGACGATGCCGAAGGAGAACAGCGGGGGCGTGATGTCAGTCATGATGCGCGGCGATAAACGGGGCTCATGACAGGCTTGTGACAGGTGGCGCACAAAAACAAAACACCCGGCACGAAGGCCGGGTGCTCGAAAAAACGGAAGGTCAGAAGCTTACTTGGTAGCGGCTTCGTAGCGCTCCAGAACGTAGTCCCAGTTGATGAGGCTGTCGACGAACGCTTCCAGGTACTTCGGACGCAGGTTGCGGTAGTCGATGTAGTAGGAGTGTTCCCACACATCGACGCCGAGGATCGGCTCTGCACCGTGAACCAGCGGGTTTTCGCCGTTCGGGGTCTTGGAGATTTCGAGCTTGCCGTTCTTGACGGAGAGCCATGCCCAGCCGGAGCCGAACTGCGTCGTGCCAGCGGCGATGAAATCAGCCTTGAACTTGTCGTAGCCGCCGAGATCGGAAGCGATAGCGGCTTCCAGCTTGCCGGGCAGCTTGTTGCCGCCGCCGTTCTTCTTCATCCACTTCCAGAAATGAACGTGGTTATAGTGCTGGGCAGCGTTGTTGAACAGGCCGGCATTGGTGCCGAAGGACTTCTTCACGACCTCTTCCAGCGACAGATCGGCCAGACCGGCTTCAGCGGCCAGCTTGTTGCCGTTGTCGACATATGCCTTGTGGTGCTTGTCGTGGTGAAACTCGAGCGTTTCGCGCGACATGTAAGGCGCCAGCGCATCGTAATCGTAAGGCAGTTCGGGAAGTTCAAAGGCCATGGTTTTACTCCTTGTTGCAGCGGCGTGACCGCTCCTTGAAACCGTGTGCGCGGACCATAGGAGGGTCTGCCTTTTTGGGCAACCTGTGAATTATCAAAATGTTCCAGCAAAAGAGAAAATTCCTCTCGCCACACCCATGACCACATTTGTTTCACATGCCGGGCGTACCGTTTTTCGCTCTTTAGTTCCGTTGCCAGCCGCGAGTTTAAAAAAAGGAATCCAGAGATGAAAACCAGCGCCATCGCCACTGCCCTGTTCCTCCTTGCTGCCGGCGCGGTCTCCGCCTCCTCCGACGAGGCGTGGCAGGAGTTTGTCGCGGATGTGCAGGCGAAGTGCCTCGCAGTAAGCGAAGGCACGATCGACGACGCCAAGGCCGTTGTCGATCCGATCGGCAGCGAGAATTTCGGCCTCGCGATCCTCACCGGCAAGGCAAAGGGTACAGATGTCACGGTCAGCCACATCTGCGTCTACGACAAGAAGACAAAAGTCGCCGAACTTGGCAGCGAGCTTGCGGGCGATACGGTGAAAATCGACATTCCCGGCTCGACGAAACCGTGACCCCTCAGAAGCGGGGCGTGGTATCCGCTTCGCCGAGTGGCCGTTGCATCAGCACCGTATCCAGCCATTGTCCATGCTTCCAGCCGATGGCGCGGAAGGTGCCGACATGCTCGAAACCGGCGGCGCGATGGACGCCGATGGAGGCGGTGTTCGCCGAATCGCCGATGACGGCGATCATCTGCCGGAAGCCGCGCGCTGTTGCCTCATCGATCAGTGCATCCAGCAGCTTTCGCCCGATGCCATGGCCCTTCATGGCCGGATCGACATAGACCGAATCCTCTACGGTAGCGCCATAGGCCGGACGGGCGCGGTAAGCGCCTGCGTAGGCATAACCCGCAACCTGCCCGTCAAGCTCGGCCACAAGATAGGGAAAACCGCCCGACATGAGTGCGGCGCGCCGCGCCAGCATGTCTTCCACCGAAGGCGGGTCGATCTCGAAGCTGGCGCTGCCGTTCAGCACCGCATCGCGATAGATCGTCGTGATCGTGGGAATATCCGCCTCGTCACAGGGGCGGATGGTGAGGTTCGAGGCTTTCGGGAGGGTCATTCAAAACGTCCTGCAATCATTCACGCAACCATTGTGCATTGCGGCTGAAGCAAATTAAAGATTATAGACCTTATACAAACGATAAGGTTTTCTTTTATTATGGATGTCGATCTCCGGCAGGTTCGCAGTTTCATGGATGTTGCCGATTTCGGCAGCTTTTCAGCAGCCGCCGACAAGGCGGGTTTGACACAGCCCGCTATCAGCCTGCACATCCGGCTACTGGAAAAGCAGCTTGGCGTGCGGCTGATCGAGAGGGTGGGACGAAGGGCGCAGCCGACGGCGGCGGGTCGTGATTTTCTCGTTCATGCAAGGCGGATCGCCGAGGAAGTGGCCCATGCGCTCGATACCGTCGTTCCACACCGCAACGGTGCCAGCGGACGTCTGCGCATTGGCACCGGGGCAACGGCCTGCATCTATCTTCTGCCGCCCGTGCTCGGGAAAATCAGAAAGACCATGCCCGGCCTCGATATCGAGGTACAGACCGGCAACACACCGGACATTCTGCGACTGCTGGAAGCCAACACCGTCGATGCGGCGGTTGTGTCGCTGCCCGCCAGCGGTCGCAGCCTCGATATCCGCGAGATTTATCTGGATGAGATGGTGGCGGCATTTCCCGCCGGCAGCGTTTCGGACGATCAGGCGATGAGCGCCGCGTTTCTTTCGACACAACCCCTTCTGCTTTACGAAGGTGGCAATACCGGCAAGCTGACGGATCAGTGGTTCACGGCGGGAGGACACACGGTGCAGCCCGCCATGCAGCTTGGCAGCGTCGAAGCCATCAAGAAGATGACCGAGGCCGGGCTTGGCATTGCCATCGTGCCGCGCATGGCGGTGGAGCAGAAAGACGGTACGTCCGGACTGGCGTGGCGATCATTGACGCCACCGCTCGAACGCCGGATCGCGCTGGCGCTTCGCCGCGACAAGCATATGACAGCGCCATTGCGCGCACTGGCTGCCGCACTTTCCAGATCGTCCAAACAATAAAGCCCGCGCTTTCGGCGCGGGCTTCGTATCGACGAAAGAGCTTAACTCAGAACTCCGTCCAGTTGTCACCTTTCACGGCCAGCGCCGTATTGCCATAAGATGCGGTTGCAGCAGCCCTCAGTGCGGAGGCCACCTGCCTTGGCGGTGCTGCGGCTCTCGCCGGGCTTGCCGCCTTCTGCATCTGACGTGCGGCTCCATGAAGCGCCGACACCTGATGACCGAGCTGGAACTGGGACAACAGCGTCTGGAGGTTGACGCACTCCTGCGCAAGTCCGGCCCCGGCGGCGTTCATTTCCTCGACCATCGCAGCGTTCTGCTGCGTGGCCTGGTCCATGTGGTTGACTGCGGTGTTGACCTCGGAAAGACCGGCAGACTGTTCCTGCGCGGCTGTGGCGATCGCCTCCATATGCGCGTTGACCGACAAGACGAGCTGTTCAATCTCACCCAGTCCGGCGCCGGTGTCTGCCACCAGCTTCACGCCTTCGCCCACTGCAACGGCAGAGGTATTGACGAGCTGGGTGATTTCCTTCGCTGCGCTCGCCGAACGCTGCGCAAGTTCACGTACTTCCTGAGCCACGACGGCAAAACCCTTACCGGCCTCACCAGCACGGGCCGCCTCGACGCCTGCATTCAGTGCGAGCAGGTTGGTCTGGAATGCGATCTCGTCAATAACACCGATGATCTGACCGATCTGGCGCGACGAGTGCTCGATGCGCTCCATGGCGGCGACGGCATCACGCACCACCTTGCCAGATACGTCAGCCTTCGAGCGGGCATCGCGCACCGTGTCACGCGCCTCGGAGGCACGCCTGGAGGTCGCCGATACGTTGGCAGTGATCTGCTCGAGCGCTGCGGCTGTCTCTTCCAGCGACGCAGCCTGCTGTTCGGTGCGGCGGGACAGGTCGTCGGAGGCCGACGACACCTCATGTGCGCCGCCATTGACCGTTTGGACGGACTGGCCGACGCTCGCCAGCGTCTCGCGAAGCTGGTGGACGGAGCTGTTGAAATCGTGGCGAAGGTCTTCGAACTGCGGTGCGAAGGGCGTGGCGATTTCACATGTCATGTCGCCGGACGCGAGCTTGCGAAGGCCACTGGCCAGAGAACCAGTTGCCTGATTGAGACGCTCTTCCGCCTCTGCTTCGGCACGCCGCTGCAATTCGATGCGGTCCCGCTCTGCCTTTTCGCGGTTTGCTTCCGCTTCCGATTCGAGCTGCTTGTTGCGAATGGCGGCTTCACGGAAGATTTCGACCGCACGGGCCATCTCGCCGATTTCATCGCTGCGCTTTGCGCCAGGGACGTCGATGGAAAGATTACCATTCGACAATTCCATCATCGATTTCGTCATACGGGCGATCGGGCCAGTGACGCGACCGATGATGACCGCCATAGAGGCAGCGCAGATTGCGACAACGAGTGCAAAGACGGCGAGATAGAGCCCTGCGTCGAAGATCGCGCCCTGCTTTGCCTTGGCGGCGTTGGCATCGAGGATATCCATCGCCGTCGAAGCAATCTTGGCAATCGCGCCCAGATTGTTGGTCACCGTCGTGCGCCATGTGTCCATGGTGAAGGCAGGCGTGCGGCCGTTCATCAGGTCATCGATGAGTTTGGTGCGCTGCGCGGCGAAATCGCCCTTGAAATAGGCGCTGTCTGCCGAGGCATAGAGATCCTTCAACTCTTGCGGCGCGGATTCATGTGCCACGAGCTCTCCGGCAGCCTTCCATGCAAATGCCGCACCGGCATCGGAAGCGCCGAGCTGCTGGTTTTCCTGCGGCGTCAAGGCGCGCTGCTGTGCGACGGCGCCATTCAGGACAACCGTGGCGCTGCCACCCATCGCGCGGGCGGCCCAGGCATAGGAACGCAACTGGATCAGGCCAGTGAGAGTCTGGTCCAGCGAACGGATCTCTCCCTCCAACGCGACGGAGCCGGCTTCGAGCGAGGTGAGGAAGTCGCCCCCCATTGCCATGACCGTCTTGTCGAAGCCCGCCTCACGGCGATCCAGCGGTAGCGCAAGGTTGGCATCCACTTTTTTACGCAGATCAACGAACTGCCTGTAGATATCCTTCACCTTGCCGAGAGGTGCCTGAAGCTTTGCCTGATCGAGGGACGCCGACTGCTCCAGAAACGCAGTCATGGCCTCATCGACCTTCTTTCTCGACCCCTGAACGCTGGCAATCGAACCCGCCGCCTTCGATGGATCGACCGTCAGCGCGGTGGCGCTGTCGCCGCGTTCGCTGCGGAAATTCAACAACGTGTTAAAAAGAAGTTTGTCGAGCGAGACGAGCTGCGCGACCTGGGTAAATGCGCGCGCCTTGTTGACGGATGCCCACATCGCATTGCCGACAAATCCGGCCAAAGCGACACTGACGAGAAGAAAAAACCCGATGAGAATATTACGTATGCTGAACAACATTTCAAAAGCCCCTATGGCCTGCAGGCATCGACATATATTTCTGACCGGGGATTTCTAAGATTGGATTAAAATCGTTCCTTTTTCCTATGCTCGAACGCTTTTCTGCAACATCGAGAAACCATTTCGCAATGTCGGATGGCGCATAAAAAAACCGCGGAGAAGCTTCAGCTTTCCGCGGTTTCAAGGATTGAGTTCAGGTCGGCTCAGACGTCGCTGCCGAGACGCGCCCAATCCATGTAGAGATCGAGCGCCTTGCGGGCCACGGGACCTTCCTGGAACTCGCGGTCATCGAGCTTGGTGACCGGCGAAACCTTCGAATAGTTGCCGGAGCAGAAGATTTCATCGGCGTCGCGGAAATCTTCCACTGAAAGAGTTGCTTCACGAACATCGAAACCCGCCTGACGCAGCAGGCCGATGACACGCGAACGGGTGATGCCAGCGAGGAAGGTGCGGTTCGGCACCGGCGTCATGACCACGCCGTCCTTGACCATGAAAATGTTGGAGGCGGCTGTTTCGGCAACATTGCCGTTCATGTCGCGCATCAGTGCGTTATCGAAGCCGCGCGAACGGGCTTCGAGAATGGCGCGGCCGCTGTTGGGATAAAGGCTGCCCGCCTTGGCATCGGTCATGGCGGTTTCCGGCGACGGGCGGCGCAGCGGCGAAACCGTCAACGTCAGCGGCTTGCCCGCATCCATCGGCGCTTCGAACAGGCAAAGCGCAAAACGCGTTGAAGCCGCATCTGGCGCGACGACGCTGCCGGGCGCGCCATGTTCCGCCCAGTACATCGGCTTGATGTAGATGGCGGTCTTGCCGTCGAACTTCTTGACGCCTTCCAGCGCCAGAGCCTCGATTTCTTCCGCCGTCATCGTCGGCTTCATGCCCATGTTGGTCGCGGAGCGGTTGACGCGCTGGCAATGCAGGTCAAGATCGGGCGCTACACCCTCGAACCAGCGCGCACCGTCGAACACCGTCGAGGCCAGCCACATGGCATGTGAGGTCGGGCCGATGAGGGGCGGATTGCCCGGCAGCCATTGACCGTCAACATAGGTCCAGGTGGTTGATCGGGGTGCGGTATCGACGGTCATAACTGTCTCCTGTCTTGAAAGTGGCCGGAGTGAATGCCTGTCGCCCTTCAAGGTCAAGTTTTTATTTCCACGGTCTACGATTTTGATGGAAAATTACCCCAGCGAGCTGTGGTGACGATATTTTCCAAGCCGGAACAATCAGTTGATGAATATATTCATCACAAGAATTCATGGATAATCCGGTGGTGACGATGTGTGGCGCGTGCCATGTTCCGACCTCATCGGTTTTCAGCAGGAGGACGCCATGGCCTGGTCCGCGCAGCAATATCTGAAATTCGAGGATGAAAGGACGCGTGCGGCGCGTGATCTTCTGGCACAGGTGCCGCTCGAGCGCGTCATGAACGGTTACGATCTTGGCTGCGGGCCGGGCAATTCGACGGAGCTTCTGACGGACCGCTTCGGCGTGAACGTCATAACCGGCATCGACAGCGACGACGACATGCTGGCCAAAGCCGCCGATCGCTTGCCGACGACACAGTTCGGCAAGGCGGATCTCACCGCATGGAAACCGGCGCAACCGGCCGACCTGCTTTACGCCAACGCCGTGTTCCAGTGGGTACCCGATCACCTGTCCGTTCTGGAACGACTGATGGACAGCCTGTCGCCAGGCGGTGTTCTGGCCGTGCAGATGCCCGACAATCTTGCCGAACCGACCCATGTCATGATGCAGGAAACCGCTGCTGCGGGTCCATGGAAGGACGCGTTTGCGGGCAATCTCCTGCGCCGCAAGCCCCTGCCCCCGCCATCGGCCTATTTCGACCGGCTGATGCCGAAGTCCGCGCGCGTCGATGTGTGGCACACGATCTACAATCATCCGATGGCCAATGCCG
The DNA here is from genome assembly GCF_031801495.1 of Agrobacterium tumefaciens. Lineage (GTDB taxonomy): Bacteria > Pseudomonadota > Alphaproteobacteria > Rhizobiales > Rhizobiaceae > Agrobacterium > Agrobacterium tumefaciens_K. The sequence goes on along the minus strand of NZ_JAOEGC010000002.1, from coordinate 773,069 downwards.
AAGCCATCGTGGAATGGGTGAAAGGCACCGGCCTTCGCCCCTACCTTGCAGCGGCGGGCGAGGAAAACCGGGCGGCTTTCCTCACGGACTATACCGCCCGCGTCGCGGCGGCCTATCCGCCGATGGCGGATGGACGACTGCTGCTGCGGTTCCCGCGTCTGTTCGTGGTCGCGGTGAAGAAGTAGGACGCAGCACGCTCACCCGAAAAACATGGCCACAGAGGATTTCCCAAGGGGCGGCATTGCGGCAATATGTCCCGCACGGCCGAGAAAATGAAGGCTGGCAAATGTCAGTTTTCCGGTGCGAATAAGAGCCTGCCAGCCTCCTTGGCCATAGCCTGATTTTCCCTTCGAGTTTCATCATGATCGTTCGCTCCCGCCCGAGTCTCCTTCAACTGTTCTTCATCATGCGCGGCTCCATCGTCGGCCGGATTTTCCCGCAGGTTCTTGCGGTTTTCCTGTTGTCGGCGCTGGTCGTCTGGGCGCACAAGGATCGGCCGGATGTTATTCCGGCCCTGAACGGCGCACCGTTCTCTCTGCTCGGCATTGCGCTTTCGGTCTTTCTCGGCTTTCGCGCCAACGCCTGTTACGACCGCTGGTGGGAGGCCCGCAAGCAATGGGGCGTGCTCATCATGGCGGCGCGCACCTTCGGGCGGCAGAGCGAAATGCTTGAGATGAAAGACAATGTTGCCGATCCCGTCAGCCGCCGCCGGGTGGTCGACGTGACGATCGCGTTCTGTCATGAGATGGTCAGCTGCTTGCGGCCCGGCGGCAGCAAAAGCGCCATCGTCAAACTCGTTCCCACCGACCTTGCCGAACGTTACGCGCAAAGCCGCAACAGGCCGGATACGCTGCTGCGCTGCCTCTCCTCCGACCTGTTCCGCGCCAATGCAAAACAGCAGATCAGCGACATCCAGCTACAGATGCTGGACACGACGGTACAGCAGATGGGCAATGCGCTGGCCTCCTGCGAGCGTATCCGTCACACGCCGGTTCCCTTCGGTTACTCGCTGCTTCTGCATCGAACGGCGCACCTGTTCTGCCTTCTGCTGCCGTTCGGTTTCACCGACCTCCTCGGCTGGGCCACCCCCTTCACCAGCGCCCTGATCGCCTACACCTTCTTTGGCCTCGACGCGCTTTCGGACGAGCTGGAAGAACCCTTCGGCGAAGGGCTGAACGCCCTGCCGATCGATGCGCTTGCGACCGTCATCGAGATCAATCTGCGTGAAGGCATGGGTGAGACGGACCTTCCGGCCTATCCGCGCCCGGTGGATTACGTGCTGATGTAAAATACCGCGAGGAAAGACATCTTCCGCTTGAAACCCACGCCGTTTGCAGCCGTTAATAGGGTAGCTTTCCTGGAAGCCGCCTGCCAGACAATCCGATCGGGCAATCCGATCAGGCAATCCCGAAAGACGATGGAGACGACACGATGTATGTTGTAAACGCCAACGGCGCGAATATCCCCGCACTCGGTTTCGGCACATTCCGCATGCCGGAAGACGACGTGAGACGCATCCTGCCGGAAGCGCTGAAACTCGGTTTCCGCCATGTCGACACGGCGCAGATTTATCAGAACGAAGCCGCAGTCGGTGAGGTTCTCGCCTCTTCCGGCATCCCGCGCGCCGACCTTTTCGTGACGACAAAGGTGTGGGTGGACCGCTACCGCCACGACGATTTCCTCAAATCGGTGGACGAAAGCCTCACCAAGCTGAAAACGGATCACGTCGATCTTCTTCTTCTGCATTGGCCGAAAAGCGATGTGCCGCTGGCGGAGCGCATCGGTGCGCTGAACGAGGTACACAAGGCCGGAAAGGCCCGTAACATCGGCATTTCCAACTTCAACATGGCGCTGACGGAGGAAGCCGTGAAGCTCTCCGATGCGCCGCTTGCCACCAACCAGATCGAGTATCACCCCTATCTCAGCCAGACGAAGGTGATTGCCGCCGCCCGCAAGCATGGCCTGTCCATCACCGCCTATTACCTGATGGCAAACGGCGCGGTGCCGAACGACCCGGTTCTGAAGGACATCGGTTCCCGCCACCGCAAGACGGCTGCACAGGTGGCGCTGCGATGGGCCGTGCAGCAATCGGACGTGATCGCGCTTTCCAAGACCGCCACGGCAAGTCGGCTCAAGGAGAATTTCGATATTTTCGACTTCACCCTGACGCTGGAAGAGATGCGGGCCATTCACGCGCTGGCCAAACCGGACGGCCGCATCGTCAATCCCGGCCATCTCGCGCCGGAATGGGATGCTTGAGCCAACCTCGTCGCGGAATTCCTTCGCCGTTCCGGCCCTGAGCCGGAATGCGGCGACCAGACGCCCGTCGGGTCAACATAGCCCGACCTGGATTGGCGGGACCCCGGCTAAAAGGCCGGGGTGGCGGGGAACCATGCCGTTTAGCCGTGCATGCCGTTGACCATCGTGAATACCTTGTCGAAGTTGCCGTTCTGCACGGCAAAACGCAGCGGCTTGCATCGTTCCACCACCACTTCCTTTTCATCCGGACGGTTGGTGAGGATGTCCATGACCTCCGAGATGAAGGCATCGAGCGGCATGGCGCGCTCGTCGGTCGCCTGATGATTGCCCTGCAAGGTCGTCTGCACGTAAGGCGGCACGATCTCGATCACCTCGACCGGGGTGTCCTTCAGCTGTTCGCGCAGGGCAACCGAATAGGCATGGATGGCGGATTTGGTGGCGCTGTAGGTCGGCGTCACCACCATCGGCACGAAGGCCAGGCCGGACGAAACCGTCAGCACCGCGGCTTGGGGCTGATTGAGGAAATGCGGCAGCAGCGCCGCGGTCAGCCGGATCGGCGCCAGCAGGTTGGTGGCAATCGTTTCTTCGGCAATGTCCAGATAACCCGGCGCAGCCGCGATGTCCTCGTTCTTCATGATACCGGCATTGTTGATGACGGTGTTGAGCGAGGGGTGGGTCTTGACCAGTTCATCGGCAAAGGTGCGGATGCCTTCGGCGTCCGTCGCATCCATCACCAGCGAGGCCATGCCGGGATTTGCCGCCGTCACCTCGTCCAGCACTGCCTTGCGTCTGCCCGAGATGATGACCTTGTTGCCGAGGGCATGAAACGCTTCGGCAAGTGCGCGTCCGATGCCCGAACCGCCGCCCGTGATGAGAATGGTGTTGCCTGTCGTTTTCATCGGGAAATCCTTTCGCCGTGGCTTCCTTGTTGGATGACAGAAAACTAGCTATGATGCTCTCCAATCGAAAGTAGGCACCCAAAAGATTTATACTTACCAAAAGGAGAGCGTCTGTATGAAAAGGCATCTGGCCGATCCCGTCATTGAAAACAGACGCCAGCACCCGCCGCCGGAAGAGACGGATTCCGTCATCGAGGCGCTGGTTCAGGATATCATTTCGAAGGTGGCGGACAAATGGACCATGCTGATCCTCGAGGCGCTGGAGGAACACGGCACGATGCGTTTCACGCAGATCGGCAAGGTGGTGGGCAATATCAGCCAGAAGATGCTGACGAAGACCCTACGGCAGATGGAATGCGACGGGCTCGTGCAGCGCACCGTGCATCCGGTTATTCCGCCACATGTGGATTACCGCCTCACGCATCTCGGCAGAACGCTTGGCAGCGCCTTCTGCGGTGTGTGGATATGGGCGGAAACCCATCACGCCGAAATAGAAAATGCGCGACAACTGTTCAGCGAACAGTCGCCGCGCCCTATGACGGAATAGACCTGTCTTGTCAGACGAACTGGCTGAGGCCCGGAACCGAGGCAACGACCTGATCGACAACCTCGTCGCCTGCATGCTGGCGGGCGACCGAAATGGTTTCCCTGGCGAGTGCGGAAATCTCGCCCATGCCGAGGCCCTGACTCATCAGCTGCTGGCCAAGCCCCATGATGCCGCCGCCACCGATGGCGCTCATCAGGCCACCGAGAAGACCGCCACCGCCGGAACCTTCGCCGTTGAACTGCGCCACGAGTTCGCTGGCGCCGGGAATGGCTTCGATCATGCGTGCGACCGGGCCGTCTTCCGCTTCGCGCTGGAGAAAACCAAGCATCATGCCAAGGGCTTTTTCGGCCAGTTCCGGGCTGATCCCCACCTTGTCAGCGATCTGGCTCACGACTTCGTTCATTCTTGCCTCCTGTTGAAAAACGACGTCAACATCGAATAAATGACGTTAACGTCAACGTAAAACAATCGTCAGTCCCGTTCAAGTGCGGGAGGCGCGTTCAAAACAACTTTCCGAAGCGGTTTTTATCCATCGCCATCAAGCAGTTGTTGCGCCTTCGAACTGTCCTTATAAGATCATCACAACCAAACTATGAACAGCTTATCTTCGGCCGCAGGAGAAAACAGTCAATGTTGCAGGACGGACAGCTCTACATCGGGACCAGCCGCAATCCGGACGACAGCCTGAACAAGGGCGAATATCTGGAACTGAAATTCGGCAACCGCCACGGCCTCATCACCGGCGCCACCGGCACGGGCAAGACCGTTTCGCTGCAGGTTCTCGCCGAAGGTTTTTCCAAGGCTGGCGTGCCGGTGTTCTGCGCCGACATCAAGGGTGACCTTTCGGGCATCGCCGCGCAGGGCGAGCCGAAGGACTGGATCACCAAGCGCGCCGAACAGATCGGCTTTACGGATTTCGCCTATGGCAAGTCGCCGGTGATCTTCTGGGATCTCTATGGCGAAAAGGGTCATCGGGTGCGCGCCACCATCGCCGAGATGGGACCGCTGCTTCTCGCGCGGCTGATGGATGCATCCGAAGCGCAGGAAGGCGTGCTGAACATCGCCTTCAAGATTGCCGACCAGGGCGGGCTTCCGCTGCTCGACCTCAAGGATCTGCAATCGCTCCTGAACTACATGGGCGAAAACGCCTCCGAGCTTTCCAACCAGTTCGGCCTGATTTCGAAGTCTTCGGTCGGCTCGCTGCAGCGCGGCCTGCTCGTTCTCGAACAGCAGGGCGCCGCGCATTTCTTCGGCGAACCGGCGCTGAAGATTTCCGACATCATGCGCACCTCGACCGACGGGCGCGGCACGATCTCGGTGCTGGCGGCCGACAAGCTGATGATGAACCCGCGCCTCTACGCGACCTTCCTGTTGTGGATGCTGTCCGAACTGTTCGAAGAGCTGCCGGAAGTGGGTGATCCGGAAAAGCCGCGCCTGGTGTTCTTCTTCGATGAAGCGCATCTCCTCTTCAACGATGCGCCCAAGGTTCTGGTCGAGCGCGTGGAACAGGTGGTTCGCCTCATCCGCTCCAAGGGTGTGGGCGTCTATTTCGTCACGCAGAACCCCCTCGACGTGCCGGAAACCGTTCTCGCGCAGCTTGGCAACCGTGTGCAGCATGCGCTGCGCGCCTATACCCCACGCGAACAGAAGGCAGTGCGAACCGCAGCCGACACGTTCCGCCAGAACCCGGCCTTCAACACCTCCGACACGATCACCACACTCGGCACCGGCGAGGCGCTGATTTCCACGCTGCACGACAAGGGCGCACCGTCCATCGTCGAGCGCACGCTGGTCCGCCCGCCATCCGGCCGCGTCGGACCGCTGACCGACGCCGAGCGCCAGTCGTTCCTCTCCACAAGCCCGGTCACGGGCCAGTACGATCAGGATCTCGACCGCGAATCCGCCTTTGAAATCCTTGCTGAACGCGCCCGCAAAGCTGCCGAAGCGGAAGCAGCCAAACGCGCCGCGGAAGAAAATGCCGCAGACCAGCCCGACAGCGCCGCCGGACGCTGGCGCCTGCCCGGCTTCGGGGACGACGAGCCGACACAGACCTCCACCACCGGAGCACGCAATGGCGGCACGGCACGCAAGACGAGCGGCTACCAGCGGGAAACGGTGATCGAGGCGGCCATGAAAAGCGCTGCCCGGTCCGTGGCCACCTCCGTCGGCCGCGCCATCGTGCGCGGTATTCTGGGTAGTCTGAAGCGCTGATCGTTCGCACATTTCAATCAAAAAAGGGGAATCCGGCAAACAGTCGGCCAATCCCCATGGAGACGTCATGACGGCGAATGGCGATTACATCGCGCTTCTGGGCACCAAGGGCGGACCGGCGATCCGGCCCGGCTCCACCATGCCCACATCCAGCCTGCTAACGCTTGGCGGCCAAGCCGTGATCATCGACTGTGGGCTTGGCGTGACACGGGGGCTCGTTGATCAGGGGCTATCGCTCAAGGACGTGGCGCTGATCTTCATCACGCACCTTCACTCCGATCATTACCTAGAGCTTGGGCCGCTGCTGCATACGGCATGGACGGCGGGGCTGAAAACGCCCGTCACCGTGTATGGTCCGCTGGGGCTGGAGCGTTATATCGCCCACTTCTTCTCGTCGATGAGGGACGATATCGATCTGCGTATCGAGGATGAGGGACGGCCTGACCTGCGCGATCTCGTCACCGTTCGCGCTATTCAGGAAGGGCTGTTCCACGACAGCGGTTCGCTTCGGGTGCATGCGATGCTCAACGAGCACCCGCCTCTCAAGCACAGCTATGCACTGGCGTTTGAAGGCAATGGCAAGCGCGTCGTCTTTTCCGGCGACACGGCGTACCTTCCGCCTCTGGCAGATTTTGTCAAGGGTGCGGACCTTCTGATCCATGAGGCGATGTTGCGCGAGGGGATCGAAGCGCTCGTCGCCCGCGTCGGCAACGGCGATGACCGGCTGCTGACGCATCTGCTACGTTCCCACACGACTGCGGCGGATGCCGCAAGGATCGCGCGCGACGCCGATGTAAAAGCGCTGGCGCTTCACCATCTCATCCCGTCCGACGATCCCGATTTTCATGAACAGCACTGGCAGGATGCCGTGTCGTCCGTCTGGAGCGGCAGGCTTTACGTGGGTAAAGACGGCCTCGTCATTCCCGTATAACAACAGACGCGCCGCCTGCTGTGGAGCGGCGACGCGTTTGTCCATCTCATTTCTCGCGGTAGAAGATCATGCCGCCGTGGTACAGAACATCGTCGATGAACTCGCCATCGGCGGTAAAGCCCGTATCGTCCCAGTATTCGATATGATTCCCTTCGACCTCATACCGTCCCTGATAGGCGCTTTTGCGCGTTCCGCGCGCCTCATCATAGCGCCCGTTCGGCAAAAGTTCCTGCCGGATACGGCCATCGCCTGTCACCCACATGCCGACATAGGGATGGTTTTGATTCTGAGCCGCCGCGTCCGTCATGTTCGCTTTCACAATGCTGGCTTTCTGGGATGGAGTTGCTTCGAACACGGCAGTCGCAAGTGCCAGAACAACAGATGTGGAAAGAATATTCATGGCTTGTCTACCCCCTGTGGAGCGCTCTGACGGCGCTCTTCGAATAGTTCCGAAAGCGTCTGCGACGCCGCAATCGCCCTGGGAAATCCAGCAGGCACGGTGATGAGGTAGATCATCTCCTTGAGTTCTTCATCGGTCGCGCCGACATTAAGCGCGTAACCGGCGTGCACCTTCATCAGAGCCCGTTCGCCAAGTGCGGCCATGACCGCGACCGCCGCCAATTGGCGGGTGCGGTTGTCCAGTCCCGGCCGGGACCAGACCTCACCCAGCGCATAACCTTCTGTCGCTTCAGCGAGGAACGGAAATTCCTGCCGCATGCCTTCGAGATTCTGCTGCGGGCGGCCGTTGTTAAGCGTGCGGACAACCTGATCGCCACGCTGCCGCCTGTCCAGCTGCTCCGGATTGGCGGCAGCGGAGGTGGCTGCCATCAGCGTTGCGATGGCGATCGTGCTCACGAAAATCGCATTCATCTCAACCTCCATGGTTTGCGGTTGGGCGAACGACGATTTCGTTCACGTCCACACCGTCCGGCTGCTCGATCGCGAAGCGCACGGCGCGGCCGATCGCATCTGGTTTCAGCGCGACCGAACGGTAGGTCTTCATCAGATCGGCGGCCACCGGATCGGTGATGGTGCCGGCAAGTTCGCTCTCCACCACCCCCGGATGAATGCAGGTGACACGGATGTCCCTGTTCTCCTGCCGCAATCCATCGGAAATGGCACGCACCGCAAATTTCGTGGCGCAATAAACCGCTGCCGTTGGCGAAACGGCAAGCGCTCCGATGGAGGCGATATTGATAATCTGGCCGGACTTGCGGCTGGTCATCTCCGGCAACACCGCGGCAACGCCATAGAGTACGCCCTTGATGTTAACGTCGATCATGCGGTCCCACTCATCGACCTTCAGCGAGGACATAAGCGACAGCGGCATGATACCCGCATTGTTGACGATGACGTCGATCTGGCCAAAACCCCTGCGGCCTGCCTCGGCGAACTCTTCAACACTCCTTCGGTCCATCACATCGAGCGGATACGTCAGAACCTCCGCTCCCGTTTGTCGAAGCTCCTGCGCCAGCGCTTCAAGGCGGTCGGTGCGACGTGCGCCCAGCACGAGCTTTGCGCCCGCCGCAGCGAGTTCCCGCGCGATGCCAACGCCAATGCCGCTGGATGCGCCGGTAATAAGAACGACCTTGTTCATTGCCATGGTTGATCTCCTTCGTGTTTCGACGCGTTCACCCGTTGAAGGCGTCGTTGCAAGAAAGATAATTCGCTGGCATTGTCGCGATAACCGCCTCAATGTTTAACTCAATGGGTAGATTTTCTAACCAATGAATATCGATCTCAATGCGCTTTCGATCTTCTGCATGGTCGCCGATGAGCGAAATTTCCGCGCGGCTGCCGACCGGCTGGGCGTGACCCGCTCCGCGGTCAGCCAAACCATTCGCAAGCTCGAGGAAACAATGGGCATCGCGCTGGTGCACCGCACCACGCGCAGCGTCAGCCTGACGGAAGCGGGACAGCAACTGTATGCGGAAGTGTCTCCTTCCATCGCCAGCCTTGTTCATGCAGCGCAGGCCACCTCTTCGCTGAGCGGGACGGCCCGCGGACAGTTGCGGCTTGCCGTCTCTTCCATTGCCGAACGTTTCCTGTCAGGGCCGCTGCTTGCGAGTTTCGCCGAAGCACATCCGCAGGTGCAGCTGGACATTACCGTCACGGACGAGGAGTTCGATATCGTTGCCGAGCATTACGATGCGGGCGTGCGGCTGGGCGAACTCATCGAGCAGGACATGATCGCCGTACCGGTTTCGTCCCATCAGCGTCAGCTTGCCGTCTGCTCACCGGATTACGCGGCACGTTTCCCCCTGCCCTCGCACCCGCGCGATCTGATCCATCACAGGTGCATCGGCTGGCGGCCCCGTCCGGGCATTGCGCCCTATCGCTGGGAATTTGCGGAAAATGGTCGCGAGTTTGCCGTGGCCGTTGAGCCGGAATTCACCACCAACGATATGCAACTGATGATCAAACTGGCCTGTGCGGATGCTGGCATCACGTTTGGAATGGAAGAGACGTTTCGCCCCTACATCGTTGCGGGACAACTCGTTTCCATTCTGGACGATTACTCTCCCACGTTTGCGGGCTTCTATCTTTACTATCCAAATCGCCGCAATCTGGCACCGAAACTTCGCGCCTTCATCGACCATATGCGGTTTTCAAGGACGGGATGATCCGCCGTACCGCGACGGATCATCCCTGCTAAGAAACGGCACTATTTCTTCTGCGACAGCAGCGAAAAATAGGCGCCCTGCGGATCGACGCAGTTGACGATCCAGCTTCCGCCGGGGACTTCCATCGGACCATTGACCACCTTGCCGCCGCCGGTGCTGACGCGGGTGATCGCATCGTCGATACCGTCGACATTGAAGTAATATCCCCAATGGCAGACGGGAACCTGCGGCAAACGTTTCATCATGCCGCCGACAGCCTTGCCGTTATGGGCGAAGATGCGATACGGCCCCATCTCGCCCATGTCGAAATCATGGTCTTTGGTCCAGCCGAAAACCGCGCCGTAAAAGTCTGTCGCCTCGTCCACGTTGTCGGTGAACAGTTCGTACCAGCCGACGTGGCCCTGAAGGCTTTGCGTATCCTTCGGAAAATCGCCGGTATCCATCGGCAGGGGCGTCATGATGCACAGCACCGCGCCGAACGGGTCGGTAACGACGGCGAAGCGCCCGATTTCGGGAATATCCTGCGGCTGGCGCATCACCGAACCGCCGTTTTCCGAAAACTGCCGTGCCGACGCATCGACATCATCCACGGCAACATAGGCGGTCCAGTTCGGCGGAATGCCTTCCGCAGCGAAAGTCTCGGTCAGTGCCATCATGCCGCCGATGCCGACACCATCGGCTTCAAAGATGGTGTAGTCCATATCGGGCGATCCGTAATCCTTCAGCCCCCAGCCAATCACGTGACTGTAAAAGCGGCCAGCCGCGGGGGTGTCCGGCGTCATCAACTCCACCCAGATGAATTTCCCATGCGTATCGGACATTGCTTTTCTCCGGTTGTCTGGAAAGGCGTTCGCATCATCTCATGTCTTGCGGCGGAACTCCGAGGTCATGAATGTCTCGAAGCTGCCATCGGGCTTTTTCACGCTGCCGGAAAAGCTGCGGTGATTGTCGTCGTGCAGGACGAGAACATCGTGGTAGATGTCGGTGCGGCCGGAACCGTCGAAGGCCGGACCTTCGGATTCGAGCGTCAGCGTTTTCCCATCCGCCTCGAGCCAGCCGTCATAGACCCAAAGATTGCTCATCATCGAGCCGACCCAGGTGCCGACGAACCTGTCCTTGAGCGGATCGAACCCGACCGTGATGACTGCCGTCATCTGCGTGCCGTCAGGCATTTTTCCAGAGCCTTCCCCCACGATCCACAACCCGCCGATGGAGCGGACCTTTTCCGTAAAGACCTGATCGGGATCGTTGGCATCATAGTTTTCGTGGCCTGTGCTTGAAATCATTACCCAGTCGCCGACAATGCGATTGAGAAAGGCGTGTTCCTTCTGCGGTTTGGGGCTTTCCATAGCCATGTCGTGTTCTCCTCCCGGTTCTTTTTGATGAAGCATGCCGTTCAATGGCAGCAGGAAGCCGCCGCTTTCGGCGCATCCTCGTACTGATCGTGCCTGCGCACCCAGTCCATCACCTCATTCTCGTTACGGCCTTTCGGCACGAGATCCAGCAGCATCAGTGTACCGAGCGCCTCCTCCGCGCCGCGGGCATAGGTGGAATAGCTGTGATAGATCTTGCCATCGTCACCCTTCACGAAGACGCTGATGCCGTGCAGATCCTTGAGATCACCCATCGCCGGAATATCCCGGTAATTGTAATTGATCGTTCCAGCAGCCACATCCTCATCCCGGAAGGATGCCTGATAGTCGTAGTTGAAATCGCTGCCGCTCGCCGAAACCCACGGAAACTTCCAGCCCATGCGCTTCTTGTAGGCCTCGACCTTTTCAAGCGGCGCACGCGATACGGCAACGAAGGTCGCATCGGCATGTTTCAGGTGAATGACGGCGCCGTCGATGTGATCGGCGAGGAAGGAACATCCGGTGCAGCCCTCCTCCCAGTCGGGAGCCAGCATGAAGTGATAAACGATCAGCTGACTGCAATCACCGAACAGCTCTTCCAGTGACTTCGGGCCGGATGGCGCGTCGAAAATGTAGTCCTTCGTCACCGGCTCCCACGGCAAGGCGCGCCTGGCCTCGTTCAGCCGGTCGCGTGCGCGGGTCAGCTCCTTTTCCTTCACCAGCAGATCGCGGCGCGCCGCCAACCATTCCTCTTTCGATACGACGGGATGAGACATGATCTTTCCTCCTTGATCTGTCTTTCGGCGCGAAAGAGCGGGCCTGATCCCGCAGGCGCGCCCTGCATCGTCACACGCACCTCGCAACAACCATCCAGACTGCAGCAGGTTCCGCTTGACTATTTACGTTGATATCAACATATTCAGATCATGTCAAACGCAGCCCTGATTCCTTTTTCGGCAACCATTTTCGTGCGGGATGCATGCCTGTGCCTGCATGCGCAACGTGCAGCGCGGTCGCTGGCCCGGCTTTTCGACAATGCGCTGAAACCGGCAGGCATCACCAACGGGCAATTCTCTCTGCTGATGTCGCTCAACCGGCCGGAGCCGCCACCGATGGGTCCTGTTGCCAACCTGCTGGCGATGGACCGAACGACGCTGACGGCGGCGCTGAAGCCGCTCGAGCGGCGCGGCCTTATCAGCATCGAGCAGGATCCGAAGGACAAGCGTGGCAAGCGGCTCCGCCTGACGGCAGATGGCATGGCGGTTCTTTCCGCTGCCCTGCCCATATGGGAAAAGACACACGGGGAAATCGAGGCTAGGATCGGCAGCGGCGACCCCGACCGCCTGCGCCGCGATCTCATCGATCTCGGTTAAAAATATCGAGCGAGGAAAACCTGTTGGGACGAACAGCGTTTCAACCACGTCAAAAGGCACGACGCCTTATCTGGGAGGAGAACGGCAATGCGCGTGATCGTATTCGTGAAGGCAACCCAAAGCAGCGAGGACGGCGCCATGCCTTCCACCGAAATGATGGAGGCTATGGGCAAGTTCAACGAAGAGCTTGTCAATGCCGGCATCATGCTTGCGGGTGAAGGACTGCGCCCGACCTCCAGATGCAAACGTGTCGTTTTCGATGGCGACGACCGCACCGTCGTTGACGGCCCCTTCCCGCATACCAACGAGATCGTCGCGGGCTTCTGGATCTGGGAGGTGAAGGATCTGGATGAGGCCGTCGCCTGGGTCAAGCGCTGCCCGAACCCCATGCCGGAACGCAGCGAAATCGAAATCCGCCCGTTTCTAGAAATGGAAGACTTCGGCGAGGCGCTCACGCCCGAAATCGTCGCGCATGAGGAAGAGCTGCGCAACCGCATTTCACGCCAGTGAGACGAACTTAACTCAACAGACCTGCAAGCCGGGGATTGGCGGCGAAATCCGATGCAGAGAAGCCAATTCTGCGCATTGGAAACTCGCAGAGCGCCTGCACCCCGGCCTTTGACAGCCTGATGCGCCAGCTGGCCCGTTCCACTGGCGTCTTTTCCGAAAAAGCCAGCGCCGTCAGAAGCGCGATATTGTCTCCGCCATCGGGATCGCGCACCGAGCGATAGACGATCGCCTCCACCTTTACCTGGCGCGCCGCATCGGCAAGCGCCTGGCATGGCTCGTAGTTTCCGGGATCGGTCCAGACAGCTTCGTCGCGGCAGAGTTCCGGCTCTGTCAGATCCAGCGCTGCATCCGTGGAAATCGCGGCGGCAAAGGCGGTATATTCGGCGGGATTGGCAGGCAGCGGCGTGCCGGGCGACTCCGCGTAGAACAGCAGCCGGTAAAAGGCCATTTCGGCAAGCGCCGTCTCGACGCGGGCGGCAGCATAATAGACACCTTCGGTGAAACCTGCCCGGCGAAAGCGCGAACCATGGGGATAAGCCGCGCCATAACGGAACGGCGTCGCCAGGAGGTAATCCAGACCAGCGCATTCCGGTGGAAACGACCGCTTGCTGGATTCGAGAATATCTTCCAGCAGCGATTGCTCATCGACCGTATCGACAAGCTTCATGGTGGAGACCTGATGCTGCGCCTCCACCAGCCGCCAGTACCTTCCTGACAGCTTGCGTTTTTCAGACAGGAGCGCGGCGGGCGTCCAGATAGGAAAGGACATCGATCAATCCGGTAATCGTGGCAAGCATATCGGCGGGGGCTGCGCCAAGCGCGATGTTGTGGTTGCGCAGCCAGTTTTTCGCCACCGCCTCGTCGCCACCGGTTATCGCGTCCAGCGAACGGAAGACACGGATCAGCAGCACGGCAAGCTCAAACGGCTTGCTGCCCGGTTCCAGCAGAAAATCGAGGCGCTTCATGCGGGAAATCGTCGGCGCGGAAAGACCGAGAATATCGGCCGTGCGGGCGGCATTGAGGCCAAGCCTGTCGGTGGCCGCGATGACGGCCTTCGTAACGACCCTGCCCTGTGCGGCGGGCTCGGGCGCATTGTTTACATGGATATTCATCGTCCATATCCTTTCCACAGAAAGAATATAGCTCAAATATTTCATAAAACAAGGAGGCCGGGCGTGAACCCGGCCTCCTTGTCATTACCGCTGGGAATCAGGCCAGCGAAACTGGCACTTCCGTGGAGGTACGCATTGCGTGGCTGTAAGGGCAGACGATATGCGCCTTCTGAACCAGATCTTCAGCCGTCGCCTTGTCGAGGCCCGGAATATCGACCTTGATGGAAACCTCGATGCCGAAGCCGGTACCATCATCGCGCGGGCCGATGCCGACAGAGGTTGTCACAGTGGTGTCGTCAGAGATTTTTACCTTCTCCTTGCCAGCGACGAAGCGCAGCGCGCCGAGGAAGCAGGCGGAATAACCGGTTGCGAAAAGCTGCTCCGGGTTCGTGCCATGGGCGCCGTCACCGCCGAGTTCCTTCGGAACGGTCAGGGTAACGTCGAGGACGCCATCTTCGGTCCTAGAGTTGCCAGCGCGACCGCCACCGGTTGCCGTTGCCTTGGTCGTGTAGAGAATTGCCATGTGATGTACTCCCTTTGGTTGGTGTTGGATTTTGTATAATACACAATTCAATTGCGCGCAATACAATTTTGCACATTGAATAACGAATTCTTTTTTGCGATAATTTCCAATAAGTTTTGCCGCGCTCCCATGCGGCAGGAACCGGAGGACGGGTTCATTTGTTCCCTATCCGGCAATTTTTTGGAGCACGATCAATGAGCGCCCATGGCGATGACACCACGCTGGACAACATGCTGAGGCTGGACCAGCAGATATGCTTTGCGCTTTACGGCGCGGCGCATGCGTTCAATCGCGCCTACAAGCCATTGCTTGAGCCGCTGGGCCTGACGTACCCTCAGTATCTCGTCATGATGGCGCTGTGGGAAAAGGAGACAGCGACCGTCAAGGTGCTGGGCGAAATGCTAGGGCTCGATTCCGGCACGCTCTCTCCCCTGCTCAAACGGCTGGAACAGGCGGGACTGATTACCCGCAGACGCGGCACCGTGGATGAGCGGCAGGTGCTGATCGCGCTGACGCCCAAGGGTGCGGACCTCAAAAAAGAGGGCGTCAAGATAATGGCCGCCATTGGCGGTGCGACCGGCTGCGGGCTTGAGGAGCTTGTGCAGATACGCGACCGGGTGAACGCGCTGCGACAAAATCTTCTCAATACATGAGGCATCGCAACGCAAAAGCACACACCAGCCTTGCGAAACCGACATCGGCAGCACAAACGAAAAAGGCGGCTCAGGGCCGCCTTTTCATTTTCCGTTTTTCGGCCTTTTACTGCCAGACGACCACGCGGGCCTTGTTCGGCACGCGGTCGTAAAGATCGATGATGTCCTGGTTCATCAGGCGAACGCAGCCGGAAGACACGGCCTTGCCGATGGAGTTCCATTCCGGCGAGCCGTGCAGACGGTAGAGCGTATCCTTGCCGTTCTGGAAGATATAAAGCGCGCGGGCGCCAAGGGGGTTTTTCAGGCCCGGCGGCATGCCACCGTTCTTGGAAGAATATTTGACCAGTTCAGGCTGGCGCGCGACCATTTCATCCGGCGGCGTCCACTTCGGCCACTTCTGACGCCACTGGATGACGCCTTCGCCCGACCATGCGAAGCCTTCGCGACCGATGCCGACGCCGTAACGCATGGCGCTGCCGCCCTGCTCCACCAGATACAGGAAGCGCGAGCGGGTATCGACCACCACGGTGCCGGGGCGCTCGCCGGTCGGATCGACCACACGCTGGCGGTAATAACGTCTGTCGATTTTCTCGTAAGGCACGGCCGGAATGACGTAACCGCCATCTTCAATCGAACCGTACATGACGGCCAGCTCGGCCGCGCTGGCGCCCGGCGAGAACATCTGCCGGAAATCGCTACCAATGGCGCTTGCCTGCTGACGGATGGCATCACCCGTCCCAGAAGACGCGCAGCCAGCCAGAAGCGAGGCCGAGGAAATACCCAGAAGGGAAAGGAAAGTACGTCTGGAAAGATCTGTGTCGGTGCTTGTCATAAGCCGGATTGTCCCACATTTCGAACGGCTTGATCGCCGCATTACGCCACAACATGTACGTTGTTTGTTCCGCGGGATCAGAGGTATTGCGAAAATAGTTAATGGACGGCTAAAAGCCAGTCACAAGCCTGTTTGCGCTCCGAAAGGAGCAGCGCTTTCTTCGCAAACGTGGTCAGATAACCACAATCTGCGCGCCCTGCGGCACACGTTCGTAAAGATCGATCACGTCCTGATTGAGCATGCGCACACATCCCGAAGACGTTGCCTTGCCCACCGATTGCCAGTCCGGGGTGCCGTGAACGCGGTAAAGCGTGTCCTTGCCGTCCTTGAATATATAGAGAGCGCGCGCGCCGAGCGGGTTGTTGAGGCCCGGCGTCATCCCACCATTGGCGGCAGAGATGGGGGCGAGTTCCGGCTGGCGCTCGACCATTTCATCCGGAGGCGTCCAGCGCGGCCATTTTGCCTTCCACTGGATCTTGCCACGGCCCGACCAGGCATAACCATCGCGACCCAGGCCGACGCCATAACGGATCGCCTTGCCGCCGGACTGCACGAGATACAGAAAGTTCTGTTTGGTATCGACCACGATGGTGCCGGGCGCTTCCGCCGTCTGGTACGAAACCTCCTGACGAAGGTAACGCGGATCGATGCGGCTGTAGGGTATGGCCGGCAGGGTCCGGTCGTCATCCCGTATCGAATTGTAGATGACCCGGTGCAGCGGGTTCGACACGGGCAGACCATAGGTCACCGTCTGGTCAGGCATGGACCTGCCCGCCACAGGCCGACCGATGACGGGCTGACCCTGCGTCGGCGGCACATAGTTCAGGCCCTGCCCCTGAGTCGGCGGACCGTATTCCTGATGGAAGCGCGTTCTGAACAGATCCGGCGGACGTGTGGAAAGCTGGCCCGGCTGAGGCGGCAATTCCGGCCGGCGATTGGAACCCACCGAGTTGAAGCCGAAGACCGGCGCGGTTTCGCGCACGAAGACATCCGGGTCCATCCGCGTCGTATCCGTCACGAAGAGGCAACCGCTGAGAAGCGGCAGCAACATGATGCCGGCCATCGAGGCCGCACGGCGGCAGGTTGTCGAGATATGAGGTGCCATGGAAACCGCTTCACAGAACTATCGTTGGTGCATGATGACTCCTGGCGCTGGCGCGAAGCTGGTGTCCGGCTTGCGAAAAAATGAAAAAAGCGCATTTCACCTCTTGAACCTCTAGTTGCTAGAGGTGGCAGATTGACTGCGAACTGGAATTCAGGAGCAGACATCATGAGCCTCTCGACACCCGAAGCACAGGGCGGAAAAGACGAAGAGCAGCTGACCTTCACGGTTGGCGGCATGGATTGCGCGAGCTGCGCGGCAAAGATCGAAACCGCGCTGACGCGGCTGCCGGGTGTGGCCGACATTACCGTTTCAGTCGCCCGCGAGCTCATGAAGCTGTCGCTGGACGAGGAAAAGACCTCGGTGGCGAAGATCGAGGATACGATCCGCAAGCTCGGCTACACGCCTGCCCTCTTGCCGCGTGGCACGACAGCGCTTGCCGCTAAGGTCGATCAGGACCACGATCACAGCCATGCCGGATGCTGCGGAGGCCATGACCAGTCGGATCATGACCACTCAGGGCATGACCACTTGGGACACAAACACGGCAACGGCGAAAAGGCAGAGGCAGTCGCGGCGGCGGGCCACGCCCATGGCGCTGATGAAAAAGGCCCGTGGTGGCAGGGTGCCAAGGCCCGAAACACCCTGACAGGCGCGGCTCTCGTCGCCGTTGCCTATGCTGCGGAACTGGCGTTCCCGGCCTGGGGCGGATATGCCTTCATCGTCGCGACGCTGGTGACGCTCCTGCCGATTGCCCGCAACGCCTTCAACGCCGCGCGATTCGGCGCGATCTTCACCATCGAGATGCTGATGACCATTGCCGCCATTGGCGCGATCATCATCGGCGAGGCGGAAGAAGCGGCCATCGTCGTGCTTCTGTTCTCAATCGGTGAGCTGCTGGAAGGTTTCGCCGCCGCCCGCGCCCGTTCCGGCATAAAGGCGCTCGGCTCGCTGCTGCCGAAAACCGCACTTGTCGAGGAAAACGGATCGCTGAAAGAGATTACCGCCGATCAGGTGAAAATCGGTCAGGTGGTTGTCTCCCGCCCCGGCGACCGTATCGCCGCCGATGGCGAGGTGCTGGATGGCAATTCGAGCGTGGACGAATCGCCTATGACCGGCGAGAGCATTCCTGTTTCCAAGACCAAGGGCGAGCGCGTCTTTGCAGGCTCGATCAACCATGACGGCTCGCTGCGCATCAGGGTCGACCGTACACCGGAAGACAATACCATCGCCCGCATCATCGCGCTGGTGGAAGAGGCACAGGATGCGCGTGCGCCGACAGAGCGGTTCATCGCCACCTTCTCGCGTTATTACATGCCGCTGGTCGTGGCGATTGCGGTGCTGACCGCCATCGTGCCGCCGCTTGCAGGTCTGGGCGACTGGGACACGTGGATTTATCGCGGCCTTGCCCTGCTGCTGATCGGTTGCCCCTGCGCACTGGTCATATCGGTTCCGGCCGCCATTGCGTCGAGCCTTTCGGCTGCGGCACGGCACGGCATGCTGGTGAAGGGCGGCGCGGTCATCGAAACGCTGGCTCGCACACAAACCGTGGCCTTCGACAAGACCGGCACGCTGACACGCGGCGAACCCGTGGTGACGGATGTGATCGCCATCGACGGCAACGAAAGCAGGCTGCTCGCCGAGGCAGCCACCATCGAGCACGAATCCAGCCATCCGCTGGCCAAGGCGATTGTCGATCACGCCAGCCAGAAGGGCATCAAGCCGCTTCCCGGATCGGACATCAAGGCGATTGCCGGGCGCGGCATGGAAGGTGTTATCGGCGGCAGGACATTCTTCATCGGCGCACCGCGTTTCGCGACTGAGGCAGGGACAGTGCCGTTCGAGCTGATGGAGCGTATCTCCTTACTTGAAAGCGAAGGCAAGACGGTTGCCGTGGTGATGGCGGGCGGCACAGCCAGCGGTCTTATCGCCATGCGTGACGAGCCGCGTCAGGACGCGGCGAACGGCATCAGGGCGCTCAGTGAAATTGGCATTTCCTCGGTCATGCTGTCCGGCGACAATGCCCGCACGGCAAAGGCAATCGGCGACAAGCTGGGTCTTGAGGCACGCGGCGAACTGCTGCCGCAGAACAAGGTCGAGGAAATTCGCAAGCTGGCGGAACAGGAAACTGTCGTGATGGTCGGCGATGGCATCAACGACGCGCCTGCCCTTGCGGCGGCCAGCGTTGGCGTCGCCATCGGCTCCGGCACGGATGTCGCGATGGAAGCGGCCGATGCGGCACTGATGCGCAACAATATCGGCGACGCCGCACGCCTCATCAGCCTGTCTCGCGCCACCATGCGCAACATCCACCAGAACGTCGCCATCGCGCTCGGCCTGAAGGCCGTGTTTCTGGTAACGACGATTGCCGGTCTTTCCGGCCTGTGGCTGGCTGTCTTCGCCGATACCGGCGCCACGGTCCTCGTCACCGCCAATGCCATGCGGCTGCTCGGCTACTTCAAGGGCAAAGCCGTTTAGCTGAACTGGTTGAAGAAGCGGATGCTTTCATCCACCGCGCCCGGGACCACGCCATTGTGCGTTCCGGGCAACAGTTTCTTGTCTATCCTGAAACCCGACGTCCAGGCGCGCTCGACAAAAAGCTGGTGATCGGCATCGAAAGGCCGCTCCTCCGTTCCACGCAGCAGGAGTGTCGGACATTTGAGGCTGGGACCGAAACAGACAGACGAACGCATGATGAATTCCATCTCGTTCGTTTCGTCGAAGCAGATTTCATCCGTATAACGATTGAAATAGCGCCACGAATTGACACCCGCAGACATCGGCGCGGAAGCGCGGAAGTTACGGCTCATGGAGGCGAGCAGCGTCAGCGTTCCTCCATTCGAATGGCCGGCAATGAAGAACCGCTTTTTATCGATGCCGGGCAGGTTTTCCAGATATGTCGCCGCCGCAAGCGCATCCGACGTTTCGTCATAAAAACCGGAATAGTTGCCGCTCTGGCCGTTTTCCCCCCGGAATGACGGCAGAAGCACAACGAACCCGGCATCCCAGTAGGGCTTCATCAGCGCCCAGTGGCCGTCGCCCGTCGCGTTGCCGCCATGCAGGAACAGGACGGCTGGTTTCAGGGTTTTCGACGGCTGAGAGTGCGACAGCCATGCGACGAGTTCGATGGAGCCATCCGGCCCGCCGCGATAGGTGACACGCTCCGCGCCCGGCGGCGTACCGAGGACTGACGATTTTTCCGGTGCCGGCATCTTGCGCAGCAGGTGCGTGTGAAACCGCCGCCGCGCCTCGGCATAGTCCTGCTTTTCCAGAGGCAGAACCTCTGGCGTCGGCACTGCCGGCATCGCCGCCCGCGCGCCTGACCCCAGGAGAGCCGCAGCCGACAGGCCCGCAGCGCCAATCAGCAGGTTGCGGCGCGTGAGGTTTCCAAACGCAGCACCCTTCTCTTCCTGTCCACCGGTCGAGGAAAAAACGTGCTTGTCTGCCATGTGTGCACCTGAGGGACGAAAACAGAGGAAACAGTTCAGCACTGCGGCGGGAGGCTGTCCAGTCACGGATTCGCGAATGACAACAACATTTTATTGGCAGGCATCATGGCAATTTCTGGACGGCGGCGGGCGCTAGAGCGTTTCCTTGTTAAAATGGAAACGCTCTATGCCTCCCGCTCGTCGATCAGGGCGACCAGGGTCGACAGGCGATCCGCCTCGGCAGGCAATTTATCGGCGCGCAACCGGGCGATGCGTGGAAAGCGCATGGCCACGCCGGACTTGTGGCGGCTGGAGCGATTGATGCCTTCGAAAGCAACTTCCAGCACGAAGCCGAAATCCGGCGTGGCTCTCACGGCGCGCACCGGGCCGAAACGTTCGACGGTATTGTCGCGCACGAACTTGTCCAGCACCTCCAGCTCCGCGTCGGTAAAGCCGAAATAGGCTTTCCCCACCGGCACGAGCTGTTCGCCATCCTCACCCTCCGCCCAGACGCCGAAGGTGAAATCCGAATAATAGCTCGAGCGTTTGCCGTGGCCGCGCTGCGCATACATCATCACGGCATCGACATTATAGGGATCGCGTTTCCACTTGAACCACGGCCCTTTGGCACGGCCTGCCTGATAGGTGCTGTCACGGCGCTTTATCATCACCCCTTCAATGACGGGATCGGGCGGTGCGGCGCGCAGCTTGTCCAGCTCCGCCCAGCTTTCAAAAGGAACCAGCGGCGACAAATCGAAACGGTCATGCGGGGCGTGGCCGATGATGTCCGTCAGGCGCTCCCGTCGTTCCAGATAGCTGACAGCGCGGACGTCCCTCTCGCCATCGAACAGCAGGTCGTAAGCGCGGATGAAGGCCGGATAGTCATCCAGCATGCGCGACGTGACCGTCTTGCGGTTCAATCTCTGCTGCAAATCCGAAAAGGTGCGCGTGGTGGCGTTGGAGCGGGCTGTGCCGCCAATAAGCAATTCGCCATCCATCACGCCTTCGAAATCGATAGCGCCCAGAACATCCGGGAAGGCGGCGGAGATATCGTCACCGGAACGGGAATAGAGTTTTCGGGTGGCGCCGGATCGAGAAAGCTGGACACGGATGCCATCCCATTTCCATTCGGCGGCGTAATCAGCGGGGTCGAGCGTGTCCAGATCGCCATCGGCCACCGGCGTCGCCAGCATGACGGAGTGGAAGATCGCGGGCGTCGCCAGCACAGGCCGCTCCGCGGCGCCCTCCAGCCAGGCAAACAGCGACGTATAGGGCGGCGTCAGACCGTGCCAGAGCGTCTCGATCTCGGTGATATCCCTACCCGCAAAATCCGCGAGCGCCTGCCGCGCCAACCGTGCCGAAACACCGATGCGCAGGCTGCCGGTGACGAGCTTCAGGAAAGCGAAGCGCGACGAGGTATCGAGGCGGTCGAGAAGATCGCGCACCGCGGAGCGGACTTCCGTGCGGCCCAGCGAATTCATCAGCGTCACGACGTCGCCAAGGCGCGGGTCTTCGGCCTGCCCATCCTCGCGGCCACCGATATTACCCCAGACGAGCGAGATGGTTTCGGCCAGATCGCCAACATAATCATAGGAATAGCGGAACAGCCCCTCGTCCATGCGCTCCAGCACAAGCTCGCGCAGCATGGCGGGCTTGACGCTCTTGAGATCGAGCGTGCCGGCAATCGCCGCCAGCCCGTAACCCCTGTCCGGGTCGGGCGTGTCGCGGAAATAGTCAGTCAGCAGCTTGAGCTTGCCGTTGCGCGAAGGGGTGAGAACCAGACGGTCGAGAAGCGTGGCGAAGGCTTTCATGGCTCAATCCCCCTCGTCTTCGTAACCAACGAGATGCAAAGGCTTGGCGGCGATGCCCTGCAACTCGCACCAGCGCACCAGCGCCTCCTCGCGCCCGTGCGTGACCCAGACGGCCTGCGGCCCGATTTCGCGGATTGTTTCGAGAAGCTCCGGCCAGTCGCAATGGTCTGATATGACCAGCGGTAGTTCCACACCGCCCTGTTTTGCCCTTTGCCGCACCATCATCCAACCGGAAGCAAAGGCGATGAGCGGTTCGTTGAACCGGCGCGCCCAGCGCTCCTGAAAGGCGGAGGGCGGTCCGACGACGATAGCGCCCTTGAACGCTGCCGGATCGCTTTTTTCAAGCGTCGCGGCCCGAAGATCGCCGAGTTCGATACCCTGTGAAACGTAATAGTCGCAGAGCCTTGCCAGCGCGCCGTGAATGTAAATGGGGTCGGCGTAACCATTGTCGCGCAAAAGCCGGATGACACGCTGTGCCTTGCCGAGCGAATAGGCTCCGACGAGGTGGGTTCGCTCGGGAAACTGCTTGATGGAGGTCAGCAGCTTGCCGATTTCCACACGCGGCAGCGGATGGTGAAACACCGGCAGTCCGAATGTCGCCTCCGTGATGAAAACATCGCATGGCACCGTTTCGAAGGGCGTGCAGGTGGGATCGACACCGCGCTTGTAGTCGCCCGATGCGACGATGCGCATACCCAGCTGCTCAACGGAGATCTGCGCGGAACCGAGGACATGCCCGGCCGGATGAAAACCGACCGTCACGCCGTTGACATCCACCGTCTCGCCGAATGCAACAGCCTGTTCGCTACCGCAGAAATCGTCGCCGTAACGGATGCGCATGATATCCAGAGTCTGCCGAGTCGCTAGCACCGCACCGTGTCCTGCCCGCGCGTGGTCGGAATGACCATGCGTGATGAGCGCCCGGGAGACAGGTCGCACGGGGTCGATATAAAAATCCCCGACCGGGCAATACAAACCCTTGGGCGTCGAGCTGAGAAATTGTTCAGGCTTCATCGGCATCTGGTACGTCTTCGCGTAGGTTCTGAAGGTAATCGAAAGTTGACGGCCTGAAAACGCGGAAGGTGCTGGTAAATTTCCCTGCCATGCAGCTTAATTATTTTCATCGTCATCAAGCGTATTTCACACCAGCCATGCCTGACACCCGGATGTAAGGTTTTCTTCGCTCCCTTTTGACCGATTTCCCGGCCGGGCGGATGGTGAGGAACCGTGAGCTTTACCTACCGCCGGGATATGGTTCCGCTGTGGGGCGAGACGGACCACGGGTTATACAAAAGCAAAACGACGCGGCCGGAACCGCGTCGTGAGGGGTGGCGACATCGATATCGGCCCGGCCTACGCCAAGTTCATTTCACCTGATCTGGCGCCGGGAGCCTGACCGGCTTGAGCATGAGAGCAGCGGCAAGCCCGATCGCCGCCGTCGCGGCCGCGGCCAGAAACAGCGGTGTAAAAGCATCCGCATAAAGCGCTGCGACGGCACTCTGTGACGCCGCTGGCAATTCAGTCAGCACCTTGGGCGTCAGCTGCTCGATATTGCCGACACCCGGAATATCGACGGCAACGCCCTTGAGCCCCGATGTGATGATCGCGCCATACACCGAAATCGCGATGGCAGCGCCGCCCATGCGCGTCAGCGTCACCGCGCCGCTGGCCGCACCGATATCGGCCTTGGGGGCAGAGTTCTGCACGCCAATGATCGGCGCCTGCTGGCCAAGCCCGACAGCGAATCCCTGAACCAGCATCAGCGCGGCAATCAGCGCAAGCGGCGTTCCGGCATGGACCTGCGAAAAGCACAACATGGCAATGACGTTGATTGTCAGCCCCGCGACGGAGAAAGGCTTGTAGACGCCGGTGATGGAAATCAACCGCCCGGCCGACAGCGAACCGATGACGATACCGCTCGTCACCGCAATGAAGAAAAGCCCGGCGTGCGACGGAGACAGGCCCGTCGTCGTTTGCAGGAACAGGGCATAATAGTTGACCATGCCGATGCCAATGCCACCGCTGGTCAGCGAGACAATCATCATCAACGGAAATGTGGAATCCTTGAAGAGGCGCAGCGGCACCACGGGTTCCGGGGCGCGACGCTCCACCTGAACCCAAAGAAAAGCAGTGACCACGGCAAAACCGATGATGCCGAGGCTCGGGCCTGCGATGAGCGAACCGAACAATTCGCTGCTGTCTGCCCAGAACACAACACTTGCAATCGTGGCCGCGAGCAGCACGGCACCGAGATAGTCGATCTTCGGCTGACGCTGCGGGCGTCTGTACGGCAGCATGAAAACCAGGCCGGCGATGACGACCAACCCGATGGGCAGGTTGATGAGAAAGATGGACCGCCAGCCGAACAGATCGCTCATCGTTCCACCCAGCAGCGGACCGACACTGCCCGATGCCATGATGACAAGGCTCGAATAGCTCTGATAACGGGCTCTTTCACGCGTTTCGAACAGGTCAGCGTTGACGGAGAAGATCGACACCATGATGCCGCCGCCGCCCAGTCCCTGCAAAACGCGTGCGGCGATCAGAGATTCCATCGACCATGCCAGCCCACAGGCAAGCGAACCGAGCGTGAAGATCACCACGGCAGCGATCATCACATATTTGCGGCCGAACAGATCGCCGAGCTTCCCGTAGACGGGCATGACAGCGCTCGTGGCGAGAAGATAGGCGGAACCGATCCAGCCGAACCGCTCAAGCGCGCCGAATTCCCCGACAATCGTCGGCAGTGCGGTGGAAACGATCTGGTTGTCGAGCGTCGCCATGAACATGGCGAGCATCAGAAACAGGAAAACAACGAGCCGGCGTCGGCGATCCGAAACCAGCGGCGCCACGGTAGCAGCGGACATGTCCATGAGATTATCTCTACGATTTCGCTGCGGCAATTTGTGTGCTATCAGCATATATATGTCAATAGCAGGTTTTTGAATTGCGTGTTATGAGCGTTGAACGTGATTTGGGGACGCTGAGAACGGAGTGGCGGAGAGTGTCGACAGACGAGGACCGGAACGAGGACATGCCCGAAAACATCATCCGCATCGGCAACACGATGACCCGGATGCGCATCATGATCGGGCGGCGGATGATCGGCCGCATGGCGATTGCCAAATTCGGCCCCGGCCTTGAGCTGTCCCATATCGATGTACTCGACATTCTGAGAAGGACAGAGGGCGAAGTAACCATCGGTGCGATTGCCGAAGGCATGCGGATCGACCCCTCGCGCGGGAGCAGGATCGTGGCGGACATGGTTGGTCGCGGCCTGCTGAAACGTGCCGTCTCGCAGGAAGACGCCCGCCGCAGCATCGTCGAGATCACCCCCATGGGGACGAGCCTTCTTCAGGAAATGCGCAATACCAAGATGGGGATTGTCCGGGATGTCATGGAGGGGTGGCCGGAAGAGGATATCGAAACCTTTGCCCGCCTTTTCGACAGGTTCATCGGCCGTTTCGAAAGCCGCCTTTCGCCCGATGCTGATCCCGCAACGGATCAGAAAAAATCATAAATCCCAGCCCTTCTGGTAGCTTCCCTTTAATCGACCGAAACCCTAATTTGCCGCCATCGAACTGGGAAAAGGGTTATGTCGATGTTGACGATTTACGGTGTCTACCGCTCGCGTGCCACACGCACGCTCTGGCTTGCCGGTGAGCTGGGCATAGAATTCAAGCATGTCCCGGTCATACAGGCCCGCCGCCTCTCCGATCCGCTGGCCACCGATGCGCCGCTCAACACGCTTTCCCCGTCGTTCCTGGCCATCAATCCCATGGGGACCATCCCCTGCATCGAAGATGATGGCATGGTGCTGTACGAATCCATGGCCATCAACCTCTATCTTGCGCGCAAATATGGCGGACCGCTCGCCCCCGTGGACCTGAAGGAAGACGCGGCCATGCTGCAATGGTCATTCTTCGCCGCCACGGAGATCGAAACAAATTCGCTGAAGATTTCGTCCGCCGTTGCAGAAGGACTGGCCGACAGCGAAACCGGCCGGGCCGTCATCGACGTTGCCGGTCGCTTGCTGAAGCGTCCTTTCCGTGTGCTCGAGCAGCATCTCTCCAAACACGACTATCTGGTCGGCGACCGCTTTACCGTGGCTGATCTGAACGTCGCCGAAATCGTACGTTATGCGCAGGGCCACAAGGCTCTGTTCGACGCCCACCCGGCGCTGAAGGCATGGCTGGAGCGTTGCCAGGCCCGAACGGCATTCAAGGCCATGTGGGATTCTCGCTCAGCGGAAGCTGCCTGAGGCCACCATAGGGAGTCGACCATAACGAACATCTCCCTACACTCTAGGTTATCCTCGACCTTGTGCCGAGGATCCATAAACCTTTGATGTTGCAAGGCGCCTTTGGATCCTCGGGTCAAGCCCGAGGATGACGAAAGCAAGCGTGGCGGTTCAACCCTTCTCCACCGCCAGAACCTTCTGCACAGACGGACGGGTGTTCATGCGCTTGAAGTGATCATGCACCTTGGGGAAACGGGCGATGTCCACGCCGTCGCTTTCCAGCCAGCCGGACATCACGAACAGATAGGGATCGGCGACGGAATAGGAAGTGCCGAGAACCCACGGGCCGTGCAGCATGCCATGCTCGATCAGCTCGAAGCACTCGGTCATCGTCTGCGGCACCTTTGCCTTCATGTCCGCCAGTGACACTTCCTCGCTGGCCCAGCGGCTGCCGCGGCGTCCGTGGGCGTGCGCGACATGCACCGTGGACGAGATGAAGGCGTTGAAGGACTGCATGCGCGCGAATTCAAAGGGGTCGTCCAGCGGCGCCAGCTTCTTTTCAGGCGCCATCTGGGCAATGAAGGTAAGGATCGCCGGTGTTTCGGTCAGCACGCCGCTGGCTGTGACGAGCGCTGGCACCCGGCCTTTCGGATTGATCTTCAGGAACGCCTCGGAGCGCTGCTCGCCTTCAGCGAAATTGACGCGCTCGGCCTTGTAGGGCAGGCCCGATTCCTCGAGCACGATATGGCTGGCACGCGAGCAGGAGCCGGGTGAGAAAAACAGTGTAAACATGGTGGGCAACCTCCGGACAATGAACACCTTCGCCACCGGGAACGGCGCGAACGGGCGCGTGCCGGCAGATTTCGGGCGACCGCCGTGACATGCGCACGACGATCATCCAGCCTCCATCCATTGGCGTCAACACATGAAACGATCAAAGGCCGACGACGCGGATATCCCCGACATGAATGCCGTTCCAGTTCTTCATGGAACGATTTGCCATGGCAAGCAGGGCCACCTGCTCGGCGCTGTCCTTTTCGAAATATCGGGCGAGCAGTGCGGTGATCATCGCTTCCGCCGCACGCGTCGTGCCATCCTCGCATTTCACGGCCATGGCGATGCCCTTTTCCGGCAGGGTGGCGACGAAGACGCCTTCCGCGCCCGTCTTGGCAAAAATCCGGCCCGGCGCGATCTGCATCAGCTTCGTGCAGGTACGGCCGGTTCCGGCAACGTAAAACGGTTCCGCCATGCAGGCTTCGATCAGGCGGCGCGATGCGGCGGCACGTTTGACTTCAAGCCCCCTGCCCGTCGTCATCTTCGCGAAACCATGCGCAAGTCCTGTCAGCGGAACCGCATAGGTCGGGATCGAGCAACCATCCACGCCGCAGTTGTCCTCGGCGAGCGCGGCACCCGTCAGGCTTTCCATGATGGCGCGAATCTCCCGCTGCAGCGGATGATCGTAGGCGACATACCCCTTCGGATCCGTGCCGGTATGGCAGCAGGCGCAGATGAAGCCGGAATGCTTGCCCGAGCAGTTGTTATGAAGCGCCGAGGGTTTTTCCAGCGTGCGGGCCTGATGGATGATGGTTTTCTGGTCGGACGACCAGTGCGCGCCGCATTCCAGCGTTTCGACATCCCTGCCCGCCTTTGCGAGCATGGAAGCGGCCAGTTCGGCATGGGCGTCTTCACCCGAGTGCGAGGAGCAGGCAAGCGCCAGCTCGCGGTGGCCGAAGCCATAGGCATCCGCAGCACCGCTTTCCATAAGCGGCAGTGCCTGCATGGCCTTGCAGGCGGAACGCGGGAAAACGCCGCGATCGACATCACCGGCGGAAAACAGCACGCCGCCATCGCCATCCACCACCACGGCAAGCCCGTGATGGCGGCTTTCGACGAGATTGCCGCGGGTGACTTCGACGGTAACGGAATTGTTCATTTTCCAAGCCTCAAAAAATCCGGAATCTACTCCGCTGATACCGCAAGTCACATTCAGATGCACGGGGCGCAGTTCGTGAAATTTGCAAGACGTCTTCTTCTGGCAATCGCCGTTATCTACCTCCTGCCAGCGCTCTCCTCGGCAGGGTTGTGGGCCATGAAGGACCATCCGCAGGGATGGAGCAAGGCCCGCTGGTCGTCATCCGGCACACTTCCCGACGCGAGCGCCGACGGCCAAGCGGCGGTCTACGTGTTTTCGGCGATGACCGGCGGCTTCAAGGGCTCTGTTGCCAGCCATGCATGGATCGTTCTGAAGAAACCGGGCGCCAATACCTATGACCGTTACGACAAGGTGGGCTGGGGAACGCCGATCCGTCGCAACAATTATGCCGCCGACGCCTACTGGTATTCGAACATGCCGCGTCAGGTCGTGGCCATTCATGGCGAGGCGGCGGAACAGCTGATCCCGAGGATCGAGCAGGCGATTGCCGATTACCCCTACGGGAAGCCCGGCGGCTACCGTATCTATCCCGGTCCCAACTCCAATACCTTCGTCGCGCATGTGCTGCGCAGCGTTCCCGAACTTGGCGTGGTGCTGCCACCGGATGCCGTGGGCCGCGATTATTTGCCGAATGGCGAGTTCGTCCACATCGCCGATGACTGGAAGGATATAAGCGTGTCGCTTGGTGGCCTGTTCGGTGTCTCTGCCGGTGTACGCAGCGGCTTCGAGGTGAACTTCCTCGGCCTCGTCGCAGGCATCGATTTCAACCAGCCCGGCATCAAGGTGCCGGGGCTGGGTTACTTCGGCGTCGCCAGCATCGACAGCTGACGGTCAGCCTTCCGCAGCGCGTGCGGCCCGCTTGGCACGAATGCTCTGTGCGATGAAGACGCGGGAGAGGCCGTGATAGAGCGGCTCACGCGAAACAAGGCGCGACGTGATGTAACCAAGCATCGCCGCCGCCATGATCGGGATAACACCTTCATGGTTGCCGGTCATTTCAAGAATGATGACGAAGGCCGTCATCGGTGCCTGCACGACGCCCGCAAAATATCCCGCCATGCCGACGATTGCGCCAAGGCCGATGCTGGTGCCAAGCAGTGTGGCGACCGTGCTGCCAAAACCCGCACCAACGGACAGCGACGGCGCAAAGATGCCGCCTGGAATGCCAGACATCATCGCCAGAAAGGTTGATGCCAGCTTCTCGATGAAAAAGAATGCAGGAGCAGCTTCACCTTCGACGGCCGCCCTCGCCTGCTCATACCCGGTGCCGAATGTCGCACCGCCGGTGGCAATGCCGATGACAGCGGAAGCCAGGCCGCAGATCGCCGCGACCAGAAGCATCCTTTTCAGCGGCATGGCCTGCGCCCAGCGACGGATGCGCTGGGAAATGCGCAGTGCGCCTGCGCTGAACAGTGCACCGAAAGCACCGCCACCGATGCCGCAAACCAGCACCAGCGCCCAGTCCCTTGCCGTTTCAGCCAGCACCGAACTGGTGCCGAAATATGTATAGCTGCCGACCAGCCCCAGAGACGCAAGGCCGGAGAGGATGACGGCGGTCAGAACCAGCCCGTTGGAGCGGGATTCATAGGTGCGGCTCATTTCCTCGATGGCGAAGACGATGCCGGCAAGCGGCGTATTGAAGGCCGCGGCAATGCCAGCCGCCGATCCCGCCAGAATAAGCCCCCTCGCCTGCGCCATGCCGCCCCAGCGTGCCGCCTGCAGCATGATCGAGGCGCCGACCTGCACCGTCGGCCCTTCCCGGCCAATCGACGCGCCGGACAGCAACCCCGCGACCGTCAGCACGACCTTGCCGAAGGCAAGCTTGAGCGACAGTAGCCGCGAGCGATCCTCATGATCACGCAGATGGCGGGCGGCAATGGCCTGCGGAATGCCGCTGCCACCAGCATTCGGGAACACGGTGAACGCAAGCCATGCGCACAGCGTAAAGCCGAGCGGTGTGATGAGGAGCGGCAGAAGAAAGGACCATTCACCCGACGATGTTGCCGCAAAGAACAGATGCTGGGCGCGGTCCGCCAGCCATGCGAAGCCGACGCTGATAACACCAACGGCCAGCGCGCCAAGCCAGAAAACGGCACGCGGTTTCCACACCCGCCAGGATCCCCAGACAACGCGGGAACGGCGGAGCATCTTCATCTTCTTATAATTGGCAGGCATGGCAGTCCAGACCGGATTTTTGGCAAACGTCAGGTGGGAAGGCCCGTTTATCTGCCTCCCCGACCGGGATTGCAACCACGTCTTTGACAATCGCCACCGACCGGCGCGCAATCACGCATCGCAATTGCAACGCATGGAGACTTCCCATGAAAACGGCGACCCTCCCCTCCCTCCGCATCGAGCCAGAATTCGTCGCGAGCGGACTGGCGTCGCTGGAGGAGGCTGAACGTACCGGCGTTTATTATACAACCGACGACATACTCTCCATGGTGCAATGAAAACTGGATGCCGCTAAGGCAGCCAGACAGAAATGAGCTATACGCTTCGGAACACAGCGGAGGCGGTTGAAGACTTTGATCGGATTTATGATTACATCGTCATCTATAATATCGAAACGGCAGAGCGAGCCATAACAGCCCTTCGAAGCGGCCTTAACATGCTGGTCGAATTTCCATTCAGTTGCCGTCGGGCGCAAGGCGGCACCAGCCTTATGCCCGAACTCCTCATCCCCTTCGGCTCATCCGGATACATCGTTCTGTTCAGGATCGACGGCCCGGAAACAGTAACAATTGCCGCAGCTCGCCACCATCGCGAAGACGACTACCACTAAGCCTTCACCGGTCGCTCACCGCTGCACGCGGATTTTCCCACGGCTGCTGATTGGAGCGCGGCAGCGGCTGCTTTCCGAGAATATGGTCGGCCGCCTTTTCGCCGGTCATGATCGAGGGGCCGTTGAGGTTTCCATAGGTCACATGCGGGAAAATCGAGCTGTCCGCAACGCGCAGGCCATCGACGCCGATGACGCGGCATTCAGGGTCGACGACCGCCATGGGGTCGTTGCGATCACCCATCCGGCAGGTGCCGCAGGGGTGATAGGCGCTTTCGAGATGCTCGCGCAGGAAGGCATCGATCTCGGCATCCGACTGCACCTTCTCGCCGGGCTGGATTTCCGGCCCGCGAAACTCGTCAAATGCCTTCTGGCTGAAGATTTCGCGTGTCAGGCGAACGCAGTGGCGGAATTTCTCCCAGTCTTCCGCGTGGCTCATATAGTTGAAGCGGATAAGCGGATCGTCCTTCGGGTCCGACGAGCGCAAGGTCACGTTACCGCGTGACTTGGACAGGTTGTAGCCGACATGCACCTGAAAGCCGTGGCTTTTCGCGGCTGCCTTTCCGTCATAGGAGATCGCGACGGGCAGGAAATGGAACTGGATGTCCGGCTGCTTCAACCCGGCGCTTGAGCGCAGGAACGCGCAGGCTTCGAACTGATTGGAAGCGCCAAGCCCACCCTTCGACAGCAGCCATTGCGCGCCCGCCACGCCCTGCCAGAACCATGGCAGCCACGAATAGAGCGATACCGGCTTCAGGGATACCTGCTGGAAATAGAACTCCATGTGGTCCTGAAGGTTGGCCCCGACACCGGGACGATCCACCTTCACCTCGATACCCATGTCCCGCAAATGATCCGCGGGGCCAATACCGGACAGCATCAGCAGCTTGGGCGAATTGAACGACGAGGCAGACACGATGACTTCGCGGTTTGCACGCAGGGTTTCAACCACGCCCTTGCGCTCGATCTCGACACCTGTGGCGCGGCCGTTCTCGATAACGATCCTGCGTGCAAACCCGTTGACCAGCGTGACATTGCCGCGCTTCAGCGCGGGGCGAAGATAAGCATTTGCGGCCGACCAGCGGCGGCCGTGATGGATGGTCTGCTCCATCAGGCCAAAGCCTTCCTGCTTGGAGCCGTTATAGTCGTCCGTCAGCTCGAAACCGGCCTGCTGACCGGCCTGAATGAAGGCGTGAAACAGCGGGTTCTTCACGGGGCCGCGCTGCACATGCAGCGGACCGTCCGTGCCACGCCAGCCCTCCTCGCCGCCGTGGCTGTGCTCCATGCGTTTGAAGTAGGGAAGTACATCCGCGTAGGACCAGCCGTGCGCGCCGAGCTCTTCCCAGCGATTGAAGTCCTCGGCATGGCCGCGAACATACACCAGCCCATTGATAGAGGACGAACCGCCTATGACCTTGCCGCGCGGCGCGGTGATGCGGCGGTTGTTGAGGTTCGGCTCGGGTTCCGACAGATAACCCCAGTTGTAACGCTTCATGCTCATCGGCCATGCAAGTGCCGCGGGCATCTGGATGAAGGGACCGAAATCGGAGCCACCGGCCTCGATGACGATGACGGAATATCTGCCGTCTTCCGACAGACGATAGGCAAGCGCAGAGCCTGCGGAGCCGGAACCGACGATGACGAAATCTGCCTGCTGCATGTCTTCTGCTCTCAAATGTCCTGTCGGGGGTTCGGGTCGGTATACTCCCTTAGCAGGGGAGCGCCTGTCGTCAGTAAGGCGCCTCGACCTTGCCCGTTGCCACGTACACCGTCTTCAATTCGCTGTAGTGATTGAGGGCCGACGCCGAGTTCTCACGGCCGAATCCCGACTGCTTGGAGCCACCGAACGGTATCTCCACCGGACAGAGGTTATAGGTGTTGATCCACAGTGTTCCCGCCTCCAGCTGATCCACGACGCGATGGGCGCGGGAGAGGTCGGCGGTGAAGACGCCACCTGCAAGCCCGAACTCCGTGGCGTTGGCGCGGGCCAGAACCTCATCCTCATCATCGAAATCCAGAACGCACATGACCGGCCCGAAGATCTCTTCGCGGGCAATGGTCATGGTATCCGTCACATCGGCAAAAACGGTCGGCTGCACATAAGCGCCCTCACCCGAAACATTGTTGGGAATGCCGCCGCCGGTCACAAGCGTCGCGCCTTCGGCCTTGCCCTTTTCGATATAGGCCAGAACCTTTTCCTGCTGGGCCTTCGACACCAGCGGGCCGAGGTGGGTGGCGTAATCCAAGGGATCGCCCAGCACCATCGCCTCGGTCCGGCTTTTCAGGTTCTCGAGGAAACGGTCCTTCACCTTGCGCTGCACGAAAACACGTGTGCCGTTGGAGCAGACCTGACCGGACGAATAGAAGTTTCCGAGCATCGCCCCACCAACAGCGCTTTCAATATCGGCGTCATCGAAAACGATCAGCGGCGACTTGCCGCCGAGTTCCATTGTGACATGCTTCAGGTGTCCGGCGGCGGCGGCAGCCACCTTGCGACCGGTCGGCACGGAGCCGGTCAGGGACACCTTGGCGACATCGGGATGGTTGACCAGTAGTGGGCCGGTGTCCCGATCGCCCTGAATGACGTTGAACAGCCCCTTGGGCAGACCGGCTTCGACCAAGATTTCAGCGATCTTCAGCGCGCCGAGCGGGGTGTTTTCAGAGGGCTTGAAGACCATGGCGTTGCCAGCCACCAGTGCGGGCGCGGCCTTCCAACAAGCGATCTGCTGGGGATAGTTCCAAGCGCCGATGCCGACGCAGACGCCAAGCGGTACGCGTTTGGTGTAGGCAAAATCACCACCTAGCGGAATGTAATCGCCATTCAGCGCCGAGGGGGCGATGCCGCCGAAGAACTCGAATGCATCCGCACCGGAGGTCGGGTCCGCAACGATGGTTTCCTGGATAGGTTTGCCGGTATCTAACGTTTCCAGTTCCGACAGCGCCTCGTTGCGCTCGCGCATGATATCGGCGGCGCGCTTCAATATGCGGCCACGCGCCATAGGGCTCATCGCCGCCCACTCCTTCTGGGCGCGCCTGGCGGACGCAATGGCGCGTTCCACGATGGCAGGTGTGGCGGCATGCAGGCGGGCAATGATTTCGCCGGTTGCAGGAAAGACGCTCTCGATGACCGTGCCGTTCACGTCCTCGACATACTCGCCATCGATGAAATGCGAGGCTTTGGGCTGGGCTTTCAGGGTCATGATATCGTCCTCAAAGAATGCGGACGGATGGCTTGGAACGCCGTCCATCGGAAAAAGGTTTGAGCTGCACATCGAAATAATCTTCGACAAGCGCTGGCGCGGAAGAGAATGCAGGCGGGGCGGCCCGCAAGCTGTGGCGAATGTAAAGCCCGTCGATCAGGGCAGCCGCACCTTCGGCGATGCGGGCCGCATCATCAGGCGGGCAAAGCCGGCTGAGGCTGGACAGGAGGTTCGAGCGCAGGCGGCGGGCATAAAGAACCAGAAGACGGCGCGTCTCCTCCGAGCGTTGCGCATCAACATAAAAGGCGAGCCAAGCGGCCACCGCTTCCGGCGTGAACTGGTCGGACTGGAACGAGACATGGACGATGGCGCTCAGGCGTTCGCGGGGACCTGATGCCCGCGTCAACGCGGCAACCGCATCGCGGCGCAGATCCCGAAGCAGGCTGCGGATCGTTTCGAGAAGAAGCTGCTGCTTGCTGCCGAAATAATGATGCGCCAGCGCCGCCGATACGCCCGCTTCGCGCGCGATATCCGACATCGTGACATTCAGTGATCCGTGGTGACCGATGGTGCGCAACGCGGCATCCACCAGAGCCTTTCTTCGCACCGGCTCCATTCCGACTTTCGGCATCTCACTCTCCTTGACGGAAGGCAAATTATTATTGATTGACTCATCAATCAATAAAAAACGCGCCATTTAGGTTGCCTGTTTGCGGCAGATCAAATCTCCGGGATCGACGTTGCGCTATACGGTAATCGTGATAGCGTGTAGCCCGACAAACTCCGGAGACAGAGAGATGACGCACAGTCTCAATCCGCTCGGATTTTCGCCACTCAAAGAGAAGTGGGGATGGTTTCTGGCGCTCGGCCTCGTCCTCCTGACCTTTGGCGTGATCGCACTCGGTAATCTTCTGGTCGCGACCATTGCCTCGGTCTTCTATGTCGGGGTCATGATGCTGATGGGCGGCATCTTGCACCTGCTCCACGCCTTTCAGGTCAAGGGCTGGGAGAATATCCTGTTCTGGACATTGAGCGGCCTGCTCTACGCCATCGCGGGTGTAATCGCGTTTCAGAACCCGGACCTAACGGCCGCTGTTCTGACCCTAGTGATGGCGGTATCGCTGGTGATTGCCGGGGCTTTCCGCATTTACGTCGGCCTCAAGCTGAAACCTGCCAAAGGCTGGGGGTGGGTCGCGTCTGCCGGTTTCGTCACGGCGCTTGCGGGACTGGTGATTGCTGCCGGATGGCCCGTGAACAGTCTCTGGGTGCTCGGCCTGTTTTTGGCCATCGATCTGATCATGCAGGGTTGTGCATTGATCGCGCTTTCTTTTGCGATCCGTGAGTAAGCCAATAGGGCGGTGACGCGAATATATCGTCAGCCTGCCCGTACTAGAAAAACCAAACCACAATATACTGCAAATTGGGTATGGAACGCGTTTCGTGGTAGAATGGTTGGTGATACCAATTTCGCTGGAAGCGGCGCCAGACGAATGCATTGAAAAAAGC
This sequence comes from Agrobacterium tumefaciens, assembly GCF_031801495.1. Lineage (GTDB taxonomy): Bacteria > Pseudomonadota > Alphaproteobacteria > Rhizobiales > Rhizobiaceae > Agrobacterium > Agrobacterium tumefaciens_K. Next base: position 737,241 of record NZ_JAOEGC010000002.1, on the reverse strand, counting down.
CGTCAATGCGCGCCCGCTGATCGCCATGTATCGAGTTCGTTCGGCGCGGTCGTTGACAACAGGGAGAGATATCATGCCAATGGTGACAGTATCCATTTCCCCGGAACAGGCAGCGAGAATGCGAGATGCCGTGGATTGCGGCGAATATGCATCCGGCAGCGAGGTCGTCAGAGCTGCACTGAGACTGTGGGCAGCGTCCGCTGCACAGAATGCAGGCCCGACATCCACCAGGGAAGACGATCCCGACAGGGAACGGCTGAACGTCGCGGAGCTTTACGCGGCCCATGCGGTGCGCATCCGGCGGGCATAAGTCCGCCACAGAGCACGCAGATCGCCCCGGTTGCGCTTTTGTTGCAGCGCGGGTGCCCTGTCCGGTTTTTTTAAACTCTTGCGTTGTGTTTCGCGAGAATCTCTGGAGATTTTCGTGAGCACGACCCAATTCGTTGAAGGCCAGCACAACCTTTCACAAAAGCTTCACACAGGCGAAAGCTTTTGTTGACCGCTGCCATGCATCATCCCTCCAAAATAAACTACGTCCGTGAAGGTCGGGTGCGATCAGGCGCCCTATGAACAGAACCGGTAGGGACGACAGGCATGGAGAAAATGAATGCCGGCGGCAACGTTTGAGCAAGAAGTCATCCGGCGTTTTGCCTCGGGGCAAATATTTCCAATGGCGAAACTGGTGCTTGAAACAGCCTTCCAGCCGATCGTGGAAGCAAGCACAGGCACGATTTTCGGTTATGAATCGCTGATGCGTGGTTACGACCGCCTCGGTTTTCGCGATCCGCTTTCGCTTCTCGATCAGGCAGCGGAAGACGGTGAACTGGTCAACTTCGAACAGATGCTTGCGAGCCGTGCGCTTGCGAAGTTCTCCACCCTTCCTGACTTTTCCTCTGCCACGCTGTTCCTCAATCTCGATGTCCGGCTCATCCGCCATGGCGACGTCATACTGGACAGGCTGGTCGAAAACCTCGCCAAGGCGGGTATCCCGCCTTCCTCCATCTGCTTCGAGCTTTCGGAACGCTTCGACAATACCAGCGTGCCGGAATTCAAATCGCTGATCGAGCGCATGCGCCGGGAAGGCTTCAAGCTGGCGATCGATGATTTCGGCGCCGGGCACGGCGAGATGAAACTGCTGTGTGACTTCCCGCTGGATTATCTCAAGATCGACCGCCATTTCATCAGCAGCGTCGACCACCACCCGCGCAAGCAGCATCTCGTTCGCAACATCGTCAACATCGCCCATGTTCTGGGCGTGCGCGTCATTGCGGAAGGCATCGAAACAGAAGCGGAATTTCTGGCCTGCCGGGAATATGGAGTCGATCTGGTGCAGGGATGGCTGATCGCCAAACCGACCGTTTTCACGAGCGAGCTGCCGCAGAGTTTCCCGCATCTCAACCGCATAGGAATAGCCCGCCGCAGCAGCCAGACGCTGGACGAAATCCTGATCCGCCGTGAGATCGAGCGGCTTCCGACCGTCTACGAACACGACAGCGTGGACAGCGTTTTCGAACTGTTCCGCAAAAACCCCCAGCAGGCGTTCTTTCCCGTTCTCAATGCCAACGGCGAACCACGCGGCGTCATCAACGAATATCACCTGAAGGAATATATCTATCAGCCGTTCGGTCGCGATCTGCTGAAAAACAAGATGTATGAGCGGACGATATCCCACTTCGTCGACGGCGCACCGATTGTCGGGTTGGACGCCAATGCCGACCAGCTCATGAACATGTTCACCAGCATGGGCGGCAGCGCCTGCGTTATCCTGACCGAGAACATGCGTTATGCCGGTGTCGTTTCCGCCGCCTCGCTCATCAAGGTCATCAATGAAAAACAGCTGAAGATGGCGCAGGATCAGAATCCGCTGACCGCGCTCCCCGGCAACCGCGCCATCGGCAGCTTCATTGCCGACAGTTGCAGCGACGGCGACGAGATGCGGTTCTTCTGTTACTGCGACTTCGACAATTTCAAGCCGTTCAACGACAAGTACGGCTTCCATGCCGGGGACCACGCCATCAGCCTGTTTTCAGCGCTGATCCGGCGCTATTTCTTCGCAGGCGACTGCTTCCTCGGCCATATCGGCGGCGACGACTTCTTCATCGGTGTCCGCGACTGGACCGTTGAGGAGCTGACGGAAATTCTGGAGCGCCTGCTCAGCGACTTCCACGACGATGTTGCCGAACTTTATTCTCCCGAAGACCGCGAGGCCGGGCGCATGAAGGGCCAGGACCGCCATGGCAACGAGCGGGATTTCTCCCTGCTGCGCTGCTCCATCGGTGTCCTGACACTGCCGAAGGGGCTCGTTCTTGCCAATCCCGAGCGGATCGGTAGCGAAATCGCCGCGATCAAGAAAGCCGCGAAGGATGACGAAGGTGGCCTCGTCATCCGCAGTTTCGGCGAGACAATTTGACACTCGCGACAAAGGGTCTTCTTCCATAAGCTGCCCGCCTCCCCTAAATCAGAGGAGCAGCCAACATGAAGGAGCATACCATGACCCTGCCTGTGACCATGCGTTTCGTTGACCTTTCCTCCCATGGTGGTCCGGACGTCATGCGGCTTTCGAGCGGGCCTGTTCCCTCCCCTCGCGCAGGCGAGATCCTCGTGAAGGTACATGCCGCCGGCGTCAACCGGCCGGACGTCGCCCAGCGCCAGGGCAGCTATCCGCCACCGAAGGATGCAAGCCCGATTCTGGGGCTGGAGATCGCCGGGGAGATCGTCGCACTCGGTGAGGGTGTCGATGAGTTTGCCATCGGCGACAGGGTCTGCGCGCTCGCCAACGGCGGTGGCTATGCCGAATATTGCGCCGTGCCTGCCGGACAGGCGCTACCCTTCCCGAAAGGCTATGATGCGGTAAAGGCAGCAGCCTTGCCCGAAACGTTCTTCACAGTCTGGGCCAATCTTTTCCAGATGGCCGGGCTGACGGAAGGCGAAACGGTCCTCATTCATGGCGGCTCGAGCGGCATCGGCACGACCGCGATCCAGCTTGCCAAAGCCTTCGGCGCTGAAGTCTTCGCAACGGCCGGCTCGAAGGAGAAATGCGACGCCTGCGAGCAGCTCGGCGCAAAACGCGCCATCAATTACCGGGAGGAGGATTTCGCTGCTGTCATCAAGGCAGAAAGCGGCGGCAAGGGTGTCGACGTCATTCTCGACATGATCGGCGCAGCCTACTTCGAGAAGAACATCGCGTTACTCGCCAAGGACGGCTGCCTTTCGATCATCGCCTTTCTCGGCGGCGCCGTGGCGGACAAGGTCAACCTCACACCAATCATGGTCAAGCGCCTGACCGTCACCGGCTCCACCATGCGCCCACGCACTGCGGATGAAAAACGCGCGATCCGCGATGAACTCGTCGAGCAGGTCTGGCCGCTGGTCGAAAGCGGCAAGATCGCCCCCGTCATCAATCAGGTCTTCAGCCTCGAAGATGTGGTTGAGGCGCACCGCCTGATGGAGAGCAGCAACCACGTCGGCAAAATCGTGATGACCGTTTCGTGACGCTTCGCTTGCAATCCGCACGAATCGTACTACCTTTTAGTTATGTTCAACGTAGTGGAAGGAGGTGATCCAATGTCTAATGAGATTTCGGTCTTTGGTTCAGGCAATGGAAAGGGTGCGGTTTCGCCGGGGCAGCCCTCGGCATAATTGGCCCAACCTTCGGAACGTTGAGAAACAGTCCCGGGTCTGAAACAAGACCAAACTCATGGAAGGGTCGCCTCTGGCGACCCTTTTCCGTTTCTGGATTCATTTTATTTCACTGCGGAAATGTGAGGCTCACGCCTTGTCAAAACCATTGCCGGTTCTGATACTTCCGGCAAGATCACCCTCATCGGCGTTCCGGCCTCGAGCAGGAATGACGGAAAGCTGACGTTACTTGCGAAACACCTTCCAGCGTGTCGGGCGGAAACGCAGTTCGGCCCCGACCGCCACGGCAGCATCGAGCGGCACCTCGATTTCGAGGTGATACGGCGCGTGGCCTTCGTTGGCGATATCGATCTCGGCGATACGCGTACCCGCAAGGCGGCGACAGGTGGTGACCTTGCCGTACAGCGTGTCCTTTTCCTGCGTCAGCACGACATCTTCCGGACGGAAGAACAGCTCGCCGTCACCCGCCCCGCTTTCATGGATGCCGATGCTTTCGCCCTGAAACAGCACATGGCCATCACGCACCGACACCGGCAGGCTCGAAGATTCACCGATGAAGGAGAATACGAAAGGAGAGTTCGGCGTATCGTAAACGTCGTCGGCCGTGCCGACCTGCTCGATCTTGCCCTGGCTCATGACCACCACGCGGTCGGCCAGTTCGAGCGCTTCTTCCTGGTCGTGGGTCACAAAGATCGTGGTGTGCCCCGTGCGGTCGTGAAACTCGCGCAGCCAGCGGCGAAGTTCCTTGCGCACCTTGGCATCGAGCGCGCCGAACGGCTCATCGAGCAGCAGAACCTTCGGCTCGATGGCAACGGCGCGGGCAAGAGCCACGCGCTGACGCTGACCGCCGGAAAGCTGGCTGGGGTAACGCTTCTCCAGACCAGAGAGATGCACCATGTCCAGAAGATCGGACACACGCTTGCGAATCTCAGCCTTGGGCGGGCGTCTGTCGGACGGACGCACCTTGAGGCCAAAGGCAATGTTCTCCGCCACCGTCATGTGACGGAAGAGTGCATAGTGCTGGAAAACGAAACCGACATTGCGCTCCTGAACCGTGCGGTGCGAAGCGTCCTCATCACCAAAAAAGATCTGCCCCTGGGTCGGCTGCTCCAGACCGGCAATCAGGCGCAGCAGCGTCGTCTTGCCGGAACCGGAGGGGCCGAGCAAGGCGATCAACTCACCGGAACGGATGTCGAGCGACACATCGTTCAGCGCCGGAAAGCGGTCGAACTGCTTGGTGATGCCGGAAACTTTCACTTCCATGAAGATGCCTTTCAATGCTTGCCGGCTGCGTTGCCCGCGCCAAAGCGAATTTCAAGAATTGTTTTGAGAACGAGGGTCACAAGCGCCAGACCGGCAAGCAGCGTCGCCACCGAGAAGGCCGCGACCATGTTGTACTCATTATAGAGAATCTCGACATGCAGCGGCATGGTGTTCGTCTCACCCCTGATATGGCCAGACACCACCGACACGGCACCGAATTCGCCCATGGCGCGGGCGTTGCAGAGCAGAACCCCATAGAGCAGCCCCCATTTGATATTGGGGACCGTCACATACCAGAAAGTCTGCCACCCGCTCGCACCGAGCGAAATCGCCGCCTCCTCGTCGCCGTTGCCCTGCTCCTGCATCAGCGGGATCAGTTCGCGGGCCACGAAGGGGAAGGTAACGAAGATCGTCGCCAGCACGATGCCCGGCACGGCAAAGAGAATTTCGATGCCATGGCTTTTAAGCCACGGGCCAAGCACGCTGTGCGAAGAAAACAGGATGACGTAGACCAGACCGGATATGACCGGCGAAATCGAAAACGGCAGGTCGATCAGGGTAATCAGGAACGCCTTGCCTCGGAATTCGAACTTCGCGATGGCCCAGGCCGCAGCAACGCCGAACACGAGGTTGAGCGGCACCGATATCGCGGCAACCAGCAACGTCAGGCGGATAGCGGCGACCGCATCCGGCTCGAAAATCGCCTCCCAGAAGGCATCCGGCCCAGTGCGGAATGCCTCGAAGAACACCGACACCAGCGGCAGCACGAGGAAGGCGGCGAGAAACAGGAAGGCGATGCCCATCAGCGTCAACCGAGCTGTCAGGCTTTCACTGGCCGGGTCACGAAACGGCTTGGCGGAGGTGCGGGAGATGGCATCAGACATAACCGTACCTCTTGCGGCTCCAGGCCTGAATGAGATTGATGACGAAAAGCATGACAAACGAGATGATCAGCATGATGGTGGCGATGGCCGTCGCACCCGCGTAGTTGAACTCTTCAAGGCGGATGACGATCAGCAGCGGGGCAATTTCCGAGACATAGGGAATGTTACCCGCAATGAAGATGACCGAGCCGTACTCGCCGACACCGCGGGCGAAGGCGAGTGCGAAGCCCGTGAGGATGGCGGGCGTCAGGCTTGGAAGCAGAACGCGCGTGATCGTCTGAAAACGGTTGGCGCCCAGCGTGGCGGCCACCTCCTCCACCTGCCGATCGATCTCTTCCATCACCGGTTGGACGGTGCGTACAACGAAAGGCAGCCCGATGAAGATCAGCGCAATGACGATGCCGGTTGGCGTGAAGGCGATCTTGATGCCGAAAGGCTCGAACAGCGAACCGACCCAGCCGCGATTGGCGTAAAGCGTCGTCAGAGCGATACCGGCAACGGCCGTGGGCAGCGCGAAAGGCAGATCAACGATGGCATCGACGAAACGGCGGCCGGGGAAGCGGTAACGTGTGAGAACCCATGCGACGATGACGCCGAAAACCGCATTGACCATTGCCGCGAGGAACGCGGTGCCGAAGCTGACACGCAACGCATTCAGGGTGCGGCGGTCCATGGCGATGGCGATAAAATCCGAAAGACCCAGTTTTGCCGTCGACCAGACCAGACCGGCAAGCGGAATAAGAATAATGAGAAACAGGTAAAAGACCGTATAACCGAAGGTGAGGCCGAAACCCGGTATCACACTCGATTGACGCCACTTCCACCTGTTTCCGGACACGTTATTGGTCATCAAGGCTCCGGAGATACAATAAGAGGACCGGTTATTCTCCGGTCTTGTTACAAAGCATCGACCGGCACGGTGTCCGGTCGATCAACCTCAAGCTTTTCCGGTATTTCTACCGCGTGATGGGCTTTGGCGTCCGCCCATCATCCACCTAGTTCGCGGGCTTGTAAATCTGGTCGAAGATGCCGCCGTCACCGAAATGTTCAGGCTGTGCCTTGGCCCAACCGCCGAACTGCGGATCATCGATGGTCACAAGCTTGATGTCGGGCAGCTGCTTGAGCAGGTCCTTCGAAACCACGGCCGGATTGGACGGGCGGTAGAAGTGCTTGGCAGCGATATTCTGCCCCTCGTCCGAATAGAGATAGTTGAGATATGCCTCGGCGGCCTTGCGGGTGCCCTTGGCATCGACGTTGGCATCAACGACGGCAACCGGAGGCTCCGCCAGGATCGAGATCGGCGGCACGACGATATCGAAGGCATCCTTGCCGAATTCCTCACCGGCCAGATAGGCTTCGTTTTCCCATGCCAGCAGAACATCGCCGATCTGGCGCTGGGCGAAGGTCACCGTCGAGCCGCGTGCGCCGGTGTCGAGAACGGGAGCGCGCTTGTAGAGTTCGCCGACATAGGCTTCGATCTTGGCCTTGTCACCCTTGAACTCTTCGTTCGCCCAGGCCCATGCGGCCAGATAGTTCCAGCGCGCGCCGCCGGAGGTCTTCGGGTTCGGCGTGACGATCTGGATATCGCCCTTCACCAGATCACCCCAGTTATGGATGTTCTTGGGGTTGCCCTTGCGAACGAGGAAAACGATGGTGGAGGTATAAGGAGAAGAATTGTGCGGCAGGCGGGTGCGCCAGTCCTTGTTGATCTTGCCGGTGTTCGACACGATAGCGTCGATATCGCTCTGTAGCGCAAGCGTCACCACGTCTGCTTCCAGTCCGTCGATCACAGAACGGGCCTGCTTGCCGGAACCGCCGTGCGACTGCTGGATGGTGACGTCTTCCCCGCTGTCTGCCTTCCACTTCTTGGCGAAGGCTTCGTTGAATTCCTTGTAGAGTTCGCGGGTCGGATCGTAGGACACGTTGAGAAGCTTGGTTTCCGCGAAAGCAGAGCCAACGCCCCCCAAAGCCAGTGAAAGGCCGAGAGCGACAACGCTCAAACCGGACAGAAGCTTAGTCATCGGTATTCCCTCCTGATGAAGATGGCTTAACTCTACCGGTCCAGTAGAGTTGGTCAATGAGGCCGAATACGATCGAAAAAGTGTTTCCTTAACGCGTTTGCGCGGGCAACAAATACAACGCAGCATAAGCGAAATGCGCAACAAGCGTCGTGTAAAAGTTTGCCGAATGCAAAAGCGTTTCACATTTTTGACGATTTTTTGCCAGTTTTGGGAAAAATATTATCGTACTTTAGACGATTTTTTCGCGGCCTTGGCCTGAAAGGATGCGGTGAGCGCATTATCGCTTCCCGTCATTCCAGCCTTCGACAAGCGCCGTTACGGAAAATTCTGTTGACGTGTGTGCAGTATGTCAGGCCGTCAGCAGTTCCGGCACGTCGACACCGGCAACGGCATCCGCGATTGTGGTGTTGAACAGGATGTTGCGGGTGGCATCGGCCACACGGGCGAAGACGTGGCGTATTTCGCAGGCGCTTTCGCCATCACAGTCCTCGCAGCGGCGATAGGCGGTCTGCGACAGACAGGGCAGCGGCGCGACCGGTCCGTCGATCAGCCGCAAAACCTCGCCGAAGGTGATATCGTTGGCCGGACGCAGCAGCAGATAACCGCCCTGCTTGCCGCGGCGGCTTTCGACCATGCCGTCGTGTTTCAGTTCCAGCAGGATCTGCTCGAGAAACTTTTTCGGAATGGCCTGTTCGCGGGCGATATCGGAAATCTGCACAGGGCCGGCCTCCTTGGACTTTGCCAACGCAGCCAGCGCTCTCAGCGCATATTTTGCCTTCTGGGAAATCATCGTGAAACCAGTACAACACAACCCGAAATACAGGGCAATTCAGGCTTAGCGCAGTTGCTGTCACAATTCAAATACGGCGTTGCAACAAGGTGAACGGGCATCTTTTGCGCACGGTCCCACCGCCATGAGACATATTTGCTCTGAACCGCAGTGGAGTCAGACTGTCATTTCTGTCCGAAGCCTTAGAATTCAACAATAATCGGCCATCGTAATCCCGGACGTGACAATGACGATTAAGCCTGTTCCAGTACCCGCAACCGCCGATATCGCATCGCTTGACACCACACTTGCAGCGCTCGATCTCGCTGGTCGGCTATCCTTTGTGGCAAGCCTCGGCGGCCGCGCCGTCTTCACCACCAGTCTCGGCATCGAAGATCAGGTCATTACCGCCGCAATCGGAACGCACCGGCTGCCGGTGGATGTTGTAACGCTGGAAACCGGACGTCTGTTCAAGGAAACCGTCGACCTCATCGAGGAAACGGAAGATCGTTTCGGCATTGAAATCCGCCGCTTCCGTCCCGACCAGGACGATATCGACGCCTATGCTGAGAAATACGGCCTCAACGGCTTTTACGAAAGCGTCGAAGCCCGTCACGCCTGCTGTCATATCAGAAAACTGATCCCGCTCGGCAAGGCTCTGGAAGGCGCGTCCTTCTGGATCACGGGCCTGCGTCGCGGTCAGTCCGGCAACCGCGCGACCACGCCGTTTGCCGAATTCGATGCGGAGCGCAATCTCATCAAGATCAATCCGCTGGCCGACTGGGATATCGAAAAGATCCGCGCCCATGTCGCTGCCGAGAACATTCCCGTCAATCCGTTGCATGCGCGCGGTTATCCCTCGATCGGCTGCGAGCCGTGTACGCGCGCCATCAAGCCCGGCGAACCAGAACGCGCCGGTCGATGGTGGTGGGAAAACGACGAGAAACGCGAATGCGGTCTTCACGTCGCTGGCGCGGAACAGAGTTCCGCCATTTCCGCCATCCCGCAACGATAATCATTTCATAGACATACCGGAGCTTACAATGTCCAACGCAGTCCACGAGACGGACAGCAAGAATACCGTCGCATCCAAGCCGCCGCTCGATCCCCACCTGAAGGCACTTGAAAACGAAGCTATTCATATTTTCCGCGAAGTCGCCGCCGAATTCGACAAGCCGGTGATGCTTTATTCCATCGGCAAGGATAGTTCGGTGCTGCTGCACCTGGCACGCAAGGCGTTTTTCCCCGGCCGCATTCCCTTTCCGCTGCTGCATGTCAATACCGGCTGGAAATTCAAGGAGATGATCGAGTTCCGCGACAACATCGTCAAGGAATACGATCTTGACCTCATTTCCCATACCAACCCGCGTGGCGCCGCGGAGAACGTCACGCCGTTCAGCCACGGCTCGGCCCTCTACACCGACATCATGAAGACGGAAGCACTGCGCCAAGCGCTGGATGCAGGCCAGTTCGACGCGGCCTTCGGCGGCGCACGACGCGACGAGGAAGCCAGCCGCGCCAAGGAGCGTATCTATTCCTTCCGTACGCCCGACCACAAATGGGATCCGCGCAACCAGCGCCCGGAACTGTGGAACATCTACAACGGCATGGTCCGCAAGGGTGAAAGCGTGCGCGCCTTCCCGCTGTCCAACTGGACCGAAGTGGACATCTGGCGCTACATCGAGGCGGAGAACATTCCGCTGGTTCCGCTCTATTACGCCGCGGAGCGTCCCTATATCGAGCGCGACGGCATGATGATCCTGGCCGAGGACGAGCGGCTGGAGCTTCAGCCGGGCGAAGAGATCAAGCACGGCTCGATCCGCTTCCGCACGCTCGGCTGCTTCCCGCTGACCGGCGCGATCCGCTCCGAGGCGACCACGCTTCAGGAAGTGATCGCCGAGCTTGAAATCGCTACCGTTTCCGAACGGCAGGGCCGCGCCATCGACCGCGACCAGTCCGGTTCGATGGAGAAGAAGAAGCGCGAGGGCTATTTCTGATGACCGCGGCCGCCACCATTCCCCCCTCTTCCGCAACGATCCTGCCCTTCGCCGAGCATTCGAAGGCGGCGCGTGACACGCGCCCGCTTCGCCTCATCACCTGCGGCAGCGTGGACGACGGCAAGTCGACCCTGATCGGCCGTCTGCTGTGGGACACCAAGGCCGTCAAAGAAGACCAGGCCGCAACGCTTCACCGCGACAGCGGCAAGCAGAACGATCTTGGCCTGCCCGATTTCGCGTTGCTGCTGGACGGTCTGCAGGCCGAGCGCGAACAGGGCATCACCATCGATGTAGCCTATCGCTATTTTGCCACCGACCGGCGTGCCTTCATCGTCGCCGACACCCCCGGGCATGAGCAATATACACGCAACATGGCGACCGGCGCCTCGACCGCCGATCTAGCCGTGCTGCTGATCGACGCGCGTGTCGGCATTCTCGAACAGACGCGCCGCCACGCCACCATCGCCGCGCTGATGGGGATCCGCCAATTCGTGCTCGCCATCAACAAGATCGACCTGACGGGGTACGACAAGGCCGGGTTCGAGCTGATCGCGCATGAGTTCCGCGACTTCGCCTCCGATCTTGGCATCAAGCAGATCACCGCAATTCCTATGTCGGCTTTGAAGGGCGAGAACGTCGTTCTGTCCGGCAAGGCGTCCATGCCATGGTATGAAGGCCCGACGCTGGTTGAAACGCTGGAACTGGCGACAGTTCGTTCGGCGCAGTCGGGTGGTTTCCGTCTGCCGGTACAGCGCGTGTCGCGTCCCGGAGAGAGCTTTCGAGGCTATCAGGGCACGGTCGCGGGCGGCTCGGTCAAGCCCGGCGACAGCGTTGTCGTGCTTCCCTCCGGCATGGTCGCAAACATCAAGCAGATCGTGACCTTCGATCTGGTGCGCAACGCCGCCGTTGCGGGCGATGCGGTAACACTGGTTCTCGACCGGCAGGTGGACGTTTCGCGTGGCGACATGATCGTGTCCATCGAGGCGCAGCCGCAGACAGGGCTTGCCTTCGATGCGCAGCTGGTGGCGCTGCAACCGGGCGGCATCGAGCCATTCAAGCGTTACTGGCTGAAAAGCGGCAGCCGCCGTCAGCGTGTCAGCGTGCAGCCTGTCAGCCAGCTCGACCTCAAGGCCGGGGAATGGAAGACACACGAAGACACGCTGCCGATGAACGCCATCGGCAAGGTCCGGCTCTCCTTCGATGAGACGGCGATCTTCGATCCCTATGAGCAGAACCGCTCGACCGGCTCGTTCATCCTGATCGATCCCGACACCAACAACACGGTGGCGGGCGGCATGATCACGGCCAAGCGCAATGCCGGTGACGCGGAAGAAAAAGGTGACAGGGTTCTTCTGTCCTTGCCGGCTGATCTCGCCGAAAAGCTGCTTGCCAGCGAGCTTCTCGCCAAGCATCGCGACGAGATCGAAATCCGCCGCACGGACAACGCCACGGCATCCCGCTTGCTGGGTGAGTTGGACTGAGGGCTTAATCCATAAAAACAAAAAGGCGGCTGCTCATGGCAGTCGCCTTTTTTGTGCTTGCCAGCAATACCCGGCTTAAAACACGAACATATAAAGCAGAACGATCACGAAAAGCGGAACGCCCATGGCCCAAAGTGCAATACCCTTCAGCATGTTATCCTCCATTGCTGTTCTGGAGAAATAACGACTGACGAGCGCTTGCGTTCCCGTTTTTATGATGGAGGCAGCAGAAACGCGCATCAGCAGGAGATACGAAACAGTGCGGCTTCGGGCCGTGGCGTGAATTGAGAGATTTGCAGAAGTGGTCGGGAATTTCTTGAAGCCATTATATTATTTGGCTTTTCAGCTGGTCGGAGTGAGAGGATTCGAACCTCCGACCCCCACGTCCCGAACGTGGTGCGCTACCAGACTGCGCTACACTCCGTGACCAGCGGCGCTTCTATAGACCAGCCTCCGGCATTCGACAAGCGGGATATTGCATTTTTTGTGACAAGTTCCGGCAGGTGGCCGAAGTACTTCGCGCATAGCCCGCGATAGCAAGCTTTTGAGATGACGGAACGTTACAAAAAAGCAATTGTGGCAGGAAATTTTCGTCAAGGTTCAAGCCACCCCTGCCCCCCGGCCTCAAATCTGCTAGGGGAACGGCATGATCGGCAGCAAGCCCGGACTCGGACACAAGGACATTTCACCATGTATTTTCGCAGCATAACGCTCGCAGGACTGGCAATTGCGCTTTCCGCCTGCACCACATCGACAGGTTCCGGCCCTTCCTTCACCCAGAAGAGCCCCGTTGAAAGCCGGTGGGTCGGCCAGTCGGCCGGCGTTTTCTTCGCAAAATTCGGCCCGCCACTGAGCGACACCGAAGCTGGCAGCGCCACAATCTACAACTGGCGCGGCGGCTACAAGAAGGCGACGGTTCCGGCAAAGTTCGAGGAAGGCAAGGACGGCAAGCGTGGCCGCCAGATTTCGCCCGCCCGCACGGCCTACCTCTCCTGCACCGTGCAGCTGAACGTTTCGAGCGACTACCGCATCACCTCGGTCCGCACGGTATCCGACCGTCCCGGCGTGAACGGCCCGAGCTATTGCGCAGAGTTTCTTGCCGCAGACTGAGTTTACAAAGCTCAAAAAAGCCAAAGGCCCGCCCATCAACAGGCGGGCCTTCTCGTTTTCACGAGCTTTTTTCGTCCCGCTGAGCGCATATCACCCATGCGCGGTACGCTTGGCGGGTCTGTTTCCTGACTTTTATCAGGTTTTGCCCCCTTCTCCGGTTTCAACCGTTTGAATGACGCGCCCCTCGTCCGATAATTGCGATTACGGCGAAAAAATGCCGCGTAAAAATCACGCCGCGACCATTTGCCCCTTTGAATCTGGAGGTAAATCGCTTGACAGCAGCCGCCCAGACCCGGTTGTGCGCCTCTGGCGATTGCTATAACGGGGCCGGCGGGAGGAGTGTTTTGACACACAACAAGAACCAGGAATGGCCATGACTCCCATCGATCAAGACAAATCCCTGACGACCGATTTTTCCCAAAATTCGCTTCCCATGAACCGCAGACAGGTTCTCGGCACCGCGCTGGCTGGCATTGCCGCGGCTGCACTGCCGTCCTCTGCGGTGCTGGCCAACAGCGCGCCCCAGAAGGTTGATGTGCTACTGATCGGCGGCGGCATCATGAGTTCGACGCTCGGCGTTTGGCTGCGCGAACTCGAGCCGAACTGGTCGATCCGGATGCTCGAGCGGCTGGACGGTGTCGCACTCGAAAGCTCCAACGGCTGGAACAATGCAGGCACCGGCCACTCCGCGCTCGCAGAACTCAACTACACGCCGGAAGACGCCAACGGCAACGTCAAGATCACGCAAGCCATCGCCATCAACGAGTCGTTCCAGATCTCGCGCCAGTTCTGGGCATGGCAGGTGAAGAACGGCGTTCTGAAGAACCCGCGCTCCTTCATCAACCACACGCCGCACATGAGCTTCGTCTGGGGCGATGAAAACATCGCCTATCTCGAGAAGCGCTATGAAGCGCTGAAGGCAAGCCCGCTGTTCGCCGGCATGGAATTCTCCACCGATCCGGAACAGATCAAGAAGTGGGTGCCGCTGATGATGGAAGGCCGCGATCCTTCCCAGAAGATCGCAGCAACCTGGTCGCCGCTTGGCACGGATTTGGAATTCGGCGAAATCACCCGCCAGTTCGCCGCGCATCTGCAAAGCCAGCCCAACTTCGACCTGAAGCTCAACAGCGAAGTCGCCGACATCCAGCGCAATGCGGATGGCAGCTGGCGCGTGACCTATACGAACCTGAAGGATTCGAGCGAGGAAACCGTCGACGCCAAGTTTGTCTTCATCGGCGCAGGCGGCGGCGCGCTGCACCTGTTGCAGATGTCCGGCATTCCGGAAAGCGACGACTATGCGGGCTTCCCGGTCGGCGGCTCCTTCCTCGTCAATGAGAACCCCGACATCACGATGCAGCATCTGGCGAAAGCCTATGGCAAGGCATCGGTCGGTTCCCCGCCCATGTCCGTTCCGCATCTCGATACCCGCGTCATCGGCGGCAAGCGCGTCATCCTGTTCGGCCCGTTCGCGACCTTCTCGACGAAGTTCCTCAAGAACGGCTCCTATTTCGACCTCGTTTCCTCGGTCACGACCAGCAATGCCTGGCCGATGGTGCGCGTCGGCGTAGATGAATACCCGCTGGTGGAATACCTCGCGGGCCAGTTGATGATGTCCGACGACGACCGTTTCGCGGCGTTGCAGGAATATTTCCCGAACGCCAAACAGGACGACTGGCGCCTGTGGCAGGCCGGTCAGCGCGTGCAGATCATCAAGCGCGATGCCGACAAGGGCGGCGTGCTGAAACTCGGCACGGAAATCGTTGCCTCGAAGGACGGCAGCATTGCCGGTCTGCTCGGCGCATCGCCGGGTGCTTCGACCGCCGCGCCGATCATGCTCAACGTTCTGGAAAAAGTCTTCAAGGACAAGGTGGCAACGCCCGAGTGGCAGGCGAAGATTCGCCAGATCGTTCCGAGCTACGGCACAAAGCTGAACGATTCCGCCGACATGGTGCAGCAGGAATGGGCCTACACCGCCGAGCAGCTGCAGCTGCCCACCCCGCCGCAGATCAACCGCGACGCGCTGAACTCCACCACGACCGTTCCAGCTGGCGAACCGGCGAAGAAGGTTCCCGATATCGCGCTGTAAGGCGTTCTATCGACTGAGAGAACAACATGAAAACGTCGCGCATTCGATGAGTGCGCGGCGTTTTTGTTTAGCGATATAATACGTCAGGCCGAATCAAAGGGATTAGCGCATGGCGGAATCGACGGACCTCGCAACGGCAATAGCGACAGAAGTTGCAAAGCAAATTCCAGTCAAAGAGATTTATGAAGACGCAGGACAGCCTGGAGCAAAGCAAATCGGGTCGGTCATCGAAGACCTAACTAAAACGCTTCATCTCGTTCTAGCGCCATTTCAACTAACGGCGGCTCTCCAAGATCGCTTGAGGCGATACATAGACAACTCGCTTCGTCGTGTGCCGAAAGAACAACGTATAGCACCACCACCCCAGATTCTCGGACCGATCTTTGAAGGTGTGCGATATGAACCTGAAGGCACACCAATTGACGAGATGTTTTCTCGACTGCTTAGCTCAAGCATGAACAGCGAACGTGTCCAGAATGCACATCCGGCTTTTCCGTTGCTCATTAAGCAAATATCGTCCGACGAAGCTTTACTACTGTGCGCCATGTGGAACAGGTTGAAGACTGGGAGATCATTTCGCCAGCAATTCACACACGATTATGATGCCTACAAGAAGATTTTCACTGGACAGCATATTGAGATTGATGAAATTCCCCGTGAAGATTTATCTTTTCCAGAAAATATCGGGTTTTATGGACAACACTTGTACGCTCTAGGGCTGACCGCTTTTTACGACAGCGCAAATCAAGAACCTCTTTTTAAGAATGGTACAAATAATCCACAAACTGGTGTTCGCGTCTTCAAGGAACTTCGGTTAACCGATTTCGGCATCAAATTTATGAGTGCTGTTACCGACTAGCGGACAAACTGCTCTGTCCGTTACGTGGCCTTTTAGGTGCCACAAAGCTCTATGGTATTAAGGATAACCAAAGGTAAGAAGGAAAACATCCCACCCCACGTCCTCAAGCGTCTAATCTTATTCGTTAAAGCGAAAATGGCTGGGGCGCCAGGATTCGAACCTGGGAATGCCGGTACCAAAAACCGGTGCCTTACCGCTTGGCGACGCCCCAACAGGACAGTGATGGCGAAGCGCCTCTGTCCGAACCGCGCCTGATTATCAAAGCCGGGCGGCAGCGGCAATCACCTTTCTGGTTATTTTTTTACAAAATCCAAGCTTTTTGGATGCCGTGGCGGAGATCGCATGTTAGGTCGTGGTGATTGTGCGGTGCGGCCGCGGCTCCCTTTGGGCATGGCATTATTTCAGGAGGTCTCGATGGCGGACCCGGCATTCGATCTCGATTTCCAGCCTGCCTATGGCGAGGCCGTGCCTGTCGCTTCCGGCATCCAGCGCATGACCGTCAACAATCCTTCCGCCTTCACCTTTCATGGCACGAACAGCTATATCGTCGGTGATCGTTCGGTGGCCGTGATCGATCCCGGCCCGGAAGACGAGGCCCATTTCCAGGCGCTGATGGCGGCGTTTAAAGGACGTGAGGTGACGCATATCTTCGTCAGCCACACGCATCGCGACCACTCGCCGCTGGCAAGGCGCTTGAAGGAGGCGACCGGCGCGCTGACGGTTGCGGAAGGGCCGCACCGTTCCGCCCGCCCGCTGCACGAAGGTGAAACGAACCCCTTTGCGGAAAGCTCGGATACGGGCTTCGTGCCGGATATCGCGCTTGGTGACGGCGAGAGCCTTTCAGGCGACGGCTGGCGAATGACTGCCCTGCACACACCCGGCCACACCGCCAACCATGCGGCCTTCGCGCTTGAAGGGAGCGGCATCGTCTTTTCCGCAGATCATGTAATGGCATGGGCCACCACCATCGTCGCCCCGCCGGATGGAGCGATGAGCGACTACATGAAATCGCTCGAGCGGCTTCTGGAGCGTGACGACCGGCTGTTCCTGCCCGGCCACGGCGGACCGGTCCGGGAACCTGCGCCCTTCATGCGCGGCCTTCGCGCCCATCGCCGCATGCGTGAAAAAGCCGTTCTCAAGCGTATCAAGGATGGCGACCGGTTTATCGCCGACATGGTTAAGGTGATCTATGCCAGCACCGACAAGCGCCTTCACGGCGCAGCTGCCCTTTCCGTTCTTGCCCATATCGAGGACCTGATCGAAAAGGGTCAGGTCCAGACGGACGGCCCGCCCTCCCTGCTGGGCGAATATTTCCCGGCGTGACTGTAATCAGGTGAGGACTTTGCTCAGGCGCTCATCTCACACTCGCCCGGATGATTTCGACGACAACCACATGTTCAACCGCCACGCGACCTTCAGCGCATCAGCTGTCGTTCAGGCCCTGCATTTCCGCATCCAGCGCGTCGAGGAAGGCTTCGGCTATATCCGCACCCATGCCGAGATCGTGCGGTCCATAACGTGATGCCACACGGATATCGACAACCGTCGTTTCCGCCTCCTCCTTGAGGCGGATCAGAATGTCGAAGCGCAAACCCCAGACGAGCGTGCGCGTCTCCCCCTGCATCGACACGATCCCGTTTCCGCTGAAATATGCGGGAAGCGGGGCATCTGCCGGCCGGGCCAGCGGCACCGGCACCGTGGACGGCAGATCGTCCAGCGGCGTGTCTTCCGTGGGCGGCGTCCGGTCCTGCTCGGGCACCCCGATGGAGGGTTCGGTGGGTGCGCCGATCACCCCCCTGGTATGCGTAATGCGGATTTTCTGGGCGCTCGCCGTTTTCTTGGCGGCTGCGTAGATACGGTCGATGGCGCCCTCATAACGGCGTCCGGCAAGGCTGGCATAGGCCTTTGACTGCGCGGCGCGATCTTCCGCGGCGAGGACGGTGGGACGAACCAGCCACTGCTGGTTCGCCACGGGCGGAACCAGCCATTCCGGCGTCTCCGTCAGGTCAGTCGAAACGTCGTAAATCTTCGGCTGTTGCCAGTAGAGAAAGGCGCCATAACCGACAACGCCGAGCGGCAGGCCAGAAAAAATCAGCGCCGAAAGCGCCCAAAGACCACCCCGCGAGCCTTTCGTCCAGAGGCGTTCAAGCCCGATCAGAGCCAGAAGAACGGCAAGGGCAGCGATACCGGCCGAGATCAGCAGCAAACCCACAAGGTCGGGCGTCGTCAGCGGCCCGAAGCGATGCAGGCCGACAGCGATGAGAAAAAGCGCCAGCGCGGCAAAACCGAGATAACGAGACAGATAAGCGGCGAAGGAAACAGGCCGGACGAAACGCACAGTCATGAAAGCGGATATCCGTATAATCGCATGGCCTAGGATCAAGACCCGGTCAGGGTCCGGAGCGTGGTGTGGGCGAAAGAATCACCTGCATATGATGTCATAAACCGGATTTGCGGCGAGGAAAACAAAGGACAGGCGCGATCTGCGGGCGAATGAGCACCCGCCCGGACGAGCGCAACATCTTTCCAGAAACTCGACGTTAGCGGGAATAATGCACCATCGGCGCCGATACTACGCAAGTTCATGTCTTAATTGATGCTGGATTTCACATATTCTCCAGCCCTTCCCAGACATTGCATGCTAAAAGTGCAACATTCTCGATTTCCCGCACAAAAAAGAGACGTATCATGTCACAGGCAACGTCGCCTTCCCGCCCCTCGGGGTCGAAACCCTTTTATCGCAACTTCGGCTTCCAGGTGCTGAGCGCCATGGTCGTCGGCCTGTTGCTCGGGCTTCTTGCACGCAATATCGGCCCGGACGCCGCAGGCAGCCAGAACTGGCTATCCGTGACGCTTCAGACCATCGGCAGCATTTTCGTGCAGCTTCTGCGCGCCCTCGTTCCGCCGCTGATCTTCACCGCCATCGTCGCATCGATCGCCAATCTGAAGAATCTCAGCAATGCCGCGAAGCTCGTGTGGCAGACCTTGTTGTGGTTCGCCATCACGGCGCTGATTTCCGTGGTCATCGGCATCGCACTCGGCCTCATCATCCAGCCCGGCCTGAACACGGCCATTGCGAACACAGCGGCGGCTGCGCCGTCCTCCACCGGTTCCTGGCTCGATTTCCTCAAGGGGTTGGTCCCAGCAAACGTGTTCGGCCTTGAAGCCTCGACCAGGCTCAACAACGGTTCCGCCAGCACCTCGCTGAACTTCAACGTGCTGCAGCTTCTCGTCGTATCGATTGCCTTCGGCGTTGCGGCGCTCAAGGCTGGCAAGTCGGCAGAGCCGTTTCTGGCGTTCAACCAGTCGCTCCTCGCCATCGTGCGCAAGATCCTGTGGTGGGTCATCCGCCTGACGCCCATCGGCACGATCGGTCTGCTTGGCCGCGCCGTCGACCAGTACGGCTGGACGACGCTCTCCCAGCTCGGCTGGTATGCGGCGGCAGTCTACATCGGGCTGGCGCTGGTACTTTTCGTGGTTTATCCCGCCCTGCTCATCGCCCATGGCCTGAAACCGTCGCGCTTCTTTGCCGGAGCATGGCCGGCCATCCAGCTCGCCTTCGTTTCGCGTTCCTCCATCGGCACCCTGCCCGTGACAGAAACCGTGACAGAGAAAAGCCTTGGCGTACCGCGTGAATACGCAGCTTTCTCGGTGCCGCTCGGTGCGACGACCAAGATGGACGGCTGCGCGGCCATCTATCCGGCAATTTCGGCAATCTTCATCGCCCAGTTCTTCCAGGTGCCGCTCGGTATTCAGGAATATGTGCTGATCGTTTTCGTCTCGGTGCTCGGCTCGGCGGCAACCGCCGGTCTGACGGGTGCTGTGGTCATGCTGACACTGACACTTTCGACGCTCGGCCTGCCGCTCGAAGGCGTCGGCCTGCTGCTTGCCATCGATCCGATCCTCGACATGGGCCGCACGGCGGTCAACGTCGCGGGCCAGGCGCTTGTACCGACCATCGTCGCCAAGCGTGAGGGCATTCTCGATGAAGCCGTCTACAACAACGCCAAGGACATCGACACGCTCGATGACCGTGACGTCGCAACGGCGTAATATGTCATCCGGCACACGATGCCGGATGCAACTTTCCCGGTTGAAACCGCTTTTCCCGAACAGGAAACAGGCGTATCAAACGCGGCATCCATGATTGCTGCGTTTGATACAGGTTTAGGGAGAAACAAGATGCGCGTTTCCATCGTTCTCGGCTCGCTGGCGGCCATGCTGGCGCTCACCGCCTGCCAGACAATGACGCCGGAAGAACGCCGCGCCCGCGACGAATCGACATGCCGCGCTTACGGCTTCCGCCCCGGCACCGACCCGATGGCGGGTTGCCTTCTGGATCTGGAAATGGATCGCCGCGCCGACAACCGCGCCTGGCAGGCGCAGATGAATCGCGACATGTTCTACCGCCCCGTAGTGGTGGAGCGGCGCATCATCGTCCAACAGAACCCCTGACGGGAATGAAGGCAACGTTGCTGACAACCTCTTCGGTTTTCGCAACGAGTGCCGCCTGCGCAGCGGCAAGGCGTGCGATCGGCACACGGAAGGGCGAGCAGGACACGTAGTCCAGACCGGCATCCTCACAGAAATGGATGGATGCAGGATCCCCGCCATGTTCACCGCAGATGCCAAGTTTCAAATCAGGCCGGGTCTGGCGCCCGCGTTCGGCCGCGATGCGGATCAGTTCTCCCACGCCGTCGAAATCGAGCGAGATGAACGGATCGCGCTCGATGATGCCCTTGCGCTGGTATGTATCGATAAAGCGGGCCGCATCATCTCGGGAAATACCGAAGGTCGTCTGTGTCAGGTCGTTCGTGCCGAAGGAGAAGAACTCGGCCGCCTCGGCAATGACGTGGGCGCGCAGGGCAGCACGCGGCAACTCGATCATCGTGCCGGACAGATACTCGATCGTCATGCCGCTTTCTTTCGCGACCTCGGCGGCAACACGGTCGATGACGCCACGGACGTAATCCAACTCCGACCGCAGTCCGACAAGCGGCACCATGATTTCCGGAACGACCGGCGCACCCGTCACGCGGGCTGCCTCCACTGCCGCCTCGAAGATCGCGCGCGCCTGCATCTCGGCGATTTCCGGGTAGGAAATGGCAAGACGGCAACCGCGATGCCCAAGCATCGGATTGAATTCGTGAAGCGCATCCAGCCGCTGGCGGAACACCGTCTGCGGCATGCCCATGGCAGCCGCGACCTCGACGATTTCGCCATCGGTTTTCGGCAGGAATTCATGCAACGGCGGATCGAGCAGGCGGATGGTAACCGGCAGGCCGTGCATGATGGTGAAAAGCTCGGTGAAGTCCGAACGCTGCATCGGCAGAAGCTCATCCAGCGCGGCGCGCCTGCCTTTTTCGCTTTCGGCAAGGATCATCTCACGCATGACGTGGATGCGGTCGCCCTCGAAGAACATATGTTCCGTACGGCAAAGCCCGATGCCTTCGGCTCCGAAGGCCCGCGCCGCGCGCGCATCGGCGGGCGTGTCTGCATTCGTGCGTACCGTCATGCGACGGGCGCGATCGGCCCATTGCATCAGCTTGCCGAAATCGCCGGAAAGCTCCGGCTGCGTCATCGGCACCTCGCCCTTCATGACACGGCCGGAAGAGCCGTCGATGGTGATGACGTCACCCCGCTTCAGCATGCAACCGACGCCGATCAGCACACGGTTGCGCATATCGACGCGCATTGACCCAGCGCCGGTGACGCAGGGAATGCCCATGCCGCGCGCTACCACCGCGGCGTGGCTGGTCATGCCGCCGCGGGTCGTCAGAATGCCTTCGGCGGCATGCATGCCGTGAATGTCTTCGGGGCTGGTTTCGATGCGCACCAGAATGACGCGCCTCCCTTCCGCTTCCGCCGCAACCGCTTCTTCTGCGGTGAAGACGATCTCGCCAGTCGCAGCACCCGGAGAGGCGGGCAGACCGGAACCGATGATCGGCCTCGAAACATCCGGGTCGATGGTCGGGTGCAGGAGCTGGTCGAGCGATGAGGGCTCAATCCGGCAGACTGCCTCCTCCTCCGAAATCAGCCCTTCCTCGACCATGTCGACGGCAATCTTCATGGCCGCACGCGTGGTGCGCTTGCCGTTTCTGGTCTGCAGCATCCAGAGCTTGCCGCGCTCGATGGTGAATTCCAGATCCTGCATGTCGCGGTAATGGGTTTCCAGCCGTTTGCAGATCGCCGTGAATTCGGCAAAAGCCTCCGGCATCAGCTTTTCCATCGATGGCTTCTCGGAGCCGGATGTTATGCGGGCGGCCTCGGTGATGGACTGCGGCGTGCGAATGCCCGCCACGACATCCTCGCCCTGCGCATTGACGAGAAACTCGCCGTACAGCTCCGGTTCGCCCGTGGAGGGATTGCGGGTAAAGGCAACGCCGGTTGCGGAAGAAGAGCCAAGATTGCCGAAAACCATGGCCTGCACATTGACCGCCGTTCCCCAATCGCCCGGAATATTGTGAAGATGGCGGTAGGTGACGGCACGATGGCTTGTCCAGCTTGCGAAGACGGCACCGATGGCGCCCCACAGCTGCACATGGCAATCCTGCGGAAATTCCTCGCCCAGTTCATCTTCGATCAGCTTCTTGTACAGCGAAACGACATGCTGCCATTCGACTGCACCAAGGTCAGTATCGTATTCATGGCCGAGACGGCTTTTCTCGTCTTCAAGAATTTCCTCGAACAGTTCGTGATCGAGGCCCATGACGACATCGGCATACATCTGGATGAAGCGGCGGTAGCTGTCCCAGGCAAAGCGCGCATCTCCGGCATCGTGGCCGAGCGCCTGCACCGTCTCGTCGTTGAGGCCGAGGTTAAGCACCGTATCCATCATGCCCGGCATGGAGGCGCGGGCGCCGGAACGCACGGAGAGCAGCAGCGGATGCGCGCTGCCGCCGAATTTCCGGCCGGTCATGGTTTCCATGCCGCGCAGGCCAGACATTACCTGCAGTTTCAGTTCTTCGGGAAGATCGCGGCCGCTCTTGTGATATAACGCACAGGCATCGGCAATGATCGTGAGGCCGGGAGGGACAGGCAGGCCGAGACTTGCCATTTCGGCAAGGTTTGCCCCTTTGCCGCCCAGTATCGCTGTATCAGCCGCCCTGCCTTCGGCAACACCGTTGCCGAAAGTGTAGACCCACTTTTTCATTGCACGCTCTCCACCCAGAAGCGTTGTCATTTTTCTATCATGTACAGCATTGGCAGCGCATTGGAAACGTTGCGGCCCCAAGTTTACATCGCAGTGCAGCATAAATGCGGCAAGATCATCTCAAGAATTGCCGCAAAGCGGATTTACGGACGTGGTGACGCATTCGTGTAGTGCGCACAAGCGGAGTGTTAGCTTAACAAAAAATAGTTCAAAAAGAGATTTTCCATGCTGCTGACCAGACGTCACACCCTGAAACTCGCCGGGATTTCCTGCGCCGCATCGGCACTTGCCGGTGCTGTACGCGCCGAAGGCGGGGCAGTTGCAGCTCCAGCGGCAACCAATCCGCCCTTTGCCTTGACAACACCCATTCATGTCGGCGAAGCCGCACTCAAGGTGCGCGATATCGATGCCATGAAGGCCTATTACCAGTCCGTTCTGGGCCTGCGAGAAATCGCGCAGACCGCACGCGGCGTCACGCTCGGCACCAATGGCTTCCCCTTGCTGCATCTGGTGCACAAGCCCGCCGCGGATTTCGAAGGTCCCAACTCGGCGGGCCTTTTTCACATCGCCTACCTGATGCCGACCCGCAAGGATCTGGCCCGCTGGCTGGTCCACGCGGCTGCCACGCAGGTTCCGCTGACCGGCTTTGCCGATCACAATGTCAGCGAGGCCATCTATCTCAACGATCCCGAAGGCAACGGCATCGAGGTCTACAGCGACCGTCCCAGCGACGAATGGATATGGACTGGCGACGTCGTGAAGATGGGCACGGAGCAGCTCGATATCGACGATCTGGTTTCCCTGACGAACATCAGAAAGGACGATTACGAGATTGCACCCGAGGCGCTGCGGATCGGGCATGTTCATCTGAAGGTGGGGAAAATCGATACCGCACGCGCATTTTATCAGCAGGCTCTGGGTTTGCAGTCCACGCGTGGCGAGCGCAAGGACGCGTCATTCCTGTCATCCGGGCGTTACCATCATCATCTCGCCGTCAACACATGGAGCAGCGAAGGTGCGGGCGAACGGAATGTCGCGGAAACGGGCCTAGACTGGTTTTCCCTGACGGTGCGCAATCCGGATGACATTCTGGCGCAAAAGGAACGGCTGCGCGAGGGTGGGTACGTGCTGGTTGAAATGGAGGACGGAGCCATCGAGGCAATCGATCCGTGGGGAACGCGCCTGCGGCTCATACCGGCGTAAGCTGGCAAGCCATGCCTCCCCCTTTTTGTCATTGTGGCTTAAGGCCGAAACAGCTTTAAAAAAGAAAGCCTTGCGAGGCCACAGCGCAGGCCTCGCAAGGCTTGCCATCCGGTACAGGAACCCGGATGGGGGGTCAGACAATCGGTCAATTGGCGGTCGGTTGGTAAACCCGTGCCATGAGCAGAGAATAACAGAATGACTGCCTATGTCCCTCACCCGAAAGGGTGATACGCCTACGTCAAACAACGTAAGAATTTTCGAAATCGTCGATTAAACCGCTTCCCGCAGCTGCTCTGCAGTCTGCAGATCCACGGACACGAGCTGCGACACACCCTGCTCGGCCATCGTGACACCGAACAGGCGGTTCATGCGCGCCATGGTGATGGGGTTGTGGGTGATGATGACGAAGCGCGTTTCCGTCGACGACACCATCTCGTCCATCAGGTTGCAGTAGCGCTCGACGTTGTGGTCGTCGAGCGGCGCGTCTACCTCGTCAAGCACGCAGATCGGCGCGGGGTTGGTGAGAAAGACGGCAAAGATCAGCGCCATGGCCGTCAGCGCCTGTTCCCCGCCAGAGAGCAGCGTCATGGTCTGCGGTTTCTTGCCGGGCGGGCGGGCAAGAATTTCAAGACCCGCTTCAAGCGGGTCGTCGGATTCGATCAGCTGCAACTCCGCCGTTCCGCCACCGAAAAGATGGGTGAACAGCCGCTGGAACTGCGTGTTGACGACATCGAAAGCGGCGATCAGGCGTTCACGTCCCTCGCGGTTGAGGTTCTGGATACCAGCGCGCAGTTTGCGAACCGCATCGATGATGTCGTCGCGTTCCTTGATGAGTGCCGCCAGTTTGGCGGAAAGCTCCGCCTGCTCTTCCTCGGCGCGCAGGTTGACCGCACCAAGCCGTTCGCGTTCGATTTTCAGGCGGTCGAGGTCGCGCTCCACGTCGCGCACGTCAGGAACAGGCGCATCCGGTGCAAGGCCGGTCAGCCGCAAGGCCATGTGGGGTTCGGTGTTCAGGGCTTCGCGGATGCGCTGTTCGGTTTCCTGCCGTTTTTCTCTTGCCGAAACCAGCCGTTCCTCGGCGCGTCCACGCTTTTCGCGGGCCTCGGCGAGTTCGGAGAGGGCGGTCGCGGCAATCCTGTCCGCATCGCGTTGGAGGTTTTCTGCCTCGACCAGCCGGTCGGCAGCGTCGCGACGCCCCTCTTCCGCCTTCTGCAACTCGTTCAGAAGCGCGCGGCGCTTCTCATCGAACTCTTCCGGCGCGATATCCAGCTCGGCGATTTCCTCACGCGCCTCTTCCTCGCGCTCGCGCAGCGTGGCGATATGATCGGCAGCGCTTGCGGCCCTCGCAGCCCACGTGGAACGCTCCTGCACAATCGCCTGCATGCGGCGCTGACGGCTTTCCGCCTCCCGGTTCAGTCCTTCGTGACGGGCACGCGCCTCCGCAACGAGACTACGGTCGGTCGCGACTTCAAGCTGGCTCTCCCGCAGGCGAAGATCGAGAGACGACAGATCCGGCGCATCTTCCATCTCGATACGGGCGTTTTCTTCCTGAACCGCGATCTCTTCAATCTGCGCGGCAATCTGGTTGACGGCTTCCGACACCACATCGCGGCGACGCAGCAGGTCGCCGGAAGCGCGCTCCGCCGCAGACAGCGCATCCCGGGCCTCGGCGAGCTGGCGGGCAACCAGGCGACTGCGGTCACGCGCCTCCGACAGCCGCAGTTCGGACAGGCGGATTTCCTCGGTTGCGGACGAAAGCTGCTCTTCGGCTTCCGACAGAATATCGCGGGCTTCTTCCAGCTCCGTTTCAATTTCCACAAGACGGTTCTTCTGCGAGAGGCGAAGGGCTGCGGCACCCGGCGCATCGGCACCGGCCACATGGCCGTCCCATCGCACCAGCGCGCCATCGCGGGTGACGAGCCGCTGGCCCGCCTTGAGCGACGGCATCAGCCGCAATGCTTCGGACATATCCGCAACGACGCCGATCTGTGCCAGAGCACGGGCCAGCGCCTGTGGTGCACGGGCATAATCGAGAAGTGGTCTGACGCCGGACGGCAGGGCTGGATCGCCCGACCCGTCGCCGTTCACCATCCAGTAGGCCGCAGCAGCCTTATCGAGCGAACTTTCCAGATCGTCGCCAAGGGCCGCGCCAAGCGCCGCCTCGAAGCCGCGCTCCACCGTCAGTTCTTCGGCAACCGGCGTGAAGCCGCCCGTCGAGGCGCCCGTCGCCAGAATTTTGGCAATGGTACGGGCTTCCGTTTCAAGACCGTTCAGGCGGCCTCTCGCCGCCTCCAGCGGCCCACGGGCCAGCGCCTCGGTGGAACGCGCCTCGGCGACCGCCGTTTCAGCTTCCTCCGCCACGATCGCGGCGTCCTCGACGGCGATCTCCGCAGCCTCGACCGTTTCGCGGCGCTCGGCCGGATCGGGAAGACCAGAGAGCTTTTCATCGATGGCGTCGATTTCGGCGGACGCCTCCTGCGACTGCCGCTCCAGCCGCATCTTGCGGTCGGTAAGATCACGGATGGCGCGCTCGAGCTGCTGGCGCGAGGCCGCAGCCTCGGCGCGTTCGGCGGTCAATGCCGCGAACACGGTTTCGCTTTCGGCAAGTTTTGCGGCAGCAGCTTCGAAGGCTTCCTTCGTCTCCTCGGCGTAACGCCCGGAATCGGACAGGATTTCCAGAAGTTCCGCCTCTTCCTCGTCCAGCCGGGACAGGATCAGCGCGTTGTCGGAAACCAGCCGCTCTTCACGGACGATATCCTCGCCAAGCTGTGCCAGCCGCCGCGCCAGCTCATCGCGACGGCGCAGCAGGCGGTTCGCCTCATCATCCAGTTGTGTGCGAGCAATCTGCAAACGCTGGAGGGTGGCGGCGATCCTGGCTTCGTTTTCACGCAGTTCCGGCAGTTTCAGGCTGGCGATGCCCTGCTGTTTTGCGGCTTCCATCTGCGCCTGCGCCTTTTCGGCGACGATGACGGTTGCCTGATTGAGCGCGCTTTCAGATTCACCCTCAGCCTGCT
This sequence comes from Agrobacterium tumefaciens, assembly GCF_031801495.1. Taxonomy (GTDB): domain Bacteria; phylum Pseudomonadota; class Alphaproteobacteria; order Rhizobiales; family Rhizobiaceae; genus Agrobacterium; species Agrobacterium tumefaciens_K. Next base: position 709,762 of record NZ_JAOEGC010000002.1, on the reverse strand, counting down.
TCGCCTCGACCCAGCGGATATGCAGCAGCGTCGCTTCGCGCGCGCGGATATCGGCGGACAGCATCTTGAAGCGGTTGGCCTGACGCGCCTGCCGCTTCAGGCTTTCGATCTGGCTTTCAAGCTGGGCGGTGACGTCTTCCAGGCGCTCCAGATTTGTTTCAGCAGCACGAAGACGAAGTTCCGCCTCATGCCGGCGCGAATGAAGGCCGGAAATGCCGGCTGCCTCTTCCAGCAACTGCCGGCGAGCCTGCGGCTTGGCATTGATGAGTTCACCGATGCGCCCCTGCCCCACCATGGAAGGCGAGCGAGCGCCGGTGGAGGCATCGGCAAACAGAAGCTGCACGTCCTTGGCACGGGCTTCCTTGCCATTGATGCGATAGACGGAGCCGTTTTCGCGTTCGATGCGGCGCGTGACCTGTATCTCGTCGCTATCGTTGAAGGCAGCGGGCGCGGTGCGGTCCGAATTGTCGAGATAAAGACCGACTTCGGCGGTGTTTCTGGCCGGGCGGTTGCCGGAACCGGAAAAGATGACGTCATCCATGCCGGATGCCCGCATGTTCTTGTAAGAGTTTTCGCCCATCACCCAGCGAAGCGCTTCGACAAGGTTGGACTTGCCGCAGCCATTCGGGCCGACAACACCGGTCAGGCCTGGCTCGATGATGAATTCGGACGGCTCCACGAAGGATTTGAAGCCAAGGAGGCGAAGCTTGTTGAACTTCATGCCAGCCCGCTTTCACTCATATGAGAGCAATAAAAAACGGGCGCACGGAAATATCCGCCGCCCGCTTTCATCAAAAAAAGCGGATCAGATGAGCTTGTCGATGACAGCCGACATGGTTTCAACCGACATGTCTCCCGCATACTTCTTGCCGTTGATGATGAACGTCGGCGTGGAGTTGACGCCGAATTCCGTCGCACCGCGTTGCATCGTTGCGTTCACATCATCCAGAAGCTTCTGGTTCGTCAAGCAGGCCTCGAAGGACTCCTGTGAAAAACCGGCCATTTTCGACATTTGCAGCAGCGCCGCGCGCGCATCCTGCGCGACAGCCCAGGTCTGCTGCTGCTTGAACAGCATGGAAACGAACGGGAAATACTGGCCCTGCGGTGCGCAGCGCGCCAGCATGAAGGCGGCGGCCGCACGCGGATCGAACGGGAATTCGCGGATGACAAAGTAGACCTTGCCGGTGTCGATGTACTTCTTCTTGATCTCGTCGAAGGTCGTGTTGTGGAAGTGCGCGCAGTGCGGGCAGGTCATCGACATGTATTCGACGATCTTGACGGGCGCATTCGCATCACCCAGCGCCTCTTCCGGAAGCGCACCGGGCTTCATGACTTCCGCCATGTCCACGTCACCGGTCGATTCCGGCAGTTCCTGGGCGCCTGCAACGCCGGGAATGGAAAGAAACGGAAGCGCGGTCGCACCGGCTGCGAAAGCAACGCCGCCGAGAAGGCTGCGACGGGAAACGGTCAATTCGGAAAAATGCATGAAAGCACCCTGTTGTAATAGACTCTATTGTCTTGCCAATCCGATATAGCGGCCACATGTTCATCACAAGCAGCCTTTGACACTCTTCTTGTCAAAGAATTGTGACCAGTCAAGGACGGAGGGCGCGCTGCTTCAAAATGCCCCCTTCCGGACAGGCTTGCGCTGGAGAACCGCGGTTCCAAGTCTTGTCACCGCCTTGCGCAGCGCCTCGCTCTCGATACCGTCCATCATGTCTTCCAGGCGTTTTGCCGCATCGCCGCGCAAGGACTGCGGTTTTCTCCTGCGGGTCATGGTCTGGGAAACGGGCTTTTGCACGATCCTGATCTGGCGGATGGCCGGGAAACCGAAAAAGCCGTTGATGCGGGCAATCAGTTCACCCTGCGCATGGGTCAGAAACAGGGCGCGCGCGCCTTCGCAGGCAATCGTCAGCACGCCCGACTGATAACCGCCGCGATCCGGCCCCTCGTCTCGGCGTGGCCAGGTAATTTTTTCAGGCCGGGTGCAATCGGCAAAGTCGTCACCGGCGATCTCGTCCCACGAGCCGAGCAACGCGGTGTTGATTCCCGCCCGCTTCGACAGGACAGGGTCCATGATGCCGTTGGCAATTTCGGCGATCTGTATGACGCCTTTCCGGGGATATCGCATTCTTTACTCGGGTTTTGAGGACGCACCGCGCCCGATCGTCTTGATCGGCCTCGGTGAATGAACCAAGTATAGGCCAAATCCAAGTGAAACGGCAAACCATGCTTCAAAAAACCGTTCCGTCGTCCGATGCGGCCACGTTGCTTCGATGGTACGACCGGCACCATCGCGAGCTTCCCTGGCGTACCTCGCCTGCCATGGCCGCGAAGGGAAATCGTGCCGATCCGTATCATGTCTGGCTTTCCGAGGTCATGCTGCAGCAAACGACCGTGCAGGCGGTAAAGCCTTATTTCGCCAAGTTTCTCAGCCTGTGGCCAACCGTTGGCGATCTGGCGGCGGCCCCTTCCGAAGAGGTGATGGCCGCATGGGCGGGGCTGGGTTATTACGCACGCGCCCGCAATCTCAAGAAATGCGCGGAAGCCGTGGCGAACGAGCACGGCGGCATCTTTCCCGACACGGAAGACGGCCTTCGCAAGCTGCCGGGAATCGGCGACTATACGGCGGCAGCGGTGGCAGCCATCGCCTTCAACCGGCAGGCGGCGGTGATGGATGGCAATGTCGAGCGCGTCATTTCGCGCCTCCATGCCATCGACGCCCCTCTTCCCGGTTCGAAACCGGCGATGAAGGCAAGAGTGGCGGAGATTACACCCGCTGACAGGCCGGGTGATTTCGCTCAGGCGATGATGGATCTGGGCGCCACGATCTGTACGCCAAAACGGCCAGCCTGCGCACTCTGTCCTTTCAACATTGACTGTCTGGCGCTGGCGACCGACGATCCGGAACGTTTCCCGGTGAAGGCGGCGAAGAAGGCAAAGCCGATCCGGCTGGGCGCCGCCTTCATCGCGGTAAACGCGAAGGGGGAAATTCTTCTGCGGCGACGCGAGGAGAGCGGTCTTCTGGGCGGTATGACCGAAGTGCCGACGACCGGCTGGACGGCGCGGATCGATGGCGGTACGGATGCGAGCCAAGCGCCCTTTGCCGCAGACTGGCAGGCGGCGGGAAGCATCGTGCATGTCTTCACGCATTTCGAGTTACGACTTTCCGTTTTCCGTGCGCAGGTTCCGGACGGGCTGCAAACCAGCCGTAATGACGGCTGGTGGGAGCCGGTCACAAATCTTGATGCACAGGCGCTGCCGACTGTAATGAAAAAGGCAATAACTCAGGCTATTCCGATGGCCTTCCAGGCCTCGGGCCGAGAGGTGTAAGGCGGTTTTCGGACCGCCCAATGCGCGTTTAAAAGCAGCAGGAACGTTTAATGACCAATATCCAGCATATCGTCTTCGACATCGGCAAGGTTCTGATCCACTACGATCCGCATATTCCTTACAGCCGCCTCATCCCCGATGCCGATGAGCGCAAGTGGTTTTTCGACAATATCTGCACACACGACTGGAATCTGGAGCAGGATCGCGGTCGCCGCTGGGAAGATGCCGAAGCGCTGCTGGTGGAGAAGTTTCCCGAGCGGGAAGAACACATCCGCGCCTTCCGCACATACTGGCACGAGATGGTTTCGCACTCTTATGACGATTCGGTCGCGATCATGCTCGGCCTTATCGATCAGGGTCGCGACGTGACGATGCTGACCAACTTCGCATCCGACACCTTCCGCGAAGCCCAGAAGATGTTTCCGTTCCTGACCAAGACGCGCGGCGTGACGGTTTCGGGCGACGTTGGCCTTATCAAGCCGGATGTGGCGATCTACGAGCTGCATGCCAGAGATTTCGGCCTCGACCCCGCTGCCAGCCTGTTCATCGACGATACGGCAGTCAATGTGGATGGCGCAAAGGCTGCGGGCTGGCAGGCGGTGCGCTTCACGGATGCTGAAACATTGAAGAAGGATCTTGCGCACTACGGCGTGACGATCTGAAATATTCTGACGCAGGCGGGAATGGCGGTCCCCTGCCTGCGTCAGCCTGACCGAAACCGGCCGGGATTCTCAAATCATGCTTCGGGGATGCGTTACGGCTTGTTCCGCCGCGTTCATCATTCCGATGAGGTGAACCTAGATGTTCACACTTGCGTGAACCTTGCAATGGATTTGATGATCGTCAATAAATTGTAACCTTGGAGTGTTGCGCATTCTTCTGAACGCTGTGGAAAAATGCTCCAACCTTCTGAAACCACGTACCTTTACTTCTGAAAATCGATTCCGATTTCCTGATAGATGCACCACATGAGTGCAGAAACAACAACGCCCGGCACGATGACGCGCCGGGCGTTGGTCGTTCCCCATCCGGGACTGAAGGTACTAAAACCGGACAGGGACATATGACTGGCAATGGCGGGCGGTGGATCGTTCGCCTTGAGCCTTTCGGCCTCGTGACTATTCAGCCTTTGCCAGTTCGCTGCGGATGACTGCTCGCAGATCGTCGATGGGTTTCAGCTGGTCGCCATCCTCGAAATGCCAGAACGTCCAGCCATTGCACGCGTCGAGCCCCTGCACTTTCGCGCCAAGGCGGTGAATGGAACCGGCGGCACCGCCGGACGCAATCGTACCATCGGCACGAATGATGGCGCTATAACGGCGCTTCGCATCCGTCAGAACCTGTCCGGGTCGGACAAGGCCGCTTTCCAGCAGCGTGCTGAACGCGACGCGCGGCTCGGCCTTTTTGCCGGTCATGACGGTGAGTTCAGCCTTGCCGAGCGGCTCGACGGCGGCGATACGCGCGGACGCCGCATCGATATACTGCTGCTCACGCTCGATGCCGACAAAATGACGGCCGAGGCGCTTGGCAACCGCACCCGTCGTGCCAGAACCGAAAAAGGGATCGAGAACCACATCACCGGGCTTTGTGGACGCCATGATGATGCGGGCCAGCAGGGCTTCCGGCTTCTGTGTCGGATGGACCTTCTTGCCGTCATCGCCTTTCAGCCGCTCGTGGCCGCTGCAGATCGGGAACAGCCAGTCGGAGCGCATCTGTACGTCGTCGTTCGAGGCTTTCAGCGCTTCATAGTTGAAGGTGTAGCTCTTCGCCTTCGAATCACGGCTCGCCCAGATCATTGTTTCATGGGCGTTCTGAAAACGGCGGCCCTTGAAGTTCGGCATGGGATTGGTCTTGCGCCAGACGATATCGTTGAGGATCCAGAAATTGAGATCCTGCAGCATCGCGCCGACGCGGAAGATGTTATGATAGGAGCCGATAACCCAGATCGTGCCATTGGGCTTCAGAACGCGGCGGCAGGCCAGAAGCCATGCGCGGGTGAAAGCATCATATGCTTCGAAGGACGCAAACTGGTCCCACTCGTCGTCCACTGCATCGACCAGCGACTGATCCGGACGGTGAAGCGTGCCACCAAGCTGGAGATTGTAGGGCGGATCGGCGAAAATCGCATCCACCGACTGGCTCGGAAGAGCATCCAAGGCAGCAACACAATCACCCTTGATGATGCTGTCTTTCCAGGCGTCGCTTTCACCTACACGATCAAAACCGGCGCGCCGAAAATCGGACAACGGAAAAACTGCTGCCATTGGTACTCGCTCCATACGCTTACTCTCTACTGACGCTTATGGTTACCGAAGATGGTTATCAAAGACTGAACAAGTCACGGAAATTTCGAAATAAACGCATGAGATTCCATATGCCTGCCCTCTGGCGGGCGAAGGATGGAACCCGCAGCCGTTCATAAACGTTGTGCACAACGGGTCATTGCGCGGGGTACGAGATGTCACGTGCCGATCGCAAATCGCGGGGGTGAACTTCAAAATGCACATCATGAAACAGACAGCAGTTTTTGCGGCAGGCGCGATTTCGTCCGGCCTCCTGATGACGGCCATTGCCACGCCCGCCTGGTCGCAGGCACCCAAGGCTGCTTTTAACGTCGTGACCGACGCCGTGCTTTTCGATGGCGGGCCGTCGCTCGGCGACAGCGCTGCGGTTCGCTGGGATTTCTACAAGGCCGATGCCACCGGACAACGGTCCGATGTCAACGCGGGAGGCTCCTACGATGCGACATTCGAGGCGAAGCTGCCCGCCGGCAGATATGTGGGCGTCGCAGCGCTCGGCAACATCGTCCGGGAAATCCCCTTCGAGGTGAAGGATGGCGCAACAGCGCGGCCAACGGCCAGCTTCAATGCCGCCGAGCTGACTGTCATTCCCCGGCGCAGCGCGGGCGGCGAAGTCGAGGCGCAGGCTAGAACCGAAATCACACAGGGATCTTTCACTGAAAGCGTCTACGGCGAAACCAGAACTTTCGTGCCTTCGGGCAAGATCACGCTTTCCGGCAGCATCGGCCCTGCCCGCGCCGAGGAAACACTCGACGTGAAGGCTGGCGAAACCCTGCGCCACGACCTCATCATTCCCAGCGGCGTCGTGATTGCAAAAGCAACCTATGCGAAAGACGGAAAAGCGGTGGAGACAGACGATATCCGCTTCGAAGCGCTTTCGGCCAAGGAAACGCTGGATGGCACCCGCCAGTCGATCAATGGCACGTACGGCATTGGCAAAGTGATGGAGATGCCGGCCGGCGACTTCGTGATGAGTGCCCGTCTTGGCAACGTAACCGTGCAGCAGCCCTTCACCGTCACGGCCGGGAAGCGCACCGAGCTGACAGTAAACCTCGACGCCGGTGTTCTTGCCGTCAACGCCCCCGGAGCAGAGCGGATCGACATCCTCGCAATCACGAAAGACCTTCAAGGTACCTCGGAGGAGATTTCCGGGCGCTATGCAACGAAGCACCAGGAAACGCTGCATCCGGGCGATTATTCGATCAGGGTCAGTTACGACAAGAAGACGAACCGTGAGCCGAAGGAAACCAGGGCAACGGTCAAGGCTGCCGAGCGTACCGAGATCAGCATCACGGAGTAATCTCGGCAGCGACGGCCTGATCGCCTATGCGGACGCCGTGAAAGCCCGATTCTGCAACCCGATCACAGAGCTTGTGCCACTGGCAGCCACGGCAGGCCTGCCTTATCCTGCCTGCGGCGAAGGCGGCCCGCAGTTCCAGCAGGAAGGCCGGCGAGACGTGAAAGCGCTTTCCCGCGCTGAACGTCTCGTTCATCAAGGCGGAGACCGAAAGCCGGGCGGCCTCGTCTCTCCGCAGCACGCTTGCATTAAAGCAATGTGCATCCTTCTCGCATAGAAGGCCGCGACAGATGTCGTCCGGACCTTCAACGAGTTCGATTTCCTCACCATCGTTCATACGCCGGGCGATCCGATCATAATTGATCGTGAAGCCCGGCGTATATCCCTTCCCCACATAGGTCAGCATGCAGAGAAGGTGATGGGCACGAAGGCGTATCGTCACGCAGCCGTCTTCCGACGCAGGGACACGGCCTTCAGAACGGAGGCAGCCAGCGCGGATTTCAATGCTGCGCCGAGGATAAAGGGAGCGACGCCCGCAATCCACGCCTTTTCAGCGCCGATCATGCCAGCCAGCCAGATCCATCCGAGTGCAAGGCACAGGAGGTTCGCAACGAGATGAAGCAGGAAGCCAGCAACGGGACGCTCGCCCGTCACACCCTTCTCGGTGACGAAACCGACGAGTAACGCCATGATCGGGAATGCGACGAGGTAACCCGCCGTCGGGCCGATGAAGGGTGCGATGCCGGATTTCAACCCGGAAAGAACCGGTAGGCCGACCATGGCTTCGGCCAGCCATGCAAGGACCGTCAGCGTGCCGAGACGCCAGCCGTACAGAGCGCCAATCATCGTCACCGCAAATGTCTGCATAGTGATCGGCACCGGCACCATCGGCACGGAAATCTGCGATGCAAGCGCCAGAACGAGCGTTCCGGCGACGATAAAGATCGCCTGCTGAACATAGGATCGTGCGGGAATGTCAAAAAATGCAATCGTGGAATTGCGCATCTCGGCTGCCATCTATCTCTCCTTTTAAAAATTATAGATAATTTCTGCGAGCGGCATATTGGTAGTTCAAATTTCCGCAGAAACGCAACAGAAGAAAGTGCAGGAAACGCCACGTGGAAATCATCCCTGTGGACGAAATCCATTATTATCGATATTAATCAGGTAATTATGGCGCTGTAAAATTATCTATAATTTATCCGACAATTGCAAAGGCGTCATGGACGGAACCGGATGACGTGCGGATCGCGGTGCGGCCGATCCATTGCACATGGCCATCAAGGATTCGGACCGCCTCTTCCGCGCGACCGCCACGCAGGGCGTCGATGATAGCGCGATGATCCGTATCGGTGCGCCGCTCCCACCCTGCCCTCCAGGCGGAAAACAGGAAACGGGCACTTGCGGCATGAAGGCCGTCGATCGCCTCCATCAGGCGCGGCATCTTACAGGGCGCCGTGATAAGGCGATGGAAGCGCCTGTTCGCCTCCTCCCAATGCTGGACGTTAAGCGCGTGGTCGCCCTCGACAGTCGCCGCCTCCGCTGCGTCGAGGATGACAGGCGTCATGTTGGGGATCGCATGGCGAAGCGCCAGCACCTCGAGTGCGGCGCGCATCTCGGCTACCTCACGTACGTCAGCAAGACCGAAATCCGCAACGCGCACGCCGCGACGCGGAATGCTGACGGCAAGCCCCTGCGCTTCCAGCCTGCGAAACGCCTCACGCACCGGCACATGCGACGCGCCGAATTCGGCAGCGACATGATCCTGACGCAGCCGCTCGCCGGGCGCCAGCTCGCCGCGAACGATACGGTCGGCGAGAGCGCGGCTTATGCGTGCGGCAATCGTGTCTTCAGGTCTGGCTCTGACTGTCTTGGGCATGTCATCCCATACCGCAAGTCACGCAAATCTGTGTAGCGGTTTTTACGCGGCCAGGAACCGAGCGGAGCCATGCCATGAACGCGGGCAACCGTTGCAGGTGCAACGGTTGAGCTTGAGGCTGACATGGTCTAAAAGCCCCGGCATCGCTTTTCTTCCACAACAGGCACGATACAGGGAGCGCCCATGAGCGGCTTCGACCTCATTATTTTCGACTGCGACGGCGTTCTGGTCGATTCCGAAATCATCGCGGCCCAGGTAGAATCCCGCCTGCTGACGGAGGCGGGTTACCCGATCTCCGTCGAGGAGATGGGTGAGCGCTTCGCCGGAATGACGTGGAAGAACATTCTTCTGCAGGTGGAGAACGAGGCTAGCATTCCGCTTTCAGCTTCTCTGCTCGACAAGTCGGAAAAGCTGCTCGACGCGCGGCTGGAACGAGACGTGAAAATTATCGAAGGCGTGAAGTTCGCTCTTTCGCGGCTGACGACGCCACGCTGCATCTGCTCCAACTCGTCCAGCCATCGTCTCGACATGATGCTCACGAAAGTCGGCCTGAAGCCCTATTTCGCGCCGCATATCTATTCCGCCAAGGATCTGGGGCCGGATCGCGTGAAGCCGAAACCGGACATCTTCCTGCATGGCGCAGCGCAGTTCGGCGTGTCACCGGATCGCGTCGTCGTCGTCGAGGATTCCGTTCACGGTATCCATGGCGCCCGGGCTGCGGGCATGCGCGTCATCGGCTTCACCGGCGCATCGCACACCTATCCGAGCCATGCCGACAAGCTGACCGACGCGGGCGCGGAAACCGTGATTTCCCGCATGCAGGATCTGCCCGCCGTCATCGCCGCCATGGCGGAATGGGAAGGCGCTTTCTGAGTAGCCGGACACCCGTCCCAATCAACAAAAAAGCCGGGGCAGAGCGCCCCGGCTTTTCTTTTGATGCATTCTGCAAGCCTTAGCGGCGCGATGTCTTGGCCTTTGCGCCCTTGGCGGCCTGATCGGCAAAGCCGATGTAGACATTGGCCGTTCTCGGCGCGCCGCCTGCTGCGTTTGCAATGGCAACATGGTCGTTGTTGAAGATGAACTGCGTGCCTGCGGAACCGGCTGGCACATCAATAGCGAAATTGGTCGTCTCGCCGTAAATCTCGCCGTCGCCATCCTTCACCGTCACGCGGATCGGCACGGTGATACGGCCCGGTTTGGCCATCGGACCGGGAACCAGACGGCCCTGCGCCAGCACGTTCACCGTCAGCGTCGCTTCATTTGCGGTGCACGAACGGGTCGTATCCGACAACGACACCTGATAGGCGAGCTTGGTGGGATCATCCTTCGCGCCACCCGCGTAAACGCGGTGAACGGCGTCGGTATCGAGGATCGTCACCGTCGGGCAATTGGCCTGCACGACCGGCGTGACCGGATTGGCCGCATTCGCCGGTGGATTGACCGCCAGAGACTCCGACGGGTTGGACGAGTTGCAGCCTGCAACGACAACCAGAAGCGACATCGCGGCGGACAAACGCAAGAAATTCCCTGACACTCTGCTAATTCCTCTCCCTTGCCCCGGAACCGAACCGGAGACGCTGTTTATTGGCCTTTCACGCCGGATGGCGATGGTCTATAGCAGCGACGCCGGAAAAAATCGATTGGCTGATGTTCGGTTTTGCTTGAATTTTCCTCAAAGCCCTTCATTACCACGCCAATCGTCGTTTTCAGGTGGAATGCTGCGGACGAAATGCAGGTCAAGGACAAGGGAACATCTCGTGAAATATGTATCGACCAGGGGTACGGCCCCCTCGCTTGGTTTTTGCGACGCGCTTCTGGCGGGTCTGGCGCGCGATGGCGGGCTTTATGTTCCGCGCGAATGGCCGTCCATGTCCAAGAAGGAAATTCGCAACCTGCGCGGCAAGACCTATCAGGAAGTCGCCTTCGAGGTTCTCTACCGCTTCACCGGCGGCGAAATTCCGGCCGATACGTTCCGTTCGATGATCGACGATGCCTACGCGACCTTCCGCCATCCGGCCGTCGTTCCGCTCGTGCAGACCGGTCCGAACAGCTTCATTCTTGAACTTTTCCATGGCACGACGCTGGCGTTCAAGGACGTCGCCATGCAGCTTCTGGCCCGCCTGATGGACTACACGCTGACCGAGCGCGGCGAGCGCGCAACCATTGTCGGCGCGACGTCAGGCGATACCGGCGGCGCGGCCATCGACGCCTTTGCGGGCCGGGAGCGCACCGACATCTTCATCCTCTTCCCGAACGGCAAGGTTTCTCCGGTGCAGCAGCGCCAGATGACCACCTCGTCCGCTTCGAACGTGCATGCTCTGGCGATCAACGGCAACTTCGACGATTGCCAGAACCTCGTCAAAGAAATGTTCAACGACGCGAAGTTCCGCGACGGCGTGAAGCTGTCGGGCGTCAACTCCATCAACTGGGCGCGCATCATGGCGCAGGTGGTTTATTACTTCACGGCATCGCTGGCACTCGGCGGCCCGGATCGCGAGATCTCCTTCACCGTTCCAACCGGCAATTTCGGCGACATCTTCGCCGGTTACGTCGCCAAGAAGATGGGCCTGCCGATCGACAAGCTGGTGGTCGCCACCAATGACAACGACATTCTGGCACGCACGCTGAAAACCGGCCGCTACGAGATGCGCGGCGTGAAGGCCACAACCTCACCTTCCATGGACATCCAGATTTCGTCCAATTTCGAGCGCCTTCTGTTTGAAGCCTATGGCCGCGACAGCGCAGCGGTGAAAGCATCCATGGACGGCCTGAAGCAATCCGGCGCATTCGAAATCCCGGAAAAGGCCATGAAGTTCATCAAGCGCGATTTCCGGGCAGGCCGCGCCACCGAAAAACAGGTTGCCGCAACGATCCGCGAGACGCTGGAAAAGACCGGATACCTGATCGATCCGCATACGGCGACCGGCGTTTTCGTTGCTGCAAAGCATGAGAAGGCATCCAGCCCGATGGTGGTTCTGTCGACCGCCCACCCGGCTAAATTCCCGGCCGCCGTAAAATCCGCTTGCGCAATCGATCCGGCGCTTCCAGTATGGCTCTCCGATCTTATGAACCGGGAGGAGCGTTTCGACGTTCTGGACGCAGAGCTTAAAGCCGTGGAAACATTTATCGGCAAACATGCGCGCGCCAGCCAATAGAGACGCGGAAAGACGCTGATATGAAAGTAAATTTGACCCGGCTTTCGTCCGGGTTGACCGTTGTGACAGAAAGAATGCCACATCTCGAAAGCGTCGCTCTCGGGGTGTGGGTCAAGTCAGGTTCCCGCAACGAAACGACTGCCGAACACGGCATTGCCCACCTTCTCGAACACATGGCCTTCAAGGGCACATCGCGGCGTACCGCGCGGCAGATCGCCGAAGAGATCGAGAATGTCGGCGGAGAGGTAAACGCGGCGACCTCGACCGAAACAACCTCCTATTACGCCCGCGTTCTCAAGGATCATGTCCCGCTCGCTGTCGACATTCTTGCAGATATCCTCACGGAATCGCTGTTCGATGAAGACGAGCTTGAGCGCGAAAAGAACGTCATTCTGCAGGAGATCGGCGCTGCGACCGATACGCCCGATGACGTGATCTTCGACAACTTTTCAGGCGTCGCCTATCGCGATCAGACGATCGGGCGTCCGATCCTCGGCACACCGGACACGGTGCAATCCTTCACGACCGGCCAGATCCGCGACTATCTGTCCCGCAATTACACGACGGACCGCATCTTCGTTGTCGCTGCTGGCGCCGTCGATCACGACAGCTTCGTCAGGCAGGTGGAATCGCGGTTCGCCTCGTTGCCGATCACCCCTTCCGCACCGCCTGTCTTCGAAAAGGCTATCTATACCGGCGGGGAAATCCGCGAAACGCGTGACCTCATGGACGCGCAGGTTCTGCTCGGCTTCGAGGGCAAGGCCTACCACGCCCGCGATTTCTACTGCTCCCAGATCCTTGCCAACATTCTCGGCGGCGGTATGTCGTCCCGCCTGTTCCAGGAAGTGCGTGAGCATCGAGGCCTCTGCTATTCCGTCTATGCCTTCCATTGGGGTTTCTCCGACACCGGCATTTTCGGCGTGCATGCGGCAACCGGCAGCACGGATCTTCCCGAACTCGTGCCGGTCATCGTTGACGAGCTGAAAAAATCGTCCGAGAACATCCACCAGCAGGAAATCGACCGCGCCCGTGCTCAGATCCGTGCGCAGTTGCTGATGGGACAGGAAAGCCCCGCAGCCCGCGCTGGCCAGATCGCCCGCCAGATGATGCTCTATGGCAGACCAATCCCCAACGAGGAAATGATGCAGCGCCTCGGCGACATCACAACCGAGCGCCTCACCGATCTTGCAGGACGGCTGTTTTTCGATAGAGTTCCGACATTGTCCGCCATCGGCCCGCTCGAGCATCTGGCACCGCTCTCGGACATCACTGCGGCGCTTTCGGCGCAGCAGCCAACAAAGATCATCGCAAACGGCTGAGAGCGGAGGCGTTCCGCACAGGGACTTGAATGCTGCGTTTTCTCTCCCGACACCACGACACACCAGAGCTGCGCAGCGCCAACCACCTTCTGAGACTGCCGCGTTACGGCGATTTCAAGCAATGGCACACGTTGCGATCCGAAAGCCGACAGTTCCTGCAGCCGTGGGAGCCCGCCTGGCGTACCGATGAGCTAACGGAAAGCTCGTTTCGCATGCGCGTCGTGCGCAACGGGCAGGAATTCTCTTCCGGCACCGCGGTTTCGTTTCTGCTGTTCGAAAAAGAAACGACGCTGCTCGGCGGACTGACCGTCGGCTACATCCGCCGCGGCGCGGCGCAAAGCTGCATGGTCGGATACTGGATCGGTGAGCGTCATGCCGCCCGAGGCCATATGTCTGCCGCATTAAAATTGGTAATACCCTACATCTTCAACGGACTTCAGTTGCACCGCATCGAGGCAGCCTGTATTCCGGAAAACTTCAAAAGCATCCGGCTTCTTGAAAATGCCGGGTTCCAGCGGGAAGGTCTCCTGCGGGAATATCTGAAAATCAACGGCGAATGGCGGGATCATATGATGTTTTCCCTTCTTGCCGACAAGCAAAGCTCCGGCGGAACGAAGTACGATACATGACCAACGATCACTTTGCGCCACGCTTTATTCCACGTATGGCGGCGCTGTTTCTGGCCGCGACTGTCTTTTTGCTGCTATTTTTTTTCGCTTCCGCATCGCATGCTTTCGAACCTGTCAAGATTTCCCGTGATGACACGGCGCTGGACCTGACCGCCACGACCGATATCTACGCCAATCAGGGTGAAGCCTTTCAGGTGTCCACGGCACCCGGGCCGGATGGAATTCGCCGCCGCATCGAGGTGCGCGCCAGCTCGCAGGATCACCAGGGCGACTGGGCCGTTTTCGCGCTTGCCAATGTTTCCGAAGAACAGCTGGAGCGCGTCATCGTCGCACCGCATTTCCGTCTGGTGAATTCGAAGCTATTCTGGCCGGACCTCGGTTCGCAGCGCATCATGGCCATCACGCCATCTGAAGGGTTCGCGCTCGACCGGCAGCCAAGCCCGGATGCCGACGTGTTCCGCATCACGCTGAACCCCGGCTCGGTCATCACCTTCGTTGCCGAACTTTCGACACCGCAGCTGCCGCAGATCTATCTGTGGGAGCCGGAAGCCTACAAGGACACCATCAACGCCTTTACGCTCTATCGCGGCATCGTGCTGGGTATTGCCGGTCTTCTGGCCGTGCTTCTGACGATCCTGTTCGTCGTGAAGGGAACCTCGGTTCTCCCGGCATCGGCAGCGCTTGCCTGGGCTGTTCTGGCCTATATCTGTGTCGACTTCGGCTTCCTCGAGAAGCTCATCACCGTGACATCGAGCGACCAGCGAATATGGCGGGCGGGCGCGGAAGTGGCGCTCGCCTCCAGCTTCGTCGTCTTCCTGTTCACATATCTCAATCTCAACCGATGGCATGCACATCTGGGTTATGCGACCTTTGCCTGGGTGGTCGGTCTTGCCTTGCTGTTCGGCGTGGCAATCTACGATCCCTCCATCGCATCAGGTATCGCGCGCGTTTCCTTTGCGCTGACGGCGACGGCGGGCATCGCACTCATCATCTATCTCGGCTTCAACCGCTATGACCGGGCGATTTTGCTGGTGCCTTCGTGGGCGCTGATCATCGTCTGGCTGTTCGGAGGCTGGCTGACGGTGACGGGCCAGCTGGACAACGACATCGTGCAGCCTGCACTCGGTGGCGGCCTGGTTCTGATCGTGCTGCTGATAGGTTTCACAGTCATCCAGCACGCCTTTGCCGGCAGCGCCTACCAACAGGGGCTGTTCTCCGATCTCGAGCGGCAGTCGCTGGCGCTCACCGGCTCCGGCGATACCGTATGGGACTGGGACGTGACCCGCGACCGTATCGTCACCACACCCGACATTTCCAACCGTCTCGGCCTTGAGCCGGGCACGATGCACGGTGCGGCCCGCAACTGGTTGCCACGCCTGCACCCTGACGACCGTGACCGCTTCAAGGCGACGCTCGACGTGCTGCTGGATCACCGTAAAGGCCGCCTGAACCACGAGTTCCGCATCCGCGCCGAGGACGGCCATTTTCACTGGCTGCAGATCCGCGCCCGTCCGGTTCTCGGTTCGAACGGCGAGATCATCCGCTGCGTCGGCACCATCACCGACATCACCGAGCAGAAGAACTCTGTCGAGCGGCTGCTGCAGGACGCGATGAACGACAACCTGACCGGACTTCCGAACCGCCAGGTCTTCCTCGACCGCCTGCAATCGATCCTCAACCTGTCAACCGATGGCGACAGTGTGCGCCCGACGGTGATGGCGATCGATATCGACCGCTACAAACTGGTGAACGACACGCTCGGTATCGCGGCGGGCGACAATATCCTGATCGCGTTGACACGGCGCCTGCGCCGTCTGTTGAAACCGCAGGACACGCTTGCCCGTCTTGGTGGCGACGAATTCGGCCTGATCCTCACCTCTGAGCGCGACCCGCAGCGTGTCGCCGACTTCGCCGATGCGGTGAACAAGGCGATCATGGTGCCGATCAACTTCGCCAACCGCGAAATCATCCTGACGGCCTCCATCGGCCTCGTGTCATGGATCGATCAGCAGGAAAGTGCAGCCGGTTTGCTCAGCGATGCGGAACTGGCCATGTACCGGGCCAAGCGGGCTGGTGGCAACCGCGTCGAACCGTTCCGCCCGGCCTTCCGCACCTCCGGCACGGATCGTCTGCAGATGGAAAGCGATCTGCGCCGCGCTATCGAGCGCAAGGAACTGTCGCTTGCCTATCAGCCGATCATCAAGCTGGATGACGGCGGGCTGGCCGGTTTCGAAGCGCTGATGCGCTGGGAGCACCCCAAACGCGGCAATATTCCGCCGAGCGAGTTCATTCCCGTGGCGGAGGCGTCCGGCCTCATCGAGCCGCTCGGCATGTTCGCTCTGGAGCGTGCGGCAACCGACCTGATGGACTGGCAGCACGCCATCGACAAGATGCCGATCTTCATTTCGGTCAATATCTCCAGTGCTCAGTTGCTGAACAACGAGCTCTACAACGACGTGCGCAGCATGCTCACCCGCACGCGATGCAACCCGCAGCAGCTGAAGCTCGAGCTGACGGAATCCGTTGTCATGGAAAATCCTGAGCAGGCGCGTCTGGTGCTTTCCAAGCTCAAGGAAACCGGTTTGAGCCTTGCCATGGACGATTTCGGCACGGGCTATTCGTCACTTGCCTATCTCACCCGCTTCCCGTTCGACACGATCAAGCTGGACAAGGCTCTGGTTGCCAATACCAGCGACAAGCGCAACGTGCTTCTGCGCTCGGTGATCGCCATGGCGCGCGCGCTCGACATGCAGGTCGTGGCGGAAGGCATCGAAACGCCGGAAGATGCGGCGGAACTTGCCCGCATGAACTGCCACTACGGGCAGAGCTTCCTGTTCGGAACGCCGGGTTCGGCAGAAACGGCGCTGAAACTGCTGCGCGAACAGTTCCAGCAGACCAAGCGGGCCTCGTAGATTGACGAAGTACCATTGCGGTCCTCACCCTATGCGACGCCATCCTCGGGCCTGACCTGAGGATGACGCCGAGTGTGTGTCATCGCTTACTGAACCATCACGCCTTGCAGAATTTCCTGTTGCGCCCAGTTCTGGGATGCGACTTGACCATGTAGCAGTGCGTGAATGAACTCGAGCTTGGACACCACCGGCGGGTTCAGCACGAAGGGATAAAGGTCCGCCTCCCCCATGCTGCGCTGGATGGAATTGATGGCGACGCTGAGCGGTATCCACGCCTTGACGAGTTGTTCGGCGCTGCGGGCGTAATACGGATCGAACGTCACCTCCGCCGCCATCTCCTCGTGCCCGTCAGGATCGATTGCAACACCGAAGGCTCGCGCGGTTTCCAGCGTGTCGACGATGTGCAGATAATGAGCGAAACATTCCGCAAAGTCCTCCCACGGATGCACGGAGGCATAGGAACTGATGAAGCTTTCCTGCCAGTCCGGGCGCGGCCCTTGCTCGTAATTTCGCTTCAGCGCACCCCCGTAGTCCTCCTGCTCGTCTCCGAAGACGGCACGGAAAGGTGCGAAAAGATTCTTGTCGCGCACCAGCTTGTTCCAGATGAAATGTCCGACCTCGTGGCGGAAATGGCCGAGCAGCGTTCGGTACGGCTCGTTCATGTTGGCCTTTACCTGCTCGCGCGTCACATCATCGGCTTCCGCCGCACGGATGGCGATCAGTCCCTCGTCATGTCCCGTCATTGCCGGAATGATGGAACCATCGGGTGCCACTTCATCCACCAGAAAATCGAAAACGAGGCCGCCTGCCGGATCAACATCACGGTTCGGATGCGGAAGGTTTAGCCGCAGCAGCGAATAGAACAGATGGCGCTGTGCCTGGCTGATGCGTCGCCACTGTCCGATCCCCTCTTCTGTGGAAATATCCGGCACGAGCCGGTTATGGCTACATGCCGGACAAAAGGGACTGTCACTTTCCGCAGGCACCGCCCAGTTGCAGATGTCGTTCACCTCGTTGGCGCAAAAACGCACCTGCTTTTCGGGCTGAGCCACGAGTTGCCAGTTCGGCTCCCCAACGGGCGCCAACGCCTCCATGGCAAGGCGCTCCGGCACAAAGGCCAGCCGATGGCCACAGGCCACGCAGAAACGGTTATCGAAATGCACTGGCTGTCCGCAGGAGGCGCAGGAGAAAAGCTTCATGAGGGAACCTGTCAATGTTGACCGGAAACGGGAGGACGTTGCCAGAAAAGGGGGTGCGATTACGACAGAAGCGCATGTGCCAAAGACACATGCGCTTCGAATTTCTTCCCGTGAACGCTCACGGTGAGGTCCGACCTTACATACGGTCGACAGCGCCCTTGACGGCGTCCTTGGCCTTGCCGACGCTCGTCTGCACCTTGCCCTTGGCTTCCTGGGCAGCACCCTTGGCACGCAGTTCATTATTGCCGGTGGCTTCGCCGACGTTCTTCTTCACCTTGCCAGCAACTTCATTGGCTTTGCCAGCGATCTTGTCCGATGTGCTACCCATGGTGTTTCTCCTTTGTTGAACCGGCTGGTTCGTCCGGTTTTCGGGAGAGTAACGTCGGGGATCAGACTTTGGTTCCGGCGATAAATTGCAAGGTGTGGGGAGTTTCAGGCGTGTCCGGCGTCCGCCGAAAGCATGCGGGCGTCGACGCCCATCAACGCAAGCGCCCGTTCATACTTGGTGTCGAGAAGGCGATCAAAGATCAGCTCATCCGAGGCCGGGCAGTTCAGCCAGCCATTGTTGGCGATTTCATTTTCAAGCTGCCCCGCCCCCCAGCCTGCATAACCAAGCAGCATGGTGGCCCTGCGCGGGCCGCGTCCGTCCGAAATGGCTCTCACGATATCGAGGGTCGCGGTCAGCGAAATCTCATCGCTCACCGGAATGCTGGACTCGCTTCCGTAGTCATCCGAGTGCAGCACGAAACCCCGTCCGGTTTCCACCGGACCACCGGACTGGATGGGGAATTCGCGGGTGCGGTTGGGCAGCATGATCGCGTCATTGCTGTCCACCAGCTTCAGATGCAGCAGGATATCCGTGAACGTGATCTGCTGCGGTCGGTTGATTATGAATCCCATGGCACCCGCGTCCGAATGGGCGCAGATGTAAACGACCGAACGGGCGAAGTTTCCATCGTCCAATCCCGGCATGGCGATCAGGAACTGACCGTCGAGAAAGCCACGTTCGCGTTTTTCCATCAGGGTTGAAAAGCTCACAGGCGCCTCCGGAAGGCCGCCGCCCGCACATCGGCGGAGCGCGGCGTCGCATTTCGACAATCAACAGGATGCGGCATCCCGCGCCATCAATCAACCGAAAATGATGAACGGCACAAAATCGTAACTGGCCCACCTGCCGATGTTGGGTTAGACGGAAATAATGAGCATCAGGACATTCATCCAGTTTTCACGTTCTTGTATCGCAACCGTTATCGTCATCGGATGCGCCCACGCCGCGAAGGCGGAGATTACCGACTGGGCGACGAGCGAAGGTGGGCGAATGCGCGTAGCAAGCCTCGCCCGGGACGAGGAAGGCACCATACGCGGTGTCCTGCAGATCGAACCCAACGAGGGCTGGATCACCTATTGGCGGGAACCGGGAGAAGCGGGCATTCCACCACAGATCAACCTCGACCCATCCAGCGGCGTGACCTTGGCGTCCATGTCTTATCCCGTTCCCAAGATGATCAAGAACGGCGATCTCAACGACATCGGCTATGATCGCGCCGTCGGGCTTCCGTTCGAACTCAGGACGGTCGGCCATGCGACGAGCGAAAAGATAAAGATGACTGCCTTCATCGGCGTGTGCCAGAATATCTGCATTCCCTTCGAGGCGACTTTCGAAATCGGCCGCGGCAGTCCCGGCGATGCCGATACGGAGGAACGGCAGTTGTTGAATGAGGCCCGCACGACATTGCCCGAGGCGCCGTCCGACGACTTCAATGTCACCGGCTTCCACATCACACCCGACAAGAGCATGCTTGGCGTTCAGCTTCTGCTGCCTGAAAATGCGCCGAAAGAAACGGAAATCTTCGTGGCCGGGCCTTCGGGCTTTGCCTATTTCGAGCCGCAGAACCTGGTGCGCGACAAACGCAAGCTATCGTTCTACATGAACATAAAGGGGTTGCCCAAGACCTATCAGGTACAGGGCCAAAGCTGGCCCATTCTGGTCAAGAGCGGCAACCGGGCGATGGAAACAAACCTCGCCTTCCCCAAACCCTGATCTGCCGCGCCGCCCCTCTGAAAGAACGCAAAACGGCTCTCGATTTTCAATATCCATGCTCTATAGTCCTGCAAATCGCATGGCCAGAGGAGCAAAGACATGACCATCAAGATCGGTGACAAGCTGCCGTCCGCGACCTTCAAGGAAAAGACGGCGGACGGCCCGGTAGAAACCACGACCGATGACCTTTTCAACGGCAAGAAGGTTGTTCTCTTCGCCGTGCCGGGCGCTTTCACGCCCACCTGCTCGCTGAACCACCTGCCCGGTTATCTGGAAAACCGCGACGCCATTCTTGCCAAGGGCGTTGACGATATCGCCGTGGTTGCCGTCAACGACTGGCACGTCATGGGCGCATGGGCGCAATCGTCCGGTGGACAGGGCAAGATCCACTTCCTGCCCGACTGGGATGCCTCCTTCACCAAGGCCCTTGGCCTTGATGCCGATCTTTCCGGCGGTGGCCTTGGCGTGCGCTCCAAGCGCTATTCCATGCTGGTCGAAAACGGCGTGGTGAAATCCCTCAACGTCGAGGACAATCCCGGTCAGGCAACCGTCTCTTCGGCTGCCACGATGATCGAGCAGCTTTGATCCGACAGGCTGCCGCATAAAGAAAAGGGCGGTAAAACCGCCCTTTTTCATATGTTCATATCGAAGACCAGAAGCCCCGCCAGTCCGCCATCGGTCAGGGAAACGAGACGTTCACCGACCTCGACGTGCCTGGGGTGTGACAGGTATTCATCACGGGCCTCCGGGCTTTCCAGCGTCACGACGAAACCATCCACGAAGCCGCCGTTCAGCCCCTCCGGCGAGACATTCTGGCCGTATTTAACATCCACTATGCCGGGTATCTCGTCTTTGAGAGCAGCGATGGCCTCGAAAACCGCATGTTTTTC
Organism: Agrobacterium tumefaciens; assembly: GCF_031801495.1. Taxonomy (GTDB): domain Bacteria; phylum Pseudomonadota; class Alphaproteobacteria; order Rhizobiales; family Rhizobiaceae; genus Agrobacterium; species Agrobacterium tumefaciens_K. Next base: position 688,808 of record NZ_JAOEGC010000002.1, on the reverse strand, counting down.
GGAAGGCGCCGTTGCTGCCTTGAAACGCAAAAATACACAATGCAGGATCATGATTGGCTCCTCTGCCTGCGTTGTCGTTCCCGCTGCGGGCGGACCAGAATCGGCGCCCAGGCGGATATTTGCCGACACGATATGTCGGGTTTCAGTTTTCTCAACCCCGTAATTGCGGCCCGATCAACATCGAGGCAGAATAGAGCAGGCTTTCGTTACCGCCGTTTGAACGGCTCCATGCCCTTGCGCGCAAGTTCGTCGGCACGCTCGTTTTCGGGATGACCGGCATGGCCCTTTACCCAATGCAGCGTGACCTTGTGACGCTCGCGCGCCGCCTCAAGCGCCTGCCACAGCTCCACGTTCTTGACCGGCTTGTTGTCAGCGGTTTTCCAGCCCTTCTTTTTCCAGCCGAAAATCCACTTGGTAATGCCGTCCTTCACGTAGGAACTGTCAGTATAAAGATCGACCTCGCACGGCTCCTTCAGGGCATTCAGCGCCGAAATGGCCGCCATCAGTTCCATGCGGTTGTTGGTCGTGTCGGCCTCGCCGCCGGACAATTCCTTCTCGACCTCGCCGAAACGCAGCACGGCACCCCAGCCGCCCGGCCCCGGATTGCCGGAGCAGGCACCATCGGTGAAGATATCGATATGCTTCATACGTCAGCCAGCCCGTATTCGGTGACATGGTTGATCGACCGGTGGAAGCGCAGCTTGCGCAGATATTCCAACGGATCTTTCTTCACGACGAGCGCACCTTCCGGCGTCGTCAGCCAGTCGTAGAGGCGGGTCAGGAAGAAGCGCAGCGCCGAGCCGCGCGCCAGAAGCGGCAGCGCCTCAAGCTCCGCCTTGCTCAGAGGGCGCACCGACTGGTAGCCCTCCAGAAGCGCCTTGCCCTTAGTGACGTTATAAGCGCCATCCTTTTCGAAGCACCACGCATTGAGGCAGATGGACACATCGTAGGCCAACAAGTCGTTGCAGGCGAAATAGAAATCGATCAGACCGGACAGTTCGTCGCCGAGGAAGAACACGTTGTCCTGAAACAGGTCCGCATGAATGACGCCGGCAGGCAGGTCCGCGGGCCAGTTTGCGGCCAGATACTCAAGCTCCGGTGCAATTTCCGCCTTCAGGCCCTTCTCGACCTCGTCGGCGCGCGCTTCCGATTTTTCCCACAGGACCCTCCAGCCTTCGACTGAAAGCGCATTAGGGCGTCTGATATCGAAACCTTCGGCGGCCAGATGCATGGCGGCGAGCGCCTTGCCGACTTCGCGGCAATGTTTCGCTTCCGGCTTTCTGAGCCACATGCCTTCAAGGAACGAAATGAGAGCAGCCGGACGACCGGACAGCTCTCCGAGCAGCGCACCATCGTTGCGCGGCAGCGGCAGCGGGCAGGACAGACCTTTCGCCGCCAGATGCTGCATCAGACCAAGGAAAAACGGCAGATCGGACTTTTCCACCCGCTTTTCGTAAAGCGTCAGGATCAGCGGATCTTTCGTCGTGTGCAGCAGGAAATTGGAGTTTTCGACGCCTTCGGCAATCCCTTTGTAGGACGTGAGCGTGCCGACATCGTACTGCGAGAGGAAATCCCTCAGGTCATCCTCTGTGATGTCCGTGTAAACTGCCAATTTCAAATCTCTTGCTAGGAATGACGTTAAAAATCGCGATCAGGAAAGACTGTCTGTGGCGGATTTCGGCGGCAGGGCATTGCTGGCATTGCCGTTGACGAAAGCCATGTCCTCAATCGTCAGTTCGACAGAGCGAAGCTCACGGTTCACGAGGAAATGTTCTGTTTCCTCGACGGTGACGGCAAGGTCGAGCGTCGTGTCGAAACGTGCCTTGAAGGCTTCGATGATCTCATCGACGATCACTTCCGGAGCGGATGCGCCTGCCGAAAGGCCAACGGTGCGAACATCGCCGATCTCTGCCCAGTCGATTTCCGCGGCGCGCTGCACCAGCACGGAACGTTTCGCGCCTGCGCGAAGTGCGACTTCCACCAGACGCTTCGAGTTGGACGAATTCGGTGCGCCGACAACGATGAACAGATCGCAGCCGGGAGCCGCCTGCTTCACCGCATCCTGACGGTTGGTGGTGGCGTAACAGATGCTGTCGGCGGCTGGTGCCTGAATGGCAGGGAACCGCTCCTGAAGCTTGGCGATAACGCCGGCGGTATCGTCGACGGAAAGCGTCGTCTGGGTGACGAAACCGAGGTTTTCGCGATCTGCGGGTTCGTAGTGATCCACATCGTCCACCGTCTCGACCAGCGACACCGTACCTTCCGGCAACTGCCCCATGGTGCCGATGACTTCCGGGTGTCCGGCATGGCCGATCAGGACCACATGGCGGCCAAGGCGCTGATGGCGCATGGCCTGCTTGTGAACCTTGGAAACCAGCGGGCATGTCGCATCGAGATAAAATAGATTGCGTGCCTGCGCATCCTCCGGCACGGATTTCGGCACGCCATGCGCCGAAAAGACCACCGGCTGCTCGCGGTGTTCGGCAGGAATTTCATGCAGTTCCTCGACGAAAACCGCACCTTTGGCTTCCAGCCCTTCGACGACGTAGCGATTGTGAACGATTTCGTGACGCACGTAGACTGGCGCGCCATAGGCCTTCAGCGCCAGCACGACGATCTGGATGGCGCGGTCGACGCCTGCGCAGAAACCGCGCGGCCCGCACAGCCTGATCGTCAAAGGGGGTTTGGAAACGGCAATGTTCATTCCTGCTCCTGTAACCTCTCCCTGGCCTTCGCGACGGCCTCTCCTTCCGGTCCGCGGACACCGATCAATCGTCTTGCCCGCTTCGGTTCCGGAAATAGGCAAAACCGACGACGATGACAAGGGCTGCCGCCAAGCCATACCACGTTATCGCATATTGAAGGTGATTGTTCGGCAAATCTGTGAGCGTCACGCCACCTTTCGGCCAGCCGCCAGGATTGGGCGCTTCATTCGCATCCACAAAGATCGGCACCAGCCGCGCGGCGGGAACGCCTGCGCTTTCCGCCATCGCCATCAGATCCTTCCAGTAGAAGATGTTCTTGGCAATGTCGTTGTCGGGCAGCATCAGGGATGGCTTGCCTGCGAGTTTCGCACGCGCCAATCCCTGGATGTGAACCTCGCCCTCCACCTGCCCCTGCTGGCGCCTGGCTGGCTCCTTCACATCGAAGGGAACGAAACCGCGATTGACGAAGATCACCCGGCCATCGCCAAGCGTCAGCGGGGTATAGACATAATATCCGGTCTGGCCAGCGTAAGTGGCGAAGAAATGCCGTTCGCGGCCATGGTCAAAAACACCCGAAAGCGCCACACGGCGATATTCGATATCATCGCCCGACGTCGCCATCGCCTCGATATCGGCAAGAGACGCCGGGTGCGCCACACGCCGCTCGGCGATATCGGCGATCAGGCCTTCCTTCCAGTGAAGCCGCTGGACCTGCCATGTGCCAAGCCCGAGAAGAATAGCGAGAGCGAGCAGGACAAGCGGGGCGGCAAAGCCGACACGCCGCTCCGCAGCGTTGATACGCGATACGTCATTCACGATCGATTTTGCCTTCGCTTGCATTGTTGCGATACTGCAGGGCGATCATGATGCCCTTGAGCTTGCGCAGCAGAATAAGGGAAATGATGACCGCGAATGGTAGCCAAAGCATGGCATGCATCCAGACCGGCGGCGCGAAACGGGCATCAACCCACAGCGCAAGGCCGATCACCAGAAAACCGACGATCAGCATCACGAAAACCGCAGGACCGTCGCCCGCGTCGGCAAAAGCATAATCCAGGTCGCAGGCAGTGCATTCCGGTTTCAGCTTGAGAAACCCATCAAACAGCCTGCCGTTTCCGCAGCGCGGGCAGCAGCCCGCCAAACCCGCCTTGATTGGATCCACAGGCGCGAAAACATCGCCCTCCCGTCCGGCCATGACGATCTCCCCCTCTAAGAAGCTTTTTTCTCCGCCGCAAACGAAAAGAGCGGCCCGCAGGCCGCTCCCACGTCTGTTTCGGGAACCATCAGCCGTGGACAGGTGCGCCCCAGCCACCCCAGATGTAGATCGCGAAGAAGAGGAAGAGCCATACGACGTCGACGAAATGCCAGTACCACGCGGCCGCCTCGAAACCGAAATGCTGCTTCGGCGTGAAATCACCGACGAGCGCCCGGAACAGGCAGACCAACAGGAACACGGTTCCAACGAAGACGTGGAAACCGTGGAAGCCGGTCGCCATGAAGAAGGTTGCGCCATAGATGGAGTTCTTGAAGTCGAACGGCGCGTGCATGTACTCGTACACCTGCACGGTGGAGAACAGGATGCCGAGCACGACGGTGAGCGACAGACCGGCGATCAGACCCTTGCGGTCGTTGTGCAGCAGGGCATGGTGCGCCCAGGTGACACAGGTGCCGGACAGAAGCAGGATAACGGTATTGTAGAGCGGCAGATGCCACGGATCGATGACCTCGATACCCTTCGGCGGCCATTGCCCGCCGGTAAATTCGAGGCGCGATGCCTGAATGGCTTCATGCGGGTAAAGGCTGGCATCGAAATAGGCCCAGAACCACGCGACGAAGAACATCACTTCCGACGCGATGAACATGATCATGCCGTAACGCAGATGCAGCGAAACGACCGGTGTGTGGCTGCCCTCGTGCGCTTCCTTGATCGTATCTGACCACCATGCGTACATTGTGTAGAGCACGATGACGAGGCCGATATAGAACAGCCAGGGATTGGCAAGCTCATGTCCGAACAGCTTGAAGGAGCCGCCGGAGAGATAACGCATGTAACAGATGCCACCGAAGGTCAGCACGAAGGCGCCGATCGACGCCAGAAGCGGCCAGGGGCTGGGATCTATGATGTGGTAGTCGTGTTTTTTCTGATGCGTATCTGCCATGTGCGACAATCCCCGAATGTCTCTTCCCTGACCCGGCCTTCCAGCGAAGACCCGGCCTCCTCTCACAATTTACTTGCGTCAGCTTCCGTCCTGACCGGCAGCGACGCAACCGGTTTTTCCGTTTTGGCCGGATAAAACGTATAAGAAAGCGTCAAAGTATGAATGTTGCGTGTTTCGCGCGCCGTGGCGATATCCGGATCGACAAAGAACACCACCGGCATTTCCAGCGTCTCACCCGGCTGCAACGTGGTTTCGGTGAAGCAGAAGCACTCAACCTTGTTGAAGTAGGCACCCGCTTCCATCGGCGTCACGTTGAACACCGCCGTACCGGTGGTCGGTACCGGCGAGCGGTTCGTTGCCTTGAACGTCACCTGCACGGTTTCACCGATCTTCGGCGTCACCAGCCTGTCGACCGGACGAAAATCCCAGTTCAGGCCGTTGGAGGTGTTGGCGTCAAAGGTAACGTTGATGGTCTTGTCGAGAATGACGTCGGAATATTGCTCGACGCGCTGCGTGGTGCCGTTGTACCCCGTCACCCGGCAGAAGAGCGTATAGAGCGGCACTGCCGCATAAGCCATGCCGATCATGGCGAAGAAGAATACCAGACACAGCACGAGGATCGAGCGATTGCTGAGCCGTTGCGTGGTCGCCGCTCCCGTCTCTGCTCCCATGTTCGCCATGTCCTCCTCCTCTCCTCCCGGCCTCACATCGTCAGTGAGAACCGATCTTGATGATGGTGATGATGTAGAACAGCACCACCAGACCAGCCAGCAGCACGCCGAGCGCAATATTGCGCCCACGTCTCGATTTCTTCTGAGCCGCGCTCAGTTCCACCGTTTCCATCACAGAACTCCCGAGATGACGGCTTTCATGGCCGGAGCGTAATGGTCCGCCAGCAAGCCCGAAAAGATCGCAAAGAGATAGAGCACGGAATAGGCGAACATCTTCTTGGCCTGCATCATTTTCTCGTCGCCGTCCGGCATGCGTCGCACGTCGATCGAACAGTAAACGAAGATGGCACTCAGCACGGCCGCGAAAATTCCATAACCGGCGCTCGCCAGACCGGTGAACCACGGCGCCACGGCCACGACGGCGGTCAGGACCGCGTAAACGATCATCTGGTTCTTGGTGGAGCGTTCACCCGCAACGTTCGGCATCATCGGAACGCCGACGGAGCCGTAGTCGCGCATCTTGAACAGCGCGAGCGCCCAGAAGTGGGCGGGCGTCCACAGGAAGATGATGAGGAACAGGATGATGCTGTCCAGAGAGACGCCGCCGGTCACACATGCCCAGCCGAGCATGGGCGGGAACGCGCCGGCCGCGCCGCCAATCACGATGTTCTGCGGCGTCGAGCGCTTCAGCCACATCGTGTAGACGACAGCGTAAAAGAAGATGGTGAACGCCAGAAGGCCAGCCGAGAACCAGTTGACCGCTAGGCCGAGAATGACGACCGAGAAGGCCGACAATGTCAGGCCGAAAGCGAGCGCCTCACGCGGGGCGATGCGTCCCGACGGGATCGGACGTTTGGCGGTGCGGCTCATGACGGCGTCGATATCGGCGTCGTACCACATGTTCAGGGCGCCGGACGCGCCTGCGCCAACGGCAATACAGAGAATGGCGACGAGTCCGAGAACCGGGTTGATTTCACCCGGTGCCAGCACGAGACCTGCGAAAGCCGTGAAGACGACGAGCGACATGACGCGCGGCTTCAACAACTCGAAATAATCGCGCGCACCGGCTTCCGAGAGCCCGGAGCTTTCAACGCCCAGCGTTTCGCGATTGTCGATTACGGTCATTTCCTATCCTGCTTTTCTTCCAGGTGCCGCTCCACCGCGACACCCCTGCTTGTCCTCCACCGGGCATGCTGCCAAGCCGCATGCTATACGGCTGCATCTGACATTTATCATGTGCAGCCGCAAGGTTCGCTTGGACAAAATGCCTCAGCGGATGCGCGGAAGCTGTTCCCACTGGTGGTATGGCGGAGGCGAAGAAAGCTGCCATTCCAGTGTCGTTGCGCCCTCGCCCCACGGATTGTCACCTGCAAGACGCTTCCTGGCGAAAGCTTCCCAGATACCGAAGAGGAAGATCACGACGCCGATGGCGGAAATGTAGGAACCGTAGGACGATACCATATTCCAGCCGGCATACGCATCCGGATAGTCGATATAGCGACGCGGCATGCCTGCAAGGCCGAGGAAGTGCTGCGGGAAGAACACGAGGTTCACGCCGACGAACATCACCCAGAAATGCAGCTTGCCGATGGTTTCGTTATACATGTAGCCGCTGATCTTCGGGAACCAGTAATACCAGCCCGCAAAGATCGCAAAGACGGCGCCAAGCGAAAGAACGTAGTGGAAGTGCGCCACGACGTAATAGGTATCGTGCAGCGAACGGTCCAGACCGGCATTGGCGAGCTGAACGCCCGTCACGCCGCCGACCGTGAACAGGAAGATGAAGCCGATCGCCCAGACCATCGGTGTCGAGAAGGTCAAAGAACCGCCCCACATCGTCGCAATCCACGAGAAGATCTTGATGCCGGTCGGCACCGCGATGACCATGGTTGCGAACACGAAATAGCGCTGCGCTTCCAGCGAAAGACCGACCGTGTACATGTGGTGCGCCCACACGATGAAGCCGACCGCGCCGATGGCGACCATGGCGTAGGCCATGCCGAGATAACCGAAGACAGGCTTCTTCGAGAAGGTGGAAATGATGTGGCTGATGATGCCGAAGCCCGGCAGGATCAGGATATACACTTCCGGGTGACCGAAGAACCAGAACAGGTGCTGGTACAGGATCGGATCGCCGCCGCCTTCCGGCGAGAAGAACGCCGTACCGAAGTTGCGGTCGGTCAGAAGCATGGTGATGCCGCCTGCCAGAACCGGCAGGGACAGGAGCAGGAGGAATGCGGTGACCAGAACCGACCAGGCAAACAGCGGCATCTTGTGCAGCGTCATGCCTGGGGCGCGCATGTTGAGAATGGTGGTGATGAAGTTGATCGCACCGAGGATCGAGGACGCGCCCGAAACGTGCAGCGCGAAGATCGCCAGATCGACCGCCGGTCCCGGCATGCCGCTCGTCGCCAGAGGCGGATAGAGCGTCCAGCCGCCGCCGACGCCAAACGCACCTGCCGGACCTTCAACGAAGAGCGACAGGATCAGCAGGGTGAAGGCGGGAACGAGCAGCCAGAAGGAAATGTTGTTCAGACGCGGGAACGCCATGTCCGGCGCGCCGATCATGATCGGGATCATCCAGTTGGCAAAACCGCCGATCAGTGCGGGCATGACCATGAAGAAGATCATGATGAGTGCATGTGCCGTGGTGAACACATTGAACATGTGTTTGCCGCCGTCGATGGCGGCGTCGCCCTCGAAGCCGTAAACCATGGCTGCCAGGCCGTGGAAGATCTGGATACCGGGCTCCTGAAGTTCCATGCGCATTACGACGGAAAGTCCGCCGCCGACGATGCCCGCCATGATCGCGAAGATCAGGTAAAGCGTGCCGATGTCCTTGTGGTTGGTCGAAAGGAACCAGCGCGCAAAGAAGCCAGGCGTATGAGAATGATGCGCATCATGAGCGTGATCGTCATGTGCGGAGTGACCATGCGAGTGATGATCGTCGTGTTCGGAATGTCCAGCCATTGTCTTCACCCCAAGTCGTCAGTTGGTTTCGTTGGCTGCAACGTCGACCGTGCGCGGAGCGCCATCGACGGAGGCCATCAACGCCCGGTTCGCACCGCCGAGATCGGAAGCGGCGGCGGCAAGCCAGGTGTTGTACTGCTGTTCGGAAACCACCCGAATGGCGATTGGCATGAAGGCATGGTCCTTGCCGCAAAGCTCTGAGCACTGCCCGTAATAAAGGCCTTCCTTCTCCGGCTTGAACCATGTTTCGTTCAGGCGGCCGGGAACGGCATCGATCTTGACGCCGAAAGCAGGCATCGCGAATGCATGGATAACATCGGTCGGCGCTGCGGTGACGAGCAGGCGGACGGTCTTGCCGACCGGAACCACCATTTCGTTGTCCACGGCGAGAAGACGCGGATAGCGGGCCTTGTCCTCCTTGCCCACTGCCGCGCGGTCGCTGTCCTTCAGCATGTAGCTGTCGAAAGCGAGCGGCTCGGCGCCTTCAGCCGCCGGGTATTCGTAGTTCCACAGCCATTGCGTTGCCGTAGCCTTCAGCGTCAGGTCCGGATTTTCCGGCTGCGTCAGCTGCGCATTCAGAAGATTGAACGACGGAAATGCGATGAACAGAAGGATCAGGACCGGAGCAAGCGTCCAGACGACCTCGATGGCCGTATTGTGACTTGTCTTGGAAGGCACAGGATTTGTCGAAGCGCGAAACTTCAAGACCACGACAATGAGCAAGGCAAGAACGAAAATCGTAACCGGAACAATGAACCAGAGCGTATATTGTTCGAACCACCGAATTTCGTGCATGATCGGCGTGGCGGCCTCCTGCATGCCCATCTGCCAATGCACCGGCTGATCGGCGTGGGCGCCGACAGCCGTGAGCAGACAGGTCATCCCCGCCAGTGCTGCGTAAATCCTATTAATCACGGTACCCTCTCCCTCACGCGCCTGCTCCTTGATCTCCACCAATCACAAACGCAGAATCCATGCTTATGGTACTAACTTCAAACCACAGTTTGCCCTTTGTCGCAATATGCCGGGCCGCACGGAGGCTCGGCAATTTTACCATTCGTCATCTCCGCGCAAACAATTGGACCAAATGTGCTTTCAGGAAGACACAGTGAAACGAGGGTGCCGGGAAGCCGGTATCTCCGGGCGCGAAAAAACGGGCCGCACAGGGAGGCTGGAGGTCCTATTTCCGCCCAACTCCACTGGAATTGAAGGGAGAAGGCTTTTTTTTCACGATTACGACGTCAAAATAGCCGCACTGATTCGAATTCCAGAGGTTTCCATGCGTCTTATCCCGCTTGCGCGCACTTTTCTCGCGGCCGCCGGCCTTGCCTTCATCGCGTCTGCCGTGCCGAGCGTTGCGCAGCAACAGCCCGGAACGCCGAAATCGACGCATGGCGCATGGTCGGTGATCTGCGACAAGCCAGCAGGCGCATCCGAAGAACAATGCGCGCTGATGCAGAACGTGATTGCCGATGACAGGCCGGAAGTCGGCCTCTCGGTCGTTGTCCTGAAGACAGCAGACCGCAAGTCGCGCATCCTACGCATCCTCGCGCCGCTTGGTGTGCTGCTGAAGGATGGCATGGAGCTTTACATCGACAACAACAATATCGGCCGCGCCTATTTCACCCGCTGCTTCTCCGAAGGCTGCTATGTCGAGGTCGACATCGACGACGAACTGCTGAAAGTGCTCCGCGCAGGCAAGAGCGCGGTTTTCGCACTGCGTGAATCGGTCGATCAGGATCGCGTCGGCATTCCGATCGAGCTGACCGGTTTTGCCGATGGCTACGACGCCCTGCCCTGATCGACGATGGATCGCGGTCTTGCTTCCGGCCGCGCCAATCCCTAAATCGGTCATGAAACGATAAAGACCGGAGCCTTCCCCATGACCAATGATCTTGTGAGCCTTTTCGATTGTGACGAAGGGACGCTGCGCAAGGCGGTCGGCGAAGCGCTTGCCGGGGCAGACGACGGCGAGCTGTTCATCGAACATGCGCAGGCCGAATCTCTGACATTCGATAACGGTCGCCTAAAGGGCGGCTCCTTCAACACCGATCAGGGCTTTGGCCTTCGCGCCGTCGCTGGCGAAACGGTCGGCTACGCCCATGCGGGCGAACTTTCGCAAGCTGCGCTGAAACGCGCCTCGGACGCGGTCGGCGCCGTAACGAAGGGATATTCCGGTTCCTACGCCGCCGCGCCGCAGCGCACCAACAAGAAGCTCTATGGCGACGAGAACCCAATCGGTGCCCCGAGCTTCGAGGAGAAGGTAAAGCTTCTCACCGAGATCGATACGTATCTGCGCGACAAGGATGCGAAGGTCCGTCAGGTGACCGCCACGATATCCGCAAGCTGGCAGGTGGTGGACATTCTGCGCGCCGACGGCCACCGGGTCAGCGATGTGCGCCCGATGACCCGCATCAACATTTCCGTCGTTGCCGGCGAAGGCGACCGGCAGGAAAGCGGCTCCTACGGCATTGGCGGCCGCATCGGCTTTGGCGATTTCATTACCACCGAAAACTGGCAGAGCGGCGCGGACGAGGCGTTGCGACAGGCGCTCGTCAACCTGACCGCCATCGACGCTCCGGCTGGCACGATGGATGTGGTGCTTGGATCCGGCTGGCCGGGCGTGATGCTGCACGAGGCAGTCGGGCACGGCCTGGAGGGCGACTTCAACCGCAAGAAAACCTCGGCGTTCGCCGGGCTGCTGGGTGAGATGGTCGCAGCTCCCGGCGTGACGGTGGTCGATGATGGCACAATTGACGCCCGTCGCGGTTCGTTGACCATCGACGACGAAGGCACGCCATCCGGCTACAACGTGCTGATCGAGAGCGGCAGGCTCGTGGGCTACATGCAGGACCGGCAGAACGCCCGGCTGATGGGCATGCGTCCGACCGGCAACGGCCGCCGTCAGGGTTATTCGCATGTACCGATGCCGCGCATGACGAACACCTACATGCTTTCCGGCGACAAGACCCCGGAAGAGATCATCGCTTCGGTGAAAAAAGGTATCTATGCGGTGTCGTTCGGCGGCGGACAGGTGGACATCACCTCCGGCAAGTTCGTTTTCGGCTGCACGGAAGCCTATATGATCGAAAACGGCAAGCTCGGCGCGCCTGTGAAGGGCGCGATGCTGATTGGCAATGGCCCGGACGCCATGAAGCGCGTATCGATGATAGGCAACGATTCCAAGCTCGATACAGGCATCGGCAATTGCGGCAAGGCCGGTCAGTGGGTGCCGGTTGGCGTCGGCCAGCCTCATCTGCGTATGGATCAGATTACGGTCGGTGGCACCAGGGCCTGACGGACGACGATTCTTTTCGCCTGCCACTGACATAGACCGCGGAGTATATTTTTCGGACAATGCCTTGAGAAAGATATAAGGTTTTGTCTCCTATACGGGAGGTATCCGACCCTGCACTTTTATCAGTTCAAAGGATGAAATGACCGGTCCCAGCAATGCTCTCGTTCCCGAACTCGCCGTCAGCGACTGGCAGAAAAGCCGCGCTTTCTACTGCGATCTCATCGGTTTTCATGTGGTTTATGAACGCCCCGAGGAAGGTTTCGCCTATCTTGGACTCGGCGATGCGCAATTGATGATCGACCAGATCGGCGCAACGCGCACATTCGTCTCCGATAACGCTCCACTGGAAATGCCGCTTGGGCGCGGCATGAACCTGCAGCTTGCGGTTCCGTCCCTGCAGCCGATCCTGTCACGGCTTGAGCGGGCGGGTATCGAACTGGTGATGGCGCTCGAAGAAAAATGGTACCGGCACGGCGCCGTCGAGACGGGCAACCGCCAGTTCATCGTTGCCGATCCGGATGGTTATCTGATCCGTCCATTCGAAAACATCGGCGAACGACCGTTCCGGTTTACCTGACGATGTTGCCACGCCTGCCCAAAGCCGTCATTTTCGATATGGACGGACTGCTGATCGAGAGCGAAACGCTCTATCGCGATTCATTTTTGGCAGCGTCCCGCGAAGGCGGCCATGGCATGCACGTTGAAACCTACCAGAAGGTTTGCGGCAGTCCGTGGGACACCATTACCAAGGCGATCCTGGCTGACTACGGCGCGGATTTTCCGATCGATACCTTCAGGGACGCATGGCTGAAGCATCTTCGCATCATGATGGCTGACGGTGTGGCGCTGAAACCCGGCGTTATAGAAATCCTCGATCTGCTCGACCGATTTTCCATCCGCCGTGCGATCGCGACATCCTCCCAGCATGATTCGGTGCAGCGGCATCTTTCACCCTTCGATCTACCGCAGCGCTTCGACCAGATCGTCGCGCGTGGCGATTACGCAGCACCGAAGCCCTCCCCGCTGCCCTATCTGACGGCCGCGCAACGGCTGGACATCGATCCGGTCCATTGCCTTGCTCTGGAAGATTCCTATCACGGCGTCCGCTCGGCTTCCGCCGCGGGCATGATGACGATCATGGTGCCCGATGTCGCCCCGCCCACGGAGGAAATGCAGGACCGCTGCGTTGCCATCTGCGACGACCTCTTTTCCGTGGCGTCGTTGCTGCAAAAAGCTCATTCTGGCGTTTTCGCAGGTTCCTGAAAGTTTGCGCCTGCCAGCGTGAAGCGCCACTTGCGCTCTATCGATGCCTCGATATCCAGACCGTTGCGGTGGGCCAGAAGCAGCACGTGGCCAAGAAGATCAGCGGTTTCATCCGCCAGTTCCTGACGTATTTCGGCCTCGGTCTTTCCCTTGCTCCGCCCCCGGCCACTCAGGCGATTCCACGCCTGCGTGACTTCGCCCACCTCTTCCTGAAGCTTCAGCATAAACCAGTCGGGATCACGCTCGATGCCGTTGATCCGCGCATATTTCTGCGACGCCTTCTCGAACTGCTGCATCATCACGGCAAGCATATGTTCATCCTTTGTTCCAGTCATCGCAACATTAATCACGATTCATCCGCATTGTCGAATTGAAATCGGCACCTCGAAATCAGGCCCGCCACGCCTGACGTTCAGTGGTCCGGAATTTTCCACGACAACCGGGAAGGAAGAGGCTAGGAGGAAGAAATCGAAAATCTGAATGTCATCCGCCATGTCCTATTCCGACCTCCTTTTTCAGCTTACCGACGGCCACAGCCCTGCCGTTCTTGCGATGTTTGCCGGTGCGGCACTTCTCGCCGGTCTGGCGCGTGGTTTCTCAGGGTTTGGTGCGGCCCTGATCTTCATTCCCCTTGCAAGCGCCATTGTCGGCCCCCGCATTGCCTCGGCCGTTCTGCTTGTCGTCGACGGCATTTTGACGCTTGGCATGATACCGGCTGCGTGGCGAATGGCGGACCGGCGCGAGGTTTTCACCATGTCCACGGGCGCATTGATCGGCGTACCGGCAGGAGCCGCGCTTCTCTCATACGGCAATCCGCTCATGCTGCGATGGCTGATATCCTGCGTTGTCGTCCTTCTTCTGCTGTTTCTCATTTCCGGATGGCGTTATGGCGGGCGCCCGAAAACACTGCTGACCGTTTTCACAGGATTTGTCGCCGGCGTGTTTTCCGGCGCGGCGCAGCTTGGCGGCCCGCCCGTGGTCGCCTACTGGCTTGGCGGCGCGCTGAAAGGCCCGTTCGTGCGGGCCAATGTCATTCTCTACTTCGCGATTTCCACCGTGCTTTCGGTGACCAGCTACTTTTTCGGCGGGCTGTTTACGGCGAGCGTTTTCGTCTTCTCACTGCTCGCCGTTCCGTTTTACGCCGCAGGCCTCTATTGCGGCGCGCGTCTGCATGGGATTGCCGACGAAACGACGTTCAGGCGCATCTGTTACGGCCTGATCGCCATCTCCGCGATCATCGGTCTGCCGGTTTTCGATTCCCTGCTGAAATAACAGGTTCACGAAACCGCATTACGGGAACATACGCACCTTGGACCAGTCGCCATCCGGTGTATCGCGGCGGAACTCCATGCGGTCATGCAGGCGGAACGGCCGATCGTGCCAGAATTCAATGCTGAGCGGGCGAATGCGGAAGCCGGACCAGTACGGCGGACGCGGAATGTCGCCGATCGCGTATTTCAGCGTATATTCGGCTACAGCCTTTTCCAGCGCGAAGCGGCCTTCCAGCGGACGCGACTGCTTCGAGGCCCAGGCGCCAATGCGGCTTCCACGCGGACGCGAAGCATAATAGGCATCCGCCTCCTCGTCGCTCACGACCTCCACCTCGCCGCGCAGACGCACCTGCCTGCGAAGGCTTTTCCAGTGGAAGCACATGGCCGCCTTCTTCTGTCCCAGAATTTCCCTGCCCTTCTGGCTTTCGAAATTCGTGTAGAACACGAAGCCACGATCATCGACGCCCTTCAGCAGCACCATGCGCACATTCGGCAGGCCATTTTCATCGACTGTCGCCAGCGCGACAGCGTTCGGATCGTTGATTTCGGAAGCTGTCGCGTCCTTCAGCCATTCGGCAAAAAGTGTGAACGGTTCATTTTCTTCCGTGAAGTCACTGGATGTTAACCCCGTTTCCGACATATTGACTAAAATGCTCCCGATTTGAGTTTGGGCACCAGAGATGTAGTCTGGCGAAAGATGGTGATCGTCATAGCAAAGTCGAACAGTCGAACAAAGAGCCTCCTGTCATCGGTTGCGGAAATTTCCGCTGTCGTTTCAATGCTTGTGGTGCTGAGCGGATGCGTCAGCCTCGACCTGTTCGGCGGCGACAAGGTGGATCGTTCCCTTTCCACCGCCTCCGTCCCCAACCAGCCCAACAATGCTCCGCAGACAGACGACGCGACCATTCGAAACGCCGTGACATCGGCGGATCTCTCCAAGCTGGCCGACCAGCCTCTGCCCTGGGCGAACGCCGCAACCGGCAGCGCTGGTGTTGTCACCGCCATCAACGAAAACAGCGCCAGCGGCTTTGTCTGCCGCGATTTCAGAACGACACGCCACTCCTTCCAGGGTGTTGCGAGCTACGCCGGGCAGGCCTGTCTCTCCGAAACCGGAGAATGGCTGCTCACTCGTTTCGAGCAGAAATAATCCATTTACCTTATTGGCCAGAATTCCACCGGCTGCCGAATGCGCCCGGCGTGCCGTAAAGGTCTGATTAGCAACTTATTGCGACAGTCGACGTTAGTTCAAAAACGGGTCGTGTGCGCGAATGATCGTTGCCATCCCGCAAGAGTTCTTTTCGCGGCTGCGCCATGATTGAGGTGACTGCCGCGACAAATGTTTACGGTGTTTCGCATGCGCGATCCTTATTCGGTCCTCGGCGTAAAACGTGACGCCGCATCAGATGAAATCAAAGCCGCGTGGCGGACGAAGGCGAAATCCGTCCATCCGGACGCGAATCGCGACGATCCCAACGCCACGGCTCGTTTCGCTGAAGTCGGTCAGGCCTACGATCTTCTGAAAGATCCGAAGAAACGCGGTCTTTACGATCAGGCCCGTCAGGCCGCCGACAAGAAAAAACGCGACCAGACCATCATGCAGCAGCGGGAGGCAGCCCGCGAGGCCGCGGAACGTGCCAAGGCTGCGGAAAAGCTGATGGAAGAGCTGGCACGCGCCGAAGCACGCACCCGCAACACAGCGGGTCCGAAAGCCGACGGCAAGTTTGAAGCGGCCGAAGATGTCGTGGAGCGCATATTCGGCGCGCAGGCACAAAACGATCCAAAGGTGCAACAGGCTGCAGCCGAAGCGACGAAGGCCGCAAGTGCGAAAGCTGATGCCGCCGTGGCAACGGAAACCGAAACAGCCATCGCGACCGAGGAGAAGACGGCGGCTCCGTCCTTTCTTGCCTCCAACCTGTTCGGTGCGCTAGTGCGCCGTTTCATGCCAGGCCAGCCGGCTTTGGAAAAAGCGCCCAACATTACCGCCGAGGCAACAATCACCGTCGCCGATCTGCTCGAGCGCAGATGGATCACGCTTCCCCTCCCGGAGGAGCGCGAAGTCCGCTTCCAGCTCGAAGCCGGCATGAGCGATGGCCATGTCGTACGCCTGAAGGGACAGGGCTTGAAGCTTCCCGGCATGGCGCGCGGTGATCTCGCCATCACACTGCTGGCAGCACGCGACGACGCCTTCTCCATTCGCGGCTTCGATATCCACACATCGTTACCGATCTCGCTCGGCGATGCCGTTCTCGGTTGCGAAACCAAGGTGCAGACACCTCGCGGCGAGGAAACCGTGACGATCCCGGCGTGGTCGGGCTCCGACAAGATGCTGCGTCTGGAGGGCAAGGGGCTTCCCGACGGCACCGGCGGATTTGGCGATTTTGTCGTGGAGTTGCGTATCCTGCTGCTCGAAAAGCCCGACGACAAGGTAACGGACCTGATGCGCCACATGCGCGAAGGCCTGTATTTGTGACAGTTCCACGAATAATTTGGACAAAGCACCCTTTGTTACGATCCCTAACAGTTGATGATACTGGGCAATCTTGAACAGGATTGCAGCCTATGCCATAGGCAGGATCAATCGAAAGCATCAGGGAGCATAAAATGGCTCAGGCATCCGGCCTTATGGCTGGCAAACGCGGCCTCATCATGGGCGTCGCAAACAATCGCTCAATCGCTTGGGGCATTGCCAAGGCATGCGCAGACGCAGGTGCGGAAATTGCATTGACCTGGCAGGGCGATGCGCTGAAGAAGCGCGTCGAACCGCTGGCGCAGGAACTGGGCGCCTTCATGGCCGGCCACTGTGATGTCACGGATCTCGAGACGATCGATGCCGTCTTCGCCAACCTGGAAAAGCACTGGGGCAAGATCGATTTCGTCGTTCACGCCATCGCCTTCTCCGACAAGGATGAACTGACCGGCCGTTACCTCGACACGAGCCGCGACAACTTCAACCGTACCATGGATATTTCCGTCTTCTCGCTGGCGGCCGTTGCGAAGCGCGCCGACCCGGTCATGAACGATGGCGGTTCGATCATCACCCTCACCTATTACGGTGCGGAAAAGGTAATGCCGAACTATAACGTCATGGGCGTTGCAAAGGCGGCGCTCGAAGCCAGCGTTCGCTACCTCGCCGTCGACCTCGGCAACCGTGGTATCCGCGTCAACGCCGTTTCCGCCGGTCCGATCAAGACGCTTGCCGCTTCCGGCATCGGCGATTTCCGCTACATCCTGAAATGGAACGAATACAACGCGCCGCTGAAGCGTACCGTTTCCATTGAAGAAGTCGGCAAATCGGCGCTCTATCTGCTGTCCGACCTGTCGACCGGCGTGACGGGTGAAATTCACCACGTCGATTCCGGCTACCACACCATCGGCATGAAGGCTGTGGACGCCCCGGATATCTCCGTGGTCAAAGACTGACCTTTCAAGACTTCTGAAACAGGGGTATCGCCTTGCTCGTCTATGTGATCCGGCACGGACAGACAGACTGGAACGCGATACGTCGACTTCAGGGTCAAAAGGACGTTCCGCTCAACGATTTCGGCCGCTCTCAGGCGGTCGGAAACGGTGAGACTCTCGCCCGCATACTGGGCGAAACCGCCAGCGATTTCGACTATGTGGCTAGTCCGCTCGGGCGCACACGCGAAACGATGGAACTGATGCGCGGCGCGATGGGGCTCGATCCCCTCGCCTACCGCACGGACGATCGCCTTGTCGAACTGTCGTTCGGTGACTGGGAAGGTCAAACCCTTCCGGAACTCAAGATTTCATTTCCCGATCGGGTGAAGGCACGCAAGGCCAACAAGTGGGATTTCATTCCGCCGGGTGAAGACGCCGAAAGCTACGAAATACTTTCCTGGCGCATCGGCGCATGGCTTTCATCGATCAGCGCCCCTACGGTCTGCGTCTGTCACGGCGGCGTTATCCGGTCGATCTTCCGTCTGATCGCAGGCATGGACAAGCACGAAGCATCCACGACGCAGATCCCGCAGGATCGCATTCTCAAGGTCGAGATCGACAAGAATATCGCCGAATGGATAGCGTGATATAAAGCGACAAGCTTAGCTTGACGGAAAACAGAGTACGATGCCCTCATCTATGCGAGGGCGTGCAACGATCCATTACGGCAGGACGTCCATGTCGTCGACGACGCGCTTTCCGTCGACTTCCGTGTAAAAGACCACGACCTTCACGCCGGCTTTCAGGCCTTCGAAGTTGAACTCCTCGGGCACGCGGTAGGTCTTGCCGTCGTTTAGCGTGATTGTCAGCGCATTCACGTCGATCTTGCTGATCGTGCCTTCCACATCGACGCTCTGGGCATAGCTGTTGATAGGAGCCAGCAGATTGGCGGTGGCCAGAAGGGCGGCAATCATCATACGCATCGAGCTAGCTTTCGTGGATTTGCGTGAAAACTTTTGATGCATGAAGAAGTGCCTTTCGAATGTGGCGGAAATTGCCCGCAACCATGACATTTTCGGCCCAATTGATGAACGGATTTAGCGTAACGATCAAGCCGTTAGGAAATTTTACACCGCATTTTCCGCAAGCGCGGGAAAACCGACGATTTGTACCGCGACGTCGGGTTTCGCGGTTGCTTCCGGCTTCCGTATCCTAACCGGCAGGCCCGAATCATATGAGAGGATCAGGAACAGGATTCCCGGCCTCGCCCGACCGGAACCGGGCCATGGACACTGTGTCACCCGATCGCGAGCGCTGAACGAAAGAAAGGCTTTTGCCTTATTGTCATTTTACACTATGACAGGTCCGCTTGTTTCTAACGGCCCCTGCCCGCAGGTGCGCCCTGTTTTCCGGTCTGTGCAGTATGTCGCATAATAGCTTCGGTCATCTTTTTCGCGTTACCACCTGGGGGGAAAGCCACGGTCCGGCATTGGGCTGTGTCGTTGATGGCTGCCCATCCGGCATCCGTTTCACGCTTGCCGAGGTGCAGCAGTGGATGGACAAGAGGAAACCCGGCCAGAGCCGTTTCGTTACCCAGCGGCGAGAAGACGACATCGTGAAAGTCCTGTCCGGCGTCATGCAGGACGAGGACGGCGAAACGCTGATCACCACCGGCACGCCAATCTCCATGCTGATCGAAAACACCGACCAGCGTTCCAAGGATTACGGCGAGATTGCCCGCCGCTTCCGTCCTGGCCATGCCGATTTCACCTACGACCTGAAATACGGTATCCGCGATTATCGCGGTGGCGGCCGTTCGTCGGCCCGCGAGACGGCGGCCCGCGTTGCCGCAGGCGCAATCGCCCGCAAAGTCGTGCCGAGCCTCAACGTGCGCGGCGCGCTGGTACAGATCGGCAAACACAAGATCAACCGCGACAACTGGGACTGGGATCAGGTCGACCAGAACCCGTTCTTCTGCCCTGACGCCGCCATGGTGCCCGTTTGGGAAGAATATCTCGACGGCATCCGCAAGGCAGGCTCCTCGATCGGCGCCGTCATCGAAGTCGTCGCTGAGGGCGTTCCGGCCGGTATCGGCGCACCGATCTACGCCAAGCTCGATCAGGACATTGCCTCCAACTTAATGTCGATCAACGCCGTCAAGGGTGTCGAGATCGGGGAAGGCTTCGCGTCCGCCGAGCTTTCCGGTGAAGAAAACGCCGATGAAATGCGCATGGGCAATGACGGCAAGCCGATCTTTTTGTCCAACCATGCGGGCGGTATTCTCGGTGGTATTGCGACCGGAGAGCCGGTGATCGCGCGCTTTGCGATTAAGCCGACCTCTTCCATCCTGACTGAACGCCAGTCCATCGATGCCGACGGAAATAACGTCGATGTTCGCACCAAGGGCCGTCACGATCCCTGCGTCGGCATCCGCGCCGTGCCGATCGGCGAGGCGATGATCGCCTGCACCGTTGCCGACCATTATCTGAGAGATCGCGGCCAGACCGGCCGGCTGAAATAGAGGGCATCCGAAATGGCATATGACCAGAAGCGTGTCGTGGAAGCTATCCGCGCATTCGAGGCAGGCGAGATCGTCGTGGTCATGGATGACGACGACCGCGAGAACGAAGGCGATCTGATCATCGCGGCCGTGCATTGCACGCCGGAAAAGATGGCCTTCATCGTTCGCCACACATCCGGCATCGTCTGCGCGCCCATGCCACGCGAGGAAGCCAAGCGCCTCAATCTCAATGCCATGGTGGCGGAAAACGACAGCGCCCATACCACGGCCTTCACGGTCAGCGTCGATTTCAAGCACGGCACGACCACCGGCATTTCCGCAGACGACCGCACGCTGACGGTGCGCAATCTGGCCAATCCGAATGTCGGCGCTGCGGATTTCACGCGTCCCGGCCACATCTTCCCGCTGGTCTCGCGTGAAGGCGGCGTACTGATGCGCTCGGGCCATACGGAGGCGGCGGTTGACCTGTGCAAGCTCGCGGGCCTGCCGCTGATCGGCGTCATCAGCGAACTCGTCAACGACGACGGTACCGTCATGCGCGGCCCGCAGGTGTCAGCCTTTGCCGAAACGCACGGCATGAAGCAAGTTTCGGTCGCCGATCTGATCGCCTACCGCCAGCGCAAGGAAACGCTGGTGGAGATGGAATCGTCCTTCACCATCGAAACACCGTTTGGCCCCGCCAAGGCGCACACCTATTCCCTGCCATGGGATCCCATGCAGCATATGGCCGTGATCTTCGGGGACGTTCGCGACGGCATCGATATTCCGGTCCGCCTGCACCCGGAAAACGTTGCCGACGACGTATTCGGCGGCCGCCAGCCTGTGCGCCACTACATGCAGAAGATCGCGGAAGAAGGCAGAGGCGTTATCGTCTATCTTCGCGAAGGTTCGGTCGGCGTTGGTCAGGCGACGGACCCCAGCCGCAACCGCAAGAAAACCAGCATCGACGAAGATCATGCTCAGGCCCGCTCCCGAGAACATGAATGGCTGGAAATCGGCCTCGGCGCCCAGATCCTGAAAGATCTCGGCATCAGTTCCATCAAGCTTCTGACCACCCGCGAGCGTCATTATGTCGGCCTCGAAGGTTTCGGCATCCAGATTTCTGCGACGGAAATCTGCTGATTTCAGGACATTGAAAACCGCTTCGGTTTTGATGAACCTCGCGACCATTCGACGTCATCCTCGGGCCTGACCCGAGGATCCATAAGCGGCCAATTTTCAATCCCCGCCTCAAGGGCGAGGATGACCCGAATGTGAGGCAACGCTTGTGCGGACGTGCTGGCGGCGGAAAAAGACCACCCATCCTTACGCCAGCCAGCCATCCAGATAGTTGACGCTTTCCACCCCCGTAAACCGGGCAAGCCGCGATAATTCGGCATCCAGCTTCTCGAGACGCCCGGCGGAGGCGCGCACGCCCTTTTCCAGCCACAGGCGGCGCACATCCAGCGTTCCGCGTTTGCGATCCGCCTTCATGTCGATGCGGCCGATCAGGCGGTCGCCTTCCAGCAGCGGGAAGACATAGTAGCCATATTGCCGTTTCGGCTCCGGTACAAAAACCTCGATGCGATAGTAGAAGCCAAAAAGCCTCTCGGTCCGGTTCCTGTCCCGCAGCAAGGGATCGAAAGGGCTGAGCACCCGAACGCGCGACGAAGGCTCAGACAGGCCGGATATATCGGCGCTGAAATCCGCAAAGGCGTAGGACTGGCGAAGTGTATCGCCATCGCTGCAGCCGATCAGAACCTCGCTCAATTCATCGCGATGGGCGGTCACCCAGTTCTTTGCCTCCTGCGGGGTGACGATATCGAAAAAAGCGGCGATTTCGCCATGGGTGGCGAAACCGAGCCTGTTCAGCGCTTCGCGACAGGCCCAGTCAACAAACGCCTCATGCTCGATTTCCGTTTCGTGGTGTTCGACCGGGATCACACGTTCAGCCAGATCGTAGACTTTCTGAAAGTTGACGCGGCCGGAAATGGCCAGCTTGCCGGTGTGCCACAGATATTCGAGCGCGGTCTTGGAGGGATGCCAGTTCCACCAGCCTCCGGACTGGTGCCCCTCTTCCTTCAATTCCCGCGCCATGACTGGCCCGCTCGCAGAAATGCGTTCCAGCGTATCTCCAAA
The DNA here is from genome assembly GCF_031801495.1 of Agrobacterium tumefaciens. Lineage (GTDB taxonomy): Bacteria > Pseudomonadota > Alphaproteobacteria > Rhizobiales > Rhizobiaceae > Agrobacterium > Agrobacterium tumefaciens_K. Next base: position 666,433 of record NZ_JAOEGC010000002.1, on the reverse strand, counting down.
GGCGGCGTCGAATCCCTCTCCATGCCATTTGCGCCACCGCTCCTGAATGATCGGCTCACGGCGACGGAAACGATGTTTCCAATAGGGATAAAATGCGGTCGGCAGAATGGAGGCATCATGCGTCCAGTGCTCGAAAAGAGTGCGATCCTTTTCCAAGAGCGCGGTCAGATGTTCGCGCTTGTAGGTCTGGTTGCGGGAAAAGATGATCTGGTGATGGGCACGCTCCACCGTGCCGATGCTGTCGACCTGCACGAAACCGATGTCGGTGATGAGCCGTAGCAGCGCGTCTTTCGAAAGCGCCTTGCCCGGCGGTGAGGAAAGTCCCTGCCGCGCCAGAAAAATCCGTCTTGCTGCTTCGTTCGAGATCTGAATCGCCATGCCCGGAACGGTACGGCGGCTTTACGGCAAATGCAATGTTCTTTTTTTGTTCCTTGTTTCACTTCCTTTGATGACGGGCTATAGAACCGGGAACGGGGCTAGAGGAACAAACTTGGACATTCGTTTTGACGCAACCAGCGTAAACCTCGAAGGCAGGCAGGTGTTGCAACCCCTGTCTCTGGCGTTGACGGAGCGGCGGATCGGCGTGATCGGTCTCAACGGTTCCGGCAAAACGACCTTCGCTCGCCTCATCAACGGCCTGACCAAGCCCACAGACGGCAAGGTTGCCGTCAACGGCCTCGATACGGTCAGGGATGCGGATGCCGTGCTTCGAACCGTCGGCTTCATTTTCCAGAACCCACAGAACCAGATCATCCTGCCGATCGTGCGTGACGATATCGGCTTTGGCCTCAAACGCCTGGGTCTTGCAAAAAACGAGGTCGAGGCCCGGGTGAAAGCGGTTCTCTCCAGCCTCGGCATCGCACATCTGGAGGAACGGCGCGCCCACGAACTCTCCGGCGGTGAGTTGCAGCTTTCCGCCCTTGCCGCCCTGCTGGTGACTGAGCCGAAGGTTCTGATTCTTGACGAGCCGACCAACCAGCTCGATCTGAAAAACCGCGCCATCGTGGAAAAGACGATGGCCGCGCTTTCGCAGGATCTGATCGTCATCACCCACGACCTGCCGCTGCTTGCCGGGTTCGAACGGGTACTGGTGTTCCATGAAGGTGCGCTTGTTGCGGACGCGACGCCGGACGAGGCGATCCGCCGGTATGGGGAGGTGGCAGGTTCATGAAATCGCTGCATGTTGAAGGCACAGGCTGGCTGCATCGCCTTTCCCCTCGGGTCAAGCTTTTCGCGCTTGCCGCGTTCAGTATCGCCTTGTTTCTGACCCGCGATCTTCTGCTGCTTTACGGGGCAGTTGTTTTTGCCGCGTTCGTCCTTCAGCAGACGCGGCTATCTTTCCGGGATATCTTCCTGCGTCTGCGTCCGGTGATGCTGACCATTCTTCTGGTCGCCGCCTTCAGCTACGCGCTGATCTCCGCCGCCGATGCGACCATTGCCCTTCTGCGGTTGACCGCGCTTGCCTTTCTCGCCACCGCCATCACCATCACCGTCAGCATTTCGCAGTTCATGGACGAGATAACGCTGGCAGCGAGGCCGCTTGAGAAATTGGGGCTGGCCAAGGCGGCAGACATCGGGCTTGCCGTCGGCCTCGTCGTGCGCTTCGTGCCGGAAATCGTCAATCGTTACCATGCCGTCAGCGATGCGCACCGGGCGCGTGGCATCCCCGTCAAAGCCGCCACAATCATCGTTCCGGTCATCATTATGACGTTGAAGGATGCCGACGCCATTGCCGATGCCATTGACGCGCGCGGTTTCAGAGGCCAAAGCTGACAACCTGACAATCATCAGGAGCCCGTCGCCATGAAAACCCGTGACCTTGTGCTGATCTCGCTGTTTTCCGCCATCATCATCGCGCTGGGGCTTCTGCCGCCGATCACCCTCGGCTTCATTCCCGTGCCGATCACGGCACAGTCGCTCGGCGTCATGCTGGCAGGTGTCATTCTCGGTGCAAAACGCGGCACGCTGGCCGTACTGCTGACGATCCTCATCGCGGCCATCGGCTTGCCGGTGCTTTCGGGCGGACGTGGCGGGCTTTCGATTTTCTACACCCCGACAACGGGTTACCTGATCGGCTGGATCGCAGCGGCCTTCACGACCGGCTATCTTTCTGAAAAGTTCGTCAACCGCAGCCAGTCAGCGCTGGCGCAGGGTACAGGCTTCTTCATCGCAAGCCTGATTGGCGGTGTGGTCGTTCTGTATGCCTTCGGCATCACCTACCTCGCCTTTGCCACAGGCATGGGTTTCAGCAAGGCCTTTCTCGGCTCGATGGCCTTCATTCCGGGTGATGCGCTGAAGGCGCTTCTGGCCGCACTCGCCGGACGCGCCGTCATGGCCGGTTATCCGCTTCTGCCGCAGCGCGCCTGACAGACCGGTCTGCGGGAGAAACAGAATGGCGACACGCCTCTACGAGCATCCGATCTTTCTCGAGCATATCACGCCCGAAGGGCATCCCGAGCGGCCCGACCGCCTGCGTTCCCTGAACATCGCGCTGGAGCATCCGAATTTCGAACGGCTGGAGCGCAAACAGGCGCCGCAGGCGAACGAGGATGCCGTGCTCCTGGCGCATCCGGAAGAACACCTTCTTTCGGTGATGCGCTCCATTCCGGAAGAAGACGGCGAGATCAACCGCATCGAAGCGGACACCTATGCCTCGCCGAAGAGCCTGCAAGCCGCCTTGACCGGCATCGGTGCGGCGATGGCGGGCGTGGACGACGTGTTTTCCCACAATGCCGACAATGTTTTCGTCGCCGGGCGCCCACCCGGCCACCACGCCGAGACGGCGAAGGCCATGGGCTTCTGTCTGTTCAACAACGCCGCCATCGCCGCCCGCCATGCACAGAAGGTGCACGGCGCGGAACGCGTCGCCATCGTTGACTGGGACGTCCATCACGGCAATGGCACGCAGGACATCTTCTGGAACGACACGTCCGTGCTGTTCTGTTCCACGCATCAGATGCCGCTTTATCCCTGGAGCGGCGACAAGAACGAGACGGGCGTCAAGAACAACGTCGTCAATGCGCCGCTGTCGCCCAATACCGGCAGCGATCATTTCCGTGAGGCATTCAAGTCCCGCGTCCTGCCGGCGATTGCCGATTTCTCTCCTGATCTGATTATCATCTCCGCCGGTTTCGACGCGCATCACCGCGACCCGCTGGCGCATATCAATCTGGTGGGTGAGGATTTCGACTGGGCAACGGGCCGCCTTCTGGAAATGGCTGACAAATACGCCTCGAACCGGGTCGTCAGCCTGCTCGAAGGCGGCTATGATCTTGAAGGGCTGGCGGAATCGGCAGCCATGCATATCTTGAGAATGATGAAGGGTTGAAAATGACGGAAAATGCCAACACAGCCGATGTCAGCGGTTATTCCTTTGAAAAGGCCGTCGCCGAGCTGGAAAGCATTGTCGCACGCCTCGAGCGCGGAGATGTTGCGCTTGACGAGTCCATCGCAATCTACGAACGCGGCGAAGCCTTGAAGAAGCATTGCGAAACCCTGCTGAATGCCGCCGAGAAGCGGATCGAGAAAATCCGCCTCGACCGTGCTGGAAAACCGCAGGGCGTGGAGCCGCTGGACGGCGAATAACGCCCAAGAACAGGCAAACGAACCGGGTGACACAGCGTTCGGTAGCGAACGCTCCCATCCTCTGCCGTTCGTGATAGACTTTCGCGCAACGATCAAGAGGAGCTTTCAATGTCCTTCTTCCCCGGAAACGACCCGGCCGCGGGCGATGCATTCGCCTGCGACGCCATCGAAAACCTCATCATCCCGCGCTCCAGCGACATTGGCGGTTTTGCCGTGCGGCGGGCGCTGCCCACCCGGCAGCGCAGGCTCGTCGGCCCATTCATCTTTTTCGACCGCATGGGACCGGCAATCCTCAAAGCCGGGGAAGCGCTCGACGTCAAACCGCACCCGCATATCGGACTTTCCACCGTCACCTATCTGTTCGACGGTGAAATCAAGCATCGTGACAGTCTCGGCACGGAACTTGTCATCCGGCCAGGAGACATCAACCTCATGACGGCCGGGCGCGGCATCGTGCATTCGGAGCGGACGCCGGAAAACCTGCGCGGCCATCCGCTTTCCATGTCCGGTCTGCAGACGTGGCTCGCCCTACCAGATAACATGGAAGAGATCGACCCGGCCTTCTCCCACACCGGAAAGGAGCACATGCCGCTGATCGATACGAAAGGCGTGTCAGGCCGCGTCGTGATCGGCAGTTTCGAAGGCATGAACTCTCCCGTTTCTGCCTTTACCGATACGCTCTATGTGGACATCAGCCTCGAGCCGGGCGTCAAATTTCCGTTCTCCGCCAATCACGAGGAACGGGCGATCTACATTCTCTCCGGTTCTCTCGAGGTTGCGGGCGACGTGTTTGCGGCGGATCAATTGCTCGTGTTCCGTCCCGGCGATGACATCACACTGAAGGGTGGGGCGAACGGCTGTCACATCATGATCTTCGGTGGCGCGGCGCTCAACTCACGCCGGTACATCTGGTGGAACTTCGTTTCGTCATCAAAAGAACGCATAGAGCAAGCCAAACAGGAGTGGAGAACCGGGCGCTTCGATATCGTTCCGGGAGACGAAGAAGAGTTTGTCCCTTTGCCCGAGGGTTGAAATTCGATAGAAGTGAACGACATGCAGAGCCGAACGCCCCTCATGGGAATGACAGGGACGCGCTTCGCCCATGACAAGAAAAGGCCGAACGATTGACCGGAATGCCAGAGACACCATTGCTTGACCGGGTGAAATTCCCATCCGACCTCAAGGACATCGATGATCGCGACCTGCCACAACTGGCAAGGGAACTGCGCGACGAGATGATCGATGCCGTGTCGAGTACGGGCGGCCATCTGGGGGCTGGCCTCGGTGTTGTCGAACTGACGATTGCCATCCACAAAGTGTTCAACACGCCGGAAGACCGGCTGATCTTCGATGTCGGGCACCAGTGTTATCCGCACAAGATACTGACGGGCAGGCGTGACCGTATCCGCACGCTACGTCAGGAAGGCGGTCTTTCGGGATTCACGCGCCGCGCAGAAAGCGAATATGACGATTTTGGCGCTGGCCACTCGTCCACATCGATTTCCGCGGGGCTGGGCATGGCCGTGGCCGCCGGGCTGGACAAGAGCGACCGCAAGGTGATCTCCGTGATCGGCGACGGCTCGATGTCGGCCGGCATGGCATTCGAGGCGCTCAATAACGCCGGTGCGCTCGACGCGCGGCTGATCGTCATTCTCAACGACAACGACATGTCGATTGCGCCGCCAACCGGCGCGATGAGCGCCTATCTCGCCCGTCTCGCATCAGGCCGGACCTATATGGGCTTCCGCGATTTCGGCAAGAAACTGACGGCTTACCTCGGCAAGACAGTCGACCGGGCGATTACCCGCGCCGTTACCCATGCCCGCGGTTATGTGACCGGCGGTACGCTGTTCGAGGAACTGGGATTCTACCATATCGGCCCGATCGACGGCCATTCCTTCGACCATCTTCTGCCGGTGCTGCGCAACGTACGCGATAACCAGAAGGGGCCGGTCCTCATCCATGTGGTCACGCAGAAGGGCAAGGGTTACGCGCCTGCCGAGGCGGCCGCGGACAAGTATCACGGCGTCAACAAGTTCGACGTCATCACCGGCGCACAGGCGAAGGCCAAGCCGAACGCTCCGAGCTACACCAGCGTTTTTGCCGAAGCTCTCGTGCAGGAGGCAACGCTTGACGAGAAGATCGTCGGCGTCACCGCCGCTATGCCGAATGGCACGGGGCTGGATAAACTTGCCGACCTTTTCCCGTCGCGCACTTTCGATGTCGGCATTGCCGAGCAGCATGCGGTGACGTTCGCCGCGGGGCTCGCCGCGGATGGCTACAAGCCGTTCTGCGCGCTCTACTCCACGTTCCTGCAGCGCGGTTACGATCAGGTGGTGCATGACGTGGCGATCCAGAATCTGCCGGTTCGTTTCCCCATCGACCGCGCCGGTTTCGTCGGCGCGGACGGTCCGACCCATGCGGGCTCGTTCGATACCACATTCCTCGCCACCCTGCCCGGCATGGTGGTGATGGCGGCATCCGACGAGGCCGAACTGAAGCACATGGTGCGCACGGCAGCCGCCTATGACGAAGGCCCGATTTCGTTCCGCTATCCGCGCGGTGAAGGCGTAGGTATCGAAATGCCTGCACGCGGTCAGATTCTTGAGATCGGCAAGGGCCGGATCATCAAGGAAGGCACCAAGGTTGCGCTTCTGTCATTCGGAACACGACTTGCCGAATGCCTCGCAGCGGCGGAGGATCTCGATGCCGCAGGACTTTCCACTACCGTCGCCGATGCGCGCTTTGCCAAGCCGCTCGATCTCGATCTGATCCGCCAGCTGGCGGCTCATCACGAGGTTCTGGTGACAATCGAAGAAGGCTCCGTCGGCGGTTTCGGCGCGCATGTCCTGCATTTCATGGCATCTGCCGGATTGCTCGACCATGGCCCGAAGGTAAGGACGCTGACCCTCCCCGATCTCTGGGTAGAGCAGGCCAAGCCGGAAACCATGTATGCCGATGCCGGTCTGGATCGCGCTGGCATCGTGTCCACTGTCTTCAACGCGCTTGGACAGCGTCAGATCGACGTCGGGTTCGCAGGATAGCCAAGCTTTCGCCACACGGTCGAAAAAGAAAAACCTCCGCGAAGATCACTTCGCGGAGGTTTTTTATTTAACGATCCGTATCGGAATGTCTCAGAACTCGGTCCAGTCCTGCTCCTTGGCGGACACGGCGGTTTCCTGCTTGGCACCGAAGGCACGCGCCAGGCTCTGACCGAGTGCGCGAGCGGGCGAAGCAACGGGGCGAGCTGCTGGAGAAGCGGCCTTGATCGGGGCTGCCTTCTTTATCGGTGCTGCTGCGGCAGGCTGGAAAGCCGGCTGTGCGGACGAGCGCGGCGCGGCTGCGGTGCGGGTTGCGGACGAACCACCCATGCTACCCATCCGGAACTGGCCAAGCAGACCGTTCAGCGCCTCGGCTTCACGGGCCAGAGCATGGCTTGCCGCCGTCTGCTGTTCGACCATCGCGGCATTCTGCTGCGTGCCCTGATCCATGGTGTTCACGGCCGTGTTGATTTCCTGCAGGCCGGTCGATTGTTCGCGGGCTGCTGTGACGATGGCGCTGACATGCGAGTTGATTTCCTCGACTTCCGCGACGATGCGCTCCAGCGCCTTGCCGGTCTCGTCGACCAGATTGACGCCGTTTTCGACCTGCTGGCTGGATGCGCCGATCAGGCTCTTGATTTCCTTGGCTGCATTGGCGGAACGCTGTGCCAGTTCGCGCACTTCCTGGGCAACGACGGCGAAGCCCTTGCCTGCCTCACCGGCGCGGGCGGCTTCAACGCCTGCATTCAGCGCCAGAAGGTTCGTCTGGAAGGCGATATCGTCGATGACACCGATGATGTTGCCGATTTCGCCGGAGGACTTTTCGATTTCCTTCATGGCGGCGACGGCCTTGCGGACGACCACACCGGATTGCTCGGCACCGGTGCGCGCACGCTGGACCAGGCTGCCAGCTTCTTCCGCGCCTCTGGCTGAGTCGCGGACCGTTGTCGTGACTTCTTCCAGTGCGGCTGCAGTTTCCTCGATGGAGGCGGCCTGCTGCTCGGTGCGGCGGGAGAGGTCATCGGCAGCCGACAGCATCTCCGAAGCACCGGCATTGATGGCCGCTGCATTCTCGCCAACCGCGCGCAATGCCTGCTGGAGTTTCGTTACGGCGTTGTTGAAATCATGGCGGATAGGCTCGATCGCCGGCGCGAAAGGCGCGTCGATCCGGTAGGCCAGATCGCCATCTGCAAGAGCGGCAAGTCCCTTGCCAAGCTCGTCGCGGGCGAAGGTGTTGGCCGCCTCGTCGCGTGCCTTCTCTTCTTCATTTCTGCGGCGCTCGTTCTCGGTGACGGAGCGCATGCGCTCGGTTTCGCCAGCGAGGCGGGACTTTTCCAGTCCGGCTTCCTTGAAGACCAGCACGGCCTTCGCCATCTTGCCGACTTCGTCCTGGCGATCCACGGCCGGAACTTCAGTGGCAAGATCGCCTTCGGCCAGCTTGCTCATCGCAGCCGTCATACCAACGATCGGCGTAACGATCGCCCGCGACAGAGCCCAGATCAGGCAAACGGCCAGCAGACCGGCGACGGCGCCGCCGCCAAGCAGCGCGATCTTCAGTTTGTCAGCGGCATGGGCCTGTTCCTGCGAATAGGAACTGGAGAGGCCGTCAAGCTGCTCGTTGATCCGGGCCGCCGCTGCGCGGAAACCATCGAGCTGACCCTTGGCCTGATTGCGGCCGATTTCGATGATCTCGGAGATCGGCGCCTCAGTGGTCTTACGCGCTGCGATCTGCGGCTCTGCCAGTTCCTTGAAGAAAACTGTCGCCGTGGACTGCATCTCATCGATAGCCTTGAGGATTTCCGGCCTGCCGGCAGCGAGTGTCCGCGCCTCCGCAAGCTTCTTCAGCATCAGTTCGCGCTGAGCGAAAACGTCGTTGTAGGTGCTGTCGCTGCGAAACAGCAGAAAGCCGCGCTGGTTGACAGCCTGCTCGAGCATCGCGGCCTTGGCGGCGTCCACCGCCTGAATGATGTCGTTGGTTCTGTTGTTTTCAATTGCAATCCGCTCGCTTCCCAACGTCTGCCAGAAGACAACGGCGGAGGCGATGAGACAGACGCTCATCAGGGTTAGGAACGTGGCAATAAGCTTGATATTGATCGGGAGGTTTTTCAGCGACATCGCAGGCTCTCTCAGCGTACCGCCGCAGGCACGCCCGAAAGGCAGGCGTGGGAGCCGCAACGGCTACAATTCACGAATTTGGAGAAGGCGCCTTCATGGCAATTCCAATGGCCGCACAGACCGTTGGTCGGACAGTGCACGACAAGCCTTTAAATTGGATTAATTGGTTGTGCTGTATAACACCCTGGAACACGCGCTCCGGGTGGTAACGGGCTGCCTGCGGCATTGTCGGGACGAAATAGCGATAAATCGCTTGCATCCGCGTGTTTTGGCAGTCATTGACGTTCGCCATGTCCAAAACATCTGAAAATGAACGGCTTGACCAGCTTCTCGTGTCGCTTGGCCACTTCGCCAGCCGCTCGCGGGCGCGCGACGCCGTTACACGCGGCACTGTCAGCGTCAATGGCAAGGTCATCACAAAGCCCAGCCTCAGCGTCGCTGCAGCCGCCGAGATCGTCATCAGCGATCCTGCGCAGGACTACGTTTCACGAGCTGCGCTGAAACTTGTTGCCGCGCTCGACCATTTCAAGCTGGACCCCTCCGGCTGTGAATGCCTGGATGTCGGCGCATCGACCGGCGGCTTCACGGAGGTGCTGCTGCAGCGCGGCGCAAAACATGTGACCGCTATCGATGTCGGCCATGGCCAGATGCATCCCCGCGTCGAGAATGACCCCCGCGTCACCAATCTCGAAGGGCTGAATGCCCGCTACCTGACAGACGACGACATAGACGACCGGGAGATCGATTTCATCGTTTCCGACGTGTCGTTCATTTCCCTCAAGCTGGCGCTGGCCCCGGCATTGCAGCTTGCCGCACCGGGCTGTCGTGCCGCATTGCTAGTCAAACCGCAATTCGAGGCCGGCCGTGACGCCATCAGCAAGGCGGGTCTGCTGAAGGAGCCGGAAACGGCACCGGCGGTCGCCGCCGAGCTGGAGCGCTGGCTCACGGAGGACATGGGCTGGAAAAGCCTCGGCCTCATCCCCTCACCGATTTCCGGTGGAGACGGCAATATCGAATTTCTTCTCGGAGGCGAAAAGCCATGAGCACGCAGACGGTCACAATCAAAACCCTCGGTGCACAGGGCGATGGCATCGCGCACTGCCCCGACGGGACGGTGTATGTGCCTTTCGCCCTGCCCGGCGAAACCGTGGCCATTGCACGCGTCAAGGATCATGGCACAGTCATGTCGATTGCGGACGCCTCGTCAGACCGCCGCGAGCCTGCCTGTCGCCATTTCGGACCTGACGGCAAGAACGGCACCTGCGGGGGATGCTCCCTGCAACATCTGGCCGATGCTCCCTATCGCAGTTTCAAACGCGATCTCGTCGTTTCCGCCCTAAAATCGAAGGGACTCACTCCCGAGGTGGACGATCTGGTCATCTGTCGCCCCGGCGAGCGCCGCCGCGCGGTGTTCGCCGCCCGCAAGACGGAAAAGGGACTGCTGCTCGGCTTCAGCCAGGCCAACAGCCACCACATCGTCGCCATCGAGGAATGTCCCGTGACCTCGCCCGGTATCGTGTCGCGGCTCGATGCACTGCGGGCCATCGGCATCACGCTGCCGTCCAACACCGAACCGTTTCGCATGACGGTGCTGGAAACGCTGTCCGGCCTCGACATTTCCATCGAAGGCATCAAATCCATCAGTGACAAGCAGCGCCGTACGCTCACCGAAACCGTGCTTTCCATGCGCGGCATCGCCCGTGTCTCGCTGTCTGGTGAAATCCTGATCGAACCGCAGAAGCCTTTGCTCGATTTTGGCGGCGTCCCGGTATCGCCGCCCGCCGGAGCCTTCACGCAAGCCACGAAAGAGGCGGAAGATGCGATGGCGGAGCTGGTGCTTGCCCATGTCGGCAAGTCGAAGCGCATCGCCGATCTGTTTGCCGGGACGGGCACGTTTGCGCTGAGACTGGCGCGCATCGGCAAGGTGCATGCCGTGGAAGCGGAGGACAAGCCATTGAAGGCGCTGGATTTCGCCGCCCGCAACACGCAGGGACTGAAGCCGGTCAGCGTTGAGAAGCGCGACCTGTTCCGACGCCCGCTGATGACGAGCGAACTGAAGAACTACGATGCCGTGGTGTTCGATCCGCCGCGTGCGGGCGCGGAATTCCAGTGCAAGGAACTGGCGCGCAGCACGGTGAAGAAGATCGTTGCCGTCAGCTGCAATCCCCTGACGCTGGCGCGAGATCTCGCCATTTTGATCGAAGGCGGCTACCGCCTTACCCGCGTGACGCCCGTCGACCAGTTCCTCTGGTCGCCACATGTGGAAGCCGTCGCCACGCTGGAGAAGTAGTTACCACGCGGTATCGATGTTGCCGTTGCCCACGACACCGGAGCAGCGGCAGCGTCCACCGACACGCCCCTGCTGGACGGGGCAGACGTAGGGCCGGCTGCGGTTGGCGCTGGCTGGTGGGGTAACGACACAGACGAACCGTTCCCGCCGTTGACGCTGGCGGTCGTAACCGGAGTTGTAGTTCGGGCCATCATCCTGCGTGATGACCGACTGGGCGAGGATGATATCCTGCCCGGCAGGAAGCGACATCTGCGGGGTCAGTGCCGAGGCCTCCGCGACGTTGGCGGACAGGATCATTGCAATTGCGGCGAAGACAGTTTTTCGCATGGATGACGGCTTTCGGCTGACGATGTTTCCCGCGATCTAACCCGGCAGATATTGCCGGGTTCCTTAACTGTGGGAAATTCCCGCAGGCACGCTTAACGGCGCATGAATGCCTCGAAAGCCGCCCGCGCCTCAGCGCTTTGCAGCCGCGCGGTGAAATGCCGGGCCTCCTCCTCGATCCGGGCCAGAACCTCATCCGGTTTGCCTCGCAGCAGATCACGGGCAATCTTCAAGGCCTCCGGCGGCTTTGCGGCAAGACGCGTGGCGATGGCAAGCGTTTCGCCCTCCACCGCGCCCGGCTCGACCACCTTCCAGATCAGTCCGGCTGAAAGAGCCTCACCTGCGGAAAAGCCCTCTCCCATTGCCAGCAGTGCAAAGGCGCGCTGATGACCAACGATCCTCGGCACCAGCAGGCTAGAGGCCGCTTCCGGCACCAGCGCCAGATCGACGAAGGGCGTCTTGAACAGGCTGCGGGCAGAGGCAACCGTCATGTCACAGTGCAGGTGAAGGGTGGTTCCGATACCGATCGCCAGACCGTCCACACCCGACACCAGCGGCTTTTGAAATGTCGCCAGAGCCTGCAGGAAATCGAGAACAGCGAGCTTGCCCTTGCCGCCCGACATCGCAAAGGCCAGAAAATCCGCCATGTCGTTGCCGGCGGAAAAGCATCCTTCGGTGCCCAGAAAGGCGACAACGCGAATATCCGGGTCGGCATTGGCCGCGACAAGCGCTTCCGCCATCCGCCGATACATCGCATCGGTAATGGCGTTTTTCTTTTCCGGCCGGTTGAAGCGGATGGTCAAAACGCCGGATGCGCCATCGATCCGTTCGACAAGAATATGATCGTCAGACATGTCGGCTCCTTCAACCCAGCACGGCGCGCGCCGCTGCGAGGCTTGCGGCACCATTGATGACGCGGTCTTTCAGCGCGGCGGTTTCAGCCAGCAGGTTTTCCGCGCTGAATCTGCAGAGCGAAGCACGGTTTGCGCCGTTGCCATCGTCTACTGAGGCCAGTGCGCCCTTGGCGAGATAGGCACCGGTCAGCGCTAGCCCGAAGAGGCGCTGATAGGATGTTGCTCCGGCTAGTGCCGTATCGGTTTCACCGGTCTTGATCTGCTCCAGAAGCCATTCCGTCGTAGTTTCGAGATCACCGAGGCTCGTTTCCAGATAGGTCGATGTCTTCCCGAGGTCATCCCGATTGGACGCGGAAAGCCGGGCTACAATCTGCCGCAATTCCCGAATGAAGCCGCGCACCTGCTCGCCGCCCGACAGCGGTAGCTTGCGCATCACCAGATCGATGGCCTGAATGCCGTTGGTGCCTTCGTAGATCGGGGCGATGCGGGCGTCGCGCAGATAGCGGGCTGCGCCGGTTTCCTCGATGAAGCCCATGCCGCCGTGCACCTGAATGCCCATGGAGGCCACATCGACCCCGGCATCGGTGGAGAAGGATTTGGCGATTGGGGTCAAAAGCGCAGCGCGCTCCTGCCAGTGAGCGCGCTGCGCCGCATCCTCAGCCGCATGCGCCATATCGAGGGCATGAGCGCAGCTGAAGGAAATGGCGCGAGACCCTTGCGTCAGCGCCTTCATCGTCAGAAGCGCTCTGGCGACATCGGGATGTTCGATGATAGGGCTCATGCCGGAGCCCTGCCAGCCGGGCGCCTTGCCCTGCGTGCGCTCCTTTGCGTAGGCGATCGCCTTCTGTGTCGCCGCTTCGCAGATCGCAACGCCCTGCATGCCGACGGCGAGACGAGCATTGTTCATCATGGTGAACATGCAGGCAAGCCCCTTGTTCTCCTCGCCTACCAGCCAGCCAAGCGCACCTTTTCCTTCTCCGAACTTCCCGTCGCCGAAGATCATCGTGCAGGTGGGAGAGCCGTGAATGCCTAACTTGTGTTCAAGGGAATGGCAGAACACATCGTTCCGCCCTGCCGGTCGTCCGTCGTCATCGAGAAGGAATTTCGGCACCAGAAACAGCGAGATGCCTCTGGTTCCGGCGGGCGCATCCGGCAGACGGGCCAAAACAAGGTGGATGATGTTATCCGCCGCGTCGTGTTCGCCCCAGGTGATGAAAATCTTCTGTCCGAAAATCCTGTAGGTGCCATCGACGTTTCGCTCGGCACGCGCCTTGAGCGCGCCGAGGTCCGAACCGGCATGCGGTTCGGTGAGGTTCATCGTGCCGGTCCATTCACCTGAAACGAGTTTGGGAAGATAGGCCCGCTTCAGATCGTTGCTGCCATGCGCCACCAATGCTTCGACCGCGCCCATCGTCAAGGTCGGAGCGAGCGCGAAAGCCATCGAACCGGAGTTCCACATTTCAAGTGCTGCGACGTTCAGCATATGCGGCAGGTTCTGGCCGCCGAATTCCTCCGGAGCGGTCAGGCTGTTCCAGCCTGCCTCAGCCCAGCGGCGATAGAGATCGGCCCAGCCATCCGGCGTCAGGACCTTGCCATCAACCAGCCTGGCACCCTGCCGGTCGCCGATGTCGGCCAGCGGTGCGACCTGATCCGTGGCGAAGCGGCCTGCCTCGTGCAGGATGGCATCCACGACGTCTTCATCGAGGTCACCCAGCGCGGCATTCGCCAACGCATCTGAAAGACCTGCGACATGTTTCAGCGTGAACGCGATCTCGTCTACCGGCGCGGTATACATCCTGCCTCCTCCCGAAGCTGTTCCGTACTATGCTCTTTTTCGGGCTAAATTATTTTTACGTAAACGTCAATTTGAAAATTCTGCGCTGCATCGAAGACGCCCGTTATAAAACTGTCACATGAATTTGCTCTGCATGAGCGGAGCGATGCAGCAGTGTCGCTGCCGTTGCGTGCAGAACAGCGAATACCGCCCCTCCTCCCATCCAGCCGGTCAGGACTGCCACGATGGATCTCGTAACGCCCGTCATCCCCGGCCTCGTCTGGGCCTATCACTTCCAGCCCGACGCTGCGCCGTGCAGACGTCTAGCACCCGAAGCCCGCTTCGATGAAATTGCGGATTGCGGTGGGTTTTTCTGGCTGCACCTCAATCTGGCGGATCAACGGGTGGTCGGTTTTCTCGAAACGATCAGCGGCCTTGATCCGGCAGCGCGTGCAACGCTGACCACCCATGAAACCCATCCTTCCATCACCGTCGACGAAAAGTCGCTCTACGGCACGCTCGTCGATTTTCAGCGGGAATTCGACCAGGAAACGCGCGATTTCGGCTGGCTGCATTTTGCCGTCAGCGACCGGTTCATCATCACCACGCGCCTTCAACCCCTGCGCTCCGTGGATCGCCTGAAGGCGGCAATCGACAAGAACGCCAACCGCTACATCACGCCGTCGCATGTCTTCGAGGGGCTGGTTGCGGAATTCCAGCGCTCGCTCATCAGCCTCGTGATGGAGACGACGGAACAACTGAATGCCATCGAGGATATCGTCTACGACAGCGAGACGCGGGATGAGCGACGCCGCCTTGCTCCGTTGCGCCGGACCGTCGTCCGCCTCCACCGCCATCTGCGCACGGTGCTGACCCTGATGCGCCGCGCCTCGGCGGCTGACGAGGACGAGATGCCCGACGGGTTCGAGGACGTCGCATCACGGCTGATGGGGCGCCTGGAGGCCGTGGACCACGATGTCTATGCCCTGCAGGAAAGGGCGCGGCTTCTGCACGAGGAAGTCGATTCCAAGCTATCGTCGGAGACCAACCGCCACCTCTACATCCTGTCGCTGATGACCGCCTTTCTTCTGCCGCCATCGCTGGTGACAGGTTTCTTCGGCATGAACACGGACGAGCTGCCTTTTACGGTCGGCACCGGAGGCACGCTCTCGGCCAGCGTGTTCATCGTGATATCGGTCATGCTGGCCTGGTTCGTGCTGAAACGCGCACGTATTCTCTGAAGCCTCAAACAAAAAAGCCGCCCGAAACGGGCGGCTTTTCTCGACCTGTGCCATGTCTGGCAATCAGCCGTACGGAGAATAGCAGGGCTGACGCGGGCCGTGATACGGCTGGAACGTGTTGCTATAGGCATCATAGGAGCGATAGCGGCCAGCGCACCAGTTCACATGAGCCCGGCTCATACCGCCGCGATAGGCTGGACGATATTCGCGGTACACGGGACGCGGCCGGTATTCGGGTACGGGACGGTAGACTTCACGCGGCTGCGAGAGCGCACCGCCGATGATTGCGCCCGTTGCAAAGGCAGCAAGCGGGAACCAGTAGCCGTCACGATGACGATAACCGGGACGATAGTCACGATAGCCGCGATGGCCGTTATACCATCCACGACGCTCGTAGCGATCCCGGTAATACTGCACGTTCACGACATCATTGCTTGCCGTCGGGACGCTCTGAGGCGCGACCGGCAAGGGCATGGCCTGGGCCGGAACGATAGCGCCTGCAACCACGATCGCAGAAAGACCGGCAGCAAAGATAGTCTTGAGATAACTCTTCATCTGACTTCCTCCATTCACGACGGTCCATAAGCCGTTACGCGTGAATAATAGCAGTTTTTCTTCCCATTTCGGCCAATTTATCAGCATTGGCGCGGTTTTCACTGCGTCAGGCTAGGCTTTTTCTCCTGAACCCAGCATTAACGATGCAATCACGTATCGTTTATCGAACCGTGTCATGAGAGCAGAAAGCCCGGAACGTATCCGGGCTTTCGCAGACAATCAACGGCTGTAAGGTGACACGCAGATGCGGCGCGGGCCGCTGGTCGGCTGGTAGGAATTGTCGTAAGCCCGATACGAGCGCCAGCGGTTCTGGCACCATTCAACGTGGCTTCCACCATAGACCGGACGTGGCTGCTGCACTGCGCCACCGATGATCGCACCAGCCGTAAAGGCTGCCAGCGGGAACCAGTAACCGTTGTGATAACGGTAGCCGGGACGACGATCACGGTAGCCGCGGTGGCCATTATAGTAGCCGTCACGGGGCGGCCGCGGGCGATACATGCGGTCGCGTGGCGGCCCTCTACGGTCCCATTCACGGTACTGGACCGGCACGACAGTATCCGACACCGACGAAACCGGCTTCGGGGTTGGAACCGGCACCTGAAACGCCTGCGACGGCGTGAAACTAGTCAGGAACACGACGAGCGCTGTGGCGACGCTCGTTGTCCGGAAATTCAGCATGGTGTTTCCTCCGTTTTCTGTCGCGCGCTGCTCTGCGCGCCGGTTATCATCCGTTCTTGTCGGCAATAACGGTCAGCCCCGTGAAACCCGAAAAGAACCCGATGTCCGTCAAACGCTTAGGGGGAAAATAAGTTCCATCACACCAGAAGGGGGAGATGGACGTCAGGCCTCGACCTTCACATCGGTCAGAGGTCGTGAGCAGCAGGCAAGGATATAGCCTTCCTCGATCTCCTCATCGAGAATGCCGCCATTGTGGTTCATCTCCACCTCGCCGGAAAGTTTCAGCACCCGGCAGGTGCCGCATATGCCGGATTCGCATGCCGCACCAATCCGCACGCCCGCTGAACGGGCCGTCATCAGGATCGTCTGGCCGGGCTGGCATGGCGCTTCCTTGCCCGAAACGGTGAACCCGACCGTCGCCATGCCTTCACCATCGGCATCGATAACGGCGCTGTCGCCAACGAAGACCGGGGCGGCAGGGGCAAAACTTTCCTGATGATACCGCGCCATATCGAAGCCCGACGCCTCGAGCATGGAGCGAACGGCCGCCATGAACGGCTCCGGGCCGCAGCAGAACACGGTACGATCCATGAAGTCCGGCGCCAGCAGCGCGATCTTTGCCTTGTCGATCATGCCCTTCAGGCCGGACCACAGATCGGTTCGGCCACAACCTTCCACGATGAAGCCAAGCGACAGCTTCGGCATGAAGCGTGCCAGATATTCCAGTTCGTGACGAAAGACGATATCGGATGGGGAGCGCGAACAATTGATGAAGGCGATATCGTTTTGCGGCGCACGGTCGCTCATGTCGCGCACCATCGACATCATGGGCGTAACGCCGGAGCCGGCCGAAACGAACAGATACTTCTCACCCGGATGGCGGACATAGGAGAAATCGCCGAGCGGTCCGAGCGCACGGATCTTCATGCCGGGCTTCAGATTCTCGAACATCCAGCGGGTGCCGATGCTGTTTCCCTGTGCCTTGACCGTGACCGCAAGGGAATAGGGCCGCGACGGGCTGGACGACAGGGTGTAGGTCCGGAACAGCGGCTCCTGTCCGACGGGCAGCTCGAGTGTCACGAACTGGCCCGGCAGATAGCGGAACCAGTTCTCGTCCTCGGAGCGGAACAGGAACGTCATGACATCCGGGGTTTCGGGCGTGACCGAAATGCACTCCAAGAGGTGCAGCTTGTCGCTCCACGGCTTCATTTCGTCGATGTGCTTGTAACTTACGGCCATATTCATCTTCGGATCACGCGACTGCGGAAAGCCTTGCCTTGTCGCCGGACAGCCGGTCGACCATGAAATCGGCGTACCAGTTGACGAACTGCATCACGCCTCCCTCGTCCTCCATGGAATAAGGGCCGGGCTCATAGGCCGGTGAGCGGATGCCGAAAGCGTTTTCCTCAACGATGCGGCGGTCCTGGTCATTCGTCTCGTTCCAGACGTGCGTCAGGTCCTCGAGATCGTAATCGACGCCTTCCACCGCGTCCTTGTGTACCAGCCACTTGGTGGTGACCATGGTTTCCTCGGCGCTGAGCGGCAGAACGCGGAAGGAAATGGTATGATCGCCGAGGAAATGGTTCCAGGTCGTCGGATAATGGAACAGAAGCAGCGCACCGATATGGCTGATTGTGACGTCATCCGAAAGCGGGCGACGCACGGCGCGCTTGCCCGACATCGTGTAGCTTTCGGCATCGCCGATCAACGGCATACGGGCAACGCGGAACTGGCCTTTCGGGTCGATCTTGAAACGGCTTGGCAGACCGGCGGCCTCGCACCGCGCCCAGTGGCCGCCGATTTCCGGATCGCTGGCACCACCATCCGTCCCCGTCACGCTCGGGTTTTCTGGATAGGTGCGGCAGAGTTCAGGATGGTTGGCGGCGCAATGGTAACATTCCCGGTTGTTTTCCCACACCAGCTTCCAGTTGCCCTTCTCGATGATCGTGCTTTCATGCGCGACCTTGGCCTCCTTGATACGGTGCGGGGCCATGTAGTTTTCGACCTCGGCACGGACTGGCGAAAAATCGGCAGGCTGCGCGCCAAGACAGATGAAGACATAACCGGCAACGCTCTCACAGGCGACGGATTTCAAACCGAATTCCGCCTTGTCGAAGTCATCGCCCATATGGCGGGCGAAAAGCAGCTTGCCGTCCAGATCGTAGGTCCACTGGTGATAGGGACAGACGAGACGGGCCGATTGCCCCTTGTGGGAGGTGCAGACGCGTGAGCCGCGATGGCGGCAGGAATTGTGGAAGGCGCGGATTGCGCCGTCGCGACCGCGGACGATCACGACCGAATAGGCCCCGACCTGCACGGTAACGTAATTGCCGGGCTTCGGCACTTCGCAATCATGGGCCACGAACAGCCAGTCACGATACCAGATCGTTTCCATATCCAGCTTGAAATAGTCCGGATCCGTATAGAAGGGCTGTTCCAGACTGAAACCCTCGCGACGGTTTTTAAGCTGGCGCAATACGGTATCACGCAATTCCATGGCCACATCCTCGATTGATCCGCCCCGCCCGGCATGATGCAACTCGGGCCGCGGGAACATGCCGATATCTAAACATCCACCGGCATTTGCAGCAGCGCAGGCAGCGACATCGGCTTCCGCATTGGCGACAAATTGCGACATCGCCCGATCCCCGGCGTTCCCCTATTTCGCAGTAGAATCCAGCAGGTAATTTCATCTGCCAATGCGTCGCAATATGACACACGACCCGGTTCGCAAACGTCGAAAAACGGCACACGCTCCGAAACGGACTTTTAACGCCCCCCATTTTACAGTGGGATATCAACGGCAACGAGGGTACGGTCCGTGGAAAAGGCAACACGCATACGCTACTTCGATGCGAGCAAACGGACGGTAACGCCCGTGCGCTCGAAAGCCGCGCATTCCGAATTCCTGCGCACCGGGCGCATCACCCGCTACGAAGAACGCTGGCTGCCCAGAGAGCGGACATATTACACCCACGAGGAAGTTGCCGAGATCACAGGCCGTAAGCTGGAAGCCGCAGCCGACGCGACACACAGCCGCCTCAATGCCTTTCACAAATCCATCCGCTTTCCCAAGATGGTCTTCCATCATCTGCTCGATGACCGGCCGCATCTTGGCTACTGTCACGTCACCGCATCGAAGACCAGCTTCGATGCGCAGCGCCATGTGCTGTGGTCTTTCTACTTCGCAAATTTCTTCGCGGAACTGAGCGGTTCGGAGAACTTCTTCGAAAACATCGATCCGCGTTACTCTCGGATGTATTTCGCGATTGCCATGGACGTGCTTCCCGACCGCAGCGTGACGATCAACAAGTCGTTCCATCGCGACGGCCTGCTGTTCCAGACGCACGATCCGAAGATCGCCCTGAAAAACGTGTTGATGCTGGGCGCGCGTTCAGACGAAATGCGCAAGATCATCCGGGCGATATAGAGCTTTCCAGAACCACCCGAAATACGCTATTGACCGCCTGAAAGGTTAAGCATCATGGCGCGTCATATCGATATCGTGAGCCAGCGGAACGCTGCGCTGGAAGAGGCCGTGGCCGAACTGTCGCGTGGCCTGCCCATCGCACTCCCGACCGAAACCGTCTACGGGCTTGCCGCCGACGCCACCAATCCGGCAGCCATCGCCCGAATCTACGAGACGAAAGGCCGCCCGCAGTTCAACCCGCTGATCTGCCACATGGCCGACATCGCCATGGCCGAACGTTATGCGACGTTCGATCCCGTTTCCCGCAGACTGGCGGAGGCCTTCTGGCCCGGTCCGCTGACGCTGGTCCTTCCGCTCAAGGAGGGAAGCGGCATTCATTCACTGGCGACCGCCGGGCTCGATACGGTCGGCATACGTATACCGCTGGGTTTCGCCGGCGACCTGATCCGCCATTTCGGCAAACCGCTGGCAGCTCCAAGCGCCAACAGTTCCGGCAAGATCAGCCCGACCAGCGCCCTCCATGTGGACGCGGATCTCGGCGCCAGGATCAATCTCATTCTCGACGGAGGCGCAGCTTCTGTCGGCGTCGAATCGACCATCATCAAGGTGGAGAGTGACGGCAGGGTGAGACTGCTTCGGCCCGGCGGCATCGTCGCTAAGGATATCGAGCGTGTTGCCGGTGTCCGGCTTGAGCGTCCCGAAAAGGCGTCCGCGGCAATCGAGGCACCCGGCATGCTCGCATCCCATTACGCCCCCGGCGCAACCGTGCGCCTTGGCGCGACGTCAGTGGTGCGCGACGAGGCGCTGATCCGGTTCGGTAGCGCTTCCGTGGATGGCGAAGGCGACGCGCGGATCGTTCTGGACCTCAGCCCTTCCGGCGATCTTGCGGAAGCTGCCGCCAATCTTTTCGACTATCTGAAAGCAGCCGACGCAACCGGCGCGACAAGCATCGCCGTCACCGCCATTCCCGACCACGGTCTTGGCGAAGCGATCAATGACCGCCTTTCCCGCGCGGCAGCTCCCAGACCGTAATCCGAGATACCAAGGCCGCCCGCCATCCATCAAGTTCCAAAGAGACGACGCCAATGACCGCTTCTGCCTCCCCTGCTCTCCTCGACCGCTTTACCGCCATCGTCGGCGAGAAGAACACCATACGCGACGCGGACGAACTCGCGCCACGTCTCGTGGAAAACCGGGGGCTTTATCATGGCGCGTCTCCGCTCCTGCTCAAGCCGGGTTCGACGGAAGAGGTCGCAGCCATCATGAAGCTGGCGAGCGAAACCGGCACACCCATTGTGCCGCAGACCGGAAACACCGGACTCGTGGGCGGACAGACGCCACGTCCGGATGGCGGCGACATCATCCTGTCCCTCGAGCGCATGAACCGCATTCGCGACATCGATCCCGTTGCAAACGTCATCGTTGCCGATGGCGGCTGCATTCTGGAGGAAATCCACAAAGCGGCGGAAAAGGTCAACCGCATCTTCCCGCTTTCCCTCGGCTCGCAGGGATCTTGCCGTATCGGCGGCAATCTTGCGACGAATGCGGGCGGCACTGCCGTGCTGGCCTATGGCAACATGCGCAACCTCTGCATCGGCCTTGAGGTCGTATTGCCAACCGGTGAGATCTGGGACGGCCTGCGCCGGTTGAAAAAGGACAATACGGGTTACGATCTGCGTGATCTGTTCATCGGCTCCGAAGGCACGCTTGGCGTCATCACCGGCGCGGTTCTGAAACTTTTCCCAACGCCGCTCGGTCATCAGGTTGCCTTTGCGGGGCTGCAATCCACAGACGACGCCCTCAGGTTGTTCGAAATGGCCTCCAACCTGTGCGGCACGGCGCTGACCGGCTTCGAACTGATGCCGCGCATCGGCGTGGAGTTTACCGCCAAGCACATTCCCGGCGTTCGCGATCCGCTGGAAAGCCCGCATGAATGGTACACGCTGATCGACATTTCCACGTCCGATTCCGCCGAAACCGCCGAAACGATGATGCAGGCTCTACTGGAACAGGGCTTCGAAGCGGGGCTGGTTCAGGATGCTGTCATTGCCGCGTCCGAAGCACAGCGGAAGGCTTTATGGCATATGCGTGAAAGCATGTCCGATGCACAGAAGCCGGAAGGCGGCTCCATCAAGCACGATGTTTCCGTGCCGGTTTCGAAAATACCGGAATTCATGGCGACGGCCGAAAAGGCTGTCATCGCCGCTGTGCCCGGCGCCCGCGTCTGCGCCTTCGGCCACCTCGGCGACGGGAATATCCACTACAACATCTCCCAGCCGGTCGGCGCCGACAAGGCCGAGTTCCTGAGCCGCTGGCACGAGGTCAACGAAATCGTCCACGGCATCGTTCTTTCGCTGAACGGCTCGATCTCGGCGGAACACGGCATCGGACAGCTGAAGCGTGACGAGCTGGCCTCGATCCGCTCCGGCATCGAAATGGACCTGATGCGGCGTATCAAGCTCGCCTTCGATCCCGCCGGGATCATGAATCCCGGCAAGGTTCTCACCGCGCGATAAGGCGTTAGCCCCCTCTCAGGGTGGCGACGGCAAACAGCGTTTCGGCACTGATGCCTACCGAACCGCCGCTGAACAGGGTCAGGATAGGATCGCTCGCGTTCTGTTCGTTGTCATACATGATGGTGAAGCGGGCGATCAGCGTCTTGAGTTTATCCGGGTCCTGAAAGTCCTGGATGTCGAAGTATTTCTGCATCATCGTGACCTGCGTATCCACATCCGCGTTCGCCATTTCGTCGGGAATACCGTACGCCGTGTTGACGAATTCCTGGATCGCGGTATCGGCCAGGATCGTGTAATAGGAGGTCGTCTCTCTCGCCATGCGCTGGAAATAGAGCGCCAGTCGCACACCGGCATTCTCCTCACCGGCCTGCGTTTCGAGTGTCTGTTGCAGGTAGTTGTCGAGCGCCTCGTAAAGACCTCGGCGCGTCTGGATCGAGCTGCGATCCTCGCGCATGAGATTGCCATCAGCATCGAAATTAAAGGCTGTCACGAGACGGCGGAAAACCGGGTCCATCTCCTTATTGAGATAGCTTTCCGCGTCGTCCAGATCGGACGCGAACATCTTCTCGAGCTGATCCTTGGTGACGCTTGCCGGGTCGATACCCATCGATTCCATCGCGAATGCCGTCAGCCGGTCGTTGGCGAGGAATTCCGTAAGCGTCTTGATCTTCTGCATTTCGGTGGTGAAGTACTCCGACTCCTTCTTGGCGTCTTCCTTTTCCTTGTCTGTACCAAACGCGGATTTTGCCTTGATATAGTCGGACGCCATGGTCTGCATCTCAATCTCGGACTGCGCCAGAACCGGCGCACCGACCGTTCCGTCGGACTTGAAATTGAACAGATCTGCCAGCTTCACGTAGCGCTCGTCCTTGAGCGTATAGACAAAGCTCTTGCTGTCCTGCAAATCGCTTGTCAGAACCTTGCGGATATCGGCAGGGTTCACCTTGTCCGGATCGAGCCCGACCGCCTTGAGGGCATAATCGTAAACCGCGCTACTGCTCAGAAAGTCAGAAACCGACGTGACGCTCTTGATGTCGCTCTTGAAGAGTTTCAAGGCGTTTTCGTCAGCAGCATCATCCTTGTCATTGTAGTGGACCATGTAGCCGTTGGTGGTGGTCGTCGTCTGCGTGATCGTCTGCGGCAGATCACCTGCAGCAAGCGTGCCGTCCGTCTGGAAATTGAAGGCCTTGCGCAAAGCGAGATAACGCTCGTCATTCTTGCCGAAGGTCGCGATGTAATTGTTGGGATCGTTGAGGTCGCTGGTCAGGATGTTCTTGATCGTTGCCGTCACGATCGTCAGGTCATTGAGATCGAAAGCAATCTTGATGTAGTTCAGCAGCCGCGTGTCGGCGACCAGCTCGTTGACCGTCTTGATCGAACCGATCGTCGATTCGAAATAATCGCGGTTCAGAGTGGCGACCGTCGGCGTCACACGCGGCGCGCTGATCAGATAGGCGTCGGTCATGACCTTGAGATTATCGGCGTTCTGCGCCTCACCCGCAGCAACGGTACCATCGTTCTTGAACTCGAACGCGGCGGCAATCTGCGCCATGCTGTTGTACTGGTTGACGATGCTGGTGAGCTTGGATTGCTCCGCCTTGATCGCCGCAAGTGTCGCTTCCCATTCATCCTGTGGCGGCAGCACCGCTTCAAGCTGTGTGAGCTGATCCTGACGCGTGGTCTTTTCCTCTTCCAGCTCAGCCCGTTCCTCGGCCGTCAAAGTCGCGTCCTGAAGCTCCGTGTCGATTGCCGCGATGCGGGTCGTTACCTGCGCATGCAACTCGATATTGCCCTTCGTCGTCAGCTTCTCAACCGCGCTTTCAAAGGCGGCACCGTATTTCTGATTGAGGTAGCTGTCGGGGTCATCGATGTCGCTCGTCATCAAGCCCTTGATGTGCGCATAGGAATAGGTCGACTCATCGATGCTGAAGACCTGAAAGACATAGGCGCGCAGCCTGTCATTGCGCAGAACCTGATCGACACTGGTAACAGTGCCCATCATCGCCTTGTAATAGCGCGTCTCCTCGGCAAGGCTGTCGTCCAAATCCGATATCGACGTATCGTATAGGCCGATCATCTTGTCGAGCTGCGCCTCGGTCTGGACGGAAGCGGTGGACGAGGTGAAATTGAAGGCGGCGGCGAACTGACGATAACGCTCGTCGCTCAGCTTGTTCGCGAAGCTGTTGTCGTCGTTGAGATCGCTTTCCAGAACCTGCTTCATGAACGCCTTGGCGTAGGTCATTTCGCCGAGGCCGTAGGCGTCCATCGCATAGGAGTAGAGCTGATAGTTATCGAGGAATTCATCGACGGACGTTACCTTGCCGATGTTCTCCTTATAATAATTCGCCTGCCGCTCGATCACTGCCTGCTGCGACACGCGTGAAAGGCTCGCCTTCATATCGCGATTGATAAGGTCGTAGCTGAGATAGGTCGATACCATCCGAAAACTCCACAGGTGCACCACAGGGCGCAACGCGCCAGACGGCACCATGCAGGCTCCGCCTTGCCCGTAGCTTGATGCACTTGCCCGCGTCGAAAAAGCTGCATTGTCACAATCTGCTTTACCTCATCGAAACCATGCCTCGGTGGGTTTTGATAACCATCAGGAAATGCAAAGTTTTCTTAACCGCGATTTTTAAGCAGTCTCGAACAGGCGGCGACTATCCTGACCATATCAGAGGACGAAAAGTCCCGATGAGAAGACCGGAAACCGGCTCTCAGGTAAAACAAGGGTAGAATAAACATGACCAAGACCGTTCTGAAGCCCGACTGGGCCATTGCCACACTCAGAGTCGATCCCACGCGGTTCCCGCAGCAGGTCACATACGGAAAAGGCCACGACGCGACCGATGTTGTCGTGACACTCGATGAGCGCGGCGCGGTCATGCGCAAGGTTCTCGCCTCCAGCGGCCTGCCGCTGTCTTTCGCCCTGCCGGCCCGCGCGTTCAAGGGCGTGGCAGCCCGCGCCATCGATCACGGCAACGGCCAGGTCACGGTGACGCTGGAACTTCACCACGATGATCCCGATCTTTGCATTCCGCTGCTGGTGGCCCACGATCTCTGTGACATCGCTGCCGACTGGCGCAGCTGGTCGGAAGCCTACCGCATTCCGATGCTGATGGTGGAAGCCGACGGCGTTGCCCGTCCGCTCGAAGAACATCTCGGCAAGGTACGCACGAAAAATGCTCGGCCTCGCCGTCGTCACTCCTATTTCGCGGAACGCCGTCCGCGCTTCCTGGTTCGCCGCTCGACCGGTTCGCTCGGCATGAGCATGAAGATCGAAGGCAAGGAAATCATCGCCCGCACCTGAGATTGCGGCTCCCCGGAGGAGACAGAAGCCCGGCGCGGAGGAGCGCCGGGCTTTTTTTGTTCGTTTACGGCAATTGCGATCCTGTCAGCCCAGAAAAAGCGGCAGCATAAGACCGGCGAATACCAGCGCGCCGACACGGTTGTTGGATTTGAACAAAGCCAGGCACTGCACCACGTCGTCGATATCCATTACCCATACCTGTCGGAACAGCATCACTGCGGCGACCGCAACGCCGCTGAAAGCAAAAACGTTAACACCCGCCGTCAACAACGACGCGATGATGCAGATGAGAGCTGTCCCATAAAGAAAAACAAGCCAGCCATGTGTCCTGTCCCCGAACAGGAGAGCCGTCGAGCCGATGCCGACGGCGGTGTCGTCTTCCTTGTCCTGGTGGGCATAGATTGTGTCATAACCGATCGTCCACGCGATCGCGCCGACATAGAGAAGTACGGG
Source organism: Agrobacterium tumefaciens (assembly GCF_031801495.1). Taxonomy (GTDB): domain Bacteria; phylum Pseudomonadota; class Alphaproteobacteria; order Rhizobiales; family Rhizobiaceae; genus Agrobacterium; species Agrobacterium tumefaciens_K. The sequence goes on along the minus strand of NZ_JAOEGC010000002.1, from coordinate 640,264 downwards.
TGGCACGGCAAGCGCACCGAACTGTGTCGCCCAACCCATCAACGCACCCCAGCAGAATGCGAGGCCAAGGAAAAACTGCGGCCAGTTGGTAAAGCGCTTCGCGAACGGATAGATCGCCACGAAGATCAACGAAAAGATACCCGCTGCGATGGCAAAGCTGTTGAACTGCAACAGGACCACAAGCCCAACAAGCGCCTGCAGCACGATGAACAGCTTGGCCTGTCCCCGGCTGACCCTGCCGGATGGCAGAGGGCGCGAACGGGTGCGCGCCACAGCCATGTCGATCTTGTGGTCGACCAGATCGTTATAGGTGCAGCCTGCACCGCGCATGGCGACCGAGCCGACGAAAAACAGCACCAGATGCCAGATCAGCGTCGCCCAGGAAAACGTGCCGGTCTGCGCCGCGACATTGGCGGCAAGCGCCGCCGACCAGAAGCAGGGCCACATCAGAAGCTGCCAGCCGATGGGGCGATCCCAGCGCGCCAGCTGCGCATATGGCCAGAGGGTTCTCGGCAAGATCCGGTAGACCCAGTTGTTGGATGGCGCGTCCGAAACGCGGCCTGACAAATCGCTATGATGAACCATGCAGCGGTTTTACAGCATCGTCCCGCAAATCGGAATCGTTTTTAGAAAAACAGAAGGCTCCGCGGCGGTTTTCGCCACGAAGCCTTCTTCCATAGATACGTCCCTGATCAGGGCAGCGAGAAACCGAACTTGTAGCTTGCCTGCACGCCGACGATAAACTCGTTACGCGAGCCACGCTCGCGGACAAGCGTGCTTGCGCCAGCATCGCCGGTCAGGCGGCGATATTCGGCGAAAGAACCGATCTCGGCATTTTCCGTGACTTTCCAGGTGATGGCCGCGCCAACGCCGACCGAGTGAAGACCACCGTTCGGGCTATAGGGCGACGGCGCACCTGCGGCGGTCTGCTCAGGCGTCACGCCGTAATAGCGCTCGTTGTACTTCTTGCTGACCCAGGTTGCGCGAGGACCAGCCGAAACCTGAATGCCGGGAGCGATATCCGTGAAAACATCGGCTGAAACGTCTGCGACAACGCCGCTGTGACTGCGGAAGCCCTGACGAACCTCACCGCGGACACGAAGCCAGTCGGTCGGATAGGCTTCTGCGAAACCGCCGAGTTCACCGCCACGCTTGATGCGCCGCATGCCCTTGAGATCGGCAGAGTCACCTTCATCACGCGGAGAGATCAGGCGGCCAGCCAGACCGGCGCTGATCGGGCCATTGTCCAGCAGGGACACGGAGGCACTGTCGTTGCGGGAGGTGAAACGGGCGCCCTGTCCGGCGCGGCCGATCGCGATCTTGGGCGACCAACCGAGCTTGTTTCCGTTGTCGCCCTGATATTTCGGTGCGGAGAAACCCTCGGCACCGAGCTTCAGATACCAGTCGCCGGAAAACCAGCCTTCGGCATGGGCATTGCCGACAGCAAAAAACGAGAGAACGCAAGCAGCGACGGCCGCTGATGGCTTGAACATGAAATGGTCCCCAGAAACGCAAAATAAACAGGAGACCCGCAGAATTAGAAGGATTCCGTTTCCATTCCATTAACCAGCAGGAAAAGAGGCGGGGAACACCCAATGTCATCATGACATTCGAATTCACACTTTCAGAACGTGACCTTTTCCAGTGGAGGCCGCGTTTTCTCGAACTCCAAAAGCCGCGTCTCATTGGCTGCGATATAGTCGCGATCGTGGGGAACGGCGTCACGGGCCTTGGCGAGCTGGATCTGGAAAATATGGAAATTCTCATGGGAGAATGCCATTTCAGACCCGGCGAGATAAAATTCCCACATCCGGAAGAAACGCTCGTCATAGAGGGCGATGGCGTCAGCCTTGCGTGCGACGAAGCGTTCCCGCCAGTGCCGCAGCGTGTGGGCATAGTGCATCGGCAGGATTTCGATATCCTTCACGAGCAGCCTCGATTTCTCGATGGCCGGAAGAACCTCCGCCAGCGAGGGAATGTAGCCGCCGGGGAAAATGTACTTCTCAATGAAGGGATTGGTGGCAAGGCCGGGATAGGGCTGACCGATGGAATGCAGGACCATCACCCCGTCGTCGTCGAGCACCTCCGCGACCTTGTTGAAATAATCACGGTAATGCGTCGGCCCGACATGCTCGAACATGCCGACCGACACGATGCGGTCGAATTGTCTGGAGGCCGGAAGGTGGCGATAGTCCTGTAGTTCAAAGCGGACCCGGTTCGCGAGGCCACGCTTCCGCGCCCTGTCCCTGGACACACGCAACTGTTCTTCGCTGAGCGTGATGCCGGTTACGTCCGCATCCGCGCTTTCGGCGATATACATGGCCATACCGCCCCAGCCGGAGCCGATTTCGAGCACGCTCTGGCCGGGCTTGGTCATCAGCTTTGCAGCGATATGCCGCTTCTTGGCAACCTGCGCTTCATAAAGGCTGATGCCCGGCGGGTTGAAGTATGCACAGGAATACTGCCAGTCCTCATCCAGAAACAAGTCGAACAACTTGGCCGACAGGTCATAGTGATGAGCGACGTTGCTCTTGTTGTTATTGACCGGCAGATACATCTTGATACGCGCTGCGATGATGCGCGCGACACCGCGCCAGATCATGCCGAACGAGAGTGCTTCACTGAGGGTATTGCCCTTCACCAGCGCGAGAAAGTCGTAGATGTCGCCTTCCGCGACAATCATCCGCCCTTCCATGAACATTTCGGCAAGTTTCAGGGCGGGATCGTCCGCAATTTCCTGCATCGCGGCTTCATCGGAAAAATGCAGGACAACTTTTTTTCCGGAACCATTGCCGTAGGCGTGGCTCCCTGTGGGTGACATTACCAGCAGATCGCCGGTCTTGATGATTTTTTCAAGCAGAGCATGCAGAGACAACGCCATGGCACCCCCAATTGCTAAGTCTCGCTTATCAATTTCCCTGACCGTATTCTTTTCAACGCAAGTTTCAAGATAGCTTTTTTTCAAAAAAATTGAACGATTTCATCAAACAAAAAAGCCCTGCGCGTCATCCGCGCAGGGCTTTCCATAAGTCATCAAATGCAACCAGAGATTACCGGCGCTTCATCGCCTCAGCCAGTGCCGCGGCCAGAGCACCACCGGATTGCGACCCTTCGTTGCGGTCTTTCGGCTTGGCGCTGGCATGGCGCATGGCATTCGAATTACCCTTTTCGCGCATCGACTGGGGAGCAGCCTCGCCGCCATCCTTGCGCATGGTGAGTCCGATGCGCTTGCGCTTCACGTCGACTTCGACGACTCGCACCTTCACCACGTCACCAGCCTTCACCACCTCATGCGGATCCTTGATGAAGCGGTCGGCCAGCTGCGAGACATGAACGAGGCCATCCTGGTGCACGCCGATATCGACGAAGGCACCGAAGGCGGCGACATTCGTCACCGTGCCTTCGAGCAGCATGCCGGGCTTCAGGTCGGTGATTTCGTCCACGCCATCTGCAAACGTCGCGGTCTTGAAGCTCGGGCGCGGATCGCGGCCCGGCTTTTCAAGCTCGGCGATGATGTCCTTCACGGTCGGCAGACCGAACTGCTCATCGATGAACTGTTTCGGGTCGAGCGCCTTGAGGGTAGCGCTGTCCCCCATCAGCGTACGCAGGTCGCGGCCGCAGGCGGCAACGATCTTTTTCGCCACACCATAGGCTTCCGGATGGACCGACGAAGCATCGAGCGGCTCCTTGCCATTGGGGATGCGCAGGAAGCCTGCGCACTGTTCGAAAGTACGCTGGCCAAGGCGTGGAACCTTCAGCAGTTCCTTGCGGCTCACGAACGGGCCGACCTGATCGCGGTGCAGGACGATGGCGTCGGCAATCGAGCTGCCCAGACCGGAAACGCGGGCCAGCAGCGGGGCAGAGGCCGTGTTGAGATCGACGCCGACGGCATTCACCGCATCTTCCACCACGGCATCCAGCGAACGGGACAACTTGCCCTGATCGACGTCGTGCTGGTACTGGCCGACACCGATGGACTTCGGCTCGATCTTCACCAGTTCCGCCAGGGGATCCTGAAGGCGGCGGGCGATCGAAACGGCACCGCGCAAAGACACATCGAGATTGGGGAATTCGGCGGCGGCCCGTTCAGACGCCGAATAGACCGAAGCCCCTGCTTCCGAGACGATGACCTTCGTGGGTTTCGGACCAGTCAACTGCGTCAGCATATCGGCCACCAGCTTTTCCGTCTCGCGGCTGCCTGTGCCGTTGCCGATGGCGATCAGTTCGACATTGTGCTTGCGGATGAGCGAGGCCAGTTCGGCCTGGGTGCCACGAATATCGTTCTTCGGAGGGAACGGATAAACGGTCGTCGTATCGAGCAGCTTGCCGGTACCATCGACAATCGCCACCTTGACGCCGGTGCGGATGCCCGGATCGAGGCCCATGGTGGCGCGGGAACCGGCAGGTGCAGCCAGCAGCAGATCCTTGAGGTTGCGGGCAAAGACGTGGATGGCCTCTTCTTCCGCCCGTTCGCGCAGTTCACGCATCAGGTCAAGCGACAGCGACATCGAAAGCTTCACGCGCCATGTCCAGCCCGCCACCTCCATCAGCCACGCATCGGCCGGACCGGCGTTGCGGATATCGAAAGCGGCGGCAATCGTGCGCTGCGACGGCTTGACCGGCGATGGATCGTCAGCGTCGACATCTATGGTCAATGTCAGCACTTCCTCGTTCCAACCGCGCAGCATGGCGAGCGCCCGGTGGCCGGGCGCCGTTGCCCACTTTTCCGAGTGGTCGAAATAATCGGAGAATTTCTCGCCCGTCGCCTGCTTGCCATCCACCACCTTGGCCCGCAGCATGGCACCCTGGCGCATGTAGTCGCGCAGGCGTTTCAGGAGATCGGCATTCTCCGTCATGGTTTCGGCAACGATATCGCGGGCGCCTTCCAGAGCCGCCTTCACGTCAGCAACTTCGCCCTGCACGTAAGCTTCCGCAAGCTTGGCGGGATCGGCACTGCGGTTGTCCCAGATCGCCTCCGCCAATGGGCCAAGACCGCGCTCGCGGGCAATTTCGGCACGAGTACGGCGCTTGGGCTTGTAGGGCAGGTACAGGTCCTCGAGTTCCGCCTTGGTGGCAGCCTGCATGATCTTGACCATCAGTTCGTCGGTCATCTTGCCCTGACCGTTGATGGTGTCCACGATCGATGCGCGTCGTGCGTTGAGTTCACGCAGATAGGACAGACGCTCGGCCAGCGTGCGAAGCTGGGTATCGTCCAGACCGCCGGTGACTTCCTTGCGGTAACGGGCGATGAAAGGAACGGTCGCGCCCTCATCCAGCAATTCTATCGCCGCCTTAACCTGCTCGGCGCGAGCGTTGATCTCGGAGGCGATGATGGGCGCAAGGCGCGAGTTATCTGCTGACATGGTGTTCTCGGGGCTGTTTTAAGTGGGGCCGAACATAGAGGCTGATTGTGGCATGACAACCTGCCATCATGGCGATTCCACAGGAAAGGCAGGCATTCGTGTCCGCTTTGCGCTTGACCTTTCGCCCCCCTGCCCTTAACGCCCGAGAAACAAGGTAACAGACGAGATTGCAGGGGTATTGACCATGAAAGTTCTGTTGATCGGTTCCGGCGGACGCGAGCACGCACTCGCCTGGAAAATTGCCCAGTCTCCCCTGCTTGAAGAGCTTTATGCCGCCCCCGGCAATCCCGGCATTGCCGACCACGCCACACTGGTTTCGCTCAATGTCGAAGATCACGCCGCCGTCATCGCATTTGCAAAAGAGAAGTCGATCGATTTCGTCGTCGTCGGCCCGGAAGCACCACTGGTCGCCGGCCTGGCGGATGACCTTCGCGCAGCAGGCATTCCGACCTTCGGCCCGTCCAAGGCCGCAGCACAGCTTGAAGGCTCCAAGGGTTTCACGAAGGATCTCTGCGCCCGCTACGACATTCCGACTGGCGCCTATCAGCGCTTCAAGTCCGCCGATCCTGCCAGGGCTTACGTCCGCGAACAGGGCGCACCCATCGTCATCAAGGCGGATGGCCTTGCGGCTGGCAAGGGCGTAACCGTTGCGATGACCGAAGCTGAGGCTCTGGCGGCCATCGATGACTGCTTCGACGGCGCATTCGGTGCCGCCGGCGCGGAAGTTGTCGTTGAAGCCTTCCTCGACGGCGAAGAAGCGAGCTTTTTCTGCCTTTCCGATGGCAAGACCGCACTGGCGCTCGCCACCGCGCAGGACCATAAGCGCGTCGGCGATGGCGACACCGGCCCGAACACCGGCGGCATGGGCGCCTATTCCCCCGCGCCGGTCATGACGCCCGCCATGGTGGAGCGCACCATGAAGGAGATCATCGAGCCGACGATCAAGGGCATGGCAAAGGACGGTCATCCGTTCTCCGGCGTGTTCTTCGCTGGCCTGATGATCACGAAAAAAGGTCCGGAACTCATCGAATACAACGTTCGTTTCGGCGATCCCGAATGTCAGGTGCTGATGATGCGCCTGAAGAGCGATATGCTGCCGATCCTTTATGCCACGGCGACCGGTACGCTCGATACGGTGACAGCGGAATGGCGCGATGATGCGGCCCTGACCGTGGTTCTCGCCTCCAAGGGCTATCCCGGCTCCTACGACAAGAATACACCGATCGCACACATTCCGGACGCCAGCGCCGATGCGAAGGTGTTTCATGCCGGAACAGCGCTGAAGGACGGCAAGCTCGTCGCCACCGGCGGGCGCGTCCTCAACGCCACGGCTTTCGGCAAGACCGTCACGGAAGCGCAGGCACGGGCCTACGAACTGGCCGACAGGGTTGAATGGGAAAACGGCTTCTGCCGTCGCGATATCGGCTGGCAGGCCGTGGCGCGGGAAAAGGCCTGATCCTCAAACCGGGACGCGGCCTTCACCCGTTCGTTCAATTTTTACCAAGTTTGCTGACCGGATGGAAACGAAACCCCGGTACGATCCCCGAAGGTATATGACGGCTTCCATGCCGTAATCTCGGGGGCTTTTCATGCGTCGTGCTTTTGTGACAGCGATCATTGCGCTGACCAGCGGGTCGGCGATGGCATCGTCGATCGAATACGTGTATGGCACGAAGGCCAACAACGGCAGCTTCACCCCCTTGGAATGTGTAAGTTGCCCGCCGCTGAAGGAAAAGCCGAAAGCCGACGGCTATAGCATCCCTTCCATCGCTCCGGGCACACAGCAGAGCGAAATGCGCGAGATCGACGGTCGTCGGGAAATAGTCCGCACCGAAGCCTGGCTCGGCGGCGCGCCCGTCACATTCATCAGCAAAACACCCACATGGCTTCCGCTGGACGAGGCGGGCACGGCAATTGCCAGCGATGGGGAGAAGACGCCGACGACACCCGCTGCGGAAGCCGTTTCCACCGTTGAGACAGGCGTCGACACATCAGCCACCACAGCCGCCATCAAGGGTGATGCTGCTTCGGGTGTATCGGCCTCGACTGCGCCTGATTTTTCCGACTTCAAGCTGCGCACCGACTGAGCCTACCGCACAGAAGAAGAAGATTGATAAAACGCAAGCCTGTCATACACCGACCAGCACCAACCCAAAGTAGAATTAAATAGTATATTTTTCTATTCTTTTAGGCTGTTTCTCCCAATATCGCGCCTCACGCGATATAAATTAAATCTTTATTCAAATTTCTGGCGGCTATTTGGACACATTGTGCGATGCAGCACATCGTGAAGGCCTGAAATGCCGTTGCTGCTCAGGCCGTTCAATACGCGCATCAGGCGTCCCTTTCCGCTCCCCTATTGTCACTCGCGTACAGCCGCCAGGTTACGACGCAATCAACGCTTATGAGCGCCTATGAAAAACCTTTCCATTTCCCGGCAACTCATCGTTCTTGTGGTGGCTTTGATGGCCGCCTTCGCGATGGCGACCTACTATCAGCTGAAATCCGCGACCGATGCGATCTATTCCGAACGCTACGGGATGCTGCGAACCCAGGTTCAATCGGCCATTTCCATCCTGCAGTCATTCCAGGAGAAGGAAAAGGCTGGCGTTCTGACACGCGAAGAGGCGATGCGACAGGCATTCACGGTCGTCAACGCCATGAAATTCACACCTGACGGCTATCTGTTCGGCTACGACTACAACGTGACGATGAAATTCCACCCCGATGCGAAACGCGTCGGTGAAAGCTTCAAGGGCAAGCCCGACAGCAAGGGCTACGCCTATCGCGACGAGCTTGTTCGCCTTGGACGCAACGGCGGCGGCCAGACCGAGTTTTACGGTCCAAAACCCGGCATGTCAGGCGATGACTATGCCAAGAGTTCCTACGCACTTGCATTCGAGCCATGGGAGCTCGTGGTCGTCACCGGCGTCTACATCGATGACCTCGATGCGCAGGTTCGCGGCGAGATCATCAAGGCGCTGACCATTGGCGCGGCGATCTTCCTGCTCGCAATTTGCGCGGCTTTCTATGTCATCCGCGGCATTTCCAAACCGCTTGGCGATATTCATCGTGCGCTTGGCGAAGTTGCCAATGAAAATGTCTCCATGACCATTCCGCATACGAGCCTGACGAACGAAGTGGGCATGATGGCGAAGGCCACCGCATCGCTTCAGGAAAAGGTGCGCGAGCGCCATGCCATGCAGCGTCGTCAGGAAGAGCAGCAGCAGCAGCTCGACACCGAGCGGCAGACCAACATCGATATGCAGCGGGACGAAGCCGAACTTCAGGCCCGCGTCGTAAACACGATCGGCGAGGCGCTGGAGAAGCTGGCAGCCGGCGATCTGACCGTGCGCTGCCGCGATCTGGGCAGTCGTTACGCGGGCCTGCGGGACAATTTCAACGAAGCCCTGACGCACCTTGATGCGGCCATGGCCAAGGTGAATGCCAAGAGCGTCGACATAGGCGCCTCCAAGGAGGAAATCCGCAAGGCCTCCAACGAGCTGTCGCAGCGCACGGAACGTCAGGCGGCCAACCTTGAGGAAACCTCCGCAGCGCTTGACGAACTGACGGTTGCCGTTCGCCAGACGGCAGAAGGTGCGGCCGATGCAGCTCAACGTGTCACCTCCGTCAGCTCCGATGCGATCCGCAGCGACCGCGTGGTGGAAGAAGCCATCACCGCCATGAGCGGCATCGAACAGTCCTCCGATGAAATTTCCAAGATCATCGGCGTGATCGACGACATCGCCTTCCAGACCAACCTTCTGGCGCTGAATGCCGGTGTCGAGGCAGCGCGTGCTGGCGAGGCAGGCAAAGGCTTTGCCGTCGTGGCGCAGGAAGTGCGCGAACTGGCGCAGAAATCCGCGGCAGCGGCCAAGGAGATCAAGGACCAGATCGCCCGCTCCTCCGGTCAGGTGGAAAACGGCGTCCGTCTCGTCGGCGAGGCTGGCGATGCGCTGAAGCGCATTTCCGACCAGATCCGCTCCGCGAACGATATCGTCACCAAGATCGCCCATTCCGCCGCCGAGCAGGATACGACGTTGCGTTCGATCTCGTCGTCGCTCAACCAGCTCGACGTCGCAACACAGCACAACGCAGCGATGGCGGAAGAAACCACGGCCTCGGCGGAAGCGCTGGCCGTCGATACGGAAGAACTGCTGAACCTCATCCGCAGCTTCCGTGTCTCGTCCAACACGTCCGGCAATCAGCTGCACGGCATGGCAAAGCAGATGCGTGCCGCCTGAGAAGTCGACGACAGACAAACAACGAAAAACGCCGGGGTCTTGCCCCGGCTTTTTTTGTTTGGAGGTAGCCTCACCCCATAGAAAACGTCATCATCCGTCGCATCGGTTATGGATCCTCGTCTCAGTGGCGAGGATGACGTGGAGTGTTGGGAGAGGCTCTGATCGATACCGCACCACAGGCATATCTCTCGATGTCACCGCGTCAGCCTGTCCAGCGCGTCGATATCCGTATGGGAAAAAACGGCAATTCCGGCCTTTTGCAAAAGCGCCGCTGTCACGCCGTTTCCAGCATGTTTGATGCCCGAAAACGAGCCGTCATAGATCGCAACCGACCCACAGGACGGGCTGCCATCGATGAGAAGCGCATAGGTGCAGCCGTTTTCCTGCGCGAATGCCAGCGCTTTCCTCGCCCCGGCGATGAATTCAGCCGTCACATCGCCGCCGGTGACTTCCAGCACGCGGGCGCGGCCTTCCAGAACATCGAGACCGCAAGCGCCGTTTTCGATTTCGGCGGGCGGACGCGGCACAGGCATGGCGCCTGCCATCTCCGGACAGATCGTCACCAGACTGCCCTGCTGCTTCCAGCGTTCTATGGCTGGATGGGAAAGCGGCTTGCCCTTGCCGTCATAACGCACGGCATGACCGAGCAGGCAGGCGCTGATGAGGACTTTTCCCACCATCAGCGCGTCATGCCTTAACCCGTGATCTTCGAGAAATCTGCAACAGTGCCGGTGGCTTCGCGGATGGCTTTCAAGAGGGCCAGACGGTTGGCGCGGATGGCCGCATCCTCATCGTTGACGAGAACGTCTTCGAAGAACTTGTCGACCGGCGCGCGCAGCGTCGAAAGCGCCTGCATGCCGGAGCGGAAATCCTCACCCGAAACAGCCTTGGCCGCATCGGCGGAGGCGGTCTTGATCGCCGCATACAGCGCCTTTTCAGCGTCGAGTTTCAGCAGCTCTTCGGAAACGCCATCGGCGACGACAGTGCCCTTCTTCTCTTCGGCGGCAAGAAGCTGCGTGGCGCGCTTGGTGCCTGCCAGCAGGTTCTTGCCTTCCTCACCGGTGATGAAGGCCGTCAGCGCTTCGACGCGACGGGCAACCATCAGCAGGTCATCCGATTCCGGCGTCAGTACCGCTTCGATGAGATCGTAACGAGCGCCGAGATCGCGCAGATAAACTTTCAGGCGGTCGTGGAAGAAGGAGAGCAAGTTGGCATCATTGACGACGCTCAACAGGGGAAGCCGCACGTTGCGCTCCGTAATGATACGAACCACACCCAGCGCAGCGCGGCGCAGCGCGTAAGGATCCTTCGAGCCTGTCGGCTTTTCATCGATGGCCCAAAAGCCGACAAGCGTATCGAGCTTGTCAGCCAGTGCAACGGTGATCGCGACCTTATCCTGCGGCACGCGGTCCGACGGGCCTTGCGGCTTGTAGTGGTCTTCGATGGCGGCGGCGACGCTCTCGTTTTCGCCCTGGAGGGTCGCGTATTTGCGGCCCATCAAGCCCTGAAGCTCGGGGAATTCGCCGACAGCTTCGGTGCGCAGGTCAGCCTTTGCCAGAACGACGGCGCGGTCCACAAGAGCGGCATCCGCACCGACGACGGGGGCCAGCGACTTTGCCAGTTCGCGGATGCGCGCCACGCGCTCGCCCTGCGTGCCGAGCTTGGCGTGGAAGGTCACGTTCAGCGCATCGAGCTTGGCCATACGCTGATCGAGCGGCTTTTTCAGATCAAGGCCGAATTTGGCGGCGGAATCCTTGAGCGTTTCGAGGTCCGGCAGGTCGCCCTGGTCACGGGTCCAGAAATGCTTGGCGTCCGACAGGCGGGCGCGCACGACCTTGCCGTTGCCGTGCATGATCTCCTTGCCGCCATCGATGGCCTCGATGTTCGACACGAGGATGAAGCGATTGGACAGACCTTCCGTCGCGCCCTGCGGGCGGGTAACGAAACACTTCTGGTTGGTCTTGATCGTCAGACGGATGATTTCTGCCGGGATTTGCAGATAGTCTTCCTCGAACGTGCCGATCAGAACCTGCGGCCATTCGACGAGGCCGGAGACTTCTTCCAGAAGTCCCTCGTCTTCCACCAATTCAAGACCGTTGGCGAAAGCCAGATCCTTGGCGTCGTGCAGGATGATATCCTTGCGGCGCTCCGCATCCAGAACGACCTTTGCCTTTTCGAGATTGGAAACGTAATCCTCGAAACGGCGCACGGTGATCGGACCGGGCGCATGGAAACGATGGCCATAGGTCACGTTGCCGGCCACGATGCCGTCAACCGCAAAGGGAATGACCTGCGTTTCATCATGCTCGGGGCCGAACATGCAGACGATGGATTGCAGCGGGCGCACCCAGCGCAGGCTCTCGGAGCCCTTGCCCTCGATGCCGCCATAGCTGGAACCCTTCGGCATGGAAGCTGCGCCGGAACGCATGGATTTCGGCCAGGGGAAGGAGCGAATGATGCCGGGCATCACTTCAGCGATGATCTCTTCCGCAGCGCGACCGGGCTTGTTGATGATGGCGATGTAGAAATCACCCTTTTTCGGATCGGAAACGACCTGCGCCTGCGAGATATCGCTGAGGCCCGCGCCCCGCAGGAAGCCTTCGATGGCCTTTTCGTTCGCGTCGGTGCGCGGCCCCTTCTTTTCCTCGCGCACATCGGCGGAGCGGGCGTTCAGGCCACGGATGTCCAGCGTCAGGCGGCGCGGCGTCCAGTATTCGCGCACACCCTCATAGGTCAGGCCCGCCTCCACCAGCGCATCGGTGACGAGTTTCTTCAGATCACCAGCAGCCTTGCGCTGCATGCGGGCCGGGATTTCCTCGGAGCGGAGTTCAAGCAGAAGATCGGGCATGGGATCAAGACTTTAATCTGTTGCAAAATAGTGTGGCGGACTTAGCAAGACCAGCGGCAAAAGTCATCAAGGCAATCGGTTAATTTACCGGCTTGGGGCGTTACCAGCCGCCGCCGCCACCACCGCCGCCGCCGGAACCTGAAAAACCGCCGCCTCCCCCACCGGAAAAGCTGGAGCCGGACGAGCTGACGGGTTGGGGAATGGTGGATGCGATGGTACTTGCCATAGACGACGAGAAACCGCCGATCCTGTCACCGAAGCTGCCGTAGTTGCTGCCTGCATACCAGCCGGGCGCATAGGCGGCTGTCGCGGCACCTGCAGCGGCCGTGGCAAGCCAGGTTTCGAAGGTGCGGCTCCATGGCTTTTCGACGCCGAGCGCCACGGCATAGGGCAGAAGCTTTTCGAAATGCTGCGGCGACATGGTGGGCGCGTCCGCCATGTTCATCCGGTCTTTTTCCGCCAGCGTCAGATAGGTTCGAAGCCCCTCGATGCCATCCATCAGCTTGCGCCCGAGCGGGGTCGGCGCACCCATCAGGAACAGGAAAAGCGCGTTGACCAGAATGATGGCGCCCATCATGGCCAGCGCCAGCGACTTCGTGTCGTGCGTCACATCCAGCACAAGTTGCGTGACAATGCCGCCGACGGTCGAAATGGCGGTGAAGCCGATAAAGGCCAAGGCGACGATGCCGCCAATGCGCCTGCGCAGCTGCGCTCCGCGCGCGAATTGCCTGCCGATACCGATCGAAAGAATGCTGAAGAAGAACGCGAAGAAACCGAGCACCATCACGGCGGCGATGGCGCTTTCATCCAGATCGCCAAAGACCAGCGTCGCGACGATGATCGCGACACTGAGGATGACGCCGAACACCGTATAACCGGCATTGCTTCTGTAATATTTGCCGCGATGTTCTTTCTCGATGGCCGCGCGGAACTGCTGGCCGACCTTTTCGACCTCAGTACCATGCGCCTTGTCGATGGTCAGCGTTTTGCCCGGTCCACCGATGGCAGAGAGCAGCGTCTTTTGCCCGACCGGCAGGTCTGCGCCCTGCTGCTTTTCGGTGCGGCGAATGACGATGGAATTCTTCAGGTCTTCGAGAACCACATATCCCTTGACGGCAAGATCAAGCGCCGAGGCGGACAGCGCCGTCCAGCCCGCACCCGAAAAACCCTTGTTGTCGACGTAGTTGACCAGCGCTGGAGACAGCCCGTCCGGCGCGTCCCAACGCGGCACGACGACACCTTTCGACGGATCGCGTCCGACCGCGAACCATGCGCGCAGATAATAGAGCAGTACCGCGAAAAGCCCGCCGCCGGACAGGATGATCGCCAGATTGTCACGCAGCCACCAGCCCGCTTCCTGGGAGGAATCCGGCGCGGCAACGGCCCCCTTCGGCAGCTTGACGGCAACCGTCATACCCTCGCCCACCGAAAACGGCCGGGTAGAAGCGAAAAAAACCTCGTTGCCTTCGTTCAGAACCCGTGCATCGGTGCCTTTGGCACCAAAAGCGCCGGTGAAGACGGCCGTATCGGTTGCGCGCACGCCTTCCGGCAAAACGATGGTCGCGGAAATCTCGCCCATCGGGAACTGCCAGCCATTGCCGGTGACGTTCCAGGTGAGTTCGTCGTAATCGGCGAAATAACGGATCTGCCGGGCGGTCGTGTAGGTGATCTGGAAGATATGTTCGCCGGTCGACAGAAACCGGTCTGCGCTGCCCGTATAGATGCGGATGCCGCCATCGATGTTTTCGGTCCGCCAATTTTCTGGCGCGCCATCGCGTTCAACGGAGACGACGTTGAAATCCACCTTTGTGCGGCGGTCGTTCGCATCCAGCGCATACAGCGGAAAGTCACGGAAAATACCGCGCTTGATATTGTTTCCCTCGGCGCGGGCGGTGATGGTTTCCGTCACCGTCAGGGTGCTGTTCTGAGCGATCTCCACGACCGAGTGATAGGAGCGGATGAACTCTTCGGCAAAGGCGGGAAAGGCCGCGCCGAGGAAGACAAACAGCGCGAGAAGTCTTGCGGCGATGGTCTTCAACGGGCGGCCCCTCTCACTATGCTCAGTGCTGCGGTTCGGCAGCGCTTTCTTCTTCGACATATTCAACACCCAGCGAGGCCAGCGCCTTCCAGTAACCGGGATAGGTCTTGCCGACGCAGGCCGGGTTCTGGATGGCTATGCCGCCGGTTTTCAGTGCCGCCAGCGCAAAGCTCATGGCGATGCGGTGGTCGTGGAAGGTGTCGATGGACGCATCGACCGTCTGTCCCTGAAGGGCCGGATCGGAATGCACGATCAGGTCGTCGCCTTCCTCATGCGCCAGCCCTTCGCGGATTTGATTGAGGCCGAGCGAAACGGCGCGGATGCGGTCGCATTCCTTGACGCGCAGGTTGGCGATACCGACAAAACGCACCGGCGTCTCGTTGAAGGCAGCCAGCACGGCAATCGTTGGGATGGCGTCCTGCATCTGCGAACCGTCGATTTCGGCAGGCAGGTGCGGGAACTTGGCCATCACCTCGTATGCCTTGGCATCCGGCTGGGTAAATTTGTCTGCGGGCGTGCCGATGTCGATCTTGCCGCCGGTCAGAAGCTCCGCGCCCCAGAGATAGGTCGCAGCCGACGCATCCGGCTCGATGTGGAAATCGGTGGCCTTGTAACCGGTCGGATGCACGCGCCAGATTGCGTTGCTGACCCGCTCGACCTTGCCGCCGAAGGCTTCCATGGCGGCGGTGGTAAGATCGATATAGCCCTTCGCGCCGATCTCCTCGCCCGCCAGAATGATATCGACCGGCTTGTCGCCGCAGGCAGCCGCCATCAACAGCGCTGACACGTACTGACTGGAGAGATTGGCGTCGATTGTGACGCTTTGCTTGGGAAAACCGTTGCCCTTGCCGCAGATCGTTACCGGCGGGCAGCCGGTCGGGGCATCCGCCTCGATACCGAGCGAGCGCAGGGCTTCCACCAGCGGCAGAATCGGACGCTTGCGCATATGCTCGTCGCCATCGACGATCACCGCACCCTTCACCAGTGCGGCCGCGGCCGTCAGGAAGCGCGTGGCAGTCCCGGCATTGCCGAGGAACAGCGGCTTTTCAGGCTGTGAAAGAATACCGGTGCCTTCAACGACGAAGGTCGTCGCATCCGGCTCCGTCACCTTGACGCCCATGGCGCGCAGCGCTTCGGCCATATAAAGCGTATCATCGCTTTTCAGCGCGCCGGTCAGGCGGCTTTTGCCTTTCGCCAGACCTGCTAGCAGAAGCGCGCGGTTGGTGATGGATTTAGAACCCGGCGGCTCGACCCTGCCGGAAAGCGGATGGCCGGGCGGTGTGATGGTCAATTCGATCATGGTTTTTTGTTTCTGCAATGGTTCTGTCACGCCACACGGGCGGGCGGAAAGGTCAGAATTTCACGGTTGGAACGGCGCGATCCGCCGGGTTGTCGATCTCGAAATAAGGTGCTTTCGCAAAACCGAACTGCCCGGCGACCAGATTGGACGGGAAGCTTTCCACCTTGACGTTCAGGTCTCGTGCCGCACCGTTGTAATAACGGCGCGACATCTGGATTTCGCCCTCGATGGTTTCGAGCGAACGCTGCAATTCCAGAAAATTGGTGTTTGCCTTGAGGTCGGGGTAGGCTTCCGCCAGCGCAAACAGCTTGCCAAGCGCCTGGCTCAGCAGACCTTCGGCCTGGGCGCGGCCTTCGACATCACCGGCAGGCACAGCCTGAGCCCGGTTGCGCATGGCAATCACCTCCTCGAAGGTGCTTTTTTCATGCGCCGCGTAACCCTTGACGGTTTCGATGAGGTTGGGGATCAGATCGGCGCGACGCTTCAACTGCACATCGATGCCGGACCACGCCTCTTCCTTCATCTGCCGCGCCTTGACGAGGCCGTTGTAGATAAAGACCACATAAAGCGCGATGGCCGCGATGATTGCCAGCGTGATGAACATTTCGGATCCCCCTCATGAAACCTCGACGGGCCGCACGATAATGCGTGGCTGACCCGCCGTCATCACCTGACGATATAAACCGTCAGGCGGCCTTGTTCCAGTTCGCGCCACCCGCATCAGTCAGCAGGAAGGCTTCGCCGCAGGCCTTGGCAAGCGTGCGCACGCGCAAAATGTAGCTCTGACGTTCCGTGACCGAGATCACACCGCGCGCATCGAGCAGGTTGAAGACGTGCGACGCCTTGATGCACTGGTCATATGCGGGCAGAACGCATTTATGCAGGGCGCCGGAGTCGCCCGGCGCACCGGCCGCCAGCAATGCCTGGCATTCCTTTTCCGCGTCGATGAAGTGGCGATGCAGCATGGCCGTATCGGCAAATTCGAAGTTGTGGCGCGAATATTCCTGCTCGGCCTGAAGGAAGACATCGCCGTAGGAGATTTTCTCATCGCCTTCGCGACCGTTGAAGTTCAGGTCGTAGACGTTATCGACGCCCTGTACATACATGGCCAGACGCTCAAGACCATAGGTCAGCTCGCCCGCAACCGGCGAGCATTCGATGCCGCAGACCTGCTGGAAGTACGTGAACTGTGAGATTTCCATGCCGTCGCACCAGCATTCCCAGCCAAGACCCCATGCGCCGAGCGTCGGGCTTTCCCAGTCGTCTTCCACGAAACGCACGTCATGCAGCAGCGGGTCGAGGCCGATGGCCTTCAGCGAGCCGAGATAGAGTTCCTGAAGATTCGAGGGATTCGGCTTCAGAATGACCTGGTACTGGTAATAATGCTGCAGACGGTTGGGGTTTTCCCCGTAGCGGCCGTCAGACGGCCGGCGTGACGGCTGCACGTAAGCGGCCTTCCAAGGCTTCGGCCCCAGAGCACGCAGCGTCGTTGCCGGATGGAACGTACCGGCACCCACTTCCATATCGTACGGTTGCAGAACCGCGCAGCCCTTGTCGGCCCAGTAGTTGTGCAACGTCAGGATCAGCGCCTGAAAGGAGCGCTTCGGGTTCATATGGTCTGGAACGTCGGTCATTGCGGTCATCACAGCGTTAAAGAGTACAAGTAGGGATTATACCTACGTCGGATGCGGACAGGTGCCATGCCTAAGCCGGGGGGTCAAGGATTTATGCGCCGCGAACAGGCGCTCACGGCTCGTCCTCCCGTTTCACACGGTATTCGCCGGTTTCCGGATCCTTGATGAGCGTGCCGATCGCGCCGGTCTGGCGTTCCTTTTCGCGCTGACGCGACTTCGCCGTCAGCTTCTCCGCGTCCTTGATGAAACGGCGGTAGAGTATGATGGCACCGACCACCAGAATGAGAATTGTAATGAGCTGCGCCATCAGAAAAAGCTTTATCCCGAACTGTCAGAGGCCGTAACGGGACCACAATGCCTTTTCTTCGGCAACTTCCGCAAGCCCCGAGACCGCACCCGCAGCCAGACGCTCCGCGCTCATCCCGAAAGCGGCATCCACACCCGGAAGCTTCTTGCCAAACAGCGAGCGCCCCCCAGTAATGAGCTGGAGCTTTACCTTGTCGCCATAACGGCGGCGGAGCACTTCCTTCATGTCGCCGAGGCCATCGATCAGACCGAGGTCGAGGCCGCGCATGCCCGTCCAGAACAGGCCGGAGAATATCACCGGCTCATCTTTCAGCCTCGATCCACGCCGCATCTTCACCATGTCGATGAAGACATTGTGGATCTCCACCTGCAGAGACTTCAGATATTCAATATCGCCTTCCTTTTCCGGCTGGAACGGATCGAGGATGACCTTGTTTTCACCCGCCGTATAGACGCGACGCTCGACACCGATCTTGCGCAGCATGTCCGGAAAACCGAAGCCCCCCGAAACGACGCCGATGGAGCCGACAATGGAGGTGGGATCGGCGATGATCTCGTCACCCGCCAGCGCGATCATATAGCCGCCGGAAGCCGCCACGTCCTCAACGAAGATCAGCACCTTCTTGTTCTTTTCATCGGCAAGCTGGCGGATGCGGTTGTAGATCATGCGCGACTGCACGGGCGAACCACCCGGCGAATTGAGCGAAATGGCAACGACCGGTGCATCCTTCATGGCAAATGCCTTGTCGAGAAGCGGCGCGTAGGATGCGAGGTTGAGCGCTGGCCGGAACTGGCTTCCGCCCGCCATGATTGCGCCCTGCATACGCACCACGGGAATGACGGTTTCCTGCTTGCGAAACCGCTTCGGCATCAGACGCTTCAGAAAACCGGCCATAAAATCCTCACTCGAACTGAAATCTTCCGCACCGATGTATGTATCGCGCCGGAAAACACAATGGTTCGCTCCCCGTCCATCCGCGATATTTATCTATTGCGGTTCGTCGTGTTGACGTGGCGGGCATACGCCCTGCGACCGTTGTTCAGGTCATCCACGAAGGGCGTGAAGGCATGGCTGTCATCCAGATGCATGACAAACGGCGCACGGAAAGACAGCCGCGCCCGCGATCCCTTGATGGCCGTGACCAGCATGCGGACGGCATCCTCACCGGGGCGCGGATGGATGAGGGTTATCTCGATTCCGCCGAAACGGCGGCCGCATGCGGCGATGATGTCCGCCACGGATTGCGGCCGGGAAATGAGGGAAAGCTGCCCGCCCGATACCATGATCGCACCTGCCGTTCGGATCCAGTCCTCGAACAATCCGTCCGTCATGGCGTGCGCTTCGGCCTTCAGCGCATCCGGCGTCCTGCGATCGCCAGCATCGTTGTAGGGCGGGTTCATGATGACGTGGTGGAAATACCCCTCGACAAGGCCGACCTCTGCACGAGCTTTGGCGCGCAGGGTAACGTCCGCTTCCCTAACGGAGACGTGCGCCGAGAAGGCAGCATTTTCCGGCAATGCAAGGCTGCGACGAGCGAACTCCGCCATTTCCGGCGAACGCTCGAACAGCGTCACCTCGGCGTTTACGAGCCTTGCGGCCACCGCCATGCCCGCCGCACCCGCACCGGCGCCGAGATCGGCAACGCGGCAAGGTTTCTCATCGGCCACCAGCGAAGCGAGAAGCATCGCATCCATGCCTGCCCGGTGTCCTCTGCCCTTCGGCTGGATAACGTGAAAACGGCCGCGATGAAAGGCATCGACTGTTTCTGAAATGTCGCCGGACACGCCCGTCAAGCCTTCCCGTCACGCAGCTCGTCGCCAAGACCGGCATCCACCAGAATGGTGCGTGCCTCTTCGGCGCGATCTTCTTCCACCAGGAACCGGCGAGGCAGAAGGCCAAGCGACCCTTCGAGGATACTCATCGTCTGGTCGGCGATTAGGCAATGAATGCCCGCGTCCTTCATGAGACTTTCAGCAAAGGACAACAACACGGCATCGTTGGTACGAATCAGTTCTTTCATCAATAATCCTGCTTTATTCCTGAATTCCCATCTTTTTGAATGGCGAGCGGCAATTCGCCCCTTGCCGCGACAAGCGCCAGTTTTTATTGTCGAATGCAAATTCGAACAGGAGTCCGGTCCCTTGGGCGTCGTCATACCGCTTGAAGAAAGCAAAAACAAACTCGCATCCGTCAAGCCGCTTGTCGACCTGACCCGCCCCGACATGGAACGGGTGAACCAGCTTATCCTTTCCAGAGCCGGTTCCGATGTCCAGATGATTCCGGAAGTTGCCAACCATCTCATTTCGTCCGGCGGAAAGCGTCTGCGCCCGATGCTCACGCTCGCATCCGCGTCGATGTTCGGTTACGAGGGTGACAACCACATCAAGCTGGCGACCAGCGTCGAGTTCATGCACACGGCAACGCTTCTGCATGACGACGTCGTGGACGAAAGCGACCTGCGCCGCGGCAAGTCCACCGCGCGCACCATCTGGGGCAATCAGGCCAGCGTTCTCGTCGGTGACTTCCTGCTAGGTCAGGCATTCCGCATGATGGTCGACGTCGGCTCGCTGGAGGCGCTGGATGTTCTGTCCACCGCCGCATCCGTGATTGCCGAGGGTGAAGTTCTCCAGCTTTCCGTCGCCAAGAACATGGAAACCACCGAGGATGACTACCTGCAGGTGATTCGCGCCAAGACGGCAGCACTTTTTGCCGCCGCCGCGGAAGTCGGCCCTATCGTCGCCAAGACGGACAAGGCAACCCGCAGCGCGCTGAAATCCTACGGCATGAACCTCGGCCTCGCCTTCCAGCTGGTCGACGACGTGTTGGATTACGGCGGCAAATCCGCTGATCTCGGCAAGAATACCGGTGACGACTTCCGCGAAGGCAAGATCACCCTGCCCGTCATTCTTTCCTATCGCCGGGGCACCGAAGACGAACGCGCCTTCTGGCGCACCGCCATCGAAAAGGGCGAAAGCAGCGACGAAAACCTTGAAAAGGCGCTGGGCCTCATCACCAAGTATAACGGGCTTGGAGATACGATCAGCCGCGCCAACCATTATGGCACCATTGCCCGTGACGCGCTTGCGCCGCTGCCGCAGAGCCCGTGGAAAAACGCGCTGCTGGAAGTCATCGATTTCTGCATCGAGCGCCTGAACTGATTTCATGTACACAACCAGAAGGCGGGTGACTGCTTCATCCGCCCGGTGGTTCCGACAGAGCAAACACGGCCATAATTTCTTGCGGGCCTGCTCCAAAAAAGCCATTCTGTCGTGACCAAACAATGGAAACTGATTTTTCCGTGCTTCGGCACAAAGGCAAAGGTTCCTTCATGCGGCGCAAACCAGCATCCCGTCTTCTTTGCAGCGCGGCTCTCATCGCCGCTCTCACCATAGGAGCAGGCGCCACCCCCGGCTTCGCGGAGACGAAACCGGAAGACAAGACCGTCACGTTCGATGCCGGCAAGGTCAACACCTTTTCCGGCGCTTTCCTTGCCGCCCGCACGGCCGATGTCGACCAGGATTACGCAACGGCCATCTCGCTCTACAAAAAGGCGCTGGAATACGATCCCGCCAATTCGGAAATCCGTCAGCGCCTGATGATCGCCGAACTGCTGAGCGGCAATTTCGACGCAGGTGCAAAGATTGCCGACACGCTCAAGGATGACGCCTCCGTGGAGCGCGTGACGACCATCGTGCGGGCGCTGGACGCCATCAAGCACAAGGAATTCTCCAAGGCCGAGAAGATCCTGAAATACACCGGTCCGAATGATCTTGACCGTATGGTCAACACGCTGCTGAGCGCATGGGCGCGTGCCGGTTCCGGCAAGCCGAAAGAGGCGCTGGCGCTCGTCAACAACATGAAGGGTCCGGGCTGGATCTCGATCTTCCAGAAATACAATGCGGGCGCGATTGCGCTTGTCGCCGGGAATACGGACGCCGCACGCAAGAGCCTGAATGAAGCGGTAACCGACCGCGAAGGCGGCGCGACGGCTTCCGACACCTACATGCGCGCCGTCATGGCGCTGGCGCGTCTGGAAGCGACCGCTGGCAACAAGCAGAAGGCGCTCGACGCCGTTGCCGTTGGCGACACCTTCGCGCCGAACTATGCGCCGCTGAAGGCGCTGCGCGAATCCATCGAAAAGGGTGAAAAGCCCGCGCAGCAGGTAACAAACGCCGTCGAAGGCGCAGCCTCCGTGATGTTTTCCATTGCCGGTGCATTGAACCGCGAGGGCGCGGAGGAGATCGTCACGCTCTATCTCCAGACATCGCGTGGCCTCGACCCGAACAGCGCTGACACGCTGATCCTGCTCGGCGGCCTTTCCGAAGTGCAGAAACAGCCGGAGCGCGCCATCGCCTTCTACCGCGAAGTGCCGAAGGACTCGCCGATGCACCGCATCTCCGAGCTGCAGCTT
The DNA here is from genome assembly GCF_031801495.1 of Agrobacterium tumefaciens. Classification (GTDB taxonomy): domain Bacteria; phylum Pseudomonadota; class Alphaproteobacteria; order Rhizobiales; family Rhizobiaceae; genus Agrobacterium; species Agrobacterium tumefaciens_K. The sequence goes on along the minus strand of NZ_JAOEGC010000002.1, from coordinate 618,119 downwards.
GGCCTGACACTGGCGCAGACCGGCAAGGTGGACGAAGCGCGCCAGCATCTGAAATCGCTGCTCGACTCCGATCCGAAGGACATCCGCTCCTACCTCGCCTATGGCAGCGTTCTTTCCGATGCCAAGGACTACAAGGCCATGGCGGAAAACTACGACAAGGCCATCGAAACCATCGGTTCCGTGCCGCAGAAGTCCGACTGGTCCGTGTTCTTCCAGCGGGGCATCGCCTATGAGCGCCTCAAGGAGTGGGACAAGGCAGAGCCGAACTTCAAGCGCGCGCTGGAGCTGAACCCCGAGCAGCCGCAGGTTCTGAACTATCTGGGCTATTCCTGGGTGGACCGCAACGTAAACCTCGATGAAGGCATGGACATGATCCGCCGTGCCGTCGAACTTCGCCCGAACGACGGTTACATCGTCGATTCGCTCGGATGGGCACATTATCGTCTTGGTGCCTTCGATGAGGCGGTGACCGAGCTTGAGCGGGCCATCGAACTCAAGGCGGGCGATCCGACCATCAACGACCACCTTGGCGATGCCTACTGGCGTGTCGGCCGCAAGATCGAGGCCGTCTATCAATGGAACCGGTCGCTGATCGGTGACAGTGACGACGTGGACAAGGCCAAGGTTCAGGAAAAGATCGCCAACGGCCTGCCGCCGCTGGAAAAGGACGCCGAAAACACGGCCAAGAAGGAAGCTGCACCGCAGCCGCCTGCTCCGCCTGCACCGGCACCTGCCCCGGACAAGAAGTCCTGATGTGGCATGCAAGCGAATGACATTTCCGGAGCGGTGGAGACACTCGAAACCGCCCCGGCCAAGATCAATCTTGCTCTGCATGTGACCGGCCAGCGGGCCGATGGTTATCATCTTCTGGAAACGCTGGTCGCCTTCACCGAGGCCGGCGATCTGATCCGCATCCGCGATGCGGACAAGGACAGCTTTTCGATCTCCGGCCCGTTCGGCGATATTCTTCGCGCTGGCGATGGCAACGATAATATCGTGACCCGCGCGCGCGATCTCCTTCGCACCGCTCTTGTGGACAGCAATCAAAATGCACGCCCGGTCGCCATCCATCTCGAAAAGAACCTGCCTGTCGCTTCCGGCATCGGTGGCGGTTCTGCCGATGCGGCGGCAACGTTGCGGGGACTGCTGCGACATTGGAAGGGGCAGATCGATGGCGGTTCTCTTGCCGCGATTGCGCTTGGGCTGGGCGCCGACGTGCCGATGTGCCTTGAAAGCCAGTCCCTGATCGCGCGTGGCATCGGTGAGGATATTCAGCCCGTTAACGATCTACCCCGGCTTTTTCTGGTGCTGGCCAATCCGCTGATGGCCGTCTCGACGCCCGATATCTTCCGGCGGCTGACCAGCAAGACCAACCCTCCCCTGCCCGAAACACCGGCGAATGACTGGCTGGCGTTCATTGCTGCAAGCCGCAACGATCTTGAGGCACCTACAAAGGCACTATTGCCTGAGATCGGCGAGGTTTCCGCCCTGCTTGCTCAGGAAGGCGCCTCGACGGTTCGCATGTCCGGTTCGGGCGCTACCTGCTTCGGAGTGTTTGCCTCTCAAGAAGCAGCGAAAAAAGCCGAAACATCGCTTCGAAGCAAACGGCCGGGCTGGTATTTTCAGGCAACACAAACGATTTGACCATTTGAGGATGATGCCATGGCAAACGAGAGACAGTTTATCCCCATCGGCATTGCGGTTCTGACCGTTTCCGATACACGCACGCTGGAAAATGACAGGTCCGGCGATACGCTCGCTGCGAGAATCACCGAGGCCGGGCATCGCCTCGCGGCTCGCGCCATCGTTCCGGACGACAAGGCGGCGATCTTCGAAACGGTCCGCGACTGGACACTTTCAGACAATGTGGATGTGGTCATCACCACCGGCGGTACGGGCTTCACCGGGCGCGACGTAACGCCGGAAGCGCTGGAGCCTCTGTTCGAGAAGCGTATGGACGGCTTTTCCGAGGTCTTCCATCGCATTTCCTATGACAAGATAGGAACCTCGACCATCCAATCCCGCGCGACGGGCGGTGTGGCAAACGCGACCTTCATCTTCGTGCTGCCCGGTTCACCCGGTGCCTGCAAGGATGCCTGGGATGGCATCATCAAGGCACAGCTGGACTACCGGCATATGCCCTGCAATTTTGTGGAAATCATGCCGCGGCTTGACGAGCACCTGAAACGCGGCGCGTCTTAGCAGGAATCTTCCGCTTATCGGGCCGCGCTCAACACCCATGACGGAATGAGTTCCGCAGTCAGGCGGCGCGGCTTCTGCGCATGGACGAGCTGTGCAAGGTTCATGCCCGGCTTCGCAATCGTCATGGCGTGTTTCTTCGGCATAAGATAACCGTATTCCAGAGGCGGCTGGCGGCGCACCATACGGCTGAAAAAAGAGCGCTTGTAATGTCGCGACGGAGAAAACCTCGCGGGCGACTTGTTGATCGACACATATTCGAGAATGTCCTCGATCCAGCCGGTTTGGGGGCGTGCACCCGGTTCCACCAGCAGTATCCATTCACCACGCACGGAACGCATGACGTCATCGATGTTCCACTGCTGATAAAACCGGCAGCCAGCCGCATCGGCAACGCGCGACGATCCATCGCGCGAACCGTGGTCAAGGATCACCACATCGCTTACCAGCCCTTCCACGGCTCCGGTCACCAGCGCCGAAAGCGTATGCGCCAGTTCCGGTTCCTGATCCCGGCATTCCATTATGACTGTCAACATGTGCCCAGCTTTAACGCATCGCACAATAAATTGCCACTGCGCCAGCGTTTCGAAAACAGGATCTCTTCCATTAAAATTAATGTGCGCGCTTCAATCGGCGACAGGACCGTCCGCGCGCCCCCTTCAACCCGTGAAGACAGATCAACTTCATTTTGTTCTTGTATTGTTCTCATTTCTGGAGTAGGAATTTAATCATCGGGCAGGCGATGAGATCGATGCGCGAGCAGGAACGGTTTAGGGCGTTTCATGTGCCTTGGTGGATACATGACGCCCTGGGGAGCACCCAGATGAGAGATCACATGCTTTCAGGCGAGGCTGCCTTTCAGCCTGGCCATAGGCAGGATATTGCCAATGCGATGGCCGATGAATCGGGCCTGCGGATCGAGATCGACCGCCGTCGTGGCCGCGCTGCCGGGCTCAATCCGGGCGGGCGCTTCGAACAGCTTCAGCGGGAAGTCTATGATGACGGCTGGCAGACGCTGGAGGACATGCCGGAATTCCGCACCGAGGTTCAGGTCGAGAAGCCACGCGCCATCATCACCCGCAACGAATCTCCCGATATCCCTTTCGACCGCTCGATCAATCCCTATCGCGGCTGTGAACACGGCTGCATCTATTGCTTCGCACGGCCGACGCACAGCTATATGGGCCTTTCCGCCGGATTGGATTTTGAATCGAAGCTGTTCGCCAAACCGGATGCGGCCAGACTGCTTGAGAGAGAACTGGCCAAACCGGGCTACAAGCCGCGTGTGATTGCCATCGGCACCAACACGGACCCCTATCAGCCAATCGAGCGTGAATGGCGCATCATGCGCCAGATCCTCGAGGTTCTGGCAGAGGCAGAGCATCCCGTTGCCATCGTCACCAAATCGGCGCTGATCACGCGGGATATCGATATTCTGGCACCGATGGCAAAAAAGGGTCTGGCAAAGGTCGGCATTTCGGTGACAACGCTCGACCGCAAGCTGGCCCGCACCATGGAACCACGCGCCTCGACACCGGCAAAACGGCTGGAAGCCATCAAGACGCTGACCGATGCCGGCATTCCCGCAGCAATCATGATGTCTCCGATTATTCCGGCCCTGAACGACCATGAGATCGAGCGGGTACTGGAAGCTGGCAAGGCCGCAGGTGCCAGCGAAGCATCCTACGTCTTGCTGCGTCTGCCGCTGGAGGTCAGCCCGCTGTTTCGCGACTGGCTTCTGCGAAACTATCCGGATCGCTACCGGCATGTGATGTCTCTCGTCCGCTCCATGCGTGACGGCAAGGATTACGACGCCGAGTTCGGCAAACGGATGAAGGGGGCCGGTCCCTATGCATGGCAGATCGGCCGCCGGTTCGAAATGACCACGAAAAGGCTCGGCCTTGTGCGTCGCGGCATTCAGCTGCGCGACGATCTGTTCAAGCCGCCGGGCGGATCCGGCGTGCAGCTATCACTCCTTTGAACCATTGCGGAGAGAGCCTCCGCTCAACGAGATGCCCGGCGCGTTTTCCCTGGCGCACCGGTCGTATGCCCCCGGACCGCCGCCTCGCGTGCGATACTCTTCTTCCTGCCGCCCTTAAGGAGAAGAAAGGTCATGACGGCCTTCTGGATGCAACCGGCCACGCCCCTTGATCGGCAGGTTGCATCCCATCGCCCGCTTCCGGGGGCTTGCAGGAGATCGGGTGTGTGTGCCAGTTTCCGCCGCATGAAACGCCGCACCGCACCCGATTCTCCCGCTCTTTTCGACCTGCTTCAAACCGGCCCGGATTTTTCCCTTGAGCTGGACGGAAAATCCAAGGGGCTTTGGCCGGTTGTCGGAACCGACGAGGCCGGTCGCGGGCCGCTTGCAGGGCCGGTCGTAGCAGCCGCCGTCATTCTCGATCCGGACAATATCCCATCCGGTCTCAACGATTCCAAGAAGCTTTCGAAGGCGAAACGCGAAACCCTCTTCAAGCAGATCATGGAAACCTCGCTGGTTTCCATCGCCTCTTCAGGCCCGAAGCTGATCGACGATATGAATATCCTGCGCGCCAGCCTAGACGCAATGCGCCGCGCTGTTCTGGGCCTGCCCGTATCTCCTCAACTGGTTCTCGCAGATGGACGCGACATGCCGCCCGGCATCGCCTGCCCGGTCAAAGCGGTCATCAAAGGCGATGGACGCTCGCTTTCAATAGCAGCCGCATCAATCATCGCTAAGGTCACGCGAGATCGAATGATGGAACGCTCTGCGCAAATCTATCCCGCCTACGGCTTCGACGGCCACGCCGGATATGGTACCGCCGCCCACCTGCGCGCCATAGAAACCCACGGCCCCTGCCCGCTGCATCGCATGAGCTTTCGGCCGCTACGGCAGGTTTGATGTTAGCGCCCCGTTTAGACTGCGAAAAAAATCCGGCAGTAAGTTCTGCTTTCTGCCCAAGCGGCCATAAGGGCTTTTCTAACCGCGACAGGAAGGCCGGAGATCGCCATCGTTATCTGCACGGCATTCTAAGTCTGGCACTATGCAAGAGTATCGGACTCCTTTAGCGGCTGCAGCACAATATCCGCGAGCGCTGATTTTCCAACTTGAAACGCGATCTGGTACTCCGGATCCTCTACCATTGCCTGGAATGCAGCTCTTCCCGGATACTGTACCAGCAAAACCGCGTCCCACATCTCAACTCTGCCATCCGTTAGAATAGGCAGGCCATCGCCGCGGAACAAAATCCGCGCACCGAAGCGCGCCAAGATCGGAGCCGCCATTTTCAGGTATTCAATATGCCTAGCCCGGCCACCATTGGGATCAAACCGCAAAAGGTTCAACATTACGATGGCTGAATCATCGTCGGCGGTCACGAAATCGGCAAATGCAGCAGGAGAGAAGGCAACCATTGATTTTCCTCTGATATGACACCGCTAATCACGGCAGCATGAGTTTAACGAACCTCCACGTCAGAAACTGTCATGAATGAACGCCAATCGCGGTCCTGATCCCGCCAACGTTTCATCAGCGAATGGCGGCGCTCCGGGTAGCGTTCCTCCAATAAGGTCGTCCCTCGCACGCGATCTACACGGAAGTGGCGGAAAGCGGCCCTATTTTCGCACCAAGCCGCCACAATGCGCACATCATCAAAATAAACAACGGCAATCGGCCAGATTGTTCGGCTCGATACGGTGCCTTGAGCATCCATATATTCAATGGAGACTTTACGTTGCCGACGGATAGCGTCCCTCATCGGGGCGACGTGAGGAGGATCGGTGCGCTCAGACGCTGTGGCGGCTATCAGGGAACGCGGAGATTCGGCGCCCAGCAAGGTGCTGGCAGACCGCGCTGACAATACCTTCGCCAAAGCAGCCTCGGCGCTTCGGACCAAAGCAGGATCAGCTCGCTGCTGCACCCACTCCAATCCAAGTATCAAGGCATCCAGCTCGTCAGGTGAAAACGCGAGATGCGGAAGAAAGAAGCCTTCCTTCAGGCGAAAGCCAACACCCGCCTGTCCGTCGAGAGGCGCTCCGAGGAGCCGTAAAGTCTCGATGTCCCGGTAGACACTGCGCTGAGATACCCCAAGTTCGCGCGCCAGTTCGATAGCGGTTACCGGAGATCTTCGCGCACGAAGAACGCTGAGCATTTCGAATAGACGACCCGTTCTCGACATTCACGCCTCTTCTTCAACATCCTCGCAGCCACACTTTAGCACACCTCACTGATGACCGGCTCTGGTGCAAAACGGAGCTACGACATGTATCCCCTGTCGGGAACGCTCACGGCACCGAGCACCGCATCGCGGACGGCCAGAGGCGGCGTGCACTTCATCACAGGCCCAACCTTCTCAAAACCGAAAATAAAAAACCCCTCGCGGCGGAGCCGGAGGGGTTTCGAATGGCGCGCTGAACAGGTGTCAGTTCAGCTTCGACTTCACTTCACCGATCGTCGCGGTGAAAAGCTTTGCCTTGGCGGCAGCCGTCGTCTTTTCCGCGATCAGCTTCTCGGAAGCAGCGATCGCGATATCGACGGCGGCGGAGCGTACAGCGCCGATCGCGTCTTCTTCCGCCTGCTTGATCTTCTGCTCGGAAAGAGCCGTGCGACGGGCGACGAATTCTTCCGTCTTGGCCTTGGCTTCCGCCGTCAGAGCAGCCGCTTCGCGCTCGGCGGCGGCAACGATGCCAGCGGCCTCAGCTTCGGCTTCCTTACGCTTGCGCTGGTACTCGGCCAGCAGATGCTGTGCCTCTTCACGAAGGCGCTTGGCTTCCGCCAGTTCCTCGGTGATGTTCTGCGCGCGCTCGTCCAGCGATTTCGCCAGCATGCCCGGAACCTTGAGGTAGGCGATCAGAACGAAGAAAAGGATAAGGCCGACGAGAGCAAAAAATGATGCATCAAACGCCATGATCAGGCTCCCTTCGCTTCAGAAGCGGCAGCAACGGCAGACTTCACATCCGCGTCCTTGACCTTGGCGCCAACCAGCTGGTCAACGATTGCGGTCGCGGTTTCCTCGGCAATGCTACCGACGTCGGCAAAAGCCTGTTCCTTGATGCCAGCGATGCGCTTTTCAGCAGCAGCAAGCTTTTCCGCAAGGCCTGCTTCAATGGCAGCGCGGTCAGCGTCCGCTTTCGCCTTTGCGGCGTCGCGGGCGGCAGAACCGATCGAGCCTGCCTTTGCGCGGGCAGCAGCGAGTTCTTTTTCATAGGTTTCGACGGCTGCGTCAGCTTCAGATTTCAGCCGGGCCGCTTCGTCGAGATCCTGTGCGATGCGCCCGTGGCGATCCTCAAGGATGCCGCCAACGCGCGGTACGATGACCTTTTGCATGAGCACGTAGAAAAGGCCGAACGTAATGGCCAGCCACAAAAGCTGGGATGCATAGGTCGACTGGTCGAACGGCGGAAATACGCCGGAACCGTGTTCGGCGCCATGCGCCACGCCGGTTTCCGTATGCGTGGCTTCCGGGGCCGCGTGGCCTGCAGCCGGTGTTTGCGTCGTTTCAGTTGACGCCGGTGCTGACTGGGCAAAAGCCTCGGTCACGAACATGCTCACCTCCAGGGGTACTGCAAATGCGAAGGATCACGGCACGCTGATCTGCGAGCCGTGATCCAAACCTGATGCCGATATTAGACAGCGAACAGGAGAAGGAGAGCAACGAGCAGCGAGAAGATGCCCAGAGCTTCCGTAACGGCGAAGCCGAATACCAGACGGCCGAACTGGCTGTCGGCAGCAGAGGGGTTGCGCAGTGCGCCGGAGAGGTAATCACCGAAGATACGGCCGAGTGCGAGGGACGTACCAGCCATGCCGAGGCATGCGAGACCTGCGCCGATGTACTTTGCTGCTTCCGCTTCCATGTGAGACTCCTTGAGATATTGGTTGTTGCGGCTATTCTTGACACCCGGTTACCGGGGCCAGCGACTTAACTTTCTCAGTGACCACCATGCACGGCGTCGTTCAGGTACATGCACGTCAGTACCGCGAAGACGTATGCCTGCAGGAAGGCGACGAGAAATTCCAGACCGATCACTGCGACGGTCATGATGAGCGGCAGGACTGCACCACCGACACCCAGAGCGCCCAGGGCACCCATGGAGGCGACGAAACCTGCGAAAATCTTCAGCGTGATGTGACCAGCCAGCATGTTCGCGAAGAGACGAACGGAAAGGCTGATGGGACGCGACAGGAACGAGATGATTTCAATGGACGCCACAAGCGGCAGCAGCACCTTGGGCACGCCTGAAGGCGCAAAGATACCGAAGAAATGCAGACCGTGCTTGTAGAAACCGTAAACGACGACCGTGCCGATGACCAGGCAGGCGAGCGCAAAGGTGACGATGATCTGGCTCGTGACCGTGAAGAAATACGGGAACATGCCGAGAAGGTTGGCTGTCAGCACGAACATGAACAGCGAGAACACGAACGGGAAGAAGACCATGCCCTTCTTGCCAGCGCCTTCGCGCAGCATCGAAGCGATGAACTCATAGGACATTTCCGCGACGGACTGCATGCGGGTGGGGATAAGACCGCGCGTCGACGTCGAGAAATACAGGAAACCGGAAGCTGCTGCGACGGTCGCAACCATGAAAAGCGACGCATTGGTGAACGAAAAATCGACACCACCGATTTCGATCGGAATGATCGGCTGCACCAAGAACTGATGGGTCGGATCGTTTGCCACCGGCTGCCCTCTTTACCTGTCGCCGCACATAGCGGCACCATCTCAACTGTTCGAAAAGCTGGTCAGCGACCGCGCTTTCCACCCTCGTCCTGTTTATCTGTGCTCTCCGGCGAAAGCGGCTTTGCCACCATGCCCGCCGAGCGCAACACATTCAGTACGCCTGCGCAGAAACCGAGAAGAAGAAGAATGATCATCCCCCACGGCGACGTGCCGGCAAAATAGTCCAGAAGATAACCCAGCATAGCGCCGACCACGATGGCCGAAATGAACTCGGAGGAAAGCTTTACCGCTACCCCAAAACCCTTACGGCTCTCGGCTGCGTTGCGCTCCGCCCTCTCTTCCGCCTCGTCCTCCGCCTTCACCTTCGCCAACTCATCGGCAAGGCGCTTGCGGCGCTCGTCCAGACTATCGTTACGGTTGCCGGTCATCTCGAAATCCTGCCCATTTCCTCCGTTCCAGCCATGCCAGAACCCTTTGGAGTTGTAAACGGTTACGGATTAAGCCTGTTCCAGCCCGCTCTGAAGTCGGCCGCAACATAGTTTTAGGGGCTTCTGTAGTCAAGGCACTGACACCGCTTGATTCAGCACAAATTAATCATTGAAAAACAATGACTTGCCTTCAATCTGCCATTTGCGGTCGATGTTTGTCGCGGGAATCGGCATTTTTGACACGAAAAATGCGCCAATTTCGGGCGCTTATCAGCTCCAGCCGCCGCCATACGTGCGGTAGAAGACGTGCAACCCGATTCTTCCCACCTTCTTCATCGTCTTGCCCCATGCGGGACGGACGTAGACGGCGTGATAATGGGTGGCAGAGCCGACTTCCGTCAACCAGATCTTGCCGGCAGTGGTGGCCATGGCAACTTCACGCGCCATTTTCCAGTGACGCTGCGAATTCACGCGGTCCTTGATGTTGTCGCAGGCGAAGGAAAACTGGCAGCGATTGCGCCAGTCCTTGTTCTGGTAAACCACGCCACAGATGGTTTTTGGATAAGCGGGGTTGCGGACACGGTTCAGGATGACCTGTGCGACGGCGGCCTGCCCCTTGACGGATTCGCCACGCGCCTCAAAATAGATGCCGGATGCCAGGCACTGTTGTTCGGTGGCGGAGAACACGTCAGCGGGCAATGGCGTCGCGGCCCAGGCGTGATCGCCCTCGCCGATCTGCGGCACGAAGCGACCCGCTTCCGGTTTCTTCAGGATCGCATCGAAAGGCGATTCGCGGGCAAAATCGGGTTCGGCGGGCGCGTAAGCGGTGGCGAGAATATCCGGAGTACGGTTCGTGACAAGTTCTGCCAGCATGGGCGAAACGGACTTGTCCTGCTTCTTATTCTCACGGCGGAAGTAGAAAGATGCCAGTTCCACGTCCTTGCCGCGTTTCGGCTTGACGAAGACGGCGCGATCCTTGCGCTTCAGAGGCTCTAGATCCAGCATGCTGGTGCGCTGAAGAACCGAACCCGCGGTGAATGCCTTTGGCGGCTGCATGATTTCGGTCGCAACCACCCGGCCCTTCTTTGTCGAACGGTTGACGCGATCGCTGTCCGGCGACGTCTGTTCGCCCTTCTTGTTGGTCACGAAAGCGACCTTGCGACCATCCGGCAGGGTCATGCCGCTGCCCGAGAGCACGCCATCATCGGCATCGTCAAACGCAAGGGAAGCATTATGCACGGAGCCCGCAGGCGAATTGGTCAGTACCATTCGCCATTGCTCACCGCCCCTGTCGAGCCCCGCCAGCAGTGAGGCGAGGTCCGCACGAGCGGCCAATGACGGAAAGGCGAGCCAGACGGCCAAACCGAACACAGCGGGCGAAGCCCATTTCTCAACAGACCCGAAGGACCGACCACGCATGACTTTTTTCGAACGCAAAACCAGCACTCCGAACGCAGGCAACCATACTTGTTACATGCGTTCGAGAATCTCTTATTAACCTTGATGGTTGGTTAACGCCGGGCGTGGATACGGCTTCACGTTAATGTGTAACGAGTTTCTAACACTCAGATGACGACGTGAGAGCCGAGTTCCACCACCCGGTTTGCCGGGAGCCGGAAATAATCCGACGGGTCGGCGGCGGTTTCGGCAAGTGCGATGAAGAGACGGTTCTGCCACCCTGGCATGCCTGATTTGGGGTCCGGCACCAGCTTGCGGCGACCGAGGTAGAACGATGTCGACATGATATCGAACTTGTAGCCCGTGCGCCTGAGATAACCGAGCGCCTGCGTGACGTTCTGCGTTTCCATGAAGCCGAAATGCAGCTCCACCACGGCGAAACGCTCGCTCATCTTCGTCAGGGTATATCGATCTTCCGGATGAACGCGTGGCTGATCCTCGGTGCGGATCGTGAGGATGACGTTCTTGTCGTGCAGAACGTGGTTGTGCTTGAGGTTATGCAGCAGGGCAGCAGGCGCGGTTTCCGGATCGCCCGTCAGGAAGATCGCCGTTCCCGCCACGCGCACCGGCGCATGCGCGCTTTCCTTCTCGACCGAAGCGATGAATGCCTTCAGCGGCACATCCGTGCGGCGGGTCTTGGCGAACAGGATTTTCGAACCGCGCTGCCAGGTGGTCATGATGATGGTGAAGGCAATCGCCAGCAGAACGGGAACGTAGCCGCCATCGTGGATCTTGATAAGGTTCGCGCCAAGGAAGACCAGTTCAAGCGCCAGAAGCGGCGCGAGCACGCCCACGGCGAGATAAAGCGGCCACTGCCAGCGCTTGCGGACGAATTCGAAGAACATCAGGCTGGTCACGACCATCGCGCCGGTCACGGAAATGCCGTAGGCCGTCGCAAGCGCGTCCGAGCTTTTGAAGGTCAGAACGAGGGCCACGACACCGAAGAGCAGAACGGTATTGACGGCCGGAAGGTAGATCTGCCCCGTATTGGTTTCCGACGTGAAGAGAATCTCCATCCGCGGCAGATAGCCAAGGTGAATGGCCTGGCGAACGAGAGAAAACGCGCCGGTGATGACCGCCTGGCTTGCAATGATGGTGGCGGCCGTCGCCAGAATGACGGCAGGCAGGATCGCCCATTGCGGGAACATCAGGTAGAAGGGATTGGCCATCGCGGCCGGGTCTTTCAGGACAAGCGCGCCCTGACCGAGATAGTTGAGCGTCAGCGCCGGGAACACCAGGCAGAACCATGCCCACTGGATCGGACGGCGGCCGAAATGGCCAAGGTCCGCATAGAGCGCTTCCGCGCCGGTGATGGTCAGAAACACCGCACCAAGGACGATGACACCGTAAAAGCCTTCGCTGGCCAGAAACTCAACGGCGTGCCACGGGTTGAACGCATACAGAATGCTGAAGTCATCCGCGATGTGGACAAGACCTGCCAGCCCCATGACGATGAACCAGATTGCCGTGATCGGGCCGAAGAATTTTGCGACCGTTCCCGTGCCATGCGACTGGATGGCGAAAAGACCGATCAGAATACCTACGGAAATAGGGATCACGAACGCGTCCATCTCGGGCGTCACGAGTTTCAGACCTTCAACCGCGGAAAGGACGGAAAGTGCCGGCGTGATCATCGCATCGCCAAGGAACAGCGCCGCACCGATCAGGCCAAGGAAGATAAGAACGCTGCGGTGCGTGCCAGCCGTTTTCATCAGCAGCGCCAGCAGCGAAAGCGTACCGCCTTCACCATCGTTGTCCGCCCTCAGAAGGAGGCTGATGTATTTAAAGGTGACGATGATTGTCAGCGCCCAGATCATCAGCGATGTCAGGCCGATCACTTCCTCCGGGGTAACGCCGTCATGGGAAATCGGCCGCAGCGCTTCGCGGAAGGCATAGAGCGGGCTTGTGCCGATATCGCCATAGACAACGCCGATGGACCCAAGGATGGCTGCATAAAGTCCCTTGTTCTCGTGCCCTTCATCGGCTTCCGGTTTTTCGGTAGTGTCCTTGTCGAAGACTTGCGACATGATGATCCTGGCCCTTCAGAGCCAGCCCTTCCAGCGGAAAAAGAGAAACGGGATGATTGCGGACATCAGCATGATGACGAGCGCTGCCGGATAACCGAGCGCCCATTTCAACTCCGGCATGAACTCAAAGTTCATACCATAAACCGATGCCACGAGCGTTGGCGGCAGGAACACCACCGAAGCGATGGAAAAAATCTTGATGATGGCGTTCTGCTCGACATTGATGATGCCAAGCGATGCATCCAGCAGGAAGGTCAGGTTGCCGGAAACGAAAGACGCATGCTCGGATAGCGACTGGATATCCCGCGCGATCACCTTGCCCAGCTCTCTCGCCTCCTTGTCCTTCTGGATCTGGACACTGGTGTGCAGAAAGGTCTGCACCCTCGCCAGCGAGGCCAGACTGTCGCGAACCTTCGAGATGAGGCGGTGATAGGCGGCGATGTTGGCAAGGCGGTCTTCGAGATATCGCGGCTGCTTGCGCTTGTTGCGTGACTGGCTGCCAAGAATGTCTGCCGCGAGACTGTCGATACCCGCCACGGAATTTTCGAGAATCTCCGCCGTGCGATCGACGATGGTTTCCAGCAGCTTCAGCAGCAGCGCGGCCCCACTGCGCATCTCCTGCGGTACGCGGGTGATGGCGGCGATGAACAGATGGAACGATTTTGGCTCGGCGTAACGGATCGTCACCAGGCGCTCGCCCGCAAGAATGAAGGCGACATCGGTGAGGCGTGGATCGTCTGAATCCGCCTTCCAAACCAGGGAGCCGGTCATAAAGACATTACCGTTCTCGATATAGAGGCGGCTGGACGGTTCGATATCCTTGAGATCTTCGCGGGTCGGCAGGTCAAGGCCGAGCAGCCTTTCCACATGCTGCTCTTCCGCCCTATCGGGATTGACCAGATCAATCCACACGACATCGCCCGGAATCTGACCGGTCCCATCTTCTGGTGACAGGCCGATTGCCTCGCAATTGGCGCGATAGGCTTTTATCAATCTGTTTCTCCGGTCTGCGTTCGCGCTCCGACCGCAGTGCTGATTAACACATTCAACTCGCTATCGGCAAACCGTAGAATGTCGCATGAAAGAACATTCTACCGCCCCAGATTTCACGTTCCACCTGCCTTGAGGTGATCCATGAGCCAAACGGCGCTGGCGTATGCGCCCAATGCAAGATGGAATCAAGAACTATTTTTTCAAACGTGTCGGGAGCTTGCTGCATCAACGTCCTGACATGCGTATCAGTTTCGGACGACGACCATTTAACGAACTGTTTTGACCGGCTTATTTCGCGCGGCGGGTATAGTCTTCAAAATACCGGACCTATACTTTGGTCTTATTCGAAAACAATTCTGGGTGCCGCTTTCCGTTCACCGGAGCCAATTCTGGCCCATACTTTTTCGGCGATCTCACGGTAGACCTGCGCCTGCGGACCATTCGGCTCGGCAGCAACGACCGGCGTTCCCGCATCCGACATTTCGCGGATGCCTATGGTCAGCGGCACCTCTCCGAGGAACGGCACGCCGATACGTTCAGCTTCCGCCTTCGCGCCGCCATGGCCGAAAATATCGTAACGGGCACCGGTATCGGGAGTGATGAAGTAGCTCATGTTCTCGATGATGCCGAGCAACGGCACTTCGACCTTGCGGAACATGGTGATGCCCTTGCGCGCATCGATGAGGGCAAGATCCTGCGGGGTGGAAACAATGACCGCACCGGCCAACGGCACCTGCTGGGCAATGGTCAGTTGCGCATCACCCGTGCCGGGCGGCATATCCAGCACCAGCACATCCAGCTCGCCCCAGGCAACCTCGCGCAGCATCTGCATCAGGGCAGACTGCACCATCGGGCCGCGCCAGATCATTGCCGCTTCCTCATCCACAAGGAAGCCCATGGACATGACTTTCAGACCGTAATTTTCCATCGGAACGATAATGCGGCCTTCAAGCTGCTGCGGCCGCCCCGAAATTTTCAGGAGCCGGGGAAGCGACGGACCATAGATATCCGCATCGAGAATGCCCACGCGCAGGCCGAGGGTCTGAAGCCCAAGCGCCAGATTGACGGCAGTCGTCGACTTGCCGACGCCGCCCTTGCCCGAAGCGACAGCAATGATGGCAGCGATGCCGGGTACGCCCACTTTCGCCCCGCGCGGTGCCTGGGTCTGCGCTGGCGGACGGCCCGCTGCAGCCGCCGGGCGCGCCGGTTGCTGCTGGCCCGGCTTGCGATCCGCCGTCAGGGCGACGACCGCTCCTGCAATCCCCGGCACGCTCTTTGCGGCGTTTTCAGCGGCAAGTCTCAGCGGCTCCATTTCCTCGGCTTTGTCGGCGGGAACGGTGATGGAGAAATAAGCCTTGGAATCGGCAATGAAAATTTCCGACACCATACCGAGGCTGACGATGCTTCTGCCACTATCGGGATACACGATAGCCTCCAGCGCCTTTTCGACCTGATGTTTGCTGACCTCTGCCATGTGCTTCGTACTCCACTGCATCATCCGCCTGGAACAGGGATGCGTTTCCACGTCACCCATAGACAAGCCGGAGCGCTCCGACAATCTGTCAAAGCATCATCCGTCGTCAGCTTTCAGATTTCGTCGTCCATATCGAGCGTTTCCGGGTCGAAAACGTGGCCGTCAAAAAAGCGATCCGGACCGAGCACAAGACCTGTTCGTGAGGCTCCGACATAAACAGGATGTATCAACGTACCCTCGAGTTTCAGGTTCGCAGCCGGGACAGGCACGAAAAGCGGTTTCATCGCCTTGCGAAAAATATCCGGCCTGTAAGAGTTCCGCACGGCTTCCACCGTGGCCGCATCATGGCGCAGGTTTCCATGGACCTCGCCCCAGCGCATCATCTGACTGAAGAACCACAACGCCTGACTCTGCCAGGGAAAATTGGCTGCCTTGGCGCTCGTTATGAAAAAATCGGGATATCGCTGCATGTCGCGTAGCGACGTCGAGATATAACCGGTCAAGGCGGGCAGGAGAAAATCGCCCCCCGTGTGAAGATAATGAGGAGCGGCCAGAATGCCGGCCAGTTCCTCGATATTGGCAGGATTGCTGCACCACTCCCCCGCACGGTAAAGTGCACGCAGCAGGCCTTCCAGCGTGCCCGCATTTTCATCCGCCCAGGAGCGTCTGGTGGCAAGAAGTTTCTCGGGCGCGTTCTGCCATATCAGGGCGCCGGTCGTGACAATCCTGCCAGCGCCGCCGAGAACGGCAGCACTGCCTGCGGGTTCGGAATTGAAAATCGCGTCGACCTTTCCGGCCTCCATCAATTCCGGCAAGGTTTGCGGAGACGCCTCGATCATTTCCATGTCCCGCCCAAGCAGAACGCCGCAACTTCCGAGCAGGTAGCGCAGCGTATAAAACGGCGTGGAAAAGATACTCTCGACTGCAAATACGGGCGGATGTTCCCCTGCAGACCTGCGGGCCGCACAGACACGCGCCATGGCGCGGCCAAACGCCGCCGGGTCGGGCAGTTTCATGCCCTCGCGATAAAGCTCATCATAAAATTCGTGGGAAACAGCGATGGCCGAACCGCCAAGCGCCAGCGTGAACACGCCGATTATATTTTCCGGAAGATCGTCCAGTCCCAGTGCTGAACCAACCGGAACAGGTGCCGGAACATGGGCAATCTCGACTTCGTTCTCGCTCAGTGCGCCGATCACGGCGCGGGAGGTTTTCTTGCGGACAAGCTCCAGAGCCACCCCTTCATCGGCAGCAAAGCCCTTTTCGGCAGCAATGACCAGCACAGCGCAATCGACGGTAGGAGAAAATCCCGCTTTTACCTTACGCTTTTCCGGCAAACGATTTCTCCTTTCCGGTGATTCGGAAAGAGGATCGCCCACGAAACCGTTTATCACAATGATAAAATAGCGGTTTCGTTATTTTATCAGGCCAACTCTCAGTGCTTTGGCAACCGCCTGCGTGCGGTTCACGGTATCAAGTTTCTTTGTCGCCCGGTTCAGATAATGATTGATGGTATGTTCGGACAACATCATGATTTCGGCGATTTCCGCACTTGTCTTGCCGGCGGCCGTCCAATTCAGGCAATCAATCTCACGTTCGCTCAACGTTTCGGGAACGCGCAGGTCGAGACGGCGGATGTCCGAAAGACGTGCGAATATATGAGTCGCGATATAAAATAGCTCCGCGATCTGGCCCTGCTGCAGAGGCGTCTTGTTCCCCGAAAAGGAAACAGCCCCCCTGTAAGCGGTCACATCATGGACCGGAAACCAGACCGAATTGACCATTTCAAACCGCTCGAACAGGCCGGTGGCCGTTTTCTTGACGGTCGCATCCGCCTCCTTTGAGAGAAAATCAAGCGAAACGGCAAATGGCGTCGTGGTCTTTCTCAGCTGCGCCATCACCTTGCTTTTCTGCAAAAGGCCTTCTTCGTCATAACGCTGCAAAAGCTCGGCCGGCCAGCTGGTGATAATGGTGTGCTGCGACAGGTCGCTCATGATTTCCGCGGACAGATCGAGCACCATGAAGGCCTTGAAGCCCCATGCCTCGGTCAACCGTTTCAAAAAACGGAAAATATCGAACTGGGTGTTGAGAAGTGCGATCTCGCGAACGCAATCAACACCAATCGTCGAAATGGCGGTCGTCTCTGTATTCTGCATGAAGCGATTCTTCGAAAATGGGGAATGCCTTTGCGAAAGCCAAATCCTTCACACGGCAATTGTTGTGAGTTTTACTCTGGATAATGATTCATGCAAACACAAGTTGAATATTCGATCACACACGCACGGTTGGAAGAAATTTCCACACAGGCCATCATGCTTTGTACTGTGAGCCGCGCGTGGCCACGGGCGGCAACCTGCAGGCAAGCTCCAACGCGATCTTTCCAGCGGTTTCACGCACAAGCGGCCCCCACTGCGTCAACTGCTCCAGGCTGATACGGTATGCGGGACCTGTTACCGAAATCGCAGCCTGAAAAGCACGCCCCTCCGCCCGAACGGGTGCGGCGACACAGTGAATGCCGACCTCATGCTCCTCGAGATCGAACCCGAATCCAGCAGCGCGGATCGCGGCCACCTCAGCGAGAAGCGCCTCCGGCCCTGCAAGGGTATTCTCCGTGAAGCGGCGAAAATCCAGACTTTCCGCGACAATCCGCATTTCGTCGTCGGGCAGAAGCGACAGCGCCGCCTTGCCGACCCCCGTGCAATAGGCCGGAGACGCATTGCCGACTTGCGAATGCATGCGCAGGGCGTGTTTGCCCTCTATCTTGTCCAGATAGGTTATCTCTCCACCGTGGAGAACGCCAAGATGTACGGACTCACCGGTCGCTTCATGCAGCGCGGCCAGATGAGGTGCGGCGACGTTGCGAAGATCGTTGCTGCTCCACGCGCGGGCAGCAAATCTCAGAAGCCTGAGACCTGCCACGTAGGTCTGGTCGGTCGACTGCTCGATCAACCCCTCCGCAAGAAGATGGCTCAACTGGCGATGGACAGTCCCCCGTGGCTGGCCGGACGCTTCCAGAACATCGGTAAAGCGCATCGGCCTTTCAGATAGCGCAATCAGCTCGAGCAGCGACATCGCTTTGCCAAGCGTGCCGGTCGCATTTTCCGTCTGCTGGCCCTCGACCGGAACCACGTCACGCTTTTCGTTATCGCCCATGCCGCATCTTCCGCTAGCGCCTTGACATCCGTTCGAAGCCAAGAGAATAATTCCACCTATTAAAATCTAGTTCCAAATAATGGAACACGCAAGTTCAAATCACGAGACGATGCCGATGATCGAAGCGCAGTTTCCCGACCTCAAGGACGCAGGCGTTCTGATTACAGGTGGAGGCTCCGGCATTGGCGCCGCGTTGGTGGAAGCCTTTGCCGCTCAGGGCGCGAGAGTTGCTTTCATCGATATCGCCGAGGAGCCAAGCGCTGCCCTCGCAGCCCGGCTTTCGGCAACGGCGCGTCATCCCGTGACATTTTTCAAGGCCGATCTGCGCGATGTGAAAGCGATCGGCGACGTGGTGAACGAAGCTGCCACGAGCACGGGCGGCATCAAGGTGCTGGTCAACAACGCTGCCTGGGATGACCGCCACGACATCGATACCGTGACGGAAGCCTATTGGGACAACAACCAGTCCGTCAATCTCAAGCAGATGTTCTTCACCATCCAGGCGGCGCTGCCCCACCTCAGACAAGCACGCGATGCGTCCATCATCAATTTCTCGTCGATCTCCTTTCTGCTCAACATGGGAGAGCTGCCATCCTACGCCGCGGCAAAAGCCGGGATCATCGGGCTGACGAAAAGCCTCGCCGGACGGCTTGGGCCGGAAAACATCCGCGTCAATGCGCTGTTGCCCGGCATGATCGTGACGGAGCGGCAAAAGGAACTGTGGCTGACGGACGACGGCATCGCCACGACGACCGGGCGGCAGTGTCTCAAGAACACGCTTTACGCAGCAGATCTGGCAGGCCCATGCCTGTTTCTCGCATCCTCGGCATCACGCGCCATCACGGCGCAATCCATTATCGTAGACGGAGGTCTTTTATAATGTCCGAACCCGCTTTCATCGCCGTTGACTGGGGAACCACCAGCTTCCGGCTATGGCTTCTCAGCCGATCGGGCGAGGTGCTTGCCGAACGGCGCAGCGCAGAAGGCATGACGACCGCCATGCGAACCGGCTTCCCCGAGGTGCTGCAAACGCATCTCGACGCCATTCAGGCTCCGCAAGACCTGCCGGTTCTCGTCTGCGGCATGGCGGGAGCACGGCAAGGCTGGGTCGAGGCCGGTTACATCGACGTTCCTGCCACGCTTGCCTCCGTCATGGAGAGCGCGGTGCGCGTTCCCGGACAGGCACGGGATGTCCGCATTCTGCCGGGTCTGGCCCAGAGAGCCGCGACGTCTCCGGATGTCATCCGCGGTGAGGAAACCCAATTGCTGGGCGCGCTCACGTCAGCGGGCGGAGGCGAAAAACTGGTCTGCATGCCCGGCACGCATTCCAAGTGGGTTACGGTCGATGGCGAAAAGGTCACGGGTTTCGCGACCTTTATGACCGGGGAGCTGTTCGACGTCATCTCCAAACAGACGATCCTGTCGCACGCGCTGGCCGAGGCCGAAAGCTTCACCGGCGAACACGAAGCGTTCCGGGCAGCCGTCGCCGATATCTACGAACGACCGCATATGGCGACCAACCGTTTCTTCACCCTGCGTTCGGGACAGCTGCTGCACGGACTTTCCCCGACAGACGCCAAGGCCAAGCTCTCCGGCATCATGATCGGCCTCGAAATCGCCGGTGCACACTCTATCGCCTCGAAAGACACGCCCGTGGTGCTGATCGGCTCCGGTCCACTCAGCGCGCTGTACGAAGCTGCCTTCAAAACACTGTCCATCCACTATACGGTCATTGACGCAGACGAGGCCGTACGGCGCGGATTGCTCGCCGCCGCAAACGCCATCTGGGCATAAGGAAAACCATCATGCGCATTCCCTTTCCTTCCATCAAATATCCGCTGATCGCCATTCTGCGCGGCCTCAAGCCCGAAGAAACGGAGGGTGTCGTTGGCGCCCTGATCGAAACCGGCTTCCGCGCCATCGAAATTCCGCTGAACTCTCCCGATCCGTTCCGCTCCATCGAGATCGCAGCAAAAATGGCCCCTGCCGATTGCCTGATCGGCGCCGGAACCGTGCTGACGACGGAACAGGTCGATCAACTGGATGCGGCTGGCGGCAAGCTGATGGTCAGCCCCAACGCAGACCCGGACGTCATCATCGCAGCCCGCGTAAAGGGCATGGTGACCATGCCGGGCGTTTTGACACCGACCGAGGCACTGGTCGCCGCCAAGGCTGGCGCAACGGGTCTGAAATTCTTCCCGGCCAGCATCATCGGCCCTTCCGGCATCAACGCGATCCGCACGATCCTGCCGAAGGATCTGCTCATTGCCGCAGTGGGTGGCGTTTCGGACAAGAACTTCGGCGAATACACAAGCGCTGGCATCACCGCCTTCGGCCTCGGCACAAGCCTCTACAAACCCGGCATGACCGCAGCAGATGTTCGCGAGCGGGCGGTCGTCACGCTTGCCGCCTATGATGCAGCAATCGGAGGCTGAGCTGATGACGACCACCCATCCCTTTGCCGGAACAGTGCTTTGTACCGCGCCGCTGATGCTTGGCGAAGGTCCGACCTTCGACCCCGCAACGGGCACCGCCTGGTGGTTCAACATTCTCAAGCGCGAACTTCATGAGCTGCACCTTGCCTCCGGTCGCAAGACCGTGCACGCATTGCCGTTCATGGGAAGCGCCCTTGCGAAGATCGATGACGGCAGACAGCTGATCGCATCGGACGATGGCCTGTTCATCCGCGACACGGCGACGGGCGCTTTTACCCTTCACGCCGAACTCGAGAAGGATATTCCCGGCAACCGCTCCAATGACGGACGCGTGCACCCTTCGGGCGCACTGTGGATCGGCACCATGGGGCGCAAGGCGGAAACCGGTGCAGGCAGTATCTATCACGTCGCGAAGGGCGTCGTGACCAAGCTGTTTTCGAACGTCAGCATTCCCAACTCGATCTGCTTCTCGCCGGACGGCACGATCGGCTATTACACCGACACCAAGGTCAACAAGCTGATGAAGGTGCCGCTCGACCCACAGACGGGTCTGCCTGTCGGACCGGCCGAAGTTTTTGTCGACTCTTCGGATGCGGACGGCGGGATCGACGGCTCGGTCTGCGACGCGCAAGGCCATATCTGGAATGCGCGCTGGGGCATCGGCGCGGTCGACCGCTACGATCCCGACGGCAACCATGTAGCGCGGTACATGTTGCCAGCGGGCCAGACAACCTGCCCGGCCTTCATCGGACCGGATGCCTCACGCTTGCTCGTCACGTCCGCCCGCGAAAACCTGGATGATGACGCCGTCACCGCCAATCCGCAGCACGGCCAGACATTCGATCTGGGCATCGAGGTCAAGGGCGTCTTCGAACCGGCCTACCGGCTCTGACGGGGAACTGGCCCCTCGCGCTTTAATCAAAAAAAGCCCCGAAACGGTTTAAGACTGTTTCGGGGCGTTTTTTTGAACCTTGGTTGCTAGCGGACGGCGCATTATGGCGTCTCGAACGGCATTTCCCGGTAATTTTCGTGAAGGTAGCGCTGCGTAGCGGCGGCATCGGCGGGACGGCCGTAAAAATAGCCCTGCCCCATGGCGCAGCCAAGCGCACGCAGCTTTTCCTCTTCCAGGCGATCCTCTATCCCTTCGGCTACGACCTCCAGATCAAGACCTTCGCACATGGCGACGATAGCCTTGATGATGTGTTCGGAAGGGCGGTCCGTGCTGATGCGGGAAACGAAAGCCCGATCGATCTTCACCTTGTCAAAGGTAAAATCGCGCAAGCGACCGAGGCTGGACTGGCCCGTACCGAAATCATCCAGCGAGATGCGAACGCCAGCGGCCTGCAAATCGCTAATGATCCGCTGGGCGGTGTCCGCCGATGTCATTACCGCCGTTTCGGTGATTTCGAGCTCGACGCGATGCGGATCGAGGCCAACGCGGGCCAGAATGGAAAGAATGTTGTCGGCCGTGCCCGGGTCCATCAGCTGCGCGGACGACAGGTTGAAAGACAGGAACAGCTCGCGCGGCCAGAACAGTGCGGCTTCCGCCGCTTTTCTCAACAGGGTTTCCGAAAGAGCGTCAATAAAGCCGCGCTCTTCGGCAAGCGGCACGAAGACTGCCGGCGAAACGAAACCGAGATCGGGATCGTTCCAGCGCGCCAGCGCCTCGAAGCCGACGACCTTTGCTTCTTCCAACCTGACGATCGGCTGGAAATGCACATCGATGGCATCGGCAATGATGGCGTTTCTCAACGCCTGCTCAAGCTGCGTGGCGCGCTTCATTTCCTGCGCGATTTCACGCGAATAAACGGTGATCTGGCCACGTCCGCGACGCTTGGACCGGTAGAGGGCCGTTTCGGCGCTTTTCAGAAGATCCTCGAACTCATGGCCTGCAAAAGGATAGATCGCAAAACCGAAAGACGACGAAAGGCGCACATTGCGGTCACCCAAATCGTAGGGCGCGGACAGCACATCCTTGATCATGTTGCCGATGCGTTCGGCACCGGTTCTTTCGAACACCAGCGGCAGGACGAAAGCAAATTCATCGCCATCATGGCGGGTGACGACAGCACCATCGGGAATGCAGGCTTTGAGACGATGAGCAACCTGACAGAGGATTTCATCACCGGCCTGCGCACCGAAAAGATCGTTGATCGGCTTGAAGCCATCGATGTTGGCAATGCCGACGGTAAACGGCGCCGGATCGTTTGAGCGCTCGCTGGCGAGCATGCGCACCTTGTCACGCAGACGGTATCGGTTACCAAGCCCGGTCAGCGGATCGCTGTACGCCATGGCTTGCAACTCGTTCTGGCTGACCTGCAACATGTGCGGTTCTGCCCGTTTCATACCTCATCCCTATGAATCGCCCGTCGACCGCGCTCACAATGCAGGGCAAGTATTAAAAAAGCCATAGCTCCCCAAGCAGATGCACGAAACATGGCCATCACCTGCCGTCAGGCCCGCTCGCGAACGTCCCTCTTTCCGAAGACACGCTGAAAAACCGCCTCCACCATGTCGGGGCTGACGGGCTTGAGCAACATTTCGTCCATGCCCGCCGATACGCATTTTTCCCGATCACCTTCGAATGCATGGGTGATGACGCCAACAATGGGAACACGTTCTCCATTTTCCAGTTCACGCATCCGGCGAGCGACTTCAAAACCGTCGATATCGACAAGCGTGGTATCAAGGAGCACCACGGATGGGCGCTGTTCGGCAAACAGTCGCAACGCCTCTTCACCCGAGGTCGCGAGCCTGCATCCGAGCCCAAGTCCCTCGAGTATCTGAGAAAAGACGATCTGGTTGACCTTGTTGTCTTCGACGAGCAGCACATCACCGGTGTCATCGCACCGGAGAAATGCCGGCGTATCCTCCGTCACGATTTCCCAGCTGTCATCCTCGTCGGAAACTTCCCGATCCGACATCTCAAAGGCGGATGCAAGGCTGCGCAACAGTGTCGCTTCGATCTGATTCCCGTCGATCGTCACGACAGGCAGTTTTCCAGCCTCGGCGTGATCGAGGCAGGCAACACTCATCTGATTGTCTACGACGACGATATCGATCGCCACACCGGCAGAGGCGGCGATATCGATGAAGTCGCGCTGCTCATCTTCGCTTGCGACAACGGCATACTCGATTCCGCACTCTGCAAGCCGGCGTCCAGCCGCTTCCGCAAATCGGGGATTTGCCGTCACCAGAAGAACCGCCCTGCCTTTCAGAGCCCTGTCATCCGCCGCCGGGGTTTCAGCATCGTCACCGCCTTTACCGAACGCAGACACGACGAAGGACAGGTGTTCCAACGAGGGAATGACCGGCGTTCCCTGCGCGTCTCTCACCGCCAGCGCGGTAATGTCCTCCATCGTCGTCACCAGGAAATAGCGTCCCGGACGGCCGACCCGCTGCTTGCGGGTGATGGTGAGCACTTCTTCGCCGTTCAGACGCGTTACCCGCTCCGGAAGAGTCGTCTGTGTGCCGTTGTCGAGAACCAGCCGGTCCGCCGCATCGATCCTTTCGGCGACATTGCGCGAATGAAGATCGAAAACCGTGCGCCCGAGAATGGTTTCGGCGCTGGTTTCAAGCAGCGCACAACCAGCCTTGTTGACCGCGACGTAAGCAGTGTTGCGGTCTTTCACGAAGATGGAAAACGGCAGATTGTCGAGAATATCCTCGACCAATTGTACGCGCTCGAGATCCAGCCGCCACTGTTCCTCCCGCTTCTTTTGCTCGGAAATATCGGCAATGACGCTGATGCCAAGTCCGGAAGGCAACCGGTTCATGACGAACCGCAGCCAGCGCTCGCCCTTGTGACGCTCCGTCTTCTCAGACCGCTCACGCCAGTGCAGCGCAAGGCGCTCTCCGATCCACTCCTCGCGACCAAACCGACCGGCACTGACGGCGGGATTGCCAGCGTCATCAAGGCAACAATCGTAGAGGGCGCCGAGATAATCGCGCAGACGCGTCCCTGCGGAGATTGCCGCTTCATTCAAGGGAAAAAAGGATAAAAGCTTGCGGCTGGCAAAAACGATGTGGTCATTACGATCATAGACGACGACCGCCGCACCAAGTGCGTCGCAAAGAGCATCAAGCATAGCCGTATAAATGCCTGCGCCGGATGGCGCCAAATCGCTCAACTGCACACCCCCACCTGTTCTTTCAATCAGGCTCATGCTTCTGCTGGAATCGTCGCGTTTCCAAAAAAGAGACATCAGGGTATGTCGCTTGAAGCAATCCCGAGGATAATAGGACGGGTACCCGCATCGCCGTCGATTTCCTTCCTGAGGGGAAGGCCTCATTCATGCATTCATTTCAAGTCGGCCGACCTTATCCCGGGCCGATTAAAGGGCGATTAACATTGTAAAGAATGCAGGAAGAATACGGCACTCCATCAACTGCCGTCAAAACATGTGCATATTTTCGCCGGAAACCGATTTTACTTCCGAACACACCGCGAATCCGCGAAAATAACCAGCATGGTCATCAAGCAACTCTCCGAAACCCTCATCAACCAGATCGCCGCGGGCGAGGTCATCGAACGGCCCTCCAGCGCGACGAAGGAACTCGTCGAAAATGCCATTGACGCAGGCGCAACCCGCATCGAGGTCGCGACGGCGGGCGGCGGCAAGGGATTGGTGCGCGTGACCGACAACGGCTCCGGCATGACACCTGAGGATCTGGAGCTTGCCGTCAGACGGCATTGTACATCCAAAATCTCCGATACGCTTGACGATATTCACACGCTCGGCTTTCGCGGGGAGGCGCTGCCGTCCATCGGATCGGTCGCAAAACTTTCGATCACAAGCCGCCGTCAGGGTGCCGGTCAGGGCTCGATCATTTCGGTGACCGGCGGCAAGGTTTCCGAGGTGCGGCCTGCTGCGGCCAATGCCGGAACGATCGTCGAAGTGCGCGACCTGTTTTTCGCGACCCCCGCCCGCCTGAAATTCCTGAAGACGGAACGCGCCGAGGCTGCCGCCATCACCGAGGTGGTCAAGCGCATGGCGATCGCCTTTCCTCATATCCGCTTCGTGCTGTCCGGCACCGACCGGTCGACGCTGGAAATTCCGGCGACCGGCGACGACCACCTTGCGCGCATGGCCCAGATCCTCGGGGCGGAATTCAAGGACAACGCCATCGAGATCGATGCCGGACGCGAAGATGTGACGCTGACCGGATTTGCGGGCGTGCCGACTTTCAATCGTGGCAATTCCGCGCACCAGTACATGTTCGTCAACGGCCGTCCGGTGCAGGACAAGCTGCTGCTTTCCGCCATCCGCGGCGCCTATGCGGAAACCGTGCCGCATGGACGTTATCCGGTCGCGGTGCTGTCGATTACGCTCGATCCGGCGCTGGTGGATGTCAATGTTCATCCCGCCAAGTCCGACGTGCGGTTTCGCGACCCCGGCCTGATCCGTGGCCTGATCGTCGGCGCTATCCGTCAGGCACTGATGCGAGATGGCGACAGGGCGGCAACCACGGGCTCCAGCCAGATGGTGAACGCTTTCCGTCCGGGATACAGCCCGTCCAATGTGCGGCCCTTTCCGTCAGCGGCATGGTCGCCGTCTGCCTCCCCTTCGCGCCCGCTGAGCTTTTCCGGCGACACACAGTTTGCGGAAGCGGTTCAATCCCGCTTCACCGATATCACCATGCCCACAGCCCGTGCGGAAGCCGTCGAACCCTATGTCGCGCCCACATCGGCAGCATCGACTGAGCCGGCCCGTTTTCCGCTTGGCGCGGCACGGGCGCAGTTGCATGAGAATTACATTGTCGCGCAGACCGAAGATGGCCTTGTCATCGTGGACCAGCATGCGGCGCATGAGCGGCTGGTGTTCGAGGAAATGCGCAACGCGCTGCACGCCAAGCGCCCGGCCTCACAGGTTCTGCTGATCCCTGAAATCATCGATCTGCCGGAAGAGGATTGCGACCGGCTGATGGAACATGCCGAAGGCTTCGACAAGCTGGGACTTGTGGTTGAGCGGTTCGGCCCCGGCGCGGTCGCCGTGCGCGAAACACCCGCCATGCTGGGCGAAGTCAATGTGCAGGGTCTGGTGCGACAGCTGGCGGACGAGATCGCCGAATGGGACGCCGCATCCTCGCTTGCCAACAAGCTGGAATATGTGGCGGCGACCATGGCGTGCCACGGCTCGGTGCGCTCCGGGCGTCGCATGCGACCGGAAGAAATGAACGCTTTGCTGCGGCAGATGGAAAACACCCCTGGCTCCGGACAGTGCAATCATGGTCGCCCGACCTATATCGAGTTGAAACTTTCCGATATAGAGCGACTGTTCGGCCGTAGCTGATGCTACAATGACTGGATCGGTCTGGCGCTATGCGCCGCCGGGCGGTATAAATCAAAATCACTGGAGCATCCGCATTGTTCAGAAAAACGCTGCGACGTTTGGGGCTGGGTGCATTCACTGGAAATGGCAGGAGACGAAAACGGATGAACAGATTTGAGGGGGGCGGAAACCGGGCCGCGATCATCGAGTATCTCGATGCAGACTTCCGGATCGTGCAGACGGGTTCCCACGTCATCTGTGCCGTAACGGGCAAGATCATTCCGCTCGACGAGTTGCGTTACTGGAGCGTCGCGCGGCAGGAGGCCTATGTGGATGCCGCTGCATCACTGGAAGCCGAAACAAAGGCTGGCAACCTGCCCACGTAACACATCACATCCCGGCGGTGGTCACCCGGCGGGATGGTATTCCATGTCCAGCATCGGTTTTTCGAAGCCCGCGTTACGCTTTTCAGTCCGATGACTTGAGCCTGCGGATACGGCAGTGCTCCACGGCCTGATCGATGATGATGGAGGTGGCATTCGGATCGTCGAACACCATGTCGATCTCCGCCACCAGACTGCTCCAGAGCAGCTCCTCAGCCCGTCCGTGATGCCCGTTCAGACGGACCGCATCCTTGGCCGTCGTGACGAGCAGCAGGTCTTCCTTCTTCGCATCGGACAGAAGATCGGCGATTTCGTCATCGCTGAAATGGTGGTGGTCGGGAAATGACCGTTGCTGGACGATCTCGCCGCCCAGAGCCCCGACCGTTCTGTAAAACTTGGCCGGATCGGCGATGCCCGCGTAAGCCAGAACGCGTCGCCCGCCGATGTCCGGCAGTTCACGCGGCTCTATCGTGGAAACGAAAACCGGCTTCGCCGCCTTGGCCGCGGCTCTTACGATCATGTCCGCCGCATGCCCCTTCCCCACTTTCAGAAGTCCGGTCATATGCCGCATCTGTTCGGCAAGCGGCGCACGAACTGGCCCTCCGGGGACGAGGTGGCCGTTGCCGATACCTCTCACCGTGTCGATCACCACCAGCGCATAGTCCAGCGTCAGACGGGCGCTCTGGAATCCGTCATCCATGATGATGAGATCGACGCCCTCCCTCACCAGCCGTTCGGCACCTTCCACCCTCTTACGGGAAATGACCGTCATCGCTTCACGCGCCAGCAGCAGCGGCTCATCACCGACATCGGCGGCGCGATGATGTTCGAGGTCCACCAGTGTCGTGACGTCAAGCGTGCCGCCATAACCGCGACTGAGAAAACCCGGTTTCAGACCCTTGCTCGTCGCGGCACGGGCGACAGCGATGGCGGTCGGGGTCTTTCCCGCTCCACCAACCGTGAAATTACCGATGCAGATAACGGGGACGGGAACAGTTGCACGCTTTGCGGTACGCATCCGGCGCCCGGCAATCCTGCCGTAGAGAAGGGAAAACGGCGACAGAGCCCATGCCTGCCAGCCTGCCTTCTGCCACCAGAAAGGCGGCGCTTCAGAAACCATCTATACCCGCTCCCGCCGCACATCCTGCGGTTTTAACTTGTCGTGCCGAAAGTGGTATGTGCCAGAAAAAGCAGGGAATTGCAAAACTGCGCCTTTGACGTCAGGCTCTTTCCAGAAAGGCGCGCTCCGGCAGGAGGGTTTCCAGCGACGTGATGTCGTCGAAACAATAGTGGGCATCGGCACCAAGGCTTTCACGCGATCCGGTCCCGGTCAGAACCGCTATGCGCAGGCCCGCGCCCGCGTTCTTCGCCATGTGCAGATCGTGGTTGTTATCCCCCACGACCGCCACCTGTTCGGGCGCAACACCCATCGCCTCACAGAAGCCAAGCACCATGCCCGGCTGTGGCTTTGTGCCGTAGCCGCTGTCATAACCGGCAACAAAATCGATATCGGCTTCAAAGCCGAAACGAGCCGCCAGACGGCGGATGGAGCTTTCGTTATCGCTGGAGGCGATGCCAAGCCTGTAGCCCCGCGCCTTCAGACGGTTGAAAAAGCCCTTGAGGTCAGTGACGGGAACGGACTTGTCGGCAGCTTCGGTAAAAAGCCGGTCGAGACGCGCCGTCAGTTCGCCGACATCGCACGGGGAACCGGCGGCCACGAGGCCTGCGGCGATTTCCGCCGTGTTGCCCGCAGCCAGAAGACTGTCAGCGACCACATGACCCGTTACCGGATCCATGCCGCAGGCGGCAAGGAGCCTGTCTGCCAGTTCGGCGTCGCCCTTGGCTGCAATAGCCGCGAGCTCGCGATTGACGGGCCCCCAGCTTGCATCGTAACCGAGCAACGTCCCGTCCTTGTCGAACAGAACGGCCGCGATCGAGCGGGCCGAAGTTTCCACTACCATGATCCAACCGCGCTGCGGGGCTGAAGCTTGGCCGAAACGGTCAAAGGATTGATATAGGGTTCCAGAGCCTTGACGGTCGCAGACAGCGCGCCGCGCATGTCCTGAATGACGCGGTTGCCCGCATCGATCATCTTGTAGCGCTCATTGTCGTTGACCAGCAGGTAGTGAACGGCCTTGGCCAGCATCTCCACATCGCGGATGATCCGTCCGCCGCCGGCGCGGATAAGCTTCTGATAGGCTTCGCGGAAGTTCTGGACATGTGCGCCCGAGAGAACGGCGCAGCCGAGCATGGCGGGTTCGAGCGGGTTCTGCCCACCCTCTGCCGTGAGCGACCGGCCGACGAATGCAAGTTCCGTCAGGCGCAGGTAAAGCCCCATCTCGCCGATGGAGTCCCCCAGGAAGATGTCCGTTTCCGGTGTGATCGCGTCATCGCGGCTGCGGCGCGCCACGGTCAGCCCCATACCCTTGAGCATGGCTTCCACGTCATCACCACGCTCCGGGTGGCGCGGCACGATGATCGTCAGCTGGCCATTGCGGGATTTTATCGCCGCATGCACGGTGGCGGCCGCCTTTTCCTCACCCTCGAACGTAGAGATCGCCGCCCATGTCTTGCGATTGCCGACCTGCTGGCGGTAACGCTCCAGCACGGCCTCGTCACAGGGCGGCGGGTCGGTATCGCCCTTCAGGTTGCCGGAAATCACCACCGGCCAGGAGCCGAGATCACGAAAGCGCTCGGCATCGAGATCGGATTGCGCAACCACCAGAGCGAGTTTGGAAAACAGCGACTCGGCAATATCCTGCCGGTTTCTCCAACGTCCGAACGAACGGTCGGACAGTCGTGCATTGACCCTGATCTGCGGGATATGCCGACGCTCCAGTTCCATCATCGTGACCGGCCAGATTTCCGATTCAGCGGTGATCGCCGCATCCGGCGCCCAGTAGGTCAGGAAACGATTGACCGCGATCTTGATATCAAGCGGCACGTATTGATGGATGACGTCATCACCGAGACGCGTCCGTGTCAGTTCGGCGGATGTGACCGTGCCGGTGGTCAGGAGCACGAAGATGTCGCGCTTGCGTATTTCACGGATGAGCGGAATAAGCGCCAGCGTTTCGCCCACACTTGCCGCGTGGAACCATACGAGAGGCCCGCGGGGGCGTTCGACACTGGCATAACCAAAGCGTTCAAGACGACGGCGCCTGTCTTCCTTTCCTTTCGCAGCGCGATAGGAAAGATAGGGCTTGGCGAAGGGATATGCCGCGATGCCGGCAATCCGATAACCGGAAAGGGCAAAACGTGCGATACGGCTACTCATGACATTCTGCCCCTGATCGTTCCGCGCAATGCCTTGTCCCTGTTCTTCGAGTTATTGCCGCCTAATTCTTCTCAAATTGCGTCATTTTTTGTCACGGCAGGCATTTGCACGATCACATTTTTGCACACTGGCATCCGATCTGCATGCTTCAAACCAGAATCACCGGGAAACCGCCGTTTCCCGATGATATTACAACGCAAGGGCAAAGGTACTTATTTTTTGTCGTCAGGATTGAGAAGACGATGCATATGCACGATAAAATATCGCATATGGGCGTTGTCGACCGTCATCTGCGCCTTGGATTTCCACGCCGTGAGCGCAGTCGCATAGTCGGGATAGATGCCAACGATATCCAGCGCATTCAAATCCCGGAACTGAACATCCTGCAGGTTTTCGAGTTCGCCGCCGAACACGAGGTGCAGAAGCTGTTTCGGTTTGCCAGTTTCGGTCATTTTCTTTGTCTCTTTCTATATGGCTGAGAGAGCCCTTCATCTGCGGGATTTCCCGGTAAACGTCAACTCTCATACAGATGCGAAAATGCGTCCAGAAGCTCCGGAAGCGCATAATTTGCTGCGGCGCACAACGCCGGGTGGTTCACCTGCCTCCGGTTGTACGCCAGAGGTTTCCCATCAAGGCCGACGAGCTGTCCGCCTGCCCTTTCGAGGATCAGATCGGCGGCAGCCAGATCCCATTCATGGGAGTTCGCCTTGACCAGCGTTCCATCGATACGGCCATCTGCCACCATGGCCAGCCGGTAGGCCAGGGAAGGCACGTGCGGAATGCGCCGTACCACGGCGCGAACATCCGGAGAGAGGTGCGCGATCACATCTTCCGGCGCGGCCAGATGCAAGACGCCATCATTGCCATGCGAGGCGGAAATGGGCTGGCCGTTCTTCAACGCCTCGCCTTTTTCAACCGCGGTGAACTCCTCACCGAGAGCGGGCGCGACAAGGGCAGCGGCAACCGGCCTGCCCTTATGAACGACCGCGACACTGACGCACCAGGTGTCGCGTCCGCCGATGAACGCCCGCGTACCATCGATGGGGTCGATCACGAAAACCGTATCACGGGCGAGACGCGCTGCGTCATCGTCCGTCTCCTCCGAAAGCCAACCGTAATCGGGCCGGGCGGAGCGCAAAGCTGTTTCGAGAATTTCATTCGCCGCATAATCGGCAGCGCTGACGGGCGAGAGCCCGCCATTCTTCCACCAGACTTCCGGATCCTTGCGGAAGAACCCGAGAGCGGTTTCAGCGGCGCGACGCGCCGCTTCCAGAATAAGCGTCAAATCGGAAGCCCATCGGGCTTCGTCCAGGTCTTTCATCGCGCTGTCTTTTCCGCGCGCTCAAACCGCGCGCTGTTGTTATTCGCACTTGCACACGAACCAGCGACGAAAGCAATCGGCAAGAGGCATCACTTGCCAGCGATCGTCATGCCTTCGATGGCAAGGGTCGGAGCGGCAATGCCATATTTGCGATCGATGTCGTTCGCCGGCGTAATCCGCATGAACATGTCCTTGAGGTTCGAAGCAATCGTCACCTCCGAGACGGGGAAGGACTTTTCACCGTTCTCGATCCAGAAACCGCTCGCTCCGCAGCTATACTCGCCTGTCAGCATGTTAGCGCCGTGGCCGATGAGTTCGGTGACATAAAAGCCCGTACCGACTTGGCGCAGCAGGTCTTGCGGAGAGACATCACCGGGCTCAAGTGCAAGATTTGTGGAGGCCGGAGAAACCGCCGTGCCGCCGCGCACGCCGCGGCCATTGGTTTCAAGCCCGAGTTCACGCGCTGCCGAGGTGGAGAGGAACCAGTGCTTCAACACACCATCCTCGATCATCACCATGCGCTCGCCCCTTACACCTTCGCCGTCGAAGGGGCGCGAGGAAGGACCACGCACGATCTGCGGATCGTCGGTCAGGCTGAGGCCGTTCTTCAGAACCTGCTGGCCCATCCTGTCACGCAGGAAGCTGGTCTTACGGGCGACAGATGCGCCATTGATGGCACCAGCGATGGCGCCGACAAAACCGCGGGCGATGCGTGGATCGAAAACGATCGTCATGTTGCTGCCGGTGTCGACCTGCCGCGGGCCTACCCGCTGCACCACCTTTTCGCCCGCGCGGCGGCCAATCTCTTCTGCCGTGTCCAGATCGGCATAATAGAGGCGGCTGTCGAAATCGTAGTCGCGCTCCATCTTCGTGCCTTCGCCGGCAATGACGCTGACGGAACGGCTGAAGCGACTGCCCATATAGCTGCCCGCAAAGCCGTGAGAGGTGACGAGGACAAGGCCACCCATGCCGCTCGATGCACCGGCACCGGAGGAATTGGTCACACCCTTTACAGCCAGCGCTGCCTCTTCCGCAGCAAGGGCTGCCTCGCGCAGGCTGTCGGACGAAACTTCGGTGGCATCGAAAAGCTGGAGATCGTCATAGGATGTCGCCAGCCGGTCCTTGTCCGCCAGGCATGCATAGGGATCTTCCGGCGAAACCTTCGCCATTGCCACGGCACGCTCCGCCAGCGTCTTCAGGTCGAAACCAGGATTGGCGGACACGCTTGCGACACGGCGGCCGACAAAAACGCGCAACGAAAAATCATCGCTTTCGGAGGACTCGGTATTTTCCACCTTGCCGAGCCGCACGCCGATGGACTGGGAGCGGGAACGGACGACGACAGCATCGGCTTCATCCGCACCCGCGGCGCGGGCGAGGTCGACCAGCTGGCTGGCACGATCAAGAAGCTTGGAAGAATCTATTTCTGCGGACATGAGTTGGCCTTTCATTCCTGTTCCATTTATTGTGCCATCACCCCCGCATCAAGGGTGTAAGCCGCATTCTCTGCCCGAATGGCCATCTCGCCATCATATTCGAAAGTCCGCCCGCATGACCGAGCACGACGCTCTCTTTTCAGAACCCTTGCTGCTTCTGGCAGGCGCGGTGATCGCGGCCTCCATTTTCCGCAAGCTCGGGCTTGGAACCGTGCTTGGTTATCTGGTCGCCGGCCTCATCATCGGGCCGTTCCTGCATCTGGTCACGGATGCGAAGGACATCTTCAACGTTTCCGAACTCGGCGTCGTTTTCCTGCTGTTCATCATCGGCCTGGAACTCAAGCCGTCGCGCATCTGGCAGATGCGGCGGGATATTCTGGGGCTGGGGCTGGCGCAGGTCCTCGTGACCGGCGGAGCGCTTGCGGCAATCGTCTGGTGGGCAGGGCTGATCGAGTGGCGAGGCAGCATCGTGGCCGGTTTCGGGCTGGCGCTTTCTTCAACCGCCTTCGCGTTGCAGATCCTTGCCGATGACGGCGACATGAACACGAAACATGGCAACCGCTCCTTCTCGATCCTGCTGTTTCAGGATCTCGCCATCGTGCCGCTGCTTGCGCTCGTTACCATCCTGTCCAACCGGCCTGATGTTCCCACCGATTCCATGGTGTCGGATCTCTTCGCCTCCGTCGTTGCCGTTACCGGCATGATCCTTGCCGGGCGTTACCTGTTGACGCCGATGTTCCAGATCATCGCACGCACCGGCGCGCGCGAGGTGATGATTGCCGCCGCGCTGTTCGTGGTGATCGGCGCTGCCGCCATCATGGAAGCGGTCGGCCTTTCCATGGGCATGGGCGCATTGCTGGCGGGCCTGATGCTTTCGGAATCGTCCTATCGGCACGAGCTGGAGGCTGACATCGAGCCTTTCCGCGGGCTGTTTCTGGCGCTGTTCTTCATGGCCGTCGGCATGTCGCTGCACATCCACACCATCTACGAACATATCGTGCTCATCCTCGTGGCGGTCCCGGTGATGATGCTCGTCAAGGCCACGCTTATCCACGCGCTCTGCCGCATCGCGGGCTCGTCCCGCTACGCGTCCAGCCGCATCGCGCTGCTTCTCGCGCAGGGCGGCGAATTCGGTTTCGTGCTGTTCACGACGGCAGCGGCTTCCGGGCTTTTCCCGCAGGCGACGGCCTCGATACTGGTCGCGATCGTGACGCTTTCGATGGCGCTGACCCCGCTTCTGGCCGTTATATCGCGACGCCTGACTGCAGATGAAGCGGAAGAGGACGCACTGGACGAAGATTTCAATGGTGCTGGCGCGGATGTGCTCATGATCGGCTTTTCCCGTTTCGGCCAGATCGCCTCGCAGATTTTGCTGGCGGGCGGGCGAGACGTGACCGTCATCGACAGCTCCGCCAATCGCGTGCGGCAGGCGGCGCGTTTCGGTTTCCGGATCTTCTTCGGTGACGGCACCCGCAAGGATGTGCTGATCGCCGCCGGTATAGAACGGGCCGATATCGTCGCCGTATGCACTCACAAAAGAGAGACCACCGACCGGATCATCGACATGATCCAGTCGGAATTTCCGACCGTACGTATCTTTGCGCGATCCTATGACCGCATCCATTCGATCGCGCTTCGGGAAAAAGGGGTTGAATACGAACTGCGCGAAACGCTGGAATCCGGCCTGCTGTTCGGCCGGCGTATGCTGGAAGGTCTGGACATGGATGGTGACCTGGCGCGTTCGATCGCCGACGACATTCGCGAACGCGACGAAGACCGGTTGCAGTTACAGGCCGTGGAAGGATTGGCGGCAGGCACGCAGATGCTGCACAACAAGCCGGTCAGGGAGGTGAAACCTGAGCCGCTGGTAAAACCCAAGAGCCGGGCAGAAAAACGCGAAGAGGAAACGGAAGAAGACGAAGCGGTGCTCTGAATGTCGCTGGTCAGGCTTCGACACCGCGCCCACGGTGGAACTGTTCCACCTCCACCTCGATCTTCCGCTTCAACTCGTCCTTGATAGCGGACGATGCCGCCAGAACCTCATCGGCCTTGAGAAAATCCAGCACACGAAAACGATTGACGGGCGGACGCAGGAAAATGTGCGGCGGGCGCAATCTGAGTTTCAGGGCAATCGCCGCCTGCATCATCAGCTGGCTGGCGCCAAAGAGGCTGTCCAGCCGGTTTGGCATGGTTGTGCCATCTCCCTCCGGTCCGCCGACGACATCCACCCCGATGACGATATCGGCCTGATCCAGCAGGTGTTCGTAGGGAACGGGATTGAAGATGCCTCCGTCAATCATGATCCGGCCGTTCATCCGCACCGGCATGAACAGCGCGGGGATCGCCGCCGACGCCGCAAGCGCCTGGATGACCTCGCCGCTTTCCACGACCACTTCCGTCTGGGCGTAATAGTCGGTCGTGATGATCTTCATCGGAATTGCAAGCTGCGAGAAATCCTTCCGCAAAGCCTGCGGCATCAGCGCGTGGAGAATGAGTTCAAGATTGAACTGGCCGAGACGGAAACCATCGACCGCATGACGCATAGACGCCGGGCCGAGGCTCCAGAGCCGGTTGGCGACAGAGCCTTTTCGCCCCATCAGTTCAAGCGTGTAGTCGCGAATTTCGCGCCCGGTCATTCCCGCCGCCATGCCCGCGCCGATGATGGAACCGATGGAGGAGCCGGAGATGACAACCGGGCGGATGCCAAGTTCGTCCAGCGCCTCGACGACATTGATATGGCAGATGCCGCGGGCGCCCCCGCCACCGAGCGCAAGCCCGAAGGTCGGTTCATCGCCGCTGATCCGGTTATGCAGCAAATCGCTGACAACCGGGGGATTCTCGCCCATATCCTGCTTCATACCCAACAACCACTTCGCTCGACGGGAAATGCTTGCCTATTGCGCAAACACGACAGAGCCATGGCGAGACGGAAAAAACCGTCCCGTCAGGGTTCGTAGCGGTAAAAATGCATTTTCGTATCGCCGAAGGTACGGCTTTCGAGCAGCTTGAACACAGGATCGACGGTCACGGCCACATCACCACGTTCCTCTAGGATCGCGAGTGCGCCGGGCACCAGCCAGCCGCCCGCGTGGGCGGCCGCAAAGGCTTTCTCACCATGACCGTACCCATAGGGCGGATCGGCAAACAGCACGTCGAAAGGCTCGATATTGTTGACGCCACCGAGCTTGGTCGCATCCCGCCGCAGAATGCGGGCGCGGCCATGCAGGCCGAGAGCATCAATGTTTTCCCACAGAAGCCCCCTGCCCTCGACGCCGTTTTCGACGAAGAGCGCCACGCGGCAACCGCGTGACAGCGCTTCGAGCCCGACGGCGCCCGTACCGGCGAAAACATCCAGAACGCGTGTGCCGTCCAGACTTTCCGGATAAGCGTGGCTCAGGATGTTAAAGAGGCTTTCCCGTGTCCTGTCGATCGTTGGACGAATGGAATTTGTTTTCGGCGCGGCCAGTGTCCGGCCGCGGAACTCACCGCCTACGATCCGCATTACGTGTCATTCCCCTGCCACCAGAAGGTTTGCCACCAGCAGGTTTACCACCGGGGCCTTTACCGCCAGGCTTGCCGCCGCCGGGGCCTTTGCCGCCAGCGCCTTTGCCCTTGCCTGCAAAACCCGAACGCTCGCCGCGCTCACCCGACTTCCCGAAGGAAGGCTTACCGAATGCAGGTTTGCCACCGAGCTTTCCACCTCTCGGCTTGTCACCGAAAGGCCGCTCGCCACGCGGGCTGTCGCCCTCTTCGCGGGGACGATCACGGAACGGGCGGTCCCCGCGTGCAGGACGGTCGCCGAAGGATTTTTCACCACGCGGGGGACGATCACCAAACGGTTTTCCGGCGCGTTCAGGGCGATCTCCACGCGGACGATCCCCACGTTCGCCGCCACGACCCGGGCGGTCGCCAAACGATTTTTCGCCTCGGTTGGGGCGATCTCCAAAGGAGCGTTCGCCGCGCGGACGATCGCCAGCTTCACGCGGTTTGCGGTCGCCGAACGACTTCTCGCCTCGTCCGCCATCCCTGCCGCGTCCACGGCTTTCGTCCTGCGCGGGCTTGTCCGCACGGATCCACTCACCCTCGGAGTCCGCATGTCTGACGATTGCGCGACGGGCCTCTGCTTCGGCGGAAGGCTTCTTGAAAACAGCTTCGGCTTCATCGCGGAAAGACTTGCGGGCCTTACCGTCGCGTGTCGGCTTGGCGCCCGGCGCCATCCATACGTTCGCGGTGCGGCTGGTTCCAGACGGCGGGCGATTAGGACGGCGCTCGCCATCTTCCTCGTCGCGGCCCTTGCCTGCGAACTTGGCGCCGAACTTGCCAGCGGGCTTGTCGCCACGCTTGGTGTCCAGACGGCCAAGCGCACGTTCGCGGCGGTCTTCAGGCTTGCCACCGGCCTTGTCAAAGCGAGGCTTGCCTTCGCGGGCATCGCTCCTGGCCCATTCGGACTTCACCGCGCTCTTTGCAGGCTGCTCCTCGTCCTCGTCAGCGGGGGTATCGTAGATCGGCGCATCGAAGTTGGCACCGGCCTGCTCGATCAGACGCGGGCCGAGCTGGTCGCGCAGCATGCGACCGCGCACTTCCAGCACCTTGCCTTCGGCCAGATCGCCGAGCTGGAAAGGACCGTAGGAAATACGGATCAGGCGGTTGACCTCAAGACCAAGCGCGCCGAGCACGTTCTTGATTTCGCGGTTCTTGCCTTCGCGAAGGCCCATCGTGATCCAGACGTTATGCCCCTGCGTGCGGTCGAGCGTGGCGTCGATGGCACCATAGAGCACGCCGTCGACGGCAATACCGTCCTTCAGCTTGTCGAGATCCGCCTGTTCGACTTCACCGTGGGCGCGCACGCGGTAGCGGCGCAGCCAGCCGGTCGTCGGCAGTTCCAGAACACGCGACAGGCCGCCATCATTGGTCAGCAGCAACAGGCCTTCGGTGTTGATATCGAGACGGCCGATCGACAGAACGCGCGGCAATTCACCCGGCAGATTGTCGAAGACGGTCGGGCGACCTTCCGGATCGGAATTGGTCGTCACCAGACCGGCAGGCTTGTGGTAGAGCCACAGACGGGTGCGTTCAGCACCACGGATCGGCATGCCGTCCACTTCGATCTTGTCCGCGAGCGTGGCATTGACGACCGGACTGTCCAGCTTGACGCCGTTCAGCGACACGCGGCCTTCCATGATCATGCGCTCCACATCGCGACGCGAAGCGACCCCTGCGCGGGCCATGATCTTGGAGATGCGCTCCGGCTTCCCACCGGCCATGGCAGTGCTTTCAACCGTCTCGGTTTTCGCAACCGACGGCTTCTTTTCGCGAGCGGCGTCCGGCTTGCCCGGACCCTTCGGCTTCTTGTCGCGGCTAAATGTCTTGCCGCCGTCACGCTTCGGCTTGTCTTTAAAAGTCATTTGCTGTTTGCCTGTTGTTTGGGCTGTCCTATCAGGTCCAAGCACAAGGGTTAAGAGGAAATTGAAACGCAATGGCCGAAAGGACGCATTTCATGGAGTTGGCGCTGGCAGAAGCCCACGCCGCGGCCGAACGTGGGGAGGTTCCGATCGGTGCCGTTCTGGTCCTCGACGGCAAGGTCATCGCACGTTCTGGCAACCGGACCCGCGAGGGGAACGACCCGACAGCGCATGCCGAAGTCGCCGTGATCCGCATGGCCTGCGAGGCACTTGGACAGGAACGACTTCCGGGCGCCGACCTCTATGTGACGCTGGAGCCCTGCACGATGTGCGCGGCGGCAATCTCCTTTGCACGCATCCGGCGTCTCTATTACGGCGCGGAAGATCCCAAGGGCGGCGCGGTCGACAGCGGCGTACGCTTTTTCAGCCAACCCACCTGTCATCATGCGCCGGAAGTTTACTCAGGGTTCGCCGAGACGCAAGCTCGGGATATTCTGCAACACTTCTTTCAGGAGCGCAGACCGGAGCGTTGACGGTCAATCGGCAGCAAATTCCTTCAAGGCATCGCCGGACAACCGGTAGCGCGTCCATTCGTCCATAGCCTCGGCACCGATGCCCTTGTAGACGCGGATGGCCGGCTCGTTCCAATCCAGAACGCTCCATTCGAAACGGCCACACCCTTTTTCGACGGCAATCGCCGCGAGCCGCTTCAGCAAGGCTTTCCCCGCGCCCGAGCCACGGGCATCCGGCGTGACATACAGGTCTTCCAGATACAGACCGTTTTTCGCAAGCCACGTGGAATAACTCAGGAACCAGATCGCAAAACCGATGGGCTGTCCGTCTTTTTCGCAGATCAGCCCGGACGAAACCGAGCCATTACCGAACAGCGAGGTGGTGATGCTCTCCACAGTCGCTTCAACCTCGTGTTCAGCCTTCTCATAGATCGCCAGTTCGCGAATGAAACGAAGGATAACCTCGGCATCACCCGCCACGGCCTCACGAATTACGAATGTCACGCACATCTCCACCATGAATGGCCCGGAAACCAAAACGCGGTGCTCGAAGCACCGCGTTTGAAAAAATCTCCATGAAGGCAGCTTTTACTGGAAGGGGTTCCACCAGCTCTTGCCGGAACCTGCAACCGCCGCTTCCTTCTTGCGGCGCTTTTCCTTCTTCTGCTCCGGCTCGCCCAGATCGGTCAGCTGTTCCTGCGGAACGCTGCGATACTCGGTCGGCGGATCGGTCAGGAACTTCCGCTGCGAATTGATGACGGTGCCGCCCTGGGCATCGGCCTTTGCCTTGCGGAAGGCTTCCCACTTCTGGCTCTCGGTCATCTGGCCTGCGGTACCGTTGCCAGCCAGAAGCGGCGAACGATAGTGCGGGTTATCCTTGTTGGCGTCGGCCTCTTCACGCAGACGTTCGCGTGTTTCTTCCGGCGATTCAACCCATTGCGGGTTGGTTTCGCGGCTTGCCATGTTCTGCTGCGGCTCGGCCAGCTGTTCGGCACGCGCCTGCGCGGGAACCACAAGACCCGGACGCGGATTATACTTCAGATTGCGCTTGGACTGGTCGCCGGTGATGGAGGTGGCGCTGCCAAGGTCATCGACAAGCTGTTCGGCGGCGGTCTTGCCGGTTCCGTAAGTCGGACTGGTGCACGAGCCGAGCAAAATGCCCACAGCCGTGATGCCCGCAACCGTTCGAACCATGCCAAAACCCTGCCCGTTACCCTGCAACGTCTTCATCGAAACCCTTCCAGCCGTCCGTCCCGTTTCGCCAGACCACTTGTCAATCAGCACGCGGCAGCCCGCATTGCCGCGAAAATCCGGCCATTTTCAGGCAGATGTACCGGATGAAGAGGCAAAGCGCAATTCATCCGGCCATTTTCCTCACGCGAGAGCGGCAAGCTCACGCAGCGCCTCGGCATCGCGCGCCGAGACATCGGGATATTGCGGGTCAGAACCAACGTCGGTGGTGATGCGCCAGGAACGGGCACATTTGCGACCTTCCGCCAGCTTCTGTTCGACTGCAACCTTCTGCACTTCCGGCAAACGGAAGGCATCGGCCGGACCTTCGCCGGCAACCACAGAGATGGCCGAGGTGATGCAGATTTCCGCAAAATCCTCGCCTTCTAGCGCCGCCATGAGATCGGCGTCGGCGATGTGAACCACGGGGGCTGCTTCCAGCGACGAACCGATGCGCTTTTCACGACGCTCGATTTCCAACGCGCCGGTAACAGCGGTACGGACCTTGCGGATCTTTTCCCACTTCGCTTCCAGCGCATCGTTCTTCCATTCCGCCGGGATGCCGGGGAACTGCACGAGATGCACAGATTCGGCATCCGGATAACGCGAAAGCCATGCCTCGTCCGTGGTGAAGGGCAGCATCGGCGCAAGCCACGTCACCAGGCAATCGAACAGCTTGGCGATGACCGACAGCGCGGCACGGCGCTTCAGCGAAGACGGCGCATCGCAGTAAAGCGTGTCCTTGCGGATATCGAAATAGAAGGCCGAAAGCTCCACATTCGAGAAATCGATCAGCGCGCGGGCGATCTTCTTGAACTCGAACGCGTCGTACCCGTCACGCACGACCTGATCCAGTTCGGAGAGGCGATGCAGCACCAGCTTCTCCAGATCCGGCAGGTCGGCATAGGCGACTTCCTCACCTTCATAATGGGCAAGCGTTCCCAGCATCCACCGGATGGTGTTGCGCAGCTTGCGATAGGAGTCCACGTTGGTCTGAATGATGGCCTTGCCGAGACGCTGATCTTCCCAGTAATCCGTGGTCATGACCCACAGACGCAGGATATCCGCGCCGGATTCCTTCATAACATCCTGCGGGGCAACCACGTTGCCGAGCGACTTGGATTGCTTGCGGCCCTGTTCATCCATGGTGAAGCCGTGGGTGACAACGGCATTGTAAGGCGCACGGCCACGCGTCGCGCAGCTTTCCAGCAGCGACGAGTGGAACCAGCCGCGATGCTGGTCGGAGCCTTCCAGATAGACATCCGCCGGCCATTTGAGGTCGGGGCGGTCTTCCAGCGTGAATGTGTGGGTGGAGCCGCTATCAAACCAGACGTCGAGAATGTCCATGACCTGCACCCACTTGGCGTGGTCATGATCCTTGCCCAGGAAACGCTCCTTGGCGCCTTCCGCGAACCAGGCATCGGCGCCTTCCACCTCGAAGGCATCGATGATGCGCTGGTTGACGGCGTCGTCGACCAGTACCTCACCCTTCTCGTCTGCAAACACGGCAATCGGCACACCCCAGGCGCGCTGGCGCGACAGAACCCAGTCTGGACGGCCTTCGATCATGGCGCGCAGGCGGTTCTGGCCGGAGGCCGGAACGAAACGCGTCTGGTCGATGGCAGCGAGCGAACGCGAGCGCAGCGTGGTGCCGTCGCCCAGTTCCTTGTCCATGTAGACGAACCATTGCGGCGTGTTGCGGAAGATGACCGGCTTCTTCGAACGCCAGCTGTGCGGATAGCTGTGCTTCATGCGGCCGCGGGCAAACAGGTTGCCTGCCGCGATCAGCGCCTTGATGACGCGTTCGTTGGCATCGCCCTTCTTGCCGTTGTCATCCATGACGCGAGCCGCACCACCTTCGGCAGACGGGCCGAAACCGGGCGCGTCTTCGGTGTAGAAACCGTCATCGCCGACCGGGAACGGGATCTTGGACGAGATGCCGCGAGCCTCGATTTCACGAGCATTCGAGGTCCACGCATCAAAGTCTTCGCGGCCGTGGCTCGGCGCTGTGTGCACGAAGCCCGTACCGGCGTCATCGGTGACATGATCGCCATCCAGCAGCGGAACCTTGAAATCGTAACCGAGCGAAGCCAACGGATGCGCACAGGTGACGGCGGCCAGTTCATCCGCTGAGACAGGACGAACCAGCTTGAATGTCAACTTTGCTTTTTTGGCAGCTTCATCCGCAAGTTTCGTTGCGAAGATCAGCTTTTCGCCGGGCTGCGGACCAAAGTCGTTTTCGGCGCTCTCGACCTCATAAAGGCCGTAAGGGAAGCGTGACGAGAACGCGATGGCGCGGTTGCCGGGGATCGTCCAGGGCGTCGTCGTCCAGATGACGACGAAATCACCCTTGAGATCGGCAGTGCCCTCCACGATCGGGAACTTCACCCAGATCATGTCGCTTTCGACATCGGCATATTCAACTTCGGCTTCCGCAAGCGCCGTGCGCTCGACGACCGACCACATGACCGGCTTCGAGCCACGATACAGCTGTCCAGACTTCGCGATCTTCAGCAGTTCGCCAGCGATACGGGCTTCCGCGTGAAAATTCATGGTCGTGTAGGGATTTTCGAAATCGCCTTCGATGCCGAGCCGCTTGAACTCTTCCGCCTGAACCTTGATCCAGCCAGCCGCAAACTCACGGCATTCCTTGCGGAATTCGTTGATTGGAACTTCGTTTTTGTCCTTGCCCTTGGCGCGGTAGGCTTCCTCGATCTTCCATTCGATCGGCAGGCCGTGGCAATCCCAGCCTGGGACATAGTTCGAGTCATAACCGCGCATCTGGAACGAGCGGGTGATGACGTCTTTCAGGATCTTGTTCAGCGCGTGGCCGATGT
Organism: Agrobacterium tumefaciens; assembly: GCF_031801495.1. GTDB lineage: Bacteria > Pseudomonadota > Alphaproteobacteria > Rhizobiales > Rhizobiaceae > Agrobacterium > Agrobacterium tumefaciens_K. Next base: position 574,629 of record NZ_JAOEGC010000002.1, on the reverse strand, counting down.
GGATGTTGCCGTTGGCATAGGGAGGGCCGTCATGCAGCACGAATTTTTCGCGGCCGGCGGCAGAGGCGCGCAGCCTCTTGTAGAGGCCCATTTCCTGCCAGCGCTTGACGGTTTCCGGCTCTTTCTGCGGAAGGCCAGCACGCATCGGAAAATCCGTCTGCGGCAGGTAAAGCGTTGAGGAGTAATCGATTTTTTCTGCGGTGTCGTTCATGATCGTACCATTGTCGCGGCGCCCCCGAAGGACCGCGCCGTCTTAATTGCAAAGAGGGCAAAACGGAGGGCGCTTTAAGAAAACGCCAAAATCCCGGACCTTCCGGCTCTCAGAGCGGGCGGAAGGCCGGGCCAATAATTCGGGATATGAACGTCGACCGATATTGGTGCATGACCGGTTGTTTAAGACCTTTCCGGGCAAAAAGGAAGTTTTTTGTATGCCGTTCCGTCTTTGTATCAGAGAGGTAGGGTACCCAGCACATCAGAAGGATATTCTGGCGTCCAGTTCGCTGAGCGGCCGGATACCGGCCAGCAGCGCCCTTGCCTCTTCCTCGTCACGCCTGATCTGGGCGACCAGCGGCTCCAGACCGTCGAACTTCAGTTCGTCGCGCAGGTGGCCGAAGAAGGACACCGAACAGATTTCGCCATAGAGATCGCCGGAGAAATCGAAGACGTAGGTTTCGAGAAGGGCCGCGCCGTTGTCGGTCACCGTCGGGCGATAGCCGAAACTCGCCACGCCGTCGTAAAGCGTCCCATCGGCGCGGCGGAAGCGAACGGCGTAGATGCCCGCCTTGAGTTCGGTTTCCGGCGGCAGAGCCATGTTCGCGGTGGGAAACCCGAGCGTGCGGCCAAGCTTTTGCCCGCCGATCACTTCGGCCTCGACCGTAAAGCGATAGCCCAAAAGACCGGCCGCGGCGGCCACGTCGCCTTCGCACAAAAGATCGCGGATGCGGCTCGACGAGACGACATCGGCCCCCTCGTCGCGAAAGGCATCCACCAGCGTCACATCGAAACCGTTGCGTTTCCCGGCTTCCATCAGGAAAGCAGGACCGCCTTCACGGCCCTTGCCGAAGTGGAAGTCGAAACCGGTGACAACGGCGCTCGCGCCCAACCAGTCCACGAGGATAGACTTGACGAATTCGTCGGCGGACCTTTGCGAAAATTCGCGGTCGAAAGGATATTCGATAACGGACTGGAAACCGATGGCTTCCAGAAGCCGCGCTTTCAGAGGCGCCGGAGACAAACGGAAGACGGGCATGTCAGGCCGGAAGACGGAACGAGGATGCGGCTCGAACGTCAGCACGAGAGCCGGAACCCCGCGCGCGTCCGCCAGTTCAAGTGCCCGATCCAGCACGGCCCGGTGACCACGGTGAACGCCATCGAAGTTACCAATAGCGATGACGCCGCCACGAAGATTTTCGGGCAACGGCTCTTTCTTCTCGTTGCGATGAAAGACGGTCATGACAGCCTGCCTATTTCTTCTCACATCAGACGTTCTTCAGCCAAGACGCGGCATCCACCAGCCGGGTGCCGCGCCCTGACCTTTCAGATAGGCGTTCAGAAGCGCCTCGTCCGTCTGGCCATTCAGCGTATATTCCGCGGCATGGATACCGCCGCTGATATAGAGCAGTTGCAGACCGTTCGAAATCGCGCCCTTCACGTCCGTCGGCATGCCGTCGCCGATGGCCAGCACTCGGGATTTGTCGAAATCGCCGCGCACTTCTTTTGCGGCAGCGAGGCAGGCTTCATAAATCGGCGTATGCGGTTTGCCAGCGATGCGGACCTCGCCACCGAGCTGCTCGTAATAGGCCGCCATGGCACCGGCGCAGGGAATGATGCGCTCGCCGCGTTCCACCACCAGATCGGGGTTGGCGCAGATCATCGGCACCTTGCGGGCGATGAAGCCTTTCAGCATGTCGGTGCAATCTTCCGGCGTTTCCGTCTCGTCATCGAAGAAGCCGGTGCACACGACCGCCTGGGCTTCCGCCTCGTCGACCCGCTCGACAGCCAGACCATCCAGCAGCGGCAGGTCACGCTCGGGACCGAGCAGGAAGACCTTTTTCGGACCTTCCGCGATCAGGCCACGGGTGACGTCGCCGGAGGTGATGATCCGGTCATAGGCTTCGTCAGGAACGCCGAGCGCGCGCAGCTGCGTGATGACGCCAGGCGCCGGACGCGGGGAGTTGGTAATCAGCACCACCGTCTTGCCCGCCTTGCGAGCCTCATGCAGTGCAATCGCCGCATCGGGAAACACCGCGACGCCGTTGTGCAGCACGCCCCAGACATCGGAGAGAACGACATCGAACTCCGCCGTGATTTCGCCGAGGGTTGCAATGCGATGGGCCATGATGCGCTTTCCGGATGCTGAATGAGACAGGGCTGACATCGCAAAGCCGGGCAGCGATGGCAAGAAAAAAAGACAGGCCACCCGAACAAGCCAAAGCCTTGCGCCGCGATGCCCGCCTCTCTTCAGGATGCGGAAATTTCTGTCATGAAGCGCTGATAACCATAAGGCGCGAAATTTTTACGGCAGGCCATCCTTGACTCCCAGTGACGGCCTCCTTATCTCGGTCTCGCTGGCACTCCAGCAAGGCGAGTGCTAACAACCATCATGTGCGCCCAAAACGCACCAAGTCATTTGATCGAGGGATTAGACAATGACAAGCACCAATTTCCGCCCGCTGCACGACCGCGTTGTCGTTCGTCGCGTTGAGTCCGAAGAAAAGACCAAGGGTGGCATCATCATTCCCGATACCGCCAAGGAAAAGCCGCAGGAAGGCGAAATCGTCGCCGTCGGTTCTGGCGCACGTGACGAGTCCGGCAAGGTCGTCGCTCTCGACGTCAAGGCTGGCGACCGCGTTCTGTTCGGCAAGTGGTCCGGCACCGAAGTCAAGCTCAATGGCGAAGACCTTCTGATCATGAAGGAATCCGACATCATGGGCATCATCGGCTGATTTTCGCCGAACCCGTCGTTCCTTAAAAATTTCAAGCCGGACATTGTTCCGGCCATTCGAAACCAGGAGTTTTGAAAATGGCAGCTAAAGAAGTAAAATTCGGCCGCAGCGCACGCGAAAAGATGCTCAAGGGCGTCGACATCCTCGCTGACGCAGTGAAGGTCACGCTCGGCCCGAAGGGTCGTAACGTCGTTATCGACAAGTCTTTCGGCGCTCCGCGCATCACCAAGGACGGCGTTTCCGTCGCCAAGGAAATCGAACTGGAAGACAAGTTCGAGAACATGGGCGCACAGCTCGTTCGCGAAGTCGCTTCCAAGACCAACGACATCGCCGGTGACGGCACCACCACCGCGACCGTTCTGGCACAGGCCATCGTTCGCGAAGGTGCAAAGGCAGTTGCTGCCGGCATGAACCCGATGGACCTGAAGCGCGGTATCGACCTCGCTGTCGCAGAAGTCGTCAAGGACCTGCAGGCAAAGGCGAAGAAGATCAACACGTCCGAAGAAGTTGCACAGGTCGGCACGATCTCTGCAAACGGCGAGCGTCAGATCGGTCTCGACATTGCTGAAGCAATGCAGAAGGTTGGCAACGAAGGCGTCATCACCGTCGAAGAAGCCAAGACCGCTGAAACCGAACTCGAAGTCGTTGAAGGCATGCAGTTCGACCGCGGTTACCTGTCGCCTTACTTCGTGACCAACCCGGAAAAGATGATTGCGGACCTCGAAGACGCATACATCCTTCTTCACGAAAAGAAGCTTTCGAACCTCCAGGCCATGCTGCCGGTTCTCGAAGCTGTCGTTCAGACCGGCAAGCCGCTCGTCATCATCGCTGAAGACGTAGAAGGCGAAGCTCTTGCAACGCTCGTCGTCAACAAGCTGCGTGGCGGCCTCAAGATCGCTGCCGTAAAGGCTCCTGGCTTCGGCGACCGCCGCAAGGCCATGCTCGAAGACATCGCCATCCTGACCGGTGGTACGGTGATCTCCGAAGACCTCGGCATCAAGCTCGAAAACGTTACGCTGGACATGCTCGGCAAGTCCAAGAAGGTTTCGATCTCCAAGGAAAACACGACGATCGTTGACGGTGCAGGTCAGAAGTCCGACATCGAAGGCCGCGTTGCGCAGATCAAGGCCCAGATCGAAGAAACCTCTTCCGACTACGACCGCGAAAAGCTGCAGGAACGCCTTGCCAAGCTCGCTGGCGGCGTTGCCGTTATCCGCGTTGGCGGCTCGACGGAAGTTGAAGTCAAGGAAAAGAAGGACCGCATCGACGACGCTCTGAACGCGACGCGCGCTGCTGTTCAGGAAGGTATCGTACCGGGCGGCGGCGTTGCGCTGCTGCGTTCCTCCACGAAGATCACCGTAAAGGGTGCAAACGACGATCAGGAAGCCGGCGTCAACATCGTTCGCCGCGCTCTTCAGGCTCTGGTTCGCCAGATCGCTGAAAACGCTGGTGACGAAGCTTCCATCGTTGTTGGCAAGATCCTCGACAAGAACGAAGACAATTATGGCTACAACGCTCAGACGGGCGAGTACGGTGATCTGATCGCTCTCGGCATCGTCGACCCGGTCAAGGTTGTTCGCACGGCTCTGCAGAACGCAGCTTCGGTTGCTTCGCTGCTGATCACGACGGAAGCCATGATTGCAGAACTGCCCAAGAAAGACGCTCCGGCTATGCCTGGCGGCGGCATGGGCGGCATGGGCGGCATGGACTTCTAAGAAGTCCTGTCTCCAGACAGTCTCAAGGAAGGGTGGTCCTCGGACCACCCTTTTTTGTTGCCCACCCTGCACCAAAAACCCGGACCGCCCACGTCATTGCGGGATCAGGAACACACGACCGACCACGCCCACGATCTATATTGTTTACTTTTGGGACACGGATAACCTTGACGGGTCGCCTTTTGTTTTAAATGAAATAACTGCCCGCAATAATTGTCCGAATCACTACTGTCGTCATGGCACCGCTCATGCATTGCTGTCGCAAGCATTCACTTATTGATTCACTTTTGACAGTTTGCGGGAAACGTTGATGCAAAAATACATGATACTCTCATTTTTTCTCGATTAAGTTGTTGTCGCATACAAAAAAGAAACTATAAGTCAGCGCGCTTAAACCAACCGTAGAAAACGCCTCTGGAACCATGGGCGGACGTCCCTGGCAGGGCCTGGCGGATTGCGGATGCGGCGACATCGGGTTCAACCCAGCTGCACGGCCTGAGAGGTCAGCGGCTGTCATGGAATTCATGCGGGGAGCGAATTGTTCAAGATATCAAAACGCCATGATGCCCGTGATGCGTTTCCGGCCAATGAGCAGGAAACAGGTTTGACGCTTGCCAATTTTTTCATTTCGGAAGCATGGAGCAGCGATCTTTCAAGCGGCGTCATCACGCTGGGGGAACATGCCTGCTTCATGCATGGCCTGCCCGACGCCGAGTGCGGCCTGCTAACGCTGATCCGCTGTTACGACCGCCGCCACCACGGCAAGGTGCTGGAACTGTTCGAGCAGGCATCAACCGCGCCGTCGCGGTTCTGTTTTTCGACCAACCTGTCCACACCGGCAGCGTCGCAGCAGCCCGTCGTCTGCATGGGTGAATCATCCGGCTTCGATGATGGCCGGCATGGGCTGATCTCCGGTTTTTTCCTTTTTCCCCGTTTCGAGAACATGCGCTTCGCCGTGTAAGGTCGACCGTCGCCGGAAACACCTCACGCAGCGAGATATTGTTCACCAAACAAAGACAATTTGTCTTCCATTGTTCATCTTTCTGCCGACCGTGTTTTGAGTCATCTATATCGCCAGAAATTGTGTTGCAGCCATCGGCAAAGTGCCGCCCATCTACTGGAGATCATCATGTCCAACATCCAGAACGCCATCGTTCTCATCGCTCGCATATTGCTTTCGTTCATCTTCATCTATTCCGGCTTCGGAAAGCTCGTTGACCCTGCAGGCACCGCCGGCATGATCACAGGCGCCGGTCTTCCCGCCGCGACGCTGCTTGCCTATGCTGCGGGCCTCTTCGAACTCGTGACCGGTCTTGCCATTCTTGTTGGCTTCCAGACCAAGATCGCCGCGCTTGCGCTTGCCGTATTCTGCGTCTTCACCGCGCTCGTATTCCACAGCGGCACCGTCGCCGTTCCCGGCTGGCCTGAGCCTGCTCTCGGCTGGATCAATGCTCTCAACAGCATCATGCTGATGAAGAACATCACGCTTGCCGGCGCATATCTTCTGCTCGTGGCATTCGGCCCAGGCGCATACTCTGTCGACGCCAAGCGCGGCGCGGTCGTTTCCCACGCCTGATCGGTCCACAACCTCAAAGAAAAACCGCCGGAGCGATCCGGCGGTTTTTGTCGTTTCTATCGGAGGGATTTATGCACGCAAGGCATCCTGAACGCGTGTGACGATCTCCCGTACAGCAGGGTTGTCCTCATGTTCGGGCTTGCGAGCCCGGACAAAACAGGCTTCCGAGCGGACGATGATACCGTCCGAAAGGATTTTCAGGTGATTGGCCTTCAACGTCGAGCCGGTGGAGGTGATATCGACGATGATATCCGCCTGGCCCGCGGCAGGCGCACCTTCGGTCGCTCCAAGGCTTTCGACGATGCGATAGAGCTGAATGCCGTGCTGGCGTGAAAAAAACTGCTGCGTCAGCCGCCAGTACTTCGTGGCAATGGCCAGACGGCGGCCATGGCGGGCGCGGAACTCCGACGCCACGTCGCCGAGATCGGCCATGCTGTCCACATCGAGCCAGATTTCCGGTACGGCGACGACGACATCCGCGTGGCCGAAACCAAGGCGCGCACAGAATTCAACCTGCGCATCGGCATTGGTCAGCCCTTCGCGCACGAGGTCTTCCCCCGTTACGCCGAAGTCGACCGTTCCCGCACCGATCTCGCGGGCGATTTCGGACGCGGAGAGGTAGGCGATCTCGATATCGTCGCGGCCTTCGACGCGGCCACGGTAGGAGCGATCGTTACCGATTGCCGCGACTTTCAGCCCGGCACGCTCCAGAATAGCGGAGGCATCTTCTTTCATACGGCCCTTGGAGGGCAAAGCGATGGTAACAGTCATTGCTTGCCCCTTGCGGCTTCAATACGGTCCAGCCACAGCGAAAAGCCGACAGCCGGTATCTTTTCCTTCGCTCCGAGAAGCGTCAGCAGCCGGTCGAAGCGACCGCCACCCGCCAGAACGCTATCGCCACCTGCTTCCATCACCTCGAAAACCAGACCGGTGTAATAATCCAGCGGGCGTCCGAACGCAGCGCGATATGTCACCGTTTCCAGCGCCACACCCGCGTTCGCGAGAGCGGCTACGCGCTTGTCGAATGCAGACAATGCGCCATCCAGTTTCAGCTTCGCCTTTTCGGCAAATTCGGACAGAGTTTTCGAAGCCTCCGGCAATGGCGCCTGCAGTGACAGGAACTGCTTCAGAAGACCGAAGCTCTCATCCGGCAGTCGGGTCGCCGCAAGCGCGAGCTTCTCGCGCAGACGACGGGCGATTTCCTGCGGCGAGCGGCTGGCATTGGTGGAATAGCCGGTTTCCTGCATGACGCTGTCGATATAGTCGACCAGCACCTTTTCCTCACCTGTGGCGAGAAGTCCGGCGACGCGTGCATCCAGACCCGTCATCGGCTTGGGGCTGACAAGACTTTCAAGCAGCGCCTCAAGCTGCGCCATATCGCCGAAGGCCTGCACCAACCGCTTCTGCCAGCCGAGCGGCAGACCAAGCGCCGCCACCACGGCCTCAAAGACCTGCTGGTCGCCGAGCGTGACTGTCAGCGAACGGCCGGGCAAAAGACGCCTGAGAACAGCCGTGGCATCGCTGATGGCGCGGGCGTCGGATGCGGCTATATCGGGATCGCCAAGATCCTCGATGCCAGCCTGATAAAACTCGTTCGACCCCTCGCGGCGCTGGCGGAAGACCTCGCCCAGGTAGGAATAGCGCTTCGGCGTGCCGGTTGCGGTTTCGATGTGGCGAAGGCAGACGGGAATGGTGAATTCCGGCCGCAGACACAGGCTTTCACCGGTTTCACTTTCCGTCATGAAAATACGGCGGCGCAAATCCTCGCCCGCCATATCCAGAAAAGGCTCGGCCGGCTGAATGACCGGCGTGTTCACACGGCTGGTACGGCGCGCTGCGAATTCTTCCAGAAGCTCTCCGGTAAATTCCGGCATATCGATCAGGGGCATGGCTCAACCTGCCCGACGCCGGTCTTCGGCCTGCGCCTCAAGAATTTCCTTCACCTTCGCCACCAGTTCGGCTTCAGACACCGTAACCTGCGCCACGCGCGCTTCGCGCCAGGCGGCGTTATCCTCGATCTCGCCGGACAGACGCTTGCCTTCGATCAAATCCTTGATCTGCACGACGCCTTCGGCGCGCTCGTCACCGCCCTGAATGATGGCAATAGGCGAACCCAGACGGTCGGCGTATTTCAGCTGGTTGCCGAACTTCTTCCAGTTGCCCTGGTACATTTCGGCGCGAATGCCTTCGTTTCGCAGGGCCTGCGTGAAACGCTGGTAGCGGCCCATGCTTTCCACATCGCCATCCATGACGGTGATGAGGACCGGTGCGAGCGGCTTGGCCTGGCCGAGCTTGCCGAGGTTCTTCAGCGCCGTCATCAGGCGCGATACGCCGATGGAGAAGCCCGTGGCCGGAACCGGCTGCCCCATGAAACGCGACACGAGTCCATCGTAACGACCGCCGCCGCCAACCGAACCGAAGACGACCTTTTCACCCTTTTCGTTGGTGACATCGAAGGTCAGTTCCGCTTCGTAAACCGGGCCGGTGTAATATTCGAGGCCACGAACGACGGAAGGATCGATCTTGATGCGGGTTGCATCGTAACCGGCACCGGACACCAGAGAACCGATGACGTTCAGTTCAGCAACACCCTCCTCGCCCTTCGACGTATCGGCAACCAGCTTGGCGAGATCGTCGGCGCTCGCCGCATAGTCCTTGATACCGACGAAGAACAGAACCTTTTCGATCTGCTCGTCACCAAGCCCAGCACCCTTGGTAAAGTCACCGGATTCATCCTTACGGCCGGGGCCAAGCAAAAGCTTCACGCCTTCGGGGCCGAACTTGTCGAGCTTGTCGATGGCGCGCAGCACGTTGAGACGACGCGCGGCGTTTTCCTCTCCGCCAAGACCGATGGCTTCCATGACACCATCGAGAACTTTGCGGTTATTGACGCGGATGACGTAATCGCCGCGCTTGATGCCGAGCGCTTCCAGCGTGTCGGCCATCATCATGCACATTTCGGCATCTGCCTGCACACCGGCAGCGCCGACCGTATCGGCATCGAACTGCATGAACTGGCGGAAACGGCCGGGACCCGGCTTTTCGTTGCGGAACACGTAACCGGCGCGGTAGGTGCGGTACGGAAGCTGGATTTCGTTGAAGTTTTCCGCGACATGGCGGGCAAGCGGCGCGGTCAGATCGTAGCGCAGGCTCATCCACTGGTCGTCATCGTCCTGCAGCGAGAACACGCCTTCATTCGGGCGATCGCTGTCCGGCAGGAACTTGCCGAGCGCATCGGTATATTCAAACAGCGGCGTTTCCACGGGATCGAAACCGTAAAGCTCGTAGACCCTGCGGATCTTCTCGATCATCTCATTGGTGGCATGGATATCGGCAACCGAGCGATCCACGAAGCCGCGCGGCAGGCGGGCTTTCAGTTTCTGAGGCTTTTTTGCTTTTTCGCTCATAATGCCGGTCCGATATTTTTCCTGAAATTATGCCGGTGTATTAGAGGATGAAGCCCGGTGCGGCAAGCCGCAAAGGCTGCGCTTGTGCTGGCAAACCTGCCGATGTTCATGCTATATGGGATGCATGTATCCCACCTTGAGCGTGGAGAGGACAATCGCCATGAGCAAACAGACCGCCATCCGACTGCCGGACGAAACCTATGAACGTCTGAAAGCGCTTTCCGAGCGCACCGGTCGCACCTCCGCCTATTACATCCGCGAGGCGATAGAGAAACATATCGAGGATATGGAAGACCTCTATCTGGCGGAAGAGGCAACGCGACGTATCCAGCGCGGAGAGTCAAAGGTCGTAAGCGCCGAGGAATTCTGGCGTGATCTGGACAATTGAATACGACATTCTGGTCCAGAAAACGATGCGGAAAATGGATCCGCAGATACGCCAACGTATTCGCACCTTCCTTCACGACAGGCTAGCGACGCTTGATAATCCACGTCAAACCGGCAGCGCTCTCCAAGGGTCCGAACTCGGAAACTACTGGCGTTACCGGGTTGGTGACTACAGCATCATCTGCGATATTCAGGATCACAAACTGGTCGTGCTGGTGGTGGAAATCGGCCATCGCGGCGATGTCTATCGATAGGGTTACACCGGCTTACGAAACCGGTGAGGCCGTGGTACCCGCCTCCAAGTCGGCTGAATTGCCAACCGTAAGCGTCTGACATCAAGCAACGCACCTCAACCCTTCGCCTTTGCGGAGGGCGCTGATAAAGGTGCTCTTCATGAAGACGAATTTCCAGAAAGCGACGCCTATATGAAACTGTCACGCCTGCCAGCGCGATATGCCGCGATCCTCATGCCGCTGATCCTCTCCATCATCATGACGTTCGTCGTCTCCCTGATCGCCACTTTCAAGGCCGTTGGTTTCGCCAACTTCTCACTGCTGGAATGGATGTCCGCATGGGGCTTGTCCTGGCTGATTGCCTTCCCGACGCTTATTGTCGTGCTTCCGGTCGTCCGCAGGATCGTCGGACTTCTCGTCGATCCTCAACGCAGCTGACGCGCGGCGCGCTTTATGAAGTCCTTCCCTTTGCGCCCGCCCGCAAAAAGCCGATAAAAGCATCATGATTCTCGAAGCTATCCAATACGCAGCCACCAATGCCATGACGCCGAAGGAATTCCGGCCTTATGTGCGTTATTCCGTAAACCTGTGGTCGCGCGCCAATCGCTGTGCCAAGGCATGGGCAGAGCATGAGCAGAACAGCCAGCAGTTCATCCTGCCATCGGCCCGCAAGCTGAAGCAACGGAGAACCGCCGTGGTTCTCGGTTCCGGCCTGCTCAGGGATATTCCGTACAGTCCGCTGGTGGCGATGTTCGATACCGTGGTTCTGGTCGATCTGGTGCATATTGCCAGCCTGCAGCTCAGACTGCGCGCCAACGCCAAAAAGAATGTCCGGATCTCAAACCGCGATCTTTCGGGCTACGACGATCTGCTGGCTGGCACTCCACCGGAACCGCTCGACTTCCTGCGGCGGGTGCCCTATCTCGATCTCGTGGTTTCGGCAAACCTGCTGTCGCAGATCGGCACCGGCTCCCGCAACCGGCTGGAGCGGGAGAAACCCGCCAATGCGCCGGAGGATATGCTGCCAAGGCTTATCCACACGCATCTCGATGCGCTTTCCGGACTGCCCTGCAAGGTCTGCCTGGTAACGGATACGTCTTTCGATGTCATTGGCAAGGATGGCAGTATCCAGCAACAGGGCGACCTGTTGCACGGTGTCGAAATTGCCGCCCCCGCCGCTGCGTGGGACTGGACGCTGGCGCCGATCGGAGAAGAAAGCCGGGATTACCGTATCGTTCATCACGTCATCGCCAAGGAACTGACGTAAGCGCCTTTCTTCCTTCACAATCCTTGTTGTAGACTTGCCATCATGCGCTTTCTGATCCGCACATTGATGATCCTGTCGTGCCTCGCCTATGGCTACATGCCGGCGCAGGCTTCCCTTGGCATTGCACCGGGTCCGGGAAGCGAGGCGCATTTGCCGATGTCGGCGGAGACCGGACACGGCAGCCATTCACCGGAATCGGCGATGGCTGCAGCCTCGCATGACATGAACACCGGCGATCCTTGTCCGCACCGTGGCAACATAGGACACGCAGCGTTCTGTGCGGCCTGCGTCGTTGTCGTGCCGCAGACCGTTTTTGCCGAAACGGCCAAAATGATCCACGCCTATCCTCATCCCGATCCGGGTGTTGCCTTCGTCAGCGAGGCGCTTGCGCCGCCACTGCCACCGCCCCGCACCTGACGTTTCGATCTTCCATTTCAATTTTTATCGAAACACTCCGTCAGAAACGGAAAGGATAACCCATGTCCAAGAAACTCTCTTTCATCGTCGCAGCCTTTGTTGCCATAGCGACTGCCGCACCCCTTCTCGCTCAGGACAAGAGCGGTCATGCCGGACACGACATGTCCAAGAGCGCCGCGGCGGAAACCGGCGGATCAACCGCGGCCTTCATGGATGCCAGCAAGAAGATGCATGGCGAGATGTCGATGGACTACACCGGCAACGCCGATGTCGACTTCGTTCGCGGCATGATCCCGCATCATCAGGGCGCGATCGACATGGCCAAGGTTCAGCTGGAATACGGTAAGGATCCCGAAATCCGCAAGCTGGCCGAAGAGGTCATCAAGGCGCAGGAAGGCGAAATCGCCATGATGAAAGCCTGGCTGAAGTCAAAGGGCTACTAGACCCCGAGACACACCGGGGCGCCGGGAACGGCGCTCCTTGCCTGATCCGTCAAAGACCGGCAAGTCCTGCCTTGTAGTCTTCCGATGCCGCCCTGCTAAGGCGCTCCAGTTCCATCGCAGCACGGCTGGTGTGGCGCTCCTTATGACGCAGCAAGGCGAAACTGCGTGCGGGCAGATCGATGCCCGCACGCACCAACATTCCCTGACGCAGGAAGAGTGACGCAACGGAAGCGGAAACGGCCGTCGCAGCGCCGCCGGCGCGTGCGGCCGTGACAACGGCCTCGTTGGACGGCAGCTCCAGCATGACCGTCAGGTCATCCGGATCGACGCCCATCTGCCTGACCGCCGCCTCGAAAGCCGAGCGCGTTCCCGATCCCTGTTCGCGCAGCACCCATGCCGTTCCATAAAGCATGTCGAGCGCTGTCAGGTGGCGACCATCGGCGAAAGGATGCGCCGAACCGGTCACCACCAGCAGCTTGTCCGCAACGACGGGCTGAACATGCAAGGACGGCTCATCGATCACACCTTCGATGAAGCCGACCTCAGCCAGCCCTTCGAGTACCGCCTGCGTCACCGTCTTAGTGTTGCCTATGTCGAGCTTCAGCGTGACGCCAGGGTAACGTTTCTTGAACTGCATGAGGATCGGCGGCAACCAGTAGCTGGCAATGGTCTGGCTGGCGCAGACGGTAATCTCACCCCGCGTCAAACCACCCATTTCGGACAGGATCAACTCGGCGTTCCTGACACGCGCCAGCGTGGCCCTCGCTTCGCCCAGAAAGACCCGACCGCTTTCGGTCAGTTCTATGTTGCGGCCAACCCGATGGAAGAGTTCGACGTTATAGAACGCCTCGAGATTCTTGATCGCGGAGCTAACTGCGGAGGCGGTTAGCCCGATGGCTTGCGCCGCTCTTGTGAGATGCTCGCGCTCGGCAACTGCGACAAATATTTTCAGCTGTTCGAAGGTCATGACTCATTCATTCGATTTTGCAGAACGATTTATGCCATATTATTTGATAGAATAAAACATCCACGTCCGGCATTGTCGACGCATGCAAAATCATCGTGCCGCCGCCCAACCAGTTCATCTTTCTTTCCGCCGCTTGACGCCGCTACTGCCGGGCATTCTTCTGTGCGCCGCCGTCAGTGGTGTCGCGATTGCCGCGGAAACCTTTCAGGCGCGTCTCATGGGCCATGCCTGGCTTGGCGATCTGGTCCTGGCGATTTTGTTCGGCACGGCACTGCGCTCACTGGTCACGTTGCCGGCGATTGCATCGGCCGGCATCAAGTTCAGCGCCAAAACCCTGCTTGAAATTGCCGTCGCGCTGTTAGGCGCATCGCTCAGCCTTTCGCTGCTCAAGGGCGCGGGCGGACTTCTCATCGGCGGTATTGCGCTCATCGTCGCCCTGTCGCTCATCGTCAGCTATGGCGTCGGCCGCATGCTAGGGCTTCCGCCGAAACTCGCTACGCTGATTGCCTGCGGCAACTCCATCTGCGGCAATTCCGCCATCGCCGCTGCGGCACCCGCCATCGGCGCGAAACCTGAAGATGTTGCCGCATCCATTGCATTCACTGCGGTTCTCGGTGTCGCCGCCGTTCTGCTGATGCCGTTCCTGCCACAGCTCCTCGGGCTGGATGCCACGCAATACGGCATTTTTGCGGGCCTGACGGTCTACGCCGTACCACAGGTCCTGGCGGCGACCGCACCGCTTGGCACGCTGGCCGTACAGACCGGCACCATCGTCAAGCTCATCCGCGTCCTGATGCTGGGGCCGGTCATTGCCACGCTGTCGCTCATCCACGGCCAGTCGAGCAAGGGACGCCTGAAACTGCAGCAGATGGTTCCGTGGTTCATCATCTCTTTCGTGCTGATGATCATGGCGCGCTCTCTGGGCCTGATCCCCGAGGCCTTGCTTGCACCCATCGCGCATGTTTCCAACGTGCTGACCATCATGTCCATGGCGGCACTCGGTCTTTCGGTCGATATCCGCAGCCTGCGCCATGCGGGCGGCAAGGTCATCGCCGCCGCCAGCCTGTCACTCGTCGTCCTCGGCGTCCTCAGCTTCGGGCTGATCGCGCTGACGCAAACGGTCTGATACGATTATTTCTGGGTACTGACGGTCAGGGTGTAATGCGCGCCCAGACCGCGGCGAGAGGAGCCGAGAATGAGGGTCGGGCGGATCAGCCAGTCCGTATCCGCCTTGGGCGTCAGGACGGCGGTCTTGCCTTCCGCATCGCTGAAAAAGATCGCGTCCTCATCCGGCGTGGAAAAATCGAAGATTGCCATCAGCACAAATTCGGAAGACGAGGCCAGCTCGATCTTCACTGTCTGCCCGGCCTTGACCTTCAGCCGGTAAACTTCGCCGCGGCCGCGGCGCGTCCAGCCGTCCAGCTTCAACGGGCCCGCCGGTGGCAGGGAGACTTCCTTCAGACGCTCGCCATCGTCCAGCCAGATGCCATCGACATTGCGACTTTCAGCAAAGGATGGGGCCGGCAGAGCCGAAACGGTCATGGCCACGGCCAGAAGGAGGGTCGTTTTCTTCATGGACGTGCAAACTCCCGCCGCAGCGCCTCGATCGGCTCCCGGCAATGGCAACCTTCTATGTGATCGTTGACCATGCCCATAGCCTGCATGAACGCGTAAACCGTAGTGGGGCCGACAAATGTCCAGCCGCGCTTCTTCAGATCCTTTGAAAGACGTGTCGAAGCAGCGGTGATCGGGTTGGCCCGCAAGGTGGGATAGTCCACCTTTTGCGGCCTTTCTGCGGCGGCTGGTTCGAAACCCCAGAAATAGCGCGCCAGCGAGCCGAACTCGTCTCTCATCTCGACGGCGCGGCGTGCATTGTTGATCGTCGAAACGATCTTGCCGCGATGACGGATGATGCCCTTGTCGGCGAGGCAACGTTCGATGTCGGAATCGCCGAACCCCGCCACCCTGTCGAAGTCGAAACCGGCAAAGGCAGCGCGGAACGCCTCGCGCTTGCGCAGCACAGTCAACCACGAAAGACCGGACTGAAAACCTTCAAGACAGATCTTCTCGAAAAGGCGGTGATCGTCGGTGACCGGATAACCCCACTCCTCGTCATGGTAGCGGCTGTAGTCCTCAAGTCCCTGCTGCCAGAAGCAGCGGATCTTGCCATCCACACCCGTATGAAGTCCCGTTTCACTCATCCGGCAGTCACCTTCAGCTTCGGCCGACCACCGGCCAGATGCGCACTTACCACTGATTCACCATGTTTTAAAACCGCACGCTAACCCTAACGACAGGTTTCACCCAAAGAACGTCTTTTCATGAATGAGCGTTTACCATTCGCTGGTCCCGAGGTGCGAACGTATCCTTCATATGCGGGCCGATGGTCCGGCGATCTTTCTTGCGGCGTCATGTACAAAGAGTCCACCCGATGACGATGAAATCCGTTTTTCTGGCACTGAGCCTGTTGTCCACTTTTTCCGCGACTGCCGCGATGGCCAATGACCGCTACCGCGAGCGCCCTCCGGTCGTGGTCAGCCCCGACCTTTCGGCTCCCTGGGTGACGCAACTCGGCGGTGCCAATGTTCGCCCCGTCGTCTACCCACGCGCACCCGCTGCCCGCCAGCCCGTTTACCGCCAGCAGCAGGCTGCGATGCCGCAGCGCCCAAGCGCCGGCGTCACATCACAGCGGCCGGCACGGGTCCAGACTGCCGCCGTACGGCCCAACTCACCAGCCCGCACGCAGATCGCGCCGCAATTCCTGCCGCAGATCGTCAGCTACGAGACGAATGAAAAGCCCGGCACTATCGTCATCGATACGCCGAACCGCTTTCTTTATCTCGTCATGGCAGATGGCAAGGCGCGCCGCTACGGCGTCGGTGTCGGCAAGCCGGGTTTCGAATGGGCGGGAACGCACAAGGTTACCCGCAAGGCGGAATGGCCAAGCTGGACGCCGCCGAAAGAGATGATCACGCGTGAAGCCGCCAAGGGGCATTACCTTCCTGCCTTCATGGAAGGAGGTCCGGCAAATCCGATGGGTGCCCGCGCCATGTATCTCGGGTCCACCCTCTACCGCATCCATGGCACCAACCAGCCATGGACAATCGGCAGCAACAATTCCTCCGGCTGCATCCGCATGCGCAACGAGGACGTCACCGATCTTTACGAGCGCGTGAACGTCGGCACCAAGGTCATTGTGATCTGAAGGCAACGGTTGCAGTATTCCGCAACCACGCGGCAGTACAAAACCACATTCTCCGCTTGAAACCGTGGTTCAGAACGCTAGGGTTCAACGGACGGTGGAAAAACCACTGAAAATCACTTGGCGGGGGACGCCAGGCGCCAGACCTCTCTCAGGGGGATGATGGAACGGCCTTGAAACGGGTGGTCTTTGGCCACCCGTTTTTCGTTTCACATCGTCCCGATTGCACGGCATTACCTCTTGCCGTTATCCGGCTGCGGCTTCCCCTTCAAACATCTGCATTACTGCTAAGTCCGGGCGGCAAGTGCGGC
Organism: Agrobacterium tumefaciens; assembly: GCF_031801495.1. Lineage (GTDB taxonomy): Bacteria > Pseudomonadota > Alphaproteobacteria > Rhizobiales > Rhizobiaceae > Agrobacterium > Agrobacterium tumefaciens_K. The sequence goes on along the minus strand of NZ_JAOEGC010000002.1, from coordinate 557,759 downwards.
TGGCTTCGGCCCGCCATAGGCCCAGTCCAGCAACTGCGCGGTGTGCAGGATCGGCATATCCGTACCTGTGGCGATCTGCGTTATGCAGCCGATATTGCCGGTTGCGATCACATCCGCCTTTGTCGCCTCGATGTTCTTCACCTTGCGCGCCTTCAGCTGCGCCGAAATCTCCGGCTGCATGATGTTGTAGGTTCCGGCCGATCCGCAGCAGAGATGGCCTTCCGCCGGGTCGCGCACGGTAAAACCCGCCGCTTTCAGCAACAGCTTGGGTGCCATGGTGATCTTCTGGCCGTGCTGCATGGAACAGGCGGAATGATAGGCGACCGTGAGGCCGTTTCTTTCCCGCAGCGGCAATTCCAGCGTCGCCAGATATTCGGTGATATCCTTCGCCAGCGCCGAGACGCGCGCCGCCTTTTCTGCATAGGCAGGATCAAGCCGCAGCATATGGCCATAGTCCTTGATCGTCGTGCCGCAGCCGGAGGCGGTGATGACGATGGCATCCAGCCCGTCCTCATCGATCTCCCGCATCCAGGCGTCGACATTGCGCCGTGCCGAAACCAGCGCCTGTTCTTCCCTGCCCATGTGATGGACCAGAGAACCGCAACATCCCTCACCCCTTGGCACGACAACCTCGATACCGAAACGTGCGAGAAGGCGCATCGTCGCCTCGTTGATGGTCGGATCGAGCACGGGTTGAGCGCAGCCGGTGAGAATCGCGACACGTCCGTACCTTTTGCCTTCCACGGCAAGCGCGCCGGGCCGGACGGATGCCGAAGCCCGCGGATTTTTTGCCGGAGCAAGGGCAAGCATCGAAGATATTGGCTTGAGCGCAGGGATTTTCGCAAACACTCCTGCAAAAGGCCGCGCCAGCCCCGCCAGCCGCAAGGCCGCCCGGAACCGTGCCGGATAGGGAAGCACGAAGGCAAGCACGTTACGGATCAGACGATCCATGAGCGGGCGCTTGTAGGTCTTTTCGATATGGGCGCGGGCGTGATCGACAAGGTGCATGTAGTCCACGCCGGACGGACATGTCGTGGTGCAGGCCAGACAGGACAGGCAACGGTCGATATGGGTTACCACCTCCTTGTCGGCCGGGCGGCTGTTTTCCAGCATGTCCTTGATGAGATAGATGCGTCCACGTGGGCTATCCAGCTCGTTGCCGAGCGTGACATAAGTGGGACAGGTTGCCGTGCAGAACCCGCAATGCACACATTTGCGCAGGATCTTTTCGGATTCCGCCACATGCGGGTCGGCAAGCTGTTCAGGCGTGAAGGATGTCTGCATGGTTCAGGCTGCCCCTGTTATCGTGCCATCTTGCCGAGATTGAAAATGCCAGCCGGATCAAGCTTTTCCTTGATACGCGCCGAGAGCAAAACCTCTGCCGCAGGGCGCGGTTCGAAGGCGTCGACGGTCGCACGGACGTCATCGGGCGCCCTCAAAAGTGTGGCATGGCCACCGCCAAACGCCCGGATCGCGCCGCGCAGCAGATCCGCTTCCGGGTCGGCCTCCATCTGCATCCAGACGAGCCCGCCCTGCCAGTCGTAGAAGGCATCGATGCCTGCTTCCATGCGCAGGGCCGCAACCAGCCTGTGTCCGGCGCCGGGAGCAACTGAGACGCGCCAGAGCGGCTTGCCCGCCTGCCCCTGATAGGGCTTAACGTCCCGGACCTCCCGCCAGAGCTGGCTGCTCTGCTCCTTCTCCAGCAAGGCCCATGGCCCTGTCCGGTCCATCACCGAAAGCAGCTTCTGCACCCGTGCCTCGACGGACGGAACAAGCCCTTCCAGACGCAGGACGCTCGCCGGTCCCTCCGGCAAGGCACCGTCGAGGAAGCGTGACCGCACGCTCTCGGGAAGATGGGCAGCACCCGAAACTTCGACGCTGAGCGCCATCGCTCCGGCCATGACCGTGGTGGCCAGTTCGTCATCCAGTCCCGAAATGACCACGGTTGTTTCCGTTGGCGGCTTTGGCAGCACCCGGAAGGTCACTTCCGTCAGAAAACCTAGCGTGCCGTAGGAGCCAGCCAGAAAGCGTGAAAGATCAAGGCCCGTCACGTTCTTCATCACCCGCCCACCGGCCTTGATGACCTCACCCCCTCCATTGATGAAACGGACGCCGAGCAGGCTGTCACGGGCCGCGCCTGCCACGTAACGGCGTGGACCCGACACGTTGGCGGCAAAAATGCCGCCGATGGTCGGCTCTCCGGCCGTTGCCATGATGGCGCGATGATCCATCGGCTCGAAAGCCATCATCTGACGTTTTTCGGCAAGGGCTGCCTCGACCACGGAAACAGGCGTTCCCGCCTTCACGGTCATGACCATTTCTGCCGGGTTGTAGGCGACGATGCCGGAAAGATTGCTGGACGAGAGTGTGGCATCCGCCGTCACCGTATTGCCGAAACCGGCGCGTGTGTTCCCGCCAACGATGCGCAGCGCGCTTTTGCGGGCAGCATGATCGCGCACGATAGCGGCTGCCTGAGCCTCCGTCTCCGGAGTAAAAACATCCATCATATGCTTTTCCGTCCTTCCAGCGGGAACACCTTGGAAGGGTTCATGATCCAGGCTTCGTCGAAGGCGGCGCGAACCGCCATCTGCTGGTCGAGATCAGCCTCGCTGTACTGGTGGCGCATGAGGTCGCGTTTTTCGATGCCTACGCCATGTTCGCCGGTGAGACAGCCGCCCGCATCGACGCAGAGCTTCAAGATCTCGTTGCCCGCCTCTTCGGCGCGCGCAGCGTCGTCCGGATCGTTGGCGTTGAACAGAATGAGCGGATGCATGTTGCCATCGCCGGCATGAAAGACATTCGCCACGCGCAGGCCGAGCCGGTCGGTGATCTCGCTCGTCCTTTTCAGCACATAGGAAAGCTGCGACAGAGGCACCGTGCCATCCATGCAGATGTAGTCGGCGATGCGACCCGTTGCGCCGAAAGCGGATTTACGGCCCTTCCAGATTGCCGCCGCCTCCATGGCCGACTGACATTCGCGCACGGTTTTCACGGCATGTTTTCTGGCAATGGCGACGATATCGGCCAACATGGCGTCCATTTCCGCCTCGGAACCCTCGACCTCGACGATCAGCAGTGCGCCGACATCCAGCGGATATCCGGCCTTGGCGAAAGCCTCGCAAATCTCGATGGCGGGCTTGTCCATGAACTCGATCGCGACCGGAATGATGCCGGAGCCGATGATATCGGCCACGCAGGAACCGGCCTCTTCCGAGGTTTCAAAACCGAACAAAACAGGACGCGCGCCCTCCGGCTTGGCAATCAGCCGGACTGTCGCCTCGGTGACGATGCCGAGCTGGCCTTCCGAACCACAGACGAGCGCCAGAAGGTCGTAACCAGCGGCGTCCAGATGCTTGCCGCCAAGTTCCAGAACCGTGCCGTCGACCAGCACCATCTTCACACCGAGCAGATTGTTTGTGGTGACGCCGTATTTCAGACAGTGCGCGCCGCCCGAATTCATGCCGATATTGCCGCCAATGGTGCAGGCAAGCTGCGAACTCGGATCCGGGGCATAAAAGAACCCTTCGGCACTCGCCGCGTCGGATATCGCGAGATTGGTAACACCCGCCTGGACACGCGCCGTACGATTATAGAAATCCAGTTCCAGGATCGAAGACATCTTCGAAAGACCGATCACCACGGCATCTTCCTGGGGGATCGCGCCGCCGGACAGTGACGTGCCTGCTCCCCGCGGTACAACCGGAACGCCGTTTTCGTGACAATATTTCAGGACTGCCGATACCTGCTCGGTGGTTTTCGGCAGCGCGACGGCGAGCGGCAGTCGACGATAGGAAACGAAGGCATCCGTCTCGAACGGCACAAGTTCCCGCGCCTCGTGCACAAGACAGTCGGCGGGCAGGATTTCGCTCAGGCCCGCCACGATAAGATCGCGCCTTGAAAGCACGGCGGGGCGCGGCTCCAGAAACCTGATCGGCTGCGTCATCGTTCCTCCCGCTGCACAATCCTCTAAGTGGTATTGTTTGTTTACCACTTTGATTGAGCGTAGGCAAATGCTATGGATTTTTTCCATTCCGGAAAGAATAAGGAGCCAACTGTGACGAACCTGGGCGATCTGGAAGTCTTTGCGACCGTTGCCGCCTCGGGCAGCATGTCACATGCCGCCAAGGAGCTTGGCTATTCGCCTGCGGTGATTTCCAAGCGTATCAAGCGGCTGGAAGAAAAGCTCGGGGCGCGACTGTTCCAGCGCACCACCCGCCAGATATCGCTGACGGAAGCCGGACAGGGGTTTTATGAGCGCATACGCGCCGTGCTGGAAGGGCTGGAAGAAGCGGAGGATTTCGTGTCCGGCCGCGCCAACACAGTCAACGGCACGTTGAAAATCTCGGCCTCCACCTCGTTCGGACGCATGCACGTCGCGCCGCATCTCAAGACATTCATGGAGCGCCACCCTGAGCTTTCGATCAATCTGGTCCTGAGCGACGAGTTCATCGACATCATCGAGGGAGGCTACGATCTGGCAATCCGCATTGCCGACCTCAATTCCTCGAGCCTCGTGGCGCGTCGGCTTGCACCGGTTCGCCGTGTTCTCTGCGCCTCGGCCGGATATGTCGCTGAACATGGAATGCCGGAAACGATCGAAGACCTGAAGCGTCATCGGTGCCTGCCAGCCCACAATAACGAGGTCTGGCGACTGGAGGGGCCGGATGGCGCTTTCAGCATCCGCCCCGAAGGAATGCTCATCACCAATTCGAGCGAGGTGATCCGGGAAACCGTGATTTCCGGCCTCGGTATCGCCCTGCGCTCGACCTGGGATATCGGCCACGAACTGCGCAGTGGCAAGCTGGTGCGGGTGCTACCCGGTTACGAGGGTTCGAAGAACGTCACGCTTTCCGCCGTTTACCCAAGCCGCCAGTTCCTGCCGACGAAGGTACGGCTTTTCATCAATTATCTCGCAGAGCTTTATGGCCCGACGCCGTATTGGGAGCGGAGCTAGAGCGTTCTCAGTGCACGCCCTCGGCATGGGAGCGGCGGATGCGCCGCACCACCCACCAGACGCCGAGAACCGCAAAGGGCACCGAAATGCCGGTGACGATGGCGGGATCGAGCTTCAGCACATCATGGCTGATCGCCTTGGTGAGATAACCGATCAGGCCGACCACATAATAGGAGATGGCGGCGACCGACAGGCCTTCGACCGTCTGCTGCAGACGCAGCTGCATGGCGGCGCGTCGGTTCATGTTGTTCAAAAGCACTGTATTCTGGCGCTCCAGTTCCACGTCGATCCAGCTTCTGACCAGTGCAGTGGCACGATAGAGCTTGCGCGACAGGTTCGCCTGCCGTTCCTCGACCGATTGGCAGGTCCGCATGGCGGGCGCCATGCGACGCTCCAGAAAGCTGCCCATGGTTTCATGGCCCTGCACAGGTGTTTCGGCCAGAGCGCGGATGCGTTCGCGGACGATGCCGTCATAGGCGCGGCTTGCGCCGAAGCGGTAGAGGCTGAGCGCCGCGTTCGCCTCCAGTTCAGCCGCAAGCCGGGTCATTTCCGCCAGCAGGGCATCCGCCTCGTCACGCGCGCCGTTCTTCATGCGCTGGGTGATACCGGTCAGGCCATCCTCGATACGGCGGATTTCCGGCGACAGGGTTTGCGCCATCGGAAGGCCAAGCATCGCGAGCGTGCGATATGTTTCTATATCCAGAACCCTCTGCACCAGCGCACCGCGTCCGTGGTTGCTCAAACCACGGTCGATCACGAGGATCTGGGTCAGGCCGTCGCGATCCTGCCGGAAGTCGGTGAGGATCGCAGCCTCCCCGCCGCGCACATCGCTGTGACAGAAGCTTGTCGGATCGAAAGCGGCTTCGGCATGCGAAACAGTCTCGATATCCGCACGAACTTCCAGACGCACACCCGAGATCAGCGTGCCGGGCGGCGAGAAACCATCGCCGAACGGATCACCGACGATATCGCCTCCGAATTTTTCGGGCGCGGGACCATCCCAGAACCAGGTCGAAAACTCCGTGTGCTGCTCCCAGCGCAACGTGCCCTGCCCCCATGGCATCGCATGATGGCGGGCGTCCCGCTCCGGCGGCGCGACACCGCGGCTGCGCGACATTTCGGCAATGACCGCATGGTGCACAGACGATCCACCGTCCATCATGAAGGCGAGCTGGATGATGATGCGCGACGGCGCCAGAAGCACGGTGGGTCTGGCGTGAACCTCACCGAGGGCCAGCGCCCGTTCCGGCGCGCTCGCGAATGCAAATCTTCCCTTGGCCATTGCGATCAGTCTCCTGCCCGGTTCACAGACCGGCTTAAACCAACTTCTTTGTCGGCAAAATTGCCGGAGCAGCGCGGTGTATCCGTTTCGAAGCATTTTCGAAGAAAAAACGCACGGCGCTGACCTCACTTCCGCTTTAACAAAAGCGAGTTCGGAAAGGCATATGCCGCTTTGCCGCAGGGGGACGGCACGAACTGGATAGAATATTTGACCAGTGCAACGCTTCACTGATAGTTTCTGAAGGATTTCGGCGAGAGAATGCTGCCATGGACGAGACGCTTTTTGCGCAGATACAGCACACACGAACATCCGAAGAAGTCGTGCTGCGATTCGAGGAATTAATTCTCGATGGCGTGCTGCGCGACGGCGACCGGCTGCCCGGCGAGCGTGAACTTGCAGAACGACTAAACGTGTCCCGTCCCATATTGAGGGAAGCTCTGAAGGAACTGGAAACACGCGGACTGCTTGTCAGCAGGCACGGCGGCGGCACCTTCGTCGCCGATATCGTCGGCGAGGTGTTTTCCGATCCGCTGAGTGCCCTGATCACCCGCCACAGCCGGGCAACCCGCGATTTCCTGGAATACCGGCGCTATATCGAAGGCATGGCCGCAGAACTGGCCGCACAGCGCGCCACGGAGCCGGACAGGCAGAACCTCGCCGCCATAATCGAGACGATGCGAAACGCGCACGAAAGCGGCCGGTTCGAGGATGAACTGGCAAGCGACGTGGAGTTTCACAACGCCATTGGGGAGGCTGCTCATAATATCGTGCTGATGCATACGCTGCGCTCCTGCTACCGGCTTCTGAGCGACGACATCTTCTACAATCGCCACCTCATCTTTGCCTTGGCTGGCGCGCACGACGCCGTATTGCAGCAGCACGTGGCCATTCAGGAAGCAATCGCGCGCGGCGATGCGCCGGCCGCCAGAGCCGCAGCTGAAGCGCATATCGACTTCATCGTGGAAACGACGGCCAAAGCGCATCAGGCCAAAGAGTGGGACCGGATTTCGCGGCTGCGTATGCTGCAACGTAACGCTTAAAACACGCGCCGCGAACTGCCGCGCGAAGTTTCCATTCAGTTCTTGATGGAACCTTTCGGGTCAAAGGGCATTTTTATCTGGTTGATTGAAAAAATTTACCAAGATGGGACCCATGATAACCACGAGCGAAACTGAACGCTATCCAAGGATAGCTCTCATATCGACGCATGGCTATGTCGCCGCGCATCCTCCCCTCGGCGCAGCGGACACGGGAGGACAGGTGGTTTATGTCCTCGAACTCGCGCGGAAACTTGGACAGCTCGGCTACAAGGTCGATCTTTACACACGGCGCTTCGAAGACCAACCGGAATTCGACGAGGTGGACGAGCGCGTCCGCGTCGTGCGCATTCCATGCGGCGGACGCGATTTCATCCCGAAGGAATACCTGCACCGCCACCTGATGGAATGGTGCGAGAACGCTCTGCGTTTCATCAAGAAAAACGAACTGACCTATTCGTTCATCAACAGCCATTACTGGGATGCAGGTGTCGCCGGGCAGCGGCTTTCCGAAGCGCTCAAAATCCCACATCTTCACACACCGCATTCCATCGGTATCTGGAAAAAGCGCCAGATGGAAACGGACTACCCGGAAAAGGCCGACACGTTCGAGCTGGAGTTCAACTTCAAGGAACGCATCCAGCACGAACTTATCATCTACCGCAGCTGCGACATGGTGATCGCCACGACGCCGGTTCAACTCGATGTGCTGATCGAGGACTACGGCCTCAAGCGCAAACATATCCACATGATCCCGCCGGGCTACGATGACAACCGCTTCTTTCCGGTCTCGGATGCATCTCGCCAGATGATCCGCCAGCGCTTCGGTTTCGAGGGCAAAACGGTTCTGGCGCTCGGGCGGCTCGCCACCAACAAGGGCTACGACCTGCTGATCGATGGCTTTTCGGTTCTGGCGCAGCGCGAACCGGAGGCGCGTCTTCACCTCGCCGTCGGCGGCGAGAACATGGACGAGCAGGAAACCACCATTCTCAACCAGCTGAAGGAACGGGTGAAGTCACTCGGGCTGGAAGACAAGGTTGCTTTCTCCGGCTACGTTTCCGACGAAGACCTGCCGGACATGTACCGTGCAGCCGATCTCTTCGTGCTTTCCAGCCGCTATGAACCTTTCGGCATGACGGCAATCGAGGCGATGGCCTCTGGTACGCCGACTGTCGTTACGATCCACGGCGGTCTTTTCCGCGCCATCAGCTATGGCCGCCATGCCCTTTTCGCCGATCCTTTCGACAAGGAAGACCTCGGCATCACCATGATGAAACCGTTCAAGCACGAGCGGCTTTACGGGCGGCTTTCCCGCATGGGCGCACACAAGGCGCGCAGTCTGTTCACATGGACAGGCATTGCGCAGCAGCTGCTCGCGCTGGTGGAAGGCAGGACGATGATGCCGGTTCTGGAAGAATCCGACTGGGCCGAACCATGGAACGACGGCGATTGAAACCGCTTCGCCTTTTTTCCACCGATCTCGACGGAACCGTCGTCGGCAACAACGACGCCACACGGCGCTTCCGCGATTTCTGGTATTCCCTGCCCGACGACAGACGTCCCGTTCTGGTTTTCAACAGCGGGCGGCTGATCGATGATCAGCTTTCCCTGCTGGAAGAGGTGCCGCTGCCCCGCCCGGATTACATTATCGGCGGCGTAGGCACGATGCTGCACGCAAGAGGACGCACCGATCTCGAGAACGCATATACGCGATCACTCGGTAGCGGCTTCAACGTCGATGTGATCGGCAACGTAATGACCGGCATGCGGGATGTGGTCAGACAGCCCGAACGCTACCAGCACGGGTTGAAATCGAGCTGGTTCATGCACGATGCCGACGAGCAGGCACTGCTGGATGTCGAAAACGCACTGGCACGAGCGGGCGTTGACGCCCGGATCGTTTATTCCAGCGCCCGCGATCTCGACATTCTGCCAAAGGCGGCGGACAAGGGTGCGGCCATTGCCTGGCTCTGCGAAGAGCTGAGCATCGGCCTCGATGAAACGGCGGTTGCCGGCGACACCGGCAATGACAGCGCCATGTTCGAGCTGAAGGGCGTCCGCGGGATCGTGGTCGCCAACGCCCTTCCAGAGCTGGTCGCGCTGTCGACAGAAGACAGGCGCGTGTTTCTGTCTAGAAAACAGGAAGCAGATGGCGTGATGGACGGCCTTTGCCACTGGGGTCTGCACAATCTTTAAGCGCCACCCGAAGCCGCGCGTGTATAATGCAACCCCGTATTGACGGGGTATCCCAGCGATAGGAAAATAACGAATCAAGCGCGTATCGTGATCGGGAGCACCATTGGTCCTGATCACGAATACATTATATTAGCATTTATACAGGTAAATAGAAAAAGGCTCTCCGGGATTGAACATATTGGATCGATTGGCAACAGAAGTCAGCCTGATGCTCCGCAGACCACCGCGGCAGCAATATGCCGCGCTGTGTTATCGATTCTCCGAAAAGCGCGCGACACCGGATGTCCTTCTGCTGACGAGCCGTGATACCGGGCGCTGGGTCATTCCCAAGGGCTGGCCGATGGGCGGCAAGAAAGCCCATGCCGTCGCTGAACAGGAAGCCTTCGAAGAGGCAGGCGTTCGAGGCAGGGTCAAAAAGACGCCCTTCGGCTTCTACGAGTACCAGAAGAAACTGAACAGCGGCGTCAACGTACAATGCCGTGTGCAGGTCCACCTGCTCGAAGTCGCCGAACTGGCCGAGGATTTCCGCGAAAAGGGAAGCCGGACGCTGGAGTGGGTTACGCCAGATGAAGCGGCCCGACGCGTCAACGAACCGGAACTCAAGGCGTTGATGAAGGCTTTCGGCCAGCAGATGACGCAATCGCAATAGCGCCGTCGCCCAAAAACTGCCAATCTTGCAAACATTTTACGATTCCAGTCTTTGAGGCCTATCCTGTATGGAGCCATAAGAGATGGAGCGATTCTCCGTAATCTTACCTTCAGCCCGCGAAACTGCCGGACGAAAAGGAATTCTGGCAACCGAGGTCTGAATGGCGACAAAACCGCCCTCGAACATGAAACCGACACTCGACAAGGATCTCGACAAGATCACCCGCGTCGAGGAAGCGACCCTACACGTAACGCGACAACTGGCGGGTCTTGGCGCAGGTGTGATGTTCGTCATTCTCGCAACCCTGTTTGCGAGCGCGTTCGTTACCGGCACGCCCGGCGCGGTCGTCATCCTCGCAGGCGTGATCGTTGGCGCCTATATGGCGATCAATATCGGCGCGAACGACGTGACGAACAACGTCGGACCTGCCGTTGGCGCAAAGGCGATACCACTTACGGCCGCACTTCTGATCGCCGCCGCCTGCGAGATCGCTGGCGCGCTCATCACTGGCGGCAACGTGGTGGAAACGATCTCCAGCGGCATCATCAATATCGATACCATTCCACACAGGACCGCTTTCTCCTGGGCAATGCTGGCCGCGCTTCTGGCGGCCGGTCTTCTCGTCAATGTGTCGACGTGGACAAAGGCGCCTATTTCTACCACGCATACGGTCGTAGGCGGCGTGGCAGGCGCGGGAATGGCTGCCTACGGCATCAGCGCCGTCGACTGGTTGTCGCTGGGCAGCATCGCGTTTGCCTGGATGCTTGCTCCCTTCATCAGTGCCGCCATCGCAGTTGCCATCCTTGCCTTCATCAAGGAGTTCATCATCTATCGCGAGGACAAGATCCAGTCCGCGAGGAAGTGGGTGCCGGTTCTCATCGGATTGATGACGGGCGTTTTCAGCGTCTACCTCATCTGGGTCGGGTTGCGGCAGGTCGTGCATGTCTCCCTGGGCCAGGCGAGCGGCTTCGGGCTGGGAGCTGGCCTTTTGGCTTGGCGTGTGTGCGTTCCTGTTATCCGCAAACAATCGGAAGGTCTGGAAAACCGCAATCAGTCGCTGCGGATCCTCTTCCGGTGGCCGCTCATTCTGGCCGCCGGGTTGATGTCCTTCGCGCATGGAGCCAACGATGTCTCGAACGCGATCGGCCCGGTGGTCGCGATCGTGCGGGCCGTGCACGACGAAGTGGTGAGCACATCGGAGCGCGCGCCGCTATGGGTGATGCTGATCGGCGCGCTCGGCCTCTCCTGCGGCATCCTGCTCTATGGCCCACGCCTCATCCATCTCGTCGGTGAACAGATCACCAAACTCAACCCGATGCGCGCATTCTGCGTCTCCGTGGCAACGGCGGCGACGGTGCTTGTCGCTTCCCGTTTAGGCCTTCCGGTCAGCACCACACACACGGCAATCGGCGCCGTCTTCGGCGTCGGCTTCTTCCGCGAGTGGTACACCAATGCCTCGAGACGACGACAGGAAGCCGCCCAGACTTCAGCCACCCAGACTGCCAGGGCCAGCATATATTGGGAAAACCCATCCGAAGTGCGCCGCCGACATCTGGTGCGCCGCTCCCATTTCATGACGATCATCGCGGCCTGGGTTATTACCGTTCCGGCGAGCGCATCGCTTGCAGCCGTTCTTTATTGGCTTATGTATACGCTGTTTATCTGAGAAGACCGAAGTATTCCGATGCGCGCAAATTTCCGTATGCAACGCCTGTTCGTCGAGGCACCGCTACAAGCGGGTGTAACGTACGAGGCAAATGCCGAGCAGTTCAATTACCTCGCCAACGTGCTGCGGATGACCGATGGCGCAGAGATTTTGCTGTTCAATGGCCGCGACGGCGAGTGGAAGGCAAAGGTTTCCTTTCCAAGCCGCAAGAAGATCAGCCTCATCCCTTTCGAGCAGACCCGACCGCAGCCGTCGCCTTCCGACCTGCATTATCTGTTCGCGCCGCTTAAAGTCGGGCGCATGGACTATCTCGTGCAGAAGGCGGTCGAGATGGGCGCCGGACTGCTGCAGCCGGTCATGACACAGCATGTTCAGGGCAAGATCCACAACACCGAGAAACTGCGCGCCAATGCCATCGAAGCGGCGGAGCAGTGCGGCATTCTTTCCATCGCGGATGTGGCAGAGCCGGTCAAACTCAGGGATCTGCTGGAGACATGGCCACGGGATCGCCGGATCATCTATTGCGACGAGGGCGACGAAGGACAAAATCCCCTTCCCCTTCTCGGCCGCATTACCGAAACGAAACTCGCCTTATTGGTTGGCCCGGAAGGCGGCTTTTCGGAAGAGGAACGGGACATGCTGCGTGACAGCAGCTTTGTGACACCGATACCGCTCGGACCGCGTATCCTCAGAGCCGACACGGCCGCAGTTGCTGCACTGGCGGTCATCCAGGCCACGATAGGGGACTGGAAATAAACGTCAGGACCGTATGATTTTTGCCCTTTATGCATCTTTGAAAGAAATTCATTTGCCTCGGCGTCGTATCCGGCGATATCTGCCAATCATATGCCTCGCCGCAACAGACACCGCATAACAAGGTAAGCCATGGCACGCGATACGACCGACCAGACACCCCTCTCCTCCGTTACGGAGCTTACAGATTATCTGGCCGGTGGCTGCAAACCGGAAGCCGACTTCCGCATCGGCACGGAGCACGAAAAGTTCGCGTTTTTCCGCAAGGATAACAGTCCAGTTCCCTATTTTGGCGATGCCAGCATTTCCGCACTTCTGAAAGGCATGCAGGAAAAGCTCGGCTGGGAGCCGATCATGGACGGCGAGAACATCATCGGGCTTGGCGAACAGCACGGGATGGGCGCGATCTCGATCGAGCCGGGCGGACAGTTCGAGCTTTCCGGCGCACCACTGGAAAACCTGCACCAGACCTGCAAGGAGTCCAACCAGCATCTGGCGACCCTGCGTGAAGTGGCCGAGCCGATGGGGATCCGTTTCCTCGGGATAGGCGGCAGCCCGCTTTGGAGTTTCGAGGAAACGCCGCGCATGCCGAAATCGCGTTACGCGATCATGACGCGCTACATGCCGAAGGTCGGGACCAAGGGTCTCGACATGATGTATCGCACCTGTACCATTCAAGTGAACCTCGACTTTTCTTCCGAAGACGACATGCGCCGGAAGATGCGTGTTTCAATGAAACTGCAATCGCTCGCAACCGCGCTGTTCGCCTCGTCGCCGTTCACCGAAGGAAAGCCGAATGGCCTCGTTTCCTGGCGTGGCGATATCTGGCGCGACACCGACAACCAGCGCTCCGGCGTTCTGCCCTTCACATTCAAGCCGGATTTCGGTTTCAAGGATTACGTGGAGTGGGCGCTGGACGTGCCGATGTACTTCATCGTGCGCGACGGAAAATATCACGACTGCACGCATGTGACCTTCCGTCAGTTCATGAACGGTGCACTGAAGGGCGAAGTTGCCGACTGGCCACCGAACATGGGTGACTGGACAAACCATCTTTCGACGCTGTTCCCCGACGTGCGCCTGAAGCGCTTCCTCGAAATGCGCGGCGCGGACGGTGGACCTTGGCGTCGTATCTGCGCCCTTCCCGCTTTCTGGGTCGGCCTGCTCTATGACGGTGATGCGCTCTCGGCAGCCGATGCGCTCACCGCAAACTGGAGCTATGACGATGTTCTGGCACTTCGGGATGCCGTCCCGGGGAAGGGGCTGAACACCGAAGTCGCAGGCCAATCGCTGCTCGACGTTGCACGCGAAGTCGTCGATATCTCCCGCAACGGCCTCAAGAGACGCAACCGCCTGAACGGCGATGGGCAGGATGAAGGCGTCTTCCTTTCGTCGCTCGATGAGGTCATTGCCAAGAAGACCACGCTCGCCGAAGATCTGATATCCCTCTACAACGGTCGCTGGAACGGCTCCGTTCTGCCGGTTTTTGAAGAATATCAGTATTGAGCAGAGCTTTGCGGTCGTTGTAAACAAAAAAGCCCGGTGAGGCCGGGCTGGCCGTACACCGGGCAAAGGCAGGGTTATTGGCAAATCACCCTGCGGGGAAAATCTTTCAAAGCGTTCCGCTATCGCAAAACCGCTGAGCAGTTTTGAGCAGCAGACCTCAATCGCGACGAAGCGCTTCGAACCTAGACACCGCGCGCAATCTTGCGGCCCGTGTCAGATGTGCGGTCGGGTCTTCAAAAAGACCGCTGTCCAGCGCGTCCACAACATCCGAACGTGCAAGGCCAACATCGGCAAGCAGCCGATCATCGAGCTCCGTCAACTGATTGGCGACAAGTCGATTGCCAATGCGCCGCAGAAACGTTTTCACAGAGGAAGCGCCTCGCAAGGCGATGCGAACCCATGTGTCGCTCTGCCGGGTGGTTGCGAGTTCCAGTTCCATTCTCCGTTCTGCCGTGCGCATAACACAAGTCCTTTCGTAACGGCACGATGCGGCACCGCCCCCGGCGCACCACGCGCGGAAAGCTGCCTTTGCTGAGGGGCGAAACACGATGTCTGCGCCCCGGGGTTTGAATTGATTTGCTGGCGTCAAAATGTCGCAAGACTATTGATCAGTCCAACGAATGTTTCTAATGTAAGCCATCAATAGCTCTTATGGATGAACATCCATGTCCGCACCCCTCGACATAGACCAGCTTCATACCTTCATCGCGATCGTTGATACCGGCAGCTTCACCAAGGCGGCAGATCGCGTTTTCAAGACCCAATCTGCCGTTTCCATGCAGATGCGGCGGCTTGAAGAGCGGATAGGCAAACAGCTTTTCGCCAAGGACGGGCGTGGTAACCGCCTGACGGCGGAAGGCGAAAAGCTGATGAATTACGCGCGGCGTATCATCCGGCTGAACAACGAGGCGATCGCCGCCTTCGATGACAACCGGTTGGAAGGGACATTGCGCATCGGGACGCCGGACGATTACGCCGATCGCTACATGCCGGAGATCATCGGGCGTTTCGCCAAGACGCACCCGAATGTCGAGCTGTACATCGTTTGCGAACCGTCCGTCAGCCTCAGCGAGAAAATGGCGCGCGGTGAGCTTGATATAGCGCTGGTAACGCATAATCCCCGCGCCCGCTCTTCGGACGTGGTGCGGACGGAGCCGCTCTGCTGGGTCGCGTCCGCTAATCATCCGCTCAAGGACGATGCGCCTGTGCCTCTCGCCGTTGGACGCCGCGACTGTCACTGGAGGCAGCTTGCCTGCTCCGCACTCGATGCGGATGGCCGGGACTATCAGATTCTCTTCACAAGCTGGTCTTCCACGGTTGTCGCTGCCGCCGTCCTCGCGGGCATGGCCGTTTCGGTCCTGCCGGAATCAGCGTTGCGAAGTGGCATGAAGGTACTGACGTCAGCAGACGGCTTCCCGCCACTCCCGCCCGTTCAGATTGGCCTGATGAAGCGACCCGGGCTCTCGCCATCGCTCGTCAACGCGATCACCGATCACATCACGGCATGCCTCGACAACATCTCGCCTATGAGTGTTGCCGATGAACTGGACAGCGACGTGAAGAACTATCCCAAACTGCCGCGTCTCAGGGCAGGCCACATGCTGCCGGGCTGGTAGACGCAGAAAGGCGTAGCCGGAGCACATGCCCCGGCTTTCTATTGAAGACGCGGCCCCGCTCAGGCAAGATATTTGCGGAAGAAATCCGTGGTGCGGCTCCAGGCCAGATCGGCGGCGGCCTTGTCGTAGCGTGCCGACGAGGTGTCGTTGTTGAAGGCGTGATTGACGCCCTCATAGACAAATATCTCGAACGTCTTGCCGTTTTCTTCCAGTGCCTTCCTGTAGGCGTCTATTCCCGCATTGATCCGCTCATCAAGCCCTGCATATTGCAGCAGCAGCGGCGCCTTGATGGCAGGCACATCGGCTGCCGGCGCCTGCTGGCCGTAATAGGCAACGCCAGCATTCAGTCCCTCGGATCTGGTGGCGAAACGGTTGACGAGCCCACCACCCCAGCAGAAGCCGATGGCGCCCACCTTGCCATTGGCGCCCTGCCGCGCCGCCAGCCATACGCGACTTGCCTCGGCATTGGCCACGGTCGCGTCCATGTCTAGGCCGCTGAACATCTGCCGCGCCTTCTCCTCGTCGGCTGGCGTTCCGCCCTGTGGCGAAAGGAAATCGACGGCAAGCGCCCGGAAGCCCTCCAGCGCCACCCGGCGCGCGACATCGCGGATATGATCGTTCAGTCCGCGGTTTTCGTGGATGACTATGACCGACCCGAGCGGACCCGGGGCCGATTTCGGCGTGACGAGATAACCCTTCATCTCGCCCGTTGCGCCCGGATATGTGACGTCTTCGGAAACGATCCGCTCATCATCGGCAGCCACGACCGCGGCCTTGGCACTATTGGCGGAAAGCAGCGGCGCGATTGTCGCCGCAGCGGCACCCGAACCGGCCAGAACGGTCAATTTTTCCATGAATTTGCGGCGATCGAGGCTCAGATGGGTGTATTCGTCATAGGCATCGATCATGGCCTGCGTAATCTTCGGTTTGTCCATTGCCATTTCCTCCCTCAACGCATGATGGCGGGAGAATAACGCGGTTCGGCCCGCGCAAGATCGGCGCGAATGAAAGCGGCGGCACACATTTGCGTGAAGTGCCGCCGCCAGAATTCAGGACTTACATCTTTTCATCAGGCGGCCAGATCCACCACGATGCGGCCATCGATCTTGCCTTCTTCCATCCGGTGGAAGATGTCGTTGATGTTTTCGAGCTTGTCCCACGAGAAGTGGGCCGCCACCTTGCCCTCACCGGCGAAGGTCAGCGCTTCTTCCAGATCCTGCCGCGTGCCGACGATGGAACCGCGCACCGTGATGCGCTTCAGCACCGTGTCGAACACCGGAATGGAGATGAAGCCCGGCGGCAGGCCGACCAGCGCCATGGTGCCCTTGGAGCGTAGGAAGCCGTAAGCCTGCTCCATAGCCTTGGGGGATACCGCCGTAACCAGCGCGCCGTGCACGCCGCCGGTCGCCTTCCGGACCTGCTCGACCGCATCGGGTGCGCGGCCGTTGACCGTGACATCCGCGCCAAGTTTCTTCGCAAGCTCGAGCTTGTCATCGAAGATATCGGCGGCCACCACATGCATGCCCATGGCCTTGGCATATTGCACGGCCATGTGACCCAGGCCACCGATGCCGGAGATGACGACCCATTCGCCGGGTCGTACTTCCGTTTCCTTGAGGCCCTTGTAAACGGTTACACCGGCGCACAGCACGGGCGCGGCGGGACCGAACTCGAGATTGTCCGGCAGGCGGCCGACGAATTTCGGATCGGCAAGACCATATTCCGCAAAACTGCCATTGACCGAATAACCGGAATTCTGCTGGCTCGGGCAAAGCGTTTCCCAGCCCGTGCGGCAAGGAACGCAGCAACCGCAAGCCGTATAAAGCCACGGCGTGCCAGCGCGGTCGCCTTCCTTGATGCCGGTGACGCCAGCACCAATCTTGGCGACGTAACCGACACCCTCATGGCCGGGAATAAACGGCGGGTTGGGCTTGACCGGCCAGTCGCCGGTCGCGGCGTGAAGGTCCGTGTGGCAAATGCCCGTCGCCTTGTAGTTGATGAGAATTTCACCGGGACCGGGATCCGGAATCGGCACTTCCTCGATCGTCAGCGGTTTTCCAAATGCGCGGACAACAGCCGCCTTCATCGTTTTTGCCATCACATTCTCCCTAAATCTCTACCAACGGGGAGAGATTAGCGAGGAAAGCGAGCTGTGGAATTGACATGGCGCAAATCGGAATGTTTTGGCGGCCGGATTGTCTCAGTTATGCGGCAACCCGGCAGTGTTGTTTCATTCCAGCGCCAACCAGATGGCGAGCCAGCCCCAGAGGCAGACGAGAATGGCAAAGCCCGCGGCAAACAGCGGCGCGCGGTAACGCAGGCTGTTGCTCGTGACATGCACAAAGGAATGACCACAGCGGGACAGCACGAAAAGCCATGCCAGAACGACAGTGACGATATTGTCCGCATCGGTGATGTAAAGCAGCAGGCAAGCCACGTGGAACAGAACCGGCAGCTCGAACTGGTTGGCGATATTGCGGTTCACGAGAAGGCTTTCACGCGCTTCTTCTCCGCGTTCCTTATATCGCAACACGGCATCGCGATCGACGAGGGAGTACTTCTTGCGGCGGTAGAAAAGCAGGGCGTAAAGGGAAAAAACAAGTAGGACATGGGCAATCATCGGCCAGAACATTGCGGTCGTCGGTGACATGTTTTCTCCTTCAATCACGAAAACGCTCCCCGACCCGGCTGGAATCGGAGAGCGCCGAATAGTTGTAGTCAGGCAATCCTTTTAAGGATTCGCCTAGAAAGATCAAACCGCGCCGGGATAGTTCGGGCTTTCGCGGGTGATCGTCACGTCATGGGCGTGGCTTTCACGCAGGCCAGCGCCGGAAATGCGAACGAAGGTGGCGCGCTCCTGGAATTCCTTGATGGTGCCGCCGCCAACGTAACCCATGGCAGCCTTCAGACCGCCTGCCAGCTGGTGCAGAACACCGGAAACCGGACCCTTGTAAGGAACCTGGCCTTCGATGCCTTCCGGAACGAGCTTCAGCGTGTCACGCACTTCCGCCTGGAAGTAACGGTCTGCCGAGCCGCGCGCCATGGCGCCGACGGAGCCCATGCCGCGATAGGCCTTGAAGGAGCGGCCCTGATAAAGGAAGACCTCACCTGGGCTTTCATCCGTGCCGGCCAGAAGCGAACCGATCATGACGGCGGATGCACCGGCGGCAATCGCCTTGGCAAGGTCGCCGGAGAACTTGATGCCGCCGTCGGCGATGACCGGAATATCGGCAGCCTGCGCCGCCTCGACCGCCGACATGATGGCGGCAAGCTGCGGAACGCCGACACCGGCAACGATACGCGTCGTGCAGATCGAGCCTGGACCGATACCGACCTTCACCGCATCCGCACCGGCATCGATCAGCGCCTTGGTGCCTTCCGCTGTTGCGACGTTACCAGCAATGATGCGAACCGAGTTCGACATCTTCTTCACATGGGCGACGGCATCCAGAACGCGCTGCGAATGCCCATGCGCCGTGTCCACGACCAGAAGGTCGACACCGGCGTCTATCAGACGCTCGGCACGCTCGATGGCGTCTGCGCCAACGCTGATGGCGGCCGCGGCACGAAGACGGCCCTGCGCATCCTTCGTCGCGTTCGGGTTCAGCTGCGATTTCTCGATATCCTTGACCGTGATGAGACCGACGCAATTCCCCTTGGCGTCAACGACCAGAAGCTTTTCGATGCGGTGCTTGTGCAGCAGGCGACGCGCCTCCTGCTGATCGACGCTGCTTTCCTTGACAGTGACCAGATTTTCGCGGGTCATCAGCTCATAGATCTTCTGCTGCGGATCAGAAGCGAAACGCACGTCGCGGTTGGTGAGGATACCGACGAGGCGGCCGTTCTTGTGACCGCCGGTGCCACCGTTCTCAACGACAGGAATGCCGGAAATGCCGTGCGACTTCATCAGCGCCTGAGCTTCCGCCAGTGTCGCATCCGGGCCAATCGTTACCGGATTGACGACCATGCCGCTTTCGAACTTCTTGACCTGACGGACTTCCTCGGCCTGCTCGATGGGCGTGAGGTTGCGGTGGATGACGCCGATGCCGCCGGCCTGCGCCATGGCGATGGCAAGACGGCCTTCCGTCACGGTATCCATGGCGGAGGAGAGGATCGGCAGGTTCAGGTCGATGTCGCGGGCGATGCGGGTGGATATATTCGTCTGGCCAGGCATGACCTCCGAATGTCCGGGTTGCAGCAACACATCGTCAAATGTGAGCGCGTCCAAACCAGTGGGTGTTTGAATGATGCGTGCCATGGCCAAATTCCTTCAGACTGAAAAATGCATGGCCGTTCCGGAACGATAAGTTCACCCCGGCGGTCCTGCAAGGATTGCGTGGAAGTTGGCGAGGGCTGGTAACACGTTCATGACAGGAAGGGAATAGAAAAAACCCGGAAAGCCATTCCGGGTCTCTTCTGTTGCTGCATTGCAGCAGAATTAAAGATCGAACTGGTAGGATTTCGGCACGAACCGATAGCCCGCATCCAGTTTCTCCACGTAACCGACCGCCGGGAACGGCATGTGATAACCGAGGAACGGCAGACGGTCCGTCGCGATCATGTCGAAGGTTTTTTTACGGGAGGCTGCGGCAGCAGCCTTGTCCATGTCGAACTTCACTTCCCAGTCCGGTCGCTGCAGCGACAGCACGAAATGGTTTGCCGTATCTGCGGTGAGGATGAGCTGCTTGCCTTCCGATTCGACACGGAAGATCATGTGGCCGGGAGAGTGACCGAATGCCGCGACGCCGGTGATGCCGGAAACGACGTCTGCACCGTCACCGATGAAGGTCGCCTTTTCCGCCAGTGGCTTCACATTGGCAATCACGCCCTTGTGGCCACCCTCGGCAGGCGTGCCGACGCGTTTTTCGTCCGTCCAGAAATCATATTCCGCCTGGCCGAACACATAACGCGCCTCGGAGAATGCAGGTGCGCCCTTTTCCATGAGGCCGCCGATATGGTCGCCATGCATATGGGTGAGAACAACGACGGTCACATCTTCCGGCGCATAACCAGCCGCCGCCATGCCTTCGATCAGGCGACCGTTGCCCGCACCGCGTCCGGCTTCACCGAAACCGGTGTCGAACAGCACGAGATCCGATCCCGTATTCACGAGGACCGGAGAAAACGAATTGACGAACTGATCTTTCGGCAGGAAGTTGTCTTCCAGCAGCTTGCCGACGGTTTCCGCCGACTGATCCGTTCCGAAGGTTTCACCGGGATTGGGGGCGGCGCGCGCGCCGTCCTTCACGACCAGAACCTCGAACTTTCCCAGCTTGAAGCGATTCGTTTCTGGCGGCATGGCGTGATCGATCTCCATGGAGGTCTGCGGCTGGGCTGTCTGAGCGACAGCCCGCGTCATAAGGAACGGTGCACCGAGAGCGCCGGCGCCAACGGCTCCGATG
Source organism: Agrobacterium tumefaciens (assembly GCF_031801495.1). Taxonomy (GTDB): domain Bacteria; phylum Pseudomonadota; class Alphaproteobacteria; order Rhizobiales; family Rhizobiaceae; genus Agrobacterium; species Agrobacterium tumefaciens_K. Next base: position 536,698 of record NZ_JAOEGC010000002.1, on the reverse strand, counting down.
AGGCCGCGCCTGCTCAGAGGCAAGAATTGAGTCATGATCTTTCTCCCGATATCGTTCAATCACGGAAACTCGTGCCAGCGAACAATAAGCGAAGAAAATTACAAGGAAACCGGCCTCACGCAGGTTTGATCGTGGACGAAAATTAAGAAATATACAGTTGGCAAGCCCGCCTATCAGGCGTAGGAGGAGGCCAGCCCCTTGTCGCAGCGGAAAACCGCAGGCAGCCACATGAATCGCATCATCCCGCTCATTCTCGCCGTCGCTCTATTCATGGAGCAGATGGATTCGACCGTCATTGCAACATCGCTGCCCGCGATTGCCGCCGACCTGAATGTCGGCCCGATCACGCTGAAGCTGGCGTTGACGGCCTATATGGTGGCCCTCGCGATCTTCATTCCCATAAGCGGCTGGATGGCTGACAAGTTCGGTGCAAAGAAAATATTCCGCATCGCCATCGGTGTCTTCGTGGTGGGGTCGATCTGCTGCGCCGTATCCTCCTCGGTCTTCGAGTTCGTCGTCTCGCGTTTCCTGCAGGGCATGGGCGGAGCGATGATGACGCCGGTCGGGCGTCTTGTCCTTTTGCGCACCACGAAACGCAGCGAGCTGGTGTCTGCCATGGCCCTGCTGACGATCCCCGGACTGGTCGGCCCTTTGACCGGTCCGCCGATCGGCGGTTTCATCACGACCTATTTTTCATGGCACTGGATCTTCCTCATCAACGTGCCGATCGGCGTGATCGGCATCTGGCTGTCGACGATCTTCCTGCCCGAGATCGAGACGACGAACCCACCGCCGATGGATGGCAAGGGTTTCGTCCTTTCAGGCGTTGCGGCTTCCGGCGTGGTCTTCGGCCTCTCCGTCGTCAGCCTTCCCGCCCTGCCGCCTGCCATCGGCATCGCCTCGACGGTTATCGGCTTCATCAGCGGCATTCTCTACATGCGCCACGCCGCGAAACATCCCGCGCCCATTCTGGATTTTCGCATCTTCCAGAATGCCACGTTCCGGGCTGCTTCCGTCAGCGGCACGATCTTCCGCATCTCGACAGGCGCCATACCCTTCCTCATGCCGCTGATGCTGCAGATCGGCTTCGGGCTCAATCCGTTCCAGTCGGGCATGATCACCTTTGCGGGCGCCATTGGCGCAATCACCACAAAATTCATGGCAAAGCGGGTGTTTGCCTCAACCGGCTTCCGATCGACCCTGATCGGCGCGGGTATCGTAGGCGGGTTCACGACGCTCGCCAACAGCTTCTTCACCCCGGACACGCCCTACCCGCTGATCATGATCTTCCTCGTGACCGCTGGTTTCGCCCGCTCGTTCTTCTTCACGGGATCGAATGCGCTGAGCTATTCGGATATCGAGGACAACCAGGCAAGCCAGGCCACCTCGATGGCATCCGTGCTTCAGCAGATCAGTCTTGCCCTTGGCGTCGCCTTCGCCGCCTCGATACTGGAAGTGAGCGCCATGATTTCGGGCTCGCACCTGCAGCTGGCCGATTTCCATATCGCCTTCGCCATCGTGGCCGTGGTTTCGCTTTTCGCGATCATCCCGATCATCCGCATGGATCGCAACGCGGGCGCCGCCGTCTCCGGCCATCGCGGCAAGGTTTCGCAGCCAGCGGAATAATTGCCGGTCCGGAACGCGGTTTTCAGCAACGTCGCTCAAAGAAAAAGGGGACCGGCCGGACCGATCCCCTTTTTTGTCTTTCCGGCCCAGCTTACTCGCCTGCCGCCACGTCCTGATCGTCTTCGTGGCTTTGCACCGCGGCCTTGCGGCCCTTGAAGTGCTTGGCCAGCAGGAACATCTCGACCGATTCAGACCGCGACGATGCGGGCTTGATATGAATAACCTGCTTGAAGTTCTGCTTGAGCATGTCGAGCAGAGTTTTTTCCGTGCCGCCCTGGAAGGTCTTTGCAAGGAAATGACCGCCTTCCGCCAGCACCTGAACGGCAAAGTCGGCCGCGACCTCGCACAGATGCATGGTGCGGATATGGTCCGTCTTCTGGTGGCCGGTCGTTGGCGCCGCCATGTCGGACAACACCAGATCGGGCGTACCGCCGACGGCTTCCATCAGCTTTTCCGGAGCGGTCGGATCGAGGAAGTCGAGCTGCAATATCTTCACGCCCGGAATAGGGTCCAGCTCAAGGAAGTCGATAGCCGCAACGCGGATGTCGTCCTCTGTCGAGTCCGTCACCTTGGCGGCGATCTGCGACCAACTTCCCGGAGCCGCACCAAGGTCGATGATGCGGCGTGCATCCTTCAGGATCTGATGCTTGTCGTTGATCTCAAGCAGCTTGAAAGCCGCGCGGGCACGATAGCCCTCGAGCTTGGCGCGCTGCACGTAAGGATCATTGATATGCCGCTCGAGCCAGCGGCGGGACGATGCCTTGAGCTTGGTCTTCTTGACCTTCTGGCCGATCTTTCGTCCGGTACGGTTGTTGCTTGTCGGCGCCTTGCTCATGTCAAACCTTCTGTTCGTTCCTGCCGCGCCGTCTGCATGCGCCTGATCCGGTTACGCCGCCATGCACCGTCATCCGCCATCATGTCCGTCAGCAGCCCCTCACGCAAGCCGCGGTCGGCCACACGCATGCGGCGAGCGGGCCAGCGGCGACGGATCGCCTCCAGAATGGCGCATCCCGCCAGAACCAGATCGGCCCTGTCCGGCCCGATGCAGGCGTTGGCGGCACGACCAGCGAAATCCCAGGCCAGCAGCTTGTCCTGCATGGCCGTAACCTCCGCATCGGAAAGCCACAGACCATCCACCTTGCGGCGATCATAGCGTGGCAGATCGAGATGTACCCCGGCAAGGGTCGTCACGGTGCCGGAGGTACCGATGAGGTGAAAATCCTCATGCGCGGATTGACCGCCGACCGGCGGGCAATGGAACGCATCCAGAAGCCCCTCAACCTCCCGCACCATGGCGGCGAAGACATCCGGCGTGACATCGCGTCCACCGTGACGCTCCGAAAGAGTGACGACGCCGACCGGCAGCGATGTCCAGTGCGTGATGTGATTGGCGAGCCGGTTCGAGCGGTTTTCACCAACCCGTATGACAGCGATTTCGGAAGAACCGCCGCCGATATCGAACAGCACCACGGACCGTGCCTCACGGCCGACAAGAGACGCGCAACCGGAAACGGCAAGACGCGCTTCCGTCTCGCGGCTGATGATCTCGAGCTTCAGCCCGGTCTCGCGTGTGACGCGCGCCAGGAATTCCTCGCCATTGGTAGCCGCACGGCACGCCTCCGTCGCAATCAGCCGCATGCGGCGTATCGGACGGCCCGAAAGCTTCGCGGAGCACACCTTCAGCGCCTCCACGGCGCGATCCATCGCGTCGTCGGACAACCGCCCGCTCGACACCAGACCTTCACCCAGGCGAACGATACGCGAAAACGCATCGACAACCCGGAACTGGCCCGGCCGCGTCGGCTGAGCAATCAGGAGGCGGCAATTGTTCGTTCCGAGATCGAGCGCCGCATACATGTCTGCGCCGGCGTCGGCGCCATGGTCATGAAATTTGGAGGCGTGGCGGCCGAACTGCTCCGAATGCTTCTTCTGCTGCTCCGCGACCGCTACCCCATTGCCACGGCCATTGGTCTTGGCAACGTGCTTGGGTGCATGCGACGGAACGAGTGGGCGTCCCTGCGGGTCCCGGTGAACGCGCTTGCGATTGCGCGACTTCCTGCTCCCTGCGGGCACACCCGGGGAGTTTGGCGTCTGCGCAGACGTATCGGAGGCTTGCTTCGCGTTCACAACAGGAGCAGCTGGCTGCTGGGAAGTTCCCTTCCCACGTGAACGCCGACGACGCTTTCTCTTGCGTGGTTCGTCATCCGGCCCGAGAGCCGACGCAAATTGGGAACCGGCCGGAACATCAGCGACAACATCATGCGACAAGACAGAGGCGTCACGGGGCTTGCCGTTACGCCTGTTCTTCTTGCCACGACGGGAACGCTTCGCCTTCCCTTTGTCCACCACTGACGCCCCTTGTTCCGACGGCTTTGGGCCGTTTCCGGGGTCGATCACTGTCTTGTCCATTTCGCCGCGCACAAGCGTCTACGCTATGCAGCTGGCTCTCATTAGGTTTCGTTGGCGCGACAATACCAGCGCAAGGCATTTTAGCCAAATGGTTTTTGCCAAGCAGGACCGTGGCCTCAAGGGACGCAGGAAATAATGCTGATGGAAGAAATCGACAGAAGGGGAAATCTCTCCCCTCCTTGGAAGTTCCTAAGTGACTGAACTTTCAAAGAGGGGAGAATGGTACGGTTGAGTGGGGTCGAACCACCGACCTCAGGTGCCACAAACCTGCGCTCTAACCAACTGAGCTACAACCGCACACCAACGCGCCGCAGCGCCGTCGTGGAGGGTCACATAAAAGGTGTTTTTCCTATTTGCAAGACCCATATTAAATTTTGCGGAAAAAGCTTTCGAAAGGCAAGGTGTTTTTGCGATGCCGGGACGCCTTCCGCAGGCAAGCCGCCGTTTCTTTTCAGAGGGCCGGAGACCCTGTTCATGTTAACTCTGTTTAGCAATTCATCCGCAGGACCATGGACCGTGCGGCCCTGTGAAGTTATTTAAAATTCTGTTAACGTGGTGCCCGTGCGGCTTTACCTTTCGGCTTCATGAAGAAGACTGAAACCGCACGAGGTCCGGTAGTGCCAGAATAGGTTTCGACATGCCCGCCGTTCAATATCCCTTTATCGATATCGCAGTGCATGAACGCGTGCGTGACGGTTTCGGCCGCGGCGAGGCAATGGCGCTGTTTTCCATGAATCTGGAAAACGTTCTGTGGGCGAACGGGCGCGGCGCGGCGCTCTTCGGTACCCCGATGGTTTACGATTTTCTCGAGCAAGGGCCGAAACGGCAGGATGTGACGTTCCGGCAACTGGGGGCAATGGCCGCGCGCCTTTCCGGAACCGGCGACAGTCTCCCCGTCACCATTCGCATCAATGCCGGTTTCAAAAGCCTTCCCGTCCAGGCGAAGGTTGAAGTCATCGAGGCGGAACCCGGCCACAATGCCATTCTGTTTTCCGCCCTTACCGATCAGACGCCACCCGATGTGGCGGAATGCGCCCGCCGCATGATCGAGGGTTTCGATGATCCGGACATTCACATGGCGGTTCTGGATAGCAGATCCGCGATCATCGCGGCATCGACGGGTTTTTCCGCTCTCGGCATCACGCCAAGCACGGCCAAGACACTTGTGACCATGGCGTCGAACCAGTCGGGACGGTTGGTCAAGCGCCCCGTCCCGACCGGCAAGGGTTACCTGCCCGCCGCGACGGGACAGATCACGCAATCGCCCGAACTTAACCTGCTTTTCGTGGTCGAAACGGCGCTAGGCCGGATGGATCCCGTCAGTGATTTTGCTGACGACCAGCCTGAGCAGCCCAGGAGCGAACCGACGCCAGCTCCGCAGGCCGAAGAGGTTTCGACTCCCGTCGTTGAGAACGCCGCGTTCTCCTCGATTCTCGATGCCGTCGCCGATATCGAAGACGTGGACGAGGTTGAGGAATTCCTTGCGGCCGCGGAAGATGAGGTTGCGACCAGCGCGACTGCAGACATCAGCCTGGCTATCGAATCGCTTGAGAATCACGACGTGCAGCGCGAGGTGATTTCCGAGTTCGAGGATGAGCAAAGCAACCCGGAAGCAGATGATATCGACCACGCCGAGGCGCTGGAAGAACCCGCCGTCGCGCTGAACGAAGCAGCTGATGCGCTTGCCGAAGAACCGGAGGTAGCACCTGTCACGCCCGCGACGGAAGAAGCACCCGCTGCCCCGGAGACGGAAACAAAAGGCGACGGCGACGGCGGCTTCGTCTTCAATCCGTCGTCTCGCGCCTCACGTTTCGTCTGGAAAATTGACGCCGAAGGGCGTTTCAGCTCGATCTCGCATGAGTTCGCCGAGGCGGTCGGCCCGAAAGCGGCAGCTGTCGACGGCATGAATTTCGCGGACGTCGCCGCCCTCTTCAACCTCGATGCAGACGGAAAGATCCGTGAGCTTCTCGGTCGCCGCGACACATGGTCGGGCAAGACCATCTATTGGCCGGTGGAGAACACCTCGCTTGTCGTTCCCATCGATCTTGCAGCCCTGCCGACCTACACGCGCTCGCGCGAGTTCGACGGTTTTCGCGGCTTCGGCATCGTGCGGCTGGCGGATGCGGTCGAAGATCCGAACGGCATCGGCCTGACATTCGCAGAAGCAACCGAAGCCCGCGATGCCGCTCCAGACGTCGCGTCGGAGGACGAGAGTGTTGAGGAAAGCCACGAGCCGCTGAGCTTCCTCGATGAAGCCTTCGGTGAACCTGAGGCTGCTCCTGTCGACGACGAAACCGTTGAGCATATCGATGACATTGACCCCGTACACGCCGTCGATATTAACGATAGGACGAGCGACGAACCCGGCCGCAGCTATGAGCCTCCAGCCTTCGAGGTTCCGGTGCTGGACATCACGCCCACGCCCGGACGCCGCTATTCCGACAAGGTGGTTCAGCTCGAAGACAGGCGCATACGCTCCCGCGAAGCCCTGAGTGCCAGCGAGCAGGCCGCGTTCCGTGAAATCGGCAGAACCCTTTCCTCCGAGGATCTGACGCCTGCCGATCTTTCCGCCGCCCCGTCCAATCCGGAAAGCACGGCTGAGAATGACGTAGCGGAACCGGTTGAGCCAGTACTCGATACCGCTGCTTCACCGGTGCCGGAAGACCATGAAGCTGTCTCCGAGCCGGATGCGGAGGAAGACGATCTGTTTGCTGATTACGTGCGCGGCGAGAAACCCGCGACCACGCATGCCGAGGTCGTGACCGAAATTTCGACCGATGACACCGCGATGGCCCCCGTTGCGAATGTTCCGGCAGAGATCCTGCCCGCCCGCACCCGTACCACCGATTCCCTGACCGCGGAAACGCTGGATCAGATGCCCGTTGCCCTTCTCGTTCACGCCGGCGACCGTTTGATCCACGCGAACCCGGACTTCCTGCGGATGACGGGCTACGGTTCCATCAGCGAGCTCGAAGAAGTCGGCGGGCTGGACGCGTTGCTGCAACGGCAGGAGCTTGAGGATATGCCAGGCCATGAAGGTGGCATGGCAATCGTCAATGCCGAAAACGATGTCATTCCGGTCAAAGCACGCCTGCAATCCATCCGCTGGGAAGAGGCGACGGCGCTGATGCTCTCACTCATTCCGGTTGGCGATACGACCGTATCTGCTACGGCAGCCAACGAAAATACACAGGCTGCGACCGTGGACGACGCGCAGGAGAGCCTTTCCCTGTTGCAGGGCGAGGTCGAGGAGCTGCATTCCATTCTGGAAACGGCGACCGATGGCGTCGTTCTTCTGGGAGAGGACGGCGAGATTCGCTCGCTGAACCGCTCGGCCAGCGCACTTTTCAACTACGACAATGACGAGATTGCCGGAAAGCCGTTCGTGACGCTGTTTGCGCATGAAAGCCAGCGCGCCGTGCTCGACTATCTCTCGGGCCTTGCCAACAACGGCGTTGCCAGCGTGCTGAACGACGGGCGCGAAGTCATCGGCCGCGAAGCGTCCGGCGGCTTCCTGCCATTGTTCATGACCATCGGCAGGCTCAAGTCCACGCATGGCTATTGCGTCGTGATCCGCGATATCACGCAGTGGAAGCGCACCGAAGAGGAACTGCGCAATGCGAAGCGGGCAGCGGAAACCGCAAACGCCCACAAGACGGATTTTCTGGCACGTGTCAGCCATGAAATCCGCACGCCGCTTAACGCCATCATCGGTTTTGCCGATCTGATGGCGACCGAGCGCTTCGGCCCGATCGGCCATCCACGTTATGTCGAATATTCCAACGACATCGGCCGCTCCGGCCGGCACGTTCTGGATATCGTCAACGATCTCCTGGATATTTCCAAGATCGAAGCGGGCCAGATGGAGGTGGATTTCGTCGCCGTTGCCCTGAACGAGACTGTCGCGGAGGCCGTTTCGCTCGTGCAGCCGCAGGCGAACAACCAGCGCGTTATCATCCGCACCGCTCTTTCCCAGTCCGTGCCTCAGATCGTTGCCGATCTTCGGTCGATCAAGCAGATCGTTCTCAACATTCTGTCAAACGCCATCCGCTTCACCCCGTCAGGTGGCCAGATCGTCGTATCCACGGCCTATGAAGCGAATGGCAGCGTGACACTGCGCATCCGCGACACCGGTATCGGCATGACTCGTTCAGAACTGGATCAGGCCATGAAGCCGTTCCGGCAGGTGGCATCTTCCGCAAAGCGCGTTCGCGGCGACGGAACCGGCCTTGGCCTTCCCCTGACCAAGGCAATGGTGGACGCCAACCGCGCCAGCTTCTCCATCACCTCCACACCAAACGAAGGAACGCTGGTGGAAATTACCTTTCCCTCGCAGCGCGTCCTTGCGAACTAGGGTCAAGCGGAGTTAGTTACCCGTAGGGTCAGTCGCATTCGCGGCTGCCTCGGGTTTCGACACGACGACAGGCTGGCACTTCCATGGCGGTTTCTCTTCCGGCAGCAAGACGTTATACGGCGCTGCCCGTTACGACCGTGGTCGTGGCCGCCATTTCGGCCATACCCATTCTGGCGATTTTTTGGCTGGCGCTGACCGGAAGTACGGAGGGCTGGCACCATCTGCTGACCAATGTGCTGCCACGGGCAGGCATGCGCACGTTTCTGCTTCTTTTGATGACGGCTGCAACCACCGCATTTTTTGGCATTGTATGCGCCTGGCTGGTGACGACCTTCGAGTTTCCGCTGCGTCGCATTCTATCTTTCGCGATGGTTCTGCCCCTCGCAATCCCAGCTTATATCGCCGCTTATGCCTTCGGCGAGTTTCTCGATTTCACCGGTCCGGTGCAAAGCGCGATCCGCGCCCTTTTCGGTTATCACAGCATCCGCGACTACTGGTTTCCAGACGTGCGGTCGCTGGGTGGGGCCGTTGTGGTTCTGAGTTCCGTTCTTTACCCGTATGTCTATCTTTCCGCCCGCGCCGCCTTTTCCATGCAGGGCCGTTTTGCGGCTGAAGCCGCCAGAACACTTGGCGCAAAACCGCTGAGCGTCTTCTGGTGGATCCAGTTGCCGATGGCACGTCCGGCAATCGCCATCGGCCTGTCTCTCGTCCTGATGGAAACGCTGAACGACATCGGCGCGGTGGAATATCTCGGCGTACAGACACTGACCTTCACGATTTACGAAACCTGGCTCAATCGCGGCAACCTCGCCAATGCAACGCAGATTGCCGCCGTCATTCTCCTGGTTGTCGGCGGATTGATCGTCGTCGAGCGCAATGCTCGCGAAAAGCAGCGCTTCGCGGCGCCCAAAGCAACTAGCATGGCACAGCGCCATACGCTTAAAAGCCTTGATGGCTGGCGGCGCTGGTCCGCTACGCTGTTCTGCGTTCTGCCGCTTCTCAGCGGCTTCTTCATTCCCGTCAGCGTGCTTGGCAGTTATGCGGCCAAGCGGCTGGAGATGCTGCTAGAGCCGCGCATGCTGAAGGCGCTGGCACACAGCTTTGAAGTTTCAATCTCGGCCGCGCTCCTCACGCTCGTTGCCGCGTTCGTCTTTTCCTATGCGCTACGTGTCAACCGCTCTGCCACATCGAAGATTGCAGCGCGGCTGGGCTCGATGGGATATGGCGTGCCCGGCACCGTGCTGGCCATCGGCGTACTCATTCCGCTTACGGGACTGGACAATCGTGTGGATGGATTTTTCCGCTCCCACTTCGGCTTTTCCAGCGGGCTTCTGCTTTCCGGCAGCGCATTCGCAATCATCTATGCCCATGCCGTGCGTTTCATGACCATGGCGGAAGGCACACTGGATGCCGGTTTTCACAAACTTTCACCGCATATAGACATGGCGGCCAGAACGCTCGGCCGAAACCGGCTGCAGACCCTCTTCAGCGTTCTTCTGCCGAACATCCGTCCTGCCGCGCTCACGGCATCGCTGCTGGTTCTCATCGAATCCATGAAAGAACTGCCCGCCACCATTCTGCTGCGGCCCTTCGGCTTCAACACGCTGGCAACGCTTGTCTACGAAAATGCCTCGCGCGCAAAAGTGCAGGATGCCTCCGTCCCGGCGATCATCATCATCGTCGCCGGACTGCTGCCCGTTCTGCTAGTCTCGAAATCGATGGATCACCCCGAATAACGGGTCTTGCGAAAAACCAGCCACAACAAAAAGAAAGGCGGTCTTTCGACCGCCTGTATCAGGTGTGCTTTTCAACGAGAGTCAGGGGAATAGTCTCGCAATTCGAAAATCATGAGCCCCGGTCATCACAAGAAGGACGACCCTGCGTTGGATTTACTTTCCGCCAACCCGTCTTAACAAGCAGTTAAAACTGAAATCGATCAATTACGGGCGAAAAATCCTATTTCGATACCGTGGAGCGCCCCGCTTTGCGACAAACTCCCGATCCGAGACAGTGTTGGCAGTTGCTGAAACCTAGCGCCCGACATAGTTTTTTTCAGTTTCTTGCTGCCGCATGTTCGTCTCTCATCCGCTGAAGTTCAGTCCGCTTGGAGGCGACCGAAGCGGCAATGACGCCAATGGTGACCAAGCCGATCAGGATCGTGCAAATCGCATTGATTTCCGGTGTCACGCCAAGACGAACCTGAGAATAGATCTTGATCGGCAGCGTGGTTGCACCGGGACCGGTTGCAAAGCTGGCAATCACCAGGTCATCCAGCGACAGTGTGAAGGCCAGCATCCAGCCTGCGATGACAGCAGGGAAAATGAGCGGCAGGGTAATGCGGAAGAACGTCTTGACCGGCGGGCAACCAAGATCAAGCGCGGCCTCCTCAAGGCTGCGGTCGAAGGTCAACAGTCGTGACTGCACGACAATCGCCACATAACACATGGTGAAGGTCGTATGGGCGATCACAACGGTCCAGAAGCCTCGGTCGACGCCGACGGCGACAAAAAGCAGCAGCAGCGACAGACCGGTAATGACTTCCGGCATGACGAGAGGCGCGTAGATCATACCTGAGAACAGCACCCTACCTGGAAACCGCGCGAACCGTGTCAGCGACAATGCGGCCAGCGTGCCGAGGATCGTACCTATCGTGGCGCTGAGCAGGCCAACTCGGAGCGTGACCCAGGCAGCATCCATCAAGCCCTGGTTCGACCACATGGCGGCGTACCATTGTAGCGAAAACCCGCCCCAGACCGTGACCAGCTTGGAAGCGTTGAACGAGTAGACGATCAGGATGATGATCGGGATATAGAGGAACGCGAAGCCGAGCGTCAGGACGGTGATATCGAATTTGCCGCGCTTCATGGCCTCAACCCACCTTCTTCTGCTGGTTCTGGAAAATTGCGATGGGAACGACCAGCAGCAACAACAGCAGAACGGCGACGGCGGAGGCCAGCGGCCAGTCGCGGTTACCGAAGAACTCGGTCCAGAGCGTCTTGCCGATCATCAGCGTCTGCGCGCCGCCCAGAAGGTCGGGAATGACGAATTCGCCGGTGATCGGGATAAAGCAGATCATCGACCCGGCAACGACACCGGGCAACGATAGGGGAAAAGTGATCTTCCAGAAGGCCTTCCAAGGCGGGCAACCGAGATCGGCCGCCGCTTCCAGCAACGTGTTGTCCAGCTTCTCGAGCGCCGAATAGAGCGGCAGAACCATGAAGGGCAGATAGGAATAGACGATGCCGATGAATATAGCGGTTTCGGTGCGGAAGATGTTGACCTGCTGGTCAGGCCCGAGGAAACCGAGCCACTGGAACAGAACGGTCAGCAGACCTTCCGGTTTCAGAATACCGATCCACGCATAGACCCGGATCAGGAAAGACGTCCAGAACGGCAGGATGACGAGCATGACCAGCGTTGGCCGAATGCTGGAGGGCGACCGCGCCATGGCCAGCGCCATCGGATAACCGATGAGCAACAGCAGGAACGTGGAGATGACCGCGATGCGCAGCGAAGACAGATAGGCATCCAGATAAAGCGGATCTTCGGTCAGGAAGAGATAATTCTCGAAATCCAGTTCCGAGAAGAATTCGCCGATCTTCGAAAAACCTTCGAAGACGGGCGTATAGGGCGGCATCGCGATTGCCGTGTCGGACAGGGATATCTTGGCGATGATGAGAAACGGTGCGGCGAAGAACAGCAGCAGCCAGAAATACGGAACCGCAACCACCAGCCATCGCCAGGGGCTTTGCCGGTTTTCAGGAGTGGAGATCGCCATGCCAGCCTCCCTCAGCGCGTCAGGACAAGGCCGGAGTCCGGCGTCCATTTCAGCCACACCATATCGCCGAAGGTGATCGGGCGATCCACCAGACGCGAGACATTGGCCTGAGCGGCGCGAACGACGCGACCGTCAGCGAGCTTGACGATGAAGATCGAAAAGTCACCGAGATAACCGATATCCCAGACCTCGCCGTAAGCGGCATTGACCGTTACGTCGGCGGGCTGGTCAAGCGAGATGCGCACCTTTTCCGGCCGGATGGCAAAGGCCACCTGGTTTCCGACGACGGCCGCGCATTCCTGCTCGACGGCGACAGAGAGCCCATCACAATCCAGCTTCACCACTCCGGGCTTGCCAATGGCGGAATCGGTCGAGGCCACCGTGGCGTCGAAAATGTTGATGTCACCAATGAAGTCAGCAACATAGCGGCTGTTCGGCGCCTCGTAGATTTCCGCAGGCGTCGCCACCTGCACGACGATGCCCTTATCCATCACCGCAATACGGTCTGAAACGGTCATCGCCTCTTCCTGGTCGTGCGTGACAATCAGGAAGGTCAGGCCAAGTGTCTGCTGCAGGTCCATCAGTTCGAACTGCGTTTCCTCGCGCAGTTTCTTGTCCAGCGCGCCAAGCGGTTCATCGAGCAGCAGCACCTTCGGCCGCTTGGCAAGCGAACGCGCCAATGCCACACGCTGCCGCTGCCCACCGGACAGCTGGCTGGGTTTGCGCCTGGCAAATTCGGTCAGCTTGACCAACCGCAGCATCTCCCCGACGCGATTGTCGATATCCGCTTTAGGCAGACCGTCCTGCTCCAGACCGAAAGCAATGTTCTTTTCCACCGTCATGTGCGGAAACAGCGCGTAGGACTGGAACATCATGTTGGTCGGGCGCTTGTAGGGCGGCACACCCGAAATATCCTTGCCCTGCAACAGGATGCGGCCAGCGGTCGGCTCCTCGAAACCGGCCAGCATGCGCATCAGCGTCGTCTTGCCGCAGCCGGACGGGCCAAGCAGCGAAAAGAACTCGCGTTCGTAAATATCAAGGGTCAGGTCATTGACGGCGACAAAATCGCCGAAACGCTTGGTGACGTTCTCGAACCGGATGAACGGAACAGCATCTGGACTGTTCCAAGGACTGAATTTCCGCTTTACCGGCCCCAGAGTTTTCGCCATTCGCCCTACCCTCAAATCACTGATCTGCAATAAGGCGGGCAAGCCGTCAGCAGATCATTGACCCGCTGACCGAGGTTTCTGCCGGGGAACGCGCCCGCCGGCCGTTCCCCAACCAGCGAGCGGACGGATCAGCTACCGGTTTTTATCTGCGTCCAGACACGGTTCAGAACGCGCTGTTCCTTCGGTCCGTAAGGAGAGATGGTGAAGAGCTTCTTCATCGTCGCCTCATCCGGATAAACCGCCGGGTTCTTGGAAACCGCCTCATCCATCAGCGGCTGTGAGGCAAGGTTGCCGTTGGCATACTGCACATAGTCGGACGCCTTGGCGATGACTTCCGGCTTCATCAGATAGTTGATGAAGGCATGGGCTTCATCGACATTCTTGGCATCCGCCGGGATCGCAAGGTTGTCGAACCACATGTAGGTGCCTTCCTTCGGGATGACGTAGTTCACCTCCACGCCGTTCTTGGCTTCTTCGGCGCGGCTCTTGGCCTGAAGGATATCGCCCGACCAGCCGATCGTGATGCAGCTGTCGCCATTGGCCAGCTCATCGATATAGGCGGAGGAGTTGAAAGTCTTCACGTAGGGGCGGATCTTCATGTAGACGTCGCCGCCCGCTTCCAGATCAGCCGTTTCCTTGCTGTCGGGGTTCTTGCCAATGTAGTTCATGGCAATCGCGAATGTTTCGTCAGACGCATCGAGAATGTTGATGCCGCAGGATTTCAGCTTCTCGGCATTTTCCGGCTTGAAGAGAATATCCCAGCTGTCGACCGGAACATCGCCGAGGGCAGCCTTCACCTTGGCGACGTTGTAACCGATGCCCGTCGTGCCCCACATGTAGTTCACGGCATATTCGTTACCGGGATCGTATTTCGCCAGACGCTCGGACACTTCCGGCCACATGTTCTTCAGGTTCGGAAGCTTCGACTTGTCGAGCTTCTGGAACACGCCCGCGGTGATCTGACGAGCCAGGAAAGGCGCGGTGGGCACAACGACGTCATAACCAGAGCTACCAGCCAGAAGCTTCGTTTCCACGAGCTCGTTGCTGTCGAAAACGTCATAGACGACCTTGATGCCGGTTTCCTTGGTGAAATCGGCCAGAATCGATTCGTCGATGTAATCGGACCAGTTATAAACGTGAACGACCTTCTCCTGAGCCATAGCGGAACCCGCTGCAACAAGCGCGGAGGTCATGGCCAAGGTCATGCGGAGCGAACGGTACTTCATGATTTCTCCTGTTTACGCATCCTCGCAGCGAGCGCGGGATCCCCTTTTTGAGGAGAGACTAGAAAGGAAAACTGGCGGTAGCAAGCGGGAAATGTGCAGCACAGCATTTTCAACAGAATGTGTTCCAGGCACCGGGAATCCGGGCAAAAAGCTACTGGAAGTCGAAGACGCTCAGTCCCGTTACCATCTCGTCCAGCCCCAGCGGCCGTGTCAGCGGCGCTTCGGCGCGGGAAAGACAACCCTGCCTCTCACACAGCCTGCATGACGGCCCGACCGGAACAGCAGCTGCGCCCGGCGCCGCGCCATAAACGGTTTCGCCGGCCTGCGCCGCATCGCAGCCCATCAGGAGCGCCGTTCGCCTTATGCGTTCACCAAACCCGACCTGCGGGCCTTCAAGCGTTCGCGCCATCGTCAGAAAGGCGTCGCCGTCAGGCATTTCCACCTTTTCCACCAGTATCTGTCCCGGTTGTGCAAAGGCGGCGTGAATGTTGAGCCGCGGACAGAGCCCGCCGAAGCGCGCGCGGGGAAAGCCCTGCGCACCCGCCATCCGGAATCGGTTGCCCGCATTGTCGATTTCCATCAGGAAAAACGGGATGCCCGCAGCCGATGGCCGTTGCAGCGCCACGAGGCGATTCGCCGCCTGCTCGAACGAAACGTTGAAGCGGGAACGCAGAACATCCAGGTCATATCTCGCCCGCTGCGCCGCAGCCAGAAACACACCATACGGCATGATCAAGGCGTGCGCGGCATACCGCGCCAGTTCGAAGCGGGCAATGCGCCGCGCCTCCTCGCCTGCCAGACCAAGACCGTCCAGTTCTCCGTCAATCTTCTCCCGCAGTGCCAGCAGACAGGTTTCCATCGCCATTTCCCGAAGCTGGTCGGGCAGCGAGAGGCGTTCGGAAATGAACAGACGCATGGAATGGCGATCGTACCGTCGGCGAAGATTGGGCATGGCGTGAACCGGAAGCGTCCGGACAACGATGCCTTGGTTTTTCTGAAGCCAGGCACGCAGTCCCGAGGCAAGATCCTCGCCCGTCGACAGCTCCCTGTGCAGAGCCTCCGCCGCTACGTCGATACGGTGGAAATAGGACGACCTGTTTTCAAACACGTGTCGGACCTCATCGATCGGCAGGCGCGTCGCAGACAGGGCCGTCTCATGTCCTTCACGCGCCAGCAGTTCCGAAAGATCCGTCAGCCTTTTGGCCTGCTCCCTGTACGCCCGGTACAGCTTGACGATGCCGCTTGCCGCATTCGGCGCGGCATCCGCCACCTCCACCAGCTCCTGCTGCGACGGCACCTCACCTGCTAGCAGCGGATCGGCAAACACCTCCCTCAGCTGGCCGGCAGACCCGGCACCTTCTCCCCGCAGATCGTCCAGATCCACCTTGAAGACGGAAGACAGCTTCAACAGCAGCTGCACCGTCAAGGGGCGCTGGTTACGCTCGATGAGGTTGAGATAGGATGGCGAGATCGCCAGCGCTTCGGCCATCGCCGTCTGCGTCAGGCCCAATCCATTGCGGACACGGCGTACGCGTGGGCCTGCGAAAATCTTGTTCTCGGACACATCCTCACCTTTGCAAACTTGTTACAAGTTTTACCGGGCGCGCCCTTTTACAGTATTTACATTTTTACAGCTCCACCCTGTCACGCACGCTACAGGATAACATCTTTCAAGTCACTGTTTTTATGTTTTTTCTGGCGCTGCAGCTCGAGAAAATGTAAAAGTATTCACATCAGAAAAGCACGTCGGAAAAAATAAAAGACGCCAGCGTCCCGAACCGCCACATGGCTGCAGGGAAGCATGACTGATTTTTACAAAATTGTGTGCCTGTACAACGGAGCCGCGATGGCGACATGGAACGGCAACAAGAATTGAGACATGGCGGCCTGCTCCGCCCGCCTGTGAAATGAATTAAAAAAAGCCAGATTAACGGAGGAAAAAATGGCTTCGATTTCGAGAGTTAGAGAACGGGCAGACGAACAATCCTCTGCCATGAACCAGGATCAGCAGGCAGCCATCCGCATGTTGGCAAACGACCTGCACAGGCTGAACCAAGCGGTCATGAAAGCTGTCGAAGCAGGCGTTTCCGTCGAACTGGTTCGCTCGGCCCGCCACCATGGCGGCGGCGGCAACTGGGGCGATCTTCTTATTCCCGTCATCGTTGCGCAAGGAAACTCTGCGGCCTGAGATATAAAAGCCCGGCATGCGGCGACCGCATGCCGGGCGCAGTCATCAGAAACTTGCCGACACAGAGACGCCAATACTGACATTCACACCCATCGGCTCCACATTGCCTTGCAATTCAGGCCCGTACGGCGCGAAGCAGGCAATTTGTGTCAAAGGGATTGGCTTCAGGATGGCGGGAGATTCCCATGCCAGCTGCATTGCGACGCCGCCGATGAGCTTTTGCCAACCGGCAATCCTGGCATCTGCAACTGTCGGCGCGTGGGCTGCCACGGCTTTGGACAGAGAGTCAGCAACGACGAACGCGATACCCTTGCTCACTGCTGCATAAAAAATCTTGGCTGCTTCTTCCGGCGTCGTCGCTGCAGACATTGCACTTACATATGACGGTGAAATTATCATAACAACCTCAACCCAAGAGTTTAATTCACAGAAAAACAATCTATAGGTTATTTGACTGAATGCAATCAAAAATTGACTATGTTGACAGAATGCAACCATAGAACAGATCTGTGACGTCAGGACTGGAATCGTCCGGCAAACAAATCCGCATGCCCCTTGATCAGGCGGGACATCCGGTCCGCCACCGTGCGTATCTCGCGGCGGTGGCGATCGTCATTGTTCATGACGATCCATTGGCGATGCCGCAGCTCCTCGATTTCCCCGCCGTCTCGCATCAGCTGCGCATCCGCATCGCCCACGAAACAGGGCAGCACAGCCACCCCAGCGCCTGCCCGCACCAGATCCAGCAAGGCCGTCGGTCTGTTGACCGTCACGACCAGACGGTCGGACTTTTGCTCGTGCGGCCATCGCAAGTAGTTCGAGATCGCCTGCTCCTGCGACACGGCAATCCAGCGATCTGAAACCGAGGCCGCCGCATTCCGCAGCCTGTAGGGCGCGTAGGCAACATCGCCGGTTTTGATCGCAGCGAGATTGCGTTCCTCCGGCTCGAACGCACGGATGCCGATATCGTGCTCGCGATGGGCCAGTGCCGCTCTCTGCTCGGCAATGAACAGGTCGACGCGAAAATCGTCCCGCTCCGTGCAGATCGCCGCGAAATTCGCCGTCAGCAGCCACGCATTCCATGTCCCGAGCGCGATACGCACAAGAGAAGAAGCCGCGGACGATTTCTGCCAGTTCTCCACCTCTTTCGCCGCACTCTCCATTGCCTGAAGGCGATCGAACAGCGCCCTGCCCTCCGGCGTCAGCGCGTACCCCGTCTGGCTTCTCTGGAACAGACCCTTGCCGAGTCGTTCTTCCAGCTCCACCATACGGCGGCCGATGGTCGCAGGGCTCAGACCGGCCTGCGCTGCTGCGCCCGTCAGGCCGCCGCATCGCGAAACATCAAGGAAAAGCTGATAGGCGTCCCATGTCACGTTTTTCATAGATGAAAAATGTAGTGCATTATCTTGCGCAGATAAAACAAAAAACGACGTTCATCATGTTCTCACCGACCAAGGAGAGTGACATGCACGTACTTTATTCAGCACACGCCATCATCGAAAACCAGCAACCGCGCACGCGACGGGAGGCTATACGTCAGGAAGAGAAATTCTACGCCGACATGGCAGAAGCCTCGCGCTTCTGGCGATTCTGTACAGGATTTCTCAGAACGATGAAGAGGTTGACTGGCTGGTCAGAACAGAAGGACCGACAGTGCGGCAAGCGCACCGGCTGCAATCATGGCCAGGCGGAAAGCGGCCTGCGTGTTGTCACTGGCAGCGCGGGCAACGGCAATCGCCCGAGGGCGACGGACAGGGTGGAGGTGTGCGGATCTGTTCATACGCGGTTTTCCTGACGAAATACTCGACCGATCCATGCCTTCTTCCGAGGGCGTCCAGCGTGACATCATGTGCAAGCCCGGCAATGAAACACCGGCTTTGCTGGCATTCGCTCAGGATGACTCCGTGTCTGTTAACACGGTATTAAAGCCCCCGGCTTCACGCGAATTCGCCTGCCGCATGGCCGGACGCCCACGCCCACTGGAAGTTGTAGCCACCGAGCCAGCCGGTCACATCCACACATTCGCCGATGAAAAAGAGGTTCGGCAGAGATTTCGCCGCCATGGTGCGGGAATCGAGATGCGTCGTGTCCACGCCGCCAAGCGTCACCTCGGCGGTACGATAGCCCTCGGAACCGGCGGGCTTGATGTGCCACTCCTGCGCTTCCGTTGCCAGCTTCGCCAGCACCTTGTCGGACATGTCGGCGAGATTGCCGGTGATCGCGGCCTTCTCGACAACATGCTGAGCAAGCCGTTTCGGCAGAATTTCGGAAAGAGCTGTCTGGGCGGACTGCCGCCCGTTTGCCCGTTTGGCATCCTTCAGATGGGACAGGATGTCTATCTCGGGCTCCAGCTTCAGCCGGATCGCATCGCCTTCTCGCCAGTAGGACGAAATCTGCAGAATGGATGGGCCGCTAAGGCCGCGATGGGTAAAGAGCAGCGCCTCCCGGAAGGAGGTCTTGCCATGGAAAGCCTCGGCGGCGACCGCAACACCGGAAAGCGGAGAAAGCTTTTCCAGCAGGGCAGGATCTAGCGTCAACGGCACGAGGCCGGGACGTGGCTCCAGAAGCGGCAAGCCGAACTGTTCGGCGATATGATAGGCAAAACCGGTTGCGCCCATTTTCGGGATCGATTTTCCGCCCATCGCGACGACAAGGCTTTCGGCCTCGATCACGCCCGACGGTGTCGTCACGCGAAACCGCTGACCGTCATGGGCAACCGCCGATATTTCCGTCTGGAGCCTCAGTTTCGCACCCGCTGCCTGCATTTCGGCCAGCAGCATGCGGATGATATCCTTGGCGCTGTCGTCGCAGAAAAGCTGGCCGAGCGTCTTTTCATGCCAGGCAATGCCGTGTTTTTCGACAAGGGCGATGAAATCGCGCGGCGTGTAGCGGGCCAACGCCGACTTGGCGAAGTGCGGGTTGGCGGAGAGATAGTTCTTCGGGCCAGCATGGATGTTGGTGAAATTGCAGCGCCCCCCACCGGAGATGCGGATTTTCTCGCCCGGCGCCTTGGCGTGATCCAGAACGATGACCGATCGGCCGCGCTGTCCGGCGCGGATGGCACACATCATGCCGGCAGCTCCCGCTCCCAGAATCAGCACATCACATTTTTCAGCCATCGATTATTCCTTGTTCTGTCTCCCTCCTCTTTTCGAAGCGGAGCCGGTTGTCAATGGCACGCGATGGCGCTTTCCCCCTCGCCAATTGCCAAACTCTGGTTATGATGCCGCCAGTCGAAACTGAGACCCGGTGATACATGCCCCCCAAGAAAACCATGCTCCGCCCGAAAAAGCCGGCAACCATGGCAAAGACACCCCCTCTCGACCTTTCCTCAACCCGTGGTGTTTCCTCCTGGCGCGAAGCTGCGCAGTGGCTGAGAGCACGCGGTATCGAGGATATCGAATGCATCACGCCCGACCTTGCAGGCGTTGCACGCGGCAAGATGATGCCGACGGCGAAGTTCACGGGCGACACCTCGCTTGCCCTGCCGTCTGCGCTTTATCGCCACACGATTTCCGGTGAATATCCCGACGAGACGGCGAATTTCCGGTATGAGCCGCGCGACAGCGACCTGAAGCTGGTGCCCGACCTGTCGACGCTTTCCGTCGTCCCGTGGGAAAGCGATCCGACCGCACAGGTCATCTGCGACGTGGTGGATGCCGAAGGCGCATCCGTGCCCTACACACCGCGCAACGTTCTCAAGAACGTGCTTTCGCTCTATGAGGAAAAGGGCTGGAAACCCGTTGTGGCGCCGGAGATCGAGTTTTATCTCGTTGCCATGAACGATGACCCGGACTATCCGCTGCATCCGCCGAAGGGCCGCTCCGGCCGCTCCATCGTCGGTGGCCAGAGCTACTCCATTGCGGGCATCAACGAGTTCGACGAACTGATCGACGACATCTATCACTTCTCCGAAAAACAGGGGCTTGAGATCGATACGCTGATCCATGAAGAGGGACCGGCGCAGCTCGAAATCAACCTGCGCCATGGCGATCCCATCGAACTGGCCGACCAGGTGTTCCTGTTCAAACGCACCATCCGCGAAGCCGCGCTCAAGCACGGCATTTATGCGACCTTCATGGCCAAGCCAATGCAGGGCCAACCCGGCTCCGCCATGCATATCCATCAATCCGTGGTGGAGATCGACAGCGGCAGGAACATCTTCTCCAACAAGGACGGCAGCCCTTCCAAGGAATTCTTCTCGTTTGTCGGCGGCATGCAGCGCTATGTGCCGAACGCGCTGGTGATGCTTGCTCCTTACGTGAATTCCTACCGTCGCCTGACACCGGACATGGCCTGCCCGGTGAACAATGCCTGGGGTTACGACAACCGCACGACGGCTTTCCGCGTGCCGATCTCCGGACCGCAGGCGCGGCGCGTGGAAAACCGTCTGCCAAGCTCCGACGCCAACCCATACCTCGCGCTTGCGGCATCGCTTGGCTGCGGCTGGCTCGGCATCATGAACAATATCGAACCGACCGAGCCCACCTATGAGACGGCAAACGAAGGCTCCATCGACCTGCCGCGCGGACTTCTCGAAGCCGTGGCGCTTCTCGAAGCCGAAGAACAGTTCGACCGGGTTTTCGGCCATGAATTCGTCGGGCTCTATGCGGGCCTGAAACGCGGGGAATTCGAAACCTTCATGCAGGTCATCAGCCCGTGGGAGCGGGAATTCCTGCTTCTCAACGTGTGAGGACTTCGGCATGGCATGGCAAAGTCCGATCGCACCGGGTATTTCCTGGTATCAGGCAAGCGTCGGCGAGCGGCCGGAATATCCGCGCATGGATGGTTCGAAGGAAACGGAGGTCGCCATCATCGGTGGCGGCTATACCGGTCTTCAGGCCGCCTGCAATCTGGCCGCCAATGGCGTCCCCGTCGTCCTGATTGAGGCGAACCGTTTCGGCGACGGCGCTTCGGGCCGCAATGGCGGACAGTTCGGCACCGGTCAGCGCTCCTGGCCGGACGAACTGGAAGAAATTATCGGCTTCGAACAATCGAAATTGCTGTTCGATATCGCCGAGGGCGCAAAACACTATGTCCTCGATTTTGCGAGGGACCGGGGCATCGACATCGATTATCTGCCGGGGCAGCTCAACGTCTCCCATAAGGCGGCCTACGAGGACGACTACCGCAAAAGCGTAATCGCCATGAACGAGCGCTATGACTATCCGCACATCTCCTTCATGGAGCAGGCGGAGGCGAGAGAGCGTGTCGGCTCGAACCACTATTTCGGCGGAACGCGTGATATCGGCACCGGCCACATCCACCCGCTTAAACTGCTGGTCGGGCTTGCAAGGACCGCAAAAGCAGCGGGGGCCGACATTTTCGAAATGACGCCCGCGTCATCCATCCGGCAATCGGGCGGCAAAACCATCATCGAAACGCCCTACGGAACCATAACGGCCAAAAAGACGCTGATTGCCACGAACGCCTATATCGGCAATCTGGAACCGGTTACGGCCGCGCACATCATGCCGATCCGCTCCTTCATCGGTGCGACCATGCCGCTCGAAGATTATCCGGACGTCATTCCCGGCAAGGAGGCGATCGCCGATTCCCGTTTCGTGGTTCGCTATTTCCGCAAGACGCCGGACAACCGGCTGCTGTTCGGAGGCCGCGAAGCCTACACGGCCGATTCGCCACGTGACATCTCCGTCCACATCCGCAAGCAGATCGCCGAAATCTATCCGGCACTGAAAGATGTCGAAATCACCCATTCCTGGGGCGGCTCCGTCGGCATCACCATGCCAAGGCAACCCTTCGTCAGGGAGGTCATGCCGGGTGTCATGTCCATCGGCGGTTATTCCGGCCACGGGGTGATGCTCGCGAATTATTGCGGCAAGCTCTATGCCGACATGGTGCTCGGGCGGCAGGATCTGCTTGCTCCGTTCGCCAGGCTTAAAGTGCCGGCATTTCCAGGCGGAGCAACGTTCAGGGCTCCTCTACTTTTCCTTGCGCTTTCGTGGTTTGCGCTTAGGGACAGATTTTAGGAAACCTTTTGCAAATCACCGGAGGCCGCGTGAGTCTCCGGCTCGAGAATCAAAGTTCACAATTTCGCTCCACTGAGACTGGCATTTTTAAATCGATTAGATTATTGATGCCCCCAACCCTAAAGATCGAGAGAATCGAGATGAGCAGTCAGATCATTCCCGTTGACCCCTTTGATTGTGTCGTGTTCGGCGGCACAGGTGACCTGGCGGAGCGCAAGCTGCTTCCAGCTCTTTATCACCGCCAGATCGAAGGCCAGTTTACCGACCCGACCCGCATCATCGGGGCGTCCCGTTCGGTGATGAGCCATGAGGAATATCGCAAGTTCGCACAGGATGCCCTCAAGGAGCACCTGAAGACGGGAGAATATGACGACGAACAGGTCGCACGCTTCCTGGAACGTATCTTCTACGTTCCTGTCGACGCCAAGGGCGAAAACGGCTGGGATACGCTGAAGAAGCTCTTGGACGAAGGCAAGGAGCGCGTTCGCGCCTTCTACCTCGCCGTCGCACCGGGCATCTTCGGCGACATTGCCGACAAGATCCGCGAACACAAGCTGATTACCAAGTCCACCCGCATCGTGGTTGAAAAGCCGATCGGTCGCGACCTCGCCTCGGCGCAGGAACTGAACGACACCATCGGTCACGTCTTCAAGGAAGAACAGATCTTCCGTATCGACCACTATCTGGGCAAGGAAACCGTTCAGAACCTGATGGCGCTGCGATTCGCCAATGCGCTCTACGAGCCGCTGTGGAACTCCGCACATATCGATCACGTGCAGATCACCGTTGCGGAAGCCGTCGGTCTGGAAGGCCGCGCCGGTTATTACGACAAGGCAGGCGCACTGCGCGACATGGTTCAGAACCATATCCTGCAGCTGCTTTGCCTTGTCGCGATGGAACCGCCCGCGTCGATGGATGCAGAAGCCGTGCGTGACGAAAAGCTGAAGGTGTTGCGTTCGCTGAAGCCGATCGACACCAGCAATGTCGAAAAGCAGACCGTGCGCGGTCAGTACCGCGCTGGCGCTTCCGCTGGCGGTCCGGTTCGGGGTTATCTGGAAGAGCTGGAAGGCGGCGTTTCCAACACCGAGACCTTCGTCGCCATCAAGGCGGAAATCGCCAACTGGCGCTGGGCTGGCGTCCCCTTCTACATCCGCACGGGAAAACGCCTCGCAACCCGCGTTTCCGAGATTGTCGTCACGTTCAAGCAGATCCCGCACTCGATCTTCGATGATGCCGCCGGCAAGATCGAAGCCAACAAGCTGGTTATCCGCCTGCAGCCGGACGAAGGCGTAAAGCAGTCGCTGCTCATCAAGGATCCGGGTCCGGGCGGCATGCGCCTGCGTCAGGTTTCCCTGGACATGAGCTTTGCGGAGGCTTTCAATGTGCGCAGCCCGGACGCTTACGAGCGCCTGCTGATGGATACGATCCGCTCCAACCAGACGTTGTTCATGCGTCGCGACGAAGTGGAAGCCGCATGGGATTGGGTCGACCCTATCCTCAAGAGCTGGGAAGAAACCGGACAGGGCGTACAGGGTTATACGGCAGGCACATGGGGTCCGAGCGGATCGATCGCGCTGATCGAGCGTGATGGCCGCACCTGGCACGATGCCGACTAAGGGTGAACGGAGATGAGCGAAACCATGCATATCTTCGATAACTCAGCCGACCTGGCGACGGCACTGGCGGCGGACGTTGCCAGCCGTCTGGCAAGCGCCGCGCAGGAGCGCGGGACGGCGAGCATCGCCGTTTCCGGGGGCTCCACGCCCAAGCTGTTCTTCCAGGCGCTTTCCCGTCACAAGCTCGATTGGCCCAACATTAGCGTCACGCTCGTCGACGAGCGTTTCGTTCCTGCCGATAACGAGCGCTCGAACCACAAGCTGGTTGCGGATAATCTGCTCCAGAACGAAGCGGCAGCCGCCTATTTCATCCCGTTGTTCCAGCCTGCCGCATCTCCCGAAGATGCGGCAACGCTTGCAACCGTGAAGACCGAGGCGATCTGCGATCCGTTCGACGTGGTGATCCTTGGCATGGGAACGGACGGGCATACGGCATCGTTCTTTCCCGGCGGCGACAATCTGTACGAGGCGCTTGATCTGGACGAACCGCGTGGCGTGCTGACGATGGCGGCTGAAAACGCCGGAGAAGAACGGCTGACGTTCAATTTCTCCAGTCTTCACGATGCGAATTTTCTGGTGCTGCATATTGAAGGCGCCGCCAAGAAAGCGACGCTGGAGAAAGCGAAAACCGCCGAGGACGAGGACGAAATGCCGATCCGCGCCGTACTCAACAGAGCCGAAACGCCGGTCGACATTTATTGGGCGCCATAAGACTGAGGCTGTTTTGAGCAGCCCGTAAAAGTGCCCTTGCGACGTAAGACAGAAACACGACAACCGGCCTTTCACCTCCCAAGGAGGGGCCGGTTGCCGACCAACGAACAGGATGAACGCCCATGGCCGCCGATTCCCGCATTCAGGCTATAACCGCCCGTATCGTCGAACGCTCCAAACCCTACCGCGAAACCTATCTTGAGCGGCTTCGCCTGCAGGTTTCCAAGGGCGTGTATCGCTCGATGCTGTCCTGCGGAAATCTAGCGCATGGATTTGCGGTCTGTTCCCCCGCCGACAAGGATCTCCTTGCCGGCGACCGGGTTGCCAATCTCGGCATCATCACCGCCTATAACGACATGCTTTCGGCTCATCAGCCCTATGAGGTGTTCCCGGCGATCATTCGCGACGCGGCGAAGGAAGCAGGCGGCGTGGCACAGGTCGCGGGTGCTGTTCCGGCGATGTGCGACGGCGTAACCCAGGGCCAGCCCGGTATGGAGCTTTCGCTGTTTTCGCGCGACGCCATTGCCATGGCAGCGGGGATCGGCCTGTCGCACAACATGTTCGACGCCGCAGTCTATCTCGGCGTCTGCGACAAGATCGTTCCCGGTCTCGTCATAGCAGCCCTGTCCTTCGGACATCTGCCGTCCGTCTTCATTCCCGCCGGCCCGATGACCTCCGGTCTGCCGAACGACGAGAAATCCCGCATCCGTCAGCTTTACGCCGAGGGCAAGGTTGGCCGCGCCGAACTGCTGGAGGCCGAATCCAAGTCCTACCATGGTCCCGGCACCTGCACCTTCTACGGCACCGCAAACTCCAACCAGATGCTGATGGAAATCATGGGCTTCCATATGCCCGGTTCCTCATTCGTCAACCCCAACACGCCGCTGCGCGATGCGCTGACACGCGAAGCGACGAAACGTGCGCTGGCAATCACCGCGCAGGGTAACGAATTCACACCCGCTGGCGAAATGATCGACGAGCGCTCGATCGTCAACGGCGTGGTCGGCCTGCATGCGACCGGCGGCTCGACCAACCACACGATGCACCTGATCGCGATGGCGCGTGCGGCTGGCATCATCCTGACATGGCAGGACATTTCCGACCTTTCGGATACCGTTCCGCTGCTGGCCCGCGTCTATCCGAACGGACTGGCCGACGTGAACCACTTCCATGCCGCTGGCGGCATGGGCTTCCTCATCAAGCAGCTACTGAAGCATGGCTTCGTCCATGACGATGTTCGCACCGTCTTCGGTCATGGCCTTGAGGCCTATACCATCGATGCGAAACTCGACGAGAACGGCGCCGTGACACGCGAACCTTCGCCCGAGCAGAGCCACGATCCGAAGGTTCTCGCCAGCATCGAAACGCCGTTCCAGCCGACCGGCGGCCTGAAGATGCTCACCGGCAACCTTGGAAAGTCGGTCATCAAGATTTCCGCCGTGAAGCCGGAACGCCATATCATCGAAGCACCCGCCATCGTCTTCCACGACCAGCAGGAACTTCAGGACGCGTTCAAGGAAGGCAAACTCAACCGCGATTTCATCGCCGTTGTCCGCTTCCAGGGACCGAAGGCCAACGGCATGCCCGAACTGCACCGGCTGACGCCACCGCTCGGTGTGCTTCAGGATCGCGGTTTCAAGGTGGCTCTCGTGACCGACGGGCGCATGTCCGGCGCATCCGGAAAGGTGCCTGCCGCCATCCACGTCACGCCGGAAGCATCCGACTGCGGGCCGATCTCGCTCATCCGCGACGGCGACATCATCCGCCTCGACGCCGTGTCCGGCACGCTGGAAGTTCTCGTTTCCGCCGCTGAACTGGCAAAACGCGAGCCGGCGCAGGCCGATCTTTCCGGCAATGAGTGGGGTATGGGCCGCGAACTGTTCGCGACTTTCCGGCGCAATGCCGGCCCTGCCGATCAGGGCGCCAGCGTTTTCCATTGAGCGAGAATGACGGAAACCAAGAGCTTCCGTCATCTTCATGCCTCCCGACATCTACAGCTTCCGACCTGTCACGGCCGGAACAAAAACTTGTCATCCAACTGTGATGATTGCCCTATAGTCCCTCCTCACCCAGCCGCACATGATCAGGCGGCTGGATGGAATGGGACCAGATTAGATGACAATTTTCTCCAGTACGCGCCGCGACGTTCTGAAGCTTATGGCGGGGACAACCATCCTGCCGGTGATGATCGCAGCCACAGCAGCGATCGCACAAGAAACCACGATACGCGCCATCGTGATTGCCGACCTGCATTCAGCCTACGAGCGCATCGGCCAGCTTCTCGCAGCGATCGAAACACGCATCGTCGCCAATAAAACACCCCACATCATTCTGCTGAACGGCGACCTGTTCGAAAGCGGCAATGCGGTGGCGGTACGCTCGGCAGGTGAAATCGAATGGGCCTTCCTCTCGGCGCTTTCCAAACTTGCCCCTACCGTGATCAACATCGGCAACCACGAACCCGATATCGATAATGACCTTGCCAACTTTGTCACGCGTGCGCACACACTCGGCATTACCGTTCTCAGCAACATCATCGACAAGCGCAGTGGCGCTCCCTATGCACCGGCCCATGCCGAACTGACTGTGGGCGAGCGGAAAGTCATCGTTGCCGGTGTTGCGACCAATGCGATCAACACCTACCCCAAGGCGACGCGGGACACGCTGGATATTCCCGAGCCGACGGCATGGGCGAAGGACAACCTTCCGGCAATCGTCAGGCAGGATGCAATCAACATCGTTCTCAGCCACGCGGGCGTTGTTGCCGACCGCGAAATCCTGCCAATCCTGCCGGATGGCACATTGCTCGTCGGCGGCCACGATCATCTGAATTTCGTTCATGAGCAGCACGCCACGCGCTATGTCCACACCGGTTCCTGGTGCACGTCGATGGCCGTCGCGACCTTTGCTGCGCCCGGCACCGCACCGGCTGTCGAGACTGTTTCCATAGACAACGGCGCTCTTGCGTCGCAGACCCTGAGGGCATTGATAGAACAGACGCTGGACCGGCATCTAACAGATGAAGAAAAGGCCGTGGTCGGCAAGTCCTCGGCAGCATTGACCGTCAGTCAGGCCGGGCGGCACGCAGCCATGTCCATCGCCACGAAGACCGGAGCGGATGTCGGCTTCATCGGCCATACCTCATTCGGGGCCGGCCTGCCGAAAGGCGATATACGGCGGTACGATTTCAACGCATCACTGCGTTTCGACGGGAAACTGATGGTCACGGAAGTCGATGGCGAGGTGCTTGCGGATATTCTCACACGCTGCAATCAGGATGGCGATATTCCGCTTTCCAGCCGCACGGGTGATTATCTTTACGCGATGCCGGAAAAGACGGAAACGAAGCAGCGCTACAAGCTCGTCTGCAACGACTGGTCCGCCATGAACCAGAAATCCTATTTCGGCCGCAGCGATCTCAAATTCGCTGAAGTGCCGGACATCAAGCTAAAACAGATCGTCCTGGAAAGCCTGAGCTAAGCAACCCTCGGCGGTTGGCGGTGGCGAAACCGCCCTACCCCGACGCATCGGCCTGAAAATCGAAATCGATTGCTGGGCAAGCACATGCAAGGATTCCACACGTCGGAGCGTGGCTTTGGGCGCCCTAAATGCATGCGCGCAACCGAAATGGACGCGCGCAGCTTCGCAATCTTCAACCTATCAGAACGAGCGGATATCCAGCTTCCGGTCCCTGTGGGCCGGGTGTGTGCTGAACACGAAAATCCGGTCTAGTTCCTTCTGCGCCAGCATGCTCAGGAAACGGACGTGGATGGTGTTGTTGGCATTCACGCGCAGCAGCATACAGCCGATCTTGGTGATGCGGGCATCGGGAATATCCAGGTAGAACTGGTTCGGCAGATTGTACTGGGTGAGCAGCGCCAGTACCGCTTCCGTCTGTGAAATCTTGATCACATCGCAGCGACGCGCCGCCATGTGCATGACGGCCTTTTCCGTATATTCGATCCGCGCCGCGTTCATCGTGTCTTCCATGCGGAAACGACCTTCGCGGTCGTACATGAAAGATTCTTCCTTGCTCAAATAACTGTTTTTGAAACTGCCAGCACCGCTCTGCAACTTCGATACTCCTGTACGCACTACACGACCAGAGAGTAACGCGCAGTCTTTAACAATTCATATCGGGGCTGTTGCCTACGGCCAAAAAACAAGCCCGGAACGTGGTACATTCCGGGCTTGTTCCGTATCGCTCGTTCACGCCATCTTACCGGCGAAACGTTTTCCCGTCTGAATCGAAAAGATGCAGTTTTTCGCGCGGGGCAGCAAAGCGCAATGTTTCACCTTTATGGACGGGTACGATGCCCGGCAGCTTGACGATGACGGGTTCCTGTCCGCTTGGCGCCTCCAGATAAAGCAGCGTCACTTCGCCGAGTGCCTCGACAATCGCAACCTTGCCCTCGAACAGATAGTCATCGCCCGTGACGAGGCTGAGATCTTCCGGCCGGACACCGAAGCTCGCGGCCTTGCCCTGCTCGGCCGATGGCGTGGCTAGGTCAAGAGTGAGCGTCTTCCCGCCGGCCAGTTCGATCACGGTTTTCTCGCCGGTCGCGGCGATTTTCGCAGCGATGATGTTCATGGCGGGTGAGCCGATGAAGCGTGCCACGAAAAGATTGGCGGGGTTTTCGTAAAGCTCCAGCGGCGCTCCCACCTGCTCGACACGACCCGCATTCAACACCACGATGCGATCCGCCAGCGTCATCGCCTCGACCTGATCGTGGGTGACGTAGATCATCGTCGTATCCGACATCTGCTCAGACAGCTTGGCGATCTCGATGCGGGTGGCGACACGCAGGGCCGCATCGAGATTCGAAAGAGGCTCATCGAACAGGAAGACCTTCGGGTTGCGGCAAATGGCGCGGCCGATGGCCACACGCTGGCGCTGACCGCCTGAGAGCGCCTTCGGCAGACGCTCCAAATATTGGGTCAGCTGCAGGATTTCGGCGGCGGCGCGAACGCGGCGGTCGATTTCCTGCCTGCTTTCCTTGGCAATCTTCATGCCGAAAGCCATGTTGTCGTAAACCGTCATGTGCGGATAGAGCGCATAGGACTGGAATACCATGGCAATGCCGCGGCGTGATGGCGGGATTTCATTGACGAGCTGGCCGTCAATATACATCTCACCGCCGGTAATCTCCTCAAGACCGGCGATCATGCGCAGAAGCGTGGATTTACCGCAGCCCGAAGGTCCAACAAAGACGACGAACTCGCCCTGTTCGATGTTCAGGTCGATGCCATGCAGGACCTTCACCTGCCCGTAGGACTTGCGGATATCCTTTAGAACGAGACTAGTCATGCAGCGTTCCTCCCTATCTTGTCAGGCGTAGCGGGCGAAAAATGCGCCCCATGCCGGTAGCTCGACCCTGTTGCCGTTCACGTGGCTTGTGAAACCATGCCCCTTCAGGGCTTCCCATTTCCCTTCCGGAAGCACAGCTTCTGCCGCCCTGGGAGAAAGGTTGAAGACGCACAGAATGGTTTCGTTGCCGAGTGTGCGGCTATAGGTCAGCACGTCGCCTTCAACCGGCTGGAACTCGATGCCGCCCTTCGCGAAAGCCGCATGCTGCCTGCGGAATGCAAGGAACCGGCGGTAATGCTCCAGAACGGACGCCTCGTTGCCTTGCTGGCTGCTGACAGCGCGTTGCTTGTGCTCGGCGGGAATTGGCAGCCACGCCTTATCGGCGGTGGAGAAACCAGCCTGCGCATGGCCTGCATCCCAGACCATCGGCGTGCGGCAACCATCGCGGCCCTTGAATTCCGGCCAGAACTGGATGCCGTAGGGATCCTGCAAGTCTTCGAAAGCGATATCCGCTTCCGTCAGGCCAAGCTCTTCGCCCTCATAGATGCAGACGGAACCGCGCTGCGTCATAAGCAGGGAGGAGAGAACCTTCGCGAAAGCGTCGTTGTCCTCGACATCCGCACCCCAACGGCTGACATGACGCACGACATCATGGTTGGAGAAAGCCCAGCAGGCCCAGCCTTCCGGTGCAGCTTTCGCGAAATCCGCCTGCACGTCGGCTACACGCTGCGGTGTCAGCGCATCCGGTGCCAGAAACTCGAAGGCGTAGCACATCTGCATCTTGTCATCGCCGGAGGTGTATTCACCGACGATCTCAAGGCCGCGCTGGCTGTCGCCGACTTCACCAACGGCGGCGATGTCCTGAAACTCCTCCAGCACGGCGCGGAAGCGCTTCAGGAACTCGATGTTTTCCGGCTGGTTCTTGTCGTAGATATGTTCCTGGAAGTTATACGGATTCACCGCCGGAGCGGTCGACGCATTCCGGCGTTCCGGAGCAAGAGCCGGATTGTCGCGCAGCAGCTTGTCGTGGAAATAGAAGTTGATGGTGTCGAGGCGGAAACCATCGACGCCGCGCTTCAGCCAGAAACGGACTGTGTTCAGCAGTTCTTCCTGCACTTCCGGATTGTGCAGGTTGAGGTCCGGCTGAGAGGTCAGGAAGTTGTGCATGTAATACTGCATGCGGGTCGGATCCCACTGCCAGCCCGGACCGCCGAAAATTGAGAGCCAGTTGTTCGGCGGCGTGCCATCCGGCTTGCCATCGGCCCAGACGTACCAGTCGGATTTCGGATTGTTGCGGCTGGACCGGCTTTCCACGAACCATGGATGCTGGTCGGAGGTGTGCGACATGACGAGATCGATCATGACGCGGACACCAAGCCGATGAGCTTCGGCGATCAGTCCGTCGAAATCGGCCAGCGTGCCGAACATCGGATCGACATCAACGTAGTTCGACACGTCGTAGCCGAAATCCTTCATCGGAGAGGTGAAGAAGGGCGAAATCCAGATCGCATCGGCACCGAGATTCGCGATGTATTCCAGACGATCCGTAATGCCCTTCAGATCGCCGATGCCGTCGCCGTTCGAGTCCTGATAGGACCGGGGGTAAATCTGATAGATAACAGCGCCGCGCCACCAGTCCTTGTTAGGCGTCAAAGCGGAAGTCACCGAAGCGGTCATTGTCTTGTCCTGTGTGGTATGTGCGTTCATGAAATTGTCAGCCTCCCTTGACCGAGCCTGCGAGCAGGCCACGCACGAGGTAACGTTGAAGAGCGAAGAAGACGAGCAACGGCACGACGATGGTGACGAAAGCCGATGCGGTAAGGATTTCCCAATTGCCGCCGCGCGAGCCGAGCAGCGCGTTCAGCGCGCCCGTCAACACAAGCTCATCCTTCTGTGTGCCGAGGAAGACCATTGCGACAAGCAGGTCGTTCCACGTCCACAGGAACTGGAAGATGGCGAAGGAGGCTAGCGCCGGGAAAGAAAGCGGCAAAATAATCCTGACGAAGATTTCAAAGTCGCTCGCACCATCGACACGGGCGCTTTCGATGATCTCTTTCGGCAGGCCGGAAATGTAGTTGCGCAGCAGATATATGGCGAGCGGCAGACCGAATGCCGTATGCGCCAGCCAGATGCCCGCATAGGTCTTGGAGGGAACGCCGAAAATATTGCCGATTTCGTTGTAGAGCCGCAAAAGCGGAATCAGCGACATCTGCAACGGTACGACGATCAGGCCCACGACCATGGCAATCAAAAGATTGCGCCCGGAAAAGCTCATCCACGACAGCGCGTAAGCGGCAAAGGCGGCAATGAGGATCGGAATCACGGTTGCGGGAACAGCAACCGTCAGCGAGTTGACGAAGGACTGGCCGATACCCTCCGACGTCAGGACGGTACGATAATTGTCGAGCGTGAAGACCGGCGGCGTGGCGACGGAAATATAGACGCGCTTACCGCGGGCGCCCTCGAAGCTGGACGCCTTGCTGTATTCGTAGGAACCATCGGCATTGACGAGCAACGTTTCACCATCACCGATATCGGCCGGCTCGCCAGCGTTGAATGCGCGCGGTTCCTGCACCCGGACACCGAAGGCCGAGACTTTCCCGCCTGCACCGTTTTCAAAGACATTACCGGAAATGACATAGCGGTTGCCGTCCTGCTTCTGCACGGTAGCATCCGCCAGACGAACGGCTGCGGTCTGTTCAGAGCTGGAGAAAGCCGTCCACCAGCCGGATACGGTGATCTGATCCTTGTCGCGCAGCGAACTGACCAGAATGCCGAGCGTGGGCAGGAGCCAGAGCAGTACGACGAACAAAACGCTGGCGTGAACGATGAGGCGCGGCAGGCCGACGCGACGGATGCGCTTTGCGATATCCATGTCAGCGACCCTCCATCTCGCGGTTGGCCTGGCGAATGTTCCAGACCATGATCGGCGTGACCGCCGCCATGATGATGAGCGCGATCACGGCACTTCGCCCGCTGTCACCACCGCCGCGGAACATCCAGTCGAACATGAGGTTGGCCAGAACCATGGTGTTCCATTGCCCGTTGGTCATGGTCAGCACGATATCGAATACCTTGAGCACCAGAATGGTGATCGTCGTCCAGACCACGGCGATAGTGCCCCAGATCTGCGGCACCATGATTTTCCAGAAAATCTGCCAGCCGTTTGCACCGTCGATGACGGCGGCTTCTACGGTTTCTTCCGGAATGCCGCGCAATGCGGCCGACAGGATGACCATGGCGAAGCCGGTCTGTATCCAGATGAGGATGACCATCAGGAAGAAGTTGTTCCAGAACGGCATGGAAATCCACACCTGCGGATTGCCGCCGAAGAATTCAACTATGGCGTTCAGCAGACCGATCTGGACCTGTCCCTCGGCACGATATTCATAGATGAACTTCCAGATGACCGACGCACCGACGAAGGAGATCGCCATCGGCATGAAGACGATAGACTTGGCGATGTTGCCCCACCAGATGCGGTCGGTCATCACGGCGATGACGAGGCCGAAGAAGGTGCAGGCCGCAGGCACGACGGCAAGCCAGAGGATATTGTTGAAGATCGACTGGCGGAAGCCGGCATCGGACAGTGCCCAGTGGTAGTTGGCGAGGCCCACGAACTCGTTGCCGGTACGATCATAGAACGACAGGATCAGCGTCGCGATCACCGGATATACGAGATAGACAAGAAGAAGAAGAACGGCCGGACCGATGAAAAGCCACGGCCTGACGGCGGCACGACGGTTGAGGTTACGCGATGCGTGAATGACATCGCCCGACCGTACAGGAAAGATCACCTGCAACAGTTTGTCGGATAACCAGTAATAGGCGGCACAGGCAAAAACACCGGCAACCATGACGCCTATCGCTGAGACGAGTTGGGCAGCCATTTTCCCCTCCCTTTATACTTATCCGCGTCGCCCTGTTTTTCAGCGATCGCCGGAGCCGTTTCGTTGGCAAGAGGCCCGGCGGATATGCTCCACCGGGCCAAGCCCGACTGACGTTACTTGAGGCCGTCCCAGGCCTTCTGGATGTCCGCGGCAACCTGATCGGCAGACTTACCGCCGACGAAATCGATCATGCCTGTCCAGAACGCACCAGCACCGATCTTGCCCGGCATCAGGTCAGAACCGTCGAAGCCGAAGCTAGTCGCCGTCGTCAGGATTTCACCCTGACGCTTCATCTGTTCGTTGGCATAGGTGTCAACGTTCACGCCCTTGTAAGGCGTCAGGAAGCTGGACTGCGCCATCCAGACCTCATGCGCGATCGGGGTCTTGAGGAATTCCACGAATGCCTTCGAGGATGGCGATTCCTTCGTGACCGTCACCAGCGTTCCGGCCCCGAGCACCGGTTTGCCGAGGTCCGGCTTGGAGGCGTAGGTCGGCATGTAGAAGAAGTCCGCATCCGTACCGACCTTCGTGCCTTCCGGGAAGAAGGAAGGAATGAAAGATGCCTGATGATGCAGGTAGCACTTCGGCGGAATGTCGAAGAGCCCCTTCGGGCTGTCACGGAAATCGGTGGAAGCGACAGCCGCAACGCCGCCGCTGACATATTTTTCATTCTTGGCGAACTTGCCGAACTCGTTGATCGCCTCGACGACGGCCGGATCGGTGAACTTGATCTCGTTGGTCGTCCACTTCTGGTAGACATCGAGCGGCTGCGTGCGCAGCATCAGGTCTTCCACCCAGTCCGTTGCCGGCCAGCCGGTCGCACCACCCGAACCAAGGCCGATGCACCATGGCGTACCACCATCTGCGACGATCTGATCCGTCAGCTTGAGGAGGTCTTCCATGGTTTCAGGAACCTCGTACCCGGCCTCTTCAAAATTCTCCGGCACATACCAGACGAGCGACTTCACATCCGCCTTGAAGGGGAAAGCGAAATAGGCCTTGTTGCCATCCTTGCCTTTGTAACTGCCAAGATCGACCCAGGACTGGCCGGCGCCGTAGTTGTCCTTCACCCAGTTGGCGGTATCGTCACCCAGCGGCACCAGAAAACCCTTGGCAGCCAGATCGGCCAGCAGGCCCGGCTGCGGCAGGATGGCGATGTCCGGCGGAGAACCGGCCTGCGTGTCGATAACGATCTGCTGCTCGTAGTTTTCCGACGAGGAGTAACGGACGTTCACGCCGGTCGCATCGGCAAAATAAGCGAGCACCGACTGGAACAGCGCTTCGTCTTCGCCACGCCAGGGGCCGAAGATCGTCAGAGTCTGGCCTTTAAGGTCAGCATGCGCCGCCTTGAAATCCTCGTAGCTTTTCCAATTGAATTTGGCATCCTGACCGGGTGCGAACTTGAGATCGGCAGCAGAGGCTGCGCCCGACAGAAGCGTCACCGCGGCCACCGTCGTCAAAAGAACCTTATGCATGTGATTTACCTCCCATCACATAAATCGCTAAGCGGTCATTGAAATCAATCAAAGCGCTTTGGCTGCCTATTCATCTCATTGACAGCGAAAGGGAGTCAAGCCCCCTCCCGAACTGTAACGTTACAGTATTTGTTGCGCAGCGCAATATAGGCGCTGCACCGAAAACTCGTGATAGATTTCAATTGTGAACTGCAACGATGCTTGGTAAAAATCCAAAGCGTTTTGGGCCGTCGCGGAGGAGAGATGCGGCTTCCGGGACGCCAAAAAATTGGGTGGAGGAGCTTGCGAAGATGAATCTCAAACAATTGTCGCAGTTGCTCGGCATCTCACAGACCACCGTCAGCCGCGCACTGAACGGATATCCGGAAGTGAGTGCGGAAACGCGCCGCCGCGTCATGGAGGCTGCCGAGAAAACCGGTTACAAGCCGAACGCCGCTGCACAACGGCTGGCGACGGGCAAGGTGGGATCGATCGGCCTTGTCATGCCCATCGGCGTGCATCATCGCTCCGACGTCCACTATGGCGAATTTCTGAGCGGTCTTGGGGAAGAAGCCGCCCGCAATGGCTTTCACCTCGTCATCATGCCGACGGAACTGGAGCGGGAAGAAGAAGCCTTGCGCGGACTTTCCGCCAGCGGCAGCGTTGACGGCATCTATC
This sequence comes from Agrobacterium tumefaciens, assembly GCF_031801495.1. Lineage (GTDB taxonomy): Bacteria > Pseudomonadota > Alphaproteobacteria > Rhizobiales > Rhizobiaceae > Agrobacterium > Agrobacterium tumefaciens_K. Next base: position 500,301 of record NZ_JAOEGC010000002.1, on the reverse strand, counting down.
TCGCCTACATGAAGAGAAACGATCCGCGCATAGGAATGATGCGCTCTCTGTCCATTCCCTTTCTCGTGCATGGCCGTTCATGGGGACTGGAGGAAAACTATCCGTTTCTCGATGTCGACAATGAAGGCGCGTTCAGGGATGCGACGGGGCTTCTTTTGCAACTCGGCCACAAACGCATCGGTATCCTGAACGGGCCCGAGGGATATGACTTCACGTACCGGCGCTTTCTTGGTGTCGAGAGCGCGCTTGCCTCTCACGGCCTGCCATTGCGACCGGATTTCGTTCGCCACGGCAGCATGACAGATGAGGAGGGATATCTCGGCATGGAAGCACTTCTCTCACAGGCAGTGCGACCAACCGCAGTGCTTTGCGCCAGTACCGCACTGGCGCTTGGCGCCGTTCGCTCCCTCAATGAGCGTGGATTAACACCCGGCCGGGATGTGTCGCTGATCGCCCACGATGACGTTCTGCCGCTGCTGAAACCGGACAATTTTTCCGTGCCGCTGACCACGACCCGTTCATCGCTCAGGGCTGCCGGCGTCCGCATAGGCGAACGCCTGATCAACCAGATCAAGTTCAACGAAAGCCGGCCGCAGCAGGAGTTGTGGAAGGCGGAACTCGTGGTGCGCGCGTCCACAGGACCAGCCCCCACGGAGTAAAGCGTTTCCTTGTTAAATGGAAACGCTCTGGGGAGGCCGCTCAGAATTTCGGAGCGGTTTTTCCTATTGCGCGATGCGCCGCGATGACAGTGTTTGCCATCAGCATGGCGATCGTCATGGGTCCGACACCGCCGGGTACCGGCGTGATCGCAGCCGCAACCGCGCTTGCTTCGTCGTAGGCAACATCGCCGACCAGCTTCGACTTGCCCTCACCCTTTTCAGGCGCAGGAATACGATTGATGCCGACGTCGATAACCGTTGCGCCCGGCTTGACCCAATCGCCCTTCACCATGCCCGGACGGCCGACTGCTGCCACCAGAATATCGGCCGACCTGCAGATGGCTGCTAGATCCTTCGTGCGGGAATGCGCCATCGTGACCGTGGCATTGGCATTGAGCAGAAGTTGCCCCATCGGCTTGCCGAACAGATTTGATCGACCGATCACCACGGCATTCAGGCCGGACAGGTCATCGCCGTGAATGCCGCGTGCAAGCAGCATCGCACCGGCGGGCGTGCAGGAAATCAGGCCGGTTTCAAGATCGCCGGTCGCCAGCTTGCCCGCGTTCAGGATGCTGAGGCCATCCACATCCTTCTCCGGCAGGATCGACTGGATCACGGCTTCGGAATCGAAATGTTTTGGCAGAGGCAATTGCACCAGAATGCCGTGGATGGATTTATCGGCGTTGAGTTCCGCCACGAGCGCCAGTAGGTCCGCCTGCGTCGTTTGCTCCGGCAGCGTGTGCTGAATGGAGTTGAAGCCGCACTGCTTCGCCATCTTGCTCTTGGAGTTCACATAGGCATGGCTGGCTGGATCATCACCAACGATGAGAACGGCCAGACCCGGCTTTACACCGGTTGTCATTTCGAGCGCTTCCGCCGAAACCCGCACCGCTTCCGTCACGGATGCCGCCTTTGCCTTCCCGTCAATCACAACTGCCATGCGTTCTGCTCCTGCTGGATTACGTGTGGCCCCGTATGGTGCCGGGTGCACAGGAATGCAAGAGGAAATGCACCGAAACGCGTTCTGTTTCAGCCTGTTTTGCGATAGATCTCACGGCGCTCGGCATAGTCAGCGAGATGCTCTTTGAGGAGCGCCAGTTCGCGGCGCAATTCGAGCAGTTCTTCCGCCTCGGCCTGTTCATGGTCGAACTGGCCCGACAGCGCATCCTCCATCAGCGGCGGCATCTGCGGCGCTCCCTCGCCCCGCCCGTAGATGATGCGGTTGCCCATGAGAACCTGACGAACGCGCTCATCGAGCGGCAGGTCGTCGGCATCATTTGCGGCCTCGACATAGCCAGATGTCCCGAACTCGGCCTGATGGATATAGTCTTCCTCGGACGTTGCCACGCCATCGATGTCGTCGAAAACGGCCGGCTCGAACTGCTCAAATGCTTCTTCCTCTACCGGCGTGATCCCGGTTTCGGCCGGAACATTGGCCTGCGTTACGTCATGGACAGCCTGGCCCGCCTCGGCCTCGTCGCCTTCCCGCCGATAGCTCAGGAGATAAAGGCCACCCAGCAGGCCAACCAGAGCGCCGCCACCCGCCAGCAGACCCACCTGCAGCATATCGCGCGACAACTCTCCCGGACCTGCCTTTTTCGACAGGCGCGTTTCGATCAAAGGCGTGGCCGACGACAGGGCATCCTGCCGCTCCGTCGCATCGAGATAGGTGTTTCTCGCCGCTTCCAGTTCTCCCTGAAGCCTTGAGAATTCGCCCGGAACAACCCCCAGGCCATTCAGCCGATCAAGGATTTTCTTTCGCTCGCCCTCGGCTTTCGCAAGTTCGTCCCCCAGGCGCGCGCCATCCCGCTTCAATCCGTCGAGAACAAGACGCAGGGCAGGCGCGACCTGGCTCCGCACATCATCAACGGCGTTCTGCGCGGCGATACGGCGCGGGTGCTTCGGTCCATAGTCAATGGACACATTGGTCAAGTTCATATTTGCCGCAGCGTAACGCTGGCGTATATCTTCCAGCGCAGAAAATGCCGCACTGGCCGGGAGCGGGTTTGAAAGAACATCGTTCGCCTTGAGCGCTGACGCAGACGCCAGATCAGCCTCGGCTGCCTGTTGCCGTTCCAAAGTGCTGCCACGGGCGTTTTCGATATCGTGAAGCCGCTGCTCAAGCTGCTGGATTTCCGGCAGCGCCGTGTCGCCATGGCGCATCTGGAAACCGTTGACCGCTGCCTCCGCCTTGTCGAGCGCGGTTCTTGCCCGCTCCGCCTCACGCATGGCGGGTGTCATGGTGCCAGCCTTGCCGTCCGCCATCACGCGCATGGATACATAGTCGGAAAGCCGCATCGCCGCATCGGCAGTCGCGGCCCGTGATGTGACGACCAGCGTGTTTTCATCGGGGGTCAATTCCAGCCGGATTGCTTCTCCAACCGCGGTATTGAGTGCTTCACGCGGAGAAAGCGGCCGTGCTGCCGCGCCCGTCAGGAGATCGTAAAGAAGACCCAGTTCGGTCTGGCTGTGAACACCGATTACGTCCGACGGCTTGAGCTTCAGATCGCTCGAAATTCTGTCAAGCCCGGATGGCGACAGCAATGTTCTGCGGGCCATGGTCAGGAAACGTCCGGAATCGGGCGCATCGTAACCTGTCTGGGTGATTTCGACCCGTGCTTCGGAAACATAACCCCGGAAACCGGCATCGGTCAGCAGAACAGGCAGACCCGCGCCAACCGCCGTGGCAGTTGCCACGCAACCGATCGTCAGCAGGCGTTCGACACGCTTGCGCCACTCGGCAACGGGAGGCGTCGCCTCGCCGTCCGTGATGTGGCCTTCTGCCATCATATCTGAATCGCGTTCAACCATCTGAAGTCGCCTGCCGCCCTGATCGCAGCCCGAAGGGGCCAGCTCTCAAATCCTTACGAGAGGTTAAAGGATCGTGGCAAACAAATGGTTAACGGCGATAAAGCGATATCGCGTCAGTGCTTTCCGAGGGCAATATGCCAGGGTTCGGCGCAAAGACTGTAAAGCCAGGTCATATGCAGCTTGCGGAAAATTTCCGGCATGCCGGATAGCTCGGAGGACAGGATCTTGAAAAGCGGCCCGACAGCAACGACGACACGCGCCGTCTCCCGGCTGACGTTGGAATGCAGCCATTCCTCCTGATTTTCGCCGAGCATTCCGGCCAGAAGCACGTCCACCTTGGCACAAGGCATGGATTTGTGGATCATCACGAAATCATGCCACGGCGCATGAGCGCGCAGCTTGGCGAGCGTCTCACCGACCTGAGCCGGATTGTCTCCGACGACGCCGATGCGCCTCGGTGTCGCCATGTAGGTCAAAAGCGCCATGACAAAAGAAAGCTCGTCGGCGCCAGCAGGAAACACTTTTCCATTCTGCTTTCTGAGCGCTACGTTCATAGCCTTGCCCTGCGGCAGAAGCATACAGCTTTCAAGAATTTCGCGGTAAACGGGTTCCACCTGCGAACGCTTGGCCTTTTCACGCGTCAGGAAGGAAAGAAACGTGTAGCCTTCAAGTCCGCCGGCTCTCTCGCTGACCAGATCGAGCGCACCGTTCCAATCGAGATCGCATACCGGCAGACCGTATACCTGCGGCTGCGATCCGGACGACGCAAAACTTCCAGCGACCTTCATTTCCCTGCTCCCCAAGCCCGATGACATTGGCTGTCATCCGGACCAAGGTTGCGCCGGAGTAATCAGCCTTGCAGCGGTTTATACACGAGTGGGTTGAAGTTAGACTGAAAGCAGCCGGTCAAATTTCCCGTTCCAAAGTTACCGGGCATTAACCAGACCGGTAACCGTTCCCTGCGTCAGTGACCCGCCGCAGCAGCAGGTACGGCTTCGACTTTTTCGCCTTCAACGATCTTGATCGAACGGGGCGAACCGTTGCCACTCTGGGCACGGATGTCGGCCTTGGACAGATAGTCGAGCTGCTCGATCAGCACGTCCTCGACGATCTCTTCGCCGAGCTTGCCGTTCAGGCCTTCGCGGATGCGTTGCTTGAACGCCTCCGGGTCGAAGTTGGACACATTTGCGATGTTGACCATGGATGAACCCGCCAACAGCGTAAACAGCTCATCCGTCACGAGCTGCGTCGCCGGCAACTCGATCTGGGCCATTTTTTCCTTGTCGACCCGCAACGAAATACGGCTCAAGAAATAGCCGTTCACCCCACCATCGTTGATGACCGGGATCGTGATGCTTTCGCCCTTCACCAGTTGAAGGTTTGCCTTTTTTGCTTCCGCTTCATCTCCCGGCGCGGGTGCAGTCGCCATCTGAACGGAGAAATACACCGCGCCGAGCGTGACCGCGCAAACCCAAACGCCGGTAAGAAGAAGTTTCAACATCAGACAGCTGCGCCGTAGAGAAATTGTTCCTGCGAGTAGGTGCCGTCGGTGTCGGCTTCCTGGATCGCGTTCTTGAGCAGGTCAGCGACCGCACGGACTGCATTCAGATGCGCCTCGACACGGCTGGCATTGGTGGCGAGCTTGCCCTTGATGCCGCGAACCTGTGCCAGATGACCGGCAGCGATATCCTCACGCGGGGTGTCGCGGAAAAGCATGGTCAGTTCATAGAGGCAACGGCTTTTATGTGCGTTGGAGACCTTGAAATCAAACTTCGGATCCTTGCCGATATTCTCGTTCTCGTTGTCAATGATCATTTCAAGACGGCCGAGAACGGACTTGATACGGTGGTCGTTCGACATAAGATCCATGCTTGTCTCCTCTTTGTAGTTATTCATTTTCAAGCCTTGTCAGTCTTTTCGTTGGAAACACCAAGAACCTGCCGCTCGAATTCGGCTACCATTCGCAGCGCGGCATTGTGATCCTTATCGTTTTCGGAAACTTCCATCAGCCCTTTGGACTCGACCTTTCGCAGAGCATCCTTGTAAGCCTGCTCGGCAATGCCGACACCGCCGTCTCTGGAAATGACGTCCGCGATCTGCTCGGCCATCATGCTCTTCCAGATTTCCCCGGCGTTGCCCTTTCCATAAAGGTCCTCGGCTTCCTTCGGCAGCATGCTGGACACAAATGTCTGCAGCACGGAGGCTTCGAACTTGCGATATGTCTCGGGAACTTCCGTACGCTTGGCGCGGATATCGGTGTCTCCGAGACCCGCCTTGGAAGCTGCCGAATCCAGCACGTCTATCGCTGCACCAAAACCCTTGCCCGCATCCGCAAGGCTGGTCGCGGCAAAGGCCGCCTTGTTGGCCTTGAGTTTTTCCTGGGCAACCTGGACCTGCTGCGGATCCGCAGCGCGAACCACATCCATTACCAGATCGCTAATTACCGATATCGCCACGTTTTCGATCTCCCGTCCTGACGAACCGACCGCGGAAAACCGCAGCATGTTCGCGCAATCCAGAAACACCAAACGACGTTTTCAAAAACGACGCCGGTGCAACACTGGGAGAGACTATGAATCGCCAACCTTGCTGGAGGCTGGTGTCGAAGTAACGTTGATGATTTCAAGGAGTTCGTAGATGGCATTATCATCGGCTTCACGATCTTCGAGATCGCGGGCGCCAAGCATCTTTTCCTGAAGTCTGTCAGCCTTGGTCTTTTCTTTCAGCACCTTGTTTTCCTGCAGTTGCTGAACACCTGCGAGCTGACGGTCCTTGACGATCAGACGACCGTAACGGTCCGAGTAATGTTTGGAGAACATCTGATGGAGGGGATCCATGGAACTCATTGCTTCAAGCACGTTATCCATGGATTGCGACACCTCCGAGCGAACGCGCGTGGTATCGGCCAGCTCGACCTCGGCCATCTTTTCCATATGGCGCTGCACGGCCGTGAGTCGCTTGAGTTTGTCAGAGCGCTTGTCCGAAGCCATGAAAATCCCTCCCGATCAGAAACCGATGAAAACCGGCCCAAAGCCATCCACGAACTGTCGGATGAGGGCTGCGACGGAAAGATACAGCATGAACAGCCCGCCTGCGAGAACGAAGGGGGTGGAAATGAAGTAAACCGGAATTTGCGGCGCCAGCTTGTTGATGAGGCCGACCGCGACGTTGAACATCAGACCGTAGATGATGAAGGGGCTGGCCAGACGCAGCATGATGGTTGTTGAAGCGCGCAGCGTATCCGTCAGGGTAATCAGCATCTTCTGGGTACTGACAAGCGCGCCGACCGGCGTCGCGGTATAGGAATCCACCAGCGCTTTCAAAACGACATGGTGAAAATCCAGCATGAAGAGAACCAGAAGACCACCAAAGGTAATGAAGTTCGCTATCTGGTTCTCCTGAACGTCTTCAATGACGTCAGCACCGCCCGGCGCACTGAAGCCAATCGATGCACCAATGAGCGCACCCGTAAACTGAAGACCGAGCGTGTAAAAACGCGCGATCAGCCCGTACATCGCGCCAATCAGGATTTCGGAGAGAATGAGCCCGACGATCGTGCCCTGGCTTGCGCCGGAAACATTCGGATAGATCGAATTCCACAAGACCGGCAGAAGCGCCATCGACACGGCCACGCAGAGCAGCATGCGGATCTGCCCTGGAATGCGTGCGCTGGAAAAGCCCGGCATGGTCATGAAACAGCCGCCAATTCGGCAAATCGCAAGGAACAACGCAATGATGGTCCCTTGCGGGTCGGTTATCATGAAATGGCGCCCAGAATCTTGATCTCCAGCCCCTTTGCCAGCTCGACATGCGAAAGAACAGGAAGGGTCGCGAAGAGTCGCTCGATAATCATACGCACATAGGACCGTGTTTCAGGCGACGTGACAAGGACAAAGGGCAGGCCGCGGTCCATGAATTCACGGATAACTTTGGACGCCTGCTCGGAGAACTCCTCCAGATGACGCGGATCGATATCGAATTCGACGATTTCACCCTTGGCATCGCGCTTGAGCGCCTGATGGAAAACCATGTCCCATTTGTTGCCGAGACGGAGCACGCGCAGCACACCGTTGTCCGCAAGGTCGCCGCAAAGCTGCTGCGACATGCGCACGCGGACATGCTCGACGATCTGCTCAGTCTTGCGAACATGCGGTGCGAGTTCAGCGACAGCTTCCAGGATGAGATGGAGATTGCGGATCGAAACACGCTCCGCCAGCAGAAGCTTGAGAACAGCCTGTAGACCGGAGTAGGACATGTGCGAGGAGCAGATCTCGTCGGCCAGCTTCTTGTATTCCGGATCCAGCCTGTCGATGAGGATCTTCACGTCCTTGTAGGAGAGAAGCTGCGGCAGGTTGTTGCGGATGACTTCGCTGAGGTGCGTGAGAACGACGGAGACGTTGTCGATCGGGTGGAAGCCCTCGCGTTTCAGATCTTCGGTAAAGGTTTCGAGAATCGACACGGCAGGCATACCGAACGCCGGTTCGCGGATTTCGTCGCCCGGAATGCTTGGCTTGCGCCCTGCCCCGGTCACCACCAGAACATCTCCGACACGAAGGTTGCTCGATGCGATCGTCGTGCCATGGACACGGATCTGGTAGGCCTTTTCCGGGATCATGATGTCATCGGAAACCTTGATCTCCGGCACGACGAAACCGTATTGCGTCGCAAATTTCTTGCGCATCTTGCCAACCCGGAAGGCCAGTTCCTGATGGGCACCGAGCAAGCGTGTCGAGACCTGCTTGCCAAGCGCCAGCTCGATTTCCGAGGTTTTGAGGACCTGCTTGACGGAATCCTTTTCGGCTTCCGTGTTCTGCATGACCTTCTTTTCTTCTTCCTCACGGCGCAGGGCGTTTTCTGCCTCCGTCTGGCGGGGGATGTACCAGCTACCGAAGGCCATGATGCCGCCAAGTACGATGAACGGCAGAAAAGGCAGGCCGGGAATGACGGCCAGAAGGCCCATCAGCATGGCGGAAACCATCAGCGCACGCGGATAACCGCTGAGCTGATTGATAACGGCCTGATCGGTTGATCCGGCGGTTCCACCACGCGAGACGAGAAGGCCAGCGGCCAGAGAAACGATCAGGGCCGGGATCTGCGATACGATACCGTCACCGACGGAGAGCTTGACGAAGACGTCAGCGGCTTCGCCGATCGGCATGCCATGGCGGAAATAACCGATGATGATGCCGCCGAAGACGTTAATCGCCGTGATGATGAGGCCGGCAACCGCGTCGCCGCGTACGAATTTCGACGCACCGTCCATCGAACCGAAGAAGGAGCTTTCTTGTTCCAGTTCCCGACGGCGGTGCTGGGCTTCCTTTTCATCAATGATGCCAGCGGAAAGGTCGGCGTCGATCGACATCTGCTTGCCGGGGATGGCATCGAGGGTGAAGCGGGCGCCGACTTCCGCGATACGGGTGGCACCCTTGGTAATAACGATGAAGTTGACGGTGATCAGGATCAGAAAGACGATCAGACCGATCACGAAATCGCCGGACATGACGAGGCTTGAGAAACCGGCAATGACACCGCCGGCGGCGTCATGACCTTCATGCCCATGAGAAAGAATGACACGTGTCGTCGCGATGTTCAGCGAGAGGCGGATCATCGTTGCGATCAGCAGAACTGTCGGGAAGGACGAGAAATCCAGCGGCCTCTGAATCCACAGCGCCACCATCAGGATAAGAACGGAAAAGGCGATGGAGAACGCCAGCCCGATATCCACCATGATCACCGGAATAGGCAGGAACAGCACGCACAGGATGGTGATGATACCCAGTGCGAAGCCGACATCCCGGGTACTCGGGCTTACCTTCGGCAATGATATGACTGGTGGTTGCGCCATAAATCTCGTCCTGTCTCTTCATGAGAAGGGCGACGGAACAGCCGTCGCACGTTTCCGGAGCATAGAATCCGCAAGCGCGTTCGCGCTCTTCGGGCCCATGCTTCAGAGCATCACTAGCGGCTGAAGCTTGCGCGAAAATGGCACAGGCAAATCGCCCGATCTAGAAACCGGACTGGATGCGCGAAAAGACAAGATTGGAAAAAAGCGAAATCTGCGCGCCGATAAACGGGGCAGCTACACCGAGCACCACCATGATGGTGACGATTTTCGGCACAAATGTCAGCGTCATTTCCTGAATCTGCGTCAGGGCCTGGATAAAGGCGATGATGACACCGACGAGCATCGCCGCCAGAACGGCGGGACCGGCTGCGACGAGAACCGTCCAGACTGCCGCCTGCATGATATCAAGCGCATCTGCTTCGTTCATCGTCGCATCCTTTATTTCGGAAAGGCGGCGTCATACCGCCCTTTCATCTCAGGAATCGGTGGAAGTGTCCGATTCGGTCGCTGTATCTGTACTCTTGATAGGACCGTTGGAGAAGGTGACGCCAGCCTGGATCAGGACTTTATCACCGGCTTCGGTGATAGCGACAACGCCGTCCGAATAGACCTCAACCTCTTTGACAACGCCCGTCACCGTGTCGTCGGCGCTCTTGATCGTCTTGCCGACGAGATCGGAGGCCTTTGTCAGTGCTTCGGCCTGGAGCATGCTCTTCAGATGGTTGTTGGTCTTGATCGTCTGCTCGACCTGCGAGAAGCTGGCGAGCTGAGACATCTGCTCACCGGCATCCATCGGAGAGGTCGGATCCTGATTTTTCATCTGAGCGATCAGAAGTTTCAGGAAGCTGTCATAGTTCAGCGACGCTGCGCTGCTGTCGGAACTGGTCGCTCCGGCATTGGCCCAGGGGTTTGACGCCGCTGCGCTGACTGCATCTACCGCCATGGTGCGATCTCCTTGCGAATCTGTTCGATCGTTGCCGGTGCCATTTCCTGATTGTTGAGGATCTTTTCCTCGATCGGGTACAGGCCACGTATCGCCTTGAGCGCTTCGAAGGCCTTGCCGGTCGCAACCAGGGCATCGATACGCTTGAGTTCCGCCAGAACTTCCTCGTGCTGGAAGCAGTTCAGAAGCATGCTCACGGACTTGCGGAACATGTTCGTCGACTGCTCACGCCCTTCCGGGTTGATGAGGATCATCTGTGCGATGAAGTACAGCTGACGCAGCGGCGTTGTCGCCTGCTCCGGCTGAAGCACATGGTTTTCAAGCAAGAACGTGACATCGTTCAGAAACTCCAGCGCTACCTTACGGTCCACACGCAAAACCGCGCCGTTGATAAAAATCTTTTCGCCCGATTTCAGCGAAATCCGAAGTGTACTTTTCATTTCAGTCCATCCCTGATGATGGTTGTCACGTCAATAATGCCCTGGAAATTTGTCGACTGACGCTTCCGGATCAGTTCGCACTCTTTCAAAATCCAGATTGCGATTGAAATCAGATTGGCGCGGAGTTCCGCAGCCAGCTGGTTGTCGGGTTGCTTGAGATCCTCGATAAAGCGGATCCAGACCCGACGGGTGTAAAAAAGTGCTTCAATCGTATGGCGCTGGGAAGATGAATCCTTTGCCTCTGCAAGAAGATCGATCGATTTGGTCAACGCCTGCCGCTCGCGATCCTTCGCGTTGGCGACACCATCCTCCATGATTTCGGCGTAGGAAAACTGGTACATTCATGTATCCTTTATCTGCCGCCACCTCTGTTCATCAGAGGTAGTTGACCAGACTCATTTGCTGCAGACGCGATGTAAGGCTGTATGCGATTTCAAGCTGCTGCTGGAGCAGATCGAGGCGGGTCTTGGCCTCGTAGGTATCGATACCCTCCATATCGGCGAGATGTGTTTCGATGATCTTCTTCTGCGCAGACAGCGCATCATTCGCCTTCGATACACGGCTTTCGGACAGACCGAGCTTGCTCTGCTGCTGATTGATACCGCTGATCGCGACGTTGATGTTCGTCACCGACTGGGTGGCGACCATCTCGCGGATTTCGCTGTCGACGTTCTCGTCGAGGAACGTCATGGTCGTGATGGCCGTCATCGCGAAGTAGCGAATTCCCTGGGAATTGCTGTTCGTCGAGGTTTCGACCACCTCATTCTGGGTGATGCGACTCGTCATGTTGACGTCGCTCGCCTGCGAACCGTAGGTCGTCCAGAAGTCATAGTTCTGGCCAGCCGTGAGATCGGTGTGCGGCGGGTTCGTTACAGTCGTGGTTCCGGCAAAGACACCTTCGATATGCGTCATGAAGGCGCTGACCTGATCCTTTGAAAGGTCAGCAATATTGCCGACCGCTGGCGTCTGGGCCGCCATGAAGGCATTCAGCTCCACATCGTAGGCGGCCTTCAGCTTGGAATCGTCAGCAAAGTAATCGTCAACCGGCTTCACGTCGGTGTTGATACCGGCGAACAGGAACTCTCCGTTTACCGCCGTGTTCGCAAAGCTGGTGAAATTATTGAAGGCATTCGAGATCGTCTGTACGACCGTGGAAAGTGTCGGCTGCTCGCTGCTGGTGTTGGGAACGAGAACCTTCTGGATTTCCTGGGCAGCCTTCGCCATGCCATCCAGAGCCAGCTGCGACGCCTGAAGGCGCTGCGTGGCAATGGAGTTGACGCTGACAATCGAGCTGATGCGGGCAACGTCGCGATTGAGATCGAGACTGCGGGCCGTGTTTGCCCCGAGCGTCACACCGAGATCGGCATGCTTGCCGGTTGTCAGTTCGGTATTGAGGTTCGTCATCTCAAGCTGAGCCTTGAGGATCGTCGTGCGCATGCTGTTCTGCATCGCCAGAGATGAAATGAAGGACGTTTTCATCTTTTACCTCACCATATCCATCAACGACTTCAGCATTTCGTCGATGGTGGTCACCAGCTTCGTGGCAGCCTTGTAGGATTGCTCGATATCCATCAGCAGCGAGAGTTCTTCATCGAGGCTGACAGCGGTGTTGTTCGAATAGGAGGAGGCCGAACGCTCATAGAGCGCACTCTTCGCCTCGGTTGCCGAGGTCGCTCCCGACCGCTCCTGTTCCAGCCATCCCATTGAATTGCTGCCGTATTTCAGGATGCTTGTATTGGTATCGATACGCGTCGACGCGTCGAAATTCATGGGCGCGTCGAATGCGGTGACATAGCTGTCGATCAGCGCCGAATAACCTGTTCCGCCAGTGGCCGGGGTATTCTTTATGTAAGCGATACCGTTAATACCACCGTCACGCAACAATTCCGGGTTGCCGCTTTGCGAAATAATTAACGCGGGGTTGACGGCAATTGTGGCGGCGAGACCGCGTGATACAACCCCGTCGGCCGGAATGGTCGTCGCCAGCGGAGAGCCGTAAGTGAACAGGCCCGGCATATCCGGCAAGCCACTCAGAGGGTCAGCAGGCTTCTCCGCGAACATGGTGATGAGGCCGCGGGCAATCTCGTCAAGCTGGCTCTGCATCGTCGTCGCGTAATCGTCGCGAAGCTGCATGAGGCCAGCCAGCGATCCAGCCGCCGTGGTGTTGCTGCCATCACCCGCCTTGATCGCGACGCCGTCCACATAGACGGCATTGCCCGTCGTGTTGGCGTCATAACCTGGCTGGCTCTTGAACGTAACCTTGCGCGGCACGACCTCGAACAGGGTCGCGCCCTGCGACGTGTAAAGGGCCACGTCATTGTTTTCGCGCGTGACGACATTGATCCCGATAATCGAGGAAATGTCCTTCAGCAGCGTCTCGCGCTGGTCGAGCGCGTCACTGGGATCGCCGCCGATCGCCGTCTGCGCCTTGACCTCGTTATTCGCTTCTTCGAATTTGGCGAGAAGGTCGTTAAGCTTCTCGACCTGAAGGGTGATTTCCTTGTCGGCGCGCAGACGGATAGCCTGCAGTTCCGAGGAAGCATTGTTCAGGGAATTGGCAACATCAACGGCCGAGCTCACCGCAGTCGCAGCCAGCGCAGCATCGCTGGGCTTGGCGGCGTAACCACTGAGACTCTCCATGAGCTCCTTCATGTATTGCGCCGGGGAGCTTTCGTAGTCATTGCCCCCGAAAATGCTCTTGATTTCCTCAAGACCGCTCAAAACCGTTGTCTGAGCGGAAGCAAGGGAAGCACTGGCAATAGTCTGCCGAAGAAGGCCTTCATTCTGGGCACGGCCATTGGTGACGATATTCGCACCATACATGGTAGTGCCGAGAATGGCGGTTCGCTTGACGTAGTTCGCATTGCCGACATTGGCAATATTCTTCGAAGTAACGTCTGTCTGCTTGCCTGTGTTATTGAAGATCGACTGCGCAGTAATCATTGCTGACGTGAGCGACATTCATTTGTCCTTTAGAAGTATTATCTCTTCAGATTGATCAGGACGTCCATCAAATCCGATCCGGTCTGGAAGACCTTCGAATTCGCGGTATAGATGCGCTGAGATTCAATCATGTCGGTGAGTTCGCTTGCGATATCGACGTTCGATCCTTCAAGCGCGCCCTTCTGGATATAACCGAAGCTGCCCGACTGCGGGAAACCGATGGTGACAACCCCGGACTCGTTGCTCGGCAGATAAACGTTGCCGTTCTGCGGGCTCAGATTGTCGACGCTCGGCACCGTGGCCAAAGCCAGCTGGTAGATGTTCGTACGACCACCATCCTGGTAAACTGCCGTGACCACACCATCCTTGCCGATTTCGACGTCCTTGATCTGGCTCGGACCGTTGCCGTTCAGGATTGCGGTACCCGGAGTGAACGCCGACGAGAACTGCGTCATGTCGGACAGATCGATATTGATCGCCTGCGCAACACCGCTGTTGTCATCGTTGATGGTAAGGGAGGTGGGCGAAGCCGGGACGGCTGGCGGTCCCGCAACAGCCTTCTGGAGCTTGTTTGTCGTGGGATCGAAGGTCAGCGTAACGGTTTCCTGCACCAGCGTATCTGGTGCCGTCGCCGTGTAGGGGAAGCCGCCGTCCGTCGCCTGATCCTGACGATAAACCGCCACTTCCCAGGTATTGTCAGCCGTCTTGGTGTAATAGAAGTCGTACAGCACCTTCGCGCCGCCGCTGTCGAACGCCGTCAACGACGTCTTTGCACCCACCGTTGCCGTTGCGACGTTGTCGCTCGGACGCGAGCCAGCTGCAACCGCAGTATCGTCACGATTGAGGTTGGCCGGGAAGCTGCCCTGCGTGGATGGCGATGCCGTCAGACCGAAGTTGTTGACGTTGATTGCCTCAAGACCGGTAAAGCCGTTGACAACAGCCGCCGGAGCATTTGCACCGTACGGATAACCCATCAGAAGGAAGCCGGCCGAGTTCTGCAGATATCCTTCAGCGTTCTTCACGAAGGAACCGGCTCTGGTGAGATAAGGCGTACCCGCCTCATCCTGAACCACGAAAAAGCCGTTACCCTGAATGGCCAGATCGGTGCTCGACGTGGTGTAGGACAGGTTGCCCTGCTCCGAGATGCTGTAACGAACGTTGGACTGCACGCCACCGGAGGCGTAGCTGCCGGATGTCGAGGGCAGAACAAGTGACGAAAAAGATGTCGACGCACGCTTGTAGCCGGTCGTGCTGGCATTGGCGATGTTGTCACCAACGGTGCCAAGCTTATTCGCCTGCGCATTCATGCCGGAGACACCGGTTCGCATAGTGCCGAAAATACTCATTCAAAAACCCTCGTGGTCGTCTTTCAGGGAGAAGGTAAAGCTTGGGGCTTGCGTGAAGCTGTCTGAAACGCCGCGTTTCAGACAGATTATGCTAATTTTCGAAAATCATTGCCAATCAATGCTGTAGCCAAGGAAACGCTTGGAATCGACAGGATCGTAACCCAGTTTCTTCCGCAGCTTCTTGCGCAGCTTGCTGATATGGCTTTCGACAACGTTCTCTTCGACGTCATCATCGAAAATGCCGTAGATGGCATTGAATATCTGTGCCTTGGAAACGCGGCGACCGCGGTTGGCAATCAAATACTCAAGAATGCGACGCTCACGACGCGGCAGCGGAAACACTTCGCCGCCCACTTCCGGATCGCGACCGTCCGAGAATACCCGGATAGGACCCGCATCGGTGAAGTTCGAGATGACCTGAAGCCGGCGACGGATCGCCGCCGCACGCGCCAGAATCTCGCGAGGATGAACCGGCTTGCGAACGACGTCATCGACACCGCTGTCGAAAAGCGCCAGAGTCGCCTCCAGAGAAGGTTGATCGCTGACCGCGATCACAGGGGCCATCGAGCGATCCCGGATCGCCTTCGGCAAACAAAAGTTGCGGTCGCCCTGACCGATCAGAAAAGCCTCGACTGCTGCGAGGTCAGTTTCTGCCGCCGTCGAAACCCATTCCCCGAACTCGACCGGATCAAATCCTGTCGAGGGAATGCCCTCGCGCCCAAATAGAGATGTATAGCCGTCCTTAACGAGCTCGCGCTCATCAACCACTACGATCATTCGTCCGCCTCCGAATCACTGTGGTGTTTTCCAATGCGGCATTGGTACGAATCGAGGGATTCAGCGACAACTGTAGGAAATCATCGGCAGAAATTAATAATTGATTAACTATTTTGTCCCGATTTGATCTATATCTAGTGGGTATTAACCAACATCGGCACAAATTTTTTGTGTAAAAAACGCAAAAATCGTTAAAATGCGACTTGCATCGCCATTTTCTTGTCTTTCTGTCGCCACAATGAGGGTTACCGCTTCGGGCTCACGAAAATACAATCAATAGTTGTCAACCGTCACAGAAATCTTTCGCATTGCGAGTCCATTTCCCGTAGCCCGTCGCCACCAGGTTGGCGATCACACGACAGACGTACTTCTTCTGAGCGGGGTCGTTGTTCGGACCAGCGTGATAGCGCGCGACTGCCATTGTCCAGGTTTCATGCCTGTTATGGAGATTACGAAGAAACATCGCCGCATATTCGACGTTGCGCCTGGGATCGAACATTTCACGCGGCGAGGTGAAATGTTCACCGTGGAAATAGTGATTGATCTGCATGCAGCCGAGATCAATCAGCTTCGCTCCTGACCGCTTTGCTGCCTCAAACGTCGTCAGCGCTTCTTCAGTGGAGGCCGCAAACACCGTTTTTCCGTCTATATTCATAGCGTTAGGATCGAGCTTTCCCTTTCGTCCCGTTTCCGTCAAGCCGACAGAATAGAGAATACCTTCCGGCACGCCATACTTATGGGCGGCGGACTGAATCTCGCGCTCGCAAGCGCCAGACGTTGCAGAAGCGTGTGCCTCGTTAGAGGTATACGCCAGTGTCACCAGCAGCACGGGAAGAACCCGCAGCGCCATCCATGCCTTCATTGCTCACCCCCGAAACGTCCCTGCCGCCCTGCTGTCCGCCACGCGCACCGGACTCGTCCCGGTTGCGACCGCTGGCGGCCTGATGGCCCTGCTGCTGTGTCTGCTGGTTTTGCTGATTGTTGGATTGTGTGCCAGTTTGGTCACTCTTGTCGGAAGAAGCGATGCTGATCGAGATGCTATCGACCGTCAGCCCCTGCGCCTTGAGGCCATCCAGAATGCTTTTGCTGTCTTCCTGGAGCTTCTTATACGCCGCCATGCTCTCAACGGTCATGTGAACGGCCAGTTCATCGCCAGCCAGACGCAACGACATCGTTACCGAACCGAGCTCGATTGGCGTCATGTGAAGCTTCAAGGTGTGGACCACCTTGCCGGTGCTGCTCTGCGCCGCAGCGTTGGAAAGAGACGATCCCGGCTGCATGGCGCTGACCCATTCCGGGTCATTGGCAATCAGGCCCGTCAATGCAGATGCATTCGTGGAAGGAGCCAGACCGATGAAACGACGTGAATCGAGCACGGCTATCGTATCGGCACCCTTGCCGACAGCACTGTCCTTAACCTCGAAATCCACCTTTCCTTCACGCTGAACCGTGCTCATATCGAGGGAGCGGCCAGCGCCGGATCGGGAGGATGCAAAGCGGAATCCGGATGCATCACCGCTGTTATCGGCTTCAGGTTGGTCCTCGTTGCTGGCTACCTTGAGCGCAGCCGATATGTCCTTGAGGGAAGGATCGATCTTTTCCTTCGCGTCCCCGACCTTCTGAGATTTAGCTGTGTCAGCCTTGCCGCCCAGCACTTGCGCAATATCGTCCAGAGCACTTCTCGCGCCGGTGGTGTCACCAGCCTGTGCAGGGAAAAGCTTCGCAACGGTCAAATTCGGGTCGATGCTGCCCGCATCGGTAGTTTCGGCCTTCTCTTCGGCCTCTTCCTTACCCTTCTTTCCCGTCTTGCCGTTTTCCTGCAACGTACGATCGGACTTTACCGGTTTGTGAAACTCCGAAGGCAAACGAGCATCCTTGCCCTCCACGGTCCGTTCGGCCGCGATGGCATCCAGAAAACTGGCCGAGCGTCTGGTCGCAGCGTTGGACTTTTCTGCGCCTTCATCCGGCTGGTCGTCGTGCTTTTGCCCAGACGCCTTGGTGTCGGTCTCCGCCTTGGAGTGCGACGCCTGCTGGTGGCGGTCATCCTTGACCGTCGACAGGGCGTCACCGAAGCTGCCGCCTCGGCCATCGTCCTTAACCGATGAATTGCCTGCACGCGGATCGGAATACGGTGCACTGACCGTCGTACTGATGCTTGCCTCGATCATGGAGCCCCCTCGCCTTTCTTCAGAAGGCTATCGATCTCATCGAGCTTGCTTCGGCCACTCGTAACGAGCTGCCGGAACTCTTCGCCCTGATCATCAGCCTTGTTTTCGTCATTACGCCATATGCTTTTCGCCGCGGCGTCTGGCGCCCCGCCTTCTTCAGCGTCCTGTGTCTTCGCCTGTTCAGGCGTTATCGTTTCTTCGGCGGACTTTGCCTGTGGCTGGCCTTCGCCCGCCGATGGCAGCCGCACGACCTGGTCGGCAATGGCCTTGGCAGCGTCCCGCAACGCCCTGTCGCGCTCCGAGAGTTCCGATTCTGGAATCTGCCCAATCGTCTCGATCGCGCTGACCACATCCGGCGTGCCGATATTCGACAGGCTTTCGTAGAGATTGGCTTGGGCTTCGGGCGACTGGGGCATCGTCGCAGACAGCGACTTGGCCTTCAGCGCGCTCATACGGGCAAGCGAATCCTTACCGCCGATCGCAGCCACGCGAGACAGGCGCAGATAGGCTTCCTTCTGCCGCTCGATGTCCATCAAGGCGAAGGTTTCCTGAATCTCAGCCTCGCTGATCGAGTCGGAGCGCTTGACCACCAACGCGACCAGCAGGTCCGCAAACTGGCTGGCATAAGGCGAATGCAGGAAGCGACGTGCATATCGTTGCGCATAGAGAAAGCCTCTGCGGGCATCTCCGTCTTCCGTCGCAATGGCCAACGAGCGGCGCAACGCCGCCTCCTCGACAATCGTGCCGGGGGCTTCCAGCCGGGCAATGTCGTAAAAGCCAAGAGCCGCGATGGGATCCCTGGGGATCGTGACGTTACCGCCAATCAGCGCCAGATAGGCCCCAAGCGTCGTACCGCGATATTCCGGGATCATCGTCGCGATGCTCTGCGCAACGAGCGTTCCCTTACCGGACAAATATTTGCGCAACACGTCAGCGACACGGCTGTCGAAATTACCGTCCACGTCGCGCGCGACAAGCAATTCGAGTGTTGCCGGGTTGCCGCCACTCATCGCATAGACCAGCGCGGCATCCACATTGCGCGGATCCTTGAATATGGCCGACGGCGCGCTCTTCAGGCGTTCATCGATCGTCTGCAGCAGAAAACGCTGCATTTCGGCAGCCGAATGGTCGCCCATGGCAACGGAATCCTGCACGAACTGCAGCGACCGCAGCATCGCATAGGGCGTCAGATTCTCCTGCGACTGGGCAAGCGCCTTTACAGGCGCACTCCCCATGCCACAGAGCGCCACGACCAGAAAAAGCCAATGTCTGGAGGATCTTGTCACACTCACCCCCGATCAGCCTCAAGCAGGATTTCGATACGCCGGTTCGCATCCGCCATGGGATCTTCCGGCACCTGCAATCTGCGATCCGCGAAGCCGGAAACCTGCTTCACGCGGTCCTCTGTCAATCCACCCCGAACCAGCATGAAATAGGCGCTGTGGGCGCGGTCCATGGACAGACGCCAGTTGTCATTGGCTTCGCTCTTGAACTGCCGTCCGTCGGTATGGCCGCGGATCACCACGCTGCCACCGCGCTCCTGCAGCAGTTTGCCGATCTTCTCCATGGCGAGGACCATCTCGCGCTTCGGTACGGCAGAGCCGACATTGAACATCGGCGTTTCCGCCTGATCGGAGATCGTCAGCAGAACCCCGCCTTCGGCAGGCGTAACCACCAGTCCCTCGGCAAGCTTGCCGGTGACGCCCGATATCTGCTTCTCGATTTCCTCGCGAAGATCTTCGGCCTCTTCCTTCTGCTCTTCGCTCGGCTGCGACTGCGCCGCCGCATCCATCTTGGAAAGCTCAGCCTGCTCGGCCTCGTCCGGCCTCTGCTGCGGCACCGCCACAGCGACTTCGACAGGCTTTTCGTTCGAGGGATTTTCCTGCTTGCCTTGCTGTGCAGCCGCAGCAGTCGAAGCCGCCGCCGCGTTCGCAGGCGCAGCGTTCGCAGATGCAGCCTCGGCGGGCTTCTCCGTGGTCGAGTTTTCGGTTTGCTCGGCCTGCTGCTGCTGTTGTTGCTGCTGATCCGCTCGGGTGATCTTCACCTGCTGCGTCCAGAAATCGGGATCGAACGGATCGCGATACGCGTCGCCACCGTTTGCGCCTGTCGCCGGACCGGAGTCTGCTGCGCCGCCCTCGCCCTTGGCGCTGACATTCGCCTGCTGCCCGACTTCCTGTGCGATCTCAGCAAGAACCGAATAGGGATTTTCGAAGAAATCCGCTTCCGAATAATTGGCCTGCTCGCCGGTCTGCGAGGTCAGATCTTCGCCCGTCGCTGCGGCCGAACCATTGGTGACCTTCTCGGCCTTGACGTCCGAGCGCTCGTTTTTCTCGATGCCCTCTTCCTTGTCGACCGGCTTCTCCAGCCCCTTCGAGGATGGCTTTTCGTCCGAAAGCTTGATCGGGTTGAAATAGCTCGCAACGGACGCCTTCGTCTCCTCATTCGCGGCATTGACCAGCCACATGACGAGAAAGAATGCCATCATCGCCGTCATGAAGTCGGCATAGGCGATCTTCCAGGCACCGCCATGCGCACCATCATGATCGCCCTTGTGGCGTTTGACTATGATGATCTCGTTCTTGCCGTGGTGGTGATTTTCGCCTTCACTCATTTCATCACCTTGCGAAGGCTGGAAGCCCAGGCCGACATACGCGTCACGAAGACGCTTTCGCCAACCTCGACAGAAAGATCGATATCTGTGTTTTCGGTAAACTTTATGCCGGCCTCGTCAAAGCCCGGTTGCGCCTTGAGGGTGTCAAAAAGGCTCTGCGGGCCTTTCACCACAAGCGTGACGCCCTCGCCATCCGGCATGGAGGCGCGCACGACATCGGCGAGTGCAGCAACCGCTTTCGTCGACAGTTCCTCTGTGAGGATGGGGGCAAGGATAGCTGCGGTCTGTTCGCTCAGGTTCGTCGCGATTGCATCGACGCCTTCGCGAAGCTGGGAAACGACGCGGGTGGCCAGTTCATCGAGATAGGTCGAACGCAGCGTCTCGAGTTCGGCGGCATGAGCGGCAACAAGCGCGTCGCGTTCAGCCTGCATCTTCTCCGTGAGCTCACTGGTAGCGTCTTCGTGACCCCTGGCATAGGCGGCCTGCTTTTCGCTTTCGATATCGACGGTTTCGACACCGCCAAAATCCGACGAGACGTCCGGAAAATCACCGAATACGTCGGCATCGTCCGACGGGCTGCCGAAAGGCAGGTTGCTCGGCTGGGCATCGCCGAAGTCTTTCAGATATCTCGATATGGAAGCGCTCATGCCCGGCCTCCGCACATCACGCCGGAGGTCGGGCATTTATCCTGTTTCTCGCGATCAAAGCCGTTCAGCGGCATCACCGTCATTCTTGCTACCTTGCCCGTCTCTTCAACGACATTTTCCGCCAGCTCACACAAAGCGGCCTATTCGACATTGCGATGACGTTAGGTGCCCAAACTTGTGCGAGGATGAAGATGAGGCCGTTTCCCCTATGGCGCCTTTAGTTCAGCCACACGTCGATCAATCATTTGAAGAGCTGGAGAATGTTTTCCGCGTTCGCGTTTGCGATAGACAGAGCCTGAATACCGAGCTGCTGCTGGGTCTGAAGCGCCTTGAGCCTTGTCGATTCCTCGTTCATGTCGGCATCGACAAGACGCCCGATGCCCTTGTCGATCACGTCCATCAGGCTCGAAACGAAATTCTCCTGCATGTCGATACGGCTCTGCAGCGAACCGAGACTGGAGGCGGTACTGGTCATCGCCTCAAGCTGCTTGTCGACAAACTGCATCATGACGTCGATGGCGTCCTCGCCGGTGTAGGCCGTGGAGCCGCCAGCAAACGTGCTCATGGCCGCCGCGACGACATCGAGGTTGTCAAGCGAGAGTGTCGAGACGGAGAAATTCAGCGACCTGTCAGTGGAAAGCTCGGCACCGGCCGTATCGTAGTACCACGGCGTATTGCTCGTGTCGGTATAAGCCGGTGAAATCGTGGCCGTGCCAGTCGACGGGTCGATGTCGGTGACCGGCACCCAGACGTTCTCGGCCATGCGCAGATAAGTGTTCGTGCCGTCGCTATACACGGACGGGTCCGCATTCGTATCCGCCGTCGTGGCGTTGAGGACACCAATCTCGGCATCCGTCAGTTTTGGAACGACGTATCCGGTCGCTGTCGTCACCCCGGTATCCGTGGATGTTTCGGTCACTTCGTATTCGTTGGCTTGGACGAACACGGCGTTCTTATCCAGAATTCCGAGTTTTCCGCCGCTCAGGTCGAACAGAATGGCGCTGCCGTCGAGGACGTAGTTAACGGTTGTGACATTAACGCTGCCCGAACCGGTTCGGGTGAACGAGGCAACGACCTTCTTCGTAATCGGCTCCAGCGCCGGGGGCGTACCACCATTGCTGATGCTGGCCTGCAGCCAGTTCTCACCGGAGAAAGAAGCCGATTCGGATATGCTCTTCAGCTGTTCCTGAAGCTGCTTGATCTCGTCCTGGATCTTGACGCGATCGGCGCCGACGCCGTAGGCCGCAACGAGCTTGGACTTGATCTCCTTGACCACTTCGATGGTGCTTTCAAGCGCATCGTAGGCGGTATCGACCTTGGCCGCGCCGAGACCCAACGCATCCTGCACCGCGGAGAGCGCGGAATTGTCTGAGCGCATCGTGGTGGAGATGGACCAGTAAGCCGCATTGTCAGCCGCAGTTTCAACACGATAACCCGAGGAAACACGCGCCTGCGTCATTTCAAGGTTCTTGTCGATCATGCGAAGTGTCTGCAGCGCAGCCATAGCTGCCGCATTGGTCAAAATGCTGGTCATGAGTTCCGCCCAGTTTGTACTGTCAGGAGAAATCCGGAGCCGTGCCGGAAACGACCAGAAGCATCATGCGCATCAGCGACAGCTTAAACGAGCCATCGCGACCTGTCGTTCGTTAACAAATCGTTAATACGATACGTAACAAACAACTACGCTGATTTGCAAGCCGTTCCTTGAATTTCGTTAACTAATTCAATCGACATGACAGGCTTCAGGCAAGCTAGAGCGCTTCTTCCACGCGAGAAACAGCCGTCCGCAGCCAAACGCTGCGCCTACCCTTCCGGCAGACGCAGCGGATTTTCAATGAAAAGCGCGTGAAGAATCAGGCAGTTTCATCCTGCCGGGTGGGCACGAAACGTGCTTCCTGGAAGCTCCGGCGGAGAAATTCCGTATTTTCATCCGGATTTTCAGAAGGGTTCTGGAACGAGATGTGATTGATCTCGATCGCCGCATGCTCGGCTGCCAGGGTCAATTGCGCATAAACCGTGGCGCCCTTCGGCTTCAGTTCCAGATCGAGAACGATCTCCGGAACGCCTTCCCATTCCAATCTGTATTCGCCGCCAGCACCAAAATTGATGGTGCCGGGATGATAATAAAGCTCCGCGGCTGAGGACACGAGGTCGGCGATGCTGCCGTAGCACTCGAATCTGAGCAATGAAATCAAATCAGCCGGGTCGAGCAGGCGCAATTCCGTTGCGATAGGGTTGATAGCCTCTGCAACAATCATTTCCCGCTGTTCAGAAAAAGGGCATTTTTTCATTTAGTTATTGAACCCGTAATGTCGGTGACTTCTTGGCGTAAACCCGATGAACGAGTTCAGCGACAGCCTTGTAAAAGACTGGTGGAATCACACTATCGGCCGAGACTTGCGCAAACATGGAGCGTGCAAGTGGAGGATCGACAAAAACGGGGATATCGTTCTTTTCCGCAATCTCGCGGATTTTCAATGCGATAAGGTCCTGCCCCTTGGCAACGACGACGGGCGCGTCGTTTTCTTCCCGGACATAACGAAGCGCAATCGCGAAGTGCGTCGGATTGGCGATCACGAGCGTGGCGCGCGGAACATTGTTCATCATGCGCCGACGGGCCCGGTCCCGAGCAATCGAGCGCTGGCGCGACTTGACCACCGGGTCACCCTGCGATTGCTTGAACTCCTCCTTCACCTCGTGTTTGGTCATCTTCAGCTGGCTGAACCAGTGGTGACGCGTCCAGAGCACGTCCACCGCCGCCAGCAGCGCTGTCGACAAAAGGATAACGATCATCATTTTTTTGACGACTTCGATGAGCTTGACGAAAATGACCTGCGGATCGGAGAACATCAGATCGATGATGTTGTAATACTCGCCACGCAGCGAGAAGAACATGATGATCGATACGATCAGGATCTTGAAGATGGATTTGCCGAACTCGACAAAACCCTGCTTGCTGTAAATGCGGGTGAAACCCTTTGCGGGAGATACACGCGACCATTGTGGCCTGATCCGCTCCAGAACAGGTGACGGCAGGTTCTGGAGAATAGACGATCCAAGGCCGAAAACCATGAAAAGCAGCATGGCAGGCAACAGCAGGTATGCCATCGCCTTGCTCAGGAAAAACAGAAGCGAAATCGCATCCGTGCGCGCCGACAGGTTCCATTGCTCGGGCTGGCCGAAAAGATCCTTCAGTGTTTCACCGATACGACCGGCGCCTTCCGGAAGAAAGAAAACCAGGTAACAATAAAAGGCAAGCGACGAGGCGAAGATCGGCACTTCCCTCGAAAAAGGCAGATTGCCCTTTTCGGCCGCATCACGGATTTTTTTCTCCGTGGGATCTTCTGTTTTACTGTCCTTGTCCTGATCGTCCGACACGGCACGTTCCCTGCGATCAAAAAAAGGCCCGCCGATTCCGGCAGGCCCGTTATGAGGAAACTAACGACCAGGGCCGCGGATCGCAACGGCCGTTCCGGTAACCTGCCAGGTTATCAACCGGCTTCCGCTCAGGCGGCCGCCGGTTGTGCGTCTTCCGTGACGTCCTTCAGCTGGATCTGTCCGGAATTGGCGAGACGGATGGCTTCCTGCGCGACCGCGCGACGTGCGATCGCCACTTCGCGGGTGTTGATCGACGCCTGCGGTACGGCAAGGTCCGATTCGATCATGCGGCGCTGGCGCGGGCTGATGCTCGACAGGACACATTCCTTGATTTCCGCCGTGGCGCCACGCAGCGCCATGGTGAGAACATCGCCGGAAACGTCGTTGAGCAGCATGACACGGCTGCGCTGCGGCATGAACATAAGGTCGTCGAAGAGGAAGATCTTCGGCTTGACCTTGTTGGCTGCTTCCTTGCTGAGCGTTTCGAGCGAGCTGAGCAGCGTATCGACCTGCGGCTTGTCGAGTTCGTTCATGAGGTCGGCCACCTTCGTCGAACCACCTGCATTGCGCTCGGCTTCGATTTCATTGATCAGGTTCACGACGCGCTTTTCAATAATCTGCGCGGCGGTGGGGCTGACTTCCTTCATGTTGACCGTACGGTTCATGATGTCGGCGCGCTGTTCTTCAGGGATGGTGAGAAGAACCTTCGCTGCGAAGGAGGACGGCAGCATGGAGAGGATATAGGCAATGGTCTGCGGATGTTCGCGCAGCAGGAATTTGCCGACAAAATCCGGCTCGGCGTCCTGAAGACGATCCCAGATGGATGCCTCATATGCCTGGAAAGCGGTGCGGCGACCGAGAAGGCTATCCACTTCCTCAGGTGTCAGACCTTCTTCGAGAATGCTTTCGATGGCCTTGGCGTTGTCCATCAGACCCGTTCCTTCCGTGAACAGGTCCTCGAACTCGGCAACGATCTGCGCCAGTTCATCGGGAGGAATGACGCGCAGTGTCTGGGCCGAGGAAATGATCATCTGCAGTTCATGCTGCGTGAAAAATTTCAGCAGCTTGCCTGCAACGCCCTTCCCCATGGCCAGAAGCACCGCGGCCGCCTTGTCGGCCTGAGACAACGGCTTCCCTGCCACCGGGTTACCGAAATCCTCAAAGTCCATCATGGTCTTTCCTCTCCGTCCCCACAGGGATCAGGCTTTTCTCGTACTCATTACTTCAATCAGCTTCACGCCGAAGCGCGTATCGTCGTCTTCAAGAACCGTAATCTCGCCGCGTGCGATGCGACGGCCGTTGACCATAATCTCGACCGGCTCTCCGATTTTCCGATCCAGGGCGATGGTTGCACCCTCTTCGAGGCTCATCAGACCCGACACGAGCATACGGCTTGTGCCAAGAACGATCTGGACATCGATCGGGATGTCCATGATGAGATCGAGGTTGTCGGACAGCCCGCTGCCAAGCGGTGCCTTGATGCCGCCGATTTCCGGCGCCGCCGAGAAATCGTCCATTGCAAAGCTGCTGGCTCCGAAACTTTCCGCGCTGCTGCCGAAGGCCGACAGATCTGTATCCTGCGCAGTATCGCCTGCGTCCGCGAAATCTCCGAAGTCGCCAAAAGCGGACAGAGCTCCCTCAGCGTCCGTCTTGAGGACGCCGCGCAGATCGCCGATAGCCTGATCGATTTCGTTACCGTCATCTAGTGACGGCAACGCCGCATCGTCGGTCACAGGTGTTTTCTTCGTAGCCATGCGCTGATTATTCCCTTTGAAACTTGCGTCAGCCTGCCCAAAACCCGAAAAGGGCGGGCCAAGTTTTAACTCATCAAATGTCGTAGGATCTCGTCATCCGTACTGACATTGTTTTTGACACGAACCATGTAGCGTTCGCCGGACTTGCCGAATTCGCAATTGTAGAGCTTGGAGCCATTGGCGCTGACCTCCACGCCTATGTCGTCCTGCTTGGCAGCCTGGAATGGAATGACGTCACCCACCATCAATCGGGAGATTGTCTTCAGCGTCAACGTCTCAAGCGTGATCCGGGCTTCAAGCGTAACCTGCGATCTCTTCACCTGCTCCGAAATCATTTCCATCCATTCCTCCTGCTTCTTCAACGCTTGGGCTGAAGGCTTGGGAGCGACGATGGACGTTTTCAACAGCGGGCGCTGCGGAACGATAAGAACGAATTCCGAAGACACCTTGCCGATGTCGATCTTCATCCGGATCGTCATGCCGTACAAGCCAGCAAGTTGCTCATCGAAAGCGCTTTTGCCGTTGGAATTGAAAGGCGGGTCGATCGTCGCCTCAAAGCCGCCCGGAGCATTGACGCCGGAGCGGAGAATCCCGCCGATACGGCCGAGCACCATGGCCGCAAGATCGATCTCGATGTGCGACAGGCTGCGCTCGTCGGGCTCACCAATGGTGTCCGGTGCAGCACCCAGCATGCGCTCCATAAGAGCGATGACAAAGCCGTTGCCAACGGCCATCATGAAATTCGGGCACCAGTTGCGCAGCGAGCAGTCGGCGACCGAGAAGTTCTCGCCGATATTGGCGATCAGATCGGTCATCAGTCCGGATTCGGACCCGATATATTCCACCTCGATGGCGATACCGGTTTCGCTGTGAAAGATATCCGGAAGAAACTCGCTATAGAGGCGACCGATATCCGTACCGATCTTGGCAACCGTCTTGCGGTCAGAAAGACCGCCCGTCAATTTTGCCAGAAGCGCGCTATCGATTGCCGGTGCTCTTTGCTGTGCAGCTTTTGCCATGGTCATGCCGCCTTGTTTTCGCCGCCAGGATTCATCATTTCCTGCTCAACGGCATCGATCGAAGGACGCTCGTAGTTGGAGATCGTCTTGCGGCCGTATTCGAGTGCGACCTGCGGCACAGAGCCGTTCATGTAGGCGATCAGCGTCTGCTTGACGATGATGTAGAGGCGGTGCTGCTTTGTACGGACGATCTTGACCTGTGACGCAATCGGGTTGCAGATCGAGTAGGACAGAATGATACCGAGCATGGTGCCGACGAGTGCGGCACCGATGAGGCCGCCGAGCACTTCAGGCGATTCGTTGATCTTGCCCATGGCCTTGATAACGCCGAGAACCGCCGCGACGATACCGATAGCCGGGAAAGAGTCACCCATCGTGGTGATGGCGTGATACGGCTTCAGCTTGTCATGAAGGATGGTTTCGATTTCCTCATCCATCAACGCTTCGATTTCGTGGCTACGGGCATTGCCGATGATGATCAGGCGCACATAGTCACAAATGAACGACGTCAGCTCCTTGTTCTTCAGAACCGACGGCGCGGCCTGGAAAATCGAGGATTCGTCGGGATTGTCGATGTGCGCTTCGATCTCGTTTCGCGATTTCGTGCGCAGGTCGCGCATCAGCGAATAAAGAACGCCCAGCACGTCGAGATAGTTACGCTCTTTCGGGACCGAGTGCTTGAAGGCCTCGCCCAGCGCCTTGCCCGAATCCTTAACGACCTTCATGGGGTTTGCCATGATGTAGCCGCCAAGACCGGCACCGCCGATAATCACCAGTTCGAAAGGCTGAAAAAGAACGTCCAGATGACCGCCCATTGCCATGTAGCCGCCGATGATGCAGCCGAATGTGATTATAAGTCCAATTACGATATTCATTGATCGACCACGCCCGAACAGTGTTCCATGCGACCATCTCTAGAAAATGTGGCTTGCGTGAACCTGTCCGTAACCCATCATTCCTGACCGTTCCGACCAAACAGCTTCGCGCAAGCAACCGACGCCACAATGGATGCAAAGGCGGATCTGCGCCCTGTCATCAACAAGAGAACGGTATTCCCCGTGACGTCGACCTACACCAGCTACCAACTGATCAGCCAGGACATCGGCAAGTCTCTCGACCGTGTGTCCAGGCAACCGGATGTGGCGCGCGAAACCGAATACTATCTGTCGAAGATTTCCGACGTGAAATCCATCGACGACTTCATGGCCGACACACGGCTTTATAACTATGCACTGAAGGCCCACGGGCTCGAAGACATGGCCTATGCCAAGGCTTTTATCCGCAAGGTTCTCACCGAAGGCGTGACGGACAAGGATGCTTTCGCCAACAAGCTGTCCGACAGCCGGTACGCGGATCTGGCGAAGTCTCTGAATTTCGCCGCGGATGGCGCCGACGCAACCTCGACCGAAGCGGCGAAGGCCGGCATCGTCAGCAAATACACGCGCTCGACGCTGGAGCAGGAAGCCGGTGACGACAATACCGGCGTGCGGCTTGCCCTCTATTTCGAACGGATGGCGCCGACGATTACGTCCGGAATGGATTTTCTGACCGACGACGCGCTGGCGCAGGTGTTTCGCACCACGTTCAACCTGCCCGACGAGTTTGCCGCAACCGATGTCGACAAACAGGCCGCGCTGATCGAAAAGACCATCAATATCAAGGATCTGCAAGATCCTGAAAAGGTGGGCAAGCTGCTGGAGCGCTTCACCATCATGTGGGAAATGCAAAATCCCTCGACAAGCTACGATCCCCTTGCCGTTTTCGGCTCCTCCAGCGGCTACGGCATTTCGCCGGACCTGCTTATTTCCATCAATTCCCTGAAACTCGGAGGCAAATGATATGCAATCCGGACTTTACGTCGCCCTTTCCTCGCAGATCGCGCTTGAGCGTCGTCTCACCACAATCTCCGACAACATGGCGAATGTGAACACGGTCGGCTTTCGCGGCTCCGAAGTTAAATTCGATGAGATGATCGCAAAGACCCGTAACGACATGAACGCCAAGATCGCGTTCGTGTCACAGGGCAACGACTACCTGTCCACCCGGCAGGGTGCGTTCGAACAGACCGGCAACTCGTTCGATTTCGCCATCAAGGGCGATGCATGGTTTTCGCTGGACACGCCCGACGGCCAGGTTCTGACGCGCGACGGTCGCTTCACGATGCGTCCGGATGGCGCGCTGGTTTCCTCGAGTGGTTATCCGGTTCTCGACGCAGGCGGCGGACCCATCCAGCTCAATCCGAACGGTGGCCCCATCACTGTCGGTCTTGATGGCGCCATCCGCCAGAACGACAACATCGCTGCCACCCTCGGCATCTTTCAGGCAGATTTCTCGCAGGGCTTCCTGCGTCATCCCAACAGCGGCGTATCCACCGTGGCCCAGCCGGTTCCGGTCGTGAACAACCACGAGGTCGGTATCGTTCAGGGTTATCTCGAGGAATCCAACGTCAACGGCATTTCCCAGATGACGCAGCTCATCCAGGTCAACCGTGCTTTCGAGAGCATCTCTTCGCTGATGCGCGACACGGAATCCACCTTCAGCGAGGGTATCAAGACACTGGGCGGCGCGCGCTGAGGACCTGACGCATGACAATGCCGGAATCCCTGCTGACGGCGGATGCCGTTTCCCCGAAACTCGCCCAGCTCGCAAGCCTTGCCGCACATTACGCAAGCCCGGAGTTTTCCGTTGCGCCTGGCGGGCATGTCCGCACGATCGCAGCCGGGCACTATACGGTTTCTGGCCTCTCGCGGCATGTCAGGCTCGGCGAGTTCGTCGCTCATCGCAGCGCGACCGGTATTCATCTGGGCGAAGTGGTGCGTGTGGAGCCGGATATCTGCTACGTATGCCCCATCGAACCCGGTGAGCCGATCGGCATCCATGACACGGTCATCCGCAAGGGCGCTTTCCGCGTGGCACCGGACGACAGCTGGTGCGGGCGCACGATCAATGCGCTCGGCGAACCGATCGACGGCGGCGGTCCTCTCGCCTCCGGTACGGATCGCCGCTCGATTTCCAACAACGCCCCACCCTCGATGACGCGCAAACGCGTGGAGACGCCGTTCAAGACGGGCGTGCGGGCCATCGATATCTTCTCGCCTCTTTGCCTCGGCCAGCGTCTCGGCATCTTCGCCGGCTCGGGCGTCGGCAAGTCCACCCTGCTTTCGATGCTGGCCAAGGCCGATGCCTTCGACAAGGTGGTCATCGCACTCGTCGGCGAGCGCGGACGCGAGGTGCGCGAGTTCATCGAGGACACGATGGGCGAGAACATGGCGAAATCCATCGCCGTCGTCGCGACCAGTGATGAAAGCCCGATGCTGCGCAAGATGGCCTCGCTTTCGGCCGTGACGATCGCGGAGCATTTCCGTGACAAGGGCGACGACGTCCTTCTCATCATCGACAGCGTGACCCGTTTTGCCCACGCTATCCGCGAGGTGGCTGTCGCGTCCGGCGAGCCGCCGGTCGCGCGTGGCTATCCGGCTTCGGTATTCACCGAACTGCCGCGCCTTCTGGAGCGCGCCGGTCCGGGTGCCGAAGGCACCGGCACGATCACCGCCATCGTCTCGATCCTGGTCGACGGCGACAATCATAACGACCCTATCGCCGATTCCACCCGCGGTATCCTCGACGGGCATATCGTGCTGGATCGCAGCCTCGCCGAAGAAGGTCGTTATCCGCCGATCAACCCGCTGGCCTCGATCTCGCGTCTTGCAAAAAAGGCATGGACACCGGATCAGGAAAAACTCGTGTCGCGGCTGAAATCGTTGGTGCACCGCTACGAGGAAACCCGCGATCTTCGCCTTATCGGCGGCTACAGGCCGGGCACCGATCCTGACCTCGACATGGCGGTAAAGCAGGTTCCCATCATCTACGAAACGCTGAAACAGCTTCCAAGCGAACCATCCGCACAGGATGCCTACGCCGATCTCGCAACCGCCCTGCGTGGCGGCGCGCAGAACCCCCAGGCGCAGGCCAACCAGAGAATGAGGGGCTGACCCCGTGAAACAGACACAGGAAAACATCGAAGAAAACGCGCCGGAACAGGTGCAGAAGGTCTTCTTCACCCCGGATCGCATCCTTGCCTGGACGGGTATCGGGCTTGCCGCCGCAGCGGCATTCTTTCCCTGGTACGTGTTCTTCAATGAGGACAAGTTCGCGATAAAGGTCGCGGAGGGAGATCGCACGCGCGATCTGCCGCATACGGGACCACGCGAAGTCTTCAGCGTTTCTCCCCTGGCGATGACCAACCGGAACAAGACTGATATCCCGCCCGCCGAACTGCCGGACATGCTGACGACGGCAACCGTGAACGATGACGGCAAGGAAAAACAGAACGACCTTGCAGCCGCACGGGCTGACCAACCGTTTCCGGGCAAGACCTCCTTCCGGCTGCTGCATGTCTCGAACGGTCGTGCGCTGATCGAGGACGGCTCAGGGATGTACATGGTCCGTATCGGCTCCACGATGCCCGACAACACGCAGCTGACCAAGATCGAACAGCGCGACGGCGAGTGGCTGATCGAAACATCTTCCGGCAGAACGTATTACCCCGGGGAATAAACCGTCCGGCTTCGAATTGAAAAGCGCGCCGTCGGCGCGCTTTTTTGTTTTCAAGGATGATGAAGCGGCAGCTTTTCAGTCTCTTCTCCATCTTCGTCCCGTCCGTAAGTCTGACGCAAGATTGGCCCCGTAGGTTCGGGCCATACGAAATGGAGAAGTCTATGCAACCGATTCAACTATTCGAACTGGCATCCCGCCAAGCGGAATGGCTGAGCGTGCGGCAGGAAGTCGTGGCGACCAACATCGCCAACGCCAACACCCCCAAGTACCGCGCGAAGGACATCAGCCCGTTTGAGGCTGTCATGCAGTCCACCGGCCAGCAGGTGGGCATGGCAAAGACCCATCCAGCTCATTTCGGCGCAAGCAATCTCAGCGACAACGTCGAACTGAGAGAGACAGAGGCCAATGACGAAATCGGTGTGCAGGAGTCCGGAAACACCGTCGCTCTGGCTGCCGAAATGACCAAGACCGGCGAGATCAAGCGTCAGTACGAACTGAGCACCAATCTCGTCAAATCCTTCCATCGCATGATGTTGATGACGGTAAAGAGGTAAACTCATGGATCCCTTGAGCGCGGCAAGCAAGATCGCCGGCAGCGGACTGGAAGTACAGTCCACCCGCCTGCGCATCGTTTCGGAAAACATCGCCAACGCCCGATCGACCGGCGACACTCCCGGCGCTGATCCTTACCGCCGCAAGACAGTAACCTTCGGCACCGAACTGGACCGTGCGAGCGGCGTCGAGCGCGTGGCGGTCAAGAAGCTCGGCGTGGACCGGGGCGACTTCATTCACGAATACGATCCCGGCAATCCGGCGGCAGACACGAACGGCATGGTGAAGATGCCAAACGTCAACATCCTGATCGAAATGGCAGACATGCGCGAGGCAAACCGCAGCTATGACGCCAATCTTCAGGTCATCCGCCAGACACGCGACCTCGTTGCCTCCACCATCGACCTTCTGAAAGCATCGCAATGATTGACGGTATCAAGCAGATCAGCTCCCTCTCCCTGACACGTGGTGTCAACGGCGTCTCCTCGCTGACCGACGATGTTCTCGGCGGCCAGCAGGTATCGCCCGGCCAGCAGACGGGAATGAGCTTCGCGAGTGTTCTCGGCAACATGTCCGTGGATGCGATGAACAGCCTGAAAAAGGCGGAAGTCTCGTCCTTCGAAGGCATTCAGGGCAAGGCGAATACCCGCGAAGTCGTTGATGCGATGCTGTCGGCCGAACAGTCGCTGCAGACCGCGATCGCGATCCGCGACAAAATCGTGTCGGCTTACCTCGACATCACCAAGATGCAAATCTAGCACCAGGGAAAGTTAAAGACATGAGAGCTCTTGCCATCGCTGCCACCGGTATGGACGCCCAGCAGACCAACCTGGAAGTCATCGCCAACAACATCGCCAACATCAACACCACCGGCTACAAGCGCGCGCGTGCGGAGTTTACCGACCTTCTGTACCAGACCGAGCGTATGCAGGGCGTGCCAAACCGCGCCAACCAGGCGATCGTTCCCGAAGGCGCGAATATCGGCCTTGGCGTGCAGACGTCCGCCGTTCGTAACATCCACACGCAGGGCAACCTGATCGAGACGGGCAACAAGCTCGACGTGGCGATCATCGGACAGGGCTGGTTCCAGATCGAAGCCGCAGATGGCTCGACGCTCTACAGCCGCGCCGGCGCATTCAACAAGAATGCGGATGGCGATCTTGTGACGATCGACGGCTATAACGTCATTCCGAATATCAACATTCCGACCGACGCGCAGGACATTACCATCACGCGGACCGGACAGGTCACGGCACGTATCGGCAATGCGGCGGAATTCACGGAACTCGGCCAGCTGACAATTGCAAACTTCGCCAACGAGGCCGGCCTGAAGCCGCTCGGCGATAACCTCTTCGCGCAGACGCCCGCTTCCGGCGACGCTGTGGTCGCCGTACCGGACGATCCGAGCTTCGGCTACATCAAGCAGTCCTACCTCGAAGGCTCCAACGTCGATGCCGTCAAGGAAATCACCGACCTCATCACGGCGCAGCGCGCGTACGAAATGAATTCAAAGGTCATCACCACGGCCGACGAAATGGCGTCGATTGTCAGCAAGAATCTGAAGTAAAAACGGAAAGGCGGGCGGACATGAGGTTTAGCCAGAAGAATAGCAGCTACAGAACGGCGTTCGTCCGTTTGTTCCTGACGTCCGCCATTTCATTGACGGCCATGGCCGCTGCGGCGCAGACGCCGGTGGCACTTGTTCCGACACGCACGATCTATCCTGGCGAAACCATCTCGCCCGATCAGGTCAAGCCGGTGGAAGTGACCAACCCCAACATCTCGTCGGGTTACGCCAGCGACGTCAGCGAAGTCGAAGGCATGATTTCAAAACAGACCTTGCTGCCCGGACGGACCATTCCGATTGCCGCCCTGCGCGAGCCTTCGCTCGTGACAAGGGGCACCAACGTCAAACTCGTCTTCACGATCGGCAACATGACGCTCATGGCCAACGGAACACCAATGACCGATGGCTCGATGGGCGATGTGGTGCGTGTGCGCAACATCGATTCCGGCGTCATCGTCAATGGCACGGTGATGAAGGACGGCACTATCCAGGTGATGGCGAAATGAGAAGCTTGCGTATTCTGGCCACGGCGTTTCTGGCCGCTGCCCTCCCCTTCCTGTCTGCGTTTCCGGTTCAGGCCGATACTTCGCGGATCAAGGACATCGCGTCGCTTCAGGCGGGTCGTGACAACCAGCTGATCGGCTACGGCCTCGTCGTGGGCCTGCAGGGCACGGGCGACAGCCTGCGCTCTTCGCCCTTCACCGAGCAGTCGATGCGCGCCATGCTGCAGAACCTCGGCATCACGACTCAGGGCGGTCAGTCCAACGCGAAAAACATCGCAGCGGTGATGGTGACGGCAAACCTTCCGCCATTTGCCAGCCCCGGAAGCCGTGTGGACGTAAGCGTCAGCTCGCTTGGCGACGCATCGTCGCTGCGCGGCGGCACGCTCATCATGACGTCGCTTTCGGGCGCGGACGGCCAGATCTACGCCGTCGCGCAGGGCGCCCTGATCGTCAACGGTTTTTCCGCGCAGGGTGATGCCGCAACGCTGACACAGGGTGTCACGACCTCGGCACGCGTTCCCAACGGTGCCATCATCGAGCGCGAGCTGCCGTCCAAGTTCAAGGATTCTGTCAATCTCGTTCTGCAGCTTCGTAACCCCGATTTTTCAACCGCTGTAAGAGTGGCGGATGTCGTCAACGCCTTTGCCCGCGCAAAATATGGCGACGCGATTGCCGAGCCGCGAGATTCACAGGAAATCGGCGTTCAGAAGCCGCGTACGGCAGACCTGACGCGCCTGATGGCCGAGATCGAAAACCTGACAGTGGAAACCGATACGCCTGCCAAGGTCGTCATCAACGAACGGACGGGCACCATCGTGATCGGTGCGGACGTGCGCATTTCCCGCGTCGCGGTCAGCTACGGTACGCTGACAGTGCAGGTGACCGAGTCGCCGCAGGTGATCCAGCCAGCGCCCTTCTCACGTGGTGAAACCGCGATGCAGCCGCAGACGGATATCATGGCAATGCAGGAAGGCAGCAAGGTTGCCATCGTGGAAGGTCCAGACCTTCGCACACTGGTTGCCGGTCTTAACAGCATCGGGCTCAAGGCGGACGGCATCATCGCCATCCTGCAAGGCATCAAATCCGCCGGCGCCCTTCAGGCGGAGCTCGTGCTGCAATGATGAACGTTCAACACAATAGCAGTCTTTCCGATAAGCTCTGCCGGTTCGCGGCGGTCGCTTCCCTGCTGTTCCTGCTTCCTGCGGCCGGGGCGGAAAGCCAGCAGAATGTTGTCTCCGAGCTCAGCACCCAGGACGAGATCCAGCGTTTCTGCACCAATATCGCCGATGCGGCACGCGATCAGCGTTATCTCCTGCAGAAACAGGAACTCGAAAAGCTGCAGGCGGATGTCAACGAACGCATTACCGTTCTCGAAAACCGCAAGGCGGAATACGAGGACTGGCTGGCGCGCCGCAACCACTTCCTCAATCAGGCAAAAGCCAATCTGGTTGACGTCTACAAGACGATGAAAGCCGATGCGGCCGCACCCCAGCTCGAGAAAATGCATGAGGAAATCGCGGCAGCGATCATCATGCAGCTTCCCCCACGCCAGTCGGGCCTGATCCTCAGCGAGATGGACGCCGCAAAAGCGGCCACCGTCGCCGGGATCATGTCGCAGGCAACCGACCCGAACACCTCGAAGGACCCTTCATGACCTCGCGTATTCCGGCCCTCCTTTTGCCGCTCGCCTTGCTTGCCGGCTGCCAGAACAACCAGACCCTGAAGGAAATCGGCAACGCGCCTTCGATGAGCCCGATCGGCAGCGGTCTGCAGTTCAGTCAGACGCCGCAGATGGGCATGTATCCGAAGCAGCCCAAGCACATGGCCAGCGGCTATTCGCTGTGGAGCGATTCCCAGGGTGCGCTGTTCAAGGATCTTCGTGCGCTCAACATCGGCGACATCCTGACCGTGAACATCCAGATCAACGACAAGGCCGATTTCGACAACGAGACGGAGCGGAACCGCACCAACGCCAGCGGCCTGAACTGGAAGGCCAATGCCGAAATTCTCGGTTGGAACCCGCAGGCGGACTCAAGCATCACCTACGGTTCGGATACCGACACGCAGAGCAAGGGCAAGACCAAGCGCTCAGAAAAGCTGACGTTGCTCGTCGCTGCCGTCGTCACCGGCATTCTGGAGAATGGCAACCTCATCATCAGCGGCTCGCAGGAAGTGCGCGTCAATCATGAAATCCGTATCCTCAACGTGGCCGGTATCGTTCGTCCGCAGGATGTCGATGCGCAGAA
Source organism: Agrobacterium tumefaciens (assembly GCF_031801495.1). Classification (GTDB taxonomy): domain Bacteria; phylum Pseudomonadota; class Alphaproteobacteria; order Rhizobiales; family Rhizobiaceae; genus Agrobacterium; species Agrobacterium tumefaciens_K. The sequence goes on along the minus strand of NZ_JAOEGC010000002.1, from coordinate 463,535 downwards.
CATGATTTCCTACGAGCGCATCGCCGAGGCCCGTATCTCATACGGCGGCCGCGGACGTCTGACGGAAGTGCAGCAACCCCCGGTCGGGCAGCAGGTCGTCGACCTGTTCTCGCCCATCTGACGCCGGCATGCGGGAGCGGGACTGACCCATGGAAAACGAACAGGCAGAGGGCAAGAAGAAATCCTCCCCTCTGGTCATGACCATCGTCGGCATTGCCATTCTGACCGTTCTGGGCGGTGGCGGCGGCTGGTTTTTGGGCGGGATGATTGCACCGAACATCGCCAAGGCCAAAGCTACCGCCCATGAGCAGGCAGCGGCGGGTGGCCACGGCGAAGGCACGGAAGAAGGTATCCCCAAGATACCTGCCGAACCCAACGGCATCGTGCAGCTCGACCCCATCACGACCAATCTGGCCTACCCTTCCACCAACTGGGTGCGGCTCGAAGTGGCGCTCATGTTCAAGGGACCGGTAGAGGTGGGAATGGCGGAAGATATCCACCAGGATATCCTCGCCTATGTAAGGACTGTGTCCCTGCAGCAACTCGAAGGGCCACGCGGCTTTCAATATCTTAAGGATGACATTCAGGAACGAGTTGACCTGCGCTCCCAGGGGCGCGTATCCAAGGTCATGTTCCGGACCTTTGTCATCGAATGATTCGATTTTTTGTAGCCCTCGCCGTCCTTCTCGTCTTGCCGGGTCTTGCCAACGCCCAGCAATTCCCGTCCGAGCTGTTCAATACGCAGGTGGACGGCTCCGTGGCTGCATGGATCATCCGTACGTTCGGACTTCTTACGGTCCTTTCGGTCGCCCCCGGCATCCTCATCATGGTCACGAGCTTCCCCCGCTTCGTGATCGCGTTCTCGATCCTTCGTTCAGGCATGGGACTGGCGACAACACCGTCCAACATGATCGTGCTGTCCATGGCCATGTTCATGACCTTCTATGTCATGTCGCCGACGTTCGACAAAGCCTGGACGGACGGCGTACAGCCGTTGTTGCAGAACCAGATCAACGAGCAGGAGGCGGTGAGCCGCATCGCCGAACCTTTTCGGACCTTCATGTCGGCCAATACCCGTGACAAGGACCTGAAACTGTTCGTGGACATCGCTCGTGAACGCGGACAGGAAGTCATGACGGAAAACGTCATCGATTACCGTGTGCTGGTTCCGGCGTTCATGCTCTCGGAAATCCGTCGTGGCTTCGAAATCGGTTTCCTCATCATTCTGCCGTTTCTGGTCATCGACCTGATCGTCGCCACCATCACCATGGCCATGGGCATGATGATGCTGCCGCCGACTTCGATCTCACTGCCGTTCAAGATTCTTTTCTTCGTGCTGATCGACGGCTGGAACCTGCTCGTCGGCAGCCTCGTCAGATCGTTCAACTGACATTTCAGATCGCAGCAAAGCAGCTCCGCGCATGACGTGGGGCTGCTTTGTGCTGTTCTGCAACGCGGTCTTTACGCGTTAACCATCTTTGTCAGCTTCTGGCTAACCATATACCCTAAGCCTATGTAAACCATATTAAATCTCGGTGCGTGCGAAACCCAGCGCGTTAAGAAACCGGCAATGCTTGGCTGCGAAATTGCCTCTCACACACAGCGGGTTTGGCCTCCGTCGCGAAAGAAACGCGGAGCCGAGTGGCATGATGCCGAATCGCTGTGACCGGTAATTTTCGTAAGTCCGGAATGTCCCCAACTCCGTATTTCGTAAACCAAGGGACACGAATATCATGACAAGCATTCTCACCAACATCAATGCAATGTCCGCTCTGCAGACGCTGCGTTCTATCTCCTCCAACATGGAAGATACCCAGAACCGCATTTCTTCGGGCCTGCGTGTTGGTTCGGCTTCTGACAACGCCGCTTACTGGTCGATCGCCACCACCATGCGTTCCGACAACGAAGCCCTCGGCGCTGTTTCTGACGCCCTTGGTCTCGGTGCTGCAAAGGTTGACACTGCTGCTTCCGGCATGGAATCGGCACTGGAAGTCGTCAAGCAGATCAAGAACAAACTGGTTGCCGCTACCGAAGACGGTATCGACAAGACCAAGGTTCAGGAAGAAATTTCTCAGCTGCAGCAGCAGCTCACGAGCATTTCCGAAGCCGCTTCCTTCTCCGGTGAAAACTGGCTGAAGGCAGAAGTCGGTGCAACGACGAGCGTTGTCGCTTCCTTCGTTCGTAACGACAGCGGCGCTGTATCCGTTCAGAAGGTAAACTACAGCTTTGACGCCACCAACGTTCTGTTCGACACGAACGCCGGTGCAAAGTCGGGCATTCTCGACAAGCTGAACAACATCGAAGGCGATGGTATCGTCGTCAACGTCAACACCGCCGGCACCGTTTCGTCGGTCAACGTCAACAAGTACACGACCGACCAGGTTATCGCCAGCGGCGCGACCTTCGATGCCAACGGCAAGGTTGCCACCGGCGCCACCAACTACGTCAAGCTGGATGACGACACCTGGGTTCAGGCTGTAGACCAGAGCACGGTTTCCACGCAGGAAGTCGCCGCAACCGGTACGGATGGCACTGCATGGGCCATCAATACGGGCAACACCGCGGCTTCGACCAACCAGACGTCGGTTTCGACCTTCTCGATCGACGCCAACACCACGGCAACTCAGCTCAATGGCCTGATCTCCATGGTTGACGACGCCTACCAGAGCATGACGAGCGCAGCATCGACCCTCGGTTCGCTGTCTTCGCGTATCGACCTTCAGGAAAACTTCGTTTCCAAGCTGACCGACTCGCTCGACAAGGGTATCGGCCGTCTGGTTGATGCTGACATGAACGAAGAGTCCACCAAGCTGAAGGCTCTCCAGACGCAGCAGCAGCTGGCGATCCAGGCTCTGTCCATCGCAAACAGCGACTCGCAGAACGTTCTGTCGCTGTTCCGTTAATCGGTACAGTCTCATAGCCTTCAGGGGCTGGGGGGCCGACCAAAGGCATGAACAGAAAACAATGAAGGCCGCCGCTGGAAACAGCGGCGGCCTTCACCGTTTCTTAAATCCGATCTGCTACGCGCGCGCACGCGAGAGTTGAAAATTTAAATCAAAAGATGCATCATTTTCTCTGCCGTTTAGGTGTTCATTAACTAAACGGGGGTTAGCTAGTCCTCAGAGAAACGGCGAGTTAACCTTAATTATTAAATGGTTAGCAGGCATGACGCTGCACGCCTTTTCCCGGTGACACTCCGGAATGTCCCTTCTCAGTACGCCATTAAAGGGGCAACTTATCATGACGAGCATTCTTACCAACATCGCAGCAATGTCGGCTCTCCAGACGCTGCGTACCATCGGCCAGGATATGGAATCCACGCAGGGCCGTGTTTCCTCCGGTCTGCGCGTCGGCGAAGCTTCCGACAACGCCGCTTACTGGTCGATCGCGACCACCATGCGTTCCGACAACGAAGCGCTTTCTACCGTTCAGGACGCTCTCGGCCTCGGCGCCGCAAAGGTTGATACCGCATACTCCGGTATGGAATCGGCAATCGAAGTCGTAAAAGAAATCAAGAACAAGCTGGTTGCAGCAACCGAAGACGGCGTCGACAAGACGAAGGTTCAGGAAGAAATCGCCCAGCTTCAGCAGCAGCTGACGAGCATTTCCGAAGCCGCTTCCTTCTCCGGCGAAAACTGGCTGAAGGCCGACGTCGGAACTTCCACAAGCGTCGTCGCCTCCTTCGTCCGCGACTCCTCCGGTGGCGTTTCCGTCAAGAAGGTCGCTTACGACTTCGACGCCACCAACGTCCTGTTCGACACGAGCGCCGGCGCAAAGGCTGGTATCCTCGACAAGCTGAACAACATCGAAGGCGATGGCGTCGTCCTCAACATCAACATTGGCGGTACGGTCACGTCCGCTAACGTCCAGACTTACACGACCGAACAGGTCATCGCCAACGGCGCAGCTTTCGACACCAACGGTCAGGTCGCGACCGGCGCGACAGTGGTCGGCACTCCCGGCACGGCTGGCTACGTTGCTGCCAACTACGTCAAGGTCGGCGACGACAAGTGGGTTGCAGCCGTTGACCAGTCGACGGTTCCAACGCAGGAAGTCGCCGCAACGGACTCGACCACCGCAACCTGGGCCGTTGACACCACCAACACGGCAGTTGCGACCACTCCGAACGTTTCCGTTTCGAGCTTCACAATCACCGGCACCACAACCGAGAACCAGCTCAATGGCCTGATCTCCATGGTCGACACGGCCTATCAGACCATGACGAGCGCGGCTTCCGATCTCGGCTCGATCAAGACCCGCATCGACCTCCAGGAAAACTTCGTTTCCAAGCTGACCGACTCGCTCGACAGCGGTATCGGCCGTCTGGTTGACGCCGACATGAACGAAGAATCCACGCGCCTCAAGGCTCTGCAGACGCAGCAGCAGCTGGCAATCCAGGCTCTGTCCATCGCAAACAGCGACTCGCAGAACATCGTTACGCTGTTCCGTTAATCGTAACAGTCACATCACGAAAAAAGGGCCGCGCTTCTCGCAAGCGCGGCCCTTTTTTAATTTTTTACGCTGCCACGCGCCCGTTTATTAATTTTTCCATCCCCCGCTTTAGTTTTTGTTAACCAATCGCGACTTACAAAAGCCCCATCGAAACGATTGGTTAACCAAGACGAAGCAGAGGTTAACAGGCATCAGGCCGCTCTTTCGTTCACCGGCGAAATCCGGAATGTCCCTTTTCCTTTAGCCAATCAAGGGGCACTTACCATGACGAGCATTCTTACCAACATCGCAGCAATGTCGGCTCTCCAGACGCTGCGCTCCATCGACAAGAGCATGGAAGAAACACAGGGGCGCGTCTCTTCCGGTCTGCGCGTTGCAACCGCATCCGACAACGCCGCTTACTGGTCGATCGCGACCACCATGCGGTCGGACAACGGCGCACTTTCCGCCGTGCAGGACGCCCTCGGCCTCGGCGCCGCCAAGATCGACACCGCTTACTCCGGCATGGAATCGGCTGTTGAAGTCGTCAAGGAAATCAAGAACAAGCTGGTTGCAGCAACCGAAGACGGCGTCGACAAGACGAAGATCCAGGAAGAAATTTCCCAGCTTCAGCAGCAGCTGACGAGCATTTCCGAAGCCGCTTCCTTCTCCGGTGAAAACTGGCTGAAGGCTGAAGTCAACACCTCCGCCAACGTCGTCGCCTCCTTCGTCCGCGACTCCTCCGGTGGCGTTTCCGTCAAGAAGGTCGAGTATGATTTTACCGACAAGAACGTTCTCTTCGACACGACCGCCGGTGCAAAGTCCGGTATCCTCGACAAGCTGAACAACATCGAAGGCGATGGCGCGGTCCTCAACATCAACATTGGCGGTACGGTCACGTCCGCTAACGTCCAGACCTACACGACCGAGCAGGTCATCGCCAACGGCGCAGCTTTCGACTCCAGCGGCAAGGTCGCGACCGGCGCGACAGTCGTCGGCACCCCCGGCACGGCTGGCTACGTTGCTGCCAACTACGTCAAGGTCGGCGACGACAAGTGGGTTGCAGCCGTTGACCAGACGACGGTTCCAACGCAGGAAGTCGCGGCGACGGACTCGGGCAGCGCAACCTGGGCCGTTGACACCACCAACACGGCGGCATCGACCAGCCAGACGACGGTTTCGACCTTCATCATCGACGGTAACACCACGGAAAATCAGCTCAACGGCCTGATCACCATGGTCGACACTGCACTCGAAACCATGACGAGCGCGGCTTCCGATCTCGGCTCGATCAAGACCCGTATCGACCTTCAGGAAGACTTCGTTTCCAAGCTGACAGACTCGATCGACAGCGGTATCGGTCGTCTGGTTGACGCCGACATGAACGAAGAATCCACACGCCTCAAGGCTCTCCAGACGCAGCAGCAGCTGGCAATCCAGTCGCTCTCCATCGCAAACAGCAGCTCCGAAAATATCCTGTCGCTATTCCGTCAGTAAGCGGCGCCCAATGGCTACGGGCGGTTTCGTCCCGCTCTGGCAGCAACAGAATATCTCGGATACGGAAACCGCGCTTCATCGAAGCGCGGTTTTCGCGTTTGGGACAAGCAAACGCAAAAAAACGCGTAAGCGGTTAGGCAGACGCGGACACGCGGCAGAACACAGGCTCTACATAAGATTTTGATTTATTGGGGAAAATGGTGCTGCTAGAGAGATTTGAACTCTCGGCCTCTCCCTTACCAAGGGAGTGCTCTACCCCTGAGCTATAGCAGCATCCGGTGCCGAAGCGTTTGCTTCAACATCAAGCGTGGCGCCTAATGCCATAGGTATCTGGCGAGCGCAAGTCGCAAATTGCGACTAAATCAATGAGAGGGACAAAAAACGTCACCCTCTGTTGAAAACTTCAATTTTCGGCTATTGCTCAGCCCATGAACGACAATCAGACAGACAACGAACCGCACCACGCGCCTGCGAGCGGCAAACAGCAGGCGGGGCCGGGCGATACGGCGAAGCAACGCGAAGCGGAAAGAAAAGCCCGCGCCGCGAAAAAGCTTCGTGAAAACCTCCAACGGCGCAAACAGCAGGCACGGGCGCGACGCGCCGGAGATGCGGATGAGACGAATGGTCTGCCCGCCGCAAAAACGGACGAATCATCGTCATAGAGAATTGTAAAACGCCCGGAAGGGCAAAAAATTGAAACGCCGCGGAAATTCGGCTAAAGACGCGCACTTTCCGCACAAGGCACGCAAAGAAAGGCGGGCGCACGCCCGTAGGGACGAATGGATCGCATCAGAATTACGGGTGGCAATAAACTCAATGGCATCATACCGATTTCCGGAGCTAAAAACGCCGCACTGCCGTTGATGATCGCCTCGCTTCTGACCAGCGATACGCTGACACTGGAAAACGTGCCGCATCTGGCGGACGTCGAGCAGCTCGTCCGTATCCTCGGCAACCATGGCGTCGACATCTCCGTCAATGGCCGTCGCGAAAGCCAGGGCGAAGCCTATTCCCGCACCATTCATTTCACCTGCCGTACCATCGTCGATACGACCGCTCCCTATGAGCTGGTATCCAAGATGCGCGCAAGCTTCTGGGTCATCGGCCCGTTGCTGGCACGTGAAGGCAGAGCGCGCGTTTCGTTGCCGGGCGGTTGCGCCATCGGCACCCGTCCTGTCGATCTCTTCATCGACGGCCTGCAGGCGCTTGGCGCGACGATGGAAATCGATGGCGGCTATATCAACGCCACGGCGCCCAAGGGCGGCCTGATCGGCGCGACCTACACCTTCCCAAAGGTTTCCGTGGGCGCAACCCACGTCATGCTGATGGCAGCTACGCTCGCAAGGGGTACCACCGTCATTCATAACGCCGCACGCGAACCGGAAGTCGTCGACCTGGCACGCTGCCTGAGCGCAATGGGTGCAAAGATCGAAGGCGCTGGCACCTCCACCATCACCATCGAAGGCGTAACGTCGCTTTCCGGTGCACGTCACCGCGTTCTGCCTGACCGCATCGAAACGGGAACCTACGCCATGGCCGTCGCCATGACCGGCGGCGACGTCGTTCTGGAAGGCACGCACGCATCGCTTCTTGATAACGCGCTCGACACGCTGAAGCTCGCGGGTGTGGACATCACCGATACGGAAACGGGTCTTCGCATCGTGCGCAATGGCAACGGTATTCAGCCGGTGGATGTCGTTACGGAACCCTTCCCCGGCTTCCCGACCGACCTTCAGGCGCAGTTCATGGCGCTCATGACCCGTTCCCAGGGTGTCTCGCACATTACCGAGACGATCTTCGAGAACCGCTTCATGCACGTTCAGGAACTGGCCCGTCTGGGTGCGAAGATTTCGCTCTCCGGCCAGATGGCGCGCATCGAGGGCGTATCGCGCCTCAAGGGTGCCCCCGTCATGGCAACCGACCTGCGCGCTTCCGTGTCGCTCGTCATCGCCGGTCTGGCGGCGGAGGGTGAGACGATGGTGTCCCGCGTCTATCATCTCGACCGTGGCTTCGAACGTCTGGAAGAAAAACTCACGCGTTGCGGCGCTCTGGTCGAGCGCGTCAGCGATTGATGAGGTCTTCGCCGCTCATCTTTCGTCTTACCGTTGCAGAGCGGGCTTCGACTGCCTATTTCCTATACAAGTAAAGGGAATAGCGGCCCGCACCGCAACAAAGGAAGAAAAATGATGAGCGGCCTCAAATTGCTCGCGCTGGACACAGACGATCTCTCCGTCATCTCGACTCACATGCAGGACAGCGTCTTCAAGCTGAAAGACGTTTCCTTCGAACCGAAATATGGGCAATTCAGCCTTTCCGCCAATCGTTTCGTCTGGGAGGAGGCCAGCAAGAAGGGTCACCCTCCGGAACGCTGCCGTAGCGTTCTCGTTCTCAAACGGGTGTCGGCCGTGCGTTCGCACAATGTCAACCGGACAGACAAGGAACAGGTGCTTTCGCTGCTGGCGATCCGCTTCGACCAGAAGCAGGATGGACCTGACGGCACCGTGGAACTTACCCTATCAGGCGGCGGCGCAATCGCCATCGATGTGGAATGCATCGAAGCACAGCTGACCGATGTCAGCGGCGCATGGGAAACTGCCGCAAAACCACATCACCCCGACGCCGAACAAGCGTGACAGCGCGTCGGAAAGGTTGCCTTTCCTGCCTGTTTCGATTTATGCCACTTACCAGAGCCGCAAATGTTTTTGCGGCGCATGGTATGACCCCGCAGACCGTTGCGGGGATCAAGTGAAAGGGTAAAGACGTGGCAATCTTGCTGGAGCGGGCATCGGCTGATTTCGAACAGAAATTTGCGGCCTTCCTGACAACCAAAAGGGAAGTTTCGGAAGACGTAAACGCAACCGTTCGTGAGATCATCGACGACGTTCGCCATCGCGGCGATGCAGCTCTTGCCCATTATACCCTGAAGTTCGACGGCCTCGATTTTTCCAAGGCACCGATGCGCGTCACGGCAGCTGAAATCGATGCAGCCGTTGCATCTGTTGACCGGACGGTTCTGGACGCCCTTGAACTGGCGGCAAAGCGCATCGAGAAACACCACGCCCGGCAAATGCCGAAGGACGATATCTACGAGGACGAGATCGGTGTGGGGCTAGGATCACGCTGGACCGCCATCGAAGCCGTCGGCCTGTACGTACCCGGCGGCACCGCGAGCTATCCAAGCTCGGTCCTGATGAACGCCGTTCCGGCCAAGGTCGCCGGCGTAGACCGCATCGTCATGGTCGTGCCGGCCAATGGCGGTGCGATCAATCCTGCGGTTCTGGCCGCTGCAAAGATTGCAGGTGTCGAGGAAATCTACCGTATCGGCGGAGCGCAGGCCGTTGCGGCGCTGGCTTACGGCACGGAGACGATTTCGCCGGTTGCCAAGATCGTCGGCCCCGGCAACGCCTATGTTGCAGCGGCGAAACGGCAGGTGTTCGGTACGGTCGGCATTGACATGATCGCCGGTCCCTCCGAAGTCCTCGTGATTGCCGATAAGGACAATGACCCGGACTGGCTGGCGGCCGATCTTCTGGCCCAGGCGGAGCATGACCGCGGCGCGCAGTCCATCCTGATTACCGATGACGCCGATCTCGGCAAGGCCGTGGAAGCGGCTGTCGAGCGGCAGCTGAAGCGCCTGTCGCGTGCGGAAACGGCAACGGCGAGCTGGGCCGATTTCGGAGCGATCATTCTGGTCGAAGCTCTTGCCGACGCAATTCCGCTCGCCAATCGTATCGCCGCCGAACATCTGGAATTGGCGGTCAACGACCCTGACGCGCTGATGGCGAATATCCGCAATGCGGGTGCGATCTTTGTTGGCCGCCATACGCCGGAAGTCATCGGCGATTATGTCGGCGGCTCCAACCATGTGTTACCAACAGCACGCTCGGCGCGCTTCTCGTCCGGCCTTTCCGTGCTGGATTTCGTCAAGCGCACGTCTATCCTGCGGCTGGGGCCGGAACAACTTCGTCAACTAGCACCGGCTGCCATCACGCTTGCACACTCCGAAGGCCTGGACGCCCACGCGCGCTCCGTCGCCATTCGCCTCAATCCGGAAGGATAAGATATGGCATCAGGCGAATTCAGGCTCTGCGATGTGGTGCTGGACGAAAGCATTGGCCGGTCCACACCCGATGTCGAGCATGAACGCGCCGTCGCCATCTTCGATCTGATCGAGGAAAACAGTTTCGAGCCGGTTGGCCATGAGGGCGGGCCATATCGGCTCTCACTGTCGCTGGTCGATTCCAAGCTGGTTTTTTCAATCCGGACAGAAGATGAAACAGCCGTCGCGACACATATTCTGTCGCTCACCCCATTCCGTCGTATCATCAAGGACTATTTCCTGATCTGCGAAAGCTATTACGAGGCGATACGCTCTTCCACCCCAAGCCAGATCGAAGCGATCGACATGGGTAGACGCGGCATCCACAATGATGGCTCTCAAACGTTGATGGACCGGCTTTCAGGCAAGATACAGGTGGATTTCGACACGGCGCGCCGCCTCTTTACCCTTGTCTGCGTGCTCTATTGGCGGGGTTAGGCATGAGCGACCCGGCCGCAGTTCCGAACGAAGGGCGCGCGCCCAGATCGGTCCTTTTCATGTGCGGCATGAACTCCATCCGCTCTCCAATGGCTGAGGTCATCGCCAAACGGCTGGTGGCGCCCGGCATCTATATCCAGTCCGCCGGTGTGCGGGCGGGTGAGCGCGATCCCTTCGTGGATGCGGTTCTGGAAGAACAGGGGCTTTCGCTCGGCAAACACAAGCCACGTACGCTGGATGAGATTGAAGACGATTTTTTCGATCTTATCATTACACTGACACCGGAAGCGCATCATACGGCACTGGAACTCACGCGGTCCAATTCACTGGATGTCGTCTACTGGCCAACCATGGATCCGACAGTCGCCACAGGCACGCGCGAGCAGATTCTCGACGCCTATCGCGAGGTGCGGGACCACCTGGCGCGACTGATTTCCGAAAGGCTGCCGAAGCGGCCTGCGCCTGCATCAGATACGCTGCAAAAAGATTGACGAATTAGCGACCGTCTAGAGGTTCACAAATGTGCGGGGATTGTGTAGTTTCCGCGCAATTTTACCGGACGCGAGACGTCCGGCATCATCAACAGGAAGAAAACTCTTACATGACAAAAGAAGAAGTCCTCGAATTTCCGGGCATCGTAACCGAATTGCTGCCGAACGCAACGTTCCGCGTCAAGCTGGAAAACGAACACGAAATCATCGCCCATACGGCTGGCCGTATGCGCAAGAACCGTATTCGCGTTCTGGCAGGTGACAAGGTTCTTGTAGAAATGACCCCGTACGACCTGACCAAGGGCCGCATCACCTATCGTTTCAAGTAATCCGTTTTCGGCATCAGCGGCATGACTGACACCAAACAAAAGCTCGTTCTGGCATCCGGCTCACCGCGGCGTCTGGAACTGCTGCATCAGATCGGCATCGAGCCGGCGCGTCTGATGCCGATGGATATCGACGAGACACCCGCAAAGCTGGAACATCCGCGCACGCTGTGTCGCCGCCTGTCTCTGCAGAAGGCGGAAGCCGCCTATGGCGTCATCAGGCACGAGCACGCCTGGAAGGATGCCTACGTGCTTGGTTCGGACACGGTGGTCGCGGTCGGGCGCCGCATTGTCGGTAAGGCGGAGTACACGGAAGACGCCTCGGCGGCCCTGCATCTGCTCTCGGGTCGCAGCCACTGGGTCTATACCGGCATCTGCCTCATTACGCCGGGCGGCAAGGTTCGCCAGAAGGTCGCCGAAACGAAAGTCCGTTTCAAGCGGCTGTCCACCCGCGAGATCGACAGCTACATCGCATCCGGACAATGGCGCGGCAAGGCTGGCGCCTACGGAATTCAGGGCATTGCAGGCTGCTTTGTCCAGAAGCTCACCGGTTCCTACACCAACGTGGTCGGCCTGCCGCTATATGAAACGTCCACGCTGCTGGCTGGCGAGGGATTTGACGTAACGACGGGCTGGCTCGAAGGATAATCGATGGCGGAAGCATCCAAAGGCACGGGAAAGGTCACCCCGCTTCGCAAATCGCAGCCCTGCCCGGAATGCGGTCGTGCATCGACGCGTGAAAACTATCCGTTCTGCTCGGATCGCTGCCGGTCTCTCGACCTCGCCCGCTGGCTGAACGGCGCCTACGCCATTCCCGTTGCAGACGACGAAAGCAGCCCCGACCGACAAAACGGCGACAGGACCGCCAACGACTGAAAGTAATCCGTTGCTGCAAGCGGCGGGTCTGTCAAAACGTCCATTTTTGTGTAAGCGGCCGAGCACGTAAAAACCGATATCCCGGTTTTCTCGCCTCTGATCCGCCGTCAGTCAACGCAGCTCGCCATCAACCTATGGCCGCCAGTCTGCGTCTGACGGGCTGGATCAGATCGTTACGGCGCGCTTCGCGCTTTTCTTCCCATTGCAGGGCTGTGCGAACGATGGTCCTCAGATCATTGTGACGAGGCCGCCAGCCCAGTTCCGACTGGATCCGGGTGGAATCCGCAACCATAGCCCCCACATCGCCGGGGCGGCGGGCACGGTAAAGAACCGGAAAATCGCGACCGGATTCCTGTATTATCGCCTGCAGAACCTCAAGCACCGAATAACCGACGCCGTAACCGCAGTTGAGCGTTTTTGTTTCTCCTCCGGCGCGCAGGTGCTTCATGGCCAAGAGGTGAGCGTCGATCAGGTCACTGACGTGGATATAATCGCGCACGCCGGTGCCGTCGGCAGTCGGATAATCCGTTCCGTAGACCTCGACCTGTTCGCGCCGTCCAACCGCTGCTTCGCAGGCCACCCTTATCAGGTTCGCCACGCCGGTTGGCGACGGCCCTGCCCTGCCCTGCACGTCCGCGCCAGCCACATTGAAGTAACGTAGCGCCACGTAATTCAAGTCGTGCGCCTGAGCAACATCACGCAACATGATCTCGGATGCCAGCTTTGACATTCCATATGGATTTTCAGGGCTGAGGACCGCTGTTTCCGCAACTGGGCCATCGAAGGGCTGCGTTCCGTAAACCGCTGCGGTCGAGGAAAAGATGAAGTTGCGGACACCATGCTTCACGGCAACGCTGAGAAGCGCACGCGTCGTACCGGTGTTGTTTTCATAATATTCCAGCGGGCTACGGATCGAGTCAGGAACGCTGAGCGAACCCGCAAAATGAAAGATGGCATCGATCTGGTTCTCTTCGAAAATCTGGCCGAGCAGCGCACCGTCCGCCGCATCGCCGAGATAGAAGCGCGCCTGTGGCGCAACCGCCCATCGTGACCCCGTCGACAGCCTGTCCACGACAACGACGTCCTCACCGGCATCGAGCAACGCCCACACCATGTGACTGCCGATATAGCCAGCCCCGCCTGTGACCAGAACACCCATGACACTCTTCCCTGTTGTCTTTTGTTGCAGTCATCAAATCCAATAATTCTTCATCATTGATTACTTGCATGGCGAACACGCGTGCCTTCGGCTGCCTGTTTGCAGACGTGGCTTACGGGAAGTTATGGCAATAGGGAGAATTTTATCGATTGGCTCAAAAGGTCAGTCTGAACCGCAATGTCAGGATAAATACCACAAAAGGTTCAGCGGGTCGATGATATCGACGCAACACACCGCCTTGAAGTTGTGAAAACATCAAGGCGGTGTGATAAGGTCGCGTATCTCAACGAGAGCCGCGAGATGCGGCCCGAAGGCCTTAGCGGCTGAGAATGTAGGAAGAGAGCCGGTCGGCCGCGTCCTCGATCTGCGTCGGATTGCGCAGGAAGCAGGCGCGCAGGAAGAGTTCGCCACCCTGACCGAAGGCCGTTCCGGGTGCAAGGCCGACGCCCGTTCTGTCGACAATATCCAATGCGGCCAGGCGGCTGTCGGTCACACCGTCCACCTTCAGGAAGGCATACAGCGCGCCGTCAGGCTTCAGCGTTTCCACCCGGTTCGTGGCGATGAGCGCATCGCAGAGAATATCGCGCGACTTCAGCGCCCGAGCATAGTTCTCGCGAATGAAATCGTCGCCGTGGTCGAGCGCCGCGACAGCGCCGCGCTGCATGAACTGCGCCACACCGGACGTGGAATACTGAATGAGGTTTTCGATGACCTGCCCGATTTCCGGCGGGGCAGCGAGCCAGCCCACGCGCCAGCCGGTCATGGACCAGTTCTTCGAGAAGGAATTTGCGAAAACGATCCGGTCGTCGGGTTCCATCACATCGAGGAACGAGGGTGCGCGACCATCAGCGTAGTGGTAAAGCGCGTAGATTTCGTCTGCGACGATCCACAGGCCGTGTTTACGGGCCAGCGCAAGAATGTCACGCAGATTATCCTGCGTCGCAGTCCAGCCTGTCGGATTGGATGGCGTGTTGATGAACAGCGCCTTGGTCTTCGGCGTGATGGCACTTTCCAGCTTGCCGATATCGAGGTGCCAGCCGCCATCGCGGAAATCGATGCCGACGGCAACCGCTTTGGCGCCAGCCACACCGATGGCTGCGACAATGTTCGGCCAGGTCGGCGTTAAATAGACCATCTCGTCGCCAGGAGATGTCAGAGCCTGCACGGCAAGCGCGATCGCCTGCATGCCGGAACCGGTCACGTAGAAATGTTCTTCAGGCAGCGTTGCGGAGAAATGCCGGCTGTAATAGCGGCTCAACGCCTGACGCAACTCGGGGATACCGGCCTGCCAGGTATAGAATGTTTCACCATTGTTCAGTGCATCGATGGCAGCCTGGTTGATGAAATCGGGGCTCGGCAGATCGCCTTCGCCGACCCAAAGCGGCAGGAGATTGTCACGCCCGCGGGCATAGTTCTTGACCTCGACAATGCCGCTCTGGGGAGCGGCCAGAGCACGCGTACTCAGGCTGTTCATAATGGACATAAAAGACACTCCGTTTGGTGTCGTCTTATCGCATCGAACGGCCGATATGCATGATATTCCGTGAGGCGAAGATGGATTTTCGTTATGGATTGTTTCCCGGTCCGGCCAACGGCCAGTTTCGGCTGACCTCGAGTCAGACCGGGAAGAAATTCGGGCTTAGCGGGTCTTCAGCAGATCGCGGATTTCCGTCAACAGCTTGACGTCTTCCGGCGGCGGCGCAGGCTCGGACTTCTCCTCGACCTTCTGACGCTCAACCGATGTGCGGAGCTTGTTGACGCCCTTGACCATCAGGAAAATGATCCACGCCAGGATCAGGAAGTTGATAGCAACCGTCAGAAAGTTGCCATACGCAAAAACGGCACCCTGATCACGGGCCGCTGCAAGCGAGGTGGCGGTAACGCTGGAGCTCAGCGGCAGGAAGTAGTTCGAAAAATCGAAACCGCCGAAGATCGCACCAACGATCGGCATAATGAGATCGTTGACGACGGAATCGACGATCTTGCTGAAAGCGGCACCGATAATGACACCGACGGCAAGGTCCATGACATTGCCGCGGGCGATGAACGTTTTAAATTCGTTAAGCATCCAGATTGTCCCTCTCTCCGGCTTCTGAGGCTGAAGCAGTATGACTGTCCCTACGGCGTGAACGATACAGCTTCCACGCGCTGTAGGGAATCCATCAAGATTGTCTTTATTAGATTATTTCAGGCGGACGTTGAACTTTTTGCTCAGACCACCAGCATTCTCAACCGCCTGAAATTCCCCTATGCTGTGTTTGGAGAAGTTCCTGCATGGGGAGGATGCGTGCTTCCTGGATGGGTCATATTCGGTTCGGCATTCGCCTATGTCCTGCTGCTGTTCGCAGTGGCAAGTTATGGCGACAGCAACAGCCGGAAAAGAAACGCTCCGCAAAAAGGGCGTCCCTTCGTCTATGCGCTGAGCCTTGCCGTCTACTGCACCTCCTGGACCTATTTCGGCGGCGTAGGGCTTGCGGCTGACCGAGGGCTTGAATTCCTCGGCATCTACACCGGCCCCATCCTAGCCTTCACCATTGGCATGCCCGTCATCCGCCGCATCGTCGAGCTGGCAAAGGCGGAGAAGCTGACCTCCGTCGCCGACTTCATCGCTGCGCGCTATGGCAAGAACTCCACCGTTGCCATGATTGTCGCAGTCATCGCACTGGTGGGAGCGATCCCCTATATCGCGCTGCAGCTGAAGGCGGTTTCCAGCTCCGTTGCGACCATGGTGGATCCGGGCGACTACGGCATCGGCAGCGGCAACCTCTATTTCCTCGACCTGCCTCTTGTCGTTACCCTCGTCATGGCAGGCTTCGCCGTCATTTTCGGTACGCGCCATACGGATGCCACGGAGCATCAGGACGGACTTATTCTGGCGATCTCGATGGAGTCGGTCGTCAAGCTTGTGGCGATGTGCACCGTCGGCTTCTACGTTGTCTTCATTCTGTTTGACGGCCCCTCCGAACTATGGCGGCTGGCCGCGGCCAACGAACAGGCGATGCATGCAATCGCCTATCAGACGCCCATCAGCCGCTGGATCGTGCTGACGATGCTGTCGGCTTTCGCCATCATCCTGTTGCCGCGGCAGTTTCACGTCACCGTCGTTGAAAACCGCACCCCGCGTGAATTGCGCATCGCGGGAATCCTGTTCCCGCTCTATCTCATCGCCATCAACATATTCGTTCTGCCGATTGCCGTTGCCGGTATCCTGAAATTTGGCGGTACCGGCGATGCCGACCTTTACGTGCTTCAGCTACCCCTGTCGCACGAAATGCCGGTTGTCTCGCTGATAGCCTTCATCGGCGGGTTCTCAGCTGCCACGGCGATGGTCATCGTGGCGTCGGTTGCGCTGTCGGTGATGATTTCCAACGACATCGTTATGCCGATCTTTCTTCGGCAGAAGCTTCTCAACCGTTCGCCGCATCGGGACAACTTCGCCAAGACCCTGCTGAACATCCGAAGGACTGCGATCTTCGCCGTTCTTCTGCTGGGTTACGCCTATTACCGGGCGGCTGACGCAACATCCGGCCTTGCCTCCATCGGTCTGCTCGCCTTTGCCGCCATCGCCCAGATGGCGCCTGCCGTTTTCGGAGGCCTGATCTGGCGAAGAGCCAACGCCCGCGGCGCAATTGCAGGCCTAAGCTCCGGCTTCTTCGTCTGGGCCTATCTGATGTTTCTTCCCAGCCTTGGCGGGCCGGACAATTCCCATATCGCAGCCACCGTCCTCGGATTTCTGTTTTCCGGCAGTACGGTATTCAGCGGCCCGCAAGCCGATCCCTTCGTCAATGCGGTGCTGCTGAGCCTTCTCGTCAACGGGCTGGCTTTCGTTCTAGGTTCCCTGTCGCGTAACCCGCGCCCGGTCGAGCGTATCCAGTCAGGCATCTTCGTCAAACGCCATTCGAAATCACAGTTCGCAACACGCGGCTGGAAAACCCGCGTCAGCGTCGGCGATCTGAAAAGCGCCATTGCCCGATATCTCGGGGAAGAACGCATGCTGCGCTCACTGGCGACCTACGAAAAGACGGCGGGTCGCAAGCTAAACGACGAGCAACCAGCCGATATGGCGCTGATCCATTTTTCCGAACAGCTGCTTGGCAGTGCAATCGGCTCCTCCTCAGCCAGACTGGTGCTGTCGATCATTCTGCAGAAGGCGGAAGATACCAGTGCCGACACTGCCTGGCTGCTGGATCAGGCCAGCGAAGCGCTGCAATACAATCAGGACATGCTGCAGACGGCGCTGGCGCAGATGGATCAAGGCATTGCCGTGTTCGACAGTTCACAGCAACTGACCATATGGAACAGGCGTTTCCGCACGCTGCTCGACCTGCCGGAGCAGTTCGGTCAGGTTGGAGTGCCGCTGACTGATATCGTCGTCATGCTTCAGCAACGCGGTGATGTTCAAGCGGGAGAAACAGGTCCGCTGATCGCCCGTTTCCTGACGATGGACATGCCATTTTCGCTCGTTCTTTCCGGCGGCGAGCGCATCATAGAGGTTCGTTCCAACACGATGCCGGACAAGGGCATCGTGGCGACGTTCACCGATATCACCCAGCGCGTGGCGAGCGACCAGGCGTTGAAGCAGGCGAACGAAACGCTGGAGCAGCGCGTGGTGGAGCGAACCGCCGAGCTTACGCGCGTGAACCGGGAACTTGCAGAGGCGCGAGCCTCCGCCGACGAAGCGAATATCGGCAAAACACGTTTCTTCGCGGCGGCCGGACACGACATTCTACAGCCACTGAACGCCGCACGGCTCTACTCGTCGTCACTGGTGGAGCGACTTGGCGCTTCGGGCGAACGCGATCTCGTTCACAATATCGATTCCGCGCTGGAGTCCGTAGAGACGATCCTCGGCGCGGTGCTCGATATTTCCCGCCTGGATACCGGCTCCATGAAGGCCCGCATGGCGTCCGTCCCGCTTAACGATCTTCTGCGCCGGATCGAGACGGATTTCGCGCCAATGGCGCAGGAAAAGAAGCTCGACCTCGTGGTCATGCCCACATCCCTGAGCGTTCGCTCCGACCCCAATCTTCTGCGGCGCCTGATCCAGAACCTGGTGTCGAACGCCGTCAAATACACGCTGACCGGTAAAGTGATCGTCGGCGCGCGCCGCAAGGGGAACGAAGTCATCATTCAGGTCACGGATTCGGGCATCGGCATACCTGCCTCCAAGTTCAGGACGATCTTCAAGGAGTTTGCCCGCCTGGACGAAGGCGCGAAGACAGCATCCGGCCTGGGGCTCGGCCTCTCCATCGTCGACCGCCTGTCCCGTGTCCTGCATCACCCCGTGCAACTGATTTCGACACCCGGCAAAGGCACGACATTCCGCATTCATCTACAGCGCGATGCGGCGCGAACGACGCCGATCAGGAAGCCGGATCAGGGCATTGCGCAAACGGGACTGGAGCGTCTTCAAGGCGTAAGGGTTCTGTGCATAGACAATGAACCGAAAATTCTCGAGGGCATGACATTGCTGCTGAATGGCTGGGGATGCGACGTACTACCAGCAAATGCGGTTGCCATGCTTGACGAACCTTTCCTCAGTCGCACGACAGCGCCGGACATCATTGTGGCCGACTATCATCTCGATGATGGGGATGGTATCAGCGCTATCCGCCTCATCCGCGCTTTCCATGGCAAGAACATCCCCGCTCTGCTCATCACCGCCGATCGCAGTCCGGAAGTACGCAGCGCAGCGGAGAGATACGGCATCACCGTCCAGCACAAGCCAGTCAAGCCGGCTGCACTGCGTGCTTACCTCAATCAGGCGTCCGGCCCGCCAAGGGCTGCAGCCGAATAGCGGCAGCCCTTGAAAAGAACATCAGGCAGCACGAACATACCGGTCGGCGTGACTGTCGGAACGCGTTTCCATCTGGAAACGCTGCACAAGCTCCAGCAGAGCCTCAACCTCATTGGACAGGACCTGGCTTGCCGCACTTGACTGTTCGGCCATCGCCGCGTTCTGCTGGGTCATCTGGTCCATCTGGTTGACGGTTCCGTTCACCTCATGCAGCGCGGATGACTGGTCCTGCGTGGCCGTGGCAATTGTTTCGACATGATTGCTGACCGTGACTATCTGCTCGCTGATGGCCGCGAGAACCTTGCCCGCTTCCTGAACCAGCATCGAACCGGAGTTGACCTCGTGCGTCGACTGATTGATGAGCTGCTTGATTTCACGAGCGGCATCGGCCGAACGCTGCGCGAGTTCACGCACTTCCTGGGCGACGACAGCGAAGCCTTTGCCCGCCTCACCGGCGCGCGCCGCCTCAATACCGGCATTCAGGGCGAGCAGGTTGGTCTGGAACGCGATGTCATCAATGACCTCGATGATCTGCTCGATCTTGCGGGAAGCGTCTTCTATCCGACCCATGGCCTCAACGGCGTTATTCACGACAGAGCCGGAATCGTCAGCGCTGCGTTTTGTCAACCGCACCGCGTCATTGGCCTCACGAGCCCGCATTGCGGAGGACTTTACCGTCACCGTGATTTCCTCGACGGCGGCGGCCGTCTCTTCCAGTGACGCAGCCTGCGTCTCCGTCCGCTTCGAGAGATCATCGGACGACTGGCGCATTTCATGACCGCTGTTCTGGATGACCAGCGTGCGATCATGGATCTGGCTGAGAACATCCCGAAGGTTCAGCAGGGACTCGTTGAAGTCCACCCGAAGCCTGTCGAGACGGCCTTCAAACGGGGTTTCGATGGTGCGGGTCAGATCGCCACGCGAAAGCCGGCCGAGGCCAGCAGCGATTTCCGTAACGGCGAATTCAATCTGACGCGTCGTTTCCTGCCGTTCGGCGTCATTGCGGTTACGTTCCGCATCGGCAGCTGCACGCTCTTCCACACTGCGGCCTTCGATCACCAGCTTCTCATAGGCGTTTTCCCGGAAAATGCCCAACGCGCGTGCAATATTGCCGAATTCGTTCTTGCTGTCGGTGTAAGGAATTTCCGTATCGAGGTTTCCTTCCGACAGGGCCTTCACGGCCTCTGTCAGCTTGCCGAGTGGCCGCAACGTCCGCTTGATGATGAAATAGGCGAGAAAGCCCATGACCACCATGGCGATTGCGCCGCAAAGCAGCACGAGATTCCGCAGGCCATCCATCTGGGCGGCGTAAACGTTCATCGGAATACCGGCAAACAGAATACCGACGGTTGCCCCGGACTTGTTGAGGACCGGCATATAGCCTGTCATGTAACTATTGCCGAAAAGGCTGGCAGTTCCGAAATAGGACTCCCCCTTCGCGACCTTTGCGAAGGCTGGATGATCGCTGGCGAGTTTCGTTCCGACCGCGCGTTCACCCTTTTCGGTTTTCACGTTGGTGGAAACGCGAACGTAATCACCGCCCTTGGTTTCGAAAATCGTCGCCACACCGCCATTTGCCGCAACGGTACGGTCAACGAGATCATGATCCAGCAATGTACCGATGCTGGCACGATTGACATTTGTCAGATCGCCATCGACCATTTTCAGGGTCACGCCACCGACCTTCATCTCATAGAGAATGGCCATGCTACGAATTGCGCCGCGCGTATCCAGCAGCGCCGTTTCCATGATGTTGTCTTTCAACCGCAGATACGTGGAGGTGCCGACAGCGGCGATAGCCACTGCTATCAAGGCTATCGTTAGACCAACCACCTGACCAGCAACGGACTTAAAGAGCCGGTTGTTCATGAAAACAGTTCCTCAAAGAGCTAAAACTGCAATAGTTCTATTTGACAACTGTTAAAAAAGAGAGAAATGGACGTCAGACACAGTAAAGCGGACGATCTGCGGGTCACCGCCGATCGTCAGTTCTTGGCGAGAATGGACTGCTAGTGAATGTAGCCGAGCCGGATGGCCTTGGCGATCGCCTGGATGCGGTTAACGGAATCGAGCTTGATGGTTGCCGATCCGAGATAGGCGTTGACGGTGTGGACAGAAAGTCCGAGCTTTACGGCGATTTCTTCACTGATGCGCCCGTCACCGGCAAGCTGCAAGCAGGCGATTTCCCTCTCGCTGAGTGCTTCGGAAGGAGCCGCCTTGCGTTCATCAAGCGCGAGCATGTCCACCATGATCTCGCAGCACTTGATATGCTGCTCCATGACCACCTCGTTGTCGAGAACGAGGTTGGTGCCGCAGAACACGATATAGCCGTTTCCGATCGTGCCAAGGCGCACCGGCATGGCAAGACCGGCATAAGGCAACGCATCGTTTTCGATCCTGCGTAGCAAAGCCGGCACATCCGGCAGATCCGCAAAACCACCGCCGTTCTTGTTGCGCCAGATGACCGGCAGCAACGATGTCTCGATATGGTCAAGAAGCATATCGCCAACCGACCGGATGAACTGGGTGCTCTGCTCGGCAGCGTTCATTCCCCAGTTTTCCAACTCGCATGTCAGTTTTTTCTTGTTCGGAAAACCGGAAGCGGCAGCCTTCGACACGACGAAATTACGTGCGCCAAGAACCTTCTGCATTGCAACGAGCTTAGGGAAGAGGTCCGACCTGCTCGCGACCACCGGTCCACGCTGAAACGACCCTGCCTGCCCCATACCCTCAGTGTCCTTCGTCTGCATCATCGTCCGACCGTTATACGAGGTTGTTGCGCACGGCGTAGGCAATCGCCTCCGAGCGGGTTTTCGTCGCGGTTTTCCGCATGACGCTTGTGATGTAATTATTGATCGTATTGCGGGAAATTCCAAGGATCATTGCAATTTCATCGCTTGTCTTGCCTTCGGCGATCCAGAACAGGCATTCAAGCTCTCGCTCAGTCAGGTCAATGTCGCGAACGGCCTTGGCCTCGCTGGCAATACCGAAGCTGACGCAATATCCCGTCAGCAGCGCAATTTCGCGAAGACGCTCCGGCAACGGTATTGCATCTTCGGGAAACAGCAGCAGGAGTGACAGGCGAATACGCCCTACGCAGAACGACAGCGCCGAATACTGGCGATCAATCCCGTATGGCACAGGCACATCGTCCGGCAGGAAAAGCAATCTCGGCTGCAGCAGCGAGAGGCACTTCTCCATCTCACTCGATCTGTTCTGGCTGTTTGCAAGCTCCGTGCCCAATCTGCGAACCAGATCGAAAGGCCAATCGGACGTAACGATAAACTTCAGGCCGGTTTCTTCGAGCAGGTCGTCCCGTGCCAGCAGATAATGGGATGCACCCGCATATGTCACGAGCAGGTCGAGTGCACCTGCAACGTTTCCGGCGGCGGCCGAAGCCGCCACGTTCTTGGCAAGCTGATCACGCGGCAACGGCTTCCCCATGCCTTCCATAGGCCTGGTCGACAGCCTGCGGATATCAACATCGACTTTCAATCGCCTACGCCCTCTTGCTCCCATCTGGGAGATAATACATCGGGATGGAATCATTCCATTCAAGAAACACACCACCTTGATAGCGCGCTCCCGGAGACCGAATCACTTCATTCTATGGAACCGACTTGGAATTGCTATTCCTTGGCCCCAGCATTTCCACGCATTTCCCTGTCTGTCCATTCCAAGAAAACATACCGAAAAGCTGGCATATTCATAATTGTCATTCTTGAGCTATTCCCAGCAAATTTCAACATTGATGAATTTTGTGTAAACGGCGTCCCAAAACGGCAATCCTCTCTCTCACCTATCATAGCCTACCAAAACGGCAGAAAAACGAAAACGGCCGGGAAAACCCGGCCGTTTGTCCAAATCATGCAGCCTTTTCCACTGCCCACTTGCGAAGAATCTTTGCTGCTCTTTCCTCGCTGATTTCCACCATGCGGGAGAGGCGGCGCTCCGGTCCTTCGCGAACCCGGCGATTGAAGGTGCCATCGCCATCGTCGCCTGCCAGCAGATCGTCGGTGCTGTCGAAACCGAAGTCGGCGCCGAAGCCTTCCATCAGGCCACCCGATCCCGCATCCAAGGCCGGAGCGAAGTCCGGTAGTTCCAGACCCGCGGCATCCTGGCTGAGTTCGCCCACCGCAGAGCCGTTTCCTGCCACGGTGCGAACCAGAGGGCGCACACCAAGCCAGATGACCAGGAAGGCGACGGCAACGAAGGCAAGCGAGTTGATGATGCCGGCCGAATTGCGGCTCAGGACCTCCCCAATGCCAGGACCAGCGACAGCCTCATCCAGCAACTGCGTTTCGAGGAAATCCATGGCGGTCAGGGTAATCACGTCGCCGCGGTCCGTGGAGATGCCAGCGGCGGAGGTGACGATCTTCTGCATTTCTGCAAGGTAGGCGTCAATCTTCGCCTGATCGAAGGGTTCGCCAACCATCTTGGCGATCCGACCCTTGTTGACGACAACGGCAACCGAAATCTTCTCCAGGGTGTAACCGTTCTTTACGGTCGCCACGGTCTTGGAATTGATCTCGTAGTTCGTCTGTTCTTCTTTCTTTGCAGTTTCGTCGGAAGACTGCGGACCACCGCCGCCGCCCTGCGGAGCGGCCTGAGGAACATTCTGCTCCACAGTTGCCGCCGTATCGGGCTGCGTTTCCTGCGACTTCTGATCTTCCTTTACCGTCCGGATAGAGCGTTCGACGCGCGATTCGGGGTCATAAACGGTTTCCTGAATCTGGCGGCTATCGGTGTTGAGCTGTGCCGTGACGCTGGAGCGGAAATTGTCCATGCCTAGGAACGGCGCCAGAGCCTTGTCGATGTTCGTTTCGATTTCCTGCTGTACGTTCTGTGCAAGCGTCAGCGAGCGGTTCATCGCGGCATTGGCCATATCGTCGCCAGAGGCAAGCAGCTGACCGGTCGAATCAAGCAAGGTCACGTCATCGGCTTCGAGGCCCGGGACGGCCGAAGCAACGAGATGACGGATGGATGCAGCTGCCTTGCGCCCCGCGGCCGAACTGGCGCGGATCATGACGGACGCCGTCGGCTTCTGCTCGCCACGGCGGAAATTGCCGACATCCGGCATGACGATGTGGACGCGTGCGGCCGCCACTCCGTCGATCTGCTGGATGGATCGTCCAATTTCGCCTTCAAGGGCACGGACCCGCGTCACTTCCTGCATAAAGGAAGTGAGGCCAAGCGACCCCACGTTATCGAAAAGTTCATAACCGGCATTGGCGCTGTCAGGCAGACCGCGCTCAGCCAGAAGAAGCCGTGCCTTGCTCGTTGCACCGACAGGCACCTGAAGGCTCGCTCCGTCGGAGCCTACCTGAAAATCGAGATTGGCTTCAGCAAGCGCAATGCTGATCTTGTTCAGATCGCTTTTCTCAAGCCCCACATAAAGGGTCTCATAAGCCGGACGGTTCACATAAAGTGCTGCCGCAAGAATGATGGCCATGGACAAAACGCCCACACCACCCAGCATCAGCAGTCGTGTCTGCCCCAGCGCCGATAGGTTCTTAAAGACCTGAGGGATTTGATTTAACAGATTCATTCTGTTCCGCACCGTCATTCATAGAGTCCGAGACCTTATGGTCCCGTCTCCACATTAGGATGCGAAGCTTGCGCGAGCGTTGCCTAGTTGCGACTTGGCGCCGGAGCCGGGTGAACCCCGCCCCGTTCAGAAAAGATCGAAATCGCCGGCTGCCTTGTCGAGCGGCTGCGAATGGCCGTGCCTCAACGCGGAGCCAAGTGCCTTCTGCATTTCCGCGAGCTTGACCAGGCTCAGCGCCGTGCTGACATCCACGATCCAGTCGCCCGGAATGGAACCAGTAACCGTGTCGATGAACTCGGCAAGCCCACGGGTCTTCTGAACCGCCAGATCGATGCCTTGCAGCAGCTTCACGCCCTCGGGAGACAAGGCGCCATCCGCGAGTTCAAGCAGTTGCGGCTCGATGCGCTCTATAAGATATGCGACATCGTGCAGTTCCGACACGACGCGCATCAGAACGTCCGGCAGCGCTTCTTCGAACGGAGGTGAACCGGGGAGGTCGGCGATCTGCATTGATAACTCCGTACTAGAAAAATTCGATGTCGCTGGCGACCGGTTTGGGTGCTGGAGCCGGACGTGTTTCGAGAGCGACGGTCTTCTGCGCTTCCGCGCCGGTAAGCGGGTGTTGTCTGGCCCGACCGGAAACCGGCCAGAACTCGATTTTCCGCCCATGCTCCCCGCCCGTAGAGGAGCTGATGACACGGATACCTTCGTCTTTCAGGAACTGCATGGCAAAGACAGCGTTCTGTTCCCCGACGTTGGAGAAGCTGGCAATCGTCTTGGCCCCACCAAAGACCTTCGCTTCAAGACGATCGCGACGCGCGCCTTTCTTGAGAAGGCCGTTGATCAGCAGCTCCATGAGATGCACGCCATAGCGCGTCGCATCTCCGCCCGTTGTTCCCCCGGTTCCCGGCAGGAGGAAATGATTCATTCCTCCGACACCGGCAACAGGGTCTCTCAGACAGGCAGCCACGCACGAACCAAGAAGTGTCGTCAGGACCACATCGGGATCACTGATGACCTTGTATTCCCCCTGAATAATATGGACGCGCTTGGCCGCAGTTTCGATCATTTCAGCGATCCAAAAACAGCCTCGATGGCAGCCTTCATTTTTTCGATCGTGAAGGGCTTGGCCAGAACGTTGTTCGCCCCGAGCTGAGCTGCCTTCTGCACCAGCGCGCGGTCGCCCTGGGCCGTGAGGATGATGAATGCGGCTTTCTTGGTGTTCGGGTTGGTGCGAACGGCTTGCAGGAAGCCCAGACCGTCCATTTTCGGCATATTGAAGTCGGAAATGACGAGATGATGGGGCTGCTGCTCCATGATCTTCATTCCCTGTTCGCCGTCACCGGCGGCGGTGATCTGCTTGAAGCCGAGCTGCGTCAAGGCATCGCTCAGCAGCAGCCGGCTGGTCACCTGATCGTCGACGATCAGAACTTTGATTTTTTCTGCGAGAGACATTAGTCAGAACCTTCTTTACGGGCAGTGGTTAATTTCAGGATTTCTTCGCCGATGGAAGCCAACGGCAATTGCTGTTCGACAGCACCCAGTTCGTGGGCCACTCTGGGCATGCCGTAAACAACACAGGTTTTTTCGTTCTGGCCGACCGTTCGCGCGCCGGCATGACGCATCTTCAAAAGTCCGGCTGCGCCATCGCGCCCCATACCGGTGAGGATGACGCCGACAGCGTTTCGCCCGGCGAGTTCGGCGACAGAATCGAACAGGACATCGACCGACGGGCGATGACCATTGACCGGATCTCGCTCGACCAGACGGCAGCACGGGGCTGCACGATTGGCAATCTGCAGATGGCGCTCCCCACCCGGCGCGAGATAGATCTTGCCGGTCTGGAGGCGCGCGCCATCCGTTGCTTCCTCCACCACCGGCGCGCAGATGCGGTTAAGCCTTTCGGCAAAGCTTCTGGTGAACGTCGGCGGCATATGCTGGGTGATGACTGTCGGAGGGCAATTCACCGGGAACTTCTGGAGCACCGCGATCAGGGCCTCGACGCCACCGGTGGAAGATCCGATCGCCACGACCTTGCGTCCTGCCCGGTATTCGGCAACCGCGACCTGTTGCGGAGCAGCAGGCGTTTGCGGTCGAACCGCGCGATAGCCGGAGCGGGCAGCGGCCTTTACCTTGTCAGCCAGATCGCCAAACGGGCGTGCATCGCCCGGCGCCGGTTTACCAACGCAATCGAAAGCACCAATTTCCAGCGCGGCCAGCGAGGCATCAGCACCGCGATGCGTCAATGACGACACCATGATGACCGGCATCGGGCGAAGCCGCATGATCTTTTCGAGGAACTCCAGGCCGTTCATTTCCGGCATCTCGATATCGAGCGTCACGACATCGGGATCGAGCTGCTTGATGGCGGCGCGTGCTTCCATGGCATTGCCTGCCTGGCCCACGACCTCGACATCCGGGTCGGCTTTCAGAACCGCCGAGATGAGCCCGCGCATCGTGGGCGAGTCATCGACGACAAGTACCCGCGCTGGCGCGTTCATACATGCCTCCCCGACTTGTGGCCGATCAGCCGATAGGTCGTGATGCCGGTATTATCGAAGAGGTTCTTGGCGTCGCCAGCAACCCTTTCGGAATGACCGATATACAGATGACCACCTTCCGGCAGCAGGGCCGCGAAACGGGACCAGATGCGCATCTGTGTCGGTTCATCGAAATAGATAACGACGTTGCGGCAGAAAATGACGTCGAAATTGCCCTTGAAAGGCCACTGCGTCATCAGGTTCAGTTCGTTGAAGGTGATGAGACGCTTCACCTTGTCATCGATCCGGAACTTGCGGCGCCCGCCCGCATCCACTTCAGCGAACCATTGCTTGCGCATGGCAGGAGAAACGGTTTCCAGGGCGTTTTCATCATAGATGCCGGCGCGGGCCTGCGCCAGGATTTTCGGGTCGATGTCGGTTGCGAGGATCTTGAAATCGTAATCCGCAGCATTGGGAAACATTGCCAGTACGGTCAGCGCAATGGAATAGGGTTCCTGCCCGTCAGAGCAGGCGGCAGACCAGATCCTGACGCGCCCACCCGCCTTGGCACGCGCCACCAGCCCCGGAAGCACCGTATCGCGCAGATGCTCGAAATGATGGTTTTCCCGGAAGAACCGCGTGAAATTGGTCGTGAGATGCGACAGCATCTCACGACGAGCCGGGGCACCTTCCGGTGAGGACACCAGAGTGCAATATGCGCGAAAGCCGGGAAGACCGAGACTGCGAATATGCTTCGACAGCCGCGAATAGACCAGCGATGCTTTCGTATCGTTCAGATAGATGCCCGCATCCGCGTAGATCATCGCAGCAATTTCGGAAAGATCGCGCCGGGTCAGCGGGTATTCGCCGCTCGCGAGAACTTCGTCCGGGGATTGACGCTGATCGCTGAAATTAAGTGCTGCCATGGATTATCCGCTTTCAACCCGTCGCCGCGAGCGACATTTCCTGCTTGAGCGGCTGCCCGCGCGAAGCACTGACGATTGCGTCGACATCAAGAATGAGGGCCACGCGACCATCACCCAGAATGGTCGCTGCGGCGATACCCGGAACGTGGGTGTAGTTTGCCTCGAGCGACTTGATGACGACCTGACGCTGACCCTGGATCGCATCGACCATCAGGGCGCGCTGGCCGCCGCCTTCGGATTCAACCAGCAGCGCGACGCCTTCGACCGGATTGGCCTGCGTCGGGCGGAAGTTGAGTATCCGGCCGACATCCACCAGCGGGCAGAACGAATTGCGGATCGAGATCAATCGCTGGTTCGAACCGAAGGAATGGATGTTCTTCGCTTCCGGCTGCAGCGTCTCGACGATTGCGGTCAACGGCACGACGAGCGTCTGGCCGGCTACCGTCACCACCATACCGTCCAGAACGGCGAGCGTCAGCGGCAGGCTCATGGTGAAGGTCGAACCCTGACCCGGACGCGACGAGATGCTGATGCGACCGCCGAGCGCCTGAATGGAGCGCTTGACCACATCCATGCCGACGCCACGGCCGGAAATATCGGAAATCTTGTCCGCGGTGGAGAAACCCGGCGCAAAGATCAGGTTGTCAATTTCCTCGTCGGTCAGGTTGGCGTCCGCCGCGATCAGATCGTTGTCGATGGCCTTCTGGCGGACGCGTTCGCGGTTGATGCCCGCACCGTCGTCCTGCAGTTCGATCAGAATGCGGCCCGAACGATGCTTGGCCGAAAGCTTGATCGTGCCTTCCGGATTCTTGCCGGCGGCTTCACGCTTTTCGGGTGTTTCGACGCCGTGGTCGACGGCGTTGCGGATCATGTGCGTCAGCGGTTCGGCCAGCTTGTCGATAACCGTCTTGTCGACTTCCGTGTTCTCACCTTCCGTCACCAGACGGATCTGCTTACCGATCATGTCGGCGACTTCGCGAACGATACGCGACATGCGCTGGAACACCGGCTTCACCGGCTGTGCACGGATCGCCATGACGCTGTCCTGGATCTCGCGCGTCAGCTGCTGGAGTTCTTCCAGCCCCATGTTCACGGCGGACGTGCCGCTTGCATCGTTTTCAATGACGCTCTGCGACAGCATGGCCTGGTTGATGACAAGCTCGCCAACGAGGTTGATGAGGCGGTCGACGCGATCGAGGTCGACGCGGATCGTCTGACCGGCACTGGCATTGGCAGCGGCGTTGTTCGCCTGTGCTGCGGCTGCGGCAGGTGCTGCGGCCTCGCGCTTTTCGATGGCAGCGTTGACGCTCTTGGTCACCTGTGTTGCGGCCACAGCCGTTTCAACGGCGACGACAGCCTCCGGTACCTCTTCGACGGCGGGCTGAACTGCAGGCTCATTGTCTCCGCCGAGAATGGACAGATCGAACGGAACCGGGATCATCGGGAGTTCTTCGTCTTCCGCCACGTCGGAAACGATCTCCGTGATTTCCAGATCGCAATCCCACTCGGCAAATTCGAAGACGCTGCGAATACCTTCCTCGCCCTTGTCGGTCTTGATCGATATCGTCCAGGAAAAATAAGGGGCTTCAGGATCGAGCTTGTCGAGAGACGGAAGGCTCGACTGGTCACAATTGATGCTCATTTCGCCTATGCGGGAAAGGTCGCGCAGAAGCAGCGCTGCCTCATTGCCCTTGGAATAGAGCGTCGGATGCGGCTTGAAGGTGATCTGGAAAGTCGGTGTTTCCATCATCGGCTCGTCATCGGCGAACTCGGTGAAGGAGAACATGACAGGCTGGAAACCGCTTTCATCGGTCGGCGCGGGCGCCGCAAAGACCGGCGCCTTCGCTGCCGGTGCCGGTGCCGGTGCCGCTGCCGGCGCGAACACCTGAGCGGTTTCGCCGTTCGCCAGCGCTTCCAGCTCCTTCACCAGACCGCGGGTGCGGCTATCCTCGACGCTCCCGCCGTCTCTGGCCGCATTTGTCAGGTCGGCCAGAACGTCAGCCGACTTGAGCATGACCTTGAGAACATCCTGTGTCGGCTCCAGCTTGTTGGAGCGGACACAATCGAGCGTCGTTTCGAAAACGTGCGCAAAGGCAACGAGGTCGTCTAGACCAAAGGCGCCTGCACCGCCCTTGATGGAATGAACGGCTCGGAAAACGGCGTTGACGGTTTCCGGATCACGGTCGCCATCGTTCAATTTGAGAAGCCCCGATTCCAGTTCGGCGAGCTGTTCCTCGCATTCCTGGAAAAAGATTTCCTTGATTTCGTTCATATCCATCGTGAAATGTCCCGTATCAGGCGGTTACGCGCTCAATGGCATCGATGAGTTTGGCAGGGTCGAAAGGCTTGACGATCCAGCCGGTTGCGCCAGCCTGGCGGGCACGATTCTTTTTCTCGGCATCGCTTTCGGTCGTCAGAACGAGGATCGGTATCGCACGATACTTTTCGTTGCGGCGAACGCCCTCGATGAAACCGAAGCCATCGAGGCGTGGCATGTTGATGTCCGTGACGATCACGTCCGGGTTGCTCTGTTCGAGCACTTCAAGACCCTCAACACCGTCTTCCGCCTGGATCGTTTCGAAACCGGCATTGTTCAGTGTCACGAGAAGCATGTTCCTGATTGTTCGGGAATCATCGACTGTAAGAACTCTTTTCTTCATTGTTGCATCTCCTTGGGGAGCAAATGATCGATATTGATGCCTATCAATTTCATGGTCTTGTCGAAGGCATCGGAAACCGCCGCAAAACCGAATGCTTTGCCGTCCTCTTCCCAAGACTTCGCACCGGCCATCAGAACCTGAGCGCAAAGTGCACCGACCCGTTCCACTTCCGACGCGTCCACCGACAACGAAGCTCCTCTCATCGTCATCAGCTGGGCATGCAGTGCCGTCGCCTCATTGAGATCCAGAACCGGTGACAGTTTCAGCGTCGCCTCGGCTGCTTTTTTCGCTGCCATCACATCACTCCTTGGCGTCTGAATTGTTGATAGTCGTTGCTGCGAGACGTCCACTCGCTGTCAGAGTTCTTAGAGGGAAAACCCTGACGTTCCGTTTCCACGCGCGCGTCGTCCTGATTTCTTCTTGCGATCTGGAATTCGCGGACGGTGTGGCCAAGCTCGATGATAACCGTGTGCAGAGCATCCGCATCCGCAGACACCTCGGTCACGTCGCCTGCGATACGCCCGGCCTGCCGCTCCAGTTCGCCGATATCTGCGGCCGCCGCACGCAGGCCTGCAACATGCGCCGCCGTACGGCGTGAAACTTCCCCGACGGTTTCGTTGATGCCGGATACCTGCTGCACAACATCGCCGATGGCCTGCTGTGTGCGACCCACAAGGCGCACACCGCCTTCGACCTGTGCCTTCGTGCTGCTGACAAGGCTCTTGATTTCCCGCGCCGCATCGGCGGAGCGCTGGGCCAGCGCCCGGACTTCCTGCGCGACGACCGCGAAACCTCGTCCGCTGTCACCCGCCCGTGCGGCCTCGATGCCCGCGTTCAAGGCGAGAAGATTGGTCTGGAACGCAATCTCGTCGATTGTGCCGATGATCGTGCCGATCTGCTCGGCGGACTGCTCGATGTCGGACATGGCGCTGATCGCCTCACCCACGGCCTTGCCGCTTTCCACCGCGGCATCGCGAGCACGGCAAACGGCCTTTTCGACCTCAGCGATGAGTTCACCGCTCCCCACAACGTCGTCGATCATGGCATCGAGCGAACGGGCGCCTCCGCCCAGCGCTTCCGCGTGCCGGTTCGACTGCTGTGAAAGAGAGCGACCCTTTTGTGCAAATCCGCCACTGAGGTCCTCCGCCTGTGCAACACGATGGCGAGAGGCAACCAGACATGCGCCAATCCGTTCCAGTGCCGCGTTGAAGGTGTCGGCAATATCCCGATATGCCTCCGGAACATCGTTGCCGATGCGTGCCCGCAGATCGCCCGCCGCAAAAGCCGTCAAGGCCTGACCCAGCAATGATGCGGCTTCGGCGCGGTCGCTCTGGCGCTGTTCGGCCAGTTCGCGGCCATGGCGAACACGCATTTCATTGAAGCGAAGGGAAACGGCAATCTCCGTATCGACCATCACGAGGCGGACGACGTTCTTGACGGCCTCGGCAAGTTCCCGGCTTTTTTTCTTGCTGCCGGGCCAGATGGATCGGGGCGCATGCTCTGTCACAAGACCGCCAAGCAGATGTTCCAGAACGACCGCATGGCTTGCGATCTGCCAGCGCGGGTCCAGTCCCATGCGGCTGGCGTTATCGGAGAGAACCTTGACACGTTCCGCATAGAGAGCGTCAAATCGTGCGTCAGTCAGAACGCTCCAGTGCGACGCCTGCAGATCATGCAGGCGATCAAGCTGATTTTCACTTTCGAAGGATGGCGAACAGTCCGGCATGGACTGGAACCGGTTCATCACGTCGCGCAGGCCGGCCTTCAGATAAGGCTCCAGCATGCTGCGATAATCGCGCAGGAAATCCGTTTGCGGCTGCTCGAGGCCGGCAAAACGCAATCGTCCCGCCAGGCTGCCGCCCGGGGCTCTACGCGCTTGATCCGATGGCAAATCCTGCCCCACCGACATCCCCAAAAACATGACAACCGGCGTCCACCGGTCAATGGCCCGGTTCAAAATGCCAGCACCCAGAGGGGATTATTGAACGAACATGCACATCGCTTGCGATGCGGCATCGACGCTTGCCAGACCTTCTTGAACCAAGAAACGAGCATACCGGATCGGTCCCGGTACGGCAGTGCGGCGTCATGCCAGGAAGGTGATGAGAATCACGTTCCGCCGTGGAAATACCATCAATCTTTATGGTTAATTCCTTGCTTGAAAGTTAAAAAAACTATCGCGCCGCGTCAAACGCTAAAATTAGCGGAATCTTTTAATTTCTACGCTCATTCCGCTCGTCAAAATGCAATTCCAGCGTGCGAATTGCCGCATATGGGCGTTTTTCTGCCTGATACGCTGGACAAGCGCGGCTGGCTTCCCCTAAAACAAATCAACGAGATATTCGCTGCGCGGTGACGATTTAACGAGACTTTGCGACTAAGGGAGGTGCGAACTTGCAATGGATGGGGAAAAGCCGCTGTTCCGGGCGCCATCCGCAGGTTCTGATCGGGATCGTCGTCGCAAGCCTTCTTGTCATGGTCGGGTTTCAGGCGCAGGCAGGTATCAAGGCCGTTTCCAAAACAAGCCGCTATGAGCGACTTCAGGTGACGGAACAGGGGCGTGCCCCCTTCTCACCCCACAGACAGGACTGCACCGACAGCGTCGATCACAGCTCTCATTTGTGCGGCGCAAACGCAACGATGCGTGCCGATACGCTCTTCACGCACAGCCTGTTTGACGGCGACGACAGGCAGGGAACGGGTCGTGTTGCGGTTTCACGACACACCCCTCGAGACTTTTCCAACGCGGCGCCAAGAGCACCGCCGCGCACTATCTGGTAGCTATGCCGGCGTCCTCACCCGCGTCTCGTTTTTAGAGCCCCGGGTACCGGAGTCGTCGGAAAACCGCCTCCGCCTGATCTCCAGAGAGAAAACCGCCACCGCATATGACACTTGCAACCATCCTACCATTTCTCGTCGCACTACCGTTTGTCGGCGCCATTATTACGGCATTCATGCCGCGTAACGGCGCGGCCGCCGCTCCTGCTTCCGTTGCCGGAGCGGTTGCACTCTTCGGGCTTGTCAGCAGCATCTTTCTTTACAGCTCCGTCAGCGTTGGCGCAGTTCTGAAATATGACGTTGAGTGGCTGCCCCAGCTCGGCCTGAACTTCACCCTGCGGCTCGATGGATTTTCCTGGATCTTTGCAATCCTGATTACCGGCATCGGCCTGCTGGTCGTTCTTTACGCCCGTTATTACATGTCCACCGAGGATCCGATCCCGCGCTTTTTCGCGTTTCTGCTGGCCTTCATGGGATCGATGCTGGGGGTGGTGGTTTCCGGCAACGTGATCCTGCTGTCGATCTTCTGGGAAATGACGAGCATTTTCTCATTCCTGCTTATCGGTTACTGGCACCACAATGCAGCCGCGCGCGACGGCGCGCGCATGGCGCTGACGGTGACGGGCATCGGTGGCTTCAGCCTTTTGGCTGGTGTTTTGATCCTCGGGCATATGGCCGGAAGCTACGATCTCGACGTGATCCTCGCCGCCGGACCGGAGATCCGCGCCCATTCGCTCTATCTACCGGCACTGATCCTCATTCTGGGTGGCGCACTGACGAAAAGCGCGCAGTTCCCTTTCCATTTCTGGCTGCCCAACGCCATGGCTGCGCCAACGCCGGTTTCCGCCTATCTTCACTCCGCAACCATGGTGAAGGCGGGCGTGTTCTTGCTGGTGCGCTTCTGGCCAGTGCTTGCTGGCACTCAGGAATGGTTCTGGATCGTTGGTGCCGCCGGGATCATCACGCTGCTTTTGGGCGCCTATTTCGCCATGTTCCAGCAGGATCTGAAAGGTCTGCTGGCGTATTCGACCATCAGCCATCTCGGCCTCATCACCACGCTGCTCAGTCTTGGAAGCCCGCTGGCAGCGGTCGCAGCAATCTTTCATATGGTCAACCACGCCACCTTCAAGGCATCGCTCTTCATGGCGGCTGGCATCATCGACCATGAAACCGGAACGCGCGATATGCGCAGGCTAAGCGGGCTTTATACCTTCATGCCCGCGACGGCGACGCTTGCCATGGCGGCGAGTGCGGCGATGGCTGGCGTGCCTCTTTTCAACGGCTTTCTGTCGAAGGAAATGTTCTTCGCAGAGGCTGTCGAAACCCATGCGGATTCGCTCCTCGACCGCGCCCTGCCCTATGTCGCCACGCTTTCAGGCGCATTCGCCGTCGCTTACTCGCTGCGCTTCATCCATACCGTATTCTTCGGCCCGAAGCCTGTCGATCTTCCCAATCCACATCCGCACGAACCACCACGCTGGATGCGGTTTCCAATCGAGTTCCTCGTTTTCGCCTGCCTCGTCGTCGGCATTGTCCCGAGCCTGTCGATCGGGCCTTACCTGCATTCGGCCGTCCTTTCGGTTCTCGGCCCGCAGACCCCGGTCTACAGCCTGTCCATCTGGCACGGGTTCAACCTGCCGCTCCTCATGAGTATCGTGGCTCTCGCCGGTGGCGTCACAATCTACGCCATCCTCGGAGGATATTTCTCCAGATGCGAGGACGGCCCGCCAGTCTTCAGGCATCTGCGCGGGCAACGTATCTTCGAGCGCATTCTCGTCACCGTGTCCTGGAAATGGGCGCGGTGGCTGGAGAGCACGCTTGGTACGCGGCGTCTTCAGCCGCAGCTCAGGCTGCTCATTCTGGTGGCCCTGCTGGCCGGTTTTTCGCCCCTGTTCCTCTCCGAATTCTCGTTGACCCTTCCCCGCGTTACATCCTTCGACCCGATCTTCGCTATCCTGTGGCTTATCGGCATGATCGCGGCACTCGGTGCCGCCTGGCAGGCCAAATATCACCGACTTGCCGCCCTCATCATGCTCGGCGTCGCGGGTCTGGTGACCTGCCTGACCTTCGTCTGGCTTTCCGCGCCGGACCTCGCCATCACGCAGCTGCTGGTCGAGATCGTCACGACCGTTCTCATTCTGCTCGGCCTGCGCTGGCTGCCGAAACGCAATGAAAAGGTCGACAACAGCAACGAACTTCCCGCGCAGCTTCGCCGCGCCCGTGACTTCCTGGTGGCGGCAGCAAGCGGCATTGGCATGTCCGTCATCGCCTATGCGGTCATGACCCTGCCCGTGCCCAACGCCATCGCCACCTATTTTCTGGAGCGGGCCTATTCGGAAGGTGGCGGCACGAATGTCGTCAACGTCATTCTGGTCGACTTCCGCGGTTTCGATACATTCGGCGAAATCGCCGTGCTTGCCATCGTGGCGCTGACGGTCTTCTCCCTGCTGCGACGTTTCCGTCCGGCGCATGAAAGCATCGGGTTGCCAGAGCAGCAGCAGATGCAGAACGCCTTCGATTCGGAGCGCCCGGAGCGCAGCAAGGGCGATACGGTGCGGGATTATCTCTATGTGCCGTCGATTGTGATGCAGTGGATGTTCCCCGTCATCATCACCTTCTCGATCTTCCTGCTGATGCGTGGCCACGATCTGCCGGGCGGCGGATTTGCGGCCGGCATCACCATGGCAATCGCCTTCCTGCTGCAATATCTCGCGGGCGGCGCACGCTGGGCGGAAGACCGTATCCGCATCCTGCCCCTGCGCTGGATGGGCTTCGGCCTTCTGATGGCAGCGGCGACAGGCCTCGGATCATGGTATTTCGGTTACCCGTTCCTGACCTCGTACTTCCAGTACACGGAGCTGCCCTACATCGGCAAAATGCCGACGGCCTCCGCCTTGCTGTTCGATCTCGGCGTCTTTTCGCTGGTGGTCGGATCGACCGTACTTATTCTTATAGCACTCGCCCACCAATCGTTGCGCAACTATCGCGTTCGCACGCCTGAAGCGGCACGAACGGAGGACGCGTAATGGAGCTTATCCTTGCAATCGGCATCGGCATCATGACCGGTTCCGGCGTGTGGTTGGTACTGCGCCCGAGAACATATCAGGTCATCGTGGGGCTTTCCCTGCTCTCTTACGCCGTTAATCTCTTCATCTTCGGCGTGGGCGGCATCAAGACCAATGCCCCGCCGGTCCTCAACACTGGTGCCGATACCTCCACCCTCGCGGACCCGGTTCCGCAGGCACTGGTGCTGACGGCTATCGTCATCGGCTTTGCAACGACGGCTCTGTTTCTCGTCGTTCTGCTGGCGGCACGTGGCCTGACGGGCACCGACCATGTGGACGGGAGGGAAAGCAAGTGAGTTCGTTTCCCTTCCATATCGTCATTGCCCCCATTCTGGTGCCGTTGCTGACGGCAGCGCTACTGCTGTTCTTCGATGAGCGCCAGCGCGCCATCAAGGCGGGCATCAGCCTCGCCTCGACATTCGTGCTACTGATCGTGGCGATCCTTCTGTTCATCGACGTCAACTCGACGGTGAATACCGAGATCGCGGCCGTCATCTCGACCGGCGTCTATCTTCTCGGCAACTGGCCAGCCCCCTTCGGCATCGTGCTCGTGGCCGACCGCCTCTCCGGGCTCATGGTGTTGCTGACCGCCCTGCTCGCCATTCCCTCGCTGATCTACGCGCTGGCGAAATGGCACAAGTCGGGTGCGCATTTCCATTCGCTGTTCCATATGATGCTGATGGGCGTCAATGGCGCCTTCCTGACCGGCGACCTTTTCAATCTCTTCGTTTTTTTCGAAGTGATGCTGGCGGCGTCCTACGGCCTTCTGCTGCACGGTTCCGGCCAGCAGCGCGTCAAGGCGGGTTTGCATTACATCGCCATCAACCTTGTCGCGGCGCTTTTCTTCCTGATCGGTGTCAGCCTGATCTACGGCGTCACCGGCACCCTGAACATGGGTGATCTTGCGCATCGCATCGAGGGGCTGAATCCCGACCAGAGAATGCTGCTGGAAACGGGTGCGGCGGTTCTCGGCGTTGCGTTTCTTGTGAAAGCCGGAATGTGGCCCCTGAACTTCTGGCTGCCATCCGCCTATGGCGCGGCATCCGCCCCTGTCGGCGGCCTGTTCGCCATCATGAGCAAGGTCGGCATCTATGTCATTGCCCGCCTTTCCTTCCTTCTTTTCGGCCAGACCGCCGGTGAATCCGCCGGGTTCGGTCATGATGCACTGCTTGTCGGTGGTATCGCCACCATCATCTTCGGCACGATCGGCGTGCTGGCATCGCAGGCTCTCGGCCGTCTCGCAGGCTTTTCCGTTCTGGTGTCCTCCGGCACGCTGCTCGCTGCGATGGGTACGGGCAACCCGATGGTTGCGGCAGGTGCGCTCTATTATCTCGTCAGCTCCACATTGACGATCAGCGCCTTCTTCATATTGATCGAACTGGTCGAGCGCGGTCAGGATGCAGGCGCGAACGTTCTTGCCGTCACCATGGAAGCCTACGGTGATCTCGACGAAGAAGAGGAAGAGGAGGAAGTCGGCACAACGATGCCCGGAACCATGGCCGTTCTGGGTACGTGTTTCGCCGCCTGCGGCATCCTGCTGGCCGGACTGCCGCCGCTCTCGGGCTTCATCGCCAAATTTTCGATGTTGTCGGCTATCCTCAACCCCTCGGGTCTGGGTGCCAACGACAACGTCTCCACTCTTTCGTGGTGGATCGTCTTCCTCATCATTTTCTCTGGTTTCGCCTCGCTGATCTCAATGACGCGTGCCGGTATCCGCACCTTCTGGGCGTCCATAGAGGGCACGGTACCGCGCGTTCTGGTGATCGAAGTCGCGCCCGTCATGCTGCTGCTGTCATTGACACTAGCCATGACCATACAGGCCGGTCCGATCATGGCCTACATGCAGGAAACGGCCCGCATCCTGGACCTGCCAGGCAGCTACATCCAGGGTGTCATTTCAGCACCGAGAGCGGGCGGAGAACCGGAGGCACAGCCATGATAAGCCGTATTCTCCCCTATCCGCTGCTTACCGTCTCGCTGATCATCTTCTGGATGACGATCAACAGCTTCTCGCCGGGGCATCTCCTGCTTGGGACGGGCGTTGCAATGTTTGCGTCCTGGTCGATGGCATCGCTGCGTCCGGCAAAACCGCGTATCCGCAACTGGCACCTTCTTCCAAAACTCATTCTGATCGTGCTCTACGATATCGTCCGTTCGAATTTTTCGGTCATGACGATCATCCTGTTCAAGCGGGAAAGAAATCGCAAATCCGGCTTCCTGACGATACCGCTCGATATCCTCGATCCGATGGGGCTTGCGGTGCTGGCGACGATCTTGACCGCCACTCCGGGGAGCGCGTGGCTCGAGTACAATTCCAGCCAGCGAACGCTCCTCATTCATGTTCTCGATGACGTCGACGAAGCCGCGTGGATCAATCTCATCAAGAACCGCTACGAAAAACTGCTGATGGAGATATTCGAATGAGTTCGATTATCCTTTTCTGGTCCTTTTCACTTGCGCAGTTCATGCTTGCCATCGCCATGACGATTTCGGTCTACCGGATCGCAATCGGCCCGCGAGCGCAAGACCGCGTGCTGGGCGTCGATACGCTCTACGTCAACGCGATGCTGCTGCTGCTGACCTTCGGGCTTCGCACCGGCAACGATATCTATTTCGAAGCATCCCTGCTGATTGCGATCCTCGGTTTCGTCTCGACGGTCGCACTTTCCAAGTTCCTGATGCGCGGTGAGGTGATCGAATGAACAATGCCGCTGAATTTCCGCTCTGGGCCGCTGTTCTGGTCGCCTTCTTCGTGCTGCTCGGCGCATCCCTTACCCTGATCGGCACGATCGGCTTCGCCAAGCTGAACAGCTTTTATGAGCGCCTGCACGCGCCCACGCTCGGAACGAGCTGGGGTACGGGTGGCATCGTGATGGCCTCCATCATCTATTTTTCTGTTTCCGGCGACCGCTTCGTGTTCCACGAAATCTTCATCGGGATTTTCATGACGGTGACCACGCCCGTATCCCTGATGCTTCTGGGACGCGCCGCTCTGTATCGGGACCGTGCGGAGCAGAGCACGGACAACCGCGAGCATCTCTAGAGCGTTTCCTTGCTAAAATGGAAACGCTCTAACCATCCGGTCTTTTCAGGCCTTTGGAGTAGCACCGCTGTGTCTACCGGCGTGCTGCCCCTTGCTCCAGCTTACGGCCTCATCAAACGACATCGGTCTGGCAAAATAATACCCCTGAAGGATGGTGCAGCCGAGTTCGCGGAGCGCCTTGACGTCCTCTTCCCTCTCCACACCCTCGGCGACAACGTCGAAGCCGAAGACGCGGGACACGCCAAGAACGGCGCCGACCAGCGAACGATCCTTTTCAGACCCGGCGATGCCTGCGATGAAGGACTTGTCGATCTTGACCCGATGGACATGAAACTGCTGCAACAAACCCAGCGATGAATAACCCGAGCCGAAATCATCGATCGCGAGGCTGACGCCCTGTGCTTTCAGGCGCGCAAGTTTCTCTTGGACGGCGCGGGGGTTGACCGCCACCTCCTCGGTCATTTCCAGCTCGAGCATGGAAGCGGGTGCACCCTTCTCCTTCAGCTTTCTCAGAACCAGATCGTCGATGGCGATCTGCGCCAACTCGCGCGGTGAGACGTTGATCGCCACGCGCACATCACTCATACCAAGCGCCTTGAGGTCACGGATCATGTTGATGACTTCGCGCAGGATGAACCGCGTCAGCATCTCCGAAAGGCCGGCGGTCGCTGCGGTCCTGACAATCTCCATCGGATCGATCCATCCGTGTTCCGGATGGTTCCAGCGCAAGAGCGCCTCCAGCGAATCGAGTTTTTTCCCTCCGTCCCGCATGATCGGCTGAAACCAGATTTCCAGCTCCTCCCGCGCAAGGGCAGCACCCAGATCGCGCTCGATATCACGTCGGACCAGTGCCTGACGGCGCAGTTCCTCATCGAACATGCGGAAGCGATTGCGGCCCTCCTTCTTTGCAGAATAAAGGGCAGCATCGGCGTAGATCAGCATCTCATCGATATCGTGCGCTTCCCCCTGGTAAACACCGATGCTGACGCCGACACGGCCGGCATCGAGCTGGGAGAAAGGGATGGCAATCGCCGCGATCAAACGCATCGCCAGAGTTTGTGGATCCTCACCGGTTGCCCTATCGTCATAAAGGATGGCAAACTCATCACCGCCCAGTCTCGCAACGATGACATGGCTGGCCACGGTATCGCGCAGTCGCCTTGCGACTTCGACCAGAATCCGATCTCCGGCCTTGTGTCCGAAGGCATCGTTGACCGATTTGAAGCCGTCCAGATCAAGCAGCAGCAGGCAGCCACGTTCCGTTTCCGGAACGAACTGCTCCAGCGCTTCGGAAAAGCCCCGGCGATTGAGCAGGCCCGTCAACGCGTCATGCACGGCACGTTCCTGCATTTCACCGGCAAATCTGAGTGCCTGGTCATTGGCAATCTCAAGCGACCGCGAGAGCTGCGTCGCCTCGTTTTTCAGTCGGCTGTCGCTTCTGACGAGTTGCTGCCCGACGAACGCGCCGCGAACCAGCGCAACGAGGTAGAGCACCATGGTCGCCGCAAGAAGATTTCTTTCCATCCCGCCTGCCCAGACAAAGCAGCCGACAGCCGAGAGGATCGGCGGCGTGATGAAGGAGATGGCGATAGGGGCGAAAGAATAGCCGTAAGTCACCGCACCGGCCGTAATGCCGCAGCCCAAGATCAGATAAAACAGGCTCTCCGGGGTGGTATATCCGTCGGACAAAACCGGGATGAAGGCCCAGACGATGCCGGATGCGAGCGCAAAGGCCGCATGCAACAGGAGGTGTTGATCGACGCCCAGCGCCATCAGTTTCCCACCGCCTGCGAGCCCGCCGTCAAGCCTGATCGGATAACGGCAAAAGGCAAAGCGGGAAATGTTGACGATCGAGGAGGCAAGAAACCAGCTCAGACCAGCCATGGCCTTACCGGAGTTAGCGGCGATCAAAACAGCGGCTATTCCGAGAATGATATTGATGGGTATGGAAACCAGCACCGTTTTGCGGACGGCATGAAGCTGATCGAGACGAACGGCATCTTCCAGATTTTTCGATCCGACCTGCGACACGGATTTCCTCACGGCTTCCAGCAATTGTCGTCAGAAAGAAAGACAGCTCTACCTCATCAGCCAGCAAACAGGGAGGAACAGCTTCGAAGCACTTCATTTCCGACGCGAAAAAAAACGATAATGAAATAAAGAATAGCCGGTTTCTATCCGCAAAGGCTGAAAATACAACCTTGAGACCATCTTAGGCAGAAAATACTTGAGATTTACGTTAAGAGAGTAATGGTGCCCGGAGGCGGATTTGAACCACCGACACGCGGATTTTCAATCCGCTGCTCTACCAACTGAGCTATCCGGGCACTTCAGGCTCCTGACGAACCTTCGCTTTTGCGTCTGGAGCAGTTGTCTGCCCCGGAAGTGAGCGGGGTTATAACATCTTGTTCGGACATGGCAAGCACCGCTGCGAACTTTTTTGACAGTTTTTTTATCGAGCCTGTGGATGGCTTCATCACCCACCCTCATAAGGCCGGAAATATCCCGGAAAACCAGCATGAGGCGAGCACCGTGATATCCGCGTCAGAATGAAAATAAAAACAATCCAGCCACTTGCGTCAAAAAAAACAGGCCCCGAAGGGCCTGTGTCGATGTCGATTGTTTGTTTATGCCGCTTGCGCGGTATCGCCGTAAGGATCGAAACGGCCGTAGAAAGTTTCTCCTTTCGCGGCCATCTCCTTCAGGAGCGGTGTCGGCCTGAAACGCGGCCCGTAGCTTTCGGCCAGCTTTTCCGCCAGCGCGACGAACGTTTTAACGCCCATGCCGTCGATGTAGGAGAGCGCACCGCCGGTGTAGGGCGCGAAGCCAAAACCGAGGATGGATCCGACATCGGCTTCACGCGGATCAGTAACGATACCCTCTTCCACCGTTCTTGCCGCTTCCAGCGCGACGGTGACGAGGAAGCGCTGTTTCAAAACCTCCATGTCCACGTCTTCCGGCTTCTTCTGCGGATAGAGATCCTTGAGACCCGGCCAGAGAGACTTTTTGGCTGGCTTAGGCGGATAATCGTAAAAGCCCTTGGCGTTCTTGCGGCCGAAGCGGCCTTCGTCTTCCACCAGCTTCTTCACCAGTTCCATATGGCGCGGATCGACAGCCTTTTCCCCAAGGTCGGCAACGGTCGCCTTGAGAATCTTGTAGGAAAGATCGATGGCCACTTCATCGTTGAGCGCGAGTGGACCGACCGGCATGCCCGCGAATTTCGCGGCATTCTCGATCATGGCCGCAGGCACGCCCTCGATCAGCATGTCGTAGCTTTCGGCCATGTAGCGCAGCACACAGCGATTGACGAAGAAGCCACGCGTATCGTTGACCACGATCGGCGTCTTCCTGATCTTCGCGACGTAATCCAAGGCAACAGCCAAAGCCTTGTCGCCGGTTTCCTTGCCGAGGATGACTTCCGTCAGCATCATTTTCTCGACCGGCGAGAAGAAATGGATGCCGATGAAATCGGCGGGACGCTTCGAGCTCTTCGCGAGCCCGGTGATCGGCAGTGTCGAGGTGTTGGAGGCGAAGATTGCGCCTTCCGGCAACACGGCTTCCACCGCTTCGATAACACCCTTCTTGACGTCGCGATCCTCGAACACCGCTTCGATGACGAGGTTTGCGGTTTTGAGCGAGGTGTAATCGGCGCTTGGCGTGATACGCGCGAGGATAGCAGCGCCGTCCTCCTGCGTCATCCGACCTTTGCCGACACTATCCTTTACCAGCCCTTCACAGGTAGCCTTTCCCTTGGCGGCGGCTTCGTAATCGCGGTCGATCAGCGTCACATCGATGCCGGCAACGGCGGTAACGTAAGCAATCGACGCGCCCATGAAACCGGCACCGACGACGCCGACGTGTTTCAGATCGCTCTTCGGCTGCCCCGCGGGGCGGCGAGCGCCCTTGCCCAGTTCCTGCATGGAAATGAACAGCGAGCGGATCATCGCAAAGGCTTCCTTCGAGCGGAGGATTTCCGTGAAGTAACGCTGCTCGACCTTCAAGGCCGTGTCGAAAGGTAATTGCAGGCCTTCGTAGACGCATTTGAGGATAGCGAGGGCTGCCGGATAATTGCCGGCGCTTTCACGGCGCAGGATCGCGGGTGCAGCGGGCCAAAGTTGCGCGGCTCCCGGTGTCCAGATGCCGCCGCCGGGCGCCTTGAAGCCCTTTTCATCCCAGGGAGCAACCGGCTTCAGACCGTCATTGATCATCTGCTTTGCAGCGGAGACGAGTTGATCCGGCTCCACCACCTGATGGACGAGGTTCATGGCCTTGGCGCGCTGCGCGGTGAGCGACTGGCCGGTCGTCATCATCTGAAGAGCGGATTGCGCGTCGGTGAGGCGCGGCACGCGCTGCGTGCCGCCAGCACCGGGGAAGATGCCAACCTTGACTTCCGGCAGGGCGATCTTGACGCTCTTGGCATTCGACGCGACGCGGCCATGGCAGGCCAGCGACAATTCGAACGCGCCCCCCATGCACGTGCCGTTGATGGCGGAAACCCATGGCTTGCCGTTGGTTTCG
Source organism: Agrobacterium tumefaciens (assembly GCF_031801495.1). Lineage (GTDB taxonomy): Bacteria > Pseudomonadota > Alphaproteobacteria > Rhizobiales > Rhizobiaceae > Agrobacterium > Agrobacterium tumefaciens_K. The sequence goes on along the minus strand of NZ_JAOEGC010000002.1, from coordinate 419,403 downwards.
ATCTTGCGGAACAGGCCGTTCATCTTACCAACGAGATCGAACAGCTTCTGCGCCGCCTGATCCGGGTTCTTCGTTTTCTCCTCATGATAGAAGGAGAACATCGACTTGATCATGGACAGGTCCGCGCCGCCGGAAAAACTGCTTTTGCCAGAGGTGAAGACCACGCCCTTGACGGCGGCGTCCGCCACGGTTGCATCAACGATGGCGTTCAGTTCTTCCATGACTTCGGCTGTGAAGACGTTCATGGATTTTTCCGGCATATCCCAGGTAACGAGGGCAATGCCGTCCGCATCGGTTTCGACGGTGAAATTAATGTAGCTCATCGGTTTCCTCCCGAAATCAAACGCGCTCGATGACCGTTGCGGTACCCATGCCCGCACCGATGCAGAGCGTGACCAATGCCGTGTTAAGGTCGCGGCGCTCCAGTTCGTCCAGCACCGTGCCGAGGATCATCGCGCCGGTAGCACCGAGCGGATGGCCCATGGCAATGGCGCCACCGTTGACGTTCATCTTGTCATGGCCAATGTCGAAAGCCTGCATGTAACGCAGCACGACCGCAGCGAAGGCTTCGTTGAGTTCGAACAGATCGATGTCGGACAGGGACATACCGGTTTTCTTCAAGAGCTTTTCGGTCACATCAACGGGGCCGGTCAGCATCAGCGCCGGATCCGAGCCGATATTGGCAAAAGCTCTGATGCGCGCGCGAGGCTTCACGCCCATGCTCTCCCCACCCGCCTTTGAACCGACCAGCACGGCAGCGGCGCCATCAACGATGCCGGATGAATTGCCCGCGTGGTGGACGTAGTTGATACGCTCCACTTCCGGGTGGGCCATGATACCTACGGCTTCGAAGCCACCCATTTCGCCCGGCATCTGGAAAGACGCATTGAGCGAGGCGAGCGCCTGCATGTCCGTGCCGGGACGCATGTGCTCGTCGCGGTCGAGGATGACGATACCGTTCTGGTCCTTCACCGGCACGACGGAGTTCTTGAAATAGCCACTCTCCCAAGCGTGCGCTGCGCGCTTCTGGCTTTCCACCGCATAGGCATCCACGTCGTCGCGGCTGAAACCGTATTTGGTGGCGATGAGATCGGCCGACACGCCCTGCGGCATAAAGAAGGCGGGAAAGTTGACGGAGGGGTCCATGTACCAGGCACCGCCGGACATGCCCATGCCGACGCGCGACATGCTTTCCACCCCGCCGGCAATGACGATATCGTCCGAACCGGCCGCGACCTTTCCGGCTGCGAAATTGATTGCATCCAGACCGGAGGCGCAGAAACGCGAGATCTGCATGCCTGGCGCCCTGGTGGAATAGCCGGCTTCGAAGGCTGCGGCCTTTGGAATAACAGCACCCGCATCCATCACCGGATCGACACAGCCCATGATGATGTCATCGACGGCCGCAGTATCCAGCCCGTTGCGGTCACGGATGGCTTCAAGCGTTTTGGCAGCAAGGCGAACGGACGGCACTTCGTGCAGGGAACCGTCCTTCTTGCCACGTCCGCGCGGGGTGCGGACGTGATCGTAGATATAAACGTCAGTCATTTCTCATCTCCCTATCGGCATGTGAATGCCGTTATTCTCAAAATGCTTCGGCAGGCAGTTCCATCATCGTGTCGGCACCGGTTTCAATACGAGCCTTGCGCAGCGCCGTTTCCGGCATGATACGCTCCATGAAGAACTTTGCCGTGACAAGTTTTGCTTTGAGGTATTGCTCATCCGATGCGGCGCCAGAAGCAAGTGCGCCCTGGGCTGCTTTTGCCAGGCGGGCATGCATGTAACCCAGCACGACGAGGCCGAAGAGATGCATGTAGTCGGTCGAGCCTGCACCGGCATTGTCCGGCTTGGCCATGGCGTTCTGCATAAACCACATGGTCGCCGCCTGAAGGTCGTTCAGGCCTTTCTTCAAGCCCTTGGTGTAGGTGACCAGATTTTCGTCGGCGCGGTTCTCCTCGCAGAAATCGCCGATTTCCTTGAACAGGGCCATGACCGCACGGCCACCGTTGAGGCCGAGCTTGCGACCCACGAGGTCCAGCGCCTGAATTCCGTTCGCACCTTCGTAGATCATGGTTATGCGGGCATCTCGGACATACTGGCTCATGCCATGTTCCTCGATGTAACCGTGGCCACCAAAGACCTGTTGGGCGGCGACCGCATGGTCGAAGCCCTTGTCGGTCAGCACACCCTTGAGGATCGGCGTGACAAGGCCGAGCAGATCGTCCGCTGCCTGCCGCTCCTTTTCATCCTGCGAACGATGGGCGATATCGGATTGCAGCGCGGTCCATAGCAGGAAGGCGCGGCCTGCCTCATTATAGGCGCGGATCGTCATCAGCGTGCGGCGTACATCCGGGTGAACGATGATGGGATCGGCCTTCTTGTCCGGATTCTTGATGCCGGAAAGAGAACGGCCTTGAATACGGTCGCGGGCATATTCGGCGGCGTTCTGATAAGCGATTTCGCCAATCGAAAGGCCTTGCAGGCCGACGCCAAGGCGGGCCTCGTTCATCATCACGAACATGGCCGAAAGACCCTTGTTCTCGGCGCCGATCAGATAGCCGGTCGCGTCATCGTAGTTCATGACACAGGTGGAATTGCCGTGGATGCCCATCTTGTGTTCGATGGCACCGCAGACCACGCCATTGCGCGCACCCAGCGAGCCATCGGCATTAACGAGGAACTTCGGCACGATGAACAGCGAAATGCCCTTGGTTCCCTCCGGCGCGCCTTCGATGCGTGCGAGAACCAAGTGGACAATATTGCCGGTCATGGAATGCTCACCAGCAGAGATGAAAATCTTCTGGCCGGTGATCTTGTAGGAGCCGTCGCCCTGCGGCACGGCCTTGGTGCGCAGCAGTCCGAGGTCGGTGCCGCAATGCGGCTCCGTCAGGTTCATGGTGCCGGACCAAGTGCCTTCGACCATCTTCGGCAGGTAGGTCTGCTTCTGCTCGTCCGTACCGTGCACGAGGATGGCAGCGATCGCACCCTGCGTCAGACCGGGATACATCATCAGTGAGAGGTTGGCCGACGACATGTATTCGCCGATCGCCGCGTGCAGCGTATAGGGGAGCCCCTGCCCACCATATTGCACAGGTACAGCAAGACCGGTCCAGCCACCCTCGCAATAGGCATCGTATGCCTGCTTGAAGCCATCCGGAACCGAAACCGAACCGTCATCGGCACGCTTGCAGCCCTGTTGGTCACCCGAAAGGTTGAGCGGGAAAAGCTGTTCTTCGGCAAGCTTTGCAGCCTCGCCGGTAATCGCCTCGATCATGTCGGGCGTTGCATCTTCGAAACCGGGCAGATTGTTGTAACGCTCCAGACCCAGAACGTCATTGAGAATGAAAAGCGTGTCTTTGACAGGGGCCTTGTAAACAGGCATTACCGATGTTCCTCCGCATCGTGAAAACCGGACATGATCCGGCGATATGCGGTCACATTATTTGACGTGCGCGTAAACGTCAAATAATTTTGGCGACTTTGAACAGAAGCGCGATCTCTGTCCACCCGGCACAACCGTCAGACGAAACAATCCTGCCGCAAAAGTTAAAAAATTCCCACCACAGTTAACCACTTCTTTACCACGTTTCGTGAATTGTTCCCGGAAAGGTAACTGCGCCGTGAATCAGCGCATTCACCCCCAAGAGGCGGACACGGCTTGAAAATTCCTGAGTAACACCACGACGGTGCGGCGACCCGCTCACCATCATGGCAATAGACAGGTGTTCCGGTTGGCAAGCGAAGCGAGCGAGAAGATGAACGGATTGCGATCAAAAACTCCACAGCCAAGCGACAGATCGTCTCTTGATGCGCTCAATCGCACGATTGAAGGGCTGGAAGCTCGCATCGAGGGGCTGATGAGCCAGAGATTTCCTCGCGAACAGCAGCCGCTCGCCGCCACCAGCGAACCGAAAGCCGCAGCGCATTCCGTGCCGAGCGACCAGCGGGCCTCGATGACGCCGCCGCAACTCGATCCAGTCAACGAAATCCGTCAGCGCCAGCGTCTGTTGGAAGCACGCTTCCAGCGTGCGCAGGAGCCTGCAGCCAGACCCGAACGGACAATCACCCGGCCGCTCGTGCAGGAAGCGCAACGTCACGAAACCCAGGCAGCGCCGAACGTCCGCCAGCGCCCGTCGGCCGCCTTCAATGAACCACGCCAGCCGCAGAACGACGCAGCCATGCAGGAAATCGCACAGGCACTCGTCAACCTACGTCATGAGCTGAAGAGTGACATTTCTGAAGGCGTGGCACGCGAAATGCACGGTCTTCGCGCCGAAATACGCAACATCCGCTCCTTCGCTGAAGACCAGCAGTTCGCTGGCGACCTTCGCGATGACATTTCACGGCTGGCGAGCAGCATCGACCAGCTGGGCGGCCTTGCGCCTTCAGATGCGCAGGACCTGCGCGGCGAGTTTGAAGAACTGCGGCTGCTGATGGACCAGCTTGCCCGCGAAGACAGCGTGCACCGGATCGAAAGCCGCTGGAATACCGTCGAGGACAGCCTGCGCGGTTTCGATGCGTCGTCCCTTCAGGATGAGATCGTTTCGCTTGCCTATCGTCTGGACGATATCAAGACCCAGCTTGGCAGCATGAGCAACAATCCCGCCGTGCGCGTCCTTGAAGAAAAGCTGATCGCCATTGCAGGTGCCGTTGAGCAGCTTGGCAAACACATGCGGCCGAACGAGGCGGCATTCACTGAGCAGTTTTCCGGTCTGGACCAGCGGCTCGACGAAATCAGCCGCGCGATTGCCGCCGCCGGAAATCGCCCTAACACGCAGGCCGTGGACAACGCGCTGGCACAGCGTCTGGAAACACGGCTGAGCAGCCTTGCCGAGCAGCTGGACGACATCAATCGCCTTGCAGCCCGGCCGGACCCGACGTCCGAGCTGACGGCCCGCATCGAAACACTGACCGGCAAGATCGATGAACTCAGCGCCGCCCGCGAAGCGGCGGAACTACATGAGCGGCTGGACCAGCTTTCACTGCTTCTGGAGCGTTCGCAGCGCCCGCAACAGCAGGCGGAACTGACGTCTTTCCTGAGCGACATTTCCCGCAAGATCGACGCGCTGGATCATGGAGCCGTAAACGACGGTCTGGCAGAGCGTCTCGACCTGATCGCACGTCGCATAGACGACCTCGACTATCGTTACAGCCAGCCGCAGCCAGCGCCTGTTTTCGATGACAGCGCCTTCCTGCGACTGGAAGAGCGGCTCGGCGACATTGCTGCGCGTCTGGACGAAACCTCCCACGCGGCACCCGCCGACAACGGCGCACTGCTCAGCCTCGAAAACCAGATCGCGCATCTGTCCTCGCTGGTCAGCCAGCCCGGCCGCGCAGAAGCCGCCGGTCTTCCGCCGGAACTCGATGCCCGTATGGCAGCGATCGAAGACTATATGGCATCGAACGATGAGTACATCATCGAAGCGGCGCGACAGGCCGCCGAAGCCGTGCTGGAAGCCTATACGCGCAACAATCTCGGCGCCAGCACCAGCCTGACCGACATGACGGCGCTGAGCGATCTGGCCAACGACCTTCGCAGCCTGGAAGAACTGAGCCGCAACACCGAAGAGCGTACGCACCGCACTTTCGAAGCGCTGCACGAAACACTGGTGCAGATTGCCAGTCGTCTCGACAGTCTCGACAATCGCGATATCGCCCGTGATTTCGGTCGCAAAACCACGTCTTCGCCTGACTATCGGGACGAAGCTCCGGTTCACACCATCGCGCAGCACATGGTGTCTCCTGCAGCTGAACAGCAGCATGCGTATGCAGACGTGCGGATGCCTGCGGCAGCCTTTGCGGAAGAAGATTACATTGCCGAAGAACAGGCACTCCTCGACGAGGCACCGCAGTTGGCCGGTAGCGATACGGACACGGCTACGATTGCGCCGCCCGCCGTGGCCAACCCCGCGAAGAAGGAACGGACGAGCCTGCTTGCCAGTCTGACGAAGCGGTTCCGCTCCGGTACGGCAAAAGCACCGATGGCACCCGCAGCCGCTGCTCCGACCGTTTCCGGCCGCACGCATGTCGAACCGGCGCCGTCGCTCGATCCGATTGACGTTCTGCCCGCCGGTGAAGAAAACGAACTTCTGGAGCCGGGCTCCGGCGCACCGGACATCAAGAAAATTCTCGAGCGTGTACGCGCAAACCAGGTCGCCGCCGGTGGAAAGCCTGTCGACGCCGACAGCCGTACGGACTTCATCGCTGCCGCACGCCGGGCGGCACAGGCCGCGGCCATGGAAACCGCACCGGAAAAAGACGACGCGGACCGGCAGGCAGGAAGCACAGGCCGTTCGGCACTTTCCCGCTATCGTCGTCCCCTACTGCTCGGCATCGGCGCCATTCTTCTTGCTATGATGGCGATGCCCCTCGTCAAGACCCTCATCACCGGCAGCGACGCACCGGCACCGGCCATCGAACAGAAAATGGGTGAAGCTCCAGTTTCTGTCACACCGAATGGCAATGAGCAGGCCGTGACCATTCCGTCCGATCTTGCCATCGACCAAAAAGAGGCGGAAGTCGCGGATAGTCTCGAAGCGACCGGCCAGCCGGAAAACACCATCGATCAACGCACGGTCGGTGGCGCACCTTTGCCGGATGAGGCTCCTGTCGCCGAAACGCCGACTGTCGATGCTGCGACAGCCGATACCACGGCTGAAAACCAGCAGCCGCAGCAACTCGAAACGCCCGTACCGCAGGTTGCACAGGTGCAGGAAACCATCGCCGTACCGGCCGGCATCGAGCCTGCCTCGCTTGCCGAAGCAGCTGCGAAAGGCGACAAGATCGCTTTGTTCGAAATTGCAGCCCGTTACACGGACGGACGCGGCGTGACCGCCGATCGTGCCGAGGCAGCGAAATGGTACAAGCTGTCCGCAGATCACGGGCTTGCAGCCGCACAGTACCGCCTTGCCAACATGTACGAGAAGGCAAACGGTGTTGATCGCAATCTTTCGGAAGCCAAGCGTTATTACACGATGGCAGCGGAACAGGGCAACGCGGGCGCGATGCACAATCTCGCCGTCCTGCTTGCCTCCGATGCCGCGGGCCAGCCGGATTTCGCAGCCGCAACGCAATGGTTCATCAAGGCCTCCGAGCTTGGTGTTCGTGACAGCCAGTTCAACCTTGCCATCCTTTATGCTCGCGGCAGCGGCGTGAAGCAGGATATCGAAGAGTCCTACAAGTGGTTTGCGATTGCCGCCAGGGATGGAGACGGGGACGCCGCTCAGAAGCGCGACGAAGTTGCGAAGGCGCTGAGCCCCGAGCAGCTTCAGAGCGCCCGCGCAAAGGTCGATGCCTGGAAAGTCACGCCCCTGAACGAGGATGCGAACGGCGTAACCCCGCCCGACGAATGGGCAGGCAAGGAAGGCGTCAAAACCGCATCCGTCGACATGGAAAAGGCGATCCGCAACATTCAGGCGATCCTGAACAACAATGGCTTCAATGCTGGTACGCCTGATGGCAAGCTCGGCAAGAATACCGTTACCGCGATCAAGGACTTCCAGAAATCCGTTGGTCAGACACCCGATGGCCGCATCACCAACGAACTGGTGACGGCACTGCTCGACCGCAACAAGTAAGCCATGACACGACGGAAAGCGGCCAACTGCGCCGCTTTCCGCGTTCTGCGCGCCCAGCTTTCCCCATCCGCCTTCACACCTCCTCTATCTTTCCAAAATATCAACGTATTTCCCGTTGAATGTTGACACCTCACGTCCTCGCGGGCATGAGGTATGAAGGCTGGCATGTGCGGCCTTTTCAGACAGAAAATGTAAATCGCGGCACGGTTATCCACCCGGACAGACCATGCCGCCCGGAACCATGTGCCCGAGGTCCGAGCCGTGACTGTCTACCTGCCGATCGCAGAACTGTCGGTGAACATCTTCATCATTCTCGGCATGGGTGCGGCTGTCGGTTTTCTATCCGGCATGTTCGGTGTTGGCGGCGGGTTTCTGATCACACCACTGCTGATTTTCTACAACATTCCTCCCGTCGTCGCCGTAGCAACGGGCGCAAACCAGGTGGTCGCATCATCCGTATCCGGATCCATCACCCATTTCAGGCGCGGGACACTCGACGTGAAGCTCGGCAGCGTGCTGCTTGTCGGGGGTCTGGCGGGCGCCACCGTCGGCGTCTGGATATTCTCATTCCTGCGCAGCATCGGGCAACTCGACCTCATCGTTGCGCTGCTCTACGTCATCCTGCTCGGCACCGTCGGCGGGCTGATGCTGAAGGAGAGCATTTCGGCGCTGCGCCGGAGCGCACGCAATGAAACCGTGGTGCTTCGCAGGCCCGGTCAGCACAACTGGGTGCACCGCCTGCCGCTGAAGATGCGGTTCAAGAAATCGAAGATCTATCTCAGCATCATCCCGGTCATCACGCTCGGCTTCGGCATCGGCGTACTTACCTCGATCATGGGCGTGGGCGGCGGTTTCATCATGGTACCGGCGATGATCTATCTGTTGCGCATTCCCACCAACGTCGTTGTCGGAACATCGCTGTTCCAGATCATTTTCGTGACCGCCTACACGACGATTGTCCAGGCCGCAACGAACTATTCGGTCGACGTCGTTCTCGCCTTCATCCTGATGGTTGCCGGCGTCATCGGTGCACAATACGGCGTGCGCGTCGGGCAGAAACTGCGCGGCGAACAGTTGCGCGCGCTTCTGGCACTACTGGTGCTTGCGGTCGCCCTGCGTCTTGCCGTCTCTCTGGTGGTGCGCCCGGAAGATCTGTTCTCCGTTGCCGTGGGAGGGCTGGGATATTGACTTTCCGTCTCCTGCTTGCCGCTATTTTTCTTGACTGCCTTGCCGTCACCAACCCGGCGCTGGCGCAAACACCGCCGCTTGCCCTCCCCGTTGCCCCGCAGCAGGGACCGCTGCAGGAAAACATCGAGATCGGTGCGTCGACTACCGAAATTCCCATAACTTCGGATTTCCGTGGGGCGGATTTCACGCTTTTCGGCGCCCTCAACAATACCGACCAACTGCTGCTGGCGATCGGTCAATACGATATCATCGTCACGCTTGAAGGCCCGAACGACTACATGACCGTGCGCAAGAAAGATCGCGTCGCGGGCATCTGGATCAATACCAGTGCAATCACCTTCACGCCGCTGCCTGAATCCTATTCGATGGCCAGCACGCGCGACATCAATGCCATTGCATCCGCCGGAACGTTGCGGGCGATGGGGCTTGGCGTCGATCACCTGCCGTTGAAGAGTGCTGCCTTTTCCGGCGTACCCGACAACGTGTACGATTTTCAGGAGGCCTACAGACGGCTCAAGCTGACGAGCGGCATCTATCGAAACGATGCGACCGGCGTGCGGCTTGAACGAACGGGCCTTTTCTGGGCAACACTGCGGCTTCCCGCCAACGTGCCGAACGGCGTGCACACCGCCCATGCATACCTGTTCAAGAGCGGCAAATTCATCGCCCAGCGCGAGCTGAAGCTGCGCGTCGTGAAAACCGGCATGGAGCAGGCCATAACCAATGCCGCGCATGAAACGCCGCTGGCCTACGGAACGCTCTGCGTTCTGCTTGCCGTCATCACCGGCTGGGGCGCCAGCATTCTGTTCCGCAAGGATTGACGGCATTCATCATTGTCATCGCTGATCGGCACAAGATAGCGTTCGCTTCCTTCATCGGTTTGCAGTAAAATTCAAACTGTTACAGCCGAAGATGGCGTTTGCCGCCGGATTTGCGGCTGTGGCCGGGATGAAAAGGAGAAATGGCATGTTCAAGCACATTCTCATTCCCACCGATGGCTCGCCGCTGGCGCAGATCGCAATCGATAACGGGTTCGCTCTTGCCAGAGACGCAGGCGCAAAGGTGACCGTGGTTACGGTGTCGGAACCCTTTCATGTGATTGCCAGCGATGTCGAAGATATCGCCGCCATTGCAGAGGAAGAATTCCACCGTTGCGAGGAGGCGGAGCACTTTCTGAAGGATACGCGCGATCGCGCCGTATCGATGGGCATCGAATGCGATGCGCTGCTGGCACGCGCTGGCAGGCCCGACGAGGCGATCATCGAAGCCGCTAACAAAAGCGGCTGCGATCTCATAGCCATGGCCTCGCACCGCCGCAAGAGTTTCCTCGAAATGATGCTCGGCAGCGTTACCGCAAGGGTGTTGAAGAATTCGAAGATACCGGTTCTGGTCTACCGGCAATAGCCTGATGAAGCGCGGAAGCGAAAACTGTTTCAGTCTTGCCCCTAACCAAGAAGGTTCGCGAACCTGACGGAATAGATCCGATCCCGCCCCATGAGATGGGCAACCAGTGCATCGCGGTTGAACAGGCCGCTCATCGCCTTGTGGCGCAGATCGAGCCCGCCACTCATCACTCCGAAAGCAGGCATCAGCATACGCGCGCCATCCGTGGCGAAGCAGGGTCGGCGAACCGTCTTTTCGCGGCGGCGCACAGTGGCGGAAGGATGGAGGTGTCCGGCAATCTCACCCACCGCATCCGCTGGCCTGGCCTTCGGCTCATGGCGGAAAACCAGATTTGCGAAAAACATCTCGTCTACCGACGAACCCGGCAGATCGACCGTGCCATCCGGGTCGTGGTTGCCGTTGATCCATATCCATTCGCGGCCCAACGCCATTTCCCTGATGATTTCGCGCAGGGGCAACGGCAGAAACTCGGAGCCGGCGCGATCATGGAAATTATCGCCAAGGCTGACGACGATCTTCGGGTTATACCGCGCGACCAGCGAGGCGAGGATCTTCAGCGTCGCAATCGTGTCGTAAGGCGGCAGCAGCTGTCCGCGTCGGGCGAACGCCGCGCCCTTTTCCAGATGCAGGTCGGAGACCACCAGCAGCGACAAATCAGGCAGATAGAGCCCGCCCAAGGGATCGCACCAGCCAGCGACGCCATTGATCTCGATCTCCGAGCCGAGGCATTCGAAACCGGTTGAAAATCTCTCGCTAAGGGCAAGGCGGCTCAGCACGTCTGCATGTCCTTTTTCATCATGACATCGCCTCTGCGATCAGTTCATCGGCAGCTTCGGCCAGCACATCGTCCTGTGCCTCACCCGCCACCGTTTCGCGACCGATTTCCAGCATGACCGGCACAGCCAGCGGCGAAACATGTTCCAGCGCGCAATGGTTGGTGTGGCCCTTGATTCGCCTCAGCATATCCCCGAGACGCCCAATGTCCAAAAGCCCTGCCGCCGCATCGCGCCGCGTCGCTTCCAGCAGGATGTGGTCCGGTTCATGGCTGCGAAGAACGTCATAAATAAGGTCCGCGGATACCGTGACCTGCCGCCCCGTTTTTTCCTTGCCCGGATGCCGGCGCTCAATGAGGCCGGAAATGACCGCGCAATTCCGGAAGGTGCGCTTGAGCATGAAGGATTCATCCAGCCACGCCTCCAGATCGTCACCCAGCATGTCCTCGTCCAGCAGGTCCGGCAGCGAAAGGCGTCCGGATCTGAGGCGCGTGCCGATATCTTCCATTGCCCAGATGGCCAGCGAATAATCGGTGGCGACGAAGCCCATGGGTTTCGCCCCTGCCCTTTCCAGCCGCCGCGTCAGCAGCATGCCGAGCGTCTGATGCGCCAGACGCCCCTCGAACGGATACATGACCATGAAGAAGCGCTTGCGGAACGGGAATGTCTCGACCAGCAGTTCATCGCGCTTGGGAATGATCGACTTCTCCTTCTGAATCCCCAGCCAGTCGCGCACCTGATCCGGGAGAGCGTGCCAGCGCGATGGATCGGCCAGCATGGAGCGCACCTGATCGGCCAGATAGGTCGACAGCGGAAACTTGCCACCTGCGTATGAGGGAATTTTAGGGTCCATGGAAAAGGCCTGGCTGACGAGGCATTCGTTTTCGCGGATGCCCTCGAAGCGCAGCACCTTGCCCGCGAACAGGAAGGTATCGCCCTGCACCAGCTGTTCGAGGAAATATTCCTCGACCTTGCCAAGCGACATGCCGCCGCGCCTGAAGGTGGCCTTTGCGTTGCGCTTGACCATGCGGACATTGAGTTCGGCCGCTTCGACAATGGTGCCGAGGTTGAGGCGATACTGTTGTGCGACCTGCGGGTTAGACACCCGCCAGCGGCCATCCTTCATCTGGCGGATGCGGGCATAACGCTCATAGGTGCGCAGTGCGTAGCCGCCGGTCGCGGTGAAATCCACCACACGGTCAAAAGTTTGGCGCGGCAGGTCGGCGTAGGGCGAAGCACTCGTGACCTCGCGGTAAAGCTCGTCCGCATCGAATGGTTCGGCGCAGGCCATGCCAAGCACATGCTGGGCCAGCACATCCAGCGCGCCTTCGGCAATCGGTGGGGTATCCTGCGCGCCGATGTAGTTGGCATCCAGTGCGGCGCGGCACTCCATCACCTCGAAACGGTTGGCGGGTACAAGAATGGCTTTCGACGGTTCGTCCATGCGGTGATTGGAACGGCCGATGCGCTGGGCAAGACGGCTCGCGCCCTTCGGTGCGCCGACATGCACGACGAGATCAACATCACCCCAGTCGATGCCGAGATCCAGCGTCGAGGTGGCGACGACGGCGCGCAGCCGGTTTTCAGCCATTGCCGTTTCCACCTTGCGACGCTGGCCCGCATCCAGCGAGCCGTGATGCAGAGCAATCGGCAGATTGTCGTCGTTGATGGTCCAGAGTTCCTGAAAGATCAGCTCCGCCTGCGAGCGGGTGTTGACGAAGATCAGCGTCGTCTGATGCTCTTTCAGCGACCCGTACAAATCCTGCATCGCGTAGCGCGCCGAGTGTCCCGACCACGGAATGCGCTCTTCCGTCTGCAAAATGGAAATGTTGGGCTTTGCCCCCCCATCGACGGCTATAAGACCGGCCGGAGGTTCACCTTCCCGCTGCGGCGCGAGATAGCGGCGCAGTTCCATCGGTTCCGCGACCGTAGCGGAAAGGCCAATGGTGCGCATGGCTGGCGCGTGCCTGCGAATACGGGCCAGCGCCAGTGAGAGGAGATGCCCACGCTTGGAGGTGACGAGCGAGTGCAGTTCGTCCAGCACCACATATTTCAGGTCTTTGAAGAAGCGCTCGGCTTCCTTGTTGGCGAGAAGCAGCGACACCTGTTCCGGTGTCGTCAGCAGTATATCCGGCGGCTTGATCTTCTGACGCTGGCGTTTGCCCTGCGGCGTATCGCCGGTGCGGGTTTCGATGGAAATCGGAAGGCCCATCTCCGAAACGGGCTTCATCAGGTTGCGCTCGATATCCACCGCCAGTGCCTTCAGCGGCGAGATGTAAAGTGTGTGCACACCGACAAAACCGGAACCGGGCGGCAGCTTGCCGCGCTCCGCCAGATCGGTCAGCGATGCCATGAAGCCGCCGAGCGTCTTGCCCGCCCCCGTCGGAGCGATCAGCAGCATGTTTTCGCCGTTGTGGGCACGCGCCGCAAGCTCCAGCTGATGCGCGCGCGGGTGCCACCCCTTTTGCGCAAACCACTTCTGGAACGGCAAGGGCAAGGAACCGACGTTGGTGCCGGAAATGGACGACTCGGCGAATTTCATCCTCTCAAGGTAGTGAAAAAGTCCCAAAAAAGAAGGGCAGCAGTACGACTTGACATCCGCACATAATCATGGATAATTTTAATCCATGATAGAGGAGCGAACACGATGAAACTTGGCGATGGCGTGGAACAGGCCATTCACAGCGTAGGAATGCTGGCGGGGCTTTCCGACGGCGGTGTCCTTTCCGCCGCCGCACTCGCGGAGTTTCATGGCGTTTCGACCAGCTACCTTCTGAAACACCTGCAATTGCTTTCCGGTGCCGGAATTCTCGCCACCGTGCCGGGACCGAAAGGCGGCTACCGGCTCGCGAAACCGACGGACAAGATCACCCTGCTCGATATCGTTCTGGCGGTAGAGGGGCCGGAGCCGGCTTTTCGCTGTGCGGAAATCCGTCAACGCGGACCGAACCCTCTGCCAAAACGGTATTTCACCAAACCCTGCGGCATCAATGCCGCCATGCTGAAAGCAGAGAAAGCCTATCGGGCGGAGCTGGCCAAAACCAGCATTGCCGATGTTCTGGATGATCTTGCCGCCAATGACGATGGCGGTATTGCCGCACGCGGCTGTGCCTTCCTTGAACTGAACGAGCGCAAATCCGCACGCTGACCTGACGACGTTCCAAGATGACCCCGGATTGCCGCATCGCTTTCCGGATCGATGAAGCATGCCCTGAAACCAAGTAACCAAGGAGAATCCCATGAAAACCCGAATGAATTACGCCAAGGCATCTCCGGAAGCATTCAAGGCCCTGATGGCTCTGGAGACTTACGTTCAGAACAGCGGGCTGGAACACCGCTTCATTCACCTCATCAAGCTTCGTGCCTCGATCATCAATGGCTGTGCCTTCTGCGTCGACATGCATGTGAAGGAAAGCCGCAAGGACGGTCTTTCCGAACAGTGGATCAACCTGATGAGCGTATGGCGGGAATCGCCCGTCTATACAGAACAGGAACGCGCGCTTCTCGGCTGGGTGGATGCCGTGACAAAGATTGCCGAAACCGGCGCGCCGGATGATGCCTATGACGCGTTGAAGGCGCATTTCAGCGACGAGGAGATCGTCAAGATCACGGTCGCCATCGGCACCATCAACACCTGGAACCGGATCGCCGTCGGCTTCCGCTCGCAGCATCCGATTGACGCGACCGCGAAGGCAGCCTGAGCCGACCAGACCGCAATAGAACGACCGTTACATGGCGATGTAGCGGTCGTTTCTGTGATTGATCGCCAGCGTCAGGTTCATGACCAGCGCGCCAAGGATCGAGCATACAATGACGAAAGGGGTGGCGACGAAGAACGATGCGACGAGCACCATGCCATCGAAGCCGAGTTGCACCAGACCAGCCCGCCAGCCGAAACGGTCCTGGAGATAAAGCGCCAGAATTCCGAAACCGCCAAGGCTGGTGCGATGGCGAAACAGCGCCAGCATGCCCGCGGCAACCGTCAGTCCGCCGAACAGTGCGGCGGCAACGGGATTGATGCTCTCAAAGGCGAAGAGGGCGGGCATGTAGTCCGAAAGGACCGCCGTCATGGCGATGGCGCAGAATGTCTTGACCGTAAAGGCAAGGCCAAGGCGGCGAAACGCCAGATAATAGAACGGCAGATTGACGAGGAAGAAGACCGCACCGAAGCTGATACCGGTCGCGTAGTGCGCCAGAAACGCCAGCCCGACCGTGCCGCCCGTCAGCAATCCCGCGGAAGAAAACAGAGTGACGCCGAGCGACACCAGCATGCTGCCCGCCAGCACGCCCTGAATGTCTTCCAGCAGCGAATGGCGATCCGGCGTGGAGGCCCACAGCCTGGTCAGCTTGCGTTCAACAACTTCGCTCATCAACTTCCCCTGTTCCTTCGCCTCATTCTCTGCGCCTCCGCGTCGCAAAACTCAAGCCTCAGCGCACGACGATGTACCGGTCCGAACGATGGTTGATGGCAAGGAACATATTGAGGACGAAAGCGCCGATGATGGAATAGACGACCGTTTCCGGATTGATGACAGCAAAAGCCGCGACCATGACGCAGGCATCGAAAGCAAGCTGGATAAGACCGGCACGAATGCCGAAACGATCCTGAATGTAGATCGCCAGAATACCGATACCGCCGAGGCTCGCGCGGTGGCGATAAAGTGCCAGCAGGCCGTATCCCAGAAGCAGGCCGCCGAGCAGCGAGGCCCAGAGCGGGTTGATGCTGTCGATCACCATCCAGCGCGCTTCAAGTTCCGTCAACACAGAAACGAGGCCGATGGCAATGAACGTCTTCAGCGAAAACGCCAGACCGAGGCGACGGAAGGACAGGTAATAGAAGGGCAGATTTACGAGGAAGAACAGCAGGCCGAAGCTGACGCCGAAAGCATAGTGGAGAAGGAAGGCGACGCCCGCCGTGCCGCCCGTGAGCAGCCCGACCTTGTTGAGCAGATAAAAGCCGAGCGCCGAAACGATGGCACCGGTCACGATGCCCTGCACATCTTCCACCGGAGCGTGCTTCGCCGGATCGGCACTCCACATGCCATAGACGCTTCTCGTGAATGCCATGCCTGTACCCCCGAAGAGATCTGCCATTTGTGTCGTTGAAAATGCATCGCCGATTGACCGCCAGCATCGTGCTGGGGTTCGGCTTCATGGGCGTATTTTGCACTGCAACAGGCGGAGTTTCAATATCGATACGTAAGCAAAGCTGACCTATCGATAAAATGGCAAGAAACGAAAAGATCAGCTGCGTTTTCTGGAAAGAAACAGAATGCCGGAAAGGGGTTTTCCAGCATCCTTGCGAATGGTGGTTTTTTCGACGTCCAGCACATCCATGCCGGATTCTGCCAGTAGACCACGGATATAGTTTTCCGAGTGGGCATAGCGCAGGGAAGGCTGCAGAACGAAGCCCTCCTCACCGATCGCATCTTCCACGGAAAAGGCAAACAGCCCTCCCGTGACAAGCAGTGCATCGACAAGCGGCATGACGGTGTCCAGACTGCCGAGATACATCATTACGTCGGCTGCGGCGACGAGGTCGGCCCGGCCCTTCGCCAGGCCGTCGGCAAACAGGCCGGAAGCATCCGCCGCAAGTGAGAGGTCCGCCTGCGCCAGATGATGATAAATACCCTTTTCCCCAGCCTTGGCCAGCATGTTGGCGGAGATGTCGAAACCTTCCAGCCGTCCGGTCCAGCCATTGATTTCCGTGCCGAGCAGGCCCGTCCCGCAGCCTATATCGACGATGCATCGGAAGCCGCCACTGTCGGGTTTCGCCTTTTCGATCAGCGCGGCCAGTTTCTGCGGCACGCTATAGCCCAGCTTTTCCACCAGCGAGGTTTCAAAGCGGTCGGCATAATCGTCAAACAGCCCTTCGACATAACGGCTTGGCGGCTGCTCCGGCGTTTCGGCAGCACCCAGGACGGCAAGCTTCAGTTCCGCTGCAAAGATACCCTCCGCATCGAGACCGGCCACCTTCTCATAGGCGGCGACAGCTTTCACCGCCTGCCCCGCCTTCTCGCTATATTCACCCAGTCGAAACCATCCGGCCGTCCAAAGCGGGGCCAGTTCCAGCGCCTGCTCTATCAGTTCGGCAGCGGCGGCATGATCGCCGCTTTCGGCCAGCATGCGGGCATAGTCGGCCCGACGATCCGCGATCACGTCACCGGAAGAAAACTGGTTCGAGGCCATTCAATATTTCCTGAGAAGAGGTTGGCTGTCATTTATCAAGCCATAAAAAAACTCAAGTCCTATTTCATGGCACGCGCAACTATGGCGCAATATAGTGTGCTGAAACTTGCATGGGCGCGTCTGACTTCATATGTCTGGCTCGAGGCGTTTGCCTGCAAACTTTAGGAGATATGCCGATGGCCGGTGAGGTCAACAAGATGCTGGGTGATAGTCTGGGACGAACGATCGTCAAGCTGCTGGTCGTGTCGCTGATCGTCGGTTTCGTCATGAGCGTCTTCAACCTGACGCCATGGAACGTCATTTACGGGATCCGCGATTTTGTTCTCGACCTCTGGTACACGGGCTTTCATGCTCTGGGCAGCATCGGCGATTATCTGCTGCTGGGCGCGACCATCGTCATTCCCGTTTTTATCATCCTGCGCCTCCTGAGCTTCCGCCGCTGACATGACCGACACATCGCTTATCACACTGTCCCGGCGCGGTTTCGTGCTGATTTCCGCTGGCTCGCTGCTCTCCGCATGCGTCTCCGTGCCGACGAACAAGGGAGCCCCCTCCGGAACGAGAGATGAGACAGCCGCAGCGCTGCCCATGGTCAATGACCTGCGCCGCTCAAAGGGACTTTCGCCACTCTCCATCGATAACGCGGCCAGCAAGGCCGCCGCTTATCAGGCAGGCCGTATGGTGAAGGCCCAAAAGATGGCCCATCTCATCGGCCTGACCGACAGTTTTCTCATCCGCATGAAGGATGGCAATGTTCCGCTACCGGCGGCAGAAAACGTCGCCAGCGGTCAGGATACCGTGGAGCGCGTGGTCCGCGCGTGGATCGGCTCTCCACACCATCTGGAAAACATGCTCGGGCCGTATAACGGACTTGGCGTGGCAGTAGCATACGATGCCAACGCCAAAAACCGCCCTTACTGGGCGATGGTGCTTTGCGCATAGGGCATCGCGCCCGAAAACCAAGATCGACCTTCGGAACGCACGTTAAGCAAATTCGACGCGCTGGAGCGTTCTTTGTGCGCCCTGAAAAACGCACGGCGCTCCAGGGTCGCTCAGCCCAGCTTGCGATCGGCCCAGCGGTCGACGGTGCTGTCACGCAGGTCGCGAATATTCGCCACGCCTTCACGCGCAACGAGCCTCGACAGCCCCTTGACGATGGTCGACGGCAGGCCCGGCCCTTCATAGACCATGCATGAATAGAGCTGCACGAGATCAGCCCCTGCCCTCACCTTTTCCAGCGCCGTTTCCGCAGACGACACGCCGCCAGCGCCGATGATCGGCAGATTTCCGCCGACACGCCTGCGCATCTTGGCAAGAACCGTGGTCGAAAGCTCGAAAAGCGGCTTGCCGGAAAGCCCGCCGGCCTCGCCCTTGTGCGGACCGGGCCGCAGGCCCTCACGCGACAGGGTGGTGTTGGATACGATCAGGCCATCGAGATCATGCGCCAGCGCCTCTTCGGCAACATCATCAAGACCTTCCTCGGTCAGATCGGGAGCAATCTTCAGGAAAACCGGCACGCTTTTGCCGGAACGCGCGGCTTCAACCGCACGGCGCTCCAAAACGGCCTTCAGCAGAGCGGCAAGACTTTCACGCGCCTGCAGATCACGCAGGCCGGGGGTGTTGGGCGAGGAGATGTTGACCGTGAAATAGGAGGCAACCGAATAAAAGGCCTCGATGCCCTGCACATAATCCGCGATGCGGTCTTCACTATCCTTGTTGGCGCCGATGTTGACGCCGACGATGCCACGCAGGCCCGCCGCCTTGAGCCGCTCCAGCGCCGGGCCATGGCCTTCATTGTTGAAACCGAGGCGGTTGATGATGCCTTCGTCCTCCACCAGACGGAAGATGCGTGGCTTCGGATTGCCGATTTGGCCGCGCGGCGTGACGGTGCCGATCTCGGTAAAACCGAAACCGAGCCGCAGAAGCGGGCCGGGCACTTCGGCATTCTTGTCATAGCCTGCGGCCATGCCGAGCGGATTGGGAAAAACGAGGCCCGCCACGGTCTGCTGCAGGCTTGGATCATGCGGGACCATGCAGGTCGGCAGGAAACCGCTCTTCAGGGCTGCGATGGACAGTCCATGCGCCTTTTCGGGGTCGACCAGAAACAGTCCCTTACGGCCAATAGAGGAAAAAAATCCGTTCATCACAGGTTCTCCGGAAACTGGTGGCGACCGTCCTCGGCCAGTGGAAGGGTTTTTTCCCAGAGGACCGCGGTCATGGGAAGGTAGGCGTATAGGTGTGGAAAGAGATCGCCGCCTCTGGACGGCTCGTAGACCAGCTTTTCACCGAGGGCCTCGCCGCTGACCGCAACGAGAAGCAACCCGGCCTGTCCGGCAAAGTGGCGCGCAGCTGTTTCGACCGCCTGTCGTGCCGTGGAGAAGTGAATGAAACCGTCAGCCAGATCCACCGGCGCACCTTCGAAAACACCCTTTGCCTTGGCAGCAGCCCAAAGCGCCTCCGGCACGATTTTATAGATGACCGCGGGGTTTTCCTGCATGGGCGTCTCCGAAGGGGGTGGCTGCGAGCGCGGTTTGCAGCAAAGCGGGCTTATTGTCCACAGTTTCCGCCGCATTTTTTGCACTCCGTCAACCGGAAGCCCACTCAGGAGAAAGCTTTTTCTTGTAATGAGCAAATGATTGGCGCACTTTTGGGGCAGAGGTTTCGTCGCCGCTTGCGACAAGCGGCCGACAGGTGTGAGGAAAATAGAAAAAGAACCGCATCAACGCCCTTGGGAGGGGGCCACAATGTCGGAACTTGCGATCATCATTGCAGACGACCATCCGCTGTTTCGCGGAGCCCTCAAACAGGCCGTATCCGGCATAGAAGGGCAGCAGACCATCATCGAGGCCGGCGACTTTGAAGCAGCCCGCAAGGCAGCCGCCGAATGGCACGATGCGGACCTGATGCTTCTGGATTTGTCCATGCCGGGCGTCAGCGGTTTTTCGGGCCTCATGGCACTGAGAGCCGAATACACCAGCCTGCCGATCGTCATCGTCTCCGCCACGGACGACGCCACCACAGTACGACGTTCCATCGAACTCGGCGCCTCCGGCTTCATCTCCAAATCATCGGGAATCGACGATATACGCGACGGCATCCGGGCCGTCCTGGAAGGAGATGTCTGGATACCCGTCAATCACCGGGATGCGAAGGAACAGGATCCCGATGTCGCCGATCTCATCCAACGCCTGCGAACGCTTACGCCGCAGCAGAGCCGGGTTCTGGGCATGCTGGCCGAAGGGCTTCTTAACAAGCAGATCGCCTACGAGCTGAGCGTATCGGAGGCGACGGTCAAGGCACATGTCTCGGCGATCCTCCTGAAGCTCAAGGTGGACAGCCGCACACAGGCCGTCATCCAGCTTTCCAAGATCAATACTCCCGCTATGGTAGCCTGAAATAGAGGATTTTATTCCTCTGTTTCTTTACTTACATCGGAATATAGTCTAGATTTCCGTCAGTACTGACAGGAGCTTTTTCGCCATCAGCTCCACCTGCGGGTTTTGAACCATGCTTTCACACGAAACGATCTGGAGCGCGATCGATACGCTTGCCGAGCGTAACCAGCTGACCCCTTCGGCGCTGGCGAAGCGGGCAGGCCTGGACCCGACCTCGTTCAACAAATCGAAGCGGTTCGGCCCGGATGGACGCAAACGCTGGCCTTCGACGGAATCCGTTTCAAAGGTGCTGGAGGCAACCGGGGCCAGCGTCGACCAGTTTTTTGGCTATGCACTGGGAAAGGCTGCGCAGGCGATGCAGCCTTTAGGCGACAACAATGCCATTCCCCTGCTCGGTTTTGCGCAGGCAGGTTCTGGCGGATTTTTCGACGATGGCGGCTTTCCGGCCGGTCAGGGTTGGGATGTTGTCGAGTTCCCGTCTTCTCCCGATCGCCAGCAGGGCGTCTATGCACTGGAGGTCCAGGGCGAGAGCATGATGCCGCTCTATCGGGACGGCGATATCCTGATCGTCGAACCCGGCGCGCAAGTGCGTCGCGGCGACCGCGTGGTGGTGAAAAGCCGCGACGGCGAGGTCATGGCAAAGGTGCTGGCCCGGCAGAGCCCCAAGAACATAGAGCTTCTCTCGCTCAATCCGGAACACCCAAACCGCAGCTTCGACATGGCCGACGTGGAGTGGATTGCCCGCATCATCTGGGCCAGCCAGTAAACCGGATCAATAAAGCCCATACGGGAAATAACGGCGGTAGATTTCCTCAAGCCGCCCGTTGCGCGAAAGCGCCGCCAGCGCCTGATCAAAAGCGGGGACCAGCACATTGTCCGGATCAACTGCCATGATCGCCAGGCCCTCCCCCAGGAAACGATCCGATACGTAGGGGCCACCGAACAGCGCGCAGCAGCCTTCCGAGGCACTGCCCGACACCCAGAACGGCAGGCGCAGCCCATCAGCGAAAACAGCGTCCAGCTTGCCCGTTTTCAGGGCGTCATACATGGCATCATATCCATCGAAACCATTGACCGCCACTTTTGGAAAAAACGCCTTGAGCATCTGTTCGTGGCGCGACCCCGTGACCACGCCGACCTTCTTTCCCGACAAGGCATCCACCGCAGCCCCTTCAAGCTTGAGCGCCTTGCTGACCGCAAAACGCGCAGGCAGCAGGAGATAGGGACGCGAGAACGTAAAGCTCTTCCGCAGATCAGACGATGAGGCGATACCGGAAATAACCGCTTCGCCTTCGCCCATTTCCAACGCAGCTTCCAGTTCATCAAACGGAAGCGCCTGAACCTGGCATTTTCCTTCGACTTTCAACTGCGCGCAGATTTCGCGCACCAGATCGACGTGGAAACCGGCAAGCCGCCCTTCCTGATCGGTGAAATTGAACGGCGGAAAATCAACCGACATCAGAAAGCGGATGCGCGGTACAGAAGAGAGATCGCCACCGGGGAACCTCTCCTGAGCGTCGAACAGCACCGGCATCCTGCTGCCGGTCGCAAGAGTTTCCGCCTTAGAGCCACCAGAACCGCCAACGAGCGCAGCAAAAATTGCTGCCACGCAAAATAATCTTGTATTTGATTTAATAACCGGCATTCTCATCTCTATCATCCGCTTGGGGCAAAGGGGCGCCACCATGATGGTGGCGGCAGGATGTATGGATCATTTCGATGACTATACACGAGAATCGTTTCAGACGATCCTCGTGAAAGGGGAAATTGCGACATCAGGAGAGTGGGATGATCCATTCTCCGCATCAAGTGATCAGGACGGAAGCGATGAAGCCCGCTTCCTGAAGACGCTTGGTTTTGGCAAACCTTATATCGATGCATTCCAGCGCAAGGCAGCCGAAAATGGCTCCACACTGGAAGACGAGCTTCTCGCGAGCGGCATGGTCACGGCGGACGCCTATTTCGGGGCATTCGCGAGGTATCTGCGCTTGCCTTTTCTCGCCGAAATTAATCCGGCCCATCTGGCCGATGTACCCCATCTCGATACGCAGCTCCTCGAAACGAGATTTCTGAAACTCGCACCCGAGGACAGCAAACCAATCCTCGTCATCGTGCCGGAGCTGCGAACGATCGAAGCGCTGAAAGATATGTTGAGCCACACCCCTCACCTTCTCAGCGAGATAGCCGTTGCGACTCCCAAGACGATGCGGGATGCCGTCTGGATCGCGGGAAAAGACAGGCGAAACCGGGAAGCACGGCAGGCGCTTTTTGAAAAGGAGCCAACGCATTCCGCGCGAATTACGGTTCAGGCAGGGCAAGGGTTTTGTAGTGGCGTCCTCGTTACCCTGATCGCTCTGGCACTGCTGGCAGACACACCGTCCACACTGCTTGCCTTGCACGCCACTCTGACGCTGTTTTACCTCTCGACGTTTCTCTTCCGCTGTTTTGCACTCGCTCATTGCTGGCGTGGATTGCCGTCGCGCATCGCCCTCTCCCACCCGAAGGAAAGAGAGATGCCGATCTATACCGTGCTCGTTGCGCTGTATCGCGAAGAAGCCGTGGCGGCACAGCTCATCGCCATGCTGGACCGGCTGGACTGGCCGAAATCGCGGCTCGACATAAAGCTGATCTGTGAGGAAGACGACGAGGCCACCATACGCGCCATCCAAAAGGCAAATCCCGGTCCACACATGGAGATCGTGCGAGTACCGTTCTCCCTCCCGCAGACCAAACCGAAAGCGCTGACCTACGCGCTCGCCGGTGCTCGCGGAGAGTTCGTGGCCATTTATGATGCGGAGGACCGACCGCAGGTGGAGCAGCTCAGAGAAGCTTACGCCACCTTCCAAAGTCAGCCGGACAATGTCGCCTGCCTTCAGGCGCCGCTCATCATCAGCAATGCCAGAGCGTCCTGGCTCAGCACCTGTTTCGCACTGGAATATTCCGGGCTTTTCCGGTGTATGCTGCCGGTTCTCGCCCGATACAAGCTGCCGCTACCACTCGGCGGTACATCGAACCATTTCCGCACTGCGCTGCTGCGGCAGGCCGGTGCCTGGGATCCCTACAACGTCACGGAGGATGCCGATATCGGGCTACGGCTCCACAGGCTCGGGTATCGATCCGGCATCATATGCCGACAGACACTGGAAGACGCGCCGACCAGTGTTTCCGTCTGGCTGAACCAACGCACCCGCTGGTACAAGGGCTGGCTGCAAAGCTGGCTTGTGCTGACGCGTGCCCCTGTTCAAACTGCAGGCAAGATGGGCTGGCTTGCCTATCTCATATTCCAGCTGTTGATCGGCGGAATGCTTCTGTCATCGCTGGCGCATCCGTTGCTGCTCCTCTCCTTCATCGCCATGACGCTGGCGATGCTGGAAACGAGCGGCAGCGTTCTGTTCACCTGGCAGGGCGGTCTGTTTTGTATCGACATGGTGAACATCATCGGCAGTTACACCGTGTTTATCCTTCTGGGGCGAAAGACGATGACCCTGTTCGAGCGGGAGCATCTCGGAAACCGATGGCTGATCGTTCCCGTCTACTGGATACTGCTTTCAATCGCCGCCTGGCGGGCGTTGATCGAACTGAGAACCAAGCCCTTCGTGTGGAACAAGACACCGCACACGCCGATGGTCACCAACCCGAATTGAAGACGAAGGTTTAAGCGAGCAGCACGACGCATTCATGCTCCATTACAGCTGGCGCCATGCAACCACGGCAATTCCACCGGGGACACGCAGAAGGTGATGCCGTGGACGTCATCCTTCCATACGAGATAGGCAGACATGGAGAGCGCCGTTGGCAGAAAGCCGACATGGGGTTCGATGAGAAAGCCCCCCTCCGAACCCGCCCGGCGCCCGGCATCGAGCGCCGCCCAGTAAAAATCCTCGAACCCTTGAAGGTCCACAAGACAGGAATGTCGAAGCGAGCGTTCCTGCTCTGCGCAGAACGCAGTCGCCAGTTTCATTCTGTGATCGTCACATAGCGTCAGCGTATCCCACTGAACGTCAAGTGTATCGATGCGGTAGGCAAAGAGGCCGGTTCTCATAAATGACCCTTCGTCAGCAGGCCGGATGGTAAAGCCAAGCGCATTTCCGGGTTTCCTCGATCAGTGCGTCGTTTTTCCACGGCTGAAGACATCTGACACCTCAAGGCGCTGTTCGTCGCTCAACGACCGGATCTCATCCTCCCCGACATCACCTTCCGTCCTTGCAAAACGCAGTGCAGCTTCCTTGTCGACGAAAAGCCCTCCCACGAGCCCGAGCCTGTCGGACACCAGCCAGCACCCTGTCCGATTTTGACCTACAGTAAATCGAAAGCCACGTTGCTGCTCCGATTGAGGTGATTTCAGTTTTCGGTACATGATCCGAGTCCTCTTCATGAATGGTCTTGAACGGCGGCCGATAGAGTTTCGCGGCCTGTTACTGAACGGATTGCATGATCACAGACACTGCCAGCAGCAGCCCGCCGACAACCGCGAACAACCGAATGAACATGGAGGCGTCGGAGCCCGATTTTCGATTGACTGGCGGCCCCTGCAGACGGGCCTTGTCGGCTGCCACCCTCTTGCGGAGTTCGGACTGCAAGCGATAATAACGACCTAACGGTTGGTTCATTTGTGAAACTCCAAAAAGCCACTGGAAGATTGTGAAAGGAAATCAGTGATTGGCGGGAAAGGAGGCGCATTCCTCGTTGGAGTTGCTCGCTGCCCATCCATCGATCCGCGCGACCTTTGCTTCAGAAATCAGCCGGCGTTGATTGACGCTGGTCGCGCTTCCACGCATTGATCTGAGCGCAAGCAGAATGCTGTCTGCAGCCTCACTCGCCACGGGGGTCAAGGGAAGCCGGACCTCCTCGCTGATACCTCGCAAGCAGGCCAAGACCGACTTCAGGAGAGCGGGTTGCCCCTCCTCCGCAGACGATTTCATGACCGATTGCAGGTTCCCGTGCAGCTCACGCGCCTGCGCCAGATCACCACGCCTGATCGCGCCGTACATGGCGACGACGGCTGACGGGCATATGTTCGCCACGGCCAGGACCGACCCGTTGCAGCGTACGAAGCTTTCGAAAGACAGGCTTTCGTCTTCCGTAAAGTGGATGACGTTTCCGGCGTTCCGATCCCTGACTATCCCTTCACCTGACGTATCCGGAAGATCGCCCACAACACCGATCACCGCAGGTATGCGCAGAAGGCGAAGAAGTGTCTCAGATTTGAGTTCGACACCGGCATGGCGAGGGTCGTTATGGATGACAATCGGTATGTCGGTTGCCGCCGCGACTTTCTCGAAATGCTGGACAATCCCCTTCTGGCCCGGGCGATTGTAGTAAGGCTGCACAATCAGTGCGGCATCTGCGCCGAGCTGCTCTGCCTCCAGAGTTCTCTGACATGTCGTCTCCGTACTGTACGTCCCCGTGGCAGCAATGATTGGAATGCGCCGTCTGGAAATATGCACGGCACGGCTGATCAGGCTTCGCCGTTCAACGGCGGACAACGTCGGCCCTTCACCCATCAGAGAATTGACAACCAGCCCTTCGATGCCTGCTTCGATCTGCCATTCCACGAGGTGATCGAAAGCTGCGTAATCCACCTGCCCCTTTAAGAACGGCGTTACGAGAGGCGTCATCACTCCGCCCCAGAGAAGCCTTTTCGCTGTCATGTCAATGACCCTTGCTTTCTTGTGGAATTTGCGAGCGCAGCGGCCACTTCGAAAGGCTGAGAAGCGCCAGAAATAACGCGCCTTCCAGATCGTCATGGAGGGCCGTCGCCTTCTTCAGCGACCCGCCTCGCATGACCGAAGTCGAACAGGACCAGCCACGGCTCGTACGGCGCAGCGCCTCGAGACTGACGGGCGGGTTATGAGCGGATGTCGTAAGGAGAAGCGCATCAAGAATTGCGTTTGCCTGAAGCAACGCCCGAAAACGTTTCCCGGCGACATTATCCGCAGAGCAAAGTTCGGGCAGTACCTGTTTCGTGAAACACCAGACGTGTTCCTCGCGGACTTTCGAACCATTCAGGATGCGGTTTTGAAGGTTAGCGGTATCTAGACAATCTTGTTGCATCGGAGCTGCTTCATCTGAACACGCTCCACCCTAGCTCCGACCGGCATAGGATTTCGATTGGCTTTCAGGGCATAACAAATAAAGAAATCATAAGGGCGGCAGCAGCCCCATTCCGCCCTGCACGAGCTTTGGCGACACAAGGCACTGCCCACGCTCGCAATGAAGCGATACCTGAAGTGCTACGGGAACATCGTTATTCTTGCTGGAAAGGTCGCTGGAGCGGGTGAAGGGAATCGAACCCTCGTATTCAGCTTGGGAAGCTGCTGCTCTACCATTGAGCTACACCCGCACGCGGCACAACAATTCCGACAGTTCGAAGAGACTGTCAAGCCGTGCTGAAAGGAATCAGGCCGAGCGGAAATGCTTGGAGAGTTTCAGACCCTGCGCCTGATAATTTGAGCCAAGGCCCGTGCCGTAGAGACCTTCCGGCTTCTCCAGCATATGTTCGTAGACCAGACGGCCAACGATCTGGCCATGCTCCAGAATGAATGGCACTTCATGGCTGCGAACTTCGAGTACGGCGCGGCTGCCGGTACCACCTGCCTGCGCATGGCCGAAACCGGGATCGAAGAAACCCGCATAATGCACGCGGAACTCACCCACCAGCGGGTCGAACGGCGTCATTTCGGCTGCGTAGAGCGGCGGCACATGCACGGCTTCACGCGAGACGAGGATGTAGAATTCGTCGGGATCGAGGATCAGTTCAGCGCGACCACGGGCGTAAAGCGGCTCCCAGAAATCCAGAACGTCGTGCTGGGCCTTCTTGTCGACATCCACAACGGCGGTGTGGTGCTTGCCGCGATAACCGATCAGGCCGTCATCGCCAAAGCCTTTCAGGTCGATGGAAAGCGCGATACCGCCGCCCGTGACATTCGGCGTTTCACTGGCAACCAGCGTCTGATCGTCATGAAGCTTCTGAAGTTCGCTTTCGTTCAGCAAAGATTGGCCGATGCGGAAGCGGATCTGCGACAGGCGCGAACCGCGGCGCACAACGATCGGGAAGGTACGCGGGCTGATTTCGAGATAGAGCGGACCATTATATCCCGCAGGTATCTTGTCGAATTCCTGCGCGCTGTCGGTGATGACGCGGGTGAAAATATCGAGACGGCCGGTCGAGCTTTTCGGGTTGGCCGATGCGGACATGTCTGCCGGCAGTGCAAGACTCTCCATCAACGGGACGATGTAGACGCATCCTGTTTCCAGAACCGCGCCTTCGCTGAGGTCGACCTCGTGCAGGCTGAGGCGATTGAGCTTGTCGAGTACCGGCGTGCCGGGGCCGGGCATGAAGCTGGCGCGGACGCGATAGGCTTTCGAACCCAACCGCAGGTCGAGGCTGGCAGGTTGCACCTGATCGGCATCGAGGGCAGCTTCGCTTTTCAGCTTTCCGCTGGCAAACAGTGCCCTGATCGCGCCATCCGCCAATATGCCTGTCGTTCTCGTCATTTTCGTCATCCCTTTTCAAGGCGACCAAACCAAAAGGAAAGCATTGACGCAAGCCGGGAACGGCAGTAAGCCAATTTTATCCCGTGGTGATTTGGCCGGTCGGCTTGCAGCCACGTTAAACAAGTGGCTAAAAAGACCGGGTGCTTGTAACCGGTCTGCTTTTGCGGCCGGTTTTTTTGTTTTGAAGGTGATCACATGAGCAACAAATGGCGCCCGGCAACTACACTCGTTCATGGTGGTACGCTGCGCTCGCAATATGGCGAGATGTCGGAAGCGATCTACCTGACGCAGGGCTTTGCCTACGACACGTCCGAAGCTGCCGAGGCGCGCTTCAAGGGTGAGAACGAGGGTTATATCTACGCTCGCTACGGTAGCCCGACCAACGACATGTTCGAAAAGCGCATGTGTGCACTGGAAGGCGCCGAAGAAGCCCGCGCCACGGCATCCGGCATGGCCGCCGTCTCCGCCGCCCTTCTCTGCCAGCTGAAAGCCGGCGATCACATCGTTGCAGCCCGCGCGCTGTTCGGCTCCTGCCGCTGGGTGGTCGAGACGCTTGCGCCGCGTTACGGTATCGAATGCACGCTGGTTGATGGTCGTGATCTCGCCAACTGGGAAAACGCCATCCAGAAGAACACCAAGGTCTTCTTCCTTGAAAGCCCCACCAACCCGACGCTGGAGATCATCGACATCGCCGGCGTTGCAAAGCTTGCCAACCAGATCGGCGCGAAGGTCGTGGTTGACAATGTGTTCGCCACACCGCTTTTCCAGAAGCCGCTGGAACTCGGCGCGCATATCGTCGTCTATTCGGCCACCAAACATATCGATGGTCAGGGTCGCAGCCTTGCGGGCGTGATCCTTTCCGACAGGGAATGGGTGACCGAGCACCTGCAGGACTATTATCGCCACACCGGCCCGGCCATGTCACCGTTCACCGCCTGGACGCTGATCAAGGGGCTGGAAACCCTGCCGATCCGCGTCAAGCAGCAGACCAACAATGCTTCGAAGATCGCCGACTTCCTGGCCGAGCAGAAACAGGTTGCCAGGGTCGTCTATCCGGGCCGCAAGGATCACCCCCAGGCCGATATCATCGCCAAGCAGATGACCGGCGGTTCGACGCTGATCTGCTTCGAACTGAAGGGTGGCAAGGAAGCAGCCTTCAAGCTGCAGAACGCACTGGAAGTGGTCACCATTTCCAACAACCTCGGTGACACGCGCAGCCTGATTACCCATCCGGCAACCACGACGCACAAGAACCTCACCGACGAAGCCCGCGCCGAACTCGGCATTTCGCCCGGTACCGTGCGCTTCTCGGCAGGTATCGAGGATACCGACGATCTGCTGGAGGACTTCGCTAAGGCTCTGGAAGCGGTTTCCGCTTAAGAAAATCACCGTGGCCTGACAGCGATGTCGGGCCACGACCCCATATCAGCCTCTTTAGCGCATCCGGTTTTTTTGCGGTTTGACTCTTCTTGTCCGCAACCGAAATTTACCTTTATCGTTATCCCTAACGGACGAAACCCGACCGTCTGGAGCGGCAATGCTCCATCAAGTCGTTCATTTTCTTGACGATAAGCAGCTCCTGTAGTGTAGGATGCGGGCATAAGGCATAATATTCGAGGTGGCGCGTATGTATCGTGCTCTGACAAGGGATATCGAGGTTACGGTTGATCCGTATTATCTCGAAGAGCAATCCGACCCGGATGACGACCGGTACGTCTGGGGCTATAAAGTCGTGATCTCGAACAATTCCGACATGTCGGTAACGCTCGTCAACCGATACTGGCATATCACGGACCAGAACGGGCAGGTGGACGAGGTGTATGGACCCGGCGTCGTCGGAGAGAAACCCCACCTGAAACCGGGCGACACATACGAATATTCCTCCGGTTGCCCGTTGGACACACCTTCCGGTCTGATGTTCGGCCACTATGAGATGGAAGCGGACAGCGGCGAAGTCTTCACGGTCACGATCCCCGCATTTTCGCTGGATTCGCCCGGCCTCCTGCGCGTCCTGAACTGACAGGTCCTGGTATTTTAAAAGCCGCACCGGATGAGGGATGCGGCTTTCCTTTTTTCATCAGACGTTTTCGAGTTCGCTGACGTCGTATCGATAGGTGGTCGAGCAGAACTCACAGGTGACGGCGATGGCGCCATCCTCCTGACTTTCCGCGATCTCCTCCGCAGAGAAGCCCGTCAGCACGCCCTTGATCTTTTCCCGTGAGCAATTGCAGCGATCAACGACTGTCTGCGGTTCGTAAATACGCACGCCGCGTTCATGGAAAAGACGGTACAGCAGGCGTTCGACCGGCACCTGCGGATCGGTGAGTTCGTCGGTATCCACGGTATCCAGCAACGTCACGGCTTCGGTCCACGCATCATCCTCGATATGCGCGTGGCCACCCTCGTCACCGTCACCGCCATGAAGATCAGGCGAACGCAACCGCTCCGGTGCCTGTGGCAGGAACTGGGCAATCACACCCCCAGCCCGCCAGCCATGGCGCGGCTTGCCATCGGCGTCGCGGTCGAAGAATTCGGCAACGCCGAGCCTGACCCTTGTGGGAAGCTGTTCCGACTGGCGGAAATAGACGCCGGCAATTTCTTCAAGCGAAGAGCCGTCCAAAGGCACGATGCCTTGATAGGGTTGCATGCCCACACCTTGGTCGATGGTAAAGGCAAGAATACCCGTGCCAAGGAGCTGCTCCGGCGACGTCGCACCGGCAGCGGTCGCTTCCGCAAGCCGCTCCTCGTCAAACCGGGCATAGGCACGCATATTCTCAGGTGCCGAAAAATCAGCCACGAGAAGATCGACCGGGCCATCTCCCTTCGTCTGAACGGTCAGCTTGCCGGAAAATTTCAGCGAAGTGCCAATCAATGCCGTCAGGACCGTGGCCTCTGCCAACAAGCGGGCAACCGGCGCGGGGTAGTTGTGGCGCTCGAGAATGGCGTTCAGCAGCGGTCCTACCTGTACGGCGCGACCGCGAACGTCCAGACCGTCGACCTGAAACGGCACAACCTTATCGTCGCCAGCAAAATCGAGAGCGTCCAGCTCAACTGTTGCATCTGCCATGTCCATACTCCCTGGCGCAAAGCAATGCGCCGCTACCGGGCACAGCCCGGTTTTTCGAATGTCGTTTTTCCGCTTGTCGCACACGTCGCCGGATAGAGGAACCGGTACCGGACAAAATCGTGCAAAACGTGATGATGGCCCGCCAGCGAATACCCGGCGAGCCTTTTGAAGTTCCACAGATGGTTACAGGTGCGGGAAAGTTCAAGAACCCGACGTCATGACGAGATCACGCCGGGCGAAAGGCATCAGATGACGCCCATGCACCATGCAATGATCGACTTCTGTGCGTGAAGGCGATTTTCCGCCTCATCGAAAACGACCGACTGCGCACCGTCTATGACAGCGTCCGTCACTTCCTCGCCGCGGTGTGCGGGCAGGCAGTGCATGAACACCGCATCCTTGTCCGCCTTCGCCATCAGGGCTTCATTGACCTGATAGGGCTGGAAGATGTTGTGTCCGCGCGCCTTGTGCTCCTGGTTCATGGATACCCAGGTATCGGTGACCACGCAGTCCGCACCCGCCACGGCCCTGTCCGCGTCATGGCAGAGCATGATGTCGCCACCATTGTTGCGCGCCCAGTTCAGGAACTTGTCGTGCGGCTCCGAACCCATCGGCACCGCCATGTTCATGCGGTAGCCGAAACGGGCGGAACCTTCGACAAAGGAATGCAGCACGTTGTTACCGTCGCCCGTCCAGGCAATCGTCTTGCCCTTGATCGGGCCGCGATGTTCCTCGAAGGTCAGAATATCGGCCATGATCTGGCAGGGATGCGTGTCGTCCGTCAGGCCGTTGATGACCGGCACGGTCGCGTGTTCCGCAAGCTCCAGCAGGCGCGAGTGATCGGTGGTGCGGATCATGATCGCATCGACATAGCGCGACAGAACCTTCGCCGTATCGCCGATGGTTTCGGCTCGGCCGAGCTGCATTTCCGTACCGGAAAGGAACAACGTCTCGCCGCCGAGCTGGCGCATGCCGACATCAAAGGAAACGCGGGTCCGGGTCGACGGCTTTTCGAAAATCATCGCCAGCATCTTGCCCGCGAGCGGCTTTTCAGCCGTACCGTTTTTCGTGGCGATCTTGCGCACCCGCGCGTCGTCGAGAATTGTCCGCAGATCCTCCGAGCCAACGGCCGAGAGGTCCAGAAAGTGTTTTGCTGATGCCATTTATGCTGTCCTATCGAAACGGGCCGCGCTTCGCGCCGGCCCGGAGAACGCCCCTCAGGCGCTCTTAGCCAGTTTCGTGGTGAGTGCTTCCGCAGCCTTTTCAACGCGGGCCAGCCCTTCGCGTGCCTCCTCCGCCGTCACGACCAGAGGCGGCAGCAGGCGGATGACGTTATCGCCTGCCGGAACACCCAGCAGATGCTCGGCGCGCATGGCCTGCAAGAGATCGGCAGCCGGCACTTTCGCCTTGATGCCAAGCAGCAGGCCTTCACCACGGATTTCTTCGATAACGTCCGGGAAACGATCCTTCAGCGACGCAAGACCCTGACGGAAAACCAGCGAAACGTCGCGCACGTGGTCGAAGAAGCCATCAGCCAGGACGATATCCAGCACCGCATTGCCAACGGCCATGGCCAGCGGGTTGCCGCCGTAGGTCGTGCCATGGGTACCAGCCGTCATGCCGGACGCGGCCTCGGCCGTCGCAAGGCAGGCGCCGAACGGGAAGCCGCCACCGATGCCTTTGGCAACCGCCATGATATCCGGCGTGACACCAGACCATTCATAGGCAAAGAATTTGCCCGTGCGGCCAACGCCCGTCTGCACCTCATCAAAGATCAGCAGCAGGCCGTGTTCGTCGCACAGATCGCGCAGCGTCTGAAGGAATTCCTTGCTGGGCGCCCGGATACCGCCCTCCCCCTGGATCGGCTCGATCAGCAGGGCTGCAGTCTCGGGGGTGATGGCAGCCTTCAAGGCCGCGACATCACCGAATGGAACCTGATCGAAGCCCTCGACCTTGGGTCCGAAACCTTCAAGGTACTTCGCCTGACCACCGGCAGCGATGGTTGCCAGCGTGCGGCCATGGAAGGCGCCTTCGAAGGTGACGATACGGAATTTTTCCGGATGGCCGTGAGTGTACTGATAACGCCGCGCCGTCTTGATCGCGCATTCGAGCGCTTCCGCACCGGAGTTGGTGAAGAAAGCCTTGTCCGCAAAGGTGGCATCCGTCAGGCGCTTGGCCAGCACTTCCTGTCCCGGTATCTCATAGAGGTTGGACAGGTGCCAGACCTTCTCCGCCTGGCCTTTCAGGGCCTCCACCAGATGCGGATGGCTGTGGCCCACGGATGTGACGGCAACGCCCGCGCCAAAATCCAGATATCGCTCGCCGCTTTCCGTCACAAGCCATACGCCCTCTCCTCGTTCGAAACGCAGGGGTGCTCTGGAAAACGTATCGAACAATGGCGCGCCGGTTTCGGCCATGGCTGCATCACTCCTCGCGCAAAATGCGCTTTCAGTCGTTGTCAATAGGCGGTCAGGGTTATCCCTTGCCTGAAAATCAAAAATGCCGCCTCGCGGCGGCAGGGGCACTATTGTCACTTCAATTGCCGATGTCAACAAAAGTCCTCATTTTCCGGCGTTCTCAAGTGCTTGTGGGAAGCCGCACAGAGAGCACAAGGTGTTGCTTTTCGGACTCTCCTGAACAGCAAGTTGGGGAAAACCGGAAAATCGATTCGAGATGATTCCCGCGACTCTTGCCACGGAGTCAGCCTCACACTAGGTTAATCGTCAATTACTAGACTGCATTGCGGCGGAACTAGTCACCAAAAATCCGGCGGAATTGACACTCGGGAGCACGCTCGCGAGCTGGAGAAGGATTCTGCCGAAATAGACGCGACGAGCGGAGAAGCGGCATGAACTGGACGGATGAACGAGTCGAAAAACTCAAGAAACTGTGGTCCGAGGGGCTCAGCGCCAGCCAGATCGCAGCACAACTGGGCGGTGTAAGCCGTAACGCGGTTATTGGCAAGGTTCATCGCCTGAACCTTCCCGGGCGTGCCAAGGCTGGCGGAACCGTGACATCGGCGCGGACTGCGCCGAAGCGAACAGCGGCAGCGGCCCCGCGCCCGGCAACCTACACGGCACGCCTCAACACCGCGCCGGTCCGTACGGTAGCACGCACAAGCGTAGCGACTGCGCTGCACGAAGAAATGGATATCCAGACGGCACAGGTTCTCGACTACGTTCCGTCGAGAAACATCATGACGCCGGAGTCCCGTCGTCTTACGCTGACGGAACTGACAGAGCGCACCTGCAAGTGGCCGGTCGGAGACCCGCTGAAGGACGACTTCCACTTCTGTGGTTGCGAAGCCTCGGAATCTTCACCCTACTGCAAGTTCCACGCAAAGCTCGCCTATCAGCCGGTGAGCGAGCGTCGCAAGGCGTAAGCGGGCAATCCGGACAACAAAAAAACGGGCCTTTCGGCCCGTTTTTTTGTTTCAGAACGCCTCCTCTACGAAGGGAAACGCTGTGAATACAAGATCAGAACCTACGCGGCTTCCATGGAGTAACCAGCACCCCGAACGGTGCGAATGACATCCTGCATGTTGGAAAAGTTGAGCGCCTTGCGCAGACGTCCCACATGAACGTCAACGGTCCGCTCATCCACGTAGATATCGTGGCCCCAGACACCATCCAGCAATTGCGAGCGCGAGAAAACCCGACCCGGCGACGTCATTAGGAACTCAAGAAGACGGAACTCCGTCGGTCCTAGGCGAACTTCACGCGTCTTGCGATGAACGCGGTGCGTTTCGCGATCCAACTCGATGTCGCCGCACTTCAAAACCGAAGACAGAACTTCCGGACGGGCGCGACGCAACATGGCCTTTACGCGCGCCATCAGCTCGGGCGTCGAGAACGGCTTGACCACGTAGTCATCTGCGCCGGTGGCGAGGCCGCGAACACGTTCGCTTTCCTCGCCACGGGCCGTCAGCATGATGATGGGCAGACGTTCGGTTTCGGGGCGCATTCTCAAGCGTCGGCACAGTTCGATACCGGAGACGCCGGGCAGCATCCAATCGAGGATCAGAAGATCGGGAACCCGCTCCTGCAACCTGATTTCCGCTTCATCGCCACGCGGTATCGTGTCGACATCGTACCCCTCAGCCTCAAGATTGTAACGAAGCAGAACGCTCAGCGCCTCTTCGTCCTCAACAACTGCAATCTTCGGTACCATACTGAACTCCGTAAATCGGCCTGGCTGTTACTCGGTTACGGAACCGAGCGTGTTGGAACTGTCGTCCTTCGGACGCTCGCCCTCCGGCTGGCTCCCAGTGGTCATGTAATAGATCGTCTCGGCGATGTTGGTCGCATGGTCGCCGATACGCTCGATGTTCTTTGCGCAGAACAGAAGGTGCGTGCAGGTGGTGATGTTGCGCGGATCTTCCATCATGTAGGTCAAAAGCTCGCGGAAGAGCGAGGTGTACATGGCATCGATTTCCTCGTCGCGCGCGCGGATGGCCTGCGCCTTTTCGGCGGAGCGCGTGGAGTAGACGTCGAGCACTTCCTTGAGCTGTACAAGGGCAAGCTCGGACAGGTGCTCAAGGCCGCGGGCCAGCTTGCGGGGAACGCCGGTTCCGGCAACCGCGATCACGCGCTTGGCGGTGTTCTTGCCAAGATCGCCAACGCGTTCCAGATCCGCCGCGATGCGCAGCGTGCCGATGATTTCGCGAAGGTCAGCCGCCATTGGCTGGCGCTTGGCGATGGTGACAATGGCCTTGTCGCCGATTTCTCGTTCAGCGTGGTCCAGGATGGCGTCGTCGGAAATGACCTTCTGCGCTAGTGCCGCGTCGGAATTGACCAGTGCGCGAACAGCGTCGGCGCACATCTGTTCCGCCAGGCCGCCCATTTCAGCAATGCGGCGGCTGAGGAATTTCAGTTCTTCGTCATAGGCGGACAAAATATGCGAATGGGTCGTTGTCTGATTCATGATCTCGTCCTCGGGGTCTGCCCTGCTTCGTCCACCTGCCCGATGGCAGGTGGGTAAACAGAGGCGCCAGTCTTGCTCGGTTTCTCTCAGGCGCTGATCGAAAAATCAGCCGAAGCGACCCATGATGTAATCCTGGGTGCGCTGGTCATCCGGGTTGGTGAACATCTTGTCCGTCTCGTTTTCTTCAACCAGATGGCCAAGGTGGAACATGGCGGTGCGCTGCGACACACGGGCCGCCTGCTGCATGGAGTGGGTCACGATGACGATGGTGAAGTTCGTGCGCAGCTCGTGGATCAGTTCCTCGACCTTGGCAGTCGCGATCGGGTCAAGCGCCGAGCACGGCTCATCCATCAGGATCACTTCCGGGGAAACGGCAACGGCGCGTGCAATGCAAAGGCGCTGCTGCTGACCGCCGGAAAGGCCCGTGCCGGATTCATGCAGACGGTCTTTCACTTCGTTCCACAGACCGGCCTTCTGCAGGCTCTGTTCGATGATCTGGTCCATGTCCGCCTTGTTACGGGCAAGACCATGGATGCGTGGGCCGTAGGCGATGTTTTCGTAGATCGACTTCGGGAAGGGGTTCGGCTTCTGGAACACCATGCCGACGCGGGCGCGCAGTTCCACGACATCGATGGCCGGATCGTAGATATCATCCGTGTCGAGTGTGATCTTGCCGGTGACCTTGCAGCCGTCGATCGTGTCGTTCATGCGGTTCAGGGTGCGCAGGAACGTGGACTTTCCGCAGCCCGACGGACCGATGAGTGCGGTCACCGTATTTTCGCGGACGTTGAGGTTCACGTCGTAAAGCGCGCGCTTTTCGCCGTAATAAACCGAAACGTCCTTACCAATCATCTTGTACGAAACTTCATTCATTTTCTTGTCCAGCGCCTTTTCAACTGCTGCTTCCGACAACATGTTCATAGCTTTCTAGCTCCCTTTACCAGCGCCGTTCGAAGCGGCGACGCAACAGGATTGCGCCAACATTCATGACGATGAGGAACAAGAGCAGGATGATGATAGCGCCGGATGTTCTTTCGACAAAGGCGCGCTCTGCCTCATTCGCCCACATGTAAATCTGCACCGGCAGCGCCGTCGAAGGATCGAGCGGCGTTGTCGGGTAGTTCGCGACGAAAGCCACCATGCCGATCAGAAGCAGCGGAGCCGTTTCGCCAAGCGCATGCGCGAGGCCGATGATCGTGCCGGTCAGAATACCCGGCATGGCAAGCGGCAGCACATGGTGGAAGATGGTCTGCATCTTCGATGCACCCAGACCGAGTGCGGCGGCACGGATGGAAGGCGGCACGGCCTTCAACGCCGCGCGGGTGGCGATGATGATCGTCGGTAGTGTCATCAGGGTCAGAACAAAGCCGCCGACGAGCGATGCCGAACGCGGGAAGCCCATGAAGTTGATGAAGACGGACAGACCCAGCAGACCGTAAACGATGGACGGTACGGCAGCCAGGTTGTTGATGTTCACCTCGATGAGGTCCGTCAGACGGTTCTTCGGGGCAAACTCTTCCAGATAGATCGAGGCTGCAACACCGATGGGCAGCGACAGCACCAGAACAATCGCCATCATGTAGAAGGAACCGATCAGCGCCACGCCAACACCGGCGGCTTCCGGACGGCTGGAGTTGCCGTTGACGAAGATGCCCGTATTGAAATGCTTGCCGAGCTGGCCGCCTTCGGCAAGCTGATTCATCCAGCCAAGCTGCTGGTTTGAAATGCGACGGTTCGCCTCGTCCACGGTCAGATCGACTTGGCCCTTGAAGGCGCTGTCGACATCGCCGGAGGCCAGAAGCGTAACGTTACGGGTGGTACCGATCACCGCAGGATCGGCGGTCACGATGTCACGCAGCTGGGTTCGGACGCTGTCCGAGATCATGGCGTTGACCGCACGCAGACCTGCGCGGTCCGTCGGCGCCACGCCGAGAACCTTTGCAACGGCATCACGAGCAATAACGGGATAATTGGCCGTCATCAGCTTTGCGGGATTGGTCGCACGTTCATTCTTCGGATCGATGATCTGTTCGGAGAATTCCACCGGAACGGTAATCATCGTCTGCTGGAAGGCGGTGTAGCCCTTCCCGACCACCGACCACAGAAGGAGGAACAGGAAGACCAGGCCGAAAGAAATCGCGGCCATTCCGTAAGCACGGAAACGACGTTCCGCAGCATAACGGCGCTTGATGCCGATATCACGTCGGGCCGGCGCGCGGGAAGCGGCGCCGGTTGCGGGAGAAACGATGTCGGTCATTCATACTGCTCCCGGTATTTGCGCACGATGTAAAGCGCATAGATATTGAGGCATAGCGTGATGGCAAAAAGCGTGATGCCGAGCGCGAAGGCAACCAGTGTCTGCGGTGAGGTGAACTCAAGGTCACCCGTCAGCTGGCTGACGATCTTCACCGTAACGGTCGTCATCGGCTCGAGCGGATTGATCTGCAGACGGGCAGCAACACCGGCGGCGAGAACCACGATCATCGTTTCGCCGATGGCTCGGGAGGCCGTCATCAGCAACGCGCCGACGATGCCAGGAAGCGCTGCTGGCAGAATGACCCGCTTGACCGTTTCCGAGCGGGTCGCACCGAGGCCCAGCGAACCATCGCGCAGTGCACGCGGCACAGCTGTGATGATGTCGTCCGACAGCGACGAGACGTAAGGGATCAGCATGATGCCCATCACGAAACCGGCCGTCAGAACGCTCTGCGCCTGAATGAAGTTGGCGTAGTTTCCAGTGGCAAGACCGTTGATCTGCGCGGAAATATCACGCAGGAACGGGCCAACGGTTGTCAGAGCAAAGAAGCCGTAAACGATCGTCGGAATGCCGGCGAGAACTTCAAGCAGGGGCTTTGCGACCGAGCGAAGCTTCGGACCGGCATATTCCGACATGTAGATTGCCGAGAACAGACCAACCGGAACCGCGACGAGCATCGCGACGAAACCGATGTAGAGCGTGCCTGCGAGCAGCGGGATCAGACCGAATTGACCCGAGCTGTCCGTGGCGCCGGCCGCTGCAAAACGCGGATCCCACACCGTTCCGAAGAAGAACTCGTGAGCAGGAACCATCGTGAAGAACTGGATGGCCTCCGTCAGCATCGACAGCACGATGCCGATGGTTGTCAGAATGGCGATCGAGGACGCAACCAGCAAAGCGACGAGAATGACCTTCTCGACCTGGTTGCGTGCCCTGAAACGCGGCGCGATGGCGCGAAGCGCATAAGCACCGCCCGCCAGAGCCGCCAACAGAACCACCACGATCATTGCAAGCCGGCTGGTCGATGTCATGCTGTTGAGCGTGTGGGCGGCATCAACCATGTACCGCTCGGGGTCACCGGCAATTGCGACGCCTTTCGCGGCCAGCAGCGGGCGAACGGCACCTGTATCGGTTTCGACCTGCGCCAGCTCTTCCGTGTTCAATCTCTGCAGACCACGGGCAATCGACGTCACCATGCCATAGGTCAGGCTCTGCTGCGCTTCAGACTGCGCGCGCACGTCTTCGGGAAAATTACCGCGTACGGCCGACGTCACGATCAGCGGGCTGATCACGAGCCAGGCCGCCAGAATGAGCGCTGACGGCAAAACAGCCCAGATGACGGCGTAAGAGCCGTGATAGCCAGCACGGGAATGCATGCTGGAGGGACGCCCACCAGCAACCGCAACGGCCCGGCGGCTGGCAAGCAGGTAGCTGCCGATGCCGATCAGCGCCAGTATCAGCAAAAGAATGGATGTGTTCATTAGAGTTCCCTCGGCGTGTCTCAAGGACACGGTGCGATATCGGGCAAATTTAAAGTCATCAAAAAGGAGATTGCTGGATCATCCTTTGAAAGCCTGCCGCCTGACTCCACGAAAGCCGGACAGACGTCAAGGTTGATACGTCCTATCCATCTGAAATATGCACATGATGATGAATAGGAACTGTCAACCAAGCGCGGACAAAATGAAGGGCGCGGCAAGCCGCGCCCTTCATCATTGATTACATCGTGGTGCCGGCTTCGAAAGCGGAGCGGATTTCTTCACGCTCTGCATCCGGGGCTGCAACCAGACCGTAGTTGGCGAGCGGAGAGTCCGGGCCGATCATCTCGTCGGAAACGAAGAACTCAACATATTCCTTGAGGCCAGGGATAACGCCGAGGTGAGCCTTCTTCACGTAGAAGAACAGCGGGCGCGAAACCGGATACTTGCCGCTTGCAACGGATTCGGTCGTCGGTACGACGCCGCTTACGGTTGCAACCTTCAGACGGTCAGCGTTATTTTCATAGAAAGCGAGGCCGAAAACGCCGAGGCCGGTCTTGTTGGCGTCGATGCGTGCGAGGGTTTCGGTGTAGTCGCCGTCGATGTCGACAGCAGCACCGTCCTTACGGACAGCAACGCACTTTGCAGCAGCCTGCTTGGCGTCCGAAACCAGACCCTTGATCACGTCGGTGGCACCGGCTTCCTTGCAGCCGTCAGCCATGATCTTCTCTTCGAAGACTTCCCGCGTGCCGTGCTTGGATCCAGGGATGTAAGCGGCGATCGCTACGTCCGGCAGTTCCTTGTTGATTTCAGACCACTTCTTGTAAGGGTTGGCAACAAGCTTGCCGTCCTTGACAACTTCAGCAGCGAGACCGAGGTAGAGATCCTTCGGCTCAAGCTTCACGTCCGGGTTGGACTTGTCCATGGCGAAGACGATACCGTCGTAACCGATCTTCACTTCCTGAACATCGTTGACGCCAGCTGCCTTGCAGGCTGCCAGTTCGTCAGCCTTGATCTGGCGCGAAGCATTGGCAATGTCGATCGTGCCTTCGCCGACGCCCGAGCAGAACGCCTTCAGACCACCGCCCGTACCGCCGGACTCAACAACCGGAGCCTTGAAGTTCGGGAAGGTTTCGGCAAAAGTTTCAGAAACGATCTTGGCGTAGGGAAGAACCGTGGAAGAACCGGCAACCTGAATCTGGTCGCGAGCAGCGGCGGCGCCAGCGAAGGCGACAGAAGCCACCAGAGCTGCTGCGGAAAATTTAACGATATTCATTATGTCTCTCCCATCGTGGGCTTGTTTGTGGACGCAGCCGATAGCCGCATTCGCTCGTAGCTTGCGCTCGGCGACCTCTTCTTAACCACCGTAGCCACACCCTTTTATGTCACTTTGACGAAAGATTTATGACGGACTATGTATATGATTTTATTTTATTATTTTCCGTACATCTGCGCCAACGACGTCTTTTATGTCAAAATCTCACGGTAAAGTCCGTACCTACATCCAATTCCGACTTGATAATGAGGCGAGCGCGGTGGCGGGTGAGGATATGCTTGACGATGGCAAGCCCAAGCCCGGTACCCTTCTTGGATCTGCTATCGGCAACGCTGACACGATAGAAACGCTCGGTCAGGCGCGGCACGTGCTCGGCGGGAATACCCGGCCCCCTGTCGATGACACTGACCTCAACGGGGTTACCTGGCTCGGCACGCAGCCAGACATCGACAATCTTGCCTTCCTGTCCATATTTACAAGCATTTTCAACGAGGTTCTGAAAAACTTGCACCAATTCATCACGGTCGCCATCGACCTCTACCGGATGATCTGGCAGATGAAGATTGATCGTCATATCCAGGTCCGTCGCCAGCGGCAGGAGCGCATCGTGGACGTGGCCAATGACGGAAACAAGATCGACCTTCTGGTCGGGCGCGATGTTGGCACGCAGCTCGAGCCTCGACAGCGACATCAGATCGTCAACCAGCCTGCTCATCCGAGTGGCCTGATCCAGCATGATCGCGAGGAAACGCTCCTGCGCCTTGGGGTCATTGCGTGCCGGCCCCTGCATTGTCTCGATGAACCCCCGAAGGGACGCCAGAGGCGTACGCAGTTCATGGCTTGCGTTCGCAACGAAATCACTCCGCATGCGGTCGATGCGGCGCAGCTCCGAGACATCGCGGAACGAGAGGATATAGAATGCGGGCCCAGCGTCCCTCTTGGTGTCCGCCACCGCGATCCGAGCGATGAACACCCGCTCGGATGGCAGCCGCTCGAAATGCTCGATCTGGTTCGGCTGGCCGGTCGAAACGGTCTCTCTAATGGCGTCGAGCAGTCCCGGCGAGCGCAATCTTGCGGAGATATGGGCCCCGGCAGGCGAAGCACCGAAGGCGCGTTCCGCCGCGCCGTTCTGAAACAGGATCGCCGCATTCTGGTCGAGTATAAACACGGGCGTATCGAGGACGGCTAGGCCGGCTCTGACACCGGCGATGACATTCTCACCGGTTTCGCGCCGCTCCTCGACGATTTGAGGTGCACCGTTGGCCGCCGCTTTCCGATCCCTGCCTTTTACGACAAGCACGATGGTAAGGACGGCACCAAGCCACAATGCGGCGGGCAGATATGGCGAATGAAGCTCAAAAACAGTGACGACGGCAAGCATCGTGACGATCAGAATCGGCATCCAGCTATGGCGTAACTTCCACCACAAATGCCCGCTCCTCTCCTCACCTTCCATAGATGTCATGTTCGTCCGCTTCCCGATTCTCGCCCAATGACGCAATCGGAATCTCATATGCCAGCTTTATGACAGATATTCATCACGAGACTTTTTTATAGCTTATATTCACGAAATTAAGCCGGCAACGGATCCTGCACCCACGCTTGAATTCCGCCTGAGGATATGAACTCATTGGCAGTACGGTTGTTTATGCAATGAAGAAAGGGAGAGAGCATGGAGACAGAGGCAAAAGACCGATCTGTAGAACTGACTATTGGAGGAAAATTGCGCGTCTTCGATATCGACAATCCCGTTCTTCCGGACTGGATTGAGGAAAACAAGCTCTCATCCGGCGGCTATCCTTACGACAAGAAAATGAAGCAGGATGACTATGACGCGACGCTGGAAGCCCTTCAGATCGAACTGGTGAAAGTCCAGTTCTGGCTTCAGGCAACCGGTAAGCGCGTCCTATGCGTTTTCGAGGGACGTGACGCCGCGGGAAAAGGTGGCGCAATCTTCGCCATCCGCTCTTATCTCAATCCACGCTATGCGCGGGTCGTGGCGCTTCCCAAACCTACGGAAACTGAACGTGGGCAATGGTATTTCCAGCGGTACATCTCACATTTTCCAACGGCCGGCGAACTCGTGCTCTTCGATCGATCCTGGTACAACCGGGCCGGCGTGGAACCTGTCATGGGGTTCTGCACACCTGACGAGTACAAGCGGTTCCTGAAGGAAACGCCGCGCATGGAAAAAATGCTCGTCCACGAAGGCATCCATCTGTTCAAGTTCTGGCTCGATATAGGCCGGGAAACACAGCTCGAGCGTTTTCACGATCGGCGTCACAGCCCGCTTAAATGCTGGAAACTTTCGGACATGGATATCGCCGCGCTGACGAAATGGGACGACTACACGGCGAAACGCGACGAGATGCTGGAAAAGACCCATACGGATGCAGCGCCATGGACCGTCATTCGCGCCAACGACAAACGCCGCGCCCGTGTGAACCTCATCCGTCATATTCTCAATTCGCTGGATTATGAGGGGAAAGACAAAAAGGCCATCGGCGAAATTGACGGCAAGATCATCGGATCCGGACCAGCTTTCCTCAAGTAAGGCAATACAAGTGCGACGATGAAGAGCGCCGTTCAGAACGGCGCTTTTGGCCTTACTGACCCGGCAGAATGCGGACGGAGTAGAGATTGACGGAGCGGCCGTTACCGTCGATATCGCTGTTGATGAAAATCCGGCCCGGCGCGTTCGGCGCGAGCGACCGCTCGAAGGTCGCATTCAACAGCATATCTGCCCGTTCCGGTGTTGCCGTGAAGCGGTGACGCGAACAATCGCCAAGCGTGGCGAAATCGCAAACGACGGAAACCTGCGTCTGGCGGTCGGTCGATGATTGGAGCGTGATCGATATTGTCGACGACTTGCCAGCCATATCCCTCAGCACCTCGACAGGCACCTCCACGCTCACGCTGCCGTCCTGTGATGTGCTTCTGGATGTGACGCGCACGGCCTTGCCCGCGGGCGTGGCGATGTTTTCGATACCGGCCCTGCTGCCAGCCTGAATTCCGGCGGCACCGCGTTCCGCGTTGAAGACTTCAACCCAGTCATCAGAGAAGCCCCGGCCTGCGGAAAGGCTGGGGGCCGGCTCCGTACCCGTAAAATCTTCCGCCTGAACTTCCGCTGGCGGGTTTGGCACACTGGTATCGCGCTGCTGAGGCGACATGAGCAGGCCGGAGGAATAAACCCACCACGCGCCAACGCCGACAAAAGCAAGAAGCGTGACCATCATGAAAAGGCGTGTGACGATACCCCGGCGTTTCTTGCGCGCAACCGCACCTTCCGGCCTGAAGGCCAGTGAACTGTCACCTGCACGCCTGTTGCCGTCACCGGCAGGGGCGGTGCGCGGCTCGCCGCGCAATGCCTC
Organism: Agrobacterium tumefaciens; assembly: GCF_031801495.1. GTDB lineage: Bacteria > Pseudomonadota > Alphaproteobacteria > Rhizobiales > Rhizobiaceae > Agrobacterium > Agrobacterium tumefaciens_K. The sequence continues at coordinate 375,008 of NZ_JAOEGC010000002.1, read as the reverse complement.
CACATGCGGAGCGTCAAACCCTGCATCCCGCGTTTCGCCGCGCAGTTCTGGCTCGACAGCGATATCACCGTGCGGCGGCTCGTTAACCGGCTGTTTCTGCGCTTCGTTTTCGCGCGGCTGCGGCTTCAGTTGCCGCTCAACGACATCGAGGAGCCGATTGCGCTCTTCACTCTCGATCACATGGATCAGCGTTTCCAGGCGCTGCCGCTGCTGAGCTACGACCTGCGGATCATCGATGCCCTGCTTGCGCAAGCCCGCCTCAAGTGCCTGCCTTGACGACTGATAAATCCGCGCACGAACCTCGGCGTTCGATCTGTCCGATTTCTCCAGAGCATTTCTGATTGCCGTTTCCAGTCCGCTCACGCCCGATCCTTGTTCTGCTGCCCTGCGAAAATTATGCGGCATTGCGCCATTGTATCCACGATTCGGTAACGGCTAAGCGGCACATCCGCAAGCATCGTTTGCGATAAAGGCCGGACAGTTTTGGGGAAAAGCCGTTCATTGTGGCCCTGCGACCGCAGATGCAGGCATCGATTGCCATGCCATCTCCATTTTCGCTTTCATTCCGCATCCGAACACGCTAATTCTTACGTGCGCGTAAACGTAATTTATGGGAGGAAATATGTTACCGTCCGTGCTGAAAGACAATCTTCGTCTTCCGGTCATTGCCTCACCGCTTTTCATCATCTCACATCCACAACTGACATTGGCGCAGTGCAAGGCGGGCGTAATCGGTGCATTTCCAGCCCTCAATGCGCGACCGGAGAGCCTGCTGGATGAATGGCTGGCGATGATTACCGAGGAGCTCTCCGCCTACAATCAGGCCAATCCGGGACGTCCGGCCGCCCCCTTTGCCGTCAACCAGATCGTCCACATGTCGAACCGGCGGCTGGAGCATGATCTCGGCCTCTGCGTCAAATATAAGGTACCGGTTGTCATCTCTTCGCTTGGCGCCGTGCCTGAAGTCAATGCCGCCGTCCATTCCTATGGCGGCATCGTCCTGCATGATGTCATCAATGACCGCCATGCCCGTTCCGCCATCCGCAAGGGCGCAGACGGGTTGATCGCGGTTGCGGCTGGTGCGGGTGGCCACGCGGGCACGCTTTCACCCTTCGCACTCGTTCAGGAAATCCGAACATGGTTCGACGGCCCGCTGCTGCTTGCCGGTGCGATTGCCAACGGCAGCTCCATTCTCGCCGCACAGGCCATGGGGGCGGATATGGCCTATATCGGTTCTCCCTTCATCGCCACGCAGGAGGCCCGCGCTTCCGATGCGTACAAGCAGGCGATCGTCGACGCACAGGCCACCGACATCGTCTACTCCAACTATTTCACCGGCGTGCACGGCAACTACCTGAAAAAATCAATTGTTGCGGCGGGCATGGACCCGGACAATCTTCCCGAGGCCGATCCGTCGAAGATGGATTTCGAAACGGCAACAGGTGGCGCCAAGGCCTGGAAGGATATCTGGGGCGCCGGGCAAGGCATTGGCGCGGTCAAGACTATCGAACCGGTGGCCGGCCTTGTTGACAGACTGGCCGAAGAATACGAAGCCGCCCGCCGCCGCATCTGCTCGGCATCCTGAAATACGGCTTATAAACAGTGGCGCAGGCAAGGCTTTTGTGGAATTTTCAAAACTCGTGCATTCAAGGCTTGAAATCCGTGAGCATTGCCTGTATCAGCCCGCCATGACGCTGATCCGACACACTTTCGGATCGCAAGTCGGGCCGCTTTAGCTCAGTTGGTAGAGCACGTCATTCGTAATGACGGGGTCACGTGTTCGAGTCACGTAAGCGGCACCACTCTTCTCAATCCTTCCAGTCGAGTTATTTCACCCGCCCGTCTATATCCGGCGGCTGACATTTGAAACCACAACAGACCTCCGTGCGTTGATTGCCGTAAGCTCTCAAATGGAAGGTCTATCGTGGACGTTGTTCGTATTCTCGTCGCCATTCTCCTGCCTCCTGTTGGTGTCTTTCTCCAGGTCGGTCTTGGTCTGCATTTCTGGCTCAACATCCTGCTGACGATATGCGGATACATTCCGGGCATCATTCACGCGATCTGGGTGATCCTGCGGAAGTGACCGCAAGCGCCGGGCGAATTATCGTTTCCGGCCAGCCCCTACCCGACGGTAGATGATGCGGCCGGGAACATCCCCCGATACTGAACGTTATCGTTTGGCAGAAAAGGAGATTTACTATGAACCAGATCATCTACATCGTCGGTCTTGTCGTTATCGTGCTGGCGATCCTGTCATTTTTCGGATTTCGATAGTCGTCGTTGTCAATCAAGGCAGTTGCGAATATTCTAACGGCAAGAACTCGCTGGCAAAGTGGCGTGTTCACATTGGTTGCTGTGGGAAAATTTCGGTATCGCGTTGCTCTGGGAGGTGCACGATGAAAAACGAAAGATGGATGGAACCCGTTGAAGTCAACCTCGAGGCCTGCGGCAAGAATTCCGTCGCCGGCCCGCTCGAAGCACTGGCACTGCTGACCGATCGCTGGCCGACCATGCGCGGGCTAAGCTTCGTCAAGGCACGTAGCGCGTGTCGCGCAGCGCTCGACGGGCGTAAATCTCCGGAAGAGGCGCGCAGATGTTTCACAGATGCAGTGTCCGAGGTTCAGAAAAATACCCACTGACAAAAACGACATATAAAAAACGGCCCGGAAGGGCCGTTTTCTTTGCGTTTGCCATCAGGGGCGTCGCTTACATCCAGTACGGTGCAACACCGTAATAGTCATAGACCTTGCGGTCCCTGGAGCTCAGCAAAGACGCATCGTCAAGGGCCGCGAAGTGCGGCGCATTTTCGATCTGTTGCTTGGTCAGGTCGATACGATAACCATCGAGCTCTTCGTCGTAGTGAAGCTTTTCCCACGGCAGCGGATAATAGTCATCGCCGATGCCGAGGAAACCACCGAAACTCAGAACCGCGTATGCCACGCGACCATCCTGCTTTCCGAGAATGACGCGCTGGATGGAGCCGATATGCTTTCCATCTGCGCCGTAAACGCGGGTGCCTTCCACCTTGTCGCTGGCAATCAGGCTCGGTGTATCCTTGACGTAGGGATCCTGTCCGGCACGGGTTTCATTATGCAACATGACGTAACTCCTTCCGATTTATCCTCGCTGTGTCACGTCTGGTAAACCCGCCCCGCCGAAAATCGTTCCGGCTTTTTTACACGCGTTTATTGGCGGCTGCGTTGCCAGACCGACGGAGAAACACCAACCATCTTGCGGAACACGCGTGAAAAATGGGCCTGATCCGCAAAACCCGCAGCGACGGCGATGTCCGTCAGCGCCATGTCGGCCCGTGCCATCAGCTCCTTCACCCGGTCGATACGTGCCTGCATCTGCCATTGGTGCGGTGGCAGACCGGTGGACGCCTTGAAAGCATGGCTGAAGTGGGATTGCGACAGGTTCGTCAGCTCCGCCAGTTCTTCAAGACGGATGGAGCGCAGGCAATGCTCGCGAATATAGTCCGTCGCCGCTCTCAACTGCCATGAGGCAAGCTTGCTGCGTTTCCTTGATGGCTCGCGTTTCACATTAAGAAAGTCAGTCAGCAATGCCAACACGAGACTTTCACCGTAAAGATCGTGCAATGGATCCGGATTGTCGCATTCGGCTGCAATCAGCCGCGCAAGCGCCAGAAGACGCTCGTTCTCGAACATGAGATGGGGATCAAGAAGCAGGCGCGGGTCGAAGCCCTGCAACAATCGAGAACCCAGCAACCCCGCATCAAAATGCAGGTCAAGATGCCGCACGAAGGACACGTCCTTCAGTTCCGCGTACACATCCACGTCAGCCGGTACGTAGGAAATCCTGTTCGCCTCCATCGTCGCGGCACTGTCGCGCCGGGAACGGTTCATCATGAACCGGCTCTCGTCCCGACCGTCCATGTCCAGCAAAAAGACGAAGCGTGGATCTTTCCCGACATAACGACCGCCCGCCTGCGGCGCGCAGCGCACGTCCCAAAGGTCGGCAACCATACCGTTCCAGACGCGTGACCTTGGCCCGCCGACGACGGCAAAGCCCTCGATTTCATTTTCCATGCGAACGCGGAAAGCCATCGCGTCTCGATCCTGAAAGGCGCGATTGCGCGCTATAAACATGAATATTCCAATCATGTTTATAGCGCGCAAACATAGCGGCCGCAACAGCGGCCGGATTGACGGTCAATTTTAGTGCCAGCTCAGGCTTTCAACCTTTTCGCGGAAGGCGAAACGCAGCAGATGGCTTTCCACGACGGATTTCGCACGGTCCAGCTTCTCCGCATCGGGCGCGGAAACGAAGATCTTCAGGGTTTCCGGTTCCGCATCCAGCTTGGCTGCCCCGAAGTCGAACTGGCACTCACCATGCGCCTCGTTATAGTCCACCTCTATCTTGTGGGCGAAGTGCTTGAAAAGCTGCACGAGATATTTGCTACCGCTTTCGGTTTTCAGTTCGGCTCTGGCTTCCAGCATACCTGTTTCCTTCCCGGATTTTTTCAACACGACTTTTAAAGTCATCTTTTAGTTATGGCAGGCCGCAAAGACAAATGAACAGTTGGTAATCCATGCCTCGTTCAGCCCGAGATTACCACTTTTTCGAAAGCTTGAAGGTAATCGTGCGACTATCACCCCAACCGCAGACGGAGGCACCGCCGCAACCCTTCACATATTCCTTGTCAAAGAGGTTCGCGACATTGACGGATGCCATCCAGTCGTTCTTTTGGTAACGGATCGCCGCATCGAAAACAGCCGCATCGGGAACGCGCAGCGTATTGGCCGCATCCGCCCAGGATTTGCCCTGATAACGCAATCCACCACCGATACTCAGTCCTTCCAGGGCATCATTCGTGAAAGCATAGTCAAGCCACAGGGACGCCGTCTGGTTCGGGACGATCCAAGGCGACTTTCCGATCAGATTGGGATTAGCGTCCTTGGTGATGTCAAGATCGGTATAGGAATAGGAGGCGATAGCCTTCCAGTTCTCGTTCAGGTTCGCCTTCGCCTCCAGCTCGAAGCCGGTGGATTCCACTTCCCCGAACTGCCCGCTGGTGGTGATGCCGCCGGACGTATAGGAGACAACGGCGTTCTGCTTGACGAGCCTGAAGACAGAAGCGGTGATGCTGCCATCGAAGAAGGTCGGCTCGTATTTCACCCCGGCCTCGAACTGATGGCCCTCCTCCGGCGCCGCGGGGCTGCCATTGGCCAGCGTATCGATCAACGGGTTGAAGAATGTGGCTGCGGAAACATACGGCGTCAGTCCGTTGTCGAATTCGTAAGCGAGGCCAGCCCGGCCGCTCAGAGCATCGTCGTTGGAGCGCCGGGAAACACCAGCCGGCCTGCGGTTGTTCAGCTCCGTATCCACATAGTCATACCGGCCGTTCAGCGTTACCAGCCAGCCGCCACCAAACCGCAACTGATCCTGCGCATAGATGCCAACCTGCTGCTGTGTCACGATATCGTCGGCATAGATGAAGTTGGTTCCCTGTGTGGAACCATAGATCGGATTGAGAGCACCGATCGGATTGGAACCGCAGCATTTCTGGACTTCGTCGACCTTGTAATATTTGTAGTCCAGACCGAGCAGCAGGGAGTGGCTGATTGCGCCGGTTTCGAACTCGCGCTCGGCCCGGTTATCGATACCGAAACTGTCGACCTTGGAGACACCCTCATAACCATACCGCGTCAGCATGTAATCATTGGTGGTGGGATCAAGGATCGGCTGACCGCTTGCGTCCGCATTTGCCCATCCACCGGTGTAGGGGCCGCTTTCATGTTTGTAGAGGTGGCCATAACGGGCGTTCTGGCTGAGCTTCCAGCCATTGTCGAATTCGTGGCTGACCTCGTAACCGATCATCGACTGATAAACGCGGCCGTTGTCGATATCCGGTTCGCCATAGAACGCCTCCCGGCTCAGCTTGCCGAAGGGGGCATCCACGACTGTCCCGACGTAGGGCAGAAAACCGTTGCCGACATGCACCTGGTCAAGCGCAGAGAAATATCCGTAGACCGTCGCACTGGTCTGCGCGTCCGGCTCGAAGGTCACCTGCGGCATGATGAAACCGCGGAGGTCTTCGGAATAGTTTGTGTAGGTATCGCCACCCGACACCTTGCCGGTGACGCGGTACTTCCACACGCCCTGTTCATCGACCTTGTCACCGACATCGAAACCGAAGAAGGCGTTGCCGAAGTTGTTGATACCGATCTCGGTCTCGCGCACGGGTTCATCCTGAGGACGTTTACTGACCATCTGCACGATGCCGCCCGGATTGGCGCCGCCATAGAGAACGGAGGCCGGTCCCTTGAGAACCTCAACCCGCTCCAGCCCGTAGGCGTCCATCTGGAAGCCGCCAAAACCGTAACTGAACAGGTTCAGGTCATCGAGAAACACGCCGGTCTGGGTCGCCTGAAACCCGCGAATGTAGAACCAGTCGGTATCCGCATCGGTACCGAAAGGTTCCGTGGTGACGCCAGGCGTGTAACGCAGCACCTCGTCGATCTTGGTAACGGCGCCGCGGTTATCCATCTCTTCGCGCCCGACAACGGAGACAGATTGTGGAATGTCCCTGGTGTCCGTATCGGTTTTCGAACCGGTCGCGCTTTTCTTTGCGACGTAGCCTCGGACCGGACCTGTGGCGCTCTGCGTGCCCTGCCCTTCCACGGTAATCTCCTGCAACACGGTTGTGTCCTGCGCACTCACCGACAGTGGTAGCATGCAGATCGCGATAGCCGTGCCAGCGGTCAGGCGGCTCAGAAACGTCACATTCAAATTTTTCAAGACATGCCCCACAACATATCGGCGACCAGCGTCGTGGCAACGGGCCGCAACACCTCAATAAGATGAGTGTCTACATCAAGATTAAGGCGAAATGCTTGTTCGTTTCGGGTAGGATTTGAAGCTTCTTGGCTTCTTGCAGTTCCTCGGCGTCAGGTTTTACGACGTCCGACCCGTGCAAGCAGCATGACTGGCAGGATACCGATGACGACAATCGCCAGTGCCGCAATCGACGCTTCTTCGTAAGTGCCGCGCGCGGCCTCACCGTAAAGATGCGTGGCAAAGGTTTCGAAATTCAGCGGCCGCAGCAGCAGCGTCGCGGGCAATTCCTTCACACAGTCCACGAAGACCAGCAGGCCGGCTGCGGCCAACGACGCTTTCGACAGGGGAAGATGGATCTGACGGAACGTCTGCGTGGCCGAACGGCCAAGGGTTCGTGATGCATGATCGAAAGACATCGGAATACGGCTCAATCCGGCGTCGACCCCACCGGCAGCAATCGTCAGGAAGCGCGCCGTGTAGGCATAAACCAGCGCAGCACCGCTCCCGATCAACAGAAGGCCCGTGGAAACACCGAAAAACTCGCGCATCGTTGCGTCGAGGAAACGGTCGAAACCGCCCAACGCGATCAGCACGCCGATGGCAACGACCGTTCCGGGTGCGGCATATCCAATGGTGGACAGACGAAACGACCAGACAGACAGCTGTCCCGGTGCCAACCGCATCGCATAGGCTACGGCAAGACCGAAGAAGACAGTGAGCAAGGTCGCAAGCCCCGCAAACGTTATCGTATTCATGGCTTCAGCGGCGAAACGGGACGAAAGACCGCTGAACTGAAAACGCTTCCAGGCCTCGATGACGAGGTAGGTGGCCGGTGCGGCAAAACCGATGATGACGGGCAGGATGCCGAGGCAAAATGCAAAAAAAGCCTTCAGGCCGAAAAGCCTTATGGGCTCAAGCTCCCGGCTCTTCTGTGCCGAAGCGGCATATCGCTGCTTTCGCCGCGCCCACCGCTCCAGCGCAACGAGCGCGACAACAATGAACAGCATCGAAAGCGCGATCTGCGCCGCACCCGGCAGATCCGACTTGGTGATCCATGTGGTATAGACGGAAACCGTCAATGTCCGGACACCGAGGAATTCCGAAGCGCCAATGTCGTTCAGCGCTTCCATCAAGGCCAGGCTGACACCCACAGCGATCGCTGGCCGCGCCAGAGGCACCGCAACTTTCAGAAACGCAGCACACCGGGAAACCCCAAGCATTCGTGCCGCTTCGATCAGATTGCCCGCCTGCGTCAGGAACATCGCCCGCACCGGGATATAGATGTAAGGGAACAGGACGAAACCCAGAAGAACGATGCAGCCCGTCATGGAGCGGATATCAGGGAAACGGAACTCACGCGGACTGGAGTATCCGAGCAGCCAACGGATGGCACCCTGTACCGGACCAATCGGATGGAGGATGTCGAGATAGGCGTAAGCGACGATGTAAGTCGGCATTGCGAGTGGCAGAAGCAATGCCCACTCCAGCATCTTGCGGCCGGGAAAATCATAGGCGGTCACAAGCCAGGCGCAACACGTTCCGATAATACCGGCCAGCAGACCGACGCCTGCCATCAGCACGACAGTCTCCGGCAGGGCCGTCATCAGAACGGTGGACCGCAGATGCGCCCAAAGGCCTTCAGACCCTTGCACGGCCTGCGAGAAAAGCGCCAGAACGGGGACCATGGACCCCAGCGCGGCAAGCAGCGACAGGCCAAGCCACCAGAACGAAGATCGAAGCCTTGTTCCGGTGTCCGCTGCTGGACGCTGAATGGATTGTGTATTCATGCGCTCTTCTACAGACAGCCAAAGGCGCCCGCCAGGGCGAGCGCCTCTTCTTTGGTAACAAGCCCGACCTTTAGTTGTCGAAGCCTAACTTGTCGACCAGTTCGCTCGCCTGCTTGCGATGCGAAACGATTTCCGTCAGCGGCTTGTTATCGATCTTGAGGGTACCAAAGGATGCAATGATCTCGTTCAGGGCAGCGCCCTGCTTGACGGGATATTCGTAGTTGGCCTCGGCATAGATCTTCTGGGCTTCGTCCGAAACGAGGTATTCGAGAAGCTTGACAGCTTCAGCCTTGTTCGGAGCGTTCTTGGCCACAGCCGCGCCGCTGATGTTGACCTGCGTACCACCGTTCTTGAACGTCGGCAGAACGACCTTGATGGCATCGCCCCACTTGACCTGTTCCTCGCCGCCCTTGCCTGAGCGCATCAGGCCGACATAGTAGGAGTTGGCGATGCCGATATCGCAAATGCCGCCAAGGATATCCTTGGCAACGTCGCGGTCGCCGCCGCCTGCCTTGCGTGCCAGATTGTCCTTGACGCCTGCGAGCCACTTTTCAGTATCGGCTGCGCCATAGTGGGCAATGTAGTCGGCGAAGAGCGCGGTGTTGTAAGGATGCTGGCCCGAGCGGATGCAGACCTTGCCCTTCCACTTTGAATCCGCCAGATCCTCATAGTTGAACGAGGCCAGGTCTACGTCCTTGGCGGCATAAAGAACGCGGGCACGCATCGACAGGGCAAACCAGTTGCCCTTGCCATCGCGCAGTTCCGCCGGGATCGCCTTGGTCAGAACTTCGGATTCCACCGGCTGGGTTACACCCTTTTCGGCGAGATCAACCAGATTACCAGCATCGACGGCCATCAGGATGTCGGCAGGCGAGCTGGCACCCTCGCTCAGAACGCGTTCGGCCAGACCATCCTTGAGAAATACCGTGTTGACCTTGACGCCGCTTTCTTTAGTGAACGCGTCCAGCAACGGCTGGACAAGGCCGGGTTCGCGGGTCGTGTAGATGTTGAGCTCAGCAGCCCCAGCCGTGCCCGCGGCAAAAGCAACGGTGCTTGCAAGCAATAGGATGTTGGAAAGCTTCTTCATGGTATCGTTCACTCCCTCTTAAACGTCACACAAGATGGAGGCAGCAGACACCATACTTGACGCATCAAATCAAGATTTATCTCGCCCGTCAGAGCCGGTTTCGATCACCAAAAGTTGAAAATCGATCATAACTCTGTGGAGCAATTCACGACCTCAACCCTGAGTAAACACCAGTACCCCACGCGGATCGATATCAACACGCACCGCAGTTGTTTTGGCCGGCATGCGCTGCATCGTTCTCACACGCAGATCATGGGCGAGGCCCGGAACGGAAATTCCCAACTGCTCAATCTCACCCAGGAAGACTCGGCTCGATATCTGTCCCGATATACCGTCTCTCGTTTCATTATCATCCAGAATGGAAATGGCATTCGGACGGACATAAACGACCGCTGACTGGCCCTCGGCAAAGCCGGACGCATCACCAAGAAGACCCAGAGGCGTCGTCACCCGCCCCTGGCTGACCGTGCCGTCGATCTTGTTGAAGGCGCAGAAAAAGTCGGCCGCATAACGGGTTCTGGGGTTATCGTGTATTTCATATCCGGTTCCGGTCTGAACGATGCGCCCCCGCTGCATCAGAACGACACGATCTCCAGCAGACAACGCCTCTTCCGGATCATGCGTCACCATGATTGCGGTGGTGCCCAGCTTGCGAAGAAGCCCTAGTGTTTCTTCACGCACGCTGTCTCGCAGGCCGCGATCCAGATTGGAAAAAGGCTCGTCCATCAACAGAAGCCCAGGTTGAGGCGCAAGGGCGCGTGCAAGGGCGACGCGCTGCTGCTCTCCACCAGAAAGCGTATGCGGATAACGCTTGGCCAGCTCCTGAAGGCTGACGTGCGCTATCATCTCCTCCGCTCGCTGGCGCGCCTGTGCCTTGGGCAAAGATTTGAGGCCAAACATCACATTCTGCTCGACAGTCAGATGCGGGAAGAGAGCGTAGTCCTGAAACACGAAGCCGATGTTGCGCTTTTCGGGTTCCACGAAGGCGTAGGTGCCAGCAACCTCGGTCCCATTCAGCACCACACTGCCCTGCTCGGGTGTTTCCACGCCCGCAACGATGCGCAGCAGCGTGGACTTTCCACAGCCGGATCGGCCCACGAGGCATATTATTTCGCCACGCTCAACAGTCAGCTCGACATCGGACAGGACAGCCGTTCCGCCGTAGCTTTTTCCAACCGCTTTCAGTTCAAGCGCCGCACTGCCTGCCATTCCAGTCCTGCCTTCCCGTTGTCCATTATGTTGATCGCTCAAATCAGGATTAAAGTCAAAATTTTCGGCCGCAGCGGACCCGTTATCACAAGCGTGGAACATCCTCGGCAACAATATTGACGTTTACGTTAGAGTTAAATACGGTTCCTTGCAGATGGACGATGCGTCGCAACGCGTTTATCATTCGTCACCGGAGGCAGGAGGAGCAGGCAACCCGGTGGCACCATATCCAGGCGCTGGCAATCGATTTCGATGTCGGCATATGGATGGCACAATCTGAAGCGTCCTTTGCGCGATCACTCGAACGCGCGGCGCACCGAAATTTCTGGGAGGAGAAGCATGAGTGAGTTGACCCTGGGGCACCAGGAAAGTGCTGACGCCAAGAAGCGTTGGCTGGCATCGTATCCGCCGGGCGTACCGCGAGAGATTCCGGCACCAAGCCATGCTTCTCTTGTCGATCTTCTGGAAAAGAGCTGTGCGCAGTTCTCGGATAGAAAAGCCTTCTCCAGCATGGGCAAGTCAATCACCTATCGGGATCTGGAGCAGATGACACGCTCGGTTGCGGCCTGGCTGCAATCACGCGGGCTCGAAAAGGGCGACCGCGTGGCGGTGATGATGCCCAATATCCTGCAGAACCCGGTCGCTGTGTATGGTATTCTCCGCGCAGGCATGATCGTGGTGAACGTCAACCCGCTTTATACGCCCCGGGAACTCGAGCACCAGTTGAAGGACTCCGGTGCCAGGGCGCTTTTCGTTCTGGAGAACTTTGCTCACGTTGCACAGCAGGCCGTACCCAGAGCCGCGGTGCGGCATGTCGTGGTTGCCTCGATGGGAGATCTGCTTGGCCTGAAGGGCCATCTCGTCAATCTCGTGGTCCGCAAGGTCAAGAAACTTGTGCCATCTTACACAATCCCCGGTTCGATCAGTTTCAAGGCCGCGCTTCGTGAAGGCGAAAACCTGAAGCTGAAAGCCCCGTCGTTGGCACCGCAGGATATCGCCTTCCTGCAATATACCGGCGGCACGACAGGCATCTCCAAGGGTGCCGTGCTCACTCACGCAAACCTGCTGGCCAACAAGGTCCAGATCAGCCTCTGGCTCGATGCAGCATTTGCCAGCAAGCAGCGTCCTGAAGTCCTCAACTTCGTCTGCGCCCTTCCGCTCTGCCATATCTTCGCCCTGACGGTGAATTCGCTGATGGGCATCGCGCTTGGTGGCCACAATCTGCTGATCGCCAATCCCCGCGACATACCCGGCTTCGTCAAGGAGCTTTCGACCTACCGGCCGCATGTTTTCCCGGGCATCAACACGCTCTTCAATGCGATGATGAACAACGAGGATTTCCGCAAGCTCGACCTGTCTTCTTTGATCCTCGTGCTTGGCGGCGGCATGGCGGTGCAAAGGCCGGTTGCGGAGCGCTGGCTGTCAATGACCGGCTGCCCGATCGCCGAGGGCTATGGCCTTTCGGAAACCTCTCCCGTCGCCACCGTCAACCGGCTGGACGCAGCGGAGTTCAGCGGCACCATAGGCCTGCCTATCTCCTCCACGGAAATCGACATCCGCGACGAGGACGGCAACAGCCTGCCGTCCGGAGAAATCGGCGAGATCTGCATTCGCGGCCCGCAGGTCATGGCCGGATACTGGCAAAGGCCGGACGAAACGGCCAAGGTCATGACTGCGGACGGCTTTTTCCGCTCCGGCGACATGGGCTTCATGGACGAGCGCGGCTATACGAAAATCGTCGACCGCAAGAAGGACATGATCCTCGTTTCCGGCTTCAACGTCTATCCGAACGAGGTCGAAGAAGTGGCAGCCGCCCATCCCGGCGTGATGGAATGCGCTGCAATCGGCATTCCCGACGAGCATTCGGGGGAAATCGTGAAACTGTTCGTGGTCAAGAAAGATCAGGCGCTGACCGAGGCGGAACTGAAAGCGTTCTGCGCCCAAAGCCTGACCAATTACAAGCGGCCCAAGATCATCGAGTTCCGCACGGAACTGCCGAAATCGAACGTCGGGAAAATTCTCCGGCGGGAGCTTCGTAACCTGAACTAAGACGAAAAAGAGAGCCGGGCAACCGGCTCTTTTCTTTTATCAAAGTCGCCTTGATTTGGCCGCCTGAAAGAGAATAGTTTCCTCATCCTTCCACGGAGCCGAGGAGCATCAAATGCAGGCCATCATCGACAAACTGAAAGCAACGGCGAGCAGCACTGCCGCAACCGATCTTCGTGCCGCCTTCGCGGCCGACGACAAGCGTTTCAGCCGTTTCAGCGCGAAATTCGATGACTTGCTGATGGACTATTCGAAATGCGCCGTGAATGACGACATCATCGCGCTGCTTGAGAAGCTGGCGGTCGAGGGCGGCGTCGAAGCCAAGCGCGAAGAGATGTTTACCGGCAAGGCCATCAACTTCACCGAAGACCGCGCCGTCCTCCATACGGCTTTGCGCAATCGCTCGAACACGCCCGTTTTGGTCGACGGCAAGGACGTCATGCCTGATGTCAATGGCGTTCTGGCGTCGATGGGCAAGTTTGCCGATGCGATCCGCTCTGGCGCGCTCAAGGGTTCGACCGGCAAGAAAATCACCGATGTCGTCAATATCGGCATCGGCGGCTCGGATCTTGGCCCGGTCATGGCGACGCTCGCGCTGGCGCCTTTCCATGACGGTCCGCGTGCGCATTTCGTTTCCAACATCGATGGCGCGCATATTGCCGATACGCTCAAGCTGATCGACCCGGAAACCTCGCTCTTCATCGTTGCCTCAAAGACCTTTACGACAATCGAGACGATGACAAACGCGGCAACGGCCCGCAAGTTCATCGCAGACAAGCTCGGCGAAGATGCCGTGAAGCATCATTTCTGCGCGGTTTCCACCGCGCTTGAAAAAGTCGCTGCCTTTGGCATCGATAGCGACCGCATCTTCGGTTTCTGGGATTGGGTCGGCGGCCGTTATTCCATATGGTCTGCCATCGGCCTGCCGCTTATGATCGCCATCGGTCCGGACAACTTCGGCAAGTTCCTGGATGGCGCACATGCCATGGACAAACATTTCCGCGAGGCACCCGTCCGCCAGAACCTGCCGATGCTTCTTGGCCTGATAGGCTTCTACCACCGCAACGTTCTCGATTATCCGACACGGGCGATCCTGCCTTACGATCAGCGTCTGTCGCGTTTCCCGGCCTATCTGCAACAGCTCGACATGGAATCGAACGGCAAGGGCGTGACCATCGACGGTACGCCGGTCGAAGGCCAGTCCGGGCCGGTCGTCTGGGGTGAGCCCGGAACCAACGGCCAGCACGCCTTCTACCAGCTGATACACCAGGGAACGAGCGTCATCCCGGCGGAATTCATGATCGCGGCAAACGGCTTCGAGCCGGAGCTACGCCACCAGCACCAGCTCCTCATAGCCAATTGCCTGGCGCAGTCCGAGGCACTGATGAAGGGGCGCACGCTGGCGGAGGCAAAAGCGCAGCTCACCTCCAAGGGCATGGAAGACAGCCAAGCCGACTTCATCGCGCCGCATCGCGTCTTTACCGGCAACCGCCCGTCGATCACTTTCGTCTACGACAAGCTGACGCCGTTCGCGCTCGGCCGCCTGATTGCGCTCTATGAGCACCGCGTCTTCGTGGAAGGCGTGCTCTTCCGCATCAACTCCTTCGACCAGTGGGGCGTGGAGCTTGGCAAAGAACTGGCAACCGGCCTGCTGCCCGTCGTGGAAGGTAAAGAGAGTGCGGCCGGTCACGACAGCTCCACACAGGGGCTGGTGAAGGAACTGGCCGGACTGGCGAAGTAAAATCCACTTACACGATCACATACAAAAGCCGGAAGGAAACTTCCGGCTTTTCTCATTCAAGGTATCGGCTGGATCGGTCTGATAGGCTGATTTAGAGCCCGATCTCATGCGCCCAGGGCGGATTAGCGCCTGCGCGGGATACGGTGACAGCTGCGGCCTTCGCTCCAAGCGCCAAAGCCTTCCGGATCTGGTCTTCGGTCAATGCGGCAACCTGCGCCTTGGTCAGCAGTCCCTGTATCTTCAGCGAGGCGAGAATGCCCGCATCGAACGTATCGCCAGCACCAACCGTATCGACGACCTCGACGCGTTCCGAGGCGACCTCGACTTTAAGGTTGGCGGTGTAACCGACCGCACCTTTGGCGCCACGGGTCACGACCACCAGTTTCGCACCGTGGTGCAGCCAGTGGCGGGCAAGCGTGTCCTCGTCGCCGTCCAGACCGAACCAGGCAAGATCCTCATCGGAAAACTTCACGATATCGGACAGTGCCGCCATTCGGTTGATGCGGTCGAGATGTTTCTGCTTGTCCTTGATGAAGCCGGGGCGGATGTTTGGATCGAGCGAGATGACCCGCTTGCCATGTTCCCGCACCAGCAAGGCTTCATAGGTACTGCCGCAAGGCTCGGGAATAAGGCTGATAGCGCCGAAATGCATGGCCTCGCAGTCGGGACCGAGGTTTGGAAGATCCGCCTCGGAGAGCATACGACCGGCCGTGCCTTCATCGTAGAACGCGTAAGTCGCGTGGCCATCCACCAGCTTGACGAAAGCAATCGTGGAAGGGCGGTTGGAGAAGGCGCAGAGGCTGTAGTCAACCTTGCTGGCCTTCAGCGTATCCTTCAGGATTTCGCCCATCATGTCATCGGCGATACCGGAGAAAAACGCAGCCGGTACGCCGAGACGCCCGAGCGCAATCGCCGTATTGAAGACCGCTCCACCTGCGTAAGGGGCAAAACCAGCCTCTCCCAACGTTGTCTGCCTTGGCAGCATGTCGATCAGGGCTTCACCACAACACAGGATCATAACGGTCCTCCTCAAACCAGTAAATCAACCAAACTTAAATCGATTTAAACGACGACAGGCCAAAAGGCCAGCCTGTCACTACCCCAAATTACGATTGCGGCAATTCGCTGACGCCACCGTGTTTCGCCGACCACGGCAGGGGATTGTCGAGGAAGGCTTCAACTTCCGACAGGGTTTTATCGTCAAACAGTTTTTCGGCACGGGCGACGGCGAGAACGTTGCGCCATGTGCTGAGGTAATGCAGCTGGACGTTGCCGTTCGCGAAGCGCGCTTCGGCTTCCTGGAAGATACCGTAGTAGAAGAGCGCGATGCCATGATCGACAATTCCACCGGCCGCACGGATGGCATCGATGAAGGTGAACATGGAACCGCCAGCCGTCGTCAGATCCTCAATGACGAGAACCCGTGCGCCTTCCGGCATGTGACCTTCAATCTGCGCGTTGCGGCCATGGCCCTTCGGCTTCTTGCGGCAGTAGATCATCGGCAGGCCAAGGCGCTCCGCCAGGAAAGCAGCAAAGGGAATGCCTGCCGTCTCACCACCCGCCACGCAATCGAACTTCTCGAAGCCCGCATCGGCCACGATCTTCGCCGCTGCAAAATCCATCACGGCAGACCGGATGCGCGGGTAGGAGATGAGCTTGCGCATGTCGATGTAGACCGGGCTCTTCATGCCCGACGCGAAGGTGTAGGGGCTTTCGGAATTAAAGTGGACCGCCTTGATTTCCCACAACATCTTCGCAACCAGCTCAGCCACCACGGCACGATCAGTGAATGTAAATTGGGACATCGGCGTTTTCCTCTTTTGATCAGCAAGTGCATAGAAAAACTGCCGGAGAATCCGGCAGCAATTGAATGGTTTATTGAACGTCCCAGTAAAGCGGGAACATAGGATCGAACACCGTCACAAGCCCGGCGCCGGTTTCGATCTTGGTGGGGAAGTTGACCTGCTCGTCGCGCTTGACCAGCGTGATCGTGTCTTCGTTCGGGGCGAGGCCATACCATGCAGGCCCGTTCAGCGAGGCGAAGGCTTCCAGTTTGTCGAGAGCGCTGTCCTGCTCGAACACATGCGCGAGGCAGCTCATGGTGTTGATCGAGGTGTAGATGCCGGCGCAACCACAGGCACATTCCTTGAGCGGATCGACATGCGGAGCCGAATCCGTGCCAAGGAAGAAACGGGCATCGCCGGAGGTCGCTGCTTCACGCAGGGCCAGACGGTGTTCCTCGCGCTTGGCAACGGGCAGACAATAATAGTGCGGCTTGATACCGCCAACCAGAATAGCATTGCGGTTGATGATAAGGTGATGGGTCGTGATGGAACCGGCAAGGTTGGCCTTGGAGGACTTGATGTAGTCCACGCCATCCTTGGTCGTCACGTGTTCCATCGTCACTTTCAGTTCCGGCAGTCGCTGGCGCAGCGGCTCCAGAACCGTGTCGATGAAAGCCTTCTCGCGGTCAAAAATATCGACTTCCGGTGTCGTGACCTCGCCATGCACGCACAGCGGCAAGCCGATTTTCGCCATGCGCTCCAGAACCGAGGTAACCTTGCTCAAATCCCTGACGCCGCCGTGCGAATTCGTGGTAGCACCGGCCGGATAGAGTTTGACGGCATGGATCAGGCCGCTTTTCTTGCCCTCTTCCACATCATCGGCACTGGTATCTTCGGTCAGATACAGCGTCATCAGCGGCTCGAAACGGTCGCCAGCCGGAATGGCCTTGACGATACGCTCACGGTAGGCGCGGGCATCCGCAGTCGTGACCACCGGCGGCACAAGGTTCGGCATGATGATGGCGCGCGCGAAATGGCGGCTGGTGTCGCCAATCACACCCTCCAGCACGGCGCCATCGCGCAGGTGCAGGTGCCAGTCATCAGGGCGGCGAAGGGTGATCGACTTCATCGTGAGAACCTCTAAAGCATGTCGCGCAAAATTTGCTGCGGTTTTGCGATCACGACATGCGTAATACAAGACCGACAGCTTTCTGGAGTCCGGCCCGCTTAGCATCTTTCATCAGAAGAAAACAGCCGCAGAAGGAAATCGGCGGCTGTTCATGGCATTTTTTTCGAATGGCTTCAGATGCCGCCTGCCTGCGGTCCCCACACATCCGTCATGGCAAAGCCATCGGCCAACGGATCGAACGGGTCGAGGCCGACCTGATGCAGCCCGAAAGTGAAACCGCGACCGGCAATGGTGGGGATGACGGCGGCGCGGCCCGCGACTTCGGTGACGGCAGACAGCCCGACGTCGAATTCGGAACCGATGATGGAGCGCGATTTGTATTCATCGCCGACCTTCACCTTGCCGCGCGCATAAAGCGTGGCGAGATTGGCGGAGTTACCGGTTCCACAGGGCGAACGGTCCGCCCTTCCCGGCCACATGGTCGTGCAGGTACGGATCGATCCGTCAGCGTCCACGTCGCGGAACATGACGTAGGCCACACCGGAGATCGCCGGAATTTCCGGATGAACAACCTGAATTTCGCGATTGACGATATCCTTCAGCGTCATGCCGGCAGCCACCAGCTTTGCGGCATTGGCCTTGTCGATCGTCAGACCGATCTGGCGCACGTCGACCAGCGCGTAGAAGATACCGCCATAAGCGATATCCATCGTCACCTTGCCCCATTCGGGCGTTTCGATACTGACGTCGAGTTCGTGCACAAATGACGGAACCATGGTGAGCTTAACCTTCTCGCACCGTCCGTCTCGGCAGGTGGCCGTCGCCTTCACCAGACCGGCCGCCGTCTCCAGCATGACCACCGTTTCCGGCTCCTGCATTTCCACCATTCCACTTTCCAGCAGCGCCGTCGTGGCGCAGATAGAATTGGAACCGGAGCTGGCATGGGCCTGATCAGGCTGGAGAATGACAAAGGCGGCATGCGCATCCGGATGCTTCGGGGGCAGCAGCAGGTTCACGGAGCCCATTGGCGTCCCACGCGGCTCCAGCGTCAGGAACCGGCGCAGCGCGTGTCCCTTCGGATCACTGTTCATCCAGTCAAGCTGCTCGGCAACCGTGTTGCCCGGAATTTTCGGGGCGCCACCAGTTACGACACGGCCGATTTCGCCTTCGCAATGTACATCGAGAAGCTGGAGGGTGCGTTTCCAACGCATGGGACTTACTCCGGAAGTTTACGTCTGGACCGGACCATATCCACAAAAATACAAACTGTACACAAAGATATCAGCGATTGCCGCATTCGGCCCTGTTACGGTTGGCAGCAGCATTGCAGTTGATCCTGGACGAACGAAGCGCATCCTCGTCCACCACGGCACCGGCCGTATCGCCGACCGAGCCGATCGTGTTCTCAACGGAACGTCCCAATCGCTCCACCTGACGCCCGTAGTTGTCACGGGTGCGCGGATCAAACACAGCAATCGGCGCACTGACAACGACGCTGGCTGCGGTCCCGACTGTCTGCGCTGCACCAATGCTGACGGCGCCAAGAGCCTCACCAAGACCGACATCCGAATCCGTCACCGTCTGGCCCGCAATAAGCCGGTCGCCAATCAGCCGTACGACTTCAGGGCTTTCGGCAAATTTGCCGTGGTTAAGGCGATCACCTGATTGCAGCTTGGTGAGATCCAGAACGGTGATGCCCGCCTTTTCGAGTTGGCTGCGATAAGGCTCAACCGAAGGATCGATCTGCCCCAGACGGTCGACATTACCGGAAATCCGGCGCGACAGGCTGAGCGCCCTGTCATCCTGGGACACGAAAAGCGTGAACTGCGGCGGCGTCTTGCCAAGGCTGACAAACTGACGGCTGAACACGTCCACATCAAGGTCGGGAGCAGCAAGGATGACATTGCCGATCTTGGGATTGACCCGGCCGTTGCGGATCGCCATCTGACGCAGCGCTTCAACGGCAAGCCAGGTACCCATGGAATGTGCCATGACGGTGATTTCACCGATGGATTTGTCTCTGGCCAGACGGGTCAGCATTTCTTCGAGCGCATCGCGCGAGTAGTTGGTGCTTTCCTTGTCGTAGTTGTAGTCGAAGATGCTTGCGCGTGACGGCCAGGTGAAGACCACTGGCACGACATCCGTGCGGGAATCATGCACGATCTGCGCAAAACGGTAGACGGATTCCTCGTAGCGGTTGTTGAAGCCGTGGACGAAAACCAGAACCCGCCGGTCCTTCTGGATATGCTGCCCGATCCAGCTTCTGGTTTCCGCCTCCGATGTGATGGGCTTGATAGCCACCGTCGTGAAATCCTTCAGCGGATCAGGCGGCAGCTTTTTCGGCCATTGCACCTGCCCCACCTCGCGATTGGCGTCCGGCGGGATGGAAACCGTCACTGCATCGACCTTCAGGCCGGTACCACGTTCGCCGCCAAACAACACGGCCGGATTTTCCGACGGCGCACGTGTCGTCGCCACAAGAAGATTAACCGGCGTCGTGCCCGCCACTGTCGTTCCGGTTGGCGTCATTACCCCGATGGGACGCCCGCCACATCCGGCGAGCAAGGCAACGATGGCGATCATGGCCACGAAGCGAAACGGCATCAGGTCATTCTCCCACGACCAGAAAGCAGCCTGAAGACTGCGAGATGTTGGAGATTTCTACCCAAAGCTGGTTGATTAAGCCAGCAACCGGGCGTGATGTACCGATGACTTTCCCGCCCGGTGTGTCCCAACGGACGCAACAATCCTAGCACTGGGGCAGCATCGTTCCCTTCTCCCGCAAGGCGACGTGCCAGGAAAACGCCTCTTCAAGGAGGTGCGGGGTGTGCCCGCCTCTTGCCGACGCCCGCTCGAAATAATCCATGAGGGCGTCGCGATAATCAGCATGCACGCAGTTTGCGATGATGACCGGAGCGCGTTCGCGCGGCGCCAGCCCGCGAAGATCCGCAAGCCCGGTTTCCGTCACCAGAATATCGACATCGTGCTCGGTGTGATCCACATGGCTGACCATCGGCACGACACTGGAAATCGCCCCGCCCTTGGCGATGGATTTGGTGACGAAGATCGACATGTAGGCGTTGCGTGCAAAATCACCCGAACCACCAATACCGTTCATCATATGCGTTCCACCGACATGGGTGGAATTGACGTTGCCGTAGATATCGAATTCCAGCGCGGTGTTGATGCCGATGATACCGAGGCGCCGGATCACCTCCGGGTGGTTGCTGACCTCCTGGGGGCGCAGGATCAACTTGTTCTTGTAGTCTGCCAGACGCGGCATGACACGTTCGTTCATCTCGGAAGAGAGCGTCATCGACGAGCCGGAGGCGAAAACCAGTTTACCGGCATCGAAAAGCTCGAAGGTCGAATCCTGGAGCACTTCCGAATACATCTTGAGATCGTGAAACGGCGTATCGATGAACCCATGCAGCACGGCATTGGCGATGGTGCCGATACCCGCCTGCAATGGCTGGAGTTCGTAGCCCATGCGCCCCTGTTTCACCTCGTTCAGCAGAAAGTCGCTCAGGTGCCCGGCAATCGCCTTCGTTTCGGCATCCGGCGGCAAAACGGTTGAAAAACTGTCCGACTTATCGCTCAGAACGATCGCCGCGATCTTTTCCGGCGGCACGGGAATGAACGGCAGGCCGACACGGCTATCCGGCGCGACGACCGGGATCGGCATGCGGGTCGGACGTTTGGCCGGAATGAAAATGTCGTGCAGTCCTTCGAGAACAGCCGGTTGCGACAGATTGATCTCCACGATCACCTTGTCTGCAAGGATGGCGAAGCTTGCCGAGTTGCCGACCGAAGTCGTCGGCACGATCCCGCCATCGGAGGTGATCGCCACCGCCTCGACGATGGCGATATCGACCCCGTGGATCTGGCCGCCACGAAGCTGCTCGACGGTTTCAGACAGGTGCTGATCGATGAACATCACCTTGCCGTCGTTTATGGCCTTGCGCAGAGCCGGATCAGACTGGAACGGCATGCGGCGCGCCAGCATGCCGGCTTCCACCATGGTCCTGTCGAGATCGTTTCCAAGCGAAGCACCGGTCATCAGGGTAATCTGCATCGGATGCTGCTTGGCGCGCTCTGCAAGCGCAAGTGGCACAGCCTTCGCCTCGCCCGCACGGGTGAATCCACTCATCCCTACGGTCATGCCATCCTTGATAAGGCTTGCGGCCTCATCCGCGCTGACAATTCTTTCCAACAATGACGCGTTGCGGATGCGCTCCTCAAGCATGTTCTTCTCCCTGATATGCGGTCACGGTGGCGGCTTTCCGGTATGCGATCAGTGTCACGCGGTCTAAGGACGCGGAAACTGACATAGATCAAACCGCGCACGAAGAATATTGCACGGCATATTCCCACGTGACGACAGGCGCATGAATGCGACAAATTCACCGAAGCATTTCGTCGTGACAGTGCATCAGGAAGAACGAAGAACCCGGACCGGAACAACCGGCACAAAACAACGCCGGAGGCATTTTTGCAAAACGCTGCGTCATTTTCAGGAGAACAATTCTCGAAACGTCAAACGCCATCTTCAGACTGCGTGTCATCAGGCGAAATAACTGATTTTCAAGAAGGAGATAAATGGCGCACCCGAAGAGATTCGAACTCCTGACCCCCAGATTCGTAGTCTGGTGCTCTATCCAGCTGAGCTACGGGTGCGTGCCGTTCCGGTCGTTTCCGGCGGCGTGGCGATCCTCTAAAACGTCCTCATTCCGAATGCAAGCGATTTTGGTGAGAAATTGTCATTTTCCTGTATCAATAATTTTATCTATTTGATTTTAAACGATTTTTCTTTTCCGGAAATTTATACCCGCTTCACAGCGCTATTTCGGGGGCCGAAAAAAGGCCGCTTAGAGGTAGGCAAAACCCAGCGTTTTCAGGCGCTTTTTGCTGCCTGTACCGACGCGGGACGGTCGGCAATCTCGATGCGGAACTGGGTTCCTGAGCCGGGCTTTTCAACAAGTGCAATCGTTCCGCCATGAGCGAGGACCAGTTCGCGTGCAATGACGAGTCCAAGCCCGGTCCCACCGGAACGCGCCGATCCCCTGAACGCTGAAAACAGGTTCTCCTTGGCCTTAGGCGGCATTCCGGGACCATTGTCGTCAATGACAATACTGACGACACCGCCATTTTTTCTGGCCGACACGGAGAGCCGTCGCATCGCGGCAGACGGCTCCGACTGCAGCGCCTGCACCGCATTTCGACAGAGGTTGTGAACGACGCGGAACAGCTGTTCAGCATCGGCATCGACCATGAGATCGGCGGGAACGTCATTCTCGAACTCGATGCCGACGTCGGGATCGATCGCGAGGATATCGCGCACATCCTGCACCAGCAGGCTGAGGTTGTTCATCCTGCGACGCGGGGCAGCTTCCGTTGCCTGACCGTAGGCCAGAACCTCACCGGTATAGGCAACGGCGCGGTCTATGGTGCGCAGCAGCTTCGGTGCGAAACTTCTGACGATCGGATCCTTGGCATCCACAAGCCGGTCCGACATCAGCTGGGCCGAGGAGAGGATGTTGCGCATGTCGTGATTGATTTTCGAAACGGCCAGCCCGAGATCGGCAAGGTTTTTCTGCTGCCGTAGGGTTTTGTGCAGTTGCGTCTGCATATCCGCCAGATGGCGGCCTGCCACTGACAACTCGTCATTGCCGTCTTCAGGCACGAATATCCCTGCCGGGTTTTCCGGATCGTCCGAGAACCGCTGCATGCCGATCGTCAGACGACGGATAGGACGTATCATGATGCGGTTGATCGATACGAAAATCAGCACCGCGGTTATCAGAGACAGGACGATGGAAATCAGGAAAACATTGCGCGCATAAGCCAGCATCGCCGCGCGGAGCTTGCTCTCTCCGATCACCAGTTCGATGATGGTATCACTGTCACCAACGACGTCAAAAACGCGGATCACGCGGTTGCCGCCAAACAGCAGTGTGGAGAACGCGTCCCTTACCGCGGTCAGCTGCGATACGTCGGACAGATCGTACTGCTCATCGACTCCCGGAGGCGTCTCTGCTGCAGCCAGCAGGCGAGACGTGCCGTCCTTGCGAAGCGCTATGAGTTTCGCGCCCGTCGCCATCAGGGTATCGTTCTGGACACTTTGCGGAAGCTCGGCCTGCAAACCGTCAATAACCGCACCGGCAGCCGCTGCCGTATTCAGACGGTCGCGCAGCCATGACAGGCGCATATTCGCGACCGAAGGCACGAAGATCAGCACTTCCGCAATCATCACGAAGATCACGGTCAAAAGCAGAAGGCGGCCGGAAAGACCGGCCGTCAGTCCTGTCAAATACCGGGTGGGCTTGCCCTCCGAATCTTTCAAACTGTTTACGCCTTTTGAAAACAAACCGGGCCAGCCCTGTATTCACCGTCAACTTCCTGGGAACGGCTCGATCCCATGCGAACACAATCATAGGAGCAAACGAACATTTTTCCAATGTACCGACGGGCTGTGCTTTCGACATAAAAAAGGCGCCGCCCGGAAAGGCGGCGCCCGAAGATAAAAATGGAACTGCTGCTTAAAACTCCTGCCAGTCGGCCTCCACCTTGGCAGCAGCCTGACCATTGAATGCGCGGCCGACGCTGTTGACCAACCTGCGGGCAGGCGACGGGACGGGTGCCACCTTTTCCGATATCGCAACAGGACGCGTCTGCGGCTTTATACGAACCTGCCCATGCGTCTCATTGGCGCCAGTTTTAAAGCGGGCAACAAGCGTAACGAGATGGCTTGCCTCACTGCTCAGCTTATGGGTGGCCGCCGATGTCTCCTCCACCATCGCCGCATTGCGCTGCGTGACCTGATCCATCTGGTTGATGGCCGTGCTGACTTCCTGCAGGCCAGTGGACTGCTCTCTCGCCGCCGTCGCAATCGAGTGGATGTGTTCGTTGATGGCGAGCACGCGCGTTTCGATTTCGCCGAGCGCATTACCGGTCTTCTGGACCAGAGAGACACCACGGCCGACTTCCTCTCCGGATTTGGTGATCAGCGCCTTGATGTCCTTTGCGGCAGTCGCGGAACGCTGGGCCAGTTCACGAACTTCCTGCGCAACAACGGCAAAGCCCTTGCCCGCCTCACCGGCACGCGCCGCTTCCACACCGGCATTCAATGCCAGCAGGTTCGTCTGGAATGCAATTTCATCGATGACATTGATGATCTGGCTGATTTCGCGGGAAGCCTGCTCAATGCGATCCATGGCGGAAACAGCATCGCTGACGACCCGGGACGATTCTTCGGTCTTCTGCTTTGCCTCGGAGACCATCTGACTGGCTTCCTGCGCACGGTCGGTCGAGTTGCGGACGACAGCAGTGATCTCGTCAAGCGCCGCGGACGTTTCCTCAAGCGCGGCCGCCTGCTGCTCGGTTCTCTTTGAAAGATCATCAGCCGCAGACCGCAATTCATTGGCGTTGCCGCTGATGCCTTCCGTGCTGGTGCGGACCTCACCCATGGTTTCGCGCAGCTTCGAAAGTGTCTGGTTGACGTTTGCCTGAAGCTCGGCAAAGACGCCGCGGAATTCGCCATCCATGGAGCGAGTCAGATCGCCATGCGCAAGGCTTTCGATAACGCGGTTGGTTTCGGACACTCCGTTGTCCACGCCAACAAGCAGGGCGTTGATGTTCTGGGCGAAGCGATTGAGGTTTTCATCGCCGTAGTCCTTTTCGATCCGGCGACGGAAATCACCCTGAGCGGCGGCATCCACGACAACGGCCATTCCGGCCTGAAGGTCATCGCTCTTGGCACGCATGGCCGCTTCCTGCGCATTCATCCGGCGGACTTCAAGACCGTTGCGCTTGAAGACTTCGACAGCAGCGGCCATCTCTCCGATTTCATCCTTGCGATCCAGATAAGGCACATCCGTTTCGAGATTGCCATCCGCTACCGAATTCATCACGTCCGAAACCCTGCGGATCGGCTGGCTGAGCTGCCGCGTGCCGATGTAGAGACCAAAGGCAGCGCCGATCAGGATGCCGATGACCGTGACAATCGCAACCACCCAGAACATCGTCACGCCGAAGTTGCCCATTGCCTTTTCGATCGCAACGAGTTCGACGATATCGCTTTTTACGACGGCATCAATTTCGGCCTGATACGCCTTGCGATTTGCGCGGTTTGCTTCGTTGTTGCCCTGCTGGTTTGCTGCCTGGGGGCTGACGTCCTTGCCGAGACGTGCGGTTTCCAGACGAAAGGCCTTAAATTCCTTGAAGCGGCCGACAAGATTATCGAACGCTGCCTTTTGCTGCGACGGAACGAGCGGCGTCCACGAAGCGATGAGGGTTTCCATTGCATCGAGGTTCTTGACGATGCCATCGGCAAAGGGCGAAGCTGTCGCTACGTCGGGGGCGGCATAGATGCCGCGCGCCTCCATCACCACCGCGGTGACGAGACGGTTGAGCGCTTCACCCTTGTAGGCGCGCTCCGAAGCGCTTTCGAATTCAGCCGTCCTTACCCGGAATTCGCTGACCGCATAGATGGATAGCCCGCCAATCGTGCAGGCGACGAGGCTCATGAGCCCAACAAGAAGATTGATACGACCACGAATTCTCAATGCAATTCCCCCTCAACCAGGATGCCAGACGAAAAAAGGAAGCTGACATAACCTTTCTCACTGCGAGATCTATCAATGCAGCGTTAAGAAAGAATTTCGAATTTTAACAATCCGGAGCCTCGCAAATCGAGGAGCGCATGCCTCTCCTCGATTGCTGGAAAAAATTTCGCTTTCCCTAAGAGGTGATCCACCAAAACCCCTTCGGTGATTGACTTTGCTGGCCCTATGCCCTTATAAGCCGCGCACGCTCGGCCTATGAAAGCTCGCCCAGGCGGGATCAGCCGTGCAAAAAACGAAACGCTCTTGCAAATAGTGCAAATTCAAGAAGGGCCGCACACCGCGGTATTAAATAAATGTCGAAGCGTACCTACCAGCCATCCAAGCTTGTCCGCAAGCGCCGTCACGGCTTCCGCGCCCGCATGGCAACTGCCGGCGGCCGTAAAGTTCTCGCAGCCCGCCGTGCGCGTGGCCGCGCGCGTCTGTCGGCTTAATCGCCGCCTGTGTGGCCCGATGAAAGTCGCGGGCACATGACGCAGAATAAAAAGAGACCCGACCGGTTGAAAAACCGGTCGGATTTCCTTGCCGTGCAGGCGGGAGAAAAACGGCGTGGCAGCACGTTCCTCATGGAAGTGCTCGATCGCCGATCCCCGGAGACCGACCCACGCGTCGGCTTTACCGTGACGAAAAGGCAGGGAAACGCGGTCGAGCGAAATCGCATGCGCCGCCGCCTGAAAGAAGCCGTCAGGCTTTCTGCCGGATTCGCAATGAAGCCCGGCCATGACTATGTGATTGTCGCCCGCCGGGATGTTCTTGATGTAACCTTCCCGAAACTCCAGTCGCTCCTGATCGAGCGCATTGAAGGAACGGCGAAACCGAAACGGTCCCAGGAGACCCGCTCCAGGAAAGAATGATGGAAAAGAACCGTAATTACTTCATCGCGATAGCCCTTTCGGTTGTCATCGTCCTTGCCTGGCAATTCCTTTACATGAACCCGCGCATCGAGGAGCAGCGCCGCGCCGAAGAGGCTCGCCAGGCGCAGCAGCAGACGACGCAGCAGCAGGCCGGAACCCCGGCCGCCCAGGGTGGCGCCGTACAGGGCTCCCTGCCCGGCTCTGCCGCGCAGCCCGCAGCAACCGCGACCCGCGAAGAATCGCTCGCCAAGAACCAGCGCGTTGCAATCGACACCAATGCCATTCAGGGATCTATCAACCTGACGGGCGCACGCTTCGATGACATCCGGCTCAAGGAGTACCATGAGACCGTTGATGACTCGAGCCCGATCATCACGCTGTTTTCGCCGTCCGACTCCAAGGACGGATACTTCGCCGAACTTGGCTACATCGCAGGAAACGCCATCGGCTCGGTTCCAGGTCCGGCGACCGTCTGGGCGCTTTCGAGCGGTGACAAGCTGACGGAAACGACCCCGGTCACGCTGACCTACACCAACGACAAGGGCGTCGTTTTCTCGCGAACCGTGTCGATCGATGAACACTACATGATCTCGATCGCCGACAAGGTCCAGAACCCCGGTCAGGAAGCGGTTTCCTTCGCCACCTACGGGCGCGTTACCCGCAACAACAAGCCTGCAACGCCCTCCGTCTTCGTGATTCACGAAGGCTTCCTCGGCGTCTCGGGCACTGATGGCAGTCTGACGGAAGAAAACTACAAGGATGTCGAGGAAGCCCCTGTTACGGTTCCCAAGGCGACCGGTGGCTGGCTCGGCATTACCGACAAGTACTGGGCGGCAGCGATCGTTCCGCCGCAGACGACGCCGTTCGAAACACGTTACTCGCACTTCACCGACGGTCAGCCGCGCTATCAGGCCGACTTCAAGGGCGACTCGATCACCGTTGAACCCGGCCAGTCGATCGACCTGAAGAGCCTTGTGTTCGCTGGCGCGAAGGAAGTGCCGCTGGTTGACCGTTATGAGTCCCAGTACGCCATTCCGAAGTTCGATCTGCTGATCGACTGGGGCTGGTTCTACTTCATCACCAAGCCGATGTTCAAACTGATGGATTTCTTCTTCCGTTATTTTGGCAACTTCGGCGTTGCGATCCTGCTGACCACCATTGTCGTGAAGCTCCTGTTCTTCCCGCTTGCCAGCAAGCAGTACGCCTCCATGGCCAACATGAAGCGCGTTCAGCCGAAGATGGAAGAGTTGAAGGCCAAGCATGGCGATGACCGCATGGCCATGCAGCAGGCGATGATGCAGCTCTACAAGGAAGAGAAGATCAACCCGGTTGCCGGCTGCTGGCCGATGCTGCTGCAGATCCCGGTCTTCTTCGCGCTCTACAAGGTCATCTACGTCACCATCGAAATGCGGCATGCGCCGTTCTTCGGCTGGATCCATGACCTTTCCGCGCCCGATCCGACCTCGCTCTTCAACCTGTTCGGGCTGCTGCCGTACGACGTTCCGCATTTCCTGATGATCGGCGTCTGGCCGATTATCATGGGCATCACGATGTTCATCCAGATGCGCATGAACCCGACGCCGCCCGATCCGACGCAGGCCATGATCTTCACCTGGATGCCGCTGGTCTTCACCTTCATGCTGGCGTCCTTCCCTGCTGGTCTGGTCATCTACTGGGCATGGAACAACACCCTGTCCGTCACGCAGCAGGCCCTCATCATGAAGCGCCATGGTGCCAAGATCGAGCTGTTTGACAATCTCAAGGGATTGTTCAAACGAAAGCCGGTGCAATCGAAATGACGCAGACCGGCGTAGCCAACGAAAAGCCCCTGTTCGGGCGTCCATGGATTTTCATTCGCGGCGTGCCTGCGATGAAATTCCTGCCGCCCGAGGGGCCGCCGGAAATCGCGTTTGCCGGCCGCTCCAATGTCGGCAAATCCTCGCTCATCAATGCGCTGGTCGGCCACAAGGGTCTGGCACGCACATCGAACACACCGGGCCGCACGCAGGAACTGAACTACTTCGTTCCCGACGGTTATTCCGGCGAGGCGGGTGATCTGCCGCCTATGGCGCTTGTCGACATGCCCGGCTATGGCTACGCGCAGGCACCCAAGGATCAGGTGGACGCGTGGACGAAGCTGGTCTTCGACTATCTGCGCGGCCGCGCGACGCTGAAACGCGTCTACGTGCTGATCGATTCGCGCCATGGCGTCAAAAAGAACGACGAGGAAGTGCTGACCCTTCTCGACAAGGCCGCCGTTTCCTATCAGATCGTTCTGACCAAGACCGACAAGATCAAGGAAGCGGGTGTTCCGCGCCTCGTCAACGAGACGTTGGAAAAAATCCGCAAGCGCCCAGCCGCCTATCCGGAAGTGCTGGCAACGTCGTCTGAGAAAACTTTCGGACTGGATGCGCTGCGCGCCGAGATCATCCGCACCATCACCCTCTGAGGCGAACGGCTGCGGTCAGGCGATCGTGAAAAGCAGGACGGCGGTCCAGAGCATCGCCGTCAGCGCCAAGAGGCGCCAGAAACGAACCGAATTCCAGATTTCGGCAAAAACCAAGGCCAGCATGGCGCGCTTTCCGTTCGGCAGTCCCCGGGAAACAAGTCTTCGGCGTGTGGGATCTTCTTTCAAGAGAACTGCAATCGCGGCCTTTTCGCGATATTCCGTTTCGGCCAGATTCTCCTGCCAGCGCTTGACCATGGCCGCAAACTGGTGATCGTTTCCAACACGTCTGGAAAGCTCGGCCATATCTTCCGGCGGCAAGACACCCAAAACGAATTCGCCGGCAAGGACTTCGTCTCGCAGGCCGCTACGCTTGTCTCGATCCGGAACCGTCATGTGCTCTAGAACTCCTCGGTCTTCAGGCCGCCGCACACTCGCGGCGGGTAGCGTTATCATATCGCCCCGCTGAATAACCCCTCCCCTTCCAGTCACAAGGCTGGTCCGATTGGCGTTATATGTCAATCATATTACGCAAGGATCCGTCGGCTCCGGCAGAATTTTATGTCCGTACGCCACAATAAGGCCCGGCCGTTATTTCATCCGTCAAAAACTTGCTTTAGAGCGTTGAAAGGCTTTAGGTCGCGATAACGATTTGAAGGCCGAAATCATAGACCGGGGTTTTTCCATGACTGCTTCCGAAAGCGAAACACAGGCACGGCTGCTCGCGCAGGCTCTGCCCTTCATGCAGAAATATGAAAACAAGACCATTGTCGTGAAATATGGCGGGCACGCCATGGGAGACACGACACTCGGCAAGGCTTTCGCGGAAGACATCGCACTTCTCAAGCAGTCAGGCATCAACCCCATCGTAGTGCACGGCGGAGGACCGCAGATCGGGGCAATGCTTGCAAAGATGGGCATCGAGTCGAAGTTCGAAGGTGGCTTGCGCGTCACCGACGCCAAGACCGTCGAGATTGTCGAGATGGTTCTCGCAGGCTCCATCAACAAGGAAATCGTCGCCCTCATCAACCAGACAGGCGAATGGGCAATCGGCCTTTGCGGCAAGGACGGCAACATGGTCTTCGCCGAAAAGGCGAAAAAGACCGTCATCGACCCCGACAGTAACATCGAGCGTGTTCTCGACCTCGGTTTTGTCGGCGAGGTTGTCGAGGTCGACCGTACCCTGCTCGACCTTCTGGCAAAGTCTGAAATGATCCCCGTTATCGCTCCGGTTGCTCCAGGCCGCGACGGTGCGACCTACAACATCAATGCGGATACGTTTGCGGGCGCCATTGCCGGTGCGCTCAATGCAAGCCGCCTGCTGTTCCTGACCGATGTTCCCGGTGTCCTCGACAAGAACAAGGAACTCATCAAGGAGCTCACGGTGTCGCAGGCCCGCGCGCTTATCAAGGATGGCACGATTTCCGGTGGCATGATCCCCAAGGTCGAAACCTGCATCGAAGCCATCAAGGCGGGCGTACAGGGTGTGGTCATCCTCAATGGAAAGACCCCGCATTCCGTTCTTCTGGAAATATTCACCGAGGGTGCCGGTACGCTGATCGTACCCTGATCGAGTTTCTGTGATGGGCGGAAAGCCTGCCCATCACGCCCGCTTTCTCAGCCGAAGGCCAGAAGCGACAGAACACCGAAGACGATCAACAGGCAGCCCGAAATTTCGAGCCGGTTGATCTTTTCCTTGAAAAACAGGACCGTCGAGGCGAAGGCAAACAGCATTTCGACCT
Source organism: Agrobacterium tumefaciens (assembly GCF_031801495.1). Lineage (GTDB taxonomy): Bacteria > Pseudomonadota > Alphaproteobacteria > Rhizobiales > Rhizobiaceae > Agrobacterium > Agrobacterium tumefaciens_K. The sequence continues at coordinate 343,761 of NZ_JAOEGC010000002.1, read as the reverse complement.
GTGCCAGCGCCTTGACCACCGCCGCCTGCTGCAATGTCATGGCGGTAAACCAGCCGAATGATGCCGTTGCCCCAACAAAGCCGACAGCAAGCGATGGCTTCCAGACCTTTGCGATACGCGGCAGCTCCTCGCGCTCGCGCCAGACGATCCACAGGAACATCGAAACCGTCTGCATCACGATCACGACGACAAGCGTGAAGCCAGCCTGCATCATGGCATCGGGTTGCGGCAGGCTCGGCCCCAGCGCCAGAGATGCCGACCTGTAAGCCACGGAAGAAAGACCAAAGAAGGCGCCCGATGCAAGGCCTACACCCGCTGTCCGGCTGAAAATGGATGTGACGATGGACGCAGGGGTAATTTCAGTTCGTGCGACCGAGATCAGCATGACGCCCGCGACTGAAATCGCGATGGCAAGCACGGTTCCCGGCGTGACGCTTTCGCCAACGAAGACAAGCGCGAAGAGGGCCGCTTGCGCAGGTTCGGTGCGGGAATAGGCAGTGCCGACCGCGAAATTCCGAAACGAGAAAAGATGCACCAGCAGAAAGGTCGCAATGATCTGGGCCGTTGCGCCGATGATGGCCCAAATCGCGAAGTCCAGGTTCGCAACCGGGAATGGGCGGCCAAGCCCGACATGCAAAAAAGCCAGATAGGCAAGCGCGAAAGGCATGCCGAAAACGAAGCGCACGAAAGTCGCGCCTGTTGTACCCATGCTGCCCTTCAAATGCTTCTGCAGCGTGGAGCGCAGATTTTGCAAGAAGGCGCTTGCGAAAGTAATGCCGATCCAGAGTTCCATGGCGTGGCGGTATCATGCACTGCCTCTCGTCGCCAAGGGCAGTTTTCTTGCGTTCTGTCGTCTTTTCGATTTTCTTCGGCATGCGAACGAGGCATAAAGCAGCCCATGGACAAGAAGCCGAAAAACCTGCCCGATATTGCCGATTTCTCCCATGTCACGGAATGGGTCTTCGATCTCGACAACACACTCTACCCACATCACGTCAATCTGTTCTCGCAGATTGATCGCAACATGACCGCCTATGTCGCCGAGTTGCTGCAACTCGACACCGACGAGGCGCGGGCATTGCAGAAACGCTATTATCACGAGCATGGCACGACGCTACAGGGCTTGATGATCCACTACGGCATCAGCCCAGACGAGTTTCTGGAACGGGCACACGCCATCGACTATTCCGCGCTCAAGCCGCACCCGGAGCTTGGCGAAGCGATCAAGGCTCTGCCCGGCCGCAAGTTCATCCTGACCAATGGCAGCGTCAAGCACGCTCAGGCAGCGGCAGGCGCGCTGGGTATCCTCGATAATTTCGAGGACATATTCGATATCGTCGCGGCGGGTTATCTACCGAAACCGGCAAGCGCCACATATGAGAAATTTGCGAACCTCGCCAAGCTGGATACAAAGCGTGCAGCGATGTTCGAAGACCTGCCGCGCAATCTTGCCGCGCCCAAGACGCTTGGAATGAAAACTGTTCTGCTCGTTCCCTCGAACCTCGAAGGCGTCATCATGGAGCGCTGGGAAATTCCCGCCGAAACGGATGAGCATATCGACTACGTCACAGATGACCTGACCGGCTTCCTCAGCGGGCTGACGACGGCAAAGCCGACATCGGACAAGTAGAAGTCGCAGAAAACATTACGACTTCTTCATCCACCTTACGGATGTTTAAGTGGCGGGCTGGCCAGCCCGGCACTACCTTTTCTTCAGGGACACCAAAGGAAGACAAGGTTATGACGACATCAAAGCGAAACATCACCCTCTCTGCTCTCGGCGCGGCCCTCATTCTCGGCACCGCCGTGACAACAAGCTTCGCCGCTCCGCCTCCCCCCGGCAGGGGCCATGGAGACCGCATGCCGGTCCGTCAGGAGGCCGCCTTCGTTCACCTGCTGAAGGTTGCCGACACCAACAAGGACGGCAAGATCTCCAAGGAAGAACTGGTAGCCCGTCAGGACACGCTCTTTACCGAGATCGACAAGGACAAGGACGGCAGCATCACGCCGAAGGAAATGCGGGAATACCGTCAGGCGAAGATGGAAGAATTCCGCGCCGCGCATCCGCGTCCAGAGCGGGAGGATGCCAAGGCTGACGCCAAGCGGGCTGAAAGACATGCGGAACGCGAACAGGACGGCCGATTCGGTCACCCGGGCTGGGGTAAACATGGCGGCAAACGGGCGGGCCTGGCGTTGATCCGCATGGCGGATAGCGATGAAAACGGTCAGGTCAGCAAAGCCGAGTTCACCTCTGCCGGTGAAAAGATGTTCGAGCGGCTCGACCGCAACAAGGACGGCGTGGTTTCGATCGACGATATGCCGGACCGGCCTTTCCTGTAATACACCTGAAGACAACAAAGCCCGCTCAAACGGCGGGCTTTCCATTTCGGCAGATCGCCCGAAACCTTACCGCGTTATGGCTTAATGCAGACTGACCGTCGTCAGTTCGTCTTCAGCGGCCTTGAAAAAGGTGCTGGAGCGGTTGTCGGTCAGGAGGATTGGCGTACCATCCGCCGCGAACAGCGCCCACAGGTCGAGCTGAGGATCGAGATCCGGCGCTTCGGGAAAGCAGCGGCTGACATCTTCAGCCCGGATTTTGCGTATATATCCCACTTCACCTTCGCCGATATGGGCGAGTTGAGACTGGGTAAGGCGCGCATGCGCTTCTCTCAACAGCATATTTCAGCCTCCTTCTACACACCGACCGAGCATCCGATTCTGGCGTTCACGTTCTACTTTGAGACGGAAATATTAATTTTCTTCACCACATTGGAGATTTCGGGGCGGACGAGATCGATGAATAGCAGGCCATTACGCAAACTGGCGTCCTTCACCTGCATGCCATCGGCAAGCACGAACACGCGCTGGAACTGGCGGGCAGCGATGCCACGATAAAGAAAATCCCGCTTCTCCCTGTCCTGATCCTGCTGGCGACCGCGGATGACCAACTGGTTGTCAGCAATGGTGACATCAAGATCGTCTTCGGAAAAACCGGCGACTGCAATGGTGATGCGCAGCCGTTCCGGTGCTTCTTCGGAGCCGGGCAACCGCTCGACATTATAGGGTGGATAACCATCATTGGCTTTTGCCATGCGCTCAAGCGTTTTTTCCATGGCATCGAAACCCAGCAAAAGCGGGTGGGTGAATGGCGTCATACGACTCATTTTCGATCTGTCCTTGCAACCAAGCGACGTTTTCGGCCCCGATTCCGGCAACCTTGCCGATTGGATGGATCGGCACAAGCAATATGGGAATGCGAAACGCCAAACGCAAGACAGGTCGCCTCAAGCAATGAGACTTGACAAATGCTCGTTTGCCGCTCGAAAAAAGCGCCTTACCTTCAAAGGCGGAAAAAATGGCAGATCGCAGAAAAATCATCATAGATACAGATCCCGGGCAGGACGATGCGGCGGCAATCATGCTGGCCTTTGCAAGCCCGGAAGAACTCGAAATCCTCGGCCTCTGTGCCGTCGCGGGCAATGTTCCGCTGAAACTGACGAGCCGCAACATTCGCATCATCTGCGAACTGTCCAACCGCACCGACGTTCCCGTCTATGAGGGTGCGGAAAAGCCGCTGGTGCGCAAGCCGATCACCGCCGAACATGTTCACGGCAGTACGGGCCTCGACGGCCCCGTTCTTCCCGAGCCGACGATGGCGGCCCAGAAACAGCACGCGGTCGACTTCATCATCGAGACGCTACTCAACGAACCTGCCGGCACTGTGACACTCTGCACGCTCGGCGCTTTGACGAACGTGGCGCTGGCGCTTCAGAAGGCACCGGAAATCGCGGGCCGCGTCAAGGAACTGGTGATGATGGGCGGCGGTTTCTTCGAGGGTGGCAACATCACCCCAGCTGCAGAGTTCAACATCTATGTCGACCCGCAGGCCGCCGATATCGTATTCCGCTCCGGCATTCCGATCGTCATGATGCCTCTCGACGTTACGCATAAGCTGCTGACGACGAAAGAGCGTGTCGCCCGCATTCGCGATATCGGCACGCGACCGGCAATCGCCATGGCGGAAATGCTGGAATTCTTCGAGCGTTTCGATGTCGAGAAATATGGGTCCGATGGCGGTCCGCTGCACGATCCGAGCGTCATCGCCTACCTTCTCAAGCCAGACCTGTTCGAAGGACGGGATTGCAATGTCGAGATCGAGGTCAACTCGGAACTGACCATGGGCATGACGGTGGTGGACTGGTGGGGAGTGACAGACCGCGCGCGCAATGCCCGCGTGATCCGCAATGTCGATTCCGACGGCTTTTTCCAGCTGCTGACCGAGCGTTTCGCCCGTCTTTGATGAAAAATTGAGATCATGAAAAAGGCCGCCGGCTCTCCCGGCGGCCTTTTTTGTTGGTGTGACGAACGCTTCAGAATTCCGTCCAGTCATCCTGCGCCAGCGCGTTTGCGCCATGTGTCTGCGGTCGTGCACGCGGTGGGGCGACCCGGCCTTGCGCAGGCTGCGGGGCAACAGGCGCCCGCATCGTTGCCGCGACGTCACGCAACTGTTGGGTCTGCCGGCTACCGGAAACGGTAAACCCTGCAACCAACGACTTCAGCGTTCCCGCCTCGCCATTCAAGGTGACGCTGGCCGCCGTGGTTTCCTCCACCATGGCCGCGTTCTGCTGCGTAACCTGATCCATCTGTGTAACGGCGGCGTTGATTTCCTTGAGACCGACAGCCTGTTCGCTGGCCGATGCGGAAATCTGCCGGATCAGATGGTTGATATGCATGACCTGATCGGCGATCTTCTTCATGGTTTCGCCAGCCTGGCCGACAAGCTCCACGCCTTCGCCAACCTGGGTTGCAGAGGTGTTGATGAGCGCCTTGATTTCCTTGGCAGCGGTCGCCGAACGTTGGGCGAGTTCACGTACTTCCTGAGCCACGACGGCGAAGCCCTTTCCGGCCTCCCCGGCCCGTGCCGCTTCCACACCCGCGTTCAATGCCAGAAGATTGGTCTGGAAAGCAATTTCGTCGATGACACCGATTATGCGGGAGATTTCCTGCGACGACTGGGCAATGCCCTCCATCGAATTGACGGCTCTCTGTACGACCTCGCCGGACTTTCCGGCATCCTCGCAGGTCGTATTGACCGCTCCGGCAGCCTGCGCGGCGTTCTCGGCACTGGAATTGACCTGCGCCGTCAGTTGGTTGAGTGCTGCTGCGGTCTCCTCGAGACTTGCCGCCTGCTGCTCGGTGCGGTGCGACAGGTCGCTTGCCGCGCGGGTGATCTCCCCCGTACCGTTACCGATACTGACGACCGTGGCGTTAACGGTCGAAACCGTCTCCTCGAGGCTCGCGAGCGCTGCGTTGAAGTCACTGCGCAGTTTTGCATATTCCCCGGGAAATTCCTCGGTGATGCGGTGGGTCAGATTGCCATTCGAGAGTTCGGTAAGCCCATTACCAAGAATGGCGACGATGTGCTGCTGCATGCGGCTATTTTCATTCCGTTCCATTTCGGACCGCTGACGTTCAGCTTCCGCATTGCCGCGCTGTGTTGCCGCTTCGGCTTCCACCTCACGGATGCCGGCAAGTTTCGCCCGGAACCCCTCCAGCGCGGATGCAACGGCCCCCGTTTCATCGGTTCGCTCCTGCCCGGATACCGGAACATCGTAGCGGCCTTCACTCAGCGTCCTGACGTCGGATACAAGTGCCGCCAGAGGCTTGCGAACGAAATGGCGGACGGCGAAATAGAGCGCCAAGATGACGGCGGCGAGGATGACGATAGCGCCCACGATCATCAGATAGGTCTGTTCCTGCACCGGCGTATTGAGCGCCTGATGGGGAATGTCCACCAGAACCACCCAGGTGGCGTTGAGGCCCGGCACGGCGAACGGATAGACAAGGCGGTTGTAGGGTGTATCGGTGTCGAGGCCCAGATTTTCAATCAGCCCCTGCTTGCCGGAGGTAATGGCGGCCTGAACGATGTTTTGCCCTTCGCCATCATACGCCTTCATGTTCTGATCCGGCGTCGGAGGCACGAGCCACTGCCCGCCTTGCGAAATGAGGGTCACGCGCCCGGTCTCGAACGGCCGCAATGCCTGAAGCTTTTGCGAAAGGGACGAAAGCGAGATATCGACACCGGCAACGCCAATCATCTTGCCACCGGACATGACCGGGTAGGCGAGCGATGTCATCGTCGTGGGAACATCCGTACCTTCGGCCAGATAAGGCTGCGTAATCGCGCCTTTTCCGGTCTTTGCAACAAGCGCGTACCATTCAGCCGTGTAGTCGTTCTTGAAAGTGGAGAACTGAATCTCGCCCTTCTGGGTTTTCGACCAGTATGGCGCGAAAGCGCCGGTTTCGTTGGTGCCGAGTTCCGGCCTGTTGGCGATCTCGGTCGTCTGGCCGTCAAAAAGGCCGATCTGCTCACAGAACCAGCTTCCGAACGCAAAGACGTTCTGCTCGACATTGGCCTTGAGAACATTGACGATGCCCGGACGATCCATCGAACTTGCTTCGTGAGCACGGCCGATAACGCCTGCCATCGAGCGTGCGGCGCTTGCCAGTTCGCCGACATCGGCAGCGATGACGCTGGCGATTGCCCGCGCCTCGGTATTGGCCTGATCCATCGTCAGCGAATGGACCCGGTTACTGGTCTGAGAGATGAGGAAGGAATTGGATGCGACCAGAACAGCGGTTATTGCACAGCCAGTCACGAGGATCAGCTTGGTCGCAAGCGACCTCACCTTGAAATTAAACATTTTGGCCTCGATCAAATCGCCAGCCAGAAAAGGCAGGCGCCAACGGATTGCTTTTCTCCGTCATGGAGGCCCGTCCGAACGGACAGTGCGCTGCAACGCGACGGGGCAAGTCTAGTCGGCCTTTGCTAATGAACCGCTAAAAATTGCCGCGCCGCGTTAAACGCCTGTCAATGCTCGTAATGTTCCGCGACGATTTTCCAGGCCTCGTCCGCCGTCTCGGCAAAATGCAACAGTTCCATATCTTCCGGGGCGATCGTTCCGAAATCCGACAGGAACTCGAAGTTGATGAGCGAGCGCCAGAATTTCTCGCCAAACAGTATCAGAGGAATGGGGGCCATACGTTTCGTCTGGATCAGGGTCAGCGTCTCGAAAAGCTCATCGAGTGTGCCGAAACCGCCCGGAAAGATGACCACGGCCTTCGCCCGCATCAGGAAGTGCATCTTGCGGATTGCGAAATAGTGGAAATTGAAACTGAGATCCGGCGTCACATAGGCATTCGGTGCCTGCTCGTGCGGCAGGACGATGTTGAGGCCGATGGAGGGACCGCCAGCATCGGCAGCACCCCGATTGCCAGCTTCCATCACGCCAGGACCACCACCAGTCACCACGACGTACTCGCGATGACCGGATTTCTCACCGTAGCTGGTGCAGATGCGGGCGAACTTGCGCGCCTCATCGTAATAAACGGATGCTTCCTCAAGATTGCGCTTCTGTATCTCGTTGCGGGCCGCCCACGCATCCTTGCCGGGTGCGGGAATACGCGCGCCACCGAACATCACCACCGTGGAGGTGATGCCGCGTTCGGTCAGAGCCATTTCCGTTTTGAGAAGCTCCAGCTGGAGCCTGATGGGCCTCAGTTCTTCCCGGCAAAGAAAGTCGGTATCGACATAGGCAAGACGATAGGAAGGCGAATCCGACTGCGGTGTTCTGGGTATCACCTCGGCCTGCTGCTTGTCCGCATCGCTGCGTTTCAGGGGATCCCATGCCCCGTCCTTGCGCCGCAATTTGCCGTTTTTCAGTTTTGCCATTTCGATGCCTTTCGTCTCACGCGCCAAATCACGTTGACGCCCTTAACACACTCCCTTAGAGCAAATGACCATAGCCTTCCAGCGGTGCGGGCCTCATCCGTGACTGCCGAACCACAAGCGACCTTAAGGAATTTCCATGAGCCTTGCCGATCTCAGCTCTCTCGAGACCATCATCGAAACCGCATTCGAAAACCGCGACAGTGTGAACGTATCGACCAAGGGCGAAATCCGTGACGCGGTTGAAACCTCGCTTCTGCTTCTGGACGGTGGCAAGGCACGCGTCGCCGAAAAGCAGGCCGACGGAAACTGGAAAGTAAACCAGTGGCTGAAGAAGGCGGTACTGCTTTCCTTCCGCCTGAACGACATGGAAATCGTCACCGGCGGCCCGGGGGAATCCACATGGTGGGACAAGGTTCCGTCCAAGTTCGAAAACTGGGGCGAAAACCAGTTCCGTGCCGCAGGCTTCCGCGCCGTACCGAACGCCGTGGTTCGCCGTTCGGCCTACGTTGCCAAGAACGTCGTTCTGATGCCGTCCTTCGTCAACCTCGGCGCCTATGTCGATGAAGGCTCGATGGTCGATACCTGGGCCACGGTCGGTTCCTGCGCGCAGATCGGCAAGAACGTCCACCTTTCGGGCGGTGTCGGCATCGGCGGCGTTCTGGAGCCGCTTCAGGCTGGCCCGACCATCATCGAGGACAACTGCTTCATCGGCGCCCGTTCGGAAGTGGTCGAAGGCTGCATCGTGCGCGAGGGCGCCGTTCTCGGCATGGGCGTGTTCATCGGCAAGTCCACCAAGATCGTAAACCGCGCCACCGGCGAAATCACCTATGGCGAAGTGCCGCCCTACTCCGTGGTTGTCGCTGGCACCATGCCGGGCAAGCCTTTTCCGAACGGTGAGCCGGGCCCGAGCCTCTATTGCGCCGTCATCGTCAAGACCGTCGACGAAAAGACCCGCTCCAAGACGGGCATCAACGAACTGCTGCGCGACTGATACGAAGTAGAGCCGAAATGACCGCCACCGATCCCGTCGCCAATCTTGCCGCCCTCATCCGTTGCCCGTCGGTAACGCCCGCCGAAGGCGGGGCGCTGACCTTGCTCGACACGCTGCTCTCGCCACTCGGCTTCAAGGTGGATCGTGTCATGGCAACGGAGGACGGAACGCCGGACGTTGAAAATCTCTACGCCCGGCTTGGCGCGGACGGCCCGCACCTGATGTTTGCGGGTCATACCGATGTGGTTCCCGTAGGCGACGAGGCAGCATGGAGCCATCCTCCCTTTGCAGCGGACATTGCAGGCGGCGAAATGTTCGGCCGTGGTGCGGTGGATATGAAGGGCGGCATCGCGTGCTTCGTTGCGGCAATCGCCCGCCATATCGAAAAGCGTGGTGTGCCGAAGGGTTCCGTCTCCTTCCTCATTACCGGTGACGAGGAAGGACCGTCCATCAACGGCACCTCGAAGCTTCTGGAGTGGGCCGCGGCCAGGGGTGAGCGCTGGGACGCCTGCGTGGTTGGTGAGCCAACCAATCCCGACCGGCTTGGCGACATGATCAAGATCGGGAGGCGCGGTTCGCTCTCGGGCCGCATCACCGTGCACGGCGTGCAGGGCCATGCCGCCTATCCGCATCTGGCCGACAATCCGATCCGTGGGCTGTTGCAGCTGACACACGCGCTGATGTATCCGCCTTTCGACCACGGCACGGACAACTTCCAGCCCTCCAATCTGGAAGTGACGACCATCGACACCGGCAATGCGGCGACAAACGTCATTCCTGCGAAGGCAACGGCAGCCTTCAATATCCGCTTCAACGATACCTGGACCGCCGAGACGCTTCGCGCAGAAATCATACGCCGTCTGGACGCGGCGGCGGCGGAAGGCGAGCTTCGCCCGGACCGTGCGCCGGTGAAATACGACATCGCCTGGGCGGATCGTCCGAGCCATGTTTTCCTCACCCGCAACAACGCGCTGATCTCGTCACTCTCCGGTGCGGTCGCGGAGGTTACGGGCAACGAGCCGAAGCTTTCCACCACTGGCGGAACCTCGGACGCCCGTTTCATCAAGGATTATTGCCCCGTCGTCGAGTTCGGCCTTGTCGGGCAGACCATGCATATGGTGGATGAACGCGTCGCCGTTGCCGACCTGGAAACATTGACCCGCATTTACGAAACCTTCATCGAGCGCTGGTTCGCCCATGCCGACGGCAAGTGAAATAACCCTCTACATCAAGGGACTATGGTTGCTGCTGCTCGGCAACCATGCAGGCGCGCGCTATCTCGACCTGACGGAGCGGGGAATGGTCCGGTCGTTCTACTCCGTGCTGTGGTGTCTGCCAGCCATGCTCGTTTCATGGCTGTGGCTGCGCGCCGCCTTTCTAGCCGGTTATCCGCCTGGCACCGGAACGGGAGCCCTGTTCTTCGTGCGCCTCGCCATGGTGGAAGCCATCTGCTGGATCGTGCCACTCATCCTGATCGGCGCCTTGCTGCTGGCCTTTGGCGCACGCGAAAAATTTCCGCCGCTGGTGGTGACGGTCAACTGGCTGTCCGTACCCTTTTCCTACGCTTATGCAGTACTGATCCTGATTGCCTTCTTCATACCGCCGCTACAGGGGCTGATCGCGGTTCTATGGCTGGCGCTTCTCTTGTCTCTGGTCTTCGCATTTTCGCGTATCGTGAAGTTCTTCATCCGCGACCAGTCGCTGCTCGTCTCAGCCATCGTGATGACACTGCTGGTGCCCGGCATGCTGCTCTCAGAGGCGTTGCAGCGCTTTCTAGGCGTCTACCCCGGCTGAGGTTCACTCTCCGTCGTCAACCGTCTCGAAGGTAGAACGCTGGCGCGGCGGAATGACAACCGGGTAATCCACCTGCATGAAATACAGTCCATCCGGCGGCGCGACCGGACCACAGGCCTTGCGGTCCCGTGCTTCCAGAGCCGCACGTACATCATCCGGCGTCATCGTGCCCTCACCGGCCAGTTTCAGCGTTCCAGCAAAAGACCTGATCTGGTTGTGCAGGAAACTCTGCGCCGTCGCGCGTATTTCGATGAGATCGCCGTTGCGCGTAACATCCAGCCGGTCGAGCGTTCTGACCGGGCTGTTGGCCTGACAGTGGGTGGAGCGAAACGTGGTAAAGTCATGCCTGCCGACAAGCGTCTGGGCCGCCGCATGCATGCGTTCGTGATCCAGATCTTTCGACACCCACCACGCGCGTTTGTGCTCCAGCGCCAAACGCGCCTTTCGCGAGACGATACGATAGAGATAATGACGGCGAAGAGCCGAAAACCGTGCGTCGAAATCCTCGGTCACAGCCGCCACATCCAGCACCGCTACCGCTTCGTTACCCATTGCCAGATGAGCGTTTACCGCGTTGCGTAGCTTGTAGGGCTGCCAGTCACGCGACAGATCGACATGGATGACCTGCCCTCTGGCATGGACACCGGAATCCGTGCGTCCCGCGCCCCGAACGGAAACGGTCTCACCGGTCAATGAGAGGATCGCCTTTTCGAGGGCGCCTTGTACCGATTGACCGTTGTCCTGTCGCTGCCAGCCCACATAGGGCGTGCCGTCATATTCGACGGTCATCCGGAAACGTGGCATCAGCCGAGCCTCGTGCCGACAGGAACAGGCGTGCCGCGCAGGAAATCGGAGGCCAGCATCGGCTTACCCCCCGCCTTCTGCAAACGCACCAGACGGACAGCACCGCTGCCACATGCAATGGTCAGGGTATCGTCTAGAGCCGATCCCGCTTCCCCCATGCCGGAGGCCTGCTCGCTGCCAAGAACCTTGACCCGTTCCGCCTTGCCGCCGATCTGCATTTCGAACCACGCACCGGGAAACGGCGAAAGGCCGCGAATGTGGTTGTGAACGTCCTGGGCAGGCCGTGAGAAATCGATGCGGGTTTCCGACTTGTCGATCTTGGATGCGTAGAGAACGCCCTCTGCCGCCTGTGGCGTCAAAGGCAGGTCGCCGGCATCCAGCTTTTCCATTGCCTGAACCATCAGCCTCGCACCCGCCAGCATCAGGCTGTCGTGCAATTCGCCCGCCGTTGTTTTTTCACCGATGGCGACCTTGGCCGTCAGGGCAACCGGGCCGGTATCCAGCCCCTTTTCCATCTGCATGACCATCATGCCGGTTTCGGCATCACCAGCCATGATCGCACGCTGTATGGGGGCCGCACCGCGCCAGCGCGGCAGCAGGGAGGCATGACCGTTATAGCAGCCAAGCCGGGTGCCGGTCAGGATCGCTTCCGGCAACAGAAGCCCGTAGGCGACGACGACGGCGACATCGGCTTCAAAGGAACGAAACTGCTGCCGGTCTTCTTCAGCCTTGAAGTTCAACGGCGTGAATACGGGCAATCCCAGAAGTTCCGCGGCCTGATGGACAGGCGACTTCTGCAGATCGAGGCCACGACGGCCACCGGGACGCGGCGGTTGCGTATAGACGGCGACGATCTGATGACCGGCATCGACCAGCGACCGCAAGGTTGGTACTGAGAACTCCGGCGTACCCATGAAGATGATGCGAAGAGCCATGACCGCCCCCTGCCCGCAATCGTGCTGCAATTTCCGGCAAAGTTCCGGAAATCAAACCTTGGCGCGGGCCAGTTTCGTGAATTTCTTGATAACCATGTCGCGCTTCAGGCGCGAAATATGGTCGATGAACAGGACACCGTTCAGGTGGTCGATCTCGTGCTGCAGGCAGGTTGCAAGGAGGCCATCGGCCTCGACCGTCTGCTGCTTGCCGTCGCGGTCGACATATTGCACCGTCAGCGCAGCGGGGCGCTCGACCTCGGCGTAATAGTCCGGGATCGACAGGCAGCCTTCCTCGTATGTCGAGATACCATCGGAGGTCTTGAGAATTTCCGGGTTGATGAAGACGATCGGCTTCTTCTCTTCGTCCTCACGCGACACGTCGATCACCAGCATGCGGCGCGGCACGCCGACCTGAATGGCTGCAAGGCCGATGCCCGGCGCGTCATACATGGTTTCCAGCATGTCGTCGGCAAGGCGCAACACCTCGTTGTCCACCTGCTCGATGGGCTTGGACTGCTGGCGCAACAGGGGATCCGGCAAAATGATAAGTGGTTTGATGCTCATGGCTTCCCATAACGTATCTCGTGCGTGGAGGAAATAAAAAACACACGGTTGCAGGCCTTCACGCCCTCACGGCCCGACTCATTTTCGCCGCAGGGATGTTCTTGTTTTGATCTTACGAATCACAAGAAACCTGCTAGATTTGGTTATGAACCTCGATCTTTCCGCTCTCCTTGCCCCAGCCCTGCGTGCCGGTTCCGTCGATATCAGTTTCGGCGCACTTCTGGCCGCCCTGCTTTTCGGGCTTGCCGCGTTCTGGCTGCTGGCCACGGATCGTCGCAAAGGCACGCCGCAGAATGAGGAGATCACCGATCTTCTGAAAACGCAGGCGGAGCTGCATGGCCGTATCGCAGCCATGGGCGAGACACTGGGTGCACGACAGAACGAAATGAGCCAGACGCTGAACCAGCGACTGGACGGCATGTCGCAGCGGCTTGGCGAAACGTTGACCGAGCAGACCAAATCCACGCACGAAAACCTCAGCCGCCTGCAGGAGCGGCTGGCGGTCATCGATGCCGCGCAGGGCAATATCCAGGATCTGGCGAAAGACGTGATCGGCCTTCAGGCGATCCTGTCCAACAAGCAGACGCGTGGCGCGTTCGGACAGGCGCGCATGGAAGCCCTGATCGCCGATGCGCTTCCAGACAGCTCCTACCAACTGCAGCCCACCCTTTCGAACGGTTACCGGCCGGACTGCACCATAAAGATGCCGAACAATGCGCCGCCTCTGGTCATCGACGCCAAGTTTCCGCTGGAGGCGTGGAACGCTATCAAGGCAGATGAATCGCCGGACGCCAAGCGCGCGGCGACCCAGCAGTTTCGCCGTGACATGGAAGTGCATATCCGCGACGTGGCGGAGAAATATCTCATCCGCGGCGAGACACAGGACACGGCGTTCATCTTCGTGCCGTCGGAATCGATCTTCGCGGACATCCACCAGCATTTCGAATATCTCGTGCAACGCGCCCATCGTTCACGCGTCGTCATCGTGTCTCCGTCGCTGCTGATGCTGTCAGTTCAGGTCATCCAGTCGGTGCTGAAAGACCAGCGCATGCGGGAACAGGCGCACCTGATCCAAGGCGAAGTCGCGCTCCTGATGGATGACGTGCGGCGTCTGGATGATCGCACACGCAAGCTGCAGGCTCATTTCGGGCTGGCACAGAAAGACATCGACATGATGCTGATCTCCTCCGACAAGGTGCTGGCACGCGGACAGAAGATAGAAGGGCTGGATTTCTCCCCGACGGAGAAGGAGATCCCGCACACAGAAACCGAACAACGACGTTTTGCGGAAAACCGATCAGGGACGGCCAAGCTCAGGGTAGTTGACGACGAGTGACCGCCTCGGGCAAAGTCGCCGCCTCATCTGATTTTCACACGGACATGCCCCGATGATTACTGTTTTCGGCTCCATCAACATGGACCTCGTCGCCACCGCCAAACGCCTGCCCAAACCGGGCGAAACCGTAACGGGCGAAAGCTTTTCGACAGCCGCCGGTGGCAAGGGCGCCAATCAGGCGCTGGCGGCCCGGCGCGCAGGTGCGACCGTGAAGATGGCGGGTGCAACGGGTGACGACACATTCGCCGCCCCCGCACTGGCGCTGCTGCACGATGCCGGCGCCGATCTGTCGCTGGTGAAGACAGTGGCCACCCCCACGGGAACCGCCGTCATCCTGATCGGCGAAGGTGGTGAGAATATGATTTCAGTCATTCCGGCCGCCAATGGCGAGGTTTCAGAGGCCGACGCCACACGGGTTGTTTCTGAAATGTCTTCGGGCGACATTCTGATGCTTCAGTTCGAAATCCCTGCTCCGGCAATCGAAGCCGCCATCAAGGCAGCCAAGGCAAAGCGCATCACCACCGTGATTAACACGGCACCGCTGACGCCGGATGCGGCACGTATCGCCCATCTGACCGACATCGTGATTGCCAATGAAACGGAGTTCGAGCTGCTGATTGGCAAGAGCGGCCTTTCCGCCACCGAGCGGGAAGCAGAACTGAAGGCTCTTCATTCCGAAACGGGCCAGACGCTGATCGTCACGCTCGGCGCAGATGGCGTGATCGCCATGCGCAACGGCAAACGTTTCACCGCCTCCGGACTGAAGATCGAACCGGTCGATACGGTCGGTGCTGGAGACACGTTCTGCGGCTATCTCGCGGCCGGTCTGGATCAGGGACTGGACTTCGAAACGGCGCTCAAGCGGGCAGCCGTCGCCGGTTCGCTGGCCTGCACACGCGCAGGTGCCCAGCCGTCCATTCCCGTCGCCGCGGACGTGGACGCCCGCATCTGAATGGTCTGATGATCAGGTCCGAATGAAGGTGAGATAGGCCGAGGTGCGGCCTTCTCTTTTCGCCTTGTTTTCGTAACGCGTACCCGGCCAGTTGGCATAGGGGGTGCGCCAGTCATCAGCGCTAGTTGCTGTCCATTCGAAACCGCCATGGCGGGCGCAATGCTGGAGCGTCCAGTTGATGTAAGTGTCGATGTCCGAGGCAAAGCAAAACTTGCCGCCCGGCTTCAGCACCCGATGGAAGCGGGCCAGATTGACGTCCGAGACAAAGCGGCGCTTCCAGTGCTTCTTCTTCGGCCATGGATCGGGATAGAGCAGATCGATGTGGTCGATCGACGCTTCCGGCAGCCAGTCGAGCAGCTGCGTCGCATCGTCGTCGTAAAGGCGGATGTTCATCAATTCCCGCTCCTTGACGCTCGCCAGAAGCTTGGCCATGGAATTGACGAAGGGCTCGACGCCGATAAAGCCGGTTTCAGGGTTTTCGACGGCCCGGTGTACCAGATGCTCGCCACCGCCGAAGCCGATCTCAAGACGGATCGACTTCACATCGGCTGGAAAAAGGGCAGCCAGATTTTTTGGTGGCTGACCCCCAAGGTCGATCTTCAGCAACGGCAACAGGTTCTCGATAGTATCGACCTGCTGGTTGCGCAAGGGTTTGCCTTTGCGTCTGCCAAAAAACGCTTCCGTTGCGCGCGAACGCCGCTCTTCCGTCATGTCACACTCTCAAGACCAAATACACTTAACCCGTACAACGTCGTTTGAATGACGCTATACGGGTTATGAAATTTCAACCGGTATCTCTCAATCGCCGCCGAATGGCAAGGCTTAGGCCGCCAAAGCTTCCTTGAGCGGCTTTACGAGATCGAGCTTCTCCCAGGAGAAGGAGCCATCGCGGCCAGCCTTGCGGCCGAAGTGACCGTAGGAGGACGTCTTCGCGTAGATCGGCTTGTTCAGGTCAAGATGGCGGCGAATGCCCGATGGCGAAAGGTCCATGACCTTGCGGATCGCAGCTTCAACCTGATCTTCGCTGACCTTGCCGGTACCATGCAGGTCGACATAGATCGACAGCGGCTGGGCAATACCGATGGCATAGGAAATCTGGATCGTGCAGCGGTCTGCAAGACCGGCGGCAACGACGTTCTTGGCGAGGTAACGTGCCGCGTAGGCAGCCGAACGGTCAACCTTGGTCGTGTCCTTGCCGGAGAACGCACCACCACCGTGCGGAGCCGCACCGCCGTAGGTGTCGACAATGATCTTGCGGCCGGTCAGGCCCGCATCACCGTCCGGACCGCCGATAACGAACTTGCCGGTCGGGTTGATGTACCACTGGCAATCGTCGGCAATCTTCAGATCACCCAGAGCTTCGCGGATATAGGGTTCAACGACGGCGCGAACCTTCTTGGAATCCCAGCTTGCATCCAGATGCTGCGTGGAAAGAACGATCGAAACTGCTTCCGCCGCCTTGCCGTCCACGTAACGCACCGTCACCTGGCTCTTGGCATCGGGACCGAGCTTGGCAGCTTCGCCCTCACCGCTCTTGCGAGCCGTGGCGAGAAGCTGGAGAATGCGGTGCGAATAATAGATCGGCGCGGGCATGAGGTCGGGCGTTTCCTTGCACGCGTAACCGAACATGATGCCCTGGTCGCCTGCGCCTTCGTCACCCTGCTTGTCGGACGCGTTATCAACGCCCTGTGCGATATCTGCCGACTGCGGATGCAGAAGAACGTCGATCTTGGCGGTCTTCCAGTGGAAACCCTCCTGCTCGTAACCGATGTCACGGATCGCCTTGCGAGCTGCGGACTTGAACTTGGAAGGATTGATGACCGGATGGCCGGCTGCGTCCTTGAGGACGTTTCCTTCCTTGTCCTTTTTCAAAAGGGTGTCAGGCACGCGGACTTCGCCAGCGATGACGACACGGTTGGTCGTTGCAAGCGTTTCACACGCGATGCGAACGGTCCATGGATCGACGCCGGTCTTGGCCGCTTCGCGATAAATCAGATCCACAATTTCATCGGAAATACGATCACAAACCTTGTCCGGATGGCCCTCGGCCACGGACTCGCTGGTGAACAGGTAATTGGCACGCATGCGGGATTCCCCTCAAAGAACGGTCTTCGTGTTTGTTAGTCATTTCGACCGCGAAAAACAAGGACACAATCACATAAATATATCTTTATGTGAGAATTCCTTTCCAAAATGGCAAAAAAAACGGCCCTTTCGGGCCGTTGAATATTCACCGCCGGATAACCCGGTGTGTGTGAAAATTACAGATGCCTTACTCGGCATCACCCTCTGCAGCCAGGGCCTTGACCAGATCAACGATCCGCCGACGAACCTTCGGATCCGCGATCTTTACGAAAGCGCGGTTGAGCTGCAGTCCTTCCGCCGACGACAGAAAATCCACGACGTAGTTGGAGCTGGAAGCCTCGGCCATGCCGGTCGCGCCACCAACCTGCTCACCCGGTGCGTCTTCGAAGAAAAAGGAAACCGGGACGTTCAGAATGCCGGAGATGTTCTGCAGGCGGCTGGCGCCGACGCGGTTCGTGCCCTTCTCGTATTTCTGGATCTGCTGAAACGTGATTCCGAGGCTTTCACCCAGCTTCTCCTGGCTCATGCCAAGCATGGTCCGGCGAAGGCGAATTCGGCTTCCGACATGAATGTCGATGGGGTTAGGCTTCTTTTTATTTTCGGTCATCATGCGGTCCTGACACTCGGAAGGGGTTGATATCTCGATTCATTATTCACCCATGAAAATGAACCGGCATTACGGGGTGGCACTCAAACTCGTTTTACGACTGACCTATTCACTATGCAATTCTAGGGGTTTTTGGTCAATTCATCCGTCGCATGAAACTCAGGCGAGATACCACCGCTGCAATCATCATCACCAAGAAAATCAACCAGAAATACGTCCGATGTATGTCGTAGGTAAATGCGTCCTTCACCGCACCACTCAGGGTAGAGTCAACAATTCCAATTTGACCGTAGTCAAGTCCGTCAATAATGCGCCCATAAGGGTCAATCACCGCTGAAATGCCCGTATTGGCACCGCGAATCACCGGCAAACCCGTTTCAACCGCCCGTACCCTTGCCTGCAGAAAGTGCTGATACGGCCCCGGCGTATCCCCAAACCAGCCATCGTTGGTCACGTTCAGGATCGCGGTTGCCCCTGCAGGAGAAGGCGTCATCTCACCCGGGAAAATGATCTCGTAGCAGATCAATGGATAGAAGGTTTTTCCGGATGGGAGCGTGAGGACATTGCGCGATGCGGCGGCTGAAAACCCACCCGGAAGACTGACGACGTTATCGAAGCCAAATCTGCGCAGCACGTCTTCCAATGGCAAGTATTCCCCGAATGGCGTTAGGTGCACCTTGTCGCTGGCGCCGATGATTTCACCCTGACTGTCGATCGCATAGACCGAATTGTAATAGCGCGGCGGCCGACCGGCACCGGCATCTTCCATCCGGACCGCGCCTGTGAACAGCACCTGCCCATCCTCAAGAGTCCGCGCGATCTCAGCCAGCGCGTCCGGGTTCTGCGTCAGGATGAATGGCACCGAGGTTTCCGGCCAGACGACGATATCAGGCCGCTTCTTTCCTTCTGAGGGCGGAAGTGCCGTCAACCGCAGGTGTTCATTGAAGATATCTGCGCGGTCGGCATTCAGCATCTTGCGCGACTGATCGATCGAGGGCTGCACAATTCTCACTGTGAGCGCGTCCGACGGCGCCTCCACAGGGATACGAAGGCGATAGAAACCGTAACCGAAATGGCCCGCAAGAAGCAACGCCGCCAGCGCAAGCCCCGGCCACATACCTTTTTTTGTTCCAACCAACGCGGGCATCGCAAAAATGAAGACCGCAAGGATCGTCACCCCGAACAGGCCGATCAGATGTGCCGACTGCATCATGACCGGAATGGGCATGATGCCGTATCCGATAACATTCCATGGAAAGCCGGTCGCCACGAAGCTGCGCAGCCATTCCGAAAGCCCGAAGGCTGCGGCAAGGGCAGCGATGCGGCCGAGACCATCTGACCAGAGGATATTTGCGAGCGCGACGGCAAAGCCGTAAAACAGCGCCAGAACGGCCGGCAGACCGAGAATGGCCAGCGGTAGCGCCCAGGCAAATTCGTCCGCTTCCAGCAGCAGCGCATTGCCGAGCCACCAGAGGCCCGCAACGAAATATCCGAAACCAAAGCACCAGCCGATCCGAAAAGCCGGCCACAGGCGCCCGAACGCCCCACTCCCCGGCTTGCCGATACAACCGTCAACCAGCCAGACCAACAGGGTGAAAGAGATAAACAGGGAAGCGAAGAAGCCGAAAGGCGGCAGAGCCAGCGCTCCGAATGCTCCTGCTGCGATCGCCGTGATTGCGCGGCCGACGCTACTACCCAGCATCACCCTGCCTGCGAGACGCTCCATACGATCCCCGTTTCCGTTCAGCCAACAAGACCACGCATGCCATGACCCCGGACGCCATGGTTTCTACAAATATCCGACGTAGTGGAAAAAAGATTCGCCGTCCACAATATGAATGGCGCAGACGCGAAACGCATGGTTGTTGAAATGAAAAACCGGCAGATTTCTCTGCCGGCCTAACTCAGTCCGCGTTCGGCTGATGAGTGATGAGGTGCGTTTCCGGAGCGGGCAACGCAATAACCTCATTGGTATCAGCATCATCCGGAGCGCGATCATCCTGCCCTTCAGAACGGTGATCCCGCACGATACGCACACCCTTGATGCGACGCGTGTCGGCATCGAGGATCTGGAACTCAAAACCTGGAACGGCCCGGACGATCTCGCCTTTCGCCGGGATACGCCCCAGCGCGAAAAAGATGAGTCCGCCCAGCGTATCGATTTCCTCGACATGTTCGCGGACATCGAACTCCGGGCCGAGCGCTTCGGCAAGTTCAACCAGCTCAGCACGAGCATCCGCCACCAGAACGTCGGCGGAAAGACGCGAGAACATTGCCTCGTCCTTGTCGTGCTCATCATCGATATCACCGACGACCATTTCCACGATATCCTCGTGGCTCACCAGTCCGTCCGTGCCACCATATTCGTCGATCACGAGAGCAAGCTGCGTTCTCTGCGCCTGCATGGTCTTCAAGAGATCTGACGCCAGCATCGAGGGCGGGGCGAACAGGATCTTGCGGACCAGTCCGGCGTTGGCGACCGACTTTTCCAGATCGACCCGCGCCAGATCAAAATTGGATTTCGGACCGCGCAATACTTTGCCGCCAGCATCTGCCGGTGCCTTCGTTCCCACCCGGCGCTTGTTACGCGCCTGCTTACCGACATAGGAGAGAAGATCGCGAATGTGGATCATCCCCTTGGGATCATCCAGTGTCTCATCGTAGACCGGCATACGGGAACGGCCCGTTTCCTCGAACAGGATCAGCGCGTCACCGATCGTCATGTTCTGATCTATGCCGTCGATGTCTACGCGCGGGATCATGATGTCCTCGACGCGGACTTCGCGGAAACGAAGGATATTGTTGAGCATTGCCCGCTCTTCGGGCGAAAAGGCGGCACCGATCTCAGTGTCGGCCATCAGCGCGTCGGTGATATCCTCGCGCAGGCGCTCGCCCTGCGACGGCTTCAGGAGCCGTGCTATGCGCGACCAGATCGTCGATCTCGGCTTCGCATTTACTTCGTAACGTAACTGACTACTGCCTTCCTCCGAGGAGGACTGCTCGCCGTTTTCTCTGCCCTCATTGGCAGGTCGTGCAGAATGTTCGTTCATAGGTCCATACTATAATTAAAGCGGGTCCTGTCCCGCGTACGGATCAGATAGGCCAAGCACCGCAAGAATGCGAGTCTCAAGCGACTCCATTTCTTCCGCTTCTTCTTCGTCCATGTGATCATACCCGAAGAGGTGAAGAAATCCATGGACCAGAAGATGTGTCAGATGATCCTCGAAACTCTTGTCAAGTTCAAGAGCCTCGCGCACCACGGTTTCACGAGCGATGACGATATCGCCCAGCATAGGGCCTGGCATACCACCGGGCTCCAGCGGAAAGGCCGGAAATGACAGGACATTCGTGGCCTTGTCCTTGTCACGCCATTCGGCGTTGATTTCCCGTATCTGCGCATCATCGGTAAAAACCAGCGACAGCTCCACCGGAATTTTGGGGAAAGGCTGTTCCTCCTCGCGGCGCAGAAACTCGGTCGCCACCTTCAATACCTTCTCGGCAAAGGCAAAAAGCGCTTCTTCCGAGGCCCATCCCTGGGCCTCGATGCTGATCTGAATATCCAGTTCCGTCATTGCTTTCGCGTCATTCGCCCTTCACGAGACTCTCGTCCGGGACCGCCGTATGCGCCTCATAGGCACGCACGATACGGGCCACCATCGGATGACGCACGACGTCGACATCCTTGAAGCGCACCACGGACACGCCTTCCACGTCGCCGAGGATCTGCAACGCCTCGACAAGACCGGACTTCACGCCCCGCGGAAGGTCCACCTGGCTCGGGTCACCGGTCACGATCATGCGGCCATTTTCACCGAGACGCGTCAGGAACATCTTCATCTGCATGGTCGTGGTGTTCTGGGCTTCGTCCAGAATGACCGCAGCATTGCCAAGCGTGCGTCCACGCATGAAGGCCAGCGGTGCAATTTCGATGACACCTGCCTGGATGGCACGCTCCACCTTGTCACCCGGCATCATGTCATAGAGAGCATCATAAAGAGGGCGCAAATATGGATCGACCTTTTCCTTCATGTCACCCGGCAGGAAGCCGAGGCGCTCACCCGCCTCGACAGCAGGACGAGACAGGATGATACGGTCAACAGCGCCTCGTTCCAGCAGCTGCGCGGCATGCGCCACTGCCAGATAGGTTTTGCCCGTACCAGCCGGACCAACGCCGAAAACCAGTTCGGAGCGCTCCAGCGCGCGCATGTAGACATCTTGTGTCGGCGTGCGGGCAGCGATGGTCTTTTTGCGCGTGGAGATCTGCGCCATGGAAATCTTGGCCTTGCGCTCCATTGTCGGCAAGGTCAACTGGTCGTCCGCCGCCATCGCCATACGGATGGCACCCTCGACGTCGGAGAGTTCCACAGTGCCGCCCTTGAGGAGGCGTTCATACAGGAAATCGAGCGCCCGGCGCGCCTGATTGGTGGACACCACGTCTCCGGTGATCGCAACGGAATTTCCGCGGGGGCGGGCGTCGATGTTGAGACGCTGCTCCAGCAGCTTCAGGTTTTGATCGAACTGACCGAATAGCTCTCCAGCTACCCTGTTATTCTCGAACGTGAGGACGAAGTGATTGGCGTCGGTCGCGGCTGAGCGTGGCTGGCGCGATGAAGGTGATACCAATTCGTGTGCGTTCAAGCGGTCAGGCTCCTGTCCCAATCAGTGTCGGCCCTCACTCTAACTCTCTGCCACCTCGGCAAACAAGCTGTTTGGACCCGTTGCGGTGATTCGTACACTAACAATGTCACCGATTTTGAAAGTCTTTGCATCAAGATTCACGGATTGCAGCCACGGCGAACGGCCTATCAACTGCTCCGGCATGCGGCCGGGCTTTTCCAGCAACACATCCATGGTCTTTCCAACCAGCGACTGCGCGAACTCCTGCTGCTGCTTCAGAAGCAGAGCCTGCAATCTTTCCAGCCGCTCGGCCTTTACCTCTTCCTCAACCTGATCCGTCAGATCGGCTCCAGGCGTTCCGGGACGGGTGGAATACTTGAAAGAAAATGCCTGCGCGTATTTCACTTCCTCGACCATCGCCATCGTGTCTTCGAAATCGCGATCCGTCTCTCCGGGGAAGCCAACAATAAAGTCCCCCGACATGGCGATATCAGGGCGGGCAGCACGAATTTTCTCGATAAGACGGATATATTCCTCGCCCGTATGGCGTCGGTTCATCGCCTTGAGAATACGATCAGAGCCCGCCTGCACCGGCAGATGCAGGTAAGGCATGAGGATACGCAGATCACGATGCGCGCCAATCAGCCGCTCGTCCATGTCGCGGGGATGGCTGGTCGTATAGCGAAGCCGCGCCAGCCCCGGAATTTCCGCCAGCCGGTAAAGCAGTTCGGCAAGACCCCATTGCTCGCCCTTCGGTCCCTCGCCCTGCCAGGCGTTGACGTTCTGGCCAAGCAGCGTGATCTCACGCACACCTGCATCGACCAGCTTCATCGCCTCATCGACGATCTGGCGGACGGGACGAGATACTTCCGATCCACGCGTATAAGGCACCACGCAGAAGGTACAGAACTTGTCGCAGCCCTCCTGCACCGTGAGAAACGCCGTGACGCCGCGCGAGCGGAGCTTGGCTTTTTCAGCGACAGGCAGATGCTCGAACTTGTCTTCGACGGCGTATTCCGTCTCGATGACGCGCTCACCTCCGCGGACACGTTTCAGCGCGTCCGGCAGACGATGATAGGTCTGTGGACCAATCACGACATCGACCGCAGGTGCACGGCGAAGGATTTCCTCACCCTCAGCCTGCGCCACGCAACCGGCAACACCGATCATGAATTCGCGGCCCTGCTCCTCACGGGACTTCTTCATGTCGCGCAGACGACCAAGTGCCGAATAGACCTTCTCGGCCGCCTTCTCCCGGATATGACAGGTATTCAGAAGAACCAGATCGGCCTCGCCCATGTCTTCCGTCTGGACATAACCGTCCTTCGCCAACGCATCGCTCATGCGGACGGAATCATAGACGTTCATCTGACAGCCGTAGGTCTTGATAAAGACTTTACGGCTGCTGGAACCCTCATGGGCGATTGTTTCGGAGGCGTCTAGGCCAAGAGTGTTCTGGGTCATGGCGGCTATCTAGTGTTTTTCAGCGCCAGATTAAACAGAAAAATGCCGGAAACGCTACAGTACGGCTATTTCCGCCACCCGCCGCGCAGGCTGAATGCCAGCATGGAACGAATCGCGCCAGCGATATCGGTCGCCAGCCGCTTGCGATTGTCGGTGCTGTGGAAGGGAACACTTTGCCCGAACGTCACATCGACATCGATGGCACCGGCCCGGATGACGCCGAGCAGATGCGGCACCAGAGTTATGCTGCCCGGCCAGGCGGCGATGATACGGTGATAACGCCCCATCGCCATGCCCTGCACCCGCGTATAGGCAATGGATACCGGCTGCACATAGACGAGTTTGCCCGGCACCTGCTCCGCCGCAGTGGAGGCTGCGCCGAAAAGCGACGATTTGATCGGCAACAGACGGTTTCCGTCTGATGTCGTTCCCTCCGGGAAAAGAACGACGATCTCGCCATCCGCCATACGGGTGGCAATTTCGCCGACCTGCGCGCCGGTGCTGCGTTTCTGCTCGCGCTGCACGAAGATGCTTTTCTGCAAGCGTGCGAGCCAGCCGAACACCGGCCAGTCCCGCACTTCCGTCTTGGCGATGAACACCACGTCGGCAATGCTGCCGAGAACGAGAATGTCCTTCCAAGAGGCGTGATTGACGGCAAGCATCAAGGGTTTCGCGCGCTCGATCTCTCCGTGGACATGCACGCGGATGCCGAGGACACGGCAGGCAATGCGGTGCCAGAGACGCGGGATTCGCCGGCGTAGGCGCCAGTCGAAGGCAAGACCCAGCAGTTGGAGTGGCAGCAAAACAAGCGTGACGATCAGGAGAACGATCGCAATATAGGTTGCCCGGAGCCACATCACGATCGTACCGCCTGCTTACTCACCGGCGTTTCAGCGCTCGTCCGGCTTCAAGGGAACGCCGTAGAGTTCCAGCCGGTGGTCAACGAGCTTGAAGCCATGTTCACGCGCAATCTTTTCCTGGAGCGCCTCGATTTCCGGGGAGTGGAATTCGATCACCACACCATGTTTCAGATCGATCAGATGATCATGATGCTCTTCCGGAACCGTTTCATAACGCGAACGGCCGTCACGGAAATCGTGCCGTTCGATGATACCGGCATCCTCGAATAGCTTCACGGTCCTGTAGACCGTGGAGATGGAAATGCGCGGATCGACGGCAAAGGAGCGGCGATACAGCTCTTCGACATCGGGATGATCGTCCGATTCCTGAAGCACTCGGGCGATGACGCGGCGTTGATCCGTCATCCGCATGCCGCGTTCGGCACAAAGTTCTTCCAGCGTTTTCGAAAGGTCTATCACGTCTTCTGGCCTTCAGATTCTTCCGTTGGAATGGCGCGGCACGCGCCGAACATATTATAAAATTCGGAACTAGCGAAGATCGCGGCGCATGACAAGCGCCGTCGACTTCGATCCATCCTGAGCCGTGTAATAAGCCTTGCGTTCTGCCACCGTCTTGAAGCCGAGCTTCCTGTAAAGTCCCACCGCGGAGGCATTGGCATTATCCACCTCGAGGAACATGGTTTCAGCGCCGCGCATCATCGCCTCGCGGGTCGCGGACTGCATCAACCGCCAGCCAAGCCCGGCACGCGCAAATTTCTCACCGACGGCTATCGTGAGGATTTCCGCCTCCCCTGCGACTTCACGAGCCAGCACGAACCCGCCAAGCGGCTTGCTGAAAAAAGCATTCGTCTGCCGTGCCACCGCGCCGAAAACGGAGGCCTGCGTCAACAGGCTGGAAAATTCGCCATCGTTCCATGCTCGCGGAAAACGCAGGGCGTGCATATCCGCCACCGCCGCGCAATCCTCATGCTGCATCGGTACAATTTCGAAATAGGGTTTCCAGCTCAGGTAATCGTCAAACATTGCAGGGAATCATCCGTCATCGCTTACGGACGCCACCTATCAGGCAACCGAGAGGCGTTCCAGCGCAAAACCCGTCTGCGGCCGGGCGTCGGGACCACGCAGGTAAAGCGGCGCGGGTCTCGGCATGCCTTCCGGCTTGCGCGCAGCTGCGCGAGCAACAGTCGCAATCGGGAAGTGATCCGGTCCCGATCCTGTTTCCTGCCCGGCAAACAGCTGAGCGGCAGAGCCGACGACCACACCATCAAACCCGGCAAGTGCCGCCTTCGCATCGTCCAGAGACAGCAAGGCCGCGTCGCTGAGCGGCGAACCATCAGCCTCAAACATCTGGAGATAAGCTTCCTCACGCTTGGCATCCAGCCCGACCGCAACACGCTGTCCAGGGTTTTCCAGCAGGTGATGCAGAGCCAGCGTTTCAAGCGTGGTCACACCCACCGCGTCCTTGTGGAGCGACAGGGCAAACCCGCGTGCCGCCGCGACACCCACCCTTATCCCGGTAAAGGAACCAGGCCCAATGGTCACGGCGATACGGTCAATATCCTGAAGCGTCCTGGACGCCTGCTGAAGGGCTCCGTCTATAATGCCCATCAGCAGTTCCCCATGGCCCTTGCCGATATTTTCCGTAACCTCGCCCAGCACGATATCCGCTGCGCTGTCATAAACGCAGGCAGAGCAATCAACGCCGGAGGTGTCGAGGGCAAGAACGATCATGCTGTAACCAGTTGGGGATCAGACGGCTTCGACTTCGCGCACTTCCGGCACGAAGTGGCGCAGCAGGTTCTGAACGCCATGCTTCAGCGTGGCCGTGGAAGACGGGCAACCGGAGCATGCGCCCTTCATGTTGAGGAACACGGTGCCATCGCGGAAACCGCGGAACGTTATATCGCCACCATCCTGCGCAACGGCCGGGCGAACGCGGGTTTCCAGAAGCTCCTTGATCGTGGCAACGATGGTTTCATCGCCAGCCTCGAAGAACTCGTCTTCCTCATCTGTGAACTCGGCAGCAACCGCTGTTCCCATGATCGGACGGCCGGACATGAAGTGTTCCATGATCGAGCCGAGAATAGCAGGCTTCAGATGCTGCCATTCAGCGCCGTCCTTGGTGACGGTGATGAAGTCGAAGCCGAAATAAACGCCGGTGACGCCCGGAATTTCAAACAGGGTCGCAGCCAGCGGAGACGCCTGCGCCTGCGACGGGTTGAGGAATTCGGCGGTGCCGCTTTCCAGAACAACCTTGCCAGGAAGAAACTTGAGCGTGGCCGGATTTGGCGTGGCTTCCGTCTGAATGAACATTCCGTGTCTCCTTCGAGGTCGCCGTTCACGCCCCGCAATTTAGAATTCTTCCAAAAATACGCCCGGCGAAGCCTTACTTCAAGCCCTGACATGATAATTACATTCAAGAAATCACCACTGCCCAAAATCTTACCCCGTGACGGATCAGCAGAGCGCGTCGATTTCCTCGTCCGTCAGCGTGTCCGGCAGAACCGTAACCGGGACCGGAAAGGCGGCACCCCGTCCGGCAATCGAAGATACCAACGGCCCCGGCCCTTCTTTTGTCGATCCCGCCGCTAGAACCAGAATCGCGATATCCCGGTCTTCTTCGACAAGGCCATGGATATTTTCCGTGGCACTGCCCTCGCGGATCACCGATTCCGGCTCGATGCCGATGGTTTCACGCACTTTCTGGGCGATCTTGGCGAGTGTGGCCTCCGCCTCCTCACGCGCTTCCGCACGCATGATCTGCTCGACACCCAGCCATTGCTGGAAATCGCCTTCGGGTATCACGTAAAGCAGGACCAACCCGCCATTCGAGTTCTTGGCGCGGCGACCGGCATAGTGCACGGCCCTTTCGCATTCCGGTGTTCCATCGATGACTGCAAGAAACTTGCGCCGATGCCCCTCCAGACGCGACAGCCGTTTTGAAACCATTCCGAACTCCCTGTCTCCGCCATGAAACGAAAAAGCCGCCCGACGGTTCGGGCGGAGATTATATCAAATCACGGCGGGCGCAAACCGCCCGGCACTTAAAGCGTGTCGCGATCTCACAGTTTCGCTCCGTACGCTTTAAGTCCTTGTTTTATATCGTCACCGCAGGAAACCGATGATATCGCGCACTTCGTTCATCGTCTTTTCGGCGATGGCACCAGCGCGTTCGCCACCCTGCTTGAGGATGGCGTCGATGTGGCTCGGATCATCGAGAAGGCGGCGCATCTCATTGTTGACCGGCGCCAGGACGTTGACGGCGAGATCGATCAGGGCAGGCTTGAATGCCGAGAACTGCTGTCCGCCGAACTCCTGCAGCACTTCCGCCTTCGTCTTGTCGGAGAGTGCCGCGTAGATACCCACGAGGTTTTCAGCTTCAGGGCGCCCCTTCAGTCCCTCGACTTCGCCCGGCAACGCGTCCGGGTCCGTTTTTGCCTTCTTGATCTTCCTGGAGATGGCGTCCACGTCGTCCATCAGGTTGATGCGCGACAGGTCGGACGGATCGGACTTCGACATCTTCTTGGTGCCGTCTTTCAACGACATGACGCGCGGTGCCGGACCGCCGATCAGCGGCTCGACCATCGGGAAATAAGCATGCACCGGCTCTTCGCCCACGGTGATGTCGACACCGAGACCGGCCTTGCGGATGTGATCGCTGAAATCGATGTTGAATTTCTGGGCAATATCACGGGCCAGCTCGAGGTGCTGCTTCTGGTCGTCGCCGACCGGAACATGAGTGGCGCGATAGACCAGAATATCGGCCGCCATCAGGCTCGGATAGGCAAGCAGGCCCAGAGACACCTGCTCGGCATTCTTGCCAGACTTGTCCTTGAACTGGGTCATGCGCTCCATCCAGCCGATGCGCGCCACGCAGTTGAACACCCATGCCAGTTCCGCATGCTGCGGGACGGCGGACTGATTGAAGACAATGTGCTTGACGGGATCAATGCCCGAGGCAATGAAGGCTGCCGCGATGGAGCGTGTCTGCGCCTTCAGATCGGAATGGACGAGCTGCGCGGTGATCGCATGCATGTCAACGACGCAGTAGATGCAGTCGTTGTCTTCCTGCAACGCCACGAACTTGCGGATCGCACCAAGATAATTGCCGAGATGCAGATTGCCGGTCGGCTGAACACCCGAAAAAACCAGCGGCTTGAATGCGTTCATTGTCGTCCTCGAAAAGGCTTGTGGAGGGCCCCGCCCCATGATTGGAATTGCAGGCGGGCTTATGCACCGCCAAGCCCCTGCAATCAAGCGGTTTCAGGGGATATCAACCTCTCGGTTCAAGAAGATCCCAGCGGTTTCCATAAAGATCCTCGAACACGGCAACGGAGCCATAGACCTCATGGCGCGGCTCCTCCAGAAAGCGCACGCCGCGAGAGATCAACGCCGTGTGGTCGCGGACGAAATCATCGGTATGCAGGAAGAAGCCGACGCGCCCGCCCGTCTGGCTGCCGATGGCGTTGCATTGCGCCTCGTCATCCGCTTCAGCCAGCAAAAGGCCGCAGCCGGCCTCGCCCTTCGGTTTGACGACAAGCCAGCGCTTGCCATCGCCAAGCGACTGATCAGCCACGCAATCGAAGCCGAGAACGCCGCAATAAAACGCCTTGGCGCGATCATAGTCGTCCACGACGATGGTCACGAGAGCGATACGGCGGTTCGCGGCAAACGACATCAACTCTTCTCCGGCTGAGGGTTCTTTTTTCCGCGTTTGCGGACTGCTCTTTTCACCATGCCGATATCGGCACCACCGGAGGCAAAGGCGAGTGCGAAATAGACCATCATCGCCACCAGAACGAGCGCCATGATCGTCCCCGCCCGCACCAGAATGGACGATGCCGAGGATAGCTCGAAACTGAGATAGGCAAGAGCATAATGGATCAGGCCGGCCATGATGGCAGCGGCAAATATCAGCCTTGGAATTCGGGTCAAAAGCGGGATATCGATCTGCCAGTGGCCACGCCACAGGAGCATGCCGAACAGCAGGACTGCATTCACCCAACCGGCAGCGATTTCCGCAATGGCAATGCCCGGCCCGCCGAGGCGCGGGAACAGGGTGAGCGCCAGCGAGATATTCACAACGACGGAGATCGCTGCAAAGATCATGGGCGTGCGGGTATCCTCACGCGCAAAAAATCCGGGAATGAACGCCTTTATCAAGACGAAAGCCGGCAGGCCGAGACCATAGATGCCCAGAATCTGCGACACGGTAACGGTGGCCGGGGGCGCAAAGTTTCCGCGCTCGTAGAGAAAGCGCACGATGGGTTCGGCCATGACGAGAAGCGCTGCGGCTGCAGGCAGCGTCAGGAAGAGAACGAATTCCACCGAACGGTTCTGAAGGCTGCCCGCCTCCACCATGTGGCCGCCTCGCAAAGCCCGTGAGAGTTCCGGCAACAGCACCGTGGCGACGGCGATGCCGACAACGCCAAGCGGCAGCTGATAGATGCGGTCTGCGTAGGCCAGAGATGAGATGACCCCTTCACCGCCAGACGCGATGTTGGTGTTGATGAGCAGGTTGATCTGAGTGATGCCACCGGTGATCGCGGCTGGAAGCGCCAGAACAAGAAGACGCTGCACATTCTTCGTCAGACGCGGACGGCGGAAGCCGATTTTCATGCCCGCGTTGCGCACGGCGATCCAGACGATCGCGAGCTGCACGAGGCCTGCGGCCATAACGCCCCAGGACAAGGCATAACCCACCTGCAAAGGATCGTAATTCTTCCACCAGGCCAGTGCCAGCACGCCAATGAGGATAATGTTCAAAAACACCGGAGCGATCGCGGCGGCAAAATAGCGATGCAGCGAGTTCAACATGCCGCCCATCATCGCCGCCAGCGACATGCAGGCGAGATAGGGGAACATGATCGTTGCGAGATGCACGGTATTTTCGAACTTGACCGTATCCTCGACGAAACCCGGCGCGATCACAGTCCGCACGATAAACGGCATCGACAGTTCCATGAGGATCGTCAGCGCCAGAAGTACGGTGAAAAGAACCCCGAAAACCTCTTCGGAAAACCGCCTCGCACCTTCCATGCCATTCGCCTCGATTTCCTTGGCGAAAAGAGGCACGAATGCGGAGTTGAACGCCCCTTCGGCAAAAAGCCGCCGGAAGGTGTTCGGAAAGCGGAAGGCCGCATTGAAGGCGTCGGCCACCGGGCCGGTACCGACGGCGGCGGCCATAAGGGTTTCACGCAGAAACCCGAAAATGCGGCTGCCGAGCGTTGCCGTACCAACCGTGGCGAACTTGCCGATCAGGCTCATCGCATCACACCTTTGCCGTACCGGCAGCCGGCAGCGCCGCTACGTCAGGGTGGGCGATGATACCATTCGGCATCCGGTCACGCAGTTCGTCTTCCTGCTCGCTCATCACGGCCTTCAGCCGGACGGCAATGTTTGCCTGGCGATTATCTGTCGTGATCTTTTGCCCGAACAGGTCCGTCACGTAGAAGGTATCTATGACCTTCTCACCGAACGTGGTGATGCGGGCAGAGTGAATGTCGAGCGAAAGATCGGCCAGCACCGCCGTCATGTCCGCCAACAGGCCGGGACGGTCAAGGCATTCCACTTCGATGACCGTAAACTTGTTCGAAAGGCCATTCGAAATGGTGACCGACGGAGGAATCGTGAAGGCACTTTTTTTCCTGCGGCTCTTGGTCCGGGTCGCGATCATTTCCGGAAGGCGTTGCTTTCCGGAGAGCACTTCCTCGATCAGCTTGCCGACATTGTTGCCGCGGCGCATCTCGTCCTCGTCAATGGGGAATTCCCGGTTGATGAGGATCGTATCCAGCGCCCGCCCATCGGACGTCGTGAAGATCTGTGCGTCGGCAATGTTGGCGCCAGCCGCTGCGCAGGCACCGGTGATGATCGACAGAAGACGCGGATGGTCCGGTGCCAGTACCGTGATTTCGGTAATGGCGTGGAACGAATGCGTCCTGACCATGGTCGAGAGCGCCTTTTCCTGCTTGTCGGCCTCGCGGATGAAACGCGTATGCCGCACCTGATCTTCCAGTGCCACTGTCAGCAGATAAGGCTCGTAATGCAGCTTGGTGTATCTGCGGCGTGCCTTCTGGCCCCAGTCATCCAATGCATCTTCAAGCGCCTGACGGGCGATCTTGGCCCGTTCCTTGCGGGAGACTTCGGAGAAGCCACCGGACAGAAGCAGTTCCGTTTCATAATAAAGTGAGCGGAGCAGCTGGCCTTTCCAGCCGTTCCAGACACCGGGACCAACAGCGCGGATATCGCAGACCGTCAGGATCAGCAGCATTTTCAGCCGGTCCATAGACTGAACCTTGTCGGCAAAATCGGTGATCGTCTTGCGGTCATGCAGATCGCGGGTCTGGGCGACCATGGACATCAACAGGTGCTGCTCGATCAGCCAGACAACTGTCTCGGTCTGCTTGCCCGTCAGCCGGAACCGCTGGCACAGCTTGCGGGCAACACGTGCACCGGCAATCGAGTGGTCTTCCTGCCGCCCCTTGGCGACATCGTGCAGCAGCACGGCGACATAGAGCGCGTCGCGGTCCTCGAGGCTCGGCATCAGCTGGTTGGCAAGCGGGTGCGCGTCAACCGCAACGCCCTTGTCAACTTCGGAGAGAATGCCGACGGAGCGGATCAGATGTTCGTCCACCGTATAGTGATGATACATGTTGAACTGCATCATCGAAACGATCTTGCCGAATTCGGGAATGAATTTGCCCAGCACGCCAGCCTCGTTCATGCGCCTCAGAGTCAGCGCGGGATCGCGCCGCGACGTGAGGATCGACAGGAACAGGCGGTTTGCTTCCTCATTCTCGCGCAGATCGTTGTTGATGAGCGACAGCGAGCGTGTCACGACGCGCAGCGCATCGGGATGCAGTTCGAGATTGTTGATGTCGGCGATATGGAACAGCCGGATGAGGTTCACCGGGTCGTTCCTGAAGACGTCCGGCTTGGCGAGTGCGATCCGCCCCCGATCCTCCACAAACTCGACGGAGCCGGGAATCTTGCGCAGGCGGCGGGCAAAGCGGCTCAGAACACCGGTCAGGCCGGGCACATCCTTAGCCTGCTGGTCTTCAAGTGCCGCGCAGACGATGCGTGTCAGATCGCCGACGTCCTTCGCCACGAGGAAGTAATGCTTCATGAAGCGCTCGACCGCGGAAAGACCGGGTCGCGGCTGATAGCCCAGAGCATCGGCAATCTCTCGCTGGATATCGAAGGAAAGGCGCTCTTCGGCCTTGCCGGTGATAAAATGCATCTGGCAGCGTACGGCCCAGAGAAAATCGTCGGCCTTTTCGAACAACTTCAGTTCGCGCTTCGACAGAACGCCGAGCTTGACGAGATCGGCCGCATCGCGAACATGATAATAATATTTGGCGATCCAGAACAGCGTGTGCAGGTCGCGCAGGCCGCCCTTGCCTTCCTTGACGTTCGGCTCGACCAGATAACGCGTGTCGCCAGCCTTGCGGTGCCGCTGATCGCGCTCGCCGAGCTTTGCGGCAATGAATTCAGGCCCAGTCCCAGTGGCGACTTCCGCCTCGAAACGCTTTTCCAGATCATCGGCCAAAGCCTGCCTGCCGCAGATCGAGCGCACTTCAAGAATGGCAGTACGGATGGTCATGTCCGACTTGGACAGACGGATACATTCATCCACGGTGCGGGTCGCGTGGCCGACCTTGAAGCCGAGATCCCACAGGAGATACAGAACGAACTCGACCGCCTTATGCATGTCGGGCGTATTCTTCGCCGGCATCAGGAACAGGAGGTCGATATCCGATCCAGGTGCCAGTGTGCCGCGCCCGTAGCCGCCAACGGCGGTAACGGCGATCTGCGGAGCATCTTTGGGATACACATATTGGCAGGTCAGATCGTAGAGCACCTCGATCAGGCGATCCTGCAACCACGAAATGCGCCGGGCACAATCGATACCGCTGCCATCGGCGTTCAGCAGATCCCGCGCCTTCTGGCGACCTGCCGTATTTGCCTTGCGGAAAATCGGCAGCAGTTCAGAACGCACATCGGAAATGCGCTTGCCATCTTCCTTGAAGATCAGATCGCATTCCCGCTTCAGCGCCGGAACATCGAGAATTGCAGAAAAATCGAGGTCACTGATGGCCATCTATGCCGGTATCCATGTCTTGCGGGCAATGCGCTACTTTATCGGCACCGTCCTATATCGAGTTTCGAAGGCAATGGACAGGCACTCTATTCATGAAGCCTTGCCAAGTTCTTTCTTCAACGCATAGAGCGCGTCCAGTGCCTCACGCGGCGTCATCTCATCCGGATTCATCGCCTTCAAGCTGTCCTCCACCTTGGAAGAGCCGCTCTTGCGACCGTCCTCACGGCGAACGGCAACCTGAAACAGCGGCAGATCGTCGATGAGCTGGCTCGCCGGGTTCTTGCGATCGGCATCCTCCAGCTTGGTCAGCACATCGCGGGCGCGTTCCACCACGGAAGCCGGAAGTCCTGCGAGCTTCGCCACCTGAATGCCGTAGGAGCGATCCGCAGCGCCCGGCCCGACCTCGTGCAGAAAGATGACATCACCTTCCCACTCCTTAACCCGCATCGTGGCATTGGAAAGGCGGCCGAGCTTTTCGGACAACACCGTCAGCTCATGAAAATGGGTGGCGAAAAGCCCGCGGCAACGGTTGGCCTCGTGCAGATGCTCCACCGCCGCCCAGGCGATCGACAGGCCATCGAAGGTTGCCGTGCCGCGGCCGATCTCGTCCAGAATGACAAGCGAACGTTCGGTTGCCTGATTGAGAATAGCCGCCGTCTCGACCATTTCAACCATGAAGGTAGAACGGCCACGCGCCAGATCGTCCGACGCACCGACACGGGAAAACAGACGGTCGACAACGCCGATATGGGCAGATTGCGCCGGAACGAATGCACCGATCTGCGCGAGAATGGCGATCAGGGCGTTCTGGCGCAGGAAGGTCGATTTACCACCCATGTTGGGACCGGTCAGCAGCCAGATCGCACCGTTCTTGCCGCCGTTGACAGCGGAAAGGTCGCAGTCGTTGGCAATGAAAGGGCCAGCAGACTGGCGCCGCAAAGCCTGTTCGACCACCGGATGACGCCCGCCCTTGATGGCAAAGGTCATGGAGGCGTCGACAATCGGGCGGCAGTAACCCTGTTCGGCGGCAAGATGGGCGAGGCTTCCCGCCACATCGATTACGGCGAGCGCAAGCGCGCCCGCCTTGATCGGCTCTGCCTGCTGAACCACCGCCTGCACCATCTGCTCAAAGGCGTCCAGCTCCATCGTGAGCGCCTGAGCGGCGGCGTTGGCGATGCGGCTTTCGAGATCGGCAAGCTCGGTCGTCGTGAATCGCATGGCGCCCGCCATGGTCTGGCGGTGAATGAAACGGCCCTTCGCCTCGTCCGTGGAGGTCATCACATCGGCGTTGCCCGCCGTCACCTCGATGAAATAACCGAGCACGTTGTTGTGCTTGATCTTGAGGGACTTGATGCCCGTCTCGTCGGCATATTTCAGCTGCAAACCGGCGATCACCCGCCGCGACTGGTCACGCAGCGCACGCACTTCGTCCAGATCGGAGTTGGAACCTTCCCGCACGAAACCGCCATCGCGTTTCAACAGGGGAAGATCATCGGCGAGCATCGCTCCAAGCATCGCCTCCAGACCGCCCGGGAGCGCCTTCAGATCGGCAAGCGCGTTCGCAAGCTCGTCTGGCAAAAGCCCCTGATCGAGTATCGCCGCCACTTGCGCCGCGGCCGAAAGGCCCTGCCGGATCGCGCCCAGATCACGAGGGCCACCACGCTCCAGCGCAAGGCGCGACAGCGCGCGCGGCATGTCGGCAACCTGCTTCAAGGCATCGCGCAGACTGTCACAGAGGGACACATCGTCAATGAGGTAGGCGACCGCATCGAGCCGCGTATTGATCCTTTCCGGATCGGTCAGCGGCGACATCAGCCGTTCCGCCAGAAGGCGCGCTCCACCGCCCGTCACGGTCCGGTTTATGGAATGCAGCAGAGAACCATCGCGATCGCCCGATAGCGTTTTCACCAGCTCAAGATTGGCACGGGTCGCCGGGTCGATGAACAGCGTGGTGGTAGCACTTTCCCGCTCAGGACTTCCGAGCGGCGGGCGTTCGGCAATCTGGGTCTTCTCGACATAAGCGACGGCAGCAGCGGCAGCGGCCATCTCCACCCGCGAAAACGTGCCGAAACCATCCAATGTGGACACATTGAAATAGCGTGCGATACGCCCTTCGGCCGTGGCGCTATCGAAAAGGATGGCAGGCTGCGGCACGGCGATACGGCCAAGCACGTCAAAGACCGGCTTCAGCTCTTCGTCGTGGAACAGGCTGTCGGCAACGATCAGTTCACGTGGATCGATGCGCCAGATATCGGCGAGAAGCCGCGTCAGCGTCGTTTCCGCCAGACGGAAAACACCGGTGGAAATATCGATCCAGGCGAGTGCGAACTGCGCCTCTGCACTGCCGCGAATACGGGCAAGCGCCATCAGATAGTTGGATTCCGTCGGAGACAGCAGCTTTTCTTCGGTCAGCGTTCCGGGTGTGACGAGACGCACGACATCACGCTTGACCACGGATTTTGAGCCGCGCTTCTTGGCTTCGGCAGGATCTTCCACCTGCTCACAGACGGCGACGCGATACCCGCGCAGGATAAGTTTCTGGAGATAGTCATCGGCAGCGTGAACCGGTACGCCGCACATGGCAATGTCCTGCCCCATGTGCTGGCCGCGTTTCGTCAGCGTTATGCCAAGCGCACGCGATGCCTCGACCGCATCTTCGAAGAACAACTCGTAAAAATCGCCCATGCGGTAGAACAGCAGCGAACCGGGATTGTTCGACTTGATCTCGATATACTGTTCCATCATCGGAGTAGCCGAAGCGCGGCTCTCCTCCGAGATGAGAGAGGCTGTGGAATGAACGTCCGTCAATGGCCTGATCGTATCGGTTTCGTGTTACGGGAAAAGAGCGCTGAGACTAGCGGCCCCATCACACAAGAACAACACGCGCGAACTGCCTGCCCACAGGAAGCTTCGACGATTTCCGCCTTCAGCCGTTGAAGCGCTCGGCATCGCCGCCATAATAGCTGATGTATCGGCCCGCAATCGATGTCACCGGAAGGACCACCAGCACATCCGTGGTGTTGAAAGCGTGATCCACCACCGCACCGGAACCGAACATCGCGCCGAGCCTCATGTAGCCCTTGATGAGCGGCGGCATGGCGTTCAACGCCTTGCGGGCATTGATCGCCTCGGCGGGCATGAGATCCATCTCGCGATAAAGCTCGGGAAGAGCCGAGGCGGTCCATTCTCCCTTGGCAACGCAATTGTGGTGCAGGAACGAGAGCGCCAGCGCGTGGAATTCCGGCTGGACACCCGGGAACGAGGCACAACCGATCATCGCGTCCATGCGATGCTTGACGGCATAGGCCCAGTTGCCCTGCCACAGCAATTCAACAGTGCGTTTGGTGCGATATTCCGGCAGCACGCAGGAGCGGCCAAGCTCCATGAAACGCTTGCCAGGATGGCGGGCGATCAGCCCACCGATATCGAACTCGCTCGCTGAATAAAATCCATTATTGGCAACTGCCGTTTCCTGCCGCAACAAGCGATAGGTGCCAACGATCTGATCTTCGGTATCGCCCTCGATGGCGTTGTCCAGAACGAGCAGATGATCGCAAACGCTGTCCCATGCATCGATGTCGCGTTTACGTCGCATCGCGTCGGCGGGAAGCCGTGCCTTCATCTCCTCGACGAAAACGCGGTAGCGAACGGACTGGGCAGCGTCGATTTCGCGATCCGTTCTGGCAAGTCTCGTTTCGAGGGTGCCGATCCGGCCGAAAACGCCCTCATTGCTCTGCCTCGTTCCCGGGAGGGGTTTGACGGCAATATCGTTTTCACAGACGTCGTGATTCATGATTTCCGCAACCATGGGGAATCGCTCCACCGCCAAAGGATCTCCCTGTCATAAATCACCAATTGACGACAGAATAGTGACAATGGATCGCGATGACAAATTCGCCCGGCTACGACAAAAACAGACGTTTTCCCTCGAGCAGACGGCGAATTTCCTCAATCAGCCGCTTGGGATCGACGGGCTTTGTCAAAACCGCACCAGCCCCCGCCTGCAGCAGGGTATCGGCGGTTGTGCGATCCGCTTCTCCCGTCAGAACAATCACCGGAATTCGCCTCTCTCCCTCGAAGGACCGGCAGAGCGGAGGCAGCACATCGAGACCTTCACCACCCGGCATATTGAGATCGGAAATCACCAGATCCGGCAAGACATCCACGCCCGGCGCGAGCGCCTGCCGCAGGGCATCGAAGTCCCTGACCAGCCGGGGCGAGTAGCCGCTTTTGCGCAGAACCGCCTCGATGATGCGCGCATTGACAGCATCATCTTCCGCCACAAGGATATCAATGCCGTAGGAACCACTGGCCATGCGCGGCGACAGGCCGACATCGGGGTGGTTGTCATTGATGGCATCGCGCCGTTCGATCCCACGCAGTCGTCCGCACAAAACATCGATCAGTGACTTTTCGCGCAACGGGCGAATGAGCCATGCATCGAAATCACCGTGCATCTGCGAGGGACGCTCTTCCGGGCTGACCAGCAGGGTTCGGCGTACCGCTTTCTCGCTCAGGTGGGGGGCGTTTTTCAACACATCCTTGAAGTCGTCAGCGACACGCCGGTCGACGATGACATCCGTGACGCTGAGGAACCCACGCGCAGGATCCTCCAGGAATGCGCAAAGAGCAGCCGGCGTGTGCATATGCATGCATCTGCCGGCAAACGCAGCAATCGCGTCCTTCATCAGGCGGGAGGCCACCCCCTGCGGCGCGATCAGCAAGACATTCGTATGCTCAAGACAGTTCTGGCGATCCGGGGATCTTTTTTCGACCGCAACCACGCCGGGGCGAAATGCCAGCGTAAATATGCTGCCTTTGCCCTTGCGGCTCGAAACGGTCAGGGTACCGCCGAATTCACGCATGATGCGGGCGGAAATCGCCAGACCAAGACCCGTGCCGGCGCTGCGTTGTGAAAGCGGTCCAGCCTGCTCGAACTCGCCGAAAATACGCTCCTGCTCCTGATTGGTCATGCCGGGGCCACTGTCCTCGACAGCGATGCGCAATTCCCCATCCGACAGATCGGCGTGCACGGCAACACCGCCCTCTTTCGTGAATTTTACGGCGTTTCCGATCAGGTTGAACAAGACCTGTCGCAACCGCGCCGTATCGAAATCCAGGTAGTCGGGCACATCGACGGCAACGAATGAGGCGACTTCTATGCCCTTCTCATGAGCGCGATGGGCCAGCATTTCCACCACGCTCTCGATAAGCTGCCGCAGGTTCTCGGCGCGCGGATTGAGCCTGAAGCGCCCTGCTTCCATGGTCGAATAATCGAGCAGATCCTCGACAAGCTGAACAAGAGACTGGCCAGACTGCCGCATGCCATCGAGGTAATTGCGCTGCTCCTCGGTCAGCCTTGTCTGGGAGAGAAGATGATTCATGCCGAGAATGCCGGAAAGGGGCAGGCGTATTTCATGGCTGACGGTTGCCAGCAGTCTCGCCTTGTCGGCATCGGTTTTTTCCGCACGCAGCCGCGCTTCCTCGCGTGCAGCAACGGCAAGGCGCTCCTCCGTCACATCCCTTGCGATGCTGCTGATGAGAAGGCGGCTGCTGTTGAGGTCTTGTGTGACGGCATCCTGCCAGACGAAAACACGCTGTCCGTAAGGCGTGGCGATCTCGACGTCATATGCGTGCACCCTGTCACCCGGACGGAACGCAATACCGATCTCCTCGCATGTCCTCCCCTCAGGAACGACACATCCGGTCATGTCACGAAAAATCGCATTGGCTTCAACGATTCGCCTGTCCATATCCCGGATCACGACGATATCGCCCATCACGTCATGGATATCGGCAATGATCGAACGGTTACCCACATGTCGGGCGGAGATGTCAGCCCCCTCGTGAAGGGCCGCGTCGCTCAAAACATGAAACCGTCCGAGGAAAAAAAGTCCGGCAGAGATTGCCGCGCACAGTAAAGCCGCAACGACAACAACGACGGAAGGCAGGCCGAGCGCTGATAGCAGTGCCAGCGCAACGCCCGCAAGGAAGGATGCAGACAGGAGGAGACCAAGGCCACTTCTGGACTGCGAATAAGGGCTTGTCGATGAGGATTGCAGCGCAGCTTCGTCATCAGCCCAAGGCTGCCTTTCCAAAGCAACCGGCGGATCAAAACCGTCCGAAATCTTTTCCCGAAGTTTCGCAAGTTCGCTCATACAAAACCGCTAACACGACAACGGTTTTGATATCTTTCGACGAAACTCTAAAATTTTACTTTTTGGTTGCCCGGGCGTGAAGAATTTCGTCCAGAATGACGCAGCCCGCACCGATCGTTATGAACGTGTCGGCCAAGTTGAAAACCGCAAACGACCAGGTCTGCGTATGGAACAGGATGTAGTCGATCACATGCCCATACAGGAAACGGTCAAAGATGTTGCCAGCCGCACCCGCGATGATGAGCGCAAATCCAAGATGCGCGAATGTTCTGTTCGGCTCCGTCTTGCGCCATAGCCAGATGACGAAGCCGACGATGACGAGGCGCATGGCAACAATGAACCAGCCCTCCATGTCGGCGAGCATCGAAAAGGCCACACCCAGATTGTAGGTTCGGTAGAGCGCAAGAAACGGCATGACCGGTACCATTTCCTGCAACGGCAGGCGGGCTTCGACCAGAAGCTTGATGACCTGATCGAGAACAAGCGCCGCCACGATCAGGACGACGGCTGGAATGGTTCTCGCAAACAAAGCTTTGTTCTGCATTATTTCACCGGAGCCAGTTCCAGGAGGTGACGACGCGCCTCGAAAAGCATGACGGCGCTTGCGATGGCCAGGTTGAGACTGTCAGCGCGGCCCTGCTGGGGAATGCGCGCGAGCTGGTCCGCCTTGCTGGCAAGTTCAGGCGGCAGGCCGGACTGCTCGTTGCCCATAAGCAGAACAACCGGCTTTTTCGCGTAATCGATGGTGCGATAATCGACCGAGCCGGCAAGATGGGTGGCAACGACGCTGACATCAGCCGTTTTCTTCCAGGCCAGAAACTCTTCGACCGTGGCACGGGCAACGGGCGTTGCGAAAACAGAGCCCATGGTGGCGCGCACCGTTTCCAGCGAAAAAGGATCGGTGCAATCGCCGACCAGAATGACGCCAGATGCGCCTGCGGCATCGGCAGTGCGGATGATGGTGCCAAGGTTGCCTGGATCGCGCACACGGTCGAGCGCCATGTATGTCTCGCCCTTGAGCGGGCGGATTTCCCTCAGCGGCTTCCACTTCTGTTCGAAAATGCCGACGACCATCTGTGGATTGTCGCGCCGGGTGATGGAGGAAATTACCTTTTCGCTGACTTCCAGC
Source organism: Agrobacterium tumefaciens (assembly GCF_031801495.1). Lineage (GTDB taxonomy): Bacteria > Pseudomonadota > Alphaproteobacteria > Rhizobiales > Rhizobiaceae > Agrobacterium > Agrobacterium tumefaciens_K. The sequence continues at coordinate 302,633 of NZ_JAOEGC010000002.1, read as the reverse complement.
ACCAGACCGCCAGAGGCGACTGTCTTTGCCGCTACCTGCTCCACCAGCGGCTTGCCTTTCGCCGCCTTGGCATAGACCAGCGTCCTGATCGTCCAGCCCAGTTCGAGGGCGTCGATGACCAGTTTCAGCCCCTCAGCCATGAAGGTACCAGTCTCCTCGCGGCCCTTTTTCTGGGTGAGGTTCTTGATATCCTTGATGATGGGGTTGGCGAGGCTGGTTACTTCCTTGACCTGGCCCACGCGGCGCGCACCGCTTTCGCGCATATCGTTCGTCATTTGGGCACCCAGCGGCTGAAGAGTGATGTGGACAGCGCACGGCCCGGCGTCTTGCCATCAAGACCGGCCTCGCGAATGACAAGTTCGCCGGACGCGACGACGCCACCGGCGCCGCGCATCGTCTCGCGCATCAGTTCGTGCATGGAATAAAAGCTGGCGCGGATGGAGTAAGCCGTCAGCACAAATCCAAGCGCATTCGGGGAGAGGATATCGCGGCAAACGTCCAGCATCAGCGGCAGATGGTCGAACAGCTCCCAGACTTCGCCATGAGTGCCGCGTCCGAATTTCGGTGGGTCCGTGAGAATGATGTCATAGGTGTTGCCGCGCCGTTCCTCGCGCAGGATGAACTTCATCGCATCCTCGCAGATCCAGCGGATCGGCGCATTCTCCAGCCCGGCAAGCGCCTGGTTCTCTTTGGCCCAGCCGATCGCCTTCTTGGACGCATCGACGTGGGTCACCTCGGCGCCAGCGGCTGCCGCGACCAAAGACGCAACGCCGGTATAACCAAACAGATTGAGCACCTTCAGCGGCCTGTCCGCCGTTTCGACGGTAGTCTTCAGCCATTGCCAATGTACGATCTGCTCCGGAAAAACACCAACATGGCGAAACGCCGTGAAGCGGCCCAGAAAATCAACGCCGAGCAGTGATAACGGCCATGTTTCGCCAAGCGCCGCTTTCGGGAAACGCCAACGGCCCATGCCGTCCTCGTCCGTATCGCCAGTGAACACGGCATCGACGTTCTGCCAGACACGCTCCGGCAGCGTCGGGCGCCAAAGTGCCTGCGCTTCCGGCCTGACGATCCGGTAGTCGCCATATTGCTCGAGCTTCAGCCCGTTGCCGCTGTCAATCAGATGAAAATCACCGGCACCGCTGGATTCCAGAATGACGGGCACCTGTTCAGCAGGCACATCGCCGGTACGGGTCTTGAGAGCACGGGAAGGCACCTGCTCAGCAGGCTGCGGAGCGACAACTTTTTCCTTGGCAGCAGGTTTGGGCGCACTGCGTATGGCGTCGGGCTCGCGCTTCTTCGGCGCATTTTCCGAATGCCGCGACGGCTTTGCCGCAAAGGTCTGTTTCTTATCGCTCCCGGCACGCGTCCTGTTGCCCGGCCGGCTGTCTTTCTTCTTCAATGGAGATCTTTCCGCTTCTGCCCAACTCTTTATCAGGCAGCAGATACCATTCCGCGCAGCGCTCGCATAGAGACTGCCGGAATGTCTGCGACATCACTTTGCCGGGAGATGCGAAATCTGCGTGGCAACGGCGGCTTTCTGCCGGTTTGCCTCGTCATGCCAGCGCATAGCTTCCCTGGCTTCGGCGCGCGCCCGCTTGCGATGTTTGCCCTGCGAAATCCATGTTGCCGCAGAGCCCAGCAGCACGCCGAAAATCACGGCGAGAAACAGGAAGACAAAGAAAGGCGCCGTAAAGGACAGAACGCCGTCTTCGGGCCTGAAAGGGTTGAGCGCGAGCGTCGCGGACTGACGGTTAGCGACGCACAGAATGATCAGTACAACCGCCAGCGGCACCAAGATGATGAGGTTGATGAGTTTTTTCGACATCCGCAATACTCCATCTTGGCGGGCGAGCCAGGGTCCGGCCTGGAAAGCCGACAGGATCAATCGTCCTCTTCGTCACCCATGCCAGGGTTCAGCCGCTCACGCAGTTCCTTGCCTGTCTTGAAGAAAGGCACCCATTTTTCCTCGACGAAAACCGACTCACCCGTGCGTGGGTTCCGGCCAGATCGCGACGGACGGTTCTTGACGGAGAATGCACCGAAGCCGCGAAGCTCTACGCGATTTCCTGCCGCAAGAGCATCGGTGATTTCATCCAGCACCGCGTTGACGATATTTTCGACGTCGCGGTGATAAAGGTGCGGGTTACGCGCAGCAACAATCTGCACCAGTTCAGACTTTATCACGGTTGCCCCCTGAAAAAATTGGGTTTTTAATTTTGCTCAACCTGCCAAACCGAAACGAGACCGTCAAGAAACAACTTGTCCGCACCAATCTGACCAGCCCCTGCAAACGGGATAAAATCGTCATATCCCAACATTCTTGCAATCCCGGCGAGGCTGAAGATCGAAAGCGGTGATTTTGAAGACGGCGCACGCCACTCAACGATCGGCAGATCCTTTGCCACACCACGCGTCTCAAAGTACTCGCGGATTTCCTTTTCGCCGCCTAGCTTGTCCACCAGCCTGTTGGCCAGCGCCTGCCGACCGGTGTAGATCGACCCGTCAGCCAGTTTCAGCACATCGTCTTTGGGAAGCTTGCGACGATCCGCCACAAGGTCGACAAACCAGTTGTAGCTGTCCGTCACCATCGCCCTTATCATCACCTTCGCCTCTTCAGGCGCGTCGTGGAAGGGCGAGGGTTCGGCCTTCAGCGGCGATGATTTGATTTCCTGTAGCGACACACCAAGCTTTTCCATCAGCGGCCCGAGCTGAGGATACTGGAAGATGACGCCAATCGAGCCGGTGATGGATGTCTCGCCTGCGACGATCGCATCACCTGCTGCGGCGATCATGTAACCCGCAGACGCAGCCAGTGTGCGGATATCCGAAACGACCGGCTTCTTTTCCGCAACGGCGCGAAGCGCCTTGAAGATGCGCTCACCGCCGTAGGTCGTACCGCCGGGCGAGGAAATCGAAACGATCAGCCCCTTCACGTTGTCATTTTTCTCGATCTTGGCGAGACGCTCCAAAAGCTCCGTATTGTCCTGTATCAGGCCGGAAATCTCGACGCGGGCGATATGCGGGCGGGCGTTCTGGCCAGGCTCTGTCCAGAAGAAACGATAGATTCCGAAAAGACCGGCAACCAACAGGAAAACGGCGGCGATCCGCCAGAATGTCAGCTTTCGACGCAGCTGCCTGCGATCCGCTATCGCCATCTGATCCATAAAAACCTCTGCCCTCGCGGTGTTCCAAGGCAATGCCGCACGCGGCACGCAATGTTGTGGTTCTAGCGCGAAGCTGTAAGGAAGCAATGCGTAAACCGAATTATGATAAAATTAGCGCTTCTCTTGTACCCGTTCAGACAAAAACCATATTGGCAGGACAAGGCACTCGTGCCAAACACATTAGGATAAACAAAAAACTTCCGCTGCGGACCACATATGGCGCGTACGAAGTGACCGGACCCACTCACATGCTTGAAAGACTTCGCGAACCAGCGCCCGCATTTTCATTGCCGAACGGTCAGGCCGTGGCCTACGAGCGCGCGCTGAAACATTCCGTGCTGGTCAAGCGCCTGAAGATCATCCTGCCTGTCAGCGCGCTTGTGGTTTCGCTGGCCTTTATCGGTGTTTCACTGCTGAGAACCTGGGTTCCGGACGAAGTATCGCTTGAAAGCGCGCGCATCGAAGACGGCAAGATCGTCATGGAAAAGCCAGCGGTTGCCGGTCGTAACGAACAGGGTATCGATTATTCGATGAACGCCGACCGCGCCCTTCAGGACATCGCAAACCCCAATCTCATGACGCTCGAGAAGGTTCTGGCAGCGGTGCCGGTGAACGACATCATTGCCGAAGTGGTTGCGAAGGAAGGCATTTTCGACCGCTCGACAAACGCGTTGAAGATGACGGCACCTTTTGACATCAATCTCAGCAATGGAATACAAGCGAAGTTCCAGTCGGCAGATGTTGACCTGAAGGCTGGAAAGATGAGCAGCGAAGATCCCGTGTCCATCAAAACAAAGGACGGGTCCATTGTTGCGCAATCCATTCAGATCGCAGATAATGGCAAAACTATCACTTTTTCGGGGCAGGTACGCGCGCGTATCGCTGCATCCAATATCAAGAATGAAGGCAACTGAGAGCCCGGTCCAGATGATGCACATTTCCCGTCCCGTTTTCTTCGGCAAGCCGGCCTATCTCGCGATTGCCGCCGTCTGTTTCGCCTCCACCGCGCTGGCACAGAGCACGACCAGCAACATGCAGGGCGTCAAACTTTCCGGCGACCAGCCCATTGCGATCGAGAGCGATCAGCTTGAGATCCGGGATCAGGAGCGCAAAGCCTATTTCACCGGCAACGTGAAGGTCGTTCAGGGAACGACCACGCTTCAGTCCGGCAAGATGACCGTCAACTACAAGGGCGAAGGTTCGTCGCTCACAAGCGGCGATGCGAATATCGAAAAGATCTTCGTCGACAACAATGTCTTCCTGACATCCGGCACCCAGAAGGCGACCGCCGACCATGGCGAGTTCGACATGGCGGCGCAGACCTTCATTCTCACCGGCAAGCAGGTTGTTCTGTCCGAAGGCACCAACGTCTTCACCGGCTGCAAGCTGACCGTTCTGATGAACACGGGACAGGCCAAGCTTGAAAGCTGCGGCGGCCCTGTCCGGATCATGCTCGATCCGAAGTCGCAGCAGAAAAAACAGTAGCCTTTCCTCGTGAAGATACCCTCGTTCTCAAAAATGTTCGGCGCAGCGCCGAGCCGCTCCGATGAAATGGCTTCGTCGGCAGACAAGGCGCGCTATGAAGGCACGCTGATCGCGCATGGCCTGACAAAGACCTACAACACGCGACGCGTGGTCAATGGCGTGTCGCTGGTCGTCCGCCGCGGCGAAGCCGTTGGCCTGCTTGGCCCGAACGGCGCTGGCAAAACGACCTGTTTCTATATGATTACCGGACTTGTACCGGTCGACACGGGCAAGATCGCCATCAACGGCAACGATGTCACGACCATGCCGATGTACCGTCGCTCGCGTCTCGGCGTCGGTTATCTACCGCAGGAAGCTTCGATTTTCCGTGGTCTGACGGTGGAAGACAATATCAAGGCCGTTCTGGAAGTTCATGAGCCGGACAGCGTGAAGCGCAACCACAAGCTTGATGAGCTGCTGGAAGAGTTTCACATCGCCCAGCTACGCAAATCACCGGCGGTTGCGCTCTCAGGCGGTGAGCGGCGACGCCTTGAAATCGCACGCGCCCTCGCGACGGACCCGACCTTCATGCTGCTGGACGAACCGTTCGCCGGCGTCGATCCGATTTCCGTCAGCGACATCCAGAATCTCGTGCGGCACTTGACTGCACGCGGTATTGGCGTTCTGATTACCGATCATAACGTCAGAGAGACGCTTGGCCTTATCGACCGCGCCTACATTATTCATGCTGGCGAAGTCCTGACCCATGGCCGTGCCGACGACATCGTCAACAATCCCGACGTACGCCGTCTCTATCTGGGTAATAATTTTAGCCTCTGACGTCCGGACGCGAAAGATTCTTCATCTCCCCCCACTCTGACGCTTGACCAAATAGAATAAAAAAGCAATTTTTGGGCCAAGTTTCATTGTCTCCGTAAATTTTTCGGAAAATGAAGCAGCGGGAAAGCTGTAAGGGGAGTTTCGCGTCCGCCATGGCATTATCTGCCAACCTTTTGCTGCGTCAAAACCAGTCTCTCGTGATGACACCGCAGTTGATGCAGTCGATACAGCTGCTTCAAATGACTCATTTTGAGCTGACTCAGTTTATCGCACAGGAAGTTGAGCGGAATCCGCTGCTGGAAATTGTAGCAAACGACAGCGATTTGGGCGGCAACACGCCCGAAAATGCCGATAATTTCAGCGACGCCAGTGACGACCTCGCGGGAAAACCGGCTGCAACCGTCACCGCTGATAGCGAGGACTGGTACGGCGATCCCGCCGCCAATCTTGGCGAGCAACTCGATACCAGTTTCGAAAATGTCTTTCCAGACGATGCCGAGCCCCGAAAGGCAGATGCCCCGGAGCTGCTGAGCCAGTGGCGCTCGATGCCTGGGCAGGAAGCAGGAGAAAGCTACGATCTCGATGATTTCGTCGCCGCAAAACCGAGTCTTCACGACCATCTGAACCAGCAACTGCCATTCGCCATAACATCGACCGAAGACCGGGTGATCGCGGATGCCCTGATCGGGCAGCTGGATGAAACCGGATATATCGCGGCTGATGCGGTGCAGGATGTCGCCGACCGACTGGGAACGACAACAGCAGTCACGGAAAGCGTTCTGAAGCTCTTGCAGGGCTTCGATCCGCCCGGCGTTTTTGCGCGGTCCCTGAGCGAATGCCTGGCGATCCAGCTTTCCCAGAAAGACCGACTCGATCCGGCCATGCGGGCTTTCATCGATAATCTGGAATTGCTGGCGAAACGCGACTTCGCCACGCTGAAGAAACTCTGTGGCGTTGACGAGGAAGACCTCCTCGACATGCTTTCGGAAATCAGGATGCTCAACCCGCGCCCGGGTGCAGGCTTCGAGTCGACCGTTTCGGAGACGATCGTACCCGATATCATCGTACGTCCATCGTCAGAAGGTGGCTGGCTCGTGGAAATCAATCCCGACACCCTGCCACGCGTGCTCATCAACCAGACCTATTTCGCCGAAGTCTCAAAACACAAGACGCGTCAGGGCGAAGATCAGGATTTTCTGTCCGATTGCATGCAGACGGCGCACTGGCTGACCCGAAGTCTCGACCAGCGCGCCAAGACCATCATGAAGGTCGCCACGGAAATCGTGCGCCAGCAGGATGCCTTCCTCATCAACGGCGTCGGTCATCTGCGACCGCTGAACCTCAAGACGGTCGCGGACGCGATCAAGATGCACGAATCCACCGTCAGCCGCGTCACGTCCAAAAAATACATGCTGACGCCCCGAGGGGTTTTCGAGCTGAAATATTTCTTCAGCGTGTCGATCAGTTCCGTCGAGGGTGGCGACAGTCATTCTGCCGAAGCGGTTCGCCATCGCATCAAGGCAATGATCTCCCAGGAGGCAGCTGATGCCGTCCTTTCCGATGACGATATCGTCGAAAATCTGAAAAACAACGGTATCGATCTGGCACGCCGTACAGTTGCAAAATACCGCGAAGCGATGAATATACCCTCTTCCGTTCAAAGGCGCCGCGAGAAAAAGGCGCTGGCCAAATTCTCCGTTGGCTGATCTCAGCGCAGATCACGTTTTTTTCGGCGCCCCACCGCACCATTGACTCTTGCCAGCGCAACGGCTAGAAGCCCGCCGCACACAGTATCAAGGTCGTTTGTAACGGATTCATCTCCACCGTCCATGGGCGTAAAATTCGAATGAGGGCTCGTTGAGGCCTTCGAAACGCTTGGATGCGCGCGCGGCTTGACGTAAGCTGGTACTCGCAAATCACTACAAAAAGGAAAAATTCCATGAGTGTGCGTGTATCTGGTAAACATATGGAGATCGGCGAATCTTTCCGTCAGCGGATCGAGGACAATATAGGTCTGGCGGTTACCAAATACTTCGATGGAGGGTATTCAGGGCAGGTGACCGTTGAAAAATCCGGGCCACGCTTTGCTGCAGATTGCAAAATTCACCTCGACACGGGTGTTGTTCTGCATGCAGCTGGTCAGGCGAACGACCCGCAGGCGAGCTTCGACGCCGCTGCGGAACGGATCGAAAAGCGCCTGCGTCGCTACAAGCGGAAGCTGAAGGATCATCACAATGGTTCTGCTTCCAACGGCGCTACGCAGGAAATCGCTTATACTGTAATGGATGCGATATCGGACGTGGACGAGGAGGTTCCCGAAGATTACGCACCAACCATCGTCGCCGAGAGCTCGAAACAGATAAAAACGATGTCCGTCGCCAGCGCCGTCATGGCTCTCGACATGACGGATGAGCCGGTTCTTCTGTTTCGTAGTCCCGGTAAGGAATATCTCAATATCGTCTATCGGCGGACCGACGGCAATATAGGCTGGATCGACGCAGCGACGATCAAGAGCTGAACAGTCTGACAAGACGTGGGAGGCCGTTCGCAACCGCGAATTCGCCTCCCGCATCGTCTCGATGGCATGAAGGAAAAAGAGAATGGCGTTGGCAGATTTGCTGCAACAAGATGCGATTATTCCCGCCCTCAAGGTAAATTCCAAAAAACAATTACTCCAGGAACTGGCCGCCAAAGCGTCCAGAATTACCGGAGTTTCGGAACGGGAAGTTTTCGACGTCATCCTCCAGCGTGAGCGACTTGGTTCTACCGGTGTTGGACACGGCATTGCCATTCCGCATGGAAAACTCAACAGCATCAACACGATCACCGGCGTTTTCGCACGCCTTGAGACTCCTGTCGATTTCGAGGCGCTGGACGATCAGCCCGTCGATCTGGTGTTTCTTCTGCTTGCTCCTGAAGGCGCCGGCGCTGACCACCTGAAGGCACTGTCGAGAATTGCCCGTGCCTTGCGCGATCCCGAGCTTGTGGCCAAGCTGCGCGCCACCGATTCCGATACGGCGATCTACACATTCCTCAACCAGGAACAGGCAACCGCCGCCTGATTGATCTTGCTGCAATTGCTCCCGAATGCATGCAGCCAGGAAATCCCCAAACAAAAAACGCGCCTTAACGGCGCGTTTTATTTTTCAGAACATCCCGATTGTCTCAGGCATCTTTTTCGTTCAGCGATCCAGTGCCGGGCTCGGCTGCTGCAGCTGCTTCCGGCTTCGGCCCCCCTTTTGCAACACCAACCATAGCCGGGCGCAGCACGCGGTCACCGATCGTAAAGCCGGCCTGAACAACCTGAAGCACGGTGTTGTTCGGAACCGTCGTGTTCGGAATTTCGAACATCGCCTGATGGAAGTTCGGATCGAATTTCTCGCCCTCAGCTTCGATCTTCTTCACACCGTGACGCTCCAGCGCCGACAGCATCGAGCGCTCGGTCATATCCACGCCTTCAATCAGGCCGTTGATACCAGCTTCCGCATTGTTCTTGAGATGATCGGGAATAGCTTCCAGCGCGCGGCGCAGATTGTCGGAAACAGCCAGCATGTCACGTGCGAAACCTGCAACGGAATAAAGCTTCGCATCCTTGACGTCACGCTCGGTACGACGGCGAAGATTGTCCATCTCTGCCGCAAGACGCAGGAATTTGTCGCGCAGATCAGCGTTTTCAGCCTTCAGAAGCGCAACCGGATCGGGCTCGGCCTTCGTCGCAGCCTCATCGATTGCTTCTTCGCCCGCCAGCGCACTGTCGATCACTTCTTCGGCGACGTCCGCGTCAGGTCCGGGCTTTTTTGTATCGTCGGTCATGACGTTCTCCAGATTGGAAGATTAACTGTGGTTGTTTGCGCCCGATATCGAGCTTCGGGCGGCAAAAATCAAGGCTTGCGGCAAAAAGCCTGAAGCAATTGTGGGTTCTTCTGGAGTTCGCTATCTGCTTTTTCGGGAGAGGCGCGCCATGATCTGCGCCGTGTAGTCCACCATTGGAACGATACGGGCATAATTGAGCCTCGTCGGCCCGATCACCCCAACCGCACCTACGACGCGGTTTTCCTCGTCACGATAAGGCGCAACGATCAGCGAGGAACCGGAGAGTGAAAACAGCTTGTTTTCCGATCCGATGAAAATCCGCACGCCAGAACCGCTCTCGGCAAGATTGAGAATCTCGATGAGATTTTCCTTGCGCTCCAGATCATCGAACAGCATGCGAACGCGATCGATGTCTTCTTCGCCAGCCACTCCCTCCAGGAGGTTCGAGCGACCACGCACGATCAGGCGACCAAGCTTGCCGTCCTCGTTGTCTCCAGCCCAGATCGCCAGCCCCCGCTCGACAAGATCCTGAGCCAGCACGCCGAGTTCCGACTGCAGCTCCGCCCTGTATGTCTGGAACTGGTTTCGCAGTTCCTGCAATGTCTGCCCACCGAGATGAGCATTGATGAAATTCGCGGCTTCCGTCAGCTGCGAAGAAGAAATCCCCGCAGGCAGCTCGATGATGCGATTTTCGACCTGATTGTGATCGCCAACCAGAACGGCGAGCGCCTTGGTCGGCTCAAGCCGGATGAACTCGACATGCTTGAGGACGACGTCATTCTTGGCTGTCAGCACAAGTCCGGCTCCGCGTGACATGCCGGACAGCATCCGGCTCGCTTCCGTCAGCAATCCGTCCAGCGGCTGCTCCTGCCCTGAAAGCGGACCGATCTGCCGGTCGATGCTGGCGCGCTGATCTTCCGGAAGGTCGCCAACCTGCATGAAGGCATCGACAAAGAAGCGCAGGCCCGTCTGCGTCGGCAGACGTCCGGCACTGATATGCGGGGAATAGATGAGGCCGAGCTCCTCGAGATCGCTCATCACATTCCGCACGGAAGCCGGCGACAGGGACATCGGCAACAACCGGGAAAGGCTGCGTGACCCCAAAGGCTCACCCGTATCGAGATAACCTTCCACGATCCGCCGGAATATCTCCCGCGAGCGTTCGTCCAGCAAAGATGCCTGATCTCTGGAAAGCGGCGCTGATAAACCCATTTTGCCCGTTCTTTGTCGTCTTGACCTATCTGACCACAATATAATGCGTTGCACCGCCGCGGCAAAACGGAAATTGGCTTTGCAAAAGGCTTGGCCGCGCCTTAGAAGGCTGAAACGAACATGGAGAGTGACGAGATGCGGCCCTCAGGCAGAAAAACCGACCAGATGCGCAAGGTTTCCTTCGAGCGTAACTTCTCGAAACATGCGGAAGGCTCCTGTCTTGTCAAATTCGGTGATACGCATGTGTTGGTAACGGCGAGCCTTGAAGAAAAGACGCCGCCGTGGCTGCGCAACAGCGGCAAGGGCTGGGTTACGGCCGAATATGGCATGCTGCCGCGCTCCACGCATGACCGTATGAAACGTGAAGCGGCGAGCGGCAAACAGGGTGGCCGCACCCAGGAGATCCAGCGCCTGATCGGGCGTTCGCTCCGCGCCGTGGTCGACCTTCAGGCTCTCGGCGAGCGCCAGATCAGCATCGACTGCGATGTCATCCAGGCGGACGGCGGCACACGCACGGCCTCGATCACCGGCGCATGGATTGCTCTCCATGACTGCCTGAAGTGGATGGAAAGCCGCAACATGATCAAGGCCGACAAGGTGCTGAAGGATCACGTCGCAGCGATCTCATGCGGCATCTTCGCCAACCAACCGGTCATCGATCTCGACTATCTCGAGGACTCGTCTGCGGAAACGGACGCCAACTTCGTGATCACCGGTGCGGGCGGCATCGTGGAAATTCAGGGGACAGCGGAAGGCACACCTTTCAGCGAAGAAGAATTCCTGACGCTTCTCGGCCTTGCCAAGACCGGATGCGCCGAACTCGTCGCCTTGCAGAAGCAGGCAATTGCCTAGCGCATCGACCCGAAAATCGAATAGGATTTTCGGGCAACACGATGCGTAATTGAAGAAATTGGAGCGTCTATGTGCGTCACAAAAGACGCACGACGCTCTAAGCCGATAGGGATACACCATGCGAAAGCTCGACACCCGTACGATCGTCGTCGCCAGCCACAACAAAGGCAAGATTGCGGAAATCGCCGATCTCATCGGACCTTTCGGCTTTTCGGCAAAGTCTGCGGCTGAACTGAATTTCGCCGAGCCGGACGAGACGGGTACGACCTTCGAGGAAAATGCAGCCATAAAGGCGCTTGCCTCGGCCAAGGCGTCGGGTCTGCCTGCGCTTTCCGACGATTCCGGCCTGGTGATCGACGCGCTTGATGGCGCACCGGGTGTCTATACCGCCAACTGGGCAGAAACAGCTGACGGCAGCCGCGATTTTCATATGGCGATGCAGAAGGTCGAAGACGCGCTTGCCGAACGCCAGGCGGCTGATCCGGCGGATCGCACCTGCCGCTTCGTCAGCGTGCTTTGCCTTGCCTGGCCGGATGGTCATCTTGAATATTTCCGCGGCGAAGTGGAAGGCACTGTCGCCTGGCCACCGCGAGGAACGAGCGGTTTCGGTTACGACCCGATCTTCCAGCCGCAGGGCTATGAGGCTACATTCGGTGAAATGACGGCGGACGAAAAACATGGCTGGAAGCCGGGCGACGACTTCGCCCTCTCCCACCGCGCCCGCGCCTTCAAGAAATTCGTTGAAACGTGCCTGGAGGCGTGAACCCGATGATCGGGGAGCATCAGATTTCTGCCCCCGGCGCGTCGCTTCTGCCGGATACGGGCGATCCAGGTTTCGGTATCTACCTGCATTGGCCGTTCTGTGCGGCCAAGTGTCCTTATTGCGACTTCAACAGCCACGTCCGCCACAAGCCGGTGGATCAGGACCGCTTCACTGCCGCTTTTCTGAAAGAAATGGAGCGCATGCGTGCCATCAGTGGCCCGCGCGTCGTTACCAGCGTCTTCATGGGTGGCGGTACGCCATCGTTGATGAATCCGCAGACGGTTGGCGCCCTTCTCGATGGCATCGCGAAATTCTGGCATGTGCCTGACGGTATCGAGATCACCATGGAAGCCAACCCTTCCAGTGTCGAGGCGGAACGTTTTCGCGGTTACCGGGCGGCGGGAGTGAACCGGGTGTCGCTCGGGGTTCAGGCTCTCAACGATCGTGACCTGAAATTCCTCGGCCGACTGCACGATGTCGCCGATGCGCTGAAAGCAATCCGGCTTGCGCGCGAGATTTTTCCACGTATGTCCTTCGACCTCATCTATGCCCGCCCGAACCAGACGGTCGAGGAATGGGACGCGGAACTCAAGGAAGCTGTGTCCTATGCCGTCGATCATCTGTCGCTCTACCAGCTGACGATTGAGGAAGGCACGCCTTTCTACGGACTGCACAAGGCGGGCAAACTCATTGTCCCAGACGGGGAGCATTCCGCCGTTCTCTATGAGGCAACGCAGGAAATCACCGAACGTTATGGCATGCCGGCCTACGAGGTATCGAACCACGCCCGTCCGGGTGCGGAAAGCCGCCATAACCTTACCTACTGGCGTTACGGCGATTATGCCGGTATCGGGCCAGGCGCGCACGGCCGTCTGACCAAGGGGGCATCCAAGCTCGCCACGGCAACCGAACGTCACCCGGAAACCTGGCTTGAAGCCGTCGAGCGAGACGGCCACGGCATGATCGATCAGGAGCTTCTGGGCGTGGACGAGCAGTCCGACGAACTGCTGCTGATGGGTCTGCGTTTGCGGGAAGGCGTCGATCTGGCGCGGTGGAGCATGCTTTCCGGGCGCGATCTCGATCCTGAAAAGGAAGACTTCCTTCTGAAACACGGCTTTGTCGAGCGGCTCGGAAATTCGCGGCTGCGCTGCACGCCGGCAGGCATGCTCATTCTCGACGCAGTGGTCGCCGATCTCGCCTGCTAACGTTCTGTGCATCCTCATCGGACGCATCAGAAACGCTCCAAACTTGTCAGACCCTGTCCATTTCTGTTCAGCACGTAGACCCGCTTTTCGGCGAGCGCACTGAACAGCCTTTGAATTCTCAGGCAGAAAACAAAAAAAGCGGCCCGAAGGCCGCTTTTTTCATGCGTTGTTTTCGTTGATCAAACGTTTCAGCAACTCGACCTCATGACCGAGTTTGGTGTCGCCCGAAATCAGCTCCTCGATCTTGCGGACGGCGTGCAGAACCGTCGTGTGGTCACGCCCGCCGAACCGGCGGCCGATCTCCGGGAAAGAGCGCGGCGTCAGCATTTTCGCCAGATACATGGCGATCTGGCGCGGCTTGACGATGACGCGGGTGCGACGGTTGGAGACAAGCTCCTGACGCGACACGTTATAATGCTTGGCGACGATACGCTGGATGTCTTCGATACGGACACGCTTTGCCTCGCCCGTTCCAACGAGATGCGAAAGCAGTTCATCGACACGATCAACCGAGAGGTTCGGCTCGAAAGAGCGACGGAACATCAACTGGTTGAAAGCACCTTCCAGCTCACGGCCGCTCGCCGTCACGCTCTTGGCAACATGCGTCAGAATATCGTCCGAAATATCGAAGGACGGGTCATCCTGCCGTGCCGAACCGACACGACGGTTCAGCATTTCGTAGCGCATATCGTAATCCGGGCCTTCGATTTCGATGGCCATGCCACCCTGAAGACGCGAACGCACACGCGGATCAAGCGATTCCAGCTCCCATGGAGCGCGGTCGGCAGCAACGACGACCTGTTTGGCACTATCCAGCAGCATGTTCAGCAGATGGCAGAATTCATGCTGGATCATCTTGCCCTGCAGGAACTGCATGTCGTCGATGACCAGCAGATCGATGTTGCGCAGCGTATCCTTGAGCGTCAATGCATCATTGTCGCGGATCGCGGTTGCGAAACGCCACATGAAATATTCGGCCGTGAGATAAACGACGCGCGGATTGCGCGGGCTGTCTATCGCCGCATTGGCGATCGCCTGCAAGAGGTGCGTCTTGCCGAGGCCGACGCCCGCATGAATGAACAGCGGGTTGAAGCGCACTGCACCGGCACCGGCTTCCGCGATCGTCTTGGCCGCCGCCAAGGCAACACGGTTTGAAGAGCCTTCAACAAAGGTGTCAAAGGTGAAGCGCGTGTCGAGCGGAGAGCCAAACAACGGGCCGGAAGCTCCCTGACGTACGGCAGGCTGCGCGGTGGCCGACTGAAGAGACGGCGTGACTGCGGGCTGCTGCGGCATGGCCGGCTTGTTGCGCTGAACCACACCCATGTCCTGTATCGGCTGGATACGCTCTTCCACTTGCGCGGGACGCACCGGACGGCTGGCCGAACGAACCAGGATTTCCACCTTGAGAACGTCCGGATCCTCGCTCTGCACGAGGTTGGTGATGAGGTCCATATAACGGTTGTTGATCCACGACTTCAGAAAGGTCGTTGGAACGGTAAAGCGGACGACGCTTTTGGAAACGGAATGGAGTTTAAGTCTTGCAAACCAGCTTGCGTAGACCTCGGGACCGACCTGTGCCTTGAGCCGCGCGCTAAAACGTTCAAACAGCGCATCGTGCTTCATTGTCGATTTGTCCCCTGCCGCGTCAGAGCAAGCTGCATCGGATGCCTTTGGTGCACGGTCCCCGTCCGTCACCGCACCCATCGCCAAATTCAATTGCATATTGCCGCCTTTCAAATTGCCAATCATAGCCTGACGATAAAAATCATCGTCAGGGATCCCCCTCGTTCTATTCTCGCCTTTGACATTCCCCTCGCAAGAACTGTCCAAGGCTCCACTCGTTCGCGAGCCGGTTATCCCATTTCCCTCTTCATCATGGAGAGGCCTGCGATACGCTACAACACTCCTTCCGTTGCAACCTGAGCATGCATTTCTTCAGACAAAGACTATCCGTCCGCTCCGAGACCGGAACGGCGCAAATAGCTCCATGAACTGAGAAAACGGATCCCGAAAGATCCGCCCGCAACAAGGTGAATATCGCCGATACGATCATCGAGATAATCTGTGGACTGAGATCCGCACCCCTTGTTGAAATGCATTTAGGCAGGATCGATAGCAGAGATCAATGGCGTTTTTTCTGCAAAAACGAACAACGGCCATTGACTCAGGAATGCCGTTTTGCATCACGGGAAGGGCCCGAAGCAGAATCTCTTATGAATCAATGAGATTCAAATTTCACGTTTTCCGCGAGACGATTTTGGCAGAAAAATAAAAATTATCTTGACTCGAAACTTGTCGCGACTTCCGTAAAGAAAGCCTCCCACTTTAAAAGTAACCTCCAGCAAGCCATTGATTTTAAATAATTTTTTGTGTCGTCCGCCTGACATGCTATTGTCACGCTACCGTAGAAAAGATTAACGTACGGTTAGAATCACAAAAAGCCCGGCCAAAGGCCAGGCTTTTTTTATAGTAAATTGTGATTAGCCGGATTAGGCGGAAAGTGCCTTAACACGCTGCGCCAGGCGAGACACCTTGCGGGAAGCCGTGTTGCCGTGCAGAACGCCCTTGGTAGCGGCACGCTGGATTTCCGGCTGTGCAGCCTTCAGAGCTTCGGTGGCTACTGCCAGATCGCCAGTTGCGATGGCTTCTTCAACCTTGCGGATGAAGCCGCGAACGCGCGAACGGCGAGCCTTGTTGACTGCGGTACGGCGAGCGATCTTGCGGGTCGCCTTTTTCGCCGAAGTTGTATTGGCCATGTATGCCTCTCTTCGAATTCGAACCAAATTCCGCAACCACAGGATCGGGTCGTTCCACGACCTCACGTAACCCAAGAATGCGGGAGTAATTTCGGACAAGCCGGATGGCTTTCCGTAACCGTGGGCGGGCATATACCGTTAAAGCAGACGCCCGTCAACGCGCATTTTCAGCAAAAACGCCGTTATTCCGAATCCTTAGCGATTCCGGAACGCGGGTTTGCGCTTTTCCACGAAGGCCGCCATGCCCTCCTTCTGGTCCTGCGTGGCGAACAGGGACTGGAACAGGCGACGCTCGAATCTGAGCCCTTCCGCAAGCGGCATCTCGAAGGAACGATTGACGCTTTCCTTGGCCATGATGACCGAAGCACGCGACAGTGACGCAATGCGTGCCGCGGCCTCGATCGCCTCTTCCAGGAGACTGGCTACCGGCACGATCCGCGCCACCAGCCCCGCGCGCTCAGCCTCTGCGGCGTCCATCATGCGGCCAGTCAGGACCAGATCCATCGCCTTGGCCTTACCAACCGCTCTGGTGAGCCTCTGAGAGCCGCCCATGCCAGGAATGATGCCCAGCGTGATTTCCGGCTGGCCGAACTTCGCCGTCTCAGAGGCAATGATGAAATCGCACATCATCGCCAGCTCACATCCGCCGCCGAGTGCGAAACCGGAAACGGCGGCGATCACCGGCTTGCGGGTTGCCGCCACATCGTCCCAGCCACCGAGAAAATCGCCGACATAGGCATCCACGAAATCCAGCGACTGCATCTCCTTGATGTCGGCCCCGGCGGCGAAAGCCTTTTCAGAGCCGGTGATGACGATGGCACCAATGGAATCATCAGCAGAAAAGGACGCCAGTATGTGCCGCAGTTCCTTCAGCAAAACGGAATTGAGAGCATTCAGCGCCTTTGGACGATTGAGCGTGATGACGCCAACCTCGTCACGTTTTTCAACCTGTATCGTTTCGTAGTCCACGACGGCTTTCCCTTCTCCGTTACATGTTGCACAGCTACTTCTGGCAGGCAGCACAATAAAAGGTCGAACGCCCCGCCTGCACGATCCGTTCAACCGTACCCCCACAGTCCGGAGTGCGGCAAGGCTGGCCCTGCCTGTCGTAGACGGAAAAGGAATGCTGGAAATAACCGAGCGTGCCGTCCGTCTGGATATGATCTTTCAGCGACGAGCCACCAGCGGCGATGGCATCGGCGATCACGTCGCGGATCTTTTCCGTCAGCCCGACAAGCTGCGCGTTCGGCTTGCCGGTTTTGGTCACCAGCGTTCCCGAAGCACGCAACGGCGACAGATTTGCACGCCACAATGCCTCGCAGACATAGATATTGCCCAGACCCGCAATGACCTTCTGGTCGAGCAGAGTGGTCTTCAACGGCTGGCTTTTCCCCGCAAATCTCGAAGCCAGATAATCCGCGCCCAGCGCATTGCCGGTCGGCTCCGGGCCAAGCCCCGCAAAAGCCGGATAGAGGTCCATCCTGCTGCGCTCGACCAGATGCATGAAGCCGAACCGGCGCGGATCATTATAGATGACCGAGACGCGGCCTTGCGCGCCCTCAATATAGAAGATGACGTGATCGTGCTTGCCATCCTTGGAGCGGGCATGATGGAAGTCGCCTGGCGTCTTTGTACCATCCTGCTGATCCGTCTCCACGCGGAACGATCCCGACATGCCGAGATGGCAGATGATCGTCAGCCCGTCCTCAAGTTCGATCAGCAGGTATTTCGCCCTGCGTCCCAAGGACACGATCGCCTTGCCTTCGATCAGGGAAACGAAGTCTTCCGGAAAAGGAAAACGCAAGTCCGGCCGGCCGAGATGGACCTTGCGGATCGTTGCGCCTTCCATGGCAGAGATCAGGCCACGTCTGACCGTTTCGACTTCAGGCAATTCTGGCATCTGGCGTATCCGGGTGTTTATCGTTAGGACCAAGTGGTCTATAGATCGCGTGCAAAACGTCGCGGTCAATTGATGCCGCAACAGATAGCGCTGCCATGGCGTTTCCGCTATGGTCCGCAGCGCAATAAATACGGAGACCGACGATGACCGACGCCCGCACAACTGCCGAAGGCGGCATGGAAACTTCCTATGGCTTCCACAAGGTGGACGAAGGCACGAAGCAGGGACTGGTCAACGAGGTTTTCCATAAGGTCGCCAAGCGCTACGACATCATGAACGACGTTATGTCGGCGGGCATGCACCGGCTCTGGAAAGACGCCATGATCGCGGCACTCAACCCGCGCAAGGATGCGTCCTACAGAACGCTCGACGTCGCGGGCGGCACGGGCGACATCGCATTCCGCATCATCGAAGCCTCCAACCGGCTGGCCCATTCCACGGTCCTCGACATCAACGGCTCAATGCTGGCCGTCGGGGAAGAACGCGCCGCCAAAAAGAAGCTCTCCGACAACCTGACTTTCGTGGAGGCCAACGCCGAGGAGCTTCCCTTCGAGGCGAACAGCTTCGACGCCTATACGGTCGCCTTCGGCATCCGCAACGTGCCGCGCATCGATGTCGCGCTGAAGGAAGCCCACCGCGTGCTGAAGCGTGGCGGACGCCTGCTTGTGCTCGAATTTTCCGAAGTCGAAATGCCGCTTCTCGACCGCGTTTACGACGCATGGTCGTTCAATGCCATACCGCAGTTCGGCAAGATGATTACCGGCGACGCGGAGCCCTACCAGTATCTGGTGGAATCGATCCGCAAGTTCCCCAATCAAGAAGATTTCGCGACGATGATCCGTACCGCCGGCTTCTCCCGCGTCACCTACACCAATTATACCGGCGGCATTGCCGCCCTGCATTCCGGCTGGAAGCTCTGATACACATGGCTGGAAAAGGCAGGAGACAAGCATCGGCATGAGCACTCTCGGCGCATATTTCCGTCTCGCAAGGGTCGGCTGGGTTCTCGTGCGCGAAGGCGTAGTGCTGGCTTTGCCATCCGACGATCTGCCGCCAGCCGCGCATGTGCTCAAGGCACTGCTGAAGCCGTTTGCCCGCAGCAGGGCAAAACGCGCCCAGCGCAGCGACCGGCTGGCAACGGCAGTGGAACGGCTGGGACCGTCCTACGTCAAGATGGGGCAGTTTCTTGCGACGCGGCCGGATGTGGTCGGCGCAGAGTTCGCCGACGATCTTGCCAGCCTTCAGGATCGGATGGCATTCTTCCCGATCGAGGCGGCCAAAGCCAACATAGAGGGCTCGCTCGGGCGCCCCGTTTCCGAACTGTACCGGGATTTTGGCGATCCGATCGCTGCAGCTTCGATCGCGCAGGTTCACCCCGCGACGATCAGTACGCCGAGCGGCCCCCGCAAGGTGGCGGTGAAGGTCATCCGCCCCGGCGTTCGTCAGCGTTTTCAGAACGATCTGGAGGCGATGTATCTGATCGCCGACCTGCAGCAGCGTTTCGTACGGTCTGCCCGCCGTCTGCGCCCCGTCGAGGTAACGCGCACGCTGGAGCAGACAACAAAGATCGAGATGGACCTGCGGCTTGAAGCCGCCGCCCTTTCCGAACTTGCCGAAAACACCAAAAACGATCCCGGCTTCCGCGTACCGGAAGTCGATTGGGAGCGTACCGGCCGCGACGTCGTGACCATGGAATGGATCGACGGCGTGAAGATGTCCGATGTCGAGGGGCTGAAAGCTGCCGGCCACGACCTCAACACGCTGGCCGATACGCTGATACAGTCGTTCCTGCGGCATACGTTGCGCGACGGCTTCTTCCATGCGGACATGCATCCCGGCAATCTTTTCGTCGATCCGCAGGGCATGATCGTTGCCGTGGACATGGGCATTGCCGGTCGTCTTGGCAAAAAGGAACGCCGTTTCCTCGCGGAAATCCTTTATGGCTTCATCACCCGCGACTACATGCGCGTGGCGGAAGTTCACTTCGAGGCAGGTTACGTTCCCAGCCACCACGATATTGCCAGCTTCGCGCAGGCGATCCGCGCCATTGGCGAACCGATCCACGGCCAGCCGGCCGAGACGATTTCCATGGGCAAGCTGCTGACGCTGCTTTTCGAGGTCACCGAGCTTTTCGACATGGAAACCCGGCCTGAACTGGTGATGCTGCAGAAGACCATGGTGGTGGTGGAGGGCGTGTCGCGCATTCTCAACCCCCGTTTCAACATGTGGAAGGCTGCCGATCCGGTCGTTGCGGGATGGATCCGCGACAATCTTGGACCGAAACGAATCGTCACCGATCTAAAGGACGGCCTGAAGGCTGCGGTCAAACTTGCCGAAGCCGCGCCGGAAATTGCCGCAAAGACGGAAAAATTCCATGCCGACCTGATGGCGATGAGCGAAAACGGACTTCGCTTCGACGCCCAGACAGCGGAAGCAATCGGCAAGGCCGAAGCCCACCACACCCGTTGGGGCAGACTGGCACTCTGGGTCATTGCGGCGACGCTCGTCTACATCGCCATCCGGATCAGCTGAAGAAAATTCCGAGTTCGGAACGCAATTTCTTCGTCAGTCCTGTGGCGACAAGCTCATAGGACCGGCGAACATAATGCTCCAGTTCTTCGGCTTCGAGCGGCGCGTGATCCGAAATCGATATCCATTTTCGCTTGGCGAAATATGGCGCCTGATCGATGCCTTCCAGCGAAGTGAGGATTTCAAAGCTCTCCTCGGAGCACTTGATGACGAGGCGAAAGTTTTCCCGCTCGCCCAGAACGGCAAAAACCTTGTCTCCGACCTTTGCGACGTGGGAATCCCACTGATCGACAAAACGGACACCCGGCCATGTCTTCAGGGTGGCGTCGAAGGTTTTCTGCTCGAACAGGCTCACGCGAACTTCTCCGCAATCAGGGCGGCAAGGCGTTTTGCAACTTCGGCCTTGTCGAGATCTGGCCAAACGTCGATACCGTCTTTCGAAATGATCTTCACGCTGTTGCGGTCGCCGCCCATGATGCCGGTTTCGGCCGAGACATCGTTGGCCACGATGACATCCGCGCCCTTGCGCTCCAGCTTGGCGCGACCATTCGTTTCCACATCCTGCGTTTCGGCGGCAAAACCGACGACGATGCCGGGACGCTTTTCATGATGCCCCACGGTTTTCAGGATATCGGGGTTCTCGGCCAATTGCAGAGCGGGTGGCTGCTCACCTGGCTGCTTCTTGATTTTCTGCTCTGCTGAGGTCAGCACGCGCCAGTCGGCAACGGCTGCGACCATCACGGCGATATCGGCCGGCAGATGGGACAGCACGACATCGCGCATTTCCTCGGCGCGCTCCACGTGGATTGTCGTCACGCCCGCGGGATCGGGGATCGTTACCGGACCGGATACCAGCGTTACATCCGCCCCCAGTTCGGCGAGGGCGGACGCAATGGCATGGCCCTGCTTGCCGGACGAACGGTTGGCGATATAGCGCACCGGATCAATCGGCTCATGTGTCGGGCCGGATGTCACGATGGCCTTTTTGCCCTTCAACGGCTTCGGGGCATGATCCAGCAGTTTTTCGACAGCCTCGACGATCTGCAGCGGCTCAGCCATACGGCCCAGGCCCGCCTCGCCTTTTTCCGCCATCTCACCAGCCATCGGTCCGATGAACCGAATGCCGTCCGCCTTCAGCGTTTCAATGTTTCGCCGTGTCGCTTTGGCCGACCACATTTTCGGGTTCATGGCAGGCGCGACCAGCACATCACGATCCGTCGCCAGAAGCACGGTGGAAGCAAGGTCGTCGGCAAGGCCGTTCGCCATTTTCGCCATCAGATCGGCGGTCGCGGGCGCCACCAGCACCAGATCGCAATCTCGCGCCAGCCGAATATGGCCGACATCCTGCTCATCCTGCCTGGAGAAAAGCTCGGTGAAGACATGGGTTGCCGACAGCGCGCCGACAGCAAGCGGCGTGACGAATTCCTGCGCGCCCTTCGTCATAACCGGCGTGACCTTCGCGCCGCGCTCTTTCAGACGGCGGATAAGATCGAGGCTCTTATAGGCCGCGATGCCGCCGGAAATGATGAGAAGGATATGCTTGCCTGAAAGTACCATGCGCAAAGGAATCCGTTATTGATAAACGGACCCTAAGCCCTTGGCATTCAAAGTGCAATCCAGCGAATGTCACGCCGCCTTGGCGACGTGATATTCCTTGATGGCAACCATTTTGATGGCCGGAAAGCGTTCCGCTTCATAGCGAAGAGAGAAAGCGTCCTGTGCGAGAAACACCGGATCGCCATCCAGATCGCGGGCGATATCGCCCCGCTTGACGTTCAGGAACTTGTCCATCTCCGCCGGCTGATCCGAGGAAATCCAGCGGCAGACGGAGAAGCGTGACATTTCGAAGGACACCGGCAGGCCGTATTCGCCCATCAGGCGTTCTTTCAGCACATCGAGCTGCAGCGCGCCGACCACGCCGACGATGGCAGGCGATCCGTCTTCCGGCGAAAAGAGCTGCACGACGCCCTCTTCCGCCATCTGCTGCAGGGCTTCCTTCAGCTTCTTCGCCTTCATTGCATCTTCCAGACGCACGCGGCGCAGGATTTCCGGCGAGAAGTTCGGGACGCCCTGAAACACGAGGTTTTCACCCTCGGTCAGCGTATCACCGATGCGCAACGTGCCGTGGTTGGGAATGCCCACCACATCGCCTGCATATGCCGTATCCGCCAGCTGACGCTGCGAGGCAAAGAAGAACTGCGGCGCTGTCAGGCCCATCTGCTTGCCGGTGCGGGCAAGGCGCGCCTTCATGCCGCGTTCCAGCTTACCGGAGCAGATGCGGGCAAAGGCGATACGGTCGCGGTGATTGGGATCCATGTTCGCCTGAATCTTGAAGACGAAAGCCGTCATCTTTTCTTCAGCGGCATGGACAGTACGGGTATCTGCCACCTGATCGCGTGGCGGCGGGGCAAAATCACCAAGCGCGTTTATAAGGTCGCGCACACCGAAATTCCTCAACGCGGAACCGAAGAATACCGGCGTCATGTGACCTTCAAGGAAGGCCTGACGGTCAAAGGGACGGCAGGCTTCCAGCGCCAGTTCCGTTTCCTCGACGAAGGCATGACGTTCGTTTTCCGGCAAGCGGTCGGCCACGGCCCGAGGGCCGTTCACGGGCAGACCTTCGACCTGCGTGTCGTTGCCGCGGAAAGTGTTTTCCGCCAGATTATAAGCGCCGGAGAAGGTTTTGGCACGACCGACAGGCCAGGTGATCGGCGCGGTATCGAGCGCAAGCTTTTCCTCGACTTCATCGAGAATCTCGAAGGGATCGCGGCTCTCACGGTCCATCTTGTTGATGAAGGTGATGATCGGAATGTCGCGCATGCGGCAGACTTCGAACAGCTTCAGCGTACGCGGCTCGATACCCTTGGCGGCATCGATGACCATGATCGCCGCATCCACGGCCGTCAGCGTGCGGTATGTATCGTCGGCGAAGTCTTCGTGGCCGGGCGTATCGAGAATATTGAAAACCCGGTCGTTATATTCGAAGGTCATGACCGAGGTGACGACGGAGATGCCGCGTTCGCGCTCGATCTTCATCCAGTCCGAGCGGGTCTGGATGCGATCCTTCTTCGCCTTCACTTCACCGGCGAGCTGGATCGCTCCGCCGAATAGCAGCAGCTTTTCGGTCAGCGTCGTCTTACCCGCATCCGGGTGCGCGATAATAGCAAAGGTGCGGCGGCGGGAGACCGCCTCGGCAAGTGTTTCGGCCATTAGACAAATCCTGTGGAATTGCGGGCTATCTAGCGTTTCAGGCCCGCTTTTGCAATTGACCTTGGCCTCTTGAGGGAAAACTAATGCCGCATGACCATGCAAAACACCGCCTCCCCCTCCCTGAAACTCGTCCGCCTCGACCACGGAACGGGTATCGAACTGCCATCCTATGAAACCAGTGGCGCTGCCGGCATGGACCTGCGCGCCGCCGTCTCTCAGGACGAGCCGATGGTGCTCAAGCCCGGCGCCCGAGCCCTCGTGCCAACCGGCTTCGTCTTCGAGGTTCCGGTCGGCTATGAAGCGCAGATCCGCCCGCGCTCGGGCCTTGCGTTCAAGAACGGCATCACCTGTCTGAACTCTCCCGGTACTGTGGACAGCGATTATCGCGGCGAAGTGAAGGTCATTCTTGCCAATCTGGGCGACGCCGATTTCATCATCGAGCGTGGTATGCGCATTGCTCAGATGGTGATCGCACCGGTCACGCAGGTGACGGTGGCAGAGGTGACGGAAACCTCCTCGACAGAGCGCGGGGCTGGCGGCTTCGGCTCCACGGGCGTATGAGCCGCGCCATCGGGTTCACACAGTTGTGAAACCATCGGATTTGAGCTAAAAGCGGCGCAATTCCGAGGGGATTTCCATGACAATCACGACCATTCTCGCCTACGCCACCGCGCTATTCGTCGCCGCTGCCATTCCAGGCCCCGGCATGACGGCAATCGTGGCACGAGCGCTTGGATCGGGCTTTCGCGAAACCTTCTTCATGGGCCTGGGTCTGGTGCTCGGTGACATGGTGTACCTCACTGCCGTCGTTCTTGGCCTTGCCTTCGTTGCTCAGACTTTTCAGGAAGCCTTCATGGTACTGAAATTCGCAGGCGCCGCCTATCTGCTCTACATCGCATGGAAGCTTTGGACCGCAGGTCTTCTGCCGCAGGACCTGCAGGCCAAAAAGAGCACAAGCATCGGCATGTCCTTTCTGTCGGGCCTGCTCATCACGCTCGGCAACCCGAAGACAATGCTTTTCTACGTGGCGCTGGTGCCGACGCTGATCGACCTTCGCACGATCGGCGGCTCCGAATATGTCACGCTGCTCGCCGTGACCTTCGCCGTGCTGATGGCGGTGCTGCTGCCCTATATCCTGCTGGCATCGAAAGCCCGTATGCTTCTGAGGCGGCCGAGCGCTCTGACGATCCTCAACCGCTGTGCCGCGGGTATTCTGGCCGGAACGGCGGCGATGATCGCTACCAGAACCGCTTGAGATTTTATTCCAGTATTTCCACGCCAGGAAGCATTTGATCCTATAAAAATGGACATATAAGCACGCCGGTTCTCTGGTATCCTTCCTGCATTCGCCCTATCCTGCGCGAAATTTCTGCCAGTAAAAAGCACAGGAAGACACCCATGTCGGAAACCAAGAAGCCGGGACGCGGACGCGTCTATTCCTCCATCACGGAAACCATTGGCGACACCCCGATCGTGCGCCTCGACAAGCTGGCGAAAGAAAAGGGCGTCAAGGCTAACCTACTGGCAAAACTAGAATTTTTTAATCCGATCGCCTCGGTCAAGGACCGCATCGGCGTTGCCATGATCGAGTCGCTGGAAGCACAGGGCAAGATCACACCAGGCAAGACGACGCTGGTGGAGCCAACCTCCGGTAATACGGGTATCGCGCTGGCTTTCGCCGCTGCCGCGAAAGGTTACAAGCTGATCCTGACCATGCCGGAAACCATGTCCGTGGAGCGCCGCAAGATGCTGGCGTTGCTCGGCGCGGAACTGGTTCTGACCGAAGGCCCAAAGGGGATGAAGGGCGCTATCGCCAAGGCGCAGGAACTGGCCGAAACGCTGCCGGATGCGCTGATTCCCCAGCAGTTCGAGAATCCTGCCAATCCTGAAATCCACCGCAAGACGACCGCAGAGGAAATCTGGAACGACACCAACGGTGAAGTCGACGTCCTCATATCCGGCGTCGGCACCGGCGGCACGATCACTGGCACAGGTCAAGTTCTGAAAGCGCGCAAGCCGGACGTGAAAGTCATTGCGGTAGAACCAGCGGACAGCCCGGTTCTCTCCGGCGGCAACCCCGGTCCTCACAAGATTCAGGGCATCGGCGCCGGTTTCGCGCCTGCCATTCTCGACACCAAGATCTACGACGAAATCGTCACCGTCACCAATGACGAGGCGTTCGCTACAGCGCGCCTGGTGGCGCGCATCGAAGGCGTCCCGGTCGGCATCTCGTCCGGTGCGGCACTGGCTGCAGCCATAAAGGTCGGTTCGCGCGAGGAAAATGCCGGCAAGAACATCGTCGTCATCATTCCTTCCTTTGCGGAACGTTACCTCTCGACGGCCCTGTTCGAAGGGCTTGGCCTCTAGCCACCGTTACAACGCCCCGTCCTGCACCTGCGCGACGGGGCGTCCCATTCGCCCGAGGGAAAATTGCAGGCAGATACGATCCTGCCGCCACTGATCCCGCAAGACGAGCGCTCGTACCGGACCACACGGTCGGGTATCATGCGGCAGCGGTCAATCTTTCCCCGGCGATGCGATAGGAAACGGCTTCCGCGACATGGATGCGACCAACGGTTTCCTTACCATCAAGATCGGCGAGCGTGCGGGCGACCTTGAGAATACGGTGATATCCGCGCGCCGAAAATTTCAGCCGCTCCGCTGCATCTCGTAACAATTGCAGGCCGGAGGCATCCGGCTCGGCGAATTTTTCGATGAGCGACGTCGAACAACGGGCATTGGTGCGGATTTCACTGGCACCCGCCGATGCATAACGCTCCTGTTGCGCCATCCGGGCACGGGCAACGCGCGCGGCAACGTCAGCGCTCGATTCCGCTGCCGCCGGTCGTATCAGGTCGGCCGCCGAAACAGCCGGTACGTCGATGCGAATATCTATACGGTCCATCAACGGTCCCGAAATCCGAGCCTGATAGTCGCTCACGCACCTTGGACCTCTGGCGCAGGTGAAACCCGGTTCGCCCGACATGCCGCATTTGCAGGGGTTCATGGCCGCTACGAGCTGTATCTGCGCCGGATAGCTGACCCGGTGATTGGCGCGGGCGATGATGCATTCGCCCGTCTCAAGCGGCTGGCGCAACGCGTCCAGCGCCTGAGGGGAAAATTCCGGAAACTCATCGAGAAACAAAACACCACGGTGGGCAAGCGACGCTTCCCCCGGCCTCGCCTTCAATCCCCCCCCAACGAGAGCGGCCATAGTGGCGGAATGATGTGGTGTGCGGAACGGCCGCCGATCCGACAGCTTGCCGCCGGACAGCTGCCCGGCGATGGAATGCACCATGGAGACTTCAAGCAGTTCGGCAGCCTCAAGCGGTGGCAAAATGGACGGAAGCCGGGCGGCCAACATGGATTTTCCCGATCCTGGAGGACCGACCATCAGAAGATTATGGCCTCCGGCCGCCGCGACTTCCAGCGCCCGCTTGGCGCTTTCCTGCCCCTTGATATCGGCGAGATCCGGCAGGTTGGCGGGATTTGCCCGAATGGCGGGGTGCGGCCTTGAAAGGAGCTGCGTTCCGCGAAAATGATTGGCGAGTGCGATAAGGCTTCGCGGCGCGAGAATGTCGATACCCGTACCGGCCCACGCGGCTTCGGGGCCGCTTTCCGCCGGGCATATCAGCCCCTTGCCTAAAGCATTTGCAGCGATTGCCGCAGGCAAGGCACCAGCCACCGCACCAATGGTACCATCGAGGTTGAGTTCGCCCAGCACCACATAGGCATTCAGCGCCTCCGCCGGAATTGCCCCGAGGGCCGCCATCAGCCCCAACGCGATGGGCAGATCGAAATGCGAGCAAATGCCACGTTTGTGATTTTGTATGCAGGAGTGCGGGCGAATTCGGTCAAAGGATAGGAAGAGGCCGACGGTCAACTCCCCATTTAAATGAAGTATGCGTGCCGATCGCCCATAGGCGATCGAACAGCACGCATTCCGCTTAGAAGACAAGGCCGAGGAGCGGAGCCTACTTCGCAGCGGACGAGGTCTTGTCGTCAAATTGACTAAAGAAGTCGGCCGACAGGCCGTCATTTCCGGCGAAGCCGCTCTGGACCCCGACCGGAGGAAGGGGCTTTGAGACTCGAGGTCTCAGCAGTGTCAGTTACTCAGGCCGCTCATCATCATAAGATCCGACCACAAAGCTTGCTCGGATACCCCATCCTTCTGCCCCAGTCGGCTGAAGAAACGCGACGCCGCATTTCCCGTAGTGGCGAACTAGCTTTTCGACGCTCGCGATGCCGGCGGAACCCTTTTCGATCATATAGATCGTGCGAGGACTTATACCGGAATGCTCCGCCACCTCGGACTGGGTTTGCCCAAGCATAAGTCGTGCGACAGCAAGGATTCGTGACGGCGGCCTCATACCGCCTTGGTGTCACCAAAAGCTTCGCTTCGCAAATAAATGTTGACAATAGCGAGCGAATCGCAAAAAAACGCGATTATATCGCTAATAATAGCGATGGAATCGATAGTCACTCACGGCCTGTTAAGGCCACGAATCGCAGGAAGAGGTGGTTCCGATGAAGTTCACGTACTTAAGCGCGGAAGATGCGCAGAGGCTTTCCGCTGATCTACGTGCGGTTGAAGCTGGATCGGTCGGGACACTCGCCCTTCACATCGCTCCCATCCTCGAAGCTCACCAAATGTATTCGCGCAGGACCGCCTGCCTCTCCGGGTACGTCTTCGGCCATCCTTCTCTGGGCGACGGTCGTGAAATCATGACGAGTCAGCTTATGTATATGGACACAGAGGCCGGCATCGCGCGTACGGTCAACCGTTGGTATCGCCTTGGGCATCCGGCCGGAACTGGACGAGTATGAACGGGACAACCGACAGCCCTCAGTTTTCGATCATTTCCAACACCGGCGACGTCGATCCGGGAGAGATTACCCGCAAGGAACCTTCTCGCGATCGGACGTTACACCGCACGACACTTCCATGCAGAACAGCAACTGCTTCGCAGTGCTCGACCGGGTTCGAGAGGGTGTCCCGTGACAGATAAACCGCCATCACTAGACCGCCATTTTCAACGCCGGCAAAAGGCGGCAATTGCCGGGTTGCATTTGCCGACCGCCGAGGAACTGCTCCGAGGGATGGCGTTCTTCCGCGAGGACTTGGCTGAAGACATCCGCGAATATTCCGGCCGACTGGCAGGTCGAGTTAAAAAGCGCAAGCGGACTGGGCTTGCACTGCTCGCCACCAGCCTGGATGAGTTAGCCGTAGAGCCGAGCGAGGACAGCGTGCTTGCCGTGGAGGCTGCTCTCGATCTCATCGAAGATACCCAAGGTTTACCCGTCGAAGAGTGCCGCCTGCGATGCCGGTTCTATAGGGCCTTCTTTGGGGACGGCCAAGCAACAGCTCTAATTTCCGGTGAGATCGCGCATCTCGCTTCTGGGGATCGATCTCTTGCGGAGAGCCGAGACCTGCTTTGGCGTTCGCTTGGTTGGGCGGCACAATCCCATGTACTCGACTGGCGCCGACGAGCAGGCCTCTCTGTTCAGAGGTCAGCGAAGTGGTTCGAGCCGGAAGTTCAGGCCTACGAACTGCACTTTAAAAATTTGATCACGTCATCAATGGTCGATGAAGCGGAAGTTAAGGATTCGTCACCGATAGGCCTTGCGGTAGAAACGTGGGAGGAAGAGCCACCAGGGCACGAAACGCGAGCGACTGATGGGGTGGTCATTATCCGCGGCATCGGTAATGACACGACGGTCGATGGAAAGAGAGTGGCGAAGGAATTTGCGAAGTTCAAACAACGCCCGTTGCCACTGCGCCGTATGCCCGAGCTCCCCCTTGTTCGTGGGCGACTGATCGCAGAATTCCCCTATGCGGTGACGGTTGTTGACGCTGTGCTTGAGGGCCTCAGTGGTCGGCCAAATGTGCACCTGAGGCCGATCATCCTGCTCGGAGCACCCGGAAGTGGCAAGACACGTTTCGCAAGGAGATTGACGGAGGAACTCGGCGCGCCCTATGAACTTATTTCTTGTGGAGGCTTGAGCGATAGCGCCATCGGCGGAACGGCCCGGAGATGGTCGTCGGGCGAACCTAGCCTTGCGGTCATGGCCGTGTGTCGACACGAATGCGCCGGAACAGTCGTCATTCTCGATGAGATTGAGAAGATCGGTACAGGCCGGCGCAATGGGAACGTGCACGACGTGCTGATCGGACTGTTCGAACCTGAGACATCGCGCCGCTGGCATGATCCCTACCTTCAGGCCCACTGCGATCTGTCGCACGTGTCTTGGCTGATGACGGCGAACTCGCTGGAGCCGATTCCGGCGGCTTTGCGGGACAGGTGCCGAATCCTTAGTTTTCCCATTCCAGGAACCGATCATTTACCACTGATCGCTCCGCGAATCCTGCAGCGGCTGTACATCGAGACGGGTCACGATCCGCGCTGGGCGACTCCCCTTGAAGGATTCGAGTTGGACGCCTTGGCGAGCTTTTGGACGGGTGGTTCGATCCGGAGGCTGGAACGTCTCGTTGAAGGATTGCGGGAGGCGCGCGAACGTACGAGGCGGCGACAATGAACTTCCCGAACGCCGTGTGAGGTTACACGCATCTCTTGCTGGAGGCGACCGCCTGCTCATCCCGGGCTACGCGCCCCCAGCCGCTCGCCCGCCGCACCGCCAGCTCTAGGCGAAAGATCGTTCACTCGTTAGCTACTGTTTGAGAGGGGGCGGACATGCCACGCGGTGGTAAGGACGAGACGGCCAAACCCCGCGACCTTGGGAGGTTGAGAGATACGGTCGACGACAACGAAACGTTTGGCGAGGCGCTCTCACGGGCTGGCTTCGAGCCGGCTCAGGTCGGGCGCAAGGTCGTGTCCCAGGGAAAACGCAGGGAGACGCTGAAAAAGCGGGTTTTGGACAACGAGGACAAGTAGCGCTTCGGAGGGTGTTTCCGAGAGTAGTGTCGCTATCCCTGTGCGCGCGACAATGCGTGCAAAGGTAAGTGTCCTCAGCCGAGCGGGGAGGAGCAGGATACTTGCTCCGATGGGACTGGCGCACACTGCACTCTAGGGGAGCATGTCCGAAGATTCGGGTGGCGCAACCACCACAATGGACTCCACGCGCGATCACTCGCGCGATTTCGGGAATTCTATTCGCGTACGCCAGCGTTGGCACCCAAATCGCCGCTCTCGTCCGCTTGCCGAAGGCGCCCGCAATGCACCACGGACATACGACGGCGTCCAACGTGGCCGGCGTTCCACAAACGCGCCTCGCCATCATCCCGCCACCGAGATTGGCTATGGATAACGCATGGATCTCGAAGCAACGCCATCTGTCCGTCGACGCATGCAGCGCACGCGAGGGCGCGACAATCTATTCGAGATTTCGATCAGATCGCAGCTTTACGCGAAAGGGTTTCGTTACCGGGCTCATTATCCCGTTCCCGGAATGAAGCGCATCACATGCGATATCGCCCTGCCTAAACTAAGAATCGCCGTCTTTCTCGATGGCTGCTTCTGGCACGGGTGCGATATCCATCCGCCATCGGTGAAGAAGAACACCGCCTTCTGGATGGAGAAGATCGAACGCAACCGCGCGCGTGACAGGCGGGTGCGCGAGCACCTTGCCGAGATCGGCTGGACAATTCTTCGATTCTGGGAGCATGAGGCGGTCGAAGCGATAGTGAGGAAGATCGTTTCGACCATCGAAGAGTATAAACAACGAAACTGTCACCACGCCGAGGAGCGAGCGCGCTCTAGGACGAGCAGCGGCCGCCGCGACAGTTCGAAGCTGTCTACGGCGACGTGACTCCGGTCTAGGCCCAGCGTGTCGAATAGCCGCTCCCGGTTCCACAGGGGATGGACGACAACGCCCCAGCGGCTGCTGCTGTCATCGAGGGAGAAGACCGGAATGTCCGGCCTCCCCTTGACGCTCGACACTGTGTTGCCGGGAATGAACGTCTTCGTCTGGACTGCGAGTTCCCCCGCTGCCTTCGACCAGTCGCTGAGTTCGAAGTGGTCGTAGTCGCCGTCCATGCCGCACTCGTAGCAGGGATCGACCATCGCACGCAGATAGGAAAGCCCCAGCCGCCAGTCGAGGAGACCGTGCAGGTTCCTGTTGTTGTACCTCTGCAGGCACCTGTAGCAGGAAGATCCACACCGCTTCATGTGATCGGCGTCGGCGACGTCGGTCCTCGGCCACGCTCCATCCTCATCGAGGATGCTGTGGATCAGGTCGGAGACGGGAATTGTGCTGCCACCCAGCAGATGTCGGCAGAAGCCGGAGCCGTTCGGCAGTGCATCCGATATCTGGAGATATGGCAGCCGTTCCCCGCTCGGCGAGACCATGATGTTTGGGGCGAGCGCGTCGAACTCCTCCGGAGCGATGTCGAGGTCGAGAGCAGCCCGCTGGACGAGGATCTCGGTGGCGGAGATCGCCGCAGCGCGGACGCTCGTGCGACTGGGTTCCCGCTTGTTGCCCCTGGAAAGGCCGATGTCCATGTCTAGCAGGCGCAGGTTCGGGTTGAGCTTCACGGGTCCGATCTGGAGCGAGTTGGTGACCTTGGTCGATGCAAGCCATGCGCTGACGGGCTCCTCAACTGTCCTGTAGCGGCCGTTCTGGTCGTCTACCAGGGCATCCGTGGCGATAGCCTGTCCCGACAGCTTCAGAAGCGGCTTGTCCTTCCACCACCATATGCGCTGCGCGTCGTTGTCGATCGCTTCCTGGACTTCGAACCCGGTGAAATCCGCATCGTCCCGGAAGCCGGGGTTCACGAGGAAGATCTCCGACTGTTCCGCGAAGTTGACACTGAGGTTCGCATCGGTCTTCTGCGTGTCGGGCTTGCCCAGGCTGGCGAGAGTGATGCGCTGGCCAACCTTGGACATCAGACTGTCGGCCGAGGGTTCGAGCGTTGTCCGATACGCCGCTGGCGTGACGCAATGGATGCCTGTGTCGGCCAGAGGCTCGTCGCAGGCCGGGCACGCGGCGGTTTGTTCTGTTCCCCTGCTCCACGCTCCGCATTTGCCGCAGAACCTGAGGTGGAAGTCGTCCTTCCGCCAGGGGGAGAGCGGCCTTATCGGGCCTGCGAGATCCGTGGCGAACTGGTCTGGCGGAAGCAGCACCCCGGTGAACCCGATACAGCGGTGGCGCAGCTTCTCTCGAGTACGAACGCTTCCCGGGGCGAAGTCGAAGATCGCCATGTCCTGGTCGCGGTCGATGGTGTCCCACTCGGCCTCGTAGTTCCCCTTCCCTGCCTTTTTCAGCTCCACATAGAGATTTCGCGACCGCGTCGGCATGCCGTAGAGCGGAACCAGCCCGCGCTCGGCGAGCGCCGCCGCGATGCCCACCGCCTGCAGGCCGTATTCCTCCCTGAGTCCCTCGATGTCCTCGAGGACGGTGTCCACGGACACCACCTCCCTAATCTCCTCCATGTCGCAGTTGGAGACCTTCGCAAGGATCTCCGCCAGGCGGTTTCGCCGGTCCTCGGTGCGCCCGAGCGCGTCAGCCAACCGGTCACGCCAGTCCATGTCGTCGCGGAAATATTCGCGGCAATAGAGGAACTCGCCGTGGATGTCGCCGGGGACCATGTCGTCGCCAGCCCATGTGTTGCCAGCCTCCTTGCAGAGCAAGCGGAAGGCCTCGACAAGCCAGAACTTGCGGAGAAGCCGCGACGGAATGTCCTTCAGCTCCGTCGTGATGAATGGCGGCGGCGGAGCCGATCCGGTGATCTCGATCGGATTGTGAAAGTAGTGGATGTCGTGGCTCTTGCTGCGGCAGACGGTCAGGACGGTCGAGAACGCCTGCCCGCGCCGGCCGGCACGGCCCACGCGCTGCTGGTAGTTGAAGCGCTGCGGCGGCATGTTGCCCTGATAGACCGCCTGCAGGGAGCCGATGTCCACGCCCACTTCCATGGTTGTCGTGACGGAAAGCAGGTCTGACGTGTCGAACAGCTTGCGCCAGCGGAAGTCCTCGTCGCTCTCGTCGTCCTCCTTGACGAACACGCCCTTGAACTGCTGCAGCCGCTCGGCGGGATCGCTTGTCTGGCCTGTAAGCTCCTCGCACTTGAGCCTGAAGTGAGGCTCGCCGTTGGTGATCGCACGCTGTACCCGGCGGCCGAGGAAGTTCTCCCCGGCGATCTTGCCTGCGGTCAGATCTTCTGGCCGGGTCAGAATGGTTCCGCACCGCGTGCAGCGGCCGAACCCTGCATGAAGATGGACGCGCCCGCAGAGGACACACCGCCACGCCGCGGCGGAAGGATCTGCGGCGCGGAAATGGAGCATGCTGATGTCGATCGAGCCATCGCCGCGGGGCTGGCGCAAGGTCGTCCTGAGCTTCTCGAGGAAGTCGTCGCATTCCTTTTCAGGATGCTGCAGGAGTTTGGACATCAGCCGTCGGAGTTTGTTGTCTCCGCGGCCGAGCATGTCGAAGGCGTTCCTCCACGCATTGCGCGGATCCTCCTGAAACCTGTTCGGCGTGATCCGGTAGGCGTCGGCGAAGATGCGGAGCATCGCGTCGTCGCGCGACTTCTCAGGCGTGTATTCCTCTGGGCCGTAGAAGCTCGGCCACCCGAGTCCCGTCTCCTCGAGGGCGAAGTATGTCTTGCTGAAGAGCAGGTCGGTGGCGTCCGGCGGCTGCTCGTCCTGAACCTTGTCGCGCGCCTTGCGGATGACCTTGAGCTGTTCTTCCGGGACATCGTGCTTCCACGATATCTGATCGCTCCCATCCCTTTCGAAGAACTCGTACCACGCGTGGCGCTTGTTGATGCGCGAGAGCTTCGTGTCCGCTCCCTCGACGGGGGTGGATCCGAGCTTCATGAGCTCCGTCAGGATCGGTCGCGTGAGGTTCCCGGACTTGGAGCGCTCGAACTCGAAGAGTTCCGTCAGCGGGACGCTTGGCGGCTGTCCGGCCGAGGCCTGCCTTTTCTGGAGAGCCTTGTACCGCTGCTGGAGGTGCTCGGTCTCCTTGTCGGCCATCGTCAGCTCGATGATTTCCTGCTTGAGCCGCTTGTACTCGGCTTCGTCATCTGGAGTGAAGGCATGGTCGGCGGCGATGCGCGTTGCGGCGGCGATGAGGATCTCGCGCCGCAGATCGCGCTGATGCTGGACTTCGACCTCGAGCGCGAGGTTCGCCGCATCTTCGCGGCTGTCCGAGAAGGCGACCAGCTTGCCGTCGCCGCCCTGAGCCTTCAGGGAAGCGACGAGTTCGGTGGCAAGGAGCTGTGAGGTCTTCCCGAAACCTGTCCTGAAGCTTCGGATCGGCGACAGGCGGCCTTCGCGCTTCTTGGAGTTCGCCTGCCGGTATCGGCCCGAATAGTCCGTGCCGCACTTGGCGCAGCAGAACGGGACGGCTGTGCCATCGTCCTCCATGGTGCGCTGATGGAAGCCGTCGGTGCCTGACCACTGCATCAGATATCCGGGCACGCCGCCGGGTTCCTCTGCGTCGCTCACAACTCCTGTATAGGGGTTGATGTAGCCCTTCGCCCATCCGTAGGGCGTTTTCCCCGTGCGGATTTCCGTCTCGGGCTGGCCCAGGTTCGGCCAGAAGAGGGCGAATTCTCGGAAACTTGCGTCCTCGAAGCGGATGGATGAAGCGCTCTCAGGCAGCTTCTCAAGTTCCTGCGGGGCTGGGAGCAAGGAGACCCAGCGTGAAGAGCCAGCCGTGATCTGCCCGCGCTTCCCGCCGAGATAGAGGTCGCCGCATGCTTCGCAGTAGAGCAGCTCGAAGAGGCGCTTGCGCCCCTCCTGGTCGCTGTCGCCGTCGTAGGTCTGACCGCGTTCGATGCTCGGGGTTCCCCAAACGACGGCGCCGTCATCTTCCCGATGGATTGAGGCAAACAGCCCTTCGATGTTGCGGACGAAGCAGTGCATCCTGAAGCCCGGCAGCGACGCGACGGCCGCAGGGTTCGGCACAAGCTCGGCTGGCAGGACGGGAGTTGCATGGTCGGGACCGGGGAGGTCCGGGATCGCCCTGAGCGCGAGCAGCCCGCGAACCGCCTCCCTGTCTGCAGTCCCAAAGAGAACGTTACCGATGTCTTCGACGGAGCGCGGACGCTTGGAGCCGAGTTTGTCGGGATCCTGAAGGGCATAGTCCAGCATCGCCGCCGCGCACCTTGTTGCCGCTTCCAGCATTGCCGCTGGGGTCTTTCCGGCCGATCCTGGAATGCTTGCGGCAGCGGCGAGGAATTGATCGATGAGATCGCTGGGATTGCGGCGGTAGTCGACACCGTCCAGAGCACGGGCGAGAGCGGAGAGGCTTTCGCGGGCAGGCATGTTTTCCGGACGCTTGACCTCGATCGGATCGCCCGTGACGATGCTTTTTTCCCATGCAGCGTCGAGATCTGCCGAACCCGCAGTCCCAGCGTCGCCGAACATGTTCTTGAGATAGGCGATGCTCGCCGCAGCGTTCTTCTTGTCCATCGGCAGCGACGCTGACGAAGCGAGGACGCGAAGCTTGTGAGCATGGGCTGGATCCGTCAGGCCGAGCCTTTCGAGGAGGATCTTGAGAAGCCCGGCCATTTCAGCGCCGGCGGAGCCGCGGATGAGGTGCAGCTCATCGAGCACGAGGTAGAAGCGCGCGTCATTGTTTTCCATCAACCATGCGCGCGTTTCCTTCAGGATGGGATCATCAAACTCGCGGACCAGCATTGCATTGAGGATCGACTGGTTGGTCACGAGGATGTCCGGCGGGGTGTCCTGCATGTCCCAGCGGGAGATCAGCTCGGCACCGTCGGTTGTCGGGAAGATGTAACGCAGATCCGGATCGCGCTCGGCGGTCAGGCGGCTCTGAATCGACTGATAGCGCCTGAGGCTGGCCCTCAGTTCCTTTCGCTCTCGATTGTTTCGCGCCTTCCACTTCGGATCCTTGTTCTTTCGCGGATGCTGGAGGAAGCCCTTGGCGGGAGACTTGCCCGTGTAGCGTCCGAAGAAGATGCGGTTTCCGTTGAAATGGCGCGCCATGACATCCTGCGCGTCATTGGAATCGAGCGCCTTGCGGAGGCGGACCATCTGATCCTCAACGAGCGCGTTTAGGGGATAAAGGATGAGCGCCCTTACAGCCTTCGGCCTGTCCGGATGCTCGTTGCGGCGATGCAGCCGGAACTTCTCGCCTTCGTCGAGCCAGGTGTCGTCGAGGGGCTGCAGCGGGGCGGGCCACTTGGTCGCTTCCTTGGCGAGCTGGGCGAGGATCGGCAGCATGAACGATTCAGTCTTCCCGGAACCCGTGCCCGATGTGACGATGCCCGGCGTTCCGTCCCTTGCGCCTCTTTCCAGCATCTGCACCTGATGGAGATAGGGTGCGTAGGCTCCCTTGAACTCGGTGCCCGCCTTCCTGTCAAAGAGTCCGGACAGCGCGAGTTCGATGAAGGCCTGCCGCTCGGCGCGGGAAAAGTCACGGAGGCGGCCTTCAGGATCATCGATCAACCCCTCCAGACCGTAGTCGATGGTCTTGTAGCGCGCCACGGCCTCGAAGATCGGATCAAGCGCGAGCTGCCCCGGCTTGGACAGCAGATCCCTCCGCATCGCTGACACGTGCGGATCGTCGATCCGGTACGCGGTGTCCAGGTATGCAAGGAATTGGTCGATCATCCGGTTGAAGCCACCGATCGGATCAAACATGTTCAGCTCTCTATGTTTATGAAGTATTCGTCGTACTCGTGTTCATTGCCCGCGGATGCCGCCGCAAGCCACTTTACCTGACCCAGGAAGACAGGAGCGACGTCGGAAAGCTGTATCCACGATGGAACCCGCGCGAGCGCCCTTGCCACCGTTTGCATGACATTGCGTTCCAGGTCATGGTCCACGAGAACCCCGACCGCCTCGCGGACCCTCTCCGGATCGAGGCTGTTCATCGGCCAGAAGCCTTCGAACTTCGCGGATCCGGGACGGGGCGTCTTCTGTGGCTTCAGCGGGAACAGATGTCTCAGCGTGGAATCCGGGATCGGAACCCGCAGCCCGTCCGCGCCCGCGCTTGCGACAAGCGCCAGGTTGCGCGGGAGACGACCGACCCTCCTCATCTCGATCATCTGGGGAAGCCAGTATTCGCACGGGCCACTGGTGATGCTGCACAACGCGGCGGCAAAAAGCACGTCGGGCCGCTGCCTCGCCTTGTCGATGGCTGCCCTCAGTCCGGAATGCTCGTCGTTCAGGAGATCGGTCAGGGAGATCTTGGTGGGATCGCAGAAGACGATGGCGGCATCGTCCCCGGCAAAGGCCGTGGCGATGTCGACCGCTCCCGACGCGGAATCGGGGCCGAGAAGAACCGGAACGATGTCTGTGAACGTCGCGACGACGGCTGCGACGTCAGGGAGCGTCAGGCCGGTCGCGACAGCCAGATCGTAGAGGGTCGCCTTCCTCTGCTCGTCAGAAGCGAGCGGCGGCTGCAGCGTGGGCGCCGGGATCGGCTCCTTGGGCTTTTCCGTCACGGATGGCGCCGGGGCGGCGGGCGCGGAGGAGGCGATCTGGGCCACGTCATCGCGCAGCCGGGCGACCTCGTCGCGGATGGCGGCGGTTTCGCGGGAGGATTCGCTCCTCATCCCTTCCGCAGCGCTCGCGATCCTGCTGCGCAGCGTATCCTCGTGCTTCTCGGTCTCGCTTCTCAGGAGCGTCTCCCGGTGGGAGAACGTCGCCAGCTTCGTTTCCGCGTCCGCGACTTCGGCACGAAGGGCAGCCAGGCGGGCGCTCTCCACCTCGGTATCCCTGATGAGCCGATCTTCCAGTTCGGATCGCAGGCGTATCTTTTCCATCTCCTCGAAGGCGGCGAGCTTGTTCCTGAACGCCGGATCGCGCCCCAGCAACTCCGGCAGGATATCGGCAAGCTCGCTGCGCTTCGACAGCCGCCCCGCGATGGATGCCAGGTCAGCCTTCTCCTCCTCGCTGATCGCCCTCGCGTCCAGCAGGCGAAGAAGTTCTGCAGGCTTCATGGAGTGAGCGCCGCCCGGAAGGCTCAGAACCTCCTTCGATCTGGATAGCCACTGCTCTACCGACTGGTGGATCTCCTCCTCAGACCGCAGGTCCGTGTCCTTAGGCTCGGACCATTTGGGTGGGGAGACGTACACGACAAGGCCATTCCCAAGCTTCATGGTTTCGGGACTGTTCTTGAGTGCGGACGTGGAAACCGACCGCAAGGAATGCTGCCGCAGTTTGTAGTTACCCGAGGGGGTCGCCTCGAATCCCGATGTCAGCCAGTGGCCGGACTGCACCTCGATCGCGGAAACGGACGCGTCGAGCGGAACGTGAAGCGAACCTTCCGAGAGAGCGGAAACCAGTTCCCCAAAGTTGCCGTTCTGCGGGCTGTAGCCGACTTCGAGCTTTGTAGCGGTCGCGAACGCCACGGCATCGAGCTTCCCTGGGCCTGAATTGTCATTGCCGAGCTTTGGAAGCTCGAAGACGGAACCCCGGATTCTGGATGCCATGGTCGATATGCCGCCTGCGAAGGCCGGAACGGCGACCTCGTCCTTCTGCACGACCAGCTTCTGTTCCTTTTCGCCCGTGACCAGCCAGAAGGAACCTGCGCCGCGCAGCGCCATTCTGCTGTCGCGGGTTTCTTTCAGCCTGCCACTTTGGGCTTCGCCGTTCTTCACTTCGACGATGATCGCGACATCGTGCGCGAGCACCTGCTTAACCCGGTAAACCGTCTTGCCTGATACTGACATCTTCTATCTCTTTTCGGCCATGACGCGGGCGATCCGCGTCGTCCGTGATCTGCTGTCATAGATCGCCCGGCCCCGGTTGGAGGCCGATGCGAGAAACCTGTATATCCACCGCGTGCCTTCGGTTTCTTCCTCCCCGTCCTTGTCCGTGACAGACACGAGGCCGGAGATGGCAGCGAGAGAGGAAGCGCCGACGGCGTACTGGTACTGCCACCCGTCTTCCGAAACGCCAGGAGCGGCATTGCAGAGAACCCTGTCGGATGCCCATCTCGCCCAGCTCGACGGAAGGAGGACGCGAGCGCGCCGTGGCTTGAGGATGCCGCCTGACTGGAAGAAAACCGGGCCGCCAGCGCGCAGATTGTGGGAGAGGATCGCCACGGACGGAGAGACGAAGGTCTTCACAGGCTTTCCTTCAACGACCGAGCGATAGAGGAAGGGGTTGCGCGATTCCTTCCTTTCGAGCCTGTAGAGACCGTCGGCGATCTTGTCGTCGTACCGGACTGCGAAGAAGCCACGCTCCTTATCGAGCCTGCCGATCACCTGGTAGCCGTGCACGCCGTCGGGGCTGCCGACATCGGCGTTCGCCAGCTTCGACGCGGGCTTCTCAGCGATGGCAATCCTCTCGATGAAGTCGCGGCGCACTCGTTCGTCCGGACACCTGACGGCGTAGCGGGGCAGCGCCCACTTCGACAGGCCGTTCCATGTCTCGACCCTGGCTCCGGCCGCTCCCGCCGCGGCATGAAGGCGTTCGAGCACCGCAATCGGCGTCGGGCCGCTTATCCTGACGAGATCGGAGCCGACGCGCTCGGCCATCAGAGGATTCTGAAGTATCCGGCGGACCGGGAAATGGCGCAGCAACGTCATCTCCAGCCAGCCGGCATCGGAGAAGGATCGAAGCAGATCCCATTCGGATGGGCGGTCGTCCTCGGGCATGCCTCTCTGGATGATCTCGATGGCCTCGGAGAACGACAGCCCCCGCGCCGTCCGTTCGTAGAGCGCCTCACCGATCGTCACCAGCTCATCGCAGGGAGCCATGCGGTCTCCGGCCCATTCTTCGACTGTGGTGACAAGTGATGGCGCCGTCTCGTGGTGGAACTCGTCCTCCGAGACCTCCCTTGAGAAGTCGAAGGAAAGCCGGCGAAGTTCCCCGACCTCGTTCGCCCGCGGGACAAGCAGGATCTCGCGGGATTCCCGGTTGCTGCGGGCGACGAACGCTCCCGAATAGATTCCATTTGGGAACGAGAGACCCTCTTCGCCGAGAACCATGTCGATCGGCTTGCCATTCCTCTCCACGCGGATGGCGGCCGGCATCGGACCTGCAATCATCGGAGCAAGCGGCGTGCGGCCAAGGTAGGCGCCGCCAACCCTGATGCCGTCCCGCCATCCGAATTCCCTCGGCGCGCTCGCCGTCTGGGCGCCGCCTCCGACCTGGTTTCGGAAGTGGGCAACCACCCAGTTTGCGTTCAGTCCGGCAACAGACCGTATTGCGTCAGCATCGCATGCAGCGAGTTTCGCGCTTGTCATCAGGAGGATGTTGGATGGCGATGTTCCTGCCCGGTATTTGCCCCAGCCGCGGCTTTCGAGGAACACGATCCCGTTACGAACTAGCTTTCCCAGAGCCTTGGGAATGAACTTGAGCGCTTCCTCTGGGGTCGCAATCGCCACCCGGTCGCCAAGTGGGGAAACCCGAAACAGCTCGTGCTCGCCGAAATTGCCTTCCGCGACCTCGACCTCCTCGAGTGCAGCCTGTTCCGCCACCAGCGAATACCACGCCTGCCAGAAGGGCGTCTCCATGTATTCGCGCACGCCGCGTTTCCGCGCGTCATCGAACTTTTCGAAGTTGTACACGAACGACTGCATCGTCTCGCCGCGCATCCTCGACGTCTGTATTTTGTTGGCGACGGTAAGCGGGTCGAGAAGTCGCTCCGCAGGAATTACATCTCTCACTTTCCGCAGTTCGACCTTGTGCCGCCAGGTTGGAAAGGCCATCTGCAGCGTGCGGCCGATCCGGCGGATGTGGGCCGGAATGTTCTCAGGCAGCACAAGATCAATTTGGTGCTCCTGCCGGAGGAAATCCCTCAGGTGCTCCCACATAAGATCGAGGCCGTTCATCGGGAACCCGGTGAAGTACTCGTTGAGCTGCTTCCCGAGAAGGTCGTCGCGGAAATCCCGATCCTCGTCCTGCCTTGTCTTCGTCGTCTGCATCCAGCAGAGGAATACGAGGATCCTCACGTAGTCCGGCGCGTTTCCCTTCCGCGGCGCCATGTCTCCGGAAAAGCGTGCTTTGAGGATATCGATGTGCGGCAGGGTCTTGATGAGCTGCTGGCGAGCCATTCCCAGATCGGAAACGCCGAAGATATCGAGGAGATCCTCGTCGGCGACATAGACGCTCGCGATCGGCCCCGCGCTGCCCGGAGCCAGAAAATACCTTTCGATGAATTCCGCCTCGAAGTTCCTCAATCTGTCTTCCCTACCCTTAAGACATTCTTGAGCCGTAGCCTGCCCCATACCTTCCTATCGGTAACGCAGGTCGTCCTCCGCGGCTTTGCCCCTGCCCTGCTGACGCAGTGGCTCGGAATGAAGGACGAGATGCGGCGCATTCAGCGCGTCGGCGGACATGTCGGTGTCCTCGAACGTCAGCCGGGCAAGAAGGAACGTTCCCTCGTCGCCGCCAAGGCGAACGGCCGCTCCGTC
This sequence comes from Agrobacterium tumefaciens, assembly GCF_031801495.1. GTDB lineage: Bacteria > Pseudomonadota > Alphaproteobacteria > Rhizobiales > Rhizobiaceae > Agrobacterium > Agrobacterium tumefaciens_K. Next base: position 260,621 of record NZ_JAOEGC010000002.1, on the reverse strand, counting down.
CTCAGGAATTGCCAGCGGCGGCAGGTTCGACACCAGACGTTCTGCGAGCTGATCATGCAGCAGCTTCAGGCGTGCCCGGAGATAGCGAACGGGAATGTCGAGTTCCATCTGGCCCGGCTTCGATCCCACGATCGCGAGAAGCTGGACGATCGCCCGGTCGATAGCGTCGACATCGCCTTCCCGAGTCAGGGGCAGCGCAACCACGCCTGCAGGTACGATGCCGCGGCGCTGCTGCTCCTCGTACACGGCGACAAGATCCTGATCGGCGAACTTGTCGCGCGAGGCGCGCCATTCGTCGCGGCGACGAAACCGCAGAGGCATCTCGCTCAATCGATATCCATTGGCGGCGACAGCGTCGGCCGCAATCGGTTCACCCCAGCCAACTGGCCAGTACGTTCCGGCGCCGTAGCCGTCTCGGGCACGCTCAGACTCGTTCTTCTTGCCCATGAAGCGCTTGACCATCTTAGGTAGCTTCTTGCCGTGAGCCAGCGCGTCTTTAGTAATCCTCGCCTTCACCCCTTCACCGCCATGAAGCAGGTGCGAAATGAGCTTGGTCATGAAGTAGGGCGGGACAGCGTTGCCAACCTGCTTGTATTGCTTCCCGCGTGGCCCGGTGAATTCGAAGCTGTCCGGGAAGCCCTGAAGTCGCGCGCCTTCTCTGACAGAGAGCGGTCTATCGTGGAGCGGATGCGTGAAGCAGCCAGAGGTAACGTTGCCGAAGCCCGCGGAAATGGTGTAGGCGGGCGAAGCCTCGTGCAGCCGTCCATAGAGGGTCGCGTAATCGGTCAGGCGCACGCGGCGAAAACGATCAGGCAGCAGTTCGGGCGGGATGTCTTTCCAGGAACCGCCCTGCGGCACCTTCGAAATCCGTTTTCGGTTCAGGTCGGTGAGAACATTCCACCAGTGGTTCGCGACCTGACCATCGAAATCCGCGACGAAGCGTTGAAACGCAGTCGGCGCAGCCGGTAGCTTGGTGGAAACCTTCCCGTCCCCGCTGGCCGGCGCTACCAGGTCACCGATAGCTTCAGAAACCGTGACGTAGGCAGGCAGGCTGCTGTGACTGCCATCGACAGCATGCGTCGGCTTGGGAAAGCTGGAAGAAATCGGATCTACCGACGCTATAAGGATGAACCTGTTACGGAGCTGCGGAAGACCGTAATCCGCCATATTCACGACATCAGCGAAAACGTGGTAACCGCGGTCCTCGAAGAGGGTGAACAGCTCTTTCACGATGACGAGGTTTTTGCCGTAAACGACGCCCGGAACGTTCTCCATGACAACGCGCTGCGGACGCCGTCCAGCCGCAGTGAAACCGTCCAGCAAGCGGATGAAATGTACGAAGAGCGCGTTCCTTGGATCATCGAGATGGAAGACCCCCATCGTGCTGACCGCCTGACATGTAGGACCCGCGAAAAACCAGTCGATCTTCTCAATTCCCGCGCGCTCTATCACGTCGGTCGCCGATACCAGTGAGACATCGCAGCAATCGACTACCGCTTCCGGATGAGCCTTCTTGAAGGTCGCGGTTGCGTGCTTGTCGATGTCGAGCGCCCATTTCACTTCCAGACCGGGGATTGCAATGGCCGCACCAGCCGACATGCCACCGCAGCCGGAATAGAGATCGATAGCAGTCTGCATGATTCCCCCAGAATTCTCGCGGCACACTATCAAGACCAACTGCATTCTGCGATAGCAATTTAAGTGACCGGATTAAATTTATACGTGTTTGTGCACGAAAGAAGCGCACCGGGAGTACTGTCCGGACACAGATTTGCAGATTCGCAAAGATCTTTGATCAACGATGCTTAACGGCGCTGCAAACTGACGTACCGAATCTTACCGTAGCATAGTACCCATTTTAGGTGTCGGCCCCGCCCTCTCTGGTGGGAGATTGACCGAGCGCGCATAGACCCGAGGCAAGGATTGACGACTTTCTCGCGTAAGCGATTTGCCACGGGCGCGGCCTGGATCCGACATGTACTCACGACAGACCGCAAAGCTGCTGAAGAAGGAGACCTGATCAAATGCAGTTATCCGGAAATTGGCGAAGTCTTCGTTCAGGGCCGCCAATCGCGACAGCGGCTTGCAGCCCGTGGATCCGCGCTTCGGCGCCCGCGAAGCATAGCAGGCGAGCAATGCGATTGCGTTAGATCGTAAATGAAAGCAGCGGATGCTCGCTTCCAGAACCGACTTCTCGTTGGGGTGTCCAATCGCGCCCTACACAATCCCGCTGAACTTCTCTCTATGCCGCGCTACGTACGCCGGATGCGGCCACAGCCGCCCATCCGCAGGCAGACGTATCCGATCCATCTGCTTCGCAAACAGCGTCCGCAACTCCGATGGCACCTTGTTGTGTGAAACAAGGATCCGGTAATCGTCGGTCAACGAGATCAGATGCCTGTCGAAGAGCCAGTGCACGGTTGCCGACAGCGCGATGCCATTCTGCACGACATCCGGTCCGCCCTCGGAGACCGACCATATATGCGCCGCCTGGGCCTCGGACTTGCCGCCGCCGTTGACTATCCGCAGCCCGGTGATCGCGCAACGGCTGTCGTAGGCGTCGCAGACCTTGCGCCGGAAGCTGGCTTCCCGGATCTTTCGGTTCATCAGGATCTGCTCGATACGGCGCTCCTGCTCGATGAGCGGGAGATCGAGAAGCTCCTGCGTGGGGCCATCGACGTGCTTGGGATCGAGTTCCAACCGGATGGCGTTATCGGCCGCGAGGGTCTCGGAAAGCCCCGCTCGGACTATGGCCGCGAAATCGGTCTCGGTAATGACGCGAATGGATTTCCCCTGGATGAATGCTCCAACGCGCGTGGGGTCTGCTACTGACAGCAGCGACGTCTCCCAGTAGCGGCCATCGCGGACGAAGGGCACGGGTTCATCGAACTCCTGATATTCCGCCATGACGGCGTAGGCGTGGCCGGGCTTGATCGGATCGTCCTCGATGGCGATGACCTTAGCCGTCGCCACATATGCCCTGCGACCGCCATTCCTCTGCGGCTCTCGATAGACGATCCGATCGCCTACCAATGTCTCGGCGATGCCGCGGTATTGTTTCGGGAAATGGTACCGGAACGCGATTTCGTCATTATAACCGGAGTCCCGCTTGGTATCGAAAATGCCTTTCAAGAAAAACCCCTGCTCTCGCCTTCAAGCCGAACGTAAGGCAGGCTGAGCGCATGTTCAACACGCCGCCGAACGACCATCAATTCCTAGAACTGATCTCATGCGAGTCTCATGGTTACACTTTCGCAGGCACTTTCTTTCAGAATGGCGGCTTTAGACAACCGGTTGAGTCGCGTTCATTGGCAAATTGGGAAGATACCCGCCGACTGGTGTTGGCACGGGACGGTTTCAAATGCGTATCTTGCTCGACGAAACTGAAGTCGCGCGACGCCGACGTGCATCACCTCCTTCCGAGATCCATGGGCGGATCCGACGAACTCTCGAACCTGGTGACGCTGTGCGACGGCTGCCACGCCGCCCACCATCCCAATCTGGCAGGAGGACTGGCAAAGCGCGCGATAGAGCGCTGGGCGATGCGGCTGGCCCGCTGGCTTGATCGGGATGCGCGTGGTCTCGAGGCCGGAATGAACTTCGGACCTGTCCTGCGCCTGTTTGGCGTCTCTCATTTCAGGAGTGGGCAGCTCCCGATCGTACTAGCCGCGCTCGCCGGGAAGTCTGTCCTTGTGGTCAGCCCGACTGGATCCGGAAAGTCACTCTGTTTCCAGATCCCTGCCCTCCTACGCAACGGCTGCACCCTGGTGGTAAGTCCGCTGAAGACGCTCATGGCGGACCAGGTCTCAGGACTTCTCCGCAAGAAGATCCCAGCGACCTTCGTCAACAGCGCTCTCAGTGCCGAGGAGAAGGAAATCCGCTACGACATGGTCGGTGTGAATGCTGTGAAGTTCCTGTATCTCGCGCCCGAACGCTTCTTCGTGAAAAGCCGGGACGAGCGGAAGGCGCTTGCGGGAAGCGAACCCGAATTCCTGGTCGTGGACGAAGCCCACTGCGTCGATGCGTGGGGCCGAGATTTCCGGCCGGAATACGGTCGCCTTGCGGAGGTTCGGGAGAAGCTCGGCTCCCCGCCCATCCTTGCTTTCACTGCTACGGCAGGTCAGGCGATGCAGCGGCGCATCCTGGCGTCGCTTGGGATAGAGGACGCCGAAGTCTTCGTTCGCGGTGTGGATCGACCGAACATCGCCATGGTCCGATGGCAGGCGGCACCGTCAGCGCGACATCACGAAATCGCGTCGCTATTGCGGCTCCCTGTGTTTGCCGGACGAAAGGTCATGGTATTCGTTCCGACCGCACGCATCGGCCAGGAACTGCAGACCGACCTCAAGAACAACGGGCTCGAGATCCCGTTCTATCATTCCAAGTTGGGGAGCGAATGGGAGCGTCAGGAGCTCCTCAAACGGTTCCAGGGCGAGAGTCGCCCGGTGGTAAACCATATCATCTGCACGAACGCGTTCGGCATGGGGCTCGACTTGCCAGATGTTCGGCTGGTGATCCATTGGCAGCAGCCCGCCTCCGTCGAGGACTATTTGCAGGAATTCGGACGCGCTGGCCGCGATGGCAAGCAGTCTGTCGCGGTGACGTTCACCGAGGGCGGACGTTCGGGACGGGATGTCGGCCTTCTCCGATTTATGGCCGAGAAAACCGCCAACGGCTCCGGTTTGGACGAAGCCACTGCTCGCGCCATGCTGAAGCAGCGGTACTCGCAGATCGAGGACCTGACCGATCTTCTGGCTTCAAGAGACTGCTTTCGCCAAGGGATTGCCGAATATTTCGAAGGCCCGAAGGTGAAACCTCGCCTAAGCCTCGGGATGAGGATCCTGAGTTGGGCGTTCAGTAGGGAGGCCGCGCCCAAGCGGTTCCGATACTGCTGCGACGCGTGTGCAGCCGTGGATCGGCAGCTAGAGAAGTTGCCGCAGCATGTGGCCTCGGTGTTTGCAAAACAGGCAGGTGGTTAGACTGGGCCGTAGACTCATATGCTCGGAGCCACATTCCTCGATGTCGAGCCCAGTCTGCAGAACCTATCCCGCCCTTTGCTCTAAAACCCACGCGATCCACCGGCGACCTACTGATCCACACCGGGTAAACGACAATCTTGAAGCGCCAGCTCCTGTGGAAACGATCGTTGAAGCCGCTTGAGGTTTTCGCCCGTCGAGATAGAAACGGTAACGATAATGCAACTCGCCACGGGCGGACGGTGTGACAATGGATGAAGACGAAGTGGAAGCCCTATACACTCATCTGGTTGCGATCCTGACATCGCGAAGAGATGTGGATGAGCTTCAGGGTCGCGACGACTATTTGACCCCGATATTGGCTGAAATTGAAGCTGGAAAGGCTGTTCCAATCAAGCTCAAGGTGCCTGGCGAGCGGGAAATCGTCGATCCTGTTGCTGGCCGTCGAACAGGAAGCTCGTCGAGTGCGGAATTCATTCAAAGGCAGGATTTCTCCGGCCGAGAGAAGATTGAGATTTTGCTTCGCGGCGTCGAGATGTCCGTCGTCGCCCCTGCCCGGATGGCGGCCGAGATCAACAAGTCATTGGAGGGGCTGGACGTCGATGAGTTCGATGGCGTTCTGCGGTTCGGCAATGATGTTGTAAGCACTCCGATACGAACGGTAACCCCTGCCGAGCTGGTCACGACCTCGATCGAAGCATCGACGTTGGAGTCGCTCATCAACGAGATCCGAACAGGGCTGGCCAAACCACGCGAGGCCACAATTTAATGCCACTACGTCCCAACTTATTGACCGAGATCGACGCCGCGCTTGCGGGTCTTCCTAAAGCCAATCTGAATAGCGCGTCAGCCGGATACGACCTCTATGAGGCCTACATCTGGGCCCTCGTCTTGAGAGCCGCACGGAATGAGGGCGCAACGATAAAGTTCCGAAACAGGCACGGTAATCGTCCGGCAAGCTTCTGGTTCAGAACGTCTCCCTCCAACATCTTCTCGCCAGCTCACGACTACTGCCACGCCGAGATCGACTTTCCCGGGCGGCCCACATTGGAAGCTCACGTTGGCATCTATGTCGCAGGTCGCTCCCAGATCGCGCATGAGTGCGATGTCGCCGTGCTCTACAAGAGCGAGGCCGACATTTGCCGCGCGTCGAACGTCGAACCTCGGAGCAGCAAGCTCGTGCTCGCCGTTGAGTGCAAGTATTACTTGAACTCCGGGATCGGGATCGGCTTAGGACGCTCGTTCCTTGGGCTGCTGAACGATGTCTACAAGGGAGACCGCTACTTCGTCGGAACTGCGGAATCCCCGAGCGTAAAAACTTTGTTCGCCGCCCATCGGAAGAACCACGAGCTGGGTCTCACTCCCCTGAATGCAAGGATCGAGGCACGGCTCATCGGCAAGTTCGAGACGACGTTCGATCATTTCAAGTCGTCGCGACCGTAGTTGTCGAGGGACACGTCCATTTCGCCGCTTTGCTCCGCAGACCAGCTCTTCTGGCCCCACATCGTTCGCCTGTCGGCCAAGCGTCCTGTCTGCAATGGCGACCGGGAGCATCGAGCGTGAAAATGCTGGATCTGCGTCCGCGCTCTACAACAGCCGTGTGCGTTCTTCCAGAATTTTCCGAGACCCGTCTGGATCGTGACGATGTCCTCGACTGCAGCCGAATAGCTGTGCATGGAGGCCTTTCACTCGCCGATTTACTTTAAAATCCAACACTTCCGGTTGCGGAGACTTGTCGCCACTATAGACTCGAATCACACGAATATGATTCTTTTGGCGACTTCAATGGATTTGACGATTAATTTCGCACCGATCACCTTGGAAGGTAATTGCAGCGTTCTTGTCGGGCGTCAGAACTACGACAAGGAACGCCTTGCTGAGCTGCGCGCCGACTTCAGGGATACTCATGTCTTCCGGCGCGACGGAGTTGAAAGCATCATCGACATTCCGATCGTGCCGGACGCAGTCCCGCTTGGACATGTCCAAGAAACGATTGATCTGAGACAGCACCAGATCTTCTGGCCGATGCTCTTGCAGGAATCGCTTATCCAGCTTCTGGGCAAGCGGCCTATCCTGTCGAACAATCCCTTGAAGTTCCTAGGTGCGCGCGTTCCGCTGATCCAACATGCCAATCTGCCGGACTGGCTCCAGCGGCTATCGGTCACCGAGATCCATACCCGGCATATCACCATCGACCGCAGGAGGATCCATGGCGTCGTATGCGATGTCCGAGCAAAGTCCTTCATCTCCGCGAGTTGCGACGTGCTCATCCACGCCGGGGTGCACATCGTCGGCCGATACGTCCAGGTCGAACTGCCTCCGATCGATGACCGGATCATGCCCAAGCGGAAGCTTGTCGGCCGGGTCCGCAGCATCGACGGCGAAGAGCTCCTTCTGGAGGATTGCGAGCCGGGTTACGAAAAAGTCGCTGCAAAACTGGCCTTCCTGGAACCGCGTAAGGAAAACTTCGAGGAATGTGTGCGCAAGGTTCTCGGGCGCGATGCCGAGCGCGTGCTTGAGCAATCCCAGCGGGCCTCGCAGCACCTCGCGTCCGGCCCGGGCAAGCTGGAGCACATCGACAGCATCGTGAAGTACCTGAGGGATAAGAAGCCCGCCGCAGTTCCCGGGGCCAATTTTGCCATCGATGCCCCACTGAATACCAAGGGACGTCTGTTCCCACCCGGGGAAATCATCGAGAAGCCTTTCCTGCTGTTCGATCCGAGCGGCAGCCGGAAGGACGACTGGGCGGAACGGGGTTTGAAGGATCATGGCCCGTACGACGAGCAGGTCTTCAGTCCAAAGAGTCTGAATATCGCGGTCGTGTGTCAGGCGCGCCTCGAAGGGCGCGTTGACGAGTTCGTGGCGAAATTCCTGCATGGAATGCCGAAGGTTCTTCAGCAGGGAAGGAACTTCGCGCGCTATGGAGACGGCTTCATCAAGCGCTTCCGCCTGAACAAGCCTACCGTTCACTATTTCCTCGCCGACGGCACGTCGGACGAAGCCTACGCGGTCGCCAGTCGCCAGGCGCTGGACAAGGCTCGCGACGGAGGCTTCGAGTGGGATCTTGCGATCGTCCAGATCGAAGAGGAATTCAAGTCGCTCGCCGATGGTTCGAACCCCTACTACACCACCAAGTCCATCTTCCTCAGACGTGACGTGCCCGTTCAGAGCGTTCGTCTGGAGACGATGTCCTTCCCGGACAATGATCTCGTATTTCCGATGAACCATCTGAGCCTGGCGACATATGCAAAGCTCGGGGGCACGCCATGGCTGCTTGCTTCCAGTCAGACGGTCGCCCACGAGCTTGTCATCGGCTTGGGGTCGAGCACCAGTTCTGAAAGCAGACTTGGCCCCCATATGAGGCATGTCGGCATAACCACGGTGTTTTCCAGCGATGGCAGCTATCTGCTCAGCGACCGGACCGCCGCGGTCCCCTATGACCGCTATCCCGAGGAACTGCGCAAGACCTTGAAGCGGACGATCGAAGCCGTCCGGACCGAAGACAACTGGCGGAGCACTGACAAGGTCAGACTCGTTTTTCACTCGTTCAAACCCTTCAAGGACTCGGAGGTGGAGGCGATCGACGCTCTGACGGGCGAACTGGGGCTGGGCGATGTCACGGCGGCATATCTGCATATTGCCCCGGACCATCCACTTCTGGTGTTCGATCACGCTCAGAAGGGCATCACGGCGAGAGGCGGGAAGAAGGGTGTCCTCGGCCCTGCGCGACAGCTTCATATCCGTCTCAGTGACTCCGAGTCCCTGGTTGTGTTCGCGGGAGCATCCGAACTGAAGCAGGTGACTGACGGGATGCCGCGGCCTGCCCTCGTTAAGCTCCATCCAAGGTCGACGTTCAAGGACATGACCTATCTCTCCCGCCAGGCGTTTGCATTCTCCGCCCACTCCTGGCGAATGCTCTCACCAGAGCCATTCCCCATAACAATTCGCTATTCCGATCTCATCGCCGAGCGGCTTGCAGGTCTGGCTTCGGTGAAAGGCTGGGATCCGGATGCCGTGACCTTCGGAGCGATCGGTCATAAGCCTTGGTTCCTCTAACAATGATCGATCTCCGCACGATACGTCAGGAACTTGTACGCGCCGTCTCCGCCACCGACGCGGCGGTACATGTGCGGGCATTCAGCGCGTGGATTCTCGGTGACGTTGACCGCCTGTCACAGGAGGTTTCGCGCGCGCTTGCTGCCTCGGAAAACAAGATGCTTCCCGAGCAAGTGGCTGCCCTTGGCTACGGCATGGCCTGCAATCTCCTCACCGAGGCCCAGAATCGCCTCCTCATCAACGAGATCCAACACTTCTCCGGGCGGAAATTCTTCAGCGCAGGCAGGCCGCTGCGTGTCGAAATCGATGGGATCGCATTGCTGGGCATTGCGCTCGTGGTCAGGGTGTTTCCCGATCGGACCTGGCTGAGCGACCTGCTGTCACGCTCGGCTAAGGAGGTTGGCGACAACGCCTGGACGCTGGGACTCGTCTCGGCGGCAAGGTATCTCATTGGAACCGGACAGGCGCCGCAGGACCCGGCCGATCTTGCATTCGCACTGGCGCTTCGTGGAATCGGAAGCGCAAACGATGGTTTGGCGACGAGAGCCTGGCGGATTGCGTCACAGCTTCCGTCAAGTCCCAACCTCGGCCTCGACAGCCTCTCGGTTCGTCTCTCAGCGTTTGACGGCATCGTTGCAAGAAGCTCTCATGTACGGATTGCCGGCCCCGGGTTCGATGATCTGCTGCTGGCTCTTCGTGGCGTTCCTCGGGCAATGAAACACTGGGCATTCGAAACAAAGCCGCGGACTCCTCGATCAGAGATCGCCGTCTGGCACGTCGAGAACGAGTACCATGTACAGGCGCTTCTTTGGACGATTCTCGCACCGATCTTTCCGGACCTCGAAGACGAGGAGAACCTCCCTTCGGTCGGGCATAAGCGGCCCAGGGTAGATCTAGCGGTTCCTTCGATCAGGACTCTGATCGAAGTGAAGTACATGCGTGGAGGCGCGCAATCCGATTTTGCGAAAGTCATCGATGAAGTCGCCACCGACGCCTCTCTCTATCTCAGCACCACGAAGGCATTCGACAAGATCGTTGCGTTCGTGTGGGACGACTCGGCTCATTCAGAACAGCACCACGAACTGCAGTCCGGCCTCGCGAGAATAAAGGGAGTCGAGGCCGCCGTGGTGGTGTCGCGACCAGGCCGAATGGGCAGGCGAAGCTGACGATGGCCCTTCCTTGGCTCTAGCCGACGGCGAATCGGTCCACGGTAGGCACGCTCTGCTTGATGCCGGTCACCCAGCCAATACCGACATACAGTCGCAAGGCACGTCACTGTAGCGTTGCTCGCGTTGGGTCTCTCTAGCTTGGTTCCACGCACGGGAGATCGAATCTGACGCAGGATCTCGCAACCACCGCTAGGTTCTTTCGATCCGGGATTCTTAAAACCTTCCGATACGCGATGCGGTTGCATTGTCAGGGCAACGGAGGCTAGACAGCGATTACCAGGCGCACGACATCCGGGCTTTTCCGCGCTAACCGTTCTCTAAAGTTTTGACGGCGTTGAAAAGATTCGGTTCCGCTCGGGGTGGGATCGACATTCGATCCACCCACTGGCGGAGCTCCCTTGCGACGTCCTTCCCGTTGGTGCCTTCCAGAGCATCTGAAAGGCCTCTCATGACGGCCGCATCGTCTGAATCACGAACGAGGACGGGCTCCCCCGCCCAGGCATACTCATTGGACGCGATGTTGTTGAGGTAGCTATTGATCGCCTCGTCACTCATATGACCCAGGTACTTGCGGGCAATCGCAATGATAACATTAGGCTGCCAAGCTCTACCGTTGGCACCCCTATCTCTGAGATACAAATCTCGCACGACGCTTTCGCAAAACGTTGCTCGAAGACGGTGCCCGCTTCCCGCGATTTTGCAATCCCTGAATATCAGCGCGATCTTGTTGCTGATCGCATCGGCAGTGAGGAATGCGGAGCCAGTTATTTTGTTTGACAGGAACACGTTGTCTGGTGGGTCGTAGGAATATTTCTGCCTTTTTTGCTCGATGAAGCGCCGGCGTTCGTTGAGGATGTAATCCACCAACTCGATCGCGATCTTGATGGGAATGGGCGCAAGGCGTTGTATTGAGCCTTTTTCAATGACCGGCACGAATAGGTATGTTCGCCCCTCTCGTAGCATCTTGTTTAAGCATTCAACAATTTCGAATTGAGAACCATTAAGACGCTGGCCCTTTCTAAGGGCCGAGGCCAGACCGGCTTTCATGAAAGCGGTTTCCATAGCCATGGCGCCGAAAAAGCCACTCAGGGTGAGCGACTCACACCCTCCAGCCCGCAATCCACCGAACCTGAAGAGGGAAGCGATGAGGAAATACGTGTGGACATGAAAGGGGCGATGGGCATTGGCGGTGGCTTTGATTATCTCCGTCGCCTCTTCCGGAGTAGGCGTCGGTCTGAGATGGCGAAGCCTGGGATTCTCCGAACGTGGATAAGCGAAGGTCGGCTGATCTGCGTCTTGCCCCACCTGCTCATGATACCGAACTCTGCCCAGAGCCTTCCTACGAACGTCGCCGAGTGTTTCTCCCGGCTCGCCATCCAAACGCACATCACATTCGTGCTTTAGGAACTTGTAGAACGATAGAATAGTGTCCGCCTTGGCAGCGGTAGTTTCATCGAAATTTGCTTGCGGGTCGATGCCAGGAAATCGAACCACATTGCCGTATCGTGTTCCTCCTGAGATGATGAAGTCTCTCAGGTCGTCAACATCGGCTTCTCGATAGTCCATCCGTTTCAGATAGAGGAAGTCCCACCACTGACACAGCGACCGCGCGTCTGCTTCGACTGTGCGCCAGGATTTACCTTGGTTGAAACGCCTATCGAACAGAAAGGCATTCACCGGAAGTATCAAGCCTTCGCGAGGATTATAGCAGATAGCTTGCTTGCTGACGGAAGAAGAGCCTTTGGATATAGATCCAAGAAACTCTACCTTAGTTTCCACAAACGCATTCATTCTCAGAATAGATCCCACTCTCGGCGAAGGTACTTGCTGTCGGGTATTTTTCTCTTTATCTCTTTTCGAAATTCTGTTGCCACAAGTTGCAGTCTTGATATTTGAGACATCAGTTCAGTATTCAACTGCTTCAGATCTTTGTTCGCCTTTTTGATAAGCTCGGGATCGCCGGAATCTTTGAAATTCTTTAGTTTATCCTTCAAAGAGTCGAACTGTACCATCAAATCTACGAGCGTCTTTTGTAGAGGGTCGTCTTTTTTGGGGGATGTTTTCCAAGGGTCTGAAAACTTGAAAATGCCACGGGCAGGATCGTCCCAATTGCGGAGTTCTTCCCTTGTCGAAGGCCAGAAATCATCTGTCTTCCGTCGAAGGCGCTTCCAGGTGGCAAGAATCTCCTGCATTCGAGCGATCTTGGCTGCCAAGGTTTGTTCAACGAAGGGCCCCTTCTCGTCATGCGGCAGGCGTTTCGCTCGAGCTGATGGCGGATCTTCAGGCATCGTATTTTCCTGTGTGAGTGACTATGAGTCGCTGCCGTTCCCGCAATAGTTCCTGCTGGCTGGCGCTGGCAAATTCCATCGCCGCGTCCACTTCACCTAGAGCATCGTCCCAATAGTTCTGGAACTCCGGGAGTCGAGCTTGCTGCGGACACAGCAAGCAACCGATGTCATCCGCATAATCGAATGCTGGTCCAGTCGCCGCCTGGGGTAAGACTCCTGTAAGGCGCTGCTTCAGCAAAAGGCAATTCGCATTGCAAACATCCTGCAGGTTTCCCTCCAAACCGCATAGACCGTGACCTTCTGGGTGAGCCTTCAGACGGACTGAAGTCGCGAGGGCGTTGAGAGCTGCTTCAAAACCCTCCGACCCTCCCTCTGCCTGGGAAAGCTGTAGCGATGAGTTGAACTGGTTCTGCAACTCCTTGATCTGCACGGTGATCAGCTTCCCCATAGATCCGGCCATCGTCTCTCCAGATGCAACCCTACGCAAAATATCTCTCACGAATGCCAAGCTACTGCTTTCAATGGTAGCAAGGCGATCAATCGCCGCCTTCGCCGCTGGGCTCTTTCGTGAACTTTCGGCATTGCTCTCGTCCCATATCCGCAGCATGTCTTTCGCCTTGGTTGTGATGTAGCCCATCGTCGTCTCCGGATTGAAGTGACGGTACTGGAGACTCAAGGCGATGAGAGACGGGAATGAATACCTCCAGAAATATGTGACGCCGAAGAATTTGCGAAGTTGGTGCGGGGCGAACGCCCAGAAGCCCTCGCCGTCTACCTCTGGCACGCGAGCCCAAGCACTGAACTTCTTTAATCCAGTGGCGAGATCGAAGCTGTAATTGCGACCAGAAAAACCACATTGGAAATCGAAAAGAAAATCTCCTGGTGGCGAAGGGCGGATCGCTCTCAGTTTCCTTAGGAGGTCGACCGCAGCCTTGACAGAGCGTGGAACCGGGACCCTGTCCACCTGTCCCCTCCCCTTTTCGATCAGGGTCTTAAGCCATACATTGCCGCTTTTATCAGTGTCGATACACTTCAGCTTCAATGACATCACTTCTTCTGCCCGGCGCGCGGAAAAGGCGGCTATGATGATCGCACATGCGGCTGGAAGGATCTCGTATGTCAGCGTCCTAAGATCGATGCCTTCATCTTCTCGGCTGCGGCGGGGTTCCTTAAATGCTAGCTTGAGATCCGGAAAACCAAGAGCCTGAAGCTTACTGGATACGCTATTCGCGGCAATAAGGGCTTGCGGAGCTCCACGCTCAGACAATCCGGCGTTGGCAATTTCGATGATGTCTGAAGCGCACTCATCTAAGACTAGAGTGAGCGCTGCATTGATGAGCCAGCTAGTTTGATATGCAGGAGGATCATCGGTGACTTCGCTTCGCCTCGTCCATCCCTTTATCGCAGCAGAAACCTCCTTTTTATTATGATAGATTTTGCAGCCTATGGGATCGTGATTTAGCTTTTCCCTGAAATACCAAAGGTGATGCCAAACAGCTACCTTCTTGTAAACGGTGTTCTCGTTAGGATTCTCGTTTCCCTCAGCCGGCGGCATTTGTAGGCCGCGGCGCCCATGCCTTGTACGCAACAATCCAACGTCGTTGAAGTAGGCGTCCAGAACGCTGCGGGCCTCCGGGGTTATCGAGTTACCGTGTGAAACTCCCATCAAGCGGGCAAGACGGGGGCCATCAACACGACCATTTTCGTCGAGTGGGACCTGAAGTGCATCCTGCCGAAAAGCCTGAACCAGTCGGCTGGCCTGCGGCTCCATCTGCAAAAGACCTTCACTTCCCCCTTCCTTCAACGAGTCCACGTACTCTGCATGCCATTCCTTTGTCAGATCGGCATTGAACATTATACCGCGGGCCAGTCGCCAGCGGGTGAACTGCACCAAGTGTTGGTACTCGCGTTCAGCGGAGGCAGCCACTCGGGTCCAACCTAGTGGTTTCGGCTCTTGCACATAGAACACAAATCTTTTGGCTGTAATCAGATCGTGCTCTAGCACGGGGTCCGTGAGGAGCAACTGGTCAGGCCAGCCCGATAAGGGAACATCGAAGTCGATCTCTACTTCCGTGAAGCGTTTCGTCTCGGGATCTTCGGTTTCGATAATCCATTTGTTGTCCAGGAACGAGCCGCTTTTGAGCCAGCGCCGGTGTGGAAGAACTGAGATCGCTTCATAATGCCGTTGACCAGCATGAAGGCCGTTGTGACGGAGGGTGGCTAGCCTGGACATCAAATCACCAAAGACATGGTACCGTCGCCTTGCCTTCTAAGAGTTTCGCATCGATCTCTCTGCATATTCGCTCAAAAGCGCTCCAGAACCTGCTCTCCTGAATCTTGAGGATGTAACCGTCGACAATAGCTGTCCAGGGAAGCCACACTCGTATGAAGCGGGAGGGGTTTGTCGACAGCATGCGCTCTGCACGCCGTTCCAGTCCCAGCTTCGCCAAGTAGAGCTCAGCCATGGATTTATCGGAGATACGCAGCACCCTCGTGTTCTTGTCGATGAGCGGCAGTTCCTCAGTGTCCTTCTCTTCGGACGAAGACGACCGCGGCGACTTGCGGTCGACCTGCGCAAACTGCAGGCCAGACTCCAATCCGAGTAGCTTTCGCCGATGCAGCTCCTGCTCGCTGATCCCCAGGACTTGCGCTGCATGAGGGATTCCGTAAAGTGCAATCGCTTCCCATTTATCCCCAAATTTCCTGATCATTTCCTCTAGGACTGCCTTGGCTCCGTTCTTGTCGAGATAGAAGAACGGCATGAACCCGTCGGAGTGATTTCCTAACTCCTGGTTCATCGCCAGCCCGAAATCGTCCATTTCGGCACTTCGGTTTAGTGCGGTCCGCCGGATGACCATCCTGGTTATACGCAATCCTCCAATCAGGGCGTTGTTCGCGTGACGCTGTAGGAATGCGGGCCACCATTCAGAGTCTATCGATCCCAGGCGTGATCTTATCGTAGGCTCTAAGGGGCGCTGGAATATCCATAGACGATCGCTATCAGTGTTCCTGATCTGTGGGCTGGAACGCAGCATGCTCGTCATCTCCAGCCATTGCTCGATAACTCGCTTTGCGGAGATTTGCTCGCCAACTTTTTTCGGCAGCCAGCCTCCTTCATCCACGAGAGGAGTGTCGACTTGATTCTGTTTGCTGTTCGGGGGACCATTTTTCCTGTTTTTGGTGCTCGTCGCTGTGACGATCTCAAATCGCCCGCGCCTCTCCCTTCCTGAGATAGCGTTGATCTTAAGGTCCTTGCATGGCTGACTGTTGAACGCCGAATCGACGATCACGATATGGAACGCTGCATTCAATGCCACGGCAGTCGCCTGGATATGG
This sequence comes from Agrobacterium tumefaciens, assembly GCF_031801495.1. Classification (GTDB taxonomy): domain Bacteria; phylum Pseudomonadota; class Alphaproteobacteria; order Rhizobiales; family Rhizobiaceae; genus Agrobacterium; species Agrobacterium tumefaciens_K. The sequence goes on along the minus strand of NZ_JAOEGC010000002.1, from coordinate 244,796 downwards.
CCTTGGATCCACAGTGGATCCCCGACGCTCTTCATCAGGGTCGCCAACTTCCGAGTCTTTACCACCAGCCCTCGGTGTAGTGTGGCCGAAACTAGCTTAAACACGAGGCCTTCGTACTGATCGTCGTCAATGCGGAGTCTACTCCGGAACCACTCTCTGACCTCTCCCTTGGTTTGATTGTACTCGTTTAATAGGGAGATGATCGCTGCTTCATCCGGAAGCCGAGGATCTTCCTGAAGTCTTTTGCCTCGAAGGAAGCGTTCGTACTCAATACTAAACTCCTCACAGAGGCATCGCCGGAGCTCCATCAACATATCGGCATTATGCTTGACGAACGCTTCCGCTGCTTGAAGGCGCCCCAGATGGGTCGTGGAGAATGTCCCTGCTTCTCGAGCGAGAGTTGCCAGAGTCGGCGTCCGCGCCTCCTTGTCTTCGGGAAGACCAGCACTGAATGTAAACTTTGGAGCGAAGCCAACTCTGGAAAAAGCACCCAGAACAGATTTTATAGTATCTATTTCTGAATTTATCGAACTTGGACTGCTTATTGCTCCAAACGAAGTGTCATTTCTGTCGCACAACGCGTCAAAGGTATTTGACAAACACTGTTCTAAGTCTTTCGTCTCTGGAATTTTTCCTCGGAATAAACTGTAGCAACGGTATATCCTTCCTTCAGCACTTTGTGGATTTACTATTCCTTTTTCTCCGACGACGAAAAAAAACCTAACCGTACGCTTGAAGTAAGCGTAACTGGTCGCCGGGGAATACTCCGAGGACCCATAGATAGTGCGCCACACCCTCGCGAAACTCGTACAAAAATCCGATCCGTAGAGCAGAAGAAGGGGCGTGAGGTGGTACCGGGTCGGGTGACCTTGAATCTGAAAGACGAACGTCTCGCTCACGTTGATCTCTGAATCCTTTCACACTGGAGGCAAATCCATCAGCGGACGCACGGAGGCGAATCCATGAGTCCTTCCTAACAATATTTAATCAAGGATTGAGTCCTTGAAATCTCACTGTCTTGAATCAACATTAGAAAAAATCGAATCCTTGGATGTATAGAAACGAATCCTTCCACGTATTAAATCAAACAACGACAACCTCACATTCAACACGTTCATCATCATTACGACAAATCGCATCGGTAAGCGCCTTAACAATACCTCCGAATCGCCCTGATGCGATCACATAATTACAGATATACGTGAAAAGACAATGATATTTCTATATCCAGGTTTTGAAGGTCGCCACGCGCTATCTCTCTGGAGGTAGAGGTAGCGACCCAGTGCCGTCTTTGCGGATGGCGCAGAAGGATCTTCCGCGTTGTGCTAGTCGGGCGTCGGGTGCGGGTGGGGAGATTGCGCACATTCCTAGGCGTGAAACCCGTCTTGAGGCTCCAACTTTTACGTTTGCTGGGCCGACAGCAGAGGCAACTTTATTGTCCTCGTTAGGCAGCCGAAGGCCCGGCCCCCCGAGTTGCCTCAGATGCCCGAAATGCCTGCCAGGTTTCTGGAAAGAGCATCAGCTTTCACAGGAGTCTTTCGGCAGTTACTCCGTATGTCTCATTATTTTGTATGGAGACGAATATCCGTGGATAGCCCTACGTCGCAGGCGCTTCGCCTCCATACAAAAAAACTAATGTGGCTTTGGCACCCCTTCCTTCGGCAGATCGGCCGGTGCAAGATTGACGGTGACTTTCTTGGCGGGGAGCGCCAGACCCGAAGCATGCAGTGCTGCCTGTACGCGCTCCCGGCTTTCGGCCACGGCCTTGTCCGGCAAGCCGACGATGTTGATGCCAACCCGACCCGGCGCGACCATGACCTGCACTTCGACGGACACTCCGTCTATGCCCTGAAACGAAACCGTACCAACCCTTGCAACCATGGTCCGCCCCCGCAAACCAGCCGCATTATCGGTGCCTCATGCCCCGCCTGGCAGCCAACCCGAAGACAGCCTGCCACAGCGCGCAGAATAAAACAAGAACATGAAGTGAACAATTTCCCGCATGCGATGCACTCCGGTTGCGTGCGGTTGTACGAGCGGAACAGATTTTTATTACGCGATCTTCGGGGACGCCACATCTCGAAGCGCGCTAAGACCTTTCAAAATCGCCTTGCACGCTTCATTTTCTTGTTTTCGCATATGTCGCTGTCGCGATCCGCTATGCGATCGTGCTCAGAAGACTTCAGAAATCCTGCTTTTCGCGCTTTTTCTCGATCGCATCCCACAGAAGGCTTGCGACATCGGCTCCGCCGAACTTTCTGACTTCCCGGATACCCGTGGGCGATGTGACGTTGATCTCGGTCATGTAGTCGCCGATGACATCGATACCGACGAACAGGAAGCCGCGCTCACGCAACGCCGGGCCGATCCGCTCACAAATCTCTTTTTCACGCGACGTCAGTTCGGTCGGTTCCGGGCGGCCACCGGCGTGCATGTTGGAGCGGGCGTCGTTTTCGGCAGGCACGCGATTGATCGCTCCGACAGGCTCGCCATCCACCAGCAGAATGCGTTTGTCGCCCTTGCGCACGTCCGGGAGGTACTGCTGGGCGATATAGGGCTCGCGGAACATCTGGCCGAACATTTCCAGAAGCGAGGAGAAGTTGCGGTCGTCACGCGCCGAATGGAACACGCCAGCGCCACCATTGCCGTAAAGCGGCTTGAGGATGATATCACCCATCTCCTGACGGAAGCGGGCAATCTCAGCGCCATCCTTGGTAATCAGAGTGGCGGGCATCAGGTCGGCGAACTCGGTGACGAAGATCTTTTCCGGGGAATTGCGAACCCAGGCCGGGTCGTTGACCACCAGCGTCCTGGGGTGAATACGCTCGAGAAGATGCGTCGAGGTGATGTAGGCCATGTCGAATGGCGGATCCTGTCGCAGGTGGATGACGTCCATGGTAGACAGATCCACCCGCTCAGGGTCAGACAGCGAAAAATGGTCGCCCTTGATATCGCGCAGTTCCATCTGCTCGACGGTGGCATAGATCTTGCCATCGCGCATGGAGAGACGATCGGGCGTATAATGAAACAGGCGGTATCCGCGCGCCTGGGCCTCAAGGCTCATCGCGAAAGTGGAATCACCGGCAATGTTGATGCCGGATACATGATCCATCTGGATCGCGACGTTCTTGATCTTCGCCATGCAAAAGTCCCTATTCGAAAGCCCGAAAGATTTAGGGCAGCAGCCCTTTAAAGGCAACTGCTGCCCAGCGGCCGTTCTGTGAGTTTTATTGAACTTTCACACGAGCGAAGGCTCAGGCCGCCAGCTTGTAGGAGCTGCGGGAAAACAGCTTGTTCTTGACGCGGTAAGCGAGCGCCAGAGCTGTCGGAAAAGGGCGACGCATGAACGCGACCTTGCGGACATAGTTGTCCACCCTCCATGTCGCCCACGTTCCGGCGCGGAAATAAGCCACGTCCCCCACACGCAGAATGCTGACCGTACCGTCCTCGGCGGTGACATGCACCTCGCCCTCAAGGATATAGACCGTTTCGTCCCATCCAAAAAACCAGCGGAACTCTCCCGCCGTGCAATCCCACATAGCCGTGCTGGACGCGCGGTCCCCGCTTCTGGAATGGTCTGCCGCGCGCGCCTGCGGATTGCCGGCGATGACCCATTCAGGATTGATGGGTGCGGGCTGCAGCCGCAGATCGGTGCAGGAGGCGCTGACAACAGCCTCGTCTTTCCCTCGCCGCAGATAAGCAGGCAATATCGGCACCGTACGAATTGCCATCGTCGCGGCAGCGGCAAACATCATCTTTAAGGACATACCAGAAAACCCCCGTAAAATATTGGAGGTGTTCTATCAGCGGGACTGTAACAAAGCGGTTTTGGCAATCGGCGCAATTTTAACAATCACGCCGATTTTCCTGTTTCTCAAGCCGTCTGCAGCTGCGACTGCTGAGAGATTGCCTGCTCATGCATCCGGCTGATGCGCTTGCCTGTCTCGGTCGAGAAGAAGTGCAGCTTTTCCGGCGCGATGGAAAGGGACAGCGTGGCAGGAACGTCGATATCCGGCGGGAAAACCACCGTGAGTGCCTGGTCGCCAATCACGCCATGTACCAGCCGCTGCGAACCCAGTTCCTCGATGTAGTCGACCCTGAGTGACAGCCCCTGCTCGCCGGCGGCGGCAACACGCAGGTCTTCGGCGCGCATGCCGACCGTGACCGGACCCGAAGCCGGGGCGAAGCCGTTGAGCGAAAGAAGCGAAGGCCCGAGCGCGAGGCAATCGCCATGCAATTCGCCTTTCAGCAGGTTCATGGCAGGCGAGCCGATGAAGCTTGCGACAAAGGTGGAAGCAGGCGTGTGATAAACCTCAAGCGGAGAACCGATCTGCTCGATGTGACCGGCATTAAGGACCACCAGCCGGTCGGCAAGCGTCATGGCTTCGAGCTGGTCGTGCGTGACATAGATCGACGTGGTGCCGAGACGTTTCTGCAGGCGCTTGATCTCGCCGCGCATGGAAACACGCAGCTTGGCGTCGAGATTCGACAGGGGTTCGTCGAACAGGAAGGCCGCAGGCTTGCGCACGATGGCGCGGCCCATGGCGACGCGCTGTCGCTGGCCGCCCGAAAGAGCGCGGGGTTTGCGCTCGAGGTAGGGCTCGAGTTGCAGCATCCGGGCGGCTTCCGCCACGCGGACATCGATCTCGGCTCTCGGGGTCTTGCGGTTTTTCAGACCATATTCCAGATTCTGGCGCACCGACATGTGCGGATAGAGCGCGTAGTTCTGAAACACCATCGCGATGTCGCGGTCTGCGGGGTCGACCTTGTTGACGGCGCGATCGCCGATTTTCACTGTGCCCTCGGAGATATCCTCAAGCCCGGCGACCATGCGCAGCAGCGTGGACTTGCCGCAGCCGGACGGGCCAACGAGAACGATGAACTCGCCATCTGCGATATCGATGTCGACATGGTGGACGGCACGAACACCGCCCGCATAGTCCTTGCAGACCTGACTGATTTCAATGGAAGCCATTGCAGTTTCCTTTATTTATCGCTTTCGGTGAGGCCCTTGATGAACCAGCTCTGGAAGATGACGACGATCAGCACGGGCGGCAGCATGGCCAGAACGGCGAGCGCGAAAGCTTCGTTGTAATCAGGAATTTGCGAACCGACCCAGACCTGAAGGATCGACTTGATGCCGCGCATGATGGTGAAGAAGCCTTCATCCGTGGTCATCAGCATGGGCCAGAGATACTGGTTCCAGCCATAGACGAACATGATGATGAAGATGGCGGCCATCATGGTGCGCGAGAGCGGAAGCAGAATATCGATGAAGAACTTCACCGGTCCGGCACCATCGATGCGGGCGGCTTCCAGAAGTTCGTCCGGCACGGACTTGAAGAACTGGCGGAAATAGAAGGTACCGGTTGCCGAGGCCAGCAAAGGTACGATCAGGCCGGTGTAGGAGTTCAGCAGTCCGAGTTTGCTCATGACCTCATAAGACGGCATGATGCGCACCTCGAGCGGCAAAAGCAGCGTGGTGAAGATGATCCAGAAGGCGAAGGTCGCGAAACGGAAGCGGAAGTAGACGATGGCGTAGGCCGCCAGCATCGACAGCACGATCTTGCCGACGGCAAAGCCGATGCCGAGTATCAGCGAATTGATGACCATATTGAGGCCGGTGACCTGACCGGTAAAGCCGCCCTTCTGGGTCAGCACCTTTTCATAGGTGCCGACGAAATTATCACCGAGCAGAAGCGCCAGACCGTTCATGTGGATTTCTGCCGCCGTGTGTGTCGACGTCATGAACGATACGATGACCGGCATCATCAGAAACAGCGAGCCGATGATGAGGATCAGATGGTCGAGGGGTTTGGTCTTATACATGTCTGATATCCCTCAACCGTAATGGATGCGTTTTTCGAGGAAGCGGAATTGCAGCACGGTGAGCAAGAAAACCACGACCATGAGAATGACCGACTGCGCCGATGAGCCGCCGATATCGTTCCCGCGGAAACCATCCAGAAACACCTTGTAGACAAGCGTGATAGGGTTGTTTGCCGCCTTGTCCTTCACCATGACGTCGATGACGGCGAATGTATCGAACAGCGCATAGGTGATGTTGATGATGAGAAGGAAGAAGGCGGTGGGCGCCAGAAGCGGCATGATGACCGTCCAGAAACGGCGAAAACCGGAGCGGCAATCGATGAAGGCGGCTTCGCGCACCGATACCGGCACGCTTTGCAGGCCCGACAGGAAGAAGATGAAATTGTAAGGGATCTGCTTCCAGACGGAGACGAAGATCATGGCAAAGGCGGTGTCGAAATAATTGATGCCGACCTGCATGTGCCAGCCAAGATACGACGCGATCTTCACAAAGGGGCCGATGTGCTGATCGAAAAACATCATGCCGATGAGACCAGCGACCGGCGGGGCGATGGCATAAACAGAAATCAGCATTGTCTTGTAGGCGGAACTGCCGCGAATGACCGCATCTGCCTTGACGGCCAGAAGCAGGCCAAGCGCCAGTGAAAAGATGGTGACGAGAACGGTGAAGATGACCGTGAATTTGGCGATGTTGAGATATTCGTTACTGAAAAGTGCGTCGGAATAATTAGCCATGCCGACAAAGGTGGAGCCGAAGCCGAACGGATCTTCGATATAGAACGAAGACTGAACCGCCTGCACCGAGGGCCAGTAGAAAAACACGAAAATGACGAGGAGCTGCGGCGCGATGAGCAGATAAGGCAGCGCCGAGGGCGAAAACTGCACTCTCTTGGCTGGCTCCGATATGGCGGCGGGCTTTTTCGCCTTGGCTGCGATGTCGGAAGTGGGGCCGACGAGACCCGGCTGTGACGAGGTGTAGGCCACGCGCGCAAACCTTTGGGTTGGGGACTTTTCTTCGTGATGAAGTGGTCCGTGGATTGAGGCAGGACGTTCCACCCTTTTCGGCGTCATCCTCGGGCTTGACCCGAGGATGACGGAGGCGTGAGTGGCATGACTTGCATACGGCCTGCGGACCTCCCCTCATCAAGAGAGAAGGTCCGTTTGGTTTCAGAGCTTAGATGTCAGCCAGCAGTCTTGGCAAAGCGGGCGAGAAGCTCGTTGCCTTCCTTTTCGATGATCTCGAACGCTTCCTTCGGCTGAACTTCGCCAGAGAAGATGCGACCATATTCACGTTCCATGATGGCGCGGATCTGGGGGTAGAAGCCGAGGCGGTAACCCTTGGACCACTCACCGCCCGGAAGCGACAGCTGCTGAATGCCGACTTCGGCAACAGGCTGCTTCTCGTAGAAGCCTTCCTTCTTGGCCAGCTCGTAAGCGGCCTTGGTGATGGCGACGTAGCCGGTTGCCTGATGGTAGAACTTCTGGATTTCCGGCGATGTCAGGAACTGGAAGAAGCTGGCAACGCACTTGTTTTCAGCTTCGGACTTGCCCGACATTGCAAAGAGTGCAGCGCCACCGATGAAGGAGTTGGTGCCAGCGCCCTTGATGGAGCCCCAGTATGGCAGGAAAGTTGCCGAGAACGGCATCTGTGCCGTCTTCTGCAGGCCGCCGAAGGAGCCGGAAGAACCGATCCACAGCGCAACCTTGTTTTCTTCGAACGGCTTCTGGTTATCGTTCCAGCCAGCGCCATAATAAGCGAAGTAACCCTGATCCTTCCAGGCCTTCAACTTGTCGAACATCATGACGAGGTTCGGGTCGGTGACCTTGAGCTTGGTGTCGACAACGCTATCGTAGCCGTTGTTGTTGGTGGCGAATTGGAGGTTGTTGCGCGAGAAGAAGTTCTCGGTGAACTCCCAGGTCAGCTGCGTCTGAACCAGAGGAATGAAGCCGGCTTCCTTGAGCTTCGGAGCGACAGCTTCGAATTCTTCCCAGGTCTTGGGCGCTTCAACGCCGGCCTTTTTGAGGGCTTCGGTGTTGAGATACATGATCGGTGCGGAAGAGTTGAACGGCATGCCGACAAACTTGCCATCAGCGGCTGCGTAGAAGTGGCGAACGCCCGGGATGAAGGCTTCGCGATCAAACTTGTAGCCGGCCTTGGTGATGATGTCTTCGGCAGGAATGACAGCACCCTTGGCATTGATGATGGTGGCAGCGCCAGCATCGAAAACCTGGAGAATATTCGGCTGCTCACCAGAACGGAATGCAGCGATGCCGCTTGCCAATGCTTCTTCGTAAGAACCCTTGGAAACAGGCGTCAGGGCGCACTCTTTCTGAGCTTCATTGAACTTCTGGGAGACTTCGTTGATGACTTCGCCGTTGCGACCGCCCATGCCGTGCCACCAGGTGATGTTGGTAGCCGCCATGGAAGACGTTGCGGAGACACTGACGGCCATCACGGCCATGGAAAACTTCTTGATCATCTTTTCGATCCTCTACCGCCCGTGGTTGGGTGAGGATGCGAATAGGCCCGTTCCGTGACGGCACTTTTACAGTTTTATGGCAGATTTGTTACACACCACCATGGTGTGATGTATTCGGGCGCGAGACGCTTGAAAAGCGGCCCGTCAATCTGTTTTCGGGCGAAGTGCACGGGCAGGATTGCCAACTACGGTTGCACTCGGCGCCACATCCCTCGTCACGACCGATCCCGCGCCAACGATTGCACCATCGCCAATGTCGATACCGGCGAGAACAATCGCACCGCCGCCGATCCAGACGTTTTTACCGATGGTGACAGGCCTGGCGATCTCGATACCACGCGCGCGCAACGACGTGTCCTTGTGATGCTCGGCGCAATAAATCTGCACCCCAGGTCCCAGCATGGAACCATCACCAATCCTCACGGGTGCTGAATCGAGAATGTTACACCCCGCATTCAGATAGACGTTTTCGCCGAGAGAGATATTGAAGCCGTAACTGCAATGGAACGGCGCTTCGAGGAAGGCGCTCGGCGCAACGAAGGCGAACAAGGATCGGAGCAGCGGCGCCATCGACGCACGCTCATCCGGTGGCATGATATTGTGCTGATGAACGGCACGACGGGCCGCATTGCGCAGGGCGTCCAGCTCATCATCCAGGCATGTATACCATTCGCCGAGCGCCATTTTTTCCCGTTCACTCAGCATGCCCTATCCCCTCAGAATGCATCGACGAAATGCCGCGGCATGCGCCGCGGTATGACGGCAACAATATCGAACCGCAGCGACAGATTGGCGGAATCCTTGCGCCTGGACATCCAGAGATCGGCAGCGGCGCGGATCCGTTGCTGCGAATGCCAGCCAACCGCGTCCACGGCGCCGCTGGCAGTGCTTCGCGCCTTGACCTCGACGATAGCCACGACATCCTTCTTGCGGACGATCAGATCGATTTCGCCCAGTCTGGTGCGATACCGGATGGCGAGAATGCGATACCCCTTGAGCATGAGATAAAGAGCCGCCCAGTATTCGGCAGCATGGCCACGCCGCTCGGCCCGCCGTCTTTTTCTCTCAAGCGGCTCACGTTCCATCGGCATCCTTCATATCAAGGAGCCGCTGGTAGAGTTCCTTGCGTGGCAGCCCGGTCAGTTTTGCCGCCTCTGCTGCCGCCTTTGCGGCAGGCATGGTCGACACCAGATCCTTCAGCAGCTTTTCGACATCCTCGATATCGGGGATTTCATCGTAAGACGGCGGCTCTATGAGCAGCACGATCTCACCTTTCACGGAGCGGCCTTCATCGTAATAGTCGGCAAGCTCTCCCAGCGTGCCGCGGCGGAATTCCTCAAAAGTCTTTGTCAGTTCGCGGCATACCACAGCGCGACGCTCTCTCCCGAGCACCTCCGACGCAACCCTGACCGAGGCGGCAATGCGATGTGGAGATTCAAAAAAGATGAGGGTCGCAGGGATTTTCGCCAGCTCCGAAAAGCGGTCGCGTTTGCCGCGATCCTTTACCGGCAGGAAGCCCGCGAACAGAAAGGCGTCGCTTGGCATGCCTGATCCGACCAGAGCGGCCAGAGGTGCGGAAGCGCCCGGTATCGGCACGACGCGATGGCCTGCCTCCAGCGCCAGTTGTCCGAGACGATAACCGGGATCGGAGACAAGAGGCGTTCCCGCGTCGGATACGAGCGCCACGGATTTACCGGCCTCCAGCGCCGAGATGAGTTTCGGCCCGGCCTCCTGCGCATTATGCTCATGATAGGCAAGCGGGCGGGTACGGATGCCGTAACGCTCCAGAAGAATGCGGGTGACACGGGTGTCCTCGCAGGCCAGAACATCGGCAGATGCAAGTGTTTCCAGTGCGCGCAGCGTGATATCGCCAAGATTGCCGATGGGCGTAGCGACCAGATAAAGCGCCGGCTCGAGCGGGCGTGCGGGAATGGCCGCACTACCAATCCTGAACCCTTTGGTCGCTTCCTTACCATCGTTATGGGATACTTCTTCAGTCACACGCTCTTCCGATCCTTGGTATTTTCAATCCTTTATGGAGGGTGAAAAACCTGCGAACAAGGCCCGCAATGTGCCATAGCCTGTGGATCAAGCTGTATAGCACCGAAATGAAACGCCGAGGACACACTCGCCTCTTGCATTTCCGGCAATAACTCTGCCATTTTGCCGGTCCACATTATCCGGCTTCCCGGCCGGACATGACTATTCTTGCCGATCCGGCGGCGGCCGGGTCGCAACGGTTGAAAGCGGTAGTGTCCATGCGTATTACTCTTGAGCGGTCCAACCTTCTGAAATCGCTGAACCACGTCCACCGGGTCGTCGAGCGTCGCAATACGATTCCGATCCTGTCCAACGTGCTTCTGCGCGCCTCCGGCGCCAATCTTGACATGAAGGCGACGGACCTCGATCTGGAAATTACCGAAGCGACACCGGCCATGGTTGAGCAGGCAGGCGCGACGACCGTTCCAGCTCACCTGCTCTATGAAATCGTCCGCAAGTTGCCGGATGGTTCCGAAGTTCTTCTGGCGACCAACCCGGACGGCTCGACCATGACGGTCGCCTCCGGCCGCTCGAAATTCTCCCTGCAGTGCCTGCCGGAAGCCGACTTCCCGGACCTGACCGCCGGCACCTTCAGCCATACCTTCAAACTGAAGGCGAGCGATCTGAAAATGCTGATCGACCGCACGCAGTTTGCGATTTCCACCGAAGAAACCCGTTATTACCTCAACGGCATTTTCTTCCACACGATCGAAAGCGGCGGCGACCTGAAGCTGCGCGCCGTGGCCACGGATGGCCATCGTCTGGCGCGCGCTGATGTGAATGCGCCTTCTGGTTCGGAAGGCATGCCGGGCATCATCATTCCGCGCAAGACCGTCGGCGAATTGCAGAAGCTGGTCGATAATCCGGAACTCGAAGTCACCGTCGAAGTGTCAGATGCGAAAATCCGCCTTACCATCGGCTCGATCGTGATGACCTCAAAACTGATCGACGGCACATTCCCCGACTATCAGCGCGTCATTCCAACCAACAACGACAAGGAAATGCGCGTCGATTGCCAGACCTTTGCCCGCGCGGTGGATCGCGTATCGACGATTTCGTCGGAGCGCGGCCGCGCCGTCAAACTGGCGTTGACGGACGGCCAGTTGACGCTGACCGTCAACAACCCGGATTCGGGCAGCGCGACGGAAGAAGTCGCGGTCGGATACGAGCACGATTCGATGGAAATCGGTTTCAACGCCAAATATCTGCTGGACATCACGTCCCAGTTGTCCGGCGACGATGCGATCTTCCTTCTGGCGGATGCCGGCTCTCCGACGCTCGTTCGCGACACGGCGGGCGATGACGCGCTCTACGTTCTGATGCCGATGCGCGTATAAAACAGCCACTTTCAGACAAAATCCATAAAGCGTCGGAGAGCCCCTCTCCGACGCTTTTTTATTCTGAGCAGAGTTCCCGGCAGGTTTGCAATCCTGTTTTTCTAATTACGACATTTTGCCTTGTTTTTGCGGCAAATGGATTCAACATTGCGGTAACAGTTTTTTGACAATGACCAAATCAATCTGAGGGGACCATGGCTCTAAACCTGAAACAGCGCTTCGAAAGAAAATTCGAGGAGGAGATTCGCTTCTTCAAGGGAATGGTCAACCAGCCCAAAAAGGTGGGGGCAATCGTTCCTACTTCGTCGATCACCGCAAAAAAAATGGCAAGCGTCATCAATCCGCATTCGGGGCTACCTGTACTGGAACTGGGACCGGGGACGGGCGTCATCACCAAGGCCATTCTGGCCAGAGGCATCCGGCCTGAAAGTCTGACGGCCATCGAATATTCCACCGACTTCTATCAGCAGCTTCTGAAGAGCTACCCCGGCGTGAACTTCGTCAACGGCGACGCCTTCGACCTGGATGCGACACTCGGCTCCGGCAAGGACCAGATGTTCGACTGTGTGATCTCCGCCGTGCCGATGCTCAATTTTCCGATGGCGGCCCGCATCAAGCTTCTGGACGAACTTCTCAATCGCATTCCACGCGGCCGTCCAGTGGTGCAGATTTCCTACGGCCCGGTGTCTCCCATCGTGGCGCAGCCGCATCTTTATCACATCCGTCATTTCGATTTCATCGTCCGCAATATTCCGCCAGCGCAATTGTGGACCTACACACGCACCTGACATATCGTCGGGCGCATGTTCGCGCTCTACATTACCCACCCACAGGTAAAGATCGATCCGAATGTCCCCGTTCCCGAATGGGGACTTTCAGACCTTGGTGCAGAACGCGCCATAAAGGCAAGCCGTCTGGCATGGGCGCGGCAGCTTCGCCGCATCGTCTCCAGCGAAGAAAAGAAAGCGATCGAGACTGCCCGGATCCTTGCAGACGCCTGCGGCGCTTCGGTCGAAACGGTTGCCGGCATGCACGAGAATGACCGCTCCGCTACCGGCTTCCTGCCGCCGCCGAAGTTCGAAAACGCTGCAGACTGGTTTTTCACCCATCCCACTGAAAGCTTTCATGGATGGGAGCGTGCCATGGACGCACAGAACCGCATCGTTTCCGCCGTCGAGGCGTTACTGGAAGATCACGCGCCGGACCAATCCATTGTATTCGTGGGCCACGGCGGCGTGGGAACGCTTCTCAAATGCCATCTCGCACGGCAGCCAATCAGCCGCCGTCAGGACCAGCCCGGCGGCGGTGGCAATCTTTTCTGTTTTTCCCTTGCGGACAGGCGCATCACATGCGACTGGACGGCAATGGAAACATGGCAGGGATAAGACTATGACCGCACGCGAACGCTTGATCGTCGGGCTCGACGTTCCGACTGTAAAAGAGGCAGAAAACATCGTCTCGAAGATCGGTGACGACGTTCTTTTCTACAAGATCGGTTACCAGCTGGTATTCGCAGGCGGATTGGAATTTGCCCGTGAGCTTGCTCAGAGCGGCAAGAAAATCTTCCTCGACATGAAATTGCTCGACATCGACAACACCGTTGCCTCCGGCGTGGAGAACATCGCCAAAATGGGCATGTCCATGCTGACGCTGCACGCCTATCCCAAAGCGATGCGCGCCGCCGTGAAAGCTGCGGAAGGCTCCGGCCTTTGCCTGCTTGGCGTGACGGTTCTGACTTCGATGGACGATGCAGACCTGACCGAGGCCGGATATCAGGGCGACGCCCGCTCGCTGGTGCTTCGCCGTGCGGAGCAGGCACGCGAGGCCGGAATGGGCGGTATCGTATGCTCGGCAGAAGAATCGACCGCCGTTCGTGAAATCCTTGGGCCCGACCTTGCCGTGGTCACACCCGGCATCCGACCTGCTGGCGCCGATGCAGGCGATCAGAAGCGCGTGGTCACGCCCTATGACGCCATCAAGGCAGGTTCCAGCCATCTGGTCGTCGCACGTCCCATCGTCAGGGCCGAGGATCCTAAGGCAGCGGCACGCGCCATTCTGGACGACATGCTGCGCGCCAGCTTCCCGGCAAACAGCTAAATCACCAAGCGGAGGAGACAATCATGGCCAAGGGATACTGGATCGCCCGCGTGGATGTGCGCGACGCCGATCGCTACAAGCACTACGTTTCAACGGCCAAGCCCGCTTTCGAGCGCTTTGGCGCCAATTTTCTCGCACGCGGCGGCGAAGCGACGGAACTTGAAGGAAAAGCCCGGGCGCGGAATGTCGTAATCGAATTCCCATCCGTGCAGCATGCCATCGATTGCTACAACTCTCCGGAATATCAGGCCGCGGCCAAGATCCGTCAGGAAATCGCCGACGCCGAATTCGTGGTTGTCGAAGGTATCTGACGACTGTCAAAATGCACACCCCAGGACAGCACGAAGCCTGCGACAAGATGTCTTCACGAGCGCGCAGCTTTGGGCTAAGAGACAAAAAACGCTTTACCGACAGCTTCTGAGGAGCCTCCCATGACCCTGGCCAACCTTCCCCCTCTCGTCACCGTTTTCGGCGGTTCGGGTTTCGTCGGCCGCCATGTGGTGAGAGCGCTTGCGAAACGCGGATATCGCATCCGCGTTGCCGTACGCCGCCCGGACCTTGCAGGCTTCCTGCAGCCGCTTGGCAATGTCGGTCAGATCTCTTTCGCGCAGGCCAACCTTCGCTATCGTGACTCCATCGTCAGCGCTGTGCAGGACGCCGATCATGTCGTCAACTGCGTTGGTATTCTGGTAGAAAGCGGTCGTAACACCTTCGACGCCGTACAGGAATTCGGCGCAAAGGCCATCGCCGAGGCTGCGCGTGACGCCGGTGCGACACTGACGCATATCTCCGCCATCGGCGCTGACGCCAACTCTTCCACCGGCTATGGCCGCACGAAAGGCCGCGCGGAGGCTGCGATCCTCTCCGCTCTGCCGGGCGCCGTCATCCTGCGGCCATCGATCATTTTCGGACCCGAAGACGATTTCTTCAACAAGTTTGCCAAGATGGCACGCTCTCTGCCGTTCCTGCCGCTGATCGGTGGTGGCAAGACGAAGTTCCAGCCGGTCTACGCAGAAGACGTTGCCGAAGCGGTTGCACGCAGCGTCGATGGCAAACTGAAGCCCGGCGCCATCTACGAACTCGGCGGCCAGGATGTCATGACGTTCCGCGACTGTCTCGAGGCGGTTCTGGCAGCGACTTATCGCGAGCGTCCGTTCGTCAATCTGCCGTTTGGCGTCGCTTCGCTGATCGGCAAGATCGCCTCGTTCGTACCGCTCGTCACACCGCCGCTGACGGTGGATCAGGTCACGCTGCTGAAAAAGGACAACGTGGTCTCCGATGAGGCCGAGAAGAACGGTCTGACGCTGGAAGGCATGGGCATCACGCCGGTTCGCGTCGCCTCCGTCCTGCCGAACTACATGGTGCAGTACCGTCAGCACGGACAGTTCTCCAACGCCGGCAAGGCTGCCTGAACCACCACTTCAGGCGCAACCATTTCCCCTCTGGCGCGTTTTGCCCTTCAACTGGGAAGGGTGTTTTGTCATGTTTGGCAAGGCACGGCACGCCGGAGAGGAAAGATGAGAACTGACCGCTACATGACAAGCGTGGCACAAGCGCAACTGTGGAAAATACTTCGCATTAACCCGGTATTCAGCAAGCTGGTTTATTGATATTGGCCACATTCAAAGCATATTCCCGAACCCTCAACTTCACTGCACGCGGCACGCTCCGTGCGAATAAATGTCTGAAAGGCAACAATAAAATGGGCAGATCTATCGCACTCTTTTTTGCGTGTGCGGCTTTGGTGGTTCTGGCGGGTTCTTTCATGGCGCCTGGTACGGTTGCAGCGGGCAAAAGTGGTTGCTCGCCGGCATACGGGGTAGACCCTTGCGCGACGTCCTCGATCAAGACGAACTGATCGATCAGTATTTAAGGTTACAAAAAAGCGCTCCGGACATCCGGGGCGCTTTTTTTTTCGGCCTGTGGTGCCGAAGCGGATCAGCCAAACACCAGCAACGCGACAAGTCCCAGCGAGCCGATGACGATTCGCCACCAGGCGAAGGGCGCGAACCCGCGACGCGAAACGAAATCCAGCAGAGAGCGCACGACGAACAGGCCAGACACGAACGCGGCGATGAAACCGACCGCAATCAATGCGCCATCGTCAAAACTCAAAGCATCGCGGTTCTTGTAGAGATCAAGCACGAAGGCGCCGAGCATCGTCGGCATTGCCAGGAAAAACGAAAACTCCGCAGCAGAGCGCTTGTCCGTACCCATCAACAGAGAGCCGACGATGGTAGCGCCGGAACGCGAGGTGCCGGGAATCATTGCCAAGCACTGAAAGAGCCCGATTCTGAACGCCAGCGACGGCGGATAATCCATGATGTCCGTATATTTCGGCTTGATCGGCATACGATCCACCGCAAGCAGAATAATGCCGCCCACGATCAGCACCACGCAGATAAGCATCGGCGTCTCGAACAGCACCGTCTTGATGAAGTCATGTGCGAGAGCGCCGATGATGGCGGCAGGCAGAAAGGCAAGCAGCACGGCCAGAACGAAACGGCGTGCTTTGCCGTTCGTGGGCAGCGCGATGGCAATCGACACAAGCTTATGAAAATACACCAGAAGAATGGCAAGGATGGCACCCAGCTGGATCAGGACGGCAAAGGTATTTCCGGGCGATCTGAAGCCGAGAAAGTGGCCCGCAAGCAGCACATGCGCCGTCGAGGAAACGGGAATGAACTCTGTCAGACCTTCGATGATACCCAGCAAAAGCGCGCTGATGATCGATTGGTCACCCATGAGATCTCCTTGAATTCCAGGAAGAGATGAGAATTGAAAGGAATTGCGTTAAACTTGTTTTAAAGTGCCCGCGCTTTTATAGCGTCTTGATGAAGCGAAACTGAATCCGTCTTCCGGCGCCTGCCAAACGTCACAACCCAATCACAAATTCGAGTACCAATGCCAACTCTCTATCACTCTCCGATGTCGACCGCATCCCGGTTTGTTCGGCTGATCCTTGCAGAATACGGCTTCCAGACCGATCTCGTGGAGGAACAGCCATGGGAGAGGCGTCGGGAGTTTCTGGCGCTCAATCCCGCAGGAACGCTCCCAGTCTATGTCGATGACAACATGCGTTCGCTGAGCGGACCCTATGTGCTGGCGGAATTTCTTGACGAAACGCATGGCGTCTTGAAGCGCGACAGGCGTCTGCTGGCGGAAGATCCGTTTCAGCGCGCCGAAATTCGCCGCCTGACGGAATGGTTTCTGCAGAAGATGGAAAATGACGTCACTAGGCCGCTGGTGCGGGAACGCGTCTACAAGCTGCAGATGACCGCAGCACAGGGCGGCGGGCCACCGGACTCCAAACTACTGCGCACGGCCCGAAACAATGTCCGCCAGCACATCAAATATCTGGAATGGCTTGCAGGCTCCCGCACCTGGCTTGCCGGTGACCGGCTGAGCTATGCGGATCTCGCAGCCGCGTCCTCCGTGTCCGTTCTCGACTATCTGGGTGAAATCAACTGGCTGGAAGCGCCCATTGCCAAGGAATGGTATCAGCGGGTGAAATCCAGGCCGTCCTTCCGGCAGTTCCTGAGCGAGCGCATTCCGCGGCTTGCGCCATCCTCGCACTACGCCGACCTGGATTTCTAAGGGCCTTTCCGTTTCAGGTCCGGTTGTCGACTGTCAGCCACCCTTTATAATAAAGACAGAACGGCCAGCCGGAGAAACGATCATTGCCATTGCGGACGATAAGCAGCGTATACGCGCGCAAAAGCTGACGGACTTCGTTCGTCAGGAAGCGCTGTCGCTCGGCTTCGATCTTTGCCGCGTCACCACACCGGACAGCATTCCACTTGCGCCGCAACGTTTACGCGCCTTCCTTGAGAGCGGGTACCACGGCACGATGGCGTGGATGGAGGAAACGGAAGCGCGCCGCGCCATGCCGAAAACTCTATGGGGCGACGTCCGCTCCATCGTGATGTTCGGTCTGAATTACGGTCCGGAGGAAGACCCGCGTCCCCTGCTTCAAAAAAGGGATAAAGCGGCGATCTCGGTTTATGCCCGCAACCGCGACTATCACGATGTCATCAAGGGGCGCCTGAAAGAAATCGCCACCCGATTTGCAGCGCGCGCCGGTGAGGACGTCAAGGTGTTCGTGGATACGGCACCCGTGATGGAGAAGCCGCTGGCTGCGGCGGCCGGGCTGGGCTGGCAGGGCAAACACACCAATCTCGTCAGTCGCACGCATGGCTCGTGGCTGTTTCTCGGCAGCATGTTCACCACGGCAGACCTCTGTCCTGACGAAGCCGAAAGGGATCACTGCGGTTCCTGCCGGGCCTGCCTGGACGCCTGCCCGACAGACGCCTTCCCGGCACCCTACCAGCTCGATGCCCGACGCTGCATTTCCTATCTTACCATAGAGCACAAGGGGCCGATCCCGCGCGAATTCCGGACGATGATCGGCAATCGCATCTATGGGTGCGACGACTGTCTCGCGGCCTGTCCGTGGAACAAGTTTGCAGCCAGCGCTTCCGAAATGAAGCTGCAGGCGCGGGAAGACCTGAAAGAACCGTCCATTGCCTTTCTTCTGACGCTGGACGATCCAACCTTCCGCACCTTCTTCAGCGGCTCGCCCGTCAAGCGCATCGGGCGTAACCGTTTCGTACGCAATGTTCTGATTGCCGCTGGCAACTCCGACGAAAGACAGTTCATCCCCCAATGCCAACAGTTGGCCGAAAACGATGCTTCCCCCGAGGTACGCGGCATGGCTGTATGGGCGCTGTCGCGCCTTATGGACAGGCGGGAATTCCACGCTTACGCTGCAACATGCGTGCCGGATGACGACCCGGGCGTCATGAATGAATGGCAGCAGGCAGAGGTGTGAACGATGCGGGTGATGATTTTCGGTGCAGGTTATTCCGGCAAGGCAATTGCGCAGGCACTGAAAGGCAACTCGGAGCGGCTCTGCGGTACTACTCGCAGCGAAGAAAAATTCGCCACCCTCGCCGCTCTCGGAGTGGCACCCTTTCTGTTTGATGGTGATACACTCGGCGACGTGCTGCTTGAGGAAATGCGCAGCACCACGCACCTATTCCAGTCCATAGCCCCGAAGAATGATGACGATCCGTTATTGCGCCTGACCGGCGGCGATCTCCGGCGGTTCTTTCCCGAATTGCAGTGGTCGGCCTATCTTTCGACCGTTGGCGTTTATGGCGACCATGATGGCGCATGGGTTGACGAAGATAGCCCTTGCAGGCCGGTATCCGCCCGCTCCGTGGAGCGGCTCGCTACCGAGAGTGCCTGGTTGGCAACAGCTGAAAAGGCCCATGTTCCACTGGCCATCCTGCGGCTGTCCGGCATCTATGGGCCCGGCCGCAACGCATTCGTCAATTTCGAAAAGGGTATTGCGCGGCGACTGGTTAAAAAAGGACAGGTCTTCAACCGAATCCGCGTCGAGGATATCGGAGCCGCCAGCGCTTTTCTGGTGCAACGGAACGAAGACGGCATCTTCAATGTGACAGACGACGAACCCTCACCACCGCAGGACGTGGTAACCTTGGCAGCATCGCTGATGGGGCGCGAACCACCGCCGGAGCAGAACTTCGAAACGGCAGAACTCACGCCGATGGCGCGTTCCTTCTATGGCGAAAACAAGCGCGTTTCGAACGGTAAACTCAGTGCCCTGGGTTTTGATTTCCGCTTTCCCAATTACCGTATGTCGCTTGATCAGCTCTGGAAAAGCGATGTTTGGAGAGGCTGAAATTGCGACTTTGAAAGCGATGAAAAATCCTTCCAAAGCCACTTTTCAGGATAGATTTCGTCTCATTTATGCCTATTATGATTTTATTAACCAGCTGCGATTCGCTAAAATCCTCACTATTAGAAAAATATTTCACTCACATTTCGTGAACTCGATTCATAAATTCGAGAGCGGCAACGCTATTTCGCTTTATCGTTGATTCCGCGATACTTTTTCCTAATCCTCACCACCCGGTTCCTCACGTCCGTTTTTAGATCTCGATCACAAATGTTACAGACTGTAACAGTTCGTGATTGGAAATCAGCTTTTTTTCGCCATTTTTCCCTCGCCCTACAATCACGCATTCAAACGCGTTCAGGCCACTCAGTGGCTTTCAAGCAAGGGCAAATTCAATCGGCGCGGGGCCGAGTATCAGGGAAGCACAGTTTGTTGAACATCCGTCGTATAACTTTCACCGCTGCAACTATCGCCGTCTGTTCCATCGTGGCGCCTCTCCAGGCGTCTGCGGCAAACGGTTGCGGAGGCGCATCGTGGTATGCGTTGAGCTCCAAGACTGCTTCGGGCGAGCGTATGAACGCCTCTCACCTTACCGCAGCACATCGTTCGCTGCGTTTTGGCACCAAGGTCAAGGTTACCAACGCCCGTAACGGCAAGGCCGTCATCGTGCGCATCAACGACCGTGGACCTTTCATCAAGGGTCGCGTGCTCGATCTTTCCAAGGCCGCAGCCAAGAACATCGGCATGATCAACTCCGGCACGGCCAAGGTCTGCTACGAGATCGTTTCCGCCGATTGAGCTTGCCCTCGCCACCATTCGCGTCTACCAACCGGGCAACCAGCAACAAGAGGTAGACAATGCGTTTAGGCGGACGTTTGGCCGGAGCGATCGAGGTATTGGCGGATATCGAGGGACGTAGACGTCCTGTCGCCGATGCCCTCAAGGATTGGGGCCTTGCACATCGTTTCGCCGGATCCGGCGACCGCGCCGCCATCGGCAACATCGTTTACGATGCGCTGCGGATGAAACTGTCCCACGCATGGCTGATGGACGACGACAGCGCCAACGCGCTGGGCTACGCGGTGATGCTGCGGCAATGGGGAAAATCCCTCGAGCAGCTGATCGCTGAATTCGAGGGCGACAAGTTCGCCCCCGCCCCCTTGTCAGACGAAACCATCAAGGCATTCACCTCACGCTCGATCACAGATGCGCCGCTGTACATCCAGGGCGATATTCCCGAATGGGTGCAGCCCTCCTTCGAGGCCGCCTTCGGTGAACGGTGGCTGGAAGAGGCCAGAGCGCTGAACGAACGCCCGACGCTGGACCTGCGCGCCAACACCCTGAAGGCGACACGCGAAAAGGTTCTGAAGGCTCTGGAAGAGAATGGCGCGGAAGCGACGCACATCGCCCGTCAAGGTGTGCGCATCCCGGCTGGCGAAGGCCCTTCCCGCCTGCCCAATGTCACGGCAGAGCTTTCGTTCCAGAAGGGCTGGTTCGAAGTGCAGGACGAGGGATCGCAGATCGTGGCCGATCTGGCAGGCGCTCAGGAGGGCGAGCAGGTTCTCGACTATTGCGCCGGCGGCGGGGGCAAGACGCTGGCCATGGCTGCCAGCATGAACAACAAGGGCCAGGTGCATGCCTTCGATGCGGATCGCAAACGTCTTGCGCCGATCATCGAACGCCTAAAGCGAGCAGGCACTCGCAATGTGCAAGTCCACGACCGTGCGTCCGGCCTTGTGCCGTTCACTGAAAAGTTCGACCGCGTTCTCGTCGATGCGCCCTGCACCGGCACCGGCACATGGCGTCGTCGTCCGGACACGAAATGGCGGCTTACGCAGCGAAATCTCGAAGAACGTGTCGGCCAGCAGGCGGAAGCGCTGGATCAGGCGAAACTGTTCGTGCGTCCCGGCGGTGAACTGCTTTACGTGACCTGTTCCGTTCTGCCGGAGGAAAACGAACGTCAGGTCCGTCGCTTCTGTGCAGACAATCCCGAATTCTCCATCCGCTCGGCCCTGACGCGCTGGAGCGGCATTTTCGGGGAGAAAGCGGCAAAACCGCATTCTTCCGATAATGAGACGGTGACGCTGACGCCTGCAACCACAGATACGGATGGTTTCTTCTTCTGCGCCATGCGACGCAAGGGATAAGGCCCGTTCACAACCGCCGCGAAATCCCGGATTTGCAGATCGTCAAAATCCGGCAGTTTCGTTGTAAATGTTCTAAACTAGAATATTTGACACAAGTTTGTGATTGGTCCAGAACTCGCTAAACGCAGCGTGATGCAACGTCACGTCTGGCGAAGGAGAGGGATCATGATCCGCAAAACCATTCTTGGCGCGTCTGTCGCGCTTCTGGCCGCATCCGCAGCCTTCACCGCGCTTCCCGCACATGCAGCAACCGACGCCGCCGCCGTTGTCAAACACTACGCTGATGTGGCGCATGCGAAATACGAAGACTCGCTCATCACCGCCAAGGCGCTGGACAAGGCGATCGACGCGCTGATTGCCACCCCGAGCGACGAGACGCTGAAAGCCGCGCGCGCAGCCTGGATCAAGGCGCGTGTCCCTTACCAGCAGTCGGAAGTCTACCGTTTTGGCAACGCGATCGTTGACGAATGGGAAGGCAAGGTGAACGCTTGGCCGCTGGATGAGGGCCTCATCGATTATGTCGACGGCTCTTACGGCACGGAAAGCGACGAGAACGAGCTTTACGTCGCCAACATCATCGCCAACAAGACGATCAAGATCGGCGGCGAAGAGGTCGATGCCGCTAAGATCACGCCGGAACTGATCGAAAGCCTGAGCGAAGCGGGGGATGTGGAAGCCAACGTGACGACCGGTTACCACGCAATCGAGTTCCTGTTGTGGGGGCAGGATCTGAATGGCACCGGACCTGGTGCGGGCAACCGCCCCTACACCGATTACGACAAGGCCAAGTGCACGAATGGCAATTGCGACCGCCGCGCCGACTATCTGAAATCAGCCTCCACGCTGCTGGTCAAGGATCTGCAGGACATGGTGGACGCCTGGGCGCCGGAAGGTGAAGCGACGAAAAATGTCTCAGCCGATCCGAAGGCTGGCCTGACCTCCATCCTGACCGGCATGGGGTCACTTTCCTACGGCGAACTTGCAGGCGAACGCATGAAGCTCGGCCTTCTGCTGCACGATCCGGAAGAGGAGCATGATTGCTTCTCCGACAATACCTACAATTCGCACCTCTACGACGCGGTTGGCATAGCTTCGGCCTATACGGGCGAATATACGCGTGCTGACGGTACGAAGATGACCGGACCTTCGCTGTCTGAACTGGTGGGCGCCAAGGACAAGGCACTGAACGACGAGATGACGGCGAAGCTCAACAAGACGCTCGATGCCATGCATGCGATGGAGAAGCGCGCCCAGACCACCGAGGCTTACGACCAGATGATCGGTGAGGGCAACAAGGAAGGCAACGCCGTTGTTCAGGCCGCAATCGACGGGCTGCTGGACCAGACGAAGACCATAGAACGCGTTATCGCGGCGCTCGATCTCGGCAAGATCGACCTCGAAGGTTCTGAGAGCCTCGACAATCCGAACGCGGTCTTCAAATAAGAAACAATGGGGCCGTGATTTTCCGCGGCCCCATGCCTCTCATGACCTTTGCGCTGCCACCGATCCGCAAACCGATTTTCCTTGCCGCGGCAACGTGCCTTGTGGTGTCGGCCGCGCTTGCCGCGCCGTTGCGCGATGATCTGACGGAAAAGGATCGAAAGCGTGTTCTTGGCGTAACCGCGCCAACCTCGGATTTTTCCAAGGCCGAGCCTTTCGAAGCCATGTCAGGTGGCGCAACGACCAGCAAGGTCGAACCCGGCAGCGGCGCCTTTTCGCATCCTTCGGCCAACATGCCGCTTGAAAAGGTGCAGGAATTCAAGCTCGGCAATGCGCTCTTTCAGAAACTCTGGGTTTCTTCGCCATCCTCGACGCAGGCCTCCGATGGTCTGGGACCGCTCTACAACGCCCGTTCCTGCCAGAGCTGTCATGTCAAAGATGGCAGAGGCCGTCCGCCACTCCAGGGTGAAGACGCCGTTTCCATGTTTCTGAGGCTGGCGCGACCGGCCCGAACCGATGCTGAACGGGCAGAGATTGCCCGGCACGACGTCGTGAACTTTCCCGACGCGACCTATGGCAGACAGTTGCAGAACCTTGCCATCCCCGGTCTTGAAGCCGAGGGCAAACTCGCGGTCGAATACAGCGAAGAGGCCGTGATCCTTGCGGATGGGGAGACGGTGATGCTGCGCAAGCCATTCTACCGCGTGGCAGACCCGAAATATGGCCCGCTTGGCGACGACACCACCCTCTCGGCGCGTATCGCCATGCCGACACTCGGTCTTGGGTTGATTGAGGCGGTCCCCGATGCTGACATCCTTGCCCTTGCCGATCCGGACGACAGGAATGGCGACCGCATTTCGGGAAAACCCGCGTGGGTAAAAGATCATCGGAGCGGCATCGTCAAACTCGGCCGTTTTGGCTGGAAGGCGCAAAACGCCAGTGTTCGCGACCAGAGCTCCAGCGCCTTTTTGCACGATATCGGCATTTCCACGCCGGATGCGACCAATGCCTACGGCGATTGCACACGGGTACAGAAGGACTGTCTCGCCATGCCGACCGGTGTGCAGCCACGCCTCGGCACCTCGGAGGCGCCCGATCCGGTGCTCGATCTCGTAACCTTTTATACCGAAAACCTTGCCGTGCCGCAGCGGCGCAATGTCAGCGATACCAAGGTGCTGCGCGGGAAGGAAATTTTCTACACGACTGGCTGTGCCGCCTGTCACAGGCCGAAATTCGTAACACGCCGCGATGCGACGGATGCGCTGCATTCCTTCCAGCTCATCTGGCCCTACTCCGACTTCCTGCTGCACGATATGGGCGATGGACTGGCTGACGGCCAGCAGGTCGGCGAGGCAAACGGACGGGAATGGCGCACCCAGCCGCTTTGGGGTATCGGTCTGACGCAGGCCGTGAACGGCAACGGCTTTTACCTGCATGACGGACGCGCCCGCAATTTGACCGAAGCGATCCTGTGGCATGGCGGCGAGGCCGAGAAAGCCCGCAACGCCTTTGCCACCTTGCCAAAATCCGACCGGCAGGCTTTGCTTGCCTTTCTGGAGTCACTCTGATGAAAAACGCGATGCGAAAACTCCCCTGTGTTCCCCTGTTGCTGGCGCTTTATGCCACGCCCATAAAAGCGCAGGACGTGGAGCTGATGCCACCCCCGCCGCTTGATCCCGTTCAGGTACGCGGCGTGATGGAGAAGGCGGTGAACGGCTTCATTCGCCCCGGCTATGATCGCTTCCGACAATCGGCTGAGGCATTGGAGGGCAAAATGGAGGCTTTCTGTGCGACCCCTGCCCCGGCAATGGCGGATGCAGCAAAGGCCGCTTTTGTCGACACCGTGCGAAGCTGGTCGACCATAGAGATCGTTCGCATCGGCCCGGTCATCGAACAGAACCGCTTCGAGCGGGTGCTTTATTACCCCGACAAGAAAGGCCTGGGGCTGAAGCAGGTGCAGGGTTATCTTTCAGCCGAGGATGAAAGCGTCGCCACCGCCGACGGACTCAAGGGCAAGAGCGTTGCGGCACAGGGTCTTGGTGCGCTGGAATTCGTGCTTTACGGAACCAATGCCGACGAATTGCTCAAGCCAGCAGGCGCATTCCGTTGCCGATACGGCACCGCAATCGCCGGCAATGTCGCCAATGTTGCCGCAGAACTCTCCGATGCATGGAAAGCGCCGGATGGCGTGGCGAAAAACTGGACGGAGCCGGGGCCAGACAATCCGGTTTTCCGTGATGAACGCGAGGCTCTCGTCGCTTTGCTCGGCATTCTCGTGCATGGGTCCGAGGCGATACGCGATCAGCGCATCGAAACGTTCTACAAGGGCCCGGACAAGGCGACCTTCCCGCGTACGGCAATCTACCGCCGGGCTGGCCTCACCTGGCAAAGCATCTCTGCCAACATCGCCGCTATTCAGAACCTGCTGCATACTGCGGGAATGACCGACCTCCTGCCGCCGGACCAGCGCTCCATCGTCAGCTCCATCGACTTCCTCGCCAAATCGATGATCCGGGTTGCAGGAAACATCGAGCCGGATGTGGAAAAGGCGCTGGATGACAAGGATCAGCGCGCCAAGGTGGATTATCTGCTGCTGAACGGCAAGGACCTGATCTATCGCCTCAACGACCAGTATGGCGGCGCAATCGGCCTCAGTTCCGGCTTCTCCTTCGCGGATGGAGATTGAGCGTGATGCGCGGCAAGGCTGGCATGATGATCGACCGGCGCAGCTTCATCAAGGCGGCTGGACTGCCGTTTCTGGCAACCCTTTCGCCGCGCGCGCTGTTTGCCCTGGAACGAGCGGATGCCATTTTCGCTTCTGCATTTCGGGGGCCTGACGGTGCTTATGGTATCGCGACGGTGAGCGAGGCAGGCCAGAT
The DNA here is from genome assembly GCF_031801495.1 of Agrobacterium tumefaciens. GTDB lineage: Bacteria > Pseudomonadota > Alphaproteobacteria > Rhizobiales > Rhizobiaceae > Agrobacterium > Agrobacterium tumefaciens_K. Next base: position 218,843 of record NZ_JAOEGC010000002.1, on the reverse strand, counting down.
CATTGACCGCGTAACGCTGCCCGCCCGTGCGCATGGCATGGCTGCCAGCCGGGCCACCGGCATGGTGGTGGCCTTTGCGCGCCGGCCCGGCACCTTTTTCATGGCTTTCGACCCGTCCGGACGCCGTGAAGCCGTTGTCATGCACACGCCTGAAAACCGCCACTTCTACGGTCACGGGCAGTTTTCGCCCGATGGTTCTATCCTCTACGCCAGCGAGAACGATTTCGACGGCAATCGCGGTGTGATCGGGCTCTACGATGCGCGCGACAGGTTCCGGCGCATCGGCGAATATGATGCGTATGGCATCGGCACGCACGACATGACAGTGAGCGATGACGGTACGCAGATCGTCATCGCAAACGGCGGTATCGAAACACATCCGGATTTCGGCCGCACGAAGCTCAACATCGACCGCATGGAACCATCGCTGGTGCTGCTGGATGCGGCAACGGGACATCTCATTCAAAAACACACCATGCCGGAAAAGCTGCGTCAGCTTTCCACCCGGCACGTCGACCTTGGCAACGACGGACGCATCTGGTTCGCATGCCAGTATGAAGGGCCACGAAACGATCTGCCGCCGCTGGTGGGCTATTTCTCGAAAGGCGAGGATCTGGCCTTCATCGATCTGCCGGAGAGGACGACGCTTCGTCTGGCCAACTATGTCGGCGCGATCGCCGTCAATCGTCAGAACGGCATCGTCGGGTTAACCTCGCCGAATGGCAATGCGGCCGTGACGCTCGATGCGAAAACCGGTAGCGTCATTTCCGAAAAGACTGTCCGGGAAGCCGCAGGCGTCGCGGCATCGGCGGGAAGCATTGCCGTCTCGTCCTATGACGGCTTTTTCGACGCCACGCGCAGCAATGTCGCCTGGGATCAGCATATCGTCCGCATCTTTCGCTAAAATGCTGAAAAACCACGGGAACCAAAGGCAGCGAAACGCATTTCATGCGTCATGAAAAACCTGTCCGTGTATATCGTTTTCGTGGTTGCGGTTGTCGCCATCGGAGCCCTGATCGGCATCAACAACGTTCCCGGCGATTGGTATCAATCGCTGCAGAAACCGCCGTTCAATCCTCCCAACTGGATTTTCGGCCCTGTGTGGACGACGCTGTACGTGTTGATCGGCATTGCCGGTGCGCGAATGTGGATCCTGAAGCCGATGGGTGCGCGTATGCGGCTCTGGTTTACGCAGATGGTGCTGAACTTCTTCTGGTCACCTGTTTTCTTCGGCATGCAAAGCCCGGGAGCTGCGCTCGTCATCATCATTCCGATGCTGATCTGCATTCTCGCCTTTATTCTCCTCAATTACAGCCGCGATCGCATATCGATGTGGCTTTTCGTGCCTTACGCACTCTGGGTCGCTTTCGCGACCGCTCTCAATTTCAGCATCTTCGTGTTGAACTAAATCGATGTCTCCCCTTGCCTTGCAGGCGACTGCACGCCATGTCTTGCTGAGAACACGGCAGAATGGACAGGCGGGTAATGGGGATCACCGATCCAGGCGATTTTCGTCAGCGGATAGAGAAAAGCTTTGCACGGCAGGGCGTTGTTCAGGCGATAGATGCAACGATAGCCCGCATTGAACATCGTCTCGTGGAGATCGAGCTTCCCTTTCACGAAAAACTGACACAGCAGCATGGCATATTGCATGCGGGGGTCATTGCTGCGGGCCTCGACACGGCCTGCACCTATGCCGCCTATACAATCATCGAGCCCGACGCCTCGTTGCTGACCATCGAGTTCAAGGTCAACCTCATGTCGCCGGGTCGCGGCGAGCGCTTCCTGTTCCGTGGCGAAATCATCAAGCCCGGCAGCAACCTCATCGTTGCCGATGGCCGCGCCTATGCGATTTCGGACGGCCCGGCGAAACTGATCGCATCGATGACGGGAACGATGATGGTGATGAAGGGCCGCGAAGGTTTCAATGAAAATGAGCTATGAAATAACCCATGTGGCAGACAAGCGCCTGTTGTTCGTCATGGCTGCAAATCCGGAATACGGCGCGCATCTGAAAGCCCGCTTCAAACCGTTGATGACCGGCATCGGCCCGGTGGAAGCCGCGGTTTCGCTGACAGCGGCTTTGAGTGACCTCAAAGCGGCGGGCAGCCTGCCGGATCTTGTCGTCTCACTCGGTTCCGCCGGATCGCGGAGCCTCGAGCAGACCGAGATCTATCAGGCAGTCTCCGTCTCCTACCGCGATATGGATGCGTCTGCCTTCGGCTTTGAGAAAGGCTGCACACCGCTTCTGGATCTGCCTGCCGAGATTCCCCTTCCGCTGCGGGTGCCGGGAATAGCGGAGGCGCGGCTCTCAACTGGCGCCAATGTCGTTTCAGGTGCTTCCTACGACCACATCGACGCCGATGTGGTGGAGATGGAGACTTTTGCGATCCTGCGCGCCTGCCAGCATTTCGGAGTTCCGCTGATCGGGTTGCGCGGCATTTCCGATGGCAAGACGGATGTGAACCAAATAAACGACTGGACCGAGTATCTCCACATCATCGACGAGAAGCTGGCCGAGAGCGTGGACCAGCTGTTCGTGGCCATCAAAGAGGGTGCGATCACGCTGTGACGCCTTGCGCAAACGCATATTTTCTGGCTTTTCAGGGCAACTGCCGGGTTGCCTAAAGCCCAGCAATTCTTTAAAGGCTCGCCATGACCCAGACAGCTCATCCCGACAGCATTCTCATCATCGATTTCGGCAGCCAGGTGACGCAGCTCATTGCGCGCCGCGTTCGCGAAGCCGGCGTCTATTGTGAAATTCATCCGTTCCAGAACGCCGCAGAGGCATTCGAGAAGCTTCAGCCCAAGGGCGTAATCTTCTCCGGCGGACCGGCATCGGTCACGGCGGAAGGCTCGCCCCGCGCACCGCAGGCCGTTTTCGACAGCAAGGTTCCGATCCTCGGCATCTGCTACGGCCAGCAGACGCTGGCGACCCAGCTCGGCGGTGTCGTTGAAGGTGGACATGCGGCGGAATTCGGCCGTGCCGACATCGACATCAAAAAGGCGAGCCCGCTGTTCGACGGTTTCTGGGAACAGGGCAAGAGCTATCCGGTCTGGATGAGCCACGGCGACCGCGTCACGCAGCTGCCGGACGGCTTCGAGGTCATCGCGACCTCCGAGAACGCACCGTTCGCGATCGCCGCCGATGAGAGCCGCCACTATTATTCCACCATGTTCCACCCGGAAGTGGTGCACACGCCCGATGGCGGCAAGCTGCTTTCCAACTTCGTTCACAAGATCGTCGGCCTCAAGTCCGACTGGACGATGGCTGCCTACCGCGCCGAGATGATCCGCAAGATCAAGGATCAGGTCGGCAATGAGCGCGTCATCTGCGGCCTCTCCGGCGGCGTCGACAGCTCGGTTGCAGCGATCCTGATCCATGAGGCGATCGGCGACCAGCTGACCTGCATCTATGTGGACCACGGCCTGATGCGTCAGGGAGAAACCGAGCAGGTCGTCGGCATGTTCCGCGATCACTACAATATCCCACTCGTGGCAGTAGACGCATCTGACCTGTTCATCGGGCAGCTGGAAGGCGTCACCGATCCGGAAGTCAAGCGTAAGACCATCGGCCGCCTGTTCATCGAAGTATTCGAAGAAGAAGCCGCAAAGATCGCTGCCGATGGCAAGGGTGCTCCGAGATTCCTGGCGCAGGGTACACTTTACCCGGACGTGATCGAAAGCGTCTCGTTCTCCGGTGGTCCTTCCGTGACCATCAAGAGCCACCACAATGTTGGCGGCCTGCCGGAGCGCATGAACATGCAGCTCGTCGAGCCGTTACGCGAACTCTTCAAGGATGAAGTGCGCGCGCTTGGCCGTGAACTCGGTCTGCCGGACTCGTTCATCGGTCGCCACCCGTTCCCTGGTCCGGGCCTGGCAATCCGTTGCCCCGGCGCGATTACCCGCGAAAAGCTCGACATCCTGCGCAAGGCGGACGCCATCTATCTCGATGAAATCCGCAAGGCAGGTCTTTACGACACCATCTGGCAGGCTTTCGCCGTGCTGCTTCCGGTTCAGACCGTCGGCGTCATGGGCGACTACCGGACCTATGATTTCGTCTGCGCGCTGCGCGCCGTGACATCGGTGGACGGCATGACGGCGGATTTCTATCCCTACGACATGAACTTCCTCGGTCGCGCCGCCACCCGCATCATCAACGAGGTGCGCGGCATCAACCGCGTCGTTTATGACGTCACTTCCAAGCCACCCGGCACCATCGAGTGGGAATAATCACAAGGCGGGGTAATCCCCGCCTTTGTTCTCTTTTTGTTCTTTTTATTTCGCGTATCTAATGTTATCGTGGCGCTCCTGGCATGAAGCCTCGGAGTATCCGTCATGGTTAACAGATCGATCAACGGGAAGGACCCGGCTCAACTCTCTTTTGATTGGGTGCAGACGGCAACCACTGCGCTTTTCAATCAGCGTTTTCAGAGCAAAGCGTTGTTTTTACTGAAACCGCCACAGCCGGTTGGTGAACAGATTTTCGCAGACACCTGTCGCCACGCGGGAGGCAGGACACATCGGGAAGCCTATCCAGCCGATCTGCTCCACATCACGCTCTTCTGCGTTGGATGTTTCCGAACACTTCCGGAAGGTCTGCTCGGCAGGATACAAAAAGCGATGGACGAGATCAGGGCGCGGCCAATTCCTGTCGCCCTCGACAGGAGCGCAATTTTCGGCGATCGCGCCAGCCTCGTTCTGAAAAGCAGCTACGATACCGTGGAAATCGAAGGTCTTTCTAGGATTCTTCAACGCCATCTGCGGAAGAAAAATCTGCCGTTCGTTCAAATCGGACCATCTGTTCCGCACATCACCACCATATACGGATGCGGGAACATCGACACGATGCCGATCACGCAGCCGTACTGCTGGACTGCGGACAATTTCGAACTGGTCTTCAGCCATTATGGGCAAACGCGACACGAAGAACTGGGACGGTGGTCGCTCTCTACACAAGCCGACGATTACGAACGACCTGCGCGGCAGTTAGCCTTTGCACACTGAGGTGCCGATATGCCGATGCGTAACGGATACGCGTCGAGACTCCAAAAAATAAATGACGCCTTCGACAGGCGTCATAGTCCCGGACTGATCGAGCGCTCCCTAAAAAGCGCTCAAAATCCAAGGCGAGGCATTCGCCTCGCCGCTGCGAGCTTTAGAGCTGAACCTTGTCGAAAGCCTTGGCGTCGATGCCAAGAACTTCGAGGTCTGCGCCAGCAGGCTTGCGATGGGCGCGAACGGCAGCGGAAACCGCCATTGCAGCACCGAACACGGCGAAGGTTTCGCCAAAAAACTTACGGGATGTCTTTGCAACGGAACGCATTTTTCTCTCCATCTTTGATGCCCAGATAATGGGTATAAAAGCATTTTCTTACAATGCATGATCCAACAGCTGAGCCATGCATAAATGCGGCAGCTGACGATGAACGCGCCTGCCAAATTTGCAAAAACAAGCAGCATTGCATTGTGCGACCAGTTTGTTATGCCATTCAAAACGGCACTCATACTGACAGGCATCCCATGACCGTCACCATATTTGGCATCAAGAACTGCGACACGATGAAGAAGGCTCGTAACTGGCTTGAGGCCAATGGCGTCGACCATGCCTTCCACGATTACAAGGCGACCGGCATTGATGTGTCGCACCTGAATGCATGGTGTGATGCCGCCGGATGGGAAACCGTGCTGAACCGCGCCGGCACCACCTTCAAGAAACTGGACGAGACGCAGAAAGCGGACCTGACCCGCGACAAAGCCATAGCTCTGATGCTGGAACAGCCATCGATGATCAAGCGCCCCGTGCTGGAGGCCAAAGGCAAGATTACCGTCGGCTTCAAACCGGAAATCTATCAGTCCGTTTTTGCGTGACGCACCGGCATGTCAAAAACGACGCGCGCAACCCAGACGCTTGCCAAGGCTGGCGTGGCCTTCGCAACCGTCACCTATGATTACGATCCCAACGCCGACCGTATCGGCCTTCAGGCGGCGGAAGCCATTGGTGAACCACCGCATCTGGTCCTGAAAACACTGATGGCCGAAGTGGATGGCAAGACGGTTTGCGTCGTCGTGCCGTCTGATCGTGAAGTGAGCATGAAAAAACTGGCCGCAGCCTTCGGCGGCAAATCCGCCAACATGATGAAACCTGCCGATGCGGAGCGCGCCACTGGCTATCATGTCGGCGGCATCAGCCCTTTCGGTCAGAAGAAACTCGTTCCCACTGCGATCGAGGCGCAGTCCACGGGTCATGAATACGTCTACATGAATGGTGGCCAGCGCGGTCTTCAGGTGCGGCTTTCGCCCAAGGATGCACAAGGCGTGCTCAAAGCCGTTGCCGCGCCTCTGGTCGCCGACTGAGCGACAGCGTCTGCTGAAAGCATTTGGCTTTCGCGCCGAATGGGCTATGTTTTGCGCCTCTTCATACAGACATGCGAAGGCAGATCATGACCCTTTCACCCATCGATCCCGTCAAAATGGAAAAACTGGCCGAAGTTGCCGTCAAGGTTGGACTGCAACTGCAAAAGGATCAGGATCTGGTGATTACCGCGCCGCTGGCCGCCTTGCCGCTGGTGCGTCTGTTGACCAAACACGCCTATCTGGCTGGCAGCGGACTTGTCACCACCTTCTATTCGGATGAGGAAACCACGCTTGCACGCTACCGCCATGCAAGTGATGCGAATTTCGACAGGGCGTCCGGCTGGCTCTATGAAGGCATGGCCAAGGCCTATGCCAATGGCGCAGCGCGTCTGGCCATTGCCGGCGACAACCCGATGCTGCTCGCCAATGAAGATCCGGCCAAGGTGGCACGTGCCAACAAGGCCAATTCAACTGCGTACAAGCCGGCGCTGGAGAAGATCTCCAACTTCGATATCAACTGGAACATCATCTCCTATCCCAACCCATCATGGGCAAAGCAGGTGTTTCCTGATCTGCCGGAAGACGAAGCGGTCAGGAAACTGGCCGACGCCATCTTTGCGGCGTCCCGCGTCGATCTCGCCGATCCGGTTGCCGCCTGGGCAGAGCACAATGCCAACCTTGCCAAGCGTTCCAAGTGGCTGAACGGCGAACGTTTCGCATCGCTGCACTTCACCGGACCCGGCACGGATGTCACGATCGGTCTAGCGGATGGTCACGAATGGCATGGCGGCGCTTCCACCGCCAAGAACGGCGTGACCTGCAACCCGAACATTCCAACCGAAGAGGTCTTTACCACGCCGCACGCGTTGCGGGTCGATGGTCATGTTTCCTCCACCAAGCCGCTGTCGCATCAGGGCACGCTGATTGACGACATTCAGGTCAAGTTCGAGGGTGGCCGTATCGTCGAAGCCAAGGCTTCCAAGGGCGAGGCCGTTCTGAACAAGGTTCTGGACACGGATGAGGGCGCGCGGCGCCTCGGCGAAGTGGCGCTGGTGCCGCACTCCTCGCCGATCTCCGCCAGCGGCATTCTCTTCTACAACACGCTGTTTGACGAGAATGCCTCGTGCCACATCGCGCTCGGTCAGTGCTATTCCAAGTGCTTCCTCGATGGTGCATCGCTGACGCCTGAACAGATCAAGGCGCAGGGCGGCAATTCCAGCCTCATCCACATCGACTGGATGATCGGTTCCGACAAGGTGGATATCGACGGTATCAAGCCGGACGGTTCGAAAGTTCCTGTCATGCGCAAGGGCGAGTGGGCGTAACCACTGTCGCGGGCCTGGCTGGCATCTGGCTTCTCTGACTGAGCCAGACGCTGACCAGCACCATGAGGAAACCGGCAAACTGTGCTGGCGCGAGGCCTTGGTCAAGCGCCAGCCAGCCAAGCAGCATCGCCACGAGCGGGCTTAGAAAACCGAGCGATGCCGCAGCAGACGGCTCGATACGGGCAAGCCCGCGAAACCACAGCAGATAGGTCAACGCGGCGCCGATCAGGCCAAGATAGGCCATGCCCGAGATATTGGCAGCAGTCAGCGACGGCAGGGCAGGCTCCATGAGCACCGCGACCGGAACGAGCAGGATTCCACCGGCCGTCAATTGCCAGGCTGTGAAGGTAAGGCTCGAGACCGGCGGCTTCCATTTTCGCGTCAGAACGGTTCCAAAGGCCATGGATACGGCTCCGGCCAGACCTGCGAGAATACCGATCGTATCCAGCTTCGCGTTCGGGGTCAGAACCAGTAGACCGACGCCTGCAATACCCAGCACGCCAGCAAGAACGGCCATCCTCCTGATCGGCGTGTCAAGGCAAATGCGGGAAAGCGCGATGACGATCAACGGCTGCACAGCGCCGACAGTGGCTGCAACGCCACCCGGCAGGCGATAAGCCGAGACAAACAGCATTGCCCAGAAAAACGAGAAGTTCAGCGCGCCGAGGATGAGGCTTCGTCCCCACCACACGCCGTGTGGCAACGTTCTGACGAGCAGCAGCAACAGCAGGCCAGCGGGCAAGGCTCGCAGCATCGCCACATGCAGCGGATATCCGTGCGGCAGAAACTCAGTCGTTACGAAATAGGTGCTTCCCCAGACTGCGGGAGCGACGGCGGTGATGAGAATGTCGGATATGTGCGTCGAATTATTCTTCATTTCAAGATTCTCTATATCAAGATAAAATCAGTATCGCCGATTTTATCTTGACGTCAAGACACCATTCGTTATGCCTTGAGCATGACCGAAGAGCCGCAGGATCACGTCGACCAGATTTTACGCCAATGGCAACAGGAGCGGCCAGACCTCGACGTTGGCCCGATGGGCCTGCTGGGACGGCTGCGTCGGCTGAGCATTCACCTTGGCCGCGAGGTAGAGGCCGTTCTTCTGAAGCATGGGCTCTCCTCCTCCGCCTTCGACGTTCTGGCAACGCTGCGTCGTGCCGGAGCACCCTACCAGCTATCGCCCGGCGATCTGCTGGCGATGACGATGGTCAGCTCCGGCACCATGACGAACCGGATCGACCAGCTTGAGAAAGCCGGCCTTGTGGAGCGCATCCACAACCCACAGGATCGCCGCAGCGTGCTGATATCGCTGACCGACAAGGGGTTCGCCGCAGTTGAAGAAGCGGTGAATGCGCATGTCGAAAACCAGCACCGCCTGATAGCGCCGCTCGATGCAACAGAACGGGCCACTCTCGACATGCTGCTGAAGCGGTTCCTGAGAGAATTCGAGTAACGCCCCCCACACACACCGCCAAAACTCGCAGTCGCACCTGCTCAAATTGCGGCTTTGATGGCTTGTGCTTGCGCGAAAAATCCTATACGCAATTTTCCATAAACCTGTCGTACAGGTTGGAGGAAAAATGTATAACGCTATCCCGCATGATACAGGTCTGGTCAGCAGCGCCATCGGCGCCATCACACGCCACATCCGCGAAAACGAACTGGCGCCTGGCGCAAAACTGCCAAGCGAGCTGTCTCTTTCGCACCAGCTCGGCGTTTCGCGCACCGTTGTCCGTGAAGCCTTCCGCTCGCTGGCCGCGATGCGCCTCATCGATGTCAGCCCCGGCAAGCGGGCAACCGTTGCGACACTCGATCACGGCGCGATGTCACTGATGTTCGAACACGGTATCCATACCGAGCAGATCAATATCCAGCAGATTTACGATGTCCGCCGGACCATCGAAGTCCGGACTGTCACGCTGGCGGCCCTGCGGCGGACGGATGAGGAAGCTCTGGTCATCCTCGGCCACGCCAATGCGATGGAAAGCGACTTCGGCAACAACGACAGGGTGATGGAGCATGACCTTGCCTTTCATCTTGCCATTGCCCGCGCCTCCAAGAACCCGGTCTTCGAACTGATCCTTGGCGCATTCCAGAACGTGACGCGGCAGACCTGGCCTATCGGCTGGAAAAGCCGAACCTCCGATGCACAACGCCATGCGGCGGGACAGCTTCACATCGCCATCGGTCAGGCAATTGCCGCTGGCGACCCACAGACAGCTGCAACACTGATGGCGCGGCATTTCGACGAAAGCGTGCACGCCCTTCTGGCAGCAGGCATCGCATAACACTCCGGGAGAGAGAGATGAAAATCACCAAACTAGAGACCGTCCGCGTGGCGGAACGGGCGAACCTGCTCTGGGTTCTGGTCCACACCGACGAGGGCATCACCGGTCTCGGCGAAACCTTCTACGGTGCGGAAACCGTCGAGGCCTATGTGCATGAATACATCGCGCCGCGTGTGATCGGCCGCGATCCCCTGCAGATCGACCTTCTGGCACAGGATCTCGTCGGTTATCTGGGCTTCCGTTCTTCCGGTGCCGAAGTGCGTGGCAACTCGGCCTTTGATATCGCGTTGTGGGACATTTTCGGCAAGGCAACCAATCAGCCAATCGCCCAGCTTCTGGGCGGCTTCAGCCGCAAGGAAATTCGCACCTATAACACCTGTGCGGGGACCGAATACATCAAGAAGGCAACCGGCCAGCAGACCGGCAACTACGGTCTTTCCGGCGGCAAGGAATATGACGATCTGAACGGCTTCCTGCACAATGCCGACGAACTGGCGCATTCGCTGCTGGAAGAAGGCATCACCGCCATGAAGATCTGGCCTTTCGACGCCGCTGCGGAGAAAACGCGCGGCCAGTACATTTCCATGCCGGACCTGAAGAGCGCGCTGGTGCCTTTCGAGAAAATCCGCAAGGCGGTTGGCGACAAGATGGACATCATGGTGGAGTTCCACTCCATGTGGCAGCTTCTGCCCGCCATGCAGATCGCTAAGGCGCTGGAGCCTTACAACACGTTCTGGCACGAAGACCCGATCAAGATGGACAGCCTGTCCAGCCTCAAGCGCTATGCCGATGCTTCGCCAGCGCCGATCTCAGCCTCGGAAACGCTGGGATCCCGCTGGGCCTTCCGCGATCTTCTGGAAACGGGGGCTGCCGGCGTGATGATGCTGGACATCAGCTGGTGCGGCGGTATTTCCGAGGCACGCAAGATCGCCTCGATGGCGGAAGCCTGGCACCTGCCGGTGGCACCGCATGATTGCACGGGCCCGGTCGTGCTGTGCGCATCCACCCATCTGTCGCTCAATGCGCCGAACGCGCTGGTGCAGGAGAGCGTGCGCGCCTTTTACAAGACCTGGTACCGCGATCTCGTGACCGCCTTGCCGGAAGTGAAGAACGGCATGATTACCGTGCCACCGGGCGCTGGCCTTGGCATGGAGCTGCATCCCGATATCGAGAAGGCATTTACCGTCAGCCGCCGTTTTTCCGACGCGTCATCGATCTGAAAGCTAAAGCAGCCTAGAATAGACTGCCCTGGTTGCCCGATCCCGAAGGAGCCGGTTTCGCCGGCTTCTTTTTGGACGCGACGGGCGCTGCTCCCTCTGGAGACGGCGCAGCCTCGCCGGTCGCGATGGCAGACACATCGCCATCGGCGAATTGGATCGATACGATCGCACCGGATGCAACAGCGGCGGCACGGGTCAGCGGCCGGTTCTCTTCATCACGGATCACCGCATAGCCGCGTTTCAGAACATTCTTGTAAGACAGCGACTGCAGGATGCGCTCATGAGCGGCGAGGCCCGAGCGGTTCTGCGCCATACGATGCACAATGGCGGTATCCGCCCGGCGTGTCGCGGTCGCAATCCGCTCCTTCTGACGCTCCAGTTGTCCAAGCAGTCGGGCGGGCAAGGAACGCAAGGATGAGTCCGACGCAGAAATACGGGCCTGTCCCTGTAACAAGCGACGCTCCACCAGACCCTCGGCACGTTGCATACGCTCCATAACACGCTGACGGTGCTGTCTGAGGCCATTCAACAAAGTTTCCGGCCGCAGACCCGAAGCGTGACGTTCGAACGCACGACGCTTGTTGAGGGTGGTCATTTCCAGCCCCCGACCCAGACCGCTGGCCGCCTCATCGAAACGACGGCGCGGCAAGGCAAGCAGCTGATCGAGCGATGGCAGGGCACGCACAAGTGCACGCACGCCCTGACGGCGGTTGTCCATCTGTCGCGATACGGAACCGGAAAGCCGTGCCGCAAGGCCGGAAAGCTGTGCTTCCAGTTCGGCACGCACCGGCACGGCCATTTCCGCCGCACCTGTCGGTGTCGGCGCGCGAACGTCGGCGGCGTAATCGATCAGCGTCGTATCCGTCTCGTGGCCGACAGCGGAGATCAGCGGGATTTCGCTTTCCGCAGCCGCCCTGACAACGATCTCGTCATTGAAACTCCAAAGATCTTCAAGACTGCCGCCACCACGCGCCACGATCAGCACATCGGGGCGCGGAATATCGCCTCCCGGTTCCAGGGCGTTGAAGCCGCGAATGGCATTCGCCACCTCTTCGCCGGAGCCTTCACCCTGTACCTTGACCGGCCAGACGATGACGTGGACCGGGAAACGATCCGAAATACGATGCAGGATATCGCGAATAACGGCACCCGTCGGCGAGGTAACGACACCGATGACATGCGGCATGAAAGGCAGGCGGCGCTTGCGCGCAGCATCGAACAGGCCTTCGGCGGCCAGCCTGCGCCGACGATCCTCAAGCAGCGCCATCAGCGCACCGGCACCCGCCGGCTCCAGACTTTCGATGACGATCTGATATTTGGAGGAACCGGGGAAGGTCGTGACCTTGCCAGTGGCAATCACCTCCATGCCCTCTTCCGGCCGGAACTTCAGCCGGGAAAAGGTGCCCTTCCAGATAACCGCATCGATACGGGCGCGATCATCCTTCAGTGAGAAATAGGCATGACCGGACGAGTGCGGGCCACGATAACCGGAGATTTCACCGCGCACCCGCACCTGATCGAAAGCCGTTTCGACCGTCCGCTTGATGGAGCCGGACAATTCCGAAACCGAGAACTCGGTGAGATTGCTGAGGGAGGCGTTGCTGAAGATATCGCTCATGCCCGTTTGTAACCAAAACCGGACGATTCGGAAATGCCGCCGGATGCGGTGCGTGTTTTAACGGCGATGAAACCATATTCTCAACCAAAACGTTCACAAAGCAAGGATGGAGGAGAAGACAAGGGTTCTTTAGGGAATGAGGGGCTAGTTATTTCTCATTGAGCCCGACAACCAGAGAGGAGGCGGCACCATGATCTTTCTTATTGCCACAATCCTGGGCGTGGCCGCCGTTGCGTCGCGCTCCGTGTTCAGCATCGTTTTCATCTGCCTGATGCTTGTCGGCACCTATCTTGCCGCGATGGCGACATCCGTAGCAGCCGTACCGGTGATATCACTGCTGCTCGCGCTGGCTGGCTACAATTTCGGCGTTATCAGCGTCATCATCAGCCTGCTTGTTTTACAGCGCCCGCGTATCAGCGAACCGACGCTATAATGCGGTGTGAGGGCTGGCGTTCGTGAAGTCTTCACGTTTCGCACTTACGGAGTGCTGCGGGCTTGCCGTCGACCTCATCATCACCTGCCTGTTGTTTCTTTCCACCACTTATGACCCATTAATGGCGCGCCTGCCGGGTGCGCTTGCAGGTCTTGCGGTCAGTTGCAGCCTCAACAATCAGGTCAGCTTCCCCCCGTCTGGATTAAGCCGCTTTCTGAGAAACGCCATAACGATACTATCCCGCATCGTGGGCGTCGGTCTGTTTACGCTTCTTCTGGTGCGCAACCCGCTGCTACAACCAATCATCCCGCTGGTGTTTTCTGCGGCCGCAGCGTTGGCTCTGGCCCTTATCGGCTACGTAAGGCTCAGCAAAAAAACGGCCTCCGCAGCTAGACGTTCTCCCATCCCTCCTTTTCACCGGCCCTGTAGATGGCGTCGATGAAAAGCTGGTTATTTCTGGAGCTTTCCAGTGGGACGACAGCGCCGTCGCCCCGAACCGCTGCGGCAAAGGCTTCCGCCTCCAGCTTGTACTGACGGCTATCCTGAAAACGGAAGATCTGCGACTGGTTATGGGCCTGATTGGTCAGTTCGATCTCTTCCGCGCCCCAGCGATTGGCGTTGAACGGGGATTTTACCTCGATATAACCCTCCGTCCCGTGGAACACCATGACCTGTCGGGCGGCGAGCTGGGTCGCCAGATAGAAACTCAGTTCGAAACCGCCGAAATCAGCCCTGACGCTCGAATAGATGTCCGTTCCGAATTCCTTGTCTCGTTCCACGCTCGCCTGGACGCGCCGTGGTTCCGCGCCCGTTGCAAACCGTGTGACGATCGTCGGGTAGACCCCGATATCAGGCAGAGCACCACCACCGAGTTCAGGAATATTGCGCATGTTGCCGGGATCGCGATTGAAGTAGCTGAAAGCCCCCTGGACGTGCTTCAACGTCCCGATGGCACCTTGCGCCAGCAGCTCCTTCACCTTCTGCCAGACCGGTGCATAGGTCACCATGAAGGCTTCCGAGATCACGACGCCGTTTCGGTCACGGGCTGCAATGAGGCTGTCTATCTCCGCAGCCTTCAGGGCAATCGGCTTTTCGCAGAGCACGTGCTTGCCTGCATCCGCCGCCTTGATTGTCCATTCAACATGCTGGGAGGTGGGAAGCGGAATATACACGGCATCAATGACGTCAGATGCCAGCATCTCTTCATAGGAGCCCAAAGCATGCGGCACCGAAAAGCGATCAGCAACGCTGCGGGCCTTGGCGAGATCACGGCTGGAGATTGCTGTCACAACGCAGTCCCGCGCGTCCTGTATCGCCGGAATAACGTGATCCTGTGCGATCTTCGCCGTCGAAATTATCCCAAACCGCAGCATTGGCTTCCCCCATTCAAGCTAGCGGTAGACCTTATCATTCCATATGAGGCTGGCAAGGCTGGGCAAAGCAGGCAGTCATGAATGCGTGTCTGAATTTGTCCTATCTTCGGCAGACTCGATGCTTTCGCGCATGTTTTTCATCGAACATTATGCTATTCATCAAGACCATGGAGATCATAAAATGTCCTCTTCGAACACTGCCCTTCTCGTCATAGACGCGCAGGAGTCATTTAGGCACGCACCGTATTTCGATGACAGCGAACTTTCCGCTTACCTTGAGAGACAGCAGGCACTGATCGACGGCGCCCGGGCCGCGGGCATTCCGGTGGTGCAGATATTCCATGTCGATGGCGACACGGCCTTCTCGACGGAAAGCGGGTACGTGCGCGCACTGGAAGGTCTACGCATCACCCCAGCCGTTGTCTTTCACAAGAACCGCCATTCCGCCTTCGCCGGCACGGGGCTGGATATCTGGCTGACGAAGAACGGCATCAACAGGCTGATCGTCTCCGGCATCCGCACCGAACAATGCTGCGAAACCACCACGAGGCACGGGTCCGATCTCGGCTACACCGTGGACTATGTGACGGAAGCCACGCTGACCTTTCCGATGACCCATACGTCTGGCGCGTTTTTCAGCGCGGCCGATATCCGTACACGAACTGAACTCGTTCTGGCCGGACGTTTCGCAAGGATAACGACTGTCGAAGGCGCCCTGGAAACCATGCGAAAGGCAGCCTGATGGATCAGGGCGGCACACGTATCATTCCGTTTTACACCGTCGTGCCGCCGCATGCCCTTCTGCTCGATATTGCCGGACCGCTGGAGGTTATCCGCTACGCCAACGAAGAGCAGACCGACATCCGTTTCGAGTGCCACTATGTCGCAGCGCAACCGACCCAATCCACCTCCATCGGTCTTGGCCTGTCCGGGCTGGAACCCTTACCGGGCATGCTTCCAGACGATGCCTTCGTGCTGATTTCTGGCGGTAGATCCGGCTTCGATGGCGATCCCGCAACCGTGAGGGAGCGCCGTCTTCTGTCGGATTGGCTTCGGCGTGTTACACGAGAGGACACAACTGTCGTTTCCATCTGTTCAGGTGCACTTCTGGCTGGCGAAGCTGGACTTTTTGACCGCCGAAGCTGCACGACCCATGCCGATTGCATCGATCAATTGCGGCGGGTCGCACCGCTTTCCCAGGTCGTCGAAAACCGGCTGTTCGTTGAAGACGGCAAGCGCTTCTCCAGCGCCGGCATTTCGACAGGCACCGACCTGCTGCTTCATATCGTTGCGCGAATGACATCGCCTGCCGTCGCGGCACGCATCGCCAAAACCATGGTGGTCTATCTCAGGCGCAGCGGCAACGACCCGCAGATTTCGCCGTGGTTTACCGGCCGCAATCATATCCACCCCGCCATCCACCGGGTTCAGGACCGGGTGATGGCCGAACCGGCGAACGACTGGACGCTGGAGCAGCTGGCCGACATCGCTGCATTGAGCGAGCGGCATCTTTCCCGCCTGTTTCGCGAGCATACCGGGGTGGGCGTCATCGATTACGTCAATCTGATGCGGGTCAACCTCGCACGGGAAATTCTCAGCCACACGCGGCTTGGCATGGAGGCGATCGCGGAGAAAACCGGCTTTTCCTCTGCGCGACATTTCAGACGGGTCTGGCAACAGCACAATGCCCTGTCTCCCAGCCATTTTCGCAGCGCTAACGGCTGATCTTGAACTCCACGACAGGCTGCCTGATGGAAACCATCAGCGGAATTGAATGGTTATCCCCGGCCGCTATTGCTAGTTTCGCGGCGATTCAGGAAAAATGGAGTAGTCACCGTGGAGAAACGCGCACTTGGCCGTACTGGTCTTTCCATCGCCCCGATCGTATTCGGCGGCAACGTCTTCGGCTGGACGGCAGACGAAAAGACGTCCTTCCAGCTTCTCGACGCCTTCTTCGATTCCGGCTTCAACGCCATCGATACGGCCGATGTCTATTCGGCATGGGTCGACGGCCATGAGGGTGGCGAGTCGGAAGCGATCATCGGCAAGTGGCTGAAACAGAGTTCCGTCAAGCGCGAAGATGCCGTGATCGTCACCAAGGTCGGCTTCGACAACAACGGTCGAAAGACTGGCCTCAGCGCCGAATGGATCGCACAGGCCGTTGAAGACTCTCTTCGTCGCCTGCAGACGGATTACATCGATCTTTACCTGGCACACAAACCCGATGCAGACGTGCCACTGGAAGAAACGCTTGCCGCCTTCGCCAAATTGAAGGAACAGGGGAAGGTGCGCGCCATCGGCTGCTCCAATTACGATGCGGCCCAGCTTCAGGCCTCTCTCGACGTCGCGGCAAAGACAGGGCTCGGGCGATATGATGTGGTGCAGCCGGAATACAATCTCTACACCCGCGAAAAATTCGAAGGCCCGCTGGCCGATCTGTGTGGGAAAGAGGATATCGGCGTCATCAACTATTACAGCCTTGCAGCAGGTTTCCTGACCGGGAAGTATCGCAGCAAGGCCGATACGGAAGGCGTCGCCCGCTCCTATCGTGTCGGCGATTACGTCAACGCGCGCGGTCTGGCGATCCTTGGCGCCATGGACACGATTGCCGCAGAAACCGGCGCAAAACTCGCCGATATCGCACTGGCCTGGCTGCTGCGCAAAAAGGCAGTCACTGCACCGATTGCCAGCGCCACCAGCCTTTCGCAGCTCGAGAGCTTCAAGCGTGCCGTGAACCTCAAGCTGACCGACGAGATGGTGACGCTACTGGACAAGGCCGGCGCATAATATGGACCTGACCATTCGCGATGCCCGCCCGGCTGACCGGGCGGATTGGCTGCGGCTGTGGCAGGACTATCTCGCCTTTTACGGGGTGGAGCTAGCGGACGACGTGACAGAGCACACGTGGGAGCGGATCATCGACCCCGGTTCCAGGGTTTCCATGCGCCTTGCACTTCTGGACGACAAACCGGTCGGGTTCGCGATCCACCATTTCCATGATTCGACCTGGGTGAAGACGCCTGATTGTTATCTTGAGGATCTGTTCATAGACGAGACGATCCGCGGCAAGGGCATCGGCCGGGCGCTGATCGACGACCTGATTGCCATCTGCGAGGACAAGGGCTGGTCACGCCTCTACTGGCACACCGACGAGGATAACCATCGTGCCCGCAAGCTTTACGACAGCTATGTCGAAAGCGACGGTCACATCCGGTACAGGATCAAGCTTTGACCTACGCTTTGTAACGGAAGAAATCCACGAAAGCCCTCAGCGCCGGACGCATCTGCCGGCGCGAGGGGTAATAGATATAAAAGCCATCGAAAGGCGCGCACCAGTCTTCCAGCACGCGGATCAGCCTGCCCGCCACGATATCTTCCTCGATCCGCTGTTCAAAAACGAAAGCAAGGCCCGCCCCGTCGATGGCAGCACGACGTATGAGGCTCTGGTCGGACAGGATCAGCGGTCCCTGCACGTCCACCACCAGCGGCCTGCCATCCCTTTCCAATTCCCAGCGATAGATCAGCCCGCTTGAAAACCGGCGACGGATGCAATGGTGCTGCATCAGATCACGCGGATGAAGGGGTATGGGATGTGTCTCGAAATAGGCGGGCGACGCAACAATCGCACCTCGCCATGGCCCACTGGCGCGCACGGCAATCATATCCGCTTCCAGATTTTCGCCCAGCCGCAAACCCGCGTCGAAGCCTTTGGCGACGATATCCTCGAAACGGTCATCGGTGGATATTTCCATCGAAATATCCGGATAACGGCAAAGGAATTCGCTAAGGCGCGGCATGAGCAGGTCTTCCGCCGCAAGACGTGGCAGCGTGACCCGTAACGGACCGGCCGGGCGTCCACCATGTTCGGCAAGCGTGCTGATCACCGCATCGATATCGGCCAGCGCAGGCGCCAGCGTTTCCAGGAGCCGCCTGCCCTCCTCAGTGGGAGATACGCTGCGCGTGGTACGATGAAGCAGGCGCAGACCAAGACTTTCCTCAAGCGCCGATACGGCATGACTGACGGCAGACGGTGCGATACCCAGCTCCTGCGCCGCCTTTCGGAAGCTTCGACCCTCGGCTACGGCGGCCAGAACGGCCAGTTGTGACAGCTGTATGCGGTTCATTGTTCTATTATTTAGAATAACCTGCCCGGATTTGCAGCGATTATTTTTGTTCGCTTGAGGCGCTATGTTCCATTCGCGCCCGTTAAACGGGCTCTCCTTTATGGAAGGACGAACAGATGCAAAAAAGAACCCTCGGAAACAACCTCTCGGTTTCTGCTCTCGGCCTCGGTTGCATGGGAATGACCCATGCCTACGGCCCGACCGGCGATGAGAGCAGCGCGATTGCAACGCTGCATCGCGCCGTCGAACTCGGCGTCACGTTTTTCGATACGGCGGAGGTTTATGGTCCCTACAACAACGAAATCCTCGTCGGCAAAGGACTAAAGCCCTATCGCGACAATGTGGTCATCGCCACCAAGTTCGGTTTCAAGATCGACACCAGCAAGCCAGCCGGCCAAATGATGGTGGGCACCGACAGCCGCCCTGAAAACGTGCGCGCCGTGGCGGAAGCCTCACTCAAACGGCTCGGCGTCGACGCCATCGACCTGTTCTACCAGCACCGTGTCGATCCCAACGTTCCGATCGAGGATACGGTGGGCGCGATGGCCGATCTGGTGAAAGAGGGCAAGGTCAAACATCTCGGCCTTTCGGAAGCAAGCGCCGAGACCCTTCGCAAGGCGCACTCCGTCCACCCTATCGCGGCGATCCAGAGCGAATATTCCCTGTGGACCCGTGATGTGGAAGAAAATGGCGTTCTGGATACCTGCCGCGAGCTCGGCATCGGCTTCGTACCCTTCAGCCCGCTGGGACGCGGCGTTCTGACTGGGGCATTGAAGAAACTCGAGGGTCTGTCCGACAATGATTTCCGCCGCTCACTCCCACGTTTTCAGGCAGAGAACTTTGAGGCCAACCTGGCGCTCGTCTCGCTGCTGGAAGACATGGCGGCGGAAAAAGGCGTCACCGCAGGGCAACTGGCCTTGGCATGGGTGATGGCGCAAGGCGATTTCATCGTCCCCATCCCCGGCACCACCAAGATCGCCAATCTGGAAACCAACGTCGCTGCGGCCAACATCACGCTGAGTGAAGACGAGATCCAAAAACTAGGCGATCTGCTTTCACCGTCAAAAGTGGCGGGCGGACGCTATCCAGAACAGCTTTCCCGGATGACAAGCCGGTAAAAACAAAAGCCGCGGAAATCTCGTTCCGCGGCTTTTTCATGCGTAGTCGGTAAAAGCTCAGGCGCGCAGTACGCCGCCTGTCGTCTTTTCGACATTGCCGACGATCTTGGCGGTGAGAGCTTCGAAGTCCTCGTCCGTCAGGGTCTTGTCGACGGGCTGGATCTGCACCTCGATGGCGATGGACTTCTTGTTTTCGCCCAGCGATGCGCCCTCGAAGACGTCGAAGACGTTCACGCCGGTCACCAGCTTGCGGTCAGCGCTGGTAGCAGCCTTGATGATGGCGCCCGCTTCCACCGACTTGTCGACGACGAAAGCAAAGTCGCGCTTGACCGCCTGGAACGGTGAAAGCTCCAGTGCCGGCTTGGTGCGGGTCGCCTTCTTCTTCGGCTCGGCCATGGCATCGAGATAGATCTCGAAACCGGCATAGACACCGGAAACATCCAGCTCGCCGAGCGTCTTCGGATGGAACTCGCCGAAATAACCCAGAATAACCTTCGGCCCCATCTTGATGGTGCCGGAACGGCCCGGATGATACCAGCCCGGAGCACCCGCTTCGATCTGCACGTTGGCCATCGGCAGACCGCAAGCTTCGATCACCGCCAGTGCATCCGCCTTGGCATCGTAAACATCGACCGGCTTGCCGCCGCCTTTCGCGGCATTTGACCACATGCGACCAGCACCGGCCAGCGAAGCCGTGCCACGACGAATACCACCGGCCACACGGCGCTGGGTTTCCGGCGTGTCGCCTTCGTAGGTTCCGGAGACTTCAAAGATCGCCACGTCGCCATAGCCCTTGTCGGCATTGCGCTGTGCTGCCGTCAGCAGACCGGGCAGCAACGAAGGCCGCATGTCGGACATGTCGGCAGCAATCGGGTTGGCAAGCTTCAGCGCGGGCGAACCGCCACCGAACAGTTTGGCCTGCGCTTCCGGAATGAACGACCAGGTCACGGCTTCCAGCATGCCGCGGCTGGCAAGCGCGCGGCGCGCCGTACGGGTGCGGATCTGCAATGTTGTCAGGATACGGCCATTGACGGCGCCAAAGCTTTCAAGCGGCTCCGGCTTGATGTTATCGACGCCATGGATGCGCATAACCTCTTCCACCAGATCGGCCTTGCCATCCACGTCCGGACGCCAGGATGGGACCGAAACCTTAACCCGCTCGCCGGAGCCTTCAATTTCAAAGCCAAGCCCGTTGAGAATTGTCAGGCTTTCTTGCGTCGACACTTCAAGACCCGTCAAACGCTTCACTTCGGACAAGGGGAAGTCAACTACCTTGGGCTGATAGCCCTTATAACCGACGACCTTTGCTTCACCGGCGACGCCGCCGCACAACTCCAGCACTAGTTCCGTCGTCCGCTCCAGACCCGGAACCATATATTCCGGATCGACACCGCGCTCGAAACGATACCGTGCATCGGTGATGATACCGAGCGAACGGCCTGTCTTGGCGATGTTGATGGGATCCCATAGAGCGGATTCGATCAGCACATCGACGGTGTTTTCATCGCAGCCGGAGTGTTCGCCGCCCATGACGCCACCAATGGACTCAAGGCCGTTGTCATCGGCGATAACCACATTGTTAGGACCGAGCTTGTACTCACGCTGGTCGAGCGCGAGGATGGTTTCGCCCTCTTTCGCACGACGAACAACCAGATCACCCTTGACCTTCGCAGCGTCGAAGACGTGCATCGGACGGCCCTGATCGAAGGTCATGTAGTTGGTGATGTCCACCAGCGCGTTGATCGGGCGCAGGCCGATGGCGGAAAGTCGCTGCTGCATCCACTTGGGGCTCGGGCCATTCTTCACACCGCGTACGATACGCAGCGAAAAGCCGGGGCAAAGGGCGGCATCGTCCAGATCGAGTTTCACGTCGACCGGGGTATTGCCTTCCACTTTGAAAGATGGCGCTGGCTTCGTCTTCAGCGTGCCCAGGCCCGACGCCGCGAGATCGCGGGCTATGCCGTAGATCGACGTGCAATCCGGGCGGTTCGGCGTCAGGTTGATCTCGATGACAGGATCGTCAAGACCGGCATAGGTCGCAAAGGACGTGCCGACCGGAGCGTCTTCCGGAAGATCGATGATGCCGTTGTGATCCTCGGAAATGTTGAGCTCTTTTTCCGAACACATCATGCCATGGCTTTCGACGCCGCGGATCTTGCCGACCGACAGCGTGACATCGATACCCGGAACATACGTACCTGGACGCGCCAGCGCGCCAACGAGGCCAGCGCGTGCATTCGGCGCACCGCAGACGATCTGCACCGGCTTGCCGTCACCGGCATCGACGGACAGAACCTTGAGGCGGTCAGCTTCGGGATGCTTTTCGGCGGTCAGAACCTTGGCGATGACAAAAGGCTTGTACGCCGCCTTGTCATCCACGTCCTCAACCTCAAGACCGATAGCCGTGAGGCGCTCGCAGATCTGTTCCAGGGAAGCATCGGTTTCCAGATGCTCTTTCAGCCAGGAGAGTGTGAATTTCATGGTCTTTTCTCCTTAACTGCTCAAACCGCCGAACAAGGTCGGCATGTCGAGCGGGCGGAAACCGTAGTGGTTCATCCAGCGAACATCGGCGTTGAAGAAATCGCGTAGATCCGGCATGCCGTATTTCAGCATGGCGATGCGGTCGAGGCCCATGCCCCAGGCAAAACCCTGATACTCGTCCGGATCAAGACCTCCAGCACGCAGCACGTTGGGGTGGACCATGCCGCAGCCGAGGATTTCCATCCAGTCGTTGCCTTCGCCGAACTTCACGATGGGCCCCGAACGGTCGCACTGGATATCGACCTCGAAGGACGGTTCCGTGAAGGGGAAGAAGGACGGGCGGAAGCGCATGACAACGCTGTCGACCTCAAAGAACGTCTTGCAGAATTCTTCCAGAATCCAGCGCAGGTTACCGACATGCGCCTTCTTGTCGATCACCAGACCTTCGACCTGATGGAACATCGGCGAGTGGGTGGCATCCGAATCCTGACGATAGGTCTTACCCGGAATGACGATACGGATCGGCGGCTTCTGGCTTTCCATGGTGCGCACCTGCACGGGCGAGGTGTGCGTACGCAGCACCTTGCGCTCACCTTTTTCATCCGGCTGGAAGAAGAAGGTGTCGTGCATTTCGCGGGCAGGATGCCCTTCCGGGAAGTTCAGGGCCGTGAAGTTGTAGTAATCCGTTTCGATATCCGGACCTTCGGCAATGGAGAAACCCATATCGGCGAAAATGGCGGTGATCTCATCGACGATCTGGCTGATCGGATGAATACGACCGCGCTCGGCCGGAGACTGCCGAACCGGCAGGCTGACATCAACCGTTTCCGCTTTCAGGCGCGCTTCGATGGCAGCATCCTTCAGCGCAGTCTTGCGCTCGCCGATCAGGTCGGTGATTTCGTTCTTGAGCTGGTTGATGGCCGCGCCGCGCGTCTGGCGTTCTTCCGGCGTCATCGCGCCAAGGGTCTTGAGAAGCTCCGAAACCGAGCCTTTCTTGCCGAGCGCGGATACGCGTACGGCCTCGATGGCGGCCTCATCGGCCGCAGCGGCGATCTCCGACATCAATTGCGATTTCAAGGTATCAAGTTCAGTCATCTTTTCCTGCCTCGCCGGGGATCTTCCCGGCGGCTTCGGGTTTCACAGCATTCATCAGAAAGTCGGTCGCCATGATAAAGCGTCGCAGATCACTACCCATCCGTACGCGCCCAATCAACCGGGCAAGCGGTAAAAATCGCCCGAGAACGCCGACCAGACGGCGCAATTCATCAACGACGCCGGGTGGGGCGTTTCTGTGCCAACCGGCAAAGGCCGCATCGCAGGTAACCGAAGTGTTGCAGGCGCGCGATGCAACCTGCAGAAAGAGCAGCCAGACATCACGGGCTTGGGCGGTCTGGAGGGGCATGACATCCTGCGGACGTTCCTCGAAATCCATGAAACCGATGCGATTGCCTTGGAGGAAAAAGTCGCGGACATGCGGGCGACCGTGACACAGACCGGCCGCATGAAGCTCTCCCAGTGCGGCGGCTGATTTGATCAGAAGCGTGTCATGCTGCTGCGGATCGCTGCTCTTGAGAGTATTCATCCGCTCGATGACGGTCTGCCCCACATCCCCGAGCACAACGGCGGTCTTAGATGAATAGATGACGGGCGGCACCGGGAAGCCCTTCGCCCTGAAGGCGAAAAGCGTTTCGAGTTCGCGGCGCATCAGGCCCGCTCCGTCGAGCGGTGGCGAGGGTCGCATGAAGGCATAAGGGAGCAGCTTTGCCAGAATACCCTGCAGCTTCATCCACGCGGATGGCTTTTCAGTACCCTGACGTTTGATCCACACCGTCGTTTCCGACAGCTCAAGCCTCTGGATGCGGCCCTTGCTCTGCAGCAGAACCTGCATCAGGGCCGCAATGTCAGCGTCGCCCAGATGGACGTGAAAACCTTTTGCTTTTTCCGTTTCGCTTGCGGCACCCAACATTTCAATCGCCCCGCCCACACCAAAAACAAGAAAACCCGCGCCAGTATCCCGGCGCGGGTTTCAAATGAACAACGGATTGTCCGCGCCGTAATTACTTTACAGCGGATTCAAACTCGTTGGCCGTACCAGCATCCTTGAGGTACTCAAGAGCCTTCTTCGCTGCTTCAACGAGCGCGCCGAATGCTGCCGGCTCATGGATTGCCATGTCGGACAGAACCTTGCGGTCAACTTCGATGCCAGCCTTGTTCAGGCCGTCGATGAAGCGGCCGTAGGTCAGGCCGAATTCGCGAACAGCAGCGTTGATACGCTGGATCCACAGAGCGCGGAAGTTGCGCTTGTTAACCTTGCGGTCGCGGTAAGCGTACTGCTTGGAACGATCCACGGCAGCCTTTGCTGCGCGGATGGTGTTCTTGCGGCGGCCGTAGAAGCCCTTGGCTGCCTTGAGTGTCTTGGTGTGCTTGGCGCGGGAAGTTACGCCACGTTTTACGCGTGCCATGTCATGATCTCCTTAAAGTGTCCAAAAATGCGGAAAAGTCTTAGAGACCGTTCGGCAGGTAGTTCTTGACGACCTTCTTGCCGTCAGCTTCGGCGAGAACCATGGTTCCGCGCGCGTCGCGAATGAACTTGTTGGTACGCTTGATCATGCCGTGGCGCTTGCCGGCGGCGGCTGCAACAACCTTGCCGGTTGCGGTGATCTTGAACCGCTTCTTCGCAGCGGACTTCGTCTTCATCTTGGGCATTTTGCTACTCCATTTTTGTATGAACCAGGCAGACGAGGCCTGATTTCAAGCATTAAGAACGGCCTCGGCATGCCCTGCCGGACCGTTCGGAACGCGCGCTTATAACCGCAGTTATGAAAAAGCGCAACGGGGAATAAAAACTTCCCCGTAACGGTGTCGCATCACTTCGGTGCGAGCACCATCATCATCTGGCGGCCTTCGAGTTTCGGCTCGGCTTCCACCTTGGCGATTGCCTGGGTGTCTTCCTTCACCTGAAGGAGAAGCTTCATGCCGAGTTCCTGGTGCGCCATTTCGCGGCCACGGAACTTCAGCGTCACCTTAACCTTGTCGCCATCATCAAAGAAACGGGTCATCGCCTTCATCTTCACCTCATAGTCATGGGTGTCGATGTTGGGGCGCATCTTGATTTCCTTGACCTCAACGATCTTCTGCTTTTTGCGCGCTTCAGCGGCCTTTTTCTGGGTCGAGTATTTAAGCTTGCCGAGATCGAGGATCTTCACGACAGGCGGCTCGGCGTTCGGCGAAATCTCGACGAGATCCAAACCGGCCTCTTCTGCCAACTTCAAAGCCTGATCCGTCGGCATCGCGCCGAGGTTCTGGCCCTCTTCATCAATAAGCTGAACTCTGGGAACCCGAATTTCCCGGTTGGAGCGCGGGCCCTCCTTGACGGGGGCATCGGCTTTGAAAGGTCTGCGAATGGTCGTATTCTCCTGATCTGTTTCTGGATCACGTCGGCAAAAAACAGCTTGTTTGGTACAAGCGGCGGAAATGTCGTTATTGCCGCGGCGAAGTCAATAGCATATCTGCCCGGAAAGATCACCTGTTGTTACGGTTTTTGCAAATCTGCCGCCGTTGATGCACCAAAATCAGGAGAATTACATTTCCATGGCCGAACAAGCTGCCGAATTCATCACGATTGGTAACGGCGAGGATGCCCGGAATATCGCTTTCATCCATCGTCCTGCGACATCGAACCCGCAGGCTCCAACCCTGGTCTGGCTTGGCGGCTACCGTTCCGACATGTCCGGAACCAAGGCGATCGAGCTTGACCGCTTCGCGGCTGAAAACGGCATGGCCTGCCTGCGGCTGGACTATTCCGGCCACGGCGCATCCGGCGGCGATTTCAACAAAGGGACGATCTCGCGTTGGCTGGAAGAAGCTCTTGGTGTCGTTCGTCATTTTTCGCCGGAGCGTGTCGTGCTGATCGGCTCCTCGATGGGGGGCTGGATCGCGCTGCGGATGATCGAGGAACTGCGCAAGGTCGACGGCGCTCCTTCAGTTGCGGGTATCGTTCTTATTGCGCCAGCGCCGGATTTCACCGCCGAACTGATGGAACCGCATCTGTCGGAAGCGGAAAAAACCTCGCTCGCGGAACGCGGCTATTTCGAGGAACATTCGGAATACAGCCCTGAGCCGAATATCTTCACGCGCGCATTGATCGAAGACGGGCGGAAAAACCTCGTCCTGAAGGGCATCATCACCACCGGCTGTCCGGTCCATATCCTGCAGGGTATGGAGGATCCGGATGTGCCCTACAGCCATGCCCTGAAACTGCTTGAGCATCTGCCAGCCGACGACATCGTCCTGACGCTGATCCGTGATGGCGATCACAGGCTTTCGCGTCCGCAAGATATCGAGCGGATGCTAGCCGCCGTCAAAGCCCTTGCATGACAGGCATTTCAGCAACGATCTTAACCATAATAGACGAGTCCCGTTGTTGAATGATCGCTAATGATTGACTCCCGCCCCTGAAGCCTCTTAACCTTTCGTTAAGAATTTAGGGACGGGTTTCATGATGAACGCACGACTGGCGCGTGCGCTGCTGTTCGCAGTTGCCGCCGGGTTTTTGACTGCTGCCTCCGCTTCTGCGGAAAATAAGGGAAGCCCTTCCATGGTGACGGGGGGCGTTACCTCCCAACCAATCGGACATTACGAGTTCTGTCAGAAATACGCCGACGAATGCAATATTCGCAGCAAGGTGACGCCGCCGCCACGCGTGACCGATTACGGCTGGGGCGTTATCCGCGATATCAACGCCACCGTGAACACGACCATCGTCGCCATGACGGATCAGGAAATCTACGGCAAGGACGAAGTCTGGGAATATCCGACGACGGCCGGCGATTGCGAAGATTTTGTGCTTCTGAAGCGCAAGAAGCTGATCGAAAAGGGCTTTGCGGTTTCCGACCTGCTGATTACCGTCGTTCGCAAGCCGGATGGCGAAGGTCATGCCGTTCTCACGCTTCGCACCACCGATGGCGACTTCATTCTGGACAACCTCTCGGACGACGTGAAGCTCTGGACCGATACGAACTACACCTATCTGAAGCGCCAGGCTTCTTTCAACACCGGTCGCTGGGTGTCCATCGAGGATGGCCGCGACGTTCTGGTTGGCGCATTGCGATAAAAAATCTCAAATCCCAAAAAAGCCCGCATCTTTGCGGGCTTTTTTATTTCACCCTGTACAACCTGCAATCTCAGCCGTGACCGATGATGATGCCTGCGGCAAGCACCAGTGACCCACCCAGCACCACCTGGAATACCGCCCGCAGAAAAGGCGTTTCCATGAAACGGTTCTGGATAAAGGCAATCGCCCAAAGCTCCACGAAAACGACGATGGCGGCGATGGCCGTAGCCGTCCAGAAATGCGGAATGAGATAAGGAAGTGCGTGCCCCAGACCTCCGACGGCCGTCATGATGCCGGAGGCAAGACCGCGCTTCAACGGAGAACCCCGCCCGGACAGCTTGCCGTCATCGTGCGCCGCTTCGGTGAAGCCCATGGAGATACCGGCGCCGACAGAGGCCGACAGGCCGATCAGGAACGTCTGCCAGGTATCCTGCGTGGCGAAAGCGGCAGCAAAGATCGGCGCCAGCGTGGAAACGGAACCATCCATCAATCCGGCGAGACCGGGCTGAACATAGGTCATCAGGAACTGGCGTCTGGCAGTTGCCTCTTCTTCGGAGCGTTCGCCCTCACCGAGATGTCTGTCCTCCAGCATTCGCGCAATATCTTCGTGGCCACGTTCCGCTTCGGCGAGATCACCTAGCAGCTTGCGTGTTGAAGCATCCGTCGTCCGTTTCACCGCCTCGTCGTAGAAACGTATCGCCTGCGCTTCCATCAACTCCGCCTGCGCGCGAATCTTGTCCAGTGAAAGGTTCTTCACCAGCCAGTCCGGTGCTCGCTCGTAAAAGCCACGGACATGGTCCCGCCGGATGAGCGGAATCGTCTCCCCGAAACGTTCACGGTGCATGTCGATCAGCACATTGCGATGCCGTTGCTCGACCTCTGCCATATCGTCAAACACTTTGGCTGATTGCGGATACTGACCGCGCAGATGGTCTGCGTAGGAACGGTAGATCCGGGCATCATCCTCCTCCGAGGATATGGCAAGCGCCAGGATTTCCTGTTCGCTCAGAGAAGAGAACGGTCGCTTGGACAGCGAAAAAAAACTGCGGAACATGGGAACAACCTTTTTAGAATAACTCTAAATACAACTCCGGAACCGCATGATCAAGATTCTTTAGAATAATTCTAATATGGCTAAAGGTCGCATTGTAGTGATGTGCGGTTCATCATAAGATTCCGGGCAAAGGAGAAAGCGATGCAAGAGCAGCTGGATGGAAAAGCGGCGCATAGTGCGCAGATGCAACGCAGGGCCGAAGAAACCATGGCGGCCATCGGCATCGATGCTGCTTTTATCGATCTGCTCGTTGAAAGCTTTTACGCTCGCGTTTTGCAACATCCTTCGCTCGGCCCCGTGTTCAACGCCCGCCTTGCCGGGCGCTGGCCAGAGCATATGGAAAAAATGAAGCGGTTCTGGTCCGCCGTCGCCTTCAAGAACGGCGGCTACGCCGGCAAGCCGGTTCAGGCCCATGTCGGCGTCGACGGCATGGCCGCAGACCTCTTTCCGCAATGGCTCGATCTGTTTTCCGCCACCCTGACGGACATCGCACCCAGCGCAGAGGCGCATGCGTGGTTCATGGAAACCGCGCAGAGGATTGCCAGAAGTCTCACGCTTTCGCTTTTCTACAATCCCGCACTGGATGATCCAGCGCTGAAAAAAACTGCGCCGTAAACGGAAAGGCGCCCTGAGCCAGCGATGCCGCAACATTCTTCACCCGCGACATGCTTTCGGCGCAATTTTCCAAAAATATCCTCTTGAAGGCCGCAAGGATAAATGATTAGTAGCCGTTGGGAGGCGTACCGTGCGGTTCGCCTGTAAATAGCAGACGTACAAGGCTTATCGACATGGATCGCAGATCATTTATCCGCAAGGCAGGCGCCGTTGGCGCCGGTGTGACCGCAACCGCCCTCGCCGCTCCGGCCATCGCGCAGGAAAACCCCAAGATCACCTGGCGCATGACATCCTCTTTTACCAAGGGGCTCGATATTCTTTTCGGTGCTGGTCAGATCGTTGCCGATCACGTCAAGGAAGCCTCCGGCGGCAACTTCGTCATCCAGCATTTCGCCGGCGGCGAAATCGTTCCGGCGCTTCAGGCAGCCGATGCGGTAACGGCAGGTACGGTCGAAATGGCGCACACTTGCGCCTACTACTATGTCGGCAAGGATCCGACCTTCGCGCTTGGCACATCCGTTCCTTTCGGCCTCAATGCACGCCAGACCAACGCCTGGTTCAATCAGGGTGGCGGCAACGAGTTGCTCAACGAGTTCCTCGCGCAGCACAACATCTATTCCATCCTGCTTGGAAATACCGGTGCGCAGATGGGCGGCTGGTTCCGCAAGGAAATCAACACCATCGATGACCTAAAGGGTCTGAAGATGCGCATTGCCGGCCTGACCGGCCAGGTTATGCAGAAGGTTGGCGTCACGCCGCAGCAGATTGCCGGTGGCGATGTTTATGCGGCTCTGGAAAAAGGCACGATCGACGCTACCGAGTTCGTCGGTCCATATGACGACCAGAAGCTCGGGTTCTACAAGGTCGCAAAGTACTACTACTATCCGGCATGGTGGGAAGGTGGCCCGGCCGTGCATGCCTTCGTGAACCTGCAGAAGTTCAACGAGCTGCCGGAAAACTACAAGCGTATCCTCAAGGATGCCTGCGCAGTGGGAAGCGCCTCCATGCTGGAGCGCTATGACACACACAACCCGAAGGCTCTGAAGGAACTGGTGGCGCAGGGCGCGATCCTGCGTCCGTTCAGCCAGGAAATTCTCGACGTGTGCCACAAGGCAGCGCAGGAAACCTACGCCGAGATTTCCGCCAAGAACGAAAGCTTCAAGAAGATCTATGAAAGCCAGCAGGCCTTCAAGAAAGACGCCTATCTCTGGGCGCAGATCGCTGAATACACCTACGACACCTACATGATGATCCAGCAGCGCAACGGCACGCTGTAATCGGTCATTTCATGCCTCATCAGAACGGCCATCCGGTTTGCGCCGGATGGCCGTTTCTGTTTGGCGACACCAGCTTCCACACCTCGCGTTCGCGCCAGGCGACCGGACTCATGCCCGTGATGCGGCGGAACTCGCGATTGAAGTTGGATTTTGTCTGAAACCCGGAAGACAGCATGATCGCCGTCACGGACTGATCCGTTTCCTCGAGCAGACGGCATGCTTCCCTGATACGCAGCTGGTTGACATATTGCGATACGTTGATGCCCAGAGAACGATTGATCGCCCCCGAAATCTGCCGGACGGGTAAACCCAGCCGACGGGATAATCTGGAAAGATTGAGATTTTCGTCGCGGTAAAACCTCTGCTCCTCCATCAGGCTCGCCAGCCTTTCGAGGATTTCCCGGTCTTCCTCTGAAGGTGCTGCGTGGACCGGCGCTTCCGCCATCGACTCAACAACGAGCTGAGACGGCTTGCTGTTGCCAGCCACCAGCGCCATCAGGCCGATCAGAAGCAGACCCAGAAGGTTGGCATTGCTGACCAGGGCCGCCGCGTTTGCACCGCGTGTCCACTCAAAATCCAGAAACACCAGGAGGTCGAACACAGCTGAAGCACACAAGGCAAACGCTGCAATCACCAGCGCACGATGTGCGGAAGCGGCACTGGCAAACTGCGCCTCATCCAACCCGTCCGGCCCCTTTCTTGCCAGAAGCAGCAACGCCACCGCGTAGCCGACAAAGATGACGATGAGGGCGAGATCGATGAGAAGGGGAAAGACCAGAAGCAGCAGAAGCACGATCAGCGGCGAGGAAACAAAAACCGCCAGCATTGCCCTTCGGCTGGCGGGAGTCATCCCGATCAGGCTGTGAAACGCCGCATAGGTCAGCGGCGGCAGGCATGCCGCCAGTACCGGCAGAACATACCGCATCGTTTCAACGCCATACCCCCATCGCAAACCGACCAGAATGGACTGCACGGCGCAAAGCGCGATCAACGCAAGAAATGCCCTGTTGGCTCGCAGCTCACTTCGGCTTCGAACGAAGACAATGAACATGAGGCACAGCAGCAGCGCAACGACGAAGGGCAAAGGAATGAAAAGCACATCGGTATCCGCAAACGAGACTATGGCTTCCTTCATGAACCAGATCGCGTTCGAGCACGACCTGTAACGCGATCAAGGACGCATTTATCCGCCGATAAGAGAAAACGGAGCCATCGATTTGTCAAACAGAGAGGCTCTCATGACACCGAACATCACCCTTGCCGCCCTTTTGGCCGGTTCTCTATTCTGCAACCCTGCTTTCGCAGCCGATGCCGTCGGCCTGAAGACCACCACCGTGTCGTCGCAGGCGCGGGCAAAAGATCTGGCCGTAACCATATGGTACCCGTCCACCGGACAGAACGGCACGCCAGTCATGTCCGGTGACAACCGGATTTTTGAAGGTGCACCGGCTCTTGAAGATGCCGAGGTCAAACGCGGGCGATTTCCGCTTGTCCTGATCTCACACGGCTCCGGTTCGCGGGCAGAAGGCATGGCATGGATCGCGACCAAACTCGCAAGCGAAGGTTTCATCGTTGCGGGTACCAACCATCCCGGCACGACAAGCGGTGATTCCACGCCCGCCGACACCCCGAAAATCTGGGAGCGCACAGACGATCTTTCTACCCTTGTGACCGCCCTGACATCGAACAAGGATTGGGCGAATGCAATCGATGCCGACAAGATCGGCGTTCTCGGCTTTTCCCTCGGCGCAAGTGCGGCCATGGAAATTTCCGGTGCGCGCGCCGATCTGGACGCCTATGTGCAATATTGCGAGGATTACGCCAGCTCCATGGATTGCGAGTGGTTTTCGGGAGGCCGAGCCTACATGAACGGCGAAGCGGTCAGCGTTCCGAAATTCGATCTGCGCACCGTCGACAAGGTACGCTTCGAGCAATCGAACCGCGATCAGCGCATTCGCTCGGCGGTTCTTGTCGATCCGGGTCTGGAAGTGGCGTTCACGTCGGAAAGTCTGAGGAAAATCGACATTCCGCTGGCCTTCATCAATCTTGGCAGCGTTGGCAAGATTCCGATCTCCGTCTTGTCGGACCAGCTGGCAAAGGATGTTCAGAATTCAACCTATGCTCAGGTGAACGAGGCCGATCACTTCAGCTTCCTGCCGGTTTGCAAGCCGGGTGCGGCGGCGTTCCTCAAATCCGTCGGTGAGCGTGATCCGATCTGCGAACCTGCAGGAACCCGCGAGCGCAGTGATATTCACAAAGAACTGGAAACGATGATCGTTTCTGCCTTCAACCGCACGCTGAAACCCGGCCAGTAAGACGGGCCGTCGTATTGCCGCATATCTGCACGGAAAACCGGAGATACCTTTGCTTCACAGGCTCTCGCCGATCCGCTTGTAGAACAGAGTGGTGCCACAGTAGCTGCCGTCCGGAAACAGCGCATAATCGGGAATGACGCCAACACGTTCCCAGCCGAAGCGAGGATAAATCGCTTCGGCATCGCTGCCCGTCGCGGTATCAAGCACCAGAAGAGTGCGGCCACGCCTTGCCGCTTCTTCCTCGACTGCCGTCATGAGCAGACGCGACAGGCCCAGTCCGCGTGCGGAGCGATGCACGAGCAGTTTCATCAGATCACCGCGATGCGGCTGGTTCGGCTTCGATGCAAGGCCGATCTGCACGGTTCCAACCACTTTGCCTTCCACTTCCGCCACGGCATGGATGGTGCCGCCTTCACCTACCGTATCAGCCACGGAGCGCCAGAACGGCTCGGCATCGGCAGGCGTGAAAGGCAGCATGAAACCGACGGACGCACCGCCATTCACACAGTCAGAAAGAACCTCGCAGAGATCGGGCAACGCATCGATCGTCTCCTGACGGTTCAACACACGAATGCTGGTCATAAAAACTCCTGGCAAAATATCAGCGTGATCTGCGATCCAGCACGACCGCGTAGCGTGCTGGCCTATCGGACGGATTGTAAAAGGTGTGTCCCTCTCCCACCGGCATGAACAGGCAATCACCCGGCGCCAGACGATGCGTTTCGCCGCCCGTCGTCATTTCCAGAGCACCTTCGAACAGCCAGACATATTGCGTCATGCCGCTGCTTGCGGCGTGCGGGGGAAAGCTGACGCGCGCAACTGCCGGAAACTCGACTTCAACGATATCGACATCGGAACCGACACGCGGCGGGGAAATGGCGCGGCGCACATAGCCCGTGTCAGGATCTTTCCAGAGCTGCTGCTGATCCCGACGCACCAATGGCGAAACGACATCCTCGTCTTGCGCGAAGAAACCCGAAAGGGAGAGACCCAGAGCCGAACAGATGCGGGCGAGAAGCGATGCCGTAGGGCTGGCCTCGCCGCGCTCGATGCGCGAGATCATGGCACGGCTGACGCCGGAGGCGGACGCAAGCTGATCCAGCGTCAGGGCATTGCGTGAGCGCAGCGTTTTGATGCGCTCACCGATCGATCGTTCAAGAATGGCATCTTCATTTTCCATCATAAGAGAATTGCACTCTCATATACTGGAGTCAATATCCATCATAATGGAAAGATGATGCATGCGCTGGTCGCCTTATGCACCGACCTGAGCAATCCAGTCGTTGAGGTTATAATAGTTCGTCACACGGGCAACCTTGCCATCCTTCAGATCGAAGAAGGCACCGGCTGGCAGCACGTATTTCTGGCCATTGGCTTCCGGCAAGCCTTCATCTGTTGCCAGATATTCGCCGTTGACCACAAACTCCGCGGAGGCGCGCTTTCCATCCTCGCTTGCCATGATGACCATATCCGTCAGCGTTTCCCTGTAGCAGCGGTTCATGTGATTCATGAAAGACGCGAAAGCGGCCTTGCCAGCCTGACGCTCTCCCTGATTGATGTCATGCACCACGTCGTCGCTGAGCAGCGCCAGAAAGGCATCCATATCCTGACGGTTGAAGGCATCGTAATAGGCGCGAATGGTCTCGGTAGCTGTCATCATCTTCTCCGTTCAATGCTTGCGCAGGTTTTCCATGACGGTATAACCAGCGGAAACGAAAGTGAAAATGCCCATGACCGTCGAAATCAAGTCCCTTTCCGGCATTGATGCCGTTCCGTATTTTGATGACCTCGCGCATCTGCGCATAACGGTTTTCCGAGACTTCCCGTATCTGTATGACGGGACGCTGGACCATGAGCGGGAGTATCTGGCGACCTACGCCAAGGCGGAAGGCGCGGTTTTCGTGCTGGCGCTGGACGGAGGCAAGGTCGTGGGCATGTCGACCGGCATGCCGATGGCGGTTGAAACCGACGAGGTGAAGGCACCATTCCTGAAGGCCGGATACGACCCTGACCGCATCTTCTACTTCGGCGAAAGCGTGCTTCTGGACGATTATCGCGGACGAGGCGTCGGCGTGCGTTTCTTCGAGGAGCGGGAAGCCCACGCAAAACGGCTCGGCGGCGTGGAATGGTGCACGTTCTGCGCGGTGGAACGCCCGGCCGATCATCCGCGACGCCCGGTCGACTATGTGCCGCTGAATGCCTTCTGGGAGAAGCGGGGCTATCGCCATCACCCCGAACTGCACACGACCTTTACGTGGCAGGATCTGGACGAGAACTCCAAAAGCGCAAAGCCGCTGTCCTTCTGGATGAAAAGGGTCGTTCCATGACCAGACTTGCCGCCAGCCAATATGCCATCGAACTGATCGAGACGTGGGACGCCTATGCGGCGCATCTTTCGGCGGTCGTGCGGGAGGCGAAGGAAAAGGGCGCGGAGCTTCTGCTGCTGCCGGAATATTCCGCGATGACGCTGACGGGGCAATTGCCCACCGATGCACATTCCGATCTGCACCGCTCCATCGAAGAGATACAGCCGCTGATCCCCTCCTGGGTTGAGCTTTGCGAGGAACTGGCCCGGCAACACCAGATCCTGTTCCAGCCCGGCAGCGCGCCGGTGAAGGATGCGGATGGAAAATTCCGCAACCGCGCCTGGCTGTTCGGGCCGGATGGACTGATCGGCTATCAGGACAAGCAGATCATGACCCGTTTCGAGCGGGAACAATGGAATATCCATGCCGGCGTGGAAGGGCTGAAAGCTTTCGACACTGACCTCGGCAAGCTCGGTATCCTGATATGCTATGATAACGAATTCCCGATGCTCGGTCGCAAGCTGGCCGAACTCGGCGTGGAGCTCGTTCTGGCGCCAAGCTGCACCGATACGCTGGCGGGCGCCTACCGCGTACGCATCGGCGCACAGGCGCGTGCACTGGAAAACCAATATGCCGTCTTGTCCGCGCCCACCGCCGGGGAAGCGCCGTGGTCGCCCGCCGTCGATGAAAATCGCGGACGTGCTGCCCTTTATGTCCCCTCGGACTACGGCATGCCGCCCTCCGGCATCGTGGCGGAAAGCGAGAGCGACGCGGTGACGCAAAGTTCATTGCTCATCGTCGATATCGATCTTGCCGCCGTGGCAAAACTCAGGACCGAGGGTCAGGTCGCCACCCGCCGCGACTGGCCGGAGCAGTTCGAAGGATGAAAAGCCCAATTTAAAGGGCTTTTAACCAAATTCCCGCTTTGCGGCTTCATTGGCCCCTGCTATAGCGCGGAACATGAGCACAAATTCGACCCGCACGCCCCTGGACCATATCCGCAACTTCTCGATCGTTGCCCACATCGATCATGGCAAATCGACGCTGGCCGACCGGTTGATCCAGTCGACGGGCGGCCTTGCCGAACGCGACATGTCGGAACAGGTTCTCGATTCGATGGATATCGAGCGCGAGCGTGGCATCACCATCAAGGCACAGACCGTGCGCCTGCATTACAAGGCGAACAACGGCGAAACCTATGTGCTGAACCTTATCGACACGCCCGGTCACGTCGACTTCGCCTACGAAGTGTCCCGCTCGCTTTCGGCCTGCGAAGGCTCTCTGCTGGTGGTCGACGCATCGCAGGGTGTGGAAGCTCAGACGCTTGCGAACGTCTATCAGGCGATCGACAACAATCATGAACTCGTCACCGTGCTCAACAAGGTGGACCTGCCTGCGGCAGAACCGGACCGCATCAAGGAACAGATCGAGGAAGTGATCGGCATCGACGCATCCGAAGCTGTGTTGATTTCGGCCAAGACGGGTCTTGGCATTCCCGATGTTCTCGAAGCCATCGTCCACAAGCTGCCGCCACCGAAGAGCGAAGGTGGCGAGAGCGCGCCGTTGAAGGCCCTGCTGGTCGACAGCTGGTACGATACCTATCTCGGTGTCATGGTTCTCGTGCGCGTCATCGACGGCGTGCTGAGCAAGGGCCAGCAGATCCGCATGATGGACACCGGGGCCAAGTACGGTGTGGAACGCGTCGGCGTACTGACGCCGAAGATGGTCACTGTCGATAGCCTCGGCCCTGGCGAGATCGGCTTCATCACCGCCTCGATCAAGGAAGTTGCCGATACGCGTGTCGGCGATACGATCACCGACGACAAGCGCCCGACGGCGCAGGCTCTTCCCGGCTTCAAACCCGCCCAGCCCGTGGTGTTCTGCGGCCTCTTCCCGGTCGATGCTGCGGACTTCGAAGATTTGCGCGCCGCGGTGGGCAAGCTTCGACTGAACGACGCCTCCTTCTCCTACGAAATGGAATCGTCCGCTGCTCTGGGCTTCGGTTTCCGTTGCGGCTTCCTTGGCCTGCTGCACCTCGAGATCATTCAGGAACGCCTCGAGCGCGAGTTCAATCTCGATCTGGTCGCAACCGCCCCTTCCGTTGTCTATGAGATGACGCTGACGGACGGCACGGAAAAGGAACTTCACAACCCGGCCGACATGCCGGACGTGGTGAAGATCAAGGAAATCCGCGAGCCGTGGATCAAGGCGACGATCATGACGCCGGACGAATATCTCGGCGGCATTCTGAAGCTCTGTCAGGACCGTCGCGGCCTTCAGACGGAACTGACCTATGTCGGCAACCGTGCCATGATCACCTACGAACTGCCGCTCAACGAAGTGGTGTTCGACTTCTACGATCGCCTGAAATCCATCTCCAAGGGTTACGCCTCTTTCGACTACAACATCATCGACTATCGCGCAGGTGATCTGGTCAAGATGTCGATCCTCGTCAACGGCGATCCGGTCGATGCGCTCTCCATGCTGGTTCACCGCTCTGCGGCGGACCGCCGTGGCCGCGGCATGTGCGAAAAGTTGAAGGAACTCATTCCGCCGCACATGTTCCAGATCCCGATCCAGGCAGCCATCGGCGGCAAGGTGATCGCACGCGAAACCGTGCGCGCGCTGCGCAAGGACGTGACAGCCAAGTGCTACGGCGGCGACGCCACCCGCAAGCGCAAACTTCTGGACAAGCAGAAGGAAGGCAAAAAGCGCATGCGCCAGTTCGGCAAGGTGGAAATACCGCAGGAAGCCTTTATCGCCGCTTTGAAGATGAACGACGAGTGAGAGAAAAACTTTCATCGGAATATCGACAGGGGAGGCTTTGCCTCCCCTTTTCGTTTCCGGCTTTGTCTCAGGCGTGCAGTTTCGCGCCCTTGGTGATCTTGTCGACGATCTTTTTATCGGCGCGGACGCCGATGCCAACGACCCTGGCGTTGTCAGGCGAAAACTCTGAAAACACCTGCCGGTTGGCAGCGTCGTGGCCGGTGGAGAACATCTCCTCGATGTAGAGTGAGGTCACGACGTCACGCTCAAGCGAGCGGCCGTGGATTTTCCGCAGGGTTTCCTGATCCGCAGCCGTCACCACAACCGGCTGGACGGACAAAGGGTTATAGACGTTACCCGCGCCATCGCGGTATGGTTCACCGATGACATCAGGTGTCTGGGCGACAATTCCGGACATGAGGAATGCGGTAACATTCAGTTTTTGCCATGTGGCAAGGTCATCCCGAAGGACAATGGCGATCTTGGTATCGAACATGCGAACTCAATCCGGTTGCGTTTATGAAAGAGCCAATCCTAGACCCGCGCGGCGCCGACGATCTTGAACGTTCGTGCAGCTTTGAGGGCATTGTGCGTGCGCCAGCGAGCGGAGGGATCGAGCGCATCGATGCCCGGTTTCACGGCAACGCCTATTCTCCGCATCGTCACGACACCTATGCGCTGGGGGTGACGATTTCCGGCATACAGACATTTTCCTACCGCGGACAATCCCGTTACAGCGCGCCGGGCAACATCATTGTGCTGCATCCAGACGAGGTTCACGATGGCGGTGCAGGTACGGACGAAGGACTGCATTACAGGATGCTATACCTGCCGCCGGAATGGATGATCGCCGCCGCCGATCATCACGATGCGCTGCCCTTCGCAAAAAGCCCGGTCATAGAAGATGAGGCGTTCAGGCGATGTCTTGTGGAAGCTCTCGGCAATCTGGATCAGAAGCCGACCGACCTCCAGCTCGCCGACTGGCAATCGCGGCTGGCCGACCTTCTCTGGAAACATTCGGACGGAAAGGCTCGGAGAACCAGACAGATTGACCGGGCGGCCGTGTTACGCTGCCGTGATTATCTGTGTGAAAACAGCCACCGCGTCGTCAGTTCCGACGACCTCGAAATGATCAGCGGTCTGGACCGCTTTACGCTTTCGCGCCAGTTCCGCGCGATACTCTCGACCAGCCCGCACCGCTATCTCATCATGCGACGTCTTGAGAAGAGCAAGGCCATCATGGCGACGGGTGCCGGTCTGGCCGAAACCGCATTCGCCTGCGGCTTTGCGGATCAGGCACATTTTACCCGCCATTTCAAAGGTGCTTTCGGGATAACACCGGGGCGCTGGCTCAGTCTCACCTCACACTGAGCGCTTTCATTCTCTGACGACAGGAGCGCTCCATAAAAATAACCGCCTGCCCGAAGGCAAGCGGTTATTCTGGTCATACTTAGAAGCCCTTTAAGGCTGTGTCTGGGTGCCGCCAGTGCCAGGCGTTGCAGGGGCTGGTGCGGCATCGTTGGCCGGCGGCGTGGCTGGTGCTGTCGGCGTCATGGGAGCCGGGGCCGGAGCCTGATCGGTCACGGCCGGCGGCGTTGTTGAAGACGTGGTGGCCGGATCGGTCGTCGGGCCGCTCATCTGCGACCAGGCGAAGATGCCAACCAGCACAACAACAATCACCGCAAGCCATGGCGTCCACGACATGCGGTCACGCGGTTCATTGGTAATATTGACTTCCGGGCGAAGATCTCGTTCCGGACGTGGGTTGCCGGGATCAAATGTCATTGCATTTCCTCCTCTTCACTCTGAGGGGAAAACGGCGTTCACAAGATTTTGTTCCATTTCGTTTCCGCGTACTCACAAAAAGCGGAAAAGGCCCACGCAATCGGTTAACCCTGAAGCGACTGCTGCAAAACCGTCGTCAGCCTCGGATCGGACATCTGGGCAACGTTGAACCGCATGAAACGGGCGGCGCCCTGCGACAGGCTGAAGACATTGCCGGGAGCCAGCACGACATTGTGCGCAAGCGCCCGTTTCGCAACCGCCGCCGCATCTGCACCATCCGGCAGACGGCACCACAAGAAAATTCCTGCGTCCGGCTCGATCCATGGCATGCAGCCCAAGGCTTTCAAACGTGTCGATACATCCACCATGGCAAGACGCAGCCGATGTCTCAGGGCTTCCATATGCTTGCGGTAACTGCCGTCCTTCAGGAGGGACAGAACCAGGGCCTCGGAAAAATGGCCTCCACCGAAAGATGTGGCTATCTTCAGGTCGATCAACGGCTCCACCCAGGCCTCCGGCGCGGCGATAAATCCGCACCGCACGGATGCAGAAAGAGTTTTCGAGAAGCTGCCGATCTGGACCACACGATTCAGCCCATCAAAGGCCGCCAGACGCGGTGATGGCCGCGTTTCGAAATCCGCGAAAATGTCGTCCTCGATGATCGTCAGCCCGGCCCGCTCAGCCAGAAGCAGAACACGATGAGCGGTGACGGGGGACAGCGAGGCACCGGTTGGATTATGCACAGCAGAATTGGTGATGTAGAGGCGTGGCTGGTGTTCCAGCAATGCCTGCTCGAAAAGCGCCAGATCCGGTCCCGTCGGCGTATAGGGAACACCAACGGTATTCACGCGGTGCGCCCTCAGCAAGGCATGAAAGTTGAAGTAACAGGGGTCGTCGACGATCACCGTATCACCGGGTTGCAGCAGGAAACGGCAGAGAAGATCGATTGCCTGTGTCCCGGATTCCGTCAGCACGATCTGATGCGCACCAGCCTGAATGCCGGTATGGTCGAGCCTGCGCGACAGGAGCTGGCGCAACGGCAGAAGGCCCATCGGGCTTGCATATTCCGTCAGCAAGGCGGTATCGGCACGAGCAATGCCCCTTGCGGCACGCCTCAACGCCGCCTCCGGCAACCAGGACGGCGGCAGCCAGCCACAACCAGGCTTGGCAAAACCGGGAGCATCATCAAGCGCCTGCCGCGAAACCCACAAAGGATCCACTGCTCTCTCCATCCGTGGCGCCATCTTGGCAAGCGACAGCGGTGCAAGCGGACCCGCCACATAAAAGCCGGATCCCGGCCGCGAACGTAGCGTGCCATCTGCGACAAGGCGATCATAGGCCTCGACAACGGTCGAGGTTGACACCCGCATGGATTTCGCCAGCAGCCTGACGGAGGGCAGTCTGGCGCCGGGGACGAGGCTTCGCGCGGCAATGCGTTGATGGATGCTCGTCATGACAGTTTCTATCAACGTACCGGAGACTGCCGCTCCCTCAACGCTCTTGTCCATCTGTATTGCCCAATACACCATAACAGTTTCTTCAAACTGTATACCACTGTCACTGTCTGTTCCACCTGTTCCGTAGCAAGGAGGTAAAGAGACAGGAGACGGGTTATGAGCAGAATAACAAGCGGTTGGTTGAGCGGCTTTATCGGCGTGGTGATTTTCAGCGGTTCCCTACCCGCCACACGACTGGCGATCATGGATTTCGATCCCGTCTTCCTGACCGTTGTCCGCGCAAGCATTGCGGGCGTTCTGGCTCTGGCTCTACTTCTGATGTTTCGGGAAAAACGCCCGTCGCGCAGCAACATGATTTCTCTTGCCGTCGTTTCGCTCGGTGTCGTGGTCGGATTTCCTCTCCTCACCGCACTTGCGCTCCGCCATGTCACGGCGGCGCATTCCATCGTGTTCGTCGGGCTGCTGCCGCTGGCAACTGCCATTTTCGCAGTGCTGCGTGGTGGAGAGCGCCCTCGCCCGGCTTTCTGGGTATTTTCATGCCTGGGAAGCTTGCTGGTTGCAGGATTTTCCCTGTCGAACTCCATCGCAACCGGGCTTGAGACGTCGTTCTACGGCGATCTTCTGATGCTGGCAGCCATTCTCGTCTGCGGGCTTGGTTACGCCGAAGGGGCCGTACTTTCCCGAACGCTGGGCGGTTGGCAGGTCATTTCATGGGCGCTGGTGCTCTCGCTACCGGTAATGCTGATCCTCTCCATGCTGACCATGCCGTACTCGTTGCACGGCATCGGGGCATCGGCTTGGGGTGGACTTGCCTATGTCTCGCTGTTCAGCATGCTCATCGGCTTCGTGTTCTGGTATCGCGGGCTGGCGCTTGGCGGCATTGCCGCAGTCGGGCAGCTGCAACTCCTGCAACCATTCTTCGGGCTGGTGCTGGCGGCCACCCTGCTTGGTGAAACCGTCAGCATCACCATGATCGCGGTTACCTTCGCGGTAGTCGCCTGTGTCGCGGGCGCCAGAAAATTCGCCCGCTGAGCAGGAAAACTTATCTTTAGCTTGCGCTGCGGCCGAGCCAACGGTGCCAGGCGTCCTCGCTGCCGTTGAAGACATTCAGGTCGATTTTGCCTTCGACGCCGTGTGAAAGTCCGGAACCGGAATACTGCCAGAACAGCCACTTGCGATCCGGATAGACCTTGGATGGGTGCTGGGCCACGGCGCGCAACCAGAATGGATAGTTCTGGAACTCGCCGGACAGGTGATCCTTGTAGAAGTCAGGTGCAGTATAAATGATGGGACGCTGGCCGTAATGGCGTTCCAGCATGTCCATGAAGACCTGCATCTTTTCCAGCACCTTGGCGCGTGGCAGGCGCATCTTGCAGCTCGACTCGCCGTTATATTCCACGTCGATCACCGGCGGCAGCGCATCGGGATCACGCGGCACGTTGCGAATGAACCATTCCGCCTGATGGCTTGCCGGGCGGCACCAGTAGAAGAAATGGTAAGCGCCGCGACGTATGCCGGCCTGCTTCGCACGCTGCCAGTTGGTGCGGAACATCGGATCGAGATGATCTCCACCATCCGTCGCCTTGATGAACGCAAAGTTCGCGCCGCGCGTTCTCAGCATAGGCCAGTCGATATTGCCCTGCCAGCGAGAGACGTCGACGCCATGCACCTGGAAATGACGCGGCTGGACCTTACCGAAATTGATCGGCTTTGCGTCGCTGAAACTGGACCGGAAGACACGCGAGCGAGCCTGTGCCCCGGCTGCGGCGGCGGGAGAGGCAGCCATAGCGAGCTGAACCGGACGCTCCGCCGGGCGCGCCATTCCCACATCCGGCATGGCTGGATGAGCAATTTCCGGCGCGGCCTGTGGCAAGGTCGCCTGCGGCGTTATGGCAGAAAAGGCTCTCGGCTCGTCCGGCACGGGTCCGCCCCAGGCCAGAACCTCCTGGCGGGGCTGCGCCTTGATCGGTTCCGAGCCCACATTCGCCTGCGGCACCGGCGATGATGGCGTTACCGAACTGGTCGTCTCCTTTGAGGGAATCCCTGCCATCAGGCTTTCCGGTCCCGAACTGGACGTGCAGCCGCCGAGAATAAGGCAACTGAAGAAAAGTGCTGACACAGCCGATGAACGCATGGGGACCCGTTACGCAAAACATTGGGGAGGCGCTCTCACGCCGACCCGAGACCTCGAAAATACAATTGCTAACGGAAGATTATCAAAAAAGACTGAATCTTATCTTTACGCGGAGCCCCCCTGCCCCCACCCATCAATTCTGATAGCGCCAGGCCAACCCTCGTCAAACCGGGAACCATTCGGGCCTGCCTACACCTTGACAGACAGGGTGTTAACGATAAATCGCGGATCCAAGCTGGACAGCATTAAAACAGCCTGACGGGCCACTTGCCCGATTTCACGGATTTCGTGGCGTCAGATCGGACACTGTTTCCTAATTCGATTTGCGCCAGGACAGGGAGGTATAGTTGAAAGCAATCGCAACTTTTTCAAACTTTATCGGCAAGACATTTGCCATATGGGTCATTTTATTCGCCGCGCTGGGCTACGTGTTCCCGGATACGTTCAAACAGATCGCGCCATGGATCGTTACCCTGCTTGCTATCATCATGTTCGGCATGGGCCTGACGATATCGGTTGACGATTTCCGCGAGGTTGCAAAACGGCCGTTCGATGTCGGCATCGGCGTTTTATCGCAGTTCCTCATCATGCCGCTGCTTGCGGTTGCGCTGACGAAGATCATTCCAATGTCTCCAGAAGTTGCAGCGGGTGTCATTCTGGTCGGCTGCTGCCCCGGCGGTACATCGTCCAACGTCATGACCTATCTCAGCAAGGGCGATGTTGCACTTTCCGTGGCCTGCACGAGTGTAACAACGCTGGCTGCGCCGATCGTTACTCCGTTCCTCGTCTGGCTTTTCGCCAGCCAGTATCTGCCAGTCGACGCAGCCGCGATGTTCGTCAGCATCGTCAAGGTCGTACTGGTGCCACTGGCGCTGGGTTTCGCACTACAGAAGCTTGCACCGTCGATCGTGCACAACGCCGTTCCGGCCTTGCCGCTGGTCAGCGTTACCGGGATCGTGCTGATTGTTGCCGCAGTCGTTGGCGCCAGCAAGGGTGCCATTGCACAGTCAGGTCTGCTGATCTTCGCAATCGTCGTCCTGCACAATGGTCTGGGATATGCGCTAGGTTTCTTTGCCAGCAAGGCATTCGGCCTTTCACTTGCAAAGCGCAAGGCCATTGCCATCGAGGTCGGCATGCAAAATAGTGGCCTCGGCGCGGCTTTGGCCAACACCTATTTCTCGCCGGTTGCGGCCGTGCCCAGCGCCATTTTCAGCGTGTGGCACAATATTTCGGGCGCGCTGCTTGCAAACTTCTTCTCTGGAAGAACGGAAGAGACTCCCGTCGGCTCCACAAACAAAATCGGCTAAGCCAGAGCGAGAAAACGAAC
The DNA here is from genome assembly GCF_031801495.1 of Agrobacterium tumefaciens. Taxonomy (GTDB): domain Bacteria; phylum Pseudomonadota; class Alphaproteobacteria; order Rhizobiales; family Rhizobiaceae; genus Agrobacterium; species Agrobacterium tumefaciens_K. The sequence continues at coordinate 174,354 of NZ_JAOEGC010000002.1, read as the reverse complement.
CGCATCGCAACGCCTTGCGGTTCGTTTCAATATTCAGTCACTAGCACGACACCATCGCAATATCACACGAGCTGAACCCAGGCCCGCGCTATCGCAAGGCCTGCAGCGTCAGCCGCCTCTCCGCTCCCATCACGGTGGCTTCGGTAATCCTCGAGCCAACCGGGCGACATTTTCTCGATCGAGCTGGAAAAGCCAGTGCACCACTCGTCGACGACACCCGTCGCTGCCTCGAAGTGGAACTGCGTCCCATAGGCTGCCCTGCCGATGCGAAACGCCTGATTTTTCGTGGCGGGATTGCTTGCCAGAAGAATTGCGCCGTCCGGCAAGGTGTATGTATCGCGGTGCCATTGAAAAATGGGAAACGTATCGCCCACCGCCGTCATCACCGGGTCGGACCGTCCCTCATCCGTCAAGGCGACTTTCTCCCAACCGAATTCCAGCGTGCCGTTCAGGATGTTTCGACCATCATAGGCGCGGGCCAGCAACTGGCTTCCCAGACACACTCCCATCACAGCCTTGTCGGCATCTCCAAAGGTCTTCATCAGCCGGGCAAGATCGGGCAGGTAAGGATAAGCAGCGTCATCGAGCGCGTTCTGCTCCCCACCCAGAACCACAAGCGCATCGTGGCTTTCCGCATCTGCGGGAAGCGGATCTCCGGCATAGGCGCGGATGACGTCCAGTTCCGCATTCGCCTCTTTAAGGGCTACGCCCAGTTGACCATGCGGAGTTCCCGCCATGTTCTCGATGATTGCAACGCGCATGATGTCTCTTCGGAAAAATAATAAAGCCGGCTTTGTTCGGGGTGGTACCGTCAAAGCCAGCTTCATCACGAGAAACCCTGATTTTCAAGAGGCGGGAGGCACCATCTCGATCAATCTGGAATGTTCTAGAATTCCTTGCGCATTTTTGCGTCGACGGAATGCCGGTTCCCGCCACGAACGGCAAAGAACAGGAAGATGGCAGCCCACAGGATGGACTTCTCCGCCCCGCCAAGCCCTTCAGCCTTCACGATGCCATGGAAGTAGACCGTGACGAGCAGAACGATCATCGCCGCAAAGGACGCCGGACGTGTAAACAGTCCAATGGCGATCAGAATGCCTCCAAAGAACTCGGTTGCCGCCAGCAGGGGCGACCAGAATACGCCGGGATAAAAGCCGAGGCCTTCCACCATGCCAACGGCACCAAAGGGGTTCATTATCTTGCCGAAGCCGTGGGTCACGAGCAGAAGACCGGCTGCGACACGCAGGATCGTCTCCACAAGGTCGTGGGTTGAGTTGTAAACGGGTGCAACCGCGGGAACGAACAGACGTCCGCGGCTATGGTCGAACTGGGCCATATGATCTCCATGTCTAAGCCTTTGATGACTTATCTGTTTGCAAAAAAGACGTATCGGGAGATAGATCACCGCGGTAAAAACATGAGCATAAAAGTTGATATTTTCGTGATTTCACATTGAGGAGAAACGGCAATGCAAGACCGCAAACCATGCATCACAATCACCTACTGCACGCAATGCAACTGGCTCTTACGCTCCGGATGGATGGCACAGGAGATTCTCCAGACGTTTTCCTCCGAAGTTGGCGAAGTCAGCCTGATTCCCTCCACGGGGGGGCGTTTCGAAATCGCCGTTGATGGAAATATCATATGGGAACGCAAGCAAGACGGCGGCTTTCCAGGCCCCAAGGAGCTTAAACAGCGAATCCGTGACGTCATCGACCCCGATCGTGACCTTGGTCATGTAGACCGAAGCAGGCACGAAGGACTCGACACCTGACCTGAGACTCACCTTTCAACAGTGGAATGCAAGTTTTTTCCCTTTAAAATCAATGATCGTCATAAAAGTTCAAAAAGTCTGTTGACACCGGGCGGCTGCCCCCGTACATGGCTCCTCGTCGCCCAGATGGCGGAATTGGTAGACGCGCCAGCTTCAGGTGCTGGTACTCGAAAGGGTGTGGAGGTTCGAGTCCTCTTCTGGGCACCATTCCATTTTTGATCTTAGCCAGATCAAACACTTAGCTTTCCCAAAAAGCAGAAAAACCTGAAGGACGCCTCATAGGAGGTGTCCTGCGCGGTGGCTTCGGCCACCCGGTTTCAGGGTGGTTGAGCCTCAAAAAGTCCATGTAAAAAACGACGATCCAGAACGCACGCGGACGCAATGCGTCATGTCGCGCAAAGGCGCCGCTCAATCACTCGAATTTCAGGCCAGTCAGGGCTGTTCAGCGTCAGTTCCGCTGTTTTCCGCGTGCTGTTCGCAATTCGGCGTACAGGAAAGAACGGTGCGTTCCGTCTGGCGGAACACACGTACCGTATTGCCCTCATCGATGGAGACGAGGATACGCTCATCGACGATAGGATTGCCATCTGCGTCGAGAAGCACAAGATTTGTCGTACCGAAGCTTCTGCCTGTCAGAACGATCGTGGTGGCATCCGCCACGGTTGCGTCGGCCACCTTGGAATTGCCAACGATCACCTTGCTGACCGGGCGATCCAGCCTAAGCACGCGGGCATGATTCATCGACACGCGCAGCATGTCTTCCTGGGCAAAAACCGACTGCGCCGATCCGGAAAGAAGCACGGACAAGCCGAGAGCGATTTTCATCAATGTAGGGGAAGACATGCGTTTGAGCCCTTGTTCACGACACGCATCTGATATCGTCCCAAAATGATCGCTTTTAGTGAACGAAGCGTTAAATCGCCGAAATCGGCAAAATATCCAGTAACCATTAGCATTTTCCAGCCGTCGCGACCGCAAGCAATCGCGTCAAAACTGCACACCGAAATGTCTCAATGAATTACATCACCACCGAATTATGTCGACTTATGAAACGGTGAAATATATGCCTTTCCCGACAAAGATAAAAAGTTGCTCAATACTTTGTTCTTTTGTTTACCACACGAAATTCAAACAGTCGTTTACCTTTCGTTAATCGCTTTTTTTAAGTGGTTGGAAATTGCTGCTCTGTAGGTTGAGGCCAACCGAACAACGGATAACAGTTGTCGGCGTGCGGAATTAAACCCAGAAGAGTTAGGAGTTCTCCATGTCCAAGATTTTCGCTCGTTTCCTCAAAGACGAATCCGGCGCGACGGCAATCGAATACGGCCTGATCGCAGCCCTCATTTCCGTTGCCATCATCGGCGGAGCCACAACCGTTGGAACTCAGCTGACGACGCTGTTCGAAAACATCGGCACAGAAATGACGACGGCAGCGACTGCCACCAAGTAATTTGCTAGTCGCCGCGGCATGACCGCCATGCCGCTCCTTCACCGGGGGCGGCATTTTTACTTTTGAGTGGCATAGTGTTCTCAGTCTTTTGTGGAACAAACTAGCTGAAAAGAAGGACTGGCCATGGTGATTGCAGCCATTTTCCTCATTCTGCCGCTCTGCCTTGCCTTTGCAGCGCTGACAGACCTCATCAGCATGACCATCCCCAACAGGATACCGCTTATCCTGCTTGTGTCCTTTGTCTTCATTGCACCGTTTACGGGCATGGACTGGCAGACCTTCGCCATGTCGCTTGCAGCGGGTGCCGCCGTCTTCTTCGTCTGCTTTGCCCTGTTTGCCGCCAATGTCATGGGCGGGGGCGACGCCAAGCTTCTGACAGCCGCCGCCGTGTGGTTCGGCTTCAATCTCTCACTCGTCGAGTTCCTGATCGCAGTCGCCTTCATCGGTGGTCTGCTGACAATCGGCATTGTCATTTTCCGCTCCCGCGCGCAACAGATCATGGCAACCGGTCTTCCAGTTCCCGACTCGCTTCTGGTTGCAAAAAAGATTCCCTATGGAATAGGCATCGCCATCGCAGGACTTCTTACCTATGGCGATACGCCACTGGTTAACGCCGCTATCGCCAGCCTTTCTTAAGTAAAAAACGCGCGGAAACGGATTAAACACCCGTTAACCACAAATCTAAGCGCGAAATTAACCATAATTATACGAATCACGGGCCATCCTGAGTGGAGAAGAATCTGTTCCCCTCAAGGATCGAGCATGAAACCGTCGCGTATCATCATCCTGTCTGTCGCCTTGGTGGCCGCCGGTCTTGCCGGTGTTTTGGCCATGCGGCTTTCCGGCGCGAAACAGGTGATAGAGAAAGCGGAAACGATCATCCAGAAGGAGCCGACGGTCAACGTTCTCGTCTCTTCCGTCAGCCTGCCGGTCGGCAGCCGTCTGAACGACAGTTCCATGCGCTGGGCACCATGGCCGCAAGGCAACATCGTGAACAGCTTCATCACCGACGCCCAGAGGCCGAATGCCATAGCAGAGCTTTCCGGCGCCGTTGTAAGGCTGCCTCTGTTCGAAGGTGAGCCACTGCGGCCGGAAAAGGTCGTCGATTCCAGCGCCCGCATCATGTCATCTCTTCTGCCCGCCGGTAAACGCGCCGTCGCAACGGAGATATCGGTTTCCACCGGTGCCGGCGGTTTTGTGCTGCCCAATGACCGTGTCGATGTCATCATGGTTCGCAAGAGCGATAGCGGTGCCTTCCTAACAGAAAACGTTCTGAACAACGTGCGCGTTCTGGCAATCGATCAGCAGATCAAGGAAGGCGAGGACGGCACGACGGCCGTTGTGGGCGCAACGGCAACGCTGGAACTGACGCCGGAACAGGCGAAAATCATGACGGTGGCGCAGCAGATGGCGGACCGCCTGACACTGGCGCTGCGCTCAGTCGCCGACGCACAGGAAAACGACACGTTTTCTGCCGGTTATCTTCTGAGTGGCGGCTCGGGGCAGCCGGAAATCCAGGTGATCAAATCCGGCTCGATCGTCAAGGGCGGTCAAGGAGCATCACAATGACCGGGGGAACCATGGCGAAGCGCATTAAAAGCCATCTGCGCGCATCGATAACCGGCAGCCTGGCATTCTGCCTGGCTTTTTCCGGCATTCCGGGCCACTACGCGCCAGACTCCCTGCGGATGAGCGAAGCGCTGGCTCAGAATGCCAGCATCGTGCGGATCACCGACAGCGGGACGGGTGTCCGCAAGCGTCTGAAGCTCGGTCTGAACAAGGCGCTGGTGATCGACCTCCCGGAAGACGCGCACGACATTCTCGTCGCAGACCCCCTGCTTGCAGATGCCGTGACGCGCACTTCCAGACGCATCTATCTTTTTGGTAAAACTGTCGGCCAGACCAACATCTTCATTTTTGGCGATAACGGGCGGGAAATCGTCAGCCTCGACCTTGAGGTCGAGCGCGACATTTCAGGCCTCGAGGCCAATATCAGGCGTTTCATCCCCGATTCCGACATCAAGGTGGAGATCGTCTCGGACAACATCGTGCTGTCTGGCAGCGTGCGCACGCCGCAGGATTCGGCGCGCGCCGTCCAGCTTGCCGAAATATTCCTCAAAGGCGGCGAAGCAACCACGCGCAGCATCACCCTGACAGGCGGCAAGCAGGGCGGAGACGCGGCTATCTTCGCGGAAGACCGGCAGACCTCCCAGATCGTCAACATGCTGACGATCGAAGGCGAGGATCAGGTCACGCTGAAAGTCACGGTTGCAGAGGTGAGCCGTCAGGTTCTCAAGCAGCTTGGCTTCAACGGATCCATCGGCGTCGGCGGCAATCAGGCACGGGGCGGCGTCTCGTTCTCGAACCCGGCAAATCTTGGCAACGCCATCGCTCTCGGTTCCACCGGGAACGTTGTCGGCGCGATCGGTGAAGTCACGCTTGGAAGCTATTTCAACGCCATGGAACAGGCAGGCGTGATGCGCACGCTTGCCGAACCCAGCCTCACCGCTATCTCCGGCGAGCAGGCCAAGTTCTACGTCGGCGGAGAATTCCGCCAGGCTGGAACGCAGGAAGTCGATATCGATGAAGAAACCGGCCGTCCGACGGTGACGCGTACCACAAATACCGTGGACTACGGTATCGAGCTGAATTTCCGCCCGGTCGTTCTGTCTCCGGGCCGTATCAGCCTCCGGATCGAAACGAATGTTTCCGAGCCGACATATGAAGGCAACGTCACGACCGGCAACGGCTCGAGCCTCGCCGTTCCCGGCAGCACGTACATGTCGATCCGCAAACGCGAGGCATCGACCAGCGTCGAGCTTCCCTCCGGCGGTTCCATCGTGATCGCCGGTCTGGTGCAAGACAACATCCGCCAGGCGATGTCCGGCCTGCCGGGCATTTCCAAGGTTCCCGTGTTCGGCACGCTGTTCCGCAGCAAGGACTTCATCCGCAATGAAACCGAACTGGTCATCATTGCCACGCCGTACCTCGTACGGCCAGTCGCACGTAACCAGATCGCCCGGCCCGACGACAACTTCAACCCGGAAAACGATGCAGCCATGTACTTCATGAACCGGGTCAACAAGGTCTATGGCCGCAAGGACAAGGTTCAGGCAGCACCGTACCAGGGATCAGTGGGGTTCATCTACAAATGATGGCACATACACACAACATCCACCCGTCAAGCCCGGTCACGACAGGACATGTCATGCAGGAAGCCTCCTCTTTTCCCTCCAAGCGCTTCGCCGCCAAAACCGGGCTGGTGATTGCGGTGGCACTTGCCGCCGGCCTGTTGCAGGGCTGCGCGCGCGATCCGCTGACGACAAACGCCATTCCCGATGACTACCGCACCCGTCATCCCATCACCCTTTCGGAAGCGGAACATTCAATCGACATTCCCGTTTCGGCGGGCGATAGCCGGCTGACGAGAGCAATGGCGGACAATGTTCGCGGTTTTGCCCAGAGCTACACCTCCACGTCGACGGGCATCATCAATATCCAGACGCCATCCGGCTCACCGAATTCCGCAACTGCCACGAAGATGGTCCGGCAGATACGCGCAGCGCTTTCCGGCGCAGGTGTGCCGTCAGCCAAGATCATGGAAACACGTTACAGTGCGGGCGCAAGCGGCGATGCCGCGCCTATCCGCCTGAGCTATGTCGCAGTTACCGCCATGACCGGCCAATGCGGCCAGTGGCCGGAAGACCTTTCCGACAACACCTACGCCAACAAGAACTGGTACAATTTCGGCTGCGCCTCGCAGAACAATCTGGCTGCACAGGTGGCCAACCCCATGGACCTCGTCGGTCCGCGCGGCATGAGCCCGATCGATGCGGAACGCCGTGCGGTGGTTATCGACGCGTACCGCGCCGGCAAGAACCCCGCGACCCCGAACTGATGCGTTTCAAACGAATGTTACGACGGACAAGACGATGAGCACGGTAGAGTACGACATTCAGACGCAAAACAGCGGCGACGCCGATGCCGAGCCGTCAATCCGTGTATCGGACATGGATCGGCTGCGCCCGCTTCCCCGTATATCCGTTCACACCTTCTGCATCAGCGACAGCATGCAGAAGGTCATGGACGCCCTGTCCAACGACCGGCGCATGAGCAAGGTAACGCTGCGCGTCACCAAGGGCGATATCAATGCAGCGGCGACGATGTTCTCATCGTCTCCCACCCCGAACCTCATCATTCTCGAGACGGCAAGCAACCCGTCTTCCCTGCTGGACGACCTGTCGCCACTCGCCGAAGTCTGCGATCCGTCCACGCGCGTCATCATCGTCGGCCGGCACAACGACATCACGCTCTATCGCGATCTGATCCGCAACGGCATCTCGGAATATCTTGTTGCTCCGGTCGGAATGACCGATCTGCTGGCATCCATTTCGGCCATCTTCGTCGACCCGGAGGCCGAGCCGCTCGGACGCAACATCGCCTTCATCGGCGCCAAGGGCGGGGTTGGTTCCTCGACGATCGCGCACAACTGCGCGTTTGGGATTGCCAGCCTGTTTTCCACGGAAACGATCCTGGCCGACATGGACCTTGCCTACGGCACGGCCAACATCGATTTCGATCAGGATCCCGCGCAGGGCATGGCGGAAGCCGTGTTTTCACCGGAACGACTGGATGAGGTGTTTCTCGACCGCTTGCTGACGAAGTGTTCGGATCATCTGTCCCTCCTCGCAGCCCCTTCCCTGCTCGACAGAACCTATGATCTCGACCGGCTGGCGTTCCAGCCGATCATGGAGGTTCTGCAACGAAGCGCGCCGGTCGCCGTCCTGGATCTGCCGCATCACTGGTATGACTGGACCCGTACGGTGCTTTCGGAAGCCGACGAGGTGGTCATCACCGCCGTTCCCGACCTCGCCAACCTGCGCAACACCAAGAACCTTTTCGACGCGTTGAAGAAGCTGCGCCCGAACGACAAACCGCCTCACCTCATTCTCAATCAGGTCGGCATGCCGAAGCGTCCGGAAATCGCGCCTGCAGATTTCCTCGATCCGCTGGAAATAGAACCGATCGCCATCATTCCTTTCGACGTGCAGCTGTTCGGCAGCGCCGCAAACAGCGGCCGCATGATCCGGGAGATCGACGAGAAGTCTTCGGTCGCCGAAACCTTCTCGCAGATCTCCCATATCGTCACCGGCCGCACCATGATCCGCAAGAACAAGCGGGGCGGTCTGGACAAGCTGATGAATCTTATCAAGCGCAAGTAGCGCTTGCCTTTGAGCCTGAACGGAAAACACCGATGTTCGGAAAACGCGGAAGCGACAGCCCAGCCAAAAGTGCAAAAACGGATTTTCCCGCTGCGGTAACCGTGCAGGCACCCGTTGCGCCCGAGCCTCGTCCGGAACCTGTGGCCACGGTCGAACCGGGCCAAGCCGCCGCGGCGTCGCGGCAGGCGTACGTTACCACCCCGCCGCAACCCAAAAAGCGTGCACGCACCGAAGAATATTACAATACGAAGAGCCAGGTCTTTTCGGCGCTGATCGACACGATCGATCTTTCGCAGCTCGCCAAGCTCGACGCGGAAAGCGCGCGCGAGGAAATCCGCGATATCGTCAACGATATCATCACGATCAAGAACTTCGCGATGTCCATTTCCGAGCAGGAAGAGCTGCTAGAGGACATCTGCAACGACGTTCTGGGTTACGGGCCGCTGGAGCCGCTTCTTGCCCGCGACGACATCGCCGACATCATGGTCAACGGTTCTGGCCAGACCTTCATCGAAGTGGGCGGCAAGACCATCGAGTCCGACATCCGATTCCGTGACAATGCGCAGCTGCTTTCGATCTGCCAGCGTATCGTCAGCCAGGTCGGCCGCCGCGTGGATGAATCCAGCCCGATCTGCGACGCCCGTCTTCCAGACGGCTCCCGCGTTAACGTCATCGCTCCACCGCTTGCAATTGACGGTCCGGCGCTGACCATCCGAAAATTCAAGAAGGACAAGCTCACGCTCGAGCAGCTCGTGCGGTTTGGCGCCATCACGCCGGAAGGCGCGACCCTGCTCAAGATCATCGGGCGTGTCCGCTGCAACGTGGTGATTTCCGGCGGAACGGGTTCGGGGAAAACAACGCTCCTCAACTGCCTGACAAGCTTCATCGAAAAGGATGAGCGCATCATCACCTGTGAGGATACCGCCGAACTGCAGCTACAGCAGCCACATGTCGTCCGGCTCGAAACCCGCCCGCCGAATATTGAAGGCGAAGGCGAGATCACCATGCGCGACCTCGTGAAAAACTGCCTGCGTATGCGTCCGGAACGCATCGTCGTCGGCGAAGTGCGCGGGCCGGAGGTCTTCGACCTTCTGCAGGCAATGAATACGGGTCACGACGGGTCTATGGGCACGATCCACGCCAACACGCCACGCGAATGCCTGAGCCGTATTGAATCGATGATCGCAATGGGCGGCTTTACCTTGCCGGCAAAGACGGTTCGCGAAATCATTTCAGGCTCTATCGACGTGGTCATTCAGGCTGCCCGTCTTCGAGACGGTTCGCGCCGCATCACCCAGATCACCGAAGTCATCGGAATGGAAGGTGATGTGATCGTCACCCAGGATCTGATGCGCTACGAAATCGAGGGCGAGGACGCAAACGGAAAGCTGATCGGCAAACACGTCTCTACGGGGATCAGCAAACCCCACTTCTGGGATCGCGCTCGCTATTACGGGGAAGAAACCCGGCTGGCGGCAGCACTCGACGACATGGAAAAGAACTCCTAAGGAAGGCGTCCTCGATGAACCTCACAATCGTTCTGCTTGTGACGCTTGTCGCCATCTCGGCGGGGGGGCTCGCCTATGCATTCCTGTTTCCGCAGATAGAGGTGGAGAAAAAGACCACCACCCGCATGAAGCGGGTGAAGACGGCGGAAACGGACCATACAAAAATCAAGGCCGCGCGGGATCGCGTTCAGGACCTGAGCAAACGCCGGAAGTCCATGCAAGACAGCCTGCGCGAGCTGGAAAAGAAGCAGGACGAGAAAGCCAAGAAGGCAAGGAACATCAGCTTGCGGGAAAAGCTGGTTCAGGCGGGTCTGGAAATTTCGGTCCGCCGGTTTTACGTCATGAGCATAGGGTCGGCGCTGGCTGCAAGCTTCGTTGCGCTTCTCTACGGCCTCCCGTTGATGATTGTTCCGCTTCTGGCGATTGTTCTGGCGCTTGGTCTGCCACGGTGGATTATCGGTTTTCTGATCAAACGCCGCCAGAAAAAGTTTCTCGAGGAGTTTCCGAATGCGTTGGACGTCATGTGCCGTTCCATCAAATCCGGATTGCCACTGAACGATGCCGTTCGCCTGATTGCGTCGGATGGACAGGAGCCGGTCAAAACCGAGTTCCAGCGCGTCATCGATGCCCAGCAGGTCGGGATAGGTATCCCGCAGGCAATCGAGCGCATGATGCTGACCATGCCGCTTTTCGAGGTGAATTTCTTCAGCACCGTCATAAACATTCAGGCGCAGGCCGGCGGCAACCTTTCCGAGGCACTCGCCAATCTGTCGAAGGTTCTGCGCGAGCGCCGCAAGATGCGCGCCAAGGTGCAGGCGCTTTCCATGGAAGCAAAGGCATCGGCAGTCATCATCGGCGCCCTGCCGTTCATCGTCATGCTGCTGGTTCACCTGACGTCGCCGAGCTATCTCGCTGTCCTCTTCACGGACACGCGCGGCCACATCATTCTCGGAGCTTCCGGGTTATGGATGTCGATAGGCATCATCATCATGCGCAACATGATCAACTTCGACATCTAAGGTACGGCCATGACAGGAAGTCTTCTTTCAAGCCTCACCGACCCGCAGACGCTGATCGCGATACTCGTTACGCTTGCCGTTTTTGCGACCCTTTACACAATGGTCATGCCCTTCCTCGAAAGGAAGGATTTCAACAAGCGGATGAAGGCGGTTTCTTCGGAACGCGATCTTATCCGCACCCGCGAGCGCGAGCGTATGGCGACCGTGGGCAGAGAAAACAAAGCCTCGCTGCGAAGCACCAACAACAAGTCTGCACATCGCCTCGTGGAGCGTTTCAACCTGCGCGAAGCCCTTGCCGACAAGAACACGATGAACAAGCTGCGCGCGGCTGGCCTGCGCTCGCAGAACGCGTTCAACCTGTTCCTAGCGGCTCGCTTCGTCCTGCCGTTCATTTTTCTTGGTCTTGCAGCCACCTGGGTGTTCATTCTCGGAAACCTTGCCGACAAGTCTTTCATCGTGCGGCTGATGGTCGTTCTGATATCCGGTTACGTCGGCTTCTATGCTCCGAACATCTACATTTCCAACCGGATGACCAAGCGGCAGCTCTCCATCAAGCGGGCCTGGCCGGATGCACTCGATCTCATGTTGATCTGTATCGAATCCGGCGTGTCGATGGAGGCAGCCATGCGCCGCGTGGCGGAGGAAATGGCTGAACAGTCACCGGAACTCGCCGAAGAGATGATGCTGACGACCGCCGAGCTGTCCTTCCTTCAGGACAGGCGCGTGGCGCTTGAAAACTTCGGCATGCGGACGCAACTGGAAGCGGTGAAGAGCGTCGTACAGGCACTTATTCAGGCTGAGCGATACGGCACGCCGCTGGCGCAGGCATTGCGCGTTCTGGCGCAGGAAGGTCGCGACGAACGCATGAACGAGGCGGAAAAGAAAGCCGCTGCCTTGCCGCCCAAGTTGACCGTGCCGATGATCCTGTTTTTCCTGCCGGTGCTTGTCGCCGTCATTCTTGGCCCTGCGGGCATCCGCGTCGCCGATACGTTCTGATCGGACGGTTGCCGCCCAAAACGGCGGCTTGATACGCTATATAAGGAAAAAGGGCTGGCTCAGCCGGTCGTCCTGTCGTCCTTTTTCGCCAGCTGCTGCCAGGAATTCTGCTGCGCGAGCATGGCACGCAGATAGCTGAGATTTGCCTGAGCTTGCTGCGGTGAAAGTTCCTGCGCCGCAATCCGTTCAGCATCGGCAAAACGGCCTTGCAGGCCAACCACGAGCGCAAGATTCTGGCGAACGCGGCTGTCCGCACCGGGCTGGGAAATCGCCGATTGAAGATATGTTTCGGCCGTGCGCGGATCGCTCGAAAGCACGTAGGACATGCCAAGGTTCGAAAGGACGCTCGGATCATTGGGTTTCAGATCCAGCGCCTGACGATATTTGGCGCGCGCCTCGTTCGACCGCCCAAGCTGGTCGAGAACCGCGCCTTCGGCGGAGTAAAGCCGCCAGTCGGGCCGGTCCGGGGTCTGCGCGCGCTGAATGGTGGACAATGCCTGCTCCAGCTGACCGCCCGCGGCTTGCGCCTTGCCGAAGGCCGCAAGCACATCGCGGTCGGCAGGGTGGGCAATGGCAACCTGCTGCATGACGGCCAGTGCCTGCGTATTCTTGCCGGTCATCATCAGCAGGTTGGCGTAATTCATACCAACGGATTTGTCTCTGGGGCTCCGCTCATAGGCTTTTCCAGCCGCACTTTCGGCCTGCCGCAGCTGATCCATGTTCATCTGGTCGTAGGAGCGCGAGGCTGTGGGGATGGAGCCCGTTGACATGCGATCCGGCTTGTTGGTGCTTGCGCATCCGGAAACAGCCAGAACCAGCGCCATCATATAAACGCCGCTCAGCAACCTCTTCCGGTTGATGGATCCTGAAGAAAAAGCAACCATGACATTGCCCCCGCACATGAGTTATATCGATCTTGCGCCCGACACACGACAGACTCACATGACGCAACTTTCGCTAAAGCAATAATCTGTTAACCCTAACAGAGTGTTAATCGCACCGATTCTGGACGTTGGAGCGCCTCGCATCCGAAAGGACGCTCTAACCCTTTTTGAAACTGCGCATCGTTCCCGTGAAAAATCACGTAGGATTTTCGGACCGATGCGGCAACGAGAGCAGACCATGGCGCCCTACCAGTTCATCGAACGCCCCACCCCTTTCAGCACCCAGTCCGGAAAAACCCTGCCGGTTTTTGCCGTCACGCCTGCACATATCGAGCAGGGAGCCATCGATCCTCTCGCACTCGACTGGGCGAAGAAGGCAGGCTTCAAGGCAGACGCGGGCGCGGTATTGCTGATTCCGTCCGCCGACGGTTCGCTGGGCGGCGTTCTCCTAGGGCTTGGCGGGAACCCTTCCGAGGTTCCCTTCATCACGGGCAAGCTGGCGCGTGAGCTGCCCGAAGGCGACTGGCATATCGAAACCGCTCCACTGACGGCCAACCGTCTGGCGCTCGGCTTTGGTCTTGGAAGCTACCGCTTCGACAAATACAAAACCGTGAAATCCAACGGTGCGAAACTGCTCGTCCCGCAGGATGCGGAAGACGGCGAAATCGTGCGTATTCTCGCCGGCGTGTTCCTTGCCCGCGACCTCATCAACGTGCCGGCCAATGACATGGGGCCGGATCAGCTGGAGATCGCATTCCGGGCGCTTGCCGCCCACTACAAGGCGAAGGTGAAAACCGTTTCCGGCGAAGATCTACTGAAACAGAACTTCCCGCTCGTCCATGCCGTCGGCCGCGCAAGCGAGGGTGCTCCCCGCCTGCTTGAGATGAACTGGGGCAAGAAAGGCAACCCTCGCCTGACGCTCGTCGGCAAGGGTGTGTGCTTCGATACCGGCGGCCTCGACATAAAGACTGCCGCCTCCATGGCACTCATGAAGAAAGACATGGGTGGCGCTGCCAACGTGCTCGGCCTTGCGCTGATGATCATGGATGCCAACCTCCCCGTCGAGCTTCGCGTGATTGTGCCCGCAGTGGAAAATTCCATTGCTTCCAACGCCTTCCGTCCCGGCGACATATACAGAAGCCGCAAGGGGTTGACCGTGCAGATCGACAACACGGATGCGGAAGGCCGGCTCATTCTGGCCGACGCGCTGGCCTATGCCGATGAGGATGCCCCGGACCTGATGATCGATATGGCGACACTGACGGGTGCGGCCCGCGTAGCGCTTGGCCCCGACCTGCCGCCGTTCTTCACCGACGACAACGACCTCGCCCACGACATCTTCGAGGCCAGTATCGACACCGACGATCCGCTGTGGCGCATGCCGCTCTATATGGGCTACGACAAAGACATACGCACACGCGCAGCAGACATCACCAATGCGCCTTCTGGCGGCATGGCAGGATCGATCACCGCAGCGCTGTTTCTGAAGCGTTTCGTCACGAACACCAAGAAGTGGGTTCATTTCGACATCTACGGCTGGTCGCCAAGCGAAAGGCACCATTCTTCCATCGGTGGCGAGGCACAGGGCATCCGCGCTCTGTTCCACTACATCTCGCATCACTTCGCGAAGTAACGACAAAAAAAGCGGAGAGTGGGCTCCCACTCTCCGCTTTTTTAAACGAGAACCTTCTGTTCCTTCAGGTCTTCCTGACCGAAGAACCTGAGGTAACGCTGAACCTCGGCCGGGTCGCCGGTGGCTTTCTGCGGATTGTCGGAGAGCTTCACTGCCGGCCGACCATTCGCATCGCTCACCTTGCAGACGATGGAGATCGGCTTCAGGCTGGCGATAGTCTTCGGAGCGCAACCTGCGAAATCGTTGGTGAGGTTGGTACCCCAGCCGAAGCTCATCCGTACCCGGCCTTCGAAATGCCGATAGGTGTCGATGATCGCATCGACATCAAGTCCATCGGAAAAGATGAGCATCTTCTTGCGGGGATCGCGTCCCATCTTCTTCCACCACTCGATGATCTTTTCACCACCCTCGATCGGCGGTGCGCTATCCGGGCGAAAACCCGTCCAGTCTGCCACCCATTCCGGCGCGCTGCGCAGGAATGCCGCCGTGCCAAAGGCATCGGGAAGAACAATCAGCAGATTGCCGCCGTAAAGCCGGTTCCAGTCCTTGAGAACCTGATAGGGCGCCGTCGAGAGTTCCTCATCCGTCTTGGCGAGGGCCGCGACGACCATCGGCAATTCATGGGCATTGGTGCCGACCGCTTCCAGATCGGAATCCATGGCCAAAAGAACATTGCTCGTGCCGGTAAAGGCCGGACCGATACCTTCCTTCAGAGCTTCGACGCACCAGCGCTGCCACATGAAGCTATGGCGACGGCGCGTGCCGAAATCGGAAATGCGAAGGCCGGGAAGCTCACGCAGCCGCTCGACCTTTTCCCACATCTTTGCCTTAGCTCGGGCATAAAGCACGTCGAGGGTAAAATAACCGAGGGAGCGCATGGCACTGCGCGACCGCAGCTCGTTGATGATGGCAAGCGCCGGAATCTCCCAGAGCGTGGTGTCCATCCAGCGTCCGTGGAAATTCAGTTCATACTGCCCGTCGCGCTTGTAAAGCTCGTATTCCGGCAGCTGATAGCTGGAAAGCCACGACAGGAACTCCGGTTCGAAGATCTGCGACCGGCCATAGAAGGTGTTACCGGCGAGCCAGATATTTTCCTTTTTCGACAGCCGCAACGTGCGCGCGTGATCGAGCTGCTCACGCAGTTCCATTTCGTCGATCTCGTCGGCGAGGCGCACCGTCTTCGTGCGGTTGATGACGGAGAAAGTCGCGTCGACTTCCGGATAAAGCTTCCAGATCATCTGCAACATCAGAAGCTTGTAGAAATCCGTATCGATCAGGCTGCGGATGATCGGATCGAGCTTCCAGGTGTGATTGTAAACACGGGTTGCTATATCGGTCTTCGTCATGGCTCGCATTCCCCCCATCGGCATGGCCGATGTCACTGCGCATTCCGGCAGTATCAATCTGCTACACCAGAGACTTATCTGAAAATGCGAGGACAAGTCCAGAGCGGGAGAAAGCGAAAGGTGGCGTCGATGCGGCCTCAGAAGGTCGGATCGTGGGGATTTATGCCGGGATACCATCCCTGCGAGGTGGGGTTGCGTCCACCAAAGGTGGAAATACCGTTCTCATCGGTGCAGCGATAGCCCTGCACGGCGAGCCCGCGACTACCAAAGACATTGCGGTAAGGGCCACGCGAATAGCCCGTCGAACCCATTTCGCTGTGGCACCTGTATCGGACTTTTGGCTCCAACGTTCTTGGATCCTTGACGCCGGGCAGATTGACATAGGCATCCGGCGCAGGTTCGAAACCTTTCTGGAAAACGGTCTGCGCATGGGCGGCGGAGGATACGAGACACACCGCCACCATAACAATCAAACTGATCTCAGCCTTTAGCGTCATCCATGCCATTCCCGTATCGTCATGCCAGAAAGATGTAAGTCTTCCGAAGCATTCCTACAAAGGTCAAACGAGGCACAATTTCGTGAAAAGCGAGATCAACCTTCGAGACGACGAAAAGCCGTCGGCTTCTCGTAGAGCCAGCCGATACGCTCGATCGCCGCGTCAAGATTTTCGCGGGCGACATTCATCGTGTGGCCGTTGGCATGCAGAAGCGTTTCTTCGTTTTCCATCAGGCCCACATGCCCCTTCCAGAAAACGAGATCGCCGCGCCGCAATTCGTCCCGCTCGATTTCCAGTCCGAGCGTTCTTACCTGCATGTCTGTATCGCGCAGAACCAGACGCCCGGTCATCGCCATGGACAGCTGAACCAGCCCGGAGCAATCGATACCGAAACCCGACCGGCCACCCCAGAGATAGGGTGTTTCAATGAAGCGCAGTGCCACAGCGACGTAATCGTCCTCAGCAGCGGCATCGACGGGCTGGCAATGGGCAGCAATGATACCCTCCCCCTTCTCCGTCAGCAGATAACGGGTACCGCGCGTTTCCGCCTCGCCAACAATACGGATCAGGCTTCCCATCGAGAGCGCCGTCACCGGGTATTTGCGAAGTTCCGCCGCAGGATACAGAAAGGTCCGCGGCGCAGTCACGCGGTGGGTCGCAGCGGTGACATCAGCTATCGCAGTCTCGGGAAGATAACCGGTATAACCGTCCGCATCGGCCTGTACCCAGGCCCATCCATTCGCCCTGTCGAATACCTTCACCGTTTCGCCCATCAGCAATTCGGTATCGATACCGCCTGCCAGATCGGGCGACGGCCTGAGCGCGACGACCGGCACACTGACCTGTGCCTCGATACCGCTGACGAAGCGTTCGGCCTCGATAGCGCCCTTCAACTTTTCATCGGCCAGATCGGAGCGGAAGACATTCAGGCGGCGGTCGAGTATCATGATTCACGTCCAAGGGTTTAAATCTTTCGCGCCTGATCAATAACCAGATCGCCGAATTTTTCCAGATAGAGCGCACCGCTAACCGTTCGTTTTATGACAACGTTGCGCCGATCCTGATCGTCACGCTCGCGCTCCACCAACCCGAGAGCCCCCAGACTATCGAGCGCCCGCGTGATGACCGGCTTGGTAACCCCAAGCACCGCCGCAAGGCCGCGCACAGTATGCGGCGGCGGCACGAGATAAATCTGCAGGAGGATCGCGGTCTGGCGCAGGGTCAGGTCCGGCGCATCGGCCGTCACCTGTGACAGCGATACGCGATGCCAGAGGCCCAAAGCCGCACTTGGCGATAGTTCTACGGGCACGTCGATAAACCCTCCAGCCTTGTTCCCGTAGTGTTTTCAAGCAACCCGAATGAAAACTCAAGCACTGTGCAGCAAAACACAAACGCCGCGCTGCGATAATCCTTTCCTGGATAAACGGCAACGCGGCGTCATATGGACCCGTTTTTCGGGCTTTTTACGTCCCCTCTGGACTTACCAGTATAGAAGCAGGAAGTGTGCCAGTTTGCTATCGGCGAGCAAGTACAAGGAGAGTCAATAACTTACAGTCATGCGACCTCAAGGGCGCTATTTTCGCCTACCCCACCGCGCCGCAAAAACAGGCATCGGCGGTTTTTTGGGCGAAAAGCCTCCCGCCTGGCTGGCGGAAGGCTTCAATCGACAAACTCAGATTTCCGCGCCGCGAGCGGCTTCCACCGCGTTCGCGCTCTCCAGACGGTTATGCCGGATCGACGACCACAGCGAAACACCGATCAAGGTAGCTCCGCCAAGGCCGGTGATGACCTCCGGAATATGGAACATCGTCTGAACATACATGATGACCGAGAGGATGAGGATCGCATAGAAAGCGCCATGCTCGAGATAGCGATACTCGGCAAGCGTTCCCTTCTCCACCAGCATGATCGTCATCGAACGAACGTACATCGCACCGATACCCAGACCGATCGCAATGATGAACAGGTTCTGCGTCAGCGCGAAAGCACCGATCACACCGTCAAACGAGAAGCTGGCGTCAAGCACTTCGAGGTAAAGGAACGCGCCGAAGCCGCCCTTTGCCGCGCCTTCCAGCATTTCCTGGCTGCGGTCGAGAATGCCACCAACGACTTCAACGAGCAGGAAGGTCAAAAGACCCCAGATCGCCGAATGGAAGAAGGTGTTGGCCGCAACCGGGCCAAGTGCCGGATCCTCGCTTGCACCGATGATGCGGGAAAAGATGAGCATGACGATTAGCACGAAAGCGATTTCGATACCCTTGACGGAGGAATAGACCGCAGCCTTTTCCTCGATCCAGCGCACCCAGTGCACATCCTTTTCGTGATCGAAGAAGAAGTTGAGGCCGACCATCATCAGGAAGGTGCCGCCGAAGGCCGCAATCGGCAGATGGGCGTCATGCATGATTTCCGCATAACGTTCCGGCTGCGTAGCCGCCATGACAAGCGCTGTCCATGGGCCGACATTCGCGGCGACAACAACGATGAGGAGCGGGAAGACGATACGCATGCCGAAAACGGCGATCAGGATACCCCAGGTCAGGAAGCGATGCTGCCATTCCGGCGTCATATCCTTGAGCTTGTTGGCGTTGACGATAGCGTTATCGAAGGAGAGCGAGATTTCCAGCACGGCGAGAACCGCACAGATAAAGAAGATCGTGGCCGTGCCACCGACCGTTCCCGTCATTTCCCAGCCGAGATATCCGCCAAGGATCAAACCAACAACGGTAACGATAAAAGCCCACTTGAAGTAGGACAGCGTGGTTTTCTGGGCGGCGCTCATGTGCGGTCACCACCGGTCATGGAGACGATTGTGGAACGACGCGAGGCGTCGTGCCACACGCAGAAAGGACGCGCGCGAAGCACATTCAGGTTTTTCATAATCTTTAATCCGCCGGCCATTTTTTGCAGGCGGTACCGACATCACGAGAGCGCCGTAAAACTCTCGCCAGAGGGGCCCGGCACCTTTGTTTCCTCTGTCCTTGCGCGACGCGTCGCCGCAGGACTTCTTTCTACTCCTTGAAGATCACGCTTTCGTCAAGCCCCCGTGATATTCACACCGGGTGGCGCAACGAAAAAAGACAGGCTTACACTATTCCGCTGCTGCCCGTTCTCCAGCCTCCCGGCGACGCTTGAGGGTATTTTCGCGAAAGAAGATATAGAGTCCAGACACAACGATCAATCCGGCGCCTGCGATGATGCTGGCCTCTGGCACGTCACCGAAGAACAACCAGCCGAATATCACGGCCCACAGCAACAGCGTGTACTGCAAAGGTGCGACGGTTGCGGCATCTGCCAGCTTCAAGGCGCGGTTCACGAGTACATGGGCCGTCATGGCGATTACGCCCAGTAGGCAGAGCAGCAGGAGATCGAAGCTGCTCTGGACAGGCGCCCAGCCGGACGGCACCAGGAACAGGGCGATAAAACCGGCAATGGCCGCACCGACGATCTGCCAGAATGCCAGAACGGTATCGGGCGTATTCCGAAGCTGACGGCCGGACAGCATCATGAACGCGAAAGCCGCACTTCCAAGTATCGAAAAGAGAGCCGCAGACGTGAGGCTGGCCGAACTGGGCTTCAAGGCAACGATAACGCCGACAAAACCGATGGCGATCGCCGTCCAGCGACGCCAGCCAACCTTTTCACCCAGCAGGAACGGCGACAGAGCTGCAACATAAATCGGCGCGGCAAGCCAGTAGGTCATCACGTCGGCCAGCGGCAAGGCGGTGACGGCAAAGTAGAAACAGAAAAGCTCGGCAGTGGAAAAGAAAACGCGCGCTGCCTGCAGGGACGGACGCTCGATCTTCACGACACCGGAAAGACCCGCTTTCCAGAGAATGGGAACAAGAATGACGAGTGCGGCCGCACTTCTGATAAACACGACCTGACCCAGGCTATAGCTCGCGACCAGCCATTTCCCCATTGCATCGTTCAATGCGAAAAGCAGCATTCCAAGCAGCATGACAGCCACGCCGAGGCCAGTCGGCGAGAGCTTTCTAAGTATATTCGGCATTTCAGTTCCTGATGTCTCCCAATGACTGCATTGGTCGTTCAGGCGACTGCCTGTTGTCAAGTCCGGTACCAGCGCCCTACGGCAATAATCATACAATTAGGGTCGCGAAATTTGTTCCATGCGGATTTCAGGCAAAAATCCGCCGTTCTGACGCAACCAACTCCTGGAGAAAATCAACAACCGTCCGTACCCGAACAAGCTGGCGCGCAGATTCGTGATACGCCGTCCAATAGGCACGACTGATACCGATCCGAGGCAACACCCGTACCAACTCCGGATATTGCCCGGCGATATAGTTGTGCAGAATACCGATCCCCGCTCCCGAACGCACCGCCTCTGTCTGGCCGATCGCGCTGGAGATTTCGAAAGCGGCGTCCCAGTCGCGCATGACTTCTCCCGTGTAGTTCAGGGACGGTGAAAAGATCAGATCCTCGACATAACCAATACGGCGATGGCGTTTCAGGGTTTCGACGTCTTCCGGTATGCCATTTTCTTCCAGATACGCTTTGGATGCGTAGAGCCCGAGCGAGTAGTCGGTGAGTTTCGACAGCATCAATCGCCCCTGCTCCGGCCTTTCAATGGTGATGGCGATATCGGCTTCGCGCTGCGACAACGAGAAGGAACGCGGCACCGGCACAAGCTGGATCTTGAGATCCGGATAACGCGCCGTCAGTCGACCGAGTCTCGGCGCAAGGAAGGAGACCCCGAAGCCGTCTGGCGCACCGATGCGAACCGTGCCTGCAACGGCGGTATCTACACGCCCAAGGCTTGCCTGCGCATTGAGCATCTCGGTTTCCATGCGCTCGGCGGCGCTCAAAAACCGCTGCCCCTCCTCGGTAAGCTCGCAGCCATTCGTCCGACGAATAAAAAGCCGGGTCTTCAGCGCCCCTTCCAGCGAGGTTAATCGCCGTGACAAGGTTGCGTGGTTGAGCCCGAGCCGTTTGGACGCCGCAAGGATCTGCCCTGTCCGGGCAACAGCAAGAAATATACGAACGTCATCCCAATTCATGGCTTGCTGCGCATGACCACTGGATCAACGTCAACCAAAGCGAGTGACGTTACCATGCCCTCCACTGCTGCCTTGTATTTCAGGAAGTGCGGCGTCCTCAGGTGCGCTTCATAGGCCGCCTGGCCCGCGTAGATTTCAAGGATACGGATTTTTTCCGGACTGCCTTTGATCGCCACGGCGTTCAACGCCAGCACGCCGTCTTCATGGCTGACGGAAGCCTCGATTTCCTCCACAAGCAAACGGCGATAGGCTTCAACATGTAACGGATCGATCTCTATCTCGGCCATCCGCACGACTGGTTCATCCTGCATCCGCTTTTTGGCCCTCTCAATCAGCTTGGTAGACTCGCTGAACAGGTCATCGCACTTTAATTTACGCACAACGGATTATTATCCTAGTTCATTGATTTGTACAAATTGAAGTGCGATGGTTCCTCCACCAA
The DNA here is from genome assembly GCF_031801495.1 of Agrobacterium tumefaciens. Taxonomy (GTDB): domain Bacteria; phylum Pseudomonadota; class Alphaproteobacteria; order Rhizobiales; family Rhizobiaceae; genus Agrobacterium; species Agrobacterium tumefaciens_K. The sequence continues at coordinate 152,565 of NZ_JAOEGC010000002.1, read as the reverse complement.
AGAATCCAGGAGGAAAATCCATGAAGGAAATCGGTCATTTCATCGACGGCAAGCATGTGCCCGGCACCAGCGGTCGCACCTCGAATGTTTTCAACCCGGCAACGGGCGAAGTGCAGGCGACCGTCGCCCTTGCCAGCGATGCCGAGCTGCACGCTGCCGTGGAAAGCGCCAAGAAAGCGCAGCCGAAGTGGGCAGCCACCAATCCGCAGCGCCGCGCACGCGTGTTCTTCAAGTTCGTCGAACTTCTGAACCAGAACATGGACGAGCTTGCGACGCTGCTTTCCAGCGAGCACGGCAAGACGGTCGAAGATTCCAAGGGCGATATCATCCGCGGCCTCGAGGTGTGCGAATTCGTCTGCGGCATCCCACATCTTCAGAAGGGCGAGTTCACCGAAGGCGCTGGTCCCGCCATCGACATGTATTCGATCCGCCAGCCGGTCGGCATCGGTGCAGGCATCACGCCGTTCAATTTCCCCGGCATGATCCCGATGTGGATGTTTGCGCCGGCAATCGCCTGCGGCAACGCTTTCATTCTGAAGCCTTCCGAGCGTGATCCATCGCTGCCGATCCGTCTTGCCGAACTGATGATCGAGGCTGGTCTTCCGGCAGGCATCCTCAATGTCGTCAACGGCGACAAGGGTGCAGTCGATGCCATCCTCACCGACCCGGATATCGGCGCGGTTTCCTTCGTCGGTTCGACGCCGATCGCCCGTTACGTCTACGGAACCGCCGCAATGAACGGCAAGCGCGCTCAATGCTTCGGCGGCGCCAAGAACCACATGATCATCATGCCGGATGCCGATCTCGATCAGGCCGTCAACGCGCTGATGGGCGCAGGCTACGGTTCTGCAGGCGAACGCTGCATGGCCGTCTCCGTCGCCGTTCCGGTTGGTGAAGACACTGCGAACCGCCTTGTCGAGAAACTCATTCCGCAGATCGAGGCGCTGAAGATCGGCCCCTACACCGATGACAAGGCCGACATGGGCCCGCTCGTCACCAAAGAAGCGCAGACGCGCGTCAAGGGTCTTATCGACAGCGGCGTCGCACAGGGTGCAGAGCTTCTGGTCGACGGTCGCGACTTCAAGCTGCAGGGCTATGAAGACGGTTACTTCGTCGGCGGCTGCCTTTTCGACCACGTGACCCCGGACATGGACATCTACAAACAGGAAATCTTCGGACCGGTTCTCTCCGTCGTTCGCGCCAAGAACTATGAAGACGCGCTCGAACTGCCGATGAAACATGAATACGGCAATGGCGTCGCCATCTTCACCCGCGACGGCGATGCGGCCCGCGATTTTGCCAGCCGCGTCAACATCGGCATGATCGGTATCAACGTGCCGATCCCGGTTCCGCTGGCGTACCACTCCTTCGGCGGCTGGAAAGCTTCCAGTTTCGGCGATCTCAACCAGCACGGCACGGATTCGATCAAGTTCTGGACCAAGACCAAGACGATCACGTCGCGTTGGCCCTCCGGCATCAAATCCGGCGCCGAATTCGTCATGCCGACGATGAAGTAAGCCTCCCCTCATTCTTCGACAATCAGCAACCCCGCTCTCCCGAGCGGGGTTGCTGTCGATGAGGCAACGGCTATCGCAATGCCACTCGGCTCGCTGTACGTTGACCTTTTTGGCGCCCTCATTGTCTACGCACTTGCCGGTATCGTTTATCGGGCAGGCGTTCACAATGCCGTCGTCTCGTCCATGGCTCTCGACGGGCAACATCCGTTGCATAGCGATAGCAATCGCGGCCGCTATCTGTGGATCGTCATTTCAAACCTCGTCGCCAGCGTCATCACGATCGGATTGATGCGGCCATGTGGAATATGAACATAGCCTGCGCCAGCTTTATCGCGCCGCAGGTGTCGCAGGGCTGGTGATGCTGATTGCAGGTGACGTCGGTTCGGCGATGGAGGATACTCTGACGCAGGGCGGCGGCCTTCTGGCACTTTCCCATTCCCGCGATGCCGAGCGTCAAACCGATAAACGCTCCGTGGAACTCATGCGTGCTGCGGGACTGGACGCCACAGCCATCGAACGTTTCTTCGCGCTGCTCGAAGACAAGCTGGGCGACAAAGGCGGCACCAGCATCATCTCCACCCATCCCGGAACGTCAGAAAGGCGCAAGGCGATCCTCGATTACAACGCTTCGCTTGACAACAAACCGGCGGCCAACTGACCTGTCATTCGCGAGCGATTTCCGTCTGCCGGAAGCGTTCGCGGCCTCCATTCAGTTATCTGGTCCCTCGTTGAAGCCCACTTCATCGACCAGCTCGGAGGCCTGTTTGCGATAGACAGCGATATCCGTGAGCGACAGCTTGTCGGGATTGATCGGGCCAAATCCCTTCACCACGTCAGAAGGCTGCGCCCCGGGAAGAACGGGATATTCAAAGACCTGCTGGGCGTAGATTTCCTGAGCTTCGCGGGAGGCGAGAAACTCCATCAGCTTCAGTGCATTTTCCTTGTTCGGCGCATATCTCGTCATGGCCATGCCCGAAATGTTGACGTGCGTGCCGCGATCCGCCGCATTGGGGAAGATCACCCGAACGGAACCCGCCCATTCCTTTTCTTCCGGTTCCCGGTCATTGGTTAGCATCAGGCCGACATAATAGGTGTTGCCCAGCGCGATATCGCACTCACCTGAAAAGATCGACTTTGCCTGCGTGCGGTCCGTTCCGTCGGGTTTACGGGCCAGATTGTTCTTGAGAGCCGTCAGCCACGTGCGGGTGTAATCGACGCCGTGATGCGCGATCATCGAGGCGAACAGCGCGATGTTGTAGGAATGCTGGCCATCGCGAATGCAGATTTTGCCTTTCCACTTCGGATCGGCAAGTTCCTCATAGGTAATATCGTCCTGCGTTACCCGCTCCTTCGAGGCGTAGACCACACGACCGCGCGTCGTCAGCCCGAACCAGTCACCCTGCGGATCACGCAGATTGGCCGGAATATCCTTTTCGATGATCGGATCATTCAAAACCGGCTGCGTGACACCGCCCTCCTTGGCCTCCACCAGACGTGCGATATCGACCGTCAGAAGCACATCGGCCGGCGAGTTGACACCCTCGGCCTGGATACGCTCGACCAGCCCCTTGTCGAGGAACAACACGTTCGCCTCAATGCCGGTTTTCTTCGTAAAGGCGTCGAACAGAGGCTGGATCAACTCAGGCTGTCGATAAGAGTAGACATTCACCTCACCTTGCGCCGATGCAGCCGTCACCATCGATGTAGAGGCAAGGCATGCAAAAACGGCAGCGGGAAAACAGGATTTCATGCTTGCCATTGAGGGTGTCTCCATTAAAGTCAGATTCTTGAGTTTTCTGTTCATGAATCTGCATGACCGTCAACATTTCAGTTCCCGAAATTCGGGGCGGACGAGATTTTTTCAGTTTCTGGAATTGTTCTAAACTGAAAAACAGACTATATAACTCCACATTGAGAGTTAGGAGACCAGCATGCGCTTGACCAAACAGACCAACTATGCCGTTCGCATGTTGATGTACTGCGCCGCAAACGAAGGCAATCTGAGCCGCATCCCCGAGATCGCAAGGGCATATGGCGTATCGGAGCTGTTCCTTTTCAAGATTCTTCAGCCGTTGAACAAGGCAGGACTTGTCGAAACCGTCCGTGGTCGCAACGGTGGCGTCAGGCTTGGCAAGCCCGCCGACAAGATCAGCCTGTTCGATGTCGTCAGGGTCACCGAAGACAGTTTCGCCATGGCAGAATGCTTCGAGGATGGCGCCGTCGAATGTCCGCTGGTTGACAGCTGCGGCCTCAACTCCGCGCTTCGTAAGGCGCTGAACGCATTCTTCGACGTGCTCACCGAATATTCCATCGACGATCTCGTCAAGGCCCGACCGCAGATCAACTTCCTGCTCGGTCTCGACACGGAAATGCCCCGCACGGCCGCTCTTCCCGCGGCTTGATCCATCCAGCATTTTCTCCAGATTTTTGCGAACCCGCAGCGCATCGTTGCGGGTTGCTTTTTTGTCGATCACGGCGCGAGAGACGATATTTTCCGCCCAAAGGTTGACGAAACGGCGTGAAACGGCGCATGTGAAACCGAGATTTTCCAAGCAGTTTCCATTCGCGTTGTAATGATCATCAAGCCGGCATTCCATACATTTTTGCTGACCACCATTATCGGCAGCATCGGAGCGTTCCTCGCCAGCCTGCTTGCCATACCGGCACCGTTTCTGTCCGGACCGGCGCTTGCCGTAACATTATCCGGATTGTCCGGCCTCAAACTTGGTGTACCTGCCCTGATCCGCAACGCCTGTTTCGTGGTCGTCGGCATATCGATGGGAACGAGTGTCACGCCCTCCGTGATCGATGCAGCAAAGACGTGGCCCATCAGCTTCGTGGTGGTCCTCGTCGCCGTCGTCGTCATGCTCTACGTCGCCTACTGGATTCTGCACTACGGTTTCGGCTATGACCGGACGACCGCGATGCTCGGCGCCTCACCCGGCCATCTCAGCTACATCATCAGCCTCAGCGCGGATACCAAAAGCGATCTTGCGACTGTCAGCATCGTTCAAAGCGTGCGGGTTCTGGCCTTGACGCTTTCTGTGCCGCTGATCGTTGAATATCTCGATCTCGTCAGCACAGAACCGCCCATCAGCAACCCACCGATGGACATCGTGACGCTGATCGTGACAATTGCCGCGTCTCTGGCGCTCGGGTGGCTCTTTCTGCGCCTGCGGTTTCCGGCGGCCCTGCTGCTTGGCGGCGTCGCGATCTCCATCGGTTCGCATATTACCGGTTTCACCGAGGGCGGTGTTCCGACCTGGCTCAGCCTTCCTGTCTACGTCCTCATCGGTTGCCTTATCGGGACGCGGTTTTCCAATGTCTCGCTGATGGATGTACGCAAGGGCTTTGTCGCAGGTCTTGTCGTTACCATCGCCGTGATGTTCATCGCCGGCGTCATTGCCTGGATGATTTCCAGCATTACCGGCGTTCCACTCAACGCCGTCATGATCGCCTATTCACCCGGCGGTCTTGAAACCATGGCCGCCATGGCAGTGATGATGCATGCCGACACCGCCTACGTCGGCTCCCACCACGTACTGCGTCTTCTTTTCCTCTCCGTGCTGATGCCGCTGGTCATGGGCAAGTCTGCGCGCAAAACGGAAAACTGAGCGAATAATTCCCGCTCTCCCGACCAGACCTTTACGCGCACAACTTTTGCGGTGAGAATTCACGTTTCTGTCGCAACCATTTTGTGGCTGCCTCGTTGAACAGTTCAATCGACGTGCGCGAATAGTCATGCTCGTCTGGAAAATCGATCGGGGAGGAATTTTCATGAAACGCATGACAGGTCTGACAGCCGCCGGATTCGCCCTTACATTTTACGCCTCCATTGCTCAGGCACAGGTCGTCGTTTCATCGAAGATCGACACTGAAGGCGGAGTTCTCGGAAATATCATTCTCGCCGTTCTGAACCAGAACAATATCGAGACGACCGATCGTATCCAGCTCGGTGCGACGCCTGTCGTGCGAAAGGCAATCACCGCCGGGGAGATCGATATCTATCCTGAGTATACGGGCAACGCCGCCTTCTTTTTCGAAAAGGCAGATAACCCGATCTGGAAGGATGCGGCCAAGGCCTATAACGAAGCAAAGACACTCGATTTCGAAGCCAACAAGATCGTTTGGCTCACGCCATCGCCCGCCAACAACACCTGGGCCATCGCCATTCGCAAGGATGTGGCGGAAAAGAACAATCTGAAAACGCTTTCCGATTTCGGCAAGTATGTCGCGGACGGCGGTGAAGTCGTCCTTGCCGCCTCCTCCGAATTCGTCAATTCGGCTGCCGCCCTGCCAGCCTTCCAGACGACATATGGCTTCACGATGAAATCCGCGCAGCTGATCACTCTCTCGGGCGGCGATACAGCTGCCACGATTGCTGCCGCGGCCAACCAGACCAACAACGCCAATGCCGCCATGGTTTACGGCACGGATGGCGGCATCGCACCATCCGGGCTGGTGGTGCTGGAAGACGACAAGCATGTGCAGCCGGTCTATCAACCAGCCCCGATCATTCGCGAGGAGGTGCTGAAGAAGCATCCGGATATCGAAGCATTGCTGAAACCGGTATTCGAAAAGCTCGATCTGGCAACATTGCAGGAACTGAATGGCCGTGTGCAGGTTGGCGGCGAACAAGCCAAGACGGTGGCTGTGGATTTCCTGACGAAAAACGGCTTCATCAAGTAACGACCGGCAACACAGTGCAGCGGGAGACGGCATGTGACGAGGCGGCCTGACAAAGTAGGTGTGTTGATCGCTTTCCTGCTTTTTTATGCCGTCATCGCTCTGCCATTCATGACAGTTCGCGCCAATCGCATCGTCACCGGGGAAGCGAAAAGCATCCTTGGATCTCTTCCTGTCTCGGCAGCAATTATATTTGTTGGTTTCGCACTGCTTGCATCTGCGGCCGCATTTTTCCGCACACCGATACGATTGCGGCTTTCCGTTGCGCTCATCGGCCTCGTTGCGCTTGCTGTTTTCGCCGGTATTGCAGCAACGGCGATAACGCCGGAAAACAACAGCTATGCCCGCGTTTCCCCCGCCAGCGGCTTCTGGCTGCTTTTGGCAGGTTTCCTGCTTCTTGCGACCGACGCCATTGCCCGACTGCAACCCAGGCCAATCGTCCGGGTCGCGCTGCTGGCAGGTGGCCTGTCTGCTCTTGCAGCCTTCCTTTCAAGCGGCCTTTGGAATGATCTTTCCATCCTCAAGGAATATGCCAGCCGCGCCGACATTTTCTGGACTGAAGCTCGCAGGCATCTTGAACTTGCTCTGGGATCGCTTCTCGTAGCGACCCTCGTGGGAATTCCACTTGGCATCCTGTGCGCAAGGGTTACACGCGTGCGTTCTACCATTCTGAACGTCCTCAACATCGTCCAGACCATTCCATCCATCGCGCTTTTCGGGCTGCTCATCGCCCCCCTTGGCTGGATTGCCGCCAATATCGCTGGTGCATCCGCCATCGGCATTCGTGGCATCGGCATGGCTCCCGCCTTCGTCGCGCTTTTTCTGTATTCGCTGCTGCCCGTGGTTTCGAACACCGTTGTCGGACTGTCTGGTGTCTCACAGGCTGTGCGCGAGGCGGCGCGCGGGCTCGGCATGACAGCCACGCAACGGCTTTTCCAGATCGAGTTTCCGCTTGCGTTCCCCGTCATTCTGACCGGCATCCGCATCGTTCTCGTCCAGAACATCGGCCTTGCGACGATTGCCGCCCTGATCGGCGGCGGCGGATTTGGCGTGTTCGTTTTTCAGGGTATAGGCCAGACGGCCATGGATCTCGTGCTGCTGGGCACGATACCTACTGTCCTGCTCGGACTGACCGCCGCAATCTTGCTGGACGCGCTCATCGACAGCAATCTCTTCAGCGCCAGCAGAAAGCGTGAGGCATGATCGAGATCGAAAACATAACCAAACGATACAACGGAACTGCTGTGGTGGATGACGTATCGCTCAGCGTTCCGCCTCACACGGTCACCGTGATCGTCGGCACATCGGGATCGGGAAAAACCACACTGCTTCGCATGATAAACCGGCTGGTCGAGCCGAGTTCCGGCGCAATCAGGATCGACGGCCAGAACATCAACGGGCTACCGGGTTTCAGGCTTCGTCGGCAGATCGGCTACGCCATACAGGGGCACGGCCTGTTTCCGCATCGCACGGTTGCGCAGAACATCGCGACCGTACCAGAGCTGGTCGGCTGGGACAGGAAAAGGATCGACGCCAAGACCGAGGAGCTTATGCTGCTCTTTCAACTCGATCCGGCGCTCTACGCCAACCGTTTTCCACACGAACTTTCCGGCGGGCAGCAGCAGCGTGTCGGTGTGGCACGCGCTCTCGCCGCAGAACCAAACATCCTTCTTATGGACGAACCCTTCGGCGCACTCGATCCCGTCATCCGCGCAAAGGCGCAAACAGATCTCCTTGGCATCCAGAAAAAGGTGGGTGTGACAGTTGTTCTGGTGACGCATGATATGGATGAGGCGTTCCGACTGGCGCAACAGATCGTCGTGATGGACAAGGGCCGTGTCGTGCAGTGCGGATCGCCCGCCGAACTCGTTCTGAAGCCCGCGACGGATTTCGTCCGCACCATGATTGGCGAAACCGAACTGTCCCTGAAATTGCTGTCCGTTCTGCCGATTGCCGATGTGATCGAGCCGGGAACGGCCGAAGGAAGCCCGCTTGCCATCCACGCCACTCAGCGTGATGCGTTGTCCGCCATGCTGTGGACGGGGCTAGACGCATTGCCGGTAACTGACGAGGAGGGCAGGCTTCTCGGTCGGGTGCACCGTGATGTTCTTCTCCAGCATGCAGCCGGAACGACATGAACAAATCCGTTACGTTTCTTGCGAATGGCCTGCTGCTTCTGGTGCTCGTGATCTTCCTGACAGCGCCGGAACTCTTTGCGCCGATCTTTGAGCCACTCGTGCAACCCAATGCGCCTGCCATCTACATTCAGGCAAACCTGTTTTCGCTCACACTGTCGCATCTGGCGATCGTTGGCGTTGCCACGACACTGGCAACGCTGGTTGCCGGCACGCTCGCCATCGTTGTCACCCGCCCTTTCGGTGCAGAGTTCCTGCCGCTTTCCCGCAGCATCGTGAACATCGGCCAGACGTTTCCGCCCGTCGCTGTTCTGGCGCTTGCCGTACCGATGATCGGCTTTGGCGAAAAGCCAACCCTCATCGCCCTTTTTCTTTATGCCCTTCTCCCCGTTTTCGAGAATACGCTGACCGGGCTCACGACGCTTCCCGCCACTGTGCTGGACGCCGCAAAAGGCAGTGGCATGACGGGTTGGCAACGGCTTGTGAAGGTCGAGCTGCCGCTTGCCCTCCCCGCTATCCTTGCAGGCATAAGGCTTTCGGCCGTCATCAGCCTTTCCACCGCAACCATCGGCTCAACCGTCGCGGCACGAACGCTGGGTGAAGTCATCATTGCCGGGCTGCAATCCAACAATCTGGCCTTCATTCTTCAGGGCGGCTTGATCGTTGCAGCCCTCGCAATCCTGATCCACGCAGGATTCTCGGCGCTGGAAAAAAATGCCACCAGAAAAGCAGGCCATTGATATGAACTGCTGACGGTAAACTTTTCTGTTTCGATGGTTTGCTCCCCGTGTTAGGGGCTGATCGTCGAAACAGAAACATTCGAGGCTCGGGTGACGCAGGCAATCATAGTGATGGGAGTGAGCGGCTGTGGCAAGTCCACGGTTGGTGAGGCACTGGCTGAAAAGCTTGGCATCACGTACATCGAAGGCGATAAGCTGCATCCCAAATCCAATGTAGACAAGATGTCTGCCGGCACTCCCCTGACCGACGAAGATCGCTGGCCGTGGCTCGACCTCATCGGCGCGGAACTGCGCAAGGGATATGAAGGCAGCGGTGTCGTCGTTTCCTGCTCGGCACTGAAGAAGATCTATCGGGACCGACTTCGCGAAGCCTGCGACGGTCAGCTCGCTTTCGTCTATCTCGAAGGCAGCCTCGAATTGCTCAGCCAGCGCATGGGCGAACGCAAGGGGCATTTCATGCCGCTATCGCTGCTCAAGACACAGCTTGCGACACTGGAGGTGCCAACCGGCGAACCTGGCGTCGTGACGGTCAGCATCGACGCCACACCGGATGAGATCGTCGAAAACGCCCTCTCCGGCCTCAAGACGGTATCATTCTAAAGCCCGAGCTTGTCCCTTAGTCCGTACCACCAAGCGCCCAGCACGGTGAGCGGAACGCGGAAGGTCTTTCCGCCGGGGAACGGATAGTTCGGCAGCGAACTCCAGATATCAAAACGCTCGGCGTGGCCTGCAACAGCTTCGCCGAGAATCTTGCCGAGCAGGTGGGTGGTCGTAACGCCATGGCCGCTATCGCCATGCGAAAAATAGATGCGATCCGAAAGCCTGCCCATGTGGGGAATGCGCGTCAACGTCAGCGCAAAGTTGCCGCTCCAGGCAAAATCGATTTTGGCTTTCGCCAGCTGCGGAAACGTCTTCAGCATATTGGGACGGATGACGCCGGTAAGGTCCGACGGATCGCTACCGCCATAACCGATGCCACCACCGTAAAGCAGCCTGTTGTCGGAGGTCCGACGATAATAATCGAGAATGTAGTTGGCATCTTCGACACAATAATTCGCCGGCAACAGACCTTCGATCAGCGCCGGATCAAGAGGCTCGGTTGCCATGACCTGACTGGAAACCGGCATCATGCGATCACCGATTTCGGGCAAAAGCTTGCCAAGATAGGCGTTGCCGCAGACCAGTACGTATTTTGCCTTCACGCTGCCGGCCGCAGTGCGAACGAGGGGATTTTCGCCCTGCTCGACAGAAATCACCCTTGAGTTTTCGAAGATACGTGCACCAAGGCTCTCGGCAGCAGCAGCCTCTCCCTGCACGAGATTGAGCGGATGGATGTGCCCGCCGAAACGGTCGATCATGCCGCCCGCATAACGATCCGTTCGCACATATTTTCCAACGTCAGCCTTGGACACCATCTCAAGACCACTGTGGCCGTGCTTCTCCCAATGGGCCTTGTGCGCCTCCATTTCGCGGATCTGCTTGGGTGTGAAGGCCGCGAAGAAACCGCCATCGACGAGATCGCAGTCGATAGCGTATTTCTTCACCCGCTCACGGATGATCGCGCCGCCCTCCAGCGACATTGCTCCCAGCTTCACCGCCTTGTCACGCCCGTAGCGACCGGCGATGGTTTCCAGATCACGGCTGTAGCCGTTGACGATCTGACCGCCATTGCGGCCAGAGGCACCGAAGCCAACCCGCACCCCTTCCAGAACGACAACGGAATAACCGCGTTCACTGAGTTCCAGTGCCGCGGAAATTCCGGTGAAACCGCCGCCGATCACGCAGACATCGGTATCCAGATGCCCCTCGAGCGAAGGACGCACGGATTTGACGTTGGCGGAGGCCGCATACCAGGACGTGGTATGGCCGGGATTGGGAATACTCGTGACTTCAGCCATTTCAAACCGTCCTGATATAGGCGTCATACTCGACGTCGGTTACACGCAAAGAAAACTCGGAAAGTTCCTGCTGTTTGCAGGCGGAAAACAGCGTGCGATATTTCTGGCCGAGGGTTGCATATGCAAAGCTCGAGCGCGTGAAACGCTGCAGGGCGTAATCCCAGTTGGTCGGCAGCGGTTCGTGATTGATGGCGTGGCTGTCGCCCGAGATCGCGCCACCCGGCTGACGTTTTTCCTTCATGCCAGCGAGTGCCGCGCTAAGGATCATCGCCAGAACCAGATACGGGTTGGTGTCTGCACCCGCAACACGGTGTTCGATACGCGTCGCCGGTTTGCTGGCGACAATGACGCGCACCGCCGCTGAACGATTGTCGATGCCCCAGGAGGCGTAGGTCGGTGCATGTTCGCTGGGCGTCAGTCGCCGGTAGGAGTTGGCGTGCGGCGCGAAGATCGCCATGCTTTCTCCCATGTTCTCCAGAAGGCCACCCACCGAATGCATCAGCGCATCGGAAGGCCCATTTTCTCCGGCGTAGACATTGTTGCCATCCCGGTCGAGAACCGAAAAATGCACATGCATGCCGTTACCGGCCTGCATGCCATAGGGCTTGGCCATGAAGGTGGCATCGAGATCATGCTTGCGCGCCACGCCCTTGACGATGCGTTTGAGGAATACGGCGAAGTCCGCTGCCCTCAAGGCATCAGGCACATGGTTGAGATTGATCTCATACTGGCCGGGACCGTTTTCCCGAAGCGTGGTATCGGCCAGCACGCCCTGCGCACGGCAGGCGGTGGCGATATCGTGAAAAACATCCTCGAAATCCTGTAATTCTGAAATCGACAGAACCTGCGTCTGGCCGGTATGCCAGCGTCCTTCGCGACTGTTGGGCGGACGGACCGGATCGAGCGCCGAGCGCACCGGATCGATCAGATAAAACTCGAGTTCAGTAGCAACAACGGGCGTCAGTCCGGCTTTTCGGTACCCCTCCAGCACCTGCGACAGGACATGCCGGGGGTCGCCATAAAAACCCGACCCGTCCGGGTTGCGCATGGCAAGGAGAACCTGCGCCGTGGGCCGCCCAAGCCAGGTCACGCGCGACAGGGTACCGGGAACAGGGAAACAGAAACCGTCCGGATCCCCGGTTCCTTCCGCAAGCCCGGCGGCGTGGACGTCTCGGCCCCAGATATCCAGCGCGTAAACGGAGCGCGGGATCGCCATGCCTTTCTCCAGCACGTCGATGGCCCGCTCACGCGGAATCCATTTACCGCGCGGCACACCGTTGGCATCTATGACAAAGGCTTCAAGTATTTCGATATCAGGGTTATCGGCGAAAAATTTCTTTGCGTTTTCAATATCATCCATCATGCACCAGCAGGCTGTTTCCATTCGGTTCGCGCAGCACGGAGCGCGCTAACGAAAATCGTCCTGCTGCTGATAAATGAGAAACCTCGCCGTCATGATGACGTTCGCCCTTCTTTACGCGGCTAAACCGCGCCTTTTCCCCTTTTATGAGACCATGCTACGTGGCCAAATGCCCAAAGGCCAGAGAATTCAGAAGATTTTCGCACTTCTTACGGATTGAACCTTTCGGGTCGGTAAGGGTCGAGTGGTACAACCGGCGTCTCGCCGAGCATCGTTTCCGCCAATATCCGGCCGGTGATCGGCCCGAGTGTCAGGCCATGATGGGCGTGACCGAAAGCGAACCACAATGCGGCATGGCGTGGTGCCTTGCCGATGATCGGCATCATATCCGGCGTGCAGGGCCGCGATCCCATCCATGGTTCGGCGTCCAGCTTGCCGCCCAGCGGAAAGACCGTGCGGGCAATGCGTTCGGCGCGCTCGATCTGGACCGGCGATTTCGGCGCATCGCGTTCGGCAAATTCCGCGCCTGTGGTCAGGCGGATGCCTTTTCGCATCGGAGCCAGGAAATAGCCCCGCTCGACATCGATCAGCCAGTTGTTGAGTTTCCTGCCCGTCTGCGGCGCGTAGTGCATGTGGTAGCCGCGCTTGACCCCCAGCGAAAACCTATAACCAAGCCGCCCCGTCACCGTGTCTGCCCACGGTCCCAGTGCGACAACGGCATGTTCGGCTTCAACCGAACCCGTCTCGGTGCGTACAGTCCAGCCCTTGACCGTCTGGCTGAGGGTCGCCGCATCGCCGCGAACGACTGAACCGCCAAGGCTTTCAAAAAGCCTGACATAGGCGAGAGTCAGCGCGTGCGGATCGAGAACGGACCAGGGGTCGTTCCACTTCAGGCCACCGACGAAATCGTGGCTGAGATCCGGCTCTGCCTCGGCCAGATCCGCACCACTGAGTTTCGTATGGGAAATGCCATGGTCACGAGCCAGGCGTTCAGCGAAAGCATAATCGGCATCGCGCTTTTCCGCGGTTCTGTAGGCTTCCATCCAGCCGTTCTTGACGATCAGCTCTTCCGCCTTCGCCTCCTTGATCAGGATATCATGCTCGGAAACCGAATGTTCGATCAGCGGCGCATACGCCTTCGCAATCGCGGCGTGACGGGATGCGGTGGAGTGAAACCAGTATCGACCGAGAAATGGCGCGATCTTAGGCAGCGCACGCAGGTGGTAATGCGCATCGATACGGTTGTTCAGCGAGTATTTGAGCAGCAGGCCTAGATCCTGCGGGAAACCGTATGGCACCACGCCTTCGCGCTGGATCAAACCGGCATTGCCGAAAGAGGTTTCCTCACCCGGCCCTCGCCGATCTAGCAGCACGACCGACTTGCCCCTGCGCGCCAGTTGCAACGCCACCGAAACCCCAATGATTCCAGCCCCCAGAACAATCACATCCGCTGCCATTCCACCCATCCACTTTCACCGCGTACCTGCCAAGGCACATGCCAGCAAGATGGGTCGGCGCATCCGGCAAAGCAATGAAAAAAATCATCACCTTACCGTTTAACCGGGCTCCCTTACTGACCAACCGCCCTGGTTTCCATCGCCTCGATGTTGAACGCCGCCGCCAGCAACGCCTTGGTGTAATCCTCCTGCGGATCAGCGAAGATACTGGAGGCTGGGCCGCTCTCCACAACCTTGCCGTGGCGCATGACGATCAGATCGTTGGCAAGCGCCTTCACCACTTTCAGGTCATGACTGATGAAGAGATAGGCCAGATCGTGACGAGCCTGCAGGTCACGCAACAGATCGACCACCTGTGCCTGAACGCTCATGTCGAGCGCTGACGTCGGCTCGTCCAGCATCACGAAACGGGGCTTGAGCACCATGGCGCGGGCAATCGCGATACGCTGGCGCTGACCACCGGAAAACTCGTGCGGATAACGCCAGCGGGTTGCCGGATCCAGCCCCACCTCTTCCAGCGCCTTTGCGACAAGCGTGTCTCGCTCATCCGCGGAAAGCGACCGCTCGTGAACCTTCAGCCCCTCCTCTATGATCTCACCGACCGACATGCGCGGGCTCAGCGAACCGTAAGGATCCTGAAACACCACCTGAAGACGATTTCGCAGCGGCTTCATCATCTTGTAGGAATAGCTGTCGATAGACTGCCCGATAAAGCTGATGCGCCCTTTCGAAGCGATCAGGCGGGACAGCGCCAGGCCGAGCGTTGTCTTTCCGGAGCCGGATTCACCGACGACGCCAACCGTCTGACCGGCTCGCAGCGTAATATCGATGCCATCAACCGCCTTCACATGATCGACCACGCGTCGCATCAGGCCTGCCTTGATAGGGAACCAGACCTTGATGTCGTCCCCCTGCATGACAACGGGTTTTCCGTCATCGGCTGCGGGTGGCTCACCTTTCGGCTCGGCTGCCAGCAGATGACGCGTATACTCGTGCTGAGGCCGGTTGAAGACCTGCTCGACGGTGCCCGTCTCGACAATCTTGCCCTTGGTCATCACGCAGACCCGGTCGGCAAATTTACGGACGATGCCAAGGTCGTGGGTAATGAACAGCATGGACATGCCGTGCTGTGTCTTGAGTTCGCTCAACAATTCAAGAATCTGTGCCTGAACCGTGACATCAAGTGCCGTCGTCGGCTCGTCGGCGATCAGAAGTTTCGGCCGGTTGGCCAGCGCCATCGCAATCATGACACGCTGCCGCTGACCGCCGGAAAGCTCATGAGGATAGGCTTTGAGACGTTTTTCCGGCTCACGGATGCCGACCTGCCGCAGAAGATCCAGCGTGCGGTTTCTGGCCTCTGCGCCGTTGATGGCCTGATGCAACTCCAGGATTTCGCCGATCTGCCGCTCGATCGTGTGAAGCGGGTTGAGCGAGGTCATGGGCTCCTGAAAGATCATGGTTATGTCGTTGCCGCGCACGCCGCGCAGCGCCTTTTCCGGCAGACTCAACATGTCCTTGCCGTCAAAGACGATCTTGCCGGATGGATGGCTTGCGGCCGGATACGGCAACAATTTCAGGATGGAGTTGGCCGTCACCGACTTGCCGGAACCGGATTCACCGACGAGGGCGACGACTTCGCCCGGCATGATGTCAAACGACACATGATCGACGGCAAGGCTCGTCGTGCCGCCCTGATGAAAGGCGACCGACAGATCCTGAACGGAAAGAAGGGGAGTGTTCATTGTTTCCGTCATGGCGATCACCGGAACGTCTTGCGCGGATCGAAGGCGTCGCGAACCGCCTCGCCCACGAAGATCAGAAGAGAGAGCATGATCGACATGGTGAAGAAGGCTGTCAGGCCGAGCCAGGGCGCCTGGAGATTGTTCTTGCCCTGCGCGATCATTTCGCCGAGCGACGGCGAGCCGGGTGGCATGCCGAAGCCGAGGAAGTCGAGCGACGTCAGCGTCGTGATCGAGCCGGACAGGATGAACGGCAGGAAGGTCAGCGTTGCGACCATGGCGTTGGGCAGCAGATGCCGGAACATGATGGTTCCATTGCCGACCCCGAGCGCTCGAGCAGCGCGAACATATTCGAAGTTGCGGGCGCGGAGAAACTCGGCACGCACCACGCCGACAAACCCGACCCATGAGAACAGCAGCATGATGCCGAGCAGCACGAAGAAGCCGGGTGGCATGATCGCCGCTATGATGAGCAGGATGTAGAGAACCGGCATGGATGACCAGATCTCGATAAAGCGTTGCATCAACAGGTCCGTCCAGCCGCCGAAGTAGCCTTGAACGGCACCTGCGGTTACGCCGACAACAGCCGACGCTATGGTCAGCGCCAGACCGAACAGAACAGAGATACGGAAACCGTAAATCATGCGTGCCGTCACGTCGCGGGCCTGATTGTCGGTTCCCAGCCAGTTGAGATTTCCAAGCGTGCAGTTAGGATCGGCATCGCCCTCAGGATAGGCCGAGCAACGCTGCTGCCTGTCCATCAGCCAGAACGGCGGTGTGGGCGCGGAATGCGGAATGTTGGAATTGACCGTCTGGTAGGAGTAACGGATCGGCGGCCATACCATCCAGCCGTTGGCGTTGATCTCATCCTGAATGAAGGAGGATTTGTAATCGGTCTGCGCCAGGAAGCCGCCGAATTTCTCTTCCGGGTAATCTACCATCACAGGCACCAGAATCTCACCCTTGTAAGAGGCGAGGATCGGCTTATCGTTGGCGATGAATTCCGCGGCAAGGCTCAGGAAAAACAGGATGAGGAACAGCCAGAACGACCAGTAACCGCGCCGGTTGGCCTTGAAATTCTGCCAGCGCCGTTTGCTGGTCGGCGAAAACCACGGACGCTTCGGAGGCGCTGTCACGGTGCCATCGACGGAAGATGCGACGTTCATCACACATCCCTCCGCTCGAAGTCGATCCGCGGATCGATCCATGTATAGATAAGGTCGGAGAGCAGACCGACGACAAGCCCCATCAGCGAGAAGATATAGAGCGTGCCGAAAACGATCGGATAATCACGGTTGACGACCGAAAGATAACCGAGACGCCCCAGCCCATCGAGCGAGAAGATATTCTCGATCAACAGCGAACCGGTGAAGAAGGCGGAGATGAATGCGCCGGGGAAACCGGCAATGACGATCAGCATGGCGTTGCGGAAAACATGGCCGTAAAGCACCTTGCGCTCCGACAGGCCCTTGGCGCGAGCCGTCACCACATATTGCTTCTTGATCTCGTCGATGAAGGAATTCTTCGTCAGCAGCGTCGTCGTTGCAAAGGCCGACAATGAGAGCGCGATCAGAGGCAGGGTGAGGTGCCAGAAATAGTCGATGATCTTCTGCCACCAGTTCAGCTCGGCGAAGTTATCCGACACCAGTCCGCGCAGCGGGAACCAGTCGAAGAATGACCCACCAGCGAACAGGACGATCAGCAGGATACCGAAGAGGAAGCTTGGCACGGCATAACCGATGATGATCACACCCGAGGTCCAGACATCGAACGTCGAGCCGTCCGACACGGCCTTCTTGATGCCGAGGGGGATCGAGATCATGTAGGAAATGATGAGAATCCAGAAACCGAGTGACATCGAAACCGGCAGCTTGTCGATGATGAGATCGATGACCGACGAATTTCTGAAGAAGCTGTCACCAAAATCGAAGCGGATGTAGTTCCACATCATATCGAGAAAACGGGTGAGCGGCGGCTTGTCGAAGCCGAACTGCTTTTCCAGCTTGGCAATGAGGTCTGGATCAAGCCCCTGCGCTCCGCGATATTTCGAACCGCTTTCATCGAAACCTCCGGACTGGCCGAGCAGATCACCGCCACCGGACAGGCGATCCGACGCGCTGTCGCCTTGGCCGGTCAGTTGCGCAACCACCTGCTCCACCGGGCCGCCGGGCGCAAACTGGATGACAAGAAACGAAATGCCCATGATGCCGATCATCGTCGGGATCATCAGAGCCAGACGTCTGAGAATATATCCTCCCATCAGTCCCTGCCTCGGGCCAATGCGCCAGCGGTTTTCGTTTCGGTCAAACCCGGTCCTTTCCTGAAAGCGCTCGCTGCGCTCTAAAGCGATTCGTATCTGCCTATGTGAATCAAGCCTTCGAAGCGAAAGCAAGGCTTTGGAGCTGCGGAGAGAAAACGTAACCCTTCCGCAGCTTCCGTTCACGCTTGAGTGTAGGATGTTCCATCATTTCGCTGCTTCGGCAGACCACCACACGGACGGCATGCCAATAGAATATTCCGGCAGTTTTTCGGGATGCGCCAACCTGCCCCAGTAGGCGATGCGCGACGACTTGGAGCTGTAGCTCGGCACGACGATGTGATGCGCCAGAAGGACACGATCCAGCGCGTGGACGGCCGCGACGAGATCCTCGCGATCCTTCGCAAAGACGACCTTCTTGATGAGAGCGTCTACGCCGGGATCGCTGATGCCGCTGTAATTCTGCGAGCCTTCGCGCCTGGCGGCATCCGAACCCCAATATTCCGCCTGCTCATTGCCCGGGTTCATCGACTCGCCCCAGGCATTGTACATCACATCGAAATCGCGCGAGCGCCAGCGGTTGGTGAACTGGGACTGCTCGACACTCCGCACAGTGGCATCGATGCCGATCTTCTTGAGGTTCTGCGAAAACGACAGGGCGACCGGCTCGATCGTCGGGCCGCCGAGCATGATTTCAAACGTGAGGGGCTGGCCGGTCTTCGTGTTGACCATCCGGTTGCCCTTCAGCTCGTAACCCGCTTCCTTCAGCATGGCGACCGCCTTGCGAAGGTTGTCGCGCAGCTTTGCCGGATCGCCGTTGACTGGGTTGGTATAAGGTTCGGTGAAAACGCGTGGTGGAACGAGATCCTTCACCTCGTTCAGTATTTCCAGTTCACGACCCTGCGGAAGGCCGGAGGACGCCAGTTCGGTACGGAAGAAGAAGCTGTCGACGCGATCGTAGGAGCCGTAGAAGATCGTGCGCTTCAGCTCTTCGAAATCGAAGGCATAGTTCAGCGCTTCACGGACACGCGGATCGGCAAACTTGTCGCGGCGGGTGTTGAAGATGAAGCCGACCATGACGCCGACCTTACGCATCTCGTTTTCCAGCTCCTCGCGCTTGATGCGACCATCATTGACGGCGGGGAAATCGTAGGCCGTTGCCCAGCGACGCGCGGAGTTCTCCCACCAGTAGTCGGTATTGCCGGATCGGAATGCCTCGAACATCACGTCACGGTCAGCAAAATAGCTGTAGACGATGGAACCGAAATTGTTCTGGCCGACATTGACGTTGACGTTCTTGCCCCAATAATCGTCGCGCAGCTCGTAGCGGATGGTGGAGCCGGGTGTGACGGCGGCAACACGATACGGGCCTGAGCCCATGGGCACTTCAAGCGTGGTTTTCGTAATGTCGCGCGGCTTTCCATCGGCTCCTGTGCCTTCCCACCAATGCTTGGGAACGACCAGAAGCTGGCCAACGATCTGCGGCAGTTCGCGATTGTTCGGTTCATCGAACTTGAAAGTCACTTCCCGGTCTGCCGTTTTCTCGGCGCTGACGACATGGCGGTAATAGAACTCCATCTGCGGGTTCGATTTTTTTGCCTGCTCGAAGCTGAACACCACATCTTCCGGTGTTACCGGCTTGCCATCCGCCCAGCTGGCTTCCGCACGCAGGCGGAATGTCACGGAACTGAAGTCATCTGGATGTTTAAGGGCCTCGGCGAGAAGCCCGTACATGGACGATATCTCGTCCAGTGCCGAGGTCATCAGCGTCTCGTAGACGAGACCCAACCCCTCACCGGCCTCTCCGCGTGCAAGAAGCGGGTTCAGCGTATCGAAGCTTCCTTCCGACGAAAGCCGGAGCGTGCCGCCTTTCGGCGCATTCGGATTGACGTAATCGAAATGGGGGAAAGCGTCAGGGTGCTTCAGGTCGCCAACGGTTGAAATCCCCTTACGCCAACCATCCGCATCCTGAGCGGATGCAAAAGCCGGCATCAACAATGCGGATGCGGCAAGCGCGATAACGAGGCGGGATTTCAGTTGTACCAATACCATACGGGAAAGCCCCTGTTTTTCGTGGTCGTTGCGCAAAGCATAAAACAAACATGGGCAAAAAACAGATGCCGTGGCTCACAAGGTCTTTATCTCCCCAATCACAGGGTCTTTTCAACGCAGAGCGCATCGCCGCCAAACATGGTTTCAACAAATTCCAGATCCAGTTTAATCTCGGGACAAGAGAATCATTTCGGACGAAGCAGGCGGCAGCGACATGACGGCGGGATCATCGAGGGTGTTTAAACGAGCTCTGTTGGCCGTTTCGGTTCTTTCCGCGCTCCAGGCGGGAACCGTTACTGCCGAAGACCGTCCTGCCAAGGAAGTTTTCGGCCATCTAACCCTGCCATCCGCAACCACATCCCAGCCGATCGGTTCCTATGCAAAGGGTTGCCAATCGGGCGCAATCGCCATGCCGACGGATGGCCCCGGCTGGCAGGCCATGCGCCTTTCGCGCAATCGCCGCTGGGGGCAGCCGCAACTGATATCCTTCCTCGAGCAGTTTTCGCAGGATGCGCAGAAGATCGGCTGGCCGGGCCTTCTGCTCGGCGATATCTCCCAGCCGCGTGGCGGTCCCATGCTTTCCGGCCATGCATCACACCAGATCGGCCTCGATGTCGACGTCTGGTGGCGGCCGATGCCCAACTACCGGCTGAGCGCGCAGGAACGTGAAACGACGCCGTTCGTCTCCATGCTGGACAAGAGCAAGTTCCTGACGGTCGACGACCGCAAATGGACGCCGCTGAATGCCCGTCTCGTGATGATGGCCGCCAGCTATCCGCAGGTTGAACGAGTTTTCGTCAACCCGGCGATCAAGCAGAAACTCTGCCAGACGTGGACCGGCGACCGCACGTTCATGGGCAAGATCCGTCCGATCTACGGTCATGACGAACATTTTCACATCAGGCTCGAATGCCCGCCCGGTGCGGCGAACTGCAAACCTCAGGCACCGGTCGGCAAGGGTGACGGTTGCGATAAATCGCTGGCATGGTGGTTTACCAAGGAGCCTTGGGCGCCGCCGAAAAAAGACCCGAACGCCAAGCCGGTCAAACCACGCCAGGTCATGGTGTCCGATCTGCCGGCCGCATGCGCGGCTGTCGCATCCGCTCCATCAGCCAATCCGGAAGGCCTCTCCGCGCAAGCCTATTCGCCAGCGCAGGCAACAGACCAGCAAAGCGTCGAATCCGTCATTCAGGCTGCTCCTCCCGTTCAGCCACCCGCCGACATTCCTCTTCCGCTACAGCGCCCGACATTGAACTGAAACAGAAATGCAGCATTAAAAAGCGCCGCTTTTCAAATGGCGGCAAGCTGCTATAGAAGGCTTCAAATCGATTTAATTATTCATTGGAGATAAGCTGCCCATGGCTGAAGAACGCTGTATCGCGCTCATAGCCCACGACGAAAAAAAGGATGACATGGCGGATTTTGCCCGCCGGCATCAAAAAGCGCTCTCCAAGTTCAAGATCGTTGCAACCGGTACGACGGGTGGCCGCGTTCAGGAAGCCTGTCCGGGGTTGAACGTCATTCGCCTCAAGAGCGGGCCGCTTGGCGGCGATCAGCAGATCGGCGCGATGATCGCAACCGGTGCCGTGGACATGCTGATTTTCTTCACCGATCCATTGACGCCGATGCCGCATGACGTGGACGTGAAGGCCCTGACGCGCCTCGCCACCGTCTACGACATTCCCATGGCTCTCAATCGAGCCACTGCGGAAAAGCTCACCGACTTCAACCTCGCCGACTGATGCTCGCACCAAAAGTGGAACAGGTAATGCCCAAGACGTCCGATACCGAATATCTCTCCTTCCCGATCCTTATTGGCGACATCGGCGGCACCAATGCACGCTTTTCCATTCTGATCGATGCCTTTGCGGAACCCGCGCATTTCACAACGGTCAAGACGGCCGAGTACCCGACCATCGACGACGCCATACAGCAGGCGGTTCTCGACAAGACGTCCATCCAGCCGGTTTCGACCATTCTTGCCATTGCCGGGCCGATCGAGGGCGATGAAATTCCGCTGACCAATTGCCATTGGGTGGTCAAACCGAAGGACATGCTGGCCAATCTCGGCCTGAAGGACGTCATCGTCATCAACGATTTCGAAGCGCAGGCGCTGGCGATTGCCGCTCTCGATGATGACAACCGCGAGCTTATCGGCCCCGAGCGGAAGGATGCACTGGCGTCCCGCGTGGTGCTTGGACCTGGCACCGGCCTTGGCGTCGCAGGTCTCGTTTATGCCCGCCATATGTGGTTCCCGGTTCCAGGCGAAGGCGGTCATATCGACATCGGCCCAAGAACGGATCGCGACTATGCCGTTTTCCCCCATATCGAAACCATCGAGGGACGTGTTGCAGGTGAGCAGATCCTTTGCGGACGCGGACTGGTCAATCTCTACCGTGCCGTGTGTGCCGCCGATGGCATCGAGCCAGTGCTCTCCGATCCCGCCGACATAACATCCCAGGGACTTTCCAGCGAGAACGCCCAGGCGAAGGAAACCCTGACGCTGTTCAGCACCTATCTCGGCCGCGTCGCAGGAGACATTGCTCTGATCTTCATGGCCAAGGGAGGTGTTTATCTGGCGGGCGGGATCTCCCAGAAAATCCTCCCGGCACTGAAAAGCCCAGAGTTCCGGGCAGCGTTCGAAGACAAGGCGCCTCACAAGGCGTTGATGCGCAGCATCCCGACCTTTGTCGTCACCCATCCGCAGGCTGCACTGTCCGGTCTGGCGACCTATGCCAGAACGCCTTCCGATTTCGGCCTTTCGCTTGATGGGCGACGCTGGAAAGCCTGAGCTAACGGCACGGCAAAAAGGCTCGCATGCCACGCTTGCGAAGCGGACGGATGATCTTTACCTTCGCCGCCAATCCTGAGCGGGCAGACTTGGCGGACGCTGATCCGCCGAAAACGGAATGAGTGAAAGCATGAGCGGCAACGATATGAAACTGGTGGTGGTTGGAGCAGCAGGCCGTATGGGGCAGGCGCTGATCCGCCTCGTTCACCAGACACCCGGCGTCACACTCCACGCCGCCGTGGCACGCGAGGGATCTGCCTTCGTTGGTCGCGATGCCGGTGAAGTCGCAGGTCTTGGGCCAATCGGCATCGCGATCACCAGCGATCCGCTCGAAGCCTTTCTTCATGCCGAAGGTGTCATCGACTTCACCTCGCCTGCAACGAGCGTCACGTTTGCGGGGCTTGCCGCGCAGGCACGCATCGTTCATGTCATCGGCACCACGGGCTGCTCGCCTGAAGACGAAGAGAAATTCGAGGCCGCATCGCGTCATGCGCGGATCATCAAGTCCGGCAATATGAGCCTCGGCGTCAACCTGCTCAGCGTTCTGACGGCACAGGCGGCACGCGCACTCGATGCGCAGAACTGGGATATCGAAATTCTCGAAATGCATCACAAGCACAAGGTCGACGCGCCATCCGGCACCGCCCTTCTGCTCGGTGAGGCGGCGGCGGCAGGACGCAAGGTCGACCTGACCGCATCTTCCGTTCGCGTACGTGACGGACACACCGGTGCACGTGAAACCGGCACAATCGGCTTTGCCACGTTGCGCGGCGGTTCCGTCATCGGCGAACATTCGGTTATCTTTGCGGGCGAAGGCGAACGCGTCGAGCTTTCCCACTATGCGGGCGACAGATCGATCTTTGCGCGCGGTGCAGTTGCCGCGGCAATCTGGGGGCGCGACAAAAAACCGGGCCTCTATTCGATGCTGGATGTACTTGGCCTGCAACTGCCCGAATAGGCAGCACCCATCCAAACTGCGACCTCAGTTTTCGATCGTGAATTCCACGGTATCAGCTGAAAAACGGCTGATGGCGTACTGAACGGGTACGCCATCGATATCCGTATTAAGCGCATATGTGACGAGCACGATCGCACCTGGAGACAACTCCAGATCGGACAAATCCTCCGCATCCGCATGGGTTGCTGAAATGACCGTCGTATCGCGCACATAGTCCTTCAGCCCGAGCTTTGCGAAGGCTTCCGTGATCGAACCGCTGGCACGGTAAGCCTCCTCGATTCCCGAAAACCGTTTCGCCGGAAACCATGTCGTCGAGCGGGAAACAGGGTGATGGTCGGCTTTCCTCAGTGTCTCCATGCGGATCAACGGCTCGCCGACATCCAGCTTCAGGCGCGTCGCCAAATCCTCGGTCGCCTTCTCTATCGAATGCGAAAGAAGCAGCGCCTCCATATCCTTCGCCTGCTCCCCGATGCCAGCCGTGAAACGGGTGCGTTTCGAAATCGGGAAACTCAGACGGCCCTTGCGAACGATCATCGTCCCCCGCCCCTGCAACGGCTCAACGATGCCTTCGCTGGCGAGCGCCGCAATCGCGCTGCGGACGGTGTGGCGGTTCACACCGAATTTTTCCGAAAGGGTCATCTCGGGCGGTAACATGCCCGTTGCATCATGATCGCCAGCGGCGATCTCCTGCCTGATCCTGTCGGCGATCTGACGCCAGAGCGCCACTCCATTCTTTCTCTTCATCACGGGCCTGTGTCACACGCTTGTCATTCATCGACGGTAATTGTACCTTACATTGTATAGTTGTCTATATCAATAGACATTTGAGGTCAATGATGCACGAACAAGACACGAAGCTTCACCATTCAGAGCGCCGGCGGGTGGCGGCACTCCTCGCCCGCGCCACGCTGCAGGAACTGCAGGCTGCATGGAGCAAACAGGATGCCGACCCGCAGGCAACAGCCATACGTGGCCCGGAAACCGGGCTGGTCATGGTCAAAGGCCGCATTGGCGGTGGCGGAGCACCATTCAATCTCGGCGAAACGACCGTGACCCGCGCCACCGTTAAGCTGCCCTCCGGCTCCATCGGTCATGCACACCTTCTGGGTACGAGCCGCAAGAGGGCCTGGTATGCCGCGATCTTCGATGCGCTGTGGCAGGACACGCTGAAGCGTCGGTTTGTCGAAGACGAGATCCTGGCGCCGGTCGAGAAGAGGCTG
The DNA here is from genome assembly GCF_031801495.1 of Agrobacterium tumefaciens. GTDB lineage: Bacteria > Pseudomonadota > Alphaproteobacteria > Rhizobiales > Rhizobiaceae > Agrobacterium > Agrobacterium tumefaciens_K. The sequence continues at coordinate 127,755 of NZ_JAOEGC010000002.1, read as the reverse complement.
GCCGACGAACAGGACCGGCAGACCAGAGAGACGGCTGCAACACGCGTCGATTTCTTCACAATGGTTCGGGGAGAAGACTGATGGGCATCAAGGCAGAAGCACTGACGGGCGGCTTTACCGATGCTGTTCTCGATTCACAGAAGATCTTCAAGAAACTGATGGATGGCATGGCGCGGCCGGGTACGCTCCAAGCAATCGATGGCCCTATCCATCCACCTGCACCGCTCGCTGCGGCAACGGGCGGCATCATACTCGCGCTGTGCGATCACGATACACTGGTCTGGCTGAGCGGCGCGGTTCGAAAGTCGCTCGTGCCGAGCTGGATCGGTTTTCACACGGGCGCTCCGACGACGGAAGAAAAGCAGGATGCCTGTTTTGCAATCGTGGAAATGGGTAGCGGCGTTCCCGCGCTTGGCCTTTTTGCGCAGGGAACGCAGGACTACCCGGATCGCTCGACAACCATCGTCATCGAATTGCCGGATCTTGAAAATGGCCCGGAACTGACCCTGTCCGGACCCGGTATCCGCGATCGGAACGTCATCCGACCGAGCGGCCTGCCAGAAATGTTCGCAACCCTGTGGGCGGAGAACAACGCCATCTTCCCACGTGGCGTCGATGTCATCCTGACGTCGAGCGACCATTTCATCTGCCTGCCGCGCACGACGCGCATCGAACCAGTGGAGGCGTAACATGTATGTTGCAGTTAAAGGCGGAGAGGCCGCCATTGCCAACGCTCACCGGTTGCTCGCCGACAAACGGCGCGGCGATCGCAACCTGCCTGCCATGTCTGTCGCGCAGATCGTTTCGCAGCTTTCCCTTGCCGTGGATCGCGTCATGGCGGAAGCCTCGCTTTACGACCCGGGACTGGCAGGAATGGCCGTCAAGCAGGCGCGTGGCGACATGATCGAGGCGATCTTCCTGTTGCGCGCCTATCGCACGACATTGCCGCGGTTCGGTTACTCGGTACCGGTCGACAACGCAAGAATGGCAGTTCAACGCCGCGTTTCGGCCACCTACAAGGATCTTCCCGGTGGGCAGCTGTTGGGCCCAACCTTCGACTATACCCACCGCCTGCTCGATCCCGCGCTGCTGGACGACGAAACCGTCGAACCCGCCAATCTTCGTGATGGCAACGCCGAACACGTGATGCGCGTATCAGACATTCTGGCTGGCGAGGGACTGATCGAAACAGACGGCGACATGCCGGACGATCATGTACCGGGCGACCTGACGCGCGAGCCGATGGAATTTCCCATGCCGCGCGACCTTCGCCTGCAGTCTCTTGCGCGCGGTGATGAGGGCTTTCTTCTTGCGCTGGCTTACTCCACGCAGCGCGGTTATGGCCGCAACCATCCGTTCGTGGGCGAGGTCCGCATCGGTTCTGTGGAAATCGAGCTGGACGTGCCTGAACTCGGTTTTGCCGTTTCCATCGGCGATATTCAGGTCACCGAATGCCAGATGGTCAACCAGTTCAAGGGCTCGGCCAAGGCACCGCCGCAGTTTACACGCGGTTATGGGCTCGTCTTTGGCCAGAGCGAACGCAAGGCCATGGCCATGTCGCTCGTCGACCGCGCACTGCGCGCCAGTGAGTTCGGTGAAGACGTGGTCGCCCCCGCACAGGACGAAGAATTTGTCATCTCGCACGCCGACAACGTGCAGGCGACCGGCTTCGTGGAACATCTGAAACTGCCACACTACGTGGATTTTCAGGCGGAACTTGCTCTCGTCCGGAAAATGCGCGCCGATTTCGACGCGATGACTGCCTCACAAGCCGAATGGATGAACGATGCAGCCGAATAAATCAGCGACCGCGCTCTTCGCCGAACCAGTAAGCGCAAAAAATGCTCGATGCTGCGAATACAGCAAAGAAGACTGCGGCAAGAATTCCCATCTCCATGAGCTTTGTACTCCTTTTTTCGCAAGGTTAACGCGCAATGCTTGAAGAAGTTTCATTCGAAGACGGCCTGGCGACCTACAACTTCGCCTATCTGGACGAACAGACCAAGCGGATGATCCGCCGCGCCATCCTCAAGGCCATCGCAATTCCCGGTTATCAGGTGCCTTTCGCATCCCGGGAAATGCCGATGCCTTACGGCTGGGGAACAGGCGGCGTACAGGTCACCGCGTCCATCATCGGCCCGGACGATGTCCTGAAGGTTATCGACCAGGGAGCGGACGACACGACGAATGCCGTTTCCATCCGCGCCTTTTTCCAGAAGGTCGCAAACGTCGCCGTCACGACACGAACCGGGGATGCAAGCATCATCCAGACGCGCCACCGCATCCCCGAAGAAGCACTGCACGAAGGACAGGTTCTCGTGTATCAGGTGCCGATCCCCGAACCTCTGCGTTTCCTCGAGCCGCGTGAAACCGAAACGCGCATCATGCATGCGCTGGAGGAATACGGCCTCATGCATGTCAAACTCTATGAAGACATCGCTCACAACGGCCGCATATCGACGACCTATGCCTATCCCGTGAAGGTGGCCGGGCGTTACGTCATGGATCCCTCGCCGACGCCGAAGTTCGACAACCCGAAAATGCACATGTCGGAAGCGCTTCAGCTTTTCGGCGCGGGTCGCGAAAAACGCATCTACGCCGTTCCGCCCTACACGAAGGTCGTCAGCCTCGACTTCGAGGATCATCCCTTTGAAATCCAGAGCTTCGACAAGCCCTGCGCGATGTGCGGAGCCGAGAACGTCTATCTGGACGAGGTCGTGCTGGACGACAAAGGCGGACGGATGTTCGTCTGCTCCGATACCGATCATTGCGAAGATCGTCGCGCTCATGGCCACAAAGGCTCCATGCTGGCAGACGTGAAGGAGGCCGCCGAATGAGCGACGCACCACTTCTGAAAATTCAGGACGTTTCCAAATATTACGGTGACCGGGCCGGTTGCCGTAACGTGTCCTTCGAACTGTATTCCGGCGAGGTTCTGGCCATCGTCGGTGAATCCGGTTCGGGAAAAACCACGCTTCTCAACTGCATCTCCACACGGCTGGCGCCGACGGCGGGCAGCATCGAATATCGGATGCGCGATGGCTCCGTGCGTGATCTTTACCGGATGAGCGAAGCGGAGCGCCGCTTCCTGATGCGAACGGACTGGGGCTTCGTGCACCAGAACCCCGCCGACGGGCTGCGCATGACGGTTTCGGCCGGTGCCAATGTCGGTGAGCGCCTGATGGCTGTCGGCAACAGACACTATGGCAACATCCGTCAGTCGGCGAGCGAATGGCTGGAACGCGTGGAAATCGGCACCGACCGCATCGATGACCAGCCGCGCGCCTTTTCGGGCGGCATGCGCCAGCGCCTGCAGATCGCCCGCAATCTGGTAACCGCTCCGCGCCTGGTTTTCATGGATGAGCCGACGGGCGGGCTTGATGTTTCGGTACAGGCACGCCTGCTGGATCTGGTGCGCAACCTGGTGACCGATCTCGGTCTTGCCGTAGTTGTCGTCACTCACGATCTTGCCGTCGCACGGCTTCTTTCCCATCGCATGATGGTGATGAAGGGCGGCAATGTCATCGAACACGGCCTGACCGACCGCGTGCTGGATGATCCCCGCGAGCCATACACTCAGCTTCTCGTTTCCTCGATCCTGCAGGTGTAACCGCGTGCTTCCGAAAGCTGCCGCTCGTTTTCGGACAAAATCACGCGCAACAAGAAAGAACTCATGATGCCAACTCCTCTCGTCGTTTCAGAAGTCTTCAAGAGCTTCACCATGCATCTTCGCGACGGCATCGAACTGCCCGTCGTGCGCGACGTCAATTTCTCGGTGTGCAGCGGCGAATGCGTCGTTCTGGGCGGGCCGTCGGGTATCGGCAAAAGCTCGATCCTGAAAATGCTCTACGGCAACTATGCCATCGACGGCGGGCAGATCCTGATCAGCCATGAAGGGCAGGTTGTGGATCTCGGCAGCGCCGCACCACGGACGATCCTCGACATTCGCCACCGGACCATCGGTTATGTCAGCCAGTTCCTTCGCACCGTGCCGCGCGTCTCGGCCGTGGACGTCGTGGCGGAACCGCTTCTGGCTCGCAAGGTCGCCGTGGCGGAAGCGCGCGAGCGGGCTGGCGAACTATTGGCCAAGCTCAACCTGCCACGGGAATTGTGGATGCTACCGCCTGCCACCTTCTCCGGCGGGGAACAGCAGCGCGTGAACATCGCACGCGGCTTCATCACGAACCACGCGATCCTGCTGCTGGACGAGCCAACCGCTTCGCTGGACGCCGCAAACCGGCGTGTCGTGGTCGAGATGATCCTCGAAAAGAAACGCAACGGCACGGCGCTCCTCGGCATCTTCCACGATGAGGAAGTTCGCGAAGCCGTCGCCGACCGCATCATCGACGTTTCTGAATTCTCGCCACGAAAGGCTGCAGCATGAGCGTCAAGGTTGGCCTCGAGCCCGTCATTCACGACACAGCCCGCGTGACCGGTTCCACCATCGGCCGGTACACCGAAATCTCGGAGCGATGCCGGATCGAAGAAGTCGAGATGGGCGACTATTCCTACATCATGCAGGATGGCGCGGTCTGGTGCGCGACCATCGGCAAGTTCGTCAACATCGCTGCGTCAGTGCGCATCAATGCGACCAATCACCCGGTAGAGCGGGCGACATTGCACCATTTCACCTACCGCGCTGCCAGTTACTGGGATGATGCCGAAAACGAGCAGGACTTTTTCGATGCGCGCCGCGCCAAAAAAGTCGTGATCGGACACGATGTCTGGATCGGCCACGGCGTCACCATCCTGCCCGGCGTCAACGTCGGCAATGGAGCGGTGATCGGTGCCGGGGCGGTCGTATCGAAAGATGTCGCGCCCTACACCATCGTCGGCGGCGTCCCCGCAAAGCTGATAAGAGAGCGCTTTTCCGCAGAACTCGGGACGCGCATGGATCGGCTGGCGTGGTGGGACTGGGATCACGCCACCCTTCGCACTGCGCTTGATGACTTCCGTTCACTCGGTGCCGAGCAATTCGTCTCCAAATACGAAGACAGGATTTTCCAGGCCAACGCGTAATATTTTCTTCATCAAACTGACATTCGCATTTCATGGAGCGCTGTTACGTCGTTCCCCGTCATAAGAGCAGATTGGACGGGGAAATGAGTTTTCACCTGAAGCAAGTCACGCGCCGCTTCGGCAATCACACTGCCGTCGATGCCGTGAATATCGAGATTCCGCAAGGCCAGATGGTCGGCGTGATCGGGCGCTCAGGCGCGGGAAAGTCGACCCTGCTGCGGATGATCAACCGCCTTGTCGATCCCTCATCCGGTTCGATACACTTCAACGAACTGGAAGTGTCCTCGCTCAAGGGTGCTTCGCTGCGGAACTGGCAGCGCGACTGCGCCATGATCTTCCAGCAGTTCAATCTCGTGCCACGCCTCGACGTTCTCACCAACGTCATGCTCGGTCGCCTCAATCACCGCTCGACGGCGCTCAGCCTCCTGAACATCTTCACCCATGAAGAGCGCCTGATGGCGATTGCCGCGCTTGAGCGCCTTGGCATCGAGCATGTCGCAATGCAGGCGGCAGGTACGCTCTCCGGCGGCCAGCAGCAACGCGTGGCCATTGCCCGCGCCCTGATGCAGTCGCCCAAAATGGTACTGGCCGACGAACCGATCGCCTCTCTCGATCCGTTGAACGCCAAGATCGTCATGGACGCGCTGCGTGACATCAACGAACGCGAAGGCATCACCGTCATCACCAATCTGCACACGCTGGATACGGCGCGCAACTACTGCGAACGCATCGTCGGCATGGCCGCAGGACGCGTCGTATTCGACGGAACGCCATCCGAGCTGACCGCCTCCGCCGTCAAGGCGATCTACGGAACGGATTCCCAAGGATCCGGCATCGACGAAACCCTGACGTCGACCAGCATCACCATTCCCGGCGCGCAGCTTCAAGCCCGCGCGTCACAGCAATCTGCCGGCTCCGAACCGCTGGCTCATCAACCGATTACGATGGTCGGAATCTGAGGGCCGCTCAGTATCATTCGCGCCCGCGTCAAGTGGCCCGTACGTCTTTCACAATCACAATAAACCCGGTTCGCCGGATACCAGGAGAAAAACCATGTTGAAGAAAGCCCTTCTTTCGGCCGTCGCTTTCGGCGTTTTGGCCGGCTCCGCCATGGCTCAGGACGTCAAGGTTCTGCGCATCGGCCTCGACGGTTCCGAAAACGCTTCCGACCAACTGCGTAACGCACAGTGCGTCGCCGATGGCCTGAAGGTCGCAACCGGCGTCCCCGAAGTGCAGATCTTCCCGTCGCCGGACTACAACGGCGTTATCCAGGGTCTGCTTGGCGGCACGATCGACATCGCCTCCATGGGCGCGTCCTCCTACGCAAAGATCGCCCTTCAGGATCCGAAGGCTGTCGATCCGATCCTGACCTACACCGGTTCTGACGGCTCCAGCGGTTATTACACCATCATGGTTGCCCGCAAGGATAGCGGCATCAAGACACTGGCCGACGCCAAGGGCAAGAAGCTCGGCTTTGCCGATCCGGACTCCACCTCCGGCTACCTCGTTCCGAACGTCGCCCTGCCGAAGGAAATCGGCGCGCCGGTGAAGGAATACTTCTCCGAGACCGGTTTCGGTGGCGGCCATGAGAACCTCGTTCTCGCCGTTCTCGACAAAAAGTTCGACGTCGGTACCACCTTCGGTTCGGGCGTTGGCAAGTGGGAAGAGGGCTACACCGGCGGCAACCTTCACCAGATGGTCGCCAAGGGCAACCTTGACATGGACGATATCGTCGAAGTCTGGAAGTCCCCGCTGATCCCGAATGGCCCGCTGATGGTCGCCAACAAGGTCGGTGAAGGCATGAAGCAGAAGATCGAGGACTTCTTCATGGAACTGCCGAAGAAGGATCTGGCGTGCTTTCAGGCGTTCACCCAGGGCAAGAACAAGGACTACATCAAGGTTGATGCGTCCTTCTACCAGACCATCATCGACGCCCGTAAGTCCGTTATCGGCGGCTGATCATAACGACATTTTTATGAGAGCGGCGGTGCCCCGGGCACTGCCGCTTTTTCCAAGAAGGAAAGTGGCATGGCGACGACCCTGCAACAAGGCGACCTGCAAAACGGTGGACTGAGCGCATCCTCCATCACCGTCATGCGCCACTATCAGAGACAGCTTGCCACGCGGCGCGTTTACACCGTCATCTCGCTGGTGGTGTTTCTGATCATCCTCGGTGCCTCGCTGAATTTTGCCAATGACGCGAATTCCGGGAAGTTCTTCGAACGCCTGCCTTACTTCTTCGATTTTCTGAAAACTTTCGTGCCGGACAGCCCGCTGGAAATCTTCCGCGCCATGTTCGATCTGCCGTCGCCCTACGCAGACGGCTCACTCAAATACGACTACACGGCCGACCGGGTGTATATCACGGACGGGTTTTACATTCCGCATTTCATCTACCAGCTCATCATCACGCTGAATATCGCCCTGGTTTCTACGATCATCGGCACGACTTTCGCCTTCATCCTCTGCTTCTTCGCCTCGACAAATCTTGTCGGTGCAGGTGCCGTACGTTTCGCTGTGCGCCGTACAATGGAAATCCTGCGCGCTTTCCCGGAAATCGTCGTTGCCGGTCTCCTGACGGCTATCCTTTCGATCGGGCCGATTGCGGCGATCATTGCCATTTCGGTGCATACGATCGGCGCGCTTGGAAAGCTGTTCTTCGAAGTCGTCGAGAACGCGGACATGAAGCCGGATGAGGGCCTGAGAGCCGCAGGCGCCAGCTGGCTGGAGCGCGTCCGCTTCGCCATTGTGCCGCAGGTTCTACCGAATTTCGTTTCCTATGCCCTGCTGCGCGCCGAAATCAATGTCCGCGCCTCGACCATCATCGGCGCAGTTGGCGGCGGTGGCATCGGTGAAGTTTTCCGCCTTGCCATCGGCCGCGATCATGCCGCCAAGACCTATGCCATCATCATACTGCTTCTCATCACCATCATCGCCGTCGACCAGTTCTCCGCCTGGCTGCGTCGCAGGCTGATCGGTCATCAATCCTTCGAATTCGGACGGGGAGCCGCCTGATGTCGTCCAGCTTCGTTCTCAACGCCGCCGACCGCGAACGCCTCACCGCAGCGCATCCGGAAGTTTTCAAGCGCAGCTTTGCTCAGCGCCACGGACTGCTGATCGGCATATCCATCGTTTTTGCCTATCTCGTCGCCTGCTTCTTCTTCTTCAACGTCGGTCCCGCTTTCACGCAGGGTCGATGGGATCGTGCATCCAGCTACATTCAGGACTGGTATTCCTGGCGCGCCCAGCCCCGGCTGCGCTTCGACGAAGGCAAGGTTGTGCCGCAATGGTCGAGCCGCGGGCAATATCCGGCCAATGCCAATATCAGCTGGTTGCAGCCATTGCCGGACGGTGGCTACAGCGTGATCTATGGCAACACCGAGAACCGCATCGATGTGACGCCCACCCGCGCCGACGTCTATGTCGACGGTGTGTCCTATCCCGTCAGCATCAGCGAAGACGCCGCGCAGGCACCGGCAGGCGCGCCATCGCAGATCCGGCAGGACGGAACCAAGGTCATCGTCGAATACGGCTTTGCCGGTCAGGCGGAAATCCGCAGCAGCCAGGTCTACGTGCAACGCCGCTTCCTTGGTTGGGCGAATTTCCTGTTCGATACGCGGTCGCAGTTCTGGGGCAAGAGCTGGGGCGAGCTGGCCGCACTCGCACTCTGGGAACAGCGCGTCGATCCCACCCGCTCCAACCTTTCGGCAATGACGGACGACTTCCTGAAGAACGATGTCTGGCAGCATGCGGATATCCTCTCCAAGCTGATGCAGACGCTCGTCATGGCCTTTGTCGGCACGTTGTTCGGCACGCTTTTCGCCCTGCCTCTGGCATTCATCGCCGCGCGCAACATCACCGCCAGCAAAGCTGCCAACTGGGGCATGAAACGGCTGTTCGATTTCCTGCGCTCTATCGACATGCTGATCTGGGCGCTGTTCTTCACCCGCAGCTTCGGCCCGGGGCCCATTCCGGGCATCGCGGCGATCTTCTTCACCGACACGGGCGCACTCGGAAAGGTCTATGCCGAAGCGCTGGAAAACGTGGATGACAAGCAGCGCGAAGGCGTCAAGTCCGTCGGCGCGTCCCCACTCGCCATCAATCGTTTCGGCGTGCTGCCGCAGGTTCTGCCGGTGTTCATTTCCCAGTCGCTCTACTTCTGGGAGAGCAACACCCGCTCGGCAACGATCATCGGTGCGGTCGGAGCGGGCGGCATCGGTCTGAAACTGCTGGAAGCGATGGGCACAAATGCCGACTGGGACAAAGTTGCTTACATGGTTCTGCTGATCCTGCTCGTAGTTTTCGTCTTCGACAATCTTTCGAACGCCCTGCGCTCCAGGCTCATCGGAAAACCTCACCACTGACGGCGATTTTTATCGCCGTCATCATCATTCTGTCACGGAAACCATTTACGTCGCACTCCTGACCTTGCGGGGAGCGGGCGAGTCACGCCAAATAGCTTCTCGCCTCCGGTTTCCATGACATTGAAGAGTGCTGCACGTGCGCTATGCCATCTATTTTTCTCCGGCTAAAGACCATCCGTTGACTGAAACGGCGGCACGCTGGCTAGGACGAGACGCGTTTTCCGGTACATTGCATGACGACCACAGCAGCTTTGCAGACATCACCGCGGAACCACGCCGTTATGGTTTCCATGCGACGCTGAAAGCTCCGTTCGAGCTGTCTGAAAAATACAGCGAAGCGGACTTGATCAGAGCATTCGACGACTTTGCCGCGAACCAACCGGCCTTCGATATTCCACGTGTCGTCGTTGATGCACTTGGACCGTTTTTCGCCCTCGTCCCGGATCGCACCTATCAGCCATTGCAGGACTTCGCGGCCGGGGTCGTCGATCATTTCGACCGGTTCCGCGCTCCGCTGTCAGAAAGCGACATTGCGCGGCGGAGGCCTCAAAGCCTGACGGAAAGCCAGCGTCAGAACCTCTCGCTCTGGGGTTACCCCTATGTGATGGAGGACTTCCGTTTTCACATGACGCTGACCGGCCGCGTGGATGAAAACGAGGCGACCGGCCTTCGCCATGTCCTTACCAACGAATTCTCCGAATTTACCGACCGCCCGCTGACCGTTTCCGGCATTGCCCTGTTTGCCGAAGAAACGCGCGGCGCCCCTTTTGCCGTCCATCGCTGGTTGCCACTCGGCCAACCGCCAAAGAAAGATGCCACGCCATGACCGAACATGTTCTCTCCAACGCCCGCATCGTCCTGCAAGACGATATCATTTCAGGTTCCGTCCTGATCCGTGACGGCAAGATCGCGGATATCAGCGAAGGCTCTTCCGCCGTCGGCGAGGATTTCGGTGGCGATTTCCTGATCCCCGGACTGGTGGAACTGCATACCGACCATCTGGAACAGCACTATTCGCCCCGCCCCGGTGTCACCTGGGACAAGATTGCCGCCATTCAGGCGCATGATGCGCAGGTCGCATCGTCGGGCATCACCACGGTGTTTGACTGCCTGCGGCTCGGGTCGGACGAAGACGGCGGCTTCAAGAAAGGCGAAATGCGCGAGATGGCAGATGCCATCGAGGCGGCGTCCGACCAGAACCGCCTGCGCGCCGATCATCTGCTGCATCTGCGATGCGAGGTCGCGTCGTCGGACGTGCTCGATCACTTCGAGGATTTCCAGACCGATCCGCGCGTACGCCTCATCTCGCTGATGGACCACTCCCCGGGGCAGCGACAGTTCCAGTCGATGGAGCAATACAGCTTCTATTATCAGAAGAAGCGCGGTCTGACCGACGAGGCATTCGCCGAATTCGTGAAACGCCGCGTGGCCGCCTCCGCCGCCTATTCCGCAAAGCACCGCGATTACCTCGCCGCAAATTGCGCGGAACGCGGCATCACGGTCGCAAGCCACGACGACGCAACGGAAGCGCATGTCGGCGAAGCAATCGGACATGGCGTCAAGCTCGCGGAGTTTCCCACGAGCATCGAGGCCGCGAGGGCATCGCATGGCGCCGGAATGAGCGTGCTGATGGGAGCGCCGAACATCGTGCGCGGCAAATCCCATTCCGGCAATATCGCCGCCCGCGATCTGGCCGAGATCGGCGTGCTGGACGTCCTCTCGTCCGATTATGTGCCGTTCAGCCTTCTATATGCGCCGTTCCTGCTCGCCGATCAGGTTGAAGACATCACCTTGCCGCAGGCATTGGCGATGGTCACGGCCACGCCGGCACGGACCGTGGGCCTCGATGATCGTGGACGCATACAGACCGGCCTTCGCGCCGACCTCGTTCGGGTGCATCGCGAAGACGGCGTTCCGGTCGTTCGCTCCGTCTGGCGCCAAGGTAGACGTGTCGCATGATCGACCCACACCGTACCGCGCAGAGCCCCAACCTAGCGTCCGGCATGATGGTTGTAGTGGTCGGCCCGAGCGGGGCCGGCAAGGATACCCTCATGGACTACGCCGCAAGGCACTTTGCGGACAAGCCAGGTTTTCATTTCACCCGGCGCGTCATTACGCGCAGCGGTGATGCTGGGGGGGAAAACCACGATTCCGTGTCCGCTGGCGAGTTCGATCAACGCCAGAGGGATGGTGCTTTCGCCGTGTTCTGGCAGGCGCATGGGCTGAAATACGGTATCCCCGCCAGCGTCCACGGTCATCTCGAAGCGGGCCATGTTGTCGTTGCCAATGGTTCACGCTCCGCCCTACCGCAATTCGGCATGGTTTTCCCAAATCTCAAGATCGTCAATATCGTTGCGCGACCGGAGGTTCTGGCAAAACGGCTCGAGCAGCGCGGGCGCGAAACCAGAGACGACATCCTCCGGCGACTGCAACGAAGCGCCCCGACTGTACTCGGGGATTTCGATGTGACGACTGTCGACAACAGCGGCGCGATCGAAGACGCCGGAAAAACCATCATCCGTGTTCTGGAACAGAGCTATTCCGCCTGCCGAAACGCACGTTCCGACAGGACAACACTCGACAAATAATTCATCACGGCTTAGCATCTGACGACAATTCGTCAACATCACGCGCCAGACGACGGATGCCCGGAAAACACGTCAACGACGACATAACGGTCGTGGCCGGTATGGCAGCCGGAGTGGCTGGCTATGCGCAATCACGAGGGATCGATATAGTCCCTATCTGCTCAGCTCTGGGCATCGACTCCAGCCGTTTCGGCAGCCTCACGGAGCGGGTCAGCCTCGAGAAATTATGCCGCCTTCTGGAAACCTGCGCCGTGATTTCAGCCGATGACGCATTCGGCCTGCAATGCGCTTCGACCTTCCCGGCCGGAGGCTCGGGAGCTTTCGGCTACGGCCTGATGAGTGCACCGGACGTCCGGTCATTCCTGCAGTTTCTTCAGGACCATGTTTATTACGCGACCAATACCAGCCATTTCACGATGGCGGCTGACGGGCAGTACACGTCGCTGTCGTGGACTTTTGCGCCGGTTATCGCCAGGCGCGACCAGTATGTCGATCTGGCACTGGCCGTTCTGTTTCAACGGCTGCGCGATATTCTCGGTGAGCGGATCAATCAGGTCGAAGTTGGCCTCGAACGCCCTAAACCCCATAATATCCAGCTATTTAAAGATCGCCTGACGCGACGTACAGGATTCTCCCAATCAATCAATACCCTGAGGGTGCCAGCGGCGTTGCTCGATGTTGTCAATCCCCGGGCTGACAAACGGCTTTTCGACTTGATGAACCTGCAATGCCGGATGTTGCGGCCGGAAACCTCGGTCGAGGCGACCCATTTCATCGACCAGGTAAAAGGCTATCTGCAGATGCGGCTGACCGATACGGAACTCTCGCTTGCCGAGATCGCCCCTCACTTCAATCTTTCGGAGCGCAGTTTTCAGCGTCGTCTCGCGACGCTTGGAACCAATCTCAACGAAATACGGGATGCCATTCGCAAGGACGCCGGATACAGACTTCTGATCGGAAGCGACCTTCCCGTGTCCGATATCGGCTATCGGCTGGGATATTCAACGCCGGGCGCGTTCTCACGCTCCGTTTCCCGGTGGTTTGGCCAGACTCCGACGGATATCCGCAAGAAAAACACACATCATTCCACCGAATAAACCGGGCTTTTTGTAATTATCTTTCTACTCAGGAAATAAACAGCAAATAAAACATCGGGCATAAACCCGACCTGACCCAGAACGTAACAACACAACCGTGTTTCGTGGCGTGCGAAGTTATTTTATTCATAGTCGATATCGCTTAATAGCGGCCATCTTTCGGAGCCGACAACGGCGTCTGCTCCGTAACTTCGGCCGCGAAACGGTCGTTCCTATTACCCAGTTACAGATTCAGACGAACCGACAGAAGTAGCCATAAGCCTTCTGCGGACGGTTCCATTCCGCGTTTCCGATGAGAAAAGAACACAACATGTCTTCGCAAGTGCAGCATGGATGTAATCATCCATACGAAAGGACTCTTTCAGACATTGAACGGCAATATCTGGGGCTTATCGCGCGAGGCCAGCATCCCTCGCGCATAGCCGCCGCTACGGAAACCGATGAAAAAGACGTCCGGGACATTCTGGAAAGCGCGCGCACGAAGCTGGGCGCAACAAACCTTCTCAATGCGGTTTCCACTGCACTGCTTCGTGGCCTTATCGATCGCAACATATGACGTCCGTGCGAAACGTCCCCTCTGCGTGGACGTGAAAACCGCATGCGCGGCTTGATGCGTCATGATCCTTTCGTTTCAAGCGAACGGACGGCGGACCAGCAAGCAGACAGGAAATGATTTCCTGTCTGCGTCAAGCGCGGGCGGTTTACCCGGCGGGTCCATGTCGGTCCGCCGGGTTTTGTTTTCAAAGCGCCTGTATTTCCGCGAGAATATCGCTGTCGATGGAGATACCGCTCTCCAGCGCCTGCCGACGAATACCCTGGCTCCGTCTTCCTGGCAGGCGGACATTTTCCTGTTTTTCTATTTCACCGACGATCAGGCCCAGCCTCTCGGTAAACGACCCCGTGCCGGGACTGGATGGATCGATGGCGATGATGGTGTGGCCGAGCGACGGTGGATCTCCCTTGTCATCGAAAAGCGACGATGCCTCGAAGGCAAAATTGCCGCCGGTAAGAGCCGCAGCCATGATCTCGACCATCAAGGCAAGCGCGGCACCTTTCGCTTCGCCCGCCGGCGCCATCGTTCCGGCCATGGCTTCCTCGGCATCCGTGGTCGGGCGGCCGTTGCGATCAAAGGCCCAGTCTCCCGGAATTGTTTCGCCCTTCTGCCGGGCAGCCATGATCTTGCCGCGGGCAACCTTGGACAAGGCAAGATCGATCACAAGCGGATCGGCATCCTGAACAGGGGTGGCAAAGGCAATCGGATTGGTTCCGTAAAGAGGCTTGGTGCCACCCCATGGCGCCATGGAGGCTGGTGCATTGGCGAACATGAGGGCAACCAGACCCATATCGGCAAAGCGTTCCACCGTAAGCGCCATGACGCCGGCATGGTGCGAACGGCCGATAACCGCCAGGGCTATGCCCTGCTGGCGGGCCATCTCCGGTAACTCACCCAAGGCAAGATCGATGGCCGGATAGGCGTAACCGTAACCAGCATCCACAGCGAGAACGCCGGGCCTTGTGCGCTTAAACGAGGGGCGTACCTTGCCATCAACCTTCCCGGACCGCGCCTGCTTCACATATGCGGGAATACGACGGAAACCGTGACCGCCCTGCCCTGCGGCTTCGGAGGCGACGAGGGCGCGCGCGACAGAACGAGCATTTTCAGGCGACACGCCGTTGCGCTCGAAGATGGAGGAAACAAAATCCTCCGCCTCTGCAATGGATAGTTTCATGTATGGGATGCCTTGTTTCTGGGAGACGACCAGACCTACACCATCACGGGAACAAGCGAAATCCATTTCGATGCCGATCACGCCGGAAGACATCCATCCATGCCGCAACAAAAAGGCCGGGAAAATCCCGGCCCGTGTTTAGCGGATGCTGATCGGCACGGTCACCGTCTTGCCGGCTTCCGGAGGCGGCGCCGGTACCGGGGACGCATTCTGCACCCAGGCGGCAATCTGCTGGTCGATGGAGGAATCGCCCGTCGACTGGATGACGCTGACGCCGCTGATGGCCCCCGCATCGTTCACGCGAAAACGGACGAGTGCCGTCATTGAGCCGCCCTTCAAAGAGCGTGGTTTACGGCGCTCAATGTGCGAACGAACCCTCGAACCCCATTTGGCAGGCGATACGGAAGACGACGAGAAGAGGCCTCCCGTATTCCGCGATGCTGCCGTCCGGTCTGATTGCTGTGCCTCTGCCTTCGCAGTTTCGCGCAGCTGCGATGCCTGCTGCGGCTTCGGACGCTCGCGCTCGACTTTTTTCTTCTCGACCGGTTCTTCTTTCTCGACCTTTTTTTCGACCGGCGGAGGCGGAGGCCGCATGACAGGCAAAGGCACCTCGACATTTTCGAGTGCCGCCATCATCTGCTCCTGAACCGGATCGACCTGTTCAACAGGTTCCGGAATTTCCTGCGGCTCGACGATTTCTTCTTCAATCGGCTCGGGGGGAATGACCGGCTCTGGCGGCGGTGTTTCAGCAACCGGCTCGGGTGGTGGTGGAGGCTCCTGAGGCTTTACCTCTTCCACCGGCTGGCTGTTGTCGCTTTTCACCTCCTCGGCGTCCTCGACATCATCGGCCTGCGTGGTTTCTTCCGTATTCACCGCTTCGGGAATGGCGGCCATCTCGATCATGATCGCGGCAGGCGGAGAACCATCGGAATCCGGTTCGACCGGCTCCTGCATCAGATAATAGGCAAAACCGGCATGCACGCCGAACATAAACAGAGCTGCGACGGTCCACAGCGCCACTTCCCCGAGACGGGAAGGCTTGTACTGCGGGTAACCGTTATCGGTCATGGCGCCGTTCCCTGCGTGGTGGGCGCTGCCGGTGGCGCGGCAGCGGGAGTTTGTGAGGCGGCGGCAGCGCTTTCCAGACCGACAAGTGCGATCTTCAGATAACCGGCGTCACGCAGGAGATTCATGATCTCCATGAAGTGACCGTAATCCACCGCCTTGTCAGCGCGCAGGAAAATACGCGTGTCCTTCTTGCCGCCCGTCTGCTGGTCGATGGCGGCCGCCAGCGCTTCACGCGCAATCGCATCATTGCCGAGGTTGAGCGACAGATCCTCCTTGACCGTGAGGTAAAGCGGCTCTTCAGGGCGCTCGACCGGCTTGGCGGTCGAGGCGGGCAGATCCACGTTCACATCCACGGTCGCCAGCGGTGCAGCAACCATGAAGATGATGAGCAGGACGAGCATGACGTCGATGAACGGCGTCACGTTGATTTCATGGTTTTCGGAGAGATCATCTCCGAAGTTTTCTCGAATACCGCCAGCCATATCCGATCACCGTCCGACCAGAGACACTGCGGGCTTGCTGCTGCTGCCCGGAGGAATGCGGCGGAAATCGAGGTCGCGGCTGACAAGACGTTCCACGCCTGCCGCCGCATCCGCGAGCAGATGGCGATAGCCGGTGATGGACCGGGCAAAGACGTTGTAGATCACCACGGCGGGAATAGCGGCGACCAGTCCGATAGCCGTGGCCAGCAGCGCTTCGGCGATACCGGGAGCGACGACGGCGAGATTTGTCGTCTGCGTCTCGGAAATGCTGATGAAGGAGTTCATGATGCCCCAGACGGTACCAAACAGGCCGACGAAGGGAGCGACAGAACCGATCGTTGCCAGGATACCCGTTCCTCGCGACATGCGGCGACCGGCATGGGTTTCAATGCGCGACAGCGCAGAGGACACTCGCTCCTTGATGCCGCCGCCATCGGTGTGCGCGACAACAGCGTCGGACAGATGCATTTCATGGCTTGCCATGCGCAGCATGAGGGCAGCAGGCCCGCCTCTCTTTTCGACGGCCTCCGTGGCCTCGACGAGGGTCTTTGCCTTGCGGATGACCTTGAGGGTCTTGCCGGCACGAACGCGGGCACCGGCGAGTTCAATCGACTTCGCAACCCAGACGGTCCACGTGATCAGCGAAGCGAGGGCAAGCCCGATCATCACTCCCTTGACGACCCAGTCGGCCGCCATGAACATGCCCCAAGGCGAAAGATTATGCGGAATGTCTGCACGCTCAACCGGATCGGCGATTGGTTCCAGAACCGTCGAGTTCCCGGTTGCCGTCGCTGGCGCCGTCGTTTCACCCTGCAGCTGCGGGGCTGCTGTTTCGTTGGCCGGAGCCGGAGCAGACGATACAGGTTGTGCAGGCGCTGCTACCGGTTGCTGGTTGGCTTCAGCGGCTGGCTGCGTCTGCTGCGCGGTTGGTGCAGGCGTTTGAGCCTGCGGCGTGGCTACGGGTGCGGTCGACGGTGTCTGTGTGCCTGGGCTGGTCTCCGATAGCGGAGCGGGTTCTGTCGAGGTTCCGGGCGTTGCCTGCGCAAAAACCGAACCGGCATGAAGCCCGGCCAGCAACGCGATCGCCGCGACCTTAGCAATACGTGGCTTCCTGCTTGCCGTTTCAAGGATGGCGAGGGAGGTGGAGGTCTCAAATGACATGAATTTTATCCCGGATTTCCGTCGATGAACCCATCCGCAAACTTGGCCAGCTTCTCTTAAACCGGGTCATCACGGATTACGTCGTGCGTGCACGCCGTTCCGATAATAAACATGAGTTCCTTTGACAACTATTATATTATCAATAGCGGAGTCGTAAACTCTTCTTTACGAAAAAGTGACCATTTGATCGGTCCTAATTCTTCTGAGAAGGAGAAAACTGGGCAACAAGGCTGTGCCGCTCGCCCGGGTAGGTAACATGAACATCCGTAATGTAATCCGGCCCATGCCACGTCCGTCGGTGGATGACGAGGCAGGCGGCACCGACCGCAATGCCAAGTGCTGTCGCGATGCGCCGATCGGCAGCGACAGCGGTGATACGATGTTCCGCCGCACTCCACGGCACCATTTTCAGCAACCAGGTGCCCGGACCGATCTCTGAGAAATCGGCCGATTCCGACCCCGGCACGGCATCGACATTGATGACACGTTCTTCGAGGCAAAAAGGACGGCCGCCAGCAAAATGCGTGGAAGTCAGCTCCACCACATTCGCACCTTCCGGCAACTCCATCGCTGCCCTGTCCTTTTCGTTGGCGCCACGCAGAACCCGCCTGTCCAGCCGATAGCCGTAAACAAGCCCCAGGGCCTGCACTTCCCGCTCTATGTCGTGGATTTCAAGAACGGCGGACTGGACGTGAGGCTGCCTGACGAATGTGCCAAGACGCCTGCGCCGTTCGATAAGGCCGCGTTGCACGAGTTCGGCAAGCGCCTTGTTCACCGTCATGCGGGAGCATGCGTATTGGCGGGTTATTTCATGTTCAAACGGAATGCGGTGACCGGGTGGCCACTCGCCGGTCATGATACGGGTTTCGACATCGTCGCGAATCCGCTCGTGCAACGATTTCTCCTGATGAACGGTCTCAGTGCTGGCCATACCTGTGTACCCTCCTGCCAGACAGATGCGTCAGCCAACACGGTCCTGCTGGAACTGCCTCATCCATGCGCGGCCGCCGCGATCGCCTCGCTGCGGATCTCCTCCGTCAGAACGGCCCGCAGCTCGGAAAACTCGGGGCTTGCCTTGACGGTGTAGTGGCGCGGATGCGGCAGATTGACGGGCGTGATCGACTTGATCCGGCCGGGACGCGCCGACATGGTAACAACACGCGATGCCATGAAAACGGCTTCCTCGATGTCGTGCGTCACGAAGATCACCGTCTTCTGTTCGCGCTCCCATATGCCCAGCAGCAGCTCCTGCATCAGTCCTCTGGTCTGATTGTCGAGCGCGCCGAAGGGTTCGTCGAGCAGCAGGATTTTAGGACCGTTCGCCAAGGCGCGGGCAATTGCCGTACGCTGCTGCATACCGCCCGACAGCTGTTTAGGCCAATGGTTTTCAAAACCACGCAGCCCCACCTTGTCGATGTAACTGTCGACGATTTCCCATTTTTCCTTCTCGGCAACACCACGCTCCCGCAGCCCGAACGCGACGTTCTCTCGCACCGTCAGCCAGGGAAAAAGCGTATAGGATTGAAAGACCATGCCGCGGTCCGCTCCGGGACCGGTCACCTCTTCTCCAGACAGCAGAACCTTGCCCGTCGTCGGCCTGTCCAGCCCGGCGATAATGCGCAGCAAGGTGGATTTTCCGCATCCAGAGGGCCCAAGGATGGTCACGAAGTCGTTGCGGGGAATGTCGAGATCGGTCGGCTGCAGCGCAAGGGTCGGCTGCCCGCCGCGCACACCCGGAAAAATACGGCTGACGCCTTTGACAACGAGTTCGCTCATCAGGCGAGCCTCCACGCGAAAAGCTTCCGGTTCACGAACTTGAAAGCGAAATCCGAAATCAAGCCAATGACACCGATGACGATGATGCCGAAGATGATCTGGCCGGTCGCCATCAATGCCTGACTGTTGATAATCATGTAACCGATACCCGAAGACGCGCCGATCAGTTCTGCAACGATGACATAGGTCCAGGCCCAGCCGAGTACGAGCCGGAGGATTTCAGCGATATCCGGCGCATTTGCCGGAATGAGGACGCGGCGCACCACACCTCTGTCCCTTGCCCCCAGCGTGTAGGCCGCCTCGACCAGATCGCGTCGCGTGCCTGAAACAGCAACGGACACCATCAGGACGATCTGGAAAACAGCGCCGATAAAGATGACCAGCAATTTCTGCATCTCGCCGATGCCCGCCCAGAGAATAAGGAGCGGTACAAAAGCGGAGGCCGGAAGATAGCGGGCGAAAGACACAAACGGCTCAAGCAACGCCTCGATCGGCTTATATGCACCCATGGCAATTCCGAGGGGAACGGCCACGACCGCCGCCAGAACGAACCCGCCGACCACACGCCAGACGGTCATGCCGATATCGGCGGCAAAGCCCTGATCGGTCAGCAGATAGATGCCATCCTTCAGCATGGTAATCGGGTCGGCAAGGAAGGTCGGGGATACAAACCCGCCCAGGGTCGCAACGCCCCAGGCGAAGAAAAACAGTACGAAGAACAGGATGCCGAGGCTTATCCTCGTTCCGTTTCCGATCGGTTGAAGAGGGTGCATGGTGACGCCTAGCCAAGAGAAACAGACGCGGTGTTTTCGCCACCGCGCCGTTCAATGCCGCTGGTTTTACTGGATGAAAGACGTATCCGCGAGGGTCGACATATCCGGCTTGGACTTGATGACGCCGATCTCAAGCAGAAGGTCCGCCGCCTTCTCGGAGAATGTCTTGAACTCTCCTTCGAAGAATTTCTGGTTGGCCGCCTTGTCCTGCCATTCCAGGAATTTCGCGGAACCGGCAAAGGCCTCACCGGACTGCTTCACGTCCGCGCCCATCGTCTCGTAGGACTTCTTGGGATCGGCCTTGATGAGTTCGAGAGCCTCGAAATAACTGTTGGCCAAGGCCTTGGCCGCTTCCGGGTTGTCTTTCAGGAACGCGGGCGTGCAGCCGAAGGTATCCATGACAGCAGGATAATCGAGGGTCGTGGCGATGATCTTGCCCTGATCCGGCGCGGCGCGTACCGTGGACAGGTAAGGCTCATAGGTCATGGCTGCATCGTTCTGACCGGCAACGAAAGCCTGTGCGGCCGGACCCGGCTCAAGGTTGACGACCTTCACGTCCTTCAGCGTGAGGCCGTTTTCCTTGAGGATCCATGCCAGGAAAAAGTATGGCGACGTGCCGGGCGCTGACGCCGCGATAGTCTTGCCCTTGAGGTCGGCGATCTTCGATACGTCTGTACGGACGGCCATGCCATCTGCACCGTGCGACTTGTCCATCTGGAAGATCTGGGTGGATTTCACGCCATTGGCGTTCCAGGCAACCCATGTCTCAACCGTGGTTGCGGCACACTGGATATCGCCGGATGCCAGCGCAAGGTGACGGCTGGCCTGCGGGATTTTCTTTATATCGACCTTAAGTCCGTTTTTCTCAAAAATGCCTGCCGCCTTGGCAAGCGTCAGCGGCGCAAATCCGGTCCAACCGGACATGCCGATTGAAACCGACGTTTCCGCGTGGGCGGCAGTAGACGAAAGCAGCACAACGGCTGCGGCGAGCATCCGATTTTTCCTCATGACAAGTTCCCCTGTTGCTTTATTTTTGAGCGAAATTGTTTCCCGCCTTATTTGAGGCATGGTAGGTGCCATTTCCTCACTTGTCTAGACAAAATAAATCACAACAGACGGGTTGAGAGGATATTGCGGTGACAGCGGCACGCGTCCTACAAATGAACGTTTCCGCCGATCAGCATCCACGAGCAGCCGGTCGGCTTGCACCCTCTTTCCCATGTCGAGTTTTTCATGAGCAGACAGAGACGTCGCAACATCATCAGGGCAAGACGAACCCGGACGGGTATCGCACTCGTTGCGGCCATTTCCTTCATCGCAGGGATGACCGATGCGATCGGGCTTCGCATCTCCGGTGACTTCGTGTCCTTCATGACCGGAAATACGACGCGGGCGGCGGTTTCGGCCGGGACAGGCGCCTATGGCCACGCGGCGAAACTGCTGTTTGCAATCGTGTTTTTCGTTGCAGGCAACGCAGGGGGCATCGTGATCGCACACAAATTTAGCCGCCGCCTTTTTGCCGTCCTGGTCTGTGTCGGCTCGCTGATGGCAGCCGCAGCATTGCTTGGAGGAGAGGATGGGGCACTCCTACAGTTCTATGCGGTGGTGTTTGCGATGGGCATGGTCAACGCCGCAGTCGAACATATTGAAGGGCTGCCAATCGGACTGACTTATGTGACCGGCGCTCTTTCCCGCTTCGGGCGGGGCATTGGCCGATATGTCCTTGGCGACCGCAGCTTCGACTGGACCATTCAGGTCGTGCCATGGCTCGGCATGGTCAGCGGCGCCCTCTGCGGCGCCATTCTTGGAGGCTTGCTGCAGTCGGCCGCATTATGGGTTGTGGCTGGATCCATCTATCTGACGGCTTTCGCAACCTTGGCCATCCCCCGCTCGCTTCGGCAACGATACAATCAAAAGGTGACGATTGCGCGCGTCTAGGGTCGAAAGGTAGCCCGCTATTTCCGCGAGATGGTGACGAACTTGGTTCCACGAACGCGCACCGTCATTTCGCATTGCGCGCTATCAGTGCGGTCGCAAAAGCGCGGATGCATTTTCAGCACGAAGACCATGTTGCCGAAACGCTTGACGAAATCGTAGCTGTAGATGGTGGCGGTCGCAATCATCAGGTAGCCGCCCTCCTTCACCTGCACGTAGAAATTATAAGGGCAACCATCATCATTGCAGGCGCTGCTCCTGTTGCCGTCGCAGGTCAACGCACCACGATTGGTCACCACATCCATCAGCCCGTCATTGTTGATATCGAGGCGAGTGACGAAATCATCGCCAAAATCGACGGCTTTGCACTCGTTGCGGAAAAAATCCTTCTCGTAGATTTCAGGATCGCTGACGAGTTGCTGTTGCGCAGAAAGCGTTGCCGGAAACATCAACAGAACCAATGCGTGAAGGGCTGCTACGATGGTTTTCCGCACGGCATTTTCCTTTGCAATCGTTTCGGCTATGGATGTTGCGATCATCCGGTCGGCGACCTTAAACACCCGTGCTTGCGCGACCCTGACGCGTTGACGGTTTATTCTCTCGGGAGAACCAATACATGACACTTCTCGGTTTTCTCGACTACGCAGGCGTTGCGGTTTTCGCGGCAACCGGTGCGCTTGCCGCCTCGCGAAAACAGCTAGACCTCATCGGCTTTCTTTTTTTTGCAGCCGCAACGGGAATCGGCGGCGGAACCATCCGTGATCTGGTTCTGGGAAGAGCACCTGTCTTCTGGGTCGTCAATCCGACATACATTCTCGTCTGCGTTTCAATCGCGATACTGGTCTTCTTCACCGCGCACCTGTTCGAATCCCGCTACCGGCTGCTGATCTGGCTCGACGCGGTCGGCCTGTCCGCCTATTGCGTCATGGGGGCCGCAAAGGGACTGGCAGCCACAGGATCAGCGACAGTCGCCATTGTCACCGGTGTGCTGACGGCGACATTCGGCGGGGTTCTGCGCGATATTCTGGCTGGTGAGCCATCGGTCCTTCTGCGACCGGAGGTTTATGTGAGCTGCGCGCTTGCAGGGGCATCGATTTTCACCGCCGCCTATTTTCTTGGCGCGCCTCTCTATCTCGCATCCGCGGCGGGTGTGGCGACAGCCTTCGGGATCCGCTCCGGTGCGCTGATTTTCGGCTGGACCTTCCCACCTTACAAAGCGAAGCCCGGAAGGCCTCCGGAAGATATCCTGAAATAAGGTGCAAACGAAAACGGCGCCCGAAGGCGCCGCATCAATCGTGATAGAATGTTCTTCAGCCACGCTTGCGGCGCAGGCGGATGATGACGTCGACGTGGGCGATTTCCATACCTTCCGGAGCGTCGGGAAGATTGTCGATCTGCAGATTGTTGATCGGGATATCGAGAACCTCGTTTTCCCCTTCAACAAAGAAATGATGATGGTCCGATATGTTGGTATCGAAATAGGTCCGTGCCCCTTCGACAGCCAGAACACGGATCAGACCGGCCTCGGTGAACTGGTGCAGCGTGTTGTAAACAGTGGCCAGGGAAACCGGAACTCCGGCGCAGACGGCCTCGTCATGCAGCTCTTCGACCGTCAGATGCCGGTCACCCTTCGCGAAAAGAAGATCGCCCAAAGCCACGCGCTGCCGCGTGGGGCGCAGACCACAGCGCCGCAGCCTCGTTCCGATATCCAATGTCGCGTCAAATGCCATGCAAGCCCATTCCAGACGTAGGGTTAAAACCGCGCAATTACCCTAGCATATATCTTTTACACAAAGCGCTTTCAATAGTTTCAAGCTCCCGCGGCGGCGGCAAATGGCGGCAAACCGGGCATATTTGCAAATTTCCTCTGGTTCAGGCCTTACGGTTCCTGTATGCGGGCGCCATGTAAAGACGGTCTGCAGACAACAAGCCTTGAGGAACCAGAGAGGTTCGCTGCCCTTGCAGCGCTTCAATTTGGACCTAACTTGCTCTACAGAAGTCGATCAACACCAGTAGACGGGAAACGGAAACACTATGGCAACGAGGCAATCGAGCTACAATTACGAGGAAATCCTGGCGTGCGGACGCGGCGAACTGTTCGGCCCCGGCAACGCGCAGCTTCCTCTGCCTCCCATGCTCATGGTCCACCGCATTACCGAAATCTCGGAAACCGGCGGCGCTTTCGACAAAGGCTACATCCGCGCGGAATATGATGTGCGCGAAGACGACTGGTATTTCCCCTGCCACTTCCAAGGCAACCCGATCATGCCGGGCTGCCTCGGCCTCGATGGCATGTGGCAGCTGACAGGCTTTTTCCTCGGCTGGCTCGGTGAAGAAGGCCGCGGCATGGCTCTGTCGACGGGTGAAGTAAAGTTCAAGGGCATGGTGCGTCCGCACACGAAGCTCCTGCAATACGGCATCGATTTCAAGCGCGTCATGCGCGGCCGCCTCGTTCTGGGCACCGCCGACGGGTGGCTGAAGGCCGATGGCGAAACCATTTATCAAGCGACGGACCTTCGTGTAGGTTTGTCGAAGGAAAAGACCGCCTGAGACTGACAGAGCCTGTTCCGGCAGATGCCGGGCGGCGCCCAATGTCCAGCCGAATTCTTAAGAAAAGGTCCCTTTCATGAGACGAGTTGTTGTCACCGGCCTCGGTATTGTTTCTTCCATCGGCGGTGATGCCGCCGAAGTCACCGCATCGCTGCGCGACGCCAAATCCGGTATCTCCTTCTCACCCGACTTTGCCGAACATGGCTTCAAGTGCCAGGTATGGGGCAAGCCGTCTCTCGACCCGACCGATCTGGTCGATCGCCGCGCCATGCGCTTCCTGAGCCAGGGCGGTGCGTGGAACCATGTTGCGATGAAGCAGGCGATCGCCGATTCCGGACTGGAAGAGAGCGATGTGAGCGGCAACGAACGTACCGGCATCATCATGGGTTCCGGTGGACCTTCGACGCGCACCATCGTTGAAGCCGCCGACATCACGCTGAAGAACACCAGCCCGAAGCGCATCGGCCCGTTTGCCGTTCCAAAGGCCATGTCCTCGACGGCCTCGGCCACGCTTGCCACCTGGTTCAAGATCCACGGCGTCAATTACTCGATCTCGTCGGCCTGCTCGACGTCTGCGCACTGCATCGGCAATGCCGCGGAAATGATCCAGTGGGGCAAGCAGGACATCATGTTCGCCGGTGGTCACGAAGACCTCGACTGGTCGATGTCGAACCTGTTCGACGCCATGGGCGCCATGTCTTCCAAGTATAATGAGACGCCCGGTATCGCATCGCGTGCTTATGACGCGAACCGTGACGGCTTCGTCATCGCTGGCGGCGCCGGCGTTCTGGTTCTGGAAGAGCTGGAACACGCCAAGGCGCGCGGCGCGAAGATCTACGCGGAAATCGTCGGATACGGCGCGACGTCTGATGGCTACGACATGGTTGCTCCCTCTGGCGAAGGTGCGATCCGCTGCATGCGTCAGGCACTCTCCACCGTGAAGGGCGATGTCGACTACATCAATACCCATGGCACATCGACCCCTGTTGGCGACAGCAAGGAAATCGGCGCGATCCGCGAAGTCTTCGGCTCGAAGATTCCGCATATCCAGTCCACCAAGTCTCTGACGGGCCACTCGCTTGGCGCTGCTGGCGTCCAGGAGTCCATCTACGGCCTTCTGATGATGCAGGAACGCTTCATTGGTGAAAGCGCCCACATCGAAACGCTCGATCCTGAATTCGAGGGTGTGAACATTGTTCGCAAGCGCATAGACGACGCGAAGATCGACACGATCCTCTCCAATTCTTTCGGCTTCGGCGGCACCAACGCCACGCTCGTCTTCCAGCGTTATAACGGATAATTGCCCATGAACGGCATCATGCAAGGAAAGCGCGGCCTCATCATGGGCGTCGCAAACAACCACTCTATTGCCTGGGGCATTTCCAAAGCTCTCGCAGCTCAGGGTGCCGAGCTCGCCTTCACCTATCAGGGTGAAGCGCTCGGCAAGCGCGTCAAGCCGCTTGCTGCAGAACTGGGTTCTGATTTCATTGTACCCTGCGATGTAGAGAATATCGCATCGGTAGACGCTCTTTTTGCAGCCATCCGTGAAAAGTGGGGCTCACTCGATTTCGTCGTGCACGCCATCGGCTTTTCCGACAAGAACGAGCTGAAAGGCCTGTACGCGGATACGACACGCGAAAACTTCAGCCGCACGATGGTCATTTCCTGCTTCTCGTTCACGGAAATCGCCAAGCGCGCTGCCGAACTGATGACCAATGGCGGATCCATGCTGACGCTGACCTATAATGGTTCGCAACGCGTCATTCCAAACTACAATGTCATGGGTGTCGCCAAGGCAGCACTGGAAGCATCGGTTCGCTACCTTGCCGCCGATTTCGGTCCCCGCGACATCCGCGTCAATGCCATTTCGGCTGGCCCCGTCCGCACGCTGGCAGGCGCCGGTATTTCGGATGCACGCGCCATCTATTCCTGGAACCAGAAAAACGCTCCGCTACGGCGGACGGCGGATATCGACGATATCGGTGGATCGGCGCTTTACCTGCTGTCCAGCCTGTCGCGCGGCGTGACAGGCGAGTGTCATTACGTGGATTGTGGCTATAACATTACGTCTACGCCGACACTCGAAGTCCTGTCGAAGGCAGATGCCGAATAAAGACACGGTTTCCAAATGTAATCTAATAAAGCCCGGCCAAGCGCCGGGCTTTATGTTTTCCATAACCATAATATCACAGGCAAACGCCGGTTAAACTTCAAGTTTTCAAGGTAAGAGAATTTAAAGACCAGCTGGTTATGGTCTGTAATGAATTTTAGCAGCGCTGGCGTTTGCCGCATACCATAAAGATCGACATCGCCCCATGCGACTGGCCCATCTGAAAACATCGCTGAGAAAACTCCGTGTCTCGCGCGATGGAGCTGCGGCGATCGAATTTGCGATTCTCGCCATCCCCTATTTCCTCGTCGTCTTCGCCATCATCGAAACCTTCATCGCCCTGATGGCGGAGCAGGTCGTTACCAGCGCGACGGACACGATGGCGCGGCGTCTGCGTACCGGCCAGATCAGCAGCACGATTACGAAAGAGGACTTTCGCAAGAGCTTCTGTACCGAAATTTCCGTGATGATGACCTGCTCGGCCGACGAAATAAAAACACCGCAGAAACTCTATATCGATCTGCGGACCTTTGCCGCCTTCAAGGATGTTCCCACGACCATTCCGCTGAAGCCGATCGGCCAGTATTACGATCTCGATCAAAGCCAGTTCGGTTTCAAGCCCGGCGGACCGGAAACGATCAACATGCTGCGCGTCTATTACCGATGGCAGGTTGTCGCCGACATCATTCGCCCGTATCTGACGAAAATACGCCCTGCCGATGGCTCCATGCCGTCACATTTCCTGATCGTCGCGACAGACGCCTTCATGAATGAAAAATACGTGACGAGTGGCAGCCCATGAGAGAGCGTATGTTGACAGTCATGGGCTCAGGGAAAACGCGGCTGATGGGCCTCGCATCACGGTTTGGCAAAGACCGGCGCGGTGTGGGTGCCGTCGAGTTTGCAATCATCTTTCCTATCCTGGTCGCGCTCTATCTGACCTCGTTTGAACTCACGCTGGCCTACAGCGCCTTCAAACGCGCGAGCCATGCAACCGCATCTATCAACGACCTGATTTCGAAGAAAAACTCGGTCGACAAAGCCTATCTGCAGACGACGCCGGTGGTAACCCAGGCGATATTCGCGCCGCACAATGCAAATGGCCTCAAGCTGAAGATCAGCGGCATCAAGATCGACGACAAGACCCAGGCGAAAATAGCCTGGTCATGGTCATGGGACGGGACGGAAGGAAAGCCCTATACGGCGGGATCCAGCGTCACGGTTCCCAAAGGGCTGCTCATCGCGAGCACATTCCTCGTTCACGTCGAGCTTTCGGTTGACCACAACCTGCTGATGTTCATGCCGAATCTGTCCTCAGATGTTCAGAAGATTCCGATCGGGCGCGAGTACTACTTCAAACAGCGCGATCAGGAAATTACCTGCTCGGACTGCTGAAGACAGCCCGAGCTTTTGAAGCCTGAATGGTCGAGTTTTTCTCCTACAGGCAGAAACACTCAATATACGTCGCGCAGGTAACGCTTTTCGCGTTTCAGGCGGTTTACGTAATCACTCGCCGCCTCGGCAGAGATACCCGCCTCAGTGGCCACGATTGCGTGAAGCGCATCATCAACGTCCCGCGCCATACGCGTAGCATCGCCGCAGACGTAGAAATGGCCGCCCTCCTCCAGCCATTGATAAAGCGCCTTGCCGTTTTCCTTCATGCGGGTCTGGACGTAGATCTTTTCGGCCTGATCGCGTGAAAACGCGAGATCGAGACGCGTCAACACACCCGTGCGGCTCATTTCGCCAAGCTCATCCTCGTAGATGAAATCGGCCTGACGGTGCTGGTCGCCAAAGAAAAGCCAGTTGCGGCCCTTGGCACCTCGGGCCTGACGCTCCTGCAGGAAAGCGCGGAAAGGTGCAATGCCCGTTCCCGGCCCCACCATGATCATCGGAGCATCGTCGTTCTGGGGAACACGAAACGCCTTGTTCTGCGAGACGAAGATACCGGCGTCCTGATCTTCCGCGATGCGGTCGGCGAGATAGGTCGAGCAGACACCACCACGATCGCGGCCTTCGGCACGGTAACGGACGCTGGCAATTGTCAGATGGACGCTGTTTACGGCAACCAACGGGCTCGAGGAAATGGAATAGGCGCGGTGCTGAAGCGGCTTCAGAAACTTCATGAATTCCGCCACGTCAAAGAGCTTGCCATCGCCGAGCGCAAGCAGGTCGAGAATATCCTTGCTCCAGAGGAAGGCAGCAAGCTGCTCCCTGTCGCCATTCAGAAGGATGTGATTGAGCTCTTCGTGTCCCGAACGCTTCGCGACCTCGTTGATCAGATCACGGGAAGGCGTGGATATCTCGAACGACTTCATCAGGAGATCGCCGAGCGGCGGCTCAAACCCTACGACAACGCCATCGGTGTCGCTGCCAAGCCGTGCGGCCAGCGCTTCCACCAGTTTCGGATCATTGACGGGAACCACACCAAGCGCATCGCCCGCTTCATATTGCAGCCCGCTCTCTCCCAGATCGAATTCGTAGTGACGGATTTCCTTGGACGAGGAAGCGCCGGAAAGGGAGCGGTTGACGCTGAGCTTCGCGGCATAAGGATTTTTGCGGTTCCAACCCTGCTTGGATTTTTCCGGTTCGGCGGCGGCTGGTGTGATGGCAACGGAAGCCGCGCCACCATCCACGGCGACGGCCATAGGCAGCGTTTCGCCAATCCAGCCGGCGGCGGCGTCCTCAAAATCGATATCGCAATCGAGGCGGGTCTGAATGCGCTTGCCACCGAGTTGCTCCAGTCGCGTATCGATGAGCTTGCCGGCCTGGCAGAAGCCGTCGTAACCGGTGTCTCCCAGAGCAAGCACCGCGAAGTTCATGGCTTCCAGCCGCGGCGCGGCATCGGCGGACAGCGCCTCCCAGAAAAGCTGGGCATTGTCCGGCATTTCGCCTTCGCCGTAGGTGGACGTGACGACGATCACCCGCTTCATCGTCGCAAAGCTTTCCATCGTCACCTCATCCAGACCGGCAACGATGGGATGCAGGCCCTGCGTGCGCGCCGCGGCGGCGATATCCATTGCCAGAGCCTCGGCGTTGCCCGTCTGCGTTCCAAACAGCACGTTCAAAACAGCCTGAGCGGCCTTGGGCGCCGCAGCCGTGGAAACCACTGTGTCGCCAGCCAGAGCAGTGCGGGAATGAAGACCCGCCAGAAAACCTGCAAGCCATGCACGCTGATCGCCATTGAAGGGGGCGTCTTCGGGGATATAGGGTATCTTCATCATGCTGCCCTGTTCTGGGAGGAGGCGATTCCAAGATCGGGAATGGCGCGGGCAGCAAAAAGCTCCTCGTAACCCGGCAGGCGGCCGATCTTTTCGATGTTCTTGCGGTTCTGCTGGATGATCCAGCCATAGGTGCCGGGGCTATCCACGGACCAGATGTTCCGTCGCGCCAAGGCCTGCTTGTAGTCATCCAATCGCTTGGCTGCGATCATCACGGCAAGCTGCTCATCGCTGTGGTCAGAAAGCGCCTCGCGGGCATATTTCAGCAACCGCTGCATCAGAGCATAGTCTTCCGTAAGGATCAGATTACGCACCGCCTTTTCGATTGCCGGATCGGAAGGGCCGCTCGCCATCGGCACGCGCTGCATGGCAATGGCCTGCGCCATGTTCAACACGGTGTAGTTGTTGAGGAGCGCATACATGTCTTCCGTATCGGTTTCGCCGTAACCCGGCACGGTGCCGTTCAGCACCGCCTTGCGATCGCGATAGGCCAGCTTGAACTTGCGCACCTGATGGACGGCAAGCGCGGTCGCCAGCTCTTCAAGCAGCTCCTTGCGTGGCTTCGCCTTCAGGATTTCGTCGCTGTCCTGATAAAGCAGCAGGGCGCGCGGCATGCCATAGACGAAATTATGCCGTTCGCTCTCCCAGTTTTCCAGAAGCCATGCGGCCTTGGCGGAACCGGTTTCCGCGACATGCCAGGTCAGCAGGCGATGAACGGCCTGATGATGGATGGCAGCCTGTTCATCGTCACCGGTGATCGATCCCAGCAGAATGGAATCGTGGCTGACCTTCTTCGGCAGATCGCCATAGGGGTCGTACTGGTAGACAAAACCGCCGCTCATGCCGTTGCCGAAACCCTTGCCGAAGCTGCCGAGGTTTAGCACCGCGCCATTGGTCATGTATTCGCAGGCGAAATCGCCCACACCTTCGACAACGGCGGTTGCACCGGAGTTACGCACGGCAAAACGGTCGCCTGCCTGCCCCTCGACGAAGGTACGGCCGCCGGTGGCACCAAACAGCGCGAAGTTGCCGACAAGCACATTGCCGCCTGCCTCATCCGAACCGCCCCCCGGCGAGCGGACGACGATGGTTCCGCCGCAAGCACTTTTGCCTACGCCATCATTACAGGTGCCGGTGTGAACCATGACCATGCCGTCGTTGCAGAAAGCACCAAACGACTGGCCGGCAGAACCGGACGTATCGATTCGCACCGAACCCGCCTCGAGGAAACGGCGGCCACGTTCGTCCTGACGAACGGCAGGCAGACCTGCGACCTGCTCTTCCGTCAGTTCATGGTTGAGCAGACGCTCGATATCGATGGCAAGCTGCCCACCGACACTCTTGTTGCAATTGTTGAGGAAACGATTGCCGCCAAGCTCGATGGTTTCGCGCTTGCTGTCGACAAGCGCCGAGCGGACCAGATCGACAAAGGCATCATCCAGCGCAAAGTCCTTTTCCATGTAGACAGGATTGTCGATCATCACCTCGTCCACCACGGTCAGCATTGCCCTGAGATCGAGCTGGCCGACGCTGGCCGGATGATCAAGGAGGTGCATCAGGTCGGAACGGCCACGCGCTTCCCGCAACGAGCGAAGCCCGAGGCCGGCCAGAATTTCGCGTGTCTCATGGGCGATGTTCATGAGGTACTGCGCCAGTGCACGCGGATCGCCATTGAAGGCTTCCTGATTGGTGGTCAGACCCGCCGGGCACTTGATGTTGCAGTTCTTCGCCATGACGCATTTCAGCATCATCAGCGCCGTGGTTCCGAACTCGAAGCTGTCGCCACCGAGAAGTGCGGACTTCACGACATCGCTTGCCGTCTGGTGCGCGCCGGAGCAGCGCAGCAGTACCTTGGCGCGCAGGCCGTTGGCACACAGCGCCTGATGGACTTCGGCAATACCGATTTCCGCAGCGCGGCCGGTGTATTTGAGGCTGGTTACAGCCGCCGCGCCCGTGCCGCCGGTATTACCGGCGACGTTGATGACATCGGCGCCCGCCTTTGCGACGCCGACGGCAATCGTGCCGATGCCTTCGGACGACACAAGCTTGACGATGACACGTACGCGGGCCGCCTTCGCGTCATGGATGAGCTGAGCCAGATCCTCGATGGAATAGGTATCGTGATGCGGCGGCGGCGAAACCAGTTCGACACCCGGTGTGCCGCCACGCGCAGCGGCGATCTCCACCGTGACCTTGGGCGATGGAAGCTGCCCGCCCTCGCCGGGCTTTGCGCCCTGACCGATCTTGATCTCGATTTCCTCCAGCATAGGGTCGGCCAGATAACCGGCCCAGACGCCGAAGCGACCGGATGCGAACTGCTTGATCCGGGAGGCGCGGATCGTGCCGTAGCGGGAAATGTGCTCTCCGCCCTCGCCGGAATTCGACATGCCGCCGACCATGTTGGTGCCGTGCGCCACCGCCTCATGCGCGGCTGCGACCAGAGCGCCATGGCTCATCGCACCGGAAGCGAGCGTTGCGGTGATCTCGCTTGCCTTCTGCACGGAACCGAGCGGGATGCTATCCGGCGCGGTGCGGATCAGCTGGAGATAGGCGAGCGCCTCACCCTTTGCCTGTACGGCAAGAGCGCCACCTTCCAGCCAGTGACCGGCGATATCTTGTCCGAAACGATCAACCAGCGACTGGCCGAGCGCGGCAAGCCGGGCGAGATTGTGGCCCTGCGGGCCGGTCAGCTGCAGGCGGAACGTATCGTCATTCACGCGGTTGCACAGCAGGCCGCGGACCATGAAGCTGTTGTTGCCCTGCCGCGAGAAACGTCCCATCTCACGGCGGAACTCTTCGGCCGAGCCGGCAAAGGTAACGTCAGCAGGCAATTCGAGCACATCGCGCAAAGCGGCGGGACGACGTGCCCGTTCTTCCGCCATCATGCGGGCGAAGGCACGGTATCCGGGCGTGATTTCAAACCTGTCGATCGCCTCGGGCGTCAGCCGATCGAAGCTGCTGTGGAAATATGCCTTGTCATCCAGACCGAAGGCATCCTCCAGCCTGTTGAGCGGTAGGAGGCGCAACATGTCCTCGTTTTCGGTTTCGGCGTTGTCGAAACCGATCTTTTCTTCCGTCATGTCCACGAAACCGCGAACCGCGATGGTGCCATAGGAATGGCCCGCACCTTCCGCGCGCTCCTTGAAAAGACCAAGCAACGGAATGTCGTTTTCGGCCTTCACCGTCAGCGCCTTGCGATGCCAGTCGGCAACAGCCTGCGCAATCACCGCGAAGTTCACGCCACCCACCGGCGTCTTCACATTGGGGAAATAGCGCTTCAGTACCGGGTCTTCGGTATCGAGAAAGTTCGGCTCGAAGAACTCGCCACCGATGTAGCTTTCCGCCGTGCAGAGCCCGACCTTGCCCATCGTCTTCATCAGCGACTTTTCAGCAGCCTTGGCAAAACGCTTGAACGCCTTGTCGGCTTCCGCACCGAACTTTTCCTCGGCACGGAACTGCACGCCGAGCGGATAGACCGCCGAAGCGCCGAAGCCGAGTGCAGCGGCGATGTGATGCGATGAGGAAAACTGGCCGCTTTCGACGATCAGCGAGACGCGCAGGCGCAGCCCCTCCTCGATCAGCTTCTGATTGATGGCCGAGACGACCATGATCATCGGCAGCGCGGCGCGATCCGCCGCCACATGCCGGTCGGTCACGACGGCGATACCGCCTTCGGCCGCAGCAAAGGCCGCAACCTCTTCGCAGACGCCATCGATCGCCTGCTTCAACGCCTCTTCATTGGCGCGCGCGTCGGCAAAGACCGGCGTGTAGAGCATTTCGAAACGGCGAACCGGTGTTTCTGCCTGCTCACGGATACGCAGCATGTCGAGATGGGTCAGAATCGGGGAACGGACGACGATCTGACGTGCAGCTTTCGCGCCGCTATTGGGCTTTGCGCCCAGCGCCACGCGCAACGTCATGCCGTCCGCCTCGCGGATGCTGTCGAGCGGCGGGTTGGTGACCTGTGCGAAGCGCTGCGAGAAATACTTCGCAACCCCGCCTTCCTGATCCGACAGCGCGTTGATGGCATTGCCATAGCCCATCGCCGAAATCTTTTCGGCGCCAGAGGCTAGCATCGGATCCATCAGGAACTTGAAGCTCTCCTGATTGTGGGAATAGGCGACGTAACGCTGGTGGCGTTCCAGATCGCCATTGTAGCGCAGCGGCGAGCCCTGCTTGTCAGCGGGAACCTCGGGCAGTTCTTCCAGCATCACCCGCGCCTGCCGCAACAGGGTGGTGTAATCCCGGCGCGACGCCAGCATTTCCAGCGCTTCAACGGTAGACCACGCCCGGCCTTCGGCATGATTGTAATAGAGCATGCCGCCCGCCTCGATGCGGCCGCGACGAATGACGCTTTCCGCCGGGAACGCGATCTGACCGGCTTCCGACATGACACAGAGGTAGTCTTGCGTCTCCACCGTGCGGAGCGGACGCAGACCGAGACGATCGAGACGCGCACCGATGATGGTGCCGTCACCGAAGATCAGCGCAGCCGGTCCATCGTTCTTTTCCTCGTACAGTGAGAAATATTCCAGCATCGCCTTTACCTCGGGCGACAGGGTGTCGTCGTTTTCCCAGGCTGGCGGCATCATCGACACCACGGCCGTGACGAGATCGAGGCCATCCTCCATCACGCGCGCCTGCAGCCTCTGGTCCAGACGGCAGCTGTCCGACTGGCCCTTCGGCCGGATGATGCTGGCGTTGCGTGCCAGGGCAACAGCCGCTTCCGAGAGCCGGTTCTTCTTGTCCGTGTTGAGTTCGCCATTGTGCGCCATCAGGCGGAAAGGCTGAGCCATCGACGGATGCGGATCGGTGTTGGTGGAGAAGCGCGTATGGAAGTACATCGTATGCACTTCATGGCGCGGGTCCACCAGATCGCAGAAATAGGGCATGACCTCATTGGAGTTGAGGCGCCCTTTGAAGACCTGCGTGCGGGCGCTCAGCGACAGCGGGTAAAAACCGGCAAGCTCCGGCGCGGTGTAGGCAACGGCCTCGATGGCCAGCAACGCCTTGTGAATGCGCCAGTCGAATTCGCCCAGGGTCTTGTTGTCCGCGGGTGCGGAAAACACCCACTGGCGGATCGGCAGCTGATAGCGAACCGCTGCAGGGCGGATAGCCGTGTCATCGACAGGCACATCGCGGACCAGAAGAACGGAGAAACCCTGCTCCTGCAACGCGTCGCCGATGATCTCGACAGCACGATCGTGAAAGGCCGGATTCTGCGGGAGGAAAAAGTTGCCGACACCGAAACGTCCGGCAGCAAGCGTGTCATCTCCGGTCAGCGTCCGGAAAAATGAAAGAGACAGGTCTACCGAGATACCCGCGCCGTCACCGACACCTTCGGCCGACATGCCGCCGCGATGCGGCACCGCACAGAGAGCTTCATGTCCACGTTTGAGAACGTCGTGCGTCTGGGCTGTGTCCTTGCGGGTAATGAAACCGACGCCACAGCTGCTTTTTTCAAAAGCTGCATCGTAAAGACCGGTGTTCTGCTCAGTCATTGCCACGGGCGTCTCCTCTCGTTGCGCATTCCCCTGCATCGCCATCTTTTCCCAAGAGGGCGGCTGACACGGCCATCCCCTCTGCGGACGGAGCCGCAGGCGACCTGGCTGCTCCTCATGTTTTATGCTTAGCGGCGTTTAATGTTGCGAACGGTCACTTTGCGCGCGCCAATCAGCGCGGCGGCGGATGCCGCTTTTTCGCAAATAATCGTTTTCGTCGTTCGCATTGCCATTCCTGATGACCGGTTGCCGGGATAAAATTCACCGAATTACGTCAGTATTACTTACATAATATTTTATGATGCATCTAGTCAAGATTAAAATGGCTTCGCGCAATAAAAAAACAAAAACGCCGCGAAATCCGACAGGATTCCGCGGCGCTTGCGCTAAAGATATTTTTAAATTTCCCGGATCACTCCGACGGCATGTCGAGGGTGCGGCTGAAACCCAGCGCCACGAGGGTACAGATCGCGCCGGATAGCAGATAGATGCCTACCGCAAAGAGGCCGAATTCGGACGAAAATCCGAGGGCCACAAGCGGAGCGAAACCGGCACCGATCAGCCAGGAGATATCAGAGGTGAGCGATGCACCGGTATAACGATACTCTCGACTGAAACGGGACGCCAACGCGCCACCCGCCTGACCGAAGGACAGGCCGAGGAGCGAGAAACCGATCAGCACGAAGAGATAGCGGCCGATATCACCCCCATCCAGCAGGACAGGCGCGGCAAAGCTGAAGAGCGCGATCAACACCGCGGCGATCGCCAGCAGCTTGCGGCGGCCGATCCGATCGGCAAGCGCACCGGATACCACGATCATACCGCCACCGATAATGGCGCTTATGAACTGCACGAAAAGGAAATCCGAAAGCCTCTGGTTCGTATTCAGCGTCACCCAGCTGATCGGAAAAACCGTCACCAGATGGAACAGCGCAAAGCTTGCCAGCGGCACGAAGGCGCCGGTGAAAACCACGCGCGACTGATGGCGCAGCATTTCGAACATCGGCTTGGGTTCCAGCTCATGCTGCTCGAGCATGGCCTGGAATTCCGGAGTGACGATCAGGCGAAGACGGGCAAACAGCGCCAGAACGTTCAGCGCAAGCGCCACAAAGAACGGAAAACGCCAGCCCCAGGCCAGGAATTCCGGATTGGACAGCTGGGTCACGAAGATGATGAAGAATGCGCTGGCGAGGCCGAACCCCATGGCAGCACCGACCTGAGGCATCATCGCATACCAGCCGCGCTGCTTTTCAGGCGCATTCATGGCTAGAAGCGATGTCAGCCCATCCCAGGCACCACCAAGGCCAGCGCCCTGGCCGATGCGAAAACAGGCCAGCAGGACCGGTGCGACCACGCCCGCCTCTGCATAGGAAGGCAGAAAGCTGATCGCCATCGTGGAGCCACAGAGTGTGAAAAGCGCCGCTGTCAGCTTCACGGCACGACCGAACTTGCGGTCGATCTGGAGGAAGATGAGGGAACCTATGGGTCTTGCGACGAAGGCAAGCGAGAAGACCGCAAAAGAGTATAGCGTTGCCGTCAGCGGGTCCGCGAACGAAAATAACACATAAGGAAATACAAGCGCCGAGGCGATGGCGTAGACGAAAAAGTCGAAGAACTCGGTCATCCGCGCCAGGATGACTGCGATCGTAATGCGATCCGGATCAACGGCGACCGGCGTTGCCTGTCCTTGTGATCCATTCGGCCCGGTATAGGATGAGGCCGCATCGATATAACTCATGATATTCCCTCCTGCGTATCGCGAACTATGTCGGTAACGCCAACGGCTCCTCTTCCGTTCACGTTACATGCGACGGATTGTCACACAGGCCTTGAGGGCGGTCAAACAGAATCCCCAAAAGGACTTGCCCCACGGGGGCTCTATGCGATAATCCCCCGGCATCCGCGTCCTAAAAGGGTTCTGTGCTTTTCTTGCCGCACTGCGAAAATTCGCTGCGGCGCGACAAAATTACGCATTTATTAAATGACGTTTGGCAACTAACCCCGAGACACAATGAAATAATCGAGTTCAAGAACGTGCGCACGATCAAGAAATTATCCGCGGCCCTTATGGGCCTATCGTCGCTGCTGCTGCTCAGCGGCTGTAATCTCGTCGTGATGAACCCCTCGGGGGATGTCGCCCGCCAGCAGGCGGACCTTATCATCACCTCCACCGTTCTGATGTTGCTGATCATCGTTCCGGTTCTGGCACTGACGCTGTTTTTCGCATGGAAATACCGCGAATCTGCCAAGGCTGAGGACTATGATCCAGAGTGGCATCATTCGACGCGCCTGGAAATGATCATCTGGTCGGCGCCCGTCGCCATCATCCTGATGCTCGGCACCGTCACCTGGATCGCCACACACCGTCTGGATCCCTACCGTCCCATCGACCGCATCGATGAAAACCGTGAAGTCACGGCTGACGTGAAGCCGATCACGGTCGAAGTCGTCGCGATGGACTGGAAGTGGCTGTTCTTCTATCCGGAGCTTGGCATCGGCAGCGTCAACGAATTCGCCGCGCCTGTCGACGTTCCGATCAATTTCAAGATCACCGGTACCACGGCGATGAACTCGTTCTTCGTTCCTGCACTTGCAGGCCAGATCTACGCCATGGGCGGCATGCAGACCAAGCTGCACGCGGTCATCAACAAGGAAGGCGTCTACGACGGTTTCTCGGCCAACTTCTCCGGACCGGGCTTCTCGCACATGCGTTTCAAGTTCCATGGCCTGAGCCAGGGCGGCTTCGACCAGTGGGTTGCCAAGATCAAGGACGGCGGCAAGCCGTTCGGCCGGATGGAGTACCTGGATTTCGCGAAGCCTTCCGAGCGTGAGCCGGTGCAGTATTTCGCCAACGTGGACCCGGAGCTCTACGACGCCATCCTCAACCGTTGCGTCGAACCCAACAAGCTCTGCATGCGTGACATGATGCACATCGACGCCAATGGCGGCGGTGGCAAGGAAGGCATCGACATCGCCAAGGCACTGAATTCCGTGGTCTGCACCCCGCTTTCGCCTTATGGCGTTGCCAGCGGCCCGCAATCCACACCGGCTGCCATCGAAGGCCAGACTTTCGAACCTGCCGCAATGCCACAGATCAAGGCGGAAATGACGCCGCATTCCGGCAACGCCGGCTAACACAAACCGATTATCTGCGGCGCGCTTTCGCGCCGCTTTATGATTTGAATCAAGAGGCTAAAATGGTCGCTACCACCGATCAAACGTCGTCGTTCCTTCTTGGAAAGCTGACGTGGGAATCCATCCCTCTGCATGAGCCCATTCTCATTGCCACCTTCGCGGGCGTCGCCGTCGGCGGCATCGCCCTCCTCGGGCTCATTACCTATTTCCGGCTCTGGGGCTATCTCTGGAAAGAATGGTTTACCTCTATCGATCACAAGAAGATCGGTATCATGTACATCATTCTCGCTCTGGTCATGCTGTTCCGCGGCTTTGCCGACGCCATCATGATGCGTCTGCAGCAGGCGATTTCCTCCGGTGGTTCCGAAGGGTATCTGAACCCGCATCACTATGACCAGATCTTCACGGCGCATGGCGTCATCATGATTTTCTTCATGGCGATGCCGATGATCACGGGTCTGATGAACTACGTCATTCCGCTGCAGATCGGCGCACGTGACGTTTCCTTCCCGTTCCTCAACAACTTCTCGTTCTGGATGACGACGGCTGGCGCGGTGATCACGATGATCTCGCTCTTCATCGGCGAATATGCCCAGACGGGCTGGCTTGCCTATCCGCCGCTTTCCGGTATTCAGGGAAGCCCGAGCGTGGGTGTGGACTACTACATATGGGGCCTTCAGATCGCCGGTGTGGGAACGACGCTATCGGGCATCAACCTGATCGTGACCATCATCAAGATGCGCGCGCCGGGCATGACCATGATGCGTCTGCCGATCTTCGTCTGGACCTCGCTGTGTTCGAACATCCTGATCGTGGCATCGTTCCCGATCCTGACCGGCACGCTCGCCCTCCTCACGCTTGACCGTTACGTTGGTACGAACTTCTTCACCAACGATCTCGGCGGCAACCCGATGATGTACGTCAACCTCATCTGGATCTGGGGTCATCCGGAAGTTTACATCCTGGTTCTGCCGGCATTCGGCATCTTCTCGGAAATCGTCTCGACGTTCTCGCAGAAGCGCCTCTTCGGTTATGCCTCGATGGTCTACGCGACGGTGGTCATCACCATTCTCGCCTACATCGTCTGGCTGCACCACTTCTTCACCATGGGTTCGGGCGCCAGTGTCAATGCCTTCTTCGGCATCACGACGATGATCATCTCGATCCCCACCGGTGCGAAAATCTTCAACTGGCTGTTCACGATGTACAAGGGCCGCATCAAGTTCGATGTGCCGATGCTGTGGACCGTCGGCTTCATGATCACCTTCGTCATCGGCGGCATGACCGGCGTTCTGCTGGCCGTTCCTCCGGCGGACTTCGTACTGCACAACTCGCTGTTCCTGATCGCCCACTTCCACAACACCATCATCGGCGGTGTGGTCTTCGGCGTGCTGGCCGGCATCGTCTACTGGTTCCCCAAGGCTTTCGGTTATCGTCTGGATCCTTTCTGGGGCAAGCTGTCCTTCTGGTTCTGGTTCATCGGCTTCTACGTCGCCTTCATGCCGCTCTACGCGCTCGGCCTGATGGGGGTTACCCGCCGCCTCAGCCAGTTCGAAGATACCTCGCTGCAGATCTGGTTCGTCATCGCGGCATTCGGTGCCTTCCTCATCGCTCTGGGTATCGCCTGCTTCGTCATCCAGCTCATTGTCAGCTTCTTCAAGCGCGAACAGCTGCGCGACCTGACGGGCGACCCCTACAACGGTCGCACGCTGGAATGGTCGACGTCTTCTCCTCCGCCGGCCTACAACTTCGCCTTCACGCCTGTCGTGCATGACGTCGATGCGTTCGCGGACATGAAAAAACGCGGCGCAGAGCGTCCTGTGGACGGCTTCATCTCCATCCACATGCCGAAGAACACCGGCGCGGGCGTCATAATCAGCGCTATCAACGTCGTGCTCGGCTTCGCTCTGGTGTGGCATATCTGGTGGCTTGCGGCATTGAGCCTGCTCGCCATCATCGCGGCCTCGATCGCTCACACCTTCAACTACAATCGCGACTATTACATTCCGGCATCGGATGTAACGGAAGTAGAAGCAGAACGTACGAAGCTGCTCGCAAATCAGGCGTAACAGAATGTCTCAAGCACCTGTCCAAACCGCCGATGGCGCGGAAAAGCCGGTCTTCTACCTGAAGGAAGACCACCATCCGGAAAACGGCACGTCGCTAGGTTTCTGGCTGTATCTGATGAGCGACTGCCTTATCTTCGCAACGCTCTTCGCAACCTATGCCGTGGTCGGTCGCAGCTATGCGGCCGGTCCATCCGGCGCGGATCTGTTCGACCTCAAACTGGTCGCCATCAACACCGGCTTCCTGCTGTTCTCGTCCATCACCTATGGCTTCGCCATGCTGGAAGCGCAGAAGAAGAAGGTCAATTCGACCCTGATCTGGCTCGGCATCACCGGCCTCTTCGGTCTGGCGTTCCTCGGCCTCGAACTCTACGAGTTCCATCACCTGATCCATGAAGGTGCTGGCCCGCAGCGTTCAGCGTTCCTTTCCGCGTTCTTCGCGCTGGTAGGCACGCACGGTCTGCACGTCACCTTCGGTGTCATCTGGCTGGTGACGCTGATGGTGCAGGTGAAGAAGTTCGGCCTGCATGAGGCCAACATGCGCCGCCTGACGTGCCTTTCCATGTTCTGGCACTTCCTCGACGTCATCTGGATCGGCGTCTTTTCCTTCGTCTATCTGGTTGGAGTTCTGTGATGGGTTCGAACACACACGCACACGACCACGGTCATTCGCATGACCATGGCCACGATCATCACCACGACAGCGGAGAAGATCACGGCTCCTTCAAGAGCTACATGATCGGCTTCATTCTTTCGGTCATCCTGACGGCCATTCCGTTCTGGCTGGTCATGGGCGACGTCCTCGACAACCGCACGACGACGGTGCTCGTCATCATGGTCCTCGGCATGATCCAGGTTTTCGTGCACATGATCTACTTCCTGCACATGAACACCAAGTCGCAGGGCGGCTGGGTCTTCATGTCGTTGCTCTTCACGCTGGTTGTCGTGATGATCACTCTCGTCGGCTCGCTCTGGGTCATGTACAACATGAACAAGAACATGATGCCGACGATGACCATGGAGCAGATGCGCAACATGCCCTGACGGGCAAGGACCGCATACAATCTACAGCCCGCAGCACCTGCGGGCTGCCTCTCCGAAAAACAGAAAAGCCCATGAATTCGGAGAGCGGATTCGTGGGCTTTTCCTTTAGGATCACCACGCTCATGAACGTCCGAGAAGAAACCGGCAACAGCAGCAAACGCATCCGCCCGGCGGCCATCGTCGTCATCCTCATGACGGTCGTTCTCACCGCCTGCCTGCTGGTTCTTGGCACATGGCAGGTCAAGCGTCTGTCGTGGAAGCTCGATCTCGTCGCCCGCGTCGAGGACCGTGCCCACGCCGCCCCGGTTGACGCACCCGTGCAAGGCGAATGGCCATCACTCACCGATCCTGCCGAATATGAATATCGCCGCGTACGCCTTTCCGGCACGTATCTCCATCAGAACGAGGTGCAGGTCTACACCGTTTCCGATCTCGGCCCCGGCTACTGGGTGCTAACACCGCTGCAACGCGACGACGGCTCCCTCGTCATCGTCAATCGTGGTTTCGTTCCCAGTGACAAGCGTGATCCTTCCACCCGCCCTGAAAGCGAGGTTGCAGGCCGCGTCGATGTGGTGGGGCTGATGCGTGCTCCGGAAACCGGTGGCCTTTTCCTGCGGACCAACGATCCCGCCAACAATCGCTGGTATTCCCGCAACATCGCCCAGATATCGGCCGCCAAGGGGTTGGCGAACGCCGCACCGTTCTATGTCGATGCCGACGCGGCGGCCAATCCGGGCGGCCTGCCAGTCGGCGGAAAGACCATGTTGACCTTCCCCAACAACCATCTCTCCTATGCCGTGACCTGGTATATACTGGCGGCGATGGTGGTCGCGGCGGG
Organism: Agrobacterium tumefaciens; assembly: GCF_031801495.1. Lineage (GTDB taxonomy): Bacteria > Pseudomonadota > Alphaproteobacteria > Rhizobiales > Rhizobiaceae > Agrobacterium > Agrobacterium tumefaciens_K. The sequence goes on along the minus strand of NZ_JAOEGC010000002.1, from coordinate 85,297 downwards.
CTGGTACGTCAAGCGTAACCTGAACGCGCCGAAGCGGTTCGCACAGGACGACTGACCCGGCCGGATCAACAAAGCGTTTCACAGTTCGGGCTGCGATGCTCTATATAAATCGTTTTCCGTCGCGGCATGTCCTGCCGCGCTTTTTTGTGGTGACACATGGCACGTGCTTTTCTTCTGGTTCTTGATTCCTTCGGCGTGGGTGGCGCGCCGGATGCGGAACAGTACGGCGACCTCGGATCGAACACGCTGGGCCATATCGCCGAGTTCTGCGCGGCTGGTGCCGCCGATCGTGCCGGTCTGCGCTCCGGCCCGCTCAAACTGCCGAACATGACATCGCTCGGGCTTCTCAATATCGCAGAACTGGCGAGCGGTGACCAACCTGCGGGCATGGAGTTGCCTGAACGGATTTACGGCCTGCATGGCTGTGCCAGCGAGGTTTCCAGAGGCAAGGATACACCCTCCGGCCATTGGGAAATCGCCGGAACCCCCGTGACGTTCGATTGGGGTTACTTCCCGAGCGAAGGCGACGCCTTTTCGCCGGAACTTGTCGCCTCGATCTGCGAAGAGGGCAATGTGCCGGGCATTCTCGGCAACTGCCATGCCTCTGGGACGGATATCATCGCCCGTTTCGGCGAAGAACATATCCGCAGCGGCAAGCCCATCTGTTACACATCCTCGGATTCCGTCTTCCAGATCGCGGCGCATGAAACCCATTTCGGTCTGGAGCGGCTGATCGCCTTCTGCCAGGTGGTTCGAAAGCTGCTCGATCCGCTGAATATAGGCCGCGTCATCGCCCGGCCGTTCGTCGGCGAGACAGTCGCCACCTTCGAGCGCACCGGCAATCGCCGCGACTTCTCCGTTCCGCCGCCAGAGCCGACGCTTCTCGACAGGCTGGTCGAAGCGGGCCGCAAGGTCCACGCCATCGGAAAGATTGGCGACATCTATGCGCATCAGGGGATTTCCCGCGTCATCAAGGCAAACGGCAATGCCGCGCTGATGGATGCGACCCTGCAGGCGATAGACGAAGCCGATGACGGCGATCTGGTCTTCACCAACTTCGTCGATTTCGACATGAACTACGGCCACCGCCGCGATGTCGCGGGATATGCTGCGGCACTCGAAGCCTTCGATGCCCGCATTCCGGAAATTCACCGCAAGATGAAACCGGGAGACATCGCCATCCTCACCGCCGATCACGGCTGCGACCCGACGTGGCGCGGCACGGATCATACCCGCGAACGTGTGCCGATCATGGCCTTCGGACCAGGCATCCGTTCCCGCGATCTCGGTATCCGGTCTTCTTACGCCGATATCGGCGAGAGCATTGCCCGCCACCTTGGAATAGACGCCGGTTCTCACGGCAGGAGCTTCATTTGACATCGCATTTGCTGAAAGCGGAAATCCACTGCCATCTCGAAGGGGCGGCATCGCCTGCCCTCGTTGAAAAACAGGCGCAGAAATACGGCATCGACACCAGCAGCTTTCTTCGCGACGGAGAATACGTCTGGTCGGATTTTGCCGAGTTCATCCGCTGCTATGATGCGGTTGCGCAGGTATTCAAGACGGATGAGGACTATGCCGTCCTCACAGAAACCTATCTGACCGAGCTTGCAGCCGCCAATACAATCTACAGCGAACTGATCATTTCGCCCGATCACGGCGATCGCATCGGTCTTGGTGCAGACGCCTATCTTGCTGGTGTCGCCGAAGGCATTCGCGCGGCCAAGGAAAAGACAGGTATCGAAGCCCGCATCATCGTGACAGGCGAACGGCATTTCGGCCCAGACCGCGTGATTGCGGCGGCCGAATATGCGGCACGAACGGCACATCCCCTCGTCACCGGCTTCAACATGGCGGGCGAAGAGCGTATGGGCCGGGTCGCAGATTATGCCCGTGCCTTCGACGTTGCCCGTGACGCGGGTTTGGGATTGACGATCCATGCCGGCGAGGTCTGCGGCCCGTTCAGCGTGACGGACGCACTCGACCTCGTGAAGCCGTCGCGCATTGGCCACGGCGTACGCGCCATTGAAGACGCCGATCTCGTGGCCCGGCTTGCTGATAGCGGCACTGTTCTGGAAGTCTGCCCGGGCTCGAACATCGCCCTCAGTGTCTATCCAGATTTCGAAAGCCATCCGCTGAAGCAGCTTCGCGATGCTGGCGTGCGTGTCTGCATCAACTCTGACGATCCGCCGTTCTTCTTCACATCGCTGGTGCGGGAGTACGAACTCGCCTCGGAAACGTTCGGTTTCAGCGATGCCGAAATCAACGACATGACCAGAACCGCGCTTCAGTGCGCCTTTCTGGACGAACCAACACGGGCAAGGCTGATAGCGAAGCTGGATTCGGTTTAACAGGCAGGATGGCGGGATAAAAACACCCGACAACACTTGCGAAAGCCACGCTTTCGGTGAATTAGAAAAGCATTAAAAGAAACGAGGGAAGGCCAGTTTTCATGGACGGCGTTACAGTTATCGATCATCCGCTGGTGCGGCACAAACTCACCATCATGCGCAAGAAGGAAACCTCCACGGCCGGGTTCCGTCGTCTGCTGCGCGAAATCTCGACGCTGCTCTGCTATGAAGTGACGCGCGATCTGGAAATGACGACGGAAACGATCGACACGCCGCTGGAAACCATCGAGGCACCTGTCCTCGAAGGCAAGAAGCTGGTTTTCGCCTCGATCCTGCGTGCTGGAAACGGTCTGCTGGAAGGCATGCTGGAGCTTGTTCCTTCCGCCCGCGTCTCGCATATCGGCGTATATCGCGACCATGAAACGCTGGAAGCCGTCGAATATTACTTCAAGGCACCGGAGAGCCTGGACGCACGTCTCATCATCGTGGTCGACCCGATGCTGGCCACCGGAAACTCCTCGATCGCGGCGGTCGAGAAGCTGAAGGAACGCGGCGCGAAGAACATCCGTTTCCTCTGCCTGCTGGCAGCACCGGAAGGCATCAAGAATTTCCGCGAAGCCCATCCGGACGTGCCGATCTTCACCGCCTCCATCGACCGTCGCCTGAATGAACAGGGCTATATCGTTCCGGGTCTGGGCGACGCCGGCGACCGTATGTACGGCACGAAGTAACACTTCACCGAAACTTAACCCTTTGCGCCATTTGCCGCCTGAACCGCGGCGGATGGCGTTTTGATTCAGGATTTCGCCAGCCTTTGCGGACTATGCTTCCAGTGAACCAACCCGTTTTCCTGGAGCATCGATTGCTGGCGCGTGCGATTTTCCTTCTTGTCGGCCTTTCCGTGAGCGCGACGCAGATTCCGGGACTTGTCGAAAAGCTTCAGCCGCGGCCTGCCCCGGACGCCGAAAAAGCCGAACCCGCAAAGCCACAGCCGATATCACTTGGCACCGTCAGCCTGAAAGCCGATACAATCGGCCACTTCAATGCGTCCTTCCGCATCAACGGCAGGCCGCTCGATGGTCTTGTCGACACCGGCGCATCGATGGTCGCGATCAATGAGTCGACTGCCCGGCGGCTCGGCTTCGGCGTCAACAGCCTCGACTTCAAATATCCGATCTCCACGGCCAACGGTAAAACCAAGGCCGCTTATGTGCGGCTGGATCGCGTGGAAATAGGCGCTATCCGCGTTCAAAACGTCGATGCCATGGTGCTGAAAGACAACGCGCTCAGCAAAACCCTCATCGGCATGAGCTTTCTGAAACAGCTGTCGTCATTCAAGGTGACGGGTGACGAAATGCGGCTCGTCAGATAATCCGCTCGCAAATGACAGGGCCACTATCGGGCGCAAGCTCTCCAATCGCGTAGGAACTCTGCAACCTGCCGATGGCATATGCAGCCGCATCCTCCGATGCAGCATGCACGAAGGCTATAGGCTCGCCCTTCTCTACCCTGTTGCCCAGCGGCAGGAGGCCCGATATGCCGACAGCATGATCGACCGTGTCTGACGGCTTTCTGCGTCCGCCGCCAAGCTCTACGACAATCAGTCCAACGTCGCGCGTCTGGCACGTCGTAAGCCAACCCTCGCAATCTGCCGGAACGGGGCGAATGACAGGCGCCAGAGGCAGGTAACTCCCGGATCGCTCCACGAAGTCCACAGGACCGCCAAGCGCCGCGACCATGCGCGAAAAGTCCTCCATGGCGCGGCCGGAAGACAAAGCCTGCTCAGCCCTCGCCCTGCCCTCTTCAATGGTCACCGCGGTGCCGCCCTGCACCAGCATCTCCGCCGCGAAAGACAGGACAACATCCTCCAGACGCGTTCCGGCCTTTCGACCGCTCAGGAAATCCAGACAATTGACGATTTCGACGGCATTACCCGCCGCGTCGCCCAGCGGCTGGTTCATATCGGTTATCAAGGCCGTTGTCGGCAATCCGGCGCCATTCGCCACATCCACCAGCGAGCGCGCCAGGCTGCGTGCCTCCGCGATGTCCTGCATGAATGCGCCATTGCCGACCTTGACGTCGAGCACAAGCGTTTGCAGACCAGCGGCCAGCTTTTTTGACAGGATGGAGGCAGTTATCAACGGCACGGAATCGACCGTCGCCGTCACATCGCGAATGGCATAAAGCCTTTTATCCGCCGGAGCGAGATCACCGGTCTGGCCAATGATCGCACATCCCGCCTCTTTCACCGTCTTGCGGAAGGTCGCCTCATCCGGCATGACGTTATAGCCGGGGATGGCTTCCAGCTTGTCCAGCGTGCCACCCGTATGGCCGAGCCCCCTGCCCGAAATCATCGGAACCGCAAGCCCGCAGGCCGCTACGATGGGGGCCAGCATCAGCGAGACATTGTCACCCACGCCGCCGGTCGAATGTTTGTCTGCGATGGGTTTGCCGATATCGTTCCATGAGAGAACATCGCCGCTGTCGCGCATGGCGAGCGTCAACGCTACCGTTTCGTCCCGGCTCATGCCCCGAAAGAAGACGGCCATGGCGAAGGCGGCCGCCTGCCCCTCGGAAATCTCCCCAGCCGACAAGCCCTTTATGAAATCGGAAATTTCCTGCCGGTCGAGGTGCAGTCCGTCTCGCTTGCGGCGGATGATCTCCTGCGGGATCAAGGGATCAATATCCGCTGGCGGCCTTGGCGGGTTCTCCACCCGCCAGCACGTTCAAGACATCGTCCAGCAGGCTGGATGCACCAAAGCGGAATGTAGAGGGCATGGCCCAGTTCGGCTGCATGATGGTTTCCGCCAGTCGTAGATAAAGCGTCGCATCGGCGACCGTGCCGATACCACCAGCCGGCTTGAAGCCGACCTTCCGTTTGCTGTCACGGATCGCCTGCAGCATGATATCCGCCGCTTCCAGCGTCGCATTGACCGAGACCTTGCCGGTAGACGTTTTGATGAAATCGGCGCCTTCAGCGATGGCAAGCTCAGACGCACGGCGGATCAGGGCCTTGTCCTTCAGTTCGCCGGTTTCAAGTATCACCTTCAGAAGCACCGGTGCGACGCATGCCTTGCGAACAGCGGCCACCATCTCCGAAACGGAGTTTTCATCGCCTGCTATGAATTTTCTATAGGGAATGACAAGATCGATCTCATCGGCACCGTCGCGAATGGCCGCTTCGGTTTCAGCAACAACCGTTGAAACATCAAGATCGCCCGAAGGGAAATTGACGACCGTGGCGATGCGGATCGTGTGATCTTTCCCGAAGGCTGCCCGCGCCTGCGCCACAAAACGTGGCCAGATGCAGATCGCGGCGGTGCTGCCATATTCCGAATGCGCCCTCTGGCACAGGGCGGCAATCTGCTCCGGCGTGCAGTCGTCCTTGAGGTTGGTCAGGTCCAGCAGGGACAGGGTAAGGGCAGCCGCTTCGCGCGGGCGCTGGAGTTCCATGGTCACGCTCCTCCTGCGATCATTTCTTTAAGGATGGCTGCAAGTCTTTTGCCGCCCACCGGAGCCATGTCTTTGGTTTCCTCATGGCTCAGTTCCGCGCCGGTCATTCCCGCGCCGTAATTCGTAATAACGGATGCGGCGGCAACGCGCATCCCGAAAAAGCGCGCGAGGATGACTTCCGGCACGGTGGACATGCCAACGGCATCGGCACCCAGCAGCCGAGCCATGCGAATTTCCGCCGGAGTTTCAAAACTCGGCCCGGAAAACCACATGTAGACACCGCCGAACAACGGCACCGTCGTACGAATGGCCGCGTTGCGCATCGAAAGGATCAGATCGGCATCGTAGGCCGTGGTCATGCCGACAAAACGGCGATCGCTTTCTTCGCCGATCAGCGGGTTCATGCCGGAATAGTTGATGTGATCGGTGATCTGCATCACTGACCCGGGTGGCATGTCTTCCCTTACGGAACCTGCGGAATTGGTCAGGATCAGCGTCTGTACACCAAGCCCGGCCAGTGTTTCGATCACGGCACGCATGGCGGCCGGATCACCCTTTTCGTAATAATGCACGCGGCCAGACAGCATGATGACCGGCTCACCGCCGAGATAACCGGCAACCAGTTCACCCGCGTGGCCGGAGACACCACTTGCCGGAAAGCCCGGCAACTCAGCGTAGGGAACACGGATCGCCTCATCGACTTCTTCAACCAGCGATCCCAATCCCGAGCCGAGCACGATGGCGACACGCGGCATAAGACCGTTCAGCCGCCTGACCAGAATATCGATCAGCGTGTCCGTCATCCGATAGCCTCGGTCTTGAAAGCCAGCGGCAAAAGCTCATCCATGGTCAGGACCTTCTGCACGCCGGTTTCGTCACACAGATAGACCTTCGTTTCGGAGGTCGCGAATTCGGCAATCTTCTGGCGGCAACCGCCACAAGGAGGGCAAAGCGCCAGCCTTTCGGCAATCACCGCTATTTCTCTGATCTGTTTTGCGCCGCCCATGACCATCGCGCCGATGGCCGTCGGTTCTGCGCACCAGCCCTGCGGAAACGAGAGATTCTCGATATTCGCACCCTTGTAAATCTTCCCGTCATCGGCGCGGATCGCCGCACCGACCGGAAATTTGGAATAGGGCGCGTGGGCAAAAGTCATGGCGTCTTTCGCCGCCTCGAACAATGCGTGGGACATCGGATCACGAGACATGGGCTCAACGCTCCTTCGAATAGGCAACGCCGCCAGCCTTCGGCGGCTTGGCAACACCGATGAAACCGGCCAGCAGAATGCAGGTCAGGATATAGGGCATGGCCTGGAAGATCTGCACCGGCACCTCGCCGATGCCCGGCACAGACTTGCCCTGCATGAAGTTGGCGAAGGCGTCCAGAAAACCGAAAAGCAGGCAGGCGAACATGACCGGCACAGGCTTCCACTTCGCGAAGATCAGCGCGGCCAGCGCGATGTAGCCCTTGCCAGCGGACATGTTGGCGATAAAGGCAGCTGATTGCGCGACGGCAAGATAGGCGCCCGAAAAACCACACAGAAAACCAGCGACGATAACGGCACGGAAGCGCATCCATGTCACCGAGATACCGGCGGTATCGACGGCGCCCGGATTTTCACCCACGGCACGAAGACGCAGGCCAAAACGCGTACGGTAAAGTACCCACCAGGACAGCGGCACGGCTAGAAAGGCAAGGTAGGTCAGGATATTGTTACCGGAAATGACGTTGGCGTAGAGCGGCCCGATAAACGGAACCTCGCGCATGGCGTCTGCACCTGGCAGGATGATCGGGGTAAAGCGACCTTCTCCCGACAATTGCGGCGTGCGCCCACCCTGTCCGAACCATGCCTGCCCCAGCACCACCGTCAGACCGGCGGCGATGAAGTTCAGCGCAACGCCGGATACGATCTGGTTGCCGCGGTTGGTGATGACGGCAAAGCCATGCACCAGCGAAAAGAAGATCGAGATACCGATGCCTGCGGCAAGGCCGGCCCATGCGTTGCCAGTCAGGTAGGCGACACAGGCGGAAGCGAAGGCCGCCGCCAGCATCTTGCCCTCAAGACCGATATCGAAAACACCGGCGCGCTCGGAAAACAGCCCCGCAAGCGCGGTGAAGAGCAGAGGAATGGTCAGACGGACGGTCGAGCCGAGGATGCTGACCAGCATATCGAAGAATTCCATCGCGGATCACCCCTTTACCAGACGCTGATAGATGCGAACGATCGCAGGCCGGTACATATATTCCAGCGCACCGGCAAACAGGATCACCAGACCCTGAATGACCACGATCATCTCACGGGTAATATTGGGCATTTCGAACGAAAGATCGGCGCCGCCCTGATAGAGAATGCCAAAGAGCAGCGCGGAAAACACGATGCCGAGCGGATGGCTTCTACCCATCAGCGACACCGCGATACCGACAAAGCCCGCGCCAGCCACGAACTCCACCTGCAGGCGTGCGGATGCCCCCATAACCGGGTTCAGTGCCATCATGCCCGCCAGACCGCCGGAAATCAGCATGGCGACGATGACCGTGCGCGCATAAGGAATGCCGGCATAAACGGCAGCAGACGGGCTGATGCCGAGGGTGCGCATTTCATAACCGAGCTTGGTGCGCCAGATCAGCACCCAGACCACGAAACACATGACGAGCGCGATGAGAAACGAGACGTTGAACGGCGCGGGCCCGAGCTTCAGACCGAAAAGTGCCATCAGCCAGTCCAGTTTTGGCAATTGACCACCGGCTAGGAATGTCCGCGTTTCCGGCGCCATCTTGCCCGGCACGATCAGCACGTTCACCAGCAGATAGACCATCAGGGCCGCTGCGATGAAGTTGAACATGATGGTGGTGATCACGACGTGGCTACCACGTTTTGCCTGCAGCCATGCGGGAATGAAGGCCCAGACAGCCCCGAAAAGCGCCGCACCGATGACGGCAAATGGCATTGTCACGTACCATGGCACGTATCGGTCGAGCGCCAGAGCCACCAGCGCAGCACCGAGGCCACCGACATAGGCCTGGCCTTCCGCACCGATGTTGAAAAGACCCGAATGGAAAGCCACGGCGACCGACAGGCCGGTAAAGATAAAGCTCGTCGTATAGAACAGCGTGAAGCCGATGGCATCGCCGCGACCAAGCGCGCCTTCGATCAGAAGCCGCAGCGCGTCAAACGGATTTTCACCGATCGACCAGACAACGAGGCCGGAAATGAAAAACGCCGTCACAACATTCAGCAACGGCAAAAGACCGTAGCTGATCCAGTTTGGTAGGGGTACGGAAGCAGTACTCATTCATGCCTCATGCAGCGATACCGGCCATCATGAGGCCCAGAACCTGTTCTTCGGCTTCCGCCGTTTTTTCTCCAACGACGCGACCGGCAAACATCACCAGAATCCGGTCCGAAAGCGAACGGATTTCATCGAGTTCGACCGAAACGAGCAGAATGGCCTTTCCAGCATCGCGCATTTCGATGATGCGGCGATGAATGAATTCGATGGCGCCGATGTCCACGCCGCGCGTCGGCTGGCCGATGATCAGCATTTTCGGATCGCGCTCGATCTCGCGGGCAACGACGATCTTCTGCTGGTTGCCGCCGGAAAAATTGGCGGTCTTCAGCCGCGGGTTCGGCGGGCGAATGTCGTATTTTTCGATCTTCTCGACGGCATCCTTGCGGATCGCCTCAGGATTGAGAAACGGGCCTTTGCCGTAAAGTTCATCGCGGTGATAGCCGAGAATCGAGTTTTCGTATTCCTCGAATTTCAGAACCAGCCCCATGTGATGGCGGTCTTCGGGAATGTGGGCCAGGCCAAGCTTGCGTAGAAGTGCCGGATCAACACGATCCACCTTCTGGCCGTCCACGAATATGTCACCGGAATGCGGTTTGCGGATACCCGCGATTGCTTCGAGCAATTCCGACTGCCCGTTGCCCGCCACACCGGCGATACCAACGATTTCTCCAGCGCGAACGTCGAAAGACACGTCGTCCACCATCGTGACGCCACGGCTGTCCTTGACGGTAAGGTTCCGGACCGACAGCAACACATCGCCGGGTGTCGCCTGTCCTTTCTCCACGCGCAACAGAACGCGACGGCCAACCATCAGTTCGGCCAGTTCCTCGACTGTGGTTTCCGAGGTCTTGCGCGTGGCGACCATTTCACCGCGGCGCATGACGGACACGGAATCGGTAATTGCCATGATCTCGCGCAGCTTGTGCGTGATGAGAATGACGGTCTTCCCCTGATCGCGCAGGACACCGAGAATCTTGAACAGATGGTCTGCTTCGGCGGGCGTCAGAACACCCGTCGGCTCGTCCAGAATCAGAATTTCAGCACCGCGATACATCGCCTTGAGGATTTCGACGCGTTGCTGCAGACCGACCGGCAGTTCCTCGATCACCGCATCGGGATCGACCTCCAGGCCGTAGTCGTCTTCGAGACGTTTCAGTTCCTTGCGCGCCGCCGCCGTGCCGCGGGCAAGCAGTGCTCCTGCTTCGGCACCCAGCATCACGTTTTCAAGCACGGTGAAGTTTTCAACGAGCATGAAGTGCTGGTGCACCATGCCAATGCCTGCGCTGATCGCGGCCTGGCTGTCGCGAATAGAAACCGGAGCACCATTGATGCGGATTTCTCCCGAATCCGCATGATAGAAGCCGTAGAGAATCGACATCAAGGTCGATTTACCGGCACCATTTTCACCAATGATGCCGTGAATCGTCCCCTTGGCGACCGTCAGGTTGATATTCTTGTTAGCGTGAACGGCACCGAATTTCTTGTCGATGCCCACGAGTTCAATTGCTGGGTCCATACCTAAACCGAAACGTCTCCGAGGACTGGATATGAAAAGGGCGCAAGATGGCAAGCACCATGCGCCCCGATAAATATCACATCATTTCGGGCAGGAGTTATCCGACATGTAGTCGTGAACCTTGATGGTGCCGGCAATGATGTCAGCCTTGGCCTTGTCGACCGCAGCCGCCATTTCAGGCGAGATCAGGGCCTTGTTGTTGTCGTCCAAAGCGTAGGCAACGCCATCGTCCTTGATGCCGAGAGCCGTGACGCCGCCCGTGAACTTGTCGTCCTTGGCATCCTTGTAGGCATTGTAGACAGCAAGGTCGACGCGCTTGACCATTGAGGTGAGGACAGAGCCCGGGTGGAGGTGGTTCTGGTTGGAGTCGACGCCGATCGAAAACTTCTTGTTGTCGGCAGCGGTCTGCAGAACGCCAAGACCGGTGGCACCGGCAGCCGCGTAAATCACGTCAGCGCCCTGGTCGATCTGGTTCTTGGTCAGTTCACCGCCGCGAACCGGGTCATTCCAGGCAGCGCCAGTCGTGCCGGTCATGTTCTGGAAGACTTCGATCTTGTCGTTGGCAGCCTTGGCACCCTGTGCGTAACCGCAGGCGAACTTGCGGATCAGCGGGATGTCCATACCGCCGACGAAGCCGACCTTGCCGGTCTTGGAGGCCATTCCAGCCAGAAGGCCGACGAGGTAGGAGCCTTCTTCTTCCTTGTAAACGACCGAACGCACGTTCGGCAGCTCGACAACGGAATCGACGATCACGAACTTGGTGTCCGGGAACTCGGCAGCGACCTTTTCCATTGCCGAAGTCCAGGCGAAGGAAACGGCCACGACCGGGTTGAAGCCCTTGCTGGCGAAGTTGCGGATTGCCTGTTCGCCCTGCGTGTCGCTGGTGGGTTCGAAATCGCGGAACTCGATACCGGTTTCCGCCTTGAACTTTTCAGCGCCAGCCGCAGCGGCTTCGTTGAAGGACTTGTCGAACTTGCCACCCGTACCATAGACGAGAGCCGGCTTGATGTCCGCAGCGAGTGCGGAGGCCGACATTGCCGCCATGGCGAAAAGCGTCAGAAGCGATTTTTTCATTTTGCAGCCCTGTTGTTGCAATTGATGTTATAGGGTCCTCCCGCAAACCCGTTGACCGGGAATGTCTGCGGAACCGCCAGCCGTTATCTCCAGCTGTGCTTGGCACGCATCCTTGCATGGCTCAACGAAAAATTCATCCGGTTTTTTTGACCCGGTGGAAAAACTTTAAACTGACGTTTTTTTCATCTTTCCACCGGTGCAGACTGCGAAAAATCTAATCAATATTGCAGGTTACGCCTGTTCCCCTCAAACCGCAGTAGCCACCCGGGTTCTTGGCAAGATATTGCTGATGATAGTCTTCAGCGTAGTAAAACGTATCCAACTCCTCGATCTCAGTGGTGATGGCGCGACCATGGCCAGCCGTGCTCAACGATTGCTGGAAAGTGTCGCGCACCCTCTGTGCCTGCTGAAGCTGCCCTTCCGTCGTCGCGTAGATGACGGAGCGATAGGTTGTGCCGACATCATTGCCCTGCCGCATTCCCTGTGTCGGATCATGCTCCTCGAAGAAGATCTTCAGGAGCGCCGACAGTGAAATCCGGGCGGGATCGTAGACAACCTTGACGACCTCGGCATGTCCGGTCTGGCCCGTTGTCGTTTCCTGATAGGTCGGGTTGCGGGTAAAACCACCGGCATATCCAACCGCCGTCACCCAGACACCCGGCGTTTTCCAGAAAAGCCGCTCGGCGCCCCAGAAGCACCCCATTCCGAGGTAGATCGTTTCCAGACCGTCCGGGTATGGCCCTTTCAATGGCCTGCCGTTGACGAAATGGTTCTCAGGGATAATGAGCGCCTCATCGCGGCCCGGCAGGGCCGTTTGCGCCGTCGGCATCGTGGTTTTCTTTTCAAAGGTATCGAACAGGAACATTCTTGTCCTCCTTACGGCCTACCGAGGCCGATTTCAGGGTTTCACAATGTCCGCGGGCGCTTTTCCGACTAGACCGCCGAATATCTCGACGCCTTCTGTTTCCTGTAGCCCATCATCCAGCAAAGCAGGGAGAGAAGCAGAAGAACAGCAAAGGCCGGCAATATCGTGAGGGCATTCTCGATCCAGCGCCACGCTTCGGGGTGAATATAGTGAGCCACAGCCGTTTCCACCATGGCGGCAGATGAAGGAAAAGCATAACTCCAGAGAGGCAGCAGGCCCGTGACATTGATCGAAGACGTCGACACCGAACGGATCGAATCGAAAACACCCTGAACAATCGCCGCCGCAAGGAACAGAAAGCTCAGAAATCGCAAAAAAGCTTTCATCAAGGGCACCTTTGCTCCGCTTCGGCGCTCCGACGCGCTCATCCAAGAATACATAAGGCACCGATAAAGGCGAAAAAAGCGCTTTGCAATCAAGTCTTAGCGCAGGAAATTGCCGACATTTCAAAAAACTGTCAGATTCGGGTTGATCCTCACGAATTCATCTATATATATCGCGCCGTTCCAGTGATTTGCATTCACCCAAACATGCAGATTTCCCGAAGGACAGGTGGCCGAGTGGTTTAAGGCGCACGCCTGGAACGCGTGTGTGCGTGAAAGCGTACCGTGGGTTCGAATCCCACCCTGTCCGCCATTTCTATCGAGATCGTTTCCCTTGTCAAAATGCGCTTCCTGCAAGCGTGTCATGTCGGCTCTTTGCGCAATATCGAGCCGAGACGGATCATTTTGCCGAAGCTGTGCATTCCAGCCCCCCTGAATACCAAAGAGAGAAAAGGCTCGTGGCCGGAGAAGATCGTGCATTTTTTGCTGCGTTCCTGTCCGTCTTGCGCCTTGCAGCAGGAAAAATCGCTCCTTATATACGCCGCAGAACTGCAGCGAATGTTGCAAATCCAAGTCAAGGAATCGTCAGTGGAATGCCTTCCGGGGTTCCGACGGTTCGCTTCAAGGAGAGAAGAGCATGGCAAAAGTAATCGGTATCGACCTTGGCACGACCAACTCCTGCGTCGCAGTGATGGACGGCAAGGACACTAAAGTTATTGAAAACGCGGAAGGTGCTCGCACGACCCCTTCCATGGTCGCGTTCAGCGACGATGGCGAGCGTCTGGTCGGCCAGCCTGCAAAGCGTCAGGCGGTCACCAACCCGACCAACACCCTGTTTGCGGTGAAGCGCCTCATTGGCCGTCGCTACGACGATCCGACCGTTGAGAAGGACAAGGGCCTGGTGCCCTTCGAAATCGTCAAGGGCGACAACGGCGACGCATGGGTGAAGGCACAGGACAAGAATTATTCTCCGGCCCAGATCTCGGCGATGATCCTTCAGAAGATGAAGGAAACCGCTGAATCCTATCTTGGTGAAAAGGTCGAGAAGGCCGTCATCACCGTTCCGGCATACTTCAACGATGCACAGCGTCAGGCGACCAAGGATGCCGGCCGCATCGCCGGCCTTGAAGTTCTGCGCATCATCAACGAGCCGACCGCGGCTGCGCTTGCTTACGGCCTCGACAAGAAGGACGGCAAGACGATCGCCGTTTACGACCTTGGTGGCGGTACCTTCGATATTTCGGTTCTGGAAATCGGCGACGGCGTCTTCGAAGTGAAGTCGACGAACGGCGACACCTTCCTCGGTGGTGAAGACTTCGACATGCGTCTGGTCGAATACCTCGCGAACGAATTCAAGAAGGATCAGGGCATCGACCTGAAGAACGACAAGCTTGCTCTGCAGCGCCTCAAGGAAGCTGCCGAAAAAGCAAAGATCGAACTGTCCTCCGCACAGCAGACCGAAATCAACCTGCCGTTCATCACGGCTGATGCCTCCGGTCCGAAGCACCTGACGCTCAAGCTGACGCGCGCCAAGTTCGAAAGCTTGGTCGACGACCTCGTTCAGCGTACCGTCGCACCGTGCAAGGCAGCCCTCAAGGATGCCGGCGTTTCCGCTTCCGAGATCGATGAAGTCGTTCTCGTCGGTGGTATGAGCCGCATGCCGAAGGTTCAGGAAGTCGTGAAGCAGCTGTTCGGCAAGGAGCCGCACAAGGGTGTCAACCCTGATGAAGTGGTTGCCATGGGCGCCGCCATTCAGGCAGGCGTTCTGCAGGGCGACGTCAAGGACGTTCTGCTGCTCGACGTAACCCCGCTGTCTCTCGGCATCGAAACGCTGGGTGGCGTCTTCACCCGTCTGATCGATCGCAACACGACGATCCCGACCAAGAAGAGCCAAACCTTCTCCACCGCCGAAGACAACCAGTCGGCCGTGACCATCCGCGTTTCGCAGGGCGAACGCGAAATGGCTCAGGACAACAAGCTGCTCGGCCAGTTCGACCTCGTCGGCCTGCCCCCGGCACCGCGTGGCGTTCCGCAGATCGAAGTCACCTTCGATATCGACGCCAACGGCATCGTGCAGGTTTCTGCCAAGGACAAGGGCACTGGCAAGGAACAGCAGATCCGCATCCAGGCTTCTGGTGGTCTGTCTGACGCAGACATCGAGAAGATGGTGAAGGACGCCGAAGCCAACGCGGAAGCCGACAAGAAGCGCCGTGCAGCGGTTGAAGCCAAGAACCAGGCTGAAAGCCTCATTCACTCCACCGAGAAGTCGGTGAAGGAATATGGCGACAAGGTTTCCGAGACCGACCGCAAGGCGATCGAAGATGCCATCGCGAGCCTGAAGACGGCTGTTGAAGCGTCCGAGCCGGATGCCGACGACATCCAGGCCAAGACCCAGACCCTTATGGAAGTTTCGATGAAGCTCGGTCAGGCCATCTACGAGGCACAGCAGGCGGAAGCCGGTGAAGCAGGCGCCGAAGGCGGCAAGGATGACGGTATCGTCGATGCCGACTATGAAGAAATCAAGGATGACAAGAAGTCCGCTTAATCGCGTGGCATCCTGTATCCAACCGATGCATGAAAGAAATCCGGCTGCCAAAGGGCAGCCGGAAATCCATTTTCGGGGCTTGTTAC
The DNA here is from genome assembly GCF_031801495.1 of Agrobacterium tumefaciens. Taxonomy (GTDB): domain Bacteria; phylum Pseudomonadota; class Alphaproteobacteria; order Rhizobiales; family Rhizobiaceae; genus Agrobacterium; species Agrobacterium tumefaciens_K. The sequence goes on along the minus strand of NZ_JAOEGC010000002.1, from coordinate 69,734 downwards.
CTTAATGGCGAAAGCAGACTTTTACGAAACACTTGGCGTCAGCAAGACCGCGGACGAAAAAGAGCTGAAAAGCGCCTTCCGCAAGCTCGCTATGAAATATCATCCGGACAAAAACCCGGACGACGCCGAATCCGAGAAGAAATTCAAGGAAATCAATGAGGCCTATGAAACGCTGAAGGATCCCCAGAAGCGGGCAGCCTATGACCGTTTCGGCCACGCAGCGTTTGAAAATGGCGGCATGGGCGGCGGTGGCGGCTTCGGCGGCGGCGGTTTCGCCAATGGCGGCTTCTCGGACATCTTCGAAGATATCTTCGGCGAGATGATGGGCGGCGGCCGGGCGCGCCGGTCTTCGGGCGGTCGCGAACGCGGCGCCGATCTGCGCTACAACATGGAAATTTCGCTGGAAGAAGCCTTTACCGGCAAGACGGCGCAGATCCGGGTTCCGACCTCGATCACCTGTGACATCTGTTCCGGTTCTGGCGCGAAGCCCGGCACGCAGCCGAAGACCTGTGGCACCTGTCAGGGTTCGGGTCGCGTGCGTGCAGCACAGGGCTTTTTCTCCGTCGAGCGCACCTGCCCCACCTGCCACGGTCGCGGCCAGACGATTTCCGACCCCTGCGGCAAGTGCCATGGTCAGGGACGCGTGACGGAAGAGCGTTCGCTGTCCGTCAACATCCCATCGGGCATCGAAGACGGCACGCGCATTCGCCTGCAGGGCGAAGGCGAGGCCGGTATGCGCGGCGGTCCGGCGGGTGATCTCTACATCTTCCTGTCCGTGCGTCCGCATGAGTTCTTCCAGCGCGATGGCGCCGATCTCTATTGCGTCGTGCCGATCTCCATGACGACGGCGGCACTGGGCGGCACATTCGATGTAACGACACTCGACGGAAGCAAGTCTCGTGTGACCGTGCCTGAGGGCACGCAGGCGGGCAAACAGTTCCGTCTGAAGGGCAAGGGCATGCCTGTGCTGCGCTCGGCGCAGACGGGTGATCTCTACATCCAGATCCAGATCGAAACGCCGCAGAAGCTCAGCAAGCGTCAGCGTGAACTGCTGCAGGAATTCGAGCAGCTCTCCTCCAAGGAGAACAATCCGGAATCGGCCGGGTTCTTCGCCCGCATGAAGGAATTCTTCGACGGTTGATCGTGGGGGATCAAATGAGATATGAAGCCGCCATCTTCCGGGATGGCGGCTTTTTTGTTGCGGTCTCAGCCGGCAAAACCGCCATCGTCCAGGTATCGCCTTTCATCCGGCGTCGTTTCCCGCAGCAATATATCGTTGCGGTGCGGAAAACGGCCGAAGCGTTTGACGATATCGCGATGCTCGATTGCAAAAGGCAGGTAACGCTCGCCCAGCGGTTCGCAGAGTTCGCAGCAGAGCTCCTGATCCGCTAGAGATTCTGAATGCATGAGGGGGAGATAGACGAAAATACGAAGCTCCGCATCTATCGCCTGGTCATGGCCGCGCCTGAGAATGTCACGCGCGTAATGACGTGCCAGCGGATCGGTAGCGTACATATGTGCCGTTCCCCGGAAGCAATTCCTGGGAAACTGATCAAGAAGAAGGATGAGAGAAAGGCTGCTTTCCGGCGCTTCAAGCCAGCTTTCCAGTTCCTGACGGGCGGCAGCGAAATGAAGTTCACGAAATCGGTCGTGAAAGGAGGCGTCGAAATGCGCGTCCTTCTCGAACCATTTTTCCGGTCCCGCATCCTTCCAGAACGTGAGAACATCGACGGCGGAAACCGGCAACACGGCGGTGTTCATGATATGCCTCTCAATAATGCGGTGGCCGGGTGATGGCGGGCGCTTCCAGCGATTGTTCCTCGAGGCTCAAAAACCTCTCCGTCAACCGGTCGAGCTTTGCACGGGTCTGCTCAACGACCTTCCACTGCTCCGCCAGTTGATCCGACAGTTCCTCGATGGTCTTTGTCTGATGCGCGATCGTCTCCTCGAGGGCGAGGATGCGATTTTCGGTTTGTGACGTCATGGCGACCTCTCTTTCCTGTCCTTCCTTGGTGCTCACCGCTTCAAAGTCAATCATAACCTTATCCGGCCGAACTCTATTTAATGCGCCACAAAACAAAAAGCCGATGAGGTCTCCCTCATCGGCTTTCGTTTCAGCCGCGAGATATCAGCCTTCTTCCTGGAATACCTCTTCGCGCTTCGCCTTGACGCTGGGCAGGAACACGACGACCAGAACCACTAGCGCAATCAAAAGCAGCGTAGCGCTGATCGGCCGGGTCACGAAGGTCGACGGATCGCCACGCGACAGGATCATGGCACGACGCAGGTTTTCCTCCAGAAGCGGCCCCAGAACAAATCCCAGAAGAAGCGGGGCGGGTTCGCAGCGCAGTTTCACCAGGACATAACCGATGAAGCCGAAGAAGGCGACGGCATAAAGATCAAACACGTTGGAATTGACGCTGTAGACCCCGATGGCGCAGAACGCCATGATGATGGGGAAGAGAACGTAATAAGGCACCGTCAGCAGCTTCACCCAAAGGCCGATCAGCGGCAGGTTCAGGACGACAAGCATCAGGTTGCCGATCCACATAGAGGCGATGATGCCCCAGAACAGAGCTGGCTGCTCTGCCGCAACGTTCGGACCGGGCACGATGCCCTGAATGATCATGGCCCCGATCATCAGCGCCATCACCGGGTTGGCAGGAATGCCGAGCGTCAGCAGCGGAATGAACGACGTCTGTGCGCCCGCATTGTTGGCGGATTCGGGACCGGCCACACCGGCAACGGAACCATGGCCGAATTCTTCCGGTGTTTTGGAGACGCGCTTTTCCACCGTGTAGGATGCGAACGCCGCGAGGATGGCGCCGCCCCCCGGCAGGATGCCAAGCGCCGAACCGATGGCCGTGCCGCGCAGCACGGGTCCGATCATGCGCTTGAAATCCTCCTTCGTCGGCATCAGGCCGCTGACCTTGGCGATCAGTACCGAACGCGTATGCTCATTTTCGAGGTTGCGGAGAATTTCGGCTATACCGAAAACACCGACCGCCACGGCAACGAAGTTCAGGCCGTCCGCATATTCCCGAATGCCGAGCGTGAAGCGAGGCGCACCGCTGTAGATATCCGTTCCCACCAGACCGAGCAGCAGCCCAAGCACGACCATGGCCAGCGCCTTGACGATGGAACCATGGGCAAGGGCAATCGAGGAAACGAGGCCGACCACCATCAGCGAGAAATATTCGGCCGCGCCGAATTCCAGCGCGATCGCCGTCAGCGGCGGCGCAAAGATCGCCACGAGAAAGGTGGACACCGTTCCGGCGAAAAACGACCCGATTGCCGCAATGGCGAGCGCCGCACCGGCCTTGCCCTTTCGCGCCATCTGGTAGCCGTCGATCGCGGTCACCGCGGAGGATGACTCACCCGGCATGTTGATGAGGATCGCCGTGGTCGAGCCGCCATACTGCGCGCCGTAATAGATGCCGGCGAGCATGATGAGCGACGATACCGGCTCAAGCTGGAAAGTAATGGGGAGCAGCATGGCAATCGTCGCGGTAGCACCGATCCCCGGCAAAACGCCGATCAGGGTTCCGAGCAGCACGCCAATCAAGCAGAAGAACAGGTTCTCTATCGACGACGCGGTGCTGAACCCCAGCAGAAGATTATTGAACAGATCCATGCTCAGACCTCAAAATTTCAGCCAGGGGCCAAAGCGCTGGAAGGGCAGGCCAAGGCCATAATTGAAGACCGCGACCGAAAAGACGGTAATCGCCGCCGAAAGCAGGATCGCCATCAACGGTTTCATCTTTTGTGAGGCGAACGAAGCGATAAGCGCGCTGAAAAAGAGCGCCGGGACGAAACCGAGGCCGCGAACGGTAAAGCCGAAAAAGATCGGGGCAGGCAAAATGAAGAAAATGCCGCGCCATGCGATGGCGCCGACGGCCTCACCGCGCACACGCGTGGACCGAAGAAAGATCACGCCGCCAAGAACAATCAGGACAAGCGCCAGGAGCAGCGGGAAATATCCCGGTCCCATACGAAAAGCCGTGCCGATGTCGAGCTCATAAGACTGCCATGCGAATGCAATGCCAAGACCGATAAAAATCGCTCCACACAAGGCCTCCGCAGGATCAACAATGAATGATTTCATAAGATATGTCCCTCCGAAACGGACGGTCGCAGACGCGCCCGTGCTGTCGAAACGTGGAAGAAACCGGCGGCTTGACTCAAAATGTGAGAGCGGGATTTCAGGCGAAAACCGCGTACACTTTTTTGTCATGCCGATCCAAACCGCCGGTCACGGTCCGTCACGATCAGTCGGCGTATTGTCCCGCCGATTCGATCACCGGCTTCCAGCGTGCGATTTCGCTTTCCAGCTTTGCCTTGAGGGCGGCTGGCGTCGCATCGCCTTCAGGCGACGGAACGGTGCCAAGCTCGGCAAAACGGGCCGCGACGTTGGGATCCTTCAGAGCGACCTGAAGTGACTTGGAGAGCTTCTCGTTGATTTCGGCGGGCGTGCCTTTCGGCGTATAAACGCCGTGCCAGATACCAACCTCGAAGTTCGGCAGACCGGCTTCGACGGCCGTCGGCACATCCGGCAGCACGTCAAGGCGCTTGGCCGTGGTGACCGCGTAAGCCTTCACCGTGCCGCCCTGGATCTGCTTCGTCGTGTTGGTCGTCTGATCGCACATAATGTCGACCTGCCCACCAAGAAGGTCGGTCATGGCCGGACCAGTGCCCTTATAGGGAACGGTGACGAGCGGTGTCTCGATGGCGCTCATGAACAGCATGCCGCACAGGTGTGACGCAGCGCCGATACCGGCATTGGCGACCGTCACCTTGTCCTTGTTTGCCTTGGCGTATTCGATCAGACCTTTAAGGTCGTTCGTCTCGAGCGTCTTGCGCGACAGGATGGTCATCGGAACTTCCGTTACCAGCCCGACATACTCGAAGGCATTCAGTGTATCGTAGGCGAGCTTGCGATAGAGCGTGGCGCTCGTCGCCATGCCGATGTGGTGCAACAGCACCGTATAGCCGTCCGGATCAGCTGCGGCCACTCGACCGGCACCCAGCGTGCCCCCAGCGCCGCCAACATTCTCGATGATGATCTGCTGGCCAAGATCCTTCGACATGGCTTCGGCGACAAGCCGGGAAACCGTATCGGTAGGACCACCAGCCGCAAAAGGTACGACCATGGTGATGTTGCGTTCGGGATAGTTCTGGGCCGATGCGGCCAAAGCGAAAAGGGAAACGGCAGCGGCGGCCGCCAGGCCGGTGACTGTCTTCAGTATTTTCATCGATTCCTCCCGGATGAAAATGTTCGCCACTTCAGCCGCGCATGCTCCTCCATGGCGACCGGGGTAATCCATTTGCGATCCGGAACGGCTGCACATCAACGATGCTGTCACCGTGCAGTACGCTTTTGTTATCACATCGCGCTGTAATGGGTGGATTTCGACACATTCCAGAAAATACATGGGTGGAATTCCACCCATCACATCTCGGTCATGTGCCTGTGCAGCTCGTATTTCTGCATTTTTTCGTAAAGCGTTTTGCGGGAAATGCCGAGGTTCTCATATACCGATTTCAGGTTACCCTTATGAGCGGCAATCGCCCGTGCAATCAGGCTTTTTTCGTAAGCGGCCACCCTGGCCGCAAGCCCACCGATCTCGCCAGCCGACATTGACGGTGATGTGTCGCCCCCCTCACCGTCCAGACCGAGAACGAAACGATCCGCGGCGTTGCGCAGCTCACGGACATTTCCCGGCCATTCGCGCAACGACATCGTGGACAACAGATCCTGCGGAACGTCCACATCCTCCCGCCCATAACGGGCAGCAGCCTCGCGCACCAGATGCAGAAACAGAAGCGGAATATCCGCGCTGCGCTGCGACAGCGACGGCACGAGCAATGTCGCGACATTCAGACGATACAAGAGATCGGCACGGAAGCGTCCGGCAGCCACCTCCCGCTCGAGATCGACCTTGCTGGTGGCGATGAAACGCACATCGAGCTCCACCATTTCGTTGGACCCCAACCGGGTTATCACCCTCTCCTGCAGAACGCGCAGGAAACGGCCCTGAAGCTCGAAAGGCATGGAGCCGATTTCATCGAGCAGGATCGTTCCGCCGCGAGCATGTTCGAATTTGCCGTATCGGGGCCGAAGCGCGCCGGGGAAAGCCCCCGCCTCGTGACCGAACAGTTCGCTCTCGATCAGGGTCTGCGGCAGAGCAGCGCAATTGATCGCTACAAAAGGCCGGTTGCTTCTGGCGCTGACGTCGTGCAGCGCCCGCGCCACGACCTCCTTTCCGGCTCCCGTATCGCCCACGATCAACGTATCGGCATCCGTCGCGCCGATGGCGCGGATCCGGTAGCGCAGGTCGACCATGACCTGCGTTCTTCCGGGCAGGCGCGTCTCCAGATCGTCACGTTTACCCGCAACAGCCTTCAGCCGCCGGTTTTCCAGCACAAGTGCGCGTCTGTCCTCCGCCCGCTTGATGACGCCTGCGAGGTATTGCGGCGTGAAAGGCTTTTCGATGAAGTCGTAAGCACCGTTGCGCATGGCACTGACGGCAAGCTGGACGTCACCATGGCCTGTCATCAGGATCACCGGAATCTCCGGATCCAGTTCGCGGACCTTCTGCAACAGTGTCATGCCATCCATGCCGGGCATGCGGATATCGCTGACGACCACGCCATCGAAGCTGTAACCGATCAGTTCCAGCGCGTGTTCGGCACTGGTGAGCATGGTGACGTTGAAGCCGGAAAGCTCCAGGGCCTGCGCCGTCGAAAAACGCAACTCCTCTTCGTCATCGATCAACAGAACGCGGGAGACATTCATTCGGCAGCGGCCTCCGCGACATACACAGCGGCAGGCAGCTCGATTTCGAATTCCGCCCCACCCTCATCATGGTTGCGGACACGGAGCTGACCACCGAAATCCTTGATGATGTTGTAGGATATCGAAAGGCCAAGGCCCAGACCGCGCCCCACACCCTTTGTCGTGAAAAAAGGATCGAAGATACGCTCGGCGATTGCCGGAGGCACGCCCGGTCCATGATCCCGAATGAAAATCGAAACCGTAGGGCCATTCAAACGTGCCACACATGCGATCTTTCTATCTTTACGACCTTCCACCGCATCGGCGGCATTGGAAATGATGTTGACCAGAACCTGCTGCAAGCGGACCGGACCGGCCTTCACCGCCAGCGGCATTTCCCCCAGATCGATATCCAGCACCGCGTCCGCAGCCTTCAGCCTTGCGCCGACAATTTCCAACGTATCGCGAAGAACAGTTTCCAGCAGGACAGCACTGGTTTTTTCATTGGGCTTGCGGGCGAAGTTACGCAGATGCCTGCTGATCGATGCCATGCGGTCGATCAGACCCGAGATGCGTTTGAGATTTTCCGTGACGTCATCCACCCTGCCCCGTTCTACAAGGAGCGCGGCGTTCTCCGCATAGTTCTTGGCTGCTGCAAGCGGCTGGTTGAACTCATGTGACAGGGCTGCCGACATCTGGCCAAGCGCGGCAAGTTTGCCCGCCTGGACAAGATCATTCTGCATCTTGCGAAGCTGCTTTTCTGTTTGCCGCCGCTCGGCAACTTCATGCTCGATTTCGCGATTGACGCGGGCGAGGTCAGCGGTACGCTCCTCCACCCTGCGTTCAAGCTCGGCCTGTGCCTCGGCCTGATGGACGAGACGCTCCCGCATGCGTCGTCGGCGCTGGAGCATGGCGGCAATGAGCGCGATCGCAAGGCACAGGCACAGGACGATAGCGGCCATCGTCGTCTTGACCTGGGTCCGCAATGACCCCGTATCGATCAGCACGTTGACCGTCCATCCTGCTTCCGGCATGGACTGGGACAGGACCAGATACTCCCTTTCGTCCTCGTTCTGGCGGATGGTCATAAGCTGATGCGTGCCGAAACTGCCCGTCCTCTGCGGAAGTTCCTTGAGTTGGGCATCGGAGTAACGACGCGACGCACTAGTGCGCGCCAGTCGTTCCGGCGTCAGCGGCATCAGGCTGGAATACAGCCATTGCGGCGTCCCGGTCATGAAGATGATGCCTTCGGGATCAGACACGAGAATGCGGTTCTCACCATCCCCGAACGATGCCTCTATGCCCTCGATATCGACCTTGAAGACAATGACGCCCTTGATCTGCTCGTCAAAGAGAATGGGCGCGGAGAAATAGTAACCGCGCTTGTTGGATGTGGTGCCAAGTGCGAAAAACCGGGACTGCAAACCTTTGGCGGCATCCTGAAAATAGGGGCGGTAGCTGAAGTTCTGACCGACGAAGCTCGCCGGCCCATCATAGTTGCTGGCGGCAATCGTCTCGCCATCCAGCGTCATGATGTAAATGTCGGAGGATTCCAGCAGGATGTTGATGGATTTAAGATAAACGTTGGCGCGCTGACGCATCGCCAGATCCTGCGGATGCACGACAAGTTCCTCGATGTCATCGTGATCGGCGATAAGCGCTGGCAGAGGCTCGTAGCGACTGAGAAGCCCGCCAAGCGCGGATACCGCCAGCCTCAGCGTCGTCTGTCCCTGATCTGACACTTCGGCAAAATATTGTTCGGCAATAATATCGCTGCCTTTGGTGAAGGCTCCATAACCCACACCAAAAGCCAAAAGCACCAGCGCTATCCAGCGGTATCTCAACGGCCACCACCCTCCCATTTCGGGCTCTATGCCCGGCCTCCAGAAAGGATTTTATGAGGTGTGCCGGATTTTTCCAAGTGAGCGGCCTGGACGCACAAAAACTAAAACCGGCCGAATGGGCCGGTTTTCGTAAATTCTCGACGTCAGAAAGCTTATGCGCTTTCCTTCGGCGTCAGAACCTGACGACCACGGTACATACCGGTCTTCAGATCGATATGGTGCGGGCGGCGCAGTTCGCCGGAGTTCTTGTCTTCGACGTAGGTAGAAGCCTTGAGGCCATCAGCCGAACGGCGCATACCACGCTTGGAAGGGCTCGTTTTTCTTTTAGGTACTGCCATTTGTGTTACTCCACTTTAGCGGCGAAACAACGGAACCGGCCAGAACCAAAGGCCGAATGTCGGGTGTCTCGATATCGGAAATTTGGCGCGCTTATACATGCCTCTCAGGGCTTTGACCAGCCCTAACGCGCATTTTTTCGGATTCAGCAGAATCCGGCGTACCACATAGCAAATCACCCTCCACGCTTTTCCGTTGCATGAAGTGGCGCATAACACGGGAATTCACTGAAAGCGAATGTCCGCGCCCCGAAAAATAACGAAGTGCAGGGTCAGTGCGCCTCGTCCCAGTTGTCGGCCGCACGCGCATCCACCTGCAGCGGCACCCTCATGGAAATCGCCGGCATGGCCGCATTCTCCATTGTGTGCGTGACCGTCTTCAACGTCGCCTCGACCACCTGATCCTCCACCTCGAAGATCAGTTCGTCATGGACCTGCAACAGCATGCGTGCCTGTTCAGCCAGGCCCGCTTCGGCAAGCGCGCCATCCATACGCACCATCGCACGGCGAATGATATCCGCCGCCGATCCCTGAATGGGGGCGTTGATCGCCGCACGTTCGTTGAATGCCTTTACGGAGGGATTGGACGAACGGATTTCGGGATAATAGGCACGGCGTCCGAAGATGGTTTCGACATAGCCGTTTTCGCGCGCAAATGCCTTGGTCTGCTCCATGTAATCACGGATGCCAGGGAAACGTTCGAAATACTTCTTGATGTATTCACCGGCCTCCGAGCGGGCGATGCTGAGCTGGTTAGCCAGACCGAAAGCGGAAATACCGTAGATGATACCGAAATTGATGGCCTTGGCGCGTCGACGCACTTCCGAGGGCATGCCTTCCACCGGCACGCCGAACATTTCGGATGCCGTCATGGCGTGGATATCGATGCCATTCTCAAAGGCGTTGCGAAGCTGCGGAATGTCAGCGACATGGGCGAGCACGCGCAGTTCGATCTGACTGTAGTCCGCCGACAGAAGCTTGTGGCCCGGTGTCGAGATGAACGCCGTCCGGATCTTGCGGCCTTCGGCGGTACGGACCGGAATGTTCTGCAAGTTCGGTTCGGAAGAGGAAAGCCGACCTGTCGTGGTGGAGGCCAGCGCATAGGACGTGTGTACGCGCTTGGTCTGAGGGTGGATGTAACCCGGCAGCGCATCCGTATAGGTCGACTTCAACTTCGTAAGCTGGCGCCAATCAACGATCTTGCGTGGCAGTTCCGCACCCTCGGCAGCAAGATCTTCCAGAACCTGAGCCGATGTCGACCACTGGCCGGTCTTGGTCTTCGAACCGCCCGGCAGTCCCATCTTGCCGAAAAGAATGTCGCCGAGCTGCTTTGGCGAACCGACGTTGAAACGCTCACCGGCCAGCTCGTAGATTTCTTCCTCGAAGGCGGCCGCTTTCTGCGCCAGTTCTCCGGAAAGACGCGACAGGATCTGCCGGTCCACCGTGATGCCGCGCTCTTCCATATGCGCCAGAACAGGCACCAGCGGACGCTCCAGCCGCTCGTAAACCTTGGTCAGCCCTTCGGCAACGAGGCGTGGTTTCAGCACCATCCAGAGCCGCAGCGTCACATCTGCATCTTCGGCCGCATAAGCGGTTGCCCTGCCAATGTCGACAAAATCGAAGGTGACGCCAGATTTACCCGATCCCGCCACGTCCTTGTAGGCGATGGGCGTATGACCAAGCCAGCGCTCAGACAGCGAGTCCATGCCATGCGTCGCCTTGCCGGCCTCAAGGACATAGGAGATCAGCATCGTATCGTCGAACCCCTGCATGACGACGCCGTGGCGCTTCATGAGCAGGTAATCGTACTTCAGGTTCTGTGCGATTTTCAAAACGGACGGATCTTCCAGCAGTGCCTTCAAACGCGGCAGCGCTTCGGCAACCGGAATCTGCCCCTCAACGAGCTTGATACCGTCGCTGAAGAGATCGCCGCCGGAGCCAGTCTTGTGCGTCAGCGGCACATATGCCGCACGGATATCCGCACCAGATGCGTCCTTGCCGTTATCGGCAATCGCCAGCGAAAATCCGACCAGCTCCGCCTGCATGGGATCGAGCGAGGTCGTTTCCGTATCGAAGGCGACCAGACCCGTTTCACGGGCAGCAGCAATCCAGTGATCGAGTTCAGCGAGATCGCGGATCGTCGTGTAGGATTCCGTATTGATCTTCACGCCTGTGAAAATCGTCGCTCGCGCTTCCGAGAGTTCCTGCGGCGTGCTGCCTTCGCCAGCGGCCTTCTTTGCCGGTGCGGAGGTTGACGGCTGCTGCGGCCCGGCTTTGGTGTCTGCTTCTGCCGTTACTGGCGCATCAAGATCGGGGCCGTGGGCATCGTCGCCCCGCTGCACCGGGACATCGGCAGCCTCGACGGCGGACGCATCGGTGTCGGTTGCCTCGGCAACGCGGCGCGTCAGCGTCGTGAATTCCATGGCCTTCAGGAAGGCGATCAGCTTGGGGCCGTTCTGCGGCTCCAGAACCAGCTGCTCCAGCGCCTGATCGAGTGGCACATCGGTCCTGAGCGCTACAAGCTGCCGGGAAAGACGGGCGAGTTCAGCATTGGCGATTATGTTTTCGCGGCGTTTCTGCTGCTTGATTTCGCCAGCACGCGACAAAAGCGTATCGAGATCGCCATATTCCTCCAGAAGCTGCGCCGCAGTCTTCGGACCGATGCCGGGGATGCCCGGAACATTATCCGTGGAGTCGCCGGTCATCGCCTGAAGGTCGATCATCTTTTCCGGCGGCACGCCCCATTTTTCGATGACATCGGGAATGCCGATCTGCTTGTCCTTCATCGCATCGTACATATGGACGTTGGGCGTGACGAGCTGCATCAGATCCTTGTCGGACGAGATGATGGTCACATCCGCGCCGACGGCCTCTGCCTGCCGGGCATAGGTCGCGATGATATCGTCAGCCTCGAAGCCTTCCGTTTCAATGCAGGGGAGATTGAAGGCACGCGTGGCCTCGCGGATGAGACCGAACTGCGGCACGAGGTCTTCCGGCGGAGCTGTGCGGTTGGCCTTATATTGATCGTACAGCTCGTTGCGGAAGGTTTTAGACGAATAGTCGAAGATGACAGCAAAGTGGGTTGGCGTGACGCCAACGTCGGTGTTGCGCGCATCCTTCAGCAGCTTCCACAGCATGTTGCAGAAACCGGAGACGGCATTGACCGGCAACCCGTCCGACTTGCGGTTCAACGGCGGGATGGCATGGAACGCCCGGAAAATGAACCCGGAACCGTCAACGAGGAAGAGATGATCGCCTTTTTTCATGGGTAGCATGGATAGCGCGGGGCCGTTTTGGCGTCCACACAAACTTCGTAAAACGCACCGTTAAGCACAGCGAACCGGAAAATCCGGAAAGGCCATAAAAATCATCGGAACCTTACCGATTTGTAATCCGAATTCCCTTGAAAAGCCGCATTTGCAGACACATTTCTTATCGGACGGCGCCTGATCACGCCGTAGTCTGATTGCAGGCTCGTCCCCCGCCGCGTCAGACCGGACAAAGGCCTTTCCCCCTCTCCGGGCCTTTGTCCTCCAACATGACCGCCATGGCCGACCCCTCCCGGCCGTGGCGGTTTTATTTTGCGCCGAATTCTGCGGCCAGCACGAATATTCCGTGCTATATATCCCATACTATTGAAATTGCCCCTCCATATCACCACGGCCTCGCATGGATGCAAAGACATGGAATTTTCCCGAGACGAATCCATCATCTATCTCGCCACCAAGATGGCGCGGGAATTCACCATGGCTCTCCAGAAGCGCGCCTCCGCGCTCGGGTTCTCACCCGGCCAGTTTCCTATCCTCATCGAGCTTTGGCATGAGGAGGGGCTGACGCAGCGGCAGCTGCTGGACAGGATCGACATCGAACAGGCGACGCTTGCCAATACCCTGTCACGCATGGAGCGGGACGGGTTGATTGCGCGTAAACCGCATCCGACAGATCGCCGTGCACAGATCATCACGCTGACGCCGCGCGGCAAGGAACTGGAAGCCAACGCCATCGCCGCGACCAGGGGCACGGAAGACGCGCTGCTGAGCGATTTCAGACAATTCGAGCGGCAGCTTCTGGCGGAGTATATGCGCCGGGCAATCAGCTGCGCCAAGACCGCCAGACAGGACTGACATCTCCGCCGCTCTCGTCTTTGATAGAGCATCGGATTTTCCGAAAAGCGCGTTACACTTTTCGACGCAATGCTCTATCGTGCCGCAGCCGAAGCCCTTCCGATTCCGGCGGCTTCCCCTTCTCAATTCCTGCGATTGGCGATGCCACCTGCTCGCATCATCGCCGGAACCATGACAGACATGACAGGATCAGCGATGACAGACGTTTCTCCCATTCTTTCCACGGTAGACGACAACCTTCCCTCCAGTCTCGAGCGGCTTTTCGAGCTTGTCCGCATTCCGTCGATCTCGACCGATCCCGCCTACAAGCAGGATTGCCGCAAGGCTGCCGAGTGGTTGACCAGAACGCTTTCCGAACTGGGCTTTCAGGCGTCCGTCCGTGATACCGCCGGTCACCCGATGGTGGTGGCCCATCACGATGCGGCGACGAAAGACGCACCGCATGTCCTCTTCTACGGTCACTACGACGTTCAGCCGGTCGATCCGCTCGATCTTTGGGAGAACGACCCTTTCGAACCGGCTATCAAGGATGTCGGCGAAGGCCGTCAGGTCATCACGGGCCGTGGCACAGCGGACGACAAGGGCCAGCTCATGACCTTCGTGGAGGCATGCCGTGCCTACAGGGAAGTCAATGGTGGCCTGCCGGTCCGCGTCACCATTCTGTTCGAGGGTGAGGAAGAATCCGGTTCTCCATCCCTGAAGCCCTTTCTTGAAGCCAACGCCACCGAATTGAAGGCCGAATATGCACTGGTGTGCGATACCGGCATGTGGGATCGCGACACGCCGGCAATTGCCGCAGCGCTTCGCGGCCTGGTCGGCGAAGAGGTCGTCATCACGGCAGCGGATCGCGATCTGCATTCGGGCCTGTTCGGCGGCGCCGCGGCAAACCCCATCCATATCCTGACCGACATTCTGGCTGGTCTTCACGACGCAACGGGCCGCGTTACGCTCGAAGGCTTCTATAACGGTGTCGAGGAGACGCCCGCCAACATCAAGGCGTCGTGGGAGACGCTCGGGCGCACCGCTGAAGACTTCCTCGGCGAAGTCGGCCTTTCGGTGCCTTCGGGCGAAAAAGGCCGCTCCGTGCTGGAGCAGACGTGGGCCCGGCCGACAGCGGAAGTAAACGGCGTTATCGGCGGCTACACGGGCGACGGTTTCAAAACCGTCATCGCAGCGAAAGCCTCGGCAAAAATCTCGTTCCGTCTGGTTGGGCAGCAGGATCCTGCCGCCATCCGTGAAAGCTTCCGGGCTTACGTTCGCTCGAAAATCCCGGCTGACTGCTCCGTGGAGTTCCACGAACATGGTGGCTCGCCAGCGATCCAGCTTTCCTACGATTCGCCGGTTCTGACCAAGGCGAAAAACGCGCTTTCGGACGAGTGGCCGAAGCCCGCCGTCGTGATCGGCATGGGTGGGTCCATCCCGATTGTCGGCGATTTCCAGAAGATGCTCGGCATGGACTCGCTTCTCGTCGGCTTTGGCCTGACGGATGATCGCATTCATTCGCCGAACGAGAAGTATGACCTGCAATCCTTCCACAAGGGCATCCGCTCCTGGGTCAGGATACTCGACGCACTGGCAACGAAATAAAGCAGAACAAAAAAACCGGCCTCCAGACGGTGGCCGGTTTTTCTCAAAATTCCGGTTCGGTCGCACGTCGTATCCCAAAAGCGCTGCGCACTTTCTCCACATGCCACCACCTGAAAAACAAAAAGGCCGGGCAAGCCCGACCTTTCCACTCGTTTCTACTTCAGTGCCAGTACATCCGTGGTCAAAGAGTTTGAAACGTCCGATGCTCCAGAGCGCGTCGGCTGTTGACCGACTGCATCTTCACAATCAGGATCGACTGCTTTGGTTAATCTTTGGTTAACGCAACAGCAGCGGCACTTTTTAAAGCGCCCGCCTGACAGCGTCTGAAGCACTGTTGAAACCTATATTGTATTCGAAGATGGCTTTTGCAAGGCCGAGGCCGCTAATAATGTTCGAAACAAAAAAGGCCAGACGCAAAGTCCGGCCTTTTCCTTATTTCCGGGCGCAACCTTGGAAGGTCACATCGCCGTATCAGGCAGCAACGAGGTTGCCCGCAGACATCTTGCCCGAGCGGCGGTCCTGCATCAGCTCGTAGGAGAGCTTCTGACCGTCGTTGAGAGCCGTAAGGCCAGCGCGCTCAACAGCAGAGATATGAACGAATACGTCCTGCGAACCATCATCAGGCTGAATGAAGCCGTAGCCCTTAGTTGCGTTGAACCACTTTACTGTACCAGTCGCCATAACGATTTCCTTCCGTTGGCAAATTGCATTTGCACTGCACGCAGTGCGGGTCTTGTGTCGAATTTGAAGGAAAGAAAGATCGTCGGGTGCGCCGTTAAGCGCCGAAGCTCTGGTCGTCAAACAAATTTCGATGCCGCAACACCTAGGTGGGGAGACCCGAAAAGTCAAGTTTCTTTGAAGTTGGCGTGATGTTCGGCATCAAATGGAGCCTCGCGACCCAAAAGAAATGCCAAAACGCAAAAACCCGGCGCGGGAGGAGGTGCGCCGGGTTCTTGAAACTGACTGACAATTGGGAGGAGGAGTATTGTCAGTCCAATCGGGCGACGCTGGGAGGAGGAGTGCGTCGCTTCGATGATTTGAAGATACAGCATTCCCGCTCAAAAAACAGCCACTCTATCGCAGCGCAGCATTGCGTTTTTTGCATGGCTTTTTCAGGCCGTCTTGCGGCACGCCGGCTTCCCGCCTAATAAATAACCATGACAATCGAATCCGTCCGCGCCTATTTCGCTGAAAAATCCCCTGACGTCACCGTCATCGAGACGGAAGCAAGTTCAGCCACCGTTGCACTGGCGGCCGAGGCACATGGCGTCGATCCCGATCAGATCGCCAAGACAATCTGCCTGAAGGCCGGAGACACCGTTCTCCTCGTTGTGGCAGCCGGAACAAAACGGCTCGACAATCGCAAATTCCGCGACCGCTTCGGCGCAAAGCCACGCATGCTGGGCGCGGAGGAAGTCGTTGCCGTGACCAGCCATCCGGTCGGTGGCGTGTGCCCTTTCGGCCTGCCGACACAAATACCGGTATTTTGCGACGTTTCCCTGAAAAGCTATGGCGAAGTCGTTCCGGCAGCGGGCGCCACCAATGCGGCTGTCAAAATTTCTCCGCACGCCATGGCGGAACTGACGCAAGCGGAGTGGATCGACGTCTGCCAATGACGTCGAAGTGATAGCCTTAAACTTAACCCCGCCTTAAATTGCCGCATTTAAGCTTTTCATCCCGGATTAAGGATCGCTCACGCATAATCGGCGTGCGATCAGACAATCAGAATGGAGCGGTTTCGGCTGGATGGCAGGCAAAGGCAAATCACGCGAACGGGTAGAACCCTCCTTCGGGGATTTTCACGATTCCGGCGATGACCTGCGTCTTGACGCCAGCGACCGCATCGGTGGCGGGCGCAAGCAGGCATCGAAGCCCGCAAAAGAAGAACCTCCTCCCCCCAGGCCACAGAAGCGTCAGGCACGGCAAAAGAACCGCCGAGCCGAACCACGCGGCATGACCGGCCTGTTCCGCTCACTTGTCTACTGGTGCATCGTTCTTGGCATCTGGGGTGGGATCGGTGTTGCGGGACTGGTTCTCTATTATGGCGCGCGCATGCCGAGTGCGGCCAGCTGGTCCATTCCCGAGCGCCCGCCGAATGTGAAGATCGTCTCCGTCAACGGCACCGTTCTGGCCAACCGCGGTACGACCGGTGGTGAGGCTCTCGCGCTCGAGGACATGTCGCCCTACCTCCCACAGGCGGTGATGGCGATCGAAGACCGGCGCTTCTACTCGCATTTCGGTATCGATCCATTCGGCCTTGGACGCGCCATCGTCACGAACGTCATGACAGGGCGCACGGTTCAGGGCGGCTCGACGCTGACGCAGCAGCTTGCCAAGAACCTGTTCCTCTCTCCGGACCGGACAATGGAGCGCAAGATACAGGAAGTGCTGCTCTCGTTCTGGCTGGAACACAAATATACCAAGGACCAGATTCTCGCGATGTACCTCAATCGCGTCTACTTCGGCTCCAATGCCTACGGCGTCGAGGCTGCTTCACGCCGGTATTTCAACAAATCCGCCCGTGACGTCAATCTGGGTGAAGCGGCCATGCTGGCCGGACTTCTCAAGGCACCGTCTCGCCTTTCGCCCGCGCGCGATCCGCAGGCGGCAGAGGAGCGCGCCCAGGTCGTTCTTCAATCCATGCGCGATGTCGGCTTCATTACCGACGACGAAATCAAGACGGCGATGTCGCAGCCGCCCACAAAGGCGAAACGTTTCTGGTCCGGTGCAGAGCATTACGCCGCCGACATGGTTCTGGATGAAGTCCGTATGCTGATCGGCGACGTGAAGCAGGACATCGTCGTCGATGCGACCATCGATCCGGATCTCGAGCGCGACGCCGAGAAGACGCTGGCCCATGTCCTGCAAGGCGACGGCAAGAAACAGGGCGCATCACAGGCGGCTCTCGTTTCCATTGATGGAACAGGCGCAATCCGCGCCGTGGTGGGCGGCGCGGACTATGCCGAAAGTCAGTTCAACCGTGCCGCCAAGGCAAAACGCCAGCCCGGCTCCGCCTTCAAGCCCTTCGTTTATGTCGCAGCCCTCGAATCGGGACTGACGCCCTACTCCCTACGCAATGACGCGCCGGTCAGGATCGGAAACTGGACGCCGGAAAACTACGAGAAGAAGTATCGCGGCGAAGTCACGCTGGCCACCGCGCTTGCCAATTCCCTCAACACCATCGCCGCCCAACTCGTGATGGAGGTCGGCCCTGACCGCGTGATACAGGTAGCGCGCCGAATGGGCATCGAATCCGAACTCCAGAGCAATGCCTCGATCGCGCTTGGCACCTCCGAAGTTTCTCTGCTGGAACTGACGGCATCCTACGCGCCCTTCATGAACGGCGGCTACAAGGCCACACCTCACATCGTCAAGCGCATCACAGATGCCGACGGCAAGGTGCTTTACGAGAACAAATACGACAATCCGCCGCGTGTCCTGAGCGAAGACATTGCCGCCACGATGAATGGCATGCTGTCCCGTGTCATCACCGAGGGAACAGGCAAGGCTGCTCGTCTTCAGGGATGGCAGACAGCGGGGAAATCCGGAACAACGCAATCGTTCCGTGATGCGCTGTTCGTCGGCTACACGAGTAATCTGACCACAGGCGTCTGGTTCGGCAATGACGACGGCACGTCGATGAAAAAGGTCACCGGCGGCGGCCTTCCGGCAAAAGCCTGGAAGGATTTCATGACGGCTGCCCATTCCGGCCTCAGCCCTTCGCCCCTGTTCGGTCTTGGCACGACCGGCGTTCCGCCGCTTGGCGATATGCAGCAGCCAGCACCGGAAAACGCCGCACCATCGATCGGCGACATCATTTCCAACGCGCTTGGCGGAGGCGCAACGGCTGATGTCTATCCGGCTGCTCCGGTCGCGCCTGACCGACCACAGGTCGATACCGGGCTGCCGCCGGCCGATGTTCCGATGCGCCGAACGGAACCCGACTATGCCGGCGGAGGCCCCGTTCCACCGGCGGATGTTGGTGGTTCCTACCCAGCAGGAAACGGCGCAAAACAGACAACGTTGCTCGATATTCTCTTGGGCAACTGAGTGTCAGGCTGATCGATTGAAAGCCGGCTGAAGTCCGCACAAATACAAAAAGCCCGGAATGATCCGGGCTTTTCACTTCATCCCAATTGAAATCAGTTGGTTGGCGTGGGCGCAGGTGCGGCTGCCGGATCAGGCAACGGGGCCGGATTGGCGGAAAGCGTGCGCAGATACGCAATGAGATCGGCGCGTTCCGTTTCCTTCTTGATGCCGGCAAAACCCATTGCCGTGCCCGGAACGTGCTTCTTCGGTGCTTCGATGAAGTAGCTCAGGTGGTCGTAGTCCCACTTTTCGCTGCCACCCTTGGCAAAATCCTTCATACCCGCAGAGTAGCTGAAACCTGCATGGCTGGCGATCGGCCGGTTTACGATATCGAAGAGATTGGGGCCGACCTTGTTTGCTCCACCACTCTCTCCGGTATGACAGGCTGTACACTTCTTGAAAGCCGTCTCGCCCTTGGCGGCATCCGCGCTGGCAAGCAGTTGGGCAATCGGCGTTGCGGCCGCGGCAGCACCCGCCTCCCCGCCAGCCTCGCCACCGCTCGTTTCCGCAACAATCGCGTAGCCTTCCTTCTCCGGCAAGGGTGAATGGAAGATGCCCTCGGATGCGATAGACACCGACATGAGGACGAAAACGGTGCCCAACAGCGCACCAACGCCCATGTTTACGTATGAATTCATCTATATGCGCTCCCTCGCATCCGATCGATATAAAACGGGTATCTTGAAATTGCTTGAAAGCTATGGCTTTTGCACAGCCTATGCAACTTGAATAATGCTCCCCACACCGTGACGTTTTGACACTTTTCGGGCGGGATTTGAAGGTGTCGGATGAAGAATAGAGATTTTGAAAAGGCAGTGGTGCTCATACCTGCCCGTATGGCCTCGACACGCCTGCCGGGCAAACCGTTGGCGGATATCGGCGGCAAACCGATGATCGTCCAGGTCGCCCTGCGTGCCCGGGAAGCCGGCGCAGAGAAAATCGTTGTTGCCGTCGATGACGAGCAGGTCTTCACCGCCGTTCAGAATGCGGGCTTCGAGGTGATGATGACGCGGGACGATCACCAGTCTGGCTCGGACCGGATTTTCGAGGCGCTTCAAAAAGCCGACCCTTATGGCAAGGCGGAATATGTCATCAACGTTCAGGGCGACCTGCCCACCATCGAGGCAGAAACGATCCGCGCGTCATTGCGTCCCATGGAAAATCCTGAAGTCGACATCGCGACTCTGACGGTCGAAATCACTGACGAGGAAGAAAAGACCAATCCGAATGTCGTGAAGGTCGTTGGCAGCCCGCTTTCCGAAACCAGGCTGCGCGCGCTGTATTTCACCCGCGCCACCGCGCCCTATGGTGACGGCCCGCTCTACCATCACATCGGCCTTTATACGTATCGTCGATCCGCGCTTGAAAAATTCGTCACCCTTTCACCGTCTCCGCTGGAAAAACGTGAGCGGCTGGAGCAGCTGCGGGCACTGGAAGCGGGAATGCGGATCGACGCGGAAATCGTGCGCTCCGTGCCATTGGGTGTCGACACACCCGCCGATCTTGAAAAGGCCCGCAACATACTTGCAGGCAGACCCCACTGATGGATAACTCCATGACAACCAGCAGAAAACGCATTGCCTTTCAGGGCGACTATGGTGCCAACTCGGACATGGCCTGCCGTGACATGTTCCCCGATATGGATCCGCTGCCCTGCCCGACCTTTGAAGACGCCTTCAACGCCATCGAGAACGGTGAAGCCGATCTTGGCATGATCCCTATCGAAAACACGCTGGCCGGTCGCGTTGCCGACATCCATCATCTGTTGCCGGAATCGCGGCTGCACATCATCGGCGAATATTTCATGCCGATCCGCTTCCAGCTGATGGTGCTTCCGGGTGTTCAGGCTGGTGAAATCCAAACGGTTCACAGCCATATTCATGCGCTTGGCCAGTGCCGAAAGATCATCCGCTCAAACGGATGGAAAGCCGTTGTGGCCGGAGACACTGCGGGCGCTGCGAAACTCGTATCGGAAAAAGGCGACCGCAGCATGGCAGCGCTTGCACCACGCCTTGCCGCAGATCTCTACGGTCTCGATATCGTTGCGGAAAATGTCGAGGACTCGGAAAATAACGTCACCCGCTTCGTGGTTCTGTCGCGCGATGAATCCTGGGTCAAACGCACATCGCCAGAGGAAGTCATCGTCACGACGTTTGTCTTCAACGTTCGCAACATTCCGGCTGCGCTTTACAAGGCCATGGGCGGTTTCGCCACCAACGGCATCAACATGACGAAGCTGGAGAGCTACCAGATCGGCGGCAAGTTCGTGGCGACACAGTTTTATGCCGATATAGAAGGCCATCCGGACGACGAAGCCGTGCGGCGTGCGCTGGACGAACTGCGCTTCTTCTCGGAAAAGGTGCGCATCCTCGGCGTGTACAAGGGGCACGCCATGCGCGACAAGCTCAACCAGAGCTGATCCGGGCAGCATATACGCTGCGCGCCAACACGACGCGCAGCGCTGAAACTTTCCCTCAACGGGTCATTTGGTCCATTCCACCCAGTCCCGCATCAGGCGATGTGCGATAGCGCCGCCATGGGGTCCGGATATTCCTTCGCCGGGCGTCGCCTCCAGCATTTCGGCAACTTCCGCCCTGGTGAACCACCGGCAATCTTCGAGCTCCGCTTCATCCCGGGAAATCTCCGACGAGAGCGCTTCGGCATAACAACCAATCATCAGGGAGTGCGGCATCGGCCAGGGTTGCGAGGCGTGGTAACGCACGCGTCCGATCTCGATACCCGATTCCTCATGGGTTTCCCGGCGGACCGCGGACTCGATCGTCTCACCCGGCTCGACGAATCCGGCAAGGCAGGAATACATGCCCGGCGCAAAATGCGCGCCGCGACCTAATAGGCACAGATCACGCTCGATATCGATGGTCATCATGATGACCACGGGATCGGTGCGCGGGAAAATCATGTTGCTGCATGCCGGGCAGACACGTTTATAGCCACCGATGCGCAGCTCCGTTTCCGTGCCGCAGCGTCCGCAGAAGCGGTTCTGGGCATTCCAGTGCGTGAGGCTGAGTGCCTGGGCAACCTCCCCCAGAAGTTCCTCGTCGAGCAGATGATCACGGTAAAGGGTGCGGGCATCGGCAAGCTTGTGGCTGCTTGCCAGCCGGTCTTCGGTCACTCCGACAGGAACGGCGATGCGCGGCTCACCCGTCTCGCGATAGCCGAGCAGGACGGCATTGTTGAAATCCGGCTGCAGTTCAGCCAGTTCATACGCGGAAAAAAGCGGATCGATCACCTGTTCGTCGTGCTTCAGCACGAGACGACCGCCAGCAAGCGCGAAGATGTGGGTACCGTCGATCTTCAGTGCATCGGCAACGCAGCTTTCGGTCCGTTTTTCGGCGAAACGATCAAGCGCATTTCTGGAGAATGCGGTCAGTGCACTTGCTTCGGGATGAGGGGCAGAGGTTTCGAAAATTTTTATTGAGATCATCAGAGCGCGCCGGAGATTTTTTGCATGAAAGATTTCTTGTCACTTGCCGCGTAAGGCACCGCAGTTCCGTGTCCCCAGATGGGACCGGGCCAACATGTGTCGCCTTCACTGCGGGCAATGATATGAACGTGCAATTGCCGCACGATATTGCCCAGCGCGCCGACATTGATTTTCGTGGAGCCCGTGACATCCTTCAAGGCCGCCGCGACCAGATTGGTTTCGAAAGTCAAGACCGCCTGATCGAGCGGTGTCAGCTCGAACAGCTCACTCACATCGTTTCTCTGCGGCACCAGCACGAGCCAAGGCCAGCGGCTGTCATTCTGCAAACGCAGTTCACATAGCCCCAATCGGGTCACGAGCTCGCTGTCCCGGGCCAATCTTTCGTCCAGCCGGAATGTCTCCAAGGCTTCCTCCATGTTTGTTTTCGCAGTGATAGCAGTTTTTTGAATGCTTGGCTTGCATTTGCTTTCGATATTGCCGATATGTGGCCCCGGGAGGTTGGTGGTGGACGAGCCACTCGCCAACCGGGTCAGGTCCGGAAGGAAGCAGCCCTAACGAGCCCGGCACGGGTCGCCGTGCCAGCCTCCCACCTTTTAATTTTTAAAAAGACGTGCTCAGCTTTCGCCGGGCCAGTTCCGCGCCCAAAGACAAACTGGCAAAACAAACTGGCGAGGCGATGAGCGACACCGTATCCACCACACCGAACACTTCCCAGAACGGGGCTGGATACCGGGTACTGGCGCGCAAATATCGCCCGAAAGATTTTTCCGATCTCATGGTCGGCCAGGAGCCGATGGTCCGAACGCTGACCAATGCGTTCGAAACGGGCCGAATCGCCCAAGCCTACATGCTGACCGGCGTCCGCGGTGTGGGCAAGACAACCACCGCCCGAATTCTGGCGCGCGCGCTGAACTACAAGACGGTCGACATCGACAAACCGACGATCGATCTTCGTATCCCCGGTGAACATTGCCAGGCAATCATGGAAGGCCGCCACGTCGACGTCATCGAGATGGACGCCGCCTCGCATACCGGCATCGACGACATTCGCGAGATCATCGAGCAGGTGCGCTACCGTCCGGTTTCGGCGCGCTACAAGGTCTATATCATCGACGAAGTGCACATGCTCTCGACGCAGGCTTTCAACGGTCTTCTGAAGACGCTGGAAGAGCCGCCGGAGCATGTGAAGTTCATCTTCGCCACCACCGAAATCCGTAAAGTCCCGATCACGGTCCTGTCACGCTGCCAGCGCTTCGACCTGCGCCGCATCAGCGCTGCCGACCTCGTCGGCCTGTTCACGGCCATTGCCGGCAAGGAAGGTTTCGAGGCCGATCCCCAGGCTCTGGCGATGATTGCGCGTGCGGCGGAAGGCTCTGCCCGTGACGGCCTTTCCCTGCTCGATCAGGCAATCGCCCACGGCGGCGGTCGCGTCGAGGCCGACACCGTGCGCGGTATGCTCGGTCTTGCAGACCGCGCCCGTATCGTCGATCTTTTCCAGCATGTCGTCAAAGGCGACGTTGCGGCGGCACTATCTGAATTCAACGGCCAGTATGAAGCGGGTGCAAACCCTGTCGTGGTTCTGAACGACCTTGCCGATTTCACCCATCTCGTCACACGCATGAAATACGTACCGGATGCGGCGGAAGACCCGTCGCTGTCGGAAGTGGAGCGGGTGCGCGGTGCGGAATTTTCGGAAAGCATCGCCGTTTCGACGCTGTCGCGCATCTGGCAGATGCTGCTCAAGGGCATCCCGGAAACGGAAAACGCCTCGCGACCTGCTGGAGCTGCAGAGATGGTGCTTATCCGTCTCTCACATGCCGCCAATCTTCCCGCGCCGGAAGATGCCGCGCGTCGCCTGCTGGAGCTTTCCAACGGCGAAGGCGGCATCCCGAACGGCGGCGGTAATGGCGGTGGAAACGGCGGCGGTGCACGCGCCTATTCTTCCACGCAGGCCGTGGCGTCAGCCCATGCAACCCCGCAGCGGCAACCGTCTGCGCAGCCGACAGCCATGCTGCGCACCGTGCCGGACAGTCGCCCACAGGATATGCAGGTCGCGGCAGCGAAAACGGAAGAGCGTCCCGAACCGAAGGTTCCGGTCAACACGCTTCAGGATATCGCCGATCTTGCTCAAAAAAATCGCGACCCGGTTCTCAGAGCGAAGGTCCGTAATTTTGTCAGGCTGGTGCGCCTGGAGCCGGGCCGCCTTGACATGCGGCTGGGCGATGGCGCACCGGGAACGCTTCCCGGCGAAATGGGCGTCAAGCTGAAGGAATGGACCGGTATTCACTGGATCGTCAGCCTGAGCAAGGAACAGGGCGAGCCGACACTCGTTGAGGCGGAAGGCAATGCTCGTACGGCGCGACTGGTGGACGCACGGCAGGATCCGGACGTTGCCGCCATTCTTGCGCAGTTTCCCGGCGCCAAGATTACCGACGTCCGCATCCGGGCCACGCAACAGGATGAGCAGGACGAAATCGCCCCGCCCTCCGTTGCCGAGTCCAGCGAAGGTGACATCCTTCCTGGCGACGACATCGAGTTTTAAAAGACAACAAGAACAGGAGTTTCAACCATGCGCGACATCATGGGCATGATGGGCAAGGTCAAGGAAATGCAGGCCAAGATGGAGAAGGTGCAGGAGGAAATCGCCGCCCTTGAAATCGAGGGTAAGTCCGGTGGCGGTCTGGTTACCGTCATTCTCAACGGCAAGGGCGAAATGCGTGGCCTGAAGGTTGATCCTTCGCTGTTCAAGGAAGACGAGGTGGAAATCCTCGAAGACCTGATTGTTGCTGCCCACAAGGACGCCAAGCAAAAGGGCGAAGCGCAGGCGCAGGAAAAGATGGCAGGCCTGACTGCCGGTCTTCCGCTGCCGCCCGGCATGAAGTTTCCGTTCTGAGCGAGGTTCAAACCTCAAGCATTGCGCGAAAGCGTTCAGCAAGCGGCGTGCCGAGGTAATCGGCACGCTCTTTTTCTGTCAGCCGCATGGGACGGAAACGCCGGAGAATGACCGGAATCGGCAGTTTCGTCCCCTGATACGGTTCAAACACGAGGCTTTCGCCAGCGCCAAGCAATCCACCCTTCAACACACGGCAATAGAACCCCGGATGACCGGCGTCGCGAAACCGTGGGGCGAAATCCGGCTCGCCAAGCCGGGCAGAGAGGGTGGCGCAGGGAATACGCGCCGCAGTGACCTCCAGCACCACCTCGGTTGCCAGAAAGCGGTCGCCAACGTGCAGCATCGCGCTGTCCACGCCATCAATGACGAGATTTTCCCCGAACAAACCCGGCTCCACGTCGCGCCCGAGACTTTGCGACCAGAAATCGAGATCGACCGATCCCATGGCATAGACCGCCTGGTCGGGCCCGCCGTGATGTTTGCGGTTGCAGACGGCATCACCGACAAGCCCTTCGCCGTCAACCATGACTGGACCGTGCACAGAATGCTTGAAAATGCCGGTTTTCGTCGTTTTTTCCGGCATGGTCCTTGCCTCGGCACGGCAGATTGCCTGTATTTTCATTCGACACCTTCTGCACTCGTGATTCCCGTTTCCTGATTTATGCGCTAGAACGCGCACATGGCAAAACGAGTCACCGGCCCCGAAATCGAAAAACTCATCCAGCTTCTGGCAAAAGTGCCGGGGCTTGGCCCCCGCTCGGCACGGCGTGCGGCGCTGCATCTTATCAAGAAGAAGGAACAGCTGCTCGGGCCTCTCGGCCACGCCATGGGAGAAGCCTATGACAAGGTGAAGATCTGCTCCTGCTGCGGCAATGTCGATACCATCGATCCCTGCACCGTCTGTTCGGATGTTCAGCGCGACCAGTCCGTCATCATCGTGGTGGAAGACGTTTCCGATCTGTGGGCGCTGGAACGGGCCGGAGCCATGAACACCGCCTATCACGTTCTGGGCGGCACGCTTTCTCCGCTCGACGGCGTGGGGCCGGAAGACCTGAACATCAAGGGCCTGATCGATCGCGTCAGCGCAGGCGGTATCCGGGAACTCATCATCGCGGTCAATGCGACCGTCGAGGGTCAGGCGACCGCTCACTACATTACAGACCGTCTCGCCGATCTCGGCGTCAAGATCACCCGGCTTGCGCACGGCGTGCCGGTGGGCGGCGAGCTGGACTATCTCGATGAAGGCACGTTGACGGCCGCACTAAGGGCGCGAACGGCTATCTAAGGCTTTCCGTTCCTTTCCAGAGGAGATTGAATGCGAATCCGATTTTCTGGCGTAGCGTTCGCCACCCTGCTTTCCACCCTGCCGGTCACCGCAGCCAACGCACAGTCGGTTCCGACTGGTACCGCTGCCGCCCGCTATGATGCGGATTTCAACGCGTGGCTGAAAAAGGAAATATGGCCGGAAGCCCGCAAGGCTGGCGTCTCGCAACAGACGCTCGACGCCACACTCAGCGGCCTCACGATCAACTGGAAATTGCCCGATCTCGTTATTCCCGGCCAGAAAGCGCCAAAAGAGCAAAGCCAGAGCCAGGCGGAGTTTTCGTCTCCCGGCGCATATTTCTCCGAGAAGCGGCTGCAGGGGCTTGCCGCCACGGGCCGCTCGCTGGCCGCCACACACGCCGCCACACTGCGCCGCATCGAGGCGAAATATGGTGTCCCCGGCACCATCATCGTGGCGATCTGGGGCCGGGAATCTGGTTTCGGGCGCGCCAAGCTGCCGCATACCGTCGTCGATGTGCTGGCGACAAAAGCCTATATGTCGACCCGCAAGGAGATGTTCCGCGTCGAGCTGATCGATGCGCTGAAGATCGTGCAAAACGGCGACATCGCTGCATCGAGGCTGATGGGTTCGTGGGCAGGCGCACTTGGCCAGCCACAATTCATGCCGTCGAGCTATCTGAAATATGCCGTGGATTTCGACGGTGATGGCCGTCGCGATATCTGGAACTCGGTTCCGGACGCACTTGCCTCCATAGCCAACTATCTTTCCCAGAAAGGCTGGCAGAACAACCGGGACTGGGGATTTGAAGTTTCCATACCCGCCAATGTCTCCTGCGCGCAGGAAGGTCCCGACCTCGCCCGGCCTGTCGCCGACTGGGCGAAGATGGGCATTACCCGGATTTCCGGAAAAGCCTTTCCCGCAAACGACCTGACCGCGGATGGCATGATGCTCGTCCCGGCCGGACGGCACGGACCGGAATTCGTGGTGACGCCGAACTTCTACGTCATCAAGGAATACAACAACTCCGACCTCTATGCACTGTTCATCGGCAACCTGGCCGATCGCATCGCTTATGGCGCGGGCCCGTTTCAGGGCGAGTGGGGCAATGTCGGATCGATGCTGCGCTCCGACGTGCTTGCCATGCAGAAAGCCCTAGCCGCAAAGGGCTACGACGTTGGCAAGGTGGACGGTCTGGCGGGCTTCAAGACGCGCCGCTCGCTTGGCGACTGGCAGGCGAAGAACGGCATTCAGCCGACCTGCTTCCCGGACTCATCCCTGAAGGCGAAACTGAAGTAGGTTTCTCCCGCCCTCAATGCACGTCGGTATGGGGCTTGTGAAAGATATCGTCGGTCGGCGGAATGGTCTGCCGCTCGATCATGCGGTGAACGCGAGGACGCGTTTTGCCGCGATGCAGGGTCAGCAGCCGGTCCCACGTCTCCGCATCTGCCTGGGTGCGGCGGTGATTGTGCCGGACATACTCCACCCATGTCGGCACATGGTAGCTCTCCGTCCAGATATCGGGATTTTCAAGATCGCGCATCAGGTTCCAGTTGCGGGCACCGTCCCGGATACGGACACGACGGCGCTCCCCCATCACCGACAGGAACTCGGCAAGATCCGAATCATCGATCTCATAGTCGATGAGGATGGCGATCGGCCCACTGCGCGGCTTGATATCGAGCCTCAGAGGCGGTTCGACGAAACGGTTGAGCGGATCCAGATTGAGGGACGCGAAGGCCGGCATCGCGAGCTTGAAGCCAACAACGACACCGAACAGCATCAGTGCGCAGGAACAGAGAAGCGAATAGCTGATCCCGACCTCTTCCGCGAGTGCTCCCCACAGCCAGCTGCCGACGGCTATGCCGCCGAAGGTCAGCGTCTGGTAGAGCGACAGCGCCCGCCCCACCACCCATCGCGGCGTGGACAGCTGCACGATGGTATTGAACAGCGAGAGGGCCAGCACCCACGATGCACCGGAAACGGTAAGAACGAGGGCGGTCAGAAATGCGTTCGTGCTGATCGCTGTCACACCGGCACTGAAGGCAAAGCCCAGAAACGCGACGCGTACGATCCATTCGCTGGACAGGACTTCGCGCAGACGCGCGCTGACGAGTGCACCGCCAATCGCCCCAACCCCGAAGGCACCCAGCATAACACCATAGGTAAGTGGTCCACCCTGCACCAGATCGCGGGCGACGACAGGCATGAGGGCAAGAATGGCACTTGCGGAAAGACCGAAAAGAAAGCCGCGGACCAGTACCTTGCCGATATTGGGCGACATGGCCACATACCGCATGCCGGCGGAAATCGCCGACAGAAGCTGTTCGCGAGGCAGGGTCGAAGGGTATTTCGGTGGCTGCCAGCGGAACAGCGCGTATATCAACGCGAAATAGCTCAGCGTATTGACGAAAAACGCCGCCGCCGCACCCGCCGCAGCGACTATGACGCCACCGATGGCCGGACCGACGCTGCGGGTGATGTTGAAGCCGACGCTGTTGAGCGTCACCGCAGCGGGCAGATCCTGACGTGGTACCAGTTCGCCGACGGATGCCTGCCATGACGGGTTGTTGAGTGCCGTTCCGCAGCCGATCAGGAAGGTGAAAAACAGCAGAAGCCAGGGCGTCAGCCAACCCGACCAGGCAAAAACGGTGAGCAGGACCGAAGCGACAAGCATGAGAAGCTGTGCGGAGATCATGATGCGGCGACGGTCAAAACTATCGGCCAGCGCACCGGACACCAGCGAGAAAAGCATGATCGGCAACGAGGTCGACGCCTGCACAAGCGCAATCATGTTTTCGGAGGTCGAGAGTGACGTCATCATCCACGCCGCGCCCACGGCCTGGATCAATCCGCCGAAATTAGAGGCAAGGCTTGCGAACCAGATTCGTCTGTAGGTCAAATGCCTTAGAGGCGCGAGTGGCGATTTACGGTCGGGCACGATCGGTCCACATGAAGCAAGTGCGATTGATCCGCTGCCGACTATAGACGGCGCGCGAAATGATGCCAGCCCTTCGCGGATGAGGATGGCAAAAATGTGCTGTCCAACGGCCCCCATGCCGGTTTGCCGGGAAAACCTTGCAATCGTACCCTGAAGCGTTTATATGCAGGTTCAAATTCTTGATCGCTTGATGAAGAGTGGGGTCGCAAGGCCCCGCTCTTTTTCGTTAGGCGAACCGAAAACCGGGACGCAATGTTCCGGTCCCGAAAATTACGACCGGAAGGCCAGATGGCAGATACCGCACCTGAACCGAGACTGATAACCGAAACTGGCATCGACCAGCGCATTGCCGAGATCATCGAACCCGTTCTGGCGGGTATGGGATATGTTCTGGTGCGGGTCAGGCTCTCCAATCAGAACGGCATGACATTACAGGTCATGGCGGAACGAGAAGACGGCACAATGACCGTCGAGGACTGCGAAGCCATCTCAATGGCCATTTCACCTGTTCTTGATGTGGAAGATCCGGTCGATAAAGCGTATCATCTGGAAGTGTCCTCGCCCGGTATCGACCGACCGATGGTTCGCAAATCCGATTTCACCCGCTGGCAGGGCCATCTGGTGAAGGTAGAAACGTCGATCCTCGTCGAGAACCGCAAGCGGTTTCGCGGCAAGATCATCGAGGTCGATGCGGACGGCTTCAAGCTGGAACGCGACCAGATCGCCTATGGCGAAGAACCGACAGTCAACATTCCGTTCAGCGCGCTTTCCGACGCGAAGCTCATTCTGACGGACGATCTTATTCGTGACGCGCTGCGGGCAGACAAGGCGGCAAAGGCCGCTGCCGCAAACCAGAACGACGAAGACGAAGCAGACGAAGACTAATCCCAACGTAAAGCCCGGAACAACGGGCGACCAACGCAACTTGCGACTTACGGAGACAGAAAAATGGCAGTGAGTGCTAACCGGCTTGAGCTTCTGCAGATCGCCGATGCTGTGGCGCGCGAAAAGGTCATCGACCGTGAAATCGTGCTTGCCGCAATGGCCGACGCTATCCAGAAGGCCGCCCGCTCGCGCTATGGCTCGGAAACCAACATTCGCGCCGACATCAACTCAAAGACCGGCGAAATCCGCCTGCAGCGTCTTCTGGAAGTTGTCGAGGTCGCAGAAGACTATGGCACGCAGATCCCGCTGGAACTGGCGCGCGACCGTAACGTGGATGCCAAGATCGGCGACTTCATCGCCGACCCGCTGCCGCCGATGGATTTCGGTCGTATCGCCGCACAGTCCGCAAAGCAGGTCATCGTGCAGAAGGTCCGCGAAGCAGAGCGCGACCGCCAATATGACGAATTCAAGGATCGTATCGGCGAAATTGTCAACGGTACCGTCAAGCGTGTCGAATACGGCAACGTCATCGTCGATCTCGGTCGCGGCGAAGGTATCATCCGTCGTGACGAGATGATCCCGCGCGAAAACATGCGTTATGGCGATCGCGTCCGTGCTTACGTCTATGACGTTCGCCGCGAACAGCGCGGCCCGCAGATTTTCCTGTCGCGTACGCATCCGCAGTTCATGGTGAAGCTCTTCACCATGGAAGTTCCGGAAATCTACGACGGCATCATCCAGATCAAGTCGGTTGCCCGTGACCCGGGCTCGCGCGCCAAGATCGCCGTCATCTCGAACGATTCTTCGATCGATCCCGTCGGCGCCTGCGTCGGTATGCGCGGTTCGCGCGTTCAGGCGGTTGTCGGCGAACTGCAGGGCGAAAAGATCGACATCATTCCCTGGAGCCAGGAACCGGCATCCTTCATCGTTAACGCCCTGCAGCCGGCGGAAGTCGCGAAGGTCGTTCTCGATGAAGAGGCAGAACGCATCGAAGTGGTCGTTCCGGACGAGCAGCTTTCGCTCGCCATCGGCCGTCGCGGCCAGAACGTTCGCCTAGCGTCGCAGCTGACCGGCTGGGACATCGACATCATGACCGAGCAGGAAGAATCCGAGCGTCGTCAGAAGGAATTCAACGAGCGTACGGGCCTGTTCATGGAAGCCCTCGACGTCGACGAAATGGTCGGCCAGGTGCTTGCATCGGAAGGCTTCGCGCAGGTTGAAGAACTGGCTTACGTCGATCTCGACGAAATTGCTTCCATCGACGGCTTCGACGAAGACACCGCCAACGAAATCCAGACCCGCGCCCGCGAATATCTGGAGCGCCTGGAAGCCGAAATGGATGCCAAGCGCAAGGAGCTCGGTGTTTCCGACGAATTGCGCCAGATCGACGGCCTCACCTCGCAGATGATGGTGGCGCTCGGTGAAGAAGGCATCAAGTCCATAGAGGATTTCGCAGGTTGCGCCGCAGACGATCTGGTTGGCTGGAGCGAACGCAAGGACGGCGAAACCAAGAAGTTCGAAGGCATCTTCTCGAAGCTCGACGTGTCGCGCGTCGAAGCTGAAAACATGGTTCTTCAGGCGCGCCTTCTGGCCGGCTGGATCACCGAAGAAGAACTGGCTGCGGAACAGCAGGCTGCCGAAGAGGCCGATGCTGCCGAGGAGGCGGATACCGCCGAGCAGGAATGATTTCGCAGGCGCATGAGCCGGAAGACGTGGCCGAAGAGGCTGAGGTCGAAGGCAACGTCAATGGACGTATGTGCATTGTGACACGGCAAAGCGGATCGCCGGATGAGCTGATCCGCTTCGTCGCAGGCCCGAACGGAAGCGTCGTACCGGACCTGAAACGCCAATTGCCGGGGCGCGGATGCTGGGTGAAAGCCGAGCGCGCCCTGATAGAGAAAGCCATTGCGAAGAAACTTTTCGCAAGGGCTCTCAAACGCGACGTCAAGGCCGGTCCGGAACTTCTCGTTCTGGTCGACAGGCTGATGGCGCAGCAGGTTGCCGGGATGATGAACATGGCGCGCAAGGCCGGCCAGTTCATCAGCGGCGCGATGAAAGTCGACGCGGCTGTCCGCTCCGGAAACGCCATTGCGGTGTTCCATGCGACCGATGCAGCCGCCGATGGCGTGAGAAAACTTGACCAGGCTCGCAAGGCCTGGGCTCTCGGCAGCAATGCCGGACATGAAATTCCGTCCTTCCGGCTCTTTAGCGGCGCCGAAATGGACGAGTTGATGGGCCAGAATGCTTTTATCCATGCCTGCGCGCTTGCGGGACAGGCGGGTGAGGGTGTAGTGAAGCGCGCAACGATGCTTGAGCAGTACCGCCACGGCGGTCAGCCCGAAGCGGAACGCGTCGCTGCCCGGACAGAACAATGACGCGGTTACCGGATATGAACGGTCGCCGCGTTCCGATGCAGCAATTGAACGACGAGACCTGATGGACGTCATCCGGCTCTCGTCCGAAGGAACGGGAACGGAATGACCGACAACAACGACGACAAGACACTCAACGCACCTGCCAAGAAGACTCTTACCCTGAAACCGGGCGGGATGAATCAGGGCACGGTTCGTCAGGATATGGGTCGAGGTCGCACCAACGCGGTTGTCGTGGAGACACGTAAACGCCGCCCCATGCGTCCCGAAGACGAGAAGCAGGGCACGCACGCCCCGGCGGCTCAGACCCCGAAACCCGCAGCTCCGGTTGCCGCAGCCGCACCGCGTCCGCAGGCTCCCCAGCAACGCATTCATCAGCCGGCCCAGCAGCAGCGCCCGGGTTCTTCCCAGTCGCAGCAGCGCCCCGGTTCGTCTGCTCCACAGCGTCAGCCTGAACGGCCGCGTGGCAATGTGCTGCATGACCTTTCCGCTGGCGAAATGGATGCACGCCGCAGGGCTCTCGCAGAAGCTCAGGCGCGCGACATACTCGAAGCCAAGCAGCGCGCCGAAGATGAAGCTCGCCGCAAGGCCGAAGAAGAAATTCGCATCGCCGCCGAAAAAGAAGAGGCTGTCCGCCGCGCTGCTGAAGAAGCCGCCGCTGCCAAGCTGGCCGCTACTCAGGTCGTTACCGAAGACAAATCGGAACGCCCGGCCGAAAGGACTGCTCCGGCTGTTCAGCCTTCCCGTCAGGATGCACGTCCGCAATCCGCACGTCCCGCCGCGCCTGTGGCTGCCCCGGCCGCTGTGCTGCCGGGTCGCGGCGCTCCGGGCGGACGCCGTGCCGCTGGCGAAGATGAAGACGATCGCGGTGCACGCCGCGGCGGTGGCATGCCTGTACGTGGCAAGGTCGCCGCTCCGGCGCCTGCCAAGCCGGCCGCCCGTCTCAAGACCGAAGAAGAGCGTCGCCGTGGAAAGCTGACCGTCACTTCCAATCTGGAAGAAGATGGTAGCCAGGCGCGCGGCCGTTCGATGGCATCCATGCGCCGCAGGCAGGAAAAATTCCGCCGCAGCCAGATGCAGGAAGTCCGCGAAAAGGTTATGCGCGAAGTGATCCTGCCGGAAACCATCACTATTCAGGAACTGTCGCAGCGCATGTCCGAACGTGCCGTCGATGTCATCAAGTTCCTGATGAAGGAAGGTCAGATGATGAAGCCCGGCGACGTGATCGACGCCGATCTGGCGGAACTGATCGCTGTTGAATTCGGTCATACCGTCAAGCGTGTTTCGGAATCCGACGTCGAAGAAGGCATCTTCAACCAGGCTGATGACGAAGGCGAAATGGTTTCCCGTCCGCCGGTCGTCACCATCATGGGTCACGTCGACCACGGCAAAACCTCGTTGCTCGACGCCATCCGTCAGGCGAACGTCGTTGCTGGCGAAGCCGGTGGCATTACCCAGCATATCGGCGCCTATCAGGTCGAGAAGAACGGGCAGAAGATTACCTTCATCGACACACCCGGCCACGCAGCCTTCACGGCGATGCGTGCCCGTGGTGCGCAGGCAACGGACATCGCCATCCTGGTGGTTGCCGCCGATGACAGCGTGATGCCGCAGACGATTGAATCCATCAATCACGCCAAGGCAGCCAACGTGCCGATCATCGTTGCGATCAACAAGATCGACAAGCACGAGGCAAACCCGGAAAAGGTTCGCCAGCAGCTTCTGCAGCATGAAGTGTTCGTGGAATCCATGGGCGGTGAAGTGCTGGACGTGGAAGTGTCGGCCAAGAAGCATCTGGGCCTCGACAAGCTGCTGGAAGCGATCCTGCTGCAGGCCGAAATTCTCGACCTCAAGGCAGATCCGAGCCGCACCGCCGAAGGTACCGTCATCGAAGCGGAACTCGACCGTGGCCGTGGCGCCGTGGCAACCGTTCTCGTCCAGAAGGGTACGCTGAAGCCCGGTCAGATCATCGTTGCCGGCGATCAGTGGGGCCGCGTTCGCGCACTCGTCAACGACAAGGGCGAACACGTCAAGGAAGCCGGTCCGGCGATGCCCGTCGAGATCCTCGGCCTCTCCGGTACGCCGTCCGCTGGTGACAGGTTCGCCGTGGTCGAGAACGAAAGCCGCGCCCGCGAGATTTCCGAATACCGTCAGCGTCTGGCACGCGACAAGGCCGTGGCTCGCCAGACTGGCCAGCGTGGTTCGCTGGAACAGATGATGAGCCAGCTGCAGACGTCCGGCATGAAGGAATTCCCGCTGGTCATCAAGGCAGACGTGCAGGGTTCGGTCGAAGCGATCATCGCATCGCTCGACAAGCTCGGCACGGACGAGGTTCGGGCTCGTATCGTCCACTCGGGCGCCGGTGCGATCACGGAATCGGATATCTCGCTTGCAGAGGCATCCAACGCCGCGATCATCGGCTTCAACGTCCGTGCAAACGCGCAGGCCCGTACGGCCTCCGAACGCGCCGGCATCGAAATCCGCTACTACAACATCATCTACGATCTGGTGGATGACGTGAAGGCAGCGATGTCGGGCCTGCTCTCGCCGGAACGTCGCGAGACTTTCCTCGGCAACGCGGAAATCCTCGAAGTGTTCAACATCACCAAGGTCGGCAAGGTCGCGGGTTGCCGCGTTACCGAGGGCAAGGTGGAACGTGGTGCAGGTGTACGCCTCATCCGCGACAACGTTGTCATTCACGAAGGCAAGCTCAAGACGCTCAAGCGCTTCAAGGACGAAGTGGCAGAAGTGCCGGTCGGTCAGGAATGCGGTATGGCGTTCGAAAACTACGAAGATATCCGCGCAGGCGATATCATCGAGTGCTTCCGTGTCGAACACGTCACCAGAACGCTCTAAGCGTCTGGCTGAAGCACACATAAAAATCACAGTCGGGCGCCGGCAAGCCGGCGCCCGATTGTTTATAGCGCCCTCAATCACTCGAAGCGTGCAAAGGTCGCTGCATCACTCTGAAACTGTGCGTCGCTGCTGTTGGAAATCAATTTCGATTCCCGGGCCGATGCGGTAGATTTGCACATGCGATCCTCGAACAAAAATGATCGAGGGGAGATGTGCAGGGGCAAAAGAAATGGCAAAAGCAACATCATCGGCTCCTTCCCAGCGTATGCTGCGCGTCGGCGAACAGGTTCGCGCGGCCGTCACGCAAATCCTGCAACGCGGTGAAGTCCGCGACGATCTTATCGAAAAGACCGTGATCTCGATTTCGGAAGTGCGCATGTCGCCGGACCTGAAGATTGCGACGGCCTATGTGACGCCGCTTGGCGTTGCCGATCACACCGGCACCATCGACGCACTCAACCGTCACGCCAAATTCATCCGTGGCCGTCTTGGTCCGCAGCTCAGGCAGATGAAGTACATGCCGGAGCTACGTTTCCGCGACGATACGAGTTTCGACAACTACCAGAAGATCGACGCACTCCTGCGTTCGCCGGAAGTCAGCCGCGATCTCGGCACGTCTACAGACAAAGACGAAGAATAGAACCTAAAGCATGTCCAAACCACGCAAGCAGCAGTCCCGTAAACCCAAGGGCCGCCCGGTTTCCGGCTGGCTTATCCTCGACAAGCCGCTCGATTTCGGCTCGACCGAAGCCGTGTCCAAGATCAAGTGGCTGTTCAATGCCCAGAAGGCCGGTCACGCCGGTACGCTCGATCCATTGGCGTCAGGCATGTTGCCGATCGCACTTGGCGATGCCACCAAGACCGTTCCTTACGTCATGGACGGCCGCAAGATCTACGAATTCACCGTGACGTGGGGCGAAGAGCGCACGACGGATGACCTCGAGGGAGAAGCCGTCGAAACGTCCGAGGTGCGCCCGTCGGAACAGGCGATCCGCGATATCCTGCCGAACTACACCGGCACGATCATGCAGACGCCGCCGCAGTTTTCGGCCATCAAGATTGCCGGTGAACGCGCCTACGATCTGGCACGCGATGGCGAAACGGTTGAAATCCCTGCTCGTGAGGTGGAAATTCACCGCCTGACGCTGCTTGCTTGTGACGCCGACACCGCACATTTCGAAGTGGAATGCGGCAAAGGCACCTATGTGCGGGCGCTGGCACGGGACATGGGCCGTGACCTTGGCTGTTTCGGCCATATCTCGGAGCTGCGTCGCACGATGGTCGCGCCTTTCGGCGAGGACATGATGGTGCCGCTCGAAAAGCTCATAGAGCTGGAAGCCATCGAAGATCGTGATGCGCGACTGGACGCCCTCGATGCCTTTCTGATCGATACGGCGCAAGCACTGTCCTCCCTGCCCCAGCTCATCATCAACGATGATCAGGCTCACCGCTTGAAAATGGGCAATCCCATTCTGCTGCGCGGTCGCGATGCGCCTGCCGATCACCCGGAAGCCTATGCTACCGCACGCGGCAAGCTGGTTGCCATCGGCGAGATCGGCCAGGGCGAATTCCGTCCGAAACGCGTTTTCGGCTGAAACGGGCTCCATCTATTCGTGTGGTGCGTTTCCAGACGGAAAACCGCTTCACACTTTTCCTGGAAACGCTCGGGGAGGCGGCTGTCAATCGCCTCTTTCAATTATACCCATAATGGTTTATAGGCTGCGCCAGCTTGGGCGCATGCCTGCGCTACCGAATGGCCTGAGCTGGACGACATCCCGGCTCTAGGCGTCCCGTTTTTCCTTAAAATAGAAAGGATCGTCCGATGTCGATTACTGCAGAGCGCAAAGCCGCCCTCATCAAGGAATACGCAACGAAGGAAGGCGACACCGGTTCGCCGGAAGTTCAGGTTGCCATCCTGACCGAGCGGATCAACAACCTGACGGAACACTTCAAGGGCCACAAGAAGGACAACCACTCACGTCGTGGCCTTCTAACGCTCGTTTCCAGCCGCCGTTCGCTTCTCGACTATCTGAAGAAGAAGGACGACGCTCGTTACACGAAGCTGATCAGCGCCCTCGGCATTCGCCGCTAAAAATCTTCCGGCGGGTTTTCGTTACGATACCCGCCGGTTTTTCTATCCGGATCATTCCGGATTTCTTGTTTCTCGGAGCTTTTCTGAAAAAGCGTTCCGAAGCTGAGGTGGCCCGGATGGGCCGGAGCCGCCTTGTAACCGACGACCTGTCATGGGGCAGGATTGCCGGATGCTTTGGCCAGATTTTCTGGCATACCGCGCTTGCAGAAGCCGTC
Organism: Agrobacterium tumefaciens; assembly: GCF_031801495.1. Taxonomy (GTDB): domain Bacteria; phylum Pseudomonadota; class Alphaproteobacteria; order Rhizobiales; family Rhizobiaceae; genus Agrobacterium; species Agrobacterium tumefaciens_K. Next base: position 31,999 of record NZ_JAOEGC010000002.1, on the reverse strand, counting down.
GGTTAAAGCCTCCCGCTGTCTTGCCCGTGATTGTGTCTCAGCGCTGCCCGGTTCTGGCATCTCGCCGGAATTGCAGCCAAGATTAAGGACAAGATATGTTCAATCAACACTCCGTGGAAATCGAATGGGCAGGCCGCCCGCTGAAGCTTGAGACAGGCAAGGTTGCCCGCCAGGCTGACGGCGCCGTCATCGCCACCTACGGTGAGACGATGGTTCTTGCGACCGTTGTTTCCGCAAAGTCTCCGAAGCCGGGCCAGGACTTCTTTCCGCTGACCGTCAACTATCAGGAAAAGACCTACGCTGCCGGCAAGATCCCTGGTGGCTACTTCAAGCGTGAAGGTCGCCCGAGCGAGAACGAAACGCTGGTTTCGCGTCTGATCGACCGCCCGATCCGCCCGCTTTTCCCTGAAGGCTACAAGAACGACACGCAGGTCGTCGTCACCGTCATCCAGCACGATCTGGAAAACAACCCAGACATCCTGTCGATGGTTGCGGCTTCCGCAGCGCTGACGCTCTCCGGCGTTCCTTTCATGGGCCCAGTGGGCGGCGCGCGCGTTGGCTACATCAACGGCGAATATGTTCTGAACCCGCATCTTGACGAAATGGACGAGTCGGTCCTCGATCTCGTCGTTGCCGGTACGCAGGACGCGGTTCTGATGGTTGAGTCCGAAGCCAAGGAACTCAACGAAGAAATCATGCTCGGCGCCGTCATGTTCGGCCACCGCGGCTTCCAGCCGGTTATCGACGCGATTATCAAGCTCGCTGAAGTCGCCGCCAAGGAACCACGCGAATTCGAGCCGGAAGACTTCTCCGCTCTCGAAAACGAAATGCTCGGCATTGCCGAAGCCGAACTGCGCGACGCTTACAAGATCACCGAGAAGGCTGCCCGTTACGCAGCAGTCGACGCCGTCAAGGCAAAGGTGAAGGCGCACTTCCTGCCGGAAGACGGCGAAGCGAAGTACACGGCTGAAGAAATCGGCGCTGTCTTCAAGCACCTTCAGGCGAAGATCGTTCGCTGGAACGTTCTGGACACCAAGAGCCGTATCGACGGCCGCGACCTTTCCACCGTTCGCCCGATCGTCTCCGAAGTCGGCCTTCTGCCACGCACGCACGGCTCTGCGCTGTTCACGCGCGGTGAAACGCAGGCCATCGTCGTTGCCACGCTCGGCACCGGCGAAGACGAACAGTATGTCGACAGCCTCACCGGCATGTACAAGGAACGCTTCCTGCTGCATTACAATTTCCCGCCCTACTCGGTCGGTGAAACAGGCCGCATGGGTTCCCCGGGCCGCCGCGAAATCGGCCACGGCAAGCTGGCATGGCGCGCAATCCGCCCGATGCTGCCTTCGGCTGAGCAGTTCCCCTACACGCTGCGCGTCGTATCGGAAATCACCGAATCCAACGGTTCGTCCTCCATGGCAACCGTGTGCGGCACGTCGCTCGCACTGATGGACGCTGGTGTGCCGCTCGCAAAGCCGGTTGCAGGCATCGCCATGGGCCTGATCCTCGAAGGCGACCGCTTCGCGGTTCTCTCCGACATTCTCGGTGACGAAGATCACCTCGGCGACATGGACTTCAAGGTTGCCGGTACGGCAGACGGCATCACCTCGCTGCAGATGGACATCAAGATCGCCGGTATCACCGAAGAGATCATGAAGGTCGCTCTGGAGCAGGCAAAGGGTGGTCGTACGCACATCCTCGGCGAAATGTCCAACGCCATCTCCGAAGGCCGCGCGCAGCTCGGCGAGTTCGCACCACGCATCGAAGTCATGAACATTCCGGTCGACAAGATTCGTGAAGTCATCGGTTCGGGCGGCAAGGTCATCCGCGAAATCGTCGAAAAGACCGGCGCCAAGATCAACATCGAAGACGACGGCACCGTCAAAATCGCCTCGTCCTCGGGCAAGGAAATCGAAGCGGCCCGCAAGTGGATCCACTCCATCGTTGCTGAACCGGAAGTCGGCCAGATCTACGAAGGTACGGTCGTCAAGACCGCTGACTTCGGCGCTTTCGTCAACTTCTTCGGTGCACGTGATGGCCTGGTTCACATCTCGCAGCTCGCTTCCGAGCGCGTTGCCAAGACCTCGGACGTCGTCAAGGAAGGCGACAAGGTCTGGGTCAAGCTGATGGGCTTCGACGAGCGCGGCAAGGTCCGCCTGTCGATGAAGATCGTCGATCAGGCAACCGGCAAGGAAATCGTTGCCGAGAAGAAGAAGGAAGAGGGCGAAGCTGCTGCCGAATAAGGCTGCGCCGCCTGTCACGCATGGAGGCGCGGGAATTTCCCGCGCCTTTTTTCTATTTACCGCTTGAGGAAATCCGATGAGCCGCGACGCCGTCAAAACCCTGTTTCATCCTTTCGCCGCCGACATGCTTGAGATGCCGAAATCCGGCGAACGCGTGCTGTTTCTCGGTGCGGAAGCCGGTACGGCCCGCCCGGCCGGTTTCGATGCCGACATCGTTGCGGTTCAGAACCTGCGCCCGCTTTACAGGGCCTTGCAGGCGCAGAGCGCCGACGTGACGCCCGACATTCCCGAAGGCAGCTATGATGCTGCCCTCATCCTGTGCGGCAAGCACCGCGGGGAAAACGAGAACCGCCTTGCGGAAGCGTTGAATCGCGTCAAGGCAGGTGGCCTGATCGTGGCCGCCGGTTCCAAGGAAGATGGCATCGTAACGCTGCGCAAGACGCTGGCGAAGCTCGGCATTGAGGCCGATTCCACGCCGAAATACCATGGCGTCGCGCTCTGGTTCAAAAGGCCGGACGACGTTTCCGCTCCGGTTGCGAAATTGCAGCAGGGTGCAGTAACCGTCGAGAACCGCTTTACGGCGCTGCCTGGCATGTTCTCGCATGACCGCGTTGACGAAGGCTCAGAACTTCTCGTTTCCCGCATGCCGACGGATTTCGACGGCAACGCCGCCGATTTTGGCGCGGGCTGGGGTTATCTGTCGATCATGCTGGCGGAAAAGTCGCCGCGCACCGCCCGCATCGATCTTTTCGAGGCTGACTGGAACGCGCTCGAGTTCGCCAAGAACAATTTTCTGGAAAACAATCCACGCCTGACGACACGTTTCTTCTGGCAGGATCTGACTGCAGAGCCGCCCAAGGAAAAATACGACCTTATCATCATGAACCCGCCGTTCCACGCAGCCGGTCAGGCAGCGGAGCCAGCCCTTGGCCAGGCCTTCATCAAGGCGGCAGCAGGCGCGCTGCGCAGTGGCGGCAAGCTTCTGATGGTCGCCAATCGCGGGATGCCCTACGAGCCGGTGCTGGCCGCCGAATTCCGCTCCAGCCAGGAAGTGTGCCGTAACGCCCGCTTCAAGATCCTGAGTGCGCAGAAGTAATCAGCACGAGAAATACCGGAGCACGTCCATGTCGTTAAACGTTGGACGTGCTCATCTTTCTGTTTCCATTTTTTTCTGAAATCTGTCAGCTCAGCAACCAGGCCCAGAGTGACACCGACAGAACGCCGACGGCGGTGGATATGCTGATGGTGGAAGCAGCGACACTGTGGCCGATACCGAAACGGTTGGCGATCAGCCAGGCGTTCACACCTGTTGGCACTGAAGAGGTCAACACAAGAGCTGCTGTCCATTCGCGGCTGAGGCCAAGCAGATGGCCCATTCCCCAGACGCAGGCAGGCAGCAATAACAGCTTGAAGACCGTCATCGTCACTGCGATCCGCAAATTACCGCGAACCGTGTATTTCGTCAGCGCCATGCCGAGCGAAATCAGTGCTGCCGGACCCGCCATCGAGGCGACCTGATCGATGACCGTCTTCAGAACGGACGGTACAGGCACCGCGGAGATATTGGTCGCAAGACCGATGCAAAGGCCGATCACCAGCGGGTTGGTAATGAGATTGCGGCCGACCTGCCTGAAGACCGACCATAGGCTGCGCCTCTCGCCGCCGACTGCCTTGTGCGTGGCATTTTCCATCAGAATCGTACCTGCGATCATCATCACGGGCAGGTGAATGGCAAGCAGGATCGACAAAGCGACCAAGCCTTCATCGCCAACCGAACGACCGACAAGAGGCAGACCGATAAAGATGTTGTTGGCAAAAGCCGAGGAAATGCCAGCGATCACGGCAATACGCACATCCTGCTTGAAGACGTAGCGGGTCACGACGTGGCCGAGCGTCCATGTGACGGCGACACCGGCAAAATAGGTGATCCAGAGTCGAAACGGTGACGCCCCGTGAAAATTGGCCTCCGCCAGCGTGCGGAAGATCAGCGTCGGCACGGCGATCTTGAACACGAAATCGCTCAGAATCTCACCGGCATCCGCCTTGAACAACCCCGCCTTGACGGTCAGCCAGCCAATCAGGATGAGAATGAAAATGGGAGCGACGTTTGCGGCAACAGCGGACATAAGGAAGGAGACTTTCGCAGCCTTGGGGAGACATCTCGCTTACCCCATCTTCCCCCTGCGGACAATGCTTGCATGCCCGGCAAGTGGAAGGTTGCCGCCAGCATGGACTTACGGCTGTACCGTTTTTGACAACGCAAACGAAAAAAGCGGGGTTAAACCCCGCCTTTTGGAACCGTCATAATCCGCCAGTACATCCGTGGCGAACACAACGGTGGAGCCGGAAGACCTCATGTCTTCCTTTCTGGAACACATATGCGCCCTTCGCTCTGACACCTGGATAGCAAAGCCTTGTTACAGGGAAATGACGCGCGAAAGCTGAATGTCTATCGGCGCATGGGGCTTTTCTTGCCGCGAGAAATGTTTAAGACCAAATTCCGGATAAAAGCACGACACCGTGCGAACCGGAAAAGGGCTCATGACGAAATTCGACGTACTGACTGTCGGCAATGCTATCGTTGACATCATCTCCCGCTGCGATGATCGCTTTCTCAATGACAACGGCATCACCAAGGGCGCGATGAACCTCATCGATGCCGAGCGGGCCGAACTGCTTTATTCGCTTATGGGTCCGGCTCTCGAAGCCTCTGGCGGCAGCGCCGGAAACACGGCAGCGGGCATCGCGAATTTCGGCGGCAAGGCCGCTTATTTCGGCAAGGTCGCGAATGATCAGCTCGGCGAAATCTTCCAGCACGATATCCGTGCGCAGGGCGTCTATTTCGAAACCAGACCGGAAGGCACTTTCCCGCCAACCGCCCGTTCGATGATCTTCGTGACCGAAGACGGCGAGCGTTCCATGAACACTTATCTCGGCGCCTGCGTGGATCTGGGACCGGAAGACGTGGAAGCCAATGTGGTCGCCGATTCGAAAGTAACCTACTTCGAAGGCTATCTCTGGGATCCGCCGCGTGCCAAGGACGCTATTCGTGATTGCGCCCGTATCGCGCATGAAAACGGTCGCGAAGTCTCCATGACCCTTTCCGACAGCTTCTGCGTCGGCCGCTACCGCGACGAGTTTCTCGACCTGATGCGCTCCGGTACGGTGGACATCGTTTTCGCCAACAAGCAGGAAGCCCTGTCGCTTTATGAAACCGATGATTTCGAGCTGGCGCTTTCCAAAATCGCCGCGGACTGCAAGATCGCTGCGGTTACGATGAGCGAAGAAGGCGCTGTCATCCTGCGTGGCAACGAGCGCGTGAAGGTTGACGCTTTCCCCGTTCATGATGTCGTGGACACAACTGGCGCCGGCGATCTTTTCGCAGCTGGCTTCCTGTTCGGTTACACGCAAGATCGCTCGCTGGAAGACTGCGGCAAGCTCGGCTGCCTCGCGGCAGCGGCCGTCATCCAGCAGGTCGGACCGCGGCCCATGTCATCCCTGAAGGCGCTTGGCGACAAACACGGCCTTATTTGAAGGCTTCGCCCGGATAAGCGCCCCAGATCTCGCCCTGCGACAACCAACCATTTGCCTGGCCGGCTTCGGCCCGGCACCAGTCCCCGTTGCATTCCTTGATGATGACCTGGACACCGGGTTCGAGCTTTGCAACGACCGCCGCACCTGACTGCGGTTCACGGCGCATGTTGACATAGACATCCTTACCCTTGCCGCGCATCCACGGCGCGGCAACGGCGGTGCGTTCACCGGACAGAAGCGCCTGATTGACCCAGCCTTCGGTTCCCTCAGCATCGCGGATACGCCGCCAGTTTTCGTATTCCTGTATGATCTCAACCGGCATGCCCGACTTCATGTACATCCACGAAACCGCATAGTCCGTGCTGGGGCCGATTCGCATGTTGACGCGCTTCGACTTCAGGCTGACAAAACGAGGCAAAGGCAGGCCACTTGCGCCCTTCGCGGCACCTTGAGCACTCACCGGTGCTGAGGTGGCCGCAAGGAAAGTCAGCGATAATGCAATGCAGATCATAGAAACAACGCGACGTCTGGCCATTTCCGCTTCCTTGTCTTCCGTAAACCAAAGGATTTTCAGGGTACGCGTTTCCAGCCTCCCGCGTCGGCACGAGTTTTGTTTGTCTTCGCCGATGGGTCTGGTAGAAACGCCCTAGAGTTAAGAGAAATTATCGCTCTTTTTGGTTAATGACTTCTGAACAAGGCAGCGGCTAACGATGACCCACAAGAAGAGACCGACCGTCTATCTCACCCGCAAATTGCCGGATGTCGTCGAAACCAGAATGCGCGAGCTCTTCGATGCCGAACTGAACATCGATGACACGCTGCGCAGCGAAGATGAACTGGTTGCCGCCATGCAGCGCGTGGACGTTCTCGTCCCAACCGTGACAGACCGCGTAACCGCCGCCATGATTGAAAAGGCTGGACCGCAGCTGAAGCTGATCGCCAGTTTTTCCAACGGCATCGACCACGTGGATGTGGACGCTGCGGCGCGCAAGGGAATCACTGTCACCAACACGCCAAACGTTCTGACCGAAGACACGGCCGATATCACCATGGCGCTGGTGCTGGCCGTTCCGCGCCGCATGATCGAGGGCACACGTGTACTGGCCGGTGGTGCCGACGACTGGACAGGCTGGTCGCCAACCTGGATGCTTGGGCGACGCATCTCCGGTAAACGCATCGGCATCGTCGGCATGGGCCGCATCGGTACCGCGGTTGCCCGACGTGCGAAGGCTTTCGGCCTATCCATCCATTATCACAACCGCAAACGCGTCAATCCCGCTACGGAAGCGGAACTCGAGGCAACCTATTGGGACAGTCTCGACCAGATGCTTGCGCGCGTTGATATCGTTTCCGTCAATTGCCCGTCTACGCCCGCGACCTACCACCTGATGTCGGCGCGGCGTCTGGCGCTGATGCAGCCCACGAGCTACATCGTCAATACGGCGCGCGGCGATATCATCGATGAGGCGGCCATGATCCAGTGCCTGCGCGACGGCAAGATCGCCGGTGCGGGTCTGGACGTCTATTCGAACGAACCTGCGGTCAATCCGAAGCTCATCAAACTCGCCAAGGAAGGCAAGGTGGTGCTGCTGCCGCATATGGGATCGGCGACCATCGAAGGCCGTATCGACATGGGCGAAAAGGTCATCATCAACATCCGCACCCTTTTCGACGGACATCGCCCTCCGAACCGGGTTCTGCCTGGCCGGAACTGAGCCTCTCAGTCGAGCCGTTTCGTCATTTCGATGGATGTCGTTCGATCATAACCGGCATGGGCGTTTTCGGCAGTCTTCACAAAGCCCCACGAGGCAAAGCGGGTGTGGTTGCCGACCAGCTCGATTCGCGTTTCCAGTCGTAGCGCGGGAAGTGCAAGTTCACGCGCCAGCGCTTCCGCCCTTTCCAGCAGGCGGTACCCGATGCCCTTGCCTTGGGATGCCGACGATACGGCGAGTTTTCCGATGTACAGGCCGGCGGGTGGTTCCGGCTTGCAGAAAATGCAGCCAACGATCTCGCCGCCGTCCAGTGCGGCGAAGGCAGTTTCGTTATTTATTTTTGCGGCAAGGTTTTCCGGTGTCAGCTTATGGGCGGACGAAGGGGGATCGATAACGCCATCCATATAGGCAAAGGAAGACCGGATCAGCGCCAGGAGTTCCCCTTCGCGCGCAAATTCGCTGTCGATACGAACAACCTCAATCATGCTTTTTTTCCAGCGCCCCGGCGCTTGTAGCGGACCGTCTCGAACCGGGCCGAAAGCGCATCATATAGCAGCAGACGGCCGATCAGCGGCTCTCCCGACCCCGTGATCAGCTTGATTGCTTCCATGGCCATGATGGTGCCGATCACACCGGTAAGAGCACCAACGATACCTGTCTCGGCGCAGTTCGGAATGAGGCCCTGCGGCGGTGGGGCCGGAAACAGATCGCGGTAACCCGGCAGCAGATTCCCCCCTGGACCTACTTCATAGGGTTTCAGTACCGTCACAGAACCATCGAAGCGGCCGACCGCGCCCGTCACCAGCGGACGCCTGGCGTTCTCCGCGGCATCGGCGGCGGCATACCGCGTGTCGAAATTGTCCGAGCCATCGATCACCAGATCGAAGCTTTTCAGATGCATGTCTGCCCAGACCGGCGAGAACCGGTCCTCGTAGACCTGCACACGGACATGCGGATTAAGCCGGGCGATGGTTTTACGGGCGCTCTCGGTTTTCAGTTCACCGAGCGTGCCGGTATCATGGACCACCTGCCGCTGGAGATTGGAGAGGGACACCACATCGTCATCGATCAGGCCGATTGTTCCGACACCGGCTGCGGCCAGATAGAGAAGAAGGGGTGCACCGAGCCCACCGGCACCGATGACAAGAACACGCGCTGCTTTCAGGCGCTGCTGTCCGACCCCGCCGATTTCCGGCAGGAGGATATGGCGCTTGTAACGTTCTATTTCCTCGGAACTCAAAGGGTCCATTTCGCGCTCCCTGCCCTCATGCGGTAATACTTCCATGGGATACGTTGAAGAACTGTGCACGGTCGCCCAACGCCGAAAACATCGCCGCATCCGTGCCGGTCATGAAACTCTGGCCACCTAGCGCATGGATCAGGTCGAACAGCGCGGCGCGACGCCCCTCATCCAGATGCGCGGCAATCTCATCCAAAAGCAGAACCGGGGCGTAACCGGTCATGTTCGCCGTCAGCTGCGCGTGGGCAAGCACCAGACCGACGAGCAGGGCTTTCTGCTCGCCCGTTGAACATCGCTCCGCCTCCATGTTCTTTTCCGCGTGACGGACAAACAGATCGACCCTGTGCGGTCCGTCAAGCGTGCGGCCTGCGGCAGCGTCACGGTAACGGCCTTCACGCAGCATCTCTGCATATTCATCCTCGAGATCGACTGCCGGGCGATCGAAGGCATCATCCATGAAGCCGGATAGCGCCAGAGCGGCAGACGGAAAGGCAGCATCACCCTTGCGGGTTTCGATCAGGTTTTTCAGCAGCCCCAGCATCTCATGACGGGCAATCGCCATGGACATGCCAAGTTCCGCCATCTGCTTTTCAATGCCATCCAGCCAGACCGGATCGAAACGGCCCTCCGAAAGCAGCCGGTTTCTGCCACGCATGGCCTTGTCGAAATCACTTGCACGACGGCCATGTGCGGGATCGAGCGAAAGCACAAGACGGTCGAGAAAGCGGCGGCGATCAGAAGACGAGCCGGTGAACAGGCCATCCATGGCCGGTGTCAGCCACAGCACCCGCAGATGGTCGGTCAGCTCATCGACGGACTTCACGGGCGTCCCATTCAGCCTCAGACGTCGCGAAACAACCTCTCCATCGCCTTCGATGCCGGTTCCGATGGCGACTTCTCCGTCCATGCCGACAACATTGGCGAAGATCGAGAAACCGGCCGTGTCAGTTCCAACACGCGTCACATCGGACAGGACCGCGCGACGCAAACCGCGGCCGGGCGACAGAAAGGAAACCGCTTCCAGCAGGTTCGTCTTGCCCGAGCCGTTATCGCCGGTCAGCACGACATGACGATCATCGAGGCCAAGCGATGCTGTCGCATAGCTGCGAAAATCGGTGAGTTTCAGCCGTGTCAGAGAAACCTTGTTCGTCATGGTTACGGCCTAAAGCGAACCCGAACCGATAGCAAGATCGGAGCGCGGTTCATCGACTGAAGCGCGCCTAAACAGAAGGAAATTATTCCGCACTGGCAACTTTTCCGGCGGACCGCTATTTATGGCCAGTTCCTTTTTGCCGGTTACCCCGTTCATGCGCCTTATCGTTCCGCTTCTCCTCGCTCTCAGTTTTCTGTCCGCCTGCGCGGGGCGTCCGGGAGCAGACGTCCTGCAGGCCATCGATACAAAGGCGGGCAACACGAAAACGGTGACGGCCTATGTGGCCAGCACGCGCGATCCAGACGAATCTGGCAAAGGTTTCGGCACCGGGCGCGCCTCCTCACCCAACTACGCACGGTTCGATATCTCCATTCCGCCCTCTCACAGGAAGGGCAAAATCGAATGGCCCAACGCCAAGCCGAACCCACGAACAGATTTCGTCGTTACCCGCGCCAGCATGCTTCCAGAAACCGAATTCAATGACGACCTCGGGCATGTCCTGCGATCAGGCAGGCAGGTCGGTCTTTTCGTCCACGGCTATAATTACAGCTATCAGGAAGCCCTGTTTCGCGCCGCACAGATGGCTGCCGATGCGGACATCAATGGCGTGCCTGTCGTGTTTTCCTGGCCATCACAGGCAAACGTCACAGGCTACGTTGCCGACAAGGAATCGGCGGCTTATTCCCGTGATGCTCTGGCCGGTCTTATGCGTGATCTGACCCGTCAATCACGCAAAGGAAAGGTCGTTGTATTCGGTCACAGCATGGGTGGCTGGCTGGTGATGGAGGCGTTGCGGCAATTACGCTTCGAAGGCAAAAACGATGTCATCGCCAGACTTCAGGTCGTTCTGGCAGCACCCGACATCGACGCCGACGTGTTTCGCAAGCAGATCGAGGTGGTGGGGCGTCTTGACCCGCCGCTAACCGTTCTGGTGTCCAAGGATGACCGGGCGCTGAAAGCGTCCTCTATTCTGGGGGCGGACGTCACCCGCATCGGCGCGCTGGATGTGGAGGATCCGCAGGTTCAGGAGGCTGCGCTGAAGGAAGGCGTGCAGTTCGTCGACATTTCCAACCTTAAAGCCTCCGATCCGCTCAACCACGATCGCTATGCGGCTTTGGCGGCACTGCTGCCGCAACTGGAAGCCAACAGACGTCAGGGCGGCTCCGAAATCGGGCGGGCGGGCGCCTTTGTTTTCGACGCGCTTGGCGCCACCATCTCAAGTCCTTTCCGCCTGGCAAGCCAGGTGGTGAACCCGCAGTAGATGCGGGGTCACATGTCCTGCTGCTACCTCAGAAATCCCAGTCTTCGTCTTCCGTCGCCACGGCCTTGCCGATGACATAGGACGAACCGGAGCCGGAGAAGAAGTCATGGTTTTCATCGGCATTCGGTGAGAGCGCCGACAGGATGGCCGGATTGACCTTGCAGGCCTCTGCCGGGAAAAGCGCCTCGTAACCCAGATTCATCAAGGCCTTGTTGGCGTTGTAATGCAGGAACTTCTTGACGTCCTCGGTCAGCCCGACGCCATCGTAGAGATCCTCGGTGTACTTCGCCTCATTGTCGTAGAGTTCGAGCAGCAGATCGAAGGCGAAATCCTTGATCTCCTGACGTTCCGCTTCGCTGAGCTTCTCCAGCGCACGCTGGAACTTGTAACCGATGTAATAGCCGTGCACGGCCTCATCGCGAATGATGAGGCGGATCAGGTCCGCGGTGTTGGTGAGCTTTGCGCGGCTCGACCAGAACATCGGCAGGTAAAAGCCGGAATAGAACAGGAAGCTTTCAAGAAAGACGCTGGCGACCTTCTTCTTCAGCGGATTGCCACTGTCATATTCCCGCATGATGAGCGATGACTTGCGCTGCAGGAACTCGTTTTCCTCCGACCAGCGATAGGCGTCATCGACGTCAGGTGTCAGGCACAACGTCGAAAAGATCGAGGAATAGGAGCGCGCATGAACCGCCTCCATAAAGGAAATATTGGAGAGTACGGCCTCTTCATGCTGTGTGACCGCATCTTCCATCAGGCGTACGGCACCGACACCATTCTGGATCGTGTCCAGCAGGGTCAGCCCGGTAAAAACGCGGATGGTGAGTTTCTGCTCTTCCGGCCTCAACGTTCCCCACGAGGGGATATCGTTGGAGAGCGGCACCTTTTCCGGCAACCAGAAATTCGAGGTCAGACGGTTCCAAACCTCAAGATCCTTGTCATCTTCGATACGGTTCCAGTTGATGGCGCGCTGGCGGGAGGCGGTTTTCATGTGCATGTTCATCGTCTTTGTCTTCCCGTTTACAGCGTGCACGAAACGCAGCCCTGCACTTCCGTGCCGGACAGCGCCATCTGGCGCAGGCGGATGTAGTAAATGGTCTTGATACCCTTCTTCCAGGCATAGATCTGCGCCCGGTTGATATCGCGTGTCGTCGCGGTATCACGGAAGAACAGTGTCAGCGAAAGCCCCTGATCGACGTGCTGCGTAGCCGCCGCATAGGTATCGATGATCTTTTCAGGACCGATCTCATAGGCGTCCTGATAATATTCGAGATTATCATCAGACAGATAGGCAGCCGGATAATAAACGCGGCCGATCTTGCCTTCCTTGCGGATCTCGATCTTCGAGACAATCGGATGAATGGAGGAGGTGGAGTGGTTGATATAGGAGATAGATCCCGTCGGCGGTACGGCCTGAAGGTTCTGGTTGTAAAGACCGGACGCCATGACGGCCTCCTTCAGCGCCTGCCAGTCTTCCTGTGACGGAATGGCGATACCGGCCTTGTCGAAAAGACCCTGCACCTTCTCGGTCTGCGGCTTCCACGACCGCTCGATATATTTATCAAAATAGTCGCCGGAAGCGTATTTCGAGTTTTCGAAGCCCTTGAAGCTCTGGCCCCTTTCCACGGCCAACCGGTTGCTGGCACGAATGGCGTGATAGGTGACCGTGTAGAAATAGATGTTGGTGAAATCGATGCCTTCTTCGGAGCCGTAAAAGATCCGTTCGCGGGCCAGATATCCATGCAGGTTCATCTGACCAAGGCCGATGGCATGGCTCTCGTCATTGCCTTTCTCAACGGACGGAACAGACGAAATGTGGCTCATATCGGACACGGCGGTCAGGGCGCGGATCGATGTCTCGATGGTTTTTCCAAAGTCTGCCGAATCCATCGCCGCTGCGATGTTGAGCGAACCGAGATTGCAGGAAATATCCTTGCCCATATGCGCATAGGAAAGATCGGCGTTGAAAGTGCTCGCATCGCTGACCTGAAGAATTTCCGAGCAGAGGTTGCTCATGCTGATACGGCCCGCAATCGGGTTGGCACGGTTCACCGTGTCTTCGAACATGATATAGGGGTAACCGCTTTCGAACTGAATTTCGGCGATGACCTGAAAGAACTCGCGCGCCTTGATCTTTTTCTTACGAATGCGGCTGTCGGCGACCATCTCGTGGTATTTTTCGCTGACGGAAATCTCCGTGAACGGTACGCCGTAAACCCGCTCCACGTCGTAGGGCGAAAAGAGGTACATATCCTCGTTGTTCTTCGCCAGTTCGAAGGTGATGTCGGGGATGACGACGCCAAGCGACAGCGTCTTGATGCGGATCTTCTCGTCGGCGTTTTCGCGCTTGGTGTCGAGAAAGCGCATGATATCCGGATGATGGGCGTGCAGATAGACCGCACCCGCACCTTGCCGCGCGCCAAGCTGGTTGGCGTAGGAGAAGCTGTCCTCAAGAAGCTTCATGACCGGAATGACGCCGGAAGACTGGTTTTCGATCTGCTTGATCGGCGCGCCGGCTTCACGGATATTGGTCAATGACAACGCGACACCGCCACCGCGCTTGGAAAGCTGCAGGGCCGAATTGATCCCCCGGCCGATGCTCTCCATATTGTCTTCGATCCGCAGCAGAAAACACGAGACGAGTTCGCCGCGCTGTTTCTTTCCGGCATTGAGAAAGGTCGGGGTCGCAGGCTGAAAGCGTCCGGAGATGATCTCATCAACGAGATCGCGGGCAAGCTGCTCACTGCCCTCGGCGAGCGCCAGCGCCACCATGCAAACACGGTCTTCATATCGCTCCAGATAACGCTTCCCGTCAAAAGTCTTCAGCGTATAGGAGGTGTAATATTTGAAGGCACCGAGAAAGGTCGGGAAACGGAACTTCTTGCCATAGGCATGATCGAAGAGATCGCGAACGAAGTTGAATGAATATTGATCGAGAACTTCCTGTTCGTAATATCCCTCGGTGATCAGATAATCGAGCTTTTCCCGCAGGTTATGGAAAAAGACGGTGTTCTGATTGACGTGCTGGAGAAAATATTGCCGTGCCGCCAGCCTGTCCTTGTCAAGCTGGATTTTACCCTGCTCGTCATAGAGGTTCAGCATTGCATTCAGCGCATGGTAATCCAGCGCCGCATCCACTGGTTTTGCTCCCTTGTCGCGAAGAGCGGTCGAGGTCAGCGTATCCAAAATCGTTCCAATCCATGAGTGACGTTGGCGACATCCTCTTCCGTGCCGAGAAGCTCGAAACGATAGAGAAACGGCACCGCGCATTTGCGCGACACGATCTCTCCTGCGGAAGCGAAGGCCGCGCCAAAATTGGTGTTTCCCGCGGCAATGACGCCGCGGATGAGGGTTCGATTGGCTGGATCGTTCAGAAAGCGGATAACGGGTTTCGGCACCGCGCCTTTGGTGCCGCCTCCCCCATAGGTGGGCGTCATCAGCACATAGGGTTCCGATACACGGATAGTTTCGTCATCCACCCCAAGGGGAAGTCGAAGCGTGCGGCCACCCAGTTTCTGAACGAAGCGATGGGTGTTTTCGGATCGGCTGGAATAATAGACGATCAGTCCCATCGTCTGCGTCTTCAGGAAATCGCGCTGATCATGTCGGGACGGAAACCGGCCCAGTGCCGCTCACCCGCAATCACGACCGGAACCTGCATGTAACCAAGCCCTCTGACATGGTCGAGCGCATCCGCATCCTCCGAAATGTCGACGATTTCGTAAGCAACGCCAATGCGGTCGAGAGCACGATAGGTGGCGGTGCACTGTACGCAGGCGGGTTTGCTGTAAACGGTGACGGTCATGATTTTCTCTCTCAGAGCTGCTCGCGCGCGCAGCCAAACGGTCCCGAAGCGCTTGGCACTCGGGTAACAAGGGGTTCATTGATGAATTGGAGCGGACGAGCCGCGAACGATTATTGCCTACGCCGAAGAGCGCAGGATCTGATAAAAATGCGATGGCATGACTTCACCCCGAAGCTTTTTCGACGGGACGCAGGAAAAACGGCGAGCGCAATTCATTTGCACCAGACACCCTCCTTCCGGACACCCCGCCCGTGGACGTTTTTGCTCGAGGCAGGTCTCCTGGCTCGCGTGTCTACACATCGCTCCCGCCCTTCCCAGGGAAAACCCCAGTGGACCATATTGGAACGATGCTCACCGCTTACAGTTGCGGGGGCAGCTTCGGGTTTGATCCGCCATCATGGCTTTACGCACCGAATTCCCGTCTTAGCCTCCAACTCTTGCGAATCGGAAGAACCTTGAACACCACATATAGTATATGATGAAATTTCAGCGTCAACGTGTAGATACAACAAAGCGCCAACCGGTGCTTCAAAAAGACTCACCGCATGGTCAACAAAATCTTAAAAAGGCTAATTACAAAGGCCTTTTTGTCCCGCTAAAATTATATACCTATTCCCAGATATCGATGTGGATATCCGCAGGCCGCGCGTTTTCGATTACTCGTCGTCCGTTTGGCAGATCGTTGCCGAAAAGCTTGTCGGATATCTGCGCTTGGCTGAGGCCATACCCTACCCACCTGTCGCGAAGGCGCCGCTCAAGCACGTCTACCGCGGGACCGACGAAAATTGTCAGATCGAAGCTGGCGCTCAACCTCGTCCATGGCTCTTCATCGAGAAGCAGATAATTGCCTTCCGCCAGAATGAAACGCGTTTCGGGCGATATGGCGCGGGCGGAGGCGATGGCAATTTCTCGTTCACGATCAAAGACGGGCACCAGAACTTCTTCGCCACCCTTGCGAACAGCGGAAACGATATCCAGAAACCCGCGAACATCGAAGGTTTCAGGCGCGCCTTTTCTGGGCAGAAGTCCGCGCGCTTCCAGAATGCCGTTATCCATGTGAAAGCCATCCATGGGCAGAACGGCGGCAGTTTCCCCTTTTGCAATCAGGGCATCCAGAAGTGCATCAGCCAGAGTCGATTTGCCGGCCCCAGGGGGACCGGCAATGGCAACGATGAAGCGGGGGCTGTCCCCGGCTCGCTGGAGAACGTTCTCAACGATCGTTTCAAGCTTCAATGTCATGCGGCAAGGGTTTCCCGAGGCGGCTCTTTTGCACCGGTCATGAAGGCCACGGCATCTGACATCGAGTAGTCCTTCGGGTTGATGACGCAGAGCCGCTTTCCGAGGCGATGGATGTGGATGCGGTCCGCGACTTCGAACACATGCGGCATGTTGTGGGAAATCAGCACGATCGGAAGTCCCCTGGAGCGCACGTCCAGAATAAGCTCCAGCACACGCCGGCTTTCCTTGACACCAAGAGCCGCCGTCGGCTCATCGAGAATGACGACCTTGGAGCCGAAGGCGGCCGCACGCGCCACCGCAACGCCCTGCCGTTGACCACCCGACAATGTTTCCACCGCCTGATTGATGTTCTGGATCGTCATCAGGCCCAGTTCGGAGAGCTTGTCACGGGCAAACTTTTCCATTGCCGGGCGATCCAGAGAGCGGAAAACCCGGCCCCGGATACCAGGTTTGCGGATTTCGCGACCCAAGAACATATTATCGGCTATGGAAAGCGCCGGAGACAGCGCGAGGTTCTGGTAGACCGTTTCAATGCCAGCCTTGCGCGCCTCGATCGGCGAGCGAAAATGGACGGGTCTGCCCTCCAGCTGTATCTCTCCCTCGTCCGGCGTGATCGCACCGGAAATCGCCTTAATCAGCGACGATTTTCCCGCCCCGTTATCGCCGATGACCGCAAGGATTTCACCCGGATAGAGGTCGAAATCGGCCTGATCCAGAGCGGTCACGCGACCGTAACGCTTGACGAGATTGCGTGCAGTGAGAATGGGTTCTTGTGCCATCAGCCTGCTACCTTTCTGATCCACTGGTCGATTGCGACAGCCAAGATGATAAGGACACCGATCAACAGATAGGTCCATTGCGGGTCGGTTCCGATGAGGCGAAGACCGAGCGAGAACACGCCGACGATCAGCGCACCGAAGAGCATGCCGAGGATGGAGCCACGACCACCGAACAGCGACAGGCCACCAATCACCACTGCGGTGATGGATTCGATATTGGCGAACTGGCCGGCCGTTGGAGAAACGGAACCGATGCGGCCGATCAGAGCCCAGCCGGCAAAGGCGCAGATAATGCCCGACAAGGTATAGACGGTGACAAGCATGCGTTTGACATTCACACCCGCCAGTTCGGCGGCATCAGGATCATCACCCACCGCATAAAGATGGCGTCCCCAGGCTGTATGATTGAGCACGTACCAGAGAAGCCCGACCAGAAGCACCATGGCGATGACGCCGTAGGTGAACACGGCATTGCCGAAGCGGACGTTCTGCCCGAAGAACTGCAGGATCGGTGCCTGCTGGGCAATATCCTGAGCGCGGATCGTCTCGTTGGCGGAATAGAGGAAGTTCGTGGCCAGAACGATCTGCCACATGCCAAGCGTCACGATAAACGGCGGCAGGCGCATTCTGGAAACGAGAAGGCCGTTGATGAAGCCGCACAACGCGCCAACGGCGAAGCCACACAGGATGGCCAGTTCCGCCGGCAGGCCATAACGGAATGCGAACTGCCCCATGACCACCGAAGACAGGACCATGATGGCGCCGACCGAAAGATCGATGCCCGCGGTGAGGATGACCAGCGATTGCGCGGCGCCAACGATACCGACGATGGCCACCTGCTGCAGGATCAGTGTCAGCGAAAAGGCGGAAAAGAACTTGCCGCCAAGAATTGCGCCAAAAACGACCAGCGAAATCACCAGCACGATCAACGGCACCGCCGCCGGGCTGGAATGCAGAAAATGCTGAAGCTTTTCCAGAGGCGTCTTATCGTGCGTATCGAAAGCTGCGAGCTGCGTCGAGCTTCCTGAAAGCACTTTTTCAAATTCATTATGCGGCTGAGCACGCGCCGGCTGATCGCTCATGAATGTTCCTCCCGATCACGCTCGTCTGTCTTTGGTCCCCGCGCCTCCGAACATATGTGCGGCGGGTTTTAGCTGCAGGCCAGACAGGGGGCAAAAAAGCCCCCTGCGAATTTCATTACCCGGGTATCAACCCCAGCACTTGGCGAGACCCTGCTTGGTATCGATGGAGTCCAGCCCGCTTACCGGCTTGTCCGTCACCAGCGTCACGCCGGTGTCGAAGAAGTTCTTGCCTTCGGTCGGCTTCGGCTTTTCACCCGTGTCAGCGAATTTCTTGACGGCTTCGACACCGAGAGAGGCCATCAGCAGCGGGTATTGCTGCGATGTCGCACCGATCACGCCTTCAGCAACGTTCTTGACGCCCGGGCAACCGCCATCGACGGACACGATCAGCACATCCTTTTCACGACCGACTGCCTTCAGCGCCTCATAGGCACCGGCGGCGGCCGGTTCGTTGATGGTGTGAACGACGTTCACATTCGGATCTTTCTGCAGCAGGTTTTCCATTGCTGCACGGCCACCTTCTTCGTTGCCATTGGTAACGTCGTGACCGACGATGCGCGCATCGTCTTCATCACCAATCTTGTTGATGTCCTTCACGTCGATGCCGAAGCCCTTCATGAAGCCCTGGTTACGCAGAACGTCCACGGAGGGCTGGGCAGGCGTGAGGTTCAGAAAAGCGATCTTCGCGTCCTTCGCCTTATCACCGAGCGTTCCCGCCGCCCATTTGCCGATCAGTTCGCCGGCGAGCAGGTTGTCGGTCGCAAAGGTCGAGTCGGCAGCGTCGATCGGCTCAAGCGGCGTATCGAGCGCAATCACCAGAAGACCGGCATCACGCGCCTTCTGAACCGCCGGTACGATACCCTTGGTGTCGGACGCGGTAATCAGGATACCTTTTGCGCCATCGGCAATGCAGGTTTCGATGGCAGCGACCTGGCTTTCGGAGTCACCGTCGATCTTGCCCGCGTAAGACTTCAGCGTCATGCCAAGTTCTTTCGCCTTGGCTGCCGCGCCTTCCTTCATCTTCACGAAAAAGGGGTTCGTGTCGGTTTTGGTGATGAGGCATACCGAGGTATCAGCAGCGGACGCAACCGAGGCAAAAGAAACGCCGAGCGCAAGCGCGCCCAGAAGAGCGGAAACAGTGGTCTTCATTTAATCCTCCCAAATGAACAAATGGACGCCTTTCCGGCAGCCCAACGATCCCGTCTCCTCCGAGACTGACAACCGTTGAGGCAAATGGAACCATTAAAGGCAATTTCTGTCAATAAATAAATCCGATTGAATTATTAATTCGATATGGCATTCTGGATTTGTGCAGGCAGGAATATCGCCATAGTTGAAAACACAGCGATATAGGGCTTGCCAGGAGGTCAGCAGGTGTTGTGTATCGTGCAACCGGCTGGCGGGAGGAAATTTGTATGAGACAGTCTGTCGACCCGGCGTTGCCAACTCCGGGCAGCGCTGCCGACCTGAGCGGCGGCGCCAATCAGGTTGGAGTTCGGGCCTACAACGAGCGGCTCGTAATGTCGCTCGTCCGTAGACATGGCAGCCTGTCAAAGGCAGAAATATCGAGGCTCTGCGGGCTTTCCGCTCAGACCGTTTCCGTCATCATGCGGTCGCTCGAAAAAGACGGTCTTCTGGTGCGGGGCGAGCGGCTGCGCGGCAAAGTCGGACAACCTTCAACGCCCATGCGCCTCAATCCGGATGCCGTCCTGTCATTCGGCGTCAAGATCGGCCGCCGCAGCGTCGATCTCGTGCTGATGGATTTCGTCGGACAGATCAGGCTGAAGCTACACCGCACCTATCCCTATCCCATGCCGGAGTGGATACTGCCCTTCGTGATCGAGGGAATCGCAGAACTGGAATCGCAACTACCAGCAACCGAACTCGAAAAAATCGCCGGTGTCGGTATCGCCGCGCCCTTCGAACTATGGAACTGGGCGCAGGAAGTCGGCGCTCCGCAGATTGAAATGGAGCGCTGGCGAAACGTCGATATCCGCGCCGACATAGCAGAAAAGATCAGCTACCCTGTTTTTCTCCAGAATGATGCGACAAGTGCGTGCGGTGCGGAACTGGTTTTCGGCACGGGCCAGAACTACCCCGACTTTCTCTATGTTTTCATCGGATCTTTCATCGGCGGGGGCGTCGTGCTGAATTCGGCGCTGTTTTCCGGACGGACCGGCACGGCAGGGGCTATCGGTCCCCTGCCCGTTCAGGGGCAGGACGGCAAAACCGTCCAGCTTCTGAAAATCGCGTCCATCTTCGTTCTCGAGAACATGCTGCGCGAAAAAGGCATGGATCCGAGGCCACTGTGGTTCTCGCCGGATGAATGGATCGATTTTGGCGAGCCGCTTGAAAACTGGATCCGAAATACCGCAGCAGCTCTGGCACAGGCGGTCATTGCATCGGCTTCGATTATCGACTTTTCGTCCGTCATCATCGACGGCGGATTTCCGGGCTGGGTGCGTCAAAGGATTGTTTCCGCTACCCGCTCAGCACTGGATCAGCACGATCTTCAGGGGGTGATGATACCGGAAATCATCGAGGGGCTGGTCGGCAGTCAGGCTCGGGCGATCGGCGGTGCGAGCCTGCCGCTGTTTTCACGCTACCTGATTGACCAGAATGTTCTGTTCAAGGATACGACCGGCTGAAGGCAGCCAGGGAAAGGTCTTGCGAGCGCGGCATTGATAGTCGCGGGGTCAGCAAGACGATCGCAGTGGCAAAGTCCCTTCGTCTCGTAATTCCAGACTTTTTCCTCGGATAAAAGCAAGCATGCTGATCCCAAAAAAATGACAAGAGTGAACGAGATTTACTCTTCGACCAGCCGCAGGCTCGACTTGGCCAAATCTTGATTGCCGAACCTTTCTCGCGTATCCATTCTGAGCGTTTGGCCGTAGTGATTGCGCGCATCATAATTCGTCAATTTAACGAACTATTTGCAAAAATATCGCCATCATGCGACAATAAATCAATAAATCAGCATCCGAACAAACTGCGACCGAGCGAGGAATACGACATATGAATATCTGGACGAGCACCCCTCCGATGCTGCGCCAGATTTCTGTGCGCGCAGCCATGGAGATCCTTCTCCACAAGGGACCGACCTCCCGAGCAGATCTAGCCAAGCAGACCGGCCTTTCAAAACAAACGATGTCCGAAGTCATTCGTACCCTTGAGGAATCAGGCTGGGTGCGCATCAAGGGGGTCGTTTCGGGCAAGGTCGGCAGAAGCGCCGTCACGTACGAAGTAGCCCCCGACGCGGGATGTGTCATCGGCATTGATATCGGCGCGACGATGATCCGCATCGCCATCGTCGACATAGCCGGGAACATCGTACAGGAGGTCGAAACGACCTCGGACGGGCACCTCGATGAAAATCTTCTTCAGAAACTCAATGGCCTGATTGAAACAAGCCTGAAGAAGGCAAGGATTTCTCGCACCAAGGTGTTGCTGGCGACGGTTGCCACCCCTGGCGTGATCGATCCGGAAACCGGCAAGCTGTCGCTTGCGCCCAACATGGCTGAAATTGCCAGCATGGACGTGGTGGCAACATTGCAGGAAATTCTGCGATGCGACGTGATCGTGGAAAACGATGTCAATGCAGCGGTTCTGGGGGAAACCTGGAAGGGCACTGCAACGGGACTTGATTCCGTTGCCTATGTTTCGCTTGGTACGGGCATCGGCCTTGGAACGCTCGTCAACGGCAAGCTCCTGCGTGGTGCAAAAGGAGCTGCTGGCGAGATTTCCTATCTCCCGTTCGGCACAGACCCTTATGATCCCGAGAGTCTGGAGCGTGGTGCGCTCGAATGTGCCATCAGCGCAAGAGGTATCATCGAAAACTATGGCTCTCACGATGAAAAACTGACAGTGCGCGATGTTCTGGAACGCGCTGAAAGCGGAGAGGACAAGGCGCTTGAAACCGTGAGACGGACGGCGCAGCTGGCGGCATTGCTGGTAGTTTCCGTCGACGCCATACTCGATCCACAGAAGATTATTCTGGGCGGCAATGTGGGGCGGCACCCTTTGATGGTTCGCTTTATCAACGAAGCCCTTCCAAGCTGCACGAAGCGCGACATCACCGTTGAGGCAAGTACCCTCGCCTCGCGCGCCACGTTGCTTGGCGCGGTTGCGATTGCCCTGAACCAGCTCCACAACACGCTGTTTTCGCCGCAGGACCTGCCGAGCGAGATGCGTCTGCCTGTCTCCGTTGGCTAAACCCGACAGGCGCAATTCAACTTCATTGAAGATCCGGTCAAAGAAAATACCCGCGAATGACATTCATCCGCGGGTATTTTACGGGCATTGCCCTGATGTTCAGGGCCATTCTCAAATGGCCGGCACCCTATTCCTTCGTGGCACCTGCCATGATCCCACCCATCATCAGTCTCTGCAACGCAGAGAAAACAACAAGCACGGGCAGCACGGATAGAACCGACATCGACAACAGCTTCGGCCAGTCGATGCCGAAACGACCGATTGAATTGGCGATGGCAAGCTGCACCGTCCACTGGTCCTGATCCGTAATGATCAGAAAAGGCCAGAGATAATCGTTCCAGCGCCAGACGAGATTGAAGGCCAGCAGTGTACCTATCGCCGGCAGCGATAGCGGCACGATTATACGCCACAGAATTCTCCATTCCGGCGTCTTGTCGAGCCTCGCTGCTTCCAGAAGGCTATCCGGAATATTGACGATGTACTGGCGCATCAGGAACACGCCGGTGGGCGTTGCCGCGGGCGCGATAATCACTCCAGCCAGGGTTTCCAACAGGCCCAGATCGCGCAGAACCAGAAACACCGGGATCATGATGATCTGGAGCGGCACCATCAGGGACGACATGATCAGCAGGAAAAATACCGTGTCGCCCTTGAACCTGAACTTTGCCAGCGCATATCCGGCCATGACGCTGATCGTAACGGACAACAGCGCCGACAGGATGGAAACGATCGCTGAGTTCTTGAAGAATGTCAGAAATCGCGCACGTGAAATCGTGTTCATGAAATTTTCAAGCGTCAACGTGTGAGGAAACAACGTCGGCGGCCATTGAAATATTTCGGCCTGCGGCTTGAGGGCGGACATGAACAGCCAGACAGGCGGCAACAGGAAAACCGCAAGAACGAGCGTTACAAGCAGGAGCCGGGCTGGAGAATTGGCGTTCGTCATGATTTGCTCCTTGAAAGGCGCAACTGGATAACAGCCAGCGCAAGCAGCACGATAAACAGAACGGCCGACTGCGCAGCCGCCACACCCGCCTGCATGGGCAGCTGGAAAGCCGTGTCGTAAATCGTCTGGATCAGGTAGACTGTCGCTTTTCCAGGACCGCCACCCGTCAGAGAAACGACAAGTTCGTAGACTTTAAACGCTTCGATGGAGGAGAGAACGACGACCACCGCCATCGTCGGCCGTAGAAGTGGTAGGGTGATGTGCGTGAACTGGCGCCATTTGGTGGTGCCGTCAATTGACGCCGCCTCATAGTAGTCTGGCGAAATGGCTGTCAGACCCGACAGGAAGATCATCATGTTGACGCCCGCCTGCCACCATACCCAGGCAACGACCACAGCGATCTGCGCCATCGTATCCTGCTCCAGCCACGGGATCGGCGCGATCTCGACCAGCGACAGCGCGTAATTGACCAGACCGTTATTAAGACCGAAGAGCCAACGCCACGTGATGCCGATGATCAACAGGCTGATCATGGACGGAAAGAACACAACAGTTCTTGCAAAGGCGAAAAACCTGGTCTGCGGTTGCAAAAGAACGGCGAGAGACAACGACAAGGCTATGTTTAGCGGTACAGCTATCACCACGAACACGACGGTCTTGATAAGAGACAGCTTGAAATCGGCATTGTCGAGCAGGTGGACGAAGTTATCCAGACCGACATATTGCGGCAAGGTCTGCGGCACCTGTGGCAACACCACCACGCCCCGCTTGAAAAGGGACATGAAGAGCCCTTGCACCAACGGATAAAGCGTAAATGCAACGATCAACGCCATTGTCGGCAGCATAAGGAAATAGGGCCAGAACCCACGCAGAATGGTGGAGACACGCGCGGGAAACAACGGCCTTGCGGCCGTTGTCGTCATTGGAGAAGAGGCGATCTCACTCACTGCGCGGCCTCGACAGCCGCGTCGGCAGCCTTCTTGATCTGGGCAACGGCTTCGGCAGAGGTAATCTGGCCGGCGACAGCCTGCGTTACCGCATTCTTGATCGGCCCCCATACGGCCTGCATCTGCGGCCATGCCTGATCGGTCGCCGCATAAACCGGGCTGCCGTCCAGTTCACCCTGCATGATTTTGACGGCATCGGACGCCATGGCGTTGCCGTAATCAACCTTTTCCGACTTCATATTGGCCGGAATGACGCCCATCTGCTTGGCGAACTCGGCCTGGGTGTTGGGACCCGTCATCCACTTGATGAACTCGACGGCTTCCTTGAGGTTGGGGCTGGTGTTGAAGGCGACCAGATAATCGCCACCGTAAATGGAGGAGCGAACAGTGCCGTAAGGCGTTGGCCCTGCCTGCCAATTGAAGCCAGCGCTGCTCGCAAGAGCAGGAATCTGCCAGCTACCGGACATATATGCCACAGCCTGGCCAGCCATGAAGAGTTCCTTGGGGTTATCAGAACTTGCGCCGGACCAGAGCCCCGGAGGCATCGCTTCTTTTGTCAGGGTGATGAAGTCATCGAGAGACTTTGTCCACTTCGCTTCGTCCATGACGACCTTCACCGGTTCCTGCTCGGAGAAGATATGGTTTCCGTACTGGAACTGATGCACGATCCAGCGGCTGGCCGATACATCCCATACGAGCGGGTAACGGGTGCCCGACTTTTCAGCGACTTCCTTGACCTTCGGAAGGAATTCCTCCCACGTCCAGCTCTTGTCCTGTGCAGGTATCTCTATCCCGGCCTTCTGAAACGCATCGACATTGAAGAAAATGCCGGTCGACGTCACGTTCAGAGGGGCCGCGATGACCTTGCCATCAAAACGTGCACCATCCGCCCACCCCTTGACGAAGTCATTGATCCAGTCCGGCCCGATTTCCTGACCAAAATCTGCAAGGAAAGGCCGGATCACCGGCTCCATTGAGGACGTCAACGAAACATCCGGCATGATACCGGAGGCGGCAAACTGCTGGAATTTCTGGATCATGCCGCTGTATGGCGTAATCTGCAGATCGAACGTCGTACCGGAATGTTCCGCCGTATACTGATCGAGAAGGTTGCGGATGACCGTTTCCTGCGCATCGTCTTCAACATACCACAGAAGCTTGAGTTCCGCGCCGGAGGCCATTGAAACTGTCATGCACACAGCCAAAGCCGCACCGCTCATCAATTTGAGAATATTCATCGCGTTCCCCTTTTTTTGGTCCGGACGTTGTTGTCGCGGTCCTTAATAGTGTTCCACTGAACGTTCGCGGCCATTGGCCCCGGAGGAATTCAATATCGATCCAATTTGTTCGTTACCAAGACGAATTAAATACGAGACAGACGTCGAGTCAAGCAATCTTTAGGAGACGAGCCGCATAAATCAGCCGATTTAAATAGCAATCAGGTGCGCACCGAAATTATGTTCGGCACCTTGACGAACTATAACGAAACGCGCAGAGTGAGATCAAGCAATGTTGCCGGACAAGCCGCAGGCGACGAACAATGGCGGAACGAAGGAAATAGACGATGGCAGGTCTTACGCTCCAGAGCGTGGTCAAACAATATGGAACGCACCCCATTCTCCACGGAATCGATCTTGCCGTAAAGAATGGCGAATTCGTCGTTCTTGTCGGACCGTCCGGCTGCGGGAAGTCGACGCTTCTGCGCATCATAGCGGGTCTTGAAACCACGACCAACGGGCAGATCCTCATCGGCGACGAGGACGTAACGAAACTTCCGCCAGGCGATCGCGGCATCGCAATGGTTTTCCAGTCCTACGCACTCTACCCGCATATGACAGTCAGGAAGAACCTGTCGTTCGGGCTTGAAAACCTCTCGCTGAGCAAGGCTGAAATTGACGGAAAGGTGGCTGAAGCAGCAAGGATGCTCGCGATAGAGCCCTTGCTCGAACGCCGCCCCAAACAGCTTTCGGGTGGGCAGCGCCAGCGTGTCGCCATTGGCCGCGCAATCGTCAGAGACCCGAAAATATTTCTGTTCGACGAGCCGCTTTCCAACCTTGATGCGGCGTTGCGTGTGCAAACTCGCGGCGAAATCAGCCGCCTGCACAAGCGGCTTGGCGCCACGATGATTTACGTGACGCACGATCAGATCGAAGCGATGACGATGGCGGATCGTATCGCCGTCCTGAACGGCGGCAATCTCGAACAGTTCGGCGCACCATTGGAACTCTTCGAGTTCCCGGCCAATAAATTTGTCGCAGGCTTTATCGGCTCACCGCAGATGAATTTCTACAGCGGCAAAATCACACATATCGCGACCGAAAAGGTATCCGTCACCGTTGAGGGTTTCGGGGAGCTATCAGTACCTGTCGATGCATCGACGGCAACACTTGGTGAGGCCATTGTTCTTGGGATTCGCCCGAACCATTTTCACCTTCTGCAACAACCGTCCGACAAGCATCTCGCGGTGAAGTTCAGGGCGAGCTATGCGGAAAGCGTCGGAACCGAAACCTATGTCTACGGCAAGGTGGAAGGCAACGAAACGGCGACGGTTGTGCACCTTCCAGACCACGTGCCGGTTTCGGAAAACGACACGATCACGTTTGGCGTGGAACCATCGCGTCTCCACCTTTTCCATGAGGCAAGCGGTCTTTCATTTGCAAAACGCCGCCCTGATGGCAGCCTGATTGCTCAGACGGACAAATGAGCGGATCATGCTTGTATCGTCTTCCCAGCGCCTGACCTTCTCGACGGAAAATGCGGCGGCTCAAACCGTAGCTGACCTCATTCTGGCGACAATCCGGGATATAGCCGAGCCTGTGCTCGGCCTTGCCACCGGTGCCACGATGGAGCCGGTCTATGGACATCTTGTTGCCGCCTACAGACGCGGCGACGTCAGTTTCGCCCGGTGCACGACATTCAATCTCGATGAATACGTGGGACTTCCGGCAGAGCATCCAGGCTCGTATCGGAGTACGATGAACAATCTGTTCTTCGATCATGTCGACATCGACAAAAGCAGAACATTTCTCCCTGACGCTCTACAGGACCAAACCGATGTGATCGGTGAAGTCTACGAACGGAAAATTGAGGAAGCCGGCGGAATTGACCTGCAATTACTTGGAATAGGGCGAAATGGGCATATTGGCTTCAATGAGCCAGGT
Source organism: Agrobacterium tumefaciens (assembly GCF_031801495.1). GTDB lineage: Bacteria > Pseudomonadota > Alphaproteobacteria > Rhizobiales > Rhizobiaceae > Agrobacterium > Agrobacterium tumefaciens_K. Next base: position 4,685 of record NZ_JAOEGC010000002.1, on the reverse strand, counting down.
TCGGCGAAAGACAGCCGGACAAGACTCGTTGAACTGCATGCGGAGACGCTGGAGGCGAACGCGCGCTTCTTTACCGATCGTCCGGTGCCCGCATACGCCGTCACCATGGGCATTGGAACAATCCTCGCAGCTCGGCAGATTGTCGTTCTGGCAACTGGTTCGGGCAAAGCCGACGCGGTATTCCATGCAACGAATGGAAACTTTGATCCCGCATGCCCTGCATCAGCCCTGCTCGAACACTGCAATGTGAAATGGGTACTGGACACGGCGGCAGCCAGGCTGAAATCGGCCGCTTGAAATTAACGGCGACAACCGAAACAAAAAGGCCAGTTCAAAGCTGGCCTTTTCACTATGCGACTTTTCCGGATGCTATCGCGGCCTCGATCTGAGGCCGGTACTCGAGAATGGCCGCAGCCGACATGCCGGTCCACCCCTGAAGCAGGGAGCCCCTACCGAAAGGTGGAGCAAAATACTCGACGGAACCGATCCAGCCATTCTCCAGGCTGGTCTTCCACCAACGCGTCATCGGATAATCCCAGCCGTCGAGCTCGAATTTCAGGCGCTGTTCCGCATAAAGACCGGAAAGGTACGGCCAATCCGAACCATTATGATAGCGGTAGGCGAAAGCCGACTTCGCACGCGTATCCGCAACCCGTTTGAATGGCGGCCATGCGCACATGACACCCCAGTCTCCATAGGGCTGCTCCGCATTGTTCCGGGTTTCCAGCAATGCGCAGACATGGCCGAGCACTTCTTTTGCCCGATCTTTTGACACGGCGTCGAACCTCAGCAGTGTCAGGCTGTCGAGCGTCAAATGGTCCTCGAGAAAATCCTGCTTCGTACCATAGTCCGCGTACCAGCCGCCCGGCGTGAGAAGCGCCTCATCCAGGGAGGCTCTGGCGACAGCCGCAACACGAGCTGCCTCTTCGGCCACCTTCGCATCGAACTCCGCGCCGAGTTCCGCAATCACGTCGAGAGCGCCGATCCAGAGGCCGATGTCGTATGATACATAGCCATGCCGGTAAACATTGTCGGCCCAGTCGCGATCATGCCGTGGCTTCTGCGGCAGGCCGTTATCATTCTTGATGAAGCCGAGATAACGCCGGAATATCGTCTCTACCGTCACCCAATGCTGGCCGAGAATGGCGCCATCACCCACAGTGCGAACGTAGTCGCCAATGGTGAGAATGAAGAACAGCGGACTATCGAAGTGATCGCTCCACCAATCGGTCGGACGCAGATGCTCCATCTTGTATTCCGGAGCAGTGGTACGAAATTTCTCCCACTCCTGCCCCTGCGCCGGACCCGTGAGAATAACGCCGCTTGGCGCCTCTCCATCCGGCTGGATTCCCTTTGCAAGCAGCCCGATCTGATCACGAACAGCTTCGGGATCGAGATGAAGCAGTGCCTGTAGCGTCCAGTAGCCGTCACGATAATAGGTACGGGTGGGCGCGCTGTAAGCCTGTCCGGCGGCCAATCCCAGGAAGGAACCATCCTCCGCTCTGCGAATACTAGACAAAGACGCGTGAGCGCTTTGAATTGCCATGCTACGCATCAAGGCGGGCGCCGAATTCAGAATATCGCAACGTTCGACATAGGCGTTGCTCTCGCCGATAATTGCCTCGACGGAAAACGCAGCACCACGCTCCGCCTCATCAAGGCTCGCGCCAGCTGCGACCACGACGACACCATCGCCTCGTTCCTCGACTATCGTAGTGCCCCATGGGGTTGTCGCGATCCGCCGTATACCCTTCCGCGTGATCTTTTGCGGCTTCGTAAGTGTCCCCCACCACGCGCAGCGCGTTGCCGGTCGCACCGACTTCACCGACGCGCCAAGCAGGACGAGGACAGGAGCCGACTGAGCGACGTAAAGGCCACGCTCGTGCGTCGTCATCCTGTTGGGTGCGTAAACGAATGGGCCATCCCAACGGTCAAGGAAGATGTTCGCCATCCGTCCGCATCCCCAGAGGGAAAGCTCAAGCCGGCCTTCGGGAAGGAAATCTCCCTGAAGACGTGGCGCCATGAATGCGAACTGCAGAGCCTCTTCGCTTTCAACAAGACCATCCACGCGGGCGTTTGCAATCGGCCTTACCTGTTCCATGTCGCTCTCCTGTGGCACAGCCAGACCATGCCGCTAATCAGATACTTGTCGATCCGCCAGAAACTCACTCTGCCGGAATGCGAAGCGGCCGGAATGCGCCGCCCGCATTTTCCGCTGCCAGCATGATTGCACCAACCATTCCGGCCGTTGTTCCGAAATGGCTTATCTCAAGCCTGCAGTCGAACGGCAGAAGCGGCTTCAGATGGTGTACGAGGCGTTGATAAAATTCCTGCTGGCTACCGATACCGCCACCGACCACCGTCACGGCGGGATCGAAAAGCGCATGGATCGCCGCAAGTCCGATCGAAGCGGAGCGGGCGATCTCGTCCAGTGCGTCAAGCGCCTTGCCGTTGCCGGATCTGGCAGCCGAGAAAAGGTCGACAACCGTGCCGCCATCCCCGACAAAGCGCTCACGAATGGCGCGGCTTCCAACCGCATCCTCGAACAATCCGTTTTCCGAAAGGGGTGCAGCCCCGTGCGGGACAGCGCCGACGGGCATGAAGCCGATTTCGCCTGCCCTACCGAATTCGCCGCGCCACAGCTCGCCATTGAGCACCAATCCCATGCCGACGCCTGTGCCGAACGAAACGAAGGCCAGCGACCTCTCCTTGCGCCCCGCACCGGATTTCGCTTCGGCATAGGCTGCAAGATTGACGTCGTTTTCCACCGCGACGGGGCAAGAAATACGGGCCGACATCAGATCGACAAGAGACCTGTCGGAAGGAAGCGCCAGATTTGGGGACAAGGATGCTAGCCCGCTGACGGGATCGACAACACTCGGAATGCCAATGACAAGCCCCAGAAGTCTGTCATCGGTTCCGCCGACTTTGGCAAGCAGGTTGCCCACCATTGCGGCCATCTGCTCCAGAACGGGCGCATCCTCGCCATGCCGGGTAGGTTCCTCCAGCGAAGCGAGTATCTGCCCTTCGGCGTTCGCGATACCGGCGAGAATTTTGGTACCGCCGAGGTCGACACCGACGACATAATTGCATGAAGCCTCATCAAGGGAATTATTTCGTTCGTCTCCGACAACAGCACCGTCACCCGAAAACCTCGCCGGACTGGACACAGATTCATTCCTTTATTTGTTCGGTATGCTGACGAATTATTATGGAGTTGCCCGTGACGTGTCAAGCGCCTGCTTTTGGGCGATCTTTTGTAGTCAGGCAGACTTTCCCGCGTGGGTAAGTTTTCGTTCGCGGTGCCATATGAACAGACCCGAGCCGATCAGCACCAGCGTTCCAATCAAGGTCCATATTGTCGGCACGTCGCCAAAAACGAAAAAACCAAGCAACAGGACGGCAAGGAACTGAAAGTACTGCAAGGGCGCCAGAAACGACGCCTGCGCATAACGATGCGCCTGAATATAGAAATAGTGGCTGACAGCGCCGAAAACGCCCGTGCCGACAAGAGCCAGCCAGACGGATGCATCCGTTGGCCAGACCCAAACAAACGGCATCACCGGTGTCAGAATGATAGCTGGCAAAGCAGCCATGATGAGCAACATGCTTCCCGACGATTCCGTCGTCGCAAGACGCCGCGTCATGATGCTGTAACTCGCCCCGATCAACACAGACAGAATGATGATACCGAACGCGGGATTGAATTCTCCGACACCAGGCCGTGTGATAATGAGCACGCCGATGAAACTTATGAAGATCGCGCTCCATCTATAGCGGCCAACCACTTCGCCAAGGAAGAAAACGGATAGCAGCGTCACGAATATTGGCCCCATGAACTGGATAGATAAGGTCTGGGCGATCTGCAGGTAACTGAGAGCGAGGAAATTGAGGCCAGTGCAGATAATCTGCACCGCTGCGCGCGCCAGCTGTAGCTTGGGTGCCGACGTACGCCAGGCTCCCGGTGTGCGCCATGGATTGAGTATGACTGACACGAGAATGAAGTGGACCATGAAACGGAACCAGACAACCTCGATGGCCGGCACATCCTGACCGCTTAGCTTCGCGGTACTGTCAAGACCGGCAAAGAGGGATACCGCAATCAGCATCATCACGGTCGCCTTAGCCTTATTGTCACCAGTCTCCACTGCTCGCGCTTTCATTCGCGTTTTCCATGTTGTGCTTCCAGACAATGAACCGGAACTCATTTTGCCACCTTGCTTGCGGGAGAACATAGGCGACCTCTATCACAGACATTATTATTCGTCACCGTGACGAACTATAATTATTTGGATGACGAGCATGGCCAAAATAAGTGTGACATGTCGGTCACGATGCCGGGTCCGTCCGTGTGCTCTACCAATGAGATGAGGACGTTCCACCGGGGACGCGCCTTTATCGACAGGCGTGCCACGCAGTCTGGAATACGCTCTGCTGGAAACAGCCATGTATCGGCTTGCGTTGACGAGCTTCAAATTCATTTTGCTTAGGGCGTTGAGGGTAGCAGGTCGGCTCCGTTCTGCTGCACTCGAACGTCTTTTTGGCTTTGTCGCGGTTGGCCGAGATCGCGGTGGTCAGGCGAACTTTCGCATATGGTGCGCGACACGGATTGCATGCGTTCGAACTTGACACTGCGCAGGAACGCCAAAAGCTCCTCGACGCGTATGCGGAGGAGCTTTCAGTTA
>NZ_JAOEGC010000001.1:713498-2055423 GCF_031801495.1 Agrobacterium tumefaciens | reverse complement strand
CAGTTTCAGTCAAATCCATCCGATCCATATAGTTCAATCTCATAACGATTCTCCACTTAGACCTATAATTTCAGCTGCATTTTCATATAATTACGCAGATTCGACCCGCAATTCACAATCGCGAGCCAACCCCTGTCCAAATTTAAGCGAAATAGACTCTCGCCTTGGTTGTGCACATATAAATTCGTCGCAAAACATATAATTTATATGTTGCGCGTTTGTTTTGTGGCATTAAATATATGTTATCGCGCCGCGGTCACAGGTCGCTCCCTCGCCTCCCAAGACTGCTTTACGGATAGCAGATATTGCTTCTTCAGCTGTCGATTGCGGATTTTCACCCAGGCACGTTGCGATCTCGCAATTCGTCCCTTCAGAAAGGCTATATCCGCCTGAATGCTGCGAACCAGCTCATCGATATTGGTCATAAACACACCTTCTCCTTCACGCGCCGCACATACGGCCGTGGCATGGGGTTCATTCTCTTTCCTGCTCATTCCTCAACGGGATAAACAGACATGGCTGACGGGGCACTGAAAATTGCCGCGTAGAATAATAATGAAGACACTTGTCAGTGCCCCGTATTCAACGCTCCGCTGTACCTGGCTAGATGGTTCTGCCGACAACACCTTTCAAAGAAACAAGACGGCCCACCACACCCGTTTCATTCCTTCTCCAGTCCGCTACCGGGAACTGCCCTGCCAGACACAAGGATATGAAAGGGACGTCTCCCACCTCACATACCAAGCGCCGGTTCCGCACATAACTCCTGAGTTGCCACAGGCCATCACAACGGAACGAGAGCAGTATAGGGTAGGAGAAAAGAGCGGGGATGAGTGGGGAAAAATTGTGGTTCCCGAGGGAGCGCCCACCATCATTCAAAAAACTTAGATGTTGGGCTTTCAGGGATGGTTAGGGGGCAAGGTCAGGTACCGCGACGGCAGCTAAGGCATTCCCGTGACAAGACCAAAATGAGACTCAAAAGGCGGCTGTTATGCCGCCTTTTCACGCCTAGACTTATACTTCCCTAGAGTTAAGTTCCTACCCGTATAGAAGAATTGGCACCCCCGAACCACTGTTCATCGGACGCGATTTGGCCCACTTGCCGAACACTTGCACCGACATTGTTTGCGAGTCAAAAGCGATGAATACGCATCCCAAGCACCTTTTCCGAAATGACGACCACGATCAGCGTCAAAACGATGGAAACAGTGGAAACCGCCGCTGCCTCGGGCGTAAAATTGGTGCGCAGATAGTCATAAAGCTGGATAGGCAAAGTGGCGGTTCCCACAGGCTTCAGCATGAAAGATATGGTGAAGATATCGAACGAGATAATGAAGGCGAACAGGCAGCCGCCGATCACACCGGGTTTTATCAATGGCAGCATGATCCGGCGAAAGCGCGTGAAAGGCCCTGCCCCCAGACTGCGCGCGGCAAGGCTCCAGGACGGCTCGTAGGATTCCATGGCAGCCGAGACGTTGATGAACACGAAGGGAATGGTAATCAGCACATGGCCGATAATCATGGCCACAATGGTCGTCGTGCCGATGCCAATGGAATAGACGAAGAACAACAGCGAGATCGCCGTCAGCACTTCCGGCAAAAGCAGCGGCAGCATCATGCCCAGCCGCACACTTTCCTTCCAACGACCGGAATGCTGCACATAGAAAATCGCCGCCATGGTGCCGATGACACCGGAGATAAGTGTCGAGACGGCAGCCACCCACAATGACGTTCTGATGGCGCGCATGAACACTTCATTTTGGAAAAACACCCCATACCATCGCAGCGATAGCCCCTGCGGCGGGAATGTGAGGAAAGCTCCAGCGTTGAACGATGCACCAACGACCACAAGGATCGGCAATAGAAGGAATGCATAGATAATCAGGCAATAGCCGTTCAGAAAATGCCTGTTCATCTGTCGACCTTCCATTTCATGCGTGTCATGCGGGCAAAAATGGCCACCACGAGGCCACCGGTCAGCGAGAGCAGAAGCGCCATGGCCGAACCGAACGGCCACTGGAACGTATCGATCAGCGCATCCACGACGCTGACCGCCATGGTCTTGACACGTAAGCCGCCGATCAGTGCGGGCGTAACATAAGCGCTTAGCGACAGCACGAAGACGAGAATGCACCCCGCCTGAATGCCGGGCATGGCAAGCGGCAGAACGATGCGCCGGAATGCGGTGATGCGCCCTGCTCCCAGCGAACGTGCCGCCGCCTCGATCGACGGATCGATGCCCTGAAGCGCGCTCATCAGCGGCAGGATCATGAAAGGCAGGAAGACATGCACCAGTGCAATGACGATGCCGAGCGAATTATACATGAGCGCCAGCGGGCTATCGATGATACCCGCATTCATCAGCGTTCGGTTGATGATGCCATTGTTGCCAAGCAGGATCGTCCAGCCGTAACTGCGGATGACGATGCCCACCAGCAGCGGGGAAAGCACAAGGCCATATGCCAGTCCGCGAAAGCGCATGTTGCGCTTTGCAAGTTGCCATGCAACCGGAAAGCCAAGCAAAAGGCAAAGCGCTGTTGTTACGAAGCCGATCGCCAGCGTATTACCGACCTGCGAAAGATAGAAGCTGTCGGAAAACAGGCGCAGATAGTTGGCGGCAGTAAAGCCTGGACCATAGGGTGCGCTGTTGCCGGGATTGCGAAAGCTCATCAGAACGATATTCAGATACGGCAGAACGAGAAAAATGCCCAGAAGCAGAATAGCTGGTGCAATGAGCAAAAACGGTTTGGTGGATTTCAGCGAACCGCTCATGCCACAGCTCCGAGCGGCCAGAAACTCTCCTCGCTGACGTGCAATGACACCGCGTCACCTGGCGCAAAGCGATGGCGCGGAAATGTCTGCACGCTGATGGTTTCGCCGCTTGCGAGCGTCAACCGGTAGTCGACGAGGCTACCGGAGTAATAGCAGGCCGCAACGGTCGCGGGAATACCGCCCTGACCCGAGTCTGACAGCTCGATCGCTTCCGGCCGCAAGACAAGCGTCACCTCACCATTCGAACCGGCCTTCGCGTGAGAGACAGAGAGTTCGCCGAGCACTGTCGCAATACGCGCCTGTCCGTTTCCTTCAGTGGCAACGAGCTTGCCCGCAACAATATTCACCTGCCCCACGAACTGTGCCACTTCGAGACTGGCGGGACGCTCATAAATGTCGGCGGGAGATCCGTACTGGGCGATACGTCCGCCGAACATCACCACCACGCGGTCCGACATGGTCATAGCCTCCGCCTGATCGTGGGTGACGTAAACGGTTGTAATGCCGACACGCTTCTGAAGATCGCGGATAAAAACGCGCATTTCCTCGCGAAGCTTGGCGTCGAGATTGGCCAGCGGCTCGTCGAGCAGCAGTATCTTCGGCTCGATCACCAAAGCCCGCGCAAGCGCCACACGCTGCTGCTGTCCGCCCGAAAGTTGGCGCGGATAACGCTCCGCGTAACCGGAAAGCTGCACCATATCCAGCACACGGGCAGTGCGCGACACGATTTCAGCTTTCGGAACCTTGCGCATCTCAAGCCCGAAGGCGAGGTTCTGCGCCACCGTCATATGCGGAAACAGCGCATAATTCTGGAACACCATGCCGATGTCGCGCTTTTCGGCTGGCACGTTGACGACATCATGCCCGTCAAAACGGATAGCGCCTGACGTCGCATCCTCGAACCCGGCTATCATCTTCAGTGTCGTCGTCTTGCCGCATCCCGAGGGGCCGAGTAGGGAAATGAACTCGCCATCGGCAATCCTGACGGAAATTCCGTTGACTGCGAGCGATGAGCCATAGTCCTTGGTCAGCTTTTCGATGCTCACCTCTGTCATGATCGTTCTTCCACCTTCTGAACGCTGCAATATCTGCTGGCCGTAAACCGGCTGTATGCGGGGTCACGTTTCGCGCCCCCGCTTCTGGCAATGCGATTACCTGAGCACCTTCGCCCAGGTTTCTGCGAAACCGGCCTGCTTTTCGTTCATGAAGTTCCAGTCCCAGGTCAGAATCCTGTCCATCATGTCACCGGAAATCGGCACGTCTTTCTTGAGGTCATCCGGCACCATCACCTTCGAGTTGGTGGGCGAGACGAAGAACTGCTTCATCAGGGGAACCTGCCCCTCGGGCGAGAGAAGGAAATTGGCATATTCATAGGCCAGCTCCTTTTCGGGACCATTTGCCAGAATGTTCAGCGTCTGGTCGAACATCAGAAGCCCTTCTTCCGGCACGACGATATCGATAGGCAGACCTTGAGCGCGCAGACGCGCCACTTCGCCAAAGTCGAAAGGCGCGACCACGAACTCGCCCGATGCAATGCCTGTGGAGAGGTTGAAATCCGCCTGAATGACCGGGCCGAGCCTTTCGAACGCCTTGAAACCGGCATCGATATCGTACTGGTCCTTGCCGAAGATTTTCGAGGCCAGCATCAGTTCCATTTTACCGGCCGTGTTGGCGAAGTTGTAAAGACCGATGCGCCCCTTGAATTCGGGGTTCTCCCAAAGATCCTTCCAGCCCTTCGGAGGCGTCTTGACCATATCGGTGCGGTAGGCGAGGCCGATGGGAGACACCATGGCGACCGCGCCCCAGCCATCAGTCTTTTTCGCCAGCGGGTAGAGATCGTTGTAATTTGACAGTTTCGTCAGATCGAGCTTCTCGAAAAAGCCTTCCTTGCGCAGGCTCGATGCAAAAGCCTCGTTGGTCATCAGGATAGAATAAGGCGGCTTCTGAGCACCGGCAGCGCGCAGATTGGCACTCCACACACGACCGTTACCGGCATCGAGCGTGACGGCAGCACCGCTTTTCTTCGTGAATGCCGGCGCAAGCTCCGAGCGCCAGAACTGCTCCCATGCACCGCCGAGTGTCGGCACGATCAGCGTTTTCTGCTGGGCGCGGGCAGGAAGTCCGGCCATACCGGCTGCTGCCATGCCACCCACCGCAGCCAGAAGCTGCCGTCTGTTGAAATTCATCATGGTTGTTCCCCTTGTTCTCAAGTGACACCGGTTCGCGGCATTGGTCGTGGCGGGCGATGTTTCGCTTCCTGCCATCAACCGTTGCTGAACGCCTGGCTGGTTTTCAGTGCAATGTAGTCGCCGTAGGTAATCGGCGCATATTTCGCGGCCCCTTTCGCGGCAAAGGGTGGTAGGCATTCGATAACCGTGTCTCGCGACGGATTAAGAAAGAAAGGAATGGACTGACGACGCGTCGTTCCCTTGAACGCACCTGGTGGATTGGCGACCCGGTGCGGGGTGGAAACCCACTCGTCATTCGACCAGCGCATGAATGCATCGCCGATATTGACCACATAGGCACCCTCGACATTCGGCGCATCCAGCCATTCTCCGGCACGGGTCTGCACCTGCAATCCGCCGGGCGAAGCTTCCGAACGAAGGATGGTCATGAAACCGTAGTCAGTGTGAACCCCGGCGCGAAGCTGGCCGGGCAGCGGTGTTTCCGTCTGTTCGGGATAGTTGATGACACGCAGAGCCGAGAGGTGATTGTCGAAGGCTCCTTCAAAATAATCCGCCTCAAGCCCGATCGCCTGACAAAAAGCCCGGCGCAGATGCTTCGCCAACGTTTCCATCTCAGCAAAATAGGCGCGGAATGCCGCTTCCAGCCCTTCAGGCTGCGAGGGCCATGTGTCCCCCGGCAACCGCAGGCCGAAATTGAGGCTTTCCTTATAATCGCCAGGGGTTTTGATCCCGAGTGTGGCGCTCAGCGCCTCATCGGCAATCGGCGAGAACGCTACCCCGCCCTCGACGCCTGTTCCCCTGCCCTGTTGCTTTTTCCACTCCTGCGGCTTGTCGAAAAAATCGCGAGCGAGATTGTAAAGCCGCGACGTGACGTCTTTCGAGACACCATGACCGGTAACAAGGAAAAATCCGGTTTCGCGGCAGGCCGTTTCGATGGCGCGCACCACATCGTCGGCACCATCCGCGCCGTTGATGAAAGGTGCCACATCGATAACCGGAATGGCTGGAGCATTCTCTGTCTGTGATGGAGCGGTCTGCATCGAAAAACCTCTGTGGAATTAAAAACGGGCGTGCCGGATGACAGGCTGGCTCAGTCCAGTCCCTTGAACGGCGCGTCGCGGAATTCGAGATATTCCTTCAGCGTCATTTTCTGGAGATTTCGCATCCATTCGCGGCCCTCCTTGCTGACATGCAGCGCGGCAATGGCGTGGATGTTGTAGTCGAACGAGGTCATCAGGCCCGCTGCCATCTGCTGGTTGTTGATGGACGCCTTGGCGAACTTGATGGCAGGAACCGGCATCCGCGCCAGCTTGCGGGCGAGGTTTTCGGTCTTTTCCTTCAACTGATCGGCGGGAACGATGCGGTTGATGAGATGCATGCGCAGCGCTTCCTCCGCATCCACCACATCGCCCGTGTACATGAGCCAGCGCACATCGCGCGTTGCCAGAAGCCAGGGCATGAACAGCGCGGGCGGGCCGGAATTGTGCCGAACTTCCGGTTCACCGAATTTCGCATTGTCGGCGGCAATGGCCAGATCGCAGGCCATGACCAGTTCCAGCGCGCCCGCAAGTGCGTAACCGTTGACCGAGGCGATGACCGGGATCGGCGCTTTCCAGATGTTCAGAAGCGATTGGGCGTTTTCCGCCATATCAGCATGCCAGTCCTCGATATCGACATCATAATCCGCGCCCTGCAAATCGTAACCGGAGGAGAAGGCACGGCCCGCGCCGGTCAATACCAGCGCGTTGACATCGGGATCGGCGACAGCCAGTGCCACGGCGCGGTCAATCTCGCGCACCGTGGTCTTGTTCATGGCATTGAGCTTTTCCGGACGGTTGATCGTAATCGTCGCAAACTTGTCCTGGCTGTCCTTTTCATAAAGGATCGTCTCGAAATCGCCGGTCGTGCTCATACGCTTTTCCTTTTTGCAATCGTCTCTTCGGCACCAGCAGCAGGAGCCGCAGGCGCAGGCGACAGCAAAGCCGCCCTCTTCGTTTCATAACGTTCGATAGCGGCCTTCTTGACCGGACCGAAGCCCTTGATCTCTTCAGGCAAACCCGCAAGCGCCACGGCGCGCTCCATATCCGCCGCCGAAAGCGAGGCAGACAATGTGTGCACCAGCGCATCATAATCGCGGATCAGCCTGCGCTCCTCACGCCGCTCATGGCTGTAGCCGAACGGATCGAGCGGCGTGCCGCGCAGAAACTTCAGTTTTTCCAGCATGGCGAAGGCGGGTGTCATGATCTTCTCGCCAATCGCGATCTTGGCCGGGTTGCCGGTGCGCTTGTCGATCTTGCGCGACAGCATAGGCGGCGCGAGGTGGTGCCTGATGGTGAAATCACCCTCGAACTGCGCCGTAATCTTGTCTCTAAAGCTGGTATCGCGGTGCAAGCGCGCCACTTCGTACTCATCCTTGTAAGCCATGAGCTTGAAGGCGTTACGCGCAACGGCAGTTGCGAAAACTTCGCCACCTCCGGCTTTGGCTTCGGCGCTGCGGGCGGTTTCCACCAGCTTGCGATAACGGCGCGCATAAGCGCTGCTCTGATATCCGGTCAGGAACTTCGCCCTACGCTCGATGATCCCGTCGAGTGTTTCTGCAAGCTCTTCCTTCGCGTCTCCCAGACCCGCCGCGTCGAGGACAGTCTCCGGTTCGACAACCGAACGGCGCCCCCAGCCGAAAGCGGCGCGGTTCATGCCCACACCCGTGCCGTTCAGTTCTATCGCCTTGTGGATTGCCGAAAGGCTGATCGGGACCAGGCCGCGCTGCCATGCATGGCCGAGCAGGAACATGTTGGCGGCAATAGCATCGCCCATCAGTGCAGCGCCAAGTTTTGTGGCCGCGACAAGGTTTACGGCATCTTCGCCTGCCGCTTTTCGCAGCGCCTTGAGCGTAGCGCCCTGGCGGAAATCGAGCGTCGTATTCTGCACGAAGGATGCGGTAGGCGCGAAATGATCGTCCAGCACCGCCTGCGTGCGCCCTGCCGAGAATGTGGACAGCGCGTTCTTGCCAGCCGACACCACGATATCGAAACCGAGTACAAGATCGCTTTCGCCGGGGCCGATGCGCACCGAATTGAGATCGGCGGTTTCCTTCGCCACCCGCAGATGCGAGACGACTGCGCCATTTTTTTGGGCCAGTCCGGTCTGGTCGAGCGTCTGGACGGCCAGCCCGTCAAGATGCGCCGCCATGGAGACAATGGCGCTGACGGTGATGACACCCGTGCCACCTATACCGGCGAGAAGCATATTATAAGGCTGACCGGAAAGTGTTTTCAGAACCGGCAGCGGCAGATCGTCAAACGACACCTTGCCCGCCTTGGCAGCGGGTTTGCGCAGGGTGCCGCCCTCGACAGTCACGAAGCTAGGGCAGAAGCCCTTGAGACAGGAAAGGTCGGTGTTACAGCTCGACTGGTTGATGCGGCGCTTGCGGCCAAACTCCGTTTCCTGCGGCTCCACAGAAATACAGTTGGAAACCGCCGAACAATCGCCGCAACCCTCACAAACCAGTTCGTTGATGAAGGCGCGTTGGTCGGATACCTCCAGCTTGCCACGCTTTCTGCGGCGGCGCTTTTCAGCCGCGCAGACCTGATCGTAAACCAGAACGGTCACGCCCTCGATCTCACGCAGTTCGCGTTGCACCGCGTCCAGCTCGTCGCGATGATTGACGGTGACGGATTTCGGCAGGTTGCCCTGCCAAACGTCGGGCCGCTCGGCCACCACGGCGACCCGCGCTACACCCTCGGCCAGCATCTGGCCAACAATGCCCGGAACCGTCACTTCGCCGTCGTGCTTCTGGCCGCCGGTCATGGCCACGGCATCGTTATAAAGGATCTTGTAGGTGGCGTTGACCTTGGCAGCTATGGCAGCTCGAATGGCCAGCACGCCCGAATGGAAATAGGTGCCATCGCCCATGTTGACGAAAATGTGCTTCTCGTCTGTGAACTGCGACAATCCGATCCATGAACCGCCCTCGCCGCCCATCTGGGTGAAGGTCGAGGTGTTGCGCTCCTCAAGCCCGATCACCATCATATGGCAGCCGATACCTGTCGAGGCCCGGCTGCCCTCCGGCAGTCGTGTCGAAACACTGTGCGGACAGCCGGAACAGAAATAAGGATCGCGTTTCAACGCCGGCGTCTCGATGGCGCTTGCGGCAACGATAGCCTCGATGCCGATCGCCCGCGCCTGAAGCTGCGTATCGCCAGAGCCGAAGATTGCCGTGATGGCCGAAGCAACCGAAACATCGTTGATCTCACCCGTCACCGGAAGCAGCGGCGCGCCGTTGACACCGCTTTTGCCAAAGACCCTCGGGCGCCTGTCGGCATCCATATTGAACAGCAACGACTTGATCTGGTCCTCGATGATCGGGCGTTTTTCCTCGACCACCAGCAGGTTTTCCACCTCGCTTGAAAAGCGCGAAATGCCGTCCGGCTCGATGGGCCAGACAAGGCCGAGCTTGTAGAGGCGAATGCCAAGCTCACCGGCGCGGCGCTCGTCTATGCCAAGACGATTGAGGGCACCCATAAGATCGAGCCAGGATTTGCCCGTGGAAACGATGCCGAGACGCGCCTTTCCGGAACCAGATGACCAGACAGCGCGATCGACACCATTGGCACGGGTAAAATCGTGGATCGCGGCCATCTTGTTCTCAAGCCGCAGCTCCATGGCGTGCGGCCCGTCCGGCCAGCGCAGCGAATACTCACCAGTCTTGCCGGGATAAACGATCTGCGGCTTATGCGGATCCAGCTCAATGGTCGCCGTGCATTCGACAATTTCCGTCTGACATTTGAACCCGACCCATGCACCCGAATAGCGGCTCATCGCCCAGCCGAGCAGACCGTAATCGATATACTCCTGCACACCTGCAGGAGATAACAGCGGCACCATGGCTGAAATCAGATTATGCTCGCTCTGGTGCGGCAGTGTTGAAGACACCGCCCCGTGATCGTCACCCACCAGCAGCAAAACGCCGCCATTCGGGTTGGTGCCGACAGCATTTGCATGGCGAATGACATCCATGGTCCTGTCTACGCCCGGACCCTTGCCATACCACATGGAAAAAACGCCATCGTAGCGCGCGCCGGGGAACATGGCCGTTTGCTGCGTACCCCACACCGCCGTTGCCGCCATGTCTTCATTCAGACCAGGACGGAAACGGATATGGTGTTCATCGAGATATTTCTGCGCCCGCGCCATTTCGCGGTCAAAACTCGCAAGCGGCGAGCCCCTGTATCCGGAGACATATCCGGCAGTGTTCAGCCCCTGCGCCAGATCGCGCTGGCGCTGCACCATCGGCAGACGCACCAGAGCCTGCGTGCCAGAAACCAGAATCTTTCCACTTTCCAGCGTGTAACGATCATCAAGAGCTGGAGCTTTTGCGGTGGTGTGGGGTGTTTCGACAGTCATGGTCATGTACCCTCCGGCGCGATTGCAGCAGGGAGCGTGTCAAAAACACGGCCGGGATTGAGAATATTTTGGGGATCGAGTGCCGCTTTGAGACGGTGCATTACCGCCATATCGCCTGATGTGCGCATCAACGGCAGCCATTTTTTCTTGTCTAGCCCAATGCCGTGTTCGGCTGAAACCGCGCCGCCGAACTGCGCGACGGCGGCATACACTGCATCAGCAATCGCATCGTGATAGGTCGAACGAACGAGATAGTGCAGATTGCCATCACCCAGATGGCCGAAAATATAAAGCTTTGCGTCCGGATCGCATGCGCTGACCGACGCCGCCGCACTGTCTAGAAACTCCTCCATCGATGAGAGCGGCAGACTCACGTCGAAACCAGATACATTATCCATGCTGAAAATGAACTCGCTTGCCCCTTCGCGCAGAGCCCAGATGGCGGCATATTCGCGACCGGACGAAGAAACGGCGACATCCGAAATCGTTCCGCCTTCATAAAGCTCCATAAGCACCGCTTTGAAACGATCTTCGTCCTCTGCCTCGTTCTGGCCGTGAATCTCAACCAGTGCATAAACACCAGCACCCGTTGTCACAGGCGCGGTCACACCGGAATGCGCCAGCACACCCTCATAGACGGGCGGAAAGATCACCTCGAACGCCGAAAGCAGCCAGCCGAGACGCGCACGCAGCGTCTGCAACAACTCCATGGCCGCACCAAGCGACGGCAATGCACAAAAAGCATTGGCCTGCACCAGAGGACGCGGATGCAGCCTGAGACACGCGCGGGTAACGACACCCAGCGTACCTTCGGTACCGATCAGCATCTGGCCGAGATCGTAACCGGAATTGTCCTTGAAAAGCCCCGTGAGGCTGGAAACAACTGTTCCATCCGCCAGAACCGCCTCAAGCCCCAGCACCTGAGCGCGGAACATTCCGTAGCGCAGAACACGGATGCCGCCGGCATTGGTGGCAATATTGCCCCCGATGGTCGCACTACCACGTGCGCCGATATCGACGCCGAACATCATACCAGCCGAGTCAGCCGCTTCCTGAACAGCCTGCAAGGTCGCGCCCGCCTCGACAACGACAGTGCCGGACATCCGATCAACCACCCCGATGGCACGCATCCGCTCGAGAGACAGCGACACCTCATCCGCCATGGGCCGGGCGCCGCCGGAGAGGCCGGTACGACCACCCTGGACGACGACGGGCTGTCCGTTTTCATGGCAGGCTGCAAGAACGGCAGCTACACCTGCCGTATCGACAGGCCGGAACACAACCAAAGGTGCACAACCCTTCTCATCCGTTGCGTCACAGCAATAGCCTATGCCGATATCCGGGCTGGTGAGAATCCCTTTTGCGCCTAGTCCACTCTCGAGTTGACGCGCAATTTCCATTGCCCGTTCAGCCGGATTTTTCCGGCTATCAGGGCTTTCACTCGCAGGCACCAACCTTGCATCCGCCAAGGCATGATGTTGCAAAAAATCACGTTTTTCGGGCGTATCTTGCCCTTTAGTAGCGATCCCCACCAATTTTTGTTCCCCTGGTTATATGGATCTGTGAGGCAGGTTATCGCCTATCCGATATTTGTCAAACCTATATTTAAATAGCTATGGCGTTTTTCTAAAAGCCGTGCCATCAATGGTTTCAAGGGAAGGATGCACACCATGAATCTGAGATATGACGAGGTTGTAAGATCCGGCATCGCCAAACAGGTGGCAGAGAACATTCGCTCCGCCATCATGGATGGACGACTGAAGATCGATGAGCGGTTGCCCACAGAAGACGATCTTGCCCGCAGCTTCGGCATATCGCGTCCCACTGTACGCGAAGCGCTGAAAAGGCTTGCTGCCCAGAACCTCATTCATTCCCGCCGTGGCCCTCAGGGCGGCAACTTCGTAAAACGTCCCGATCCGGAGGGCCTTTCCAAGGCTATTACCGGGGCTGCAACACTGCTGGTAGGCATCGGCGCCTTCGATATCGACGAAATCATCACCGCACGCCTCGAAACGGAGAAAATCTGCTGCCGCCTTGCCTGCGAGAACCGTCAAGACGAGCAGCTAAAGGCCATGGCAGCCGAAATTCTCGTTCAGCAAAATGCCGATCTCAGTGACGAAGACTTCTGCGCATCGGATGTGCGGTTTCATCGCGCACTGGTGGATTCCACCGCCAACGGCCCGCTGAAACTGATGATGTACACGGTCATCGAATCCTTCATTCCTGTGACGAACATGATCGTGTTCCGGGTTCGCGAGCGCCGGCAGGTTTCGGCGTTTCACCAGCGCATTCTCGATGCTGTCACCGCCCGTGACGCGACCGCGGCGACGGATGCGCTGACATCACTGCTGGAGTACGTCCGCAACAGCTACAACGCGGCGCTTGATGCACGCGCGGCGCGTGAGCAGGAAAAAAACGTAAAGACGGAAAACATATAAAAGGGAACGTAATGACTGACACATTCACCGCGATGGTTATTGACGCCGTGGACGGCAAGCCGAAAAGCGGCTTCAGGGAAATTTCACTTGCAGACCTGCCCGATCACGACGTTCTGGTCGAGGTGGCTTACTCCACAGTCAATTACAAGGACGGTCTGGCAATCTCCGGCAAGGGCCGCATCGCGCGCCGCACTCCGATGGTTGGCGGTATTGATCTTGCCGGAACGGTGGTGGAATCGCGTTCTCCGCAATGGAAAGCTGGCGACCGCGTTATCGTGAACGGTTACGGCTTGTCCGAAACAGAATGGGGTGGTTACACACGCTATCAGCGCGTCAAGGCCGAATGGCTGATCGCCCTCCCTGACGCCTTCTCATTGGAGCAGGCGATGGCCATCGGCACGGCAGGTTATACCGCTGCGCTGTGCGTCAATGCGCTTGAAGATTGGGGCATTTCCGCCACAGCAGGCAAACCTGTCCTGGTTACGGGTGCGGCGGGCGGTGTCGGCTCCGTCGCGATCAGCCTTCTCGCAAAGAAGGGCTACACGATTACCGCTTCGACGGGACGCGCCGAAACACATGAGTATCTCGCGGGACTTGGCGCCAGCGCCTTCGTCGATCGTGCGACGCTGACCGAAAAGGGCAGCCCGCTGCAAAAGGAACTTTGGGCGGGTGCGGTGGATTCCGTTGGGTCCACGACGCTTGTCAACGTGCTTTCCCAAACGGTTTATGGCGGCGCTGTTGCGGCCTGCGGCCTTGCGGGCGGCGCCGATCTTCCCGGCACCGTGCTCCCGCATATTTTGCGCAGCGTGGCGTTGCTCGGAATCGATTCAGTCATGGCACCGCATGCAAAGCGTGAGCGCGCTTGGCAGACGCTGGCGCAAACGCTCGATGCCTCTCATCTCGCAGAAATGACACGTCTGGAGCCGATGTCGGCGCTGCCTGCACTAGCCGATGACATTCTCGCAGGCAAAATCCGTGGTCGCGTGGTCGTAGATGTCACCACCTGAGACGCGGGCCCAACGCACAGTGGTCTGAAGTTGGCGGCGCGTCGAACTATCCGCTTATCTGGCGTCAATTCACGACAGTGTGGAATCTGCAAGACATTTGAGAACGTATAGTGATCACGCAGCGAGACTAATTCCCGCCCCGCGGCGTAGGATGAATGCTACACGTCGGGGTCAAAATATATTCTCCAGTCTGGCTGATATGCTGCCAGGTGAATGAAGTGATATGTTTGACTATATCCGGAGGCATGGCGATGCCTTCGCGATCATGCTCGGCGACGCCGGTTCGAGATATAGCGTCCTCCAGCAGACGATGGCGCTTATTACCAGATTCAACCCGGACGCCATGTAAGCGATCGATCCGATGTCGAGATTGCCCGTCAACTGCTTCACAGACAGGTTGACAGTGCTGGAACTATTGCTGTGCTGAGCAGGATTTTGAGCTTGGAACCCCATTTGGGGACGTTCTGGACAACTTTTCCTAATAACTGAGCTTCTACACGGCCCCCACGTTGCCTTTCGCTCGGCCATGCGCGATGGGATCGCCGCGGCTGCATATGGGCCCCATCCCGACATGGGAAGAATAATGTCGGTACCTTACAGTTCTACGTGGCGCTGATGGCTCTAGGCCGAAAATCCGGAAAGGCCATCGCGCAGCCCAAATCGGCCGTCCAGGCAACGTCGAGCGAGCGCTGACCTACTTCGGCGAGCAGAGTTTGGTACATGAGATCACGGATTTCATAATCCGGATTCCGAGGTTATGCTGCTCTTCAAAAAAAGTACAACGCTCGAGGGGGAAAGGTCGCAATAAGGAACGCGATTTTATCGCTCTTGAAGGGAATCGAATAAGTTTCCGGTAATTCAAATTTCTCACTTCTCTTGCGCTCTACCTGTCCGTTCCTCTCCCTAGCGGAATGCTTGCCACATTGTGCATCGATTGCTTGTCCGGGCGATTTCCTCAGTTCTATTTCCATAGTGAACTCAACATTTATCGGCTCGTTATATCGCAAAGTCTGCCGACGCAGTTGCGCACAATTGGCATGGGAGTCCAGCCGAAATTAGACCTTTCATGCCATCCTCTCTTCTCCTTGCGTTGCGCCTGGACTATGGTTCGGAGAGTACAAGTCCGGACCTTTCATGCAGCTTCCTATAAAGGCCATCCTGGTTTTCCATGTCACGGCGCGTGCCGGCAGCATTTCGCGTGCGGCGGAAGAATTACACGTGACGCCGTCTGCCGTCAGCCAGCAGATCCAGTTGCTGGAAAGCCAGTTTGGGGTGACGCTTCTGACCAAGGCAGGGCGCGGCATTGCGCTGACCGAGGCAGGGGAACGATATTTTTCGATGATTTCGGACCAGATCGAAAGCGTCGAAGAGGCGACTGCGACGATCCGCGGGTTCCGTTCGGTCACCACACTCACAATTCGCGCGACGCCAACGTTGTCAAATAAATGGCTGCTGCCGCGCCTAGGGGGGCTTCTCGATAGGCATCCCGACCTAGAGGTGCGTCTCGACGGGACAAACGAGCCGACCGACTTCAACCAGGAAATCGTCGATCTTGAGATTCGCCATGGCAATGGCCGGTGGCCCGGCCTCTTTGTCGAAGGACTTGCAGAGGAGAGGTTTTTCCCCGTCTGTTCGCCGTCCTATGCCGCCGAAGGCTCCCTTGTCGCCGGTGAGTTGCCTGCGCACCGGCTGATCCATTCGGTGAAATCGCAGGCGCAGTGGATGACGTGGTTTCAAATGGCCGACGCCGCGACGGATGCTCGCTGGCGACGCGTGCTCTTCGATCGCAGCCACATGGCAATCGATGCAGCCGTGCGCGGCATGGGTATCGCATTGGAAAGCACGCTGATGATGCAGGACGAACTGAGAAGTGGCGCGTTGATCTGCCCCGTTCGAAACCCGCCGGAGTTGCGCATCACCACCCAGTGGATCGTATGCCCCCGCGACCACCTGCATCAAAGGAAGGTTCGGCAGTTCCTCGAATGGCTGCGCGACGAGCGGGACGCTTGGCAGGCTCTACAAGACACGGGTGGCACGTGAAACTCCAAGGTTTGCAAGGCTGCTGTAGGTCTGGCGGCCAGCACAGGAAATAGAGGCGAACCTTTCCGAGCTTGAACTTGATCAGGTTGCGGTTGCTATGCTTCACGACCCAGCATGCAATGACGACCGCACTGTAGAGGGTATGTGAAGCCAGGGTTCGTGATCGGCATCGGTCAGGCCCTTTCCCTCCCACATTTTATCCGAGTTTCAAGGGCGGGGAAAGAGACCCGCCTTGACGAAGTCGGAGGCGAGAGCGGCCGGCAACCCGCCACCGATCTCCAATTTCCGATTTCCAAGTTTCCGCGGCCCCCATGATAATGAAGAACGGAACAGCCGGCTTCTAGCGCTTGATTACCATCTCAGTAGAGGCCCAGTATCTGGATGGGCCAGAGAGTCAGGCTCGGGAAGAGCACCAGCGCCAGGATCGCGGCAACGAGGATCGACATTGGCGCCAGCGATCCCTTCACCACATCCTCAATCGACATCTTCGCAACCTGGGCCACGGCAAAGAGACATACTCCGACAGGTGGCGTGACCAGGCCGAGCGTCAGGGTGATGACCATGACGATCAGGAAATGGATCGGATCGACCCCAAGTAACACGGCCGGCGGTAGCAGGACCGGGATCAGGATAAACATGGCGGCGATCGCGTCCATGAACATGCCAACCACGATCAGGAAGAGAAAGATCAGGACCAGCGCCATGGTCGGACCGGTGGAGATGGCGCCCAGGAAGCTCGCGACCTGGGCGGGGAGCCCATCATAGGTGAAGACCCAGGCGGCCAGCTTGGCCGTGGCAGCAATAAAGAGGATCGTGCCGGATGTGCGCGCCGTCTCGATGAATATGCCCGGCAGTTCACGCGGCGAGATGGTGCGATAAAGGATGACAGACAGGAACAGTGTGTAGAGCACCGCAATGCCGGCCGCCTCCGTCGGCGTGAAGTAGCCGTCAACAATCCCGACCAGCAGGATGATCGGCGTCAGCATCGGCAGAATGGCAGCCATGCCGGTCTTAATCACCAGGCGCACGTTAAACGGCGTGGGTGGATTGAAGCCGTAGCGGACCGCATAGAAGTGGTTGAAGACCATGAATGCCAAGGCGATGAAGAGGCCAGGGATCAGACCGGCGACCAGAAGCGTTCCGATCGAGGCATTCGCAATCGATCCCGCAATGACTATCAGAATGGATGGCGGGATAATCGAAGACAAGGTCGAGGTGCAGAGCGTCATGCCAACGGCATAACCCTTCGGGAAGCCGTGGCGCTCCATCGCCTTGATCTCGATCGCGCCGATGGAGGCTATGTCCGCCACCGATGAGCCGGATACTCCGCCGAAAATCACCGACGAGGCGACATTCACATGACCGAGACCGCCCGGGAGCCAGCCGACGATCGCCTCGGCGAAATCAAAGAGCTTTTCGGCCACACGACCGCGTTCCATCAAAACACCAACCAGGATGAAGAGTGGAACGGCGACAAGAAGGAAGGAATTCATCGCAGAGAACATGCTCTGGGCCATGAGATCGACGGGGGTCGAGGTGAACATCACGATGGCGATGACACTCGAAAGTCCCAAGGCGATCGCCAGCGGCACACCGAATACGCTCATGGTGAGGAATAGGGCAAGGAGAACGAGGCTCATGACAACTTCTCCGCGGAAGACGAGGCCTGATTCTGATGCCGCAGCTCAGGCATCTGAACCTCGGGTTCGAAGATTTCGATGAGATGGCGCCGGCGCTTTAGAGAATCTATGATCCCGAGTACGGAAAGGATCGCGGTCAACGGCATGATGGTGCCGATGAGCCACATCGGGATAGCTAACGTCGCGGCGGTCTCATTCATCACGTACTGCTGCCAGACGAGCTTGTAGCCGGTCCATCCCATCAGCACGAAAAACGAGACGGAGCTCAGCACATAGATCGGCACAGAGAGCCTGTGAATGGCGCGCGGAAACATGGCGAGCAGGACGACGACGCGGGCACTCTCGACGGTGCGAAATCCGGCTGCTAGGCCCAGGAAAATCATCCAGACGAAGAGATAGCGTGTGGCTTCCTCGGTCCAGGCCACCGACATGTCGAGCAGCCGACTGCTAACCTGAAGCAGGACGACAACAAGAATACCGAAGGCCGCAAACCCGGCCGCGACGTCGCTAAGGCCCTTCAAGAGCCTATCGAATGTGGAGCTGCTTGTAGACATGGTTCCTCCTCCCGCATCGAACCGGATCGGCATCCTCCATGCCGACCGTTCTCGTTCATCGATCAGTTCTTTCCGACGGCAGCAACCGTCTTGTCGAAGAATGCCTGATTTTTCACCAGCCCGGCAAAGACCGGATAGAGCTGCTTGGCAACCGCGACAAAGGCCTTCTGCTGCTCGGGCGTGAGGCGGTTGACTTCCATTCCATGCCCCTGAAGTTCCGCGATGGTCTTTTCAGCGGTCGCATTGTCGTTCTCGACCTTCCACGCTTCGGCTTCGACAGCCGCTTCCTCGATCGCTTTTTTGTGCGTATCGCTCAAGCCGTCGAACTTCGCGGGATTGATACCAAGCACCCATCCGTCGCCCATGTGATTGGTGATGGAGACGTATTTCTGGACTTCGTAGAACTTGGCGGACAGCGGCACATTGATCGGGTTTTCCTGACCATCAACGACCTTAAGCTGCAGGGCGTTGTAGACTTCCGCGAAGGCCATGGGCGTCGGCACGGCGCCCAGCTTGCCGAAGAATTCAACCCAGAGCGGGTTGTTGGGAACGCGGAACTTCAGGCCAGCAAGATCTTCCGGCATTTCGATCGGGCGCTTCGAATTGGTCATCTGGCGGAACGGACGCGGCCAGAGATTGATGCCCTTGATGCCAATGGAATTGAGGTCGGCGATCAGTTCCTTGCCCGGCTCGCCCGCGAGATAGGAGCGGAGCTGCGCCTCGTCATCGAAGAGATAGGGGATGGATATGGCTGAGAATTTCGGGTTGAAATTGGCGTAGAGCGAGGTCGCAAGGACCAACATGTCGAGTGACCCGCCGGCGAGCTGCTTGACGGCCGCTGAGGGATCGCCGCCATAGAGGGTTCCATTCGGGAACACCTTGACTGTCACCTCGCCATTGGTCTTGGCAGAGACGAGTTCTGCGAACTTGTTAGCGGCCACAGTAATTTCAGAAGAATCCGGATCCGGCGTCGAAAGCGTCAGCGTTTCCGCCTGGACAATGGTTGCCGTCAGCATGGTGGCTGCCGTGATAAGGTTGCGGATTGTGAACTGTTTCATCTCTTTCCTCCCGTTTGACATTGATCTTGATCGGTGCGCGTCCCGGGCCCAACCGGAATTCATACGCTTCAACTCACGAATGATCCCGCTGTGATCGAGGTCGCCATCGCCGTTATTCACCATGGCCTGGAACAGCCGGTCGACCTCCTCGCCGACCGGCAGTTTCAATCCGTGGCTCCGCGCAAAGCGGAGTGCCGTCGATGTATCCTTCACCTGGTACTTGGCTGGACCACCCGGTCTGAAATTTCCTTCCACCATGCGCAGGCCGTGCTGGCGAAAGACGGTGGAGTCGGCGAAACCGCCGAGAAGCGCTTCTCGGACACGGGCCGGATCCGCACCGCCGGCTTCGACCAGCGTCAGGGCCTCGGCGATGGCGCAAATGGTGGATGCCACGATCAACTGGTTTGCAAGCTTGGTAAGGGCACCGCTCCCGGATGGCCCGACATGGGTCACCCGGCCAAGCGCGTCAAAGACCGGGGCCAGCCGATCGACAAGATCTGCCGTCCCGCCGGCCATGATCGCGAGCCGGCCTTCCTTCGCCCCAAGTTCTCCACCGGAGACCGGTGCATCAAGGCAGGCGATGCCTCGCTCCTCTGCGTCCCGCACGATGGCAACGGCCGTATCGACCGGAATGGAGCTCATGACGACGAGTGCCGCATCACTGCGCATCCTCGCAATCGCTCCATCCTCCCCACCGAGCACGGCCTCGCAGACGGGGCCGGAACTCAGCATGCAGATCACCACATCCGCGTCACGCACGGCATCTTCGGCTGTAGACACCGGCATAACGCCCTGCTCCCGCAGAGCCTCCGTCTTTTCAGGACTGCGGTTCCAGGCGCTGACCCTGAAACCGGCATTCGCCAGGCGCAGTGCCATCGGTGCCCCCATGATACCGGTTCCGAGAACCGCGACATGCCGGAGTGACTGGGATGCGTTCATGGAACTCAATCCTCAAGGATGCTGACGATCAGCAAAACGGACAGGCCGCTCCTCGATGATCAGCGACGGAAAGACGTTCCGGAAGCGCAGGAGATGCGGTGTCTCGAGATGGGCATCGAAGGCTGACCGGCTGTCATAGACCTCGTAGAAGACCACGGTGTCGTCCGCCCCCTGCTGGCGGATCACGTCGAACTGCCGGCAGCCGGGTTCGTCGGCCACAGAATGGGCCGCGTCATCACGGGCGGCCTCAAGAAACGCTGTCATCATGCCGGGCTTCACCTGAAACTCTGCAATTACGACAAAAGGATAGCTCGCCATTGATCTCTCCCTTATTCGGCGGCGATCTTGGCCGGCCGGAAACGCGCTTCCATCTCCTGGCGCAGGCCCACCACATCAAGGTCGTTGACGATTTCCACGTCATCGAAGGAAACGATCTGGTCTTTCTTGATCGCACGCTTCAGCTTGACATTGTGGGCAAGGCCGATGGGCAGCGCCTTGAGATCAAGGCTCCGCGTGGCCGGAATGGCATTGGCCCACACGGCGTAACCTCCTTCGCCATCGAGCATCTCGCCCGGCTGCATGTCCTTCTTTGCCGTGGCCACGGCGTCGCCGCGGAATTCCTTCGAGCAACCGGTCGGCTCGTTGCGAAGCACGGCAGAGAGAATACTGACAGACGTTTCCAGGCCGATGATGTGGAACGGTCGCCACATTGAGGCGTACCAGCCCGAGGGATCCGTCAGCAGACCATATTGCTTGAAGCAGGCGCGGGCATATTCGTTATGCGCCTTGAAGGTGACGAAGACGCCGTAGCGGATGTTGTTGAAGACCTCGCGGCCGTCGGGTTCTTGACTCGCGGCGATATCCACGAGACCGCTGCGTGCCATGCGGCCACCATCGGCTGCCGGGCGGAACACGCGTGCGAGGTCGTGAAGACCGGCCGGCGGGAAAGCCAGGCCATCATCCGGGCAATCGAGGCCCGTACCGTTCGCAACGGCTACCATCTCGATCGCAGCCTTGGTGCCGTCGGTGAAGGAATTGTACATTTTTGGATTGAAGTCGCCTTTGGCAACCTCTTCTTCGGTCCAGCCGAAGAAGCTCCAGACCGTGTCGGGCGTAGAGTAGCGGTATCGCGGCTCGAAGTTCATACCCTTACCGGCTGAAGTGACCTCAAAGCCGGTTGCGCGGGCCCAATCGACAAGTTCGCAGATCAAGGCGGGCTGGTCACCATAGGCCATTGAGTAGATTAGCCCCTTGGCCCGTGCCTTCTCGGCAAGGATCGGCCCCACCATGACGTCGGCCTCAACATTCACCATGATGACATGTTTGTTGCTTTCGATCGCCCCGAGGGCATGCCGAGTTCCGGCGATTGGATGGCCCGTCGCTTCTATTATGCATTCGATCTCATCACTATTGAAGAGATCGGATGCATCCGAGGTTACAAAGGTCTTTCCCGACTTGATGGCATCGCCGCAGCTTTGCGCCGAATAGCGATCCCTGGGCCAGCCAACTCGTTCCAGTGATTCCTTCGCCTTGCCGACATTGAGATCGGCAACCGCCACCATGTGGAGGCCTCCGATACGCTGGGCCTGGGCCAACACCATGGAGCCGAACTTCCCGGCACCGATCAATCCGACTCGCACGGGGCGGCCATCCGAGGCACGCAGGGAGAGCAGGGAATAAAGGTTCATGTTCACATCCTCGACAGGGGCAAATCCGATGAGAAAGCGGCCGGACCCACGACAAGCAATCTCGCACGGAGGTTGGCCATCAACCTCCGGTTTCGACTAGCCCTGAACGAATGATCTCCTCCGCAGACACGACCTTGAGGCGGTGTCATCCAGCCGCCTCCCAAAGCGGCTGATGACAGGAGAGTAGCGGCGAAAAGAAATTAGCTCAATTTAGAAGAGAAGAAAAATGCTTTAGAATTTCTAACGCGTCTACCGGCTCGATACGTATTTGAAGTACGCCATCCTCCACGCTTTGATGGGGGCCAAAACCTCGCCCCGCACTCCGTCCTTATCCATACGCGCCATTGGCCGCCCGTGCGGCGCGTGCTGCCATTAAGAAACCGGCGGCCCGTCCATCCTCCGGCAGGGCATCAATTTTCTGATGATTTGAGTCGTGTATCACCGCGATAAACATTCGGCTTCGCGCCCGTCAGTCGGCCAAATATTTTTCGGAATGCGGCCGGGTCTGTATAACCCACTGCATATGCGATGCTCTCGACCGAACCATTCGTCGTCTCGAGCAACTGTCGCGCCTTCATGATGCGAACGTTCTGCAGATATTCGGTCAGTTTCAGCCGTGTCGCTCGGAAAAAGCGGCGCTGAAGTGTCCGCTCTGAAAGACGCGCTGCGGTAGCGCACATGCCAGGCAAGCTCGACCAGGAATGTGCCGAGATCGACAAGCGCCGGTCGTTTTTCGCATCAAGGCGCTAACGCCATTCGACGCGGACGTCAGAGCCCGCGCTGGGTGAAAGGACTTGGCGGCATGTTCAGCGGGAACCAAAGACGGCCCGCCTAGACCCGCAGCACCTCGATCACGGCCCGCAGGCCGGCGGACATGAACTTGCGGGTGGGATAATAGAGGTAAAGCCACTCCATGGGGGCGGCCCAGGAAGCCAGGCACTCGACCAGCCGTCCATCGGCGATGTAAGGACGCGCCCTCTCCTCCCAGACATAGGCCAGCCCAACTCCGGAGAGCGCTGCCTCGACCATCAGCTCGTGGTCGTCGAGTGACACCGGTCCCGACGGCTGGAACTCGATGGTGCTTCCAGCCCGCGAGAACTCCCACGCATAGGGCGTCCCGTTCGGATAGATGTTGCGGATGCAGACGTGGCTGCGAAGGTCATCCGGCGACTTCGGAATCGTATGCTGCTCGAAATATCCGGGCGATCCCACCACGGCGAAGCGCAGGCGCGGCTTGATCTTCACCGCCGTCATTCCTTCCCGCAAGCTTTCGCCCAGCCGGATGCCGGCATCGAAGCCTTCGTCGACGATGTCGACCAGCCGGTCCGTCGCGACGATCTCGAGCTGAAGGTTTGGGTTCTGCGCGAGCAACGGCGCCATCACCGATCGAAAGACAAAGGGCGCGACGGAGTTCGGCGCGTTGATGCGGACCTTGCCGAAGGGCGTGTCGCGGAACTGATTGAGCGCGTCCATCGCAGACCCGATATCGTCGAAGGCCGGCGAGAGCTGCGACATCAACATCGCGCCCGCATCCGTCAGGTTGACGCTTCTTGTCGTCCGGTTCAGCAGGCGGATGCCGACCCGTTCTTCCAGATTGCTGACGGCATGGCTGATGGCCGAGGCGGTGACGCCTCTCTCCTCGGCGGCACGACGGAAGCTCCGGTGGCGCGCGACGGCATCGAAGGCAGCAAGTTCGGATAGATCGGTCGCTCTCATTGATGAATCTCACTCAGCAGATATGCGATAATTCGTCGTCTAATCTTCTCTGTCAAGAAGGCGCAAATTTCTCCTCGCAAGCCGGCAACTACGCCGGATCAACCAAGGAGACACTTCAATGGCCGACTTCATTCCTCCCGCCCACACGACTGCTTCGCCTTTCGCCGACATGCGCGGCCACCACGTTGCTGTCCGCACGCCCGACCTCGAAACCGCCAAGCGCTGGTATGTCGAGAAGCTTGATTTCCGCGTCGTCGCCGAATGGGATTATGCGGACGAGCAACTCGCCTATCTCGCTCCTGCGACCGACGACCACTTCTATGTGGAAGTTCTCGGCGGCGGCGAACCGGCGCCCGTCGATGTGCGACCTTACACCGACCTCGGCGACAGCCTGAAATATGCCGGCTACCACCACTTCTGCCTGAACGTCGCGAGCGTGGCTGAGACGGTCGAAGAGCTGCGTCGCCGTGGTGTCACCATCGTCACCGAGCCGTTCGAGCTTCCTGCCATCAGCCGCCGCCTCGCCTTCTTCTGCGACCCGTTCGGCAATCTGATCGAACTGGCGGAAGTCCTTAACTGATCCTGTTCACATCGCCGGCGCTTCGCGCGCCGGCCGTTCCGGAGGAACATCCATGTCGAAGTCCATCACCATCGTCGGCGCCGGTCCCGGTATCGGTCAGGCCGTCGCAGAAAAGTTCGGCCGTGAAGGCTGGACAATCGTTCTTATCGCCCGCAGCGTCACCCGTATTTCCGCGATGGCGGCAGAACTGCAGGCGAAAGGCATCAAGGCGTTCGCCTTGCCCGCTGACGCAACGCGGCCCGACGATATCCGTGCCGCCCTTACCGAAGCCGAAAAGATCGCAGGCGGGCTAACGGTCGTACACTTCAACGCCGCGGTTGTGCGGCAGCAGGATCTGTTCAAGATGAGCGACGACGAGGTCATAGGCGATCTTGCGATCAACGTCGCAGCCGGCCTTCACACCATCCGTGCAGCCGTCGAAAGGTTCGGCAACGCCGGCGGTACGATCCTCGTGACGGGCGGCGGCCTCGCAACCGCGCCCCATGCCGCCTATGCCAGCCTCGGGCTCGGCAAGGCCGCTCTGCGCAACCTCGTCGAGGGCCTTTCTGTCTCGCTCGCTGAACGAAGAATCCGCATTCGGATAGCCACAGTGGCGACGCTGGTCGATCCCGGATCGAAAGAAGCGGCGGATGTTGCTCAGCTCCTGTGGAGGCAAGCAACCGGCCAGGCCGAGCATTGGGAGACAATCTACCCGACGCCTTCAGATCCGGACCGATTGACGCTTGTTGCTCGTCTCACCGCCAAGCCTGATCAGGGCGAAGCACTCGGTGAAGCCCTGCGGGGTCTCGTCGAGCCGACGCTCGCCGAAGCGGGGGCAATCGAATACCGGCTGCACCGGAACAATGACGATCCGAGTGTCTGGATTCTCTACGAGACCTGGCGCTCCCAAGCCGACCTCGATGCCCACTTCGCCCAGCCCTATACCAAGGCCGTCCTCGACCAATTCCCCCATCTCCTGGCTCGCGACATGGAACTGACCTTCGGCACTCCTGTCTACGCCCTCGCCTAACAGCATTGTTCCGCCGAAAAACGAAAGGATACCATCATGAAAGTCTGGTTCATCACCGGCGCGTCGCGCGGCTTCGGTGCCCTCGTCGCCCGCAAGGCTCTCGAACAAGGCGACGCTGTTGTCGCCACCGCCCGCAGTCCAAAGGCTGTCACCGATCGCATCGGTGAACATCCAAACCTGCTGCCGGTTGCACTCGACGTCACGGACGAAGCGCAGGCCACCGCCGCCGCCCAGGCCGCGATCGACCGCTTCGAACGCATCGACGTTCTCCTTAACAATGCCGGCTTTGGCCTGATGGGAGCAGTCGAGGAAGCCACCGCCGCCGAGGTCGAGGCGGTTTATCGCACCAATGTCTTTGGGCTGCTGACGGTCACGCGTGCGATTCTCCCTTACATGCGCCGGCAGCGATCCGGCCGTGTCCTCAACATCTCCTCGATCGGCGGCTATCGCGGCGCCGCCGGCTTTGGCGTCTATTCCTCGACGAAGTTCGCTGTCGAGGGACTGAGCGAGGCGCTGCATGACGAGCTCGCGCCACTCGGCATCCATGTCACCGTCATCGAACCGGGCTACTTCCGCACTGACTTCCTCGACGCCTCGTCGCTATCCGTGAGTCCGACGATCATTGCAGACTACGCCGCAACGGCCGGCAGGGTTCGTACAGTCGCCGCGGATCTCAGTCATAATCAGCCCGGCGATCCGAACAAGCTTGCGGAGGTTCTTGTGGCGTTCGTTGACGCTCCCAATCCGCCGGTTCGGCTACCAATCGGCAGCGATACCGTGGCCGCGATCGAGGAGAAGCATTGGAACGACGCCGCGATCTTGGAGGCGTGGCGCCCAGTGTCGGTGTCGACTGATTTTCAATCAGCAGAATGAACCTTCAGGCGCAGGATCCCTTTGTCCCAGGGCCCTGCGCCTACGCTCTTGATCGGAATTGAACTGGCGCTCCGAAGAACCGCTCCCATCGCCGCCATCGCAACCAACTCAGTTATTACAGATAGAGGTCTTTTCACTATATTGGCGGCTAAGGAGATATCGCATGGCCAGCCAGATTGTTCATTTCGCCAGACTGTCAGATCACGATCGAAAAACAGCAACGCCCTTGCCAAAGCTGGGTGCCGGCGACAGGCTGGAACTCCACGTTCGTGATGCAGGTGGCAAGGCAAGCGCGAAGTCGCAAGTCTCACCTGGGGCATGCCGTCATCTCCTGCCTTCGTGAGAAACTACGACCCCAGTGTCACCAACATCCGCATTGTGGCGTCTTCTCACTGGCGGTGACTTGGAATGGCCAGTCGATGGGAAAATTCCCGTCTCAAATGGCTTGATTTTACGAGACCACGTTACTCGGTCCACCCCCCAGTTCGCGCTCAGCTTTATCTAACGCACTGTAGTTCAAAAGCTTGCGCAGGAAAGCGACGGCGACGGCACGGGTTCTAAGGTTGTAGCAGCCGCTCGCCTCGTCGTCGCCGGCCGCCTGATGCACGTTCAATTTCTCGTAAAGGCTTTGCAGGCGGTTCTGCACGCTGCGCAGGGACAGGTTCCGGCGGCGAGCAATCGCCTTGTCGGTAAGACCCAGCGCGACATCGACAAGAATTTCATATTCGGAATCGGTAAATCCATGCACCTTGCCGAGGCTCTTTTCTTGCAAGCCACGCACTTCCCGGTCGATCACGCATTGCGCCTCGATGAAGATGCCCCTGAGCGCCAGCCGCAGGCGGTCATCGGAGGCCGATTTGAGCACGTAACCATAAGCGGCACCTTCCGGCACGATGCGGGAAACGCCACGTACATAGGCTTCATCAGAATAATTCGACCAGAACAGGATGCGGGTATCCGGCCTTTCCTTCCAGATGGTGCGCGCGGCCTCGATGCCATTACGCTCATTCATCTGTAAATCCATGACGATGTGAGCCGCCCGATTTTCGCGCGCGAGCTTTTCGCCCGCCCTGCCATTGGCCGCCTCCAGAACATTGTCGCATTCCGGCAGCGCCGCCCTAACGGCCTCACTCAGATAGGCGCGGTGCAGCGCATCGTCCTCGACGATCAGCACGTCCATGTCAAACATCCTCCTGGGGATCGAAAGCACCTTGCTGCAGGGTCACGGTGATGCGGGTGCCCGCTCCGGCTTCATTGGCGGAAATATCAAAGCGTGCCGAAATCAGCCGCGCCCTTGTCTTCATGTTGCCAATGCCGAGACCGCCGGAGGCAGCTTTCTCACCGCAGCCATTGCCGTCATCGCTCACGGTCACCCTCAACCCGCCATCAACCGCGGAGAGCATCACGGCAATCGTATCCGGCTGCGCATGCCTGATGGCGTTGTTGACCGCCTCCTGCACGATGCGGAACAGCGAAATGGCCACCGTCTTGTCGAGCTTTTCCACCAGCCCGTCGGTCTCATCGGTGACAGACCACTCTATAACCGAGCCGCTATCGCGTACGGAGCGGTCGACATAGGTCTCGATCGCCTCGACGACGCCGAACAATTGCAGGATCGAGGGCTTCGCTTCCTCAATGATCTCGCGTAGGTCCTGCATGCAATGTTGCAGGCTGCGGACAACCGGTTCCAGCATCTCGCCCGACATATCGGCCGAATGGCTCATGCGCTCGATACGCCGCGCCAGCCTCGTCAGGTCGGCCAGCGTCTGATCGTGCAGATCCATGCCGATCCGCTGGCGTTCGGCCTCAAGAGCCTCCGTCAATTGAAGCGCGCCGAGGCGAAGTCCTTCTTCGCGAGCATTGGCACGGGCCTCCTCGATGGCCGAACGTTTCGCCTGCTCTGCAGCGCGGATGGCGTAAAAATAGGGTGCCAGCAGATCAGCAACGGCGCGGGCATTGGCGACATCCTCCATCGTGTAGGCATCGGCCCGATGACAGGAACAACTAAGCGCGCCGATAATATCGCCGTGCACTTTCATCGGAACGTGCAGGCGGCTATGCAAGTCTAGTTCGTGGATGGGGCTTGAAAATGCACCCTTGAAGTGGAACCGCGGATCGGCGCAGGCATCGCCGCTCAGAAGATGCTCGACTTCGCCAGACAGCAGGGAGCGGATAGGACTTCCGGTCAAAAGTGCAGGCGGATGTTTGCTCCAGGCACTGACAAGCCCGCTCTCATAGGCGATGTGGTATTTGTCATCCAGCTGTTTGATGCAGACATCCATGTGATCATGCGGGATGATATGGCTGATCTCGGTCGCTACCGCCTGGATAATGGCGTTGAATTCCAGCTGCCCGGCCAGCAGCCGCGAAATACCCATGTAGTGATGAAAAAGCGCGCTTTTTGGCGTATCCAACATTTGCCGACGCCCTCCCAAGCGTCTGCCATATCTGGCGGCGCAGTTTCGACACATTGGAACGCCGCGTCATCCATTCTGCGCCCGACGGTGGCGTTTCGTCCTGCGGGTCCCCGCAAGCTTTCTGCGGAAACCCGCAGGAAGATTGCCGCGATCCGCCTATACAAGCGAAATCTTCTTGGTCATTCTCGCTTCTACTGGGGAAAGGAGCTCCAGTGCAAAGGAATTCCACCCGCCGCCGAGGAGATTTGCGGCGTTGCGAGAATTCCGGGCTCGAAAAGGGCAAGCCACGAGGGAGGAAATCAAATGGCTTTGAGGAAGATGCTTATGGCATCGGCCGCTGTCGCATGTGCAGCGCTGCCGATCACCGCTCACGCCGATACGTCGGCAAAAAAGATTGCGCTTTCAAACAATTACGCAGGAAATTCCTGGCGTCAGGCGATGCTGACCAGCTGGGACAAGATCACCAAGCAGGCGGTTGCCGACAAGCAGGTGGCCGCAGCAGACGCCTTCACGACGGCTGAAAACCAGGCGACCGAACAGGCGGCGCAGATTCAGAACCTCATCCTGCAGGGTTATGATGCGATCGTCATTAATGCCGCCTCCCCCACCGCGCTCAACGGCGCGGTGAAGGAAGCCTGCGATGCCGGCATCACTGTCGTATCCTTCGACGGCATCGTTACCGAGCCCTGCGCATGGCGCATCGCCGTTGATTTCAAGGCCATGGGCGCAAGCCAGATCGACTATCTCGCCAAGGCCATGCCGAAGGGCGGCAATCTGCTCGAAATTCGCGGCCTGGCCGGTGTTTCGGTCGATGACGAAATCCATGCCGGTATTGTTGACGCCGTTGCCAAGAACCCGCAGTTCAAGATCGTCGGTTCAGTCAATGGCGACTGGGCGCAGGATGTCGCACAGCGTGCCGTTGCCGGCATTCTGCCGAGCCTTCCCGAGGTCGCTGCCGTGGTAACGCAGGGGGGTGACGGTTACGGTGCGGCACAGGCTTTTGCCGCCGCCAAGCGCCCGACGCCGACCATCGTCATGGGCAACCGCGAAGACGAGTTGCAATGGTGGAAACAGCAGAAAGATGCCAGCGGCTATGAGACCATGTCTGTCTCCATCGCTCCTGGCGTCTCAACGCTAGCATTCTGGGTGGCGCAGCAGATCCTCGACGGCAAGGATGTGAAAAAGGACCTGACGGTTCCGTTCCTACGCATTGACCAGGCCAATCTCGAGGAGAACCTCAAGAATACCCAGAAGGGTGGCGTTGCGAATGTGGAATATTCGCTTGAGGATGCCCAGAAGGTCATTTCCTCGGCAAATTAATCCGCAGCCTGATGCCTGATCCTGCGGCGCGCTCGAAGGAGGCGCCGCAGCGCTCTTCGTAAACAATTTCAGAACACTGGCATAATTGCTCATGAATGACATCATCGAGGCCGAAGAAGTCGTCGCCGCGCGCGGCGTGAAGGTCGTGTTCGGCGCGGTTAAGGCGCTGGACGGGGCTGATCTCGTCATCCGATCCGGCGAATGCCTCGGGCTCGTCGGTCATAATGGCGCGGGAAAATCCACCATCGTCAACGTCATCAATGGCGGGCTGACGCCGCATGAAGGCTCCATTTCCTATCGCGGCGAGCATGGCCGCTACGGCATCGCGGTTGCCCGCGCCAATGGTGTGCGCTGCGTCTTTCAGGAACTCTCGCTCTGCCCCAACCTGACGATCAGCGAGAATGTTCGCATCATGCATGCCACCATCAGCGGCAGGAACTGGCGCGGTCGCGTGCTTGCGATGATCCGCGAGACACTCGATGAGATTTTTCCCGGCCATGGCATCGATTGCGAGCTGACGATTGCCGAACTTTCCATTGCCGAGCGGCAGATGGTGGAAATCGCCATCAATTTCTGCCGCACACCTGAAGCCCCAAGGCTGATCATTCTTGACGAGCCGACCTCCTCGCTCGACGCCGGCCTCGCCAAACAGTTGATGGACTACGTTCGCGGTTTCGTCCGCACGGGGGGCTCGGTCCTGCTGATCTCCCATATTCTCGGAGAAATCCTCTCAACCGCCACCCGCATCGTTGTGATGAAGGATGGCCGGGTGGTGGCCGACCGGGCGGCCGGCGACTTTACGACACGCACGCTGGTGGAAGCCATGGGTAGCGTCGTCAAACAACAGGTGCGGCAGAAAAGCGAGAATCGCAAAGCGGGCGAAAAGGTGCTTTCCATGCCGGCGCGCCGGGGTGAAGGCCTTGCCTTCGAGGCTTTCCGTGGCGAGATCATCGGCCTTGCCGGTCTCGGCGGCCACGGCCAGACCGAAGCACTTCTCGACCTTTACCTGGGCCGCAACAGCAGCTGGCTGCCCACCCGGAAGACCGATATCGCCTTCGTCGCGGGCGACCGCAGCCTGAACGGCACCTTCCCGCTGTGGAGCATCCTCAAAAACCTGTCCATCGCCTCGCTGCGGGATATTTCATCAGCGGGCATGGTGGACAGGAGCAAGGAGAGCGACCTCGGTGCACATTGGAAGACGCGCATCGAAATCCGTACGCCCGATATGAGCAACAAGATCCTGTCCCTCTCCGGCGGCAACCAGCAGAAGGTGCTTTTCGCCCGCGCGCTCGCCACCACCGCCAGCACCGTTTTGATGGACGACCCGATGCGCGGCGTCGATATCGGCACCAAACAGGAGGTTTACGACATCTTGAGAACCGAAGCCTCCCACGGCCGTACTTTCATCTGGTATTCCACCGAAATGGATGAAATCCGTCTTTGTGACCGGGTCTACGTCTTCCGCGACGGCGTCATTCAGGCCGAACTGGTGAGCGAGGACATTACCGAACAGAATGTGCTGGCCGCTTCCTTCGCGGGAGAAGACCACGCATGAAACTTTCGGCAAACGCCCTTCGCCTCATCATTCCCGCCGCCTCGCTCGCCTTCCTGCTCGCCGCAGTCTTCTACTTGCAGCCGCGCGCCATGAGCTACACCGGCATGAACCTGCTGTTCAATCTGGCAGTGCCGATTGCACTCGCCACCGTTGCGCAGATGCTGATCATGTCCGTCAACGATCTCGATTTGTCGATGGGCACCTTTGTCAGCTTCTGCGCCTGTGTAACGGCCACCTTCCTGCAGACCACGCCATTGCTTGGGATTGCAATCTTTGTAGGGGCAATCGCGGTTTATGCCGTGCTGGGCGCCATCATTCATATCCGAGGCCTGCCCTCCATCGTCGTCACGCTCGGCATGAGTTTCGTCTGGGGCGGCCTTGCCGTTCTCATCCTCCCCTCACCCGGCGGGCAGGCACCCGCTTTTATCCGCACGCTGATGACGGCGAAACCGCCGCTCGTGCCGATCGCGATCGTCGCAAGCATCCTGATCGCCGTCATCGCCCATTACATCGTCATGCGCTCGTCGTTCGGCGTGTTGATGCGCGGCGTCGGCGGCAATTTCCGCTCGGTCGAGCGTTCCGGCTGGTCCGTTGTCGGTATCCGCGCGGCAACCTTTGCGCTGGCCGGTTTTTTCGCGGTGCTGTCGGGTATCACCCTTGTAGGCCTCACGACATCGGCTGATGCGAACATCGCGCTGCGCTACACGCTGTTGTCGATTGCGGGCGTCATCCTTGGCGGCGGTGAATTTGTCGGCGGTAGGGTCTCGCCCATCGGCGCCGTCATCGGCGCATTGACGCTGACGCTTGCCGGTTCCTTCCTCTCCTTCATGCGCATTTCACCCGACTGGCAAATCGGCGCGCAAGGGGCGATCCTCATTCTCGTGCTGGCACTGCGTATCCTGCTCAACCGTCTTGAAAAGCGGGAGAAACACCAATGAAGGGGCTCTCTTCCCTCACCCGAAAACCATGGATCTGGTCCTTTGCCGCAACCATTGCGGTTTGGGTCATCACCGTGCTCTTTACCGGCGGCGCAAGTTCCTTCGGACTATCGCATGCCGCTCTCACATTCGCGGCCTTTTCCGTCATCGTCGGCATCGGCCAGATGTTCGTCATCACGCTCGGGCCTGGGAATATCGACCTTTGCGTTCCCGCAACTATGACGCTGTCAGGAACTCTGGCCCTGAAATTCATGGATGTGTCGGACAGTCTCATCCTGCCCGGACTGCTGATCGCCATTCTGATCGGCGTTGCCATCGGCATCGGCAATTATGCGCTGATCAAGCTCCTGCGCATCCCGCCGATCATCGCGACGCTGTCGATGAGCTTCATCGTGCAGTCCATCGCCATCTGGTCAAACCGCGGCCTGCGCATCAAGCCGCCGGAAACATTGGCGACATTCGCGATATCAAGCTCTTTCGGCATTCCGAACGTTGCGCTCGTCGCATTGCTGCTCTCGGTCGTCGCCTGGCTGCTGCTCGACCGTACATTTTACGGGCGCTGGATTTCCGCCATCGGCCAGAGCACCTTCGCTGCGCGTATGACTGGAATCCCCGTGGATGGCGCACGCTTCGTCACCTATGTGCTCTGCGCGGTGCTGGCGGCAATTGCCGGTTACCTGCTTGCCAGCTTCTCCGGAGGTGCGGCGCTGAACATGGGATCGGAATATCTGCTGATGTCCATCGCCGTCGTCGTCATTGGCGGTACGGCCGTCGCGGGCGGCGACTCCAATGTTCCCGGCATCTGGGGCGCTTCGCTCTTCATGTTCCTGGTGGTCTCGATGCTGAATACCTATGGTTTCGGCGCCGGCATCCGCCTCATCCTCACCGGCCTCATCATCATCTCCGTCATTCTTCTGGCGAGCGGCCGCAAGGCCACGCGCTGAATCCCGAACGACAAGCCTAAAAGCGGACCACGCTCATGATCACAGAAAAGACCTCCCCTTACGAAATCCACGATGACCGCTTTCGCCATCTGATCGTTGGCAATGCGGAACTGGAAGAGCTTTATTCCGGCTGCCGCTGGGCCGAAGGCCCGGTGTGGTTTGCCGATCTCAACTGCCTGCTGTTCAGCGATATTCCGAACGAGCGTATGTTGCGCTGGGTGCCGGACGGCGGGATTTCGGTGTTCCGTCAGCCTTCGAACTTCGCCAACGGCAATACGCGGGACCGGCAGGGGCGACTTGTTTCCTGCGAACATGGTGGGCGGCGTGTCACCCGCACCGAGGTCGACGGCTCCATCACCGTTCTCGCCGACAACTTTGACGGTAAGCGGCTGAACTCGCCCAATGATGTGGTGGTCAAATCCGATGGCAGCGTCTGGTTCACCGACCCGACCTACGGCATTCTCTCCGACTACGAGGGCTACAAGGCCGAACCAGAGCAGAAGACGCGCAACGTCTATCGGCTCGACCCCACTAGCGGAAAAATCGATATCGCCATTGATGACTTCGTGCAGCCGAACGGCCTCGCATTTTCGCCCGACGAAAAGAAGCTCTACATTGCTGACAGTTCCTACAGCCACGATGTTTCCCGCCCACGGCAAATCCGCGTCTTCGACGTCGTGGATGGCGTTAAACTCGGCAACGGCCGGGAGTTCTGCAATCTCGACAATGGCCTGCCGGATGGCTTTCGCCTCGACACGGCTGGCAATCTGTGGACGAGCGCGGGCGATGGCGTGCACTGCTTTGCGCCCGACGGCACGCTCCTCGGCAAGATCAAGGTGCCGCAGACAGTCGCGAACCTCACCTTCGGCGGGCCGAAAAAGAACCGTCTGTTCATCACCGCTACAAAATCGCTTTATTCTGTCTATGTCGCGGCAACCGGTGCACAGACGCCCTGAAATGGGGAACACGTTTCTGGAACGACGTGGCAAGTTCGCTTCAGGGCGTTATAATTGCACCATGAGCGACGATTCAAAACTGTTCCTGACTGATGATATGGAGTTCGACGGCGACAAACCCGCCGTTTAGCCTACCAGCCGCATGCTCTTCTGGGCGCACAACTCCGCTCTCTACCGGCTGGAGCAGCGCATGATGACGGAAAAGCAGCTACGCGACACCATCATGCGCAAGGCGCCAGAGAAGTTCGAGACTATCAGCCCGGCGCAGATCAAGGCACTTGGCGGAAATGCTGTCGACCGCCTCCTTTCCTTCCTTCACCAACGACCTGTCACCGACCGCGCTAAAGGCCTTTCACAGCGAAAGGCACAATGTCGCCGTGCGTCCCGCATCCACAGCGCCTCAGACGTGGTATGCCAGCTCCGTCAGGACTATTGTAACGTGGGCTTCCGGTTTTCTCCCTTTCTACGAGAGGCGTGTCGTCACCCAGCCGCTCATGCGCATCTCGATGATCTGCTTCGTTCCGAAAGTACACTGGCTTGCCGTCGTCATTACTGCCGCAAATCTCGCAGGTGACACCACAATCGCCCACGGAGCCCAAACGACCCGGGCTTCCTTTTTTACGCGAGGGGTTGCGTGCTGATATTGGACAATTCACAATCTTGACCTACAATCAATCCACGACTGCATGCACCTCGTTCAGCACGGTCTTGGTATCGCTTGCACCTATGCCGATCCTGCGACTTGGGAAGTTGTCGCGTCCATCTCTTACGAACTCGACGTACTGTCGACCTTCGCGATGATATATTCAAGCACTCGCGCCGCGTTCGCTCATGAGGTTTGAGGCGGTACTTCGGAAATCCTGTCGTGCTATTGCGATGAGATGCGTGGCAAAGGATTGGGCCCGAAAAGCTGATTTATACACAGCTCGATGAGCGAGAGGTTCCAATCCCAACTCTTGAAGCCGTCAATTCGCGGAAAATAACGAATGCGATAAAAATCCGGCACCTAATTCAGCCATTCACACCGGTACGCTAGCACAGGCTGGGAAAAGCCTTTCAACTGATAGTTCTCTCCGTGTGCGAAGGCTTCGGCCTTGGCATATTCCTGAAAAATCTTGTCCGATATCAGAATCTGGTCGCTCTGGGCGGCGGCGCAAAGTCTTGCGGCCAATTGCACGGTCGTGCCGAAAAAATCATTGCTGTCTTCGACCGGCTCCCCGCAATCCAGCCCGATGCGGATGTGGATCGGCTCTCCATTGCCTCTGTTGTACGTGTGAAATCCGCGCTGGATATCGATTGCGCAATCCACGGCAAATGGCGTTGAGGAAAACACCGCCATTATGCCATCGCCAGTGTGCTTGACCTCGCGCCCTGACCGACGGCCCAGGCAACCGCGTACGATGGCGTCATGCGCTCTGACGAGTTCAGCCGCCATGCGATCGCCCAGACGCGACGTCATTTCGGTGGAGCCAACGATATCCGTGAACAGGACGGCGCGGTGACCGGCATCCATGTCCCGCGAGGCGGGTGCCGCCATTATCGGGTCCTGTATGCGCCCGAGAAAAGCTTCTACGGCCGAAAGGGCGACTTCCACGACTTCCGTTGCGATAAACCCGTGCGCCTCCCGATGCACGCACTGCGCGGTTTCGGCGTCCGGCGCATCGATGAGACAAAACGCCGTGCCACGTCTTTCATCGAACCAGTAGGTCAGGAATTTTACGCCGTACTGATCCTGAACGCTGAGATCTTTAAGGTGTGCCGCTGCGATATCCTCGGCTGAAACTCCG
Organism: Agrobacterium tumefaciens; assembly: GCF_031801495.1. Taxonomy (GTDB): domain Bacteria; phylum Pseudomonadota; class Alphaproteobacteria; order Rhizobiales; family Rhizobiaceae; genus Agrobacterium; species Agrobacterium tumefaciens_K. The sequence continues at coordinate 2,019,600 of NZ_JAOEGC010000001.1, read as the reverse complement.
GCGAGATCGTGCCGGTCCATGAAGATAGGCATTCGTTTTCTCCCCGCGAGTATCGTCGCCCTATCTGCCGGGTACAGTTTACGACTTCCCAAAACCATCGTCCATCGCCCGTGCGGGTGACCTTCAAGATACGCGTATCACTGGAAAGAGCGATGTGCCTTTACGTGACAATTTCGGGGCATTCGGCTATGTTGCAAGGCCTACGAGCATTCACTGACACGCAAATCTGCGGTCAGCCTTTGCCCGCCAACAAAGCGATTTGGGGGGAATGCGATGACACAGCTCGACGAAGAAAAACTGAATTCATTCATTGGCAAGATGCTTGGCGACCTGGGCGGCGCTTTCAGCATTCCAACCGTCAGGATCGGTCTGAGGCTGGGTCTGTTCGATGCGCTGCATCGCCTGGGACCGGTGACATCCACAGACCTTGCGGCAAATGCTGGCGGTCTTTCCGAGCGCTATGTCCGCGAGTGGGCGCTGGCGCAGGCAGCCAATGGATACATCGATTACGATAGCGGTCCGGAGACATTCAGCCTCTCACCCGAACAGGCGATGGTGTTCGTCATCAAGGACAGTCCTGTCTATCTGGAAGGCGCCTTCGATCTGGCGGCAGCAATGATCGAGGGTGAGCCAAAGGTCGAGCGCGCCTTCCGGACGGGTGGCGGGGTTCGCTGGGGCGATTCCGCGGGTTGCCTGTTCTGCGCAACGGGTGCCTTCTTCCGTCCTGGTTACGTGAACAATATCGTGCCTGCGTGGCTGCCCGCTCTTCAGGGCGTGGAGGAAAAACTGATGACCGGGGGCAAAGTGGCCGATGTGGGCTGCGGTGTCGGTTTTTCGACAATCCTGATGGCCGAGGCATACCCCAACGCCAGCTTCATCGGTTACGATTTCCACGAACCATCGATTGACGAGGCGAACCGGCACGCCCGCGATCATGGTGTGGATGATCGGGTCAAATTCGTTGCGGCAACCGCCAAGGACATCAAGGAAACGGGTTTCGATCTCGTCACCAGTTACGACTGTCTGCATGACATGGGTGATCCGCGTGGGTGCGCCACGCATATGTGCCGCATTCTCAAAGAAGATGGCACCTGGATGATCGTTGAACCGATCGCCGGCGATCGCCCGCAGGACAACATGAACCCTGTGGGCCGCCTTTACTACAACGCGTCCACAATGATCTGCGTGCCAACCTCGCTTGACCAGGAGGTGGGTGAAGGGCTGGGCGCGCAGGCAGGCGAAGCGAAGCTTTCCGATGTCATCCGCTCGGGAGGCTTTACGCATGTCCGCCGCGCCTTCACCGGGCCGTTCAACATGGTGCTGGAGGCACGCGCCTGAAGCCCGGAAGGTGCGGACGACTACGCCAGCATGCCCGCGACAACAGCCGCCTCAACCGGGCGGCTGAAATAGTAGCCCTGCCCATAGGGGCATCCGGCTTCGCGCAGAAAATCCGCCTGCTCCGCCGTTTCGATGCCTTCGGCGATGACATCGATATCCAGCGAGCTGGCAAGCTGGATCATGATCGAAACAATGGCGCTGTCTTTCGATTTTTCCGGCAGGTTGGTGAGGAACGAGCGGTCGATCTTCATGCAGGACAGCGGGAAGGTCTTGAGCATGCCGAGGCACGAATAACCGATGCCGAAATCATCCAGCGCCAGACTGACACCCATATCCTTGATGGCACGCATGATCCTGACCGACGCATCCACGTCCTGAATGATCAGCGTTTCGGTGATTTCGATTTCCAGCATCGAAGGATCAAAGCCGGTTTCCTGCAGGGCGGCGTGGATTTTTCCCACCAGTCCGCTCTGGAACTGGCGCGGAGAGATGTTGACAGCCATCTTGACCGGCGGCAGGCCAGCCTCGCGCCAGCGCTGCGCCTGACAGCAGGCCTTTCGAAGCACCACTTCGCCCAGTTCGACGATCAGCCCGGTGTCTTCCGCCAGACCGATGAATTCCGCCGGACTGAGCAGACCTTCGTCCGGGTGCTGCCAGCGCACCAGTGCCTCGACGCCGCTGATCCTGCCGCTGACGAGATCGACCTGCGGCTGGTAGTGCAGCACGAATTCATCCCGCTCCAGCGCCTTGCGCAGTTCCTCGATGCGGATGAATTTCTTGCGCAGGTCATCGGCCATGCGCGGTGAAAAGGTGGCGATGCGATCGCGCCCTTCATGTTTGGCCTCGTACATGGCCAGGTCCGCTGCCGCGACGATTTCGGCCGTTGTCTGACCGTGTTCCGGGAAAAAGGCCATGCCGATGCTGCATGTGACCTTCATATCGTAATTACCGATACGCAGAGGCTTCGACACAGCCGCCCTGACCTCTTCCAGACGCGGTTCGAAACCATCGTCGCGCTTTTCCAGCACGATGACGAATTCATCTCCACCGACGCGCAGCACGAGATCATTCTGCGACAGGACGCGGGCGATGCGGTCCGCGGTTTTTGCCAGAAGCTCATCGCCGAGGCTATGGCCGAGCGTATCGTTGATGTGCTTGAAATTGTCGAGATCGAGAAAACCGATGCCGACCGTTTTCGACAATTTGGATGCGTTCTGCAGTATTTCCGGCAGGCGTGTATCGAGGAAGCGACGATTGGGCAGCCGTGTCAGCATATCGTGATCGGCAAGGAACAGGATCTGCGCGGCGGCCCGTTTGCGGTCTATCGCCAGCCCCGCCATGCGGCCGGCCGCGGCCACGAACTCCTCAAGGCTGGGATCGGGCCTGCGGCCTTCGAGCACGCACCAGACAAAGCCGTGCGGCGTGCCTTCGCTGGCCGGAATTTCGAAGCTGAATGCGGTTCCTTCGCCCGGCCAGACCAGACGTTCCGGGCTATCCGTCGTGGCAAGCGTTGCGGCAAACTCCGGCAGCAGGACAGAGGTCGCCGAAGCGTAGACCGGCCGCTCGCCCGACGCCGCATCGAACACCCGCACGACGCAGGTGAGGCCCGTCGCCAGTCCCTCGATCGCATCCACGAAAGCTTCCAGAAACTGTTCGATATCGGTTGCGGCAACGATCATTTCCAGAATGCGCGCCTGCGCCTGAAGCAACCGTTCCGATGCCTTTTTCTGGGTGATATCCCGCGAGGCGCCGACAACGCCGATGATATTGCCGTCCGCATCTTTCAGCGGGACGCGTGACATCATCAGCCAGCGATCTATGCCGCCGCGCATGGCGCGCTCCTCGTAACCGAGATCCGGCAGGCCGGTGCGCATTACACGCTCCTCGGTTTCAGGAATGCGGGCAAGGTTCGCCGCCTCGCCATGGATATCGAGATCCGTGAGGCCGATCAGCTCATCGACGTTGCTGAAGCCGTTATTGTGAACCACGGCACGGTTGGCGAACAGGAAACGCCCTTCGGTATCCTTGGCATAGATAAGATCGGGAACGTGATCGATCATCGCTTCCAGCAAGGCATAACGATCGGAAGCAGGACCGGCGCCGCCCGCCGCCAAGGGCGTTGCATTCCCGGTGGCGGCCTCATCGGCCCGTGGTGAAACAGACTGCTGCTTCTCCAACGTCGATTTCACATCACTGGAACGCACAAGCTCCGCCTCACCGCTCACATCATATGGGTGAAGGATACTAGGGATACAGATATTATGTAAACGTGAACAGGCGCCATCAATTTGCAGGGCATATGGCGCGATAATTTGCAGTTGCCACCAGAACCGCGGGCAACAATAGCGGGTATTGCGGCAGGATCCGGCCCTGCCGCAACATCGACATCACACGACCGGCGTGGGTATAGGCTTGCCCGCAAAATGCGCGTCGAGATTGGCAAGTACAAGATCGGCCATGGCACGGCGTGTCTGATGCGTGCCGCTACCGACATGCGGGGCAAGCACGACATTTTCGAATGCAAACAGCGCTTCCGGCACGCGCGGTTCATCCTCGAACACGTCGAGCGCCGCGCCGCTGATCGCGCCGTTCTTCAGCGCCTCGACAAGCGCCTTTTCATCGACCAGCGAGCCACGCGCCACGTTGACCAGCACACCCTGCGGGCCGAGTGCCTTCAGGACATCCGCATTGACGATGTGGCGGGTATCTGCGGTCGCAGCGGCGGCAATCACCAGCACGTCGCAGTTTCCAGCCAGCTTTTCGATGCTGTCGTAATAGTCATACGGCACATCGCGTTGGGTTCTGGCGGCATAGGAGATGTGGGCGTCGAAGCCCTCCAGTCGTTTGGCAATCGCCTGGCCGATGCGGCCGAGGCCGAAAATGCCGTAGCGACGGCCGGCGACACGCGTCGCAAGCCCCATGTCACCTTTCAGCCATTGACCGGTGCGCACGTGCTGGTCGGCGCGAGGCAGCTGTCGCGCCTGGGAAAGAATAAGGCCAAGCGCCAGATCGGCGACATCGGCGGTCAGCACGTCCGGCGTGTTGGAAACACGGAAACCGCGCTTTTTGGCTTCAGCAAGGTCAACCTTGTCGAAACCGACGCCGTTGATGGCAACGATCTCAAGATTGGGCAAGCCAGCGCCGATGTCGGCCGGTAGACCGATATGCCCCCCGGTCACGATGCCGCGCACAGACGAACCCTTTTCGGCCAGAAACGCCGCCTTGTCCGCCGCTTCGAAATAACGATGCACGGTGAAGCGTTCGGCCAGTTCTTGTTCCAGCGCCGGGATGAGCGGGCACAGTTGCAGTATTTCGGTGGTCATCAGTTTTCCTTTTGCGCCGACGAACTATTTCACATCGGACTTGACGAATTGCCGGAGTTCCGGCGTTTGCGGGTTGGCGAAGAGTTCGGCGGACGGCCCATGTTCCCAGATCTTGCCCTGGTGCATGAAGATGGTCTGGGTCGCCACGCGGCGCGCAAAGCCCATTTCGTGAGTGACGAGGATCATCGTCATGCCGTCTTTGGCAAGGTTTTCCATGACCGTCAGCACTTCCTCGGTCAGTTCCGGATCGAGCGCAGAGGTCACTTCGTCGAACAGCATGACTTTCGGCCGCATGGCGAGAGAGCGGGCAATCGCCACGCGTTGCTGCTGGCCGCCGGAAAGCTGGTCCGGGTAGGAATCGAACTTCTCCGATAGCCCGACCAGTTGCAGAACCTCACGCGCGATGGACTGCGTTTCCGACTTCGCGACATCCTTGACGATGCGTGGTGCCAGCATGATGTTTTCTCCGACCGTGAGATGCGGAAAAAGATTGTAGCTCTGGAACACGATACCGACATCGGTGCGAAGCTTGCGCAGCGATTTCGCATCGCCGCCGAGGGCATGGCCGGCGATCTCGATACGGCCGGAATTGATCTTTTCCAGCCCGTTCATGCAGCGCAGCAGCGTGCTTTTTCCCGACCCCGAGCGGCCGATGAGGGCGAAGACCTCACCGCGACCGACGGTCAGCGATACGCCTTTCAGGACTTCGAGAGCGCCGAAGCTCTTGTGAACGTTCTCAACGATTACTTCCGGCATGAAGCCTCCTTTCCAGCCAACGCGACAGCTGGGACAACGGGTAGCAGACAATGAAATAGAGAGCCGCAACGGCAACGAAGACACGGAACGGTTGGAACGTGGCATTGTTGATAAGCTGCCCCGCCCGCGCCAGCTCGACGAAACCGATGATCGAGGCGATGGAGGTATTCTTGACGACCTGAACGGCGAAGCCAACAGTCGGAGGCAGGGAAATACGCATGGCCTGCGGCAGGATGACGTAGCGGTATTGCTGCGCACGGGTCATCGCAAGCGATTCCGAGGCTTCCCACTGCTGTTTTGGGACAGCCTGGATACAGCCGCGCCAGATTTCCGCGAGATAACCGGAGGCATAGACCGTCATCGACGCGCCTGCGGCAAAAAGCGGGGGCAATTCCAGTCCTGCAAGGCTGAGGCCGTAATAGGACAGGAACAGGATCATCAGCACGGGAATGCCCTGGATGATCTGGATATAGGTGCCTGCGGCGATGCGCAGCGCCTTGATATCAGAGGTACGGGCCAGTGCGATTAGGAAACCGACGATGCCGCCCCCTACGAGCGCTAGGATCGTCAGAAGCACGGTCCATTGCAGGGCCGTCAACAGGAAGCCGAATTCGCTCCAGCCGAATGTTCTGAGTGTCATGACTGTACCTCCGGCAGAGCGGTCATCGTCTTGCGGGCAACGCGGCGGCCGAACAGCCACATGCCGACCACGGCAAGGATGGCACGCAGGCAGAGCGCCAGCGCGAGATAAATGAGCGTGACGACAATGTAGACCTCGAAGGAGCGGTAGGTCTGCGATTCCACGAAGGCGGCCGCTGCGGCAAGCTCATGCGTGGAAATGGCCGAGCAGATACTGGATGCCAGCATCATCAGCACGAACTGGCTGCACAGGGACGGATAGACCTTGGCAATTGCCGGTACGATGATGACATGGCGATAGATCTGAAATCTCGTGAAACCGAGTGCCTCACCGGCCTCGATCTGCGACTTGTGCACCGCCTCGATGCCAGCACGGATGATTTCCGTTGAATAGGCGGCGAGATTGATCGTCATGCCGATCAGGGCCGCGGTATCCGCACCAACGCGTAACCCAAGGCCCGGTAAACCGAAATAGACGATGAAAAGCTGCACCAGAAACGGCGTATTGCGAATGATCTCGACGTAAGCGTCGACGATGATGCGAACAATACCGCCATTGATGGAGCGCAGGGATGCGAGAAGAATACCGAACGCACAGCCGAGGATGATGGACAGGACCGAAAGCCTGATCGTCAACCATATGCCGCTCAGCAGTTCGTTCTGATACTGGGCGAGAGCGCCGAATTGAAACGTATAGGACATGCACCACTCCGTTGACATTTCCCGGCCCGCCGAAACCGAGTCCCGGCGGGCACGCTGAAAGGCTCAATCAGAAGCTCGGCAACTGTGGCATCGGACGGCCGGTCCATTTGGTCGAGATCCGGTCGAGATCGCCCGACATTTTCATGAGATAGATCGAGGTGTTGAGCCACTGGCGTAGCTCGAAGTCCTCAAGCTTGGTCGCCATGGAATTGCCCTGCTGGAAGAAGGTGAAACCGACCTGAAGGCCAGCTTCCGGACGCTGCTTGATGATGGCTTCGCCAACGGTGGAGGGAAGCGCCACCGCATCGACCTGGCCGGCAATCAGCGCCTGCGCACTTGTGGAGTCGTCTTCATAAACAACGACTTCAAGTCCTTCGATGTTTGCCTTGCGCAGCGCCGTTTCCTGCGAGGAACCACGGTTGACCGAGACGCGCTTGCCCTTCAGGCTTTCGAGGTTTTCGAATTTCTGGCCGCCAGCGGAAATGATATCCATGTTGAAGGCGCTATAGGGCTGCGTGAACATGACGGTCTTCGCCCGTTCGCCGGTCGGCGCCAGCGTTGCGACGAGGAAATCCACCTTGCCTGTCTGAAGAGCCGGGATACGCGCGGGCGGCGTCAGCGGAACGAGTTCTACCGGCAGATTGAGGTAGGTGCCGATAAGGTTGGCAACGTCGACATCATAACCCGACGGATTGCCCTTCTCATCCACCATGCCCATGGGCGGCGCGCCGGTCAGAACGCCGATCTTCACCTTTCCTCGCGACATGATGTCGGCGATCGACACGGCATGGGCCGACGTCGTTGCGGCAAGCGAGGCCGCCGCAACACCAACGGCGACAGTCACGTTTCTCAGAAATCTCGATATGCTCATGGTTTCTCCTCCAACCCTGACAACACCACCTATCCAGAGGCGGCACAGCGAACCAAAGCAAACATAATGTTCTCGATAACATCGGAACGGTGTTTGCCCAAAACTCCTACCAAGATCGCGAAAAGACATAAAAACGGGGAATTTTCCCTGATTTTCCGCCTATTTTGGCGAGATATCGATTTTCCTCCGCTCGACACCTCTTCACATTCTTGGCAGGAGCAATAATGCATGTTATCGGTATCATTGCAAGTCCGAACTCCATATCCATTTTGTTCGGAGCATTTTCGGGAGGACAATCATGTTTACGCGCTCAGCCATTTTCGAAGGAACGATCCACCCCGGACGGGAAGAGGAGTTTTTCAGGATCGTGGAGGAACGGCTTCTGCCTGTGTGGAAACGCATGCCGAACGCGCAGGCCGTGAGGGTCATGCGCACGCAACGCACGGACCCGGATGCCGCGCCGATCATCATGGTACAGGAAATCGACTACCCCTCGATGGAGGCCGTGGAAGAAGCGCTGGTATCGCCGGTGCGCCTGGAAGGCCGCGTATTGACCGATGAGATGATGAGCATGTGCGACGGGCGTTTCTACCACCTCGTTTATAGCAGGGTCGCATAAAATCCGGTGCACGTTGCGTTTGCCCGCGCTGACGCCACGTGCTTTTCCCCCTTGTCTTCGGTATGTCTTGAACCGGAACCGGTTTTACCTTTCGGGAGACATGCCTTGGTGGAGCACACGCCCTTGGCCGCTGCGACAGTCGCATCCAAAAAAGCAACGATGAACGACGTCTCCAAACTTGCGGGCGTCTCGAAAATGACCGTGTCCCGCGTTCTGGCCGACCCTTCGCTTGTTTCGGAAGAAACCCGCCAGAAGGTGATGAAGGCCATTGAAAAGCTGGGCTATGTACCGGACAGGATTGCCGGTTCGCTCTCATCCCGCCGCACGAACTTCATCACCGCCATTCTGCCGACACTGACCAACTCCAACTTTGCAGACAGCGCACAGGGGTTGGCGAACGCCCTGCGGGCGGCCGACTACCAGCTGCTGATCGGTTACACGATGTACGATCTGCAGGAAGAGGAACGGGTCATCAAGACCATGATGGAGCGTCGTCCCGACGCCATCGTCGTTGCCGGAACCGTCCACACGAAGGCGGCAAGCGAGGTGCTGGTGCGGGCGGGGATCCCGATCGTGGAGATCTGGGACGTGCCGGAACACCCGATCGACCATGCCGTCGGCTTTTCCAACTATGAGGTGGGAAGAACGGCGGCCAAATATCTGATGTCACTCGGTTTCACGCGCATCGGCGCGCTCGGTTCCCGGGCAGATGCCGACGTGAAGGACTGGCGTGGTGAAAGCCGTCTTCTCGGCTTCGGCGCAGCCCTTCGGGAGGCTGGCCTTTCCGATGAGTTCATCACCCGCGAAGGCCACGCCCCGGTTTCATACGATCACGGCGGGAAAACACTCGGCGTCCTTCTGGAAAAAGCCCCTGATATAGAAGCCGTCTTCGCGGTGTCGGATATTTCCGCCGTGGGGGCGCTGATGGAATGTCATCGACGCAGCATACGGGTTCCCGATGATCTCTCCATTCTCGGTTTCGGGGACTTCGATATCGGCCGCCAATGTTATCCGGCAATGTCGACGATCCGCGTCGATGCGCAGATGATCGGCCGCAAGGCGGGCGAACTGCTGCTTTCCATACTGGAAGCGGAAAAAGGCGCCCCTACCCCGGAAAACGCCCGCGTCGACGTTGGTTTCGAGCTGATCGTGCGCGAGACGACAAAACGCTTAGGCGGCTGATCAGCCAGACATGAGGTACTCCCTGCTTCATTCCTGTGACGAGCACAGGAATGAGAGGAAGTTGGCGCCCGAAAGCGTTTTTACGGTCGTTACCGCGCACCCCACGTATCCGTCAGACGATAACCTTGCGGCCATGGATCGGACGGATCGAGCATGTGCTGGTGAATGCCGGTGATCCAGCCGCGCCCGGAGATTTCCGGCAGGACCGCCGGTCGGTCACCGACCTTCGTCTCACCCAGAATCCGGCCGGTAAAGGTTGAGCCGATCAACGATACTGCCGTCAGCGTCTCACCCTGTTGCATTTCGCCGCGCGCGTGCAGAACGGCCATTCGCGCTGAAAGCGCCGTACCGGTTGGCGAGCGGTCTACCTTGCCCGGCTGGATGGCTACGGCGGCGCCAGCGCGAAGCCCTTCGTCCGTGCGCTCGACGCGACCGGCAAACAGGCAGAAGGAAAAATGCCGCCAGTCCGGATTTTCCGGATGGTTGAAACCCAGCGCCTGATTGGCCGCGTTGGTAATCCGCACGCCAAGTCGGGCGATATCATGCGCCTCGTCCGGCTTCAGGCTGAAGCCCATCGCCTCGGCATCAACGATGACGAAGCTGTCGCCGCCATAGGCGGTATCGACGGTCAAGGTGCCCAGCCCCTCGACCTCCAGCGTCGCATCCAGCCGCTCGGCAAAGCTTGGCAGGTTCTGCACGAAAATACGCTCCGCCTTGCCGTTTCTGCACTCTGCACGAACCTTCACCAGCCCGCCCGGCGCTTCCAGCAGCATATGGGTTTCCGGCTCCTGCATCGGCACGATGCCGCCATCCAGCAATACGGTAGAAACGCAGATGGAGTTGGAACCGGACATGGGCGGGGTATCCTCCGGCTCCATGATGATGAAGGCGGCATCCGCCTGCGGGTGCTTCGGCGGGACGAGCAGGTTGACGTGGCGGAACACGCCGCCGCGCGGTTCGTTCAGGACGAAATTGCGCAACGTCTCATCGCGGGCGATGAAGCGGCTCTGCTCCCAGATCGTGTCACCGGGCGGCGGCTGCACACCACCGACGATCACGTCTCCCACCTCGCCTTCCGCATGGGCGGAAATGACGTGTACGGTCTTGATACTGCGCATGAATAGATCCTTATGAAAGCCAGGATGGAAGGCGGGACGTTGCGCGGCCGGTCAAGGCCGCATCGACGCATTGGGCAAGGCTGCCGAAACGGACGGCGCGACCGCTGAGGCCGGGGCCATAATGGGCGTATTTGCCCGAATTGGTCATCAAGGCGCGGGTCTTCGTTGGGAAAACCGGCTCGGAAATCGAGCACCAGCAGAGATCCGGCAGGACCTGAACGCCGCTGTCATGCAGGCTCTGCAAGGTGCCGTCTTCACGTGCCGCATCGATGACCTGCTGCCCGGCGGTGACGATGACGGCAACCTGCGGATGACGCTTCCGCCCGGCCAGAGCGCCAGCCAGCGCGTGACATTCCGCCAGCGAGGCGTGCGGGCTGCCGATGGCGACAAGCTGCACCTCATCCGGACCCTCGTTCAGCAACGACCAGCCGCCAGCCATATCGGCGCGGGTGATCCGCACGGTGTCGGCGGATGAAACGGGCTCCAGTGCCGCCTCCGGCGTCACGCCTTCGATATGCAGCATGGGTGCGGCAGATGTGGTGCCGAAGGCGGCGCAGAGCGCCTTCAGGTCATCCCGCGACGGCTGACCTGACCCAAGCCCACGCAGCAACGGAATGCAGTCTGAGGCGGCCTTACCGGCGAGATATCCGACGAGCGGCCAGAAGGCGTCATCGATGCCCTGCGGCAGTTCGACATCGATGATGCGTTGCGGGCGGCGGTTGTCTTCCAGATAGACGCCGGAAAGCGGGGCGCGACCGGTGAGCGCAATGCAGAGATCGAGAAAATCCGGGTGTTTGGCGGTACGGGCGCCAAGCACGGTATTGGCGAAGATGACGGCATTCGATTCCGCCCAGCCAATGGCCTCACCCATCTTCGGAGCACTCTCGAGCAGGTAGGGCGAACAAGTAAACGTCGGGCGACAGCCCATGCGCACGTAAGCATCTGCTAGCCGGGCCGCCGGGTCGCCGAAATCGTCCGGCACGCCCTGCGCCTGCCAGTTGGCCTTGTCGACCGAAATGGCGTTCATGGTCGTCGGTACGCGAACCTTCGCGCCCATCTCCGCCATCTTTTCCGCAAAGGTGAGATTGGCTGGGCTGGCATAAATGCAGCCGTCGATGTGGCCCTGCGTGACATCGACAAGCGACGACGCTCCCTGCTGAGCGGCCATGGCGACGATGATGCCCATCGCCTGACGAACGGCTATGCCATCGCGTCCCTCAAGCATGGCCCGGTCGTTATCGTTGAGGTCGAGATGCGCGGTGGCAGGCGGCTGTAACGGCAGTCGCAGACCGCCGCCTTCGATGGCCGTCGCGTCGACGCGAATGTCCGGGGCGGAAGAAAGCGTCGCAAAGTTTTCCGCATCGAGGCGCAGCACCGGCAAGGGCTTGCCGAACATTTCAGCAGCGATCAGCGCTCCGAGCGTCAGCACGTCCTCGGCCTCGCAGAACACCAGAGCGGCGGGCGCGCGGCCAGTCAGGATGAGGTCGAGCAGCACGCCCGACCCGGTGCACGAACCGCGGCTAGACGGCATGAACAGAACGCCGCCGGTCAGACAGCGCCCGTGCAGCGGATGATGTACATCGATGACGTTGCCGGTGGCGGGATCGACACCGCCCCAGAAGCTCAGCGCTTCGCTGGTGGCGATGACCGGTCCTTCAGCCGTGCCGGGCAGGATACTCTGCGCGGCGACATTGTTCGAAGCAGGCGAAAACATCGAAGGCTCCTGTCAAAAACGTTGTGGCGAAAACGCTCCCAGATCAACCGGCGGTTTCTGCCCGGTCAGGAGATCGGCAACGAGGCGTGCCGTTCCCGCAGATTGCGTCAGACCGAGATGGCCGTGTCCGAAGGCATAGACCACCCGCGCCGAATGCCGCGCACGGCCGATGGCCGGAAGACTGTCGGGCAAGGATGGGCGAAAGCCCATCCACTGCTTTCCGCCTTCGGCCTTCAGGCCGGGCAGGAACGCCTGCGCCTTTCTCAGAAGCGCCTCGGAGCGGGCGAAATTCGCTGGCAGCTCAAGCCCGCCGAGTTCCACCGCACCGCCGACGCGAATGCCGCTCGTAAGACGCGTGACGACAAAGCCGTGACCGCCGAACGTGACCTGCGTACGCAGATCGAACGCGCCCGCAGGCAATGTGGTATTATACCCCCGTTCGGTTTCGAGCGGGATTTTTTCACCGAGCGAACCGGCGATACGGTGCGAAAAAGCACCTGCCGCAACCACGACCCTGCCGCCCTTGCGGCTGCGTCCATCGTGGCACGATACCTCGACGCCATCGTCGAGAACACGCAGCGAGGCGACGTCCAGCCGCTCGATCATTCCACCCAAGGCCCGGAAATGCTCCGCCAGCGCAAGGGTGTAGAGTTTGGGATCAGCGATGGAATACCAGCCTGGTGTAAACGTGCCGCTGATGAAGCGCGGCGCGATGCCCGGCTGTATATCCGCCATCTGCTCGGCATTGAGATGCCGGAATTCGATGCCGTGCCGTTCACGTGCCTTCCAACCCGAAAGCGAGGCTTCGAATTCCGCCTCGCTTTCATAGACCTGAAGGTTGCCTTCCTTGCGCAGCATGGCAATCGTATCGGTCTTTTTCAGAAACGGCTCCAGCTCTGCCTTAGACAGATCCATCAGCGCCGTCTGGGCAGCGACCGAGTGCTCGACACGCGAGGCGGCGCAGGCCCGCCAGAATTTGAACATCCATGGCGCGATTTTCAGCGCATAGGCTGGCGGCACGCTTAGTGGCCCGAGCGGATCGAGAAGCCACTTCGGCGCTTTCCAGAGAATGCCCGGAGAGGCAAGCGGCAGGATATCGGTGAAGGCGAACGCTCCGGCGTTGCCAGCCGATGCGCCCGCCGCCGGGCCTTCCCGGTCGACAACCATGACCGACAGGCCGCGGGCCTGCGCGGCAATCGCCGACGACAGGCCAACGACGCCAGCCCCAATGACGATGACATCGGGGTTGGACATTATCGAACGCTCGCCAGGAACTTCTGCGTTTCGGCCTGTTGCGGTGCGCCGAAAAGCTGCTCCGGCGTGCCGATTTCAGCCATCACGCCCTGATGGAAGAAGGCGACGCGGTTGGACACATCGCGGGCGAAGGCCATTTCGTGGGTGACGCAGATCATCGTCATGCCCTCTTCCGCCAGCATTTTCAGCGTGTCGAGCACTTCGCCGACGAGCATCGGATCGAGCGCCGAAGTCACTTCGTCGAACAGCATGTATTCCGGCGACATGGCGAGAGCGCGGGCGATGGCCATACGCTGTTGCTGACCACCGGACATGCGGCTCGGATAAACCTTGAGCTTCTCGCCAAGGCCGACGTGGGTAAGCTGCCTGACGGCGATTTCCTCGGCCTGTTCCTTCGAAAGACCAAGAACCTTGCGCGGCGCCAGCATGACGTTTTCCAGCACCGTCAGATGCGGAAAGGCGTTCCACTGCTGGAAAACGATGCCGACCTTGCGGCGCAGCTTGTTGAGGTCCGTCGACCTGGCGTGAACCTCGGTGCCATCGATGACGATCCTGCCGCTGTCGATCGGCTCGAGGCCGTTGATGCAGGTCAGCAGCGTCGACTTGCCGGAACCCGAACCGCCGATGATGGTAACCACCTCACCCTTGCTGACGGTGAGGTTGATCCCTTTAAGAACCTCCAGCGGGCCGAAGGATTTGCGGACGTTTTCGATCTCAATCATTGGGGGACCACCGTCTTTCGAGATACCCGCCGAACCGGGCGATGGGGAAGCTGATGATGAAGTAGATGGCGCCGCAAATCATGAGGATCGTCAGCGGCTCCTGCAGGCGGGTCACGAGGATCTGCGACGCCCGCAGAAGCTCGATGAGGCCGAGCCACAGAACCAGCGCAGAATCCTTCATGACGCCGAGCGTCAGGCCGATCCACGACGGAAGCGAAACGCGGGTGGCGAGCGGCAGCACGATGTAGCGCATGTCCTGCGACCACGTCATGCCAAGCGAACGGCAGGCACGCCGGGTGTTGGACGGTACCGCGCCGATGCCGCCACGCACGATCTCCGTGCAATAGGCCGCCGTATAGAGCGACAGCACGACACAGGACGTCGTGAAGGGCGGCCAGCCGAGCTTCATGATCGACTGCAGTGCGTTGCCAAGGACAAGCTGTATGAGCAGCGGCACCGAACGGAAGATATCCAGCACGAACGTCAGAGGCAGCGACCAGTAAGCGCCGAGCTGGAAGCGGATGATACCGAAGATGATCCCCATGACGGTGCCTGCCGTAACGGCAATTGCCGTAACGGCAAGTGTCATGCCAGCGCCCTTGGCAAGAAAGGCGAGATCACTCCAGGTGAGAGCGGTTTCAAACATGGCTCACCTCTCTCAGTAACGGAACAGACGCCATGCCAGCAGGCGTGCGGCAAGCGTGACGATCTTGGCGATCACGTAATAGATGACCGCGGCAAGCGCAAAGAATTCGAAGGTACGGAACGAACGGGCATTCAGAGCCTGCGTGACACCGGCCAGATCCGTGTTCATACCCACGGTGACGCCAAGCGAGGTCATGAGAATGGCCCAGACCATCTGGTTCGTGGCAGGCAGGAAGGCGACGCGCAGCATCTGCGGCACAATGATGAGACGGAAGGTCTGCATCGACGTCATGCCCAGCGAGCGGCCGGAACGGGTCTGCGTATCGGGAATGGCTTTCAGCGCGCCGCGGAAGTTCTCCGCCAGATAACCGGCGTTGTTGAAGGCGATACCAACCAGAAGCGCCGTATAGGGGCTGAGGTGGATGCCGAAATTGCCAAGGCCGAAATGCGCCATGTAAATCTGGAACAGGGCCGGTGTGTTTCGGGCGACCTCGACCCAGACGGAGGCAAATGCTCCGAGAAGGCGGTTGCCCGAAAGCCTGAACAGCGTCAGCAGGATCGCGCATGCCAGACCGATCACCATCGACAGGATCGCGATCTGGAGCGTCACCACCGCACCGTCCAGAAGCTGCGGCAGAGCCTTCAGCGCCTGGTTCCAGTGGAACGTGTAGTTGAACATAACTGTCTCACCTTTCAGAAACGATCAACGGCGCGATCAATGTGACCGCGCCGTTTTCGAAAAGTTCTGATCAGCGATAGACGCCGTTGACCGCAAGCGAAGGAACCTCGCCGCCAACCCACTTTTCGTAGAGTTCGGCATAACGGCCGGTGCGGACCTGCTGGTTGATGAACAGGTTCAGGTAGTTGATAAGGCCGTATTCTTCGCGGTTGGTGAACAGTGCAACATAGTCGATGTCATAGGGAGCCTTGCCGACAACGGAAATGCCGCCAAACTTGCCGCTCTTGACGTTGGACTGCGCAACGGTCGAGGTCGAGACGGTTGCGTCGATCTGGCCCTGGCTGAGCGCCAGGAAGACATCTGCCTGGGTCTGATAAGGACGGAACTCGCCGACGCCCCATTCCTTGACGGTCTTTTCGAGCGCGATGGCTTCGAACGTGCCGGCCGTAGCACCGACAGTCTTGCCCTTCATGTCCTCGAAGGACTTGATGCCAGACTTTTCGTTCGCCGTCACAGCCATTTCAAAGGCGAAGTAAGGCACGGTCATGCCAACCGTCTTTGCACGCTCTAGCGTGTCCGACGTGGATGCAACGCCAACATCGACGCGGCCGGACATCAAAGCAGGAATACGCTCCGGGAACGGAGTTTCGACGATTTCAGCCGTAACGCCGAGCGCCTTGGCAAGATCGTTGCAGTAATCGACATCGAAACCTTCAGGGTTGTTGTTCGCATCGCGCGAACCCATGGGCGGGAAATCCAGCACCACCGCGCAGCGCAGCGTTCCCGAGGAAATGATGTCGTCCAGCTTGTCGGCCTTGGCCGGAGTCATAGCGGATGCGGCGGCCAGAAGGCCGGCGAAAAGGACCGTTTTTGTCATTCTTGATTTGCTCCCAGCAATTGGTCTGCCCTTGAAGGCGAGGTCACTATTTCCTCAAGAAAATTAGAAATCAACATAAAAATACAAAACGTATACAAAAAGAATTTTTTTAGAGGCGACCTACATCGTTGCCGCGTATCAGCTAATTCGCATTAACTGATTGATAACAAGCACCGTTCTTCTAGGTTGGCACTCTGACCGAGAGACGCAGACTGTCGCCATCGGAAGCCGGGAAATGGACATGGGAACAGCCTTTCCAGCTACGTCAATAAAAACGGAAGTTGCATCGACTTCCGCTTTGTATACTTTATGTATTCAGCAACAAAGCACGCTACTCCAGGGGTACACATGAACGACACGACACTTCTTACCGTCGCCGAACTCGCAGAACGGGTCGAGGCCATTTTCCACAAGGCCGGATTGAACCCGGTTCAGGCTGGAGCGCTTGCAAGAGTTATCGTGGCAGGCGAGCGCGATGCCTGCAAATCACACGGCATCTACCGAATCGAGGGGGCGTTGCGCACCGTCAAGGCAGGTAAAGTAAAGGCAGACGCCCTGCCCGCGATCATTGCCGATGAGGCTTCGGCTATCGTCAAGGTCGATGCTGCGGGCGGCTTCGCCAATCCGGCATTCGAACTTGGGCTGCCGGTTCTGGTGGAACGCGCCCGCAAGCTCGGCCTTGCCGCCCTCGTCATCAACGACTGCACGCATTTTTCGGCACTCTGGCCAGAAGTCGAGGGACTGACAGACAATGGCCTTGCCGGTCTGGTCATGTGCCCGAGCTACGCCACCGTTGCGCCAACCGGTGGCAACAAGCCACTGCTCGGCACCAACCCCTTCGCCTTCGGCTGGCCGCGCAAGGATGCGGCGCCATATGTCTTCGACTTCGCCACCTCGGTTGCTGCGCGTGGCGAAATCGAGCTTCACCGGCGCGCCGGGAAACCTCTGCCGGACGGCTGGGCAATCGATGCGGACGGCAATCCGACCACCGATCCGGACGCAGCGCTCGCTGGTGCCATGCTGCCCTTCGGCGGACACAAGGGTTCGGCCATCGGCACGATGATCGAGCTGCTCGCCGGGATCATGATCGGCGACCTGACAAGCCCAGAGGTGCTGGATTATCTTGGAACAACGACGCTCGCGCCATTCCACGGCGAACTGATCATCGCCTTCTCACCGGAAGCCTTCGCCAAGGGCCGTCCCGGCGACCCCTTCCAGCGCGCCGAAGTGCTGTTCGAGGCGATTGTAGGCCAGGGTGCCCGCCTACCGTCGGGACGTCGCTTTGCCGCCCGCGCCAAATCCGAAAGCGAAGGCATCGCGCTGACGGCCGCGGAAATGGCCGGATTGAACAACCTTATGGAAAAGGGACTGGATGCGGTTTCCTGACCACATCGAACCCTGTCAAAAGGAAAAGCCCCGCGAAAGCGGGGCTTTTGGTTGAGGCACGGCCTCTTGGAGTGCTCAACCTCATCCTCGCCCTTGAGGAAAGGTTTACGCGCCTTCTTTACGCCAGCATAAAGGCCCGCGATGCGGGCCTCCATTTTCACGTCAGCGATGGCTCAGGCAGCCTTGCAGGTCTGCACGGCGCCCGGCTGCTTGCTCCAGTCGGCGTACCAGCTGTTGAACAGCTTGAACTGGGCTTCGACATAACCGCGCTGGCTGTCGGAAAGAACATCCGTCTCGTTGAAGTGCAGCGTGTATTCCTTGTCGCCCTT
Organism: Agrobacterium tumefaciens; assembly: GCF_031801495.1. Lineage (GTDB taxonomy): Bacteria > Pseudomonadota > Alphaproteobacteria > Rhizobiales > Rhizobiaceae > Agrobacterium > Agrobacterium tumefaciens_K. Next base: position 2,001,446 of record NZ_JAOEGC010000001.1, on the reverse strand, counting down.
CAGCACCATCATGTGCTTGAAGTAGAGAACGAGGTCCGGGCCTTCGTCGAAGGAGGACAGCACGGCAAGCGCCTGTTCCAGTTCTAGCGCCCGGGCGCGGGCATCCGCATCACCCTTCACAGCGGCCTGCGACAGGTTGCACAGGTGGATGACTTCCTTCGGCAGAACGTTGCCGATACCGGTAATGGCGCCGGTTGCACCGCAGTTGACGAAGCCATGGAACACGGCCGTATCGACGCCGATCATCAGTGTGACCTCATCATCGCGGCTGGTGATGTTTTCAGCGGCGTAACGCATATCCGCCGGACCGCCGAACTCCTTGAAGCCGAGGAGGTTCTTGTGCTCCGCACGCAGCGCGAAGAAGAGATCGGCGCGCGTGGCAAAGCCGTAATAAGGGCTGTTGTAGATGACCGCGGGGATATCGGGCGCTGCCGACAGGATAGCCTTGAAATGCGCCTTCTGGGCAGCGATGACCGAACCGCGGGACAGGACGCGCGGAATGACCATCAGACCCTTTGCACCAACCTTCTGGGCATGGGCGGCATGCGCGACGGCGGAGGCCGTGTTGACCGCGCCCGTGCCGACGATGACCGGAACGCCGGCCTTGACCAGACGCTCGACGCCTTCCATGCGCTGCGCGTCCGTCAGGAGCGGCCAGTCACCCATCGAGCCGCAATAGACCACGGCAGACATGCCGTCCGCGATCAGTTCCTTGCCCTTGCGGACAAGAGCGTCGAAATCAGGGGTGCGGTCTTCCTTGCAGGGCGTCATCAGCGCAGGGATCACACCGGAGAAAATGCTGGCGGTCATTACAAGCTCCTCATGGACATTTTTCTAGGAATGGACGCAGGCTCGCGCCACCCTCTCGAAGGACACATTATCGTCTTGTATTTTATTTGTCGACAAGAAATCGACAGGCTAGAGACTTATTTCCAGACGCTCTTCCCGCACGAGCAGTTTCTGCACCTGACGCACGATCTGCTCCGCATGTTCACGGGCGAGCTTTTCCGAAAGCGCGATGTCCCGCGCCGCGATCGCAGCGATCATTTCATCATGATCGTCAACGAAACGCTGTGGCAGACGATCTTCGTACGACTGATAATAAAGACGCAAGATACGGCGCCCCTCGTCCAGCAGTCGCTTGAACAGGCTGATGAAATAGGGATTGCGACCGGCTTCGGCGATGGCAAGGTGAAGTGCTGCATTGGTGGAGATCATTGCCAGCGCATCCTGCTTCTCGACGGCAATGGCGAATTCCGCCTGATGCGCCCGGATCCCGACAAGATCTTCCGGGCGATGATACTGCGCCGCAAGCTGCGTCGTGACGCGGTACATCAGCACGAGCGCGTCGAAATAGGTATGCATGTTGAGGAAGTCGATGTTCGACACCATGGTCGACCGGTTCGGCAGCGTGTCGATCAAGCCCTCGCCAGAAAGCCTGACCAGCGCCTCGCGAATGGGGGTTCGCGACATCTTGAACCGTTCCGCAAGCTGCACCTCATCGATGGGACTGCCCGGCGGCAGAACCAGATCGAGGATTTCATCGCGCAGCAGATCATAGACCATCTTGACGCCAGAGCCGCGCTTGCGCTCGGCAGAAGCAATTGTATCGTTCATCATCACATCCCTCTTGTCGACATAAAGAGTACGACTATATTTTTTTTCGATCAACGCTGCGAAAGCACCCTCCACGGCTTATCGCGAAACATTCGTGCGGAAGAAACAAAAAAGCCGCCGCGAAATGATCCGCGACGGCTCGCTTCAGTTCGTAAAATTGCCTGCGATCAGGATCAGTTCCTCAGACCCGTCGCGACGACGGAGATCTTGAAACCGCCATCGAGCGACGGATCGAAGGATGCGCCCATCACGACATCCGTCTCTTCGCTGACGGCTTCACGCACCAGCGTCATGGCTTCATCGATCTCATAGAGCGTCAGATCGTTGCCGCCGGAAATCGACACCAGCGCACCGCGTGCTTCCTTCAGCGACGGCTCGCCCAGCAGCGGATTGGCGATGGCGGCGGCGGCAGCTTCCGAGGCGCGCTTCTCGCCCTTGGCCATGGCGGTCCCCATCAGCGCACGCCCGCCATTCTTCATGACGTACCGGACATCGGCGAAATCGAGATTGACCAGGCCTTCGCGCAAAATGAGATCGGTAATGCAGCGAACACCCAGCGACAGAACCTTGTCTGCAGTCTTCAGCGCGTTTTCGAACGTCGTTCCCGCGTCAGCAATGCGCAGCAGGTTCTGGTTCGGAATGACGATGACGGTATCCGCGGTGTTAAGGAGGTTGGCAAAGCCCTGCTCTCCCGCCCGCATGCGCCGCGCGCCCTCGAAGCTGAAAGGCAAGGTCACGACGCCGACCGTCAGGATGTTCTTCGCCCGGCAGGCCTCCGCAATGACCGGCGCTGCACCCGTGCCGGTGCCGCCCCCCATGCCCGCGGTGATGAAGCACATGTCGTAACCGCTCAGGTGATCCATGATCTCATCGAGGGAATCGATCGCCGCCTGCCGTCCGACCTGAGGATCCGCACCAGCGCCCAGACCACCCGTCAGCTCCGAGCTGAGCTGGACCAGACGCGGTGCATTGGTTTTCTTCAGCGCCTGCGCATCCGTATTAGCCGCGATGAAATCGACGCCGCCAATGCCTTCGGCGATCATGTTGTTGATAGCGTTTCCACCGCCGCCGCCAACGCCGACAACGGCGATATTAGGCGTATTACGGGCTATGGAAGCGTGCGGGGACTGGCTCATCGTCGTGTTCTCTTTTCTAGATCTTCTGGATTCCGGCATTTAACCTGTCGGAATGCCTGCGGAAAAAGGCGAAAGTCCGGTAGCACGCATATTCCTCCGACCACTTCCCCCGGATGAAAACCGAACCGAATCAACTGTTTCGCTTTGGCCGGTGATAGCTGAAAACGTAAGCCGTTTACACTCCATTCACCATGTTTCTCTCAATTTGGAACGACCTGCACCGAAAGGTGTTTGCTTTCCGCAGATGCAAGCAAGCACAGAATGGAGGCGAGCATATGTTGGCAGACGTCCTGCATCGCGGAAGCGAGTTCACCGTCAGACAGCCGCGGGTCCTGATTGTCGAGGACGAATTCCTGATCGCCATGGACATCGAGGATTCCATTCTTCAGGCCGAAGACGACGCCGATGTGATCGGCATAGCCAACCGGCTGGACCAGGCCGTCGCCCTGGGCCGGAACGCCGATATCGCCTTCGTCGACGTCAACCTCGCGGACGGTCAGACCGGCCCGGAAATCGGCAGGCGCCTCTCGGAAGAGCATGGCGTGATCGTTATATTCATGACCGCCAACCCGGAAGTCGTCGTCAATCTCGGCATTGGCGTCGGCGTTATTTCCAAGCCCGTGCCGTTCGATGCCGTCGAACAGTGCCTGTCCTACGCGCTGGCCAGACGAACCGGAACGCGGGCAGTCACACCCATCGGGATGATGGCTTTCGATTAGAAGACAACGTCCGGGAAAATAAAAAAGCCTGCCGCGGGAGGAGGTGCGGCAGGCTTTCTTAAAAGGATCGAACAGCGAGTTGGGAGGAGGTAACCGCTGTTCTTTCGGGTGCCTTTGGGAGGAGGTAAAGGCAACCCGGAGTACCGAACGAACTGGGAGGAGGAGTGTTCGTTCGATGATTGGAAGATACCATTTTTCTGCGCATTTCATAGGCACAAGCTTGCAGCGCAGATATGCGACTGGCGCATGGCTTATTCAGCTTTTGGCCCTTGAAACGACAAAACGCCCGCAAGGCGGGCGTTAGGACTTTCAACAGCTATGGCTGACGGCGTTTCAGTAACCGGTAGCCTGGCGTGCAACGCTCTGGATCTGGCTGCGATCAATACCCAGATCGTGCAGTTCGCGGGTGCTCATGCGGCCCAGCTCGTTGACGGTCTGACGATACTTGCGCCAGTTATTGAAGGTGCGTGCGACGTTCATGACAATACCCTTTCTGAGGTTTGGCGACGTCAGCAACGTTTTTCGTTCCGGCGTCCTTTGATGTCCCGTATATGCTCCTTTTCATGCGCATTTAACAGACAGAATAGATCAACGCACCCATGCGCTGCACGCAAGGGTGCGTTTAAGCCAATCAAATCGGAGGCTAACCTTCAGGCACGGGCGGTCAAATTCGCCGCGCCAGAGAGTGTATTGCCCCTCGCCTCATACTTGACGTCATCCTCGGGCTTGACCCGAGGATGACGTCAAGTGTACCCCGCTTCGATCAGTCGTCACTGGCTCAGCACTGCCGACTTGATGGTATCGACGTTGTTTCTGACCATATCGACGTAGGTCGAGGCTGGGCCATCCTTGTTGGACAAGGCATCCGAATACAGCGTACCACCGATTTTGAGGCCGGTTTCCCGCGCAATCTGGTCGATCAGCCGCTTGTCGGTGATGTTTTCGACGAAAATCGCAGAAGCCTTGTCATGCTTGACCTGATCCACAAGCTTGGCGACATCGGCAGCGGACGCTTCCGAGTCCGTGGAAACTCCCTCAGGCGCCAGGAACTCAAGACCATAATCCTTCTCGAAATAACCGAAGGCATCGTGCGAGGTGATGATCGTGCGCTTCTCCTGCGGTATCGCGGCGATTTCCGTTGTTACATAGTGTTCAAGCTGCTGAAGCCTGGCGACATAGGCTTCGGAATTTGCGGTGTAGGTTGCACAACCGGCCTTGTCCGCCTCGCAGAAGGCATCGGCGATGTTTTTCACATAGATTTCCGCATTGCCAATGGACTGCCACGCATGCGGATCGAATTCGCCGTGGTGATGATGTCCGTCATCACCGTGTTGATGGGCGTGATCATGCGCGTCTTTTTCCCCGGCTTCCGGATGGGCGTGACCGGCAGGCTCATCGGAGAGCTTCAACGGCTCCACATCTCTCGTCAGTTCGACAACCGGCGCTTTCGTCGCACTCGTTTCGACCAGACGTTTCAGAAACCCCTCGAACTCCAGACCGTTGACGAGAACCACGTCCGCCTTGCTGACGGCCACGGCATCGGCCGGGCGGGGCTCGTAGACGTGCGCATCTCCATCCGGACCGACAAGCGTGGTGATGGTGACACGGTCTCCGCCAACGTTCCTGGCAAAATCGGCGATGATTGAGAAGCTGGCAACCACCTTGAGTTCTGCCGCCGACGCCTGGGCAACCAGAAACGGCGACAGTGACAGCAGGCTGACGGAAGCGGCGAAACGCAACGTTTTGAACATGAGATATCTCCTTTGGGAAGGCTGGTACTTCAGGCCGTTCGGTGACGGCCGGAATTGAGAAAATCGCGCAGAATCCCGCGCGGCCCCGCGAGGATGGACAGGACATAGATGACCCCGGCCGCCAGGATGATGGCCGGGCCGGACGGTAGAGACGCGTGGTAGGACATCAGCAGCCCGGCATAGGACGAGGCGATTCCGATGCCGATGGACGCGAGGCACATGGGCAAGACCCGGCTGGACCAGAAACGGCTGGCGGCCGCCGGCAACATCATCAACCCGACAGATAACAGCGTGCCGAGCGCCTGAAAGCCGCCGACAAGGTTGAGCACCACGATGGCCAGAAACAGGAAGTGCACGGGGCTGCCCCACCGGCTGACGGAGCGAAAAAACAGTGGATCGAGGCACTCTGCCACCAGAGCACGGCGAAACAGGACCATCACCGACAGTGTGACGACACATATCCCCGCGATAAGGCCGAGCGCGTCATCGTTGAGCGCAAGCACGGTGCCGAACAGCACATGCATGAGATCGATACTCGATCCGCGCCAGGAAACGATGAGAACGCCGAGAGCCAGAGAGATGAGATAGAAGGCCGCCAACGAGGCATCCTCCTTCTGCACCGTGAAACGAGATATTGCACCCGCGCCGAGTGCGACCAGCAAACCGACGACAAGCCCGCCGATGGTCATCGGCACGATCTCCAGACCGTAGAAAAGAAAGCCGACCGCCGCGCCCGGCAGGATGGCGTGCGACATGGCGTCTCCCGTCAGGCTCATGCGGCGTAGCATGAGGAAAACACCGACCGGCCCACAGCTGATCGCAAGAAGCAGCGCGCCGGCAAGCGCCCGCTGCATGAAGGCATATTCGAGGAAGGGAGCGAGGAAAATGTCAGACATAGGCATGCCCTCGCGCAGCAAACACAGAGGAAGATCCTCTCGCCTGAGACGCTTCGGCAGGCTCGCACCAATAGGCCTGTTCACCTTCTGCTTCGTGCAGGCTTTTCGCCTGCCGCAGAACAGCAGGGTGGAGAACGTCTTCCGTGGCGCCAAACTCCACCAGCCTTTTCGCCAGCAGCATGGTCTGGGGAAAGTGGTGCCGGACGAGATCGTAATCATGCAGGACTGCAATGACCGTACGGCCCTCGACAGCCCAGCCCTTGATAACCGCCATCAGATCGGAAACCGTACGCTCATCCACGGCGTTGAAAGGCTCGTCGAGCAGAATGAGATCGGCATTCTGCAGGATCGTTCGCGCAAACAGTGTGCGCTGCAACTGACCGCCCGAGAGCGCATCGATACCGGTCTTCTCAAAGCCTGACAGACCGACAGTGGACAAAGCCTGGCGCATGGCATCGCGATCAGCGCGTGTAATGTGACCGAGCAGGCCACGTTTCGGCCAGAGGCCTAGGCATACCAGGTCGCGGACTTCCGCGGGAAATGTACGGTCGAGCGCCGACTGCTGCGGAAGATAGGCGACGGAAACGTCCGGCGCGCAACGATACTCCCCAGACTGCGGGTGCAGAATGCCGGCAACAGCCTTCATCAACGTCGACTTTCCGGAGCCGTTGGCACCCACCACCGCCGTGAGCGACCCCTTCGCTATATCGGCATGCAGGCGATGCACCGCGGCCTTGCCATCATAGCCGAGGGTGAGGTTTCTGAAGGATAGGCAGGGATCGTCCATCGATCGCTCCTGACTGGATTGGAAATGGTAACGAGGCAGGCGTTTGTCTGTCGCATTGCATATGTAATGTTATTACACTCGTCAAATGATATGTAATGAAATAACATTAAATTCCGGAAAGATGCAAAAGTGGGGCGACGGCGGTTGACAGCCAAATATCTTGTTATGTTATTACGTAACATGTATTTTCAAAAGAGAGCGGCAACGTCGGGTCGGCCGGCTGCCCGGTCCCTTTTCCCTATCCTATCCATCTTTTCAAAAAGAGGTTCTCATGTCGAAAAAACTCCCGGTAACGGTTCTTTCCGGATTTCTCGGTGCCGGCAAGACGACGCTACTCAACCACATTCTCGCCAATCGTGACGGCCTGCGCGTTGCGCTCATCGTCAACGACATGAGTGAGGTGAACATCGATGCCGCGCTGGTGCGCGACGGTGGGGCAAACCTTTCCCGCACCGAGGAGCAACTGGTGGAAATGACCAATGGGTGCATCTGTTGCACGTTGCGCGACGACCTGCTGAGCGAGGTGCGGGCGCTGGCCGAGCAGGACCGTTTCGACTACCTGCTGATCGAATCCACCGGCATCGCAGAGCCTTTGCCTGTGGCCGCGACCTTCGATTTTCGCGATGAGAACGGCCAGAGCCTGTCGGATGTTGCGAAGCTGGATACCATGGTGACGGTGGTGGATGCGGCCAATCTTCTGGCCGACTACAGCTCTTCCGACTTTCTGGCCGACCGCGGTGAGACGGCGGGTGACGGCGACAACCGCACCATCGTCGACCTTCTGGTCGAGCAGATCGAGTTCGCCGATGTCGTGATCCTCAACAAGATTGGTACAGCGACGGCCGAACAGAAGGATGCGGCGCGCAAGATCATCGTGGGGCTCAACCCGGATGCGAAGCTTATCGAGGCGGATTTCGGCAAGGTGGCGCTGAAAGAAGTTCTCGGCACCGGCCGGTTCGACTTTTCGAAAGCCGAAGAGCACCCGCTATGGTTCAAGGAACTGCATGGCTTCAAGGATCATATTCCTGAAACCGAGGAATACGGCATCCGCTCTTTCGTCTATCGCGCCAAAAAACCTTTCGATCCCGTGCTTTTCCAGCGTTTCATTGACCGCAGCTGGCCGGGCGTGGTGCGCGCCAAGGGTTTTTTCTGGCTGGCGACCCGGCCGGATCACGTCGGCGAAATCAGCCAGGCGGGTGCACTGGTGCGGACCGGGAAAATGGGGTTGTGGTGGTCCGCCGTACCGAAGGAACGGTGGCCGCGCGAAAGTCAGTTCCTCGACATGATGAAACCCTATCTCGACCCGGTCTGGGGCGACAGACGGCAGGAGATCGTCTTCATCGGCGCCGACCCTATGGACGAGGCACGGCTTCGGGCCGAGCTCGACGCCTGCCTTATCGACAGCACTGCCTTCACGCCGGAGACCTGGCGGCACCTGCCCGATCCTTTCGCGAGCTGGGAACCGCGAGCGGCTTGATTACAAGTGAATTTTTGCACCCGTCACCCCGGTTGCGCGCCGGGATGGCTGCGGGATGCGGGATCTCGTCCGGTACGACGGATGAGAGGTGCCGGTCTTCTTTCGCGCCTCAGATGAAATTCAGTGTAATCAGCGCCAGAATGACATACCGCCCGACCTTGGCAAGTGTGACGAGCAGTAGAAAAACCGGCAGCGGCTCCTTCATGATGCCCGCTGCAACCGTCAGCGGATCGCCGATCAGCGGCATCCAGCTCAGGAGCAGCGACCATTTCCCGTAACGCCGATACCAGCTCTGCGCGCGCTCCAGCGCCTCGGGCTTCACCGGAAACCAGCGCCTGTCCCGGAAACGTTCTATGCCGCGCCCCAGCAGCCAGTTGACGAAGGAGCCTGCGACATTGCCGATGCTTGCCACCGCCACCAGCAGCCAGACCGGATGCGATTTGAGCACGATCAGCCCGGCAAGGGCCGCTTCGGATTGCATGGGCATGATCGTCGCCGCGATGAAGGCGGTCAGAAACAAACCTGCATAAACTGCCAGACCGGTCATTCGCTCACTCTTGTTCCAGGCGAATCCCGCCCTTCTTGCGGCTTCGACGTGCCGGATGGGTAGCGCTCTCGTCAAGCAAAGATCATGTGAGCGGCAACAAAAACGCCCGCTGGATGAGCGGGCGTTTTCCGTTCGGCATGAGGTTCTATCAGAATGGTGAATCCGGGAAGTAGAACTGCTCGGCATTCTCCTTGGTGATCAACGTGGCGTCGAGAATGTACTCGCCGCTGACCGGCACCTGATCGTAGAAATGACCGGCCGTCAGTTCCATGGCGGTCGCCACCATCGCTGGCGGATAAAGCACATCGACCGGCACCAGCTTGTCGCCGTCCATGACCTTCTTGATCATGTCCTTGGAGCCGGCACCCGCGACGATGTACTGGATATCGGTGCGCTTGGCCTGCTCGATGGCCTGAAGCACGCCAATCGCCATGTCGTCATCCTGACACCAGACCACGTCGATCTTCTTGTACTTGGTCAGGTAGTCCTGCATGACGCGGAAGGCGTCGTCACGGTTCCAGTTGCCGTACTGACGGTCGAGAACCTTCACGTTCGATCCGGCGATACCCTTGTCAAAGCCATCCTGACGCTGCTGATCGATCGGGATCGGCAGACCGCGGATGACCACCACTTCGGCGTCGGGTGTCGTCTTCTTGATGTACTCACCCGCAACCTGCCCAAGTGCGGGATTGTTGCCCGCCACGTAGAGATCGCGGATCGAATTGTCGTTGACGCTGGGTGCGCGGTCGACGAGGGCAACGAAAGTGCCCTTGTCCTTGATTTCCTTGATAGCGTTGACCAGCGGATCGGGGTCGGACGGCAGGACGACAAGCGCATCCAGCCCCTGCACGGCGAGATCCTGAAGCGCGTTCGCCTGATTGGCGGCATCAGGTGATGTCTTGACGATGACGTTCAGCCCCGGATGTTCCGCCATCAGCAGCTTCGCCACACGCTCGGCATGGTAGACGACGCCAGCCGTCCAGCCATGGTCCGCTGCCGGAATGGATACGCCGATGGTGACCTTCTTGTCCTGCGCCTGCACCGAACCGGCAAAAGCCACAGCCAGCGCGGCAAAGGCCACGCCGATGAATTTTCTACGCATAGTCTTTCTCCTCCCAAGACCGGGGCATTCCTCCTCGGTAAACCGCGCCTGCCCCAACACTGCGCGGCCGAATGTCCTGATGCCGCCCCGCTACCTTCGACTGAGCGAACGCTGCACCAGCATGGCGATGATGATGATGGCCCCCTGGATGGCGCCGATCAGATATTCGCTGACGAAGTTCGACAGGATCATGATGTTGCCGACGATCTCCAGAATGAAGGCCCCGCAGATCGTACCCCAGATCCGCCCGACGCCACCCCTGAGCGCGGTCCCGCCGACAACGACGGCCGTGATGGCCTGCAACTCCCACAGCATGCCGGTCGTGGCCGATGTCGAGGCAAGCCGCGGCACGTAGAGCAGCACGGCAACCGCGACACAGAGCCCCTGCACGACATAGGCGATGGTGCGCACACGGGCGACCGAGATACCGGAATAACGCGCCACGTCCTCGCTCGAGCCGACGGCGATCAGATGCCGGCCGTAACGGGTACGATAAAGAACGAAGGCGGCGATGGCAGCGGTGACGAAAATGACGATGACCGGCACCGGCACGCCAAAGACGCTGCCGAAATAAACGGGACGATAAAGCGTCTGGATTTCCGGGTTCCGCAGCGTGATCGCGCCCCCCTGCGACAGCCATGTGGTAAGCCCGCGATAGATACCCATGGTGCCAAGCGTGGCGATGAACGGCTCGATACGCCCGATGGTGGTGATAAGGCCGTTCGCCAGACCACAGGCCGCACCGATGGCGACAGCAAGCGCCATGGCGGCCACCAGCATCAGCAGCGGATTGGCGATCGCCCCGCTGTTCATGAACAGGATCATCAGACTGGCGACGAAAGCGACCATGGCACCGACGGAGAGATCAAGCCCGCCAGAGGTGATGACGTATGTTGCGCCAAGCGCGATGATGGCAATGAAGGCGCTACGGGTCACGACATTCAGAAGGTTGTCGATACCGATGAAATTTGGATTGGCGATGGTGCCGAGCACAAGCAGCAGCGCAAGCGCCACGAATGGCGCGACGGCGCGCAGATCCCAGTCCTTCGAGGTTTTCGGCGTTTTGCCTTTTTCGATTGCGGCCTCGTTCATGTTCCCCCTCAAGCAACCTTTTCCGTATGAACGCCGGTTGCCAGCGCCACGATATCGTTTTCCGTCATCCGTTCCCCGCTGACCTCGCCTGCGATCTGGCCTGAGCGCATGACGAGGATACGGTCACATATGCCGATCAGTTCAGGCATTTCCGACGAGACGACGATGATCGACCGCCCCTCCTCCGCAAGCTTCGCTATGAAGCGGTAGATCTGTTCCTTGGTGCCGATGTCTATGCCACGCGTCGGCTCGTCGATGATGACGATGGACGGATCGAGAAGCATCATCTTGGCGAGAAGCAGCTTCTGCTGGTTGCCACCGGACAGCTGGCCAGCGAGCAGATCCTTACGGCCTGTGCGGATATCGAAATCACGCACGGCATCATCCAAGGCCGCGTCTTCCCGATTTTTATCGATACGGAAAAAGCTGCTGAATCGCTTCAACGAGGCGAGCGTGAGGTTGATGCGCAGGTCCTTGGTGAGGAGCAGCCCTTTCCCCTTGCGATCCTCGCTGAGATAGACGATGCCAGCCGCCAGACTGTCCTCCGCCTTCGTGAAATGCACCGGCGTGCCGAGATGTCGAACCGTGCCCCGCCCCGGACGGAGGCCGAGTACCCCCTCCATCAATTCTGTACGGCCAGCCCCGACAAGACCGGCAAAACCAAGGATTTCGCCTTTGTGGAGACGGAACGAGGCATCCGTAACGTAACCGGGTACGGCGAAATGCTCCGCTTCCAGAACCGTTTCCCGTTCTTCCGCCGCCACGCGGTCGGGATAGAGTTTCGCAACGTCGCGACCGACCATCAGACGGGCCATATCGGCTGGTTGCAGGTCTTGCGCCATATGCGAGGCTACCAGCCTGCCATCCCGCAGCACGGTGACACGATCGGCAATGTCCTTCACTTCGGGCAGGCGATGAGAGATATAAAGAACAGCGACACCCTTGGCGCGGATATCACGGATGACGTTCAGCAGCGCATCGGTTTCGACCGGCGTGAGGCTGGCGGTCGGCTCGTCGAAAATGACGACACGGTGGGGAACGAGCAGAACGCGGGCGATCTGAACAAGCTGGCGTTGCGCAATCGACAGGCTGCCAACGATGGCATCGGGGTCGATATCTCCACCGAGCTCCCGGATTGCATCCCGCGCGCCGGCACGCATTGCGCCATCATCGACGACCGGGCCTTTCAGCAGTTCGCGCCCCAGATAGATGTTCTGGGCCACAGTCAGGTCTGGCGCGAGCAGGATTTCCTGATGCACCAGGACGATGCCGCGATGCTCCGCATCGACCGGCCCCGCAAGGGAAACCGCTTCGCCATCGATCCTCATTTCACCGGAGGTCAGCTTTTCGTTGCCTGCAAGCAGCTTCATCAGCGTCGACTTGCCGGCGCCATTCTCGCCAATGATGGCGTGAACCTCGCCGGCGCGGACCTGAAAGCTGATATCCCTCAGAACCTGTACAGGTCCGAACGACTTCGACAACCCGACAGTTTCAACGACAGGCGGCACGGAAAATTCATCAGAAAAAGCCATACGGCGTCACCGTCTGCTGCAACAGACAGGTGATCCATGCATTTCAATCTTCAGCGTATCGGACATTGCGAACTCCTCCCAAAGCTCAGGAAAGAAGCTAGCGTCCGTTTTGAGGTACGTAAAGCAAATTTGTTTAGCCCGTTCAAATACACTGAAATTTGAACAGGAAAGTCTACCCACCCCTTCGTTTATCACCGCTATCCGGTCGATGCGGCGGAAAGGTCCGTTCAACCCGATGAGCCGGGTTGGCTTCGTCTTACCAACAGAGGAATGAGTGGGAATACCGTCAACGAGCGCAAGATGCAGGCTGCCGCACTGATATTCACACGCCTGAAGCGTGGTCACGCATCGGGAAAACGCCGAAAACTCTTCAGGAGACGATGCACTGCCTCGGCCCCCTCCTTCGCCAGATCGAACTGTTTACCGAACAGAAGCCAGTCGGAACACATACCCTTTATCAGCCAGTAGATTGCGCCGAATGCCGATTCGGCCGTCCAGTTTGCGTTGAAGGCGCCTTCTGCTTCCAGACGCCGAAAGGCCGCCTTGAGCAGATCCTTATGGAGCTTGTCCAGTTCCTCCTGCGCCCGCAGGACAGGCGCGAACTCATCGGAATAGTTGGTCCGCAATGTAATGGTCATGATGCGCTGGCGTTGTTCGTCCGTGGCGAGCAGAGCCAGCCAGTTGCACGCCCCCTGCTCCAGCAATACGAAAAGTTCGTTGCCGGTCAGATCGGGATCACCGAGGTCGAGAAGGTCGGCCTCCGGCAGTGCGACCGATTGATACAGACCGAGGAAAAGATCGACCTTGCTGGAAAAATGCCAGTAGATTGCGCCGCGCGTCACTCCGGCAGCGGCCGCGACTTCATCCAGCGAACTGTTGGCTACGCCTTTCTTGAAGAAAACCAGTTCCGCCGCAGCAAGAATAGCCTGACGGGTTTCTTCTGCCTCAGCCTTGGTCCTGCGCATCTCCATGCCTCCTTCATCATAAACACGGCGCTTTTTCGCGCCGCACTTTCTTTCACCTGAAAAACTGGTCATGACACCAGATACGTCAATGCGCTGTTTCTTCGTTCCACCGCAATCCCCGGCTGAAGCGTACAATGCCACTGCCGGGGATGCTCCTATGACCGTCGCCAACCGGGATGACCGGTCCGCCTTGCAACCGTTTCTACTCTGCTGGCGACACCGCGTCAGCAGCGACCTCCCTGTCCTTCCGTCGTCCCGCGAAAAGATTCATGATGAAGACGAAGAAGACCGGCACGAAGAAGATCGCAAGGATCGTCGCGGAGATCATCCCACCCAGAACGCCGGTACCAATCGCGTTCTGGCTGGCGGCGCTGGCGCCCGACGCGATTGCCATGGGCAACACGCCAAGAGAGAAGGCCAGCGACGTCATGAGGATGGGGCGGAAGCGCAGATGCGCCGCTTCAACCGTGGCATCATAGGTGGATTTTCCTTCTGCCCGCAAATCCTTGGCAAACTCGATGATGAGGATAGCGTTCTTTGCGGACAGGCCGATGATGGCTATGAGCCCCACCATGAAGTAGACGTCGTTGGACATGCCACGCATCATCACGGCAGCGACCGAGCCGATGACGCCTAGCGGCACCACGAGCATGACCGCGAGCGGAATGGACCAGCTTTCGTAGAGTGCCGCCAGCAGCAGGAAGACAAACAGAACGCTGAGGCCGATCAGGGCAGGAGCCTGCGAACCCGACTGGATTTCCTGCAACGACTGACCCGTCCACTCGAAGCCGAAGCCGGTGGGCAGTTCACCTGCAAGGCGTTCCATCTCCGCGATGGCATCACCGGACGAATATCCCGGACCCGACTGACCGCTGATGCGGATGGACGGATAGCCGTTATAGCCAACCACCTGAGACGGACCGCGCACCCATTCCACAGAAGCGAATGCGGCCATCGGCACCATGCCGCCATTGGCGTTACGCACGTTGAGGTTCAACAGATCCTCGGTCTTCATACGCTGCCCCTGCTCGGCCTGAACCGTCACGCGCTGCATGCGGCCAGCATTAGGGAAGTCGTTGACATAGGACGAACCCATGTTCGCGGAGATCGTCGCATTGATGTCACTGAACGCTACGCCAAACGTGTTGGCTTTTTCGCGGTCGATGATGAGGTTGACCTGAGCGGAGTCAGGCATGCCCTCGATGCGAAGACCCGCCAGTACCGGACTTTTTGCGGCAGCAGCCATAAGCTGCGCACCCGCGGCACTGAGCGCCGTCTGGCCAGCACCGGAGCGGTCCTGCAGTCGGAACGTGAAGCCGCTGGAGTTACCGAGACCCTGAATGGGCGGCGGCGAGAGCGCGAATGACATGGCGTCGGGAAGACCCCAGAGCTTGCCATTGATGCGCGCAGAAATTGCAGCGGCAGAATCTTCCGGACCACGTTCACTCCAGTCCTTGAGCGTCGCAAAGGCAAGACCCGCGTTCTGGCCGGACCCCGAGAACGAGAAGCCGCTGATCGCGATCACGCGTTCGACAGCCTTCTCCGCCATGAAGATCTTTTCGATCTGCTCGATGGTCTGGAGCGTACGCTCGCTGCTGGCTTCGGAAGGCGCCTGGATGTCAACGATCAGGTAACCCTGGTCTTCATTCGGCAGGAACGAGGTCGGCAATTGCACATAGGTCCAGCCAAGGCCGGCCAGCAGCGCCAGATAGATGACCATGAAACGGCCGGACCGCTTGATGATCGACCCCACCGATGACGAATAGCCATGCGACGCCTTGTCGAAATTACGGTTGAACCAGCCGAAGAAACCTTTCTTCTCGTGATGTCCACCCTTGATCGGTTTCAGGAAGGTCGCGCAGAGTGCCGGTGTCAACGACAACGCAAGAAAGCCCGAGAACAGGATCGAAACCACCATCGTCAGACTGAACTGCTGATAGATGATGCCGACCGCGCCCGGGAAAAAGGCCATGGGCACGAACACCGCCGTCAGAACCAGCGTGATACCGATGATGGCGCCGGAAATCTGGCCCATTGCCTTGCGTGTCGCTTCCTTTGGCGAAAGATGCTCCTCCGCCATGATGCGCTCGACGTTCTCCACCACGACGATGGCGTCATCCACGAGAATACCGATGGCCAGAACCATGGCGAACATGGTCAACACGTTGATCGAGAATCCCGATACGAACATGACCGCGCAGGTGCCGAGTAGCGCCACGGGCACCACCAGCGTTGGAATGATGGTGTAGCGGATGTTCTGTAGAAAGAGGAACATCACCACGAAGACGAGGATCATCGCCTCGATCAGGGTGTGGATCACCTTCTCGATGGACACCTTGACGAACGGGCTCGTATCGTAGGGGACTTCGTACTCGATGCCCGGCGGGAAATACCGCGACAGCTCCTCCATGGTCGCCTTGACGCCCTCGGACGTCTGCAACGCATTGCCTGTCGGTGAAAGCTGAACGCCGATCGCGGCGCTGGGCTTGCCGTTCAGGCGACTCGAGAAGTTGTAGCTTTCGCCACCGACCTCGACGCGTGCCACGTCACGCAACCGGACGGACGAGCCATCGGGATTGGCGCGCAGCACGATGGAGCCGAATTCCTCCGGAGACGTCAGCTGGCCCTGCACGTTGACGGTCGCCGATATCTGCTGGCCAATCGGGTTCGGAGATGCGCCGATGCGGCCTGCCGCGACCTGGGAGTTCTGCGCCTGGATGGAATTGATGACATCCGACGAGGTCAACCCGAGGCCAAGCATCTTGTCCGGGTCCATCCAGATACGCATGGAGCGCTGCGTCGCAAAGAGCTGTGCACTGCCGACACCCGGAACACGGCGGATTTCACCGACCACGTTACGGCTGAGATAGTCGCCAAGGCCAATGGCATCCGTATTGCCGTCGACGGAGGTGAGAGCCACCATCATCAGAAACGCGGTACCCGCCTGCTCGACACGCATACCCTGCTGCGTCACGGCCTGCGGCAGGCGTGGCTCGACGCGGGCGATGCGGTTCTGAACTTCAACCTGCGCCTCGCCGATATTCGTGCCGGGCGCGAAGGTGACGTTGATGGAGATACGGCCCGAGGATTCCGAGGTCGACTCGAAATAGATGAGGCCGGGAACGCCGTTCAGCTCCTCCTCGATAGGACGCGTGACGCTTTGATAAATGTCTTCGGGTGACGCGCCGGGATAGGTCGTGGACACGGAGATTTGCGGCGGCGCAACATTCGGATATTGCGCAATCGGCAGCATGGGAATGGCGAGCAAACCCGCCAGCATGATGAAAATCGCAACGACCCATGCGAAAATCGGGCGATCGATAAAAAAGCGTGCCATGAAGCCAGTCCTTACTGCTTGGCGGCGGGCGCCGCATCTGCGGTCGCGGGCGCGGCGTCACCGGCTTCCGTCCAGGCTTCGGGCTTAACCTTCGCGCCGGGCGCCGTCTTCTGGAAGCCTTCGGCAACAACCCGATCACCATTCTTGAGGCCTTCAGAAATCACCCAGCGATCGCCTATGGCACGGCCGACGCTGACGCGGCGCTGCTCTACGGTATCTTCGGCGTTAACGACAAGCACGCTTGCCTGACCGCCCGCATCACGCTGAACCGCCTGCTGGGGAACGGCGAATGCCGCCTTTTGGATGCCCTGCTGGATCTGGACGCGGACATACATGCCCGGCAGCAGATCGCCGTTCGGGTTGGGGAACTCACCGCGCAGCGTAACCTGACCGGTCGTCGCGTCAACAGCAGCTTCGGAGAACAACAGACGCCCGTGCTGCGGATAACGGCTGCCGTCATCGAACAGAAGATTGACTTCCGCCTCGTTCGGCCCGGTCATCAGTTGACCGTCCTGCAACGCCTTGCGCAGCCGGATGAGATCGGCAGCGGGCTGTGTGAAGTCGGCATAGATCGGATCAAGCTGTTGAATCGTCGCCAGATTTTCCGAACCCGTGGCGCTGACAAGCGCACCTTCGGTAATCAGCGCGCGGCCGATACGTCCGCTGATCGGTGCGGTGACATTGGCGTATTGCAGGTTCAGCTTCGCTTCGGCGACACCGGCCTCGGCAACCGCCACTTCGGCGTCAGCCTGCGCAAGCAGAGCCACCGCATTGTCGAATTCCTGCTGCGAGCCGACATTCGAGCGGCGGAGCTGCTGCTGACGGTCAGCCGTCTGGCGTGCCTGCAACTGGGCAGCCTGTGCCCGGCGAAGCGTTGCTTCGGCGCTATCGACACGAACCTGGAAAGGTGCCGGATCGATCTTGTAAAGGACGTCACCCTCCTTCACCAGCGAGCCCTGCTCGAAAACCCGTTCAATGATGATTCCCGATACGCGCGGGCGCACCTCCGCAAGCCGCGTCGGCGCGATGCGCCCTGGCAGTTCGTTGGTGATTGGCAGTTCTTCCTGCTGGGCCGTGACAACTTTCACCACGCCGGGCGGCATCGAACGAGGCGCAGATGCCTGCTCCTCACTGCACCCCGCCAGCGCCGCGCCTGCCAAAAGCACCGCCAAAACCTGCCCCAATTTCTTCGCCATTACGCGCTCCGAGTTCATAGACTGAATCCAAAATTACATACATACTAACACGTATGTAAGATTTCGCAATCGTCAGTTTGCGATGCAGCAGAACTCTCACGGCGATGTGAGAACGACGGGAAAGCGGCTTCACGATGAGCCGCTCCGAAAGCCGGATGCGCGATGCGATCCGGGATCAAGGGCGGGACTTCGCTAGATTTTCAAAGAAATCAGCGGCTACCACAGGTGCTGCTTCTGCATCAAAAAGGATGAGGAACAGCACCTGCCGTCCGCCGGGGCTCCCCCTAGAAGATGGTGTCCGTCGGCAGGCCGAGCGCGAACGAGCCTGCATATCTGGCCTGCGCTCCCGGCTGCAGCGGATGATAGCGAGCGCCTTGCACATCCCGGAAGCAACGTTCCAGCCCGTTGTCTCGATAAAATGCCGCGCCGCCCGCGACTTCCATGGCAAGCTCCGTCGCCTCTATCGCGTGGCGGGCAACCAGAGAACGGCCAATCATGACCTCGTTGATGGTTTCCGCCGACGGAGCATTCCGGGAAACAACGTCCAGCATCCAGCGGTGCGCCATCTGCGCGGCACGCAGAGACGTTTCCATGCGCCCTACCAGACCGATGACGTCATCGCTCGCGCCTTTTTCGCGGACCATTTTGACGGATATGTCGCGGGCGCTTTCGGCAACGCCAAGATAGACAGCATAGATCAACGGAAAGGCGACCGTGCCAATGATGTGAAATACGGGGTGCCATTCTCCCGCGTTTCTGGAAAAGGCGATATTCGAATCCGGCACGAAGAGATTTTCGATCATCACGTCGTTGGAGCCGGTTCCCCTCATCCCGAGCGTTCGCCAGGTATCTACGATGGAAACCTCCGGCGCAGCCATCGGAACGCCGAAATGAATAACCTTGCGCGCTCCGCCCTGTTCTTCGCAGACAGCGCCGGTCATCAGGATGTTGCCCGCGCCCGCGCCGGAGGTGAAACGTTTGCGCGCGGTGATGCGATATCCACCATCGACCTTCGTGGCCTTGCCCGATCCGCCGATCCAGTCGGACCCGCCACTCGACAGCAATATGACCTGCTCCGTCGCAACACGCCTCAGCAGCGGTTCCACCGCAGCCACCTTCTGATGTCGCCAGCGCCACGCGGGAATGGCGACCTGATGGGTGTGCATGGAAAAAGCAAGGGCCGTCGATCCGCAGACATGCGCGATGGATTTCAACATGTCCGCGAGGTCGGAAACGTCCGCGCCAAGTCCGCCCAGTTCGACGGGAACACCCGCCTCCACAAGACCGGCCTCCTTCAACAGCCCGTAATTCTCGCCAACGAATCCGTCGCTTGCGTCGATCAAAGCGGCACGCCGGGCCAGCTCCGGCAGGACGGAATTGGTCCGCTCTGCCAAAGAAGGACCACTGTCAGTTTTCTTCATTGGTTCTGCAAGCGCAGTCATATCAGTACCTCCTGTCTGATGAGGACTGAAATTTTGCGCCCGTTTCGGATTTGCGGCTAGTTCACGAACTGTATCGGATACAGCTTGCCATGGCCTGAAAGGGTGATTGGCGGATCGAGCGCTTTGCAATATCCTGCCACGACAGACCGCGGGAGGTCATCATGGTGGAGCGTCACGGCTACGGGCAGTTCTGTCCGGTTTCAATGGCGTCGGAAGTCCTGTGCTCACGCTGGACGACGCTGGTCGTGCGCGAGTTCCTCTGCGGCTCGACGCGCTTCAACGAGCTGCGCCGCGGCCTGCCCAAAATGTCGCCCGCCCTCCTGTCAAAAAGGCTGAAAGAGCTGGAACAGGCAGGCATCATCACGGCAACGCGGAATGCGCACGGCATCTCCGATTACCATCTCACGACAGCGGGAGAGGAATTGCGGCCGCTCATCATAGGTCTGGGAAACTGGGCGCAACGATGGATGGAATCCCGGCTTTCCCTGAAGAATCTCGATCCGTCCCTGCTCATGTGGGACATGCGCAGAAACCTCGATGCCGGAATGCTTCCCGCCCGTCGCTGCACGATACAGTTTCTGTACCCGGAACTTTCGCCGTCACAGAGGTGCTGGTGGCTGGTGGTTGAACGCGGGCAGGTCGATCTGTGCAATTTCGATCCGGGCTACGACGTGGACCTCCTCGTCGAAGGGGCGCTTCGGTCGATGACGGCAATCTGGATGGGCCTGTCGACGATACGCCAGGAGATCGATGCGCAGGCACTGAGGCTGGAAGGAGACAAGCTGCTCGCGCGCGACATTCAGGAATGGCTTGGTCTGAGTGTATTCGCCAAGACCTCACGAATGACCGCCTGAGCCGCCCCGATTGGAACGGGCAGCAAGCCGCTACCGCTTGAGCGAAACGTTGCGTTCCGGGACGATTTTCGAATGCGGAAGATCTTCCGCCAAATCGCTGTTACCGGCCATGCGCGCCCGCTGTGCAGCGTAATAGGCCTTCTTCTGCTCGTACATGTTGATATCGGCCCGGCGGACCAGCGATTCCATCGTTTCACCCGTTTCGCTGGTCGCGACACCGAGCGCAATGCTGAGCGGCGCGCTGGAGTAAAACTGGTTGTTGATCTTCAAAAGTTCGTAGACGGTTTCCACGACGGATGCGGCAACCTGCCGGTCCGCACCCGGCAGCAGGATGGCGAACTCATCACCACCGATGCGTGCTGCATGGTTGGGCGCCTTGACGACACCGTTCAGGACTTCACCGACCCGGCGAAGAAGCGCATCGCCCGCATCGTGCCCGAGTGTATCGTTGGCCTCTTTGAGACCATTCAGATCGATCACGAGAGCCGAGACGGGACGCAGCGAATTGCGCTCCAGCCTGTTCAGTTCTTCCGAGTAGAAAGCGCGGTTGTGAAGCTTGGTCAGCACATCGTGCTTGCCAAGATATTCGAGATAAGCTTCAGCCTTCTTGCGTGCGGTGATGTCCGTCAGGGCTACCTGAACCAGTGACCAGTCATGCTCATGCCCCGGAAATACCGAGAAATGCAGCAGGACGTGGCGCAGCGTACCGTCCAGCGCATAATTCACCACCTCGCGATGATGATTAAGATTGCCGTTCCACAACTCCATCAACTGCTCGCGGAAAGGCTTTTCCATCTCGTCACGGAAAATGTCGCGAAGCCGCTGCAGGAGAACATGGCGATCTGGCGCACAGAACAGGTCGAGCGTGGCCTGATTGACGTCGATCACCCTGATCTCGCTCATGCACTGGCGAACGAATTCGGGATGAACATCCATGAAAACGCGGAAGTCGACGATGCCACGATCACGCACTTCTTCTATCAGGCGCTTGATGCGACTGAAATCCTCGACCCACAGTGAAACCGGCGAATGCTGGAACAGGCCTTCCGCATAATCACGGTTGAGACGCTCTCTGCGGCGCGCTTCCTCGCGTTCCGTCACATCCTCGGTCGTCAGCAACAGCCGGTCGAGCGTCTCTTCGTGACCGGGAACGACAGTTGCCTTCAACTGGATATCCAGCCGCTTGCCGCCGATGGAATAATTGACGGCGTTGCTGGTGAATTCCGTCTTGCCATCCCAGAGCTCCGAAAGCTCGTTCACATGGCTTTCCAGCATGTCGTCCCGGAAGATGCGGTGCAGGTTTTCGACAAGGTGCTGCTGGTCGGTTGCCTCAAACAGCTCCAGCGTTCTCGGGTTCACCTCCAGAACGCGAATTTTCTGGGAGCACGTCGCGACACGCGACTTGTCCTCAAGCAGAAAACGACGAAGATCCTCCACCCCCTCCGCACGCCAGCTGTCGAATTGCCGTTTTACGTCGCTGAAATCTTCGATCCACATCGCCACAGGCGCGAGGTTGAAGACATTGGTATCGCTTGCGTCAATCATCCGATGCAATCTTCTCTTTCACGACAACAACGTAGAGTCGCCGGAAAAATCCGGCGCCCACGAAAGCGGCAACTCACTGCGTCACATCAATAGGATTTATTAGTCATTCTCGATTTAACGCAAGCGCTTAATCGGCGGGATGACCTGGAAACCCATCACCAGAGTTTGACGTGACGATTTACGTCCTTGTAAAGCAGATAGCGGAACCGGCCCGGTCCGCCAGCATAGCAGGCCTGCGGGCAGTAGGCGCGCAGCCACATGAAATCACCCGCCTGCACTTCCACCCAGTCTTCATTCAGACGGTAGACGGCCTTGCCTTCCAGCACATAAAGACCATGCTCCATAACGTGCGTTTCCATGAACGGAATGGTCGCACCAGGCTCCAGAGTAACGATGTTGAGGTGCATGTCATAACGGTCATCGGCAGGATCGATGAAGCGCGTCGTTGCCCATTTGCCGTCCGTGTCCGGCATCGGCGACATGCTTTGCTCATCCTCGTGCGTAAAGATCGCCGGAGGAGGTTCAAGTCCCTCGACCACCTGGAACGCCTTGCGCACCCAATGAAACTTCACTGCAACATTTCCGGTGTTGTGCAGCTTCCAGCTGGAACCGGCTGGCAGAAATGCGAAAGAGCCTGCGCGAAGCGCATGGGCCGATCCGTCAAAATCAATCGTCATATCGCCATCGACGACAAAAATGGCAGCCTCGGCTCGCGCATCAGGCTCAGGACGGTCGCTGCCGCCACCCGGCGCGACCTCGACGATATATTGGGCAAACGTCTCGGAGAAACCCGTCATCGGTCGCGCGATGATCCATGCGCGCGTCCCGGTCCAGTGCGGCAGAACGCTGGTGACGATGTCGGACATCACGGTTTTCGGAATGACCGCGTATGCGGTCTTGAAGACAGCCTTGCTCGAAAGTAGTTCCGTCTGGCCCGGCAGGCCGCCCATATCCGAATAGTATCGTTTCATTTCTGTAGTTCCATTCCCCTAAAATATTGTCGCAAACCCTTATGGGCAGCGAGATTTTTAAGCAAATATTTTATGATGCCGCCGTGTATCCCACCACAGCACGGCAATCCGCAAATACCTGGGAAGACAATGCGGGCGCTCCCCCTCGCCCGGCAATATTGCTGTCATTCCGCTTAAATCACGCCTTCTTGCGCATCGTACCGTAAACGATGTTGTGGTTCTCGCCAAAGAACACGTCAGCCTCGATTGTCGACGGATCGGCGCTTTCATTGATGATCCGCCACATGTCGGCCTTCGAACGCAGCAGCAGCGCCCAGTTCATGAAGGTTTCCATGTAACCGTCGACGACGATATCCTCTGAGAAGTTGGCGAAGAGGAACATGCCACCGGGCTTCAGCATTTCCATGCAGCGTTTCGTCAGCTTTATGGCAACCTTGTCGTTCAGATAGTCGTACAAACCCGCAGCATAAACGAGGTCGAACGATCCGAGCTCCTGCGAACGCAGGACGATATCGCGCACGGAACCATCAATAGCCTCGATGCAGGTCCCCTGGAAATCGCGCATCACCGCCCCGACGCTCAAGGGATCCTGATCCAGCGCCACCCAACGCTTGATCCGCCGCTCCTTCAAGGCAACCGAATTGTTCGCCTCGCGCAGATGCCCGGACGCGATGGTAAGAATTTCCGCATCGCCTCCATGCCGGTCCGCAGCTTCATCCACGAAGCGCGTCAGGAGATCGCGACGCTCGCGAACGGCGACCGAAGAACTTGCATCCTTGGTGTAGTCATAAAGCGCCGCTCCCAGCGGCGTTGCATTGCGGACAAGGCCGGCAATGCTGTCGTGGCCATAGATGAAATCCAGCAGCTGGGCATCGCCCGAATATCCGCGCGGCTTTTCAAACGACCAGCGCGTGAAGGGATCTTCGAGAAAGTAATCGGATACGGCATGATTCTGCACAACGCCGATCAACTCGGCCCACACGCTTGAGTGGATTTTGTTACGCAATCCATGCAAGGCGCCGGCAGTGAAATGTATTATCTCCTTCGCAGGAAGACCGTTTTCAAATTGCTGCTGTGCCAATTCAAGAATGACGGCAATTTCTGCTTTTGCGACAGCAAACTGCTCGTCAAAAGATTCTGTTTTTCTCGAGAAAATCTCTTTTGCGACAGTATCAGGAGTAATGAGACTTTGGCCGTCCAGATGTTTTTGCTTTACCTGCTTCACATGAGCCTCCAGCGTTAACGCATTGTTAACCATACGTTTCTGGGACAACAAACGCCACTCGCTTTCAACTTTTGCACATAGTAGGGATTCGTTTGGTCCCGATCGTGCCTTTTCGGCCACAGTCGAAACAGTGAAAAAAGGACAGACTAAATTTAGCAAAACTTAATGGGGCAGCCGTATGTTGCCTTTGCCGGTCCCTGCTTGCCGGCACCCATGGGAGGATCCGCAAGGCATTCACGACGCCAAATAAAACACACGGAAAAGTGGAGCAAACAGGCGTCAGCCCAGAAGTCTACACAACAACATGGGATCGTGCATGAAGCACAATTACGGAGATGCGACCGGGTTTCAGAGCCATCAACAGGTTGATGGGCAGCTTTACGACGAACTTCTTGCACTATACCAGCAAGAAGGCGCACAGACTCGCCGTGGCTCCATCCGTCAGGGCCTCTGGACCGCCGTCATCGTCTATATCCTTTTTGCCTTCACCGACGCTATTCTCATACCCGACGTCACCATCTACACCCTGATTTCCCGACTTCTTGTCGGTGTAGCATCCCTATGCACACTGGAGATACAACTCCGACGTCAGTCAAAGACCTCAGCGCTCGATCTCACCTGCGCGACGGCCCTAGTCATGGGCTACATATGCTGGCTGGTTCCGGCGCTTTTGACCGAATATACCGAAAACATGTCCTACTACATGGTTTTTGGTGCCATCTTCATGATGGGCGCTAACCTGTTTTTCAGCTTCCGATTCTATCTTTCGCTGATATCCTCCGGCATCATCCTCTTCACCTATTTTCTGGCGCTGACGCTGTTTCCGGAAGATATCTTCTACAAGGTGGCATTCGGCACCTTCTATATTTCCTGCTTCATCTTCACGTCTTATGTGAACTGGAACCTGAACCGCGAGCGCTACCATGTCTTCCTCAACGCGCAGGAAGCCAAGGCCCAGCAGAACGCGGCGGAGGAACGGGGCCGCGCCTTGCTGCGCCTGTCACATACCGACTCGCTGACCGGCCTGGAAAACCGCCGCGCCGTGGACCAGCGCCTGCGCCAGCTATGGGGCAACTGGACAAAGAAGGGAGAAGGTTTCGCCGTTCTCCTGATCGACGTCGATTTCTTCAAGAAATACAATGACTGCTATGGACATCAGGAAGGCGATCGCTGCCTGATAACCGTTGCCAACGCGTTGCAGGACGCGATCGCCGATTTCGGCGCCTCGATCGGTCGCTACGGCGGCGAGGAGTTCATCGTGCTCGCGCCGTTCGAATCCAGAGAACTCGTCGGTGAGCTTGCGGAAGTCATTCGCCACACGGTGGAACACCTGTCTCTGGCGCATGAACAACGTCGCGACGGCACTTTCGTCGTGACAGTCAGCGTCGGCGTCTCCTTTACCCGCCAGAATGCGGATGGAAAGCTGGAGCGGGTCATCAACGAGGCCGACCGCGCCCTCTACATTGCGAAGGCCAATGGTCGCAACTGCATGAAGCTGTTCGATCCCAACGATCCGCAAACCAGCGACGAAACGGAAAACATCGCGGCGCTTCTCAAGATTGCCATCGCCGAAAATCTGGTTTCTCTGGTCTATCAGCCGATCCAGAACATGCGGACGAATGAGATCGAAAGCGCCGAGGCGCTTATGCGGCTTCGCCTGCTCGACGGAACACCAATATCACCCGGCGTCTTCATCCCGATCGCGGAACGGACCGGAATCATCATGGATCTGGGCCTGTGGACGATAAAGACAGTCTGCCGGCAGATCTTGACCGATGACAGCCTGAAGGTCGTAAGCGTCAACGTCTCGCCGCTACAACTCAAGAACCCCGGTTTTGCCACTTCCGTTGCCGCCATTCTGGTCGAGGCAGGCATTTCCGGCTCACGTCTGGCCTTCGAAATCACGGAAGGGCTGGAGATGGAGATGCATTCGGACGTGCTTCGCTGTATCAGCGATCTCAAGACGCTTGGCATCAATATCTGGCTTGATGATTTCGGAACCGGCTTTGCAGGTCTTTCATGGCTGCGTATCACCGATTTCGACACCGTGAAAATCGACAGATCCTTCCTGCACGACAGTGAAACTTCACGCGGCCGGGCGATGCTCCAGGACATGATCCGGCTCATCCGCAATCGCGGCCACAAGATCCTGATCGAAGGTGTCGAAACCAGAGAACAGCTCGCTCTCACCCGCGCACTCTCCATCGACTATGCGCAGGGCTACTTCATCGGCCGTCCGGAACCTCTGGAACAGTTCCGCGCGGAACGACGCCTTTATTCAAGGCCAGCGCCGCTCGTCAGGCCCGCCTGACAATATTGCAATCAACGATAGGCAGGCGCGTCTACCGAGAACCTTGCAGCAAGCTCCGCAAAGGCGTTGCGCGTCACGGGATCGACGGGCGCGCCTTCCCTTTCACGCCGGGCCGCAATGCTCCATTCCCGGTCACCCGGGGCCATGACCTTGCAGTCCTCACGCGCCGGAGATTCCCGCAGCACCTCGAGATAACGCTTCATCCCTTCATCGAAGACCTGACGCTCGACAAAAGCCTCCGGCTTGATCGCGATGACGAAGGCGCCCAGACCGCGCGGTTTGGAGAAATCCGGGCCGGGCATCGGGGAAAGATCGAAGCTCAGCTTCATGCCGGTCAGGACCGCACTGAAAATCTCGACCATCCCGGCAAGGGCAGCTCCCTTGAAACCGAATTCGCCTCCAAGCGGCGCAAGCATTTCCGCCGCATTGGCGTCACGGGTATCGACGCCTTCAGCATCCGACGCGACGCCTTGGGGCAACGCCGTGCCAAGGCTGCGATAGAGCAGAACACGGTTATAGGGCACCGCGCTGGTCGCCATGTCGAGCAGCCATGGCATGCCATCAGGCGTCGGCACGCCAACCGCGATGGGGTTCGTACCATGAAAACGCATCGCGCCGTCATGAAGGCGCACGAAGCTGTCGGAATTGCAAAAGGCGAGGCCGATATAGCCCTGCCGGGCCGCTTCCAGCGCATAGGCGCCAGCCGGACCGAAATGCGAAGAGTTCTGGATGGCGACAGCGCCAATACCGAATTGCCCGGCGAGACCCACAGCGTTTTCCATGGCGGCGTAGGTGGCACGCGCACCGTGCGCATGATCGGCATCGAGGGTTTCAACCGCACCGAAACCGGAAACCCGCCTTATCTGCGGCGTCCGGTTGAGACGCCCGCCCTCGAACGCGGTCATGTAATGCGCCAGCAGACGGACACCGTGGCTATCCACGCCAAGACGGGTGCCATGCATCATGGCGCGTGTCGCTGCATCGGAGGTTTCGGCGTCGACTCCGGCAGCAAGCAGAACCGATCGGCAAAAGCGATCCAGTTCTGCCAGTTTTGAAAGCGTCGTTGCCGGTTCCGTCGCGTGCTGCATGAAAAGCTCCTCCCGATTCCTCAGACATGCGCTTCACGCTATTCGACGGGCGCGATTTTGCAACCGCTTATCGCGCCCGGAGCCACGGCATGGGGCAACAGTCAGCTGTCGCTTGCCATGCCGTCATAGGCGTCGCGCTCACCCGCGATGATGGAGCGCTTACCGACATGGTTCGCCGGTCCGACGATGCCCTCCTGCTCCATGCGCTCCACCAGCGATGCCGCACGGTTATAGCCGATGGAAAGGCGGCGCTGGATATAGGAGGTCGAGCACTTCTTGTCGCGCATGACCACCTTGACCGCCTTTTCGTAGAGGTCGTCGGCGTCGTCCTCGGCCATGGACGTCTTGTCGAAGACGGCCGTATCCTCGTCGGCCTCGTCGTCGGCCTCGTCGGCATCTTCAGTGACGGTGCCGAGATACTCCGGACGTCCCTGTGTCTTCAGATGCGCGACAACCTTTTCCACTTCCTCATCCGACACGAAGGGACCGTGGACGCGGGCGATACGGCCACCACCCATCATGTGCAGCATGTCGCCCTGACCGAGGAGATGCTCCGCACCCTGCTCGCCAAGAATGGTTCGGCTGTCGATCTTCGAGGTGACCTGGAAGGAGATGCGCGTCGGGAAGTTGGCCTTGATCGTGCCGGTAATGACGTCGACGGAAGGACGCTGGGTCGCCATGATGAGGTGGATGCCCGCTGCTCGCGCCATCTGCGCCAGACGCTGGATCGCACCTTCAATCTCCTTGCCCGCAACCATCATCAGGTCGGCCATCTCGTCGACGATCACGACGATGTAAGGCATCGCGGTGAGGTCCATTTCCTCCTGCTCGTAAACCGCCTCGCCGGTAGCGCGGTCGAAGCCGGTCTGAACGTTGCAGAACACGGTTTCACCCTTGGCGCGGGCCGTTGCGGCACGGGCATTGTAACCGTCGATATTGCGGACACCGAGACGCGACATCTTGCGATAACGGTCTTCCATCTCGCGCACGGCCCATTTCAACGCCATGACCGCCTTCTTCGGATCGGTAACGACCGGGGTCAGAAGGTGCGGAATTCCATCATAGACGGAAAGCTCCAGCATCTTGGGGTCAACCATGATGAGACGGCATTCTTCCGGTTTCAGACGGTAGAGCAGCGACAGGATCATGGTGTTGATGGCAACGGACTTGCCGGAGCCGGTCGTACCCGCAACGAGCAGATGCGGCATCTTGGCAAGCTCTGCAATCACCGGCTCGCCGCCGATGGTCTTGCCAAGGCAAAGCGCGAGCTTCTGACGGGTTTCGCTATAGTCACCCGATTCGATCAGTTCGCGCAGATAGACGGTCTCGCGCACCGGGTTGGGAAGCTCGATGCCGATGACATTGCGGCCGGGCACGACGGCGACGCGGGCGGACAACGCCGACATAGACCGGGCGATATCGTCGGACAGACCGATGACGCGCGAGGATTTGACACCGGGGGCCGGTTCAAATTCGTAGAGCGTCACGACCGGGCCGGGGCGCACATCGATGATCTCACCCTTGATGCCGAAATCTTCCAGAACGCTTTCCAACAGCCCGGCGCTCTGTTCCAGCGCTTCCGGCGTCATGGTCGTCGTTTGCTGAACCTGTGCTTCCTGCAACAGTTCGATGGAAGGATATTCGTATTCGCCATCGGCAAAGACAGGAGCTTCGCGGAACATCGGTTGCGATGCCTGAATGGGCGCACGGACAGCGAAACGCGGTTCTGGCTGTGGGTGTGGCTGTGCTTGGGCTTGGACCTGCTGCTGCACCGGCTCCTGCGGCTGAGCGGCAGGAATTTCGGTAACAACAGGCGCAACCTCCGGCTCGCAGATCGCCGGTGCGACGGTTTCAACAGGTACCGGCGCCGCCGTCTGGCGCACACCGATCTCGCGATAGAGACGGATCGCCGAGCCGCCCGGCACATTGACGACCGGAGGCTCAGCGGAAAGGCGGACAACCGGGACCGGAGGAACCACCACAGGCGCGGCGGCAATCTGCATCGCCTGCACAGGCAGGACCGACTCCCCCGGCAAGTCCAGCGTCATGACCTCCCAGAAAAGAGTGTCGGGCAGGTTTGCCGCAAATGCGGGAATAGACGTCTGAGGCGCGACAGAAGCCTCTGCACTCTTAGCTTCCACAACCTGCACGGCTTCGGGAGCGACCGGCGCGACGACGGGATCAGCAACGGCATTCTGGGCCATCGCGGCCTGTTCCGCCTGCTGCTTTAGGGCAAGTTCACGGCGCAGCTTGTAGGTCAGAGCACGCGCACCCTGGGCGTGCGGCGGCTGTGGCAGCACTGGAATACGCGGCGGCTGCGGGACACGCGGTTCGGCCCGTTTGAAGACAGGCCTGACCGGCCCCTGTACCGGCGCGACCTCGGCGGACGCCTGCTCAACCACGACAGGCTCGACAGTTTCGACCGCATCGACAACGGCCTTATCGTCTTCACCGACCTGTGGGCTTGCAGAACCGCGGCTCGAAAACACGCTCTGCGGCGTGCGGGTGAAGCGCACGTTTGGGCCCAGCACGAAGGCATTCTGCCAGCCGGGCATTTCCGAACGCCCTTCTATGGCGTCAGCGGCAACAACATCCGCATGGGGACGGGAGACATTGGCAAGATGCTCAGCACCCGTAGGACCGGCCTGTCTGTTATCCTCGCGGGAAGTGGAATGAGGGGTTACCCCCCCCTCCCCTGCGCTGGCGCCGGAATTCGGGAAATTGGATCGGGAGAAGCTCATGGCAGCCTGCACACTCATCATAAACGTACATATTTCAGTCTCTCTGAAATAAAAAATAAAGGTTAACCAGCCCTTTCCAAGCGGCCATTTGCGAGGTGATTTTTCATCGATCCACAGCCGAACGCGCATGAAAAAAGCGCCAGGAAGTAAATCCAAGCGCTTGAAATATATAAAATAAAACCCGTGACATCACGGCAGACAACCGCTTTTCGAAGCCGGTCAATCCGCCATGGAAAAGCCGGAGAGCCGGGCGGACAGCCCTTCGATCGTTTTCGCCCCGGCATTGGCAAAAGCAAAGCGCAGGAAGCCGTCTTGCCCCGCGCCAAAATAGCTTCCCGGCAGGCAGACGACACCGTAGATCCGCGCCATCTTTTCTGCCACCACGGCGGAAGGAACGCCCTCGAACGGGTGACGGACGAAGGCGAAATAGGCACCGGCCGAGGCAAGCTGCCATTGCGGCAGATCGCGCATGACGCGACGGAGCGCATCGGCGCGGGCTGCGATTTCCAGCCGGTTGACTTTGCGCCATTCGACAAGCGCAGGGATAGCCTTGGCGACAGCTGCCTGTGGCGCACGCGGCGCGCAGATCTGGAGGTTGTCCATGATCTTGGTGATCTCGGAAAGTGTTTTAGCTCCGGCCGTTATTGCGCCAAGGCGATGACCAGGAATGCAATAGGACTTCGAGAAGCTGTAAAGCATGATGAGATTGTCTTCCCACCCATCGATCTTCATCAGATCATGCGGCCTCTCGGCACCCGGCGGCAGGAAATCGCGGTAGGTTTCATCGAGAATGAGCCACGCACCGTGCTTGCGGCAGGCATTGAAGATGTCGGCCAGCAGTTGTGCCGGATAAACCGCCCCGGTCGGATTGTTGGGCGTGACAATAGCCAGCGCCTTCACGCCCCCGGCAAGCACGGCGTCGACGTCCTCGATCTTTGGCAGGAAGCCATTCTCGGCCGAACAACCGACCAGAACACGCTTTATGCCGAGCATTTCGAGCGTCGTGTCCTGATTGAAATAGAAGGGATTGGTCAGCGCCACGGTATCGCCCGCTCCGGCAACGGCCATAGCCGCGCACATGAACGCCTGATTGCAGCCGGAGGTGATGTGAATGTTGCGCGCCCCCAGCCCGACGCCGTAGATCGCGGCGACATGGGCAGCGTAGGCATCCCTCAGGACCGTCTCGCCTTCGATCGGGCCGTAGCCGGTATAATCGAGCGAACCGGATGCTTCCGAAAGCCAGCGCAGAATATCACCGTGCGGCGCATAACCCGGAACCGCCTGCGAAAGATCGATTGCCGGCCCCTTCGCGCCGTCATACGCACGCGCCCAGGCAAAGACGGAAGGAACGGGGGGCGGAAGGATAGACGCGACGAGCGGATTGAAAACGGCAGACATCTTGTTCTCTTGGCTATTCTCGGTAGAGAGGACGTGAACGGGTTTCGGCGGGAGCGGACGACCGACATGGTGCCCCGCACATGCAATGGTAAGCCGCATATATCCTCGCCCGCGCCATGTGGCAACGGATGGCTATCCCCTCTTTTCCGGACCGGTGGGTGAGAAGAGGATATTGTTTCGGCAAACAATCCGGCCGTGTAATTTCATTGCTGTAAAGCCAAAGATTTAACATGGACACTGCTGACATCGCAGTCATAAGATCACGCTGGCAGCAAGGTGCAAAGGACGCATCCGGCCAGCCCTCATTCCGGAGTGAATTTCATGTCGCCTGTCACCATTTCCCGCCGCTCGCTTCTCAAGACATCGCTGGCTCTTGCGGCATCGACCGGGCTTTCCGGCATCGCGGTGGCACAGCAAGCCAGCGGCGGACGGCTGATCGTGGCCGCCGATTCCGAGCCGAAGAACCTCAACCCGGCCATCGCCGCCTCGAACGGCGTGTTCTACATTTCCAGCAAGGTGGTGGAACCGCTGGCCGAAGCATCCTTCACCGGCGACAACGGACTGGAACCACGCCTTGCGACCGAGTGGACCGGATCGGATGACGGCCTAAGTGCCACTTTCAAGCTGCGCGAAGGCGTGACATGGCATGACGGCAAACCATTCACCTCCGCGGACGTGGCGTTTTCGGCGCTTTCCGTCTGGAAACCGCTGCAGAACCTGGGACGATTGGTCTTTGCCAATCTTCAGACCGTCGACACACCGGACGATCATACGGCAATCTTTCGCTTCTCGAAGCCGACGCCATTCCAGCTGATCCGCAACGCGATGCCGGTCGTCACCAGCGTCGTTCCAAAGCACATTTATGAAGGCACGGATATCGCCACCAACCCCGCGAACACCAAACCGATCGGCACCGGTCCATTCGTATTTGCCGAGCATAAGCCCGGCGAATATTACCGTCTGACGCGCAATCCGAGCTACTGGGGCAAGAACCAGCCAAATCTCGACGACATCATCTACAAGGTTCTGCCTGACAGAGCCGCGGCCGCCTCGGCGCTTGAGGCCGAGGAGATCCAGCTTGCCGCCTTCTCCGCCGTACCGCTTTCCGATCTTGCGCGCATATCCAAGGTTCCCGGAATCAAGGTGATCGCCGAAGGCTACGAAGCATTGACCTATCAGCTCGTCGTGGAAATCAACCATCGCCGAAAGGAGCTGGCCAACCTCAAGGTCCGTCAGGCCATCGCCCACGCCATCGACAGGAAGTTCGTCATCGACACGATCTTCCTCGGTTACGCTACGGCTTCCACCGGTCCGGTGCCGAAAAATGCTCCTGAGTTCTACACCGGTGACGTTACGGCCTACGATTTCGATGTCGCCAAGGCGAACGCCCTGCTGGACGAGGCCGGATATCCGCGTGGCGCCAGCGGCACACGGTTTGCGCTGAAGCTGCTGCCAGCACCGTACTTCAATGAAACGAAACAGTTCGGCACCTATCTGCGGCAGGCGCTGCAACAGATCGGCATAGACGCCGAACTGGTGAACAACGATGCGGCCGCGCACCAGAAGGCGGTCTATACCGACCACACGTTCGATCTGGCCGTTGCGCCGCCGGTTTTCCGAGGAGATCCGGCCATTTCCACCACCATTCTCGTGCGCTCCAGCATTCCGGCGGGCGTGGGCTTCTCCAATCAGGGCGGGTACGAGAACAAGGCGCTGGACGCGCTGATCGACAAGGCGGCGGAAACGGTGGACACGGCCGCGAGAACGGAGCTCTACAAGGACTTCCAGAAACAGGTCACCGCCCATCTGCCGCTCATCAACGTCGCCGAATGGGGCTTCATAACCGTGGCGCGCGACAGCGTGCATAACGTCGCCAGCAATCCGCGCTGGGCCGTTTCCAACTGGGCGGATACGACTGTCAGCGCATGAGACAGCGGTCGTGACACGGGCAATACTGCTGTTGAGACGCAGGGCGATCAGCGCCATCCCGGTGCTGCTGATCGTTCTGGTCTTCACCTTCGTGCTAATGGAA
The DNA here is from genome assembly GCF_031801495.1 of Agrobacterium tumefaciens. Classification (GTDB taxonomy): domain Bacteria; phylum Pseudomonadota; class Alphaproteobacteria; order Rhizobiales; family Rhizobiaceae; genus Agrobacterium; species Agrobacterium tumefaciens_K. Next base: position 1,967,685 of record NZ_JAOEGC010000001.1, on the reverse strand, counting down.
AACGCATCCGGTGACGCGGTGGACGCCTATCTGGTATCGATCGGCGGCGGCGATGCGGGCCTGCGCGACACGCTTCGCGAGCAATATGGCCTCGACGGTTCGGTATTCGCCCGTTTCTGGCTATACATCAGTTCGGTCCTGCGGCTCGATCTCGGCTGGTCCATCGCTTTCGACCGTCCCGTGCTTGACCTCATTCTGGAGCGGCTGCCGAACACCCTGCTCCTGATGGTGAGCGCCACCGTGCTTTCTTTCGTCATCGGAACCGCGCTCGGCATCGTGGCTGGCGCACGCCCCGGCAGCCTCTGGGACCGCCTGCTTTCGGCACTGTCGCTGGCGCTTTATGCGACGCCAGGTTTCTGGCTTGGCCTTGTGCTGGCCATCGTTTTCGCCGTGCAGCTTCGCTGGCTGCCGACCGCAGGTATCGAAACCATTGCATCCGGAAAGGAAGGACTGGCGCGGGTGCTAGATATCGCAAAACATCTGGTGCTGCCAGTCGCGAGCCTCGGTCTGATCTATCTCGCGCTTTTCCTGCGCGTCATGCGCACCGCCATGGCAGCGATCTGGCCGCTGGATTTCGTGTTGTTCGCCCGCTCGAAGGGACTGTCAAAGGCAAGAATCGTGCTTCGCCATGTGGCGCGCAACGCCGCGCTGCCGCTCATCACCGTACTTGGCCTGCAATCCGCCACCATGCTCGGCGGCAGCGTCGTCATCGAAAGCGTGTTTGCCATTCCCGGCTTCGGGCGGCTGGCACAGGAGGCCGTGAGCGGCCGCGACACACCGCTTCTGATGGGCATCATTCTGGTGAGCGCGGTTTTCGTCATCATGATCAATCTGGCCGTCGATCTCGTCCAGTCAGCGCTCGATCCGCGCATCGGCAGCGGGGAGCAGAAAGCATGAGCTTTCTTTTCCGCCTTTTGCAAACACCGGAAGGCGCTGCGGGCGCATCGATCCTTTCTTTGCTGGCGATCATCGCGATTGCCGCACCATTGCTGTATCCCGGTGACCCGCTCTCCATAGCTGGTGCGCCGCTCGTTGCCCCCTTTACCGATCCGGCGTTTCCGCTCGGTACCGACCGGCTGGGCCGCAACGTGATCGCCGAACTTGCCCACGGTGCGCAGGCTTCGCTGCTCGTGGGCCTCGGCGCGGCCATCGCCGCACTCATCATCGGCACCGTCATCGGCACCATTGCGGGATTTGCGGGCGGTCTCGTCGACGAAAGCCTGATGCGAGTGACGGACGCCTTCCAGATCGTGCCGAGCTTCCTTCTGGCTCTCGCCTTCGTCAGCACCATCGGCGCCTCGATGCCGGTCGTGATCTTCGCGATTGCCCTTGGTGCATGGGCGGATCCCGCAAGGCTGATGCGTGCGCAGGTGCTCTCTATCCGCGAGCGGGACTATGTACAATCGGCCCGCGCCATCGGCATGCATCCGCTTGAAATCGCGTTTCGGCAAATTCTACCGAACGCCCTGCCGCCGGTGCTGGCACTGGCGGCCATCATCGTCGCGGCGGCAATCCTCACAGAAGCAGCCCTCTCCTTCCTTGGCCTTGGTGATCCCAACATCGTCACATGGGGCTCGATGATCGCCGAAGGCAGAAACGTGTTGCGGTCCGCCGCTTTCCTTTCCGTCATTCCCGGCATCGGCCTGCTGGTCACCGTCCTTGGCGTCTATCTGCTCGGCGAAGGCATCAACACCGCACTTGGCAACCGGGCACCCGCAAAACAGGCGGACGGGTCATGACCGGATCCGCCCTCCTTTGCCAGCTCGAGCGTCTTGGTGTCACCTATGGCCGTGGTCGCGAACCGGCATTGCAGGATATCGATCTTACGATCCGCCGGGGGAGAAAGCTGGCGATCATCGGCGAGAGCGGTTCGGGAAAATCGACGCTCGCCCGCGCGATCGCCGGATTGCTTCCGGAACACGCGACGGTTTCCGGCGAGATCGTCTGGAAGAGAGCGACGGGCAATCTCACCAGCCCGCCCCAGGCCGGGCGCGATATCGGTTATGTCTTTCAGGATCCTGGTGCAGCTTTGAACCCTGTTCTCACCATCGGCGAACAGGTGGCCGAAGGCGCCGTGCGGCATCTCGGGCTGCCGTGGAAAACTGCAGCCGTGAGAGCCCGTGAACTGCTGGAGCGCGTGCATCTGACGCACCCCTCGCATCTGCTCGAAGCCTATCCTCACCAGCTATCCGGCGGGCAACGTCAGCGCGTGGCGACCGCCGCCGCGATTGCCGCGGAACCGTCGATCCTGATTGCCGACGAGGCGACCAGCGCGCTCGATACGGTCAGCCAGTCGGCCATTGTCGCGCTGCTGGACAGTCTGGTGAGCGACGGCAGCCGCACGCTGATCTTTATCACCCACGACATCGGCCTTGCGTCCAGCCTTGCGGACGACATCGCCGTGCTGCACAGGGGCAAGCTGGTGGAAAGCGGCGTGGCAAAGGATGTACTGACCGCCCCGACGCATGACTACACCGGTTCGCTGCTTGCCGATTACATCGACCTTTCCACACCGCCACTCATCAGCAGAGGTGCGGCATGAACCTTCTTTCCGTCGAGGGACTGACGAAGACCTACCGCAGCGCTTCGCGTACGGTCGATGCACTGTCGGAGATCACCTTTTCGCTTCAGCCCGGTGAAACGCTGGGGCTCGCTGGTCCTTCCGGCTGTGGTAAGTCAACGCTAGCACGCGTTCTCATGCGACTGATCTCTGCGGATGAAGGCCTCATCCGTTTCGAGAAACGCGACTGGCTGTCGCTGGAAGGCAAGGCGCTGCGGGAAGCGCGGCCACGCATGCAGATGGTGTTTCAGGACACGCATGGCGCCTTCAATCCGCTTGCAACGGTGGCGAGCGCCATCGGGGAGCCGTTGCGAATTCATGGTATCGTGCCGAAAAGCCAGCGTCGGGCGGAAATTCACCGTCTTCTGGACCGGGTGGGCCTGCCAGAGGTTGATGCAGATCGTTCGGTGTTTGCGCTTTCCGGCGGCCAAAGACAACGCGTGGCGATTGCCCGCGCCCTCTCACTCCGCCCGTCGCTTCTCATTCTGGACGAGGCCGTGTCCGCGCTCGACGTTTCGGTTCGCAGGCAGATCCTCGAACTACTGGTCGAGATACAGAAGGACACTGCTGTGGCCTGCCTGTTCGTTTCCCACGATCTTGCCGTCATCAATGCCATCTGCCACCGCGTCGCGATCATGGAAGCAGGGCGGATCGTCGAAATCGGCGACACCGGCAAGATCATCGCAACGCCGCAATCTTCGGCAGCAAGGGCGTTGATCCACGCGGCGCCGCGACTTTTCATGACCACGTAAGGACAAGCCACATGCCCGGCCCGGACTATTCATCGCTCCTCGACCTGCCCGCCTTTCCGCCTGAGCGTTACGCCCTTCTGGCCGACAGACTGGCCGCGCTGCTCGGCACGAAAAATGACGTGCTGCTGATACAGGCGGAAGCGGTTCTGGCGCTGGAAGCCGTCGCCACCAGTCTTGCAAGGCCGGGCCTGAAAGCGCTCAACATCGTCACAAGCCCCTATGGCACATGGTTCGGCGAATGGCTGGCACGCGGAGGGGCAGAGGTTCGCAACCTGACAGCTAAACCCGCCAAGCCTATCGCATTCGACGAGGTGAAACAGGCATTGGACGAAGCCGGTTTCGATATTCTGGCGATCGTACATGCGGAATCGGCCAGCGGCATTCTCAATCCTCTGCCGGAGATCGCTGCATTGGCAAAACGCAAGGGTATCCTCACCATCGTCGATGCGGTCGCGTCCATCGGCGGACATGCGGTCGAAGTCGACAGGGAGGGCATCGATATCGCGGTCATCGGCCCGCAGAAGGCGCTGGCCGGTCCAGCCGGCGTATCTGCGATCTCCGTCAGCGACAAGGCCTGGAACCTCATCAACCACGACGCAGCACCGGAAAACTCGATGCTGTCCCTGCTCGACCAGAAAAAGCTCTGGCTGGATCGCGGCCGAGGCGCGCTTCCCGGAACACCGGCGCCCCTGGAGTTCTTCGCGCTCGAAGCAGCGCTCGACCGCGTGGAGGCAGAAGGCCTCACCGCTGCAAACCGGCGTCATGGGCAGGCGGCGGAGGCCACCCGCGCCGGCATCGAAGCACTCGGTGTTCCGGTCTGGGTGGAGGCTTCAGACGGCTCCGTGCTGGTCACGACAGCGATCCTGCCCGAGGGAGTGGATACGGGCAGCTTCCTGAATGCCGCGGCGGCCCCCGGCGCGGATATCACCGGCGGCGTCGGTCCGGGCGCCGAGCGCCTGATACGCCTCAATCATACGGGCAGACGGGCGAACGCGGGCGCGGTTAAGGCCAACGTCACTGCCATTGCAACCGGACTTCAAGACCTCGGGCGGACGGTTGACAGGAAAGGGGCACTGGCTGCGGTCGAATCCGTCTATAATCGTTGAAAATCCCCCCTGTATTCAGGGGAAAAGACGAACATTTCAAAAAATGACACCTTCGGGAAATGACGCCTCACAGGTTGTTGTTCAAAATAGTAGACAAATCCTCTGGTCAATCTTGACGAAATCATGGCAAAACGCGAAACTTAACGTAACGTTAAACAACGTGATAAAAGGGAATTGGCCATGGTAGCAGGATTTAACATGCTCTCATTTGACCTCTTCGGCATTGGCCGCAGAACGCCCATCCAGACCGATCGGGTCGAGACGGAATTCCATACACCCAAATCTCCCAAGCAAGATGACGATTCCGATCAGCACGACCGCGATCAGGAATACGAATTGTTCTTCTGGTCGCTTTATCCCGTGATCTGAATTTCTCATCGTCGGAAAACAAAAACCCGGCTGGAGCGATCCAGCCGGGTTTTTGTTTGTTGGACACTGTTTAGAACAAAGCGACCTTGTCGCACACAACGCAAAGACTTCCGGTAGTGCCTGCTCCGCGCTCATTCCTGTGACAGGCACAGGAATGAGGCAAGGCAACAAACGTTTCATCTACCGGATATGTCTTAGTGGTTGTCGCGCGGCAACCCCTTGGTCTGGGCGATACGCTGGTACTTGACGGCAGGCTCGAGAACCGCACCGGTTTCCATCTGGCTGACGATGCCGCGCTGGATTTCCTGCCAAGGCGTCTGGTGATCCGGGAACTTGTAGCCACCCTCAGCCGACAGCGCAGCGTAACGGCTGGCAAGCTCCTCGCCAGAAATCAGGATATCCGCCTTGCCGCGACCGACATCGATGCGAACGCGGTCGCCGGTCCGCAGAATGGCCAGACCGCCGCCCGCAGCCGCTTCCGGCGAGGCATTGAGGATGGACGGGCTGCCCGATGTACCGGACTGGCGGCCGTCACCGATGCAAGGCAGAGAAGACACACCCTGCTTCAGAAGATAGTCCGGCGCACGCATGTTGACGACTTCAGCCGCACCCGGATAGCCGATCGGGCCTGCGCCGCGCATGAACAGGATCGTATTGGCATCGATGTTCAGCGACGGATCGTCGATGCGGTGATGGTAGTCCTCGGGGCCGTCGAACACCACGGCACGGCCTTCGAAGGCTTCCGGATCGTTCGGGTTGGAGAGGTAGCGGTTGCGGAACTCTTCCGAGATAACACTCGTCTTCATGATGGCGGAGGAGAACAGGTTGCCACGCAGAACGCGGAAACCGGCACGCTCCTTGAGCGGCTGGTCATAAGGACGGATGACCTTCTCGTCCTCGATGATGGCACCACGGCAGTTGTCACCAATGGTCTTGCCGTTGACGGTCATCGCGTCTTCCATGATGAGCCCCTGGGTCATCAGCTGGTTGACAACGGCCGGCACGCCACCGGCGTGATAGTAGTCTTCACCGAGATATTCGCCGGCAGGCTGGAGGTTCACAAGCAACGGAACGTCTTCACCGTAGGTCTGCCAGTCATCGACTGTCAGCTCGACGCCGACGTGGCGCGCAAGGCCGTTGAGGTGGATCGGCGCGTTGGTGGAGCCGCCGATGGCCGAGTTGACGCGGATTGCGTTGATGAAGGCATCCTTGGTCATGATATCGGAAGGCTTGAGGTCTTCCTTGACCATTTCAACGATGCGCAGACCGGTGAGATAGGAAACTTCCTGGCGGTCGCGGTACGGTGCGGGAATAGCGGCCGAGCCGGGCAGCTGCATGCCGAGCGCTTCGGCCAGCGAGTTCATGGTCGTCGCCGTACCCATGGTGTTGCAATAGCCGGTGGACGGTGCGGAGGACGCAACGAGCTTGACGAAGCCCTGATAGTCGATTTCGCCCTTCGCCAGCAGTTCGCGGGCTTTCCAAACGATGGTGCCGGAACCGGTGCGCTCGCCACGGAACCAACCGTTCAGCATCGGGCCGACGGACAGCGCGATGGATGGAATGTTGACGGTGGCCGCCGCCATAAGACAGGCAGGCGTAGTCTTGTCGCAGCCGATGGTCAGAACGACGCCATCGAGCGGATAGCCGTAAAGCACTTCCACGAGGCCAAGATAGGCAAGGTTGCGATCAAGACCCGCGGTCGGACGCTTGCCGGTTTCCTGAATGGGATGAACCGGGAATTCGATCGCGATACCGCCAGCTTCGCGGATACCTTCACGCAGGCGGTTCGCCAGCTCCAGGTGATGACGGTTGCAGGGCGACAGGTCGGAACCGGTCTGCGCAATGCCGATGATCGGACGGTCTGATTGCAGCTCGGCCTGGCTCAGGCCGAAGTTCATGTAGCGCTCCAGATAAAGCGCCGTCATATCCGCGTTGGCGGGATTATCGAACCATGCGCGCGAGCGAAGCTTGCCCTTGGTTGCGGGTAGATTGTCGGATGTAGTCATGATGCAGGTCTCCAGCCTGAAGTGGCCAACGGTAAAATATTACGAAATGCGACAAGCTTATGTTGCGCGCGAGGAAAAGTGGAATCAGCTCGCGGCGACCACGCATAACCGACAGAACGTGTCCAGACGAGGGAAATGGCGCCGTCTTTCGCGTTTAGTCGAATATTTTTCGATGCTTACCACCACGGACACTCCTCCACCCGCTTCCAGATTCGCGAAATGGGCAAGTCTGCCAGCAGCGTTTTCGCCCGCAAGCCGATCTCCACCCATCCATTATTTGTATTACTATTGAAACCATATGCGCACTGTCAAGGACATTCCACACGCGAAATCAGCTGCTGCCCCACAAACAAAGCAAAATAAAATTTAACATCAATGCATTGAATCTTATAATTAATATAGGAGAATCAGAGTGCAGAGGACATCTAAAAAAGTCCTGATCCTCAAAAAGCCCTTTTCAAAGATATTACTATATGCTTATCCTGCCGCCGTCACGCTGACATCATCTCTGGGAGGATAAGATGAGAAAAGCTATCGCGGCAGTCACTGTCGCACTTTCCGCATGCCTTGCATCCGGCGTTTCCGCACAATCGCTCACCGTCGGCTTTTCGCAGATCGGCTCGGAATCGGGATGGCGTGCGGCCGAGACCACCGTCACCAAACAACAGGCCGAGAAGCGCGGCATTACACTGAAGTTTGCCGACGCGCAGCAGAAGCAGGAAAACCAGATCAAGGCCGTCCGCGGCTTCATCGCGCAGGGTGTTGACGCGATCCTGATCGCGCCGGTCGTCGCCACCGGCTGGGATGCCGTCCTGAAGGAGGCCAAGGAAGAAAACATTCCCGTTATCCTGCTTGACCGCCAGATCGAGGCACCCGACGACCTCTACCTCACCGCTGTCACATCCGATCAGGTCCACGAAGGCAAGGTCGCTGGCGACTGGTTGGTGAAAGACGTAGGGTCGAAGGATTGCAAGGTGGTGGAGCTGCAAGGTACGACCGGTTCTTCGCCTGCCATCAACCGCAAGAAAGGCTTTGAGGAGGCAATCGCCGCGCACAAGAACATCAAGATCGCCCGGTCGCAGACCGGCGACTTTACCCGCACCAAGGGTAAGGAAGTGATGGAAAGCTTCATCAAGGCCGAGGGCGGCGGCAAGGACATCTGTGCCGTTTATGCCCACAACGACGACATGGCCGTCGGTGCCATCCAGGCGATCAAGGAAGCTGGCCTGAAGCCGGGAACAGATATCAAGATCGTGTCCATCGATGCCGTACCGGATATCTTCAAGGCGATGGCGGACGGCGAAGCCAACGCGACGGTTGAACTGACGCCCGACATGGCAGGCCCGGCATTTGATGCGCTGGACGCCTACCTGAAGGACAAGAAGGAACCGAAGAAATGGATTCAGACTGAATCCAAGCTCTACACGGCATCCGACGACCCGATGAAGGTCTACGAGGCAAAGAAGGGTCTGGGTTACTAAGTCCCCCTTCCAGAGGACGCGGCATATCATCCGCTCCCGCTCCCGCTCCGCGACAGCTGACCTCTCCTGAATCATCCTCCCCCTTGAGGCGAGGATCCATGATCCAGAGAACACGGTGCCATCCTCGGGTTATCCCCGAGGATGGCACGGAGTTCGGAGGACGGAATGGCGTCAATTCAAGGAACGGCGCCTAGGCGCGCCGCTCCATCATGGCTTTCTTCATGCGGAAACTGCGACATGTCCGAACCGGCCCCACTTATCGATGCACGCGCTATCGGCAAATCCTTTCTCGGGATCACGGCGCTCGACGGCGTTGATTTTTCGGTCCAGCGCGGTGAAATCCACGCCCTTCTGGGAGAAAACGGCGCGGGGAAATCGACCCTCATCAAGATTCTGACGGGCGTCTATCACCGCGACAGCGGTTCGATCTTTCTCGAAGGTCAGGAAATATCGCCCGCCAATGTCGGCGAGGCGCAGGCGCTCGGCATCGGCACCGTCTATCAGGAAGTAAACCTGCTGGAAAATCTGACGGTGGCGGAAAACCTCTTTCTTGGCCGCCAGCCGCGCCGCTTCGGCATGATAGACCGCCGCGAAATGCAGAAGCGGGCGCAAGACCTGCTTGCCCGCTACGGCCTTTCCATCGATGTGAATGCGCTGCTTGCAAGCTACTCCGTCGCCATCCGCCAGATCATCGCGATCGCCCGCGCCGTCGACCTTTCCGGCAAGGTGCTGGTGCTGGACGAGCCGACCGCCAGCCTTGACGCTCATGAGGTCGAAATGCTGTTCGGGGTGCTGAGGACATTGCGACAGCAGGGCATCGGCACGGTCATCATCACCCATTTTCTCAATCAGGTCTATGACATCGCCGATCGCGTGACGGTGTTGCGAAACGGCAGGCTGGTGGGCACGCGCGAAATCGGCAAGCTGCCGCGCGCCGAGCTGATCGCGATGATGCTGGGCCGCGAGCTTCAGCACATCACCCGCGACCATGAGGCGACCGAAGCGACGGTTGTCGAAGGCGAACCACCGATCCGTTTCGAGGGTTACGGCAAGCGCGGGAGCGTCGCTCCCTTCGATCTGGATATCCGTGCGGGCGAGATCGTCGGCGTTGCCGGCCTGCTTGGATCTGGCCGCACGGAAACAGCGTTCCTGCTGTTTGGGGTCGACCGTCCCGACAGCGGCAGGGCGGTGATCGACGGCGCCGCGGTCACACTCAACTCGCCGGAAGCGGCGATTGCAGCAGGCTTCGGTTTCTGTCCCGAAGAACGCAAGACCGATGGCATCATCGGCGACCTGTCCGTAACCGACAATATAGCCCTGGCGCTTCAGGCACGGCAGGGATGGGCGCGGCCACTTTCGCGACGGCAAAAGGCCGAACTTGCAAAAGACTTCATCCAGTCGCTCGACATTCGCCCCGCCGACCCAGAGCGGCCGATCAAATTCCTGTCCGGCGGCAACCAGCAGAAAGCCATTCTGGCGCGCTGGCTCGCCACCCATCCAAGGCTCCTGATCCTCGATGAACCGACACGCGGCATCGATATCGGTGCCCATGCGGAAATCCTGAAAATGATCGAGAAACTCTGTGCGGAAGGCATGTCGCTGGTGGTCATATCATCCGAACTGGAGGAGCTGACTGCGATTGCCCACCGTGTCGTCGTGCTCTCCGACCGGCGCCATGTACGGGAACTGCAGGGCGGCGAGGTGACAGCCGACAATATCATGCGCGCCATTGCCGACGCGGCACGGACGGAGGCGGCCTGATGAACAGCATCAAGAACCGCTTGAAAAGGCTTGCCCCCCAGATTGCCGCACTGGTCGTCATCCTGGCAGCCATCACCGCCATTTCGCCGGGCTTCCTCAATGTCTCGTTCCAGAACGGACGGCTCTACGGCAGCCTGATCGACATTCTGGTGCGCGCAGCACCCGTCGCGCTGCTGACGATCGGCATGACGCTGGTGATCGCGACACGCGGCATCGACCTTTCCATCGGCGCGGTGATCGCAATCTGCGGCGCGGTGGCGGCGACGCTGATCAGCAACGGGCATTCCATTCCCTCCGTCATCGCCATATCGCTCGCGGTCGGCATCGCCTGCGGCATCTGGAACGGCGTGCTGGTCGCCGTCCTCGATATCCAACCGATCATCGCCACGCTCATCCTGATGGTGGCGGGGCGCGGCATCGCACAGCTCATCACCGAAGGCGTGATCCTGACGTTCAACAATGACGGTTTTTCCGCCATCGGCTCCGGTTCCTTTGCCGGCATTCCCCTGCCCGTCATCATCTGGGTGACGGCCGCATTTCTGATCGGGCTGCTGGTACGCAAGACGGCGCTTGGCTTCCTGATCGAGGCAACCGGCATCAACCGGCGCGCAGCCTCCCTTGCGGGGGTACGCGCACGCTTCCTGCTGTTTTTCGCCTATGCCATCTCCGGCCTCTGCGCCGCAATCGCAGGCATGATCGTGACCGCCGACATTCGTGGCGCGGACGCCAACAATGCCGGGTTGTGGCTGGAGCTGGACGCCATTCTGGCGGTGGTGATCGGGGGCACATCGCTGAACGGCGGCCGCTTCTCGATTGTGGCCTCACTGATCGGCGCGCTCATCATCCAGACCATCAACACCGGCATTCTGGTGTCCGGCTTCCCGCCGGAATTCAACCTCATCATCAAGGCAGGCATCATCATCGTCGTCCTGACATTGCAATCGCCAGCCATCGGCACGCTCGCAGGGTTCCTGAAAACTCCGAAACCGAAGCCCTCACAGCAGACGGCATCCCGTGCCGCCAACGGCATTGGCAAGGAAGGAGCCGCGCGATGATCCACAGCCGCAACCTTCCCTTCCTCACCACGCTGACGATCTTCGTCATCGCATATCTTCTGTGCGTGCTGCAGTATCCGGCGATCCTGTCGACCCGCGTGATCGGCAATCTTCTGACGGACAACGCCTTTCTGGGCATAGCGGCAGTGGGCATGACGTTCGTCATCCTGTCGGGCGGCATCGATCTGTCCATCGGCTCGGTTATCGCCTTCACCAGCGTCTTTGTGGCGGTGATGGTCGGCACCTACAATGTGCACCCGCTCGCAGCCTTCGCCATCGTGCTGGTGGTTTCGACGCTGTTCGGCTGCCTCATGGGCGCGATGATTCGTTTCCTGTCGATCCCGCCCTTCGTCGTGACGTTGGCAGGCATGTTTCTGGCGCGCGGCGCGGCCTATCTGATTTCCACGCAATCCGTGCCGATCTCCCACCCTTTCATCGATGCGATCCAGGGTTTCTATTACCGCTTTCCCGGCGGCGGGCGTCTGACGGCACTTGCCATGCTGATGCTGCTGGTCTTCGCGGCGGGCATGCTGATCGCCAGCCGCACCCGCTTCGGCGCGAACGTCTATGCACTCGGCGGCAATCCGCAATCTGCGGAACTGATGGGCGTTCCGATCGGTCCGACGACAATCGGCATCTATGCGCTGTCCGGCTTTCTTTCCGGCCTGTCAGGCATCGTCTACACACTCTACACCTCCTCCGGTTATTCACTGGCGACGGTCGGCGTGGAACTCGACGCCATCGCGGCCGTCGTCATCGGCGGAACGCTGCTGACCGGGGGCACCGGGCTGGTGGCGGGCACCTTTGTCGGGTTGCTCATTCAGGGGCTTATCCAGACCTACATCGTTTTTGACGGCACGTTGTCTTCCTGGTGGACGAAAATCGTCATCGGAATCCTGCTTTTCGTGTTCATCGTGTTGCAGCGCGCAATCATCTGGTATTCAAACAGGAGACTGGCCGGGCCACATCCGGCCTGAGACGCAACGGAGACGTGATTTGGGGCTGCTGGAAACGACGATAAGCGGACGAAAGCGCCGTAACAGCCACGCGCATGTGGTGGCCGAACTCGGCAGCGCGATCGTTTCAGGCAAGATTGCGGAAGGCTCCCTGTTGCCCAACGACGCCGAACTGTCGATGCGTTTCGGCGTCTCGCGGACCGTGCTGCGCGAAACCATGAAAACCCTGGCCGCCAAACGGCTGGTGGAACCCAAGGCAAAAGTCGGAACCCGCGTGCTTGACCGTTCGAGCTGGAACTTCTTCGATCCCGACGTTCTCGGCTGGCGCTGCGATGCCGGCATCGATCAGGAATTCATCAATCATCTGGCAGAAATCCGCCTCGCACTGGAACCTGCAGCGGCAGCGGCCGCCGCGTTACAGGCCACCAACGACGACATCCTGTCCCTTTATGTGATCGCCGCGAAATTCGATAATACGCAGCATACGCCGGAAAGCATTGCGAAAGTCGATCTGGAGTTCCATCTTGCCGTCGCCCACATGTCCGGCAATCCGTTCATGCGCTCCGCAAGCGGCCTGATTGAGGCGGCTCTGGCCATTTCGTTCACGCTTTCCTCGCCCGCATCCTCGCCGGAAACCATAGCGGAAATCGCTTCCAATCATCTGCGCATCGTGCATGCGATCGCCGCACGCGATCCTGACGCCGCCGTCAAGGCGATGCGGCATGTGATCGAGGTCGGCAAGGATCGCACCCAAAAAGCCATCGACATGGCATGAAACGCAAAGGCCCGCACGAATGCGGGCCTTTTGTTTGGAGAGAGCGCTATACGCCCGATGCCTCGGCCTGCGGCACCACACCGCGACGGGACGCCATGAGCGAAGCACCAAGCAAGGTTGCGACACTGACGAAAACAAAAACCATCGTCGCACCATGCAGATCGATCAGCAGACCACCGAGGACGGCACCGCTTGAAATCGCGATCTGGAACGTCGTGAGCATCAGCGCACCGGCACTTTCCGCTTCATCCGATGCAACACGGGTTACGTAGCTCTGGATGCTGACCGGCAGTGCACCGAAGGCAAATCCCCAGAAAGCAATCGCGACACTGGAAACGACCGGCGATGCACCGGCAAGCACCAGAACGGAGGCAGCCGCAGCAATCATCGTTGCTGCGATCGTCACCGCCCAAGCGGTGTTACGCTCGGCAAGAAAACCGCCGAAGATCGTGCCGAAGAAACCACCGATACCATATGCCAGCAGTACGAATGAAATCGCCTCGACGCCGAACTGCGGCACATCCTCCAGAAACGGGCGGACATAGGTGAACCCGGCGAACTGACCAGAGACAACCAGCAGCGTCGTCAGGAGACCGATGCGAAGCTGCGGCCGCTGCAACAGGCGGAACATGGTGGCGAGGCCCGGCGCACCTGCAGGCGGCAGCGCCGGAACCGTCAACAATTGTGCGACGAGCGCCATGACGCCAAGTACGGCGGCCACGACGAAGGCAGCGCGCCAGCCTAGGGTTGCGCCGATCCATGCGCCGACGGGTGCCGCGCAAACAGTAGCGACTGAAACGCCGGTGAAAATGATCGACATTGCTCGCGGCAGCTTGTCGAGAGGCACCAGCCGCAATGCCAGTGCCCCCGCCATAGCCCAGAAGCCGCCAAGGCCGATGCCAAGCAGGAACCGCGACGTCAAAAGCATGACAAGCCCGTTTGCGACGGCAGCAAGAATGCTGGAAATGACCAGAAGCATCGTCAGGCCGAGCAGCGTCCAGCGCCGATCAATGTTGCGCGTGCCGATAACCACAGCGGGACCGGCAACGGCCGCGACCAGCGCCGTGACCGTGATGGACTGCCCGGCGACACCGGAACTGATGCCAAGATCGAGGGAAACGGGCGTCAGAAGGCTGACGGGCAGGAATTCCGCCGTGACCAATCCGAAAACCCCCAGGGAAAGCGAAAAGACGGCCGCCCATTTTGCATCCGGCTCGCGGGGCCGCGGCACATATTCAAGTTCGTTGATCGTCCGGTCGTTCATGAAATCTCCTGACACGCGCCGCGAAACATCGCGGGCGTCCTTTGTGGAAGCGCGTTGAAACAGTGAAAAGGGAACGGCGGGATCATCGGGAGGTCATTTCCGCCGAACCAGGGAATGACCGTAAGCTACGCGTGACACACCGGCGTTTCCATGCTAGAAAATCCATATTCCTTGACATAAACTCCAAAATTGAGGTCGCCATGAACGATGCCCTGACGGAAATGTTACGCGGCCTTCGCCTTGATGGGGTTGAATATGGCCGCTGCCGCATGGCGTCTCCGTGGGCGACAGCCTTTCCCGAGCAGGAAGCTGCCCGTTTTCATTTCATCGGCGTCGGACAGGCGAAACTGCAGAAACCATCCGGCGACTGGCTGGATCTGAAATGCGGCGATGCCGTTCTTTTGCCGCGTGGCCACGCGCATGTGCTTTGCAGCGGCGAAGACGTGACGCCAACACCCTTCGACCGGTTCGGCAAAAAAGAAGTCTGCCAAGGCTTTTTCGACATTCAGTGCGCCAGCGCGGACAACGACACGGTGGCCTTTACCGCCTCCATGCGTTTCAACATGGATCATCTGCACCCGCTTTTACAGATGATGCCGGATGTGATGCTGACCAGCGATCTGGCGAAAAGCGACCCAGCCATTCCGCATCTGCTGGAGGCAATGACACGCGAGGTCGAACTGAACCGCGTCGGCGCCGGCGGCATTCTGGCGCGGCTGGCCGATGTGCTGACGGCGACGCTCATCCGCACGTGGGTGGAACATGGCTGCGGCGATTCCAGCGGCTGGCTCGCTGCCGTGCGAAACCCCGAACTCGGACGCGTTCTGGCGGCCATTCACCTCAACCCGGAAAAGGACTGGAGCGTGGAGGAACTGGCCGGACTGATGGGCGCATCGCGCTCCAGTTTCGCCGAACGCTTTACCCGCATCGTCGGGGAAAGCCCCGCCCGTTATGTGGTGCGCGTGCGCATGCATCAGGCGCGGCTGTGGCTGCGCGAGGGCATGCGAGTGACGCTTGCAGCGGAAAAGCTCGGTTACGATTCCGAAGCATCGTTCAGCCGCGCCTTCAAGCGTGTTATCGGCGCACCGCCAAGCCAGTTTCGCCGGAAGGATTCCGCCGGGCTGGAAGACGCGGCGTAGAAACATTCCTCCATTCCCGTGCTTGTCACTGGAATTGGTTTAGGAAGATAAAGCTGGCAAACCACCTCAATGAAAATTGCGGGAAATGACCTTGATCCGCTCCACGGCGTCGTCGTCGTGACCGGGCGCTAACGGGCGCTTGCCGCTGCGGCGCGTGTCCTCCGGCGGAATGCCGTGATGGAATTCGTCGCCGCGTCCATGTGGTAGCGGGAAAGCCTTATCCCTTTCACCCACACTTGCCAGCGCCTCGGACAGATCGGTCAGCCGGTGCGCCACAAGATGCACGACATCCCCTTCCCGCTGGATCTTGCCATAGATGCCGACCATGCCTGCGGACAGGACGATGCGCCGGTATTTCTCGAAGGTCTTGACCCACAGCACGGCATTGGCGATGCCGGTTTCATCTTCCAGCGTCATGAAGATGACGCCCTTGGCGGAACCGGGACGCTGGCGCACCAGCACCAGACCTGCCGTTTCCAGCCATGTGCCATCGCGCACACGGATCGCCTCGGCGCAGGTGACGATGCGGCGGCGGGCAAGATCAGCCCGCAGGAAGGACATGGGGTGCTCACGCAGCGTCAGCCCGACATGGCCGTAATCCTGCACCACCTCACCACCATCCGTCATGGGACGCAAAACGACGGATGGCTCGGCAAGTTCGGCAATGACGGCATTTTCCCGGCTGGCGGCAGCGGCGAAAAGCGGCAGAGGCTCATCTCTCAGCGCCTTGATGGCCCAGAGCGCCTGACGCCTTGAAAGACCGAGCGAGGGCAGGAAGGTATCGGCCTCCGCCAGACAGACCAGCGCCGACGACGGCACCCCCGCCCGCCGCCAGAGATCGTCCACCGAGGCGAAAGCCCGGTCCTCACGGCAGGCGATGATATCGGCGGCATGTTTATTCGAAAGTCCTTTCACCAGCCGCATGCCGAGGCGGACGGCATAGCGCTGATCGCCCGTGGCATCCTTCTCTCTGGTCGGTTCCAGCGTGCAATCGAAACGGCTGCTGTTGACGCAGACCGGCCGCACCTCGACGCCATGGTTCTGCGCATCGCGCACGATCTGGGCCGGGGCGTAAAAACCCATGGGTTGCGAATTCAGAAGCGCCGTGCAGAAAATATCCGGGTAATGGCATTTGAGCCATGCGGAAGCATAGGCGATCAGCGCGAAGGAGGCCGCATGGCTTTCGGGAAAACCGTAGCTGCCGAAGCCTTCGAGCTGCTTGAAGATGCGCTCGGCGAACTCTTTTTCATAGTCATTTTCCACCATGCCCTTCACCAACTTATCTCTTAAGTTGGAGATCGTTCCCACATTCTTGAAAGTGGCCATAGCGCGACGCAATTGATCCGCCTCATCGGCGGAAAAACCAGCACAATCCATAGCAACACGCATGGCCTGCTCCTGAAACAGCGGCACGCCCAACGTCTTTCCCAAAACGTTTTCAAGCTCTTTCTTGGGAAAATAGACAGGCTCCTTTCCTTGCCGTCGACGCAGATAGGGATGCACCATATCCCCTTGAATGGGGCCGGGGCGAACGATGGCGACCTGAATGACGAGATCGTAGAAGACCTCTGGTTTCAGCCGTGGCAACATCGACATCTGCGCCCGGCTTTCGATTTGAAACGTTCCCAGAGTATCGGCTCTCTGGATCATTTCGAAAGTGGCGGGATCGTCAGGGGGCATAGCGGCAAGATCGTATTTTACCCCCGTCCGTGCCTCCAGCATATCAAAGCCGCGCTTCATGCAGGAGAGCATGCCGAGCGCCAGACAATCCATCTTCATGAACTTGACGATATCGATATCGTCCTTGTCCCATTCGATGATCTGCCTATCCTTCATGGCAGCTGGTTCTATCGGCACCAGTTCGTCCAGCCGGTCATGGGTGAGAACGAAGCCGCCGGGATGCTGGCTGTGGTGACGCGGCGTGCCAACGAGCTGGTTGGCGAGTTCGAAGGCGAGTTTGAGGCGGCGATCCTTCATATTGAGGTTCAGTTCCTGCACCTGCTTTTCGCCAACGCCCTCGCTCCAGCGCCAGACCTGCGATGACAGAAGTTTGGTCAAGTCTTCCGGCAAGCCTAAAACCTTGCCGACATCGCGCAGTGCGCCGCGGCCACGGTAACGGGTGACAACTGAACAAAGCGCGGCTTTATCATGTCCATACGTTTTGTAGACCCATTGAATGACGTCCTCACGCCGCTGATGTTCGAAATCAACATCAATATCAGGCGGTTCGCCACGATTTTCGGAAACGAAACGTTCGAAAACAAGGTTGCTGAAAAGAGCAGGATCAATGGCGGTAATGCCGAGCACAAAACAGATAACCGAATTAGCAGCAGAACCGCGTCCTTGACACAATATGTCTTTCGAACGCGCATAACGAACGATGGCGTTCACCGTTAGGAAATAAGGCGCGTATTGCAATCGCGCGACAACATCCAACTCATGATGCAGTGCCTTTTCCACTTTTCCCGGCAAGCCATTGGGATACCGGGTCGGCACCGCCTCCCATACCATTTTTTCCAGCGCTTCCTGCGCCGTCAGCCCTGGCATCGTGCGCTCCTCGGGATATTGATAAGCCAGTTCCTTAAGGGAAAAAGTGCAACGCTGGGCGATTTCCAGACTGCGGGCCAGCGCTTCGGGATAACGGGAAAACAGCCGGTGCATTTCCTGTGGCGGTTTCATGTAGCGATCCGCGTGCCGTTCGCGCCGGAAACCAGCCTCGTCTATGGTGCAGTTGTGGCGGATGCAGGTGACCACATCCTGCAACATGCGCCGCTCCGGTACATGAAACAGCACGTCATTCGTCACCACGGTCGACACGCCTGCCGCAAGCGCCATGTCCGAAAGCTCGTAGAGCCGCATCTGGTCGTTCGGGCGGCGGCGCAGGCTGAGCGCCATATAGGCGCGGTCGCCGAACGCAGCCTTCAGACGGCGCAAACGAATGGCGCAGAGATCGTCCGCAAGATCAGCCAGAAGCACGACGATCTGCCCCTCGCCCCATTCCACGAGATCGTCCCACCTCAGCAAACATTTGCCTTTGCCCGCCCGCTTCTTGCCAACCGACAGCAACCGGCAAAGCCGGCCGTAAGCGGGGCGATCCATGGGATAGACCAGCACCGAGAGATCGTCTTCGAGATCGAGCCGGCAGCCGACGACAAGCCGGATGCCATTGTTTTTCGCCGCCTCGTAAGCGCGGGGAATGGCCGCAAGGCTGTTGTGATCAACGATACCAAGCGCCTCGATGCCGAGATTTTTAGCCTGCTCGAACAGTTCGTCGCAGGAACTTGCGCCACGCAGGAAGGAAAAATGCGTCGTGACCTGAAGTTCGGCGTAACGGGGCGCGCTCATGCGAACAATCCATGCATGAACCAGCCCTGCGAGCCGGTATCGGCATGTTCCCCATCACCGGATCGGAAAATCCAGAAACGACCGCCGTTCTCGTCCTCCACCATGAAATAATCGCGCACGGCGGATTTTTCCCGGTCGCGCTTCCACCATTCGCCAAACACCCGCTCCGGCCCGTCGGCGCATTTCACCTGATGGCGCATGCCGCGCCAGATGAAATGACGCGGCGGATGATCCGGCAAAAGCGCCAGCGTCTCGATGGGCTCCGGATGCGCGAAAAGCCGCACCGGACGCGGCCAGTGTCCGGGCCAGCCGAGTGTGTCTTCCGGGCCGAAAGCAGGCAGACGTGTAACCGAACGCTCCGGCACATCGCTGGCGACAGCGGCATAACGATAGACGCGGTGGCCACGATTGATGATGACATCGACCGTATCGGCAATATCCGCATGGCTTTCCGCAAGCAGCGATGAACGCACCTGGCCGGCTACGAGCGGTTCGGCATGGGTTGCCGTCAACACCATCATCTCGATGCCGAAACCCGGATCGACGGTATCGATACGGTCGGTCAGAAGCCGTGCGATCTGCTTTGCATCGCGAACGGGTTTCGATGTTCCTGCCCGGATCGCCTGCAACGTGCCATCGACCCGGCTCATCACCAGATCGACACGCCGGGCGCCGAGACCGCGCTTTTCCAGCTCGGTACACAGCCCTGTCACCAGCTTTTGGGTATAACGGGCAATCGTTTCGGCGGCGGCAATGGGTTCGGCAAAGGCGCGGCGCACCTCCACCAGTTCGGCGATGCGAACCGGCCTGATCGGCTCCGACACTTGCCCGAGCGCCTGATCGAGACGCCGCGCCACGTCAGGGCCGAAGCGCAGGACGAGTGGCGCACGCGGGGCTGCGGCAAGCTCGCCGATGGAGCGAAACCCCAGCACCTTGAGGCCGCTCACGGTGTCATTCTCCAGCCTAAGCGCAGCCAGCGGCAGAGCGTCGATGGCTTCGCGCTCCCTGCCCTTCGGCACAATGGAAAGCTCACGCCTGCCAAACCGGGCAAGCGCATAGGCGACACCCCAGCTTTCAGCAATGGCGGCGCGTGCGGCAAAACCGGCAGCATGCAGACGGTTGACCATACCGGTCAGCATCAGCGTTTCATTGCCGTGCAGATGATCAGCACCCGTCGTATCCAGCACCAGCCCGTCCGGTGGATCGGGAGCGACGATGGGTGCGTAGATTCGCAGGAAATGAAAGGCGAGTTCCTGCAGCGCACGCGCATCCGCCTCTGCATCCAGATTTTCCACGATCAGCCCTGGCACCAGCGCCTGCGCCTTGCTGACCGGAGTGCCGGGCCGGATACCGGCAGCCTTTGCCGCCTTGTCCAATGCCAGAACGAGACGGCGGCTGCCCTGTCTGCCGATCATCACCAACGGTTTATCGGCAGGCGGCGCATCAGGCCCGAGCCGCCGCCGGTAGCGATCCGTCGGCCATGTCGGTAGATAGAGCGAGACGACCCTTTGCATCACAGGCTTCCACTTCAAATGCGGCACCTTCGCCGCCACGACAACGCAAAAGCTCCAGAAACCAGCGCGGCCTGCCTACCCCCGGCACCGGCAAAGGGGCGGATGGCCGGACAGAAACCCGCCAGCGGGTGACGGCCGCCGTCGGTTCTCCGAACATCGCCGCCTCCACCTGACGCCTGAATCGGCGGATGGCGATGCCGGTCACGCCGGAGGTCTCCGCCGCCAGTTGCAGTCGCCGCGAGGCATTCATCGGCAGCTTTGCCATTTCACCCAGCACCGCGCCAAAACCATTGCAGCGCAAGCCTTCCTCGAAGCAGTCGAGAACGCCCTTTTCATCGCGACATTCGACCATGACGAGCCGGTTCTGGGACAGGCCCGCCTGAGCCAACGCGGGCATGAACAGATCCCGCCGCGTGACGCACCACAGCACCTTGCCGGGAAGCCGCGCTGCGATACCCGCCGCAAACAGAGCCGCCGACGCGCCATCGAGAGCGCCGTTTCCGCCGCCGCTCACCTCATGCAGACAACCGAGCCCCAACCCGCCACCGGGCAGACGGGCATCAATTTCCGCCACGCCGAACGGCAGGCTTTCGTGACGGCGCACCGAAGCACCGGCAAGATTCTCCAGCCGTTCACGCAGCTCTTCGACAACGAGCAACTGTTCCGCGCGCTTATGCATGGCATGACAGGTTTCAATTCCAGATCTTTCATTTTATGTTCCTGTTTTGTTCCTAATTCAAACAAGAGTCAAGCAATCACCTCCCTCATCGCAGTTTGCACACAAAGAAAGGACAGCTGCCCTTGCGGCCAGCCGATCGATCGTTAAAACAGACGTGTCACGCCGGGCAAGGATATAGCCTGACAGACAAGGTTTTTGGAGGAAAAGCCGCCGATGCACGCGCATATGCTTGCCAATATCCTGATTGCGATCGTCATCGCCATCCATCTCTACATCGTCGTGCTGGAAATGCTGCTGTGGGAAAAACCGGCGGGCCGCAAGGCTTTCGGCCTTTCCGCAGACTTTGCCAGACAGACAAGGGTGCTGGCCGCCAATCAGGGTCTTTATAACGGCTTTCTGACCGCGGGCCTGCTGTACGGGCTTTACCTCGGCGACGAGGGCATAAGCTTCAGGGTCTTCTTCCTCGTCTGCGTCACGATTGCGGGCATTTTCGGAGCCGTAACTGCCAGCACGAAAATCCTGTTCGTTCAGGCGCTGCCCGCCATTCTGGCGCTCGGCGCGATTGCATTCAGCTGGATTGGACTATGAACCTCATGACGACATGGAACGACGACAAGGCAAAAGACGCCCTCACCCGCATTTTCATGGCTGCCGTCTCAAGCGCCGACCCAGCAAAGGTTCTTGAACGCCACCTGCCTTCGGCACCGAAAGGCCGATGCGTTGTCGTGGGTGCAGGCAAGGCATCCGCAGCCATGGCCGCAGCACTCGATACGGCCTGGTCCGATGTTGAACTTTCCGGCGTCGTCGTGACCCGTTACGGCCATGCGGTACCGGCAAGGCGCATCGAGATCATCGAAGCATCGCATCCGGTGCCGGATGTCATGAGCGAAGAAGCGGCGACACGTATTCTTGCAGCCGTTCAAAACCTCGGACCGGACGATATGGTGATCGCGCTGATTTCCGGCGGCGGCTCTGCGTTGATGGTGGCGCCTGCGGACGGCATGACGCTCGCCGACAAGATGGCCGTCAATCGTGCTTTGCTTGCCAGCGGCGCGCCGATTTCCGAAATGAACGCCGTGCGCAAGCATCTCTCCCGGATCAAAGGCGGACGACTGGCCTTGGCCGCCAAACCAGCGAAAGTGGTTTCCCTGCTGATTTCCGACGTGCCCGGCGACGATCCGTCCGAAATCGCCTCGGGTCCCACGGTTGCTGATCCGACCGATATCGGAACCGTACGGGAAATCGTTGCCCGTTACGGGCTGGAACTGCCGGAAAGCGTGCGAAGGGTTCTCGAAAAAGGCGAGGAAACCCCGAAAGCCGGTGAAATCGAAGAGGATATCCGCCTCATCGCCGCGCCGTCCCTTGCCCTTGAGGCTGCAGCGGAAGAAGCCCGCAGGCTCGGCCTGCATCCGCTGATCCTCGGAGATTCCCTTGAAGGGGAATCGAAAGACGTCGGCGCGGTGATGGCAGGTATCGCCGTTTCCGCCAGCAGGAAAGGCCTGCCGATCAAAGGCCCGGCGGTCCTGCTCTCAGGCGGCGAAACGACCGTCACGATCGGCAAAGGACCGGCTGGAAAAGGCGGGCGCAATACCGAATTCCTGCTGAGCCTCGCTCTGACGCTGAAGGGTGCGCCGGGCATCTGGGCGATTGCCGGAGACACCGACGGCATCGATGGCGTTGAGGATGCGGCCGGCGCGCTGGTGGCGCCGGATAGCCTTGCCCGCATGCAAGAGGCAGGCATCGATCCACGCCAGTCACTGGTGAGCCATGACAGCTATACGGCTTTCAAGGCAATCGATGATCTCGTCGTGACAGGGCCGACGCTGACCAATGTGAATGATATCCGGGCGATTTTGATCGGGTGAGGACGACGTGATACCGTTCTCAACGTCATCCTTGCCCTTGAGGCGAGGATCCAGAATGCGCGATGTCGATCGATCCTCGGATCAAGCCCGAGGATGACGCCGAAAGTTTGACGAATTCCTCACCCGCCGCTTCGTTCGGTGTTCCTCCCCAAGGGGAGAGGAACACGATGCCAAGCAACACCTAAGTGCCTTACCTCAAAGCTTCACCCAAGCACCGTTCTTCTTGCCAGATTCGATGCAGGCGGTGACGAAAGCCACGCCCTTCACGCCATCATCCACGGTTGGATAGATTACCGCCTTGTCCAGTTCCGAGCCATTGCGGCGGGCTTCGATGGCGTGTGCAGCTTCTGTGTAGATGGTTGCGAAAGCTTCAAGATAGCCTTCCGGGTGACCGGAGGGAATGCGGGTGACACGTGCGGCCGCACCGCCTGCCCCGGCACCGCCGCGGGTAATCAACTGCTTCGGCTCGCCGAGCTTCGTGAACCACAGATAGTTCGGATCGGCCTGTGTCCACTCGATACCGGCTTTGGTGCCGTAAACACGTACCTTCAGACCGTTTTCATGGCCGACGGCGACCTGGCTGCACCAAAGGAGCCCCTTGGCAGCTTGCACGCCACCCTTTGCCTTGAAACGCAGCATGACGTGAGCGTTGTCGTCCAGCCTGCGCCCTTCGACGAAGGTGTGCACGTCAGCCGCCAGTTCATCGACCTCAAGGCCGGAAATGAAGCAACCGAGATTATAGGCGTGCGTGCCGATGTCGCCAGTCGAGCCGCCCGCACCCGATTGCGCGGGATCGGTGCGCCAGACGGCCTGTTTCGCGCCGGTCTGTTCCACCGGCTCCGCCAGCCAATCCTGCGGGTACTCCATTTGCACCAGACGGATATCGCCAAGCGCACCGCTTTCCACGAGTTCGCGGGCCTGACGCACCATCGGGTAGCCGGTGTAATTGTGCGTCAGCACGAACAGCGCATCGGCCTTGTCGGCAACTTCTTTCAGCTTTTTTGCATCCTCCAGATTGGAGGTCAGCGGTTTGTCGCAGATGACATGGATGCCGCGTTCCAGAAATGCCTTGGCGGCCGGATAATGCACATGGTTCGGCGTGACGATGGCAACTGCCTCGATGCCATCCTCACGCGCAGCTTCCTTTTCCGCCATTTCCTCGAAGGAGCCGTAGCAACGGTCTTCGTCCAGCCCCAGTTCGAGACCGGACGCCTTCGACTTCTCCGGTGTAGAGGACAGGGCGCCGGCCACCAGCTCGAAGCGGTTATCGAGCCGGGCCGCCATGCGATGCACACCGCCGATAAAGGCGCCCGATCCTCCCCCCACCATGCCAAGGCGAATACGCTTCGCTGCCTTGTCGGTCGTCTTTCCTTCAATAGCCATAATGTCTCCTCGGTATTTTCTCAGCGAATTTCCGGACGGAAAACCGCTTCACACTTTTCCTGGAAATGCTCTCAAAGCCCGAGCATACGGCGGTTGGCAGCGTCATCCGTGCCACCGGATGCAAAGTCGTCGAACGCCTTTTCCGTGACGCGGATGATATGCGCCTTGACGAATTCCGAGCCTTCGGCCGCACCGTCCTCGGGATGCTTGAGCGCGCATTCCCATTCGACGACGGCCCAGCCGTCGAAATCATTCGCGGCCATCTTGGAAAACACAGCGCCGAAATCCACCTGCCCGTCACCCAACGAGCGGAAACGGCCCGCACGATTGACCCAGCCCTGATACCCGCCGTAAACGCCCTGCCGCCCGGTCGGGTTAAACTCCGCATCCTTGACGTGGAACATCTTGATACGGTCTTTGTAAATGTCGATGTTGTCGAGATAATCGAGGCATTGCAACACGTAATGCGACGGATCGTAAAGCATGTTGGCGCGCGGATGGTTCTTCACGCGCTCCAGGAACATCTCGAAGGTCACGCCGTCGTGCAGATCTTCGCCGGGATGGATTTCGTAGCAGACATCGACACCCTGCTCGTCGGCATAGTTGAGGATCGGCGTCCAGCGTTTCGCAAGCTCATCGAAAGCCGTTTCAACCAGACCTGCCGGGCGCTGCGGCCATGGATAGATGAATGGCCAGGCAAGCGCGCCGGAAAATGTCGCGTGCGCCTTGATGCCAAGGTTTTTCGAAGCCTTCAGAGCGAATTTAACCTGCTCGACCGCCCATTCCTGCCGCGCCTTGGGATTGCCGCGCACTTCAGGCGCCGCAAAACCGTCGAATGCTTCGTCATAGGCCGGATGAACGGCAACAAGCTGCCCCTGAAGGTGGGTGGAAAGCTCCGTCACTTCCACGCCGTTGCTGCGGGCGACACCGGCGAACTCGTCGCAATAGTCCTTCGATTCGGCCGCTTTCCTGAGATCGATAAGCTGACCGGCCCATGTTGGCACCTGAACGCCGAGATAGCCTTTATCCGCGGCCCATTTGGTAATTCCGTCCCAAGTATTGAACGGTGCGGCATCGCCCGCGAACTGGCCCAGAAAAATGCCCGGTCCCTTGATCGTCTTCATGAAAAACTCCTCCTGCATCGATACAGTTAAGCGATAAAACCGCTTTGACTCCCAGCACTCAAGCTAACCGCTGATAATTTTCAGGCAACCCCAAATACCACTGGGGCATGACAATTCTTGTGTTCCTCTCACCGCGGAAGCCGCTGTTACAAGGCAAGCCCGCTTGTCCGGTCGAACACATGAACACGCTCGTGGCTGATGCTGGCTGCAAACGGCGTGTTGACGCGCACTAGCTGTTCGCCATCCACCACCGCCGTAACCTGATCTCCGGCCAACTCGAAAATCACATGGGTCTGCGCGCCGGTCGGCTCCACCAGCACGGTGCGACCGGACAGCGAGACATCACCGCCGGTGGTCGAGCCGATATGTTCCGGCCGCAGGCCAATCGTGACGGTCTGGCCGCGTTTGACTTTCCGCTGACTGGAGATCCGGATCGCCGTACCGTCCTTCAGGCGGGCGGCGGGCTGATTATCCTCGCCATCCACCACGCATTCGATGAGGTTCATGGCCGGCGAACCGATGAAGGCGGCGACGAACAGGTTGGCGGGCGTCTTGTAGAGTTCGAGCGGCGTGCCTTGCTGCTCGATACGGCCATGGTTGAGAACGACGACACGATCCGCCAGCGTCATGGCCTCGATCTGGTCATGGGTAACGTAGATGGACGTCGTGCCAACTTTCTGGTGCAATGCCTTGATTTCGCTACGCATCTGCACGCGCAACTTGGCATCTAGATTGGACAGCGGCTCATCGAACAGAAAGACGGCGGGATTGCGCACCACCGCACGGCCCATGGCGACGCGCTGGCGCTGACCGCCCGACAACTGCGAGGGCTTGCGGTCCAGCAGCTTGCCGAGATCGAGCATGCGGGCGGCTTCCGCCACCCGCTGTTCGATGACGTTCTTCGGCTGACCGGCGAGCTTCAGGTTGAAGCCCATGTTTTCGGCAACGGTCATATGCGGATAAAGCGCGTAGGACTGGAATACCATGGCGATGTTGCGCTCACGCGGTGTCATGCCGTTGACGACCGTGCCGCCGATGTGGATTTCGCCATCGGAGATTTCTTCCAGCCCGGCAATCATGCGCAGAAGCGTGGACTTACCGCAGCCGGAAGGCCCGACCAGCGCGATGAATTCACCATCGGCGATATCGAGCGAGATGCCATGGATGACATCCAGCGCGGCGTAGGACTTGCGGATATCCTTGAGTTCGACGGAAGCCATGTTGTGCTCCTTTCAGGTCACGATTTGACGGCGCCGGCCGTCAGACCTGCGATGATGTGTTTCTGGGCAAGGAAGAAGACGATGACGGTCGGCAGGATCGTCAGCGTGATGAAGGCGAGAACGAGCTGCCATTCGGTGCCGAATTCGCCGCGATAGACCATGATGCCGAGCGGCCACGGATATTTGGATTCCGAATTCAGCATGATGAGCGGCAGGATGTAGCTGTTCCAGCTTCCGACGAACGACACGATGCCGACGGTTGCAACGATAGGGCGAGAAAGCGGCAGCGAGATGTGCCAGAAGAATCGCAGGTAACCGCAGCCATCCACGAACGCCGCCTGAAACAGCTCTTCCGGCAGATTGCGGAAATAATTGCGGAACAGAAGGATGCTCATGCCGAGCCCGAAGGCGACCTGCGGCAGCACCACGCCCCAGTAGGTATCGAGCAGACCAAGATCGCGGATGCGGATGAACAGCGGCAGGATGGCGGTCGCCGCAGGGAACATCAGCCCCAGCAGGAAATAATTGAGCAGGAAAGACGAGCCGAAGAACTTCACATGCGCGAAGGTGAAGGCCGCCATGGCCGAGACGGTGAGCGTCAAAAACACTGTCAGTACAGCGATCACCAGCGAGTTGAAGATCTGCAGCCAGTAACGCTTTCCAAGCAGGATATCGCCATAGTTGGCCCATTGCCATTCGGCTGGCACGCCGAACGGATTGACACGCAGGTCGCCGAGCGTCTTGAAACCGCCAAGCGCCGTGGTCAGCAGCGGGATCAGCACGATGGCCGCGATCAGGCTCAGCGAAACGTAAAGGTAAAGCTTCGTCTGAAGCGGCATGCGAACGGAAGTGGATGTATCAGTCATGGCGCATGAAAATCCTTTTGTAACCGAAGGCGAGCGTCACGCAGATGATGAAAAGGACTACGCCGACAGCACTGCCAAGCCCCACCTGCATGCGCATGACGCCGTAGGTGTAGAGGAATGTGACCATGGTTTGCGTGGAGTTGGACGGACCGCCACCCGTCAGCGGCATGATCATGTCAAAGAGCTGCAGCGAGCCGATGACCGCGAAGAAGACGGACAGGCGCACCGTGGAGCCGAGCATCGGCAAGGTGACGTAACGGAATTTCTGCCAGCCGGACGCACCATCGATTTCGGCGGCCTCCAGCACGTTCTTGTCGACGGACTGAAGACCCGCGATGAACAGCATCATGTGGAAGCCGAAATATTTCCACACGATGACGCCGAGCACGGCGTAGATCGCCACATCCTTGTCCGCCAGCACGTAAGGATTGGCGAAACCGAAGAAGTTGGAGATGGCCGCAAACAGGCCGTAATCGCCATCATAAACGAAACGCCAGATGAGGCCCGCAGCCACATCCGCCAAGACATAAGGCAAGAAAAAGACGAGGCGAAAGGCGACCACGCCGGGAATGCGGTGCGCCAGCATCGTGGCCAGCCAGATGGCGAGCGGAATCTGGATCAGCACGGAAATGAGAATGATGAGGCCGTTGTTCAGCAGCGCCTGCGAGAAGGCAGCATTTCCGAACAGAACCTGGAAATTCTTCAGCCCCACAAAGTCCGTGGGCGTACCGTACCCGTTCCAGCGATAGAGGCTGTACCACGCAGCCTCACCCATCGGCAGAATGACGAAAAGGGTGAAAAGCAGAAGCGCCGGTGGCATAAAGACGAGCAGTGTCAGCGCCCTGTCATGGGCCACGGAACTCTGTTTGCGCTTCGTCTTTGCAGCCACACGCACAGGCGTGGTCGCGGAAGTCATGGAAATGTCCGTCATCTTTATCCGCTTTCCTGAATGCAGATATTGAAATTTCTGGCTGAAAGGCGGATGCCGCGACGGTGCGCGGCATCCTACCCGCACAGGAATCAGCGAAGCTCGAAGGCGTCCTGAATCTGCTGTGCGCCTTCTTCGGAGGTCATCTGGCCGGAAACGATCTCGACGGACACGTCATTGACGACACGGCCCACTGCCGCGCCGAGCGTCTGGTCGAAAAAGTTCTGGTGCCATGTGGACCCGGCAAGCTGCCTCGCGGAATCCGCCAGAAGCGGGTTCTTGACCGCACCGTCAGCGCCAGCCGCGACCGGCAGGATCATGCCTGCAGCAGCCATTTTTTCCTCATTTTCCTTGTTCGTCAGGAAGGTAGCGAAATCGATCGCCTCTTTCGATGCGTTTTTCGTCACCGCCCAACCGTTCAGGCCGCCCAGCGTATCGGTAGCCTTGCCTGCGCCACCTTCCACGACGGGGAATGCGAATCGGCCGATATTCTCCGGTACAAGACCCTTGCCATCACCGGCATTCTTGCGCTGGTTGGCTTCCGTGTTGTCGAATCCGAGGATCATCGCCGCCTTGCCATCGCCGAAAACGCCAAGCGACTGAGGCCAGGTGGCCCCGAGATAACCGGGCTGGAACGGCTCGAGCTTGCCAAATTCGGCCAGCTGTTCGCCCGCCTTGATGATGGCGGGGTCCAGGAACCCTTCCCCCTCACCCTTGCTGGCGGCCTCGAAAACCGGCTGTCCGCCGTTTCGCATCACCAGATAGCTCCAGTAGAAATGGATCGGCCACTTTTCGCCGCCACCGCCAGCAATCGGAACGATTCCCGCTTCCTTGATCTTCTTCACGGCGTTGCCGAGATCATCCCACGTCTGGATGTCGTCAGCCTTCACACCCGCCTTGGCGAACAGTTCCTTGTTATAAAAGAAGCTGACGAGGCTGAACTTGTAAGGCACGGCCCAAACCTTGCCATCGAAGGACAGGCCGTCCAGGGCAGCGGAATTGTACGCCTTGCGCAACTTACCGCCATCGGCGTCAAAAACCTCGGTCAGATCCTTCAGAGCGCCGGTTTTCGATTGTTCGTCGAGAACGCCGCCGCCCCAGCTATAGAAGAAATCCGGCACGTCGCTGGATTGAAGCAGCGTCGGCAATTTCGCCTTGAACGCTTCGTTCTCAAGGAACTGAAGCTGAACATCGACGCCGCGGTGCTTCGCCTCATAGTCCTTGGCGATTTCCTCCCAGACCGCCACGGCCTTCGGGTCAAGCTCCACATGCATCCATTTAACGACAGTCGCCGCCGAAACGTTCGCCGCGCCGAGCATCAGGGTTATGCTTGTCGTTGCGGCAAAGGACATCATCCTGCCGCTCAGGCTTGCGCCTGCGTGCCAATAGGTCATATTCGTGATCCTCCCTGGGGACATCCTCACCATTTATTCCCCAATGCGGATTAATTCAACTTAGCCGCCGCCCAATGTCAAGGCGGCTTGCCGATTTTTTACCCAAACGACTTGACACACCCCCTCAGGGCAACGTTATTTAATCCGCATTCCGGCGTAAATTCGCTTTTGAGGCATCCACAGCGCAGCAGGCTCCCATGAAAACCGCAGACCCAGAACTGATGCGCGCGATCAATCGGCTAAGCGTGCTGGACAGCATCCGTCGCCACGGCCCCATCTCCCGCGTGGAAATCAGCGAGAGAACGCAGCTTTCCACCACGACCGTTTCCGCCATCACCGCCTCGCTTCTTGATGACGGCCTGATTCTGACGCGTCATCTCGGTGATATTCGCGCAGAAAGCGCGCGTGGCAGACCGCGCGTCATGCTGGAGCTGAACCCGGACGCGGCCCGTGTCGTGGGCGCGAAGATCGCCGCCAATCGCATGGTTTTCGTCGTGACCGATTTTTGCGGCAACGTGCTTTCCACCCTGTCGCTGCCGATCCGCGTCGACCGCCAGCCGATTGGTGTCATTGCGGATTTGATCGAGGACGGCGTGCGACGCTGCGTGCTCGATGCGGGACTTTCGCTGGAAGACGTCGACATGGTGTGCCTCGGTCTTCCGGGCGTCATAGAACACCGCACCGGCAAGATTCGCAGCAGCCCCATCCTGCGCGAAGTAAACGTCGACTTCGCCGAAGCAATGACGACACGGCTGTCCTCGTCCACCATCATCGAAAGCGATGCCCATGCCATCACGCTCGCGCATCACTGGTTCGGCCATGCGCGTGAACTCGAAGACATGGTGCTGATCTCGCTGGAACAGACGCTTGGTCTTGGCGTGCTGCACCAGAATCAGCTTTTCCGGGGCGCAGGCGGGCTCAGCCACAACCTAGGCGATCTGGTGATCAATCTCGGCAACGAAGGTACGGTCCGACTGGCGAGCCAGGCAGGCGAAAACGCCATTTTGGGCTCACGTCCCGTCGACGGCCGCTTTGCCGAAGCCATTCGGCTCGGTCGCGGCATGCAGCATGCCCACGCGCTGATCGAAGCGGAAGACAACGAACTGATTGCCGCAGCCCGTCGGGCAGGCGCGTCAATCGGCATGACCCTCGCCAATATCGTGACGCTGTTTGCACCACCTCGGGTCATCATTACCGGATCCAGCCTGGAACTTGGCAAACCATTCATCACCAGCATTCGAGACAGCTACAGCGCTGCCGTGCCGCCGTCTCTGGCAGGTGTGGCAGAACTCGTCTTCGACCTTTCAAGCGATGAGCTGTGGGCCCAGGGGGCGGCGGCGGTCGCACTCTACGAGCTTTACGAATCGCCATGGAACACAACGGGGCCAGCGCTCTAGCGGCCACCAGCATTCTGATTTACGGGAGGAAATGATATGAAACGCGTAGGTATCGGCATCATCGGCTGCGGCAACATCTCGAGTGCCTATCTCAAAGCCATGGCGTCGTTCCCCATTCTCGACATTCGCGGCCTTGCCGACATGAATGCCGATGCGGCCAAGGCACGGGCAGAGGAGTTCGGCCTTGAGGCGCGCTCCATGGACGAGCTTTTTGCCGATCCGAACATCGAGATCATCGTCAACCTGACGATCCCGAAAGCCCATGTCGAGGTCGGTCTGCGTGCGCTGGATGCCGGCAAGCACACCTACTCCGAAAAACCGCTCGGCATCAATTTCGCGGAAGGCAAACGTCTAGCAGATGCCGCGAAGGCGAAGGGCCTGCGAATCGGCTCCGCGCCGGATACGTTTCTCGGCGGCGGGCACCAGACGGCACGCAGCCTGATCGACAGCGGTGTTCTCGGCATTCCGGTTGGCGGCACGGCCACCTTCATGTGCCCCGGTCACGAGCGCTGGCACCCCAACCCCGCCTTCTATTATGAAGTCGGTGGCGGACCGATGCTGGACATGGGTCCCTATTACATCACCGATCTCGTCAACCTTCTCGGGCCGGTGGCCAAGGTCGCCGGTTTTGCGGTCGCGCCGCGCAGCGAGCGGCTCATCACCAGCCAGCCGAAAAACGGGGAGAAAATCCCTGTCCATGTCGCAACTCACGTTGCAGGTGTTCTGGCCTTCCAGAACGGCGCGGTCGTGCAGGTCGGCATGAGCTTCGATGTGGCAGGCCACAAGCATGTGCCGCTGGAGATCTACGGCACGGAAGGCACGCTGATCGTGCCTGATCCCAACCATTTCGGCGGCGAATTACAATTGCTGAAAAAAGGCGGGCAATTCGAGCCACAGGAGCTTTCCTCGCCCTATTCGGACGGCAACTACCGTTCCATCGGCGTTGCCGACATGGCCTACGCCATCCGCGAAAATCGCCCGCACCGTGCTGATGGTGCGCTCGCGCTGCATGTTCTGGAGGTCATGGAAGCCTTCCAGACGGCATCCGATACCGGCAGCACCGTATCCATAACCACCACCGTGGAGCGCCCTGCTCCGCTCGAAATCTCGCTGGTCGACGGCCAGCTCGGCAAATAATCCCGAGGAGGAAATAAATGCGTGAAGCACTGATTGTATGGGGCGGATGGAGCGGTCACGAGCCGCAGGAATGCGCCACGATCGTCAAGGACATTCTGGAGGAGGATGGCTTCAAGGTCTATGTGGAGCATAGCACGGAGGCTTTCGCCGATCCGTCCGTGCATGATCTCAGCCTCGTGGTGCCGATCGTCACCATGTCGAAGATCGAGAAGGAAGAGATCAAGAACCTGACGGCCGCTGTTGAAAACGGTGTCGGCATTGCTGGCTTTCACGGCGGCGCAGGAGACAGCTTCCGCGAATGCGTCGAATACCAGTTCATGATCGGTGGACAGTGGGTCGCCCATCCTGGCAACATCATCGACTATCACGTCAACATCACCCGCCCCGACGATCCGCTGATGGAGGGGATTTCCGATTTCCCCTACACCTCAGAGCAGTATTACATGCACGTCGACCCTTCGAACGAGGTGCTGGCTACGACCAAATTCACCGGCGACCATGCCTGGTGGATCGACGGCGTGGTCATGCCGGTCGTCTGGAAGCGCAAATACGGCAAGGGCCGCGTGTTTTATTCGGCGCTCGGCCATCAGGCAAAGGAATTTGCCGTACCCGAAATGAAGACCATGTTCCGCCGCGGCGCCAACTGGGCGGCACGGTAAGATAGGCAGGAGTGGCGGAGGAAGTACGAACACCCCTCCTCCGTCATGCTCTGGCCTGACTGAAAATCAATAGATTTCAGTGGATTATGGATCATCGGGCCAAGGCCCGAGGATGACAAGGGTGGGGCCGCCCCTCAACCTCGAACGATCTCTTCCGCAGCAAGTGCTGCACCGAGAAGAAAATCATCCGCGCCAAACAACCCCGAAAGCAGCAGCCCGACCGGCATGCCCGCGTCGCCGGTTCCGCAAGGGATGGAAACGCCGCACCAGTCAAAGAAATTGCCGATCTGCGTATTGCGCAAGGTTTTGCCGTTGATGGCGAAGAAGGCATCGTCATCCATCAGAAGCGGTTCGACCTTCGGCGCGACATGCGGCAGTGTCGGGGAAACCAGCAGCTCATCCCTGCCGACCATACCGGAAAACGCAGCGATCATCCGTTCGCGGGCATCGGCAATGGCGATGTAATCCGGCATGGAGGTATTTGCGCCAAGTCGCGTTCTGGCAACGACACGCGGGTCCATGCCTTCGGCATCAGCCCCTTCCAGGCGTTCCTTGTGAAGTGCGAAGGCTTCCGCCGTGACCAGCGCGCCTCTTTCCTTGATAAGATCGAACAATTCCGCAAAGATCGGGAATGACTGGCGGCGGATGGACACTCCAGCCCGCGACAGACGTTCAAGTGCGCCTTCGAAAGCCGCTGCCACACCATCCTCGATGCCATCGAAAAATATCGTTTCCGGTACGACGAGCGACAGGCCGGTTAGCGAGGTCGGACGAACCGCATCAGGAGCGGTTTTGCCGCGCATCGCCGCATCCACCCAAACGGCATCCTGTACCGTACGGGTCAAGGGACCGAGCGAATCGAGGCTCTTCGCCAGCGGAAAGACGCCGCGCATGGAATAACGTCCACGGCTTGCCTTGTAGCCAACCGTGCTGTTGAATGCAGCCGGGATGCGCACGGATCCACCCGTATCCGTGCCGATGGCGACCGGCACCAGACCGGCAGCAACGACCGCACCCGCACCGGACGAGGAACCGCCCGGCAGGCGGTGACCATCTTTCGATGCGGGATTGCGGGGCGTTCCATAATGCGGATTGATACCAAGTCCTGAAAAGGCGAATTCGCTCATGTTGGTGCGCCCGACACAAACCATTCCCGCCTGCTTCAACGCGGTCACGACCTCCGCATCGCTGTCAGCAGCGGGAGCCGAAGACAGAACCTTCGAACCCGCCGTCGTCGCCATGCCCTCGAGATCGAAAAGATCTTTCCATGCAACCGGAATACCGTCGAGAACGCCAGCGGAGCGGCCATCCCGAATGCGCTTTGCGGCTGCATCCGCTTCCGCCATGGCTCGCGCCTCGGTCAGGCCGACAAATATCGACTGATCGTCGTTCGAACGGATCGCATCAAATGTCTCCTCGACCAGTGTCCGGGGGTCGAGATTGCCAGATTGAACCAGAACCGAAAGCTGCGAAACGTTTTTGCCGATGTGGCGCATTGTGTATTCCTCGATAAACGACTGCGAGCACACCATGCCGTTTATCGCACGCTTGGCAAGAGCAGTCCTCACTGGCTCACCCTCCGATAACGACCGCCATGATCGCCATCGCCCAGGTCAGGCATGGCGCAGACCGCACCGTCTCCATAAGCGTCGACTGTAAAAAGGCAGACTAATTCTTAATCGCATCTAAACTTTGTTGAATTATTTAGCAGGCGGCATCGGGATACATATTTTATACAATTTTGAAAAAGCATCAGACCACGCGACGGGGGAATATCGCGAATGGATGATACTGCCTATCGGCATAAGGATAGACAGGACAAGCACGGGGAGATACCAGCTTCGGTGAAAAAGCCGAGGACGTCCCGCTTGCGCAGACGACGCTCCCTCGTCAACAAGATAACCTTCATTTTTCTGGCCGGAGTCATCTTTTCCTACAGCGTTGGCGCGCTCGTCGGCTGGTACATGTTCGTGGCCGCTGCTGGTGAACAATGGCTGAGCCAGGCACGCCTGAATTCGCAGATTGCCAGCGCCACGCTGCGAAGCATCTACACCTATGTCAGCGTCAACGCCGACCCGGACGGGCAGGTCAATGGAATTCTGACCAGCCAGCCTATCGGCGACGATGAATCCATTCTCGTCACCGGTTTCGATCCAAGCGACGTACTCGCGCTCATCAGCGCCCAGACCAAAAGACCTTCGTGGCTCTTCCGTTACGAGACAGCAGATTCCAGTTTCCGACAGATCGCCGCAGCATACGACAGCAGCGAGAAAGAACACGACGACAGACTGATCGCAACGTCCGGCTTTTCTGAAAAAGCGGCGAGCGGCGTGTTTTCGGCCGATTTCGCAACGATTGGCGACACCAATCACTATATCGGCCTGCTACCGATCATCAGCAATTCGACGAAACAGCCGATAGGCGCCGTCGCCGTCAGTATCGGCCGCGCGGAAGAACTGTATGGCGCACAGAGAAAACTGATCTACAACTCGTTGATCGCGCTCGGCGTGGTCCTGGTGGTAACGGGAATTCTGGTAGCCTTCATGGCGCGCCGCATTCTCAAGCCGGTGCCAATGCTTGTGCAGGCCACCCTGCGCATCGCCCGCGAAAAAACCGATATGGTGACGCCCTTCCAGCATCGCCGCGATGAAATCGGAGACATGGCCGTCGCCATCGAAACGCTACGCGAAGCGGTGGTCGAACGCGGAAACCTGCGGCAGATACGCGACATGGCGCAACAGATGGAGCATATGGCCCACCATGACGCGCTGACGGGACTACCCAACCGTGCGCTGCTGATGAAGACACTCGACGCCCGTCTGGA
The DNA here is from genome assembly GCF_031801495.1 of Agrobacterium tumefaciens. Classification (GTDB taxonomy): domain Bacteria; phylum Pseudomonadota; class Alphaproteobacteria; order Rhizobiales; family Rhizobiaceae; genus Agrobacterium; species Agrobacterium tumefaciens_K. The sequence goes on along the minus strand of NZ_JAOEGC010000001.1, from coordinate 1,932,126 downwards.
GCATCTTCACGAAACCGGCTCACGTTTCAACGTAATGCTGCTTGACCTCGACCGTTTCAAGGCCGTCAACGACACACTCGGACACGCTTCCGGCGATGCCTTGCTGGTTGCGGCGGCATCGCGCATTGCATCGATCCTCGGTCAGAATGATATGGTGAGCCGGCTGGGCGGCGATGAATTCGCGATCATCCAGTCCGTTGTCGAAAATCCCGAGAAGGAAGGACGAGACCTCGCGAAACGCGTCGTGGAGATCGTTTCGCAGAACTTCATCCTCGGCAGCGGCAGCGTCAGCGTCGACACGAGCATAGGCATCGCCTGTGCCCCCGATCATGGCACATCTTCGAGCCAGCTTCTGCAGCACGCCGATCTCGGCCTTTATCGGGCCAAATCGATGGGATGCGGCCTGTTCGTATTCTACGAGCCGGGCATGGACATGGCGACACAGGACAAGCATGCGCTGGAAATCGACATGAAGTCCGCCTTGCAGAACCACGAATTCGAACTTCACTACCAGCCGATCGTCAACCTCAGAACCGGCCGGATTGCCGCCTATGAGGCTCTCGCCCGCTGGAGGCACAATACGCTGGGCGTCATCTCGCCCGAGCGCTTTATCGCACTTGCGGAAGAGAGCAATTTCATCAAGCCGCTGGGCGAATGGGTCATCACACAGGCCTGCGTGGATGCCATGACCTGGCCTGATGATATCCGCCTCGCCGTCAACCTTTCCGCAGTCCAGCTGTCGCATGACGATATCGTCGAGATCGTTGACAGGGCGCTCACGAATTCGGGCCTTGCCGCTGAACGGCTTGAACTGGAAGTGACCGAAACGGCGATGCTGGAAAAAGACAGCGGGACACGGGCGCTGAAACGCCTCAAGGACCGCGGCGTGCGCCTTGCCCTCGATGATTTCGGCACCGGCTATGCGGGCCTCAGCAGCCTGACACATATCGCCTTCGACAAGATCAAGATCGACCGCGAATTCGTTTCCGGCCTGCCCGGCAGCCCCATGTGCTCGGCAATCGTGCGCACCATCACCGACATGGCGGAACAGATCGGCCTCGAAGTGACTGCCGAAGGCGTGGAGAGCATGGAGCAGGTGAAGGCACTGAGGCTTCTGCAATGCGACGAAGCGCAAGGCTATTATTTCGCAGAGCCCGCCCCGCTTGCCGAAATCGTCAAGAACCGGACAACCGACCTCATTCCATACAATAGCCTGCGAACAACCGACCGCTTGCAGGATCAGGACCATCAGCTTTCCACACAAACGATTTGAAAGAACCGTTTTTTCAAAGGCCGTCTTCGAAACGCGCGGCCGTACCGACCCAAAGGAAAATGAAATGCGTTATTTCATGCCTTGCCTTATTACCCTCGCATTCCTTGCACCGATCGATACCTCCCATGCAGCCAACGAGATTGGAACGCTGGAGCAGATCACCAGGTCAGGAAAGATCAGGATCGGTTATCGCGAGGCCGAACCGCCGTTTTCCTATCAATTGCCGAACGGCGATGTCATCGGCTTTTCGACCGATCTTTGCCGCAGCATCGCGGAAGACATTCAGAAGCAGCTCAAGCTCGACAGGCTCGACGTCGAATTCGTGAAGGCCACGCCGGCAACACGGTTCATCCTTGTCAGAAGCGGGCAGATCGATCTGGAATGCGCGGCCACCACCAACAATGCCGAGCGGCGGAAAATCGTTGATTTTTCCTATCCCAGCTTCATGACGGCAACGCAGTTTCTCTCCCGGGCCGCCGACGGTCTGACGAGGATCTCCGATCTGGCCGGCCGCTCCGTTACATCTGCTTCTGGAACGGTCAACATAGAGCAGCTCAACGCAGTCAATCGGCAGCAGGGGCTGAACATTTCCGTCATGCCGACGAAGACCAACGAGGAATCCTTCGAACTGGTGACCTCCGGCCGGGCCTCGGCCTTCGTCATGGACGGCATCCTCCTCGCAGCCCTCGCCGCAACCTCGGAAAACCCCGATCTCTATAGCCTCTCGGAAGACACGCTCAGCGCTCCTGAACCCTATGGCCTGATGTTCCGGCGTGACGACCCTGCCTTCAAGGCGGCCGTAAACGATAGCCTTCGGAAAATATTCACCAGCCAAAGGATCAACGATCTCTATGCAAAGTGGTTCACCTCGCCCATCCCACCGAATGGAATGAACCTCAAGCTGCCTATGACCGGCACCCTCAGACATGCCTATGAAAATCCAAGCGAATACAACGACTGACGGTGGCGGTATCGCTGCCAGTGACTGCCGACGTTAAACCCGATGATGAACATTTCTGTTTGGAGATACGTTATGCGCGGCTCGGTATTGTGGCTTGCTTCGGTCATCTCAGCTATTGCTCCGGCTCTCGCCGCCGCCACCGGCAGCCAGCCGCCGACCCTGGAAACGATCGCCAGAACCGGTATCATACGGATCGGTTACGGTGACAACAACACGCCGTTTTCCTATCTGGGAACGGAGCCCACCCCCATCGGCTACAGCATAGAACTGTGCATGCGGGTCACGGAAGCAATCCGCGAAAAGCTCGGCAGGCCTGACATCAAGGTCGAGTTCGTTGAACGCACGCCCAGCAACCGTATCCCGATGCTCAACAGCGGCGCCATCGATCTCGAATGCGTTTCCAGCACGAACACGGAAGAGCGCCGCAAGGCCGTGTGGTTTTCCTATGATCTGTTTTTAACCGGCACCCGTTATGTCGCGCTGAAATCGAGTGGCCTTACCACTCTCGATGACCTTGCCGGAAGAACCGTTTCGGTGACGACCGGAACGATCAACATCAGCCAGCTGAACGCTCTCAACCGCCGCAAGAACATGAGTATCGCCGTTGTTCAGAGCGACAGCACGAAAGGCGGGTTCGACATGGTGACCGAAGGCCGTGCCTCGGCCTTCATTATGGATGACATTCTTCTGCGATCATTCGTAGCCGAAACAGGCAAACCTGAAGACTATTCAATCTCCAGCGATTATCTGGCGCCGCCCCAGCCCTACGGCCTGATGATGCGGCACGGCGATCTGGAATTCAAGGAAACGGTCAACGGTGCTCTGGCGAAGATTTATGCCAGCGGCGAGATCGAGAAGATCTACGATAAATGGTTCAACGCCCCGATACCGCCGCATGGCATGAACCTGCGCCGTCCCCTGCCCGAAGATCTTGCACAGGCGTTCCGCAATCCGGTCGACAGCACCCAATAAAAACCGCCGCCAGTCGTCGGACCGGCGGCGGTAATCAGGTCAACGGCAGCCAGCCTCAGGCAGCGCGCAGATTGGTTCCGAGTGGGATCTCGACATCGATCTCCAGAACGGAGACATGCTCGTCGCGATCCATTCGCACCTGCACCTTGTCGTTGTCGATCTGTACATGCTTGGAAATGACCGCCAGAATTTCCTCTCTGAGAACAGCGACCAGATCCGAGCCAGACGAGGCACGTTCATGGGCAAGCAAGACCTGCAGTCGCTCGCGTGCGAGCGGCGCAGACTTCGGCTTGCGGAAAAGACTGAAGATGCTCATGCAGCCCTCCTTGCGAAGATCTTGGAGAAGATACCCCGCTTCTCGCCCGGCACGACCACCGGGATGTCTTCGCCGGAAAGACGACGCGCCGCGTCGAAGTACGCCATCGCAGGAGCGCAACGTGCATCTGCGAGTGTGACCGGCGAACCGACGTTAGACGCCCGCAGCACATCGGAGCTTTCCGGAATGATGCCGAGCAACGGGATGGAAAGAATTTCGAGAACGTCATCGACCTTGAGCATGTCGCCACGCTCGGCGCGGGCCGGATCATAACGAGTCAGCAGCAGATGCTTTTCCATCCGCTCGCCGCGTTCGGCCTTCACGGTCTTGGAATCGAGAAGGCCGATGATGCGGTCGCTATCGCGCACCGATGACACTTCAGGGTTGGTGACGACGACGGCAACGTCGGCATGGCGCATGGCAAGCGTCGCGCCGCGCTCGATACCCGCCGGGCTGTCGCAGATCACCCAGTCGAAATGCTTGCGCAGTTCGTTGATGACCCACTCGACACCTTCCGGCGTCAGATTGTCCTTGTCGCGGGTCTGCGATGCGGGCAGCAGGAACAGCGTGTCGAGGCGCTTGTCACGGATCAGCGCCTGGGTCAGCTTCGCATCGCCCTGAATGACGTTGACGAGATCGTAGACAACGCGGCGTTCCGCACCCATGACCAGATCGAGGTTACGCAGACCGACATCGAAATCCACGACGACAACTTTCTGCTTGTTCTGCGCCAGAGCAGCGCCCAGCGCAGCGGTCGAGGTGGTCTTGCCGACCCCGCCCTTTCCGGAAGTTACAACGACTACCTTCCCCATATTGCTCTCCTGTTCCTGTCCTGTTTTCTGGCCATTTTGGCTCAATTTAGTTTCTCTGCTTTGATCGTATCGTTTTCCAGCCACAGCTGGACCGGCTGTCCGCGCAGCTTGTCGTCTATGTCTTCGGCCACCTTGTAGACGCCATCGATCGCCAGCAGTTCCGCCTCCAGCTTGCGGCAGAAAATGCGCGCGGAAACATTGCCGAGCGAGCCTGCCATCGCCCGTCCGCGCAGCGCGCCATAGACGTGTATGGAACCGCCCGCGATGATTTCAGCGCCTGACGCTACAGAACCGATGACGGTCACGTCACCTTCCGGGAACATGATCGACTGCCCGGAGCGCACCGGCTCATTGATGACAAGTGATTGCACCACGGCGCGAATCTCACCGGACGGGCGCGGCTTTGCATCTTCCGCCTCGATGGGAGCGGCTGCAACAGGTTCCACCTCAACGTCGGAGGCAGGCTTGCCGCCCTTCAGCGCCGGCGGCATGCCGGGCTCGATCATCGACGGACGCACGCCCTCTATGCCCATGATACCGACATTGCGTTCGGTAAGTGCAGCCAGCAGCGCCTTCAGACCCGCCTTGTCCACGGCCAGATCCGCGACATCCAGAACAACCGGACGCGCCAGAAAGAAACCGGCGGAACGCGCCGCCAGATCATCCAGCCGTTCCAGCCATTGATCCACGGGCGCTTCGGGAGAAAGGACAACCGCCAGAAAGGAGCGGCCTTTGATACGGATCGAACGCTGGTCTGTTAGCACTTTGGTCATCTTGGTAAACAAATCGTTGACATCAGGTAACTCTAATATGGTTAACAAAAGGTTAACGCGGCGTGGAAAACGGCATCCGCATTAAGAAATGCCATCGCCTGAAAAGCTAAGAAACAGAATCAGGAAACAGCCGCTTTCCATTGATTTAAATTCCGTATTCACTCTTCACGCCACACGATGAGATCGGATCATTGCCACGTCTGCGGCCATCATGCCGCCACTACCCGACCTTCGGCCGGATATGGTCTGTCCGAGTCAGGGATAGCATCAATCGTCCGATTCTGGGACGGAAAGCTTGCGCCAGCCTTGGGTCAAATATTGCCAATGAGAGACTGTCCTTGACGAAGGGATTGACGAAAACCGATTCCGTCCCTCACGGCGATGGGGTAGAGACGTAGAGAACCCGCCATTTTTCAGGAATCTCAGATGCACAGCAAAGTTCCGCCCGCCGAAGTGACCTTCTCGCGTGAATACTCAGCCTTTTTGTTCGACATGGATGGCACGCTGGTCAACTCGATTGCCGTGGTCGAGCGCGTCTGGCGCGAATGGGCGGTTGATAACGGCATCGAACCGGAGGCCTTCCTGCAGCGCATCCACGGGATGCGGGCGCTGGAAGTCGTGAAGCGCGAAGCCGTTCCCGGCCTCGACGTCGATGAGCAGGCGGACATGCTTCTGCAAAGGGAAATGGACGATGTGAACGGGATCGTTCAGATACCGGGTGCCGCAGCTTTCCTCGGAAAACTCCCGGCCGGGAAATGGGCAATCGTCACCTCCGCGGCACGGGCGCTGGCGGAAAGGCGGCTAGCTGCAGCTGGCCTGACCCCGCCCGATGTCATGATCTGCGCCGAGGATGTCGTGAACGGAAAGCCTGATCCGGAAGGTTACAGGAAAGCAGCCGAAAAGCTCGGCGTTTCGCCGGAGAGCTGCGTCGTGTTCGAGGACGCACCTGCAGGTATCCAGGCGGGCGAATGCATGGGCGCGACCGTCGTGGTCATCAATGCCACACATTCCCACCCGCTCGATACCGCGCATCTTTCGATTGGCGGCTATGGCGAACTGGATTTAGCAACTGGCATCACTGGTACCCTGAGGCTTCTACCTGCGCCAAAATGAAAACATCGTTCGAGGGAGCCCCCAACGACTCAACTGGCCCGAACACGGCCAAGCCACCTGACCAATTTTTTTCAGATCGGCACGGCGCAGAATGCCAAAAACCATCAAGAAACTGAACAATATCATTATATATCATAGATTTAAACAATCAGTCACTTTCGGCCGCATGCGGATTGACTTTGAGGCCATCCCGTATCACTAATTGAATTGGTAAGACAATCTTACCGCTTGCGCGAAGGGGGGAGACTTTCGCGCCGGGAGGAAATCATGTTTGTGGCACTGGAGCCGCGCCGTCTTTACAGGCTGGTCGCGGAGCAAATTCGCTTGCTCATAGAAACCGGAGAACTGGTCGACGGCCAGCGCCTGCCGGCAGAACGCGATCTCGCCGAACGCTTCGGCGTGTCGCGTCCGACAGTACGTGAAGCACTGATCGTGCTGGAGGTGGAAGGTCATATCCATATCCGAATGGGATCCGGCGTTTATGTGAACGCCGCCGGAAAGCCGGAAAAGGCGATACGGCCGATCCCGGATGCGCATGGACCATTCGAAATCCTCCAGGCGCGCTGCATCATCGAGAGCGCCATTGCCGAAGAGGCTGCACGGCTCGCCACTCCCGATTCCATCGTAAAACTCGACGACATCATTGAGCGCATGGCCGCCGCCCTCGACAATTCGCCTCAGGCGCTCAATCTCGACCGCGCCTTCCATACTGCCATCGCCGACATCATCGGCAACTCGGCCCTCAACCGCTTTACCGGGCTGATCTACGACGAGCGCAGCCTTTCTCCATATTTCGAAAAGCTCGCCAGCTATTTCGAGGGTCCGCATACATGGAGCCTTGCGGTATCAGAACACCGCATCATCCGCGATGCGATCGCTGCCAACGATCCCGCAACCGCACGCGAGGCAATGCGGCAGCACCTGACGCTATCGCAGAAGAGATTTTCCGAAAGTTTCGGGGAGGAAACGATCGGGGAGGAATAACCGCCGCCAGCCGGCGGCGGGAAAACGCAACACATCTGGATTTAATTGGGGAGGAGTTAAGAATGAAAATCAGATTGTCTACTTTGATGGGTGCTACGGCAGCGGTTCTGCTATCGGCTTTGGCGGCACAGGCGCAGACCGTGCTGAAATGGGCCCATGTTTACGAAACATCGGAACCGTTCCATACGGATTCGGTATGGGCGGCGGAAGAAATCGCCAAGCGCACCGAGGGTCGCTACAAGATCGATGTGTTCCCCGCTTCGCAGCTCGGCAAGGAAGCGGATATCAATCAGGGTCTGAAGCTCGGCACGGTCGATATCATCATTTCAGGGTCGAGCTTTGCGGCGCGCGATCACAAGCCGATCGGCGTCACCTACTTCCCCTACATCTTCCGCGATCCGAGCCATCTGATCGCCTACACGAAGAGCGATGTCTTCAAGAAGCTCGCCAAAGGCTACGAAGACAAGACCGGCAACCATATCGTCGCCGTCAGCTACTACGGCACGCGCCACACGACCTCGAACAAGCCGATTGCAAAATGCGGTGACATGAACGGGCTGAAAATGCGCGTTCCCGATGTTCCAGCCTATCTGGCCATGCCGCGCGCCTGCGGTGCGAACACCACTCCGATCGCCTTTGCCGAAGTCTATCTCGCACTCCAGAACGGCACCGTCGAGGCACAGGAAAACCCGCTGACGACCATCGAGGCGAAGAAGTTCTACGAAGTGCAGAAGAACATCGTTCTGACGGGCCATATCGTCGACCACCTCAACACGCTGGTCTCCAAGACCCGCTGGGCAAGCCTTTCGGACGAAGACAAAAAAATCTTCACCGACGTGATGCAGGAGGCTGCGGCCCGCACGACGAAAACCATCGAGGCACGCGAAAAGGCGCTGGTCGATGAATTCAAGTCGAAGGGCATCACCGTTGCGGAAGTCGACAAGGCCGACTTCGAAAAGAATGTCATCGACAAGGTGAAGCTCGAGGACTTCGGATACGACAAGGCCGACTGGGACGCCATTCGCGCCATCCAGTGATCCACGAGCGCATCCCGGCCCTCACCCGGCCGGGGTGCAGCCCACCACAATACTCGGACTGGAGTCCCGTCAATGACTGACCATCAACACGCCCCCATCAGCGTGGAAGAAATGGCGCATGCCTTCGAGGAGGAGGTCGGCCCCGTCGATCTGTCTCCCTATGCGTTCGAGGACTGGCTGACCCTTGCCGTTTTCTGGGGCATGGGCCTGTGCGTCTTCCTGCAATTCTTTACGCGGTACGTCCTCAACGACAGCTTCGCCTGGACGGAGGAAATAGCCGCCAACTGCCTTGTCGTCGTGGTCTTTCTCGGTTCGGTCATGTGCACGCGCATGTTTCGCCACATTCATGTCGATCTTATCTACCGTTTCCTGCCCAAACCCGTCGGGCGTGCGCTGGAACTGATCGTCGACCTCATCACCATCGGCTTTTTCGCCTACATCACCTGGCTGATGTGGCGCTACCTCGAAATCGTCGGCGACGAGCGCATGGTCACTGTCGACCTGCCACGCGGCATCGTCTTTTACACCGTATTCGCCGCCTTTGCGCTGATGTTCCTGCGTGCCCTGCACAACTTCGTCAAGGACATCACCGGCAAACAGACCATCCGCGAGAAGGCTCAGGAAGCCGTCAGCACACAGGGAATCTAGACCATGCTTCTGCTTATCGGCTCCTTTCTTCTGCTGCTCATCATCGGCACGCCGGTCGCCGTATCCATGGCCGTCTCCTCGCTAGCCTATCTCATCATCTACGGCGTCGCCCCTGACATCATTGCCGCCCAGCGCATGATCGCGGGCGTGGAGAGCTTTCCGCTCATCGCCGTGCCTTTCTTCATTCTGGCCGGAAACCTGATGAACATCGCTGGAGTGACTGGACGCATCTACCGCTTTGCGCTGTCGCTGGTGGGCTGGATGAAGGGCGGTCTTGCGCAGGTCAACATCATCGGATCGGTGGTCTTCTCTGGCATGTCCGGCACGGCCCTCGCCGATGCTGCCGGTATCGGCACGATCGAAATCAAGGCGATGAAGGATCACGGCTATCCCGTCGAAGCCGCCGTTGGCGTCACCGCAGCCTCCGCAACGCTCGGTCCGATTTTCCCACCGTCCCTGCCCTTTGTCATCTACGGCATGATGGCAAACGCCTCGATCGGCGCGCTGTTCATGGCGGGCATCATTCCGGGCGTCGTCATGACCGTGCTGATGATGCTGACGGTCTATATCTTCGCAAAGCGCAAGGGCTGGGGTTCAGATACCCCCTTCGAACTGAAGCAGCTTCTTTCGGCATCCATGGAAGTGGTGATCGTCCTTTCGTTCCCGGTGGCGGTCTACCTGCTGATCCTCGCCGGACTTTCGGTTAACGTTGCAGTTCTCATCGGCCTTGCAGTTCTCGTCGCGCTGGACTGGTATTACGACTTCTCCGCGGTGATGGCGCTGATGACGCCGGTGCTTCTGATCGGCGGCATGACGATGGGCTGGTTCACACCCACGGAAGCGGCTGTCGCGGCCGTGCTCTGGTCGTTGTTCCTCGGCCTCGTGCGCTACCGCACCATGACGTTCAGAACGCTGTCCAAGGCCACGTTCGATACCATCGAAACCACGGCATCGGTCCTGTTCATCGTCACGGCCGCATCGATCTTCGCATGGCTCCTGACGGTCAGCCAGGCGGCGCAGCTGTTCTCCGACTTCATGTTCTCGATGACGAGCAACTGGTGGACCTTCCTCATCATCGTCAACATCCTGCTACTCATCGTCGGCGCCTTCCTCGACACTATCGCGGCGATCAGCATCTTGGTGCCGATCCTGATGCCGGTGGCGGCCCGTTACGGCATAGATCCCGTCCATCTCGGCCTGATCGTGACGCTGAACCTGATGATTGGCCTGCTGACCCCGCCGGTCGGCATGGTGCTGTTCGTTCTCTCCCGCATCTCGAAAATGTCGGTGGAGCGGACGACGATGGCGATCCTACCCTGGATGATCCCGCTTTTCGCGGCGCTGGCGCTGATCACCTTCATCCCGTCGATCACGCTCTGGCTGCCGACCCAGCTTGGCCTCATCCGTTAACGACAAAGGGCGCGGCGTCAGCCGCGCCCTCCCACGCCATCTGAAAGGTCATCGTCATGCACACACGTGTGGCACGTCTCCATGGCAGGCAGGATATCCGCGTCGAGACGCAGGAAATCCTGCCCCCCGGACCGGGCGAAGTTCTGCTGCGCATGGCAGCGGGCGGCATCTGCGGCTCCGATCTTCATTATTATCTGGATGGCGGTTTCGGCCCTGTCCGTGTCCGTGAACCGATTATCTGCGGCCATGAGGCATCGGGATATATCGAGGCGCTCGGCTCAGGCGTGAGCGGCCTTGCCATCGGTCAACTCGTTGCCGTCAATCCCTCGCAGCCTTGCGGGCAGTGCGATTTCTGCCAGAAGCACCAGCAGATCCATTGCACGGAAATGCGCTTCATGGGCAGCGCCATGCGCCTGCCGCATGAACAGGGCATGTTCCGCGACCGCTTTGTGGTTCCCGCCGTACAATGCGCGGCATTCGGCAAGAAGGTGACGCCTGCGGAAGCGGCATGCACAGAACCGCTCGCCGTATGCCTGCATGCCGTTGCACAGGCTGGCGACCTGACCGGCCTCAACGTGCTGGTGACGGGAGCCGGCCCGATCGGTCTGCTGACCATTGCCGCCGCACGCCATGCCGGCGCCGCCATCGTCGTGGCCACCGATCTTGCCGATGCGGCTCTGGACCGTGCGCCTACCATGGGAGCGGATCGGACGATCAATGTCGCCACGAATGTGGATGCGCTTCTCCCCTATCAGGATAACAAGGGCTATTTCGACGTGATCTTCGATTGCTCGGCGGCGGGCCCGGCGCTCAGAACGGCCTTTGCCTGCGTCAAGCCACGCGGCACCATCGTTCAGGTCGGCGTGACCGGTGACATCACCATTCCGCTGAATGCACTTGTGGGTAAGGAAGTCCTCTGGCGCGGCTCGCAGCGCTTCCATGAGGAATTCGCCCTTTCCGCACAACTGATCGCATCACGCGAGATCGATGTGCGACCCATCATTTCCCACGCGTTTCCACTGGAAGATGCAGTCGCCGCATTCGAGCAGGCGGGCGACCGATCTGCCGCCTGCAAGGTGCAACTGACCTTTTCCGCAGTATGACATCGAAGGAAAAACAATGAGACATACATGGCGCTGGTTCGGTCCGGTCGACAAGGTAACGGTTCAGGATGCAGCGCAGGCGGGCGCCGAAGGCATCGTCAGCGCTTTGCATCACATCGCGACCGGCGAGGTCTGGCCCGTCGACGAGATCGCCAAACGCCATGAGGCGATCAAGGCGGGTGGGCTGGTCTGGGATGTGGTGGAAAGCGTGCCGGTTTCCGAAGACATCAAGACCCAGACTGGCGACTGGAAACGCCATATCGCAAACTGGCAGGAGACGCTGCGGCGTCTTTCCGCCTCCGGCATCCGCACCGTCTGTTACAATTTCATGCCAGTTCTGGACTGGACGCGCACGGACCTGCGCTGGGAAACGCGGCACGGCGCGAAGGCCATGCGCTTCGACCTGACCGATTTTGCTGCCTTCGATATTCATATTCTCAAACGTCCCGATGCAACGGCGGATTATCCCGACTGGCTACAGGAAGACGCTGCAAAATGCTTTTCCGGAATGGCGGACGCTAAGATTGCAGCGCTCGGCAAGAACATCGGAGCGGGGCTGCCCGGTTCGGCGGATGGCTACACACTCGACCAGCTTCTCGAAAAGCTGCGCTCCTATCGCGGCACAAACCGCACGCGCTTGCAGCAGAATCTGATCGACTTCCTCTCTGAAGTGACGCCAGTTGCCGACGAGGTCGGCATCAACATCTGCGCACATGGTGACGATCCGCCCTGGCCGCTGCTAGGCCTGCCACGCATTCTTTCGACGGAAGCGGATTACGCTCACATGTTGTCTCAGGTCGATAGCCGCGCCAACGGCGTGACGCTCTGCACCGGTTCACTCGGCGCAAGGGCGGATAACGACCTGCCATTCATCGCAAAGCGCTTTGCCGACCGCATCCATTTCGTTCACTTGCGCAATGTGACACGCGACACCGACACGGTGCCGTGCTCGTTCTTCGAGGACGAGCATCTGGAAGGCGGCACGGACATGGTGGCCGTTATCGCGGCGCTAGTGTCGGAAGAAGCGCGTCGCCGCGCCGAGGGACGGGAGGATCACCAGATCCCGATGCGCCCGGACCATGGACAGGAAATCCTCGATGATCTGACGCGCGGCGCACAGCCCGGATATCCCGCCATTGGTCGCCTCAAGGGTCTGGCAGAACTGCGTGGCATCGAGCGCACTTTGACACATAGCCAGTTCGGACTTGTGCAAGCGAACGTCTGACGTTTCAGGCGACTTCGATGTTGGCCGCGATCTCCTGCCAGGCATCGTAGGCGGCCAGCACCGTCTCCATCTGCGCCGCATGACCGGCGCGGAAGGCGACGCCATAGACGGTTTCGTCCGGATATTCCGTGATCAGCGTGATCGGAACGATGCCGCGCTGATCCTCCGACACGAAACAGGGAAAGCCATTGATGAAACGGAATCCCGTCCTGCCAGCATGGGCTTCGTAAAGCGCGATCTGCCTGACGTTGTTTTCCATCAGGCCCGGAACGGTCATCAGATGTCGCGTCACCGCATCCAGAAGTTTTTCGGTTTCGTTGGCCCATCCCGCATGATGGCGGGCGATCAGGAAGAACCCTTTCGGCAAAGTCCATGCGCCGAAATTGCGAGGCACATAACCGGAAAATGGCCGTGTCCATTCATGCGCCGGGTAACCATGCAGATTGAGATGAAGGTGCGCGCCACTCAACTGCCGCGCCTTATGGCGGATCGCCGTTTCATGTGATGGCATCGCGCCATCTGCTGCGATCCGATATTCGAGATCGTCGCCAAAGGCGGTATAACGGGCGGCGTGGTGCATATGGCGGGGATTGTCCCGCCGAAGTCTTTGATGCAGTGCGTAACCATCCGGGTTTTCCATCGGCGAAAGGGTGAAATGCGCCCCTTCCCGCCTGACAAGTCTGTTTGCCGCCCGTAAGGCTCCGGCAACACCCGTGGTTTCATTAGCGTGCTGCCCGGCGCTTATCATCACCGGAAAATCGGTTCCTTTTACATAACATGCCTTCACCACTCTGCCCGAGCGGGTATCCGTGTCGAAGGTAACAGCGCCAATGGCATCGATAGAAGCCGCAACATCGCTGAACCCAAGCGGTGCTTCCGCGTCATCCAGTTGCTGCGGCACGCCATCGAAAGACAGCGCAGAAAGCGGCCGCGTCTCTATCCTTACCGAAACCTCGTCATTGGACGCGACGATTTCCGGCACGATCTGGCCCGGCTGCAAACCGCGATCCCCCGATGGGCGGCCGGATTTTTTCTGGAAGAACTCCAGCAGCGAAAAATAGAAATCCTCATGCAGCGCTTCGCGAAGGCTCAGAACCTCGTCGCCGACCGGCAGGTCTTTATCCTCAACCGGCAGGCGGATGCCGATATTCAACTCGTCAAAGTAGGGTTCCTGCTCACCCCAATCGTGACGGGCAATCGCCGCCATGGCTTGGCCGAACAGCAGTTCAAACTCCGTCTCAAGCCGGTTACCCGGACCTTCGTCATCTTCGATCAGCCAACCGGTCGGCGAAAGGTTCGTCTCCCCCACGGCGTCGACATGAAGGTGGTTCGGCGCGAAAACCCGCAGGCTTTTCTTTCCATCCACCGTTTCCAGCACGACGTCATAGTGAAGCTCACCATCGCCCCGGGCAATGAAATCGATCTTTCTATCTCCGATCATCGCCGCCAATGGATAGGCTTCCAGCAGGAAACGATTCTGCGGCGCGGCGGCGTGAACCGGATAGAGAATTTGCAGGCGCTCCACGCCTGTAAGGTCGATTTCCTCGATGAAGGCGTGCAGCAAGGGCTTGTAGGCGCTACGGATCCGCGCAGTCACGCCCTGCTTCGCCAGTCTTTCTTCCGCCTGTTGTCGGTTTTTACGGTCATCGAATGTCCAGAGCTGCAGGCGTTTCCCGGGCTGCACTCGCTCCACCAGCCGGGTCAGCGTTCGAACGAAGTTTTTTTCGAAGATGACGGTCATGAGATCCTGTCAAAATGTGCGGCATGGAAATAATCGGTACCGGCAACGAAACCATGCTGCAAGCCCGGACATAAGTGTCGCTGCGTTGACGCACCGTCTTCAAATAATCACACTTTTTCGGGCAAATAGTTCATAAAGCGTCTTTCGCCAACGCTCCACACGAGTTAAGGCAGAGGGCAACCGGACAAGGATCGCATGGAGGGCGCGAAGTTGCCGCCTTCCGGTTCTGCCGTCAGGTATCGGGTGGATATTCCACACAGGTTTCGATTTTCAGGGAAGAGCACAATGAGTTTCAAGCCGCATGGCAAACATCTCGTCGCAGGAGAGTGGGTCGCAACGGAAGCGAAGTTCCGTAGCGAACCGGCGACTGGCGAGGCTTTCGACTTTTCGGTCGGCACCGTCGACCTGGTAAACCAGGCCTGTGAAGCAGCAGAAGACGCATTCTGGAGCTACGGCTACACGACGCGCGAACAGCGCGCCGCATTCCTCGACACCATTGCCGACGAGATCGAAGCACGCGCCGACGCGATCACCGAAATCGGCTCGGCCGAAACCGGCTTGCCTGCCGGTCGCCTTCAGGGCGAGCGCGGCCGCACCGTTGGTCAGCTGCGCCTGTTCGCTTCGCATATCCGCAACGGCGAATACCTCGACCGCCGCCATGATGTTGCCCTGCCGGATCGCCAGCCGTTGCCGCGCCCGGATATCCGCCTGATGCAGCGCCCGATCGGCCCTGTCGCCGTCTTCGGTGCATCCAACTTCCCGCTCGCCTTCTCCACGGCTGGCGGTGATACCGCTGCCGCGCTCGCCGCTGGCTGCCCCGTCGTCGTCAAGGGCCATTCCGCCCACCCGGGCACCGGCGAAATCGTCGCTGAAGCCGTGCTGGCTGCCGTCAAGAAGCACAATCTGCACCCAGGCGTGTTCTCACTGATCCAGGGCGGCCGTCGCGATGTCGGCTCGGCTCTCGTGCAGCATCCACGCATCAAGGCTGTCGGCTTCACCGGCTCGCTGGCTGGCGGTCGCGCCCTCTTCGACCTCTGCGCACAGCGCCCGGAACCTATCCCGTTCTTCGGCGAACTCGGCTCCGTCAACCCGATGTTCCTGTTGCCGGAAGCCGTTTCCGCACGCGGCGAAGCGATTGCCAAGGGCTGGGCGGGTTCGCTCACCATGGGCGCAGGTCAGTTCTGCACCAACCCCGGCATTGCAGTCATCCTGTCCTCGCAGGCCGACGCCATCGCCGAGACGGCCCGCGCCGCTCTCTCCGAAGTCGGCCCGCAGGTCATGCTCACGGACGGTATCGCGTCCGCTTACCGTGATGGCGCCGACCGCATCGCAGCTGGCAACGGCGTACGTGACGTTCTGACCACGACCTGCAACCTGCGCAACGCAACACCTTACCTGTTCCGGGTTTCCGCCAAGGACTGGCTGGCAAACCATGCGCTTTCCGAAGAAGTCTTCGGCCCGCTCGGCCTGATCGTCACGGTGGACAGCGTCGACGAAATGCTTGAGGTCGCCAAGAGCTTCGAAGGTCAGCTCACTGCGACGATGCATCTCGACGCGGGCGATGCCGAACTCGGCCGCAAGCTGCTGCCGATTCTGGAGCGCAAGGCTGGCCGCGTTCTCGCAAACGGCTTCCCGACAGGTGTAGAGGTTTCCGAGGCCATGGTTCACGGCGGCCCATACCCGGCTTCCACGAACTTCGGCGCGACTTCGGTCGGCACCATGTCGATCCGCCGCTTCCTGCGTCCGGTATCCTATCAGAACATCCCGGCAGACGTTCTGCCGCAGGATCTCGGCTGATTTCATACGCGCGCCGGCAGATCATTCCGCCGGCGCGTTTTTCCCCGAGGAGCGCACTTCCCGAGGCGCACTGGGGTCGAACAAGAAAACCCCGCGCCGCCTTTCGGATGCACGGGATTACGTCAGAAAGTCCTTGCGAAAACCTTATGCAGACTGGACAGCGTGGATCCTGTCGATGCCGCCGACGGTTCCGGCGAAATCCTGCCAGACGCCCTGCGCGCCCTTGCGCCATTCATCCAAGGCTTCCGGCTTCAGCAACTTGCCACCCTTGGAAAGCGCCAGTTCCACCGACTTCGTCTCATCTTCAACGATGAGCTGGTTGAAATAGAGCGCGCCTTCGGTCGAAGCCTCGGACAGCACCTTCTTTTCCTCGTCATCCAGCTGGTTCCAGAAACCGGCACCGTAGTAGACGACGCCCGAAGCCCAGATGTGACCCGTCTCGGTCATGTAGGGCACGACTTCATAGAGCTTGAAACCGGCATAGGCGGATTTCGTCAGGTCCATGGCATCGGCAACGCCCGTGGCAAGCGAGTTGTACGTCTCCGTGATCGGAACACCAACCGGCGTCGTGCCGAAGGCACTCCAGAGTTTCGTGTGCAGAGGGCTCTGGATGACGCGGATCTTCTTGCCCTTCAGTTCTTCCGGCTTCGTAACGGGCTCCTTGGTCAGAAGGTGACGTGCACCGTAATTGATGAAATCGACGGCCACGAACTGCTGCGCGGCAAGTCTGGTCTTCAGATCGGCGCCGGTTTCGCCCGTCACCACCTTGCGAACGTGATCGGCATCACGGAACAGGAACGGCAAATCGAGGATCTGCAATTCCGGCACCCAGCCGGACAGCGACGAGACGGTGGAAAGGCTGGCCTGGATGGAGCCGAGGCGTACACCCTCGGCCACTTCCTTTTCACCGCCAAGCGCACCGCTCTTGACGATGTTGAACTTGAAGCGGCCCGGAAGCCTGGCTTCCACCAGTTCGCTGATCTTCACCCAGATTTTCGTTTCCGGCTTGTCGTCGGCAAACAGAGAGGCGACCGTCAGGTTGCGGGTTCTTGCGCTGGCAGTGCGCACGAAAGAGGGCGCTGCCAGAGCAGTCGCGCCTGCGGCAGATATTTTCAGGAGATTGCGTCGGTTGATGATCGTCATTTTAAGCCCCGGTTTCAGAAAAGAACGGCCCACACGCACAAAATGGCGAGGGAAGCGAGAAGAGAAAGAAGATAGGGAACGACTGCGCGGAAAATCGCCGTCGCCGGTACGCGCGTCACGCCGCTGACCACGAAGATCAGCATGCCAAGCGGCGGCGTCAGGCCGTGGATCATCAGGTTGACCACCAGAATGACGCCGAAGTGTATGGGATCGATGCCCGCAGCAACCGCCGCCGGAAGCAGGATTGGCCCGAACAGCAGAATGGCGGCACCGATATCCAGCACCAGCCCGACCACAAGCAGGATCAGGTTGGAGAGCAGGAGCACGGCGATCTTGCTGCCGCCGAGCATCGTGACAAAATCCGTGACCAGCCCGGACACGTTGTCAACCGCAAGCAGGAAGGCAAAGGGACCGGCGGTTCCAATCAGCAGACCGATGGCGGCGGCTTCCGCGCCGGACTGGCGAAAGGTTGCGAAGATGCGTTTTGCACCCAGCCTGTAACCGAGGCCGAGAAGCAACGTGTAGAGTGCTGCAAGCGCTGCCGCTTCCGTCGTGGTCACTATGCCGATGCGGATGCCGACGACGACGATGATACCAAGGCCAAAGGCCGGTATGGCAGCAACAGCCGAGCGCCAACGCTCGTCACCACTCGCCCTTGGCAGCGTCTTGACCGAGCGAACGGAGAAATGGATGGCGACGGCAAGGCAAAGTGCCATCAACCCGCCTGCGAAAAAACCACCGACCAGAAGCGAACCGACCGAAAGATTGGTGGCCGTGGCCAGAATGAGGAACGCGATGGACGGCGGGATCACGTTATCCAACACGGAGGTGGCCGCAATGATCGCACCGGCCTGCGCCGGAGGATAACCGTGCTTGACCAGTTCCGGCTGGAAGGTGGATGCGCCGAACGCGGCATTGGCGACGGAGGAACCGGATGCGCCGGAAAAGAGCACGCTGGTCAGAAGCGTTGTCTGGGCAAGACCGGCACGGCGATGGCCGACCATGGAGGCGGCAAAACGTACCAGCTGGTTTGCAACGCCCGATTCCGTCAGCAGGCTTCCTGCCAGCAGGAAGAACGGAATGGCAAGCAGCAGAAACTTCGACATGCCAGTGACGGTGGTGGAAACGATGGCCGGTTCCGGCAGCGAGCTTCCGAAGACGATAGCGACAAAGGCAGCCGACAGAAAGGCGTGTGCCAGCGGCGCGGCAAGAACGAGGCCGATAGCTGCCGTTAGCGCCAGGAAAAGGCTCGGCGGCAACGTGGTGTCCACGAACAGTTCCGGCAGGCCCAAATAGCACGAAAACGCAATGACGAGCGACAGGATGACCGCAACGGGTTTGCCTTCGGAGAAGCGTTGCAAGAAGAGATAGACAAGGATCAGTCCGCCACCGATACCGAGAAAACCGAAACGCACCCACTCCGGCAGGCCGAGTGTGGGCGAAACGCCACCGAGCATCGTCGCGATTTCCGAGCCGCCGAACAGCAGGATAAGGGCGGCGACGAATGAGAAGGCGTCCGCCAGCGTTTCCGCAACCGCATGAAAGCGGTCGGGGAGAAAACGCACGAACACATCCAGCCGCATGGCAAGCGCGCTTTTGAGGCTGAGCGGCGCTCCCACGGCGATCAAGGCGACATGCAGCCAGATGCCGAGATCTTCCGCACCGATGAAACCGGTATGGAAAAGATAACGCAGGCCGACATTGGCCAGCACCACGACAAGAAGCACCGCCAGCAGCGTCGCGGCGACCCCACCCAACGCTGCATCGAGAACAGCGAGAGCTTTCCCGGCCGCCTTGCCGAAGGCCACGTTCTGCCCCGATGCTGTTGTCACTGGCGTTGCCGTCATCGTTGAATTTCCAATTTCACAGCGTGTTCCCTCACGATGCTTTCGCGGCGGAAAGGTCACGGTCGAAAAGAGTAGACCAGGTAAACTGTTTTGCCGCCGACACCTCACGCGACACATCGAGACGCGGCAGAACCTTTTCGCCGAAACGGAACGCTTCCTCAAGCAGGGGCATGCCGGAAAGAATGAAGGTCTCCACCCCGGCCTTTCGGTAGGCTTCCAGTGTGCGGATGACGGTATCCGGCGAACCGACGATGGCGGTTCCCGGCCCCGGACGCACAAGGCCGATGCCTGCCCAGAGGTTTGGAGCGATTTCCAGATCGCGCAGATCGTCCGGCATGTTGCCACCATGCATGGCCGTCATGCGCTGCTGGCCGACGCTGTCCGTTTTTCCGACGAAACGCTGGTTAGCGGCAATCGCCGTCGCATCCATGCGTTTGTAGAGGTCGCCCGCGGCATCCCACGCTTCCTCATCCGTATCTCGTACGATGACATAAAGGCGAATGCCATATTCGAGCGTGCGACCGAGCTTTTCCGCCCGCGCCTTCACAATCTCGACCTTCGCGCCGATCTGTTCCGGCGTTTCCCCCCAGGAGAGATAGGTTTCGACGTGTTTCGCCGCAACGTCGATGGCCTTGTCGGACGAGCCGCCGAACCACAGCGGCGGCGGCTCGATGCCACCCTGCCCCACCGGAAGCGCGAGCTTCGCCCCCTCCGTCTTGAAATATCTGCCGTCGAAATTCACGGTGTCGCCAGCAAAAAGGCGATGCCATATCTGGAGATATTCATCCGCCATATCGTAGCGCTCATCGTGCGGCAGGGTCATGCCGTAAGCGCCGAGCATCTTCGCATCACCGGAAACGACATTGATCAGCAGTCGCCCGCGCGAAAACTCCTGAAGCGTCGCCGCCATCTTGCCGAGCAAAGTCGGCGCAACGAGCCCCGGATGAACGGCGACCAGCAGCTTCAGCCGCTCCGTATAGGAGAGAAGCGCGCCCGCCAGAACCCAGACGTCGTGCGCGCCTGTCGCAAACAGCGCGCCTGTGTAACCGAGCTGGTCATAGGCCAGAGCAAGCTGCTTGTAATAACCGAGATCGACCTTGCGCGACCCTTCCGGCTGCCATGGATAGGCTCCATCGGGAGCGCACATGTACCAGAAAACATTCATCGTCCGTCTCCAAGGCTTTCGGCAGGGCTTTCGCTGTGTCGGCCGGTCAGAACAGGACTTGAAAAATGGCCGTGTCTGTAAAGGGTATCAGCCTCCTGCCTCTGTTCGGCAAGGATTTCGGGACCAGCGGGCACGACCGAAAGGTCTCGAGAAAGCAGCACCTTTTCCCAGAACTGCGCGTCCCCTTCGCTGCCCGGTTCATTTGCCAGAAGTTCCGCAGCACGTGCAACATCCGCCGTGACCTCTCTACCGATCCGGTCGAGTTCGGCAGCGATGGCATCGACCGTTTCCACATCCAGCCCGTGACGTTCCAGTGTCCAGAACAGCGAACGGTTGGGGATGGTGGAACCGCAACGGACCAGCAGCCGCAACGCCTCATGGCCAAGCGCCTTTTCAAGCCGGGGCGACATCGTCACCCACGCCTCGACGCGACCTTCGACCAGATCGCGCAGGCTATCGCTGTCGCCGCTTTCGATCCGCGTCACATCGGCAAGGCCAAGCCCCTCGCCCTCCAGGCTTCGGGCCAGAAGATAGGTATGAAAGGAACCGTCGATCAGCGAAACCCGCTTGCCCGCCAGATCGGCGACCGTGTGGACCGGACTGTCCTTGCGAACAAGGATCGCGCCATTCGCGGGCCGCGGCGCGGAAGCCGCGATATAGGCGGCCCCAAGACCGCGGGAATCTGCTTCTATCGGCGGCGTCGAACCCGTCCCGCCAAAATGAATCTCGCCTTTTTCCAACAGCGACGCGGTATCCCGCCCCTCACGATAAAAGACGAACTGCGGATCGAATGCCGCGAATGCGCCCGGCCAGAGCCGGGCAAGTCGCAGATGCAGATTGTTGGGATGAACCCCGATTTTCATGTCGACTCCTCGTTTCGCAATCAATCTACTTTTTTGTAGAACGTTTACGAGGAACGTTTTGGCGACGAACGGGCGCGGACGGAAAGAGAAATCCAGTATTTTTATCGATTTTAAAAAATTCTTCGTCGCCCCACAAAAACCAAAGGCAAGACATTGAAATAAATCGATACACATTCTACTTTTTTATAATCTGAAAAAACGGCTATTCTTATGACAAAACCGATTTCCAGCCGCATCTGCCGCAGCGTCGGCGAGGCAAGCGATCTTCTGAAACTCATCGCCAATGCCAACCGTCTGGCGATCGTCTGCTATCTCATGGAGCGGGAAGCCTCTGTTTCCGCTCTCGAATTCGAACTTGGAATACAGCAGCCCACACTATCGCAGCAACTTGCCGAGCTGCGAGCAGCAGGCGTGATCGAAGGCGTGCGCGAGGGAAAAGCGGTGATCTACCGTGTTGCCGATCCACGCATCATCGATCTGGTGCTGACGCTGCGCGGTTTCTTCAAGGATCTTTCCGACGTCACTGGCAAGAAGACATTCCGGGACTTCGCCATGGACGAACCGATGTTCGACTGACCCTGCAACGAGACACAATGATCGACCTCTACACCTGGATCACGCCAAACGGCCTGAAAATTTCGATTGCTCTGGAGGAACTCGGCCTGCCTTACCGCGCCCATGCCATCGACATCGAAAAGGGCGAGCAGTTTTTACCGGATTATCTGAAGATCAATCCGGGTGGAAAGATCCCGGCGATTGTCGACAATGAGAATGGAACGGTGCTGACGGAATCGAACGCTATCCTGCTCTATCTTGCGGACAAGGCAGGCAAATTGCTTCCGACGGATGCAACCGGGCGGCTGTCGGTGATGGAATGGCTGATGTGGCAGGCTTCGAATTTCGGCCCGACGCTTGGTTACGCTCATTATTTCCTGACCTACCATGCCGGAAGCGCGCCCTTTGCCGAAGACCGCTTCACCAGAGATACACGTCGCCTGTACGCAACCCTGAACAAGCATCTCGAGAACCGGGAGTTTGTTGCGGACAACTACTCCATCGCCGATATCGCACTCTGGCCTTGGGTTTCGCGCTTCGTGCGCCACCGAATAGAACTCGAAGAATTTCCGAACGTGCAGCGCTGGTATCGCAAGCTGGCAGAAAAAGACGGCGTGCGTCGCGGCTATCGAATACCCTTCGCTGTGTCGGATATCCCCGGAACCAACGCCCCCGCAAATTTTCACATAAATCAGAAACAGGTCTGATCATTTATTGCATAAGCCTGCCGCGAATAGCGTCCCGAAGATCGATCAGACGCATATCAGCGCCCGCCATTACAAAAGTTTAAGGTGATTTCCCCGTCCGTTGGGTGTCTTGTTTGGAGCAAGCCTCCCAAGGCTTGCCGCGCATGTTCGGGAAGCATGACCTGCTGTGAATGCGGATTGACCAGATGAAACGGTTCTGGACCAGTGTATGCGTCGTCGCCATCATTGCTGGCGCAGGATGGCTTTTCAGGGACAGGCTACCTCTGGAGCAGGTTCCCTATCTCTCGCAGTTCATCACCCCGCCGCAGCAACAGGCCGCCACCCGGGAAAGTGGAGGCGATGCGAAACCGCAAGTGGCTGCGGACGGTCAAGGTGGGCAGCAGACCGGGCAACGGCAGGATGGTGGCCAGAGACAAGGCGGCGGTCGCCGCAATGGCGGGCCACCCAACGTCAGCACAATCGCGGCCAGCAAGGCGACCCTGCCGATGGACGCAACGGCAACCGGCTGGGCCGTCGCGGCTGACACCACCAACATCGCTCCCATCGTGACTGGCCTCGTCACGCAGATCGCAGCACGGGATGGCCAGCACATCAAGGCTGGCGACCTGATCCTGAAAATGGACGACCGTATCGCAATCGCGGCCGTCGAGAAGGACAAGGCCAACATCGCTGCCGATCAGGCCACCCTCGAACAGGCAGAGGCAGCCCTGCAACGCGCCGACAATCTCGTCAAGCAAAGCGCTGAGTCACAGCAGGTTCTCGATCAGGCACGTGCGGCGCGCGAATCCGCCAATGCGAAGATCGACGCCGATCAGGCCACGCTTGCCGCCGATCAGGTATCTCTCGAGCATATGGAAATCCGCGCACCTTTCGATGGCAGGCTCGGGGACATCAGTGTCAGCCCCGGTGCCTATCTGAGCGCCGGCGTCAATGTCGTGACGATCACGAAATACGATCCCATCTCGGTCAGTTTCCGCCTGTCGCAACGTTATCTGCCCGAACTGCGCGAAGGCATTCGGAAAGATACGGCCGTGGATGTCGACCCGGCTGCGACAGGCGGAGAAGCCATGCACGGGTTCTTGCGCTTTTACGACAATACGGTCGACCAGAACTCCGGCACCGTTCTGGCAAAAGCCGAGTTCAAGAACGATCGCGGCCTTCTCTGGCCTGGTCAATCCGTCAACGTCACCACGCATTTCACGTCCAGCGATGAGATGATCGTGCTGCCGACCGTGGCCGTGCGCCCCGGCCCGAAAGGCAACTTCGTCTATACCGTCGATGACAGCCACCACGTCCACATGACGGATGTGCAGGTGGCGCGCTCGAACGGCGATCTGACAGCCATCGCCAACGGCCTTACGGGCGGAGAGCATGTGATTATCGAAGGCCAGTCGGAACTGACGGACGGCCAGTTTGTCATGGAGCAGTTCTCCGGCAATAGCAACACGGATGGCAAGCTGGCCGACAATGCGGCGTGGGACAGGGCGGCAGGACAATGATCCCGAGTTTCTGCATCAATCGCCCCGTCGCAACCACCCTGCTCGCCATCGGCCTCGTGCTTGCAGGGCTTGCCGGTTTCCGGCTTCTTCCCGTCGCCGCCTTGCCGAAGGTCGATTTCCCGACCATCAGCGTCTCATCGTCACTTACCGGTGCCTCGCCTGAAACAATGGCGACCTCGGTGACGACGCCGCTGGTCAAGCAGTTCGAAACCATTCCCGGCGTCAGTGAAATCAGCGCCAGCAACACCCTTGGCAACAGCTCCATCGTACTGCAGTTCGACCTGAACCGCGACATAGACGCCGCCGCTGCCGATGTGCAGGCCGCCATTTCCCGCGCGCAACGGCAATTGCCGAGCAACATGACGACAACGCCAAGCTATCGCAAGACGAACCCGGCCGATGCGCCGGTCCTTCTGCTTGCGGTCAACAGCAAGGAAATGCCCACCAGCAAGGTGGACGAGATCGCAGAAAACATCATCTCGCCGCTTCTTTCGACGATTTCCGGCGTTGCGCAGGTCTCCATCTATGGCGCGCAGACCTATGCCGTCCGGGTCGGCCTCGACCCCGCGGAACTTCAGGCTCGCGGTCTGGGCGTCGATACCGTCACGACCGCCATCAGCCAGGCAAACAATCAGGCGCCCGTCGGCGCGCTGCAGAACGATAACCAGCGCCTGACGATCCAGGCCGATACCCAGCGCACTGACGCGGCGGCATTCCGCTCGCTGGTGATCGCAACCCACAACGGCGCACCGATCCATCTCGGCGATGTCGCAACCGTGACCGACAGCGTCGCCAACACCGATGCGGGAAGCTGGTTCGACGGCCAGCAGGCGATCATTCTCGCCGTGCAACGCCAGCCGGATGCGAATACCGTCGACGTGGTGGATGCCATCAAGGCAAAACTGCCGACGCTTCGCCAGCAACTGCCACCATCGGTCAACATCAACGTCATGAACGACGCATCGACCGCGATCAAGGATGCGATCTCGGACGTTCAGTTCACGCTTTACCTGACCATCGGCCTCGTCGTTGCGGTCATCTACCTTTTCACCGGCCATCTGACGGCCACGATCATTCCGGGCCTCGCCGTGCCATTGTCGCTGATTACCGCGTTCGGCGCGATGTATGTGCTCGGCTACAGCATAGACAATATATCGCTGCTCGGGCTGACGTTATCCGTCGGCCTCGTGGTGGATGACGCAATCGTCATGCTGGAAAACATCCTGCGACTGCACGAAGAAGGCCTGCCCATGCGCGAGGCGGCATTGCAGGGCGCGGCGGAAGTCAGCGGCACCATTCTTTCCATGTCCGTCTCGCTGGTTGCCGTCTTCATCCCCATCCTGTTGATGGGCGGTGTCATCGGGCGGTTGTTCAACGAATTCGGCATGGTCGTGACCCTCGCCATCATGGCCTCGGCGCTGGTATCCCTGACAGTAACGCCGATGCTTGCCTCACGGCTTTCCGGCCACACCTCCAGACCGCCGGCGATTATCCGGTGGTTCGATGCGGGGTTCGACAAAACCCTGCGTGGTTATGGCAAAGCCGTCGGCTGGTGCCTTTCCCATCGCGGTATCGTCATGGCCTCGTTTCTCGCATCGATCGCCGCCTCGGCAATCCTGTTCGAAACGCTGCCCTCAAGTTTCTTCCCGCAGGAGGACATCGGGCGCCTTTCCGTCTCGACACAGGCACGCGAGGATATCTCCTATTCCGCAATGCGCGATCTTCAGGCACAGGTAGCAGATGCGATCCGCAAAAATCCGGCCGTGGTGCACGTCACCTCCATCGTCGGCGGCAATTCCCGCAATCCGCTGAACAACGGCTCGATGTTCGTGGAACTGAAACCCAAGGAGGAGCGCGCTCCGCTCAACAAGGTGCTCGCCGAACTTGGGCAGGCAACATCGAAAGTCGCGGGCATCCGCACCTATATCAATCCGCAGCAGAGCCTGCGTTTCGGCGGCCGCAGCTCCGCCAGCCAGTACCAGCTGGTCGTGCAGGGGCTGAATGCCGCCACCACGAACGAATGGTCGAGCAAGCTGATGGCCGCCATGCGCCGCGACCGCACCTTCACCGCCGTGACCTCCGATGCCCAGAATGGCGCAATCGCCGCGACGATCTCGGTCGATACGGAAAAAGCCGCTGCCTTCGGCATCACCAACGACCAGCTCCGCAAGACGCTGGAAATGTCGTTCGGCGGCTACACGGCGGCACAGATCCAGTCGACCGGCGACAGCTATGACGTGATCGTCGAGTTCGACAGATCGAAACCTTGGAACGACGACGTCCTGAGCGACATCAACGTTCTCTCGGCAAAGTCGGGTGTTCTGGTTCCGCTTTCCAACTTCGCAAGCCTCACCCGCACGCAGGCACCCGTGACCATCAACCAGACCGGCCAGCTCGTTTCCACGACGATTTCGTTCAACCTGCCGGACGGTACAGCCTTGTCCGATGCGACGAAGCAGATCGACCAGATCAAGACCAGCATCGGTCTGCCGCAGGACGTGTTCACCAGCTACGGCGGTACGGCGGCGATCTTCCAGCAGAGCCAGGACAATACCGGCATTCTCATTCTGGCCGCGGTGCTGACGATCTATGTCGTTCTCGGCGTGCTCTACGAGAGCTTCATCCACCCGCTGACGATCTTGTCCGGCCTTCCGGCAGCGGCGTTCGGCGCGCTGGTGGCGCTGAAGGTGATGGGCATGGATTTCTCGATCATCGCCCTGATCGGTCTTCTGATGTTGATCGGCATCGTCAAGAAGAACGCCATCATGATGATCGACGTGGCGGTGGAACTGATCCGAGAAAAGAGAGAGCCTGCGGCCCGCGCCATTCACGAAGCCTGCGTCAGACGGTTCCGGCCAATCATGATGACCACATTCTGCGCCCTTCTGGGCGCACTCCCGATTGCCCTTGGTTCCGGCGCAAGCTCGGAGTTGCGTCAGCCGCTCGGGGTGGCGGTCGTCGGCGGACTGGTTGTCTCGCAGTTGCTGACGCTGTTCATCACCCCGGTGATTTTCGTGGAGATGGACCGTTTCGGCGGTTTCCTCAAGCGGATGTTCTCAGGTCACAAGACAGACGAACACTCCGATGAGCCTAAAAAGCCGAAGCTGCCGGAACGCCCCGAAACCGTCGCCGCCTGATCCGGTGAGCAGACGACGACGGTCGGCTGGGAGGTTTTCGGGCGCTTACTGCTTTGAAAACCGGCCGAACGTGCCGCCGGAGAAGCAAAGAGGATCGCCATCCCGGTGAGCGGCGCGTAGCACCTCACCGATGATGATGGTGTGATCACCGCCATCATGTGCAACCGCGCGGCGGCATTCGAACCGCGCCAGCGTGCCCGGGATGACGGGGACGCCCTCGGCGTTCAGTTCCCACGCCAGATCCTCAAAGGCACGACCGTTCTTGACGAAGCGGATGGACAGTGCGTCCTGATCCGCGCTCAGCACGTGGATGGCGAAATGCGTCGCATCGTTAAAGGCGCTATGACGCGACGAGCTTTTGGCCGGGGACCACAGCACCAGCGGCGGATCGAGGGAGACGGACGCAAAACTGTTCACCGTCATGCCAATCGGGCCATCCGGGGTCGTGGCAGTCACGACCGTCACGCCCGTGGTGAATGCGCCAAGCGCATTGCGAAAACTGCGGCTGTTTTCGCCACCCGGGACGAAAACATGTTCATTCGGCATGTTGACTGCTTCTGCCATTGTCATCACGGCACCTCGCGTCCGGTTGCAAGAGTATAGAGTTCAAACCAGGTCTGACGATCCAGCGTGACACGCATGGCGTCAGACGCGGCAGCAATGCGCGTCAGATTGTTCGTTCCAAGGACCGGCACGATCTTCGCCGGATGGCGTAAAAGCCACGCGATAGCGACGGCGGTTGCATCGACGCCCTGTTCCTTCGCTATGTGCTGCAGCGCGGCCATGGTCGCACCATGCGCACCGGAAAACAGCGAGCCACCACCGAGTGGCGACCATGCCATCGGCGAAACGCGTTTTTCCTGCAGGAAAGCCAGATCACCGTTGGTGAAGCAATCGGTCGCAATAAGGCTCATTTCGATCTGGTTCGTGACGAGCCTGTTTTCCATGAAGGACTGCAGCAGGGAAAAATCCCACGGGCGGAAATTGGAAACGCCGACGGCCTTCACCTTGCCGGATGCCACCAATGCATCGAGCGCCTTGCCGGTTTCTTCCGGATCGATCAGCGGGTCGGGACGGTGGATCAGAAGCAGATCGACGTGATCCGTTCCCATGTCACGGAGCGATGCCTCGACCGAGGCGTTGATGTGACCGGCGGTCGTATCGTAATGCTTGACGCGAGCGGCGGAGTGCCGTCCCGCCGGAGCGACGATACCGCATTTGGTCACGATCTCGATCTTGTCGCGTAGGGAGGGCGCTGCCTTCAGCCCGCGACCGAGAATGGCTTCCGCCGTGTATCCACCGTAGATGTCGGCCTGATCCATCGTTGTGATGCCTTGCGCGAGGCAGGCTTCGATCTTGGCCTGCACAAGGGCCGGCGAGGTATCCGTGTCATCACCGATACGCCACATGCCGTAAACGATGCGGCTGAGTTCCAGTGTTTCAGAAAGAGCAATGCGTTCCATCAGTGACGTTTCCCGTTGCCGAGCGGCGTGGCCGGCGTTTCATTGGGCACCCTGCCGTAAGCATGCGGCAGAGAGCAGGTTTTCATTTGTGGGAGAACCTTGGTGCCGAAGTGTTCGGCCTCGTCAAGATGCGGGTACCCGGACAGGATGAAGGCACGAATGCCCATTTTCTGATATTCCTCGAGGGTCGAAAGCACCTGATCGGTGGAGCCGACGAGCGCGGCGCCGCAGCCGGAACGGGCGCGGCCGATGCCGGTCCAGAGATTGGGCTCGACATAACCGAACTTGTCGGCCAGTTCGCGGGCACGCGCCTGATGCGAAACGCCAAGCGAGCCGCTGTCATGGGCACGGTTGCGAATGAGCTGCCCGTATTCGTCATCCAGCTTCGAGACGAGATGATCTGCGTATTCGCGGGCTTCCTTTTCCGTGTCGCGCACGATCATGTGGACACGCAGGCCATAATCCAGCGTACGGCCATGGGCTTCGGCGTGGGCATGGGCGGCACGCATGCGGTCCGCCAGCTGATCCTTTGTTTCCGGCCACATCAGGTAGACGTCGCATTGCGCACCGCAAAGCTCCAACGCGTCCGGCGAGTAACCGCCGAAGTAAAGAAGCGGGCCGCCATTCTGCTGGTAGGGTCTGGCAGGCTCTGTAGAGACGCCACGGAACTGGTAGATTTCACCGTCATGATCGATGGTGTCGCGTGTCCATGCCTGACGAAGGATTTGCACAACCTCATGGCTACGCTTGTAGCGATAGGCGCTGTCGGCCACCTCGCCGGGAAAATCCGAGCTGATGACATTGAGCGTCAGACGTCCCTTCAACATGTGATCGAGGGTCGCTACCGTACGCGCCAGCATGATCGGCTGCATCTCTCCGCAACGGATAGCGGCAAGAAAATTGATGCGATCGCTGATTGGCGCACAGCCCGCCACGAAACTCAGCGTGTCCTGCCCCACCTGATAGGATGACGGGCAAAGAATGTTGCGAAAACCGAGCTCCTCCGCTTTTTTCACAATGTCCGAACAATGATCCCAGCTCGAACGCAGACTACCATCCGGCACACCGAGATAAGCATAGTCATCGGAGCATAGCGCCGAAAACCAGGAAACCTCGGCAGCATCGAGATCAGCGGATGTTACGGGTACGACGGTCATTCATTTCCTCCTCAATGCCGCTCTCGTTTTTCTTGCATAACATCAAGAAATATGTAAATCAATGATGTATCAATTTTTGTTTCCGGGGAGCGAGACCAGCATGAAGAACACAGGTGGAAGCCTGCCGATGTATCTGCAGATTGCAGAAATGCTGGTACGAGAGGTCGCCGCGGGCCGGTTGATCGATGGGGAAAAGCTGGCGCCTGAGCGGGATATGGCGGCAGAACTGGGTATCGCCGTGGGCACCTTGCGTAAATCACTCGGCGAACTGCAGGAGCGCGGCCTGCTGGAACGCATCCAGGGTTCCGGCAATTACATCCGCGCCGTCAGCGACCCCCAAAGCGTGTACGCTTTCTTTCGCCTTGAACTGATCAATGGCGGCGGCCTGCCGACGGCTGAAATACTGGACGTACAGAGACTCCCGAAGCCCGCCGATCTTCCTGCGTTCGGGTTTTCGAATGAAGGCCACCGCATCCGACGCCTGCGAAGGATCTCGGGGAAACCGGCGGCAATCGAGGAAATCTGGCTGGACGGCTCCTACGTCGACGCGATCACCCTCGATAATCTGTCGGAGTCCCTCTACCTCTATTACCGGACACGACTGAACCTCTGGATATCGAAGGCGGAAGACCGGATAGACATTGGCGAGACGCCGGAGTGGACGCCTGACATCTTCGGGCAAAGCGCCGGATCGCTCACCCCACGCGTGCTGCGCCTCAGCCAAGCACAGGATGGAACGGTCGCGGAAGTTTCATGGACGTGGTTCGACCATACCATAGCACGCTATGTCTCCCGGATGCGCTGAATTCATCAGAGCAAAGCAATACAGAAATTTGACAGCCCTCAAGGGAACTGTCGCCCGCAATGCGCCGTAATTTCGGGATATGTTTCTATAATTCAACATGTTGCAGGTTTTTGATTTCTGTCAGAAATAAAATTGATACACTATTGATTTCCTTTTAACGAACGGTAATATCACTGGCCAAGGGAGATTTGCGTCTCGTGCACCTCATGACAGCCAGCCCGGCGACGGGTTTGAGCACGACAGGATGCGACGCGTAGTTATTAGAGGCTTGAGCTGACCGCAACGTCGTCGGGACGTCAGGCACTCACGCCATGAGGAGGAAAATATGGCTTCGGTCAGCCTGCGAAAGCTGGACAAAAGTTACGGCGCCCTGCGCATCGTAAAAGGCATAGACCTTGAAATTGCCGATGGCGAATTTGTCGTATTCGTCGGCCCCTCAGGCTGTGGGAAATCCACGACCCTGCGTATGGTCGCAGGCCTGGAAGGCATTACCGGCGGCGAAGTTCTGATCGGTGATCGCATCGTCAACAAGCTGCCGCCGCGTGAGCGCGATATCGCCATGGTGTTTCAGGACTATGCGCTTTACCCGCACAAGACGGTCCGCGAGAACATGGGCTTCAGCCTGAAGGTTCGCGGCGTCAACGCCTCACAGGCCAACAAAAGCATCGACGAAGCGGCAAAGATGCTCGGCATCGAGCACCTCCTTGACCGCCGACCGGGTCAGCTCTCCGGCGGCCAGCGCCAGCGCGTCGCCATGGGTCGTGCGATTGTCAGGCGTCCGCAGGTATTTCTGTTCGACGAGCCGCTTTCCAATCTGGATGCCAAGCTTCGTGGTCAGGTTCGCACGGAAATCAAACGGCTGCATCAGCAGCTGGGAACGACCATCATTTACGTGACGCACGATCAGGTCGAAGCCATGACGCTTGCAGACCGCATCGTCATCCTGCGCGGTGGCGATATCGAACAGGTCGGCACGCCGGATGAAGTCTACAACAGCCCGCAGAGCGTTTTCGTCGGCGGCTTCGTCGGCGCTCCTGCCATGAATTTCGCCAGGGCAAAGGTGATGGGAGACAGGCTTTCCTTGAGCGACGGCAATACCCTGCCGCTCTCTGCCGTTCGAAAGACGCGAGAAACCGCGCTCGATGGCCAGGAGGTCATCGTCGGCGTGCGTCCCGAACATTTCGGCCCGGCAGAATCGTTCGCAAGCCAGCTGTCCGTCAAGGTGCAGGTGGTGGAACCTCTGGGTTCCGACACGCTCGTGCACTTCAGCCTCGGCGATGCTGCATTGACGGCAAGAATGCCACCACAGGCACGACCCGTACCGGGCGAAACCATGAATATCGGCGTCGATCCGTCCAAGGTGCATCTCTTCGATGCACAGACGGAACGGTCCATCCACTGATACACAGGCGCCTTTACAGGGTGCCGTGAGAATTTCAAAACGGGAGGAAACCATGAAATTCAAGACTTTGACGGGAGCGGCAATGTGCGCCGGCCTGTTTGCATTCACCGGGCAGGCGCTGGCGACTGATACGACGCTCAAGATCTTCGTCTCCAGCCAACACCAGCCGGACGTATGGCGCAAGGCAATCGACCAGTACGAGGCAAAAACGCCGGGCGTGAAGGTCACGATCGAAACGGGCGGCAACACTTCCGAAGCTCAGGCGCAATACCTGAACACGGTCATGTCCGCGAAGGATACCAGTCTCGACGTATTGATGCTGGACGTCATTCGTCCCGCACAGTTCGCAGCCGCGGGCTGGACCAGCGACTTCTCCGGCAAGGAAATGTCCTCCTATCTGCCGACCTACGCCGAAGCCAACACCGTAGATGGCAAGGTCGTCGCGCTTCCCGCATTTGCGGATGCCATGTTCCTGTATTACCGCAAGGATCTGCTCGAAAAATACGGAATCCAGCCACCGACCACCTGGGACGAGCTGAAGGAAGCCAGCAAGAAGGTCATGGAAGGCGAAAAGAACCCTGACCTCCAGGGCCTTTCCTTCCAGGGCAAGGCGATCGAAGGCGCGGTCTGCACCTTCCTTCTTCCCTACTGGAGCGAAGGCAAGTCGCTGGTTGAAAACGGAAAGCTGAACTTCGACAGCAAGGCCGCAACGGACTCGCTCAAGCTGTGGAAGAGCTTCGTGGATGAGGGCATTGCCAAGAAGAATATCTCCGAAGTTGCAACCGACGACACCCGCAAGGAATTCCAGGCTGGCAAGGCATTGTTCGCCGTAAACTGGTCCTACGCATGGAACCACTTCCAGGGCAAGGAATCCTCCGTCTCCGGCAATGTCGGCGTTGCCCGTCTTCCGGCGGTCAAGGGCGGTGAACAGGCGACCTGCCTCGGCGGCTGGGAATTCGGCGTTTCGGCTTACTCCGAACATCAGGACGAAGCCAAGAAGCTGGTTGAATACCTTTCCAGCCAAGATGTCTCCAAGTTCATGGCGATCAACGCAGCACTTCTGCCGACCTATGCCGCACTCTACAAGGATGCGGACGTCACGAAGACCATTCCATGGTTCGCCGATGCGCTGCCTGTTGTGGAAACGGCAAAGGCCCGGCCGGTAACGCCGCGCTATAACGAGGTCAGCGAAACGATCCGCACGACCGTGAACGGCGTTCTGGCGGGTGTGATGACACCCGAAGACGGCGCCAAGCAGATGGAAAGCCGCCTGCGGCGCGTTCTACGCTGATAGGCACCCCGGCCGGAAAGCGTTGCGATTTTGAAGCAGCGTTTTCCGGCCCGTTTTCTCAAGCAGACAATTGCCCGCCAGGTGCGGTAAAACGGACCAGGCTCGATGCCGGCCCGATCGGGAGACGACTGACGTGAATCCAGTTGCAGGAGTGGCAAACGTGACGATGCCGGAAAGAACCATGGTCAGGATTGACGAGAAAAAGCCGCCCCGGTGGGTGCGCCTGCTCGATCTCGGCGACGGCCCGCTGGCCGTCATGCTGCTGGCGCCGGCGGCAATTCTTCTGACACTCATCATTGTCTATCCAGTCGCGCGCCTTGTCTATACGAGCTTCTTCAGCCTCTCGCTGACATCAGGCCTGCCAGCCGAATTCATCGGCTTCGAAAACTACACAGCGATGTTCGAAGACCCGATCTTCTGGGAAACGACCTGGAACACGGTGCTGATAACGTTGATTACCGTGCCGGGCGCGCTGGTCGTTGGCCTCGGGCTGGCGTTGCTTGCCAACCTGCCCTTCTCGATGCAATGGCCGATGCGGCTTTCCCTGCTCATTCCATGGGCTCTGCCGCTCTCCTTTGCTGGTCTGATCTTCGCGTGGTTCTTCCATTACGAATACGGCGTGGTCAACGATGTGCTGAACAGGCTGGGCTTCGAAGGCATCATCTGGTTCAACTCGCCGAACTGGGCCTTCGCAGCCATCTGCCTCACCATCATCTGGAAGACCTCTTCCTTCATGGCGCTGATGATCCTTGCCGGTCTGCAGACCATTCCACGCTCACTCTATGAAGCGGCGGATGTCGATGGCGCGGGCAAGATGCGTCAGTTCTTCGAAATCACCCTGCCGCTTCTGAAGCCATCGATCGTCGTGGCCCTCATATTCCGCACGATCACCGCGCTGCAAACCTTTGATATCCCTTACATGATGACTGGCGGCGGTCCGGGCACCTCGACCACGACGCTTGCCATGTACATCCATCAGAACACCGTTTCGTTCCTCGATCTCGGTTACGGTTCGGCACTCGCGGTCATGATGTTCGTGCTGTCCATGGGCGTGACCGCCATCTACCTGCGTATCATCCGGGCCAAGGAGTAGTTTTCATGAGCACCGTTGCCCCTTCCGGCCTTTCCTCCTTCTTTTCCGGGAAGCCGCTACGCTTCATCGCCGCTTCCATTCTTCTGGTAAACGGCCTGTTTCCGGCGATCTGGATCCTGTTCACCTCGCTCAAAACGGAAGCCGAACTGACGGCAAAGCCGATCACATGGCTTCCGCATGAGCCGACGCTCGCCAACTACATGCAGGCGTTCTCCGATCAGCCGCTGCACCTGTTTTTGTTCAACAGCTTCATGGTGGCGTTGCTTTCAACGGCGCTGACGATCCTGATTTCCGTGCTGGCGGCATACGCTCTGGCACGCCTGAACCTCAAATACCGGGCTCTGATCCTCTCGCTCATCATCGCTGTCTCCACCTTCCCGCTGGTGACGCTGCTGGTGCCGCTGTTCGAGATCATGCGGGCGCTGAACCTTCTCAACAGCTGGACGGCGCTGATCCTGCCCTACACCGTGCTGTCGCTGCCGGTCTGCACGCTGATGCTCGTCTCGTTCTTCGAGAGCATTCCGCGTGACCTCGAAAACGCCGCGATGATCGACGGGTGCACCCGCATCGGCGCATTGTTCAAGGTCGTCGTTCCGCTCTGCGCACCGGGCGTCTTCACGGCTGGCATTCTGGCCTTCGTCAACGCATGGGATGAATTCCTGCTGGCGCTGTCGTTCAACTCCAATCCGGCGCTGCGCACCCTGCCCGTCGGTATCCAACTCTATCAGGGCGAATTCGCCTTCCCATGGCCCGTCATTTCAGCGGCGCTGGTGGTCGGCATCGTGCCTGTCGCGATCCTGATCGTCATTTTCCAGGAACGCGTGGTTTCCGGCCTCACGGCAGGCGGTCTCAAAGGTTAAGTCATGCAATTCGAAAAGACTGGAGACGGCTTTGCGCTGTCTATCGACGGACGCGTTGTCCTTTCTCATTCGTCGGAAAATCCTGCCTTCTTTGCCGGTTGCGGCAAGGAGCGGATGGATATGTACCGCGGCAACTTCGATATCGACGACTATGTCATCGAGCGTTCCGCGCTGCGCCATGCCGAAGTAGACGCCCAAAGCGTATCGCTTGCCTCGGCTCCCGGGCAGCAACCACGCCTTCGTCTGACGCTGGACGGCAATGCCATCCGCTTCGCCGCGCTTGACGCGAGCATCAACCGTCTGTGGCTGCGGACCCTTGCCGAAAAGGATGAGCATGTCTGGGGCGGCGGCGAACAGATGTCCTATTTCGACATGCGCGGTCGTCGCTTTCCGCTGTGGACATCAGAGCCGGGGGTGGGACGCGACAAGACAACCGAAATCACCTTCAAGTCGGACGTCAGCGGCAAAGCGGGCGGCGACTATTACAACACCAATTATCCTCAGCCGACCTATCTTTCCTCGCGCAAATATGCGCTGCATATCGAAACCAGCGCCTATTCCGTTTTCGATTTCCGCCATGACGGTTTTCACGAGATCGAGGTCTGGGCGATCCCGGAAAAGCTGGAACTCTTCGCCGCCGATACCTTCGCGGAGATCGTCTCGGCGCTTTCCTTGCGCTTCGGCCGCCAGCCCGAACTGCCGGAATGGGTCTATAACGGCGCGATCATCGGCCTGAAGGACGGCGCCAATTCCTTCACGCGGCTGGAAAAGATCATGGCCGCAGGCACGAAGGTATCCGGCCTTTGGTGCGAGGACTGGGTCGGGCTTCGCCAGACCTCATTCGGTGCTCGGCTTTTCTGGGACTGGCAGGCCAATGAAACGCGTTATCCGCATCTGCGCCAGAAGATCGCCGAACTTACCGACCGGGGTGTTCGTTTCCTCGGTTACGTGAACCCTTACCTCTGCGTCGACGGCCCACTGTTCCCGGTCGCCGAAGAGGCGGGTTACTTCGCCACCGACGACGACGGCAAGACGGCGCTTGTCGATTTCGGCGAGTTCGATTGCGGCGTCGTCGACTTCACCAATCCGGATGCGGCCGCATGGTTTGCCGAAGAGATCATCGGCAAGAACATGCTCGATTTCGGCCTGTCCGGCTGGATGGCCGATTTCGGCGAATATCTGCCGATCGACATCCACCTTTCGAACGGCGTCGATGCCAAGCTCATGCACAATGCCTGGCCCACCCTCTGGGCGGAGGTCAACGCAAGGGCCGTCGAAAGCCGCGGTAAAACCGGCGAAACGCTGTTCTTCATGCGGGCGGGCTTCACTGGCGTTCAGGCCCACTGCCCGCTTCTATGGGGCGGCGACCAGTCCGTCGATTTCTCCCGTCACGATGGACTGGTGACCGTCATGTCCGGCGCGCTATCCTCCGGCCTTCTCGGCAATGCCTATCACCATTCCGATATCGGCGGCTATACCAGCCTGTTCGGCAATGTCAGGACGCCGGAACTCATCATGCGCTGGACGGAAATGGCGGCGTTCACACCCGTCATGCGCACGCACGAGGGCAATCGCCCGCGCGACAACATCCAGATCGATCAGGACGAGACGGTGCTTGCCCATTTCGCCCGCATGACCGCGATCTATGTCGCGCTTGCCCCTTATCTGAAATCGCTTTCCACCGAAGCGGCTCAAACCGGACTGCCGGTACAGCGCCCGCTGTTCCTGCATTTCGAGGCGGATCGGCAGACCTATACCATTCAGGACAGCTATCTCTATGGCGCGGACCTGCTCGTAGCGCCTGTCTGGAAAGCGGGTGAAACCGAACGCACGCTCTACCTGCCGGGCGACGCCGAATGGGTCCATCTGTGGAACGGAGCGCGGCACAATGGCGGTCGTGAGATCACCGTTGATGCGCCACTCGGCCAACCACCTGTGTTTTACCGGGCGGATAGCGCGTTCACCTCGCTTTTCGAGACCCTGCGATCCATTTGAATTGTTGACAGCCAGCTAAAAAAACGACAGTTTCCGACGCATTCCGAGGGGAGCACCGCACGGTGCTGAGATGGCGATGAGCCGGACCCTTGAACCTGATCCGGGTCATACCGGCGTAGGAACGGAAACTGTCGCCCTGCACGGGCAACCCTTTCTCTTCTCCGCTCTGCCTGGATCTCCGTGATTGTCATATCTGGAGATCGAACCATGATGCTGAAGTTGCCTTTGTCCGCCGCATGGCGAAGCGGTTTTCCCTGCGGTTAGGCCCATGCGAGCATCCCATGCGCTGAACGGCGTGCTGCTTCTGCTGGTCTTGTGGCAGATGGGCACATGGCTGTTTGCGCCGCCCCGCTATATCCTGCCGTCGCCCG
Source organism: Agrobacterium tumefaciens (assembly GCF_031801495.1). Classification (GTDB taxonomy): domain Bacteria; phylum Pseudomonadota; class Alphaproteobacteria; order Rhizobiales; family Rhizobiaceae; genus Agrobacterium; species Agrobacterium tumefaciens_K. Next base: position 1,894,608 of record NZ_JAOEGC010000001.1, on the reverse strand, counting down.
TCGATGTATTTGCCGCGTTTTCGCGCCAACCCGGCTTCCTGTTCGGACAGGCTGCGATCACGCTCAGTGAAATGGCTGCGGGCCTTGCCGTCGGTATCGCATCCGGCATTGCCATCGCCTTCGCAACCGCCGCCATCCCCCGCTTCGGGCGTCTCGTCTGGCCGATGGTTCTTGTGCTGCAAGCTTTTCCGGTCTTCGTGCTGGCTCCCATTCTCGTGCTGTGGTTCGGCTTCGGCATGGCGTCCAAGGTGGCGATGACGGCGATCATCATCTTCTTTCCCGTCGCTTCCGCCTTCACCGATGGTTTGAACCGCACCGACCGAGACATTCTCGACGCCGCCTCGCTGACGCAGGCGAGCCACTGGCAGATCCTCACGATGCTGCGGGTGCCGCTGGCGTTGCCGTCGCTCATTTCCGGCCTGCGCGTCGCCGCACCGCTGGCGCCTCTGGGTGCTGTCATCGGCGAGTGGGTCGGCGCGTCTGCCGGCCTCGGTTTCGTGATGATCCAGTCCAACGCCCGCATGCAGACCGACACCATGTTCGCCGCGATGGTCGTTCTCGCGGTCATGGCGGTGCTGCTGCGTCTCGCGGTCGATCTGGCAACCGCCCGCCTCGCCCCGTGGGCCACCGAATCAAGACAATCCATTTCTCTCAAAGACTTCCGGAGGATTTCCAAACCATGAAACGAACGCTTATTTCCCTCGTTGTCGCGGCAACCAGCGCGCTGGCTCCAGTGCAGTCACAGGCCGCCGACAAGCTAACCGTGCTTCTCGAATGGTTTGTGAACCCCGATCACGCACCGATGGTCATCGCAAAAGAGCGCGGCCTGTTTGCCGATGCGGGACTTGAGGTGGAACTCGTGCCGCCCGCCGATGCTTCCGCCGTGCCGCGCCTCGTCTCGGCAAAACAGGCCGATATCGGCATTCATTACCAGCCGAACCTCTATCTCGACCACGATGCCGGGTTGCCGCTCGTGCGCTTCGGTACGCTTGTCGAAACACCGCTCAACACCATCACCGTTCTGGCCGACGGGCCGATCAAGAGCCTGAAAGACCTGAAGGGCAAGAAGGTCGGCTTTTCCGTCTCCGGCTTCGAGGATGCGATGCTGAAGCGCATGCTGGAGAACGACGGCCTGACGAAGGACGACGTGGAACTCATCAACGTCAATTTCTCGCTCTCGCCATCGCTGATCGCGGGCAAGGTGGACGCCACGCTTGGCGGATTCCGCAACTTCGAGCTGACGCAGATGAAGCTCGAAGGCCATGAAGGTCGCTCGTTCTTCCCGGAAGAACATGGCGTTCCGGCCTATGACGAGTTGATCTTCGTCACCCATCGCGACAATGCGAAGGACAGCCGCCTGCCGCGTTTCCTGAATGTCGTCGAGCAGGCGTCGATCTACATCACCAATCACCCGCAAGACGCCTGGCAGCTTTTCATCAAGGCCTATCCCAACCTTGACGATGCGCTGAACAGACAGGCGTTTTTCGATACGCTGCCACGTTTCGCCAAGCGCCCTGCCGCCCTCGATACCAAGCGTTATGCCCGCTTCGGCGCCTTCATGCAGGATATGCAACTGATCAAACAGGCACCTGCCGTCAGCGACATCGCCGTGGAGCTGGAATAACGATGACGTATGAATTCCCCACGGCTGCAAAGGCCGCTGATCTTCTTGAAAAGGTGCGTCAGGCGCGGCCGCGCGTGCATTGCCTGATGAACACGGTGGTCCAGAAATTCACCGCCGACGGCATCACCATCATAGGCGGCATTCCTTCGATGACCACCTCGCTGGAAGAAATCGAAAGCTTCGTGACCAAGGTGGATGCGCTGACGATCAATCTCGGCACGCTGGATGCGGAGCGCCGCAAGGTGATCCGCCTCGCCATCGAGATCGCCAATGCCACGGCAAAACCGTGGATCGTCGATCCGGTTCATTGCGACTATTCGCCGTCGCGGCTGGCCTTCGCCCGCGAACTGATCGAACTGAAGCCGACCATCGTGCGCGGCAATCGTGCCGAAATGGCCTTGATCGGCGATGTGCCGGGTGCCCTGCGTATCGAGACGGGGCCGGTGGATCGCCTGAAAAACGCGCACCATGCGGTGCGGATCGTCAACGGTCATCACTGGATGGCCAAGGTGACAGGAACGGGCTGCCTTTCCGGCGGCATCATTGCCGCATTCCTGGCGGTTGAAAAGGATGCATTGGCGGCGGCAACCGCCGCCCTTGCCGTGACCGGCGTTTCCGCCGAACTTGCCGCACAATACGCCAACGGCCCCGGAACCTTCGAACCGGCGTTTCTGGATGCCCTGTCCGCTATCTCCGGCAACGATATTCTGACCCATGCGAGGATAGAGCATGACGAGAGTTGATTACCGCCTCAACGCACTGGTGGATGCCAGCCTTTCCGATATCGCCCCCCTGCCCGAACTGGCGCTCGCTGCCGCCTTCAACGGAGCGACCATCCTGCAATATCGCGACAAGACGGCCTCGACGCGGGTAATGATCGAAAACGCCCGCGCCATCCGCGAAGCCGTTGCCGGGACGGGCGTGCCGCTCGTCATCAACGACCGGGTTGATGTGGCTCTGGCTTCCGGCGCCGATGGCGTGCACCTCGGCGCGGACGACATGGACGCGAAAACCGCAAGACGCATTCTGGGCGAAAAGGCCATCATCGGCCTCACCGTCAAGAACAAGGCCGATGCGGAGCGCGCAGCCTCCATGCCCGCCAACTATGCCTGCATCGGTGGTGTTTTCGAGACGATCTCCAAGGTCAACCCGGATGCCCCCGTCGGCATCAAGGGGCTGACGACGCTCAGGACTTATCTGCGTGAACAGCGGCCGGATATGCCGGTCGGCGCGATTGCGGGCATCGACCTTGCCCGCGTGCCGTCCGTCATCGCCGCAGGAGCCGACGGCGTTGCCGTCATTTCCGCGATCTTCCGAGCAGGTGATATCGCAAAGGCGACTGAAGATTTCCGCACTGCAGTCGACAAGGCACTGAAGGAGCGGCAGTCATGACAGCCATCGCATTGACCATCGCCGGCTCCGACAGCGGCGGCGGCGCGGGTATTCAGGCCGATATCAAGACGTTCTCGGCGCTTGGAGCCTATGCCGCAAGCGTCATCACCGCCATCACCGCCCAGAACACAAAAGGCGTGACGGCGGTCGAGGATGTTTCGGTCGGCGCCATCGTCGCGCAGATGGATGCCGTCTTCTCCGACCTCGCCATCAATGCCGTGAAGATCGGCATGGTATCGCGGATCGAAACCATCGAAGCGATTGCTGCGCGCCTGCGCCTGAAACCGCAGCCGGTGGTGCTCGATCCCGTCATGGTCGCGACGTCAGGCGACCGGTTGCTGCATGAGGATGCCATCGAAACGCTTCGGCGCGACCTCTTGCCGCTTGCCACCATCGTCACACCCAACCTGCCGGAAGCGGCCCTTCTGACCGATACGCCTGTTGCCGTTTCGCAGGATGAGGTTACCCGGCAGGCCGAAGCCATCCTGAAAGCCGGAGCGAAAGCCGTTCTCATCAAGGGCGGGCACGGCGACGGACCGGAAAGCACGGACTATCTGTTCGCGGACGGCCAGATGCACGCGCTTTCAGCGCCGCGGGTAGACACGAAAAACGACCACGGCACGGGCTGCACGCTGGCGGCAGCGATCACCGCGCATCTCGCGCAGGGCCGCGACCTAACCGAGGCCGTAAGTCTTGCGAAAGACTACCTGCATGGCGCGCTCGCCGCCGGACGCAATCTCGCGGTCGGACAGGGTCGCGGGCCGGTGCATCACTTTTATCGCTGGTGGGCATAAAAGCGTCGGCTACCTCGCCTTGGGCGTCGCCAGCACGTTGCGGATGGCGAAACTGGAGTGAATGCGGGAAACACCGGGCAGTTTCGAGAGGATATCCTTGTGTATCCGCTCGAAATCGCCCGCGCTTTCCGCCTCGCAGCGCAGGAAATAATCCGAGCCGCCGGTCATCAGGTAACATTCACGGATTTCCGGATAACGCCGCACCGCGTTTTCGAAGCGGTTAAGGAAATCCTCGGTCTGCCGGTCGAGCGTGATCTGCACGATGACGGAGATGACCTCACCGCCCGCCAGTCCGCTCGTCAGCGCCGTATAACCGCGAATGATGCCCTCCCGCTCCAGAATATCCACGCGGCGTAGACAGGCCGAAGGCGACAGGCCCACCTCTGCCGCAAGCTTGGCATTGCTGATACGGGCGTTCAGCCTGAGAAGGCGAATGATGTGGCGGTCCGTTGCGTCGAGAGACGACATCAAAAAATTCCAATTCTTCGAATAAAATTGCTTTCTATGAATTTGTATCGCATTTCCTTCTGATAATTGCCAAGAAATTCGACAATCGTTGCAATACCATCCTCTTATAAAAATGAGGGTGAACGACCATGGACATGCAGATCAGCCGCCAGCAGGCTGCCGGTGGAGCCAGTGGTTATCTAACAATCGATCTCGGCGCTCTGCGCGACAATTACCTGTCGCTTCGGGCGATGGCACCGACCGCGCTGACCGCAGCCGTGGTGAAGGCCGATGCCTACGGGCTTGGCGCCGATATGGTTTCGACCACCCTCTATGACGCAGGATGCCGGAACTTCTTCACCGCCCATATCGATGAGGCGCTGTCGCTGCGTCTGCGCATCCCCTCCGACGCAAGGATCTTCGTGCTGAACGGGCTTCAGCCCGGCAATGAAACGTCCTGCTCCTCCATGGCCGTCATCCCGGTTCTGAATTCGCTCGAACAGATCGAGCAATGGTCTGGGCATGCACAAAAACTGGGCACGACGCTGCCCGCGGCCGTGCAGGTCGATACGGGCATGAGCCGCCTTGGCCTTGCGCCGGAAGAACTCGCCATCCTCGCCGAAAAGCGGGAACTGCTGGACGGTATCGATGTGCAGTTCGTGATGAGCCATCTCGCCTGCGCCGACGAGCCGGAGCATCTCGCAAACGCCGCGCAGCTATCCGTGATGCGCAAGACGGCCGCCGTCTTCCCCGATGCGCCGGTCTGTTTTTCCAATTCCGGCGGCATCTTCCTAGGTGCGGATTATCATAATCAGCTCATGCGGCCGGGTATCGCCCTTTATGGCGGAGCACCCTCCACCGTGCGCCCCAACCCGATGAAATCGGTTGTCCGGCTTGATATCGCCGTCATCCAGACCCGCACGGTTCCGGCCGGTTCGATGGTCGGTTACGGCGGTTCGTTCAGCACGACGCAGGAAACGCGCCTCGCGACGATTGCCGCAGGTTATGCGGACGGTCTGCCCCGCTCGCTCAGCAGCCGCGGCGCCGCCTGGTTCAACGGCGTTCGCCTGCCCATCGTCGGGCGCGTTTCCATGGACAGTATTATCCTCGATATTTCAGCGTTGCCCGAGGGAACATTGACGAACGGCAGTCTCGTGCAGATGATCGGTCCCGATCAGACGCTCGAAGACATTGCCGAGGACGCAGGCACCATCGCCTACGAGATCCTGACCGGCCTCGGTCGCCGTTACCGCCGCACATATGTTCAGCCGGGCCAGAACGTGGCCTGCGCTTCAACGACAACAAAAGACAAGTGAGACGATCATGAACGTCACAATTCTGGGAGCCGGCGTCGTCGGCGTGACATCCGCCTGGTATCTGGCCAAGGCCGGACACAAGGTGACGGTGATCGACCGCCAGCCAGCCGCCGCACTTGAAACCAGCTTCGCCAATGCGGGCGAAGTGTCTCCCGGTTACTCCTCGCCATGGGCCGCACCGGGCATTCCGGTCAAGGCGATGAAGTGGCTGTTCATGAAACACGCGCCGCTCATCATCCGCCCGACGACCGACCCGGCGGCATGGCGTTGGATGACGCAGATGTTGCGCAACTGCACATCGGCCCGCTACGCCATCAACAAGAGCCGCATGGTGCGCATCGCCGAATACAGCCGAGACTGCCTGATGGCGCTGCGCGACGAAACCGGCATCCAGTATGACCAGCGTATGCAGGGAACACTGGAAGTCTTCCGGACGCAAAAACAGTTCGACGCCATCGGCAAGGACGTCGACGTCCTGACGGCAGGCGGTGTGCCGTTCGAAATTCTCGACCGCGACGGCTGCGCCGCCATCGAACCCGGACTTTCTCCCGCCAAGGAAAAGATCGTCGGCGGCCTGCGCCTTCCCGGCGACGAAACCGGCGACTGCTTCGTGTTCACCTCCGAACTGGCGCGCATGGCGCAAGAAGCGGGCGTGACCTTCATCTACGATACCGGCATCATGCGCCCCATCGTCGAGGCAGGCCGTATCAAGGCCGTCGAGACGACCAAGGGTCTGATCGAAGCCGACGTCTTTGTCGCGGCCCTCGGCAGCTATTCACCGCAGTTCGTACGCCAGCTCGGCCTCGATCTGCCTGTCTATCCGGTCAAGGGTTACTCCATCACCGTACCGATCGTGAAGGAAGAACGCGCGCCCGTCTCGACCGTCATGGATGAAACGTACAAGGTCGCCATTACCCGCCTGGGCTCACGCATCCGCGTTGGCGGCATGGCGGAAATAGCAGGCTTCAGCAAGGATCTGCCTGCCGTTCGGCAGGAGACGCTGACACACTCTGTGGAAGACCTGTTTGGTGGCGCCGGAGATCAGACACAGGCGAAATTCTGGTGCGGCCTGCGCCCGATGACGCCCGACGGTACTCCGGTGATCGGCCCGACGCGCTACAGCAACCTTTATCTCAACACCGGCCACGGCACGCTCGGCTGGACCATGTCCTGCGGTTCCGCACGCGTTCTGGCAGACCTTATCAGCGGTGAAAAGCCGGAAATCGACACCCACGACCTCGCCATCAGCCGCTATACGGCCTGACGATTGCCCAAAGGTCGAACAGCAACCTGCCCGCTTCCGTCACACGCGCACTCTTTCCTTCGTTATCCTCGGGGCAAGTCCGTAGGATAACGTCAGTGGGTATATGCACCTGCGGGTCACAACCGACAACGCTGCATGGAATGCAAGCTCGCGCTCTATCCTAAAGCGCCAGCGCATCCTTGAGCGCAAGGCCCTCCTTCATGCGAAGGTCGAGATCGGCTTCGATATGGTCGATATGATGCAGCATGAGCGAGCGGGCCTTTGCCGCATCGCCAGCCTCCAGCGCGTCGAGAAGGTCGGCATGTTCGTTGTGCCCGCAGCTCGAAACGCCTGAACGTCCATAAAGCGCGATGACGAGGGATGAGCGGGCCACAAGCTCATCCATGAATTTTTCAAGGATAGCATTCCCGGCCACCGCCGCCAGCATCAGATGGAAATCGCCGGATGCCTTGATTTCGGCCCGTCTTGCCATCGGTCCACGTTCGTGCTGATGGCGCGTTTCTTCATCAAGATGATCGCGGAGCTGCTTCACGGTCGCCGGCGTCAGCCGTTCGATGGCCGCATCCACGATGCCCGGCTCGATCAGGCGGCGCGAGGCGAAAACCTGCCGTGCCTCGTCCGGCGTCGGGTTGGAGACGAAGGCGCCGCGGTTGCGCTCGGCCCGCACCAGCCCCTCGAAGGCCAGCATCTGAAGTGCCGCACGCACCACGGTGCGGCTGACATCGAACAGCGTTCCGACTTCCGATTCAGAAAGCTTGGTCCCCGGTGCCAGACGCCGGTCCACGATCGCATCACGCAGCGTGTCGCGAATGGCCTGTGCACGGTCTTCCTGTGTCTGATCGGCTGGCGGGGCTATGTGGGCAAGGCTCATGGAGGTGTCCTGTTTCCACAGTTTTAGCGCGAAGCACGGTCAGCGCAAACAGGAATCGTCCAGCGAGCCGCGAAAACATTGTATACAATTTTGTGCACAGCTGGAAACGATAGCGCGTTTTTTGTGCATGCAACCCGCCAAGATGTCGCCTTCTTCTCTCTACTCAAAATTAAATGAAGGAATTCCAGAGCTTTAGCGTGCACCGCGCCCAACTGGCACGACTTATGCACCGGAAGAGGCGATCAAAAGAGGGAAATGCATGAGCAAAGCCGCTGAAATCGACATCGCTTCCGTTTCCAAGATCTATGGCAACACGACCGCCGTGCACGCCATCAGCCTGAAGATACCGGCTGGAAGCTATTGCTGCCTGCTTGGCCCGTCAGGCTGTGGCAAGACCTCGACCTTGCGCATGATCGCAGGCCACGAAAGCATCTCCAGCGGCGATGTGCGGCTTGGAAACACGGTCGTCACGGACCTGCCGCCCGCCAAACGCGGCACGGCGATGATGTTCCAGTCCTACGCACTGTTCCCCCATCTCGATCTCGTTGACAACGTGGCCTTCAGCCTCAAGATGAAGGGCATCGACAAGGAAACGCGCCGCGCCAAGGCGCTCGACATGCTGAAGCTGATGCAGCTCGAGCCCTATGCCACCCGTCGCCCTGCACAGCTTTCAGGCGGACAGCAGCAGCGTGTGGCACTGGCCCGCGCCCTGATTACCGATCCTGAAGCGCTTCTGCTGGACGAGCCGCTTTCTGCCCTCGACCCATTTCTTAAAATCCGCATGCGCGCCGAGCTGAAAAAGCTGCAGACGTCACTCGGCATCACCTTCGTGCACGTCACCCACAGCCAGGAAGAGGCGATGGCGCTGGCCGATATCATCGTCGTGATGAACGACGGCAGGATCGAGCAGGCGGCAACGCCGCGCGAGGTTTTCGAACGGCCTGCCACCGCGTTCGTCGCCCGCTTCATGGGCGACCACAACGTTATTTCCGGTCGCCTGAAGGAGCAGGGCGGTGATGTCGCCACGATGGAAGTGGTCAGTGGCGGCACCTTCATCGGCAACGGCTTTGTATCGGATGGCGACCGCATGGACATCGCCGTCAGAACTGACCGTGTGCGTGTGGGCGAACCGGAGCAGCCGGGCCTCGGCTTCACCGGCATTGTCTCGAATGTCGAATATCGCGGCGGCAGCGTGAAGATCGCCGTCACCGGCGCCGGTATCGAGGATTTCAACGTCATCCTGAGCGACGTCGCCTTCTTCGAAAACCCGATCAAGGTCGGCGACGCCATACCGCTTTCATGGAATGCGGCCGATCCCATCGTGCTCGGCCGGGTAGAGAAGTGACCCCAAAAAATAACCAGAGGAGAACTTTGAAATGACCGACAACTCCAAAACCAAGGGTGGCCTTTCCCGTCGTGGCCTGCTGAAAGCGGGTGCAGCCGCCACAGGTGCGGCAATCGGCTCGGGCCTCATCACCGGCTTCCCGACGATCTGGGCACAGAACCCGATCACGCTGCGCCAGTTCGGCACCGGCGTTTCGAACCTCAATGCCATTGCCGAAAAGTGCAAGGCCGACCTCGGCATCACGCTTGAAATGACCGCAACGGACAGCGACGCCGCCGCCCAGCGCGCCGTGACCCAGCCGAATTCCTACGACATCGCCGACATCGAATACTGGATCCTCAAGAAGGTTTACCCGGCGGGCGTCATCCAGCCGATGGAAATCAAGAAGCTGAAATACTACGACAAGATCGTGCCGCTGTTCAAAAACGGCAAGCTGAAGCCGGACAGCGTCGTGGCGCAGGGTACCGCGCCGCACACGGTCGGCTTCGTAGAAAAGCCCGGCGACAAGACGTTCGCCAAGGGTGAAACCGAATATTTCACCATGGTTCCGACCATCTACAACGCCGATACGCTCGGCATCCGCCCGGATCTCGTCGGCCGTGATATCACCAGCTGGGCCGATATCATGGACCCCAAGTTCAAGGGCAAGACCTCGATCCTGAACATTCCGTCCATCGGCATCATGGATGCGGCGATGATCATGGAGGCCATGGGCAACCTCAAATATGCCGACAAGGGCAACATGACCAAGGAAGAGATCGACAAGACGATCGACTTCCTCATCAAGGCCAAGAAGGACGGCCAGTTCCGCGCCTTCTGGAAAAGCTTCGATGAAAGCGTCAACCTCATGGCGTCGGGTGAAGTCATCATCCAGTCCATGTGGTCGCCGGCTGTCGCAGCCGTCCGCTCCAAGGGCATCGCCTGCAAATACCAGCCGCTGAAGGAAGGTTACCGTTCGTGGGGCGGCGGTCTCGGCCTTGCCAAGCACCTGTCCGGTGCAAAACTCGATGCGGCCTATGAGTACATCAACTGGTACACCTCCGGTTGGGTTGGCGCGTATCTCAACCGTCAGGGTTACTACTCCGCTGCCATGGATACTGCAAAGGAACACATGACAGCCGACGAGTGGGGTTACTGGGTCGAAGGCAAGCCCGCGCAGGGCGATATCGTCGCCCCCGACGGCAAGGTCATGGAAAAGGCAGGCGCAGTGCGCGATGGCGGCTCCTTCGAGGAGCGCATGGGCAAGGTCGCGTGCTGGAACTCCGTGATGGACGAAGACCGCTACATGGTCCGTCGCTGGAACGAGTTCATCGCAGCCTAATGCATTCTAAGCAAAGCCCGGCGGCGAGTCTCGCCGCCGGTGCCTCGGCAAATTCAGCGAAAGGCTCGATCATGGCGACAGTCAGATTCATCGGTGTCAGCGAAAAGACGGACAAGCCGGCACGCAGTTTCGTGCTGCCGCAAAAACTGGTGTCCTATATCCAGGCCACGCCGCTTTTGCTGATCCTCGGCTTTTTCCTGCTTTTGCCGATTGCCATGATCGCCGTCGTCAGTTTCTGGGACTACGATTTCGCCCAGATGTATCCGGATTTCGTGACCTTCAACTACACGGAAACGCTGGGCTCGTGGGTCACATGGCAGACCTACATCAACACACTGAAATTCGCGGCCGTCGTGTGGGCGATCACGCTGTTCGTCGGTTTCTGGGTCGCTTACTTCCTCGCCTTCCACATCCGCACCACCACAATGCAGATGGTGCTGTTTCTCATCTGCACCGTGCCGTTTCTGACATCGAACATCATCCGCATGATTTCGTGGATACCCGTTCTGGGGCGCAACGGGCTGGTCAACAGCGCACTCGTCGGCACCGGCATCATCCCCGCGCCTATCGAATGGCTGCTTTATTCGGATTTCGCCGTGGTACTGGCCATGGTGCACCTCTACACACTGTTTATGGTCACGCCGATCTTCAACACGCTGATGCGCATCGATAAATCGCTGATCGAAGCGGCGCGCGACGCCGGTGCCACGAGCTGGCAGATTCTCTCCAACGTCATCATCCCGCTGGCCAAACCCGGCATGGCAATCGGCACCATCTTCGTCGTGACGCTGGTGATGGCGGATTTCTCCACCGTTCAGGTCATGTCCGGCGGGCAAAGTGCCTCTGTCGCATTGATGATGAAAAACCAGATGTCGCTGCTGCAATATCCGGCCGCTGCCGCCAACGCCGTCATCCTGCTTATCCTCGTTCTTCTGATGGTCGCAGGCATCCTCCGCATCGTCGATATCCGCAAGGAGCTGTGACCCATGCATTCCGAAAAACGCGGCCGCGAGTTCTATGTCCTGTCCTTCTTTTTCATCCTGTTCGTGCTGTTTCTCTACGGCCCGCTGTCGGCGATCCTGATCCTTGCCTTTCAAGGGCCGAACGGTGGCCTCACTTTCCCGCTGAACGGCGTGTCGGTGCACTGGTTCGGCAATCTGTTCGAACAGCAGGCCGTCGGCGATTTCGGCGGTTCCTTCCGCCGCTCATTTGGCCTAGGGCTGATGGTCATGATCGTCACAGTGCTGGTTTCGCTTCTGGCGGGGCTTGCTTTCCGCCGTAAATTTATCGGCGCAACGCCGCTGTTCTATCTCTCCGTCGCCAGCCTCGTGGTGCCGTCGATCATCATTTCGCTCGGCATCGGCGTGCTTTTCCAGCAGCTTGGGCTGGAACCTTCATGGTACACATCCGCTTTCGGCGCGCATCTGACGTGGACGCTGCCCTTCGGCGTGCTTATCATGTTCGCCGTCTTCAACCGCTTTTCGCCGTCCTACGAGGAAGCTGCCCGCGATCTCGGCGCGTCTTCTTGGCAGACCTTCGCCCATGTGGTGTTGCCGATGATCGCACCGAGCCTGATCGGCGTCGGCCTGTTCGGCTTCACGCTTTCCTATGACGAGTTCGCCCGCACGCTGATGACCGCCGGCACCTACAACACCCTGCCGCTGGAAATCTATGGCATGACCACCAACGTCACAACGCCGGTACTTTACGCGCTGGGAGCCGTGACAACCCTGTTCTCCTTTCTGGTGATTGCCGCTACGCTTGGACTGATCGTCACCATGAACCGCCGCCGTTCGCGCGGATAAAGAAACGTAACATGCGCATCCTCGTCATCAATCCGAATACCACGCAATCCATGACCGCAACCATCGCCGACGCGGCAACGCGGGCGGCGACTAAGGAAACGGAAATCCTCGCCGTCACCTCCTCCATGGGGCCGGTGTCCATCGAAGGGTATTATGACGAGGTTTTTGCCATACCCGGCCTGCTGATCGAAATCGCAAAGGCCGAGCAGCTTGGCGCAAAAGCGGCCGTCATCGCCTGTTTCGATGATACGGGGCTGGACGCCGCCCGCGCACTCGCCAATATCCCCGTCATCGGCATCTGCGAGGCGGCTGTCGCCACTGCCGCCTTCATCGCGCAACGCTTTACCGTCGTCACCACCATGGAGCGCTCGCGCCTGCCGGTGGAGCATCTGGTGCATCGATACGGCATGGGCGGACGCGCCAAGGTGCGCGCGGCAGATATTCCCGTTCTTTCACTGGAAGACCCGACGTCGGACGCACTGCCGCGCCTGCGGGCGGAAATCGCCGCTGCGCTCAGTGAAGACAAGGCCGAAGCCATCGTCCTTGGTTGCGCGGGCATGGCAGACCTTGCCGCCAATCTCTCGAAGGAATTCGGCGTGCCGGTGATCGATGGTGTTTCCGCGGCCGTCAAACATGCCGAAACGCTTGTGTCGCTTGGTCTTTCCACCGCCAAGCGCGGCGCTTACGCCACGCCCATCGACAAACCCTATACCGGCCTGATGGGTGCCTTCGCCCCGGCACGGCTCATAGCATCATGACTGACAACGCAGACATCCGCCCGCTGACGCTTGAAGAAGCGGAAACGCTGGTCGGCTGGGCGAAAGACGAAGGCTGGAACCCGGGCCTTCATGACGCCGAACGGTTTTACGCCTTCGATCCGCAGGGATTTATCGGCTGCATCGTCGACGGCGAACTGGCAGCGGGAATCTCGGCGATTTCCTACGATGGCGGCTTCGGGTTCATCGGTCTTTACATCTGCCGCCCGGACATGCGCGGCAAGGGCATCGGCAGACGGGTATGGGATGCGGGTATAGCGCGGCTCGATGGCCACGTCATCGGTCTGGATGGCGTGCCGGAACAGCAGGCGAACTATGCCGCCATGGGTTTCCAGCCGACGTACCGCACATGGCGCTGGAGCAGTTTGCTGGCGTCGGCGACCATGCCAGACTCGACAACCTCAAACCTCTCCTCCTCCGACGCAACGATGGGTGCGGAACTCGTAGCCTTCGACAGGCTCTTCTTCCCCGCACCCCGAGACACCTTCGTGGGTGAATGGACAAAGGCGCCGCACGAAACCGTCGTCATGCGCCGCGGCGATGTCATATGCGGTTACGGCGTGTTGCGCCGCTGCGTGGACGGTTTCAAGATCGGGCCGCTCTTTGCCGAAACGGATGCGGACGCGGTTGCGATCTTCCGGCAACTGGCGAGACGAGCGAACGGGGGACCCATCCATATCGACGTTCCCGAACCGGCAGCAGGCTTTTCGGCCTTCCTGCAAAAGAGCGGCTTTGCCAGAGGCTTCGTCACCGCACGCATGTATAAAGGCGCGCCTCCCCGCATTCCGCAAGCAGGCATATATGGCATCACCACACTCGAACTCGGCTAGGTAACGTCCCCCGGAAAACGCCCGAAGTCCGCCACAATTCGTTCAGCGACCATTCAGCAGAGGCACACTATTTCTTAACCATCGAATTCAAACAGGCAGCGATCTGCCACCTGGATGGGAAAACAAATGTCGTCCTTTGCAGCAAAAACAGTTCTGGCCATTGCGGTCGCCGCCGCCACGATCGTGCCTTTCAACACCGCCTCGGCGGGTGACCGCGACCGTCGCGACGCAGCACTTCTCGGTGGCGTTCTCGGCCTTGCCGCCGGTGTCGCCGTCGGTTCCGCGCTGTCCAACAGAGGCCCGGCCTATGACGAGCCGGTTTATGTCGATCCGCCAGTTCGCCATTACGCCGCACCGCAGCCGGTCTACCTCGATGAGGAGCCGGACTATCGCGACTACCGCCCGGCACCGCGCCCCGTCTATCGCGCTCAGCCCGTCTATGACTCCGGCCGGGATTATTATCAGCCGCGCCGCACCTATCGGACCATCGAGCCGTGGACCAACGCCTGGTACGACTATTGCTCGCAGCGTTACCGGAGCTTCAACTCCCGCACCGGCACCTTCGTCGGTAATGACGGCCAGAACCATTTCTGTGTCGCAGGCTAAGGCCTTGGTCATCCTCGCCCTTGAGGCGAGGATCCACAACGATGCACAGCATGAATCCACGGGTCAGGCCCGAGGATGACGTCTAGTGTGGCGATACCTTCAGTAGCAAGGGCCGCAACGAGCATCTTTTCACGCAGCACCATTCTTCACGTAATCCGCGCGGTTGATACCGTGGCGCTGAAGCTTGTCGTAAAACGTCTTGCGGGCAATGCCGAGTGCCGCGATCGTCTCGGCCACATCACCATTCGACCGATCCAGCGTTTCGCGGATGATCCGTGCCTCAAGCTCATCCAAGCGTTGCGGCAAGGTGCCGGTTTCGTAAACGCCCGGCTCTGAAACGGCGGCCGGTGCAACGCCCGTTTCCAGCCCCAGCACAACACGCTCGGCAAAATGGCCAAGTTCGCGCACGTTGCCGGGCCAGTCGTGGTCGCGCAGATGGCGCGAAATTCCACCGCCGATCTGCGGCACCGGCATGTTGAAGCGGTTCGCGGCCTTGGCCACGAAATGCGAGAACAGGAGCGGAATATCCGCCTTTCGCTCGCGAAGCGGCGGAATGGAAAGCGTCACCACGTTCAGCCTGTAATAAAGATCCTCGCGGAACGTGCCGCGTTCGGCCGGATCGCCGAGATCGACCTTTGCCGCCGCCACCACCCGGATATCGACCGGTCGCTCCTCGTTCGAACCGAGCGGCGAAACCTCACGCATTTCCAGAACGCGCAGCATCTTCACCTGCACGGCGAGCGGCATGCTTTCGATCTCATCGAGGAACAGTGTGCCGCCGCTGGAATGCTCTATGCGCCCCACCCGCTTTTTCTGCGCCCCGGTAAAGGCTCCCGGCTCATGGCCGAAAAGCTCGCTCTCGATCACCGTTTCCGGCAGTGCCCCGCAATTCAGCGCCACGAAATTTCCCCGGGAGCGGCGTTTGCTCCACCGGTGCAGCGCGGTGGCCACCACCTCCTTGCCGCTGCCGGTTTCACCCGCCACCAGCACGTCGACATCGGTGTCGGCAATATGGCGAAGCGTGGTGCGCAGGCGCTCCATGGCAGGCGTCTGGCCGATCAGCGGCAGGTCGTCCTCGGCTTGGGCAGCGGCGCGACGCAATGATCGATTCTCGAGCACAAGACGCCGTTTTTCCAGCGCCCGGCGGGCGCTTTCCACCATACGTTCCGCCGGAAAGGGCTTTGCGATGAAATCATAGGCACCGTCATGCAGCGCATCGACGGCCATCGGCACATCGCCATGGCCGGTGATGAGAATGACCGGCAGGTCGGCATCGATCCTGCGCACCCTCTCGAAAAATTCGAGGCCGGTCATGCCTGGCATGCGCACATCGGTAATGACGATACCGTCGAAATCGTCGCGCAGCGCCTCCAGCGCCTGTTCGGCGCGCGGGAAGGATGTCACGGCCAGTCCGTCCAGTTCCAGCGTCTGCGTCATCGCCTTTCGCAACTGGGAGTCGTCGTCCACCAGAAAAATGGTGCCATTGGTCGTCATGTCAGGCTCGCTTCAGATAAACGGAAAAACAGGCGCCCTTTTCGCTGCTTTCCACGCCGATACGCCCGCCATAATCGGAGGCGATGTCGTTGGAAATGACCAGCCCGAGGCCAAGGCCGCTTTCCTTGGAAGTATTGAAGGGTGAAAACAGCTGCTTGAGGATGTCTTGCGGAATGCCGGTGCCGTTGTCAGAAATGCTGAGAACGGCCATATCGCCCTCTTCCGAAACCTTCACATCGACCCTGGCATTCTCAATATTTTCAGTAGCTTCCAAAGCATTCTGTAACAGGTTTATAACGATCTGCTCAAGCCGGATGCGGCTGCCCAGCACCTTCATCTCCGGGTCCGGCAACGCGATCGCCAGAGCGTCCATGCGACCGGAAAAGCGGCTGCGCAGCAGCATCACCGCACCTTCGATGACAAGGCGCAGGCTCACCGGTTCGGCGGCGGTTCGGCCCTTGCGGGCGAGGATTTTCAGGTCGCCGGTAATCGTGCCGATGCGTTCGGTCAGCGCCGCGATATTCTCGAGGTTATCGGTCGCTTCGGCCTTCCGGTCGCGCTTCAGCAGCGTACGCGCATTGTCGGCAAAGGCGCGGATCGTCGCGACCGGCTGATTGATCTCGTGCGCCACCCCAGCCGCAACCTGCCCCAGAATGGAAAGCCGGTTGGCCTGCACCAGTTCGTGCTGGACGTTGCGCAGCTCGCCGGTCGTTTTTTCGTGCAGCGCAATCTCAGCCTGAAGGTGATCCCGGGTTTTCGTCAGATCGCGGGTGCGCTCCTGCACCTTCTGCTCAAGCTCGGCACGGGCGTTCTGCTCTTCTTCCTTTTCACGCAACGCCTTGTGACGACGCCACAGCCAGAGCGCCGAGAGAGCCATCAGCGGCATCAGCGTCGCAACGGCAACGACCCTGCCCTCACGAACGGCGGCGGCCAGCGCAGGCGCAATGGGCTGAAGATAGTGCAGCGTCCAGGCCGTCGTCGGCACCGGCATTTCAAGCCGCAGGTAATCCCCCCGCTCCTTCAACGGCCCATCGACATGCAGCAGCGTTAAATCATCCACCGCGTTCCTCACCGGACGGAACGGCAGCAGTGACAGCGTTTCGCTGCCGAATTGCAGGCTCTCGGAGATTTGCCTGCGTCGCGCCTCGCCAATCGGCGCGATGGTCCTGAAACGCCAGTCCGGCACGCTCGTCATCAACACGACGCCATCCCGGTCGACGACATAGACGGGCTTGCCGCCGATCGTCCAATCGGTTTCCAGCCGGTTGAACTCTACCTTGGCAATGACGACACCCAGCGCCCGCCCGTCCGCCGTATCGATACGACGGGAAATATAAAGGCCGGGCCTGCGACTGACATTACCGAGCGCATAATGCTCGGCCATGCCGTTTTTCATCGCGCCCTGAAAATATTCGCGGAAAGCATAGACGGAACCGACGAAGCTCTCCGGCAGTCGCCAGTTGCTGGAGGCGATCGTCAAGCCGTCAGGTCCGGTCACGTAAATGACGGACGCCTGCGTTCCCTCGATCAATCCTTCCAGCTTCCGGTTCAACCGGTCCACCGCCACGGGTTCGCCGCCATCGAGCGCGCTGGCAAGATCGGGATCGCCGGAAAGCACCAGCGGAATGGCGCGTGGCCGCTCGAGCGCCACGTTCAGGAGCGCGATCTTGAGTTCGGCATCGGTCGACGCCTCGAAGGCCGCCGTCTTCATGGCACGCGAACGCGCCAGCTCATCGGTCGCCAGCAGGATGCCCAGGCTCGCAAGCAGCCACAGACCGCCAAGCGCCAGCCATTGCGCCCGCCGCCTCGATTGCGCTCCGTGTGTTTCCATCCTGTTGCTCATGACCGCATTGTGCGGATTTACACACAAAGCACAAGACGAGATGTCCGGAGTTCCGCACAAACATCCGCAACGAGCCATGCCTTCATAAAAAATAATATTTTAAATCATATCGTTACAGCGAATACGCACATCTGGCATGCATATTGCTTATGACTCCTCAACCGGCTTCAAGCCGTCAACGTCGCGGCGAACCCGGGAGGCCACTAGGCAGGGTTCAAGCCGAGGAGGAAAAGACATGATCGATTCGACAGCCGTGGCCGCAGGCCACGCAAAACAGCCATTCTACAAGCACCTCTATTTCCAGGTTCTGGTTGCCATCATCGCCGGCATCGCGCTCGGACATTTCTACCCGACGTTCGGCGAACAGCTGAAGCCACTCGGCGACGGCTTCATCCGCCTCGTCAAGATGATTATCGCACCCGTGATCTTCCTGACCGTCGCAACCGGCATCGCCGGCATGAATGACATGAAGAAGGTTGGGCGCGTCGCCGGCAAGGCGATGATCTACTTTCTCGTCTTCTCGACCCTTGCGCTGATCGTCGGCCTCATCGTCGCCAACACCGTTCAGCCGGGCGCCGGCATGAACATCGACCCCGCAACACTGGATGCCAAGGCCGTCGCGACCTACGCCGACAAGGCTCATGAGCAGACCATCACCGGCTTCCTGATGAACATCATCCCGACGACCATCGTCGGTGCGTTCGCCAGCGGCGACATCCTTCAGGTCCTGTTCTTCTCGGTGCTGTTCGGTATCGCGCTCGGCATCGTTGGCGAGAAGGGTCAGCCCGTCGTCGATTTCATGCACGCCCTGATGTACCCGATCTTCAAGCTGGTCGCGATCCTGATGAAGGCCGCTCCCATCGGTGCGTTCGGCGCCATGGCCTTCACCATCGGCAAATACGGCATTTCTTCCGTCACCAACCTCGCCATGCTGATCGGCACCTTCTACGTCACGTCCTTCCTGTTCGTGTTTATCGTTCTGGGCGCTGTCTGCCGTTACAACGGTTTCTCCATCGTCGCGCTTATTCGCTACATCAAGGAAGAATTGCTGCTGGTTCTCGGTACGTCCTCTTCGGAAGCTGCCCTTCCCGGTTTGATGAGCAAGATGGAAAAGGCGGGCTGCAAGCGCTCCGTCGTGGGCCTCGTCATTCCCACCGGCTACTCCTTCAACCTTGACGGCACCAACATCTACATGACGCTGGCGGCGCTGTTCATCGCGCAGGCAACGGGTATCGACCTGTCCTTCGGCGAACAGGTTCTGCTTCTGCTCGTCGCGATGCTGTCGTCCAAGGGCGCCGCAGGCATCACCGGTGCGGGCTTCATCACGCTTGCCGCCACGCTTTCGGTTGTTCCTTCGGTTCCGGTCGCCGGTATGGCGCTCATCCTCGGCATCGACCGCTTCATGTCGGAATGCCGCGCACTCACCAACTTCGTCGGCAATGCGGTGGCCACCATTGTCGTTGCCCGCTGGGAAGGAGAACTCGATCAGGCGCAGCTTACCCGCGTTCTGAGCGGTGAGGAAAACGTCTCGGGCATCGCGGATGTGGATGTCGTTCCGGCATCGGTACAGCCCGCGGAATAACAACAATAAGACCTCCCAGGGTCAGGCCTGCCGCGACCGAACTCAGGCGATCGCGGCAGGCCAATTGAAAAGCCGGGGCACCGATCAGATGCTCCGGCTTTTTTTGTCTTCGGGTTTTCGAGGTCAGGCCAGAACCATGTGGCCTGGCGAAACCTCCCGGTACTGTCGTTCCGGCGGGACATAACCGGCCGGACGTATCGGGCTTTTCAGCTCATCTATCGCAGCATTGCGGCGAATACCGCGCCGTGCCGGATCCGGAACCGGAACCGCCGCCATCAGCTTTTTCGTATAGGCATGCTGCGGATTGGCAAAGATCGCCGCACGCGGACCGATCTCGACGATCTCTCCCAGATACATCACCGCAACGCGGTGGCTGACCCTTTCGACCACCGCCATGTCATGGCTGATGAAAAGGAAGGCGATCTTGAACTGCTCCTGCAGGTCCATCAGCAGATTACAGACCTGCGCCTTGATCGACACATCGAGCGCCGAGACGCTTTCATCCGCAACGATGACTTTCGGGTTCAGCGCCAGCGCACGGGCAATCGCCACGCGCTGCCGCTGACCGCCGGAAAACTCGTGCGGATACCTGTCCATCATCGCAGACGACAGGCCGACACGCTCCAGAAGGTCCGCCGTCTTGGCCCGCGCCTCGAATGACGAGGCGATGCGGTGTTTTATCATCGGCTCGGCAACCGCCGCCCCTACAGTCATACGCGGGTTAAGGCTCGAAAACGGGTCCTGAAAGATCATCTGCACGCTGCGACGCATGGCACGCAGCGTGGGCTGATCGAGTTTCAGCACATCGTAGCCGTCGAGCGAAACATCTCCGGAACGCGGCTCGACAAGACGGGTGATCGAGCGTCCCGTGGTGGACTTTCCGCAGCCAGATTCCCCAACAAGGGACAGCGTTTCCCCCTGGAACAGATCGAAGCTGACATTTTCCACCGCATGCACAGCACCCGTCACGCGACCGAACAGGCCGGAGCGGATAGGAAAGCGCGTCACCAGGTTCTTGACCGACAGAACCGGCGTCTTGCCGCCTTCCACCGTATCGGCAAGCGCCGGGCTGTCGCTGACCACGCCCGTTGCCATATCGACCTTGGGGAACCGCAGCGGCAAGGCATGGCCGTCCATCGAGCCGAGTTTCGGCACCGCGGCCAGCAGGGCACGGGTATAGGGGTGCTTGCCGCGATGGAAGATATCGGCGGTATCACCCGTTTCCACCTGATCGCCGCGGAACATGACGATGGTCCGGTCGGCGATTTCGGCAACCACGCCCATATCGTGCGTGATGAAGAGGACCGCCATGCCCTCCTCTTCCTGCAACTGTTTGATGAGGTCGAGGATCTGGCCCTGAATGGTCACGTCAAGCGCCGTCGTCGGCTCGTCGGCAATCAGCAGCTTGGGCCGCGACGCCAATGCCATGGCGATCATGACGCGCTGGCGCATGCCGCCGGAAAACTGATGCGGATACTCATCGAAACGACCGGCCGCATTGGGAATGCGGACCTTTTCGAGCAGCCGGATGGTTTCGGTTTTCGCCTCAGCCTTGTTCATGCCCTTGTGGCGTACAAGCACCTCTGAAATCTGTCGACCGATGGTGAAGACCGGGTTGAGCGATGTCATCGGCTCCTGGAAGATCATCGCCACGTCGTTGCCGCGCACATCACGCATTGCAGCCTCGGAAAGCGACAGGATATCCCTCCCGTTCAGTTCAATCGTGCCTTCGATACGGCTTGCGCGCGGATCGAGAAGCCGCATGACCGACAGCGAGGTCACGCTTTTCCCCGAACCGCTTTCTCCAACGATGGCGACGGTTTCACCCGCTTTTACGTCGAAGGAGAGATTGCGCACCACGCTTTTCCATTCGCCATCGACGCGGAAAGAGGTGGTGAGGTTCCTGACCGACAGGACCGTCACGGCGGATCTTGTTTCGCTCTCCGTCATATCTCACCTCCCCACGGCATAGGCTTGCATCAGGCGCGGGGTCGCCGCAGCTCTCAGAAGTCCGTCGGCATCGCGGCGTGCTGCAGTCAGACGGCCGACCGTCCACTCGTCTGCGACGGAAATATCGTGGCCACGGCTGCGCAATTCCTGAAGGGCCGCCTCGCCTATGCTCCTTTCGATCATCACATTGCCCGGCTGGCGGGTGCGTGGATAGAACGAGCCGGGGAAGTGGCTGGTGTGGAACAGCGGCAGGTCGATGGCTTCCTGAAGGTTCAGGCCGAAATGGGCATAACGCAGGAAGAAGGACAGCTGCCACTGGTCCTGCTGGTCGCCACCCGGCGTTCCAAAGGCCAGCGTCGGACGTCCTTCGAAAAGCGCCAGCGAAGGCGTCAGCGTCGTGCGCGGACGTTTTCCCGGCGCGAGCGAGGTCGGCAGACCGGGTTTCAACCAGAACATCTGGGCGCGGGAATTGAGGCAGAAGCCGAGACCCGGCACGATCGGCGAGGATTGCAGCCAGCCACCGGATGGCGTGACGGACACCATGTTGCCCTGGCGGTCGATGACATCGATATGCACCGTATCGCCGCGTTTTTCGGTGAGGTGAGACATGGTGGGCTCGTAGACCGCACCCGTTCCAGCCATCGAGTTGAGCATCGCCATCGTCAGGTCACGCTGGTTTTCCATGCCGGGAAGCGAGCCGGGACGCAGTTCCATGGAGGCTTTAGCCGTGATCAGCTTGCGGCGCTCGTCGTTATAGGCATCCGATAGCAGCGTTTCGACCGGCACCTGCGCAAATTCCGGATCGCCGTAATAGACCTCCCGGTCTGCATAAGCGAGCTTCATCGTCTCGACGACGGTGTGAACGAAATCCGGACCGGCAGGTTCCATCTTGCCAATGTCGATACCCTTCAGCAGCGCCAGCGATTGCAGAAGTACCGGTCCTTGCCCCCACGGGCCCGTCTTGGCAATGGTCCAGCCGTGATAATCATAGGTCGTCGGCGCTTCGATGGTCGCCTGCCAGCCTGCCATGTCGTCGGCCGTCAGCACGCCCTTGTGGCGATTGCCGCTGGCGTCCATTACTTCGGCGGTTTCGAGATAGGCGGCGATCTTTTCGGCGACGAAACCGCGATAGAACGCGTCACGGGCTGCCTCGATACCGGCCTCGCGGCCAGATTTTGCTTCCGCCTCGCTGACGATCCGCTTCCAGGTTTCGGCCAGAACCGGGTTCTTGAAGTTGGACAGCGGCTGCGGCACCGCGCCACCCGGAACCCACGTCTCATAGGACGTTGGCCATTCCTTTTGGAAGAAATCCGCCAGACCGGCGATGGAGGCGGAAACCCGCGCAAGCATGGGGTGGCCATTTTCGAGGTAGTAGATGGCTGGCTCCAGAACATCGCGCACCGTCATCGTGCCATAGTCACGCAGCATCAGCATCCAGCCATCGAATGCACCGGGAATGACCGTCGACAACAGGCCGTCACCGGGAATGATGTCGATGCCTTCCGCCTTGTAATGCTCGATGGTTGCTCCCGCGGGGGCAGGTCCCTGCGCGCAGATGACCTCTACCTTGTCCTTCTTTTTCGAATAAATGATGGCGGGCATATCGCCGCCCGGACCGTTCAGATGCGGCTCTAGAACCTGCAGCACGAAGCCGGTCGCAACGGCAGCGTCGAAGGCGTTGCCGCCCTTTTCGAGAATGCTCATGCCGACGGCCGAGGCGATCCAGTGTGTGGAGGTCACGACGCCGAACGTACCGAGGATTTCGGGGCGGGTTGTGAATGTGGTCATGTCTTTGTCCTTCGGTATGTCAGGTCTTAATGTTCACGCGGATCGAGCGCATCGCGCAGGCCATCGCCCAGCAGATTGAAGCCGATCACCACGAGGAAAATCGCAGCACCCGGCCACATGGCCATCCACGGTGCCTGCGAGAGGAAGTTCTTGGCGACGTTCAGCATCGAGCCCCAGCTTGCCGCCGGTGCCTGCTGGCCAAGGCCGAGGAAGGAAAGGCTGGCTTCGGCGATGATGGCGGTCGCCACCGTCAGCGTCGCCTGCACGATGATCGGCGGCACGATATTGGGGAGAATATAGCGCAGCATGATATCGCCGTGGCCGAGACCGATGGAGCGCGCCCCTTCGATGTAGTCCTCCGTCTTGACAGCCAGAACCTGCGCTCGCGTCAGACGGATGAAGATCGGCATGGCGGAAAGCCCGATGGCGATCATGGCGTTGGTCAGGCTCGGCCCGAGAAAGGCAGCCAGAGCAATCGCCATGATGAGGAACGGCATCGCCAGAAAGGCTTCCGTGATGCGCGAGATGACCTGATCCACCCATCCACCGAAATAGCCGGAAATCAGCCCGAACGGCACGCCGGTCAGAACGGCGATGGCAACAGAGATGACACCCGCCATCAGAGATGCCTGCGCACCCCAGATCATGCGTGAGAGAATGTCGCGGCCGATGTCGTCAGTACCAAGCCAATGGGCAGCGGACGGCGCCTTGCGGATCGCGCTCCAGCTCGTCGCATAAGGATCGGCCAGCGGCAGAAGGGGAGCCAGAACGGCAAGCAACGCGAAGAAGGTGATGATGATGAGCCCGGCGACAGCGCTCTTGTTGCGCTTCATCTTTTTCCAGGCGCGGCTTTCGGATCGCTTTTTCACGGGGCTGGCGACAGCTTGTACGGAAGCATTCATAGTGCGGTCCTCATACGCGGATTGAGGAGAACGGTGACGACATCGGCCAGGAGGTTCATGAGGATGAAACCGATGGCCGTGCACAGCACCACACCCTGCACGACCGCATAGTCGCGGGTGAAAACGGCATCAACGATCAGTTTGCCGAAGCCCGGAATGGTAAAGATCTGCTCCGTCAGCACGGCACCGGCCAGCAGTTCGCCGAACAGCAGCGCCGAAAGCGTTATGATCGGCAGAAGCGCGTTGCGGAACGAGTGGCTGAGGATCACCTGCCAGCTGGAAAGTCCCTTGGCGCGGGCGGTGCGGATATAATCCGACTTCATCACCGACAGCATGGCGGAGCGCGTGTGCCGCATCAGCGTGGCGGCAAGCGCATTGCCGAGAACAAAGGAGGGCATGATCATCGTCTGGATCGAGCGCACCGGATCGACAAAGATCGACTCGTAGCCGGAGGCGGGCAACCAGCCGAGTTGCACCGAGACAAGCAAGATCAGCATGATGCCGAGCCAGAAATTCGGAATGGAAAGCCCCGACAGCGCAACGATGTTGGATACGTAGTCGATCCAGGTGTTCTGCTTGACGGCGGCGAGAATGCCGATAGGCACGCCGATCACCAACGCAAAGAACATCGACATCACGGCAAGTTGGATCGTGACCGGCAATTTCTGCCCGATCAGTTCCAGAACCGGCTGGTTGGTTCTGAGCGAAATACCGAAGTCGCCCTGCAGGACCGAACCCAGCCAGTAGAAATACTGGTAAACGACCGGATCGTTCATCCGGTACTTTTCGCGCAGCAATTCGATGACTGCGGGATCGCGCTCTTCGCCCGCCATGGCCAGAATGGGATCACCCGGCAGAAGCTTCTGCAGCGAAAAGACGAAGATCGAGATGATGATAAGCGTGGGTATCGCTACCAGAAGCCGCTTGCCGATATAGATATGCATGGAACTGATCCTTGTGGCGCAAGCCTGGAGCCCCGCATGTTTCGTTGAAAACACACAGGCCCTCCAACATTCTGAAACTGCACATGGCCCCTGCCGAAAATTGGTTCCGACGTTCAGGCCGATGCTGCAGATACAGCCGGTCATCCGGCGCGGCTTAACGCCACGCCGGATTTATTTTCAAAGACTTACGATCCCTTCTTCACACCTGTCAGACGGATCATGCCGTCCGTGGAAGGTGTAAAGCCGGTGACCGCCTTGGAGGTGGCGTAAAGGTAGGCCTGATGGCCGAGGTAGATCAGCGGCAGATCCTCATCGAGGATTTTTGTCGCGGCATCGTACTTGACCTTGCGCACCGCATTGTCGGTCGAAGCGCGTGCCTCGTTCAGCAGCTTGTCGACCTCAGGGTTGCAATATTTCGTGTCGTTGATGCCGCCCTTGCAGGTGACGAACTGGTGGATGTTGCCGTCCGGATCGGAACGGCCGGACCAGTCGGAGCGCGACAGCACATAATTGCCCGCCGTCTGCTCGGAAAGCAGGGTCGCAAATTCGGTCGCCTTCAGCTTCACATCGAAACCGGCTTCCGCCGCCATCGCCTGGATGACCTGCATCATCTGCGTCTGGGTCGTGTTGTTGGCGTGTTGCAGCTCGATCTCGAAACGGTCGTAACCGGCCTCCTTCAGAAGTGCCTTTGCCTTCTCCACATCGCGGGCAGGAACAGGCACATCCTTGTTGTACCATGGGCTGATGGGCGGCCATGCCTGGTTGCCCGGCATTGCGGTGCCTTCGAAGACGACCTGATTGATGGCTTCGCGGTCGATGGACAGAGAGAAAGCCTGACGCAGGCGCTTGTCCTTGCCGAACGGGTTGTCCGCCTTCGGGCCATTGCCGATATTCGCGTACATTGCCATGTAACCCGGACCGACGATCTCGCCGTAGGTCAGATTGGCGTCTTCCTTCACCGATGCCGCGTCCGATGCCGAAATGCGCTCTGCCATGTCGAGATCGCCCGCACGAAGGTTGGCAAGACGCACGGTTGTGTCCGGGATCGGCAGGAACGTCACCTTGTCCAGATAGATGTTGTCCTTGTTCCAGTAGTCGGCGAACTTCTCCAGAACGATACGGTCCTGCTGGATGCGCTCGACGAATTTGAACGGGCCGGAGCAGACGGGTTTGGAGCCGAAATTCGCGCCGAGTTCCTTGCCAGCGGCAGGAGAAATCATCATTCCGGCGCGGTCGGAAAGCTGTGCCAGCAGGCTGGCATCCGGGCTTTTGAGGGTAAACTTTATCTGGTATTCACCGGTCGCCTCGATCTTCGCCACGGAAGCAAGTTCGCTCTTTCGGCGCGATTCCTGCAGCGTCATGTAGCGGTCGATGTTGTAGACGGCGGCTTCGGCGTTGAAGGGCGTGCCGTCATGGAAAACGGCGCCCTGGCGCAGATCCATGGTCAGCGTGCCGCCATTGTCGCCCCAGGCCCAGCTGGTTGCCAGCTGCGGAATGACGGCGAGGCTGTTGTCCAGATCGACAAGCTTGTCGCACAGGCTGGTATAGACGATGCGTCCCACGAATGTGCGGGACTGGGCGGGATCAAGCACGTCGGCATCGTCCTGAAGACCGATGCGCAGTTCGGCGGATAGCGCCGAGGAAGCCATCAGCACGCTGGCGAGCGCATAGGCGGAGAATCTTGCAAGTCGTTTCATATCGTTCGTCCTCTGGTGATTTTCTGTAGAAGCCGCCGGTTTTCCGGTTCTTGCTGTTGCGGGCAAAATGCCCGTCGTCGTTTTCCCTTACGCCTCTCCTTCGGCCTCGGATGGCTGATCGAGATGGTCCATAGAGGTCTGGCGGATAAGCCGTTCCTGCAATGTCAGAAGGTGGTTGCGCATCGCCTCGCCCGCCTTGCCGGGGTCATGCGCGGCAATGGCGTCGATGATCTCGGCATGCTGGTCGCGGCTCTCCTTCAGCGTACGGTCGGCGCGACGCGCCCGTTCACGCACCGCCTGCCAGAGTGGATCCTGGCGCACACGGTTCACGACATCGAAAAGCGACAAAAAAAGCTGGTTGCCCGCACTCTGGGCGATCAGCCGATGGAGCGAGCCGTCCCACAGCTCGCGCCAGTCGGCGTCGGTCCGCTCGTAGATCTTGGCGCAGGTTTCACGCATGCGCGTAATGTCAGCGGGCTTGGCCCGCATCGCGGCGAGCTGCGCCAGCTGCGGTTCCAGCCGCAGGCGAACCTCCATGATTTCCATGAAATTGGTTCCAGCCACCAGGCTGGCTGCGTGGTCGCTCCAGCTATCCGGTCGTTGTCCCAGAAACGTGCCGGCTCCCTGCTTGCGCCAGATCAGCCCTTCAGCCTCCAGAACCTCGAAAGCGCGGCGAATTTCACGCCTTCCGACACCAAGACGCTCCGAAAG
This sequence comes from Agrobacterium tumefaciens, assembly GCF_031801495.1. GTDB lineage: Bacteria > Pseudomonadota > Alphaproteobacteria > Rhizobiales > Rhizobiaceae > Agrobacterium > Agrobacterium tumefaciens_K. Next base: position 1,867,306 of record NZ_JAOEGC010000001.1, on the reverse strand, counting down.
CGTTCTTTCGGTCGGCAGCTTGCCGTCACGCCCAAAGGCGCTGACGGCAATCAGTTCACGCAGGCGTTCCAGCGCGTAGTTGGAATTTTCAGATCGATCGATTGCCGAAGTTTCGCTCAATGGTCCGAACCAATTTGATATTGGTTCAATGAAATCTGAATCCCAGCAGCCGTCAAGCACATAATTGCGTCATGAGCGATTTTTGTGCATTTCCACAAACTACGGCCAGACATTGCAGCTCACGCGGAAGTCTTCGGCTTGCTGTTTTCTGTGACGGATGCCAATCCGTTGACACATCCTCGTGGCGGAGAAGCCCGCGTAAAAAATCTCGTTCTTTCCTGGCAATTCTGGGCGCTGTTATCTGCAGCGTTTGCGGCGCTAACGGCCATTTTCGCAAAGATCGGCGTCGAAAACGTGGATCTTCCTCGTGCTTTCCGGCCTTGCGACCGGCGCATCGTGGATATGTTATTTCCGCGCGCTGAAGATCGGCGACGCGGCACGGGTTGCGCCCATCGACAAGCTCAGCGTCGTGTTCGTTGCGGTGTTCGCTGTGATGTTTCCGGGAGAAAGGCTATCGTTGCCGAACTGGCTCGGCATCGTGCTGATCGCCTGCGGCGCGGTGCTGGTCGCCTACAGGGCATAAAAGCCCGGCCGGATCACCCGGCCGGGAATATAAGCGGGACCGTCAGCCGCGCGCAGCGGCAACCTTGTCCAGACCGCGCTTGACGCCTGCAAACAGTTCATCGAGCTGCTCGGCCGTGATGATGATGGGCGGGCAGAAGCAGATGGCCTCGCCGATGGGTCGGGTGATGACGCCTTCCTCTTCGATGGCCGCGGCGATGGCCAGCGTCGTATCGCCCGGCTTCGTTCCTTCCCATGGCTTGATTTCCAGTGCGCCGAGAAGGCCGACGCCGCGCGAGGAATGCACCAGCGGATGATCGGCGAGAACCTTCAGATGCTCGAGGAATTTCGCCTCGAGCCGGGCGACGTTGCCCACAAGATCACGTTCCTGAATGATCTTCAGATTTTCGAGCCCCACCGCCGTCGCGACCGGATGACCGGATGCCGTATAGCCATGGCCGAAGGAGCCGATACGATCAGACTCGTCGGCGATCGGCTGGTAGAAACTGTCGTTCATGATGATGGCCGAAAGCGGCATGTAGGACGAGGATATCTGCTTGGAAACCACCAGCACATCCGGCTTGATGCCATAGGTTTCGCAGGCGAACATCTTGCCCGTTCGGCCGAAGCCGCAGATCACCTCATCCACCACTAGAAGAATGTCGTATTTCTTCAGGATCGCCTGCACACCCGCCCAGTAGCCCTCCGGCGGCAGGAGAACACCGCCAGCGCCCATCACAGGCTCACCCCAGAAAGCGGCGACATTCTCCGGGCCTTCCGAGAGAATCAGGTCTTCCAGCTCCTTCAGTATCCTGGCTGTGAACTCTGCCTCACTTTCCCCGTCCTTGCCGAAATGCACATAGGAGGGGCAGGCCGTGTGGATCATCCGGTCCAGCGGCAGGTCGAAGCTCTCATGGTTGCGCGGCAGGCCGGTGATCGAGGCCGAGGCAATCGTCACGCCATGGTAGCCCTTGATGCGGCCGATGATCTTCTTTTTGGTCTTCTTGCCGAGCGCATTGGCACGGTACCACACCATCTTGGCGACCAGATCGTTCGCCTCGGAACCTGAGGAGGTAAAGTGCACCTTCGACATGGGAACGGGCGCAATCTTTATCAGCATTTCCGCCAGATCGACGGACGGACCGTGCGTCTTGTAGGAGAAGGTATGGTAGTAGGGCAGTTTCTGCATCTGCCTGGTTGCCGCGTCCACCAGCCGCTGTTCGCCGAAACCGAGCGCGACGGACCACAGGCCCGCCATCGCCTCGATATAACGTTTGCCGCTGCTGTCGGTAACGTAGATGCCTTCACCGCTTTCGATGACAAGCCCGCCGGTTTTTTCGAATTTCCGCAGATTGACGTTCGGATGCATCTGGTAGGCGATATCGCGCCCTTCGACGGAATTCGGCAGGATTGTCATCGGTAAAAGCTCCGTTTCGCTTGAATGAACCATGGAGAGCGGACGTCAGACGTGCTGGCCGCCATTGATGTGGATTTCGGCACCGTTGATGTAGCTCGACTGCTCCGAACACAGGAAATAGATGGTCTGGGCAACCTCCGCCGTCGTACCGAGCCGTCCCATAGGCACCTGCGCCTCGACCAGCTCCGCGGTACCGGGCGAGAGGATCGCAGTGTCGATTTCGCCCGGCGCAATCGCGTTGGCGCGCACGCCGCGCGGACCGAACTCATGCGCCAGTTCCCGAGTCAGTGCGGCGAGCGCTGCCTTCGATGTGGCATAGGCGACCCCTGCAAAGGGGTGCACCCGTGAGCCGACGATGGAGGTGACATTAACGATGGAGCCTCTCGCCGCTTCCAGTTCCGGCAACAGCGCGCGCGCCAGAAGCGCCGTCGAGACGACATTGACGTTCAGCACGCGCGTCCAGATGTCAGCTGTCGTCGCCATGACGCCGAGACGGCTTCCACCCTCACCCTTCGGTGAAATCCCGGCATTGTTGACCAGAGCCGCAAGCTTGCCGTCCGGCAGGCGCGCGCGAACCTGAGCGGCGAGATCGTCGATTGCGGAGATATCTTCGAGATCCGCCTGAATGTGGCTTTCACGCGCCGCGGGCCAGCGGCATTCCTCCGAAAAGGGCTGCCGCGAGACGGTCAGGATGCGCCAACCCTTTTCCTGGAACAGCTTGACGGTGGCGTGTCCTATTCCCCGGCTGGCGCCGGTCAGAAGCATATAGGGAACAGCCATTTCGAGAACTCCTGTGCCACGCGGCTCCATCAGAACCGGCATTCGCACGTCATGTTAGAGCCTCGAAGACGGCTGACAAGAGGTTTTTATTCCGGCGGCACAAACTGCGCGCAGATGACGGGCTAATCCCATTTGATGTCCCGCTTTCATCCGAAGGGAATATTTGAGGCTCGCCGTTTGTTCATAGAATGGGGTCGCCCGATTTTGTCACTTGTATTGGGAGGGGACAGTGCGCATCGACATCATCGATACCGAGAGCGGTTTTAACGCAATTCGGGAAAACTGGGACCAGGTGTTCATGGCGGACCCTCATGCCCAGCATTTTCTCTCCTGGTACTGGCTGGAAGACTACATGCTGCGCCGCAAGCGCTGGTTCGTTCTGGCGCTGCGAGAGCGACCGGAAGGATCGCCGTACGTGGCCTTCATGCCGCTGCGTGTACTGACTGAACCCGACAATAAAACGGGCCGATATCACGACACCATCGTCATGGCGGGAAATGCGGCGGCGGATTATGCCGGTTTCATCACCCTGCCGGAATACGAGGATCACGCCGTTGCCGGTTTCTGCTCCTACCTTAAACAGCAGAACTGGACGGACCTGAAACTCGATTACATCCCCGGTCCGCCGGAACGGCGACAGGCGATGATCCAAGCGCTTCAGGGGCCACTCGTCATGTTTCGCGACAGCACGCCGACGAACGCCTACAACATCGACAACAGCATCTGCCCCGTCGTCACCCTGCCGGATAACTTCGACACCTATCTCGACACCAGCATGAGCAGCCAGACGCGCCAGAAGCTGCGGCGGTTTCTCAGAAAGATCGAAGGCGATGACGAATACAGCATCACCTTCGCAACGAAGGAAACCATCAAACGCGATCTGGATATCCTGTTTCACTTCTGGCGGATCCGCTGGGCGCCATACAAGGGCAAGGAGCGTACCGACCTTCTCATCGGGGCGACCCGGCAGATGCTGATGGATTGCTTCCATCGAGGCAATCTCGAGGTACCCGTGCTCTGGTTCGGTGAGCGGCCGCTCGGCGCGCTCGCCAATATCATCGACCGGCAAAAGCTCGCGGTGCTGTTCTACATCACCGGCCGTGACGAGGAGTGGAAGACGCCTTCGCCTGGTCTTGTGCTGCATGGCCACTGCATTCGCCGCGCCATCGAGAACGGCCTCAAGACCTATGACTTCCTGCGCGGAAACGAACCGTACAAATATTTCTTTGGCCCGCAGGAGCGCCAGCTGTCGTGCACCCATTTCCGCACGAGGTCAGGTGAAAACCTCGGCGACCGGCTGCATCCGCGCAGCATACGCTTCGTCTACGAGGAAGCCTTGCGGCTCTACAAATCCGGCGCCAGGGCCAAGGCCAACATCGCCTTCTCCCAGGTCGTCCAGGCCGCTCCCGACCATGGTGGGGCACAGTTCGGTCTTGCAAAACTGATGTTCGACCGATGCGATTTCCGGGGAGCCGAAATCGCCTTCCTGTCGCTTCTGGCAAGCAGCGACGATCCAGTCATGCTATGGCTTCGGATCGGCGAGACGCGGCTCGCGCAGAGCCATTACAACGAGGCGGCGGAAGCCTTCCGGCAGGTCATCAACCGCGCACCCTTCCATCGTGAGGCGCTTTACAAATGCGCCGTCGCCCTGATTGCCGCTGGAAGAAAGGTTGAGGGCGCTGAAATCCTTGACCGGCTCCAGCATTACCACTCGGACGATGCGGCCAATCTCGAATATGCGGAAAAGGCCCGCGCCGCTCTGGCCCGTCTGGATATCAGCCAGACGGCCACCCCGGTTCCAGCAGAGCTTATCGCGATGACGGAAAAGCCGAAACGATCCGGCAAGCGCTGGCAGGCACCAAAGATTTTGCATTGAGAAAAATGCCCTGTAAGGTCCGGAAAACGCGGCGCATGAACGCTGCTTTGATCTTCTGGAAACCCGCAAGGCATTCTGATGTTTTTGACCAACAAGGACCTGATCGATCTCGTGGATCTGCGTCGCGAACTGCACCGCTATCCTGAAATTTCCGGCGAAGAGAAGGAAACGGCGCAACGAATACAGCGTTTTCTGGAGAGGGCAAAACCGGATCGGGTTCTCACCGCCCTTGGCGGTCATGGCGTGGCGGCGGTCTATGAAAGCGGCAGGGAGGGTCCCTCAATCCTCATCCGGTCCGAACTGGATGCCTTGCCGATCGAAGAGAAAACCGGGGTCGCATACACCTCCACCATCAGTGGTCGCGGCCATCTGTGCGGCCATGACGGGCATTCGACAATTCTCACTGCACTGGCCCTTGGCCTGTCCCGCAACCCGCCGGAAACCGGCCGGGTGATCCTGCTTTTCCAGCCGGCTGAAGAAACCGGCGCGGGCGCTGCCGCCGTTCTGGCCGATCCACGTTTCAGCGAAATGCGGCCGGATTTCTCCTTCTCGCTGCACAATCTGCCGGGTCTGCCGCTCGGCCATGTCAGCCTGATCGAAGGGCCGGTCAACTGTGCATCGAGAGGGCTCAAGATCAGGCTCTCGGGCAAAACCGCCCACGCCTCGATGCCGGAGCACGGGATTTCTCCGATGCGGGCGATTTCCGAGCTTATGCCGGCCCTCACCGGCCTCGGCTCAGGTCATCCACCGCAGCCGGATTTCTCCATGGTCACGATTACCCATGCATCGATGGGTGAGGCAGCCTTCGGCATTGCACCCGCAGACGCCGAAATATGGGCGACGCTGCGCACCCTGACGGACGATCGCATGGCGCAGCTTTGTGCCGACGCCGAGGCACTTGCCACCCGCGTTGCATTGAAAGAAAATCTTTCTCTTGAAATGGCTTACGACGATATCTTCCTGCATTGCGAAAATGCGTCGGAAGCCGTCGCCCATCTCATCCGGGCGCTGGATGATGAAAAGATCAGCCGCGGCACGGAAGAATTACCGATGCGTGGCTCGGAGGATTTCGGACGCTTCCGCTCCGTTTCTTCTTCCGCCATGTTCTTCCTCGGCGCGGGCCGCAATTCCGCCAGCCTTCACAATCCCGACTATGATTTCCCCGACGAGCTGATCGGCATCGGCGCACGTATCTTCATGCGCACGATCCGGAACCTGACGGACAAGCAATAGTTTCGGCTTCAGGCAATTCCAGCAAAACGGGTAGCGCCGGGGCAATGCAATTGCGGCACCGGAGTTGCTTCAACCGCCACCAGCCGGGCCACGGCTCGGATTGGCGGCGCGCACCGCAGCCAGCCCCCGAATAGCGTCCTTGTTGCCGGTCGATGCCACGCTTTCAAAGATCTGGGATGCCTCCGCATAGCGGTTCATGGCAAGATAGGAATACCCGCGTATGACCATTAGGTCGCTGCGCTCATCGACAAGACGCGCGCGCTGGTCGAGAAGCAGAAGCGCCTCCGCATAACGGCGCGACTGGAACGCCGCGAGTGCCCGGTCCGTCAGGATAGCAACCTGAAGCTCCGTAGCCTTGGAATGATCGAGCGTCGACTTCGTCGCTGAAACAGCGGCGTTGTCGGTCAGCCCCATGCGCAGATAAGCAAGGCTCTGGCCGTAAGCGGCATCGCTACGAACCGTCGACTGGCCGCCAGCGATCGCGGATTCGAACGCTTTGAGTGCTTCGGCCGGTCTGTTCGCTTCCATCAGGCACCAGCCGAGATCGAGCGCCTGCTGAGGCGGCAATCGCTGCGGATCCGGATACACGGCGCAGGAGCGCGGACGCGATGCCTGCGAGGCAACACGAACCTGCTTGCGAGCAGGTGCGGGCGCGCTCTGAACGGCAGCAGGGGGTGCATAAGTGACAGCAACGTCGTTTTGCGGCGCGGTCTTAACGGGAACCATAGTCTGCATCGGGGCCTGTACCTGCTGGGAGACCTGCTGCTGCGGAACCACAAGCTGGGGAGCGGACTGATCCACCATGCGGGCCGTGCCGACATCCGCAATGCGCTGCGAGCGGCCAGCCCATTGCTGCTGCAGGTTTCTGAGCGCCGCAAGGTTGCGCATGTCGTGATAACTCAACGCCAGACCATAGGCGGATGGCTCGTCGTCCGGCTTCCAGCCAAGCGCCGTCGAGAACCATTGCAGGGCAAGCGGCGTCTGACGGAAGGCGCGGGAATACCAGCCGAACTGCTGCGCGGTCGCATCATCCTTCTGCTCCACGGTTTCGGTGGCGATGCGTTGCAGAACGTCCGGCGACAGAACGACCGGCGGGTCCAGCGCCAGCAGATTGGCGGTCGCGGCAAGATAGGTCGCACGCGCATCCTCGGAAGAACCGCGCCACTTATACATCACGTCTTCGGCTTCGCGCGGTTCGTTGCGGTCAATCAGCGTCAGCGCCAGACCTTGCGAGGCAGGCGCACTGTCTTCCTCCTCCCTGGCTTGACGGAACCATTTTTCGGCCTCGGGCAGTTTCTTCTGGCCGATATTGTACCAGCCGAGCAGCAACGCATCACTGGCAAGCTTGTCCGTTTCGGCAAGGCGCTCAAGCCGCATGAGATAGGCGGAAGGCACGGTGACTGGCGGCGCCGTCTCTCCGGTTTTCGCCTGCACGCTCTCACCGGCTTTGGCCACGAACTGCCGGGCAAGATCGTTCTTGATCGGCTCGAACTCCAGCTGCCCGTCAGCCCCGGCCCTCTCGGTCGCGAGAAGGTCGCTCATCATGTCCATCGGCAGCAGCGTCGATGCCTTCTGGACGGTGGCGAGACGGTCGCTGCCGGTCGTGCAGTTGTTCAGGATGTAGAGATAGGCGTCGCGAGCCCGATCAGTCCGTTCCGTGCTGGCGAAGGCTTCCGCCACACGCCATAGGACATCGACTTCCCCGCATGTCAGAAGGCCCGGGTTGCTCGCAGCGGTATCGACCACCACCGCATATTGCCTGAGATCTGAGGCATTGACGAGCCGCTGGCGCGCTTCGGCAAGTACCAGCATGTCGCTCAGATTGGCGGGCGGCTGCCAGCCGGGCTCGGCCTGCTGCCGGTCGGCTATGGCCTTTCGCACTTCCGCATAACGGCCATTGGCGTAGAGCTGCCACAGGGCGTCCAGCTGTGCATCGCCATTGTCCGGGATCGCCAGCGGATCGGAGGGCGGCGTCCAGTTCGGATAGAGAATGCGAAGGCGGGCGATTTCTGCCTGCAGGCGCTGCGTATCGCCTCTCGCCGCGAAATAACGCAGGGCGCTGAGATCGACATCGGGGTTTTGCCTGGCGGGGGCTGGCTGACCAGCCTGCGCCTGCACTGGCTGCGTCACCGCTTGCTGGGGTTCAACCTGCTGCGCTTGCTGCGGCGTCGTTGCAGGCACGGTCACGGGCGGCGTGGCCTGCGCCATCTCACGGTTCTTGAGGAACGAGCTTATCTGCGCCGGATTGGCCGCCACGGAGGACGTACGCTGCCCCGCACCGCCATCACTGACAGCCCCCGTCGTGTGTACATCCGAAACCCGGCCCAGAATCTCGTCACGCCAGTGGAAAGCCGCCAGAGCGACCAGAAGCAGGATCAGAGCCAAAGTAGAAAGGGGCTTGTTCATCGGCACGCCCCGTTTTTCGTCGCCATATACGACAGTGCCAGAAGATGCAGCGTCGATGGATAATAGAGTGTCGGCTGAAATCCGGTCAGGTCCACGGGCACGGCAGGTCCGCCGCCCGCGCAGGCCGCAAGCGCCGAAATGACGCGATAGCCCGGATCGGACAGGGTGTCCTTCACATCACCGCTTTTCAGATCGAACGTTCCCGCTGCTCCGTCCTCCAGTGTCATACCCTTTCCGAGCCTTGCCAGCAGCTCCGGAGAGCCTTCCTTTGCCCGTACGAGATATAACGGGATTCGCACGGCGTTATAACCGAATTCGGCCGGGAATCCTTTCGCGGGCTGCGGCTTTGTCTTCACGGAAACCCAGTCGGCAGGCAGCTTGCGCGGCCCGAACGCAAAGGCATCGATCTGAGCGACACCCTCGTCCGTCAGTTCCTGCCACAGCGGCGAAGGCGACACGAGGTTCAGGACGGGGAATGCCTCGAAGATCAGATAGGACGGGTTGACGACCGGGGCATCGCCACGGTCGGCTGTGTGGAAGCCGCTGACGGCCGGCAGAAGCAACGTCTTTCCGCCATGGCGCACCACGGCGTTTTTCAGGATGGCGGACGCCATCGCCGCAGATGCCTGAGCATAATCAACCCGGTTCCACTGCGCGGCCGCGAGTGCCAGGGCATAGGCGATCAGAATGTCGCCATCGGTGGCATTGTTGATGTCGCTGACATGCGGCTTTGCCTCGGGATCCCACTTCCAGGCCGAAAGCCCGTCGTTGCGAACGAGCAGCTCCGTTCGGGTGAAACTCCATATCAGCTCGAAATCGGCCATGCTGTCCGAGAGAACGGCAAGCCACATGCCGTAGCCCTGTCCCTCGCTATGGCTGATGTTGCCGTTGCCCGTATCAATGATCCGTCCGCCCGGATCAAGGAAAGCGCCCTTGTAGGCAGCCCATGCCTGCGGATCGATCGACGCGGCCCTGGCCACGCTGGCAACGGACGTCAGCACGACCAGAGACATGCACAGAAAACCCGCCAATTTCGAAAGAATGGCTTTCATCATCGCCTCCGGCCCATCAGACGCAGCATGGCGAAAGTGGCAAGGCCGAGGATCGACACGAAGCCGATGAATGCAAGCGAATAGGACAGGACGTTGGAGGACAGCCAGTTGGCGGCGATAAGCCTCCAGTTCCACACGGAGAACGGCTGGCGGATGTCCAGATGCGGGCGCTCCACCTCGACGATATCGATTTTGTCTGCGGTCCCGTCATAGGCGGCAACGCGGCCGGAAACCTGACGCCAGCGATCCTCATGGGTCATGGCCGACATGCCTTCGCGAAGCTCCGTCGCCGTCGGCGCCGTCGCCAGCGTCCAGACCCCTTCACCGGAGGGGCTCAGCCCCTGCGCCAGCATGAACGACACGTTGTCGGGCGGTGAATAGGATTGCTCCGCCGACGGCAGGAAACGCAGGGTATCAGAGCTGAGGTCGAAATTCCGCTTCAGCCATTCCTCGAAGGAGGAAACCTGCCCCTGCCAGACGCCACCATCGACGCGCTCGCGCCATTCGTCGAACAGCACGTTCTTGTTCTGCGCCGGAGCCTGAACGGCGGTTCCGGTCTTCCATGCGACCTGACTTGTCGGTGTCAGGTTGAACTGGCTTATCAGCGCCTGCGGCAGTTGCGAGATCATGCCGACGAACAGCGCATCGCGGTCGCCGATCACCAGCGGCGATGCCACCGTCTCAAGCTCGATGGGGCGGCCGGATGCAATGGCAATCCGGCTGATAAGCGTGGCGGCCGCAGAGAGGGTGTCGGCATCGAAACGGTCCAGCGCCACGGCAACCGGCGTTTCGCCGCGCGGATAGGGTCTTCCCGTACCAGCCATCGCCCCCAGATCGGGCTTGCGGCCAATCCGGGCAAAATCGGGAATATGCAGTTCCGAAGTATCGAACAGTGCGAAACGTGGCGTGGAACTCGTCGGCGCTCCCGGCGCGCATGCCTGATCTTCCGCCGTCATCAGCACGGCTTCCAGCGTGATCCTGTTCGGTCCCGGCTGGAAATGCCGCATCGTCACCTTGATCGGAAGATGACGGAAGATGCCGCCACCATTGTTCGAGATCGGCACGGTGGAGGCAATGTTGCCGTTGACGTAGATATCGATGTGACTGCCCGGCAGAACCTTCGAAGAATAGGCCGCGTCCAGAAGCAGCGACGCCTCGCCGTAAGCCGACGCATAGAAATCGGCAGGCATTCCGACATAGAAGTCGGTGCGGAAACGACGCCCGGCAAACTCGCTGCTTTGCAAACCGAGCTGTGACAGCGCGATACGGCGATCCGAGAGCACCAGCGGCACATCCGGCGCATGCCATGCTTTCGTGGACAGTGTTGCACGCGCGGTTCCCGGAGCACGCGCCATCGACGTGAACAGCGTCTCGATTGCCGCCTCGACAGACTGGACCGTCGGCCCGCTGACGAGCAGAGGCGAGAGATTGCCCGCAACGCCATCCTCGAAACCGGCATATGCGGCCGTCGAAGCCTCCGGCGGCAGGTTTCCGGCTAGGCCTGCGAGTTCCCGCGTCGTTCCGACGAGGACAACCAGCGTTCCGGCTTTCCGCTCTGCGGGCAGCGTCGTTACGATCCGGATGTTCTGGTTCGGCATCTGGGTTCTCAGCGCCAGAGCCTGCGACAGACGCAGCAGCGAACTTGCGAGTGCAGGATTGGCAAGGCCGGGAGCAACGATCTCTATCAAAGTCGTCGCAGCGGCATCCACTCCCGTCGCCTGGATATCGTCCAGATTGACGAAACGGCCACCGACATTCGCATTGAAGCCAATATAGGTCTGCGCCGGATCGATTTCGGTCCAGAGGTCGTACGTCGACTGGATCGTGCAGTCGGTCCGATGACGCTGCTCGGCGCCCAGCGTCAGAACGTTCGAGCCGGCTTGCAAGATGCCCTGCGGAATTTTCAGGGAAACGGTTCCCTCAACGTCAGGCGCCTCGATCCGCGCCGCCTCCAGCGGCACATTGTTCAGGCTGACCTGCAGGCTCGAGCTTTCCGGCGCAACGACCACGGCATTCTGGTAGCCGATGTTGAGCGAAACGGCAGCCTGCGCCTGTTCCGGCGTGAGATAGAAACTCCATTGCCGGCGATCCATCTCGCCCGAAAGGGTGAGTTTCTCGTATGGCAATACATAACGACGGTTTTCGCCGCCCTGCATGGAAGCAGCCCTGACCGGTGGCGTCACAGCAACCGAAGCGGGAGCCGGTGCCTGAACGGGTTGCGGCGGCGCTGTCGGAACCGCGACCGGAGGCGGAGCGACTTGCGGTGTCTGGGGCAGAACCGGGATCGGGATCGGTACCGGAGCGGGTGCAGGCGCCTTCGTCGCTCCGGCTGGCCGCTCCCGCGACATGTCGAACGGCGTGGACTGCGCAATCGCGCCGCTTGCGGCAAGGCTCCAGAGCAGTCCGGCAGTGAGGTGCCGTTTCATCATTTGGCAGCTCCAGCCGGTTTGGCCTCTGCCGGTGCTTCCGGCTTCATGGCGCGCATGAAATAATACAGGCCGCGCTGCGTCTGGAACAGCGCGATGGCGAGAAAGATCGCCGTTCCACGGATGAGGCCGGGATTTTTCCGGCGAACGCGCTGGAATTCGCTCCATTGCTCGGAATTGGCAAAGATCAGATCGGCAATCAACCGGTGATCCACGGCACGCTGCGGCGAGAAGGTACAGCCGATGGAGACGTACCCCTCTCCCTTCACCGTGCGGACGATGTTGATGGGCATTGTCTCGGGCACGCCATCGCTGTGCGGTTTGACGCGGATGATGCCCGGCGTTCCCTTCTCGACCGAACTCAGAGCGCTGTCGAAAAGATTGACGAGCATGCCGTGAACCGAAACGTTCTCGACCGAGGCCGGCACCCAGCTTGCGCCGTCATCGAGGCTGATTTCGCAGCGGCGCTTGACGGTGATACGCCTGGAGGCGGACTTTTCACCACGTTCGGACACGACACCGAGCGCGCAACCGGCGAAGATGAGATTGAGAAGGTTCCAGCCCCCAACGACAAGCGTCACGTCCGCCTTGTAGGGCTCGCTGTAGATGCGCCAGATCGCAAACAGCATGGCGATCAGCAGAACGCCGAAGATGACGAAGAACGGACGGCTGATTTCCGAAAGCCGCGCCGTGGCGATGGACTCATCCTTCGCCGTGACCTTGAAGGTGGGCTTTCCGGGATTGAAGATCACCGACACGACGGCGGGCAACAGATGGACCGTCTGCACATATTCGTAAAGCTCGGAAATCCACGGCCAGCGGAAACTGCCGTACAGGTAGTTCTGCATCATCAGGTTCACCAGCATGTAGGCCGCCGTATAGGCGAGGAACTCGCCACCCGATGCCACGAAGATCTGCAGATCGAAGAACAGATAGAAAAGCGGCGCGAACAGGAAGATCGTGCGCGGAAACGGGAAAAGCCAGAACAGCGTCGAGGACATGTAGCACAGTCGCTGTGTGAGCGAGAGGCCACGGCGGAAAAGCGGCTGGCGGAAGATGAGGATCTGCATCATGCCCTGCGCCCAGCGGCTGCGCTGGCCGATGAAGCTTGCGAAGGTCGCAGGCTGCAGTCCGGCGATCAGCGGTTTGTCGACATAAACGCTATTCCAGCCGCGTGAATGCAGAGCGAGCGCCGTCTCGCAGTCCTCTGTGATGCTGACGCCGCTGAAACCGTCTGTATCCCGCAGCGCCTCACGACGCAGCACCGCGGCGGAACCGCAGAAAAACGCTCCGTTCCACTTATCCAGGCCACGCTGGATGATGCCGTAGAACATCTCGTTCTCGCTCGGCATCGTTTCGAAGGTGCGCAGATTGCGCTCGATGGGATCGGGATTGACGAAGAAATGCGGCGTCTGCACGAGAAAGAGGCGCGGATCTTCCTCGAAATAACCAACCGTCTCAAGCAGGAAGTCCCTTGCCGGCGCGTGGTCGGCATCGAACACCGTGATAAGCTCGCCGGTCGAATGCTCCAGTCCGTTGTTGAGGTTACCCGCCTTGGCGTGAACGTTGCGCTCGCGTGTCAGGTAACGCACGTCCAGATCCGCACAGAGCTTCTGCAGCTCCTCATGGCGGCGCTGCGCGGCCTGCGCATCGGGAATGCTGGCTGCATTGCGCTTCTGCACGGTGCCGCCGTCATCCAGCAGCCAGACGGTGAACCTGTCAGCCGGATAATCCATATTCTTGGCAGCGGCCAGCGTGTTGGCCAGAAGCTCGGCGTCCTCGTTGTAGGTCGGCACGAAAACATCGACCGTCGGGCGGTAATCGGCGGACCCCGGCCGTGTCTTGCGGGATGGCAGCGGCATCGAGACAATGACAAGGCTCAGGCCGAGCATCATCACGCTATACATTTCCGCCAGATAGAGCAGGAAGCCGGGTATGAAATTTTCCAGCTGATTGACGGGCGGCAGGGTGCTTGTCGTGCGCCAGTAGACGTAACGCAGGACAACCGCCGTGCCGAAACCGAGCGCGATCAGCCGCCAGGCACCCTGTCCGTTGAACGACTTTATCGTTGCGAGAAGAACAAGCGAGATCGCCGTCGCGACCAGATGCGTCTGGAGGCTGACCGGCATCGTGATGATGGCCAGAACGCAAAGCGACACGAGCAACCAGACAATGATCGTAATGGCCTTGTTCATCCAGAAACTTTCCGCTCGTTTCCATGACCGATATGCCGGTCCGGTCCTGTTTTCATGTTTGCTTGCACGCCGCTTCCGGCCTGCGTTCTTATGGCTGTCCGCATCCCCTGCTGCCGGAGCCGGTCAGGCAGGCGGGAGACGGAATGACGACCTGCTGGACCTGTGAAGGCGTCTGCACCGCATTCTGTGTCTGGCTACCCGGCACCGGGCTGATCTGCTGGCCGGATGCGCCTGCGGGCAGGGGCGATGGTATGCTGACGGGCGCCACCGGCGGCAGAGGCTGCTGCACCTCAGCCTGCGCCGGCACGGTTCTGGCCACGGCGCGGCGCACGGCAGGGACGGAAGCCGTTACCTCCTGCCCCGGACGCATCGGCACATCGGCCGACCTCAACGGATAAACGGGGTGACCGGGACGGCCGAGGTTCGGGTCGACGCGCTGGGGCGTGCCGTACGGATTCCAGCTGGACGACGCATAGGAACCGGTAATCGTGTAATTATACATGACGTTCAGCAGGCGCTCGACGCTCGCATCCGGCTCGCAGAGACGCAGCCGGATCTTGATCCGCCCGAGATTGCGAAAATCCTGCCGCATGCTTTCGGGCGAGCGGATGTCCTGCCAGCCATAAAGGCACGTGTCGGCGCCGCGTCCGCGCCCGGCGGCATAGGAAAACGCGCCGTAGCTGTTCTGCAGATAGGCAGCCGACATGGCGATGTTCAGTCCCGGAAACTCAGAGCGGATCTCGCGTGCGACCATTGCCGTACGGAAACCGCCGAAAGGCAGCGCATCCCCACCGGTATCCTCGGATTTCTGCGGCCCGAAGAACTCCGCCTTGAAGTAGTTCTGACCGGGCGTCGCCGCGGCGGAGCGCAGGATGATCTTCTGTTCAGCCGCGTTGGAGTAGGTTCGGCCGATGACGGTGACGATTTCGGGACCGCCTGCCGGTGGGAAAACCAGCGCTTCTGAGGACGACAGCATCTGAGCGCCCCCGAACGACCGAACGCCCGCAGGAGTATTGCAGCCGGAAAGCACCGCAACAGAAAACAGCAATGAAGCAAAGGCAGAAAATCTCACTGCCCTTCCCCTTTGTCCACCCATTGCCCGCACAGGTTAAAGGAAGACCGAATCAAATAAGACCAGACCATTCCTACGAAATACGTGAGGATAATGAATTAGCAATATCAAATTTTAGGTTGCAATTTTTCGACATACATAAAGCCGCGCGTGAATCAAAACCCACCACAACTGCATTACTCATGGAACCATGTTGCCAAGCAAACGGTTGGCTGTATTAAGGATCGGTAAATTTTGAGGTTGCAGCGCAATATCGCCCATGGTCTACTTCTCGGCAGATAAATCCATTTTGATTGACCGATTTCTCTTTTTAAACGTAAAAACAGAGAGTTAAACCCATGACAGTTCAGTTCCCGAGTATCGCGCACGAACTGGCCGATCAGGTGCGTGTCCTGCGTCGATGGCTTGACGAAGATGCACTTCCGCTGTGGTGGCAAGTTGGAGCGGCCAAGCCCGATGGCGGGTTTTACGAACGCGTTGGGCAGGATGCGAAACCGATCTTCGCCGACAACCGCCGTTCGCGCGTGCAGCCGCGTCAGGCCTACTGTTTCGCAGCGGCCGGCCAAAAGGGCTGGAACGGCCCCTGGCAGGCGGCCGTCAACCACGGCCTTACCTGGTTCGACAGGGTGTACCGGCTGGATAACGGCCTCTACGGCAATCTCGCCGACCAGACCGGTAAACTGATCGATCCCACCTTCGATCTCTATAATCAGGCTTTCGCGCTTTTCGCCGCGGCTCAGGCGTCGGCGACCATCCCTGCGCGTCGTGACGAGATGCGCACGCGTGCACTCGATATCCTCTCCATCCTGAAGCGGGATTACAAGCACCCTGTCACCGGCTTCGAGGAGGCCAACCCGCCACGCACGCCGCTGTGCTCCAACCCGCACATGCACCTCTTCGAGGCGATGCTGGCGTGGGAAGCCCAAGACCCGGAAGGGCCGTGGGCGGCGCTTGCCGACGAGATCGCGATGCTCGCGATGCACCGTTTCATCGATAGCGAAAACGGCGGGCTGCGTGAGTTCTTCGACCACGACTGGAAACCCTATCCGGGCGACAAGGGCCGCATCATGGAACCCGGTCACCAGTTCGAATGGGCGTGGCTTCTGGTCCGCTGGGGCAGCCTGCGCGGGAATTCGGATGCGATCGCAAAAGCAAAGCGCCTGTTCCAGATCGGTGAGGAATACGGCATCTGTGCGCGCCGCAAGGTGGCGATCATGAGCCTCTACGACGATTTCTCCGTCCATGACGGACTGGCGCGGCTTTGGCCGCAGACCGAATGGCTGAAAGCCGCCGTACGGCTCGCAAGCGTCACCATTGGCGAGGAGCGGCAGCGCTATCTGGCGTCGGGCGTCCGGGCCATTGGCGCATTGCAGCCGTTCCTCGACACGCCGGTCAAGGGTCTGTGGTTCGACAAGTGGCCGGCCGAGAAGCCGATGATCGACGAGCCGGCACCGGCCAGCACCTTCTATCATATCGTCTGCGCCATCTATGAGGCGGAAGACGTGCTGGCATCCAGCGCGGGATAAAAGCGGCGACCCCGGGGTCAATCAATGTTCGGGGGATATGACCCTAAAACCTTGCATCTACGCATGGGCCGGGAAATCGGACACGGGTTGTCGGAAGTTCACGATGGTAGAGCAAGTCAGACATAGAGCACCGTGCACCGGTAAAGGTGCACGGTTTTCTGCTCTAAGGGTCGCCGAAACTGCTGCGATATGGTCACACGCGACGCGGAGCCCGCACGACACGCCATTGCGGCCTGCCGAGATTATGTGGCCATGGATGGACCTCCTGATCGTTGAAGTAGACGACCTGCTCCAGCTTCGGAAAATCCGCCTGTTTCAGCGTCACGTCGTCCATCCACGGACGGACATAGGAATCGCCGCCTTCATATCCGAGTTCGGCAACCCACACCGGTTTGTTGAAGCTCTCCACAAGTCCATAGCCCTTGCGCAGAAGATCGGCAAATTTCTGTGGCCCGCCATATTCTATTCTGTCGTAGTCTTCGAAACCGAAGACCGAGAGGCCCACCAGATCTGCGTAGCTGTCGCCAGGATAATAGACGCGCAAGCCGTCCATGCCCTTCGGCGACCACATGACCTTCACACCTGGCACCGCTTTGCGGGTCAGATCCACCATACGCCGGTAGGCGGCGATGTAGTCCTGGGGCGCCCAACCGGACCAGGTGAAACGGCCGGATATATCCTCCATTTCCTGTGCCCAGCGGAGTATCAGAGGGCTTTTCATCTCCGCCATGCGTGTGGCAATCGCCAGCATGTTCTGGTCATAGTCTCCTCTCAGCACCTTGCGTCGCAGCTCGTCGGAGCTTAGCCGCCGGTTGGCATCCCATGACCATGGCTCGACCGTGATCAGCACGTTGCGTCCACGTTCCATGGCATAGGCATCCGCCAGCTTCAGGCTATCGAGGTCGACGTCTTCCCACGGCAGGAAGAGCGCTTCGGTCGCGACACCTTTCTGGCTGGTGAAATCGCCATGCGGATCGTATGCCCCGAAGCGAATGCCATCGGCGTGCAGGACAGGCCGTTTGTCGGCAATCGTGTTCATTCCCGTCGCCGCCATGGGGGCGGCACCCTGAGCGGAGAGCTTGAGCACGGGATACATGCCAGCCGTGAACGCCGCAGCAGCGCCACCCGCAAACAGTAATTTTCTTCTTGTTATCTGCATGACACTTGCTCCCTACTTCTTCACAGTCATCGCCTGACCATAGGCGGCGACCTGCGCGGTAACCTCGTCCTTTCGAACGAGTTTCGAGTATTCATCGGTGGGACGCGGCGGGTCGTGACGGAACACATACCAGTCGCCACCCTGTTTGCGTTGATAGATCACCTTGCCGATGCGGGCATGGTCGAAACAGGTGTCGGCTTTGCCTTTGCCAGCATCGCTTTTCCATGTCGCGCGCATGCAAAGCGTCCCCTTGGAATCCACCGTCCAGCGGCCTTCGCCGATGGATTTCTGGCCTTTTTCCTCGGTCGCGGCGATAAATTTGCGGCCATCCGCGATGAACCGGCCACCACCCGAATCCCATTTCCATGTCCTGTTGTAGAACATGTCCACGACTTCGCTGGTCCGCAGCGATTTCGGCGTCTTCGTGCCGCCTGCGGCGAGGACAGCGTTTGGCGCGATCACCGCAAGGCAGAGTACGAAAGCGGAGAATCCGCATCTGCTTGTTGTTGTTTTTTTCATTACAGCCTCCTCCTTCTATCGCCTGACCCTATTGTCGGCGAGCATGATTTCCTGGAATGCAGTCGTGGGCGGCGGCGGAGCGGGTTCCGCCTGGGTCTCCAGCCGTTGCGCACGCCCTGGCAGATTGATCTGCAATTTCAGATGCAGCGATCTCGCTCCCTCGGTGCCCGCACCCGCCACGGTAAAGCGTGTTTCGGTGAAGGTGACGTAGGGCTGTCCGTACGACAGAGCCTCTAACGCGCCGAGGGCATGCGGCCTCAGTTCGGCCGTACCGGCGGCGACAAGCAGGACCGAACAGGCAGCAGCCGCAAGTGCGCCATGCCTGCCCCTGCCCTGTCGCGGTACCCCGTTCTCAATGGTGTGCCGTATCAGCACGAACACCGACAATCCGCCATAGATCGCCACATTGATGGCAGTGAAGATGTAGAAGCCCTGGGCATGGCCATCATGCGGTGCGGCAGCCATGGCAACGAGGCTCAGCGCAGCCATCACCATGTAGGGAGCAACGACCCGGATCGGCAAAGGCGGCTTTTCGCCCGCCCCCTTCGGCGTGATGCGAAAGTCCACGAAGTCGCCACGGATCGAGTCGCGGATCGCCGCAAACACGCCCATCAACGACCATGGCCAGCGCAGGAACAGAAAGACCACGGCTTCCCAGCTGAAGAGTTTGGCGTCATGCGGACGGAGCGCGCCTGTCGATCGCCAGAAAAACGCAAACAGGATCATGAACAGCGACATCGGCAGGAAATGCAGCAGAAATGCCGGATATGAGGCGTTGACCAGCACCCGGCCCGTCACAAGCGCCACAACCGGCAGGGCGAACATCACCGCCATGAAGCCAGAAAACAACGGATACCAGAACTGCGAAAACAGGAACTGGAACTTCAGCTTCGCTGGCAGGTTCGGTACATAATGCTTTGAATATTGGAGCAGAATGGTCATCAGGCTTCGCGACCATTGGAACTCCTGCACGATCAGATCGGCGAATGTCGCCGGTCCGTCGCCATGGGCGATGGCATCAACCGCGTGCACACCGCGCCATCCGCCAGCGTTCATCAGAAGCGTTGTGGAATGGTCCTCGGCAAGTTCCGGCCCCAGTCCACCGATCTGCTTCAGCGCCTTTGTTCGCACGGCGTAGTGCGAACCGATGCATAGTGGCGCCCAGCCATTGTTGTACCCCACCTGCAGGGCACCATGAAGGGTTGCCTCTGCGTAGAGCCGGCCGCGCGCAGCCCAGCTTTCATGCGCATTGGCGTCGCAGATGCTCGGCGCAGACACATAGCCCACCGCTGGATCTGAAAACGGCCGCATGATTTCGCGCAGATAGGTCGGCTCCGGCACATGGTCTGCATCGAACTGAGCGACGAAATCGTAACGCTCGTAACCGTAACGATCGTAGAAATAGGCAAGGTTGCCTTCCTTGCAGCGCGTCCGGCGCGGCCAAGTCTTGCGGTGGTAATCGGCCACGCCTTTGCGGGTCGAAACGAACACGCCATGCGCGCCGCACCATTTCAGCGTTTCTGCGCTCGGATCCTCATCCGCCAGCCAGACGTCATACTCCAGCCCCTTCTGCTCCAGCATGGCCAGCAGCGTCTTGCGAACCACCGCGAAGGGTTCTGAAGGCGCCTTGGTGACGACCATGGCGATCCGCCCCTCCGGCAAGGGTACTTCGGGATTGACCATGCGGGCATTGAGAAAGATGAAGATGAAGTAGGACGGCATCAGCGTGACCCAGGCCAGCGTCACCGTCACGACCGTGTAATACGGCCATTCCGTCACCATGTCGCGGCCGAGCCACCAGGCCCAGAAATACACGAGCGTCACCATCCAGCCACCGATACCGAGCCAGTAGGCCGTCCGGTTCCAGCCGGTAAAGAGAGGGACCGTCAGCGCACGTGCCACGGCGGCATGCTTGCGGACAGGGAAAGGATTACCGGGGGTCGTCATGACAGCACCTCCAGCCCGAAGCCTGGACCTGCCGTGCGGATGATCGTGTCGATGTCGGAACGCTTCGGCTCGAAGCCGAGTGCTTCCCTCGCCCTTTCGATATCGGCAAACAGCGCCGGCGGATCCCCGGCACGCCGCGCTCCGTAGTGGATCGGCACTTCCTGCCCGGTCACGCGATGGATCGCCATGACGATATCGTTGATCGAGGTTCCATGACCCGAGCCGAGATTGACGCGCAGCGTCTCCCCGCCTTCGAGAAGATAGTTGACGGCGGCAACGTGAGCATCGGCCAGATCGCTGACATGGATGTAGTCGCGGATGCAGGTGCCATCCGTCGTATCGTAATCCGTGCCGAAAACATCAAGTTGCGGCAGGCGGTTCGACGCCGCCATCAAGGCACGGGGGATAAGATGCGTTTCCGGCTCGTGGCGTTCGCAGAGTTCGCCATCCGGGTCAGCCCCCGCCGCGTTGAAATAGCGAAGCGCGACGAACCGCATGCCATAGGCGGCGGCATAGTCGTCCAGCGCCATCTCGAAGATCAGCTTGGTGCGACCGTAAGGATTGACCGGAATCTGCGCCGTTTCCTCGCGGATCGGCAACTGATGCGGCACACCGTAGGTGGCGCAACTGGAAGAGAACACCAGTCCGCCAATGTTGTGGTCGAGGCAGGCATCCAGAAGCGACAGGCTGCCTGCTACGTTATTACGATAATATTTGCGCGGGTTTTCGACGGACTCACCCACATAGGCATTGGCTGCACAGTGGATCACGAAGGACGGATCGAATTCCTGCAGCGTAGCCTTCAGCATGCTGCGGTCGAGGATGTCGCCCTCGATCAGCGGACCCCAGCGAACGGAGTCCGAATGACCTGTCGAAAGATTGTCGTATGCAATGGGCTTGAAGCCGGAGTGCGCCAATGCCTTGCAGATATGGCTGCCTATAAATCCGGCCCCGCCCGTGACGAGGATCGTGCGGGCCATATCATACGGCCTCCGCAATTTTCTTGCCTGTCAGCAGCGCATCGAAGTAGACGATGGTCTTTTGGAGGCCGATTTCGAGCGGCACCCGCGGCTGCCATCTCAGCTGCTCGTTGGCTCTGGAGATGTCCGGACGACGTTGCTGCGGATCGTCGATGGCGGCTGCCAGGTGCACGATCCTCGAGCTTGAGTTCGTCATGCGAATGACGATGTCTGCCAGTTCGCGCACCGGAATTTCCGTCGGATTACCAAGATTGATCGGACCGATGCAATCTCTCGACTTGGTGGAAAAGCGCAGGAAGCCGTCGATCAGGTCATCAACATAGCAGAACGAGCGCGTCTGACGGCCATCACCATAAATGGTGATGTCTTCGCCCTTCAGAGCCTGAACGATGAAATTGGAAACGACGCGCCCGTCATCGGGGCGCATGCGCGGCCCGTAGGTATTGAAGATGCGTCCAACCTTGATATCGACACCATAAAACCTGTGGTAGTCGAAAAACAATGTTTCTGCACTGCGTTTGCCTTCGTCATAGCAGGCGCGAGGCCCGATGGTATTCACGTTGCCGAAGTAGGTTTCCGGCTGCGGATTGACCAGCGGATCGCCGTAGACCTCCGAAGTCGAGGACTGCACGACGGTCGCGCCGCAACGGCGGGCCACTTCCAGAACATTGACCGCCCCCAGCACATTCGTCAGCAGCGTGCCGACAGGATCGCGCTGATAGTCCGGCGGCGAGGCTGGCGAGGCGAAATTGAAGATCAGCGACACATCGATATCATAAGGTTGACGGACGTCGTGCTTGACCATCAGAAACCGGGTATTCGACTGTAAATGCTCGACATTTTCAGCACGCCCGGTGGAAAAATCATCAAGACAGATCACCTCATGACCCGAGCTCAAAAGACGTTCGCAAAGATGGGAGCCTAGAAAACCGGCGCCCCCGTTGACAAGAACGCGTTGGCCAGGGCGCCAGTCGGAATATATTGTGGCACCGTTGTCGTGATCGTTGGGAACGAAATTACGCATTACACACACTCCTCCCCGTGATGAATCAGGTGCACTGATTCATAGAGCTTCGTTCAAAATTCATGCTTCGAGATATTCCAGACTATATCCCTCCGATTTTTACTTATTGTGGAGGAAAATGTCTTGGCATTCGGTAGATTTCAACTTTGATGATATGCTCATCATGCAATCGGTCAACGTGATTTTTTCAGAATATTACAATTGATTATTGTAAAACCCCAAAATCTACGTCTTATTTAATCCTTTTTAACTATGCCTCCATTATGCCTTTCTTATTAAGCATTAGCACAAGCTTCACTCCATAGATCGGGGGTAGTCTGGCGTTGCAAGCCAGACTTCGCCGAGGGGAACCGACCGGCGGAATGATGAGAGCGCTGAACTTCAGGGGACATGCATGATGAATGAAAAGTCTTATTTCCATGCAGGGAATACCGTACGCCGTAATCCGGTACTGACCGCCTCTGCGCTCGTAGCAGTCGCTCTTGCAACCGCTTCGTGTTCCATCGTCGAGGATAGCGTGTTCGCCAGAACCGCGACTGCCGACACGACCACGGTCAAGACCAGTGTTGAACCCGTCAAGACATCCTACGGATATCAGAAGTCGGTGAAAGCCAATCCGGTGCTTGTCGCGGATGCCTCCGCCTCGCCCGAGGCGTCACGCCCCACCTATTCCGGCTCCTCGCCCTATATATGCTCGCCGAGCGGCTTCGGTCAGAAGTCGCGCTGCTTCCTACGGCCCTGATGGTGTGAACTCGTGAAGCTGATGGGCGTGTCCCCGCATCTTCTTATAAGAGATGCAAAGAACCGCCCGCTCAGTTCTTCCAGCGACCACCCGACTGACCCGCATCGTCATCCTTGTTGAAGAAGCGTGATGCCGCTTCGGTCCGGTTCCGCACGTTCATCTTCTTATATATATTGCGAACGTGGACCTTCACGGTGTTTTCGGACAGGTGAAGCCTGTCGGCGATGATCTTGTTCTGGGTGCCCTTGCACAAAAGATCGAGAATCTGGACCTCACGGGTTGTGAGCGACGATGTTTCGCTTTTGCTGGCGGCAAGAGCATCGGCGCGATTGGCGATCACGCTGCCGGATTTGACGTCATCCCCATGCACGGCGCCATGATGAGGCGTCAGTCTGCCAAGAAGGGCCGCCGGGAAATGCTCGCCGCCCTTCATCAGAAGATCGACCGCAGCCATGAAAACGTCGAGCCGCAGGTTGAGTGGCAGTATACCGTCGATGATCCGCATGCCGACAAGTTGCCTAATGTGATCCTCAAATCTGTCGACACTTTCAACGACCAGCGCGATGGGTGCATCGGGATGCTTGTCCCGGACCTCCTCGAGAATGGTCTGAAGACGCCCGGTGGATATGCGATAGGGCAATACCAGCCGGACATCGGAGTCGTAGCTTTCCCGGATCGCGGCCGATGAGCTCAGGCTCACCACCGCATATCCCGGAAACTTCTTGCCTAACGCCTCCACGAGACACTCGGAAAACAGGTCCGCTTCCGCGATGACCAGGAGAGTTCCACTTTTGGGCGTGGTTACATTGTTTTGCTTGGCAGCTGCGAAATTTGACGATCCCATGAACATTAACGTCTCCCTAAAGCGCTTACGCGTTACTTTCTTTTTCTTATTTGGCTTTTCTTGCGTGCTTGGCAGTCGATGAACTCGGAGACCCCCGCCCCCAAATATGGCATGTCAACTATCATTAATTACCCGTTAATTAGGCTAATACGAAAAGCAGTGTAAATAAATGGCCCAAACGGGTTATTTATTTCAAACGGCATACAAAATTGGTTACAGGCGGATAATAACCTGCATAACTTCAATATTAATCCGACAAATACATTAGAAAAACGTCATCAAAGGTTTTGGAGTTTTCAAAAATAAAACCTTTAGTTGATATGTTTTCGCATGGAAACATACATATATGTGCCAAAATGGGATGCCGGGCATCGGCCCCCTAAAATAAACCATAACAACTGAAACTCCCGCTTTTGCGGGGTACAGCCGCATATATTTGTGTTTCGAAACGGTCTTGAAGTGCCGTTTTCAGCCCACCCGGCACCCCTGGGGAGCAATGAGCCCGTTCAGTTTAGCCCGAATTGATATCTAGGAACCGGGCTTCTTCTGCTGCAAAGTCCAGCCGTCGCCCACCAGTGGCAACTGCTGAAAAGCATCTCCGGCGCTGACGTGTGTTTGATACCGCCGGATCATTCTCAGCAAACATGCACATGAAAAAATAAAGAATGCCGTCCGGCTTTTTTGCAAAGCACGGAACGGATTTGTGCGCCTTTGTATCGAGTGGTGCACAGGCAACTCAACGAAGAGAACCCGGCAACGGGCACCATCAAACCGCAGATAAAACGTACCGCGTATGTCTGCAAAATTGTGCAACGACGGAGCAAGCGCGATAAAATCCCATACAAGATGAGAGGGATTTCGAAAGCTGCTCCGAGCTTTTTTCGGAGGAATCGAAATGGGTTACAACCCTCAGCCTGCGGGCGACGACATCACTAAGATCGGCGCGCTGTCCGAAGGCTTCGCGAACACATCGACCAATGACGCCAAGGTTGACGACAGCAACGTCGGCACCGCGAACGGCGAAAACCGCAACAACGACTACAGCGACAACAGCACCGAAACCAAGGTTGATGTTGACGCCAAGATCGATGTCGCGATCGGCAATGGCGATAATCGCGACAACGTATCGTTGACTGACAACGACACCAAGACGGTGAACGACAACGACACCACGGTGAAAACCAGCACCGACATCAAGAGCGACTACGACTGGAGCTATGACTCGAAGTCGTACAGCGATGACGACACCAACATCAAGACGACGACGGAAACGGATACCAAGACCTTCTCCTACTCCGACGACGATACGACCACCAAGACTGAAACGACCACTGGAAGCTACAACTCGTCCTCTGCAGACAGCTTCTACAAGTCGGATGACGACTTCGGTAACATCGATCATGTCAAGGATGTCGGCAATCTCGGTGTCGCGGGTGGCGATCTCACCTTCAACCTCGGCGACGACTTCTCCTTTACCCTCAACGTCGACAACATCCTCAACGGCGCGCTGGGCGGTGACGGCAACGACACCGGATTCAGCCTCGTTCAGGCCAATCATCTCGCGGACCAGGACAAGGCCTGGGATGTGAAGATGAACAACGACGGTGCCGAGAACCACCTCAAGGCCGATGCCGGTGACGCTTATGGCGCAGAAGGCATCGACGGCAAGGGTTGGGACCTCAAGGCAGGCGACGACGTCGCGGGTACAAGCACTGCAGACGCATCGGCGATCCTTGCAAACTCCGGCTTCCATTTGGAACTGGTACAGGGCGCCAACATGCTCTCCAATGCGGTGGACGTTTCGATCACCGGCGGCAACTCGAGTGTGTCGGACGTCGGCGAAGACTCCTGATCACCATCTCTTCACGAAAAGAGCTGCACCGGCATTCGCCGGTGCAGCTTGCGGTTTGACGACCGGGTGCCTGTAATCAGCAACGCTTCTTCATCTGTGAACAAGCGAGGCAGGCGCCCCCTCCGGTCCCGACCGCAGCGGTCAGGGAGGGATCCGCCATGCATGTCGACAGAATTTCAGACATCATTGCCCACTTCATCGGTCTTTTCGACATGGAGATGGAAGAGGCACGTTTGAGAAGCAAATATGCCGAAGGCCACGCACCGGCGGATGTGAACAAGCTGCCGATTTCCGAATTGAACGCAGTACCGGACAGAGACTACGACCTCAAGCTCGCAGACTACGATCCCGGCGTAAAATACCACGCCGGCTATCACGACCTCGAATATATGCGGCCCCACTTCGCTCGCATGGTCGAATACGATCTGGAAAAACTCGCCGATTCCATACCGGCCGACATTTCCGTTGCAAATTTCCGCTTCCCCGGTCGTCTTTCGTTCGATCAGGAGCAGGAACTCGTCGTCCATGCCGGCCCCGGTTCGGTCATCGCGCACGTCTCGCAGGTCAACCTGCTTCAGGATGACGACTATCTGAACATGACGGACGGCCCGAATGTCGGCCGCGATACGACGTTCGTGACCGAGCGCACCGTGGAGTTCTATAACGAGGCGTCAATTTTTACGCCCTTCTCGACTTTCCAGCGGACCGACACCTACGACACGCTGCAGGCGCTCGCCAAAACCGCACACGACTATATCGACGATGCCCGCGAGAATGATGTCACTTCGCTCGGCACGGATGCGGATCAGGATTTCGTCCTGGCAGGCAACAGCATCAGCGGCACCTATATCAATGGCGAACTCGTCGATGAAAAACCGGCACTCGACGACGTGATGCCTGATCGCGGCATCGCCAAGCCACCGGAAGACCCGGAAAAGAGCGACGTTTCGCTGCATCAGGATGACCCGGCAGGCAACAGTGTCGACGTGGCAGCCGGCGCGAATGTGGTCGCCAATATCGTCAGCGTCATCAATACCGGCGTCATGACATCCGTCACTGCCGTCATGGGCGACTATCACCAGATCGACGCCATCACCCAGGCATTCATCTACAGCGACCGTGACGAAATCGGCTCCGTCTTCTCGCATTCCGAGGATCAGGCGGCAACCGCAGCTTACAACATCGCAAGCTTCGAGCGCAGCGTCTATCCGAGTGCAGAAGATACCGGCGACAGCAGCCAGGAAACCGGCGAAACGCCAATCTTCCCCACCGCCTGGCGGGTCAGCGTTCTGGAAGGCGATGTCTCCTTCGTCCACTGGACCGAGCAGTACCAGTTCGTCAGTGACAACGACACGATGACGATCACGACATCGGGAGTCAGCATCAGCCTGCTGACGGGCGGCAACGCTGTACTCAACATCGCCAACTTCCTCGGCATCGGCATGCAGTACGATCTCATCATCGTCGGCGGCCATGTGCTGGACATGAACATAATCAGCCAGATCGCCGTGCTTTATGACAACGACTGGGTTCGTGCCAACGAGGGCG
Source organism: Agrobacterium tumefaciens (assembly GCF_031801495.1). Lineage (GTDB taxonomy): Bacteria > Pseudomonadota > Alphaproteobacteria > Rhizobiales > Rhizobiaceae > Agrobacterium > Agrobacterium tumefaciens_K. Next base: position 1,840,087 of record NZ_JAOEGC010000001.1, on the reverse strand, counting down.
CACCGGATGGCGCCACCGTGCAATCCGGCAACAACCTGCTGTGGAACGATGCCTCGATCCACAACGTCGGCAGCGATGGCCGTTTCGAAACGATGCCGGATTACGTCGTGCAGACGGTCAACGCTATCAACGAGCGTGACCCGAACATGCCAGACGGCCTGGCGCATGATGCAAATTTCGCGGGATATGAAGGACTTAACGTCCTTTACATTACCGGCAATCTCTACGACGTCAGCTTCATCAAGCAGGTCGCCGTACTGGGCGATTCCGACGACGTCACGCAGGCCGCGGCCACCGTTCTCGCGAACAATCAGGACGCCACGGTGCACATCGATACCGGCAGCAATGCCGTCGTCAATATTGCGCAGATCATTGATTACGACAGCTTCGGCAACACCACCTATGTCGCCGGTGGCGTCTATTCCGACGCGATCCTCATTCAGGGCGGCATTATTGAAAATGATACGTCTCAGCCGCATCCGACCACCCAGCTGGCAAACGAGGTCATCGCTTTTCTTCACGACGATCCCGCAACTGCGGCTGATGAGTCCGATGGGGTCATCAATGCCGGGCATGACCTGTCATGGTCGAATGCCCATCCCGCCGACGTCATGCAGGCTGTTACCGCCTGAACGGGAATGACAAAGGCGCGAGACGCATTCCGGGAAAAACGGAATCATAAAGAAAAAAGCTCAGGGAACCGGGAAAAATGGATCATCTACCAAGAAAAACCATTGCCGTGGGACTGCCGCTGGACCCAGACGCCGAGGACAGCAAGCTGACGGAAGCCTGCATTTCGGCAATCAACGACGCCGTTGAGAATCTGCGCCAGCTCTCCGGCGCGGACAGGACGGAAAAGGTCATCGAAGCCCAGTCTTCCGAGCCGGCAGCTGCTCCCACGAAAGCCCCCCAGCCTGAAGCACGCGATGTTTCTCATGATGCCAGGCCTGAGACCGGCAAGCCTCAACCCGCCCCACAGCCTGCCCCCCAAGCAAAGGTCGATGCCGGGACGCTGAAGTCGGCGCCGGACCTGCCTTTCGCAAAAACCATCGACAACAATAACGGACCTATCCGCGAAAACGAGCGCCGCCCCGTCACGGGCGGTGGCGGCAACGGTCAGCCCCCGGAAGACAAGGGCGGCGGTGGTGGCGGCGGCGGTGGTGAAAACCGCAGCGGCTTTCACAAGCGCAGCGAACCGGTCAACTTTGCACTCAGTCTTCACAAGGGTATCGCCGCGGTTCGCCGCAACATGGTGATCGTGATGCTGTTCACCGTCGCCATCAACGTCCTGCTTCTGGCCATTCCGCTTTACCTGTTCCAGATTTCCGACCGCGTTCTGACAAGCCGTTCCATGGACACTCTGGTCATGCTGACCGTCGCCGTCGTCGGCGCTGTTCTGCTGCAGGCGTTCATGGACGCAATCCGCCGCTTCATCCTGATGCGCACCGCCGTCGAGCTGGAGGTCCAGCTCGGGGCGCCGATCCTGTCAGCTGCCGCGCGCGCATCCCTCCACGGTACCGGCAAGGACTATCAGACGCTTCAGGACCTCCAGCAGCTCCGCTCGTTCCTGACGTCCGGCACGCTGATCGCCTTTCTCGATGCGCCGCTGATGCCGCTGTTCGTGGTGGTCGTCTATCTCGTCCACCCGCATCTCGGCATCATCATCATGGTCTGCTGCGCGGTGCTGTTCATCATCGCCTGGCTGAACCAGCGCTTTACCGCGCGGCCTTTCGCAGAAGCCAATGGTTACTTGAGCCGCGCCAACTTCCATCTGGATTCCATGTCGCGCAACTCGCAGATCATCAATGCGCTGGCCATGATCCCGGAAGCCGTGAAGATGTGGGGTCGCGAAACGGCAGGTTCGCTGAAATCGCACGTTGCCGCGCAGGACCGCAACATAATGTTCTCCGGCGTATCCAAAGCCGCACGCATGATCACCCAGGTTTCGCTGCTCGGCTGGGGTGCGCATCTGTCGCTGTCGGGCGAACTCACGGGCGGCATGGTCATCGCCGCCTCGATCATATCCGGTCGTGCGCTTGCACCGATCGAAGGCGCGATCGAAGGCTGGCATCAGTTCAACAAGTCGGCGACAGCCTATGGCCGCATCAAACAGCTGCTCGTGAACTCGCCGCTGAACTTCCCGCGCCTGCGTCTTCCCAACCCCGAAGGCAGGCTTGATGTCGAGCGCGTGCTGTTCGTTCCCCCTCCACAGAAGAAGGTCATCCTAAACGGCATTTCCTTCTCGCTGAAAAAAGGCGAATCGCTGGCCATCATCGGCAACTCCGGTTCCGGCAAGACGACGCTCGGCAAGATGCTGGTCGGCTCCATCCTGCCCACCTCCGGCAACGTGCGCCTTGACCTGATGGACCTGCGCAACTGGGACCAGCGCCAGTTCGGTGAAAGCATCGGTTATCTGCCGCAGGACGTGCAGCTTTTCCCCGGCACCATCAAGGCCAACATCTGCCGCATGCGCGACGACGTGGAGGACCGGCAGATCTATGAAGCCGCCGTTCTCGCCGACGTGCATGAGCTGATCGCAGGTTTCCCGCAGGGCTATGAGACGGTCGTGGCCGCCGATGGCGCGCCTCTTTCCGGCGGTCAGAAACAGCGCATCGCGCTTGCCCGCGCTTTCTTCGGCGATCCGAAATTCGTCGTTCTGGACGAGCCGAACTCCAATCTCGATACGCATGGCGAACAGGCGCTGGCAAAGGCGCTGCTGCACGCCAAGAAACAGGGCATCACCACCGTCACCATCACGCAGCGCCCTGCACTTCTGCAATGTGTCGACAAGATCATGGTGCTCAAAGACGGAACGGTCGCCATGTTTGGCGAACGAATGGAAGTCCTGCAGGCTCTGTCGGGCAATAATGGCCGTCAGGACAAACCGTCCCAGCAGATCGAAGGTTGAGGCCAGCCATGTTCAAGAGGAAAAAAACGGTCATCGAAACCCGCGAACAGGGCCAGATCGAATGGTACAGCGAAGTGCCGCGTTCGATCCGGCTGCACAGCTCCATCGGCCTTGCCGTATTGCTCGCCTCGTTCGGTGGCTTCGGTTACTGGGCTGGCACAGCCCCGCTCGCTTCCGCCATCATCGCGCAGGGCAGTTTCGTCGCCACCGGCAACAACAAGATCGTCCAGCATCTTGAAGGCGGCATCATCAAGGAACTGATGGTGAACGAAGGCCAGACGGTGAAGGAAGGCGATGTCCTGCTAACGCTCGACAAGACGACCGCTCTTGCCAATGAGCGCATGCTCCAACTGCGCCGCCTCAGACTGGAAACCATCGTCAACCGCCTTCGCGCCGAAGCGCAGGGCGAAAAGAGCTTCAAGATCCCGGATATCGTCATGGCCGAAGCCAGCGACCCGGATATCAGCACCATCATCCAGAGTCAGAATGTCGTGTTCCACAGCAAGCAGGTGAAGCTCGAAGAACAGCTCAACCTGATCGACAAGAACATCAAATCACTGTCGTTTCGCTATTCCGGTTATGACGGCCAGAAACAGGCCTTCGAACGCCAGCTGGCGCTCCTTATGCAGGAACGCGATTCCAAGGAACGCCTCGCGAAGGACGGTGTCATCCGCAAGACCGACATGCTGGCGCTGGAACGCGCCATCGCCGACGCTATGGGCGATATCGCCCGTCTGACCGGCGAAATGAACCAGAGCGAGGCCGAGGTCGCCAAGTTCCGGCAGGAAGCGATCATCGCCGTCAATGCCAACAGGCAGGCCGCGCTCGATGCACTGGAAACAGCCGAGGCCGATCTGGACAGCGTACGCGAACAGGTCCGCGAAGCGGCGAAGGTGCTCGAACGCACTGTCATCCGCTCTCCGGTCAACGGCACGGTGGTGCGGTCCTATTACCACACACCGGGCGGCGTCATCACCACCGGCAAGCCGATCATGGAAATCCTGCCGGCCCACGTTCCGCTAATCCTCGAAGCACAGGTGCTGCGTACCTCCATCGACCAGTTGCATGAGGGCCAGACCGCCGCCGTGCGCCTATCCGCTCTCAACCGGCGCACCACACCGGTTCTGAATGGCAAGGTGTTCTATGTATCGGCCGACAGCATCGAGGAAAATGCCGGCCTTCAGGTGAAGGACGTCTACATCGTGCGCGTGCAGATCCCAGACGAGGAAATTGCCAAGATTCACAATTTCCATCCCGTACCCGGCATGCCCGCCGACGTGCTGATCCAGACATCCGAACGTACCTTCTTCGAATATCTGGTCAAGCCGGTCACCGACAGCATGTCGCGAGCATTCAAGGAAAGATAAGGGTCAGGGAGGACGCGTAAAGGCTCCTGGCAGTGCCGCGATATTCCTCCCTCCGTCCTCCTCGGACCCAGCCCGAGGAGGACGTTGTTTTTCAAAGAAAGGTTACGACACAAGCCTGATATACTGTTTTTTCCCCGATGTGCCGCATATAATACACGTCTTATTACTGTGGGCTTGGGAGGACGGCATGGCGGCTATGTCGGATGTATTGCTGATGGTCGGCAGGCTGAATTATGTCTGGACCAACACCGAAAGCCTCATGATCTATCTGATTGTCCACCTTCTCAAGGTCGAGAAGGAAGCGGCCATCGTAGTCTTCCTGACTTTGAACACCACGCGCGCGCGTATGGACCTCGTCGAACGGCTGGCGAAGCTCCCGTCCACCTCCCCAGCGGATCGCAAGACAATTCTCGCCATCATCGCCAGCCTGAAAAAGGAAGCGAAAACCCGCAACAAATACAATCACTGCATCTACTCCTTTGATGAAAAGGGCGAGATTTCCAGCACACAGCTCATGCGCCTTGTCGAGGATGACAGCCAGGTGCGCTATGGCAAGGTGGAGCAGATGGACGAAAAGGAAATCGAGCAGCTGGAAAAATCGATCGCCGGGATCGTCGAGATCAGCAAGGTGATGTGGGCCTTCATTCACGCAAGCCCGCACGTATCGGCGGATTATCTGTAGTCCGCTCCACGCCCCTCACGGATCATCCTCATGCTAGACCCGAGGATGACGCCGAATGTGTGATGGGCAGAGACAGCAGCGTGGTGAGTCACCGCCCGGCCTGTAACCGCAGCGCTCGGTGCCGTATTGCTTCGCTGGTCCTCGCCTTCTGAGCGGGCAGGCTGAGCTTTCCGGCAGCATAGAACAGCAGGAACGAGCCGATCTGGTACGGGAATATGATGTCGATCTCCACAAAGGAGCGTACGACGAAGAGCGCGCAGATCGCAAACAGGATCAGTCCCTGCGGATCGCTTTCGCGCACCAGCACCGAGCGCAGATGGCCGAACAGTGTGCCGTAAAGCACAGCCCCCAGCAGCAACATGCCGACAAGGCCGTTTTCCACCACAACCTCGATATAGGTGTTATGGAAGTGGAAGCCGCTGCGGCCGGTGATGAAGAAGTCGTTCCACAGCCGTTCGGCATCGGCAAAGCCTGCGACCCAGAACCCCTGATAACCGACACCGAGGATCGGTGCACGCTGCGCAGCCTCTATGCCCTGCTGCCAGAGATAGGTGCGGCCGGTCAGGGTCGTGTCTTTGCCGAAAACACCAAGAACGGCATCGAGCAGCCCGAACTGCAGAGAGGCAACGACCAGCAACGCACCAAGTCCGCCGAGTGCCAGAAATATTCCGCGGCGGTTGGCAGGCGAAAGCATGCCGAGTGGCAGGAAACCGATAATGAGACCGACCGCCGCCGCGGTCGTAATGACGGATGTGGCGGACTGCGAGGCAAGCAGGCTGTAGGCCGACAGCAATCCCGTGACACCCGCCACCGGTAGCCAGATGCCCCGCTGCCGCAGCACGACGACCGATGCGACCGCGAAGATCACGCCGAGCGAGGCATAAAAGCCGAGCTGGTTCTTCGAGGAGAAGGCACCGACGAAGCTATAGGTGCCATCCAGCGCATCGAACAGATAGATGCCGAACAGCAGCGAGTAGAGCAGCACGACCGTAATGCCGATCAATGCACCACGCGTCAGCGTCTGGATCGAAATGAGCCGCATGGCGATCAGCGCACAGACGATATGGGTGAGGTACTGGATGGAAGCACGCATCGTCACGGAGGCGGCATCCGACCAGAAGGTCGAAAGCACCGCCAGAATGCCGAAGGCGAAAATCCAGAGATAGCGGACATAGTTGCCAAGCACCTGCCGGTAGTTCACCACGATCAGCGGAAACCACACGCCGTAATAGGCCAGGATCGAGATCTGCCCGAAACGTGACGAGTAGGCGAACACGAAGAATGACAGCGCAATGGCCGCCGTTCCGTAGATTTCATTGCGTTCGGGATCGATCAGCGCCGACTTGGCAATCCGCATGCGAGCCTCACTGCATCAGGATTTCGGATGCGACCTTGATGACATCGCCCGGCTGAAGCATGGTGTTCTCATCCACCTTCAGTTCCTTCGCCTTGCCGCCTTCCTCACGCACGATGACGTAGCTGATGGTCGCCGATTTGCCTGAAGGATCGAAGCGGATCGCCTCGGCCGATTGCGCCAGCGCCTCGGACATCAGCTCACGGCTGGTCGACAGTTGCAGGTTCAGCTTTTCCAGTTCGGCCTCGGTATCCTGCAACTCCTTGGAACGCTGGGCATCCCAGTCGTTGCGCAGGTTGATCTCGTCCTGGGTCGCCTTGTTGATATCCTGCTTGGCGCGCAAGGCGGCCGTATCGATATCCAGCAGGTTCGATTCCACTTCCGCGGCCCGCTCTTCCGCCGAGATGCGCCGCTGCGACAGCGCAAGCCCCTGCTCGTTCAGCCGGTTCACGCGGTCGCGGTCCTCATTCGCAAGCTGGAGCTGACGGTTCTGGGTTTCCGTCTTTTTCTGTAGCGAATCCACTTCGCTTTCCAGAAGCGCCCTGAGATCCGTCAGTGCCTTCAGTTGCAGCGTGTAACGCTCGGTTCGGGATTTCATCAACGCGCCTTCACTCGCCAGCAGCGCATCGATATCGGAGATTTTCTCCATTTCAGGCGTTTTTGCTATGTTCGGATCACCCTTGACCTCGGCAATCAGCCGCGCCTGACGTGCCAGCAATCGGGACCGCTGGTTGTCGTAAACGGCGGCATCGCCGCGCGCGTTGATGAAGTCACGGGCAAACCGCTGTCCTGCATCGGAGCGGCGCAGGCCGCCCGCAAGGCTGACAGCCTTGAGAACGGTCAGATTGGGCGCATAAGGATATTCGCCGGGTGTCTGCACATCGCCTGCGAGGAACACGGGACGGAACTGGGCGATCTCGACCGCGGCGGAGGGAAGATTGCGAAGCGCGAACTTGCTCTGCAGTTCAGCGCCGATCGCCTCGCCGACTTCGGCGGGCGTCTTCCCGCCCACCTGGAGCTGGCCGATGAAGGGCAGCGACAGCGTACCGGAGGGGCCAACGGAATAGTCGCCGTTGATGACATCCCAGTTGCGGATGCTGCCATCGGCGGGCTGCCATTCGGCGACGCGGATTCGCAGCTTGTCGGCGGTACCGAGCTTGTATTGCCCCTGCCCCTCGGCCATCGCGGCAAACGGCGCGGCGAACGCGACGGAGGCGGCAAGCACAAGAGCGGCAAGCGGGCGGTGAGTGGCGGCGAAAATGCCGTTCATCGGGAAACTCCCTTTTTGCGGATCGCCATTCCGGCGATCAACCGATAGGGCGACCGGACAAGGCCAGTCGCTAAAATCCGCCGGAGCGGCCAAAATGGTTTTCGCCCTCGGATCCATCCTGCTTTCGTCAGGACCCGAAACGCATCCTGAAAACCCCGTACGAGGTTTTTTGCAGGATGCGTGGCACAACAAAGAACGGCAACGGCAACAGATAAACTATCGGGTTAGTAGCTTCCGCGGGAAAGGCAGACAGCAGGGATGGTCTTGAAGATGATGGACATGTCCCGCATCATCGACCAGTTCTGCACGTATTGCGTATCGAATGCGACGCGGGTCTTGTAGCACACGTCGTTGCGGCCGCTGATCTGCCACAGACCTGTCAAACCCGGACGGGTGCTGAGGTAATAGGATGCAGCGGATTCGTAGTAGGTCAGCTCCTCGTCGACCACGGGACGCGGACCGACGACGCTCATCTCACCACGAATGATGTTGATGAGTTGCGGCAGCTCATCAAGAGAAAGCTTGCGCAGCACCGTCCCGACCACCGTTACTCGGGGATCGTTCTTGAGCTTGCGCGTCGTACGCCATTCTTCCGCAGCCTCGGGATTGGCCGCAAGGTACTGGCGCATCATCTCGTCGCCATTCATCACCATGGTCCTGAATTTCAGGCAATGGAAGTAGCGGCCGTTATGCCCGATGCGGCGGTGCCCGTAGAACACCGGACCGCGGTCGGAAAATTTCACGAGCGCTGCGATCAAAAGGAAGATCGGGCTGAATATGAGGAGCGCAAGCAGGGCCGACGTCACGTCGAAACTGCGTTTTGCGATCCCCCCGATAGGAAAACTGACATCGAAATCTTCGGAGTTGCTTAATGGCGAACCAGCCGATCGAGTCGCGGACTTCATAGAGATAACTCCATTTGTGTTTTGCGATAGGTCGGTGCCCGGAGGCGCGTCTTTGTCTCCCAAAGGAGATAACAAGTCTGTGTTCGGAATTTGATGTTAATGGACTTTTTGTAAGGCAGATCGCGTATGGCCGTCTATGCGAATTCTTGCGGTGCACCCCGAACAGCCCACGGGCAATATTAGCAGTTGCATAAAAAAGAAACAAATGTGCCAGATGCCATGTCATTGGAGCATGGCTCCGCCCGGACCATGTATTCTTTTCTATTTCGTTGTTCTGTTTTTCTTATGTGTTTCTTGTCACTTGATGAAATGAAGAAGAAAAATGAAGAACAAACGCGAAAATAGACAGCGTTTAATTTTTTTTGCATCGCAACATGATTGCGGCAATGCATATAAAATTTGATATATCGTCTTTGAATTTCTCTAAGGAAATCGCCCTTCAACCAAGAAAAAGCGATGGAAAAGTTGGAAATATGGCCGAAAGGCGCCTTAAATGCGGCATAAATTTGTTTTTCCTCGAAGATAAATCGAGAATAATTTCACCACCTCTCGAAGAATTGCATTTCAGGACGTCGCGCTATCACCAACGCCTGCGGGAGATCATCGGGAATCACAATCAGAAGGTTGGTGGAGTGCAGGCGCTGATGACCTCGCAGGGCACCGGTCCGACGCAACGGAAGCGGTGCGGTCTGCGGCTTTCGAAGTAATAGGCATCACCCGGCCCGAGGATCCGCCGCTCGTCATCCACCGTCACCTCCAGCCGTCCGGACAGGATGATGCCACCCTCCTCGCCATCATGCACCAAGGGCACCTTGCCGGTGTCCGCGCCCGGCTGATAACATTCCTTGAGGATCTGCAGGCTGCGTCCGAAAACATTGTCACCCACCTGGCGGAAGGAAATAGGCCCCTTGCCGATCTCCACCAGTTCGTCCGCCCGGTAGAAGGCCTTGCGGGTGGTTTCCGGCTCGAAGGCGAAGAATTCGGCAAGACCGATGGGAATGCCGTCGAGAATGCGCTTCAACGCGCCGACCGAAGGGTTGGACGTGTTGGATTCGATCAGCGAAATGGTGGAGTTTGTCACCCCGGCCCGACGCGCCAGTTCCCGCTGGGAAATGTTGTGACGCATCCTCAAATGACGCAGACGCCCGCCGATATCGACCGACATGGTCGCACCCCTGTTTCCATTGTTCGAAATATCGAAAACTTTCTAACATGGCGGATGCGTTTTCAATAGCTTGACGAACTCAAGAAAAGGACTTGTTCAGTCAGAAAAATAGATTTCAATCGCCGTCAGCAAACAGGAGAGCTTTATGGACAACCCGAACCGATCCAACGCCATTTCACTCGACAGCTATTGGATGCCGTTTACGGCCAATCGGCAGTTCAAGGCCAATCCGCGCCTGCTGGCCAGTGCGGAAGGCATGTACTATACCAGCACGGATGGCCGCCAGGTTCTGGACGGCACCGCCGGCCTATGGTGCGTCAACGCCGGCCACGGTCGCCAGCAGATCGCCAACGCCGTCAAGCACCAGCTGTCGACCATGGATTATGCGCCCTCATTCCAGATGGGCCATCCGATCGCCTTCGAGTTTGCCGAGCGGCTGGCCGAAATCGCACCGGGACCGGATGGCGCGAAACTGGATCGCGTCTTTTATACCGGCTCCGGCTCCGAGTCCGTCGATACCGCGCTCAAGATCGCCATCGCCTACCAGCGCGCCATCGGCCAAGGTACCCGCACACGCCTGATAGGCCGCGAACGCGGTTATCATGGCGTCGGCTTCGGCGGTATCTCGGTCGGCGGCCTCGTCAACAACCGTCGTGTCTTCCCGCAGATCCCGGCGGACCATCTGCGCCACACCCACGATCCGGTGAAGAACAGCTTCGTGAAGGGCCAGCCGGAACACGGCGCGGATCTGGCGGACGATCTGGAGCGGCTGGTCGCCCTGCATGGTGCCGAAACAATCGCTGCCTGCATCGTCGAGCCGGTTGCCGGTTCAACCGGCGTTCTCGTGCCGCCGAAGGGTTATCTGGAGCGCCTGCGGGCCATCTGCGACAAGCACGGCATTCTCCTGATCTTCGATGAGGTCATCACCGGTTTCGGCCGCATGGGCACCTCCTTCGCCAGCAACTACTTCGGCGTCACGCCGGATATCGTCACCACCGCCAAGGGTCTGACCAACGGCGCGATCCCGATGGGTGCGGTGTTCACCAGCCGCAAGGTGCATGATGCGCTGATGCATGGTCCGGACAATGCCATCGAGCTGTTCCACGGCTATACCTATTCCGGCCATCCGGTTGCCTGCGCGGCCGGTATTGCCACACTCGATATCTACCGCGAAGAAGGACTGTTCACCCGCGCCGCCGAACTGCAGGATGCCTGGCACGACGCCATCCACTCCTTCAAGGGTCTGCCGAACGTCATTGATATCCGCACCATCGGCTTCATCGCGGGCATCGAATTGCAGCCGCGTGACGGCGCTGCGGGCGCACGCGCCTACGACGTCTTCACGGATTGCTTCGAGCGCGGCCTGCTCATCCGCGTGACCGGCGACATCATCGCATTGTCGCCACCGCTGATTGCCGACAGGTCGCACTTCGACGATATCGTTTCGATCCTCGGCGATGCGTTGAAACGCGCCCATTGATAGCCTGAAAACCAGAAAGGCCGCGCTGTCGACGGACGGCGCGGCCTTTTGGCTCTTTATATATATGGGATCAGTAGCTCTGTACCGGGCGCGGCAGGCCGTCGCCCATGACTTTGCCGGAACCGCCATACTGCGAGACGGGATAGATTCCGTCGTCCACCGGCACCCCGGCCGGTCCAATCGGAATGCCCTCCTGCGCCGGACCCAATGCCGTCACGACGATCGGCGTGCCGTCAGGCACGCGATTGTAGAGGTCGATGATATCCTGATTGATCAGTCGAACGCAGCCGGAAGACACCGACTTGCCGATCGTCCACCACTCCGGAGAGCCGTGCAGACGGTAGATCGTATCCTTGCCATCCTTGAAGATGTAGAGAGCGCGTGCGCCGAGCGGGTTCTGCAGCCCGGGCTGCATGCCGCCATTGCGCGAGCTGTAGGGCTCCAGTTCCGGCTGGCGGGCGACCATCTCATCCGGCGGCGTCCAGCGCGGCCATTGCCGCTTGTACTGGATCACGCCACGACCGGACCATTCGAAGCCCTGGCGCCCGAGGCCGACGCCGTACCGCATGGCCTGATTGTTCTCGTAGGTGAGATAGAGGAAATGGTTGGCGGTATCCACGACGATCACGCCGGGACGTTCGCCAGTCGGGTTCGACACCATCTGGCGCAGGAAGCGGCGTGGAATTCTCTTGTAGGGAATTTCAGGCAGCGGGAACTGTTCATCCGGCTTAGGCCCATACATCAGCGCATACATCGGGTCATCGGCGGGTGCTGCGGGCCGTGCCGCCTCGCGTGCCGTGGTATTGCAACCGGCCAGGCCTGCAAGCGCCAGTCCACCTGCACCGAGCAGGAACCCACGCCGGGTCGTCGTCGTGTCGTTCAATTGAAAAACCTCATATTCATCATCTTACACCGGCAAAGGGGTCTGCCAGGGCCGCCTCCGGGCGGCTTATCGGGTACTTCGTGCCGGAAACCTTCGCCGCCATGGACTTGGCACCGCTGGATTTCAGAATGGCCCGGAAGCTGGGATGCATGCCGCCATCCACATAAGCGTTGACAGGGACGGAAGTTCCCTCGCTCATCGCGGCGGCAAGTTTTTGCTGCTCGTCAGCCAGTTTCGACGCCACCGCCGGATCCGGCTGGTTGACGGCGGGCGGGCAGGCAGCAAGCGGATCGGCGGGTTCGCCACCGGCAAACTCGCTGTTGAACACATAACGGCGGCCGCAGACGGAAACCTTTGGCTGGCGTCGTGTTACCTCGAAGTAATCGTAGCCTTCCTTCAGGGTACGCCAGAACGGCATGTTGGCATCGTTCCGGTGGGCGGCCATGTTGCGCGCCGACATGCGGAACGGATAGGCCTGCACCTGGAACCGGTCCTGCCCACCCTGAAGCGCACGCGCGACGATGGCATAAATCTCGCCGACCTGCGCGTCCGTCATGGCGTAGCAGCCGGACGACGAGCACGCGCCATGCACCATCAGCGCCTCGCCCGTGTAACCCAGGGCGGATTCCAGTCGGTTGGGATAACCGAGATTGAAGGAGACATAATATTGCGAGTTCGGGTTCAGCATGCCCGCAGAGACGTGATAGAAGCCTTCGGGCGCCTGCCGGTCACCGGATGCCATCTTCGGCCCGAGCTTTCCGGACCAGCGGCACATGGGATATGTCTTCAGCAGCGCATAATTGCCGGTCTTGTCGACCTTCCAGACTTCCAGTTCGCTTTCCTGCTTGAAAATGCGCACCAGCACAGGACTTTCCGGCCGCATGCTTTTGGCAGACATCTGTGCAGCCATCTTCGAGGAAAGTTTCGGCGGATCCTTCTTGACGCTTTCGAGTCCCATGGACGTGCATGCGGCAAGCCCGCCGCCTATGGCGACGACCGCAGCCACTCTCATTCCTGCCTTTACTCTTTGCCAGAATTCCGCGGATGCGGAGTTCGGCAGTCCCTTGATGCCCATGACGTCCAGCCTGATTTAGTTGACGCTTATCTAGCGAAGGTGGCCATATAGCGGCAACCTCCCATGGGCATAAAGACTCGTGAAGAGACGTTACCCTTTCGTTAATCATAGCCACACAAGGCCGTGAGCGGTCCCGGACACCTCCGTCAACGGCAGGAAAAATCGCTCGCTTGCCGTCGTGTCAGACGATCGACGTAATTGTGGCGGAGACGGGATCGCTTGCCGGAAAGCTGTCCTCCAGCCCTTCCTCAAGTTCCTCCTCCAGCACGTCGCGGTCCTTTGCGCTACGGGCGCTGGCCTTTCCATGCAAGGTGTCCTGCGCCGCCGATGCGGCAAGTCCGGCAAGCACCGCAGCGGCACGGCTGACCGCATCTGCATCACTGATGCCGCTGCCGGCGACGGCCAGGCGGACAGACACCTGATCGCCCCCGGTCGTGGTCAATTCCACCGAGACAACGTCGCCGTCCCGCTTTACACATGTCGTTTCACGTTGCATGGCGTTTTCTCCTTGTTTCTGATGCGAGGCGGAAAGCGGTAGAAGGAATTCCCGATGGATCAAATCCTTGGCCCGGACATGAACGAAAGCCTCTTCCGCCGCGATGCCGTGGACGTCGCCCGCGCCCTGATCGGCGCAGAGTTCCGCGTCGGCAATACGGGCGGCATCATCGTGGAAACCGAGGCCTACAACCCGGACGATCCAGCCTCCCATAGTTTCAGGGGCGAAACACCTCGAAACAGGGCAATGTTCGGCCCGCCGGGTCATCTTTATGTCTACCGTTCCTACGGCATCCACTGGTGCGCGAATGTCGTCTGTGCGCCGGGGTCGGCCGTCCTGCTGCGCGCCATCGAACCGTTCACCGGCCTGGACATGATGAAACTCCGGCGCGGAACTGACAAGGTGAAACTTCTCTGCTCCGGTCCAGGGCGACTGTGCGAAGCACTGGGCATCACCCGCGAGCTCGACGGCGCGTCACTCGCCGGACAACCGTTCCTGCTCAAGATGCCGAAGGAAGCCGCAGCCGTAAGCATCGGCCGGCGAATCGGCATCAGCAAGGCTGAGGATTACCCCTGGCGTTTCGGCCTTGCCGGATCGCCTTTTGTCAGCAAGCGTTTTGAAGGGTAAAGCGCGCGGCAAGGAACGCAGCTGAGTTTCGAAGATAATGGTCCAAGCGCAACGTCATCCTCGGGCCTGACCCGAAGATCAATCTGATTTCAGCGTGTTTCACGGGAAGCCCGTTAAAGCACCATCGGTGGATCGTCATTTTCGTCGGGATTGGGGTTGGGCTCCTCATCCGGAAGACGGTCGGGCTCCGGTTCGTCCACGGGAGGAAACTCCGGCTGTGGCGGCACTGGCTTCGGAAGATCGGGATGAGGTTCGACGGGACCGATGGGCATCTCAGCATCCTTCCTGCTAACAACCGAAAGGACGGCGCAAACACATTTGCTCTCCGGTCAGTTCGCCGGACAAGTCCCTGCGCTCAAGCTGCGCCGTCCATCATTGATGATGCACATCAGGAAAACGGCGCAGACGCACATGCGTTCCAATTTAACGGGAAAAACAAGTCACGAGACGATCAGGCGAAACCGAGCGCGCTGCGGGAAACATCACGATCTTCGCGGTAGTCGCGGGTGTGGGCCTCATGTCCCTGCTCGCGAGCAGTCGAGCGGGAGAGTTCCGGCTGCGGAACGTTCAAAAGCGCGTCGGCGTAAGTGCCGGTCGCTTCGACATCATCGATCACGGTCTGCGGTTGCGGCTTCAAAAACTCGAACATTCGGTACCCTCCTTGGACGCGTCTCCCAAACGCGTTTGCCCGGTTTGCCTCACATTCACCGGACATGTTTCGATTATACACAAGACGTCTGACGCGTATAGGGGGCCAAGAGAGAACATCACTCACACGACGTTCACAAAACGGAATGGAATCAGTGAACTATCCTGAAAACTTCAGGCACGGAAACCTCAGGGGTTGCCGACCGACTCACGCAGGATAAGCTCCACCGGCCAGAGTTCCTGCACCTCGTTGACCGGACGCCCACCGATGATCTGCAGCAGAAGGTCGGTCACGCGCATGCCCGCCATACGCATGGGCGAACGGGTAGTCGAAAGCGGCGGCATCATGCTTTCCGGCGTCAGATAGGGAAACACGTCATCATGGGCGATGACGGAGACATCCTTGCCGATCGTCAGCCCCAGCTGCCCGGCGGCGCGATAGACGCCCTGCGCCGTCATCATCGCTCCCGCCACGAAGGCGGTCGGGCGCGGGGTCTGCTCCAGAAGCGAGCGGGCGAAGCGGAAGGCGGTATCCTCGCTGAACTGCTCGCTCAGCATGAAACGCGGATCGGGCGTAATGCCATGGGTCGCCAATGCATCGAGGAACCCCTGCTCGCGATCCTTCACGAAGGTGCGCCCGGTCGGGCCATTGATAAGCGCGATGCGGCGGTGTCCGCGATCGAGAAAATGGATCGTCGGGCGATAGGTGACTTCGTAGTTGTCGATGTCGAGCCAGGCATGGTCAAACGGCGTCTTCGACCGCCCGTGCACGATGAATGGAACGCCGAGCCGGTGCAGCAGCGCGATACGTTCATCCTCCGGGCGCGGCGAGTGCACGATGATACCGTCCACCCGTCCGCTGGCCGCCAGGCGGCTGAAAATCGCCTGTTCCTCGTCCAGATTGTTATCGACAGTGACGCTGACGAGGATATCGGTTTCCTCGCGCTCGAGCCGCGTCGCCATGCCGCCCATGAATTCGGAGAAGAAGTGACCGCCGCCCGAACGGCCCATCACGACGCCGATTGCGCCCGCCCGGCCGGTGGCCAGACGTACAGCGTTGGCGTTCGGCCTGTAACCGTATTTGCGAGCAGCCTCAGCCACCCGCTGGCGCGTCTCTTCACGCACCTCGGGGTAGCCACCCAGCGCCCGGCTGACGGTGGTGGGGGACAGACCCACCTTCTCTGCAAATTCCTTGAGCTTCATCTGATTTGCCAATTTGTATCTGCATGCGGCCTAGCCGCGGAATTTTCAAGCCAGCAAAAATTGAAAGCGTTTTCAAATTTTACCTTCCTGAAACCTTACAGTTGACGACTCTCAATGGCAAACGCCGAAATAATCCCGAAGATTTCGCTGAATTATCGACTATCAACAAAGGGTATTGACAGAAACCTTCGCTTTTGACAGCCTCACGCCAGTCAAAAGCGCTTTCAATTTTGAGGAAGATTGCGAGCGCCAACGGAGGAGTTTGACGATGAATATTTCCATGAGAACCATTTTTCTGTGCGGCAGCGTATTATCTGCCGCCGTGTCTGCGCAGGCAGCCGAGCTGTCGATTGCCGCCAACTCGACGGGCAAGAACGTCGCGTTTTTCAAGGAACAGATCGCCGCTTTCGAAAAGGAGACGGGCCACAAGGTCAATCTCGTCACCATGCCGTCGTCGTCCAGCGAGCAGTTCAGCCAGTACCGGCTGTGGCTTGCCGCGGGCAACAAGGATGTCGATGTCTACCAGACCGACGTGGTGTGGGCGCCGCAACTGGCCGACCAGTTCGTAGACCTGACCGAAGCCACGAAGGATGTGATCGGCGATCACTTCCCATCGATTGTCGCCTCCCAGACCGTGGACGGCAAGCTCGTCGCCATGCCGATGTTCACCGACGCTCCGGCGCTGTTCTACCGCAAGGATCTGCTTGAGAAACACGGCAAGCAGCCGCCGAAGACATGGGCGGAGCTGAGCGAAACCGCCAAGGAAATTCAGGACAAGGAGCGTGCCGCAGGCCAGAAGGATCTCTGGGGCTTCGTCTTCCAGGGCAGCGCCTATGAAGGTCTGACCTGCAACGCGCTCGAATGGATCGCATCGGCGGGCGGTGGCCATATCGTCGAGGCAAACGGCGATATCTCCATCAACAACGAGAAGGCGGCCGCGGCCATCGAAACCGTCAAGGGCTGGGTCGGCTCCATCGCCCCGCAGGGCGTCCTCGCCTACAAGGAAGAGGAAGCGCGCGGCGTCTGGCAGACCGGCAATTCGGTCTTCATGCGCAACTGGCCCTATGCCTACGCACTGGGTAACGGTGCCGACAGCGCCATCAAGGGCAAGTTCGGCGTCACACCACTGCCTGCCGGTGAAGCTGGGGCGGACCCCGCCTCCACGCTTGGCGGCTGGAACCTTGCCGTTTCGAAATACTCAGACGATCAGGAAGCGGCCATCCAGCTGGTAAAGTTCCTCGCGTCGAAGGAAACGCAGAAGAAACGCGCCGTCCAGCTTTCCAACATGCCGACCATCGCAGCGCTTTATGACGACAAGGATGTTGCGGAGGCGCAGCCTTTCATGCCGACCTGGAAGCCGATTTTCCAGACCGCCGTTCCGCGTCCCTCGGCCGCAGCGAAGGTGAAATATAACGAGGTGTCCGCCAAGTTCTGGGGCGCTGTTCACAACACGCTCTCCGGCAACGGCTCGGCAGCCGACAATCTCGAGTTGCTCGAGGTGGAACTGACCGACCTCAAAGGCAACGGCTGGTAATCCGGCTCGCATCGAAAACGGCGCTTATCTCGCCGTTTTCGATGCCCCAACCGTGAGACATCCCCATGAACGATATCGCTCTAGAAAGACCAGCCGTGACGGCGGGCGCCGGTTCCGGCTCCGATCTCCAGTCGGAACGCCTTCGGTCCGCCTGGCTGTTTCTGGCTCCCACACTGTTCGTGCTTGCCCTCGTCGCAGGCTGGCCGCTCGTGCGCACCATCTGGTTCAGCTTGACGGATGCCTCGCTGACCAATCTGTCCGATGCACAGTTCGTCGGCTTCAGGAACTACCTCACCTGGATCACGCTCGGCAGCGGACGCACCGTCTATCGCGGCCTGCTCGCGGATCCCGCATGGTGGGGCGCAGTGCTCAACACGCTGAAATTCACCATCGTTTCCGTCAGCATCGAAACCGTTCTCGGCCTTGTCGTCGCGCTGGTGCTGAACGCCGAGTTCAAGGGCCGCGGCATCGTCCGCGCCGCGATCCTCATTCCGTGGGCCATCCCCACCATCGTCTCTGCCCAGATGTGGGCGTGGATGCTGAACGACCAGTTTGGCATATTGAACGATCTCTTCCTCAATCTCGGCCTGATCTCCAGCAAGATCGCATGGACCGCCAACCCTGATACCGCCATGATTGCGGTCCTGATCGTCGACGTCTGGAAGACGACGCCGTTCATGGCGCTGCTCATCCTCGCCGGCCTTCAGATGGTGCCGAAGGACATGTACGAGGCCGCCAAGGTGGATGGAATCCATCCGGTCAAGGTGTTCTTCCGCGTCACCCTGCCGATGATCCGGCCAGCACTGATGGTCGCCGTGATCTTCCGCATGCTGGATGCGCTGCGCGTCTTCGATCTCATCTATATCCTGACGCCGAACAACGCCCAGACCCGCACAATGTCGGTCCTGGCCCGCGAAAACCTGTTCGATTTCGACAAGTTCGCCTACGGCGCGGCCGCCTCCACCATGCTGTTCCTCATCATCGCCTCGATCACGGTCGTTTATATGTGGCTCGGGCGCGTCAACACCGATGGAGCCGCGCGATGACCTTTCCCAACATTCTCAAGACGTCGGCATTCTATGCGCTGGTGGCAGTCATCATCGTCATCTCGGTCTTCCCGTTCTATTACGCGATCCTGACCAGCCTGAAATCCGGAACGGCACTGTTCCAGATAGATTACTGGCCGAAAGACTTCTCGCTGGCCAACTACAGCTTCGTGCTCGGCAACGGCAGCTTCCTGCGCAATCTCGGCAACTCGCTGATGATCGCATCGTGTGTCGTCATCGTATCGCTGTTTCTGGCGGTCACGGCGTCCTATGCGCTGGCCCGCGTGCGGTTTCGCGGCCGTTCGCTGCTGCTTCTGACGATCCTCTCCGTCTCCATGTTCCCACAGATCGCCGTTCTCGCCGGTCTGTTCGAACTGATCCGCTGGGCAGGCATCTTCAACACGCCGCTGGCGCTGATCTTCTCCTACATGATCTTTACCCTGCCCTTCACGGTATGGGTGTTGACCACCTTCATGCGCGATCTGCCGATCGAGATCGAGGAAGCTGCCATCGTCGATGGCGCGACGCCGTGGGTCATCATCAGTCAGGTCTTCATGCCGCTGATGTGGCCAGCGCTCGTCACCACCGGCCTTCTCGCCTTCATCGCGGCGTGGAACGAGTTCCTCTTCGCGCTGACCTTTACATCATCGAACGAGCAGCGCACGGTGCCGGTCGCCATCGCGCTCCTGTCGGGCGGCTCGCAGTTCGAAATCCCGTGGGGATCGATCATGGCGGCCTCCGTCATCGTCACTCTTCCGCTCGTCGTCCTCGTCCTGATCTTCCAGCGACGCATCATTTCCGGCCTCACCGCCGGTGGCGTCAAAGGCTAGGAGAAAATCAAATGACCAAAATCCAACTGCGCGATCTTCGTAAATCCTTCGGCGCCTTCGATGTCATCAAGGGCATCGACATGGATATCCGCTCCGGCGAATTCATGGTCTTCGTCGGCCCGTCCGGCTGCGGCAAGTCCACGCTGCTGCGCCTCATCTGCGGGCTGGAGGAAATCTCCAGCGGCACGCTGTCATTCGATGGCGAGGCGGTCAACCGCCTGCCGCCTGCCAAACGTGGCGTCGCCATGGTCTTCCAGTCCTATGCGCTCTATCCGCATATGACAGTGTTCGAAAACATGGCCTTCGGCATGAAGCTTGCCGGAGCAGACAAAGACCAGCGCCGCAAGCGGGTCGAGGCAGCCGCCGAAATGCTGCAACTGACGCCCTATCTGGAACGCTTGCCGAAGCAGCTTTCCGGTGGTCAGCGCCAGCGCGTCGCCATCGGCCGCGCCATCGTGCGCGATCCCAAGGTGTTCCTGTTCGATGAGCCGCTCTCCAACCTTGATGCCGCTCTGCGTGTAGCCACCCGGCTGGAAATCGCCAAGCTGCACCGCTCGATGCACGGCACCACCATGATCTACGTCACCCACGATCAGGTGGAAGCGATGACGCTGGCGGACCGCATCTGCGTACTGCGCGACGGCCGCGTCGAACAGATCGGCACACCGCTCGAACTCTATGAAACGCCGGTCAACACCTTCGTCGCAGGGTTCATCGGGTCACCGAAGATGAACTTCCTCACCGGCAGATATGCCGAGGCGGAAGGCGCTAAAACCATCGGCATTCGCCCGGAGCATATCGCCATTTCCAGCGGCGAAAACGGCTGGTCCGGCGAGATCGTACATTCCGAAATGCTGGGGTCCGACAGCTTTATCTATGTCGAGATCGGGGCGGATGAACCTGTCGTGGTGCGCGAGGAAGGCGTTTCCAATCGCAAGACCGGCGAGCGCATCGTCATCGTACCGGATGCGGCACAGATCCACCGTTTCGATGTCGAAGGCCGGGCAATTGCCCGCAACCCTGCCCGGGGCGCGGCCTGATCTATCCATTTCTTTTTGCCGGAACCACCCAAGATTTCGGCGTTTACCGAGGAGCATGACAATGACCATCAACACGGTTGTATGGGGCGAGAATATCCATGAACACATCAATGAGACGGTGCGTTCGATCTACCCGAACGGCATGCACAACACGATTGCCGATGCACTGAACACGGTGGACGGCATCAGCGCCACCACGGCGACCCTTCAGGAGCCGGAACACGGTCTTTCGCAGGACCGCCTCGACAACACCGACGTTCTCGTCTGGTGGGGCCACAAGGATCACGGCGCGGTTCAGGATGAGATCGTCGAGCGCGTCGCCAAACGCGTCTGGGAGGGCATGGGCCTCATCGTCCTGCATTCCGGCCACTTCTCAAAGCCGTTCAAGCGGCTGATGGGCACCCCCTGCGCGCTGAAATGGCGTGAGGCTGGCGAGCGCGAACGTCTTTGGACCATCAATCCGCGCCACCCGATAGCGGCCGGTCTTCCCGAGCATTTCGAGCTTGAAAACGAGGAAATGTACGGCGAGCAGTTCTCCGTGCCGGAACCTCTGGAAACCGTGTTCATCTCGTGGTTCCAAGGCGGCGAGGTGTTCCGTTCCGGCCTGACATGGCGGCGTGGCGCGGGCAACATCTTCTACTTCCGCCCCGGCCATGAAACCTACCCGACATACCACGATGCCAACGTGCAGAAGGTCATCAGCAATTCGGTGAAATGGGCCTATAATCCGGTCGGCGCCCTGAAAAGCATCCATGACGCGCCCAACGTTCCCGTCGAAAAGGCGCTGGAGCCTATCGAGGAACGCGGCCCCAGACTGCATAAAGCAGGCGAAGCAGGTTACAGGTAATCAGCCATGAGACTTCTTATTCTCGGAACCGGCGGCATGGCCAACAATCATGCCACATATTTTTCGGAAATCCCCGGCGTCGAACTGGTGGCGGCGGTGGATGTGGATGACGTGATCGTGCGCGCCTTTGCGGCGCGTCACAACATTGCAAACACCTTCACCTCGCTGGATGACGCGATTGCGTGGGGTGAGTTCGATGCGGCGGCAAACGTTACGCCGGACAGCATCCACCATCCGACAAGCCTGAAGCTTCTAGCGGCGGGCAAGCACGTCTTCTGCGAAAAGCCACTGGCGGAAAACTACGCCAAGGCGGCGGAAATGGCGGATGCGGCGGAGAAATCCGGCCTCGTCGCCATGGTCAACCTCACCTATCGCAATGTGGCGCCCTTGCAGGCGGCACGCGACATGGTACTGGCGGGCAAGATCGGCAAGGTTCGTCACCTCGAAGCATCCTATCTCCAGAGCTGGCTCGTTTCCAAGGCATGGGGCGATTGGATGACGGAGAGCAAGTGGCTGTGGCGGCTTTCCACCAAGCATGGCTCCAACGGCGTACTGGGTGATGTCGGCATTCACATTCTCGATTTCGCCTCCTATGGCGCGGGCAGCGATGTGGAACGCATTTTCACGCGGCTGAAAACCTTCGACAAATACGAAGGCAACAGGATCGGGGTCTACGACCTCGACGCCAATGACAGCTTCACCATGACCGCCGAGCTTGAAAACGGCGCCATGGGTGTCATCCATGCCAGCCGCTGGGCAACCGGCCACCTCAATGAGCTTCGCCTGCGCGTTCATGGCGACAAGGGCGCGCTGGAAGTCATTCACACGCCGGAATATTCCAGCCTGCGCACCTGCCTCGGCGAAGATGTGGAGAAGGCGATGTGGACGACCGTCGAGGTTGACCGCGTACCGACAAACTACGAAAAATTCGCCAGAGCGGTGATGCAGGGCGGCCCGGCAGACCCGGATTTCCGTCACGCTGCGAATTTGCAGAAGGTTCTCGACCTGTCGATCGTAGCAGACCGCGAACGCCGCGAACTGGCAGTTTCGGCATAATCAAACAAGTGGCGACGTCGCAAGCGACGTCGCCACTCGATGTTTCGAAAAGTCGGATGAGGAGGCGAGCGGCAATTGTTTCGCTCTTCCCGCCCCCTCATCCTGCGCGCCTTTCTCCTCACCGTCAGGGAGAAGATACGGGCCGCTGCTCACACGCCTCTTTTGTTTCCCCACAAAAGAACATGGAGCTGCGGCAACACGCGGGCGGCAAACCAGCGGTCGTTGGAAACCTTGTCTACCAGCCACACCATGCGATCCATGATGCCATCGATATCGACGCGTGCATCGTCATCGTCCGGCGGTGGTGGGGTGTGGTTGCCGGGCTGGAGATAGACCGGCAGATGCGGAAAACGGGCCGACGCCTGTTTCGCATAGGCATAGTCCGCATCATCAAAAACTACGATCTTCAGCGCCACCTGCGGCCCATTGCCGGCCGCGGCCAGACAGTCCTCGAACGCCTTCCAGTCGGTTTCCATGCCGCTCGATGGAGGCTTGGGGCTCAAGACCAGATAATCGAGATCGCCGAACCAGTCCTTGCCGATGCTGCCCTGCGTTTCGAGCGCAAAGCGATATCCCTCGGCATGGCCTCTTTCGATCAGGTTGCCAAGCGGCTGGATGGCCGGATTTCCGCCCGACAGCGAAACCGTCAGCGGAACATTCCCGGAAAGCCTGCGCACCTCTTGCCAAACCGCCTCGACGGACATCGGCAGCCATGTATCGCGATACTCGCTATCGACGGCATGCAGCGTATCGCACCACGAACAGCGATAGTCGCAGCCGCCGGTGCGCACGAACACGGTCGGCAACCCGATCAGCAACCCCTCGCCCTGTATCGTCGGGCCGAAGATTTCGCTGATGCGGATGGTCGTTTCCTTGGGCGCTGCTTTGGGAGCGGCCAGGGTCATGGCCGGTATTCCGCCCAGGTCTTCGCCGTCTCGCTCACACGCACCGCGCTGGTTTCCGGCAGACGCGCCTTGCACCAGTCGTAGAAATGCTGCGCGAGACATTCTGCCGTCACCCGGTCATGGCCGAGAACGTCGTTCAGGTGGCGATGGTCGAAATGATCGTCGATATAATGCTTTAGCGGCGAAAGCTCATGGTAGTCGCGAACGAAACCGTGCTCGTTCAGCTCGGCACCGGTAAGTTCGACCTCGACCACATAGTTGTGGCCATGCAGACGGGCGCACTGGTGATCGGCGGGTAGGCTTTTCAGCTGGTGCGAGGCGGAAAAATGAAACTCCTTGGTGATACGGAACATCAGCGCACCTCCTGCGCCGCATAGGCATGCGTCGCGGCCACCCAGAAATCCGGGTCTTCATAGTCGGTCGGATCGGTGACACCGGCCAGATGGAACGCCTCGCGCCTCTCGACGCAGGTGCCGCAGCGGCCGCAGTGCCGCAAGCCACCCTTGTAGCAGGACCAGGTGTCGCCGAATGGAGTGCCGTATTTCGCGCCGTCAACGACGATCGCCGCCTTGGAAACGGTGACATAAGGCGCAAACAGCTGAACGTTCGCGTAACCTTCCAGCGCATGGGCCTGCATGGTGTTGAAGCTGTCGATGAAGCCGGGGCGGCAATCGGGGTAGATGAAGTGGTCGCCGCCATGGACGGCGATTGCCACGGCATCGGCCTGCTGCGCCGCCGCCAGCCCGAAGGCGATGGTCAGCATGATGGCGTTGCGGTTCGGCACCACCGTCGAGCGCATGGTTTCTTCCGCATAATGACCGTCCGGCACATCCACGTCGTCGGTCAGGGCCGAGCCGGTCAGATGCGCGCCGATGGCGCGGATATCGATGATGTGATGCGGCACGCCGAGACGCACGGCACAGGCGGCGGCGAAATCCAGTTCCTTCTTGTGGCGCTGGCCATAATCGAAGGAAACGAGAGCGATAAGTTCGTGTTCCGCAGCGATTTTGTGTGCAAGCGAAACGGAGTCCAATCCGCCGGAGCAGATGACGATGGTCTTCATGATTTGGGATCCCTTGTTTTGACCGGGTGGGCTGCGACCGGATTACGGCGCGGCTTTTAACGCAAAGCCGCGTCGTTGTGAAGAGCGGCGGAAATTTCTCTCTGCCGCTATCGTTCGTATCAGCGCAGCAGCGCTTTGGCTTCTTCGACACCGAGTGCGGCTGGCTGCGTGCAGGTCGTCGTCAATTCGATGAAGCGACCTTCTTCGCCGGATTTCAGGATCGAGGTCATGACATCGATACCGTGCAGCGAACGATCCAGCGAGCAACGCGCATCGCGTCCCTCCAGCAGCGCCTGCGCCATATCGGCCAGACCCGCCGTGCGGTAGTTGGCGCGGGGACCGTTCGGGCTTTCCTGATTGGAAACACCGAAAGGATGCGCCCAGTCCTCCAGCGGCTTGATATCCTTGTCGCGACCGCTCGCCTCGACCACACCGCCGAAGAAATTCGGGTCCGGCACGTAGATCGAACCTTCGGTGCCATAGAGTTCCATGTTCGCGTGACGATGCGACCACACGTCCCAGCTTGCCGAAAGCGTGATCGTCGCGCCGTTCACGAATTCCAGCAAAGCGTGGATGTTGGTCGGCGTCTCGACCGGAATGACCTGCCCGTTAAGCGGCTGGCTGGTCACGGTGCGGGTCGGATTGGCCATGGAGGTCAGCGCGCCGACACGCTTCACCGGACCGATCAGGTTGATGAGGTTGGCGATATAATAGGGGCCGAGGTCTAGGATCGGCCCGCCGCCTTTGAGGAAGAAGAAGCCGGGGTTCGGGTGCCACATCTCCATGCCGGGGCTCATCACATGACATGTGCCGGAGGTGATGCGGCCGACCTTGCCTTCATCGATATATTTTCGCGCAAGCTGGTGCGCGCCGCCAAGGAAGGTATCCGGCGCGCAACCGACGGACAGCTTCTTTTCGGTGGCGATGCGCCGCAGTTCCTCGCCTTCCTCCAGCGAGAGCACCAGCGGCTTTTCCGAATAGACGTGCTTGCCCGCTTCCAGCGCCGCCTTCGAGACGGAGAAATGCGCGGCGGGAATGGTGAGGTTCACCACCACGTCGATCTCGTCATTGGCGAGAAGTTCCTCGATGGACTGCGCCTTCACGCCATATTCCTCGGCTTTCAGCTCCGCAGCGTTGCGGTTGAGGTCGGCGCAGGCCAACACCTTCAGCCCCTTGAAGAGCGGTGCCAGCGAAAAATAGGTGGTGGAGATATTGCCGCATCCGATGATGCCGACGCCAAGATCTCTGGCCATGGTCATTACTCCGAAAGAATGGTCATCAATAGGTTTTGAAAGAGGCGATGGACCGGGTAATCAGCCGGTCGATGTCCTTGGGGTTGTCGTGTTCGACCACGAAGTTCTTCGTGGCGCTTTTGGTCTTCAGCGCGTTGACCAGCCCCTTCCAGTCCAGCGTGCCATGGCCTACATCGGCCCAGCCGTCTTCGTCGGTGTTCTCACCCTTCGGCGCAATATCCTTGACGTGAGCGGCGGTGATACGTTTGCCGTAACTTTCGATCCACGCGAAGGGATCGGCATCACCGCGAACGATCCAGGCGATGTCCGCTTCCCATTTCAGGTCCGGTCCACCGGCAAGGATCTGCTCCTGCGGCGTCGAGCCGTCATCGAGTGTCTTGAACTCGAAGTCGTGGTTATGCCAGCCGAAGGTCAAGCCCGCATCCACAAACGGCTTGCCTGCTTCCTGCAAGCGCTTGCCGAATGCGAACCAGCCTGCCGCATCCGAGGGACGCTGGTCCGGCATCAGATAAGGGCAATAGATCGCATCGACACCGAGAACCTTGGCGATGTTCAGCGCCTTCGTCGGATCGCCTTCCAGAAGATCGAGGCCGAAATGGCCGGTCGGCATCGTGAGGCCGTTCGCGTCCAGTTCGTCACGCAGCCCTTTCAGCCCTGCCTCATCCAGCGAGGCGTACATGGCGCCATAACCTTCCACCTGTTTGTAACCGGCTGCCGACAGCTTTTTGAAAATATTGGAAAACGGCAGGAAGTTCCGCGCGCTGTAAAGCTGGAAGCCAAGTTCTGTCATAGTCTCCTCCATGAGATATTCGTCTTGGGATGTGTGTGGGGAAATGAATTAGTTCGTCAGAGCCGGTCTTCGCTTGTCGCATCGAACAGCGAGGCCATGGACATGTCGAAGGCAATCCGCACCTTGGTGCCGGGCGAAAAGCGCCTGTGGCCGCCAACGCGAACCGATAGCGTGTGACCGGCATGTTTCAGCCAGATCAGGTTGTCGGCGCCCATCGGCTCCTCGATATCGACCACCGCATCGTGCACCTCCCCGCCGGTGATATCGGCATCGACGCGCACATGTTCGGGGCGCACGCCAAGCACCACGGCGCGGCCGGCTGCAAGCGGCTGTTCGGGCGTATAACCATCCAGAGAGAAGCTCACACCATTCGTGATGAACACCACTTTGCCGTCCTTCTCCACCAATTCACCGCGCAGGAAGTTCATCGACGGCGAACCGATAAAGCCCGCCACGAACAGGTTTCGCGGCTTGTTGTAGATGGTGACCGGATCGGCAAGCTGCTGGATGACGCCGCTTTTCATGATGGCGATACGGTCCGCAAGCGTCAGCGCCTCGATCTGGTCGTGCGTCACGTAGATCATCGTGTTTTTCAGCGACTGGTGCAGCCGCTTGATTTCGACGCGCAGTTCCGAACGCAGCTTGGCGTCGAGGTTGGAGAGCGGCTCGTCGAAAAGGAACACGTCCACGTCGCGCACCAGTGCGCGTCCGATGGCGACGCGCTGGCGCTGGCCACCGGAAAGCTCTGCGGGCTTGCGCTTCAAGAGCGGGCCGATCTGCAGGATTTCCGCAGCGCGGCTGACGCGCCGGTCGATTTCTTCCTTCGGCACCTTGGCGACCTGAAGCCCGAAGGACAGGTTCTTCTCCACCGTCATCTGCGGATAAAGAGCGTAGGACTGAAACACCATGCCGATGCCGCGATCCTTCGGCTCCTCCCAGGTGACGTTGCGGTCCTTGATGAAAATCTGCCCGTCGGTCGGCTCCAGAAGGCCGGCAATGCAGTTGAGCAATGTCGATTTTCCGCAACCGGAAGAGCCGAGCAGAACGAGGAACTCACCGTCGTAAATGTCGAGATTGAGATCTTTCAGCACGGTGACTGCGCCGAACGACAGGGAAAGATCGCGAATGGAAACGCTTTTGTTGATGGAAACGTTTTTGTTCATATAGCTCAACCTTTTACTGCACCTGCGGCAATGCCGCGCACAAACAGTCTGCCGGAGACGAAATAGACGATCAGCGGAACGGCCCCGGTCAGAAGCGTGGCGGCCATGTTGACGTTGTATTCCTTCACGCCCTGCACGGAATTGACGATGTTATTGAGCTGCACCGTCATCGGGTAATATTCGGGGCGGGTAAAGACGACGCCGAACAGGAAGTCGTTCCAGATACCCGTCACCTGCAGGATCATCGCCACCACGAAGATCGGCAAAGACATCGGCAGCATGATGCGGAAATAGATCTGCCAGAAATTCGCGCCGTCGATGCGCGCCGCCTTGAACAGTTCTTCCGGCAGGGAGGCAAAGTAGTTGCGGAACAGCAGCGTCAGGATCGGCATGCCGAAGATGGTATGGACGATAACGAGGCCCGTCAGCGTGCCATAGACTCCCATTTCGCGCAGCACGATGACGATGGGGTAGATCATCACCTGATAGGGGATGAAAGCACCGATGATGAGGATCGAGAAGAACAGTTCCGATCCCTTGAACTTCCAGTTCGCCATCGCATAACCGCTGACGGACGCGATGATGATCGAGACGATGACCGATGGAACGAGGATACGCACGGAATTCCAGAAACCGCGCGAAAGCCCGTCGCAGTTCAGGCCCGTGCAGGCGTTCGCCCATGCTTTCACCCATGGCTCGAAGGTTATTTCCACCGGGGGGGCGAAGATGTTTCCGAGACGGATTTCCGGCATGCCCTTCAGCGAGGTCACGACCATCACGTAAAGCGGCAGCAGGTAATAGGCGGCAGCGACGATGAGCGTACCGTAGAGAATGATGTTACGCCGCGAGAGCGTCTTTCTCGGTTTTTGGCCGCGCGGGCCGGATAGGTCTTTGGCGACAGGATCGGCACCGGCGACGACCGTATTCAGTGTGCTGATGTTAGCCACGCTTCTTGCCTCCGAATTCGAGGTAGGCCCATGGAATGATGATGATGGCGACGGTGAGAAGCATCATGGTCGAGGCGGCGAAGCCCTGCCCCAGGTTCTGCGCCTGGAACATGTAGTCATAGACGTATTTCGCCGGGACTTCGGAGGCGATGCCGGGACCGCCGCTGGTCTGCGCCACAACGAGGTCATAGACCTTGACGATGCCGCTGGCGATGATGACCAGCGTCGTGATGAAAACCGGCCGCATCATTGGAATAATGATCAGGATATAGGTCTTCCACATCGGAATGCCGTCGACCCGAGATGCCTTCCAGATGTCTTCATCGATGCCGCGAAGCCCCGCCAGCATCAGGCACATGACAAGCCCCGTCCCCTGCCAGAGTGCGGCGATCAGGATGCCGTAGATAACGATCTGTGGATTGTAGAGGGGGTCGAAGGTGAAACTTTCCCACCCCATCGAACGCACCACGGACTGGATGCCGAACTCCGGGTTCAACAGCCATTGCCACACCAGACCGGTGACGATGAACGACAGCGCGAAGGGATAGAGGAAGATGGTGCGGAAAGTGTTTTCGAAACGGATCTTCTGATCCATCAGCGCCGCCAGCAGGAAGCCGATCACCAGACTGAAGATCAACGAGAGAATGCCGTAAATGGCTAGGTTCTGGATCGACACGATCCAGCGCGGCGCGGCCCACAGACGCTCATATTGTTCGAAGCCGATAAAGGTCGCACGCGGCAGCAGTTTCGAGTTGGTGAAGGAATAGACGACGGTCCAGATCGTTCCGCCAAGAAAGATCACGATGGCCGTCAGGATCATCGGGATGGACGCAATCTTCGAATTGAGATTGCGGAAAAGCTGGTTGGGGCGGCCGGAATGCACTTTACCCGCCATATAACTCTCCTCCTGAAACGTTGCAGTAGATCACTACCAAACGCATTGTTTCCGCACGGCGCCTTTGAACTCCCTCATTCCTGTGCTGTCACAGGAATGAGGGAAGGTGTACGCCAGTTTTGAACCACTACGTGTCGTAATGTCTTCTCAGACGGGGAAGTGCGAAACACTCCCAGCCGGGAGGTTAGCGATCAGTCCGCCGAGCCGATGATGTCCGCGAAGCGCTTCTGCGCGTCCTCACCGCTCATCGAACCCGCAAAGAATTCCGCCATGAGGTCTTCTTTCTGCTTCTGCGTATCGGCAGAAATCAGCTGATCGACGCTTGTGAGCGCATGATCCTTGGCCAGAATTTCAAGGCCTTTTTTCATGCAATCGTTCGCGGCAGCCAGATCGACGTCACCGCGGATCGGCAGCGAGCCTTTTTTCAGGTTGAATGCAACTTGCGTTTTGGGATCGACAATCACCTCGGCCAGAACGTCCTGCGCCTTGGATTTCGCCTCGTCCTTCAGAACGGGGAAATAGAAGGCGTCGCCGCCGGTCGTCAGATAGTCGTTCAACCCAAGACCCGGAAGGCAGGTGTAATCCGTTCCGGCCTTCTGGTTGGCAAGCTGGAATTCACCCTGCGCCCAGTCGCCCATCACCTGGCCACCGGCCTTGGCGGTGATGACCATGTTGGTGGCCTGGTTCCAGTCCTGAACGTTGGTACCCTTGGCCATGTCGCGCGCTGCAACGGCCGCAGCGAAAATCTTCGCCATGTCCGGACCGGCCGCCGTTTCGGCATCCTTGTCCTTGTAGACCTTTTCGTAGAGATCCTTGCCGCCGATCGAAAGCGTCAGCGTATCGAACAGGCCGTTCGCCTGCCACGCCTGACCGCCCAGCGCCAACGGCTGGATGCCAGCTTTTTTCAGGGCGGGTGCGGCTGCGACGAACTCCGTCCAGCTCTTCGGAACCTCGACACCGGCTTTCTTGAAAGCTTCATTGGAAAGCCAAAGCCACTGCCAGGAATGGATATTCACCGGCGCGCAATAGATCTTGCCATCAATGGTGCAGCTATTGAGCAGGCTTGCGGGCTTGATGACGTCTTTCCACTTGCCCTTTTCCGCAACATCGGTCAGGTCGCGCATCAGGCCAGCCTGTACCAGTTCCTCGGCCTGACGGCCATGGTTGAACTGCGTCGCCGCCATAGGATCGCCACCGGTGATGCGGCTGATCATGATCGGTCGCGCCGTACCACCCGAACCTGCGATGGCACCATCCACCCATTTGTTACCCGTACCGTCGAAAGCCTTGGCAAGCTCGGCGACGGCGGCAGCCTCCCCACCCGACGTCCACCAATGCGTCACCTCAAGATCGGTCGCCCCGGCCAGACCAGCCGGAATCATTACACTGGCCGCGAAAGCCATAGAAATTGCACGCATGCGCATGAGTCTCCTCCCTCACTGAAACGTTGCAGTTGGAGCCTATGCGAAGAATTTTGAATGTGCAACCGCCTAAAACACGAATCTCCCAACAGCCGAAAAAGACGTATTAAGCCGTTGAAAAAACGTGATTTTCACTGGAGAAAATGATGGTGATCGGCTCAAACGCCGAAAAAACCCCGCTTGGACATGCGCAAAACGTCTGCTCGATACGCCGTCACGTTTCCTGTCAACCCCGATCCGCAGACCAGGGATGACGAAGGCGAGGAACAGGGCAAACCAGGCCGGCGGGCCTGCCCTGTGTAAGCCTCAGGGCCGTCTGTAATCGTCCTCGATGCGGATCACATCGTCTTCGCCGATATAGGCACCAGTTTGGATTTCGATCAGTTCCAGCGGGATCTGCCCCTCGTTGGCCAGACGATGTGGCTGGCCGATGGGAATGTAAACCGACTGGTTTTCGGTGAGCAGCTTCGTCTCGTCGCCAATCGTCACCGTGGCGGTGCCCTTCACCACGATCCAGTGCTCTGATCGATGATAGTGCTTCTGGAACGAGATGCGATGGCCGGGCTCAACCTTGATATGCCCGACGCGGTAACGCTGGCCGACATCCATGTGCTCCAGCGACCCCCACGGGCGATGAACACGCTTGTGAGTTTCGGTCTGCGGTGCGTGACCGCTCTCCTTGAGCGTTTCCACCAGCCCCTTCACGGACTGCACCTTGTTTTTCGGCACCACCAGAACCGCGTCCTTGGTTGCCACCACTACGAGATCCTTGGCACCCACCACCGTCGTCAGCAGGCTGGTGGAATGGATGAGGCACCCTTCGGAATCGATGAACACACCATCGCCTTCCACAGCGTTGTCATTGTCGCGCTTCTCGGCGATCTCCCAGATAGCATCCCAGCTGCCGATATCCGACCAGCGGAAATGGCCATGCACGACCGCCATGCGCTTCGTTTTCTCGATCACCGCATAATCGATGGAATTCTTCGGCGATGCCTCGAAGCTCTCCTGATGCAGACGCACGAAGCCGAGGTCGCTTTCGTGCTGCTCTACGGCCTTTGTGACGGCGGCAAGGATTTCCGGCGCATAAGCCTTCAGCTCGGCTATCATCACATCGGAGCGGAACAGGAAGTTACCGGAATTCCACAGATAACCCTTCTCCAGATACGAGATGGCGGTCTTAATGTCCGGCTTTTCGACGAAAGCCTCGACGGCGCTCAGATCCTTCTCGCCATCGATTGCCTCGCCAGGCTTGATGTAGCCGTAGGAAGTGCGCGGCTCGGTCGGCACCAGACCGAACACGACGATGGAGCCCTGATCGGCAGCCTTCGCCCCCAGCGTCACGGCGTCGGAGAACTTGTCGGCGTCCAGAACGACGTGGTCGGCGGCAAGCGCCAGTACCAGCGAACCCGGCTCGCGGCGTTCGGCGAGGACCGCGGCTGCGGCCATGGCGGCGGCGCTGTCACGGCGCGCAGGCTCCAGAACCACCGTCGCGGAAAGGCCGATCTCTTCCGCCTGACGGCGGGCGAAGAAGCG
Source organism: Agrobacterium tumefaciens (assembly GCF_031801495.1). Classification (GTDB taxonomy): domain Bacteria; phylum Pseudomonadota; class Alphaproteobacteria; order Rhizobiales; family Rhizobiaceae; genus Agrobacterium; species Agrobacterium tumefaciens_K. The sequence goes on along the minus strand of NZ_JAOEGC010000001.1, from coordinate 1,807,698 downwards.
GAAATCCTCGTTGGTCACAACCAGAGGACCGTCATAAAGTGCGGGGTCGGACACGCGCTGCAATGTCTGCTGGTATGTGGAAAGATCGCCGACAAGCGGCTGGAACTGCTTTGGCAACTGGTCGCGTGACACCGGCCAGAGCCGCGATCCGGCCCCCCCTGCTAGAAGAACGGGGGTGATCTTTCGTACCTGTGATGTCACAACTTTACCTTTCCGAATGCCAATACCGATGTCCCGGCGGGCCGGAGAATATACAAATTCTGTCATGACGCCATCATCCGTTCACGGACAACCAAGCGCAGCTTGCATAATTGCGTCTGGTGAAAGCACGGTGAAAAGCAGTGGCGCATCCCGATTGTCTGCCTGCCCGTTTTGCCAACGCAGGACAAGCCCCACGGTTCCATCCTTCGCCGTTCGACAAAGCAAAGAAAAACCCCGGGCCGATGGCCCGGGGTCCGTTCAGCGTTGATCGCGTGGCAATCAGTTCGGCAGTGCGTAGGCGATCACGTAGTCGCCGCGGTCGGGAGACTGACGTGCGCCACCCGCCGAAATCACGACATACTGCTTGCCGGTCTTCGGCGACTTGTAGGTCATCGGAGTACCTTGGCTGCCAACCGGCATGCGAGCCTTCCAGACTTCCTTGCCGGTCGCCGAGTCAAACGCACGCAGGTAATAGTCCTGGGTGGCAGCGAAGAACACCAGGCCGCCCTGGGTGGCGAGCGAGCCGCCGATGGTCGGCATGCCGATCGGAATGGGCAGGCCCATCTTGATGCCCATCGGGCCGGTGTCTTCCACCGTACCGAGCGGAACCTGCCACTTGATCTGCTGCGTGTTCATGTCGATCGCCGTCAGCGTGCCGTAAGGCGGTTCCTGGCAGGGGATACCGAGCGCCGACAGGAAGCGGTTCTTGTTGACCGCATAGGGCGTACCCTTCATCGGCACGACGCCCATGACGGTGTTGACCGCTTCGGAGCCGCTGTTGACGGCGGTGGTCGGTGCGGCTTCCGCCATCTGGATCCAAAGGCCGAGACGCATGTCGTTGACGAAGATCGTGTTCGTCGTCGGGTCGGTGGAGAAGCCGCCCCAGTTCATGCCGCCGAGCGAGCCCGGAAAGTTGAGCGCCAGATCGAGACCCGGAACCGTGTAGACGCCGTCATAACGCATGCCCTTGAAGGCGATGCGGCACAACAGCTGATCGAACGGCGTGGCACCCCACATGTCGCTTTCGACCAGCGTCTGTGCACCGATCTGCGGCATGCCGACCGACAGCTTCTGCGTCGGCGCATAAGGCTCGTTCGGGATCTTGCCCGGTTTGACCGGAACGTCGGCAACTTCCGTCAGCGGCTGGCCGGTGGCGCGATCAAGCACCCAGATCTGGCCGGCCTTGGTGCCGAAGGTGAGCGCCGGAACCGCGGAGCCATCGGCCTTCTTGAAATCGAAGAAGGACGGCTGCATCGGTGTGTCGAAGTCCCAGAGATCGTTGTGGACCGTCTGGTAGACCCATTTTTCGCGGCCCGTCGTGCCGTCGAGCGCCAGCATGGACGCGCCATATTTGTGGTCGAGTTCGGTGCGGGTTGCGCCATAAAGATCGACCGAAGGGCTGCCGACCGGCAGGAACACCGTGTTGGAGACCGGGTCATACGACATGGCAGCCCACACGTTCGGTGTCGAGCGGGTGTAGGTCTGGCCTTCCGGCGGCAGCTTGGTGATTTCCGGGTTGCCCGGATCGAAAGCCCAGCGCAGTTCGCCGGTGATCACGTCGAACCCGCGCATGACGCCACCGGGCATGTCGACCTGAACGTTGTCGGCAATACGGCCGCCGACGACGACGGTGGTGCCGGCAAGCGTCGGCGCCGAGGTCAGCACGTAGCTCGGATCGGCGGCTTCGCCAAGACCAACCTTCAGATCGACGCGGCCATTGGTGCCGAAATCGGGGCAGAATGCGCCCGTATCGGCGTCGAGGGCGATGAGCTCGGCCGTGATCGTGTTCATCAGGATGCGGCGTTCGCAAAGCGCGCCCGGCGCGACGGAAACCGCGGTGACCGGGGTCGACCCCGGAGCGGTGGGCTGTTCGACCGGACGGGTCGCATCGAAATAGGCCAGACCGCGGCAACGCATCCAGACAGAGGATTTCGCGTTGATCTCGTTCTTCCACAGTTCCTTGCCCGTGTCGGCATCGATGGCGATGACGTTGTTATGCGGGGTGCACAGGAACACCTTTTCGCCGACCTGCAGCGGGGTCAGCTGGTCTTCCGCGCCGCCGCCGCCGGGGCTGATCGGCGTATCGCCGGTCCGATAGGTCCAGGCGACCTGAAGATCCTTGACGTTGTCGCGGGTGATCTGGTCGAGCGCGGCGAAACGCGAGCCGCCTGTTGTGTTGCCGTAATGCTCCCAGTTCTTCTGCTCCGTTGCGGGATCAACCGGCGTCAGCGCGGCCGGCGTGCCGTTAAAGGCAACGGTCGGATGCGGCACGAACATGCCGGCAAAACCAGCGGCAGAGGCAATCGCCAGCACTGCGGCAAGCGCGAAGGATGGCACATAGGCAGGCGTCTTGCCAACCGCACGGCGCAGCAACGGATAGGAAAGCGCCACCACGGTTGCGCCGACGCCAATTGCCAGGAGACGCGAGATCAGCGGCCAGAATTCAAGGCCCGCATCCCACACGGCCCAGATGGCGGTGAAGATGACGACCAGCCCGAAGAGCAGCGCGCCCGCGGGTTTGCGCAGGATGACCAGCAGGCCGGAAACGACGAGGGCAATGCCTGCGGTCACGAAATAGAGGCTACCGCCGAGTGCGGCGAGCTTGCCGCCACCGATGGCGAAGAACAGGCCCGCCAGAAGAATGACGGCCCCGAGCACAAACAGCCATAACCTGGCTGGAAGTGACGTGGAGACTGTTGGATGGCTCATTGATTTTACGTCCGGTTAAGAGAGCGGCCATGAAAGGCGCGCCAATGATCGTTCAATGCCCGGCACGACCGGGACAGTCCGCTCCGCTCAAAGGAGGAGGACCGCATGGAAGCGGCGATGCTGAACGAAGACATGGGGGTGGGAGGAATTCCGTCATGAATCTCATGGTGACCATTCAACGCAAAATCTCGCCGCCGCCCGAATGGACAACAGCAAGCGCCAGAACAAATCCCCCCGGCTTCGGCCCCTTACGCATCCCAAAAGGAGCAGTGGCGCGGTCGAAACCCTGGTCGCGGTATAACGTCGCACGCGACACCATGACAATGCGCCGCAACATCCGTTTTGATAATGTATACTTATATCACGACATTTGGAAATACATAGGATTTTCGGCAGATGGACACGCGCCTACTCACGATTTTCGTGGAAGCCGCCCGCATGAAAAACTTTCGCGCCGCCGCTTCGCAGCTCGGCATCGCCCAACCCGCCGTCACGCAGCGGGTCAGGCAACTTGAGAAGATTCTGGGCTTCAGCCTTTTCAGAAGGATCAACCGGGGCGTGGAGCTGACGCCAGCGGGCGAAGCCATGCTGGTGGAGGCGGAGGAAATCCTCAACCGAACCAGAGAGGCGCAGGAAAAGGCCGATCAGATCCGGCGTGGCGAATTCGGCATTCTGCGCGTCGGCTTCGGCACCAGCGTCATGGCCGACCAGAAGCTGCCCGCGCTTGTCGCCAGATACATCGCCGCCCACGGAGAAGTCAGGCTGGAACTGTTGCCGGGCACTACCATGGCGCAGATCATCGAGCAGGTCGCCTCGCGTGAGACGGATATCGCTTTTGTCCGCGCACCGTTGCCACAGCTGCCGCAGAGCCTGCGGGCGCTGCCCTTCGACAGGTCGCAGCTGTGCGTCGCCTTGAACGAGCGACACGCGCTTGCAGCCCGCCGGACGGTATCGATCGATGACATCGCGCACGAAAATCTTCTGCTGCCGGTCGATGAGATCGGGGTGGGGCTGAGCCATAGCGCGCTCCAGCTTTTCGAAGACAGGGGACTGGAAGCCAGGATCGGCATACGCATCGCCAACGTGAACACCATCCTCGCGCTTGTCGAGGCCGGTGTCGGCATCTCTATCCTGCCGGAAAAAACCGTGCGCTCCACAAGGGGCCTGACCGGGGTGCCACTCAGTCATGAGGAAGCCTTCTCGGAAAGCGCCATTCTTGTCCGGCGCGGCGTTCCGGCCGGGTTCGTCCAGTCATTTCTGGCTATGGCGCGGGAAATGTGATTTCGCGTTTCCCTGACTTAATCGATTGAATCGCACGGTAAATTCGCACGCAGCACTTTTGCTGCACTGAACAACATTCAAAGCTTGGCAGGTGCGCGAAAAATAAAATAACACTGCGGGCCTTTAAACGATTGACAGGAAGCAAGCCCCTTATGTCCGACACGACGAAACCAGCAAGCAACAGAACCTCGGTCACCGATCAGGAAGCACTGGATTTCCATGCGATCGGCCGGCCGGGCAAACTGGAAATCACCCCGACAAAGCCGATGGCGACCCAGCGCGATCTGTCGCTGGCCTACTCGCCGGGCGTTGCCGTGCCGGTGAAGGCAATCGCCGAAAACCCGGCAACAGCCTACGACTACACGACCCGCGGCAACATGGTCGCCGTCATTTCCAACGGCACGGCCATCCTTGGCCTCGGCAACCTCGGCGCACTGGCCTCCAAGCCGGTGATGGAAGGCAAGTCGGTCCTGTTCAAGCGCTTCGCCGATGTCGACTCCATCGACCTCGAGGTCGATACCGAAGACGCCGACGAATTCATCAACTGCGTGCGTTACCTCGGCCCGTCTTTCGGCGGCATCAACCTCGAGGACATCAAGGCGCCGGAATGTTTCATCATCGAAAGCCGCCTGCGCGAGTTGATGGACATACCCGTTTTTCATGACGACCAGCATGGCACCGCCATCATCGCCGCCGCTGGCCTCATCAATGCCATCGAACTGACAGGCCGCGATTTCAAGACGACAAAGCTTGTCTGCAACGGTGCGGGAGCGGCGGCCATCGCCTGTATGGACCTCATCAAGGCGATGGGCTTCAACCCGGAAAACATCACGCTCTGCGATACCAAGGGCGTCATCTATCAGGGCCGCACCGAAGGGATGAACCAGTGGAAGTCCGCCCACGCCGTCAAGACCGAAAACCGCACGCTGGCGGAAGCCATGAAGGGTGCGGACGTGGTGTTCGGCCTTTCCCAGAAGGGCGCCTTCACCGAAGAGATGATCCGATCCATGGCGCCGAAGCCGATCATCTTCGCCATGGCCAACCCTGACCCGGAAATCACGCCCGAAGAAGTCGCCCGCATCCGCGACGACGCCATCATGGCGACCGGCCGCTCGGACTACCCGAACCAGGTCAACAATGTTCTCGGCTTCCCTTACATTTTCCGGGGCGCGCTCGATGTCCGCGCCAGCCAGATCAACGATGCCATGAAGATCGCCGCCGCACAGGCGCTGGCCGATCTGGCGCGTGAGGACGTACCGGATGACGTGGCTGCCGCCTATCAGGGCAACCGGCCGCGCTTCGGCTCGCAGTACATCATTCCCGTTCCCTTCGATCCGCGTCTGATCTCGGCCATTCCGGTAGCCGTCGCAAAAGCAGCTATCGAAACCGGCGTCGCCCGCCGCGAACTGCCGGATCTCGACGCCTATGCGCGTGAACTTTCGGCCCGCCGCGATCCGATGGCATCCACCACACAGCGCCTTTACGAGCGTGTTCGCCGGTCGCCGAAGCGCGTCGTCTTTGCGGAAGCCGAGGAAGAGCAGGTCATGCGCGCCGCGATCTCGTTTACCGCTCAGGGGCTTGGCACCGCCATCCTTCTCGGCCGCGACGACATCATCCGCGCCAACGCCGAAAAGGCGGGTATCGATCTCGACCGTCCCAATATCGAGATCACCAACGCCCGTCTCTCCACCCGCGTCGATGCCTATATCGATTACCTCTACGCCCGCCTGCAGCGCACCGGCTTCCTGCTGCGTGACGTTCAGCGCCTGATCCACAACGACCGCAACCATTTCGCCGCCTGCATGGTGGCGATGGGTGACGCGGATGCCGTGGTCACGGGTGTTACCCGCAACTACTCGACCGCGCTTGAGGACATCCGCCGCTGCATCAACACCAAGCCCGGCCACCGCGTCATCGGCGTATCGCTTGTCGTGTCGCGCAACCGTACGGTCTTCGTGGCCGATACCGCCGTGCACGACATGCCGAACGCCGAAGACCTTGCCGATATCGCCGAGGAAGCAGCCGGTCTTGCCCGCCGTTTCGGTTACGAGCCGCGCGTGGCGATGCTTGCCTATTCCACCTTCGGCCAGCCGGTCGGCGAGAGGTCCGACAAGGTGCGCGAGGCGGTGAAGATCCTCGACAAGCGCAACGTCAACTTCGAGGTCGATGGCGAAATGTCCGCTGACGTGGCGCTGAACCACCATCGCATGCAGAGCCAGTATCCGTTCGCACGCCTGTCCGGTGCCGCCAACGTGCTGGTCATGCCCGCAATCCACTCCGCTTCGATCTCGACCAAGATGCTGCAGGAACTCGGCGGCGCAACCGTCATCGGCCCGCTTCTCGTCGGCCTCGACAAGTCGGTGCAGATAGCCGCGATGGGCGCCAAGGACAGCGATATCGTCAACATGGCGGCAATCGCGGCCTACAACGCCGGACGATAAACAATGATTGGGGGCGTTTGAAAAAAACGAACGCCCCCACTCTCCACGTCATCCTCGGGCTAGACCCGAGGATTCATAATCGGCGGCGCACCATGTATCCTCGCCCCAAGGGCGAAGATGACCGAGCCAGATTGCAAAGCCCGTTTTATACCGCGGATATTTTCCGCGTCCCGGAACCGGCTTTAATCGCCACACAGCAGAACAAGATTCTACATTTTTTAAAAATTAGGATATTTTTTCCACCTGCAAAATTTATTGGAACGCAATTTTATCCTCGAGATTTTTGACGCAATACCAATTCTCGCCCTGGCCGGGCCTGTCATGTAGTTTCCACCCATACTCAAGAGGAAATACCGATGGCCTTTACCTTCTCCAAACTCGCCGCAAAACTCGTTGCCGGAAGCGTCCTTGTCGCCTCAATGGCCACCGTCGCCCATGCCGATGCAACGCTCGACCGGATCAAGGGTCGCGGCAAGCTGACCGTTGGCGTCATCCTCTCCGGCGCGCCCTTCGGCTTCATCGATCCGAAAACGCAGGAGCAGAAGGGTCTCAACATCGATGTTGCCAAGGCGCTTGCCGCTGGTCTCGGTGTCGAACTGGTGACGGAAACCGTCACGCCGCCGAACCGCGTGCAGTTCCTGCAGCAGGGCAAGGTCGATATCCTCATCGCCAACATGCAGTATACGGAAGAGCGGGCAAAGACGCTCGGCTACGTACCGACCCCGTATGACCGCCAGGGCGGTGCCGCGATCGGTCGCAAGGACTCGGGCATCAAGGACTGGGCGGACCTGAAGGGCAAGATCGCCTGCGTTTCACAGGGTTCCAACTACACGCAGCCGCTGATCGAAGAGTACGGCGCAGAGGTCAAGGCGCTTCCGAGCCAACCGGAATCGCTTCTGGCGCTTAAAGGCGGCAACTGCGACGTCTCCGTTCACGTCAACGGCACGCTCAGCCTGATGCTTCAGGACCGCGCCGACGAATGGAAAGATTATGGCATCCTGATCCCGACCGACCTCATCCCGTCCGACAGCGTGATCTGGCTGCGCAAGGGCGAAGACGATACGCAGGCTGCGCTCGACAAGATCGTCAAGGAGCTGCACGCTTCCGGCAAGATGATCGAGTTCGCCAAGGCCAACCGCCTGCCGAGCATCGGTTACATGGAAGAGCAGAAGAAGAAGCTTTCGGCCGCACAATAAGCGGTTCCCCTTGGCCCGCCATGCTCGGGTTTGATCCGAACATACAAAGGGATTGGCTTCATGGCTCCTCGCCTCACGGGCGAGGATGACATCCCGGAGGCGGAACGATTCGTCATCACCATAACGAACGGCGGGTTTCCCCGGCCGTTCGTTTATGCTTTGTAGCGGCAACCGCGACAACACCATTGGATTTGCGATGCAGGACGCCTTTATTGCGCGCTTCATAGAACTGGCGGCCAAAATCGGCCTCAACTACGACTTTCTGAACAGCGGCTACGAGGTTCAGATCTGGCTCAGCGGCATGAAGATGACGCTGATCCTTGTCGCCGTCACGCTGCCGCTCAGCCTCGTTTTCGGCTTCATCTTTGCCGCGATGCTGACCTCCGGCAAGCCGTGGCTGGCGGCTCCGGTGCGCGCCTATGTGGAACTGACGCGCAACACGCCGACGCTGGTGCAGCTGATGTGCGGCTTCCTTGTGCTCAACATGCTCATCTCGAACGCGCTCGGCGGCGCGCAGAACAACCCGCTGACGCCGTTCTTCTGGGTGGTCGCCGTCACCGGCCTTCACATCGCCGCCTTCCATGCCGAAGCGCTGCGTGGAGGCATCGAAGCCGTTCCGGCGACCACGATCGAGGCGGCACGCGCCATCGGCTTCAGTTCGCTGGAAGTGCTGCGCTACGTGGAGTTTCCGCTGGCGATCCGCACCGCCCTGCCGTCGATCATCAACAACCTCGTCAATCTTGTGAAGCTCACCACCGTCGGTTCGGCCATAGCCGTCGGCGAGATCACCTATGCATCGATCCTCATCTGGACGCAGCGCGACAACGTGGTGGAGCTGATGCTCGTGATCCTGATCTTCTTCAGCGTCATCAATCTGATCGTCGCGAGAGCCGGTGCTTGGCTTGAACGACGCCTTGCAGTTCCGGGGTTCGGCCAATGAGCGCGGTGGTTTCTCAAACGCAGGCGGCGAAAAAACTGCCTTTCGGAACGCTCCTCGTCTGCGGCGTGTTCATCGCCGTCATCCTGTGGCTGCTCTTCGACCCATCGCTCGGGCAGGTGCTGCTGCAATGGCTGCCATATCTCGCCAGCGGCTTCATGATGAATGTGCTCATCAGCATTCTGGCGATCACCATCGGCACTTTCATCGGCGTCATCCTCGGCATCATGGAGCTTGCGCCTTACAAAGTCGTGCGCGCACCGGCGCTGACCTATGTGCAGATTTTCCGCAACGCCCCTCATCTGGTGCTGATCTTTGCGGCCACCTACATCTTCCCGTTCGAGCTGGTCATTTTCGGCAACTACATCCCCTTCCCGGACTGGATCAAGGCCGTCGTCGGGCTTGCCATTCCCGCTAGCGCCCACATCGCCGAAATCACCCGCGGCGCCATCCAGTCCATACCGACTGCGCAGTGGGAAGCGTCACAGGGTCTTGGCTTTTCCCGCAACCAGACGCTTCGCTGGATCATCCTGCCGCAATGTGTGAAGCGCTCGCTGCCGCCGTGGATGAACCTCTATGCCTCGATCACGATGGGTACGGCGCTTGCCTCGCTTGTCGGCGTGCATGAGCTTCTGCATGCCGCGACAGACGCCAGTACTGCCGTGCAGCGCAACGATTTTACCGTGGTCGTCTATCTCACCGTCCTGATGGCGTTCTTCCTGTTCTGCTATCCGGTGTCCCGTTTCACGCAGCGCCTCGAGCGGCGCTTCGCTTCCCGCTGATTGGAAATCGTCATGTCCGCAACTGCTCCCCAAACCGCTGAAAAAGCCCCCGACACCCAGGCATTGGTCGAACTGGAAGGCGTGCATCTCGCCTTCGGCGACAATCAGGTGCTGAAGGGCATCAACCTTTCGGTGAACAAGGGCGATGCCGTGTCCATCATCGGGCCGTCCGGCTCCGGCAAGTCCACCATCCTGCGCTGCATCAACGGCCTGCTCATCCCGCAGTCGGGTAAGATCAGCGTCGGCGGCACCCGCGTCGATCTGTTGAAAACGGAAGCCGAGCGCATCGCGCTGCGCAAGCGCATCGGCATAGTCTTCCAGCAGTTCAACCTTTTCCCGCACCTGACGGTGATGGAAAACATCACCATCGCTCCGATCAAGATCATGGGCGTCTCGAAGGCCGATGCCGAGCGTCACGCACGTGAACTTCTGGACAAGGTGCGCCTGTCGCAGAAGGTGGATGCCTATCCCGGCCAGCTTTCCGGCGGCCAGCAGCAGCGCGTGGCCATTGCCCGCGCGCTCGCCATGCGCCCGGAACTGGTGCTCTTCGATGAGGTCACCTCCGCGCTCGATCCGGAAACCGTAGGCGAAGTGCTCGCTGTCATCCGCGATCTCGTCAACGACGGCATGACCAGCATTCTTGTCACCCACGAAATGCGCTTTGCCGAGGAAATCAGCGACAATATCGTCTTCACCGAAAACGGCCTGATCGTCGATCAGGGCACACCGGAGCATATCTTCTACAAATCGACCAACCCGCGCATCAACGCCTTCGTCAAAGGGCTTGGCGGGCAGATTGCAAGGGTCAGCGACGGCGAAGGAATCTGACGCCATGGCCGTTCCCGAAAAGCTCACGCGTCATCTGGCAGAGGCCATCGTCGCCTCCGATCCGCTTGCCGATGCACAGGCGGTCACGATTGCCCGTACGGCGCTGATCGATCTCTTCGCCTGCGTTCTGGGTGGTGCTTCCGATAGAAGCACGCAGGTCCTGATGGACACCTTCACACCCGGCACCTCCGGCACGGCCGCCATCATCGGCCGCGAACTGCGCACCGATGCTTTCACCGCCGCTCTCATCAACGGCCATTCCGGCCATGTGCTGGATTACGACGACGTGCATGGCAGCGTGCGCGGCCACCCGACGGTCGCCATCATCCCGGCGCTGCTGGCTGTCGCGGTAGAGGAAAAGGCCACGGCGCAAGCCTTTATCGCCGCTTATATCGTCGGGCTGGAAACCATGGCGCGGCTCGGGCTTTCGCTCGGCACGAAGCATTACGAAAATGGCTTCCACGCCACCGCAACGCTCGGCACCATCGGCACGGCAGCGGCCATCGCCCATCTTTTGAAATTCGACGCTGACATCACGGCAGTCGCACTTGGCCTTGCCGCAACGCAGTCCGCCGGGCTTCGCCTGCAATTCGGATATGATGCCAAGCCGCTTCACGCGGGGCTCGCCAGCCGAGCGGGCCTCACCGCAGCGCGGCTCGCAAAAGCCGGTTTTCAGGGGGCACCGGATTTTCTGGAAAATGCCATCGGCTTTTATTCCGCCTTCGCCTTTGGCGCTGAACAGCCCGAGCGCGTGCTGGAAGGCTGGGGCGCGCCATGGCAGATCGTCACGCCGGGCCTGACATTGAAGGCGTTCCCATGCTGCACGGCAAGCCATCCGGTTGCCGTCGGCGCGCTCGCCTTGCGCAATGAGAACGGCCTGACGGCGGATGATATCGCCTCCGTCACCATCACCTTCCCGCCCGGCGGCGATGCCGCCCTGATCGGCTCGGCAACGCCCGCCACAGGCATCGACGCCCGCTTCAGCGCGGAGTATGTCTTTGCAGCTGCACTGATCGATGGCGCGCTGCTGATCGGCCATTTCGATGAGCGCCCGGTGCGCGCCGATCTCCTTGCATTGTCCGTCAAGGTCACACGCACGCATGACGAAACCGCCCGCCGCCTTTCGCCCGATCCGACCACCCGCTTCGTTGTGATCGACGTGACGAAAACGGACGGTACAAAGCTTTCCCGCCGCATCGACGGTCTGCCGAGCATTTCGGACCCGACGGACAAGTTCATCGATGCGACCGGCGGCAATGAGAAATTCGCAGGCATTCCCGCGCTGGTGCGTTCCATGACGACCGCGGCGGATCTGGAGAAGCTCGAAGCGCTTCTCGTCCAGACAACACAATCGAAATGAAGGCATGATCCCCATGACCACGACCCGTAAAAGACAGATGCATCTCGGCCTTTTCCTGCAGGGGGCCGGCCACCACGTTTCCGGCTGGCGCCACCCTGACGCCGAAGCTGGTAGCGAGAACCTGGACCTCCTGACCCGCGTCACGAAGATGGCCGAAGCGGCGAAGTTCGACATGGTGTTCCTGGCAGACGGTTTGACGAGCGGCGTGGATGCACACCCCTCGATGATCGCCCGGTTCGAGCCGCTGACACTGCTTTCGGCGCTTGCCATGGTCACCGAAAAGATCGGCCTTGCCGCCACCGCATCCACCACCTACGGCGAGCCCTATCACCTCGCCCGCGCCTTCGCCTCCGTCGACCATCTCAGCCACGGACGCGCCGCCTGGAACATCGTCACCACGTCCTACGCCCGCACGGCGGCCAACTTCACCAAGGGCCACCCGGAGCATGACGAGCGTTACGCCGTCGCTGAAGAGTTCGTGAATGTCGTGCGCGGCCTGTGGGACAGCTGGGATGACGACGCCTTCATCAAGGACAAGGAAAGCGGCCGGTACGTCGATCCGGACAAGGTGCATGTCCTCAACCACGAGGGCAAATACTTCACGGTCAAAGGCCCGCTTAACATTCCGCGCACGCCGCAGGGCCACCCGGTTCTCATTCAGGCGGGTTCCTCCGGTCCAGGGCAGGATCTCGCCGCCCGCACCGCCGATATCGTCTTCACCGCCCAGCAGGCGATTTCCGAAGCGCAGGCGTTCTACACCAGCCTGAAAGGCCGCGTCGAAAAGTTCGGCCGGGATCCGGCAAGCGTTGCCGTCATGCCCGGCTTCATGCCGGTCATCGGCAAAAGCTTCGAGGAAGCGAGCGAAAAGCTCAAGGAACTGAACCGCTGGACGGATATCAAGAGCGCCATGCCGCTGCTCGAGGAGCGTATCGGCCACAGCCTTGCCGACTACGATCTGGACGGCCCGCTGCCGGACCTGCCGCTTTCCGACCAGCTGCGCAGCCGCGCCGAGCTTCTGACCGAACTTGCCCGTCGCGAAAAGCTGACGATCCGGGAACTGGCGCTGCGCGTCGCTGCAGGTCGCGGCCACCATATCGTCATGGGTACGGCAAACGATGTCGCCAACCGCATGCAGGAATGGTTCGAAAACGGTGCGGCAGACGGCTTCAACGTCATGCCTCCCTTCTTTCCCGCCGGTCTGGAAGAGTTCAACAGCCAGGTCGTTCCGCTGTTGCAGGAACGCGGCCTGTTCCGCACGGAATACGAAGGCACGACGCTTCGCGACCACCTCGGCATTTCCCGCCCGACGCTAAAGGCGTAAGCAGTATTCGATCAATCGCCGGCCGCGGATATCGCGGCCGGACGACTTTTTATCAACCATATGTTTCAATGGCATACGGCTAATTCTTAAAACGATTTCACGCTTGCAGGCGTCTTCTCGCCATCGATCCAGAACGCCGTCAAATCGCCCCGGCGGAGTGTCACCCGAGGCGGCATCAGTCTTCCAGCATGGACTGGATGCGGCGGCCAAGAACAGCCATGTCGAAAGGCTTCGTCAGCACCTGCATGCCCTGTCCCAGCTTGTCGGGTGCCAGGGCAGCAGTTTCGGCATAACCCGTAATGAACATGACTTTCAGTCCGGGCCGCAGTTCCCGCGCCGCATCTGCAACCTGACGGCCGTTCATGCCGTTCGGCAACCCGACATCGGTGATCAACAGGTCAATCGGCGTGCCGGATCTGAGAGCTTCCAGTGCCTGCGGTCCGTCGCTGGCCTCCAATGTTTCAAGGCCCAGATCTTCCACGGCATCGACGACCAGCATCCTGACAAGCGGTTCATCGTCAACGACAAGCACCCGTTTCTGCGTCGCCATCAAAGGCATGAACTCCGGTTCGGACCTCGTCTCGTTTTCTTCCCGCTCATCATGCCTCGGAAGGAGCAGGCTGACCATTGTTCCGGCGCCAGACTTCGATTCGATCTTCACCTGCCCGCCGGACTGGCGCGTGAAACCTTAGATCATCGAGAGGCCAAGGCCGGTGCCGACACCGATGGGCTTCGTCGTGAAAAACGGATCGAAAGCCTTCTCCAGCACATCGGGCGTCATGCCGATACCCGTGTCTGAAACCCGCATCACCACATAGTCGCCGGGAGCCAGACTATAGTTGCGGGCGTCTGCCTCACCTAGTTGCCGGTTGTGTGTTTCTATCGTGATACGGCCACCGTCCGGCATCGCGTCGCGGGCATTGAGGCACAGGTTCAAAAGGGCGTTCTCAAGCTGATTCGGGTCCACCAGCGTTGGCCAGAGTTCCTTGCCGACCCTGGTCTCCACGGAAATCTGCGGGCCGACGGTACGCTGCACAAGCTCGTGCATGCCGGCCACCAGCCGGTCCACATTCGTCGGCTTGGGGTCGAGGGTCTGCCGCCGCGAAAAGGCCAACAGGCGGTGGGTCAGCGCAGCCGCACGTTTCACCGCCCCTTGCGCGCCCTCCAGATAACGATCCAGCTCGCCGATGCGGCCCTGCTGCAGCCGTGTTTTTATCATGTCGAGCGAGCCGGAAACGCCCGCAAGCAGGTTGTTGAAGTCATGTGCTAGGCCACCTGTGAGCTGTCCCACGGCCTCCATCTTCTGGGACTGCCGGAGGGCCTCCTCCTTAGCCATGAGTTCGGCCGTCTGCTGCGCCACCCGCACCTCAAGTGTCTCGTTCAGCTCCCTAAGCATGGACGTCACCCGATCACGCTCGGCTTCGACAGCCCGCCGCCCCTCGATGTCGATCAGCACGCCCGGAAAGCTCACCGGCGTTCCGTCGGCATCGAGATCAACGCGTCCGTTCGCCTCCAGCCAGTAATATTTCCCGTCACATCGCTTCGTCCGGTACTGGTGCACAAAAGGGCCACCCGTCTTCAGCGCCTGTTCGATGACGGCAGCCAGTTGCGCCTGATCATCGGGATGCACCGTCTCGATGATCAGCGCCAGCGTCAAACCGTTTCGGCCGAGGGCCGGATCGAGCCCGAACGCGCCTGCGAACGCTTCGTCTATGGTGAAGCGGTCATTCGGCAGGTCCCAGAACCATGTTCCGATGATGGCGCCTGCGGAAAGTGCAAGTTGAACACGCTGGCCGTTTTCACGCGCAACAGCCTCGCTTTCACGAAGGGCCGCTTCAGCCCGCTTGCGTCTGGTGATGTCGCGAAACAGCACAGCGACCTGATTGAGGCTCGGCGGTTCGATCCTTGATGCAGACACCTCGATATGACGGCCAGCGTCCTTGAACTCCCGTTCGAAATAAATGGATTGTCCCGTGGAAAGCACTTTTCCGTAGAGATCGACCCATTCCTTCGCCTCGCTCGCGGCGATCTCGTAGACCGACTTTCCAACGATGTCGGGTATGCCCGTATGCCGCTCATAGCCGCTGTTGGCCTCGACATGCACGTAGTCGCTCAATGCCCCCAACGGGCCGTCCTGGAATTCTATGATGCAGAACCCGTCATCGATGGCCTCGAACAATGCGCAGTAACGCGCTTCGCTCTGACTGGCCGATCCGCTCGCTGCGATAGATAGGTCTGTTTGGGTCACGTATGGCTCGGAACATTCGAGGACACGGTTGTCGGATGGCCGGCGACCATCCCCGGTTTAGTCGCTTGGCGTCGCAAAACGAACCGCAGGGAGATTTGTTCCAATTCGAGATTGTTTGTTTGCGTACAGGGCTTTGGAAGCCGCACTCTCCGCCAGATTTCGGCAGGAAAGCGCGGCTTCCATCAGTGAGGCCATCAATCAGGCGATGCGGTCGTTGCTGTCGCGCTTACCGTTGAGGCCGAGAGCGTGGTAGAGCAGGATCGCGCCGATCGTCGCCGTGCCGATACCGTCTAGCGTGAAGCCCGCGACGTCCAGCTTGAAATTGCCTGCACCCAGAACCAGCGCCACCCCCACGGTGATGAGGTTGCGCGGCTCTGCGAAATCGACCTTATTCTCCACCCAGATCCGGCCAGCCGTTGCAGCGATGAGGCCGAAGACGACGATGGAAAGACCACCGAGAACCGGACCCGGAATGGTCTGGATCAGCGCTCCGAACTTCGGCGAGAAGCCGAGCAGGATGGCGACGGCCGCAGCGACAAGGAAGACAATCGTCGAGAAGATGCGGGTCACCGCCATCACGCCCATGTTTTCCGCGTAGGTCGTCATGCCTGTGGCCCCGAAAGCGCCAGACACCATCGTCGCAACGCCGTCACCGATGAAGGCGCGGCCGAGATAGGGGTCGAGATTGCGGCCGGTCATCGCGCCAATCGCCTTGATGTGTCCGAGGTTTTCGGCAACGAGAATGATGACCACCGGCGCGATCAGCGTGATGGCCGACGCGGTGAAGACGGGTGCGGTGAACTTCGGAAGGCCGAACCACTGGGCGGCCGCAACGCCGGAGAAATCGACCGCTGCGCCATATCCCATGCCGTTGGCGAAGATCAGATAGGCGATGTAACCGATGGCGCCGCCGATCAGGATCGGCAGGCGGCGCGCCATGCCGGGCGCGTAGACCGCGACCAGCCCCACGGCCGCGAAGGTCGTGATGCCAATCCAGCGTGAGAACTGGTCGCCGTTCGGGCTTGCCGGACCGACGCCGGATGCGCTCGAAATCGCAATCGGCGCGAGCACGAGGCCGATGGCCGCGACAATCGCGCCCGTCAGCACCGGCGGCATCAGCCGTTCAATCCAGCGATGACCGGCCATCATGACGATGACACCAATGAGCGCATAGAGGGCACCGGCAGCAATGATGCCCCCCAGCGCAACGGCAATGTTGGGGTTTGCCACCCCGGCAGCGGCACCGGTCGCCACGAGCACGGGTCCGATGAAGCCGAAGGACGAACCGAGATAGCTCGGCACACGCCCACCGACAGCGATGAAGAAGATCAGCGTCGCGATGCCGGAAAACAGGATCGAGACGTTCGGGTCGAAGCCCATCAGGATCGGCGCAAGAACGGTCGAACCGAACATCGCCACCACATGCTGCAGGCCGAGCACGACGGTCTGCCCCGCTGGCAGCCGCTCATCGGGCAAGATGCGCCCTTCCGTTTTCAGTTTCCAACGCGGAAAATAGCCGCCCGTCTCGCTCATGGTCTTCCCCCTGATGTTCGGCCCGCCCGGCAACCTTCAATGGCGAGGTCTGAAGCGGAATATTGCAACTTTCGGCCGTCCCGGCGCGCACCATCGCTCCCCCTTGCGCGCAAGGCCTTGAGGTTCAGATCGTCCGATACGGTTTGCCAGAGCCTGCGATACGCCAATCGGCAGTCAATGTCATCGGGCGGAAACGTTTATCCCACATCGATGATACGCCGGCCTGTACAACTCGTATCGACCGTTCGTTGGCCTTCGTCGCGCAAAGGTGTCACGACAGATCGGCTGCCGCTACGGTGCGTAACTGTTGACGGGCGTCCGCTTGCATTATGCCAACGCGAAAATCTGTGCTATCCGGCCGCTTTCGACAGTAAGAGGATAGGCGCCGTGAGCGAACAGACTGTAGCCGAGGCAATAGAGAAGATTTACGCATCGATCCGATCGGACAACGAGGGCATCGATGAACATATCGCAGCACTCAAGCTCGCAATGGCCCGTGAAGGTGTCAAGGAAGCCGTCTTCGACCCGGCCAGGCTCGCGCACGGCAACCGTCAGGGACGCAAGCTGATGCAGGCCTATTTCCGCCAGCGCGGCGTGAGCGTGAAGTTCTCGGCCTGATTCTGCCGCTGCGCCGCTCGCCCGGAGCACCCAGGTCGGAATTTTCGTACCGGCTTGCGCAGCAACCTGAGCGTGCCTAAAAGTCGCACAGTTTCAATTCGTATTGTTAAGAGGGTAGCTTCGTGGAACAGATCGGCAATCCAACCGGCAAGGGCCGGCGTAAGGCACTGTGGGCGGCGGTCGCTGTCATCGCGGTTGTCGCCGCTGGTGTCGTCGGCATCAAGAGCGTTTACGAAGCCAAGGTCAACGAACTCGTTGCCCGCAGCGGCGGCACGGCGGATTCCATCGATGTTGATTTCCTCGGGCGAATTCATCTGCGCAATCTGACGTTGCCGCTGGCCAATGGCACGACTGTGCGTATTGCGGCGGTCGACGGGCGGCCGAAGGTTCCCTTTCTGGAAAGCGCCATCGAGGCAAGCGACGTCGATATCGCGATGCCGACTGGCACTGTATCGATGCCCACTGTCCGTATTGAAGAAGCGAGTGTCGATCGCGACCTCCTGAACGCGGTCGTGGACTCTAAGGATGCCGTGTCTGTATCGAAGCAGGTTCAGAGCTTTGCTGCAAAGCGCATCTCCGTACCGGAGGTGAACACCACCCAGTCGTTTGCCAATATCAGCCAGAAGACGGTCTACAAGGATGTCGCCCTCACAGATATAGCCAACGGCAAGATCGCACACTATTCGGCCGGAAACGGCAATTACGACATTACCCTCGACGTCCCGGATTCCGAGGGCGCGACGAAAAAGAAGCAGCTGGTCGTCTCCACCGGCGCCATAACCGGTCAGGATTTCGACGCGGCCTATCTGGCACGGCTCTACACCGAAAAAGCCGGCGCTGACGATAAGGACGCAAAGCCGCTTTACGGGCCGATGTCGGTCCGTGCGATCACCGTCTCGGATGGTGACAGTCACTTCAGTTACGACGAAGCGCGCAGCGACGGTGTCAGCATGCGGATGCCCGCCGAGCCGCTTATGGAAACGCTTGAGGCATTGACCGCAACGACAGACCTCAATGAGCTTTCCCCGCAGGAACGGCAGGCATTCATTGCCAAAGCCTTGTCCATTTTCGACATGATGGGCAAGATGGACGTGCAGCTGCTCGGCTTCAAGGCCGATGCCACGATCACGGAAGGTGAGGCTGCCGGCGAGCGGATGGCCATGTCCGTGGAGCGCATGGCAATCCAGCTGGACAACAGCAAGGTCAGCCTCAGCCAGCATGGCATGTCGATAAAGATCGGCGAAGACACAATCGAAGTTGCAGAAGCAAGTATCGATGGCTTCGACTGGAGCTCCACGTTCAAGGGGCTTCATACACTTGCCGGACTTGACGAGCAGCAGATCGAAACCTTTCCTTTCGGCCAGCTGATGCCCGAGTTCGGCACCATCCGTCTTGCAGGCCTCAATGTCGATGTCGCCGCTTCGAAAGACGAGGATGCCGAAGGGCAGGACGATGCTGCGGCAAGCGTTCCCGAACGCGTCAAGTTCGCGCTCAAGAATTACGAGATGGCGCTGACGAAACCGTATAACGGCATCCCGACAGATATTCAGATCCGGCAGGAGGATCTGGTCCTTCCTATCCCTGAAAACTCCACGGATGAAACTCTCGTCCAGATGCGCAAGCTGGGCATGGACGTTCTGACACTCTCCTACGGGCTTGCCGCCGGATGGGATGAGGCCAACAATAACCTGGTGATCCGGGAAATATCCTTCAACGGAAAGGATATCGGCAGCGTCGACTTCTCCGGTCTGGTCAGCGGTTTCACCGAGGAGTTTTTCTCGCTGGATACGGGCCGGATGCAGGCCGCGCTTTTTGGCCTTGCGGGCCGTGAAGTGAAGCTGACCATCAAGGATGAAGGGCTTATTTCCAAAGGCATCAAGCTTTATGCAGCCGAAAACGGCATGACGGAAGATCAGGTGCGGGGTGTGCTGACGATGGTGGCGACGGCGGGTCTACAGGAAATCGCCAGCACCCGGCCAAACCTTCAGAACGCCACCGAAGCGCTTTTGCGCTTTATCAGCTCGCCGGGCAGCCTCACCGTGACAGCGAAGGCCACCGGCCCCAATGGCCTCGGTCTGTTTGACTTCGTGGCCGCGTCACAGGATCCGATGCTTCTTCTCGACAAGGTCGAGATCGAGGCAACGGCGAACTGATCGGACACCGTCAATCCGTCACCGCAAGCCTTTGCAATAAATACAGCCGTCACCGACATTCGTTCGGGGACGGCTGCGTGGGCAACAAGCTGTCGCGTATCACCGTGTCACGCCGCGTTGCGCTCTGCGACCGTAGAGCCTCGGCCCGCATATTTGCTCGGAATGGACGAGCCGTCGCGCTGCGTGTTGCGGCGGTTGAGTTTGAACAGGCTGACGAGTTGTGACAGCGCCTCGGCACCCTGGGCCAGCGTGTTGCTGATGGCCGTCGTGCGGGCGCTCATGGCGGCGTTTTCCTGCGTCATGCGGTCGATCCGGCCCACTGCCTTGCCGATGTCGCCGATACCGACCGTCTGCTCTTCGGCCGCCTTCGCGATCTTGTCGACATTGCCGTCGATCTGGCGCACCAGCGCATCGATCTCCTTCAGCGCGTCACCGGTGGCTCCGACCAGTCTCACGCCTTCTAGAACTTCCGTACCCGAGTTGTTGATGAGCGACTTGATTTCCTTGGCGGCTGTTGCCGAACGCTGCGCGAGTTCGCGCACTTCCTGCGCCACCACGGCAAAACCCTTGCCAGCCTCGCCCGCGCGCGCTGCCTCGACACCCGCGTTGAGCGCCAGAAGGTTGGTCTGGAACGCAATCTCGTCGATCACGCCGATGATCTGGCTGATCTCGCGAGAGGCCGCCTCGATGCGCTGCATGGCGGTAACGGTCTGGCCGACGACCTCGGTGGAGGCCGCCGTCGAGGCACGTGCGCTTTGTACGAGCCTGCGGGTTTCCCGGGTGTTCTCGCTCGAAGCACGAACTGTAGCGGTAATTTCGCCAAGCGCTGCCGAGGTTTCCTCCAGTGCGGAGGCCTGCTCACGCGAACGTTCGGCCAGGTTTTCCGATGCCTCGCGCACGTCCTGGCTGCTCTTGCTGAGATCGCCGGTCTGGCTCAGAACGTTCACCAGCGTCTTCTGGAATTCGCCGATCGACTTGTTGAAGTCGCACCGCAGCCGTTCGAACTCACCGACGAACGGAGTATCGAGTGTGACGCGGATGTTGCATTCCGAAAGTCGCGCCAGCGCCCCGCCCAGCTCTTCCACGGCGTGCATGCGGTCCGTGACGTCGAGCGCGAATTTCACGACCTTAAAGACACGCCCGCGGTCATCGAAAATCGGATTGTAGGACGCCTGGATGAAGATGCGCCTGCCGCCCTTGGCAAGCCGCATGAACTGCCCGGTCGAAAACTTGCCGGTCCGCAGCTCCTCCCAGAACGAGTTGTATTCCGGTGAGCGGGCATAGTCCGGCTCACAGAACATCGCATGATGCTTGCCGACGATTTCGCCCACCTCGTAACCGAGTGCGGCAAGGAAATTTTCGTTCGCGCCCAGGATCGTTCCATCCGGCGTGAATTCTATCATGGCCTGCGCGCGCGACAGCGCCGCCAGCTTGCCCTCATCCTCGGCGCTCTTGCGCTTGATGGAGGTGATGTCGGTGGCGATCTTGACGACCTTGTAAGGCTTACCGAAACGGAATACCGGATTGTAGGACGCCTCGATCCAGATTTCATCTCCGCTCCTGGTGCGGCGGCAATATTGCCCCTGATCGTATTCGCCACGCGCAAGCTTTGCCCAGAATGCCTTGTAGGCCGGGGATTGAACCTCATCGGGCAGCACGAACATGCTGTGATGGCGGCCGAATATTTCCTCGCGCCGGTAACCAACTGCCTTGCAGAAATTCTCGTTGGCCGTGAGGATGTTGCCTTGCAGATCGAATTCGATGATCGCCTGCGAGCGACTCAGAGCGTCGAGCACGGAAGATGCATCCAGACCGAATTTGGAAAAGCGTGACATGATATGCGATCCCCAGCAATGACAGGCACCTGACGCGTGAACCGTGCCGTGGCGGGACACTATCCGGCGACCGTTAAATAGCCATTAAATATAACCGCCGGTCATGACGGGCGGACTCTTCGCTTATTTGTCACAGTGCTGATATTTCTGCCTTTGCAACACGATGTCAGCTTCCAAAGGGTAAGCATTCGTTGTTATGGCGCTCCTGAACGATATTATACTGCGGGAGCACCGATGGCCAAAACCCTCAAATGCGACGTGCTGGTGGTAGGCACCGGCATCATCGGTTCCATGTCGGCCCTGTACCTGCAGAGGGCCGGGCGACAGGTGGTGTTTCTGGAACGCGGCGAGATCGCCGGCGGCGCCAGTGCCGGTAATGCCGGCATTCTTGCCTTTCCGGAAATCATTCCCATCCCCGCTCCCGGCATCATGAAGAAGGCGCCGCGCTGGCTGATGGATCCGCTCGGCCCGCTCAGCGTTCCACCCGCCTATGCACACAGAATAGCACCGTGGCTGTGGAGATTCTGGCGCGCCAGCGCCGAACCGTCGTTCCGCCATGGCCTTCGTACGCTGCGTGAGATCAACCTGCTTGCCGCCACCGAAATGACGCAGGTTGCGGCGATGCCGGAACTGTCGCCCTTCATTTCGAAGACCGGAACGCTCGATCTCTACGACAGCGAGGCAAGCTTCAACGCCGCGTCGAAGGACTGGGACGAAAAGCATGAGGCGGGTTTCGCTTTCCAGCGCGTCGGGCGCGAGGAGATCGAAACGCTGCAGCCTGGTCTTGCTCCGCAATTCCGTCACGCCATGTTCTCGCCGGATGGCTTGCAGGTATCGGACCCGCGCGACTTCACCCGCGCCGTGTTCGATCTGGTCATCAGCCGCGGCGCCACATTACGCAAGGGTGAGGCGAAACGCATCGATGCGGTCGGCGAAAGCACCATCGTCACGCTCGACAACGGCGACAAGATCGATGCCGACAGGGTGGTCATCGCCGGGGGCGCATGGTCGAAGCCGCTTGCCACCGGACTCGGCAACATCGTGCCGCTGGAAACCGAGCGTGGCTACAACACCACCCTGCCCGCCGGCTCCTTCAATCTGACGCGCCAGCTTTATTTCAACGACCACGGTTTCGTCGTCACGCCGCTGTCTTCGGGCATCCGGGTTGGCGGCGCGGTGGAACTTGGCGGACTGGATCTGAAGCCGAACTTCAGGCGTTCGGAAGCCATGCTCAAAAAGGCTGGCCGCTTCCTGCCCGGCCTCAAGACCGAAGGCGGCAAGCAGTGGATGGGCTTCCGCCCCTCCCTGCCGGACTGTCTGCCCGTCATCGGCCCGTCACGGAACGCGGCCTCGGTCATCTACGCTTTCGGTCACGGCCATCTCGGACTGACACAATCGGCGGCAACCGCCCGCCTCGTGACGCAGATCGCCAACGGCGAGGAAACCTCGATCTCCGTCGACCCCTTCCGTCCCGGCCGTTTTTCCTGACCCTCGGGAAAACCGGCGCGAGCCATCGGGAAAGCAACATACATGACGTCATCCTCGGGCTTTACCCCAGGATGACAGCGCAGAACGATCCGCTGTGTTACGAAAGACCGATCACTCCACCGGCTGAACGGACCCTTCCGGAAACTGCACGGCCGCAAAGGCCGGGTATACCTTGCGCAGGATCGTCACCTGCTGCTGGTCGGTGACGCGCAGCAGATACCACTCGCCGCCATCGATCAGCGCCAGCGTATGGGACTTCGCCTCGATCTTCTGCCCGTCCGTTTCCATCAGTGTCCGGGTGGGGATCAGCGCATAGGGCGTTCCATCCGGCGTCTGCTCGAAACGCGCGGCGCCCATGTCCATGCCGAATTCGACGAGCTTGACGGAAGCAAGTGCCATCTGCATCTGCGTTTTCAGCGCGCTCCGCAGCGTCTCCACGGAGACACCTGCGCCGGATGCGATGGATTCCAGGATTTTCGGCGGCACGGTCTTTCCGACCGTATCGAAGTCATCGCCCTTCAGCGCGGCTTCGAACCGGGCGATCTGCCCGGTCAGGGTGGAGCGCTCCGCAGCGGAAAAGTCCCGCGCAGACGCCGCTTGAACGCACGCTGCAAGCAGGACAAGGAGAAACGCGACAATTCTCATGATCGACCCTCGCAAAACATCGCTTTACGCGCCCGTCGAGCCGGGCACGGCAAGTTCCTCAGCTCGGGGAAGGAAGATGTCAGCGCAGCAGGAAGAAGCCGGCGACGGAGAGAACGATGAAAACCACCAGACCGCCAAGGAAACCGGCGGTGGTGAAGAAACCTGCCAGCATGGCGAGCATCAGAACGCACACCAGCATGGTGCCGTATTTCGTCATGGCGAGAAAACCCGAATAGGTCTTTTCGTGCTGGGGGTAATCCATCGGCGCGCCAACTTCGACCGGACCCGTGTGGTGTTCGCTCATGTCTTTCTTTCCCTCTTCCATCGGCCTCGACAGCCCCTTGCGCCCATGCAGACGAAGGCAGCCCCTCCCGGCAATCCCCGATCAACGGAATTCTCCACTGCCAGAGGTAACATGAAGCGGCGGAAAAGCGCAATGCACCTAGGCCCTTGTCCGCACGGTTTCGTCCGTCGTGGAAAAGTACAATTTAATGTGTCGCAAAAGGTTATTGCCGTAGCGCGGCAGGTAAAATCAGTGCACGATCAAGTCTTGCGGGTGTGTAAGAACTAGTCGATTCAGGGGAGGATGCAAACGCCACTCACGATTGCTTTTTTTGCAACGACTGAATAAGCACCTGCGACAAGAAAAATACCGCGCTTGCCTGATGAAAGGTCAATATCGCCGCTCAGGCACAAGCGCCACGACGGACCTTGGATTTGGTCCTTGAGGAGGGGAAAGTGAAGTTTTTATTGGGCTTCAGTCGGGCCGTGGATACGGTCACGACGGTCATCGGGAAATCTGTGTCCTGGCTTCTGTTGGCGGCCGTTCTCATCAGCGCCACGAACGCCGTGGTGCGCAAGGTGTTCGACGTGTCGTCGAATGCATGGCTTGAGGTACAGTGGTATCTCTACGGAACCGTCTTCATGATGGCTGCCGCTTATGCGCTTCTGAAAAACGAACATGTTAGGATCGACATCCTGTCCTCAACATGGTCGAAACGTACCCGCGATATCGTGGATTTTGTCCTGCACATCATTTTCCTCGTCCCCTTCGCAGCCCTCATGACATATCTGGCGTGGCCGTGGTTCTGGACCTCGTTCAACTCCGGGGAAATGTCCTCCAATGCCGGTGGCCTCATCATCTGGCCAGCCAAGCTTGTCGTACTTGCGGGCTTTGCCCTGCTGCTAGTTCAGGCGTTTTCGGAAATCATCAAGCGCTACGCGGTGATCGCGGGCTACATCGATGACCCCAGAGAAATGCCTGAAACCGTAACGGAAACCAGCGGGACGGTGGGGAACTGACATGATCGATTTCATTGCACACAACCTTCCGCTGGTGATGTTCTCCAGCGTGATGCTCATGCTGCTGCTTGGTTATCCCGTTGCCTTTACCCTTGCGGCTGGCGGCTTGATCTATTTCGCGCTCGGCGTGGAACTGTCCTGGATATCACCGGAAATCCGGCTATTCTGGCCGCTTCTACAGTCGCATCCCGAACGCATCTACGGGATCATGTATAACGACACTTTGCTGTCGATCCCGTTCTTCACCTTCATGGGCATCATTCTTGAGCGCTCGCGTATGGCGGAAGACCTGCTGGATACGATCGGCCAGTTGTTCGGCCCGATCCGCGGTGGCCTCGCCTATGCGGTCATCCTCGTCGGCGCCCTGCTCGGTGCCACCACCGGTGTCGTCGCGGCATCGGTGATGGCAATGGGTCTGATCTCGCTGCCGATAATGATGCGTTACGGCTATAACCGTCCACTCGTCGCCGGAACAATTGCTGCATCGGGAACGCTGGCGCAGATCGTGCCGCCGTCACTCGTGCTGATCGTCATGGCAGACCAGCTTGGCCGCTCGGTCGGCGACATGTATGTCGGCGCGCTTTACCCCGCGCTGCTCATCGTCGCCACCTACTGCGCCTACATATTCGCGGTCTCCATCTTCAAGCCTTCTCTCGTTCCAGCCCTGCCGCCAGAGGCCCGCACGCTCGGCAATGGCGTCACATCGCTGCTGGTCATGATCGCCATATCCGTGGCGCTCTATTTCCTTGGCATGCATGTCCTGTTCACAGGTATCGCAAGCCCGGAATGGCAGCTTGTGGCAGCGCTGGCCTTCGCGGTCATCGCCGTTTATCTGGTTGCCCTTTTCAACGCCATGACGAGCGTGAAGCTGATTTCGCGTCTTGCGGAGCAGGTCATCATCGTGCTGGTGCCGCCGCTGGCGCTCATCTTCCTCGTGCTCGGCACCATCTTCCTTGGCATCGCAACGCCGACCGAAGGCGGCGCGATGGGCGCGACCGGAGCGCTCCTGCTCGCACTCGCCAAGGGCCGCCTGACGATTGCCACCGTAAAGAACGCGCTCGATGCCACCACGAAGCTTTCCGCCTTCGTCATGATGATCCTCATAGGCGCCCGTGTTTTCGGCCTGACGTTCTACGGCATCAACGGCAACGTCTGGATCGAGGAGCTGCTGCTAGCCCTCCCGGGTGGTGAATATGGCTTCCTGATCGTCGTCACGATCATCATCTTCATTCTCGGCTGCTTCCTGGATTTCTTCGAGATCGCGTTCATCATGGTGCCGCTGCTGGCGCCGGTCGCCGAAAAGCTCGGCATCGATCTCGTCTGGTTCGGCATCATCCTCGGCATCAACCTCCAGACGTCGTTCCTCACGCCACCCTTCGGCTTTTCGCTGTTCTTCCTGCGCTCCATCGCCCCCAACTCCAAATGGGTCGACAAGGTAACGGGCAAGACCATGCCGGGCGTCAAGACAACGGAAATCTACAAGGGCGTATTTCCCTATATCGTCATCCAGTTCGTGATGATCCTCGTAGTCATCGCCTTCCCGGGCCTTGTCATGGTCTACAAGAGTGGCCATCCGACGATCAATCCAGACGACGTGAAGATCGAGATACC
The DNA here is from genome assembly GCF_031801495.1 of Agrobacterium tumefaciens. Lineage (GTDB taxonomy): Bacteria > Pseudomonadota > Alphaproteobacteria > Rhizobiales > Rhizobiaceae > Agrobacterium > Agrobacterium tumefaciens_K. The sequence goes on along the minus strand of NZ_JAOEGC010000001.1, from coordinate 1,781,209 downwards.
GGGCGGTCCGGGCAGCAGCGGTCTCACCTTACCGCCGCTCGGTGGCGGAGGCGGCTCGTCACCGCAGCAGCCGTCCATGGGCCTTCCACCCCTGAACCTCGGCGGCCCCTCCGGAGGAAGCCAGCCTGCACCCGCAGCGCCGCCAGCCCTCGGACTGCCGCCGCTCAATCTGGGTGGCCCGCAGCCGGATGCTGCCGCACCGCCGTCGCAGCCGCAGCAGCCCGCGCAGAACACGCAACCCGATCTGAGCCAGCCGCCTAAGATCGGGCCGTAACAGGGCTATAGAACGGATAACCGACAAAGGTGGAAGTAACCGAGCGTCTGCGTTTGCCCGCAAACACTTCTTCAAACGCCACGTCATCCTCGCCCTTGAGGCGGGGATCCATAAATCATTGAAATCAATGGGTCCTCGGGTCAGGCCCGAGGATGACGGAGGAGAGATCAATGCATCTCTTTCGGGATCCCGCTCGCCTCTCCAAACTTTTTGCCGGACCAATCGTCACTGCAGCGTCCTCAACGAAAACACCGAACGACAAAAACCCCGCAGTCCGTAGCCTGCGGGGTTCTCGCTCAGGTCCGCCTTGTCCCGATTACGTCAGAGTTTGCCGTTCCGCTGCTGGATCATCATGAACGTGTCGAAGGTGTATTCCGAGAGCTGCATCCAGAGATAACCCTCGCGCTTGAAGGCCACCTGGTCCTCGTAAATCTTCTTGAAATCCGCGTTTGACGAGGAGATGTTGGCGTAGACTTCCTGCGCCGCCTTGTAGCAGGCCTCGAGGATTTCCTGGCTGAATGGCCGCAGCACCGCACCTTCGCCCACCAATTGTTTCACCGCGATCGGGTTCTTGGCATCGTATTTTGCCATCATGTTGGTGTTGGCAAAGGCGCAGGCGTCCTGCAGCACGGTCTGATACTGCTTGGGCAGGTTGTTCCACTTGTCGAGGTTGACGAAGGAGTGGATGACCGGACCGCCCTCCCAGAAGGCGGGATAGTAGTAATACTTCGCGACCTTGTAGAAGCCGAGCTTGTGGTCGTCATAGGGGCCGACCCATTCCGCCGCATCGATGGTACCTTTTTCCAGCGCCGGGTAGATGTCGCCGCCCGCGATCTGCTGCGGCACGACACCGAGCTTTTCGACAACCTTGCCGGCAAGACCGGCGATGCGCATCTTCACGCCCTTGAAGTCATCGACTGTGTTGATCTCCTTGCGGAACCAGCCGCCCATCTGCGCGCCGGTGTTGCCGGAAATCATGCCATAGAGATTGTGCTTGGCGTAGAACTCATTCAGCAGCTTGTTACCGTTGCCCTCGTAGAACCAGGAGTTCGTCAGGCGCGCATTGAGGCCGAAGGGTATGGCCGTACCGATCGCGAAGGTCGGATCCTTGCCGACGTAATAATAGGAGCAGGTATGGCACATTTCGACCGTGCCGGACGAAACGGCGTCGGCCGCCTGCAGGCCGGGAACGATCTCACCGGCGGCGAAGGTCTGGATCGTGAAATTGCCGTCGGTGGCGGCTGCAACATGTTTTGCAATATCTTCGGCGCCGCCGTAAATCGTGTCGAGCGATTTCGGGAACGATGACGTCAGACGCCAGGTAATCTTGGTATTCTGCTGCGCAATGGCGGGCGCAGCCAGAGCCGTTGCGGCTCCCGCCAACGCACCTTTTTTAATAAAGGAACGACGATCCATCTATATCCTCCCAGATATGAACCATGCCGGCAGCTTAATTCCCCTCGCTGCTCGGCATCGCGATGATGGTACACGCTGTTAACCGGCTGACAAGCGGTTTCGCTGCGCCTGAGCCGTCAAAGAAGCCATGTTTGGAAGAAATCCCCGAACGTCCACGTCACATTTTATGTCCGAGTAAAATATAGCCCGAAAGCCTTATACTTTAGGCGAATGCATCTTTGCCGCTAGACGAAGGCCCGCTTGACTTGCCGTGAGGGCAGTCGCACATAGTGCCGCAGATTCTTGCCGGAGCCATCATGTCGAAACCCATCATCGCCGTCCCCGCCGATATCCGGCATTTCACCGGAGCCGACTGGCACGCAGCACAGAACCAGTACGTCTCCGCCGCGCTGAAAGTAGCGGGCGTGATGTCCTTCATCATCCCGGCCTTCGAGGACGGCAACGATATCGACGCAATTCTGGATCGCGTCGATGGCCTTCTGGTGTCGGGCTCTGCGACCAATGTGCACCCTTCCCTTTACGGAAAAGAAGCGCAGGAAAGCGACGGCCCGTTCGATCCGGCACGCGATGCCACCAGCCTGCCGCTGATCCGCCGCGCCCTCGAACGCGGTATTCCCATGCTGGCCATCTGCCGCGGCATTCAGGAGCTGAACGTGGCGCTCGGCGGCACGCTGGCGTCGGAAATTCAGGAACAACCCGGCGTCTGGGATCACCGCAAGCCGGAGCACGACGACCGCGACGTGGCTTTCGCCATCCGCCAGCCGGTGCATGTGCGTGAAGGCTCGTGCATTGCCCAGCATCTCGGCGTGTCAGGCGAAATCCAGATCAACTCACTGCACCGTCAGGCCATAGCCGAGACAGCGCCGCGCCTTCAGGTGGAAGCGACGGCGGAAGACGGCACCATTGAAGCCGTATCTGTCATCGATGCGCGGGGCTTTGCGGTTGGCGTGCAATGGCACCCGGAATACTGGGCGGAGACGGATGCTCCGTCCCGCGCCCTATTCGAAGCCTTCGGCAAGGCTGTGAGGGAGTATCAGGCCAGCAAGGCGTGATACCGGCTAGCCAGATGCTTTCGAATGCGCGCTTTTCAGCCAGTCGATAACATCGTCTGCGTTCTTTTCTGGCGGGAAAACCGGATAGAACACATGCCGGATCTTTCCGTCGGAAGCGATCAGCGTCAGACGTTTCAGCAATGTCATGCCGCCAGCTTCAAAAACCGGCAACCTCAAAGCCTGTTGAAATTGCCGGTTTTCATCTGAAAGCAGCGGAAAAGGCAGATGCAACCTCTCTGCCGCCTCCCGTTGATAGTCCGTATCCTGTACGGACACGCCGTAAAGATGCGCGACGCCAAGCGCCTTCAACTCGGCGAAATGATCTCTGAACGAACAGGACTGTGGCGTGCACCCCTTCGCACCGGGTATCTCCGCCCAGCTATCGACGGCAGGCCCATTCGGACTGCTGGTCATCGGATAGATATAGATGACCGTCAACGCTTTGAGATCACTGAGATGAACGGGCTTGCCATCCGTGGCGGTGAGCGTCACTTAAGGCAAGGGAGTGCCCGGCAGATGGGCGGCCTGCCCGTCATCTTCCGGTATCGTTTTATCCACCGCCATCGGCTCTTCACCCTTGCATCTGCTTTTGCCGTGCGCTTATTTGATAGGTGTTTCCGGCACCGGCGTCAGCACCTTACCGTCCTTGAACCAGCCGAGAATGTTGTCGGCGACGAGATCGGCCATGGCGTTGCGCGTCGGGATCGAGGCCGAGGCGACATGCGGCAGCAGCGAGACGTTCGGCAGCGACAGGAAGGCGTCGGGCACCTTCGGCTCGGCGTAGAACACGTCAAGACCGGCCGCACCCAGCGTGCCATCCTTCAACGCCGCCAGAAGCGCATCCTCGTCCACGCTGGAGCCACGTCCGACGTTGATGAAGACGCCCTGCGGCCCGAGTGCCTTGAAGATCTCGGCATTGATCGCCTTGTGCGTTTCCGGCGTACCCGGCACGATGCAGATCAACGTATCGACCACCTGCGCCATCTCCTTCAGCGAGCCGTAATAGGTGTAGGACAGACCGTCACGCTTGCTGCGCGTATGATAGCCGATCTCCACCTTGAACGGTTCCAGGCGCTTGGCGATTTCCTGTCCGATGCGGCCCATGCCGAAAAGGCCGACCTTGCGGCCGCGCAGCGAAAAGGGCGAAAGCGCGAACGGCCCCTCGCCAACCCATTTCCCGTCACGCAGCCAGCTTTCAGCCTGATAGAGGCGGCGCACGGTGTTGATGAGCAGGGCAATCGTCGTATCGGCGACTTCATCGTTCAGCACGTCCGGCGTGTTCGTCACGACAACGCCACGCGTGGCCGCGTGCTTGGCATCGACGCCATCGTAACCGACACCGAAATTCGCGATGATTTCGAGCTTGGGCAGCGCATCGATCCACTTGGCGTTGGCGACACCGGAAACGGCAATCGCATTGATGCGCTCAGCCGCACCTTCCGGCAGCACCGGCTCCGGCCCTGCGGGCACGGCGATGATCTCGGCCTTCCCGTCAAGGCGTTCGAGAACACGCGGATTGATCTTGCCCGGAACGAGAACGACGGCCTTCTTCTCTGACATGTGCGGATATTCCTCCTGATTCCTTGGATATCGGGAGCGATCTTTTCAAAGCTTGGCGGCAATGAAAAGGTCCATACGCAAATACAATGGGTTAAACAGCATTTTTCATGCCGTTTTTCATAGAACTGCCAAGCCATGCCGAAACCCGCTCCGGCATCAGATTGTCGCGCAGGCGCGTCGAAGGGTTTTGTGTCCGCGCAGCAGGGCGAGCAAGCCGGATTGCGGCTCAAACCCGCGGGCGAACCGGCCCGGTAGACTGGCGGATGCGCATTTCCGGCTTGATCAGGTGCACGCCATCAGGCTCGTGGCTGCCCGCCAGCCTGTCGAGCAGCGCGCGCGCCGCCAGACGCCCGACTTCGGCCTGTCCGTTCGACACCGTTGTCAGCGCTGGCGTGGCGATAGCCGCTTCTTCCAGGTCGTCATAACCGGTCACGGAAACATCGACCCCCGGCACAAGCCCGGCGCGGGAAATGCCGTTCATCAGGCCGATGGCGACCAGATCGTTCCAGCAGACGGCAGCGGTCGGCTTCTGCGGCAGGGAGAGGAAGTTCAGCGCCGCCTCGAAACCACCCTGCTTGGAGCGCGGACCGGGAATGCGCAGGTTCGGATCAACCTCGATGCCCGCCTTGCGCAGCGCATTGACATAACCCTGGTAACGGTCGCGGCCGGTCGATGTCTGGTCGGTGCCGCCGACCATGGCGATGGTACGGTGACCAAGGCTGATGAGATGGTTGGTGGCCAGCGAAATGCCGTAGCTGTCGTCGCCGCGATAGGTCGGCATGTCCACGCCGTCCATGGAGCGGGCCACGAGAATGGCAGGCATGCCGTTTTCTTCGGCCAGCTTCATGTCCTCGATCGGTGTGCCGATGGCGGGTGACATGATGATGCCGTCGGAGCCGAGTTGCAGCAGCGTCTCGATGAAGGTGCGCTGCTTTTCGACCGAATCGTAATGGTTCGACAGAATGAAGGTCTGGCGGCTGCGGTCGAGTTCACTTTCGATAGCTTTGAGAATTTCGCCGTAGAACGGGTTCATCACGTCATGGAAAACGACGCCGACGATACCGGAGCGCGAGGTGCGAAGGCTGGCGGCGCGACGGTTGTAGATGTAACCCAGCGCGCGGGCCTGTTCCTTGATCTTCTCCCGTGTGTCGGAGGCAACCAGCGGGCTGTCGCGAAGGGCAAGGGAAATGGTGGCGGTGGAAAGACCAAGGCTTTCGGCAATCGTCGACAGTTTGACCTTTTGGGCCACGGCATTCCTCCACGGGCATGTCGTCAACAGACGGCTTTGTTTAAATCGCAATTAAACAATTTAAACAAAACCCGCAACCCGTTTAAGAAAAAAGCCGCCAACAAATAATTATTGTTTAAAATTTCAATCCTGCGGATCGGCCGCCTGTAGATTGGCATCGATGGCCCGCATCAGCTTGACGATGGTGCGGATTTCCTTGGCCGAAAGACCTTCCACGGCCTTTGCTCCGCACGCCGCGATGGAGGCGCTGATGTGTTCGACGCTTTTCTGTCCGGTTTCCGTCAGCTTCACCAGCGTCACGCGGCCATCGCCGTCATCGTCGCTGCGCTCCACGAAACCCTGCGCTTCCATACGACCGATGGTGCGCGTCATGGTCGGTGCTTTCACGCCAAGTTTCTGGGCGATCTGGCCGGGGCTCATGCTGCCTTCCTGCGCCAGAGCGAGTATCACGCCGTCCTGCCCCGCATAAAGCCCGCTTTCCGACAGGCTGTGGCTGAGCGCAGTGCGCATGGACCGCGCGGCTTGTGTGATGGACTGCGCCAACTCTTCCGGATTGAAAAGCTCGTCCTTCTTCTTGCCGTCACGGGACTTCTTGCTGCCCTTTTCCTTTTTGGCGCTTTTGTCCTTCTGGCCGCTTTTGTCCTTGCTCATGCCGGAGATGCCTTTTTGTCGAATGGCGGAACCGATATATGTTGCTGGAAATCCTTAACGAATGCACGCCCGGATCGCCAGATGCCAAACACATACACGCAATATCACGACGAAAACGTAACAGACCGGCATCTTCCTGCAAGCGCCACCATTTCGGTTCTGCCCCTTGGTGCGTATGAGCAGCACGGCCCGCATCTGCCCTTCGAAACGGACACGCTGATTGCCGCAGGCATCGTCTCGCGCCTTGGCGCGGCACTGCCGAAAACGCTGCCCGTTTCCTTCCTGCCGGTGGAGCCGGTCGGTTATTCCATCGAGCACATTGATGTGCCGGGCACCCGATCGCTGCGTTACGACGAGGCGGTGGAGCGCTGGCTCAGCATCGCTGAAGCCGAATACGACAAGGGCGTGCGCAAGTTCGTGATGCTGAACGCCCATGGCGGCAACTCACCGCTCTTGACCATCGTGGCGACCGAGGCGCGTGTGCGCTTTGGCATGCTGGCGGTGGCGACAAGCTGGACCCGCTTCGGCATACCCCCGGAAATCGTCCGGCCGGAAGACAAGACCTTCGACATCCACGGCGGAGATATCGAAACATCCGTCATGCTGGCGCTTTATCCGGACAGGGTGGATATGGGCAAAGCACGCTCCTTCCCGTCCCGTCAGGCGGATTTCGCGAAGATTTTCAAACATCTGCGCGCTTATGGCCCACATGCATTCGGCTGGATGATGCGCGATCTGAATGACGACGGCGTGGCAGGCAACGCCGCCGCGGCCACTGCGGAAAAAGGCGAAAGGCTCATCGCCCACGCGGTGAACGGCTTTGTGGAGCTGCTGGAAGACATCAACGCGTTTGACATAACGTTATTTCATAACAAGATTTGAAAAACTTCATCAGAATCTCTTTGAACTGCCCCGGCCACACGCCTATATGGACGGCAACACTTTCCGCCCGGTCTCGCCGGGCCTGTTTTGACACGAGGTTTCCATGACCGAAACAGCAACAGCCAAGCCCATTCCAGTCACCGTGCTGACCGGCTATCTCGGCGCTGGCAAGACGACCCTTCTCAACCGCATCCTGTCCGAAAACCACGGCAAGAAATATGCGGTCATCGTCAACGAGTTCGGCGAGATCGGCATCGACAACGACCTGATCGTCGAGTCGGACGAAGAAATCTACGAAATGAACAATGGCTGCGTCTGCTGCACCGTGCGCGGCGACCTGATCCGCGTCGTGGAAGGTCTGATGCGTCGCCCCGGCCGTTTCGACGGGATCATCGTCGAAACCACCGGCCTTGCCGATCCGGTTCCGGTTGCGCAGACCTTCTTCATGGATGACGACGTGCGCGCCAAGACCGAGCTTGACGCCGTTGTGGCGCTGGTCGATGCAAAGCACCTGCCGTTGCGCCTGAAGGACAGCCGCGAAGCCGAAGACCAGATCGCCTTTGCCGATGTCGTCGTCGTCAACAAGACCGATCTCGTCACGCCGGAAGAAGTCGCCCGCATCGAAGATATCGTACGCGCCATCAACCCGTCGGCCCGCATCTACAAGACCACCCGTTCGGGTGTCGACCTTGCCCGCGTGCTGGATCAGGGTGCTTTCAATCTCGAGCGCGCTCTGGAAAACGATCCGCATTTCCTCGAGCATGGCCATGAGGATCACGTCTGCGGCCCAGATTGCGATCATGACCATGGACACGATCATCACCACCATGATCACGACCACCATCATCACGACCATGGACACGATCACCACCACCATCATGGCGCGCCTTCACCGATCCATGACGTGACGGTGCAATCGATCTCGTTCCGTGGCGGCGAGATGAACCCGGATCGTTTCTTCCCATGGATCCAGAAAGTCACGCAGACGGATGGCCCAAACATCCTGCGCCTCAAGGGTATCATCGCCTTCAAGGGCGACGCCGAGCGTTACGTCGTGCAGGGCGTGCACATGATCATCGAAGGCGATCACCAGCGTCCGTGGAAGGAAGACGAAAAGCGTGAAACGCGCCTCGTCTTCATCGGCCGCAACCTCGACCGCGAGAAGCTCGAAAAGAGTTTTCACGCCTGCGAAGCCACGGCCTGAGCCGTTCACGGCCCCGTCATGCCGGACCTGATCCCGTCACGACGATCTCCACGTCATCCTCGGGCTTGACCCGAGGAGCCATTACCGGAACATATGGATGGTCGGGGCAAGCCCGGCCATGACGTCGCGAGGAACGCTCCTTGCTGAAACTATCCATTCTGGCCAGAACCAGAGCAAGCAACCACACAAGAAAGACATTCTCCCCATGCCGACTGTTGCCCCGCTTGATATCGAAGGCCACGTGGTCTCGACCCATTTTCTCGGCGACATTCCACTTTTCGCCACTGCTGCCGGCACCATTCACCGTCTGGATGGCGGAGAAAAGGTCACAGAGGCGCATCAGGGGCTTCTGACCTGCATCCGCGACCCCTACAGCGCCACGCTCATTTCCGGCGGCGAGGATGGCCGCGTGCTGCGCATCGGCCACGATGGTTCGCTTTCCGAACTGGCGAACGTGCCGCGCAAGTGGATCAGCGTCGTCGCGGGTGGACCGCAGAAGGCGGTTGCCTACGGCGTCGGCAAGTCCAGCTTCGTGCGCCTGTCGGATGGAACGGTCAAGGAATTCAAGGAAGAGCGTACGGTGGAGGCCATCGCATTCGCTCCCAAGGGCATGCGCATTGCGGTGGCGCGCTACAACGGCGTGACGCTGCATTGGGTGGCCACCGCTGGCGATCCTGTCGATCTGGAATGGAAAGGCGCCCATACCGGCGTCACCTTCTCACCGGATGGCAAGTTCCTCGTCACCACCATGCAGGAAAACGCCCTGCACGGCTGGAAGATGGAAGCCACCAAGGGTGGCATGGAAGCCCGCCACATGCGCATGACGGGATATCCCTCCAAAGTCAAATCGCTGTCCTGGTCGCCGAAGGGCAAATGGCTCGCCTCATCCGGCGCACCCGCCGCCATCGTCTGGCCTTTTGCGGGCAAGGATGGTCCGATGGGCAAGGCGCCGTTGGAGCTGGGCACCCGCGCCAACATCATGGTCACCACCGTTGCCTTCCATCCGGCCGAAGAGGTTCTGGCCATCGGTTTTATCGATGGCATGATCCTCGGCGTGCGCGTGGTAGACGGCAAGGAAGCCTTGCTGCGCCGCCCCGGCAAGGGGGCCATCACCTCCATGGACTGGAGCGCCACCGGCAAGCTTCTGTCCTTCGCCTCTGAAGCAGGCGACTGCGGCGTCATCGACATTTCGGCGTGAGGATCAGAGCGCTTCAATCCTTGTCTGCAGCGCGCTTAACAACGTTTTCCCTCATTCCTGTGCTCGTCACAGGAATGAGGGAACTCCGTGCTTGACCGCACCTTACGCCGTCACCTGACGACGCGTTAGAAACAACATCAGCAGGGCAGCACCGGCACCCGCCGAGGCAAGCCGGATGGCGAGCCCGAAGCTCGCATATTGCGCGATGAGGCCCATCAGCGGCACGGCAAACAGGCTCGCCAGAAAGATCGAGTTCATGTAGAGCGCCGTCGCCCGCGCCATGCGTCCTCGGGAAAATCCCTGAAGGAAGGTCAGCGAGGTTCCGGCGAACAGGCCGTAATAGGCGCCCTCCATCGCCGCGCCGAACACCATGCCGGGCAGGCTCTGCACCGACGCGATGATGTTGAAGGCGATGATGGCCACCACCGCCGCACCCGCCAGAATGACGCGGGCGCTGACCCTGCGCATGATCTTCGGCGCAAGCAGGATCAGCAGCACCTCCATCGCGCATTTGACGCTGAGCGACAGGCCGGGCACGTAATCCGGAAAGCCCACCTCGCGCACCTGAAAAACGGGCAGCGCCGAGGCACACAGCGAATGGGCAAAGGACATGCAGAATGTTGCCCCGGCCGCCAGAAGCAGCGGCACGTTCCGACCGCCATCGGCTTCCGTTTCTGCCGGCCGCTCCATGGGACAGCTCTGATCACGCGGAACCACGGCCAGTGCCAGCCCACCCCATATTGTCGCCATCAGCAGACCATTGGCGAACACGGCCCTCGCCCCGGCAAGATCGGCGATCAGGTAGGCGGCGGCTGGAAGCACCATCCATGCCAGCGACACCATCACGCGCAGAAAGGCGTTGTAGGATGCGGCATCGAGCGCCATTTCGCGGCCGTGATGGCGTCCGTAACTGAACACCAGCGTCGTGGCGGCATTGGCAAGCCCCATGGCAGGCGCGGTGATCGCGACCAGCAGCGGAAGATTGCCAAACATCGCCGCCATTGCCGCAAGCATCGCCCCGATGATCGATGCCATGAGCAGCGGCCGGATCCTGATTCCGGCATCGACCCGTTCGCCATAGATCCGGCTGCCCATGATCGAGGAAATCATGGCAATGACGCTGTAGAGGCCGACGGTGGCGGGCGGATGACCAAGCACCTGAATGACGTAGAAGCCGATGAACGGCACGATGGTCGCGTTGGTGCCGCCAGCGACGAAGACCAGCAACGCAATCATATAGGCCTGACGATCGAAGCCGCCCGGCATAAGGTGTCTCGGCATCATGGGAATCGAATGAAGTCTGTGGCGCGAGCCCTACCTTCACACCAAAAGGATGCGGTGTTCAAGCCTGCGCGTCAGTCGGAAGAGCGCGGGTGAACCTTATGGCCGTAACGAAAAAAGGGGGCGAAGCCCCCTTGAGAGTGATGACGTTGGGGCAAGTGCCCTTTTCCCGACATTCCGGTCCCTGGATCTGGCCCAGGGTTGATCCGGCATCCAGCAACCGCGCGAGCGCGCAGTCCAAGATACTCTTGCGATCAGGGACGTGATCGTGCTGGCCCCTCGCCGGGGGAACGAGTAAGAGCATGTTCCTGCGGCCTATGGAGCGACCCGGAACATTGTCACCACCCTCAAGGGAGCATCGCCCCCAGTTCTTCAGGATGACCGCTTCTTAGTGGCGGCGCTTTTTCTTGCCGTTGTCGTTGTTGTCGATGACGTCAACGGAGGTCTTGTTGCCGTTCAGGACACCATTCAGGATGCCGGTCTTGTTGCCGTTCAGAATCCCGTTATTGGACAGGATACCGCTGACGCCGAGGTCGATGCTTGGCGATACGACGATGAGCGCGCTGTTCTTGTTGCTGTTTCCGGACAGGATGCCCAGAAGACCGCCGGCATGGGCCTGACCAACGGAAGCGACAGTAAGAGCGGCAGCAACACAAGCAAACTTAACAATCATTTCACTCTCCTCTTGAGTTTGATCAACGCCGTCTGGCGTGATTGAACTGTATATTTAGAGGATTCTAATTCAAGCGAAGCCTAATATTACAATAAATAACTAACATTAATACTGGAGATTTTCATAAAATTTTACCTAATTATACTCCGAACAGTGGCGGAGATATTTGCCCTCTCGCACCGTTCAGAAACGATACACAGATCGCAACCTGCTGAGAAAATTATTAACCATGTAAATATAAGATATTCCTCAATTAGCCATCGGAGATGAAGATGCGACTGGGGGGATGTGTAGCGCTTGTCATCGGCCTTGCCTGCGCCTCTTCCGTGCGCGCCGAAGGTCCGGAGTTCAGCTATTCTTCCGGTGCGACCTACGACACGAATTATTTTGGCGATACCAACCGCCTGAGCGCCATTTCGCTGCGGGCCGGGCTTGGCATGAATGGCAAGGTGGAGCTTGAGGGTGCGGAACTGCGCTATTCGCTCGATCATGAGGAGGTGCGCGTACCCCGCTACCTCTTTGCCAACGAACACAACACCACCGCAACGCTGGGCCTGACAAAACGTCTTTCGGAGCGGCTGGAATGGGCGGCTGAGCTTCGCGGAACGCGCAGCGACAGCGGTGACATCTTCTTTCACTTTCCCGAACAGGATATCGGCTACCGCCAGCTGGATCACAAGCTGGAGGCATCTTCCACCGTCGGCGTTCTGGCGCTCGGCGGCAAGACCACGCTGACGGCCGGGTTGACCAGCCTGATGAAAGGCACTGCCCGCTTCAAGCCCGCCTTTTTCCTTCCCACGCGGCTGGAGGCCAACGAAGCGCTGCTGTCGCTGAAGGCCGAGCACGTCCGGCCGCTGGGCGGTGGTGAGGCAGGTGTCACGGTCGCCTATGACCGCATCCTGGTGCCGGAAGGCCAACAGGAAAAATACGAGAGGTTCGAGGCAAACACGCTGCGCGGCTCGCTTGCCTACGGCTACAAGCTTGCCGACCGCCTCGCCTTTCTGGCCGAGGCTGGGCTGACGAGGATTTCCGGCGATGAACTCAGCGACAAGATCGAGCGTACCCGCCCCTATCTTCGCGCCGAAGCCGAATGGAAAGCCTCCGACAGCCTCGCCTTCGGCACGGGCTATTCGCAGGATTACGCACTGTTCGATCCCGACGATCCGATCGGCGAGTTTCATCGGCGCTGGCAGCTCGTCATGAAAAGCAAGCTCACCGACAAGGTGGGCCTCGACCTTGCGCTGCGCCGGGTTCACAAGGACTGGATGTATTACAACTATGACATCACCGAGCGGCGGCTGGTCGCCACGCTCTCGCTCGAAACCGGAAAGAGCAGCAGGCTTGAAGTGGAATTCGACCGCCTGCTGCATGGCGAGCGCGACGACGAACTGTCCTATCGCGGCTCTGCCGTCACGTCGCGTTTTACGGGTACGTTCTAGGCACCACTCCGCTCAAGCTACCACCGCAGTTCCACCTGCGGGCGGCCGTTGGAGGTTTTCTCCCACGTGCGGCCTGTTGCATCGACGTTGCAGTGAACGCGCTGGCGGAAAGCGGAAAAGCTCTCGAAGCGCACCACGTCCACCGGGTCGTCGAAATGCAGCGTCAGCCGGTAGCGTTCGGGATCGCCGCCGAGCGATTGCACGCCCAGCACCGACGCCACGAAGGGCTGGCCGAGATAGTGGCCTTCGACGCGGGACCCTAAAAGATAGGGATTGAAGGCTGGCCGGTTTCCGGCCGCCGCATGCAACGTGTTCCAGTCGCGGAAGCCATGTTGCGCGGCGATCAGTTCCAGCGCCTTCGAATGGGAAATTGCCTGCCCCTGCCCTTCAAGGGCTGCGCGCAGGCGCTTAGCCTGTTCCTTCAGCCCCTCGAGCGACGGAAGCGGTTTGGAAGCGCTCATAACGGTTCTCCAGTCTCAGCATGCCGGAGTTTGCGAAGGGAGCCCGCGTTGCCATCGTCGACATGCAGAACATGGGATGACCGTTATCGAATAAGGAAGCTTCACCATGGCGAAAACGCCTGCGGACGGCCGGGGCTCCCTGCCCGTGGCCATCCGTATATATCATCGGACGCAGCGCGTCAAAGTGGCAGCGCCCACCCCGCACCATCAGAAGCGATAGGTGACACCCGCACCGATCAGCCATGGGTCGAGCCTGGCCTTGCCACTGACCGGCACGCCGTTCAGCTCCGCCGTCCAGTCCGTCTTGAGGAACAGCTTCTTCACGTCGAAGTTCACGCCCCAATGTTCGTTCAGCATGTAGTCGAAACCAACCTGCAGCGCAGGCGCGAACGTGTTCTTGACGTCGAGGTTGGTGAAACCGGGCTTCTCGGACTGGTTATAGAACAGCGAATAGTTCACGCCCGCGCCAATATAGGGCTTGAACGCGCCGAAATCGGTGATGTGATATTGCAGCGTCAGCGTGGGCGGCAGCAACCACGTCTTGCCGACCGGCGTCCCGGCCAGCACACCCTCGCCGCTGATCCTGGCGTAGGTCGTGCCGAGGATCAGTTCGGCGGCGATGTTGTCGGTAAAGAAATAGCTGATGTCGAGTTCGGGGATCACCGTATCCGAGTAGGAGAGCCCGGCACCCGCCACGCCATCGACGCTACCGCTGTCATGGGTGATGACGCCAAGCCCGCGCACGCGCAGCATCCACGGACTTCTCGCCGCGGCAATCGCCTCCTCGGCCGTCGGCGCCGGTGCCGCGGGCGCGAGATCCCCGGCCATCGCGCTGCCCGAAACCATCACCGCCGCGACACCCGCCAGCAGATGCGCGATTTTTCCATTCTTGCTCAACATCTCTTCTCTCCTTGATGCATGGTCGGGACATGCCCGAACCGGCGCGCCGCAGGACAGAATCGAATTCCGGTTCCGGCAGCCGTCGCCGCCACTATCACCATCGCTGGGACAAGCTGTTTGAGATGGATCAAAGCATCAGGACATTGCCTGAAAATCTCGCTTTTCGGCTTCTTCCCGTTCCGCTCGCATTCCCGGCATGAGAATGCGAGCACTCAACAAATGTCGACGAATCAGGCCGCCTGCGGTGCAAGCGTCGTCTGCCCCGGCTTGCGCAGCAGCAGCACGGAGATCGCCGCGATCATGCACATCAGTCCGGCGATCTGCAGCGCCGGCATATAGGTGCCGAAATCGCTGCGGAAGAAACCCGCGCCGAAGGCGGCGGTGGCAGCGCCGAGCTGGTGGCCGGTAAACACCCAACCGAACACGAGGCCAGCCTTTTCCCGCCCGAAGTTCTCGGCGGCAAGCTTCACGGTCGGCGGCACGGTCGCCACCCAGTCCAGGCCGTAAAATACGGCGAAGATCGACAGTTCAATGACGCTGAAACCGGAGAACGACAGGTAGATCAACGACAGGCCGCGCAGGCCGTAAAACCAGAACAGCAGGAAGCGGTTGTCGAACCGGTCGGACAGCCACCCGGCAAAGACCGTGCCGACGAAATCGAAGATGCCGATGACCGCAAGCGTTCCCGCCGCCGTGACCGCCGCCATGCCGAAATCGCCGCAGATCGAGATCCAGTGGGTCTGGATCAGCCCGTTGGTCGACAGGCCGCAGACGAAGAACGTGCCGAACAGAACCCAGAACACCGGATTTCCGGAAACGCTTCTCAGTGTCAGGATCGGCGACACCAGCGTCGCGAGGAATTTGTGGTCCTGTTTCTGCGGTTTTGCCACCACCGTTTCGCCATAGGCGGGCAGACCGACATCGGCGGGATGGTCACGCATAAGGAGCAGCACGAGCACCATGGCCGTGGCGATCACGGCGACGGTCAGCGTCAGCGCGGTGCGCCATCCATAGGCTTCCGTCAGCGCGGCAAGAAGCGGCAGAAAAACGAGCTGGCCGGTGGCGTTGCTGGCCGTCATCAAACCGATGACAAGCCCGCGGCGTTTGGTGAACCAGCGGCTGGCGACCGTCGCGCCCAGCACCAGCGCCGTCATGCCAGTGCCGACGCCGATCACCACGCCCCACAAAAGAAGAAGCTGCCACACCTGCGTCATGAACAGGGAGGCGACGATGCCGCCCATGATCATCGCAAGCGCGGTGACAACCACCTGCCGGATACCGAAATGGTTCATGAAGGCAGCAGCGAAAGGCCCAAGCAGGCCGAAAAGCACAAGTCGCACGGCCATAGCGGTGGAGATATCGGCGATATCCCAGCCAAATTCCTGATGCAGCGGCTGGATCATCACTCCGGCCGATCCCATGGCGCCAGCCGTCGCCAGCATGGTCAGGAAGGTGGTTGCGGCAACCAGCCATCCGTAGTGGAGATTTCTGGTGGCCATCCATCCTGCAAGGCGTGTGGAGAGCATCGTGTTGGTCCCTTTCCTCATCGCCTTCCGGCGGATTTTACGGGTGCATACCCGTTTTTATGGGCATATACCCGCTTTACATAAAAATATCAAAGCGCCGAAAGCAGTTCCTGCAGCTGTTTCGTCTTTTCCGGCCCCAGACGGGTTTCGATATCCTCCTGAACGCCGTCCCACAGCGGAGCGCCTTCTGTCAGAATCGCATGGCCCTGTTCCGTGATTGTCAGCATCGCCTCGCGCTGGTCCTCGCCGTGGCCGAAGGCCACAAGCCCCATGCGCTCCAAAACCTTGGCATTGCGCCCGACGGTCGAACGGTCCAGCTCCACACGGGCGGCAAGGTCCGTCAGCGACACCGGTGCCACACGGTTGATGTTGCGCAGCAGGCTGAATTGACCGATGTTCACGCCAAGCGGCGCCAGCGCCTCGTCATAATAGGACGAGATGCGACGAGAGGCTTTGCGCAAAAGGATGCAATGACAGGAATCGCTCGACATATTGCGGGTATATACCTGCAAATCTTGAAATGCAAGCGATAACAGGCAGGAATGGTGTAAGGAGTCACGGATTCTGACCGGGAGTCACCAAAACGACCTTAGCTTTTTTTTTGATTTTGCCAGTTGCAAATCGAAAATCAACGATCATCGATAGATCGATGGCTAAAAAATATAATATTTAAGAAGCATTATTCAACGCAAAAGTATTTAAATTATAATACAAGATACAGACATTTACTTTACCGCAGACAAATTTCTCATATTGCACTAGATTTTGATTATTTGTACTATATGTATAATTCACGACATTCTTTTGTTTCCAGCCACTCGTTAAGCAATTGCACCCAAAGCGAACGTTCAGGCTGCAGCGTGACGTGCCGTCATCGCCCTGGAGGCTGGATTTGCGCCGGCCGTCGAACTGTACAAAATAGAGAAAGACGACAGACGAATTTGGCGAGGCAAGGTGAAACCGTGGGAAGAACTCTTGATTGAACGCTTAGGCTTTGCGGAAGAGACGGGTAGTTGCGCGACGCAAAAGCACCTGATTTCCGCATTTACGGAGAAGGTTCGACTCGATGGGAGCGAAGCATTGAAGCTCCGCTTTTCCGAATTCAAAGGGCGGGTAGAGAACAATCTAGCCTATGAACAAACGCATGGTCGGCAAAGCATGCTAAAAAAAGAACATCCTTTCAACGTCAAGCTGCTCGAGATGGGCCTCGGCACAGCTAGGTGATACCACTTCACATACCATACATGCGGTTGTGTTTGTCACGCTGAACCCTCGCCGCCTGCAAAGCTCCTGCAGGCAAAGAGAAATCACCTATGTATCCTCCAGGCCCATAGAGGTAGGAGCGCAACCAGATTTTGCGGCCATTCACGACGCGGAAGAAAGTTACAGCTACATAGCCGGGAAGATCATCCGCACCCACACAATCGAACCCATCGAAGTCATCGAGAGCAACATGGACGTCATCATTTGCGGAAAAGTCGGCTACATCGAATTTTGAGGTAAGCTGCCCCGTACCCAACAATATGTCGTTGCTTACCAACTCAACATAAAAAACGTAGCGAGTTTTAAAACTTTTGATCAGTGCCGTCATCCGAGTTCCCTCATAAATAACGCTCTTTGACTAAACCGGATGTCTGACCAAAACTTAAACTACTCCTGCGGGAACAGACTTTTGATGAAAACTTTTAGGGTACAGATGTTTCTCCGAGAGATGTGACACGTTGAAGACATAAACGCGCCTCATCCAAAGCGCTCGGAGGCAAACGTGAACCGAGGTTGGACAGACAACCAGATCACAAGACCATATTAGCGGCTATCTCAGGCAAAGCCTCATATTCCAGACGTTCCGTGATCGTAAGCGCCGTCATCAACTCCAAGGTGAGAAAGGAATCAAACTTGGCCACATGGGGCTGAGAAACGCCGCTCATCAACGTTGCGACGGACGGCACTTTCCCCGCAGCTAGGTCCCGTAGATGTGTTCGTACGCCGTCGGCGGTGCAGGCAGTGAGTTCGATACCGTGGTTGACTTCCGTGATCTGAAAATTCGCACTCTGCAATGCCAGTGAAAGCGTCTTCAGCTTTCTAGTCCCAACCCACGGCAACACAATCACGCCATCGCCAAACTCAATAGTCGATGAGCTTCCTAAACCAAGCTCGTTATATGTTGCCCTTGCATCATTCAGCATCTCTTGAGCGAAGCTATCAATGTATGGGAAGCGTTCGTCTCCACTGAGAACACTACGCATTTCCTGCACTACACGGTCATGAATAGCGCCGCCCGTTCCGATGAACTTTGGGGGTTTCCCCCCCTTGGCTGCCTTCACGTGTATAATCCGGGCCGCGTCATCAACGGTGATAACCCGCCAGCGCCTCCCCGAAAAGATCAACGTCTCGCCGGCTTTCAGACCCGAGTCGAGCGGATAAGTGCCCAGAACACGGTTATCGTTCAATATTCGGTACTCGCGTGGTGTCACGAATACTGGATAAAATTCGTATGATTCAGTGATCTTTTCGCCACTGGCTCCAATCATTAGCAGTCCATCAGGCGATTGTTCAAGCAGCTTGTTTTCCTCTGAACCCATGCACTTCAGTAAGTCGACGAAAAGCGGCCTATCGACCGTTTTGAAGGGCCCCCGCTCACAGAGTACCTTCCATGCAGTAGCTGGCTGCACACCGCCCGTCTGGACGACCAAGGCGAGCACTTGATGGAGTAGTGTTGAAAGATGTAGACCAGTTGGCGACGGGGGCTCACACCATCCCGCTTTTAAGCACTCGATCATCGCGATAGACTGAATCAGATCGAGGTTCAGCCTATCTAGGGGATGCCCTCCGCGAGAGGGCGGCGGCTCAATGACAAAAATTCTAATGATTGCCGGGCTTCCAGCGCGCCGACCAGAGCGACCCAAGCGTTGCCGAAGTGACGAGACAGAAAACCCCGGCCCGATCTGCGCGACGCTTTCAACGTCGCCTATGTCGATGCCCAACTCGAGTGTCGTCGTTGCAACCGCCGTTGTCGGCCTCGGATCATCCCTCAGCCGAACCTCGACGTCCTCTCTCACTTCCTTCGAGAGGCTACCATGGTGCGGGAAAAACTCGTTTGGGACTCGCTGGCCTTCACACATCCTCCTAAGCCGATCAGCGAACAGCTCCACTCTTTGGCGCGACCCACCAAAAATCAGATTCCGTCTGCCTCGGAGAAAACGAAATATGTCAGTCGCCAATCGATCTGGAATGCCGTGAATCTCGGCTTCATCCCCGCCTCTGTCATAGTCTGTCAGTTCATTGTCGCCATCAATTGCAACAGTCCCAGGTTCTGGTTCTCCAGAGTAATACCCCCTCACTTGCAGTCTTACGCCGCTCCCTTCATCATCTCCCTCTATCCGAACCACCTGTGCTCCCTGAGAAGGTCTTAGCGCTTCAGCGGCGAGTTGCATGTCTCCCAACGTTGCCGATAAACCTATCCGATCAATGCGATCCCGGCCGCAGGCAACTTCGATACGGGTCAGAATGGATTGCAACTGCATGCCGCGCTCACTTCCAATGAAAGCGTGCAACTCGTCGATTACGACCGCATCAAGCGATGCGAACAGGAAACGAATTTCCCGACCTCGTCGCACTAGCAAAGCTTCGAGAGACTCGGGCGTGATCAAGACGATACCGCTAGGGCGCTTTCGTGCCTTTGCCTTAATGTCGGCTGACACGTCGCCATGCCACTTGTGAAGTGGGATATCGCACGCTTCACATAGGCTTTCCAAACGACGGTACTGATCGTTTATCAATGCTTTGAGAGGACTGACATATAATACGGCGAAGCCGTCCCAATTATCTTTGGCTAAGACTCGGGTAAGTAACGGCAACATTGCCGCCTCTGTCTTTCCAGCCGCCGTTCGAGCAGAAATGACGACGTCACCGCCGTTCAAGACCGCAGGTATGGCCTTCTCCTGGACATCGCGGAGCCGCTGCCATTTCTGCTGCCAAATCCACTTTTGAACGAGTGGGCTAAGGCTGTCAAAGGCGGAACGTGGCAAGTTCGTCATCACCTTCATCGGAATCTTCTGTTTCCTCTTGGTCGATCGAACCCTGCCGGTCTTCAAGCACGGAGACCTCCGTCAAAATTTCATTCCATCGCACTTCCGGGTTCTGCTCGAGCACTGCCAGCAGATCGACGAAAGCTTTGACTGTATTACGTGGAGTGCGGAAGTAGGCGTCACCGATTGTGTTTGAACAATGATCCATGAACGCTATGAGCGCGTCGTCGGGAACCAAATATTTATTTGCGTCACCACCGGCAAACACATCACGTAAGCGCTCGAGCAAGTGAAACAACTCTTCAGGAGTGAGGCTGGGTAGATTGATTACGGGTCCCGAGTAATCAGTTAGTCCACCAACGGCAAAGCTATTCTCGGCAAGCCTGCTTTGAAGGGCTTCGTACGAGTAAAGGCCGCGCCGTGTGTCGAGCAAAAATTCCGGCGTTCCTCCGAGGATGAACCCGATACCCTCAGTGGTGCCTTGCAACACATCATTTAGGATTCGCAATATTTGCTCGTAGTTTTGTCTTCGAGCTTGAGCGTTTTGCAATTTGTATAAATTGACCAGTTCGTCCAACGTCACAAGCAATCCACCGAAGCCAGCAATCCGAACGAAACGAGCAAGGAGACGAAGACCATCGTAGAATGCCGCGTCGTCTATTATCGTCCGTACACCAAGATCGGTGCGTGCCTCGGTCTTTGTTGTATATTCTCCTCTCAACCACCGCAGAGCATTATCCTGTAAAGTATTGTTGCCTTCCTCATATCCCCGGGCATAGGCAGCGACGACCGTAGCGAAGTCGTACCCCCCTACCATCTCCCTGATGTCGCCGAGACCGTTTTTGACCGCAGCCTCCACCGGAATACCGGAAGCAACTGCTCGTTCAGTCGCCTTCTGGATATAGCTCTCAAGAATGTTTCTTATAGCCCCACCGTCTGGGGCAGTTCGGGTTGAGAGACTTCTGGCTAACTCAGCATATAGAGAGCGCGCTTGGCCGTTTGAGGCGTGGATGCGACGGTCCGGTGAGAGGTCTGCCTGACAAACCGCTAGCTTACTTTGAAGGGCGATCTGCCGAACGAGGAAAAGGAAGAAAGTTTTACCTGCGCCGTAGGACCCGATAACAAACCGGATACTTGCCCCACCCTGCCCTATGCGCGTGATATCGCGGATTACGGCTTCGATCTCTCGTTGCCGTCCGACTTGGATATGCTGTAAACCGAGCCGCGGCACAACACCTGCCCGCAGAGCATTTATGATTGTATCGCGGTCACGTGGTTTGATGGCTGGCGGTTTAACGGTCATGCGGATAGGCTTTCTTTAACTTGTTCAGATTGCGTCACAGATGTAGATGTCAGTAGATGCATGTTGATACCGACCGGATCGTCACCCTCGATAAGGAGGTCGTCAAAACGATCCAGAGCCCATTCATTGATTGCTTCCTTAGCAGCGCCAGGCATTAGGCCCGCATCGCGCACCAAATGCTCGAAGTCAGCGGCCGACCAAGACTGCCGTGCGACAAGCTCTGACAGAAGGAGTCCAAATCGTTGCTCCAAGCCGTCAAAAAGTTCGCTGGACGAGGTCGCGTCGCTTGGAATCTGATCTGCCGCGACGGAGACGTCATCCTCTTCTTCAGTGAAAATATCGGCAAGAACGCTGGAGGTTACGAGTGTCTCAGAACGAATACTCTTCAGCCGTGAAAGGTCAATTCTCTGGCTCGTCGCGCCTGGATTGACGCCGTTAGAAACAGCGGCATCATTCGTGTCTTTCAGAATCCGACTAGAACCGTGTAGCCTGTCGTATAGGTCGTCTGTTGGAAGTCCCATTCGCCGGAATATTGTCTCCAACTTCCGGATTTCTTCCGCATGAAGTTCACCGTCCGCCGTAGCCATGACTATCAGTTCGTCCGCAATTGCCTCCCGTGCATCGGACGGGACGTCTTTGAGACGTTTCATCCAATCTTCGAGCCTCTCTGGATTTGTTTCACTAAGTCGCACCTCGGCTATCAATCGCAGCCGGTCATCTTCCGTCAAACCAACAGCTTGCGATATTTTCTCGAGGATGGCGTTTCGCTCATTTTCATGGAAGTCACCGTCGGCGAACCCAACAACCATACCTAACATTAGGCTAAGCTGAAGCTGTCTGAAGCGCGACGTCGCTTCTCCAACCTGATCGGATTGTAGAGGAAACAGAATTGCCTTGTCGTCTGCTGCCGCCACCTTAAAAGCAAAGGCGGGATCGAATGTGACGCCTAGATTAAATGATGCACATAGCTGTGCGATTTCGCGCAGCTTTCCCTTCGTCGGCGCATCTCCGAGGCTGACCCCCGTGACGGAAGCAATTTGTGCCACTGTCGCAAATGCCTGTTGTTTTGCAATGTTATCCAAAACAGTTACAGGCGAACCGGCGAGATTTTCGGCCTCCCCTCGGCGTAAAGACGAGGGCAGTTTCGAAATTGCTGATAGATTTGGCTTCAGTCCCGGTAACCGACCCACTGCTCGACTGAACTCTTCCAACTCATCGGTACATTTATCGAATATTTTTCTCGCGGTATTGATGGGTTCGGAACGATCGGTGACGTCAGGAATTGCACCTCCGAGTACGTCGACATCGACTTCGAAGGTACCGCTGCAGGCACGGTATCGCTTCTTCAACGCCTTCACTCGTCCTGGCTTCATCACGTAGCCGTCGGGATAACGTTCTTCCGCAGCGGCAATAAAAAGCGTCCTGAGTATCTCCGGTGCACGTTTAGCGGGAGTGCGCACTCGGGTCTCTGGGTGGGTCAGAACAAAGCGCAACAACAAGTCTGGCTCAATCGGTCGCTTATCGCGGACCCGAACTCCAATCGCGATCTTTATGGCTGTTGGGACTTCGTATCCATTTCGCTGCAGGCTCGCGATTAGCGAAGGTGACTGCTCGCCACTTCTAAGCTCTTGCGCAGATAGCAACTCGCTAGCGTAGCGATTGAACGACCCATTATAACCGTAGATTTCAAGCAGTCTTTGAACTTCGGATACGACCTCGGCGTTTCCCGAGGCTAGAGGCTCTAACATCAACCGACGCTCAAGACCATAGAAATAGAGGAAGATGTATCCAATGTACGTTTCTGGGTTTGACCGATCTCCGGCCAGCCATTCAAGGTAAGAGTATCTAGCTGAAGGTGTGAGCTGAGCGTATGATGGCCAATACCCCATCGTCTCACCACTTGGATCACCAGATTTCGCGACTTTTTGCCTTGGGTCAATTAAACAGTTTTCTTGGTCGCTCCACCCACCTTGCTTAGGTAGAGATGAGCCAACGTAGATAAGACCTTTTGTGATGGTGAATGGTCCAACCGTAATCGGGCTCTCAGGTGCCACCCATACCGAACTTCCTCTGGTATGAGGCATTGCTGGTCTACGGTCGTCCTTCACACTATTCCGAGTTACCCAGTCGTTCACCAGCTCGTTGTGTGTGGCAAGCGGCCCAGGCTTTTTAATCGCCGTACCGGATTCCGGTGAAAGAGTTCTCGGAGCGATGATCTCAACCAAGGTGTCATTGTCTGTTTCGGCGCTCGCAGCCACAGAGTGTTTGTGTTGGACGAACGGCCGAGGATTGGTCGTACTGATTTCTACATAAGGCATAGTGCTCGGTTGAATCGCTTTTGGACTTGCAACGCGTTTCTTCCTCCCACGCCGCCACACCACTACGAGAAGAATGACACCTCCCCAAAATGCGACTTTTCCAAAAGTAGACGCTGCTTTGTTCCCTCGTGATCGCGACGGTTCATTACCATCTGCGCGCGGAGGTGGCAGAATATTTCCTGAAGCGCTCGTGGACGGCGTACTGGGGTCTACGGCAGGTGTCAAATCGCCTACATGCTCAACATCGTCAGAGTTCTGTTTTATCTCTGTAGCTGGCAGGGCCTCGTTTGTCGGTATTGTTTTATTGGCTGTCGAGCCTTGAATGGGAGGTAAACTCGCGCGATCGACCTTTGGAGCGACTCCGAAAGACGGAGGAGAACTTTCACTCGTTGCCGCAGTATCTCCTGCAGAACGTTGTGGAGGTGCCACAAGGGCTTTCAGCGTTGTCTCATCGACAACGCCGGTTGTCGGTAAGCCCTCACTCGTTTGGAACGCCTTTAGTGCAGCAATCGAGCGTCGTCCCCATACACCGTCCACTGTGCCGACAGCGTACCCTCTGTCAGCCAAAGCCTGCTGGATTTCCCTTGGAGTTCGGCTTTGGGAAAGCGCTTCCCCACCTAACGGAAGTAAGAGTATTCCCAGCGCCAATGAAAACAAAGCTAGACTTCGCAAATTCTCCACCCCCTGTCTTGGTGACAATATACACGGAGTACTTGTGTAACCAAGAGAGAAGAGCGAGATTGAGTTTCCGTTTTGGACTAACTTGGAGACTGGCACCCGGTGAGTAAAATGCCCGTGAAATGGATTTGACATCGCGGCTTTCGGTTAAACACCAAACGGTTCAATCGGCCTGGAAACGATCTGGAAGTCGGCGTTCTACTCACTACGCCTGAAAACAACGCCCGTCGAAGCTTATCCGTGGCTGGAATGCCAGAGGCTCAAAATCCTGGACTCGCAGAATTTGTAGAAACATGTTGGAGGGGACTTTGAGGAGCAGAACTAATAAAATCGAGCTCAGTGCATCAGACTTAGTCGGCTTTCTTAACTGCAATCATATGACGAACCTAGACCTTAAAGTGGTTCACGGGGAACTCTGCAAGCCCACTACATACGATCCGTTTGTTGACACACTCCGAGAACGTGGTTTCCGCCACGAACAGGCGTTTATAAAACGCTTGATCGAACTCGGCCTTTCCACTGTGACGGTCGAGGGCGTCAGTATTGAGGATAGCAACGTAGCTGCCACCATCGACGCGATGACCCGTGGTGTTGACGTGATCATTCAAGGTGCCCTGCGCGCAGGGCAGTGGGCGGGACGGTCGGATATTCTCCGGCGCGTTGAAACGCCAAGCCGCTTTGGCTCTTGGTCTTACGAGGTATACGACACCAAACTGGCCCAAGAAACAAAAGGCGGGACCGTTCTTCAACTCTGTCTCTATTCCGATCTTCTGGCGTCGACACAATACGCTCCACCGGAGAACGCCTACGTTATTGTACCTTGGTCCGATTACACCCCCAAAATGTACCGGATGGCAGATTACGGAGCGTACTACAGAAAGGCAAAATCAGCGCTAGAGATGGCCTGTACTTCGGGAACCTACACCAGCTATCCTGAACCGAACATGCACTGCGACATCTGTCGATGGTTCGATGTTTGTGAAAAACGCCGCCGGGAAGATGATCATCTGAGTTATGTCGCGGGCATCACGACAAATCAGATGGTGGAGCTGCGCAAGATTGGAATAGACACACTCGGCAAGCTTGCGACGATCAAGTTAGAAACACGCTGGAAGCCTGAACGCGGGACACGTCAGTCCTTTGAAAGGAGTAAAGAACAAGCCAGGATTCAGTTTGAGGCGCGATCCGAAGGCGCTCAAAAGTTTGAACTACTGCCCGTATTGCCTGGCTTTGGGTTGGCCGCCCTCCCAGAACCGAGTGAAGGGGATATATTTTTCGACATCGAAGGTGATCCATTTGTGGGGGAGCACGGATTAGAATATCTTTTTGGCTATAGTTTTGAGGGAGCAAAACGCGAGATAACTCATGTCTCTGACTGGGCATTTGATCGCGCTGCAGAGAAAGAAGTCTTCGAGCGTTTCGTCGATTTCGTGACAGAACGACTTAGAGAATATCCCCAACTCCACATTTACCATTTTGCACCCTATGAGCCCGCGGCTTTGAAACGTTTGATGGGAAGATACGCCTCTCGAGAGAGCGAGGTAGACCAACTTTTACGTGGGCAGGTGTTCGTAGACCTCTACAGCGTCGTTAGAAATTCAGTACGCGCGAGTGTTGAAAGTTACTCGCTCAAACGACTTGAGCACTTCTACGAGTATATTCGCGCGGTTCCATTGAGGGATGCCAACCGAGCATTGACTTCTTTTCAAGCTGCCATCGAGCTCGATGATGTTGCATCAATCAGCGATGCGGAAAAAGAAATCATCGAAGGCTACAATCGCGATGACTGCATTTCAACAATGTCACTTAGGGATTGGCTTGAAAGGCAACGTGAGAGGATAATTGCCAACGGCAGTGAGGTATCACGCCCTTCCCCATCGAACGGCGCAGCAAGCACCGACATTTCAGACCAACAAGCAAAGGTCGCCGAGCTTACTGCAAGACTTCTCGACGGTATCCCTGTCGACCCTCTTGACAGAAATGACGAGCAGCAATCCCAGTGGGTCTTGGCTAATACGCTTGATTGGCATCGTCGCGAAGAGAAAGCAACTTGGTGGGAGTATTTTCGGCTCGCCGAATTGAGCGTTGAGGAGTTGCTGGACGAAAAATCTGCACTCTCTGGTCTCGTCTTCTTGGAAGAGATACCGGATGGGAACTCGAAAATTCCTATCCACCGTTATTCCTTCGTCCCGCAGGACAGTGATGTACGGGTGGGGAAATCGCTTCAGCAAGTTGGCGGGGGTAATTTTGGTAAGGTGATCGACATCTCGTCAGAGAATGGCACGGTTGATATCAAGAAGACAAAAGCAACACTTTCCGTTCATCCAGCGGCTGTCTTTATGCACGAGGTCGTCCAAGCTAAAGAACAAGCTGCAGCTCTTATCAGGGTTGGCGATCATGTGGCAGCTGCGGGCATGTCAATAGACGGCCCATTCCAGGCCGCACGGGACCTGCTGCTTCGACGGCCGCCCACACTATCATCCGGCACGCTTTTAGAAGATGGCGAGTCTACGCTCGATGCGGCGGTAAGGATCGCTCAGACCATGGAACGCGGTGTACTTCCAATACAAGGCCCGCCGGGGACCGGAAAGTCACACACTGGTGCGAAGATGATCTGCCAGTTCGTCAAGGACGGCAAGAAAGTCGGGATCACGGCCAACAGCCACAAGGTCATCCGGAACCTTTTGGACAAAGTTGTCGAGGCCAGCAGTGAAATCGGATTAGACCTCCACTGCGTTCAAAAGCCAGGTTCCGACAACCCAGAAAAAGCGACAGATAGAATAATGGTGGCGAAGGATAACCCTGACCTATTCGGCTCACTAAGATCGGGACAATGCCACGTAGCCGGAGCGACAAGTTTTTCGTGGGCTCGAGAGGAAGCTTTCGAGGTTCTGGACGTCTTGTTTGTTGATGAAGCTGCGCAGATGTCACTAGCCAACGTCCTTGCTATCTCACATGCTGCGAAGCGTCTCGTACTACTCGGCGATCCCCAACAACTCGATCAACCTACACAGGGTACGCATCCGGACGGCGTTGGCGTTTCCTCGCTTGAGCACGTTCTAAACGGGAAACAAACGATTGGCCCTACCCAAGGGTTATTTCTGGCTAACAGCTGGCGAATGCACCCATCTATCTGTGAGTTTAACTCCGAGCTTTTCTACGAATCCAAACTTTCAAGCGTCGAGAGCTGTAAGCGACAGGTGTTGCTTTCCGATAGTGGATTCAGCGGGGCGGGTCTTAGATATGTTCCCGTCGACCACGGGGGCAACACAAGTTCCTCAATCGAGGAGGCCGACGAAATTGTCCATATTGTCAAGACGCTTATGTCAACGAAGGCGAAATGGGTTGACCGTCTAGGCAGAGAGCACCTTCTATCGGAGGACGACATTCTCATCATCACCCCCTACAACGCCCAAGTTCTCGAGATACAGAAACGCCTACCGGGTTACCGGGTAGGAACCGTCGACAAGTTCCAAGGTCAGGAAGCACCTATCGCGATCTACTCGATGTCTACCTCAAGCTACACCGACGCCCCTCGAGGCATGGAGTTTTTGTACAGTGCGAACCGTTTCAACGTCGCCGTCTCGCGCGCCAAATGTCTAGCGATTTTGGTCGCCTCACCCCGAATATTTGAAGCTGAATGTAAAACGCCGAGACAAATTCAGCTAGCCAATGCCTTCTGTCGTTACTTGGAGAAAGCTATCGGTTAGATTATCAGAAATACGCACGTTTGTTCGCTTACAATCTAAATAGGTGTTTGATTTTCACCGACAGCGAGCTGGCGTTATGACTGGAAGTGGTTCTGGCTGACATGATACGCATCTGCTCTTCGGCTTGTGTCCGGGCCGACAGGAGCGCAGCCAACTCGTCTGCAATTGCGGGTCGATCCCGCATGATGTCCGCCAAACGTTGCTTGGGTATCTCGTAGATGACCGACGCAGTCAACGCGCGGATGTCCCCCAGTTCAAGCGCCCCCATTAGGACTCCTCTTTCGCCAAAGATATCTCCGGGTGCAAGTCGCTGAAGCTCAGCAACTATTCCCTCTTCCGCCTCCTCGATCGCCATCACACCGCTGCGAAGGATCATAAGCGATGTAAGCGCCGTTCCCTGATGTGCGACGATATCGTTCTTTCGAAAGGTCAGCCTGTTCATTGTCGCGGCGAGACCATCCTTCTCCTCTGGGGTCAATGCCGTAAAAAGTTGAATGGTGTCCATCAACCGTCGCGCTGAAGACTGTGTTGCTGCCTTGCTTTCAATTGGCGTCTGCGACACATGTATGGAGCCCGGACGGTCCGAAAGCTGTAAACCTGCTGCCTCAACATGGCGGAAAACAAGATCGTAAAGCTCGTTCCGAGCAGCGGGTACCTGCGCCAAATCTCCCACACGGAAAGAGAGTTCTACATCCAGCGAAGATCGATCCATCGTCAGAATATTGGCAGATGGTGCTGGTGCCTTCATTATCGAGTTACTGCTGAGGAGAACACGTTCCATCGCCTGTAGGATGATTGCTGGTGGCTTGTTTGGCAGGAGGCGAACAATCAGCGTTGCGCCGTGGGACCTGTCCGGACCACTGATATTGGTGATGCGACTTTTTGCTAGCACGCTGTTCGGTACAACTACGAGGTCGTTTGTGAGACTTAGGAGTTCTGTTGACCGCCAGTTCGTCTCGACGACGCGCCCTTGCGTGTTCTCGTCAACAACAATCCAGTCTCCTACTGAGAGCGGGCGACCAAGGTTCAGGGCGATACCTGAGAAGACGTCGTTCAGCGTGCTTTGCAGCGCCAAACCGAGAATAATCGCAAGCGCTCCGGAGGTGGCGATGATCGTACGAACAGGTAGGCTGAACACGTAGGAAATCACACTTAATGTCGCGCCTACGTAGATTAAACCGACAACAAGGTCCTGAAGTAGCCTCCCCTCTTTAGGCTTGCGCTCGAATATTAGAAATGTGCGAACGAGGCTGGCAAGTAGCATAGCACCACCTCCCCACCAGATTGCTTTCAATAAGCCTGATGCTACCCGGTCAGAAACATTGTCCGGAGATATATCGGGAACGTAAGGCGGGATACGGTGATAGAGCAAAAGTGCCGTTAGCGCCGCGAAGAAAAGAAGGTTGGCGACCAGCTTCCCAGCGCCACTCTCGCCTGTCAGAAGACGCGCAAGCAACCTGAAGACGACGAGTATGGCAAATTGCACGATGGGCTGATTGAAGAGCACTAAGAGATAGTCTGTGCTGCCTTCCATCGCGCAACTCCCCATCTGATCCATCACACAGCAAGGCTAAGTGCGGCCTCTCACAATGACACCGCACTGCCCCGTGCACCGGGATTCCGATCAGATATCGAAACGCAAAACAACTATACGCGAGTATGGTGAGGGAGACTCCTTTCGCAGTCGCCTTTCAGCAATTGCGGCTTGTGGCTATACGCGCGCTCGTCAACTCGAACTCACTCCCCGAACACCTCTTCCGCGACACGCAACGCTGCGATCCCGGCAGGCAAACCCACACCGAGCGCAACCTGGTTCAGAATGTCGACGATCTCCATCTTCGTCAGACCAGCTTTTAACGCCGTGCCAATCCTGAACTTCAGGATCGGAGCTGCAGTCGCGCCGAGGGTCGCGAACGTTGCGATTGCGACCGCCTCCTGCATGCGGCGGTCTAGGCTCGTAGTGGCCATGACATCACCAAATTCCCATTCAAGCGCCCTTCGAGCAAAGTCGGGAGAAATGCCATCGAGACTATCGATGAATGCCTGTGCAGGAAAGCCAGCGAGTTCTTCGAACAACGCTTTTCCCTTTTCCAGTTTGCTGTCGAACGACATAATCGATCCTTCATAAATGTTTATAGGAGCGTTGTGTTCGTCGCAGGTTCTTCAGAAACCTGCGACCTACGTTCTTGGTTGTTTCAAGCGGCGTGACCAAACCAACTGAGAGCACGGTCGCCGAAGAGGGTCACGAGTGCGCCCCCAACGACGAACAAAGCTCCGGTCAACTTGATTGCACTAATGGGACGCAACGCAGCGTTCAGAAGTCCAAAGTTATCGATGACTAGGGACGTCCCCAGTTGCCCCGCAACGATCAGGATGAAGAGGTTTGCCAGACCGATTTTGGGGGCGAGGAAAACGGTGCAAAAGATCGCGCCGGCCCCAAGCAGACCACCCACCAATTTCCAGGGTGCTTGCGACGGAATGAGTGACAACGCTGTCGTCATCCCGCCATGCAAAAACGCGATTATTCCGAGTGCGATCGCCCCTGTGGCGAAGGAGTAAAATGCCGCACTGAAGACGTTTCCACCGATCCCGGCGGATAGCTGTGCGTTGACCGCTGCTTGAACGGAAATCGCACATCCCGCGACAACGGCCAGTGCAAAATAGAACCCTAACATCGTGCTCTCCAAATCAAGGGTGAAGTGCGAACTCCTCGGCGAAGATATCGTCACGGAAGCCGACCGCTTCGAAGAGGTAGGATCGCGAGCTATTGGTCGCGCGGTGGATTTTCGGCATATCAACACCCGTCAGCTTTCCACCGCTTTTACGGATCGTTCCACCGACGATGACCGTCTCCACATTCCCACGATCCGCAGCGCCTGCGACAGTCCCGACAGCATTCGCCGACGGATAGAGGTTGATATCGTTCGCGTTTATGATGACGATATCGGCTTGCTTGCCAGCCGTTAGACTGCCAATTTTGCCGTCGAGCCCAGCTACGCGGGCACCGTCAATCGTTGCTGCGCGGAGGACATCGCGCATTGAGACGGGCTTCGGCGCGTCCTTGTCGCCACGGACCTTTTTGGTCTGCGCTGCGCTGCGTTGAAGATAGAAAGCCGTGCGCATCTCCGTAAACATGTCGCCGCCGTAAGCACTCTCATTGTCAATGCTGAAGCCGGGACGGAGACCGTGATCAATTGCGTCCTGATACCCGAAGAAGCCGGATTCAAGGGCCCAGTGAGCGTCCGACCTTGGGCAGACGTCCACCCTCACCCCCTGCTCCGCAATGATGCGCCAAGCTTCGCTGCTCAACCCGGTGCAGTGATTGAATATGTTGTCCTTGCCAAGTGCTCCGGCTTTCTGGAAGCCGACCAGCATGTCCGACATTTCCTTGCCGAAGAACTCGGTGACGAGATCAAGACCTAACTTGCGCCCCACGGCCCATTGATCCGCATCTGGGGCGGTCATCATTGCCATGGTAACAAGATCGCCGGCGTCAGAGAACTTCTCCTTCTGCAAGACGGCGAGATCATCGTACCAACTGTCTTTTTCCCAATTTCCGGCGAGCGGCGCACCTGGGGCGTGCACGGCGCGGATGCCAGCTTCTCGCAACGCTTCGACTGCCGCTCTCGCATGATCGATTGATCGGCTGTTGTGGGAATTGTCGATAATCGTTGTGATGCCAGCGTCAATGCACCCGAGAGCAGTCAACAAATTACCGATGTACATGTCCTCCGGCCTGTACTTCGTCGCAAAAGACAGGTGCGTCCCTTCAAGATAGTTCATGAGATCAGCAGAGTTCGGGTTTACGCGACGTAGCTGGCCTTCCCAGGCGTGACGATGGGTATCCACGAACCCCGGGATAATGATCTTGCCAGCCGCGTCCAAAACCTCGGCGTTAGAGGCTTCTATCTCGGGAGCGACCTTGACGATTTTGTCGCCCTTGATGAGAACGTCGCCCCGAGCGAGATCGCCAGTTTTTTCATCCATGGTGATAATAGTACCGCCCTTGATCAGGAGCGGCGTTGCGCTGGATTTTGTCCGGATCGGGCTAGGTGTCGAGCTTGCTTTGGCAGGGTTGCCATTGCCGGAAGCCGCAAACGCCGCCGCGGTTAATGCAGTCGCTCCGGTTAGGAAATTACGACGAGTGGGTGTCATTTTTTGCACCTTTAATTGAATGCTAGAATTGATGTTCGCATAAGCTCGTTCGGCTCACGATTTTCCTAAGCCGGCAGGCACAGTTCGACTGATTAGCTTGATGCTGTGGTCCGCTTGGACTTCGTAGGTCTCAACCATCTTCATGTTTCCCATGGCGAACCTGGGGTAAAATTTGCTGCCAACAGGTGATTTTAGCAGATAGATCGGCGCGGGGTGCTTGTAGGTAATACTCCCCGGTATTGGCTCCACAGCATAGCTCGGCGAGGCGAGAAGAACGGCAGTTGCGGCTACAGCGATCGCCTTCATGGCTTGGTTCCTTTCGGAATTGGGTGCGTTCAGCTGGACGTCGCGAACGGTTAATTTCTGCTGCCGATATGAATCCGGCCGCCGAACAGTACGACCTGCCCAATCCGTTGTTTTGAATGTTTCCGATATTCGTTGTGCGACTGGCTAAGCGAGCGCAGGGAATAGATGGCCTGCACAGCACGTTTGCGGAAGCCAAAAGGAAAGGAACTCAATGTTCAAAATAAATGAGCAATCGCGCGCTCGGTTTTCCCATGCGGCGTTAGAACGTGACCGCGTTCAACCCTCTGGCTAATTATTCAATATCCCGGCCGTCCGAGATCGTAGGCTCTCCATCGTAACAACGATTAGGAGGGAGCGATGCAACGGCAGTTGAGAACACAGCCTCCTGAGGCCTTCCCCACATATCCGATATTCTTGGTAATGGGAGCGATGGGGTGCCTTGTGGCGTACCTGATCCTTGCGACCAATTTCTTGGCGAGCGCCCCCACTGCCAGGGTTTATTTCTTCGAGTTGGATACTGAACGCAAACGCAGGCCAACTCCCACCACACCTAACTGTAGGGAGCGGGCGTCATGCACATCACGTGTCAAATAGCCCCGCGTTCAGAGGGGTTTGCTTATCGACTTCATGAGGTTTGGTCGGCACCATTTTCGACGGTTCAGACTGCATTATCGGCCGCGAGGTCTGCTGCAATCGCACTGGGGTCAACTGTGCCGCGGGTGAAGATCGTCTATCCCGACGCGGATGGAGCGTGGGCTACCGAATACATCGACCCTTCCGCAACGCGGGAAGCGTCCGTCGATTACGACGTGATCAATCAATTTTTCAAAGGGGCGAGTTTATAGGCGGTCCTTGATGGGATCGATCAAGCGTATGAGTTCGATGATTGATCCTGCCTGCATTTTTCTCATCATGTTGGCACGATGCACCTTGATGGTGACCTCAGTCAAGCCGAGCTCGTGCGCTATTTGTTTGTTGAGGAGTCCGGATGATACACGACGCAGAACGTCTTTTTCTCGAGGCGACAAACTCTCGACAAGCGCCTCTATTTCAATCAGTTGTCGCGCAGCCTCTCGGCCTGTGCGGTTCAGCTCAATCGCTTTATCAATCGCCGCCAAGAGTTCATCAGCGTCTAACGGCTTCGACAGGAAGTCGACGGCTCCGGCCTTCATCGCGCGCACCGAAGTCGGGACGTCACCGAAGCCGCTTATGAAAACAATTGGTAGGTTCTGTTTATCTGCCGCGAGCCGCTCCTGAAGCTCAAGGCCGTTTAGGTCGGGCAGTTGGACATCAAGGACAACACAGCTGGGTCGGTCGGGCCGAGCGTAATTCAAAAGCTCGCTTGTGCGACCAAAAGATACGCTGTCTATTCCCGCACTCCGTAGCAGATCGGAGAGCGCGTCGCGCACGCTCTCGTCGTCGTCAACTATGAAGACGAGCGGAGCAGCTCCTGTCATAGTGTTGAACCCACCTGAAAATTCTGCGACGACTTAGAAAACTCCGGCAGCGTGAATTCGAATGCTGCACCTCCGCCAGGGTTGTTACAGGCTTTGATCCGCCCGCCACGGCGCTCGACGGCACTCTTGGCGATGGAAAGTCCCAAGCCCATGCCGTCTTTCTTGGTCGTGACAAGGGGAGCGAACAATCGGTCAGCGATGTGTTCGGATATTCCGGCACCGTTATCGGAAACCTGTACAGATACTTCGCCTGACGGAAGCGTTTGCGTTTTGATGACGACACGTTTTCTCTTCGCATCAGTATCTCTTACGGAGTGCACGGCATTTGAGAGCAGGTTGACCAAGATTTGTTGCAGTTCCACTCGCGGCCCAGCAACTTCGGTTGCGTTACCTTCAAGGCGCAATTCCACCCGCGCTCCCGATGCGACCAATTCCTCCTGCATCATTTGGACAACTTCCTCGATGAGGCGGTCAAGGCAAACCGGTCCCGCCGGTACCGAAGTGCCAGACGACATTCTTGAACGAGTAAGCGCTATGATTTCACCCGCCCGTCGACCGTCTCGAAGCACGAGCTCAATTGAGCGTATCGCAGACTCCACATCTGCTTTACCCGCCAACCGGCGTAACGCGGTCTGCGCATTCATGGTGACGCCTGTTATGGGCTGGCTCAGTTCGTGGGCGATCGTGCTCGCCAGTATGCCCATTTCAGAGAACCTTCTTGCGGTCTCCAACTGGACATTCGCCTCCCTCAAATCAGAGATCATTTGTTGACGCTCTGTGACATCCATCATGCCAACAATCACGCGTTCAGACCCGCACTCGCGACTATGAAAGCGGATTGCGATATAGGCCGTACAAACACGACCGCGAGGGCCTCGGATTTTGGCCGTGCCTTCATAGCAACGCTGGTCGTCAAGCACTGCCTGCATCACGTCGATGAACGGTGACGTATCCTCTGAGAGGAACTTCTGAAGACACCCAAGCAGCTCGTCTTCGGTTTCCGCGCCCAACATCTCCAAAGCCGCGCGGTTTACAGCGCGGGTCGTTATCAGGTTCGCAGCCGTGTTAACAAAATCGGGGTTAAGTGCCGCATGCTCCGCAACGCTTGTTACCCCGGCGTCTCTCAGTTTTCTTACAAACTTCACGATGTCCGTGTAGTCCTGTTCCCACAACGCCACCGGACTCAAATCGAACAACGCCTGAGACCTGCGACGCTCTTTCTCAAGTTCTTTGCTGAGTGCGGAGACCTTCGATTTAAGGCGGAACGCAACGGTCAGCAGCACGGTGATGGCTGTGATCGTACCCCAAGTAGCCAGTAGCTCGGGCACGGTGGTTCCTGGATGCAGACGGTCATGTCCGATTGCGATCGCCACCAACGAAAGCATCGCAACGCAGGTAGCTGAAAGCGCAATCTGCCTGATGTGCCTGGCGTTTAGAGCAGGAGTTAAGCCCACGGCGTAAAGCATCGGCGCAAGTCCCGGAATCGAAGATTCCAAGTGAAAGGCTTGCAGAGCGAACCCGAGCGCGGCCGAAGTCACTCCAAACACAAGCTTTTGGCGATCCGACACTTCGGCGCTAGCTGACATCATTGGCAGCAAGTACATCAATCAATTCCTCATTCCGAAATGCCTGCCGACAGGACACTCCGCTGTTCCGACCTGACGTAATTGGGCTCCGAGTAGGCTGAGAGGATAGCTCTTCTCCAAATCTCGTCTTGTACGTCAGAACACGGATTTGGATTGAAGCCTCGAACGAGCTGACCCGGACGTCTTCCCTAGACAGCCTTTTGACAGTCCCCGTTCAATGGTTTGCCAAAACGTTCAAGACGGAGACCCCAAACGTGAGTTTCCATAAAGGTAGGCACAATATAGCGATGGACATCGATTAGTCGATATGCTAATTGTTAAATTATGGATGAGATTGTTGAGAAGGCCAGCGCTCTGGCGAATGCCAACAGGCTTCAGATAGTCGAATGGCTGAAGAAACCGTCAGCATATTTCGGCCCGGAACATCCCGTGGACGAAGCAGAGGGCGTTTGTGGGCTATACATTGCAGAGAAGCTGGGGATTACCCCAGCCACCGCGTCTGTTCACCTCAAGATTCTCACCGCGGCCGGGTTTATCCGCCCCTTGCGGATTGGAAAGTACACATACTTCAAACGCGTGGAGAGCGCCTTCTCTGACTTCTCGGAGACCCTCTTAAAAATCTAAGGCGCTGAGAGGACCCTCGCGATCACCTTTAAATAGAGAGACGCGAGGAGAACCGCGGTGAGCACAGCTTCATATACTGGCGACACTAGGGCAACAGGTGGGCGATGGATGGTTGTTGCCCTCGGCTTCGTGACACTCGCGTTCTCCTTCACAGTTAGAGGGTCACTCTCGCTCGCGATGCCCGAATGGCAATCTGAATTTGGATGGAGCCGCGGGACGGTCTCATCGATCGCGGCCGCGGCCATGATTGTGATGGCCATCGTCGCCCCTTTTGCAGGTAGCGTGGCCGATAAGCGGGGCCCCAGATTCCTGCTGTCTTTTGGACTACTCACCATTGCTGTCGGACTGGCATTGGTAGTTTTTGCTTCTCCAGGCTCGACCAACTGGCTTCTTCCGTTTGGGTTTGCCGTTGTGGCAGCCATCGGTTTCGGGGCGATCGCTCAACATGTCGTCGCGGCAGCTATCGCCCAAAGATTTGAAACAAACCGTGGCCTTGCAACGGGTATTGGTACAGCCGGATCGACAGGTGGCCAGCTTCTACTCATGCCAATCGTCGCCGCGATGATGCAGGCGGGTGACTGGCGATCCTCGTTTGTCGTGCTGGCCGTCGGCTGCCTTGTTCTCATCCCAGTAGCTGTTCTGTTGCTCAAGGGGCCTGCGGTGCGATCCCTCGACAACTACGATGTCGCGGAAGGAACCCACGGTGCAAGCCTATCCAGAAATCTCAAGACGCTGGTAAAAAGCCCGGTCTTCCATATCGTTCTCTGGAGCTACACGATCTGTGGTTTCACGACCAGCGGCGTTATAGAAACGCACTTGATGCCTTATGCTGCATATTGCGGATTTGGCCCCCTTCCAAGTGCCACTGCTTACGGGATTCTCTCGGGCGTCAATCTCGGAGGCATGATCCTCGCGGGGTGGCTTGCCGACCGCTATAACCGCCCTCTCCTTTTGACCGTTATCTACACCATCCGCGCCGGGGCATTCATTCTCCTGGCCTACGTTGGAACCGACTACAGCGTTCTTCTGATTTTCGCGGTGCTCTTTGGTATCTTCGACTATTCGACAGTCCCCGTGACCGCCAGCTACATTGCGAGCCGTCTGGGCGTCCACACCCTCGGTCTCTCCATGGGGCTCCTATCAGCTGGCCACGCATTAGGCGGCGCGGCGGGTGCGTGGGCAGGCGGATTCATCTTCGACGTCTCCGGGAACTACACTATCGTTTGGTTTGCATCGATGGCTTTGGCTCTTGTTGCCGCTGCTCTTGTTGCGGGGTTGAAGGACGACAGCCGCCCTGCCCCGTTTCGCCGACCCGATCCGCATATCTCTGAAAGGACTGTTCCCTGATGGAATGGAAAGATCGCAGAATTATTGACCTCTTTGGAATTGACCTACCAGTCATACAAGCTCCCATGGCGGGAGCGTCTACACCGGAAATGGCGGTAGAGGTTTCCAATGCAGGCGGGCTTGGCTCGATCCCAAGCGCGCAATACTCTGCGGAGCAGCTCCGGGATATTCTTTCCCAGGTAAGACGTCAGACATCAAAGCCGATCAACGTAAACTTCTTTTCGCACGTTATGCCACAAGCCGATCCTGCTCGGGATATGCGTTGGAGAGGACGTCTTGCGCCGTATTACGTAGAGCTGGGACTGGACCCTTCCGCTCCACTTCCGACTACCGGAAGGAAGCCCTTCGACACCGCATTTTGTGAGGTCGTCGAGGAACTACGCCCGGCGGTGGTAAGCTTTCACTTTGGCCTCCCGCCGTCCGAACTTGTCGAGCGTGTCAGGAATACGGGGGCGAAAATCATCTCCTCTGCGACGACAGTGTCTGAAGCACTTTGGCTCGAAGAAAGGGGCGTAGACGCCGTCATCGCCATGGGCTTCGAGGCCGGCGGCCACAGAGGCAATTTTCTCTCATCGGATATGTCCACGCAGGTGGGAACGATGGCGCTCGTTCCGCAGATCGTTGACGCGGTAAAGGTTCCCGTCATCGCTGCTGGGGGAATCGGGGATGGCCGAGGCGTCGCCGCGGCATTGATCTTGGGTGCGTCGGCGGTACAGATCGGAACTGCCTACCTGTTCAGTCCGGAAGCGAAAATTCCCGCAGTACACCGCAAAGCGCTTGAAACAGCCTCCGATGATAATACCGCCCTCACAAATGTGTTTACCGGCCGACCAGCGAGAGGAGTTGTGAACCGGATCATGCGCGAGGTCGGACCGCTTAGTGAGCTCGCGCCTGCCTTCCCCACAGCGGGATCAGCTCTCGCTCCTCTGCGAAGCGCTGCAGAGGAAATGGGAAGCGACGCTTTCACAAATCTCTGGTCTGGTCAGGCTGCGAAGTTGTCGCCACACATGCCAGCTGCCGACCTCACACGAAATCTTGCAGAGGAATCGGCAGTGCTCTTGGGATGTCTATAGCCGAGGCAACTTGGGCTTGCCGGGGCCAGGCCGGCCGCATAACATTTCCAGTGCAGGTATAACAGCCGCTGGCTGAACGTAATCGGAGTGTATTAGTGCCCGAAATAGATGAAGAGTTCGACGCGTTTGTGGATCGCGTTTTGGAGAAAGACAGCCCGTTTGAGCCCCCTCCAGAATTGCAACTACGGCCGAGCCAATGGAAGAAATCGCTTAGCGACCTATATCAGGTAATCGAAGCGTACTTAGGTCGCCATGTTCGCAGGGGCGCTATCAGGATAAAGTATAAGGAAACAGAGCTCGACGAGAGGTATCTTGGTTCCTATTCGGCTCAAACAATGATTATTGAAATCGGTCGTCAAAAAGTCGAGTTGGTACCCATCGGCACCTTGATCATCGGTGGGCGGGGACGCGTCGACGTCAAAGGGCCTTTTGGCGATGCGAGGCTCGTTCTTGTGCACAGAGACGTTCGCCGACCAGAAGACCTAATTAAGGTGAAGGTCAACGAAACACCTCAGGGACGACGCAGTATTTCAGTTGAAAATGAAGGCGATTTTGATGAATTCGCCTGGAAAATTGCAACACCTCCGCCGAGAGTGGTTTTTGACGCGCTCACTGAAAAATCCTTTCACGCAATGCTTATGGAAGTCGTGAATGCCTAGTGGCGTTAGCTTTTCAAATCAGCACATTGAAATCTCTGATTATTCCGATCACTTCAACGACGTCTCCGACTCCTTGAAGGACTTTTTTGACCCCTCTGGACCGAGATATGTTGTCCGGTGGGCTATGATGACCCCGCGGGAGGTCACCTCGCGTTTGAACAACAGGCTTTCTGAGTTCGAGCTGACATCATCTTTGGCGTTGTTGAGCGGAATCGAGGCATTATTCAGGATCGATTATGCCAATCGTGTTGATCAAAGGTTACGCGATCCACTGTCGAGGGCGTTCCGGGGGCTACACAAAAATCGACAAACGAGGGTCAAGTTGGAGGATCAGATTCTTGATCTGTGGAGGGATCATACAAACGTCGATCCGCGGGATGTATCCAGCTTGAAGAGCGCGTTCAAATATCGGCATTGGCTCGCACATGGACGATATTGGACACCGAAACTAGGACGACAGTACCGCTATCGCGACATACATAATTTGGCGGTAGCGGTGAGGAGCGGCTTTCCTTTCATCCTTGATTGAAAAGCGAACCATATGCTGATGTGAAGCAGGCCGGCGTCCGCCAATGTATGCTGTTAATTTCTCAAACCTACCGTGTCGCCAGCATTGCCGCGGTCTTCGTGCAGACGTATCCCTTTACACTCTTCAGTTGTTTAAAGGATGGGGGCCCTCATAACCATGAGTGTAATACGCAGATCGATTCTCATCGACGAGCCTTCCAACGAGGACCACTTCAACGGCAAAGGTCACGAGCGAACCGCCATAGCGCTATCGAAAGCAATAGCGAACTTCTCGGGTAACGATCGAGCGATAGGTCTCGATGGCCCATGGGGTAGCGGAAAGTCAACGGTGGTCGAGATCGCCCGAAAAATTCTCGCCGAGAGGAAGACCAAAGAGAACCGAGATTATCGTTTCTTCACCTTCGACATTTGGCAATCGCAGGGTTCCTCGTTCAGGAGATCGCTGCTCGAGCATTTTCTCGATTGGACGATTGCGACGTTTCCGAAGCATCGTTCAAGGCTGGAAGAAGTAGAGGCTAAGGTAAAGGGCAAGGTCCGAGAGGTTCGCTCAACAAATCAATCAATACTCGATTGGTGGGGTGTCCTGGTAATCATGGCCCTGCCTTTTCTGCCTCTGTACTATTTCTGGGCAAAATCCGAGTTCGATGCGCTTTCTGAGAAGACCGACTTTTTTTCGTCCAACTCCTTCATGATGCTAGCGATTTTCATCGGAGGTACGTTCCTATGGGCGCTCCGGAAGATGGTGTGCGACTGGAAACCATCGAGAGGAGGCTTCTGGACAGGCTTAGAGGATAAATACCGGGCCGCGCTTTCACAGACCTTGTTGATCGGGTCAAAGCAAGTCGAAGACCAGAGGGTCACGCAATACATAAGAGAAATCGACCCTAATGATTTTGAATTCCAAACGACTCTTAGGGAAATTCTCTCTATTGTACAGTCCGACATGGTGAGGGTCGTCATTGTCCTCGACAACATCGACCGCTTGCCCAGAAAGGAAATCAACGAATACTGGGCTCAAGTGCGAGCCGTCTTTTCCGGCAATCCAGCCGTCAGAAATTTGGACCCCAAGAAGTCCGTGACCGTTATCGTCCCATATCACCGTCACCTCGTCGAGGAACAAAAGTTCCCTGAAGGCGTACAGACCCACGCCGCAATATCGCCTTTGGGTGCGCGCGAGATTTTTACTAAAACGTTTGACGAGATTCTTCAGGTCTCACCGCCGGTCATGTCAAACTCCCGCGAATTTTTCATCGCAGGAATGGGCAAGGCTCTGCCCGAGGTCTCGGATAGCGATGAACTCTTCCGTGTCTATCTGATCTTCGACCGGATCATCCGTAATCAAAACGGGAGCGCGACACCAAGGCAAATCATCGGGTTCATCAACGAACTGGCAAGTATGTACGTTCTCCATGGCGGTCGATTTAAGCTGCCGACCGTAGCGGTTTATATTGCATATCAGGACGCCTTAGAAGCGAACCCAGGCCTTTTAAATGATCCGAAATCGATCGAGGCGCGTGTGCGTCAGATTGCCGACGATGCCGACCTTGAGCAAAACCTGTCGGCGATGATCTTCAATGTCGATCCCGACTTGGCACTGCAGCTAATGCTGGACCAAAGAATTAAAGACGCTGCGATCCAGAGCGCCGAAAAGCTCATTGAGATATCGAACTCTGCAGGATTCGATGTTCGAGTTGATCAGGTTATTCAGGAAAATACTGAGGAGTGGGGGAAAAGCAGCGAGCTTGCTAGCGTCGTCGCGAATTTCGCCGCACTTTCCAAGGTTTATAAGGGTGATGCTAACGCGCATTTCAGAAAGAGCCTCGTAAGTTCTGTAATTCGCTCCCCCAATTTCAGTTCGGACCCTAAAGTTTACGAAAAACTACTTTCAGTGATAGAGCTTGCGGAAGCCGAACAATTGCCTTTGCTCGTGAGGTCGCTTGCGAGCAAAAGCCAGCCGAGTCGGGCGGGCAAGCCCAATCTTCAGATAGATGATGGAGTACGTTGGGCTGCGTTTCTTGGTGGGCTATATCAAAAGCTAATGTCTGAACGCGCGAGCCAAATCCTCCCAAACGAGCTCCGAGAAATCGAAATTTCGAGCGACCCGAGGTTCCTGTTTGGTTTCGCGGCACATGCCAAGACTGAAGGTATTCGCTTGGGTTGGCTAGGTCGAGCACAGATCGATTTCGCAGGGGAGGAGTTACTTTACGCTACATACGCATTCGAACGGCCAGCAGAAATGAGGGCAGCATTGGAGGAAATGGCCGGAACAAAGCTTATTGGCGAAGGGGTGAAAACTTCAATGCTCTCCGAACTTGTGGAGCAGCTTAGTCAGCCGGAAATTGGCGATCTCCCAAGGTTCAGGCAGCAGATCGAGCTCACTGCCGAATTACTCACGCAGATTCCCTTCCGAAATCGTGCGAACCAAAACATCGCGAACATATTCAGCGCCTCACCATTCTTCACCCATCTCACCGAGGCAATGGAATCGTCGACCGATTCACTCTTAGGCTCCGCGCTGTTCCTCGCGATGCAGTTTCCTGGACAGATGGCGTTGACCACGCCCACTAAACAAACTCGCAACGGTCTGCTTCCAGACGAAACCGAGGACTTTGCAGTATTCGCAAATGCTCTGACGACAGGGGAGGGTGTAACTTCTGAGCAACTTGAGAAAATGGCAGAACTCCATAATACCGCAGCCGTGTTCTCAATTCTTATTGCTGATGGGGCTAAACAGCCCGACAACCAGCTCACTAATCAGATCATCAAATTCGGACTCACCAAAGGTGAGCTCCCAAGAATTAATTTGCAGACGGTTAATGGCAATTACGACTTCTTAAAAAAACTACTCGGTGAGGCGATTAGCGAGGTCATGAAACGATTTGATAAGCGAATAGACCAATCCGACATTTCCAAAATTGGATTGCACGAATTTTCCGTTGCGCTTCTGCGAGACATTAGAAGTTTGGGGGGTAGCGGATGGACGGCGGTCCGAGAGCATGTGGCGCAACAACTGCAGGAGACGCCAGTCACAGACTGGCGTAAGCATCTTGTCGCGGGAGATGATCTTGCCACGATGCTTTCGGAGATGATCGAGGGGGCCAGTTTCAAATTTAACGACCCTAGCTTTCGCGATGTCGTCGTGCAGATGATGTTGGATGTATTGGCCGGCCGTTTGACGCCATCCGGAGCAACCAATTTCGATCTGCTCATGAAAGCCATCGAACCAAGCTTCCACGGTGATATGTATAGACAAATGAGGGAGGGAACAAGGGATGTGACCCCGGCGACTCTCTCGGTTGCGGTCGGTTATTTCCCGAAAACCGTCAGCCAGGTAATTCGTTCCTGGGACCACCTGCGAAAGGATGAGAAGGACGGCATTATCCGTTTCTTCCTGTGTGCAGCAATCGAGGGGTCCAACAACGTCGTCCTCAGCGATTTCGAGGCTCTGGGTCACGCCAAGATCAAGGATATGATCGCAGCCTCTCAGGAGAGCACACGAGAAAAGCTTCATGGTGCTATGACCGTTTTCTCAGAATCTCTTGCGAATAGGGAGCGGGCCCGGCAACTGGGTGAATTGTTCTACGGGAAGCGGAAAGCCAAAAGTTTCTGGGAAGTCTGGTTTGGTGCGGGCGACAAGTAGGGCGAGCTCTCTGCTGACAATGGAGTGCGACTGGATCATGGAAGCAGCGCTCCCAGACTATTCTGACAAGTCAGTTCCGACAGCAACTCTACTTTGTGGCAAAGAAGTTAATCGAAGAGCTGTGCCGTTGCCACCACCGATCACCTATGTGGTTGAGTGTCTGCAGGTGACATCTTACGAAACGGTTCCGTAAGTAAAATAATTGCCTGTGCCGTTCAATCGAACATGGACAATCACGCCTATCGTCGCGGGGAGAAACGAATAGGCATTGTCGAAGATGGCGAAATCGATACGAGCGTGGCTGGCTATTGTGGGCATCGCGGCTTTGATTGGCTGTGCGGGGTTTTTGGCCTACGGATGGCGATCAGACATTACCGATCCCCCATCTCAACCAGCGTCATTTTCCCCGGAGTTAATCGCGCGTGGGGAGGTTTTGGCGAACGCCGGATTCTGTGGCGAATGTCATAACGGCGACCCAACCCGACCATTTGCTGGTGGTCGCGGCCTGGAGTCACAGTTCGGGACAATCTACTCCACAAACATCACTCCCGATCCGGAAACAGGGATTGGGAAATGGTCACAAGCGGCGTTCGCGCGGGCAATGCGCGAAGGTGTCAGGAAGGATGGAGCACACCTTTTCCCTGCGTTTCCGTATGACCACTTCGCCCTCCTGAACGATGACGACATCAACGCACTTTATGCGTTCTTCATGACCCGCACGCCGCTCGTTGCCGAAAACCGCGAGAGCACGCTGCCGTTCCCGTTGAACATTCGATTTCTTCAAGCCGGATGGAAACTTCTCTTCGTAAAGCAACCAAGAGAACCCGAAACGGCGCTTACCGCTTCTCAGGAGAGAGGACGCTACCTGGTTGAGGGTATCGCGCATTGTGGCGCTTGCCACACGCCGCGGAATCTTCTCGGAGCCGAAATTGCAAGCCGCCACATGGATGGAGCTGACATAGACGGATGGACCGCCCCTGCAATCAACGGAAAAAGCCCCGCACCAACGTCCTGGACTCCGCAGGAACTCACACAGTACCTCCGATCTGGTTACAGCAAGAGCCATGGCAGCGCCGCTGGTCCAATGTCTCCCGTCATACACGGTTTATCTGCTCTTCCTGACGACGATATCGAAGCCATCTCCAACTACTTGCTTCTGTCGATTGGAAAAGAGAAAGCGGAACCGGACGCGGTTGAACGTCGCGCTCTCGAAGTCGATGCCCAGAGGACTGATGTCCATACGGCATCCAATGGTGAACGTCTTTACG
The DNA here is from genome assembly GCF_031801495.1 of Agrobacterium tumefaciens. Taxonomy (GTDB): domain Bacteria; phylum Pseudomonadota; class Alphaproteobacteria; order Rhizobiales; family Rhizobiaceae; genus Agrobacterium; species Agrobacterium tumefaciens_K. The sequence continues at coordinate 1,736,763 of NZ_JAOEGC010000001.1, read as the reverse complement.
TCACCGCTTGCGCGACCTGCCACTTCAATGCCCTGACGGGCGCGATCGCCCAGCGACCTGAGCTTGGATTAAACTCGTCCCTTTTTCTCGATAAGCCGGACAACCTGATCCACGTCATTCTCGATGGCATAAACGCGCAAGATGGCGCTCCGGGTCTTGTGATGCCTGCGTTCCGTCAGGCCTTCGATGACCGCGAGATTGCATCGCTCGTAAATTATCTCCGCTCAAGCCGAACGGACCTCGCCCCATGGAATGACGTCGAGGGGCGCATATCCGAAATCCGCACAAAGGCTGCATTCAATGACTAATAAGAGCGAGCCCATTTCGTTTACGGTGAACGGAACTGTCGTCGAAACAACCGAGGACGGGGACACCCCGCTGCTCTGGTTTATACGCGACCACGTAGGGCTTACCGGAACTAAGTTCGGGTGCGGTATCGGGATGTGCGGCGTTTGTACCGTCCACGCGGAAGGCCGACCGCTCCGATCTTGTATTACTCCAATAGAGTCCCTGAAAGGTGGCCATGTCACAACCATCGAGGGCTTGTCGGCTGACGCGGCTCATCCCGTACAGCTCGCGTGGCAAGAGATGCAAGTACCCCAGTGCGGCTACTGTCAGTCCGGCCAAATCATGCAGGCGGTCGCCTTGCTTACAGATTTCCCAGAGCCATCCGATGAGATCATCGACGCCGTAATGGAAGGGAATCTCTGCCGCTGCATGACCTATCCGCGCATCCGGGCGGCAATTAAGCGGGCCGCAGCAATTGCGAGAGAGGTTCATGCACATGGCTAGACTGGGCGATGGAGCGTCCCGAGGGTTGATGTCTCGGCGCGCATTTCTCATTGGCGTATCGAGCAGTCTGGCGGCTTTCGGCTTCGCCTCCAAACTGCAAGCAGCACCTTCGTTCCCCTCAAGCGCCGAGATCGTTCCAGAACAGGCTTTCGAGCCGACGATCTGGTACGCCATTGATAAGAGTGGCGGCGTCGAAATTAACATCATCCGCGCTGAAATGGGCCAACACGTTGGTACTTCACTCGCACGCATACTTGCCGACGAACTCGAGGTTCCATGGGACAGGGTCCGTATCACCCACGTTGATACAGCAGCCAAATGGGGATTGATGGTAACTGGCGGAAGCTGGTCAGTTTTCCAAACCTATCCCGTCTTCAGCAAGGCCGGCGCTGCAGGACGCATCGCGTTGATAGACCGGGGCGCTGAACTCCTTGGAGTAAGTTCGTCGGACTGCGTAGCAGCTAACGGTCGTGTTGTCTCGGGCGATAGAAGTATCAGCTACGGTGAGATTGTTTCCCGGGGTATCACGCGTACTTTCAGCGCGGACGAGGTCGAGGCCTTGCCTATGAAATCTCCGCAGTCGCGCAAACTCATCGGTCGTCCAGTTGATGCATTGGACATTCCTCCGAAGATCAATGGCACAGCTCGCTACGGTATCGACGCATCGGTTGAAGGGATGGTCTATGCTCGCCCCGTTCTACCGCCAACCCGATACGGCTCGACTGTTCTCTCCGTTGACGAGACCGAAGCACGGCAGGTCAAAGGCTATATCCGACACGTTGTCCTCAACGATAGCTCCGGCACCGTCCCAGGCTGGGTCATGGCCATCGGTGAAACCTATGTCGCCGCAATGCGTGCTGCAGATCGCCTTCGCGTAGAATGGAATCCGGGGCCAACTCATTCCGTTTCGGAAGAGGCACTTCAAAAACACGCAGCGGAGCTCATCGCGGAACGCTCAGTTGGCTCCATCCTGGACACAGGCGACACCGACACTGACCCAGTATTCGCGGATTCACCGCACCAGATCGAGCGGACCTACACGAACGCAACCGCCTTGCACTTTCAGCTTGAGCCCACCAATGCGTTGGCGTTCGAAAAGGACGGTGTCTTCGAAATACACACCGGAAACCAATGGCAGAGCCTGATCCTCCCAGTTTTGGCAAAAGCACTCGACAGGCCAGAGGAATCTATCGTTCTCAAGTCGTACATGCTCGGCGGTGGCTTCGGCAGAAGGCTCAATGGCGACTATGCTGTACCGGCCGCATTGGCTTCGAAGGCACTTGGCGTCCCTGTAAAAATGATCCTTACGCGAGAGGATGATTGCCGCTTCGATTCTGCCAGATCACCCGCGGTACAAACCCTCAAGATGGCATTCTCGTCAGACAAGCGCGTCCTTGCAATGGAGCACCATGCCGCAGCTGGTTGGCCAACCGAGGTCCTTGCTCCATTCTTCATGCCCAAGGGAAAGAACGGCGTCCCGTTCGATCCATTCTCTATAAATGGAGCGGACCATTGGTACGAGGTCGGAGCTCAAAAGGTGAGAGCAATCTCGAGCGAACTGGCGAAACAGACGTTTCGTCCAGGATGGCTACGTTCCGTCGGCCCGGGTTGGACGAACTGGGCTCTCGAAAGCTTCATGGACGAGGCTGCATACGAAACAGGAACTGACCCACTGAAATTTCGGCTCGGACTTCTGACAGGCAACGGCCGCAATGCTGGTACGGCTCCCGCAAGCATCGGCGGAGCACTCCGACAAGCCAACGTGCTCCGTACGGCTGCAGAGCGTGCAGGCTGGGGAAAGCCACTGCCGGCCGGAGAAGGTTTGGGGATTGCGACAAGTTTCGGTCAGGAGCGAGAAATGCCGACGTGGGTCGCCTGCGTCGCGCACGTTGCGGTAGATCGTGTGTCCGGGTCGGTCACCGTAAAAAAAATCACATCCGTCATCGATGCGGGGACGATCGTTGACCCTGGCGGGGCACTTGCACAGGCCGAAGGGGCGACCCTCTGGGGAATGAGCCTCGCCTTATTCGAAGGCACTCGTTTCTCGAACGGGCAGGTAGCTGATCGCAATCTCGACACCTACACACCTTTGCGGATCGCTGATGTCCCTCCCCTGGACATCACATTCGTCGAAAGCTCAGAGGTCCCGACCGGGATGGGTGAGCCACCGACCACGGTTGTAGGGCCTGCGATAGCGAATGCGATCTTCTCTGCGTGCGGCGCTCGCCTTCGGCACATTCCCATCACCGCGGACGCCGTCAAACAAGCAATCATCTCTTAGGCAGCTTAGTGCCGATTATTTGAAAGGACATCCGAATGCTCATCACACTCGCACTCTTAATCGGCGTCATCGCGGGTCTCCGTGCAATGACGGCACCTGCCGCTGTTGCGTGGGCTGCCTGGGCGGGCTGGTTCAACATCTCCAACTCCTTCCTGGCGTTCATGGGCTACCATTGGACGCAATGGATTTTCACTGTCGCGGCGCTCGGTGAACTTGTGACTGACCAGTTACCAACGACACCCAGTCGCAAGGTTCCGATTCAATTCGGAACGCGTATTGTCATGGGTGCGCTCACTGGGGGTGCAATCGGCGCATCGGGTGATGCACTCGTCGCAGGCGCGATCGCCGGCATTGTTGGGGCGGTCATCGGCACCTACGGCGGGGCGTTCGTTCGTGGCAAGATGGCAGTGGCTCTCGGCAACGATCACCCGGCAGCGTTCATTGAAGATGCAATCGCCATCATCGGTGCCTTCCTTATTGTGAGCGCTGTCTGATGACGACCTTTGATGCGATCTTCGTCGGGGCTGGCCAAGCCGGCCCCTTCCTTGCAGCACGGATGGCCGAGCGTGGTTTAAAAGTAGCCCTGATTGAACGCAAGTTCCTTGGCGGCACCTGCGTCAATGCGGGATGCATGCCGACCAAGACGCTGGTAGCGAGTGCCCGAGCAGCTCATGTCGCTCGGCGGGCTGCCGATTTCGGGGTTCGAACAGGAGCTGACGTCACTGTCGACATGAGCATTGTCCGGCGGCGCGCACGAAACGTGATCCTCGACTCCAGGAGTGGGCTCTCCGAATGGCTTGGCAGCCTCCCCGGCCTAACTATTATAACTGGGCAGGCTCGCCTAACTGGACCAACAACGGTTGAGGTGAATGGTGATGAACTCGCTGCACCTCAAATATTTCTCAACGTCGGTGCTCGTCCTGTCGTCCCTGATATCCCTGGCCTTCAGGATATCCACTACCTGACAAGCACGACGATTATCGATCTTGAAGAAGTGCCAAGGCACCTGGTCATTATCGGGGGCAGCTACATAGGCCTTGAGTTCGCCCAGATGTATCGGCGGTTTGGCAGCGAAGTGACTGTCCTGGAACGGGGTCCTCGCCTCGCCCCACGCGAGGACGATGATGTCTCAGACGGCATACGCGATATCCTCGTGTCCGAAGGCATTGAGATTAGGACGGGCATTACGGAGATCGGTTTCCACCCAGTCGGCAACGGCGCATCAGTGAAAGCAGATGGCGTCGTGCATAGTGCAAGCCATGTCCTAGTTGCTACTGGCCGCAAGCCGAACACAGATGATCTCGGGCTTGATGCTGCGGGTGTGAAGGTAGACAGTCGCGGGTATATCGAGGTCGATGACCGTCTACAGACCAACGTTCCTGGCATCTGGGCACTTGGGGATTGCAATGGGCGTGGCGCATTCACTCACACATCCTACAACGATTTCGAGATTGTGGCGGCCAACATACTGGACGTCGAAGACCGCAGGCTTTCCAGTCGCGTGCCTGCCTATGCACTGTACATTGATCCTCCGCTTGGCCGGGTTGGAATGACCGAGCGCGACGCTAGGAAGTCGGGACGTAATGTCGCCGTCTCAACGCGACCAATGTCGCGGGTGGGCCGTGCCAAGGAGCGCGACGAAACAAAGGGCTTTATGAAAGTCGTTGCTGATGCGGATACCCGGGAAATTCTGGGCGCTGCAATCCTCGGCATCGAAGGCGACGAGGCCATCCACGGTTTCGTGGACGCCATGACCGCGCGGACAACTTATACCGATCTCGAGTGGTCAGTCCCCGTCCATCCAACGGTGTCCGAGCTGATACCTACTTTGCTGAGGGGGCTGCCTCAATAGCAGCCGCCAACCACCCCCTCGAACGCCAAGGGGCTTGCCGGCGAACGCACGGCAGCCTTGCAAACTTATCCATACTAATTCTCTTTTCGAGAATATTAGATGCTTAAATTCTCAAAAGGAGACGAAGATGGATTTGGTTTCTCTTTCCATATTTAGAGCCGTTGCGAACGAACTTAGCGTCACCAAGGCCGCCCAGCAACTAGGTCGCTATCCTTCGAGCGTTACGACGCGTCTTCAGCAACTCGAAGAAGAATTAGGCGTTCCGTTGTTTGACCGAGAGAAGAAAGCATTTGTCCTCACCTCTGCGGGTGAGCAATTTCTCAACTACGCCAACCGCATTCTAAACCTCTCAGACGAGGCGAAAGATGTCGTCAATCCGAGCACTCCTTCTGGCGTTCTTCGCGTTGGATCAATGGAGTGCACAATTGCCAGTCGTCTCCCCCCAGTACTCGCGACCTTTTCGAATAAGTGGCCTTCCGTGACGTTTGACTTGACTACGGCTCCAACGCGACAGTTGACCCAAGCAGTGCAGCGGTACGAAATCGACTGTGCATTCGTCGCATTTCCAAAGGACGAATGGTGGGCAGACATAGACGGTCTGGAGAAAACAAGGATCGTCACCGAGGAGCTTCTGTTAATCCTTCCTCCAGGTCATCCTCCGGTCAACCAACCCAAAGACGTTTTACCTCAACGCATGGCGGCGTTCGCCCGTGGTTGCGCCTACCGCTCCGTGGCGGAAGACTGGCTTACGGGCTATGGAACAAGCGATCGCCATTTTCAGATTAATGAAGTGAAATCATATCACGCGATCATAGCGTCTGTTAGCGCGGGATCGTGCGTAGGGGCAGTTCCGCGCAGCGTTCTCGAACTTAACCGTTCAATGTCCCCGGTTGAATCAATATCGCTCGCCGAAATCGACACGTATCTGATCTGGCGACAAGACGCTCAGACTTCCGCCGTGAAAGCTTTCAAGGAGGCAGTCCTCGCGACTGACTTTGCAACTCGACGAAGTGTCGAAGGCTAACCACCGATCCGAATTTGGTAAGTGCACGGAATCCAACGATGAATGATCTACCGAATCCACGCTCGTTCGCGAATTTTGAGGCGCACCGCCACTCCGGATTGCTAATCGCACTGGCTGGCTCTCTTTCCCTTGCTGTTGCCATGGGCATTGGCCGTTTCGCCTTCACACCCCTTATGCCTGCCATGGCAAAGGAAGGCCTCCTCGACATACCTTTCGGCAGTACGCTCGCAAGCGCCAATTATCTGGGCTATCTCGCGGGCGCGATGCTGATGATGGGTGCACCCAAGGTCGTCTCAGATGCTGTGATGATTAGGATTAGTCTGGTGGCGACGGCGATACTGACCGCTGGGATGGCGCTCGACATTCCCGTCGCATGGCTGGGTTTTCGCTTTCTGGCGGGCGTATTCAGTGCATTCGCGTTTGTGGCGACATCCGCTTGGGCCTTTGCACACTTGACCCGGAGATCGGCATCACACCTTGGTGGGATAGTCTTTACTGGTCCTGGTGTCGGCATTGCGATCTCCGGCGTAGTCGCCTTCGAGCTTTTCGGGAGTAACTTGCCCTCATCATGGGTCTGGCTGGTATTCGCTGCAATCTCCCTTGTGGTGACAATTGCCCTTTGGCAGGTCTTTACCCGGCCAGAGGCTCCACACGAGCGGCACGCCAACAATGACAACAGTCACAAACTTCGGGTGAGCAGATGGGAGATGATCCTATTCGCGTTCTCGTATGGCCTGGCCGGCTTCGGATACATCATTACCGCAACATTCTTGCCAGCGATGGCACACGCCGAACTCCAGCCTTCGATTTGGCTTGATGGGTTCTGGCCGCTCTTTGGTATTGCGGCCGCCGTTGGTTGCATAGCTGCGATCAAGCTAATCGGGCGCTTTGACCCGAGACTGCTGCTCTTCTTTGCCTATCTCATCCAGGCTCTCGGCGTGCTCACGATCGTGCCGTTTCAGACATTGCTTGGCTTCACTGCGAGCAGCTTCTTGGTTGGACTGCCGTTCACCGCCATCAATTTCTTTGCGATGAAAGAAGTCCAACGACTTCGGCCTCACGCCGCTTCTCGATATATGGGCATGCTCACCGCGCTCTACAGCATCGGGCAGATTGCGGGTCCTCCGGTCGTGGCAGCCCTGCTTTCACAGTTCTCCGTGCAACAAGAGGGATTTAACGCGGCCCTAATCCTCGCTGCAATTTCTCTTGTTTTGGGCGGTGTCGCTTATTTGTTCATGTACATCGCTTGGCCGCTTGCCGCTCATCGGTCGGCTCGATGACAACGTGATCGCTGACATCACGGCTCAAGTGTTCCGCCTGCGGATATCACTTGCTCTGGTGTGTCCACATCGAGCCGCGCCGCATCGCCAATTTCAACACGTATGACAGGGACGTTCCCGTTCTTGATCACGGCGCGAGCGCCGACGTCTCCTGTCAACCGTCGTAACTCGTCGAAGAGTGCACTGGGAAAAATAACAGGATTTCCCGGCTCTCCGTTTGCGGTCGCTTGGACAATGCTCGGTGCCTTGGCACTGGAAAACGCTGAAATAAGTGCATCCAGGTGAGCCGCTGTTAAGGCAGGCATATCCGAGAGTGAGATCATGATGCCGGCAGGAGAAGCTTCGAGAACGGCTTCCACACCACACGAAATCGAACTGCCAATCCCAAGGTGATATTGCTTGTTCCTCACCGATCTTATTTCGAGACCGTGGAGTGAAGCCTCGATCGCTGCGCTTCGATGTCCGGTGACGACGACAACGTGCCGAGCTGATGACCTTAACGCCGTAAGAACGGATTTCCTAACAAGTGTGGAGCCTTCGAACGTCGAAAGGAGTTTGTGGCCACTGCGCGGTCCCATACGGCTTGACCCGCCAGCGGCGAGAACGACCACCGATACGGATGCACTCGTTTTTCCGACGACAGTTACCATGCGGAACCGTAGGCCATGAGCCTGCATGCGGTAATGTCCGCCAATATTGACAGAGCAAGCGAGGTTGCATCCTTGGTAGGGCCAAACGATCCGATCGGAGCCCTAATACGCTCGATGTCCTTGAGGGACCAGCTCATCCCTTGGAGGCGTTGTGTGCGACGGCGGTGTGTGCGGGTACTTCCGAGCGCACCGATGTAGAAGGCGGGCGAACGAAGAGCGGCCTCGGTTACATGATGTTCTGCGTCTATGTCGTGGTGGAGAATAGCGACCGCAGTGTACGCATCAATCATCGGTTCACTCGCACCGGAAGCCCCATCATCCCATACCTCGTAGCCAGCTGCTTTTCCAAGACGTCTCAAAGCCGCCGCTTCCGCTCCCCTGCCGGAAATAACAATGCGTGTACGGGGTCCGTAGATACTGACGAAACTGCTGCCTTTCCATCCGGGTATTGGGTAGGCCACCACCTCCTCGAGTTTACCCTCGGCTGGAGTATAAATCATACCTGCCAGTTGGCGTCGTTGCAGACGGCCAAGGATTTGTTCAAGAACGCTCGGCTCTTTGAGCAAATGTATGGCTATCGCGATCCCTCCCCCACATGGGAGCACAATATCGAAGAACGGAGACCCTTCCCCGAACCGTACAATGCGATCTCGTCCCTCTTGAATCGCTAGCAATGCTTCAGTCGCGACGGCGGCTTCAACACACCCCCCGGAGACATAGCCACAAAAGCGGCCATCAGCGGCCACAGCAACATGGGAGCCCAGTCCACGTGCAGCCCCACCGACAATCTCAACGAGCGTAGCAAGCGCCACCATGCCTCGCCGAGTTTCCGAGACCGCGAACTCAAGTATTTCAAATGGGGTGTCTGCAAACGATACGCGTATGGGCGTTGGTATCAATGTTGCCGAAGTCTGAGAGTTCATAGTCCCCCCTAATCCCACGTGCGATGTCTTCGTTACGCGCTGACTAATTTTGAATCAGCACGTCCTTCCCCGGGTACGATCCCGCGGAAGGACTATTCATCATCCGAGCCTGCGTAGTAGGTCCTTGTTGGCCTATCGCTTCAGGGTGCTGATAAGATTGCCGTAGTCCGGGATATGCTTCTCGAACAACGCTGCCAGTCCCTCCATCCCGTTGCGCCAATCACGTTGGAGCTCACAGGCGACGGCAAACCAGTTGACGAGCTGCGCGCCGGCGTTCGCCATTCGAAGATGGGCAGAATCGCGGGCGACCGTGCTAAATGTACCCGACGCGTCGACGACGACAAAAACTTCATAGCCCTCTGCCAGAGCCGAAAGGGTCGGCATTGCAACGCACACGTCAGTGACGATCCCAGCAACGATGATCTGCTTCTTTCCGGTAGCCTTGAGCGCCTTGAGGAATTCCGCGTTGTCCCAGGCGTTGATCTCACCAGGGCGCTTAATGACCGGTGCGTCCGATAGGATTTCTCTGAGCTGAGGAAGCAGGACGCCGTTGGGACCTTGATCCATGCTCGTGGCGAGAATGGTGGGAAGGCCGAAATACTTGGCGGTCGCGGCAAGAGCTAGGACGTTATTGCGGAATTCGTCGGGCTGAAAGTCGCGAACGAGCGAGAAAAGACCGGTCTGATGATCAAGCATCAGAACCACAGCGTCTTCCTTGCGGATAAAACTTGGGGTGGCGGACATGGGAGAACCTTTTGTTCGTGCACTTAGTGAAACCTGCACCCACCTTTTTCTTGATGGGGTCGCCGTTTCGGAACAAGCGTTATGCCGCCACTGTCCAACTCTCTTGAACGCCGCACGCATTCGTTGCACGGATCAAGCGCCCGCATTGGAGCCTGAAATAGGTCAGGACTGATTTGACATTGGCGATTTCCATAAATAACATCGGTCAATCGAAAACTTCGTTAGATGGTGGTCGGAATGTTTGAGCCAGAACTCGTGCGGGCATTCGTTACTGTGATTGAATGTGGCGGCTTCAGCCGAGCAGCTGAGCGATTGAATTCGACACAGTCCACCGTCAGCTACCAAATCAAACGGTTGGAGGCTCAGGCGGGGCGTTCGTTCATCAACCGGACAACCAGGTCGATTTCCCTAACTGACGACGGCGAAGTCTTCATGGGATACGCACAGAAGTTCCTTCGTTTGGTCGATGACGCCAAGCAACACTTCGGTGCTCCCAAACTCGAGGGTACGGTGCGCTTTGGAGCATCAGATGACTTCGCGACCTACTGTCTTCCGGAGCTTCTTGCCCGGTTCAAGCGTATCCACCCGGAGGTCACGCTCAGCGTGGAAATCGGTATCAGCCGAACACTCGTCGATCGCCTGCACGAAGGTGATTTCGATCTAGTGCTTGGGAAAAGAGCATTAGGTGACGACGGCGGGCAACTCGTCTTCCGTGAAAAGATGAATTGGGTCGCAGCCCCTGACTATGAGTTCAATGAAGACGAACCAGTCCAGCTCGCGGTCTTCCCACAGCCCTGCATCTATCGAGCAGCCGCCCTTGAAACCCTTGGCCACGCCGGGTTGCCTTGGAACATTGTTTACACCTGTCCAAGTCTATCTGGTGTGCGTGCCGCCGCTCTATCAGGTTTCGCGATCACCCCGCTTGCATCCGATTTTATTTCACCGGACCTCTGCGTGCTACCGAACTCACCATATCTTCCGGAAATGCCTGAAATTGAGTTCGCTCTCTACTGGGGCAAAGGCGGGGAGTCACCTGCAGCGCGCGCGTTCGGTGATTTGATTCGAACGGACGCAGGTGGCCTTCAGCAGGCGTTTCGGTTAGCGGCCTAACCTCCGAGGTGTATTGTTGAGCGTAACCAAATCAATTCGCGGTAGATCATAACCCGCAGCTAATTTTAAGCAAAAAAAGCTTTAAGTACCCGGAAGACGGTCTATCTCACATTCGAAGACCGGGTTTAGGCCTTTTTTGGAAATCGTACTTGCTCCTGAAGATTTCGGGGACAAATGAGCGTGCTTCTTCCTGGGAGTTGAAACCAGCTCGATAAGCAGAGGTGCCACCAATGCCCGGCACGAGTACTCCCTCCAAGCTCAGTTCGTGATCCTTTCGGCTATCAAGGAAAATAAAGCTTTCGCGGTATCGGTCCGGCAGCATTCCCTTCAAATGCATTTCAGCATCCACGTGAGAAACGAGAGAAAGTACGACGATCCTCTCGTAATCGTTTTCTCTCATCTCGAAGAGGACGTGCGCGAGGATAGATTGAAGTTCCGTGACGGTTCCAATCGCCTGCGCCATCACGAGAAGAAGCGGCATTTTTGACGCGTATTTCTCAGACATAGCCATCGAGATGGACGTGGTATCCACCCTACCCTCAAGAAGTACCTTTGAAACAGGCCAAAGGCATGACGCCGCGACCAAATGCCCGCGTTCACGTAATGTCTCGACAGTGGGTTTCAGCAACAACTCATAGTCTGTGGCGGCGGAAACGGCATGTACGCCTATTTTCGAAAATGCGTCTGCCTCAAAAGCCTTGCGGAGAACATCCATACGGACAATATCGACCGCTTTCGCATAGTCGAACGGGTTCGAGTTCGGGTTTGATAAAATATCCAATGCCAAAGTAGTCATGTTGTCTCAAGCTCCTCAATGTAGTTCTCAAACCACATCATGATTTCGCCAGGCGACACCTCGTGTCTTGCCGAAAACCATTGATCAAAGTCATTGAGGACTTCCATTGTGCAAGGCACAATACAGAGCCAATCGATGTCGCCGTGATCACTCCGTAAAGTGAAGGTATTCTTCTCGCACAAGTCGGTGTAAATTTCGAAGTACTCAAGGAGCGAGTGGAAGGTTTCACGCCGGATATCATCGCGGAGAATTGGAGGCTGCCGGTATCGCGTCTGATTTGCGATTTCCTCGAATAATTCCGCGATAGCGTAGTCTCGCTTGCTTATCCATCTTGATACCAATTTGTCGTGTAGATCAATCCAAACGCCGGGGCGCTTACTTCCCGTCAACCACTCGAGGACCTTGTCAACACTCGGATCGAGCGGAAGCATAGCCAGCAAGCCTGTTGCGAACGGAAACGTCCACAATACACAGGGGACACCATTTCCCGTGATCCAAGCCTCAGCAGAATCCGCCATCGCTGGTGTGACCACAAGATAGTATTCTGCTTCAAAGCCATGCAGCTCGTCCAGCTTCTGTTGAGTGACGAAATCACTCTTCAATACAGGTCGCTCATCAATTCGACCGGACTTGATTTGATAAAACGCGACCTCATCACCTCGACGGGTCATCAAATCGTCTACGAGGCATTCCAACCCCTCTGATATATCGAACGGCTCAAATATATCGAAATCGCCAGCAAACCACTGGCACGCCATATCGATTATCATACGGGTGATAAACATCATCTCGTAAGTGCGCCCGTCGGCGAAACCGTTACCACCGATTTGCTTGGCCGCGCAGCGATCGAGAAGTGGTTGCCCACCCAAATCAAAAATCAGATCGTTATCGTATATGTTATAGCGGGGCATACTTTGGAAACCGAAGTGCGGAAACAAGCGTGGCACGGCCTCTGGCATGCAGCGGGTTTGCAAATTCTTAATTTACGAACAACCCTCTCAGGGCATGGAGATCAAAAATCTAGTTCCAGCTCGCCCTGTACGGCCCGGGAAACACACGGGACGAATGCCTCCAGCCTTTCATCCTCCCCCAGGACCAAATCCCTATGATCCGGTTCCCCCGCCACAAGCCGAACCCGACAGGTCCCACACGTCCCGCTTTCGCAGGAACTCTTCGGCTGCAGTCCCTCTGATCGCAAGACCTCGAGGATTGTCTTATCGGCCGGGATTTCGAAAACGCGACCTGTCGAATGCTGCCGCACCGTGAAAGGGTGACTGTCCACATCGACCCCTGACACGCCCGCAAAGTCTTCAAAATGTAGACGAGAGCGAGGCCAGTGGATCGTCCGGAGCCTTATCGCCTCCATGAGAGGCTGCGGGCCGCAATAATAGATGTCGGTGTCAGTGGGCCGCGCCAGATGCTGCCAAAGATCATATTGAGACGACGGAGTCATCCCGGCATGATGGATTGTCAGGCTCTCCGGCGGACAAAGCGCCGTAAGCTCTCCCAGGTACGCGGTATCCGCTTGGGAACGCGTCAAGTAAACCAGTTTGAAGTTGTCACGCTCTTCCCTTACCAGCTTCCTAACGATCGAGATCATCGGAGTGATACCGATGCCACCCGCGATCAGTAGGTACCGCTTAGAGGGCGCAACAGAGATATCGTTGGCTGGCGCGGTCACGCTCATCAGTTGCCCTACATCAGCTTCCTCGTGCATGCTGAGCGAACCACCTCGCCCCCTGTCCTCTCTTTTGACCGCGATGATATAGCGATCACGTTCTGCTTCGTCGTTCGTCAACGAGTAGCTGCGCACGGCACCGGATGGCGTTGTGACCTTGATATGCGCGCCGGCGCTGAACGGCGGTAAATCCTGCCCGATGTCGCCACGCAACTCGAACTCGCAAATTTCGGAAGTCAGAAAACGGCGCGCGTGCACCACAAGTGACAGATCGCTTTGCATTGAGGTCTCTTCCTTAAATTCTGATCGTATCGCCAGGTTTGATTGGACCAGGCTCCAGAACTTCCGCATAGACCCCGAGGTCTGCGTGGCCGTAGTGCTTCATGATCAGGCGTGGGACAGGGATGTCACGCTTTGCGGTAACCGGATTGACTTCTGTTGCCGCGCACCGCCCCGTCTTTCTCGTTATCTTCAGACGCGCCTTACCCATCGAGAACTCTGTCCCGATGAGGTCCAATTCCGAGAACGGCTCCCATCCATCGAAGTAGATATTTGCGCGAAACCTCATCGGGTCGACAGTCTTTCCGACGCGACCTTCAAAATCCCGCACGGATGCCAGATTGATAAGCGATACGGCGTTCATCAATTCCTGGGAGACGACCGAGACGTCGGTAAAACGATGGATACCCGCATGGGCAAATATCGGGCGTTTGGTCCGATCTAGCTCGAACATCACCGAGAAGAAATCAAGCGCGGCCTCGATATCATTTGGCTGGCTGAGATCGCCTTCGAAGGCAATATTTCCCTGAACCTTCATGACGAGTTTGCGGGAAACAGGATCGAAGCATGTTTGAAGACCTGCCAGTCGATCTTCTTTGAGCAAGACAAGGAAGCGGTCCTTGGGCAAAGGCTTGGGGTCCTGGAAATCAAACCCGCTGTCATAACGTGCAAAACCGAAAACACGGTCGTGCGGAAAGCCGCTAGCAGCTTCCAAATTCACGTCATTCAAAGCCTGAGCGCTCAAGCCCTTGATGGGATAGTGATAGAGACTTTCAATCGTACCTTCCATCACACAACTACCTTTGAAACCATGATCCCCGCCGTCTTTTTGGAAATGACATTTGGCTGGCGGCCATAACAGCCACCAGCGGGCTGGCGTTAAGTCTCGCCAGATTCAGAGAAACGAGTTGAGCTCTTCGAGCAGCATTTCCGGAACCTCTTCTGCCGGAAAGTGACCACAGGGTAGCGCTCGACCGCGCACATCGATTGCACGCTTTCGCCACACGTCCACCACATCGAAAGAGTTACCCACTACGCCTCTATCCCCCCAGATCACGAGGAGTGGTTGAGCTATCTTGCAATGTGAATCTTCTGCATCGTGCAGCAAGTCTATCCCCGCCGATGCGCGGTAATCCTCGCAAGCGGAATGTATCGCTTCAGGATCGGAGAATGCCGAAACATACTCAGCCATAACCTCCTCTGGGAAGGACCCGGGTGTTTTGCACCAAGCGTTCAGGGTCTTACGAAGATAAAATCCGGGATCGGACGTGATCAGCCTCTCCGGCAAATCGTACGGCTGGATCAAGAAAAACCAATGATAGTATGCCGTAGCGAATGCCTTGTCGGTGGCTCCATACATCGTATCTGTCGGTGCAATGTCGAGGAGAACAACTTTCTCCACTGCATCCGGATGATCGAGGGCCATGCGGTGTGCAACACGGGCTCCGCGATCATGCGCAACAACGCCGAAACGATCGAACCCGAGCTGGCGCATTACCTCAACCTGATCAAGCGCCATCGCCCGCTTCGAGAAGTTCACGTGCTCATCTCCACCATCGGGCTTCTGAGACTTGCCGTAACCTCGCAAGTCTGTAGCGACGACGGTAAATCGTTCAGCGAGCACTGGCGCAATCTTGTGCCACATAACGTGTGTTTGTGGATAGCCGTGGAGCAGGAGGAGCGGCGGACCACTCCCCCCAATCCAGGCACTAATGGTCGCGCCGGAAGCCTGAACCGTGCGCTCTTCGAAGCCTTCCATTATCGGCACGAAAAACCTCCCAGCTTTTTCGAGCTTATTCATTTGCCAACCTCAACGCTTTGCCTGCTCGTAGGCATGTCCTGCCCGCAGTACGGTTGCATCGTCGAACGCCCTTCCGGTGAACATCAAGCCCACAGGCATACCCTTCACGTCGTGGCACGGCACGGAAATGGAAGGGTTACCCGTGAGGTCAAACGCAGCGCAGTTGCCGACCATGCTCATAGCCATGCGAACAAACGTCTTGCGATCAATTTCCGGGCTTTCCGGGACGGCGTGCGCCGTCTGCGGCGTCGTTGGCATTACGACGAGGTCGTATTTCTCGAAGACTTTGTTGTATGTACGGGTCAATGCATTCGCGAGATTGCGCGCGCGACCGTAGAATACCCCCTGATATTGTTCTGCCATGTATGCAGCGACGAGAATACCAGCCTTGGCCGTCGGTGAGAAATCGCTGCCATGGGTCTTGATCCCGCGCCCCATCGCGGACATCAGCCTAGTATCGTACCAGCCTTTATTCTGCAGGCTGTGGTGTCCGGCATAGAAGGTGGTAACGCCACCTTCACCCGCTATCGAATTCCAGATGAACGGAACGTCGAGGTGCTGGGGCACCGAGATTTCTTCAACCGTCGCGCCGAGAGAGGGAAGCAGCTTAATTGCCTCGCGTACGGCGTGGTTGACCTCATCCATGGCGAAGGGCATTTCAAAGCCTTCTTTGACCACAGCGATTTTCAGCCCGCGAAGGTCCCCCGTCAACGCACCAAGGTAATCCTGGACGTCAATCGTTGTCGGCTGACGAGGATCGATGACGTCATGGTCCTTTCCTGCGATCACGGACAGCATCAAAGCGGAATCTTCGACTGTCTTGGAGTGCGGCCCAATGTGGTCCAGCGTCTGATCGAAACCAAGAATTCCGGTATATGGCACCAGACCATGGGTGGGCTTATGACCAACGGTACCCGTCCAGGAAGCTGGAATACGGATAGACCCGCCCTGATCACCACCCATTGCTATATCGACCAGGCCCGTCGCAACAGCGATCGCCGATCCACCGGACGAACCGCCAGCCGTGAAGTTGGGATCGACCGGGTTCAACATGATGCCGTTGGCGCTCGTGTGGCCAGCACCGGAGAACGCGAAATCGTCGGTGTTTAGCATGGCGGTGATGTGACCGCCCTCTTCCAGAATTCGAGTTACGATCGGAGCGTCCATGGTCGGTGTAAAGTCATAGAGAACTCTGGACGCACCCGACATCGGGATACCTGCGACGGCGATCGTGTCCTTGATGCCGATCGTCTTACCGCTCAATTTCCCTTTCACGCCGGGCAGTTGGACAGAGCAGAGGCGCGTCACCGCGTTGTATGGGTCATCGTTTTTGTCTGGACGAACACCGAGTGTGCGAATTGCTGGGACGGTCTCACGTGTTGGCTCTGGAGTTTGCTCAAGGCGGTCGTAGAACTCCATGTTTTCACATACGAGTTGGTGCATGTCGTCAATTTCGACCTCAGTAAGATTGAGGTGCCGACGACGGCCAAGTTCTTCGATTTCGGCTTTGGATGGGCGACGGACTGGCATTGTTTGTTCCTTCTCTAGGGTTCTAATTGGTTAGATCGTCAAAAATGATTTCACGTCGTCGACGTCGACATCTTCGCACCGCGCTGTACGCACGATTTGCCCTCGATCGATGACGTGAAGAGTTTGTGAGAGATCGAGCGCGAAGCTCAGGACCTGTTCTGAGAACAGAATGGTGATGCCCAGCTCTTTTCCGAGCCTGCCAAGAGTTCGAGCAATTTCCTTGATAATCGATGGCTGAATTCCTTCGGTCGGCTCATCGAGAATAAGCAGTTTTGGCTTCGACACGAGCGCACGTGCGATGGCCAATTGCTGTTGTTGTCCACCGGAAAGCAGTCCGCCCTTTCGCAGCCGCATTTCGGAGAGGACAGGGAAAAAGTCGAAGACAAAGTCAGGGATGCGGTCATACCGACGCGTCTCCAGGCCAGTGCTGATATTCTCCTCAACAGTCAGACCAGGAAAGATCATCCGACCCTGCGGGACGTACGCCATACCTGCGCGTACCCGCCGATAGCTCGGCTCTCGGGTAACATCCACGCCGTCGAACCGGATTTGCCCGGAGCGAACGGGCATCATGCCGATGACCGACTTCAACAACGTACTCTTGCCCATACCATTGCGGCCGATGATGGCGCTGATCCCGGACCCGTCCATTGTCAGATCAACTCCGCGGACGACGGTGCTTCCGCCGTAGCTTACGTGAAGGTTCGAGAGTTCAAGCATGATGGCTATCCCCCAGGTACACTTCAACGACACGGGGATCGCGTTGAACTTCCTCAGCACTACCCTCTGATAGGATGCGTCCTTGATGCAGAACGGTTACCTTCGAAGCGATGGAAGCAACAAACTCCATGTCATGCTCGATGACGATGAGCGTTCTGTCCGCCGCTATTTCTCTCAGGAGTTCCCCAGTGAGTTCCCGCTCGCGTGGAGACATTCCCGCCACAGGCTCGTCGAGTAGGAGGAGGCGTGAATCCTGCAGCAGAAGCATCGCAATCTCGAGCCATTGCTTCTGGCCGTGGGATAGTTCCCCAGCTCGCCGCGATAGCTGCGGGGTGAGACGAGCCCGATCTGCAACTTCCGTTACCTTGCGCCGCGTTTCGCTTGTGCGTCGATAGAACACCGACTGCCAAAGGCCATGAGTATTCGGGAGGGAAATCTCCAAATTTTCCGCGACGGTGAGCTCTTCGTACACACTCGGAGCCTGGAACTTACGGCCAACGCCCGCGCGCACGATCTCGTGCTCAGCCATGCCCGTCAGTTCGAGCCCACCGAACTTGATGCTGCCAGAGGTTGGACGGGTCTTGCCGCAGATCATATCAAGAAGCGTTGTCTTGCCCGCTCCGTTGGGACCGATCACGACCCTGAGCTCGTTTGGAGCGATATCGAGATTGAGGTCTTCGACTGCCCGGAACCCTCCAAAGGTCACGCCGAGTCCCTGGATTGCCAATCCGCCACCAAGGGCAGAGACATGCGTCGTCGGATAACCCATCGGAATATCCAAATCAGTGAAAGCTTGTACGACGTTCGACATTCCTAAATCTCCTTCCGGTTGATTAGGCGCGAAGTGATATCGCGTTGCAGACCAGCGAGACCGTTCGGCATAAATGCCACGACGACGATGAAGCAGCCTCCCAGGAAAAACAGCCATGCCTCTGGAAACTGTTCGGACAGGTACGACTTGAGAAAGCCCACCAAGATGGCCCCAACGACGGCACCGACAGGAGACAGACGTCCACCCACAGCTGCGTAGATCACCATTTCCACAGAGACGACTGTCCCAACGATGGTGGGCGTAACGAGCCCAACCTGCAGGGTGAACATCGCGCCTCCCACGGACGACAATACGGCCGCAAACGCGAATACCGCTGCCTTGAGCAAGGCCGTGTCGTAGCCGGAGAAACGAACCCGATCCTCCCTGTCACGTATGGCGACGATGATCTTGCCGAGACGTGTCTTCAAAAGCGCCATCGAAAGGGCGACTGCAACCATTAGCAGGCAAAGCTCGATTACGTACAGCGCAAGAACCGTTTCGTCAGCATAGAGATCAAAGCCGGCGATAGTGGAGAAATCGGTTATGCCGTTTGCCCCTCCGGTGACCGATTGCTGTCCAACAAGTAGGATACTGGCGGTCAGCGCCAGGACCAGCGTGACGATGGCGAAATAGACACCGTTCACTCGTTTTCTAAAAAGCAAGAACGCGAACGGGAAGGCCAGCAAAACGGGCAACGCGACGATAGTAGCAACTGCAAACCCGAGGTTTTCAAACGGTTGCCACCAAATCGGAAGGGTTTCGATCCCACTCCAACCCATGAAGTCTGGAAGCTCTCCACCTGTCGCCTCCAGCTTGAGGTAGATCGCCAGCGCATAACCGCCAATGCCGAAGAATATCCCCTGCCCGAGGCTAAGAATCCCGCAGTACCCCCAGGTGATAACAATTCCCAAGGCGACGAAAGCGAATGCGAGATATTTTCCGAGGTTCTGGAGCCAGAATGCGTCCAGGACTAACGGGGCGCAACCAAGAACGGCAGCGGAAACAATAATGGTGAGAAGGTCACCTCTGATTTTTACGGATTCCATGACCTAGCTCCTCGCCTTGGGACTGAAGAGACCATTCGGTCGTAGATAGAGTGCGAGCACGACGAGACCGAGCACAGCCACCTTGGCCATCGTGTTGCTTGTGACGTATTCCAGAACAGTCTGCGACTGAGCGATCGTGAAGCTGGACGCTACAGTCCCGAGGAGGCTTGCGACGCCACCAAAAACCACCACCACAAACGCATCGACGACGTATGCCTGACCCGTCCCCGGGTTAGTCGATCCAATCATGGTGAAGACCGCGCCAGCGATGCCAGCCAAACCTGATCCCAACGCAAACACCGTGGCATCTACCTGTGACGTGTTGATCCCTACAGCAGAGCTCATCGCTCTGTTCTGCGTCACCGCGCGGGCTCGCAGTCCCACACGAGAGCGGAAAAACAGAAGATAGACGCAGCCCGCCACGACCAGCGTAAGACCGACGATAAAAATGCGGTTGATCGGAAGGTCGAGGCCTGGAACAGGCTGCCAAGCTCCTGCGAGCCAAGGAGCTAACGGTACCGACACCTCCTGCGCTCCAAAAACCGAACGGTAGGTCTGCTGAAGGATGAGACTCAGACCCCACGTGGCAAGCAGTGTATCCAGCGGCCGCTTGTAGAAAAAGCGCACGAAACCCCGCTCCAAGGCGTAGCCCGCGCCGAAGCAGACCGCAAACGCAAGGGGAATTGCCGCGAGCAGATAGAAATCCATCCATCCCGGAAAGTACTGCCCGAAATATCGGGCAGTGAGATAGGTGGTGTAGGAACCCAAGGTCATGAGTTCCCCATGCGCCATGTTGATGACGCCCATCAGTCCAAACACGACTGCAAGGCCGAGGGACATCAGCAGTAGGATCGTGAACAGGCTCAAACCATTGAATGCCTGCGTAATGAAGATGAACGTATTCATCCTGCTACCCTTTCTCTCTTGTCTGAAACGAAGACTTGCGTCAGCTCTTCAGGAAAGGGTTGGGTTCTTTGGGCTCAGATTCCATGATGATATCGAACTGGCCATCACTACGAGAGCGGCCCACGCGTATCCGCTTTATCATGTGATGGTTCGTTGGATGGATTTTGACGAGGCCTTCGGGTGCATTGAACTCGAGACCCGATGACGCCTCGACGACGGCAGCTACGTCGAACGATCCCGCTTTTTCGACGGCGAGCTTCCAGAGATAGACCGAGCTGTAGGCACACTCCATCGGGTCGCCGATCACACGATTTTCGCCGTACTTCGCCTTGAAGGCAGAGACAAAACGCTCGTTTTCTGGATTCTTCACGCTCTGGAAGTAGCCCATGCACGAGTAGATACCCTCGGCGTTCTCGCGTCCGATCCCATCGATCTCGTTCTCCGAGATATTGTTGGAAAGAATTTTCTGTTTAAGGCCATCAAGGCCGGCTGCCTTCAACTGCTTGCACAGGGCGACGTTGCTGCCACCGACGACGATGGAGTAAATCCAGTCCGGTTTTGCTTCCTTGATCTTCGTGACGATGGACGAAAACTCTCCATGACCCAGCGGGACAAAGTCCTCGCCGACGACCGTGCCGCCAAGTTCCTTGATCTTCGCCGTCGCGATCTGCGCGCAGGTTCTGGGATAGTCGTAGTCAGAGCCGATGATGAAAAAGGTCTTCCCATCCAGCTTTGTCATGAACTCGACAGAAGGGATCACCGACTGGCTCGCTTCTTGCGACGTGTAGAACACGCGCGGGTCTTCCTCGCGGCCCTCATAGAAAGTGGGATAATATAGCAGTCCCTTGAATTGGCGGACAGCTGGAAGGATGGCGCGTCGTGATGCGGATGTGTAGCAACCGACAATTGCTGCGACCTTGTCGCGTTGCAGCAGTTTCCTGGCTTTCTCCGCGTGGGTTGGGAAGTCACTGGCACCATCTTCGATGACGGCCTCGATCTGGCGACCGAGGACGCCGCCATTTGCGTTGATTTCATCGACAGCAAACTTTTCAGCTTCCATCAGGGCCACTTCGGAAAGAGCGAGGTTGCCAGTGAGGGAGTGAAGCAGACCGAGCTTGACGGTTTCCGAGGCTCCTGCTTGGCTGGAGAGCAATGCCGTGCCGGATGCAGCCGCTAACACGGACGCAGACAGGCCTGTTTTCAAAACGGTTCGACGAGTGAATGTCATTTGTTACGTTCCCTTTTTTCTGTGTTTGTTTCAGACAGCAGGACCCCATCACGGTCGCTAAAGCGCCCGAGCTCTTTGAAGTCATTTGTCTCCATCCCAGTTTTTCTTTTTGGAGACCCGATGCCTGAAAACTGTACAGACGATAGACACCGCCTATTTATTTAACAAATGATTTGTTACCATCAGCACCATGAATGAGTTCGATAAATGTATTTCCGGTTGAACCGAGGCTAACGGGGAAGATTTTGGATGGAGCTTCAACACCTCCGAGCATACGTCACAATCGCGTCGACAGGCCATCTTGGGAAGGCAGCTGCGCAGCTAAACCTCACCCAATCGGCAGTCTCCAAGCAATTGAAAGCGTTGGAAGAACAAGCGGGTGTGGCTTTGTTCATACGAGAGCGCGATGGAATGAAAATCACACCCCGTGGCACCGAGCTACTGCAGACAGCCACACACGCATTAGCTGCCGTGGATGAATTCGCTCGGCTGCTCTCACCTCGTGAAAAAAGGGAAGTTTACCGTTTGACTCTCGGAACTATCGTGGATTCCGACAGCATCAAGCTTACCGCGCTACTGCAGGCGATGAGAGAGCAGCACCCCAACATTGTCATATCACTATCACATGGCACTTCAGGTGACGGCTTAGCTGGACTGCGGTCGAAAAGACTCGATGCCTGCTTTTCGCTGGAAAGGGTAGAGGACGATGATCTCGACGCCCGGGTGCTGGGCGAGGAAGCATATGTAATTGCTATTCCGAGTGCTCTAGTATCCCCATCTCAACACCTCAAGCTAGGCGAGATCGCCGAGTTACCTTGGATCGGTGGGATGAAAGGAAGCTCGCAAAAGAGGATGCTCACTGATCTGTTCGAGCGGAACGAGCTTTCCTATTCGGTCGTCGCGGAGGCTGACCAGGAAGCATCCATTATCCAACTTGCCCGATCTGGGTTGGGTGTTTGCCTCATACGAGAGCGGTTGGTTGAAACTTACGCTTCGGAGGACGGACTGTGGTTCTGGGCAGGCTGCGACATCACAGCTCCCATATCCATTGTCACACGGAAAGAAGACAAGAAGCGGCCGGAAGTAGCGGCGCTTTATCGAACGGTATCCGACATCTGGAGATAGCTAAGGTAGCGCTCAAGAATTCACGCAGATACGTGAAGTCCTCAGGCCTTCTCCGTAAGGGCGATAATCCCCTTTCGGTCTAATATTGAGTGATTTAAATGATGAAGCTCAGATTCTGCTTGTAAGATAGAAAACAGATGATTGTTCGGTCCTCATTCAAATGTTCAACGTGTAATCAAGCACACACCGTGCGAATGGGTATGGGGCAAGAAACTCGACAAGTGCATCGTTTTCCTTGCCACGACTGCGGTGAAGACGTTGTCGTCGCGCTGTGTGTTGACTACGAAAAAATCACACACTGGGTGGAGGAAGTTGAGAACGCAGAATGGATCGAGGAGGTAATCGGCGCTCCGATCGTAAACGTTGATGCAAACTTTATTGTCCCTAAAGAGCAGCGACACCTGGATTTCGTTTTTCCACGAATGGAGCATCTTCAAGAACGCTTCAAAATCGCAGAGAAAAACGGTTCTGTCGTTGAAGCACCCGTTGAAGAACTGGATAGTGGAAAGTGGAGAGAGCGGCCCTATCGTCGACCCGACTACGAGGAGGAGTGGAAACTCCTTAAAACCACGTGGTCACTCCATCGTCGTGGACGTGAACATCTCGTTGGGGACAGATTAAAGTCGGCCTCGGAAGTTTACTACGCCTCTGATCCTCTAGCATCCATCCAAGACTGGCTGTGGCGCTTCACCATGTTTTTCAGCCAACCGGCCTACGAGAGCCCCTTCCAGGCTTCGTTTGATCGAATTCGACCACTGTTAAAGTCAAAAGAGTTCGGTAGATTCCGAGAGCACTACAACAAGATTTCCGATGAGCGGGCGGAGCGGTATTTCGAGTTGTTCAGGTCATACTTTGAGAGCTACGATCAGTTCTCTCAGGTTCATTTTGACGTCGCACAAGGTATCGAGATACCTGACGGCAACATGGCATCATCAGTCGACTTCGGTTCAGTGAAGATGTTCTACGGTAATACGTTTGAAGCATCATCCTCGAGTGTCGATATTCTAGCTTATTTCTCGAACTTAATTGCTGGTCGACAATTCGACGAATTTCAAAATCTCAAGCTGAAAGACTATTTGCGGCTTGATAAGCTGGGACGGTTTGGACCCTTAGCTGCGGTACCAGAGTTCGACGGCCTGTTCTCTGAACGCGACAATCAACTGAGGAATGCCTCTCATCACGGCGGGACGCGTCTCGATGTAAAAAACCAATTAATCACTTTCCAATCCGGGAAAGGCGGACAGGGCCAGACGAAGGAAATTGGTTACGCCAAATACCTAGCGCGATGTGACAAAATTTTCCTTCAAATGGTAGTGCTATTTCGTCTTGAAATAATGCTATGCCAAGTCTCAAATGGGCTAAAGTGGCCCATCTGAATTTTGGGAATACGAAAATTTCGCCGCGTTAAACAGTTGGGTTACGCCCAGCTTCTATGCCGATTAGGAGCAGTGAAGCGATGTTTCGGGCCACCGACGTGAGATTGCCTAACGCATCCACCAGCACCTGAGAGGTTTCCATGGGACGTGGAACCGTGTCGAATTGTGCTCGGACGCCGTGCGCCAACGTCTCGTCTGCGCCTGGACCCAACGAGCCAGCAAGATTGATAACTGGAATTCTGAGTTGCGCGGCAACCGACGCTACCCCAACCGGGGTTTTTCCCAACGCCGATTGACTGTCGGTACGCCCCTCCCCGGTGATTACCAATGTTGCTCCAGCCATCTTGCCGCGCAGGTCGACTATGTCAGCAACCAGTTCCCATCCAGTTCGAACTTGTGCACCGAGCGCACCGATGAGGCCAGCGGCGATACCACCCCCAGCGCCACCGCCAACTACACTCCCGACATCGGCACCGACATCTCTCGCCATGACCTCAGCAAATCGACCCAAGCCGCGCTCAAGCTGCTCGACTTCGTAAGGATTCGCCCCTTTTTGTGGTGCGAACACACGAGCGGCACCGTTCAATCCTAATAAAGGGGCACGCACGTCAGTGGCGAGCTCCAACGAACAGGACGCTATCCTCTCGTCCAACCTGCGAAGGTCGATACGCTCCAAGCGGGCAAGTTCCGCCCCACCGTCTCCAATAGGTTCCCCCTCTGAATCCAGAAAAACAGCACCAAGCGCTCTCAGTGCCCCTGCTCCCGCATCAGTGGTCGCACTGCCGCCGATACCAACAATAATGCGGGTCGCACCTTCGTCCAAAGCCGCCTTGATCAATTGGCCGGTACCATAGGTACTTGCACGCAGGGCGTTTCGATCAGAAGGCAAGACGAGTTCAAGGCCGCTTGCTTGGGCCATCTCGATTACGGCAAGCTTCTGATCGGCTGCGAACCCGAATTTTGCATCTACCTCGCGCCCGAGGGGATCAGATACGCGTACGGTGAGTATTGCTCCCCGAAGCGTTTCCATTACGGCATCGACGGTGCCCTCCCCGCCGTCCGCCATTGGAACAGATAGATATTCAACATCCGGGATGATTTCGCTGAACGCAGCCTGGATCACAGATGCGACCGTGCGAGCGTCCATGCTTTCTTTGTATGAATCCGGTGCGATGACGATCTTCATTTTGCCTCCTCCCTTACTTGAGCCACACCTTACGCCCAAGGTGAAATGGCGTGAAATGATAGTTCGTCATTCCCCTGTTTCCGATTCGGAAACGCCGCTGTCCCTTCCTCAGAGCCCAAGAAAACTATTCGAGGTAGGAAGAAAATCGCACGAAAGGCACGCCGATGGGTTGGCTTGCGTTCGACTTGTGAAAAGTGAGTCCATGCCGAAACTCCTCAAGTCGAGCTGTTTGGAGCGGAAGTTATATGTTCATTATTCGGGTACTGCCGGCGAAGCTCGCGTTGTCGACGGTAACGGCGACGCTCTCAGACTGGATGCTGCCGCAATCAGCTCCGTAATGAACGCATCGTCGGCGACATCGAAATCTTCGTCCTTGTCGACAGCATGCCGATGCGCAGAGCGGAGAAAGGCTAATTTGGTCATCCAGAGGTAAACGGCCGCACCAGCCCCTCCCCCCGCGCAGTAACGTTGACGAAATGGCAGGGTTGCAGTCCGTCAGAGCGCCAGGGCGTCGGCGTAAGCAAACAACCCAGGCCCGCCACCCGTCATCAAAAATAAAATGTCGGAATTTTCCGGGACCTCGCCATCATCAAGGTCCTCGACCAGGCCAGCCAATGCCTTCCCGCCATAAACAGGATCAACGAAAATTCCCTCCGCACGCGCGAGTAACTTTATCGCCTGTTTCATCGAGGAAGTGGGTAGGCCGTATCCATCGCCGAGCTGTGTGCCGTCGATCAAGACATCCTCAGATGATAGGGGCGATGAGTTCAACATCCCAAGCACCTCATTCGCCTTCGATTTCGTACCTTCGATCGCCAGCTCCGTCTGAGCGAGGACCGAATAGGCCCTAATCGTTTTCGGGTCGCGTCCTGCGAGTGTATAACCCGCGACGAGTCCGGCATGGGTACCCCCGCTCCCATTTGGAATAACAATTTGGCTGAACTCCCTGCCCATCTCACGTTCTTGCTCGGCAATTTCGAATGCACACGAGACGTAACCAAGGCACCCAACTGACGTCGATCCGCCCAGCGTGGCCACCAAGGGTTTCTTTCCGTCTGCAATGAGCTTTTCGCACAATGCCTCAACGTAATTGGTCGAGTTCTGGGGGTTAGAGAGAACGTGAAGGCGTGCGCCCAATAGACGGTCGAGTAGGACGTTGCCGTTGTTCTGATATTCAGTGCTCCGGTTCGGGACCATCTGGCTCAACACCAGATCGCAATCCAGACCGATCTTCGCGCATGCAGCGGCAGCTAGCCGAGCGAAATTCGATTGCAGACCTCCCGTCGCAACGAACGTGTCGCAACCTTCTGCGAGCGCCTGCCCAATCAGATACTCAAGTTTTCTGAGTTTATTGCCACCACCGCCGAGCGACATGAAGTCATCGCGCTTTGCCCATAGACGAGACCCGCGTAGTTTTCCGGCGAACGCGGTTTCCAAACGTGAGAGGCGCTGAATGGGTGTCGGCCCGTCCAGAAGCGGCACGCGGCGGTAATCTGCTAAAACAGTCACTGAGGGTATCCTGAATAAAAATGATTGCTGCTGTCGTCGCTTGAGAGCTTCAGAGGTAGCCGACGTGTTCCCCATCAGGAACGTCGTCATCCCAGTTGCCAGTACCTATGCGCTCGCTCTCTCCGGAAAGACGCTTGTCCGCATCATTGCCATCATCTCTATCTTTGCTATCCTGACTGTCAGCTGCGCACTCATGGTCGCTGCCCTCGTCCCGCATACCAGTCAACAAAGACCGTTTTCCAAGGTTTTCGTTGATGGTCGATTGACGCTTCGCATACCAGGTATTGTCCGGCTCGGACGTGATCGACAAGCTGTTATCAATGCGCGTTTGTGACGAAGGGACTGTTCCTCGGATGCGCTCAATCTTCTCGACCATGCTTTCCTCACTGCCTTTTAAACCGGGCCACGTCATTGACGACTGAGCCATTGGTGGTCGGGACGGCTATCGAAGGTGGGCTAGGCTCAGGAGCCGCAGGCCCAGCCCTGCCATTAATACGCCGACCGTCCTGTCGATCAAAGTCTTCATGGATGCGTATAGAGCCCTCGGACGCGATGACGAGAACGCCACTGCGACTACGGTGTACCAGCCAGTCTCAATCAAGAAGACGCCAATTGGAAGGGATATCAAGAATTCCATTGGGGCGGCGGACGGCATGAGGCTGGCAAAGATACTTGCATAAACGACGATCGTCTTAGGATTGCTGACCTGAACAAGAAACGCCGAGCGGAAGCTCAACCAGACGGTTTTTTCGGCAGACGCGACTACCGTGGCTGGTAATGGCATGCGCGCATTACGCCAAGAATGAATGCCTATATAAACTAGGTACGCTCCTCCCAAGACCTTCAGCGCGACGTCCAACCAACGAAATTGTGACAGGAGCGACGTTAGGCCAACGAGAGCCAGCACCGAGAAAAAGCACCCACCTAGCCCCATGCCCATCGCTGCCGCCAAACCGTCTACCCGTGATCGCGACAGCGAAATACGGCTGACTGTCAGGAAGCTCGGCCCCGGGCTTATCGCCGCAGCAAGAAGTGCAGAAAGGATGGAAACATAGATTGCAAGGATCGTCATTTTTGCCAAAAACTCAGGTGAAGCGCAAAGAGGAGATGGGGTCGCTCGCTGGGAAGGTTTCCTCGAGGGCCTCTTCGAGAAGCTCTTCCTCGTCAGGTGCGGGAACAATGTCTTGTGAATTTACTGCTCTGTCTGTCAGAGGCAGAGAGGCGGAAGTCCGCTCACCGTCCTTATCAGGCTGGCTCATATTCGATACTCCTGCGTTTTGAAAGTGCGACGTTTATGCGGATATGAAGAATCTGTATTGAACGTTTTACACCCTCATTGAACCTGAATTCCCGTGTGTCTGCACCCTGTACTCCGGTATAAATAGACAGATCGGCCCCCCGCTTCGAAAATAGTCGGCGAAAGGGGGACGGAAAATGCAGTATGGAGCCTACGGACTGGAGCTCGCTCGTCGCTTCAACATCGACGACGCGCCCTTCATGCGAACCTCAACGTTGAAGTCAGAGCAGCTAGCCGCGACACGCGTAACAACCGGATCGAGAGGTTCCGGGCTGACAGACTACATCCCAGTGGAGAAAGCCTACATCGTCACAGTGAGGCTAGAAGGCATATCGAAGTTCGAAACGTTCCAGGCAGGCAAACTGATGTGGAGTGGAAGCTGCCCGGCAGGCACCATGAGCATAATGAATTTGCAAGATGAGCCGCAGCTGCATCTGCCCACCTTTTACGACTGTGTGAAGTTCTACATTCCTGAGATTGTTTTCTCCGAACTCGCTCAAGCGAACCATATGAAACCGATCAGCGAGCTCCGTTTCTCGCCGTCCATTGCAGACCCCGCGATGCACACGTTCGCCAAGGTTCTCTCCCCGCTTTTTGGCGAGCCTGTGTCAGACCGCTCTCTCTTTTTCGACCATGTCGCCGTAGCGGCTTACATGCACCTTGCCAGAACGTACGGCGGGGGTGACCGACCAATTGCACCACCCGGTGTGCTCGCTGATTGGCAGTTGCGTCGCGCGACAGAGCTGCTCGCGTCGTCTGTCGAGGACAGCGTAACTATTCAACAGTTGGCTGAAACCTGTGAGCTCCCGGTCGAACGTTTCCTGAGGGCCTTTAAAAAAACAACCGGGTTGCCTCCGCACCGCTGGCTCCGAGAATACAAGGTGAAGAAGGCAACCTCCCTCCTACGCGAGAGCCCATTAAGCATCTCTGAAATCGCATACGCATGCGGTTTCTCTGACCAAGCACATATGACGCGTCTATTTGTTGCGATGACAGGGGCGACACCCGGAAGCGTTAGACAATCATCCCGATGAGCCGCCCAGCTATCCCTTATGAAGGGCGCATCGAACGGCGAATACGATCCCCAATATCGTCAACGTCAAGAACCGCGGGCCAATGCGCTCGATACATCCCGTTGGGATCGACCAGGTAGGTCAGAGACGTATGTGGCATCTGATAGTTGCCATCGCCTTCGTCCTGGCGACGGGCGAAAACACCGAAATGATCCTTGGCTTCTCTGATCTCATCGTCTGAGCCGGTCAAACCAACGAACCTCGGATATCGCTCCTCCAGAAACGCTCGCATCACCTCTGGAGAGTCACGAGCTGGATCGACCGTGATGTACAATGGCTGGATTTCAGCCGTAAGATCGGACACGAAATCGAGGGCTGCGGTCAGCTTCTCAAGATTTCTTGGACAAACCGAACGGCAGTGGGTGAAACCGAAAAATACGAGAAGCCATTTCCCATCAAAGCTTGTGCGGTTAATCGCCTCTCCAAAGTGGTCTGTCAAAGCGAGAGCCAGTGGCTGTTCCGTGATCATACTTCCTCCGCCAAAAGCACGAGCCGAAAACGACGGGCAGGGCCCTCTGGGCATTGGAAACGCAATATTCCGTTGGAGAGCGACATACCTGCAATCGTGCTAGAGATGATTTGCGTGCCACAACCGAGGGCGACCTCAACACCATCGCAGCCCAAGGCCCAACGTGACGAATTTCCAATTGGACCTATGCCGAGCTCGCCGGAAGCCCTGCGCTTTGAATTCCGGCCCATTCGCAGGTGCAGTGTCCGCTCGTGTTCGTCGAAATAAGCAACTTCTACGTCCAGATCGTCTGCAGCTTCTCTCAACGCCGGCTGGGCGAAGCGTTTCTTACTCCAAGGCTCATTGTAGAGCTTCCAAAGACCATCCGGGATGTTCAGGCGCGCGTATCCGAGCAGGACGTTCCCGGTTTGCGGCTCTACAAGAAGTCTGTTCCCAAAAGCGTCACTTTCCCGATCATCCCTCGGGTAGTATAGCCCGCCGTTTTGCCAAGTAGGACTTAAATACCTGTCCGCGTATTCGAGAAGTCCCGATAGCGTTTCCTCGTCTCCCATCTCGGATGCCCACGTCGTCACCCAACCGAAATCGGAATCGTCGTTGACGACTGTCTCGCCTCTTATGGAAGGCCTTGGTGTTGAGCGAATGGACCTGAGGCCATCGTCGTATTTTATGAGGTAGTCCTTGATTTGGTGGGGATAGTTTTCCGTAACGAAATCACGGTTCCACATGTTCATCAGGGTGCCGAGCCAGGCATCGACCCAAGGATATCCAGCAGAATTCTCGCGAGGCTGCTTCGTGTCCTCGGCGAGCATTATGTGGTAGTGGCCGTGCTGACCGACACGGCCAAACTCTCGCCATGCCGCTTCGTACTCCCGCGTAACCTCCTCCGCCACGTTTCCTCCGTAGATGAGATCGTGAAGGCGAAACCCGAGGATCGCAGGCTGATTGCAAATCTGGAATACGCAGTTCGGTTCACATGCGACGCCGATGTAACCGCTACGGACCATCATCCAATAAAGGTGGTCGTTCAGGGACTTCTGGTCGTATTTGAATTCCTTGGCGTCGCCACCCCAGAAGTAAGACCAGTGACGAAAGGTAATCGAACCCTCTTCCTCGAAGACCGGATCATCGAACAGGTAGTGGTACAGAAGCGTCAGCGATTGGACATACGCGCTGTACATAATGTTATCACGGCGAACCGGGTCCCACTCCTCCTGGTACCCGCTCGCTAGATGGGAGTTGAAAACGCTGCCGCCCCGGCTGACATTGTGCCAGTACATCCAAACCTCAGGAAGCAGAAGCTTGTCTATCAGACGCTTCATGATTGGCTGAAAGACGGCAGGCGCAGCCGGTAACCGGTGCCTGTGGACCAGTGCCAAGGCGTAGGCCATGTAAGCGAGCTGGAAACGATACCCCCCAAAATCGTCTTGCCCAACTCCACGGCCCTTCATTAGGGACCAGTCGTTTGGCAGTTGCCGGGAAAGATTATCGTAGTGTCTGATATGTCCGATCTGGAGTGGGTCGAGACCCGAGGCTGTAACATTATTCATGGGGATCACTCCACCGTAAGAACTGCTTTGATTGTAGCTCCGGAAAGCTGATCTTCGACAGCCTTATTGATGTCCTTAAACGGATAGGTCTTGATCAGCTTGTCGAACGGGAAACGGCCTTGCTGGTACAGTTCAATCATGCGCGGAATGAAAATGTCGGGGATCGAATTGCCCTCGACAAAGCCACGCACAGCTTGACCTTGAAGCAACGTCGGAAACCACGGCAGTTCAAGCTTGCGGTCAACAGATGGTGGCACCGCCACCAAGGCCACTGTACCAAGTTTACCCAAGCCGAGGATCGCGGCATTCAAGAGGCCCGCGTTCCCAGCGCAATCAACAATGAAGTCGACACCGTGTGGCACGATTTCCATGATTGCCGTACCAAGGTCCGAAACGTTGGTCGTGTTGATC
Source organism: Agrobacterium tumefaciens (assembly GCF_031801495.1). GTDB lineage: Bacteria > Pseudomonadota > Alphaproteobacteria > Rhizobiales > Rhizobiaceae > Agrobacterium > Agrobacterium tumefaciens_K. The sequence goes on along the minus strand of NZ_JAOEGC010000001.1, from coordinate 1,705,319 downwards.
GTACTGGTAGCCCCGAGGTTTCGGGCCACTTCAAGGCGGCTATCTACCCGGTCGACGGCGATGATGTCAGCGCATCCACACACCACCGCACCAAGAATGGCGGCCAATCCAACAGCGCCCGTTCCGAGGATGACAATACTCGAACCTGCTTCTGGACGTAGCCCGTTCATTACAGTACCCGCACCAGTTTGAATACCGCATCCAAGCGGTCCAAGCAGATGCAGCGGCACCTCCCTCGGGACTTTGACGGCATTGCGTTCTGATGCCAGGGCATGATGCCCGAAGGACGATTGCCCAAAATAACGCAAAGCAGCCGTCGCATCGTCAGAGAGACGTGCGCCAACGGCGTGGCTGTCTGTCTGGAAATTGAGCTCATTGAAATGATCGCAGTACATCGGGTTACCGGACTGGCAATGGCGGCAGGTTCCATCGGAAGCGGGAGCAAGAACCACGTGATCACCTGGCTTGAGCTTAGAAACAAGCGGGCCGACCTTTTCTACGATTCCAGCGCCTTCGTGGCCAAAGATCGAAGGAAATGGCGCACCAAGGGTACCATCCCGGCTGGCGAGGTCGGTATGGCAAATGCCAACGCCAGCTATGCGGACCAATACATCCGTGCCCTCTGGCTCGGGCAACACCACTTCCTCCACGCTAAAGGGCTGTTTTTCGGCTCGTGAAACGGCTGCAAAGGTCTTCATGGATATCTCCTGTTTGACTACGCCGCAAAGTGAGCGCGGCTTTCGGTCAAACCTCCCCCGTTAGCACTCCCCGGTATTGGACGGAGTCGTGAACTATTGAACGTCGCGATCGGCGGACTCGGTTCAACGGATCGACGCCCCGTTCAATATTGCTTCCCCCTTCCGTCGCACGATCCGCCACGCGTCCAAATTGGTGACGTTCCAAGCAGGGATAAGACAGTGCGAATTGTTAGATCAGCGTCGGTTAAGTGGGCCGGCGGAATGAAGGACGGAGTCGGCTCCGTTTCCACCGAAAGCGGATCGCTAATGAGCTATCCGTACGGCTTCGGCAGCCGCTTCGAGGGCGTTAAAGGCACCAACCCTGAAGAGTTGATCGGTGCGGCGCACGCGAGCTGCTTCACGATGGCTTTGGCGATGATGTTGTCCAGTCAGAACCACAAGGTCGAGCACCTAGAAACCCGCGCACATGTGACGCTCGAGAGCGTGGCAGACGGATACGCAATCACTTCGAGCAAGCTCAAGCTCGCCGCGCGTGTCCCGGGCCTCGACGCCAATGGTGTTCGTGCGATCGCTGAACAGGCAAAAGCGGGTTGCCCGGTTTCAAAAGCCCTGAACGTCGAAATCGAGTTGGAAGTCGTCTCGGTATAAGCCCGGCGCTCCAGCCTTCCCAACGAATGATGAGGAAACACCCATGAAAATCCTGATGGTTCTCACATCGCACGACAAGCTCGGCGATACTGGCAAGAAGACGGGCTTCTGGCTCGAAGAATTTGCGGCACCGTACTACACGTTCCTCGATGCCGGGGCAGAGATCACGCTCGCTTCTCCGAAGGGTGGTCAACCGCCAATCGATCCTAAGAGCGACACGCCAGAGGGCAAGACGGAGCTCACCGAGCGCTTCAAGGTCGATCCTGCTGCGCAGAAAGCTCTCGCGCATACTGTCAAACTTTCCACGGTAGCAGAGAAAGACTTCGATGCAATTTTCTACCCCGGCGGACACGGTCCGATGTGGGACCTCACCGAGGACGAGAAATCGATCAAGCTGATCGAGGAGTTCTACAAGGCCGGGAAGCCAGTCGGCGCGGTGTGCCACGCACCAGCAGTGCTCCACCGTGTCGAGATCAACGGCAGCCCTCTGGTAAAAGGCAAGCGCGTCTCGGGCTTTACGAACACCGAAGAAGAGGCCGTCCATTTGACGAAGATCGTACCTTTTCTCGTCGAAGATGAGCTCAAGCGCCTCGGCGGCAAATACGAGAAGGTCGACGACTGGCAGGTGCTCGCGATCACCGATGGTCACCTCGTTACGGGACAAAACCCGGCGTCGTCCGCAGAGGCCGCACGTCAGGTCCTCACACTTTTGAAGTGACAAACTCGCTGGCGGAATTACCCCGCCGGCTCCCACCCTAAGGAGTGTCCTATGCTGATGAACACATCGAAGACCATTCCCGTGACCCACCACCGCACCGCAACGGTAAGCGGGATTGACCTCTTCTACCGAGAAGCGGGTCCGTCCGATGCGCCGGCAGTCGTGCTTTTGCACGGCTTCCCCAGCTCCTCCCACATGTACCGTAACATGATCCCGGCCCTTGCCGATCGGTATCACGTTATCGCGCCTGATCTGCCGGGATTTGGCCTATCAGACATGCCGCCGAGAGAAGAATTCGATTATGGCTTCGCAACTTTTGCCAACCTTATCGATGGCTTACTGGAGAAACTCAACGTAGAGCGCTACGTGCTTTACGTTATGGATTACGGCGCGCCTACCGGATTCCGCCTTGCCCTGAAACATCCCGAGCGGGTCGCTGGCCTGATATCTCAAAACGGAAATGCCTATGAAGACGGCCTTCAAGCCTTCTGGGACCCAATCAAGGCACTCTGGAAAGATAATTCGCCCGAGCACCGAGACGCGTTGCGGCCGTTCATGAACCTGGAGATCACCAAGTTCCAGTATGTCGACGGCGTCAAAGACGTAAGCCGGATCGATCCTGCGAACTGGATTGTGGACCAACACTTCCTCGACAGACCGGGTAACGTCGAGATTCAGCTAGACCTGTTCTACGACTACCGGACCAACGTCGAGCTGTATCCCCTCTTCCAGCAGTACTTCCGCGACCGTAAGCCCCCAACGCTCCTGGTATGGGGTGCGAATGACAGTATCTTTCCCGCAGAAGGCGCAAAGGCTTTCCTTCGTGACAATCCGTCGGCAGAACTTCATTTGCTCGACAGCGGTCACTTCGCATTCGAAGACAAGGCCGACGAGATCATCCCGCTGATGCGCGATTTCCTCAGCCGCGTCTACTGACCTTCAACAATCAATCTGAACTGCTCGCAATCGGCTTCAGCCGAACGCTTGTCTACCTATGGAGTTTTCAATGAGCAAAACCGTCATCGTAACCGGCGCTTCCCAAGGCATTGGCGCTGGCATCGTCGCAGGCTACCGTAAACTCGGCTGGAATGTCGTAGCAAATTCGCGCAACATCTCGCCGTCGCTCTACGGAGCCGACAAGGCCATTCACACGGTTGCAGGAGACGTGTCGAATCCCGCAACTGCCAAACATCTTGTCGAAGCTGCGATCGACCGGTTCGGTCGAGTTGACACACTCATCAACAACGCTGGCATTTTCATCGCAAAGCCTTTCACGGACTATACCGAGGAAGATTTCGCGCGGAAAATCGCAGTCAATGTCGCTGGCTTCTTCTATGCAACGCAAGCGTTCGCCAGCCATCTTACGAAGACCGGGGACAAAGGGCATGTTGTGAGTATCACGACCACCCTGGTCGATCAGCCGATCAACGGTGTTCCGTCTGTCCTGGCGTCGTTGACCAAGGGTGGCATCGACTCCGCCACTCGCAGCCTAGCGATCGAGTACGCCAAAGCTGGCATTCGCTTCAATGCCGTATCGCCGGGCATTATCAAGACACCCTTGCATGCGCCTGAAACGCATGAATTCCTTGCTGGCCTACACCCGCTCGGACGGATGGGCGAAATCGAGGAAATTGTCCAGGCTATCCTCTACCTCGAGGATGCGACGTTCGTGACCGGCGAAACCCTTCATGTTGATGGCGGCCAGCACGCCGGCCATTGGTAAGGGAACCTCTCGATGCCCTACATCAATGTGAAGTTCACCAAAGGTAGCGCGACGCCCGAGCAGAAGAAGAAGATTATCGAAGGGATGACAAATGTCCTTCGCGACGTCATCGACAAAGCTCCGGCGGCAACTTGGGTGGTGATCGATGAGGTCGAACTCGAGGACTGGGGCGTCGGTGGCCTCCCTGTTCAAGAATACTGGGAAAAGACCGGCGTAAGTGCGTCGGCCAGCCAGTCAAAAAACTGATGCTTACTTACCGAGGGGTGGCAGCGGTCGCCCCTCGAACCCGAATGTGGCGCATCGGACGCTCTTAGAATTGAGACTGACGAACCCGTTGTTCGCAAAATCCCGAACAGAATGCTCAATTTAGAGCGTCTAATCCAAGACCTTGCTGTCCTCTATCTACACTCGGACATCATCGGCAATTGGCCGAAGACCACAATTGCATCGAGATAGTGAGTGAACTCCATGACTACAAATTCCGTGTCGACCGAAAAGATTCTCGTGCTGGGCGCGGGGGAGTTGGGCCTCGCGGTCCTACGTGAGCTTGTACCGGCACTTGGGAAAAAAGAACGTCCCGTGACCGTACTTATCCCGCCGAGGTTCCTTGCCGATCCGAAACCACATCATGTCCAGGCACTCGGTGAGCTTGCAACGCTTGGTGTCACTTTATTGCCGTTCGATATGGCTGAAGCCAACATCGGAGCTCTGACGGCACTGTTCTCCAAGTTCGATACCGTGATTAACTGCACGGGCTTCGTCGCTGGTCCAGGTACGCAGGTCAAGATAACCCGCGCGGTTCTCAACGCGGGTGTCCGACGATACTTCCCTTGGCAATTCGGCGTCGACTACGATGTAGTTGGTAAAGGCAGCGGGCAACCCGTCTTCGACGAACAATTCGAGGTCCGAAAAATCCTCCGCGAGCAGGATCAGACTGAATGGGTGATCGTCTCCACGGGAATGTTCACGAGCTTTTTGTTTGAGCCTTCATTTGGTGTCGTTGACCTTGAAAACGGCATCGTAAGCGCACTTGGCAGTTGGGAAACGCAGGTAACCGTCACCACCCCCAGGGATATCGGTCGTCTAACGACGGCTATATTCCTTCACCAGCCACGGATTGCAAACGAGGTTGTCTACATAGCTGGCGATACTATCTCTTACGGCCGCTTGGCTGACGTGATCGAGGAGGCGCTCGGGCGGCAAATCACACGGCGAGAACTCACTCTCCCGCAGCTTCATGAGCAACTGGCCCGTCGGCCCGAGGACGTCATGCAACGATACCGCACTGCGTTCGCCAAGGGGGACGGTATGTGGTGGGACTTTCTCAAGACCTACAACTATGAGAACGACATTGAGACACAAGACGTGCGCTCTTGGCTCAATGCACAGCTAGCCCGGCCTACTGACGCCGCAGCCTGACCCCTAACAGAAATTCCCGCCCGGGGGTTGGGCCTGGAGGCGGGAATCCGGAAGGCGGATACGTTGAGGGCCAACGCTCGCGTGTCCGCCTTCCCCCCTTTTATGAGGCGAGCTTAGCGAAATGCACTTGGCCCTTTTTGTACTCTTCTTGGCATCAATCCGACCACCACTTCATTTGAACCTGGCATCCGAAAATTGGAAAATCTACCGGTCAAAATGAGCAAATTCGAATGAGATCACCCATTCTAATCTAGGAGCCAACATGTCGAAGACACCCGAGACTATTGCAGGTATTAAAATTCCAGACAGCCAGATGGCGAAAGCCGCAACTGAGCTTGTGCGAGATACCGAGACCGACCTCCTCTATCATCATTCAAGGCGCGTATTTCTTTTCGGCGCATTGACGGGAGAGCGCAAAAAACTGACCTATGACCCGGAACTCTTGTATATCGGGGCAATGTTCCACGACATGGGGCTGATGGACTCGTACGCTAGCGATACCGAGCGGTTTGAGGTCGACGGCGCAAATGCTGCAAAGGCGTTCCTCGAGTCCTATGACATCTCAGAACGCGATGTCGATGACGTCTGGGATTCGATCGCGCTTCACACTACGCCTGGAATTCCTCAGCACAAGCGGCCGACCGTTGCGCTGGTGACAGCAGGTGTCGAAATGGATGTCCTCGGCATCGAGTTTGACTCGTTCACCAAGGAACAGCGCGACGAAGTTTGCAATTGCCACCCCCGCGGTCTCAAGTTCAAACACGGAATTCTCTCGTCGTTCTGCATGGGGACGATCCGTAAACCTGAGACAACGTTCGGCAACGTCAAGGCGGACGTTCTTTCGAAGATGGACCCAACGTACAAGCGCGTCGATTTTGCTGACCTTATCATCGGATCGAAGTGGGAGAGCTAAGGGATCGCTAAGCTTCGCCCGAGTTCTGTCTGGCGTCTCTGCGGAAGCTCGCGCGGTATTGTCCGGGGGTGACACCCAGTCTCTTTGAGAATACTTGGCGCATCCTATGCGGCGTACCGAAGCCACACTCATAAGCCACCTCCTTGAGGGCCATAGCGCTGCCCTCGAGGAGATTTCTAGCGGTGTCCACCCTCACCTGCTCAACGAATTCTGCAGGCGTCACACCCGTCTCCTGTGAAAAGGATCGCGCGAAGTTACGTCGACTCATCTTTGAGTACGCCGCCAGCTCGGAAACCGTGAGCTTATCCTTTAGGTTCTTTATCACGTGATCGTAGACCGCAGCGACTGGCGACGCCTTGTCGGCAGGAGCGGTAATGTAGGGGCTGAACTGAGATTGACCACCCTGACGCTGAGCAACGACAACCAGCCGCTTGGCTACGGCGAGCGCTACCGCACTTCCATGATCTTCGTTGACGATCGCTAGGGCAAGGTCGATGCCTGCTGTAACGCCTGCCGAGGTAATCAGCGGCCCGTCAGTGACATAAATCCGATCATGGTCGACGTCAGCCAAAGGAAATAGCTCTGCAAGCCGATCAGCGTTTTGCCAATGCGTCGTAACGCAACGGTTGTTTAGCAATCCGGCGTGGCCGAGTACAAACGCGCCCGTGCAAACCGATCCATACCTTCGGGCACTGGATGAAAGCCGAGCGACGCAACGCAAGAAATTTGCGTCAGGCACAGTATCTGGAAGTGATGGCCCTCCCGCAACCAGCATCAAGTCGAGCCCGTCAGGGGCCTCGTCGTAGGCGGAGTGCGCAACCATTAACATGCCGTTCGAGGCGGAGAAGGTTCCGGGCGGCCCTATGACTGTCACCCGGTAGCGTTGGTCAGGCTCAATGAAGGCATTGGCCTCGTCAAAGACATCCATCGGCCCTGAAAAATCGAGTGCCTGAACCCCTGGAAAGACTACAATCCCAACCGCTCGCATGATCGCTCCCCATCCAAGTCTGCCGCATAACATAATTATTGCGATCGGTCACAAAATCCAAAAGGGCCGCCAGATGGCGACCCTTTAGTTGTTTAGGACTCAAGCCCAATCGACTGTTCGTAAGTCGTCAGCTTTCCCATTTTGAATTGAGAATGGTGTCTACGAAGTTCCAACGTTCATACGTCGGGTCCATACGCTCAAGCACGTCTGCCTTCACGTTCCCAGCGGTAGTCTCCGGCTTGCGGATCGTTCCGTAGCAGAATGCCGAAAGGATACCATGCTTGAACTTCAAGCCCCGAGGATGGCATTGACACACTTCAGCACGCTGTGCGGCGGTGAAGTCGTCGTAAGCTATTCCGAGGACATCCATCTCAACACCTGCCGTAACGAGCGAGACGACCGGCCGCTTGTGTTGCGGTATCCCAGGTGTTGTGTGGAGCGCGATCGAATCCCATACGTCATCGATGTCCCGTTCGGACACGTCGTATGAATGCAGGAATTCTCTCGCAGCGTTCGCGCCGTCGACTTCAAATCGCTCTGTTTCGCTCGCGTACGAGTCCATCAGCCCCATGTCGTGGAACATTGCCCCGATATACAAGAGTTCCGGGTCATAGGTCAGTTTTTTGCGCTCTCCCGTCAATGCGCCGAAAAGAAACACGCGGCGAGAGTGATGGTAGAGAAGATCGGTTTCTGTGTCGCGAACCAAAGCCGTCGCATCCTTTGCCATCTGGCTGTCGGGGATTTTGATCCCTGCGATGGTGGTGACTTTATCCAACATTGAATTGTCCTCCTTTCCGCTTCTGTCGTTGAAAAAAGGGACCCTCCCGCACTGGCGGAAAGTGCGAGAGGGTCAACGCCGCTTGAGGAGGAGCGGCCGGCGCGACAGGGGAACCTGAGGTGGGATAACGCGCCGGCATCATATTTATTGAACTTGGGCTTTGGACGATTGCACGTCACAAACATCCATTGAAAACCTGACGAACAGCGCGCTTGAGATAGTTGGCAAACGTACATGGCTGATGCGATCAGTCAGCGCCCAGCAGAACTTTGTTCAACGTGGAATTAATTCGTTCGAGATATATCTCGATCGTTTATTCCGGGAGATGCGATGAACCTCGAGGAAATCCGTAAGGTAGCGGCCGAGATAAAAGACGCGACTGAGGAATATGAGACGCCAGATACGCCCCTAAGAGGCGGCTGCATCTGGACGTCCATAGACCTCGCAGAAGAAATCCAGACAATAGTCCGAAAAAACGTACCCCGTCTTGCTACGAGTTCAATTCAAATATGCATCGGAAACTACTACAGCCAAGGTGACCCGGCGTTCCCTGAACAAATCTGCCGATACGCGGTCGCTGCATTGCGAGAGGTAGACGTTCGCGCAGTCAACGCCCCCTACCACACATGGCTCGAGATTGACGCGACGATCATTGACCTGACGTTTCTATATACCACTCTTCCGAAAAGACTCTGGAAAGGAATGGAGGCTCAACCAATCTACCACAGCGCGGACGAGGGATTTCTTCCTTATCGGGTGACCCTCGAATACGATTGCTTGGCCCGTTTCACATCCTCTGGCGACAGGCTTCTGGATCAGAATGTCGACGTATTCGCCGCTCCCAACGACGTTGGCGAAGAACGCCTCGACCTTGGCCGGCGTATCGAAAAGCAGCGAGGGAATTGGACCCAAACGATCTTCGATTGGGTACTCGGGCGTAGATAGACGGTGCGAAACCTCGACGGAATCGTCCTCTGGCGAAAGATTTTTGAGGCGCAGCATGACCTGATCTCGATCGTATGGGCCGAGTCTGCTCGATAGTTCCGAAAGGCGCAAGAGTTTTGTTGCTCTGAAAAATGGGCTCGGCTTTTATCTGTTCTGCGGTAGCTAAGGGACACACTTTATGGAAGATAATTCACAGTCCCCTCCTCGCCTGCCTCCATACCGCAGGCGTGAATCCCGTCGCCGCAACGAACGTTCTGTTGAAATGGCTTTGGTCAGCGAAACCGCATTCGAATGCTATTTCATTGAGCGACAGTTTCGTCGTGAAAAGACGGTTCTTTGATAATTCGATCCGTTGGGACCGCGCCCACTGCATAGGGTGCATGCCGCAGGTCTGTTCGAATGCTTTTACAAAGCGACCTGGTGGAAGTCCGCATTGACGTGCAATTTCGTCGATGGATGCTGAGTTCGTGGGGGCAAGCGAAAGCAACTCCTTCGCCCGCTTAACCCGGGCAGCGCTCAAGTATCCAGAGGACCCGCTCGACCCCATACTCCTGCCCGCGTACGTCTGGAGGACGTGCCATGACACCGCCATAGCAAGATGACTGAGGTACAGACGGTCAATGTCTCTGTCTGCTTGAAAGAACGGGGTGAAAAGCAACGCAAGCCCATGCAAGGTTTCGTCACTCCCCTTCGAAGAAACCTCCAATTCGACGTCCGGCGTCTGCTCTTCAAGCTCCAGAAGTTGTCCTAGCCATTTGCGAGAGAGATAGAAGTGCACGCCGTCTGGAATAGTGGGCAGGTAGTCACGGCCACAATGGCGGAGGTCGGTAAGCTCCACGTCCATCGGCTTCACCGGGCGGCACCTGACGAGCTTGCGATCGTCCCAAAGTTGGTACTCAGGATTGCTGACCATGATACTCGACAAGAGATACGCGTCTTCTGCGTCTTCAATCTTCCTCGTCGGTCCTCTAGTTTCATGCCTTACGGATTGCTGAATTGCGGAGAGGTAGTTGCCATCTTCCGTCACCGACCGATGTAAAACGTGACCAGAGGAGTACGGTCCCCAGGCGCGTGTTCCAAATGTCGACGCAAGCGATTGATCCAACATATTGGCCTCCGAGTTGTTCGTTGGAGACCATAATATCGGCAGTGCCCATGCTCCATTATACTGGGGTATTGGTGCCTTAAATTGTATGGCGGCTAGCCGCCAGACCCGACACCAGTTGCTTTAAATTCAGCTCGCCACGGTATTGTTCGTTACCTCAACCGCTGCGAAGCGCACCGCCTCGTAAACAATGCCGCCGCCAAGCCGGAGGACGCAGGGTTCTGGCCTGTAATGACCAAACCGTCTTCGATCGCGTACGGTTCGAAAGGACTGCCCTTTGAATAGATTGCGCCACCATCCCTAAGCATGTTCTCGAGAAGGAATGGCATCTCTGCTGTCAGTCCGAGGCTGTCCTCTTCGACATTGGAAAATGCAGTAAGCCGGCGGCCTTCTATGAGCTTCACGCCGTTTACGACAACCGGAAGCAACGCCGCTGGCGCGTGGCATACGGCACCGACGGGTTTTCCTTGAGAAGCGAACTCTGAAATCAGGTTCGCAGACAGCCGATCGGTTGCCAAGTCCCACATCGGGCCGTGGCCTCCCGGGTAGAATACACCATCGAATTCGTCCGCCCGCGCATACGAAATCTCCATCGTGTGCCGAAGAATGGTCTGAGCAGCGTGGTCACATCTAAACCTCCTGCTCGCGGTTGGCAGGTCTTCACTGACACTTCCAGGGTCGATCGGAGGTTCTCCGCCTTCAACCGAAGCGACAGTTATGATAGCGCCGTTATCGGCGAACTCGTAGTACGGCGCTGCAAACCCCTCAAGCCACAGGCCCGTCTTTCGGCCTGTGGCTCCAAGTTCGCTGTGCGACGTAACCACCATGAGGATACGTAGCGGTTCCATCGTCCTATTCCGATTTGGTTGCAGAAGCTTGCTTTCGGTACTCTTCTACGGGAAGCCCTCCGACGCCCCAATTTTCCAACTCAACCTCCTCAATAACGACGAAAGTTGCAGATGGCGGCTTGCCCAGAATATCGAACAAAAGGTCGCTGACGCCTTTGATGAGTTTGGCTTTCTGCTCCGAGGTTGTTTTTGTCTCCCCGGGAGCTGTGCCCTCCCGGGTTACTTCAATTTTCACATAAGGCATGGAAGCCTCCTCTTTATGTCGTGTTACCAGCGACCTGCGTGCTGTCCGCCGTCAACGTGAAGCGTCTCGCCCGTGACAAACTTTGCGTCTTCGAGGTACAGGATCGCTTCGGCAATCTCGTTGATTTCACCCATCCGTCGGACTGGATGCAGATCGGCGAGGAACGCGTGATTTTCTGCTGGGTGCATTGGCGTTTTGATGATGCCAGGCGAAACCGCGTTCACCCGGATACCCTTGGACGCATACTCAATAGCGAGCGAACGTGTTGCGGCATCGAGACCGCCCTTTGTGAGGGATGCCAACACCGACGGTACACCTGCGATCGGCTGATTGACTAAGGATGTGGTGACCTGGACAATATGGCCACCGCCATTTTTCAACATTTCCTTCGCCGCCAACTGACTCACGTAAAAGAAGCCAGCGACGTTCACATTGAGAACGTTTCTGAAGTCTTCCTCAGTGTACTCCGTAAAATCCTTAGCGATGAAAATGCCGGCGTTGTTGATGAGAGTGTCTACGCGACCGAAGCGTTCGATGGCCGTACCAATAACTTTCTCAGCGATCTTTCTGTCACCGATGTCACCGCTAACCGCGACGACGCCTTCGTCGCTCGAAGCTGCGATCTTTCGTGAGTTTGCGACAACTGCATATCCGCGCTTGCGGTAAGCACTAACGATCTCTGCACCGATACCCTGGGATGCGCCTGTGATAACGGCTACTTTCTGCTGCTGGCTCATGGTCTTTCTTTCTGAGTACACGGGAGCGCAGACACGAAACAACGTGCCCCGCTTTCCGCTGGGAGGATGTTTGGAAATGTGGCGGCGGGCTCCATTGCCTCGCCTGTTAGATATCTATTATGTTGCTTGAAGCGGTTGAATATCGACCACTTGCAAATCAGTATTCCGAGTTGAGGAAGAATAATGGATCGCATCGAAGCGATGAAAGTGTTCGTCTGTGCCCTTGATGAAGGCAGCCTCGCAGCAGCGGGACGGAAGCTTAATCGATCTCCCGCAGCCGTTACGCGTGCTATCAGCTTTTTGGAAAGCCATGTTGGTGTACAGCTTCTACATCGCACCACCCGCACCATTCGGCTTAGCGAGGCTGGTGAGCGATATGCGTCGGCATGCCGTCGAGTTCTCACTGATCTTGAAGAGGCTGACCTTCTTGCGGCAGGGGAAACAAAAGCCCCTCGTGGGACGCTGACGGTCACCGCGCCATTGATAAGCGGCGTGTCAATCGTCCGACCAATCCTCGACGCGTTTCTGCAAGACTATCCAGAGGTCAACGCAAAGCTCCTGCTCCTCGATAGAACAGTCAGCTTGGTCGATGAAGGAATAGACGTAGGTCTACGCATCGCACACCTTACGGACTCAACGATGATCGGAATCAGATTGGGCGAAGTCCGTCGAGTGCTTTGTGCCTCGCCGTCCTATCTGTCATCCAATCCTCCAATCGAAACACCCGCGGACCTGGCAAATCACCGCTGTGTTGCGCTTGCACAATTCGGTCAAGAAAGCTGGAGCTTTCCTCCTCGCGACGGCGGCACAGCTCAGCGTCTGGTCCACATCCGCCCAAGGCTGACGATAAATGGTGTTGCGGGCGTCATAGCGTCCGCATTGGAGGGAAATGGCGTCACCCGTGTCTTCAGTTACCAGATTGCGGAGTACGTGCGACGCGGCGAGCTCGCGATCGTCTTACCCGACGACGAGCCGCCTCCGTTGCCTGTTCACATCGTAGCCCCTGAAGGGCGACTTTCGGTCCCAAAGGTCCGAGCTTTTGTAGATTTCGCGGTTCCGCTTCTCAGGAAGGAATTCGGCGAGCGCTCTCAAATATGCTCGGCTCCAGCAACCCGCTAAGTGTGCGGTGCCCCGCTTTGAATTGGGGTCGCTCAATGCGGAGAAAAATATTCTAATTGGATGCGGATTTTTACTTTTCTTTGTCGTGCGAATGGCCTCACCTCACCCTATATGCCAGTCCATTCGAAATCCTCTAAAGGAACCCGGACATGGGCTGGATAAAAATCATCGCGACTGCGGCTGCACTTCAGGCATTAGCTTTTTCTCCGTCGATGGCGGGCGAAAACCTAGACCAGGTCAAGTCGGCTGGCGTCATCAAGATCGGGACCGAAGGCACCTACGCTCCATTTACGTTCCATGACTCTTCCAACAAGCTCGTTGGGTTCGACGTTGAGATCGGCGAAGCCGTAGCAAAGAAACTCGGAGTTAAAGCCGAATTTATCGAAGGCAAATGGGACGGGCTGATCGCAGGTCTCGATGCGAAGCGATACGACGCCGTTATCAACCAGGTCGGCATCACGGATGCACGTAAACAGAAGTACGCGTTTTCCGAGCCGTATATTGCCTCGAAAGCTGTCCTGATCGTGCGTGATGATAATACGGACATCAAAGGCTTTGAGGACCTGAAAGGCAAGAAGTCTGCACAGTCCCTTACGAGCAACTTCGGAAAGCTTGCCGAGGCAGCTGGAGCCGAGTTGGTTGGCACAGATGGTTTCGATCAGTCTATCCAACTGGTTCTTACCCGCCGCGCTGACGCCACAGTGAATGACAGCCTGTCTTTCCTCGACTTCAAGAAGCATCAACCTGATGCTCCCGTGAAGATCGTTGCCGAAAAGTCGGACGCAGACTACTCGGGCATCATCGTTCGAAAGGGGGATGACGATCTCGTCGCTTCAATCAACAAAGCCCTCTCGGACATCAAGACAGACGGGACCTACAAGGCTATTTCCGACAAATACTTCGGACAGGACGTATCCAAGTAAACCTGTCATTCTGCACTCATCTGCGCAGTCACGTTCAATCAGTCGTCCGGTGTTTACGCCGGACGGCTTTGTTTTAGAGGTGTGCTTTGCCCCACTGGCTTCAGTTGATGTTGGATTCATTTCCCACTTTGTTGTGGGCAGGCATCCGCTTCACCATTCCGCTCACACTGCTCTCTTTTGCACTTGGCCTCGCTTTAGGTCTGGTGACTGCTGTTGCTCGGCTATTTGGACCCGCACCGGTCTCGGCGCTCGCCCGTTTTTACGTCTGGATCATTCGTGGCACACCCTTGCTGGTCCAGTTGTTCGTGATCTTCTATGGGCTCCCAAGCATCGGTGTGCTCCTCGATGCTTTTCCTGCGGCGCTAATCGGCTTTACCCTCAACGTCGGAGCTTATACGTCCGAGATCATCCGTGCGGCGATCAGTTCTGTTCCCAAAGGGCAATGGGAGGCGGCATATTCAACCGGAATGAATTGGCAGCAGGCGATGCGCAGGACGATCCTACCGCAGGCTGCAAGGGTATCCGTGCCACCACTTTCGAACACTTTCATTTCGCTCGTCAAGGATACCTCACTTGCTGCGGCGATCACGGTTCCCGAGTTGTTCCAGGCGGCACAGCGTATCGTTGCGACAACGTATGAACCACTCATTCTCTACATCCAGGCTGCACTGATCTATCTCGTATTGAGTTCCGTTCTTTCCGCCTTGCAATCGCGGCTGGAAACCAGGTTCTCCCGCTACGGCGGGCTATTGGAGGCGAACCGATGATTGAGCTCAGCAATATTGAAAAACGGTTTGGAGAAGCGGTGATCCTCAAAGAGGTCTCACTGCAATTTCCGGAGGGAAGCGTCACGGCACTCGTCGGACCTTCCGGTGGTGGCAAGAGCACATTGTTGCGCTGCATCAACCTTTTGGAACAACCTACGTCGGGTTCGGTCAGGGTCGGTTCCGAGGTCCTAGAGTTTCATCCTGGTCGAAAGGCTCGTTGGCAGGATATCCAAAAAATCCGGAAACAAACCGGGATGGTGTTCCAGAATTTCCAGCTCTTTCCACATCGAACGGCCATAGAGAACGTGATGGAAGGCCTTCTTGTCGTCCAAAAATGGACGAAGGAAAAGGCCCGCATCCGAGCCATGGAGTTGCTTACAAAGGTCGGAATGGCGCACAAGGCGGACGCTTGGCCTGCCAATCTCTCCGGTGGGCAACAACAGCGCATTGCAATCGCCAGAGCCTTGGCACCGTCGCCCCAGGTACTCCTTTGCGACGAGCCAACTTCCGCTCTCGACCCTGAGTTGGCTGCAGAGGTGGTGGACGTTCTAGGCCAGCTTGCCAGGGAAGGCACGACTATGGTCATGGCGACGCACGATCTGCGGCTTGCATCGCAGGTATCGAACCAGGTCGTATTCCTAGAGGCTGGCAGAGTGGTGGAAGCAGGCACTCCAGATGAACTTTTCCGTTCTCCCCGGCATGAACGAACCCGTCAGTTCGTTTCATCGATAAGTGCGGCGCAAAGTATGTGATCGAACCACTAAGGCTGAAACATGCCACCGATGAAACTTTTTGAATGGGCGAGCGCGGAGTCGCATGCGTTATCCGCGCTCCAACAACTTTCTCACAGTGCACGGGCCAATCTTTCCATTTCCGCTCCTAGACCTGCGTAAGACTCTTACTCACGATCCGTCAGACCTGTGACTGCTTTCGGGCGCAGAGGGGAAGTCCAGAGTCGGCCCGAAGCGGTCATACCGCGCCTTTCTTTGCCGCACAGACGATCTCGGAAATGAACGCGCTCTTCTCCGAGGTATAACGATCACCATCATACGGGAACTGCTCCGCAAGGCGGCGTTTTAAGGCGGAATATGCCAAGGCCACATCGTCGTGTCGGCGGAGGTAGTTCCGGAAAAGCATCCGCCTTTCGTGGGTCTCGTTTGAGGGCGGACAAAGGTAGACCCTTAACTGGGGTGACGGGCGTTTCCAAAGGAAGGCCCAGACATCGTCGTCGTAGCGATTGCCACGGGGTTCGAAGCCAGCACCAATGAGAAGAGCGCTTGCATCGGGAATGCTTCGAAGCCCCGAAACAACGACATCCACGTCAACTATCGGCTTTGCGGACAATCCTGGCACTGCGGTGCTACCGATATGCTCGACTGCCATCACGCATCCCCCGAGTAGTTTTCTCAAAAGGGCTTCGGTCTCCGTGAAAACATCTGCCCATTTCGGGTCGTAAGAAACAATTTCAACCGAGGTCGGCATAGGGGCATCCATGATCGAGGAAGATCGATTTTGTTTTAGCCTATCCAACCTGTGAATGTCTCCTATTGGCGCGAAGCAGAAGACGGCAACCGGCCCGAAGTGGACCTTCGTAAGGCAGTTCCCGGAAGTCTGAGATGAGGTGGAAGCGCACTGGCGGGTTCTGGGAAATCTTACTGGAAATGCTGGCTTCCACTGGTCATGGAGTTCCGACGACAACGCGCGCGACAGTTCGGGTAGTTTCCCATCAGCCTCCAGCCGCCTTCTTCTTACGGTGGTCGGCTAGTTGATCCCACAGGCCAAGTACAAGAAGAGAATGGATCAGGAGATCACTTATCACTGCATTGATCATACCGCGCTCAAGAGTGCCGTGTGCAATCGAGTTGCGCAGGTTTAGCCCCCGCGGATCGGAGTATATGAGCTTAAAATAGAGCGTCAGATCAGCGCCGAGGATGTCCTTAACGACCTTGTTTCCGAATATGTCACCCATGCCGATAGCGATCTCGCGGTCCGGCATAGTTGGGTGCTTTCTGGTGACGGCTTCACCCAGTTTACCGGTGATGGTGCGGAGTGCACGCTCTACCTGGGGAACCAGCACATGGATTGCTTTCATGTGATCATGAGCGAACCACGCGCCCACGCCTTCGAGTAGGAAACTGGAATCTTCGAACAGACCCGAGCGCTCGGCAAACCCCGCAATCGCATATGGGTCGAGTTCGTGTTTCTCGATCGCTGACTGCAGCGCGCGATGCAGGTATGGTGAAGTCCACTGTACATTTTGCTGGGCATGATGGACTACACGTCCGTCAAGGTCGTCTTCTACGCCTCCAAGCATAGCGGCTTGATGATCTCTCGCCATTATCGCGATGGGAATGAAGTCCATGATCGAACCCCCGCCGTTCTCCCCACTCTTTTTGATCTGGGTCTCTATCTGCGCGACCTCAGGCACGAACTGGTTCGCAATCCTCGCGAAGGTATGCAGCGGATTGTCTGTGACCACCGTGGAGACGAATGCCTCCATTTCCTCCTTCGTGATTGTTTGAGTCGTTTCAAACGACTGCATTTCCTCACGAGACGCTTCGATCGCCTTTGTCCGCGCGATCCTCGCTCGCTTCGCATCCTCTTGCTTGCCGGCATCAAGATAGACGTTCTCGGCGCTTTGAAGCAACGAAGACGCGCGCAGGTTGTCTCCGAGAGCGGCGGAGTGCTCGAAAGCCCTACCCACTGTCTCCTGAAGCCGGACCACGTCCGGTCGGCTGCCGACGCGATTATAGTATGCCTTCAGCCGTTCAGAGACGCTCTCAAGCTGGAAAGGGTCAAACTTTTCAGGGTTCGCAGTGTCTGCGTATTCGGCCGCTAGCCCCTCTAGGCTCTGGGAAAGATAGGCACGCCTATCATCGGTCAATGCCTTATCCGAAATCAGGCGGTCGTAGGTTTTCCACCACCATCCCTCTCCCGCCACGGCTTTATCATGAAGCTGCAATAGCATGACGATCGCTGCCTCGGATCGGTCGTTGTCCCGTATTTGCCGAGCGATATCAAGTGCTCGGCTGGCCGACGCGATCTGCTCATGAAACTCTGTGACGAGACCGCTTGACAGGCCCTCAAGATATGCATCAACGGCAGCGACAGCATGACGAAAATCCGGCTTAGCATTGCCGACCGTTCTCGCAAGCTCCCAGCATAGGTCCGCATAGCGAGCCTGCAGCCCTGGGTGCTTGAACTGACCGACACGGCTGACCCAATGCTGGAAGATGGCTTCGTCGACCTGGTCGACGGCCGGCGCGAATCCCTTCTTCCCGTCGATGCTGATCCATGAACCGAATGGGCCGAAGTAAGAATGCCACGGCTCTAGGCCCCACGCTTCAGTCGTCAGCGTCCATGCGACGAGTTCTGCAAAGGCACCGGCGTTTAGGTCGGCGTCGAGATCATTCCCGAGCGCCGCGCGAGCCTTCGTCAATTCTGTCTGAAAATAATGAGATGGAAGCGGCTCCTGTCGTTTTTCCACATCTGCGATAATGTTCTCGAACTCTAGCGGTACCTTCATCTATTCCTCCGAAGTCATAGCTTTATGGATAGAGGAAATCGAAATTTCTCGCTGCTCAAATGTCCTATGGACGAGGGGCAGTTTTAGAGAAGTCACTACCGTTTTTGGAACGTCCGTGATGAGGTTGAGAGGCGACTATGATCGAGGTGTGCGGCTACGTCCGCTATTGGCGCTTTGTTGCCGTCAATGCTGCAACGGTACCGCGCCTAGTAGAAAACTACAGTCGAGCTTTATCGACTGAGTCGCAGCAATCACTTCGTGCGGAAGTGACCTTCCCCACCCCCCCAAAAAATGTTGCCGAAACGCAACTTTTGCCGCAGGAATTGTGGCAAAACACCTATGCATTTAGTGACAGCAAACCGCGTTTATGACGACGACGGTCTTTACATCGAGAAAGACCGTCGCGAACCTCTCGGCAGCATTCTAGTGAGTGGGGGAGACGTCATGAAATTGAGGTACGCATTAGTAGATGGGGAACGCCAAGAGGCGCAACCAAAACTCCGCGGCAGTTGCCCGAACTGTGGAATGGACGTCATCGCCAAGTGCGGCCAATTCCGGATATGGCACTGGTCGCATAAACAAAAGCTGGAGTGCGATCACTGGTGGGAACCAGAAACTGAATGGCATCGGAAGTGGAAATGCTTGTTTCCCGATGTCTGGCAAGAAGTTATCCATGTTGACGATGACGGCGAGCGTCATATTGCCGACGTGAAGAATGATAGAGGCCTGGTCATAGAGCTTCAACACTCCCCAATTTCTGCTGAGGAACGACTTTCTCGCGAGATTTTCTACAAGCAAATGGTTTGGGTCGTGGACGGCCTCCGATACAAACTCGATCTCGAAGCCTTCCGGTCGGCGGTCGAGTTCGCCACCATTCTAAGAGATGACCCGCTCTATCTGTACCCGCGCCGGAAGTCCGGAATATTCCGTCGTTGGGCTCCGCTACGAACCCTTGTATTCATCGATTTCGGAGATGAACAGTTTCAAGTGGCGGGCTGTACTCTGCCCGAACCTGTCCTGTGGCTATTCTTGCTACACCCAGTGACGAACGACGTGGTGATCGCAGGAGTGACGCGCGCCAGCTTTATAGATTACTGTCTAAATGGGGGCCAGCTGCGGCATCTGACGCTCTTGCGACGCGCTATACCCGTCCCCCGGCCTCGATACGTCCGCCGCTATCGTTAGCGCCAACTTCGATGCGCATGCGCACCTTGAGCCTATCAAAACTGGAGACGTGACGAGCAAACTCGAATCCTATTGCAAATATGAACAGCCGGTCACAGCTCAGTTAGCAGACGATGCGGTGCGCGTCTGAATTTTCTGTCACAGCTTGAAGCAGAAGCGGTTCCGCGTCTCGCTGTTGAGCGCGCAAAGCGTATATCCGTCGTCCGAGTAAGGAATAGACGGCTTGCCGTTTATCGTGAAGATATCGCCATCGCGCGCAAGAATGGTCTTGTTGCCCGTGGGCCATAGGAATTCGTAGCGGTCGGATCGCCGATTTTCTACGATCACATTGATGTTTAGAGTAGCTTCACAGGGTTCGATCTCCCTTTCGCCGCTGGTACTGAAGACCGCGCACGTGGCGGACACTCTCGCACCTATTATCGCCTTAGGCGACGTGACATCCTCACTTGCCGCTGCTCCACCGAGTTCTTTCAGCGTAAGGCCGGGCCGATATGAAGCGAGTTGGTTGATCCCCCAACTCCGATCGGCGAAATTATCTACAGTGCATGCTCCCTGCCCCAACAGGACGTTATACATCCCGTTGTAACCGCAGCCCTGCAGGCCGTTTCTATTTATCGCGATCACGCATCCCGCTTCGGAATACCCGGCATCGCTACTCGTCACCGAATAGTACCCGGTGCCATCTGAGGTCTTCAGGAGTTTGACGACAGACTCGTCCTGAGTGACGGGTTTCCTGAATTTCCGTACATCGACGGGGTCCTTCATCAGGCCCACTTGCCAATGGAAGGAATTCTCGCACGCGTAGTACGCGCGTTCTTCGGGTGGGGTGGATTGTTTAGGAAGGCCGATAAGCTCGATTTCGAAGCGGCCGGCTTTCTCGACGGTATCGATGTAGAAGAAATTGTTTCCGATATGCCGGAGCATCTCCTGTATTAAATCAGGGCGCATCATCGTCGAATTCGACCAAGGGACCAGATTGTTGGAGAGCAACAGGATCTTGCTCATGTCTTCCAAGGCAACGTCATGAGCGACGGCCAGCGCTTTAGTACTGATCAGGCTCTCTTCCGTCAGGGCGAGAAACGGGCGATGGAATCCGAGCTTACCGGTGATGTGGAGCTTACGATTGACGAAGGTCACCTCGGGTCCCTGTGCAATTCCCATCATGAACATGATGGCACACATGGAGTAGCATTCCGCACCTTCGTCAATTACCGTGCCAACGCCATTCTTATAGAAGAATTCAGCTATTTTAACGCCCTCTGTGACGTTCCCTCCCGGACTGTTTAGGCAGATTGTGTCGCGCGCCGAACTCTCGCCATTGAAACCAAGAAACTCCTTGGCAGCGATTTCGACCAGGCGGGAAAAATCGCCTGAGACAATCTCTCCTTCTAGTGAGAGAACACAGGTCTCTTTAGTGGATTTCGTTATATCGGCACTGGAGGCTGCGCCTGCCTGTAAGAGTACCAGACCGACAATGGCCATCAACGGCAAACAAATTTGCCACGATGGACTGTGCAGTTTCCCCATCTGCCCCTCCTGTAAGATTCACGTCATGGATACAGCTCGATCCCCTCGGACTGATCACCCCGAACCTCTGTTCCTTCTGCCTTACTTCCTACGTCATTGCAGTGAAGTTTCGGTTTATTGGTTGGGTCCTGTATTCAGGCTTTTCCCAACAGTGATCGATGAAAAACGCCAGAATAGCGAGTTGGCTCCCAAATAAAAAACAGCGCCAGACCTACTAGCGCTGTTTCTCTCGTTATCCGAAGCAGCCGTTAATTCCTCAACGTGCGGCCAAGGAAGTCCTGGATCAAGGGAATGATTTCGTCCGCACGATCCTCGAGCGCAAAGTGTCCACTATCGATGAGGTGGAACTCTGCCTTCGGCAGGTCGCGTTTGAATGCCTCGGCACCGGGTGCCGGGAAGATAACGTCGTTCTTGCCCCATACGATGAGGGTCGGCGGCTGACGATCGCGGAAGAACTGCTGAAACTTGGGATAGAGCGCGACGTTGTTCTGATAGTCATAGAACAAGTCGAGCTGGATTTCGATATTGCCTGGTCGATCCAGAAACTGCTGATCATAGAGCCAGTTCGACGGATCAATTCGGGTCTGGTCAGAAACGCCGTCAAGATACTGGAACTTCGTCACGTCGAGAGACATGAGCGGACGCAGTGCATCACGAGCTTCCTGCGAATTCGTCGCCCAGTATGCCTTGAGTTGATCCCAGAAGGGAGAAAGGCCTTCCTCGTATGCGTTTCCGTTTTGAACGATCAAGCCCGTCACTCGCTCGGGATGACGAAGCGCCAGTCGGAAGCCAGTCGGCGCACCGTAATCCATAACGTAGATCGTATACGAAGAAACACCGAGTTTTGTAACGAGACCGTCAACCACTTCGGCAAACCGCTCGAACGTATACTTGAATTCTGTATGGCTCGGCATTGCACTCAAGCCGAAGCCGGGCAGATCGGGAGCAATAACGTGATAGTCGTTTGCCAGGGCCGGAATGAGATTGCGGAACATGTGGGATGAGGTCGGGAAACCGTGGAGCAACAGCACTGTCGGTGCATCCGCCCTGCCCGCTTCGCGGTAGAAAATTTCAAGGCCGTCGACTTCGGTGGTCTTGTGGTGAATTGCGGGGAAAGCGTAGCGGGCGTTAGTCATCATCATCTCCTTCTGGGGTTGTGAACGAAAGCTCGTTCGATGACCATAAGCTAGATCATTCCCAATTTCGTCGGAATTGCCTCATTCTGAAACTCAATATTGCACATAACGGAATGATTGCTCGAATTTCGGAAGAATTGTGCCGACATTCAAAGGTTGGCCCGTGGGTTCAATAGATTGGCATCGAAGAGCCTATCTTGTCGTTCAACGCCAAACGATCCCAAGGACGACAGCTATGACCGCCCAGAAAGGCCTCCCAGATTACAAGCAGCTCCAAGTAAAAGTTCACTCTCCTGAATACTGGGAAGTAAACCTGAACAATCCGCCTCTGAACATCATGGGACCCGAGATGGTACGTGAATTCTCAGACGTGGTGACGAGGTTGGAGAGCGACCCCAGCGTAAAGGTTGTCGTCATCGGTAGCACGAGCCCTGACTATTTCATGGCGCACTATGATGTGCTCCGTGATCCCTCTGAATCGATCAACATGAAGCCAGGCCCCACCGGGATGCATCCAGTCCCTGATTCATTTGTTCGCTTGAGCAAACTTCCAGTCGTCTCCATCGCTTCAATACGGGGTCGTGCAACGGGTTCCGGTAGTGAAATCGCCCTAGCCTGCGACATCCGCTTTGCGAGCAGAGAGCGAGCTGTGTTGTCGCACTGGGAGGTCGGGGCAGGATTTGTGCCTGGCGGCGGTCCGATGGCTCGTATGCCTCGCCTTATGGGACGTGGAAGGGCATTGGAAGTCCTGCTGGGAGCGGACGACATCGACGGCAACCTTGCTGAACTCTATGGCTACGTAAACCGCGCTATTCCCGACGTTGATCTGGACGAATTTGTTGATCGGTTTGCCCGACGGATCGCGTCCTTCGACCGCGAAGCACTGGCGGTGACGAAGCGCTTCGTGGACGAAGCAAGCCTGCCACCAGACACCGAAATGCAACCAGCCTGGGATGCATTCGTAGGAAGTGTCGGGAAACCGTTCGCTCAGAAGAGACTCGCGGAATTCGTCGGGCTGGGCCTGCAAAAAGATAGCGATATTGAGAAGCGGTTGGGTTTCTACGTCGGACCTAAAAGCTAACTCCGCATCCAACCGGAATTCGGCTTAATGGGTGAACCGATCATGACTGCAAGTTTCGACTGCAATTCCACCGTGGCTGACGCCCTCCCACACATCCGAGCCATCGCCACCATCATGTCTGGCAGTCGGGAAAGAGCGGACATCTTGATTGAACATGCGTTGTCACGCTTTGCCGCTCCGTCGCGGGAACGCTTCGGAAGTTACGGTCTGCTTTCTGAGTTGATCGATCTCGCCCGTGTAGATGAAGCTAACCGTCGAGAGACAGTCAATAAGAACGAAGAACCGTGCATGTCCCTGCTACACTCACTCCCGTTTTCCGATCGTCTGGCGTTCGTGCTCGTGGAAATCGTCGGATTCTCACCTGTTGCCGCATCTCATCTCTGCAGGAAGATGGCCCACGAAGTTCAGCGTTCTGCCAGTGACGCCGCATACTTCCTCAGTAGGCACCACGATGATCACGGTCGACGCGTTGCCAACTCAAAAACACCGGAATATGAATTTCGGTCATAGGGAAGAACTGCCGCGATTTGGCGTGGCAGGCGTTAGGATTTGCCATGGTGAGTTTCGGCCGCGAGTTCCAATCCGAGATCATCCCCCTGCGCTCCGATGCCGACACGTCTCTTTTGCGTGTGGCCGCTGACGGTCAGAGTTACCTCGCCCTCCTGGGCGAGGTCAAAGTCGCGCACGAACTCCCTGAGGCAACAACCGAAGAAACCAATGGGTCTATGCGGGAATTACTGATGCTATCAGGATGCCCTGCTGTCATAGGGCCTGTCGAAATCAATGGGAGCGTCGGTGTTCTACTTGAGGATTTCGGTGGGCTACCTCTTGAGATTTCAGGGAGCAACTCTCGTTCCCTCGACTCGTTCCTCCAGACGTCCCTCGCGATTTGTCAGGCGCTCCTTCGCCTTCATGAAAACAATTTGGTGCACGGCGACATCCGACCTGCAAATATAATGATCCAGGGCCAAGACATCGCCTACCTTATTGCATCGAACACGGCGTTTCAGATGATCAAACGACCTGTTCCCCGGGAAAGTGACGTCCTCGCTCAATCACGCCTTCCGTATTTGTCTCCGGAGGCCACGGGACGGTTGGACCGCTTGCCAGACATGCGCAGTGATCTCTACTCCCTTGGCGTAACGCTCTATGAGTTCCTGACTGGGAAACTGCCGTTCGCAGCGAAGACCGCAGCTGACTGGATACACAGCCATCTTGCCCGGCCACCGCTTCCCCCAGGTAGATGGACGACCAACATTCCCAGTGCCATCGCATCGGTCCTAATGAAGCTGTTGGCGAAGGCTGCGGAAGAACGATACCAAACGCTCCAAGGACTTATAGACGACCTCGAATTTTGTCGTTCCGAGCTTGCTCGACATGGTCGCATCGAACTAGCCGAGTTGGGTCGGACTGACGCGCGCGGGACGTTGGTAATTCCTGATCAACTCTACGGCCGCGAGCCAGAACTACTCCGGCTCTCCCAAGCTTACGACAGGATCGCACTAAGCGGAAAGTCTGAGGTCGTTCTTATCTCAGGTCTTTCTGGTGTCGGCAAATCAGCACTTGTTGGAGAATTTCATCGCCGCCTCAACTCGGACGTGGGCCTTTTTGCCGAGGGAAAGTTCGACCAGATCAATCGTCAGGTTCCACTTGCAACACTCGTCCAAGCCTTCCGTGGATTGGTGACGAATTTGCCGCCTCGAAAGCGCCTTGGACAGCACGAGATCACCGAAACGGTGAAGGGAGCACTCGGCCCCAACGGAAAGCTGATCTCGTCGCTGATCCCGGAACTCGAGCGATTGATTGGTCCGCAAGCGGAGGTCCCGAGCCTACCGCCCAGTGAGGCTCAAAATCGCTTTCAGTACGTCCTTCAGCGCTTTGCGGGAGCGTTCTCATCACCTGGCCATCCCCTCGTGTTGTTTTTGGACGACCTTCAATGGGCCGACCATGCGACATTGGATTTCCTCCGGCGAACCCTTGAATCCCAAACGCTAAGGCACACGCTGATTATTGGCGCGTTCCGTACGAATGAGGTTCACGACACCCACCCTTTGCAGCTGTGGCTCGATTCAGTGGACAAGACGGACATAACGGTGCCAGTCATTGAGCTGGAGTCCCTATCGAATGATGATGTGCTTCATCTGGTATCTGATAGCCTTGGCGTAAGCGGAAACGACGTTTTGCCGCTTGCGGGCCTTCTTTTCGAGCGTGCTGGGGGAAATCCACTGTTTACCACGCAGCTTCTGGTCGCGCTCGTGCAAGATGGGAGGGTCGCTTTCAATACGGATACGAGGAACTGGGATTGGCGTCGTGACGCAATAGAGAATAGTTCCTCTGAAGATGTCATGGCACTTTTGGCGGGAAAGCTCGTCCGTCTAAGCGACACCGCCAACGACGTCGTATCCGCAATGGCACTGCTCGGAAACATGGTGTGTGTACAATTGCTCCGCACGGTCACCGGGCTCGCACTAGAACCGTATCAATCGGCGATAGATGAGGCGGTTCAAGCTGGTCTCATACTGCGCCGAGATCAAGGCGTGATCTTCGTACATGACCGTGTTCAGGAAGCAGCATACGTCGCCCCGGGAGAAGAGCGGCGGACAGCCATGCACCTGAAAATTGCCAGGCGAATGGTGGCAGAATTGTCCGACGCGGAGCTCCAGACGCGTGTGTTCACGTTGGCACAGCAGTACAATCGAGCGGGAAGCCTGCTGGAAGACGATGACGAACGTCTCAAGGTAGCGCGTTTCAATCTGCAGGCTGGCCAACGAGCAGAGGAGTCTTCCGCATTCGCCTCTGCATTGGCGTATTTCGAACATGGAAGTGGTCAGGCAAGACTCGTTGCGACACCGGAGGCTAAATCACTCGAATTCGAGTTCGAAATCAATATTGCAGACTGCGAGTTCGTCCTTGGTCGAACACAAGATGCAGAACTGCGGTTGCAGGCATTGAGGCAAAGAATTCTCGACACGCCTCAGCTTGCTCGAGTGACGTGGTCTCAGATCACCCTCTACACGGCCAAGGGAGAGCTATCGCTCGCGATCGAACTCTGCCTCGATTACCTCCGGCACGAAGGCATTAATTGGTCAGCGACGCCGACATGGGAAGACGTACTGAGCGAATATCGCGAGATTGAGACCGAAATTAGTGACAGGGCCATCGAACAGCGAACAACGCTACCGAAAGTCACATCTGAACAATTGCCAATTCTGGATGTGCTTGGTGCGGTTCTGCCGCCGGCATTTTTCTCAAACCAAAATCTCGTATGTCTCGTCCTATGCCGTATGGCGAACATCAGCAGGGCGTCTGGAAACACGCCTGCATCCCCGTTGGGTTATACCTACCTTGGAATGGTCCTGGGGCCAATGTTTGGGAATTATGCGGCTGGCTACCGTTTTGGGAAACTAGGTCTTGATCTATCGGAAGACCCGGAATTATCAAGATTCCGAGGGCGCGTCTTGATGACATTTTCCTACCATGTTCTGCCGTACTCCGAGCCTATCCGCTCTGGTCGGGAACTGCACCGTCAGGCGCTCACTTCGTCGCATGAGTCCGGGGACCTGACCTATGCCGGATTTAGCACCTGTACGACAATCAGCAGCATGCTCATGACCGGAGACCAGCTTGGTTCTGTCGAGCGCCGCGCGAACGTTGGTCTGGAGTTCGTCAAGCAATTGGGTTTCGGGCTAATCGCAGACATCGTGACGAGCCAGATGATGCTTGTACGCAGTCTGCAGGGGCTGACCTTTTCTCTCGACACATTCGACGATGGCGATTTTGACGAGGTGGCCTTCGAACAAAGGATCACGACCGTACCCGGATTAGAAATAGCGGCCTGTTGGCATTGGATTCGGCGGATGGAGGCGGCAGTGTTTGCGGGTGACTATCCAGAGGCGATAGAGTTTGCTGCGAAGGCTAGACCGCTATTATGGACAACTGCTGGACACCTAGAATTCGTTGAGAATGCGTTCTTCGAATGCATCGCTCTTGCCAGAACGCTGTCGCTGGAAACGGGTGACTACGTCGACGAGGTTCAAAGGCTTCGGACCCATGTGGCGTCACTCAACAATTGGTGCATCAATTGTCCGGAAAACTTCGAGGCGCAATCCGAGCTCGCGCAGGCCGAACTCGCGAGGTTAGAACAGAGGCAGATTGACGCGTTTCGTCACTACGAGAACGCCATCGCGGCAGCCGAGCAAAACCACCTCCCCCACATTGAGGCTCTCGCCAACGAACTCGCTTCTGGATACTGCGATCAACTTGGGCTTCGCACAATAGGTAGTGCTCATCGAGATAGAGCCTACAACGCATACCGTCGGTGGGGAGCTGGTGGGAAACTGCGCGACATGGAGATAAAGTACCCCGACCTTGCTACAATTCCTGATCCAACCGTTGTGCCTGGTGCTAGCAGCGGGGTCCCGAGGGAGCTCGACCTTCAGTCGCTGGTTAGATCATCCGCCAGCGTCGCCGGCGAGGCTGTTCAATCCAGAATGGTGAGGACCCTTTTGTCGATTGCGCTGGAGAATGCTGGGGCGCAGCGTGCGCTACTGATAATGCCCAAGCAACATGGAATGTGGATCGAAGCCGAAGCTGTTGCAGACGCAGAACATATCGACGTGGCATTCCGTCGAGAACAGTTGAAAGACAGCGATATTTCGATGCCTCGCCTGCGTGACGCCTTTCGGACACAGGAGCCAATCTTGTTGGACGGCGAGGCAATAGAGCATGCAGGTGTCAGCGATCAAACCACATTCACCTCTGGCCTTATCGTTCCCCTCGTAGCGCGTGGAAAATCAGTTGGCCTCATTCTCCTTGAAAACCGCTTGCATCAGGGAGCATTTTCTCCGGCGCGC
This sequence comes from Agrobacterium tumefaciens, assembly GCF_031801495.1. Lineage (GTDB taxonomy): Bacteria > Pseudomonadota > Alphaproteobacteria > Rhizobiales > Rhizobiaceae > Agrobacterium > Agrobacterium tumefaciens_K. The sequence goes on along the minus strand of NZ_JAOEGC010000001.1, from coordinate 1,677,438 downwards.
ATCGCGGTACTGAAACTAATTGCAGCGCAGGCGGCCATCTCACTTGAAAATGCGTCACTCGACGAAAAGGAGTCCCTCCTTCGTGAGGTTCATCACCGCGTAAAAAACAATCTCCAGCTCATCAGCAGCCTCCTCAACCTTCAAGCTTCCAGGATGACTGACCCAAAAATGGCGGAGTTGCTGCAAGACAGCCGAAACCGCGTCCGTTCGATGGCTCTTGTCCACGAGAACCTTTATCGCGCAGGCAACTTTGCCCGAATAGCGATGGCGAACCACTTGAATACGCTCTGTGCCCACCTGCTTCGTGCGTATGGGACACGTGAAAAATCTATTAGCTTGAATGTTCACGTCGATGAGGTTGACCTAAACCTCGACAGCGCTGTCTCTTGCGGCCTGATTGTCAACGAACTCGTTTCAAACGCTCTCAAACATGCATTTCCAGAAAGCACCTCGGGTCAGATTGAAGTCATTTTGTCAGTCAAACACCCGACTTACGAGCTGGTGGTTTCTGACGACGGGATCGGCCTAAAAGACGGCTGGAAGGGCAACGAGACACTTGGCCTCCAGCTAGTAACCGATCTCGTTGATCAACTTCGTGGAAGCTTGTCGATTCAATCGGGCAACGGCTCCAAATTCAGTATAACCTTCAACACCACTCAGCATTGAGGAACCATTTTGAGCCAGGCATCCATATTGGTCGTCGAGGATGAGAGGGTCGTCTCTCGCGACATCCAACTACAACTCCAGAATATCGGCTATCGGGTCGCCGGCGCTGCCGTTACTGGCGAAGACGCCATACGGTTGGCTCTCGAAACGAGCCCTGACCTCGTACTGATGGACATCCGCCTTGAAGGAGAAATGGATGGCATACAGGCTGCCGACTCGATCCGGCGACAAGCACGTATTCCTGTCGTTTATCTCACCGCTTACGCCGACGACGAAACCGTAAGGCGCGCAGGTCAATCTGAGCCTTTCGGATATCTGCTCAAGCCGTTCGAGGAAACACAGCTCAAGGCCGCCATCGAAATGGCACTGTACAAACATGCGGCAGAAAAAAAGCTGAGGGAAAGCGAACGGCGTTACGCGACGACGCTGTCCAGTATCGGGGACGCCGTTATCGCAACGGATGAACTCGGCAAGATCACGTTTATGAACCCCGTCGCCGAGGCCTTGACCAAGTGGTCGCTGGCCGAAGCAACCGGACGTCCCGTCGTTGAGATTTTTAGGATCATCAACGAAGACACTAGGCTGACCGTGGAAGACCCGGTCGCCAAGGTCCTCCGACTAGGGACGATAGTAGGCCTGGCAAACCATACGCTTCTGATCGCGAAGGATGGTACCGAAATTCATATCGACGATAGTGGCGCTCCCATTATCGATGACAACGGCGACATTTCGGGTGTGGTGTTGGTTTTCAGAGACATCGGGCACCAGAAAGAGATGGACGATGCGTTGCGCCAAGCTCAGGCGAACCTCGCGTTGGTCGGTCGGCTGTCGCGTCTCGGTGAGTTAGCGGCGTCGATTGCACACGAGGTGAACCAACCGCTGACCGCAATCGTTTCAAACGCGGAAACCTGTCTGCGATACCTTGAACAAGCAAAGGCTGCCGCCGACCGGATGGCACAGAACAGCCATCGAGCCGGGGATGTGGTCCGATCTATACGCGGACTTGCGAGTAAATCGCCCGACAAATTTGTTGAGATTGACCTGAATGAGGTTGTTCAGGAGGTCGTCAGCCTCCTGCGGGGAGAGATACGCCGACATAATGCGGAGGTGGAAACACGCCTCGTCCCAAGTATCCCTCGCGTTTATGGGGATAGAGTTCAACTACAGCAACTCATTCTTAATTTGCTGATGAATGCGATGGAGGCGATGACATCAGCAGAGACTGCCACGCGAAGGATCACGATTTCATCGAAGAATCTTTCTGAGGCAGAGGTTGAGGTTTCGGTGTCCGACACGGGGCCCGGTCTAAATGATTTGGACAATGAGCGGATTTTCGATGCGATGTTCACGACAAAACGCGAGGGAATGGGCCTTGGGTTGGCCATATGTCGGTCCATTGTCGAGGCTCACGGTGGAAAGATTTCCGCGGGCAGTGAGACGGATACCGCGGGGGCAAAATTCGCATTCTCAATTCCGGCTGTGAACGATGCCAAAATCTAGTGACGCTTTAGATTATCCTCGTCAGGTCTATATCGTCGACGACGACGAGGACATCCGGATTGCCCTCCAGGAGCTTCTGCAGTCTGTTGGATTTCGCGTGGAGGCCTATCGCTCCGCGGAGGAATTCCTCGACGAGGTAGACCTGTCGCGGCAGGCCTGTCTGATACTTGACGTCAGGTTGACCGGACAAAGCGGCATCTCACTTCAGAACCACTTGAACAAGATCGGCAACGAAATCCCTATAATATTTATTAGCGGGCATGGGGACATCCCAATGGCCGTGAAGGCAATCAAAGCGGGTGCGGTGGAGTTTCTTACAAAGCCAATCAGACCTCAGGACCTTATAGACGCAATTCACGTGGCGCTCCAACGCGATACTGAACGCCGTCGGGATATGGAAACGGTCGCGCAAGCACGACGGCTCTACGACAGCCTTACGCCACGCGAAAAAGACGTTCTTGCTCTGGTCGTGACCGGGACAGGGAACAAGCAGGCAGCCCACCAACTCGGGATCAGCGAACCGACGGTCAAAGCGCACCGAGGGCAAGTCATGAAAAAGCTTAATCTTCAGACGCTGCCAGAGCTGGTTCGCTTTGCTGACCAACTCGGAGTTCAAAGAACGTCCTACTAACCCCCTACGATCGTAGGGGGTCACCCTTTCTCCTGTCCAATAGATTTGTGAGTTCCCACAATTGTAAATTGTTGGCATAGGCAATTGGATTCGGGGAACGAGATGTCGGTCGAAGGCATCCATATGGAACGGTTTGTTGGCGCGACCCACGTTTCACGCAGGGGTGGGGAACTATCTTCCCGGTCACGCTTCGATGCGGTCCGTTTAACCTCTCCAGGGCTTGGTAGTGAGATGACGAGCCCTATCCCTATCGAGCAGACGTACATTGTCAGCATACAGCTGCAGCGGATCGGCAGACACGAACTCTGGAAGGGCGGCAAGCTCTCGAACTCGCTGCCGTACGAGCGCCACTCAGTAAACATCGTCCACCTTGCCGAAGAGCCTACTATACTACTTCCCGACCCTTTCGATTGTCTGCAACTGCACGTGCCGGAGCATGCGCTCAAGGACTATGCTGAATCAAACCATAGTCACCAAGTCGAAGGTTTTGATATCAAACCCGGCGAAATCAATCTCGTACTGGCGAATTTAGCTCAAGCGCTTGTGCCGGCACTATCCGACAAAACACCGTCATCCGGATTATTCATTGATCAGCTGTTTTTCGCCATGGTTTCGGAGCTCGTCGCCGCGTACGGGCGCAAAGCGTGGCGACCGGCTCACCTGACTTTGTCCCAATCCCAGCTTAGTCTGGCCAAAGAAATGCTGTCGGCAGAGGATGCCAGTAGCCTTGGCCTGGGAGACATCGCTCGAGAATGTGGAATCCCGGTGGAAGCGTTTAGCTCTGCGTTTCGGGCTGCTACCGGATTGACACCCAGCCAATGGGCTCGCCGTTACCGGGTCGAAAAAGTGCAGACCCTGCTTCAGTCGACGACGCTGTCGATGAAGCAAATCGCGAGGCTTTGTGGCTTTGCAGACCAGGCTCACCTAACACGCACATTCAGCACGCTCGTCGGAATGACACCAAGTGCTTGGAGAAGGAATAGATGAACGCCATCACAAGGCAGCACCAACCTGCTGCAGGGGCGCAGATTGCAAAAATTTTCGGCCTGTCGGAGTTTCAGTCGCTTAAAACGACCGGACTGCGTTCATCGCAAATCACCGTAACGCGGCTTTGGACAGACCAAAGCAGCAAGGAGCTTACGCCGACGATTCCGACCGAAAAGGCATCGGTATTCAGTTTCCAGCTGGAAGACCTCAAACATCACGAGCTCTGGAAATTCGGACGCCTCATCTACTCGGGAGGCTTCCAAAAAGATACCCTAAGCATGGTCCATTTGGAGGAAGAGCCACGCGCCTATCTTCCGGTCTCTTATGACTGTCTCCAATTCCATATCCCAGACCTTGTGTTGAAGGAACTGTGCGATCTGGAGTCTTTACCAAGTTTCCAAGGACTAGAGGGCCGTGACGGTCGTATAGACCCGATCGTGACGGGCCTGTGTCGCTCCCTACTCCCCGCTCTGGCTAATCCTGCTTCGGCGGGTCGAATGTTCTTCGACCACGTTGGCATTGCGCTGTGCCGGTACCTTCTAGGTCAATACCGAGGTGCATCGAGGCCTATGGCGCAGGCTGGTTCTCTGACGAGAATCCAGATGAACCGTGTCGAAGAATTCCTCCTAACACATCTCGCGACCGATCTATCGCTCGATGAGGTCGCGGCAGTCTGCGACATGCCGACATTGACCTTCTCTCGCGCTTTTCGCCAGTCTACCGGATTAGCGGTGCATCAATGGCTACGGCTCCAGCGAATTGAGTTCGCGGCAAAACTATTGAGAGAAACCATGCAGAGCATTGCCAGCATCGCTTATGAGTGCGGTTTTACGGACCAAGCGCATCTGACGCGGCTGTTCAGGTCGCGGTTTAACGTTACGCCGGGCGCTTATCGGAAGGCTAAAATCACGCCAACGTGAGAAAACGGTTCCCTGGCGAACCTTTCAGCGCTGCACACCCCATCTTTACCAATTTCATTCAGAGGCCGTAAGCCTCTCTTCGATATCCATCTCCATACGTGTCGAAGAGGTGGATCGTGGCAGTTTACAATTGGGCCGAGTTTGTTGCTGCTGCAAAGGCTCAGCACCGCGGCGGGCAGCTCGCCACTAAGATTTCCTGGAAAACAATGCCGAGGACCAGTCTACAAAAGCTCGAACGACTGGTGACAAGTGTCTGGCGGTCGGAAAAAGGATCGAGATAGGCGTTTCGGGCGGCCGATAGTCAGGCAGGAGTTCAACGAGCCTTCCATCGGTCAAATAGGGGCGAACTATATAGTCCGCCAACCGCACGATCCCGTGGCCATGAACTCCAAGTGACAGATAGGAAGATGTCTCGTTAACAGAGAGATGGCTCTCGACGGGTACAGTCAGCGAAAGCGAGTCATCTCCATACGCCCATTTCTCTGCGCCGCCATCGCCATGAAAGTACCCAATCAGGGAGTGAACCGAAAGCTGCTCGGGTGTTTGAGGTCTCTCCTTGCCCGACAAATAATCGGGCGAAGCACAGGTTATCCAACTGAAGCCGCCGATCCGCCGCCCTATAAGGGCTGAATCTGCGAGCGGACCAGTTCGGATCGCGCAGTCCACCCCCTCTTGAATCAGGTCAATCCGACGGTCATTAGCTCCAATCTTCAACTTTATATCAGGGTAACGCGCTCTGAAATCATCAAGTGCAGGGATGATGACTGAGGTCGCAATGGAAACAGGCATATCAACCCGAATCTTCCCGTCCAGAGCCGCATCGACACGCCTCAAACTCGCTTCAACACCATCTATTTCCTGGAGGATACGGCGGCATTGGTCGTAGTAAACCTCACCATCTGCCGTCAGACTGATACTCCTGGTCGTCCTTTGCAGGAGCCGGACGCCGAGGTACTCTTCAAGTCGATTTAGGGCCATCGTGATTGAGGATCGGGGGGAAGAAAGCGTTGCTCCCGCCTTGGTCAGGCTACCAGCCTCCACGACCCTCACAAATATTTCCATAGTCTTCAGACGATCCATGAAGTCACCCCTACTAGAAGGATGTCCACGGAGAAAGCGCTACCGTTGACTATCCCACAGGCTACGTTGGTACCGAGCACCCCACACCTGAGTATTATTTTCCGGGGCGGACTGAAATGCTACTTTTCGACAGTCCAAAGGTAGTGGCGGTCCGATAAGAAGCAACACGCCACGACAAACCATAGACCATCTCCGAGGGTCGTCGGCCGCCGCGGCGACCTCGTTTTTTTGAGAACCGAGCAAATAGATTACGTTGCTCGGTCGGTCAGTTATGCTCGAGTATAATCCTCACCAATGCCCACTCCATGATAGGCCTTAGCCATACGCCAACGAGGCCGGCTCGTACACAACATCGCACATGCGGTGCTCGAACCGATCGACGCCATTCATGAGGTTCTGTTGTGAGAATGAGCAAACTGTTTCGGGATGACTTGGCATCAAAGGAGTCGATCCAGGACGTGGTTGGAGCGCTCGCCGCCGTCGTGATTACGTTGATCGTGTTCTACATCGATGCCTTCACCTCGATCGAGAGCGCCATCGCGGTACTCTATGTCGTTGTCCTCCTGTTGGCCTCCCCTGTTCTTACACATGCAGGTCTATACGCCCTCTCAGTGATTTGTAGCATTCTCTGCCTTGCAGGATTCGCCGTTGATCACCTCGATAGTGTCGACATTCCAAGCCTGCTGAGATTGATGGTGTCGCTCGCTGCGCTATGGATCACCATTACCCTTCTACTGAAGACGAGCAGAGCAAACGATAAACTAGTTGAGGCGAATGGCGCTCTCCGGGAAAGCGAAACACGATATCGGTCGATCTTCGAACAAAGCCAGGTAGCGCTTTGGGAGCGGGACTACTCGCTCGTCGCATCGTTCCTACAAGACATTAAGCGGAATGGGGTCGATGACTTTCGAAGCTACGCGCTGGCCAACCCGGATATGATGGCAGAAGCAGTATCGAGGATACGAACTGTTGCGGCAAACGAAGCAGCAAGAGAACTGCTGGGTTTGAAGTCGGATGAACCGCTTCCTGTCTCACTCTTCCCATATGTCTCGACGGATTCAGAATCGATGCTGGAAATGCTCGATTGCATATTTCATGGAAGGAGCAAGTTCCAAGGGAAGTGCTACATCACCTCCCGCGACGGTGTCGAGCGCGAGGTTCTGTTGAGCCTACGATTTCCTGATGACCCCGGCAGCTATCACCGTGTCGCTGTGGGGATGTTGGACATCACCCAGCGGGAAAAAGCGCAACGAGCTTTGTTGGACGCACAGCAAGAACTTTCAAACGCCGCTCGCGCCGCAACCGTGGTAGCTCTCGCGGCGTCATACGCGCACGAACTCAATCAACCACTCGGAGCAATTGTCGTAAACGCTCAGACATTAATCCGCTGGCTGGATAAAGACCCGCCAGACCTCAGTTCTGTGCGTCGATCTGCTGACAGGATTGTTCGCGATAGCCAACGCGCGAGCGAGATCATCCTGAATGCTCGTAACCTGATCAAACAGGACGAGCGAAAACTCGAGCCTGTTTCAGTTTCAGAATTGGTCGAGGAGACGCGTACGCTAATGGAACACGAACTGCAACGAGACGACGTCGAGTTGACCACTGAGATCGCGGATGGCCTTCCCTTGGTTTCGGCGGTGCGTATCGAGCTCCAACAGGTTTTGATCAACCTGATTTCAAATGCAATACAGGCGATCGATGGTGCTGAAAGCAGCAAGCGCTCCGTTCATATTGCTCTTTCGCGCGAAGGTGAAACGGCTCTTTCCCTACGCGTCAAGGACACTGGCCCCGGAATCGAAGAAGCGGTCATGCCCAAACTCTTTTCACCGTTCTTCAGCACCAAGAGTTCGGGCATGGGTATGGGACTTTCGGTATGCAGAAGCATGATGGAGGCTGTTGGCGGGAGTCTCACAGCTCGAAATGACGACCGCGGTGGTGCGCTTTTTGAGATGACTATTCCTCTAGGAGCCGAAGCGTGACCTCCTCATCTGTAAGCAACGCATTGGCCCCTATCGTCTATGTCGTCGATGACGATGAAGCAATCCGCTCCGCCGTGTCCGACCTTCTGCGTTCGGTCGACATTACCTCATCGGAGCATCCTAACACCCAAGACTTCCTGCTGGCGAAGCCACACGCGCCTTTCGGGTGCATCCTACTTGATGTACGCCTCCCAGGCGTCAACGGCCTCGATTTCCAACTGCAGCTTGAAAAGAACGGCATCTCGCTCCCCGTCGTTTTCATGACTGGGTACGGGGACATATCGATGAGCGTCAGGGCAATGAAGGCAGGTGCGGTCGATTTCCTGACCAAGCCCTTCTTGGAGCAAGACGTACTGGACGCTGTGAACTCGGCCTTTGCAATCAGCCGAGACCGTCAACAGAAGGAAACAACAATCTCCTCGCTGGCAGCAAGGTACGACACCCTCACACCGCGCGAGCGGGAAGTCATGCATGAGGTCGTAAAGGGCCGGATGAACAAACAGGTCGCATTTAACCTTGGGATTAGTGAGATTACCGTGAAAATCCATCGGGGCAACATGATGCGAAAGATGGAGGCCAAGTCCGTCGTCGAGCTCGTAAAGCAGTGCGAGATTCTTTGGCCTGACCGACATCACACCAGCGTATGATACCACACAACAGCTTTTGCGAGGTACTCTCCGGCATGAACCAAGCAGACCTGGAGGTAGAAGTGCCCGATATTTCGACGATCGCCATAGTCGACGATGACGAAGCCATCCGTGAAGCCCTCGAGAACCTTGTCGAGCTGTGTGGGTATGAGAGCAGATTGTATGCGTCCGCCGAAAGCTACCTTGCGGACACGAGGCGATCCTCAATCGATTGCCTCGTGCTCGACGTCATGATGCCTGGCCTCAATGGGCTGGACCTGCAGGACCGACTGAATCTGGAGCGCGCGAGTCCCCCCATTATTTTTATGACGTCCTACTCCGATGAAAGAACCAGGACACGAGCAATGGCAGGAGGCGCGGTGGCATTTCTGACGAAACCCGCCGACATCGCCAATTTGATCCATCACATCGAAATGGCATTACAGGATTAGACCGCGTTCTCCGTTTCACTCAGGTCGGCTGAACGACCTTAGCAAATAGCATGTTGAGGCCTTCCGAAATCGTCGGATGCGCGAAGATCGCGTCGCGAAGGGCCGTGAACGGCAGGTTTCCAAGCATTGCCGTATGAACGACACTCATAACGTCGCCGGCATTAACGCCCAGCATGCTGAAACCGAGGATTTGATCGTCCTTGGCACTGATCACGGCTTTCATAAAGCCAGCTCTCTCGGAGAGAGTGCGTGCGCGCGGCACCACATCCAAGGGGAGCTTTGCAACCCTGTAAGGTAGGCCGAGGTTTAGCATCTCGGTTTCGCTCGTACCGACCCTGGCATACTCCGGTGCGACAAACACACAATAGGGGATCAAACGTCCTTTTGTCGTCCGTGAGCCTCCCTCGAGGTCGCTTTTTACAACCCGGTAGTCGTCGAGGGACGCGTGTGTGAACATGGGCGTTCCGGCAACCTCCCCCATCGCCCAGACATTTGGAGCTGTGGTTCTCAGCCGTTCATCGACAACGATGAAGCCTTTTTTGTCCGTGCTGACGCCAGCGAGATCGAGACCTATGTTGGCCGTGCGCGGTCTGCGTCCCGTGGCAACGAGTAGGTGAGTGCCATCAATCCGACGACCATCCGCGAGGTTTAATTCGACTGTCACGCCTGACTTTCCGCGAACCTCTTTTACGACCGAATTGAATTCGACCTTCACACCGTCAGCTGAAACAGCAGCAAGGATTGCGTCGGCAAAATCCGCATCTTCGCGTCCGGCAAGACGACCGTTACGCTCGACAATCGTCACATCTGAACCCAGTCTCGCGAATGCTTGGCCGAGTTCAAGCGCGATGAACCCGCCTCCCAGGACCACCAGTTTCTGAGGAAGCTCTTTCAGTTTGAGAGCTTCAACGTGGGTCAAGGGCTTCGCGTCTTTTAGCCCAGTGACGTCAGGCACATCAGCAACCGTACCGAGATTGATGAAAACCTTGTCACCAGCGATTGTACGCTTGCCCTTCCCGCTTGTCACCTCGATTGTCCTGGAACCAACAAAAGCCCCCCGCCCGATCACCAACTCGAGTCCGCTCGCGTCAAAACCAGCCTGATTGAATTCAACCATTTCTGCCACCACGGCTGCCGTACGCGCGGCCACCACTGATATGTCGATTGAGACGGCTGAGGTACGGGTTCCAAACGGAGAAACGTGTGTTGCGTTGTGCGCGACCTCAGCACTTCGGATCAGTGTCTTACTTGGAATGCAGGCAATGTTGATACAGGAGCCCCCGATCATACCTTCCTCGACTACCGCGACTTTCAAGCCAGCGCGCGCCTTGTCCATAGCGAGGGTCTTGCCTGCCTTGCCACCTCCGAAAACAACCAAATCGAAATGTTCTGTGCCCGTCATCTTGCTACTCCTTGGATGAGAAAACCGTCGGAAACTGGCATCGCGACACACACTCGGTATTGAACCGGACACCCCGCTTTTGAATACACCTTCTCGAGGATCGAAAACCCTAGACCAAAGCATGATAGGGCGAAACGTTCGCGTAATACCTCAAGGGCAGACCCGGCTGTACTGTCTTTCCAACTTCTTCTCCTGCTTTGAAAGGAACCGGAATGTCCGCTCCATCCAGCGCATTGCTTCGAACGATCGCCGCGACAAATCTCGTACCGACCCTTGGCTTGCTGCCCTTGCAGGAAGATACGGCGAGGATTTCTGATCTTGCATTAAACCGCCCCAACACAACCATGTCTCGTGAAGCCAAGAGCCAGAGAAGCGCCTTTCCGATCTACGGCGATGCCTTTTGGGCGGGGTCAATGGATAATGATTTCGAACCAGTCCCCTACAGTCGCCGGAAGGGTGCTCGGACCGCAGTGCTTCCGGCGGCATTGAACAATCTAACCCTGATGCTCGGGATCGGCTGGTTGATCGTCGCTCTGATCGCAGTGGTGGCTGCTTCACTGTATTAAAGCAAAATCGGGTCCGCCCAGCTCCTGTTATAGACTGGGCGGTCGTGATTTTAGGCTAGCCCCATTGCCGCTGCGACGCCGTCCCCATATTCCGGATCGGCTCTTCGGCAGTTCTCGATGTGACGGCGCTTCACTTCCTCACTCGCCCCGTCAATCGCCCTCGCCGTGTTTTCGAACAAGACCTTGCGCTGAGCCGCATTCATCATCCGGAACAGATTTCCGGGCTGAGAGTAATAGTCGGCGTCCACACGGTGGTCCCAGTGTGCCGCAGCCCCATCGATTGCGAGCGGTGGCTCGGAGAAGTCCGGCTGATCCGCCCATTCACCCGCGCTGTTCGGAAAATAGCTTGGTGTCGCGCCGAGATTGCCATCCACACGCATCTGGCCGTCGCGGTGATAGCTGTGCACAGGGCATTTCGCGGCGTTCACGGGGATGTGGTTGAAATTGACGCCAAGCCGATATCGTTGTGTGTCAGCGTAGGAGAACAACCTGGCCTGAAGCATTTTGTCGGGCGAGAATCCTATCCCTGGCACGACGTTCGCAGGTGAGAATGCAGCCTGTTCGACTTCGGCAAAGAAGTTCTCTGGGTTTCGGTTGAGTTCCATGACCCCAACTTCGATCAGTGGGTAGTCCGCATGCGGCCAGACCTTTGTGAGGTCGAAGGGGTTCAGATGATATGTCTGGGCATCCTCTTCGGGCATGATCTGGACATACAATGTCCACCGCGGGAAATCCCCCTTTTCAATGCTGTTGAACAGATCGCGCTGATTGCTCTCCCGATCCTTCGCAATCACTGCCTCAGCGTCGGCGTCCGACAGATTTTGTATTCCCTGTTGGGTCTTGAGGGTGAACTTCACCCAGAAGCGTTTGTTGTCGTTGTTTATGAAGCTGAACGTGTGGCTGCCGAACCCATGCATATGTCGAAAGCTTTTTGGGATGCCGCGTTCACTCATCACAATGGTGACCTGATGCAATGCCTCGGGAAGCAGTGTCCAGAAATCCCAATTGTTGTGGGCGCTGCGCATACCCGTACGCGGGTCGCGTTTGATCGCATGGTTCAAGTCGGGGAACCGAAGAGGGTCGCGGAAGAAGAACACCGGGGTGTTGTTGCCGACCAAGTCCCAGTTACCCTGCTCGGTGTAGAACTTCATCGCAAATCCACGGATATCGCGTTCCGCATCCGCCGCCCCACGTTCTCCGGCAACGGTCGAGAAGCGCACAAACATTGGGGTCTTCTTGCCGATTTCGGAAAACACCTTTGCCTTGGTGAACCTTGTGATGTCGTGGGTGACGGTAAACGTACCGTATGCCCCAGCGCCCTTGGCATGCATCCGCCGCTCAGGAATGACCTCGCGATCAAAGTTCGCGAGCTTTTCGATCAGCCAAACGTCCTGCAAGAGCGCCGGGCCACGGGGTCCCGCCGTCAGAATGTTCAGGTTGTCGGTGACCGGCGCACCTGAAGCGGTTGTCAATTTGCTTTTGTCGTCTGACATCTAGTTACTCCGATTTGAAAAAATCGAAGTCTTCGCGCCAGCCGTCACGCTCGTATTGCATGTGAGGTAGTCTTGTTGAACGATGGTCCGCGATGTGCTTTTCCGTAGCGACAATTTTCTTGCGCGGTTCAAGGACGTCAAGCGGTTCCATTTGCCTGTGGATGGTGACAGTCCGGGTCGCGTTCTTGCCAGTCTTGTCGGCGCTCTCGGTGCGGTGGGTGGTGGGCAGCATGGGAAGCGCCGCGTCTCCTTCGATACGCCCCAGATAGCCGAGGTCCGGGGCGAGCGCTGAGTACTACTGCCTACTACCTTTCAGAATGCCAGAATGCATCACCAGTACATCGCAACGATTTCAACATCCAACAGCCTTTCATCGGGCACTTCAGATTGCCCGCGACAGGTTCCCCGCCGAAAACTGCCGCGTTGATAGGAACCGCTTGAACGCACCCCCAACCGCGCCAACCAAATTCTGAATCACAACTACTTATCATTGACCGAATGATGATCGCATTCGACACTTCCCAAATCACATTTGTATTGTCCCGACTGGAGAACCGGGGATGTTTCTTTTAGACACAAGTGTTTTGAGCCAAGCCCAATATAAAAAAGCCCATCCCTCTGTAGCAGAGTGGCTTTCCGAGCAGGATGATTTGGCAATTCCATTTCCTGTTCTATTGGAAATCCAACAAGGGATTGTCGACATCGGCGCGAGCCATCCAGGCCTCGCCGCAGAAATAATGGCCTGGTTTGACGAACTACTGGAGTGGGATTTTAAGTATCCAGAAATCAACCATGAAGTTGCAAAAACTTTAGCCCAGCTTCAATGCTGTGAACCGCTAAATCATCTCTGGTACACAAACCCTGAAAATCCAAGGAGACGAAAACCGGGACAAGACCTGTTTATAGCGGCCGTTTCCATAGTCCACGGAATGCCTATAGCAACGCTCAACGGAAAAGATTTCGCGCTGATAGCCCGATACTTCGCACTGCCTGGAGTTTACAATCCGGCGTTCTCAGTGTGGGTCGTTGAACAATCAGACAGTCCAAACAGGGGCAGCTATTCGACGATGAAATACGCCTAGCGGTCTTTCGGACCGCCACGAGATAGTAAAGCGCCTATAGGCCCCTTCGGCCGAGGCTTGAATGTGATTTCAAAGAATCCATTCTCGTCACGTACGCTTTGAGGGCGATCATTACGCGCAGCGTCAAAGACTTCTGATATCCGACCTTCAGCGTCTTTCCGCTCCCAGATAGCTATAGGTTCCCGCACGTGACCCTCATTCACTGACGTCTCACAATAACCGATTCCTATGAAATTGTGAACGTCGGCGAGCGAATACCGAACCACGAGTTCTTCAATTACATCCTCGCCTGCGCATATGGGGAGGATGGAAATTCCAGACGAGTTTCGGGCCAAAGACCCTTATGGTCTCGAACGCTGGCTATGGTCAGCCTCCCAAAACCTGACCACGCTCTAAGATTTGAGCTCGATCGTTCACGAAATCTTCGAAGCGAAGAAGCAGCTCGTTGAACCTCGTCGTTTGTTCCCAGTGAACGGCATGGCCAGCTTCCTTAATGCGAATTGGCTCGCCTTCCCAGAGGTTCGCGAAATCCAGACCGTCGATATAGTCGAGGTTTATCACCGCATCATTCTCACCATTTATGATCGCGATGGGGATCGGTGATGTCTCTACAGTATGACGCTGATTGCTACCTTCCCCTCTCACGGCCGCTTCGATCATAAACTGGCGCGCAATACCGTCAGTCCGCCGCACCGCATTGAGAAAGAATTCTTCATCAGCACCGTCACTTCCCAGCGCGAGTTCGACAACCATCCTCACCTGATCGTCACTCAACACCGGATTGCCTGTATAGGCCATTTCGGGGCTAGGTTTGAATCCCGCCTGCAAGCCTTCAGGAGAGTTTGCGATCGGCGGTGTCCCAAAAATCATGGCTCCATCTATCGAAGCTTTCTTCGCCAACATTTCAAGGACGACATGTCCACCCAGGGAGTGCCCGAGCGCCACGAACCGGTCCACGTTCATACCCGACAATGCCTCAAGCAGTGCGTCCGCATAACCAGGGATGCTGTATGTGCGCTGGGGATCAATTGCATCGTCAGAAAAACCGTGTCCGGGGAGATCGAACGCGATCACACGTCGCACTACAGATAGAGCCTCAATCTGAGGCCTGAACGCCTCTTTGCAGAGCGAGTTGGCATGTACCATCACCAAAGGAACGCCGGCCCCTTTTGTGTCGATGAAAGCAATTGACCCGTGTGAAGTGCTAATCCCCGACGTAAACATATCATCGCCCTCGGTTGATTTTTATGAAATTCACAACCAACAGACGGGCATTAGATCGTCAAGTCCAGTTATTATAACGGAAGGTCTGTCCACCACGGAAATCCGGCCGTGGAGCTTGGCTGCGGCTGCGCCCACACGGCTCGGGACATCATCAACAGCAGCAGAGGTGCTGCCCTTACTGTTATCGCTAAACGATCTCCGACACCTACGCTACCGACCCTTATTGACGAAGACCGGAACATCGTGGATGGATCGTCGCGGTTGTGGATGTAACGCGTCGCAGCTCGGCCGGGCTTACGAGGGGTTCGGCCGTTTTCCCTTCGGAATTTTCTTTGCACCGTGCCGTCGGGACGGCACGGTATTCCATCACGGACCGTATAGAGCGGGGTAAGAAGTCGCCCCCCACTTTTGCCAGATGTTTCGTCAAAACCGGGCGACTATAGTTCTCTCCCTGTGAACGGAGATATGGACGATGTTCGACCTTGAAGCTCTTGTACCCCTTCTTTTGATCGGGACCGCACTTGTAGTGTTCTTCAAATGGGTCGGCCGGGATATGAGTGGGCCAGAAGACAAGAAGAAGCGTGGCCGATGATCCTCAGATGGAGTGGCTCATGAACATCTCTCTAGCAAAGCACACCCATCTCGTATGGGCCAGATCACCTGCGAACTACTCAAGGGCGGCAACTACGAAATCACAAGGGAAGTAAGTTGATCCATAGGTTACGCTGGCTCTTGCCTCCCGACACGGATCGCTGGGTTGGCTATCATGATGGCAGAGAGGTAGCTCAGGTCTGGCCGCACGGCTTAGTCGGAAACTCGGTTGCAGAATGGCGTTGGCGGCTTTTGGTCCGCGAACTGGCGGGTTCAGTCACTGGCACAACCGACGACGATCACGATCGTTACCGAGCCCAACGCCAAGCGTCAGACGCATACTTCACCTACTTTGCGTAATACCTCCGACAAACGCGAGCGCGCAGGCGGATGCGCATTGTGTCGACCGAAGCTGCAGTGTCGATAGACCCAGCTTTCGGATCGTCCTGCCGTAGGCCATCGCCGAGACAACATTTCCCCCATCGCTATTGAACGTGATCACTTTGGCACCGCTAGAGGCGACCTCTCGGACCAATTGCTCCGGGTTATCGGTTGAGGTGAATTCGCCTTTCAACAGGAGGACGGGTGTAGCGTCGTCGATTGGCACTCGCTCGATGGTGATCTCCGCATGAGCGATCCCAGCGTAGACAACCATTAAGGAAGTCGCCACCACTGCAAAACGCTTTAACACGACCACGCCCCCGTATGCCCTGAATGCTTGCTCCAAGCTCTATCCTCACGCGGACGAGAGGTAACGCTCAACTATTTTGCGGAAGGATGCCAAGCGGATGATTTGGGGATTATGAAAGAAGCAGAGCGCGGGACGCCATGTTACGCTGTCTTTACCAAAGAACTGAGTTGTCATTCGCTGACATTAATCGCTAACCGATAATTTACGCTCGGCCTCCAAATCTTCATCCAAATTTCAGAATGGGGGTGTGGTGTGATTGAGACGTCGACTGCAGAAAGGCATTTTTGTTACAACTTCGACGGGGTAGAGTTGACCGCCGGACAGCTGTACGAGGCGGAAAGGGTAATCGACGTATTCCGGCAGGAGCTACTCAACGATCCGGACGATGCGATTATCGAGTTCCATTTCGGTTGCAATAGCGATCGCATTGAATGGGACGACAAAGACTTCTCCCACATGGAAATCGCACCGAACTTCATAGTCTCTCTCAATTTCGAGGAATTGGGAGCTGGTCGCTTCAATGCAATAACACCCGAAGGGATAGAGGGACTGCTGTTCCGCGGAAGGAACAAAAAGCAGTTCGAACAAGAGCTTCTTACTGCATTGGTATTGGAAAGAGACCGTGTTGCTCACGGCATCGATTCTGAACTACACCTAGAAGGCATCCAGAAACACTTGAGAAGAGCGCGCGGCGCTGCTCTGACGAGTTTCAAAGCTGCAACCGCAAATTGGAAATAGCTTAGTCCGAATAACCTCTGATCAGCGCGGCCTGCTAATTTTCCCAAACCTCGAGTTCCTCGACGGACATATCGCCTTCTGCAATCCGGACCATCACTTCCACGGTGTTTTTATGCCTATTAAAACCAGCCAAGCGAGAATTAGCGATTGCGCCGCTCACTAACTCCTTCGATGATGGCTTTAACCGCTTTGGCATAGACCATGACTTCCCGTGTTTGGATAACGCTTTCCTCATCCCAGACGATGGCGATAAGCACCAGGCCACATGTTCGCCCGCCTTACGGGAACTCAGCTGGCCCCGCGGATACAGCAATACTCCGATCCTTGCTCCCGAGCTTGGTTGTTCAAGCTCGGAAATGGATGTGGCAATGGGTAGTCGAATAATCCCCCGGCCAGGTTCCATCGCTGCAACACTGACCTCGGCCGAGAGGGAAATGCGGCTCTGTTCTCATTGACCGAGTTCGACTCCGACGGCTTTGGATTGATGAGATAATCCTACCTCCCGTGCGTGCCCACTGCAGCCTGAACCACCGCAGCGGTCAGAGTTCCTTCCCTTACGAGCTGCGCGTGAAGATCGATCAAAACTTCCCGGCGTTCTTCGAGCAGAGATTTCGCGCGCGCAAATTCGGTCTGCAACGTCGCCTCTACGGCCTTGGCTAGACTCTTCCGCCGATTGCGGTATGCCGCCAGTTCGCGAGGGCTGTTGCCAGGCTCGACGGTCAGCGTTTTACCTAAACCCCACGTGATCTCCATCATGGTGGCGAGATCGGTTGCGCGGTTTAAGTCCGCGGTAATGTCGCCTCCCGCACCGTTCTCGAAATTACTGAACAGCAGTTCTTCCGCTGCGACACCACCGAGCAAAGTGGCAATCTTGTCTCGGAAGTATTGTACCGTTCTCCGATTGAAAGGCTGTTCATCGAACTCGGTACGCCCCATTGTTTGAGGTGATCTGCCATAATAGATTGTCCTTGCAATCGAAACGGACACCAAAGGTTCTGTTTCAAGCAAAACACCGAGGATTGCATGTCCTAGCTCGTGGGCAGCTACACAGCGTTGGACTGCCAGCGGCACCGGGATACAAGGCGGCATGGCGGCCAGGAGATCGTCAAGCGAGATTGGCCGCATTGCTCTTCTTGCAGCTCGACGCGCCTCGCGGACGCAACGTTCGATGTCTGCTCCAGACCATCCCTCGCTTCCCTTCACGACGGCATCCAAAGTCTCTCCTCTAAGGGCTTCTCGGAGATAGAAACGAAAGATGTCCTGGCGGGAGGAAGCATTGGGAAGCGGGATTGAGAAGTGGAGTTCCAGTCGCCCTGCTCTAAGAAGCGCGGGGTCAATGATACCTGGGTAGTTTGTTGCACCAATGACAACGACGCCCTCATGTGCTTGCGCACCGTCCAACAACTCCAAGAGCGCGTTGATCACCTGGCGATGGTAGTTGTCGCTACTACCAGTTCTGTCATCACGGTTGGTGAAACTGTCAAACTCGTCGATCAGCAAGATCGCCGGGGATTGTGCTTCGGCATCAGCGAACGCTCTGCGCATCGCTTTTAGCATATCTCCAAGGTGGCCTCTTGCCTGCCACCTCGCTGCTGAGCCGAGGATCAATGGTACGTTACACGTCCTCGCTAACGCTGCGGCATATAACGTCTTGCCCGATCCGGGAGGTCCGGAAAGGAGAATACCACAATCGACATCCGCCCACGAAAGCCCTCCTTCTCTCCAAGCCTTCAGGTCTTCGGCGAGAGAAATCCCCCAGTCTCTTGCCTCTCCATATCCTGCCAGCTCATGTAGCGTCGGCCCAGACGACAAGTAGCCCGCAGACCGCGTCCCTTGTTCTGTCGCCGGATATAGACTGAGACGCTTGACGCTGGCCGCCATGGATCGGCCGCGCCTCCAAGCGAGTTCGACCCGCCTTACGGATTGTGCTGCCAGGAACTCGGATTGAGCCGTCGTGATCGTGACACCCATTCGGTGCGCTGCTACACGATAGTCACGGGCAGATGGCTCGGACAATGGAACGATAATGTCGGATGCAATGCGCACCTCATCAGTCAACAGTGCGTCGTCCCGAAGAAGAATGATTGCCCGTTTAACTTCTCGGAGCTTCCGGAACCCAGCAAACTCCTCGGAAAGATCGGTTTCTTCGTCAATGAATAACACGTAGTTATTGCCGGGTTCACTGTTAGTCGGATTTGTCCCTGCGAGCAGCCACTTGGCCGCCATTTTGTGCGCATGTGGGTCTGCTTTCGGCGGCAGAACGAATGCTGCGACAAATGACGATCGTCTTTTTAGAAGCCGTTTGATTGGCCTCGAGATTGAGACGATTGCCAGCTGTGTGGCCAGTGTGAGTTCGTATTTAACGCTGTGAAATGGGTCGCGGTTGGCGAAAAGGTTTTCGCTGTAGGATTCCATGGCTGCCTCGGATAATGGAGAAAACGGGTACGCTGGCGTGTCAGTCAGAACCGTATTCGCCGAACCATCGTTTCCGGACCGAGCAACTCCGTATCGAGGTCGATTTCTACGAAGCCGCGCAAAATCAACTGTGCGAGCCCGGCAATTGGTTTGGTTTCAGCAAAAACAGTCAAACAATCTGCTACGCTGAGCGTGCCATGTTCGCTCAATGCTGCTAGTACTCTCAGACGGTCACCAAGTGCTAAAGTGTGGTTGCCGTAGCGGAGCAGGTCCCTGGCATTCTGCAATCGGAACCCCTCGTAGACTTCCTGACGGACGAGACGCCGATACCTCAACCCGTGACGAGAGGCGCAGGCCTCAATCTCCATAGTGTCGATCGGAGAGGCTCTATCGGGTGAATCGATCAACAAGCGACTTCCGTCATCATCGACAATACCAAAATCTGGAACGTGGGCACCTCCTCCGTAATCAAGCGATATCGGCATACAGTGCCAGGAAGTGATCGACGGGTTAACGTCGAATAGGCAGGCGGTATCTCTCGCCACCTGAGAACGGAAGACAGCTGGACCATCACACTTGACGGTCGCTGAAGGCTCGAAAGTACGGATTGATGCGGAACTGCGGTTTGCGCGAAGTGACTTCGCGGCGTCTGCGATACCCATCTCGAATTCCCCAACGCAATACTGTTGATCGTCGCCGCGAAACTCGCAGCGGGCGGGGATCAACCTATTCGTATGAGGTGGGTCAGATGTTCCATATGCGAACAAATACAGAACAAATCACCGAACGTCAATAAGCGTGTTCTAATTTTTTAAAAGACCGGACGACGTCTAGCTGTCGTCCGGCCGCTCTGTAGGTCTTATTTCAAGCTTTGCCGTCAACCAAAGCCCGGATCGCCAGGTATAGGGCCACGCTCGGTCCACCGATTTCTTCGTCGGTGTACATGTTCAAAGTCTTTCCCGTGTCGTTGGCCTCCGCAAATCGGACTGAGAGCAGCTTGATAGCCAATTCGACGTCGCCTTCTACCACATTCAATGCATCCAGGACGTGGCGCACTTGGGTGCCTCGAGGCATCGGAATGTTCGCGGTGTTCTTCTCGGCAATGGAACCATCGGGGACCAAGGTGACATTCTGAGCGCTCACGACCATCAACATGCCATCAAGGCAGCGATGAGGTTTATCGGCCAGCAAAGCCATCAGGAAACCAGCCACCACCGACGTCGCTTCGAGAATGCGACGCGCGTACGCATCCTCGGAGATGGTTGGATGCGGGGCTTTGTTAATCGTACGCGAGGTGCGGGATTTTACAGACATATTGGCTCCTTCTGTCGGGTAATGGGACTCTGAGGGGTATCCCTAAAGTTCCAACCTCGGTGGAGCGGTGTTGAGCGCGGTCGGTGTCGAACTCAGAAACGGTAGAGAGAAGCTCGAGGCAGATGCTCTTCGTCATTTGCTGGCCTTCCCTTTCTGAAATCGAGCGTTCGCAACAGTCTTGTTGGCAAAAAGTTAGAGCACACCCCCGATGGTTTTCAATGGCCCCCACGCGGAAATCAGCGGCCTCCGTTGCGATCATCGCGATAGAGGGAAGGCCATAGATTGGTGGGGAACTGCTCGTTCAAACTTCACTTTTGATTAAGTCCCGGAAAAATAAATGGGTTTTTCCGATTGCTAAAATTTTACAATTAGTACGCGATAACAATGACTTAGAATATTTTCTTTTTTCGGTCGATTTCAGTTGACGCGATCGAAAAGATCGTTAAATGCGCAGTTGCAAATCCGATGCGGCGACCTAAGAGTTGCATGGTCCGCCGAGGAACACGGGATTTGCCAGAGAGATAGCGCGGCCCAGGACGACAACTGTCCCCGCGGTGGAGGTACGTTAGCATCACGTACCAAGCATGCTCCCCGGGGTGGGTTAACCCGGAGAGTGTTTTGCTAAACCACTTCCCTCTCAAGGAGATGCCCGATGCGTACCACCACCAAATAATTTCCTTTCCTAAGACTCTGATCTTCAATCATCGCGGGCGCTATATCGCACCTGCAGGTCTTCGTGTGGAAAGGATAACCCATGCCAGCTCTGTCCTTGGCCCTAACGGCCAATCGCTCAGAGAGCTCCACTGTGAGCTCAATTGACCTCGACCTCACCCGCCGCGTTCAGCGAAGGATAACGCTATATTAGCGTTAACTAACAAGTAATGTTCGCATGGGAACATTCTCCTAGCTCACGTGTCGCAGCACACAGTCGACACCAACCTCGGAGAGTAACTCATGCGAATATCGAACAAGGTGTGTTTCGCGTCTCACTGAGCTAGGTAATCCCGACAGGACACCTTGGCCAGCGAGATGATCGCAATGAGGTCGAGAACCAGCATGCTCAACAACACAGCTACGCAAAGCCATACTCGGGTTGGCTTCATTTCCGGATCGTTCGTCCAGGTCGCCGCGCTTGGTTATCCCCTATCGAACGCAATCCTTCCCTACAACTCTGCACCCCTCCCCTTCCTCATACGTCTGTAGCCGCAACCGCAGCGACAGGCCTGTCATCGGTCGACCTCGAAGACCGACGGCGTGTTCAATTCTGTAGCCGAAAGGCTGACGGAGCGATCCCGCATGGGAAAGGACGAAGCATGGAAGTCGAAATTCCGCTCGCTATCCAGATTCTTCATGAGCGCCGTAAGGGCCGCGACATTCTAGCCGTCCCGTATGTGCGCACGACAAATTTCGCGTCACCACGTGATAACGGCAATGGAGGTGACGGTCGTCGTCGCGGGCGCTCGTATCCGGTCATCGTAGAAGGCGACCGTGACATCTCGCTTAAAAACAAACCTGACAGTGTCCCCGTAGAAGAACGGATGAGCATCGTTAGTAACCGCATCACTATGCCATTCGGTGATAGCGGCACCAGCCATCGTCTCGAAAGCCAACTGGAAGCCGGCCTGCTGACGCTGCTCGCATGCAATCCGCGAGTTGTCCGTGTACGGACACAGTTCGGACCGCTGCCTTTCACACATCGTGGGAAATTACACCACCACTACGCCGACATCTGCGCAGACTTCGACAACAATTGTCGGACGCTCTATCTCGTCCGTGCGGAAGGTAACCTGCGCGATCTCAAGACCACCCACGAATTGCTGACCAAGCAATGCGTCGGAAAGTTCGCGCATCGCATCCACATCTACACTGAGCGTCAAATCAACAAGCCCGCGGTCTTGCACGCCGAGGAACGCCTGCGAGCACGCAAGCTTCAGAACGAAGCGACCAACCAACGGCTAGTGGAAAAGCTTCGGATGATGGGAGGTACGGCGATGCTCTTCGACCTCTTCTCCGAACTCTATCCGGCGGTCACCTTCGCCGACAGCTGGACCGCCGTATGGGGACTTATCGACGACAACGAGCTTCAGCACGACCACCCGCATGCTGAAGAGGTGATCATGACACGCCTCTCCCGCGTAACTCTCGTAAAGGCATCTAAATGACGAAGAAAGAGAAAAATCCCAAAAAGGTAACCTACACAGAAATCGGGACCGATGATCGTCTCGAGTTCTTTGGACGCTCGTATCGTTTTGACGAGCGACTGGAAGATGGGGTGGTCATCAAGTCTGATGACGATCGCCCGCAAAATACGGTGGTGCTAACCTGGATGGAAATCCGGGAGCACATCCACCTAGATCAATTGGTCATTGAGCGAGGTTACTTCTCGAAAGAGAACGCCATCAAGCGTGCCGCCAAACGGTCGCTCGATAAATTACGCGCGGATGTGGCACTCAAAACGGTAGCCGTACGCCAATTCCTTGAAGAGCTTGAGGAGGGAACGCTGACGAAGTCTGACGACGACATCAAGAAGTTCCTCCGCAAATTCCGCTTGGAGAACGCGGCGCTGATCGAGAAGGCTGACGATGCCCGGAAAACACGCGGCAACAAAAAGCGTGGGATCGTTTCTGTCCGTCAGTTCCGTCGCTGGCTAAAGGTTTTCCAGAACGGTAACCGTTTGGATAGCAGCCTTGTGTGGAAACATCGAGGACGCGTAGCCTTTGGCAGCAAGTTCACCGCGGACGAACTGAAGTATTTCGGCGTCTACATCAATGAGTTTTTGAACGAAAACGTGCCGAGCATGTGGGCCGCGTTCTCAAAGATGGAACGTGACCATACGCGCAATAAGGAGCCAGGCCGACTTTGCTCTTATGGCACTTTCCGCCGGATGGTGGCGGCGACGGACGAGTTCGCCGTAAAACTTGCCCGAGATAAAGACCATCACCTCACAACCCGTCGGCACGCCATTAGCCGGAAAGGCCTTCAGCCGCGTTACCCACTCCACATTGTGGAGATGGATGAGCAGAACCTCGACCTGATGGTGATTTGCGAAATGTTCGGTTTCTGGGAATTTCTCGCCCCCGAAATCCAGGCTGAGATCGAGAAAATTCGCCGCGTTTGGATTTGCATCGCTCTCGACGCCTACTCACGTTCTATCCTCGGAATGAGGATTCTTGCTGGCGCACCTTGTGCAGCGGAATCCATTGCCACCTTGGCGATGGCTGTTCGTGACAAAGAGTACACAACGGCGCTTTCCCAGGAAATCGTTGAATGGCCCCAGTGTGGCATCCCCGACCGGGTACACACTGATGCTGGAGCGGGCTTCGCAAACGACGAGTTCCCTCTCGTCGTGCAGGCTCTCACTGGCAAGCATGCGATTCCTCCAAGCAAACATCCCCATCTTCGCAGCCGCGTCGAGCGGTTCTTCAAGTCATTGAGTACCCGCTACATGCACTTCTTCTCGGGTCAGACGTTCGAGAACATCCTGCTGAAAGGACAGTACAAGCCAGAGAAGCACGCTCACATCACCCGCGAGATGCTGTGTGAACTCCTCGTTCAGCTCATCGTCATTTGCTATCACAACACGCCCCATCGATCCCTTAGCGGCGAGACGCCGCTTGAGCGCTGGTATCGTGGCTCCCAGCAGGAGCGCGGGGTATCTCCTCCGCCGACCGTGGAGCAATACCGCGACATCTTCGGCATCCGACTTCTTCGCATCGTCGGACGGCACGGCATCACAATCCTCGGCAACGTCTACGCGTCAAAAGAACTCGATGATCTCGCGATGCACAAACTCAATAGCGAAGTGGAAGTACGAATGAGCGACCGCGACATGTCCGCTATCTCTTTCAAAGACCCTCGTGACGGCGAGTGGTATGACGCATACGCCACCTTCGAAGGCTTTAAAGGTGTATCGGTGCCCGAATGGATGGAAACGGTGATCTACATCCGTGGAAAATTTGGCCACAACGCGCCTGGCAAGGAGCGCGCACGTCGTATCGTCGCTGACACGCTAGCGGCTGTTGAGAAGACCGCTAACGCAACGCGGTTGGCTCACGAGATTGGTAGCCCTCTGATTACAGAGAAGACGATCAAAATGTTCGAACGCAAGAACATGATGAACTGGCAGTGGTCCAAACACCTCTACGTCGACTTTGCTGATCCGTCCCAGCGCCCAGTTTCGGAAGGCACCGTCGAACCAGTCGTTAGCGCCTCGGAGGATGACCCTATGAACCCAACTGGTACCTTTGACGCAGGGGTTTTGGAAGAGCCGAACGAGACGCGCACCGCCCATAATGTTCCTCGTAAAACCAAAACGCAAAAGGCAACAAAATCACAGTCTCTCCGCCCTGCCGAGAATGAAGACGAAGATGACGAACTCGACATCAACCTAGTCACGCTACGTGTCGAAACGAAGGAGTAATACTATGACTTCGCAGGCCCCCAAAACGATGCTTGAGTTTCTGCGTTCGACTATGGACCCGGTACAACGCTCACGTAGCGAACTGCTTGCTAAGCTGGAGAACTTCTATGTCGCGACAAAGACGGATGAAAAATTCAGCCATGAGTTCAACATCATGATTTCAGAGATCGCCGCAGGTAACATGCCGGAAGGGTATGCGATTGCGGTGCCGGGTAAATCCGGCAGCGGGAAAAGCACCATGATCCGCCACCGGCTGAAATCACACCCCGGCCTCCAGCCCTATGTTGACCAGTATGGCAACACGAAGCAGGCTTGTCTCTGGGTAAAAACACCCGCTGGATGTTCGATGAAGTCACTCGGCGAACATGCCCTCAAGGCTGCGGGTTACCCAGGCGGCACGCTCAAAAACGAAACAGCTATCTGGGACAAGCTGCGTGATGCCCTGATGGTTAAAGAGTACAAGATCGTCTTCTTTGATGAGTTCCAGCACGTTCTCCACGCTACGACGAGCAAGTCGAAGGAGCATCCAGCCAATCAGGTCAAAGCGATCATGCAATCTGACACTTGGCCGGTTTGGCTGATTATGAGTGGCGTGGACGACATGATGAATATCATTGAGGCCGACCCCCATCAGCAGACATCTCGCCGAACGCGTGTCGTAGAAATGGAGCAGCTTACGGAGAATGAAATCACGTTCGTAGCGTCGGTGATGATTGAACTGGCATCTACTGTCGGATTCACCATTTCGTTCAAACCCACGAAGAAGTTTATCATGCGGTTGATGCATGGAGGATTGCAGCGGTTTGGAATGGTAGTGCAGTTGATGAAGCTCGCTATCCAGTGCGCCATCTTCGACGACAAAACCTCACACCACAAAGTCATCAATCATGATCACTTTGCAGAAGGGTATCGACGGCTCAGCAACTGCGACAACAGCACGAACGTTTTCCTCGCCGAAGATTGGTTCAAGATTGTTCGAGAAGTTGATGCGAACGGAAGGCTGACAACAACACTCGTTGATTGATCCCGCTGCCGACACGGGAAGCCCTTCGAGTTATAGCAAGAGAAATCCGACACATGCTCCAAGTGCCACTCTTCCGAGATGAAATCCTCATGGGGTACCTTTCCCGTTTGGCGAAAGCCAACCGCATGGGTGCTCTCGATTACTTCTGCAAATCGTACGAAATGTCATTCCACGGTCTTAACCACGGCAAATCTGATACCATCGAAATGCTCTCATCTTTGGTTGGCTTGCCAAGTGAGCAGCTGTTGCACCATGCTACGACGGTTTCTGGTTATCGTTCGGTGACCATGTTTGGGCAGACTTTTGAACAGGCTTTGCTGCTTCGTAATACATTGCGTTTCTGCCCCAAATGCTTTGAGGCCGACGAACTGGAAGATAGTCGTATCCCTGGAACACGTCGCTATCGCCGGGCGTTGTGGCTTGTGAAGGCGTATCGCACCTGCCATGTCCACGGCTGCGAACTTCTCGAACTTCCGGGGCGCAAAACGAACCCCTCGTTTGACTTCTGCGTGGAACTAGACGCCGAGCACAAGGAAATTCAGCGACTGTCTTCTGGGGCTTCCGAACGTCCCGCCGGCCCGGTCGACTTGTTCATTCGTGATAGGTTCTATGGCGATACGTCCCACGGGCCGCTAATCGACAAACTTGAGACTGCGGTAGTACTCAATATCAGCAGGGTCCTGGGCGTAGCGCTAGTCCACGGCAGAGAGCAAACCCTCGAGCACCTAACGCAAAACGCTGTCAACGAGGCTACCGACGTTGGGTATGGAATTCTGGCAGGAGGCGTAGACCAATTCAACAGCGCTCTCGACCGCATCTCCCAAAACGCGGCAGCAGGCACGTTTCTTCGCTACGGTCGCTTCTATACCCACATCAGGCAAAGTCAGCAAAAGGAGAGCTACCAATACATCAGCCAACTGTTTCAGGCTCATGTGGCTTCCAACTACCCTCTCACGGGTTCTGTGAAAAAGTTTGCCTGTACGCAGAAAAAAAATTGGACGACTGTTACTGAAATCGCGACTTTGACTGGATTTTCCGCGCCCGTCGTGCGGCGTCGGCTCGTTGATGCTAATATCGACACCAAGGCGATCCCCATCAGCGCGCTATCCTTATTTGATCGGATGTCTGGTGGCAGGATTCAATTCCGCGAGGCCGCGAAAATCCTGAGATGCAAGCCCTTGTTGGTCAGCCAGCTTGTGACTGCCGGTGTCTTGCGCCGTTTGGATTTGGATCAGATCGGCCACCGCGGTAGACAAAATACACGCTTGATCTCGGAGAACGAAGTAAAGGAGCTGTACGCGTCCATTCAAAAGATTGCGTGCGGTACACCATCCCCAGAGATGCAATCTATTAGAGAAGCTGCCGATCGGAATGTAATGCGACTAGTCGACGTGTTGACCAAGGTGATCAAGGGCGAGTTCAGTCGCGTCGCCCTATGCGGACGCAAACTCCTCCTTGATGACATCATGATCGATCCCGCGGAGCTTGTCGGTCCAAGGGCATCCAGCACGCACGCCGACAACAAGGAAGCGATGCGAATTCTGGACCTGCCGCCTCGAAACCTTTCATATCTTCAGAACAATGGTTTTATTGCCTTCGAGGAGGTTAGGTCAGAATCGGGCTCAATCGTGTACCGTGTCATGACACGACATGAGCTCACGAAATTTCGGGAGCGCTATGTCACGGTGAATCAGCTCATGAAGGCGAATGGGCTGACCCAGCCTCAGGTTCGCGGTGTGATCAGAGAGAATAGGCTGCAGCCCGCGATTCCGACTGCGGGAGGTGTTTGCGCTTTTTATGAACGTGAAAGCATTGAACGCTTTTTCGACGAACCAATGCAGGATGCGAACGCGACTGGAACGTCTACTCGGAATTGATTGGCGGTGCCATCCTTCTCATGTCCCGGACCGCCTTTGAAAAAACCGGGCCTGAGACATCGACGCTCGAGGAGACAATCAAGGACATTCGGCGCGCCACACAAGCACCGTTCAGCCGACGACAAATCCCTCTTGAAGGGGTGCGCGGCGAAGGCAGCATTGCCGCAATCTGCCGCCAACCCAAGGAGTTCATCGAAGCTGCCAAGAGGCATCCTGCCGGTGACCGCCCCCTTTAAGACCAACGGTGACGTGACTGCGCGCAGTCGTGAAAGCAGCGACCTGAAAGAGACGCTAGCCAATCTCACCCTAGAAACCGGCTGGTGTTGGTTCTACCTGTCGACCATTCTCGACGATTACTCCCGCTACTATTGCCTGGAATCTGTGCACCAACCTGAAGGTGGACAATGTCACCGAAGTGCCATTCGCTGAAGGCCGCATCCCAGGAAAACTACCTCTTCCAGAAAGACCTCCAAGCCCCGATCGCGGCCTTGGCCGAGCAATACAACTATCGCCGATACCACGGGAGCTTCGACAACCTGAATCCGGCCAACGTCTGCACCGGACGCGGCCAGGCCATGCACCTCGAACGCGAAAAGATTAAACGAGAAACTAACAAGCGGCACTCCTTGGGCCATCATGCCAACGCAGCTTAAATCCACCCGTGACCGAGCCTGAACTCCAACCTACCTGACCGCGCGGAAATACTTACAAAAATCTCACGCATTGGGACTGCATAGAGACTTCCAAATGCAAAGTTTCAAAAGCTTGCCAGACATAGGGACGTAGCGTTCGGCCCCAAAAAAATACGAAGCCCCAGAGGATCAACTCCGGGGCTACGATTCTAGTAGCAATAGAACGCTGCAATGAACGGGTTATTCCGCTCATCATTCTCTCCCTCATTCGCGAGAAGAGCCTTGAACGATTGCGGGTGAGTTTCGATCAAACGCCGAAGAACTTCGGCATCGAAGGCTCCCATGGGTTCGCCGTCAGGACCATCCAAGTCCCACACCGGTAGCGTTTCTTCCCAGATCACATCGGCGTAACGGCCCGACCAGTCACCATCGGGCGCATCCTCGAAGGTTAGTGATCCGCTCTTCCTCACTGTGACGATGTCGCCAAGGTCACCCGGACGCTGCTCCAGCCATTCTTTCACCTGATCATAGATTTCGTCAGGTCCACCCACGAAGCTGACATGGAAGCGATCCTCGTTTCCATGCTCAGAGAAATTTCCTTCGGAAGCTGAAGCTACCGTGTGAATACTCCGACCGCCAATGTCTTCTTGTCGACCAGTTCTGTTGAGATCGATATTCGGCATGATGTCTCCTTGTTTGCCGTTAACCATCGTCGTCTTCGACGACGTATGGAATCGGCTAAAGAGACTTCTTCTGACTGAGAAGCCAGAATAGTGCGACCGGCAAGGATATCTACGTCCAAGCCAAGAAGGGCATCAAATGCAACCGACTGGTCAAACGCCGGGATATGATTTCGGGTCTGATGCACATACTGCATAGCTCATATCCTCCTTCTCTGCGACGCTGCCCGGTTACCAATGTTGTTGATACTTGAGCACATCGGAAGGACGCCTGCAAGCAAGAAATTTAAGCAAACCTTTGTAATTGTTGACAATTGACATGTTCCAAAATGGGACTGCCAACATATTTCTTGGTTTAGCTGCCACTTTAGATTTTCACTAACCGTACTCGGGTCTGACGAGAATATACCGCCGGGCTAAGACGAGTTGGCGGATACATACTTTCTTGAAAGGCAGTGTCGACCAGCACTCTAAGTGCAGCACCCTTACCGCCCGGGCGACCACAGAGGCGCTGCCGAGCAAGTTGGTCTTGCGCGAGCTAGATGGAGTATTCGAGTTGCAGCCAACAATGTGGCGCGACAGCGCCGGAGCCACAGCACCCTGTTAGGAGCTGTAGGGTTTTGATGGGCGAGCTTTGAGCCGCTCACCCGCACCAACCCGCGCGATCGCATTCTCAAGGAACATCTCCACGTCAAACAGATTAGCAGAGCCCAATATTAAGGGATCACCCACCAGTCCAAAGTAGGCTAATCCATCGTCCACAGATCGATCCGCGTCAATCCAGCCGCTCGCTATCCTCGCTGTACCCTCTGACCAGTTGCTAACATGACCTGATCGACCTGCGACAAGCGTGATAAAAGCCCCGTTCTTGCCTTCGTACCTCTGCTTAAAAACAATGACACCCTCTACGAAGATTTCATGCATCTCATCGAGATAGGGGCTAGTTCCTTCACAGCAGCGAATCAAAAATGCGTTGTCTTCAATTCCCAGGTCCGAAAACGAAATCTCACGGCCTTCATCAATCATTTCGGGAAGGTCGTCTAAATCATATTGGATTGCACCTGCTGCGGTCCACTTCCTGATCACTTCAGCGTACAACCGGGAGCGTGCCGCTTCCTCTTCAAAATGATCAAGCTTTAGTCGATTGGAACCTTTGGGTTCGCTTGAGCATGGATCGTCCATTGGTTCTACTCCTTGATTTCAATTTAGAAACAATCACCGCTCGCCACGCAAGGGACAACTCGCGGAGCCGCTCTTGGATTCGCGCCTGGCCGTGACTGACAGGTCGAGTTTTGGAGAGTGCTAACGAGCGAAAGCTTGAAAAATCCAGCCACATCCAGCAGTTATTATTTCTTGAAATCAATGCTTTACGGGTTTTGGCCATTTCAAGCTGACTCCCCGGTCAAAATGACGTGCAAAAAATACCCGGATTGAAGTATTTCCCCGGTCATTTTGCGTGACTCCGCACAAATGGGGATGAGAAAGCGTCGCGCACGCCCTCCTCCGCGTCATCATCGGGCTCGACCCGATCCACACACTGGATCTTCACCTCTTGCCCGAACCGCAATCAGTTCCCGAAACAAAAAATCCTCGGGCAAGGCCCGAGGATCTCAAAGAGCAAGGGGAAGTCCACCCTTCCCCGCTCGTCTTATGCGGAGAGTTTGCGTCCGCTTGCGATCAGCATGCCGGCAGCGCCATCCAGCCATCCAGCCTTCAGTTCCAGCGCCAGGAAACGATGACGCTCGAAGGGGCCGGGCATGATGAGGTGCCGGGTCTTTTCGGCAAAGAAGCCGAAACGCTCGTAATAGGGCGCATCGCCGACGAGCATGATGGCACCGTGGTCGCGGCTGGACGCCTCGGAAATCGCCGCACGCATCAGCGCCGAGCCGATGCCCTTTCCTTCATAGGCGGAATCTACGGCAAGCGGGCCGAGCAGCAGCGCGTCGACAGGGCGGCCTTCACGCGAAATGCCAGCCTCGACATTCCACAGGCGCACCGTGCCAATGATGTGACCGTCCTGATCGCGGGCAACAAGCGCCAGCCCTTCGGCCGGAACGCGACCGGCGCGCAGCTTTTCCGACGACTTGCGGCGACGACCAGCACCCATGGCGCGGTCCAGAAGGTTTTCGCGCGCAACGACATCGCCCGCGTTTTCCTGATCGACGTGGAACGTCTGCGGAGTAAAGAATGCCCGTACAGAATTCAAAAGAGCGGCCATGCCCGGCCCTCCCAAGACAAAACCGCCCACACGCGGCCCTGAAACAATAAGGTGAGCCGTTCCGGCCCGCCGACACGCTTTCCTCGGCTGGAAGAGGTGCAGCAAGCAGGGATTTGCGCATCAGCACAATCGGCAAAACCGGAACGGAAGCTTGGTCGAGACGCCGCCCTTTCAGCAGACGGCGTTCGAAGGTTAGATGACGTAGGCCTTCAGCGGTTCGAAGCCGTTGAACGCGACCGCCGAATAGGTGGTCGTGTAGGCGCCTGTGCCTTCGATCAGAACTTCGTCGCCGATGGTCAGAGAGACCGGCAGCGGGTACATGTTCTTTTCATAGAGCACATCGGCGCTGTCGCAGGTCGGACCGGCCAGAACGCAGGGCTCCATCGCATCCTGATCGCGATCGGTGCGGATCGGGTAACGGATGGCTTCGTCCATGGTTTCGGCCAGACCGCCGAACTTGCCGATATCGAGGAACACCCAGCG
The DNA here is from genome assembly GCF_031801495.1 of Agrobacterium tumefaciens. Lineage (GTDB taxonomy): Bacteria > Pseudomonadota > Alphaproteobacteria > Rhizobiales > Rhizobiaceae > Agrobacterium > Agrobacterium tumefaciens_K. Next base: position 1,645,744 of record NZ_JAOEGC010000001.1, on the reverse strand, counting down.
ATGGTTGTCGTTGTCGGACTTGCGCGACACGAGAACGACTTCAGCCTTGATGACGCCGGCGTTGCCCACCATGCCGCGACCCGGCTCGATGATCGTCTTCGGGATCTGGTTGCCGAAGTGCTTGCGCAGGGCATTGTCGATGGCCTGACCGTATTCTTCGGCAGCCGGAACGTCGCGCAGGTACTTGGTCGGGAAACCACCGCCCATGTTGACCATCTGCAGGTGAATGCCCTGCTTGGAAAGCGAGGCAAACACGCGCTTTGCGTCGGCCAGAGCGGCATCCCATGCGTCGAGGTTCATCATCTGCGAACCGACGTGGAAGGAAACGCCGTAGGACTCAAGGCCGAGCTGGTGAGCGTAGACAAGAACGTCGACGGCCATCTGCGGCACGCAGCCGAACTTGCGCGAAAGCGGCCATTCGGCACCCTCGCCATCCGTCAGGACGCGGCAGAACACGCGGGCGCCGGGGGCTGCGCGGGCAACCTTCTCGACTTCCTCATGGCTGTCGACTGCGAAGAGATCGATGCCGAGCGCGTAAGCGCGGGCGACATCGCGTTCCTTCTTGATCGTGTTGCCGAAGGAGATGCGATCAGCCGTCGCGCCTGCATCGAGCGCCATCTGGATTTCGGCCACGGAGGCGCAATCGAAGTTGGAGCCGAGGGAAGCGAGCAGCTTGAGAATTTCGGGAGCCGGGTTTGCCTTGACGGCATAGTAGATCGCACTGTTCGGCAGGGAGTGCCGGAACGCGTTGAAATTGTCGCGCACGACGTCGAGATCAACCACGAGGCAAGGGCCTTCGGGACGTCGGGTCTTGATGAAGTCGAGAATGCGTGCAGTCGTCATCGATGTATTCCCTATTAAACCGGCTCCGGAAAAATTCCAGAGGACAAAGGACGCTCGAGATATGCAAACGAATCAGCCGGTGGAGGCGCAGAATCGCTAGCATACGCTCAAGGCGCGAATGTGAACGACGCTCTGCCAGAGCATCATTCGGCTTTGTCTGCCATGGGATTGGAGGGAATACTCCCAACCGCACTTACGGCAATGATGGTGTGCCTCTTTAGTACCCCGGCTGATGGAAAGCCGGCAGAGAACCAGAAAGGCCCGCACCGTCGTTGCTTGATATGTCCTCGCATTTCCCGGTTGGCCGGAATAGCGACTGGAGGGGTTAGTTCCAGGTACCTTACCGAGATCCTCACCACATCGAGGACCCGGCGGACACACATGGGCACGTGCGACTTTGGGCAAGCCGGGAGATAAGAATATTCGCGGTCATAATCAAGAGATTTTTTTTGGCAGAAGCGGATTTTTTCATCATTTATTTTCTTATTGAACATCCACGCCCCATCGTTCAATTATGCCGAACAAACCGGAGGTTTTCATGGACACACTCACCCGCATCCGCGCGTTTATCGATGTCGTGGAGGCCGAGGGCTTTTCGGCTGCGGCGCGCAAGACGGGCCGCTCCAAGGCGCTGCTTTCCAAATATGTGCGCGAACTGGAAGACGATCTCGGCGCGCTGCTTCTCAACCGCACCACCCGGCAGTTTTCGCTGACGGAAGCAGGCCATACCTATTACCGCACCGCTTCCGATATCCTGAAAGAGATCGATAACCTTGCCGATCTCGTGCGCGAGAAGAATGCGGACCTCAAGGGCAAGCTCAGGATTTCCGTTCCCCGCACCTTCATGGATGCGGATGTCGGCCAGAGCCTGATCGATTTCGCAAAGGAAAATCCGGAACTGGCGCTGGAAATCGTCGCGGAGGATCGGTTCGTCGATCTGATCGAGGAGGGATTCGACCTTGCCGTCAGAATCACCCGGCTGGAAGATTCCGGGCTTATCGCCCGCAAGATTTCCGATTTCCGCGTCTATGCCGTCGCCACCCCCGATTTCGTCGCGCAGCACGGCCCTCTCGAAGGCCCGCAGGATTTCGGCCGCGTTCCGTTCATCATCGACACGAATACCCGCTTCCATAACTCCGTGCGGTATTTCGAGCCGGATGGCGGATCGAATTCGGTGACGATCAGCGGTCCGATCGAGGTCAACAGCCCCCAGGCGACATTGCGCGCCGCCCGCGCCGGGCTGGGCATCGCCATGGTGCCGGATTTCATCGCCAGGCCCCATATCCAGTCGGGCGAACTGGTGACGCTGTTCGACGACTACATCTCCAAGGACCGCGGCATCTACGCCGTCTATCCTCACCGCCGCTACCTTCCAGCAAAGGTCCGCAGTTTCGTGGATTTCCTCTACAACTGGTTCCGCAAGAACGGGTGAGAGAGGCGGAAACCTCTCCTTCGTCATCCTCGCGTCCAGCCCGAGGGTGACGTCGCGTCACGGGGAAGCATCCGCATAAACCTCAATTCGGTCCCAATTTCTGCTAAAGTCCGGACCGAGATTCGAAGGCAGGGTAGACGGGACGAATGAATAGACGATTTTTGCCGCTTCTGGCGGGCCTGACACTTATTCCGGCCATCGCAACGGCGCATCCCCACATCTTTGCAGATGCGCGCATGGAGATCGTCGAGGGCAAGGACGGCACCGTTCAGGAAGTACGCAACATCTGGCGCTTCGACGAGATGTTTTCCGCCAGCGTGGTCATGGACTATGACAAGAACAGCGACCTGAAGCTGGACCCGGAAGAACTGGCGGAGATCGGCAGCACGGTGCTGGAATCGCTGGAGGAATACTCCTACTACACCAACATCCTCGCCGACGGAAAATCGGTCCCCTTCGGCAAGCCGGAAGCGATCCATGTCGATTACAAGGACAGCCAGATCCTGATGTTCTTTTCCGTCAAACCGAAGGCACCGCTGCCCGTGAAGGGCAAGCTCAGCTTCGGCGCATGGGACCCCACCATGTATACGGCCATCGATTTTGCCAAGGACAGCGATCTGGCGACCGAAGGCAAGGATCTTGCCGCCTGCAAGCACGCCGTCGTGCGGCCCGATCCGGATGAGGTCATCTCGCAGAACCAGACGACGCTGACCGATGCGTTCTTCAACGATCCGACCGGAACGGATATGACGAAGCTCTTCGCAACCCGTCTGGAGCTGACATGCTAAGTCGGAAGAGCTGGATCCTCACGGTTTTTGCCCTTCCCCTTCTCGTCGCCGTTGCCCATGCGCAATCCCCGCTCGGCATCGGTTCGGCCGAACCGTCCTTTTCGGTTGGCGGACCGCTCGCGCCGCTGCTGCAATGGATCAACGTGCACCAGCAGATGTTCTACCGCTCGCTTACCAGTGCACTGCGGGCGATGCGAGACGACAACTGGGCCTTGACCTCACTGGTCGGCCTGTCGTTTGCGTATGGCGTTTTCCATGCCGCCGGTCCCGGCCACGGCAAGGCCGTCATCTCCTCCTACATGATCGCCAACGAGACGCAGCTGAAACGCGGCATCGTCATCTCCTTCATCTCGTCGTTCTTGCAGGGCGCTGTCGCCATCATGCTGGTCGGCGCGGCATGGCTGGTTCTGCGCGGCACATCGATTACCATGACCAAAGCGACGCAGGCGATGGAAATTGCCAGCTTCGCCATGGTGGCGCTGTTCGGCGCGTGGCTTCTGGCGCGGAAAGTCTGGTCGCTTTGGCCCCGGCAACAACGCGCTCTCGCCACCACAACCGCCGCAATTCAGGTCGCAACATCATCCAACGAGATACCGGTCCGCAGCCCTTCAGCGTCTCCCCGCACCACGGGCATGGGCACGGGTCTGAGATTTCAGGGCAAGCCGGTCTTTGCCGATCACGAACACAGCGGCAGCGGCGATCTGTGCGTTGCCTGCGGCAAGTCGCACGCGCCGGATCCGACGATGCTGGGCGCGAAGAATTTCAGCCTGCACGAGGCTTGGTCAGCCATCATCGCGGTGGGCCTGCGTCCCTGCTCCGGCGCGATCATCGTCATGAGCTTCGCGCTCCTGAACGGACTTCTGCTCGGCGGCACGCTGTCGGTGCTCGCCATGTCGCTCGGGACCGCGATCACCGTCTCGGCGCTTGCCGCCATGGCCGTTTCGGCCAAGGGACTGGCCGTGCGCTTAGCCGGCCCCGGCAGCCGCAAGGCAGCCGGCATCAGCCACGCTATCGAGATCGCCGGTGCGCTCTTCGTTCTGTTGATGGGCCTTGCCCTGCTTGGCGCGTCGCTTCAGTCCTGACGACCGCCAAGGTCACGCTTGCGCTGGTAGCGGGCACGCAGCCAGAACAGCAGGAAGAAGCACAGGACGGCCACGGTGCCGAAGGCTGCCGCAAGCCAGGGCGAATAATCCCCGAGCCAGATCATCACTTTCGGCATGATGAAGAACAGCAGGCCGAAGCCGAGCAGGATGGCCGCTGCCGCAAGGGCAGGCGAACGCTCTTTTCGATCAGCCATCGGCAAGCTCCGCGCGAATATCTTCCAGCCTGCGGCGCTGGCTGCCTGCCGCGTCGAAATTGTCCGGCGAAAGCCACGCTTCGAACGCCTTGCCAATGAGCAGCCATTCGCCGTCGATCATGGAAAACCATGCCGTATCGCGGTTCTGGCCCTTGGAAATCATGTGCTGGCGGAACACGCCCTCGAAGGTGAAGCCGAAACGCTTCGCCGTGATCTTGGAAGGCTCGTTCTCATTGTGGCACTTCCACTCGTAACGGCGATAACCGAGGTCTTCGAAGACGTGTCTTGCCATCAGGTAATGGGCTTCGCTGGAGAGCGGCGAGCGTTTCATCTTAGCGCCATGGGCAACCGAGCCGACCTCGACCACGCCATTGGCGGGATCGGGCCGCATGTAGCTTGCCATGCCCACCACGTCGCCGGTGGCGTTTTCGACAAACACAAGCGTCACCCAGCCGAGCTTCCGGCCGGCACCGATCAGCCAGTCGCCGAACGCGTCAGCATCGACAAAACGGTCCTGCGGGAAATATTTGAGAAGATCGTTGGTCGCCTCACCGCCCAGCGCATCCCAGAGCCTTGCAAGATACTTTTCGCGATCGAACGGCTCGGCCGTGACATACCGGCCCTTCAGCGTCACCGGCTGCGGCGTCGGGCATCCCTTGAACTCACTCAGATCGCGCATTCTCTTCCCCATATTTCGTAGAGAAGGATTAGGCGAGCCGTCGGTGGATGACAAGACCATCGTCAAACTCCGCGTCATCCTCGGCCTGAGGCCGAGGATGACGTCGAATTGGCCTTTAACTCAAACCTTGGCGGCAACCACCGTCGACTCGATGTGGTCGACCAGCGCATCCGGCAGACCGAGACGGCCAGCCAGCAGATCGAGATAACCGCGCTCGGCACGGGTATCCGCCTCGATGGCAAGACGCGAGGCGGTGTAAAGCTCCACCTTCTGCTCCTCCGTGCGGGCGGCAGCCACCAGCGCGTCGATATCGAGCGGGTCGGCCAGTTCCTTTTCGAGGAAGCGCTCCGCCTCGTCATCAAGCCCGGAAACCTGCACCTTTTCCATGATGTTAGCGCGCTCCTTTTCGTCGATATGACCATCGGCCTTGGCGGCCGCGATCATCGCCTGAATGAGTTTCAGGGCGAAATCATTGGAGAGCGCTGGGGATTGCGGATGGAACGCGGAATCGGCGGGCGGGGCCAGCAGTTGCGGCTCCGGCTTCGGCGCGGCTTCCGGTGTCTGACCGGACTTGTAGTTCTTGTAGGCGAGATATCCGAGCCCTGCGATGGCGGCAACACCGCCCACGGCTGCGACATTGCCAGCAAGCTTGCGGCCCGTCTTGGTGCCGAGAATGGCAGCGGCCAGGGCGCCAGCCTTCATCGGATTGTTCTTGGCGATATCGGCGGCCTGTCCAGCCCTGTCGCGGACACTTCCCGAAAGGCCCGGCACCTGGGAGCCGAGGAATTGTTCAAGAAGTTTCTTGGCGTCGAACATCAAAATCTCCTGTGAGGGGTAAAATCCTCACAGGAGATAGGAAGTATCGATGCGATTACCAGCAAGGCCGACGCTCACGCCTTCGTGAACGGGCCTTGCGGAGAATGTCAGCCACGCAGGGCGGCGGCTTCCGCGGCAAGTTTGGTGATGCCTGCCCAGTCACCCGTTGCCACCAGTTCACGCGGGGCAACCCACGAACCGCCGACGCAGACGACGTTCGGCAGCGAGAGATAGTCGTTCGCGTTTTTCAGCGAAACGCTGCCGGTCGGGCAGAACACGGTACCGGCCAGCGGCGAGGCCAGCGCCTTGAGGTATGGCGCGCCGCCTGCCTGTTCGGCCGGGAAGAACTTCAGGACCTTGTAGCCCTCGTCGCGCAGCGCCATGACTTCGCTTGCGGTGGCGGCACCGGGAAGCAGAGGCACGCTGGAATTGTTCGCAGCCTCGAGAACGCTCTTGTTGAGGCCGGGGCTGACGATGAAGGTGGAGCCGGCGGCGGCGGCGGCTTCGTAATCCTTGGCGTTGAGGATCGTGCCGGCACCAACATGCGCACCCTCGACTTCGGCTGCAACGGCGCGGATGGCATCCAGTGCGGCGGGCGTGCGCAGCGTGATCTCGATAGCCTTCAGGCCGCCCGCGACCAAAGCGCGCGCCAAAGGCACGGCGGAAGCGGCGTCATCCACGATCAGCACCGGAACGACCGGCTGAAGCTTGAGGATGGAGAGCAGTTTTTCGGAGTCCTGGGCCAAGATTGAGCCTCCCTTGCACGTTTGAACCGATTGAAATCGTGGGTTACGGATTAGCGCGCCTTCGCCACCATGTCGAGGCACAAGACGGCCGTTTCCGTCTAGTTACTTCAAACAATTCGCTTTTTGATGACACATCTTTGTAATAGGCTGACCCGTCGGTTTTTCGAAGCATTCATGGCAAAGACATAGATGGCGAAAGAAATAGAACGCAAGTTTCTGGTGGCCCATGATGGATGGCGCGCCGAAGTCACCTCCAGCAAGGCGTTCAGGCAAGCCTATGTCGCATCCATGGGCGACCGGTCGGTCCGGGTCAGGATCGTGGACAACCGCAAAGCCACGCTCACCATCAAGATCGGCGCGAGCGCACTGGTGCGTGACGAATACGAATACGACATTCCGCTCGACGATGCTGAAGAACTGATGGCAAGTTCGACCGGCGTCGTCATCGAAAAGACCCGCCACATCGTCAACCACGCCGGGTTCACCTGGGAGGTGGATGTCTTCAACGGCAACTACGACGGGCTGATCGTGGCGGAAGTGGAACTGGACGATGAACATGCGACACCCGACCTGCCGGAATGGATCGGGCGGGAAGTGACGGGCGATCGCCGTTTTTCCAACCAGTCGCTCGCAACGGAAAACCTGCGAGGAGAGCTGCTGGATGCCCTTCAGGATTGATCCTAAGAAGCCCTTCGATGACGAGATTCGCCGCGCCGGGCTGGAACTGATCGATGAGGCCATTGAAATCCTGCGTGACCAGCCGAATGGATCGCACGAGGCCGTGCACGATGCCCGCAAGCGCTTCAAGCGCATCCGTGCGCTCTACCGGCTCATCCAGCCAGCCGCTGCCGATTTCCGCAGCGAGGAAAACGCCCGCTTCCGGGATATCGCCCAATCTCTCGCCTTTGCCCGCGATGCGACCGCGCTGGTGGAGACCGCAACCTATCTCGAGGATTTTGCCCGCTCGCAGACGCAGAGTGCGGCATTGCAGTCCGTCACCGTCATCCTGCGCGAGCGCCGCGACGATGCGATCGCCAATGAAGTCGATCTCGACGGCGCTATAAGGGCAGCCATTGCCGGATGCGAAAAAGGCCGCGTGCGGCTAGAGGCGCTACGGCTGCCGGACGACGCCAAGGATGCGGCAAAGCTCATCCGCAAAAGCTGGTCGAAGCAACGCGCCAAGGCGCGTGAGGCGCTGGCCAACTGTCACGATCATGCCGATGTCGAACACTTCCATGATCTGCGCAAGGCAGGCCAGATCTACTGGATGCATCTGGGCCTGCTGCGCCGGCTCTGGCCATCCGCCATGCGCAGCAAGCGGGCCGATGCCAAGCGGCTGGTGGACCTTCTGGGCCGCGAGCACGATCTTTCTGTTCTGGCGGCCCTGGTCGACCGGGAGCCGGAGCGGTTCGGCAATGGCGACAGGCTGGCGCTGCTTCTCGACGCCATCATCCGCCAGCAGCAGACGCTGCGTATGGACAGCCTTGTGCTGGCCAGCGAAGTGTTTTCCGAATCCGCCCGCACCGAAAGCCGCATCGCCGCGCTTCTGTGGCGGCACGCGGGGAAGTAGCCGCGACGGCACCCTGACCGAGTTTGCCACTGGCTTATCACCACACTCGGCGTCATCCTCGGGTCAAGCCCGAAGATGACGGAGGAGAGGTTCTGCATCCACATCTCTCCACTCGCGGCAACAATGGAGTACATTCACCTCCCAAGATTGACGAATTTCAAAATGCGCGCAGCGCCTGCAAAACAGCGGATAAATATTGCTTTGCAGGCCTCATCGCTGTATTTCAGCGCCCATGACCGACACCACCATTTTTCCCCGCCCGGACGCCACACCGGGGTCCGCTGGCGATTTTCTCGTGGCCGCCCTTTATCATTTCGCCCGCTTTCCGCGGTTCGAGAGCGTGCGCGAGCCGCTGTTTGCGCTGTGTCAGGAAAACGGTGTGAAGGGCACGCTGCTTCTGGCGGCGGAGGGCATCAACGGCACCATCGCCGGACCGGACGCGGGCATAAATGCCGTCCTGTCGTACCTCCGCGCCCAGCCGGAATTTGCAGCGCTGGAGCACAAGGAAAGCCGCGCATCCAAGATGCCGTTCGTGCGGATGAAGGTGAAGCTCAAGAAAGAGATCGTCACCATGGGCGTGGCCGATATCGATCCGAACAAGATCGTCGGCACCTATGTCGATCCGAAGGACTGGAACGAGCTGATCTCCGATCCCGACACGATCCTGATCGACACGCGCAATGATTACGAGACGGCCATCGGCGTGTTCAAAGGCGCGGTCGATCCGCAGACCAAGACCTTCCGCGAGTTTCCGGACTGGGTGAAGAACAATCCGGGCCTGCACAACAAGCCCAAGATCGCCATGTACTGCACCGGCGGCATTCGTTGCGAGAAGGCCACCGCCTTCATGAAGGAGCAGGGCTTCGATGAGGTGTACCACCTCAAGGGCGGCATCCTGAAATATCTGGAAGAAGTGCCGGAAGAACAAAGCTTGTGGGAAGGCGCCTGCTTCGTCTTCGACGAGCGCGTCTCGGTCGTCCACGGCCTTGCCGAAGGCGATCACAAGCTGTGTCATGCCTGCCGCAACCCGATCACGCCGGAAGTGCGCCAGTCGCCGCTGTTTGAAGAAGGCGTGTCCTGCCCGAGCTGCTATGACGACCGCACGGAAGAAGACCGACAGCGGTTCCGCGACCGCCAGCAGCAGATCGATCTGGCGAAAAAGCGCGGCGAAAAGCATCTGGGACGGTAAATTGCAGGCGCAAGCCGCTTGGGCTGCTGATAATCTGTCGTCACCTTCGGCGTCATCCTCGGGCTTGACCCGAGGATCCACGCGGCAGGTCACTATGGATCCTCGCCTCAAGGGCGAGGATGACGGAAGAGGGTTTGTGGCCTCTACCCCCTCTAAAAAGGTCAGGAAACCTTGAGCTGCTTCACCGGGCTTTCCTGCTCGTCAAGCAGTTCGCAGATTTTTTCAGCCGGAACGGGCCGAGAGAACAGGTAGCCCTGTAGTTCGTCGCACCCGCATAGGTGCAGGATCGTCGCCTGCTCCTCGGTTTCGATGCCTTCCGCGGTCACCGGGATATCCAGCGAGCGGGCCAGCGCGACGGTCGCCTGCAACATATCCAGCGAACGACCGCCCTGCTCCAGCGCGACGACCAGAGAACGGTCGATTTTCATGCGGTTGAACCCGAAGCGACGCAGATAACCGACGCTTGCGAAGCCTGCGCCGAAATCATCGAGCGCGATGCTTATCCCAAGCTGCTTGAGCTTGTCGAGCGCCACGCAGGCCCGTTCTGGATGCTGAATGAAATAGCCTTCCGTCAATTCCAGCCGCAGACGATCCGGCGATGTCCCGGTGCTCTTCAGGATATCGGACACATGCCCGGCAAAGGCCGGGTTGCGGAACTGGACGGGAGACACGTTGACGGAGAGCCGGATCGACGGCCACTGCTTTGCTGCTTCGCATGCCTGTAGCAGCACCAGAAGACCCAGCCGGTCGATAAGGCCGCTGGTTTCGGCGGCGGCAATGAAGATATCCGGCGGCACGGGGCCGGAGCCGGGTCTGTTCCAGCGGGCAAGCGCTTCGACGCTGGTGATCGCGCGCGTGGCGGCATTGACCACCGGCTGATAGACCAGTGAAATCTCGCCGTTGCCGATGGCATGGCGCAGATCCGCTTCCAGCTGCAGCTTTTCCTCGCGCAGCTCATCCATTTTCTCATCATAGGCAACGTAGCGACCGCGCCCGCCTTCCTTGGCCTTATACATCGCCATATCGGCGCGACGTACGAGTTCCTCGCCTCCGATCTCGCCAGTCGTGGAGATCGCGATACCGATACTGCAACCGATGCTTACAACATGTTCGCCGATGTTGAACGGCTCGGTGAAGAGTTCGAGAATGGAGCGGCACAGCTTGCGCCCCTCCTCGCGTACATCGCCGCCCTTTATGGCAATAGCGAATTCATCTCCACCCAGCCGCGCCAGAATGGCCCTTTCCGGCATCAGCACCTGCAATGCGGCCGATACGCCCTTTATGAGCCTGTCCCCGGCAGCATGGCCGTAGGAATCGTTGATTTCCTTGAAACCGTCCAGATCCAGATAAAGCAGCAGCACATCCGTCTTGTCGTAGCGGGCGGACCGGACCATGCGGGCCAGCTTGATGAAAAGCCCGTTGCGATTGATAAGCCCGCTCAGCCGGTCCCGCAGCGCCTCCTCGCGTGCGGCGGCTTCGTCCGCCTTCAGGCGATCGAGCGTTGCCGATCCCAGTATGAGCAGGATGAGAAAAAACGTGCCGACAAAACCGAGCGCGGTGAAAATGATCGGCCGAGCGGTATGAAAGCTGATATCGCCCGGAAGACGGGAATGCCACACCAGCTTGGCCACAACTTCGCCGACCGGGTTGACGATCTCGACCGCATTGGGCGCAGGCAGGTTCACGGATTGCAGGTCCAGCCCGTCGATGACATAGGTATGGGCGAGACTGTCCACGAGCGAAGCCGTGAGGTGACGGGCCAGAAGCAGATAGCGCCGCTCGTCGCCAGCATTCGGCAACGACCCGGTTTTCGCCCGCACAAGCGCGACGCCCGCGACGGCGATACCGTGCTCCGTCTTCACATAACCGGACATCTGTGACCAAGTGCCGGGACGCATTTCCCTCACCCGTTCGATCATCTTGCCCCAGCCGCCGGAAAGGTAGCTGTCCTGCGGCCACGACACTGGCATCCCGTCATGATAGGCCATGCGGACACGACCGTCCTGATCGATGACAATCGCCGTATCGAACAGGTTGGCGGCGCCGCTGGCCTTGCCGTAATTGGCCGCAAGCCAATCGAACCTGTCCGGCGCGTAGACGAACTCGGCGGCATCGTTGCGCACGGCATAGTCTGTCAGGGTCGCATCGAGCTGATTGCGGAGCGTCATCAATGCCCCGGCCGTCGTTTCCTTCAGGCGCAGGTTATCGAGCGAATTCGCCTGATCCTTGATCTGGCCGACGGCAGAAAGCACAAGGGCGGTCACGACGAAAAGAACCACGGCAAACGCAAACAGCACCGCCCCGACGACAGCGCGTCGGCCGATGCGTAAGTGCCTGACAATTCCCCGCGGCGCAATCCGCATAATTTCCCCTTCGAAAGCATCATCTTGCGGAGGAAACATTCAAAAGGGGTTAAACCACATGACGTCGGGATACCCAAAAAAACACAGGTATAAAACAATATGAAAGACGTTTCCCGGCCAATAAAAAACCTCCCCCGCAAGGCGGAGGAGGTTTCATCTTTTCGCAAGATGCATCCGGCAGATATTACCAGGACGGGATGACGGTGCCGTTGTACTTCTCGAGGATGAACGCCTTCACTTCCGGGCTCTGATAGGATTCAACCAGCGTCTTCACCCACGGAGCGTCCTTGTCCTTGGCGTTCACAGCGATGACGTTGGCATAAGGCGACTTCTCGCTTTCGATGGCGATGGCGTCCTTCTTCGGGTTCAGGCCCGCAGCCGTGGCGTAGTTGGTGTTGATGACCGAAGCGTCGGTATCGTCCAGCGAACGCGGAAGCTGTGCGGCGTCCAGTTCAACGATCTGTATGTTCTTCGGGTTTTCGGTGATGTCGGCAGGCGTGACCTTCAGGCCGGCATCTTCCTTGACCTTGAATACACCCTTGGAGGCCAGAACCAGAAGCGCGCGGCCACCATTGGTCGGATCGTTCGGGATGCCGATGGTCGCGCCGTCCTTCAGTTCCTCGAGGTTCTTCACCTTCTTGGAATAGACGCCCATCGGGGTCGTGATCGTGGTGCCTACGCTGACGAGATCGAACTTGCGGTCAGCGATCTGGTTGTCGAGATACGGCTGGTGCTGGAACGAGTTGGCCTGCAGCTCGCCATCGGCCAGCGCCTGGTTCGGCACAACGTAATCGGAGAACTCGACGATATCGAGGTCCAGACCCTTGGCCGCCGCGATCTTCTTGACCTGTTCCATGATCTGGGCGTGTTCGGCCGGCGTGACGCCGATCTTGATGGTTTCGGCAAGTGCGCTGCCTGCAAACAGGGCGGCGAGCGACGCTGCGAGAATGAGTTTCTTCATCGGGTGTCTCCTTGGGTTATCAGATGTTTTGTTGTTATCGAAACTGTGAATGAAATCAGTTCTTTCGGGTGCGTTTGTCAAAGCTCCTGGCAAGCGCGTCGCCCGCGCTCTGGACGAGCTGCACGAGAACGATCAGCACCAGCACCACGACCAGCATCACATCAGGCATGAAGCGCTGGTAGCCGTAACGGATGCCGAGGTCGCCAAGACCGCCGCCGCCGACCGCGCCGACCATGGCCGAGTAGCCGATAAGGCTGACGAGAGTCAGCGTCAGCGCCAGCGTGATGCCGGGCTTCGCTTCGGCGAGCAGCACCTTGGTAACGATCTGCAACGGCGTGGCGCCCATGGCGCGCGCAGCCTCGATCAACCCCTTGTCCACCTCACGGATCGCCGCTTCCACCAGGCGGGCGATGAAGGGTACGGTCGCGACCGTCAGCGGCACGATGGCCGCATTGGTACCGATGGAAGTGCCGGCCACGAGCCGGGTGAACGGAATGATCGCAACGACAAGGATGATGAAGGGCGTCGAGCGGGCAGCGTTGACGATAAGGCCGAGAATGCGGTTCGACATCGGCGCTGCGAAAAGTTCGCCCTTGCCACTGGTGGCGAGAAAGACGCCGAGCGGCACGCCGAGGATCGAGCCGACGATACCGGCGACGGCGACCATGTGCAAAGTCTGGATAAGTCCCTTGGACAGCAGGCTGAAAAGCATATCAGGCGACATAACCGAGCACCTCCGTGTGAAGTCCGGTTTCAGCGTAAAAACGGCTGGCGCGCGCGGTGATTTCCGGCGTCGCGGGGTATGAGACGACAAGCGAACCAAATGGCTCGCCGGAGATTTCCTCGATGGTGCCGGCCAGAATATTAACGTCCGCGCCGATCTCGGCAACGAGCCGCGCCGTCAGTGGCTGGAAGGCGGTATCGCCGAAAAACACCAGACGGACCAGCACCCTGTCGCCCGCTGAGGCTTCCGCCTTCAGTCCCGACGTCACCCAGTGCGGCAGCTTCACGCCGACCGAAGACGACAAAAGGCTGCGCGTCGTCTCATGTTTCGGCGCGGTGAAAATATCGAAGGTGCGGCCCTCTTCAACGATCAGTCCTCTGTCGATGACGGCAACCTGAGAGGCAATGGTCTTCACCACTTCCATCTCATGCGTGATGAGCAGCACGGTAAGACCGAGTTCGGCGTTGATGCGCTTCAGAAGTTCCAGAATGGATTGCGTCGTCTCCGGGTCGAGCGCGGAGGTCGCCTCGTCGGAAAGCAGAAGCTTCGGCGAGGTGGCGAGCGCACGGGCAATGCCGACACGCTGTTTCTGGCCGCCGGACAGTTCCGCCGGATAACGTCTTGCTTTGTCGGAAAGGCCGACAAGATCGAGCAGCGGCGTGACTTTCGCCTCGATCTCCTTTTTGCCGACACCGGCGATTTCCAGCGGCAAGGCCACATTGTCGAAAGCGGTGCGTGAGGAAAGAAGGTTAAAGTGCTGAAAAATCATGCCGACAGAACGACGAAGCGAGCGAAGCTCCGTCTCTTCCAGAGCCGACACATCTACACCATCCACCACCACGCGTCCGGTGGAGGGCTTTTCCAGCCCGTTGGCAAGGCGGATAAGCGTGGACTTGCCCGCACCGGAACGGCCGATGATGCCGGTGATCGAACCTTTTGGCACGACGTAATCGATGCCCGCAAGCGCCGCGAAACCGGGCTTGCCATCTGTCGCACCGAAGGTTTTGGTCACCCCTTCGAAAACGACCATAGGGTCCGGTCCCGCCTGCTGCACGGGCGCGTCCGAGGGCCGGGATGTGGCCGCGTTGGCTGCAAAACTCATTGAAAACTCTCGGTGTGAAAACTCTTGACGGGTCGGGTCGGAAAAATCCTGTCGCGGTAAAAACCGCGTTCTTCATGCGGCGGCGGCACACATTCGATTACAGAAGACTTTCAGGGTCATCACGTCAGGCTCTCACTTAATCAGCACCGCCAAGCGGCACTTGGATGACGCATGTTTGCCCGCACGCGTCATCTTTTTACAGGGATGATTTTTCATTTATTCCAGATTGGTGGAAAAATCTACCGCAAAGCAGCGACACCTCACCGCCGCAACCGCCCTGTCACAAGGGGCATAGCATTTCCGCCGCCCTTGCGGCCGCGGAAATCCTCTTCATGTCATCTCGCGCATTCCGGATGGAAAACCGGTTTCCTTTTTCTCCGGAAATGCCGACGACATCAGACGCGGCTGACGAACTGGTCAAGCGGACGGCGAACCTTCTTGAGGTTGACGAGCCAGTCGCCTTCCGGCTGTCGATAACCGAGTGGAAGGATGGTGACAGAGCGCAGCCCCTTTTCACGCAGTCCGAGAATCCTGTCGAGTTCAGCGGGGTCGAAGCCTTCCATCGGCGTGGAATCGACACCTTCAAACGCGGCCTGCGCAACGGACATGCCGAAGCCGATATAGGCCTGACGGGCGGCATGCTCGAAATTGACGTCAGGGTCACGGTCAGGATAGAGGCCGAGAATGAACTGGCGGTATTTTTCCCAGCCTTCATTCTTGAAGCCGCGTTCGTCGTTGACCAGATCGAACATGTGGTTGATGCGCTCGACGGTGTAGTTATCCCATGCGGCGAAGACCAGAAGGTGCGAACCTTCGGTGACCTGCGCCTGGTCCCAGGCAATCGCCTGAATTTTCGCGCGGACTTCCGGATCTGTGACGACGATCACTTCGAAAGGCTGCAGGCCGCTGGACGTCGGCGCCAGGCGGGCGGCCTCGACGATACGCTCCACCTTGTCTTCGGAAACAGCCTTGGAAGGGTCCATCTTCTTGGTGGCGTAACGCCAGTTGAGTTTTTCGAGAAGCATGTTCGTAAATTTCCCTTGGGAGGATCAGCCCTCGTCCGGCGGAGCGAAGGCGCTGCGTTTTGACCGCAACCGCCCTGACATAGGACATGCGCTCGGCCGCGCAAGCAGGCACACGGAGGGAACCATCAAAAAAATCAGCAAGACTGATAATTTTGTCTACTTATGATTTCCTTGGGGAAACTCAGACGCAAGGGCGCTGTACCATTTGCCGCTTTTCTTCAGGGTGCGGACCTGGGTGTCGTAATCGACATGCACAAGGCCAAAGCGCATGCGATAACCTTCGGCCCATTCAAAATTGTCCATCAGGCTCCAGGCGAAATAACCGCGCATCGGATAGCCATCCTTGATGAGATCTCCCACCACCGAGAGATGCTCGGCGTAATAATCGAGGCGTGGCTGGTCATCCACCTCACCGTTTTCGACGCCCATGTTGTAGCAGGCGCCGTTTTCGGTGATGTAGCAATCCGGCAGTTCGTAACGGCCGTAAAGCTCCTCCACCAGCGAGGCCAGCGCCGGGGAATAAACCTCCCAGCCGATATCCGTTTTCACATCGCTGACAAAGGGCGCGGATATGGTTGCCGGGAACTCCGCGCCTTCGGACGCATCATCTGCGACGCGCATCGGCGTATAATAATTCAACCCCCACCAGTCGAGCTTCTGGCTGATGATCGACAGATCGTCCGCCTCGACCAGCGGCATGCGGTCGCCCAGCGCCTGCATCATCTCAGCCGGATATTCACCCTTGAAGACCGGATCGAAAAACGCACCGTTGTGGAACTGGAAAGCGCGCTCGGCTGCGTTGCGGTCTGCTTCGCTATCCGAGGCAGGAATGACGGAATGTGCATTCAGCACCAGTCCCACCGGCACCTGCGGCGCGACATGACGCGACGCCTCGACACCAAGGCCATGGGCAAGGTTGATGTGATGCATGGCGGCCAGCGCCGCCTGCATGTTGCGTTCACCCGGCGCGTGGATGCCGTAAAGATGGCTGAGCCACACCGCGCACCATGGCTCATTGAACGTCGCCACCGCATCCAGCCGGTCGCCGAGGCGGGCCATGACGGTCTTGGCGTAACGATGGAAGGCATAGGCCGTGGAACGAGCCGTCCAGCCGCCATCGCCCATCAGAGCGAGCGGCAGATCCCAATGATAGAGCGTCGCATAGGCCTTGATGCCGCGCGCCTTGCAGCCATCCACGAGGCGGTCATAAAAATCCAGCCCCTTCTCGTTGATGCGCCCCACGCCATCGGGAATGATGCGTGGCCAGGCGATGGAAAAGCGATAGGCTTCCACGCCCATGCCCTTGATGAGATCGAGATCCTCGTCAAGGCGATTGTAGTGATCGCAGGCAACATCGCCATTGTCACGGTTATGGACGCGGCCGGGCATGTTGCAGAAGGCATCCCAGATGGAGGGCTTACGGCCATCGGCTTTGGTCGCGCCTTCGATCTGGAAGGATGCGGTTGCCACGCCGAACAGGAAATCGCCGGGGAACCGGGCTGCAAGCACCTTGGGATCGGTCATCGGAAAACTCCTCTCTGGCATGCCGGAAAACGGGTAAGTACAGGCGGTTTAGACCATGTTGACCGGTACGTACAGCCGCAACACATCCAATTCTAAAACGTTTCAGAGAAATCCAAAGCGCTTGCAAAAAACGTCTTCGGTCCCGCGATGGGCGGGATGCGGGAAGAGGAAGCCCGGCAGATGCGGGGCATGGAGGTATGGGGAGGATTGGATGCATCCACCGGGCATTTCTGCAAGGACAGGAGATTGCTACGGCACCTATCGGATCGTACCCTCCCGCCTCTGGCATGAGCGGGGGGCCTTTCCGAAACACGTCTGCCAGAACGATGTTTTCGGTGCCGGCAACCGGCCCGAGAAGGGCGCCGCGCGTATCGCCCTTCTATTCCGGTTGCGACGACAATGATGCAGCGAAATGCTGGGGCGGGGACGAGCGGGGAGAAGAAATTTGCCGAGCTATGGAGCAAATATCACCAACGACACTTGTGGCCCGAAACTGACATTGCTCAAACGGGGGCAGCAACCTTACGGGCTGGTAGAAGATACCAAAAGACAGAAGTCAAAACGACTGCGCCGCCCAGAAGGACTGGGAGCTTGATCTCCTCGCTGTAAAAAATCCAGACCCATATCGGGCCAAGGATGACGTCGAGCATGGATAATAGTCCGGCTTCACCTGAACTCACCCGGCGAGAGCCAAGCAACAAAAGGACATAACCAATTCCGGTTGTGAAAATCCCATAGAAAGCGCATGCAACGAGCTGTGTCCATGTCGGCATCGAATACTGCATGAGCGGAAGGGCGATGCAAAGGCAGGCCAACGCGGCGAAGACCGTCATCGTCATCGAATCCATGTTAGGAAACCGTTTGGCAATGACAATCTGTGTGGCGCATCCAGCTGTCATGATAAAGGCAGCCAGGATGCCAAGAAGGTCATTTGCCGAAATAGCTGCTCCGACCGAAATAGCTACTCCCACGAAAGCCAGACAGCCAGCGATGACGAAGCGGTATGTCACGCGGTCGCGCATCCATAAGAAGGCGATCCCGGTCGCTGCAAACGGAAGCGTGGCGTAGACCGTCATGACATTCGCGACAGTCGTCCACTGCAAAGACGCAATGTAGGTGATCGACGCTACCGTAGACACGGCACATGCAGCAACCCCGGGCAGACCAAAAGTCCATTCAACTCCGTTCTTCGTCGATCTTCGGCGGATCAATACGAAAGTGCCTAGCGCGACGAATGAGAAGGCCGACCGCCAAGCGACCATCGACCAGACATCCATGTCGGCGATGCGTACAAAAAGTCCTGCCGTACTCCACAGAACGGCAGAAGAAATCACGAGATAGATGCCGACAAGCCTACTGCGTGCTATGCTCATATGAGGTCAACCCAAGGAGAGAGATGTGCATAAACAATTTAGTAGACGATTGGTCTAGTGATGTATAGTCAATCTACGACGCGTGAACGCCTCATTTCCGAAGGTTTGCGGCAATTACTGGCGCATGGCTATGAAGGTGTGGGCATCGGCCCCATCCTGAAGGCCGTCGATGTGCCGAAAGGGTCATTCTACCACTTCTTTCAAAGCAAGGATCACTTCGTAGTGGCGGTCATCGAAGCGTATGAGGAAAAGTACCGACAGGTGCGGGAGGCATTCTTCACAGACACGTCGCTCCGTCCGCTGGCCCGCCTCGATGCCTATTTCGCAGCGCTCGAACAAGAGTACAAGGCGGACGCCCCATATGCAGGGTGCCTTTACGGTATGATTGCCCAAAGCGCCGCTGGCCGGAGCGCAGTTGTTCTCGATGCGCTCTCCATGTCATTCGACCGCTGGGAGAAAAGTATTCAAGGGGTGCTGGCTGCTGCGCAGCGGGATGGCGAGCTCGACAGTGACGAGAACATCAATGATCTAACAGCCAGTATCGTGGACGCTTATGAGGGAGCGCTCATTCGCGCTAAAGCCAAGGATGATGTGTCGGCATTCACCCGCTTCCGTGAAATCGGGCTGAAACGTTTGATTTCGCCCACTAAAGTATATGTCTGCTGATGGCGCAAAGCAGCCACGCCGCGTGGCTTTCAGTTGGTGGCATCTGCCATCCAGTTCCGCAAATTTGCCGGACTGGCGTTCACCTCCACAGCGACCACAACCTTAACTCTGAGCCAAAGCAAATGACGAGAAAAAAAGGCGGGAAACAGTCCCCGCCCCTTCTTCTCAAGAAAATAGCAATCAAACGTAACGGTTGACGATGTTTTCGAGGTATTCCTGACGGCCGGACTTCGGCTCTGGGTTGATGTTCTCGCGCTCCACTTTCGCTGCGATATCCTCGAGCTTGTACTCGCCACGCAGCATCTTCTGAGCTTCCGGCTGATCCCACTTGGCGTAACGCTCGGCAAGTGGCTTCGACAGCGCGCCGTCTTCCACCATTTTTGCCGCAGCTTTCAGGCCGCGGGCGCAGCAATCCATGCCGCCGATGTGGCCGATCAGCAGGTCTTCCGGATCGAGCGACTGGCGGCGCAGCTTGGCATCGAAGTTCGTGCCGCCGGTCGTGAAACCACCCGCCTGCAGAACCTGATAATAGGCCAGCGCCATTTCCGGCACGTTGTTGGGGAACTGGTCGGTATCCCAGCCGGACTGGTAGTCGTTTCGGTTCATGTCGATCGAACCGAAGATGCCGAGCGCCGATGCCAGCGCCAGTTCATGCTCGAAGGTGTGACCGGCAAGGATCGCGTGGCCCTGCTCGATGTTCATCTTCACTTCGTTCTCAAGGCCGTACTTCTTGAGGAAGCCGTAGACCGTCGCGACATCGTAATCATACTGATGCTTGGTCGGCTCCTGCGGCTTCGGCTCGACGAGGATCGTTCCCTTGAAACCGATCTTGTATTTGTATTCCACGACCATATGCAGCATGCGCGCCATCTGGTCGAACTCTCGGCTGAGGTCGGTGTTGAGCAGGGTTTCGTAACCTTCGCGACCGCCCCATAGCACGTAATTCTCACCGCCGAGCTTCATCGTGGCGTCCATGCAGGTCTTGATGGTTGCGGCGGAGTAGGCAAACACATCCGGATCCGGATTGGTGGACGCGCCCGACATGAAGCGGCGGTTGGAGAACAGGTTGGCCGTGCCCCAGAGCAGCTTGACGCCGGTGTCCGCCTGCTTTTGCCCAAGATAATCAACGATCTCGTTGAGGTTCTTCGTGCTTTCAGCGAAAGTCTTGCCTTCCGGGCGCGCATCCGCATCGTGGAAGCAGTAATAGGGAGCGCCGAGCAGGCTGAACATTTCAAAGGCCACATCCGCCTTCAGCTTGGCCTTGGCCATGTCATCGCCGAACCACGGGCGGTCGAAGGTGCGACCACCGAACGGATCGCCACCTTCCCATGCAAAGGAATGCCAGTAGGCGACGGCGAAACGCAAGTGGTCTTCCATGCGCTTGCCCGCGACGATCTCGTCCGGGTTGTAGTGGCGGAAGGCCAGCGGGTTTGTGCTGTCCGGGCCTTCATATTTGACCTTGGCGATATCGCCGAAAAAACCTGTACTCACGAATGATCCTCCTTGGGTTTTATTCACCCTCCCCCTTGACGGGGAGGGCCGGGCGAATGCCCGGGGTGGGGTTGTTTACTGGGGGGCAATGGATACCCCCACCCGCCGCTCCGCGGCGACCTCCCCTCAAGGGGGAGGTTAAGTCTTTCAAAGCGGCCTGATGGCCGGATAGAGCGCACGGTAGCGGGCGTAAGCCTCCTCATAAGCGCCGCTCAATGCCGCCACCGGCTCGATGGTGCGGTCGGTTTCCGGCTGGGTGCAGACGGCAACGGGGTCGGCACCGGTCGCGGCGATGAGGCCCAGGCGGGCGGCGCCGAAGGCCGCGCCGAAATCGCCTTCCGCCGGAATATCGACCGGAACACCGAGCGATGTGGCGATGGAGGCCAGCCAGTAGGCGGAGCGGGAACCGCCGCCGATGGCCGTGACACGGGAAATGGAGGTTCCTGCCGATTTCAGCGCTTCGAGATTGTCGCGGATCGCGAACGTGACACCCTCCAGCACGGCCTGGGTCAGCGCCTTGCGGTCGCTTTCATGGGCAAGACCGATGAAGGAGCCGCGAATGGCGGCGTCGTTGTGCGGCGTGCGTTCACCGGAAAGATAAGGCGCGAAGGTCACGCCGGTCGGCGCCAGCAGCTCGTCGCCCAGTTCCGTGGTGAGTTCGGCGGCGGACTTGCCTGTGAGGCGCGAATACCAGTTCAGTGCATCCGTGGCGGAAAGAATGACTCCCATCTGATGCCATGTGTCCGGAAGCGCATGGCAGAAGGCGTGAACGGCGCTTTCCGGCCGAGGGAGATAGGAAGCGTTGGCCGCAAAAAGCACACCCGACGTACCGAGCGAGACGAAGGCGTGGCCTTCCTTGACCGTACCCATGCCGCAGGCAGACGCCGCATTGTCGCCTGCCCCGCCCGCAACGACGACGCGGCCGGAAAGTCCCCATTCCGCAGCAAGCTCGGCCTTGAGAACGCCCGCCTCCTCGGTGCCTTCGACCAGCGACGGCATATGCTTTTCATCCAGCCCGGTGGCGGCAAGAAGCTCGCCCGACCATTTGCGCGCACCGGTATCCAGCCATGAGGTGCCAGCCGAATCCGACATTTCGGAGATGTATTCGCCTGTCAGCCAGAGACGCAGATAATCCTTCGGCAGCAAGACCTTCGCAACCTTTGCGAAGACTTCAGGTTCATTGTTCGCGACCCAGACAAGCTTTGGCGCGGTGAAGCCGGGAAACACGATGTTGCCGGTGATCTTGCGGAAACGCGGGTCGGCAT
Organism: Agrobacterium tumefaciens; assembly: GCF_031801495.1. Taxonomy (GTDB): domain Bacteria; phylum Pseudomonadota; class Alphaproteobacteria; order Rhizobiales; family Rhizobiaceae; genus Agrobacterium; species Agrobacterium tumefaciens_K. Next base: position 1,623,890 of record NZ_JAOEGC010000001.1, on the reverse strand, counting down.
CGAGTTTGGCGGCTTCAGCAAACGAGCGCGTATCGTTCCACAAAATGCAGGGACGCAGCACCTTTCCGGCATCGTCAACAAGCGTCGCGCCATGCATCTGGCCGGAAAGGCCGATGCCCTTCACCGCCGCCAATTCCCTCGGGAATTTCTTCTTGAGGCCCGCAACGGCCGTCTGCGTCGCCTTGATCCAGTCTGCCGGATCCTGCTCCGACCAGCCGTGGTGCGGACGGGAAACATCGAGCGAGCCGTTCGCTGAACCGACAATCGTCTGATCGCCGTCGATCAGCAGCGCTTTGACGCCCGAGGTTCCAAGATCAAGACCAAGATACATGTTCTTCTCCATTGCGGAATTGGGTCAGGGCAGGTTGTCCCTGAGAAAGATATCGATGCGGATACGCTCCTGCGCGGCGATGACAGGCAGACCGTCGGCGCGGGCTTTCAGAACACGGATGGCGCTGCGCACCTCATGCCCGGCATCCTGATTGAGCACGGCGTCTATGACACCCTCGCGAAGCGCGCTTGCGGTATTTTCGGTGAGTTCGTGGGCAATGACGGCGGGCAAGCGTTTCCCCGCCCCTGCTTTCAGCGCCCGGACAAGGCCACGGTTGCCTGCGCCAAGGCTGTAGATGCCGGCAAGCGCCTCGTTCGCCAGCCCCTCGGTGACCAGAGCCTCAACAGTCGCGGGATCATCACGCCCCTCAAGAACCGGTAGCAGCCGGAGCTGCGGGAATTCTTCGTCGATGACGGCACGAAACCCCTGAAGGCGCTCGCGATGGTCACGTACCAGCATCGAACCGGCAACGACGGCCACGTCACCCGCATTTCCCGACAGGAAACGGCCGAGCAGGCTTGCCGCCGTGCGCCCCGCCGCAACGTTGTCCACGCCCGCATAATGATCGCGCCTCGCGCCGGTGATATCGGACACCAGCGTCACCGTGGCTATGCCGCTTTCAGCCAGACGCTCCGCCGCCTCCGCCACATCCTCTGAATCGATCGCCACAAACGCAACGCCGGACGGCCGCTCCTGACGGGCGACGTCGAGCGCCTGCGTCAGCGCCGCCGGATCGAAGGGCGGCACCTCGATGACGCGGATCGCCGTGCGTTCCACATGCGAGCGTGACGCCGCCGCCCGCACCTCGGCGCGCAGCGTGGCCATGAAGGAATTGTCGTTACCGGGAAGGATGAACACCAGCGAATAGCTGCGGCCCTTGGCGAGATTGGCGGCGGCAATATCGCGCACATAACCGAGATCGGAAATCGCCGCCTCGACCCTCGCCCGGGTTGAGGCATGCACGCCGGGGCGCAGGTTGAGCACCCGGTCGACTGTGGCCAGACTGACGCCCGCCTTCGCAGCGATATCATGAACCGTAGGCTTCATGTTTCCTCCCGCAGCCTGCATATCCGCCTTTACGGAAACAGTAAATCGAAAAATGATGTACGTACCTCACTACTCGTCAAATCGCGGAGAAATATCCATGCGCACCTGCCAAAGGCCAAAGTGCGCCGCGATCTTCCGAATCCGCGCCTTAGTGCGTTTCAAGCAAATGTGCGGCGTGGCTTCACGTCCAGAAAACAAGTAAAAACACATAGATAGAGCATACGCCAGGATTCCGCTCGAAGCGGAAAAGCTCTAATAAAGCGTTCTGCGGTAGTCCCGCTCAAGTTGCTCGTCCATCTTGCGCATTTCATCCCCGCTTGCCGGAGCACCCGTCGTCTCATCCAGAATGATCTTGATAAGCGAGGGCATTTCCCCACGGACCTGGAAATGCGCAGGATCCCAAAGGCGGGAGCGCCTGAACGCCTTGGCGCAATGCATGAAAACCTCTCTCACCTCGACGACGATACCGAGTTTCGGGGTCCTATCCGCGATGGTCATGAGCTTGAGAAGTTCGGGATCCCGGCTCAGTGTCGCAGATCCGTTCACGCGCAACGTATCATCGAAACCGGGCACGATGAACAGCAGGCCGACATTGGGGTTGGCGAGGATATTGCTGAGAGTATCGAGGCGATTGTTGCCTGGCCGGTCAGGGATCGCCAGAGTGCGCCCGTCGAGAACCTTTACGAAGCCGGGAGGATCGCCACGAGGGCTGACGTCGGCCGCTCCTTCCAGATTCTGGGTGCCTATGCACAGGAAAGGAGAACGCCTTATGAATTCACGTGCATGTTCGCCGAGGTTATCCTGACATTTCTGTATTGCCAAAGCATGCGTCGGTTCGAACAGGCCGCGAAGCGACCGCTCATCCGTGATGGCGAAATCTGTATCAAGTTGCAAAGCCGTCATGTTCCCCTCCCTGAACGGCAACACCCGCCCGGCCGTAAATCCGGGGCTGCCGTCCTCCCGCCCCCCGTATTCACTCCGCACGACATCCATTGAGGTACGTACCTCAATGTATAGGATATACATTCCTTATCCGTAGCGGGCAACAGGCGGAAACGGGATTTTCCCCACATCGGTCAAAGCATAGGCACACAGAGCGCTCCCCGAAGTGCCGTGGTGCGTCCGTTCAAACGGAATCGCCGGACGCGCCCGCTCCATGTGTTTTGAAGCCTGGTCGGGACGTAAAACCGCCAAGCACTTTCTCCGAAAATGCGCTGGCCCCAAAAAAAAGGGCCGTCATTCGCGACGGCCCAGCTCTGCGGTGGATTGGGAGGGGCTTGTTCTTCTTATTTGTCAGTGTGCCGCATCGGGTGGCGGCGCGGCCTTCGGTTTCTGAATGAGAACCGTCAGCACAATAAGGCTGATGAAAAGTCCTGTCAGCAGCAGGAACACATCGGAGAAGGCCAGAATCCAAGCCTGCTGCGACACCATGCCCACCAGCTTCTTAACGGCGACGGATGCACCGTCCAGCCCGTAGGAATCGTAGTTTGCGCCGACACTGTTCAGCCATTCCAGCGCTTCCGGATTGGCGTAGGTGACATGCTCCGACAGGCGGACATAGTGGTCATCGGTGCGCTGCGACAGCAGTGTGTTGATGATCGCAAGACCAACCGCCCCGCCGAGGTTACGGGTGAGGTTGAACAGGCCGGATGCGTTCCTGATCCGGGCGGGCGGCAGCGTGCCTAGTGCGATGTTGTTGATCGGCACCATGCACATCATCAGACCGAAACCGCGCAGGATCTGCGGAATCAGCAGTTCGTAGAAATCCCAGTCGGTCGTCACATGCGTCATGATCCATGTGCCAGCGCTGAAGCTGATGAAGCCGATGGCCATCATAACGCGCGGATCGAGCTTGGTCGACAGCTTGCCGGCGATCGGAGCGGTGAAGAACATCGCCAGACCGGAGACGAACATGGTTTCGCCGATCATCAGCGCATCGTAACCACGGACGCGGCCGAGATAGAGCGGATACATATAGGTCAGCCCGTAAAGGCCGATCCCCATGACGAAGGAGAACAGCGAGCCGATAGAGAAATTCCGGTCCGCGAAGGCGCGGATATCCACCACTGGAAACTCTACCTTGAAGGCACGCCAGAAGAACACGACGGCGCCGATCACAAGAGCAACGGTCCCCAGAACGATATGTTCGTCGTTGAACCAGTCCTTGTTGTTACCTTCCTCCAGCACGTATTCCAGCGAGCCGAGGAAAACCGCCATGGAGAGCAGCCCCCACCAGTCGAACTTCTTCCAGAGCGAATGTTCCGGCTTGTCGAAATCGATCAGGCTCCATGTCAGGATGGTGACGATGATGCCGGGGATGATGTTGACGAGAAACAGCCAGTGCCAGGAAAAGGCGTTGGAGAGATAACCGCCGACCGTCGGCCCGATAGTGGGCGCAAGCGTGGCGACCAGACCGATGATGGGCGAGACGACCGAGCGCTTGGACGGCGGAAAGATCGTGAAGGCAGCCGCAAAAACCGACGGGATCATGCCGCCGCCGATGAAGCCCTGAATGGCGCGGTAGACGATCATCTGGTCGATGTTCGTCGCCGTGGCACAAAGCGCGCTGGAAATGGTGAAGCCCGCCGCGCAGGTGGCAAACAGCACGCGGGTCGACAGAATGCGCGCCAGTGTACCCGAAAGCGGAATCATAATGACTTCCGCGATCAGGTAGGACGTCTGCACCCACGCGATCTCATCCGAACCCGCGCCGAGACCCGCCTGAATTTCGGCAAGCGAGGCAGACACGATCTGGATATCGAGGATCGACATGAACATGCCAAAGACCATCGCGAAGAAAGCGATGAGCCTGCGTCTGTCCATGGGCGGGTCGGCGGGGACTGCGGCCCCGCCCGTTCCGACAACTGTAGCCGCCATGGCCGTTTGCCTCTCGGTTACTTCGCTTGCGCTGTCTGCGTGTGTTCAGGCGCGGTGCGCGTGTCGACATCGACGACCACGCTCAGGCCCGCACGCAGATTGTGCCTGGCAAGATCTTCCTTAGAGAAGACGATACGCACCGGGACGCGCTGAATGACCTTGGTAAAGTTGCCCGTGGCATTTTCCGGCGGCAGAATGGAGAAGATCGAACCCGAGGCAGGCGAGATCGACTGCACGGTGCCTTCGATGGTCGCATCGTCGAATGCATCCACGTGAACACGGACCTTGGAACCGGGAGCAACGCGGGCGAGCTGCGTCTCCTTGAAGTTGGCGTCGATATAAAGCTCGTTCATCGGCACCAGCGATGCCAGACGCTTGCCGACCGACACGAGGTCGCCCGTCTGAACCGCCAGATTGCCGATGACGCCATCGTAAGGCGCCTTCAGAACCGTGAAAGACAGGTCACGCGCCGCCTTGTCCCGCGACAGCTGGAGGGAACGGATGGTGCTTTCGGCTTCGGCACGCTGGGCACGCAGAAGCTCGACATTCGCCTTGGCCGAAGCGATGGCGGAATCACCCGCAATGGCGTTGGCCCTCGCCTGATCCAGCGCAACCTGGGCATTGTCGGACGCGGCAACCGTGCCAACATCCTTCGCCTGCAATTCGCTGGCGCGCTTCTGGGTGATTTCAGCGCCACGCAGGGCCGCATCCAGCGAGCCCTTCTGGGCAATCGCCTGCTGCTGGGTGGCCTCCGCGCCGACGATCTGCGCGTCGATACGGTTCAGGGACAGTTCCTCGGTGCGGATCTGCGCCTCTGCCTGCTCCAGCGCGATGCGATAATCGCCATCGTCCAGCGTGACGAGCGGATCACCCGCCTTCACTTCCTGGTTGGCAACGACATCGACCTTGGCCACGTAACCGGAGACTTTCGGGGCGATGACAGCGATATCGCCTCTTATATAGGCGTCATCCGTCGATACCATGAACCTGCCGTCCGTCCACCAGTCGTAGCCGTACCAGCCGGCACCCGCTAACAGCGCAACCGCGATGATGGGCAGAATCTTCGAGCGCTTTTTCTGCTTCGGCGCAGCAGCCTGTGGAGCGGTCGCTTCAGCAGGTTTTGCCGGAGCAGCATCAGCCTTTGCGACGACATCCGCGTCCTGCGTATCGTTGAGCGCGCGAACAGCGCTATTCTTCTGGGCCGACATGAGCTTGTACCGTGATAGATTGAAAAAAAGATTTCGAACTGAACCGTTCGGTTCGATTGACATAATCCCTTCTTTAACACATATCAAGTCCTATCGAACCGATTGGTTCGACGTCTGGTTAATTTTTTTGGCGTCGGCTACAACACAGATGGCAGGTTAAAAAGAGACGATGGACATGGAAACGGACGCAGGCTGTCCCGCAAATTCCGCTGGCCGCTTTGCGGCCGGAGAAGACCCGGTGAAACGCGAGCAGATACTCGCGGGCGCGTGGCGGGTGTTCAAGCTGAAGGGCTTCGATGCCGCCAGCATGAACGATATCACCAAGGAAGCCGGAGTTTCCAAGGGAACGATCTACGTCTATTTTTCCAACAAGGAAGATCTGTTCGTCGCTCTGGTTGACCAGCATCGGCAGGAATTCGCCGCGTCAATGCGCAATATTCTGGCCGGCACGGAAGAAGTGCGTGAAGGGCTGAAACTGTTCGGGCTTGCCTTCGCCAACAAGATGACATGCTCCGACATGATACCTGCCATGCGCTCCGTGCTTGGCGTGGTGGACCGGATGCCGAAGCTTGCGCAGCGATTCTTCATCTCCGCACCGAACAATGTCCGCGCCGTGCTGCAGGACTTCATCCAGCATCACGTCACGATCGGCCATCTCAGGATCGACGACGTGGAGCTATCGGCCCGGCAATATATCGAGCTCTCCACCGGAACCTTCTTCAAGATGCGCCTTTTCGGCGAAATCGACGGTCCGGTTCCGCAGGAAGAGCTGGATCGCGTCATCTCCAGCGCCGTCAACGTTTTCATGGCCGCGTACGGAACCAAAGAAGACTGATTTCATTCAGCAACGGCCAAATGCCTGATGAACGTGAGAATACTCGGTCTACGCGAAATTTCGATGAAATATCGTGTTGGAAAAGAAGTATCTTCTTGTTTCTCGCGTATTGCGGCATAAACCTCGGAGGCCGAATTCTCGGCCATACGTGTTGTTGAAAGGAATTGTTCCCCGATGGAGTCCGTCCTCCCTCTTCTCTCAGACCCCGCCGCATGGGTGGCACTTGTCACCCTGATCGTCATGGAGGTCGTGCTCGGTATCGACAACCTTATTTTCATTTCGATCCTGACCAACAAGCTGCCTGAGCACCAACGCGAAAAAGCCCGCAAGATCGGTATCGGCCTTGCGCTCATCATGCGCCTCGGCCTGCTTGGCACAGTGGCCTGGATCGTACAGCTTACGGAGCCGGTCTTCGAACTATTCGGTCAGGGCTTCTCGTGGAAGGACCTCATCCTCATCGGCGGCGGCCTGTTCCTTGTCTGGAAAGCGACCAGGGAAATACACCACAATGTCGACCCTGTGGATCACAAGGAAGATATGGTCGGCGGCACGATAAACAGCTTTTCGGCGGCCATCGCGCAGATCCTGCTGCTCGATCTCGTTTTCTCCGTGGATAGCATCATCACTGCCGTCGGCATGACGCCGCACGTTCCGATCATGATCGTCGCCGTCGTCGTGTCCGTCACCGTGATGCTGCTTGCAGCCAACCCTCTTGCGAACTTCATCGAGAGGAACCCCACCATCATCATGCTGGCACTGGCCTTCCTGCTGATGATCGGCACAACGCTGATCGCCGAAGGCATGGGCTTCCATGTGCCGAAGGGTTACGTCTATGCCGCCATGGCGTTCTCGGCGCTGGTGGAAGTGCTCAACATGATCTCGCGCAACGCACGGCGGCGTAAAAACGCCGCTTCCGAAGAGACGCATTGATAGGGTTCCTGACCGTCATTGCGGCCTTGCGCCGGGCATCCTTTCAGCCCAAGTCAACGGGCTGAAAGGACTTCTTTCGCCAAACAGACGCGCGTCAGCTGGGTGCCGGACGGCGTCCAGCGTGACGGAGCGGCGTTAAACGCCAGCTCCACCCCGGAACCCCGCACCCCGCTCTGCGTTCTTCGATATCCTCATCGATAAAGTCCTTCCAGCGCCTGTCCTTCGAAAGCATAAGCAAGCATGACGACAGACCAGATTCTCGCCTTTGCCGTGATCGCTGCAATGATGCTTGCGTTCATCTGGGACAGGGTGAGGTACGACGTGGTTGCCTGCAGCGCGCTGCTGGTGGCGGTGGCGCTGGGCGTGGTGCCGTTCGACAACGCATTTTCCGGCTTTTCCGACGATATCGTCATCATCGTCGCCAGTGCGCTCATCGTCAGTTCGGCCGTGGCGCGGTCCGGCATCGTCGACATGACGATCAAACGATATTTCCCGGAAATGCACTCGAAAGGGTTGCAACTGGCCTTCCTGATGATCGTCGTCGCCGTCATGTCGGCCTTCATCAAGAACATCGGCGCGCTGGCGATCATGATGCCGGTCGCCTTCCAGTTCGCCCGCAAGTCCGGCAGCCCCGTTTCCTTTTATCTGATGCCCATGGCGTTTGCCGCACTTCTGGGCGGCCTGATGACGCAAATCGGCACTTCACCCAACATCGTCGTTTCGCGACTGCGGGAAGAAATGACCGGCCAGAGCTTCACCATGTTCGACTTCACCCCCGTAGGCGCCGGGCTGACGGTGATCGGTATCCTGTTTCTGACCTTCGGATACCGCCTTCTGCCGGTGCGGGCGCGTCAGCAGACCTCGGTTGAGGATATTCTCGACCAGTCCGCCTATACGGCGGAAGCGACACTTCCGAGCGACAGCACCTATGCGGACAAGCCGCTCAGCGAGCTTCTGCGACAGGGCGACGGCGACGTGATCGCCAGCACCATCCTGCGCGGATCGAGACGCATCGCCCCCTTTCCGGACGTCAAGCTCAGAACCGGCGACACCGTGCTCCTAGAAGGCACCCCGGAAGGTCTGGACCGCGTCGTCTCACAGGCAAAACTGCAGCTTTCCGGCAAGCCGCTGACCGAAAACGGCCAGAAAACCGCCGACCTCATATCCATGGAAGCGATCATCACCAATGAATCGGTGCTGAGCGGCATTTCGGCACGCGAGCTTGCCCTTTCCTACACACGCGGCGTCAACCTGATCGCCGTTTCCCGCCGTGGACAGCGCGTCAGCCAACGTCTTAGCGAGCTGACGCTTCAGGCGGGCGACGTCATTCTTTTGCAAGGCAGCCGCAAGACCCTGCCCCAAGTGTTACAGGAGTTTTCGCTTCTGCCGCTGGCGCAGCGCGAAATCCTGCTCGGCACCCAGCGCCGCGCCTTCATTCCGGTCATCGTTCTGGCCGCGGCCATGATTGCCGCCGGAAGCGGTATGCTGCCCGTCGCCGTCGCCTTTTTCGCCGCCGCCTTCCTGATGATCATGGTTGGCGCAATACCGCTGACAGACGTCTACAAATCCATCGACGGACCGATCCTCGTCATGCTGGCCGCCCTCATTCCCGTCAGCGACTCGCTGCGCACCAGCGGCGCGAGCGACCTGATCGCCGAATGGCTGGGACACGCGGCACAGGGCATGCCGCCTTTCGTGGCGCTGGGCATGATCCTTCTGACCGCGATGGCCGTGACGCCGTTCCTCAACAACGCCGCCACCGTTCTGGTCATGGCGCCGATTGCCGCAGGTTTTGCCACGACACTGGGCTTCAGGCCGGAGGCCTTCCTGATGGCGGTGGCGATCGGCGCGGGCTGCGATTTCCTCACCCCCATCGGCCACCAGTGCAATACGCTGGTCATGGGACCGGGCGGATATCGTTTCAGCGACTATCCGCGCCTTGGCCTTCCCCTGTCGATCATGATCGTCCTCGTCAGCATTCCCATGCTGCTTTACGTCTGGCCCGTATCCTGATGCCTGATGGAAATATCCTTATTTCCTTGACGCCTGCGGCATAATATGGCCTAAGCCCAAGCCGAATGGGAAACTGCAAGATGCGCATGATTGCGCCCGTTTGCAGCTATTCCTGCCGCATTCAACGTAAATCTTGATGGCATCCGGGCGTAACCGCCTATCTGCCACAGTCACGTCACGACGAGTGAATTTCATGACCACTTCCGGCGTTCGCGTCCGCATTGCCCCATCCCCCACCGGCGAGCCGCATGTCGGCACCGCCTACATTGCCCTCTTCAACTATCTCTTCGCCCAGAAACACGGCGGCGAGTTCATCCTGCGCATCGAGGATACCGATGCGACGCGCTCGACACGCGAATATGAAGAGAAGGTGCTGGAAGCACTGAAATGGACCGGGCTGAAATGGTCTGAAGGCCCGGATGTCGGCGGTCCTTACGGCCCGTACCGCCAGTCCGAGCGCAAGGACATGTACTGGCCTTACGCACAGGACCTGCTGGACAAAGGCCATGCCTTCCGTTGCTTCTGCACGCCGGAACGTCTGGAGCAGATGCGCGAGGGCCAGCGCGCCGCCGGCAAGCCGCCGAAATATGACGGCCTGTGCCTGGGCTACAGCGCCGAAGAAGTGACGAAGCGTCTCGACGCGGGCGAAGCCTCCGTGGTGCGCATGAAGATCCCGACCGAAGGGTCCTGCGACTTCACCGATGGCGTATACGGCGACGTATCGATCCCGTGGGACGCCGTCGACATGCAGGTGCTGATCAAGGCCGACGGTATGCCGACCTATCACATGGCGAACGTCATCGACGACCATCTGATGAAGATCACCCACGTCGCACGCGGCGAAGAGTGGCTGGCATCGGTGCCGAAGCACATCTTGCTGTACCGTTATTTCGGCTGGCAGGAGCCGGTGTTCATGCATCTTTCCCTGATGCGCAACGCCGACAAGTCCAAGCTTTCCAAGCGCAAGAACCCAACGTCGATTTCTTATTACTCCGCGCTCGGCTACCTGCCGGAAGCGCTGATGAACTTCCTCGGCCTGTTCTTCATTCAGATCGCCGAAGGCGAAGAGCTGCTAACGATGGACGAGCTGGCGCAGAAGTTCGACCCGGACGCGCTTTCCAAGGCTGGCGCGATCTTCGATATCCAGAAGCTGGACTGGCTGAACGGCCGCTGGCTGCGCGAGAAGCTGTCGCCGGAAGAGTTCATCTCCCGTTCGCTGGAATGGGCGATGGAAAACTCCCGCCTGACGGAAGGCCTGAAGCTTTCGCAGAGCCGCATTTCGCGTTTGGGCGAACTGCCGAACCTTGCGGGCTTCCTGCTGTCGAGCGATGTGGGCCTGACGCCCGCTTCCTTCGCGGGCCTGAAGAGCAAGCCGGAAGAAATCCACGAAATCCTGACGACGGTTGCCGCCGATCTGGAAAAGATGCCCGACTGGAACATCGAGGCGATCGAAGCCGAGCTGCGCGACGTTGCCGAACGCACCGGCAAGAAGCTGCGCGTCGTCACGCCGCCACTGTTCGTCGCCATGTCCGGCTCGTCACGGTCTCTGCCGCTGTTCGATAGTATGGCGCTTCTCGGTCGCTCGGTCGTTCGCCAGCGTCTGAAGATCGCGATCGCCGTCGTAGCCACGATGGTTGGCAGCGGAAGCTGATTGAGCAGGAGGGCGCATAACGCTCCCGCCTCATTCCTGTGCTTGTCACAGGAATCCAGTCACGGCGCGTCTGCGCCGTGAAAGAATGAATTGAGAGTCTCCTGCGCCCAAGGACTTGGGCGCGCTGGATTCCTGTGACAAGCACAGGAATGAGGGATACGGAGACAAACGGGCGACGCGGCAACGCCGCAACAGGAATTGAACGATGAACGACAAGACAACCGAAACGACTGCCCTTTCCTCCGACGCCACCGAGGTTCGCCGCCAGAAACTGGCGCTGCTGCGCGAGCAGATCGGCGATGTCTATCCGGCGCATTTCCACCGCACGCTGACCAACGCCGAGCTGGCCGAGAAATACGCCGACATCGAAGCGGACGTCGAAACCGGCGATACGGTGACGGTTGCCGGACGCGTTTACTCCAACCGCAACTCCGGCATGTTCATGGATATCCATGATGCATCCGGCAAGGTGCAGATCTTCTCCCACAAGGACACGACGCCGGAAGCGGCCCGCGCCCTTCTGCCGATGATCGACATCGGCGACATCATCGGCGTGACCGGTAAGGTGCGTCGCACCAAGCGCGGCGAGCTGACGATCAACGCCGAAGAGATCACCATGCTCACCAAGTCGCTGCTGCCGATGCCGGAAAAGTGGCACGGCGTTTCCGACATCGAGCTGCGTTATCGCAAGCGCCATCTGGACATTCTCTCCAACGAGGAATCCAAGCTGCGCTTCCAGCAGCGTTCGAAGATCGTATCCGGCATCCGTCGCTTCATGGAGGCGGAAGGCTTCCTCGAAGTGGAAACGCCGATGCTGCAGACCGTCTATGGCGGTGCGACGGCCGATCCGTTCAAGACCTTCCACAACACGCTGAAGATGGACATGTACCTGCGTATCGCGCCGGAACTGTTCCTGAAGCGCACGCTGGTTTCGGGCCTTTCCGACAAGGTATTCGAAATCAACCGCAACTTCCGCAACGAAGGCGTTTCGACCCGTCACAACCCTGAATTCACCATGATGGAGTGCTACTGGGCCTACGCCGACTACGAGGACATCATGGGCCTCGTGGAGCGTCTGTTCGAGACGCTGGCAATCGCCATCCACGGCACGACCGAAGTTGAATTCCAGGGCCAGACGATTTCCTTCAAGGGTCCGTTCAAGCGCGTGCCGATGCCGGATGCCGTGAAGGAAGCGACCGGGATCGACTTCCTTAGCCTCAAGACCGATGAGGAAGCCCGCGCTGCCGCCAAGGCTGCCGGTTTTGCCGTCGAGAAGGACTGGACCTGGGGTGAATGCCTTGCTTTCATCTTCGAAGAAAAGGTCGAAGGCACGCTGATCCAGCCGAGCCACGTCACGCATTTCCCGAAGGACATCTCGCCCTTTGCCAAGGAAGTGCCGGGCGAACCGCGTCTGGTCGAGCGTTTCGAGAGCTACTGCAACGCCTGGGAAGTGGGCAATGCGTTCTCCGAACTCAACGACCCGGAAGAGCAGCGCCGCCGCATGGTGGAACAGCTCGAGCAGGCCCACGCCCGCGGCGAGAAGGACAAGCAGCTAGACGACGAGTTCCTCGACGCCATCGATCAGGGCATGCCGCCCGCCGGTGGCCTCGGCATCGGCGTCGACCGCCTGATCATGCTTCTGACCAACGCACCGTCGATCCGCGACGTGATCCTGTTCCCTGCCCGCCGCAACAAGGCGGACTAAAAAGGAATGACCAGAGGTGGCTTGTGGCCACCTCTGGCTGAACTTCTCTATCGACCTGTTTGCGCCTGCCCCGAGCATCAAGGCTCGCTTACTTCTATTTGAGAGAAGTACTGGGAGCGCTGTTAGAAGACACGGCCGCATCAAGTATTGCCGCCCCGACGAGGAACAGATCGAGTAAATCCATATAACTCCCAGTGGAATATACTGGCGAATCTGCCTCCGATTGTGCTAGCCGTCAAACATCATTTCGCATTGTGTTTCACGGCTTCAGTACACCCAAGCCGTCGGGGAGATACGCATGTCCGAGAATGAGCTTCCCAGATACCAGCCCGACATGTTCGCAACTCCGGACAAGGACTGCGACGTGGTGATGAAAGGCGGTATCACCTCCGGTGTCGTCTATCCCTATGCCGTACTTGAACTGGCGCGGCGGTATCGCTTCCACTCGATCGGCGGCACATCAGCCGGTGCAATCGCGGCCGCTTTCGCGGCTGCGGCGGAGTATTCTCGCACCGTCAGAACCGACCCTGAAGGGTTCGTGCGCTTACAGACTCATTGTGACAAGATACCAGATATTCTCGGCAAGCTTTTTCAGCCGCAACCCCGTTACCGCCCTCTCATGAACTATCTGCTGCGAGGCGCAGGCAAGTGGATGGGCAGGCAAAGTCTTCGGATTGCCTGCCGCCTTTCCCGTGGCCTCGATAGCAGGCATCGCAATAGGCGCTGGCTTGCTATGGGCACTCCACAGCGGATTTTTTGGATCGGTTCTCGGCGGACTGGTGGGGATACTGACCGGCATCGTCATTCAGATCGTGTGGCTGATTTTCCACCGACTGCCCCGGGACGGGTTCGGTTTCTGTTCGGGCCTGACGGTTTCCGGTGCGGATGTTCCGGGCCTGACGGAATGGCTTCATGCATCGATCCAGGATATCGCCTTTGGCAGTGACGCCGCGACTGCGCCTCCCTTGACGTTTGGCCACCTCATGGGAGATGACCCTGAAAAGCCGACTATAAATCTGAAGATGATCACGACCAATCTGTCGATGCGGCGACCGCACACGCTGCCTGCCACAGGTCTTATGGTCGCTTATGACCCGAAAGAATGGCGTGAGCTGTTTCCCCAGCCCGTGATGAACTGGCTGGAGAAAATCGCAACACGGGGCGGTCCTTTTCCTGAACTCAAGGCTTTTCCAGAGGAGAAGCAGTTACCGGTCATTGTCGCGACGCGCATGAGTTTGAGCTTTCCCCTTCTCTTCAAAGCCATTCCCGCTTACACGAATGATCGTGGCACGCTCGATACGATTGCACGTGTCAGCAACGGAAAGGCACCGCCCGTCATCAAGACGAAAATCTGGTTCTCTGACGGCGGTATCAGCAGTAACTTTCCCATCCATCTCTTCGATGCGCTCCTCCCCTCCCGTCCAACCTTCGCCCTCAGCCTCGACGACTTGCCGGAGTTTCTGCCCCGCAGCAGCAAGCGCGTTTCCATCCCACAGGAAGCAGGCGAAGGGATAGGTGTGCCCGTTCACGCGATGGACAAAACGGGCTCGTTCCTGTGGAGTATCCTGAATTCCGCCAAAGACTGGCAAGATCAATCCTTGGCCACCATGCCGGGCCAGAGAGAACGCATCGCCCGCGTCTTCCTCACCAAGGATGAAGGCGGGTTGAACCTGACTATGCCGCCAGAACGCTCAACAAAACTCATGAGCTACGGGCTTGATGTCGGATCGCAATTCGCAAATGGCGCGCTCAATTTTGACGAGCATCGATGGCGCCGTGCGCTCGTGGCCTATGACCGGCTGGAGGATACAGTATTGGCGACCGAGCGACGCTGGAACGAGGGGGGATTCGAAGACTGGCTGAAAAATTACGTTGTTGACGTAAAAAGCTACAAATCCGTCACAAAGGGCGACCGAGAAAAGCTCATCGCGCGAATTGCCGCCTTCGCGGCGCTGTCGCAAAACTTCTCTCCGGCAATTGAAAACAAACGTAAGAAATTTCCAAATCCGATAGGCCGGTTGCGCATCGGGCCGGATATCTGACCAGAAACGTGGGCGTGCCGGACGACAGTCGACACCCTCTTAATGCCCTAGGTTTTCACCGGCTTCCTTCGGTGCATCGGCAGGTGGCGCGTCGTGTCCGGCGGGTTCTTCTTCCGCGGCCTGCGCTGTGCTCGCACCTTTTCCGAAGATCAGAGACTTGATATAGGCGAGGCTGAACATGCTTTCGCTTTCCGCCTCCGGTGTCGAGGTCAGAAGCTCGTCGCCGTTCGTTTCGCCATGTGCCTGCGGCGAAGGCGTTGCGCCGTGGCCTTCGGCCTCAGGTTCGTCATGACCGGCCTCTGTCGGAGCTTCACCGTGACCGCCGCTCTCTTTCGCCTCTCCGTGTCCGGCCTTTTCGCCGTGACCATCGGATTTTTTCGCACCATGGCCGCCGGCTTCCTGTACCTCGACCGGCGCATTGCAATCGGCCATATCCGTCAGGCTCGCCGCCATTGTCTCCGCATCTTCCAGCGGAAGATCGATGCGCAAACCGTAAAACTGGCCGCTGCCGTTCGGCGGGCCATCATAATAAAAAGCGGAATATTTCTGACTTTCGATGCCTTCGGGAAGTTTCGACTGATCCGGAATGAAAACCACCTGCGCGGCAATCGCGCGGCCGCGCATCTCCGAGCGCAAGTCCGGCCCGTCCTTGTCCAGAACGGAAACCTGCACGAGATCGGGCTTCTGTTTTTCATAAACGGCCTTTGCGACGCGCAATGCCGTTTTCACGCGTTCCGTGCCGTCGCCGCCCGCCGTGCGAACGAACTTGCGAATCCAGAGTGAACCGTTTTTCTTGATATTGACCGTCTGAACGACGTCGCACGTCAACCCGTTGACGGATGCATAGGATGGCCCGAACAACCGCTCGCTGCCAATAAACACGGCAGCAGAGCCGGTCGCGCCCGCAAGGAGCAGGATCCCGCCTCCGATCAAAACGAGTTTGCGCGAAAACCGCATTCGTTTGAATACAGCCTTCACACGCGACATCCTGACATTCACTACCCCGTCAATCACCCCAATCCCGGGCGACTGTTCAACGAAAGAGGAACGTACGCGGGACCAAAAATGCCAAAGACGAATCTCGCCCCAGCCGCTCGATACTGACGTCTTCTCATTGAAAAAAGTTTAATTGCCACGCGGCCGCGACGGCAAAAATGCCCCGTTTCCGGACAATTTCCTAAAATGCGAATGATTTGCAATAGCATTGACAAGAGGAAATTTATACCGGATGTTGTTGCGAATTGATCGCAACAAGTAATCGGTGACAAACGTGACGTTTCTAAAAATCAGGCATGCACTTTTCGCTCTTGCACTTTCCCTGCCCGGCGCGGCATCTGCTGCGGAGAAACCGACCGTTGTCACCACCTTCACAATCATTGCCGACATGGCGCGCAACGTGGCCGGCGACGCGGCGAATGTGGAAAGCATCACCAAACCGGGCGCCGAAATCCACAACTATCAGCCAACCCCGCGCGACATCCTGAAAGCCCGCAAGGCCGATCTCGTCCTGCGCAATGGCCTCAATCTGGAATTGTGGTTCGAGAAATTCCTGGCGAACCTCTCCGGTGTTCCAAGCGTCACCGTCACGGATGGCGTCGAGCCGATGTCGATCAGCGGCGGCGCCTATCAGGGCAAGCCCAATCCGCATGCATGGATGTCTCCGGATAATGCCCTGATTTATGTAGAGAATATCCGTAAGGGGCTGACGGAAATCGACCCCGCAAACGCCGAGGTCTATGCAACCAACGCCAAGACCTACTCCGACAAGATCCGCGCCACGATCCAGCCGATCCGCGACGCGCTTTCGACACTGCCAGAGGACAAGCGCTGGTTGGTAACGAGCGAAGGCGCGTTCTCTTATCTCGCCCGCGATTTCGGGCTCAAGGAACTCTATCTGTGGCCGGTGAACGCCGACAGCCAGGGCACGCCGCAGCAGGTCCGCGGTGTGATCGACGCGATGCGCGAACACAACATCCATGTCATCTTCAGCGAAAGCACCGTGTCTGCCGATCCCGCCAAACAGGTGGCCAAGGAAACCGGCGCAAACTATGGCGGCGTGATCTATGTCGACTCGCTGAGCGAGGCGGATGGCCCGGTGCCGACGTACCTCGATCTGCTTCGCGTGACGAGCAGCACCATCGCTAAAGGCCTGTCATCATGAGAATGGGCAGTAAACGCAGCGATGATGGACTGACGGTCCAGAATGCGACAGTGACCTATCGCAACGGCCACACCGCGTTAAGAAATGCCAGCTTCTCCATACCGCGTGGAACCATCACTGCACTGGTCGGCGTCAATGGTGCTGGCAAGTCGACAATCTTCAAGGCGATCATGGGTTTCGTGCCCCTGGCGGCCGGTTCCGTGTCGATCTTCGAGCAGCCGGTGCGCGATGCGCTACGTAAGAACCTCGTCGCCTATGTGCCGCAGGCAGAAGAGGTCGACTGGAGTTTTCCGGTTCTGGTGGAAGACGTGGTGATGATGGGCCGCTATGGCCACATGAACTTCCTGCGTATCCCTTCCAGACGCGACCACCAGATGGTTGAGGACGCACTGAAACGCGTCAACATGCTCGACTATCGCAAGAGGCAGATCGGCGAACTTTCTGGCGGGCAGAAGAAGCGGGTGTTTCTCGCCCGCGCACTGGCGCAGGAAGGACAGGTGATCCTGCTGGATGAGCCCTTCACCGGCGTCGATGTGACCACCGAGGAACAGATTGTCGCCTTGTTGAAAGCCTTGCGCGACGAAGGCCGGATCATGCTGGTTTCCACCCACAATCTGGGCAGCGTGCCGGAATTCTGCGACCGCGCCGTGTTCGTGAAAGGCACCGTCCTGGCGGCTGGCAGAACGGAAGACACCTTTACCGAAGAGAACCTGCAGAAAGCCTTTGGCGGCAGCCTTCGCCACTTCATCCTTGGCGGCAAGGATCTGCACGACGACGCCGATCCGCGCCGTGTGAAAGTCATTACCGATGACGAGCGGCCTTTCGTGATTTACGGCAGGAACGGCCAGAAGGTGCATGAGCAGCCACGCAGCGATGACCGCGCTCCCGACGGCAAAACCATGGAGAAGAGCGATGATGGCCACTCTTCTTGAGCCGTTCACCTACGGCTACATGCTGAACGCCATCTGGGTCAGCGCGCTGGTGGGTGGCGTCTGCGGTTTTCTCTCCGCTTACCTGATGCTCAAAGGCTGGTCGCTGATCGGCGATGCGCTCTCCCATGCCATCGTTCCCGGCGTTGCGGGCGCCTATATGCTGGGCCTGCCCTTCTCGCTCGGCGCATTTCTCTCTGGCGGACTGGCGGCAGGCTCGATGCTGTTTCTCAACCAGAAAACACGCCTCAAGGAAGACGCGATCATCGGGCTGATCTTCACCTCGTTTTTCGGGCTTGGCCTGTTCATGGTGTCGCTGTCGCCCACCTCGATCAACATCCAGACCATCGTGCTTGGCAACATTCTGGCGATCACCGCCGAAGACACCATCCAGCTTGCGCTGATCGGCGGCATCAGCCTTCTGGTGCTGGCGCTGAAATGGCGCGACTTCATGGTGGTGTTCTTCGATGAGAATCACGCCCGCACCATCGGCCTGCGGCCTGAAGTGCTGAAGGTGATCTTCTTCACGCTGCTGGCGGCATCGACGGTTGCAGCCCTCCAGACGGTCGGCGCGTTTCTGGTCGTCGCCATGGTGGTGACGCCCGGCGCCACCGCCTATCTGCTGACCGACCGCTTCGAGCGTCTGATCCTGATGAGCCTCATCATCGGCGCGGCGACCAGCTTCACCGGTGCCTATCTGAGCTACTTCCTCAACGGCGCGACCGGCGGCGTCATCGTCGTTCTACAGACGGCGATCTTCCTGACGGCCTTCGTCTTCGCCCCCAAGCATGGCCTTCTCGCGGCGAGGGCACGGGCGCGTGAAGCGCTGGAGGACACACCATGAGCGAGTATCTCGAACTGGCGATCCTGCCGTTCCAGCTTCCCTTCATGCAATACGCCTTCATCATAACCCTGATGATTGCCGTACCGATGGCCATGCTGTCTTGCTTTCTGGTGCTCAAAGGCTGGTCGCTGATGGGAGACGCCGTATCGCATGCCGTTCTACCCGGCGTGGTGATCGCCTATATCTTCGGCATTCCGCTTTCCATCGGCGCGTTCATCGCCGGCATGATCTGCGCGCTCGGCACCGGCTACATCAAGGAAAACAGCCGCATCAAGGAAGACACGGTTCTCGGTATCGTCTTTTCCGGTATGTTCGGCCTTGGCCTCGTACTTTACGTGAAGGTGCAGAGCGACGTTCACCTCGACCATATCCTGTTCGGCGACATGCTGGGCATTTCGGTTGCAGACATGATCGAAACGGGGATCATCGCGCTGCTGGCCACACTGTTCCTCGGCATCCTGCGCAAGGATCTGCTGGTGAATGCGTTCGATGCACAGCATGCAAGGGCAATCGGTCTGCCGGTGCGCGTACTGCATTACGGCCTGCTGATGGTCCTGTCGCTGACCGTGGTAGGCGCTCTGAAGGCCGTCGGCATCATCCTCTCGGTCGCGATGCTGGTCGCCCCCGGTGCCATCGCCTTCCTGCTGACGCGGCGTTTCGCCAGCATGCTGCTGGTGGCGATCGCTGTCGCCATTACGGCTTCTCTGGCGGGCATCTGGCTGAGCTTCCTGATCGACAGTGCACCCGCGCCGACCATCGTGCTGTTCATGAGCCTTTTCTTCGTCGCAACCTTCATCCGCACGACGATGAAGGCACGACGCATGGACAATATGGACAAGGCGGACGAGCAGACTATCTGAAACGGGGATTTTTTATAAGCCACGGAACATTTTCGCTTTTTGCGCGTCATTTCTCCAAGCCTGCGGCAAAGTTGCAGGCCTGAAACCTTAAACGAAAGGTGGGACGCCATGCTGAAATGGGCTCTTATTTTCTTTGTCATCTCCCTCGTCGCGGGCGTCTTCGGCTTTACCGGAATTTCGGCGGCGGCAGCGGGTGTCGCCCGCATCCTGTTCTTCATCGCCCTGGTGATCTTCCTGGTCTTCCTGGTGCTCGCCCTGATGGCTGGCAGCGCCGTGGTGTAGCCGGACAAGACAACAAAAAAGGCGATCGGTCAGAACCGGTCGCCTTTGCTCTTTTCCATGGAAAGGAAAATCAGCCGGTCCAGCCGCCGTCGATGACGTGAGCCTGGCCGGTGGTGAAGCCTGCCTCATCGGATGCGAGATATGTCACGAGTGCGGCAATCTCTTCCGGCGTGGCGATACGGCCCATCGGCTGGCGCGCGATAAAGTCGGCGAGAGCCTGCTCGTAATTGCCGGTAGCGCGCAGACGATCATGCAGGGACGGGCTGTCGACGGTGCCGGGGCAGATGGCGTTGCAGCGAATACCCTTGGTGACGTAATCGGAGGCAATCGCCTTTGTCAGACCGATCACGGCAGCCTTGGACGCCGTATAGGCGAAACGGTTGGCGACGCCCTTCACGCTGGACGCAACCGACGACATGTTGACGATGGACCCCTTGCCCTTTTCCAGCATGCCCGGAAGGAAGGCGCGGCAGGTGCGGTACATGGCCTTGGCGTTGAGGTCGAAGGAGAAATCCCAGTCCTTTTCCTCGCAGTCGAGGATGGTGCCGGAGTGGACGTATCCGGCGCAGTTGAACAGCACATCGGCAGTGCCGATCTCGGCTGCGAACGCCTTCACCGCATCGCCATCCAGTACGTTCAGAATACGGGTTTCGGCACCCTTTAGCGTCGAAAGCGCCTGTTCGTTGATATCGGTCGCTATTACGCGTCCGCCGAGCGACACGAAACGCTCCGCCGCCGCACGACCGATACCCTGACCGGCCGCCGTGATGACCACCGTACGGCCGCTAAAATCCTGCACCATGAAAACCTCCGCTATGGCCCGCGCCTCTTATCGCAGACCGCAAACCGCTTGATCTCAAATATGGATCGACAATTCATATGTAAACGGGGTATTCATAATCCGTCAAGCAGACAAGCCGGATCCGGACGGGTCGTACGGCATGTTTGCCATCAAAAACAACGCGTCCCTTGAAACATCACTGAGGCCAGATGACCGACGACGACAGCGAAAGATACCGTGCGCCCGCACTCGACAAGGGGCTCGACATTCTCGAACTGCTGGCCCGTACGGACGGCGGCTTGACGCAGATCGAAATCGCCAAGGCGATCGGCAAAAGCCCCAATGAATTCTACCGCATGCTGGACCGGCTGGTGCGTCGCGGTTACGTTCACAGACAGGATGGCGACCGGTTTTCCCTGACGCTGAAACTGTTCGGACTGGCGCATTTCCACGCCCCCGTAAGGCGACTGGTTTCCTTTGCCGCGCCGCTGATGCGCGACTTCTCGCGCGATGCCGGACAGGCGTGCCATCTGGCGGTCTACGACCGAGGCGGCGTGGTGGTGATCGCGCAGCAGGAATCCTCGACCTACTGGGCGATGTCGATGCGCGTCGGCGCGCAGATGAGTCTGTTCCACACCGGCTCCGGACTGGTGCTGCTGGCCTTCCAGACTGAAGCCCAGCGTGACATCATGATTGCCGAGCAGCTGCGTGGCGGTGGCGAGGCCGCGCCCGAAGGGCTTTCGCAACGGCTGGCGCAGGTTCGCAGGAACGGCTTCGAATCCATGGACAGCCTTCAGACCGCAGGCGTGCGCAACATCTCTGCCCCGATTCTGACGCTGGACGGCACGGCGCTTGCGGTCGTCACCTGCCCCTATATCACGACGCTTGGCGGGAACGCCCCCTCCCGAGAGGATTGCGAGAGGCTGATCCGCGACACGGCAAAGCGCATTTCCGCCGTGGTGGCGGGCGAACAGGGCACCTGAGACAATAAACAAAAAGTAGGCGCAACCGGCAGGGACCCGGCTGCGCCTTCAATGACTGGAGATTTATGTGATGGAAACGTTCGGCTGCGCGAAACGTTCCCCGTTTTTTATCAGGCTGCGGCTGCAGTCAGTTCCTTGCGGACCATTTCACGCAGGGTAACGAGATCCTTGGCAAACAGGCGGATGCCTTCCGACAGCTTCTCTGTTGCCATGGCATCTTCGTTGAGCGCCCAGCGGAACGCCTTTTCGTCGAGCGACTTCAGCGGCTCCGGCTTGATGTTGTCAGGCGAGAGCTTGCGCTCCAGCGTGCCGGTGTCCTTGTCCAGCTCTTCCAGCAGCGCCGGGCTGATGGTCAGGCGGTCGCAACCGGCCAGCGCTTCGATTTCGCCGACGTTGCGGAACGATGCGCCCATGACGACCGTCTTGATGCCGTTCGCCTTGTAGTAGTTGTAGATGCTGCGGACGGAAACAACGCCCGGATCGGTTTCGGAGGTGTAGTTTTCACCGGTGGACTTCTTGTACCAGTCCAGGATACGGCCGACGAAGGGCGAAATCAGGAATACCTTGGCTTCGGCGCAGGCAATGGCCTGAGCCTGCGAGAAGAGCAGCGTCAGATTGCAATCGATGCCTTCGGACTGGAGAACCTCGGCAGCCTTGATGCCTTCCCACGTGGAAGCAAGCTTGATGAGGATGCGTTCACGCTCGATGCCGCGCTCCTTGTAGGCGGCGATGATCTGACGCGCCTTGGCAATGGATGCTTCGGTGTCGAACGACAGGTCGGCGTCGACTTCGGTCGAAACGCGGCCGGGTACAAGACCGGCAAGAGCGGCACCGACGGAAATTGCGAGACGGTCGGCAACGGCACCGACGACCGCATCCGACTGTCCACCCTGCTTGCGGCCCCAGGCCACGGCTTCCTTCACCGCATCTGCAAAGACCGGCGTGCCGAGTGCCTTGAGAACGATGGTCGGGTTGGTGGTGCAATCGACAGGCTTCAGACGGGCCACAGCCTCGATGTCGCCGGTATCGGCAACGACGGTGGTGATGGCGCGGAGTTGTTCGAGTTTAGACGTCATACCGAGTGATCCTTCATGATCTTTCTAAAACTGATTCTTCCGTCTTTTCGTTCCCGCACATATCCTTGACGAACAGGTGCGCCCAAGGCCGAAACCACGGTTCTTTCCGGCTCAGACTATCGCAAGCGAGCGGACCGAAAGTCAAGACATTTGCGCATCGCAATTGACATAAGTTTCACGCCTGCGATACTCGCCCGGACCCAAACAATGGCGGAAACCGTGGCGAAACTAAGAAGAGAAACCCATACGGCCTATTCGGAAGCGGCGTCGCTGAGACTGAGAGCCGCATGGCTCTATTATAATCAGGGAATGACGCAGAAAGATGTCGCCGAGAGGCTCGGCATCAGCCGGTCGACGGTGATCCGCCTGCTGGACGAGGCAATGAAACGCTCCGAGGTACAGATCTGGATCAACGAGGGCATCGAGGATTTCGTCGGCCTCGCCAGCCGTCTAGAAGCCGCCTACGGCCTGGATGAAGCCGTCATCGTGCCCTCTTCGGGCAAGGCGACCGCCGATGGCACCGCAAAAGCCGTGGGACTCGCGCTCGGGCAGTTCCTGTCCGAAGTCGTGCCGAACGACGCCACCATCGGCGTCGGCTGGGGCCGCACCATGACCGCCTCGCTCTCGAGCTTTCGCCCTCCGCGCCGCGAAAACTGCAAGGTGGTGTCGCTGCTCGGCGGCATCGTCGCCGTGCACCAGACCAACCCGCTGGACTACACCTGGCGGCTGGCAAGCGCGCTCGGTGCGGAATGTTACATGTTTCTCGCACCACTTCTGGTCGATTCCGTTGCCACCAAGCGGGCGCTGATCGAAAAATGCGGCCTCGCGACGCTCTATGATCTGGCCGAAACGCTGGACCTCGCCATCGTATCCTGCGGCGACATCGGCCCGCACTCGACCTCGCTGTCGGAAGGCTTCATTTCGAAAGAGACCTTGCAGGAGCTGATCGACGCGGGCTGCGTCTGCGACACCATGTTCAACTTCATCGACGCCGAAGGCCGCTCCGTCGACCACCCGATCAACGAACGGGCCATGGCCATCGATCTCGATACGCTGCGCAAGGCCAAGCATATCGTGCTGGCCTCCGGCGGCGCACACCGCGCCACCGCCATCCGCGCTACGATCAAGCGCATCGGCTGCAACACGCTGATCACCGACGAGGCAGCAGCAACCGCGCTGATGGAACTGGCTTAGACGTCATCCTCGCCCTTGAGGCGAGGATCCATTTGGTTTCCGCGACGGGTAGATCCTCGGGTCAAGCCCGAGGATGACGTTGAGTGTGAGGAGCGCTGTCAGTCACTTCGAATTTGTTGGCGCAGCGCAAAAGCGAAATCACCGTATCACACCTTGCCCGTTTCCCAACCGAGCATCGCCCGTTTACGAGTCAGCCCCCAGTGATAGCCGGTCAGCGCACCGCTCTTGCCGACGGCGCGGTGGCAGGGCACCACGAAGGAAACGGGGTTGGCGCCAACGGCTGCACCAACGGCCCGCGAAGCGGTTGGCTGTCCGATATCGCAGGCGATATCGGAATAGGTGACGGCGCGGCCCATCGGGATTTTCAGCAGGCTTTGCCAGACCCGGACCTGAAAATCCGTACCGAGCAGAACGACACGCAGCGGCCTGTCGGCACTCCAGAGCGACGGTTCGAAAATACGCACCGCATAAGGCGCCGTTGCCTCGCGATCCTCGACATAATCCGCTTGCGGCCAGCGGCGCGCCATGTCCTCGAAACAGGCGCGCTCCTCTCCCAGATCGGCAAAGGCGCAACCGGCAAGGCCTCGGTCCGTGACCATGACCAGCGCCAGACCGAAGGGCGATGGATGGAAACCGTAACGGATCGTCAGCCCACTTCCCTTCGCCTTCCATTCGCCGGGCGACATGGCCTCATGCGTGACGAACAGATCATGCAGACGCCCCGGCCCCGACATGCCGACCTCGATGGAGGTTTCCAGCAACGGCAGATCCTCGTCACGCAACAGCCGTTTGGCATGATCGAGCGTCACGGCCTGCAAAAACGCCTTGGGGGAAAGCCCGGCCCAGCGGGTGAAGGTCTTCTGCAACTGTGTGGGCGACTGGCCAAGTTTTGTGGCGATCTCTTCCAGAGAAGGCTGGTCGCGATAATCGAGTGTCAGGATTTCAATCACCCGGCGCACCGTCTCGTAGTCCGAGCCGACCGGGGTGATGTCTTCTTTCAACATGATATTGGCGTTCATCGCGTTTCTCCTTGGATTTCAAGAAAACCACGCAATCGTCTGTCTCTCCACCCGTTTCTTGCGCCGTCCAGTCAAATCCGCCGCCGTACGGTCGCAAGCGCGCTGCCGAAAGCCTTCGCGAAACTTTCCCGATCGTCGGGGTTGAGGAAGGAGCCGATATCCGTTGCGCGCCCCTCGCCTGTCACGTGCATGGACAGGATGCCGATCTCCTCGTGCCTTTTCACACGGAACCGCGCCCAGAACGGGTTGAAGCGATGCTCCACCATACGCCCGGCGGGCGAGAACTTGCGGATCGACAGGCTCAAGCGGGAAACGCTGACCTCCTCCCGCGCTTTCGCGGCACGATAATTGGCGCGGAATGCCCAGTAGAGCAGCAGGAAATCCACACCGAAAAACAGCCCGACCGGCCACGCACCCGTCGCGAGAAAGAAACCGCCATAGACGAGGCAGACGAGGCCGGACACCAGCAGGAGCAGGCGGAAACCCTTGCGCCCGAGCGACCGGTACGGCACGAGTTCGGCAGAGAAAATCGGCTTGTCTTCGGGCGTATCCACGTTGCTTTCCTCAAAGCCCTGAGGCTATGAATGGATCATGACAGTTGCCAGAAAACGATCCAGCACCGAAACCCCGAAAAAGTCAAATCCGGCGTCGCGGACCCGCGTCACACGGGTCAGAACGCTCTATTCCAAGGACGAACTGACGGAGATTTTCCGCCGCTTTTCCATCCAGCGGCCGGAACCGAAAGGCGAGCTGGAGCACACCAATCCCTTCACGCTGCTGGTGGCTGTAGCGCTCTCCGCACAGGCCACCGACGTCGGCGTGAACCGCGCCACACGCGCCCTGTTCAAGATCGCCGACACCCCGGAAAAGATGCTGGAGCTTGGCGAGGAGCGGCTGATCGACCACATCAAGACCATCGGTCTTTATCGCAACAAGGCGAAGAACGTGATCGCACTCTCGCGGATGCTGATCGACAATTTTGGCGGCGAGGTTCCCAAAACTCGCGACGAACTGGTGACGTTGCCGGGTGTGGGTCGCAAGACCGCCAATGTGGTGATGTCGATGGCCTTCGGCATTCCAACGCTTGCCGTCGATACGCATGTCTTCCGCATTGCCAACCGGCTCTGTCTTGCGCCGGGGAAAACCCCGGACGAGGTGGAAGACCGGCTGGTCAGGATCATTCCCGAACAATATCTGTTCCACGCCCATCACTGGCTGATCCTGCACGGACGTTACTGTTGCAAGGCCCGCAAGCCGGAATGCGAGCGCTGCGTGATCGCTGATATCTGCAAGTCGCCGGAAAAGACCTTCGATATTCCAGCGCCCCTCGTCGAGCTACCCGCCCAGCTTTTCGGGGCCGCCAGCGGCGAATAAGGGATCGCGCCGGCTGACGGATTTATGCAGGTGCACCATCAACGAGGCGGCAAAGAGCGGCGTCAAAAGGTTGAGGAACGGCACCGCCAGGAAACCGGCAATAACCAGTCCGGCCATGAAAACGGTGGTGCGATGCTTCACCCGGAAGGCCCGCGCCTCGGCGGGCGGACGGAAGCGCATCGCGGCAAATTCGAAAAATTCCCGGCCGAGCAGGTATCCGTTCACCAGAAAGAAGGCGACGAGGTTGATGCCCGGCACCAGCAGCAGGAACAGCGCTACGATGTTGCCGACGATGATGACGCCGAAAAACTTGAGGGATGACACAAGCGCCTCACCCATCGGCAAGGCGCGGCCGGGCGGATCGCTGGGATAACTTCCCTTTTCCACCACCTCTGCCACGTCGTCGAGAAAAAGACCGGCGACGATGGCCGTGACGGGTGCAATCAAAAGCGCAAGCGCAAGCGCCAAACCGATGCCAGCCAGGATGGCGAAGATGAATGTGAGCCATCCGGCCCAGTCGGGAATGCCGGGAATCAGCGCATCCACCCAAGGTAGCGCGAAATAGATGAAAACGGATCGGATCACGAACCAGAGCGCCACCAGCACAAGCAATGTGATGCCGAGCATCTTCCAGAACACGGACCGCGTTTCTGCGGCAAAAATATTACCGAATGCCCGTCTTGCAGCATCAAATATCATTCAAAACTCCCGGCATGAGCGGCATTTGCCCGCACTTCCTGTCAGAAGCGGAGATAGTCACTCGCAGCCTGACCGACAAGAAGGTAGGCGGATGACAAGCGGTTGAAATGAAATCGAAGATGGAATTCCGCTTGAACAAAAGAAACTCCTAAAATATAATAAACAACCTATAATAAATTATATTCGGACCGCTGGAGGGAGGACCGGCAACAGCAGGCTCATCACCATGAAACGCGCTGCCCGTTTTCAAGCGGCAGGCGTGCTACCAAGAATATCGTCCATTGAACACGAATGAATGAGGCGTTGGTGGAAAAGCTGCTACTCAACCTGACACGGGCCATGAAATCCGGCACGCCGTCCGAACGCAAGATCGCCAAATACCTGATCGAGCATCTGGACGAGTTGCCGTTTGAAACGGCCGCGACACTCGCCGCCAAGCTCAACCTGAGCCCGATGACGGTCGGCCGCTTTCTGCGGTCATTGGGATACCGCCAGTTCAGCGATATCCGCGCCGATCTGCGACAGGCGGAAGAAACGCCCAGTAGCGAACCGGCGGCACTGCGTGAAACAACGCAGACGCCGACAAATCCCTTCTCGCAGCTGCTGCTGCAACAGATCCAGGCCGTACAGACCGCATTCGACATGACCTCGCAGCCCGTCTGGCGGCTGGCCATGAACGAGATCGCCTCTGCGCCGCAGGTATTCCTTGCCCCATCCTCGGAAGGCCTTGGTGCGGGCCGCTACTTCCACGGCCGCATGCTGGAATACCGCAAGAACGTCCATTACCTCAGCAGCGACAGTTCGGCCTATGTCTCGCTGTGGGATTCCGATCCGCGCAGCACGCTGCTCATCATGATGGATGGCGGCGGCAACCTCACCACCTTGCAGCGGCTTTCCGAAACTGCACGCAAGAGCGGGTATCGAACGCTGCTGATTACCACCCGCTTTTACGAGTGGGGGCCGGAACGCGCCGATATCTGCCTCGCCATGCCGCTTGTGCAAAATGGTGGCCAAGGGCTGCTGCAACTCGTCTCATTGATGGAGTTTGCGCTCTGCACGCTTGCGGCAAATGCCGATGAGGTCTGCAAGACGCGGCTGAAAAACCTGACCGGCCTGAAGCGCGCACTCAGCGCCTGACGGCGCGAGACGTTCATATCGCCTCAAGTTCCTGACGATGACGGTACATGGCCAGGAACCGGCGATAATCCCGGTCGTAGCGGGGGGCAGTTGACGGATTTGCGAAAAACTCCTCCTCGCCCTGATACATCGCAACACCGGCCGCCGCCAGATTTCGGTGCACGCCACCTGCCGCCGCCGCCGTCATCGCCGTACCGAGCAGAACCGCGTCCGCGCTTTGAGGAACCACGATTCGCTTCCCCGTCACGTCCGCATAAAGCTCCATCAGAAGCGGGTTCTTCACATGCCCACCGGTCACGTGCAGCGTTTCGACGGCGTAACCGAAGCCTTTCATCGCATCAAGAACATGGCGCGCACCGAGCGCAATCGCCACGGCCGTGCGCCAGTAGAGACGGCAGAGGTTGTCGAAGGACGTGTCCAGCGTCAGGCCGCTGATGACACCGACCGCATGCGGATCGGCCAGTGGCGAACGATTGCCGTGAAAATCAGGCAGGACATGCAGCCGGTCGGCGAAGGCATCCCCCTCCCCGGCGCGCAGCTCCATCACCCGGTTGACGATGCGGCCATGCAGTTCGGCTGTCGGCTCTCCACCCGCCGCGTGCATGCGTACGATATGGTCGAGAAGCGCGCCGGTTGCGGACTGACCGCCCTCCACCAGCCAATGCCCGGGCAGAACCGCCTGCCAGTACGGCCCCCACAGACTGTGACCCGGCATCTGCCGTTCGGACAGGGCGACAAGGCAACTGGAGGTTCCGGCAATCAGCGCCACATGCGCGCCGACATCCGACTGAAGCGAGCCGCCGAGTGCACCAAGCGCTCCGGCATAGGCATCGATCATGCCTGCCGCCACATGGCATTCACAATCGAGGCCGAGTTCCTGCGCCGCCTGCCGTGTCAACGTTCCCATGCTTCCGCCCGGCTGGACCGTGGTTTCAGGAAGGCCCGCACGCTCGACAAGATCGGAAAGGCCCGCCAGCGCCAGATAATCCGCCTGCCAGCCCGGATTTTCCTGAGCCAGAAAATTCCACTTGGCCGTCTGCGTGCAGTTGGAGCGCTCCGCCGAACCCGTGGCTTTCCATGTCAGGAAATCGGCCAGATCGAAGGCATAAGCCATACGCGACCAGCTTTGCGGCAGATGCTTCTTCAGCCACATCAGCTTCGGCATCTGCATTTCCGGCGACATGCTCTTGCCGGCGAAATCAAGAACGCGATGCCCGGATGCCGTGAGAAAATCCGCCTCGTTTATTGCGCGATGGTCAAGCCAGACGATGGTGTCGAACCGCTCTTCGCCACTCAACGAAACCGAAACCGGCTGCCCTTCCCGTCCGCGCACGACGAGCGAGCATGTGGCATCGAAGCCGATAGCAGCGATGCTCTGCGGGGAAACGGAAGCATCGGCCAGCGCCGCCTTCACCGCAACGCAGGCCGCATTCCAGATATCGGTGGAATCATGCTCGGCGTGGTTCTCACGCGGCCTGTTCATGATGATAGGGTGCGTGGCGCGGGCAAGAAGCCGGCCAGTCGGATCAAAAATGCCGGCACGCGCGCTGCCCGTACCGACATCGACAGCCACGAGGTTTTGACGCATCAAGTTTCGGCTTCCATCCCTTGCACCATGACCGGCAGACAGGAGCGGATGAGTTTAGCGTCAGAGCGCACCACGTTCCACCTGCTTGTCCGAGCCATCCCGCCCCAAATAACCGCCGACAAGTTGGACCAAATCCGGCATCGCGTCAAACACCGCATCCGCTCCCAGCCCCGCGATCTTTTCCCGGAAAGCGGGAAAACGTGCATGCGAACCACCCGTGAAGGCAAACACCGTCATGCCCGCGGCCTTCGCCGCAGCGATGCCCGCCGGGCTGTCCTCGATGACGATGCAGCGCTCAGGGGAAATCTCCATCTCGCGCGCAGCATGCAGGAAAAGATCCGGCGCGGGTTTGCCGTTCTTCACCATCGTCGCGCTGAAAATATGCGGTTCCAGCCTGTCGAGAAGTCCGGTCAGACCAAGAGAATAACGGATACGCTCCGGCTGGCTGGACGAGGCAACGCAGCGCGGCTGGCTCAGCCTGTCGAGTGTCTCGAAAATACCGGGGATGGGCTTCAGCTCCGTTCGAAAACGCTCGAACAGCGTCACCCGCATATGATCAAGGAAATCGATATCCGTCTCGACGCCGTAATCCTCGAAAAGGGTGGTCGTCATGCTGGAAACGCTGCGCCCCAGAAACCGATTATAGGCTTCTTCCTCCCCCATCTCCACGCCGAGATGGGAGAGCATGTCGAGAAGGACCGCGATGGAAACGGGCTCGCTGTCGACGAGAACGCCGTCGCAATCGAAAATCAGCAAAGGTTCGTTCCCGTCGCGCATAAGCTTCACGTCCCGGCCAGCTTGTTATCCAGATAGAGCTGCAAGGTTTTCGCCGTGCCTTCCCGCCACAGCGTTGCCAGTGCATGGGCGAAGCGTTTACGGAAAAGCTCCGATTCGGCAACATCGCCGAAGATGTCATGCAAGGCGAGAAAGGCCATCGGATCGTCCTTTGCCTTGATGGCGGCGGCCTGAAGCCGCTCGGCGCTGGCGTCGTTGAACACGATTTCTTTGCCGCTGTCCGACGTGCCGTAGAAATACCGGCACCACAGCGCCGACACCAGTGACAGGCCAACGATGTCCTTCCCCGCCGCTAGGCGATCCGCCGTGGATGGCAGGATGAACTTCGGCTGGCGGTTGGAGCCATCCTGCGCAAGGCGCGGAATGGTGTCGCCGATCTTGGGGTTGAGGAAACGGCGCTCGATCAGCGCGAAATATTCGTTGAGATCGGTATCCGGCACCGGTGGAATGATGGGAATGATCTCTTCCTTTTCAAGCTTGGCGAGAAAGGCGCGGATCAACGGATGCTCCATCGCCTCGTGCACGAAATGGATATCGAGAAGAGCTGCCGGATAGGCAATGGCGGCGTGGCCGCCGTTCAGGATGCGGATCTTCATGTGTTCGTAGGGCGCGACATCCGGCACGAACTGCACGCCTGCCTTTTCAAGCGCCGGGCGACCTGCAGGAAACTTGTCCTCCATCACCCATTGCTTGAACTCCTCGCAGAATACCGGCCAGTTGTCCTCGATGCCGAAGTCGTCACGGGCGATGTTGCGCTCTCGCTCGCCGGTTGCGGGCGTGATGCGGTCCACCATGGAATTCGGGAACGAGACGTTTTCAGCGATCCAGCTGGCGAAGGCCGGATCAGAAAGTGCGGCCAGCCCGACCACCGCGTTTTTCGTGACCTTTCCGTTGTGGGGAATGTTGTCGCAGGACATGACGGTGAATGGCTGAATGCCTTTGTCGCGACGGGCTTTCAGCCCGGCAACGATGAGGCCAAACACGGTCTTCGGGGATGACGGGCTGTTTGCATCCCCGACGATGGCCGGATGCGCTGGATTGAATGCACCGGATGCATCGATGAAATAGCCGCCTTCGGTAATGGTCATAGAGACGATGCGGATTTTCGGATCGGCCAGCGTATCGATGGCCGTCTGGGCAACGCCGACCGGAAGAATGTCGATCATCGGGCCGGTGACACGCGCACCGGTGCGGTTGTTGTCCTGCTCCACCACCGTCGTCAGGAAATCCTGGGCGGCGAGCTTCTCGCGCATCACCGTATCGGAGGGCAGAACGCCCGCGCCGATGATGGCGAAGTCATGATCCGCGCCGGTATTGAAGAGGTCATCCAGATAGACCGCCTGATGGGCGCGATGGAAATTGCCGACGCCGAAATGCACGATACCGGCGGTCAAATCGGCGCGGGAGTAAGCCGGAACAGCCGCCGTTTTTCTGGCTTCGTCGAGCGTTGCGAGTGAAAGTTTGCATGTCATGAGACGATCCTCGAAAGGGAAACGTTGTTCGTGCCGAAGCGCAGACGCCGGAGCGCCAGCGGGTCAGCTCATCCAGTTGCCGCCATCGACGTTGTAGGTCTGGGCGACGATGTAATCCGCCTCGGAAGAAGCGAGGAAAACCGCCATGCCGGTCAGGTCTTCGGCACGCCCCATGCGCCCGAATGGAACGGCCTCGCCGACCAGCTTCTTCTTTTCGCCAAGCGGCCGGTTTTCGTATTTCGCAAACAGCGCATCCACGCCGTCCCAGTGCTCGCCATCCACCACGCCGGGCGCAATTGCGTTGACGTTGATGCCATGTTTGATGAGGTCCAGACCGGCAGATTGGGTCAGGCTGATGACGGCCGCCTTGGTGGCGCAATACACCGCGACCAGCGCTTCGCCGCGACGGCCAGCCTGACTGGCCATGTTGATGATCTTGCCGCCCTTGCCACGCGCGATCATCGATTTCGCGGCCGACTGCATCATGAACAGCGTGCCTGACACGTTGATCGAAAACAGCCGCTCATAGCTGTCGCGCGAAATCTCGACGATGGGCGCAAGATCGAACAGCGCCGCGTTGTTGATGAGAATATCGAGGCCACCCTGGCGGCTTTCCACAGTGCGGATCGCGGTGTCGATGGAATGCTGCTTGGTCACGTCGAGTTCGACGGCGTAGGCGTTTTCACCGATTTCACTGGCGGTTTGCGAAGCGCGTTCGAAATTGATGTCGGCAATGGCAACGGTTGCGCCTTCGCGCACATAGGCTTCGGCAAAGGCGCGGCCGATGCCGCGGGCCGAGCCTGTGACCAGTGCCGATTTGCCGTTCAGTCTGCCTGTCATAATGCGATGCCTTTTTCATTGAAGCGATGGATTTTGGTTTCATCCGGCGTGATGAAGACGGTATCGCCATGCTTGCAGGCAAACTCGCCATCGGCGCGCGCGGTGATCGGGCCGATACCCTCAACCTCGAGATGCAGGAAAGTGTCAGAGCCGAGGTGTTCGGCAACCGTGACGGTGCCCTTCCACAACCCGCTTTCCTTGGAGAGGGTGAGATGTTCCGGGCGTACGCCAACGGTTGCGGCGCTTCTGGCCCGGGCGTAATCGCCGGTGATGAGGTTCATGCGTGGCGAGCCGATGAAGCCCGCAACGAACAGGTTTGCGGGGCTGCGGTACAGTTCCATCGGAGAGCCGACCTGCTCGATGTTGCCGCGGTTCAGAACGACGATCTTGTCGGCCATGGTCATGGCCTCGACCTGATCGTGCGTGACGTAGATCATCGTCGTTTTCAGCGTGTTGTGCAGTTCGGAGATTTCCAGCCGCATGGTGCCGCGCAACGCCGCATCGAGGTTGGAGAGCGGCTCGTCGAACAGGAACGCCGACGGTTCGCGCACGATGGCTCGGCCAATGGCGACACGCTGGCGCTGACCGCCGGAGAGCTGCGAAGGACGGCGCTCCAGATAATCGGTGAGGTTGAGAACGCGGGCCGCATCCTCCACCTTCCTGTCGATGACCGCCTTGTCGAGCTTGGCCATCTTCAGCGGGAAGGCGATGTTGTTCCTGACGCTCATGTGCGGATAAAGCGCATAGGACTGGAACACCATGGCGAGGCCGCGCTCGGCAGGCGCCTTTTCGGTGACATCCTTGCCGTCGATGACGATCTGCCCGCCCGAAACGTCTTCGAGACCGGCGATCAGACGCAGAAGCGTGGACTTGCCGCAACCGGACGGGCCGACGAACACGACGAACTCGCCATCGTTGATATCGAGATCGATGGAAGGAATGACCTTGGCTTCGCCGAAGACCTTGGAAACTTTTTTAAGCGAGATGCTGCCCATTGTTATCGTTCCTTGTTATTTCACCGCGCCAAAGGTCAGGCCGCGCACAAGTTGTTTCTGGGAAAACCAGCCGATGACGAGGATCGGCGCGATCGCCATCATCGAGGCCGCCGAAAGCTTCGCCCAGAACAGACCCTGCGGTGAGGAGAACGAGGCGATGAAGGCGGTGAGCGGCGCTGCATTGGTGGTGGTGAGCCGGATCGTCCAGAAGGATTCGTTCCAGGCGAGGATGACGTTCAAAAGCAGCGTGGAGGCTATGCCCGGAACCGCCATCGGCGTCAGGACATAGACGATCTCGTTCCACAGCGAGGCTCCATCCATACGCGCGGCTTCCAGGATTTCACCCGGAATTTCCCGGAAGTAGGTGTAGAGCATCCACACCACGATCGGCAGGTTGATGAAGGTGAGCATGATCGTCAGGCCGATGCGGGTATCGAGCATGCCGGCGTTGCGGAAGATCAGGTAGATCGGCACCAGCACGGCAACCGCCGGCATCATCTTTGTGGAGAGCATCCACATCAGGATGTCCTTGGTGCGCTTGGTTGGCGAAAAGGCCATGGCCCATGCTGCCGGAATGGCGATAATGAGCGCGATGATGGTCGAACCGAGCGACAGGACGACGGAATTCATGAACGGCTTGAAGTAATCGCGCTGCGTCTGCACCGTGATGTAGTTTTCCAGCGTTCCGGATGGAAGGAGACTGAAGCCTGCAATCGCTTCCGGCTCCGTCTTGAGGGAGGTGAGGAAGGCATAGAGGATCGGGAAGAACAGCAGGAGGGCGACGGCCCATGCAGCCAGTGAAAAACCGATCTTGGAGCGGGTCGATGCTTTGCGTGCCATGATCTTTCTCCCCCTTAGCGATCGAGGTTCTTGCCGACGGCGCGCATCAGGAAGATGGCGACGACGTTGGCGAGGATGACGGCGATGATGCCGCCTGCCGATGCACCGCCGACGTCATAACCGAGCAGCGCCGTGCGATAGATGAGGAAGGCGAGGTTGGTGGACGCGTAGCCCGGCCCGCCATTGGTGGTGACGAGGATTTCCGCGTAAACGCCGAGCAAGAAGATCGTCTGGATGAGAATGACGACCGTGATGGCGCGGGAAAGATGCGGCACCGTCAGATAGATGAAGCGGTTGAAGAAGTTGGCGCCATCCATCTCGGCCGCTTCCTTCTGCTCGCCGTCCAGCGACTGCAGCGCGGTCAAAAGGATCAGCGTGGCGAATGGCAGCCACTGCCATGCGACGATGATGATGATGGAAAACAGCGGATATTGCGCAAACCAGTCAATCGGCTGCACCCCGAAGAAGCGGGCGAGATCCGCCAGCACGCCATAGCCCGGATGCATGATCATGTTCTTCCAGACAAGAGCGGCGACCGGCGGCATGACGAAGAACGGCGAGATGACCAGAATGCGAACGATACCCTGGCCGAAGATTTCCTGATCCAGCAGAAGCGCGATCGCCGTTCCGCCGACGACGGTGATGAACAGCACGCCGACGACGATGAGCAGCGTGTTCCAGATGGACTGGAAAAAGGCCGGATCGGTATAAAAGAACTGATAGTTGAACAGCCCGGCGAAGCTGACATTGGCCGGGTTGAGAAGATTGTAGTTCTGGAACGAGAACCACAGGGTCATCGCCAGCGGCACGATCATCCATACCAGAAGCAGCAATACAGACGGCGCCAGCATCATCCGCGCCAAACCACTCGTGTTCCGCGTCGCCATGACAACCTCCCACATTCAGGTTTTGCCAGCGCCGCTTCAGGCGGCATTCTGGCCGTTTTTTCTTATTGATTGGATCGGGTGGCAGCCGGGTCTCTTTTTGTTTTTCGCATTTCCGGACGGAAAACCGGTTTCGACTTTTGCTGGAAATGCTCTGGAGACCCGGCATACCCTGACAGGTACCCCGCAGGTGTCGCTGCCCGGCAAGCCTGCCGGACAGCGATCTTCGGGAGGATTACTTGATGTAACCGGCGCGGGTCATTTCACGGGTTGCGGTGGACTGGGCACCCGCCAGTGCATCGTCAACGCTCGACTGACCGGCGACAACCGCCGAGAACAGCTGACCGACCGTGGTGCCGAGCGCCTGGAACTCAGGGATCGCTACGAACTGGCCACCGGTGTAAGGCACCGGCTTGACGGTAGGCTTGGTGATGTCGGCAGCGTCCATTGCGGCAAGCGTCGGCTTGGCGAAGGGAGCCGCCTTTTCATATTCGGCGTTCTTGTAAAGCGAGGTGCGCGTGCCGGGAGGCACGTTAGCCCAGCCTTCCTTGGAAGCGACGAGTTCGGTGTATTCCTTGCTGGTCGCCCAGGCGATGAACTTTTCAGCAGCTTCCGACTTCTTGGAGCTCTTCGGGATCGCCAGGTTCCACGACCACAGCCAGTTGCCATGGTTCTTCAGTTCGCCCTGAGTCGGGAAGATCGCATAACCAACCTTGTCAGCAACCGTAGAGTCCTTGGGGTTGGACACGAAGGATGCCGCAACGGTGGCGTCGATCCACATGCCGCACTTGCCCTGCTGGAACAGCGTGAGGTTTTCGTTGAAGCCGTTGGACGATGCACCGGACGGGCCTGCATCCTTCATCAGATCGACGTAGAACTGCAGGGCGTTCTTCCATTCCGGCTGATCGAACTGGGGCTTCCAGTTCTCATCGAACCAGCGGCCACCGAAGGAGTTGGTGAGCGCGGTGATGAACGCCATGTTCTCACCCCAGCCGGCCTTGCCGCGAAGGCACATGCCGTTAATGTCGCCGGAGCGGTCGGTGATCTTGCGGGCCGCATCGCCGATGAACTCCCAGGTCGGGTTTTCAGGCATCTTCAGACCGGCTTTTTCAAACAGATCCTTGCGGTACATGATCATTGCGGATTCGCCGTAGAAAGGCGCTGCGTAAAGCTTGCCTTCGGCGGAAAGACCGCCACGGATGGCAGGCAGAAGATCGTCCACGTCGTATGTGTCGCCAAGTTTCTCGAGCGGCAGAAGCCAGCCCTGCTTGGCCCAGATCGGCACTTCGTAGTTGCCGATGGTCATGATGTCGTATTGGCCGCCATTGGTTGCGATGTCGGTCGTGACGCGTTCACGCAACACGTTTTCTTCAAGCGTGACCCACTCAACCTGAATGTCGGGGTTCTTGGTGGTGAAGTCGGAGGTCAGCCCCTGCATGCGGATCATGTCGCCGTTGTTCACGGTGGCGATCGTGAGCGTTTCTGCAGAAGCGAGGGTGGAAAAGGCGAGAACCGAGCAGGCGCCCAGCAAAATGGTCTTCAACGTCATATCTTCCTCCCAGAAGAATTATTGAGCATTCGCTTTGCTCTAGGGCATTTACTCACCTCAAAACAACAAAAGTCAAGCCACGTCCTGTGCTGCGCCGCACATGGAAAAACTAGACATTTGATTTTATTGATATAATTTTTGCTCAATTAGTGAGCAAATATTCACTCGTCACTTCATCGGTGATGATGCCGTTCAATAGCTCGCCTCGCAGCGCGGCCAGAATCGAGGCCTGCTTCCGAGGTCCCTGAGCCAGGCCGATAACGGTGCAGGTCTGCCGCGAGGGGATGGGAACGGAGGCCACCCGCTCATTGACGGAATGCTCCAGCACCCGGCCGTTCGCATCGTACATCCAGCCGCAGATCTCTCCGACGGCGCCGCTTGCCATCAGCGCCTTCATCTCGTCCACACCGAGAAAGCCGTCGACGCAGAGCGGCGCGTTTTCACCCAGTTCGCCGACACCGACGAAAGTGACATTCGCCGCAGCCCCCAGCGCAAGGGTGGAGCGCACCATGGACTGATCGTGCAGCAATTCGCGCTCTTCGGCCGAAGAACAAAGGACCGGCAGCGGCATGGGGAAATGCCGTGCCTTGATGGCGTCTGCCATGGAGAAGATGACGTTGTAATAGGCCGCCGATCCGTCCGGCCCGATATTACCGGTGAGCGACACGATGCGGTGCTGCGGGCATTCCATCGGCGGCAGCTGATCCACCGCCGCCTTGAGCGTGCGCCCCGTGCCAACGGCCAGCACGATGGGATCGGAGCTTTTCAGCCAGCGCTCGATTTCGGCAGCACCCGCCTCGGCGATACCGACAGTCGAGGACACACCCGCCGGGTCGCTCGGAACCACCTCGGCATGCTTCAGACCGAAACGCTCTTTCAGCTTTTCCGATTTTTCGAGACAGGCGGCGATGGGGTGATCGAGCCGTACCTTGATAAGCCGCTCCGCCACCGCAAGCGATACGAGGCGTTGCGCCGACTGGCGGGAAATGCCCATGGCAGCGGCAATCTCATCCTGTGTGCGACCGGCGACGTAATAAAGCCACCCTGCCCGCGCCGCATCATCCAGCCGCCCGTGTGCCGCCTCGCTTCGTTTGGCCATCTCGCTGCCCTTGTCCGTATGTCCTCGACATGTGCTGACATTATTTGAGGCCGCGTGTCAAACGCGTGAGGGCCCGCGGGAATGTCCGGTGGGGCAAAATCTGGAGAGTAAGACACCGCCACGTCGCCTGTTTTCTCTCCTGTGCGGCAGCATTGAGAGGGATGGTCGCCATCGGCGAAGCGATGGCGACACGGTGACGAGTTTACCGCTCGTGGGGGATGAACAGCTTATCGCGTTCAAACTGCCAGTTTGGGCAGAACCAGATCACCAACGTTATAGGCATGGAATTCGCTGGTTGAGACCGTATCAAGCCTGCGGAATTTCTCGACAAAAACCGGATCGGAGAAGAATTCGTCGACGTTACCTGCATCCTGGATTGCTTCAATGTTGACCACGGTCAGTCCATCCGTGCTCTTGGCCAGATTGCTCCAGAGAAATCCAGCCTTTCTTTCTGCCACATAGTGAACCACATCCTGAATGATCTCAAACGCCTCATCCTGCTTGCCCGGATGGGCGTGAATAACGTTGACGATAAACGTTGTCGGCTTCGGTGCGACGGAGAACCCGGCGGTGAACTTCGTATCCATATGCTTTCCTTTCATGAAAATCGGCACTGGTTGCCGCGCCACACTGGATATCGATGACACGATAGGCGATAAATGGTCGCGTATTCCGATGAGAGCGGAATAATATTCCTGAATAGGACCGATATGGATAAGCTTGGCACGTTGGGTATCTTCGTTCAAACGGCCGAGGGTGGCAGCTTTGTCGCCGCCGCTCAACGACTGGGCCTCTCAAGCTCGGCCGTCGGCAAGGCAATAGCGCGTCTTGAGCAGGAGATGGGTGTGCGTCTTTTCCATCGTTCGACGCGCAGCATGACACTGACCGAGGAAGGAAGCTTCTTTCTCGACACCTGCCGTCGCATCCTGTCCGAACTGGATACGGCGCAGGCGCAGCTTTCAAGATCTCACAGCAAGCCCAGCGGCCTTTTGCGCGTGAGTTTTCCGTTGACAGGAATGCTGCTGATGCCGGCGATATCGGCTTTCATGAAAGCTTATCCCGAAATCAGGCTCGACCTTGACTTTACCGACCGCCTCGTTGACGTGATCGAAGAAGGTTTCGATGCCGTTGTCCGGACAGGCGAGGTGCGTGATACCCGGTTGATGAGCCGAAAGCTTGGCGCCTTCACGCACCGCATAGTCGCTTCGCCCGCCTATCTCGAAGAAGAAGGCATGCCGCAAATCCCTGAAGACCTGCTGCGTCATCGTTGCTTGCACCACCGATACGCCAACTCGGGCAAACTGGAGCCGTGGCCATTATCTCGAGACGGCAAAGACCTGCGCATCGCGCTGCCGGCGACCACGATAGCCAGCACACTTGAGCCGCTCATCCATCTTGCCGAGAATGGTTTTGGCGTGACGTGCCTGCCGCATTTCGCCGTGGCTCAGCAGATAGGTGAAGGCAGGCTGGTCACGATACTCGAAGACTTCACGGCAGAAGCAGGCGTCTTCCGGGTGCTTTGGCCAACAAGCCGTTATCTTTCGCCAAAAATCCGCGTGTTCGTGGATTTCATGGCCGACAATCTGTTCGCGGTGGAGAATCCCTAGGATCGTCTTGATGGCGAGAAGACTGGCTTGAGCTCCCGCGACCCCGGACTTCATCTCGTCAGGCTTCGGATCAGGTCCGACGATGACATCGAGAGTGAGGCGCGGCGCCCCACTCTCGGTCCACTCAAATCACGCTGCTTCCTGCACCAGATGGCCGGGGGAAACCTCGCGATATTGGCGCTGCGGCGCGATGTAGTCCACGGGTCGGATCGGGCTTTTGATCTCGTCCGTGGCCATGTTGCGCTTCATCTGACGCCGCGACGGGTCCGGCACCGGGACAGCCGACATCAGTTTCTTCGTATAGGGATGCTGCGGATTGTCAAAGACGGCGGCGCGTGGGCCAATCTCGACGATTTCACCCAGATACATCACGGCGACGCGGTGGCTGACGCGCTCGACCACCGCCATGTCGTGCGAAATGAACAGGAAAGCCAGATTGAGGCTCTGCTGCAAATCGAGCAACAGGTTGCAGACCTGCGCCTTGATCGAAACGTCCAGCGCCGACACCGCCTCATCCGCAACAATGAC
This sequence comes from Agrobacterium tumefaciens, assembly GCF_031801495.1. Lineage (GTDB taxonomy): Bacteria > Pseudomonadota > Alphaproteobacteria > Rhizobiales > Rhizobiaceae > Agrobacterium > Agrobacterium tumefaciens_K. Next base: position 1,583,715 of record NZ_JAOEGC010000001.1, on the reverse strand, counting down.
CTTCGGGTCGAGCATCAACGAGCGGGCAATCGCCACACGCTGGCGCTGACCGCCGGAAAATTCGTGCGGGAAACGCTTCATCATATCGGCGCTGAGGCCGACCTTGCCCATGAGATCGGCGGCCTTTTCTCGCGCCTCACCCTTCGATCCAAGCCGATGTTCGATAAACGGTTCCATGATCGCGGCCCCCACGCTCATGCGCGGGTCAAGGCTGGCGAAGGGATCCTGAAAGATCATCTGCACGCTGCGGCGCATGGTGCGCAATGTCGTCTTATCGAGTTTCATGACATCGTAGCCGTCCAGCGTCACATTGCCGGAGGTCGGCTCGATCAAACGCGTGATCGAACGGCCCGTCGTGGATTTGCCGCAGCCCGATTCGCCCACCAGAGACAGCGTTTCGCCCTCCGCCAGATCGAAGGAGACTTTCTCGACAGCATGCACCGCGCCCGATTTGCGTCCGAGCAGGCCGGAGCGGATATCGAAACGGGTCGTCAGATCCTTCACCGCCAAAATCGGCGTGCGAGCCTTCGATACCGTATCCTTGACCTCGACAATCGGCTGACTCTCGCCGGTCTTGATGTCGATGATGGGGAAACGCGCGGGAAGCACGCGCTCCTTCATAGAGCCGAGCTTGGGCACGGCAGACAAAAGCGCACGGGTATAAGGGTGGTTGCCGCGATGGAAGATGTCGTCCGTCGCGCCGGTTTCCACCACATCGCCACGGAACATGACAATGGTCCGATCCGCCACTTCCGCCACCACGCCCATGTCATGCGTGATGAACAGAACGGACATGCCTTCTTCTTCCTGAAGGGTCTTGATGAGGTCGAGAATCTGGCCCTGAATGGTAACATCCAGCGCCGTGGTCGGCTCGTCGGCGATCAAGAGCTTCGGCTTTGAGGCGAGCGCCATGGCGATCATCACGCGCTGGCGCATACCGCCGGAAAACTGATGCGGATATTCGTCGAACCGGTTCTTCGCATTGGGAATGCGCACTTTTTCCAGGAGGCGGATCACCTCCGCCTTTGCGGCAGAGGCGGAAATATCCTGATGCACCGTCAGAGCCTCGGCAATCTGTTTGCCGATCGGGAAGATCGGGTTGAGGCTCGTCATCGGCTCCTGGAAGATCATCGAAATGTCCTTGCCGCGGACCTGGCGCATCTCCTCTTCCGGCAAGGCCAGGAGATCGCGTCCGCCCAGCATGACCTTGCCCTCGATGCGGCTCGATTTCTTGTCGAGCAGGCGCATGATAGACAGCGACGTCACCGATTTTCCCGAACCCGATTCACCGACGATGGCCACCGTCTCCCGGGGCGCGATCTCGAAGCTCATGTTACGCACCACCGGTTTCCATGCGCCATCGACGCGAAAAGAGGTGGTCATATTCTGGACGGACAGCACCGGTGTTACCGAGCCGCCGGTGTGTTCCATGGACGTTGCCGCCAAAAGCATGCCGATCTCCTGAAAAGCAGAAGGCGGCCACGGGGCCGCCATTGAACTTACGCAGCAAGCGCGGTTTCGGCCATCGAAACCCAGTAGCTGATGCCGTAAGGCAGTGCGTCGTCGTTGAAGTCGTAAGCGGCGTTGTGCAGGCCCGCCGTATCGCCGTTGCCGATGAAGATGAACGCGCCGGGGCGCGCTTCCAGCATGTAGGAAAAATCTTCAGCGCCCATATGCGGATTGGGATTGGTGTTGACCGCATTCGTGCCGGCCACGCCCATGGCGACGCCCGTTGCGAACTCCGTCTCGTCGGCGTGGTTGAAAGTGACCGGATAACCGCGGTCATACCTCACCTCCACCGTAGCCCCATGTGCCAGGCCCGTAGCGGTCGCCACTTCCTTCAGGCGCTTTTCAGCAAAATCGCGCGTTTCCGGCAGAAGCGTACGCACCGTGCCCGTCAGCGTCACAGCGCCGGGAATGACGTTGGATGCCGTACCGCCATGGGTGGTCGCCACGGTCACGACCAGCGACTTCAGCGGATCCGTCTCGCGGGAAACGATGGATTGCAGCGCGATGATGATGTGAGCGGACGTCAACACCGGGTCGATGGACAGGTGCGGCGCTGCGGCATGGCTGCCGCGCCCGGTAATGGTGATCTCGAAGCTATCCGCCGCCGCCATGGTCGAACCCTTGCGGATGGCGAAATTGCCCACCGGAATGCCCGGCTCGTTGTGCATGCCGTAAACCTGGCTGATGCCGAATTTTTCCATCATGCCGTCATTGAGCATGGCAAGCGCGCCAGCACCGCCCTCTTCCGCAGGCTGGAAGATCACCGCGACGGAACCCTTGAAATTGCGGGTTTCGGCAAGGTATTGCGCAGCACCGAGCAGCATCGCGGTATGACCGTCATGGCCACAGGAATGCGCCTTGCCCGGCGTCTTCGACGCCCATGGCTTGCCACTGGTTTCCAGAATCGGCAGCGCATCCATGTCGGAGCGGAAACCGATGGTCGGGCCATCGCCGTGCCGCCCCTTGATGATACCCACGACACCGGCCTTGCCGATGCCGGTTTCCACGATGTCGCACCCGAAGGATTGCAGTTTTTCCGCCACGAATTTCGAGGTTTCGAACACGTCGTAAAGCAGTTCCGGAGTCTGATGCAGGTGGCGCCTCCAGCCGGCAACTTCTTCCTGCATTTCGGCCACTCGGTTCAATATCGGCATTCCCGTTTTTCCTTTTTTTGTTCCCCGCCGGGTTGTTGGTTGGCATATTGCGATGGGAAATTTCCGTTTTGCAAGTGTGAATTTTGCTGCATGCGCGAAAAATAGGCCCGAAACACGATGGCACAATTTTTGTTCATCTCTGAAACTTTGGGGGTTGCATTTCAAAAAATCCAACAATAGCATCAGGGAGAATGCACGGAATATTTCCGAGTAAAGTCAAATACTTAAATAAACAGGCTTTGCATGTGACGCTTGAGGAAAGGCGTCCAGACATTCAAACGGATAAAATCAAAAAAGGGGAAAATACAATGAACAAGCGTAGCGTTCTCTTTGCCAGCACGGTTGCGGCTTTGGCCTTGGCAGGCTCCGCCGCCCACGCCGAGCGCGGCAGTGACGGCGAGCTGAAAATCCTGTTCTGGCAGGCCGTATCGACGCTCAATCCCTATCTTTCGGGTGGCACGAAAGAGGTCTACAGCTCCTCCATGGTCATCGAGCCGCTGGCGCGTTACGACGAAAAAGGTGAGCTTGTTCCGATGCTTGTGACCGAAATCCCAACAGTCGACAACGGCGGCGTCGCCAAAGACCTGCTCAGCATGACCTGGAAGCTGAAAAAGGACGTGAAGTGGTCCGACGGCACCCCGTTCACGGCAGACGACGTGATCTTCACCTGGAAATACTGCACCGCACCCGATGGCGGTTGTGCACAGGCTGCCCAGTATGAGGGCGTCAAATCCGTTGAGGCTCTCGATCCGTACACCGTGAAGATCTCCTTCACCGAGCCGAAGCCATACCCCTATTCCGCCTTCGTCGGCGCACAGTCTCCGGTCATCCAGAAGAAGCAGTTCGAAAACTGCGTCGGCGCGGCCGCTCCGGGCTGCACCTCCGCCAACTTCGGCCCGATCGGCACCGGCCCATTCGTCGTCAAGGATTTCAAGCCGAACGACGTCATCAGCTACGTTGCCAACCCCAATTACCGCGACCCGAGCAAGCCTGCCTTCGCGACTGCAACGCTGAAGGGCGGCGGTGACGCGGCCTCCGCGGCGCGCGCCGTTCTGGAAACTGGCGAATACGATTATGCCTGGAACATGCAGGTTGAGCCGGAAATTCTGGCGACCATGGTTGCCGCAGGCAAGGGCAAGCTGGAAACCGCCTTCGGCACGCAGGTCGAACGTATCAACCTCAACTGGTACAACGCCGATCCGTCGCTTGGTGACAAGCGCTCCACCAAGGAGGCAGGCCCGCATCCGGCCCTCTCCGATCCGGCCGTTCGCCGGGCGCTGTCGCTCGCCATCGACCGCGAAATCATCGACGAAGCCGGTTACGGCGAAGGCGGTCAGCCGACCTGCAACATCGTTCCTGCTCCAGCAGCGATCGCATCGACCAAAAACGACAGCTGGTGCCTGAAGCAGGATCTCGAAGGTGCGAACAAGCTGCTGGACGACGCAGGCTGGGTAAAGGGTTCCGACGGCATCCGCGCCAAGAACGGCGTGAAGCTTTCCTTCCTCTACCAGACCTCCACCAACTCCGTGCGTCAGGCAACGCAGGAACTTGTCAAGGACATGTGGTCGCAGATCGGCGTCGGTGCTGAACTGCGCAACGTCTCTGCCTCCGTCTTCTTCGGTGGCGACCCGGCAAGCCCGGACACTTTCCAGAAATTCTATGCCGACGTTGAAATGTACACCAATAACTTCGACGGCACGGATGGGGAAAAATATCTGGCGGAATGGCTGTGCGACAAGATTCCGCGTCCGGAAACCGGCTGGCAGGGCCAGAACATTCCGCGTTACTGCAACCCGGAATATGACAAGCTGGTGGGTGAACTCTCCAAGACCGCCGATCTGGCAAAACGCGCCGAACTGACGAAGCAGGCCAACGACATGCTGACGGAAGAAGGCGCGCACATTCCTCTGATCCACCGAGGCAGCGTTTCGTCGCATTCGCTGACGCTCGAGGGCGTTCGCATGAACGCCTGGGATTCGGAACTCTGGAACGTCGCTGACTGGTCCCGCAAGAAGTAAGATGCAGGACGCGCCGGTTTCCCTTGAGGGAACCGGCGCTTTGCCATCCCGCTCTGACGGTCTGGAGACTTTCCCATGTTTACCTTTACGCTCCGACGGCTTGCTTTTGCCGTGCCGACGCTGCTTGTCATCAGCTTCGTCATTTTCGCGTTGCTAGATCTCGCGCCCAACGATCCGACCGGCGACCTGCCGCTCACCATTCCGCCGGAAGTTCGCGAACAGATCCGCGCTTCCCTCGGCCTCGATCAGCCCTTCCTGATCCGTTACCTGTTGTGGCTGCAGCAGTTTTTCATCAACGAACCGCTGAACCTTTTCGAAAAGCTGACCGGCTGGCAGATCGGTGATGGCGAACGCACCCGCGTCCTGTCATGGGCGACCCGCAGCCCGGTTGTCGATCTCGTCATCCAGCGCATGCCGCAGACGCTCTGGGTCGTCGGCCTTGCCTATCTGTTCGGCGCGTTGCTGGCGATCCCGATCGGGGTGATCTCGGCCTACAAGCAATATTCGATCTTCGACCAGATCGGCACCTTCGTCTCGATGGTCGGGTATTCGGTTCCCACCTTCTTCACCGGCGTTTTGCTGGTGGTGATTTTCAGCTCCAACCTGCAATGGTTCCCCTCCGTCTACGACACCAATCTCAGGGTCACGGACTGGGCGAGCTTCGTGGCGCAGGTGAAGCAGATGTTCCTGCCGGTCATGGTGCTGACACTCTATAACGTCTCGCAGATCAGCCGCTTCGTGCGCGCCTCCATGCTGGACAACCTGCATCAGGACTATGTGCGCACCGCCCGCGCCAAGGGCGTCAAGGAAAAGGCCGTCCTGCTGGTGCACGTGCTGCGCAACAGTCTCATTCCTGTGGTGACGGTCATCGCGCTCGGCGTTCCGACGATCTTTTCCGGCGCGATCATCACCGAGCAGATTTTCCGCGTGAACGGGCTCGGGCAGCTGCTGATTACCGCCGTGCAGGGCGCAGATATTCCGCTGGTGCAGACCCTGACCTTCATCTTTGCCGTGCTGATCGTTCTCTTCAATGTGATCGCCGACGTTCTCTACGGCATTCTTGACCCGAGGATCCGCTATGACTGACGCCACCGTTGCAGCGCCAGCCGTTGCCCCCACCCCTACCCAGTCCGCACTGGCCGACATCTGGAAGCAGTTCCGCGCCCATAAGGGCGGCGTGGTCGGGCTGATCGTCTTCGTGTTCATCCTGCTTGCCGTTTATGTCGGGCCTTACATCCACACGGTCGCCCCCAACGCCCTCAACGTGAAGGACCGCAACCAGTGGCCCTCGCTGGCGCATCCGTTCGGCACGGATAACCTAGGCAAGGACATGCTGGCGCAGGTTCTGGCGGGCGGGCGCATCTCGCTTGCCGTCGGCATCACCGCCATGCTGCTGGCGCTGGTTCTGGGAACGCTCGTCGGCGTTCTCTCCGGGTACTTCCGCCGGCTGGACGGGCCGCTGATGCGGTTGACGGACCTGTTCCTCGCACTGCCGCTTCTGCCGCTGCTGCTCGTGATCATCATGCTGTTTCGCGATACGCTGCGCGCCGCCTTCGGACCGGAAAGCGGCATCTTCATCCTGATCGTCTTCGTGATCGGCATAACCAGCTGGATGCACACCGCCCGCATCGTGCGCGGCGATGTACTGACGATCAAGAACCAGGAATTCATCATGGCGGCGAAATCGAGCGGAATGCGCGAATACCGCATCATCCTCAAGCACATCCTGCCCAACGTCCTGAGTTCCATCATGGTTTCAGCGACGCTCGGCATCGCCTCGGCTATCATCACGGAATCGGCGCTCTCCTTCCTCGGCCTCGGATTCCCGTCCGACTTCCCGACATGGGGACGCCTGTTGTTCGATGGCGCGAACTTCCTGCAACTCACGCCTTCACGCGTCCTGTGGCCGGGGCTGGCGATCTCTCTCACCGTTCTCAGCGTCAATTATATCGGCGATGCAGTGCGCGATGCACTCGACCCGCGTGCGCTGAAGAATTGAAGAAACGCGCAGAACCTCTCCTGCGTCATCCTCGGGCTTGACCCGAGGATGACGTAGAGTATGAGGCTGCGGATTAGTGGTAGTTCACCTTTTCCGCATCGAGAATGCTGTCGGCATCCAGTGCGGCAATCGGAATATCGCTCCGAACAGGGATATCTCCGGAAAGTTGCAAGGCCATATAACGCCCGCAGCACACCCGCAGGAACGAGGTGAAATTACCAAGGTCGTGACCGGCATCGATCGACTCGTTGTAGAGTTTTGCGATGAGCTGCACGCTGTTCATACCATCGCGACGGGCGATTTCGTCCAGCGTCGTCCAGAAGAAGTTTTCGAGCCTGACGCTCGTCACCATGCCGTCGATCCTGAGAGATCGGGTATGGCTTTCCCAAAGCGTCGGGTCTGCCTTGATGAACAGCTTGCACATGGTTTCCTCCCTCACCATGATCAGAAGATAGACGGGAAACGGGGCCGGAAAAAGCCCCGCCCCTTTCACCTTATTTATCGAGAACGGCCATGAACTGGCTGAGCCAGGCTGGATGAGCGGGCCAGGCGGGCGCCGTCACCAGCTTGCCATCTGTAACGGCCGCATCGATGGCGATATCGGCATAGATGCCACCCGCCAGTTCCACCTCCGGGCGGCAGGCCGGATAGGCCGAACATGTCCGGCCTTTCAGGACATCGGCGGCGGCTAGCAATTGCGCACCGTGGCAGACGGCGGCGACCGGCTTGTCGGCATCGAAGAAGTGTTTCACCGCTGCCAGCACATCAGCATTGAGGCGCAGATATTCCGGCGCACGACCGCCCGGAATGACCAGCGCATCGTAATCCACAGCCTTGATATCGGCAAAGGTGGCGTTGAGCGCGAAGTTATGGCCCCGCTTTTCCGAATAGGTCTGGTCGCCCTCGAAATCATGAATGGCGGTGGCAATCGTCTGGCCCGCCTTCTTGCCGGGGCAGACGGCATGGACCGTGTGGCCCACCGCCAGAAGCGTCTGGAAAGGCACCATGGTTTCGTAATCCTCGGCGAAATCGCCGGTGATCATCAGTATCTTTTTCGGCATGACTGTTCCTCCCGTATCGAATACCGAAAGCAGGCTAACAGGAGGAACACGGATGCGGGTATTATGGCGTTACTACACGCGCGATAAAGGAGAGATCAGCGGACCTTTGGCGGCTGCGGCCAGTTTTTCACGCCGCCGGTCCAGTCCTCGAACGCCTTGGAAATCTTGAGTACAAAGAGGTCTGCGTAACGGGGGCCAACGATCTGCAGGCCGATAGGCATGCCGGATTTCGAGAACCCGCAATTGATCGAGGATGCCGGCTGCTCCGACATGTTCCACGGCACGGTGAAAGCAATATGTTCGAACGGCCGCTGCGGATCGTTGGTGGGCGAAGCCCAGTCCGCCGGATAGGAGACGATGGGGTTGGTCGGCGAAATCACCGCATCGACCGTCTGCATCAACCGTCCGCAGCTTTTGCGCATTTCCATCGTTTGATTGAAACCAAAGGCGGCGCGGGCGCCGGTGACCTCCGCTCCCTTGACCGCCCATTCGTAGATATAGGGCAGGATCGAAGCGCGGCGTTCCTCGCTCAGAAGCGAAATATCACCCCAGAATTTCGCCCGCCAGAAATCATCCAGACCGTCCAGCATGTCACGGGTCAAGACCGGCTCCACCGGAACGACGATTGCGCCGGCCTCCGCGAACAGTTTCGCGGCCGACAGTACCGCCTCACGCACCTCGTCATCGACCGTCAGTCCGCAACCGGCATCCAGCATCAGGCCGATCTTCAGCCCCTTCACATCGATATCGAGGTCCATCCAGTTGATATCATTGGGCGGCAAGGATGTGCCGTCGCGCCAGTCGGGCCGTGACAGCGTGGCCATGGCATAGGCGCTGTCCACCACCGTGCGGGTCATGGGTCCAGCGCAACGGCCGGTGTAGTAGGGATCGACCGGAATGCGGCCCTGACTGGGCTTGAAGCCGAAAAGACCGGTCCAACCGGCCGGAAGCCGCACCGAACCGCCGATATCCGTGCCGATATGCAGCGTGCCGTAGCTGGCAGCACCGGCGGATGCAGCACCGGCGCTGGAACCGCCGGGGTTCTGCGTCGGATCCCAGGGATTGCGGCTGAGCTTGTGGAAGCTCGAAAGGCCGGACGACAACATGCCGTAATCCGGGCAGGTCGTCTTTGCGTAAATGATCGCCCCGTCCTCACGGCAACGGGCGGCCACCGGCGCATCCTCGGCAGCGGGAACCAGTTCCACGGCCTTGGTGCCAAGCGGGATCGGCTGGCCCTTGGTGGCGATCAGTTCCTTCAGCGATACCGGAATGCCATCGAGCGCGCCAAGCGTTTCGCCCTTTTGCCAGCGCTCTGTCGACGTCTGCGCTTGTGCCCGGGCATCTTCCGGGTCATAGGCATAGAGCGCATTGACGGCCGGTTCGAACGCTTCGATACGCTTTTCCACCGACTGCCAATATTCAGACGGCGACAGCTTTTTCTCGTCGTAGAGCGACAGAATTTCGAGCGTGTTGAGCTGATGGAGATCGGTCATGGGATTCGTCTCGTCAAAAACAAACAGAAAAATGGGATGGAATGGGCGTAAAGCCATTCAGCTCGTGTCGCGTGGATCGAGTAGATCGCGAAGACCATCGCCGAGCAGGTTGAAGCCGAAGACCGCAAGGGCAATCGCAAGGCCGGGCATGATCGCAAGCCAGGGAGCAGCACCGAGATAGGTCTGCGCATCGGCCAGCATACGGCCCCAGGTGGCAGCGGGCGGCGGCATGCCAAGCCCGAGGAACGACAATCCGGCCTCCGTCAGAATCGCCAGACCGAGCTGGATCGTCACCTGCACGATGATCTGGTTCGATATGTTTGGCACGATATGGAAAACGGTTATCTTCGCCCGGTTCTGGCCGATGCTCGTTGCTGCCGTGATGTATTCCCGCGCCCAGATCTGCAAGGCGGCACCCAGCGTCAGGCGGGCAAACACCGGCACCATGAAGGTCGCGATGGCAATGATGGCCGTGAAGCGGCCCGTACCGATGAAAGCGCCGAGCATCATCGCAGAAAGGATGGGCGGCAGCGCGAAGATGATATCGCAGATGCGCATGACCGCGGTTTCGGTGAAGCCGCGAAGGGCAGCGACAGTCACGCCGACCAGCGTTCCTATGAAAGCACCGATGGCAACGGCGGCAACGGCGGTCGACAGCGAATTCCAAGCGCCGACCATCAGCATGGACAGAACGTCCCGACCGAAATGATCTGTGCCGAAACCACCATAGGCGAACGGTGACTTGAGTTTCTGCACAATCTGCATCTTCGTCGGAGACACCGGCGTCCAGACGAGCGACAGAAGGGCAACCGCCACAAGAAACGCGGTGACGGCAAGGCCAAGGAGGAAAGCGGGGCGTCGGCGGATCGTTTTCATCATCGCGCACCTGCCCGCAGCCGTGGGTCGATAAACAGATAGGCGATATCGACGACGAAATTCATGACGATGACGAGGCCGGAAAAGAATAGCACCACCGATTGCATGACGACGATATCGCGCTGCGTCAGCGCCTGATAGGCAAGCCGCCCGAGCCCCGGCAGGTTGAAGACGTTTTCCACTAGAACGGCGCCGGCAATCAGAAAGGTGAATTGCAGGCCGATCATGGTAACGACCGGGATCATCGCATTTGGCACCGCATGCCGCCAAAGCGCCACGCGCTCGCTCAACCCCTTGGCGCGGGCGGTGCGCACGAAATCCTCGTTCATGACTTCCAGCACCGCCGAGCGACAGACACGGGTCAAAACGCCAGCCTGAGAGAGCGCCAATGCCACGGCGGGCAGGACCAGGGCCGTAAAGGCGGCACCGAAACCGGCCTGCCAGCCCGGAAAGCCGCCCGCCGGCATCCAGCCCAGCATGGTGGAAAAGAAGAGGATCAGCAGCAGGCCGACCCAAAAGCCCGGCACGGCAATGCCGATATGCGAAAACAGCCCCGCGCCGAAATCCAGCGCGCCATTGCGGTTGCGCGCCGCTGCCACGCCGAGCGGAATGGCAATGAGGATCGACAGGCAGACGGCCATCAGCGCCAGGGGTAGCGTGACGGCAAGCCGCTCGAAGATCAGCCCCGCGACCGGCACACCGTAGGTATAGGACTCGCCGAAATCGCCCTGAAAAACCGCGCCAAGCCAATGCAGGTAACGCAGGGCCAGCGGCTGATCGAGGCCCATCTCTTTCTGCAGGGCTGCCAGTGTATCGGGGCTGGCGGACGTGCCGAGCATGATCGCCGCCGGATCACCCGGCAGCAACCCCATGACCAAGTAGATGATGAGAGACACGGCAAGCAGCGTGACGAGGAGGCTGGCAAGACGCCGGAGAATGACGGCAATCATCTGGCCCTCATTTCTTGCGCGATTTCGTTACCTGTCACGCGCCGATAAGTCTTCACCGTCAGGTGCGCCCCTCCCCTCATTCCCGTGTCCGTCACGGCAATCCAGTCGACGCGCGTCTGCGCGGCGAGAAGAGTATTTTCAGCCCAAGGACTTGGGCTGGCTGGATTCCTGTGACGAGCACAGGAATGAGGAGAAGAGTACGCCTTACCATTCACAACAAAGGTCACTCTTCCCAATGTACATCAGTCAAGACGTTGGAGGGGATCGGCTCGTTTTCCCACAATCCCTTGACCTTCTTGTCCCCGACGCCGAGCTTCGGCATCACGAAGAGATAAAGGGCAGGAACATCCTCGGCGAGAATTTTCTGCGCTTCGCCGTAGAGCTTTTCCTGCTCGCCAGCGTCCGCGGTCATCTCGACATTCTTGACGATCTCATTGAAGGCCGGGTTCTTGTAGTTGAAGTAGTACGGATCACGCGCATAGATATCGATGTCCATCGGTTCGGCATGCGCAACGATGGTCATGTCGTAATCCGCGCCTTTGAGCACATCCGCCACCCATTTTGCCGGGAATTCGGTGGTTTCGATATTCATCGTCACGCCGATTTCCGCAAACATCGCCTGCAATATCTGCGAGGTGCGCTGCGCATAGGCCATCTGCGGCGCCTTGATGGTGAAGCTGAAGCCATCGGGATAACCGGCTTCCGAAAGCAGCGCCTTGGCCTTCTCCGCATCATAAGCATGCACGCCGGTGGTATCGATGTAACCACGGTCGTTCGGTGTATAATGGCTGCCGATGGCCGTGCCGAAGCCGGACCATGCACCTTCGACGACCGTAGCGCGATCCACCGCCATCATCAGCGCCTGGCGCACCCGCTTGTCATCGAAGGGCTTGCGGGCGCTATTCATGCCCGCAACGACCTTCAGCTCGGTGTTGCCTACGAAGGTGCCGAGGCGTGGATCACCATCAAAGGAAGACATCAGTTCCGGCGCGCCGAATTCCGGGAAGGCATCGATATCACCGGATTTCAAGGCAGCGGCCTGCGCCTGCGGATCGGAAACGAAACGGAAGGTCGCCTTTTCAAGCTTCACCGAAACGGCCTTGTCCCAGTAAGCCGGGTTCTTTTCCAGTTCCACCTTGTCGCCTTTGCTCCAGCTGGCGAACTTGAACGGGCCGGTACCGACAGGCGTCGTCTTGTTGTTCTCAGCGCTCTTTGGCGCAACCATGACGGAAGCGGGCCAGCCGAGCCAGTAGATGAGGCTGCCTGCAGGCTGCTTGAGCTTCAACACGAGTGTTGCCGCATCCGGCGTTTCAATGGCGTCAATGGAGGCGAAGAAGCGCTTCTGAGGATTGACTGAGGCTTCACCGCGCGCCCGGTCGAGCGAAAATTTTGCAACGGAGGAATCGAATGACTCGCCATCGTGGAAGGTCACGCCCTGACGCAGTTTGAAGGTATAGGTCTTGCCGTCAGCGGAAATCTCCCAGCTTTCGGCGAGCTGCGGCTTCACTTTTCCGGCGCTGTCGATGGTCACCAGACCTTCAAAGACGTTCTGCCATGTAACCTGACCGATGGCGACCGGGGCGGCAATCGTCGGATCGAGGCCCGCAGGCTCGACTGCCATGCCGAGAACGATGGCGTTCTTCGCCGCCGCTTCGGCGTTCGCGGAAAATAGCGGCATTGCAAGCGCCGTACCAAGCGCCAGCGTCAGCGCGGCACGACGCATCACTCTCATCGAATCCGAGAAATAATTGCGTAGCATCAATGTCCCCTGTCTGGCGGCCGAGGCATTTTTGCCCTTCCCAAACCGCCCGTTGCAAAAACAGTGTCATGTTGCACGCGCACACACAATCGTCAATTTTGTGTGCGGTGCGTAGCCGAAATCGCTACACGACATCTCACTGAATACCAACGGCTGGCAGCCTCTCACCGTGGCATTTTTGCAAAGCCCTTTGCCAGAATTGGCCCGGTCGGACGCCCGGTCGGCGAACCGCCCGTGTTCTCGAGCGTCAACTCATAAAGCTGGCCATTCTGCGGCCTGGGCAGGGACGGTCCGGAAAGACTTACCGAGCGGGCATCCTCGATCAGACCGAGCGATACCGGCCCCATCTCACGCGACGGCAGCGTCCAGACCTGTATGGTCTTGTCCAGAGGCACGGAGAAATCAGCCAGCAGCCTGACACTCGCATTTTCGTTTCCGAAATCCTCGACAACGGCCTGAACCTCACCCGACTCGTTCACCAGAACTGCAATGACCAGCGGCTCGACGGTGCGCATCAGACTGAAGGCAAGCCCCGCTGACAACAACAGGCATGCGGCGATGGCGGAGATAGCGGCACCGCGCCATCCATTCCTTTTGTTTTCGTTGGCAGGGGTCAAAAGCGAGGGGCTTGCCGCTACGGTCTGCCGCGCCGGAAGCTGGCTTTCGATCTTCTCCCACAGGCTACCGCCGACCGCGACCGGATCAACGGCTGTATCGAGGGGAAGAAAACGCTCGCGACTTGCGGCAACGGCTGCCATCAGACCGGCATCTTTTTCCATCTCAGCCTCGACTTCCGCCGCCTCTGCACTCTCGAGCAAACCGAGCACGTATTCGTCAGCCAGTGTCGGGATATCGCTGCGTTCGAATTTCATGCCATGCACTCCCGCAGCATCAGGAGGCCGCGCCTTATCCAGGATTTCGCGGTGCCAAGGGGAATTTTCAGTCGTCCGGCGATCTCGCCATGCGTATAACCGCCGATATAGGCCATGAGGATGCCACGACGCTTGAGGTCGTCCAGAGAGGCAAGACACTCATGCAATCGCGACTGGCGATCCAGCCTGTGCCACGCGGCAATGAGTTCGCTCGCCTGCTCCGCATCCTGCAGCGCCTCTATTTCCTCATCGGTGTATTCACGTTTACCGTCGCGGAGCACGTTGAGCGCGCGGTTGCGGACGACGGCGTAAATCCATCCGCGCGCAGACCCGCGGCCGGGCACGAACTGGTGCGCGTGGGTCCAGATACGGATAAAAGCCTCCTGGACGACCTCCTCGGCAAGATCGCGGCGGCGGACAATACGCTGTGCAACGGCGACAAGACGTCCTGCCTCACGCTCGTATATGAGCCTCAGCCCGGCACGCTCGCCTTTGGCACAGGCGGCCAGAGCAGTTTCGAGTTCATCCGTTACCGAGCCAATCAGCATATGTCCCATGACCTCCCCGACCGTAACGGCCATCACGCTCTTTCAACCTATACATTTAAACCAGCCATTCGGATGCACGGCAAAAAAAATTTCGCATGCTGCATCCAAACGCCTCTCCCCAGGTGTCACCAGACTGGAAGCATCGCCAGATGCAAACGCCGGTTCGCTTCCGTTGTAACAACCAAGGGAGATAGACATGAACACCACCCGTTTCGCTTTGATCGCCTCCGCTGCTGCGCTAACCCTTTCGGCCACCTCCGTTTTCGCAGCCCCCGCGGTTGGCCTGACCGGCGACAGGACGCTTGTTGTTTTCGACACGGAAAAGCCCACTGTCAGCAAAAAGGTTGATGTTACCGGCGTCGACAAACTGATCGGCATCGATTTCCGCCCCGGCACCAAGACGGTTATCGGCGTCACGCCAGATCACCGCATCGTCACCATCGATATCGACAGCGGCGCTGCAACAGAGGTGGCGAAGATGGACAAGACTTTGACACTGACGGACGCACCCGTGGTTGTCGATTTCAACCCCATGGCCGACCGCCTGCGCTTCATGACCGGAACCACGAACCACCGCGTTCACCCCGACACCGGTGCCGTGACCGTCGATGGCACGCTGGCCTACGAGGATGGCGACATGCACAAGGGTGAAACACCGAACATCGTTGCGGCCGCCTATACCAACTCCATCGGCAAGCCGGAAAAGACCGCGATGTACAACATCGACGCCACGATCGGCGCGCTGATCCAGCAGACCAAGCCGAACGATGGCACGCTAAAGGCAATCGGCAAGCTTGGAATCAAGGAAATGCCGGCAACCTACGCATTCGACATTCAGGGCATGGAAGGCGGCAAGAACAACGCATATCTCGTTGCGAATAAAACGCTCTACAGCATCAACCTTGAGACGGGTGCAGCAACGGAAGTGGGCGCGGTTGGCGGTCTGGAAACCGAGATCCGCGACATCGCCATCCTGCCTGCTATGTGATGGCAACATATATGGATGGCGGGTATCTCCCCGTAACCCATCCTGCAAAAAGAAGCCGCTCCCTAGAGCGGCTTCAAAAGCATTCCCAGTTCAAACGAAGCCTTCGCACGTGCTCTGTATTCTTGGTTTCAGGCATTGTCCGGACGCAAAACCGCTACGCGTTTTGACTGGAAACGCTCTGAAAGTGCGGATCACATCTTCGGCAGAAGAACCTTGTCTATGACGTGGATAACGCCGTTGGACTGTTTGACATCGGCAATAGTCACTTGCGCGACGTTGCCGTTTTCATCCCTCAGCGTGATCTTGCCCATGCTGCTCTTGGCCTTCAGCACGCAGCCGCCGACGGTCTTGACGTCATGCGTGCCGTTATCGTCCTTGATCATTTTTTCGATTGCGCTGGACAGGGCATCTGCCGCAACGACGTGGCAGGTCAGAACCTTGGTCAGCTGCGCCTTGTTTTCGGGCTTCAGAAGCGTGTCGACAGTACCTTTCGGCAGTGCTGCGAAGGCTTCATTGGTGGGCGCGAAAACGGTGAACGGCCCTTTGCCCTGCAACGTTTCCACCAGACCCGCCGCTTTCACCGCCGCCACCAGCGTGGTGTGATCTTTGGAGTTCACGGCGTTTTCAACGATGTTCTTGTTTTCATACATCGCTGCTCCTCCGACCTTGGGATTTGCGGCATAAGCGGTTGAACCGGCCATCACGACGATGGCTGCACAGGTGGCGAGACGAATTGCGAGATTGGACATGACAAATTCTCCTCCTTCCGATAGCCCAGACGCAGGTTGCGCCCTTTAAGGCTCGGCGCCCTCAATGGGGACGCAGCAAAAGACGAGGAGACGCCTGAAATAGTTTCAGAGGCGTTCGGGAGAAGCAAAAGCTCGGGTGATCTCAACCCGCAGTCGCCTCGCGCATGAAGCGCTCGATGAAATCGGCAAGCTTGGAGGCGGCGAAGGAAAGCTGCCGGTCTGGCGCCACGCACAGTTCGATCTGGGTGTGAATACCCTTTTTTCCGGCAAGCGGAACGGCGATCATCTGGCCGCTGCGGATTTCCCGCGCCACCGTAAGCGACGGCAGAAGCGTGGCAGCAGCATTGCCGAGCACAAGCTCCTTCAGCATTTCCAGCGAACTGGTGATAAAAACAGGATCGAGTTCAACACCGGCATCGGCAAACAGCGCGTCGAAGGCCTGTCGCGCCGCAAAACTCGTGTCCGGCAGGGCAAGCGGCAGGGACGCCAGTTCTTTCAGCGAAATCTCCGCCTGCGCCGCAAGCGGATGGCCCGCAGGCAGAATAACATCGTAGCTGATACGGGTGCGGGAACGGACCTTTACACCCGATACCTTGGGCGCAAACAGGCTGACCACGAGATCGGCTTCCGCCGCTCCCAAGGCGTCCAGCGCCTGCCGGGCGCTGGTGATGTTCACCGCAAAACGGAGCTTGGGATATCTCAGGCTGAACTGCGCCAGTACAGGTGCCAGCAAGTTCGCGACCGTCGCGCCGTTGGCATAGATCGTCACGCGCCCGCGCTGCAAGCCCTTGAGATCGTCGATCAACTGATGAACGTGATCGAGTTCGCGCAGCGTCTTTCCAGCGCGCGCCGCCAGCAACTCGCCCGCAGCCGTGAGCTTCACGCCACGGCTGGAGCGCTCCACGAGCGGAGAACCGAAATAATATTCGAGATTTTCGATCTGTCGGCTCACCGCCGTTGGCGCGACGTTCAGGTTTTCTGCCGCCGCACGCATGGAATTGGTGCGGACGAGTTCATCGAAATACATCAATGCGCGCAACTGCATGGCTACATCCACCCCTCATCCCTGTGCCTGTCACAGGGATCCAGTCAGCCCAAGTCTTTGGGCTGAAAAAGTCCTTTTGCCACACGGACGTGCGGCAGCTGGATTCCTGTGACGAGCACGGGAATTAGGGCGTTTGTAGCAACGTCACCGTCACGCATCAATCGCGTTTGAAGCCTTCGCTCGCCACCAGCAATTGCCGCGTATAATCCGCGGTAAAATTGCGGCTTTCCAGCGCTTCCGCCGCCAGCATTTCCACCACCGTGCCGCTTTTCATCACAGCCAGACGGTCGCACATGTGGCTGATGACGCCGAGATCGTGGCTGACCATGACGAAGGTCAGATTACGATCCTTGCGCGCCTGTTCCAGCAGGTTGAGGATTTCGGCCTGGATGGAAGCGTCCAGCGCCGACGTCGGCTCATCCAGCAGAAGCACTTTCGGTTCGACGATCAGGGCACGGGCTATGGCGATGCGCTGACGCTGGCCGCCGGAAAGCTGATGCGAATAACGAAAGCGGAAACCGGAACCCAGCCCTACCTCGTCCAGTGCCCGCGCAATGCGCTGCTCTTTATTGTCGAGGCCGTGGATCAGCAGCGGTTCGAGCAGCAGGGCGTCCACCGTCTGGCGCGGATGCAGGGAACCGTAAGGATCCTGAAACACCATCTGCACATCGCGGTAAAAGCTCTTGTCGCGGCGCTTGCCAGTGTAGGAGCGTCCCTCCACCATCAATGTGCCGCTTTCGAAGTGGTTCAGACCGGCAACAGCGCGCAAAAGCGTCGATTTGCCGGAGCCGGATTCACCGACGATGCCGAAGGATTCGCCCTGCGCCACATCGATGCTGACGTGATCGAGCGCAAGATAGCCGTCGAAATCAACGACCATTTCTTTAACGGAAAGAACTGTCGTCATGCGCGCCACTCCGGCTTGCGATCCAGAACGGGCAGCGGATGCCGGTGTCCGCCGATTTCCGGCAGGCAGTTCAGCAGACCTTGCGTATAGGGATGCTTTGCTTCCTTCAGATTGGCCGACGCAAGTTCTTCCACGACCTTGCCCGCGTACATGACCAGAACGCGGTCGCAGAACGAAGAGACTAGACGCAGATCGTGGCTCACGAAAATCAGCCCCATGCCGCGATCGCGCACCAGCTTGTCGAGAATGTCGAGCACTTCGAGCTGCACCGTCACGTCCAGCGCCGAGGTCGGCTCATCGGCAATCAGAAGTTCCGGGCCGCAGACCAGCATCATGGCGATCATGACGCGCTGGCCCATGCCGCCGGATACTTCATGCGGATAAAGGTCGAACACGCGTTCGGGATCGCGGATCTGCACCGCTTCCAGCATGTCGAGTGCACGCTTGCGCGCTGCAGACGAGCCGATATTCTCATGCGTGCGCAGCGTTTCCATGATCTGGCGACCGATGGTCATGACCGGGTTCAGCGAATATTTCGGGTCCTGCAGGATCATCGCCATGCGCTTGCCGCGCATGATGCGGCGTTCCCTTGCAGAAACATTCAGCAGATCGATATCACCGAAACGCAGCGCATCGGCCTCAATGCGCGCTGCCTTCGGCGTCAGCCCCATGATCGCGCGGCCGGTCTGCGATTTGCCGGAACCGGACTCGCCAACGATGCCGAGACGCTCACGTCCGAGCGTAAAGGAAACACCACGCACCGCTTCCACCAGCCCGGTGCGGGTGGGGAAGCTGACGCGCAGGTTTTCGACGGTGAGAAGCGGTACACTCATTGGCCCGCCTCCTTGGGGTCCAGTGCGTCGCGCAGACCATCGCCAAGCAGGTTGAAACCGAGGCTGACGATCAGGATCGCGGCACCCGGCATGGCCGCTACCCACCACTGGTCGAGAATGAAACGACGCCCGGAAGCGATCATCGCGCCCCATTCTGGAAGCGGCGGCTGTGCGCCAAGGCCAAGGAAACCAAGACCGGCAGCGGTGAGGATGATCCCCGCCATATCCAGCGTGACACGCACGATGAGCGACGACAGGCAGAGCGGCATGACGTGTTTCATCACGATGCGCAGCGGCGATGCGCCCATGAGTTTCACCGCAGCGATGAAGTCCGAGTTGCGGAAGGTCATCGTCTCTGCGCGCGCGATACGGGCGTAAGGCGGCCATGAGGTAAGCGCGATGGCAAGCACCGCGTTTTCAATGCCGGGTCCGAGCGCCGCCACCAGCGCCAGCGCCAGAACGAGCTTCGGGAAGGCAAGGAAAATGTCGGTGATGCGCATCAGGAATGCATCCACCCAGCCGCCGGCGTAACCGGAGACGGTTCCGACGATCAGCCCGACGGGCGCAGCGATGACCGCCACCAGAAGCACGACGAACAGGGTCAGCCGCGAGCCGTGAATGAGACGCGAGAGAATATCGCGGCCTTGATCGTCCGTGCCGAGCCAGTAACCGGCCGTGCCGGGCGGCAGAAGCCGAGAATTTCGCAGATCGCCCTGCACCGGATTGTGCGGCGCCAGCACATCGGCAAACAGCGCGACGAACAGCAGGGCGAGAATGATGCCGAGGCCGAGAAGCGCCAGACGGTTTTCGGAAAACCGCCGCCAGATGACATAGGCGCGGCCGAGCCGTGCCTGTTTGCGCGAGGCCGGGCGGTCTGAAAGCAGCCATGCCCGGCTGTATGGTTTCAATGTTTCGGTCGAAGTCGTCATCGGCTTCGCGTCCTTGGATCAAGCGTCCTGTAAAGCAGATCGGAGAAAAGATTGATGCCGACGAAAATGGCGCCAATCACGATCGTGCCGCCGAGAACGGCATTCATATCCGCATTCTGCAGGGAATTGGTGATGTAAAGCCCGAGCCCCGGCCAGGCGAAGATGGTTTCGGTCAATACCGAACCTTCCAGCAGACCGGCGTAGGAAAGCGCGATCACCGTCACCAGCGGCACGGCGGCATTGCGCAGTGCATGGAACCAGATGATACGGGTTTCCGACAGACCCTTGGCGCGGGCCGCGACGATATATTCCTGGCTCAGCTCGTTCAGCATGAAGGAACGAGTCATACGGCTGATATAGGCCAACGAGAAGTAACCGAGCAGGCAGGCGGGCAGGATGATGTGGCGGAACAGATCCCACAGCACGTCCCATTGCCGCTGCCAGATCGCGTCGATCATGAAGAAGCCGGTGACAGGCGTGAAGGAGAATTCGTAGACGATATCCATGCGCCCCGGATAGGCCACCCATTGCAGGCGCGCATAAAACACCAGCAACGCCAGAAGGCCGAGCCAGAAGATCGGCACGGAATATCCGATCAAGCCGATGACGCGGACGATCTGGTCGGCAATGCTGCCGCGCTTGACGGCGGCGAGAACGCCGAGCGGAATGCCGAAGACCGCACCGATGATGGTACCGAGCGTGGCAAGCTCGATGGTTGCCGGAAAAACGCGTTTGATGTCTTCCATCACCGGATTGGTGGTGAGGACGGAGATTCCGAAATCGCCCGAAAGTGCCTGTTTCAGATAGATAAAGAACTGCTGCCAGAGCGGCAGGTTGAGGCCGAGCTGTTCGCGCACCCTTTCCACCACATGGGCGGGGGCACGGTCACCGACGATAGCCAGCGCCGGGTCGATGGGAACGACACGGCCAATGAAAAAGGTCACCGCCAGCAACCCCAGAAAGGTGGTGATGACGGTGAGTGCAAAGCCGAGAACGGCTTTCAGGCGGGCGTTGGCGCGGCTTTTGCCGCGCCGCCTCGCCCTGGTGTTCGCTTCAACGGTACTCATTCAACGATACCCAAGGGACCGGTCCAGCCGGACTATTCCTTGGAAATCGTGTAGACGAAGTTGGTGTCGAAGCTCGGCCCGAGCTTCAGACCCTTCAGCTTCGCGGAGTAACCAGCCACTTCGGTCTGCTGGAAGATCACGACGAACGGACCCGTTTCCAGAACCTTCTTCTGAAGGTCTTCATAGATCTTGGCACGCTTGGCGCTGTCCTTCTCCAGAAGCGCGGACTGCGTTTCCTTGGTCAGATCCGGAACATCCCAGGCATTACGCCAAGCAAGCGTCTTGTTCTTGCCTTCGTCGGAGTTGTCGTAGTTGATCGTGAAGGTTTCCGCGTTCGAGTTCGGATCGAAGTAGTCCGAACCCCACTGGCCGATGTAGATGTCGTGCGTGCGGGCGCGGTACTTGGTCAGCGTCTGCTTGCCGTCGCCGGGAATGATTTCCAGCTTGATGCCAGCCTGTGCCAGCGTCTGCTGCACGCTTTCGGCAATGCCGGTGACCGGCTGCGTGTTGCGCACGTCCATGGTGACGGTGAAGCCATCCTTCAGACCAGCCTTCGCCAGCAGTTCCTTGGCCTTGGCGACGTCAAGCTTGTAGGGGTTCTCGTCAAGCGCGCCGAGCTGGCCCTTCGGCAGGAACGTCTGGTGGATTTCGCCGATGCCCTTGATGAGCGTCGCGCCAATCGCATCGTAGTCCACGAGGTATTTGAACGCCTCGACGACTTCCGGCTTCTTCAGGTTCTCGTTCTTCTGGTTGAGGCTGAAGTAATAGACGGTACCCTTCGGCGCGGAGGTCACGGCCAGGCCTTCCTTCTTGGAAACGGCTTCCATGTCACCCGGCTCGAGGTTGCGGGCAACGTCGATGTCGCCGTTCTCAAGCGCCAGGCGCTGGCCGGAGCTCTCCTTCATGTGACGGTAGACAACGCGCTTCAGCTTCGGCGCTTCGCCATAGTAGTTCGGGTTGGCTTCCAGAATGACAGCCTCGTTGGCCTTCCAGCCGAGAATCTTGTACGGGCCGGAGCCCGCGTAACCGGTCTTCAGGAACGCATTGCCAAAATCGTTATCGTATTTGTAATCGGCGCTCGGGGTAACGGGCTGCGCCTTCTCGGTGACGAGCTTCTTGTCCACCACGGCGGCAACGGTTGCCGTCAGCACGTTCAGCACGAAGCTCGGTGCGTATGGTTTGTCGACCGTCAGAACGAAAGTGCTCTCATCCGACGCCTTTGCCTTTTCCGTGACGTTATCGCCGTTGAGGCCGAACTGCGTCAGCAGGAATGCAGGCGACTTGTCGAGCTTGACGGCGCGCTCGAACGAGAACGCGACGTCTTCAGCCGTGATCGGGTTACCGGAAGCGAACTTCAGGCCGGACTTCAGCTTGAAGGTATAGGTCAGGCCATCTTCGGAGGTCGTCCAGCTTTCGGCCAGATCGCCGACAACCTTGGAGGTGTCGTTGAGGTCGATGGAAACCAGCTTGCTGTAGGTGTTGCCGGTGACTTCGGCTGCAGAGAGCTCGAACGCCTCACCCGGATCGAGCGAGATGATATCGTCGATGGCGAAGCCTTCGACCAGCGTATCGGCTGGCGTTGCGGCAAAAGCCTGTGGAGCAGAGAGCATCAGCAGCGACAGCGCCGCGCTGGTGCCGAGAATGCGCATGGATTTGTTGAGCGATTTGATCATAAGATCTCCCCTTTTGTTATTGGATTGATTTCACTCGGTTTCAGGCGGCTTCGTGCCATGCCTGGGATAGGACGCGCAGCCAGTTTTCCCGGCAGATTTTCGCTAGGTCATCATCACCGTAGCCCGCCGATTTCAGCGCCGCAACCAGATTGTGATTGCCGCTTGCATCGGCGATGCCGACCGGCACGGTGGCGCCGTCGAAGTCCGAGCCGAGCGCCACGCAATCGATGCCCATACGCTCGACCATGTAGTCGATGTGCTTCACCATATCCGACAGCGGCGTGTTGGCATCGTCGCGAGCGTCGGGGCGAAGCATCGTCACGGCATAGTTCAGGCCGACCAGCCCCCTGCTCTCCTTGATCGCATCCATCTGCCTGTCGGTGAGGTTGCGGGCAACCGGCGTGAGGGCGTGGACGTTCGAATGGCTGGCGATCAGCGGCTGATCGGTGGTCCTGGCCACATCCCAGAAACCTTTTTCGGTGATATGCGCGAGATCGATGAGAATGCCGAGCTTATTGCAACGCTTCACCAGTTCAAAACCGGCATCTGTCAGGCCCGGCGCGGTATCCGGCGACATGGGATAAGCGAAGGGAACGCCGTGACCGAAAACATTGTGGCGGCTCCAGACCGGACCGAGCGACCGCAGACCGGCAGCATAAAACACTTCCAGCGCATCGAGATCGGGGCCGATGGGCTCGCAACCTTCCATGTGCAGCACGGCGGCGAAGATGTTGTCGGCCATGGCCTTACGGATATCCGCCGTCGAGCGGCAGAGCTTCCACGCACCGGCCTGATCCAGCCGCAGGGCGATGGCGGCCTTCTCGATGGCAACATCAAGCGAGGGCTGACGCTCCAGCGGGGCGGCGAGCGGCGTTACGTAATGGCCGTTTTCGTCCGGTTCCTGAAGGATGAGATCGCCAGACGGAATGTAGATGGCGCAGATGCCGCCAGCCAGACCTCCGGCCCGCGAACGCGGCGCATCGATATGGCCTTCACGTGTTCCATCGCGGAATTCCACCACCGGGTCAGCACCGGCCTTGCTGTTGCGCCACAACCGAAGCAGCACATCATTATGACCGTCGAAAACTGCATGCATGGGAGGAAATTCCAAATAAACCGGTAGCGATAAGATGGGGACGGCAGACGCCGGAATGACACCGCGCGAAAAGCAACCGCAGCAGATGCTGACGGCGCTCATAGTCTGTCGGAGACAATCTTAGGACGATCTTTCGAAGCTTCGCAAGACGGAAAACAGACGGCGTTGAAATTATCACACTTTAATCAGCGCCGATCTTGAGGATCGTCAAGCCTGCCATTCGCCCTCGGTTTTTCTGAGAATCGGCGTCGCAAAAACACCGCGAACGCGTTCCGGCCATTGTGGGCCTGCCGCAGCCAGTTTTTCCCGCCAGCGATCCGACTGCAGCATCGCTGCGCCGACCACGACCGGCTCGATTCCGGAAGCGGACAGCAACGACAGACCGGCGATGATGGATGTACCGCTGGAGATCACGTCATCCACCAGAGCAACACGGCGGTTTTCAAGGAGCGGTAGCATGCGCGGGTCGATATAGAGCCGTTTTTCCTGTCTGGTGGTGATGGAAGACATCGGCACCGACAGCTCATCCAGATACCAGAATTTGCGCGACGTGCCGAGCGGCACGTAACGACTGTGTCCGAGATGACGGGCGACGGCAGAGGCCAGCGTCAGCCCGAGTGTCGGAAGTCCCACCACCACCTCCGGCTGGAACGGCCGCAGCTTCCCGGCAAGATCGGCAGCCAGCGCCTCGACGACCTCGAAGGACGCCTGATTGACGATCAGCGACGCCAGCGCGTGTTCGCCATCGGCAAGCGGGCGAATCGGCAGGCGGATCTGCCGTCCGTCCTGAAGTTCAGCCGGAAAGAATGCCGAATGCGTACCAGTCGTTTCGCATGTGCCGGGCTCAAGAATGTCCTGCCAGAATTCGTGGGGCAGAATGGAAGGCTGCATCGGTCTTTCCTTGTCCTGCGGGCGCGTCAGCTTCCATTGAAACCGGTCACGCCCAGCATATACCTGTATTTCAACAACCGAAGACATGCATGCGGGTTCATTTCGAATGCTCTTTGGGCTAGAAAGACGTGGAGCAACATGCGTTCGGAGAGGCCCACCTATGGCGCGGCCTTTCCTCATATTCAAGGATAACCTGCCATGAGACTGCTGGACCGGATCGGCGAGGATTTGCCATTTCTGACGGAGCTGCGCCGTGACCTGCACGCTCATCCGGAACTCGGCTTCGAAGAGGAAAGAACGAGCGCCATCGTCGCGGACCTTCTCGAACGGGCAGGACTGAAGGTGCATCGCGGTCTGGGCGGCACCGGCGTCGTCGGCACGCTACAGGTTGGCAACGGTACACGCTCAATCGGTCTTCGGGCCGATATGGACGCGCTGGCCATGCCGGAAGTCTCCGACCGTCCCTACAAGTCGAAATTTCCAGGCAAGATGCATGCCTGCGGCCACGACGGCCACACGTCCATGCTGCTCGGCGCGGCCCGTTATCTTGCCAGGACCCGCGATTTTTCCGGCACCGTGCATTTCATCTTTCAGCCCGCCGAAGAGGGACGCGGCGGCGCGAAGAAGATGGTGGAAGACGGGCTTTTCGAGCTTTTCCCCTGCGATGCCGTCTATGGTCTGCACAACATGCCGGGGCTGGCGACCGACGAGATGGCCGTTGTCGAAGGTCCGCAGCTTGCCTCCTCGGACAGCTGGCGCGTGACCTTCAAGGGTGTTGGAACGCACGGCGCCAAACCGCATCTCGGTCGCGATCCGGTGACGGCGGCTGGCACCTTTCTCGCCTCCCTCCAGACAATCGTCGGCCGTGTGGTCGACCCTTTGCAGCCCGCCGTGGTCAGTGCCTGTTCCGTGCAGGCGGGCGACCCCAAAGCGTTGAATGTGATTCCCGATGTCGTGGAGATTGGTGGCACGGCCCGCGCCTATGCCTCGGATGTTCGCAACCAGCTGGAAGAGGAAATCGGCAGGCTGGCGAAGGGAACGGCCGCGATGTTCTGTATCGAGGCGAAATACGAATTCATCCGCCGCATTCCGCCGGTCATCAACAACGCCGATGCCACGAAACGGGCGCTGCGGGCAGCAAAATCCGTATTCGGCAACAAGGCGCGCACAACCTTCCCGCCTTCCACGGCAGGCGATGATTTCGCGTTTTTTGCTGGCGAGGCACCCGGCTGCTACGTATGGCTCGGCAACGGCCCGGCGGTGGATGGCGCACTGCACCACAACACCTCCTACGACTTCAACGACGGTTCAATCATCTCCGGCGTCGCCTTCTGGGCGACACTGGTGGAACAGGAACTCTCAGCGGAATAAACGCGATCCGAAGCGATCAGATTATCCGGGGCTTTGTCGCGCCGGAACGGCGCAGGCTGGCAATAAGACCGATCAGCGCGCAGCCCGACGTGATGGCCATGATACCCGGCCATCCAGCATGGATCCAGAACCAGCCGCCAGCCCAGCCGGTGATGCTTGCCCCACAATAATAAAACAGGAGATAGAGCGCAGAGGCGTGGCTTTTGGCAGAACCGGCGTTCGCGCCGACGCCGCTGCTGGCGGCCGAATGGCCGATGAAGAACCCGACCGTGATGGCTGCAATGCCCGCCACGATGACCACGATGCTGGACGAAAACGTCAGCACGATGCCGGCAAGGATGGTAAAGAAGGCAACGAGCAGCATGATGCGCCGGCTGAAACGGTCGACAAGCGCACCACCATAAGACGATGCGAAAATCCCCAGCGCGAAGGTCAGGAAGATCATGCTGACCGCCGTGCGGCCAAGCGAGTAAGGCGGCTCGACAAGGCGAAACGCACAGTAATTGAAGACGGTCGTGAAAACGCTCGTGAGCATAGCGCCGATGATGTAGAATTGCAAAAGCTCCGGGTTTTGAAGGTGTTGCCGCCAGATTTTCAGATGCGCGGTGAGCCGCATGCGCTGCGGCCGGAAGTTCCGGGACGGCGGCAGCAGCAGCACGAAACCGATTGCCGCGAGAATGCAGACCGCTCCCAACGCATACATCGCCACCTGCCAGGACGTATAGGCGGACACCAGCCCCATGCCGACACGTCCCGCCATGGAGCCGAAGGCCGTGCCGCCGACATAAAGCCCCATCGCCTTGCCGAGACTGGAAGGCTCGATCTCCTCGGCAAGATAGGCCATGGCGACAGCGGGAACGCCGCCGAGCATGAAGCCTTCCAGCGCGCGGGCGGCAAGCAGCCAGCCCCAGCCTTGCGTACTGGCGGCGATGAGATTGCAGATTGCCGCAAGCGTCATCGATGTGAACATCAGACGGCGGCGGGTGAAGAGCTGAGCGAAGGCTCCGCTGAGAAGAATGGCGAATGCAAGCGTTCCCGTCGTCAGCGACAAAGCGAGCGATGCCGTGGCGGGGTTGATGCCGAATTCCGCGGGGAATTCAGGCAGCAGCGGCTGAACGCAGTAGATCAGCGAGAAGCTGGCGAAGCCCGCCAGAAACAGCGCCCAGCTCGCGTGGCGAAACTGGCTGCTTCCGTGTTTTATCCAGAGCACGTCCGGAGGGTCCTCCGTCATGACAACGGGCGGTGTGAAGTCCTGTTTTTTGAGCTGGCGCATCGGGTTTGTCCTTTTCGGACTTACCCATAGCGCATCGCGCTTCTTCAATCTAATATATGGATGACGCTGACATCATATCTGGATCTAATATCATGGAGCTGCGGCACATCCGTTATTTTCTGGCTATCGCAAGTGAGGGAAGCTTCACGCGCGCCGCCGAGCAGCTTGGCATCGCCCAACCGCCT
Organism: Agrobacterium tumefaciens; assembly: GCF_031801495.1. Lineage (GTDB taxonomy): Bacteria > Pseudomonadota > Alphaproteobacteria > Rhizobiales > Rhizobiaceae > Agrobacterium > Agrobacterium tumefaciens_K. The sequence goes on along the minus strand of NZ_JAOEGC010000001.1, from coordinate 1,556,469 downwards.
CTCAGCCAGCAGATCAAGGTTCTGGAGCAGGAAATCGGCACACGGCTGTTTCGCCGTCTCTCCCACGGCGCCGAACTGACACCGGCAGGGCACGCCTTTCGCGCCGCCGTGGAAAACGTTCCGCATCAGGTGAGCGAAGGTATCCGGCTTGCACGCAGGGCGGCGGCCGGTGAAACCGGTATCCTGAGAATAGGCGTTACCGGTACTGCAGCGCTCAATCCTCTGGTTCCGGCCTGCATTCGCACTTACAGACGCAGATACCCAGACGTAGAACTTCAGGTGATGGAGGCAGCCGCTCTCGCGCTGACACCAGCCCTGCTTGAAGATCGGCTGGACGTGGCGCTGCTGCGCCCCTCACAATCCGACCCTGATACGTTGCTCGAGGAAGTACTCACTGACGAACCGCTTCTGGTCGCCCTGCCTGCATCCCATCCACTGGCGCGGCGCGGAACCGCCATAGACCTGATAGAACTGCGCGACGACCCTTTCATTCTGACGCCACGCAGCATCGGCACCAGCCTTCACGATGCGTCGATAAAAGCCTGCGAGGAGGCTGGATTCACGCCGCGTCTCGGGCCGGCTGCACCGCAAATCGTCTCGATATTGTCGCTGGTCGCGGCCGAACTCGGGGTTTCCCTCGTTCCGGAATCCGTCGCCCAGGTCAAAATGCAGAACATCGTCCTGCTGCCCTCCAGCGGCCCGCCGCCACAGCTTTCCATATCGCTCGCCTATCGGCGCGGAACGACATCGCCCGTGGTGAAGAATTTCGTGATGGCAGCGCGCATTGCCGCGCGTGAAACACAGACGCCTGACGGGCCCAAGGTGGAATAAATCGCAGCCCGCAGATCGCGGGCCACTGTTATTCGATCACCGCAATCACCGGACTTTCCATCACCGCGCCAGTCAGCACATCGGCGATGCCCATGTCCGTCTGGTGGGGGCCGATGTTGCAGGCAAGCGTTGCGCCGAAACATGCCTTGAAAACGAGGTAAGGCGGCTGCCATTCCACGATATCGCCGACAGCGGCACGCAAATGTTCGAAGGCTTTTGCTACCTCCTCCAGCGGCGCATCGGATACGAGGCCGGAGAGCGGAAGGGTAAGCAGCGCAGTTACCTTACCGTTCGAAACAGCCGCCATGCCACCGCCCGCCTCGATCACCGCATTGGCGGCAATTGCCATATCCTCGGCATTGCCGCCGAAGACCGTGAGGTTGTGGCTGTCATGCGCGACCGTTGTGGCGAAGGCACCGTTCCATTTGCCCCAACCCGTCAGGAAACCGGTTCTCGTGACGGCTTCCGCCTTGCCGTGACGGTGGGTCACGGAAATCATCGTCGCCCCGTCCGGCGGAACAACGAAACCGTCCTGCACATCCGCTTCCACTTCGCCCCATTGGGTGAAACGAGGGCGGTCGATGGTGGCCAGACGCACGCGACTTCCAGTCGATGCCACGCGAAAATCATCCGGCTTGCGCAATGGCAGCTTCATAGAGCCTTCGAGCGCTGCCGTATCGCAAGCGGGAACGGCTGCCAGCATAACGCCCTTTTCCGCGACTGGTTTGCCACTGGCTAGAACGTGGCGGGCAGTAAAGCTGCCCAGATCCTCAAACACGACGATGTCGGCGCGACGACCCGCAGCAATGAGGCCGAGGTCAGACCGACCGAGGCGTTGCGCGGCATTCAGCGTCGCGGCGCGCAGCACCCATTCCGGCTTCAGCCCGTAACGCACCAGACGGCGCACCACATCATCCAGACCGCCGCCATTGACCAGATCGTCGGGAAATACATCGTCGGTGCAGAGCGTCACCGTCTGCGGCAGATGGCCGAGCGCATTCAGCGCGACCACGAATTCCGGCAGCAGATGGTCGTGCGAACCGCGCAGCTCGATGGTCAATCCAGCCCGCAGCTTCTCCATCAGATCATCGGCCGACACCAGTTCGTGGTCGGAGGAAACGCCCGCCGTCATGAAGGCGTTGAGGTCGGCACCTTTGAGGCCGCGTGCATGGCCGCACAGCAGCTTGCCGGAGGACAGCCCCGCCTGCACAATGCCGCTCATATGCGGATCGCGCTCAATGACGCCGCGCATGTTCATGATTTCCGCAACGCCGCCGATCTGCGGCCAGGCCAGCATATCGGCAAGCACGGCGGCATCGAAATCGGCACCGGCGCGTTCCAGCCCCGGCGCGGATGGCACCGAAGACGGCGCGAGAAGAACGGCGCGCAAAGGCAGGTTTTCAATGGCTTTTGCAGCCCAGCGGACGCCATCGACACCATGCACGTTGCCGAACTCATGCGGGTCCCAGACGACGGTGGTGACGCCACGTGCGACAACAGCCGCAGCATAGGCCGCAGGCGTTATCATCGAGCTTTCGATATGCATGTGGGTGTCGATCAGGCCCGGCGAAACATAGGCACCGGCAGCATCGATGGTGCGGTCAGCGTCATTACGGCTGGCGGGCGCATGAACGCTGGCAAACAGAGAACCGACGACACCGATATCGGCAGCGCGCAGTTCGCCGGTCACGACATCGACCAGCGTTCCGCCGGTGATGAGGATATCGAAAGGGGCGTCGCCTCTTGCCGCGGCGACGGCGCGGGTGCGCAGGGATTCGTGGTCCAGATCGGCCGGTTCCGGCGTGAAAGCTGCGCCACTCATCGGGCGGCCTCCCGGCGCAGCGCCTCGAGGATTGTAGCCTTCGTGGCATCCGCTTCGACCGTTTCGGCGAAATGCGCATTGAACGCTTCAGTCTTGCCGGTCCGTGTTTCCACGACCGTCCGTCCCCGCGTCAGCGTCGCGGCGGTTTCCACATCGATGCGCGCATGCCGCCAGCCGATCAGGCCGGAGGTGAAGGCAACGGCGGCAACCGGATCGTAAAGCGACATGGCGGGCCTGCCGCGACTGATGGCTATATTGATGAAACCTTCCAGCAGATCGGCGATCAACGCCGCGTTCTTGCCCCCGGCATTGCGGATAGGCAGCACCTCAGCAGGCGATGTCAGAACCTTGCGGCAGGTATCGAGATCGACCATGCGCAACGGCAGACCCTGCGACAGCACGATGGCAACCGCTTCCGGGTCGGCAAAGGCGTTGAATTCGGCGGACGCCGTATGATTGCCGGAGGTGACGCCGCCGCCCATCCATGTGAGGTCGGAAATCTTCGCGGCAAGATCGGGACGCGCAAGGCAGAGTGCAGCGATATTGGTCAGCGGCCCAAGCGCCAGAATGCGCTTTTCACCGGCACCATCCGCCAGCCAGTCGCACAAGGCGAGAAAGGCATTGCTGTCAGGCAGGGCGTCTGCATCGGGCAGCGAAAGGCCAACGGTCGGAATACCGCTATCGCCGAGAATCGACTGCGCGGTTTCGAGCGCACCGAACACCGGCTGCTCGCGGCCCTTATGGATCGGAAACGTCCAGCCGAAGGCAGCCACGGCACCGGCGGCATTGCGGCAGACGTCGTTCAGCGTCGCATTGCCGAAGACCAGAGAAACGCCGTCGATCTCAAGCCCGGCGGCATCGACCACCATGATGGCGGCGATATCGTCGAAGCCCATGTCGGTATCGATCCATACACCCATGGTCAGTTGAACACCTTGAGACTGGCGGCTTTTTCGACCGGCAGGTCGAAGGCAAGGCGATCACCGATGGCATGGGCGGTCAGCGCCGCGTCGGTTTCCGCCTTGATGGGACCAAGCGGTGTATCCAGGAGATATTCACGCGTGTTTCCAGCAAAGGATGTGCCGCGCACGGTTCCCTCGAAAGGACCTGAACCGAGGGTTACCATGCGCGGCCGCCAGGCCAGTCCGGATGCTGAAGGGACTGGTCCGGTAAGCTGTGTCGCACCGTTTGCGGTTTTCAGCGCGCCGTTTTCCAGCGCGAAGATATTCTCGAAGCCGACGAAATCCGCCACGAAGGACGAAACAGGTGCGTTGTAGATCTCTTCCGGCGTACCGATCTGCTCGATCTTGCCGCCCTTCATGACGACAATCCGGTCGGCAAGCGCCAGAGCCTCGATCTGGTCGTGGGTGACGAAGATCATCGTCACGCCGGTTTCCTTCTGCACGCGCTGCAGTTCGGTGCGCATTTCAAGGCGCAGACGCGCATCGAGGTTCGACAGCGGCTCGTCAAGCAACAGTACCTTCGGCTCCATCACCATGGAACGCGCCAGCGCCACGCGCTGCTGCTGGCCGCCGGAAAGCTCCGCAGGCTTGCGCGAGGCGAAGCTGGACAGGCCGACCGACTTCAGGCCGGAAGCAACCTTGTCGTCCAGCGCCTTGCCGTTCATGCCCTTGAGCTTGAGGCCGAAAGCGACGTTTTCATAGACCGAGAGATGCGGGAACAGCGCATAGGACTGGAACACCAAACCGACGGCACGCTTGTTGGCGGCAACACGGGTAATATCCACACCATCCAGATCGATACGACCGCCCGCCACCGGCATCAAGCCGGCAATGGCGCGCATGGTCGTCGTCTTGCCGCAGCCGGAAGGGCCGAGCAGCGCCAGAAGCTCACCCTTGCGGATATCGAGGTCGAGATCCTTGACGGCGATATTGCTGCCATATGCCAGCGACATTTTTTGAAGCGAGAGATAATTTGCGTCAGACATAACGGGAGAACCCCAGGAAACGTTCGGCCATGAAAACGATGCCGATGGAGAGGAAGGCGAGCAGCGAGGAAAGCGCTGCCACGGACGGATCGAAGACGATTTCCATGTAGCCCAGCATGTCGATGGGCAGGGTGCGCACGCCGGGACCCGACAGGAACAGCGACACCGGCACCTGATTGAAACTCGTCACGAAACCGAGGATGAAGGCAGACAGGATGCCGCCGCGGATATTCGGCAAAACTACGCGGAAAAACGCGCCGAGACGCGATGAACCGAGCAGCACGGCGGCTTCCTCGATATCGGAGCGCAGGTTGTTGAGGCTGGCGGACACGACCCTGACCGCATAGGGCAGGATCAGCGCCGTATGCGCCAGAAACAGCGCCAGCGAGATGCCGATGCCGAAGGGCACGACGAAGTAACGCAACAGCGCCAGACCGACGATGATACCCGGCACGATGATCGGTGCTGAGACAATAGTGCGCACCGTTTCGGAAAACGGCAGCTTGTAGCGCGACATGGCGTAAGCCGCCGGAATGCCGAGGATGAGCGCCGTGAATGTGCCGCCGATGGCAAGGAACATCGACATGGCGAAACTTTCCCGGAAGCTTTCCACCGTAAAGACCTTGGCGATCCATTTCAGCGAAAAGCCTTGCGGCGGAAAGGCAAGCGTATCGCCCGCCGAGAAGGACGCGGCGACGATGATGAGGAACGGCCCGATCAGGAAGCCGATCACCAGAAGAAGCGTGAGCGGAATGAAGAGCTGCCGGGTCATTTCTTGTTCCTTGCGGTGGCGATGCGCTTCAGCAGGATATTGGCGGCAAAGCTCATGACGATGAGGATGAAGGCGATGACGCTGGCGGCCACGAAATTGTTGGACACAGTGACCTGCTGGTAAAGCAGCGTTTCCAGCATCAGAACCTTGGAGCCGCCAAGAATGGCGGGGGTGATGTAGGCGGTCAGCGAACCGGTGAAGACCAGCGTTCCGCCAACCACCAGCCCTTCCCGCGTCAGCGGCAGAATAACTTTCCAGAACACCTGAAACCAATTGGCGCCCAGCACGCGGGCCGCCGCAATCGTATCCTTCGGCATGTTCTCAAGCGCGCTGATGAGCGAAATCACCATCAGCGGCAGGAAAAGCTGGAGCAGGCCGATGAAGACCGCCGTTTCGGAAAACAGGATGCGGATCGGCGCATCGCTGAGGCCAACCGCCTGAAGCGCCTGATTGACGATGCCGGTACGCCCCAGAATGACGATCCACGCATAGGTGCGCGCCACCGGCGAGATCATAAGCGGCAGAACGACGAGATTGACGACATGACCCTTGGAACCGGGCGGCAGATTGACGATGGCGAAAGCGGCCGCATATCCGATGACCGCCGACACCACCGTGACGATTGCGCCGAGTTTCAGCGTGCGCAGGAAAACGGTCTGGTTGAGCGGTTCGGAAAAGAAGGCGGCATAGGCGGAAAGCGTCCACCCATCGGCGGTGCGAAACCCTTCCGACAGCAGCATGAACACCGGCACAAGAAAGACCGCCGCTGCGAAAACAGCCGCGGGCAATGCAAGCGCCAGCGCTTCGGCCCGGTTCTGAAACATTCACTTATTCCCTGAACGGCAGCGCGGACGCTCACCGGTGGTGATGGAGGCCGGAGAGCCAGCTTCCGCTTGGATATTGTGGAAAAGCGGCTGGGGACGACCGAACCGCTTTTCCGGGAACAGTGTGGTTCTCGAGCCAAATGCCCGGAACCACCCGCTCCGTAACGCGAGATTGACGGCGGCTTACTGACCGACCTTGGCATTCCATTCCGACAGCCACTTGTCGCGGTTGTCGAGCGTCACGTCCGACGGAATGAGCTGGAGACTCTTTGCCGTCTCATCGCCGTAGGTGATGTTGTTGGCCACTTCGTCGGACACCTTGACCTCCTTGTTGGTCGGGCTGTCGACCAGCTTTTCGGCCAGCGCCTTCTGGACGTCGGTGGAGAGCCAGAAATCCATGAACTGCAACGCAAGGTCTTCGTTCTTCGTGCCCTTCGGCACGACCAGCACGTTCATGCCGCCGGTCTGGCCTTCCTTCGGCGTTGCCCATGCCAGAGGCAGGTCAAGCTTGGTGAAAGGCGCCCAGGAGAAGCGGCCGATCGGTGCCGCCCAGATTTCTTCCTGCTGCATCAGCTGCACGAGCTGAGAGGACTTTACGTAGAAGGTGACGATATCGTCCTTCTTTTCACCCACGGCCTCGATCGCGCCGGCGAGATCCGGCGTATCCTTGCCGATGGCCTTGCCGAGCATGTAGAGTGCCGGCGGACCCTGGTTGGTGGTAACGTTCGGGAAGGCGACGTGATCGACGATACCGTCCTTGAGGAGATCGGCCCAGCTATCGATCTTCATCTTGTCGGTGCGGTAGACGATGGAGGTGGCGTAGAAGTTCACACCGACGCTCATGCCGTCGCCGTTCGGATCCTTGGCGATGTCATAGAGGTTCGCGATGCTCGGAACCTTGCTGGCATCGATCTTCTGGATCAAATCCTTGCGGGCGGCAGAGAGAGCATCCGCCATGGAGACAATGGCGAGATCAACGACCGGATTGGCCTTGTTGGCTTCCATCTTGGCCAGACGCTCGACGCTGTTGCCGGTTTCCACGACCAGCTTGCAGCCGCACTTGGCTTCGAACGGGGTGTAGACCAGTTCCTTGAATTCGTCCTGCGCAAAGGCATAGACGGAAATCGTCAGGGTCTTGTCCTGCGCCTGTGCGGCGCCCATCGTCAGCATCAGGGCGGTGCCCGATGCAAGAATGATCTTTTTCATGGCGTGAGTTCTCCTGCTGTCGTGTTTTTGGCTTCAGTTGCTTTATGCGATGCGTTGCCGGTGGAGGCGCGAACAATCAGCTCCATCGGCACCTTGGAAATATCGCTGGCCACGGAAACGGCTTCGCCCTCCTCGCCGTCGATGACGCGCAGCAGCGCATCGATGGCAAGATCGGCGATACGCACCATATCCATGCGCATCGTGGTCAAAGGCGGGGTCACCACGGCGGAAAAGATGAGGTCGTCGAAACCGGTGACGCTTGCCTGTTCCGGCACGTCGACGCCTTCGCGCTGCAATTCGGTCAAGGCACGCAGGGCATGAAGGTCGGAAACCGCGGCGAAGGCGGTAAAGCCATCCGCCACCTTGCCGGCAAGACCAAGACGGCATCCGGCACCGTTCTTTTCCTCGATCCCGTCGATCCAGACCGTCTCGATCAGGCCGGACTTGCCGAAGCCATCGCGAATGCCGCCAAGCCGGTCGTTCTGCACGTTGGAATCGCGGTTCTTGCCGATCAGGACCACCTTGCGATGCCCAAGGTCGGCAAGATACCGGCCGATCTGCTGCCCGCCGTGCCAGTGATCGGCGGCAACCGTATTGCCAGGGGTCGACGGACTGTCGATGACCGCTACGGGACAGTCGACATTGGCGATGCGCGTTCCACGACGGGGAACGATGACCATGCCGTCGACACCGCGCTCGATCAGCCGGTTGATGGCGTCCGTCTGCATGGAAATCTCACCGCGGCTATCGGCGATCAGCACGCCGTAACCGGCGGCGACGGCAGCTTTCTCAATCGCCTGCGCGATCTGCGGGAAGAGGGGATTGGCGATATCCGGCAGGACGAGGCCGAGGACCCCGCTGCGTCCGGTACGAAGCGCCCTGCCCGCGAGGCTGGGCACATAACCGAGTTCGCTTGCCGTCCTGCGGATTTTCTCCACCAGTTCGGCCGACACCCGACCCTTGCCCGACAACGCATTGGACACGGTTGCGGCAGACACGCCGAGTGCCGCTGCGATCGCGCTCAGGTTGGTGGCAGGCCGTGGAGAAGCCATGTCGATCCGAAACTTATGTGATTAAACGTTTAATCACGATAGTCCACCCATCGCCTCATGTCGAGTCGGCATCCGGGGAAAACCGGACCGGAACACCTAAGCCCACAGGAAAATACGATTATTTATGCAGTGAAGGATCGCTGGAAACCCGATAGGCTTCCACCTGACGCACCAGCCAGTCGCGAAACAGCACCACCGGGCCGTGGCCGGTGCGCGACAATGGCGCGACGGCATAATAGGAACTGGGACTCTTCGCCGGGTGATCGAACGCCTTGACCAGCTGCTTCGACTTCAGCTCGTTCTCGATCAGGAATAGCGGCATCAAGGCAACGCCAAGCCCGGCGATGCATGCCTGCGCAACGCTAGAAAACTGCTCGAACCGCATGCCCTGCGGCAACACGATCGTCAACCCGAGGCTCTGGAACCAATGGTCCCACGCGCCGGGACGCGAAGCCATATGCAGCAGCGGAAGTGTGGCCAGATCCTCGCCCTTTGGCACCGGATGGTTTTTCAGAAAATCCGGGCTGCACACGGGCGCCACCATCTCCTGCATCAAAAAAGTGCTCTCCGCCCCCGGCCAGTCCGCTTGCCCGATATGGATCGCCATGTCGATCTGCTCCCGCTCGAAATCGAACTGACCGATGCGGGTGGCAAAATTGATGGTGATTTCCGGGTGGCTGGCGACAAAATCAGGAATGCGGGGCAACAGCCAGCGCGTGCCGAAGGTAGGCAGCATGGCGAGATTGAGCGTGTTGCCATGCGTTTTGGTCATGACCTGTAGCGAGGCCGAGCGTATTTCTCCGAGGGCTGCGGCAATCGATTTCGCGTAAATCTGCCCCTCGGATGTCAGGCGCACGCCGCGCGCACCGCGCTCGAACAGACGGACACCAAGCTGCTCTTCCAGCGACATAACCTGACGGCTGATAGCGCCCTGCGTCAGCGCCAGCTCATCGGCCGCGAGCGAAAAGCTACCCAGTCGAGCAACCGAGTCGAACGCAGCAAGTGCGCTGGTGGACGGCAGAAGCTTCCGGTTAAGCGAGGTCATCGCCTATTACTACTGGTAATGCGAAGATGAGTAAACATAACTTGTGCGTCAGCAGCGAAGCACCAATAATCCGGCCAACAATTTCGGAGGCATAAAGTTGAGCGAACGTGCGGCATTCAATTGGCAGGATCCCTTTCTGCTGGAAGACCAACTGACGGACGACGAAAGGATGATCCGCGATACCGCGGCCGCCTTCGGCAAATCCGAGCTGCTGCCACGCGTGCAGGAAGCCTATCTTTCCGAAACCTCCGAACCGGAACTCTTCCGCCTCATGGGCCAGACCGGCCTTCTCGGCGTGACCCTGCCTGAAAAATACGGTGCGGCGGAAGCAAGCTATGTCGCCTACGGCCTCGTTGCCCGCGAAGTGGAAAAGATTGACAGCGGCTACCGCTCGATGATGAGCGTGCAATCCTCGCTCGTCATTCATCCCATCTTCGCCTATGGCTCCGAGGAGCAGAAGGACAAGTACCTGCCTGGCCTCGTTTCGGGCGAACTGATCGGCTGCTTCGGCCTGACGGAGCCCGATGCCGGTTCCGACCCCGGCGGCATGAAGACACGCGCCGAAAAGATCGAAGGCGGCTATCGTCTGCGCGGCTCGAAGATGTGGATTTCCAACGCGCCGATTGCCGACGTTTTCGTAGTCTGGGCAAAATCGGAGGCGCACAACAACGAAATTCGCGGTTTCGTGCTGGAAAAGGGCATGAAAGGGCTTTCCGCGCCAAAGATCGGCGGCAAGCTTTCGTTGCGCGCCTCCATCACCGGTGAGATCGTCATGGACGGCGTCGAAGTGGACGAAGATGCGCTGCTTCCGAATGTGTCCGGCCTGAAAGGCCCGTTCGGCTGCCTCAACCGCGCCCGCTACGGCATTTCCTGGGGCGTGATGGGTGCCGCAGAAGATTGCTGGCATCGGGCACGCCAGTATGGCCTGGACCGCAAGCAGTTCGGCAAGCCGCTGGCTGGCATGCAACTCTACCAGAAGAAGCTGGCCGACATGCAGACGGAAATCGCGCTCGGCCTTCAGGCATCGCTCCGCGTCGGGCGCCTGATGGACGAGCACCGCATGGCGCCTGAAATGATCTCCATCATCAAGCGCAACAATTGCGGCAAGGCGCTGGATATCGCCCGTCAGGCCCGCGACATGCACGGCGGCAACGGCATCCAGATCGAGTACCACGTCATGCGTCACGCGCAGAACCTGGAAACCGTCAACACCTATGAGGGCACGCACGACGTCCACGCGCTGATCCTCGGCCGCGCCCAGACCGGCATTCAGGCGTTTTTCTGATCCCCGAGACGGTTCCGGGCGCTGATCGCGCCCGGAGATTGTTCAGAGTGTCGTATCACGCCTGCATGTCAGAATTCCTGCCAGTCGTCCTTGCTTGTGTCGAGCGCGGCATTGCCGGAGAACGCCGAAGCGATCCGGCGGCCCAGAGCGCGGGCCGGTGACGCGACTGGCCGTTCATTCGGTCGCGCAAGGTTTACCGAAGAATGCGTTTGATTGCCGAGCCTGAACTGACCGAGCAACTGGTTGAGAGAAGCGACTTCCCTCGCCAGACCGTGACTCGCAGCCGTGGATTCCTCCACCATGGCCGCATTCTTCTGCGTATCCTGATCCATCTGGTTGACCGCGGTATTGATCTGCTGAAGTCCGGATGACTGCTCATGCGCGGATTCCACGATAGCCGCCACATGCCGGTTGATTTCCTGCACTTCGACAACGATCTTTTCCAGCGCCTTGCCGGTGTCGTCGACCAGACCCACGCCTTCCTGAACCTGTCCGTTGGATGTGGTGATCAAGGTCTTGATCTCCCGCGCAGCGTTTGCGGAGCGCTGGGCCAGTTCGCGAACCTCCTGCGCGACGACCGCAAAACCCTTGCCAGCTTCACCGGCACGCGCCGCCTCAACGCCCGCGTTCAAGGCCAGCAGGTTGGTCTGGAACGCAATATCGTCGATCACGCCGATAATGCTCCCAATCTCGCTTGATGACTTCTCGATCTTTTCCATGGCCAAAACGGCACGGCGCACAACTTCGCCGGACTTTTCGGCTTCATGCCGCGTTTTCGCAACCAGCGAACCGGCTTCCTGTGCGCGCCGTGAGGAATCTTTCACCGTTGTGGTGATCTGCTCGAGTGCCGCAGCGGTTTCTTCGACGGCAGCGGCCTGCTGCTCCGTTCGTTTGGCCAGATCATCGGCAGCAGCCTTGATCTCGTTAGCCCCGGCATCGATGCCGCGAGCGTTCTGCGACACCTGCACAAGCGCCGTCTGCAGCTTTTCAGCGGAGTGGTTGAAATCGCCGCGCACGGCGTCCAGGCTCTGCGTGAAGGGCTGCGTGATGCGGTAAGCCAGATCGCCATCGGAAAGTTTCGACAGACCGGTGGCCAGGTTGTCGACGACGAACTGCACGTCTGCAGCATCCTGTGCCTTCTGCTTTTCGCGTTCAATGCGCTCTTTTTCCGAAAGCGTCCTGTTGGCTTCGGTTGCCTGCTCTAGGCGCGCCCGCTCGATGGCGTTTTCGCGGAACACCTGCACGGCCTTCGCCATTTCGCCAACTTCATCCTTTCGGCTCATGCCTTCGATCTCGGAGGCCGTATCACCGGCGGTCAGCGACAGCATGCTCTGGCGAAGACGCATGATCGGCGTGGTGATGCCGTAAGACGTCACGAAAAGTGCTGCGGCAATGACGACGAGGAATAAAATCCCAACGCCACCCAGCGTATAGGCGATCAGACTGCCGTTATGCGCAGTCAGCGTTTTGCTCTGCGTCTCGACCTCAGCCATCCTCTCAAGCAGGAAAGCGACCAGATCGTCGCTCAGCGGCATGATGAGCGCATCCGCTTTCTCCAGCGTCGTTTTTGCCTGATCCGCCTCGCCACGCGACGCAAGTGCGACAGCCTCGTCCGTCAGGGAAACGACAACGCGTGCTCGAGCCAGAAAATCGTCGAACTTTTCGGTGTATTCCGGAAGCAGCGTGGCCGCTGCGGAAAGCTGGTTCAGCACGAAAGCCTTCGTCGGCGCATAATCCTTGTAGATCACCTGATAACGCTCGTGCTGCGGATCGTAATTTTTGATCTGGTAGGCAGTATAAGCCAGCCCGGCCAGATTGCGGTTGGCGCGCGCCAGTTCCACCGTAGCCCTGTTATCCTTGCTGATGAAGTCGAAATAAACCCTGTCGGATGCATTGAATTGCGTGGAAATGTGGGCCACCGCCCCAAGCCCCGCGACGCACATCAACAGGATGATCCCAAGAATCTTCGTCCGGATTCGCGTGTTTTCCAAAAGTGTCATTTTCTATTCCCAGAACAGATAGACCGCCCTTCCCGTGCCGAAGGTCGTCTGTGTCAAGCGGACAGAGCACGTTGAGAACCCAATCATTGGGACGCGGTGTATCGTCTTCGGGCAAAGCCCCATGAAAAGCGCCCCCAAACCGGAGCGTTTAATCACAAAAAAACACAACCACCGCGTAACCAGTATGATTTCCAAGCATAAACAATCTCTTACAAATTAGTTGGATTACTGACTATTTTTGTATTTTTTCGAAGGGGGTCAATTTTGTCGCAACAAAAAAAGTTTGGCGCCAGTTACGGCAAATCCGGCAGCCTATCCGGAGCCGAGGGAAAGCCTCAATGGCGGATCATGCTCCCTATTAATTTTGTCAAACCGTTGATTGTCGGCACCATCTATCCTACCTCAGAGGCGCACCATTCGAGAGCCGGCGTTCTCCCCGGCCCTGTCTACAGCTCCCAGAACGAAAGTGGACATCATGCACACCTATCCCGACATCAAACTCCTCATTGATGGCGAATGGAAAGACGCCCTTTCCGGAAAGACGATCGCCGTATCAGATCCCGCAACCGACGAAATCATCGGCGCCATTGCGCATGCGGAGAAAGCCGATCTCGATCTTGCGCTTGCGGCCGCCGACAAGGGTTTCAAGATCTGGCGCGATACCTCGCCGTTCGAACGCTCCAAGATCATGCGCAAGGCCGCCGATATCCTGCGTGAGCGCAAGGACCAGATCGCCTATGTCATGACGCGTGAACAGGGCAAGCCGCTTGCGCAATCGGCAACCGAAATTCTGGGCGCCGCCGACACCATCGACTGGTTCGCCGAAGAAGCCCGCCGCACCTACGGCCAGGTCATCCCGGCGCGCGCCACCGGCGTTTCGCAGCTTGCCATCAAGTTCCCGGTAGGTCCCGTTGCCGCCTTCACGCCATGGAACTTCCCGATCAACCAGATCGTCCGCAAGCTTTCCGCGGCGCTGGCCACCGGCTGCTCCATCATCGTCAAGGCGCCGGAAGAGACACCGGCATCCCCAGCGGAACTCATCCGCGCCTTCGTGGATGCCGGCGTTCCCGCTGGCGTCATCGGCCTCGTTTACGGTGTGCCGTCGGAAATTTCCGAATATCTCATCCCGCATCCGATCATCCGCAAGATTTCCTTCACCGGCTCCACGCCGGTCGGCAAGCATCTGGCTGCCCTTGCGGGCAAACATATGAAGCGCGCCACGATGGAACTGGGCGGCCATGCGCCGGTCATGATCTTCGATGACGCCGATATCGAGAAGGCTATCGAGGTCACCTCGATGTCGAAGTTCCGCAATGCCGGTCAGGTGTGCGTCGCCCCGACACGCTTCCTCGTGCAGGAAGGCGTCGCGGACCGCTTCGTTGAAGGTTTCGTAGAGGCTGCAAAGGCCATCAAGGTCGGCAACGGTCTCGAGGAGGGCGTGGGCATGGGACCGCTCGCAAACGAACGCCGCATTCCCGCACTCGAAGAGCTCATCAATGACGCGGTTTCGCATGGCGGTGAACTGAAGACCGGCGGTCGCCGCATCGGCAACAAGGGCAACTTCTTCGAGCCGACGGTTCTCGCCAACGTTCCGACGACGGCGAAGATCATGAACGACGAGCCGTTTGGCCCGGTCGCCATCATCAACCGCTTCTCCAAGCTGGACGATGCCATTTCCGAAGCCAACCGCCTGCCCTTCGGCCTTGCATCCTACGCCTTCACCGGTTCGGTGAAGACCGCGCATGCGCTGAGCCATCAGGTCGAGGCCGGTATGCTGACGATCAACCACAATGGCCTTGCCCTGCCGGAAGTCCCCTTCGGCGGCACAAAGGACTCCGGTTACGGCACGGAAGGCGGTTCTGAAGCCGTTCAGGCCTATCTGGAAACCCGCTTCGTCAGCCAGATGAACTGATATTCCGGCGCGAGCCCGGAGCACCAAAACACCGTCACCCCGGCCTTGAGCCGGGGTGCAGCGCGATCAAGTCCTTGATCGAAAGGCATCCCGTCCGGCATGACGGAAGAGTAATCCGTCTAAAATCACGATCAGCCAAAACTCATTGCTCTTGCGCCGCACCTTACTTTTTCATAAAAGAACAAAAAGTGAACTTTCGCAGAAGGAAGACGGCGTGAGCGAAACGGCAGACACATCGGCACCGGCGCTGAAAGAAATCTTCAATCGCGAACGCCTTCAGCATATTGCCGACCAGACGAAGGCGGTGCATGCGCCTTTCGATACTGCCGCTTTCATGGCGCTGGCGACCGCCGATCTCGATGCACTTGGCATCATGCAGCGGATGCGACAGGTGGCGACGAGCCTTCATGCCACGCTTCCCGGTGATTACGCCCGCAACATCGACATCATCACTGCGCTTGCGCCACGCATCGGCCATGGCTTCGCGTCAATTTCTCTGCCGGAATATGTGGCACTTTACGGCCTTGATGACTTCGATCTTTCCATGCAGGCGCTGCGCCACTTCACCCGCTTCGGCTCGTCGGAATTCGCCGTCCGGCATTTTCTGCGACAGGACATGTCCCGCACGCTCAGGGTGATGGAAACATGGTCACGTGACGAAAACGAGCATGTTCGGCGGCTGGCGAGCGAAGGCTGCCGTCCCCGCCTGCCATGGTCGTTTCAGCTCAAGCCGCTCATAGATGACCCCTCGCCCGTCCGGGCCATCCTAGCCAACATGAAAAGCGACGATGCTCTGTATGTGCGCAAATCCGTCGCCAATCACCTCAACGATATCACCAAGGACAACCCGGACTTCGTGTTCCGGCTGATTGAGGACTGGCCAAAAGGTCATAAACACACCGACTGGATCGTCCGACAGGCGCTACGCACGCTTATCAAGAAGGGTGATGCCACAGCTCTTGCCCACCTGGGCGCACATGAAGAAGCGGAGATCGCGCTGGAGAGTTTCGAAGTATCACCGCAGAGGATCACACTGGGCAACACCGTGCGCATTTCGGCATCCATGGCGTCCACGGCAAACCGTCGGCAGAAACTGGTGATCGACTACGCCGTCCATTACGTCAAAAAAAGCGGCGACGCCTCCCCCAAGGTGTTCAAGTGGAAGGAAATCGAGTTGCAGCCGGGCGAGCGCTGTACGCTGTCCATCGGCCGCGCCATCCGCGATTTCACCACCCGCAAGCACTATCCCGGCCGTCACAAAGTCGAGCTTCTCGTCAACGGCCGTAAGGTAGCGGCAGCATCGTTTGAACTGCTGGCCTGATCTCAGGCAGCCGGAAAAATCTTGGCGCGGCGGATGACGATCGCGCCTCGCTCACCGGCTTCGACGGTATTTTCCGGAGGCACGTCGAATTCCAACTGGTCGCCGCTATCCGTGCTGGCGATCACCCGCCTCTCGCCTGCCCTGTCGAGAACGCGGATCACGCTTGCGGGAATGCCGTCATGCAGGTCTTCCCATTCCAGATCGCCGGGGCGCGCATAGATATCCACCGGCCCGTCAGCCTGCCCGTAGGCGAAGGGCAGTTCGCTTTCACCGACGAAGATTTTGCCGCTGCGCGCCACGCCGGAAACCTTGTTGGCATCGCCCAGAAACTTCATGACAAAAGCGCTGTTCGGCTGGCGGCAGACCTCTTTCGGCGTGCCCTGCTGGACGATTTCACCCTGATTGAGAATGACCACGCGATCAGCAAGATCGAGCGCCTCTTCCTGATCGTGGGTTACGAAAATGGTGGTGATGCCAAGCTCATCGTGAATTTCGCGCAGCCAGCGGCGCAGATCGCGGCGCACATTGGCGTCGAGCGCTCCGAAAGGCTCATCGAGCAGCAGTACCTTGGGATCAACGGAGAGAGCACGTGCCAGCGCCACACGCTGCCTCTGCCCACCGGAAATCTGCGCCGGGAAGCGGTTCCCCAGACCGTCGAGCCTGACCAGCCGCAACAGCTCCTCGACACGGGCGTCGATGGTGGCCGTGTCGCGCTTCACCTTCGACACCTTCATGCCGAAGGCGATGTTTTCATGCAGCGTCATATGCGGGAAGAGCGCGTAATGCTGGAAAACGAAACCGACGCCGCGATCGCGCACCGGAATATCGGTAGCGTCCTGATCGCCGAAGAAGATACGACCGCCATCGGTATATTCCAGCCCCGCCACCATGCGCAGGATCGTCGTTTTGCCGGAGCCCGAGGGGCCGAGCAGCGCCAGCAGCTCACCGCTTTCGATATCAAGCGACACATCGCGCACGGCGCGAAAGGTATCGAAGCTCTTCACCACGTTTTCGAGGCGGATTTTCATGGATCAAGTCTCCGTAGCGGCGGCAGCGCCGTTTGTCTTTTTGCGCCCACGGCCAGCACCGCGCCGTTCAAGCGCCACCTTGGCGATGATGGTGACGACGGCGAGCAGGGCAAGAATGGAGGCCGAGGCGAAAGCGCCCGCCGTCTGGTAATCGTGGTAGAGCAGTTCGATGTGAAGCGGCAGGGTGTTGGTCTGGCCGCGGATGTTGCCGGACACGACGGACACCGCACCGAACTCACCCATGACGCGGGCATTGCAGAGCACGACGCCGTACAGCAGCGCCCATTTGATGTTGGGCAGCGTCACCGAGAAGAATGTGCGCCAGCCGGAAGCACCAAGCGAGGTCGCCGCTTCTTCAAGATCGCGCCCCTGCGCTTGCATCAGCGGGATCAATTCTCTGGCGACGAAAGGAGCGGTCACGAACATGGAAGCAATGACGATACCCGGCAGCGCAAACAGGATCTTCACGTCATGCGCATCGAGGAATGGTCCAAACAGCCCCTGAAGGCCATAAACGAACAGGTAGGCGACACCGGCGACAATCGGCGAAATCGAGAACGGAATCTCGATGAGCACCAGCAAAAACCGTTTGCCGGGAAAATCGAACTTGGTGATCGACCATGCGGCAGCAACGCCGAAAGCCGTATTGACCGGTACGGCGATCAACGCCGTCACCACCGTCAGCATGATCGCGTGATGGGTATCGGGATGGGCAATCGTTGCCACGTAGGCTTTCCAGCCCTGCTTGAAGGCTTCGACGCCGATGATGATGAGGGGTGCCACGACGAGCAGCGCGCCAACCGTCAGCACGAAGGCTATAAGGCTGCGGCGCACCCAGGGGGCGTCGCCGACACGCGGGGGCTTTCGGTGAGCGGAATGAGCACGCATCGATCAGCCCTTTGCCGTGTAGCGAAGCGCGCGCGCTTGCAGAAAATTGGTCACAGCCAGCATGACGAAAGCCGTGATGAGCAGCACGGAGGCAATCGCCGCCGCCGCCTGATAATCGTATTCCTCCAGCCGGATGAAGACGAGCAAGGCAGTGATCTCCGTCGACATCGGCTGGTTGCCGGCGATGAAGATGATCGCGCCGAATTCACCGAGCGAGCGAGCAAAGGACAGCGAAAGACCCGCCAGCAGCGCCGGGGCGAGCAGCGGCAGGATGACCTTGCGGAAGATAGCAAGATCGGAACCCCCGAGCGACTGCGCCGCTTCCTCCAATGCCGGATCGAGATCCTCCAGCACCGGCTGCACGGTACGGACAATGAAAGGCAGGCTGGTAAAGGCCATAGCCACCATGATGCCGAGCGGCGTATAGGCCACCTTGACACCGACATGCGCCAGCAACGACCCGAACCAGCCGTTCGTCGCCAGAAGCGTCGTCAACGCGATACCTGCAACGGCCGTCGGCAATGCGAAGGGCAGATCGACGATGGCATCCACGATGCGCCAGCCGGGAAAACGATAGCGTGTCAGAACCCAGGCCAGCGCCAGCCCGAAAACCACGTTGAACAGCGTCGCGGCCAGTGCACAGAGAACTGTGACGCGGTAGCTCGCAACGGCACGCGGCGAGGAGATGATGGACCAGTATTCGGCAGGCCCGAGACTTGCCGCTTTGAACACCAGCGCCGCCAGCGGCAGGAAGACGATGATGGCGACATAAGTGAGGGTGACGCCAAGGGACAGTTTCAGTCCCGGCAGAACATTTCGTTTCAACCCTTGCCCCCATTCATGAAAAAGCGACCCGACGGTTTCCCGTCGGGCCTCTCATTTTTTCAGCGATTATCGATTAACGGCTGCCGTAAAGCGTATCAAGCGTGGCGCCGGAGGCGAAGTGCTCTTTCTGGATCTTTTCCCAGCCGCCGAAAACGTCGTTGACGTTGACCAGACGAATTGCCGGAAACTCGCTCTTGAATTCCCCGGCGACCTTATCGTCATGAACGCGATGGCCGAACTCGGCTGCGATACGCTGGCCCTCTTCCGTATAGAGGAAATCAAGGTAGCTCTTGGCCAGATCACGCGAACCGCGCTTGTCGACAACCTTGTCAACGACGGCGACAGGAAATTCGGCCAGCAGGCTGACGGAGGGAACGACGCCCTCGACCTTTTCCTTACCGTACTGCTTGGCAATGCCACGGGTTTCGGCTTCGAAAGTGATCAGAACGTCGCCAATTTCACGCTCGACGAAAGTGGTCGTGGCAGCGCGCCCCCCGGTGTCGAAAACCGGAACGTTGTCGAAGATTTTCTTGACGAATTCCTTGATCTTCGTCTCGTCGCCGTTGAACTTCTCCTTGGCGTAAGCGGTCGCGGCGAGATAGGTGTAGCGGGCGTTGCCGGAGGTCTTCGGGTTCGGGAACACGAGCTTCACATCGTCGCGGGCAAGATCGTCCCAATCCTTGATGTTCTTCGGGTTTCCAGCGCGCACTAGGAAGGACGGGAAGGAATAGAACGGCGATGCGTCGTTCGGGAAATCCTTCTGCCAGTCGTCGGACACGAAGCCCTGCTTTACCAGGAAATCGACGTCCGTGACCTGATTGAAGGTAACGACATCCGCTTCCAGACCTTCGACGATGGCGCGGGCCTGCTTGGAGGTGCCGGCATGCGACTGGTCAACCTTAATGCCCGGATGCAGTTTCACGAACGCCTCGTTTTCGGCCGCGAAAATTTCGCGGGCGATATCGTAGGACGCGTTGAGGATGGTGGTTGGCGACTGGGCATGCGCAACGCCCGAGATAAGGGCGGCGATGGCCGTGCCGATGATGAGAAGACGCTTCATGAATACCCCCGAGAAATCGAATTGCCGACAAAATATCGGTCAACGGCGAAAGCTGCGAGGAACAGTCATGCGTTCCACGGCTCCGGATTGGAAATTCCATCCGAAAACGGAAAAAAGGAAGAACGATATTTCGCCCGGTAGTTGCAGGCGGATTTCTTTTGCGCCGCAACACATATCAGAGACGATGTTCGGGAAACAACCTTCCGGTGTGCTCCGTCACATAGAGGCGGATATCTTCCTCCGTCACTTCATCCAGCGTCGCAGGCGACCAGCGTGGATTGCGGTCCTTGTCGACCAGGGCAGCGCGCACACCTTCATAAAAATCGTGACCGCGCAATATTTCAGCGCCCGCTGCGAACTCGCGCTCCAGACATTCCATCAGACTGGAGCTTTCACGACCGAGGCGCAGAAGCCGCAACGTCAGTTTCAGGCTGGTTGGCGACCGCTTATGCAAAATCTCCAGAGTATCGCGTGAGAACACATCCGTATTGTGTCGCAGAGCCTCGATGATCTCCTCGACGCTATCGAAGCGGAATGCCGCATCGATCTTTTCGCGATTGGCGGCAACGGTGCTTCCACCTGCATCGCCTATGTGTTTGCGGATCACGATTTCCACGGCATCCGCGTCAGCCACATCAGCCAGTTCGGCGACGAGCCCGGGCAGGCGCTCGGAAGGGACGAACCAGTCGGCAAGGCCTGCGTGGATGGCATCGGCGGCGGTGACGATGTTGCCCGTCAGGCCGAGCCACGTGCCGGTTTCGCCCGGCGCTTTCGGAAGGAGCCATGTTGCACCGACATCGGGGAAATAACCGATCCCGGTTTCCGGCATTGCCAACCGGGTACGTTCGGTAACGATGCGGTGACTGCCATGCGCCGAAATGCCGACACCGCCGCCCATGACGATACCGTCCATCAGGGCAACATAGGGTTTGGAAAAATGGGCGATACGATAATTGAGCGGAAATTCGTCGCGCCAGAACCGCAGCACATCGGGGTCACCCGCCTTGCCCAGATCATGGATGATGCGGACATCACCGCCCGCGCAGAGGCCTCGTTCCCCTTCGCCGGACAGCACGACACAGGCCACATCGGCATCGTCCTCGAATCCTGCCAGCGCCTCGCTCATGGCATGAACCATCGGAAGCGTCAGGCTGTTGATGGCTTTAGGGCGATTGAGGCGAATGTGACCTGCGTGACCACGCGTTTCGACCACGACACTTTCCACGACATTCTCAGCCGCGTCCGTTGGAACATTCACCGGCCTCTCCCTTCCGATCTGTTTTCCTCATTCTGGCCGCCGCGGCCCGATCACGCAACGGTGATCTTTCCATGTAGGAACGCCTTTCATTCAAAAGGCTTTGAACGGCAATAAATACCGAAAATCCGCTTTCGCAATGCAGCATGTTTGCTTGACGCCTTGGCGATCATGGCATGTAATGACATCTGGAAATGCCGGCATTGATTCCTGTCGAGCGTGTGCCGGACCAACGCGACGTATCGCCTTTCACAGGCGCTGTTAACAGCAACGGGAGACGAGCATGCAGGTTTCGGAACATGAGTGGATCAGCAAACGGGCCTACACCCTTTGGGAAAAGGAAGGCCAGCCGCACGGCCGCGACGCGGATCATTGGGAGCAGGCAAAAGGCGAATACGCGCTGTTGAAGACATCCGAGGCGACCAAGCCAGCCGCCCGCAAGAAAGCAGCCCCGAAAACAACCGCTAAAGAAACTTCGGCCGCAGTTCCCAAGACCCGCGCCAAGAAGGCCATCGCCGCCGAATAGGGCACGCCCCGACCGTAATGGCGAGCGTCATTTCAAGGATGCGGTGCACAAATGCAGAAGGTCCGGCACCTCGCACCGGACCTTTGCTGCTTGTCAGTTACCGCAATTCGGATCGTCCGGGCTGCAAGGCATCCGCCTCATGCGCGGTTGGTCGTCATTGCCGTCGTCCCACTGCATGACATTGCGGCCACGTGGCTGATCATACTGGCTGCGGTCGTCACCGCGCTGCTCGCTACGACGCCATTCATCACGGCGCGGGCGTTGATCCTGATTCCAGTCGCCATGACGCTGTTCCCAGCGCCCATCGTTCGGACCGCCACCCTGACGCGGATCGCGCCATTCGTCACGCGGCGGGCGGGGACGATCCCAGTCAGCGCGCGGCGGCGGAGCGTTCCAATACCCGCCGGAAGGCGGAGGACGACGCCAGCGGTCGCGGTCGCGGTAGAAGTCGCGGTCGCGATAATAGCGGTCCCAGTAACGCCCGACCTCGAAGGTAATGATCGGAACGCCGAGATCGCGATAATAACGCGGCTCGACATAAACACGGTTCTGACGATAGGTCGTCATGATGTATCGTCCGGCGACCCAGCCGCGACCACCCGCGAACGATACGTCGCACCAAGGCGTATCCGACAGGCAGCCATTGACCACCAGAGGAGCGCCGTTCGGCACGACGACGACAGCCGGATAGGCCGTGCTCGGACCCGAGCGCATATTCACATTGGCCGTCGCGAAGCCGCGCGTCGCAGCTTCGGCAAGCGCCGGAGCAGCAAGCATCGCCAGCATCGCGATAGCGCCTAACAGTTTTTTCTTCACGTCTTTCTCCTCCGGCAAGGCAGCGCCTTACCTTCTTCAGCTTCACCATCGCCAGTGGGCAGCGATTGCGCATGCGCGCTGCCAGATGCGAAAATACGCGTTCGACCATGAACGCAGCATGAAACCAGGCAGGGCTCATCCGAGTTCCATGCGACGAGATATCGCCGATATTTTGTCGCCCAGGGGAAGCCACCGGCCTTGACTTCAATGGGCAATCATCCGACTTCAGTCATTGGAAAAAAACGGAGCATACCCATGAGCGAAACCGCAAAAACGACTGTCGACCAGAGCGAAGTTGACCGCTTCTCGGCAATGGCGGCGGAGTGGTGGAGCCCGACCGGAAAGTTCCGGCCGTTGCACAAGTTCAATCCCGTCCGTCTCGAATATATCCGCAACCGCATCTGTGAAAATTTTGGCCGCGATCCGAAGGCGCATCGCCCGCTCGATGGCATCCGTGTCCTCGATATCGGCTGCGGCGGCGGCCTTCTGTCAGAGCCGGTGGCGCGCATGGGGGCAGAGGTCGTGGGCGCCGATCCATCCGAAAGGAACATCGGCATTGCCTCCACCCACGCGCAGGAGAGCGGCGTCACGGTCGATTATCGCGCCGTGACAGCCGAGCAGCTGCAGGAAGCGGGCGAAACCTTCGATGTCGTGCTGAATATGGAGGTCGTCGAGCATGTGGCCAATGTCGACCTGTTCGTCACGACCTGCGCGAAGATGGTGCGCCCGGGTGGATTGATGTTCGCCGCCACCATCAACCGTACGCTGAAAGCCCGCGCGCTTGCCATCTTCGCCGCCGAGAACGTGTTGCGCTGGCTGCCACGCGGCACCCACCAATACGAAAAGCTGGTGCGCCCGGAAGAGCTGGAACGGCCGATTGTTGCCAGCGGCATGGATATCGTTCACCGCACCGGCGTCTTTTACAACGTGCTCCAGGACCGCTGGAACCTCTCGCCGGACATGGATGTGAATTACATGATGCTGGCCAAGCGTCCGGCATAGGCGGCCATTCAGACCGGAATTTCACGCACCGCCGACAGCAGTTCAACCTGACCGGCGGCGTTTCTCTCGGCAATCGCCTTTACCTTGGCGCGATCGATTTCATACGGCTGTGCGTCGGGCGCGAAAGGCCGCTTGAAACTGAAGGCGTAGGATGACGGCCCTTTGTCGTGCAGATACTCAAATCGCTCGACCGCCTCCGCCCATGTCGGTTGATGCGCTGCATCGACCCACCATAGAACGAGTGCCGGCCATTGCTGCGGAATGTTCCATTTGCTACCGTGTTTCAGCGCCTCTGCATGCACGCCAGAATAGGTGTAGGCCATCAGCGATTCCAGATCACGCCACAGCGAGAAGGATGAAACGCCGCTCCGGGTAGCATTTCCGGTCAGAAATCGCGGGGAGACATGGGCACCCCAGCTTTGAGGTCCGGGTTCGCCTTCATAACCGGACCTTGCGATGAAACCTTCAGCGCGCTCGGCTGCGGCGAAGTTCAGCGGCTCGCGGCGGGCAAACCCGGCAACGGCTGGATCGCCGGATGGAGCGATCTGTATTCCGAAATTGTAGATAGCAACCCGCACCGAGCGCTCAGTTCACGTCGTCGGGCAACACCGGCAGCGGCGCGATCTCGATGCCCTCGTCCAGCAGCGCCTTGGCGTCCTGAACCGATGCCTGACCGATGATGCCGCGCTGATCGGCTTCACCGTAATGGATTTTGCGGGCCTCTTCTGGAAATCTGTCACCGACGTCTTCGGAATTGGCGCGGATATTGGCAACCGCCTCCTTGATCTTGCTGATGGCTTCCTTTCGCGCCGTATCCATGGCCAGCGTCTGCCGTTCGTCCCTTTTTCGAGCCGTCGATACCGATGGCGCCATCAACACCTTGGAAACCTTCAGCGAATTGCACACCGGACAGGACAGGAAACCGCGCGCGAGCTGATTGTCGAAATCATCGCTGCCTGCAAACCAGCCTTCGAACTCATGGCCTTTTTCACAGGCCAAAGCATACCGGATCACGCCGCTTCTCCTCCGGCCGGGCGTTCGGTGACGACCGTATCCAGCCTGAACTCGCGGGCGTTCTTGAGATTGGGAATCTTGCCACGCGCGGACGCGACAAGAGACGGATCGATTTCGGCAAAGATGATCTCCTCACCGGCACCGCCAGCGATCGCCAGAACCTTGCCCCACGGATCGACAATGATGGAATGGCCGAATGTCTCGCGCCCATCCTCATGCACGCCGCCCTGTGCAGCGGCAATGACGAAAGCGCCGTTTTCGATGGCGCGGGCGCGCAGCAGGATTTCCCAATGCGCTTCGCCCGTCTGGCGGGTGAAGGCAGCGGGAACGGTCAACACCTCGGCGCCGGCCACGGCCTCGGCGCGGAAAAGCTGCGGGAAACGCACATCGTAACAGATTGCAAAGCCGAATTTCGCCAGCGGCAACTCGGCGACACGCGCCTCCGCACCCGGCTCATAGGCCGCACTTTCGCGCCAGCTTTCACCGTTATCGAGATCAACGTCGAACATGTGGATCTTGTCATAGGTGCAGATCCGTGTTCCGTCCGGCGCAAACAGGAAACCGCGATTGGCAATCTTGCCATCCGTCCGGGCAATCGCCGTCGATCCGACATGAACATAGATGCCCAGTTCACGGGCGAGCCGCGCCGCCGTTGCCACGATGACATCGCCGTCCTCATCCCTGAGAACAGCGCGCAGTTCCTGCCGGTTTTTCTGGAGTGCTCCGGTCATTTCCGGGGTCTGGACATAAACCGCCCCTTGAGCGGCCGCGTCACGGACAAGACGCTCCATATCGGCGGCATTCCTGATCGGATCGACGCCGGAACGCATCTGGATGGCAGCAACCTTGAACGTCATGGCATCCTCCAGTCGTGATCAGTTGGCCAGCAGCGGATCGAGCTTGCCGGCGCGGTCCAGCGCGTGCAGATCGTCACAACCACCGACATGCTGCCCGTTGATGAAAATCTGCGGGAACGTCGTTCCACCCGATTTCTCGATCATTTCCTGCCGGTATTCCGGCGTGTTGGTGGCATTATATTCGGCGTAGTCCACGCCCTTGCTGTCAAGCAGCGCCTTGGCGCGCGCACAGTAGCCACAGAAATCTCGCGTATAGATCGTAACCGATGCCATGTCTTCCAGCCTCACAAACCAGCATGCAAACACTGCCGGTTCCATTTACACTCCTGTTTCATATAGGGCCGGAAACAGCCATTGCAAAGGTCAAAACAGTCACATCGGCGGCACCGGCCTTCTTCAGAACACGGGTCGCAGCCGCCACGGTCGCCCCGGTTGTATAAACATCATCCACGAGAACGACGCGTTTTCCGGCCACGTCCGCTTCGCGACCGGAAGCGATGGCGAAAGCGCCACGCACATTGTCCTGACGTGCCCGCGCGGACAGGCCAACCTGACGCGCCGTCGGCTTGATGCGCAGGAGAGTCCCGGCCAGCAGCGGCCGGTCGGCGATCTGTCCGAGATGCCGCGCCAGTTCGGCCGACTGGTTGAAACGGCGGCGTGTAAACCGGCGACGATGCAGCGGCACCGGCAAAATGCAGTCACAAGCCAGAACCGTCCCGTCGCTTGCACGCAGCATCCAGGAGGCCATGAATCGGGCGAGATCGGTGCGATCCTGATATTTCAGGCGATGCACGAGCCTGCGGGCGGTTCCTTCATGGATGGCCACGGCACGGAGGCGGTTGAACGGCGGCGGCTCGGCAATGGCTTCGGCACTCAACACCCCGTCGCCATGATCGCTCGAAAACGGCAGCCCCAGAACCTCGCAATAGGGTCGTTCTATGAAGGCGACATCCAGCCAGCAATCCGTGCAAAGCGCCCCGTCGTCGCCCGTCATGCAGCCGCAGGCCGCGCAGGTGGGCGGATAAACGATGTGGAAAGCCGAGCGAAGCGCGGAACGCGCCATCACCTGAACAGGCCCGAACATGGAAAACAGACTTTCACCAGCACCCATACGGTTGACTTTAGCCCCGAACGGGTGCCTTTGCGAGAGCAATATGAAAGACGGTTTTCCGGGAACAACGACGGAAAGACCGGAGCAGGCTGACGATGGATATTCTTTTTGACGAAGCCCTGATCGAGACGAACCGCCGCAGGGCGTGGAGCAGACGCGACGACAAGGCGCTGTTTCTTCTCGACATGGCGGCAGAAGAGCTTTCGGACCGTCTGGCCATCGTCGAACGCCGGTTCGAAACGGCCATCGAGCTGCACGGCGCGACCGGCATCACAGCCAGACGCCTCTTGGAAACCGGCAAGGTCGACAGCATTCGCCGCATAGAAACGGATGCCCGTTTCGACACGGACGGGCAAGCGCTGCAGGTAGCCTCGATGGAGCATCTGCCGCTGGAGGAAGCGTCTGCCAATCTCATCGTTTCGCCGCTGGCGCTGCACCTGACCAACGACACGCCGGGCGCGCTGATCCAAATCCGCCGGGCGTTGAAGCCGGATGGCCTTTTTCTCGCCGCCATCCCCGGCAGCGGCACGCTTCAGGAACTGCGTGACGTGCTGCTGTCGACCGAGGCCGAACTGACCGGCGGGGCAAGCCCGCGTGTCATTCCGTTTGCGGACGTGCGCGATGTCGGCGCGCTTTTGCAGCGCGCCGGTTTCGCGTTGCCGGTGACGGATGCGGAAACCTATACGGTCCGTTACGATTCGATTTTTCCGCTGATGCGCGACCTTCGCGCCATGGGCATGGGAAATCCGCTGAAAGCCCGCAGCAGGGCACCGCTCAACCGGGCGTTTTTCATGCGCGCGGCAGAACTTTACGCCGAGCGTTACTCCGATCCCGACGGACGTATCCGGGCAACCTTTTCGATCATCTATGTTTCAGGCTGGGCGCCGCATGAAAGTCAGCAGAAACCGCTGAAGCCCGGCTCGGCCAAGGTGCGCCTTGCCGATGCGCTGAAAACGAGTGAGGTCAAGCTTTCCTGAGCGGAAGGCAGTTTCTAGCCGAGATAGGTGGCGAGTGCGTCCGTGATGGCCTGAAAAATCACGTCCATCTGCGTTCCCATGCTGCGCATTCCGGCGATGATGCTGACTGAAATCAGAGCCGTGATCAGTCCATACTCGACCATGGTTGCGCCGTCTTCGCTACAGCAAAGGCGACGCACGATGCCCATAAATCGATTTTTCCCGTTCAACATCCGGCCCGCCCCCGCGAAACACACTAAGACTTGATCACAAACAACCTCATCATAGAGGCGTTGCGTTTGGAATTCGTTACCGGGAACGATGGAATATCAGCAACCGCGCTCGTTGTTGTAACCCGTAACAACACAGGGCATCTCGGGCATCGGCTGGGTTATGCTGCGACGGATAGAATAGGTCTTGCCGGTATCGGTGTTGTTTTTCAGGATGGAACCGGTGGTCATCATGTCGAGGCTGTCGGGGTACTGGGCGACCCGTGTCGCCGACTTGCCGGCAAGCATCGGGGTCAGGATCAGGGAGAGCGCAATGGCAGCCGTGCCGAAAAGAAGCGCGACATTGAGTACGCCCGTGCGGCGGGATTTATTGGAATAAGAATGACGGTCTTCCACCGTCTTCCAGAAATCCTCGTTCATAGCCAACCTCATGCTGCCCTGTTTACTGCTTCTTTAGAATGAAATTGCCAGAGGGTGCTGAACGATTTCTTAACGCCCGCTCCGTTTTGATACGGGAACCCTGTGGAAAACAGGGGTTTCACGAAGCTGTTATGGTAAAGAGCCTGCATCGGGGGCTGAAACGAGGCTGCGGGCGAAAACCGCAACGGTTTTTCCCATCTCGGCCCTAGAGCAAATCCTGCAGGAACGGGATCAGCGGCTCATCGGCGGGAGGCATGGGGTAATCGCGCAGCGCCTGCGGCTTGACCCACTTGATCGCCTGCCCTTCCCGGCCGTGCGCAATGCCTTCATAGCGACGGCATACATAAAGCGGCATCAGAAGATGAAACGTCTCATAGGTGTGGCTGGCAAAAGTCAGCGGCGCAAGGCAAGCCACTTTCGTCGCGATGCCAAGCTCTTCCTCAAGCTCCCGCACGAGGGTTTCTTCGGGCGTTTCGCCCTGCTCCACCTTGCCGCCGGGGAACTCCCACAGGCCGGCAAGCGACTTTCCTTCCGGACGCTGGGCCAGAAGAATACGCCCATCCTGATCCAGAAGCGCGCAGGCCGCCACGAGAAGGATTTTTCTCTCGACGGCGCTCATCACTGCCCTGCCTTCTTCCAGTAGCGATAGGTATAGGCCTGCGTGAAGCCGAACTTTTCATAAAGCGCGATCGCCGGTCCATTGGTGGAAACCACCTGCAGCCATGCGCTTCTGGCACCGCTGATGCGTGCCCAGCGAAGCGCGGATGACAGCATCTGCGTGCCAAGCCCGCTGCGGCGACGGTCACCGGCAACATCCAGCGAAAGAATGCCGGCCAGATCGTTGTCCTGAACGCAGATGGCGGTCGCAAGCGGGCTGCCCTCGACCTCCTCGTTGATGAACAGGCCAAGCGTCGGCTTGATGGAGCTGACAATTTCGGCAATAGCCGGGCGCAGCGCGGCATCGCCACCGCTGACCTTGAGGCTTGCTTCCACAAAACGGCCGATATCGTGGCTTGGCAGGCTGACGAGGGTTTCCGGCAGCTCCATATCAGAGAGGTCAGCGGTCATCACCTTGACCTCCTCGAACACGGTCCAGCCGTCTTCAGTGAGGAATTCAGCCAGCTGCGGCGGCATAAGCGCCGTTTCGCGCACGACCAGCGGGCGACCGAAATCCTCGAAGCGTTTGCGCGCCTTTTCCAGCCGGATCGCGCAGTTGCCGTAATCCGAGGGATCGAGCGGCACGACGCTGTTGATGCGTTTGGAGGGATGCGATCCCGTCAGCCGGATCTGCCAGCTGCCGTCATAGATAACGGACGAGGCGGGCCATGCCCGGAAGCTGACAGCTTCCAGACGGCGAACCAACGGCAGATTGATGGCGTTTTCCTGCATTCTTTTCGGCTCCAACGGTCAGCTCCGGTAGTCGCCGTTGATTTCGACATATTCCTTGGTCAGATCACAGGTCCACACGGTCGCCGTGCCGTTGCCAAGACCGATATCCACCTTCACCGGAATGTCTTCCTGTTTCATAACGGCGGTCGCCTCGGCTTCCGAATAGTCCGGATCACGCTCACCGTTCACGGCGACACGGACATTGCCGAAAGAGATTGCCAGACGGTCGCGATCAGCCATCTCGCCGGCCTTGCCGACAGCCATGACGACGCGGCCCCAGTTGGCGTCCTCGCCCGCAACCGCAGTCTTGACCAGCGGCGAATTGGCGATGGACAGCGCAATCTTCTTGGCGGCGGCATCGTTTTCCGCGCCTGTCACCGTTACTTCCACCATCTTGCGCGCACCTTCGCCGTCGCGAACGACCTGCAGGGCGAGATCCTTGAGAAGGTCGTTCAGCGCAGCGCGGAACGAGGCAAGGCGTTCGTCATCGGCGCTCGTTACCTTCACCTGGCCGTCTTGCGACGCCGCACCCGTAGCAAACAGCATCAGGGTGTCTGACGTGGACGTGTCGCTGTCGACGGTGACCGAGTTGAATGTCGGGCCGACACCTGCAGACAGAAGCGACTGCAGAGCGCTCGCCTCGATGTCTGCATCCGTGACCACGAAGGACAGCATCGTCGCCATGTCAGGCGCGATCATGCCCGCACCCTTGGCAATACCGTTGATCGTGACCGTGACGCCGCCAATGTCGGCGGTGCGGGTTGCAACTTTCGGATAGGTATCCGTGGTCATGATGGCCTTGGCCGCTTCCTGCCAGAAATCGGCCGTGGCCGAACCGTTCATGTCACCCAGAACGCCCGCGAATTTCGTCGCATCCAGCGGCTCGCCTATCACGCCGGTCGAGGCGAGGAATACCTCACCCTCGGAGCAGCCGACGGCGGCAGCGGCCGATTTTGCAGTAAGCTCGGTCGCAGCCTTGCCCTTAACACCGGTAAAGGCGTTGGCATTGCCGGAATTGACAACAACGGCGCGCGCGACGCCGCCCGCCAGATTGGCGCGGCAGAAATCAACCGGTGCGGACGGGCATTTCGATTTCGTGAACACGCCAGCGACCGCCGCAGGCTTGTCGAACACCATCAGAAGCACGTCCGTGCGGTTCTTGTATTTGATACCGGCAGCAGCAGTCGCCATGCGGACACCGCGAAGGGAAGGCATCTCTGGATAGGATTTCGGAGCGAGCGGAGAAACGGCAACGGACATTCTAAGCGCCTGAAGTTGTTCAAAAATAACTGTAGAAGATGAAAACGGGGCGACCCGTGGCCGCCCCGTGAAAACCAAAATATTACTGCTGTTGCTGCTGCTCTTTGGTGGCTTCGTCGTAGCCCTTCTTGAGCGCCTCATCCATGATTTCGACCTTCTGGTCGGCCTTGGCCTTTTCGATGAGGGCAACATACTTGTCGCGCATGACGAGCTGACGAACCTGCGGCTCTACCTGCTCGAACGCCGGCGGCGGAGCAATACGCTTTTCTTCCAGCTTGATGACGTGGAAGCCGAACTGGGTCTTTACCGGGGTCTTGGTGTAGGCGCCCTTTTCAAGACCGAAAGCAGCTTCCTCGAATTCCGGAACCATGCGGCCCTTGCCGAACCAGCCGAGATCGCCACCGTCATCCTTGTTGGAATCGGTCGACTTTTCCTTGGCGATTTCAGCGAAATCCTTGCCCGAATCAAGCTGCTTGATGACTTCCTTGGCCTCGTCTTCCGTTGCGACCAGGATGTGACGGGCGTGAGCTTCTTCTTCCTGCGGCAGAGCTGCGATTTCCTTGTCGTAGCGCGCCTTCACCTCGTCATTGGTGACAGCATCGACCACGTGCTTGCGGAAATAGGCGTTGTGCAGCTCGCGATCCTGGATGAAGTCCATGCGCTTCTTGAAATCCTCAGTCTTTTCCAGACCTTCGGCAGCGGCATTCTTCACCAGAAGCTTGACGTCGATCGCGCCGGAAAGGGCCGCAACCTTCTTCTGCTCGTCGGGAAGCTGCGCCAGCTGGGGATCAAGGTTGCTCATGGCGAGATCGAGTTCGGACTGGTGGATTTCCAGATCGCCGACTTTTGCGACAACCTTGTCTTCCTGTGCAAAAGCAGGAAGCTGGAGGCCGAGCGTAGCCACAATCACAGCAGCCGCAATTTTATTATAGCGCAACATTTTGAACCTTTCGGAGACAATGCCGGCTCCAGATATGGTTTCCGGCTCTGAAAAAACTTCCAAACACCTGATTGTGGCCATTCTGTAACGGGCAGAACCGTTGACATCATTTGCCCCCCCTCTTATCTGTCACGCAACCTCGCGTCCAGATACGTTTCAGGGCGAAGACCGTCATTTGTTGGTGATACTGGCCAGCAAAAGCGGTAAAGCCCGAGAAAACGGAATTTCAGAAAGGGCCACTAAGATGGTCAGTCTCGGCGGAATAGCCCGCAAGTTGTTCGGTTCGGCAAACGATCGCCGCGTCCGCTCGTTCAGAAGCAAGATTGCAGCCATCGGTGCGCTGGAAGAAGCCACCAAGGCGCTGTCCGACGAAGCCCTCGCGGCAAAGACCGCTGAATTCCGCCAGCAGCTTGCCGATGGCAAGTCGCTTGACGATCTTCTCATCCCGGCCTTCGCTGTCACCCGCGAAGCCTCGCGCCGCGTGCTTGGTATGCGTCCCTTCGACGTGCAGCTGACGGGCGGCATGATCCTGCATCAGGGCGCCATCGCCGAAATGAAGACCGGCGAAGGCAAGACGCTCGTCGCGACGCTCGCCGTGTACCTCAATGCCCTGTCGGGCAAGGGCGTTCACGTCGTTACCGTCAACGACTACCTCGCCAAGCGCGACTCGGGCATCATGGGCCGTCTCTACGGGTTCCTCGGACTCACTACCGGCGTCATCGTGCACGGTCTGGATGACGACCAGCGCCGCGAGGCTTATGCCTGCGACATCACCTACGCGACGAACAACGAACTTGGCTTCGATTATCTTCGCGACAACATGAAGTACGACAAGGCGCAGATGGTCCAGCGCGGCCACAACTACGCCATCGTCGACGAAGTGGACTCCATCCTGGTCGATGAAGCGCGTACACCGCTGATCATCTCCGGCCCGCTGGATGACCGCTCCGACCTCTACAACACCATCGACGCCTTCATTCCGCTGCTGACACCGGAAGACTACGAAATCGATGAAAAGCAGCGTTCTGCCAACTTCTCCGAAGACGGCACCGAAAAGCTGGAAAACCTTCTGCGCCAGGCTGGCCTGTTGAAGGGTGAATCGCTTTACGACGTCGAAAACGTCGCCATCGTTCACCACATCAACAACGCGCTGAAGGCCCACAAGCTGTTCACCCGCGACAAGGACTACATCGTCCGCAACGACGAAATCGTCATCATCGACGAATTCACCGGCCGCATGATGCCGGGCCGCCGTTACTCCGAAGGTCAGCATCAGGCGCTGGAAGCCAAGGAAAAGGTCCAGATCCAGCCGGAAAACCAGACGCTTTCCTCCGTCACGTTCCAGAACTACTTCCGCATGTATGAAAAGCTTGCGGGCATGACAGGTACGGCATCGACGGAAGCTGAAGAATTCGGCAACATCTACGGTCTTGATGTTATCGAGGTTCCGACGAACCTGCCGATCCAGCGTATCGACGAGGACGACGAGGTTTACCGAACCGGTGAGGAAAAATACAAAGCCATCATCGTGGAGATCATGGCGGCTCACGAGCGCAACCAGCCGGTTCTGGTCGGCACGACGTCCATCGAAAAATCCGAACTGCTGGCAAACCTGCTGCGTCAGTCCGGCTTTGAAAACTTCCAGGTTCTGAACGCCCGTTACCACGAGCAGGAAGCCTATATCGTTTCGCAGGCCGGCGTTCCCGGCGCCGTCACCATCGCCACCAACATGGCTGGCCGCGGTACCGACATCCAGCTCGGCGGCAACGTCGACATGCGCCTTGAGCGCGAGCTGGAAGGCATGGAGCCGGGACCGGAGCGTGACGCGAAGGAACAGGCGATCCGCGCCGAGATCAAGGTTCTGAAAGAAAAGGCGCTTGCCGCAGGCGGCCTCTACGTCATCGCCACCGAGCGCCACGAAAGCCGCCGTATCGACAACCAGCTGCGTGGCCGTTCCGGACGTCAGGGCGACCCCGGCCGTTCTAAGTTCTATCTGTCGCTTCAGGACGACCTGATGCGTATCTTCGGCTCCGACCGCATGGATTCGATGCTGACCAAGCTTGGCCTGAAGGAGGGCGAGGCCATCGTTCATCCGTGGATCAACAAGGCTCTGGAACGCGCTCAGAAGAAGGTCGAAGCCCGTAACTTCGAAACCCGCAAGAACCTTCTTAAATACGACGACGTGACGAACGATCAGCGCAAGGTGATCTTCGAGCAGCGTCTCGAACTGATGGAAGCCGACAATATCGGCGAAACCGTCGCCGACATGCGCCACGAAGTCATCGAAGCGCTCGTTGCCAAGCACGTTCCGGAAAATGCCTACGCCGAACAGTGGGATATCGCGGGCCTCAAAGCGGGCGTGGCGCAGTTCCTCAATCTCGATCTGCCGGTCGACGAGTGGGCTAAGGAAGAAGGCATCGCCGAAGACGATATCCTGCATCGTATCACCGAGGCGGCCGACAAATACGCCGCCGAGCGTACCGAACGCTTCGGACAGGATATCATGACCTACGTGGAGCGCTCCGTCGTTCTCCAGACGATCGATCACCTGTGGCGCGAGCACATCGTCAACCTCGATCACCTGCGCTCCGTCGTCGGGTTCCGCGGTTATGCCCAGCGCGACCCGCTGCAGGAATACAAGGCCGAAGCCTTCGAACTGTTCCAGGCGCTGCTGACCAATCTTCGCGAAGCCGTCACCGCACAGTTGATGCGCGTCGAGCTGGTGCAGCAGGAGCCGCAGCAGCCCGAGCTTCCGGAAATGACCGCGCATCATCTCGACCCGCTGACGGGCGAAGATGAACTTGCGCAGGGTTCCGCGGCGTTCGTGCCTGCAGAAAATCGCGATCCGAACAATCCGGTGACGTGGGGCCGTATCGGCCGCAACGAGCTTTGCCCGTGCGGATCCGGCAAGAAATACAAACACTGCCACGGTGTTTACGAGCAGGCCTGATGCCCTGCGAAACGTTTATCGCCCGTAACCTTGGTTGCGGGCGATTTCTTTTGCAATGTTTACCGGCGGCAAGACGTCCGCCTTCCCTTTGAAACAGACTTTCGGACCGTTCAAGCATGAAGCCGGGTGATCTCGCAGCCTACATCTTTCTGGCGCTCGCTTGGGGCCTGTCTTTCCTGCTCCTGCTGCACGTCGTGTCAGCCTTCGGCTGGATCGGCGCGGTTACCCTTCGCTGCCTGATCGCCAGCCTGACGCTCGTTCTCATTGCACGCCTTACGCGCCGCAAACTGCAGTTTTCCGCCGGCTGGAAGGCCTTCGCAATTGTGGGAGCCACAACCGTGGCGGGCCAGCTTATCGGCCTTTCCTACGCCACGCCGCTGATCGGCACGGCCATGGCGGCGATCCTCGTCGCAACCATTCCTCTTTTCTCGATGCTGATTTCGCAGGTCTGGGGTCTGGAGCGCATGACGTCGCAGGGTCTGATCGGCCTCGTTCTCGGTTTCGGCGGTATCGTTCTGCTTGTCGGTTTTCCCGCCGTTCCAATAACCGCACCCTTCCTCCTCGGCTGCGCCGCCGCCATCGCGGCCTGTTTCTGCGCCGCGTATGGCAGCAACTACGCCAGCCATCACCTCAAGGGCATCGGATCGTGGGAGATCACCATCGGCGCCTTTCTGGCCGGTGGCCTGATGACCCTGCCGCTGCTGTTCGCCGTTCCGGTCCCCGTCGCGCCAAGCCTCGCGGACTACGGGTATCTGGTGCTTCTGGCCGTGATGATGAGCAGCCTGACCTACATCACCTATTTTCGTCTGGTATCGAGCATCGGCGCCACGAAGGCGATCAGCGTGGAGTTCGTCGTCACCATCGTTGCCGTACTTGTCGGTGCCTTTTTCCTGAACGAACCGCTCACCGCCATGCAGCTCCTGGGCGCGGTGGTAATCATTGCCGGATGTGCACTCGTTCTCGGACTGGTTCCCGGCCAGAAACAACCTCCCGCTGCATCCGGCGCATGAATTGTTTATTAGTATTTTCCACCAATAGTCGCGCAGAGATGCCGCCGGTCGCGCGAGACCGGTTGCAGCGCGGGGTGAAAATGCAGGCGGGCAGCACACAGCACGAACACTACTGGGATCCCTTGAGAGCCGGCCTCATGCTGCTGGGGGTTCCCTACCACGCCTCTCTGCTCTATAGCGACGCCCTCCCCTGGAGCCTCAAGGATTTCGAGGCAAGCCCGCTTC
Organism: Agrobacterium tumefaciens; assembly: GCF_031801495.1. GTDB lineage: Bacteria > Pseudomonadota > Alphaproteobacteria > Rhizobiales > Rhizobiaceae > Agrobacterium > Agrobacterium tumefaciens_K. Next base: position 1,520,689 of record NZ_JAOEGC010000001.1, on the reverse strand, counting down.
TGACCACGCTCGGCATCGCGCTCGCCACGTTCCGCATGCCGACCTTTTTTCTGGTCGCCGGTTATTTTTCCGCCATGGCCATCGACCGGAAGGGAAATGGCCCGTGGCTGCAATCGCGCCTCCTTCGACTCGGCATCCCCTTCATCGCCGCCATCCTGCTTCTTGGCCCGTTGCAACTGGTCCTGCTGGACATTGCCGCTGTCGTGAAAGGACAGGCGAAGTTCGGCGAGGCGATTTCCGGCCTGCCACAGAGGCTTGGTCCAAGTTCCAGATGGATCATGCACCTGTGGTTCCTGCCTGCCCTTCTCTTCTATTCCGCCCTTCTCGCCACACTGATGTATGTGCTGGAGCGACGGTCCGGCCGTCTCATCAGACAGGCATTCGATGACGTCAAAAACACATATCCGGTGCCGTTTCTCACAGCTGTGTGCCTGCTCGCAATTCTGTGGGAACTCGCCATCTACGGCACCGTGCTGCTGGCCGCAGGCCGGAACAACGCCATTCTGGATTTCTACGATCGCGCTTCGGACCCTTACGCGCGTTATCTGCCGTTCTTTCTGATCGGAGCAATGCTGAACCGTGACAAGGCGCTTTTCCATCGCTATCGGCAGACGGGCGTGTTGACCGCGATTGTCGCCATTACCGCAATCGCGACGTCGGTCGTGTTGCAGCTGCAGCATCCTTTCGGCACCTCCGCATGGAAGGTGTTGGCATCGGCAATCGCTGCGATTGCGACCAGTCGCGTCCTGCTGGACCTCTGCTGCCGTTACCTCGACAGACCCAACCGCTTCGTGAAACGGCTGGCGGATGCGTCCTTCACCATCTACCTCGTGCATCACCCGCTGATCTATGCGCTCGGCATCCTGTTCATCATGGTCGGCCTGCCGCCCGTTTTCGAATTCGCGATCATCGTGATCGTGACGATCGGCATCGCTTTGTTGCTGCATGGCGCGCTGCGGAAAAGCGACATGGCACTCTTCCTGTTCAACGGCGTGCAAAGACCAACCGACAGGAGGCGTCCAGCGCCGCAGTCAGCCCCCCAAACCCTTCGTTAAGGATGGTCCTGCTACAGTGAGCCACCATTCAACTGGAACTGATGGCGTGCGGATGTTGGCTATCCTGAACAAGGCGGAAAAAGCCCTGCCAGACGGCCTGCGGAAAAAACTCGCGCCGGTTCTGGAAAAGCTTTACGCCATTGTCTCTGGCCGGGACGACGTCGCCCGCGCGCAACGGATGGCGCTGGTCGCCTTCGCCGTCCGTATTGCCAGTGCCGGGATCGCATTCTTTTCCCAGATTATTCTTGCCCGCGTGATGGGTGAATTCGAATACGGCATATTCGCCTTCGTCTGGGTGCTGGTCATTCTGTTCGGCAATCTCTCCTGCCTTGGCTTCCACGCCACGGTCATTCGTTTCCTTCCGGGATACCGGCTGGAGGACGCCAACGACAAAATCATGGGCCTTACCTCCACGGCGCGCATCTTCGCTATGCTTTCCGCCAGTGTGGTGGCGCTGGTCGGTGTCGCCTTTCTGTATTTTTTCGGCGAAACAATCGCCGCCTATTACGTCGTGCCGGTGTTTCTTGCGCTCTTCACGCTACCGATGGTGGCACTCGGCGACGTGTTGAACGGAACTGCGCGGGCAAACGGCTGGGCCATCTCTGCTCTCAGCCCGACCTATATCGTCCGACCGGTCCTCATCCTCGTTTTCATGCTCGCCGCCATTGGCCTTGGCGCAGAAAAGACAGCAACGACGGCGATGCTGACGGCGCTGGCGGCAACCTATGTCACCACGATCAGCCATTTCATCTTCATGAACCGGCGCCTCAACAGGCATTTTCGCAGTGCGACGCGCATCATTCATTTCCGTCACTGGTTGCGTTTCGCCTTTCCGATGTTCCTGATCGACGGCATCGGCTTCCTGATGACGAATTCCGATGTGGTGATCGTGGGCCTTTATCTGCCGCCGGATCAGGTGGGCATCTACTTCGCCGCCGCGAAAACCATCGTGCTGATGCAGTTCGTGTTCTTTTCCGTGCAGGCCGCCGCCGCCCCGCGTCTGGCCGCGCTGATCGCCGCAAACGACAAGGCGGGACTGGCAATCTTTGCAAGCCAGGCCGCGCGTTGGGCCTTCTGGCCTTCCCTTTTCATGGGGCTCGTGGTGCTGGCAGCCGGTCCATTTCTTCTATCCCTGTTCGGCCCCGCCTTCACCCAAGGATATGAGCTGATGTTCTTCCTGTTTGCGGGGTTTCTGGCGAAGGCCGCGATAGGACCGGGAGAAACGCTGCTCAACATGGCCGGCAAACAGAAGTTGTGTGTTTTTCTTTATATTCTTATCTTCGGATGCAACATTGCGCTCAACATGTTACTCATTCCGGTCTATGGTCTGGACGGGGCTGCGGCTGCCGCGGCAATGGCCATGCTGATCGAAGCTGTGCTATTGCATGTCGCTATTCGCCGCACACTCGGGATCGTGCTTTTTGCCTTCAGCGATCTTCGGGCGAATAACGACACGCGGAAGGCGGTTTAACGGTGGCCATGTCCAGCGACCCCAAGAATCCGGATCTCGAAGACCCGCGAATCGCGACGCTTGTGGCCTCGTCTGCGAGGGATCGACCAACGGCGGACAGTAGCAAACGTGTCGGACGCGACGGACGGGAGTTCTGCATCTATCCGGGCAAGCTTGGCTACGAGATGCAGGAGGAACTCGATTACCTTTCCAACCGTGTCATGGAAGCAAATGTCTTCTTCACCGGACGCCTTCTGGCGCCGGCGATGCCACGTCTGGAAGACAAATCGGTGCGCTTTGCGCTGATCCGGGACGAGAACGGCCTTCGAAGCCGCATGCGGCTCCTGATGCCATTTACGGTTGAGAAGCCGGGCTTCTCCATCGGACCTTCGATCATCCGCATCTGGGCGAACCCTTTCGGCCCGCTTGGCACGCCGCTGGTCGACACTGAAGGTGCGCCCGAAACCATCGACAATCTGTTCGACGCTCTCTCCGACAAGGAAATGCGGCTTCCAAACGTGCTGGTGCTTCCGGATATCCGGCTCGACGGCCCCTTCTCGCGGCTCGTCAAGGCCATCGCCATGAGCCGCAACCTGCCTCTGACCATGACTGGCACGTACCAGCGACCGATGCTGGAAAGCCTGCAGGACGGAGATACCTATCTGCAGGAGGCGCTTGCACCGCATCACCTGCGTGAAATGCGGCGCCAATGGCGGCAGCTCGAAAAGCTGGGGGCGGTTTCCTATACGGTCAGCCGACAGGTCAAGGACATCCGTTACCGGATGGAAGAGTTTCTGGCGCTGGAGGCAAGCGGCTGGAAGGGCAAGAAGCGCACAGCTCTGGTCAATGACCGTTACCGCGCAGCCTTCGCACGCGAAGCCGTCAACAACCTTGCCGAAGCCGATGCGGTGCGCATCCATACCATCGACCTGAACGGTACAGCCATTGCGTCCATCGTCGTATTCCTGACGGCGGGGGAGGCTTACACGTGGAAAACGGCATTCGACGAATCCTATGCGAAGTACTCGCCCGGCAAGCTGCTGATCCAGAAACTGACCGACTGGCATCTGGATGACGCCAACATCCTTCGTAGCGACAGCTGCGCGGTTCCGGACCACCCCATCATGAGCCGTTTCTGGAAGGAGCGGCAGGAGATGGGCACGTTGATCGTCGGCCTGACCCAGAACAGCGACCGCGACGTGCGGCAGGTTTCGAGCCATGTCGAGATGTATCGCAGCACGCGCAATCTCGCCCGCAGTCTTCGCCAGAAAATCTTGTCTCTCGGTCGCAAGTAACCGGGACCCAAAAAGAAGGAGGACGCCTTGCGGCGCCCTCCATCCCATCCTGGGGTTTTACCGTCGTTACCGCGATGCCGTACGGATCATCTTGCACAGTTGCGTGAGCGCCGCATCGTATCCGCCACCCAGAATATCGACGCACCGGCGCGCCAGCTTGATCTGGTCGGTGCGCGACATGTCGTTATAGGAGCGGATGGCTTCGCGAATGACGCCCGGAGGAACGCCACCCGGATTGACCGATCCCGGCGCTCCCGGAGTACCTGGTGTCGTCGTGCCGCCGACGCCAACCCCGACGCCCAGACCAACGCCGCTCGATCCACCGACATTGGCGCCAACGTTGGCATTAAGGCCGCCGGAGCCGCCAACGGAGGCATTCACGCCGGCATTGATACCACCCGATCCGCCCACAGAGGCGTTGACGTCAGCGTTCACTCCGTTGCTGCCACCGACGGAAGCGTTCACATCCGCGCCAAGGCCGCCACCGCCATTACCGCCGACACTGGCGCTGGCGTTGACGCCACCGCTGCCGCCAACCGAGGCATCAACGCCCAGCCCACCGCTGCCATTGCCACCAACGCTGGCATTCACTCCATTTTCGCCGCCGACGCTGATATCGAGCGCGTGAGCGCTGATAGGCAGCATCAAACAGACGGACAACATCAAATTGCGAGAAAGCGACCGCATCTTTTCCTCCTTGAATGCGTTTAAGGCCGTCCCGCGCCCCCACATGGACAATCCACAACACCATAATACTTCAATTAGCGATTGCGCATATTCCAATTTATTAATGGTTGCTAATATAGTATTAACCCGAGGTTGCGACTGTCCCTATATGGACAAAGGGCATAAAATGCCCTGCTTTTTCGCCATAAGGCGACGGCTCATTTCGCCCTGTAGAAACAAAGGGAATCGCGCAGATAAACCCGCTTTGGGGTTGCGCGCCGCCCCCGGAGCGTGATAGACGCCGTTGCATTACCACCGTTGCCCCAATGGCGGAATTGGTAGACGCGCCGCACTCAAAATGCGGTTCCGAAAGGAGTGCTGGTTCGATCCCGGCTTGGGGTACCATTACCAGGAAATCATATTGATTTTACTGGATTTTTCAGAAAATCAAAGAAGATTGCGGCGACCGGGATCAAACTGATGGCGACCTGCAATAGCTTTCCTTGACTGCTTCCGTCCCCGAATCGTGATAAATGCGCCATCTTGAATGATCGCTAAACCACGCGTCCCCGCGAGGCTTCTCGCTTGCCGCTCCGGCAACCACCCCTTCGATGGCATACAGATGCAAAACGCTCAAAGACCGCCCGCAACCGATACTCTTTTCAATGGAAACGGGAGCGATAAGCTTCTCGATGCACTCCAGCGGATTTGGGGTTATCCTGCGTTTCGGGGGAAGCAGGCGGATGTGATCCACCATGTCATGGCTGGCAACGATGCATTGGTGCTTTTTCCCACCGGCAAAGGCAAATCGCTCTGCTTCCAGCTGCCGGGTGTGTGCCTTCCCGGCGTGACGGTTGTTGTTTCCCCGCTCATCGCATTGATGAGGGATCAGGTCGAAGAGCTGAAGGCTTTGGGCATCGAGGCCGAGTGCCTTTGGTCGCAGCAATCCGAGGAGGAATCACGCGCGGTCAGATCCAGGCTTCGCGCCGGAAAGCTCAAGCTTCTCTACGTGACACCGGAGCGTGTCGTACTTCCCGGTTTCGCCGATCTGTTCGGCAATGTACCGATATCCCTGATCGCAATCGACGAATGCCACTGTGTCAGCAGTTGGGGTCACAATTTCCGCAAGGATTACCTTGGCCTCGGAAAGCTGAAGGAACTGTATCCCGGCGTGCCGCGCATTGCGCTTACGGCAACCGCCGATCCTCATACCCGTGATGACATCATCCGCCAACTGGACCTCGATAATGCGGCAGTGTTCGTTGACAGCTTCGACCGTCCCAATATCAGCTACCATATTGCGGAACGGGACAATGCGCGCGCCCAGCTTTTGCGGTTCCTTCAGCGTCACGATGGCTCCAGTGGCATCGTCTACTGCCTGTCACGCCGGAAAGTGGAAGAGACAGCGGCGTGGCTGAACGATCACGGCATCAAGGCGCGCCCGTACCACGCGGGAATGGATCCGGCCATCAAGGCGGACAATCAGGATGCATTCAGGATGGAGGAAGACCTCTGCCTGGTCGCCACAGTTGCATTCGGCATGGGCATCAACAAACCGAACGTGCGTTACGTCGCCCATCTTGACCTCCCCTCCTCCGTCGAAGGCTATTATCAGGAAACGGGCCGTGCCGGTCGCGACGGTCTGCCCTCGGAAGCATTCATGATCTATGGCATGCAGGACATCGTCCAGCGCCAGAGAATGATCGATGAAGGACAGGCGACAGACGAGATAAAGCGCATCGAGCGAGCCAAACTCAGCGCACTTCTAGGCATCTGCGAAACTGCCGGATGCCGAAGGAAGGCCATCCTTTCGCATTTCGGGGAAGCGACCTCTGCGTGCTGCGGGAACTGCGATACCTGCAACAATCCCGTCGAAACCTGGGACGGCAGCGAGCCATCCATCAAAGCCCTGGCCGCCGTTTATCGCACGGGCGAACGCTTCGGCGCGGCACATGTCATCGACGTTCTGTTGGGCAAGGAAACGGAGAGGACCCAAAAATTCGGACACAATGAGCTTGCCGTTTTCGGGGTTGGAAAGGAACTGTCTGTTCATGCATGGCAGTCCGTCATCAGACAGCTCCTGGCGCTCGGCTATATCCGCGTTGCTCATGACGAATATGGAGCGCTGAAACTGGAGCCGTCGGCCCATGGTGTCTTCAAGAAGGAAGTCGCGGTTATACTCCGCCGGGACACGGTCGACGCCGTTCGCAAACGCGAACGTGGCAAGCCTGCCGCTTCCGCGGCGAGGGCAAGCATGGCGGCAGAAGACGAAGCGCTGTTCCAGCTATTGCGGGCAGAGCGGCTGGCGATTTCCAAGTCTCTGGGTGTCGCACCTTACGTCGTGTTCCCGGATACGACGCTTATCGCCTTTGCGACCGATCGGCCCACAAACGAAACGGAAATGCTTGCGATATCGGGGGTGGGCGCTCGAAAATTCGCACAATACGGCGCGCAGTTCATGGCGATCATTGCCGAACACGGCAGCAATATATGACGCCTTCAATCCGGCGGCCTTGCGATGCCAAGCGGCAACTTCACGAAACTTTGCTCACGCTGCGACGAACCGTCATGGGGCTTTCGTTTGCAAGCGGCTTCAGACTGGATTAGACGGCTAGGGCGTATCCTTGCTAAATGGAATCGTTCTGCCGGAGCCGATTTTCGACAGGGCAGAGGCGATTGGCGAAGGGCATACCCGAAGGCACGGTCGAGGCAATCGCTTCCGATCCTGGCGGGAAGATGCCCGGCAAAACAATTCCACTTAGCAAGGAGACGCGCCAGTCGATGACTGACTTAATTCCGCCATCGCGCCCGCCTTCTTTGATCCCGTTCTGGGTATCGCTTCTTCGCGAAGTTTGAGGAAAATTACATGGCAAATGCAACGTCCGCAGACAACATCCGCACGCTCGCCGCACTGGCTGTCACGGCAGGAATGATCTTCACCGTGGGCTCCGCACTCGGTTTCCAGCATATTGGCGGTTATACGCCCTGCGCGCTTTGCCTTTTGCAGCGCGATCCTTATTATTATGCCATCCCGGTCGGCATTCTTACGGTCGCAGCAAGCATCTTCAGGCTTCCCGCCCAAATTACCCGCGTGCTCCTCGTTCTCATCGGCATCGCTATGCTGATCGGCGCGGGTATGGGCGTGTATCACGCTGGCGTGGAGTGGGGTTTCTGGGCCGGACCGATCACCTGCGCGACCGGCGCGCCCTCGATCACCACCAATGCAGGCGACCTTCTCGGCAATCTGAATGCCATCAAGGCTCCGTCCTGCAACGAAGCAGCACTGCGGGTGCTCGGCCTGTCCTTCGCGGGATGGAACGTTATCGCAAGCGTCGCTCTCGCAGCCGTCGCATTCTTCGGAGCGAGCCGGAAAATAGCCTGATCGGATAAGCCTGACTGCAACCCGGAGCGTTTCCCGAAAGGAAACGCTCAAAAATCAAGGTTGTAGCTCGGTATCCCAGTAAAGGTAGTCCATCCAGCTTTCATGCAGATAGTTCGGCGGGAACAGCCGCCCGTTATTGTGCAGATCCTGGACCGTCGGCTGAAAAGGCTTCTGGTAAGGGAACATACCTGCCTGTCTCGGAAGCTTGCTGCCCTTCCGCAGATTACAGGGGGAGCACGCCGCAACGACGTTGTGCCAGGTGGTTTCGCCGCCATGGGCGCGCGGAACGACGTGGTCGAACGTCAGGTCATCCCGAGAGCCGCAATACTGGCATTCGAACTTGTCACGCAGGAATACGTTGAAGCGCGTAAAGGCGGGGTTGCGGGTTGGCTGCACATAGGTCTTGAGGCTGACGACACTCGGCAGCCTCATGGAAAAGCTGGGGGATGAAACCGCGTGATCGTACTCGGCAATAATGTTCACACGGTCTAGGAATACGGCCTTGATCGCGTCCTGCCAGGACCATAACGACAAGGGGTAATAACTCAGTGGCCTGTAGTCTGCGTTCAGAACGAGCGCCGGCAGGGCCTGTGGTGAAACTGCAATCGTCAAGGGCGTCTCCTGACCGATTCGGCATCTGCACTTCATATATTAGGGCCGTTGTTACAGGATTGTGAAGCCTATAAATGAAGCGGCGTAACAGCCCTGCTGCAAGCACCATAAATACGCAGAACTCACCATGATGCCGACATAGCAAATTGCCGACCTGATCGTGTCTTTGCTTCGATTTCCTTTACCGAAATCGTTTTGGGAGACTTACTTTACTCCACAATCCTCACACTACCAATCCACCTAAAAGGGCAGGATATATTAAATGAGGAGGACCGGGCCGCTCTCCTTGATCTTCAGCACTGTCAGGCGACCTGTGATGAAAGCTCCCGTATCGATACCGATTCGACCACTTTCAAACCGAGGCGCTTCTATCGGTGTGTGCCCGTGCACCACGGTCACAGGCAACCTTGGGCCCTGAGTTAGAAATGGCTCGCGAATCCACATCAGATCCTCGTCAGATTGCGCATCGAAAGGCACGCCCGGGCGCACGCCGGCATGGACAAACAGATATCGTCCGACACTCAGCGCTATGGGTAAACTGGCAAGAAAATATTCATGCTCGGCGGGAATGGCTTCCGACAAAGCATGTTTCAATTCATGACTTGGGCGTGTTCCTCGATCCGGAAACGTATCCGGATCAATTCCGTAAGAGCGCAAAGTTTCCCGGCCGCCCAGGTCCAGCCACCACAAATTTTTCAAAGGTTCCCGCAAAAAGCCAAGAAATGCGCTCTCGTGATTGCCGCAGAGACAAACACGTTTCACGTTCTCAGGTGTCTTTGCCAGAAGATGAGAGATCACACCGGCGGAATCCGGACCCCGATCTATGTAGTCTCCCAGCATTATGACGAGCCCTCGCCCATTGGTCAGCTGGAGGTCATTCGCAATCTTGCGTTCGGCGTCCAGCAACAGATCGAGACAGCCATGCACGTCGCCGATGGCGTATAAGGAAAATGGGGGTAGCGTCTCACCGAGATTGATCCGACGCCGCCCCGATACCGCGGAGGCCGTGCGGCTCTCCCGAGTCAGCAATTTCCTCAGGATATTCAGCATTACGGGATGGCACTCGCTACTTGCATGTCGGAAACCGATATCGCGTTGATTACGCTTCCCTTTCATACAACAAAAAATGGCAGGGGCATATGATGGGAGCCCTTGCGATTTTGGCCCCCTCATATTTTGCCTCAAGATCAGTTTCTGTTGCCCTGGAGTGCCACTCTTGCAAAACGCCGGCAGCATACCTCACCGGCTGCCATGCTCGTTTTTCTCCCGTCAAATCGCCTTCAAACGCCGCATCGGCTTGAGCCTGCACTAAGCCAAGGTGGCCCCCGGCCCTGGTACGGCACCTGCCGGAACCTTGCCGAGAATGATCATGCCCAGAACCTCATCCTTGGTCACATCCTGCGTGCGGGCATGGCCGACGACCTTGCCGTTCTTCATCACGAAAACCCGGTCGGCCAGATCGAACACGTCATGGATATCGTGGCTGATGAGGAAGATACCGATTCCCTGCCGCTTCAATTCCTTGACGAGATCGCCCACCTGCGCGGTTTCCTGCGGCCCGAGCGCTGCCGTCGGCTCGTCCATGATCAGGATGCGGGCATCGAACAGGATGGCGCGGGCAATCGCAACAGACTGCCGCTGGCCGCCGGACAGCGCTTTCACCGGTTCCTTGAAGCGTCGGAAGTTGGGATTGAGCCGCCCCATGACCTCCCGCGCCGAAGCTTCCATGGCCACATCGTCCAGTGTACCCCATTTCGTTTTCAGCTCGCGGCCGAGGTAAAGGTTGGCGGCAGCATCGACGTTATCGGCGACGGCAAGCGTCTGGTAGATCGTCTCGATGCCATACTTCTTGGCGTCGCGCGGATTGCGGATATCCGCATCCTCGCCGTTGATGAGGATTTCTCCGTTATCCCGCCGGTATGCGCCGGAAAGAATCTTGATGAGCGTCGATTTCCCGGCACCATTATGTCCCAGCAGCGCCACGACTTCTCCGGGGAAAAGATCGACGGAGGCGTTCTCGACCGCATGAATGCCGCCAAAGGAAATGGAAATGTTGCGCATTTCCACGAGGGGAGTGACTTGTTCCACCATATGGGTTTCTCCTCGGTTTTTACTTGGCGCGGGCGCGGTAGATGGTGTCGAGCCAGACGGCAACGACTAGGACCACGCCGACGACGATGCGCTGGAACGGCGTATCGATGCCCACAAGCACCATGCCGGATTGCAGCGACTGCATGACGAGCGCGCCGAGCATCGCGCCCGCAATCGTGCCGACGCCACCAGCCAGCGACGTCCCGCCGATGACCGCCGCGGCGATCGTATAAAGCTCGTCCAGTTCGCCCTGCGCGTTGGTGGCAGCATTGAGGCGAGCCGTCGAGATCGCCGCCGCGATGGCGCACAGAACGCCCATCAGCGTGAAGATCTTGACCGTGACCCAGCGGGTCTTGATACCCGCCAGTTCCGCCGCTTCCGGGTTGCCGCCGATGGCAAACACATAACGCCCGAAGCGCAGACGCGTAGCAATGAAGGTCATCACCGCACCGACAGCCAGAGCCATCAAAACCGGAACGGCGATGCCGTGGGAGATGAACAGTCCCCCCTCTGGCCATGCGATACCGTTCGCATCCGCGTAGTTGCGGGCGATGTTGACCGGCCAGGGATAGCTGTTGACGATGGCGACGAAGCCGACAACGATGAAGCAACCAAGTGCCGCCAGAAAATACTCCGCCCAGACGGGGCGCAATGGAAACCCGAAACGGCGACGCTGGTGCCTGGAATTCAGGATCGCCGCAATAATGGCAAGACACGCGACGATAGCCGCAATCCAGCTCCACGTCGCACCGATGGAACCGCTGGTGCCGCCACCCATCAGGCGGAAGGTCGAATCCATCGGCGCAACCGTGCGGCCGCTGGTGATGAACCATGTGCCGCCGCGCCAGACCAGCAGGCCGCCGAGCGTGACAATGAAGGACGGCACGTTGAGGAAGGCTATGATCGAGCCTTGCAGCATGCCGATGCCGCCACCCACGACAATGCCGACAAGCAACGTGATGATCCATGTAGCGCCATGCTCGAAGCCGAGGATCTGCGGCAGGATTTCCGCCTGCGTCACGCCCATGATCATGCCGGAAAAGCCGAGTATGGAACCGACCGAGAGATCGATGTTGCGGGTCACGATGACCAGCACCATTCCCGTCGCCATGACGGCCACAGAGGCAGTCTGGACGGACAGGTTCCAGAGGTTTCTCGGCGTCAGAAATAGGCCGCCGGACAGGATATGAAATCCTATCCAGATCAGAAGTAGTGCGCCGACCATGCCCAGAAGGCGGGTATCCAGCTCGGTCGCGCTGATGAAGCGCGCAATGGAGCCGGACTTTTCGTGTCTGGAAGGCGTGGTGGAATTGGATTGGGTAATTTCGGCCATGGACTGCCGGTCCTCCTCACGTCTGAAAGGCGCCGCGCCACAGATTGCAGCGCAGCGCCCAGGCTCGGACTTTTATTCTCAGTTGCAGGCTTTGACCGTTCCGGCCTTCACGCCCTGGCAAGCCGTTTCCTTCTTGATCCAGCCCGCATCGATGACAACGTTCAGATTGTCCTTGGTGATGGCAACCGGCTTGAGGAAGACCGATTGCATCTTCACTTTCTCCGGACCGCCATCAAAGGCTGTCACACCCTTGATTTCCGTCATCTTCTTGCCACCGGCCAGTTCAAGCGCGATGCCTGCAGCTTCCTTGCCGAGTTCCCGGCTGTCCTTCCAGACGGAAACCGTCTGCGTGCCGAGCGCAACGCGGTTGAGCGCCGCGAAATCGGCATCCTGACCAGAAACCGGTACGGAGCCGGCAAGACCCTGGGCCGCAAGTGCCGCAATGGCACCGCCCGCCGTTCCGTCATTCGAAGCAACAACGGCGTCGACCTTGTTGTTGTTCTTGGTCAGGAACTGCTCCATGTTTTTCTGGGCATTTTCTGGCTTCCAGCCATCGGTATAGGCTTCGCCGACGTTCTTGATCTTGCCACCGTCAATGGCAGCTTTGAGAACTTCCTGCTGACCGGCGAACAGGAAGTCCGCATTCGGATCGGCGGACGAGCCCTTGATGAAGACATAGTTGCCTTCGGGCTTCACCTTGAACACCTCGGCAGCCTGCAGGCGACCGACTTCCTTGTTGTCGAAGGTGATGTAGAAGGCGCTCGGATTTTCGATCAGGCGGTCGTAACCGACAACCGGAATACCTTCGGCAACAGCCTTCTCGACGGCGGGGCCGATTGCATCGCTATCCTGCGCGAGAATGATGAGCGCATTTGCGCCCTGCGAAATCAGCGACTCGACGTCGGTGAGCTGTTTGGCGGCAGAAGACTGGGCGTCGGCGGAAATGTATTTCGCACCGGCCTTGTCCAATGCGGCCTTGATCGCGGCCTCATCGGTCTTCCAGCGCTCTTCCTGGAAATTCGACCAGGAAACGCCCACGACGAGATCGGCCGCGATTGCAGCCGTATGCAGAGAGACGAGCACGGCTGTACCCGCCAGAAGCTTGGCAAATGAATTCATGATGTCCTCCCGGTAAGGGCGACGCCCGCACCTCCATGCAGGAAAACCGCCCGAAAAATCTGCCGATTGCTGTGATTTCACAATTTTCTCGACAGTCGAGAAAATTAATGTCAGAGATTCCGCAGGCTGTCAACAACCGCTGCGAGCAGCAATCTCACGCTTCACGAAGGCCATGGGAATGCCCGCAGACGCAACGAGAACAGGCCGCTCAGGGAGCAGATCCGGCAGATGTCCGCCATTGCAAGTACCGAACTGGTGCGACAGAAAAACAGCCTTTCGGTGCTGACGGCGCTTCGCCATCACGGCAGTCTGTCACATACCGATATTTCATCCTTCACCGGGCTTGCGTCTGCCACCGTCTCCGCCATCACCAATGATCTTGAGCGCGCCGGCCTCATCCTGCGCAAGGAACAGCAGAATGCCGCCGGCCGTGGGCGGCCGCGCATCCTGTTCGGTCCGCGCGGCGAATTCTGCCATGTCGCCATCGTCATCATCTCGTCCGACAGCGTTCAATATTCCCTCGTGGATTATTCCGGAAAACTGGTGGACCGGTTTTCCGAACAGCGGCGCGTCACCGAGCGCGGAGCGTTCGGACGCGCAATCGTGGCCGGGCTGGACAGGCTGGCAGAACGTTCACGCATTTCCCGGCGCTCCATCCTGCAGATCTCCATAAGCAGCAAGGGACTTGTGGATACAGCGTCTGCGGCACTCAAATGGTCCCCGGTCCTTGGCGACGAGCAGATCGATTTCCAGGCGCTTCTGGGTGAGGATGGTAGCGTCCGCGTGACGCTGAACAACGAAACGTTGCTGGCTGCAAAAGCAATCCGCATGCGGGAACATGCGAATGGCGATGGTGGCCCGGAAGCGCTCGTCGCCTTATCCCTCGGGCATAGTATCGGCCTTGGCATTGCCCGCCGGGCGGGCGATATAGTCGAACTCAGCGCGCCGAACTTCGGTCACATGCTGCATCTTGCCGATGGTGCGCTCTGCCGTTGCGGCACCAGAGGCTGCATTGAAGCCTATAGCGGCTTCTACGCCATCCTTCGCTCGGCCTTCGAAGCGCCGCCGCATGCCGAACCGGCGAAGTTCGTACCCGTTGCCGAGGTGGACAAGATTGCTGCCGCCGCGCGCGCGGGAGGACGCATGGCCCGCCTGGCCTTCCGCACGGCCGGCTTGGCACTGGGCAACGGCCTTTCACGCCTGTTCAGCCTGCACGGCCATATGCCGGTTTTCCTGACAGGCCCGGGAACGCGTTATTTCGATTTACTGGAAAGCGGGCTCAAGGATGGTCTCGCGCAATCGCAGGCCGTCCGGTTTGGCGGCATGCCGAAAATCAGCATCCGTCCAGACGAACCCGCACTGGTGTTCGAGGGCCACATGGACCTCGCCCTGTCAGCCGCGGACGATTACATTCTGACGGCTGATATCCTGCAGAAAGCGGGACGCAACGCCGATTCGGCGTGAATCACGCCATTTCCGGTACACGCAGATAGTCGCTCAGAGCCGCGATCTGCTCCTTGCTCAACCTCAACCCCTGTTTTGTCCGTCTCCAGAGGATGTCGTCTGCGGTGACGGCCCATTCGTGCTCGATGAGCCAGCGCACCTCCACCTCGTACAGCGTGCCGCCGAAGTGGCGGCCCAGCCCCGCACGGCTGGAGACGTTGCCCAGCATGCGGGTGGCGTCCGTGCCGTAATTGCGCACCAGACGCTCCGCATGAACAAGATCGAGGAACGGATGGCGCTGCATCAGCGTCTTGACCTGCCTCTCGTAGCCGTTCGTGGCAAAGTCGCCGCCCGGAAGATGCGAACCCGCCGTCCACGGCTTGCCCTTGACCCCGATCGCCTCGCCGATCTTCTCCAGCGCATGTTCAGACAGCCGACGATAGGTCGTCAGCTTGCCGCCGAACACGTTGAGAAGCGGCGCCTCGCCTGCCGCGCTCTCGACCTTCAGCACGTAATCACGCGTCGCTTCCTGCGCCTTCGAAGCGCCGTCGTCGAACAGCGGACGCACGCCCGAATAGGTCCAGACGATATCCGCCTCGCTCACCGGCTCGGCAAAATACTCGCTCGCCGCATTGCACAGATAGGCCGTCTCTTCCGCACTGATGCGCACGCTCGCCGGATCGCCGTCATAATCCCGATCGGTCGTGCCGATCAGGGTAAAATCCCGCTCATAGGGAATGGCGAAGATGATACGCCCATCCGGGTTCTGGAAGAAATAGGCGCGTGGATCGGCAAACTTCTTCTTCACGATGATATGACTGCCCTGCACGAGCCGCACATTGTGCACGTTGTTGCGACCGAACACGCCTGACAGCACCGTATCCACCCACGGACCCGACGCATTGACCAGCATGCGGGCCGTATGAACGCCCGTCTGCCCGGTCTTGCCGTCCAGTGTCTCGATGCGCCACAGGCCGTTCTCGCGCCGCGCCGAGACGACACGGGTGCGGTTGAGGATCGTCGCGCCACGGTTTTGCGCGTCGCGGGCGTTCAGGACCACGAAACGGGCGTCATCCACCCAGCCGTCGGAATATTCGAACGCCGTGGCGAACACCGGCTTCAGCGGCTTGCCGGCCGGGTCGCGGCGCAGGTCCAGCGTCTTCGTCGCGGGCAACAGCTTGCGACCGCCGAGATTGTCATAGAGGAACAGGCCAAGCCGGATCAGCCAGGCCGGGCGCACACCGCCCTTCTGGAACGGCAGCACGAAACGCATCGGCCAGATGATGTGCGGTGCCATGGCCCACAAAATCTCGCGCTCCATCAGCGCCTCGCGCACCAGCCTGAATTCGTAATGTTCCAGATAACGCAGACCGCCATGGATCAGCTTCGTCGCAGCCGAAGACGTGCCGGACGCAAAATCACCCTTTTCCGCCAGCGCAACCGTATAACCGCGGCCAACTGCATCGCGAGCAATCCCGCAACCGTTCACACCGCCGCCAATCACGAAAAGGTCGTATGGGAGATCATATGTTTTTTCGCCAGACATGCTGCATCCACGCCAATGCCGGACTCTGCGTTACCGGCGGTTGAAAGACAGCAATCATAAAAACGAAAACGAAACGAATGTCAAAAGAAAGAAAACGAACTTTTGATTCGAGATGGCATGCCTTGTGAGTGATTTTCAGGCGCGGCTCTTATGGCAATTGTGTTTCAGCCATGTGTCGGCGATTGTGCTGGCCTGACCTCCTCGAGTTCATACAGCACGCCGTTCATATCCTTCGGATGCAGGAAAAGGACCGGGTTGCCATGAGCGCCGATCTTTGGCGCGCCATCGCCGAGAATCCGGATGCCTTTTTGAACAAGATCGTCACGCGCCGCCAGAATATCCGCCACCTCGAAACAGAGATGATGCATGCCGCCCGCCGGATTTTTGGCGAGGAAGGCGGCTATGGGGGAGTTTTCCCCCAGCGGATGCAAAAGCTCGACCTTGGTATTGTCCGCCTGAATGAACACGACGGTGACGCCATGCTCCGGCAGCGATTGCGGCTCCGATACCCCTGCCCCGAGCGCCCTGTAATGCGCGACGGAGGCATCGAGATCCGGCACCGCGATGGCGATGTGATTCAGCTTTCCAAACATCGTGGTTTCCTTACGCGTTGCGGCGGATGCCTTCGAGAAGATCGAGCACCTTGTTGGCGGCATCCATGACGTTCGTGCCCGGCCCGAAGATGGCGGAAACGCCGTGGTCGAGCAGGAACTGATAATCCTGACGCGGAATTACCCCACCCGCCACGACGATGATATCCCGTGCGCCCTTGGCTTTAAGCGCTTCGACAAGCTGGGGCGCCAGCGTCTTGTGGCCTGCCGCCAGCGACGACATGCCGACAACATGCACCTTGTTCCTGACGGCAAGGTCGGCAGCCTCGTCCGGCGTCTGGAACAGAGGTCCGGCAATCACATCGAAACCGATATCACCGAAGGCCGATGCGATGACCTTCGCACCACGATCATGTCCGTCCTGCCCGAGCTTGGCGACCATGATGCGCGGTTTGGTGCCGACCTTTTCGGCCACGCCAGAAAGGCGGGCAGCGAGCGTCGCAAGTTCCGGCTCGTCCTTGTAGGCTTCGCCGTAGATATCGCTCACCACCTCCGGCACGGCGGCATGGTCGCCAAAGGCGGAACGCAGCGCATCTGAGATTTCACCCACCGTGGCGCGGGCTCGGGCGGCTACAACCGCCGCTTCGAGAATATTGCCCTTGCCCGTGCGTGCGACCTCCGCAAGCGCAGCCAGCGCCTGCTCCACGTCGCTTTTGCTGCGGCGGCGTCTCACATCCTCGATACGGCGGATCTGCGCGGCGCGAACGGCGGCGTTGTCGATATCCAGCACCTCGATCTCGTCTTCCGTTTCCAGCCGGTAACGGTTGACGCCGACGATGACCTCTTCGCCCTTGTCCACCGCGGCCTGACGGCGCGTTGCCGCTTCCTCGATCAGCCGCTTCGGCAACCCGTCGGCCACGGCCTTCGTCATGCCGCCGAGCGCTTCGACTTCATCGATCAACGCCCAGGCCTTCTCGGCCAGCTCATCGGTCAGGCTTTCGACGTAATAGGAACCGGCTAGCGGATCGACAACCTTGGTGACGCCGGTTTCATGTTGGAGGATCAGCTGCGTGTTGCGGGCGATGCGGGCGGAAAACTCCGTCGGAAGAGCAATCGCCTCATCGAAGGAGTTGGTGTGCAACGACTGCGTGCCGCCGAGCACCGCAGACATCGCCTCGAAGGCGGTGCGGACAATATTGTTGTAGGGGTCCTGCTCCTGAAGCGAAACGCCCGATGTCTGGCAATGGGTGCGCAGCATCAGCGACGATGCCTTCTGCGGTTTGAATTCCTCCATGATGCGCGACCAGAGCAGGCGCGCTGCACGCAGCTTGGCGGCTTCCATGAAGAAGTTCATGCCGATGGCGAAAAAGAACGACAGACGACCGGCGAAATCATCGACATTCAGCCCTTTGGCAAGAGCGGCGCGCACATATTCGCGGCCATCCGCCAGCGTGAAGGCCAGTTCCTGCACCAGCGTCGCGCCCGCCTCCTGCATGTGATAGCCGGAGATGGAGATGGAGTTGAACTTCGGCATCTCCTTCGCCGTATATTCGATGATATCGGCAATGATGCGCATCGACGGTTCGGGCGGATAGATATAAGTGTTGCGGACCATGAACTCCTTGAGAATATCGTTCTGAATGGTACCCGAAAGGGCTGCACGCGAAACACCCTGCTCCTCGCCCGCAACGATAAAATTGGCCAGAACCGGAATGACCGCGCCGTTCATGGTCATCGACACCGAAACCTTTTCGAGCGGAATGCCGTCGAACAGGATTTTCATGTCCTCAACGCTGTCTATTGCGACACCCGCCTTGCCGACATCGCCTTCCACGCGCGGGTGGTCGCTGTCGTAACCGCGATGGGTGGCAAGGTCGAAGGCGACCGAAACGCCCTGCTGACCGGCCGCCAGCGCCTTGCGGTAGAAGGCATTGGACGCCTCTGCCGTCGAAAACCCGGCATATTGGCGGATCGTCCAGGGTCGTCCGGCATACATGGTGGCGCGGGGTCCACGCACGAAGGGCGAAAAACCGGGGAGGCTGTCGAGATGGGAAAGGTCTGCGATATCATCTGCAGCATAAACCGGCTTGATATCGATACCTTCAGGTGTGTGCCAGACAAGTTCCTCCGGCGCACGTTTCAGTTCCTTTTCGGCGAGAAGCTGCCAGTCGTTACGCTTCTTTTCGTCAGACATGCATCTCTTCCCTTCTGCCGTGTCATACCCGAGGGAACAATCCCCCTTGCACCAATCCGTTCCAGCCGTGCTTTATTCGAACTCCAGAATGACCTCATCCACGGCCAGACTATCGCCCGGTTTGGCCGCGACCTTCGAAACACGCCCGCGCTTTTCGGCGCGCAGGATGTTTTCCATCTTCATGGCCTCGACGGTCGCCAGCGCCTGACCGGCCTCCACCTCGTCGCCTTCCTTGACGGCAACACCGGTAACGACACCCGGCATGGGGCAAAGCAGCAGTTTGGACGTATCCGGCGGCAGCTTTTCTGGCATCAGAAGCGCCAGTTCAGCAACGCGGGGGCTGCGGACGCGGCAAAGTCCGTCAATTCCTTTCTGGCGAAGACGTATGGCAGAGCCGGAAAGATCGACCTTAACCGCCAGAACCTCACCGTCTACGGTGAACAGCCCGAGCGTGCGGCCTGGAAGCCAGCCGGTATCGACCGTCAGCGCAGCGTCATCCTCGAAGCGGACAGCCATGCCTTCCGCATTGGTTTTGACACTGACCCTATGATGAGACGACGTGCCGAGCGAGACGATCCAGTCCCTGCCGACGATGCGGCGGTGGTTGCCTATGGTGCCGGAAATCTCCACGGCGCGGTTTTGAACGCGCTGGTGGATCACGGCGGCAATGGCGGCCAGTTGCCGTGTCGTCTGCTCGTCCGGCGTCACCCCGGAAAAACCGTCCGGAAACTCCTCAGCAATGAAGCCGGTCGTCAGCCGCCCCTCACGAAAACGCTCATGCTGCATGACGGCTGACAGAAACGGCAGATTGTGACCGATGCCCTCCACCTCGAACCGATCCAGCGCATCCGCGATCGCATCGACGGCAGTGACCCGATCCTTGCCCCAGGTGCACAGTTTGGCGATCATCGGATCATAATACATCGAGATTTCGCCGCCTTCGAAAACGCCAGTGTCATTGCGCACGATGGTGCCGTTTTCCTGGGTGCCTTCCTTCGGCGGGCGGTAGCGCGTCAACCTGCCGATCGACGGCAGGAAGTTGCGATAGGGATCTTCGGCATAAAGTCGGCTCTCGACGGCCCAGCCGTTCAGCTTCACATCCTGCTGGCCGAAGGAAAGCTTTTCGCCCGATGCCACGCGGATCATCTGCTCGACCAGATCAATGCCGGTCACGAGTTCGGTCACGGGATGCTCCACCTGAAGGCGGGTATTCATTTCAAGGAAGTAAAACTTATTGGCCTTGCCATCGACGATGAATTCCACCGTACCGGCGGAGTGATAACCGACCGATTTCGCCAGCGCCACGGCCTGTTCGCCCATGGCCTTGCGTGTCGCCTCATCGAGAAACGGAGACGGCGCTTCCTCGATGACCTTCTGATTGCGGCGCTGGATGGAGCACTCTCGCTCGCCGAGGTAAAGCACGGTGCCGTGCCTGTCGCCCAGCACCTGAATTTCGATATGACGCGGCTCCGTCACGAATTTTTCGATGAAGATGCGGTCGTCACCGAAGGAGGATTTCGCCTCGTTTTTCGAGGACTGGAAACCTTCCCGCGCTTCCTGATCATTCCAGGCGATGCGCATGCCCTTGCCGCCGCCACCGGCGGACGCCTTGATCATCACCGGATAGCCGATTTCCCCGGCGATCTTCACCGCCTCGTCGGCGTCAGCGATCAGGCCCATATGGCCGGGAACAGTGGACACGCCCGCTTCCGCAGCCAGCTTCTTGGAGGTGATCTTGTCGCCCATTGCCTGAATGGCGCCGACCGGCGGACCGATGAAGGTCACGCCCGCCTTTTCCAGCGCCTCGGCAAACGCCGCGTTTTCGGACAGGAACCCATAGCCCGGATGCACGGCATCCGCACCGGTTTTCCTGATGGCATCGAGGATCTTGTCGATGACGATATAGGACTGGTTCGAAGGCGCGGGACCGATATGCACCGCCTCATCCGCCATTTTTACATGCAGCGCATTGGCATCGGCATCCGAGTAAACGGCAACCGTCGCAATACCGAGCTTCTTCGCCGTTCTGATGACCCGGCAGGCGATTTCACCACGATTGGCGATGAGGATTTTCTGGATCATGCGCCGTCGCCTCCCGCAACGTCATTTTCAATCAATGTCTGAGAGACGCTCTCAAATCTCGAAAAAATTCTCGAATGATTCCGGGAAATTCTGCCGTGCGACGCGCTCGTCGATGACCAGCATCGCCTGATAGGAAACCGGATCGAAGTTCTTTTCCGCAGGCACGACCTCGCGGCCGAACAGCAAGTTGAGGCGGGCGGCATCGAGGTTTCCGCGTTCGAAAGGCTCCGGCCCGAAGTGGTGCCAGAGCGAGTGCAGGAAGGCGGCATCGATACGGTGCTCCTTGGTGTCGTTTCGCGCCCTCCGGGGGATCATCTTGATGGGTGTCACGCCTTTCGGATTGGCGCGGCGGATGGTGAACTGAACACCTGTGCTCGGCATGCCGGATGGAAATCCCCGGTGTTTGGTCATTTCGGGCAGGTTCGCCATCATCGTTTCCTTTTCTCGTCTTCTGGAGCGTGTCGCGATCTTCCAGATTCGCGACACGCTTTCAGTTTTGTCTATCGCATGTCGTTATCGCAAAATCGCGGCATACATTTGCGCGACATGCCTCAAATCATGCCTTGCTGATCTTGTCCTGCGTCTTTGTGTCGAAGTCGGAGGCATCATGGCGTTCATGCAGCTGTTCGGACGGGTCGCCCGACGTCTTGTTGACCATCGAACCGCGCTTTACCGCAGGGCGTTCGCCGATTTCCAGCGTCCAGCGCATCAGGTTCTTATAACCGTCCGCCTCGAGGAAAGCGCCCGCATCACCGTAAGCCTGACCGAGCGCGATCTTGCCGTACCACGGCCATGTGGCCATGTCGGCAATGGTATATTCGGAGCCTGCCAGATACCGGTTTTCAGCCAAGTGGCGATCCAGCACGTCGAGCTGGCGCTTCACTTCCATGGCGTAACGGTCGATGGCGTATTTGATCTTGATCGGCGCATAGGCGTAAAAATGCCCGAAACCGCCACCGAGGAAGGGCGCAGAGCCCATCTGCCAGAACAGCCAGTTCAGCGCCTGCGTGCGGGCATTGCCCTCTTTCGGCAGAAACGCGCCAAACTTTTCCGCGAGATAAACGAGGATCGATCCGCTTTCGAACACGCGGGTCGGCTCGGGCGTGGAATGGTCCATCAGTGCCGGGATCTTCGAGTTCGGATTGACGCCAACGAAACCGGAACCGAATTGGTCCCCATCGCCGATCTTGATGAGCCAGGCGTCGTATTCCGCACCTTCTTGACCAGCCGCCAGAAGCTCTTCCAGCATGATGCTGACCTTCTGGCCATTCGGCGTCGCCAGCGAATAAAGCTGCAACGGATGTTTGCCGACAGGCAATTCCTTTTCATGCGTGGGACCGGCGATGGGGCGATTGATATTGGCGAAAGCGCCGCCATTACCCTTGTCCCAGGTCCAGACCTTCGGCACCACGTAACCGGCTGGGAAATTATCTTCTGGGGAGTTCTCGGCCATAAAATCTGTCCTTGTGCTTCTGAAAGACCGCGCCGGATCACACCGGACGCCTCAACATCACTATAGTAAGGTTGCCGAAGCTTTTTTAAAGGTCATTCCGTTCACAGCGGTATCGTGTCGTGTTTCTTCCACCGCGTTTCCACCTGCTTGTTGCGTAGAGCGGCGAAAGCGCGGGCGATGCGCCGGCGTGACGAATGCGGCATGATGACCTCATCGATGAAACCGCGTTCCGCCGCCACGAACGGGTTGGCGAAGCGTTCTTCGTACTCCTTAGTACGCGCCGCGATCTTGTCGGGGTCGGATAGTTCCGAACGATAGAGGATTTCGGCAGCACCCTTTGCTCCCATCACGGCGATTTCCGCCGTCGGCCACGCATAGTTCACATCCGCGCCGATGTGCTTCGACGCCATGACGTCATAAGCGCCGCCATAGGCCTTGCGGGTAATCAAGGTCACCATCGGCACCGTCGCCTCGGAATAGGCAAACAGCAGCTTTGCACCGTGCTTGATGACGCCACCATATTCCTGCGCCGTACCGGGCAGGAAGCCGGGAACATCCACCAGCGTCAGAAGCGGAATGTTGAAAGCATCGCAAAAGCGCACGAAGCGGGCGGCCTTGCGCGAACTGTCGATATCGAGACAGCCCGCCAGCACCATCGGCTGGTTTGCCACAACGCCGACCGTCTGGCCTTCGAGGCGAAGGAAACCCGTGATGATATTCTTTGCAAACGCTTCCTGAAGCTCGAAAAAATCGCCCTCGTCGGCCAGCGCGTGGATGAGTTCCTTCATGTCGTATGGCTTGTTGGAGCTGTCCGGAATCAGTGTGTCCAGACGCGCCTCAAGTCTTGCCGGATCGTCGTAAAATGGCCGAACGGGCGGCTTTTCGCGATTGTTCAGCGGCAGGAAATCAAACAGGGCGCGTACGGCTTCCAGAGCCTCGATATCGTTTTCATAGGCGCCATCGGCAACGGAGGATTTCTTCGTGTGGGTGGAGGCACCGCCCAGTTCTTCCGCTGTGACGATTTCGTTCGTCACGGTTTTCACCACATCCGGCCCGGTCACGAACATGTAGGAGGTATCGCGCACCATGAAGATGAAATCGGTCATGGCTGGCGAATAGACGGCTCCACCCGCACATGGCCCCATGATGACCGAAATCTGCGGCACGACGCCGGAAGCGATGACATTGCGCTTGAACACATCGGCATAACCGCCAAGCGAGGCGACACCTTCCTGAATGCGCGCACCGCCCGAATCGTTGAGGCCGATCACCGGCGCACCGTTGCGAACGGCCATATCCATGATCTTGCAGATCTTCTGCGCATGCGTTTCGGAGAGCGAACCGCCGAGCACTGTGAAATCCTGCGAGAAGACATAGACCTGACGACCGTTGATCGTTCCCCAGCCGGTCACGACGCCATCCCCTGCGATCTTCTGTTCGGCCATGCCGAAATCCACCGCACGGTGGGTCACGTACATGTCGTATTCCTCGAAGGACCCTTCATCCAGCAGCACGTCGATACGCTCGCGGGCCGTCAGCTTGCCCTTGGCATGTTGCGCGTCGATACGTTTCTGACCGCCCCCCATGCGCGCTTCCGCACGACGGGCTTCCAGTTGGTCGATGATGCCGGACATGTTTCCTCCACCCAATTTTCAAGGATATCAATAGCCGAGAACGCAGCCCCTAAGAAGGCTTGATCGTGCGCGTATGTGTGCCATAAATATTTGCAATATTAAAATTTGCAAAGTTGCAAAGCATGGCGACAGAAAAACTCTTCATCGGCCGCAAGGTGCGCAGCCTTCGCGAAAATGCCCGCACCACGCAGTCGCAGTTTGCCGAACGGCTTGGCATCTCGGCGAGCTACCTCAACCAGATCGAAAACAATCAGCGTCCGGTTTCGGCAAGCGTACTTGTGACATTGGTGGAAAAGTTCCAGCTCGACATGGCGGAGCTGGCAACCGGCGAAGGCGACCGGCTGGTATCTGCCGTGCGCGAGGCGCTGAAAGATCCGCTTTTCCTCAACTACGAACCGGGCATGCAGGAACTGAAGCTGATCGCCCAGAACGCGCCCGGTTTCGCCCACGCCCTGCTGCGCGCCCATCAGGCCTATCGCCAGAACAGCGAGCAATTGCTGCGGCTGGACGAAAGCCTGGGACGCGGCGTCTCGCAGGTGGAAACCACCCCTTACGAGGAGGTGCGGGATTTCTTTCATTTCGTCGACAATTATGTCGACGAGATCGACACGCTGGCCGAAAGCTTGGCGAGCGAACTGGAGATTGACGGCGGTGAAACCTACGGCATTCTGGCCGGATTCCTCCGCGACCGATACGCGATCCGTGTCGAACGGGCAGATGCGGCAGGCACGCTGATCCGCCACTTCGATGCGGGACGCAAAACACTCACGCTGAACGCCTATGCGCCGCTGCCGACCCGCAGCTTTCAGGCAGCATTGCAAATCGCCCAGCTCCACGCAGGCGCTGCGGTGGAAACCATTTTGTCGAATGCGGGTTTCCGCACGGTTGAAGCGAAGGAAATCTGTCGCATCGGGCTGCACAATTATTTCGCCGCAGCCCTCGTTCTTCCTTACGGCCTGTTCCATCGGGCCGCACAGGAATTGCGGCATGATCTGGAGCTTCTCTCCGCCCGTTTTGGCGCCAGTCTGGAACAGGTCGCCCACCGGCTCAGCACCCTGCAACGGCCCGGCCTGAAAGGTGTGCCGATCTTCTTCGCCAAGATCGACCGCGCCGGCAACATCACCAAACGCCACAGCGCCACCAAATTGCAGTTCGCCCGATTTGGCGCGGCCTGTCCGCTCTGGAACATTCATCAGGCTTTCGAAAGCTCCGACCGCATCGTCCGCCAGCTTGCCGAAACGCCAGATGGCGTGCGCTACCTTTCCATCGCCACACAGATCGAGAAGGCAAGCGCCGGTTTCGATGCCGACAGGCCGCGTTATGCCATTGCGCTCGGCTGCGAGATTTCCCATGCGGACAGCTTCGTCTACGCCGATACGCTGGAACTCGCCAATGCCTCATCCTTCAAACCCATCGGCGTCTCGTGCCGCGTCTGCGAGCGCATCGATTGCGTGCAGCGCGCCGTGCCACCGCTGAAACGCAGGCTGCATGTGGACCACCTGTCGCGCGGGCCGCTGCCTTATAGCATCGTGGATTATTGAAAATCAGGGCAACGGCGTCGCATCGCGACGCATAACGGCAGCATAATAAGCCCAGAACAGGCGGGCGGCGACGGAGCGCCATGGCGCCCAGACCTCGGCACGATCTGTGAGCCATCTGGCTTCCGGACGGTTTTCCAGCACCAGCGCATGACCAACCGCCGCCCTTAAGGCGACGTCCCCCACGGGAAAGATATCCGGATGCCCGCCGCAGAACATCAGGTAGACTTCCGCCGTCCACGGGCCGATGCCGCGTAGCGCCGTGAGTTCAGAAAGCGCATCCTTCGCATCCATCCGCGTGATGGAATAAAGATCAATCTCGCCCATCGCTACAGCCTCAGCCAACCCCTGCAACGTTCGTGCCTTCGCACCCGACAGCCCGAAACCGGCACGGATGTCCTGCGGCACGGCAAGATAGGCATCCGCAGTCACTGTTCCGGTTCCCGTCACGATGCGGCCCCAGATGGCATTGGCGCTGGCACGCGACACCATCTGCGATACGACGATATGCGCAAGACCGGCAAAGCCCGGCTCGGCAAGACGCAGTTCCAGCGGCCCGGCTTTTTCGATGATTGGGCCGAGGTTCGGATCGAGGCGGGCGAGATGCTCCAGCCCTTCGCTGATCTCGTCTGCACCCTTGATGATCTTCATATGCTTTTTCCGTCCATGCGCCCGCCTCAAGCCGGATGGCGAAGCGCTTCAAAACATGGCAGAACAAACCATGCCTTCGCCTCTCCGTCAAAAGCCCATTTATCGTTTTGCGCCAAGTCCCAATGGCCCCTTGCATCTGGGACATGCGCTTTCCGCTTTCCTCAATCACGGCATGGCGCAGAAAAACGATGGCCGTTTTCTGCTGCGGATCGAGGATATCGACCAGACACGCTGCACGCCTGCCTTAGAGCAGGCAATCTATGACGATCTCCAATGGCTTGGGCTGGAATGGGAAAAACCCGTTCGCCGCCAATCCGACCATTTCGATGAATACCGGAACGCGCTAACCCGGCTGATCGAGGCGGGGCTGGCCTACCCCGCTTTTTTGAGCCGTGGCGAGACGAAGGCCATCGTCAAGGCATATGAGGCGGATGGCAAAAGCTGGCCGCGTGATCCGGACGGCGCACCGCTTTACCCGGCCATCGACCGGGAAAGACCGGAAACCGAGCAGGCCGAACTTCTCTCATCCGGCAAACAATACGCCTGGCGGCTGGACATGGAAAAAGCCATTCGCGCTGTAGGCGAACCGTTGTTCTGGCGTGAAAGCGGCTATGGTGAGACGGGCAGAATTGCCGCTGATCCGTCCGCTTGGGGCGACGTCGTTCTGTCGCGCTCCGACGCGCCGTCGAGCTACCACCTTTCCGTCGTGCTGGACGATGCCCTGCAAGGCGTCACCCATGTGGTGCGCGGCATGGACCTGTTTTATGCCACCGCCATCCACCGCCTGTTGCAGCACTTGTTGGACCTGCCAGCACCTCTCTACCATCACCACCGGCTGGTATTGGGAACCGATGGGCGCAAGCTTTCGAAAAGCGAGGGCAGCACCGGCCTTTCAGCCTTGCGACTGGATGGAGCAACGCCCTCATATATCCGCCGCCTCGTTGGCCTCGTCTAGCTGTGGTTTGCGGCTGGAGCCGTTGATGTTGCGCCGGATGATCTGGCGGACCTTGTATTTCATCAGCGCGGCATTCACCTCCGCACCGAGCATGAAAATGACGCCGACCATATAAAGAAAAACCAGCACCACCATGACCGAAGCAAGACCGGCATAGGTGGCGGCATAATTGGCGAAGGTTGAAAGATAATAGGCGAAGATGGCCGCACCGATGGCCCAGAAAATCACCGTCAGCAGAATACCGGGCCAGACATCCCAGATACGGCGCTTGCCGGCAGGAAGCCAAAGATGCGCGGCAATTAGCCCGACGATCAGCATCACCACTGTGCCGTAAAGGCCGAGGCTCGACACGGTGTTGAGAATATCCGTCAGCCAGGGAAACCGCTGCTCGGCAAGCGATGTGGCGACCGGAACGGCCACGAGCACGAGACTGATACCGGCGAACACGACAACGGCGATCAGCACGTAAAACAGGCTGAGAAGGCGCGTCATGTACCACCAGCGGGTTTCCGAAACCCGATAGGCGCGGTTCAGCGATATCCTCAGCGCCTCGACACCGTTGGAGGCGAAATAAGCTGCCGCCAGCACCGAAACGGTCAGCAGACCGCCACGCGGTATGGTCAGCACCTGCTGCACCTGCGCGGCAAGCGGCGCGGCGATCGTTTCCGGCCATATATCGAAGATCAGATGCACCGCCGTTTCAGAAAACTGATCGGCACCGAGAAAACCCGCGAGTGCCGTGCCGAAGATCAGAAACGGGAAGAGAGCCAGCAGAATCGACAGCGCCATGTGGCTTGCCATGGCCCAGCCGTCATCCTCGGCAAAATGAAAGTAGGCATCGAAGGCAACCTTGCCTGCCAGGCGCACTGCGGCAACCATGTCACCTCCACTCATCGGCATTTCATTTGTAACTCTCTCCCGAATATGGGAAATCAGCTTCGGTTTGTACAGCGCACAAGGCCGCCATTCGGTTCCAGAAACTGAAAGGCTTTTGCGCTGGCAACATCTTTCTGCTTCCTGCCTCGGAGCAGACATCATTCGAAACGCGGAGCCTCCATGTCCGAAAAGCCCGTCATTATCATCACCGGATGCTCTTCCGGGATCGGCGCTTATTGCGCTGCTGCGCTGCATCGCGATGGGTGGCGGGTGTTTGCGACGGTCCGGCGCATCATCGATATGGCGCCGCTTGAAAATCAAGGCATCGAGACGCTCATCATGGACTACACCAAGCCGGAGACGATATCGGCTCTGGTCAAGACAGTGGCCGAGCGGACCGGCGGGCGAATCGATGCGCTGTTCAACAACGGCGCCTATGGCCAACCGGGCGCGGTAGAGGATCTGCCGGTAGACGCTTTGCGGCGGCAGTTCGAAACCAACGTCTTCGGCTGGCACGATCTGACAAAGCAGGTCATTCCCTTCATGCGCAAACGCGGCACCGGCCGCATCGTGCATTGCTCCTCCATTCTCGGGCTGGTGCCGTATCGATATCGCGGCGCCTACACCGCCTCCAAATTCGCAATCGAAGGACTTGGCGTTACATTGCGCATGGAGCTTCAGGGCAGCGGCATCCACGTCAGCCTGATAGAGCCGGGACCGATCGCCTCCAAATTCACGGCGACGGCGCTCAGCCACATCAAGGACAATATCGATCTCGAAAATTCCGCCCATGCCGTGGAATACAAACGCCAGCTTGCGCGCATGGATGGCTCCGGTCCGGTCAACCGCCACAAGCTCGGCCCCGACGCGGTCTATGCGGTGCTGAAACACGCCTTGACCGCCGCCAATCCCAAACCCCATTATCCCGTCACCGTTCCGGCCAAGCAGGGATTGCTGCTGAAACGGCTTCTGCCTGCGGGACTGTTCTACCGTCTGCTGCGCAGGTTTGATTGAGGGAGGAAGTTTTAGAAAATGTCCGGTTTCACCACCGTTCTGGCCCTGATCATCATGGGCCTCGTCGTCATCGTCCTGATACGCGGGCTGTTCAACATGCTGAAGGGGCAGGATGCAAATCGCTCCAACAAGCTGATGCAGCTTCGCCTGCTGTTGCAGGCCATCGCCATCGCGCTCATTATGCTCACGCTCTGGCTGACGGGCGGCGGGCGCTGACATGGTGAAGCTCAACAAGATCTACACCCGCACCGGCGACAAAGGCACCACGGCGCTGGTATCCGGTCCACGCCGTCTGAAGCACGATGCACGCGTCGAGGCCTATGGCACCGTCGATGAAACCAACTCGGCCATCGGCATCGCACGCCTTCACACAAAGAACATGGCAGCCCTCGACGCCATGCTTTTTCGCATCCAGAACGATCTTTTCGACCTCGGTGCCGATCTCGCCACGCCGGAAACGGATGAGCCGCCAGCATGGGAGCCGCTGCGGATCGTCGAAGCGCAGGTGACGCGACTGGAAAACGAGATCGACCAGCTCAATGCCGAACTTTCACCGCTCACCTCCTTCGTACTGCCGGGCGGCAGTGCGGCGGCGGCGCATTTGCATCTTGCCCGCACAATCTGCCGCCGGGCGGAACGGTTGATGGTGGAACTGTCGGTTACCGAAAACGAAATCGTCAGTCCCGCAGCCATCAAATATGCAAACCGGCTCTCGGATTTCCTGTTCGTCGCCGCCCGGTTTGCAAATGAGATGGGCGAGGCCGATATTCTCTGGGTTCCCGGCCAGAACAGATAAGGCCGTCAGGCGCAAAAAGCGAAGGGCATCGAATGTTCATACCGCTGCACGACGCGAATGCGCTCAAGCATATCCGCCTGCAATACGTCACCATATCGCTGATTGCTATCAATGTTCTCGTCTGGCTTTTCACCGGCGTTCTGGCCAGCGATACCCAGGCGAATGCCGCCGCCCTGGGCCTTGGCTTCATTCCAGCCGTGGTGTTCGATTATGCCTATCTGGAACCCGCCCTGCAGATCGTGCCCGATGACCTGACGGTCTTCACCTACGCATTCGTGCATCTGGATTTTTGGCATCTGGCGGGCAACATGCTGTTCCTGTGGGTGTTCGGCGACAATGTTGAAGATGCGCTCGGCCACGCCCGCTTCCTGATCTTCTATCTCGCCTGCGCAATCGCGGGTGCCCTGTTTCACGGTCTGGTCGCGCCGATGTCGGAAGGTCCGTTGATCGGCGCATCCGGTGCCGTCTCGGGCATCGTTGCCGCCTACTTCCTGCTGCACCCGAAAGTGCGGGTATGGGTACTGGTTTTCATGCGTATCCCTCTTCCCCTGCCCGCCTTTATTCCGCTGGCGCTGTGGATCGGCCAGCAATTCCTGATGCTGGTGCTCGGTCTTGAAGAAAACGTATCGTGGGGCGCGCATGTTGGTGGCATTCTGGCAGGTGCCATTCTGGTGATTTTCATGCGCAGGCGCGGCGTTCCCCTTTTTGATCGCACCATCGTGCCGCCAAGGGCGGCAGAGTTCAAGAATACGTCGCAAACGACAGGGCTGTCGCAAACCGAAGCCCGCTATGACGGGAACTGACGGCGCTACAGACAGGAGATAAAGTATTTACGTGAACGTCAACGTAAGATATGCCTGACATGCATGCGATAATGAACATTGTTCCGTTGTATTTGCGGGAAAAATGCTTATCCATGACGCCAACCTGTTTTTGGAGGTTTCGCGGGACTTCTTAATGTCTTGCGAACAGGAGTTTAAGGAAGGACGCAATGAAAATCCTCGTTCCCGTCAAACGTGTTGTTGACTACAACGTTAAGATCCGGGTGAAGGCAGATGGCTCCGGTGTCGAGCTTGCCAACGTCAAGATGTCGATGAACCCGTTCGACGAAATCTCGGTCGAGGAGGCCCTGCGCCTGAAGGAAGCCGGCAAGGCCGAAGAGGTTGTGGTCGTGTCCATCGGTCCTGCCAAGGCGGAAGAAACGCTGCGCACGGCGCTTGCCATGGGCGCGGACCGCGCCATCCTGATCGAAACAGACGAAACGGTCGAGCCGCTGGCTGTCGCAAAGCTCCTGAAGGGCGTGGTGGAAGCGGAAGCACCCGGCCTCGTCATTCTGGGCAAGCAGGCGATCGATGACGACAGCAACCAGACCGGCCAGATGCTGGCGGCTCTGCTTGGCTGGGGCCAGGGAACATTCGCCTCCAAGGTCGAGCCGTCCGATGGCAAGGTTGCCGTCACCCGTGAAGTCGATGGCGGTCTGCAGACCGTTGAGCTGAAACTTCCGGCTGTCGTCACCACCGATCTTCGCCTCAACGAGCCGCGTTACGCATCGCTGCCGAACATCATGAAGGCCAAGAAGAAGCCGCTCGACAAAAAGGCTCCGGCCGATTTCGGCGTCGACGTTGCCCCGCGCCTCAAGGTTCTGAAGACCGAGGAACCGGCTGGCCGCAAGGCGGGCGTCAAGGTTGGTTCTGTCGCGGAGCTTGTATCGAAGCTCAAGGCCGACGGCGTACTCTAAGGTTTCGGAAAAGGGAGATCATACCATGGCCATTCTTCTTCTGGCAGAACACGACAACGCGACCCTTTCCGACCAGACGGCAAAGACGCTGACGGCGGCAACCCAGATCGGCGGCGACGTCACCGTTCTGGTTGCCGGGACCAATGCCAGGGCCGCAGCCGATGCGGCGGCAAAGCTTTCCGGCGTTTCCAAGGTTCTCCTTGCCGAAGACACATCCTATGCCAACCAGCTGGCCGAGCCGCTGGCGGCACTGATCGTTTCGCTGGCAGGTTCCTACGACGTCATCCTCGCACCGGCCACCGCGTCCGCCAAGAACGTGCTGCCGCGCGTTGCCGCGCTTCTCGATGTGGCGCAGGTTTCGGAAATCATCGAAGTCGTGTCCCCGGACACCTTCAAGCGTCCGATCTATGCTGGCAACGCGATTCAGACGGTTCAGGCCACCGACGCCAAAAAGGTCATCACCGTTCGTCCGACAGCCTTTGCGGCTGCCGCGGAAGGTGGTTCGGCAGCAGTTGAAACGGTTGCGGCCGCCGCCAACCCCGGCGTTTCCTCCTTCGTATCGGATGCGCTCGCCTCGTCCGACCGTCCGGAACTGACCTCAGCCAAGATCATCATCTCTGGTGGTCGTGCGCTCGGTTCGTCGGAGAAATTCAAGGAAGTCATCCTTCCGGTCGCCGACAAGCTGGGCGCTGCCGTCGGCGCAAGCCGCGCAGCTGTCGACGCTGGCTACGCACCTAACGACTGGCAGGTTGGCCAGACCGGCAAAGTCGTCGCACCACAGCTCTATATCGCAGTGGGCATTTCCGGTGCGATCCAGCACCTGGCCGGCATGAAGGACTCGAAGGTCATCGTCGCCATCAACAAGGATGAAGAAGCGCCGATCTTCCAGGTCGCCGACTACGGCCTCGTCGCCGATCTCTTCGACGCCCTGCCGGAACTCGAAAAAGCTCTCTGATTAACTGCCCTTTGCAAAGCGGCGCGTTTTTGAAACGCGCCGCTTTCGCTTTTCCGGCGATGTGCGTAACATTGCCGCCACAACAACAGACGAATTCCTGCGAGGAGAAACGCCTATGACTGCCCCATTCAAGAATATCGGTGTCATAGGAGCCGGTCAGATGGGTTGCGGCATTGCGCATGTTTCCGCCGTCGCCGGCTACAAGGTGCACATCTTCGACCTCGCGAAGGACAGGATCGAAGCAGGTCTTGCGACTATCAATGGCAATCTTGCGCGTCAGGTTTCGCACAGCAAGATTACGGACGACGCCCGCAAGCAAGCCCTTTCGCTGATTTCCGGTTCCGATGACATCAACGATCTGGCCGCGATGGACCTCGTGATCGAGGCCGCCACAGAGAACGAAGAGATCAAGCGCAAGATCTACGCGCAGGTCTGCCCTGTGCTCAAGCCGGAAGCGCTTCTTGCAACCAACACCTCTTCCCTGTCGATCACCCGCCTTGCCTCGGCAACGGACCGTCCCGAGCAGTTCATGGGCATCCACTTCATGAACCCGGTGCCAGTGATGAAGCTGGTGGAACTGGTGCGCGGTATCGCCACCGACGAAAAAACCTTCAACGTCGCGAAGGACTATGTTCGTTCGCTCGACAAGGCGATCACCGTTGCGGAAGATTTTCCCGCCTTCATCGTCAACCGAATCCTGCTGCCGATGATCAACGAGGCGATCTACACGCTCTATGAGGGCGTCGGCTCCGTGGAAGCCATCGATACCGCCATGAAGCTTGGCGCGAACCACCCGATGGGGCCGTTGCAGCTTGCAGACTTCATCGGTCTGGACACCTGTTTGTCGATCATGCAGGTGCTGCATGACGGACTGGCCGACAGCAAATACCGCCCCTGCCCGTTGCTGGTGAAATATGTCGAAGCCGGTTGGCTTGGCCGCAAATCCGGCCGCGGCTTTTACGACTACCGCGGCGAAACGCCGGTTCCGACGCGCTGATGATATTTGGCTGAAGCCTGTACGCATCAGGCGAAAACCAGATAAGTGACCGCACCGGCACCTGTCGCCAAAACCGATGTCGCTGCCAACAGGAGCCAGTAGGCAAGCGTCCCTGCAGCCATGGCGACAAATACACGCCCGACCGCATTTACGGCCAGCGAAGCCAGGATCGCAACAGCAATGGTTTCAGACGAAACGCTTGCCCCGATTGTTCGCAATGCGCTGAGCACGGCAACATCGACATCGAACATGGCTGACAGGGTCGTTAGGACGATAAATCCGCTATTGCCGGTCCAGGATAGGAGGGCCGCATTCAATGTCCGTGTCAAACCGAAAAGCACAGCAAAAATGGCAAGTGGCCCGATGTCAAATGGGTTCCTGGTGCTGATGCCCTGATCGGGCCGCGTTTTCTGCAGCCTTATAAGGCCGGTCCCGACCGCTATGAAGGCGATTGCTGCGACGATCGTTGCTGGAGCCACAAGCACAAGAATCGTCGGAGAAAGAACGAGGATGACAGCAAGAACCCTGATTAGTGAAACGCTTGCCGCCAATGCCGCAACGCCAGCAAGCGGCCAGGCATTCTCACCGCTTTTTGTTTTTTGCCCAAAGCTGGCCGTAACTGCCGTAGATGAAACAACTGCACCGGCAAGGCCTGTAACCAAGAGGCCGCGCGTCGAGCCAAGCAAACGTACGGCAATGTAACCACAATAGGAAATTCCCGCACTGATGACGGTAAATAGCCAAATCTCCCAAGGGTTGAAGCCACCCCAGGGATCCAGTGGCCGGTCGGGGAGGATAGACAAGCCGACGGCGGTCATCACGGCAAGCACCAAAGCGGAACGAAGCTCCACCCAAGTCAACCTTTCCAGCAGGCGGTGAAGAACCTCTCGACCGGCAAGAAGACATGCAAGTCCAGCGCCAGCCGCAGCGGCTGCACGGTATTCTTCCGTCACCGCGAGCCCGCCCAGCGCAAAAACGCAAAGCGCCGCAACGACGCCGGTTACGCTGAAATCGTCATCGTGTCGCGCCTCGCGGAACTTGAACCACGTAAAGCTGAATACGAACCCCAAAAACCCTGCAGCAAAGGCGATCGGGCTGCCATGTTCGCGGGCGAGCGCACCAAAAATGCCGCCAAGCAGGCCACTTATTCCGTAGGTTCTTATCCCGGCAGTACGGCTGCCGGCCGGTGCCTCACGCTCCCTCCAGCCTCGCTCAAGACCAACAAGAAGACCGATTGCGAGAGCAAGGCCAAGACGAGGGATAAGCCCTTCCATTCCATTACCCACATAATCGAAGACGTTAGCACACTAATGCAAATTCGTCCTCAAGCAGCAACGGCGAATTTCATGTTGCGCAGGATCAAGGGCCGAGGGCATTTTCTTCATCGTGCCTTTGCTGCCGATACCAACGCCTTCGCATCCTCGCTATCCCATGCCGCCGGGCCATTCATGGCGGCAAGCAGGCAGCCATTCCCATCCATAAGCAGCGTGGCGGGCAGACCGAACGCCAGCCCTTCCTTCTTCAACACGTTGAAGACGCCCATGGAACTGTCGCGATAAAGCTTCAGCCCATCGATGTTGTATTCGTTCATGAAGGTATTCGGCTTGTCATCCGAGCCGGTGTCGATGTTGACCGCGACCACCTCGAAATTATCGCCGCCCATTTCCTTCTCGAGCGCATTGAGCGCGGGCATCTCCTCACGGCAGGGCACACACCATGTCGCCCAGAGGTTCAGAAGAACCGTCTTGCCCTTCAGATCGGCAAGCGTCAGGTCGCGGCCTTCCGGCCCCTTGAAGGAAAGCGGAACAACGCGGGGCGTATCAGTCGCCGACATCGCCGCAACCTGCCCCTTGAGGAAAGGCTTCAGAGAGGCGATTCGCGTCGCGGCCCCCTCACATAAACCGGCCTCTGCCACCGCTGCCCCTTGAACCTCGCTTCCAGACCCAATATGCCTGAACGCGACCACGCCCGCGCCGCTTAAAACACCGGCAACGGCAGCAATTGCAACCAACTTGGCGGAAGGAAGCCTCAAAGGCTTTTTGTCTGTCATCGGATACTCCAGGGCACGCACAACATGGCTGATGGTAACGACACGAAATCCTCCAACCAGATGTGGGGCGGACGCTTCGCCTCAGGCCCGTCAGCCATCATGGAAGAGATAAATGCCTCCATCGGCTTCGACAAGAAGCTTTACGCCCAGGACATCCGCGGCTCCATAGCACACGCCACCATGCTGGCGGAAAAAGGCATTATTTCGCGGGAAGATAAAGACAAGATCGTCGAAGGGCTGAACACGATATTGTCAGAGATCGAGGCAGGCACCTTCGAATTCTCGCGCAAGCTCGAAGACATTCACATGAACATCGAGGCACGGCTGGCGACGCTGATCGGCCCTGCAGCCGGTCGCCTGCACACCGCCCGCTCGCGCAACGATCAGGTTGCACTCGATTTCCGTCTGTGGGTGAAGGAAGAGCTTCAAAAGACCGAAGGCATGCTGACGGGCCTCATCGCGGCCTTCCTCGACCGCGCCGAAGAACACGCCGACACGGTGATGCCCGGATTTACCCATCTGCAGACCGCCCAGCCGGTGACCTTCGGTCATCACTGCATGGCATATGTTGAAATGTTCGGCCGTGACCGCGCCCGCGTGCGCCATGCGATCGAGCATCTGGATGAGAGCCCCATCGGTGCCGCGGCACTCGCCGGAACACCTTATCCGATCGATCGCCACATGACGGCCAAGGCGCTTGGCTTCCGTGAGCCAACGCGCAACTCCATCGACACCGTGTCCGACCGCGATTTTGCGCTGGAATTCCTGTCTATCGCCTCGATCTGCGCCACGCATCTGTCGCGTCTGGCGGAAGAAATCGTCATCTGGTCCACGCCGCAATTCGGCTTCATCCGCCTGTCGGATGCCTTCTCCACCGGCTCGTCCATCATGCCGCAGAAAAAGAACCCGGACGCGGCCGAACTGGTGCGCGCAAAGACCGGCCGCATCAACGGCTCGCTGATCGCGCTGCTGACCGTGATGAAGGGTCTGCCGCTCGCCTATTCCAAGGACATGCAGGAAGACAAGGAACAGGTCTTCGATGCCGCCGAGAGCCTGGAACTGGCGATTGCCGCCATGACCGGCATGATCCGCGATCTGGATGTGCGCAAGGACCGCATGCGCGCTGCCGCCGGTTCCGGCTATTCCACCGCCACCGATCTTGCCGACTGGCTGGTGCGCGAAGCGGGCCTGCCCTTCCGTGATGCCCACCACGTCACCGGCAATGCCGTTGCGCTGGCGGAAAAGAAAGGCTGCGATCTGGCCGACCTCTCGCTGGAAGAGCTTCAGTCGATCAATCCTGCCATCAACAAGGGTGTGTTCGACGTGCTTTCCGTTGAGGCATCGGTCGCAAGCCGCACCAGTTTCGGTGGCACCGCGCCTTCGGAAGTGAAGAAGCAGATCGCCTGGTGGCGGGGCCGCAACTGATAAGTTCGCGTTACACTGCCATCACAAGAAACAGGGTGCACAAGCGCCCTGTTTTTCGTTATCAGAGAGGCACATATTTCCTTTGGACAGGGCCATGCTTTCAAAAACCGCGCGTAATCTCATCGTTCCCATCGGCATGACGCTGGCCGTCAGCCTCGTTCTTTCCGGCTGCGGCCGAAAAGGCGATATCGATCCGCCGAGCACGCCGGTGGAGATGCGCAACAAGCGCGCCGCTGACGGCACGGAGACGAAACCGACCACAGCAGATCGCCCGTTCATTCTCGACAAGCTTCTCTGACGGACACTTACCCGTGAATCACTTTGGTTACATCGACGGTGTGCTGCACGCCGAAAACGTTCCCGTGCCGGAAATCGCAAAGGCAGTGGGTACGCCATTCTACGTCTATTCGACAGCAACGCTGGAACGCCACTACAAGGTGTTTTCGGGCGCGTTCGCGGATGTGGACACCATGGTCTGTTACGCCATGAAGGCCAACTCCAACCAGGCCGTGCTGAAGACCCTGGCGAAACTGGGGGCGGGCATTGACGTGGTATCCGGCGGCGAACTGCGCCGTGCGCTTTCGGCAGGTGTTCCGGCGAACCGCATCATGTTCTCCGGCGTGGGCAAGACCGTCGCGGAAATGGATTACGCGCTAGAAGCAGGCATCTACTGCTTCAACATCGAGTCCGAACCGGAACTGGAAGTGCTGAATCTGCGCGCCATCAAGGCGGGCAAGAAGGCACATGTCTCCTTCCGTATCAACCCGGATGTCGATGCACGCACCCATGCCAAGATTTCGACCGGCAAAAAGGAAAACAAGTTCGGCATTTCCTATGAGCGGGCGCGTGACGTCTATGCTCATGCAGCGACCCTGCCGGGCATCGACGTGACTGGCATCGACATGCATATCGGCAGCCAGATCACCGAGTTGCAGCCCTTCGAGGACGCTTTCCGGCTGTTGCGTGAACTGGTGGAAACGCTGCGCGGTGACGGTCACACGATCAGCCACGTCGACATCGGCGGCGGCCTCGGTATTCCCTACCGCGAGGACAACAATCCTCCGCCGCTGCCGGATGCCTATGCCAACATCGTCAAGAACGAACTGAAAAGCCTCAACTGCAAGATCGTCACCGAACCCGGCCGCCTGATTGTCGGCAATGCGGGTATTCTGGTCACCGAAGTCATCTATGTGAAGGATGGCGGCGAGAAGAACTTCGTGATCGTCGACGGTGCGATGAACGATCTCATCCGCCCGACGCTTTATGAAGCCTATCACGGTATCCGTCCCGTGGTGCAGCCCGCAGCCGACACGACACGTATCAAGGCCGATATTGTTGGACCGGTGTGCGAAACCGGCGACTATCTGGCGCTCGACCGCGAGATGGCCGCTCCGCAGCCGGGTGACCTGATTGCCGTCAGCTCCGCAGGTGCCTATGGCGCCGTACAGGCAGGCACCTACAACTCCCGTCTGCTGGTGCCTGAAGTGCTGGTGAAGGGCGACAAGTTCCACGTTATCCGTCCGCGCGGTACATACGAGGAGCTGATCGCGCTGGATTCCGTACCCGCATGGCTGGACTGAACAGCACTTCCCGATCACATTTGAGCGAAACTGCCTAAAAAACGGGGGTGAGCCTTTGCTTGCCCTCGTCTTCGCCACAAAGAATGTTATCTTTATCTGGATAGTGTGATTTCGCCGTTCCGGGAATGGCGTGTGACGTGGCCAGAACCGGGAGAACGGATTGATGACCACAGCCAGGCAGGACAGCAAAGGCAGGAAGCGCGTTACGAGCGCCTTTGAAAACCGGCCGGATCTAGCGCGCCGGGTCACGATCAAGCGGTTTTTCGCGAAACTCGTCATGTTTGCAGAGCGCATGGCGCCGAAAAGCCTGTGGCCGCTGACCATTGCCGCAGCGTTTTTGGCGCTGGCTTGGTTCGGTCTTTTCCGGCAGATGCCTGACTTCCTGCGCCTCGGCGTTGTTTTCCTGCTCGTCTTTACTTTCCTGGCGACGCTCCTGCCCATCATCCGGCTGCGATGGCCGACGGACGACGAGGCGTCCCGCCTTCTGGAAGAGCGCAACGGCCTTGCCCACCAGCCCGTTGGCGTGCAGGAAGACGAACCCGCCTTCGATACGCCGCTCGCCCGCGCTTTGTGGAAGGAACACCAGACCCGCATGGCCGAGCGGATCGCAGCGCTCGATGCCGGCCTGCCGAAGCCGGATATCGCCCGCCATGACCGTATGGCGCTGCGTGCCGTCCCGGCGCTGCTTCTGGCCGCGGCTTTCGGCTTTTCATTTTCAAACGGCGCAGGCACCCTATCCGACGCATTCCGTGACCAGCCGACCGCAGGGCCTGTCAATCCGGATATACGCCTCGACGCATGGGTCACCCCGCCCTCCTATACCAGCCGCGCTCCCATTTTTCTGACCGGGCGTGATGCGGCGAACCGGGAGGCGATTGCCGTACCCCAATCCTCGAAACTGACAATCCGCATGACCGGCGGTAACGGTGGGGAGGAAGTAACCTTCGAACCGGAGGCGGCAGGTGCGCTGCGGACGCTTTCTCCCGAAAGCAAGCCCGCGCAGAATGCTGTGAGCGGAGCGGAAGGACAAGCGGCGCAGGTTGCTGCACGCACTCCGGATCAACCGCTGGCGCCCCGTACCTTCCTGATGGACATTGCCGAAAGCGGCATGATTAC
Organism: Agrobacterium tumefaciens; assembly: GCF_031801495.1. Lineage (GTDB taxonomy): Bacteria > Pseudomonadota > Alphaproteobacteria > Rhizobiales > Rhizobiaceae > Agrobacterium > Agrobacterium tumefaciens_K. Next base: position 1,481,092 of record NZ_JAOEGC010000001.1, on the reverse strand, counting down.
CGCCAATGGCGAGCAATGGGTGTTCAACGTCATACCCGACCAGCCGCCGAGCATCGCCTTCGACAACATGCCGCGTCGCGCCGTCAACGGAGCGCTGGAAGTGGGGTTCACGGCCAAGGACGACTACGGCCTTAAAGAAGCGCATGCCATCATCGAGCCGCTTGATGTGGCGCAGGGTGCCACCCCGCTTTATCCGCCACCGGAATTCAAGCTGGACCTGCCACGCCAGAACAATCGCGACATCAAGGGTTTGACGAGCCGCAACCTGACCGAACATCCCATGGCCGGAAAACGCGTGCGCATCACGCTTGTCGCCACGGATGGCGCTGGCCAGACCGGTCGCAGCCCGTCGCATGAAATGATCCTGCCGGGGCGCAACTTCTCCGAACCGCTGGCGGGCGCCATCGTCGAGCAGCGGCAGATCTTCTCGCTCGACACGCGCCAGATGCCGACGGCTATCGCCTATAACGAGGCCGTCGGCATGCGCCCCGAAGAAACAATCCCCAACACGACCCATTATCTGTTGCTAAAATCCGCGCAGACGCGCATGCGACTTGCCTATAATGAGGAGATGTTGAAAGACACGGCCGATTACCTTTGGGAAATCGCCCTCGGCATCGAGGATGGCGATCTTTCGCAGGCAGAGAAACGCCTGCGCGACGCGCAGAATGCTCTTTCAGAGGCCCTGCAGCGCAATGCATCGGACGAGGAAATCGCCAAGCTGATGCAGGAACTGCGTGAAGCGATGCAGGAATTCATGAGCGAACTAGCCCAGCGCATGCAGAATGCGCCGCAATCCAACATGAACCAGCAGGCCCAGAACACCCTTCGCCAGCGCGATCTGGAAAACATGATGAACCAGATCGAGAACCTTGCCCGCTCCGGCAATCGCGATGCCGCGCAGGAAATGCTCCAGCAATTGCAGCGCATGATGAACAACCTGCAGGCAGGCAGGCCACAGCGTTCCGGCCAGCAGGGACAGCAGCAGACGAGCCAGATGCGCCAGCAGATCGACAAGCTCGGCGAGATCATGCAGCAGCAACAGAAGCTGATGGATGAAACCTTCAAGCTGGATCAGGCGCTCCGCGACCGCATGCAACGCGGCGACCCGCAGCAGAACGGCGGCGAAGGCAGCGAGCAGCAGATGGGTGAAAACGGCCAGCAGCAGCAGCAGCAAGGTCAGCAAGGTGGCCAGCAGCCAACCGACCAGATGACCGCCGAACAGTTGCGCGAGGCGCTCAAGAATCTCCGCGCGCAGCAGGATGCCCTCGGCAAACAGCTCGGCGAACTGCAGCAGGGTCTGCGCGATCTGGGCATGGAACCGGGCGAGAATTTCGGCAAGGCTCAGCAGGAAATGCAGGGCGCCGGGGAAGCACTCGGCCAGAGCCAGGGCGAACAGGCTGTCGAAGGACAGGGCAATGCGATGAATGCGCTTCGGCAGGGCGCGCAGGATATGATGGGCCAGATCATGCAGGCCATGCGCCAGCAGGGTCAGCAGCCCGGACAGGGGCAGGAAGGCATGGTCGGTCAGGGTGGCCAGAACGGCCGTGACCCGCTTGGCCGTCCGCGCTCCACCAACGGTCCAGACTTTGGCGATCAGGTCAAGGTTCCCGACGAGATAGACGTGCAGCGGGCGCGCGAAATTCTCGAAGCCATCCGCGAAAAGCTTGGCAACAACCCGCCCGGCGAGATCGAGCGGCGTTATCTGGAGCGGCTGCTGGATATCCAGTAACCCTCAGGCGAAGGATGGCGGCGGAATCGCCATCCTCGCGGTTTTTTACCAACTCAGTGTGTGAAGAAAATTTTCCCTTACGGATCGTCTGCGGGTGAACCGATCACTGAGAGCGTCTTGCGCCTCCAACAGATGCTCAAGTTACTGAACTACGTGTCCAGCCGACGTCAGGCGCGGCCGGGATGGCCGCACCTGACGATCAGTTTAATAATCACAACCGCCTCAGATCGGCGGGATTTTACCAAGAGGAATGAAGCCGCTGATGGTGGCGCGACCGCGATCGACAACCAGATCGACGGACGCCCGGTCGCCACCGCCTGCCAGCGCACCCAACAGCTTGCGGGCCGTGTCGATGGTGGACTGCAATTGCGGAAACGCCTGTTTGGCATTGTCCGACCACGCACCGAGTTTCTCGATTTCCACCTTGAACTGGCCGGAGAGATATCCTTCATTATCGAAAGAGAACGGTCCGCTGATCCGCATGGTACGGCCTTCGCCGATGTCTGCCACAACGCGGCGTAGCTCGCCGCTTGCCCCGTAAAGACCCGTCCCATCGCTGCCGTCGATCATGCCCGCCTTACCTGCAAGCGTCACATCGGCAATGGCAGAAAGGCGTGGCAGGAGCTGCGGCCAATCCTTGATGACGGTCGCGGAGTCGGTGACCGTGATGGCTCCATCCAGATCCGCACCGTTCTGGCGCAGGTGCACCTCGGTTTTCGTGGCATCGAAATTGATCGTCTGGCCCGTCACGGATGAAACAGCGTTGGCCTTCAGGCCATCGATGACCAGCGACGTGCGGTCAATCCCCTTCAGCCTGGTTGTCAGGCTCGACTGCAGGTTCTGCCATTCGGCGGAAACGCTGAGGCCATGGGCGGTGCGGATTTCGGCGGGCGAATCAAGTTCCCAAACGATATGGCCGGGATTGTAGACCTGCGCTGCCGAGCGAAGCTGCCCGAAGGATGCCGAAACGCCGTTGTTTTTGTCATCCACATTAACCCTGGAGCAAAAAAGGCCAATCCGGAACGGATAACCCCTGAATGCGATATCTCCGCATTCGCCGCTGACGCTGGCGGATTCCGTCGGCGTGATTGCGCGCAGAACAGTCTCTTTCAGCCTGTTTGCTGCATAAAACCATCCTGCCGTGTAGAGGCCTATGGCAAATAGGATGGCAAAACCAAGCCAAAGGATTTTTCTGGCTGTGCCGGATTGGCTTGACGCTGCCATATTGATCTCCGATGAATCGACTTCAGACAATTTCGATTTGGCGTGGGATATGGACGATTTTTGGGTCTTTGGCTACGGTTCGTTGATGTGGAACCCCGGCTTTGCCTTTGAAGAGAGGCAGCAGGCGCGCCTGCACGGTTATCGGCGCGCGCTCTGCATCCGTTCGAACGTCTACCGCGGCACGGATGAAAAGCCCGGCCTCGTGCTTGGACTTGAGCGTGGCGGCTCCTGCCTTGGTGTCGCGTTCCGCGTCAAGGGAAACGAATACGATCCTGTCATGGCTTATCTGCGTGAACGCGAGCTGGTCACAAACGTCTACAAGGAACGGGTGGTCAATATTGCCATGGTGGACGGCAGGCGTGGCAGTGCCGTGACCTATGTGGCCGATCCCGCCCATGACCAGTACATCGGCGGGCTTGCAGTGGCGGAAGCAGCGGCCATCGTCGCAACCGCCGTTGGCCGCTCCGGCCCGAATACGGATTACGTTTTCAACACCATCCAGCACCTGCAGGATATGGGCATCCGCGATACCGCACTTGAAACCATCGCGGCATCGGTCAGCGGTCTGGCTGTTCAGACGGTCTAGCGCCTCTGGGGTCAGGCCTTGCCCGCTTCCTTGAGTTCGGCGATGCGCTGGATCGCAGTCGGCGGCAGCGGAAGGTCGGGATTGTTGCGTGCCGTCTCCAGCAGCAACTCGTCGCTCGCCTTTTCAGTGACCTCGATCAGCTGCTTGAAAAACGCGTCTGGATCGAGGCCCGGCTGGATCGGCGGCAGGATTTTGACCTTGAAATGGCCGGGATAGCGCATGGTCGAGCGGCGGGGCCAGAAAAGCCCCGGATGCATGGCGACCGGGATGACCGGAACGTTGAGATCACGATAGAGGCGCGCAATGCCGTAGCGATATTCCGGCGGCGCGCCGGGTGGACGGCGCGTGCCTTCAGGGTAGATGATGAGTTCCCGGCCCGCAGCCATTTCTTCCTTGGCGCGCTGCAGCACCTTCAGCATGACCTTGCCGCGCGCCGCGCGATTGACCGGGATCATGCGCTGCTTCATCGCATACCATCCGAACAGCGGAATCCACAGAAGCTCCCGCTTCAGAATGTAAACCGGATCCGGAAGGTTTGGCAGAAGCGCATAGGTATCCCAGAAGGACTGATGTTTCGGCGCAAAGATACAGCCGGTTTCCGGAATATGCTCCAGCCCTTCGATCTCGAAGGTGGTACCGACGATTGTTTTCATCAGCCAGTGATTGGAACGCGCCCAATTCTTAGGAATTTCAAACGCAACCTTGCGCGGCAGGATAAAATAGATCGGCGTCAGCACGATCATGAGCACGATGAGATTGATATAGAACAGCGTATTGAAAAGAAACGAGCGCAGCTTGAGCATCAAAAGACTTCTCCGGGGCAACCGCTCCAGGAAGAATCTGACCTTGGATGCAGGATGCATGTGAACGCACGCCTACACGAAAACGAGGCCTTGCAGCAAGGCGTTTGTCCCGGTGGTCTAAGGAGATGTACTGCTCGTGCGGATCGGTGAATGGTCGGCAGCAAGCTTGCGCAGACCATCGCCCTTGCCGATGCCCGTCAGATCGCGACCGGCAGCTGCGACGAACTTCATATACTCGTAGAGCATGGTTCGGACCACATCCGGCTCTACGAACCAGTTCGTCCGGGCCAGATCGGAACTGATGACCGGATAGGCCACGAACTCGGTCTGCGGGCTGGCGCTACGCAATTCGTGCAGGCTACGGTGCATATGGTAATTGTTGGTCACCACAACGACAGAACCATAACCGTGGTCACGGATCCAGCTTGCGGCCTCGTTGGCGTTGCCGATCGTGTCCAGCGCCTTGTAGCCCATGTCGACGCAGCAGGTGAAAAGGTCGGACGATCCTTGCGTCATCTTGCGTATCTGAGTGCGGGTTGTCGTGGGGTTTACGCCCGAGATCAACAGCCGTTTACCGACACCATCGCGCAGAAGACCAACCGCCTGCTCGATCCGCAGGTAACCGCCCGTCAGAACGATGATGGCGTCGGCCTTTGCTGTCGCCGGCGGCCGCATCGAGGCGACGGAATCCGCAAACCAAAGGAAACCACCGAACAGACCGCCAAAAGCGATGACACACAGCAGGATGACGACACGGACAAAACGGCGCAAGGGACCACGGCGCGACAGCAGGCTTTTGCCTGCGCGTGGCGTGCTCGCTTGATCCTGGTCTGTCCGACTCACAAACATTCCTCATGAATACTCGCCGATTAAGGCAAGGAACAGGCATTTTGTGCCCTGCACGGCGTAAACGGCGCTCGCGAACATTCGTTCGCAAAAGCATCTTTTCGGCAGCATTCCCGATCGCGCCAACGCGCGACGCGGAATGGGTCAGGACGCCAGACCGTCACTTTTCGATGGGTCGGAACGCACCCGATCGATGTCGTCGATCGTACGGATAACGGTAATGCGCGCCGTAACGGTCGTCAAAAGAGCGATAATCATCATGGTTGCCGCAATGCCAAGGTAACCGCCCAGCCCGACCGAGAATGAGCCGAAGAGCGCACTCGCCTGATCGCTCTGTGGCGTGGCGACCGTGCTGGACTGCCAGAAGCCTGCAACAAGGAAGACAAGCGCCGCCAGTGCGCTGCCTGCCGCCGAACCCTTCAGGCTGATCTTCAGAAAATGCTTCTGGAATTCGCGCGCAACGAAACTGCTTTCAGCACCGACGAAATGCAGAACCTCGACGATATGCCTGTTGCCTGAAAGCGCGCCGCGGGTGGCAAATACCACCGTCAGCACCATCGCCGTAAACACGAGGATAAGTACGCCGACGCCAATCCCGACCGTCGTACGCGCCATCGATACAAGACGGTCAACCCATGTGCGATGATCGTCCAGAAACGCCTGCGGGATTTCCGTTTTCAGCATGTCGCGCATGGCCTGAAAATCCGGAGGATTGTTTTCGTCGATGGTAATGACCACCAGACGGGGAACCGGAAGCTCGGCGAGGTTCAGGCCTGACCCAAGCCACGGCTCGAGAAGACGCGATGTCGCAGCATCGTCCAGAATGGTGCCTTCACGCGTGCCGACGAAGGTCATTGCCAGATTGCGCGCCTTGTTCAGCGCCGCATTCATATCCAGCCCGTCTTCCGGCTTGATCTGGATGGTGATCTCGCGGGAAATCTGGCTCTGCCATGTCGCGGCCGTCGCCCGGACCATGGACACCGCCCCGAGTGTCAGACAGGCAAGGAAGGCCATGATGGCGATCACCACCATAAGCGCATTGCCCTGAATGTTGGACGGCGGCAATATCGGCGCCATGGGGCGAATGCGCATCGGCGGCCGCTTGGCGGTGTTCGTTTCCGGCGTTAGCGGTTTGCTGTTCATCTCATTCATAGATGTCGAGCCGCCCTTCGGTCAGAATCATCCGGCGCGCATTGACCTGATCCATCAGACCAAAATCGTGGGTGGCGATGACGACCGCCGTACCCAGCCGGTTGAGTTCGAGGAAAAGATTGAGCAGCCGCTTGGCCATTGGCGGGTCCACGTTACCGGTCGGCTCGTCCGCCAGCAATATTTCCGGCTGATCCATCAGCGCACGGGCAATCGCGGCACGCTGCTTCTCCCCACCGGAAAGAATCGCAGGCAGCACGTTTATGCGCTCGCCAAGACCAACCCATTTCAAAAGCTCGATCACATCGTTGCGGTAGGCGCTTTCTTCCTTGCCGCGCACCCGCAGAGGCAGCGCAACATTCTCATAGGTCGTCAGATGGTCGAGCAGACGGAAATCCTGAAAAACGATGCCGACGCGGCGGCGCAGCATCGGTAGCTCGCTGCGCGGAATGCGGGATACATCGCGGTTGAACATGCGGATATTGCCGCGTGTCGGCTGAAGTGAAAGAAGAAGCAGGCGTAGCAGCGTGGTCTTGCCCGCACCGGAAGGTCCGGTGAGAAACTGGAACGACCCTTTCGGAATATCGAAGGTCATGTCCCTGAGGATTTCGGGACCCATTCCATAGCGTAACCCGACATTTTCGAAATGGATCAACGGACTTCCAGTCTCTTTGTTTCGTGATTTCTCGCCGGTCGCGGCTCCCCGTCCGGTACTTGCCGTTTAACCCTTACCGGCAGCCAGGGCGAACCGTTTTTGCGAAGCATTAACCAATTAAATTTAAAACTTGGCAGGATTCGTTTCAATGCCCAGTTTTTACCGGGCGGAAAACCTCACCGGGGAATTATTCCATGGGTATGTTCCGTTCATCGCGCCGCCAACCGGCCTTCGACCTCGACCTCCTGATGCCTGAAGCACCGGCGCAGTCGACATCGCGTGCAGCCAGAGCCAAGCCAGAAGTGCTAGATGCGGAATTTGTCACCATCAAGGACACGTACGGTCGTCGGCACGGCAATGACAATCGCGGAGCAAACGCTCACCGGAAAAGCGCCCCAGAGGTAACCGCGGCAGCCGTCGGCTTTGCTTTCGTCGGTTGGATCGACCGGAAATTATCCCGACTTTCCGTGGATGCCTATTCGGCATTGGTGGCAGCACTGGCTGCGCTGGTTTTCATCTGTGCCGGCGGTCTTTCAGTGGTTGGTCCGGAAAACACTGCCGCTGCCGCGCCCGTCAGCCCGCTTTCAATCTCCCACGTCTCGGTTACACCACAGGATGCGGGTGGCATGGAAATCCTGCTCATCAACGGCATCGTCGAAAACAACGGTCACAATACGGAAGCCGTACCCGCCATTCGCGCCGATCTCTTCTCCGCCAAGGGCGAATTCGTCGCCAGCATGTTGATTTCCCCGCCAGTAGAGGCAATCCAGCCAGCAAATAGCCATGGTTTTGCAGCAAAACTGCGCCATCCCGGTGGAAAAACGCCGCAGATCAAGCTTTCCTTCGTAGAAGCGGGTGCGTCCGAGCGCTGACTGTGCTAACCGGTCCCGTCTTTTGACTGAACGGTAAAAGAAGCAAGACGCAGCACAGGAGAAAGAATGCCCGTCGTCCGTGGAAAAAACATCGAGCCGCTTTACACCGCCGAACAGATTGCGGAGCGCAATCGCGATATGGCGCAGCGCATCGCAAGCGGCCCGACCAAGGATCTGCTGGTCATTGCTGTCCTGAAAGGCTCCTTCATCTTCGCAGCCGATCTTATCCGTGCGCTTCACGATAGCGGCCTCGCCCCGGAAGTCGAGTTCATCACGCTGTCCAGCTATGGTGCGGGCACGGTTTCCCAAGGTGTGAAGATCGTCAAGGATATCGACAGCGCCGTAAAGGATCGCGACGTCCTGCTGATCGATGATATTCTTGAATCCGGCCGCACGCTGCGTTTCGCCAAGGAACTGCTCTATGAGCGCGGCGCGCGCAACGTTTCCATCGCCGTGCTGCTCGACAAGAAGGTTAAGCGCAAGGAAGACCTTGAGGCCGATTATGTCGGCTTCGAATGCCCCGATTATTTCGTCGTGGGTTACGGCATGGACGTGGCCTATGCATTCCGCGAACTGCCCTTCGTGGGCGTCGTGACGGGCGACGCCTGACGGCCTCGGACCTGTCCTTTTTTGGCACGATCTGGAGACGCCTCGTTAACCATCCGCCCAGCGGATGCGTGAGTGTTTACCTCTTGAAAAGATGCGCCTGCGATGTTGCTCCTGGCTGGAAATGACGCCCAGGAGCAATGGTTGATGGCAAAGATTCTGATTACCGAAGACGAGGATTCGCTGCGCTCGTTCGTTGCGCGCGCGCTCCGTCTCGACGGTCACGAGACATATGAAGCCGCTGATGGCGAACAGGGGCTGGAGAAGCTGCAGGAAACCAGTTTCGATCTTCTTCTTTCCGATATCCGCATGCCGGTCATGGATGGCATCGAGCTGGCGCACCGCGCCGCCGAGCGGTTTCCGGATATGCGCATTCTTCTAATGACGGGTTACGCAGAGCAGCGCGAACGCGCAGACGATCTTGCCGAAAAGATCGTGGACGTGGTTTCGAAGCCCTTCGCCCTGCCGGATATCCGCAAGGCAGTCGCCAGAGCGCTGGCGGCGTGAGCCACCGAAAATCTCGGTTTTGAAAAAGGCGGCCTTTAGCCGCCTTTTTGCATTGATGGACGCCTTATTTCTTCTGATCTTGTGCGTGGCGGCCGAAGTCGGGCGCATCGACATCCTGCCCTGCCTGCACGATGGAGCGACGAATCGCACGGGTGCGTGAAAACAGCTCGAACAGCTTGTCGCCCTCACCCCAGCGGATCGCCCTTTGCAGGGAGGCAAGATCTTCCGAAAAACGCGCCAGCATTTCAAGGATGGCATCCTTGTTGTGCAGGCAGATATCGCGCCACATTGTTGGGTCGGATGCCGCCAGACGCGTGAAATCGCGGAAACCGGAAGCGGAATATTTGATGACTTCCGATTCCGTTACCGTTTCCAGATCGTCAGCCGTTCCGACGATGTTGTAGGCAATGATATGCGGCAGGTGCGAGACGATGGCCAGCACCTTGTCATGATGTTCCGCATCCATATCGTCGACGCGCGAGCCGAGCGCCAGCCAGAAGCCCTTCAGTTTATCAAGTGCGTGCTCATCCGTGCCGGGCAGCGGTGTGAAGATGCACCAGCGATCACGGAAAAGGCCCGAAAACCCGGCATCGGGACCGGATTTTTCCGTACCTGCCAACGGGTGGCCCGGAATAAAATGCACGTTGTCGGGCATATGCGGCGCCATCTGCGCGATGACCGACGCCTTGGTGGAGCCGACGTCGGTGACGATGGCACCGGGCTTCAGATGCGCGGCAATCTGCTTTGCGACGCTTTCGGAAGCACCAACCGGAACCGAAACGATGACGAGATCGGCATCCTCGACGGCCTTCGCCGCCGACACGGTGTATTCGGTACCGAGTGCCAGTTCTTCTGCCCGTTTCAGCGTATCTTCGCTGCGGGTGGAGACGACGACATGACGCGCCAACCCCAGCTCCCTGACATCACGCGCGATCGACGAGCCGATGAGGCCAATGCCGATCAGTGCGATCCGTTCGAACATGAAATCAGCCATCACGCTTTTCCCATGAACTCGGTGAGAGCGGCGATGACGCCGAGATTGGCCTCTTCCGAACCGATCGTCATACGAAGTGCGTTGGGGAAACCGTAACCGCGCACGGCGCGCAGGATGTAGCCCCGGCGGCTGAGGAACTCGTCGGCATCGGCTGCACGCTTACCGTCCTGATCCGGGAAGTGGATGAGGATGAAGTTGGTGACGGACGGCGTGACCGTCAGGCCGAGGCCCTCAAATGTCGTTATCAGCTTCTCCTGCCACAGGGCATTGTGAGCAACCGCCTTTTCGACGAATGCCTGGTCGCGGATGGCAGCGGCACCGGCGGCGATGGCAGGCGCGCTCATGTTGAACGGACCGCGGACGCGGTTCAGCGCATCGATGATGTCAGCTGGGCCGTACATCCAGCCGACGCGCAGCGCCGCAAGACCGTAAACCTTGGAGAAGGTGCGCGTCATGACCACGTTTCGGTTGCCAGAAACAAGCTCAAGGCCCGCTTCGTAATCGTTCTTGCGCACATATTCGGCATAGGCCGCGTCCAGCACCAGAACCACATGCTTCGGAAGGCTGGACTGCAAACGGCGAATTTCGGCAACAGGAACATAGGTGCCGGTCGGATTGCCGGGATTGGCGATGAAGACCATCTTGGTCTTCGGCGTGACAGCGGCAAGGATCGCGTCCACGTCGACCGTACAATCCGTTTCCTTCACAGTCACCGGCGTTGCGCCAGCACCCATGATCTGGATCTTGTAAACGAGGAAGCCGTGTTCAGTGATGATAGCCTCGTCGCCCGCGCCGAGATAGACATGGCAAAGCAGGCCAAGCAGTTCATCCGAACCGTTGCCGCACATGATGTTTGCAATGTTCAGTCCATGAACGTCGGCGATGGCCTGACGCAGGGCGATTGCCTGACCGTCGGGATAGATTTCCAGATGGCTGGCGGCGGTGCCGAATGCTTCGATGGCCTTCGGGCTTGGGCCAAGTGGCGTTTCATTGGACGAGAGCTTATAAACCTTCGCAACGCCATCAACATGCTCCTTGCCCGGAACATACGCGGCGATATCCAGAATACCTGGACGCGGAACAGGTTGGCTAAGCTCTGCACTCATTTGATCGACCTTCGGAAAAACGCCGGGAAATCCGGCAAAAACAATGCCGCAGGCATTAGACCGGAATGGGAGCTTTGTCGAGGGTCAGCGCCGGTTTGTCGGCATTGAGGACACACGTGTTGTCGGCACGCCCTGGGGTGCCAGAACCGGCACAAAAACGCGGCGCGAGGCACGCTGCGTTACAGGCAGCCCCTGATACAGCCGCTTCTGGGCTTCGACTATGATCACGCCGGAGAATAGCGGCCATAGTCTGCGGCCGGTATGTTCGAGATAACGCCGGAACTTCAATACGGGGCGACTGGTGGTCGGTGGAAAGAACAGCGCCTCGGCGGTCGAACCCGGCGTAAAATTGGTTTCGCGCAGAAGCGCGGTCAACTGGCTGCGGGAATATGGGCGGCCTGAACCGAAAGGCGTATGTTCCATGCGCGCCCAGACACCGCGGCGGTTCGGCACCACAATGACCAGACGACCACCCGGCGCCAGCACCCGCCACAGCTCTTTCAGGGTTTCACGCGGGTTCTCCGCAAACTCCAGCGAATGAACCATCAGCACGCGGTCGATCGATGAATCGGGAAGCGGCAGTTCCTCGTCGAAGATCAGGGCCGTGGAGGATAGCTCGCCAGCCGGCCAGTTTACCGCACCCTGCCCCGCTGGCATGAAGGCGAAGGTCCGTTCGGTATCGCGGCGAAACCGATCCAGAAACGGGACGGCGTAACCCAGGCCCACCAATCTCTCATCCGGAAGAGACGGCCAGAGCGTCGACAGCGCCATGGTGATCGCCTGCTCTGCCGACCGGCCAAGCGGAGAGTGATAGAATTCGCGCAGATCGACAATATCGGTATTCATGCACGGGAATGTAGCATCAGACGGTTGGACTTCAAGGCGCATGTCCTTACATTGGGGGACAGGCGGGCGATTGCGCCGGGTTGGTTCCCGGCAATGGAGAGGACACGATGAAACCGTTGGAAATAGACGTCTTTATTTGCCGCAGTGACAATTTCGGGGTTCTGCTGCATGACCCCGAAAGCGGTGCCACGGCAGCCATCGACGCGCCGGAAGAAGGCCCGATCGTCCAAGCGCTCGAAGCCCATGGCTGGAAACTGACCCATATCTTCACCACGCATCACCATCAGGATCATGTCGAGGCCAATCTGGCGCTAAAAGAGCGCTATCACTGCGAAATCCATGGCCCTTATGACGAGGCGGTCGCGATTCCCGGCCTCGACCGCTCGCAGGCGGACGGCGACGAATTCGAATTTGCCGGGCGGCGCGTTCAGGTAATTTCCACACCCGGCCATACCGCAGGTCACATCTGCTATTACCTGCCGGACGATAGCCTGCTGTTTGCCGCAGATACGCTGTTCGCCATGGGTTGCGGCCGCCTTTTCGAGCGCCCCGCTGTCGATATGTGGCACTCTTTCCAGAAACTGATGGCTCTGCCCGACGACACACGAGTCTATTTCGGCCACGAATACACGTTGTCCAACGCCCGATTCGCCCTGACAGTCGATCCGCAGAACGTTGAACTGCAGGCGCGCGCCGCCCATGTCGAAAAACTGAGGCAGTCGAACGAATTCACCATTCCGACCAGCATCGGGCTGGAAAAACAGACCAACCCCTATATGCGCGTGGCAGATGGAAAGATTCGTGCACACCTTGGCCTCGAGGATGCAACGAATGAAGACGTCTTCGCTGAAATCCGCACCCGAAAGGACAATTTCAGATGAGCGGTGCGGAACTGACGCCGGAAGCGATCATCCGCGAACTGGGGCTCGAGCCGCACCCTGAGGGCGGCTTTTATCACCAGACCTTTCGCGACAGGGCGGGCGGTGAGCGCGGCCATTCCACCGCCATCTATTATCTGCTGAGAAAAGGGGAGCGCTCACACTGGCACCGGGTCACGGATGCCGTGGAGGTATGGCACTACTATGCGGGCGCTCCCATTGCCCTGCATCTTTCTCAGGACAGCGAAGAGGTCCAGACCTTTACGCTTGGTCCGGGGATTCTGCACGGCGAGCGCCCGCAGGTGATCGTGCCGTCAAACTGCTGGCAATCGGCGGAGAGCCTCGGAGACTTCACGCTCGTCGGCTGCACTGTCTCACCGGGGTTTGCCTTTTCCAGCTTCGAGATGGCGGAACCAGGCTGGTCGCCAGGTGATGCCAGCTAAAATCACTCAACCGCCATACTTGGTCGCCGTGATGTAAACCTGCCCTACCCTGGTCGGAATAACCGCGTAGACCGGCGCGTAGACGTTCATGGCGTCCGACTTGGCAAACCAGATCTCCATGGAGATGGATTTCAGGTACTCGATATCCTTGCGTCCCTGACGATAACCCGAGCGCGGGACATAGCGCGCCTTGCAGACAATCGCATCACCGCTAAACCCTTGAGTCGTGAATGGCTTCGTACCGCTGGAGCTCAGAACGAGATCCAGCCGCGACTCACCGTCGTAGATCGGCAGGCGAGTCGGGCAGATTCGACCACCGGCGGGAATGATGAGGCCGGAAATCGGATCAAGGACAGAGCGCAGGTCACGATCCTTCACCTCGACCCAGTTATCGGGCCGGGCTTTCGGCTCCGGCTTGACGCTGGTAGAGGTCACATTGCCGTTGCGATAGACGACATCATAGGTTCTGACGCGCTTGCCGTCCTTGTAGACCAGCGAATAGGCGTTGGCCTGCAGGCGATTGCCGCGTTTGGCACCGGATACGGTCGTCTTGCCGGAAATATCCTTGAGAACGCTCGCCAGTCCGGCTGCTGTGAAGGAGCCGGAAATCGAATAGTTCGGTCCGTCCATGCGAGTCGAAAAACTCGCCCGCGCAATAGGCAGGATACCAAGATTGATGCTGTATTCGCTCGTATGGCGTGCCTCAGCGGCAAAAGACGGGCCTGCACCCGCAAATGCCATGGCGGCAGCCAAGAAAAACCTTTGTCCTCTGGCAAACATCGGATATCACCCTGAAAGCGGCCCGTGAAAAGGCCTTGTAGGGCGATGATATACGCCGAGTTGTGGCAAGAAAAAAGCGGACGCCGGTTGAAAACGCCGTATTTTCCGTTCATTTGCTCGCGAGCGACTTGACTGTTAAAGCGCGCCTGACTATAGAACCGCAACTTTCCAATCATGGCCAGTTGGATTGCCTGCCAGGTTTTGCCGGTAGCAATCCAGTGGTGAAACAGACGAAACGAAATAGGTGTACCCATGTCCCGTGTATGCGAATTGACCGGCAAGGGCGTCCAGACGGGCAACAACGTCAGCCACGCCAACAACAAGACCAAGCGCCGGTTCCTGCCGAACCTTTGCCAGGTCACGTTGATCTCCGATGTTCTCAGCCAGCGTTTCCGCCTGCGTGTTTCCGCAGCGGCTCTCCGTTCGGTTGAACACCGTGGCGGCCTCGATGCCTTCCTTCTGAAGTCCGACGAAAACGACCTGTCGATGCGCGCTCGTCTGCTGCGTCGTCAGATCGCCAAGAAGACGGCTGAAGCTGCTTAATTAGCGGCCTCAACATCATCGACATTCGGAAGGCTTGAATGGCTTTGGCCGCTCAAGCCTTTTGTTTGTTTTTCTGCCAACGCTCTTTTGTTTCAGCATCGGATTGTCATTGTCGGTCCGCGGCTTGAACTGGTGGCATCACCCAGGATAAAAAAATGCCCTATATGCGCTATACGCTCATTTACGTGGTCCTGATGACGCTGGTCGTCGTCGCGTCCAACATTCTCGTGCAATATCCGCTTTCCGGCTCGCTGTTCGGCATCAATCTCGGTGATCTGCTGACCTGGGGTGCGTTCACCTATCCGATCGCCTTCCTCGTAACGGACCTCACCAACCGGCAGTTCGGCCCTTCCATCGCCCGCCGCGTCGTATTGGCCGGCTTCGTCGTCGGCGTCACGCTTTCCTTCTGGACCTCGATCCCGCGCATCGCCGTCGCATCAGGCACGGCCTATCTGGTCGGCCAGTTGCTGGACATCTCGGTGTTCAACCGTCTGCGCCGTCAGCGCTGGTGGCACGCGCCGCTGGCTGGCTCGATGCTCGGCTCCGTGCTGGACACGATGCTGTTCTTCTCCATAGCCTTTGCGGCAAGCTTCTCCTTCGTCGGCCCGAACGATGCCTTCGCGATCGAGAACGCGCCCATCCTCGGCGTTTTCGCACAGGAAGCACCGCGCTGGATCTCCTGGGCGCTCGGCGACCTGTCGGTGAAGATTATCGTCGGCCTCGTGATGTTGCTTCCCTACGGCGCGCTGATGAGCACGCTGAAGCCAATGCCGCCCGCGAAGGCGCTGTAAAAAATGGATCAGAAAAAGTCCGCGAAAGCGGGCTTTTTCATTCGACCAGTTTGAACTCCAGCATCAGGTTACGCTGGAGAAACGAATGGTTGTCGTCGGAGACGATGATGAGACGCGTCGAGCCATCCGGCCCCTTCACCACGTCCATGCCTTCCATGTTGTCGATCTGGTAGACCATACCTGCCTCGAGCAGAGTCTCCCCATCCACGACTGCTCCGGGCTTTATATCAGCCCCCTTGATGCGGCGTATGCGCATGCCAACACCTTCGGCAAAATTGAAACGCCGCTCGAGAAGCAGAAGGTCGCCATTCGGCAGGAAGGCTCCATCCGTCACATCGAACGAAGGATGATGCACCACCGCGAAATCACCCTTCAGCGGCCCTTCCAGCACGGCTGCGAGCAGATTACCGTCCGCATCTATGCTCTTCTCCGCAACCACCACCATGGCGCCCTGCAGAAGTGAACCGGCAGGAGAAACCGCAAGGGCTTCCATGCCGCCATTGGAGCGCAGTTCGTTGTTGGCAATCAGATGCGGCAAACGCGCAAGGGGCTTTGATGTCTCGAAACCCGGATCGGGGAAAACATCGATCCGGTGCCGCTGCTCATAGCTGACGAAAATCTGGCCGTCGCGCAGCGCCAGCCCCTCCGCATCCACGTCCATTTTCCGCGTTGGCTCACGCCCGCTCATATCCAGCATCGGCGCGATGCGAACATCCGCGACACCGGAAAGCGCACCTTTTTCGCCGCGCTGTATCCGCCCGGTCAGCCAGTGACCGGTATCCAGCACGGCAACGAAACTCTCGCCGTCAGGCCGGAACCGAATGCTGGATATCGCACCGAAAAGCTTTTCGGGCGAACTCATCACCAGACCGCCGACAAATTCCAGCTTGCCGAAACGGGTCGCGCTGGTGCCGACCTCGAAATTGGCAAGCAGGCGTGCGCTCACCGGCACATCGATGGTGGATGCGCCAAGCTGAATGGGCGCCAGCGAAACGGCGGCGAAAAGAAACGCCGCCGTGAAACAATTGCGAGCAGAGAAACGCCCGCGCTGCTTATCCCGCACGGCGAACCCTGCGTGACGGAGCAGACGCATTCGTATCTTCGAAGAGCGCGGCAAGCTGTTCCGTCATCGCACCAGCAAGTTCGTCCGCATCCACGATGGTGACGGCGCGACGATAATAACGCGTCACGTCATGGCCGATGCCGATGGCCAACAACTCGACGGGCGAACGCGTTTCGATCTGTTCGATGACGGCGCGAAGATGCCGTTCAAGATAGTTGCCCGGATTCACCGACAGCGTGGAATCGTCGACCGGAGCACCGTCGGAGATCATCATCATGATCTTGCGCTGCTCGGGACGGTTGATCAGACGGTTATGCGCCCACATCAGCGCCTCGCCGTCGATATTTTCCTTCAGCAGCCCCTCGCGCATCATCAGGCCGAGATTGCGGCGAGCACGACGCCACGGTGCATCCGCCGACTTGTAGATGATGTGACGCAAATCGTTGAGGCGTCCCGGCGATGCGGGCTTGCTGTTCGCCAGCCATTGTTCACGCGACTGACCGCCCTTCCAGGCCTTTGTCGTGAAACCGAGAATCTCGACCTTTACGCCCGAACGCTCCAGCGTGCGCGCCAGAATATCGGCGCAGGTGGCGGCAACGGTGATAGGGCGTCCCCGCATCGATCCGGAATTATCAATGACGAGAGAAACCACCGTATCGCGGAACTTCGTGTCGCGCTCCTTCTTGAAGGACAGCGGCTGCATCGGGTCGATAATGAGGCGTACCAGACGCGCCGGGTCGAGGTATCCCTCTTCCAGATCGAAATCCCACGAACGGTTCTGCTGCGCCATCAGGCGGCGCTGGAGGCGGTTTGCCAGACGTCCGACCGCACCCTGAAGATGGGCAAGCTGCTTGTCGAGGAAGGCGCGCAGACGGTCGAGTTCCGCCTCGTCACACAGTTCCTCCGCATGCACCTCTTCATCGAACTCCTGCGTGAAGATGCGGTAATCAACCTTCTCGTTGAAATCGTCGAAAGGGCTGTTGGGGCGGCGCGTTTCGCCGGGCGTTTCGGAATCCTCGTCGAGATCGTCGGACATCTCCTCTTCCGACATCTCGGCGCCATCCATCTCGCCTTCTTCCATCTCCTCCTGCGAAGCCTCGCTCTCATCAGCGGGTGTCGCGTCGGAACCAGCCTCCTCCTCGACCTGCTCGTCGTCAGTCTCGTTGGTGCGGGGCTGATCCTCTTCGGATTCAGCCTCCTGGCTTTCCGGTTCGTTATCGTCGTCGCCGAAATCCTCCGCCATCTGCATGGAGGTCAGCATCTTGCGGACGAGTCTGGAGAACGCTTTCTGGTCGGTGACGACCTTGGACAGATCGTCAAGATCGGAACCGGCCTTGTCTTCAATGAAACCGCGCCACAGGTCGAGCACCTTGCCGGCAGAGGCAGGCGGCTTCTCACCCGTCAGTTTCTCGCGCACCAGCATCGCAACCGCTTCGGCGATCGGCGCGTCGTTCTGCGTGCTGATATCGGAAAAATTCGCCTTGGCATATTTTTCCGTATTCATGGCGCGGATGTTGGACGCCATGCCGGGCATGCGCAAAGCGCCAATCGATTCGACACGCGCCTGCTCGACGGCATCGAAGATCAGCCGTGCATCCGTTCCCTGCGGCGACATGATGGCATGCACGTCGCTGTCGTGGCAGGCAAGCCGAAGCGCCATGGAATCGCCAAGACCGCGGGTGATGGCGATTTCCTGCGCTGTCGGCTTCTTGGAAATTTCCGGCAAGCGCATGCGCTCACCGGCAAGACCCGGCCGTTCGTTGGCGAAAACGACTTCAACCTCGGAATCGCCTGCGACGGATCGCACGCAGCCGGTAATCGCCTGACGCAACGGCTCCGTATCGATCGCCGTACCCGGTTTCGCTCTGGAATTGTCGCCGCGCCCTGCCATTGTCTTTCCTGTCGATTCTAAACACTTTTGAACCGCCCATCGCAAAATGTGCGGTTCGCAAGCGCCTTCACGTCATCGGTGATGTTTCCCGGAAAACCGGAAAAATCAGGCGCCCAGAACGATGTTCGCAGCGCTTTCCTTCAGCTCGACGCCGAAAGCGCGCTGATACTGTTCTGCTACCAGCGTGCGCTCCAGTTCGTCGCACTTGTTGAGGAAGGTCACACGGAACGCGAAAGCGAGATCGCCGAAGATTTCCGCGTTTTCCGCCCAGGTGATGACAGTACGCGGGCTCATGACGGTCGAAAGATCGCCGTTGATGAAGGCCGAGCGGGTAAGATCGGCCACGCGCACCATCTTCGATACGGTTTCACGGCCCTTCGGGTTATCGAAGCTCTTTACCTTGGCGGCGATGATGTTCACTTCCTGCTCATGCGGCAGATAGTTGAGCGTCGTGACGATAGACCAGCGGTCCATCTGCGCCTGGTTGATCTGTTGGGTGCCGTGGTAGAGGCCGGTGGTATCGCCAAGGCCGATCGTGTTGGCCGTTGCGAAGATGCGGAAAGCCGGGTGCGGACGGATAACGCGGCTCTGGTCGAGCAGGGTCAGGCGGCCGGAGGATTCCAGCACGCGCTGGATCACGAACATGACATCCGGACGACCGGCATCGTATTCGTCGAAGACCAGAGCAACATTGTGTTGATAGGCCCAGGGCAGAATGCCGTCCTTGAATTCGGTGACCTGCTTGCCGTCCTTCAGGACGATGGCGTCCTTGCCGACGAGATCGATACGGCTGACATGGCTGTCGAGGTTGACGCGAACGCAAGGCCAGTTGAGTCGCGCAGCGACCTGTTCGATATGCGTGGATTTACCCGTGCCATGGAATCCGGACACCATGACACGTCGGTTGTGAGCAAAACCGGCAAGAATGGCAAGCGTCGTATCGCGGTCGAAAAGATAGTCTGGATCGAGGTCCGGAACATAGGCGTCGCCCTGCGAATAGGCAGGAACCCGCAGATCCGTATCAATGCCGAAAACCTCCCGCACGGACACGGTTGTGTCGGGCAGGTTGGAAATATCAAGGTCGATTTTGCTCATCACGTCTCCAAGGCGGGCGGCAGCCACCCGGCCACATCATCATCAGGCGGTAAACACGAAAATGGCTTAGCAGAAACCTGACTGCTTTAACAATTGATATGCTTGAACAACAGCCCGAAAACGTTCTTCCGAACCACGATCGCCACCATTAGCATCCGGATGGTGCTTTTTGACAAGCTCCTTGTAGCGCCTTTTTATCTCATCCTGCGTCGCACCGGCGGAAAGTTCGAGCGTATCGAAGGCTTTCGCCTCCAGCGTCTTGAGCTTGCGGGCCTGCTGCATGCGCTGGCCGCCTGCTCTCGCCCCCTGCGCAAAACCATTGGCGAAACCGAAGGGATCGCGGATTCGGGCATTGCCGCTGGCAGTGCCGGAGCGCAGCGTGGAATGCAACGGAGCGTCACGCGCAGTCTTGTTCACGCCAACCGTCCATGTCGGACGGTGGCCCGTCACGGCTTCCTTCTGATAGCGAGCAATCTCGCTGTCGGACAGGCCGGAGAAATAGTTGTAGCCCTTGTTGTATTCCTTCACATGCTCGAAACAGAACAGGAAGAACTGCCCCTCGGCGTTGCGGCCGACGGGTGCGCGGTGAACGCCCGGGTTTTCACATCCATCCCACTGGCAGGTCGGCGCCTGAACCTCAGGCTCCTTCTCCCTTTTCCGGCGGGTGCGGATGCGGTCAAAATATTTCGAATCCAGTTTCATGATGTCCTGATTATGGTGCGCGAAAGCACGCACAACAAGAATTGACAAAGCGGAATGTTGCTGGCTTCTAGGTAGCCCTTTTTACAACACAACAGGATCGGAACAGCCGACATGTCCCTGCGCGAACGCATCGAAACCAAGCTCAAAGAAAGCTTTTCCCCGGAGCGGCTGCGCGTGATCGATGAAAGCCATATGCATGCGGGCCACCAGCCGGATATCACCGGCACGGGCGAGACGCACATGCGTGTACAGATAATGGCGGAAAGCTTTACCGGCAAGTCACGCGTCGACCGCCACAGGGCGATCAACGCAGTTTTGAAGCCGGAACTGGATGCCGGTCTGCATGCGCTCGCCATTGAGGCAGCGGCACCGGGCGAACCGACGCGTTTCTAAGCTCAGCCAGGGTGCTTTTCTGACAGGAACGACTGCACCTCGGACGCAGCGACATCATCGGCCACGAAAGACTGGCCGATGCCGTGGGTCAGGATGAAGGTCAGCTTTCCGCCCTTGACCTTCTTGTCCTGCGCAATCGCCGCCATCAGCGTTTCGACCGGTGGCAACTCGCCGGGAATATCCTTCATTGTCGTCGGCAGGCCGACGACCTTCAGATGCGCCTCGACGCGCGCGGCGTCATCCGGGCTTGCAAGGTTGAGGCGAGCCGAGAACTGATGCGCCAGCACCATGCCGATGGCGACGCCTTCACCGTGCACCAGCCGCTTGCTGTCATAGTTCGTCGCCGCTTCCAGCGCGTGACCGAAGGTGTGCCCGAGATTCAGAAGGGCGCGAACGCCGTTTTCCTTCTCGTCGGCCACGACCACATCGGCCTTTGCCTGACAACTGGTCGCAATCGCCTGGATACGGGCCTGACCGCCCTTTTTGATTTCGCCCCAGTTCTTTTCCAGCCAGAAGAAGAAATCCGGCTTGTCGATCAGGCCGTATTTCACGACCTCCGCATAACCGGCGCGGAATTCACGCGGGCTGAGCGTATCGAGAACGGCCGTATCCGCCAGAACCAGATCGGGCTGATGGAAGACGCCGACGAGGTTCTTACCGTGGCGCGTATTGATGCCCGTCTTGCCGCCGACGGAGGAATCGACCTGCGCCAGCAGCGAGGTCGGGATCTGTACGAACCGCACACCACGACGCACGATACCCGCCGCAAAACCGGCAAGATCGCCGATCACGCCGCCACCCAGCGCAATCACCGCATCGTTGCGCTCCACGCGCGCGGCCAGAACCGCATCGCAGACCGTCATCAGGTGTTCGAAGCTCTTCGTTTTTTCACCGGCGGGCAGCGTCAACGAAACCGCCTCGATGCCATCCGTCTGAAGACCGTCCATGAGGTTTTCAAGATAGAGCGGCGCGACATGCTCATCGGTGATGATAGCCACACGCCTGCCCTTGAGGCGAGAGGAAATCTCGCCCCCTGCCCTGCCGATCAGCCCCGGCCCGATCAGAATGTCGTAGGCACGCTCGCCAAGCGGTACATGGACGAGACGTTCTTCGTTCTGGTTCTGGGATGGCGTCATGGCTTGCTATCTTTCTTTTCGATACCGGCGATGGCGGCCAGCACTTCATTCACAATGATTTCCTTGCGCACATCCCGCGATTCGATGGTCATGTCTGCTTCCGCATAGATCGGGTAGCGCTTTTCCATCAATGCGGCGAGCGTCGCTTTCGGGTTCTCCGTCTTCAGAAGCGGACGATGGTCACGCTTGTTCACGCGCTCCCACAAAACTTCGAGATCCGCCCTCAGCCACAGTGAAATTCCGCCACGCTTGATGTGGCGTCGGGTATTGTCGTTGATGAAGGCACCGCCACCCGTGGATATGACCTTCGGACCGCCGCGCATCAGCCTTTTGATGACACGCGTCTCCAGCGCCCGGAATTCATCTTCGCCGTAATTTGCGAAAAGCTCGGAAATGGTCATGCGCGATACGCGCTCGATCTCGGCATCGGTGTCGATGAAGGAAACCCTGAGCTGTTGCGCGACAAGCCGTCCGATGGCGGATTTTCCCGCTCCCATCAGTCCGATGAAAACAACGTTGCGCCGTCCGAGCTTCGCCCGCGCCTGTTCCCCAAGTGTTGATGGGACCGTTAAATTCGTTTCGTTCATAAATTTGAAGCCCGTTTGGCATGGATATCTGCAAATGTTTACGAAGCGTCAAGCCAAATTGCTGACTGAATTGCGGTGAATCACTTGGATGCAGGGTGCCGCACCCTGCGTGAACTCTGAATACCGCCTTAATGGAGCCACCATGCCCACTCTCTTGCGCTTCACGATGATACTGGCGACCATCGCAGGGCTGATCTACGGCAGCATGGTTCTTCTCGTCATGTTCGTGCAACCGCGCGAACGGGAAGTGACCGTGCGCATCCCTTCGGAAAGGTTGAACCCGCCTGCGGCAGAACCGGCAAGGCGCACACCATGAACGATAGCCAGGGCATGAATGGACGTGACGGCGCCCGGCTGGAAGGCTTTCTGGAAATGATGAGCGCCGAGCGCGGCGCAGCCACCAACACGCTTACTTCCTATGAACACGACCTCTCCGATCTGCGCGAATTCCTGGCCGGGCGCGGTCAGTCTCTCGCGGCAGCGGATACGGCTGATCTTTCGGCCTACCTTGCGCATCTCGCCACACAGGGCTTCGCCTCCACGTCGCAGGCGCGCCGCCTGTCTTCAATGCGGCAATTCTACCGCTTCCTCTATGCCGAAGGGTTGCGGAGCGATGATCCGACCGGCATTCTCGACGCCCCGAAAAAGGGTCGCGCCTTGCCAAAAACCATGAGCATCGGCGACGTGACGCGGCTTCTGGCGCTGGCAACCGAGGAGGCGAATAGAACCGGCCCCGGTCAACTCGGCCGCATCCGCATGCACTTGCTGCTGGAACTTCTCTACGCTACCGGCATGCGTGTCAGTGAGCTTGTTTCCCTACCTGCCAAGGTGCTGAGACACGAAGGCCGTTTCCTGATGATCCGCGGCAAGGGCAACAAGGACCGCATGGTGCTTCTGTCCCGTGCGGCCATCGAGGCGATGGCGAAATACGAGGACGCCCGCAAGACGCTTTCTCCGGAAAAGGCAAAAGCAAAGACGACGGAAGAAAGCGCATGGCTTTTTCCATCAAACGGAAAGGAAGGGCATCTGACGCGGCAGGTCTTTGCACGCGACCTTAAAGACATTGCCATCCGCGCCGGTCTGAGCCCGTCCGCAATCTCGCCGCATGTCATGCGTCATGCCTTTGCAAGCCACCTGCTGCAAAACGGTGCAGACCTTCGCGCCGTGCAGGAACTGCTTGGCCATTCGGACATTTCCACGACACAAATCTATACACATGTTCTGGAAGAACGGCTGCAAGAGCTGGTACAAACGCATCACCCTCTTGCCAAACAGGCCAAAAACCTTGATTAGAGCGACCGGAACCGCCGGATAACCCGGTCAAACCTTGCGCAAAACGATCGGAAACGGATCTCATGCACAACTACCTCGACTTCGAAAAACCTATCTCCGACCTTGAGGGCAAGATCATCGAGCTGAAGAAGCTTGCCACCGAAGACGAGAGCATAGACACCTCGGAGGAGATCGGCCGTCTTGAATCCCGCGTCAACGACGCGATGCAGGACATCTATTCGAAACTGAACGCCTGGCAGAAAACGCAGGTCGCGCGACATCCGCAGCGTCCGCATTTCATCGACTACGCCAATGCGCTGTTCACCGATTTCACGCCGCTCGCCGGCGACCGCAAATTCTCCGAAGACGCTGCCATTCAGGCCGGCCTTGCCCGCTTCAATGGCCAGCCCGTCGCCATCATCGGCCAGGAAAAGGGCAACGACACCAAGTCGCGCCTCAAGCACAATTTCGGCAGCCCGCGCCCGGAAGGATACCGTAAGGCGATCCGCGTGCTCGAACTGGCCGACCGATTCTCGCTGCCGGTCGTCACGCTGATCGACACCGCAGGCGCATACCCAGGCGTTGGTGCTGAAGAGCGTGGCCAGGCCGAAGCCATCGCCCGCTCGACCGAAATGTGCCTGAACGTGAAAGTGCCGATCGTTTCCGTCGTCATCGGTGAAGGCGGCTCCGGCGGCGCTATCGCCATCGCCACGGGCAACCGGGTCTACATGCTTGAGCATGCCATCTATTCGGTGATCTCGCCGGAAGGCGCGGCATCCATCCTGTGGCGCGATTCGACCCGTGCCAAGGAAGCTGCGACGAACATGAAGATCACGTCCGACGACCTCAAGGCTCTCGGCGTCATCGACGGCATCATTCCGGAACCGATGGGCGGCGCGCACCGCGACCCGGCAAAGGTCATCAAGGCGACCGGAGACGTCATCGGCAAGGCGCTGAAAGACCTGTCCCAGCAGTCCGGCACGCAGCTGCGCGCCGAGCGCCGTCAGAAATTCCTGGATATCGGCAGAAGCCTCTAAGCCGCGGCAACGGTCGTCGCGCCATATTTTAAAGACAATCCGCCCCAACTCGGCCACAGTCACGTCACATCAAAGTGATGTATCGGTAGCTGCGGGGGCGGATCCCGATTCAGTTAAGAAGATGTAAACGGTTAATACCGTATTTAAAATGCAGACGCGGCAGTGTAGAACTGCGCCGCGACATCGTCTTTCGGATCGACTCATGCGTTTGACACAATTTGCACTTCTTGCCTGTACGGCGCTCGTTCTTACCGGCTGCAACGACACGCTGGAAACCGTCGAGCGGGACGTATCCCACGTCAAGAACAAGGTTGACTATCCACTTGCGCCCGCAATTCTGGCCGAGATGGACAAGAAGAACATGGAGCGGACTTCGCCGATCGCGATCCGCATCTTCAAGGAAGAAGGCGTTCTGGAAATCTGGAAGGCCAAGCGCGACAACCGTTTCGACAAGATCGCCGAATACCAGATCTGCGCATGGTCAGGCAAACTCGGTCCCAAGATCAAGGAAGGCGACCGGCAGGCGCCGGAAGGTTTCTACAACCTGACGCCCGCGCACCTCAATCCGAACTCAAAATATTACCTCGCCATCAACACCGGATTTCCGAACCGCTACGATGCCGCCAATGGCCGCAACGGTACGAACCTGATGATCCACGGCGCCTGCTCGTCTTCCGGCTGCTATTCGATGACGGACGCGCAGATTCTTGAAATCTACGGTTTTGCGCGCGACGCCTTCAAGGGCGGCCAAAAAACCGTACAGTTGCAGGCCTTCCCCTTCCGCATGACGGCTGAGAACATGGCCCGTCACCGCAAGAGCGAGCATCTCGAATTCTGGAAAATGCTGAAGGTGGGCTACGACAATTTCGAAGTTACCAAGCGCCCGCCGGAAGTGAATGTCTGCGAGAAGAAATACGTCTTCAACCAGCAGGTCGAAGGTGGCGCATTCAACGCCTCCGGCCAGTGCCCGGCGATGAGCACCCCACCGGCGCTTGCGAGCGCACTGTTGAGCTATGACAAAACCTATGATCTCGCCTACGACAAGGCGATGAAAAAGTTCGACGGCATGGCCTGGTACGATCCGAGCGAAGCCGAGCGCAAGGCGCTCGTTGCCGAGAAACGCAAGGGCCGCGAACCTGCTTATGCCCCAACCGGATCGGCGCTGAAGGCCGGCAAGCTGATGAAGGAAACCGAATACGCCGCGCTGATGGAAAAGAAGGCGCAGCAGGTGACCACCACATCACCAGCGACGACGGCAACGGCATCAGCGCTGCGCACGCCTCATCCAACGGCAACGGCCACGCAGCCCGTAGCACCGCAGTCCAACCCTGCCCCGGCAGCACCCACGATGGTCGCCTCCGCGGCCCCCGCGCCCGGACAGAACGGTGCAACCGCACAGAGCGTTCCCGTTCCCACCATAAACCCGCTTGCCTATTCCGCAGCCCCACCGGCAGAAGCGCCGGAAAAGAAGCCGTTCTGGAAGTTCTGGGCCAAGGAATGACCGGCACGACCGATATCGTTTTCGACTTGAGGGGGCTTAAATGCCCCCTTCCGGTTTTGAGAAGCCGCAAGAAGCTCGCCGCCCTGCAAAGCGGTGACACGCTGACAGTCGAGACAACGGATCCGCTCGCGATCATCGACATTCCACACATGTGCAACGAAGACGGCCACACATTGCTGGAAACAGTGGCGACGGCCAAAGGCCATCGCTTCAGGATCATGAAGGGCTAGAGCGTTTCTAAAACTTCAACCCGGAGACGGCCAGCGGATTATCGGTCATCGCCTGACGATCCGGACGGTCGATACGCGGGGCGCCGGTAAAAGCCGCGAAAAGATCCTGCACAAAAGCCTCCGGCAGATCCTTGGTAATCAGCACCATGCGCGTGCGCTGATCAGCAGGATCCGGCCATGCAGCAAGGCGTTCCGGGGCGTGGAAGATGTTCTGCACACCATGCAACACCAACGGCCGCTCGGGGTTGTCCGAAACCTTCACGATGGCCTTCATGCGCAACAGCTTTTCACCGTGTGCCGAACGCAAGAGATCGACAAACATGTCGATTGCCATCGGGTCAATCGGCGCGTCATGGACGATTGAGAAGGAGCGGATCGAGTCATCGTGGCGATTAACGTCATGATGATGCCCGTGGTCGTGGTGGTGGTCATGGTGATGCCCATGGCCGTGGTGGTCGTGGCCATGCGTGTGCGCATCTTCCTCGCCCAACCACCGGCCGACATCCGCGCTCTTGCCTTCAAGGTTGTAAAGGCCGTTGTCCAGCAGTCCCGCAGCACTCCAGTCCTTCCGGTCACCATCTTCGATAACGGCACGGGGATTGAGTGACCGAAGACACGCCATCAGTTCGGAAAGGGCAGTCTCCTCCGCCAACGCCCGTTTCGTCACGACCAGCCGGTCGGCGACGGCCACCTGCTTGACCGCTTCCACATGATTGTCGAGCGTCGAGAGACCATTTACGGCATCCACGACAGTGACAACGCCGTTCAGCGCAAAGCCATGCGCGATGACCGGGTTGCCCATGACCGATTGCATGACGGGCGCCGGATCTGCAAGGCCCGTCGTTTCGATGACAACGCGGTTCACCCGCTTCAGCCTGCCGGTCTGCATGCCATCCATCAATTCCGCCAGCGTATCCACCAACTCGCCGCGCACGGTGCAGCACAGGCAGCCTTCGGCAAGCTCTATGATGCCGTCACCGGAGCTTTCCACCAGCATGTGATCGATACTGACGTCGCCGAATTCGTTGATGATGATCGCCGCATCGCTCATGGCCGGGTCTTTTAGCAGCCGGTTGAGCAGCGTCGATTTTCCAGCGCCGAGAAATCCGGTGATGATGGAAACCGGGATACGATCGCGAGACATGTCGTGCCTGTATATCTGAGGCCGTTCCAGAGTGAGCAAAATATTCAAACCGGAACCGCGCGGGAAAAAGAATGTCGCCCGAAGCGGTACGCCACAAGCGACATCGTAATATCATAACATATTGCCGTTGCGAACCGGGAAATCCGATGGCGGCTTCACATCGCGCAATCAGAAAGTCGGGCGCGGGATCGGGATCGGAACGTTGGCCAGCTCACCCTTTGCGGTATTGACCGCAACCGTTTCGCTGCCGGGAATAAGACCCGCAAAGGAATATTCCGGCGGACGCGTCATTTCCTTCACATAGGGCGAACGGATGACCATGCGGCCTGCTTCGTCACGGCTTTCGCTTCGCACCTTGGCTGCCTTGGGATTGCAGATATCGGCGCTGATGTCGTTTACCGTGTCGGTGTCGCCATAAGGCGCCAGAGACGCCAGAGAAACGCCCTGACCGGACGGCGATGTCAGTCCCATCTGCAAGAGATCGGCGGATTCGTCCGTACGGCCTGCAAGGCTGTCCGAACCGAGAACGACGGTGATGACCGAACGGCCGTTACGGGTGGCGGACGAGACCTGGTTGAAGCCGGAGGCGCAGATGAAGCCGGTCTTCATACCGTCAGCACCATCGAAGCGGCCGACCAGCATATTGAAGTTGGCATAATTTTTCTTGCCGGTGGTGACACCTTCCAGCGAAAAATAACCCGCATATTCGGGGAATTCGCGCTTGATGATGAGCGCAAGCAGCGCCAGGTCGCGCGCCGTGGTGTATTGCCCCTTACCGGGCAGACCGTTGGGATTGATGTAGTGCGTGGAACTCATGCCGAGCCGCTGCGCCTGTGCGTTCATCTGCGCCACGAAATTCTCGTTCGTGCCGCCGATCGTTTCGGCAATCGCCACCGCGACGTCATTGGCCGACTTGATGAGCAGCAGCTTCAGCGCGCTATCCAGCGTCAGCTTCTGGCCGGGTTTGAAGTACATCTTCGAAGCGGGCTGGTCGGCAGCTCTCTTGCTGAAAACAACCTCCGTCTGGGGGCTGAGCTTGCCAGCCTTCATCGCTGAAAAAGCGATATAAGCGGTCATCAGCTTGGTCAGCGAGGCCGGATACCACTTGCGGAACGCTTCCTGATGGGAAATCACCTTGCCTGTCTTGACGTCGATCACCATCTTGGGATTGGCGTTCGCCACGGGTACCGCGGCAATGAGGCCCGCCGTCATGATGGCAACGATTTTTGAAAGCCGTCGGACGGCGTTTGGCATTCTTATAGTCTGTGGCAAGGCGTATCCTCGAATTCCCGTGTTCGGTCGGGGACTGGCAATATTCACCATATATGTCCTAGCAATGGCAAAGTACATTGATTACGTCAATTATGCGGCGCACTATCCACCGTGGAGGAACACGTTTTGCGACCAGCCGTACCGATAAACCAGGAATGAGCGAATGCCGATTTTGAACAGAGCCGCCGAACTTCAACCGGAAGTCAGCGAATGGCGGCACTATCTGCATGAAAATCCCGAAATCCTCTATGACGTCCACAACACCGCAGCTTTCGTTGCCGAAAAGCTGGAGTCCTTCGGCGTTGACGAAATCGTGACCGGCCTTGGCCGCACTGGCGTCGTCGGCATCATTCGCGGAAAGGCACCGGGCCAGCGCACCATCGGCTTCCGTGCAGACATGGACGCGCTTCCAATCATCGAGGAAACCGGCAGGTCCTGGGCATCAAAAACCGAAGGCGCAATGCATGCCTGTGGCCATGACGGGCACACCGCCATGCTGCTTGGTGCTGCAAAATATCTGGCCGAAACAAGGAATTTCGCAGGGTCGGTGGCTGTTATCTTCCAGCCCGCCGAAGAAGGCGGCGCGGGCGCTCTGGCCATGGTCGAAGACGGGATGATGGAGCGCTTCGGAATCGATGAGGTCTATGGCATGCACAACATGCCGGGAATTCCGCTCGGTGCCTTCGCGATCCGTAAAGGCGGCATCATGGCCGCACCCGACAAATTCCAGATTACCGTCAAGGGCAGAGGCGGTCACGCCGCCCAACCGCACCGCACCATCGACCCGATCACCATCGGCGCGCAGATCGTCGGCAATTTGCAGATGATCGCCTCGCGCAACGCCGACCCCATCCGCTCGCTCGTCGTATCCGTCACCCGCTTTCACGCCGGTTCCAGCCACAACATCATCCCGAACGAAGCACTGATTGCCGGCACGGTGCGCAGTCTGGACGAAACCGTGCGCGATCTTGCGCAGGACCGTATCAAGCAGATGGCGGAGGGCATTGCACTCGCCAACGGTGCGGAAGCCGAAGTCGTTTACGAGCGTTATTGCCCGGTGACGTTCAATCACGCTGCCGAAACCGAGCACGCGATCCGCGTTGCCCGCGATGTGGCGGGCGAGCAGAATGTCGACCCCGATGTCGATCCATCGATGGCGGGCGAAGACTTTTCCTTCATGCTGAAAGAGCGGCCCGGCGCATTCATCTTCATCGGCAACGGCGATTCGGCCGGACTGCACAACCCGAGCTATGATTTCAATGACGAAGCCATCGCTTACGGCGTTTCCTACTGGGTGAAACTGGCTGAGCAGCGCCTCAACGACTGAACCGGGGAAAGAAACGCGAGGACAAGATCAACCGCGGTGAAGAACGCGGTTGATCCGCGGGGGTAGCCGGGTTAAAGAGCATCTCAAGTGTCCACGTAGCTCAGCAGGATAGAGCACAGGATTCCTATGATAATTGGGGGTTGCGTTTGGAAACGGCGCAATCGATCTGCTCAAAGTCGGGGAACGCTTCGTTGCACTCGCAACATGCCAATCCCGAGCCAAGCTTCGGAGAAATCCGTTGAAGGTGTAGAGACTGGATGGGCAGCACCTAACGGCTTCAAGCCCAAGGTGAAGGGACAGTCCAGACCACGAACGAGCCCGCCTGATGAAGACGGGACGGCGGCGAAAGCCGAAGTGGTACGAATCCTGGGGTCGGAGGTTCGAATCCTCTCGTGGACACCATTTTCCTGACAACATAATTCAAAACAAAATTTCGGCGTGGATACGCGCGGCTTTCTCCACCTTTGGCACCATCGATTGCAGGCATGATGCATATAGCCTAGGTTGCATCATAGCATTAAAATCGGCTCACGATGTCGCGATTAACGTCAAATACATCTCGTGCCTGCAGGATTGGGTGCCTATCTAAAGTATCGAGACAAGGGGAAGGAGATTAAATGATCGACGAATATGGTCCGCATGTGCAGATGGGCATGCTCGCGGAGCAGATGGCCAGTCGGTACCAGAAAGACGCAAACCTCGAACTTAAACCCCACCTTTCGCACTACATGGATGAGGTCGAGGTGAACATCGCTGCCGACAGGTTCGATCACGTAGGCTTCATGAACAAGATTCACGGGCGCCTGACAACGACGCTCGCAGCCACAGTCGATCCGCGGAGTCGGGAGTTTCTGCAAGCCTTGGTAGCCGCGCTTCAAGAGCGTATCGATCGCCACTCACTCGATGTTGTGCGTTAGCCTGCTGCAAACACAGCTCTTTTTTGGAAAAAGCCACGGTATCGAGGGGCGTTTGGTACCAGTCTGAAGCCTATTCTTTCATGCTGAGCACGACTGTCGGCCAGAATTCCGAGACAGTCGGGTGGATCGGCACCGCCCAACGCAACTGTTCGTAGGTGGCACCGGCGTTCATCATGTCGAGAATGCCGTGGATCGATTCATCTCCACCGGTACCGAGAATGGCAGCACCAAGGATTTCCTTGGTTTCCGCATCGGCGATGAATTTCATCAGACCTCGGGTTTCACCCTTTTCGACGGCGCGCCCGACGCGCGACATCGATTGCCGGCCGACGAGGATTTTCCTGCCGGTCTTCTTGGCTTCCGTCTCGCTCATGCCGATACGACCGAGTGGCGGGTCGATGTAAAGGGCATATCCGACCCGACGGTCGGACACCTTCCGATTTTCGCCATCAAAGAGGTTGGCCGCGACAATCTCGAAATCATTGTAAGCCGTGTGCGTGAAGGCGCCGCGGCCGTTGCAATCGCCCAGCGCCCACACGCCTGCGACATTGGTGGCGAGATGATCGTCCACCTTGATGTAACCACGGGTGTCCAGCTCGATACCCGTCTTGTCGAGACCGAGGTCGTCCGTGTTCGGACGACGGCCAACGGCGATCAGAACATCGGAACCGATGATCTCCTCCGCATCGGCACGGACATGGACGGCAACGCCGTCTCGATGCCTACGGAAACGAATGCCCTCCGCATTCGTATGGATGGTAATGCCTTCCGCCTCGAGAATATCCCGGATGGCCTCGGAAATTTCCGCGTCCTCCCGCGCAACGAGGCGAGGCCCCTTTTCGATGACCGTAACCTCCGCGCCGAAGCGGCGATACATCTGTGCAAACTCCAGGCCGATATAACTGCCGCCGATAATCACCAGATGTTCCGGCACGCGATCCAGCATGACGATGTCGCTGTTGGTCATGTAGGACACGTCATCGATACCCGGAAAATCCGGGATCGCGGCGCGACCGCCTACATTCAGGAAAATCTGCGGCGCGGTGAGAAGCTCGTCGCCCACGCGCACGGTGTTATTGTTTTCGAAACGTGCATGGCCGCGGATCAGCGTGCAGTTCGGCATGCTGCCAAGCCAGTTTTCGTTGCCGTGGCGGCTGTCCAGCGTGACCTGATGCGAGCGGCGCATCACCGATGGCATGTCGATTCCTATCTTGCCGTCCAGCACCACCCCATACTCCCCGCCGCGACGCGCAATGTGAGCGGCATAGGCACTGGCAACCAGGGTCTTGGTCGGCTTGCAACCGGTATTAACGCAGGTGCCACCCACATGTTTGCGCTCGATGATCGCAACCGTCTTGCCGGCATCGTTGAAACGTCCGGCAAGGGAAGGACCGGCCTGCCCCGCTCCGATGATGATGGCGTCAAAAGCCTTCATAGTGACGAAACGATCAGATAGGCACCGATGATCGCGACGGCGTCCTCGGTAAAGGCAGCCGGCGGATCCTTGCCGAAGCTGGCGGCCAGTTTGCCGCGAGCGGCAGCGCCGCCATAGGTACCGATCACCGCGCCGATGATACCGGCGATCAGTCCGACGATCCAGTTGCCGGATGGGACACCGATTGCGGCCCCCGTCAACGCGCCCATGATGATACGTGCGCCGAACTGCTGCGGCACCTTGCGGCTCGGTGTCGAAGGCAACTGGTCAGTCACCAGTTCGACGGCGGCAAGGATGGTGAAAATACCCACGGCCCAGATGGAGCCCATAAAGGCCAGCCAGGAACCGGAGAGATCGAGCCAGCCGAACCATGCGGCCCATGCAATGGCAGCCGGTGCCGTCATGGCACGAAGTCCGGCAATCACGCCAATCAGAAGTGCAAGCAAGAAAGACATCTTTACCTCAAGGTTGGTTATTCCAGGCGATGATAGAAAGATGATGCCAAACCTTCCCGAGTGTCTGTCTTTGAAGAATGCGAGACTTTGGGGCGTTGGAGGAATGCGATTTCCGGCTCGGTTTGTGTATCGATTTAAGCTGCTTTTTCGGTGCGTTTCAAGCGGCGTTGTTTGACGTTACCCGCATGATGTGCGGCTGTTCTCATCGAATGCTCTGGCAGGGACCTCATAAAACAGCGATGTCTCTCACGTACGTCAATACGGCACAGTCATCCGTGTGGCTTTAGGCGCAGCTTTACCACCGGTACACATGCGGAACATTTGCGCTTCGGAAAGCCGTCACCTTCCTCGACAATAGGGTACCCGGCCAACTCTCCTCACGGCGTCTGATCGGGCTCCCATGAGACTATAGCCCGAAGGACAAAGGCGACGTGCAATCTCCGCTGACATCAGAGACATTCAGAAGCACCGTTCTTCAACCGCTCAGAAGAGCGCTGTTCTGCATGGGCACGACAAGCGCCATCATCAATGTCCTGGCATTCACCGGCCCGATCTTCATGCTTCAGGTGTATGACCGGATTCTGCCGGGTCGCAGCGTTCCCAGTCTTATCGGTCTGGCGATCATTGCCGCAGCTCTCTTCATGTTTCAGGGCGTGCTTGAGCTGTTGCGATCCCTTCTGGTCGGCCGGATAGGTATATCGATCGATCAACGGCTCAACCAGGGCGTCCTTGAGGCGCTGGTTTCGACGCCGCTTACTGGATCGTGCGCCGCTGATGGGCTTCAGCCGGTCCGCGATCTAGATCAGGTCAGAAACTTTCTTTCCGGTCCCGGACCGGCAGCTTTGTTCGACCTTCCGTGGATACCGGTCTACATCGCCGTCTGTTTCCTGTTTCATGCGTGGATCGGGTTAGCTGCGCTGTGCGGCGCGGCCATCCTCGTGATCTTCGCGGTGCTTGCGGAAATCCTCTCCCAGCGCCCGGCGAAGGCAGCCGCACAATTTTCGGCGCAGCGACAGGCTTTTGCTGCCGATGTCCGGCAAAAACGGGAGGCCGTCATGGCGATGGGATTTTCCTCGCGGCTGGCAAAGCTGTGGGCCAGCACGAGCAACAGCTATTTCGCGAGCCAGATCAAGACCGGCAATATCGTCTCTCTGTTGACCACCTCGTCGCGTATTGCCCGGATGATGCTGCAATCGGGTGTGCTTGCTGTCGGCGCGTTTCTCGTTATCCGCGAAGAGGCAACGGGCGGCATCATCATCGCAAGTTCCATCCTCGTCAGCCGCGCACTGGCGCCGGTCGAGCTTTCGATAGGACAGTGGCGCAGCTTTGCCGCCGCCCGGCAAAGCTGGTCGCGCCTTTCCTCGCTTCTCGCCGGAATGCAGACAACAGACCGCACGGTGAAACTGCCTGCGCCGACCGCCACGCTGACAGTAGAGAACCTGTCGCTTGCCGCTAAGGGCAGACGCGAATTGTTGCTTCGAAACGTGTCTTTCAAACTGAGCGCCGGTGCCATCCTCGGTGTGATTGGCCCTAGTGCTTCGGGCAAGACATCACTGGCGCGGGCCTTGATCGGGCTCTGGCCATCGGTCGGCGACGCAATAAAACTCGACAATGCATCGTTGGCGCAATGGGAGCCCGCCGACCGCGGTCGGCATATCGGTTATCTGCCGCAGGATGTGCAGTTGCTGGACGGATCGATAGCGGACAACATTTCCCGCTTTGACGCCGACGCACCATCGGAGGCCATCATCGCGGCGGCCGATGCCGCCGGCATTCGCGAGATGATCGCCGGACAGCCGAATGGCTTTGAAACACGAATCGGAGAAGGCGGCGTCATGTTGTCTGCCGGGCAGCGGCAGCGTGTCGCGCTGGCGCGAGCCCTCTACGGTGATCCTTTCCTCGTGATTCTCGACGAACCCAATTCCAACCTCGATGCGGAAGGCGAGGCAGCGCTGGTACGGGCGCTCGGAACGGTGCGCGAACGCGGCGGTATTGCCGTTGTCATTGCTCATCGGCCAAACGTGCTCTCCGTTGCCGACCATATTCTCACGCTTGCCCACGGCAGGGTTCAGTCCTTCGGCCCGAAGGAAACCGTGCTGGCCCAGTCAGCGAAAGCGCCGATACCGGCGCCGCCAGCGTTCCGCGTCACCTACGGCAGGGACCTGGCATCATGAGCGGCATGGTCGAACTCGATATGGATAGAAGCATCCGCAGCCTCTCGCGCATCGTGTTCGCCACGATGTTCGTCCTCGTCGGCGTGGCAGGCGGACTTGCCGCAACGATCAACATATCCGGTGCGATCATCGCGTCCGGTACGCTGGTCGTCGATACCCAGGTAAAGCCGGTGCAGCATCTCAAGGGCGGTATCGTGCAGGAAATCCTCGTGCGCGATGGTGAGAAGGTCGAAGCCGGACAGGTTCTGTTGCGTTTCGACGGGACACAGGCGCGCGCCAACCTCGCCATCATCCGCAAGCGGCTGAAGGAACTCTCCGCCATCGCCACCCGGTTGCAGGCCGAACGTGATGCGGCGACGATGTTGCCTGTCAGCGAGAAGCTGAAAACCTCCGATCCGGAAAGCTTCCGCCTGCTGGTCGGCGAAGAGCGCCTGTTCAAAGATCGGCTTTCCTCCAGAGAAGGCCGGAAGTCGCAACTTCGCGAACGCATCCGGCAATTACGGCAGGAAGCCGAAGGGCTCGCCGCGCAGGAAAAAGGCAAGCGGCTGGAAATCGATTTGGTGGAAAAGGAACTTGCCAGCCTTCGCAACCTCCTGGATCAGGGCATCGTTTCCGCCGCCCGCGTCTACTCCCTGCAACGGGAAAGCGCGCGATTGTCGGGCGAACTCGGCAACTTCATCGCTTCCGTTGCGCAGGTGAAGGGACGCATCACGGAAACGGAGCTGCAGATCATCCAGATCGAAGACGACCATGGCAGCGAGGTGTCCGAACAGCTTCGGCAGACACAAGGGGATATTGGCCAGTTTTCCGAACGGCTGATCGCCGCCGAAGACGACCTCAAACGTATCGATATCCGCGCGCCACAGGCGGGTGTGGTCGACCAGCTGGCAATCCATTCCGCTGGAGCCGTTGTGAGTGCGGGTGAAACGATGCTGCGGATCGTTCCGAGCGAAGACCATCTGACGGCCGAGCTTCGGATTGCGCCACGCGATATCGACCAGATTTCCGCCGGTCAGCCTGTCATTCTCAACCTGTCAGCCTTCAATCACCGCGACACGCCCGAACTCGACGCCCGCATTTCCAATGTTTCTGCCGATCTTCTGGAAGACAGGCAGACGGGAGAAAAATATTACCGCGCCAGGGCAACAATCGAAGTCGACGAGTGGAAACGACTGGGTGAAAGACAGGCGGTTCAGGGCATGCCGGTCGAGGGATTTGTGCAGACGGGAGAGCGCAGCGTGCTTGCCTATCTGGCCAAGCCGATGTCCGATCAGATCGGCCACGCATTTCGGGAAAACTGAAAGCCATGCGGCGAAAAAAATCGCAGCATGGACACGTTGCCTGATCTCAGACGTACCAGTCATCGATCGAATAAGCCTTGATGTAATCGATCTTCATCTGCGAGCCATCGCTGAAGTCCTCGGCTGACGGTGTGCCGGCCATGCCGCCAACAGCAAGGTTGACGAGCATGTACATCGGATCGTGCATATCCGATGGCGTGTCGATCTGCGCCACCGCCACATCGTCAATGTACCAGGTGATATGATCTTCTTCCCACAGGACGCCGTAGGTGTGGAACCCTTCCGTGCTCGCAACGCTGACATTGTTGATGATCGACGACTGCGAGCCGGTTTCGTTGGAGTGGGCCGACATGATGACTGTGTTGGGATTCTGCCCGCGCATTTCTACCACATCAAGCTCCGGCGGCCATGAGCCATCGGCCGGAAGCAGCCAGAAAGCTGGCCAGGCGCCATAGTCTTCGGGCATGTCCGCACGGATTTCAAAGTATCCGTAGGTCTGGCTGAATGACGAATAGGTGTTCAGCATGCCGGACGTGTAGTCGTAACCATTCACCTCGCTCTCGATCGATGAGGGAGTGGCGGCAGCGGTAATCGTCAGAACACCGTTTTCGACCGAAAATGGATTGACGGAGGATGTCGGCTCATAGGACGGGTTGATGTACCACTGCTTTTCACCATTATTGGTAAGCGTGCTGCCCTTTTCCGGCGCCCACCAGTATTTGGCGTCCCAGACACCGCTTTCGCCGTCACGCAGCGACAGAAAATTGAAGTCATCCGAAAAGGTTGCCGTGAGTACCGAGCGGTCCAGACTGAGTTCGAACTGGTCAGCCTGCAATTCGTCAGCGGTCGTGTTGGCCAGAACGACACTTTCGCCGTTTCCAAGATTGAGCCACAGATCGCTTCCCTGCTGCGTGGCATTGCTTATCAGCTGATCGAATGACGTGACGCCGTAGTCGTTGAGGCGGATGGTGTCATCGGCACCGAAATCCGTGACGAGATCGGTGCCGTTGCCTTTCGTGACGATGAACGTGTCTGCGCCACCTCCACCGATCAGCACGTCGTTGCCTGCGCCTCCGTCGATGGTCTGCGAGCCCGAACCGCCGGTGATGATGTTGTCGAGGTCGTTGCCAAAGGCGTAACGGCCGTTTCCGGTTACGCGCAGGTTCTCGAAATTGTCAGGCAGCGCGTAACTCATCCATGTGTCAATGGTGTCGATACCCTCCCCGGCATTTTCGACCGCCCGATTGATTCCCGAATAGAGGTAGTAGATGTCATCGCCCGTACCGCCGATCATCGTGACGTCCACGGAACTGTCACCCCACATGGAATCGTTTCCTGTCCTGCCGTAAAGCTGAGGGCCGGAATTGGTGGCAGAGAAGAAACCTGTGGAGCTTCCGCTGTAGTAGAGTGTCTCGCCAAGCGCATTCAAAACTGTCTGGGCCATCGCCATGCCTCCTGTTCGTGGTGGTCCTCCGCAACTCTCCCCCTGATGAAAAGGTAACAGGCCGGCTTTTCTGATTTAGGGCGAAAATGAGATGTCCTGTTCCAATACGGGAATGGCCCTGCAAAACTGCGACCGTGCTTAACCGCACGTATTGCTCCGGCACAATCGC
The DNA here is from genome assembly GCF_031801495.1 of Agrobacterium tumefaciens. Classification (GTDB taxonomy): domain Bacteria; phylum Pseudomonadota; class Alphaproteobacteria; order Rhizobiales; family Rhizobiaceae; genus Agrobacterium; species Agrobacterium tumefaciens_K. The sequence continues at coordinate 1,443,186 of NZ_JAOEGC010000001.1, read as the reverse complement.
CACATTCCCTGAACCGTTCTGGAACATGGACCCTCGAGGCGAATGCCACAACAAAGCCCCCCCCCCCGCAGATCACTTAACCGCAGATGTGGCGATATATGACTTGACCTCGCAAATATATCCATTATTCTGGATATATGGAAAGCAACTATGCAATCGCGGCCCTTGCGGCCCTGGCCCAGACTACCCGGCTCGAGACATTCCGGCTCCTCGTAAAACATGAACCGGACGGCGTTCCGGCGGGAGAACTCGCGCGACTGATCGACGTGCCGCAGAACACCATGTCAGCGCATCTCGCCACGCTGTCCCGCGCAGGATTGGTGAGGAGCGAACGCCAGAGCCGATCGATCATATATCGGGCAGATCTCAACGGTTTGCGTGACCTGACGCTGTTCCTGCTCAAGGACTGCTGCGGCGGCTCTACGGAGCTTTGCGCGCCACTCATCGCTGAACTGACACCCTGCTGCGCCCCGGAGGCGAAGCCATGTTGAGCGCGATCACCTTAAACGAAGTACCAGGCAGCAATCCCTGTTTCCATAATACGCGCCGCGGACCTGCCCACGATGACATCGAAGATGCGCGCCGTACCTTCTTTGAAGCGGTTCGGGGCGGCGACGATTACCTGCTGCGGTCTGTTGTCGCGTGCTTCTGGCGCATCGCGGCCATGGCCTATCGCCTAGGACAGGCGATCGTTGTGACAACGCGACGAGGAATTGGCGGCAATATCTTCCTCGCCACGACGAGCGCCGCGCCGTTTTTTTCGTGCATCGGGTTTTCAGAGGTGCCTCGCGCCGAAGTGCCGGCCGCGGAGCTCGCAACCTCAGCGGTCCACCATCTTCCCCTCGTCGGCGACCATCATGATGCTCGACAGGCCTCCAACCTAACGACGGACCAAGACCATGACTGACAAGATTTATAACGTCCTGTTCCTCTGCACGGGCAATTCCGCTCGTTCCATTCTCGCCGAAGCCATCCTCAACAAGGAGGGCGGCGGCCGGTTCAAAGCCTATTCCGCCGGTAGCCAGCCGAAGGGTGAGGTCAATCCGCACGCGCTTAAGGAACTGGATGCGCTCGGCTATCCGTCCACGGGTTTCACGTCGAAGAGCTGGGATATATTTGCTGAGCCAGGCGCCCCGGAGATGGATTTCATCTTCACCGTTTGCGACAGCGCAGCGGGCGAGGCCTGTCCGGTATGGATCGGCCATCCGATGACTGCCCACTGGGGTGTCGAGGACCCGGCCGCGGTGATTGGCACGGAAATCGAGATCCAGCGTGCCTTCGCCCAAGCTGCACGTTTCTTGAAGAACCGGATCACCGCCTTCATAAACCTGCCGATAGCCTCAATCGACCGCCTGGCCCTTGAACAGCACGTTCGCCAGATCGGTTCGCTCGAGGGCGCTTCGGTCAAATCTGCGAAGGCTGAGTAACATGTCAACATTCGAGCGATACCTGACCGTCTGGGTCTTTCTCTGCATCGTCGTAGGCGTTGTGCTCGGTCATCTGATGCCCGGCTTCTTCCAAGTTGTCGGAGCTGCCGAGATCGCCAGGGTGAACATCCCTGTCGCCATACTGATCTGGCTGATGATCATCCCGATGCTGCTCAAGATCGACTTTCGGTCGTTGGGGCAGGTCGGGTCGTACTGGCGCGGTATTGGTGTCACCCTTTTCATCAACTGGGCCGTGAAGCCGTTCTCCATGGCGCTGCTGGGCTGGCTCTTCATAGGCTGGCTGTTTCGACCCTATCTTCCGGCAGACCAGATCGATTCCTACATCGCAGGGCTCATCATTCTTGCGGCAGCGCCCTGCACCGCCATGGTCTTCGTCTGGAGCAACCTGACACGAGGCGAACCGCTGTTCACCCTCTCGCAGGTTGCCCTGAACGACGCGATCATGGTCGTTGCCTTCGCACCGATCGTCGGCCTGCTGCTTGGTCTTTCCGCGATCACGGTGCCGTGGGCGACGCTTGCCCTGTCGGTGGCGCTTTACATCGTGGTGCCCGTGATCATCGCGCAGATCATACGGAGCCGCCTGACGGCAGATGGAACGAACAGCGTACTCGACGGCCTGCTTGCCAAACTCCAGCCGATGTCGCTGGCGGCCCTGCTGGCGACGTTGGTGCTGCTCTTTGCTTTTCAGGGCGAACAGATCATCGCTCAGCCGACCATCATCGCTCTTCTCGCGGTTCCGATCCTCATACAGGTCTATCTGAATTCCGGGCTTGCCTATCTTCTGAACCGGATGTCGGGAGAGCGCCATTGCGTCGCCGGACCCTCCGCACTCATCGGCGCCAGCAACTTCTTCGAATTGGCGGTCGCCGCCGCCATAAGCCTGTTCGGATTTCAGTCTGGCGCGGCACTGGCCACTGTCGTCGGAGTTCTGATCGAGGTTCCGGTGATGCTGTCCGTCGTCTGGATCGTGAACCGCTCGAAGGGTTGGTACGAAGCATCGCCCGCTGTCGCTCGCAAGACCATCACCGAAAGGATCTGACTATGGACGTTACCATCTATCACAACCCGGCCTGCGGCACATCGCGGAACACGCTCGAGCTCATCCAGCATGCTGGGATAGAGCCCATCGTCATCGAATATCTGAAGCATCCTCCGAGCCGTGAGCAACTGGTTCGGATGATTGCCGATGCAGGCCTTACAGTGCGTCAAGCTATCCGCGAAAAGGGGACGCCTTACGCCGAACTCGGCCTCGACAATCCGGACCTCAGCGATGACCAATTGCTGGATGCGATGCTTGAGGCTCCGATCCTGATCAATCGTCCATTCGTCATCACCCCGATGGGAACCCGGCTGTCGCGTCCTTCCGAGGCCGTTCTCGATATCCTGCCCGCGGACGCCTTCAAAGGGCCGTTCACCAAGGAAGACGGCGAACAGGTACTCGACGCGGAAGGAAAGCGTATTGTCTGATACATTTCCCGCTTTGCAGGACGAACATCTTCAGCCCATTGAGGCAGGATCGCTGCGGCCTGCATTCTCGACCCACAAGCCACGTATCCTGATTCTGTATGGATCGCTTCGTGAGGTTTCGTATAGCCGCTTTCTCGCTTTCGAAGTTCGCCGCCTCCTCGAACGACTGGATTGCGAAGTGCGGATATTCGATCCGAAGGGCTTGCCGCTTCCGGACGAAGCACCGGTCAGCCATCCCAAGGTTCAGGAACTGCGCGAGCTTACGCAGTGGTCAGAAGGACAGGTCTGGATCAGCCCCGAGCGGCATGGGGCGATGACCGGCATCATGAAATCGCAGATCGACTGGATTCCGTTGTCGGTCGGCTCCATACGTCCGACACAGGGCAAAACGCTCGCCGTGATGGAAGTGTCCGGCGGCAGCCAGTCGTTCAACGCCGTGAACCAGATGCGCATCCTCGGACGATGGATGCGGATGATCACCATTCCCAACCAGTCGTCGGTCGCAAAAGCCTATCAGGAATTCGGTGAAAATGGCCGAATGAAACCATCGCCCTATTACGACCGGGTCGTCGATGTCTGCGAGGAACTGGTCAAATTCACCATCCTCACGCGTGACGCCTCGTCCTACCTCACCGATCGCTACAGCGAGCGGAAGGAAGAAGCGGTCGCGCTGGAGAAACGGATTTCGCTCAAGTCGATCTGACCGGGAGAGCAGTCGCGTCGACTGGCTGCTGGCTGACGACGCGCTGCCGTGACAAACCCCACTATACTGATCGCACCAAGCCGGTGCGATTACGACGCATGCCCCGCCTCTGCATCCCACTTCATCTGCGGGAACCGGCATGACACCGTACCGGGCCAGACGGGACGGATTTTCCTCGAAACAATGCATTTATGGAATGCGTTACCGCGACCTTTGCCAGACATGCACGATACCTATTAGTCTATAGATTTAATAGATTGGATAGGCACCATGGTTTTCAAACTCTCCCGCCGCAGCGCCCTCAAGCTCGGCGCTGGCGCTGCCCTCGCATCGCCGCTCGGGATCGACTTCGCTTCGGCACAGACCTCGTCGGAATTCCCTGCAGAGCTACGGCTGGATTGGGGATTCTATTCTTCTCACACGCTTCTCATCAAGAACAAGGGCTGGCTGGAGGAGGCGTTCAAGGACGTCGGCACCAAGATCACCTGGGTGCAGTCGCGCGGCAGCAACAACTCCCTGGAATTCCTCAAGGTCGGCTCGACCGACTTCACAGGTTCGGCAGCACTTTCCGCCTTCCTTTCGCGTGCCAATGGCGTCCCGCTCAAGGTCATCTATGTGGCAAGCTGGGGTGGTTCGTCGATCATTCAGGTGAAAAACGATTCTCCGCTGCAATCGGTCGCTGACCTGAAGGGTAAGACAATTGCCGTCACCAAGGGAACGGCCCCCTATTTCACGCTCGTTCGCGCCCTCGCCAAATCCAATCTGACCATCAACGATCTCAAGGTCGTCAACCTTCAGCATCCCGAAGGTTTTGCCGCACTGCGGCAGGGTCAGGTCGACGCATGGGTGGGAATCGACCCACAGACGGCGCAGGCGGAAATCGCCGGGGACCGGGCGATCTTCAACGACCGCAGTTGGCGTGAAGGCAGCGTCTTCAGCACATCGGAAGAATTTCTCGGCAAATATCCGAAGGCAGTCGAACGCGTCCTTGGCGTGTGGGCTGAGACACAGAAATGGATTCGCGAAAACAATGAGGAATTTGTTGCCTTCGTCACCCAGCAGGCCGGCGGCGACCCGGAAGTGACGAAACGCAGCATCGCCCGCCGCGACTGGACCGATCCGGTTCCCGGCGACGAACTGCTCGCTTCGATCAGGACGGCTACGCCACTGCTCGGTTCTGAAGTGCTGCGACCCGGCACCAATGTCGAAGACGTGCTTGGACAGCTTCTCGATCCAGCACCGGCCCGGAAAGTTCTTGGGGCATGACCTTTTCAACCCAGGAATTCAGGGGCGAAGCTCGAAGCGAACCGGCGAAGACGCAATCGGCGGGGCCAATGTCCCGATTAGGCGGCAAGCTGCTGTCCCTCGACCTGCGTGGAGCGATCGTGCCGGTTGGCGCGCTCGTTCTGCTCGAATTGTTCGTGCGCATGGGGTGGGTGAGTCCCTATGTGCTTCCGCCTCCATCCGATCTCTACACGACCTTCCTCTATCTTGCGGAAGGTCCGCTCTGGACCAACATCGGCGCCAGCGCCCTGCGTGTTCTGATCGGCTTTACCTTCGGCTCGCTTCTCGCCATCGCCATCGGCTCGATCGTGGGGCTGTGGTACTCGGCGGAACGGTATCTTGAACCGAGTTTCCAGGCGCTGCGCGCCGTCCCCAGTCTGGCCTGGGTGCCGCTTCTCATGATCTGGTTCGGCATCGGTGAAACGTCCAAGATCGTGCTGATCGCCAAAAGCGCCTTCTTCCCGGTTTATCTCAGCCTGTTCTCCGGCATTCGCAATGTCGACAGAAAGCTGGTCGAGGTCGGCGAAATGTATCGTCAGCCCTTGCCGGTTCTGGTCTGGCGTATCCTTATTCCGGCATCGCTGCCGCATCTGTTCACCGGCCTGCGTTACGGCCTGTCGCTGGCATGGCTGAGCGTCGTCGCAGCCGAACTGCTCGCTGCCTCAGAGGGCATCGGTTATATGCTGTCGGACGGGCGTGAGCTTTCGCGGCCCGATCTCGTTCTCATAGCAATCATCTGTCTGGCTGTGCTCGGCAAGATTTCGGACAGCCTGTTCAAGCTGATTGAGGACCGGTGCCTTTCATGGCGCGATAGCTATTCGACCTCGATTGGAGGACGACCGGCATGAGCCTTCTCGATATTGATGTCCGCGAAAAAGCCTTCGGCGAAACCGTCGTCCTGCACGATATCCGGTTGAGCCTGAACAACGGCGAGGCTGCCGTGCTGCTCGGCCCCAGCGGATGCGGCAAAAGCACCTTACTGCGCATTGCGGCCGGTCTTGACAAACGGTTTTCCGGTAGCGTTTCGGTGAAGGCGGACCAGATCGGGAGCAGATCGACGCCGCCCGTCGCCTTCGTCTTTCAGGAGCCGCGCCTGATGCCCTGGCTCACCGTGGCCCAGAATATCGGTTATGCGGACGGATCTCGCTATGACCGCCCCCGTGTTGAGCGGCTGATCGCAGATGTCGGATTGAATGGTCACGCCGGAACCCTGCCGAAGGCACTTTCGGGAGGCATGGCGCAGCGTGTCGCCATTGCCCGCGCTCTTTACACCGAGCCCCGTATTCTCCTGCTGGATGAACCCTTCAGCGCCGTTGATGCCTTCACCCGGATGAAACTGCAGGATCTGGTGCTCAAGCTGGTGGAACAACGTGGCATTTCATTTCTGCTGGTGACGCATGATATCGATGAGGCGCTCTATCTCGGAGACCGCATCTACATGATGGGCGCCAGCGACGGCGGAATTCAGCACGATCTTTCCGTGGACGTTACCCGCCCACGCGACCGGCGTGCCGCACGGCTGGCGGAACTCAAGAGCGATGTGCTGACGGCGCTGCAGGCTGCCCACGTCATTTGAACGGGCTGGTTTTGCCCGCCCTTTCCCTTCATTCAGCAGATAGACAACAGATGACACAACAGTCCGAATTCCTCTGGTACATCCCCAACCAAGTCGTTGCCGGTCATCGTGGCGAACCAGTCACAAACGACCACAACAGCCTCGACACCCTGACAAGTCATGCCAAGGCGCTCGAGGACCATGGCTGGAAAGGCGCCCTGCTCGGCGCTGGCTGGGGCCGTCCGGACACATTTACGGTGGCGACGGCACTTGCAGCCAGAACGACGACCTTCGAGCCGCTCATCGCCGTTCGTCCCGGATACTGGCGGCCGGCAAATCTAGCCTCCTCCATAGCCACGCTCGATCACCTCACCCGTGGCCGTGTGCGGATCAACATCGTGTCAGGGCAGGACAGCATTTCCGCCTATGGCGATCAGGAAGGCGAACAGGCGGAACGTTATGACAGGACGCAGGAGTTCATGCGGCTTGTGCGGCGGCTCTGGACGGAAGACAACGTCACGTTCAAGGGCAAGCACTATTGGGTCGAAAACTCCACGGTGACGCCGCGCATCGGGTCGACACCGGAACGCGCAACGCCGAAGCTGTATTTCGGTGGCGCCTCGGCGGCAGCCGAACGCGTTTCGGCAAGCGAGGCGGACGTTCAGCTTTTCTGGGGCGAGCCTCTTGAAGGGATCGCGGCGCGCATCGACCGTCTGAAGCAACTCAGCAAGACGCAGGATCGTGACCTGCCCCCACTCGAATTCGGGCTGCGCATCACAACCTTCGTGCGCGACACCACCGAACAGGCCTGGGCCGAAGCTGAAGCAAAGGTCGCGGAAATGGCAAGGGTCGGCAAAAATGACTGGGTGGACGATCGCCGCCCGCAGGCCGTCGGCCAGCAGCGTCTCTATGACTTGCAGAACAAGGGCGATGTACTGGACGAAAATCTCTACACCGCGCCGGGAAAATTCGGCGGCGGCGGCGCGGGGACGACATGGCTTGTCGGTTCGCCCACAGATGTGGCGCGGTCGCTGAAGCGCTACCGCGATCTGGGTATCACCCATTTCGTGCTTTCTGACACGCCCTATCTTCGGGAAATTTCGCGTCAGGGCGATCAGCTTCTGCCGTTGCTGCGCGAACCCGCATGACGGCGACAACACGACATTCCATCACGCAGCAAGGCACAACGGCCGAAGACGTCGAGCACGGCCTGCCACCAGTGATCCTGATCATCGGTGGCGGCTATGCCGGTGCGGCTCTGACAATCCGGCTGCTTGAGCAATGGAAAAGCCCCCTTCGTATCGTGATCGCCGAACCACGACCATCCGTTGGCCGAGGGCAGGCCTATAGCACCGTAGAAACGGCGCAACTGATGAACGGCCCGGCTGGGAATTTCTCAATCCATCCGCATGATCTTGCGCATCTGGCGCGATGGGTAGCGAAACAATCTGCAGATCACGGTGTACCCTTGACTGACGAAAACGCCGAAAAGCGCTTCATCCCCCGCCACCTGTTCGGGTGTTACGTTGAGCAGGAACTGCAGCAGTCAATCCGGCAATCCGCGCCGACAGCCGGTGTCGAGCACTGCCACTCGGAGGTCGTCCGGCTTGATCGCCTTCCCTCCGGCGGCCTGAAAGCTCAATTGGCAGATGGGCGAGTTTTAAGCGCCGATTTTGCCGTTCTGGCAACTGGCGTCTTTCCGCTTGCTGCCGATCCCGCACTAAGCGCACTGTCGGGCGACGGGCGGCTGACAACGCCCTGGGAATCGGAAAAACTCGACCGCCTGAGCAAGGCGAAGGATATTCTGATCGTAGGCGCGAGCCTCAGTATGGTCGATACAATTGCCAGCCTTGAAGCACGCGGTTGTCGTGGGCGTTATCACGTCATCTCGCGCCGTGGGCATCTCATCGAACCCGTGCGGGTCGCAGGCGAGCCGATCGATATCATCGATGCGGATGCTTTGCCGGCGACGGCGCGCGAGCTTCTTGCCCTTGTCATCAAGGCACGCCGCGCGCTTCTTGCCGAAGGGCGCGACTGGCAGGTCATCCCCCTCAGTCTGCGACCGTTCATCCTGCCCATGTGGTTACAGGCAACCACGGCCGAGCGGCTGCGTTTCGTGCGACACCTGCGCTCTTTGTGGGATGTCACGGCCCATCGTGCGGCACCTCCATCCTATACCGCGGTGGAAGCGGCCAGAAACGCCGGGCGGTTTACGGCCCGCGCAGCCCGCCTGCTGTCCGCGGTACCGGCAGGTGAGCAGATAGAGGTGGTTTTGCGACCCCGCTGTCAAAAGCACTCGGAGATGGTTCTGGTCGACGGCATTGTCGATGCCCGCGGGCATCAGGAACACAACTGGGGCCGGATAACCTCGCCTCTCGTGAAAAACCTTCTCGAAAACGGCCTTGTCCTCCGCCACGACACCGGTTTCGGCATCAATGCCACGCCAGACGGCGTCGTGATCGGCCGGGATGACGTTGCCCACGGCGATCTTTTCGCCATCGGTCATCCGCTGCGTGGCGTTGCCTGGGAATCCAGCTCGTTGACGGAGCAACGTGCGCAGGCCGAGGCACTGGCAGTTAAAATCGTAGACGCCCTCGTGGCTGCGAGAAAACCGGCGGGCAGACGGCTCGCCTCCTGACATTCACGAGATATTTCCCGGTGACCGGCCTCCAACGCCCGAACATCCATGACGTCGGCGCGTGGCTTGCCCCACCTGGCGAACGCTTTTTCATCCAAATTTAATTATGCAAAAAAACAAAAAATCAAATTTTTACCCCTATTTTCCAGCCCGGGTAAAGATTTGGGGGAAAATGTGCGGAGCATCTGGCGCGATAGATCCGGTAATTTCGGAATTCTTTCTGCCATCCTGATCGTGCCGGTTTTTGGTGCGGCAGGCGTGGCTCTCGATATTGCTGACGGAATGTCGGTGAGGTCGGAAATCCAGCAGGCAGCCGATTCAGCGGTGCTGGCGGCAGTGGCCGATCTTTCCGCGAGCGTTCAGGCCGCCAAGAAGATGGGAGGGGATGGCACGATCAGCATTGGGGAGGCGGAAGCCCGCACCTTCTTTGAGGCCAATATCGCCCAATCTCCAACGTACCAGCTGAAGTCAGTCGACATCTCCGTCGTGAAGAAAGGTAATGTCGTGGAATCGACGCTTAGCTTCACCGCGACGGTCAACACGACACTCTCGAAAGTTCTCGGCAAGGATATTCTGACGGTGGGCGGAAAAGCCTCCGCCAGATACGAAACCGAGACATTCAGCGATTTCTATCTGCTGCTCGACAACACGCCGTCCATGGGTGTCGGCGCGACGCCGGCCGATGTTGCGAAACTCGTCGCCAATACCAGCGACAAGTGCGCCTTCGCGTGCCACATCGTCAAGAACGGTGTCGAGGAAAAGAACAGCTACTACAACAAGGCAAAAGCGCTTGGTGTCACGACGCGCATCAACGTTGTGGCGAAAGCAACTGCCTCCTTGATGGACACCGCGACCTCGACGCGGAAAACCAGCAACCAGTACCGCATGGCGGTTTACACCTTTGGCCAGAAAGCCGAAGACACCAAACTGCTCGAGGTCGTGTCCCTGACATCTGACCTCAACTCGGCGAAAAAGAGAGCCGCCGAAATCGATCTCATGTCGATCCCCGAGCAGGGATACAATAACGACCAGCAAACTGATTTCGACCGCGCCCTGACCCAGATTTCCGACAAGATCGGCAAGTCCGGCAACGGGGCGAGCTCAGCAAATCCGGACAAGGTGATCTTCTTTGTTTCAGATGGCGTCGGTGACAGCTACAAGCCATCAACCTGCACGAAAAAGACGACCGGCGGTCGCTGTCAGGAGCCGATTGACGTGAAGCTCTGCACGACGTTGAAGCAAAAAGGCTTCCGCATCGCAGTGCTTTACACCACCTATCTGCCGTTGCCGACAAACAGCTGGTACAATACGTGGATCAAGCCGTTTCAGGGCGAAATCAGCACCCGCATGCAGGAATGTGCATCGCCGGGCCTGTTTTTCGAGGTCAGCCCCACCGAAGGCATCAGCGAGGCGATGTCGGCGCTATTCCAACGCGTCATCACCTCGCCACGGCTCACCGGCTGAAATGCTTCTGAGCTGCGCTCCATACATGCCGCATGGACCATTCACTCGACAAAGACCTGCACGCTCGAGGCGCGGCCGTCCGCGTCGATCACCGTCAGCGTTGAGAACCCCTGACCTTCCGGGTGCCATTCGCTGCTGCGGCGATGCGAGGCTTCCGGTAGCGGCCTGCCATTCGCAAGCCAGCGGAACGGGGCACGCCCGCCCTGCAATTTGAGCACGAGCGGTGAAATACCCGACTGGCTGGATAGCTCCACGCGTGCGCCTTCCGGCGGATAGACGATGCGCGGAGCCGTCTCGCGTCGGGAGGCAGACAGGAGGCCACTTGCCATCATGGCGAAACGACGCTGGCTGGCGGGAAGATCGCTCTGCGCAATGCGCGCAACGCCGGAAGGGGCAGCGGGCATCGGTGTGATCGCCACACCGGATTTTTCGAATGCATCGAACAGGATCGGCGCAGCTGTTGCATAACCGGCAATGCCGGGAACCGCGCCATTGTCCGCTCGCCCTACCCATACGCCGATGACATGCCGGCCATCGTAGCCCACCGACCACGCATCGCGGTAACCGTAGCTTGTGCCTGTCTTGTAAGCGATGCTGCGCTGCTTCATGCCAAGCGGCGGCAACACGCCCGAGAGAATATCGGACACATTCCAGAGGGCTGCATTTGAAAACAGCGGATCGCTTTCCATGACTTCCGGTCCAACGCGTACCCCATCGCCCAGCCGTACCGGATTGCCGCGATTGGCGAGAGCGGCGTAAAGCTGGGTGAGATCAACTAGCGAAATGCCAGCACCGCCAAGCGCGATGGCCAGCCCCGGCGCTTCATTGGGCGGCAGAACCAGCTTCACATCCGCACGGCGCAGCCGCACCATCAGTGCAGACGGGCTGACGGCCTCCAGCAGCTTTACAGCGGGAACATTGAGCGAAAGCTGCAACGCCTGCCGGATGCTGACATCGCCTTGATAATGCATGTCGAAATTGCGTGGGCGATAACCGGAAAAATCCGCCGGACGATCCTCGATGATGGTTTCCTGCGCGACCAGCCCGTTTTCGAAGGCAAGACCATAAATGAAGGGTTTCAACGTCGAGCCGGGAGAACGGACGGCACGGCTCATTTCCACAAATCCGCGCCGCGCCGTATCGAGATAATCGGACGCTCCGACCTCTCCGACAATCTCGCCGGTCAAGCTATCCGCCATCACGATGGCAACGGAGACGTTGCTGCCGAGTTTTTCCGCCGCATGACGTGCAATGTTTTCCAGTTCCCTTTGCACCGGCAATTGCAGCGTGGAGCGCACCTCGCCGCTGCTGGCGAACTTCACCCGCGCAACTGCGGCCATATGCGGCGCGTATGTCGGGAGTTCCTGTCGTGCAGAAGGCACAGGGGAAAGGGCAGCACGCTCCGCCTCTCCGTCACCCACCACGCGGGCAACCGCAAGGCGCAGCAAAACCCGTTCCCGCGCCTGTTTCGCCGCTGCTGGAAAACGGTCCGGCCTGCGTTTTTCCGGCAATTGCGGCAGCGCGACCAGAAGGGCCGCCTCCGCCGTATCCAGCCGCTTCGGCTCCTTGCCGAACCAGGCAAGGCTTGCGGCACGAATACCTTCGAGATTGCCGCCGTAAGGTGCGATGTTCAGATAAAGATCGAGAATTTCCGCCTTGGTCAGACGCCTTTCGATCTGGAGCGCCCGCGCAAGCTGCAGAAACTTTGCCGAGAAGGACCGGTCGGCACGCGGTTCGATCAGCCGCGCCACCTGCATCGAAAGCGTCGATGCGCCGGAAACGATCCGGCCATTGGTGACAAGCTGCGCCGCCGCACGCAGCAGCGCCCATGGATCGACGCCGTGGTGATCGTAAAAACGGCGGTCTTCATAAGCGACCAGCATGCGGATGAACTGCGGATCGACCTCGGAGGCCGTCGTCCTCAGCCGCCAGCGGCCTTCCGGTGTTGCGAAGGCGCGCAACAGCCTGCCTTCACGATCCAGAACCTCGAAAGAGCGTTGTCCAGCCGCCTCAAGCGGCGGCGGATAGGCTTGGTCCAGCGCATCGAGGCCGACAGCCGCGCCGCCCAAAAGCAACGCGACAGTTGCGATGCCGCCGATAATCGCCTTTGTCCGCCTCATGGTGTTGCCGAACGCACCTCCATGCGGCCCGTTGCCGTACGGGCGGCGAATTGCGGGCGGTACATGTCCTCAACCGTTGCCGCCGGGTGATCGTAGACACCGGGGGTGACTGCCCGCACCACATAGGCCAGCGTAATCTCGGAGCTATCACCCGCCGTGCGATCAAAGGCCGCCACGAAACGGTCGTAACGGAATTCCGTATGCGCAGCCTCAGTTTCCGGCAGCCAGTCGAAATTGGCAAGCGCCGCCGAATTGACGAGGCTGGGATTGTCGATCTCGAAACCCGAGGGCAGAAGATCCGTGACCAGCAGGCGAGCCTGCCAGTCGTTCTGCGGAACGACGTTCAGCACCACGACATAACGTTCGTTCTGCGCCACGTCGCTCGGGTTTACCTCCTCGCCATCCATCGAATAATAAGTGCGGGTGATGGCAAAACCATCTCCGCCGGCCGCCAGAGGCTGGGCAGGCGGCGCAACCGTGGTCACGACGGCCGTCACCGGATCGGCGGACGCATTGGCGATTTTCAGCGGCGTGCCGAGCAACTCGTCGCCGGTCATCCGCTTGCCGTAACCGCCGGTCTGCAACTCGCCGTTCACGTCAATGCGGATTTCCTTGTCCTCACCCTTCACGGCGCGGGCGGCAAGCAGCATCCATGCCTGCTCCTGCGTGCTGGTATAGGGCTTCTTTTCCCACTCCTTCGACACGGCACCGGCAAGCTGCGGCACAACGGCTGGAACGGGGCGGCTTTCGGCGGCAAGCGCCAGCGAAGCTGCGCCATCGCGTAGAGGAGAGCCATAATCCGCCCGCGCGAAGCTGACATTGGTGGCGCGGCTTGCCATGTCGAGCGACGCGCCGAAAATGCTCTTGGATCGGGCCGCATCGCCGTAAAGCGAAAGCGCCGCCGCAATCTGCGCCTTGGCAAGCGGCGTCGGGAAATCCGCGAGCGCCGTATCGGCATAATAGCGCAGATCGTTGATCGCCGCCTTGCGGTTGCGCGCCAGCACGTAAAGCGAGTAGGCGATCTCGTTGCCGCGATCCTTGACGTTGCTGTCATAGGAGAGGCCGTTCTGCAGGTTGCTCAATGCCTGGACCATGGCCTGCTCCGGCACATCGTAACCCTGCTCCCGGGCACGCGTCAGAAAGTCGCTCACGTAAGCGTCCAGCCACAGATCGCCATAACCTGGCGACCACAGGCCGAAACTGCCGGAACTGGACTGGAAGGACAGCACCCGGTAGATCGCCTCCTGCACGCGATTGCGCGTATCGGGGTCTTCGGCAATGCCACTCTCTTTGCTGAGTTCGGAAAGATAAAGCAGTGGAAGCGCACGGCTGGTCGTCTGTTCGGCGCAGCCATAGGGATATTTGTCCAGCATCATCACCAGCGCCGGAATATCGAAGGCTGGCGAGCGCGTGACATTGACCGCAACGGATGCGCCAAGCAGCATGCTGTCTGCCAGGAGATCACCGTTGATCGTCAGGCTGCTGTTGGGAGCAATCCTGATTTCACGCCGCGTGGTAACCGGCAGCACCGCAGGCCGCACGGGAATATTCAGCGCCTGCTCCAGCGAGACGCCACTGCTGTTCGACACCTTTATGGTGATGGCGCCGTTACCCGGCAATTCGCCCGTCAGCGGGACGGTGAGCGACGTCCTTCCACCTTTATCGAGTGCCAGAACCTGCGAAACCTCCCCTTGATCGACGGTGAGCGCCGTGTTGCTGTTGATATCCAGCCGGTAATCGCCCGCCTCGCCATCGGTATTGGCGATATCGAGCCTCAGCTGCGACTGGTCGCCGGGAGCCAGAAACTTAGGCGCGCTGGCCGTGACAACCACAGGATCGCGAATGACGACATCGGACGTCGCATGCCCCACACCTTGCTTCGTCCATGCCACGGCCATGATGCGGGCCGTGCCATTGAACTGCGGAATATCGAAGCTGACCGACGCCTTGCCATCCGCATCAACTTCGACCGGACCGGCGAAGAATGCCACCAGCTTTTCTGTGGGCGGGCTGCCCTGCAACGCAACCTGCCCGGCATCGCCACCGGTGCGCAAGCGCCCGGTGGTTCCCAGCGAACCGTCGATCAGGCGCCCATATAGATCGCGGATTTCCAGCCCCAGACGGCGCTGACCGAAATACCAGTCATCCGGCTTCGGCGGTTCGTAGCGAGTGAGGTTCAATATGCCGACATCGACAGCGGCGACGGTGATGTATGCCTTTTCCCCGACGCCCGCGCCTGAAACCGTAACCGGAATCTCAAGCGGCTGCCGCGGCAGCGTCTGTTTGGCCGCCCCCAGAGACACGTTCAACTTGCGCTCCGCGGGATCGACGCCAAGCCACTTGATGCCGATGGCGCGCATCGGCATGCGGCTTTCCTGCGCATCGCCCGGACGGAACAAGGTCGCCGTCACGTAAGCGCCCGCGCCCCATTCCTCGGTTACGGGTAGTTCGATCTCGCCGCCATTTTCACCAATCGACACGTTCTGCACGGCTATGAGTTTTTCGGAACCGGCCGTCACCATCACCTCGCCCGCGAAACGGGGTGAGACGCGGAGTTTTGCCGTATCGCCGATCTTGTAGTGTTCCTTGTCGAGCGCGATTTCCAGTGCGTCCGGCGTTTCTGTAGAGCTGGCCTCGACGTAGAAACCGGCATCGAATTCCACGCTGGAAACAGGTGCGGCATTGCCAGCACCTTCCACTTCCAGCCTGTAGCGCCCCCAGGTCACCGGCACCGAGATTTCACCGCCATTGGCATCGATGGAAACCGTTCCGGCTTCCATCTGTCTGGTGAACTCCACGGGCTCATAGCGCCAGGAATTGCCCTGCCGATACCACTGATAGTTCCTCTCGACCTTGATGAGCTTCCAGTTCAGTCCGTTCATCGCCTGTTTCGCTCCATCAGCGGAAACACCGATCACATGGAAACGGCCGATGGAATTCTGGGCTAGATCGCCGGAGAACTGCGGCTTGATGCCGATCATCGGGCCTTCCGCCTTGATCGGCAGCGTCTGCGAACGCTCAACCGCACGACCACCGGCCTCCCGCATACGCACGGTGATGTTGGCGGACAACATCTGCGTGGTCGATGGCAGGTCGGTCAGATTGACGTTGAAGCTCGCCTTGCCCTCTTCATCCAGCACCGGCAGATCGGAGAGCGAAACGCGGTTTTCCTCTTCGGTTTCCTCATCAGCAAGCCCGAAGAAATAGCCTTCGAACGCCGCGTTGCTACGCGTCGGCTTGATGCCGACCTCGCCATCCAGTGTCAGACCGGCGGCGGGCGCACCGTAAAGATAACGGCCGTCCACATCGATAACGGCATCTTCGGCGGGTGCGATTTCCTTGGCCTTGCTGGAAAGATCGAACTCCGTGCGGTCTGGTACGAAATCATCGACAAGGAAACTCTTTTCGCTGATAGCAGCGGTCTTCGGGTCGGTATGGATGCGCAGCGTCCAGGTGCCGCGCATGGCGTTCTCCTGTAACGGCAGATCGACAGCATAACCGCCGAGCGTCTTTCCGTCGCTGACAAAACGCCGGTCCTCCACGCCATCAGGACGCGAAAAGATGAAGGTGAGCGGCAGATCCTCGATTGCCTTGCCGTCGACGTCCCGCGCCAGGGCTGCGGAATGTACAGTTTCCCCGGCACGGTAGATGCCCCGCTCCGTCCACGAGAAGACATCAATCGCGCCGGGAGCAGCGCGTCCGGTCACACCTCTATCTGAGAGGTCGAAACCAGCGCGTGTCATGTCGAGGAAGACGTAATCCTCGTCGCCGTTGCGCGCTGTCAGGATCGCCGGCGCCTGCGCCGCCGAACCGCGCATCAAACCAGCAGAAAACGTCGCCCTGCCCTCGGCATCGGTTTTCGCCGTGCCGAGCACTTCATTATTCTTGGCCAGCAATTGCAGGTCGACATCCGCCAGAGGTTTTGCGGTGCCGAGCGAACGCACGAATACGTTCAGGCCATCCGTACCGGCATAGGTCGTGATGCCGGTATCGGAAACGAGAAACCATTGCGTGGCGCGCGAATCCCAGTCTTCCGGTTGCGTGCCGGGAGGCACCGCGGTCAGCACATAAATCCCGGCCTTGCGTTCGGGAAGCGCCTCGTCCACGGGGAAACTTGTGATGACTTCCTTGTTTAGATCAGACTGTATGTCGATCGAGCCCTGCCAGACAAGTTCACCGATCTCGTTTTCGATGCGACCGGCGTTGTAGCCGTCCATCTGTGTCAGGAACTGTGAATTCGCGAGCAGTGCTGTGATGTTGCGATCACCGATTCGATAAAGCTTCAGGTCTGCCTTGTCGGCGTTGACTGAGACGATGGGAATGCCGCGACGCGCCGTACCCGGCAGCACGAAATTTTCGCCGGTGAAACGCACGCTTGCAGCACGGTCACGCACATAGATGTCCAGATCGACCTGTTTTTCGAGCGGCTCCTCGACGGAAGACGGAAGACCTGCACGAAATGCGATCTTGTAGCGCTGGCCGTGCGTCAGACCTTCCACGCAGATTTCGCTTCCCTTGGCCTCGATTGCCTTGGGGGCCGCGCCATCCAGCGTGACGAAAGACGAATAGTCGATGCCGTTCTTGACGAGCGGCTCGGAAAACTGGACGCAGGCACGCGGGCTCGCACTGTCGGTATCCACAGTATTGCCGATAACGCGAAAACCCTGACGGCTGCGCAGCTCCGCATAGGCAGCCTTCGTTTCGGGCGCATCGACAAGCGCAAGGCTCGCCTTGTAGGCATTCAGCGCAGCGCGATAATTCTGGGTCTTGTCGAAGGCTTGCGCCAGCCGATTGAGAGCCTCAGTGCGGGCGCTGACCGTGCGGCTTAACTGATAGGCGTTGATTGCCGCTGAAGCGGCCTGTCCGGTTATAGCGTAATTGTCCGTGGCTTGCGCGGCGGCACCCGACAATTCCGCCCACAGCGCGCCGTCATCGGGCGAGATGGCGAGAGCCGCCTTGTAGGTTTCGACCGCATCTGGAATGCTACCGGACGCCACCTGCTGTCTCGCGGTTGCAAGCAGGATTTCAAGCCCCTGCCCATCACTCGCTTCAAGCCCGGATTTCAGCTTGCGTGCTTCCTGCTGCAGACTGTCGGACACAAAAGACAGCCGCTGCGGCGCTCCGATATCCGGTTCGGCAACGGTTTCGACAATCTTGCCTGCAACGGCGCCGGGGAAGGCGTTCAGCTGATTGAAATCCGACTTCAGGAAGCACCATTTCACCTTGGGATTGTAGGTGAAAGCCTTGCAGGAGGCGTCACCGACGCAGATCTCGCCGCATTGTTCAAGGGAAACGTTCTGCTCGGTCCGCAGATCGAAACCAAAGTAATCGCCATTTTTGGTTGTCACGATTTTCCGCGATGGCTCCGCCGCCGCGGCCGGAAGAAAGGTGGAAACGGTTGCCAGAACAACAACGGAAGCCCGGACGAAAGCGCGCAGCGACATCAGTTTTCTCCCCGTAACAGATGCTGGCGGACTCTGGCCAAATCCACGCACAGTTGTCAACGCATCATCGCTGATTTGCGACACCAGGGTGCATAAAGCAGTAAACGGGAGATCAGTCTTCTATCTTGCGCGCTTCCGAAATCAGCATGATCGGCACACCATCACGGATAGGATAGGCAAGCCGAGCGCTTTCCGAAACGAGTTCATTGCGGGAACGGTCATAGGACAGGCTGCCCTTGGTCAAAGGGCAGACCAGAAGCTCCAGCAGCTTGGGATCGACATTGCTCATCCTGTCGTCCATTGAGTTTTGACCCCGTGCCTATTGCAGAATATTGCCGCTCTCGCCCAAGCCTTGGGCGAGAAGGATTTCAGTGATCGCGATCAGCGTTTCGGCGCGCGTCTTCAGGTCGGGTGCTTCAAGAAGCGCCTGTTTTTCGGCAGGGCCGAAGGGAGACATCATGGACAGGGAATTGACCAGAACACGGTTGCCTGCCCGCTCCACACTCTCCCAGTCCGCCTCAAGCTGGTTGGCATCGAGGAAAGCGCGGAAGACGCGCAACAGATTTCCCCGGTCCACCGCGTCTTCATCATAATCGCCCGTGAGATCGGCGATAAAAGGTGCGTGCTGAAAGCTGCGGTAGGGTTTTCCCGCCGCGTCCACTTCCTTCAGCAAGCGAAAACGGCAAACGCCTGTCAGCGAAATAAGATAACGGCCGTCGCCGGTTTCAGAGAAGGATGTTATGCGACCGAGACAACCTACAGGGCTGAGAGCGCCTCCCTCGGTTCCGGTGTCGATGGCATGGAGCGCTGGCTGAACCATGCCGATCAGGCGATCACTCGCCAGTGCCCTGTCGATCATCGCGAGATATCGCGGCTCGAAGATGTTCAGGGGCAGATGCCCTTCCGGCAAAAGCAGCGCACCCGGCAAGGGAAAGACCGGAACCGTTCCCGGCAGGTCAGCGCTCTTCACGTATCTTGCATTTCCGACATGCATGGGACTGATCCCTCTAGTCTTCGGAAAACGGGCCGTTTCTCCATGCGATGCCGGCCCGTAGGTTCCCGCATTACGAAAACAGGATCGCCGAAAGCTTCCTGCGTCCGGCAACAGTCGCCGGATCCTTGAAACCCCAGGCTTCGAAAAACTCGAGAAGCTGGCGACGCGCGCCATCCTCATCAAATTCGCGGTCTTTGCGCATGATGTAGAGCAGATGGTCGGCTGCCTCGTCACGCTTGCCTTGAACGTTCAGAACCTTCGCAAGTTTCATTCTTGATTCGTAATCATCCGGATTGATTGCCAGATCCTTTTCCAGTGCGGCGGTGTCGCCCAGCTTGCGAGCTTCTTCGTATTGCGCGATCTTCTTCGCGACGAGCTGGATGCCTGCATCCTCGGAAAGTTCCGGAGGCAGGGACGACACGAGCTCGCCCGCCCGCTGATACTCGCCAACGGCAATCATGCATTCCGCAATACCGGCAATCGCCGCCGCATTTTCCGGATCAGCCTGCATGACAGCGCCAAAAATCTGCGCCGCGCCTTCATGGTCGCCATCCGCCAGAAGCTGCTTTGCTTCGGTCAGGGCCGCCTCGATCTGCACCTTCGGGTCGCCAGCGTCAGGACCGGCAATCTTGTCGATGAACTGCCTGATCTGGCTCTCTGGCACCGCGCCCATGAAGCCATCGACCGGGCGACCGTCTGCAAACGCGACGATGGCGGGAATGGACTGAATGCCAAGCTGGCCGGGAATGGCGGGATGGTCGTCGATGTTCAGCTTCACCAGCTTCACACGACCATTCGCATCATTGATGACCTTTTCGAGAACCGGAGTGAGCTGCTTGCAAGGGCCGCACCACGGCGCCCAGAAATCCACGAGCACCGGTTGATGACGCGATTCCTCAAGCACATCCTTAGAAAAGGCGACAGTCGTCGTATCCTTGATGTTGCCGGAAGCGGCGCCGTTAAGCTCTCCCCCGTACTGCGCGGTCGCAGACATCTGCCCGCCGTAGGAACTGCCGTAAGGGTTGTTCGTGCCGCTCATGCCGGTCTCCAATGGTACCTGTCGTTTACGTCGCTATTGACGCAAAGATCGTATCTCACTCGCTCACTTTCAAGACAAGCGGCGCGTGTCCGGTCGCTTCCAGAAAACGAATTAAATCCTGCCTGCCGATGGTTGTCGTCGCGTCGTTGGACAGCGGGTGACCATTGATAAGCTCATGCTCCATAAGAGCGCTGTCCAGGACAAAAGTCACGTCATTGTTGAGATCGTTGATCGCCCCGAACACAGTGACGGAACCCGGTACGACGCCCAGATATTCCAGCATCTTCTCAGGTTTACCGAATGAAACGCGGCTCGCCGCACCTATGACCTTATGGACGCTCTTCAGATCGACGGTAGCATTTTCCTCAACCGTCAGAACGAAGTACCTGTCCTTCTTGTCCTTGACGAAGAGGTTCTTCGTATGACCGCCGGGGATGAGATCGCGCAGGGACTGGGATTCCGCGACGGTAAAAACCGGCTCGTGCTGTTTGGTGCTGTGCGCGATGCCCAACTTGTCCAGAAGCCCGAAAAGATCATCCGCCGTCTTGCTGGAATTTTCCGCCATATCCTGCTCCTGCCATCCTCGTTTCGCTTGACGTTACCTTCCTGAATAAGCACGCCCACAGAGGTTGGCAACGGCAGAAACTTCGCAACAACGAAAAAATCCAACCATTTCCGCTACTTGTCGTATTTCTAGCGGTTTTGTTCGTATTTTTGTCATTTCCCTGTTGCATTCCAAAATCGATTGAGCGATATAGCGCCCGTCGCCGCAAGACAGCGACCCACGGTTCAGCTCACTACCCCGGACCGATGGCTTATGAGCGGGTGTAGCTCAGGGGTAGAGCACAACCTTGCCAAGGTTGGGGTCGAGGGTTCAAATCCCTTCGCCCGCTCCAAATTTCCAACAAGACAAAAATAACAGTTTTCATTGTGCCAATCAGTACCGCTTTGCGTGGCTGTAGCCATTTGTTGTTGCTGCGAAGTATCGAACGCCTGAAAGGGCGATAAAACCGCAGCCCTCACCCCATCACTAGCAGCATCGTGCTCGCCATGATCTTGCCATAATTACTTTCGTGTGCTTACTTGCCCGCGCCCTTGTGGGAGGGGCAGAGGTTGAGACCCGTCGGCTGCGAAAAGCGGCAGGCGGGTTTCCCTTTTTTAGGGGCACTGTAAAAACTCATGCGAATATCACCCTTGAAAGGGCGTTAAAATCATCGATACTTAGGAAGAAAATGGTAGCGGGAGAGGGACTTGAACCCCCGACACGCGGATTATGATTCCGCTGCTCTAACCACCTGAGCTACCCCGCCACGGAGTGAAATGACAGTCAAGTGACTGGCGTTTCATCAGGATGAGCGGCTTATAAGGTGCCGCTCCCCAAAGTGTCAAGCACAAGATACGCAAAAAGTTCGCTTTCTGCACAGGAGCAAAAAAGCGAACGGTTTCAGGCCGCAACCTGATTTTCAAGAAGCGCCTTGAGAGAAGCCTCCGCATCCGCGGAGCGCTCGGAACGTTCGATGAAACCGCCACCGTAGACGCGCGCATCGGCACCCGGCGCCGAATACAGCACACAGGCCTGACCAGGCGCGACACCCGCCTCACCCGTCATGAGATCCACATAGATGCCCTTCTCATCGGCGTACAGCACGGCTTCGGTCGGCGGACGCGTGGAGCGGACCTTGGCGAAACAGGAGAACCCTTCGCGTGCGTCGATATCGAGCGCGCTATCGCCCAGCCAGTTCATATCACGCAGATAAACACGATGCGTTTCCAGCGCCTCACGCGGGCCCACGATGACCCGTTTCCCCCGCGCATCGAGATGCACGACGTAAAGCGGCTCGCCCGTGGCCACGCCTATACCGCGGCGCTGGCCGATCGTATAATGCACGATACCCTCGTGACGACCGAGAACACGCCCGTCCAGATGAACGATATCGCCAGCCAGTGCCGCATTCGGCTTCAGCTTGTTGATGATATCCGTATATTTGCCCTGCGGCACAAAACAGATATCCTGGCTGTCGGCCTTCTTGGCAACCACCAGCCCCATATCTTCGGCCAACTCACGCGTTTCGGCCTTGGAAAGGCCTCCCAGCGGAAAGCGCAGATAATCGATCTGCTCCTGCGTGGTTGCAAAGAGGAACCAACTCTGGTCGCGATCGCTGTCGATGGGGCGATAAAGCGCGCGTCGGTTCGGGTGGCCGTCGACAGGATTGCGGCGTGAGCGGATATAGTGACCCGTGGCAAGCGCATCCGCGCCCAATTCCCGCGCGGTGGCCAGCAAGTCGGCGAACTTGACCGTCTGGTTGCACGCGACGCAGGGTATCGGTGTCTCACCCATCGCATAGGCTTCGGCAAAAGGATTGATGACCGTCTCGCGGAAACGCGCTTCGTAATCCAGCACGTAATGCGGAATGCCCAGCGTTTCGCAGACGCGACGCGCATCGTCTATATCCTGCCCCGCGCAACAGGAGCCGGCGCGATGCACGGCAGCCCCGTGATCGTAAAGCTGAAGCGTGATGCCGAGGACGTCATAGCCCTCGCGCTTGAGGATACCGGCAACCACGGAGGAATCCACGCCACCGGACATGGCGACGACAATCCGGGTTTCTTCCGGCTTCTTGTCAAAATCGAGCGTATTCAAGTTTTTTCCAATCGTCAGTCATACCGGGGGTCAAGGCCCCGCCGCCTGTCGTTCATCCGGCACGATATGGTTTTACGAGGGATGCAACCATCCCCATTCAGCCGGATTTTCAGCGCTGCATATAGAAAGAATTGCTTTCACGCGCAAGTACAGGGCGGCAAAGCCGCCCTGCGCCAAAAGAATATCAGGACATTCAGGCTTTAAGCGCCCGCGGTTTTTTGGCCGTCGCCGATCCACTTGTCCCGCTCGCGCCACAGCGCCGGCAAGGCAAGCAGGGCAATACCGGCAAGTGCTATCAGCGTCTTTTCGAGCTGGTCCAGTTCCGCCGTACGGCCATCGACGTAGTAGATGCCGTAAACGATTGCCACATGCCACACATAGACCTGCAGGGAATGGCGGCCAAGCAGCTGCAGGAATTTCAGCGACAGCACCCATATCACGCCATTGGCAATGGAGCGCACCAGCGGATGATGATGATGCGGACCGGCAATGATCGCCCAGGTCAGACCCACGCCGACCGCGAGGAAGTTGATCAGGTAAACCGGACCAAAGTCAGCGCGGATTTCCATGGAGGAAAACTTGCCGAGCATGAACTCCGGCATCAGGCTCCACGCCGTCGCGATGCGAAGCGGCATGAAAAACAGGCACACAAGAAGCGCCGCCTTCGGAATCCAGGAGTTCTCGGGCGAAAAGATCTTTTTCCACGGAATGCGGTTCTGCGCGGTCATCGCACCCATCACCAGCGCCGAGAAGAACACCAGCTGCCAGCCGAGCATATTGAAGCTGACACGGATGCCCTGCTCATCGGCACCCTTCACCAGTTCGTTGAGCGGTGCGGTGACAATCTGTTGAAGGCCAAGCTGTCCTGCCATCCACACCAGCAGCGAACCAGCCATGACATAGGCCCACTTGCCATCAAGGCACAGCTTCACCAGAACCGGCGCAAACATCATGTAGACGATATATTGCGGCAGGATATCCATGAAGGTTGGCTGGAACAGGAAGGTCGCGATGGCTGCGAGGCGCAACGGGTCGTCGAACGACGTCATACCAAGCCAGTTGTACCAGATATAAGGCGCGTGCGGAATGACCATGCGGAAGAAGAGAACGGCAATGACGAGGCCCATCGCATAACGATAGAGTTCCAATGCCCGGTTCCAGATGGCCTGCTTTCCGGCATCATAACCGTATTTCATCATCTTGCGGGCGTAGACCATGCCGATCAGCAGACCGGACAGGAACACGAAGCCCTGCGCATCTTCCACGAAGGCAAATTGCCGGTGATTGATTTCCACCAGCCAGAAACCACCCGCGAAGACGAGGTGGTTGATAAGCATGAAGACGAGAAAATAACCGCGCATCCCGTCGATCAGGTCAAAGCGTTTCATGTCGATAGCTCTCCATTCTCGCGGGCCGTGCATTGCCCGGCCACTCCTTCTTCCCCGGAACCGGGGCTGGATTGTCAACGCGGATTCCCGGCTGGGGTTCCCATTTAAAAGCGGTTTGAAGCCGGAGCAGACGCTCACATTGACGTGTGTTTTTCCTGATTAGGACCGGGGGACTGAATGCCGGATGAATGAAAAATGACGATTTCGTGGTTCCCGTGCGCGTGGCGGCGACACCTCTGCGGCAGAAACGTCTCAAAACCCTTATACACCCGGCGAAGTCGCCCGCCCGGGTTCCACTCTTCCACGTCGCTCATCGCAATCACATTTTTACGCGAAATTCGTGCGGGGCTTTTTGCGAAACAAAAAGGCCCGGAGGCTTTTCTCAGCCTCCGGGCCTTTTTTCAATTTTCGCGATCAAACGTTGCCGGACGTACTTTCCGGCACGCGTGCTGATTCCGTCAGGCAGCAGCCTGAATGGCGGCAACCTGCCAGTTTTCGTTGCCTGGGCGACGTACGAACGTCCACATTTCGACAGCTTCCGACGGGTTGTGTTCGTCGCCCTCGATCACCTTGCCCGTGGAGCGATCACGCATCACGTCGATGGCGGAGTAACGCATCGCAACCGTTGCAAAGTCCTGTCCCTCTTCATGCCAGGCTTCGGCAACGTCGCCCTGAAGGAGCGTAACGTCGCGAACATCGTTCTTGACGCCGCTGGTGGCGTTGTCGCTCAGTTCCTCTGCAAGGTAGGACATGGCTTCCGGCGTCGTCAGCTTGCGCAGCGTGCCGTAATCCTCGGCCGCATAAGCAGCCTGTACGTCTTCCAGCATTTTCTGAAAGGTTTCGAGATCGCCTTGGGTCACGCCGATTTCGTCGCCTTCCGACATGGCGTTTTCATGCGGCACCGGCTTTGGCGCAACGGGAGCAGAAGCAGCTGCCGCCGCTCCGGCACCAGCGAAACCGCCCGCCTTCGCGCCGATCTGCGGAATCTTGAAGGAAGAACCACCCTGCTGGCCGTTGTTGCCAGCCGAATAATCGTTGCGCGCGGAGTTATTGCCTGCACCGCCGAAGGCCGGCTGGCCCTGACGGCGCGACGCGAAGAAGCGCATGGCGAGCATGATCAGACCACCGATGAGAAGACCCTGCAGCAACATGCCGAAGAAACCGGCCATACCACCAAAGCCGCCACCCATGAGCATGCCGAAAAGGCCGCCCATCAGAAGACCACCCATGAGGCCACCCATCATCCCACCGAACAGACCACGATTCTGCTGCGGCTGCTGAGCGGCGTTAGGACGCGTGGACTGGGCTGCGCCCGGCTGTGTGCTCGGGTTGGTGTTCGGCGTCATGCTGCGGTTGATAGGCGCTGCCTGTCCGGGGGCTGTGCTCGTGGAAGGCGGCGCAGAATAGGTACGCGTACCGCGGCTGCCGAGACCACCGCTGGCGCGCCGCGCCTCGGCCATGTCGACCGCTACGAAAGAAACCGCAATCCCCAGCGCGGCGACCGCAAACAAACCCTTAAAGCGCCGAAAGGCAGCAAACATCGTCTTCTCCTGTTGGCCGCCCTCCCATGAGCGGCATGTTATGGAAGCCATATAGCAACTCAGGATCATCATTTTTAGTCGATGCCGATAAAATTTTTCGTGATATGCAACCCATGGATGAACGCCGCTTTCTACTCACCGCCCAAACGGCAAAACCCGGCACAGGGTTTCCCCTGCACCGGGCCTTATTGTCCCCTTGGGAGGAACGATAAAGGTATCAGTCGACGTTGAAGCTCAGCGGCTTAGCCTGGCGGATGGCCGGGTTGGCGCGCAGCTTGTCCAGAACATCTTCGGATACCGGACCGTCTACGTAGAGAAGAGCAATCGCGTCACCGGCTTCCTTCTCGCGACCGAGCTGGAAGTTTGCGATGTTGACACCGGCCTGACCGAGCGTTGTGCCGATGAAGCCGATCATGCCCGGAACGTCGGTGTTGGTGATGTAGATCATGTGCGATCCGACATCGGCGTCCATGTTGATGTTCTTGATCTGGATGAAGCGTGGCTTGCCATCCGAGAAGACCGTGCCGGCTACGGAACGAACCTGGTTCTCGGTTTTGACCGTCAGCTTGATATAGCCGTCATAGACGCCCGTCTTGTCACGCTTGACTTCGGAAAGGATGATACCCTTTTCCTTGATCATGATCGGCGCGGAAACCATGTTCACATCCGCAACCTGGCTGCGGATAAGGCCGGCGAGCAACGCACTCGTCAGAGCCTTGGTGTTCATGTTGGCGGTTGCGCCGTCATAAACGATCTCGATTTCCTTGGTCGCGCTTTCCTGCACCTGACCGACGAAGGAGCCGAGAACATCCGCCAGACGGATGAAGGGCTTCAGACGCGGTGCTTCTTCAGCGGTGATCGACGGCATGTTGATGGCGTTGGAAACGGCACCCTTGACCAGGTAGTCCGACATCTGCTCGGCGACCTGAAGGGCAACGTTTTCCTGTGCTTCCGTGGTCGACGCGCCGAGATGCGGCGTGCAGACGACGTTCGGCAGGCCGAAAAGCGGGCTTTCGGTTGCAGGCTCGACTTCGAACACGTCGAAAGCCGCACCGGCGACCTGACCGGACTTGATGGCTTCGGCAAGGGCTGCCTCATCCACAAGACCGCCACGGGCGCAGTTGATGATGCGAACGCCCTTCTTGGTCTTGGCAAGGTTTTCAGCGCCAAGAATACCACGGGTCTTGTCCGTCATAGGGACGTGCAGGGTAATGAAGTCTGCCTGTGCCAGCAGTTCGTCCAGCTCAACCTTGGTGACGCCCATTTCCTGAGCGCGTTCGGGCGACAGGAACGGATCGAAGGCGAGAACGTGCATCTTGAGGCCAAGGGCGCGGGAGCAGACGATGGAGCCAATGTTGCCAGCACCGATGACGCCGAGCGTCTTGCCGGTGATCTCAACACCCATGAACTTCGACTTTTCCCACTTGCCGGCCTGCGTGGAGGCGTCAGCGGCAGGCAGCTGGCGGGCAACGGCAAACATCAGCGCGATGGCATGTTCCGCCGTGGTGATGGAGTTGCCGAAAGGCGTGTTCATCACGATGATACCGCGGCGCGAAGCGGCCGGAATATCAACGTTGTCGACACCGATACCGGCGCGGCCGATGACCTTGAGGTTGGTCGCGGCTTCGATCAGCTTTTCGGTAGCCTTGGTGGCGGAACGGATGGCCAGACCATCGTAATTGCCGATGATTTCAGCAAGCTTGTCCTTATCCTTGCCGAGCTTCGGCTGGAAATCGACTTCAACGCCGCGATCACGAAAAATCTGAACGGCGGTTTCCGACAGTTCATCGGATACGAGTACGCGAGGTGCCATGGCATGGGCTCCTTGGATGAGACGATGGAAATGTGAAAATGGGGAATGTGCGGCCCCGCCATTGGCAGGGCCGGTATTCAATCAGGCCGCAGCCTTGGAAAGCGTTGCCTTCTGCGTGGCGAACGCCCACGCCAGCCAGGGCATGACGGCTTCCATGTCAGCCGTTTCGATGGTGGCGCCAGCCCATATGCGAAGACCCGAAGGCGCATCGCGGTAAGCGCCGATATCCAGCGCGACATTTTCCTTTTCGAGAAGAGCAACGACGCCCTTGGCGAAAGCAGCCTGTGCATCTGCATCGAGAGCGACAACATCCTTGTCGACGATCTTCAGGCAGACGGATGTGTTGGAGCGTGTCTCGTCGACAACGGCCAGATTGGCGATCCAGTCGTTTGCGGCAACGAAGTCGTAAATGACCTTGGCATTTGCGTCAGCACGGCCGACGAGCGCCTCAAGACCGCCAAGGTTCTTCGCCCACAGCAGAGCATCGATGTAGTCTTCAACGCAGAGCATCGAAGGCGTGTTGATGGTTTCGCCGGTGAAGATACCTTCGATCAGCTTGCCGCCGGAAACCATGCGGAAAATCTTCGGCAGCGGCCAGGCCGGCGCGTAGCTCAGCAGACGTTCGACAGCGCGCGGCGACAGGATGATGACGCCATGACCGCCCTCACCGCCGAGAACCTTCTGCCAGGAGAAGGTGACGACATCGAGCTTGGCAAAATCGAGATTCTGCGCAAAAGCAGCAGAGGTCGCATCGCAGATCGTCAGACCCTTGCGGTCAGCCGGAATGAAATCAGCGTTCGGAACGCGAACACCCGAGGTGGTGCCATTCCAGGTGAAAACGACATCGCGGTCGAAATCGACTTCAGCCAGGTTCGGCAGCAGGCCGTAGTCGGCCTCGAACTTGCGGACGTCCTTCAGCTTGAGCTGCTTGACGACATCGGTTACCCAACCGGCGCCAAAGCTTTCCCAGGCGAGCATATCGACGCCACGTTCACCGAGCAGCGACCACAGGGCCATTTCAACGGCGCCGGTATCGGATGCGGGGACGATGCCGATACGATAATCAGCAGGAACGTTCAGAACTTCGCGGGTGAGATCGATGGCCTGCTTCAGCTTGGCTTTGCCAACCTTGGCGCGATGCGAGCGACCGAGCGGTGCATCGGCAAGAGCTTCAAGCGACCAGCCGGGACGCTTCGAGCAGGGACCAGAGGAAAAATGCGCATTGCCCGGACGAACGTCCGGCTTCACGATATCTGTCATTGGACTATCCTTCCAGATAGGCGCTCCACGTTAGGGTGGAGTGTCCTGACGCCGTTGCTATTCTTCTCCTCATGTCCAGTCAAGCGGAATATGTCGCAGAACGGAAGAATCTTTGCTCGCATGCGTCACGCGACACGCAGCATGGGGCCAAAGAAAAGCCGCCCGCATCCCGAGGATGAGAACGGCTTTGATTTTTATCAGTCGTGCAAGACGATTACTTGTAAACGGCAGGCTGCAGCGGAATATCGGCGGGCGGCATGTACTGAGCCGTATCGCAACCATTGAAGACGTAACGGCCGCCGACGCGCACTTCATGCGAATACAGGCCCTTGTCGCGGCCCGGTCCGCCATTGTTCTCGTAACCGAACATGTCACCCTTGTTGATATGGCGGAAACGATAGCCCACGTCTGCCTTCAGATTGCAGGTGATGTCGATGGATGCACCGGCCATCAGCGCATAGGCGAAACGCCACTTGCCCTTGCCGCCATGCTCGGTGGTCGGGTCGCAGCCAAGGCCGCTGGTGCTGCAGGACGTGTTACGAAGCTTGTCCCATTTCACGTAGGAGCCACCGATACCGCCACCGACATAGGGCGTGACGCGGCCGTAGGTGCCCAGATCCACATAAGCGTTCGCCATCAGCGTATATGCCCGCAGGGAGCTCAGGTCCGCGGAGACACATGGGCCTGGGACAGAGCCGCAACCACCACTCGTGGAGCCGCGGAAATCGGACTTGCCCATATAATCGAAGGTCAGATCGCTGCGGAAATGGTTGTTGAACTGATAACCGACACCGGCGCCGACGACGTAGCTGTCCTTGATGCTTGCCGTATCGAAATCACGCAGCGAACCGGTAGGGCCACCCTGATAATAGTGCGCGCCGCGCAGCTTGTTGAAGGAGTAGCCGACATCACCGCGCAGATACCAGCCGCTTGCCTGCGAAACCTGCACTTCCGGAGCCTCGATATAGGCCGGGGCCGGCTCCGCTTGATAGAGATCGGCAGCGAAGGCGCTCGTGCCGGTCATCAGGACGGCCAGAAGTCCGGCCAGGGCATTTTTCATGACTTCCACTCCAGAAACGGCACATGCGCGATGGCAGCAGGCGCCAGTGAACTTTTCAGTCATGACAGTGAAGCAAATTGGTTAAGTCACGATTAACCACGATCATTCACCATGTTTATTAGCAAATACTCAAGCAAAAAGCCGGCACGTACGCCGGCTTTTCGCAATCATTCCTGTAGCAGGCGCTTATGCAGCCGTGCGTGCGCTCGAGATGACGCCAACGAGATCGTTGACGATCTGCTCCACCTGGGCGCTGTCGTCGCCTTCCGCCATGACGCGGATCAGCGGTTCCGTGCCGGACGGACGAATGACCAGACGGCCATTCTTTGCCAGTGCGCTTTCAGCATCGGCGATTGCCTGCTGGACGACAGGGTTTTCCAGCGGCTTTCCGCCAGAGATTCGCACATTCTTCAACAGTTGCGGCACAGGCTCGAACTTGCGGCAGACCTCGCTGACGGTGCGGCCGGAACGCTTGACGCGGGCCAGAACCTGAAGTGCCGCGACAAGACCGTCACCCGTAGTGCCGTAATCAGACAGAACGATATGGCCTGACTGTTCGCCGCCGACGTTGAAATCATGGTTGCGCATGTGCTCGACGACATAACGGTCGCCAACCTTGGTACGGGCGAGCGTTAGGCCTTTGTCTCCAAGGTAACGCTCCAGCCCCAGGTTGGACATCACGGTCGCCACAATGCCGCCGCCGCGCAGGATCTTGTCTGTCGCCCAGCTGTCGGCGATGGTCGCCATCAGCTGATCGCCATCGACGATCTCGCCACGCTCGTCCACAATGATGACGCGATCCGCATCGCCGTCCAACGCAATGCCGATATCGGCGCGAACTTCATGCACCTTTTTCTGAAGGGCTTCCGGATGCGTCGATCCGCATTCCAGATTGATGTTGGTGCCGTTCGGCTCGTTACCGATGGTGACGACTTCAGCGCCCAATTCCCACAATGCGGCAGGCGCCACCTTGTAGGCTGCACCATTGGCGCAATCGATGGCGATCCTGAGGCCGTTCAGCGTCACGTCCCGCGGCAGGGTGCGCTTGACGAACTCGATGTAGCGATAGATGTCGCCATCCACGCGCTTGGCGCGGCCGATCTCGCTCGGCTTGGCAAGCTGCGCATAGATGTCCTTGTCGAGGAGATCCTCGATTTCCAGCTCCAGTTCATCCGAAAGCTTATATCCATCCGGGCCGAACAGCTTGATGCCGTTATCGGCAAACGGGTTGTGCGAAGCCGAGATCATCACGCCGATATCGGCACGCAGCGAGCGCGTCAGCATGGCGACGGCGGGCGTCGGAATAGGCCCAAGCAGAAAGACGTCCAGGCCGGCCGCGGTAAAGCCCGCCACCAGGGCATTTTCCAGCATGTAACCGGAAAGACGGGTGTCCTTACCGATCACGACGCGATGGCGGTGATGCCCGCGACGAAAGATGGTGCCGACAGCAATACCGACCCGCATCGCCAGATCCGGGGTCATGGGAAAGACATTCGATTGTCCGCGGATACCATCTGTTCCGAAATAACGGCGTGCCATTTGAACTCCAAATCCTTCATGCGCTCCGGCGGCAGTTGAAGTAGCCGGACACGTTTTCTGGCTAGATGCCACAAACAATGGCAAACAGCACGTAAATTAGCACGAAAATGGCTTATATCTTGTTACCAACGTGAAAAGGCCACCCGGTTCCGGGTGGCCTCATTTTCAGTCAGGTATCTGATTTTCATCCGTCAATGCGGCTGGGGTTCCAGGCCACCTTCGGCCTCGCCGTCGCCCTTGGCTTCGTTCGGGCCATCCTTCTTGGTACCAGCCTTCGGAACCGCCGAACCACGGCTGCCTGGAGAATCGTCACCCAGATCACGGGCAGGCTTTTCACCACGAATCAGCGCCTTGATCTCTTCGCCGGTCAGCGTCTCATATTCCAGAAGACCTTCCGCGATCGCGACGAAACCGTCGTGATGATCCGTCAGGATACGGCGCGCTTCCGTGTAAGCCTCATCGATCAGGCGGCGAACTTCGGTATCGATGGTCTGCGCCGTCGCTTCCGAAACGTTCTTGGACTGCGATACGGAGTGACCGAGGAACACTTCCTGCTGGTTTTCACCGTAAGCGACCTGACCCAGCGCATCGGAGAAGCCCCACTGCGTCACCATCGCACGGGCAAGCTTGGTGGCCTGCTCGATATCCGAAGATGCCCCGGACGTGATGTTTTCCTTGCCGAAGGTGAGCTCTTCCGCAACGCGTCCGCCCATCATGATGACCAGACGGGACACCATCCACTTGTAGCTCATGGAATAGCGGTCGCCTTCCGGAAGCTGCATCACCATGCCGAGAGCGCGGCCACGCGGAATGATCGTCGCCTTGTGCAACGGGTCAGCGACCGGCACATGCAGCGCCGTGATGGCATGACCGGCTTCGTGATATGCGGTCAGCTTCTTTTCGGCCTCGGTCATGGCAGTCGTGCGGCGCTCCGCACCCATCATGATCTTATCCTTGGCGTCTTCGAACTCCTGCATGGTCACGACGCGCTTGTTGCGACGTGCAGCCATGAGGGCAGCTTCGTTGACGAGGTTCATGAGATCCGCACCGGAGAAGCCAGGCGTACCGCGTGCCAGAACCTTGAGGTCGACATTCGGAGCCAGCGGCACGTTGCGAACGTGCACCTTGAGGATTCTCTCGCGACCGACGATATCTGGGTTCGGCACAACGACCTGACGGTCGAAACGGCCGGGACGCAGAAGCGCGGGGTCCAGAACATCGGGACGGTTGGTCGCAGCGATCAGGATGATGCCTTCATTGGCCTCGAAGCCATCCATCTCGACCAGCAGCTGGTTGAGGGTCTGTTCGCGTTCGTCGTTACCGCCGCCAAGACCAGCGCCGCGATGGCGGCCGACGGCGTCGATTTCGTCGATGAAGATGATGCAGGGTGCGTTCTTCTTGGCCTGCTCGAACATATCGCGAACTCGGCTTGCACCGACACCGACGAACATTTCAACGAAGTCAGAACCAGAAATGGTGAAAAACGGAACATTCGCCTCACCGGCGACCGAGCGCGCCAGAAGCGTCTTACCCGTTCCAGGAGGACCGACGAGCAGCACGCCGCGCGGAATTTTGCCGCCGAGACGCTGAAACTTCTGCGGGTCGCGAAGGAATTCAACGATTTCCTCAAGATCCTGCTTGGCCTCGTCAACACCGGCAACGTCATCGAACGTCACGCGGCCATGCGCTTCTGTCAGAAGCTTGGCCTTGGACTTGCCGAAGCCCATCGCACCGCGAGAACCGCCCTGCATCTGCCGCATGAAGAACAGCCAGACGCCGAGAATGAGGAACATCGGCAGCAACGTGCCGAGGTAGCTCAAGAAGCCCGACGAGCCGTCGCTCTCAGGACGCGCCACGATGGTGACGTTCTTGGCCTGCAAGCGTTCCATCAGGCTGTCGTCGATGACGGGCGAATAGGTCTGAAACGCAGAACCGTTTTCGGTGTAGGTTCCAAGAACCCGGTTTCCTGTCACGGTCACGTCGCGAACTCGCCCGGCGTCCACATCGCGAAGGAACTGAGAATACGGAATTTCACGCGAACCCGTTTGCGTAGGCGACGTCTGGAACATGCTGAACAACGCGATCAGCAACAGGGCAATGACTGCCCACAAGGCGAAATTTCTGAAATTTGGGTTCATCGAACTCCCCGAACTCACACGAGCATAGCTGCTGCCCGCTCTTACGTGCCCTTAACATAAGGTCGACATATGCCGTTGCCAAGGCGAAGGGCGTTATCTGATGCGTTTTGGTGTAAAAAGTATTCCAAGGCAACTCACGAAAAAGAAGCTCGATTTAAACCGGGGGCTGTGAATATCCCGGCCGGCCGAACAAACCGGCGATCCCGTTCGCCAACTCAAGGTCGAACTGCGGCAGGAACAGATCGAAGGGAGCCAGCCTCGGCGTGACCGCGACTTCCTCAGCACCGATCACCGCATCGCCGTTCGACGCGACGATATCCGGCACAGCTGAAACGACCTGCCGAACGACTGCGGAAGGCACGGCCGGAAAGATCAGCGAACTGCCCTCACCCCAGATCGAGGGTATCACCTGAACCTGCCTGGGGGAGCAGTTTCGGATGATGAAACGATCATCCCAGATGCCACTTGCGCCCGGTGCAACGACGGTCACCGGAAGGTTTCGTCGCTCGCGGAACAGATATAAAGCATCACGCCGCCGGTCGATAAGCACGCGACCGAGCGTCATGCGTCCCGATGTGCCGCTAGCGATAAACGCCATAGCCCGGTCCATACCGGTCGCGGAGGGCAAATAGGCGCGTCCACCAAGCACTGCCAGCAACGCCGAAAGCGCATGGCGGCACGTCGGCAATGCGGGATCGGCCGCATCAACATCGATTCGCGCCAGAACGGAGTGGGAGACGGATACGTGAGCGCGCAACCATTCCGCAGCCTCCTCGGAAAGCTGCGCTCTTCTCTCCGAAATTCCGGATGGCAGAACGCAAGGTGCGGCGTCCAGCGCCTGTCGAACCCTTACCCGCTCGTATCTGGAGTTTTCATTGCTCGGATCGTCGGTCCAGCGGGTTTCGCGGGACCGAAGATAGTCGCGGATGGCCTGGCGTTCACACCGCAGAAATGGCCGCATGATCCAGTGGCGACCTTCGTACAGCATCGCCTCGGCCATGCCGGACAAGCCTATACTGTCGTTACGGTCACTGCGTGCGGCGCGCATCGCAACCGTCTCGCGCTGGTCGCCAGAGGTATGGCCCGTTACGATCGCGTCTGCGCCGACGGTATCTGCGACATCGGCAATCAGACGATAGCGCGCCAACCGGGAGGCGTCGGACAGACCGGAGGCTGGTTTTGGCTCATCCCAGCGGCGCACCGCATGATAAACACCGAGTTCATCACACAGCGCAGCGACCCTTCTCGCCTCATCCGCCGATTCCGGCCGAAGCGCGTGGTCAACCGTCACGGCTGACAGCCGCACACGCTTACGGGACAGACCTGTCAATGCTTCATGGAGTGCGAGTAACAGTCCGGTAGAATCGCTGCCCCCGGAAATTGCAACGAGAACATGAGCTGGCTCGCGGAGTCTTTCGATAAAAAACTTCGCCGCCTCAAGCGGGTCCATGCCGGTTTCGTCTGGTATGCAGCTCTTCGCCAGCATGGAAAGACCGCCACATCACGGGGAGAGGGAAATCAGCAGCTCAGTCGCTTCTGTTCGCTGGCAACCTTGTTCAGCACCGTTTTGGAGGCGCTGGGGTAACGCTTTGGCACTTCACGCAGCGTCGCGCAGGCGGTTTCGGTATTGTCCAGCGCCGCAAGGGACATGCCGAGCTTCATCAGCATTTCCGGTGCCTTCGGCGACTTGCCGTAGGTCTGGTGGCCGTTCAGGAATGTCTTGGCAGATTCGTTGAACTTGCCCTGCGAATATTGCGCCTCACCAAGCCAGAAGCTGGCGTCGGCGGCCTTCGCACCCTTCGGGTAGCCCTTGAGATACTGTTCGAAGCCCTGCTCCGCCAGCTTGTAGTCACCGCCGAGCACATGGCTGTAGGCGGCCTGATAAATGTCGTTTTCGCTGGTCAGCGCAGCGGTATTGACGGGATCCGTCTTTTGCGTGCCATTACCCGTCGCCACACCCGGCAGGTTGCCGGAAGAATTGTTGGCGCCCTGATTGAGCGTACCCCCAACCGGCATGCCACTGGAATCGAGCTGAATAGAGCCAAGCGTCGTCTCGCCGGGCGCAGCGTTCGGCTGGGACGGTGAAACAGAAGCGCCACCCTCGGGTGGCGTTTCGATGATCGTTGCAACGTCGTCGGTCGGAGGACTTGCGGGTTCGGCCTCCGCTTTCTTCTTGGGCGTTGCAGGCGCCGCACTCTTACCGCTTTCCAGTTCCTGGAAGCGGAATTCATTGTCTTCCTGCGCCTTGCGGATCGTTTCCTGCATCTGCAGAAGCTGGAAGCTCATTTCTTCGATACGGCCATTGAGCTGCCGGATCTGCTCTTCAAGCTGCTGAACCCTGTATGATTCATTGGCCTGAACCCGGACGACCGGGGCCTGTTGAGAATTGACCGTGCCGAAGCTACCCCCCGCACCGAACAACGGACCTGAAACGGCCACGCCGCTCAGGCCGGTGCAGGCTGCAAGCCCCAGCATTCCCGCCACGACAAGTTTCTTCATCTCATTCGTCCTGCCTTAACTGATTTGCGCCGGAATGGTGCAAAGCCGGATTTTTTCCATATCACCCGAAAAAGCAACTTAACTTCGGCCAAACTATGAAAAAAACGAAAGGCGGCCCATAGACCGCCTTCCATTGCAGATCACAAATGCGTCAGGCAATTACATGCCAGCGCCGCCGAGAACCGTCACGGCGCGACGGTTCTGCGACCAGCACGAAATGTCGTCGCAGACTGCGACCGGACGTTCCTTGCCGTAGGAAATGGTCTTGATGCGGTTTGCCGGTACACCCTGCGAAGCGAGGAATTCCTTGGTTGCCGCGGCGCGACGTGCGCCCAGAGCAAGGTTGTACTCGCGTGTTCCGCGCTCGTCGGCATGGCCTTCGACGGTGATGGCGTAGTTCGGGTAACGAGCCAGCCACTGAGCCTGACGCTGCAGCGTCTGCTGCGCATCGGCACGAATGGAGGTGCTATCGGTGTCGAAGAAGATGCGGTCGCCGACGTTGACCGTGAAGTCCTGCTGGGAGCCCGGCGTTGCGGAACCCGCGCCACCGAGGCCCAGTTCACCGGCGCTGTTCGGCATGTTCTTCTTGTTTGCACAGCCTGCAAGGGCAAGCGCAAGAGTCATGGCGATGACAGCCGGGTTACGGGCCAGTTTCTGCATGGGGCTGAGTGCCGAAGTGTGTGTACGGCTCATCGCCGGTCTCTCCTTAGAAATTCAGTAACGTTGCCAGACACTATCCGATTGCGGTTAATGAGCGGCAAACACTTATGGTTAACAGAAAGGAAATGTCCCACTTTCCTGCTCCCTCACAGCACTTTGCGGCAAGAAAGAGGCATCCCCCGGTATCACATTGCTAAAAATATGGCGGCGATGGATCATCCAGCGCCGCCATGGCAATCAAATCAGTCCAGAAGCGGCGACCATGCCGGGTCTGAAGCGAAGGTCGGTGTCTTGATGAGCTGCTCGTTGTAGCCGGTCAGATCGATGGAATAGAGCTGCGGGCCACCGGCACCGGCGTTCTGGCGGAAGAACATCAGAACGCGGCCGTTCGGTGCCCATGTCGGGCCTTCATTGTGGAAGCCGCTGGTCAGGATGCGTTCACCCGAACCATCCGGCTTCATCACGCCGATGGAGAATTTGCCGCCGGACTGCTTGGTGAAGGCGATCAGATCTCCACGCGGCGACCAGACCGGCGTCGAATACGAGCCATCACCGAAAGAGATACGGTTCTGACCGGAGCCGTCGGAGTTCATGACGTAGATCTGCTGGCGTCCGCCGCGGTCGCTTTCAAACGCAACGCGCTGACCATCCGGCGAATAGGACGGCGCGGTATCGATCGCCGGCGTATTCGTCAGCCGGGTCGTCGTACGGGAACGAAGGTCCATCGTGTAGATATTGGCGTTGCCGTCCTGCTGCAGGCTCATGATGACCTTCTGGCCATCGGGAGAAAAGCGCGGCGAGAAGGTCATGCCAGGGAAGTTGCCGACGACTTCGCGCTGTCCGGTTTCAAGCTGCAACAGGTAAACGCGCGGCTGTTGGCCTTCAAAGGACATGTAGGTGACTTCTTGACGGTTCGGCGAGAAGCGCGGCGTCAGAACGATGTCGTTCGAATTGGTCAGATTGCGGATATTGAAGCCGTCCTGGTCCATGATGGAAAGCTGGCGCTTACGGGCAGTCTTTGGTCCACTTTCCGAAACGAAAACGACGCGGGTGTCGAAGTAACCCTTTTCACCGGTGATGCGCTCATAGATCGCATCGGCAATGATGTGAGCCACACGGCGCCAGTTTTCCGGCTGGGTGAAGAACTGCTGACCCGTCATCTGTTGGCCTGCGAAGGTATCCCACAGACGGAATTCGGCGCGCAGGCGACCATCGCTCTCGCGCGTCACGCGACCCGTCACCAGAGCCTGCGCATTGATGACCTTCCAGTCCTCGAAACGCGGCTGCTGATCCGGATTGCTGATCTTTTCGATAAAGGCGCTCTTGTTGACAGGCGCAAACAGGCCGGAGCGCTGCAGATCAGCCGCGATGACGGCGGAAACCTGTGCACCGATACCGTCACCGGACATGAAGTCGGTGATGGCGATGGGTAGCGGCTGAACGTTACCCTTGTTGATGTTGATTTGAACCTCGGCATTCGCCGGAGCGACAGCAACCAGCGAGAACAACATGCCCGTGGCAACCATGAGGGCGCGGAGGACAGAACACTTGGTCATTTAGACAAGCCTTTCAGCTTCTTACGAAAATTGGACAAGAATTTTGGGATCTCTGTCGTCATCGGTTCCAAAACCTGTCGGCTCACAATGCAAATTCGGACGGATCGAAGTTCAGAACCATCGTGTTCCAGCCCCTTTCGCCCTCATATTTCTCGATAGGCATGTTCTTGAGCGGCGCGGAGCGAAGGATCGCACGGCGCGCGCTGCTTTCGACTGCCCGGCGCGTGCCTTCCGGACCACCAGATGCACTGACCTCCGGCTGCCCGACGATGTTGCCGGACTGATCCAGCTCGATCTTGATGACCACGCGCACCTCGGCAACGCCAGTCAGGCCTGAAACCATCGACCAGTTGTTCTGGATCTGGCCCTTGACGTTATCGATCTCGCTGGCGCTGAGGCCCGTGCCGAGCGTCTTCTTGCCACCCAGAGAGGCCGTTTCGGTCGAACGCTTTGCACCGCCGCCCGAAGGCGCCTGCTTGTTCAGGAGGGCCGAGATTTCGTCGGCATTGAACTCGCTGGCCTGCGAAGCAGCGGACTTGGCAGTTTCCTGCTTTTTATCGGCAGGCTTCTTGTCAGACGGTTTATCGTTCGATTTGGCCTGATCCGGCTTCTTCTCGGCAGGCTTTTCAGTCGGCTTCTGTTCAGCGGGTTTTGTCTCGGCCTGCTTCGGCTCTTCAGGCTTCGGCGGTTCTGGACGTGAATTAGGGCGCGGCACGTTCTGCGGAACCGGAATTTCCGCCGGTTCCTGATTTTGCGGCGGCGGTTCCTCTGCCTTCGTTTCCTGCGGCGGGGTGGGTTCCGGCTTCGGCTGCGGTGCGACTTCAGGTTTTGTCTGCGGGAGGGCCGCCATTTCCTGCGGCTTCGGCGCGGAGGTCTCCTCCTTGACGATATCCTTCACCTCGTTCGGCTTGGTATCGACAACCGGCAGAGGATTTTCCGCCTTGGGCGGTGCTGCCGCACTTTCATTGTTGTTCGGCTTTTCCGTGGGGGTAGGCGGAGCCTGAATATCCGTGGTGTTGTTGCCGGCGTTCTGGGCGTTCTCGACGATATCCGGGCGGGTTGTCGGAACAGGAGCAGACTTTTCCGCCTTGGGCGCGTTCTTGTCACCCTGCTGGATCTGGCTCAGTTCTTCGACAGGCACCAGCTCCACCGGCAGCGCCTCTGCTTGCGACACATCGAGAGGCTCCGGCGAGCCCAGGGATACGAGGGCGAAAGCCAGAAGCGACGCATGCACAATCGCGGATGTGGTGATGCTGCCCTTCATCGCTCTTACGTCAATTGTCCTGTTTCTGCTGGGTAACGAGGCCGATGTTCTTGAAGCCTGCGGCCTGAATGCGCGCCATCACGTCCGCGACCATGCCGTAAGCCGCAACAGAGTCCGCACGAACGAAGATGCGCTCATTGTAACCGGTCGTCGCAATCGCCTGCAGCTTGGCAGCAACTTCTTCGGCCTGGATCTCCGTTTCCTGAAGATGGATCTGACCGCTGGCGTTCACGGAAATCGTGATCGGCTGCGTGTCGGAATTCAACGCATTGGCGGATGTCTGCGGCAGGTCGATCGGAACGCCCACCGTCATCATCGGCGCCGCCACCATGAAAATGATAAGCAGCACCAGCATGACGTCGACCAGCGGCGTCACGTTGATTTCGCTGATCGCGCCGCCTCTGCGACGGCCACCGCGTCCGCGGCGTCCGCCGGAACCGCCGCCGTTGCCACCTGCTGACATACCCATAACGTCTACTCCATTTTGCCTTCCGGCAACTTACCGCGCGGTTGGCTTACTGCGCCGCCTGGCGCGTCTGAAGCTTTTCATCGATCTGACGCGAAAGGATCGCGGAGAACTCATCGGCAAAACCTTCCATGCGAGCGGAAAGCTTGTGCGCGTCAGCCGTGAACTTGTTGTAGGCGATAACCGCCGGAATAGCAGCGACCAGACCGATGGCCGTTGCAAGAAGCGCTTCGGCAATACCGGGTGCCACAACCGCAAGGTTGGTGGACTTCGAGCCGGCAATCGCCTGGAACGAGGTCATGATACCTACGACCGTACCGAACAGGCCGATGAACGGACCGGCGGAACCGATGGTCGCCAGCGAACCGAGGCGCGCCTCATACTGTTCGCCTTCACGCGCCATGGTCACGTCCATTGCCCGGTCGATGCGCATCTGCAGACCGATGGGCGAACGGGCACCGCGCTCGAAGGATTTTTTCCATTCCCGCATCGCCGAAACGAAAATCGCCGCCAGACCGCCGTTCTGGCGATCCGCCAGCGTGCGGTACAGCTCTTCAAGCGACTGACCGGACCAGAAGACCTGTTCGAACTGGTCGAACTGGCGTTTCGCCTTGTTGAAGCTCATATATTTGTCGATGACGATCGCCCACGTCCAGACCGAGGCGGCCAGAAGTCCGATCATGACGAGCTTTACGATAAAGCCCGCCTGCATAAACAGAGCCCAGAGACTTACGTCGTGCGTCGCCGCTGCCAAACCTGCCTGTTCCATAAATATCCAATCCCCGAATCCAAACGCCCGGCACTGGACCGGGCGATTCAAACGCGCATAAGCACTCGAAGTTACGCGACCAACGTCGCTTACCCCTGTCGCCATGCCCCGGTACTTGCCAATATGCCTTCCTTGCCAATAAATTTGGTGAAAGGAAGGCGTGCACCGCACAAATACCAGATGCTAAAGTAAGACACCATTATGGTTAAGAGAGTGTTACTTTAAGGGCACCATTGCAGGATTTACTGTGGTGGCGGCTGTCTTACTTGAGGAATTTTTCCGCGACGGTTTCCGGCAGACGCCTCGGTCTGCCGTTCGCATTGATGACAGCGATGATGACTTTTGCGGCAACAAGTAATGTTTCGCCGCGCCGGATTTCCTGATTGAGGACCATTTTCGCGCCGCCTGCTTTTTCGGTGACAGTGGTGATCGTCAGCACGTCATCCATGCGCGCAGGACTCTTGAAGTCGATCTCCATGCGATGAACAACGAAGACCAGCCCCTCCTCGTCCGCCGTCAACAAGGCACTCTGCTCGCAGCCAAGGCAGCGCAGATAATCGGTGCGGCCACGCTCCAAAAAATGGAGATAGCGGGCGTGATAGACCAGACCGGAGAAATCGGTGTCTTCGTAATAGACACGCTGCATCAAACGGTGACCGTGTTCGATGAGTTCGCCGGACAGGGGGACGGATAAAGTCATTGTATCTCCTTGATAAGTCCCGCCCCACCATGAAGGCTTTCGCGAACGATCAGATGGTCATGCCGCCGCGGCAGGGCTTCTATACGCTCCGCTATGAAGGCAGGCTTCAGATCGTGTGCAATCAGTGCGGAAGAGCTGGCGGGCAGCCAGCGAAACTCGACCTCGACACCATCCTGCACCCGATGAACGATCTCGCGGTCGTGGAAGGGCATCGGCTGATCGAGTGAAATCAGATAATAGAATGCCAGCTCATGGGCGGCATAGTCCTCGTATGAAAAGAAATTCTCGGCCGACCAGACAAGACGTTCGACCACGGCACCGCGGTCAAGTTCCTCACGAATTTCCCGGACAATCGTTTCTTCTGAACTTTCACCGATTTCGGCCCGCCCGCCCGGCAACGCCCAGTAGTCGTCCTTCACACCGCGCTGGACGAGTATATGCCCGTTCTGGAATATCAGAGCCGCCACGCGCATGCTGAAAAGCTGCGGCTTGCGGTCCAGCCGGATCATATGGCGTTCAGTGGCAAAGGTCATTTATCGTCCAGATCGCCATCATACCAGACGAGGTGTCTGGTTGTTTGCGGCAGGTGCTCTATTTCGTCGGCGATGAAATAGGGTGGAATATCCAGCTCCGTCAATGCCTGACGGGTCGCCGCGACCCAGCGGAATTCCAATTCGTTGTCGCCATCCTGAACGCGATGGATGACACCGGGTGGGTGAAACGGAAAACTCTCGGGCAGGTCCATGAGATAATAGAAGCCGAGCTCGTGCCAGTCCTTGCCCTCGTAGTGGAAGAAGTTTTCGACCACCCACAGAAGCCGCCCGACCTTTGCTTCTACGCCAAGCTCTTCCATCATCTCGCGCTCGAGCGTTTCTTCCGAGCGCTCTCCCATTTCGGCCCGACCGCCTGGGAAGGTCCAGAATTTCTCGTGTGTCGCCCGGTGGACAAGCACATGTCCGTCTCTGAACGCGAGGCCGGCAATACGCATCTGGAAAATGCGCTTCGGCTTGAACTTCATTCGGATGCGTGTGTCGTGTGTCATCGTGCAGGCCTGCGAACCGGAAACATCAAATCATCTTCCCGCCATTCTAACGCATCCATCTCGATTTTTCTCGCCATAGCATCATCGCCGACAATGAATTCGTCGAGTTGCGGCGGCTTGACCGGAGTACCCGCCAGCATGGCATGCACTTGCCCGCGATGATGTGTCTGATGCTGGAAAAGATGACTGAGGACATCGTCGCAGCGATCGTGCTGAATGCGCGCCCCGCGATGCACATTGACCGTCGTTGACAGGCCGCGTTCGTCGAGCCTGTCGACAAGCTCGATCAGATCATCATCAAGCAAGGCCTGCGCATCCCGCAGCTCTGCCATCGTGGAGCAAGGCTCCTCGTTTTCCCAGGCGGCAGGACCAAGTGACCCGCCCTTCAGCGCATCGATGTAAAAACGGTCGATAATGTAAATGTGGTTGAGCGTCGCCCGGATTGTCGGAAAAAAGCTCGTTCGAGGCGCGACAAGCTCGTCGTGCGACAGCTGCAGACAGGCATTGTGGAGACGGACATTGGCGAGGCGATTGTTGCGCGCCAGTTTGCGAA
Organism: Agrobacterium tumefaciens; assembly: GCF_031801495.1. Lineage (GTDB taxonomy): Bacteria > Pseudomonadota > Alphaproteobacteria > Rhizobiales > Rhizobiaceae > Agrobacterium > Agrobacterium tumefaciens_K. Next base: position 1,400,141 of record NZ_JAOEGC010000001.1, on the reverse strand, counting down.
ACACGCGGGCGGCATCGTATTCCGGCATCAATCGCCTCCTTCGTTTGTCAGTCCTCGTCGAGTGTCAGCCGGAACTGCGCGGCCTCAAGATCTTTCGGCGGCTGCATGCCGAGATGTTTCCATGCGGTTGCCGTGAGCACGCGTCCACGCGGCGTACGCTGGATGAACCCCTGCTGGATCATGTAAGGCTCGATGATGTCCTCGATGGCGTCACGCGGTTCGGAAAGACCGGCAGCGATGGTTTCGATCCCCACCGGGCCACCACCGAAATTGACGGCGATCATGCTGAGATAACGCATGTCGAGCTGGTCGAGGCCCATATTGTCGACGAGAAGACGGGTCAGCGCTTCGTCGGCAATCTCCTTCGTCACGGCTTCCGCCCGCGCCACTTCGGCAAAGTCGCGAACGCGACGCAGGAGACGTCCGGCAATACGCGGCGTTCCGCGCGCACGTCTGGCAACCTCGCGCGCACCCTCGTCGGTCATGTTGAGCCCCATCAGGCGGGCACCACGGCGCACGATCGATTCCAGTTCATCGACCGTATAGAAGGAAAGTCTCACCGGAATACCGAAACGGTCCCGCAGAGGCGTCGTCAGCAAGCCGAGACGTGTCGTCGCCGCCACCAGCGTGAACTTCGACAGATCGATCTTCACCGAGCGCGCCGCCGGTCCCTCACCGATAATCAGATCGAGCTGGAAATCTTCCATCGCCGGGTAGAGAATTTCCTCAACCGCCGGATTAAGACGGTGAATTTCGTCAATGAACAACACATCCCGCTCTTCGAGATTGGTCAGGAGTGCAGCGAGATCACCGGCCTTGGCGATGACAGGCCCGGAGGTGGACTTGAAGTTGACGCCAAGCTCCTTGGCCATGATCTGCGCCAGCGTCGTCTTGCCGAGGCCGGGCGGGCCGACGAACAGGACGTGATCCAGCGCTTCGCCACGGTTCTTGGCAGCCTCGATAAAGACCTTGAGGTTGGCGCGCGCTTCCGCCTGTCCGGTAAAATCGTCCAGCGACTGCGGACGCATGGTGGTGTCGATATCTTCACCACGCTTGTCCGCCGAGATCAGTCTTGCCGCATCGCTCATCAGGGGTATTCCGTCTTTATCGCCAATTCATGGGGTAGCACGCACCACCCCCTATACCATGCCGCCATAACACTGGCATCGCCTTATCGCGACAGCTCCTTCAGCCCAAGCCGGATGAGCTTGGCGCTGTCGCCGCCTTCGCCGCCATTCTTGAGCGCGGACGCAACGGCGTTCGCCGCCTGATCGCGGGAATAACCGAGGTTGGTCAGCGCCGAAACGGCATCCGCCACCGGCGCAGGCGCGGCCCCCTCGCCCAGTTCCTGCTTGAGGCCGATGGAGGCGGATGCCTCACCGGCAAAGGCAGGTGCCTTGTTGCGGAGTTCGGTGACGATGCGCACCGCCACCTTCGGGCCAACACCCGGCGCACGCGAAACGACCGTCTTGTCCTGAAGCGCAATGGCGTTTGCCAGCTCCGAGGGCGTAAGCGTGGACAGCACCGCCAGAGCGACTTTGGATCCGACGCCTTGCACGCTTTGCAGCAGATTGAACCATTCGCGTTCAAGAGCAGAAAGAAAACCGAACAGCTTCAGCTGATCTTCGCGCACATAAGTCTCTATGAAAAGCACGACCGCTTCCCCGACAGAGCCGATCTTGGATAGGGTCCGCGCCGAACAATGGGCGACGTAACAGACGCCATGCACATCGACCAGCACGTAATCAGCACCGATTTCGTCGATAGTCCCTTTGAGTTTTCCAATCATGACGCCGCCCGCAGAAATAAAACCATCAAAAATTTAGCCCGCCGCCAGAACGCGCCGCATCCTGTCGCCGCCGCGATTGTGTGCATGGCAGATCGCAATCGCCAGCGCATCCGCCGCATCGTTGCCCTTGAACTCCGCCTTGGGCATCAGGATTTTCAGCATCATGTGAATCTGCTGCTTTTCACCGTGACCAACACCGATGACCGCCTTCTTGACGGCGTTCGGTGCGTATTCGGAAACCGGCAATCCAGCCCGCGCCGGGACCAGCATGGCGATGCCGCGTGCCTGCCCCAATTTCAGCGTCGCCACGGCATCCTTGTTCACGAAGGTCTGCTCCACAGCCGCCTCATCCGGCTGATAGCTGTGCACGATTTCTGCGAGCCCGTCATGGAGCTGGCAGAGACGCGACGCCAGATCCATATTGCCATCCGACGTGACCGTCCCGGAGGCGACAAAACGCAGGCTGTTGCCGAGGCTTTCGATGATGCCCCAGCCGGTACGCCGCAAACCGGGATCGATCCCGATGATTCGAATCGTGTTCTGCATAAGCCACCCTATCTTTCCAGCCGCGAACCTGCCAGCGATATGTGAACAAAACGACAACATCCGCTAAATTTGCGGTGCAGCATTTACCTCTGTTTAAACCCCGTACCGCATTGTTTCGGTCAAAATGACAAAAGGGGAGCTGCGGACATGATGCGCCGCGGCAAAACAATACGCCAATCGATCAGCCGGTGCCGCCACGAACAAGGGCGGGGCTGCCGAACTGGTATGGGGGCTGCAGCAGCCATGCTCAACCGTTTTCATTCCATATCGACCAAAGTTCTGGTCATTTTCCTTGCATTGATGGCCACCTCGACCGCCGCGCTGACCCTTCTCGGTTATCAGAGCAGCAGCAGCGTTCTTCAGGAACAGGCCTCGAAATCCATGGAAAGCATTCTCGTCTTCCGCGGCGACATGCTTCAGGAACGTCTGGAACAGCTTGAAACGCAGGCGGATTCCATCGCGAAAATCGAATCCCTGCAGATGGCGGTGGTTTCGATGCGCAGCGGCTGGGGCACCGTGCAGAAAAACTCCGGCGACGCAAAAGCCGAACTCCAGCGTGTTTTCGTCAAGGACAACCCCTTCAGCCAGCGAGAAAAGCTCATCAAACCGGAGAACCCGAGCGGCTTTTATTATTCGACACACGAAAAAACCCAGACAGATATCGCCGGTTTCCTGCAAGGCACGCCGTTCAGCGACGTCCTGTTTGTCGACCCTGCCGGGACGGTCTATTACTCCTACCTCAAAGGACCTGCATTCGGTGAAACAGTCAGTGGCGGCGCATGGGCGGATAGCGGCCTTGGCGCGGCCTTTTCCCGCGGCGCGGACAACGCCAAAAAAGCTGTGAACGATGCGGCGCAGACAAGCTTTTCCGGGCTGCGGATAGATCCTGCGACGAAGGAAGCCGGCATCTATTTCGGCATTCCGGTCGTCAAATTCGAATCCTTCAAGGGGATCGTTCTCTTCAAGGTCAAAGAAGAGGTCTTTGCCCAGATCCTTGCAAAGGGCATCGCCAAGGAAAGCTCCGAACAACCCGCCATCATCTCAGCGGACGGCAAGGTGATTGGACTGGATGGCAACAGGCTCGCCGGTGTTGATGCCGCACCTTACGGCTTCTACACGACCGCCCTTAATGCAGCGGGCATGACGGAAGCAAAAATCGTCCGTGCCGATGGCGAGGCCAACGCCTATGCTCGCCCGTTTTCATTTGCTGGTGAGAGATATCTTGCCGTTGAAAGCATTCTCCAGAGTGAACTCAATGCAGGCTCCATATCCATCGCTGGCACACTGGCGACGATCGGCCTTTGCGTTCTGGCAGTTATCGGGGCCGCGACCGCATTCTTTGCCCGTCGACTTTTCGCGCCGTTGCAGAAGCTCGCCACTCTCACCGGTGATGTCGCAGCCGGTAACCTTAATGCCGAAATCGGCAATCAGGACAGGAAAGACGAAATCGGCCTGATGGCGCGCGCGCTTGGCAGCTTCCGCGAAAAGCTCATCCAGCAGCGGGAACTTGAAGCGACGTCCTCACGCACCCGCAAGGAAGCGGAAACGGCGCGTCAGGCACATATGGCCGAGCGCGAAGCGGAGGCCAACACCTTGCAGATGGTCGTCCATTCGCTGGATGAAGGACTGGACCGGCTGGCGAACGGCAATCTCGCCTATCGCATCGAAACCGTGTTTCCCGCGGATCTCGAAAGCCTGCGCCACAATTTCAATACGGCGCTGGCGCGCCTCAGCGACACCATGCAGGCGATCGGCGGCAATTCCGCGGCTGTGCGCGGAGGTTCGGAAGAAATGCGCGTTGGCGCCGACCAGCTTGCCGAACGCACCGAGCGACAGGCGGCCTCCATCACGGAAACCGCAAGCGCCATCAAGGCCATCACCGAAGCGGTTCGCGATCAGATCGACCGTGCCGAACAGGCAACCCGGATTGCCCGCGACGCGAGCAAGGAGGCGACCGTCTCCAGCAACGTGATGGAGCAGACCATTTCTGCCATGGAAGCGATCCAGACCTCCTCGCGGCAGATCAACCAGATCATCGGCGTGATCGACGAGATCGCCTTCCAGACCAATCTTCTTGCCCTGAACGCAGGCGTTGAAGCGGCCCGCGCCGGGGAAGCAGGCAAAGGTTTTGCGGTCGTCGCCCAGGAGGTGCGCGAACTGGCGCAGCGTTCGGCAGCGGCGGCAAAGGAGATCACCACCCTGCTGAAACGCTCCACCGACGAGGTTTCAACCGGTGTGGCACTGGTCGAAAAGGCCGGAGTATCGCTGGCGGGCATTGGCCAGCACGTCCAGACAATCAGCGCCCGCATCGAGGAAATCATGGAATCAACCCGAGAAGAGGCGCACACACTGGCGGAAATCAACAGCACGGTGAGCGGCCTTGACGCCATGACGCAGCAGAATGCCGCCATGGTCGAGGAAACAACCGCGGCCATCCACAATCTTGCAACGGAAGCGGGCGAGATGGACGGCAGGCTGGGGCAGTTCGTTCTTGCGGACGGCAACGGTCGTGCCGCTTATCCCGATCCGACACGATACCGTCAGGCAAGCTGAAAGGCAGATGGGGCTCCTCGTGAGCCCCAATTTTTTTGAACGCTTCATCAATTCTGCGCGATAGCTATGGTAAAGGCTGGCGAGCAACTTACATCGGGTCGGAAACAGGACTTTTTTTCCAGGAGCGACGGATGATCCCTTTTTCCATTCTCGACCTCTCACCGATCGGCGAAGGCGAGACCGTCGGCAACGCGCTTGAAAACTCTCGCCGCATGGCCATCAAGGCGGAAGAGCACGGTTATAACCGCATCTGGCTGGCCGAACATCATGGTATGCCTGGCATCGCAAGCGCTGCCACATCCCTCGTCATCGCCCATGTGGGTGCGGCCACCAAACACATCCGGGTCGGTTCGGGTGGCATTATGCTGCCCAACCACTCGCCGCTGGTCATCGCCGAGCAATTCGGCACGCTGGCGGCCCTTCTGCCCGGTCGCGTCGATCTGGGCCTTGGCCGCGCACCGGGTACAGACATGCGCACGGCCCGGGCGTTGCGCCGCAATCTCGATGCCGGTGCGGAAAACTTCCCCCACGACATCATCGAGCTTCAACGCTATTTTGGCCCGCCGGAAGAGGATCAGACGATCCTTGCCGTTCCCGGCATGAATTCCAACGTGCCGATCTGGTTGCTCGGCTCCAGCACCTACAGCGCTCACCTAGCGGCTGCGCTCGGTTTGCCATACTCCTTCGCATCGCATTTCGCTCCAGACATGCTGATGGAAGCGATCCATATCTATCGCGAGCGTTTCCAACCCTCTGCCGTGCTGGACAAACCATATGTCATGGTGGGCGTCATGGGCGTGGGTGCGGATACGGATGAGGAGGCGCAATATCTCTTCACCTCCTCGCAGCAGCAGTTCGTCAATCTGCGCCGCAACGTTCGCACCCCGTTCCCAAGACCGGTCGAAAGCATGGACGGTTACTGGAATGATATGGAGCGTTTCTCGGTGGAGCACACCCTGCGCTTTGCCGCGGTCGGTTCACCTGCAACAATCAAGAGCCATCTGGATGGTTTCCTTGCGGAAACACAGGCGGACGAACTGATCGTCTCCATGCCGATCCACGATATCGAAAAACGGCTTCGTTCCGTAGAGATATTCGCGGATGTCCGGACATCCATCCGCGAGGCGGCATAAAGCACAAACAAAAAGCCCCGGAGCAATCGCTGCCGGGGCTTTTTTATTCAATGACCGGAAAATCAGGCGGAAAGCTTCGCGAGGATTTCTTCGGAGACTTCGAAGTTCGAATAGACGTTCTGTACGTCGTCGTCGTCTTCGAGGTTGTTGATAAGCTTCATCAGCGACTGCGCCTTTTCCTCATCGACCGGAACGGTGTTCTGGGGCTTCCAGATTGCCTTTACGCTTTCGGCTTCGCCGAGCACGCCTTCCAGCGCCTTGGAGACTTCACCCATCGCTTCGAAACCGCAGATGATCGTGTGGCCTTCCTCGTTGGTTTCCACGTCATCGGCACCGGCTTCAATTGCCGCTTCCATCACCTTGTCGGCATCGCCAACGGAAGCCTTGTAAGTGATTTCGCCAACGCGGTCGAAGGAGAAGGAAACCGAGCCGGTTTCGCCAAGCGCGCCACCGGCTTTGGTGAAGATGGAACGGACGTTCGAGGCGGTGCGGTTGCGGTTATCGGTCAGCGCTTCGACGATGACCGCTGTGCCGCCCGGACCGTAACCTTCGTAACGTACATAATCATAGTTTTCAGCATCGGCGCCGGATGCCTTCTTGATCGCGCGATCGATGTTGTCTTTCGGCATCGACTGCGCCTTGGCGTTCTGGACTGCCAGACGCAGAGCGGCATTCATGCTCGGGTCAGGCAAGCCCGCCTTGGCGGCAACGGTGATTTCGCGTGCAAGCTTGGAAAACATCTTGGAACGGATACCGTCCTGTTTACCCTTGCGATGCATGATGTTCTTGAACTGTGAATGACCAGCCATAGGAAACCCGATTGTCTTAACTTGCAGATTGCGGGCCTTATAAGTGCGATACGCCCGCCGTTCAAGCCCGCAAGCGTTTTGCATTCTGAAGAAGATAAGGAACCGATCGATCCACACGCCGTTTTTGCCATGAGCGCGGTGAGCGGAGCGCCCTGCCCCGTCGTCGCCCAGGCAACCAACTGGAAGGAGACATCAATGGTCAGTCTGACGGAAGCAAAAGAAGCCCCTGCCCGCCAGCTTTGGGACGAGATCAATTCAGTTCATGCCGGCATGCTCGGCCTTGAAGGCCTGCATAGCCACATGCAGCCAATGGCGCCCCACGCCGATCCCAAGACCAACACCATCTGGTTTTTCACGAAGAAGGATACCGATCTGGTCCAGTCGGTGAAGTCCGGCTCGCGCGCGCATTTCTGCGTTGTTGGCAAGGATCACGACTATCACGCCTGCCTTTCAGGCAAGCTGGAAGTACGTGACGACCGGGCCAAGGTAGACGAATACTGGAACTCGGTGACTGCAGCCTGGTACGAACATGGCAAGAACGACCCGCAGCTGACGTTGCTGGCGCTCCACGTCGATGATGCGGATATCTGGGCTTCGACGGACAGCACACTGAAATTCGGCTGGGAAATCGCCAAGGCAAACCTGTCCGACGACAAGACACCGGATGTCGGTGTTCGCCAGCATCTGGCATTTGCCTAAGCAGTCAGGCTCCCCCGCCTTCCCCGACGGTTGCTTTACTACATGCCCTGGGGCACGAGTATCTGCGGCTGGCGGGGAAGGTTCCTCATGGATATGCTGATAACCTGGTCGCTGGCGTAGGCGATCTGGAACTGCCCTTCGAACATGGTGAGAAACTGGCTCAGACCGCTCGGCTGATGCATGGGCAGGATGAGAGCTGACCTCAGTCGCTTCACAATCCGGCTCATGCTGTCTGCCCCCATCGTCAGTCCACCATCCACGGGCACCATCAGAACATCGAGACGGCCGATTTCCGCGTATTGCGTTTCGGTAAGTTCATAATGCAGGTGGCCAAGATGCCCTATGCAGAGGCCCGCAATCTCGAAGATGAAGATGGAGTTTCCATCCTTTTCGAGAAGTCCGCCGCCGCCCCAGCGATTGCGGATATCCGATGTGACATTTCGGATATAAACGTCATCCACCAGCAGTTTATGGTCCGCTTTCTCGTCGGGCACGTCACTCCATCCATGCAGAACGTGCTGGATCGCCGGATCGGGGCTGAGAGTGTAATGCGTCGCATGCGCCTTGTTCATCGTCACGATGGTCGGGGTGACGGGCGGGCGATAGACGCCATTATAATCGGTGGCGATCACCACCCCGCCGGGCGACACGATCATGTAGGTCGAGTGGCCGATATATTGTATTTTCACCTCTTCCTTCGTGCTGGCCTGGGCAAGCTGTATGCCCGGCGGCTTGAAGGAGGCGAAGGTGACGTCCGGAATGGTTTGAGCGATTGCCTGACATTGGCTGACAGGTGGACGGGCAGGTGCTTGAGCATGCGCGGCTGTCGACAAGGCAACCAGTCCGGATATTGCAAGCAATAGCATGCGCATCATGACGCCATTCCCCTGAACTTGCGATACCGGAGAATGGGCCAAGCATGGGCAAGCGTCCAGTTGCCACGAAAGGCAGGACGCTCACAATATCGTCATTGCATCAAGATCGGCGGCGTCAGGCCCAGAAGGACGGCACGGTTTCCGCCAGTCTCGGTCCGATACGTAACGGCTCGATTTTTTCGGCAAGTCCGGTACTGTCGGAAATCTCCACACCAACGCCACAAAGCGTCGCCGGACCGCTCGCGGCCTCAAAACGGCCCTTCGGCATCTTGGAGATGAAGCGGTTGATCGGCTCTTCTTTGTCCATGCCGAGCGAGGAATCATAGTCGCCGCACATGCCAGCGTCCGACATGTAGGCGGTGCCGCCATTGAGGATCTGCGCATCTGCGGTCGGCACATGGGTGTGCGTTCCCACCACGAAGCTGGCGCGACCGTCGACGAAGTGGCCGAAACACTGCTTTTCGCTGGTTGCTTCAGCGTGGAAATCGAAAATGATCGCGTCGGCCTGCTCTTTCAGCGGGCAGGCTGCGAGAATGGATTCAGCCGAACTGAACGGATCGTCGAGTTCCGGATGCATGAAAACGCGGCCCATGATGTTGGCGACGAGGATCCGCGCACCGTTTCGCGCATAGAAGAGGCCGGAGCCTTTTCCGGGCGTCCCCTTGGGATAGTTGGCAGGTCGCAGAAACTGATCGTGCCGCTCGCAGAACGATACGGCTTCCTTCTGGTCCCATACGTGGTTTCCGGTCGTCACGACGTCCGCGCCGGCATTGATCGTTTCGAGGTAGATGTCCTCGGTGATGCCGAAGCCACCTGCGGCGTTTTCACCGTTGACGATAACGAAATCCAGTTTCAGATCGGAGATCAGTCCCGGCAGTTTTTCCCAAACCGCCGTCCGTCCGGTCTTACCGACCATATCTCCGAGAAAAAGAAGCCTCATTCACCCGCCCCGCTGGCACATGTTTGTTAGATTTCGTTCCGTCTAGCGGGAAACGCGCCGTTTAAAAAGGCTAAATCGCCGTTTGCCCACCATCGGACGTCACGGGCGGTGGAGAAACGCGTCTCAGACCGCTCTCTGTCAGTATGGCGTGCAGCGGCACATCATGCGGCTCCGCCGGAACCGATACGACTTCCTGGCAGTCAAACGCAACGCCGATGAGAACGGGGTCGCGGCCCTTCTCGCGCAGCCGTGCGACGGCGCGGTCATAATGCCCCGCTCCATAACCGATGCGATGCCCCTGCCTGTCGAAGGCAGCGAGTGGAACGAGAAGGATATCCGGATCAAGAACCTGCGCATCGTCGCCCGGTCCGGTTGTTCCGAACCCGGTATTCACCAACGGTGCATCCGCCTCGAAGGCTCTGAAGACAATGGTTTCGCGACTGAGAACGACAGGCAACGCAAGCCCGGCACCCTTGCGGCGCAGCGCTTCCATAAGAGGCCGGACATCAGCCTCGGATCGGATCGGCATGAATCCGGAGATAACCGCGCCCGGCTTGAAATCTATTCTGGCGGCCCCGCAAACGGACATTGCCAGGCTCTTCGTATACCGCTCACCCTGTGTGAGGGCATCCCGCGCGGCGAGCCTTTCGCCGCGCAGTCTTGCCTTTTCCCCTAAGCCAGACGGCATCAGGCAGCCCGGCTCACGAGCACCTTGTCGATCCGATGACCGTCGAGATCGATGACTTCGAAACGCCAGCCATTCCGGGTGACGTGTTCACCGAGTTCCGGTAGGCGACGGAACTCATCCAGGACCAGGCCCGCAACCGTTTCAAACTCCGCATCCTCATCGATCTGGAAGCCCATGCGATCGGCGAATTCGTCCGCCGGCATCCAGCCCGCCACGAGGAACGAGCCGTCATCGCGCTCGACGATTGCCGGCTCCTCATCGTTATCCTCCTGGAAAGCGCCGGTAATGGCCTCCAGAATGTCACCTGAGCTGATGATACCTTCGAAATGGCCGTACTCGTCATAGACGAGAACCATATGCACGGTCGAACGGCGAAGCGACTGAATGACGTCCACCGCACTCGTCAGGTCGGATACGACCGGAACCTCGCGCAGAAGCTCGCGTATGTTCAACTCCTTGCCTGACGCCAGCGCATCGAAGGCGTCCTTGGCGAAAAGCACACCGAGGATTTCGTCGGATGCACCGTTGCGGACCGGCAGGCGCGAACGCTGCGTCGCGCGAAGCTGCTCGCGGATTTCTTCGGCGCTGTCTTCGATATCAACGACCTCCACATCGCGGCGCGGCGTCATAAGGCCACGGGCGTTGCGGTCGGCAAGGCGCATGACGCTCGTGATCATCGCCGATTCCTCGGTTTCGATCACACCTGCGCTGTGAGCCTCAGCAAGAACAGTGCGGATTTCGTCATCCGTGACAGACGCGCTCGATTCACCGCTATGCCCCAGAAGCGCAAGAACGGTCCTGCCGGACTTGTCGAGCAACCACACCAGCGGTGCGCCGATCTTGGAAAGCATTGCCATTGCCGGGGCGACACGGGCCGCAACCTTTTCAGGGTCGCGAAGTGCGATCTGTTTGGGAACCAGTTCACCGACAATAAGCGAAAGATAGGTAATCGCGACAACGACGATACCGACACCGAGGGCGTCGGCTGCGCGGTCGGGAACACCCTGTTCCATAAGCCACGCGGTAAACCGCGTGCCGAGCGTGGCACCAGAAAAGGCACCGGAGAGAATGCCGACCAGCGTAATGCCGATCTGCACGGTGGACAGAAAACGTCCCGGATTTTCGGAAAGATTAAGCGCGATGGTCGCGCCCCTGCTGCCTTGTGCGGCCAGCACTTTGAGCCTTGCCGGTCTCGAGGAAACCACGGCAAGCTCGGACATGGCAAGCACACCGTTCACGACGGTGAGCAGGACCACGATCAAGATTTCAGTAAACAAGTTTAGCTCTTTGGGCTGTTGAACGGCACGTCGCGGTTTTGACCGCAGCGCCCTCTTTTACAGGGCATAACAGACATACCAATCCGGATAATAAGGAATTGTTCCGCCAATGCAATGATAGCGGGTGAAAAATCTGGGCGAGGCAGCAATGAAACCGACTGTCGGCGTCATGAAGGAAACTTCAGATGAAAATCTGAAGTGCGATCCGCGGCGACCGATGGAGATTTACGATCCTGGGTGCCTACAAAAGTAGGTGGGCACCGTGTGTCCAGCCCCACGGGACTGGCCAGGGACAGCTCCCTTTGGATCGAGTATGGCCCCAGGGATTGTGGTTCCTGTCGGGAAGCGCAGAACGCTACCAAGATATAGGACGGATCCGTGAAATCCGCCAGAGGGGGACGAAGGGAATTTTACGTTTTGAAGCGTCATCACCCCAAACATCGCTCGTTTTTGAAAGGCGGCGCGCTTTCAAGTCGATACACGTCGATCAATGCGCTGCGGGCTTGGGCCGCGCCAGCAGCTTTTCGGTAACGCCGTTGAGACGCGCAGCAAGATCGCTGATGGCGATCGCGACCATTTCGTCCGACCTGGCTTTCTGCTCGGCCATACCATCCCGGTTCTGCGTCAATGAGGCGACCTGGCTCTCCAGCTTTTCCAGCTTGCGGTTGAGTTCAGAAAGCTCGTCCATAACCATGATGCCAGCCATGACGGTCAGGCGAAGATCGCCAATCTCGCCGAACTGTCCCTTGAGATGCCCGACATATTGGTCGAAACGGGTGGCAAGATCGGTCAGATGCTGTTCCTGCCCCGCTTCGCAGGCCATACGATAAGCCTTGCCGTCGATCATAACGGTAACCTGAGCCATTGGCCGCTCCTATCGATCCAGCACTGCGCGTATCGTCTCCATCGCCGTCACAAGACGGCGGGAAACCTCGCGATTGACTTCTTCCAGACGGTTGGCGCGAAACTCGGCCTGATCCAGTTCGTTGGCGAGCCTTGCCCTGTCGATATGGACCCGCTTGACCTCGTTGTCGATGTCGCCAGCCTCCCGCTCACGCTCGATACGCATATCGATGGCGTTTTCGAGGCTCGTGATGGCAGTACTCAGCTCCATCAGCGCAGATTGTACGGTCTTGTCAGCCGACATCGTTTTTTCCAACTCGCACGCAACTGGCCGAATCATTCGGCCTTTGGGCTCTTTCTAGTAATCACGAGGTTATTACCCGATTTACCATCCCGTCAATCAAACCAGTGCATTGGAGCGTTTTGCTCTGTGGATGAATAAAGTCAGGCGCTCATTCAGCACTCGCGGTCCATGAAAAGATACCCGGTTTTCAAAACGATTTTTATCGGCGACCGAACCGCAAATGGCTGCGGATTTGTTGACTTGCCTGCTTCACCTGCTATGGATCAACCCGCTTTTTGGATAGTTGCATAAAACTATCTCCTTTCACCCGGAAACAGACGGAAAAGCCATGATTTCTCGCGACAAACACAACCGGATGGCCAACGCGATCCGCTTTCTTGCCATGGACGCAGTTGAGAAGGCCAATTCCGGCCACCCTGGCCTGCCTATGGGCGCAGCAGATGTCGCCACCGTTCTCTTCACCCGCTACCTGAAGTTCGATCCGAAGAGCCCGCTCTGGGCCGACCGTGATCGCTTCGTGCTGTCTGCGGGCCACGGTTCGATGCTCCTCTATTCGCTGCTCTATCTGACCGGCTACGAGGACATGACGATCGATGAGATCAAGCGCTTCCGTCAGTTCGGCTCGAAGACGGCCGGCCACCCGGAATACGGCCATGCAACCGGCATCGAGACGACCACGGGTCCGCTCGGACAGGGCATTGCCAACGCTGTCGGCATGGCGATTGCCGAGCGCAAGCTGGAAGAAGAATTCGGCTCCGACCTTCAGAGCCACTTTACCTATGTTCTGTGCGGCGACGGCTGCCTCATGGAAGGTATCAGCCACGAAGCCATCGCGCTTGCTGGTCACCTGAAGCTGAACAAGCTCGTTCTGTTCTGGGATGACAACAACATCACCATCGATGGTGAAGTTGGCCTCTCCGACAGCACAGACCAGATCGCCCGCTTCCAGGCCGTTCACTGGAACACCATCCGCGTCGATGGCCACGATCCGGACGCGATCGCCGCTGCCATCGAAGCCGCGCAGAAGTCGGACCGTCCGACCTTCATCGCCTGCAAGACCGTGATCGGTTTCGGCGCTCCCAACAAGCAGGGTACCCACAAGGTTCACGGCAACCCGCTGGGCGCGGAAGAAATTGCCGCTGCGCGCAAGCACCTGAACTGGGAAGCGGAAGCTTTCACCGTTCCGGAAGATGTGCTCGATGCATGGCGCCTCGCAGGTCTGCGCTCCACCAAGACGCGTCAGGACTGGGAAGCCCGTCTCGAAGCGTCTGAAGCTGGCAAGAAGGCGGAGTTCAAGCGCCGTTTCGCAGGCGAGCTGCCCGGCAACTTCGATAGCAGCATCGATGCCTTCAAGAAGAAGATCATCGAGAACAACCCGACCGTCGCGACCCGCAAGGCTTCCGAAGACGCGCTCGAAGTCATCAACGGCATCCTGCCGGAAACGATTGGCGGCTCGGCTGACCTGACGCCTTCGAACAACACCAAGACCAGCCAGATGAAGTCCATCACGCCTTCGGACTTCTCCGGCCGCTACCTCCACTATGGCATCCGCGAACACGGGATGGCTGCGGCCATGAACGGTATCGCGCTGCACGGCGGTCTTATTCCTTACGCTGGCGGCTTCATGATCTTCTCGGATTATTGCCGTCCGTCGATCCGCCTTGCCGCCCTGATGGGCATCCGCGTCGTCCACGTCCTCACGCACGACAGCATCGGCGTTGGCGAAGACGGCCCGACCCACCAGCCGGTCGAGCAGGTTTCCTCGCTGCGCGCCATTCCGAACCTTCTGGTCTTCCGCCCGGCAGACGAAACCGAAACGGCTGAGTGCTGGCAGATTGCTCTCGAGCAGAAGCATCGCCCGTCCGCTCTGGCGCTTACCCGCCAGAACCTGACGCCTTCGCGCAAGGACTATGAAGAGAAGAACCTTTCCGCTTACGGCGCTTACGAACTGGTTTCGGCAAGCGACGCCAAGGTTTCGATCTTCGCATCCGGCTCCGAAGTCGAAGTCGCCCTGAAGGCGGCTGCTACGCTGAAGGACAAGGGCGTTTCCGCCCGCGTGGTTTCTGTTCCCTGCTTCGAACTCTTCAAGGAGCAGCCGGAAACCTACCGCAAGGCAATCATCGGCAACTCGCCAGTCAAGGTTGCTGTCGAAGCCGCTGTTCGTCAGGGCTGGGACTACTTCATCGGCAATGACGGTGCTTTCGTCGGCATGAACTCCTTCGGCGCTTCCGCTCCGGCAAAGGATCTCTTCAAGCACTTCGGCATCAACGCAGAAGCCGTCGTTGCCGCCGTAGAGGAAAAGCTTTCGTGAGGGCCCCAAGCCCTCACCATTTCGCAAGACACGTACAATTCTTCATCGGGAGACTGTAAATGACTGTAAAAGTTGCCATCAACGGCTTTGGCCGTATCGGCCGCAACGTCCTTCGCGCCATCGTGGAATCCGGCCGCACCGACATTGAAGTCGTTGCCATCAACGACCTCGGCCCGGTTGAAACCAACGCGCATCTGCTGCGCTACGACTCGATCCACGGCAAGTTCCCGGCAGAGGTCAAGGTCGAAGGCGACACCATCACCGTTGGCGGCGGCAAGCCGATCAAGGTAACGGCCGTCCGCGACCCGGCAACCCTGCCGCACAAGGAACTCGGCGTCGATATCGCGCTCGAGTGCACCGGCATCTTCACCTCGCGTGACAAGGCTGCAGCGCACCTCACGGCTGGCGCAAAGCGCGTTATCGTTTCGGCTCCTGCCGACAATGCCGACCTGACGGTCGTCTTCGGCGTCAACCACGACCAGCTGACGAAGGATCACCTCGTCATCTCCAACGCGTCCTGCACCACCAACTGCCTCGTGCCGGTTGTGAAGGTTCTCGATGACGTTGTTGGCATCGATCATGGCTTCATGACCACGATCCACTCCTACACGGGCGACCAGCCGACGCTGGACACCATGCACAAGGATCTGTACCGCGCCCGCGCCGCAGCGCTTTCCATGATCCCGACCTCGACAGGTGCCGCGAAGGCCGTCGGCCTCGTTCTGCCGCATCTCAAGGGTAAGCTGGACGGCACGTCGATCCGCGTTCCGACCCCGAACGTTTCGGTCGTGGACTTCAAGTTCATTGCCAAGCGCGACACGACCGTTGCGGAAATCAACGAAGCGATCAAGGCCGCTGCCGATGGCAAGCTGAAAGGCATCCTCGGCTACACCGACGAGCCGCTGGTTTCGCGTGACTTCAACCACGACAGCCACTCCTCGATCTTCGCAAACGACCAGACGAAAGTCATGGAAGGCAATTTCGTCCGTGTCCTGTCCTGGTACGACAACGAGTGGGGCTTCTCCAACCGTATGTCCGACACAGCCGTGGCTTTCGCAAAGACCATCTGATCCAAAACGGATTTGCCCAAAAAGAACCCGGCCGGAGCAATCCTGCCGGGTTTTGTTTTTTGGCGGATTGCCGCCAACTTTCCCATTTCCCGCCTTGCTGCTGTCTATTTTGGCACAGAAAAATCGAGGCAGAGATTCGGTCGTGCGCAATGCACTGCCTCCCTGCCGTGTCGTTCGATACACCCCGCCTTGCCTTGCCATTCAACGCCACTCCGCAATAGCGCTGAAGGCCCGCAACCGTGGCGCATTGACTGCAAACGTCCAGAGTGCGCAGGCCACGGACCGGAGCCGTTTCGAGCGAGGCGACCGACATGGAATCATTTTATTTTTTGCTGCTGGTAGCAACGATACTTGTTTTGGTCGCAGCGTTTTCCAGTTTGATCGCATTTCGCTTCGGTGCACCGCTGCTGCTCTTGTTCCTGATGATCGGTCTTGCGGCAGGGGTTGACGGCCTCGGCATAGAGTTCACCAACAATCCGCTCGCCTACATGCTGGGATCGCTCCTACTTGCGGTCATCCTGTTCGATTCCGGTTTCGGTACGTCGATACAATCCTTCAGGATTTCCGCAGCACCCGCCATCGCGCTTGCGACCGGCGGTGTGATCCTGACCTCCATCTTTTTTGCCGGCGCGGCCGCCCTGCTGCTCGGTCTTTCCTGGCTTCAGGGACTGCTCCTCGGCGCCATCGTCGCCTCGACCGATGCAGCCGCCGTATTCTTCCTGCTTCGCATCGGCGGCATCCATATCCGCGATCAGGTGCGCTCCACGCTCGAAGTCGAATCCGGCACCAATGACCCGATGGCTATCTTCCTGACCATCGCGCTTGTAGAGGTCATCGCGAAAGGACAGGGGCTTGCCGGTTTCGACCGCAGCTTCCTCATTCTCTTCCTGGAGCAGATGGGGCTGGGGCTGATCTTCGGCCTCCTCGGCGGGCTTATGATCGTCACCGTCGTCAACCGTTTTGCTGCCGACAGAGGGCTTGCGCCGATCTTCGTTCTGGCGCTTGCGCTCCTCGTCTTCTCCTTCACCGGCACCATCGGCGGCAGCGGCTTCCTCGCCGTCTACGTCGCTGGCATCGTCGCGGGTAACCGGAAGATCTTTGCCAAGGACACCATCCGCCGGTTCCACGAGGGTCTGACATGGCTGTCGCAGATCATCATGTTCCTGATGCTGGGGCTGCTTGCCACGCCATCGCAATTTCCAGCGATTGCCATTCCCGCCGTGCTGCTCGCCCTGTTCCTCATCTTCGTGGCACGCCCGCTGGCGGTGTGGCTGAGCCTGATGCCCTTCAACTATACACAGCAGGAAACTTCCTTCGTCGCGTGGGTGGGCCTGCGTGGAGCCGTGTCGATCCTGCTTGCCATCATGCCCATTCTCGGTGGACTGGATGACGCGCAGGTTTACTTCAACGCCGCCTTCATCATCGTGCTGGTATCGCTTTTGGTGCAGGGCTGGACGATCAAGCCCGTCGCCACGCGGCTTGGCCTGATCGTGCCGCCGCGCATGGGCGAGGTCGACAAGCTGGAAGTAGACCTTCCCGGCACGGCCAATCACGAACTGATCTCCTACCGTGTCGCCAGCGGCAGCGCCGTTCTGCAGGGTGAGCGCATCCCGCGCTGGGCCATGCCCTCTCTCGTCGTGCGTGACGGCAAGTCGATACGTTACCAATATGCCGGACGGCTGCGGGAGGACGATCTTGTCTACCTTTTCATCGCCCCCGGATATTCGCGCCTGATCGACCGGCTGTTCGCCAGCGCCCTGCCTGTTACGGAAGACGATGCGGACTTCTTCGGCACCTTCGCGATTTCCCCCTCCCGTCCCGGGAAGGAGCTGGAGGCGGCCTACGGTCCTGGCCTCCTTTCAACGGCAGAACAGGCGATGACCATCGCGGAACTGATCGAAGCGCGCCTCAGCGGAAAGGCAGATTATGCCGATCGCGTACGCCTCGGCTCCATCGTGCTGATCGTCCGCGCGCTGGATGAACATGGCGCAATCTCGGGCGTCGGCATCTCGCTCGAACCTGTCGAACCGGCAACCAGCCTGCCGATATTCATCAGCCTCAATGAAATCATCCATCGCGTCCGCGCATATCTGGCGCAACGGCGTGACCCGCGCGCCGGAAGTGCGGAAGCCAACAGCCTGCCGGCATCGACACCTTCAACCGATGTGCGAGAAAATGAAGCATAAGCGGCTTGCGTCGGCTTTCAGGCATTGTATGTTCCAGCCAACCTTAACCCGTCTTAACAAAATCAGGATCGATACATGCCCGCCTTCAAAACCCTCGACGATCTTAAAGACATTGCCGGAAAGCGCGTGCTCGTACGCGTCGATCTCAACGTACCGGTCGCAGATGGGAAAGTAACGGACACGACACGCATCGAACGCGTTGCACCGACCATTCTGGAACTTTCCGAAAAGGGCGCAAAGGTTATCCTGCTTGCGCATTTCGGCCGCCCGAAGGGTGAACCTGTAGCCGACATGTCGCTGGGTCTGATCGTACCCGCTGTGGAAGAAGTTCTCGACCATGCCGTTTCCTTCGCCTCCGATTGCATCGGCGCGCCCGCAGCCGACGCCATCGCGAAGCTGAATGACGGCGATATCCTGCTTCTGGAAAACACCCGTTTCCACAAGGGCGAGGAAAAGAACGACCCGGCCTTCGTTGAAGCGCTGGCCGCCAATGGCGACATCTACGTAAACGACGCCTTTTCGGCGGCTCACCGCGCCCACGCCTCGACGGAAGGTCTCGCACGTCATCTGCCGGCTTACGCGGGCCGCACCATGCAGGCCGAACTTGAAGCGCTCGAAAAGGGACTTGGCGAACCGGTCCGTCCGGTCGTCGCCATCGTCGGTGGCGCGAAGGTTTCGTCTAAAATCGATCTTCTGATGAACCTCGTGAAGAAGGTTGACGCGCTCGTCATCGGCGGTGGTATGGCCAACACCTTCCTTGCCGCACGTGGCACGAATGTCGGCAAGTCGCTCTGCGAGCACGATCTGGCCGATACGGCCAAGCAGATCATGATCGAGGCAGCTTCCTCCGGCTGCGCCATCGTTCTTCCGGAAGACGGCGTGGTGGCCCGCGAATTCAAGGCCGGTGCGGCCAACGAAACCGTCGAAATCAGCGCCATTCCCGCCGATGCCATGGTTCTCGATGTCGGCGCGAAATCGGTCGAAAGCATCAAGGCATGGATTTCCCGCGCCGAAACCCTGGTCTGGAACGGTCCGCTCGGCGCCTTCGAAATCGAACCCTTCGACGCAGCGACCGTTGCCGCTGCAAAGCATGCCGCAGAGTGCACCAAGGCAGGCAAGCTCGTGTCGGTCGCAGGCGGCGGCGATACGGTGGCGGCCCTCAACCATGCCGGCGTCGCAGACGATTTCAGCTATGTCTCGACGGCTGGCGGCGCGTTCCTCGAATGGATGGAAGGCAAGGAATTGCCGGGCGTTGCCATCCTTTCCGGCGCCAAGTAAACTTCGACACCTTGCCTGACGAGAAAGCCGGACAAGCACTGCTTGCCCGGCTTGTTTTTTGGCAGGTACAGATGGGAGGAAAAGTTTCAAACGATTGAAATCATTTCAATCGTTTCAATGAGTTAGCATGCCATTTCCCTGCCATGGATCTTCTGTTATCCGGAATTGTATTGTGCCTTGGGAGTATAGCAAATGACCGAACGTCTCGAAGACATCGCAATCAAAATGGTCGCCGACGGCAAGGGTCTCCTTGCGGCCGACGAGTCCACAGGAACGATCAAAAAGCGTTTCGACAGCATCAATCTGGAGTCCACCGAAACCACCCGCCGCGACTATCGCGAGATGTTGTTCCGTTCCGACGACGCCATGAAGAAGTGTATCTCCGGCGTCATCCTCTATGAGGAAACTCTTTTCCAGAAGGCCGCCGACGGCACCCCCTTCGTCGACATCATCAAGGCAGCAGGCAGCCTTCCCGGCATCAAGGTGGATATCGGTGCCAAGCCGATGGCTTTCCACCCGCATGAATTCATCACCGAAGGTCTCGATGGCCTGTACGAGCGTCTGCGCAAGTACCACGAGGCGGGCGCACGCTTCGCCAAATGGCGCGGCGTCATCACCATTGGCGAACAGCGTCCGAGCTGGGGCTCCATCAAGGCCAACTCCCAGTCTCTTGCCCGTTACGCCGCTCTCTGCCAGCAGGCTGATATCGTGCCGATCGTCGAGCCTGAAGTCCTGATGGACGGCGAGCCGGGTACGCACGACATCGATCGTTGCGCGGAAGTCACGCAGTGGGTTCTCCAGACGGTATTTGCTGATCTGTTCGACGCCCGCGTCAATCTCGAAGGCATGATCCTCAAGCCGAACATGGTCATCGACGGCAAGAAGGCCCGCAAGGCTTCGGTCGATGAGGTGGCTGAAAAGACCGTCAAGGTTCTGAAGGCGACTGTACCGTCGGCTGTTCCGGGCATCGCATTCCTCTCCGGCGGCCAGTCCTCCGAGGAGGCAACCGCCCACCTTTCCGCCATGAACTCCGGTTTCGACCTTCCTTGGGCGCTGACCTATTCCTACGGCCGTGCGCTGCAGGATACGGCCCTCAAGGTATGGGGCGGCAAGCAGGAGAACGTCGCTGCTGGCCAGCGTGCCTTCACGCACCGCGCTGCGATGAACACGCTCGCAGCCAAGGGCACCTGGAAGCAGGAACTCGAAAAGGCGGCGTGAGCCACGCTCAAGCTCCGGACAAAGATCAAAGCCGCCTTTCGAGGCGGCTTTTTTCATGTTCTGATAACGCAGGCATCAGGGGCGAAGAAGCAGCGTCGCCGACCATATGACAAATGCCGCGACGGCAATCTTCCAGCAATCGCCGCGTTTTCGCAGTCCAGGCACGCCAATGGGCCGGATGATCTGGACGATCATCGCCAGCAATAGAAAAAGCCCGATCGCCTTTGCCATTTGTTCAGCCTTTTCTTTATTTCCACATCGTCACAGGCTGGACATTTTTAACGTTCACCAGAAGAGTGCAACCCATTGGGGTGGCATCCGTGAGAACGCCCGATCCGCACGTCCGAACGCATGAGAGTGTCTTCATGAGCAGAAACCTTCTACCTGTATTCGCTCTTTTATCCAGCACTCTGTTTCTTTTTCTGGGTAACGGCCTGCAGGGACTTGTCCTCCCTGTACGAGGTTCCGCCGAAGGGTACTCAAACGAAGTTCTCGGTTTTCTCGGCACATCGTGGGCGGCGGGTTTCGTCATCGGCTGCTTCGTTGCGCCTGCCATCGTTCGCCGCGCGGGCCACGTGCGCGCCTTCGGTTCCTTCGTGGCACTCGTCTGCCTGACCGTGCTGATGACGGGTCTCATCATCGATGACGGCTGGTGGATCGGCCTGCGTGCCCTCACGGGCTTCTGCACCGCTGGAACCTCGATGATCATCGAAAGCTGGCTGAACGAGCGCGCCACGAATGAAAGCCGCGGCATGATCTTCTCGCTTTATATCGCCATTACGCTGCTTGGCGTCGTGGCGGGCCAGATGATCGTACCGATGGGCGATATCAGCAACACGTCGTTGTTCATGATCTGCGGCATCATCTATTGCATCGCAATTCTGCCGGCCACGCTCTCGAAAGCCGCAAGTCCGCAACCCTTGCAAAAGGTGAAGCTGGACTTACCGGCGCTCTATCGCAATTCACCGGTGTCCTTTGTCGGCATATTGATGATCGGCATCGCCAACGGTGCCTATGGTACGCTCGGTGCCGTCTTCGGCTCACGCGCCGGGCTTGATCCGACGATGATCGCCATCATGGTTTCCGTGACCATCTTCGTCGGCGCTCTGGCGCAGTTCCCGGCAGGGCGTCTGTCCGACCGCATCGACCGCCGCTATGTGCTGGCGGGGCTTGCAGGTCTTGGCGCTGTGGCGGGCCTCGCCGTCGCCGCCATTCGGCCGCAGGACGTCTATCTGCTGATTTCGATGGTGGCTGTCTATGGTGCTGCGGCCAACGCACTATACCCCATCGCCGTTGCACACGCCAACGACTTCGCGGCTTCGGAAGATTTCGTCAAGGTGTCCGGCGGGTTGCTGCTTCTCTATGGCATCGGAACGATCATCGGCCCGACACTCGGCGGCGCCGTGATGACCTACTGGGGGCCGTATGCCCTGTTTTTCGTAACCGCCATCGCCCACATCCTGATAACCGCCTATGCGATCATGAGAAGCCGTCAGCGCGCCACGCTCACGACGGACGAGAAGGACAACTTCTCGACCATGATGCCAACGACGCCGTCTCCCCTCGTCACGCCGGAAAGTATTGCGCTCGACCCGCGCGCGCCGCAATATCCTCAGGACGACGAGCATGTTGAAAAAGGAGCGGGCATATGAGCCTCTTTGAAGACGACAGGCCGAAAAAGCCGCAGGCGCACGAGATCGGCAGCGACCTCAGCCTTCTTTCCGTGGATGAACTCACCGCACGTATCGAGCTGCTCCGCGCCGAGATCCAGCGACTCGACGAGGCACGCACGACAAAATCCGCCGGCAGGCAGGCCGCGGAAAATCTGTTCCGATCCTGAGCCGCATGGACCGGCGAAGGAATTGTACACCAAGGAAGCTGCGGGGTAAAAACCGAGAAGGTGATCCGCTCCAGACCGACGTTGATTAAAATTCCGGGGCAGTCTTTCGTTTACCATTAACGCAAAATTAAGCTTTCTGAGAGATTACTATACCTATCCAGTTCTTCTGGATTTCAGGCATCTTCTCCATTCGGCGAATTGGTCTGATTTTTCTCCCTGTTTTACCTTGAGAGCCGCTTTTGCGGCTCTTTTTTTCAATGCTCCGCATTTTTGCAAAACTGTGGGTATTAACCCTTCTTTAATAATTGCCTTGCGCATTTCAGGTAAAGATACCATCCTGAAAACACTAAAGGCCGGAACAAATTATCCGGACCATCGTTGCCTGACAGTGTGGTGCGTGAGCAGGGATTAAAGAAATGTCCGAACAGGTTTTGAATACGATTAGCTTTGCTGGGCGCGCAGCAGCTTCCAACCAGTTCAAGACCCTCTATACCGAGGGAATGACCCTGGTAGAGGAAACGGCCAGCTATCTCGATGGTGCAGGCCGCGTTGCCTCCAAGGTTCTTCCGCGCATGGCCTCGGTGCTTTACGCAGCAGAATCGATGCGCCTCACCACCCGCCTGATGCAGATGGCATCGTGGCTGCTTTTGCAGCGCGCCGTCAACAATGGCGAGATGAGCAGAGATCAGGTTCTTAGCGAGAAGAACAAGGTCCGCCTCGACAGCTTCAATGTCGACCGTAATGCCCCAGGCTGGAACGACCTGCCGGAATCCTTCCGCGATCTCATCGAGCGCTCGCTGCGCCTTCAGAACCGCGTTGCCCTGCTCGACCGCGAAATCTACCGTCCCGCAGAAGCGGCAAAGGTGCCGGACAACGAAAACAGCGTTCAGGCCCAGCTCAACCTTCTTCGCACGGCTTTTTCGATCAACTGAGAAAAAACGGCCAATTGAAAATTCAAAAAGCAGGCTTCGAGCCTGCTTTTTTTATTCGCGCAAGCCTGTTCATCAGGTTCGTGAAGGCAATAAAAAAGCCCGGCAAAACCGGGCTTTTTTAAAATGATCCGTCCACAAGGGATCAGAGGCCGAGGCCACCGAAACGCTTGTTGAACTTGGAAACGCGACCACCACGGTCCATCAGCTGCTGGTTGCCGCCCGTCCATGCCGGATGGGACTTGGGGTCGATTTCGAGGTTCATGACTGCGCCTTCCGAACCCCAGGTCGAGCGGGTTTCGTATTCGGTGCCATCGGTCATGACCACCTTGATCGTGTGATAATCGGGATGGATATCAGCCTTCATGACAATCTTCCTGGTTAAGTGACTTGCGGTCCATTTGCCGCAATCGCGTCAACTGAGCCAATTCAATAAATGAAGCCATAGTCCAGATGGGCTATGGCTTCCCAATTTGATGCGGAGCCTATACATGAAGGTCGCCGAGATAACAAGAGCCTGCTGTTTCCTTGTGAACGGAGATAGTCGCTTTGGCAAGATGGACTTCCGGCGCAGCCGGGCATGGCAGACCGGCGCCGATTAGGGAGAAGAGAGCAAGTGGCAGACATACAGGAGCAGAAAGCGGCGAACCGAAAAAGCATCAGGCCGCTTCTCAGCCTCTTTCCGTACCTTACGCGATATCGCGGCCTGATGGCGACGGCTCTGTTTGCACTCGTACTTTCCTCGGCCACCACGCTTGCCCTGCCCCTTGCCGTGCGCCGTATCATCGATCACGGATTTCAGGTGTCCGACGGCGGCATGATCAACAGCTATTTCGCGATGCTTCTGGCCATCGCTGTCGTTCTCGCGCTGGCCAGCGCCATGCGCTATTATTACGTGATGAGCATCGGTGAACGCGTTGTTGCGGATATCCGGCGCGATGTGTTTGCACATCTCACCTCCCTTTCGCAGCAGTTCTTCGATGCCAACCGATCCGGCGAACTGACTTCGCGCCTGACGGCCGATACGGTGCAGATTCGCTCCGCCTTCGGCTCGTCGGCCTCCGTGGCGCTGCGCAACATCATCATGTGCTTCGGTGCCGTGGTGATGATGATCTATACCAGCCCCGGCCTTTCGGGCCTGGCACTGCTGGCCATCCCCTTCATCGTCTTTCCGCTGATCGCCTTCGGCCGATCCGTGCGCGCCCGTTCGCGCACGACGCAGGACACCCTGGCCGAGTCGGCCTCCTATGCGTCCGAGACGATCTCCGCCAGCCGGACGATCCAGTCGTTCAACGCCGAATCCCTGGCCAATGCCCGCTACGCTGATTCCGTCGAAGCCGCCTATCAGGGCGCGAGGGCGGCCATCGGTGCGCGTGCGATCCTGACCGCGGTGGCAATCACCCTTGTATTCGGAAGCGTTGTCGGCATTCTCTGGTATGGCGCCCAGAACGTCCTGAGCGGCGGCATGTCGGCCGGTACGCTTGGCCAGTTCGTGCTTTATTCGGTCATCGCCGCCAGTGGCCTTGGCCAGCTTTCGGAAGTCTGGGGTGAACTGGCGCAGGCAGGTGGCGCGGCCGAGCGGCTTTCCGAGCTGCTGAATGAACGCTCCGCCGTTGCAGAGCCTCCCGCACCCGTTGCGATGCCACAGCCGCCGCGCGGCGAGGCTGAATTCAGCGATGTCGATTTCGTCTATCCGCAGGCGACGGGCCGACCGATCATTTCCGGTCTGTCATTCAAGGTTGCGGCGGGAGAAACCGTCGCCATCGTCGGCCCGTCAGGCGCCGGTAAAAGCACTGTCTTTTCCCTGCTGATGCGATTCTATGATCCGCAGAAGGGCAACATCACCGTCGATGGCACCGATATCCGCAGCGCCAGCATCGCCGACCTTCGCTCCCGTCTCTCGATCGTGCCGCAGGACGTGGCGATCTTTGCATCCTCGATCCACGACAACATCGCCTTTGGCTGTCCTGACGCAACACGCGATCAGGTCCGGGCCGCCGCCATTGCGGCACAGGCGGACGGCTTCATTGAAAAGCTGGAAAGAGGATATGACACGCAAGTCGGTGAGCGAGGCGTGACCCTTTCAGGAGGCCAGCGCCAGCGCATCGCCATCGCCCGTGCCATCCTCCGCAATGCACCGATCCTGCTGCTCGACGAAGCGACCTCCGCACTCGATGCCGAAAGCGAAACGCTCGTGCAGAAAGCGCTGGACGAGCTGATGAAAACCCGCACCACCATCGTCATCGCCCACCGTCTTGCCACGGTGCTCAAGGCCGACCGCATTCTGGTGATGGATGAGGGCCGCGTCATCGAAGAAGGCACGCACCAGAGCCTCATCCGCCAGAACGGCCTTTATGCGCGGCTCGCCCAGTTGCAGTTCCAGACCAGCCCTTACGAACTACGCGCATAAGCGTAAACGTACAGGTCAGGAACTTCGGCACGGTAACGCGGTATAAAAACAGACCCACGTTCCGGAACGGTCGTTTGAAAAGACGTTAGCTTCAACGAGCCGACACCGCAATCGCGGAAGTGCCGTCGTGGTTGTCAGCGCTCGGTAAGCTTGAGTTCGATGCGCCGGTTCTGCTGGCGCGTCTCCGGGCTGTCGCCCTCGGCAATCGGCTGGTATTCACCAAACCCCGCTGCAACCAGACGGTTTGCTGGCACGCCCTTCGAAATCAGGAATTTGACAACCGAGGTGGCGCGCGCCGAAGAAAGCTCCCAGTTGTCACGATAGCGACCGGAGCCGGAGAGCTGCACGTTGTCCGTATGCCCATCCACACGCAGAACCCAGTTGATCTCGGCGGGAATTTCCTTGGCAAGATCGAGAAGTGCAGCGGCAAGCTTCTCCATCTCCACCTGCCCTTCAGGGTTCAGATCGCTGCCACCAGAGGGAAACAGCACTTCGGACTGGAACACAAAACGGTCGCCGACGATGCGGATATTTTCGCGGTCTGACAAAATCTCGCGCAACCGACCAAAGAAATCGGAACGGTAGCGGTTCAACTCCTGCACGCGCTGCGCCAGCGCGACATTCAGCCTGCGGCCAAGATCGGCGATCCGGACCTGCGAATTGGCATCCTTTGCCTCCGATGCCTGCAATGCTGCCTCGACCGAAGCGATCTGCGCACGCAGGGCGGCGATCTGCTGGTTCAGCAGTTCAATCTGTGCCGAGGCGCGGGAATTTGCCTGCTTCTCGTCATCAAGTTCGTTGGTGAGGCTGCCTATACGGGCGTTAGCGGCCGCACCCGCCCCGCTGCCCGCATCAAGAAGCGTCTGCAGCCGAGACCGCTCGTTTTCGGATGCAGCAAGCGTTGATTGCAGGTTCGCCAGCGTGTCCTCGATATCCTGTTTGCTGCCTTTCTCCATTGCAAGCAGCTCGGTCAATTCGGCAATCTGGCTGTTGAGACGCGTCAGCACCTCATCCTTGCCGGTGATCTCCCGAGACAGCACGAACTGCGCCAGAACGAAAACCGTGAGCAGGAACATGATGGCCATCAGCAGCGTCGCGAGCGCATCGACGAACCCCGGCCAGTAGTCGACCCCCTTGTCGCGACGACGGTTGCGCGCAAGCGCCATGGTTACTCGCTCCCGTTATCGTGGCGGGTGCGGCCGGAAGACGGCTTCGCATCCTCCTCCACCCGCGCCGACAGACGTTCGAGCGTTCGGCGGAGCGATTTCGATTCTTCCTGCTGCGCCTCGATCCAGTCGCGCAGCATCTGCTGCTCGCTGCGCATGTTCTTCACAAGCCCCTGAATGCCTTCCGCAAGGCTGGTCATGGCTGCCAGTGAGCGTTCGGTGCTGACGACCGTGCCAGGCTCCACCTTGCCGTCCGCACGAACCAAATCCGTTGCCGTATCCGTCACGGAAGACAGCCAGTTTTCAAGCTGGGTGTAGAAGCGGTTCTGCGCTCTACCCGCCTGAAGGTCGAGAAAACCGAGAATGAGCGAACCGGAAAGACCAAGCAGCGACGAGGAAAACGCCGTGCCCATTCCGGAAAGCGGCGCAGTAAGGCCCGTTTTCAGCGACCCCAGAATATCGGTGCTGTCGCCGGCGCTCGGATCAAGCGACTGAATGACTTCGCTTATTGCGCCGATGGTGCCGATCAGCCCCCAGAATGTCCCGAGAAGGCCGAGGAACACCAGAAGCCCAACGAGATAACGCGAGGTGTCGCGCGCTTCGTCAAGACGGGTCGCAATCGAATCGAGGATCGTGCGCTGTGTGACGGTTGAGAGACGCACCTCTCCGCGCTTGCCGATCAGCGCGCTCATGGGCGCGAGAAGCTTCGGCGCACGACCGGCCTTGTCGGCGCTGCCTGCAGCCCGGAAAGCGTTGAACCAGCGGACTTCCGAACGCAGGCTCATGGTCTGCGTGAAGATCAGAATGATGCCGATGACGAGGACGCCGAGAATGAAGCCGTTCAAACCCGGATTGGTCATGAAGGCGGTATGCGCCTGCCGGTACAGAATCGACGCCAGGAAGCCCACAAGGATCAGAAACAGGACCATCGTCCAGAGAAATGGTGTGGGGCTGGACAGCTTGTGGCTGTATTGCCGAGTTGTCACCGGCTTCTCGACACCAAGATCGAGCAACTCCGAATCCGCCATGACGTTCGCGTTCCCTATGGTCACTTGTTCAGCGGAAGCTATTTGAAAAATGCGACGAATTGAAGTGAAAAGCAGGAGTTAAATCATATGCTTTTTCAGTCTCCGGGCCTGCATACCAGCAACACGAACGAAAAGCGCCCGGCGAAGAACCGCCGGGCGCCCTAAAACCTTCCAGAAACCGTAGGATTTCCGGAGAATACCGGTTAACGGCCCGGAACCGGGCGGTTGGCAACGTCTACGAGCGCCTTGTGGATATATTCGTTACCGGCCGCGACACTGCCGGTATCAAAGATGGCCGCGCCACCCTTCGCATCGCTGGCAAAACCGCCAGCCTCACGAATCAGGACGAGACCTGCCGCCATATCCCACGGCGAGAGGTCCGCTTCCCAAAAGCCATCGAGGCGACCGGCCGCGACATAAGCGAGATCGAGCGAAGCGGCACCCATGCGACGGATACCGGCCGCTTCACCCATGACGTGACGAAGCTCAACAAGAAACTTGCCGTGATTGCCACGCCCCAGATGCGGAACACCGCAACCGATGACGCAATCTGACAAAACCTTGCGGGCCGCAACGCGGATACGCCGGTCGTTGAGAAACGCGCCGCCACCGCGCTCGGCGGTGTAAAGTTCATCGGTCGCCGGGTTGAAGATAACGCCAGCAACGATTTCGCCATTGCGCTCCAGCGCGATCGAAACGGCAAAATGCGGAATGCCGTGCAGGAAGTTCGTGGTGCCATCGAGCGGGTCGACGATCCAGCGATGTGCGCCGTCCGTACCTTTTTCCTCGCCACCCTCTTCACCAACGAAATCATAGGTCGGGCGAGCCTTCATCAGCTCGTCGCGAACGATCTTCTCAGCCTTGAGATCGGCCTGCGATACGAAGTCGCTTGGACCCTTCACCGAAACCTGAAGATTCTGCACTTCACCGAAGTCACGCGCCAAAGACTTACCCGCCTTGAGGGCGGCCTGAACCATGACATTGAGAAGGGCTGAACGGGCCATCGAGTTCGTTTCCTGGAAAGCTGCCGGACCACCCGAAAGCTGTACGGGCAGGAAAGGCTATTATTATTCTTGAATTGAGAGTTTGCGGTTCAAGACCACAAAACGCGCCGAAATTCAAGGCCAAAAGCCCGAAAGCGCGTAGGCAGGCTTTGTCCGTTAAGGACTACATCGGTCTGAAACGGTTTGCGGCCTCGATTGCCTTTTTCTGTTGTTCGTCGGTGATGCCGAGATAAAAATCCTCCAGCGAAGGATCTTTCAGACCGGCACGGCGCGACAGGACATACCATTTGGCCGCCTCGATCGGGTCCGGCCGGGTGCCCAACGCCTGAATGTAAAGGTGCGCGACCTTGTTCTGCGCAACCACATTGCCGCGTTGCGCTGCCCCGTAAAGCCAGCGAAACCCCTCGTCCAGATTGCGTTCGCCACCAAAACCGTTGACCAGCCAGATGCCAAGATCGACCTGCGCCGTGTCATAACCCGCCTTGGCCGCACGCATGAGCCAGTCACGCGCCTTGGCCTTCTTTTCGGCAGGGACATCCTTCATCGACCAGTAGATCTGCGAAACGGCATATTGCGCATCGGCAATGCCCTGTTCAGCGGATTTTTCATAGAAGGGCAGAGCCAGCATCAGCCCCTTAGGGCCAGGATTCTCAGAAACGAGGATCTGCCCCCAGTTGAACTGCGCGGATGCATTGCCCGCTTCCGCTGCCCTGCGCATGAAGTCGTCCGCCTTCGCCTTGTCGCGCGTGACGAACTTGCCTTCCATGAGGATCAGCGCAAACTTGAACATGGCAACGGCATCGCCGCCTTCGGCAGCCTGCTGGTACCAGAAGGCTGCTGTCTTTTCATCGCGCGCGATACCGAAGCCGCGGGACATCATTTCCGCCACGAGTGTCTGGGCAGACGCATCACCGGT
This sequence comes from Agrobacterium tumefaciens, assembly GCF_031801495.1. GTDB lineage: Bacteria > Pseudomonadota > Alphaproteobacteria > Rhizobiales > Rhizobiaceae > Agrobacterium > Agrobacterium tumefaciens_K. Next base: position 1,370,329 of record NZ_JAOEGC010000001.1, on the reverse strand, counting down.
CTGCGCGCGGCTCAGCGCCTTGTCCAGCGCCTGAACGTACTCCCCGCGCTGATAATGCCCGTACGCCTCGTCAACCTTGCCTGTGAATTCCTTCTCCGGCGGCAGGGCTGGAAGCTCCGCCCCCATTCGCTGGTAGACATTCACGCCCTGGGACGGCTGCAAATCCTTCTGCTCTTCGGATTGCACCCTACCCTGACGGGAGGGTTGCGCTTCATCCTCCAGCTGGCGGGCGAGTGGGTTTCTCTCCGTCGCGGGACCAGACTGCGCAAAGACCGGCAACGCCGCGGCACTCAAGGAGAGAGCCAGAAGCGAAACGGCAAGGTTAGGACGAGCAGCGCGTATGAACATCGCCTGTATCAACCGCCAAACCGTGGCGCTTTTTCGTCAAGCAGCGCGTTGATTTCAGAAACGGCCTGAGCTGGCCCGGATGCGTGGTCGAACACCGCACCGCGCACCGCCACGAACTCCACACCCGTCTCCGCAACGGCGACCACGGAAGCAACATCCGAGCCACCCATGACGATGGCGGGAATTTCGATCATGGAGGCCCACCATTCACCGAGCGCCAGATTTTTCGGGTGCGCTTCCGGCTTGATATCGCCTTCGAGCTTGCCGAAGAACATATAATCCGGATTGGTCTCACCCTGTTCCAGCGCCTTGTGCCGGTCATCGGCGTTACCGCCACCGACGATCAGCTTCGGCGTGAATTTCTCGACGGCTTCGGCCAGCGGCTCGACGCCACCGGTCACGTGCAAGCCATCGGCCTTGACGCGACCCGCCACGCGGCTGTCACCGGCGACGATTGCGGCTGCACCCGATTTCTGAACGATGGGAACAATCATTTCCGCCATCTTCTGGAAAGCGCCATCATCCAGCCCGTATTGCGGGATGATGACCGAGGCCACATCGCCACCACGCAGTGCTTCCTCGACGGATGTGGCCTGCTTCTGCGCATCGTCCGCCTGCGGCACGATCAGGACAAGGCGGCAACGGTCTTCAGTTGTGGTCATCGGTTCGTCCATTTCAGGCAGACGACGCTTTCGGCACCATCTGCACTCGTTTTGATGTGATAAATCCGATAAACCGGACAGGCGAAAGGATCAACTGTCCATCCATGCTGACCGATTTTCATTTTTTTCTCGTCGCCATTCCCGCAGTCGTGCTTGTCGGCCTGTCAAAGGGCGGTCTTGGCGGGGCGCTCGCCCTGATGGGCGTTCCTCTGATGGCGCTCGCCGTTCCACCGGTGCAGGCGGCAGCAATCTTCCTGCCGATCCTTATCGTCATGGACCTCGTGGCGCTCTGGGCGTGGCGCCACCACAATCACCGCGAAACCCTGCTCATCATGCTGCCGGGCGCAATCGCGGGTATCGCCATCGGCTGGGCAACATCCAGCCTGATCTCAGCCGATGCCATGCGGCTCGTCGTGGCGACGGTGACGATCCTCTTCGTGTTGCGTTATTTTTATGAACGCTTTCGGAGCAGGAACGGCAATGAAATACCCGCCAAACCTCAACGCCCTGTGGCTGCGACGGGCTGGTCGAGCCTTTCGGGCTATGCCAGCTTCGTGGCGCATGCGGGCGGGCCACCTTTCCAGATCTATGTCCTGCCACTGAAACTCGATCCCAAGACCTACACCGGCATGAGCGTGCGCTTTTTCGCGATCATGAACGCGATCAAGCTGATCCCGTATTTTGCACTCGGGGCACTGGACGCAAGCAACATGAAAATCTCCGCAACCCTGCTGCCGGTCGCGATGCTGGCAACGATTGCCGGGGCGAAAGTGGTAAAATACCTGAAACCGGCCGTGTTTTATCCGCTGATGTATACGATGGCGCTGCTTGCAGCCTTGAAGCTTTTGTGGGACGGCTTGCCGGTCTGACACGCCAAAAGACTTGAAATAATTGAGAAAATCAAAAAGCTCCGACCGCACTTCGGTGCAGCCGGAGCCGGAAATTTCTACACGCCAGCCCTCCAGTCATCGAAGGCTGCGGAAGAGCGTCAATTAGTGCCTCGTTGAGGCCTTGAGCCTTTGCAATTCATCCTTCAGGCGCAGTTTTCGACGTTTGATATCGGCGATCTCCGTGTCATCCGAAGACGGGGAAGCAAGAATACTTTCGAGCTCTTCCTCCAGAGCGCCGTGTTTCTTTTCGAGCGATGCTATATGAGCCTGAATGGTCATGCGGCACGTCCTTCCTTGTTGAACCTACCTCCAGCTCTCCATCACTGGAGTTTCAGGTTTGCGACAGCACTGTGACACGGATTAACAATCTTGTCGAAGGCGAAATCGTGACAATATCTGGGCAATTTGGTCGCTCGGGAAACTTCCCGTTATCGCGTTTTGGTGATAGAGGCTCCAGAACCGATCACATACGCGCCGGAGACAATCCGGCCGGCATAAATGGGGATGACAGGATGCCCGATCAGGACCAGGCGGACATCAGGCTCGCGCTGGCGCGGTTGCGCCAGGAGCATGAGGACTATGATGCAGCGATAAACGCAATGATCCAGACCAACTGCGATGCATTGCGCGTACAGCGCATGAAGAAGAAGAAACTGGCCGTGAAGGACAAGATGTCCCAGCTCGAAGACCAGGTCGTACCCGATATCATCGCCTGAGCCCGGAGAAGCCAAGTGACAGCAGAAACACCGCCCGTCGCCATCATCATGGGCAGCCAGTCCGACTGGGAAACCATGAAGAACGCCGCCGATACGCTGGATGCGCTCGACATCGAATACGAGGCGCGCATCATTTCCGCCCACCGCACCCCGGATCGTCTGTACGATTTCGCAACAGGCGCGAAGGATGAAGGATTCAAGGTCGTTATCGCCGGCGCCGGTGGCGCAGCCCATCTGCCAGGCATGACTGCCGCGATGACACCACTGCCGGTCTTCGGCGTTCCCGTCCAGTCCAAAACCATGTCGGGTCAGGACAGCCTCTATTCCATCGTTCAGATGCCCGCAGGCATCCCCGTCGGAACGCTTGCCATAGGCAAGGCAGGCGCCATCAATGCCGCTCTTCTCGCTGCCGCCGTTCTGGCGCTTGGCGACGAGGATCTGGCCGACCGGCTGGACGCATGGCGCGCACGGCAGTCCGCCGCGGTCGCAGAATATCCCATGGACAATCCGCAGTGACGGGCAACATGAACAACCTTACCATCGGCATCATCGGCGGCGGCCAGCTTGGCCGGATGCTGGCGATGGCAGCCGCACGCCTCAATTTCCGCACCGTCGTTCTGGAGCCACAGGCCGATTGCCCTGCCGCTCAGGTCTGCAACAGTCAGATCGTTGCCGCCTACGACGACCAAACGGCGCTGGCCGAGCTTGCCAGCCTCTGCGACGTCGTGACCTACGAATTCGAGAATGTTCCCGTTGCCGCGGCTGAAAAACTGGCGGCATCTGTACCGGTCTATCCGCCACCGCAGGCGCTCAGCGCGTCACAGGATCGTCTCACGGAAAAAACCTTCCTCAATGGATGCGGCATACCAACCGCCGGTTTCCGGCCGGTCGATAGCGAGCAGGAGCTGGAAGCAGCCTTGGCGGAATTCAGCGGCAAAGGCGTGCTGAAAACCCGCCGGATGGGATATGACGGCAAGGGCCAGCGCGTTTTCAAGGGCGGCGAGGATCTGACCGGTGCATTCGATGCACTGGGCGGCGTGCCGCTGATTCTCGAAAGCTTCGTCGTTTTCGAGCGTGAAGTATCGATCATCGCAGCGCGCTTCAAGGACGGCACCGTGACCTGCTACGATCCGGCCGAAAACGTTCATCTGAACGGTATTCTTCATACGTCGACGATACCGGCAAATCTTGCCGATTCTGCGAAAGCGGTCGCGGTACGGTCTGCCGAAAAGCTTCTGGCAGCCCTCGACTATGTTGGCGTCATCGGCATCGAGTTCTTTGTCCTGGGCGATGGCTCGCTGGTCGCGAACGAAATCGCGCCTCGCGTCCACAATACCGGCCACTGGACGGAAGCCGCCTGCGTTATTTCACAGTTTGAGCAACATATTCGCGCCGTGGCGGGCCTTGCGCCCGGCAGCACAGCCCGCCATTCCGACTGCGTGATGACCAATTTGATCGGCGACGATATGAACGACGTGCCTCGCTGGCTGTCGGACAAGGATTGCCTCGTGCATCTATACGGCAAGACCGAAGCACGGCCCGGCCGCAAAATGGGCCACGTCACGCAACTCAGGAATGCGGGAAATCCTGAGTCTTTTCAGGCAAAACCGCTCTGATGAGTTGACAGGCAGGGGCCGCACTGGTATCTGCCTGCCAACCGAAAAGAGCGCGCCCCGTTGCGCGCTTTTGATTGTTTTGAATAAGTGCGGTGGAAGCCGTGCCAAACTGCGGACCAGTAAAATGAAGATCAAGAATTCGCTTAAAGCGCTTAAGGCCCGTCATCGCGATAACCGTCTGGTTCGCCGCAAGGGCCGCGTCTACATCATCAACAAGCAGAACCCGCGCTTCAAGGCTCGTCAGGGCTGATTGACGTCTCTGCGATCCGCGGCATGTTCACGGATCACATTGTTGACAGACATAAAGTTTGCATTTGATATTGGGCGCGAGCGGATTAATCTATCCGAATGCGCCCAAATCGTTTTTGCACGACTGTCGTTTTCGTTCAGAGTTTCCTGCCAGCGGGAGGGCCGTTCAGCGGCCATGCGCTGGCGCAAGAGGCTCCTTCGCCTCCTCCGCCTGCCATCACCGAATCGGCACACCCGCCGATCCAGACGATAGACAGCCTGTTCGAATCCCTCAGAAAAGAACGCGACGCCGTAAAGGCACGCAATCTAGCGAACCAGATCGTCTCCGAGTGGAACGATTCCGGCAGCGCCACGATCAATCTGCTGATGCAGTGGGCCTCCGAAGCGTCCGACGAGAAGCGTAGTGCCGCGGCTTACGACTTCCTCGACCAGATCATCCTTCTCGATCCGGATTACGCACAGGCGCCCTACCGCCGTGCAATGGTGCACTTCGGCGATGGCGACACCCGTAAAGCCATGGCCGATATCAACCTGACGCTGGAACAGGAGCCCAGGCACTTTCCTGCCATGGCAAGCCTGGCCAACATTCTTGAAGCATCCGGTCGCGACGAACTCGCCCTGAAGGCGTGGGAACGTTATCTGGCCGTCTACCCGGCTGACAAGGAAGCCCGGAAGGAAGCCAGCGATCTGACGGAGAAACTGGCGGGGACGCGGAGCTGAAAACAAAAAATCGCCGCTTACGCGGCGATTTGATTTTCACTGACCTGCAATGCAAGCGGATCATTCCATTCCGAGCGCAGCCATGTAGGTCTGCAGGATCGTTTCTTCCTCGATCCGCTCGTTGGCGTCCTTCTTGCGCAGACGGATGATGGTGCGGATGGCCTTGGTATCGTAACCACGGCCCTTGGCTTCACCCATCACGTCCTTGATGTCGCCCTGGATGGCTGCCTTTTCCTCTTCGAGACGCTCGACGCGCTCGATGAACTGGCGCAGTTCGGCTGCAGCTACGGTTTCGGTGGTCGCTGTTTCGTCCATCATTCGTTCCTTCATGGTGTGGCTCTCAATGTCTGAGCCTTGTTCGTATCACGGCGACATCATCGCCCGCCGCCCGTTCAGGCAGCAAAAATTTCCGGCTTGTGAACTGCCCACTGACGGGCTTCGCGTCAAGTCGTTTTGGGAAAACAGCCCTATTCCTTTGGCTTGTTCTGTTCGAATGCTGCTTTCTGGACAGCACTCGCGTCCCCTTGATACCGATCCTTCCACTCATCGTACGACATTCCGTAGACGATCTCGCGGGATTGATCCTTGGTCATCTCGACGCCCGCTTCTTCCGCCGCTTCCCTGTACCAGTTGGAAAGGCAGTTGCGGCAGAAGCCTGCGAGGTTCATCAGATCGATGTTCTGGACATCGTGACGATCACGAAGATGCTGGACGAGACGACGGAAAGCCGCAGCCTCGAACTCCATCTGTTGATTGTCGTTTTCTGTCGTCATGGCGAAACTCCGAAATCGTCAGTAAGGACCAGTCCGCGAAGCGAAGAGCTGATATTCGTGCAAAGCGGGATCGTCGTTCAATGCGGCAAAAATGGGAGCAAGCCGATCCGCCCAGGCGGCGATACCCGCCTCATTGCCGATCAGATCCTGACGCACCTCCAGAAGCGCATGGGGAATACCCTTCATCATGCAGTGGCGGTACATGGTATCGCCTTTCAGCGCACCATCATAAGGCTCGTTGTCGCCAACGAGGATGTCGCCACCGGCCCGCAGGCCATCCAGAAGCGGATGTACGGCGCGATGATCCGTGTCCCAGAGCACGGCGGCGTGCCAGGGGCGTGGCGTTTCCTTCCAGAAGGGCGTGTAGGAATGCAGCGAAAGCACCAGTGGCGCCTTCCCTGCAGCCTCAGCCGTTCTGTCGATCACGCGACCCACGGCATTATGATAGGGGCGATGATACGTCTTGATACGACCCTGCCACTCCTCATCCGAGATGGGATGATTGCCGGGAACGATCGCACCATCGGAAATCTTCATGATGAGCGTCGGATCGTCCTCGCCACGATTCGGATCGATCAGCAAACGGGAGAAGCGTCCCATGACTGCGGGAACGCCAAGCCGGGCCGCCAGCGATCGCGTCAGGCCTTCTATCCCGATGTCAAATGCGATATGTCGCTCAAAAGCAGCTTGCGGAAGACCAAGTTTACCGTACTGTGGCGGCAGAAGGTTCATTGCATGGTCCGCCAAAAGAACCATGCCTTTGTCATATTCGCCTTCTATGATTTCATAGGGTATGAAGTCGTTCATCGATGATTTCTGGGACTGGATTGAGGAGAGAAACTTGATGGCATGGCTTGAGGCCGCGCGCAAGTTTAGGCGAAAGAAGCGCCGTTTACCTTATCGCACTCACGATCCGACAACCAATATAATCGATTAAAATCGCGTTGACTTTCTTGGGCGACCACGCCAAGAAGTGTGTTCATTATAACCATGGAATCCGGATGGAAGCCGTGACTCAGTCATTATTCGCCCTTCCCCGCAAGTATCGGAATCTTGCTCGTCTTTTTTCCGCAACCGCGCTGTTTGCAGCCCCGTTCTTCGTTGCCCAACCCGCCCTCGCGGACTTCCGTGTGTGCAACAGCACGCAGAACCTCGTCGGTGTTGCAATCGGTTACCGGGCGCAGGAAGGATGGGTCAGCGAAGGCTGGTGGCAGGTTCCCGCCTCCACCTGCGCGACACTGATCGAGGGCGAATTGCAGTCCCGATATTATTATCTCTACGCCGAGGATGCCGCCCGCGGCGGCCGCTGGACCGGTGACGTCAACATGTGCGTGGCGGAAAACGAGTTCAAGATCAACGGTGTCGATGACTGCTATGCACGCAGCTTCCAGAGAATGGGTTTCAAGGAATACGACACGGGCAGACAGGGAAGCTGGATGGTCCAGCTTTCCGACACGCCAGGCACACAGGAAAGTCAAAACTGATGAAGCGTAATCGCAAAGTCAAAATTCTTGCTACCCTTGGTCCCGCCTCCTCGGAGGAGGCGATGATCGAGAAGCTGCATCTTGCCGGCGCTGATCTCTTTCGTATCAACATGAGCCATGCGAGCCACGACGTGATGCGGACACTGATCCAGCGCATCCGCTCGGTTGAAAGCCGCAACGGTCGTCCTATCGGCATTCTGGCCGACCTGCAGGGTCCCAAGCTGCGCGTCGGAAAATTCGCGGAAGGCAAGGTCGACCTCGTACCTGGCCAGACCTTTACGCTGGACAACAATGACACCCCCGGCGACAACACCCGCGTGTTCCTGCCGCACCCTGAAATTCTCGAGGCCGTCAAGCCGGGCCACCGTCTGCTGATCGACGACGGCAAGCTGCACCTGCGCGCTGAAAAGAGCGACGGCAAGAGCATCGTGACCACCGTCGTTTCCGGCACGAAGATTTCCGACCGCAAAGGCATCAGCCTGCCCGATACGCTGCTTGGTGTCGGCGTTCTGACCGACAAGGACCGCGTCGACCTCGATGCAGTTCTCGCGACCGGTGAAGTCGACTGGGTCGCCCTTTCCTTCGTGCAGCGCCCGGAAGATCTGGCGGAAGTTCGCAAGATCGCCCGTGGCCGCGTCGGCCTGATGTCGAAGATCGAAAAGCCACAGGCCATCGAACGCATCGAGGAAATCATCGAGCTTTCCGACGCCCTGATGGTTGCACGTGGCGACCTTGGCGTGGAAATGCCGCTGGAAGCCGTTCCGGGCATCCAGAAGCAGCTGACCCGCGCCTGCCGCCGCGCCGGCAAGCCGGTGGTCGTTGCAACGCAGATGCTGGAATCGATGATCTCCGCTCCGGTTCCGACCCGCGCCGAGGTTTCCGACGTGGCAACCGCCGTGTTCGAAGGCGCCGATGCCATCATGCTTTCGGCAGAATCCGCATCGGGCGACTATCCGGTCGAGGCCGTTTCCACCATGGCGTCCATCGCCAGCACCGTGGAACAGGATCCGCACTATTCCAACATCATCTATGCGCAGCGCGCCCAGCCGGAAGCGACCGGTGCTGATGCGATTTCACTCGCTGCCCGCCAGATTGCCGAAACGCTGAAGCTCGCGGCAATCGTTACCTACACCTCGTCCGGCACGACCGGCCTGCGCGCCTCGCGCGAGCGTCCGCAAGTTCCGATCATCGCACTTTCGCCGATCATCCAGACCGCCCGCCGTCTTTCCGTCGTATGGGGTCTGCACTGCGTGGTTACAGGCGACGCAAGCGATCTGGACGACATGGTGAACCGTGCATGTCGCATTGTCGTTTCCGAAGGGTTCGGCAAACCAGGCGAACGCATCATCATCTCGGCAGGCGTACCGCTCGGCACGCCGGGCGCGACCAACATGGTCCGCATCGCCTATATCGGCTCCGACGGCCAGAGCGGCGTCTGATCCCGACAATCCGACATTAAACGAATAGCCCGCCATCCGGCGGGCTTTTTGTATGAAGAACTCCTGATCAGAGCATCGCCCGGATATCCCACCTCTTGAACGAAAAGCTGCGGCTGGAGATGACGCGAAACCGGAAATTGCAGCGGCCGCCCTTGCGCGACATTCCGCCGGAGTTGGCGATGGAGCATTCCTGTGCCAAAAGATGATTCACCAGCAAACTCGTGAATTCATGTAAGGAATAGCCGTGACCATCGGGCTCGCCCATGCCGAACTCATCGCCGTCGTCACCGCGGTTACGGGAGAAGAACCGCGTGTCATGACCGTCAAAACGGGCGAAGCGCTGCCATCCGGTCCCTTCGAATTCGGGCACAGGACGCTGCAAAGTGGACTGCGTGAGTGGATCCACGAGCAGACCCACTACCCTGTCGGCTATCTCGAGCAACTCTATACCTTCGCCGACCGCGACCGGAACAACGATATCCCTGGAGGCCGGACGATTTCCATCGGTTACCTCGGACTGGTACGGGAGCAGGAAACAGGCGATGCAAAACGGCCCTCATGGCGCGGGTGGTACGATTATTTTCCATGGGAAGATCACCGGCTGGGGCGCCCCGCCATACTCGATGATATCATCGACAGGCTGCGCGCATGGGCAGACTCCGACCCCACCCGCCAAGGTCAGCGCCATCTGCGCGCCGACTTCACCTTCGGACTGGATGGCGGAGGCTGGAACGAGGATCTGACCTTGCAACGTTATGAACTGCTTTACGAAGCAGGGCTGGTCACGGAAGCCCAGGCAGAGCCGCCGGTCAATTTCGGCAAGGCCATGTTTGCCGACCATCGTCGCATCCTGGCGACCGGCATCGCGCGGCTGCGCGCCAAGATAAAATATCGCCCGGTCGTTTTTGAACTGATGCCGGACGCCTTCACGCTGCTGCAGCTTCAGCGGACGATAGAGGCACTGGCAGGACTGACCCTGCACAAGCAGAATTTTCGCCGCCTGATCGAACAGCAGCAACTGGTCGAGGAAACCGGCGACATGACGAGCGAGACAGGCGGTCGGCCGGCAAAGCTGTTCCGCTTCCGCCAGACCGTACTCGATGAACGCGCCCTCTCGGGAACAAAGCTGCCTCTCTCCCGGAATTGACATATGCTCTAATTGAGAATATGTCTTTACCCACTATATACTCAAAATGAGTATATAGTGGGAGAGAGCCATGAATGAACGGATTTCCACCGCCGCCCTCTATGATCGCGTCAGTCGCGTCATCCCGAAAGCGGAATGGATGGGGTTTCAGGATGACGTGGAGGCAATCCTCGAACTGAAACGCAGACGCAATGCCGTCATTTTGGCGCACAACTACCAGACCCTGGAAATCTTCCATGGTGTTGCCGATATCGTCGGAGACAGCCTAGCGCTGGCCCGCAAGGCGATGGAGGTCGAGGCTGACGTGATCGTGCTGGCCGGTGTGCACTTCATGGCTGAAACGGCAAAACTGCTGAACCCCGGCAAAACCGTGCTGATCCCCGATATGGCAGCTGGCTGTTCTCTGGCGGATTCCATCACGCCGGAGGACATCGCCCTCTTGCGCCAGGCGTATCCCGGTGTTCCTGTCGTGACCTACGTCAATACATCGGCAGCGGTGAAAGCGGCCTCGGATATCTGCTGCACCTCCGGCAATGCAAAGCAGGTCGTGGAATCGCTCGGCGTTCCCCGCGTTTTGATGCTGCCGGACGAATATCTCGCGAAGAATGTCGCGCGGGAGACGAATGTCGAGCTCATCGCATGGCGCGGCCACTGCGAAGTGCATGAACTTTTCACCGCAGACGACATCCGCGAACTGCGCGAAAGCTATCCTGGCGTCACGGTACTGGCACATCCGGAATGTCCTCCGGATGTCGTCGAGGCCGCCGATTTTTCAGGTTCTACCGCCGTCATGTCGGATTATGTCGGGAACGAAAACCCCGCCCGCGTCGTGCTTCTGACCGAATGCTCGATGAGCGACAACGTGGCCGTACACCACCCCGATGTGGAGTTCATCCGCCCCTGCAATCTCTGCCCGCACATGAAGCGCATTACCCTCAAGAACATCCGTACGGCCCTTGAGGAAAACAGACATGAAGTCACCGTCGATCCAGACATCGCCGTCGCGGCAAGACGTGCTGTCGAGAGGATGCTGGCGGTATGACGGACACGCTCCTGCAACATGCAGGCAAAACCGTCATCGTCGGCAGCGGCATTGCGGGACTGATGGCGGCTCTGACGCTGGCACCCGAACCAGTCGTACTGCTGACACGCAGCACACTTGGCGCTGAAACTTCCAGCGCCTGGGCGCAGGGCGGCATCGCCGCCAGCCTCGGCCCGGATGACGATGCCGCACTTCACCTTGCCGACACATTGGCGGCGGGTGACGGGCTCTGCGACCGGGAAGTTGCCGCAGACATTCTGGCCGCAGCGCCATCGGTCATCGCTGCACTCGAGCTTGCCGGTGCGCGTTTCGACCGCGATGCAGACGGCGGACTGCTTTTCGGGCTGGAAGCCGCCCATTGCCGCAGACGGATCATTCATGCGCAAGGCGACGGTTCGGGTGCCGCGATCGTCAAAGCGTTGGCGACGGCTGTTCTTAACACGCCGTCAATCACGGTTCTGTCCGGTGTGGACGTACGTCGTCTAATTACTGAAGATGGCGTTGTGCGTGGCGTGCTGTGCGCCACAGAGAAGGACACTTTCCTGCTCCCGACAGGCAAGGTCATTCTCGCCACCGGCGGGCTTGGCGGGCTTTACGAAGCCACGACCAATCCGACAGGCAACTTCGGCCAGGGCATTATGCTGGCGGCCCGCGCGGGTGCAGCCCTTGCCGATATGGAGTTCGTGCAGTTTCACCCGACGGCGCTTGCCTCGCCTCGACACCCCCTGGCGCTGGTCAGCGAGGCCGTGCGCGGCGAAGGCGCCATTCTGCTGAATGAAAAGGGCGAACGCTTCATGGCCCATATGCCGGGCCAGGAACTCGCCGCGCGTGATATCGTCGCCCGCGCCATCGAACGGGAGATCGCCCGTGGCGGTCGGGTTTTTCTGGATGCCCGCACGGTGCTCGGCTCCAGTTTCGGCAAACGTTTCCCTTCGATCAATCAGCTATGCATGGAGGCGGGCATCGATCCGTCCCGCGACCTTATTCCGGTTCGGCCTGCCGTGCACTACCATATGGGCGGCGTTGCCACGGATCAGCATGGCCGCAGCTCCATATCCGGTCTTTGGGTTGCCGGTGAAACCGCATGTACGGGCCTGCATGGCGCCAACAGGCTTGCCAGCAACTCCCTGCTGGAAGCTGCCGTTATGGGCATGCGGGCAGCGCGGGACGCATCCGATATCCCGGCCCCAACACGCTTCCCTGCAAAACCGACAGCGATCCCCGTCACCGCCGATCCGCGCATCGTTCGTCCGCTTGTCTCGCGTCATCTGGGCATCACCCGTAGCGCCGGTGGGTTGAAAACCGCCATCGCGGGTCTGCTCCAGCTTGTCGAGCAGAACGGTACGGCCTCCGATCCCGCCATCGTCGGCCTGGCAATCGCCGTTTTCGCTGCGATGCGTCAGGAATCCCGCGGCGCACATTTCCGCGACGACTTCCCCCTGAAGGAAGCGACAGCGGAAAGGCGCAGGCTTCGCCTGGACGAAATCACCGCCCTTGCCCACGAGTTTTCATCCAGCAGCCTTGCCCGGAGCGCCTGACATGCCCGTTACCCGCCAGCTCGCACCTTTGCCGCGCCTCGTCATCGAGGCACCCGTCCGCACTGCATTGATGGAAGATCTGGGGCTTGCGGGTGACATCACCTCCGCAGCAGTTATTCCCGCAGGGCATCGTTCCACCGTTGTCATGGCAGCCCGCGAACCCGGTGTCATTGCCGGACTTGACGCCGCCGAACTCGCCTTTCAGCTCGTCGATCCATCCATCAGCATGAAACGCAATGTGGAAGACGGTTCTGCAGTACGCCCTGGCGATGTGATCGCGACCATTCAAGGCCCATCGCGCGGTCTGCTGACGGGCGAGCGCACCGCGCTGAATTTTCTTGGGCACCTTTCCGGTATCGCCTCTGTCACGGCTGGCATCGTAACAGCCATCGCCGGAACGAAAACCTCGGTCGCCTGCACGCGCAAAACCACGCCCGGCCTGCGTGCGCTCGAAAAATACGCGGTGCGCGCCGGTGGTGGCATGAACCACCGTTTCGCGCTTTATGATGCGGTTCTCATCAAGGACAATCACATCGCTGTCGCAGGCAGCGTTTCAGAGGCCATTCGCCGCGCCAAAGCAGGCGTCGGCCATCTGGTCAAGATCGAGGTTGAGGTCGATACGCTGGAGCAGCTAAACGAAGCGATGCGTGAGGGCGTGGACGCGGTGCTGCTGGACAACATGACGCTGGATATGCTGCGTCAGGCCGTCGCCATTGTCGATAGCCGCGCCATTACCGAAGCATCCGGCCGCATCAATCCGCAGACGGCAGCCGACATCGCTGCAACGGGGGTCGATCTTATATCGGTCGGCTGGCTGACACACAGCGCTCCGGTGCTCGATATCGGTCTGGATTTCGTTAGTGAAACTTAACCGCCAGACACTCGGAACAAACTGCTCACACGTCCGTTATCGCTTTGCCATGGGGTCCGTTCTTCAAGGCGGGGGAAGGCTTGCGTACAAAAAACCTGTCCAGCTCAACGGATCGCGTCAAAACAGGAGAGGCTTTTATGGAAGATGCACAGGTTGGCTGGATTGCAGCCATCATCATCGGCGGCGTCGCGGGATGGCTTGCCGAACAGTTCATGAAAAGCAACATGGGTGTATTCATGAACATCATTCTCGGCATCGTCGGTGCGATTGTCGCGAATTTTCTGCTCGGACTGGTGGGCGTCTCGCTTGGCGGGTGGCTCGGATACCTTGTCGCCGGTTTCATCGGGGCATGCATACTGATTGCTGTCGGGCGCGCAGTTCGCCGCTAATGGGGAGATTGAAATGAGCTTTTTCGACAAAATCAAAAATGCGATATTTGGAAAGGCCGAAGCCGCCACGGAAACGGCTGCTCCGGTGTCCTCACCAGCACCTTCTGCCTCTACGTCTGCCGCTCCCGCGCCTGCGGCTCCTGCTACACCCGCAGCGCCTGCTGCCCCGGCGGGTACCGTCGACGTCGGTGCCATTCTGGACGCAGCCGTGAAGGAAAACGGTCAGAAGCTCGACTGGAAGCACTCCATCGTCGACCTCCTGAAGGCGCTCGACCTCGATAGCAGCCTCACCGCCCGCAAGGAGCTGGCGGCCGAACTCGGTTACACGGGTGACACCTCGGATTCCGCCGCGATGAACATCTGGCTGCACAAGGCCGTCATCAAAAAACTGTCTGAAAACGGCGGCAAGCTTCCTGCCGACTTGCTTGATTGAGATATCGGAGGCCAGGAGTAAAACCCTGGCCTTTTCACATGGCCTGCAGGCGCGGCCATGTCCCTCAAGGAGAACACAGATGGACGACTATTCAAGACTGCGCGAACAGATCGGCAGCGATCTCGACACCCTTCACAAGACCGAAAATCCGAAATCGATCTTTGAGATAGCCGACGACTACCTCTTGGGAAATCCTCATCTGAAACGGGCAGTCGTCGAAGACATCATCAAAGAAGAAGCCGACAGGCGCGGTATCTCCATCCACTGAGGATAACACTACCCCGGGTAGTGGACCATCTTGTGAACGTGCTATAAGCGCCATAGTTCAACAAGATGAGGTTTTTAGTGACCGAGACGCATTCAAGACCGCTCGTGAGCGTGATTGCCACCGGCGGCACCATTGCAAGCAAACGCGGCGAAGATGGAGCATTCAAACCCGCGTTGACGGGTGACGATCTTCTTTCCGTTCTGCCTGACGTCAATGCGCGTCTCCGCACCATCAATCTCATGTCAAAAGACTCTTCCAGCCTGACCTTTACCGACATGCAGGCGATCAGTGATGCGGTGAAGACGGAGCTCGGCAATGCCGATGTAGCGGGCATCGTGGTGATGCACGGCACAGACACGATGGAAGAGAGCGCACTTCTCGTTCAGTTACAGAACCATATCGGCAAGCCGGTGATTTTCACCGGCGCGCAGTTCGCCGCCGATCACGCGGAAACGGATGGCCCGGCTAACCTCCACCACGCGATTACCCTTGCAGCGGATGCGAGCAATGCGACGATCGGGGTTTTGATCGCGTTTGGCGGCAGGACCGTACCGGTGTGGGGCGCATACAAGTTCAGCAGCGACAAGGCCGATGCATTCCGCAATTCAAGGACGGAAACAACCGGAGCAAGCCTCAACCTGCCCGGCCGGATCGACGCTGTGAGAGTTGATATGATCGCGCTCTATCCGGGCTGTGATGCGATGCAGATCGAGGCAAGCGTAAAAGCGGGCGCACGCGGCATTGTGCTTCAGGCGCTGGGATCGGGCAACGCGAACAGCACGATCGTCGCCGCAGTTCGGGAATGCACGGCCAAAGACCTGCCGGTCATCATTTCCAGCCGCGTACCCGATGGCGCGCTTTCCCCGAGTTATGGGGGCGGCGGCGGCGGACACGATCTGGCCGTAGCGGGTGCCATTCATTCCCGCACTCTGCGGCCCGGCCAGGCGCGCATTCTGCTCGCCGCACTTCTGGCCACGGGCGCCGATGCCGGCACCATGAACCACGCGTTCGGCAATTCCATCTCCGGATAACCGACGTAAAAAAGGCGGCTCCGATATCGGAAGCCGCCTCTGTTTTACTTTCGAAAACACCGTTATTTTTGCAGGCCATCCTTAGCCTTTGCGGCATTTTCCTCCATCAGTTCATACCACATGGCGTTCATGACGGCGAAGATGGCGGCGAGAGGCAGGCCGAGCAGCCAGGCGAAATACCACATGTTCGATCTCCTTGTTTGATCATTATTGGCTGGCGCTATTCCGGACGAAAAAAGCGCTGCACACATTTCCAGAATCGCTCAGTACGCGTGGCCGCTTTCGTCGCGGATCGCCTTTTCATCCACCTTGCCCCACAGAACGCGGTAGACCCAGGTGGTGTAGGCAACGATCATCGGAACGAAGATCACCGCGACCACCAGCATGATGAACAGCGTCATATGGCTGGACGACGCGTCCCAGACAGTGAGGCTCGACTTCGGATCAACCGACGACGGCAGGATGAAGGGAAACATCGACAGACCGACGGTGGAAATGATGCCGAATATCGCGAGCGAACTACCAAGGAGGGCCAGAACCGACTTCTGCAGGCGAATGAAGACAAAAGCAATCAGAGGCAGGACAAGGCCAAGCGCCGGTGCGATCATCATCCAGGGATAGTTGGCATAGTTCTGGAACCACACGCCGCTTGCCACTTCGACCGTCTTGCCAAGCGGATTGGAAGGACCGCTGGTGACGATTTCAGACGTGAAGCGATAACCGTCGACACCGAACCAGAGGAAGACACCGCCCAGCGCGAAAAGCACCGTCGTTGCAAGTGCCGCAACACTACCGATGCCACGGGCGCGCTCGGCAATGACGCCTTCCGTCTTGAGCATCAGCCACGCCGCGCCGTGCATAAGAAGCATGGCAACGGAAACAAGGCCGCACAGAATGGCGTAAGGGTTCAGAAGCTCGAACAGGGTCGTGCCATCGTAGAAGATCCGTAGATCATCGTTGAAGTGGAATGGCACGCCCTGAAGCACGTTGCCGACTGCAACACCGAAGATCAGCGCCGGAACGAAACCGCCGACAAACAGCGCCCAATCCCAGCTGGCCCGCCAAGTCGTGCTCTCGCGCTTGGAGCGATATTTGAAACCCACCGGCCGCAGGATGAGCGCAAACAGAATTGCAAACATCGCCAGATAAAAGCCCGAGAAGGAAACGGCATAGAGCGGTGGCCATGCGGCAAAGATCGCCCCACCGCCGAGGATCAGCCACACCTGATTGCCCTCCCAGGTCGGGCCTATGGAGTTGATGACGACGCGACGTTCGATATCGGTTTTCGCGACGAAGGGCAGCAGCGCTCCCGCCCCGAGATCGAAACCACCGGTAACGGCGAAGCCGATCAGCAACACGCCAAGCAGCAACCACCAGATGAGACGAAGAATTTCATAATCGATGAGTTCGTGCAGGATCATGGTCGTTTACTCCGCAGCGGCGAGTTTTTCGGGAACGAGCGGCGCTTCCGGCTCCCTGTCCGGATCGGGGCCCTTGCGGATCGCCTTCAGCATCAGTCCCATCTCCACGATGAACAGAACCGTGTAGATGGCGATGAAACACAGAAGCGTAATCAGAACCGTCGTGGCGCTGAGGCTGGAAACAGCCGCAGCCGTGGGCAGCACACCTTCGATGATCCACGGCTGGCGGCCGAATTCCGCGACGATCCAGCCCATTTCCGCCGCCACCCATGGCAGGGGAATGGCGAATACGGCGACCTTGAGCAGGATAGGATAGTGATCCAGCCTACGACGCGCAGAGAGATAGAAGAACGTTGCCGTCAGGAGAATGAAGAAGATGCCGAGGCCGACCATGATGCGAAACGACCAGAACAACGTCGGGACGTGCGGGATGGTGTCGGCTGCCGCCTTGGCAATCTGCTCTTCGGTCGCCTGCCGTGGATCGTCGACATAACGCTTCAGGAGCAGCGCGTAACCAAGCTCATGCCCCAGTTCCGAGAAGGTGCCACGCACTTCATCCGGCAACTGCGCCCCATTACCGGCGGTGCGGATCTGCATCAATGCATCGTAAGCCTTGATACCATCGCGAATGCGGGTTTCGGCCTGCTTGACGAGATCGTTGATACCGGGAATTTCCGTATCAAGCGAGCGTGTGCCGATAAGCCCCATGACCCAGGGAATGTGAACGGCATAATGGGTTTCGCGTGCTTCCTGATCGGGAAAGCCGATAGCGGTGAAGGGAGCAGGTGCCGGTTCGGTTTCCCACATCGCTTCGATTGACGCGAGCTTCATCTTCTGGTGCTCGGTGGAAAGATAACCGCTTTCGTCACCCAGCACGACGACAGATAACGCGGAAGCAAGACCGAAAGAAGCCGCAACAGTCATCGAACGCTTGGCGAGATCGACATGGCGGCCCTTCAGCACATACCAGGCGGAAACGCCGAGAACGAAGATCGCAGCGGTGACGTAGCCCGCCGAAACGGTATGAACGAACTTTGCCTGTGCGACCGGATTGAACAGAACCTCGAAGAAGTCCGTCACTTGCATCCGCATGGTCTGTGGATTGAAGGCCGACCCGACCGGGTTCTGCATCCAGCCATTGGCAATCAGGATCCAGAGCGCGGAGAAATTGGACCCGAGCGCCACACACCATGTCGCGACCAGATGACCGACCTTGGAAAGCTTGTCCCAGCCGAAAAAGAAGAGGCCGACGAACGTGGCTTCCAGAAAGAACGCCATCATGCCTTCGATGGCTAGCGGCGCGCCGAAAATGTCACCCACGTAGTGGCTATAGTAACTCCAGTTCATGCCGAACTGGAATTCCATCACGATACCCGTGGAAACGCCAAGCACGAAATTGATGCCGAACAGCGTTCCCCAGAACTTGGTCATCTGCCGCCAGATCACCCGGCCGGTCATGACATAGACCGTCTCCATGATGGCAATCACCACCGACAGACCAAGCGTCAGGGGAACGAACAAGAAATGATATAAGGCAGTAACTGCGAATTGCAGGCGCGACAGCGCCACGATGTCGAGTTCCATATTTTTACCCCACCTTTTTCTTCAAAAAAGGTCAGCCTCCTGTTTCAGAAAACAGCACCGACCCTGAAAAAATCGCTCAGTCCGGCCGCAACGTCTGCAATGTTACGTCGTACTGCGGGGTGCCGCTTTGACATTCATCAAATGACCTCCCCTCTTTCAGCATCAGGATACGATCGGCAAATTCGGCCTCGCGGCGATTGTGCGTTACCATGACGACGGTTTTCCCAACCGCCTGCGCAAACAGCCGATCCAGCACATCACGCGCCATCTCGCCATCCAGCCCTTCCGTCACCTCGTCCAGAAGCCAGAGGGGCTTTTCCCGGAGCAGAAACCGGGCAAGCACCACCCTGCGGGACTGACCGCCGGACAATCCCTGCCCCCCCTCACCCAGCCGGGTGTCCAGTCCCTCGGGCAAACTCCTGACATGCGTTGCGAGGCCCGCGGCTTCGAGCACGCTCCACAGTTCCGCGTCGGTTGCATCCGGTTTGGCAAGGCGTAGATTGTCGCGAAGGCTATCGCGGAACAGTTCGTTCCGCTGCGTCAGAAGGCAGGAGGGAAGCGCGCCGACGCTGCCAGTCTCTGGCGCCAGTTCCCCGGCAAGTAGGTTGAGAAGGCTGGTTTTTCCGGCGCCACTCGGTCCGACAATAGCGATCTTTTCACCGACCCGGACTCTCAGATCGATGCCATCCAGCACAGGGCGCTGATTTCCGCCGCGTGTCAGCCGCACATCATGAAGCTCAACCGCCATTCCGGGTGCCGGTTTCGCGGGACGGGATGCAGCATCGGCGTCAGACAGGCGTGGCGCAACGCGCCGGGCGGCAAACAGCGTCCTGCCCAACTCCATCGCGCCGCGCCGCAGCGCGGCAAAAGGCTCAAGCGCCGCGAAACAGACCAGCAGTCCCAGGGCGGCGGCAGGGGCATCGATGACGCCATGTTCAGCAAGCCAGGCCATGCCCAGAAGCGTTGCCGCCAGCAGAAAGGCAGAGCTGATCCCGAATGAAAAACCGGCAGCGGTTTCAATGCGGTTCAACCGGTCATCACAGGTGTTCAGATAATCGTCTGCCTTACGCGCGGCGACGATCTGCGCCGGCAGACGTCCCGTGGTGAGAAACTCCGCCTGCCCATTGACGAGATCGGCGGTTCGCGCCCGCAGAGCCTCAAGACCATGCGCCCGGCGACGCGCGGTTTTTTCCGCCTTCAACGCGGCTCCAAGCGGTATACCCAACCCCACGAGCAGCAGAAATACCCCCGCGCCCAGCCCGGCGAGCGGATGCAGCAGGCTCATTCCTAACCCCGTCGCCAAGGCAGCCAGAATTGCCACGACGCCGGGAACCAGAACACGCAGATACAGAGAATCCAGTGCATCGATGTCGGCCGTCAGGCGGTTCAACAGACGAACCGGCCGTGCCTCAAGGCTTCTTGCCGCCAGCGGCATGGCCCAGCCGCGAAACAGTTTTTCCCTGAGCGCCGCCAGAACCGAGAGCGTCGCATCATGTGTCGTCATGCGCTCGCCGTATCGCGCAGCGGTGCGGGAAAGTGCGAGCAGGCGGATCGCGGCGGATGGCGCGAACACATCGAAGGCATAGGCCGTGACAGGCGCGAGACCGGCAATCGCCGTGGCAGTGATAAACCAGCCGGATACACCGAGCAGCCCGATGCCCGCCATAACAGTCGTTGCGGCGAGAGCTGCACCCGCACACAGCATCGTCCGGCGCGACGACCAGAACAACGCGGATACAGGTTTCAATACGCCAAGACGCGAGATCATCAGGGTTTCTCCCCTTGCGTTATGGCGGCCAGATCGACTACCCGGTCCATGCGAGCGGCCAGAACCGGATCATGCGTCGCAACGATCACCGTCCTGCCTTTTGCAAGTCTGAGAAGATTTTCCGTGATGCTTTCGGCCGTCCGCCGATCCAGATGCGCAGTAGGCTCATCCGCCAACAGTACCTTCGTCGCCGGGTTTGCGACGGCCCGCGCTATGGCGAGCCTGACAGCTTCGCCGCCTGAAATGCCATATCCACCGTCCCCGACGGAACAGTGCTGTCGCGCATCCGCCAGATCAGCCAGCCCGGTTTCGAACAAGGCACCCTCGACTTCGCTTTGGCCGATGTCGGAGCGGCCGAAACGGACATTGGCTTTCAAGGAACCTGCAAGGAAAAACGGCTTCTGGCTGATCCAGCCAATCGTGCTACGCAACGTACTGGCTGTTTCGGCATCCAGCGCGACGCCGCCGATTTTTATGCTGCCCGCATCAGCAGCGGCGAAACCGGCAATCAGGGAAAGCAAGGTCGATTTCCCACAGCCGGATGGCCCCAGCAACGCTATTGTTTCACCTTCACGAACGGACAGGCTGAAACTTCGAATAACCTGCGACGCGTCCGGATAGGCGAAAGAGAGCCCATCAATCTCCAGCATAAAACCAGAAGGCACGGATCTTGAGGGAACGTCCGTGCCGCTACCGACGATGACAACCGCATCGCCCTTGAGTTGGCGCAGCGCATCCATTGCTGCCTCACCCGCGGCGCGGTCGTGCCACACGCCGGAAAGCTCACGCATCGGTTCGAAGAAAGCAGGCGCAAGAAGCAGGATGAAAAGACCTTCCGAAAGCGTCAGGCGCTGCCCCCACGCTCCGAACTCCAGAAATCCGAGCAGGTGGAAACCCACATAGACCGCCGTCATAGCAACGCCAAGCGCAGCGAAGAGCTCAAGCACCGCCGAGGAGAGAAACGCGATCCTCAGTACGGCCATCGTCCGCTTCTTGAGGTTTTCCGCATCGTCACGCAGCCGCCGTGCAGTCAGGTCGACGGCGCCAAGCGCGCGGATCGTCTGCAATCCGCGCAGGCGGTCCAGCAGAAAGGCATTCATGTTGCCGGTTTCCGCCAGCTGCTTTTCGCTTGCCGCCTTGGCCTGCCAGCCGATCAGCGCCATGAAAAGCGGGATCGTTGGCATCGCAAGCAGCAGAACCAGTGCGGCAATCCACGAGAATGGCAGGATCGCAACAAAGAAGACGAGCGGCACCACCGTTGCCTTCATCCGCGCCGGAAGATATCGCGACAGATAAGGCACCAACGCCTCGGCACTTTCGGCAATCACACTCGCCGCCTCACCGGAGGCGGTACGGGATGCGTCGAGGGGCGATACCTGCGCCATTGCTTCCAGCGCTTCCGCCCGCTGTCTGGACAGCTCACGGCGAGCGGCGCGAAACGACAGGCGCGAGGCGACCTTTTCCAACCATGCCCTGAGCACCCCGAGAAACAGAACGGTGAGGGCAGCTGGCAATATCGCTCTCATCGACGCGCCATCGGCAATCATGCCAACGGAAAATGCCAGCAGGCCTGCCTGCGGCAACCAGATCAGGGCAGCCCCAGCGTGCAGAAGGGCAATTGACCTGTCCGCGCCGCGCGCGGGTTTCCTTTTCCGCCCGGTGTCGGCCGGTACACCGGCACTGGCTGCTGCCAACGTTTCCTGAAACTCGTGCGAGGCGCTTGCGGCATCCCGTCCAAGAGGCTTGGCATCACCCATAATGGCTGACGGCGACACAGGCGTGGAAATCGTCATTTCGTTCCTTTGTCCTTCTTGCCGCGCGGTTTCGCCAGCGAAACGATCCTGTCCTTGGTCTCCAGCAGTTTGGTGACCTTCGCCCCCAATGCCAGCAGGGATGCCAGCCTCTCCGTCTCCAGCTTCTTCACATCGTCGTACCAGCCTGTAAGCTGCTCGATCAGAACCTTCATGTCGTCGATACGCTTTTGCACGTGCCGTTCGTTCTCGCTTTCCGGCGTCGTCATGAGAATTTCGCGCAAGACGCTAAGCGTGGGATCAATTTCACGCTTCTTGCGCTCTTCGGCAAGTATACGAAGGATGTGCCAGACGTCTTCGGGCGTTGTGAAGAAATCGCGCCGGTCGCCCGGCAGATGCTTGAGAATTGCCAGGTTCCATCCCTGCAACTCTTTGAGGCTCATCGAGACATTCGATCGGGAAATACCGAGCGCTTCGACGATATCATCTGCACAAAGCGGCTCCGGCGAAAGGTAAAGGAGCGCATAAACCTGACCGACAGTTCGGTTTATGCCCCAGCGACTGCCCATTTCGCCGAAATGCAGGACAAATGACTGGACGATAGGTGAGAGGTTTACGGACACGCGGCAATTCCCGAACTTTCAGTAATTTCTGAAATTTCGGTATTACAAAAATCAACTCGCATCAAATCACCTTTTTGAACTGCGTCAAAAGGTGCCAGCCCGATAAAAGAAGATTGGCACAGCCCTCGGCGCGCCAACAATTGCGCAAAACACTTGCACGCAAACTCTGAGAAACCAATAATGATACCGATATCATTATTGGTTTTCTCACCCAATGAGCGCTGTCGGCCGAGCCCATGCAGCAACACATTGTCCAAACCCGTAGACCGACGATAGCATTGCTGAAATGTCCGCAAACCTACCCACATGGACATTTAACGACGAAAAATCTGGGCTTTGACCTTGACAAATACCTCGCATGCAGATGAATGTTACCGATAACAAGTAGTGGAATATGCGGAGGAAATCGTGAGCCTTAAATTGTTCGACCTGTCGGGCCGTCGCGCCCTGATTACGGGCTCGTCGCAGGGTATCGGCCTTGCCTTGGCGAAGGGACTGGCGGACGCAGGTGCCGAAGTGGTTCTCAACGGCCGTGACGAAACAAAGCTCCAAGCTGCTGCCGATACCATCAAAGGCGCAAAGACGTTGGCCTTCGACGCCACTGACCACGTGGCTGTTAGGGAAGCGATCGACCGCTTCGAAGCCGAAGTCGGCCCGATCGACATTCTCGTCAACAATGCCGGCATGCAGCACCGTACGCCGCTTGAAGACTTTCCCGCAGATGCCTTCGAACGCCTGCTGCAAACCAACATCGCATCGGTTTTCCACGCGGGTCAGGCCGCCGCACGCCATATGATCAGCCGCGGACATGGCAAGATCATCAATATCGCCAGCGTTCAGACTGCCCTGGCGCGTCCCGGCATCGCCCCTTACACCGCGACAAAGGGTGCAGTCGGCAACCTGACAAAGGGCATGGCAACCGATTGGGCGAAATACGGCCTGCAGTGTAATGCCATCGCGCCGGGTTACTTCGACACGCCGCTCAATGCCGCGCTGGTGGCAGACCCGGCCTTCACCGGCTGGCTTGAAAAGCGCACACCAGCAGGACGCTGGGGCAAGGTCGACGAACTTGTCGGCGCCTGCATCTTCCTGTCCTCGGATGCATCGACATTCGTCAACGGACATATCCTGTTCGTGGACGGTGGCATCAGCATTTCGCTCTGAAACCGGATATCTCCATCGCGCACGCTGATCCAGCACCGTGCGGCAACACATCAATCATGATGCTTTTGGGAGGAGGCCATCGCGATGACGACAGAAACCAGCAAGGTTGCCCTGATCGGCGCGGGTGCCATGGGCGGAGCCATCGGTACACGACTGGTGGAAACCGGCAATCACCTGACGGTCTTCGATCTTGATATTGAAAAGGTTGCAGCCCTAACGGCGCTTGGCGCGCACGCGGCACGAACGGCAGCAGATGCAGCCGCCGCCGCGGATTGCGTCATTCTCAGCCTCAATTCGCCAAAAATCGTTCGCATCGCGGTGTTTGGCGAGAACGGTGTCGCAGCAGGTGCAAAGCCCGGTACGCTTATCATCGACATGTCTTCCATAGACCCGGAAGCAACGAAGGAGCTGGCTGCCGAGGCCGCGACCAGAGGGCTTCGATGGGTGGACAGCCCACTTTCCGGCGGCGCACCGAAAGCGCTGACCGGCCAGCTCACCTTGATGGCTGGCGGCACTGAAACCGACGTTGCCGATGCCCATCGCGTCTTGCAGCACGTCGCAAGCAACTACACCCACATGGGTCCGAGCGGTGCAGGCCAGACGACAAAGCTTATCAATCAAGTCCTGTGCGGACTGAACTTCCTTGCCGTGGCGGAGGCGACACAACTCGCGCTCGACGCTGGTGTCGATGCAGGCAAAATCCCAAAGGCACTGAAAGGCGGCCGCGCCGATAGTGCCATTCTTCAGGAATACATGACGCGCTTCGTCACGAAGGATTATCGCCGCACCGGACGGATCGACAACATGGTCAAGGACCTGAACGGCGCACAGGATCTTGCAAGACGCACGAACACGGCCATGCCGCTAACGGCGGTTTGCGCGGAAGTGCACCGCATGCTGACGGCAGCCGGTCTGGGCGGCGAGGATCAGGCAGCACTGATGGAATTTTTCAGCGGCGCAAAACGGCAGTTTCCGCAGTAATCCATTCAGGTCATCGCTCGGCTCAGAACGCTTCCCGGTAAAGAGCCAACGCATCCTCCTCACTGACATCGACCGGGTTGTTCACCAGCAGGCGGGTCTGTTTCATCGCCTCGGCAGCAAGCATGGCAAGGCTATTGTCCGTCACGCCGACGTCGCGCAGGCGACGCGGTGCACCGCTCTCGTCCATCAACCACTGCATGTGCGCAACGAAACGATCCGCGCGCGTCGTCGCATCCCCGTCGCCCGCGACACCAAGGACTTCGGCAAGCTCGGCATAAAGCGGGGCTGCCGTCTTCGCGTTGAAACGCAGCACCGGCCCGAGCATCAGCGCGTTGGAGAGGCCGTGCGGAACATGGTAGTGACCGCCAAGCGGATAAGCGAGCGCATGCACGGCGGCGACAGGAGCGTTGGAAAATGCCTGGCCTGCCAATGTCGCACCAAGCAGCATGTTTTCACGGGCGGCACGGTTCTGCCCGTCCTTGCAGGCCGTGACGAGATGAGCGCCCAGAAGCCGGAGAGCCTCACGCGCCAACGCATCGGAAAGAGGATTTTTCCGGTGCCTGCTGGTGTAGGCTTCGATGGCGTGAACCATCGCATCAATTCCCGTGGCGGCAGTATGTACCGCCGGCAGCCCGACTGTCAGCTCCGCATCCAGAAGAACGAAATCGGCGTAGAGCTGGCGCGACACGACGCCCATTTTGGTGGTTTCACCGGTGGTGATGATCGAGATGTTCGTGACCTCGGAGCCCGTTCCGGCTGTTGTCGGCACAAGAACCAACGGCAGACGCTCGCCCTGAACCTTGCCGATACCGTACATCTCCGTGAGCGGCTGGCTGGCGACCAGAAGCACGGCCACCAGTTTCGCGATATCGAGCGACGATCCGCCGCCAAGCCCGATGACGATATCGACACCGGCCTGCCGCGCCTCCTCCACACAGCCGTAGACGATATGCTCAGGTGGATCGGCAACCACCTTGTCGAATATCGCAACCTCGAAGCCGGTTCTTTTCAGGTTTTCGACGATGGGAGCGATCAACCCAGCTTTCACCAGTCCGGCATCCGTGACGAGCAACACCTTCCGCTGCCGGAAATGGCTGGACATCAGTTCGCCGAGCCGTTGCGCTCCACCCCACGCGAGTTCCATCGCCGGTACAGTCCGAAATTCGAACGGATTGATTGTCATGCCTTCTCCTCCATCTGGCCTCTCCTGCTTAACGCCGCTACCACGACCCGCGCAAGATAGTGCAGATGTCGCAGAGCTTCAGTCTGGGCCGTCACAAAGCTAGGATCACCCGCTGCGGAAAGGCTTGCCGTTGGCGGCTGACTAAAGCAAAACTCACGTTCCGATGTGTCAGCGGCTTCCAGCGATTCCGTTGCCGGAAATGTCTGTCATCGGATCGCCTGCAGTCGAAGGAAGACACCCGAATGAATGCCGCTACAGAAAACGCGAAGATCCCCGGCCTGCATGTTTCGGGAGACGGTTTTCGGGCGGAAATCGCCTTGCAGGGAGCAACGCTGCTGAACTGGCAGCCCGTAATGCCGGATGGCACGGCGCTGCAAAGTATTGTCGATGGTTATGCGACGCCGGAAGAACTGCAATCGCAAAACGGCGTCAGAAATGGCATCCTCGCACCCTTCACCAACCGCATCCCGGAAGGCCGTTTTGAGTTCACGCATCGGCATCATTCGATCAGGCCCGTACTCGACCATGAGGCGCTCGTGTTTCACGGCTTTGCCCGAGCTTTACCTTTCACGCTGATCCGGTCATCTACCGAAGACAAGGCCAGTGTGCTGATGCTGCGGGCAGATATCTCGCCGACCGATTTCGCCGGATACCCCTACGCCCTCACAATCGAGGTCGAGTATCGCTTGCATCGGTACCATGTCGATATCGACGTCCGGGGCATCAACAACGGCCCGGCCCCGCTGCCCTTCGCGGCAGGCTGGCATCCATATTTCTGCCTGCCGGGTGTGACCTCAATCGATACGCTCGAACTGACGATCCCGTCGCGAACGGTTGTGGCGACCGATGAACGGCTTATTCCTTTGCAGAACTCCGACGGGCATATCGTCAAACGCGACGACCCGTCGTTTCTGACCGCAGCCATGTTGGAAAACCATGTACTGGACCAGTGCTTTACCGACCTGCGGGCCTCGGCGAATGGCCGTTATGAAACGAGGCTCGATGATCGGCAGAGCGGATCCAGCCTCACGGTATGGCAGGAGCGTGGACTGATGCACGTCTTCACGGGCGACACGCTTGCACGCGACCGCAGAAAATCCATCGCCCTGGAGCCGGTGGAAGTCCCCACCAATGCATTCAACCTGCCGGAACTCACCGAAGCGATCACCCTGCAGCCGGGCCAGACACGCAGTTTCAAGTTCGGTTTTCGCTTCGAGGCCGGGCATCGATGAGATGACCGCGAGAAAATCTTGCGGTCAGATATGAATTGTCGGCAAAGCCGTCGATAGCTTGACCGTCTCCATCGAGATATAGGCGGACATGTCGTAAAGTTCGACGCGACGGATGATCTGCTTGTAGATCGTGTCGTAATATTCGACGTTCGGCAAAACCAGTTTGAGAATGTAATCGAAATTCCCGGTCAGCCTGTGCACCTCCACGATCTCGGGGATGGTGCTGACGGCAGCATGGAATCGCTCGAGCCAGTCTTCCCCATGCAACCCGGTTCTGACCAACAGGAAAACCGTTGTTGGAAGGTTGACCTTTTTCCTGTCCAGCAATGCCATGGTTCCCGTTACGTAGCCCTCTGCCCGTAGACGGGTAAGCCGCCGTGAGCAGGCGGACGGGGATAGGGAAACCTGCTCGGCAACATCGGCAAGCGGCGTTTCGGCATTCTGCTGGAGAATCGCAAGGATGCGGCGGTCACGATCATCAATCATACCTCCATGATGCGCCATAAACCTGCATGTCGCAAGATTTTTGCGTCATTATCCGCCTTTATGCATTTCATGTGCGATATTTCTCTGCAAAGCCTGTGACAACGCGTGAAACCCGCGTTCAACGCGTGGCATCATGTTTCCCAATCGAAAATCATACTACGGGAATAACCATGAAACGCATTGGCCTGATCGGCGGCATGAGCTGGGAATCGACCGCAACCTACTACCGCTTGATCAATGAGGCCGTGCGGGAAAAATGCGGTGGACTTGTATCGGCCGATCTCGTCATGCATTCCCTTGATTTCTCGCAGGTCGTTACCCTTCAGAAAGCGGATCGTTGGGATGAGGCGGGTTCGCTTCTCGGCTCCGCTGGTGCCCGGCTTGCCGATGCCGGTGCCGACTGCGTTCTGATTTGCACGAACACCATGCATCTCGTTGCAGATACGGTGGAAAAAATGTCCGGTGTCGCCCTGATCGACATCATCGACGAAACCGCAGCAGCCCTGAAGGCCGACGGTCGCAGCAAGCCGCTTCTTCTCGCCACGCGCTATACGATGGAGCACGGCTTCTACACCGACCGCATGCGCCGTCATGGTATCGAGGTCATGGTCCCGGAAATGGAAGACCGGATTGCCGTTCACGATATCATTTTCAGCGAACTCTGCTGCGGCGAGGTCAAGGAGTCGTCACGCCAGACGTATCTCGACGTCATCGAAAAGGCACGCGGCCTTGGCATCGATTCGATCATCCTCGGCTGCACGGAGATTTCGCTCCTGATCGACCCGAACGCCCTACCATTGCCCGGTTACGACTCCACGGAAATCCACGCAAAAGCGGCTGTCCGCTTTGCGCTTGAAGGCGACGCCGTCAGCAAAGCCGCCTGACATGTGCCGGCTTTTCGCCTATTCCGGGACACCGGTCTGGCTCGACAGCCTGCTGATCGAGCCGGAGGCTTCGCTTGTCAGCCAGTCCATGGCAGCGCGGGAAGCGAAAACCGTCGTCAATGGCGATGGTTGCGGGCTGGGCTGGTATGGCGAAAGAGGCGTACCCGGCGTGTTCCGCGATACGCGACCCGCATGGTCGGATGCCAATCTTGCCGCTCTTTGCCATCAGATCCGCTCCGGAATGTTCATGGCGCATGTGCGATCCGCCACCTCCGGCGAAGTTTCCCGTGCCAACTGCCATCCTTTCACGCTGGGGCGGCACCTGTTCATGCACAACGGCCAGATCGGCGGCTATGAGCAGATAAGACGTGACATCGACTCCCTCATTCCCGACGATATTTATTCCGCCAGACGCGGCACCGGCGACAGCGAAGCACTTTTTCTGATCGCAGCGGGCCATGGCCTTGAAGACGATCCCGTTCTGGCAATTGGCACCGCACTCAGACTATGTCGGGAGAAAATGGTGACCAGCGGAGTTTCAGCCGCACTGCGTTTCAGCGCCGTCCTGATGGATGGAGAGTGTCTCCACGCATTCCGCTGGTCGAGCGACACCACACCGCCGTCGCTGTACTGGCGAAGGCTTGAGGAGGGAATCGCCATCAGTTCGGAACCTTTTTCGTTTGACGCGGCACCGTGGTGCGCCGTGTCTCCGAACACCGTCGTCAAGATCAATTCATGCGGAATGACAACCGAAAGCTTCGAGCCCGCCTGATACATTTCCGGTCCTGCGCCTTGGCATTGTGCCGGTGACATCGACCTGCATCGACGATACCCGATCTCGTGAGCCTACGGGAAAAAGCTTTCTTTTCCAATATTAAGCTCTTCAGCTTTCCCAAAAAAACGCTGTTGCCACACCTCCATATCGATGCATAAACTGGCAGAGTTACAGGTAAGCCGGATCGACACAATCAGACCCTCTCCTCCCACCAAGGTGCTGACCGACCAATGATCAACAAACTCGCCACCAACGACCTCCCCCGTCCCGCGCCGCGCAGCTCCAACCCGGACATCATGGCCTCGGAAATCATCGAGCGCCTCACCTATCGTATCGGCAAGGACGTCAAGGTCGCCAAGCCTCACGACTGGCTGACGGCCACCATTCTCGTCGTGCGCGACCGCATCATCGACAAGTGGATGGAATCCACCCGCAAAGCCTACCAGGACAATTCAAAGCGCGTCTATTATCTGTCGCTGGAATTCCTGATCGGCCGCCTGATGCGCGATGCGATCTCCAATCTCGGCCTCATGCATGAAATCAAGGACGCGCTGACCTCCCTCGGCGTCGATCTGGATGTCATCGCCGGGCTGGAACCGGATGCCGCACTCGGCAACGGAGGCCTCGGCCGTCTCGCCGCCTGTTTCATGGAATCCATGGCAACGGTCGATATTCCGGCCTATGGCTACGGCATTCGTTACGTGCATGGCCTCTTCCGGCAGCAGATGGCGGATGGCTGGCAGGTCGAGCTTCCTGAAACGTGGCTCGCGCATGGCAACCCATGGGAATTCGAACGTCGCGAAAGCTCCTACGAAATCGGCTTCGGCGGATCGGTGGAAACCATCGGTGGCTATGAGGAGCCCCAGCGTTTTGTCTGGAAACCGGCCGAACGCGTCATCGCCATGGCGGTCGACACGCCGGTCGTCGGATGGCGTGGCACGCGCGTCAACACCCTGCGCCTCTGGTCCGCCCAACCGATCGACCCGATCCTGCTAGCCGCCTTCAACGCCGGCGATCACATCGGCGCGCTACGCGAAAGCAACAAGGCGGAAAGCCTGACGCGTGTCCTCTATCCGGCCGATGCCACCCCGGCAGGTCAGGAGCTTCGTCTACGGCAGGAGTTCTTCTTCTCGTCCGCTTCATTGCAGGACATCCTGCGCCGTCATTTGCAGCAATACCCGGATTTCACCTCGCTGCCGGACAAGGTATCCATCCAGCTCAACGACACGCATCCAGCCATTTCCATCGCCGAAATGATGCGCCTGCTCTGCGACGTTCACGGCCTGGAATTCGAGGAAGCCTGGAAGATCACGCAGGGAACCTTCTCCTACACCAACCACACGCTTCTTCCCGAGGCGCTGGAAAGCTGGCCAGTTCCACTGCTGGAACGTCTTCTGCCGCGCCACATGCAGATCATCTACGCAATCAACGCCAACACCCTCGTCTTTGCCCGCAAGGAAAAGAAGATGGTCGATCAGCAGATCCGTGCCATCTCCCTCATCGACGAAACCGGCGAGCGTCGGGTACGCATGGGCAACCTCGCATTCATCGGCTCGCACTCTATCAACGGCGTTTCGGCCCTGCATACCGATCTGATGAAGGAAACGGTCTTCGCCGATCTGCACAGCCTTTATCCCGACCGGATTAACAACAAAACGAACGGCATCACGCCGCGCCGCTGGCTGATGCAGTGCAATCCCGGCCTGACCGGGCTGATCCGCGAAGCAATCGGCGATGACTTCCTCGATGACGCGGAAAAACTGACGGCGCTGGACAGGTTCGCCGACGATTCCAGTTTCCGCGACAAATTTGCTGAGGTGAAGCGGCTGAACAAGGTTCGCCTCGCCAACACGGTCGCCCAACGTATGGGAATTCGCGTTGATCCGTCCGCGATCTTCGATATCCAGATCAAGCGCATCCACGAATACAAGCGCCAGCTTCTCAACCTCGTGGAAACCGTCGCCCTCTACGACCAGATCCGCTCGCATCCGGAGCTGGACTGGGTACCACGCGTCAAATTCTTCGCGGGCAAGGCAGCGCCGAGCTACCATAACGCCAAGCTCATCATCAAACTTGCGAACGACATCGCGCGGGTCATCAACAATGATCCAGCCGTGCGCGGGCTGCTGAAAGTGGTGTTCATTCCGAACTACAATGTCTCGCTGGCGGAAATCATGGTTCCCGCAGCCGACCTGTCGGAACAGATTTCGACGGCCGGCATGGAAGCATCCGGCACCGGCAATATGAAATTCGCACTCAACGGCGCGCTGACCATCGGCACGCTGGACGGCGCGAATGTGGAGATGCGCGATCATGTCGGTGCCGACAACATCGTCATTTTCGGCATGACCGCTGAGGAAGTGGCGAAGACACGCGCTGACGGACACAATCCACGTGCCATCATCGAAGGCTCGGCGGAACTGTCGCAGGCGCTGTCCTCGATCGCGTCCGGCGTGTTCTCACCGGACGACCGGTCACGTTTTTCGGGCCTGATGGACGGCCTCTACAACAGCGACTGGTTCATGGTCACCGCCGATTTCGACGACTACGCCAGAGCACAGCGCGAAGTCGATACCATCTGGGGTGATCATGCCTCCTGGTATAGAAAGACCATCCGTAATACCGCACGCATGGGCTGGTTCTCGTCCGACCGGACGATCCGGCAATATGCGTCAGAAATCTGGAGAGCCTGATGAAGAAACCGCTCAATTCGGCCGACGAGAAAAAAAACGGTGAGGTAACACCGGCTGAAATAGAGGCAATCAAGAGCGGTTTGCATTCAAATCCCTTTGCGCTTCTCGGCGTTCATGGAGCGCCGGGAACTTTTGTCGCGCGCTGTTTCATCCCCGGGGCCGAAGAGGTGACGGTGATGCGGCTCGACGGCAATGTTGCCGGTGAATTGAAGCGCATCGATCCAGACGGGTTTTTCGAGGGGCCGGTGGATCTGCCGTCGCGCCAGCCTGTCCGGTATCGCGCCTGTCGCGATGATGCGGAATGGGCCGTCACCGACCCCTACAGCTTCGGGCCTGTGCTTGGGCCGATGGACGACTATTTCGTACGCGAGGGATCGCACCTTCGCCTGTTCGACAAGATGGGCGCACATCCCCTGAAACTAGAAGGCGTCGAAGGTTTTCACTTCGCGGTCTGGGCGCCCAATGCCCGGCGTGTCTCCGTCGTTGGCGACTTCAACAACTGGGACGGCCGCAGGCATGTGATGCGGTTCCGCAAGGACACCGGCATTTGGGAAATTTTCGCTCCTGACGTCTACGCAGGCTGTGCCTACAAGTTCGAAATCGTCGGCGCCAATGGCGAACTCCTGCCGCTAAAGGCTGATCCCTATGCCCGCAAGGCGGAACTACGTCCGAAAAATGCATCGGTCACGACGCAGGAACTGACTCAGCGGTGGGAAGATCAGGCGCATCGGGAACATTGGGCCAAGGTGGACCAGCGCCGCCAGCCAATCAGTATTTACGAAGTTCACGCCGGTTCATGGCAGCGACGCGATGACGGCACGTTTCTGAGCTGGGACGAACTGGCTGCGCGGCTCATCCCCTATTGCACGGATATGGGCTTTACCCACATCGAGTTTCTGCCGATCACCGAACACCCCTTCGATCCGTCATGGGGTTACCAGACAACCGGCCTTTACGCCCCATCGGCGCGGTTCGGCGATCCGGAAGGCTTTGCCCGGTTCGTGAATGGCGCGCACAAGGTCGGTATCGGCGTCATCCTCGACTGGGTTCCAGCCCACTTCCCGACGGATGAACACGGCCTGAAATGGTTCGATGGCACAGCGCTGTACGAACATGCCGATCCGCGTCAGGGTTTCCATCCCGACTGGAACACGGCCATCTACAATTTCGGCCGCGTCGAGGTGATGTCCTACCTCATCAACAACGCACTCTACTGGGCCGAAAAATTCCATCTCGACGGACTGCGCGTCGATGCGGTCGCCTCCATGCTCTACCTCGATTACTCCCGCAAGGAAGGCGAGTGGATACCGAACGAATACGGTGGCCGCGAAAATCTGGAGTCGGTCCGGTTCCTGCAGAAGATGAATTCGCTCGTTTACGGCACCCACCCCGGCGTCATGACGATCGCTGAGGAATCCACGTCATGGCCGAAGGTGTCCCAGCCGGTTCATGAAGGCGGACTGGGTTTTGGCTTCAAGTGGAACATGGGCTTCATGCATGACACGCTGAGCTATTTTTCCCGCGAACCGGTGCACCGCAAGTTCCATCACCAGGAACTGACCTTCGGACTGCTTTATGCTTTCAGCGAGAATTTCGTACTACCGCTCAGCCATGACGAGGTTGTCCACGGGAAGGGTTCGCTGATTGCCAAGATGGCCGGCGACGACTGGCAGAAATTCGCCAATCTCCGATCCTACTACGCATTCATGTGGGGTTATCCCGGCAAGAAGCTGCTGTTCATGGGGCAGGAATTCGCGCAGTGGAGCGAATGGAGTGAAAAGGGTTCGCTCGACTGGAACCTGCGCCAGTATCCGATGCACGAAGGCATGCGCCGTCTCGTGC
Organism: Agrobacterium tumefaciens; assembly: GCF_031801495.1. Lineage (GTDB taxonomy): Bacteria > Pseudomonadota > Alphaproteobacteria > Rhizobiales > Rhizobiaceae > Agrobacterium > Agrobacterium tumefaciens_K. The sequence goes on along the minus strand of NZ_JAOEGC010000001.1, from coordinate 1,336,326 downwards.
GTGATCTCAACTTCACCTACCGCTCCAAACCGGCGCTGCACGCGCGCGACTGCGAACCCGAAGGTTTCCAGTGGCTGGTCGTCGATGACCACGACAATTCCGTGTTTGCCTGGCTGCGCAAGGCTCCCGGCGAAAAACCCGTTGCGGTCATCAGCAACCTAACGCCCGTCTATCGGGAAAACTACTATGTACCTCTGCCATCCGCCGGGCGCTGGCGGGAAGTTCTCAATACCGATGCCGAAATCTACGGCGGCAGCGGCAAGGGGAATGGCGGACGCGTACAGGCTGTCGATGCCGGTGGCCAGATCGGTGCGATGCTCGTACTGCCGCCGCTGGCAACCATCATGCTTGAGCCGGAAAACTGACGGGAACAAAAGGGAGGACAACAGATGTCAGAAAAGAGATTTCAGCCGCTGGCGCGTGATGCAATGGCCTATGTCCTCGCTGGCGGAAGAGGAAGCCGCCTGAAGGAGCTGACAGACAGGCGCGCCAAACCTGCCGTCTACTTCGGCGGCAAGGCCCGCATCATCGATTTCGCACTGTCGAATGCGCTGAACTCGGGTATCCGCCGCATCGGCGTTGCAACCCAGTACAAGGCCCACTCCCTTATCCGTCACCTGCAGCGCGGCTGGGACTTCTTCCGCCCCGAACGTAACGAAAGCTTCGATATTCTGCCCGCCTCCCAGCGTGTTTCCGAGACGCAATGGTACGAAGGCACTGCCGATGCGGTCTATCAGAACATCGACATCATCGAGCCTTATGGCCCGGAATATATGGTCATTCTGGCTGGCGACCATATTTACAAGATGGACTACGAATACATGCTGCAGCAGCATGTGGATTCGGGTGCGGACGTAACGATCGGTTGCCTCGAGGTGCCGCGCAAGGAAGCGACCGGCTTCGGCGTCATGCATGTGAACGAAAAAGACGAGATCATCAACTTCATCGAGAAGCCCGCCAATCCGCCGGGCATTCCGGGCAATGAGAATTTCGCGCTCGCGTCCATGGGCATCTATGTCTTCCATACGAAATTCCTGATGGAAGCGCTGCGCCGCGACGCCGCCGATCCGACATCAAGCCGCGATTTCGGCAAGGACATCATCCCCTATATCGTTGCCCACGGCAAAGCCGTCGCACACCGCTTCGCCTCTTCCTGCGTACGCTCGGATTTCGAGCACGGCCCCTACTGGCGTGACGTCGGCACCATCGACGCCTACTGGCAGGCCAACATCGACCTTACCGACGTGGTGCCGGACCTCGACATCTATGACAAATCGTGGCCGATCTGGACGTACGCGGAAATTACGCCGCCGGCCAAGTTCGTGCACGACGATGAAGACCGCCGTGGTTCGGCCGTCTCGTCGGTGGTGTCTGGCGACTGCATCATCTCCGGTGCCGCCCTTCAACGTAGCCTGTTATTCACAGGCGTTCGCGCCAATTCATACTCCCGCCTTGAGAATGCCGTAGTGCTGCCGAGTGTGAAGATCGGGCGTCACGCCCAGCTTAGTAACGTTGTCATCGACCATGGCGTGGTCATTCCCGAAGGATTGATTGTTGGAGAAGACCCCGAACTCGATGCGAAACGTTTCCGCCGCACCGAAAACGGCATTTGCCTCATTACTCAATCGATGATCGACAAGCTGGATTTGTAGCACCCATGAATATTCTTTCGGTTTCATCCGAAATCTATCCTCTGATCAAAACAGGGGGGCTCGCCGATGTTGCCGGTGCGCTTCCCATCGCGCTCGAAGCGTTCGGCGTGAAAACACGGACGCTGATCCCTGGATATCCGGCTGTCAAAGCGACCGTGAAAGACGCGGTGAAATGTCACGAATTTGCGGATCTTCTGGGCGAACAGGCCGAGGTTCTGGAGGTTCACCATGAAGGGCTGGATCTCCTGATCCTCGATGCGCCGGCCTATTACGAACGCTCAGGCGGTCCCTATCTCGACCAGACCGGCAAGGACTATCCGGACAACTGGAAGCGCTTCGCGGCCCTATCGCTGGCAGCCGCAAGGATCGGGGCGGGAGAGCTTCCCGGCTGGCGCCCTGATCTTCTGCATGCTCACGACTGGCAGGCCGCCATGGCGCCGGTCTACATGCGTTATGCCGAAACGCCCGAAATCCCGAGCCTGCTGACCATTCACAACATCGCCTTTCAGGGCCAGTTCGGCGCAAACATATTCAGCCAGCTTGGTCTGCCTGTACATGCCTTCGGCGTGGATGGCATCGAATATTATAACGACGTCAGTTTCCTCAAGGGTGGCCTGCAGGCGGCGACGGCGCTCAGCACTGTCAGCCCTTCCTATGCGGAGGAAATATTGACGCCGCAGTTCGGCATGGGGTTGGAGGGCGTGATCGCCAGCCGCGCCCATGCGCTGCACGGTATCGTCAACGGCATCGATGCTGACGTCTGGAACCCGGCAACCGATCACCTGATCCACGACAACTATTCCGCCTCTAATCTTAAAAACCGTCAGCTCAACAAACAGGCCGTCGCAGAACATTTCCGTATCGAGCACGACGATAGCCCGCTCTTTTGCATCATCTCCCGCCTGACCTGGCAGAAGGGTCTGGACCTGATGGCGGAAGCGGTCGATGACATCGTGGCTCTCGGCGGTCGCCTCGTTGTGTTGGGGGCTGGTGACGTGGCGCTGGAAGGCGCCCTGCTCGCTGCAGCATCGCGACATCGCGGCAGGGTGGGTGTGGCAATCGGCTACAACGAGCCCCTGTCTCATCTGATGCAAGCAGGCTGCGACGCGATCATCATTCCGTCCCGCTTCGAGCCCTGCGGCCTGACGCAGCTTTATGCGCTGCGTTACGGCTGCATTCCGGTCGTGGCGCGCACCGGTGGCCTTGCCGATACCGTAATCGATGCCAATCATGCAGCCATCGCCCAGAAAGCCGCGACTGGGGTGCAGTTTTCTCCGGTCACTCTCGACGGTCTACGACAGGCAATCCGCCGGACCGTCCGTTATTACAACGATCCAAAACTGTGGATGCAGATGCAGAAGCAGGGAATGAAATCCGATGTTTCCTGGGAAAAAAGTGCTGGCCTTTATGCCGCGCTCTACCACCAGCTTGTTTCGAAAGGCCAATAGATGACCATCAGGACCACCCAGACCAAGCCCTATCAGGACCAGAAGCCGGGAACTTCAGGCCTGCGCAAGAAGGTGCCGGTCTTCGCCCAGGAAAACTATGCGGAAAATTTCATCCAGTCGATTTTCGACAGTCTGGAAGGCTTTGAGGGCAAAACGCTGGTGATCGGCGGCGATGGCCGTTATTACAACCGCGAAGTCATCCAGAAAGCGATCAAGATGGCCGCCGCGAGCGGCTTCGGCAAGGTACTCGTCGGTCAGGGCGGTATTCTCTCCACCCCCGCAGCCTCCAACATCATCCGCAAATACGAGGCCTTCGGAGGCATCGTGCTTTCCGCCAGCCACAATCCGGGCGGCCCGAACGAAGACTTCGGCATCAAGTACAACATCGGCAATGGCGGCCCCGCGCCGGAAAAGATCACCGACGCCATTTTCGCTCGCTCGAAGGTCATCGACAGCTACAAGATTTCCGATGCTCCCGACGTCGATCTCGACAAGGTGGGCAGTGCCAAGGTCGAAGAGATGACCGTCGAGGTCGTCGATCCTGTTGCCGACTATGCCGAACTGATGGAGCAGCTGTTCGACTTCGACGCCATCCGCGAACTGATAAGGGGCGGGTTCAAAGTCGTTGTCGATTCCATGAGCGCGGTCACCGGCCCCTACGCTGTGGAGATCATCGAAAAGCGCCTCGGCGCACCCGTAGGCTCCGTGCGGAACGCCGTGCCGTTGCCGGATTTCGGTGGTCATCACCCTGACCCGAACCTCGTACATGCCAAGGAACTCTATGACGACGTGATGAGCCCCGAAGGGCCGGACTTCGGCGCGGCATCGGACGGCGACGGCGACCGCAACATGGTGGTCGGCAAGGGCATGTTCGTTACACCCTCCGACTCGCTTGCCATCATCGCCGCCAATGCCAAACTCGCTCCCGGTTATGCCGGTGGCATTTCCGGCATTGCACGCTCCATGCCGACGAGTGCCGCGGCCGACCGCGTGGCGGAAAAGCTCGGCATCGGCATGTATGAAACGCCGACCGGCTGGAAGTTCTTCGGCAACCTGCTGGATGCGGGCAAGGTCACGGTGTGCGGCGAAGAGAGCTTCGGCACCGGCTCCAACCATGTTCGTGAAAAGGATGGCCTCTGGGCCGTGCTGTTCTGGCTGAACATCGTCGCTGCCCGCAAAGAAAGCGTCAAGGACATCGTAACCAAGCACTGGGCGGAATATGGTCGCAACTACTATTCGCGCCACGATTACGAAGAAGTAGATTCCGACGCTGCGAACACACTGGTTTCCACGCTGCGGGAAAAGCTCGCGACCCTGCCCGGCACCAGCTATGGCAACCTGAAGGTCAAGGCGGCAGACGACTTCGCCTATAACGATCCGGTCGATCAGTCCGTCAGCAAGAACCAGGGTATCCGTATTCTGTTCGAAGGCGGCTCGCGCATCGTGCTGCGCCTTTCCGGCACGGGTACCGCGGGAGCGACGTTGCGCCTGTATGTCGAACGTTATGAGCCGGACGCAGCCCGCCATGGCATCGAAACACAGGAGGCACTGGCCGACCTGATTGCGGTTGCCGATACGATTGCAGGCATCAAGGCGCATACCGGCCGCAACGAACCGAGCGTGATTACGTAAGGACGAGTGGGCGCATTTGTCACACTCGACGTCATCCTCGAGCTTGCCCCGAGGATCCCATACCCCTTCCAAAACACTGTGAGGTGGCCTGACAAGGCCGTCTCATCCGAGAAATCTTCCTCCGGAGATATGACCATGCAGAAAACCGCCGTTTTCCATCAAGGGGTTCATCTGTCGGAAAGCGGAGCTGATTTCACGGTCTATTCCCGGCATGCCTCGCAGATCGAGCTGTGCCTGTTCGATGAAACAGGCAATATCGAAACTGCCCGCCTGCCCATGACGCGAGACGGCAACGACCGGCACCGGGTCGCGTTGCCAGATGCGCGCGAGGGGCTGCGTTATGGCTACCGTGCCCATGGCGTTCATGCGCCCGACCATGGCCTTTGGTTCGACCCGTCAAAATTGCTGCTCGATCCCTGCGCCACGGAGATAGATCGGCCGTTCAGGCATGATCCAGCACTCTTTTCTTTCGGACAGGACACGGCATCCTTGATGCCGAAAGCAATCCTGACACGTCATGAAGCTGTAAAACGCAAACCGCCGCATTTTCCGCCGGGTGGCCTGATCTACGAGCTGTCCGTCAAGGCCTTCACCGCCCTGCATCCGGACGTGCCGGAGGATAAAAGAGGCACCGTCTCTGCGCTCGCCCACCCCGCGATCATTGCTCATCTGAAAAAAATCGGCGTTGATGCCATCGAGTTGATGCCGATCACCGCATGGATCGATGAGCGACACCTGCCGCCGCTCGGCCTTTCGAACGCATGGGGTTACAACCCGGTCGGCTTCATGGCGCTCGATCCTCGCCTCTGCCCCGGGGGCGTAAAAGAACTGCGGGAAACCGTTGCCGCGCTGCATGCTGAAGGTATCGGCGTCATTCTGGACCTCGTTTTCAATCATACCGGCGAAAGCGACCGTCTCGGCTCCACGCTGTCGCTGCGCGGTTTCGACAACCTGACCGCTTTCCGCCATCTGCCTGATGATCCCGGCACGCTGGTCAACGATACCGGTACCGGCAACACGGTTGCCTGCGACGACCCCTCCATTCGCCAGCTTGTCATCGATACCTTGCGGCACTTCGTTCTGCATGCGGGTATCGATGGTTTCCGGTTCGATCTGGCGCCCGTTCTCGGACGGACCGCGAAGGGCTTCGACATGGCAAGTACAACGCTTGCAGCCATGCATTCGGATGCCGTTCTTCACGACCGGCTGCTGATCGCCGAACCATGGGATATCGGTCCCGGCGGCTATCAGCTTGGCAATTTCCCCGAAAGTTTCCTCGAATGGAACGACCGGGCGCGGGACGACATGCGCCGTTACTGGCGCGGCGACCTTTCCATGACCGGCGCACTGGCCGATGCGCTTTCCGGCTCGTCGCATATTTTCTCCCGTCATGGTCGGATGAAAACCCGCAGTGTCAATTTCCTTGCGGCCCATGACGGCTTCACGCTGTTCGATCTCGTCAGCCACGAGCACAAACACAACGAGGCCAATGGCGAAGACAATCGCGATGGCCACAACGAGAACTACTCATGGAACAACGGCTTCGAGGGGATCACCGATGACCCGCATGTTCTTTCCGCCCGCATGAGCGATGTGAAAGCCCTGCTTTCCACGCTTTTTGTCAGTCGAGGCGCAATCATGCTGACTGCCGGTGATGAAGGTGGACGCAGCCAGCGCGGCAACAACAACGCCTATTGCCAGGACAACGGCATAACCTGGGTCGACTGGTCCTTGCTGTCACCGGAACTGATCGAACATACGGCATTTCTCTCAGCCCTTCGAAAACGATTCTCCGTGTTTGCCGATACGGATTTCTTCACCGGCCATGGTGACGTATCGTGGCTGGCTCCCACCGGCGAAACCATGTCCATTGCCGATTGGGAGACCCCACAAGGTACGGCCTTTTCCATGGCTCTTGCAACGCTGGATCGCGAAACCGACAAGGAATGCGAAGTCGCAGTCCTCATAAACCGCAGCCGGGAGATCGTGCCATTCACGCTGAAGGGCGACGGCTGGCGTGCCATCGGTACGGATTTTGGTAATCCGGCCTTCCTGCCTGCCCGCTCAGTGGTGTTTTACGAGCGCGGTTGATTGCCTTGCGAACAAGCCTCTATAACCATCAGAAAGAGTGGACCCGGAAAAGGAATCATGGCGAAGGAAATAGCGCTTGCTCAGATAAAGAATTTGGTCGGTACGGAAATAGGCGTTTCCGACTGGATTATGGTTGACCAGACCATGATCGATGCTTTTGGAAAGGCGACGCTGGACGAGCAGTTCATTCATACCGATCCGGAGCGAGCCAAGGCCGAAAGCCCTTTTGGCGGTACGATCGCGCATGGCTTCCTCACGCTCTCGCTGCTTTCCGCACTCAACTACGATGCCCTGCCGCGCATTCGCGAACAGACGATGGGCATAAATTACGGTTTCGATGCCGTCCGCTTCGTCGCACCCGTGAAAAGCGGTGCTCGTGTTCGGGGTCGCTTTACGCTCGCCGAAGCCCGGTTTCGCGGCGGCGCCATGCTGATGACCACCTATGACGTAACGGTGGAAATCGAAAACGAGAAAAAACCGGCGCTGACCGCACGCTGGACAACGATCAGCCAGTTCGATCCGAAGGACAGGCCGGAAGACGCCTGATCCATATCGAGAGGAGCCGTCCATGAATGACGACCCAGTGAGGGATGCGTTTCTCCAGCAGGCAAAAGCCTGTGACAGCCTAGGCTCTCCCTTTACTGCGCAGCTGTGCAAGGTAATGTCGGCTCGACTGGATCATCAGACGGAGGTTGGCACCAGGATTCTATCTTGGGTGGGCGACCCTGGCCCATCCGGCGATTCGGTCCCTCTGCGCCTGGCGGGCGCGTTACACGCACTCGTTCTGCTCGATAAGATCAGTCCCCTCACAACGATCGCTCCGGATAATGAAGATGCGTTATGGGAGGCTTGCGGCACCGCGTTGCGGTTCCACGCACCCTTTATTCTGGAAAGGCTGAAATCTCCGCCTCAGACCAACGAGGTCCGCCGCTCGGCAGCGCTCCTTCCCGGTTTTCTGGACATCGCGCGGTTGACCGGCAAACCGCTGGTGCTTTCCGAGGTCGGGGCCAGTGCAGGGCTCAACCTGCAATTCGACCGATACCGTTATAATCTGGGTGGTCTTGAATGGGGTGACAGTGCGGCTGTACTGCTGGCTCCGGAATGGCGTGGCCCCAAACCGCCTCTTGCACCGATAGATGTCCTCGAGCGCGCAGGCTGCGATCTCAATCCGCTTGATCCATCTTCGGCTGAGGACCGTCTGCGGTTGATGTCTTACGTCTGGGCTGACCAGACGGACCGTCTCGAACGCACCTCGAATGCGCTTCGGATCGCCCGCGAAAACGGTCTGCATGTGGAGAGGGCCGACGCTGTGCACTGGCTCAAGCCAAGGCTTGCAAAGCCTTTTCAGGGAGCAGTCCATGTTGTCTACCATTCGGTTGCCTGGCAATATCTCCCGGACGATCTGAAACTGGCTGGGGAAGCCTTGATTGCCGATGCCGGAGACCGCGCTTCACCGGAAGCACCGCTTGCCCGCTTGCAAATGGAGGCGGATGCCACACCTGGCAGTGCGGCCCTTACCCTGCAACTTTGGCCGACTGGTGAAAAGCGCGCCATCGGCCGCGCCGATTTTCACGGCCGAAGGGTGGAATGGCGGGGTTGGAACGCGTGAGCGTTTAAACCGCCACGTCCTCAGCCGCTTCCTGCAACAGGCCACCGACATAGTCTGCAAACGAGCGCCAGCACTCGACCCGGAACGTATCGTCCGCCACACGCAGCAGTACGATCTCCGCCTTGCCGAAGATTGTGCGTGAGCATGCGCCAACCGGAAAGACCTTCGTGGAGAGATCCTGCGGGCATCCGGCATTCAGCGCCGCTTCCGCGCCGGGGCCGGAAACGACGATCGCCACGTTACGGTGCGAGATATCCGTGGAAGAAAACAGGCCGGAAACGCCAGACAGCACCGCCATGAGATCGCTTTCAGCCTGATCGATGACCAGCCATTCATCCGGACCGATCCATAGCACCGAGCGCAAGCCTGACGTGATCGATGTTTTCGGTGTCTCCGGCAAGGCGAGGCCCAGCGCTTCGGAAAGAGCGGGAACGGCCTCGGCCTTCGCCCGCAGCGAAATGCGTGAGGCAGGCGCCGCCGCTTTCAGGGCGACAACCGGCGAACCGCCGTGAAAATCCTCAAGCACGAGCTTGCGTTCTGCATGAACCTTATCAACCATTGAGGCGGGCTCCTTCCTTGTCGAGGAAGACCATGTCGGTCACTTCGACGGCAATCGTCTTATCCACAAGCGGAATGTAGAGCGTTTCACCCATGCGCGCGCGACCATCCGCGACCAGCGCAAAGGCAATGGAGCGGCCAAGATTTTCTGACCAGTAAGCAGATGTCACATGCCCGAGCATGGTCATCGGCTTCGGCTGGTTCGGATCGGCGACGATCTGCCCGCCTTCCTCCGGCACGATCGACGGGTCTTTTGTGAGAAGTCCCACGAGCTGCTTGCGACCGGAACGCATCAGGTCCGGGCGTTTCAGGCCGCGGATACCAACGAAATCCGTCTTCTTCTTGGAAACGGCCCAGGAAAGACCGGCATCGTCAGGTGTCACTGTGCCGTCCGTATCCTGACCGACGATGATGTAACCCTTTTCGGCGCGCAGGATATGCATGGCTTCGGTGCCATAGAGACAACCACCGACCGCTTCTGCCCGTTCACGAATCGCCTGCCAGACGGCTGCCCCGTAGTCGGCAGGCACGTTGATCTCGAAGCCGAGTTCACCGGTAAAGGAAACACGGAAAAGACGTGTCGGCACACCGCAGAATGTTCCTTCCGCCACAGCCATATGCGGGAAGGCCTCAGGTGAGATATCGATACCCTCAACGAACGGCGCAATGACCTCACGCGCCTTCGGTCCCTGCACCGCAATCACCGCCCATTGCTCGGTGGCGGATGTCAGCCAGACGTTAAGGTCTGGGAACTCCGTCTGAAGATAGTCCTCCATGTGCTGCAGCACACGCGGCGCACCGCCGGTCGTCGTTGTCACATGGAAACGGTCCTCGGCCAGACGCCCGACAACGCCGTCGTCATAAATGAAGCCGTCCTCACGGGTCATGATGCCGTAACGGCAGCGGCCAGGTTTCAGCGTATCCCAAGCATTGGTATAGATGAGATTGAGGAACTTTGCCGCATCCGGACCCACGACCTCAATCTTGCCGAGCGTCGAGGCATCAAATACACCGACGGTTTCGCGCGCCGTTTTGCATTCGCGGTTGACGGCCTCATGCATATCCTCGCCAGCGCGCGGGAAAAACCATGCACGCTTCCAGTTTCCGACATCCTCGAACACGGCCCCGGCAGCAGCCTCTTCGTCGTGCATCGGTGTCTTGCGGGTCGGATCGAACAGTTCGCCACGCGAATGGTTGATGAGCGTGCCGAACGTCACCGGCGTATAAGGCTGCCGGAATGTGGTCAATCCCACCTTGGGCAGATCCTTGCCGAGCGATTCGGACGCAATTGCAAGACCGTGCATGTTTGACAGCTTGCCCTGATCGGATGCCATGCCGTTGGTGGTAAAGCGCTTGATATGCTCGATGGAATGCATTCCCTCGCGCACCGCAAGACGGATATCCTTGGCGCAGACGTCGTGCTGGAAATCGATGAACGCCTTCACGCCGGTTCCCTCGCCAGCCCCTTCCGCTGCGCCGATCATGCCGCCTGTCCAGACGCGTGCGTTCTCGCCGGAGAATTCAGCCGCAGTGCCGCCAGCGGCAGATGCCTCGGCAATCAGATCGGCCAGATCGTCCGTACCGGCGCAGCTTCCGATGGAAACCGACTGCGGAACATGCATATCCGGCAGGAAGCGCTGGTTTTCAGCATCGAACCTCAGCTTGCCGCGCGATTGCGAGAAAAGATGCACCGAAGGGGTCCAGCCTGCAGAGACGGCAAGCGCGTCGATCGCAATCTTGCGCTTGCCCGAGCCGCCATTGCGACCAACCGTCATGGACGAAACGCGAAGACGTCCGGCCGTGTCATAAACACTGTGTCCGGCCAGCACCTCGATGCCCAAGGCCCGCGCCTCTTCCAGAAGGTTTGCGTCCGGACTTTCGCGGCAATCAACGATGGCTGCGATTTTCACACCCGCCTTTTTCAGGTCGAATGCCGTTTCATAGGCCGAATCGTGGGCGGTATAAATGCCAACGTTTTCGCCGATCGCCACACCGTAATGGTTGAGATAGGTGCGCGCAGCCGAGGCCAGCATGATGCCGGGGCGGTCGTTGTTGGCAAACACCATGTGGCGTTCGATGGCACCGGCAGCGAGAATTACCTTCTTCGCCCGCACCTGCCATAGGCGTTCGCGAGGCTGGTGCTTTGCCGGAACCGCCAGATGATCCGTGACACGTTCGGCCAATGCGAGAAAATTGTGGTTATAATAACCGAAAGCCGTGGTGCGTGTCAGCACACGCACATTCGGCATGGCGCGGAGTTCGGCAAATACCTTCTGCGCCCAGTCATAGCCCGTCAGACCATCAATAACCGTACCGGTATCAAACCGCAGCGCGCCGCCGACCTCGGCATTTTCATCCACCAGAATGACATTCGCACCCGTCTTCGCAGCAGCCCGGGCAGCCGTCAAGCCGGCAACACCGCCACCGGCAACCAGCACGTCGCAATGTGCATAACGCGAGGAGTAATGATCCGCATCGGGCTCTGTCGGCGCCTTGCCAAGACCAGCCGCACGACGGATCAGCGGCTCATAGATCTTGTGCCAGGCAGCCTTCGGCCACATGAAGGTCTTGTAGTAAAAACCGGCGGCAAACATCGGCGAGAAGAAGTCGTTGACCGCACCGACATCGAAGGAAAGCGACGGGAATCGGTTCTGCGAGGCGATGATCGCGCCATCGAAGACCTCCTGCACGGTTGCACGCACGTTCGGCTGCTTGCGCAGGCTGTCGCGCGAAACATCGATCAGAGCATTCGGTTCCTCCGGGCCGGCCGAGAGGAAACCGCGCGGGCGGTGATATTTGAACGAGCGGCCGATCAGATGCACACCATTAGCCAGCAGGGCAGATGCAACCGTGTCGCCTTCAAGCGCCCGGTAGATCTTACCATCGAAGGTGAAGCGCGCGGTTCTGGCAGGCGTGAGACGACCTGCGCCCTTGATACGATAAGCGCCGCTCATTCTTGCATTCCCTTGTGCACATTCAGAACCGCTTCCCTGTCCGGCTTCGGTTCGCCTGCCTTGTACGTCATGTAGAATCGGTCACTTACGGTATCGCGCGCGGCATTGAAAAACCGGCCGCAGCCGTGGATATGCCGCCAGCGTTCGAAGACCAGCCCCTTGTCGTTATCGCGCATAAAGAAGAATTCCGCGAAAGCCTCGTCGGAAATATCGGCGATATTTTCAGGCCGGGCGATGTGGGCCTCGCCTGCCCAGCGGAACTCCAGTTCGGAGCGGTCTTCCCCGCAATACGGGCAACGAATGAGAAGCATGTTGTTTTCCCCTTGTGCCTCAGTGTGCCACGGCCGCAGCCGCGGCCTCGTCGATAAGGCGGCCCGTACGGAATCGGTCAAGCGTGAGCCCCGCCGCAAGCCGGTGCGGTTCGCCCCGTGCTATGAGGTGTGCAAACAGATGCGCAGAACCCGGCGTCGCCTTGAAGCCGCCCGTTCCCCAACCGCAGTTGACAAAGAGGTTGGGAACCGGAGTGACACTCTGGATGGCTGATCGATCTGGTGTGTTATCGGTGATTCCACCCCATTGGCGCATCATCTTTACACGCCGGAAGATCGGGAAAAGCTCGCAGATGGCATCGAGCGTGTGGGTGATGATCTGCAGGCCACCGGTCTGCGAATAGGAATTGTACTGGTCGGTACCCGCGCCGATAACCAGTTCGCCCTTGTCCGATTGCGAGATATAGGCGTGCACCGTGTTCGACATGACGACGCAGGGGAAAATCGGCTTCAATGGCTCGGAAACCAGCGCCTGCAACGGATTCGAATGGAGAGGCACGCGCACGTCAGCCATGCTCATCACGACGGAGGAATGACCGGCAGCGGAAACCCCGATCTTCTTGGCACCGATGAAGCCGCGATTGGTTTCCACGCCCGTCACCGCGCCATCCGGACCACGGCGAATGGCTGTCACCTCACAGTTCTGGATGATGTGAACGCCGCGATCTGACGCGGCACGGGCATAACCCCAGTTCACGGCGTCATGGCGGGCCGTGCCGCCCCGGCGTTGAAGTGCCGCACCGTTGATCGGGTATCGCGCATTGCCGGAGATATCCAGCGGCGGGCAATATGCCTTGGCCTGCTCCGGCGTCAGCCACTCATTGTCGATGCCGTAAAGCCTGTTGGCGTTGATATGGCGTTTGAAAGACTGCTGGTCGTGAATATTGTGCGACAGCATCATCACACCGCGCGCCGAATACATCACATTGTAATTGAGATCCTGGCTCAGGCCTTCCCATAGCTTCAGGGAATGCTCGTAGATGTCCATGCTCTCTTCATAGAGATAGTTGGAGCGAATGATCGTGGTGTTTCGACCGCTGTTGCCACCGCCGAGCCAGCCCTTTTCAAGGACTGCGACATTGGTGATGCCATGCTCCTTCGCGAGGTAATAAGCCGCCCCGAGACCGTGTCCACCCCCACCGATGATGATGACATCATATTCCTTGCGGGGTTCCGGCGACGCCCATTGCGCATCCCAGCCCTTGTGGCCGCGCAGGGCCTCACGGGCCACGGCAAAAACGGAATATTTGCGCATTCTCAGACTGCTCCCAGAGAAGAAAAGATCAAGAGCCAAAACCAACGGCCTGACATTAGCATACACATGACAAATCGAAACCGCAGGCAATATCCATTTTGCGACGCGCCCACGCCTTTGTTTGGACAGGATGCGCGGAAGAGCCGGGGGAGCGCATTTTCCCGCATGTTTTCGAGTTACGTCTGGACTTGCGATGAATGATCTGTTATCTCACCACCCAATCGCGCGGCCCAACAGCCAAACGAACGATTTTTTATTTGCGTGCGAATGCCTTATTCACACAGCAATATAACCAAACCAAAGGAACGGGATTCACGTGCAGGTACTAGTCCGCGACAATAACGTTGATCAGGCGCTCCGCGCCCTGAAGAAAAAGATGCAGCGCGAAGGCATTTTCCGTGAAATGAAAATGCGCGATTACTACGAGAAGCCTTCCCAGAAGCGCGCTCGTGAAAAGGCTGAAGCGGTTCGCCGCGTTCGCAAGCTGGCGCGCAAGCGTGCACAGCGCGAAGGTCTGGTTGCTGGCCGCTGATAGGCCGTCTTTTAGACGTTTTTGAGTGCTTGTTGGGCGGGGGCGATAAATTCGCCGCCGCTCTTTGTGTTTGTGGCCAGAGAACGACTGTGAGACTGGCTTGCGAGGGAACCCGTATCGAATGACCGCTGTTGATACTTGTGTTGTGAAAAACTCCGATACCGCCACGCGCCGGGCATCGATGAAGAACAACAAACGGTTCCATTCTCCCTTCATTCTCTGCGCAGTGCTTGCCACCCTCGCGGGCTGCGCAACGTCCAAACAGACGGACGACGTATTCCGTATCGACCGCGCACAGGGTTCGCAGGAAAACATCGCCTCGCTTACATCGGTCATCAATGCCAACCCGCAGGATCCGGAAGGCTATAACGTGCGAGGCTCCGCCTACGGTCGCGCTGGTGATTCCCGCCGTGCCATCGAGGACTTCAACAAGGCGCTGCAACTCAACCCGCGCTTCTATCAGGCCTATGCGAATCGCGCCCTTGTCTATCGCAATTCGGGACAGCAGCAGCAGGCTTTGCAGGATTACAATTCCGCGCTTCAGATCAATGCGAGCTATGATGTCGCCCTCATCGGCCGCGGTAATCTCTATCGCCAGTCCGGCCGGGTCAACGAAGCGTTCAACGACTTTTCCCGTGCGATAGAGCTGGAAACCACTGACGGTCGTGCATGGCACAACCGCGGCCTGATCTACCAGCTTCGCAACCAGCATGCGCAGGCCATCGAGGATTTCTCGAAAGCCATCTCGCTGTCGTCCACATCGCCGGAGCCCTACAATGGTCGCGGCCTGTCCTACGTCGCGCTTAACGACGACGAAAACGCCTTCGCCGACTTCAACCATGCCATTTCGCTCGACGACAAGATCGCCGAATCGTGGGCCAACCAGGCGCTGGTCTATGAACGTCGCGGCGAGACGGCAAAGGCTGCAAAATCCTACTCACATGCCGCGCGCCTCGACCCGAAATACAAACCGGCTCTCGACGGTGTCGCCCGTACCCGCGGCGCATCCTGATATCGATATAACCAACAAAAAAAGCCCGGAGCATCGCTCCGGGCTTTTTTGTTGGAAAGAGACAGCATATCCGCGGATATTCAAGATATGCGGCTTGCCTTCAGTGGCTATCGCGGCGTGCCTCGGGTGCGAGCACGTTGGCCCAAAGTTCCGCCTGCACCGCTTCCTGAAACTCCATGATTTCCCGGCGCATCGCTGCGTCCTCATATCCAAGCCCGGTAAGGTGAGCGGCAAGTTCGCGGCATTCCTTGCGCCAGAAATCGTTTGCCTCCACCCCATGCAAACGATCGAGCATCACGGCACAGCGTTTCACATCAGCAATGCGGTTCTTGGCCGGAAAGGCGATAATTTCCGAATTCGTCGTCACGCGGGCACCTTGCTCTTCGAGGAATCAATCCCGACTTTTTAAAGGCGATATGGTTAACGAATTCTGCAGTACGCGGCAAAAGACACACAGGCGTGTGTGCCGACGACACACCGAGCCATTTGGACCCCGCAATATCAGGCCATTTTTTCACGCCGTCAGACAGCCATCTCACAAAGCGAAAGCCGGAACAGGCTCCCGATTCCGGTTATCTTCCAGTTTACCAATTCACATTACCAAAATTTCACGCCCCGAAAGTTAGAAGAAGTATAAGTGTGTTGAAACAACGCCTGTCTCATCGTATATTCCGGCCAAGAAAAATCATGCAATATCGCAGCCAAAAACGGAGCAATCGTTCTCGGGAGGAGAGCACCATGTATGCACCGCGTGTTTTCATCAGCATGATCGGTGCCTTGCTCGTCTTTGCAATTGCGACCTACTTCATTCAGGGTTCGTTTTATACGGCCTTCATCCAGACCCTGATCGCAGCCGTTATTCTTCAGGTCGGCTACTTCATCGCCATTCTGTTTCTTGTCGGGCGTGAAAAAAGGCAGCTGCATGATGCCGCTCTTTTTCAGAGAGAGCGCACGGCGGAAAATCCCGGCCAGGACAGCATCAAGGGCGTGCCGCATTCCGGCGCAAAATTGACGGATATGTAAACTTACCCCCTATTTTTTATCGGTTGCATCCATACCCGTGACACTTTCTGCTGGCCAAATCCTCGCCAGGAAAAGCAGAAGGGTATGAAATGGTCAGCGGCTCCCAGTCCATTTGCGTTATCATCGCTGCGAAGAATGCAGCAGATACAATCGACATTGCGATAAAATCCGCCCTCGCCGAACCGGAGGTGGCCGAAGTCGTCGTCATCGATGACGGATCTTCCGATCAGACCAGCGCAGTCGCGCACTCTGCGGATGACGGCACCGGGCGATTGAAAGTGGCGCGGTTCGACGTCAATCGCGGTCCCTCTGCCGCCCGCAACCACGCGATCGAAATTTCATCAGCACCGCTTATCAGCATTCTCGATGCTGACGATTTCTTCTTCAAGGGCCGGTTTGCCGCCATGCTGGCCGAAGACGACTGGGACATGGTGGCCGACAACATCGCCTTTATCCAGCAATCGGTACCGGGTGCGTCCTCCATGGTACCAGTTCGCTTCGAACCGCAGTCGCATTTCCTGTCACTGACCGAATTCATAGACGGCAATATATCAAGACCGGGCGTCGAACGTGGAGAGACCGGTTTTCTCAAGCCGGTGATACGCCGATCCTTTCTGGAAAAGAACGCCTTGCGCTATGATGAAATGTTGCGGCTCGGCGAGGATTACGAACTTTACGTACGGGCGCTTGCCGCCGGTGCCCGCTACAAGGTCATCCGTCACTGCGGTTATGGGGCAATCGTACGCGGCAACTCATTGAGTGGCCGCCATCGCACCGAAGATCTGCGCCTCCTCTATGAAGCCGACCGGGCCATTCTCGCCAGCACCAGGCTTTCCGCCGCCGAAAAAGCCATACTGCGTGAACATGAAAGGCATATTCGCGCCAAGTTCGAACTGCGCCATTTCCTCGACACCAAAAAGCAGAAGGGAATGGGAGGTGCGCTCAGCCACGCTCTGACCCGCCTGCCGGCGGTACCTGCCATCATGCGTGGCATCTGGAAAGACAAGACGGCCCGTTTCCGCCATTCCCCCCAGCCCATCAGCGATATTCGTTACCTGCTGACCGGAACCCGGCTTTCCTGAATAAAAAACGCCGGTGGTTCTGACACCGGCGTTTTTGGGTTTTCAGCGAAGTGAACTTAAAGATAATCGCGCTTGATTGTCTCAAGAACAGCCGCGAAACGCTCCTTGCGTTCCTCCAACCTGCCATCGGGACTAAGGCGAGGCTCAGCCCGACTGGCCTGCCAAAGGGCAAGCGTGGAGGGTGCGGCAAGCACCTGCTTTGCGAGCTTGCGCAATGGCTTCTGAGTGGGCTGCGCGCGCACCAGAACATCACCCTCTTCTTTCGCTTCGCTTGGCCGATCCGCGACAGCGACCGGTGCCGGGGGTGGGAAATTCATGCCCCAGAAACGGGAACCCTTCTTGGCAGCTTCAGCGCGCGTCGAGACGGGTACGTAACGCGGCTCGTATTTGACACCGACGCTACCTGCCCAGTCGCTCCACTTGAAGCTATTGATGGACGTGGATGTGCTGACGGCAACCCACGGCACGCGGAACGCATCGGCGAGGATCGCGCCGTGCATCGATTCAGCCACGATGAATTCCGACTGCGCGATGGTGCGGATGACCGCCTTGGCCTCACCGCGCGGATCGAGGTAGGTCAGGCCAGCCGGTTCGCAGACAGTCTCCCACATGCCGAACTCGGCGGATTCCCAATGGGGGATGAAGGTTTTCTTGTAGAGCTTCGGCAGATTTTTGAAATCCGGCATCTCCGTGACCATGACGGCAGGATCGACAATACCCATTTCGACCGGAAGGCCGAGCTTGGCCGCGGTCTTTTCGCCACGCACACAGCGGATATCCCAAAATCCGCTGTTGATATCCGGCACGGCACCGTAACCATACCCGCTACCGATGACGAGCTTGAGCTGGCGCGTCGGCAGCAGAACATCGTTCAGCACCGTACCGACCCCCACCAGCATCACGTCGTCATGGACATCACGCAGGCCCGGAAGAAGGAAGTCCCACAGCCACAGATTGAGATCGTCACCAAAATTGCCGTGATGCGATTCCCAGTGATAAGGTTTCATGAGGTTACTCCTCGACAAAAAACATATAAATTCTTACAGGCAAGAATTCGCTCAGCGAGGACGGGCGATTTTGCCCGCTCCGAGCTGAAAAGCCGCCCGCAAAATCGCCGGATCGCGAATCGCCCACTTCAGGAGCAGACCGAATTCCGGCACCTTGCGCTGCTTCAGCTTGCCCGCCTGGCTCCACAACGCCTGTTTTCGCGCCGTGTTTTTATAGGAAGCGATGGAAGCTACATCGTCTGGACGACGTGAAAAACGCCCTTCCAGAGTATCGAGCGCGACCCAGGTGTTGAACTGCTGCCGCAGGAATTCCGGCGACGTATTGTCGATGCTGTGGAAGATGTTGACGCCCATGCCGCGCATCGCACCGGCATCGTCACACAACAGTGTGCGTTGCGATGCCAGAATGCAATCGCAGAAAAACAGCACATCTTCCGCCGCCAGCCTGAGCGCCGGATCGAAACGGATATTTTCGAAAAGTCGGCGCCCGATGACCATGCAGGACAGATGCAGGAAACTCCAGTTCCGCAACATCACACTCGCCAGATCGGGCAGTTCAATCAGTAGCGGCTGCTCGGAGAGGCGGGCGGCGCCTTCGTTTTTCTCCAGCTCGGAAATGGCGAAATGATAATAAAATTCGTCACTTGCCTGCATGGATGCCCAGTAGCACTCGCCCCCGAAGGTTTCGAGCGCGTGGGCGGCATTACGCAGATGATCCGGCGTCCAGATATCGTCGGAATCGAGGAAGGCCACATAGGCACTTGCCTCCGGGACGTTATCGAGGCCAGTATTGCGGGCACCGCCAGGTCCGGCATTTGCCTGCTTTATGACGGTGATACGATCCCTCTCGGCGGGCGAGAGCTCCGCCAGATCGTTCTCTATCGGGTACGGCGATTCGTCATCCACGATGACAAGATCGAAGTCCTGATAGGTCTGCGCGAACACCGATGCCAGGGCGCGGCCCAGGACTCCATGCTGCTTTTGATAATAGGGAATGACGACAGTAAATCTTGCCATTGTTTCGCCCCTTGCGTTGATCAAGAAGTGTCGGGCCCGACCTTTCAGCGGCCCCGATGGTATCGGCAACTCCCAACCGGCTTCCCTCCCTCGCCGGCCTCCAGAAACAGGATGCACGTATGCCCCCAGCTCCAAATATAAAAACTATCACAACCAATGTCGGTTGGAGCGTTTTGTCAAAGACAGGCACATTCGGGCTTAAATTTGTCACGGTTCCCATTCTGGCGCGATTGCTTTCGCCGGAAGAATTCGGCGTGGTCGCCGTCGGCCTGACGGTTGTGCAATTTCTGACCATGATAGCCGGTGCGGGGCTTACCTCCGCTCTGATTGTGGAAAAAGAAGAGGACATGGAAACGATCCATACCGTCTTCTGGGCAAATCTCGCCATTTCCTGCGCCATGGCAGCCATCCTGTTTACCTGGGCGGAATTCTTCGGCGGCCTGCTCGGTGCCGTGGAAAGCGCCTATCTTCTGCGCATCATGGCCTTTCTCATCCCGTTGCAACTGGCCGGCGATGTGGCCTATTCGCTTCTCGCCCGCCGCATGAACTTCAGCAAGGACGCCATCTGGAGCATGCTGTCGGAAAGCATAGCTGCGGTCGTTGCCGTCGGACTTGCGCTGATGGGCTTCGGCGTCTGGGCCTTGATCATCCAGCTTTTCGCCGCCGCTCTGATACGTCTTGTCGGACTTTATGCGGTTTCCCGTTATTGCCCGCGGCTTGTCATGAAACCGCGTCGGCTACTGCCGCTTATCGGCTTCAGTTCCGGCCTGATGGGGTCTGAAATCGCCAATTTCGTGACGTTCCAGTCGCCGATGGTCATCATCGCGCGGCATCTCGGACTTGCCGATGCCGGTGCCTATTCCGCTTCCAACCGCTTCGCCAGCATTCCCAATCAGGTCGTGCTGTCGGCTGTCATGGGCGTACTTTTCCCCGCCTTTAGCCGGATGATGGACGATCCACAACGCCGCCGCGATGCGCTGATGTTCAGTACACAGGTGCTGACCGTGCTGCTGGCACCGATGATGTTTGGCCTTTGGGCCGTCGCCGAGCCCGCGATGCTGGTGATCTTCGGACAGAACTGGGCCTATGCGTGGCCGGTCCTTGGCCTGCTTGCCCTTTCGAAAGCAATCCTGACGCCCTGCAGCACCTTCATTCCCTACCTGAAAGGCGCGGGTTATGGCCGCGTACTCTTCTGGTCCGCGACGATCCGCGCCATCGTCACCACGGCTGCGGTCTGGATCGCGGCGTTCTATGGCACGCTGATCGACGCGATGATCTGGCTTTGCATCGTCAATGCCGTCACGCTCGTCGCCTATTCCTGGGCGGTCTTCAAGGCAAGCGAGACGCCTTTCCTCAGCGGCCTGTATGTCAGCAGCAGACCAATGATATCCGCGTTGGTGATGGCTGTGTGTGTCCGTTATCTGCTGGAAGTCATCGGTGATCGTATGCCGAGCGCGACCCTTCAGGTTCTTATCGGCGCAGTCGCAGGTGGGCTCATCTACGGAATACTGGTGATCCTGACCGAACGTCCCCTGCTGCAAAAGATCCTCGGCATGATAAAAGCGCGACGCGCGCGAGAATCTGCAACCCAGAGTTAAAAACACCATCTTGCAAACGCCCCATTTTTGCCGCGAACACCCCTGCTCGCGGCAATCGCCTTCACAGAAGCGTGACGAAAGAGGTGCTATTTTTGCATTGCAACATTATGACGAGAGATAATTCGTCACCTCACAGCACTTTTCATAGCCGCGCGACGCATAAAATAAATCATTAAATTACATATAGTTAATTCGACAATCCGCGCCAAATCACCAAGAAGACAGACAATTACCCATAAAATCTAAGCTTGTCTTTTTCCTGCATCGCCACATTTTACCCTCAAGTCGACAACAGACTTTACCGAGCGGACGTGAGTTCGCTCTGGTTGCAACGCGGCGTGGGTGGACGCCGCATAATAGGGGTGACTGATGTGACGGTCGATCAGAACCTATCCTCCCGTATCAACTTGATGCGTATATTGCTGATATCCGGTATCGTGTTCGTTCATGTCCCGCACGATCCAGACACGAGCCCTTTTCTCGGCCTCTACGGTTTCTTCGACTGGCTGCGGGTTTTCCTTGGCGACGCTCTGTTTCGCATAGGCGTGCCGTGTCTCAGCGCCATTTCCGGATACCTGCTGTTTCGTCGCGGCATGGGGGAGTTCAACTACCCGGCGACACTGCGTTCCAAATCCAAAACCGTCCTGTTGCCATTTTTGCTGTGGAACGGTGCCCTCTTCCTTGCGGTCATGCTGTTGCAACATTTCGACATCAGCGTCGGTTATTTTCCAGACATCTGGAACGCCAGCCCGCGTGAAATCATGAGCCACGGCATGGCTATCGAGACGCTTCCCGTCAACGTGCCGCTATACTTCCTGCGCGACCTTTTCGCCTGCATTCTGCTATCGCCTGTTCTGGCATTCCTCGTGCGCCGCTTTGCGTGGCCGACACTTGCCGTGTTGCTGCTGATAACAGCTATTCCGGATGTGACGATTTTCATCGTCCAGAAAAAATCCATCCTCTTCAGTTTCTCGCTTGGCATCGCGCTGGCACTCCATCGCGTCGACGTGAAAGCGCTTGATCCCTTCGCGCTGCCGATGATGCTGCTGACGCTTGCTGCCTCCGCGGCATTGGCGACCGGCCTTTATTTCACGGGACCGGAATTTACGTTCTGGTTCAACCTGTCCCGCAATCTGCTCGCCGTTTTCGGCGCCATCGGGTTCTGGGCATCCTCCGCACTGCTGATCCGCAGCAGGCTTGGGCAGCGGCTCGCTCAGACGGGAAGCCTCAGCTTCTGGATATTCTGCGCCCACTATCCGCTCCTCGTCCTGATGTGGATGGTGTGGAACAAGGGTGGCCCGGACTTCTACCCCGCCTTCTACATCGGCGCGACCCTGGCCGCCTTCATCATTCTGGTGGTCAGCAACACGCAGGTTCGCAAGCATCTACCTGCTCTATACGGCCTGTTGACCGGAAGCCGCAGTGGAAAACCCAAACCTCCAGGAGACAACGCTTCAAGGCATATTGCCACACCCAGACCATCCCGGTCCGACACACTTTATTCGCAACGCCAGAGGTAATCCGATGACACAATTTGCGACACGCGTTCGACCGCACATTCTTCTCTCCGCAGCACTGCTCGCCGTGCCGCTTGCAACACCAGGCCAGGCTCAGGAAAGCAACGGGGTATCCTTCGTCGAGAACTTCGACGCAATGGACCGCAGTTTCTGGTACGTCTCGGACGGTTGGTCCAACGGCGCCCATCAGAATTGCACATGGTCGAAAAAGCTTAGCCGCGTCGAAAACGGCCAGCTACAGCTTGGCTTTCAACAGGGTAAGACGGGCGACCGTGATTTTGCCTGCGGAGAGATCCAGACCAAGGGCCGCTACCGCTACGGCACCTATGAGGCCCGCGTAAAAGCCGCAACTGGTTCCGGTCTCAACTCGGCCTTCTTCACCTATATCGGTCCGACCGATAAAAAGCCGCACGACGAGATCGACTTCGAGGTGCTGGGCAAGAACTCCGCACAGGTTCAGCTCAACCAGTATATTTCCGGCAAGGGCGGCAATGAGAAGCTTGTGCCTGTGGCTGGCGGCGCGGATGCCGGCTTCAACGACTTTGCTTTCGTCTGGGAGCCGGAGCGCCTCCGCTACTACGTCAACGGCACGCTGGTGCACGAAGTCACCGATCCGAAGAAAATCCCGCAAAACGCCCAGAAGATTTTCTTCAGCCTCTGGGGCACCGATACACTCAAGGACTGGATGGGCGCGTTCTCCTATTCCGGCGCAACCCAGATGACGGTCGACCGCGTTGCCTTCACCGCGCTCGGCGAAAAGTGTCAGTTCTCCGAGTCGATCGCTTGCGCCCTGAATTGAGCGCAGGCGATCTATCGATCCCAGGCATGAGCCTCAACGTCTGTTCGGTACGAATTCCATCCAGGACGATTTTATGACCCATGTTCTTTATCTCGCCCACGATCTGTCAGATCCCGCCATTCGCCGACGGGTCATGACACTGCTTGCGGGCGGCGCGCAGGTCACGCTGGCTGGCTTCCGCCGAGGCGAAAACAGGCTTGCCGATATCGAAGGTGTCCGCCCCATCGTTCTTGGGGAAACCTCTGACGGAAAGTTCCTCCAGCGCATGAAGGCCGTCGCCCTTGCCGCCATGTCGCTTGGCGGCAAGCTGCGCGGCATGCCCCGTCCGGACGTCGTGATTGCGCGCAATCTGGAAATGCTGGCGCTCGCCAAACGTGCTCTTGCCCTTTTCGGAAGCGATGTTCCGCTCGTCTATGAATGCCTCGACATTCATCGTCTGCTGCTGAATGAAGGCAAGGCGGGAAAGCTTCTGAATGGAGCGCAGCATTATTTCGCCCGCGATGCCAAACTGCTGATGACCAGCTCGCCTGCGTTCGTGGAACATTATTTCAAGCCGGTTTCCGGCCTGAATCTGCCTGTTCTTTTGCAGGAAAACAAGGTTCTGGCGCTTGATGCGACAACGCGGGAGAAGCAGAAACCCCGTCCGCCGGTTGCTGGCGAGCCATGGAAAATCGGCTGGTTCGGCGCTCTTCGCTGCCGCAAATCGCTGGAAATCCTGGCCGAATTCGCAAAAGAGATGGACGGCAAGGTTGAAGTGGTCCTGCGTGGACGCCCGGCCTATTCGGAGTTCGACGATTTCGACGGTTTCGTGAAAAACGCACCCCATGTACAATTTCACGGCCCGTACAAAAATCCCGAGGAACTGGCAGCGATCTACAACGAGGTGCAGTTCACCTGGGCGATCGACTTTTTTGAGGAGGGCCAGAATTCAAGCTGGCTTCTACCAAACCGGCTTTATGAAGGCTGCCTTTATGGCACGCTGCCGATTGCCATTGCCGGAACGGAAACCGCCCGCTTTATCGAAAGGCGGAAGATCGGCTTCGTCCTGCCGGAAGCGACACGTACCAATCTCAATACGCTTTTCAGCCAGATGACACCGGCAAACTATTCCGCCGCCTTCGATGCCCTCGTCATCCAGGACGAGAAGCAGTGGCTGACTGACCGCAACGATTGCCGTCTGCTGGTCCAGAAACTTTCCAACCTGACCGAATCCGCTTCAGGCCATGCTGGCGAAGCGGCCTTTTCAACTGTGTAATGCGTGGGGGCAAGTCATGGAAAGTCGTGTAAATTCCAGAATCCGAACCTTGATTGTCATACCCTGCCTCAACGAGGCGCAGACGATCGAGGCGCTGCTGCACAAATTTACCCGCATGATGGATGGAGGTAGCTTCCGGATCGTGGTGGCAGATGGCGGCAGCACGGATGGTACGCGTGATATCGTCAGCGCCTTTGCCGCAACTGACGAGCGCGTGACGCTTCTACCGAACCCCAAACGGATCCAGAGCGCCGGCATCAATCTAGCCGTTTCCACATTCGGCGAGGATTACGATTACCTGATCCGCATCGACGCGCACGGCGACTACCCGGACGACTACTGCCTGCGTCTTATTGACGATGCGGAACGCACCGGTGCCGACTCCGTTGTCGTTGCCATGGATACCGTCGGCCACGGCCTGTTCCAGAAGGCGACGGCGATGGCGCAGAACTCCAAGCTTGGCAATGGCGGTTCCAAGCACCGCGAAGGTGCAAAAGGCCACTGGATCGATCACGGCCATCACGCGCTGATGCGCATCGCATCATTTGACGCAGTTGGCGGTTACGACGAAACCTTCAGCCACAACGAGGACGCGGAACTGGATTTTCGTCTGCGCAAGTCCGGCTTCCGTATCTGGATGACAGACAAGACGCGCATGACCTATTATCCGCGCGCCAGCGTCCTGCCGCTGTTCCGGCAATATCTGGCCTACGGTCGCGGCCGCGCTAAAAATCTCCTGAAGCACCGCTCCATTCCCAAAATCCGCCAGATGATTCCGCTGGCGGTGCTCCCGGTCTTCATCTTCGCACTTCTGTCACTCTATCATTGGGTCGCACTTATTCCGCTTGGCCTCTGGATTGCCGCATGTGTCGGTTATGGATTGTGGATGGCAATCGGTCAAAAAAACCCATACGGCCCTCTCGCGGCCTTCTCGGCCATGGTGATGCACTTCGCCTGGTCAACCGGCTTCTGGCTGGAACTCTTGAAATTCCGGGGAAGAAAGGCTGTCTGATGGACCTCAACACCGTCACCCAACCGCATTCCGTCACCACCGTCGATATCGGCATCTGCACTTACAGACGCCCCGCGCTGGTCGCCACACTTCTGTCATTGTTCGAGCTGGACGTGCCGGAAGGCGTGAAAATCCGACTGATCGTTGCAGATAACGATGCCGAGCCGAGCGCCGAGGCCAGTGTCGAACGGTTGCGCAAGACCGCACCGTTCGAGATCACCTATGTGCATTGCCCGAAATCGAATATTTCGATTGCCCGAAATGCATGCCTGTTGGAATGCAAGGCCGATTATCTGGCGTTCATCGACGACGACGAAACCGCCCCGCCACACTGGCTTGCAGCTCTTCTGGACAAAGCCCGGCAAACCGGTGCGGAGGCTGTTCTCGGTCCGGTGACCGCCGTCTATCGCGACAGTGCACCCAGCTGGATGAAACGTGGCGATTTCCATTCCACCGTGCCCGTCTGGGTCAACGGCGAGATCATTACCGGTTACACGTGCAATACGCTTCTGAAAATGGACGCACCGTCGGTGAGGGGCCGGCGCTTCGCGCTCGCTCTCGGCCAGAGCGGTGGCGAGGACACCCATTTCTTTTCCTATATGCATGCGGCAGGCGGGAAGATTGCATTTGCCGAACAGGCTATGCTGTCGGAACCCGTGCCGGAAAGCCGTGCAAGCTTCATGTGGCTTGCCAGACGCCGCTTTCGCTCGGGCCAGACGCACGGCCGCGTGCTTGCCGAAAAGAAACCGGGATTCCGGCGCGTCATGCAGATGCTGACGGCTGGTTCGAAAGTTCTTTATTGCGCGACCTTCGCCGCACTGAACAGTTTCGATGCGGTCCGTCGTAACCGTTATGCCCTGCGCGGGGCGCTGCACATGGGCTCGGCCAGCGGCGCATTCGGCGTGCGTGAGATCCGCCAGTACGGAACGGTGGAGGCAACCTGATGGAAAACCAGATTTCTCAGCCGGATGTCAGCTTCATTATCGCCGCCTATAACGCTGCCGATACCATCGGCGCGGCCATTCAAAGCGCGCTCGACCAGCAAGGCGTTGAACTGGAAATTGTCGTCGTGGACGACTGTTCCGGTGATGACACCCGCGTGATCGTGGCTGACATCGCTGCCGGTGATCCCCGCGTCAAACTTATCGCACTTGAACAGAACCGAGGTCCCGGCGGTGCGCGCAATGCGGGCATCGATGCAGCGGCAGGCCGCTGGATTGCGGTGCTGGATTCCGACGATGTGATCCGCCCTGAGCGGACCGCCTGCATGATCTGCCGGGCAGAAGCGGCAAGCGCCGTCATCGCGGTCGACAATCTCGATGTCGCCTATATGGACGGCCGCCCCATGGAGACGATGTTTCCGGAAGACGTGCTGGAGAACATGCCGGTGCTGACGCTCGAGCAGTTTATCGGATCCAACATCCTTTTCCGCTCGACCTTCAATTTCGGCTACCTGAAGCCGATGTTCCGCCGCGACTTCCTGAATGAAAACGTGCTGCGTTTCCGCGAAGAAATCCGTATCGGTGAAGACTACATCCTGCTTGCCTCGGCGCTGGCGGCGGGTGGCCTCTGTGTCATCGAACCGAAGCCCGGCTATATATACAACATCCGGGAAGGCTCGATTTCCCGCGTGCTGGAAATCCATCACGTCGAGGCGATGATGAACGCCGATCGCGAATTCCTCAGCCACTACACGCTTCTGCCGGCCGCAATGGATGCGCAGCAGGCAAGAGGCCGCAGCCTGCGGCTCGCTTACAATTTTCTCACTTTGGTCGAGGACATCAAGCGCCGCTCGGTGCTTGGCGCACTGAAGACGACCATCAAAGATCCTGCGGTACTCGGCCATCTGCGGATGCCGGTTGCCGCAAGGCTACGAAGACTGCGGGCGGCGCTCTTTCCACCCGCAGCAAAGACAGGGGTGAAAAGACAGATTTCGTAAAATGTGCAGGGGACTGGGGACAGATCAAACCTTGATGAAGGAGAACGCGATGGACCTGAAGAGAACTGTCAGAAAAGCTGTTATTCCCGTTGCCGGAAACGGCACGCGCTTTTTGCCTGCCACGAAGGCAATGCCGAAGGAAATGCTGACGATCGTAGATCGGCCCGTTGTGCAATATGCCGTCGATGAGGCCATGCAGGCCGGTATCGAACACATCATCTTCGTCACGAGCCGCAACAAGACAGCCATCGAAGACTATTTCGACAGCGCACCGGAGCTCATCAACACGCTGACCCGCTCCGGCAAGACGGTGCAGGTTCTGCAGCTTGAGAAGATGCTTCCGGTCGCAGGAACCGTCAGCTACACGCGCCAGCAGGTGCCGCTCGGACTAGGCCATGCCGTCTGGTGCTCACGCGAACTGGTCGGCAACGAACCCTTTGCTCTGCTTCTGCCGGACATGGTGTCCTTTGGCGCGCGCGGCTGCATCGCCGGACTGATGGAACTTTACGACGAGGTTGGCGGAAACATTCTCGGCGTCGAGGAATGCCTGCCAGCGGAAACGTCCTCTTACGGCATCGTCGGCGTTGGCTCGAAGGTCAGCCACGGTTTTGGCGTGACTGAAATGATCGAGAAGCCGGAACCATCCAAGGCGCCGTCGAATTACTACCTCAACGGCCGCTATATCCTGCAGCCGGAAATCTTCGACATTCTCGCCAGACAGGAACGCGGTGCGGGCAATGAAATCCAGCTGACCGACGGTATGAAACGGCTGGCTGAAAAGCAGCCGTTTCACGCGCAGAAATACAATGGGCGCACCTTCGACTGCGGCAGCAAACAGGGCTTCATCGCCGCCAATGTGGCGTTTTCGCTGATGCGCTCCGATATGGAAGAGCAGGTACTGGCCTCCATCAAGGAGCTGGTCGCAAACCATGAAAGCCGCGTTCAGGCGGCCTGATATCACCATGCGCGACGGGATCCGTTTTCCCTGATTGCGCCGAAACAACGGGAGGCGGGAAGGCAAGCATTGCTTGGCTTCCCGCGCCATTTATTAGTTCACAAGGTAGGTCCATGCACCACAAGACCTTTAAATCCAACCTCAGTTTTCAGGATCCGGGCAAGGATTCCGATACCTTCATCGATCTCGACCGCCTCTGGGCGGCCGTAATGCGCCGTGCCAATGTGATTGCCGCCTGCGTTGTCGCCAGCATGGTGCTGGCTGGCCTCTACCTGGTGCTTGCGACCCCGGTTTACACGGCAATGACACAGGTTCTGCTCGACGAAAGCCTGTCCCGTTATGCGGAAGAGGAATCGCCGGTCCCAGCAGCCCAGATCGTCGACAACCGCATTGCCAGCGCGGTGGAAATCCTGAAATCCAAGGAAATGGCGCTGACTGTCGTCGAAAAGGCAAAACTTGATGAAAACGATACCATCGTCAACCCACCGATGTCGCCCGCCGAACTGGTGAAGTCCTCCGTCCGAGGCATTGTCAATCTCATCCTACCGAACGACCCTCCCGCCTCCGAAGCAGCGATCCGTGCCGGACTGCGTGAAAAGGCGGCAGCCGTTCTTCAGCAGTCGCTGACCGTAGAGCGTGTCGGCCGCAGCTCGGTCATCGCCATTTCGACCCGTTCCACCGACCGGCAGCTTGCCGCACAAATTGCCAAGACCTACGCGCAGGCCTATCTGACCGAGCAGCTCAACGCCAACTTCGACGCCAGCGAACGCGCTTCCGTTTGGTTGCAGGAGCGCCTCAGCGACCTCAACCAACGCGCTCAGGCCGCCGAACTCGCCGTTGAAAAGTTCAAGGCGGACAACAATATCGTTTCATCGCGTGGCGAACTGATCTCCGAAGGGCAGCTTGCCGACCTGAATGGTCAGCTGATCGCCGCGCAGGCAGATGCCGCCACGGCCTCGGCACGTTATAACCAGTACAAGTCGATCATCGACCGCGGCCCGGATGCCGCCGTGGATAACGCCGTCGTTTCGGCTCGCGATACGGACAACACGGTCATTCAGGATCTTCGCAAACGCTACATCACCATTTCGGACCGACAGAAGGGCATCGTCCAGCAGTTCGGCGCCGATCATCCTCAGGCGGTAGCACTCGAAGGTGAAAAGCAGGAAGTTGCGCGACAGATCTTTCAGGAACTGCAACAGCTGACAGGCAGCCTCAAAAACGAATACGAAGTTACCAATTCCCGAGTCCAATCGCTGCGCGACAACATCGACCGTGTGGCTGGCAGCAATTCGCAGACCAACATGACGATGGTGCAGCTGCGTGAGTTGGATCAGCGCGCAACGGCGTTGCGCACGCTTTATCAGTCCTACCTCGGACGTTTCGAGGAAGCTTCGCAGAAGCAATCGTTCCCAATCGCCAAGGCGCGCATAATCTCGGAAGCAGGCCTGCCGGCCTCACCTTCCAGTCCGAAAAAGACCATGACGATGGCGCTTTCCATCGTTCTTGGCCTGATGCTGGGCGCAGGTGTCGCAGCACTTCTCGAGTTCCGGGACCGCTATTTCCATACGGGCAACGATGTGCGTGACAATCTTCGCATGCGTTTCCTG
This sequence comes from Agrobacterium tumefaciens, assembly GCF_031801495.1. Classification (GTDB taxonomy): domain Bacteria; phylum Pseudomonadota; class Alphaproteobacteria; order Rhizobiales; family Rhizobiaceae; genus Agrobacterium; species Agrobacterium tumefaciens_K. The sequence goes on along the minus strand of NZ_JAOEGC010000001.1, from coordinate 1,306,440 downwards.
GGCTACCTGCCTTTCATCGGCGAACGCGGCGTCGAGACGGCGAAAGCCGGAACGAGCGCAGCCACACCCGTTGGCGAAAATGCCACCGTTGACACCAACGGTCAGGTGTCGTTCCAGAAGATGTTGCGCCTTGCCGTCGATAGCCCTCGCTCGAGTTTCGCCGAGACGCTTCGCAACGTGAAGCTGACGGCGGACGTGGTCGTTCAGGAAAAACAGTGCCGTGTTATCGGCGTCATCTCCTGCCTGCCGAATGAGGGCAAATCCGTCGTAGCACTGAACCTGGCGGGACTTATCGCCTCCACGGGCAAGCGCACGCTGGTCGTGGATGCCGACATCCGCAACCCGGGCCTCAGCCGCATGTTGACCACGCGGCAATCCGCCGGTCTGGTGGAGGTCGTGCTGGACGAAATCCCGTGGACGCAGGCGGTCAAGGTCGACAGCCGCACCAAGATGGGCATCCTGCCCGTTTCGACCAGCAACCAGTTCGCCCATTCCAGCGAACTGCTGTCATCCTCTGGCATGCGCAAATTCATCGATGCGGCGCGCGAAGCGTGCGACTACATCATCGTCGACCTTGCCCCCGTGGTGCCTGTCATCGATGCCAAGGCCTTCGCATCGCAGGTGGATGGCTTCGTGTTCGTGACCGAATGGGGCAAGACCCCGATCCAGATGGTGCAGAACGTCATGACGAATGAACCGCAGATCGCAAACAAGACGCTCGGTATCGTCCTGAACAAGACCGACATGACCGAACTGCAGCGTTATGCCGGTCCGGGTGGTTCGGAACATTATCACGAGAAGTTCGCCGCCTATTACGGCGACGCCAAGCAGCCCGCGAAGGAGCCTGCATAATCATCCAGAAACGGCCCGGTAAAATCCGGGCCGTTTCTTTTTGCGGGTGGATTTAACGGTTGAATTGCGCATTGATGCCGACAGATCAAATCGCATCAATGAGCAGGACATCATCCCCATGCCAACACCCATTGCCTTTGTTTCCAGAGCGGATGCCGAATCCGAAGCGATTTGGAAAATCGCACTTCGCGCCGCGATGCCGGATGAAGAGATTCTTTACTTTTCCGAACTCACGGATGAGCAGAGAAGGACGGTGGAACTGGCAATCGTCGCGAACCCCGATCCTGCCGACATTGCAGCCCTTCCCGGTCTGAAATGGATCCACAGCCTGTGGGCGGGTGTCGAGCGACTGGTGCTGGAACTCGGGCAGAAGGCGCCGCCGATCGTGCGGCTGAAAGACCCCGAACTCTCACGCGTCATGGCAGAGGCCGTGCTGGCATGGACCTATTATCTCCAGCGTGACATGCCAGCCTACCGTGACAATCAACAGAACGCCGTGTGGAAGGAATTTGATTACCGGCATCCACAGAGCATGACCGTCGGCCTTCTGGGACTTGGTGCGCTTGGCGCTGTTGCCGCCGAACGGCTGAAACAGGCCGGTTTCAACGTCGCGGGCTGGAGCCGATCCGCGAAATCGCTGGACGGCGTGGAAACGCTTGATGGCGAAGACGGCTTGACCGCCCTGCTCGCCAAAAGCGACATTCTCGTCTGCCTCGTACCGCTTACGGATGAGACGCGCGGTCTTGTAAACGCGGCCCGGATCTCTGCCATGAAAGATGGCGCGCAGATCATCAATTTCGCACGCGGCCCGGTCATCGTGACTGATAATCTGATTGCGGCGCTCGATTCCGGCAAGCTGTCGCATGCCGTGCTCGATGTCTTCGATCAGGAGCCTCTGCCAAAAACGTCACCGCTATGGCAGCATCCAAAAGTGACTGTCCTGCCGCACATTTCCGCCCCCACCAGCAGGGAAAGCTCAGCGCGGATCGTTGCGGGCAATGTCAGCAGGTGGCGCGCAACCGGACTGCTGCCGGAAACCGTGGATATGACGCGGGGTTACTAGTGCATTTCCCGCAAAGGACGAATGCTCTAAACCTTTGAACGCGCAAGCCAGGCGGAAAGTCCTCTGGCTGCGGCCTGTCCGGTCGCGAAGCAGGCGGTCAGCAGATAGCCGCCGGTTGGCGCTTCCCAATCCAGCATTTCCCCAGCCACAAATACGCCGGGGAGCTTTTCGAGCATGTAGTCTTCTCCGACACCTTGCCAGACAACGCCGCCGGCGGAAGAAATCGCTTCGGCAAGCGGCCTTGTCCGCGCAAGCGGTATCTCCGCATGTTTGATGCGCATTGCCACCAAATCGGCGGACATCGCAGCGATATCGGGAAAAAGCTCACGCAGCAGCGCTGCTTTAACGCCTGAAAGCCCCGCTCCCTTGCGCAGCCGGTTCGAAAAACTTTCCTTGCGACCGAGCTTCGCCAGATCGCGGCTGAGACGTTCCACCGTGCGACCGGGGGCCAGATCGACGACCAGCGATGCCTTGCCCCCCTCATCGAGCAGATCGCGAAGAGCAGAGGAATGCGCATAGACGAGGCTGCCCTCAATCCCGTGCCGGCTCACGACGAACTCACCCGGAAACGCCCCGGCCCCCGAGATAGCCACCACAGACTTCAGCGCTTCCCCAGCAAAACGCTCCTTGAACGTATCGCTCCAATCCACATCGAAACCGCAATTGGCCGGACGGAATCGGGACACTTCGATGCCTTTCTCAGCGAGCCTAGGCGCCCATGTTCCATCCGACCCAAGGCGCGGCCAGCTTGCGCCACCAAGCGCCAGCAAAACCGCATCGAATTCCCTAGAAACCGACCCATCCGGCGTCTGGAACGTCAGACGGTCACCGGAAAATCCGGTCCAGACATGACGTGTCTCGATGACGACACCGTGCTTTTCCAGTCGGGAGAGCCAGGCGCGCAGCAACGGCGAGGCTTTCATCGCGGTCGGAAAGACGCGACCAGACGTTCCGGTAAAAGTTTCCTGCCCCAATCCTTTCGCCCAGTCTCGCAACATGGCAGGCGTAAACTCGTCCAGCGCTTTACGCAGCCGCGGTTGTGCGCTCCCAAATCGCTGAACGAAGTTTTCGTAGTCCTCGGAATGGGTGATGTTGAGGCCGGATTTCCCCGCCATCAGCAATTTGCGCGCAACGGTCGGCATCGCCTCGAAGACGGTCACGGCATGGCCCGCCGCAGACAGCACCTCCGCCGCCATCAGCCCGGCCGGTCCGCCGCCGACGATTGCAATCTGCCTTGCGCTGCTCACAGCGTTGTCTCCGTCACCATATCCATCATGGCAGGCTTATACCGATTTGCGTGCCGGAATATATGCGATATTGCATGAACATGTTCACACTCGACCAGCCTGTCACTTTCGAGCAGGATATCAAAAAGAGCCGGTTCATTGCCTTCGCCACGCCGATCACCGGCGAAGACGATGCAAGGGCATTTTTCGCCGCACATTCGGATTTCGGCGCCAGCCACAATTGCTGGGCATGGCGCACGGGCCAGATCTATCGCTTCAGCGATGACGGCGAGCCTTCCGGCACGGCAGGAAAACCGATCCTGCAGGCAATCGACGGGCAGGAACTGGATAACGTTGCCGTCCTCGTCATCCGCTGGTTCGGCGGCATCCTGCTTGGCAGCGGCGGGTTGATGCGCGCCTATGGCGGCACGGCCGCGGCCTGCCTCCGGCTCGGTGAAAAGTCGCCGGTCATCGCTTACGTCACCGCGACGCTGAGTTGCCCGTTTTCCGATCTCGCGCTGGTCAAGTCGCGGCTTTCCGCCACCAGAAACCTGCGGATCGAGAAGGAAGATTTCACAGCCACCGGCGCGGACATGCGGCTGGCGGTTCCGGTGGAGGAAACGGAACGCCTGACACAATTGCTGAGCGACCTCACCAGCGGGCGGGTCAATCTGCACATCCCCGACTAAGCTGTAGCCGGATTTCCTTTTCATGTTAAAGAAGCCAGATGTCATCCACGCTGTCGAACCCGATCTACAATCCGCCGCTTGAGCCCTATCTGACGATCGTGCATCGCGATGACGATCTTCTGGTGCTGGACAAGCCGAGCGGACTTCTGTCCGTGCCGGGTCGCGATCCAGCCCTTTCCGACAGCTTGCTGACGCGGGTGCAGAAAAAGTTTCCCAAAGCCCTGATGATCAACCGGCTGGACAAGGACACATCGGGCATCGTGCTGATGTCGCTGAACCGCAAGGCGCATGCCGCAATCGCAGCACAGTTCGAAAAGCGTGAAACGCACAAATCCTATGTCGCCGTGGTCTGGGGCGAAGTTGAGGGTGAGGAAGGCGAAGTGGATCTGCCGCTTGCGATTGATCCGCACAACAAACCACGTCACCGCGTTGATCATGAAAATGGCAAATCCGCCCAAAGCCGATGGCACGTTCTGGAACGGCTTCCACTGCCCGCCACCCGGCTTCGCCTGCATCCGCTGACAGGGCGCACGCATCAGTTGCGCGTCCACATGAAAGCCATCGGACACCCTATTCTGGGAGATGAGTTTTACGCTGAAGGCGAGGCGCTTGCCGCTTCTCCACGTTTGATGCTGCATGCGGAGGAAGTGGCCTTCCGGCATCCGGATGGCCGCGATGTCAGCTACAAAGTACCCTGCCCTTTCTGAGAGCGTCCGATGAAAGAACAAGACGATGACTTCGTGGTGGATTTTGTCGGTGGCGCGGTGGGTCACCGGTTCCGTTCCGGTGAAGGACGCGGGCAGGCCCTGGCGAAAGCCGCCGGTTTCACCAAGGGCCGCACACCGAAGATCGTCGATGCCACGGCGGGCCTCGGACGCGATGCGTTTTTGCTCGCATCCCTCGGCGCCGAGGTGACGTTGATCGAACGGTCACCAGGCATGCATGCTCATCTCGCCGACGGCATCAGACGCGCCCTCGAGGCCGGCGGCGCATACGCCGAAACAGCCGCGCGCATGACGTTGCTGCAAGGAGATTCGAAAGAGCTTTTGAAAGAGCTGTCACCCGAGGTCGTCATCGTCGACCCCATGCACCCTCCGAGGCATAACTCGGCGCTTGTGAAGAAGGAGATGCGTGTCCTCCGCGAACTCGTCGGTGCTGATCCCGATCAGGTGCAGTTGATGGAGGCAGCGCTCGCAAGTGCTCAAAAAAGGGTCGTGCTCAAGTGGCCCCTACGCGCTGACCCAATGCCGGGCATACGCAAGCCTTCGCATCAGATACTCGGAAAAAATACCCGGTATGATGTGTTCATGATTTTCGAAAAGGCAACCGACACCGAACAATGATTAACGGGAAACCGGTTTGCGCTGCGCGTTCATCAACAGCTCATGCCGCGTCGCGAACTCGCCGAAGAGTTTGCGCAGCCGGGCTTCCTCAGCCTTGTCGAGCCGGTAACGCCGGCAAAATTCTGCGACATTGAGGATTGGCTTTACTCCATTGCCGTCGAGATGCTTGTTGTCGATGACCTGCATGACTTCCTCCATGGTACCAGACTGGAAACGCCCTGCACGCGATAGGGTTGCCTAGGAATTTGCATGGATGAAAAATCAGAGCGGATAACACACGACGGCATCAAGTTTTCTTGAATGTATCGAATGAAACGAAATGCCTCCCATATGGTTTCCCGCTGACGAAACGACGGAAGGGAGATCCATGTTCCGCACCAACCGATTTTTGAGCTCGACCATTCTTTGCGCAGTTCTCGGCGCCTCGTTTTCTGGGGTCGCCTATGCCCAGTCTGCCTCGCCGGTAGAAAAAAGAACAGCCAACGCACCGGATCAGAAACCGGCAATCGAGGGTCAGACCCGTGCACCGCAAGCAACGGCACAGCCGAATTTGGAAAAATCGGTGTTCGCAACAGGTCTGCCGCATCTTTGGGCGATGGAGTTTCTGCCGGATGGGCGCATGATCGTTACTGCCAAGGAAGGCGCGATACACATCATTGCGGATGGCAAGGCAGGCCCTGCCATCGCGGGCGTGCCGGAGGTTGCATCCGAAGGACAGGGCGGTCTTCTCGACATCGCGCTTGCTCCGGATTTCGAGACGTCCCGGACGATCTTCTTCTCCTATTCCGAGCCGCGTGATGGCGGTAACGGAACCTCCGTCGCCTCTGCGAAGCTGAGAGAAGAAGGGGACACGGTGAAATTGGAGGACGTGAAGGTCATTTTCCGCCAGATGCCGACCTATGACGGCGACAAGCACTTCGGTTCCCGCCTCGTTTTCGGCGCCGATAACGCGCTTTATGTCACGGTCGGCGAGCGTTCCGACGCAAAGGCACGCGTCAACGCACAGGATCTTTCGAGTGGCTTCGGCAAGGTTTTCCGCATCGACACCGAGGGCAAGGCTTTCGAAGGCAACCCGTTTGTAAGCCAGCAGAATGCCCTGCCTGAAATCTGGAGTTACGGTCATCGCAACCTGCAGGCTGCCGCACTGGATGGGCAGGGAAGGCTGTGGACAGTGGAACACGGCCCAAGAGGCGGCGACGAACTGAACATGCCGAAAGCCGGCCTGAATTACGGTTGGCCCGTCATCACCTACGGCGTGGAGTACAGCGGACGCTCTGTCGAAGGCGGGATAACCGCGAAAGAAGGCATGGAGCAACCGGTCTATTACTGGGATCCGGTCATCGGCCCGTCCGGCATGGCTTTCTACGACGCAGACCTCATCCCCGAATGGAAGGGTGCTTTCATCGTTGGCGGGCTGGTCAGCCAAGGACTGGTCATCCTGCATATCGACGGTGACAAGGTGGCAACTGAAAACAGGCTCCCGCTGGACGTACGCATCCGTGACGTCAAGGTTGGGCCTGACGGTGCCGTTTACGCCGTGACCGAACAGCGCGGTGGCGGCGAGTCGCAGATCCTGCGGATCGCCAAGAGCGGCTAAAGCCATGCGTGTTCACCACGCGGATCGCCTGAAATGATAGCGGTTCGCGTGGGTGCCTGACAAATGGCACTGCATCGGCTAGGTTGCCGCTCGACAAAGAAACGAAGCGATTCCAGCACTGCCTTGACTGCCGACACGGACATCCCGCCAGACACGGAAAACTCCGAACCCACGAGCCGCATGCTTTCATGGGCTAGAAACTCCGCGATCTATCGTCTGGAGCGACGCATGATGACGGAGCGGCAATTGCGGGATGCAATCACCCGCAAGGCTAAGGAAAAGTTCGAGGGCATCAGCCCCTCCCAGGCAAAAGCACTTGGCGATTTCGCCGTCAAATTCGCCTACGAGATCAAGGCTCTGGACGACACTGCCTTTGCCGAAATCACCGTTCGTAGCGGCCAGCGCAGCGGCAAGTCGAAGCGCGGACTCGCGCAGAAGCTGACCATCAAGGGCGTCGACCGTCAGACAGCGGAGGCAGCACTCGATGAAACAGACGATCTGGTTGCAGCTGTCGTGTTTGCCCGCAAACGCGCCTTCGGCCCGTTTCGCAAAGTCGATCTGGATGAAAAGCGCAAGACCAAGGAACTATCCGCTTTTGCCCGCAACGGCTTCGGATTCGAGATCGGCGCAAAGGTATTTGCCATGAGCGCCGAGGAAGCGGAAGACATTCTCTACGACGCTCCGCTCTGACCCTATTCCGAAGGCAGGGGATGCGTTTTGAGGAAAGCGATCAGATCGGTGATATCCGTCTCGCTCCAGAGGCCGAAGAAACGCATCGACGTTCCCGGAACGGCCTTTTTGGGGCTGGCAATAAACTTCGCCAGCTCCTCTTCCGACCAGACACGGCCCGCGCTGCCCGCGTCCTTCAAGGCCTGTGAATAGCTCTTGTAATCCGCAACGGATGCCATGGGCCGGCCGACGACGCCCATCAGATGCGGGCCCATGCGCGTGCGGGGGGCATCGATGGTATGACAGGCGGAACAACGGCTGAAAACACGCTCGCCGTTGGCTACGTCACCATCAGCAGATGCAGACGTCGTAAAGCAGAGGATAAGCGCGATTGCAGCGCAAGGGGCGAAGAAGGCCTGAAATGTCATGCCTTACATATTACAACGCCCTCTTCATCTCGCAATGAAAAGGGCGTCATAAAGGCTGCGACAGAATGCCCGAAGCGACGCTCCGGGCCGCCCGCAAATCAGTTGACGGCAGTCAGGGTTACCGACGTGCCGGTCGCGGCAAGGTTCAGGCCAACCTGACCCGTAACGCTGACCGTCTGAAGCTGGATGGAACCGGAAGTGCCACCAACGAGAACGTTGGCACCAACACCAAGGCCGAGCGTCGCTTCAGCCGTTGCACCCTGATACAGGCCACCGAGCGAACCGCGGTGATAGCCAGCCGTCGGAGCGAAAACTGCCCAGACCAGACGACCCTGCGTGGTGAAGCCGAGATCAACGCCCATCTTGCGGATCGCGCCGCTGTAGTGGTCGGTACGGCGTGTGCCGATGGTGGACTGGAACGTGCAATCCAGTTCCTTCGCGGAACCGATCACGTAGCCTACGCCACCGCCGATATCGCAGGTCAGATAACCGATCTTGACGCCATTGCGGTCGTCCTGCTCCTGAGGAGCCGGCTCGTATCTCGCCATGTCCGCAGCAAGTGCGGATACGGTACCGCCAAGACCCATCGTCAACGCGGCAAAGGTTACGGCAACAGCTTTTTTCATCTGGTTTTCTCCTTGTTTTATTCCCACCCGCAGCAGCCCTTCTTGCCCACTCCGGATACTGAATTCCGCACCATTAACGTTTGTTCCTCAAAATCGATCCAAAACAACCAAATTGGACACAAGCGGACCCAAACAGTTAATAATGTCTTTAAGGCGGTAGGTGGCTATTGAGGCGGTGTTAGGGCAGACGTGGAAGGCGACGTATCTATCCCCTTGTGCCATACCCGGTTGAAAATCAAAGCGGAAGAGCGACAGGAAAACCCGTGGCTGGATGGGTCATCACATCCATCTTCACACCATAGATCCGCTCGAGCGTCTGCGGGGTCATGATCTCTTCGGGCGTGCCTCGGGCAATCAGCCTGCCGGAATGAAGAGCTACGATTTCATCGCAGAAGCGTGCGGCCATGTTCACGTCATGCAGCACCACCACGACACCAAGCCCCTTTTCCCGCGACAGGCGTTGCACGAGCGACAGAACTTCGATCTGGTGGGCCATATCAAGTGCGGAAATCGGCTCGTCCAGAAGAAGGCTTTCTGCGTTCTGCGCAACGAGCATCGCCAGCCAGACGCGCTGTCGCTCACCGCCAGACAGCGTATCGACCAGCCGGTCGCTGAAGGCCGCCGTGTCCGTCAACTCGATGGCTTCATCCACCTTTTCCTGATCGGCCGCGGTGAATTGACCGAGAGCACCATGCCAGGGATACCGCCCCAATGCGACCAGTTCCTTCGCCAGCATGCCCGAGGCCGCGGGTGTATATTGCGGCAGATAGGCCAGCTTTCGGGCAAATTCCCGGTTTGCCCAATCGTCTAGCGCTTTTCCTTCGAAGGAGATCTTTCCGGAAGTCGGCTTTTGCATGCGTGCAAGCAGCTTCAGAAGCGTGGATTTTCCCGAACCGTTATGGCCGATGAGCCCGATCGTCTTGCCGCTTTCGAAATGCGTCGTCAGCGGATGTAGCAATACCTTCCCGGGGATTTCCAGCGACGCCGCCTCAAGCGAAAAAAGCGGTCTGTCGTTCTGTTGAACGGCGCTTGCGGCCTCAGCCATGGGTCCATCTCCGTGTATCGTTCCAGGCATCATTGCCGCCGGCCCGCCAGCCATATCAGGTAAGGCGCACCGGCAAGCGAGGCAAACAGGCCCAGTGGCAACTCGTAAGGAAAGGTAATCGTTCTCGCACCAAGGTCAGACAGCACCATCAGCGTTGCGCCGAACAGGAACGATGCCAGCAGATGATGACGCGGTGTAACGAAACCGGCCCGCAGCGCGATATGCGGCGCCATCAGACCGACGAAACTCAAGGGACCGACCAGCAGCGAGGCGGCTGTCGTGGCGATGCCTGCAACGGCAACGATACCTGCCCGCGCAGCGACAAGCGGCACTCCCAAAGATTGTGGTACAGCCTGACCAAGCGGCAGGATCGCCAGCCATCGCGTCACGAAAAGAGAGGCGACAAGCATAATGCAGGAGAGCGAGACAAGTAAGATCGCCGACGTGGGCGTTGCCGTTGATCCAGAACCGCTGAGCCAGGCGAGAATCTGCCAGGCCCGCTGGTCGCCGATGGATAGAAAAGCCGACAGGACCGCAGAGCAAAGCGAACTGATGGCCACACCGGCAAGCAGGATCTTTTCGGGTGTCAGATAACGACGCGCTGCAAAGAAAAGGACGAGGATCATGACCAGCGCCGATCCCATGCCCGCGCCCACGAAAAGCTCGAGCAGACCGGCGGCAGGGAACACGGTAAGGGTCGCGGCAAAGCCGAGGCCCGCGCCACCGCTGACCCCCAGCACCTCGGGGCTTGCCATGGGATTGCCCGTCAGGCGTTGCAGCAATGCCCCAGCCATCGCCAGAAGACCACCTGCGGAAAATGCGGCAAGCAGCCTTGGCCAGCGAAATGGCAGCAGGCTGGGCAGATCGGCAACGCTCAGCACCATCCAGCCCCCCGGCCCCTTGCCGACCGCCAGCCCTGCAAATACGAGAATGACGAGCACGCCCAAAAGCGGAAGCAGCGCGGCAAGTTCGCGCCTTGCGACAGGTGCGGAGTTGTCGCCGCGATGGACTTCCGTGGGCCGTAATTTCGGCAGTAGCCACAAGAGTAGCGGCCCACCGATCAACGCCGTTACCGCACCGGTCGGAAAGGTTTCTGATGTCGCCGTGGCAACAAACTGCACGAGGCCATCACAGAACCACAGGAGCAATCCACCGACCAGAGGCGAGATAATCAGCACAGTAGACGAACGCCGGACACCAAGAGCGCGCGTTATGGCGGGCGCCGCAAGACCGATGAAGCTGACAAGACCGACAGCGGAAGAGACGAATGCCGCAAGCACGACCGCCAGCGCCCCCACAGCCAACCGCACCGAGAAAAGCGAGACGCCAAGCGAACTCGCAGCAGCATCCCCAAGCCCGAGCAGAGTCAGCGGCCGTATCAGCAGAAATGTCAGGGCTATGCCCGCAAGCAGTTGCCAAGACAGCGCCATCGCTGCCGACCAGTCCTGCTGGCTGAGCGCACCGCCATTCCAGACGACGAGCGACATGAGATATTCGCCCTGTGCAAGCGTCAATGCCGCCGAAACAGATGCCGCCGTGATACCGACGAGCAGCCCGGCGATCACCATCGTCACCGGCTCGAAAGACCGGCGCCAGCCGAGAAGAAAGACGATGAGTGCGGCTCCCGCTGCTCCCGCCATCGCGACAAGTGGACGATGACCATCCAGCGCAGATGGGAAGAACAGGGTTGCAACAACGATGGCAAGCTGCGCACCGGCGGAAATACCAAGCGTGGAAGGATCGGCAATCGGGTTGCGAAGTAGTTGCTGGAACAGCGCTCCGGACAACCCGAGCATCGCACCGGCAAGAATAGAAACGGCCACGCGCGGCATGACGCTGAAGGCGAGAATGATCTGATCGAGTGACATCGATGACGGATCAAAAGGCAGCGACGGCCAGAGGCCAAACGGCAGGCGCAGAAGCGCCGCATGCAGGGAGAGAGCGCAGGCCAGCACGAATGCAAAACCACAGAACAGTCTAAGCGAGCGCTCCGTCACAATTCCTCCTGCCGTGTGGTGAGAGCCTCGGTCAAAACTCGCGCAAAGCGCATGCCTGCGGTGATGCCGCCATAGGGATTGATGTTGTCGAGCATCACCACCCGGTTTTCCCTGACAGGCGTCAATGAGCGCCAGATGACACTGTTGCGCAGGCTTTCGCGTGCCTCGACCGGAACATCGGAGACGATGACGATACGTGCCTCGGGCGTTTCAGCAAGGTTCTCGAGAGGAACCGGGGCGGCAAAGGTGAACTGCGAACGATCCCGCCAGGCATTGGGCAACCCCAACCGGGCGAGCACGTCGCCGAACATGCTGTCATCACCGAATGCGCGGAAATGCCGGGCGTCGCCAATGTTGATGATGTATGTCGGCCGCGTGGCAAATGCGGCAAGCCGCTGTCGCATGGCTTCAAGGGAGCGCGCCGTCTCGTCCAGAACCGTCTGCGCCTCGTCCCGCCTGCCAAGTTTTTCTCCAAGGGCGGAGACTGCCGCCAGCGCCTTGGCGAAAGGCGGTTCACCCTTCACGTAGAATGGCAGAGAAAAAACCGGGGCAATCGTTTCGAGCCGCCCGACATAGCGGGTGTAGAACGGGGAAATCAGGATGAGATCCGGTCTTGAAAGATGCAGTAGCTCGAAATTTGGCGCACCGCGCAGGCCCAGATCGATCACCTCATTCGGAATGGACGGCTCCACCGCATCTTTTCTGAACTGGATGAGTTCGGTTGCCGCAACGGGCATCACGCCAAGCGCGACGGATGTTTCCAGCATCGCCCAGTCGATTGCCGCGACACGCGGCATTGCTTCGGCGCGAAGCGGTCTGGCAAAGGCGCAAGCAGCGAGCAAACCCAAGAATTCCCGCCGCCCCCGCCACGAGGACATGTATCGATGCCTGCCTGTCATGTCCCTGTTGCTTTTGCGTGTTGCAGCCTTACCAGCGATAGGTCAGCTTGCCCATAACGGTCCTTCCGTCACCGTAATAGCATCCGAAAGTGGAGCAACTAGAAATATATTCTTTATCAGTCAAGTTTTGTACGAGCAGCGAGGCGCGATAGCCGTTCTTCTCGTAATGGACCCCGACATCCAGCAATGCCAGCCCCTTCATCTCGAAGGCGTTGGCAGCATCGCCGTAACGCTGACCGATATAGCGGACACCACCACCTATGCCTAATCCGTCAAGGGCGGTATCTTCCGCGAAGGTATAATCAAGCCAGAGGCTTGCCGCATGGCGCGGCGCATTGTCCAGTTCCTTGCCATCGTTCAGGCGGCCGGAAATCTCGGTGTCCATGTAAGTGTAGGCTGCGCGCAGATCGAGGCCGTCGGCAAGTGTCGCCACGCCTTCAAGTTCCACGCCCTTCACATGCGCCTGATCCATCTGCTGCGTGACGCCACCCACCGTTGTCGTCACGTTTTTCTGCTTCAGATCGTAAACCGCGGCCGAGAAGAAACCATCCCATCCCTCGGGCTGATACTTGATACCCGCTTCCCACTGTTCACCGGTCGTCGGCTTCGGCGCTTCGCCCACAGCCGGTTGCGGCACCGGCTCGAAGGAGGTCGCATAGCTGACATAAGGCGCGATGCCGCCATCGAAAAGATAGCTGACACCGACGCGGCCCGTCAGTTTGTGATCGTCCTTGTCGAGCGCGCGATAGGTCGTTCCGTTGAACGTCGTGCCGCTGGTGCTTGCCCAGTCCTGCCGCAGACCGGCCGTCACGCGCCAGTTATCGATGGCCATTTCGTCCTGAACGTAGAGGCCGACCTGAGAGATATCGGTTTTGACGTCCGCATAGGTGGTGCGTGAGGTCAGGCTTATGGGACCGCCGTAAACCGGGTTGACCGGATCGAGCGGCGTCGCCGCCCAGAACTCGGTCTTCACATTGTTGTCGAAGTACCGGTAGTCCAGACCGAGCAACAAAGTGTGGTCAACCGGGCCGGTCGAAAAATCGGCCTGCAGGCTGTTATCGATGTTGAAGGTGTTCAGAAGCTCGTCCTGGAATGTCGCATTGCGGCGGATGAGGCTGCCAATCATGCCGCTGCCCAGCGAGGACATTCCGAGCGCCCGGTAGGACCAGTCGAAGTTGGAGTAACGCGCATTCTGCCGGAACGTGAAGGTATCGTCGAAACGATGTTCGAACTCGTAGCCGATGTTGGTGAACTTGCGGCTCGACGTATCGAAAGACGGATCACCGACATAAAAACTGCGGTCCAGCATGTTGCCGGGACGCAGATAGGTCAACGCCGGCGGCAGGCCTGACGGGGAGCTGGGATTATCATGCTGATAAGCGCCGAGGACTGTCAGCTTGGTATCTTCATCGGGCTGCCACGTGATTGCGGGTGCGATGAAATAACGGTCGTTCTGGAGATTGTCCGTCTGGGCATGGGCATTGCGCGCCACGCCGGTCAGACGATAGGCGATGGTGTCGCTATCCGCCACCGGGCCGCCAATATCGAACATGGACTGATAGTATTCGAAGCTGCCGACCTGCGCGCCCACTTCGCCAAAACGCTCGAATGTAGGTCGCTTGCTGATGAGATTGATGAGTCCACCAGGGTTGCCCTGTCCATAAAGCACCGAAGCAGGTCCACGAATGACCTCGACGCGTTCAAGACCATAAACCTCATAGGCCGGTGCTCCGGCGGTGCGCATCAGGCGAAGACCATTGAGGAACTGCAACTGGTTGCCGGCAAAACCGCGAATGCGCGGGGCGTCAAAGCGAGGATCAGCACCAGCAGGCTGCGCAACGACACCAGGAACGTAGTTCAGCGCTTCGCTGAGATTGCGGACATTCTGGGCATCCATCTGGTCCTTGGTGATGACGGAAACGGATTGCGGAGTTTCAACCAGTGAACGCCCGGTCTTTGTTGCGCTGGCGCTGGTTTTGGCAACGTAACCCTTGACGGGCGCCTTCGGATCCTGCGCCTTGCCGTTACCTTCGACGGTGATCGTCTGCAGCACTGTCGAACCCGAATCCTCTGCGACGGCGATACCGGTCGATAGCCCCACACAGAGAACCGCAAGAGCGCAACTGCCAGCCAGCGCGGAAATATGTTTCGACCTTGCCTTCACTCTCGGACCCTCATCGCCTGCGCCGTCGTGAGACGGATATTTTTCTGGACTATTTAAGTCATCTTATTACGCAAGGTGCGGATTATGATCCAATAAGCCGATTCCAGTTTTTTCATCACTATTGATTATGAAAATCACCACAGATAATAGTTTGGAATTATTCTCATCTTAGAACGAGCGGTGATGAACAAACGGCAAAAAACCAGAGCGGAAACGTTCGAACTCAGGCATCTGCGTTATTTCACCGCGCTGGTGGATGAACGCAATTTCGAGCGCGCCGCGGCAAAACTTGGCATCGCCCAGCCGGGACTGAGCCAGCAGATCATGAACCTCGAAGAAATCGTCGGTATGCCTCTGCTCAATCGCAAGCGCCGCTCCGTGCAGTTGACCACACCGGGACAGCTTCTCTACGAAGATGCGAAGAAGATCCTCGCGAATGCCGATGCGACACTTGCCGCCCTCAAACGGGTCGATCGCGGCGAAACCGGCCGTATTTCCATCGGCTATGTTGCCTCCGCAGCCTATTCCGGTCTGCTGATCCAGTCGATTGCGAGTTTTCGTGCCTCTCACCCCGATGTGGAGCTGCAACTCATCGAAATGGAAATGCGGCTGCAGCTTTCCAAGATCGCCGATGGCAATCTGGACTTCGCCTTCATTCGCCCGCCAGCACCTATACCGGAAGGCGTGGCAAGCCATGTCATTCTGCGAGAACCGCTGATGGCGGCGCTGCCGGAGAACCACCCTTTTGCCTTCGCCCGTCAGGTGGATCTGAAAAACCTGTCGCACGAGACGTTCATCACGCCACGCCAGCCGCCCGACGTCGGTTTCCACTACAATACGATTGAAGCCTGCAACGAAGCCGGTTTTCAGCCGATCATCAGCCCCGAAGGGCGTGATTACACCACGATCGCCAGCATGGTTTCCATCGGTCTCGGCATTGCTCTGGTACCGCGATCTCTGGAGTGCCTGCGCCTGCCGGGTGTCCATTACGTGCCGCTTTCGGCGAGCACCACCACTTCGGATCTGGCAATCGCCTATCGTAAGACGGAGGCATCTCCTGCCGTCCGGGCGTTCATCCTTCACAATCGCCAGTAGGAGCGACGCCGAGACTGACGACAACAAGACCGCCCGACGACAGGTCATGTGACACCATCATGACGAAGCTTTCAGGTTGATGTCAGCTAAATCACGCATCCGCCTCTCATCGGCTTATGCAGTCGCTGGTTCATGGGTGTTCTGAACGCCCCCGGCTACCGCAGGCACATGTGAAAACTGGTGGACCTGACATTGGCTCTTTTTACCGTAAAAGCGACAGGAACTGAATCGTATCGTCCGGAAATCGGCAGTGTACCGCTCAGCCTGCTGACGGCAGGCTATCTGCTGTTTTTCACCAACCAGACGTTCTGGTCCAAGATCCACACATATCTCTCCGCCTATCCGGTCGCCATCGTTTCGCTTTATGCCGCCATGGTGGCCTTTCTCGGCGCCCTCATCACGATCTTTTCCGCCAAATATCTGATCAAGCCTTTTCTGATCTTCCTGATTGTCGCAGCCGCCGCAGCCTCTTGGTTCATGGACCGTTACGGCGTCATCGTCGATAGCGACATGATCCGCAACGCCATGGAAACCACCACGGCTGAAGCCAGCAATCTGCTGACACCCGGCCTGTTCTGGCATCTGGCCCTCTACGGGCTGACCCCGTCGCTCCTCATCGCCACCATCAGGGTCAGGCATAGGCCAATCCTCGACAAGCTGCTGTGGAACACCATCAGCATTCTGGCCTGCCTTGCCGTAGCCGGTATCATCAGCTTTGCGAATTCCAAGACATTCACCACGGCCATTCGCCAGCACAAGGATATCGTCAAAAGCGTCAACCCGCTGTCACCAATCATGTCTGCCGTTCACTACGTCACACAGGCGGGCAAGGAGGCCGAAATCCACGTGAGCCCAATCGGACAGGACGCGAAGGTGCTCCCGGCGCTGGGCGGCGTGAACAAACCACGCATCACCGTCATCGTGGCGGGTGAGACTGCGCGCGCGGCAAACTTTTCGCTGAACGGTTACGGACGTGACACCAATCCCGAACTGGAAAAGCGCGACGTCATCTATTTCCCCAATACGACGAGCTGCGGCACAGCGACGGCGATTTCCATTCCCTGCATGTTTTCGAAGTTTCCGCGTTCGAGCTATAGCCACAGCAAGGCTCTCGCCAACGAAAACGTCATGGACGTGCTTACCCATGCGGGCGTGGATGCAAGCTGGCTTGATAACAATACGGGAAGCAAGAACGTTGCCGACCGCATCCCTTACTTCGACCTGCCGTCCACCAACGATGCACGCTTCTGCACCGGCGGCGAATGCCGCGACGATATCTTCTTCGAAAAACTCGACAGCTGGCTCAACAATGTGAGGAAGGATAGCGTTATCGTGCTGCATCAGATGGGCAGCCACGGACCGACCTATCATCTGCGCTATACAGACGATTTTCGGAAGTTCACGCCCGATTGTCGCACTGCCGAGCTTGGCAACTGCACCGACGCTGAAATCGTGAACGCCTACGACAACACGCTTCTCTACACCGATCACTTCCTGTCGACGGTAATAGACAAGCTGAAGGCCCGCTCCGACAGGCTGGCGACGGGCATGATCTATGCGTCGGATCACGGTGAATCGCTCGGCGAAAACGGTGTTTATCTGCATGGAGCGCCCTATCTCCTCGCGCCCGACCAGCAGACCCATGTGCCGTTCCTCGTCTGGTTCGATGACGACTTCGCCAAGTCGATGGGATTGGACAAAGCCTGCCTTTCCAAAATCGCGGCTGAGGGCGGTCGTTCCCATGACAACTATTTCCATAGCATTCTGGGCATGATGAATGTTGCCACCTCCGTCTACGATCCTTCGCTGGACGTCTTCAGCGGCTGCACCACACGCCACACCAGCTGAGCAGACAGAGCTTGACGCTTGTCCCGCGAAAGCGATACGCAAGACAGCGCTATAAAGGGAGCTGTCTTGCGGGTTCTGCTTGTTGAAGACGATCACGTCCTGGGAGAGGCCTTGCGGGATCATGTCGCCGCGGCAGGTCACGCTGTCGACTGGTTCAAGACGCTGGGCGACGCCATGGCGGCGACACTGACCATGACCTATGGCCTCGTTCTCCTGGACATGCGGTTGCCGGACGGCGAAGGCATCTCTCTGCTGAAGGCGCTGCGGGACCGCAACGATGCAACACCGGTCATCATCCTCACGGCGCATGATCAGGTGTCCGACCGTATCGCGGGATTGAATGCGGGGGCGGACGATTATCTCGTCAAACCTTTCGACCTGTACGAACTCTCTGCGCGCATGTTGGCGGTGGCTCGACGCTACGAAGGGCGCTCAGCCCCGGTCATCCGGCTTCCGGGCATCGAAATCGATCAGGTCGGACGCAATATCGTCGTCGACGGAACAGCCCAGACGCTGAGCGCCAGAGAATGGGCGGTTCTGGAGAAACTGGTCGAGCGTCCCGGCGCCGTCATTTCAAAAAACCAGTTGCACGACGCTCTTTACGCATTCGGCGCAGAAATCGAAAGCAACACGGTCGAGGTCTATATCAGCCGTCTGCGCAAGAAAATCGGCCATGATCGCGTCGAGACTGTTCGGGGCGTGGGCTACACCATCAAGTAGGCAAGCATGGCCAGATCCGTCAGCATGACCCGCAAGCTCGTCGTCGCCGTAACAAGCGTCGTCGCCGCATCATGGCTTCTCGCCAGCAGCCTCGGCATCATGGTGATGCAGGACGAATTCGCCGAAATTTTCGATTCTGGCGTGCAGGAAACCGCGGAAAGACTGTTACCGCTTCTGGTTGACGACCTGCGGCAGAACAATACCGCGCCCGCTTCGCAAAAGCTGCAGTCCGTCGAGGGTGCAGAGTATCTGACGTATCAGGTGCGTGACCGGGAAGGACAGGTCGTTCTGCATTCGCATGACAGCTCCACCGAACCTTTCGAGGTGTCGCTCGATCCCGGCTTTTCCGAAACCTCGACGCAGCGCATCTACACGATCGCGACACCGGACGGGAACTATGTGCTTCAGGTTGCCGATGCCTTCGCCAACCGGCGGGAGGCGATACAGGAAGCCGGAACCGCGTTGCTGCTACCCGTTCTCATCCTGATCCCGGCAAGTATCATTGCCGTCGTAGTGGTTGTCAGAAGAACGCTCTACCCTATCCGCACATTGCGTGACGAGATCGGCAGGAAGGATGGCGGCAATCTCGCCCCTCTGGAAACCGAACCGTTGCCCGCCGAGCTCCACCCTATCGCCCGCTCGGTCAACCTCCTGCTCGAGCGGCTTCGATCCGCCATCGAGGCGGAACGCGAATTCACCGCCAACAGCGCCCATGAATTGCGCACACCGATTGCGGGTGCACTGGCTCAGACGCAGAGGCTGCGCGCCGATATCCCGCCAGAACTGTCACCACGCGTCGAGAACATCGAAAAATCGCTCTCCCACCTCAGTCATCTCGCAGAAAAACTTTTGCAGATGTCCCGCGCGGAAGCGAAAATCGGCGTGACCGATACGAGCAGCGACATCATACCGGTTCTGGAACTGGTCGTTGACGACATGAGCCGGTCGGTGCTTGGGACACGGCGTATCCGGTTCAGCAACGATTACGATGGCAGCCTTGCATGCAGGATCGGAGCGGATGCCTTTGGCATCGTCATCCGCAACCTGCTGGAAAACGCGTTGATCCACAGCCCGCCGGAAAGCCCTGTCGACGTTCGTGTACAACAGGACGGAACCATCACCGTGATCAATCCGGCGCCAGTCATGGACGAGGCGCTGCTGCCGAAACTGACCACCCGCTTCACGAGAGGACCGACAGAAGCGGAAGGTTCGGGACTTGGCCTTGCCATCGTCAAGAAACTTGTCGAGCAGAGCGGTGGGGAACTGATGCTCGCCTCACCCGCTACCGGCCGGATAGACGGTTTCGAGGCCCGCGTGGTGTTTCCGGGCGAGGCAATCTGACCAAACAGAAAAGCCCCGCCGGGTTCGGCGGAGCTTCATGTTTTCCGGCAGGTGCAGCAGGATCAATCTTCCTGAATGTGGCTGTGATCGCGTGTATCGCGCATCTTCACATACACGACCAGCGACAGGGCGATCATGATCGTCACGTACCAGAAGAACCAGCCTTCATGACCGATCTGCTTGAACTTCAGGGCGACGAACTCCGCCGTTCCACCGAAAATCGTGTTCGCCAGCGCGTAGGGCAGCGCCACACCGAGGGCGCGGATATGCGCCGGGAACATTTCCGCCTTCACCACCGCATTGATGGAGGTGTATCCGGTCACGATCAGCAGACCCGCAAGCACCAGCGCAAACGCGGTGATCGGGCTGGTGGTCGTCGCCAGCGTGCTGAAGATCAGGTAGGTGAACAGCGTTCCAAGGATACCGAACCCGACCATCAACGGCTTGCGCCCCACCTTGTCGGACAAGGCGCCCGCAATCGGCTGGCACAGCATGAAGACGAACAGGGCGGCGGTCGTGATTTCCGTCGCGCTTTCCTTGCTGAAACCGGAGGTGTTGACCAGGAACTTCTGCAGATAGGTGGTGTAGGCGTAGAAGGCCAGCGTGCCGCCGGACGTCAGCGCCATGACCATCAGCGCTTCTTTCGGATGGTGCCTGAACAGCGCCCACCCGCTGGATTTCGGCTTGCTGGTATCGCCTGCCTTGACGTTCTTGAAGGACTGCGTTTCGGCGAGCCCACGACGAATGTAAAACACCGCAACGGCCAGAATACCGCCGATAAAGAACGGAATACGCCAGCCCCATGCGCTGAGCTGTTCAGGCGTCAGCAGACGTTGCAGGATCAGCAATACCGCGAGCGCCAGCAACTGTCCGGAAATCAGCGTGACATACTGGAAACTGGAGAAAAAGCCGCGACGGGTCTTGCCTGCCATTTCGCTGAGGTAGGTGGCGCTTGCACCATACTCGCCACCGACACTGATACCCTGCAGCAGGCGGGCGAAAACCAGAATTGCCGGAGCCGCGATACCGATCGTTTCATGACCGGGCGTGACCGCGATCAGAAGCGAACCCAGACACATGAGCGTAACCGACAAGGTTAGGCCAGCCTTGCGCCCCTTTCGGTCGGCATAGGTGCCCATGAACCACGCGCCGATCGGGCGCATCAGGAAGCCGACCGCGAAGACGGCAGCAGCGCTTAGCAGTTCGGCGGTCTGGTTGCCCGAGGGAAAGAAGATCGGTGCGAAATAGAGGGTAAAGGCCGAGTAGACGTACCAGTCATACCATTCAACGAGGTTACCCGCCGATCCACCGATAATGGATTTCAAACGGGTTTTCTGATCCGGCGCTGCCGCCGGCTCATTCGACATCATATTCAAGCTAGACTCCGATTCAGTCTCATCTGAAGATTGGAGCGAGCATGGAAGGTGTGATGATTTGTCGCTCCCTGCCGATGCTATACACCCCTGATGCTGCAATGCGCAAGCATATGGTGCGACGCAACATTAGCATCGCATTGAATTTTAAATGCCTTCTTTCAGGCATGAATGTTTGCCGCGATAAAAACCATTGCAACGGAGTTGCCACCTGCATCGCCGTAACTTAAAAAATTTCAATGCTTTACAATATCTCCAACCTGCAGCTTGCAAAACTCGTCACGCCAGCCTCGCGTGCGGGAGAAGCACTTGCACGGCTTGACGAGCGCATCCTGCGGTCGCCACTGAGACAAGGTTTCATCGAGCGACAGGATTTCAGCGACGCGATTTCATCGATGTGGGTCGATGGAGAACTCGTGCATATGGAGGATCTTGTTCTGCACGAAGCGCACATGGATGTGCGCGCTCCAACGCACGAGATGACATCCGCCTACAGGATTTTGCGAACGCGGCGCCTGATCTTTTCGAACATCAAGGGATGGAGCTTTACGCCCGCAGGACTTTCGCGCCTGCGCGGCAGAGCAACGGAGTTGTCAGGAGAAACTGACATCGGGATGCCGATCGCAAATGCGTTCGAGGACACGGACCAGAAGAACGACAGCGAGGACGCACCTTTACAGGATACGTTTTCCGAGCTGGACGCATTGCTCGCTCGCAGCGCCGCAACACTGGACGCCGTAACGGGAGGACGCGATATCCCTGCCGGTCTCCCGGCAAATGAGAGCCATCTACTGATCCGCGATGCCGACTGGGACGAGGAAGAGAGGCTGCGCGAATGGCAGCAGGTCCGCGATGACAGCGCGGACCTTCCAACCGTCCTGCGCGCCGCAATCATGCTCGACGCATGGAGCCGGCTTGAAGTTCTGCAGCGTAGCCCATGGCTCGGAAGATTGCTGAGCGCGGCTTTCCTGCGCGATGGTGGCGTCTCACCGGACCATCTGCCAGCTCTGAGTGCTGGCCTTAGAGCCATTCCACGGGAACGAAGACACGCCAGCAACCAGACTGATCGTATCATAGCGCTGCTGGACAGCTTTTATGAAACCGCCCTTGGCGGCATGAAAGAGCATGACAGACTGATGAACGCCCGCGAAAGGATGCTGCGAAAGCTGGTCGGCAGGCGCTCGAACTCGCGGCTGCCCGCCCTGATCGACCTTGTTGTTGCCCGTCCGGTCGTATCTGCATCGATGATCGTCAAGGAACTCGGAACGACGCCGCAAGGGGCTGTCGGGCTAGCCAATCAGCTGGAACTTCGGGAAGTAACAGGCCGAGGACGGTTCCGCGCCTGGGGAATGCTCTAAGAACGGACATCACCCTTGGACCACCCAGAGTAACCGCCTGAAAAGTTTTCACTATCCGCCGATCACGATTCTTAACAAAATTTAACTATTGCGGAGCAGGTCGAAATGGCTATCTTCCTCGCTGCGTTGCAGCCCAATTTATTCTCCGGCAACGCAGTCGCATTCAACTCCGGCAACCTTTTTCCGCCGGCGACATTTAAGTGTCCATCACGAGGGAGATGCAAATCATGACCATTTCCATTTCACAGCCAGATTCCGATCAGGAAACAAGCGCACCCTTTGCCAGAAAAATTCTGGCGGCAAGAAATCAGGCTGGTTACACGGTCGACCAGCTAGCCATAACCTGCGGCCTCACGACGACGGAAATCCGGGCGCTCGAAGAGGGCTCGGATAGCGATCCACTGCGGATCAAGCGGGTTGCCAATGCCCTGAATATTCCTTTCGAAGCCGTCATCTGATCGCTGCGAAATACGAACATGTTTCACCGCCGCCTGAGAGAATATTCCGGATGGAATATTCTGGCGGCGTTTGAAGCCACGTTCTTGCGAATACGCAAAACTATTTCCGAAGCTCTCTCTTAAAATTTCCGTTCCCCGCCCCACATGACTTGCTTCAAAGGCATATGCCGGAAGCGGTCCGTTCCGCCGGAAAGCATGCCGAACCTCGGGGACTTACCCATGACATTCCGTGAGAACGCACAGGATCTCATCTCTATCCCGCCGGAAAACCTGTGGCCTGCGGAAAAAAACGAGATTCTGGACTGGCTGATCACCGGCACCAAGGATCAACGCTTCATCGACGAAATCTTCCTGACCATGTGTGAAAGACTACGCAACAGCGGAGTTTCCGTCGCGCGGGCCGTTCTCGCCTTTCAGGTCCGCCACCCGCAATGGCTTGGTGCGCGTATACTTTGGACGCCCGGCATTCCATCTGCCGATATCGAGACATACGGTTACGGATCGGAAAACTCACCTGAGTACATCCACAGCCCCATCAGCGAAATCCATCGTGGTGCGGACGAGGTTCGCCAAAGGCTGAACAAAGGCGTGAGAAATGGCGCAGGCTACGCGATATATGACGATCTGATCGCAGATGGCATGACAGACTACTGTGCCTGGCCGATAGAACACACATTTGGAAAGAGGCATGTGGCAAGCTTCGCCAGCGACCGGCCGGGCGGCTTTTCGGAAGCTGAGGTCGCCACGTTGAAAAACCTTATCCCGGCGCTGGCACTCGTAAGCGAAATCCGCATCAAGAACCGCATGGCACGCACGCTGCTGGAAACCTACGTCGGACCACACGCGGGAGAAAAGATTCTCGATGGCGCAACGACGCGCGGGAGCGGCACCACGGTGGGCGCGGCAATTCTGATCTGCGACCTGCGCAATTTCACCCATATCTCCGACCTCTGGCCGCGCGACGACGTGATAGAACTGCTGAACGGTTATTTCGACGCCATGTGCGACCCGATCGAGGAGTTTGGCGGCGAAATCCTGAAGTTCATGGGCGACGGATTGCTGGCAATTTTTCCGCTTAGCAATCCGGAAGCCTGCCATAACCTCCTGAAAGCAATCGAAAAGGCGCAAATCAGCCTGACAGCCCTCAATGAGATCAACCGCCAGAAGGGCCATGAGAGTCTAGGCTATGGTATCGGCGTTCATGTCGGTGATGTCATGTACGGCAATATCGGTTCGAAAACCCGTCTGGATTTCACGGTCATAGGTCCGGCCGTGAACATCGCCTCACGCCTTGAAAGCCTGACCAAGGATACCGGGCGACCGGTACTGTTCTCCAGGGAGTTCGTTCAGACGGCCGGATGCGTCGGAGAACTCGAAAATCTCGGCCCATGGCTTCTTCGCGGGCTCGAGACACCGGTGGAGGTTTACGCGCTTCCCGACCGGCAAGCCGGGGTAAGCCTCCCGACCTCCCTGCAGATTTAAATCTGCTTGACATGCCTCTCCTGTCAATCTAGCAAAATGGAACATATATTCCATATTGCTAGATTGGAAATTCTACATTCTGCCTTTCAGGGAGTGAAGGGTGGCCATATGGAAGAGTAACGGGAGGAATGATGGTTACGAAGTTGGCACTTCTCGGCGCTGGCCGAATCGGCAAGGTTCACGCCAAGGCAATCGCGACGGACAGCCGAGCGAAGCTGGTTGCCGTGGTCGACGCGATGGAAAATGCCGCAAAGGCAATCGCGCAGGAGACCGGATGCGTGGTCAGCACCATAGAGGATGTGCTTGCGGACAAGGATATCGACGCGGTCATCATCTGCACGCCAACCAACACGCATGCCGACCTGATCGAACGGTTCGCCCGTGCGGGCAAGGCCATTTTCTGCGAAAAGCCCGTTGATCTCGATGTCGCGCGCGCGGAAGCCTGTGCGAAAGTCGTTCGGGAAACCGGGGCGAAGGTGATGCTCGGTTTCAACCGGCGTTTCGACCCGCATTTTCAGGCTGTTCACAAAGCCATCGGCGATGGCCGCATCGGCAAGGTGGAAATGGTTACGATCACCAGCCGCGATCCCGGCCCGCCGCCCGGCGAATACATCAAGGTTTCCGGCGGCATTTTCCGCGACATGACGATCCATGATTTCGACATGGCGCGCTTCCTGCTGGGTGAAGAGATAAGCGGCGTGTTCGCAACCGGCTCCGTTCTCGTGAACCCGGAAATCGGCGCGCTGGGCGATTTCGACAGCGCCAGCATCATCCTGACCACAGAAAGCGGCAAACAGGCGGTCATTTCCAACTCTCGACGCGCCACCTATGGCTATGACCAGCGTATCGAGGTGCACGGCTCGCTCGGTTCGGCTGCAGCAGAGAACCAGCGTCCCGTCTCCATCGAGATTGCCAATGCCGAAGGCTACACCCGCCCGCCGCTGCACGACTTCTTCATGACGCGCTATACGGCGGCTTATGCGGCGGAAATTGCCGCCTTCATCGACTGCATCGAAAACAACATGGCCCCGTCCCCATCGATCACCGATGGCCTGCTTGCCCTCAAACTCGCGGATGCCGCCCTCAAATCGGCAACGACCAAGACGGCTATCGCCATCGGCTGACCAAGGTAGATGTTTGGGAGAGACGAATAAAAGGCCGGGCGCTGACGCCCGGCCTCTATTTTTCAGAACATGGTGTTCTCGTTGGCAGACTGCCCCGGGGACACTCTGGATGACGTCCCAGTGTTCCACGATCTTGCCGTCGACCACCCGGAAGATATCGGCAACGGCCTGACCACGGTCTTCCTGAGAATTCGTGGAATGAACGTGAATCCAGACCAGATCGCCATCCGTGGAACGATGCGGGCCCTGGAGTTGGGGTTCTCCTTGAAGAAACCGGTAAAGAAAGAGACGAAAGGCTCCTTGCCATCCGGCACTTCAGGATTGTGCTGCTTGTAGTTGTCAGCGACGACCTTCGAGGCCTCTTCCGTTTCATGCCTGTTGAAGAAGCGGTCATAGAACTCGACGACGAGCTTCCGGTTCGCCTCCTCCCTGGCAAGATCGCGTGGAGCAGTCTGGGCAAAGGACGGTATGACGGCCGTTGCAAGCAACAAAGCGGCCGGAGCAAGCACCTTCAGAAACTGTGCCATGGGTGCTTATCCTTTTTTCTTTTGCGATCTTAATAGCCGGCGGTGAAGCGCTGGCGCACATGCGCTGGCTTCTCGATTTCGTCGACAAGCGCAATGGCGTAGTCCTCGAACGAAATACTGGAACCGTTTTCGTTGGCGAGAAGGGTATCTTTGCCCAGGCGGAAATTGCCGGTGCGCTCCCCCGGAACGAACATTGCGGAGGGGGAAATGAAGGTCCAGTCCAGATCTTCGACGGTCTTCAGCGTATCGAGGAAATCAGCGCCCTTTGACGCCTCAAGCTTGTATTCCGCCGGAAAGTTCGGCTGATCGACCAGACGTGCGCCTGGTGCAACTTCGAGGCTACCGGCACCGCCGACGACGAGATAACGCTTGACGCCGGATGCACGCACCGCTGCGATGAGGAGATCCGCGTCACTTGCAGTGAAGTGTACGGAAGAGATTACCACATCGTGGCCCTTCAGGAGATGCGTCAAACCGTCCTTGTCGAACACGTCGCCTTTCACCGCGGTGACATTCGCCAGTTTTGCAATTTTTTCAGGGCTACGAGCAATGGCAGTCACCTGATGACCTCGATCAGAAAGTTCCTTGAGAATACGCGATCCGGCATTGCCGGATGCACCGATCAGTGCGACTTTTGTCATATCGATAGCTCCTTGGCGTCAATCTTAAACTGGTCTAAAATGTAGACCTATGTAATTTGCTAGGACAGTTGAATTGCTCGCGCAAGAAGTCATCTTCCGATGATCTGGTCACACCGCGATGACCACATGCGCCGAGAAAGGAATGAAATTGGCGATAAAACCGACAGAGAGCGAGCCGCTCGTTTTCGATCAGCCCTGCCCCATACGTGACGTGCTGGACCGTATTGGCGACCAATGGAGCCTCCTGGTTCTGGAATCCCTGGAGAACGGCGTCCGGCGCTTCAACGAAATCCTGCGCGCCATCGGCGACATCTCGAAACAGATGCTTTCAAGAACGTTGCGGCGTCTTGAGCAGGACGGCTTCATCGCAAGGACCGTTTATGCCGAGGTGCCGCCACGCGTCGAATATGCGTTGACCGACCTTGGCCGCTCTTTTCTGGCACCGATGAAAATACTCGTCGGATGGGCGAACGACAATCACGGGGAAATCGTCAAGGCACGGGCGCATTATGGCGCGTAGGCAGAGCCGAACTGATAATCAGCCGCTCGAACGGTTGGGCAGTGTCCCAAACCACGTTTCGGTGTAACGAAGCCGCCTGATTACCCGTTAGCGAGCACTAGGAACCATTCCCGGCACGACAGCGATCTGCGCGAACATATGAAGCCATCAGAAAGTGGTGAATTGAGCACGCTCTTTTTCTCTAACTAGAAAATTTTTCTTGCACAGGAAAAGGGAATGCCTATAGCGTAGGCATCAGAAAAATATGCCCTCCTGTTGTTCACACCCCATCGGAGCCTGCCCATGCGCCTCGCATCCACCCTGACCTCTTTGCTCGTCGCCCTTGCGGCCAGCGCACCTGCGGCGCTCGCCCAGGAAAAAACCCTCGTCGTTTCCGAATGGGGCTATACACCGGAGCAATCCAACGAATTTCTTTACAAGCCGTTTGAGGCCATCTGCGGCTGCAAGATCGTCATCGACACCGGCAACAATGCCGACCGCCTGAACAAGATGCGCGTTCGCGGCGGCGTGGACGTGATGTTCATCACCGACGCCTTCACGCAACAGGGCATCGATGCGGGCGTCTTCGCGAAGATCGACCGCTCGAAATTGCCAAATCTCGCCGAAGTATACGACATCGCCAAGGCACCTCAAGGCGATGACTACGGCCCTGCCTACGTTGCCGGTCACTATGGCATCATGTACGACGCCTCGAAGGTCAAGGAACCGATCACCTCATGGAAAGACCTGTGGCGTCCTGAGTTCAAGGGTCTTGTCGCCATTCCGGGCTTCAACACCACGACCGGACCGCTGACCGCCGTGATCGCCGGCGAGCGCGCGGGCGTCGACGCTTTCAAGGATCCTGAAGGCGCATTCAAGAGCCTTGGAGAACTCAAGGAAAACGTCCGCAAGACCTACAACACCGGCTCGGAGCTGGTGAACCTGTTCTCCACCGGTGAAGTTGTGATCGCCGCCGTTCAGGATTTTGCCGCACCGGCTATCCACAAGGCCGTTCCGAACGCCAAATGGGCTCCGCTGTCCGAAGGCGATTATGCGATCTTCAACACGCTGAACATCGGTGCGAAGGCCAAGAACCCCGAACTGGCGTACCAGTTCATCAACTACAAGCTCTCAAAGGAAGTCCAGGAGAAGTTCGTGGCGGTCGGCGACAGTCCGGTCAACAAGAACGTCATCATCACTCCCGACAAGGTAGGGGACATGGCTTATGGCGATGAAGCGATCGCAAAGCTGCGCAAGCCGGACTTCAAGGCCATTCTGGCACAGAAGCCCGACTGGGAACGTCGCTGGAACGACATCTTCGCGAAGTAAGCCTGAACAGTGGATATCATCCAATGAACATCCGGCCCGGTAAGGCTCTACCCTATCTGCTGGTACTGCCGGGGACGCTCATCGTCCTCGGCCTTCTCGTCCTGCCAGTTGCTGATACATTCACCGGCACGATCGGCCCCGCGGGCGATCGTTTCGCACTTTATCGCCAGTTCTTCAGCTACGACTACAACATCGCCGTCATCGTGCGCTCCATCCGTGTTGCGCTCATCACCTCGGTGATTTCTATGTTCCTTGGTTATTTCGCGGCAAGCGTGATTGCCCGCGCCAACGGACTGTGGCGGCAGATCCTGCTTGTCTGCGCGGTTTTTCCGCTGCTGACCGGCGCCATCGTGCGCAGCTTTGCCTGGATGATCGTTCTTGGCCGTAACGGCCTCCTCAATTCCACGCTGATGTCGCTTGGCATCATCGATGAGCCGATGCCGCTGCTTTTTACGGAAATGTCGCTGATCCTCGGTCTCGTTTATCTGTTCACTCCGCTGGCGGTGCTGTCGCTGATCGGCGTCATCGAAGCGATCGACCGCAGCATCATCGATGCCGCCACATCGCTTGGCGCATCGCCGCGCGCAGTCTTCCGTCAGGTCACGCTGCCCCTGATCGCTCCGGGCCTTCTGGTCGGCGGCGTCCTCGTCTTTACCGGAAGTCTTGCGGCCTTTGCGACCGGCAGGTTGCTAGGGGGCGAAGCCGAAACCATTCTGCCGACGCTCCTCAATGAAAAAGCGATGATCAGCTTCGACTGGGATGCCGCCGGCGTCATCGCCGTAGTCATGGTCGCCATCACCTTCGCAGTCGTTCTCCTCGGCCAGTTCGCGGCGCGACGTCTCAACCCTTCGGCAGGATGACCAGGCGATGATCGACCACACTTCCCTTTTTACCCGGATCATGGCCGTTCTGGTCTTCATTTTCCTGCTGGCGCCGCTGTTCATCATCTTCGGCGCCTCCCTGACGCCGGGCACCTTTCTCTCCTTTCCACCGCAGGGCCTGTCGCTGCGCTGGTATGCCTTCGTGCTGGAAAACGAAAGTTTCATCGAGAGCTTCAAGACCAGCCTGATCGTCGCAACGGTCGGCACCGGCATCGCCATGCTGGTCGGCATCCCCGTGGCTTACGCGCTGGTTCGCCATCGCTCCGTCATTCCTGGCTGGTTCGGCTCGATTTTCTTCCTGCCGGTGCTGGTGCCGGAAATCGTGTTCGGATTTTCGCTCCTGAAGAGTGTGATCGTCACACTGGAACTGCCGATCATGACGGCGCTCCTGATCGGCCACACGATCATCGCCATTCCCTATGCGGTGCGCGTTATCGGGGCGAGCCTCGCAAGCTTCGATTTCAGCGCCGAGGAAGCCGCGATTTCGCTTGGCTGCGCGCCGCTGAAAACCTTCTTTACTGTCGTGCTGCCCAATATCCGCTCCGGCATCGTCGCGGCCTTCATTCTCGCATTCATCTCCTCGATGAACGACGTGTCCGTCTCGCTCTTCCTAACCGGACCGGGCGTCAGCACGCTTCCCATCAACCTGTTTACCTATGTCGAGCAGCATTTCGATCCATCGGTCGCGGCCGTTTCCGTGCTCCTGATGCTTCTGACGGCGATTGTTATCGTGATCGTCGAACGCACGCTCGGCCTGTCGAAAGTCATGAGATAGACCGATGACCAGCCCTACTCTTTCGCTCACCGGCGTCTCCGCCCATTACGGCACCACCCGCATCCTCGATGATCTCAATCTCACCGTCAAAAGTGGCGAACTGATTTCGCTGCTCGGCGCTTCCGGTTGCGGCAAGACGACGACGCTTCGACTGATCGCAGGCTTCCTGAAGCCCTCCACCGGATCGATCCGGCTTGGCGACCGGGAACTGACGAACCTGCCATCGCACAAGCGCGACATCGGCCTCGTTTTCCAGAATTATGCGCTGCTGCCGCATCTCAGCGTCATCGACAATGTGGGTTTCGGGCTCAAACAACGCGGCATCGCGCCCGCTGAGCGCCACAAACGCTCCATGGAGATGCTTGATATCGTCGGCATGGCGCATCTTGCCGATCGCCTGCCGTCCGCCCTGTCCGGCGGGCAGAAGCAGCGTGTGGCGTTGGCCCGCGCGCTTGTCATCGACCCGCCACTGATGATGTTTGACGAGCCCCTGTCGAACCTGGATGCCAAGCTGCGCGTCGACATGCGCGTCCAGATCCGCCGTCTGCAGATGGCCGGTCAGCGCACCGCAGTCTATGTGACGCACGATCAGGAAGAGGCCTTCTCGATTTCCGACAAGGTGGCAATCATGGACGCGGGCCGTGTCGTGCAACTCGACACGCCAGAGGTTCTCTACCGCCGTCCGGCAAACGCCTTCGTTGCCCGCTTTGTCGGCTTCGAGAACATTCTTCCCTTCCGTGTCGTGGATCGGCAGGCTGAAGGCAACGTGGAGGTCGAATTTGACGGCGGCAGCCGCGTCACACTCTCGAGTGCGGAATATGGCGACATTCCCGACCGCGGCCTGATCGCCACCCGCCCGGAAGGCCTGACGCCCCTCATCACCGGCGAAGGTATCGCAACAAACATCGGGCTGCGCACCTTTTTGGGCCGCAGTTACCAGTACCATTGTGAAAGCTCGGCAGGCACGCTGGTTGCACTGGGGGCAATCGAGGCTCCGTTCGAAGCTGGTACGGCTGTGAGCCTGACCATCAACCCGCTTTACAGCGCGATCCTGCCCTTCGAAAATCTTCCCGGCAAAAAGGAGTGACGCGATGAGCCGTTTCATCAACATTGCCTGCGCGCAGATGGGGCCAATCTCCCGCGCCGATACGCGTACCCAGGTCGTCAAACGCCAGATCGAGCTGCTGCGGGAGGCTAAATCCCGTGGCGCCGAGTTTGTCGTTTTTCCTGAACTTGCCTTCACCACTTTCTTTCCGCGCTGGGTTATTGAGAGTCAGGCAGAAATCGACAGCTATTTCGAACGGGAGATGCCCGGGCAGGAGACGCAACCGCTGTTTGATGAGGCCAAGGAACTCGGCATTGGCTTCTACATCGGTTACGCCGAACTGGCCGACGAAGGCGGGCGCACCCGCTATTTCAACACGTCGATCATTGTCGATGCCAAAGGCCAAATCGTTGGCAAATATCGCAAAGTCCACCTTCCGGGTCACGCCGAGCCCGTTCCGGGACGCGATGCGCAGCATCTGGAAAAAAGGTATTTCGAGCCCGGCAATCTGGGCTTCCCCGTCTGGCGGACCATGGACGGCATCGTCGGCATGTGCATCTGCAACGACCGCCGCTGGCCGGAAACCTATCGGGTCATGGCCCTGCAGGGCGCGGAAATGGTCTTCGTGGGCTACAACACGCCGGACAATCACACCGGCGTCTTCGACTTCGACCAATTGACCGGCTTCCATCATCAGCTCTCATTGCAGGCTGGCGCCTATCAGAACGCCACATGGGTCGCGGCGGCCGCCAAGGCAGGCTGCGAGGAAGGCACCAACATGATAGGCCTGTCGATGATCGTCGCGCCATCCGGCCAGATCGTCGCGATGGCGTCGACGACGGACGACGAGATCATCAGCGCGAAATGCGACCTCGACATGGGTGTCCTGTACCGGCGCACGATCTTCGATTTCGCTCGACACCGCGAACCATCGCAATACGGTCTGATCGTCGAGCGCAAAGGACCAATCGTCGAGGTTTGAAAGCGACCAGCTTGGGGAAGGTGACAGATGGCGGAAAACGAGGCAACGCAGCAGATGCCGGTTGCAGTCGACGGGCGCACTGCGGAAAAAACCATCGGTATGCCGGTCGGTGCAATCCTATCACGGTTGCGCTTCGAAAACCGCTGGACGCTGGCCGAAGTTTCACGCCGCACCGGCGTCTCCATTTCCGCACTGTCAAAAATCGAGAACAACCAGTCCACCCCTGCCTACAGCGTGCTGGTGCGTCTGGCGGATGGGCTCGGCATAGATTTTTCCGATCTGATCGGCAGTTCCACCCAGAAATTCGCCTCGGCCGCCCGTGTCATTACCCGCTCTGGTGAAGGTACCACCTATGTCAACAAGATGGGCGCCTACGAAGCGCTCGCCTCCGGCCTTGCCGCAAAATCGATGCAGCCGATGGTCATTGACATCCCCAAGCGTGCCAGCAACGGCAAGACGGTTCGCAGCGCCCACAGGGCCGAAGAGTTCGTTTATGTGCTCGATGGCGAAGTGATCTTCTTCATGGAGCCTTACGCTCCAATCGTGCTGAAAACCGGCGACAGTGTTTATTTCGACGGTGCAAGCGAACACGGCTTCTCTTCAAACGGCGACAACATCGCCCGCATTCTCTCAATTTGCCTGGAACGCCCCGCAAACGCGACCAATTCCGGCGAGGATATCGCATGACCAAAAACACCACTCTCGAAGACATCAACATCGAGGCAGCCAACGAGATCAAGATCCGCCAGCGCCTGACGCTCGTTGCACTGGGTAAGGAGCAAGCGGACGTCGCCCTGCGCGTCGGCAGGTTGCTCGACGTGGCCACCCGCACCTGGGCCGAAGACCAGGAAATCATCATCAAGGACCGCCGAATTGCCTATGTGGGCAAGGCAGGCAGCTATCCAGGCGAGGTCATCACCCGTATTCACGAGCCGGATCTTGCCGCTGTTCCCGGCCTTGGCGAAGTCCACAAGCATATCGAAAGCTCACATCTGACGCCGGAATGGGAAGCTGCCCTTGTTCTGCCGCGTGGCAATACCTGGACCTGCGAGGCAAGCCACGAGTTTTCCAACGTCAATGGCGCCAAGACGCTGGAATTCTGGCTGAAGGCGCGTGAAGCCGGTTCGCCGCTGAAGATTTTCCCCCTGCCCGGCTCCGCCGTGCCGCCCACCGCATATGAGCATGGCGGTGGCGACTTCGGGTACGACGAACAGAAGGCTTTCCTAAAGGACAGCCTGATGACGGCCGGTCTTGACGAGGTGATGGACTGGCCAGCCGTCTGGAACCCGGAAAATCCGTCCTACGACCGGCTTTGGGGCATGATCCGTGCCACGTTCGAAAAACGTGCCGTGGTCGAAGGCCATGCGGCCGGTATCCGCGACGTGCCGACGATCAATGCCTTCGCCGCCGCTGGTCTTTCCTCCGACCATGAAGCATGGACGGTGGAAGAGTTCTGGGAAAAGCTGACGCATGGCCTGTTCATGGAACTGAGGCCGCACAGCCTGCCGGAAGTCATCAAGGGACTTCTGGAGCGTGGCCTCACCGACTGGTCGCAAATCGCGCTGACGACCGACGACCGCTCCGCCTCCGACACGCTGAAACTGGGCGCCACCGACCATAACGTTCGCCTTGCAATTCAGGCTGGTCTGGCACCGGAAATCGCCATTCAGTGTGTGACGATCAACCCTGCCCGCCACATGCGACTAACGCCCTGGGTCGGCTCTATCGCGCCCGGCCGTTATGCCGATATCGTCCTGTTATCCGATGTCGAGACATTCGAAATCGCAAAAGTCTGGGCGGACGGAAAACAGGTTTCGGACGGCAAGACCTACCTACCTGACGTGCCGCGCATCGACTGGCCGGAATGGGCAACGAAGACAGTCAACATCGGCCGTGCGCTGACGGCGGACGATTTCGCCATAAAGGCAGAAGCGGGTCGCGATAGGATGACGGCTGCCGTTCTTCGACCCTTCCACTGGTCGGACGATTTCCTGACTTTCGATCTGCCCGTGAA
The DNA here is from genome assembly GCF_031801495.1 of Agrobacterium tumefaciens. Classification (GTDB taxonomy): domain Bacteria; phylum Pseudomonadota; class Alphaproteobacteria; order Rhizobiales; family Rhizobiaceae; genus Agrobacterium; species Agrobacterium tumefaciens_K. The sequence continues at coordinate 1,272,350 of NZ_JAOEGC010000001.1, read as the reverse complement.
GTACGGTCTCGTGCAGCGAGACGAAAGCCGCAACATCACCAAGTTTTCCGTCATCGACCGATTCTCCGGCAATGCGGGCGTGTCAAAGATGTTCTGGCTCGGTTGCGGACCGTCAACCCCGGACACGGCGCTTGCCTGCTCCATGGCACATGACAAGCACAATATCTGGTGCGTTGGCTCTTCCGACGAGGCGATGGCAAAAGCTGTCAATGCGGTTGCAGACAATGACGGCGGCTGGGCCTTGGTACATGCCGGTGAAGTTGTTGCCCGTGTGCGCTACGAAGTGGCGGGCCTGATGAGCTGCCGCCCGGCGGAAGCCTTGCATGAAGAAATGCAGGCACTCTATGCGGCGGGCGAAAAGATTGAATGGATGTATGAGCCCACCTTCATGCCGCGCTGGTTCCCCGGCTTTCCGGAGCGCCTGGCCTTCGCCACCCTGACCTGCGCCCCGTGGCGCTGGGTTCTGGTCGCACCGAGCGATCATGCCCCCCAGGGTCTGGTCAACGTGCAGACCGGCGCAACGCATCCGGTGGTCTTCTGAGGCGGGGCTTTCTCCCGCCACTTCAAGGAAAGTGTGAGCATGTCCTCTGCTGTTTTAGCCTGCTCGGATCCGGATCTGGCAAGCCGGTTTCCAGGATTCGATGAGCTTGTCGAGCCACGGGTGGTTGTCGATCTTCCGACACTGCACCGCAACCTCAAGGCCATGGCGGAGATCGTCGGTGAGGGGGCTGAGCTGCACCCGCATGTGAAGACCCACAAGAGCCTCACCATCGCAAAGGCACAGCGCGATCAGGGTGCAAAAGGCTTCACGGTGGCACGCGCGCACGAAGCACGAATGCTGCTTGAGGCCGGGCTTGATCCGATCACCATCGCCTACCCGCTGATTTCACCCGAGACGATTGCGGCCCTCCTGACCTTGGCTGGCGATCCCCGCAGGTTGCGCTTCATCGCAGATAGCGAGACTGGCGTGGCCGCCCTCACCGCAGCAGGCCAGAAGCTCGGCTTCCGTGTCCAGGTGTTCGTCAAGGTCGATGTCGGGCTGCACCGTTGCGGCGTCGATCCAAAGGCAGATGCCGGACTGCAGCTCGCCACAGCGATCGATCGCGATCCGCATCTGAGCTTTGCCGGACTGCTCTCCCATGCCGGTCATGCCTATGGCGCGGCAGGCCGGGATGCCATCCGTGCCGTTGCAGCCGAGGAACTGTCCCTCCTTGCGGAATTTCGGAGCCGTGTGGAGAAAAGCGGCATCGTCGTTCCCCGTGTTTCCATCGGCAGCACGCCGACCCTGTTGGCCAATGCCGGGTTCGAAGGCGTTGATGAGGTACGTCCCGGAAACTATGCATTCCTCGACCTGACGGCCGTTCGCCTCGGCATCGCGAGCCGTGCTGATGTTGCGCTCGGCGTCGCTGCCCGCATCGTTTCGGCAAACGAGCACTACGCCATCGCCAATGTCGGGTCGAAAACGTTGTCCTCGGATCTCGGAGCACATGGCACCTCGGCGACCAGCAGCTATGGTGAAGCGTGGATTTCGGGCGAGAAAAGCCCGCTACCGGTCCTGAAACTGTCAGAGGAGCACGCGTTTGTCTCCTATTCAGGAAAACGCCCTGCCAACGGCACGCCTATCCTCATTTTTCCCAATCACAGCTGCCCCGTCGCCAATCTCAGCGGAGGCATGCTGGGCCTGGGCGACGACCAGTTTGGAGCGCAGGAAATTCCCGTCGAGGGCATCCGGGCACAACGCCCTTCCTGACCATGACTGTAGGCTGAACCCAAAACATCAGGCCCGGAAAGTCTGCAGACTTTCCGGGCCTGATGCGTTTATCGATGCGGTCAGTTTCTCACGCCAGACAGACGTTGGAAACGCCGCCGGTCATCAGAACTCTTCCCAGCTGTCGGCCGACGTGTTCAGCGCGGCATTGCCGGAGAAGGCGGCCCGGATGCGTCCACCGAGAGCGCGAGCCGGAGAAGCGGCTGGCCTGTCGACGGGCGATGCCGCACGCACCGGAGCGGATGCTTCGCTGTAACCGCCGTCAGAGAGCTTGAACTGGGCAAGCTGCTGATTGAGAGAAGACGCCTCACGTGCAAGACCATGGCTCGCAGCGGTGCTTTCTTCCACCATCGCAGCGTTCTTCTGCGTATCCTGATCCATCTGGTTCACAGCCGTATTGATCTGCTGAAGACCGGAGGACTGTTCCTGAGCGGATTCTGCGATTGCCGCGACATGCCGGTTGATTTCCTGCACGTCGGTAACGATCAGTTCCAGAGCCTTGCCGGTTTCACCAACCAGCTGCACGCCCTCCTGAACCTGACTGTTCGACGTCGTGATGAGATTCTTGATCTCCTTGGCCGCACCTGCGGAACGCTGCGCCAGTTCACGGACTTCCTGCGCAACAACGGCAAAGCCCTTGCCCGCTTCACCGGCGCGGGCTGCTTCGACGCCCGCATTCAGTGCCAGAAGATTTGTCTGGAAAGCGATCTCGTCGATTACGCCAATGATGTTGGAAATCTCGTTGGCGGATGCTGCGATCTGTTCCATCGCGGCGACAGCCTTCTGAACGACTTCGCCCGATTTTTCTGCGCCGACCCGTGCTCGGCCAACGAGATGACCTGCCTCTTGGGCGCGCTTGGTCGAGTCCTTCACCGTCGTGGTGATCTCTTCGAGGGCGGCGGCGGTCTGCTCCACGGCAGCGGCCTGCTGCTCAGTACGCTTGGCCAGATCGTCAGCGGCAGCGCGGATCTCGTTCGCACCGGCATCGATACCACGAGCATTCTGCGCAACCTGGTTCAGGGTCAACTGCAGCTGTTCAGCAGCACGGTTGAAGTCGCCGCGAATGCTATCTAGGCTGGATACGAATGGCTGAACGATGCGGTAGGTGACATCACCCTTGGCGATTTTGGAGAGAGCCGTCGCAAGATTGTCGACAGCAAACTGTACATCTGCGGATTCTTTCGCCTTCTGCTTCTCCCGTTCGATCCGCTCTTTTTCGGACATAGACCGGTTGGCCTCTGTCTCGTTCTCGAGACGGATACGTTCGATCGCGCTTTCCCGGAAGATCTGGACGGCAGCAGCCATCTGGCCAACTTCGTCCTTACGGTCCATGCCGTCGACTTCACTATCCGTATCGCCTGCCGCCAGGGAGACCATACGTTCGCGAAGTCGCGCGATGGGTGCCGTGATGCCCTGCGAAGAAATGTACAGACCGAGACCGATCAAGGCCAGCGAAGCAATCGCAATAGCAACCAGACCTGTCCAGATGGTGTCATTCGTCTCGACGGTGAGCAGCGCACTGCCGTCATTCATGACCTTGATGAGCAGATCATTGCCTGCGCTGATTTCCGTCCCGACTTCGGTGACTTTCCCAAGGACAGAGAGCGACAACTGCTTTGCTTCGGCCTGCTGTCCGGCCTGCATCAGGGTCATGACCTTGTTGCCCATGACCTCGACTTCGGCAACGCCCTTCAAGATACTACGAGCGGCATCCGTACGGGAGGGAACCAGCCGCATGATCTGATTCTGCCGTTCCTCAAGCTGCTGGCGATTACTCTTGAAAGTATTGACAGCATCATTGAAGTAGCTGCTGTTGGGCTCGTTGATGGTGAAGCGCAGCGTCTGGATGGCGAGCGCGTTGAGGTTTCCGCTGGTTCTGGCGTTCAGAACGGCAGCAAGCCCTTCATTGGCGATAAAATCGCTGTAGACATCATCCGTGTTCTTATATTGCCAGCTTACGTAGCTTACACCGCAAAGGGACAACAAGCTCATCAGTGATATGACAAAAACGACCTTCGTTTTTATCGTGGTATTCTTCAAGAAAGACATGAATAGCCTCAGGCAAGCGCTCCCCCTAGCCCTCTCTCAGGTGACCGGAGAAACATACAACAATACATCGCTGGTAGCTGTACCCTCTTCATAGGGCGACAAGCGGCTATCCTGCTTCAGGCCACCGAGGCGGCGCAGGAAAAAGATCCGCTTGTTCTACCGGCTCCGCCGAGGAAACCTTGGAACCTGCGCGCGCAGATTCCATAAAATCACTGAACGAAGTGTTACTTCGGACATACGAATTTGCGTCAATGTGGCGTCGAATTATGCATTCTTAGAGCAGCGCACCAGCTATTCCATCTGCCGAAGAACCGCAATCAATGTCTCGGTGTCACGCGGACCGTTATATATCAAGCCGTTGATGAACAATGTTGGGGTGCCATTGACGCCGCTTCTCAATCCGCCCTCGAAATCATTCTCGATCTTCCGGTCAAAGCGGCTTGCCACGTCTCTACCCACCTCCGCGAACGGAATGCCCAAACGCTCTCCGTAACGACGCAGATCATTTTCCGTCAGTGACTGCTGATTTTCATAAAGAAGGTCGTGCGCCTGCCAGAAAAGCCCATGGTTGGCCGCCGTTTCGGCAAATTCCGCAGCACGGACCGCATGTGGATGCATATCAGCGAGAGGAAAGTTCCGAAACACAAAACAAAGATCGTCGCCCATGGCGTTCTTTACAGCTTTGAGAACGGGATAGGCCTCACCGCAATAGGGGCATTCGTAGTCTCCATATTCCACCAGCGTCACGGCTGCGGAACGTGGACCCTGCATATGATCCTGATCATTGACGGGGATGGTGAGCCTGGTCATGCGCGAGCCTCCTTTGATGGTTCATTGACGGCCAGATCGTCCAACGCATCCAGAATGCCGTCGGCACCCGGATTGATGCCGAGCGGAGAGACATAGCTCCAACGGATGATCCCGTTAGCGTCGATCACGAACAACGCGCGCTCGGTGACGCCATCATCGTGACGGTAGACACCATAGCGACGGGCGATGTCGCCTTTCGGCTCGAAGTCGGAAAGCAGGGGAAAGTGCAGGTTGCGTGCAGCAGCGAATGCCGCATGGCACCACACGCCATCCACCGAAATACCGACCAGTTGCGCACCCCGGGCATGGAAGGCGGGTAGCGCCGCGTTATAGAGAACCATCTGATCACCACAGACGGGACTCCAGTCAGCAGGGTAAAACGCCAATATGACCGGCGCGCCGCGCAGATCGTCCAGCGTCACCAACTGGTCAGGCGTGGAATGCAGGCTGAAAGCAGGCGCAGGCGTTCCCGCTTCAAGTGCCGTTCTAGATTTCGGGTCAGACATGACTTTGCTCTCCTATCGCTCCAAATCGCGCATCAGCCACGATCAAAGCCGGATAACGGGTTGAGACGCAGGGACGCTCGCCTCGTCCTCAAATCGGGCTTCTTCTTGTGCAGGTGAATGCTGCAGCAGAGGAAGCTCCAGCTGAATGTTTTCCATCTCAGGAAGGCTTGCGATGCCATCACGAAGGGCGGGATCGTCAGAGGGCTTAGATATCGGCATTGCTCTCTCCTGCGTGATCGGGATCGCCCCGCCACCCGCATGGTCCGCAGGTGGCGGGAAATTCCAGAGCGTCAACCTCTCACGAAGGCAAGCAGATCAGGGTTGATGACATCGGCGTGGGTCGTGAGCATGCCGTGCGGATACCCCTTATAGACCTTCAGCGTGCCGTTCTTGAGGTACTTGATGGCAAGCTCGGCGGCATCGGCGATCGGCACGATCTGGTCATCGTCGCCCTGCGTTACGAGCGTGGGAACCGTTATTGCCTTCAGGTCGTCCGTCTGGTCCGTTTCCGAAAAGGCCTTGATGCCATCATAGTGCGCCTTCGCGCCACCCATCATGCCCTGACGCCACCAGTTGTCGATAACCGCCGGATAGACTTTGGCGTCGGGACGATTGAAGCCATAGAACGGCCCGGAGGCAACATCGAGGAAGAATTGCGCACGGTTGGCAGCAAGTGCAGCACGGAAACCATCAAAGACCTCGATCGGCGTGCCACCAGGATTCGACGTGGTTTTTAGCATCAGCGGCGGAACGGCCGAAACAAGAATGGCCTTTGCGACGCGCCCCTGCGGCTGGCCATATCTGGCGACATAACGGGCGACTTCGCCGCCACCGGTGGAGTGGCCGATATGCACGGCATTCCGCAGGTCGAGATGCTCCATGACGGCGCTGGCATCGGCTGCGTAGTGGTCCATATCGTGACCATCGCTGACCTGCTGCGAACGGCCATGGCCGCGGCGATCATGGGCAACGACGCGGTAGCCGTTGGCAAGGAAAAACAGCATCTGCGTGTCCCAGTCGTCGGAGGACAGAGGCCAGCCGTGATGGAAAACGATCGGCTGCGCGTCCTTTGGACCCCAGTCCTTGAAATAGATATCAACGCCATCCTTGGTTCTGACGAATGATTCGCTCATGGAAAATACTCCTTCGTTCGATGTGCGGGTGTTTTTGGAAAAGGCGAGCGACGGTATCGTCATCGCAGTGGAAAGCACGGCACCAGCCAGCAGGACATGCCGTCTGGAAATTGCCAGTTCGATCGAGTTTTCGATCATTTCATTGTCTCCGGGTCGTATGGGAGAAGCCTTGCGCGGGATGGCGCGGACCGGGCGTTCAGCGCCCGCGACGCGTCGTCTCGAACAGGAACCAGGTGCGGCGCTCTGTTTCGTCGATCCAGTTTTCAATCAGGCTGGTCGTCGCATGATCGTTGTGCGCTGACGTCAGGGTGTGCGTCTGCCGCAGGATTGCAGCAAGCTGCTTGTTGTCTTCGCGCAGCTCGGCAAGCATGTCGTCAGGGCCGACGAAATCGGCGTCATTATCAAGAAGGCGCTGAACGCGGCCAATATGACCGATGGAGCGGATGGTCGTCCCACCGATCTTGCGGGCGCGCTCGGCAATGTCGTCCGTCATAGCGAAGATCTGCGCACCCTGCTCGTCGAGCAGGGTGTGATAATCGTGAAAATGCGGACCGGAAACATGCCAGTGGAAGTTCTTGGTCTTGATATAAAGAGCGAAAACATCCGCCAGCAACGCCGTCAGAGCAGCGGAGATTTCGCGGGTCGCATCGCCCCCAAGATCGGTCGGGGTCGAAAGCGGAAGTTTACGGGTTCTAGTAGCTGTGATCGAGTCCATGATCGTTCTCCTTGGTGCGATCGACCGCCCAACTGCTGGGCGCTCGTAGTGAGGCTGTCTGATCTGCGCCGAAGATATGAAGAAGAGCCGTGTGGACGAAATCGCCAGCTCGTACAGTCGAGCCGATACCTAAGTGTAGTTTCGGCAGAAGGGGCTACGGGTTAGCTTCCGGTCATCGCCTCACCCCGCCCGAAGGCGATTGGCTCTTCAAAGCCATCTGCTCCGGTGTCCCTCCCCTCCTCCGGAGTCGCGGATCTCCCCTCGATCCGCCAAGGCCGTCTCCTACCGCCCGGAGACGGCCTTTTTTTCTTCGGGCACTCCTGCTGGATGGCCTACACCTTGGTATGATTCAGCCGATGGAAACGAGGGACTAGCCTTTCTGCATCGAAAACAGCCGTCCGCGGACGGCAAGATGCAAGGATTTCATCATGTATCAGGATTCCATTACGAGCTTCGCCGAATCCGGCGCGCACAAGGCGCTTGTCGTCCGCACCCAGCTTTTCGCATTCCTGACGGGTGCCGCCATGGCTGGCGCCTATATCGGTTTCGGCGACATCCTCATGTTCACCGCAAGCGCACATGTGGATGCGGCATGGGTCCATCTGGTGATGGGGGTAGTATTCTCCTCCGCTTTGACGATCATCGTCTTTGCAGGGGCTGAGCTGTTTACGGGGACGGCGATGTACATGCCACTGGCGGTACTGACGCGCCGGGCATCCATTGCCGATACGTTTCTCGTTTGGGCAGCAGCATGGGCAGGCAACCTCATCGGCGCCGCCATTCTCGCCGCCCTGTTTCACATCGCGGGTGGCGGTGTCCTGCTTGGCGATGGCAGCGCGGCATTCTTCTCCGCGGTTTCCGCCAAGATGTCCGCCGGTTCAACGGAACTGTTCGCGCGTGGCATATTGTGCAACTGGCTGGTATGTCTGGCAATCTGGATGGCAGGCCGCACGGAAAACGCCGCCGCCAAGATCATGCTGATCTTCTGGCCGATCACCATTTTTGTCGCCGCAGGTTACGAACATTCCGTCGCCAACATGTTCACCTTTTCCATGGCGCTGATGGGCGAACATCCTGTTGGCGTAACCTTCCAGGGTGCAGTGCACAATCTCACCTGGGTAACGCTTGGCAATCTGGTCGGAGGCGCTGTCTTCATGGCGCTGGGTTACTGGGTCCAGCTCCGCAGCAGTGGCCACGTATCCTTCGTTCCGGCTCCCGCAAGGCTCGTCAAAAGCGTACAGGCGGATAGCAAGGAGGCCTGAGTTCTGGTGGTCGAGCGGCCGGCGTTATCCAAACGCCGCCGCGTTGATCGACACAATCTCACAAGACAAGCAAAACCGAAAAAAATGGAGTGTATTTTTCAAGACCGCAGCGCAATATTCCCGATATCCTCGCGCGTATCAATGTGTGCAACCAACACCTATGTATAGGTCAGGTTGTGCTCCAAAAGCCTTATTGTCGCGAAAAATCGCATCGGGGGAATAATGTCGGTTGCGTCAAAGATATTTCGCACGCGCGAACTGGATGGCGGAGGACACCATTTTGCTTTCGGTGTCACCGCAGCAGCGCTTTGCGCTACGGTCTTCTATGTCGATACATACACCGACATAGAAGGCGCGATCGCGGTGCTGTACGTCATAACGATGTTGCTGGCCGCACAGGCGACGACACGGTTCGGGCTTGTTGCCACGGCTTGTGTCTGCGCTGTCTTGACCCTGCTTTCCTACGTCATGACCCACTCGCAGGACGCCGATCTGCAATCGGTCGTCCGTCTTGTTGTCGCTCTTGCTGCCCTTATCGTCACGACGGTACTGCTCTTGAAAACGGAAACCTCCCGTCGGGCGCTTCTTTCCATCAACGCAGCGCTGAAAGAAAGCGAAGAACGTTATCGTTCAATCTTCGACCGGACACGCGTAGCCCTCTGGGAGCGTGATTATTCAAGGCTCCATGCCGTGCTCATGAACCTGAAGCAACAGGGTATCGTCGATATGCGGGAGCATGCACGCGCCAATCCCGGCTTTACGGAGCGGTGCATCGACCTCATAACGGTTGTTGCGTCGAACGAAGCAGGCAAGGAGATGATGGGACACAGCGATTCCATCAACGATGCCTTGAAAAAGTCCATCACGCCGTCGGTGGACAAGTTCATCGACGTCCTGCAGGCCATCGTTGATAATCGTCGCTTCTTCGAAGACAAGGTCGTCGTGCGCACGGCGGGCGGAGAAGACAAGCTGGTGCTTCTTTCCATAAACTTTCCGGCCGAAAGCGCCGCCTTCAACCGAGTGGTGGTGAGCATGGTCGACATTACTCAACGTGAACTGGCGCTCAAGGCGCTGGCCGAGGCACAGGCCGAACTGACCAAGGCGACCAAGGCCGCAACCGTGGGCGCGATGTCAGCCTCCCTCGCACATGAACTGAACCAGCCTCTTGGCGCCATCATCGTCAATGCCCAGACGCTGCTGCGCTGGCTGGACCGTGACCCGCCAGATCTCGCAGCCGCACGCCGCTCGGCCGAACGCATGATCCGTGACAGCCAGCGGGCCAGCGAAATCATCGAAAACACGCGAAGCCAGTTGGCACAGACACGCGGAAAGCTCGAGATTTTCGAACTGGACGAGTTCCTCGACGAGACCCTCGTCCTGCTCGAGCATGACCTCGAGCGCAGCGGAACGACAATCAGGATCGAAAAAGAACACACACCGCCGGTGAAAGCGGTCAAGATCGAGTTGCAGCAGGTTCTCATCAACCTGCTTACGAACGCTATTCAGGCGATGGACGAGGCAGGTATCAACAATCGTGTCATCACCGTGCGAAAAGAAAGCCAGGACGCCAACCACATCCGCGTGATCGTGCGCGACAATGGACCCGGGATTGCTGCCGATGTGAAAGACAAGCTGTTTTCACCCTTCTTCACCACAAAAGCGGCCGGGATGGGTATGGGGCTCTCCATCTGCCGCACCACACTCGAAGCACGCGGCGGTAAGCTCGATGGCGACAACCACCCTCTCGGCGGAGCGGTTTTTGCCATCTCGATGCCAGTGCGCCCGGAGATGGACCATGCCTGACCCTCGCAAGGCGCTGAAAGATTCCTCTACGCCAGTCGTCTTCATCGTAGACGACGACCTGGGGATGCGGGAAGCGCTGACCGATCTCTTCCGTTCGATGAAGTTCGATGCCGAAGCCTTCGAGAGCACGGCCGCGTTTCTGGAAAACGCCAACCTGAGCCGCCCCGGCTGTCTTCTTCTGGACGTGCGTTTACCGGGCATCAGCGGCCTTGATTTTCAGACACAGATGGATCGTCTTGGTAACCAGATGCCGATCGTCTTCATGACTGGGTTTGGCGACATTCCGATGAGCGTACGGGCGATGAAGGCGGGGGCCGTCGATTTTCTGACCAAACCATTCAAGGAACAGGACATTCTGGATGCCGTGGCAACGGCGATGGAGCGCGACGCAGCGCGGCGGCGGGAGAGCGCCCAGAATGAGGCCGTGAGTTCACTTGCTGAACAGTTGACGCCGCGGGAGCGGGAAGTGATGGCCGCTGTGGTCCGTGGATTGATGAACAAACAGATCGCTTACGAACTCGGCATCAGTGAAGTGACGGTAAAACTGCACCGCGGCAACGTCATGCGCAAGATGGAAGCGCGGTCGGTGGCCGATCTTGTTCGAAAGGTAGAGATGCTCGGTTAGCGGCACCGACCACCTGTATCTTAGTATGGTATCTTTTCGGCATTGACGGGCGCATAGAAGAGGCAACGAAAAACAGAAAAGGTCGCCTCATTGTCCCCCGTTCCCGTAATTGCCGTCGTTGACGATGATCAGGCCATCCGTGAAGCCATGGATGACCTCATCAAGTCTTTCGGATACGAATGCTGCCTGTTTGCCTCAGCTGAAGAATTCCTGAACTTCAAGTCACGGGCGGCAATCGACTGTATCGTTGTGGATGTGAAGATGCCGGGATTGACCGGGATCGAATTGCAGGCCGAGCTGAACCGGCATGGCGATCATCCGCCGATGATTTTTGTGACATCCTACGAGGATGACCGGACACGCAATGCCGCATTGAGCGGTGGCGCCTACGCTTTTCTTCGCAAGCCGGTCAACATCGGCAAATTGATGGGCTGCCTGGAATCCGCACTGGTCAAAGGCTCCTGACCGCACCATCGTTTACTCACCACAGAGGAGTAAGGTCATTGCTGTCATTTTCCAACGTACAGATCTCGGAAAAGAACGGCGTCCTGTCGTTGACCGCCAACCTTTTCAGCAGCCAGTCGAACCAGTCCTACACGTTCCGTTGCGAAGTTGAGCGAACAGGATCGATAAAGACGATCGACTACACGTCCGTTGAACAGAACCTGGCGAACAGCGTGAAAAACGCGCTTCCGGCGCCCTGATTCATCGACGCCATACCGTTCATCTATCGCCATTTTTTGTGCTCAGACGCATGCCGTCCGGGCACGCGTCGCTGTTGATGGTACAGCCTCCACCTCTTCTCCCGTCGCATCCAACACCTCCGCACATGCAAACTACACCAGTGTATAGATGCCGGAGCGCCCACCTCGCCGTAGCCTTTTATCCAGAACGGCGCCTTCCTCCCAGGCAGCGCGACCGTGACAAGATAAACTCTTTTCATGGAGCACGGCATGACCTCCATCAGCGAGAAGGCAAATCCGCGAAAACCTCGCAGATTTGAACTAGCCGCCATAACCGCACTGGGCGCCATCGCACTGCTTGCTGGAAGCGCGCTTTTGCTGGACGAACCGCAACCGGCACTTGCGGCCTCCGAGCAGATGGCCTCGGCCATTACCTTCCGGATCCTCAGCCCGCAGACCATCGACAGGCTGGCAAGCGTCACTGTCGTAGCGAAAGCCAACGACGAGGCCGCCGCAAGCGCGCACTCTCCGTCGCTCTTTGACGACACGTCATGCGTCATGGCCCGTGCCGCCAGAAAAACCGATCGGCATGACGCCCTTGACCCCAAAGCCTTCTGTCAGCTTCAGCACCGGCTTTTAAATGCGGAACTGATCGGCCGAATGGCCTCGCTCGAACGTGATTCGCAGTCCCGTCTGTTCGACGCCTCTTCTCAACCCACGATAAACAGGGAATTCTAGGATGGAAACTTTATCGAGACGCGCAGTCCTTGCCATCGGCGCCATCGGAAGTACGGCGCTTGCGGCCAGCACCGCAAGAGCGGCATCTTTCGGCAATCCGGACCAGCCCCCGGAGGGCGCTATCAATGCAAATCCGGCGGGGCTGAGTGATCCCGGCCCGAAAAACCCGGCCATCAACGGGCAATTTCCATCCTTCGAGAACCCACCCGCAACCGATGTCGGGGACATGCAGCTTTTCTGGGGGTCCTTCAACAACGCCCCCAAACGTATTCAGGATGGTGGCTGGGCACGGCAGGTGACAAAATCCGATTTCGCGATTTCGGATGCCGTTTCCGGCGTCAACATGCGACTGGGACCGGGCGGCGTGCGGGAAATGCACTGGCACCGTGCCGCTGAATGGGCAATCATGACCAACGGTCGTTGCCGCATCACCGTGCTGGATGCACAGGGCCGCGCCTACGTACAGGATGTGGAGGCAGGCGATCTCTGGTATTTTCCAGCCGGTTTTCCCCACTCCCTCCAAGGGCTTGGACCCGAGGGCTGTGAGTTCGTCATCGTGTTCGATGAAGGAGATCAATCCGAATACGGCACGCTGCTGCTGACCGACTGGCTGGCGCATACCGCACCTGAACTGCTGGCCAAGAACTTCGGCGTTCCGCAGGATGCGTTCCGCAACATTCCCTTGCAGGATCTCTGGATCTTTCAGGGCAAGGAACCCGGTCCGCTTTCGCAGGATCAGGAGGCCGTCGCTGGCGCCGGCCTCCCTCCCTATCCTTTCACCTACAAGCTGGCAGCATCAAAGCCGCTGAAGGAAAATGCCTCGGGCGTGATCCATCTCGCAGACAGCAGCCTTTTCACGGTTTCCAAAACCATCGCAGCTGCCATCGAGACGATCAAGCCGGGTGCCGTCCGCGAGATGCATTGGCATCCCAACGCCGACGAATGGCAATACTGGATCAAAGGCGAAGGCCGCATGACGGTGTTCGATGCGGGTCCACGCAGCCAGACGGCTGATTTCCGGCCAGGCGATATCGGTTACGTCAAGAGAAGCCAGGGCCATATCATCGAGAACACCGGAACGACCGACCTTCAGTTTGTTGCGGTTTTCAAGACGGCCGAATACCAGGAAGTCAGTTTGTCATCCTGGCTGACCCACACACCACCGTCGCTCGTGGCTCAGCATCTGAAGATCAGCCTCGAAGATCTGGCAAAATTCCCGGCAGATCAACCGGCCATCATGCCGGGCTGAACTGCCCAAGATTGTCGGCGGATCCGCAACGCTGATCCGCCGGTCTTCCTCACCCAGCACAAGGCTTCGAACGGATCGAAGGTAAACACATGACTATCTCCAGCGTGACCCATCATCGGAATATGTCGACCGGCCTTGGTCGGGGTAGCCTCTACTCAATGGCTGTCGCCAGCGGCGTCGCAGTTGCAAACATCTATTATAACCAGCCAATGCTCGGCATCATCGAAAACGATCTCGGGCAGACGTCAGTGACCGGGCTGGTCCCGACCGCCACCCAGCTAGGTTACGCGCTCGGCCTGTTCTTCCTGTTACCTTTCGGGGATATCATTCACCGTCGCAAACTCATAATCGGCCAGTTCATCCTCCTTGCTCTCGCCCTTGCAATAGCAGCCATCGCCCCTTCGGCATGGTTTCTTGTCGGCGCCTCCCTTCTGGTTGGCGCAAGCGCAACGGTTGCGCAGCAGATCGTGCCCTTCGCAGCCATACTTGCGACACCGGAAAAGCGCGGCTCCACAATCGGCACCGTCATGGCCGGCGTGCTTTCAGGCATCCTGTTCAGCCGAACCCTGTCCGGTTTTGTCGGCGAGCACGCTGGCTGGCGAGAAATGTTCTGGATCAGCGTTCCACTTGCGCTTGCGGCGGCGGCGCTGATGTTCTTCACGCTGCCGGACCATAGACCCACATCGAGAATGCATTACCACCGTGCGATCATTTCGCTTGCCCATCTCTGGAGCAAACATCGGCAGTTACGGACGGCATCATTGATGCAGGCGGCACTTTTCGGCTCATTCACGGCTTTCTGGACAATTCTTGCCTTCTACCTCGAAACACCGCGGTTCAACCTGGGCGCGGATGTCGCCGGTCTTTTCGGGATCATCGGTGCGGTCGGTATTTTTGCCGCACCGCTGGCCGGACGCATCGCCGACCGCCGTGGCCCGCACTACGTGCTGTGGGTCGGTGTGCTGTTGACGCTGCTTTCCTGGGGCATATTCGGTCTGTGGGGATCGCTTGCCGCACTGGTCATCGGTGTCATCATCCTCGACTTTGGCGTCCAGAGTACGCTGGTGTCAAACCAGCACATTGTCTATGCGCTCGATCCGGAGGCACGAAGCCGACTGAACACGATCTTCATGACCGCCATGTTCCTCGGCGGCTCGGCCGGAGCCGCGCTTGCGACGATCGCATGGGCAGAAGCAGGCTGGGGCGGTGTCAGCCTTCTGGGGGCCGCACTTGCACTGATCGCATCGGCCATCCGACTGATCGACCATCGCGCTCTCCATCATCCGGCTGCGGAAGAATAGGACAGAGCGCCATGAAACGATTGACCGTTCGCATTGCAGGCGGATCTCTGGCTGGCCTGTTCGCAGGCATCCTGCTCCAGCAGGAAGGGCATGATGTAAAAGTGTACGAGCGTTCGTCCTCCGGCCTTGCCGGACGCGGCGCGGGGCTGGTGCCACAGCAGGACCTTTTCGAGGTTCTTGAGCAGATCGGCTGCGAAGACGTCGCGCAGGTGGGCGTGGTTGCGAAAGAGCGGATCTACCTCGATGCTGCCGGTCGAATTGCGCAGCGCCTGGGCATGCCTCAGATGCAGGTCTCATGGGACTACCTGTTCGAACGTGTATCGGCACGCCTCGCCGCAGGCAGTTATGTTCTCGGGAAACACGTCGATAAGGTTCATGAAGACGATGACGGGGCGACCCTGACATTCGCAGACGGCACCCGGGAGCGCGCCGATCTGGTCATCGGCGCAGATGGTCTGGGCTCGACGATCCGCGGAAGCCTCAACCGTCATCCGGCGAACCTCTATTCCGGTTACGTCGCATGGCGCGGCCTGATTGCCGAAACACGGTTGCCCGACGAGGCAAACGTGCTGCTGGACCGTTTCACCTTTTACCTATCACCGGGAATCCATGTTCTCGGTTATCTCGTGCCTGGGCCTCATGGTGAAACAGAGAAGGGCCAGCGACGTTACAACTGGGTCTGGTATCGGCCCGTTTCGGCAGACGACCTGCCCCGTACTTTTACCGGCCGGGACGGCAGGCGGTTTGAATATTCGTTGCCACGTGGCGAACTGTCAACCGAGCGCAAGGCCGCACTGTACGACGATGCCTTCGCGCTGCTACCGCCTCAGCTGGCGCTTGCGGTCCGGTCAGAGGAAACTCCGTCCATTCAGGGAATTTTCGATTATGAGGCAGAACAGATCGCCTCGCACCATCTGGCGTTGATAGGTGATGCAGCTTTCGTCGCTCGCCCCCACACGGCGATGGGCGTCTCGAAGGCGGCCAGCGATGCCATGGCGCTGCGTGACGCCCTGCGCCAAACCGACGATCTTTCCGCGGCACTTTTGAGATACCAGCGCGCCCGCCTTCCGGTTGGAAAAACGACTGTCGCTTATGGCAGGAGGCTCGCCGCAACGGCACTTGGTGCATGAAGGATGGTGCAGTTTTTTCCCTGAGGAATTTAGCACATCCTCCTTGCCTTACAGGTTCGATGAACCCTTGGAGCACAAAATAAAAAGGGCTTCTGATTTCTCAGAAGCCCTTACTTATCAACTAATTAGGATGGTGGGCGTGACAGGGATTGAACCTGTGACCCCTACGATGTCAACGTAGTGCTCTCCCGCTGAGCTACACGCCCTTCCGTGAGGCGGCATAGACCATATGGCAGTGCCGCCGTCAACTGGTTTTGTGTCGTTTTTTTGAAGTTTTTTCAGAACCCTTACGCCACAAGGAGTTTGTTGACCTCGTCAACGAGGTCGCGAAGATGAAAAGGCTTGGAAAGAACCTTCGCGTCCTTGGGAGCCTTCGAATCGGCGTTCAAAGCGACCGCTGCAAAACCCGTGATGAACATCACTTTGAGGTCGGGATCGAGTTCGGTGGCGCGGCGCGCCAGTTCGATTCCGTCCATTTCCGGCATGACGATGTCTGTCAGGAGCAGGGAAAAAGGCTCTTCGCGAAGACGGTCGTAAGCGCTTGCGCCGTTGTCAAAGGAAGAGACCTGGTAGCCAGCCTTTTCCAGCGCCTTGACGAGAAAGCGCCGCATATCGTTGTCGTCTTCAGCAAGAAGGATTTTCTGATTCATTTAAATGACCGTAACTGCTCGATGTTTGGAATACCCTAGTCCGATTGTAGGGTTTTCAGGGTAAATATCCTGTGAACGCGAGAATCGGTATAGCGCTGTTTGGGCGATAGTATGGACTTGCCTCAAGGGAACTGGCAACATAAGCATTCTGATAGATTTACGACATGGTAAACGGCGCTGAATGGACTGGATAACGGGCGAATACGAGCTGTTTGAGGTAACGGAGCCTGCCGTCCAAACCCTGCCATTCGTCTATAATTCACCCCATAGCGGCCGTTGCTATCCTGTCTCCTTTCTCGAGACCTCGCGCCTCGGTCCGCATGAGATCCGCCGTTCGGAGGATCACTTCGTTGACGAGCTGTTCGGGGCAGCACCCGATATCGGCGCGCCGATGCTGAAGGCGAACTTCCCGCGCGCCTATCTCGACGTCAATCGCGAGCCATATGAACTCGACCCACGCATGTTCGACGGCGCTCTGCCGCCCTATGCCAACATAGGCTCGATGCGTGTGGCGGGTGGCCTCGGCACCGTGCCACGCATCGTTGCGGAGAATATGGACATCTACGCACATCGCCTGCCGGTCGAGGAAGCCCTGACGCGGGTGGAAACCATCTACAAGCCCTACCATGCCTGCCTGCGCAGACTAGTCTCACGTACCCATGCACAATTCGGCATGGCGGTTCTCATCGATTGCCACTCCATGCCTGGCAACATCCGGGTTGCGGGATCGAATATACGGCCGGATATCATCATCGGCGATCGCTATGGCACAAGCGCATCGCAGGAAGTTTCCCGCGCCGCCTTGCACTTCCTGGAGGAATTGGGCTTCATCGCAGTCTGCAACAAGCCCTATGCTGGCGGCTTCATCACCGAACACTATGGACGCCCGATCCGTTCCCTGCATGCCTTGCAGATCGAAGTGAACCGCGGGCTCTACGTGGATGAAAAAACGCTCGCGAAGAATGCGGATTTCCACGCCATTCAGGCGTCGCTGGAAATCTTCATGCGCCAGATCGGCGCATTCGTTTCGGAGTACGCAATCGAAACGTCTCTGGCAGCCGAGTAATTCCCCTCACCCAACGACATGGCAAATGCGCGGCGGAAAAACCTGCGCAAAAAAAACCGCGCCTGCGCGCGGTCAAGTCTAGGGAGGAAACACCCAAGGAGGGTATTTACAGTCAAAGACTGTAGCTTGAAGCTACTCAATAATTGCACAATTGTCAATCAATTTGTTTATTGCACATTATTTCATCTTATGCTGAAAATATGGAAACGGCCTGAATCGAGACATGAGTGGACGACGTGCATCGTTCCGGTCTATTGATCAGCACAGATTGTTCAGGGAATGAGGTTCGCATGCTGCCCGACCGGGATTTCTTCTTCAAACTTGCCGACGCCGCGAGCGCTGAGACGCTTCCTCGTTTCCGTACCGGCATTGCCGTCACCAACAAGCAGGATGGCGGCTACGACCCGGTGACAGAAGGTGATCAGGCGGCGGAAACGGCCATCCGCGCCCTCATCGAAACAACCTTTCCGCAGCATGGCATACTGGGTGAAGAACACGGCAATATCGGGCTGGATCGCGAACACGTCTGGGTCATCGATCCGATCGACGGTACCCGGGCCTTCATCTCAGGCGTTCCGGTCTGGGGCACGCTGATCGGTTTTCAAACCGCCGGCCGCGCAGCCATGGGCATGATGGACCAGCCCTTTACCAGGGAGCGCTATTTTGCCGATGGTGACAACGCCTGGTATTTCGGACCTGATGGCGAGCGCAAGATCCGCACGCGGGAGTGCACATCACTCTCCGATGCCGTATTGTTCACAACCTCGCCGCATATTTTCACGGCAGAGGAAGCTCCCCTCTATCAGGAGGTGCAGGACAAGGTTCGCCTGTTCCGCTACGGCGTGGATTGTTATGCCTATTGCCTGTTGGCAGCTGGCCACATCGATCTGGTGATTGAAACCAGCCTTAAACCTTACGATGTCGGCGCACTTATTCCCGTCATCGAAAAGGCCGGTGGCATCATGACCACCTGGGATGGCGGACGACCGGAAAATGGTGGACGAATCATTGCTGCGGGCTCGAAGGCCGTGCACGAGGAAGCACTCGCCATTCTATCCAGACTATAGGGAGAATTCACTCCGGCGCGAAAAATGCGTCGATCGCCGCGAGCGCCTGCCTGCGGTAGATATCGCGTTCGTGCAGCAGTTCATGGCGCGCCCCGGTGACGGGAAGCAGTTGCGCCGCACGGAAATTGCGGGAAAGCTCTTCCTGCGCCTTGTAGGGCGTGATCGTATCCAGCATAGGCGCCAGTACGAGTGTCGGTATCATGACATTCGTCAAGTGTTCCTGGCGGTTGACGCGCCTCATGGTCTTCAGCGCCTCATAGAGCCAGCGGGCCGTCGGCGCTCCGACGAAGAGATCGCCATGCTCCTTGTGAAGCGCGAGATTGCGCGCAAAGCGCGCGGCATCCGATGTCAGCGGGTTACCGTCGAAGTCACGCTCCCGCTGATCCTTGCCAAGCTGGACACCACCGAGGCCGACGAGGCTGAACACGGTGGAGACAAGCCGGATGATCGATGGCGGGACCGACTGCTGTTCACCCAAGGCAACGAATGGCGAACTGAGCACCAACCGCTCTATCCTGTTGGAGAGCCTAGGCGCCGATGCCAGTGCGGAAAGCGCGCCGGTGGAGTGTGCGACCATGAAAAACGGCAGTCGCGTATCGGGAAGCACGATCTGCTCGAGAAACAGGTTTATGTCGCGCTGATAATCGGCAAAGCGCCGCACATGCCCGGCATCGTTTTTCCGCAGACGCTCCGAACCGCCCTGCCCGCGGGTGTCGAAGGTTGCAACCCAGAACCCCATCGCGGTCAGGTCATTGATCGTCTCGAAATATTTCTCGATACACTCGTTTCGACCATGCAGCAGCACGACCGTTCCCCGCGCAAGCTGGCGGGTGGCGCGAAAAATTGCATATCGAAGCTGTTTGCCGCCATATCCCGTGAAATAACCAACCGTGTGGTTTTCAGGAACCGGGTTGTTTTCGCTGGCGCGCAATAGGGCTTCGGTCATGAATCTTTTCCGGCTGTCGTACCTCTATCGGATAGGTCGGCGAAACGGGCACGTCAAAGAAAAAATTGCCGGAACCGACGGTTAATGCAGTCGCGGTTCCGGCCAGAAAGACAGAAGAAGAAGAAGGGACGTTATTGCTTCTGTCTTCGAAGCATCGCTCCGATGCATGACGTTCTATCCCCCTCAAACTGAACACTGCCGTAACCACATATTCATTGGAAATTCAGCTTTGATGATGGTCGATCCGGGAAGCACTTGCCTTCTGACAGGAAAATGACTTGCAGCCGGAAAAGAAAAGGCGGATCGTCAGGCCTTGTGCGACGGGAGGTTGTCGCATGGCGAAAGCCTTCAAGAAAGCCTACGGGCCATTCTCGATCATCCTGCACTGGATCATCGCCGTTCTGATCTGTTGCCTTCTTGCTCTCGGCTACGCGATGACCCGGCCAGATATCGATCCGGCTTTGCAGTTCTCGCTTTTCCAATGGCACAAATCCTTCGGCATGCTGGTGCTGGCGCTGACCATCATTCGCGGCCTGCATCGGGTCCTCTCGCCACCCGTCGCACCGGTTGCGGAGCTTGGAACAACGGAGCGTTTCGCCTCCGCCGTCGTCCACCGCTGCCTGCTTGTGCTGGCGATCGCTGTGCCGTTTGCGGGCTGGGCGATTGCGTCGGTTTCTCCGCTCGCCATTCCGACCTTTCTGTTCAACCTGTATGTCGTGCCGGACCTTCCGCTAACCCGCTCGGACATGGCTGAAACGCTGTGGTCAAACGTGCACGCCACACTTGCCTACATGTTGCTTGGCCTCGTTCTGCTGCATGCCGCTGCGGCAATCTATCATCACATGTGGAAACGGGATGCAGTGCTGCTGCGGATGCTGGGACGCAAGCGTCCACCCTCGTCGGAGGAACGCCCATGAAAACCTATTTTCTTCCAAGGTTCACCGTATCATCGGTAATTCTGGTCTGCGTGCCGGCTTACGCGATGGCGGCGAGTCTACCGAGTTTCGACGACGTGGCGGGACGCTATGTGATACAGCCATCGTCTCGCATCACCTTTACCGTTGGGCAGGTCGGCACCGGCGGGGGCATCAAGGGCACGTTCGAAAAATTTTCAGGCACCTTCAATCTTCAGGCGGGCGACGTGACGCGCTCAACGGTGAGCTTCGCGCTGGTGCCGGATAGCGTCCAGACGGGACAGCAGCGCATCGACACCTTCCTGAAGTCAACGGCAGTTTTCGATACGCAGAACTACAGCGCAATCTCGTTTCGTTCGACCCAGATCACGCAGACCGGACCCGATACCGCCCTCGTTGCCGGAGAGCTGACCGCCAAGGGCCACAAGCGCCAAGAAACCTTTACTGTGCAATTGATGCGCTGGAACGGTTCCGGCATCGCCTTCCATGTCACAGGTGACGTTTTCCGTTCACGCTACGCCATGGATGTGGGAACACCGATCTATTCCAACGTGGTCCAGTTCGACATGTTGATCGAGGGAGTGCGCCGGTAAAAACCGTCCTCGCATCGCCAGCTCATCGTGGTCTTGACGAGAAGCAAAGCGATACCCACCTGTTTGTCACGGTCGCCAGAATGGGGCCGTTCCATAAACCGGCCATCGCCAGAAAGGGATGTCCGGCTTAACCGCAAACAGTCGCTCACAAGGAGGACACCATGCGTCACGTTGATTTTTCCCCGCTCTACCGTTCCACCGTCGGTTTCGACCGCCTGTTTTCGATGCTCGACGGCATCGGACAGCCTGAAACGGCCCAGTCCTATCCGCCCTACAACATCGAACGAACCGGCGAAAACGCCTATCGCATAACGATGGCCGTTGCTGGCTTCGATGAAACCGAACTCAGCATCGAATCCCGTGCCAACGCCCTGACCGTCAAGGCTGAGAAGTCTCAGGAAGACAAGGCAAACGAGGGTGAATTCCTCTATCGCGGCATTGCCACGCGCGCCTTCGAACGCCGCTTCCAGCTTGCCGATCACGTCGAAGTACAAACCGCTTCGCTGAAAAACGGCCTGCTTCACATCGATCTCGTTCGCAACATTCCCGAAGCGATGAAACCGCGCCGCATCGCGATTTCCTCCGATATCGCCGAAGCGCCGAAGACAATCGAAGCGCAGGTCACACCGGCTCAGGTCAACTGAAGCCTAGCACCGCGTTCATAACGAACGGCCTCCGAAAGGAGGCCGTTTTTGTTTGTCCGTTCAGCGGGTAGCCGCCGTCGCGGCCTCTGCAGCAAGCGCTTCGGCAGCAGCGGCCTTTTCATGCGCCTTGCGAGCGTAACGTTGCGCAAGCACCGCGCAGACCATGAGCTGGATCTGATGGAAAAGCATTATCGGCAGAACGATTGCACCGATACTCTGTCCGGCAAAAATGGCACCTGCCATCGGAACACCGCTGGCCAGACTCTTTTTCGAACCGCAGAAGGTAATGGTGATTTCATCCGACTTGTTGAAACCCAGAAGGCGACTGCCGAACATGGTCGTGCAAAGAACAAGTGCCAGCAGGATGATATTGATGGCGATGACCACGCCAATATCCCGCAGCGAAAAGGTATGCCAGACGCCCTCGATGACGGCATCGGAAAATGCGAGGTAAACAACCATCAGGATGGAACCACGATCAACCGGCGCCAGAAGCTTCTTGCGCGCCCGGATCCAGTCGCCGACCCACGGCTGCAGAACCTGACCGACGATGAATGGCAGCAACAGCTGCAGGAAAATCTGCAGGAATGCATCCAGCGAAAAGCCCCCACCATGTCCGCCGACAGTGAACAGTACTCCGACCAGAAGCGGCGTCAGGAACATGCCGAAAATGTTCGAGGCGGAAGCCGAGCAGATTGCAGCGGGCACATTGCCACCCGCCATCGAGGTAAAGGCGATGGACGACTGAACGGTGGATGGCAGCACGCAGAGAAACAGGATGCCCATATAAAGTGGCTGGGGCAGGATATCGGTCGGGATGAAGCCTATTCCCAGACCGAGCAGCGGGAACAACCCGAATGTGACCAGGAGAATGGCGAGGTGCAGACGCCAGTGCAGCAAACCCGCGATAACGACGTCACGCGAAAGCCGCGCACCGTGAAGGAAAAACAGCAGGGCGATCGCAAGTTTTGTAGCCAGACCAAAGTAGTCCGCCGCCTGACCGCTGATCGGCAGCACAGAGGCGAGAAGCACGGTGGCGACCAGCATCATGGTGAAGCGATCGGGTAGGAAGCGACTCATCGGAATTCTTTCTGAACGAATTTACTTGAACCGATGACAATTATTGCTCATCATGAAATTGAATGCAAAGACTAACAGTTATTGCGATTTACGATAAATGCTCAATCTCCAACACCTTGCAAGCTTTGTCATGCTGGAGCGAACCGGCAGCTTTACGCTCGCGGCGGAACGGCTGGGAATAGGACAATCGACCGTCAGTCAGCATATTCAGAGACTTGAAGCCGCTCTCGGCCGTAAACTGATCGCTCGCAACACCCATCATGTGAAGCTCACCGGCGAAGGGGAAGCGTTGCTGGGCTACGCCCGCAGCATGCTCGACCTCGACAACAAGGTGGCGTCGCTGTTTGGTGAAAGCCGCCTGCGCGGCCGGTTCCGGCTTGGCGTTTCGGAAGACTTCGTCGCCAGCCGTCTGACGGTCATTCTGGAGGAGTTCATCCGCCTGTACCCGCTGGTTGATCTGGAACTGACCGTTTCACTGAGCGGCGTGCTCTACCAGATGCAGGACAATGGTGAACTTGATGTCGTTCTGGCCAAGCGTCGTGTTGGCGACAAGCTTGGACATTTTCTCTACCGTGAACCTCTCGTGTGGCTGGCGCGCGATCCCGAACGCGTGGTAAACCGCCCCGATGCCCTGCCGCTGATCGCCTTCCCTCCGCCAAGCATTACCCGCAAGGCAGCGCAGGAAGCGCTGGATGGAGCCGGTGTCGTCTGGCGCATCGTCTGCACATGCGGCAGCCTGAGCGGCCTAACCGCAGCGGCAAGAGCAGGCATGGGCGTTCTCGTTCAGCCACGCAGCATGGCGCCGACGGGCTTGAAAGAACTTCCTGCCGGTGTGCTTCCCCCGCTCGAGGATGTGGAGTTCGTGCTGCAGCCGAGCAAAGACGCCGACACCGATCTGGTCCAGGCGCTCTCCGATCTCGTTTCCAGCAAAAGCATAGCACCGGGCAGCTTTGTTTAAGATCCTGAAAACAGTACGGCCGCACCCTTGCGAATGCGGTCGTTCTGTTCGCGGATGTCTTTCAACAGAATGCGCTGTTACGCCGTCGGCTGCTTGGTCTTGCGCAGATACGGCAAAACCGTATCGAACGAACCGAACCGGGTCGTCGCGTCTTCGTTGGAAACCGCGGCCGTAATGATGACGTCCTCACCCTGCTGCCAGTTGGCAGGTGTGGCCACCTGATGCTTGGCGGTCAGCTGAATGGAGTCGATCGCGCGCAGGATCTCGTGGAAGTTGCGGCCCGTGGTCATCGGATATGTGAGGATCAGCTTGATCTTCTTGTCCGGGCCAATGACGTAGACCGAACGCACGGTGGCGTTATCGGCAGGAGTGCGCCCTTCGGACGATTCACCGGCAGCCGCAGGTAGCATGTCGTAAAGCTTCGCGACATTCAGATCGCGGTCGCCGATCAGCGGATATTCGACATCGAAGCCGGTCGCCGTCTTGATATCGATTTTCCATTTGGCATGGCTGTCGACCGGATCGACCGAAATGCCGATGATCTTCACGCCACGCTTCTTGAATTCATCTTCCAGTCCGGCGACCGCACCGAGCTCCGTGGTGCAGACGGGCGTAAAGTTTTTCGGGTGGGAAAAGAGCACCGCCCAACCGCTGCCTATCCATTCATGAAAATGAATGGTTCCTTGTGTCGTCTCAGCGGTAAAATCCGGCGCTAGGTCGTTGATACGAAGGCTCAATGTTGCACTCCTCTTCAATTTGAAAAGTTGATGACGGCAGTCTTCCCCATTTCACTCTTGGATTTTGCCTTACTTTCTTCAAGCAAGTTTATTCCAAGATTCACCCCTTCACGATGTGAATTTTACGGACAACGAAAAATGCTACCCGGCTTATTGCGGCATCAGGATTTGCAGCTTCACATCCGTCTCGCGGGCCTCCACTGCCCGATCGAAACCGGCAATACTGTCCTCAAACGGGATCGTGGCGGAAATCAGCGGCTTCAGATCGACCTTACCTGACGCGATGAGCGCCAAAGCCCGGTCATAGACGTTGGCATAACGGAAAACCGTCTCGACCCTCAGCTCTTTCGCCTGCAACCCGACGATGTCGACCGGAACAGGATCAACCGGCATTCCAACCAATACGATGGCACCACCCGGCCGCGCTAGCTTCGCCATGCCAAGGATTGCAGGCGCAGCGCCCGAGCATTCGAAAACGATATCGCAGCCCCAGCCATCGGTCGCCCCGGCGACAGCTTCAGGCAGAGAACGCTCGCGAATATTGACCGTCTCGATACCCTCGTAAGCACCGATGATATCCAGTTTCGGCTGGGCCAGATCGGCAACGATCACCTTGGCGCAGCCACCTGCCAGTGCTGCAAGCGCCACCATCATGCCGATAGGTCCGGCGCCAGTGACGACCGCGACGTCACCCGGCTGAATGCGGGCCCGAAGTGCAGCCTGCATGCCGATAGCGAAAGGTTCGACCATCGCCCCCTCGGCGAAGGAAACATTCTTCGGCAGCCGGTAAGTAAAGGCAGCGGGAT
The DNA here is from genome assembly GCF_031801495.1 of Agrobacterium tumefaciens. GTDB lineage: Bacteria > Pseudomonadota > Alphaproteobacteria > Rhizobiales > Rhizobiaceae > Agrobacterium > Agrobacterium tumefaciens_K. The sequence goes on along the minus strand of NZ_JAOEGC010000001.1, from coordinate 1,247,117 downwards.
GGATGACTTCGGGCACCAGGCAGCCATGCACCGGCGGCGTTGCCCAGAAGGTTACGGCCGGATCGACGTTATAGATGCCGAGTTTGGCGGCGCGCGAGGTCGGATCGGGAATGCCGGGCTCCATACAAACGCGGTTCCCAACCTTGAGATGCGTCACGTCTGCGCCGGTTTCGATCACCGTGCCGGAGGCTTCGTGTCCCAGCACCATCGGTGCATTGACGACGAAATGGCCGATCTTGCCATGCGTGTAATAGTGTACGTCCGAACCGCAGATACCCACGGTATGCGTGCGAATGCGGACATCCTTCGGCCCCAGCGTAGCGGCAATGTCGAACTCCCGTAACGACAGCTTGCCTTTCTCCTCCAGAACCAGCGCTTTCATCACATCCTCCTCGTGGCATAATCTTGTTGGTGTCTCCGGGAAAGGAAATGATGGGCAACACCGAGCAAAGTAAACAGCAATTCGCTCGGCAACCGCCAAATTCAGCACGCGGCCGCAATCCTTATGTTTTCCTTATGTCGCCAATGCGGATTCCCAATCGAACCCTGATCCGGATCGGGCCTATTTTCTCCTCCTGAATTCAACGGAGAAACGGAAATGTCCGACGTCATCTTCATTGTCGCGGGTATCAGCGCGTTCATCATGTTCGCGCTTTATGCCCGCGCTCTCAACCGTCTGTGAGGCATGCAATGATCGAACCCTTGATCGGCCTCGCTGTTGCTGCGGCACTCGCCATTTATCTCGTCGTGACGCTGCTGCGTCCCGAACGCTTCTGACCCTTCCGGGAGAATCCTCATGACTATCATCGGGTGGCTACAGATCAGCCTCCTTTTTCTTGCCGTGCTCGTGACCGTCAAACCGCTTGGCCTTTACATGGCCAAGGTGTTTGACGGTGACCGTACTTTTCTTTCACCGCTTTTCACGCCCGTCGAACGGGGCTTTTACATGCTCGCGGGCGTCAGCGCGAAGAAGGAGCAAAACTGGCTTGGCTACACGCTGTCGATGCTTGCCTTTTCGATTGCCGGTTTTGTCGTCCTGTACGCCATCCTCCGCCTCCAGGCATTTCTGCCGCTCAACCCACAGGGTTTTGCCAACGTCCCCTCCGATCTCGCGTTCAACACGGCCGTCAGTTTCGTGACCAACACCAACTGGCAGAACTACGCAGGCGAGACGACGATGAGCCATTTCAGCCAGATGGCAGGCCTGACCGTACAGAACTTCCTGTCGGCCGCCGTTGGCATGGCACTCGCAATCGCGCTCACCCGCGCATTTGCGCGTTCGCAGACGGCAACGCTTGGCAATTTCTGGGTCGATATGACCCGCGCGACACTTTACATCCTTCTGCCACTCGCGCTCATCGTGGGTATTGCTTTCGTTGCCATGGGCCTGCCGCAAACTCTTGCCGCAAGCGTCACCGCAACCACGCTGGAAGGCGCACAGCAGGTCATCTCGCTTGGGCCTGTCGCCAGCCAGGAAGCCATCAAGCAGCTCGGCACGAATGGCGGCGGCTTCTTCAACGCCAATGCCGCGCATCCGTTTGAGAACCCGACCGCATTCGCCAATTACCTGAACATCTTCGCGATGTTGTCGATTTCCGCCGCGATGGTCTACACATTCGGCCAGATGGTCGGAAATCGCCGTCAGGGCTGGGTTCTGCTGTCTGCCATGGCAATCCTGCTCATCGGGGGCGTCGCCGTGATCTACTGGGCGGAATCGTCCGGCAACTCCATCCTGACCGCGCTCGGCGTCGATGCCGTACAGGGTAACATGGAAGGCAAGGAAGTCCGCTTCGGCCAGGCCATGACGGCGCTTTACGCTGCCGTCACCACCGGCCTTTCGGATGGCGGCGTCAACGGCATGCACGGTTCCTTCACCGGGCTTGGCGGCCTAGTGCCAATGTTCCTGATCCAGCTGGGTGAAATCCTGCCCGGCGGCGTCGGTTCCGGCCTGTATGGCATGCTGGTCTTTGCCCTGCTGTCCGTTTTCGTGGCTGGCCTGATGGTGGGTCGCACACCGGAATTCCTCGGCAAAAAGATCGAAAGCCGAGAAATGAAATATGCCATGCTGGCGGTCCTCATCCTGCCGGTCGCCATACTGGGCTTCACCGCCATTGCGGCCGTCCTGCCATCGGCTGTCGCCAGCATCGGCACCGCAGGCCCGCATGGCCTGTCGGAAATCCTCTATGCCTACACCTCCGCAACCGGCAACAACGGCTCAGCGTTCGGCGGATTGAGCGGCAATACGCCCTGGTACAACACCACGCTCGGCATTGCCATGTTGCTCGGCCGCTTCGCTTATGTCGTTCCGGTCATGGCCATTGCCGGTTCGCTGGCAGCAAAGGTCCGCGTGCCGGCCTCAAGCGGCACCTTCCCGACAGACGGCCCGCTTTTTGTCGGCCTTCTCATCGGCATCATTCTTATCCTCGGCGGGCTGCAGTTCTTCCCGGCGCTCGCTCTCGGCCCCATCGTCGAACATTTCGCGATGCTTGCCGGCCAGACTTTCTAAAGGACAGTGAACATGTCTCACAAACCCGCAAAACCGGGCCTTTTCGATCCGGCCATCCTTGTGCCGGCTGCAAAGAATGCTTTCGTGAAACTCGACCCGCGCCAGCTCGTGCGCAATCCGGTCATTTTCGTCACCGAAGCCGTCGCGGCCATGGTGTCGCTCTTCTTCATTCGTGATCTGGTGGCAAATACCGGAAACGCCACGTTTTCCGGCCAGATCGCCGCATGGCTTTGGTTCACGGTCATTTTCGCCACGTTTGCGGAAGCCGTGGCGGAAGGCCGTGGGCGGGCACAGGCCGACAGCCTGAAAAGAACCCGTTCGGACCTGACCGCACGGCGCATCGGCCCAAACGGACAGGCGGAAACAATCGCGGCGACCATGCTCAAGGTCGGCGATGTGGTCATCGTCGAGGCAAGCGAACTTATTCCCGGCGACGGTGAAGTCATCGAAGGCGTCGCCTCCGTCAATGAGAGCGCCATCACCGGTGAATCCGCTCCCGTCATCCGCGAATCCGGCGGTGACCGTTCGGCCGTCACCGGCGGTACGCAGGTCCTTTCCGATCAGCTCAAGATCCGCATCACCACACCGCCGGGCGCAAGCTTCGTCGATCGCATGATCGCGCTGATCGAAGGTGCGGAACGACAGAAGACCCCGAACGAGATCGCCCTGTCGATCCTCCTGTCTGGCCTGACGCTGATCTTCCTGATCGTCGTCGTATCGATCTGGGGTCTGGCGGGCTACTCCGGCACCGTGCTTTCCGTCACCGTTCTCGCTGCACTGCTCGTCACACTCATTCCGACGACGATCGGCGGCCTGCTGTCGGCAATCGGCATCGCTGGCATGGACCGGCTCGTACGCTTCAACGTCATTGCCACGTCCGGCCGTGCCGTCGAAGCCGCTGGCGACGTGGATACTCTGCTTCTCGACAAGACCGGCACCATCACCTTCGGTAACCGCATGGCAGCGGACTTCATTCCTGCACCGGGCGTGACCCAGCAGCAGATCGCCGAAGCCGCCCTTCTCGCCAGCCTTTCCGATGAAACACCGGAAGGCCGCTCCATCGCCGCACTGGCAACGGGCGAGTTCGGCCTGACCGTACCGAAGGTTACGGTCGATGCGACAATTCCGTTCACGGCACAGACCCGCCTGTCAGGTGTCGACATGGGGGCACATCGTCTGCGCAAGGGTGCGATTGATGCGATCGTGAAATTTGCTGGCGTCCCGGACAAGGAAGTCCCCGTGGAGTTCACGCAAGCCGTGGAACGCATCGCCCGCACAGGCGGCACGCCGCTCGGCGTGGCTGACGGAAACCGGCTGCTTGGCGTCATTCACCTGAAGGATGTCGTGAAACCCGGCATCAAGGAACGTTTCGCAGCGCTGCGCGCCATGGGCATTCGCACGGTGATGGTCACCGGCGACAACCCGGTCACTGCCGCCGCCATCGCGTCGGAAGCGGGCGTGGATGACTACCTCGCGGAAGCGACGCCGGAGGACAAGCTGGCCTATATCCGCCGTGAGCAACAGGGCGGTCGCCTGATCGCCATGTGCGGCGACGGCACCAACGATGCACCCGCACTGGCGCAGGCCGATGTCGGCGTTGCCATGCAGACGGGAACGCAGGCGGCCCGCGAAGCCGCCAACATGGTGGACCTGGACTCCAGCCCGACGAAACTGATCGAGATCGTCGAAATCGGCAAACAGCTGCTCATGACGCGCGGCTCGCTGACGACCTTCTCCATCGCCAATGACGTCGCGAAATATTTCGCGATCATTCCGGCGCTCTTCGTCGCCACCTATCCAGCACTCGGCGCACTCAACATCATGTCACTTGCCTCACCACAGTCGGCGATCCTCTCCGCCGTCATCTTCAACGCACTGATCATCATCGCGCTGATCCCGCTGGCACTCAAAGGTGTTGCCTATCGCCCCGCTGGTGCCGCGTCTCTCCTTCGCCGTAACCTGTTCATCTACGGACTTGGCGGCCTCGTCCTGCCATTCGCCGGCATCAAGGTCATCGACATCGCCGTTTCGGCATTGCATCTGGTGTAATCATGCTCAACCAACTTCGCCCCGCATTCGTTCTCATCATCCTCATGACGGCTCTGACCGGCCTTGGCTTTCCGCTTGCCGTCACCGGCATCGCGCAGGCACTCATGCCCGCACAGGCCAACGGCAGCATGATCTATCGTGGCGACACGCTGGTCGGTTCCACCCTGATCGGTCAGAACTTTTCGTCCGACCGTTATTTCTGGCCCCGCCCCTCGGCGACGGGACCCGATGCTTACAATGCGTCCGCTTCCTCCGGCTCCAATCTCGGTACAACCTCGGCGAAACTTCGCGACCGTGTTGCAGCCGATATCGAACGCCTGAAAACAGCCGGCATCGGAGACACAATTCCAGGCGACGCCGTGACCACTTCCGGTTCCGGCCTCGACCCGCATATTTCGCCGGAATTCGCCGATGCCCAGATCGCGCGTGTGGCCACCGCTCGTGGTCTGCCGCCACAAACCGTCCGCTCGCTGGTTAATAGCCAGACCGAAAAACGGGCATTGGGAATTATCGGCGAACCACTTGTGAATGTGCTAGAGCTTAACCTTGCGCTGGACGCGCTCAAGAGCTGATACGGATGCCACCAAACGAGCGAGACGATACGAACCGCCCCGATCCCGATGCACTGCTTGCCCTGGCGGAGAAAGACCGCCGGGGCAAGCTGACGATTTTTTTAGGTGCGGCCCCCGGCGTCGGCAAGACCTATGCGATGCTCAACCGTGCCCAGCGCCTGAAGCGCGAGGGCACGGATATCGTTGCGGGTCTGGTGGAAACGCACGAGCGCAACGAAACATCCGCCCTGCTCGAAGGCCTGGAAATCTTGCCGCGCCTTGTCGTCTCCTATCGCGGCAAGACGCTCGAGGAATTCGACCTCGATGCTGCGTTGGCGAGACGGCCAAGCATCATCATCGTCGACGAACTGGCGCATTCCAATCCGGAGGGCTTCCGCCATCCGAAACGCCATCAGGATATCGAGGAACTGATCGCCGCCGGGATCGACGTCTGGACGGCGCTCAACATCCAGCATCTCGAAAGCCTCTCGGATCTTGTCTCGCAGATCACCGGCGTCAATGTGCGTGAGCGCATTCCCGACACGGTGCTGAAGCGTGCCGATGAGGTGCTGCTGGTGGACCTGCCGCCGGCGGAGCTGATTACCCGGCTTCAGGAAGGTAAAGTCTATCTTCCGGCAAGTGCCCGTCGTGCTGCCGACCGTTTTTTCCGCCTTGGCAACCTCACCGCCCTGCGGGAGCTCGCTCTACGACGCACCGCAGACCGGGTGGACGATCAGATGATCGACTACCTGCGCCAGAATGCCATCGAAGGGCCTTGGGCAACGGGTGAGCGACTTCTGGTCTGTATTGGACCGGATGCTCTCTCCGAAAAGGTCGTGCGGGTTGCAAGCCGCCTCGCCTCCGGCCTCAACGCGCCATGGCTCGTTGTCAGTATTTCCCGCGATGACCGGGAAACGATGGACGAGGACGGCCTTCGCCGTATCGATGAGACATTCCGCCTGGCCGAGCAGCTTGGTGCTGAAACCAAACGCATCACCGGCAATGATTTCGTTACTGAAATCCTGAAGCTTGCCCGGCGTGAACATGCAACCCAGATCGTCATCGGATCGCAGAAACGCGCTTGGTTTCGCCTCCCCTTCCGGACGCGTCTGGCCGATGCCCTGACGCGGGAGGCCAGCGGTATCGGTCTGCATCTTGTCACGGCAGACGACAAGATTATGCCGAAGCCGGCGACCAAGCCATCCCGACCGCGGATATCGGCACTTGCGACACCGTTTGGCATTGCAGCACTGTCCGTTCTGCCTGCAATCCTGGTCGGCACGGTTATTGATCGCCTCGTTTATCTGCCTAACGTCTCGCTGCTGTTCCTGCTGGCCGTTCTGTGTGCTGCGACCTATGCCGGGTTTACCGCCGCAATATTTGCGGCGCTGCTCTCGGCACTCGGCTATAATTTTTTCTTCATCACCCCGCGGTACAACTTCACCATCGCCGCGCCGCATGAGGTCTTCGCCCTTTTCGTTTTTATCGCTGCCGCCATTCTGGCAGGCAGCCTTGCATCACGAATCCGCGAACAGGCCAACATGGCGCGCTCGCGCGCGTCGGCCATGCAGGCACTTTATGACTTTGCTCGCAAGCTTTCCGGCACAGCCGATGTCGATGAGGTTCTGTGGGCGTCCGTCACGCAATTGCAGGCGGGTATCCGCCGAAATGTAGTCCTTTTGCGGCCGAACGGTGACGCGCTGGAAACGGCTGCGGCATGGCCACCGGATACGGAGCTTGGCGTCACGGAAATTGCCGCTGCGCGCTGGGCGAACGAGCGCAAGGAACCTGCCGGTTCAGGCACCGGCACTCTGCCCAACTGCCGATTCCAGTTCAGACCGCTGACCAGTCCGCATGGCGTCGTCGGCGTCTGCGGTTATGAAGTCGGTGAGGAACCGCTCGACTCCAATGCCGAGCGCATGCTGTCCGCAATCATCGACCAGACGGCAACGGCCATAGACCGCGCACGCCTTTCCTCCGAAAGCGCCCAGCAGGCCGCCCGGCTGGAAAGCGAGCGCTACCGGGAAGCCTTGCTGTCGTCCATTTCGCACGACCTTCGCACGCCGCTGGCAACGATCACAGGCGCGGTGACGAGCCTGCGCGAACTCGGCGACCGCATGCCACCGGAAAGCCGTGACGATCTGCTTCAATCCATCGAAGAGGAAGGCGCGCGGCTGACCCGCTTCGTTGCCAACCTGCTCGATATGACGAGGATTACCGCCGGTACGCTCAAGGCAAAACGTGAATGGGTGGATGTCAGCGACGTCATCCGCCTGGCGACGGAAAGAGCACGTAAGTATTTTCCGTCGCAGCCGTTTGAAACCGGCATCGCAACGGATCTGCCATTTCTGCGTGGCGACAGCGTTCTGCTTGAACAGGTCCTCTTTAATCTGCTGGACAATGCCGCCAAATACGGTGGTGGCGAGCCCGTAAACGTCTATGCGCGAAAGGACGGCAAGGAAGTGGTGGTTTCCGTAACCGATCTCGGCAAGGGAATTCCCGCCGCCGATCTCGACCGGATCTTTGAAAAGTTCTATCGACGCTCCAAAGCGGATGGCCGCGCACCCGGCACCGGGCTTGGCCTTTCCATCGCACGCGGTTTCGTGGAGGCGATGGGCGGGCGCGTTCATGCCGAAAGCCCGGCTGTTCGCAAAAAAGGAACACGCATCGTGATGCGGTTTCCGATAGAGGAAAAGAACCCGGATAAGGCAGCACCATGACACTTGGCCGAATTCTTGTCGTTGATGACGAACCGCAGATCAGGCGTTTCCTGCGACCGGCACTCGCGGCTGCGGGTTACGAGGTCGTAGAAGCCGAAAATGGTGCGGACGCCCTGAAAGCTGTCGCCACGGCTGCCCCCGAAATCGTCATTCTCGACCTAGGCCTTCCGGACATGGACGGCAAGGACGTGATCACGAGTCTGCGCGGCTGGTCGACCATCCCGATCATCATTCTTTCTGCTCGCGACCGCGAAACGGAGAAGATCGCTGCACTCGATCTCGGCGCCGACGATTATATCGAAAAGCCATTCGGCATAGGTGAACTGACGGCACGTATCCGCACTGCGATGCGCCATCGCGGCAATGATAGCAAGCCGCTCTCGGTCATCCATGCGGACGGGCTCACGGTCGATATGGTGCAACGGCTCGTTTCTCGGGACGGCAACCCGATCCGTCTCACGCCGAAGGAATACGATCTTCTGGTGCTTCTCGCCCACCATGCCGGACGGGTCGTCACGCACCGCATTCTGCTGACATCCGTCTGGGGACCGGCGCATGGTGACGACCTGCATTATCTGCGCGTCTTCATCGGCCAGTTGCGGCAGAAGATCGAACGCGATCCGGCGGAGCCGAAAATCGTGCAGACCGAGCCGGGCGTTGGTTATCGCCTCATCGTCGATGCGGACCGGTGATATATTGGCTGGCCAAGGTCGACCGGGACCGCAGCTTTCGCACCGAACGCATCACCTATTCCGATAAGGATAGGCTCGTTGACACCAAGCTCCTCCACGGCCTCGGGCAGCTGCTCCAGGATTCCCTGCCAGCGCTTTTCGTTCTGGCGGCTGACTGATGTCATGATCGCCACGGGCGTGGAGGCGGGCATACCATGCGCCAGAAGGGACGACTGAATGCCGGCAGCCGTGCGTCCACCCATGTAGAAAACCGTCGTCACCGAAGGGTCAGACAGTGACTTCCAGTCGATATTGCTGGGCAGTTTTCCCTGCCGCGAATGGCCTGTGATGAATCGGACCGACTGGGCGTGATCGCGATGCGTCAGCGAGAGGCCCAGCCGGGAGGCCATGGCGCTTGCCCCCGTGATGCCCGGAACGACCTCGACATTAATGTTTTCCGCCCGTAGCGCGGCGATCTCCTCACCGGCTCGTCCAAAGATCATGGGATCGCCGGACTTCAGCCGCACGACCCGCTTTCCGGCCTTGGCGAGCCGGATCATCGTTTCGTTGATGTCTTCCTGCTTGCAGCTTTCGCGCCCGCCGCGCTTGCCGACCAGCATTCGTTTCGCCTCGCGCCTTGCCAGTTCCAGAACGTCGTCCGACACCAAATCGTCGAACATGATGACGTCTGCGGCCTGAAGCGCACGCACAGCCTTTAGCGTCAAAAGCTCGGCATCGCCCGGGCCTGCACCAACAAGCGTAACCTGCCCATGTTGCGGACGCACGGAATGGGCCTGATGTTCGATATCGCCGAGCAGCCGCGCCTCGACATCACCGTCCGGGCTTTCGGTGAAAGCATGGTCGACGAATTTCTCCCAGAAGGAACGGCGGACGTTTCCGGGTGAAAGCCGGATATTCACACGCTCGCGGATAGCATGAGCGAGTGCGCCCCACTGTTTCAGCGTGTGTGGCAACAGGGTTTCGATTCGTCGACGGATCGCCTGCGCCAGAATGGGTGCTGCGCCATCCGTCGAGATCGACACGACGACCGGAGAGCGGTTGACTATGGAGCCGAACTGAAACTGGCAGAACTCTGGCTTGTCGATGACATTGACCGGCACGCCTGCGGTGCGCGCCGCGTGGTAAAAGTCTGCGGCCTCCTCATCCGTCTCGCAATCCGCCAACGCCAGTTCGGCGTTTTCAAATATCCCTGAATGCCAGTGGCAGTCATGCAACGTCAGTGCAGGCGTCGCGGCGATCAGCGCTGCGAATGTCTGCGAGAGTCCGGTTCCCTGGCAATAGACGTGGACGTCCGCGCCACAGGCGGCAAGAAGCTCGGCCTTCCACGCAGCTCCGTCCGATCCACCCGCCAGAACAACACGCTTACCCTCCAGCCCCCAGAAGACCGGAAGCTTGGCCAGCTTTTCCATTCTCGCCGGTTCATTCCGCTGCGGTTTTAAGGCATCCATCGATGATCCCCCTGATCTCGGCGCGGCAGGAGCCGCAATTGGTTCCCGCATTCAGCGCCTTGCCGATGGCTTCGACGCTGTGGCAGCCATCCCGGATCGCTCCGGTAATCTGGTTCACCCCGACATTGAAGCAGGAGCAGACGGTGGCACCCGGATCAGGCCGCCCCGCGCCCGGACGCCCCGCAATCAGCGCAAAGCGCATGCGCAGATCTTCATGGCGGGCGGAAAGCTGCGATATCGCCCAGTTGCGGGCAACGGCCACAGGCGTTTTGGCAATAAAGAGTGCCGCCAGCAGCGTTTCGCCGTCAAAAAAGGCAAGCCGCACGTCGCCGGTCTGGCGGTCATTGTAACCAAGCGGCTCGATCCGTACATCAAGACCGAAAGCGGTGCGTGCCCACGCGGTCCAGTCCTCCGGCAAGCTTTCAAAGGCAAGCTCCATGCGATACCCTCCTTCCGCTTTCGCCACAGCCCAGTAGCGACAACCGAGCGTTTGCGGACGCTTGCGGGAAATCGCGAAACCATAGGCGGCGGCATGGAAGCGGGAGGCTTTGACCGCAACGTTTTTCGAAGCAGGCTGACCGGAATGGGGATCGGTCACGGGTGCGACGAGCGTATCGATGCGCGCCAGCGAGGCGAACTGATCGTTCCAGTGCATTGGCGCGAAGACCGAACCGCGTGCCTGACGTTCGGTGACCAGCGCACGCAGCAGCACCGTTCCGTGTGGGCTTTGCAACGTCACAAGGTCGGCGCTTTCGATACCGAGAGATTGCGCGTCGCGGGGGTGAAGTTCGACAAAGGGTTCGGCGATGTGCGCCGTCAAACGTGCGCTTTTGCCGGTTCGTGTCATCGTATGCCATTGGTCGCGAATACGGCCGGTGTTCAGCGTTAGTGGATAGTCTGGCGACGCATCGCGCGGCTGCGGCAGGGCGGTTGAAATGAACCGCGCCTTGCCATCGGCATGATAAAAGCGGCCATCGGCAAAAAACCGGGTTTCCGCCGCATGCGTGCCCTCGGATTTCGGCCACTGGAAAGGTGCCATATCGTTGTAGGACGCGGGGTCGATATTGGTGCAGGCGCCGATATCGAAATCGCGACTACCTGCATTTTCGAAGCTTGAAAGCGCAGCATGCTCACCGAAAATCGCTGCCGGATTCGTAAAGGAAAAGGCGCTCCCGAAGCCCATACGACGGCCAACTTCCGCCAATTGCCACCAGTCGGCCTTTGCCTCCCCGGCTGGAGCTAGAAAGGCGCGTTGGCGAGAAATGCGCCGTTCCGAATTGGTAACGGTGCCGTCTTTTTCACCCCAGCCGAGCGATGGCAACAACACATGCGCGTGGCGAGAGGTATCGGTCGTAGCCATGATCTCGGAAACGACGACGAAGGGGCATTGGCTGATCGCTGCTTCAACGATCGACGCATCCGGCATGGAAACCACAGGATTGGTGGCCATGATCCAGAGCGCCTTGATGCGGCCATCCGCCACCGCCATGAAAAGATCGACTGCCTTCAATCCGGGTTTATCCGCAATGATCGGCGCCTGCCAGAAGCGCTGCACGCGATCTCTATCTTGCGGATTTTCCAGCGCCATGTGCGCCGCAAGCATATTGGCAAGCCCGCCGACTTCGCGCCCGCCCATGGCATTCGGCTGCCCGGTCAGCGAAAACGGCCCCATGCCGGGCTTGCCGATACGGCCGGTCGCCAGATGGCAATTGATAATGGCGTTGACCTTGTCCGTGCCCGAAGACGATTGGTTGACGCCCTGGCTGTAGCAGGTCACGACATTTTCGGTCGCTTCAAACAGTTCGTAAAAGCGAATAAGCTCGGCAATCGTCAGGCCCGTGGCTTCGGCGATTTCGGACAGGCTGTGTTCGCTTGCGGCTTCCACGGCAGCATCGAAACCCGCCGTGTGGCTGTTCACATAGGTCCGGTCAACCGTAGAACCAGCCGCCAGATAACCCAGCAAACCGGCAAACAGCGCGACATCGCCATCGGGACGAATGGAAAGATGTATATCGGCAATATCGACCGTCATCGTCCGGCGCGGGTCGATGACCACGACCTTCATCTCCGGACGGGCAGCTTTTGCAGCAGCAAGCCGTTGATAAAGCACCGGATGGCACCATGCCAGATTGGAGCCGGTCAGGATCACCAGATCTGCCAGTTCCAGATCCTCGTAAGTGCCCGGCACCGTATCCGACCCGAAAGCGCGGCGGTGACCGGCAACGGAGGACGACATGCAGAGACGGGAATTCGTATCGATATTGGCCGAGCCGATGAAGCCCTTCATCAGCTTGTTGGCGAGGTAATAATCCTCCGTCAGCAATTGGCCTGAGACATAAAAAGCAACCGAATCAGGTCCATGTTCGGCAATGGTTTCGGAAAATTTCGAGGCCACGAGGTCAAGCGCTTCACTCCATCCCGTCTGGCGGCCAGCGACCATAGGGTGAAGCAGCCGCCCTTCCAGATCGATGGTTTCCGCCAGAGCCGACCCCTTGGAACAGAGCCTGCCGAAATTGGCCGGATGTTCGGGATCGCCCTTGACCGCTACTGCACCGTTATCGGCAACGGTGGCGATAACGCCGCAACCGACGCCGCAATAGGGACAGGTGGTCTTGACCTCTTTTGCCATGGTCACTCCGCCGCCATCATCAACGCCTCGATCGCTATGGAAAGCTGCCCGTCGAGATTGCGGACGGGAACGGTTTTCACCTCACCCTCATCGGCTCCCTGCGCTTTGCCGGTTTCCAGAGAAATGACCCAATTGTGCAGCGGACACGTCACCGAAGCGCCATGCACGATACCTTGGCTAAGCGGGCCGCCCTTGTGCGGGCAGTGGTCTTCGATGGCAAAGACCTGATCCTCCGCCGTGCGGAACACGGCGATCTTGCCCATCGGGGTTTTCACGCAACGCGCGCCGCGCAGCGGAATGTCGGAAATATGACCGATATCGATCCAGTTTCTGTCCATCTGCTTCACTCCGCTGCCTGATTGAAACCGAGCGTCGCCATCGGCTTGAACTCGTGTTTGTCATGACCGGATACGCGCTCTGACCATGGATCGACCTGCGCGAATTTCTGGCTGAAGACGAAGCGCTCGTAATAGCCCTTGCGCCTGTCCGCATCGCCCATGATCTGGCGGCGGATTTCGTCGTAGCCGATGCGCTTGGCCCACTTGTAGATGCGTTCCAGATAACGTGCCTGTTCGCGGTACATCTGGGTCAGCGCCACAATATGCTCCAGCGCCTCGTCCTCGGTCGGAACCAGCCCCAAAACCTCCGTACCCTTGATGTCCAGACCCGCAGCGCCCGCGAAGTGGATTTCGAAACCGGAATCGACACAGATCACGCCGATATCCTTGCAGGTCGCTTCCGCGCAGTTGCGCGGACAGCCTGAAACGGCGAGTTTCAGTTTCGCCGGTGTCCACGAACCCCACATAAACTTCTCGATGCGGATACCAAGCCCGGTGCTGTCCTGCGTGCCAAACCGGCACCATTGTTCACCGACACAGGTTTTGACGGTGCGAAGCCCCTTGGCATAAGCCTGACCGGAGATGAAACCGGCCTTGCCGAGCTCAGCCCATACGGCGGGAAGGTCTTCCTTCTCGATGCCGAGAAGGTCGATACGTTGACCACCTGTCACCTTCACCAGAGGAATCTCGAACTTATCGACGACATCGGCGATGGCACGCAGTTCACCCGCATTGGTGACGCCGCCCCACATGCGCGGGACGACGGAATAGGTGCCGTCCTTCTGGATGTTGGCGTGAACGCGCTCATTGATGAAACGCGACTGGTAATCGTCGGCATATTCATCCGGCCAATCGCAGACGAGATAATAGTTGAGCGCCGGGCGACATTTGGCGCAGCCACAGGAGGTCTTCCACTCCAGCTCCTGCATGACGGCCGGAATGGTTTTCAGACCCTTGGCCTTGATGAGACGGCGCACGTCGTCATGGCCGAGATCCGTGCATTTGCACATTGGTTGAACGGCGGCGGGATTGTAGCTGTCGCCGAGCGTCAGCGTCATCAACTGCTCGACAAGGCCCGTACAATTACCGCAGGAGGCGGACGCCTTGGTGTGGGCGCGCACATCATCCAGCGATGTCAATCCCTTCGACGTAATGGTCGAGGTGATCTTGCCCTTGCAGACGCCGTTGCAGCCGCAGATTTCCGCATCATCCGGCAAGGCTGCAACGGCCGCCATAGGGTCCAGCGGGGACCCTCCCTGATAGGCTTGGCCAAAGATCAGGGTTTCGCGCATGGCGGAAATGTCGGTGGCCTTCTTCATCAGATCGAAGAACCACGAACCATCTGCCGTTTCGCCATAAAGAACCGCACCGATAATACGGTTTTCCTTGAGGATCAGGCGCTTGTAGACACCAGCGGTGGCATCGCGCAGAACGATTTCCTCGCGGTCGTCACCTTCGGCAAAATCCCCCGCGGAGAACAAATTGACGCCTGTAACCTTGAGTTTCGTATTGGTGACAGAGCCGTGATATTCGGCATGACCGCCAGTCAGGCGGTCGGCCAGCACCTTGGCGCTTTCGTAAAGCGGCGCGACGAGGCCGTAGCATATACCGCGATGTTCCGCGCATTCTCCCAGTGCGTAAATCGAAGCGTCAGATGTCATCATGCCATCGTCCACCACGATACCGCGGTTAACGGCGATCCCTGCCTCCTTGGCAAGTCCGGCAGCAGGGCGAATACCGACTGCCATGACGACCATATCACCCTTGATGACGCGGCCGTCTTCCAGTTCGATACCTTCAACCTTGTCTTCACCGAGGATGCGCTTGGTGTTGGCCTTGGTGATGATGTCGATGCCGCGCTCGTTCAGTGCCTTTTCCAGCAGATAGGCTGCTGCCGGATCAAGCTGGCGCTCCATGATCGTCGGCATCAGGTGGATGACCGTGACATCCATGCCCTGACGCTTCAGGCCATAGGCGGCTTCGAGGCCGAGAAGACCGGCGCCGATAACGATGGCGCGGCCCTTGCCCTTGGCGATCTCCAGCATTTTCGTGACGTCATCGAGGTCGCGATATGGTAGCACACCGGGCAGTTGGTGGCCGGGAACCGGAATGATGAAAGGCAAGGAGCCGGTGGCGATGACCAGCTTGTCGTAGGAAACGGTAATGCCGTTTTCGCTGGTGACGGTCTTCTTGTCGCGATCGATCTGCGAAACCTTCGCGCCTTTGTGCAGCGTGACGTTGTTTGCCGCATACCATTCGTCATTGTGAATGATGATGTCGTCATAGGCTTTCTCGCCGGAGAGGACCGGGGACAGCATGATGCGGTCGTAATTGACGCGCGGTTCGGCGTTGAAGATCGTGACGTCGTAAAGGCCGGGGGCCGTTTCGAATAGGTTTTCCAGCATGCGCCCCGGCGCCATGCCATTGCCGATGATGACGAGTTTCTGGGCCATAGGCGTTACTCCGCGGCTTCGACGAAGCGATGACGTTCGTAGAGGAACTTCAGCACGGCTTCGCGGCATTTGAGGTAGGTCTTGTCGGATGCAAGCTCGATGCGGTTGCGCGGCCGCGGCAACGGCACGTCAAGCACTTCACCGATATGGGCGGCAGGACCATTGGTCATCATCACGATGCGGTCGGAAAGCAGCACGGCCTCGTCGACATCATGGGTAATCATGACCATGGTGTTGCCAAGCCGGGCATGGATTTCCATCACGGCATCCTGCAGATGCGCCCGGGTCAGGGCATCCAGCGCGCCAAACGGCTCATCCAGCAAAAGGATCTTCGGCTCCATCGCCAGCGCGCGGGCAATACCGACACGCTGCTTCATGCCACCGGAGATTTCAGACGGTTTCTTGTCCTTGGCATGCGCCATCTGCACGAGATCCAGATTGCGCATCACCCACTCATGCCGCTCGGCTTTGGTTTTGGTTCTGCTGAAGACTTTCTCAACGGCGAGATTGACGTTTTCGTAAACAGAAAGCCAAGGCAGCAGGCTGTGGTTCTGGAACACGACGGCGCGCTCCGGTCCCGGCTCGTTGACCTCGCGGTTCTCCAGCAGAACGGCACCCGCCGACACCTTCGTCAGACCGGCGATAAGGTTGAGCATCGTGGACTTACCACAACCGGAATGGCCGATCACGGAAACGAACTCGCCCTTGCCAATAGTAAGGTTGATCCCTTTCAGCACCTCGGCACGGCTGCCGCCTTTGTCGAAATATTTGTCGATATGATCGAGCTTGAGATAGGCGTTCATAATATTCCGTCCTCTCAGTTTGCCGCAGCGCCGCGGGTGATGACTTTGCCGAGTGCCGCCACCAGCTTGTCGAGCACGAAGCCGACGACGCCGATGTAGGCGAGAGCGACGATGATGTCGGGCAGGCGCGACGAGTTCCATGCATCCCAGATGAAGAAGCCGATGCCGACGCCACCCGTCAGCATTTCAGCGGCGACGATGGCGAGCCATGACAGGCCGACGCCGATACGCAGGCCGGTGAAGATGTAAGGTGCGGCGGATGGCAGCATGATCTTGAAGAAGAACTCGATCTGGTTGAGCCGCAGCACCTGCGCGACGTTGCGATAATCCTGCGGAATGTTGCGCACGCCGACAGCCGTGTTGATGATGACCGGCCAGATGGAGGTGATGAAGATCACGAAAATCGCCGAGGGATTGCTGTCCTGGAACGCAGCCAGCGAAAGCGGCAACCATGCCAGCGGCGGCACGGTGCGTAGCACCTGAAAGATCGGATCGAGGCCGCGCATTGCCCAGATCGACTGGCCGATGATCGCGCCCGTCACGACGCCGACGATAGCCGCCAGCCCGAAACCGTATGCGACGCGCTCGAGCGACACCAATACTCGCCAGCCAAGGCCGATATCCTGCGAGCCGAAGTTGAAGAAAGGCGAAACGATGAGGTCATAGCTTTCTTCAAAAACCTGGCTTGGCGGCGGCAGTGATGCACCGGGGGCGGAACAAAGCACCTGCCAGATGCCGAGCATAACGATCAGCACGACCATCGGCGGGACGATGTTGCGGGCAGCGGCAGCGGCCCACTTTTGCAGATGAAAACGCTGTGCGGGCTTGGCCGATAACGTCACCACATTTGCTTTCTGCGCAGACGGATTCTGCGGCTGTTCTTTGAATTTCCGGGCCAATGCAGTCATTTGCAATTCCTCTGGATTTCGGTTGTGGCTGAGGTCTCGCCCCTCACCCTGCCATCAATCAGCAGGGAAGGAGCGAGACCGCGACTCCTCCTCAGGAGGCTGCCTTGATGGAAAGACTGTCGAGATAGGCCGAAGGATTTTCCGGATCGAAGACCTTGCCGTCGAAGAAGGTTTCCTTGCCGCGCGATGTGGACTGCGGAAGATCCGCAACGCCGAGTTCCTTCGCAGCCTCGCGCCACAGATCTTCGCGGTTGACCTGCCCGACGAGCGCCTTGATGTCGGTATCGGGTGCAAACTTGCCCCAGCGAATGTTTTCCGCGATGAACCAGCTGTCGTGGCTCTGGAACGGATAGGAGGCATTGTCCTGCCAGAATTTCATCTGCAGGCCGGTGTTTTCCAGAGTTCGGCCGTTGCCGTAATTGATGTTGCCCTTGAGACGACCGAGCACATCCTTTGGCGGCACGTTGAACCATTGGCGTTTGCCGAGGATGGCCGACATTTCCTCCTTGTTGTCCATGCTGTCGCACCATTGCTGGGCCTCCATCACGGCCATGAGCAGGGCTTTCGTGGCGTTCGGGTTCTTTTCCACCCAGTCGGCGCGCATGCCGAACGCCTTCTCGGGGTGGCCCTTCCACAGTTCACCCGTGGTACAGGCCGTGAAGCCGATGCCCTGATTGACGAGCTGCTCGTTCCATGGCTCACCCACACAGAAAACGTCCATGTTGCCGACCTTCATGTTGGCAACCATCTGCGGCGGAGGAACGACAATGGTGGACACGTCCTTGTCGGGATTGATGCCACCGGCTGCCAGCCAGTAACGAACCCACAGATCATGCGTGCCGCCAGGGAAGGTCATGGCGGCCTTGATTTCCTTGCCTTCGGCCTTCTTCTTTTCAAAAGCGGCCTTCAGCTTCGAGGCATCCAGCTGTACGCCCGTTTCGGCATATTCCTTGGCGACGGAAATTCCCTGGCTGTCGAGGTTGAGACGCGCCAGAATCGTCATCGGCACCGGCACATTGTTCTGTGTCACTTTGCCGGTATGCATGAGGTAGGGCATGGGGGTAAGGATGTGCGCACCGTCGATACCGTTTGCCGCACCGCCGAGAACCAGATTGTCGCGCGTTGCGCCCCAGGATGCCTGCTTGAGCACTTCGACATCGGGCATGCCATGTTTGGCAAACAGCCCCTTTTCCGCCGCCACGATCAGCGGTGCGGCATCGGTCAGCGCGATGAAGCCGATCTTCGCACCTTTCACCTCTGGCTCAGCGGTGGCGGCAAAGGCGCCGGACGGAAAGGCTGAACGGACAGCGGTGACGAGGGCGGCTGTGGCCGTAGTCCTCAAGATGGTGCGGCGGCTGATGGAGCCCGAGAATATTTTGGTCATCCGCATGTTCCCCTTGTCTGGCCACTCTTGGGAAGTGACGTTCTTGTTTGCGAAAAAAGCCGGAAATAAAAAAACGCCGCTCGGTGTTTGCACCAGCGGAGCGTCAGAGCGATCCGGGCAGCAAAACCTTGCGACGTCGATGTCTTTAAAAGCGCATATCACGCGCTTCTCTCACCCCGGTCGCCGTTGACCGGTGCGTTTTTAGAGAAGCAATTGGCGTGCCACTTTAGAAGAAATGAAATAAGTTACTGTATATAAAGTTTTATTTCTTTACTTTCGTGCACCGTCCATTTTTTAATCAGCAGCACTTGTGCCTCACATTTGCGCAGCAGCAAAACAGCCACGCTTTAAATTTGCGCACGTCACAACACTCGGCGGCAATCAGACATCGCTGCCAGACACGGAAATGTTGGCTGCGCTTCGCACGGCAAACCCTTTTACGTAACCCTCGATATCGGCGGGGTCGAAAACGAAACCATCGAGAAAACGGTCGCCAGCCTCCACACCTTCGACCCGGATATCAGCATCGACCGGAGCACTGGCATCACCAAGCGCACGGCGATATATATCCGGCCTGTAGGCTGACGCCGCCGCCGTGATACCCGCATCAGAGTAAGCCACCTGCCCCCACCGGATCATCTGGCTATAGATCCACAGCGCCTGTGACTGCCGCGGATAATTGGCGTTACCAGCGTGGAAGGAGAAATAATTGTCGATCACCCGCCGGTTACCTTGGCTGTCGATACTGAATTCACCGGCAAGAACGCGGCGAATGATGTTTTCAGGCGCATCGATATAGCGCGGATCGGCGAGCGCCCGGCTGAGGTCGTCATGGTTTTCCGGTTGGTCGCACCACTTGGCGGCGGCATCCAGCGCGATCAGCAGGCGCGAGACTGTCTCCTGCTGGCTATCCGCCCATTCGGGCCGCATGCCGATGACCTTTTCGGGAGCGGATGGCCACAAGTCCTGTTTGGCGGCGACAATCCTGCCAACGCCACGCTCGGCAGCGACGATATTCCAGGGCGCACCGACGCAGAAACCGTCGATCGCGCCGGCCGCCAGCGCATCCGACGTCAAGGGTGGAGGCACGACCACAAGCTTCACGTCGTGATCGGGATGAATTCCGCCGGCCGCCAGCCAGTAGCGGAATTCATAGTTGTGCGAGGAGAACGGATAGGTCATGCCCAACGTGGGCGCAGGTTCGCCGTGCGCCCGCATATCATCGAGCACCCGTTTCAGCGCCTGCGCATTTTCAAGCGCTCCCGCTGCTTCCGACAGACCGCTTGAGGCCTTCATCCGCGCGAAAAGCCGGGTCGACAAGGTTATCGCATTGCCGCCGCGACCGAGGGAAAAGGGCGCGATCGTCGGGGATGGGTTGGAGCCGAGGTCAAGCATGGACGCGACCGGCATGGGAGACAGCATATGGGCGATGTCGAATTGCCGGAATGCCAGCCGGTCACGCACATTCGCCCAGGACACATCCTTGACAAGATCGAGCGTCAACCCCTCGCGCTTGGCAAAACCGAATTCGGCAGCGGCAATCAGGACCGACGCATCGACCAGCGGAATGAATCCTGCACGCAGGGTTCTCTGCCGGTCGTCGCCGATGACTGCGGGAGCGGCAGTTTCAGCCACTTCGCCATCCTTCCCGGATTTCGTTCCATGCGCAGTCATACCGTTTACTCCACATTGTCGCCGGTCCGGCAATTACATCAGCAGACCCGCAGCCGTGACCACGCTTTGCGCAATCTCGGATATCTTCTTCTTCTCGTTCATCGCCGTCTGGCGCAGCAGCGCAAACGCTTCCTCTTCGGAGAGGCCACGCATCTTCATCAAGATGCCTTTGGCACGCTCGATGAGTTTGCGGTCCTCCAGCGCCGATTTGGCGTCCGCCAGTTCCCGCTGAAGGCGACTGAAAGCATTGAAGCGGCTGACCGCCATATCCAGAATGGGTTTAACACGCTCTTTTTTCAGCCCGTCCACGACATAAGCCGAGACACCCGCCTCCACTGCTGCCTCGATGGAAGCGGTGTCCGAACGGTCGACAAACATGGCAATGGGGCGACCGACCGTACGCGTAAGCTGGAAAAGATGTTCCATCATGTCACGATTGGGATTTTCCAGATCAATGAAGATCACGTCTGGCTGCAGGGTCTCGATCGTCCGCGCCACACCGTGCACCTCATGAATAACCGTGACGCGATGATGCCCTGCCTCACGAAGTCCCTCCTCGATAATCGAGGCGCGGATCGCATTTTCATCTATGACAAGAATGGTAAGGTCGCGAAGCGTCATGATCAAATAGATGACGCACCGCAACAAACTTGGCAATCATATCCAGCGCAAAATCCGGCCAGTGGCGCGACCGGTTTCTCGAAAATATCAGGGCGTGTGTTCCACCGCCCGCTCAAGGGCCTTCAGAACCGTCCGCTCGGAAAGATTGAGATACACGTCCATCTCATCACCGGCCTCTCCCATCCGTCCTTCTTCCACGAGTGAGAGAATCTTGTTGTTCATGTCCACGAAAGGCGAGTGAAGCATCTCGGGATCTTTCAGGAGCCCGAAACAAAGGCGCAGCTCCGCAGCAATGCGCTCGTAAAAGTCACTCAGACGGCCGCTGTCGAGAAGGTCCACAACAGCGGCATGAAACTTCATGTTTGCGCTGCCGACCCCGTTCCAATCGGCGTGCTCCCGTCTGACCTTGGCTTCCTCCACCGCCCTGCGCATGCTCCTGACGGCAGGATGCTTATGCCACGCCTGGCGAAGCGCGCCGCATTCGATCATACGGCGGACCCGGTAGATATCGATGACCGACGCCATGGAAGGGACGGCAACGAAGACGCCGCGATTGGCCTCGTGCCGCAAAAGTCCGTCCTTGGTCATCAGGCGGAAGGCTTCGCGCAGCGAATTGCGCGACACGTCAAAACGCTCGCTGAAGGCTGCCTCTGAAAGACGCTGGCCAGGCTTCAACTCACCGGAGATCAGCAAGTTGCGAATGTCCTTGGCAAGTCGGTCGGCAAGCGGCAGACCTTCCACAGTTTCCGTCATGACGCTCCTTTCCTAAGAGCAGGCGATTTTGGGAAGCCGTGGCAACGGTTGCGCACACGGACACCAATGCCATTAGCACAAACACTGGGCAAAGCACGAAAAAATCGTGATGAAACACTGCGCACCACGTCCAACAAACGAGCAAAATAAAAGAACGATATATTACTATTGTTGAACAATATTGACAATTTCGCAGAACACGCCAAGATCAACACCATAAAGCATCCGCGAGGGGCGGATCGCAGCACAGGATGGGAGCAAATCCATGCAGCAAACGAAGCTCGCACAGGGCGTCGACACGATAAAATCCAGACGCGCATCCTTGATGGCGGCAATCTTCCTCATGGCCACATCAGCCATCGGCCCGGGCTTCATCACCCAGACGGCCACATTTACGACCCAACTCGGCGCGGCCTTTGCGTTCGGCATCCTGGCGTCCATCCTGATCGACTTCGTGGTGCAGCTAAACATCTGGCGCATTGTCACGCTCACCCGCATGCGTGCATCCGACATCGCCAATGCCGCGATTCCCGGATCCGGTTATCTGCTCGCCATTCTCGTGATTGTCGGCGGGTTGTTCTTCAACATCGGCAACATTGGTGGCACCGGTCTAGGTTTGAATGCCATTTTTGGCATGGACCCTAAAATTGGCGGCGCAATCAGTGCGGCTTTCTCCATCGCCATCTTTGTTTCCAAACGCGCTGGCATGGCCGTTGATCGCTTTATCATTTTTGCCGGCATCCTGATGATTGCGCTTACCCTCTATGTCGCTTTCGTGTCCCAGCCTCCGGTGGGCGACGCCTTCAGACAGACTTTCCTGCCAGACACCATCAACTTCGCGACCATTACCACCATCGTTGGCGGCACGGTCGGCGGCTACATCACCTACTCCGGCGCGCACCGCCTTCTGGATCGTGGCATGGTCGGCATCGAGAACCTGCCCGCAGTCAACCGCGCGGCTCTGACCGGCATCGCCGTCACCGGTGTCATGCGCTACGTTCTGTTCCTTGCCATCCTCGGCGTTGTTGCCAGTGGCATCATCATCGACACGTCGGGGAAGGCCGCAAACCCGGCGGCGCAGGCTTTCCAGCATGCGGCAGGCGATTTGGGCTACAGGCTCTTCGGCGTCATTTTCTGGGCCGCCGCCATCACCAGCGTCATCGGCGCGGCCTACACATCCGTGTCCTTCATCACCGTCTTCAAACAGGACATCACCGAACGCGCCCGCAATCTGGCGACGGTGGTTTTCATCGCCATCTCGCTCATCTGCTACCTGCTCATCACCACGCCGCCCGCAGCTATGCTGGTATTCGTGGGCGGCCTGAACGGCCTCATCCTTCCAATCGGCCTCAGCATCTTCCTGTTCGCCGCCTGGAAACGCGAAGACCTGATGGGCGGTTATCGCTATCCGCGCTGGCTGCTGGTACTCGGCGTTCTGACATGCGCTCTGACATGGTACATGGGCTATAAATCAGCCGGCACGATCTTCAGCCTGCTTAGCCTGTAAGACGATATTGGGAGAAAAGACATGGCGGTAATCGACCTCAACAGCGACCTCGGAGAAAGCTACGGCGCGTGGAAAATGGGAGATGACGCGGCGATGCTCGCCGTCGTTTCCAGCGCCAACATCGCCTGCGGTTTTCATGCCGGTGATCCGGCCGGTATCTACCGCACCGTTAAGGCCGCAGCCGAAAAAGGCGTCGTGGTCGGCGCACATGTCTCCTACCCGGATCGCGTCGGCTTCGGCCGCCGCGATCTCGATGCCACCTATGAAGAACTGATCGCAGACGTCATCTACCAGATCGGCGCATTGAAGGGCCTTGCAGCCGCTGCAGGGACCACCGTCCGTTATGTGAAACCGCATGGCGCGCTTTACAATCGGATCGCCAATGATGCCAAACAGGGGCAGGCAGTCATCGATGGCATCAAGGCCGTCGATCCCTCGCTGGTTCTGATGGGACTTGCTGGCGCCCCCATCCTCGACCTGGCCCGCAAGTCCGGTCTTGCCGTCGTCGCTGAAGCCTTCGCCGATCGCGCATACACGCCGCAGGGGCAACTGGTTTCGCGCCGTGAAGCAGGCGCCGTTTTGCATGACCCCACCAGGATCGCCGATCGCATGGTGCAGCTGGCCCGCGAGGGGACGCTGAAAGCCATCGACGGCAGCCTCATCAAACTCGAGGCGCAATCGATCTGCGTGCACGGCGACAGCCCCGGCGCGGTGGCCATCGCGCAGGAAATCCGCCGCCGCTTCGAAGCGGAAGGTGTTGAAATCCGTTCTTTCGTATCCAGCGTGTAAGGCGAGGCCAATGACCATCCCCACATCTTTCCTCAGACACACGAACGCTGAAGCCGCACAAAAGGCGCGCGCCACTTACCGCGGCGGTCTTGTTCAGCCCACATCCGGCGTCGCACCCGGTTTTACGCAGGCAAACATGATCGTTCTGCCACGCGACTGGGCGTTCGATTTCCTGCTATACGCGCAGCGCAACCCGAAGCCCTGCCCGGTTCTGGACGTTTCCGACCCCGGCTCCCCCACCACGCTTCTGGCACCCGGCGCAGACCTGCGCACCGATCTGCCGCTCTACCGCATCTGGCGCGACGGCAAACTGGTTGAAGAAACGGCAGATGCCACCGCAGCCTGGGCCGAGCGTGACGATCTTGTCGCATTCCTGATCGGCTGCAGCTTCACCTTCGAAACGCCGATGGTCGAGGCAGGCATCGAAATCCGTCACATGACGGACAAGACCAACGTGCCGATGTACTTGACCAACCAGCCCTGTCGCCCGGCGGGACGCCTCAAGGGCAACATGGTTGTTTCGATGCGGCCGATCCCCGCCTCCCGCGTCGCCGACGCCGCCACGATCTCCGGCCGCTTTCCTGCCGTACACGGCGCACCGGTTCATATCGGATCGCCAGAGGAAATCGGTATCGCCGATCTGTCCAAGCCGGAGTTTGGCGATGCCGTTCGCATCGAGCCCGGCGAAGTTCCCGTATTCTGGGCCTGTGGCGTCACTCCGCAGGCGGCTGTCATGGCGTCCGGCGTACCCTTCGCCATCACCCACGCGCCAGGCCACATGTTCATCACCGACATTCCCGATTCCGCCTATCATGCGTGAGGACAGGATGCGCTTTCTCCCCGTCAGCCTTACCACCCTGCTTGTCGAACTGGCCGATCTCGACCAGACGCTGGCCTTGTTCGCCTCGCTTCAGGCCGATCCTGTCGAAGGTATCGAAGAGACGGTTCCGGCTGCACGCACGCTGATGATCCGCTTTCGTCCGGAAAAGATCAGTGCCGAGGCGCTAGCCAACCAACTTTCGACCCGCGATCTTTCGGCAAAAATCGCGCCGTCGGAAAATCTGGTCGAAATTCCCGTTCGTTACGATGGCGAAGACCTTGGCGACGTTGCCGAACTCACCGGCCTCAGCGTCGAAGAGGTCATCCGCCGTCACACGGAAAGCGAGTTCACCGTTGCCTTCTGCGGCTTCGCACCCGGTTTCGGCTATCTCGTGGGCGGGGATCCCGCACTTCATGTTCCACGCCGCCAGAGCCCGCGCACGCGCATTCCGGCTGGCTCGGTGGCGCTTGCCGGTGCCTTCAGCGGCGTCTATCCGCAAAGCAGCCCCGGCGGCTGGCAGATCATCGGCACCACGCCGTCCAAGATGTGGGATATCGACCGCGACCCCGGCGCGCTTTTCCAGCCCGGATATCGCGTCCGTTTCTTCGACATGGCCAAGGCAGGCAAAGCCTTTTCCACCGCCCCTGCCAAGCCGCGCGAAGAGCAGCCGGAACCAGACAGAAGTGCAGCGCATTTCGAGGTGCTCGCTGCCCCGATGCCTGCACTGTTTCAGGATCTCGGTCGCCTCGGGCAGACCGGACAAGGCGTCTCTGCTTCCGGTGCGCTTGATCGAAGCGCCTTCAATGCTGCAAACCGCATTGTCGGAAACCCTGTCAACACGCCCAGCCTGGAACTGACACTCGGCGGCTTCTCCTTCAAAAGCTCCAGCCGCACCGTCATCGGCGTTGCAGGGGCTCCCTGCCCGATCTCGATCAGAACGGCAGCTGGCAACATGATCGATGCCCCGCCTTACACTCCGGTTTCGCTGGAATCCGGCGACGTGGTGACGTTCGGCCAGCCACAAAAGGGCATGCGCTGTTATCTCGCCGTTCGTGGTGGTTTCAACGTTGACCCGGTTCTCGGCAGCTTCGCAACGGATACACTTGCCGTCGTCGGCCCGCAGCCGGTCACCGCAGGTTCTGTTCTGTTTTTGAATGCTGAAAAATCGGGCCTTTCCAGCCTTTCAATCGATGAGGCTCCCGCATTTGACCCACCGCAAACCGGCGAAGTGGTAACCCTCGATGTGGTGCTGGGTCCGCGTACCGACTGGTTTACTGAAAAAGGCCTGGACACACTGACGGGTCAGCTCTGGCAGGTGACGCCGCAATCGAACCGTGTCGGCATTCGCCTTTCCGGCGACGTTTCAATCGAACGCAAGGATAGCGCCGAACTGCCGAGTGAAGGCACCGCAACGGGCGCCATCCAGATACCGCACAGCGGTCAGCCGGTGCTGTTCCTTGCCGATCACCCGCTGACCGGCGGTTACCCGGTTATCGGTGCGGTTGCCGAATATCACCTTGATCTGGCGGGCCAGATTCCCGTCAACGCAAAAATCAGATTCCGGCCGATTGGCCCCTTTGCCGAAATATCGGCGATCAAAAAAACAGAATTCCGAGGAGAACAGCGATGAAAAAAGTACTGATCGCCAATCGCGGCGAGATCGCGGTGCGCATCATTCGCGCCTGCCGCGACTACGGCATCCAGTCGGTCGCCGTTTATGCCGACCCCGATCAGGACGCGCTCTTCGTCCGGCTGGCCGATGAGGCTTACGCACTGGAAGGCGTACGCCCGGCTGAAACCTATCTCGACATTTCCAAGCTGATCGCCATTGCAAAGCGCGCTGGCGCGGACGCCGTCCATCCCGGTTACGGTTTCCTCTCCGAACGCGCCGAATTTGCGCAGGCCGTGCTGGATGCAGGGCTCATCTGGATCGGTCCTGACCCGGATGTCATCAAGGTTCTGGGCGATAAGGTCGAGGCACGCCGCATCGCCACCAGCGTCGGCGCACCGCTCGTGGCGGGCAGTGACGGTCCGGTGTCGACTGCGGCAGACGTCATTGCCTTTGCAGAACAGCACGGACTGCCGGTTGCCATCAAGGCGGCCCATGGCGGTGGCGGTCGCGGTATCAAGGTCGCATGGAAGATGGAAGAGATCGCCGATCTCTATGAATCCGCCGTTCGCGAGGCGACCGCCGCCTTCGGTCGCGGTGAATGTTTCCTTGAGCGTTTCCTTGACCGGCCCCGCCACATCGAAGCTCAGGTCATTGCCGACAAGCACGGCAACGTGCTGGTCCTCG
This sequence comes from Agrobacterium tumefaciens, assembly GCF_031801495.1. Lineage (GTDB taxonomy): Bacteria > Pseudomonadota > Alphaproteobacteria > Rhizobiales > Rhizobiaceae > Agrobacterium > Agrobacterium tumefaciens_K. Next base: position 1,220,176 of record NZ_JAOEGC010000001.1, on the reverse strand, counting down.
GCACACGCGACTGCTCTTTGCAGCGCCGTAACCAGAAACTGATCGAAGAAGCACCGGCACCGTTCCTCTCCGATGTGCAGCGGCAGAAAATCCACGACGCCGCCAAGTCGATCTGTGCAGCCGCGGGTTATTCCGGTGCGGGCACAGTGGAATTCCTGCTGGGCGTCGATGGCACGATTTCATTCCTCGAGGTCAACACGCGCCTTCAGGTGGAACATCCTGTTACCGAGGAAACGACCGGCATCGATCTCGTCATCGAACAGTTCCGTATCGCCGAAGGTGAAAAGCTGCGCGTTCTCGAAACGCCCGAGCCACGCGGTCACTCGATGGAATTCCGCATCAACGCCGAAGATCCCGGTCGCGGTTTCCTGCCGACGCCCGGCGAGATCACCCTGTTCGATCCGCCTTCCGGCCCCGGCATCCGCATGGACAGCGGCGTCGTCAGCGGCTCGTCCATTCCGGGCGTGTTCGATTCACTGATGGCAAAACTCATCGTCACCGGCGCGGACCGCGACCAGGTGCTTCGCCGCGCCCGCCGGGCTTTGAGGGAATTCCGCATCGAGGGTGTGGCGACAGTCCTGCCCTTCCATCGCGCAGCAATCGAAACCGAGGATTTCATCGGTACGGATGGCTTCAAGGTGCATACCCGCTGGATCGAGACGGAGTTTGCCGCCATGCCTGAAGCCATGGAGCGCCCGGCACCGGCAAACGACCCATCCATGACCCGCACCTGGCTGGAAATTGACGGCAAGCGTGTTGCGGTCGGTTTGCCGAACGTGCTGCTCTCCGGTCTTGGCTCTGTCGGTCGCATCGATGCCGCCGCATCCGGGACAGACGGACAGAAGCAGCAAGACGGTGTTACCGCGCCGGTTTCCGGAACCTTGCAGTCCTTCAAGGTGGAAGATGGTGCCACCGTTGCCGAGGGCGACCTTCTGGCGGTGATGGAAGCCATGAAGATGGAAACGCAGATCACCGCGCCTCAGGCAGGCAAAGTCCATCTGCTCGCAAAGGAAGGCGATTATCTGCAAGCCGGTACGGTTTTGCTGCAGGTTCGGAACTGATCAAACCGAGCGTTCAGGCCTCGACAGTTCAAGACATAAAACCGGCAAAAAATTCGCGTGTCGCTCCCGATGTGGCGGGCGGCACGCTTGCATCGCTGCCATTCGCAAAATAATGTTGTCTGACAAGCAATCTCGGGAGACATAGTTTCCGGAATATTGCGGACCTCACCGCACCTTGCCTTTCAAGCGGCGAAAGCCGGACAACGAGTTTTTTAATGCCGTCACAGAAAACCGGTTATCTTTACGCGCTTGTCGCCTTCAGCATCTTTGCGGTGCAGGACGGTATCTCCAAACACCTTGGCAGCGCCTATCCGCCGGTTTTTGTCGCTATGCTGCGATATTGGGCTTTTGCCGTTTTCGTATTGCTGATGGCTGCCCGGTCATCCGGTGGCATTCGCGGTGCGATAATGGCGAACCGGCCATGGCTCCAGATCGGCCGTGGCGTTCTGCTCGCCGTACAGATCGTATTTTCGATCTTTTCCTTTGCTATGATCGGACTTGCCCACACCCACGCGATCGTGGCTTCAGCGCCTTTGATCGTTGCTGCCCTTTCCGTGCCTCTGCTTGGGGAACAGGTGGGCTGGCGGCGCTGGTGCGCCATTTTCGTGGGCTTCATCGGCGTTCTCGTCATCCTCAAACCCGATGACGGCGGCTTCGACAGCACCCTGCTAATCACCTTCATGGCCGCATTCATGCTTGCGCTCTACGGCGTGCTCACGCGCCTTGGAAGCAAGAGCGATTCGTCCATGACGAGCTTCTTCTATACCGGCGTCGCAGGTGCAGCCGCCCTGACCCTCATCGGGCCGTTTTACTGGGTTGAGCTGGCACCCTACGACTGGGGATGGATGCTGGCGCTCTGCATTACCGGCATGAGCGGTCATTATTGCCTTATCAAGGCGTTCGAGCTGGCGGATGCCGCCTCTATCCAGCCCTTTTCCTATTATCAGCTGGTGCTGGTTTCCATTCTGGGTGTCACCATGTTTGGCGAGATTGTCAGCGCCAACATGGTCATCGGCGCAGCAATCGTCATCGCGGCTGGCCTGTTCACCTTCTGGCGGGAACATGTCGCTGCCCGCAAAAGCCGACGCGGGGCCTGAACCGAGCCCCGCCTTGGCATTCACGCCATCGCCGCCTCGCATCGCAGAAGCATGCCGAACAGGTCGCGCGGCTCGTCCGGATCGGCCAGCAGATCCAGTTCGGCATAGAGGCCCGTGGATGGCAGTTTCGACCGGACATAACGCAGGGCCGAGAAATCCTCGGTCGCAAAACCAACACTGTCGAAAAGCGTGATCTGGCGTTCGCTGCGGCGTCCCTCTTTAGAGCCGGCAATAACCTGCCACAGCTCCGTTACCGGATGATCCTGCGGCAATTGCTGGATCTCGCCTTCAATGCGGGTCTGGGGCGGGTACTCCACGAAGATATCGGACCGCAACAGGATATCCCGATGCAGTTCCGTTTTGCCAGGGCAATCTCCACCCACCGCGTTGATATGCACGCCGGGGCCGACCATGTTGTCGGTCAGGATCGTCGCATATTGCTTGTCTGCCGTCACGGTCGTGATGATGTCGGCGCCATCCACGGCATCCTCGGCGCTTTCGCAAATCTCGAGCGAAAACCCCTGGCCCTGAAGGTTGCGGGCGCATTTTTCGCTTGCGGTTCGATCGATATCGAAAAGACGCAACTGGTCGACGCCGAGGATCGCCTTGAAGGCGCGGGCCTGAAACTCGCTCTGCGCGCCGTTCCCGATGATGGCCATCGAACGGGAGTTGCTGCGGGCAAGATACTTCGCCGCAACCGCCGACGTCGCAGCCGTGCGCAGTGCGGTCAGGATCGTCATTTCCGTCAGCAGCAGAGGATAACCGTTTCCAACATCGGAAAGGACGCCAAAAGCCGTGACCGTCTGGCGGCCCTCCTTCATGTTCTTCGGGTGGCCGTTCACATATTTGAAGCCGTAAAGCGTTCCGTCACTCGTCGGCATCAATTCGATGACGCCCTCCTTGGAGTGCGATGCGATGCGCGGTGTCTTGTCGAAGCTCTCCCAGCGGACGAAATCCTCCTCGACCACATCGGCGAGTTCCCGCAGGAATGTGTCTACACCAACCAGCAGAACGAGTTTCATCATGTGATCGACGCTGACAAAGGGTACGATGTTGAGATTGGGTATAACGGTCATCACAAGTTCTCCTATCAGCCGGCTCGGGTCGGACGATCCATGACGCGCTTGCCCATCAGGCTTGCGGCCAGATCCACCATCAGGGTCGCGGTTCTGCCGCGCTCATCCAGGAACGGATTGAGTTCCACCAGATCGAGACTGCGCACCAGCCCGCTGTCATGAAGCATTTCCATGACAAGATGCGCCTCCCGGAAGGTGGCACCACCCGGTACGGTGGTGCCGACGGCAGGCGCGATGGCCGGATCGAGAAAATCGACATCGAGACTGACATGCAGCACACCGTTGGCATCACGAACGCGTGCCAGAAACTTGCGCAGCAGCACCGCAACTCCGTGCTCGTCTATGGCGCGCATGTCGTTGATGGTGATGCGGCTCTGCTCAAGCGCCGCATTTTCAGCCGGATCGACGCTTCGAATACCGATCATGCAGATGTTCTCTTCCGGTACCTTGTTCGGCAATGGCGGGAAGTAGCCTTCGAAACCATCTCGGCCGCTGAAGTAGGCCACCGGCGTGCCATGCAGGTTGCCGCTGCGCGTCGTTTCCAGCGTATGATAATCCGTATGCGCATCCAGCCAGAGGACAAAGAACGGCTGGCCGCTCTCGGCGACGCGGCGCGCCATCCCCGCGACGGTTCCCGCCGAAATAGCATGATCCCCGCCCAGAAAAATCGGCATGGCATGTTCGCTCTCGCGATAGGCAGCCTCCATCAGCGCTTCCGTCCACGCAACCGTTTCGGCCAGGTGATGCACTGCCGGATTGGGATGATTGAACGTCTTCATCAGTGTGGGCGTGACATTGCCGACATCGCTGACGTTATGCCCAAGCTCCTCCAGCGCCTTCGTAAGACCGGCTACACGATACGCGCTCGGCCCCATTTCACATCCCAGTTGCCCCGCCCCGATCTGCAACGGCGCACCGATCAGCCTGATATCCATAATGCATCATCCCCAATGTCTGTTTTCAGCAGTGAACCACAAAAGAGGTGGCAGATTGAATAGATAATAGTGGCAAATATATCCAAATGGCATATCATTTTGATCAATCAATTTATCAAAATGGAACCCAATGGATACCCTCGATGAAAAACTCGTGACCCTGCTCAGACACAACGGCAGGAGAAGCATTTCCGATCTGGCGATCGAGGCCGGTGCATCGCGTGCAACCGTCAGATCGCGAATCGAGAAGATGGAGGACGACGGGACGATCATCGGTTACACGGTGATCCTGAGAGCCGATGCTGTGGAAGCTGCCGTGCGCGGTATCATGATGGTCGAAATCGAAGGCCACGTAACCGACCGCGTCATCCGCACCCTCGGAGGCTTCCCGGAAATATCGGAAATCCACACGACCAATGGTCGCTGGGATCTGATCGTGGAACTTCACGCCGCAACATTGAGCGACCTAGACGCCGTTCTCCGACGTATTCGCCTTGTGCCCGGCATCACCGGCAGCGAGACAAGCCTGCTGCTTTCGACCCCGCGCTCGACGCGGGCGAGGCTCTAGTGGAAAAGAATATCAAAAAAACATTTTTCGACTTGCGCCACGAGATAAATCATCTATATGACGACCCACCAGACGCAAACGCGCTTCGCGTTCCAGGCTTTTGGGGAATAGTTCAATGGTAGAACGACGGACTCTGACTCCGTTAATCTTGGTTCGAATCCAGGTTCCCCAGCCAATTCTCCCTAAATGCCCTTAATGCCTTGATTTTCCAGTCGTGCCGGATATCGTTTTGGCATCATTGGCGACCTGATGCCCAGAGATGATGCCCACGAAGATTTCTAGGTCGCGCGGCCATTAAGCTGCGTCGTGCGCAGACGGCACTGATCATGAACCGCTCCGATTTGGCGCCCTCGCCCATTGCAGAGGGCCAGCGCGACATAACGCTTCTCGCTGCGACGGCGGCTTTCTGCGCGCGGCGAAATTCGCGCTGACGCCCGAACAGGGGGCGCAAAGCTGCCGGGAGGTTTATGGCCGCCTCACCGCAAACTGGAGGTCCGAAAGCGGAAATTATTGCCGCTCGCCCGTCCTGTTGACTGATGCCCAAAGCCAGGGCACAAGGGTGGCATCCACGGTCGCTCGCGATGGGAAAAATAGAGGCAATTTCATTGCTTCCAGCTAAGACATTGAAATCACGTGATAATCCAGGCCTCCCAGGCAAGCCACTTTAGACTGATTTTCCAATCCAAATCGGCGACCATTACCCGCACTAAAAAGTGACGTCTTCTCAATAACTTGGTCAATCCCGGCTGCAGTTCCTCAGGCTTTCCGTGGTGTTCGAAGACGGCTAGGAAATTGGCTGGGGACCTTGGTACCCGGTCGGCACCTAAAATTCGCTCAACTCAATTTGATCCGCGCTGTCGAAGAGCGTCCACAATTACCGCCATGGCAGGCGACATCTGACGTCTGCTGGGATAGTAGAGATGGTAGCCGGTGAATGGGTGGCTCCAGTCATCCAAGACAGCTTGCAAACGGCCATCGGCAATATGCTCCTCCACAAGGTTGTCAGGAACGTAGGCGATGCCGAAGCCTGAGACCGCGGCCTCTAGCAGGGAAATCGAGGAGTTGAAACTTAACTGGCCATCCACCCTCACCCGCAGTTCCCGGCCGTCTTTTTCGAACTCCCACGCGTAGAAGCCGCCGAGCGTCGCCTGACGCATGTTGATGCAGACGTGACCCACTAGATCCTGAGGCGCCTGAGGACGCCCGCGTCTGGCGAAGTATTTTGGTGAAGCGACTGCGCGGAGCCGCCAATCAGGACCGATACGGACGGCGACCATATCTTTGTCGACGTTTTCCCCAAGGCGAACGCCGGCATCGAAACGTTCTTCCACGATGTTGCGCATTCCATTGTCGGCGTAGAGCTCTACCTTGACGTCGGGATATTTGTCGAGAACGACAGACAACTTTGGCCATACGGTTGTCTGCAGAGCATGATCGGACAAGGTCAACCTTACGGTGCCGGAGGGCTTCTCGCGGAATGCGACCAGATCTCCAAGATCCGCTTCAATGCCTTCAAACCGAGGTAAGATCGATCTGAACAGGCGTTCTCCAGCGTCCGTCGTCGCGACGCTGCGGGTCGTTCTTGTAAGAAGACGGACGCCGAGGCGGGCCTCCAACTGCTTGATTGTATGACTGAGGGTAGACTGAGACGTCGCGAGGTTTGCGGCTGCCTTGGTGAAGCTCCCTTCCTTCGCGACCTCTAGGAACCACAACAAGTCCTTCATGTCCTCGCGTTGCATCTGCGCATCCTATTCATGTTGAAAATCGATAGGTCCATGCGGATTAGCCCATCTAATCCGAAAAATAGATGAGGACTATCTTCAGGGCAACGTTGAACATTGAAGGTCCAGGACAAAGCGATGACGCTCACCTTAGACAACATCGAACGGAAACCATCGGCATGGGGGGCCGTTCTCTCCATGACCCTGTGCGTGTTCGTGCTGATCGCGTCGGAGTTCATGCCAGTCAGCCTGCTGACCCCTATCGCTCTCGACCTAGGCGTTTCAGAAGGAAATACGGGTCAGGCGATTTCGATCTCCGGGATCTTCGCGGTAATAACGAGCCTGTCCATCGCCACCCTAGCAGGTCGACTTGACCGGCGCCTGCTCGTGCTGGCCTTGACAGCGCTACTGATGTTGTCCGGCATCCTCGTAACCATCGCACCGGCCTACTCGGTCCTGATGCTCGGCCGAGCGCTGCTCGGCATCTCGATCGGCGGCTTCTGGTCGATGTCGACGTCGATCGTGATGCGCCTCGTCGAAAGGGATCAGGTACCAAAGGCGCTCGCGCTGCTAAACGCCGGCAATGCCATCGCCGCGACGATTTCGGCTCCGCTTGGCAGCCTTCTCGGCGCCTACATCGGTTGGCGCGGCGCCTTCTTCCTTGTCGTACCGATCGCGCTGCTCGCTCTTGTCTGGCAGTGGATGAGCCTGCCCAGCCTTTCGCCACGCGGAGAAACATCAGGAAACGTGTTCCGGCTTCTTGGACGGCTACCCGTCGCGCTCGGCATGGCGGCGATCCTTCTCCTGTTTATGGGTCAATTCGCGCTCTTCACCTATCTGAGGCCGTTCTTGGAAACGGTCACCAGACTGGACATCGAAACTCTTTCCATCGCCCTTCTGGTGATGGGTCTGGCCGGAGCGGTCGGCACATGGATCATCGGAAAGCTCCTGTCCAGCCGACTGTTCAGCATCCTCGTTGCCATCCCGCTGCTGATGGCCTGCATTGCAGGCGCCATGATCGGGTTTGGCGAGATGAAGCTCGCCGTGCTCCTGTCCCTGGCAGGATGGGGTTTTCTCGGAACCGCCGCTCCGGTCGGCTGGGGAACATGGTTGAGCCGCGCCCTTCCCGACGACGCGGAAGCGGGCGGCGGCATGCAGGTGGCTGTTATCCAGCTTGCGATCACGGCCGGCGCATCCCTCGGCGGCCTGCTCTTCGACACGGTCGGCTGGCGCTCGACTTTCACGCTCGCCGCCGTGCTGCTGCTAGGCTCGTCGCTGATGTCCATTGCCGCATGGCATGCCACGAGGAGGTCCCGATGAGCGTCCCGCGCACAAGTCCGACCCGCCGCGGTCTTCTCGTCTCGGCCGCAGCAGCAGCCGCAATCCTACCGACAAGAGTGTTCGGCCAGAACGGCCCTGACAACCAGGAGCGCACGGACGTGAAGATCAGATTGATATTCGACACGCACACAATGACCGCGACCCTCTACGACAATACGTCGGCACGCGACTTTGCTTCGATGCTGCCGCTGGACTTGGAGATCGACGACTTCGGCTCCAACGAGAAGATCGCTTACCTGCCGCGCAAACTGTCGGTGGACGGGCACGGCCCCTTCTCGAACGAGCGGCCATACGACCTCTGCTACTACATGCCCTGGGGCAATCTGGCGATGTTCTACGCCGACTACAAGCATCCGGGCCTCGTGCGCCTCGGCCGCTTCGACGAGGGCTACGAAGCGCTGCATGTCCGCGGGAAATTCCCGCTGCGCATCGAACGCATCCAGTAAGTCAAAACCTCTATCTAAGGAGATCACACGATGACCAGGAAGACCGATAATACCGAAGGATTCGACGCCGGCCGGCGTAGCCTGATGAAGGCGACAGGCGTCGCCGTCGCAGCACTCGGCGTTATTCCAGCGGCTGCCGCAACCCAGGCGCTCGCCCAGACGAGCTCGTGGGACAAGGTGTTCCCGAAGAGCGACAAGGTCGACCACCAGAAGGTCTCGTTCAAGAACCGGTACGGGATCACGCTGTCGGGCGATCTCTATCTTCCGAAAGAACGGGGAAGCGGCAGGCTTGCAGCACTCGTCGTCGGCGGACCGTTCGGCGCCGTGAAGGAGCAGTCTTCCGGCCTCTACGCCCAGACGATGGCCGAGCGTGGTTTCGCGACGCTCGCATTCGACGGATCCTATACCGGTGAAAGCGGCGGCGAACCCCGCAACATCGCCTCCCCCGACGTCAATACGGAAGACTTCAGCGCAGCCGTGGACTTCATCGGCCTCCAGTCCTTCGTCGACCGCGAGCGCATCGGCATGATCGGCATCTGCGGCTGGGGCGGCATGGCCCTGAACGCCGCCGCTGTCGACAAGCGGGTCAAGGCCGTCGTCGCGAGCACCATGTACGACATGACCCGCGTCATGTCGAAGGGCTACAACGACAGCGTGACGCTCGAACAGAGGACGAAGGCGCTGGACCAGATGAGCCGGCAGCGCTGGACCGATGCGGAGAAAGGCAGCCCCGCCTATCAGCCTCCTTACAACGAGCTCCAGGGCGGCGAAGCGCAGTTCCTCGTCGACTACCACGACTACTACATGACGCCGCGCGGCTATCATCCCCGCGCCGTCAACTCCGGTAATTCGTGGTCGCAGACGACCCCGCTGTCGTTCATGAACATGCCGATCCTGACCTACATCGTGGAAATCTCGCCGCGGCCGATCCTGCTTGTCCACGGCGAGAAGGCCCATTCGCGCTACTTTTCCGAGACGGCCTTCGCAGCGGCCGCGGAGCCGAAGGAGCTGATGATCATCCCCGGCGCTAGCCATACCGATCTCTACGACCGAATGGACAAGATTCCCTTCGACCGCATGTCGGACTTTTTCGGACAGCACCTGGCATGACGAAGGCTTCCGGCGTCGTCGACCGACCGTGACGACGCCGTTGTTTCGAGAGGAATTGAAGATGAAGAACATCGCAGCATCGATCGCCATCTCGGCGATCGCCGCGACAAGCGTCGAAGCCCAGGAAGAACGCCGCAAGATAGCTCCGGCGGCTGTATACGACGTTGCACCCGGCCTCGGCCACTTCACGGACGAGGTCCTGTTCGGCGAGGTCTGGGAACGAAAGGAACTCGCCCCGCGCGACCGCAGCCTCGTCACGGTCTCGGCAATCGTTTCTACCGGGAAAACGGCGCAGATCGCGGCACATGTCGACCGCGCCCTCGACAACGGAGTAAAGCCTGCGGAGATCGGCGAGCTCATCACCCAGCTCGCCTTCTATTCCGGCTGGCCGAATGCCATCTTCGCGGTCGAGGAGACGAAGAAGGTCTTTGATGCTCGACAGATCGGAGCCGTCCGGAACAGCGAAGACGCACGCATGGAACTAGAGGCCACGGCCGAGGCTGCCCGCAAGGCCATCGTCGACACGACCGTCGCGCCAACGGCGGCGGTACTTTCCGATCTCACCAATCGCGTTCTGTTCGGCGACCTGTGGCGGCGACCGGATCTTTCGGCGCGTGACCGGAGCCTCGTGACCCTGTCGGCGCTGATCGCCACCGGGCAGCCCGAACAACTGCCCTTCCATGCCAACCGCGCCATGGACAATGGACTGACGGCCACGGAGACCTCCGAAGTCCTGAGCCATATCGCCTTCTACGCAGGATGGCCCCGAGCCATGTCCGCCGTGCCCGTGCTCAAGCATGTCTTTGAGAAAAGGAAGGAAAACACTATGACTACACCGCAGCAGGACATCGAGATCACCCAGGCGGGCAACGGCAGGACGCCGGGGCCCCTACAATATTTCTCCGGACAGGTGGAAATCTCGGGACTTTACCAGGCCGAAGCGCCGGCCCGCGTCGGCGGCGCGACGGTCTCCTTCGAGGCAGGCGCTCGTACCGCCTGGCACACCCATCCCCTCGGTCAGACGCTGTTCATCGTGAGCGGCCGGGGCTGGGTGCAGAGGGAGGGCGAAGAGATCCGGACGGTTGGGCCGGGAGACGTAGTTTGGATTCCACCCCATGTCCGACACTGGCACGGAGCGGTAAGTACCGAAGCGATGGCGCACTTCGCCGTGGCCGAGGCGATCAACGGAAGTTCCGTGACATGGATGGAGAAGGTGTCAGACGAGGAATACGAAAAAGGTTCGCTCGCTGATTGAAAGGCGTGTCACGATGGGATTTGTTTTCCCGTCTTCAATTTCCAACGTCCTCTATTCTGCCGCATAATTTCCGCCCAGTAAGCGGAAATTATTGCCGCTCGACCGTGCTGTTGACTGATGCCCAAAGCCGGGGCACAAAGGTGGCATCCACGGTCGCTCGCGATGGGGAAAGATAAGGAAAACAAAGGTTTTTTCTCTAAGTCATTAAAATAATGTGAGAATACAAGCCCCCCAGGAAAGTAATTTTTGACCAAGTTTTCGATCTATGACGGTGATCACCTCCCCCTCGGAAAAGTGGTGTCTTCTCAATAACTTCGGCAATGTTCCGCAGGTTCACTGAGCCATCCGTCGCGTTCGAAGGCCGCTAGGAAAATTGGCTGGGGACCCTCTGGCGATGACGGCAACGGATTATAGTGGTCAGGTAAAAGATATAGCACGGGTTCAAGGAGCTAGAAAAACCTGTATCCAGATGATGCCGAAGCGCTTGTCGGCTTCGCACCTCGGCAGGCTGGCGCATCCTCAAACGCGGCTCTTGTACCTTTTCACCGCGACGCGCTCGAGCCTGTTCATTTGCGGACATCATGGGCTCAACAAACCCAATACTTTGACGGGTCCTATTTATTCGACAAGTGGGTACCCGGCATAATATGGCTAGGGATTGGACAAACATAAGGCTCACTTTGCACGGCGGTTTGCCACTCGTCCTTTGCTCTCGCTAAAAGGTCTGGTGAGGTGGCCAAATCGAGACCTGTTGAGGCCAAAGCTTTCGCGGCGTGCACCATTGCTTTATGAGCAGCAGCGCTTCTTCCCTGTGCGACCACCTGCCACGTATGAGGATTGGTTCCGATTGCCCAGGCTGGAGCCCAGCACTGTGCTGTCGGGGTAACGCGGCTCACGTCGCCGACGTCGGTAGATCCTGCCCGGAAATGGGAATGCCCTTCGAATGCGCGCAGGCCCGTGTGCAGAGGCGTAGATCCATCGATCTTTTCGTTGGAGAAGACATCGTCTTTAATTTGGTAGAGTTTAATGCTGCTTTTGATCGCTTCCTGCGTAAAGGTCGCCTGGATTTTACGGGCAAAATCTATATCGGCCTCATCGAACGAAACCGGCCCTATGGCCACCAGATTTTCGTGGATGGCATTTTCGAGTGTGAGGTTTGGCAGCAGGTTGGTGGCGGCGGTGTCGAACACGATCTCGACCTCAGTTCCTGTCATCATTGCCGCGCCGCGAGCGACCTGATGCACGCGCTCCGCCAGTGCCAGTGCCTGCGACATCTCCGGCGCGCGAACGAGATAAAGCACCTCTGCCTTTGATTGAACAACGTTCGCGGCGCGTCCACCAGCATCGGTGATAGCGTAATGTACGCGGCAATCCTGCGGCATGTGTTCCCGCAAAAAATTCACACCGACATTCATCAGTTCGACGGCATCAAGGGCAGACCGACCGAGATGGGCCGCGTTGGCCGCGTGCGCGGCTGTGCCCTTGAACCGATAGTAATATTCAAGCACTGCGAGATTGCTTGTCGATCTGACGCCATTGAACGGCGCTGGGTGCCAAGTGAGCGCAGCGTCCACATTGTCGAATGCACCCGCGCGCACCATGAAGGTTTTGCCGGAACCGCCCTCTTCCCCGGGGCAACCATAATATCTGATAGTGCCCGGCAGACCGTTGGCTTCCAGATGCTTTGCCAGCGAAATAGCGGCCAGCAGAGAGCCCGCCCCCAGAAGGTTGTGGCCGCAGCCGTGGCCGCTGGCACCGGGCTCGCCCTCACGTTGTTCATCCATGTCCGCGAGCTGGCTCATCCCTGCCAGAGCATCATACTCGCCAAGAAATGCAATGACCGGCCTGCCGCTGCCATACTCGCCGACAAACGCGGTTGCCATCCCCGCAATGCCTTCTTCAACGGCAAATCCATGCTGCTTCAGCATGTTTACAAGAAGTTCAGCCGACTTGAACTCATCATATTTCAACTCCGCCAACTCCCATATCTGGTCGCTGAGCGAGGTGAAATCGGGCGCTAGACCGTCGATTGATTGCGTCAGTGATTTCAGGGCTGATTGATCTGGCATGCTGTTCCTCGAGACAAAGCGAAACCCGCACTGCGCATCGATGATGGCAGAGGCTTCTTTGGCGTATGAAAGGCACCGCTTATCCGCGGTGCCTGATGACTGGATTATTTGCCGACCGACACTTCCCAAAGCCGAGCATTGGATTGCCAGACTGGCTGCCCCTCAAGGGACTTGGTTGCGCCCCAAACGTCGATCATGTCGTAGAGGAAGATGCCCGGCATATCCTGCATCATGAGTTCGTGGAATTGGTCGAAAATCGCCTGACGCTTCTGCTGATCGATTTCCGCATAGGCGGCCTTCATCAATTCGATTGCCTTGGGGTTCTCCCACATGAGCGAGGCATTTTTGTCCTTATCGCCCACATAGAAGCTGTACATCAAAGCAGGATCGAGACGCGGTGCGACGGATTGCGATATGATCTGGTAGTTACCGGAGCGGCGGCGGTCCACCTGCGTCGCATAATCCAGAACCTCGATCTGCACGTTCAGGCCGATTTGCTGCAACATGGCCTGAGCTATAACGGCTGCCGGGAAGCTGGGAACATTGCCGCGCTTGTTGGCGATGATGTTGATCTGCTCACCCTTATATCCGGAGGCTTCGAGCTCCTTTTTTGCCGCATCCAGATCGTAGGGAAGGCGCTTTTTCTGGGTCTCGCTGAAGTAGATCGAGTCCGACGCCACCATGGAGCCGTTAGCTTTTCCGGTGCCGTTGGAGGCAGCAGCGACGAGTTCATCCATATCGAGCGCCATCGCCATTGCACGGCGGACGCCCGGCTTGCTCATTACAGGGTCGCGTGTCTGGATGTAGAAAAGGTTTTTTCCGTTGTTCTGGGAAATGATGACCTTGGCTTTTTCGCTCTTTTCGAACTCGGGAATGAGGTCAGGCGAGATTTCCGCCGTATCGAGAACGCCCGATTGCAGACCGGCCTTTACGGTCGATGCGTCGGGAATGACCATGAATTTGATACCATCTACCAGCGGTCGCTTTGAGCCGACCATGCCATCCGGTTTGCCATCATTTGCCGGAGACTGGTAATCATCGAACTTGGACAGATGGATGTATTCGCCCTTCTTCCACTCGTCCCACTTGAACGGTCCAGTGCCGATTGGCTTGTCGAACGCACCGTCAGCCTTCAGCGAATCCTTCGAAATCATGCCGGTGTAGCCGCATTCAGGTCGCGCCATCAGGCCGAGGAAAACGGCAGAGGGCTTGTCGAGCGACATGGTGACGGTTTGCGCATCGACGGCCTTGATAGCTGTCACCTTCACTGTACCGCCGTCGAAATCCTTGATGCAGGTCCATTTCGTGGCGGGGTCCATGTACCGGTTCCAGTTCCACACCACGTCATCTGCGGTCAGTGGCGTGCCGTTATGGAACTTGGCGTTCTGGCGAAGCTTGAAGGTGTAGGTCAGGCCATCGCTTGACGTCTCCACGCTTTCTGCCAGCAGAGGCTTTACCTCTCCGTTATTGGCATAACCCACAAGCCCTTCCACAATATGCAGAATAACGCCGTCCGTATTGCCATCGCGGTTCACGCCGGGAATGTTGCTTCGCAGGTCTGAGCTTTGCGCAATGACGATATCTCGCGCTTGCGTCACGCCCGAAAGCGCCATCAGTATGGTTCCGGCAAAAAGTAAGCTTTTCATGTTCTACCCTCTGTTTTTGTAAATTTGATGCTGTTTGGTCAGGCTCGAAAATCATCCCAGCAGATGCGCGAAAGGCGTCCGATTGTTTCGAGAGACATGGTGTAGCCCGGCGTTCCATCCGGCATTTCCTGTGGCACCTGATCCGTAAAAGCGGTGATGATGTAGAGCGGCTTACTGTCGCTGTAGACGATACCTGCATTCATCCGTCCTCGCTTACCCGTCCCCCCCTTATGGGCGACGATCGTGCCGAACGGCAGACGCGAGGGGATGGCGTATCGCAGAATCTGGTTTTTTAGCGTCTGCAACGCGTAGGCGCTCAATTCCTGAGAAACGCCCAGTCGACTGGAAGCCTCTTCGGACCCCTGAGCATCAAGAATGGACTGGAGCAGGAACATCTGGTCGCGTGCCGTTGTCGTCGTAACGGACTTCAGCGAATGATCAGGAGAAAGAGCAAGCGGCGGGATCAGAAAGCGATGATGCGTGCCTTCCAAGCCGATTGACTTGCAATAGCTGTCCACTTCTTCCAGCGTCAGGCGCTCGAAGACCATCTTGGTGCAGACATTGTCGGAAAGAACCATCATGCCGGTAATGGCGTCGCGAAGCGAAATCACGATTCCAGGCGTCAGATAGCGAAACATCCCGCTTGCGACTTCTTCGGCAAAACGCGCCTCGTAGACAATCTGCTCATCGAGATTGAGCCTGCCTTCATGCACGGCTTTCAGCGCTGCCATCATGATCGAAGTCTTGCGTGTGCTCGCCGAGGGCGTCTCCTCATTCGCGCCACGCTCAAAAACGTCGCCATTACGCAGGTTCTTGATGCTGAAGCGTGTGACGAATGGCTGAGCATCGCAAATCGCGTTCAGCCTCCCGGCGGTTGATCCGAGCTTACCGGATGTCATGGGTGCTGTATTCATCGTCACGCCTCCAAGCGCCATTTGAGTTTCACGCCGCCGGTCTCGTTAAGATCGAGCGCGGGAATTGCCGAGAGAAGACGCCGCGTGTAGGCCTCCTTAGGCGTGTCGAAGATGGTGTTGCGGTCGCCCTCCTCGATGATCCTGCCGTCCTGCATGACGATGACGCGATCAGCCACCTGTTCGACCACGCCAAGATCGTGGCTGATGAACAAACAGGAAAAGCCATATCGTTTCTGCAAATCAGAAAAGAGCGAGAGCACCTGTGCCCGAACAGTCACGTCCAGCGCCGAGACAGGCTCGTCGGCAATGAGAAAGCGCGGTCTGCGCGCAATCGCTCTGGCAATGGCCACTCTCTGCCGCTGGCCGCCCGAAAGCTCATGCGGGTAACGAAGTGCGAAATCGGCGCTGAGACCGACCTCTTCTAGCGTTTCGTAAGCGCGCTTCATCTTGGCAACTCTGTCGATTCCGGGAACCAGACGCAGCGCCTCTTCAACAAGAGCAAGTATCGTCATGCGAGGATCGAGCGAGGAATAGGGATCCTGAAAAACCATCTGGCAATTCAGGCGATAGTCGCGCCAGTCCTGATCACGCGTGCGGCCCTGAAAAAGAACCTCGCCCTCGGTTTCCT
Source organism: Agrobacterium tumefaciens (assembly GCF_031801495.1). Lineage (GTDB taxonomy): Bacteria > Pseudomonadota > Alphaproteobacteria > Rhizobiales > Rhizobiaceae > Agrobacterium > Agrobacterium tumefaciens_K. The sequence goes on along the minus strand of NZ_JAOEGC010000001.1, from coordinate 1,204,309 downwards.
CGACAAGTCCGGCGATGGTTCGCCCCAAGGTCGTCTTGCCGGAACCGGAACCACCGACCAGAGCCACGACTTCGCCTTCATGAATGTCAATTGAGACACCGTGCAATGCACGTTTTGGCTCACCCTTCTTGAGAAACGATTTTCGTCCGGGATAATCCACGATGATATTGCGGGCCGAAATCATCGGAGCCGAAGTGGTATCGATGGACCGCACCTCACCGCGCACGGGCAAGGATGATAGAAGCTTGCGCGTGTAAGGGTGCTGCGGCCGTTCCAATATCTGTTCCGTCGTACCCGCTTCAACGATGGAGCCCTTTTCCATCACGACGATGCGGTCGGTGTAGCGCGCCACCATCGGCAGGTCATGGCTGATGAGAAGGACTGCCGTGCCCTCCGCCTTCGTCAGTTCCACCATCAGTTCCATGACGTCACGCTGAATGACGGCGTCCAGTGCCGTCGTCGGCTCATCGGCAATGAGCAATGCCGGTTTCAGAAGCATGACGGATGCCAGCATGATGCGCTGGCGCATGCCCCCGGAGAATTCGTGCGGATAAGAAGTCAGCGCCCTCTCAGGATCGCGAATGCCGACACGTTGTAGCATGGACAGGATTTTCTCGCGCCTCGTGGAAGCTTGATCCTGCGTGTGCAGCGCAAGCCCCTCTTCGAGCTGCCGTCCGATGGTCATGGAAGGGTTCAGCGAGGTCATGGGCTCCTGAAAGACCAATCCGATCTCCGCACCACGCAGCGTGCGCAGGTCCTTTTCGCTGATGGCGGTGATGTCGCGGCCCTTGAAACTGACCGTACCCGCCGTCTTGCGGATGACGGGCGGCAATAGCGAGACAATCGCTCGCGTCGCAAGGGATTTGCCCGAACCGCTTTCGCCGACGATGCCAAAGATTTCTCCCGGCTCAACATCGAAGCTGACGTCCTTCACCACACCGACGTCGCGACGGACGATTTCCAGCGAAAGATTGCGGACGCTGAGAAGCTTTCCTTCAGTCATTTCAAACCTCTCATGCGTGGGTCGAGTTTGTCGCGCAGAGCATCACCAAGAAGGTTGATGCCGAGCAGGGTGAGAGCGATGCAAAGGCCGGGAAATAGTCCGAGCCAGACAGCCTGCTCGATGAAGGGGCGACCCGCGGCCAGCATGTTGCCCCAGGTCGGTGCTGGAGGCGGCACGCCGAGACCGAGGAAGCTCAATGCGCTTTCCGAAAGGATGGCCCAGCCGAACATCGAGGTTGCGAGTACGGTGATTGGGGCGAGACAATTCGGCAGGATGTGTCTGAACATCGTGAAGATTTCGCCGTTGCCCATGACACGGGACGCTTCGACGAATTCGCGCTCCCGCAAAGACAGCACTGCTCCCCGAACGACGCGCGCCATAGACGGCGTGTAGGCGATGCCCAGCGCAAAGATGATGCCATATTGGTTTGCGCCGAACACCGCGAGCAGTCCGAGTGCCAGCAGGATGCCGGGGAACGCCAGCAGCGCATTGTTCACCGCCATGATCAAACCGTCGATCCAGCCGCGTGCATATCCGCTGATAAGACCGATCAAGGTGCCTGCGATAACCGCAAAACCGACCGTGAGGCAGCCGATCCAGACACTGGCCCGCGCGCCGACCATCAATCGGCTCAGGACATCGCGCCCAAATTCATCGGTACCAAGGAGATGGAGTTGGCTGGGGGCCGCCAATCTTGCCGTGAAGCTCAGCTTCATGGGATCGAAAGGCGTCCAGAACAAACTCAAGCCTGCGACAGTAAGCAGAGCCGCGATGAGAACGCCGCCGATTACGCCGTTAAGAGAAACGTGTTTCATTCGGCCACCACGCGCGGATCAAAGAGTGGGTAAAGGAGATCGACAACCAGATTGACGATCACATAGGACATGGCGACGAAGAGAAGGCAGCCTTGAATAACGGGGTAATCGCGCTGGAAGATGCTATCGACCATCAGGCGGCCAAGGCCGGGAATGGTGAAGACTGTTTCGATGACGGCGATGCCGCCAAGCAGATTTCCAAGGATCAGGCCAATCATCGTCCATGTCGGACCGAAAGCATTCTTGAAAGCGTGCTTCCAGAGAACCGCATGCTCCGAAAGTCCTTTGGCACGAGCGTGAGTGATGTAGTCCAGCCTTAGAACTTCCAGCGTGGAGGCACGCGCCATGCGGATCAGAACACCGGCTTCATGAATGACGAGCGTCATTATGGGCAGGACGAGATACAGCAGGCCGGAGATAAAATTATCCGAAAGGGACACGTATCCCAGCACCGGCAGCCAGCCAAGCTTCAGCCCGAAGAAGAGAAGCAAAAGCAATCCAAGCCAGAAGGTCGGGATCGAAAGCAGAACCGTCGCCGTACCGATCAATACGAGGTCCGTCGCGCTGTTCTGGCGCCAGGCGGCAATGACACCGGCAGGCACTGCGATCAGGCTCGCGAGAATGACTGCCGCCACAACGATCTCGGCTGAAACCATGAAGCGCGAAACAACAAGCGGAAGAACCGGCTCCTTGTTGACGATGGATTGGCCGAAATCTCCGGTCAGCACATTGCCCGCCCAGACGAGAAACTGCTGAGGCAGCGATGTATCGAGGCCAAGTTCCGTACGCATCTCGGCAATCTGATCGGGCGTCGCCATGTCCCCCAGCATCAAAGCTGCAGGATCACCCGGGATAAATCGAATGAGGGCGAAGACTGTGATTGCGACGATCACCAATGTCGGGATCGCCATCAGCAGTCGATGGAATATGAATCTAATCATCGGTTCCCCTGAACGCGATTGTCGGGACCGGATCTGCAAAGTCACCGGCTGTTATGATTGAAACTATGACGGATCAAAAAAAATAGCGCAATATTATGCGATTTCCTCATAGGGCAATGCATAACTTGCAGACGCAGGCCCGCCTTGAGATTGATCTTTGGCGTGGCGCCTATTCGTTGGATCGACGCTTCTGTGAGATTTCGATCTGGCGCTTGAGTGCGTCCATCAACGCTTTTGCCGCCAGTGAAGACGATGTTCCAGAAGGTGTGGCGAGCGCAAACTCCTGTGTCGTGACCGGAACGAACGGGCGCTGGACGATTGGAAGGTGCCGGTAAAGATTGGCGAAAAAGCTGCTCAATATCGCAACACCCAACCCGTGAGCTACATAGGAGCAGGCCGAACTATTCGTGTGAGTCTCGATTTTCACGTTCTGCTTTACGGCTTCACGGGTAAAGGTCTGGTCGAGCAACATTCGCGTCGGTCTCTGGCGACCAATGAGGATGAGCGGCACACCGCGCAGGTCGCGAGCGCTGATTTCTTTCATCGACGCCAGTTCGTGACCTTCCGGCAGAACACAAACACTTGTTCCCGTCGCCACGATTTCCATGTCGATACCGGGCAATGCGGGATGTTCATTGCGCAGAAAGCCGAAATCGATGACCTTCTGCTCGACGAGACGCGCGATATTGGACGTCGTCTCGAAAAAGGTCTCGATACGGACGGAAGGATAATCACGCACGAAGTCCGTCATCATTGCGGGCGCGAAATTTTCCCACATGCTGCTGGGCAGCCCTACCCGCACAAGTTCCGGACCCTTCGCACCGCTGCGGAGATCTTCCGCCAGTCCCGAAAACCTGTTCAAGCCGAGCAATATGGTTTCGGCATCCCGCGCCAGAATGCTGGCCTCAGGCGTTGGGATAAGCCTGCCCTTATCCCGGTCAAAGAGCCTCAGTTCCAGATCGGTTTCCAGTTGCTGGAGAAGACGGCTCACACCGGACTGGCTGAGCCCCATGCTCTTGGCGGTGGCGATGGTCGAACCTGTCGCAAGCAGGGTTTTCAGAACCTCAAGCTGCCTGAAATTGATCATGCTTTCACCGCTCCCTCTTCGGCCGAGACAAATTGGCTTAAGCCCATTCCCGAATGTAGTTCAAGAACGGCATAGCGATTTTCGGCAGCGGGGAAAGTTCGGAGCTGACGATGGCGTAATCGACGGAAATGGTCGGTTCAAGCGGAACGAATGCCAGTGGCAACGCCTGAAATTCAAGCGCCAGCAATTCGCTGACGATTGCTATGCCCAGCCCTTCTGCCGCAAGCGCGCAGCCGCAACCGACGGAATGCGCTTCGATGGCCGGGCGGCGGCGAAGCCCGGCGCGATAGAAGATCGCTTCAAGCTCATGACGAACGGCCCGCTCCCGGTTCAGGAGAATCAAATTCTCGGTCTTCAACTGTTCAACGTCGATCTTCGAGGCTCCGGCCAGCGGATGGCTCTCATGCAGCACGCAAATATTGCGCGTCGGCATGATGTGCTCTTCGCGAAGCCCGGGCGTCGGTGATGGCAAACGCGTAAAGCCGAGATCGACCGCCCCCTCTGCCACCATCCGCTCTATCGCAAGATAATTTCCAGACGCAATTTCGATTCTGACAGGCCCCGCGTCGGCCAGAAACCTCTTGACCAGACGCGGCACCAGCGTTCCCGAAAGACTGGCCGGAAAAGCTATCCGCAACGGAATTTCCGTCGAGCGTCCCTCCTCCAGTTCCTGCGCCGTTATTTTCAGGGCGGTGAGCTTGTCCGCGATGGCTCGGATTTCCGGTCCCAGCTTCAACCCCTCACGCGTCATCGAAAGCCGGTTCTTATCCCTGTCGAACAGCCGCACACCGAGATAGACCTCCAACTGATGCAGAAGACGGCTGGTATTGGACTGAGAAATACCGAGATCAACCGCAGCGGCAATGGTGGAGCCGGTGGCTGCAATCGCATCGAAGGCATGAATATGCTTGATGCTGATCTGGACGTCGCCCGATGTCTTCATTCTCGTTCTCCCGGATAACGTCACCCGCCATTTGCATAAGATTGCGCCGATATACCTGCCCGGTCATCAATGCCGCTCCCCATGAAATTTGCAAGGAAGCGTTTGAATGACAACCGTTCTCGAAAAAATTGCCCGGCAGATCGTTTCAAGAACGTCCTTTTCAGCCGTCGCAGTCGAGCGGGCGGAAGACGCGATTGTGGATACGATCGGCTGCATGGTTGCAGGCATGAATGACGCTGTCCCGCTGTCCGTGGCCGCAGCTTTCCGTGACGAGATCAATGACAGCGGCGCATCGCTGGTTTTCACAGGAGGCCGTGCATCGCCCTCCATCGCTGCCCTGATCAACGGGACAGCCGCCCACTGCCTAGACTTCGATGACAATTTTCATCCCGCACGCGCCCACGCATCAGCGGTCCTGGTGCCAGCGCTTCTCTCCGTTGCGACAAGCAGCGAGGATTTTTCAGGGCACATGCTAACCCGTGCCTATCTCGCAGGGCTGGAAGCGCAGGCATCCATTGGCTTCGGCGTCATCCCCTCGCACTATAATCGGGGCTGGCACGGCACCTCGACAATAGGCTGCATAGGAGCCGCCGCAGGTGTGGCCGTCCTTCTAGGACTTGACGAAGCTCAGATAGCAAACGCAATGAGCCTTGCCACCAGCATGGCCTCTGGTCCAAAAGGACAATTCGGCACTGGCGCAAAACCCTTCCACGCAGGCATCGCGGCCCGAAACGCCGTTGAGGCAGCCCTGCTTGCCCAATCTGGTTTAGGCGGCAGGCCCGATATCCTCGAACGCCCGCAAGGTTTCCTAGATATCTTCGGGGGTGACGAGGCAACTGGTTGGGCAGACCTGTCATGGGACGAGAAGCCCGTCATCGAAACCCGCGGTCTGGTCACGAAACTCCACCCATGCTGCGCCTCAACACATAGGGCCATCGATGCGGCCTTGGACCTCCAGAAGGAGCATGGATTCTCGATTGACGACATCGAACAGATCGATACGAAAGTTGGCCGATCTGCATCTGACAACCTCGCATATCCCGATCCCTCAGATGAGATGCAGGCGAGATTTTCCATGCAATACTGCTTGGCCGTCGCACTATTGAGCGGAGGATTATCACTTCGTGACTTTACTCCTCAAGCGGCTACCCGGCCCAGTTTGCGCGTCCATATGTCGAAGATCACAATGAGTTCTTACAGCGCAGAAAAAGAACGCGGCGTTGAGCGCCTACCGCATCAAGTCCATATCTTTTTAAAGGATGGGCGCAGGTTCTCCACCGAGCGACTTCACGCCAACGGCTCTATAGCTGCGCCTTTGAATGACGGTCAGAAGCTTGCAAAATTTGAAGATTGCTTGCGGTGGGCCGGGCTTTCCACGGCGCATATCACCCACTCCGAATTGAAAGCCATTTGTTCCGGAAAGAGCGTGAAGACCGTCAGCGATAATACGTTGCAAGTATTTCTTAGATTGCCCTGAACTCAAATCATCGCCTGTATGTGCCCGCTTAAGGCACGAAGCCGAAATTGTTTCCGTACCCCGCCCGGTTGACTGACACCCAAACCCAAGGCACAAACGTGGCATCAAAGGTCGCTCGCGATGGAAAAGCACAGGGTACTTCAAGGATTTTCAGCTGAGTCATTGAAATCATGTTAGAATACATGATCCCCGCCAGTTCTCCCTAAATATCTTTAGTTCCTTGATTTTCCAGTCGTGCCGGGTCCCGTTTTGGCATCATTGGCGACCTGATGCCCAGAGGTGATGCACGCGCCGATCGAGCGCGATGGACGAGCCCTGGGGAAGACACGGTATTCGTCATGGCCATGCGCCACGAGGTTGAGAGTCTCATACTCCGCGGAGACATTTTCTACTGGCGGGCACGCATCTCCGAGTCCGAAGAAGTCGGGCTAATCACACTGAGGCTTAGGCCAAGAGCTGCGTCACCGCACAGCGGGGGCGTTTCAATCATGACCGATATGACGCACGTTTATGAACAACATGAGCGTAGGCAAGATCCTAATGTCCACCGCCACGAAGAGATGCGGCTTGGTACGATTTGGGAAAGCCTCGTCAAATCGCCAAGCGATCAGCTGCGCCAAGCCGACAGACTTGAGCCGCTGAAGCTCAAGGAGGAAAAAGTTGCAGCCTCATGGCGGGTCAAGGTGGGCGAGGATGCAGAGCGGCGGGATAGGCATAGATGTCGCTGTTCGCCTTCTACGTTTCGAAGGAAAGGAACGGCCAATGCCGAGCGTTGGTCGCTGACATTGCCCACGCACTTCCAACCCTTCGTTCCTGGCCTGCGATTGGCCACCTCAATCCGCTTCAGCAATCCGTCCATTCCTGAATGAGCATTTCCCGAAAACGGATCGCGGCCGGCGACAGGCGACCACCGCGGCGTTCTACGAGGCCGATTGTGCGGCTGACCAGAGGGCCCTTCAGCGGCACGGTGGCAATGACGGGATGCTCCAGCTGTGGGGTCGCGAGTTTCGGCATCACCGATATCCCGAGCCCCGCCTCAACCAGACCGAGCGAGGTAGAGAGATGGTTGACCTCGTAGAACCAGTTGAGCTGCACCTGGGCGGTCGTCAGCGCCCTATCGAGAACCGCGCGATTTCCACTCGTCTTGCTTACTCCGATGAGGGGATGGCCTGCTAGGTCGGCCCATGTCAGCGACTTTGCGGTGGCAAGCGGGTGGTCGCGGCGGCATGCGAGAACGAAGGGATCCTCGATCAGCGGCGTAAAGTTGAGATCCGCGCGAGCAGCACCGGTTATATTGATACCGAACTCGACTTCACCGTTCGCGACAGCATCGAGCCCCTCATTGGCCGACAGGTCAAGAATTCGAAAGCGAATGCCGGGGAATTTTTCGTTGAATGAGTGCACAACTCTAGGAAGAAAATAGAATGCTGCCGTTGGGACTGAGGCGATCGTCACCTGTGCGCGATGACGGCCCCCGAGATCGCTGATCGAGAGGATGGAATCCTCGAATTCGTCGACAAGACGGCGCACAAGTGGCAGAAGCTCCCGTCCGATCTGGGTCGGCGCAACGTGACGCGTCGTTCTCTCGATAAGCTGTGCTCCGACAGCTTCTTCAAAACCCTTGATCCGCCTTGAAAGCGCAGGTTGTGACAAATTGAGCTGCCGGGCTGCCTCGTTGAACGAGCCCAGATCAAGGACGGCGAGAAACGCCTTGAGGTCAAGGAATTCGAAATTATTTCGCATATCGGAATAATCGCGCAATTCTTTGCATTTCACAACCGATTTGTGACGTGAGAACTCTCCTCTCGCAACTGGCAGAGACCAGCCCGGAGGATGATACCGAATGGACGACCTGATCAGGATACCCTGTGTGATGATGCGTGGCGGAACATCGAAGGGCCCCTTTTTCCTGTCCCGCGATCTCCCGGTCGACCCGGACGAGCGCGATCGTCTCCTTTTGGAAATCATGGGCTCCGGCCACGCTTTGCAGATCGACGGCATCGGCGGCGGCAATTCGCTCAGCAGCAAGGTCGCGATCGTCGGGCCGTCGTCGCATCCGGAAGCGGACGTGGATTACCTGTTCGCTCAGGTGAAGGTTCTGGAGAACGCCGTCGATACGGCTCCCAATTGCGGCAACATGCTGTCAGCCGTCGGCCCCTTTGCGATCGAAGCCGGGCTGGTGACGATACAGGCCGATGAAACGCTGATACGCGTGCATAACGTCAACACCGGCAAGATTATCGAGGCCCGGGTCCACACCCCGCATGGTCAGCTCGTCTATCAGGGCGAGGCACAGATCGATGGCGTGCCGGGAACCGCGGCACCGGTCTATCTCGCCTTCCGCAACGCGATCGGGGCCAAGACCGGCAAGCTCCTGCCGACCGGAAACGCCATCGACCGGGTGCTCGATATCGACGCCACGTTGGTCGATGGCGCAACGCCGCTCGTCGTGATGCGCGCCACCGATTTCGGCTTCACCGGCTCCGAACCGGCAGCGGTGCTCGACGCCGACGCGGCCTTTCTGGACCGGCTTGAAACCGTGCGGCGCGAGGCCGGACGCATGATGGGGCTCGGCGATGTCAGCCAGTCGGTCCTGCCCAAGCCGCTTTTGATCGGCGCACCGCGCCACGGTGGCGACCTCGCCGTCCGGTATTTCACGCCGGCGACCTGCCACACGGCGCTGGCCACGACAGGCGCCGTCAGCCTTGGGCTCGCCGCCACCATCCCTACGAGTCTCGTCGGGGAGCAAGTACCGAATTTGACCCTGCCGGTCTCACTGGCCTGGGAACATCCGACTGGTCTTCTTCGCATTCGCATCGAGAAGGCCCAGGGAGACAACAGCCCAACCGTTTCGGTTATGAGAACCAGCCGACGGCTGTTTGAAGGCGCGGCGCTTGTCCGCAAACGCGATCCGATGGTGACAGACTATCGCTTCGCTTCGAAGTGAATGCCATACTTGACTCGGGAGGAGATCAGAAATGCCCACGACAATGACACGCCGCCTCGTGCTTTCCCTTTGCAGCACGGCACTCGCCTTTTCCTTGGCTGGCTCCGGCCTTGCCCAGGATGCCTATCCGTCCAAACCGATAACGCTCGTTGTATCCTACGCCGCTGGTGGCGGCACCGACGCCATCGCACGCGTCTTTGCCGCTCGCCTTGAAAAGGCGCTTGATGGCCGCGTGATCGTCGAAAACCGGCCCGGCGCCGCTGCCAACATCGGCACCGAAGTGGCTGCATCGGCAGATCCGGACGGTTACACGCTGCTCATCGGCAACCAAGGGCCGATGGTGGTCAATCCGCACATCTTCAAGCTGAAGGCCGATCCGGCCGAAGCGCTCGACCCGATCGCCATGATCGCCGATGCGTCGCTCGTCGTCGTCGTCGGTCCGCGCCTCCAGGTCAACTCGCTTGGTGAACTGGTCGAGGCCGCAAAATCGAAGGAACTGGTATATGGTTCCGCCGGTAATGCTTCGGCTAGTCACCTCGGAGCACTGCTCCTCGGACAGACGGCCGGCATCAAGGTAAAGCACGTTCCCTATAAGGGCGCTGGCCCGGCGGTCAACGACCTCGTTGGCGGTCATATCGACTTCATGGTCACGACCATTCCGTCCGCAATCGGCCTCATCGAAAGCGGCACTCTGAAGGCATTGGCTGTCACCGGCGACAAGCGCTTCGAAACCCTTCCGGACGTTCCGACAGCCATCGAAGCCGGGCTTACCGGCTACACCGCATCGGCCTGGTACGGTCTCGTCGGCCCCAAGGGAATGCCGCCGGAAGTCAAGGCGAAGCTCGAGACGGCGACTGCGGAAACGCTCGGCGATACCGAAGTTCTCGACAAGCTGAAGAATGACGGAGCCACGGCCTCCGCCATGGGTGCTCAGGCCTTTGCTGACTTTATGGCCGAGGAACGCGCCCGGTGGGGTGAGGTCGTCAAGGCCGCCGACATCAAGGTCGAATGACATGCAGAACGTTACGACCAATACGGAACCACCAGCTGCGAACGGGTGGCAGGGACGGGAGAGGATTGCCGGCCTTACGCTTCTGGCTCTGGGCGGCCTCGGTCTCTGGGGTGGTGCAGACCTTCCCTTCATGACAAGCGGCGGCGTCGGATCGGGGCTTATGCCCCGCATCCTCTCGCTCATCATTATGGGACTTGGCATTATCCAGATCATCCTCAGCATCAAGGATCCCGGTCCCGCGACGGGCCATTGGGCGATCCGGGAGACCATTCCTGTCGTCCTCGGCGTCATTCTCTTTGCCATCACGATCCGTGGTTATCACCTCGGTCCGATCGCCATCCCGAATTTCGGGATGGCGGTGGCCTGCCCGCTGGCGATCGTCGCATCCGGCCTGGCCGCACGCGACAGCCGTCTTCCCGAACTGCTCGTCTTTGCGGTTGTGCTGACCGCCTTCTGTATCGGGCTGTTCCGCTATGCGCTGGGCCTGTCGGTCCCCGTGGCACCCTGGCTGCTAGGATACTGAGATGTTCGAAGTTTTCACCAATCTCGGCCTCGGCCTGTCCGTGGCACTGACACTCAACAACGTCGCGCTCTGTTTCATCGGCTGCCTGATCGGCACGCTGGTCGGCGTTCTTCCGGGGGTGGGCCCGGTCGCAACGATTGCGATCCTGCTGCCGGTCACCCTGTCGCTTGATCCGACCGGCTCGCTCATCATGCTCGCCGGCATCTATTACGGCGCTCAGTATGGCGGTTCCACCACCGCCATTCTGGTCAATATTCCCGGCGAAGCAACCGCAGTCGTCACCGCCATTGATGGACACAAGATGGCGCAGAAGGGCCAGGCTGGCCTCGCTCTCGGCCTGGCCGCGATCGGCTCCTTCATCGCTGGCACCGCCGCAACCATCGTGATTGCAGCGCTCGGCGTGCCGATGACCCGCATGGGTCTGCTCTTTGGGCCGGCGGAGTATTTCTCGCTGATGATCATGGGACTGGTCCTGGCCGTTGTCCTGGCCCGCGGCTCGCTGGTCAAGGCAATCGCGATGATCGTCGTTGGCATCCTTCTCTCCTGTGTCGGCGCCGACATGGAGACCGGCCGCGAGCGCATGACCTTCGATCTCGAAATGCTTCATGACGGTATCGAATTCGTGGTTCTCGCCATGGGCATCTTCGGCTTCGGTGAGATCTTCAAGAACCTGGCCGATCCCGAGACGCGCGACGTCGTGCGCAGCCGGATCGGCCGCTTGTGGCCGACACTTCGGGAGTTGCGCGAAAATCTTGCGCCCATCGCCCGCGGCACCTTCCTCGGCTCCATTCTTGGCGTCCTGCCGGGCAATGGCGCAATCCTCGGACCCTTCGCGAGCTATGCCGTAGAGAAGCGCCTTTCCAAACGGCCGCAGGATTTCGGCCAGGGTGCACCGGCCGCAGTCGCCGGCCCGGAGAGTGCCAACAATGCCGGCGCACAGACATCCTTTATTCCGCTGCTCACCCTTGGCCTGCCGCCGAATGCGGTCATGGCCCTGATGGTCGGTGCGATGATGATCCAGGGGATCGTACCCGGTCCGCAGGTCATCGAGCGCAACCCGGAACTCTTCTGGGGTCTGGTCGCCTCGATGTGGATCGGTAACCTGATGCTCGTCATCATCAACCTGCCGCTGATCGGGCTCTGGGTGAAGCTCTTGAGGGTTCCATACCGGCTGCTCTTCCCCGCCATCGTCTGCTTCTGCTGCATCGGCCTCTATTCGATCGCCAACGATGCTGCGCAGGTGATGATGGCTGCCTTCTTTGGCTTCGTCGGCTACGCGCTCTACAAGCTCGATTTCGAACCGGCACCACTTGCCCTCGGCTTCGTGCTCGGGCGACTGCTGGAAGAGAAACTGCGGCAGTCGCTGATCATCTCGGATGGAAACCCGCTGACCTTCATCCAGTCGCCGCTTTCCGCCACCCTCCTTGCGGTAGGGATGGTGGCACTCATCGTCGCCATCTCGCCCTCGATGCGACGCGGCCGAGAGGACGTCTTCAAGGACGCATAACAAATAAGATTGCAGCGGGCCAGATGGTCCGCTGCAATCTCTATTGCTCCGCTGTTTGCATATTCCCGGTATGACTTCGGAGATGCAGATTGAGAATATCGTCAGCCTGCCTGCGGCTTGCCGGCTTTGCCTGGACGATGACCTGCTGCAACCAGCCGTCGCGCGAGAAGCCAAAGCCCATGATCGTCGGGTTGTTGATGATATCCGGTCGGGTTTGCACATGTCGCGCGTGCGTTCAAGCTTGCGCGCCCCTTTCGGCCCGCGCCATCCCTGGTGACCATTGCCTTGACGAGGCGCCCCCTTATCAAAGACCTCAACGCCAGCCGAATCTCGTGCTAATAAATGTCCGCTTTTGAGGACCGATCAACATGGCAAGAACGAGAGATTTGAAGACACAAAACTTTCGTGCACTTGATGCCATCTCAGCGTGAACTTGACCTCAGAGAACGAAAATTACTTCCGTTCTCCCCCGATGTTGACTGACGCCAAAAGCCAAGGCACGACTGTGGCATCCACGATCGCTCGCGGCGGAAAAATATAGGGAATCCAAAGCCTATTTCGTCAAGTCTTTGGAAACAGCTGGGAATCCAGCGCCCCAGTCAATTCCGTCAAAAAATATATTAAATCATTGATTTTACGATTTTTATTGATGTTTTTGCCATCACTGGCGGCCTGACACCCACGCGAAGAAGCTCTATGGATTAGCCCCTGGCTGACGAATATCAACAATATCCAACGTTGGCCCTGCAGAAGAGTTCGATATGGCAACCACCACCTCTTGCTGCATGGTCGTCCAAATGCTACCGAGCCCCCTGACCAGCAAGTGGGGAACAAGGCCAGAATGGCCTGACGGGGACAGAAGAGATATGGGTATCCGCATTGTATCTGAGCGCTACGAGAACAACATCGCCTCTGTTTTCCCCAATACCTCCGGACCAATAGACCTTATCAATACTTTTATTCCATCAGCTCCATTGGCAAAAAACTGAGAGCACCTGCCCATGGAACCTTTGGTAGGACTTGCCGCGCGCTCAAAGCGCATTTCGATCATTGCCCCGACCTATAACGAGGTCGCGAACGTTGTACCTTTCGCAGAGCGCGTGAAGTCCGCGCTTGCTGGCTGCGACTGGGAGTTGCTGTTTGTCGATGACAACTCCGCCGATGGAACGGCTCAAAAAGCTTTCGAATATGGAGTTACCGAACCGCGTGTTCGGCCGATCATCCGCTTCAGCGATCGCGGGCTTGCCAAATCAAGCATCCAGGGCATGTTGACTGCAAAGGGCGACCTCCTGTGCGTGATGGATGCCGACGGACAGCACGATCCCTCCGTGGTCCTCGAGATGGTCGAGCTCATGGAGCGCGAGGGACTGGATATCGTCAGCGCCGCGCGCCGCCTCGAAGACGACCAAAAGATGGAGGGCCTTTCGCCGCTCCGCCGCAAACTGTCCCAGATAGGAAATGCCCTAAGCAGCTTCGTGATTGGCCGAGAGCTCTCGGATCCACTGACGGGCTTCTTTGTCATTCGTCGCGACCGCTTCCTTCAAATCGGCCCCAAGCTCGGAGATCCGGGCTTCAAACTGCTGCTCGACATCCTTTATTCGGATAAAGCACTACGTCACGGAGAGGTCTATTTCGACTTCGGTACGCGCCTGCATGGCAATTCGAAGCTGGACAGTTATGTCCTTTGGAAGTTTGCAACCTTCCTGATGAGCAAGATGACCAAGGGCATCGTGCCTGCGAACCTCATCTCTTTCCTGTTTGTCGGAGGTTCCGGTGTCTTCGTCCACTTCGCCGTCCTGTATTCCATGTTCGCCGTTTCAACGTCCTTTGCCACGGCCCAGACGGTTGCGACACTGGTCGCCGCCACCAGCAACTTCCTACTCAACAATCTGCTGACCTTCCAGGACAGGCGACTACGCGGGATCCGCTTGATTTCGGGCTATTTCAAGTTCCTGGCTGTTTCCGCAGTTGGCATCGTGGCCAACGTTTCAGCCGCAACTCTCGCCTATGAGAACCTGATCCATGTCGTCTTCATCGCAACGCTCGCCGGCATTGCGATCGACACTGTCTGGAAGTTTGTCATCGCCAACAGGTTTATCTGGAAATGAGTGAGACCGCGCGTCTGAGCCCATCGCCTTCCCGAACGATCACAGCTTCGCTCTGGATCCTTCTCTGCGGCATGGTCTGCCTGCAGATCCTCGTGCAGCTTGTCCACATATCGATGTTCTTCGATGGCGGCATCTACGCCGTCCTCGCCAGAAATCTGGCGGAAGGTCGCGGATCGGCATGGTCCCCGTATTTTTCGGAGGCGCTGTTTCCGGTCTTCGCCGAACATCCTCCCCTGATGTTTTGGCTACAGGCAATCGGCTTTGCCGTGTTCGGCGACAGCGTCGCGGTGGAGAAGGGCTTCTCGCTGCTGATTTTCGTGATTGCTGCTGCCTTGCTACTCCAGATCTGGGTGCGCCTGAACAAGCAAGATACCATGGTTCAGCGGGCGTTCCCGATTGCGCTCATGCTGACCCTGATTGCAGGTCGAGTGAACTGGGGCTTTGCCAACGGCCTGCTCGACAACCTGCTCGCAGTCTTCACGGCAACGGCCGTCCTTGTGCTCGTTATCGCTTACGACCGACCGGCGCCCATGCTCTGCGGGAAACGACTGGCCCTTGTAGCGGCCGCCGGACTTGCCATTTGCCTGTCGCTCATGACCAAGGGGCTGGTCGGATTGTTCCCCTTGGCGACCCCGGCCATCTACTGGCTGGTATTTCGGAGGCCGGCTTTTCTGACGATGGTCTTCGACACTCTCATCATCCTGCTCGTGATCGCCCTGTTTGCGGCGCTTCTTTACTCATTTGACGCTTCGAGAGAAGCGGTTCAACGCTATGCCACCGCACAGTTGTTTTCAAGTTTAAGCGGCGCACGCGGCCACTATGGCGGCGGACTTTACACCTTCCGCAAGATTCTCGGAATCAACGGTTACTCGCTGGCAGTCGTCGCGATCGCAGCCCTCGCCGCATGGCGCCTGGGGCTCGGCAAAAGCGAAAGTGAGATGCGCCGGTTACGATTGAAACGGGCAGCTTTCCTCGTGATTGTCGGGCTTTCGGCTTCTCTTCCTATCGGCCTCAGCCCACGGGTCTCCAATTTCTATTTCAATACGTCGCTCCTCTTTTACTCGGCTGGCTTTGCCATCCTAGCAACGCCTGTCATCATGGACGGCCTCTCTCGACTGAGGGAACGAGATGCGAAAATCCTCCGGTTCGGTTCCCTATTCATTTTGGCGGCTTCCATCGCGGCGGTGGCCCTCAACATCGGACGACTTGGGAATGATGCACGGACAATCGAACAGGCTACCGCCATCGAGGCATTCGTTTGCGCCGACAAAGTCGATTGCAGGCCAAGCATCAGTGCATGTGAAGAAGCTTGGCAGGATTGGGCCCTGCACACCTACATGCAGCGCTTCTACAAGGTCAGCATAGCCAAGATTGCCGACGTTCAGGCTGAATTTGTGATCGCCGATAAGAAATGCAGCGGTTTTCCGGAATATGCCGAGACTGGCGTGGACATCTCCCCCTATCGTTTGCTGAAACGACAGTAACGCATGGTCCGATGATACACCCGGATGAACGCTCGAAATCTTGCGATCAACGTCTTTGGGTCGACTGACAAATTGGGAATACGAAGACAAACTTGAGCACCCTCTTGCTCCTTCCGAAATCCCTATTCGGTTGCAGGGAAACTGACGGCGGTAGGCTATACGGGCTTACCGCCGTTACTGTTCTCGGCGTCCGACGTTCGGTTCGGTCGGACGCCGCATCATTTTTGCGAGATCAGTGCGCCTTCATTTCGCTGACAATATCCTTCGCCTTCAAGGACGATGGATAATAGGTCGGCCAGTTCGTCACTTCCTTCAGCAAGGCTGCCCGGTCATCGCCCCAATAGATGTGGTAGTGGTCGGTCTTTTCCGGTGCGATCTTATGGTCGCTGAACTGGATGAACTTTGGGGCATTCGCATCACCTTCATCCTTCTTGAAGACGAAACGAACGCCGCGGTTACCCTTTTTGTATGTCAGTATTTCCTTGCCGTCGTAAACGTACGTCGCCTTCAATGGCTTGCCGCTTCGGTAGAAGCTGACCTCATTGCCCTTGATCGTGATGCGCTCCACATCGGTCTTGTAACCCACCTCATATTCCGCTCGGATCTGTTCGACACTTGCTGATCCCTTCTCGGCTTTGTGTGACCAGACGGGGTCCAGTGTGCCGTCCTGCAGATAAGGATAGACCGACTGCCAATCACCTGCATAATCTGACAACGGACGATCCTTGACCTGGCTATCCTCGAAATAGCCTGCGTAAATCTTCGGATCGCCGTGGCTATGGGCGTGATCATGGCCCTCGCCCGCCTCATGCGCCTTGCCGCTGCCACCGGCTACCGCGATGTTGTAAGGCTTGCCGTCCACCTTGATTGCTTCGATTTCCTTCAGCTCCGTTTTGGAGATGACACGCACCAGTCCGGCATTCGGATCGCTAAGGACCACGGCATCGCCTGCCATGGCAATGCGCGGACGCGGTTCGTTCCAATGGCCGTCCATCGAGTAAGGTTCGGTTATCTTCGCGCTCTTCGACAGTTTGCCGTCCAGAACATCGATCTGGTGTAGCGATCCGTCCTCGGTGAGGACGTAACCGAAACGCGCATTTGCAGGGTCGAGCACGAAATCGATCCTGCGGAACGGTAGCCCGATATAGCGGAAATTCGGCACATCGACCGGATCTACGACGACCAGGCCCTTTGCTCCGTAATTGCCAAGGAACACCTGCATGCTTTTGGCACCAAGCAAAGTGCCCGTGGATTGCCCGCTCGGGAGTTCGGCCGGATAGGTCAACATGTTCGTCACGGGCCCATCGGCGCTTGCCTTGACGGTCAGGATGCCTTCCTTGCAACCCGCCGCGAGATAGGCTCCAGAAAAAGCTTCGCCATGAATACCCGTGCAGGTTGCCACGTCTCCGACCGGCGTCCCGTCCGCCTTGACCGCCCTCAGGCCGACACGCGACGGCGCGGCATCACCTTCGACTGCAGCATCCGAGGCGACAGTCGTCACCCATGCGTTTCCGATGGGTGACGCAAACCCGTGGTGCGGACGAGCTTGGTTGAGGCGGGTCGCTTCGACTTTGCCATCCGAAAGTTTATGGGCATCGACAATTTCATTGTAACCGCCCTTGTCGAAGTTGATCACGATCTTGCCGTCATGGTCGATGACGTGGAACGGCCTGGGTCCTGTCAAAGGCCGCTGCACAGCCGACGGGTCGCCGATCTCGATGTCCGCGTGATCGCCGTGGGCGTTAAGCGAGATGCCGCTATTGATGAAGTTAACCACATCGTTATCGGACTGGACCGAAACAATGACCGCTCCTTCGTTTACGCTGTAGAGTTTGTTTTGCCCCTTCGTTTCGAACGTCCAGCGATTTTCCGGCTTGCTCAGATCGAAGGCTGTAACCTTTCCAGCTGCGTGGTCGCCGACGAAGACTCGATAAAGCGTCACGTTTTCCTCGTCGTCCTCGGCCTGTACCGGTGGGCCAACGAGGCTCACGGATAGCGCAAGGGCGGAAACGCTCAGGGTCAAGTATCTCACTTCTTTCTCCTTATTAATGATATATAGTAACGAAATTTGGTCGAAGTCTGGAGGTGGCTTCTCCAGTCAACTGCGGTTGATCGCGCACAGCCGAACTGACCGACATCAACATCAGGCCGGCCAGAAGGCAGGTGAATTTTCTCATTTAAACTTCGATTGGCAGTTTCAAACGGGGCCGTATGGCCAACGGACTTCGGGTAAGTCCTGTCTTCCCGACAACACCGCCTAGATGACACACGACCGGGTGCCGGTTAAATCCCGGTATCAAGTCACTGAGTGTCAGGCATGGTTCTGGCACGGTCTGAGTTTCTTTCGTAATCTGGTGTGGTTGGTCATATACAATGTTATGTTATATCATATAAAAGACCGTGCGGAGTGAGGCAACCCACAATCTGCATGGCCATGGAAATATTCC
Source organism: Agrobacterium tumefaciens (assembly GCF_031801495.1). GTDB lineage: Bacteria > Pseudomonadota > Alphaproteobacteria > Rhizobiales > Rhizobiaceae > Agrobacterium > Agrobacterium tumefaciens_K. Next base: position 1,186,015 of record NZ_JAOEGC010000001.1, on the reverse strand, counting down.
GGGTAACACGCGAGGGTAGTATAGCCGCCCATTGCCTGATGATTTTGATGATGTTCATCGTCTTCCTTCTGCTCAATTTTCGTTGTCGAAAAGCGAAGAAAAGACAGACAGGAATTCTGACTAGATAGCCATTCGCTTGCGCAGGCGGGGCGTGATCCAGTCGAGGAAGCGACGCACCTTCATTGGCTGGGGATCGGCCGGCGCATAGACCACGTTCACCGGCAGCGGTTCAGGTGCAAAATCTGTCAGCACTTCCCTTAGAGCACCGGATCGCAACTGGTCGGTGATCTGATAAGAGAGCACACGGACAATACCGATACCGGCCACTGCCGCCTGGATAGCGGCCTCGGTCGTGTTGACAGCGAATTTGGGGTGGGGTTCAGCATTAAAGGCGATCCCGTCTCGACGGTAGCGCACTTCCGGCGCCACGGCAAAGCCCTGGAAACTTATCCCGTCATGCTGGGCGAGGTCTTCGGGTTTCAGCGGAATGCCACGTCGGGCGAGATAATCCGGACTGGCGCAGACCACGCGGCGCACCGTACCGACGCGGGTTGCGATTAACGCGCTGTCGGCCAGATGGCCGATCCGCAACGCGACATCGACGTGCTCATCTGCAAAGCTTATCTGTCGGTCGGCCAGTGTCAGCCGCAGGTTGATTTCCGGTTGCTCCTTCAGGAATTCCAGCGCGATTGGCAGCACATGCCGCTCCCCGAAGATGACGGGCGCGGTCATGTGCAAACCGCCGCGCAGCGCCCCATAATCGCCGCTGGCCTGTCGCTCCGCCGCATCCAGTTCTTCCAGAATACGCCGTGAAGCGGCGACATAGCTCCTTCCTTCATCCGTCAGGGTCAGGCCACGGCGGGTGCGCAGCACAAGGCGCACGCCGAGGTGTTTTTCAAGATCGGCAACCTTGCGGCTGACCGTTGCGAGTGGTGCGTGCAGGCGCCGCGCTCCCGCCGAAAGGCTTCCGGCATCCACCACCGCCAGCAACACCGACATCGCATCGAACCGATCCATATCATCCTTCCAGAAAATGAGAGGAAAACTCCTGAAATCGCAGGATACCCCATCGGTTTTGGATATCATAGCTTCATGTCGTAGAGGGGATGCAAACAGCTCCCCACATCACCAAAGATCAGGAGAAAGACGTCATGCCCCAACTTTCACGTCGTGCATTTGCCAGCGCTCTTCCTCTCGGCCTCCTTGGGGGAGGACTGATCGGTGGCGCATTGCCGAAACTCGTCGCAGCGCAGGAACCTGCCAAGGCTCTGGCGAGCATCACACCGCTGGCGCAGATCCGCATCGGTCGATTTACGGTGACGGCACTGACGGACGGCTACGCCGACATGCCCTACAACTTTTTCCCCGGACGCACCCCGGCGGAGGTGGAGCGTGCCGCCGCTGCCCAGTCTACCGCCCGGCCAAGCGGCGTGCGGTTCCTGTTCAACCAGTATCTGATCGATGATGGCCAACGCCGCATCCTGATCGATGCCGGTGCCGCGGGTTCCATCGGCCAGACCGGAAAACTGCCGCAGGCGCTTGCCACGCTTGGCCTCAAGCTCGACCAGATCGACGCGGTGATCGTAACGCATATGCATCAGGACCACATGGGCGGTCTGATCGCCGGCGGCAAGAACAACTATCCCAAGGCGGAGCTTTATATTGATCGCCGAGACGTCAAGCATTGGACCGACCCGGCCAAGCGTGCCGGTGCACCGGATTACCTGCAGACCAGCTTCCAGATGGCGGATGAAATCGTGCGCCTGTACCCAAGACTGCAGGCGATTGATGGCGAGCGTGAGATCGCCCCCGGCGTCTCGATTGTCGACCTGACCGGCCATACGCCCGGCCATATCGGCGTGCGGGTGGAAGACGGCGGCAAGAGCATGATCATGGTGTCGGACATGATCTTCCCGGTCGTGCATCCGGGCGCTACCGATGTGTTCTTCCTGTTCGAGCAGGATCGTGAAGCCGCCAAGGCGATGCGTGACCGGTTTTTCCCACAAGCCGCTGCCGAAGGTGCGCTGATTGCGGCCACGCACATGCCGTTCCCAGGGCTCGGCCGCGTCGTGTCCGACCGTGGGCAGACACGCTGGGAAGTGGCAGACTGGGCCTTGCAGGATTGAGGTCGGCTTCGGCCGCCCGCAGACATGAACTGGCGTGGAAAGGATGAAACGGAATGAGCAGATATCTCAATATCGCCACGACGCCTTCCGTGGCGGCCGCGCAGGAACATTACGGCAGCGCGGATCAATGGGCGCGGATCGGCGCACGTGGTGGTGCAGAAACGGGTGGGAGCCAGCGCCTCGGTCCGGCGGAAGCAGCCTTTATTCATGGGCGGGATGGTTTCTATCTCGCCAGCGTCTCGGAAACCGGCTGGCCTTACGTGCAGTACCGTGGTGGGCCTGCGGGCTTTCTCACCACGGTTGACCCGACGCTGCTGGGCTTTGCGGATTTTCGCGGAAACCGGCAATACATCACCACCGGCAATGTAAATACCAATGATCGCGTTTCACTGTTCCTCATGGATTATGCCCACCGGCGTCGTCTGAAGATCTTCGGCCACATGCGGGTCATCGATGCGGACGACGATCCGGAACTCGCAAAGCGACTGACAATGCCGGATTACCCCGCCAGAGTGGAGCGTCTCGCCCTCATCTCGGTGGAAGCGTTTGACTGGAACTGCCCGCAGCACATCACTCCGCGTTTCACGCTGGCCGAACTGGAGCAATTTGTATCACGCTAGTCAGATACGGCGAGCCTTGATCGTGTTCATCACGAAGCTGGTTTCGATGGTATCGACGCATTTCAGCTTGGCGATCTTCTCCTTGATGAAGCGCTCGTAATCTTCCAGTCCGCAGCACATGACCTTGAGCATGTAATCCCGCGAACCGGTGACGAGGTGACATTCCAGCACCTCGTCCCAATCCAGCACCGCCGTCTCGAACATGCGGATTTCGTCGTCATGCTGGCGGCTGAGGCGGATGGAGGCGAGCGCCGTCATCGTCCAGCCTTCGGTGGCCGGATCGATGATGGCGGAATAGCCCTTGATCACCCCCAACTCCTCCAGGCGGCGGAGCCGACGCAGACACGCCGATGCCGAAAGACCGACGCGCTCGGCCAGTTCATTGTTGGTGATCCGCGCGTCGGCAGACAACTCTTTCAATATCCGTTTGTCGATAGAGTCAGCAATTTTCTGCGACATAGGCGACTGTTCCTCGCAATTTATTGCGCCATGAGACAGATCAGCGCTTCAGAATGCAAGGTATTTCGGCTCGATTGGGTGTAACCTTGTCTGAGTTCAACGCCTGTTTGAGGAGGCCCACCGGACATGACCGCGCCGCATCCGTCCAAAACCCACATCGGCAACCATGCGCTTCATCCTGAAACGCAGATGCTCAACTACGGTTACGATCCGGAACTGTCTGAGGGTGCGGTAAAACCGCCGGTCTTTCTGACATCGACCTTCGTGTTCAAAACGGCGGAAGATGGCCGTGATTTCTTTGACTACGTTTCCGGCCGCAAGGAGCCGCCAGCCGGCAAGGGAGCAGGTCTCGTCTACTCGCGTTTCAACCATCCCAACAGCGAGATCGTCGAGGATCGCCTGGCCGTTTATGAGCGCACGGAAAGCTGTGCTCTGTTTTCCTCCGGCATGTCGGCCATTTCAACAACGTTGTTCGCCTTCGTCCGCCCTGGCGACACTGTTCTTCATTCGCAACCGCTTTATGGCGGCACGGAAACGCTGCTGGCGAAGACCTTCCAGAATTTCGGCGTGTCGTCCGTGGGTTTCGCCGATGGTGTCAGCGAAGCATCGGTCACCGCCGCCGCAGAGGCGGCAATGCAAAAAGGCAGGGTATCCGTCATTCTCATCGAAACCCCCGCCAACCCGACAAACAGCGTTGTCGATATCCCCATGGTACGCCGCGTTGCCGATAGGATTGGCGAGAAGCAGAGGCATCGGCCGATCATCGCCTGCGACAACACGCTGTTGGGACCGGTGTTCCAGCGCCCCATCGAGCACGGCGCCGATATCTCGCTCTATTCGCTGACAAAATATGTTGGCGGCCACTCCGACCTCATCGCCGGAGCAGCACTCGGGCGGAAAGATGTGATGAAGCAGGTGAAGGCGCTGCGCGGCGCCATCGGCACACAGCTCGATCCGCATTCGTGCTGGATGCTCGGCCGCTCGCTGGAGACACTACAGATCCGCATGGAGCGGGCCAACAGCAATGCAAAGCTCGTGGCCGAGTTCCTGCAGGCCCATCCCAAGGTCGAAAAAATCCACTACCTGCCCTTCAACGACCCCGCTTCATCCGAGGGAAAAACCTTCGCCGCGCAATGCACAGGTGCGGGATCGACATTCTCGTTTGACATCGTGGGCGGACAGACGGCTTCCTTCAAATTCCTCAACGCACTGGAGATCTTCAAACTCGCCGTCAGCCTAGGCGGCACGGAATCTCTCGCTTCCCACCCGGCAACCATGACGCATTCCGGCGTACCCGCCGATGTGCGCCAACGCATAGGCGTACTGGAATCCACCATTCGCCTGTCGATCGGCATCGAACACCCGGATGATCTCATCGCCGACCTGACACTTGCTCTCGATGAGGCCTGACGGCGAGGCATGCTCCGCGAGTTCGAACACGCGATCCGGCCTCCGCGCGGGCCGAATTCTGACTGGAGAGTGCGTCCGCTCTCCAGTTCACTTCCCAAGGCATTAGCAGAACGATAGGCAGCATGAGCGCCACACGGCGCCTCGCAATGCCCGAGTATCAAAGCGGCAAAAAGGGGTTGTCTATGCTGACTTCATTGATCATCTACTGGTAGGAGACTACCGCATTATGGCGACAGACACGCTGCATAAATCGCTCTGCTGTACGCCTTGTTCTGGCGATCAAGACAGGAAATCCCCGGTATTTTCCGTTCATCCAGATCCTCGCCATCCTTGGATTCGTGCCATCCGCCGTGATGGCGTTGCCCTGCTGGAAGAATCGATCGGCGCATTCATCGCCTCCCGGCCAGGCTGATAGCCGGGCTGCCCGGCACCAACCGCCGATCGCACCATCGATCAGGATGCGGTAAGCCGTGACAGCAGCGATTTCCAGTCGTTTGTCACAGCCGAACGCCAGGATGCCATTTCGGCCCGAGGCGAAAACTCCACCGTTGAAGCGTCCAAATGAGGACTTTCCCCCGTCAGACGACGAAGCGCCATGGCCGCAACGCCGATTGCCCCGACCTCAGCCTGACCGCTGCGTGTGACGGGCCGGTCGAGAACATCGCTCTGCAACTGCATGAGGAAATCGTTAGACGTGGCGCCACCGTCAGCCAGCAGTCCCTGCAACCTTCCACCAATGTCCCGTTCCATGGCGCCGAACACATCTGCGACCTGCAAGGTGATGGCGTCGAGCGTCGCACGGGCAACATGCGCACGGGTCGTAGCAAGCGTCATACCGGCGATCGTTCCTGAAACATTGTCGTCCCAGTGCGGCGCGCCAAGACCGGCTAATGCGGGAACGAAGGTCACGCCGCCACTATCCGCTACGGTTTGGGCAAGTCCTGAAAGAGCGCGTGCATCTGGTATTCCAAGTAGATCGGCTGCGAAAGCCGCAGCCTGCGCAGACACTGTGATATTACCCTCAAGGGCGTAGGCAACACCGTCACTGTCGCTCCAGGCAATCGTTGCGGACAACCCGTTTTTCGACAGAACGCGCTCCTGCGTCAGCGTCATCAGCGATGAGCCCGTACCATAGGTCGCCTTGACGAGGCCGGGAGTGCGAACGCCATGACCATAAAGCGCCGCGTGGCTGTCACCCATCATGGCAAGGATGGGAACGCCGGACGAGAGTGCAGTCGCGCCCTCGGCTACTTCACCGAACAGACCATCGGACGGTCTAACTTCGGGCAATGCGGAACGTGGCACGCCAAAAACGTCACAAAGGCTGTCATCCCAGTGCAGCCGGCCGGTATTGAACAGTTGCGTGCGTGAGGCGTTGGAGTGATCGGTAGCAAACTCTTTGCCGCCCGTCAGTTTGTAGAGCAGCCAGCTATCGACGGTCCCGGCTCGGAGACGGCCCTCCTGCGAAAGCACCCGTGCCTCGGGAACGTTTTCCATCACCCAGGCAAGCTTGGACGCCGGAAACAGGGCATTGATGGAAAGCCCGGTTGCTTCCACCACCGTGGGGTTAGCACCATCGGCGATCATGCCTTCACAGGCCTTCGTCGTGCGTCGGCATTGCCACAATATTGCAGGGGCGATTGGCTTGCCGGTCAGGGAATCCCATGTCACAAGCGTCTCGCGTTGATTGGCAATCGCCATGCCTGCAATCGTACTTTCCGACGCGCCTACGATATCAGCGATCACAGATTGGACGCTGGCCCAGATATCCTCCGCGGACTGCTCGGCCCATCCGGGGCGAGGGTATGTCGACTTCACCGGCGCCGAGGCTTTTGCAATCACATTGCCTGACGTATCGACCAGTATCGCCTTGGTATTGGTTGTTCCCTGATCGATGGCAATGACAGATCCTCCTCCCGATCTGCCTGTCATCAGCGTTTGCGTCCTATCGCCTTGCGTGCCGTTCTTGAAATGCCGTTGGATGTCAAGCCGAAGTGATCGAAGAGCCATTCGACGGAACCTGTCGGCACGAAGCCCGGAAAGCCCATGCGTTCGACCGGAACTGGGATGTTGGAGGCGGTAAACTCTGCCACCGCGCCGCCAAGCCCGCCATGGATATTGGCCTCCTCGATGGTAACGATGGCACTCGTTTCGCTTGCCGCCTGCGAAATGGCCGCCTCATCAATTGGCGTGATCGTCGCCATGTTCAGCACGCGTGCAGAAATACCATCCTTTGCCAGCTCTTCCGCCGCATTTGCCGCCAGATGCACCATCGTGCCGCAGGCAATCAGCGTAACATCGCGGCCATCACGAACAAGTTCCGCCCTGCCCGGCTGAAACTTGCGGTTCTCGACGGCAAGCTCCGGGACCGGCATGCGGCTGAGGCGGATATAGACCGGCCCGTCATGCTCCGCGGCCCATTTCACCGCTTCTGCCGTTTCCCACGGGTCCGCCGGAACGATGACGGTGATATTGTTCAAGGGACGCAGCCAGGCGAAATCCTCGATCGAGTGGTGGGTCGGTCCCAGTTCACCGTAAGCGACACCAGAGGACTGACCAACCAGCTTCACGTTGAAATTGGCGTAGGCGATATCCGCCTTCACCTGTTCCAGCGCCCGACCTGTCAGAAAGCAGGATGCCGCGGAGACGAAAGGAATACGTCCGCCATTCGCAAGACCCGCCCCCACGCCCACCATGTTCTGCTCGGCAATCCCGACATTGACGAGACGCTCCGGAAACCTCTTCTGGAAGCCACCGAGTTTAGACGACCCGACGGAATCGTTGACAACGGCCACGATGCGGGGATCGGCAGCGGCAAGCTCCTCAATGGTACGCGCCCATGCGTCGCGACAATCGTAGAAACCTTCCTGTTTTGCAGCGGGAGCAGCCATCAGACCAATTCCTCCATGGCAGTTTTATAGTGCTCGACATTCGGCACGCCATGGTGCCATGAGGCCTTGTTTTCCATGAAAGACACGCCCTTGCCCTTGACGGTATTGGCGATCACACAGAGCGGCTTCGAACGTCCACCGGGCGGCTCCGACAGCGCGCTGACGAGCGCCGCAACATCATGGCCATCCACAACCTCGACATCCCAGCCGAAGGCACGGAACTTGTCATCGAGCGGATCAAGCCCGTTCGTCTCCTCGGTGCCCATACCCTGTTGCAAACGGTTTCTGTCCACGATCAATGTGAATTTACCGAGCTTACGATTGCCCGCCGTCATGGCCGCTTCCCAGTTGGAACCCTCCTGCAACTCACCGTCACCGGTGAGCACGAAGGTACGATAATCGCTGTTGGTCAGCTGCCCGGCAATCGCGATTCCAAGACCAACCGGCATTCCGTGTCCCAAGGGCCCCGTATTGGTTTCGATACCCGGCAGATAGTTCCGGTTCGGATGGCCGTTCAGCATGGACTCCGGTTGCATATAGGTGGTCAGCCAGTCTTCCGGGTAATAACCGGCCGCGCAAAGCGCGGTATAGAGCGCGCCGGTCGCATGCCCTTTCGACATGATGAAGCGATCCCGTTCCGCCATATCCGGTTTTTTCGGGTCATAGCGCATCACGCCGAAATAGAGTGTCGCGATGATGTCGATCGCAGAAAAGTCCCCGCCCGGATGGCCGATCTGCGCGTCGAAAACCATCGTGAAGGCCCTGCGGCGCATCCACAACGCTTTTTCGCGGATCGTCTCGACGACATCATTCTTCAACATTGTCATGGCCTTTCATTGCCAAAGCTGGCTGCTGACCTGAACGACGCCTTACATGGCGCCGAAAAGAGCCTTCTGCGCGATTTTGAGCGCACCGATCGCGTCATGTCGGGCCTGCGCCTCCCTGAGCGCATCTACGTCCAGCGCATCGAGCCCCTTGTCGGCAGCCTTGAGGAAGTCGATGGCGTGGTTGGCGGTCGCAACGCTGTCTTCGCGGAACGGGAACTGGTCGAGTTGCCAGACACCCTCCCATTTGTTCTTACGGAGTACATAGAAAAACTCGAAGAGCTCTATGGGATGCAGGCTGCCCGCCACGAGATCATCGTCCCACGAGCGGTAATTGTCGTTCACATCCATCCCGAAAAGGCGACCATAATCGATGGCAAGCTGGGCGCTGTCAGCCGCCGATTCTCCACCCATTATGGCATGGCCGAAATCAAGCAGAATGCCGACATTCGGCAAACCGATCTTCTCGATGCCGAGCAGCGTGCGGGCAACAGAACCGAAGCTCATGCGCACACGCGGTTCACGCGGCTTGTATTCGATGACGAATTTCAGATCCGGATTTTCGCTCGCCAACTGGCCCACACCATCCAGCGAGTGTTTCCAGAGCGTGCCGTAATCAACCTGGAACGGATAATCCCAACCATCCTGGCCCGGCCACAACTTGACGTAATCCGCACCAAAGTAACGGACCTGATCGCACGCCTGGGTCACCAGCTCATGGGTCCGGCGACGCACGCCTGCATCGGGATTGGTGAACGATCCCTTGACGAATTCACGCGTGTAAATCTCGGGCGTTACACCGATGACACCGAGATTGTTGCGGTCAAGCGCGTCCTTGACCTGGGCGTTGGAAAAATCACCGCCGAAGAAAGGATAATTGATATCCACGACCGACAGATCCCTGACCTGACCGGCCAGATCTATCGCCTCGATGACGCTGCGGGGCGCGCCATAGCCATCCGTGGCATAACGATCGAGATATGTTGCAAAGTGCCAGATCCCTGCGCCAAAACGTTGAGTGGCCACGAATTTCCTCCATTTATCCAATCCAAACGCAACTGGTACACAGAGCCGCATAGCAGGACAAAAGCCCTGACGACGCAGAAGCCAACATGAACAGACCAGCACGTACTCCTGCCACGGACAACCCGCGCCCACCCTCCATGGTCACGCAGCCACCGCATCCTTTCGCAAGAGGAAATATTCCGAATACCTTCGATTTCCTGCGATTTAGCCATCTATTCACATAAAACATTGTCGTATTCAAGCGATTTTTTGCGATAACGCTGAATTCAACATGACATCGATTGTAGTAACGGAGAAAAACGCAGAGATCGAAATATTACGAAAGGAATCACACCCGTCCATCACAGGTGCGGCCAAAAGCGATAAGGAACGACAGTACTTGAGTATATTCCTGAAACTCGATGCACAGGCGTGTGCCTTCGACAAAGCCGTGGGCGGCAATCGTGGGCGACACACGAACCGCACCAAAGTCCAATAGGCTTATGGCGCGACACACCAATTCAGTGTCTGGCGGAACGCTCAGCGCCAGGGATGAAACAGAAACGGCCTTTCGCGCGGACTAAAGCTCGCAAGGAGCGCAAAGACAGGTCAGTAAAAGGTAATTCAAACAGTTTCGCGTCGCATCTCCGGCGGACCGGAACTGCGACGCGACGAAAATATCGAGACTCAAGCGGCGCTGAGTTCCGACTTGGCCGCGATATGCGCAGCCTCTTCGAGATAGGCAACAAGATCTTCGATCGTGATGACCAGCAGGCCGTGTTTTTCGGCAAAGACCTCGAGTTCCGGCAGCCTTGCCATCGTTCCATCGTCATTGGCGATTTCACAAATGACGCCACACAGCGACTTGCCAGCGAGGCGGCAAAGATCAATCGCTGCTTCCGTATGGCCGGGACGGCCGAGAACACCCTTCGGATTGGCGCGCAACGGGAAAATGTGGCCAGGACGGGCAAAATCCTCTGGACGGGATGCGGGATCCACAAGAGCCTTGACCGTCGCAGCGCGGTCTGCGGCGGAAATCCCGGTGGTCGTGCCGGGAAGATAGTCCACCGACACCGTGAAAGCGGTCTTCATTGACTCGGTATTGTTTGGAACCATAAGAGGCAGATCAAGTGCATCGAGACGCTCGTGATCCATGGACACGCAAATAAGACCACGGGCCTTGTTCATCATGAAAGCGATCTTCTCGGCGGTCGCATCTTCCGACGCAAAGATCAAATCACCTTCATTCTCGCGGTCCTGATCATCAACAACAACGACCATCTCACCGCGAGCGATTGCCTCTATGGCATCTTCAATTCTGGAAATCGGCATTTACAAGTCTTTCAAGGGTTAGGCCATCGAAGGCCGTTGAATCGGTTTTCACCGAAAAACTTTCCCTTGGGCGAACAAGCACGACAGGCAGCCTGGTGAAGGGCTGTCGCGATTTGCTCTCTTCCATCCGGACTATGACCGTCGGCTCCGGCATCTCACCGGATCTGCTGACCTCCCGTTGCCGGAAGCGCTCGCGGGCTCCGGGAAAACCCCGATACCGCCGGTGGGGAGTTTCGCCCCGCCCTGAGAACAGATGGAATATATTTCAAGATTTGCCCGAATTGCAACAGCCAATCGCGCCACGGAAGCACCCCGATCGGTGAAAAAATTTCAGAATTAAAATAAAAGCCGGTTTATTTTGCTATGAGGATTTCGATGCCGCGTTTCTCGAATTCCCTGGCGTCGCGGTCTGAAATCCCGTCATCGGTGATGAACGAATGGATGACATCGAGCGAGCCGAGCCGCGTGAAGGACGACCGGTTGATCTTGGTGGAATCGGCCACAAGATAGAATATCATGATATTGTTATTATGATCTGCCGCCAACAGAATCCCACCCCCTGTTTCAAGCCAATCTGCTGGCAATTCACACAATTATCCATCCGCATATCTGTATTCCCCTCATTAAAATCAACGTAAAATCATATACTTGATTGCGCAGGTAATTTGTCCACATCAAAATCGCAGATTCAAGCGATAATCACTTAGCGGAATGCTGGCCTTATGTTTATTTATATATTTTACTCCTCGTGGCGCATATAAATATATGTGTATTTAGCCCTGCTGCAGATCACCCTCTCCGAGCCAGGCCATCAAGCTCGCGACCGCGCCCTGACGCGGCAATCTTTGCTGGAAATAAAACCTAATGTAAAGTATATTTTATGTTATTTATATGTATTACCCAAGATGTAATCGGAAAATAATTCCACTCAAGCCTGAACCTAGCCGTGCAACATCAGTGCGTAGATAATCACAATGAATCTCGTGCTTTCAAAACCAGCACCAACATTCTGATGGTGAGCATAAACATAGCGACGAATTCACGATCGAAAAGCTAATCCTCGCGTCATCTCCTGATGCATCATCATCACAGCATCTCCCAAAAATCGGGGCATTAACGTCCCTATACACGTCTTCCGTTGACGCCTGCCGGTCGACCCTGCAACCTCATGTCATGACCCTGACCAACAGTTTCATTGCCGAACTTGTCCGCGACGCCAACAGGCTCGATCAGCTCGACAGCTATCAGAAGCGGCGCATGCTCGAACGGGCAGTCAAAACAATCCGCGACATGCGCGAAACAATCGGGATGCCATCAGGTCCAGGCCGTGACTGTCTAATAGACATCCACACCATTGCCCTCTTGATCGAACGCGGATGGCGCAGCGATACCGACATCCGAAACGCTCTCCTGCAGGCAGCAGGCATGATCCGGGACCTGCATATCATCCTCGACAGCAACACCGAAATCAGCTTCGTCAAACCTGCAAGCTGAACGCCTTTTTTCGCGGCCGAACCGGCGGCAAATCACAGACGCGGAAACCACCACACTCCTAGGGTTCGGGTGTGATCAGGGTGACCGTTGGAAAATAAGACCGATAACGAGCCACGTCTCGCGTCAGCAAAGGAAGGTTTTGTATTGCTGCATGAGCCCCGATAAAAAAGTCAGGTAAAACTCCGGTGCGGGTACCGCCGCCGCGGCGATATCTCGTAAAGACTTTGCCTGCCAAAAATAACGCAGTGCGCGGCAAAGGCGTGAGCTTCAATCCCGCCTGATCAACAAAAGCATCAAGCGCTTCTATCCGCGCATATCGAACAGAAAGCTCGGCGTAAACGATATCGTTAATGAACAGCGGACCGGAAACGCTTGCCAGTTCAAGTTGCTCGATTGACCAGTCCGCCCAAACCGGATCATCCGTCACAAGATCAAGAAGGACATTGGTATCGACAAGAGTCACTCGTCACCACGGGTTAGTGCCATGATTGCATCGGTATCGAGACCTTCACCAGCATGGCCGCGCAGTTTGGCAAAACGCGTAACTGGCTGCTGCTTGTCAGCTCTGACAAGTACAATCCGTCCATCGGGCGCCCGCACAAAATCGACAGAGCTCCCTGGTGAAATGCCAAGAAGCTCGCGTACGGCTTTTGGAATAGTGACCTGCCCTTTGGCCGTTACCGTGGTTGTCATCGCAAACTCCTGTAATACCGTTTCCATAGATGGTATTACTTTGCCACCAGAGTTTCAACCACCCAGCCACATAACGGGTGTTACGCCCTCAGAGACAGTTGCGGTCAGAGCCCAGCACCCGCGAAGTCATCATTCGCCACGTCTATATAAACGGCATTTCGACGAATAGAGGCAGATCATGGGCCTCGCCCAATACGCAGACGACGGACTGTTCACGCCACGCAAGATCGCAGATGCGTTTCGCACGACCAGCGAAGAGATTGCCCGCACTGTGGGGCTGGGAAAGATGCGATCCAACGCAGAGACCGTATTCGCTCCGACCGGACGCAACGGCGGTTACGCGAGATGGTCGAGATCATCAACAAAATAGAACCTCGCTACGGCTCTGCCCTGATGGCTTACGCCTGGTATCGCTCTGAGCCACTTGCCGGTTTTTCCGGTCAAACGGCGATGCAACTCGTTCGGAATGGTCGCGCCGAAGACGTCCTCGACTACATCGATGCTGTCGACGCTGGCGTGCACGCATAGACTATGCGCTATCACGGAAAACTGTATCGAGCGCTCAATCCAGTCTACGCCCGTGAACTGCTATCCGGCCGCGGTGTTGAACTCTAACCGTCGCTCCCAGCCGCCTGATCCTGATCCTGATCGACGATGAACGTCGCTTGTCGCGATAAAGCCCCCAACAGAGAGCGGACCGTGTCTCACCTCACTGGCTACGCATCTGCTCCTGAATTCGTCGGCACCGCTTTTGAACACTGTGGGTAATTTGCTCAAGAACCCTTGTCGGATCGCCGGCCAGGTCAACAATATGCCGTGCGACCTCGTTGCATGCGATGCTGACCGATTGCGCAAGTTCATCCACCCTTTTGAGCGTTGATGCGCCGCTCAGGCAGACAGCATCAGCCAGAGACTGCCAATCGGCACGCCGCAGCTCAGGTACCTGGAACCGACCGGCAATCCCCTGCGGCAAACTTTGATCGACCTGGCGATAGACGGCAGCGCACATCAGATCATAGAGTGGCGCCATCTTCGCCGACCCACCTGCGCCGATGAGGATCGAGTAATTCTTGGCATGCGAGTCCGAATTGCAGATCAGAAGGTTGAAGATCACCGCGTCGAGAAGTTTTAGCCGTTCGGCTGGCGAAACGAGATCGCTGACAGCGTCAAACATCATTTTAAGAGTCACGCCGCCACCCATCGCCGAGCGTTCGTATTTCTGCAACGGAAAATGACCGGTTAACTGGCAAAGATCTTCCTGGTGCAGCCTGCGGATCTCACCTTGAGGATCTGTGAAGCGATCGTAGCGCTTAACCAGCAGATAGCGTCGTTTACCGGCCACACCGATCGTCGCCTCGGCGGCATCCAGGCCACAAGCACGCGCAAGAGCAAGACAAAAGGCTTCGTTTTCCACGCTTCCCCCAGGTCGTTTCGTATCCGGCTTCAGGATATGCGTGGATGGCGTCCCCTCAACAGGAACTGAAATATCGCCATTCTCACCGACAAATACCGGCAACTTCTCCTGGACGCCCGCCAGTGACATCGAAACACCACGCTCTCCCACCAGAAAGGGCTTGGCAGGCAGTTCTTCGAGGATACGCTCCAGGGCCTGCTCATCCGGCACGGACTGGAGGTTGACGCCAGCCTTGCGCGGCTCGCCGATCGACAGTGCCCCGGCCGTGTCTCGTCCAATATGACCAAGCAGGCCGACAATGTCTTGCGGAGAAACCTTGAGCCGCTGGCCGATCTCGGCAAGATGTGTTTCCGGAAGCAGGTTGGCAAGCCACGGCAATAACCTCGAGCCGTCCACCGGCCCTGAGCGCAGCGGCATGGTGAGCGAAACCGGAAAGGCCAGGCGACGCGCCTCCCAAGTCAGATCATAGTCCAACCGCCACTCCCCCTCGAACGTCAGATGAGCGATCGGCAATGTCTCGTAGAAAATGGTATCAATCGGCACCGAACGTCGGCAGGAAGCTGAGGTCGTCGTCTGGCGCAGAGGGAGCAGCCCGAACAGTTTTGATATCGCCAATCTCCATGCCGACGGTGCGCGCAACGATTAGCGCCTTGTCGAGCTGACAGCTCGGCTTTCCGCCCTCAAGCTCAACGATGAAACGTTCGCCTGTTCCAGAACGAGTCGCCAGTTCGGCTTGCGTCCAACCAAGAGTTTTGCGTCTTTCCTTGATAGCAGCGCCGAAATCGCCTGCGGACCTAAACATCCATGACCTCCGCGTAAAAACTTACCGTACAGGAAGATTTACGGCAAATCAATGCATTGCTTCCCGATCGGTAAGCTACCGCCAAGAGTATGCCAAATCATCCTGATCGGGAAATTTTAAACCTGATGTGCCCTGTCCCGGCACTCGCCATAAAACATCAGTACATTCATCCGCGCGAGCGGGATTGATCAACGCAGCGATCAGCCATGCCCCGGAAACGTTTGTTCATACTGCGTTCAATCCCGGCCACCATAATGAGGCATCGCATGAAAGGATTGTTGATGAAAAAGATTCCAATCGTGCTGATGGCAGCGTTCACAGCTCTTTCTGGTGTTCTGCCAGTCAATGCAGCTCCTCTTTCTGCCGCGCCAAAACAGCCCGTCGTCCAGAGTGATGTCGATCAGGTTCAATATCGTCATGATAGACGTGGTGACCATCGCTGGGAGCGTGATCGCCGCCCGGACTTTCGCCGTCCACCGCCGCGCCATGGCTGGCACAATGGCCATCAGGGCTACCGTGACCGCCGGCCAGGCTACCGCCGCCACAGCGATGGCTGGTGGTACCCGCTGGCAGCATTCGGCGCCGGTGCCATCATTGGCGGAGCAATTGCAAATCAGCCAGCACCACCGCCTCCATCCTATGGTCGGGTCAGCCAGGCGCATGTGAACTGGTGCTCTTCCCGATACCGCACATACCGGGCGTATGACAACACCTACGCTCCTCGGGTCGGCGTTCGGGCACAGTGCATATCGCCATACTGATCTGATCTCGGCCGAACATCTTCGGTTCGCCCTCGACCCCGCCTGGAATACGGCGGGGTTTCTTATACCCAGGCATAAAATGGAAAGACGTCCGGGAAGGTTGTTGAAGCCAGTTCTCGCTTCCCATGAAACTGTCCGCTCATGCCGCGTGCGCTTCTCTGGCAAGTGGCTCTCCGGCGACACTCAACTCTCTTCCGGCAGCAATCATATCTGCGTCTGAAGGCAGATCTTCCTTGCGAGCGATTGGACGCAACCAGCGAATACGCGACTGCGGTTCGATGATGGACCATTGCGGCTGGATAAGCTGCCGCAGCATCTTGCGCAGATAAGGCCAGGGCATCTCCTGCCGCTTGAGTTCCGGGTCATACATCACCAGCATGCAGTGAAGCTTGGCGGCGAGATCGTGAATATAATAGGGCTGCAATGAAATCAGCACGCGTCCGGCTATTCCTGCGAAACGGGAGATATCCTGAGCTTCAGCCCTGGCCGCGCTGTAGCCGACCCGTTTGTCCATGGCATTCCATTGCCGCCTGCGCTGGCGCAACTGAGCCCTCACCTTTGCGGCCGCCTCGGCTCCAATGCACGGTGCAACCGCCCGGATCTCATCGAACGTGTCAATAACACGGGAGAAAGACGGATCGCCGTCGAAATTGATCGTCACGGAAGGACGGCCACCAGTCTCCTCCAGTAATTTCGCCTCAAGGTCCCGGCACTTGCGCTCCGCAGCCAGTTGCTGCTGGTGAAGGTCCCACCAACGCGGCCACAACTCTTTCGCATGCGTCGGGCCAGCAATCGTTCGCGACGGCAGTTCTTCCAGCAAAACCGGCAAAATACGTGCCGCAAGCGGAAGCAGATTGCGGCGGTTGATGACACTGGGAAGGTTCTCCACGAACCGGTCATTCGGGAATTCATTTACGCACGAAATTTTAGGTAAAGTTCTGCTATTCTCAGAATCAGCCATGATCCAAGCTCCAACTAGCTAGATTGTGGTTAGGCTGGACGAAGTGGTACCAACACTGAGTCCAGCCGCTTACAGCTTCGGAGGTTACGAGATTAGATGTCAACGAGCAAGAAAAATCACAACAGCGTAGCGAAATGAATGGCGTTCAATGCAAACTTGCTCGTGTAGCGCTCGGATGGGGTGTCCGCGAGCTGGCCAAAATTGCGGGCGTCTCGACACAGACCGTATCGCGGCTTGAACGTGGTGAGCCACTCAAGGACAATACGGTCGCGACGATCAAGTTGGTTTTTGAGGAATCTGGAATTGAGTTCCTGCCAGAGAACGAAAACGGATATGGGATCTGGGTCAACAACCGCAACTGAGAAGGTAGTGAAACAACCGAACTAACGAAATACCGTTTCGCCCCTCCACTTTGCCTGACGAAAGCGTACTAGTTGCACACCAGTACGATTGTATGTTCATCGAGCACAACGCCCTCGACTATCTCTCCCTCATCGAAGTGCGTCTGAAACCATCTGGCAATCCGGGAATTCTGGCCTACCACTCTGACAGCCCCGGTTCGATTGGCGCTCCGGTTGATCTTAGAAACGACCGTCGGGCTATCATCACTGAATTTGACCTGAATAGCTTCTCCATCCTTTCCGAGAAATCTGCTGGCATCGGCGCCGGGGTTGAGAATCCCCATTTTGTAATAAGTAGGTCCCAGCACGACAGAAAAAGACGCCAATATGCTACCCGTCTCGCGTGACGACAGATCGGCCTCGGTGATAGCCGAAGCGTCAAGCTCGGCCTCCTGTTCCTCCTCACGTTCTGCGTCTTCCGAGATCGCACGACCTTTATCCTTTCCGTTCCAGGGCGGGTCGAATTCGCGGATCAGGCTGTCCTCTAGTCCGGCAGCCAAATTGATTTCAAAATCCAAATATTGGAGATGCGTTATCGGCGTGAAAACAAAGATACGGACCATACCCCCATCCGCGATCGCCATCTTTATGTTGCGATGGCAACGTTGGTTCGTGGCTTGCGATCCACCAGGACGACAGTACCCGACATATCGCTTTCTGATTGAGCGGGCGGTCTTCCCAATGTAGAGAACTTGGTCTTCACGCACGAATGCGTATAGCGCGTTCGGTGCATCCAGCAGAATTCGATTTGAGACGGCGTTCTCACCGTCAAGCTCGTAAGTGATGAAATCGTCTTTCAGCCCCCATTTCCCAACATCTACGAAACCGAGATTCAGGAGAACCTCAGCGTTTACCTGCGAGCTTGTCATGCACCTTCAACTCCCCCTGAATTGACAACTTTTTGCTGAGAACAAACCGTCATGTCAACGCCATCAGGTTCGGGCAAAGCTATTCAACAAAACAATGGGAAGCCGTGTAACGATCAGCCGGCCTCGGCACTAAAACAGGATCCATCGATACGGAGAAACATATGCCGACACTTCAGGAAGTCTATCTTGCCTATCTCGACTGCCTCAACCGTCAGGCCTTCGATGAACTCGGCACATTCGTCGAGGATACCGTCGAACACAACGGACGACCATTCGGGCTGTCGGGCTATCGCGACATGCTAGTGAAAGACTTTGCCGACATTCCCGATCTGCGGTTTGAGGCAGAGATCCTTGTTAGCGACGCGAACAGGATTGCAGCCCGGCTCGAGTTCAATTGCACACCCAGGGCCACCTTCATGGACCTGCCCGTCAACGGTCGGCAGATACAGTTCTGCGAACACGTTTTCTACGAGTTTGAACACAGAAAAATCCGCAAGGTCTGGTCGGTGATCGACAAGGCCGCAATTGAATATCAGCTTGACTGATGGCCTGCAGCAGCCCGGCTGTTCTCATCTTGTCTTCCCTCTTCGACCAATTCCTCAAGCAGTCGACGATCGGCACCACGCAGCGTTATCCTCGACAACTGACGCTGCAGCAAATCGCGCAGCATCTGCACTCGGGGTTCTGTGATTGTTTTCCAAAGCTCGCTGATCACCTACGTGCCCAGCAGCCGACGAAGGCCAGTCCGTCAACGGGATCAACAGGTGGCCAGACTGATGAAGCTGGCTCATGGCCCTGCACTGGCCGAAAAGCAGGCCGTCACAGTCTGTCCTCGCCATCTGCCGGCAGGGAGTTGAAACAGCGCAAGAGCGCAGATCATCGCGATTATCCAGGAGAGCCGTGGAACCGTTCGCCCTTGCCCGCATTCATATGCCGGACGGACCTTTCCCCGCCGACCATCCGCCTTGCAGCCCCGGTGAGGTAGGCACAACTCGAACCCTCCCCGCCGGAGGGTTTCTTTTTGCCGGAATACCCACGTCCAGCAAAGCCGGCTTCGTCAACGTGATGCCGGCAGTTGCCTCACGGTTTGTTTCAGGGCATCATGAAACGGCAGTACCCGCTGCATATTCTTCATTTGCCAACCCAAAGGAGGACCAAATGGAAGGTGCACCCGTACGATTCAGAGCCATTGAGGACTGTGAGGCCTCAGGCACTCCCATCCCTGCCGGAGCATATTTCGGCAAGGAAAAACTCCGCACAGCAGACGATAATCCCACCGGACGGGCATTCCTCTACAGCCTCGAACTGGTGGAAAAGGGCACAAGCCTCGACGTCACGCCGCTGGTCGAACTCGGTAAAATTACCGTCGTCCGGCAAAGCGCTCTCTAGCAAGCCAGACATTGAGCTGAAGTAGAAACCCTCTGGCCCGGAGGGTTTCTTTTTGTGTCAGGTAGAGGAATGCGGTCGAGCTGCCGTGAGGCTGCAGGAGGAAAGGCGCTAGGCGCAGCAAAACTATTTCCTGTACTTCCGCGCGTTTTCCAAAGACAGTTACTTTCCCCGGCAGGAGGTTGCGAAACAGGCAGGAGAGCCCCACAGCCAGGGCTCATTCGAATTCGGTTGAAACATTTTCACGATCGCCTGGCCTCTCCAGCCCGAAGCTGGCGATTTGGCAGCACAGCTCGCCACCCCATTCCGGCAGAGCATGCGCGTTGCTCGTGCTCAGGACGCGATATGGAGGCAGGAGCCGAGGCTCTTGCAGTAAGAGCCACCTTCACGATCCAATACAGGCCAAATGATCTTTACTTTCAGATCATATGACCTATATTGCGAACATCAGGAGGCAACCATGGAAATCGCCGTCAAGCCCCGCAAACCCGCGGAACTCAATGCCGTTGCACTCAAGGCCTATGCCAAGGTCGCCGATGCGTGGTCGCTGAGCCTCAGGGAAGCTGCGGGCCTCGCCGACATGTCGGAGAGCACCTGGAAGCGGGCGCGTAAACCGGGGTTTACCGGCGAATTGACGAAAGACCAGTTGCTGCGTCTCAGCGCCGTGATCGGGATCTACAAGTCGCTCGAACTTTATTTCTCTGAGCAACTCTCCAGAAGCTGGTTCACGCGCCGGAACACGGGCCCGCTTTTCAGCGGCGCGCGGCCGATCGACACCGCCATTGATGGCGGCCTCCCGCAAATTCTGGCGATCCGAACCTATCTCGACGCGCTGCGGGGCGGCGCATGAAGAAAACCGAACTATCGGTTCGGGGACTGGTCCGCCTGCTGCCTGCGACCTACCACAAGCCGCCGGCGCTTCGCGGTCTGGTCGATAGCGACGAGGAACTGGAGGTTCTTGCCGAGATCGAGGGATTGACCAGCGCCCGGTTGCTCGCCGAGCGCGGACGCAATCCGCATCTCGATCCGCGGGAACTTGCCTGGCGGCGGCGCAACCGTGATCTCAGGATCTACGGTGATACCCACGTCAATGCTGCTTTCACCTATACGCGGGTAGGCGGCAATCGCTTCAACTCCGAAGATCGCGGTGCCTGGTACTGCGCCTGGGAGGTGATGGTATCGGTTGCGGAGGTCGCATGGCACAGGACCCGCGAGCTTCGTTTCACCGGCACATTCCATGACAGCGCCCGTTATGTCGAACTGATCTCCGACTTCATCGGAGAATTCGATGACCTGACCGATGAACCCGAACACGCCGCGCTCAATCCGGACCCGAAGGCTGGCTATATCGAGGGGCAGGAACTGGCCGCCCGGTTGCGAAGAGATGGAAGCCGCGGCCTCATTTATCCCTCCGTCCGTGCTCCCGGCGGAAACTGCCTGGTTTGTTTCGATCCGGGGGCTGTCCAGAGCGTCCGGCCGGGCGCGGCCTGGGATCTGATTTGGCAAGGCACGCCGGACTATTCGATCGTCGCCGTCACGTAGCGCGCGTAGCAGCAATGGCGGATGTCGGCCCCAAACGGTCATGGCCACAAAGCCCGGGAGCCGGTATACGTTGATCTTGGTACTGCGTCAGACAACCGACGATGAGGACGCTGCAACAAGCGGTCCAGGCGAAGGGCGGCAGAATGCTCCCTGATCTAGCCGCCGCTCCCTCCTGCTTCTCCATCAGCGCGCCTGAGCAAGGGCGACTGCGTCCGCTCCAGCAGGGAACCGAAGCTGGTTCCCGGTGTCGTGGACGGCCTGCCAAATGGCCTCTGCAACATCGCTTTCGGTGGTGGTCAGTGATGGATACGCAAACGCCTCGAGGAATGGCCGTGCGAATTCCCCATAGCCGCCGGGAAGGAGATCAGAGACGGGAACGATGGCATTCGCCCCAAAACGGGTGGTCGGTGCATAGCCCGGCTCAACGAGTTTCACGCGCACCCCGAAATGACCAAGCTCATGCGCCAGCGAAGCCGAGAAGCCCTCAATTGCCTGTTTAGTAGCGGTGTAGGCTGCTGCAAGTGGGAACTCTCCCAGGGCGACGCTTGATGTTACATTGATGATGGTTCCGGACCGACGCTCGCGCATCTGTGGGATGACCGCATGGCACATCGCCATGACGCCGATCGTGTTGGTCTCGAAAAGCTGCCGGATGAGGGACATTGGCATTGCCTCGAATGCACCAATTCCGCCAAGCCCAGCATTGTTGACCAGCACATCAATCGGACCCGCCTTTTCGACAAGGCTGGCGATGCTCTCGGGGCTGGTGACATCGAGCGGCAGCACGCGCAGCCCGTCAGTTTCGGGAAACAGCGACGGATCCGGACGCCGCATTGTCGCGAGAACGTTCCAACCCTGAGTGAGGAAGTGTCCGGTGGTGGCCTTGCCGTAGCCGGATGATGTACCGGTGATGAGGATGGTCTTTGTCATGTCAATCTCCCTGGTTGCGATCACAGAATGATAGACCGCAGCCTGGAGACGATCTATGGTCCAGACTCCAGGAAAGATTATGGATCGTCCAAATATGGATCCTCTTAGCGATATCATCACATTATTGCGGGCGCGAGCCGCGATAGCAAAGCCCATCTCCGGGCGAGGTCAATGGGGCGTTCGCTACAGAGCCTATCAGGCACCCGGGTTCACGCTCGTCCTAACTGGCGACGCATGGCTCACCTTGAGTGATCGAGAACCGTTCCGCATCTCCCAGGGCGATTTTCTTCTTTTGCCCACGACCCCAGCATTCTGCCTGTCAAACCAACCTGGAACTCCCTGCATTCCCGCTGAACCTCTGGCAGAAGCTGTTCGCCACGGCGAGCAACAAGGAAAGCCAGACTTTGAAGCGCTGGGCGGGAGCTTTTCTATCGAAAGTGTCAACGCGCCGCTGCTGCTCGCGCTGCTGCCAGATGCAATTCATATTCCCGCTTCGGCGGGGCGCGGGACGCGATTTGGCCGCTTGATCGAACTGTTATCTGAGGAATGTTTTGCCGAACATCCCGGCAAGGAACTTATCGTCCAGCGTTTGCTGGAGACGCTGCTGATAGAAGCACTGAGGTGGGACATTACCGGGATCACGATAGCCTCGGCGGGTGTGCTGAATGGACTGCGCGATCCCGCCATGGCCCGTGTCCTGCGTGCAATTCACGAGAACGTTCGTCGGAGGTGGACGGTAGCCGAACTTGCGGGGATAGCTGGCATGTCGCGATCGGGTTTTGCCGCGCGGTTCAATGAGACGCTCGGGTACGCGCCAATCGAATATCTTTCACACTGGCGCATCGCTCTTGCCAAGCAAGCCCTTCTGAGTGGTTCAAAGTCGCTCGACCGGATCGCCGATGAGATAGGTTACGAATCTGCGAGCGCCTTTAGCACAGCATTCAGCAAGAAGCTCGGCTGCTCCCCTGGCAGGTTCGCTAAAAGGCATGGGCTCAGTACCGGCACCAGCATGCGAGTGATCTAGCGACGCGACCCGATGAAGACCGCCGCCCTATATGGCCTCTTTTGACTGCTACTGGCGCATCGGCGTCCTGACGGCTTCGGGTCAAAACTGTTCATTCGTTTGTTCGGCTCGCGCTAAGTCCCCATTGAAGGTGACGATCAGATTGATGTGCTTGGTGGCTTATGGCTGCCATGTCGTGGCGACGGGAAGCCCGTTGGATCCTCTCGCTGACCTGCGGCGGCGGAGCAAACCATTCGCAGAAATGAATTGAAGCTTGATGCCCGACCCCATACACCCTGCTTGGCCAGGGTTTTTGATGCGTGCGATCGCCGCACGCTTGTCTCGGGAACCCGCATCAGGAAGACATGGAAGCTGACAGAGGAACGCAGATGTCGATCACAGTACAGAAAACAATCCCGGCTGCGCGTATGCAGCAGTTCCATCAGCTGGTCGATCGGTGGCTTGAGGAGGGTCCGATCAAGCTTGCAACCAGTGCCACGATAACCGCGATGGACAATGCCGGCATCCCGAAAGCCGAACAGGCAGCGATCATCGAGGACCGGGATATCATCATGAAACACAACATGCGCCTCGGTGTCATCAGCGAGGTATTCGCACCAGCCATCGAGAAAGCCGTGAATTCGTTGCGGTCGGGAAGCGAAGCCCAGGATGAGATCGCGCGGTTGATCGTGACCGCAATTGGCATCCGTCAGGGCGATGACAGCGAACTGGTCACGTTCACGTTCACCACGCAAAGTGAAGCTGACGCATTCGACACATTCATCTGAAGGCCGATACCTGTCACAATCTCCTCACAGCCCAGTTCGCTGAGCTTTCCTGCCAGCAACCCGGCTGTTGTGTGGACTTCAAACTGATGCGCAGGATGGGGTTGAATGGCATGATCGCCATTGCGGCGCCGGGCACAGGTTCTTCGCCGTCCTCTCGCCTTAAAAAACCAAACCCTGAAAAGGGGGCGTTTACCACCGCACCCTCCCTCTCCCTGCAACCGGAGAGCCGGTTCGGTCGAGGGCTGATCCGCAGCCCTCGTGGCGCATGTCGAAATGGACGGGCCGCGTAGACTGGAGATTTCCAGCCTGCGTGGCAGCGGCCGTTTCTGATCCTTCGCCACATCGTTGACTGAGCGGCACGGCACCCCGGCGTCCACCCGAACAGCGTCTTCGTTCTTCCTCAACCGGGATCAAACAGGCCCCTGAACTCCGGGTCGGCATGATACCGGAGTTTCGTTGCCCGGGCAGGTCTTTGCCCTTGTCTGAGCAGGATCATCGTGTCGTCAGGCAGCCGCATGATTTCGTCCGCATTGATCAGATCGCGTGCCGCCACGTGCTCCGATGACGAGACCTTGCCCTCGCTGAAGGAACGGGTGCGATAGTCCACATCCGTCTTGCCAATGGTGCGTGCCATCAGCTCTGCGGTGTCAATGTCGTTGACACCGAACACCTGCAGGATCGCCGCATTCGACAGAAAGGTATTGGCGCTTTTGCCATAGGTCGAACGCAACTGATGAATGTCCTGCAGGATGGGCCACAGCTGTACACCGTAACCCGCCATCAAGCCCATGGCCCGCTCGAGCGCAGTCAACCGTCCGAGTGCTGCAAACTCATCCAGCAGGAACAGAACCGGAGCACCTGAGGGTCCGCGCCGGTCGCGTGCAAACACCATCAGGCTTTGCGTGACCAGCAGCCGTAACCAGCGGGATCCCATCGAAAGCCGGTCCGGCGGCAGCACCAGAAACACGGATCCAACCCGGCTCTTCAGATCGGCAAACGCAAAGTCGGATCGTTGCATGACGGCTTTCATGCGCCGACTGTCGAGGAAGTGTGTGTGCCGCTGCGCCGATGACAGAACACCCGATGCCTCACGGTCCGATTTTCCAAGATGACGATTGGCGGCACGCGCAATCAGGCCATCGCATTCCCCCATCATCTGCATCTTTTCAAGAAGCTCTGCAAAAGCCTGAGGTGACCGGGTCAGGTAATCACGCAGTGTCGCCGGGTGCCGGGCGTGCGGCGGCTCCGTGACCATGATCATCAGGATCAGTCCGGCAATCAGTGCCTTCGCTTCCTCATTCCAGTGCACGTCACCCGTTGTGCCCGGTTCATCAAAAACCAGGGCGTCCGCGAGCATGCCTGCATCCTCGGCGATATCCGGATCGTTGGGATCAAGGTCGCTGAACGGATTAAAGGCAGAAGATGGGCATTCGCTCACACCAAAGGGATCCAGATAGTAGACCGGTCCAAAGCCGACCCTCGCACTTCCTGCTATCCTGGCGTTCTCTCCTTTCGGATCGACACAGATGATCGACCGGTCCACCATCAGCAGATTGGGAATGATGGTGCCGACACCCTTGCCGGTTCGGGTTGGCGCCATGGTGATCAGATGCGACGGTCCATCATAGCGCAGCAATGCCCGGCTGTCCGGATCACGCCCGACAATCAATCCGGTGCTGCCCTTCGCCTTCAGGACGTTGAGCTCTGCCGTCTTTGCCCAGCGCGCCGAACCGAACACTGATCGTGCCGTGTGTTCTGACAGGAAAGCTGCAAACAGTCCGCCGATCCCCAGAACGATCGGAAGACCGCGGGCGAAGGTCTCCACACCATGGCTGACAGCACCTTGCTCGATACCCGCCAGCATATGTACGGCATAATCGGCGAGCAGGAGAATTGCAGCAAACAGCAATCCGAGTGCAGCACTGATCACGGCAAGCACCGGTGCCCAGACGAGTGCCTTCAAAAGCTGGAACGGCGTCATGTCTGATCACCTGCGCTGTCCCATCGGCATGGATTTGCGTGCCTCAGGTTCGGCGGTAAGCAACGCAACGGGCTTACGCACCATGGCCTGCTCCATTGGATCGCAGAAGGGTTCTGTCCTGACGCAGTCGCACCCCGATATGTTCAACCGCATCGCCAGTGCGCCGCACATCAAGTACCGGACAGGCATCGGCAAGCCTGCTCAGTTTGGTAAAGCCATAATGGCGCATATCAAAGCCCGGTTCATGGAGCGCCAGATAAAGGCCGACCCTTGCCAGCGTCGCCCATCCATCATCATCGGCAGTAGCAACAACGGCAGCCTCGATCATTTCCAGAATCCTGTCTGGCATGCCGATCGCCAATGCCGGTACCGGCCAGAGGGACTGTCGCTCAACCGATGGCCTTATCTGGTCGAACTGCGTAAAGCTGCTGCAGGCGGCAATGAGCGATCGCGGGGTATGCCTTGCGCCAAAACCATGCACAGCCACCCCCTCCTCACGAATGCGCACGGCAAGTCTCGTGAAGTCGCTATCGCTTGTCGCGAGACAAAAGCCATCGAAGCGTCCCCGATGCAGAAGATCCATCGCATCGATGATCATGGCGAAGTCGGTGGCATTCTTACCCGACAGGGTGGCAAACTGCTGAACAGGCTGAATGGCGTGATCGGCCAGTTTGCTTTTCCAGCCGCGGTGACTGGCCTTTGTCCAGTCACCATAGATCCGCCGGACTGCAGCTGTCCCCAGACCCTCAATGGCGCCAAACAGCTCATCAGCAATCTTCGACGAAACATTGTCCCCATCGATCAGCACTGCCAGCACAGGTGTCGGTGCAGCCCTGTGCTGCCGGATCCGTGCTCTGCCGTCCGCTGAAACCTGCACCTTCCTGCGCGTCATCGCATCTGCCATTCCCGCCTCCATGAGCGCCGTTTCCATCCGGCAACCATGGTAGCGGGCATCGTTTCGAACCGCATACTGGTGAATCCTACAATAGAGCGATCCCACTGGGCCCGCTAAAACAGAAAGGACCAAGGGCGCACTTACGAGTTGCCCCGGCGAGTGCCCCGGAATGCGCTGGCCCCGGGGCTAATGCGGCGCCGGCGATCCGGCAGGCAACGGGGTGGGCAACGATCAGCCCACGCTCCTTCCTTTTGCGGTGGAGGCAGGCATGGCAATCTACCATTGCAGCATGAAGCCGGTCTCCCGCGGTGCCGGCAGGAGTGCGGTTGCGGCCATCGCCTATCGCTCCGCCAGCCGCATCATCAACGAACGCGAGAATGTGCTTTATGACTTCACCGCAAAACGCGGTGTCGCCCATTGCGAGATTGTCCTTCCCGACGGCATCGATGCCAGCTGGGCGCGCGATCGCTCTACGCTGTGGAATGCAGCCGAAGCCGCTGAGCGCCGCCTCGATGCCCGTGTCGCCCGCGAGTTCGAAATCGCTCTTCCCCATGAGCTGAATGACGCGCAGAGACTGTCGCTGACACGCGCTTTTGCAACCGATCTTGCCAACCGGTTTGGCACCGCTGTCGACTTCGCCATTCATGTCCCTGTCAATGTTAAACGCAACGT
Organism: Agrobacterium tumefaciens; assembly: GCF_031801495.1. GTDB lineage: Bacteria > Pseudomonadota > Alphaproteobacteria > Rhizobiales > Rhizobiaceae > Agrobacterium > Agrobacterium tumefaciens_K. The sequence continues at coordinate 1,158,756 of NZ_JAOEGC010000001.1, read as the reverse complement.
CCATGCCAGGGCGTCTGTCACCGTCTCTGACCGTGCCCTGCAAAGTGAAGGTGAGCACCATGAGAGGCACGACGCCCGCAATGTCCATGCCCATGTAATGATGACCACCCGTGTCATCACGGCAACCGGCTTTGCGGATAAATCGCTGATCGAGCGCGAGAACGGATGGCTACTGGCCAACGCACTCCCCACCTCGCACATGCAGATGCGCGAGGTCCGGCAGGTGCTGGCGGACCACATCAACCGCCATCTGCTGCAGGCCGGTTTCGACCGCCGCGTCGATCATCGTTCCCATCCCGATCGTGGCCTTGACCTCGAACCGACCGAACATGTCGGCGTGCACGCTTCGCAGATGAAGCAGCGGGGCATGGATGTCTCGAGATCTCGCATCGATGCCGCCGCCGCCCACCGAAACGCCGAGCTGATCCGGCGCCGCCCGGACCAGATCCTGTCGCTCATCACCGGCGAACGCAGCGTCTTCGACCGTCACCATATCGCCAGAACACTCAGCCGCTACATCACCGATACGGAAGCCTTCCATCGGGCCTTTGCCGCTGTCATGGCCTCACCGCAGCTGGTCGAACTGCAGGCCGAACAGAACGGTGAACTGGCGCGCTATTCCACCCGGGAGATGATCGAAACCGAACACCGCATGGCAGCGCTTGCCACCCATATGGCAAAGACCAGTCGCCACCCGGTCAGGGACGTCACAGTGGAACGTGCGATCGCACAGCAGAATGAACAACTGGGAGGCGCCGGTCTCAGCGACGAGCAGGAGGACGCCATCCGCCACATCAGCGGACCACAGCAGATTGCCGCGGTGATCGGCTTTGCCGGTGCCGGAAAGTCGACCATGCTGTCTGCCGCACGCCGTTCCTGGGAGTTGCAGGGTTACTGCGTTCACGGGGCAGCCCTTGCCGGCAAAGCCGCCGCTGGCCTGACCGCCTCCTCCGGCATTGCCTCACGCACGCTTGCCGCATGGGAGCTTGGCTGGACAAACGACAAAGGTATGCTGGGCGGTGACGACATTCTGGTCATCGACGAGGCCGGCATGATCGGCAGCAGACAGCTGGCGCGCTTCGTCAACGAGGCACAGACACGTGGTGCCAAACTTGTCCTGGTTGGTGATCACGAACAGCTGCAGGCGATCGGTGCGGGATCTCCGTTTCGCGCTCTTGTCGAGCGGATCGGTGCCGTCGAACTGACAGATATCCGTCGTCAGAAACAGGACTGGCAGCGCCTGGCATCCAGAGCCTTTGCCACCCATCGCACGGCAGACAGACTTTTCCATTACGCAGAGCGTGGTGCCATCATGTTCGCCGCAGACCGGGACGCGGCGACGGCTGATCTGGTGCGCGATTACGTTGCCGACCGGATTAACAATCCAGCAGGATCACGCCTTGCTCTTGCTCATCGTCGTGTCGATGTCCGGGCGATCAACGATGCGATCCGATCGGTATTGCAGGCGGAAGGACTGCTGGCAAAAGGAACGTCGCCGGCAAGTGACAGGATCAATATTGCCTCTCATCAAAATGCCCCGCACCCGAATAGTGAGATCATCTACGAAACCGTCAATGGTGCCCGTGCCTTTGCCGCCGGTGATCGCATGGTGCTGTTGCAGAACAACCGCGATCTCGGTGTCAAAAATGGCATGCTGGCAACGGTGGAAACCGTCGGGAAAAACGCCGTACACATCCGGCTCGATGGATCGTCAGGCACTCATGACGCCGGTCGGATCCTGTCCATTCCAGTTCGCGATTACCAGGCCTTCGATCATGGCTATGCCACCACCATTCACAAGGCACAGGGCGCAACGGTTGACCGGACCTTTCTCATGGCCTCCACCACCATGGATCGTCATCTCACCTATGTCGCCATGACACGGCATCGCCATCAGGCAACGCTCTATGCCGGTCGTGATCAACTGAAAGACATGAAGAACCTCACCGCCAGCATGAGCCGCTACGGCCTCAAGGAAACCACGCTCGATTATACAAATGCGTTCGCAGAGCGGCGCGGGCTTGGGGAGGATATGGGGCGGGTCGACGACGCAAAGGTCATTGTCGAGCAACCGCAACACGAGCTGCGTCAATCGACCGATGCAAAGAAGGATTATCGACTGACACACCATGCCGGGGTGGCTGGCGGGTTGCTGCAGTCGCGACCACCGATCGGTGAACACAACGACCTGCATCATCCCCATCAAAAAAATCCGCCCCCGCTTATTCCAGCCATCACCGACTATTATCGCAGCATTGACGAGGTAGCCCGTGACAGGGCCCTGCCGCATCTCGAGCGGGATATGCAGGTCGTCCGTTCCGTTGGTTCCAACGTCTATCTCGATCCGTTCGCCACTGCGGCGACACTCAGGAAACACATCATGGACGGCACGGCCGAGCCCGCCATTCTCGCCAGAGCCGTCAGGGAGCGTCCCGAACAGTTCGGGCCCCTGTGTGGCAGCGCCGGCATCTTCCGCGACAGCACGGAGCGCAAACAGGCCCTACACTCAGCCCGGGCATTGGGAAACCATGTCGAAGCCGCAGCCGACACGTGGGCAAGGCAGCTCACCCTCGCACGCGACACCGAAACCTGGGCGCGCGAAAAATGCGACGTGGTCGAAGTGCCGGGGATCTCGAAACGCAGCGAAGCCCTCCTCAAAGCCTTCGATGCCCTGCCCCACCAGGACAGGCCAGACGCCCTCAGGCAGATGGCAGGCTCGGAAGATGGTCAAAGAGCCCTGCAGGAAGCTGCCGCAGTGGTCCGCGCCCTTGAGCAGAGGTTCGGCAAAGCAGACCTGCGCAACATCGACACGCCAACACTCAGACTTGCGGCTGACACAGTTCACAACATTGAGCGGGTCAAAAACATTGCGGCTCTGGCGGAGAGACTACACCGCGCCGAGCTCGCACGTGAACACACGTTGTCTCGGAGCATCACGAAAGGGCTGGGATTATTGCTCTGATCCCCAAAAACTGGATCGTTCATTACTGGAATTTTCCGCGTTTAATTCCCGGCTGGGAACAGGAGCGGAAGCGATGAAGGCATCGAATTTTTCAGACGCCCAGAAGGCGTTCATTCTCAAGCAGGGCGATGACAGCGTGCCGGTTGCGGAGATTTGCCGCAAGGCGGGCAGACAGGCGACCTATTTCAATTGGCGCAAGAAGTATGCGGGCCTGTTGCCGGACGAGATGCGTCGTCTGAAAGCTTCGGAAGAAAAAAAACAGCCGCTTAAAGAAGGTTGTCGCCGATCTGACACTGGACCATGGGATGCTCCAGGACGTCATCCGCCGAAATGTATGGTCCGCCCTGTCATTGCAAGGATTTTAGGTTCCGGCGATAGCAGTTTGCGTAAATGTATCCGGCCTCTCGCGAGTGGACTGCTGTTGCAGCCAGGCCCTGATGAGATCCGCACATTCTGTTTCCAAACAGCTTCTTCGGGCACGAAGCCCGCTTTCAACCAGGATTTACAGAATGTCGATCAACTGACTCGGTTCGTAATGCGTAGGTCGATGGTTCGAATCCGTTCTCCAGCACCATGTTTTTCAATAGATTACAACCACTGCATCCCGTCGAACAGATTTCGTGTAACTTTCATGTAACAGAATAAAATCCCTCTTCGCAAGAACACAAAAGGCCCCGATGGGCCTTTTGCATCAAACAATCAAGCACTCAGATCATAGCCAAGAACAATCTACTCTGGCAGAAATTTCTATCGCCATTCCAGAGTATTTCATTGGATCAACGACGTCACTTAGTATTGAGTTTATGTAGCTGGTTCCTGGACCACCCGTGAAATCAAAATTTTCCTGTTCTGCAATAATTTCAAGATATTCGATTGTCCGCACGCCGTTCTGGACGGTAAAGGTAGCGTTTCTAATGCTATATCCTGTAGTACCCCAAACAAACGCACGAGTATCGTAGTCGTCGGACGTTATATCAATTGGATACGTTCTAATCGATGCGGTAGCGCTTTTACTGCCAAAGCCGTTCACGCCCATCAAAGCCGAGAGACTGTAAGACCCGTCGTCCAGAGAGATCGAATTGTCAAAAAAAGCCGAAACAATACTGAAATTGTTTGGCTTGATATATCTCCCCGGACCGTCAATCATGAATGCTTGCAATCCGACAGAAATATTGTCACCTGAGCTCGTACCCTCACGAATTCTCTCATCGTGACCGTTTAAATCATTAATAGGATCGAACGTCCCATAAAGAAATTTATATATAGCGTTTTGGATACTTAAATCGGTGTACGAATATACGGTAATTCTTGACTAAACCTAGTTGGAGTAAAAGTAATAAGCTCTGCGTTGGTCAGGAACGATTAGCAAAAACCCGTTGTTTTGCTGACCTACGAAGTTTCCTTTAGATGATAGCGCATTCTCAGATGCAGTAAGAATCTCAGGTGCGATGCTAAGGTCTATCTCGCGTTGCGACAGATATTCGCTAATTGATTCGAACGCTTTGGCATTGAAACGGGATTTCAGTAAAATTGGTGTTTCTCGCCATGAAAAATAATCGCGCGGCCATTCCTGATGAGGAGTCGCTGCTTTCTCGCATCTCAATCCCTCAAGAAAAGGCGTCCCACCTTTTTTGATTTGCTCTGAGTTACTTTCCGTAAGATCGAAGACCGCAAATATCGCAAAGAAGTCTCCGGGACCGCCAATGCCTGTATAATCAGAAACGGCAAACCCTGACCGCTCGACCTCAATCCCGCATGGGATGTTATGACGAAACCTGTCCGGATCAGGCAAAAAACCAATAAAGGCAGCGACACCCAATGCAAAAACAACAGAGAAAAACACAACTAAACGTTTCATTTCTCCATGACTAGTCACAAGCGCACACCAAAGCAAGTCACGCTTATCTGCGATTATAAAAAAACGTTTAATAATCTGATTTTAAATAATTATTTCTAATAATTAGCGTATTTTGTAGCATTAACACTCCAAATATTGCTTCGTTAATACAAAGGCCGCGGTTAGGCCCTGACGCTCTACCAAGGGTATCCTCAGCAACAAAATAAGCGGAGAGATCCTCACAGCCTGTTCGCTCAAGGGAGCCGAGTGGCGTTGCCCCTTCTCTCCCCCAAACAGGTCTTCCGCCCAGCTTCCTTCATTCCGCTGTGCTGCATTACGTGCAGCCGGTTCCCCGCGAATCCCTGTGGTCCCCTTCCAACCCCACCGCTCGCGCGGCTCCGGGAAGCAGGACGGGGGCCTGTTTCCCTGTCCTACGAAAGAAATCAGGACAAGGGATAAAACCATGACAACCACTCAAACCGACCGCATTCGCGAACTGAATGACATATTCCGTAGGACCGGGCTCACCGGTACCGTGCTTCTGACCTCCGGCATCCAGAACCTGCCGGATATCACCCAATCCCGCATCGTGGAGGCCGTACAAGGCTTTGACACGTTTACACCAGACAACGATCCGTACGGAGAGCATGATTTCGGCGCGGTGACCATTGATGGGTATAAGGTGTTCTGGAAAATCGACTACTACGACCCCACCAAGCAATACGGTTCGGAAGACCCAGCCAATCCCGCTGTCATCAAGCGGGTACTTACCATCATGCTGGCCGAGGAATACTAGACCGAAAAAGAAAGGCGTAGATGCCTACGCCTTCCTTTCCACATATCCGTCAAGCGGGCTGCTTAACCCCGTTCCAGAACGGTTCGGGGAAAATGTCGATGGGTGTCGCCCCGCATTTCGTGCAGTGCCACAGATTTTTGGCCATGGCATACCCATCATGCACGCCGTCGCAATGGAGGCAGTGCCACTCCGCCGACAATCCGCCTCCCAAAGGATGAAGCGCCCGTCCCTGCTTGTCCGGCATGGTCGAACGCCGTGGCCAATCGGCAGCAACCTCGGCATGCATCCGGCGCGCACGGATCATGAGCAATTGAGTGGCGTTTTCGATAAAGGCTGGCTCAAGTGCATCCACCGATTTGACACGCCCGCCCAAGCGCTTGAGCTCCGGCTTGGCTGAAGGTGCCTGATCAAGGCTGATCTCCCAGCCTTGCGAACCAAAGGCCACCTCGAACTCGTCTCCAGCCAAATAGAATTTATGGCCGTCAAGCTCGCCATAAATTTCATCAGCTTCCATCGGTTTTACATCGTCAGGAACCCAACGGGTAAAGGCGAGTCTGTCACCGAACACAGTGAAATCATTGCTCTGGTCGCGATTTGGGATTGCAGGTGTGTCTGCATAGACCGAAAGCAAATTCGGTAGATTGGCGAGTTGCTCGGGTGTAGGTCGCCAGCCCTGCTTATAGGCTTCGACCAGTCCGCGCCAATGAGGTTTCCCCAGTGCATGCGCGACAATTTCCAAGCCTTCTATGTGCTTGATGCAACGTATCTTAGCAATCTTCTTGGCGGTATATCTGAATGTGTTGAGAGTGTCGGTGGCCATAATGATCCATTCCTTGTTGAAAACGAATCCAACCGGGTGCCCACTGCCGACCAGACCCGTCCAATGGAACGGTATCAGTCATGGTAATCGAATATCGCACTGCAAAGCTTCGCGTGATGGGCACTCCGGCCTGTGCGTGAGGCCAAGCACATCCTGCCCGTGCAATGATTCTGAGTCAATAGGAGGATCAAGGCCCCTTTAGAGCCGGTGCTACCTAATCTAAGGGGCCAGTCCCTCCGCGCGCGGCAAGCACAATCCGCCCGTCCTAGGCTCCGCGCTACACTTGTGCGCCCGCACCAACCGGACGGATTCTTCTTGCCGCCTGCACACCCCATCTCGCCGATGGGCAAGGTTGCATGACCGCAACCCAACCGAGCGTAACTGGCTACTCTTCGAGGGCTATAGGCCCTGCCACTTGACCATCACCACCATCGCCCCCCCGCGCGCTGCCCCCTACCCGTTACAGAAACCGGCTACCGTTCGCATTTCACGGACCCAGAGTTCGAGCAGGCGGGCGGGCCGCTGGCCTTTGTCATCGCCGAACTTGATGCTGCGGCGAATTCCGCATTATGGCGAAAGCGCGAAGCAGAAAACCAGCAACTCTCCCTTTCCTAGGGAGAGCCTATGCAGCACGCGTTCGAATCGTGAGATTAAACCACGCCAAAGGGTCCGCGAACACCGTCAGGAAAGTGTAGGATTAAATCGTGTCGCATGGTATAAAAGCCTAGAAACGAAAGTGACGACCATGCGCACCACCCAATCTCTGAGCATTACCTTACCCATCGACATGGCCGAAATGGTCAAGGCCAAGGTCGCATCCGGTGAATATGCCACCGAAAGCGAGGTCATTCGTGATGGTCTGCGTACCCTTGCTGCGCGAGACGCTGCGGTAGAGCGCTGGCTGCGGGATGAAGTCGCGCCAGCTTACGACGCCCACAAAGCTGACCCTGCCCGTGCCGTTCCGCTCAATGAAGGAATGGCGAGCGTCCGCGCCCGCATCGCCAAGGGTGAAGGCCGCGATTAAATGAAATATTATGCTGTGCGCCTGTCGCCCGAGGCGCAGACCGACATCGTGCGGATACACGCCAGCATCGTTGAGAATTCCGGCTCACCCGTTACCGCCGACCGCTACATTGACCGCATTAGCGGCTTTCTAAGTTCGCTGAATGTTTTTCCTGAGCGCGGTACCGTTCGTGAGGAAGTGCGCTCCGGTCTCCGCATTATTGGCTTTGAGCGCAGCGCCAGCGTGGCGTTCGTCGTAGAGAACGATGACGTGGTTGTTCTGCGTATTCTCGTCAAGGGCCAAGAATTTAGCGACATTGCTACAGAATAGAGAACCGCAACATGGTCGTATATTTCTTCACCGAACTTGAGGACAAAGCCGATCCACCCTCAGTCAAGATCGGATTTTCAAACAATGTCGAACGACGAAGAGCAGAGCTGCAAACTGGTAACCCGCGTACAATCGCTTTGATGGGACAGATCAAAAGTGAGGGCGAACGTGAAGACAGAACAATTGAATCGGACCTTCACCGTCTGTTTGCAGACAGGAGGGGAGAAAACGGCGAGTGGTTTGAAATTTTTCCCGAAGATGTCATCACAGCACTGCACCGATATTCGTCCCGTGCATATTTGACAGTTGGAGACAATCCATTCGAAATAGTGTCATACGACTGCAAAGGAATACCTGAATTCGCCAGCCCTTGGCGATGGGCAGATGTAAATCCGCAAGAGTTTTGCCCAGCATGTGGATGGGCATGTAGATGGACCTATAGCGAAAACTGGGGCTGCGATTATTGTATGGAATGCGGCGCCAATGAAATTGACTACGAAGACACCAACGTCAACGTGTCCGACCGGATAGAGGAGTAGAGTTCACCACGACCAATCACATCTCCGTGAACGCAAGCGTAAGACTCCACTCCTCACACGCACATTTTTACACACACTCAAAAAACCATTCAAAATAGCAAATAAAATACAGTTATTTAAAGATAGACCGCCCTGACTCGTCATCACCCTCGAACCTCGCAATCTGTCCGGCCTCAACGGCCAGAAAGGCGATTGGGTCAAGCTGCGACCTGACGCATGTACGTGGCCCCCGGCTTTGTCAGGACAACCCAAACGATACGGGCCAGCTTGGCAGCCAAAGCTACGGTCACCTTGTTAACGTGCATTCTCAGTCGCAAGGTATCGATCCAGACGCCAAGACGATCTTTGCCGCGATCAAGATGCAGCATGCATGACCGTGCTCCATGAATGATCAAGCGACGAAGATAATTGTTGCCGCGTTTGCTGATGCCCAGGAGGTTCTGCTTCCCTCCAGTGGAATATTGTCGAGGAACCAAGCCCAGCTAGGCCGCAACGTCCCGGGCTTTGGAAAAGCGTGTCGGATCACCGATCCCGGAAAGAATGGCGGTTGCGCCAAGCGGCCCGATCCCAGGAATTGTCATAAGGCGTCTTGCGCGCTCGTCGGTATCGGCGATCTTCTCAATGTCGTCGGAGACCTGTCTGATCCGGGCTTCGAGCCGGCGGAAATCATCATGCAGATCTCGTAGAACAGATCGCGCCATAGGCGTCAGATCATTGTCGAGGTCGTCCATAACCCGGCAAATGTCAACCTTGAATACGCCAGCTCCCTGCCGCATCGCGACGCCATGCTCGAGGCAATAGGCGCGCATTTGGCAAATCAGGTTCGTCCGGGCCGATACCAGTCGGCTACGAACCCGGTGCAGCATTTGTAGGTCAACCTGATCCGCTTGCTTGACACCAACAAAACGCATTGTCGGCCGCGTTGCAGCCTCGGCGATTGCCGCGGCATCGATGATGTCATTCTTGTTCGACTTCACATAGGGCTTGACGAATTGTGCAGGGATAATGCGGACGGAGTGGCCCATCGTCTGCAGTTTGCGCGCGAGCCATTGCGATCCCGGGCAGGCTTCCATTCCAACAAGCGTCCGGTGCGCCCGTTCGAAAAACTGCAACAAAGTCTCACGTCGGAATTTAACGCGCTGAATGATCGCGCCTGAGCAATCAAGGCCCACGACATGGAAGAGGTTCTTTCCAATATCTATTCCAAAGACGGCGCACTCGTGCGGTTGGTTACGATTCATAATCAGGGCCCTCCTTTGCCCATCTCCACTATGCTCTCGAGAGACAGGGCGGACCATCCCATTAGCTCTGCGGCCTGTCCGGCAGCGCAAGCTGATACACGGGATGCTGGTGGATTGGGGCATCTCGATCCGACGGGCCTGCAAGGTCCTGAAGTTTGACACGTCGACCTACCATTAAAAATCCTGTCGCACCGGACAGGCCCCACTCGAACGACGCATCAAGGAGATTTGCGAGACGCGCCCGGCGGTCCAACGTTCGGTCACAGAGGAGATTTATACTGGACTCTAACAAATTGCGGGCATTAGATAAGGGATGGGCTTCGGATTAAGATTATCTCCGGGTTTTCTTGCAGAACAGAATTGGGGCGGTCATGAAAACTCTCGCGGGATATACACTTTGCGGCCTGTGCATATTCTTGGCTTTGGTGCTCTCCACCACTGTCGCCAGTTCTCAGGACGGGGTTCGGCCTGGCCCCGGCGAGACCATGCCGGAATACAATCGCCGTTACGACCAATGCAACATAAAGCTGTATCCGTTGGGCCTGAGCGGGTGGACGCCGGAATGGCACCAGTGCATGCGGGATAGCTGGGCCGCACGCAACAAGTCCAAGTCCAAGCCCCGGCCTAGCAAGCCACCCGCCGGGACCGCCACCAAGCCGCAGGATTCCGGAAATCTGACCGACAGCGCCAAAGTCGATCCCCAATGGACGGGCGACACGCGAAAGCGGATCGACGGCAAGGATGACGACACTCAGCAACTGCCGGAAATGAAGACAAAGGCTCCCTACGGGGACCGCAACTGCCCGCTCTTCCAGCCTGCGCCAAATCGCGGCGCTGTCGATTGGGACTGGGTGAAGGTCACCAACCGCTGCTCCTATCCGATTGCCGTCATCGCCTGTTACTTCGACGTGGGCGAGGAACGGAACTGCCTGCCCGGCGGCAACGGTTCATGGGCAACGATCGAACTCAACCCCGGCGAGACCACGACAAGCATCGCAACGTCGAGGAAACTGCCTTGGCAGGTCCGGGGGATCGTCTGCAACATGACGCCGCAGAAGAACAACAGGATGCTGTGTGTTTTGCCTGACGTCTACCGGAAGTCGTGAGCCAAGCGAGGGCATGTCTATGAAACGTTTTTGCCTTCCGATTGCGGTTGCTGCTCTGCTGACACCCTTCACCGCGCCCGCCGCCGACCGGGTGGCGCTGGTGATCGGCGAGGCTCAGTACAAATACACGACCGCGCTGCCGCACGCCGCCGCCGACACCGACCTGATCGCGTCGGTGCTTGAGCAGTTGGGCTTCGAAACCACCGCAGTCGTCGATCCCACGCGAGCGGGACTTGCCGACGCTCTTTCCGGCTTTGCCGCGCGCTCGGACGGTGCGGAAATCGCCATCCTCTATTTTTCGGGCTACGGCCTTGCGACCGGTAGCGACAATTTCCTGCTGCCTGTCGATGCGCGGCCGTCAGGCGACGTCTCGGTCAGGCTGGATGGGATAAACCTCGAGGATGCGATTGCCTCCATGGCCCGTGCCGGCACGAAGGTCGCGCTCGTCAACACCGCATCGGAAAATCCTTTCTTGATGGCAACGCGGCTAGGGACAACCTCAGTCAACGCGGACAATGTCTTTGCGCCGGTCGAGACGACGGCGGGTTCGGTGTTCGTCTCGCAAGCACAGACGCTGCATGCCGACGCGGATGAGCCGAGCGCCTATGCGACCGGCTTCATATCGGCTGCGGCACAACCGGGCGCTGACCTCGCTTCCGCCCTCAACGCCTTCATCAATGGCATGGGCGACAAAGACACAACAAAGCCTGTCCATTTCGGGAGCATTGCCGCAGGCCCGCCTCTTCTGCCGCAGCAGGCCGCAGCACCCGAGCCGCAGGTCGCAACGGCACAGCCGCCGGCGGATGAAACACCCGCGCAGACATGCGACCGCCTGGCGGGTGACCCCAACGACCCGCAGAAGGCCGCGAATTACACGGGTTCGGAGAGCGAATCCAATATTCCGCGGTCAGCGGAAGAGGCATGCACGGCCGCGCTCGGCGCCCATCCTGACGATCCCCGGCTATTATACCAGGCGGGGCGCGCCGCGCGCGACGAGGCCGTGAAGCGGCGGTATTTCGAACGTGCCGCCAAAGGCGGGAGCGTGCAGGCGAGCGTCGCCCTTGCCGACCAGATCCTCGGCGGCCGGGCAGGTTTTTCAAAGGATGAGGCGGCGGCCGCCCGGATGCTCGACGAGGCGATTGCAAAGGGATCCACCAGCGCGATGGTCGCGCGCGGCCGCCTCCACCTCTCGGCCTCGGCGCCCAGCCAGAACACCGCGGAAGCGCTGCGGTTGCTGCATTCCGCCTCTGAAAAGGGCAACGCGGTGGCCGCGGTGACCTTGGGCGACATGTACCGCGACGGCAACGGTGTGCCCAAGAGCCGTGCGGATGCGATGGCATGGTACAAGCGGGCGATGAACCGCGGCACCGGTGCGGGCCTCGACCAGCTGGGAGACCTTTACCGAACCGGCGCGCCTGCGGAAAGGAATTATGCCGTGGCGCTCGCTATGTATCTGAAGGCGGCTGCCTTTGGTGAAAGCGAGAGCCGCAATGCCGAGATCGCGGAGATGTACGACCTTGGCCTGGGCGTGCCGAAATACCCTGCGGAGGCGGAAAAATGGTATCTGAAGGCGGGGCCTGAGGGCGAGTTCCAGATCGGCGTCAGGCGCGAATTCTGGCCCGGCAACGAACGCACATGGTTGGGGAAGTACGGCTTTTATGGGGATACCCCGCCCGATCGGCTCGCTGACGCCATAAGCTGGTACACAAGGGCGGCGGACCACGGCTTTGCCCTTGCTCAGTGGCGCCTCGGTTTCCTTTATAAAATCGGCCACGGCGTCGAAAAGGATCGGCGACGTGCCCTGGAGTGGTATGGAAAGGCCGCCGACCAGGGGCATGTGCCCTCCATGCTCCGGATCGCGGAGATGCACGATCTCGATGGCAACACGGATCAGGCGCGCGACTGGTACGAGAAGGCCGCAGCGACTGGCGACACTGAGTCGATGCTGGAACTGGGAAAGCTGGCCAGGAATGCCTCTCCGATCGCCCTCGCCGAGGCCGAGAAGTGGTTTCGCGCCGCCGCGGACCTCGGCAACGCGGAGGCGATGCGCCGCATGGGGAGGCTCTATGAACAGGACATGGGCAACAAGCCGAACCTTGCCGAGGCTATGAAATGGTACAGGAAGGCAGGCGAACTGGGTGACGCAATAGCTCTGAACAATATCGGTGCGATGTACGCGAACGGGGAATCCGTCGCCAAGGATTCGGCGGAGGCGGGCAAGTGGTACGAGAAGGCCGCGGCCGCGGGCAATCATTACGCCAATCTCAATCTCGCGATCCTGTTTTCACGCGGCCTTGGAACCAGGAAAGACATTCCGCTGTCTGTACAACTCGCCGAACTGGCCGTTCGCAAGGATGAACAAGCACGCGAGGATCTGAAAGAGAATTGGTCCGACTGGGTACCGGAATTCCTCAGCGCATTCCAGAAGCGGCTGAAGGAACTGGGCGAGTATGAAGGCGCGATCGATGGGCGCTTTGGCAGCGGCACGCTTGCCGCGATCGACTCCCTGGCTGAGGACTGATTAAAGTCGCCTTTGGCAACCTCTTCTTCGGTCCAGCCGAAGAAGCTCTAGACTGTGTCGGGCGTAGAGTAGCGGTATCGCGGCTCGAAGTTCATGCCCTTACCGGCGGAAGTGACCTCAAAGCCGGTTGCGCGGGCCCAATCGACACGACCTTGAGGCGGTGTCATCCAGCCGCCTCCCACGACGGCTGATGAAGTATTCCGAACAGCTCTTCCCCGACCAACTGGATGCCGGTTACTAAAAGCGTCGCGGCCATCTCAGAAGCCGACATTGCGGCGATCCGATCTGCTACCGGGTTCGACTTGATCTGGAAAAATCGTTGCAAGATCCAACCAATCGCCATGGATCCGGCCAGCGTTGCCGCTCCGAACAGCACCATCAGAGTTGCGGCTCGGAAGCCGACGGACCCGGAACAGGCACGTCCATTATCTGCCAGCGACCCTGTAAAGCGCCAGGATCGGAATGCCGACGAAGGCCAGCGCCGGAACGAGATTGTATGGGAAGCTGCGAAACGGAGTGAGGGTGAGCGCCAGAAAGGCGATCGCCACTGATGCCATGAGAACGCGCCAGCCCATTCCGTCGATCTCCACGGGTTTGCCGTTGTAAAAATTGGAGATCGCGATCGGACGACATCATCTCAGGGGCCCGGCATCTGATTACTTGACGTAGAGGGTGAGATCATAGCTTGCAGTCTCGTTCCGCCGGGCAGCGTTGCGCATCACGTACACGTCGATGACGTACTTGCCGCTGGACGGGATTGTAATGCTAGTGCCGTTGCCATCGATCGAGCTGTTATACATCGCCGCATCGGCGCCCGGCGCGGTGACGTTGAAATAGAGGCTGGTATTGCGGGAATCGAGTTGGACGCTCATCTTCTGGCCGGCTGTGACAGACAGCGCGTACCGGACGGTCTGATAGCCTTCACGGATGCCTTGATTGTCGCGCTCGAAGATCCGGGCGCGAAACGAACGGTCTCCTGCCGCATGTCGTCGGCGACCGCTGGCATGGCTGATAGCATGGCAACGACTAAAATCAGGGATTTCACGATCTTCATGGAAGGCTCCTCGTGGTCCGCTGCATGCGCAACCGTTTCCTCAGGGCGTCGCACCCTGACAGCGTTGCTCGGGTTCCTGTGACCACATCCGGTCATCGTTCCAGGCACTCCACTTGCCTACCCTAGTCGGCAGCACGCGAAGGGGGAAGCCAAAATGGCGAAGTCCTCAATGGTTGCAACCGCCGAAGAAGCCAAAGCAACGTGACGTCGGTCGCTGACGTTGGTAAGAGGATGCATCCGCAGGACGAAATAGGACGGGAAGGATTGGCACGTGGACTTCATGAAGCTGCTGAAGTCGCTTGAAGAGTTGCTATACGAACTGGTGTCATGGCTGGTTTTCTATCCTGTCACGATGTGGCGCTCGGTCGTGCGGCCGCTCAGCATGATGCGCTACGCTGACATCGAACTCACCGACAAACCTGAAGACCAGTATCAGGATACTCTGAGCCCGCCGCTGTTCCTGCTGATCACTCTGCTTCTTTCGCAGGGACTGTCGGGGTCTCTGCCCTCGGTCTATGATCCGACTGAAGCCGCCCGGGAACTGGGGTCTGGATCGAACCTTCTCATCGCACGAGGAGTGATCTTCGGGATTTATCCCCTGTGCATGGCCGTTACGCTTCTGCGATCGAAGACGGTCAGTATCACGCGCAATTCGCTCCGCCCGCCCTTCTTCAGCCAATGCTACGTCGCGGCACCCTTCGCTTTCGTACTGGTGCTGGGTCTGGATTTTCTGAGCATGCCAGAAGGCAAAGGTTCGCTCTCAGGTGTCATCGCGATGGTGTTTGCCCTGGGCTGGTATGCACAATCACAGGTGCGTTGGTTCATGCGTGATCTGGGCATCGGCGCAGCAAGAGCGCTTGCCTTCTTCGTCGGAGCATTTCTGCTTGCCACCGTCGCCGCGTTCGTGGTCGCTCTGCTGATCACTCTCGACTTCAAAAGCGTTGCGTCCCCAAAAAGCTGAGCCGCCGACGATATTAGCACAATTGAAGATGCAAATACGATTGTCTACCTGGATCGAACCGGCACTGGAAACGAGACCTCCGCATCTGCAAGAGCCCAGACCATTCTTCAGCGTCGTAAATCCCGTGCCGGTCGGTCGCTCGAGCTTCATGCCCGGGAGATTTTCACGGAAGAGAAACTGGTTGAGGGAACCGACTTTTCGCATCAACCGGAATCGGAAGCCGGGAAGTCACCAGATTTTCTGTTTCCGTCTGAATCGGCCTACAAAGATCCGCAATTTCCTCAGGACAGGCTGCGAATGCTTGCGGTTAAGACTACGGTGAAAGACCGCTGGCGCCAGATTCTTAACGAAGCCAATCGCGTTCAACAGAAACATTTGCTTACGCTGCAGGAGGCTATCTCTAAAACGCAGTTCAGAGAAATGTTCGACGCCAGAGTAACGTTAGTGGTGCCAAAGCCGATAATGGAGAAATTTCCACCTTCTGTGCAACCTTACCTGCAGACACTGGAATCGTTTATCGGTGATGTGCGATTTCTGAGGCTCTGAAGCGTCAGACCAATATTCTGGAATAGGGGAAGAGGGCGAGGCTATTTGGGGGCTTGCCTCTCGGTTTTGTGGTCCTTGGAGCACCATCATCGAAGTCATCTATGAAGGCCGGAACGATCATGAAGTCGCGGCGTTCTTCAAAATATGCATCGAGCCCATCGCATTATTAATTATTCACTAAATTGAGATTGCGAACACAGAGATAATGTTACAATAAAAAGTTATGCCGAATTATTCTTTCGTGGATTATTAGACGCGTAGTATTAGAGCATTTGCTTTGAATATCTTGGACCTCGCCCTATCAATTGCCGCACGGCGCGATTTTCCTCGCGCGTTGCATGACTCCGCAAGCAAGATGCTGGAACTCAATACGATCGCTCCTCGCACAGCCCGCTATGTCTCCAACGTGCCAAACTGGCTTATGACGCAAGGGGCCGTGCTTTTGTATTTCGAGCATCTCCGCAAAAAATCTGCGCCGAATTTGACGTCAGCCAACCTCCTGAAGCTCTTTGCGGCGCACGAGGTTAGTGCCGTCAGTAAAAATACTATCGTCTCTCATCTTGGGGAGATGCGTAGATATGGCCTCGTAAGCGACGACAAAACCAATACAGGCAAGCGCGCCAAGCCACTGCTCCTTTCTGAAACCGGGCAAGAACTGGTCTGCCGATGGTTTAACGGTCACCTGATGTCACTTGACATGATGGATGGCGGCACCCGTCATGAACGCTCCCTCAACGAGCCTGAACTTCTTTATCGGGCGCATCCGCGCGCGGTACGCATACTGCTGGGTGAAAAAGGGTGGTCTGACCCGCCTGATAGTGTCGGCACGTTTGCGTGGGTTGAATCAGGCAGCAACATTCTCCACGACCTCTTTCTGAGGACACCGCCGCAGATCGATCTGCCTGACCGAATTTGGGTCGGCTCCATCAGCGCATCGGACATTACCGGCGCTTATATAATATCGCGCAGCCATGCGCAGCGGGTGTTCGCCCGCGCAAAAGAACGGCAACTGCTTGGCTGGGAGAGATCGGGTAACGGGGGCAGCTTGTGGATATCCCGCGACCTCATAGAAAGTTACCGTTTATGGCAGGCCCTAAAATTTGCCGCGATCCAGATAGCATGGAGCGAAATCGAAGATTCGAATACTTGAACGATAAACAGGTATCCGGACCATGCTTAGCAATATATGAATTGGTTGCGTAGAATTGGCCATCACATATTTCAATAATAATAACCATTATTAGTGAGGTATATTTTTATACTCCGCACGTAATTATCTCCCCAACGACAAAGAAACAGGGAGAATAAACATGCGCAATAAATCGGTAATGCTTCTCGCTTCGCTTGTTTTCGGAATGGCCGCATCTTCTGCTACCGCAGGACCTATCGTTCCTTCCCTGGCCTACGTACCGCAGGCGACGAGCGCGAATTATGTAACTACAGCTCCGCTGATGGATACTGCTGCAATCTTCAAGCCTTCGATGGATGTGATTTCGTCGATGCCGAAGGCGATGGATAGCACTAATCTGGTCGGCAATCTCGCCCTGGCTTATCAGAGTGGCGAGCTCAATACGGCATCCATCGAACAGACCGGCACGCGTAACATCGGCATCATACAGCAGATCGGTTATATGAACGCTGCCTCGATCACCCAGACAGGTACCGGTCATAATGCGTTCATCAGCCAGCAGGGCCGCAACAACGTTGCCGTCATCCGCCAGCGTTAATCTCAAAATAATCATGGCGACGCTGGAAACTGCGTTGCCTTCGGATTGTTGAGGTAGGAAAGCAAAAGGGGCCGCAAATGCAGCCCCCACGTCGACACTCAGTTTCCGCTGGTCGAACCGTCCACGTCGGGCAAAGTAGATGGATCAGGAACCGGTTGCGTTACGCCGCCAAAATCCGGAAAGTCGATCGTGAATCCAGGGCTCTGGCTTGCTCCGTCTCCTTGCGAGGTTGCCTGCGAGAGAAGCCAGCTGCCGTTGAGCGGATCGCCGCCAAGTGACGGGTTAACCGGCCGGTATACCAGTTGAGATGCTTGTGCACTGCCTGCAAGCAGAACCGCTGCGGCAAGAAGAGTATATCTCATATTTTTCATATCAAACTCCAACTGTTTGTCGCTTAGCGCTTTGGAAGAACGTACATCCGACCGGGAACAACAACGACAGTCTTGTTTTCAAGACCGCGCAACCCTGTCGGCATCATGAAATTTCCGCTTTGCGGCGTTTGTATCGCCACAACCGTCGAATTCACGGAATCGCGCACGTCCAGAACCCCGGCAAGGTTATCGCCCTTCTGAACGTAAGCTATCTGATTGTTATTGCCGGAAACACCGACCAGCTGGAAATTATCATTTCCCTGGCTGGCCTGTACTACCGAATTATTCTGGCCGCCCTGAACCAGAAGCAAAGCCGAGCCCGTACCTTCGATCGCCTGGACCGCGCGGTTGTTGGAGCCGGACTGCTGGATCAGTGCGAGACTGCTCGTGCCATCGATCGATGCATTGGCATTGTTCTGCGTACCGAGCTGGATGATGCCGACATTGGAAGCGGTCGAGCTGTTGATGAGCGGCATGATGGGCTCCATGAGCCCTTTCACCGCCGCCGTATTCGTTTCGTAGTTCGTTACGAGGAGACCTTCGGCCGCTGCCGTGGTGCCGATTGCGGCGACACTGGCAACAAGGAGTGCACTCCTCAGCTTTGCGATCATCTTGCCTGCAATTTTCATGGCTACGCCCTCCACTCGTTCTCTCAAATCTTTGTCGGTGCTGCATCGAATTTCATCGACCGCCGCATTTCACACAGAGCCTTGCCGGATCGGTCCGTCGCTGTCAGTACGACCGTCACATCCGAGGGACGTCCGGTCGAAGCGAGGATTTTTCCTGCGGCTCCGTTCGCAAACCCGCTTGCCTGTCTGGACTGGCTCTTGCCGGCTGCGCTGTCCTTGATCAAATCAAGAACCACTCTGCCTTGAAGGTCTTTCCGACCTTCCAGAAACGGCTCTATCCGTATCATGTCATCCGCGTTGACAAGGATGCCGCAGCGGGTGACCCGTTCGTCGGTCACTGTTCCCAGATAGATATCGCTGCTCTGAGCGATCGCTCCATCTGCAAACAGGGCATTCAGAAAAAACGGTACCAAAAGTGCTTTTCGATCAACCCATGGATACATCGGTCCGCTCCGTTGGCCGGGAAAGGGGCGCCTCGCGGCGCCCCCTGCCTTGATTAACGCTGCGATACGTACGCGACGTTGGCCTTGCCGATCTGCGTGACCAGAGAGTTCTGGCCCGAGTTCTGCTGGGCTACGAACGCCTGGTTGCGTTCCGCGTCGGACGAACCGGTACCAATCTGCAGGACAACCGAGTTCGACGCACTTCCCTGCTGGGAAATCCAGGCGTTGGAATATGCGCCAGCCTGATAGACTGCCGAGTTGTTGGTGCTGCCGGTCTGGCTGATCAGCGCGATGCTGTTTGCGGAATTCTGGACAACGAGCGAGTTGTTGGCCAAGCCAGGCTGGTTGACGAGAGCGGCGTTGTTGTTGCCGCTCTGCGCGATCAGCGAGAGGTTGCCCGCAGACGGAGCCAACAGCGAGCCGACCTGCGTCGTCGTGGCGATGTTCCCGTTGCCGTTCTGGAGAACGCCGGCAGCCGAAGCGAGAGCGACTTCCTGCGTGGTGTTGGAGAAGTTGCCGTTGCCCTTCTGGACGGTAGCAGCAATCGCGCCAATGGTGGCCGTCTGGTTGTTGCTGGAGAAGTTGCCGTCTCCGAGCTGAACCGTGGCAGCAAGCGAACCTGCGGCAACAGTCTGGAAGTTGAAGGCGTTGTTGTTATCTCCGCTCTGTACGATGCCAGCTGCCGAAGCAATCGTCGGGAGAGAGCTTTCGCCAAGCGGGTTGGTGAAAGGCACTACAACGTCAGTCGTCGAGGACTTTTGAGCCGTAGAACCGTTTCTGTATACACCCGCAATCCTGGAGCCGCTGTATGTCGTCTCGGCACGATAAGTCGTGAGGGTGGACGAAGCTGTTCCAGACGCCGGCAGCAACAACCTGCCAACCTGAGAGTTTGCAGCGGTATTGTTATCGCCGAACTGAGCAACGACAGCGATCGAATCCTTGGCCGGAGCAGAACCAGAGCCAGAAGCAATGACCGGGCTGGTTTCAACGCCCCACTTGTAGGAGCCGCTCAGATTCCAAAACTGCCAGTTGGTATAGTTCTGGCCTGGCGCATACACGACGGTGGAAGTTGCCGGAGCAAGCTGATAGCTGACCGTCTCCTTCTTGCCCTGCGTGTTGAGAGCGCGGTTGCCGTTACCAACCTGCACAACAGCAGCGGTTACACCGGTGCTCTTTTCCTGCTGGGTGTTGGCAGCAACGTTACCCGTACCGAACTGGGCGATAAGGGCGTTGTTGTTGTAGCCGCCGTCCTGCGTGTTGACTGCAGCGTTGCCCGTACCACCCTGGATCGTCAGCGCCGTCAGGTTGTTGCCGCCGGTCTGGGTGTTGACCGCACCGTTACCGCTACCGAGCTGAACGATGGCAGCCGTGGAGTTGTTGACAGTGGTCTGGGTGTTGGACGCGCCGTTGCCGGTGCCGCCCTGAACGATGAGTGCGGACGTCGGATCGACATTCGTCTGCAGGTTGACGCCGACGTTGCCGGAACCGATCTGAGCGATGTTTGCCGTTGCATCCGCGCCGCCCGTCTGGACGTTGCCGCCGATGTTGCCGGTGCCGAGCTGCAGAACATTGGCCGTGTTGTTCAGGCCGCCGTTCTGGGTGTTTGCAGCCGCGTTATCGACGCCGCCCTGAATGACGTTTGCCGAGAGGGCATCGCCATTGGTCTGGGCGTTGCCCGCGGTGTTGGTGTCGCCGATCTGCAGGATACGGCCGGTACGGGCAGCGCCGGTCGTGCCGGACTGAACGTTGGCTGCCGTGTTGCCGGAACCAATCTGAGCGGTCAGAGCGGTGTTGGTGTCGCCGCTCAAGTTGGCGGTCGCCGTCTGAACGTTGGCAGCATTGTTGCCGGAACCGACCTGCAGAATACCGGCCTGGCTGTCGACGCCACCGGTCTGGGTATTGCCGGCGTTGTTGCCTGAGCCGAGCTGGGCGATGCCCGCATCGTTGAGGCCGTCTACCTGGGCGTTTGCAGCAACGTTGGACGTGCCGCCCTGGATGATGCCGGCACGGTTCGGATTACCGACTACGCCACCACGGGTCTGCGAGTTGCCAGCGATGTTGCTGGAGCCGAACTGCAGAATGCCTGCCTGGCCAATGGTCGTTGACTGAACGTTGGCAGCAGCGTTGGAGGTGCCGAACTGAGCAATCGCGGCCTGCGAGCTGCCGGAGTTCTGCGTGTTCGTGCCAACGTTGGACGAACCGCCCTGAACGATAGCAGCGTTGAGGTTGGCGCCGACCTGTGCGTTGGCCGCAGTGTTGCTGTCGCCAGCCTGAAGGATACCGGCATTGTTGTCCGCACCCTGCTGGGCGTTGCCAGCGTTGTTGCCGTCGCCGATCTGAGCGATCCCAGCATTCAGGTTGGTGCCAGCGATCGGTCCGCCGACGCCGGTATAGACGTCCTGCACGTTGGCAGCCGTGTTGCTGTCGCCGAGCTGCACGATTGCAGCGTTGGACGTCGTGGAAGCGACCTGAAGGTTGCCAGCCGTGTTGCCCGAGCCGACCTGGGCGATGAAGCCCGTGGAGTCGGTCGTTGTCGTCTGGGTGTTGGTTGCAACGTTGACTGCGCCGCCGTCATTGCCCTGTACGATCAGAGCGGAGCCACCAACGGTGGTCGTCTGGGCGTTGGCGCCGACGTTCTGGTTGAGGTTGGAGCCTGCGCCGTACTGAACGATGCCCGCGCTGGAACCGGCAACGCCCGCCTGGGTGTTGACAGCCGTGCCGCCTGCGCCGCCCTGAAGGATGCCGGCATTGCCGGAGTTGCCGCCCGTCTGGCTGTTGGCAGCAACGTTGTTGTCGCCGAGCTGGACGATGCCCGCGTTGTTCTTGGCACCATCGGCCTGTGCAACCTGCGAGTTGCCTGCGCGGTTCGTTTTGCCGACCTGAACGATGGCCGCACGTGCGCCGGTTTCGTTTGCAAGGTTGGTAGCGCCACGCTGTTCGTTCGCGGCGACGTTGTCAGTACCGAACTGGCCGATCGAAGCGTTGTCGCCAAAGCCGTCGCGCGAGGTGTTACCGGCCATGTTGCCTGTGCCGACCTGCAGGATGCCGGCCGTGTTGCCGGTGCCGTCGCGGCTGACGTTGGCGCCGGTGTTGTTATCGCCAAACTGGGCGATCGTGCCGACGTGCTCCGTACCGCCCGTGTAGGCGTTTGTCGCGCCGTTTTCAGCGCCGACCTGCAGAATTCCGACCGAGCTTCTGGTGGTCGAATCCTGAGCGTTGATGCCTGCGTTGTCAGAGCCGAACTGAGCGATATTGGCCTTGTTACCCTGGCCGATATCATATTGGCTTACGAGCTGCGGTGCCGAGTAGATCTCGACGACCTGGGAATTGGAAGCGAAGTTGTCGCTGCCGACCTGCAGGGTGTTCGCGGTCGAACCCTGAGTGGCCAGGCGCTGCGTCGTGGAGGCTACGTTGCCTGTACCCGCCTGAAGCGTGCCGGAGAAGGCGCCTTCGCTACCGCCGGTCTGTTCGCTGATGGCATAGTTGCCAGCCGCGGTATAGTCGCCATTCAGCTGGATGATGCCGGTTTCGTTGGCGTTTCCGGTCTGGATGTTGCGGGCAAGGTTCTCGTGACCGCCCTGGAAGATCGCAGCCCGGTTCTGGCCGGTCTGAAGGAACTGATCGATAACGTTGTCAGCGCCGAACTGAGCAAGGCCCGCAGTGTTCGAACCGGTCTGGAGGAAGTTGCCGCCGATGAAGTTGTTGTTGCCGAGCTGTTCTACACCAAGATCGTTGGTTCCGCTTTGTGCGTCACCGAAAGGCAGGAAAACGTTCTTGTTACCGTACTGGTATACGAAGCCGTTGTTGGCGCCTTCCTGGAAAAGGTAGGCAAGGTTGCTGTCATCGCGCTGGCCGATGTAGCCGAAGTTTGCGTCTTGAGCCAAAGCCTGGCCGCTAAGCGCAACGACAGCAACACCTGCGAGCAGGAGTGTGCGTCTGCTGGGAACTCTCATAATTCTCTCCCTATGAGGCAATCCTTCTGGGATCGTGATGCCTCGGCTAGTGGTGCCTTAACAATTTCTTAATGACATTATTTTGTGTCTCTGAGCAAGACACCTTTAATTATACATTAAGTAATAGTTAACTTCTAAAGGTGTAATAACCCAAAAATGGGATAAACAATAAAATAAAAGCACATAAAAAAGGCCTGAAGTCTGACTTCAGGCCTTTGTATTTCGATTTTGTACTTGGTAAATCAGCTGGCCGATGCGATTTTTTCGCCTTCTTTCAGGTCTTTCCGGTATTTTTTCTCGAAACTATTGATAAATTGAGGCTCCTGGGATCGGTCTTTCAGGTGCCAAAGCCCCTGCCGGACCCCGTCGACCAGAAGCGAATAAACAGCAAGCTCGATCCCTTCACGCACCGCAAGAGCACCCGGATCGTTACGCGACTGGCCGAGTTCGACCTCAAGCAGTTCGCCGACCTTCACGAATTTGTAAGCGCCCCCACTAAGCTGAACCGAATAAACCTGTTTGGTCGTGGTGGTGGATGCCAGAATTTCCCCGGTCTGCACGCTTACGGCGCGAAGGTTAACCGTTATGACATCGGAGCGATATTGAACGTCCCCGCCAACGCCGAGGTATTTCGCGCCTGCGCCGCCCGTAATTTCGTTGGAGTCGTATCCGACGATGCCGCCCTCAAGCAGAAGCCCTGCGAAACGTACGGGAGGCAGTCCGCTGGGACGATTGAAAGAGCGTTGGGTGTTCTCGATCAGAGTTCGTTCCTGAACAAGGTTCTTCAGGCCGCCACGTTCCACGACGCGGAACCACTGTCCACCTCCGGCTCGCTTCAAGACGTCGATAAGTATTGCGCCCCCGCCTTGAGTAACGGCGCGACTGTATTCTGCGAAGCTTTCGTTCGGCTTGGCCTGCCCGGTAAGGTCCGGGAAGTCGTATACGGCGACATCGACTGGAACCGCGGGTTGCGGAGCCTGCTCAATCTTGGCGGTTGTCTTCGTGGCGGAGGTCATGGCGGCTGGAGGGGTATCGAGATACTGACCGCTCTGGCAACCAGCCACAACCAAACTCATCGCGCACAGAGCCGCGATCTGAACTTTCATTCTAACCCAATCCCCAACTCTTGCTATTTCAACTACCCAAGCCAAACGTGAAATGGACGCGTGACAGGTATGCGGTAAATTGAAATTGCACCCCCGAAAAATAGATATACACGCAATACTTTGCAGATCGTATAAACGCCTACTAACACCAAGCAACCATCAAGTGGCAGTCCCATTTTTGGGTGTATTTGCCTGTTTCACAGCTTTTGGTCAAATAATGTTCGGGGTGGTTAATTATGCAACAGTCGGTTATTCTAGCGGGTTACTGCGCCGCTGCCGACAGTTGGCCAATCGCTTGTGCCGGGTCGAACGACCGCCAGCGAGCCGCTTCCCACGTCCGGATAGTGGGGCTTGCCTGCGACCGCGACTGCTGCGGCACGCGTCGAAGGTGCCCGTTGCGCAGCAGCCCTTTGTGCTGGTTTGGCCTTTGCCGGGGGCGCGAGCTTGGCATCGGGGGGTACTTGGTCAAGGTAAACAGACCCCACATTTGGATTGGCCTGATTGACATAAGCCTGGGCAGCCCCCTGCGCGGACGGCAGAATGGCAGAGAGAAGAACTGCGACCGAAAAGGCAGTGGAAATCGGATTTATATTCATAGGAACTGTCTCACACTTGTAATATTGCAAAATCATAAGCGAATAGATTGCCTCTAAGCAATTGCCAGAGGGACAAATTGATTTAAACTGTGTTTCATCTCATGCAATTCTTGGAGGATTTCCAATATGTTCGTTCACAACAAGGCTCTTGTCGTGACGCTGTTTGCCGCTGTTTCCATGGCTTCGCCGCACATAGCAGTTGCGCAAAGCCAGGGCTCGGGACCAATGTTCTCGACGCCGGCGCAGCGCTCTACAACCGGAGCTCCGATTTTGAACAGGCCTGCGGATGACGCGAGTGGCATTTTGAACTCGGCGGGCGGAGGCGCGGCGTCACCAAGGTCGACGAACGCGCCCCATGCGGCTCCGCACGCCGCTCCACAGGAGCCTAAGGCCGCACAGGCTACGGAAAAGCCCAGGTCCTTCCAGAACTGGGCGGTTGAATGCATGACCGTGCCTCAAGCGGGCAGGCAGTGTCAGATCACCGGCAAAACGGCCTCGGCCGATCAAAAACAGACCATACTTGTGTTTAGCCTTGCTGCTGATGCGGATAAGAAGGCGATGCGGTTCCAGGCGGCACTCCCTCTCGGAATTGCGGTTCAGCAGAAGGTGGTGGTGGCAGTTGGCGATACGTTCACGACGGAGTTCTCGGTTACGCGCTGCACACAGCAGGGTTGCATTCTGGAAGGCGTCGCCGAGGAAGCGTTTGTCAATGCGATGAAAAAAGAGGCCTCCGCGCACTTCACCATAACCGCTCCGGATGGGAACAAAATTCCGATCCAGCTTTCGCTTGACGGCTTTTCCGACGCATGGGGCGTAATCGGGGCGAGCTGAGAATGGGCTGGAAACGCCGATCAATGCCTTGGCTTGGATGGACGCACGGTGTCGGGCGGTCCAAGGTTCCGCAACGTTGTTGCCTAGCCTGTCGCCCTTATCGCCTTGGAAGCCCATAGGTTTGGAATCGAATGTTTTTTTGACCAGCGGCTCTCGGCTGGCATCTGAATAGATGTCTGCACGAGTATGATCTGGTAGCAAAGCTTAACAAACACATTTGCGGGGTTCTAATCGAGAAGATCCAGCCCCCAGAAGGACCTACTGGATCGTCTTCAACAGAGGGTATTGTTGCTGGAACTGGTCATGGGGCGGACAACAGTTTCTTGACCCACGCAGTGGTCTGTTTCGCGCTTATATCTACTCGTGCGGACGATTCAGAAAAGTAGTAAATCAACAGCGATCTCAACCTTCACGGGCAGCACAAATTTCTTGCGGCAGTACCGCGCTGCGATGAGGGAATACCTCAGCTAATAAATCTGGTCTGCAGACCATCTTTCACGACAGGATGGCAATCAATCCTGGAGCAAGAGCGCAAGTGGCACCAAGGCCGATGACGAACTTTGCACACCCTCGACTTCACAATACGACCACGCGCCGTTTACAGGCGCGTGGCGACAACCTCAAAGATCAGACCTTACCTTCTCGATCAATCCATCTGAACGTTGGCGTCCTTTACAACCGGTCCCCACTTGGCAATTTCTGCGGACACATGGTTCTTCAGCTCATCGGGTGACGAAGCGACAATCTTAGCGCTGAAATCCGCCATACGTGCGGCGACGGCCGGATCGGCGAGCGCCTTTTTCGCAGCTGCATTCAGCTTGTCGATTGCCTCAGGCGGCGTGCCAGCGGGTGCAAAGAGCGCGTTCCAAGTGTAGGTTTCATAACCCGGAACAGTCTCTGCAATCGTCGGCACATCGGGGAACGACGAGGCGCGCTCAGCGGTGGTTACGCCCAGCGCCTTCAGGGTTCCTGATTTGATATGGCTGGACGATGACGGCAGATTATCGAACATGATCGAAATCTGGTTGCCGAGCAAATCGTTGAGCGCCGGGCCTGCCCCCTTGTAGGGAACGTGCTGCATGCTGACGCCCGCCATGCTTTTGAACAGTTCCCCGGAAAGATGCAGCGGCGTGCCGTTGCCGGAAGACGCATAGGCGTGCTTGTCCGGTTCGGCTTTTAGCAAAGCGATGAGTTCCGCGACGTTGTTGACCTTCAGTTGCGGATTGATGACCAGCACGTTGGGAACCACCACCAGCAGGGATACGGGTGCGAAATCCTTTTCGGGATCGTAGGGCTTTGTCTTGAGAATGAGCGGATTCAGGGCGTGCGTGGCGACCGTACCCATGAGGATCGTATAACCATCAGGATCGGCGCGGGCGACACGATCGGCACCCAGATTGCCGCCCGCACCTGCCACATTCTCGACGACGATCTGCTGGCCGAGTTCATCGCCCATCTTCTGGGCCACGACGCGCGCAACCACATCGGTGGAGCCGCCTGCCGCGAACGGCACGACCAGTGTGATCGTTCTATCGGGAAAACCCTGTGCGTTGGCCGCCAAACCCATAAAGCAGAAAGACGCTGCCGTCGCGGCAAGTTTCAATACCGTGCGCCGCTTTGAAAACCGATAAGTCATGAACCCTCCTCTAACATGGCCTCCCCGCCACGAAAGCATAGTAACTCAAATGCACCTGAGGGCAAGCAACGGGCGATGAGTACAGCCGGAGAACATCACGACAAGACAGTCAAACGAAAAGACCCTCCCGGTCAGGGAGGGTCTTGTTCTCATTACCAGCGGTAATAATCGCGACGGTCATGCCAGTCCCTGCGTTCACGCCACTCGCGCCATTCTCTTCTGGCCTGACGCTCGCGCCATTCCCGACGCGCTTCCCAGCGGTCACGTCGATCCCAGCCGCGCTCATATCGCGGTGGACCGTTCGGGCGGCAATAGCCGCGCGGCGACAGATGGAATCCGCGTCCGCAGGCGTAGTCCACTTTCTGGATCTGCGACGCGGCAGGAGCAGACGGTTGCCCGACCGGCATGGCATTTGCGGCTGTGCCAACGAGGGTGCCGAAGATCAGTCCGGCGGTTAAAATCATCTTGCGCATCTTATCTCCCTCCTTGTGGGATGAGAGGATTTAGCGCCCCGTCCAGTGAACTGTAGCTGAATGAATCGTGATCATTTCGTGGCACGGATTTCATCACCGCAAGTGGGAGCATCGCTCAAGAGAAGAGCGACATCAACGCTTTCTACCTGTTGCGAAACACCGTGCAGGCAATGCCGCCCCGCTTGATCTGCCCGCAGAGTTCGTTGGCTTCAGCCCGCGTTTCGCGGCCAATCCTGGCGGCATATCTGGGGCGGGAGCCGAAATTGCCACCACGCTGGCGAACCAGCAAAGCGCGTTCCGCATTCAGCGGTTCGGGCAGCCGGACAATGGCGCGGGTGAAAAGCCGGTTTGCGACAGAGGGATTGTAATGCGCCGCCAGTTGCACACCCCAGGGCGCCCAATCCGCCGATGCCATGAGGACAGGATCATTCATCGTGCGCGTCTCTGCCAGCCGCACACAGGCATCGATGAAAGACCTGTTGTCATCAAGTGCGGGAGCGGCACGATCCGGCGGCGCGTCTTTCCATGTCTCCACAGGATAGCCGGTGATGGCAAACACGTAATCACGCGTTTCCATGGGCAAGCGGCCTTTGTCGATGAAGGTCCGCAGCCCTGCTTCACCGGCATTATAGGCCGCTGCGGCCAGGCCAAGATTGCCGAACTGCGTTTTCAGCTCCGACAGATAGCGGGAAGATGCCTCCAGCGCCGCGACAACGTTGAAGCTGTCGTCCAGCCCCCGCAGCTTTGCCGTTCCCGGCATGAACTGGGCGATGCCTTCCGCACCCTTCGGGCTGATGGCATCGGCACGGAACAGGCTTTCTCGCCAGATGAGGCGGGCAAAATAATCCGCGGGAACATCATTGCGCTGCGCCAGAACCTCGATGGCATGACACAGGTCGGCGTTGTAGCTCGCTGCCCGGATGCAGAGTTCTGGCGCGACATCGTGTGCGGAGATGCAGGCGGTTTTCTCCTTGGCCACCTCATCAGCCCTGTTCTCGGCCGCCGCAGTGCCGCCGGCCAGAACCAGCAGCCAAATACCAGCACCGATACGGCTTGCAGCCCCGATTGCCACGCGTGCTCCCCGCTCCTATTCCCCGTTTGTGTGGCGCGATACGCCGATTATCGCGCAAGTCGGACCATATGCAAAGACCAACGGCCTCGACAATATTCCGGCTTTTTCATCTCAGCGCGCCGGTGCCGTTCTTAATGCTCTCTCAACCGGTATTTTCTATTCTGCTCACATGCGAATAAGTACGATCACGAACTGGGCATATGGCATTACGGTCGTGCTGACGGCGTTGTCGGCAGGCGCCTTCATCATGGCCTCGCGCAGCGCCAATAATGAGCGGTTGGCTGTCGAGGAGCGCCTTCGGCTCGATGAACTCGTTGAAGATCTGGAGATCGACGCGGAAATCCGCAGCGACGAGGCGCGCCTTTATGTGATGCGTGGTGAAAAGCGGCATCTGGATGCATTCCGGAGAGCAGAAGGCGAAGAGCGGCGGCTCGAAGAGATTGCGAAGCGGCTGGAAGAGCACGGCCTTTCAGCGGCGGAAACCACCACGCTGAAACAGCTGACGGCGGATGCCGATGCGTTGGATGTACTCGAGCGGGCAGCGATTGCCGCATTCGAAAATGGCGATGCCGCGTCCGCACGTGAAACTTTGTTCGGTTCTGAACATGAACGGCTACAGGCGGACCTGCTCGGCAAGGTCGGGACATTCCGTGCGCTCGTCAACACGCGTACGAGCGCTGCTTTCGACACGGCACGCGAATTTGCCGACTGGTGGAGCCTCGCGGCGCGGGCGATGCTTGGGCTGACCGGGGCGCTGTTTCTGGCGGTGCTGTATTTCATCCTGCGACGGCGCATCACCATGCCGCTTGCCCGTATGACCGGTATCGTCAGCCGGCTTGCGCGGGAGGATTATGCCGTGGAGGTGCCACAGGACCGCCGCCACGACGAGATTGGTGAAATGAACGAAGCCATACTCGTTTTCCGCGAAAACGGGCTGGAACGCGAACGGCTGGATGCCGAACGGCGCGCAGATCAGCACACCAAGGACCTGCTGCTGCAGATGATGCACCGGCTGCAGGCCTGCCAGACGGAGAACGAACTGGCCGATATCGTCGCCCGCTTCGCGCCGCAGATCTTTCCCGACCACCCAGGCGGGCTTTATATTCTAACCGCGGACAAGGCCGTTCTCAACCGGACCGGAACGTGGCTTGAGCCGCAACATTCCGACGCCATCTTTTCCATCGACGCCTGTTGGGCGCTGCGTCGGGGACGGCCGCACATCAGCGGCGTGACAGGCACGGATGTGCCTTGCCAGCACCTGCATGGTGAAGCCTCGGCAACCCTGTGCGTGCCGCTGACGGCGATGGGCGAGATGATCGGACTGCTCTATCTGGAAAAGCCCGAGGACGAGACGGCCTCCGCGGCAGGATCGCAGCTTTATCTGGAACTCATCGCTGAAAATGTCGGCCTCGCGATTGCCAACCTGCAACTGCGCAACACGCTGACGGACCTTGCCGAGCGCGATGCGCTGACCGGCCTGTTCAACCGCCGTTTTCTTCAGGAAAAACTCGAGCAGCACAAGAAGGCGAGCAGACAGGAGAAGCTTGCCTGCATGATGATCGACATAGACCACTTCAAGCGCTTCAACGACATGTTCGGCCACGACGCGGGCGACATGGTGATCCAGCATGTCGGCCAGATCCTTGCCGATACGCTCGCAGAGCGCGGCACCGCCTTTCGCTTCGGCGGAGAGGAGTTCACCGTGCTTGTGCCCGAGCGTGCTGAGGACGAGTGCTACGCCCTAGCTGAGGAACTGCGTGAAAACACCAGCCGCGCCCTGCTTTCACACGATGGCAGACCGCTTGGTCGGGTTTCCATATCGATCGGCGTGGCGGCTTCCCCAGAAGACGGTCCGGTTCAGACATTGGTCAGCCGCGCCGACGAAGCACTGCTCATGGCGAAGGCAAACGGGCGAAATCAGACTGTCAGGGCGGGCGACGCCGAGCGAAAGTAACGCGATACGGCATCACCACAGGTGATGCATTCCTGCCACCACGCCCGTCAATTTCGTGGATATCTAATATAGAGGTGAAAATTCGTGCTTGGCAGGTGCCTACCTTCACGCAAGAATGCCTTGACCGCGGACGTCTGTATGGAGGGTTTTATGACGTACGACTGGGAAGGACGGAAGACACGCAGCCTGCGGGCCGTGAAACTGACCATAATTAGCCTGACCGCGCTTTTCGTGCTGACGGCGCCGATACTCGCCTATCACTGATACGATCTGACTTTCATTTTCTGCAATTGCGCAATTTACGCTGTCTGACGGCTCGCGGCTTTTGCCTTGAGCCGTTTTTTCAGCCACGACTGCAATGGCTGGTCATAATAGACCGTCAGCAGCCAGCAGACGACCGTGACCACCGCGATGAAGGCCAAACCGGCGAGTTGCACGACACCGCCTCGCGTCACCCCCGGAAGCAGGAAGACGGTCCACGCCAGCATCGGAATATGCAGCACATAGACGCCATAGGATGCCGTCCCGAGAAACGAGGAAACGGCACCGAGAATACGCCCAGGTACGGTGCGGCTGGCGAGATAAAGCAGAACCGGCCAACCCAGCAGAACGATGAACAGGTCGAAGAAGGGCCGCACCTCTTTTGAGATCGGCAGCGCCAGCACCAGGCAGACGAAGAAGAGATACAGCGCCGCACTCCATGGCGCTGCCTTCGGAACCTTGTAGCGAAAGCGGTAGATCAACACACCGACAAAGAACGAAAAGAACACCCGCCCCATGCCGGCATACATTTCATGCCAGCGGAATCCGGCGTGCAGCTTGCCGAACTGAATAGCCGCAACGACAAGCACGCAAAGGCTCACAAAGACCACAATGAGAATATTGCGCACGCTGGCACGCACACCCCAACGGGCATAAACCGTATTCACCACCAGCTCGTTGAACAGGGACCATGCCGGACTGACCAGAAACAACGCGCCATTCAACGTCAGCGTGAAGGGTGCTGGAATGAACAGCAGCCCTGTCAGCAGCGCAAAGGCAAGTTCCGGAATATCGATTTGCCGATGCAGGTCATCGATAGGCGTTGGCAGGCCAAGAATGTAAAGGCAGACGAAAAATGCCGCCATCAACGCCAAGGCCAGAACATAGAGCGGATACAGCCTGAAGAAACGTGCCGTCATGAACATGGACGGCGACGTTCTGCCTTCGGCAAGCCGCTCGCCATAGGCATGCGCCAGTACGAAACCGCTGAGTGCGAAAAACAGATCGACGGCCAGATAGCTCGACTCTTCCGGTCTGCCGAAAAACACCTCGGCATGCCGGTGCACGATAAACAGGGCCGCAACGCCCCGTATCCCATCCAGCAGAACGAAACGTTCCGGCGAAGCTGTGGCCATCATTCAAAACCCGAAACAGAAGACGTGTGAGGCAGAACAGGAATTGCCTGCTTCCCGTTCATCGCATCTGCTCGAAAACGGTTCAAGACACGATCGCTTGTAAAAAAGGAAGACGCCGGGCGAACCGGCGTCTTCTTTGAAAGCAAACATGTGACAGTCCGAAAAACACCGAGGCATTTTTCGGCATGACGCTCTGTCAGCCACGTT
This sequence comes from Agrobacterium tumefaciens, assembly GCF_031801495.1. GTDB lineage: Bacteria > Pseudomonadota > Alphaproteobacteria > Rhizobiales > Rhizobiaceae > Agrobacterium > Agrobacterium tumefaciens_K. The sequence continues at coordinate 1,126,645 of NZ_JAOEGC010000001.1, read as the reverse complement.
TGCGCAAGGTGCGTGTTCCTGTATCTACGAGGTTCTGCGCAGCCTCATCCACCGTGGCACGCCCGAAGGCGAGTGAATCGGCGATCGGCCGCATGACACCCCGGTCGAATTCGTTTGCACCGATCGGAGCCGGTTCCGGATAGGGGTCGAGCTTGCCGGACATGCTTTCGATATAGTCGACCGTCTTGCGCTCGGTTTCGTTGAGGCTCGGAAGCACGGCTTCGCGCACCGCTTTCGATGGCGGCACGCCGCGCTCCACACCGAGAACCTTACCTGCGTCAAGATCATTCACGAAGAAGCTGATGAACTTCGCCGCCGCCTCGGGATTGGTGGAGGTGGACGAGATCGACCAGATCAGCCCCGGACGATAATAGTGGCCGGTCGGCTTGCCCGCTCCCTCGCCCGGCAACATGCCGATGGACAGCGTCTTCTTGTTGAGTTGCTGATAACCGACAAGCTGGTTGGAGTAGGCAAAACCGATGGCCGAATTGCCGAGCGTCAGCGCATTGGATTCGATGGTGTTGTCGTCACGCGTCTGGATATCGGCGGAAACGGCAAGGCCGTTCTGCCGCAGATCTTCCCAATAGGCGAACCATTCCTTCGCATCTTCCTTGTTGAAGCCGATGCTGCCGTCCTGAAACAGCAGCTTGCCGCGCTGGCGCAGCCAGACATCGAACACATAATGATAACGCCCGCCATAAGGCACGGCCCAGTAATTGCGGCGGGCCGGTGCGTTCTTCTTGAAATCCCGCGCCAGTTCGGCCAGTGCCTTCCAGGTCATCTGCTCCTTCGGGATCGAAACACCTGCCTCCTTCAGCGTTTCGGCATCATACATCATGCAGAAGGAGTTCAGCCCAAGGCCCACCCCGTAAAGCTTGCCATCGATACGGCAAAGGTCCATCTCGCTTTTGCCGAAACCGGAAAGATCGAGCGACGAACCAACGAATTTGTCGAGTTCCATGCAGGCGCCACGGCCGGAATAGTCGGCGATGGTCGAGGGTTCCAGCTGGAAGATATCCGCGACGTTGCGCCCCGCCATCGAGGTGGCCAGCTTGGTCCAGTAGTCCGACCCGGCAATCATTTCGCCGCTGATCGCCGTTTTCGGATCGGCCTTCTGGTAGAGCGAAATGACTTCATTGGTACGTCTGCTACGATCTGCCGATCCCCACCATACGCATCTGAGCCGGGTATCCTGTGCATTCGCGCTCACTCCCCCCAGAGTAACACCAAGACCTGCCGCCCCAAGGCCGAAAGCTGCCGTCTTCAAGAAACTGCGTCTGTCGATAGTTTGCATCTGCTCCTCCCGCGTTTTGCAAAATTTGCATAAATGAGTTATTTCTTGCAAATTTTCTATCTTTGCAATATTTGCATCATAAATGCTTTATTTGCAAGCGCAGGAGTCACAATGCCAGACGCCACCGATATCAACCGCCCAAGACAGGCCGATATTGCCCAGCGGGCGGGCGTTTCCATCAGCACGGTTTCGCGCGTTCTGGCCGGGGAAAAGGGAATCAGCGCCTCGATACAGACAAAGGTTCTGGGTGTTGCGGCGGAACTGGGCTACCCTTTAAGACCCGCGACTGCGAATGGCGTGATGCCCCTCGACGGCAAGCGCATCATCGCCTTCATGTCTGCAGAAAGGGCGACCGGCGATATCGGCGCCTTCTACCATGACATTCTCGACACGTTGCGCAGTTTTGCCCAGAGCGAAGGCTTCGAACTGGATATCAAACTGCTGAACCAGACGCAGATCGATGAAAAGATGATCCAGCGCGCCTGCGAGGCCGACGGCCTGCTGGCAATCGGCCTCGACCCGGAAGACGACAAGATCAACCGCATGGCGCAGGGCGTGTTGCCGACCGTACTTGTCAACGGCGCCGACCCAGGCATGGACTTCGACTGCGTATCTCCGTCCAACTTCTACGGCGGCAGGCTGGCAGGGCGCAGGCTGATGGAACTCGGTCACCGCAAGGTCGCCTATATCGGCCCGGACCATCGCCACACGGTGCGCGAACGCATTCGCGGCTTCCGTCACGAGGTGCGGGCAACGGAGGGCACGGATTATAACGAGGCGCTGTTGACCACCACCGAAAGCGGCTTTGCACAGGCGGGCGATGCCGTACGGCGTCTACTGGCCGAAAAGCCCGATATTACCGGCCTGTTCTGCATGAACGACGCGATAGCGCTTGGGGCGCTGGGAGCTGTGCAGGAACTCGGCCTGAGTGTTCCGCAGGATATCTCCCTTATCGGCTTCGACGACCTGCCTTTTGCCGAGCTTTCCACGCCGCGTCTAACGACCATTCGTGTCGACCGCCGGGAAATCGCCCGCGAGGCAATCGACCTCATGCGGAGGCGGCTCCTCGAACCGTCTGCCAATGCGCGGCAGGTTCAGCTGGCCGTACATCTCGTGGAAGGACAGACGGCAGGCGTGACAGGAAAGGCGGCAGGCAATGCATGATCCCAATATCCGGTTCAACCCTCTTCACGGCAATCCGCTTCGCGACCGCGGGGACGTGCGCAAGGCGCTGGATGACTGCTTCGCGCCATTGCTGCCCTACTTTTCCGAAAGCGGCGCACGCGTGACGCTGAGCGCAACGGCCGCCCATTTCGACCGTGCGGCAGCAGATCTCGAAGGGTTTGCCCGTCCTCTGTGGGGCATCGCACCGCTTGCGATGAGCGGCGACCATTTCGAGCATTGGCCGCTTCTGGCCCGAGGCATCGCCAACGGCACCGACCCGCAGCACCCCGACTACTGGGGTGACGTGCGCCAGAAAGACCAGCGCCTCGTGGAGCTTGCAGCACTCGGCTTTTCCCTGAGACTTGCGCCGCAACATCTCTGGGAGCCGTTGTCTGACGCCCAGAAAAACAATGTCAGCCGCTATTTTCTTAACGCACGTGAGCGCATCTATGCCGACAACAACTGGAAATTCTTCCGTATCATGGTCGACGCGGCGCTCGACCATCTCGGCATCCCCTTCGACCGCAAGCTGACGGAAACATTTCAGGCTGAACTGGACGGCTTTTATATCGATGACGGCTGGTATCGCGATGGCAACTATCGCCGGATCGATCACTACATTGCCTTCGCCATGCACTTTTACGGCCTGATCTACGCGAAAATCTGCAAGCCGGACGACGTTTACGGCAAACGCTACCGCGAGAGGGCGCGGCTGTTTGCGGGAGATTTTGCCAGCTGGTTCGACGAGGACGGAGGGACGCTCGCCTTCGGCCGTTCCATGACCTACCGTTTCGCCTGCGGTGGCTTCTGGGCCGGGCTTGCCTTTGCCGACGAGGAAGCCCTGCCCTGGGGCGAGATAAAGGGCCATTACCTTCGCCATCTTCGCTGGTGGGCGGACAGGCCGATCGCCGACCGCGATGGCGTGCTTTCCATCGGCTACGGTTATCCGCAGCTGACTATGTCGGAAAGCTACAATTCGGCTGGCTCTCCCTACTGGGCTTTCAAGGCCTTCCTGCCGCTTGCACTTCCCGAGACGCATCCGTTCTGGCAAGCGGAAGAAAAGCCGCTCGATACAACGAAAAAAACGCATCCGCTGATCCATCCCGGCATGGTGATGATGCGCACCACCGGTAGCGTGACGGCGCTGAGCAGCGGCCAGGAAAACCTCATGATGCGCGGCGGCCCTGAGAAATATGCGAAATTCGCCTATTCATCCCGTTACGGCTTCGGCGTGGAGGTTGACGAACGCGGCTTCAAGACCAACGGGTTCGACAACGCGCTGGCCTTCTCAGAGGATGGGCTTCACTACCGGGTACGTGAAACCAATGAAAGCGCTCAACTGGCGGATACCAGCCTGCGGGCAAACTGGCGGCCCTATGCCGATGTTTCCGTACAGACCACGCTTGTGGCGGCCGGCGACTGGCATATCCGCCTGCACAGGATAACCAGCCCCCGTCCGCTATTCGTGACAGAGGGCGGGTTTGCGATAGAGCGAAACGATGCCGACCGTGACCCGGTAACGGAAGCGCCGGGCAAGGCGATGGCTGACTGCGGCAGCGATATCTCAGCGATTATAGATCTCGGCTCCACGATAGAGAGAAGCGGTGTGGCGTTGAAAGCGCTGCCAAACACCAACCTCATCCACGGCAAGACCACCGTGCCGCAATTGCGCGGCCAAATCCCGGCGGGGGAAAGCCTGCTCGTCTGCGCAGTGTTTGCGGCCAAGGCGGATGCTGCCAGCAGGCAATCGATCGCCGAGGTTCCCGTTTTGCCTGACCTTGATACCCTGGACCGGCTTTTCGCCATGCAGGGTAAAAAGGTAAGCGCAATCGCTGTCACCGGGGATGGTACATGACGACACCGCGTCTCCGGCTCAGCTTCGCAATGGACCCGCAAAGGACGCGGCACGTGTTAACGCCTGCCGCGATGGAGCGGCTGTCGCAGGTGGTCGATGTTCTCGATGAAAGGTCGGTCATCGATTTTCAGGATCCACAATGGCGCAAGCAACTGGCCGACACCGACATTCTGCTGACGGGATGGGGCTGCCCTCAGATAGGAGCGCCGGAACTCGCCCTGATGCCGAACTTGCGGATGATTTCGCATGCGGCCGGAACCGTGAAATATTTCCTGTCGGGCGACGTGTTCGCATGCGGCATCACCGTCTCGAGCGCGGCAGAAGCCAATGCGCAGCCGGTCGCGGAATTTACGCTGGCGATGATCCTGCTTGCCGGAAAACGCACCTTCGCGTTCCGGCGCCTCTACGGCGAGGAGCGAGGCCGGAAGAATTCCGAGGCTCTGCAATCGCAAGCGATCGGCAATCTCGGTCTGACAGTCGGCATTATCGGTGCATCGCGCATCGGCCGCCGGGTTCTGAAGCTGCTTCAACCTTTCGATCTTGACTGCGTGCTGTTCGACCCGTTCCTGGGCGAGGCAGACGCTGGTGAACTCGGGGCGCGCCTTGTTACGCTTGATGAGCTGATGGCGATGAGTGACGTCATTTCCCTGCACGCCCCTTCCTTGCCGGCAACCCGGCATATGATCGGAGCAGAGATGCTTGCGCGCATGAAGGACGGGGCGACGCTCATCAACACCGCGCGCGGGGCGCTGGTGGATGAAAAGGCGTTGCTGAACGAGCTGCAAACCGGGAGGATCGAGGCCGTGATCGACGTGACCGATCCGGAAGTTCCGCCGCAGTCATCCCCCTTCTACAGCCTGCCGAACGTGTTTCTGACACCGCATATCGCCGGAGCTGTCGGGCTGGAGCGTGCGCGTCTGGGCGATATGGCGATTGCCGAAATCGAGCGCTACTGTCTCGGCGCGGCACTGGAACAGCAGGTGCACGCCGAACACCTGGAACTCATCGCATGAGGCCGTTCGAACCCGGCCTCTGTTCCGTCACCTTCCGCTCCTTGAGGCCGGACGCAGTGATCGATCTTGCCGCATCCAACGGCATGTCCGCGATCGAATGGGGCGCAGATGTTCACGTCCCGCCTGGCGACCTTGCCAATGCCAGAGCCGTCAACACCCGCACAACCGATGCGGGTCTTCGAATTTCATCATACGGTTCCTATATTTTCGCACCGGATTTCACGATGCAGGAGATCAATGCGGTTCTGGATACGACGGAGGTGCTCGGGACAACCCACATCCGTATCTGGCCGGGCAGCCGCAAGCGCCCTTCCGTCGATTATACGGCCGAGGAACGACGCATGGCGACAGATGCGCTTGCCGGGATCGCTGAAAAGGCCGAGGACCGAGGCATGACCATCGGGCTGGAATACCATCCGAACTCGCTGACGGACAACCTCAACTCCTCGCTGCAACTCGCGAAGGATCTGCCGTTTGCGAACCTGTTCTTCTACTGGCAGCCCGCTCCCGGTCTGCCGCTGGAATCCGCGCTGGCAGAAATCCAGGCGATTGGATCTCGTATCTGCCATCTGCATGTGTTCGCATGGCTTGTCGATTCCAGCCGCCTGCCGTTTGCCGAACGAACGGATTATTGGCGCACGTGCCTCGCCGCCCTGCCTCAAAGCGACTGGAAGGGCACCAACTACGCAATGCTGGAATTCGTCAGGAATGACGATGCGGCGCAATTCGCGCAGGATGCCCAGGCACTTCGCCGGATTCTGACGCCATCAAGTGACACCTTGGTAAGTGGCGGTTCCCGGTCAGACACATAACTGGGAACCGGGCTCAGCCAAGCGTGACGACCGTTACGCGTGCAACGAAGCGAGGAAGTGGTCGATACCCGCCTGCGCGCACTCGCTATCCTGAGCAGGTGTGCCGGAGCTAAGACCGATGCCGCCGACAACCTCGCCGTCGACAACCACCGGAATCCCACCGGCAACAATCACGAGCCTGCCACCGATCGCGGAGTTGATGCCATAGGCGGGTTGTCCGGGCTGGCTGGCGCTCGCCAGGGCTTCCGTCGATTTCCTTGTTCCCGCAGCCGCAAAGGCCTTGTCCTGCGCGATGATAACGCTCGTGAACTTGCCTCCATCCATTCTTTCGAACGCAATGAGCTGCCCGGATTCATCCGTGACAGCTATGCACATCGGAACGCCTATTTCTTCGGCTTTTGCGACAGCGCCTGCAATCAGGACGCGTGCGTCGGCCAGACTTAGACGTTTGATGGTCAACATGAATTTCTCCCCAGTTCATATATAGCATCATTGTTCTGCGCGGGATCGCAGCGCCCTTCCCCTGGAGGATGGCCGGGATCAGGGAGCAAGGTTGGCAAGCATCTGATTGCACGGTCAGAAAGGTCAGGTTGCGTGCATGCGGTTCCTCGCCAGACAATCCGCGACGTCGTTACCAGCGACACCGGAATGCCCCTTACACCACTCTATGACGACACCCGGATTGCCAAGGAGCAAGCGGTCCACACCCTGCCAAAGGTCTGCATCCGGTATCTGCCGTTTCCGCGCCCGAGGGTTCGGATTGACACGTTTCCAGCCGTTACCACGCCATATGGCCCGCCAGCGATGGCAGCCTTCGAAAACATGGCGCGAGTCCGTCTGCAGGACGGCCTTTCGATCCGGCGCTTCCGTTGCCAGCCATGTCAGGGCTTTCAGAACGGCCAGCACCTCGAACCCGTTATTGGCAGGGCCGGTCGCCGATCCGCTATCCGCATGAATCTGCCTGCCGTTTTCATAGACCACAAACGCCCACCCACCCGACCGGGTGTCAGGATTGAAGGATCCATCAGCGAAGATAAACAGGGGAACGGACATGAAGGCGTTTTTATCGTACGGGTCATATTGCACAATCCCGGAAAACACATTTCCGGGATTGCGCTTTTTCATGAGGTGCCGTGAGGCGTTTTCCGATCCCTATGATGCGTATCGAAAGGCCCGTGTGCGCTTCATATGCGCCGGCCGTCCGCACCGAACAGGTGCGTCTGCGACAGATCGAACGCCAGCGGAATGGTTTCGCCGATCCGGATCTGCCGCTGGCCGTCCAGCAGGACGGTGGCTGGCTGACCATCAGGCGTACTGGTGTAGATCACCGTCGAGCCGCCGAGATGTTCGACAAGCTGGATCGACGCGTCACCGAGCGACGCCGATTGCGATTGCGGGTTCACATGTTCCGGCCGCACACCGAAGGTCAGCGGTTCGTTTTCCTGCGCTGCCACCGGCTTCTCCAGCGTGATGCGACGTCCCGCAACCTCGATGGTGCGGTTAGAGTTGTCACCCGGCGAGAGCCTGGCAGACAGGAAGTTCATCTTCGGCGATCCAATGAAGCCCGCAACGAACTGGTTGGCGGGGTTGTTGTAAAGGTCGAGCGGACGGCCCACCTGCATGATCTTGCCATCGCGCAGCACGACGATCTTGTCCGCCATGGTCATGGCTTCGACCTGATCGTGCGTGACGTAGATCATGGTGCTGCCCAGCGTCTGGTGCAGTTTGGCGATCTCGACACGCATCTGCACGCGCAGTTCCGCATCGAGGTTGGAAAGCGGCTCGTCGAACAGGAAAATTTTCGGTTCGCGGACGATGGCGCGGCCGATTGCGACGCGCTGGCGCTGACCGCCGGAAAGCGCCTTCGGCTTGCGCTGCAGGAGCGGCCCGATCTGCAGGATATCCGCCGCCTTCTTTACACGCTCCTCGATTTCGGCCTTCTTGTAGCCTGCCGTTTCCAGACCGAAAGCGAGGTTCTTGTAAACGCTCATGTGCGGATACAGTGCATAGGACTGAAACACCATGGCAATGCCGCGCTTGGAGGCGGCCGTCTCATTGACGCGCACGCCGTCGATCTTCAGATCTCCGCCGGAAATCTCCTCAAGTCCGGCAATCATGCGCAGGAGCGTCGACTTGCCGCAACCGGACGGACCGACGAAAACAGTAAATTCGCCCGGTTCGATCTGCAGATCTATGCCGTGAACGACGGTCAATGCGCCGTAGCGCTTGACGATTTTTTCCAGAGTGATGCTGCTTGCCATGCTGTTCCTCCCGCCCCGCGTTCAAGGCCGCCAGGTGACGTATTTCGGATGTCCCTTGCCGATTGGCAGGGCGACATCGCTATTGGTATCGTTGGAATGATAGACCGCCGCCAGAAGCTCTAGCGAACGATGCGCATCGGCACTTGTGACCGGCGGCTTCCCACCTTTTTCCAGTGCCTGATAAAATGCCTCCATCTGTCCGTTGAAACGCCGTCCTATCGGCGGCATCCCAGCCAGCAGCGCATCGATTTTCCCACGAATCTCCTCGTTGGCGGGAACGATACGCCATGGTCCGTCACCGGGCGAATAGGCGGAATGATTGCTTTCAAAGGTGACATTCTCAAAGGCGAGATGCAGACGGCTTTCTTCTTCCTGTGCGCCGAGCGTGGCAGTGGCAGACACGACCGCACCACTCTCCATGAGAAGGCTTGCCGACACGCAATCCTCAACCTCGATCGAATTGACGCGGGTGGTGGCGCGGGCAAAAACCCGTGATACCGGCCCCATCAGATAGGTCAGCATATCGTGCAGGTGGATGGCGTGCGTCATCATCACGCCGCCCAGTTCGGTCGCCCAGCGACCGCGCCATGGATTGTCGTAATAATCGGCGCCGCGCTTCCAGAAGGTTTCGGCGGTCCCGACATAGGGCTTTCCGGCGAGTCCGCTCTCGATGATACGACGGACCTGCTGCACACCTTCGCCATAACGGTACTGGAAGATCGGCATCAGCACGCCCTTCGAGTTCCTTTCCGCCGCCATGACCTCATCCACTTCGGCGAGAGAGCCGGTCAGGGGCTTTTCGCAGACGACATGTTTTCCAGCAGCGAGAGCCTGCAATATCAGCCCCGTATGGGTGGCAGGCGGCGTGCAGATATCGATGATGTCGATATCGTCCCGAGCCATCAGTTCGTCAGAAGACTGTGTGCGGCCGGCAATGCCGAATTCGTCGGCAACGGCGTTGAGCCTTTCTGTGTTGAGATCGCAGAGAACCGCGACTTCGTACTTGTCGCTGTGCGGCAGATAACCTTCCTCAATATGCGATTTGCCGATGCCGCAGCCGATAATGCCAACCCTGTAACGTTTAGCCACGATATGTACCCTCCGCAATCTGCTGTGCCTTGAGCGCTACTTCCATCGCCGCAAAGCAACGGGCCTGCGGCATGGCGGTTTCGGTGCGGTTGCGGATATCGTCCAGCAGTTGTCCGCCATAGGGCAACGGCACGTCCGAGCAGTCGATGTACTGCACGCCTTTCCTGTCAGTCAGGAACAGGTGGTTGCCGCCGTCTCGTCCTGCAATGTCGATATTTTTGCGGATTTCGATCGCGCCCTCCGTTCCGGTGATGAACAGACGGCCATCCCCCCAACTTGGAAGGCCTTCCGGGGTAAACCAGTCCACCCGGATAAAACCGTCCGCATCGGCCGTCGACAGATGAATGTCGCCGCTGTCCTGCAGGCCCGGAAATTGCGGGTTTGCGCGGTTAGAAACGGTAGCGGAGCGGATTTCGACACTTTCGGCACCTGTGAAGAACAAAAACTGTTCGCACTGATGCGAGGCGATATCGACAAGAATGCCGCCATAACGCTCGCGTTTGAAAAACCATTCCGGTCGGGTGGGCGCACGCAGGCGGTGCGGACCGAATCCGGCGGTGGACACGACCTTGCCGATGGCGCCCGCCGCGACCAGTTCACCCGCCTTGACCGTTGCGCGATTTTCGAAATGCTCCGAATAAAGGATCGAGAAAATACGCCCGGTTTCGGCCTGAACCCGGCGCACGCTGGCAAGCTCTTCCATCGTGACCATGCCGGGCTTGTCTACCATCACGTCCTTGCCCGCCCGCATGGCGGCGATGGCAATCCCCGCCCTGTCTCCCGGAACCGCCGCGCTGATGATGAGATCGATGCTTTCGTCATCCAGAAAACGGCGCGCATCGTCCGTCCGGGGACCGCCGGGAAATTTCGCGGCATAGGCTGAGGCAAGGTCATCTTCCTCGGCATAGAAGCCGGCGAATTCGGCACCCGCATTCAGGAGGCAGGACGTCTGCCCGTAAATGTGGTCGTGATTGATGCCGATGGTCGCAAATCTTACAGGTTTCATCGGGAATGCCCTAGCCTTTCAGCGTTTCATGCCGGTTGTCGCGATGCCTTCGATCAGCAGTCGCTGGAAAAAGAGGAAGAACAGGAAGACAGGAACCAGAGACAGGTTGGACATTGCAAAAAGCGAGGTCCAGTCGGAGCTGCCTGTCGAGTCCACGAATGAACGCAGACCAAGCTGCACCGTGTAGGTGTCGATGTCGTTCAGATAGATCAGCGGACCGAAGAAATCGTCCCAGGTCCAGATGAATGAGAAGATAGCGGCCGTTGCCAGAACCGGCATAGAGAGCGGCAGCATGATCTTCCAGTAGATGCGGAAGGGACTGCATCCATCCATGACAGCCGCCTCGTCAAGTTCACGCGGAATGCCGCGGAAGAACTGCACCATCAGGAAGATGAAGAAGGCATCCGTCGCAAGGTATTTCGGCACGATAAGCGGCAGCGACGTGTTGACCCACCCAAGCTCCAGAAACAGGATATATTGCGGGATCAGCACGACATGATAGGGCAGCATCAGCGTACCCAGCATCAGCGCAAACCAGAAATTCCGGCCGCCGAAACGAAGGCGCGCAAAGGCGAAGGCCGCGAGCGAACAGCCAAGGACATTACCGATGGTGGCGAACACCGCGATGACGGCGGAATTCCAGAAAAACTGGCCAAAGCTGACCTGCAAGCCGGTCCAGCCACGGATATAGCCCCCCAGTTCCACGGCCGACGGGATGAGAGAGGACGTGCCGAACAGCTCGTCCTGCGGGCGGAACGAACCTGAGATCATCCAAAGGATCGGATAGAGCATGGCGAAGGACACCACGATCAGCGTCGTATGCAACAGCACCGATTTAAGGGGCGAGCGTTGCGGGCCATTTCCCGGCCGGGGGGCGGTAACAGCATCAGTCATCGTAATGCACCCAGTATTTCGCGCTGAGGAACGAGAAGGCCGTGAACAGCGAAATGATGATGACGAGGATCCAGGCGAGCGCCGAGGCATACCCCATGCGGAAGAAACCGAAGGCTTCCTGATAAAGATACAGCGTGTAGAACAGCGTCGAGTTGATCGGTCCGCCTGTGCCTTCGGAAATGATGAAGGCGGGCGTGAATGCCTTGAAGGCATCAATCGTCTGGATCACCGCGTTGAAGAAGATCACCGGCGTCAGAAGCGGCAGGGTAATACGGAAGAACTGCCGCACCTTGCTCGCGCCATCGATCTCGGCGGCCTCGTACATATCCTGCGGCACCTGACGCAGACCGGCCAGGAAGATGATCATCGGCGAGCCGAACTGCCAGACAGAGAGGATGACCAGCGTATAGATGGAGTAATCCGGGTTCGAGATCCAGCTTGGACCTTCGTATCCGAAGAGCTGCCAGAGAAGCATGTTGACCAGACCGTCCGACGCGAAAAGCTGGCGCCAGAGGACCGCGATCGCTACCGATGAGCCCAGCAGCGACGGCAGGTAGAAAATGGCGCGATAGAGCGTCAGCCCTTTGATGCCACGATTGAAGGCAAGGGCCAGAAGAAGCGCGAAGATGAGCTTCAACGGCACCGACAACAGCACATAGGTAAACGTCACCTGCATGGCTGCCGCGAATTTCGGATCGTCGGTGGCGATGCGCACATAGTTTGCAGCCCCGACCCAATCAGGCGATTGAAGCAGGTCGTAATTGGTGAACGACAGATAAAGCGACGCAAGAGCTGGGCCGAGCGTCAATCCGAAAAAGCCGATCAGCCAAGGCAGAAGAAACAGGTAGGCATACAGATTGCGGTCAAAAATTTGCCGCATGCCTCCCCGCTTCGGGAGAGCCGCAGCGCGGCTCTCCTCCACGAGAGTTTCAGATCTAAAGGCCATTCGCCATCACTTCCGTTTGATAACGGTTTCGGATTCCTTGACGAGCTTGTCGCCACCCTGCTCCGGCGTGATCTTGCCAAAGCCGACTTCTTCCGCCGTACGTTTCAGGACGAAGGCGAACTCGCCCGCACCCGGAGGAGGCGCCGGCGGCAGATTTCCGACGCCGGGCGTGATTTCGGCAATGTACTGCACCATGCTCTTGCTGACATCATCGAGCTTGGAGGTCAGCTGGTTGCGCATGGATTCCGACGCAGGAACACCGCGTTCGACACCGAGGATATCGATGCCCTGCGGTTCCGCCACGAGGAAGTTGATGAAGCCGATGGCCTGCTCGATACCCGCGCTGCCATTGGCAATGCTGATCAGCATGGATGGCTTGAGGTAATGGCCAGACGGCGAATCCTTGGAAACCTTCGGATAGGACGTCATCGCCAGCTTCGACTTGTTGAGCGCCTGGTAACCGACGAACTGGTTGGAGTGGGCGAACGCGGTCGCCGCCTTGCCAGTGGTCAGCGCATTGGTTTCGATGTTGAGTTGGTCCAGCGCTTGGATATCGGCCGGGACACAGGCCTTGCTCTTGCGCAGATCCGCCCACATGGTGAACCACGTCTTCGCGTCCGCGGTATCGAACCCGATGCCGCCGTCTTCGGTATAAAGCGCCTTGCCGCCTTGGCGCAGCCAGTTTTCGAAGCTGGGCTCCACGCCGCTGGCATCCGCTGTGGCATAATAATTGGGCTTTGGCTTCTTTTCGGCGAATTTCGCACCGTTCTCGGCAAACTCTTCCCACGTCTGCCCCATGGCCGGCGGGGCGATCCCGGATTTTTCCCAGGCAACCTTATCAAAGAAGACAGCGCTGGAATTGACGCCGAGGTTGACGCCGTAAAGCTTGCCGTCAACGCGGCCGGAATCGATGTTCATCTTGCCGAAATCATCGATCTTCAGCCCTTTGCCGATATGGTCATCGAGTGGAGCCAAAGCGCCACGGCGGGCATATTCGAAGATGTAGCGATAATCCATCTGGATGAGATCGGGCGCGTTGCGGCCTGCCACCTGCGTTGCTAGGCGCGGCCAGTAATCGCTCCACCCGGCAAATTCGCCCGCAATATCGAGATCGGGCTTGACCTGCTTATAGGCGGCGATGGCCTTGTTGGTACGATCGGCGCGCTCCTGCGACCCCCACCACAACATACGCAGGCGGGCGGCCTGTGCGGACGCCGAACCTCCCCCCAATGTTGCAAGTGAAAGGGCCGCGAGCCCGGCCGAAAGCACAGTACGCCTCTGAAGCATCACGGACATTGGCAACTCCTCCCTATTGACTGCCAAATTAATGATGAGAGTAAACGACACTTGCCGTTTTATAACTAATTGGTTACATGTGAACACTGATCGATACCATTGTCAAGCGGGTGCCGAAATGGAAAAAACAGAGAAAGACATCCTGCCCGAGACGGCACCCGAAGAAGCGCCAACAACAAAGCGCAAACGCGCCGTGACGCAGACCCGCAACCCGGAAAGAACGCGCGCAGCCATCCTGGAAGCCGCCCGTCGGGAGGTGGCCTCAAAGGGGCTGGCGGGTGCACGAATCGATGTGGTTGCGCGCCGCGCCGGTACCAACAAGCGGATGATCTATCATTACTTCGGCGACAAGGATGCTTTGTATCTGGCCGTCCTTGAAGATGCCTACCGCCACATCCGCCATGCCGAGAGGCGGCTGGACCTGACGCGCAAAGCCCCGAGCGAAGGCCTGCGCGAACTCGCCCTTTTCACCTGGCATTATTACCTCGATCACCCTGAATTCCTGAGCATTCTGGCCACGGAAAATCTCAATAGAGCCAGATATCTGAAGCAATCTCAGACTATTACGGAAATGCACTCGAACTTCATTTCCGAACTCGAAGACGTGCTGCGCCGTGGTCGGGAGACCGGGGAATTCCGGCCTGGTCTGGACCCTGTAGACATTTACCTCACGATCGCCTCGCTGGGCTTCTTCTACCTGTCGAACCGCTTCACCCTGTCGACCATCTTCCAGCGCGATCTCGGCGCCCCTGCGGAACTGGAGCGGTGGGGCCAGCATATCGTCGACACAGTGCTTGCTGCATTGCGACCGGCCTGAGACAGGCATCCCGATTTCTCCTTTCAGACCAAGGAGAAGGCATCATTCGCAGTTGCGAAGAAGAACTTATTTTCGCGTAAAAAGATCAAAAGGCGAAACACGTTGCTGTTCCGCCTTTTTTCATTTTCCATCACAAATGCGCCTTGACAGATCGCGCCCTTCGCGTTCACAAATAACCAAACGGTTACAAATATCCGTTTTCGAAAAACCGCGGCCGACGGGAGACGGCTGATCCTGGGAGGAAAATTCATGAAGCGTATCGGCGTCATCATGCACGGCATCACAGGCCGCATGGGCTATAATCAGCATCTCGTGCGTTCGGTTCTGGCCATTCGCGACCAGGGCGGCGTAACCCTGAAGAGCGGCGAGAAAGTCATGCTCGACCCGATCCTTGTCGGACGCAACGCCGAAAAGATCGAAGAGATCGCCAAACGGCACAACATCGCCCGCTGGACGACAGACTTCGACGCAGCGCTCGCAAATCCTGACGATACGCTGTTTTTCGACGCCGGAACCACCCAGATGCGCGGCAGTCTACTGGAAAAGGCGATCAAGGCCGGCAAGAACGTCTATTGCGAGAAGCCGATCTCCGACACAATGGAAGAGGCGATCGCAATTGCCAAACTTGCCGAAAGCGCTGGCATCAAGCATGGCGTGGTGCAGGACAAGCTGTTCCTCCCCGGTCTTCGCAAGCTGGCCATGCTGCGTGACAGCGGCTTCTTCGGCAAGATCCTCTCCGTGCGCGGCGAATTCGGTTACTGGGTGTTCGAAGGCGACTGGCAGCCCGCGCAGCGGCCCTCGTGGAACTATCGCCTGAAGGATGGCGGCGGCATCATTCTTGATATGCTGTGCCACTGGCGCTACGTGCTCGACAATCTTTTCGGCAAGGTCCAGTCCGTCAGCTGCCTCGGCGCAACACATATTCCACAGCGTTTCGATGAGCAGGGTCGTCCCTATGAGGCCGACGCCGACGATGCGGCCTATGCCACCTTCGAACTGGAAGGCGGCGTGATCGCCCACATCAATTCGTCATGGGCGGTGCGCGTGCGCCGCGACGATCTCGTGACCTTCCAGGTGGACGGCACGCATGGCTCGGCAGTCGCGGGTCTGACCAAATGCTACACACAGCACCGCACCAATACGCCGAAACCGGTATGGAACCCCGACCAGCCGCAGACCATCGACTTCTACAAGACATGGCAGGAAGTGCCGGACAATGTGGTTTACGACAACGGCTTCAAGGCTCAGTGGGAAATGTTCATTCGCCACATCGTCGACAACGAGCCTTGGCCTTATGGGCTGATGGAAGGCGTCAAGGGCGTGCAGCTTGCCGAACTCGGCATCAAGTCATGGAAGGAACGCCGCTGGCTCGACGTTCCGGAAATCGGCTGAGGAGATCGGACATGACCGAACTCCGGCTTCCGAAAGACGATCGCTCGATCGAACTCTACAAACTCTCCGGCACGCCAATCGCGCTTGAAAAACGCAGTGCGGCCGATTTCAACCGTGTCGTCTTCGCTGCTGCGCATGTGGTAGCGGATCCCTTTGCCGATAATGATCCGTGGCTGACACCGGCCATCGACTGGGAGGCTACGCTGCGGTTCCGCCACCGGCTTTGGGATCTCGGCCTGGGTGTCGCCGAAGCAATGGACACCGCCCAGCGTGGCATGGGCCTCGGCTGGCCGCAGGCGCAGGACCTGATTTCTCGCGCCCTGAAGGAAGCCGCCACCCGCAAGGATGCGCTGATCGCCTGCGGGGTCGGCACCGACCATCTGACAGGCACCGGCTACGATCTGAACCAGATCGTCGATGCCTATCTGGAGCAACTCGATTTCGTGCAGGGGCAAGGCGGGCGCGTCATCCTGATGGCAAGCCGTGCGCTGGCCGCGGCAGCCCGTTCAGCAGCCGATTATCTGGAAACCTATTCCCGCGTTCTGGCCAAGGCCGACAACAAGGTGGTCATCCACTGGCTGGGTGAAATGTTCGACCCGGCGCTTGAGGGCTATTGGGGATCCGGCGATCACATGACGGCAATGGATACCTGCCTCACCATGATCGACGAAAATGCAGACAAGATCGACGGCATCAAGATTTCGCTACTGTCGAAGGAGAAGGAAATCGTCATGCGCAGGCGCCTGCCATCCGGCGTGCGCATGTATACGGGCGATGACTTCAACTATGCCGAACTGATCGCCGGTGATGAGAAAGGTCACTCGGATGCGCTGCTCGGCATTTTCGATGCGATTGCACCGGCGGCTTCCAAGGCGATGGCCAGCCTGAAACGCGGCGCGGATAACGAGTTCTTCGACATTCTGGAGCCGACGGTCGCGCTTTCCCGCCACATCTTCAAGGTGCCGACCCGGTTCTACAAAACAGGCGTCGTGTTTCTTGCCTATCTCAACGGATTGCAGGACCACTTCACGATGGTCGGCGGACAGGAAAGCACCCGCTCGACACAGCACTTCGCGGAACTTTTCCGTCTGGCGGACAAGGCCAATGTGCTGGCCGACCCGGATGCCGCCACCCATCGCATGAAGACTTTCCTTGCGTTGAGAGGTGTCCATTGAAATGGCTGGAGCAACACAGATAAGGGTCGCCGACGCCTCCGTCTTCGAGCGCGGCGTTTCCATGCGCATGCCGTTCCGCTTCGGAGCGGCAACGGTGACGGAAGCACGGCAAATCTTTCTTCGGCTGGTGATCGAGGACCAGTCCGGTCGGACGACGGAGGGATATGCCGCCGAACTGATGGTGCCGAAGTGGTTCGACAAGAACCCGGCGCTGAGCAACGCAGACAACGAGGCGCAGCTGCGCCTTTCCTTACAGATCGCCGTTTCACTGGCGCTTGCGGCTCCGGCTGCGAGCGCTTTCGGCATACATGCATCGCTCGAACCGCAACAGCACCGCGATGCGACAGCAAACGGCCTGAACGGGCTGATTGCCTCCTTCGGGCTGGCGCTCGTGGATCGGGCGATCCTCGACGGGCTCTGCCGGCTTAATGATCTTCCGGTGGCCGATGCGATCCGTGCCAATCTTCCCGGCATCGATTCCACCACCACGCCCGATCTCGCCGGGTTCGATCTGGGCGGGTTTCTTTCGCGGCTTACCCCGCAGCCCGCCATCATGCTGCGTCACACTGTCGGCTACATCGATGCGCTGACGCGGGACGAGGTGAAGACGCCGCGCCGCAATGACGGCCTGCCCGAATGCCTTGAGGATGAAATCCTCGCCTACGGCCCACGCTTTTTCAAGCTGAAGGTCTCCGGCAGGCCGACGGACGATGCCGAGCGACTGAAAGCGATTGCCAGGGTTCTCGACCGCCTGCCCGACTATAAGGCCACGCTCGATGGCAACGAGCAGTTCGAAAGCGAGGCGGCGATGATCGACCTCCTCGACCGCATGGAGGCCGAACCTGCGCTTTCACGGCTGCGACAATCGCTGCTGTTCGTGGAGCAGCCCTTCGCGCGCGCCACCGCGCTGTCCACCTCCGTCGAAAAGCTCGCCGGTCGTATAGCGGTCGAAATCGACGAGTCCGACGGAACGCCAGATGCCTTTCTCGAAGCCCGGCGGCAGGGATATCGCGGCGTGTCCTCGAAATCCTGCAAGGGATTTTACCGCTCGCTTCTCAACCGCATGCGGGTCGAAGCATGGAAAGCGGAAACGGCAAGCGACTTCTTCATGTCAGCGGAAGACCTGACTACGCAGGCGGGGATCGCGCTTCAGCAGGATCTGGCGCTGGCTTCCATCATCGGGCTGCAACACATCGAACGCAACGGCCATCATTACGTCGATGGCATGCAGGGCGCGTCACCCGCTGAGGGGCGCGCATGGCTGACCGGACATGGCGATCTCTATCATGAGGCACAGGGACGTCCGCGGCTCACCATTCGCAACGGTGTGATTGCGCTCGACACGACATTGCGGACATCGGGACTTGGCGTTGAGGAGAACGCCGCCCGTGCCACGTTCGCGACACTGCAGGAACAAACGGAGGATGCCGCATGAGCCTTGAAGGCCTTTCGATCAATTTCGCCACCGTCCGGCAGGGCGGTTCCTTCGGCGCCATCGTGGATGCGTGCCTCGCGCACGGCATCACCACCATTTCACCCTGGCGCGAACATGTTCACGGCGTCGGGTTGCCTGAAGCCGCGCGCATCGTGGAGCAGAACGGTCTTCGTCTGAGCGGCCATTGCCGCGGTGGCTTCTTCCCCGCCCCCGATGAGGAAGGCCGTCGCCGCGCCATAGAGGATAATAGACGCGCCGTCGATGAAGCGGCAGCCATGAAGGCCGATTGCCTTGTGCTGGTTGTCGGCGGCCTGCCTGCTGGCTCCCGGGACATAAAGGGCGCGCGGCAGATGGTGGAAGATGGCATGGCTGAACTTCTTCCATATGCGCGCTCTGCGGGTGTGCCACTGGCCATCGAGCCGCTGCATCCGTTTTATGCCGCTGAGCGCGCCTGCTTCAACACATTGAAGCAATCGCTCGACCTGTGCGACAAGCTGGGTGCGGGAACCGGTGTTGCCATCGACGTCTACCACGTCTGGTGGGATCCGGAGCTTGAGGAACAGGTGGCGCGCGCCGGGCGCAACGGGCAGATCCTCGCGCACCACATCTGCGACTGGCTGGTGCCGACCACCGACCCGTTGAACGACCGCGGCATGATGGGCGATGGCGTCATTGACCTCAAGGCCTTTCGCGCCATGATCGAGGCCGCCGGTTTCTTCGGCCCGCAGGAGGTGGAAATATTCTCGCACCGCTGGCAGGCACGCCCGATGGACGAGGTACTGGCCACCTGCGTTGAACGTTTCAAGACCGTTTGTTGATTGTTTTTCGGGAGAGAGATCATGCCAGACAAGGTTAAACGCAAACGCTACGCACTGGTCGGAACCGGCAATCGCGGCACGACCATGTGGGGGCGCGAGCTTCTGGCCGGCTGGAGCGATTATGTCGAACTGGTCGGCATCTGCGACCTGAACCTAATGCGCGCCGAACGGGCGCGAGCGATGATGGGATCGGCCGCGCCGCTTTACGACGACTTCGACCGGATGATGGCCGAACTGAAACCCGATCTGGTAATCGTCTGCACACCCGACGACACGCATGACGACATCATCATCCGGGCACTGGAAGCAGGTGCTGACGTCATCAGTGAAAAACCGATGACCACAACGCCCGAGAAGATCGACCGTATCCGTGCGGCGGAGGCCAGAAGCGGCCGCCGTGTGGATGTATCGTTCAACTATCGTTTTTCCCCCACCGCGGCGCGCATCAAGGAGCTTATCGATGAAGGAGCCATCGGAACCGTCACCTCCGTCGACTTCCACTGGTATCTCGACAACCAGCACGGTGCGGACTACTTCCGCCGCTGGCACGCCTTCACCGAACATTCGGGAAGCCTCTTCGTGCACAAGGCCACCCATCACTTCGACCTCCTCAACTGGTATCTTGATTCCGATCCTGTTGAGGTGAAGGGTTTCGGGCAGTTGCTTCATTACGGCAAAAACGGCCCGTTTCGGGGTGAACGCTGTCGCATGTGTCAACACAAGAACGAGTGCGACTATTTCATGGACCTCTCGGCCGATGCGTTCCTGGACACGCTTTATGAGGAGCCTTCGGAGGTGGACGGTTATGTGCGCGACGCCTGTGTCTTCCGCGAGGACATCGACATTCCGGATACGATGAGCGCCTCGATCCGCTACGCCAGTGGCGTCCAGGTGTCCTATTCGCTCAACACCTATATGCCGATAGAGGGCCACCATATCGCCTTCAATGGCCACAAGGGCCGTATCGAAATGCGGCAGTATGAAAAGCAGCCATGGACGGAACCGCCGGCCGACGAAATCCTGGTGGTCAAGAGTTTCGGCGGCGGCGTGGAACGCATCTGGGTGCCGCACGAACCCGGTGGCCACTATGGCGGCGACAACCGCATGCGCGACATGATCTTCAAGCCCGGCTCGAATGACCGCCTGCGACAGAGGGCAGGCTCACGCGCTGGCGCCATGTCGGTCCTGTGCGGCGTGGCGGCACTGAAAAGTTCACGCGAGGGCGGCTCTGTGGCGGTCAAGTCGCTGCCCGTGTGATGGCGTTCTCCCCTCCGGCTCATGCAAAAGCCGGAGGGGTTTAAAACAGGATTATTCGGCAGCGATGGCCGCGTTGCCGGTGTTGAGCGCCATCAGCCTGCGCGCGTGTTCAAGGCTCTGCGGCTGCTCGGCGCGGTAACGACGGCCAACTTCCATCATCAGCACCGTATCCGGCAGGAAGGTCAGTTCGGCGAAAATGCCGTCCCAGTCGATATCACCCCAGCCAAGCGGCATGTGCAGATCGCCGATGCCGAGCGCGGTATTCTCCTGCAGGTGATAGGCCTGATAGAAGCCCTGCGGACGACCGAATGAATCGTGGACGTGCAGGTGTCCGGCAACCGGCGCCATCGCGCGAAGCTGCTCGCGGAAATCCAGCCCGCGATAGGTGGATTCGATGTAGGCGTGACTGAAATCGATCAGCGCCACAAGGTTCGGGTGGTTGACCGCCTTGACGGTTTCAGCCACTTCCGCGGGTGTCTGGCGATATTGCCCCGGCTGTGTAGAGAAGATGTTTTCCAAAGCCACGCGAACGCCGTAACCTTTGCAGAATTCGGCAAGTTCCAGCAGCGCATCACGCTCGCGGTTGTCGGCATCGGCCCGCTCGGCGATCTGGTCGGGACGCAACGCGCCGCCGTGCTGGACGAGGATCCCGGCACCGATACGATCGCAGAGAACGGCGAGCGCCTTGGCGGCATCGATCTGATAACGGCAGGTCACCGGGTCCATGAAGTTGGACGAAACGAGACCGTGCACGGTGTAACGGAAATCGAACTGCTTCACGAGGTTCACGAAACGCTCGGCGCGCTCCTCGATGATGCGGCCGCCCGCCACGATATCTAGGCTGGTGATGCCGATTTCCACGGTATCGCACCCGATATCCGCAAGCGCCCGAAGATCGCTTTCGAGCGTTGCCAGCTCACCGTCGTCCGATCCGGCATTGAAGCCGGTGCCAATCAGATTGCTCATCTTCATTTTCTCCAGATGGTTCATGCAGTTTCGTGAAGGGCCGCGCGCAAACGCAGCACAAGATCCGGGCTGTCGCTGGTCAGATGACCGATGCCCCGTTCCAGCCAATGACGGATGAGATGCTCGTCGTTAAGCGTCCAGACGCAGAGACGCGAGAGGGGCAGTTTCGCGGTGATCGTCTCCCACTCCTCGCCCATCAGGACATGATTGATGGCGACGATATCGATGAGGCTGTCCACCTTGTCGATAAATGCGGAAAGACCACCCTGACGCTCGGCCCCGTCCCGATTGACGGAAACGAGACGGGCGATTTCCGGTGCCTCCCGCCGGCAATCCTCAAGGATCGTCGTATTGAACGAGGTCAGATGGCAGCGGTCCGCGATATCGAAACGGGCGACTTCCGCGGCAACGCGCGCGGCGATTTCCGGATAGGGCTTGCCGTTCTCGTCCACCTTGATCTCGACGTGCAGGTCCTTGCCCGAAGGCGCAAGCACTTCCAGGACCTCGGACAGCGTCGGGACCACATCATCGCAACCGATCAGCTTCGTCGTCCTGCGCGTTTCCGGCGTCAGGAGGCGGACCGGCCCTTGTCCTTCCGTGGTGCGATCGAGCGTCGCGTCATGAATGACGATCAGCTCGCCTTGATCGGTCAGATGCACGTCGAATTCAATGGCGTCGACGTCAAGCGCGATGACGTTACGGAAGCCCGTGAGGCCGTTTTCAGGCCAGAGGTTACGGGCGCCGCGATGGCCGGTGATCTTGGTCATGGTCGTTTCCTGATTGGGTTCAAGTCAGCGAAGTGTGGGGTCGAGCTTGTCTCGCAGCCAGTCACCGACAAGCGAGATGGAAAGCGTGGTCATCATGATGACGAAGGCCGGGGCAAGCATGATCCATGGGGCGCGGGTCAGGTATTCGCGGCCGAAGCCGACCATATTGCCGAGACTGGTTTCCGGCGGCTGCACACCAAGACCGAGGAAGGACAGGCCGCTTTCCATCAGGATGATTTCCGGGAATGTCAGCGTCATGGAAACGATCAGCGTCGAGGCGACATTAGGCAGGATATGCTTGAGGTAGACCCGCGAAGGTGTGGCACCGAGCTGGACGACGGCCGAAGCATAACCCTGCGCGCTGGCGGAAATGGCAAGTCCGCGGGCAATGCGGGCGTAACGCTCCCAGCCGTAAAAGCCCATGAGGCAGATCAGGAGCGGCATGGAGGAGCCGAAGAACGCCAGCACGGCAAGCGACATGATGAGGAACGGCAGCGCGGCCTGAAAATCCGCCAGCACCAGCACCAGATGCTCCACCCAGCCACGAAACTTTGCGGCGAGAAAACCGAGCGTCGTTCCGAAGACCGCGGAAATGATCGTCGCGCCGAAGGCGATGACAAGCGAGACGCGGATCGACTGGATGAGGCGCGAAAGCACATCGCGGCCAAGCTCATCCGTACCGAGCAGGTGCGGAAAGGAACCCGGCAGGGCAAGGCGGGCGCGCAGATCCATGGCGGTGATGCCATAGGGTCGGATATGATCCGCGAAGATGGCAACCAGCACCATCGCGGCCAGCCAGAACATGCCGTAGCCGACGGAGAACGGCAGCCTGCGCAACCCCTTGCCGAGACGGAAGAGAACGTGATCTTGCGGCTTTGCGGATATGGAGGTTTCTGCAATCGTCATGCGCGCTCTCCTCAATGGGCAGACTGGCTGCGCAGCCGGGGATCGAGCCAGCCGTAAAGCAGGTCGACGATGAGATTGGAAATGACCATGGCGGCGGCGATGACCAGCAAGATGCACTGCACCACGGCCAGATCGCGGTTGGTGACGGACACAACCAGCAGGCGACCGATGCCCGGCCACGAAAAGATCGATTCCACCACCACGGCACCGGCGATCAGCGAACCGACCATGAAGCCGACGATGGTGACGATCGGCACCGCTGCATTGGGGAGCGCGTGGCTCCAGACCACATCGTTCCACTTCAGCCCCTTGGCGGATGCGGTGCGGATGAACGGCTGGCCCATGACCTCGATCATCGCCGAGCGTGAGAAACGGGCGAGAATGCCGATACCGCCGATGCTCATCGTAAGCGTCGGAAGGATGCCGTGCTGCCAGGTGTCCTGTCCACCGGATGGAAGCATGCCGAGGGTGATCGAGAAGATCAGCACCAGCAGAAGCCCCATGACGAAGGACGGGATGGTGAACCCCAGGATCGCCCCGAAAATAACACCCCGGTCTATGACGCTCTGGCGATGCAGGGCGGCATAGACACCCGCCGGAATACCGATGACGAGCTTCAACAGCAGAGCCGGAATGGTGAGTTGCAGGGTTGCCGGGATCCGTTCGATGACGAGCTGGATGGCAGACGCCTTGTCACGCATCGAAACACCGAAATCGCCGGTGAAGATCGATTTCATGTAGGCGAGATATTGCACCCAGAGCGGCTGATCGAGCCCCCAGGTGGCGCGGAACGCGCGCAGCGATTCCTCCGGCACGTCTGGCCCAAGCATCACCTGCGCGGGATCGCCGGACATGCGCAGGACGACGAAAGCGAAGGTGATGACGGCCAGAATGGTGACGAGCGCCCGCAGCAGGCGGATGAGAACGAAACGGATCATCGTTTATTTCCTTAAGCCGCAGCGGCGAGCGCTGGCACCAGATGGCATGCCGCCGTCCGTCCCGCTGCGACGGAGCGCAACTCCGGGACCGTGGTACGGCACAGTTCCGACGCCATCGGACAGCGGGGATGGAAAGCGCAGCCGGACGGCCTGTTCGCCGGGTTCGGCGGTTCGCCCTGCAGGATGAGGCGGCCCTCCAGCGATCTGCCGGGTACCGGCACGCTGGAAACGAGCGCCTTGGTATAGGGATGCTGCGGAGTTCTGAAGATCACGTCAGAAGACGCCTCCTCGACGATACGCCCGAGATACATCACGGCTACGCGGTCGGCGATGTTGCGCACCACTTTCAGGTCGTGGCTGATGAACACCATCGAAATGTCGTTCTGCTCCTGAAGGTCGCGCAGCATGTTGACGACCTGCGCCTGAATCGAAACATCGAGTGCCGAGACAGGTTCGTCACAGACGAGCAGTTTCGGACGCGACGCAAGCGCACGGGCAATGACGGCGCGCTGGCGCTGGCCACCGGAAAGTTCATGCGGGTAACGCCCGGCCTGATCGGGACGTAGGCCAACGGCGCTCATCAGCTCCGAAACGCGGGACGCCATATGCTCCTTCGGCAGAAGCGCATGGATTTCGAGCGGCTCGCCGATCTGGGCAGCGATCGTCAGGCGGCGATCCAGAGCCGCCAGCGGATCCTGATAGACGAGCTGCATTTTTGCCCGCAGCTTGCGCCATTCCGGCGTTGCGAAATCCGGCATCGGCTGGCCGTCGAAAATCACGTCGCCGCCCTGCGGTGCATCGATGCCGAGCAGCATGCGCCCGAGCGTCGATTTGCCAGAACCGCTTTCACCGACGATGCCGAGCGTTTCACCCGGACGGACGGACAGCGACACGCCGTCAACGGCACGCACAGGCGTCTGCTTGCCAAACACGCCGCGCCTTACCTGATAGGTGCGGACCAGATTTCTTGCTTCGATGAGGTGAGCCATCTCAGTATGCTCCCTCAAGAACGCGCTGCCGGCCCGCCTGCGAAGACATGCCCAGCGGACGAAGACAGGCAATACGGCGACCCTCAGCCGCCTCCGAAAGGTCCGGCCTAGTGTTAAGACAGGCGTCCACGACATGCGAACATCGGGGGGAAAATGCGCAGCCTTGCGGCAGATGGCGCGGATCCGGCACCGTGCCGGGAATGGGAACGAGCCGCCTGCGCTCTCCATCGAGGCTCGGCAATGCATCGAAAAGACCACGGGTATAGGGATGACGCGGATTGTCGAACAGGGCATCGATTTCGCCCTGCTCAACCACCCGGCCCGCATACATGACCAGCGCGCGTTCGCAGACCTGCGCAACGGCACCGAGATCGTGACTGATGAATACGGTCGCCATACCGGTTTCGCGGCGCAGCTCCATGAGAAGATCGAGAATCTGGGCCTGAATGGTGGCGTCGAGCGCCGTTGTCGGCTCATCGGCGATCAGCAGGTCAGGCTCACCGGCGAGCGCCATGGCGATCATCAGACGCTGACACTGGCCACCGGAAAACTCATGGGGAAAGAGATCGAAGCGACGGCGGGCATCTGGAATCCCGACCATGTCCAGCAATCTCAGCGCCTCTGCTTTCAGCACTTCCCCTCTCAGGCCACGATGCAGCGATAGCGCCTCGGTGATCTGGCGGCCGATACGGATGACGGGATTGAGCGACGAAGACGGGTCCTGAAAGATCATGGCGATCCTGCCGCCGCGTACGGCTTCCAGCGCGGCACGCGGCTGCCCGACCAGCTCGCGGCCTTCGATCCGTACGGAGCCAGAGACTTGCGCCTTGCCGGGCAGAAGACCGAGCGCGGCCAGCCAGGTGACGGACTTGCCGCAGCCGGATTCACCGACCAGCCCGATGGCCTCACCGCGCTTCACGTCGAGATCGATGCCATGCAGCACCTGAACGCCGTCGAAAGAAACCTTGAGGTTACGCAACTCCACGAGATTGGGTCCCATCGCGCTCACCTTCTTGAAATTGGAATGGACAGATGTGCAGCCTCGACGGCCGCAAGAAAAATGCCGGTCGCCCCGTTCAGGCGACCGGCTTCTTCAGGTCGGTCAGGTGGACCAGTTGTTGGAGCGGAAATCCATGGCGAAGGCAGGAGCCGCCTTCCAGTTCAGGGACTTCTTCATGCCGGTGAAGACGGCGTTCTGGTGCAGAACCTGATAAACCGGGTCTTCGCGCTCGCAGATCTCGAGCATGCGGGCGAATGCCTTCTTGCGCTGGTCGTGATCTGTCGAGGTTTCCATCAGGACGGAGAGCTTGTTGACCTCTTCGTTGGACCAGTCCTTCTTCTGCTGGACTTCGCCGTTCGGGCCGAACTGCGTGACCATTGGCGTGATCGGATCGTTGATGGAGTTACCGGCCGACCAGTCGCGCACGCCCTTGACGCCCTGCGGATCGTGGATCTGCGCCCAGTTTTCCTTCATTTCGATTTCGACGTTGAGGCCGACCTGCTTCCACATCTCGACCATGATCTGCGCATTGGCAGTCTGGTTGGTGTAGTAGTTGTTGAGCAGGCGGTAAGGGATCGCATCGCCCTTGTAACCGGCTTCCTTGAGAAGCTGCTGCGCCAGTTCCGGATTGTACTCAGGCGCCTTCCAGCCATCGATGAACATGTCCGTCGCGCTGTAGGAGTCGAACTGCAGACCGGCCGGAATGACCGTCTGACCGCCCCAAAGCGCCTCGACGATCGCCTGACGGTCGATCGAGTGGGTCATGGCGCGACGCACCAGCGGGTTGGCAAGGATCGGGTTCTGGGTGTTGAAGACCGAAATACGGTGGTTCCAGATCACCGAGTTCTGGACTTCGAGGCCCGGAGCCGCGGCAACCGTGGCGATCTGGTCCGGCGGCAGATCGCAGGCGAAATCGTATTCGCCCGAGAGCAGACCGTTGACGCGCGACGCGACTTCCGGAACCTCTACGAAACGGATTTCCTGAAGCGGCGGACGGCCACCCCAATATTCATCGAAAGCGACGAGCGTGAGAGAAACGTCCGGCTTGTATTCGCCAACCATGTAAGGACCGGTCGTGACAGGCTTACGCGCCCAGTCGGCGTAGGACGGGGCTTCATCCCAGGCGCGGCGGTTGGCGATCTGGCTGCCGCCGGAATAGAGGCGGCCTTCCAGCGTCACATCCGGCGTGGCGTTGTGGAAACGGACGGTATACTTGTCGACGGCCTCGACACCGGCAAGGGCCGGCCACAGACGGCGACCGGCGCCCGGAACAGTGGCAGGCAGTTCCTTGACAGTCGACGGCTTATTATCCGCTTCGAAAACGGTCTTGCCGCCCTTCGGCTCGGTATTGCCGAAAACCCGCTCCTTGGAGAATGAGAAAACGACGTCTTCAGCCGTCAGCTCGTCGCCGTTGTGGAACTTGACGCCTTGGCGCAGCTTGAGTTCCAGCGTCTTGTCGTCTATGCGCTTCCATTCTGTCGCAAGGCCGGCAACCGGACCCTGATTGCCCATCCAGTCACGCAGGATCAGACCTTCCCACAGGTTGGGATAGAAAACACGTTCGCCGACGTTGGACTGTTCATACCAGACATCAAGCGTATTGTTGTTGGTGATCTTCTGCACCGCAATCGTGATTGACGGGCGCTGGCCCTGGCTCAACGACATGCGGGGCAGGATAAGCGAACCGGCGGCGGCACCCATCAGCCCGAGAGCGTGACGGCGATTGATGGAAAGCATCGGGATTTCTCCTTCGAGAGACGACAGACGACGAGGACGCGAAACGGGAGAACCCGCTTCTGCACCGTTTCGATGAAGAGCTTTTTACAGCCCGGTGAACCTTTGATGACGACCCGTCGCGACAACCGCGAAGGGCTTTCTTCATACACGAACAGGTTGCCGAACCGAAAAATCACCCGCGATGAGAACACTGTCACAATCGAGGACTACGAGGTTCATGGTCGTTTTATCGGGTGGCCACACTGATACGCATCGATGATCTGGAAAGCGCCGCATCAATCCGTAACGAACGGACTTGACGGCGCTTCCCTCTACGGCCATTGATTAAGTTACAAATGTTACGCACATGTGACAATTGATACGGGGGATCGTTTGGACAACCGGGACATGATGGTGAAGGCGGCGTGGCTCTATCACGTCGAGGGACTGACACAGGCACAGATCGCTGAACGCATGCATCTGACGCGCCGTCGCGTGAACGAACTGCTGGCGATGGCGCTGGATGAGGGCGTCGTGCGGATCAGCTTCGCCTCTCCGCTCGCAGAGAATGTCGAGCTGGAATCGCGCCTGTGCGACGTCTTCGGGCTGGAAGAAGCCGCCGTCGTCATGACGCCCACCGATATCACGCAGTTGCAGAACGTCATCGGCCGCACCACCGCCGCCTATCTCGACAGGTTTCTTCAGGTCCGAAAGCCTGCATCGCTCGGTGTCGGCTGGGGTACGACGCTGCGCGAAACGGTGGAGCACATGACGCCCGCCAATGCGCCGGACATCAAGGTGCGCTCTATGATGGGCGGACTGACCCGCGGTTCGGAAATAAACACGTTCGAGATCGTGCGACGTTTCGCCAAGGTGCTGGGCGCGGAATGCCACTATCTCGCCGCCCCGATTTACGTCGATAGCGCCGCCTCCCGCGACATCATCATGGAGCAACCCGCTTTCCGCACGCTGCTGCAGGAAGCGGCAGGCGTCGAGGTATCGTGCCTCAGCGTCGGTGACCTGACACAGGAATCGCTACAGGTCCGCTACGGCCTGCCATCGCGGCAGGTCATTAATGAGTTGCTGGCGTCCGGCGCAGTCGGCGATATCATCGGTCATTATCTTGACCGCAGCGGACGCCCGGTGGCGCATGACATGAACGAACGGGTCATCGCACTCGATCTGGAAGAGTACCGGCGTATTCCCTGCCGCATCATCACCTCCGGCGGGCCTCACAAGCACAATACGCTGCGGGCGGCCCTGTCTGCCGGTCTGGCAACGGTCCTCGTGACCGACACCGAGAGCGCGCGATGGCTGCTGGAAAACGCTGCGCAGGCCGCAGCGTGATCGCAGTTGAAGAAGCGCCGGACAATCCGGCGCTTCTTCATGTCATCAACCGAAATGATGGCGTTTCTGCAATCCATGGACGGGCGTGTCGAGGCTGCCGCTTCCACCGCGTCGGCTTCCACATTGTCTTCCCGTGGACCTCCCATCGACTGGAATCCTTGGGCGTATCGCGGCCAGATTCTGAAACACGACCACAGACGACACAGCGAAATTTATGGTCGTAGCGGTTCCGGAAATCTGGAACCACCAGGTGCGCTGTTACGCCTTGGGCAACTTTGGCAGCAGGCACAGTTTGCTGTGCTTCGTAACCCCGCTCATGTCACATACGAAATACCGTACCTTGAAGGGAAAGGTCCTGGTCGACGATACGCCGACGGATTTCGCCCGTGGCTGTATGGTATCCGACACCCCCCAGCGCGAGCGCTGATTGCAAAGGCTTTCCTCCCCATTCAGGTAGTAACACGTCAAAACCTGAATCGGGATATTGCAGGTGTTGGTCAGGTCTACGTAGTCCCAGTCGATTTTGCCCCGGCTGCGTTGGTTGAATTTCACACAGGCGTCATTGGCATAGGGAGCACGATTGCCGCTGGTTGCTGGCTTATTGGAAACAGGCCGCGTCGCCGCCGGCCTGGGGCTGGGATCATTGGCCGCAGACGCTATGGCACCGGCGCGACCGAAGGCGCGGCTCATGCGGTCTATATTATCCGAATCTCGAGGGCGCACGCGTTCAATAGGCCTTTCCTCAGGTTCGGGCAGAGCATCCAGGATCGCAATTCCAAGCCCCAGCAATGCGGCTGCATTTGCACCTGACGAACTGCGTTGCGTGGATCCGCCACCGCATGAAGAGGAGCGACCACCGCCGTTCGGAGCAAGTTCGCATCGTGCTTCGGCTTTATCTGCAACGGGAGCCAACCACAGTGACGAAAGTAAAATCAGAGAAATAATACGCCAGTTCATTCTAGCCTCTCGCTGGATCATTGATAACGTCGCGAAGCATCTGGCACCGTCCCCTGCTCATGTGCGCGCGACACCACAGACAACATCATTCCCGGAAAACAAAGTCATACTCCTGCTGGAGTACACGCAGAGCCTTGGGCTCCGAACGCGCAGCCACTCCAATTGGAGGATGTGGCAGGTGCATAAGTCTGATTTCTTCCGTGCACCCGCTTCAAATGACACGATCCAAAATACCGGAGATGACACGTATGAAATTTAGCAAGCTCGCGCAGGCCAGCGTCGTGATGTTTGTAGTTGTCATGGTGAGCGGACAATCAGCGTTCAGCAAGGACATCTGCTCAGACGCCTACATGAGTCAAAAAATCCAGCCTTTTGCAAACCGCGCGCAAAACGCGACAGGTATATGCGCAACGGCAAAAGCAGGCATCACTCTTTATACCGAAAGCATCAAACTCGTGAATCCGTGCCTCGGCGATCCGGGATTGAGCGCATACAAACAAGAACTCGAAAAGCTGTTGCGCGACGCCAAAAATCAGGCCGCAGCCTCCTGCGGCTGAGAGGCTCGCCAACTGTCTGGAAAACAACCCGCGCAAGGTCGACCAATCACAAGGCGAACGCGGAGCGCTTATCCCAGACGAATGCTTGCCAGCAGCAGGCAGAGTTCTGCCTGTCTGTCCGTTCCCGTTTTCCTGAGAATGGATCGTATGTGCGTTCGGGCAGTTTCGTAATGAATGCCTGATTGCTCCGCTATCGTCCTAACATCAGCGCCATCGTTGAGAAGCAAAGCGATCCTGTATTCAGACGGCGTCAGTCCAAACATACGCCGAAGCACCTCATAGGAAATGAACCGCGGGTCATTGACGTCTTCGAACAGCACCATGACGTAGGATTTGGCGAAAACATCCCGCAAATTCGGACCAATTCGCTCGATACGCGCCAACAGCGGCCTTTTATCACTCCGACTTAACGTAACGATTTCCCCACAGGCTCCGTTCTCGGACAGGGTAACCTTACGTAACATCTTTTCGAACGTTGCCGTTTCTCGCGGCCAGAACGCCCTTATTTTCTTCTGTAATATGCGCACATCGCCGGAAAGCAGCGCATCAGCCTTCTGATTTGTCGCGACGACGTAACCCCGGTTGTCGAAGATGACACACGCAACATTTGCCCGCTCGAAAGCGGTTAAGCGCCCCGCCACGTCGCCCATTGAAAAAAGGGCCATGATCCGGGACGACATCTGAAGATGAGCCCTCAGAGCGGAAAGATGTGCGCGATCTTCGTTCTCGAAGCCGCCTTCACCGATTTGACGCTGAAGAACAAAAAACAGATCATCGGCGCCGGACGAGAAATTGACGACGGCCGTGTGCTGAAAGCCATACTTCGCCATGAATTTATAATAGTCGAGTTCGACGAGCTCTTCTTTACGGGTGAAATCCGTTTCAAACACAACACCGTTGCGCTTCATCAACGGGATGAACTTTGCCCTATGGTCGCGCGTATCCCATCCCTCTCGCAGGTAGCCGTCCATGATCGAAGCGAGACTGTCCGTAAAAAGAACACCTCCCACGGAACCGCTGCTTGAAGGTGCCATAATATTGACACCACCCGCACCGCTCGCCGCAGCGATCTGATCCACAAGAAGAGGCCAGCGCTCAGGCTCCACCGCAGCATCCTGAAACTGGGCTAGCAGACTGTAGAAGCGTGTAACGTCAACCGGCATTTTCCCTCACCCCCGCGAGAAGATTTTTATACTCAGAAACCCGTCTTGAAATCCACCATTACCGAGAGATGCGGTCAGCGGTCGCGAGTTTGATCACCAATGGGGACGATCGGCCGGATCCGCGCAAGGACATGAAGAACGTTCGCACACGCAACGCCCAAAGTGTGGTGACGCCCTCATATGGCGTCACTATCGAGATAACGCTCTACCAGGCGCGCCCACATCGCCGCGCCAACCGTCAGGTTTTCATCGGCGAAATCATATCTCGGACTATGCAGCATCGCCGAACTTGCCCCGTTACCCAGCCGGAGAAAGCTGCCCGGCTTGCGCTCGAGGAAATAGGCAAAATCCTCACTGCCGGGAATGAGATCGCACGTCGCCACCCGGTCTGCGCCGACCAGTTCCTCCGCCACGGTGCGCGCGAAGGCCGTCTCCGCTTCCGAGTTGACCACGACGGGATAACCGCGCTCATAGTCGATCTCGACGGATGCGCCATAGGCCTCGGCAACCGAACGCGTAAGGCCTGTAATACGCTCCTCGAGAAGACTGCGGACATCAGCGTTGAACGAGCGGACGCTCAGCCCGAGTTTTGCATATTCGGGAATGACATTGACCGCCTCACCCGCATGGATGGTGCCGACTGTGACGACGGCGGTCTGTGTCGGATCGACGTTGCGCGACACGACGGTCTGGAGCGCCACCACAAGATTGCAGGCAACGACGATCGGATCGACCGCCAGATGCGGGCGCGACGCATGCCCACCTTTTCCGCGGATCGTAATGCGAACCGTATCGGACGACGCCATCAGCGGGCCGGCGCGCAGGCGGAAGGTGCCCTCGGGAAATCCAGGATGGTTGTGAAGGCCGAAAATAGCATCGAAAGGAAATCGCTCAAACAGCCCATCAGCGATCATCTTCTGTGCACCGCTCGGATTTCCGGCCTCTTCAGCCGGCTGGAAAATCAATGTCACGGTGCCGTTGAAGCGGCGGGTGCGGGCTAGATATTGCGCGGCACCGAGCAGCACCGTCGTATGCCCGTCATGGCCGCAGGCATGCATAACGCCGGGCCTGTTGCTGGCATAGGTCAGTCCTGTCTCCTCGTGAATGGGTAGCGCATCCATATCGGCGCGGATGGCGATACCCTTTCCTCCGGCACCAACGGAGAGACGGGCGACCACCCCATGACCACCGACATTGCGTGTCACCTCATATCCCCAGCCCTCCAGCTTTTCCGCGACATAACGGGCCGTGTCCGCCTCCTCGAACGACAGTTCCGGATTGGAGTGCAGATGACGCCGCGTTTCCGTCAGCTCGGCCTCCATGTCTTCGAGGTCGGAAAGGCGTGTATAGGCATTGTCGGGAATAGGCATGGGATTCCAGTTCAGCGGGTTGGAGATTCCGGTTCGCTGTGTATTTGAGCGGCAGATCCACGCGGGATCAAACGAAAAGCGCATGTGTGCGCCGGAAAGATCATCATACCTGACTGGGATCTCGCGCTCAGCTGGAACAGCCAGTTCGTCGCCCGTCAGGACAATATGGGTTATACCCGTGGCCCCAGCTCCGGTTACGGTCTGCACGGCATCTCGCTCGACTGGACGCCGAAGGAAGGAACGTTTGCCGGAACGGAGGTGCACGCCTCGATCGACAACATGTTCGACAAATTTTACATGCCGTATCTGAGCGACGGTATCTCGGCGATGCCGGGGCGCAATTTCAAGCTGTCCATCAGCCGCAAGTTTTAAACAGCTGTCCAAAAAGAACTGCGGAGGCAAGCTTCCGCAGTTCTCAAAAGAAAGCGTACCGCAACCCGCTACGCCAGTCGCAGGTTTTCGGCATAGGCCATCATCAACGGCCCGACGCCCTTTGCATCATCGGACACGACCGGCTCCGTCAGGTAATACTCCGGTGTGCCGCTGCGATAGTTGCCCTCGAAACCGCCAAGCCCCGCTACATGCACGATACCTGTGAGACGCGTCAGTCCATCGCCATCCTGCTTGAGCTTCGTTTGCAGAAGCGCTTCAAGCGCACGGCGACCTGCCGAGAGCGCAGCCCCTGCTTCTTCGCCTTCGAGCAGTTTCAGGCGAACCGCCCGCAACAGCGCGTAGGCAAACATCGCCGACGCCGATGTTTCCTCGTAATTGCCGACAAGATCGGGCGCATCGAGCACCTGCATCCACAGACCGTTTTCCGTCTGTCGGGTAACCACATCGCCCAGAAGCACACGGGCGCGTTTGCGCAGCGAAGCAGTTGCCACATCGTCGGGAAGGATCACAATGACATCTACAAGCGCCATGGCAAGCCAACCGACGGCACGCGCCCATAGCGCTGGCGAATGACCGGTGACGGGATTGGCCCAGCGCTGCTCGCGGCTGTCATCATACCCATGGACGAATAGCCCGCCGGGGTTTGCCGTCAAAGCCAGCGCCGTCGATAGTTGCTGCAACGCATCGACGATGAATTCCGGGCGGCCGGTCACCTGTCCATATTCGACCTGGAATGGCAACCCCATATAAAGACCGTCCAGCCAGACCTGATGCGGATAACGCTTCTTGTGCCAGTAATTGCCAGAGGGAATACGCGGGTGTGTCGCGAGCTGCCCCGCGAGATGATCCGCAGCCTTGAGGTATCGGCCGTCGCCGGTTTGTTTCGCCAAAGGGAAAAGAACACGACCGGCCAGAATGTGGTCGATGTTGTACTCTTCCGGGCTGTAACCGGCGAGCGTGCCATCGGCAGCGATCTGGGCATCCGCCAGACGATGCAGGTGATCATTCCAGTGCCGGTCGCCGGTCGCTTCGCCAAGAAACTGCAAACCGCGATAGACGCACCCGTCCTCATAACACCAGCTTCCGCCCTTGTAGTGCTCATATCGACGTGAAAATTCTTCAAAATAGTCAGTGGCTTTCATGGGATTTCTCAATCAATATCTGATGCGATGGAAACGGTAGCGCGGCTCAACAGGGCGGGATCATCACAGCGGATCTGCGCCTGCTCGGACACGATCGTCTCGTGACGCATGGGCCTCACCCGATCGGCCATGATCGGTGGCGTCGCGATGGCGGAAGGATCGTGGGACATGATGGTCAAGCCGCGGATTTCGATATTTCGCACCGGCGCCTCGGGAAGGCCGAGAAACGCACCGGCGGCATGCGCAAGCCCGCGGATTTCGACATCTTCGATGATGATGCCATCGATAACCGGCGTACCCTTGCCAAACGTTACAGGCGCTCTGGATTGCACCCAGTCATCATGCCCATCGGCATCGCAATGATAATGGGCATTGGCCGAAAGCGCCGTCTGCACACCATTCAGCAGTACCCGGCGCATGGCGATATTGGTAACGGAACCGCCCCGCCCGCGCCGCGTCTTGAGCCGCAGGCCGCGATCCGTGCCGATCATTTCGCAATCCTCGACCGATACATCATGAACGCCGCCGGACATTTCCGAGCCGATCACGAGGCCGCCGTGACCGCGCTCCATCAGGCAATGGGTCACACGAACGCCACGCGTTTCGGCCAGATGATCGTCTTCGCCATTCGGGCCGCGTTTACCCGCCTTGACGGCGATACAGTCGTCGCCGACCGAAAACCGGACGCCCGTAATCGTCACGTTACGGCAGCTTTCGGGATTGAAGCCGTCTGTGTTCGGGCTGTCGTGCGGCGCCATGATGGAAAGCCCGGCAGCAGTGAGATCGTTGCAGCCCTGTGGATGGATCGTCCAGGACGGCGCGTTGCGGATTCCGAACCCCAGCAGAGTGACGTTACGGCAGGATACGAGATGCAGGCCACGCGGGCGACGTGCGCCATCACGCGTTTCCTTTGGCCATGTCCACCAGTCGCCCCTGTCGCCGGAACCGTCGAGAACACCTCTGCCTTCGATGATCAGCTGTTGCGCACCGATGGCGTGAACGGGGGCTTCAAAACAGGCATCCGGAAGCCCTTCCCAGCTTCCAAGCATCCGGCCGTTCTCGTCACGGGCAGGCAGGACCGGCCAACCATCGCGAACGGAAGGCGCGCGAAGTACGGCGTCTTCTGACAGATGAAAGGTCATGTTGCTTTTCAGACGGACGGGAAAGGCGGTCCACTCACCGGCAGCCAAACGCAGTGTTCCGCCTTCCGGCACCGCATCGATCGCCCTGCGAAGTGCTTCCGCATTTGCACGAGCACCCACGAGATCATCCAGTGCGATATCGGCTTGAAGGCCGAAATCCAAGGCTTCCACCAACCCCGTGCAGGGCAAAGTATGGAACTCGACAGGTTCGAAACCGGCAGCCTCGAACAGGTAGCGGGTGCCGGGTACAAGATCATGCAGCAGGGTAACGACCGTATCAGCCTCGCCGGTCTGCACGACGACGCCGACTTCCGGCGCGGACAGGCGCCAGGCGACTTTCGATGGCA
This sequence comes from Agrobacterium tumefaciens, assembly GCF_031801495.1. Taxonomy (GTDB): domain Bacteria; phylum Pseudomonadota; class Alphaproteobacteria; order Rhizobiales; family Rhizobiaceae; genus Agrobacterium; species Agrobacterium tumefaciens_K. The sequence continues at coordinate 1,090,421 of NZ_JAOEGC010000001.1, read as the reverse complement.
GGTGATAAAGTGCGCCTGATGTCTCAAGGCAAAGCGCTGCCGTTCGCGCCGAATGCGCGACAATCAATGGTCGGGTCATGATCCTGTCTCGTGTTTCTGTCCCGTATCCGGGTCCGGGTATCAGCGCATTCCCGGATAAAAACCGCGTCGCACTTTTCCGGGGAATGCTTCCCCGCCGCAGCAAGCCGCGGCGGGGTATGGTGCGTATCAGTCGAACTTCACCAGAACGTCGTTCACCGTATCGATGATCTGCTCGGCTGCCTCATCGGCCGCGATCTGGCCGTAGGCGTATTCCTCGAGCGTATCGATGAAGGCCGAACGGATTTCCGGATGTTCGTTGAAAGGCGAAACGGTCGGGCCAGTGGCCGCCATGACGATGGCGTTGGCTGCACGGACTTCCGGCTCACCCTTATCACCCAGACGCGCTGCTGCCGCCTTGGATGCCGGCAGACCACGCGAGGTTCCTAGCGCGTCAATGCCTTCAGGTTCGTTCAGCAGGCAGTTGACGACCTGTGCAGCCGCTTCCTGGTTCTTCGAGTTCTTTGAAATCGAGAACACCATGGACGGCTTGCGATAAACGCCTTCCGTAACGGCATCTGCCAGCTTCAGCATCGTCACCGGCTTCAGCACCTGGCCATCCTTCAGCGGATCGGCATATTTCGAATAGGTCGAATCCCACTCGTAGGAACCGGCGATCTTGCCTTCCGACCATGAGGGCTTTTCAAACAGGTTGACGTTACCGTCAGCGGCCTCTTCCTTCTGCGAGCGGATGGCACCCGTCTCGACCAGCTTGCCGAGGAAGGAAATGCCTTCCGCCAGCTCTTCCGGCGTCCATGCGACTCGGTTGGTCTTCGTATCGACCAGATCCTTGCCAGTTTTCTGAACGACGGCCAGCGTCACCAGAAGCTGGGCCGTCTCCTTCACCGCGTTGAAGGTGTAATGATCCTTGCCAAGCTTTTCCTTGATGGTCTTGGTCGCGTCGAAGAACTCGTCCCAGGTCTTGGGTATCTCGACCCCGGCCTTCTCGAACGTCGTCGCGTTGAAGAAGAAGACGCGGCCTGTCGTCGAGACGGACAGACCCTGCAGAACGCCGTTCATCTCACCGGCCTCCAGATCGGAGCCCGTCCACTGGCTGAGATTGAGAGGCTTCAGCTGCCGCAGGTCCGCGAACCCCTCGCCACTCTTGGAGAACAGCGGCAGCCAGGGCCAGTTGACCTGAACGATATCGGCCTCCGTCTTGCCCGCCATCTGCGTGGTCAGCTTCTCGAGATAACCGTCGAAGCCGGTGAATTCCCCCTTGACGGTATGCCCGTATTTCTCGCCGCAGGCGGCAATCGCTTTCTGGGTGGCGACGTGACGGCTTTCACCACCCCACCAGGACATGCGCAGTTCCGCCGCGTTGAGTGGCGCAGAAACCGCCATTGCCGCGTAGGCGACGCCAGCCAGCATTGCCATTGTTCTTGCTATTTTCATCGTATTCTCCTCCACGAAAAATCAGACACGCAACTGCCCTCCTCAGAGCGAGACATTGCGGCCATCGGCCTTGTCGAAAATGTGCACTTTCTCCGGATCAGGACGCAGACGGATAACGCCGTCGGACCCAAGCGCGTCGTATTCCGCAGCACCAACAACGCTCACCAGTTTTTGCCCGGCGAGATCGGCATGCAGATAAACTTCGTGTCCCATGAATTCGGCATTGGTCAGCTTGGCTTCCAGCGCGGGACCATCGCCCTGACCGGCGAGCGAAAAATGCTGAGGACGAATGCCGATGACGGCATCTGCCGGGCGGCGGGAAAGACGTTTTTCGACATGATCGCCAATCGGCAGACGCTGCCCGGCGATAACGAATTCGGCACCCTCAATCCCGACATCGACCAGGTTCATCTCGGGGCTGCCGATGAAGCCGGCCACAAAAAGATTGGCGGGGTGATTATAAAGCTCTTTCGGTGTCGCCACCTGCATGATGCGGCCGGTCTGCATGACGCATATGCGGTCGCCCATGGTCATGGCTTCGGTCTGGTCGTGGGTCACATAGATCACAGTCGATGAAAGCCCCTCGGCCTTCAGTTGCCGGTGCAGATCGGTGATGCGCACGCGCATAGAGGCACGAAGCTTGGCATCCAGATTGGAGAGCGGCTCGTCGAACAGGAAAACACCGGGCTTCTTGATGAGTGCGCGGCCGAGCGCAACGCGCTGCGCCTGCCCGCCGGAAAGCTGCTTCGGCAGACGATCCAGCAATGGCTCGATTTCAAGGATGCGGGCGACGTTATCGATCGCCTTTTCGATATCAGGCTTGGCGACACCGGCTATCTTGAGGCCGAACGCCAGATTGCCGCGCACTTTCATGTGCGGATAGAGTGCATAGTTCTGGAACACCATGGCAATTGAACGCTTGCCAGGCGGCAGATCGTTGACCCGCTGGTCACCGATCATGATATCGCCGCCGCTGATCTCCTCGAGGCCTGCGACCATGCGCAGTGTGGTGGACTTGGCGCAGCCGGAGGGACCGACGAACACCATGAACTCACCGTCCTCGACATCGAGGTTGATGCCATGCACGGCCTTGAAGCTGTTGCCGTAGACTTTTTCGAGATTTTTGAGTTGAACACGTGCCATTTTCAGCCTTTGACCCCGCCAGACGAGATCCCTTCAATGAAATACCGTTGCGCTGCGAAGAAGACGATCAAGGCAGGCGCGATCGTCAGGACCGACATCGCAAGGATGCGGTTCCACTCGAACGCTTCGGTGGTATCGATGGAGAGTTTGAGCGCGAGGCTCACCGGATATTTGTCGACCGAGGACAGGTAAATCAGCGGTCCGAGGAAATCGTTCATCGTCCACATGAACTGGAACAGGCAGACCGAGATCAGAGCCGGAGCCAGCATCGGAACGACGATGTAGACGAGGGTCTGCAGACTGTTGGCGCCATCCACGCGGGCGGCCTCCTCCATATCGGAGGGAAGCGAACGCAGGAACTGCACCAGCATGAAGACGAAGAACGCGTCGCCCGCCATTGCAGACGGCACCCACAGCGGCAGGAAGCTATCCAGCCAGCCGAGATCGCGGAAAAGGATATATTGAGGGATACGGGTCACGACATTCGGCAGCAGCAGGATGGCGATGACCGATCCGAACAGGATCTTCTTCAGCGGGAAATCGAAGCGCGCGAAGGCGTAGGCCGCCATCGTGCAGGAGATCGCCGTACCGATGACCTTGGGCAGGATGATCAGGAACGAATTCCAGAAGAACCGGCCGAACGTATAGGGCGTGGACGTTTCCCAACCGCGGATATAGCCGTCGAGCGTCGGGTTTTCAGGGATGAAACCGGCCCCTGAGAAAATCTCGGAATTCGTCTTGAAGCTCGCGCCCACCAGCCAGATCAGCGGATACAGCATCACCAGACCGACAGCGAACAGCAGCACGTAACGAATGCTGGTGGAAATGAGGCTCAGTTTCGCGCGGCGCGCGGCCTGAACTTCGTTGAGGGTTAAAACATCCGTCATGAGATCAGTTCCGCTTGTCGCCGGCGTAATAGACCCACTTCTTCGAAGACCAGAAGGCAACGAGGGTCAGCACGGTGATGATGGTGAAAAGGACCCATGCAATGGCAGAGGCATAGCCCATGTTGAACTTCTTGAACGCCTCGTCATAAATGTAGAGGGGCAGAAGATAGGTGGACTTGAGCGGTCCGCCCTGGGTGATGATGTATGGTCCGTTGAACTCCTGGAACGCCTGAACCATCTGCATGATGAGGTTGAAGAAGATAACCGGCGTCAGAAGCGGCAGGGTGATGAATATGAAGGTTCTGATCTTACCGGCACCATCGATGGCGGCCGCCTCGTAAAGCGACTTGTCGATGGATTGCAGGGCCGCCAGAAAGATCACCATGGCCGAGCCGAACTGCCAGCAACGCAGTAGCGTGATGGTGAAAAGCGCGTTGGTCGGATCCCCGAACCAGTCCACCGGCGACAGGCCGACATAACCGAGCGCCATGTTCACAAGACCTTCGGTCGCGAACATGTAACGCCACAAAACGGCAATCGCGATGGAGCCGCCGAGAATGGAAGGAACGTAAAAGGCAGTCCGGAAGAAGTTGATGAACTGCAATTTGTAATTGAGTATCGCTGCGATGAACAGCGCGAAGGCCAGCTTCAGCGGCACCGTCAGAAACACGTAAAGCAGCGTGACATTCAACGATTTGAGAAAGGTCCGGTCACGCGTGAACAGGCGCTCATAGTTGGCGAGCCCTGCCCATGTCGGATCGCTCATCAGATCGTAGCGCGTGAAGCTAAGATAAAGAGAACCCAGAAACGGGATCGCCGTAAAGATCAGAAGCCCAATGATATATGGCGCCAGATATCCCAGTCCCAGAAGGCGTTGAGACTTCATGACACTCCTCCCCGCGCCCCGGAAAGGCGCGTATTCATGAATACAATTTCGTACAAGTGATTCTCCCGAAGCAGCCAGCGAAGCGCATGAGAATGCACTTTTCGCCGCGCTCCACCTCCTCCAGGATTGATGCAGCGCTTACAGGCGGTTTATGCTGTATAAAAACCAAAACGTCGTATCAAAGTGAATTAACAAAGGGGAGGAAAAAGATGGACGAAATTGAAGGTGGCATCCTCTCCACTGTTCCGCCTGCGGCGCTCGCACTCAATCTGACGCGTGCCACGATCAAGATGGAGCATTCCCGCACATGGCAGATCGACAAATCCAACCAGGTCGATGACCTGATCATCTGCCTGGAAGGACAGGGGCATTATCTGGTGGACGGAGAATCACGCATCATGGAGCCGGGCGACGCCATGCTCGTTTCCCGCGGACAGCGCTTCGTCGGCTGGAATGAGAAAACGGTCACATATCGGGGCATCGCCCAGCATTTCACGCTGGATATCTACGGACGGCACAACCTGATCGCGCAGATGGATCTCAAACCGAAGGTGCATCTCAGTCGCTGGCCGCTACTTGAGCCGCTGGCACGACACTACCGCCAGAGCGCACCGCCCTCCTCCGTCACACTCAGTCAGCATCATCTTTTCATGGTGCTGCTGATCGCCTTTATTGACGATGCCTTTCTGGGGTGGATCGATCGGCCGAGTTTCCAGCCGGAGGGTACCGAAGCGCTCGATCTTGCCGTGATGAAAGCGGTGACGATGATTTCGGCCAATCCGCTCGACCCTGATATTGCCGCAACTGCCACGGATGCAGCACCGTATAATCGCGATTACTTCCTGCGGGAATTTCAGAAGCGCGTCGGCAGAACGCCGCGAAAATATCAGGAGTTCAAGCGCATGGAACGCGCCATGCATTTTCTGGAGGCAGGGTTATCCGTCGCCTCTGCCGCCGCGGAAGTTGGATACGGCGACCCCTACTATTTCTCGCGCATGTTCAAACGGACGCTGGGCTTGAGCCCCCGCGACCACATGAACAAGATCAGACGGAGCCGCCACGGCAACCTCTTGCAGCTAGATGAAGGGGAGCAGGAAGAAGCACTGGCACTACAGAACGAAAAAGCCCCGCTGGTGTAGCGGGGCTTTGCAATTTTGGCGGCGCGCCTCAGCGGAACAGCGATGGCAGCCAGAGCGACAGCCCCGGAATGTAGGTGACGGCAAGAAGCACCGCGATGCTGGCTCCGAAGAACGGCCATATCGTGCGCATCGCTTCGCGGATCGATATGCCGCCTACAGCACACCCCACGAACAGCACCGTACCAACCGGCGGTGTATTCAGGCCGATACCGGCGTTCAGGATCATAACGACACCGAAATGAACCGGATCGATGCCGAAAGCCTTGACCACCGGCAGCAGAACCGGGGTCGCAATAATGACCATCGGCGCCATGTCCATGAACGTGCCGAGCAGAAGCAGGATGACGTTGATGACGAGAAGCACGATGATCGGGTTGTCCGAAATCGCGCTGATCGCGGCAATCATCAGCGTCTGGACCTGAAGAAAGGCCATCAGCCAGCCAAAAGACGCGGCCGTGCCGATCACAAGCAGCACCATGGCCGTGGTGCGCACCGCACCCATCACAGCCTCAACGAAACCACTCCAGTCCAGCTCGCGATAAACGAGCATCGCGACCAGAAATGCATAGAGAACCGCGATACACGAGCTTTCGGTAGCGGTGAACACGCCCGAGCGTACGCCACCAAAGATGATGCCGATCAGTAGAATTCCAGGGAAAGACGCCAACAGGTAATACATCAGCTTCGAGAAGCCCGGGAATGGCTCCGAAGGATAACCTTTACGCCTTGCAACGATGTAAGCCGTGACCATAAGCGCAAGCGCCAGAAGCAGGCCCGGGATGATGCCAGCCGTGAACAAGTCCGCCACGGAAACGTTGCCGCCCGCAGCAATCGAATAGAGGATCATGTTGTGGGACGGCGGAATCATCAGCGCGATAATGGCGGAATTCACGGTAACGTTGACCGCATAATCCCGGTCATAACCACGCTGGGCCATCTGCGGGATCATCAGCCCGCCAACTGCCGACGCATCCGCGACAGCCGAACCGGAAATGCCGCCAAACAGCGTCGAAGCGACGATGTTGACCTGACCAAGACCACCACGGAGATGCCCGACGAGACCGGCTGCAAACCGGATCAGACGATGAGCGATACCGCCACGCACCATCAGATCGCCTGCGAAGATGAAGAAGGGGATCGCCATCATCGCGAAGACGTTCATACCCGAGTTCAACTGCTGGAATACCACAATGGGCGGAAGGCCGAGATAAAGAACCGTAGCGAAAGACGCGATGCCGAGGCAGAATGCGATCGGCGTACCGATCATCATCAGCACGGTAAACACGCCAAAAAGGATTGCGTATGCCATTATGCGGCCTCCTGCACGAGAACATCCGCAGCGATTTCCTCGCCGAGGGCAAGATCGACAAAACGCTCGGCTGCAAACAGGGAAATCAGAAAACCACCGGCAATCAGCGGGAAGAAATCAACACCACCCGGCCAGCCAAGCACGGGGATCGTTGCCGTCCAGGTACCCATCGAAAGTGAGGTGCCGTACCAGGCCATGCCGATACCAAACAGGAAAATGAGCGCCAGGCTGGTCATATCCATACCGGTCTGCACGCGGGGCGGCATCATATAACGAACGATATCAAGCCCGAGGTGCACACTCTCACGTACGCCGACCGCAGCCCCAAGCATGATGAACCATGACATCAGGTGAAGAGAGAGCGGCTCCGACCAGCTGGGCGAGTCATTCAGGACGTAGCGGGCGAAGACCTGCCAGCCCACGATGAGCGTCATGGCAACCATGCCGATGCCGGCGATGTATAGTGACGTGCGGCTGAGCACGCCGAGGATCGGGCGGATGGCCCTCATAAAATTTCGCATTGTTTTTCCTCCTCTACTGAGGCGCGGCAAGACAAAAAAACCGGCCCTAATGACAGGGCCGGTTCTCCAAAATCACTTGACTGCCTTAACGCGCTCGAGAAGATCCTTCATCTTCGGGTCGGTCACGAACTTGTCGTAAACTGGAGCCATCGCGGCTGCGAATTCCTCCTTGTTGACCTTGATGACATTTGCGCCGCCGGCACGCACCTTCTCTTCCGAAGCCTTTTCACGGGCACTCCACAGTTCACGCATCTTGCCGACCGAGTCCTTTGCGGCCTGACGCACGAGCTTCTGGTCTTCCGGGTTCAGCTTGTCCCAGGTGACCTTTGAGATGACGAGGATTTCCGGGTTTAGCGAATGTTCGGTCAGCGTGTAGTTCTTGGCCACTTCGTAGTGACGCGCGGACTCGTAGGACGGCCAGTTGTTTTCAGCACCGTCGACAACGCCGGTTTCCAGCGAAGAGTAAACCTCACCCATCGGCATGGGGGTCGGGTTGGCGCCGAAAGCCTGCATCATCGAGATCCACAGGTCAGACTGCTGGACGCGGATCTTAAGGCCCTTGAGGTCCGCCAGCTTCTCGATCGGCTTTTTCGTCGTGTAGAACGAGCGCGCGCCGGAATCATAGAAAGCGAGACCAACGAGGCCATGCGGTTCGAATGCCGCCAGAACTTCATCACCAATCGGGCCATCGACGGTGTTGTGCATATGCTCGGTGGAGCGGAACAGGAACGGCAGGCCGAGAACGGTGGTTTCCTTGACGAGATTGTTGAACGGCGCGGCGTTGACACGGTTCATGTCGATGACGCCAAAACGCGTCTGCTCGATGGTGTCCTTCTCTCCGCCAAGAACGGAGTTGTTCATCACCTGAACCTTGATGCGTCCCTTGCTCCGCTCAGCGAGAAGCTCGCCCATATATTTCACCGCCTCGACGGTCGGATAACCGTCCGGGTGAATATCCGCGGAACGCAGGGTGATTTCCTGCGCTTGCGCCGAAATGCCGGAAAGCGCCATCCCCATGGCGACACAAAGCATGCCTGCTATCTTTTTCATTGTCTTCCTCCTCTTTGTGATCGGTCCGGCCTTATGATGACCCCCTGGACCGTATTGTCCTGCCCGTCCGGGCCGGTATGCAAACCTTTCATGACTGCCGCGGCAGAAACCAATCCCTTCCTGCCGATATCAAATTGCAATCAAGCCGCCGGAAATCGTGGGAGCTTGAAGAGTTCCTGCGGGTTTTCAACGAGCGCGCGGTGCCGCGCCACATCGTCAGGCAACCAGCCGAGCACCAGTTCCGCCAACCGCGCATCATCCGGATAGAGAGCCGTTTCCCGAATGGAATTATGCGGCCAGTTCGTACCCCAGACGATGCGCTCCGGTGCATGGGCGGCGACACGACGGGAAAAGGCGGCCACATCCTCATAAGGCCACGCATCCCGCGAACTCTCGTAAACACCGGCAAACTTGAACCAGACGTTGCCCCGGTCGATCAGCTTTCGAAGCGCTGCAACCTCGGGACCATCCGGATCGATCCCCTTGAAGAACTTGCCGTGATGGTCAAAAACCCAGCGCGAACGGATTTTCTCCAGCCGCGGCAGGTGATCGAGAAGATTGTTGCCGTCGAACTGGATCGCGATCATCCAGTCAGCGGCGGCAGCGCGATCATCGACGGCTTCAAGATACGAGAGATCCACCGCTCCCCCCGGCAGATCCATGATACGGGCACCGACGGTGCCAGCAGCGGTAAGTCGCTCCATCTCGGCATCCGTCGTCGTATCGTCAACGATCACCACGCCGCGGGCGACATCTCCCATCGCCGCGACACAGGCAAGGGTGTTTGCGTTGTCACGCTGGTGAGCGTTGCCCTGTGTGATGATGACGCGATCGATCCCCAGCCATTGCATGAGCCTGCGATAGTCATCCGGCTGCGGCAGTTCACCCGGAGGCAGACCGGGCCCACCGGCGAGTGCCGGATATCCCGGAAGATACATGTGCATCTGCGCATCAACCGCCCCCCGCGGCAAAGCGGGGGTCGGCGCAGCACCGGAAAGCTGGCGCTGAAGCGCGCTCATGCGTCCGGCATCCTGTATTCCACGAGAGCGTCGCGATTGATCTCGATGCCAATACCCGGCGTGTTCGGGATCGCCACGACACCGTTCACCGCCTCGATCGGCGTTTTCAGGATCGCCTGACGGAACGGGTTATGGGTGCGATCAAACTCCATGATCGGCTCGATCGGATTGACACGAACGGGGTCCGGCGTCATTGCCGCCATGAACTGGAGCGCTGCGGCGATATGCACGCCCGTTCCCCAGACATGCGGCACGACGCGCACGCCATGAAGGGTCGCAAGCGTCGTGATCTTCGCCATTTCGGAAAAACCGCCGCAACCGCACAGATCCGGCTGGAGAATATCGACCGCACCGGCTGATAGCGCCTGCCACATGCCGTAACGTGAATGCCACGTCTCGCCGCCCGCGACCGGGATCGGCTGGCCGGCGCGAACGCGGGCATAGGCATCCAGTTGCTCCGGCACCACCGGCTCCTCGAACCAATCCACTCCATACTCAGCCGCACGGTTGCCGACGGTGATGGCTTCCTGAAGTGTATAACCGTGATTGGCATCGATCATGAGACGCATATCGGAGCCGATCGCCTCACGGACAGCCTTGATGACGGCCAGATCTTCCTCGACACCAAAACCGATCTTGATCTTGCAGGCATGAAATCCCTGCGCCCGGCGCTCGGCCATTTCGGCGGCATTGTCCGCCACCCGGTCCACGCCATCACGCTTGAAGCTGCCGGTCGCATAGGCGCGAACGCTTTCGCGCCAACGACCACCGAGCAGCATGGAAACGGACGTGCCGTAATGCTTGCCCTTGATATCCCAGAGCGCGATATCGATGCCAGACAGCGCGGTAATGCTCAGGCCGCGCTGCCCCTGGTCACGCAGGGCGTTGTAGAGGGTTGCCCAGATCTTTTCCGTCTCGCGAGGATCCTTGCCGATAAGCCAGCCGGAATAGGCAGCGACGACGGCGGCGTTGGGCCTCGCCGGACCGAGGCATTCGCCCCAGCCCACGGTTCCGTCATCGCATTCTATTTCGACCAGCACATGGGCGCGACGATCAAACCGCATGGATGCGCTTTCGAAAGGCGTATCCAGCCGGTGTTCGAGCAGATGCGTGCGGACAGCTGTGATCTTCATTGGCTCCCCTCCCTTTGCCCTGCAATCAGCCCTTGCGCTTATGGGAACCGATCAGCTTGTCGAGCATGCCAAGCTCCTCGTCCGTCAGATCCTTGAGCGGGGCGCGAACCGGACCTGCATCGAAGCCCTGCAGACGGACACCTGCCTTGATAGCGGAAACGGCATAGCCCTTGGCGCGATTCCGGATTGCCATGAACGGATAGAAGAAGTCGATGAGAATACGCTCGCAGGTAGCGCGGTCGCCGGAACGGAGAGCCGCATAGAATTCGTTCGCAAGACCCGGAACGAAATTGAAGACCGCCGATGAATAGGTGGTGAAACCGGCGCCGAGATAGGCTTCGGCAAACAGTTCAGCCGTCGGCATGCCACCGAGATACATCAGACGATCACCCATTTTCGCGGTAATCTGGCGAACAAGACCGATATCGCCGGTGCCATCCTTGAAACCGATCAGGTTCGGGCATTCGTCGCAGAGGCGGGCAAGCGTGTCAGCCTGAAGGACAGAGTTGTCGCGGTTGTAGACCATGACGCCGATATCGATCGACTGGCAGATCTTCTTGATATGCGCATAAAGGCCTTCCTGCGGCGCGTCGATCAGGTAGTGCGGCAAAAGCAGGATGCCATCTGCGCCGACCTTCTGCACGGATTGCGCGATATCGACGGCGATGTCCGTACCGTATCCGCAACCGGACACGATGGCCGTCTCGCCGGACACTTCCTTGGCAGCAGCAACGATTTCCGGGATCTCGCCCGGCTTCAGCGAAAAGAACTCGCCCGTACCGCCAGCGGCAAAAAGCACAGGCGCCTTGTAACCCGCGAGCCATTCGACATGCGCCCTGTAGCTATCCCCAGCAAAACGGCCTTCTGCATCAAAATGCGTGACGGGGAAAGAAAGGAGGCCGGAGCCAAGCGCTGCCTTGATCTGTTCAGGGGTCATTTCGGAAGTCCTTTGTAAATCCATTCACTGCAACTAAGCAGCCCAGCATATATTTGTCAATAAGTCATCATACAACTTATATGATGAATTTCGAGAAGGGTGGCGCAATCAACGTGCCAGCCACCCGCCATCAACATTAAGAACGGCGCCATGCACATAATCGGCCGCCGACGACGACAGAAAGACCGCCGCACCGGCAATGTCTTGCGAGCGCCCCCAGCGATTGGCGGGAATGCGCTCGAGGATGGCCTTGTTACGGGCGTCATCGGCGCGCAGCGCTTCGGTGTTGTTTGTCTCGATGTAACCGGGCGCGATGGCATTGACGTTGATACCTCTGCCCGCCCACTCGTTTGCCAGCAGCTTGGTAAGACCGGCAACACCATGCTTCGACGCCGTATAGGACGGAACGCGAATACCGCCCTGGAACGACAGAAGGGAAGCGATATTGACGACCTTGCCGGACCTGCCGTTTGCAAGCAGTTCCTTTGCAAAAGCCTGCGTCGTGAAGAACAGCGCCTTGAGGTTGACGTCCATTACGTCATCCCAGTCAGCTTCCGAAAACTCCACGGCATCCGCGCGGCGAATGATGCCCGCATTGTTGACAAGGATATCGAAACCGGCCCCATCAAAAACATCCTTCGCAGCAAGTGGATCCGCGAAGTCGATGAGCAGGGCGCTCGCCTTCCCCCCCTGCCCTGTGATGAGCTCCAGTGTCTCGTCCGGCGCGCGGCGAGCGGCGCAGACAACCTCTGCGCCGGCCGCTGCCAGACCGATGGCAATCGCCTGCCCAAGCCCGGTATTGGCACCCGTGACAAGTGCCTTACGTCCCTGAAGCGAAAAGGGATTTATCATCTCAGATCCCCCGGCTGAATGAAGTCCATATCGGTATAATCGACGTTATCGCCAGCCATGGCCCAGATGAAGGTATAGGAACCGATGCCGGCACCGGAGTGGATCGACCAGGGTGGAGAAATCGCGCCTTCCTCGTTCGAAATGAACAGGTGACGCGTTTCCTGCGGCTCACCCATCAGGTGCAGGACACGGGACTTCTCATCCATACCGAAATAGAGATAGGCCTCCATACGGCGGTCATGCACATGCGAGGGGATCGTGTTCCAGACGGAACCATCTTCCAGCATGGTATAACCTAGCACCAGCTGGCAGCTTTCCATCACAAGCGGGTGGATGAACTGGTTGATGGTGCGCTTGTTCGACGTTTCCGTCGCGCCGAGCTTTACTTCCTTGCTATCGGCAATCGTGACGAGCCTTGACGGCAGGCTGCGATGCGCCGGGCAGGATACGATGTAGAAGCGGCCAGCGCCCGAAAACGTGACGGCACCGGAACCCGCACCGAGATAAAGCACATCGCCACGGTTCAGCGTATAGGTCTCGCCCGCAGCACTGACAGTCCCTGTTTCACCAACGTTGACCACGCCCATTTCACGACGATCGAGGAACGAAGGCGTCTTCGTTTCTTCCACCTTGTCGAGCACCAAAGACCCACCGTTCGGTACGGCAGCACCCATCACGAAGCGGTCATAATGCGTATAGATGAGCCGAATCTCACCACTGCGGAACATGTCGTTCGCAAGGAAATGCTTGCGAAGCCCCTCCGTATCCAGCGTTTTCGCGTATTCCGGATTGACGGCCTGACGTGTTTCGACGGTCAGCATGAAACTCCTCCTTGGGAACTGTTGCAACAAACACATAATATATGTTATCCACTTATTGTACGATATGTATGACAAGGTCAATAGGCTCGACACCGAAGGACCGCATGGCATCTTCTGGAGGAAAATTGCGATGAAACGGCTTCTTGTTACCGGAGCGGCAGGTCAACTCGGCCAGGTCATGAGGACACGTCTCGCGCATATGGCCGACATCCTACGTCTTGCCGATATTGCCCCTCTGGGCCAGCCGGGACTGAACGAGGAGTGCGTGCGATGCGATCTGGCCGATGCGGCCGCCGTCAACGACATGGTAGCGGGCTGCGACGGCATCATCCATCTCGGCGGCATTTCGGTCGAACGGCCTTTCGAGCAGATCCTGCAGGGAAATATCGTCGGACTCTACAATCTTTACGAAGCGGCCCGCGCCAACGGTCAGCCGCGCATCGTTTTCGCCAGCTCCAATCATACCATCGGTTATTACTCTCAGACGGAACGGCTGACGCAGGACGTGCCATTTCGGCCCGATGGCCTCTACGGTGTTTCCAAATGTTTCGGTGAAGCGCTGGCACGCATGTATTTCGAGAAATTCGGGCAGGAAACCGCTCTCGTGCGCATCGGCTCCTGTACCCCGGAACCGACGAACCACCGCATGTTGTCCAGCTGGTTTTCGCATGATGACTTCACGTCGTTGATGGAAGCGGTTTTCCGTGCGCCCGTCCTTGGTTGCCCCGTCATCTGGGGTGCATCCGCCAATGATGCCAGCTGGTGGGACAACTCGCACATTGGCTGGCTCGGCTGGAAGCCGAAGGACAACGCGGAAAGCTACAGACAGCATATCGATGCAACGGTGCCAAAGCCTGCCGCAGCGGATGCCGTGGCGCGGTTTCAGGGCGGCGTCTTTATCGACAACCCGATTTTCAAGTAAGAGTGACGGCGTATGAGGGCGATTTTCCATTCGCCCCGATCCTCATAACGATTGCATGGCGTGCGACGATTGGCGTATCGACACAGTTCACAGGCAACATGCCCCTTTATGAAACGGCTCCGACGATGACAAAAGCGATCCTCTCCGAACCCTCGGCCCCGCCAGGCAGAACCCTTGTGGTGAAGGTTGCGGACGAACTTCGCAGTCAGATATCCAAGGGGCGCTACAAGACCGGTGATCGCCTGCCGTCCGAAGCGCAGATGACCCAGGAGTTCGGCGTCAGCCGCACAGTCATACGCGAGGCCATCGCAGCGCTGCGCTCCGACGGTCTGGTAGAGCCACGACAGGGAGCCGGTGTTTTCGTGCTGGAGCCGGCACCTGCCGAACGGCGGCCCTTTGACAATGTCGACCTTGCGCGCGTGTCCTCGCTGATCGAGATGCTGGAGTTGCGCACCGCCGTGGAAGGTGACGCGGCGGGACTTGCCGCACTTCGCCGCTCACCCGCCCAGGAGGAAAAGATCATCGAGGCTTTCGACGCCTTCCGCTCCAGCGCGGCGCGTGGGGCTCCAACGGCGGAGGCTGATTTCGCCTTCCATCTTGCGATTGCCGAGGCCGCGAACAATCCGCGCTTCAGCGAATTCCTCGAAGTTCTTGGGGCAACCCTTATTCCGCGCCGAGCCGTTTCGAAGGACGGAGCGGAAAAAGTCCTCTCACCCGAGGACATAAACCGGCTTGTGGGTGAGCATGAGGCCATTCTGATTGCGATACAGGACGGCGACGAGGAATCCGCAAGAGCTGCGATGCGCCATCATCTGAAAAATAGCCAGATGCGCTACCGCGCCATGCTGCGCACACCGCGCTGAGCATGGCGACCAGACGACGATTTGAAAGAGGAGAATAAACATATGTCGCTTCCCGCCTTCCCGACGGTTTCCCCTGACAAGGGTGTTCAGCGTACCGTGCTTTCGGAAGCACCAGAACTGATGGTCGTGTCCTTCCGTTTCGAAACGGACGCGGAAGGCAAGCTGCACAGCCATCCGCACGTGCAGTCTACCTATGTGGCCAGCGGACGTTTCCGCTTTTTCCGCAACGGCGAAGCCTATGAACTGAAACAGGGTGACAGCCTTGTCATTCCTGGCAATGTGGAGCATGGCTGCCTGTGCCTTGAGAAAGGCGAACTGATCGACTGCTTCACGCCGCGCCGCGACGACTTTCTGTAGGATCAACCAACGGACAGATCCCGCAAACTGCGCGGCAGGGTGGTCATGCATTCCGCACCGGTTTCAGTCACGAGGAACTGATCCTCGATCATCAGAGCACCGAAACCTTCGCCATAAAACGGCGCTTCGACAGCGACGACCATGCCGGGTTCGATGATCTCGGCATTTTTATTCGAGAAAAACGGCCATTCCTCGATGCCTACGCTGCCGCCAACCGAGTGGCCGAAATGGCCGCGATAATATTCCCCAAACCCACGGCTTCGCATGGCGGCAAGCATTGCCGCATGAACTGCGCCGAACGTATTGCCCGGACGCAGCGCCTCCAGTCCGCAAGAGAAAGCATGTTCAAGGGCACTGTAGATTTCTGCGGCAAGCGGCGACACCGCACCAAAGGAAAAAGTGCGTGCGCCATCCGATGAGTAGCCATCGACCAGCGTTCCGATATCGGCTTTTATCAAGGCACCCGGCGTAACGACCGCCGCCATGTCGGAGAGGCCGGGACCGACTGAAATATAATCCCAGTGGCCGCTCAGGGAAAATCCGGACCGGGCAGCATATCCCTGCGCGCCCGCCTTCCATGCCGCGGACAATGCGCCGAGCGAAACGCCGGGACGAACCGCCTCGGCCATTTCGACAAGCCCCGCTTCGGCCGCAAGAGCAGCGTTTCGAAGGCGTACGATCTCATTGCGCGTTTTGACGGCACGCAGACGCCGCAGCGTTTCGGAGCCATCCACCCAGACGACGCCCGGCACGGCACCTTTCAACGCTTCGAAATCAGCGGCCGGCAGGAACTCCAGATCCGCACCGATACGGCCCGTTGCAAGACCGCGCTCTTCGAGCAGCTCTTTCAACAGGTTGAAACAGGCGGCACGATCGAAGGTTTCAGGCCGCTGCCCGCCGGAATTATGGCGGCGGTAGGCGTCATTGACCTCAGTCACGGTTTCCACACCGGCAAGGTCGACCAGATCGATCCAGATGCGGTGCATTCGTATCTCGACATTCGGCGCTGCCTTCGCGACGAGCGGTGCGGCGTGATCACTGACGACGGCTGAGATCGATGGTGCTGCGTCGCACGGCACAAGCGCGATCGCGGAACCCGCCCTGCCCCACATGGTCGCGACACCGGCCGGCGCGCCGACCGCATAACGAAAGGCTTCCGGCTGAAAGAGAACAAGCGCATCGAGCCCGGCCTCCCGCATCAGTTTTTCCGCACGGTGCCGATCGATATCGCTCATGACGCCTCCGAAAGCCTGTTGTGATCGAGGCTTCCGCTTTAGCAGCCCAGGGCCGGAGAAAAAAGGCGGGAGATGCGTTCCCCCGCATCCTGTTGTTTTCAGGCCGCAAGCCGTTTCAGCTGATCTGCGGTCAACCGGATATCGAGCGCTGAAAGGCTATCTTCCAGCTCCGCAATCGTACGCGGTCCGATCAGCGGGATGACCGGGAACGGCTGCGCGATGACATAGGCCAGCGCAATATGGATCGGCAGCCGGTCGAGTTCGTTGGCAAGTTCGATGGCCCTGTCACGACGCTCGAAATTGCGGTCGGAATACCACACGCGCACGATTTCCTCATCGTCGCGCTTGTCGCGTCCGGCCCGATCCGTGAAGAAACCGCGCCCCTGGCTCGACCATGCGAAGTTCGGGACGTTTCGGGCGTTCAGCCATCTCTTCCAGTCGTCATCGGACGCAGCAACGCATCCGGGCCAGATCGGGTCCAGCATTTCCGCAAGCGAAAAGTTGTTGGAAAGCGCCGCCGGCTTCTGTTTCCCGGTTCTTTCCGCATAGGCTGCGGCTTCATCCATCCGCTCGCGCGTCCAGTTCGACCCACCAAAAATACCGCGAATGCGCCCACGCCGCACTTCTGCATCCATCGCATCGACGAACTCGCCGACCGGTACGTCCGTATTGTCGCGATGCATGAAATAGACATCGACGTAATCGGTCTTCAGCCGGTCGAGCGACTGATCGAGTTGCTTGGCAATCATGTCAGGGTAGCAGAGCGGCGAATGCGCCCCCTTGCCGATCAGCACAATATCCTCACGCGGGACGTTGCGGCTGGTGTGCCAGTCGCCGAAGATCGCCTCTGTCTTGCCTCCGCCGTAGACATAGGCCGTATCGAAGAGATTGCCGCCCGCTTCGTAAAACGCGTCCAGCGTCAGCGAAGCAGAGGCGAAATTCGGGAAAAATTCGAAACCGAGCGCTACGACGGAAGCGGGCTTGGTCAGTCCCGGCACCTGGCGTTTCGGCACCGCATTGCCCGCCACGACGGGTTCACCGGCAATGTTGGTCCTTCGCAGAGCAGCTTTTTCCACACCGTATTCGAGGCCGACGGATGCTCGCCACTGATCCATGACACGCAGGTTGCCAAGCGTGTCCGCCCATGTCATGCCCGGCGCATCGAACTCGTGCCTGCCTTCGCGGATCGCCTTTCCTGCCGCATCGACCTCGAAGGAGTAAAGCCAACGGTCTTCCGCCAGCTCAATCGTTTCCGTATTGTCGCCGCGAATGATGTCGATGCGACCGACACCGCCCTTGTGACCTGCGGCAAACCAGAAGTCCTTGACTTCAATACGGCCTTCCGAACCGATGATGCGCAGCACGTTATCCTGTGTCGCCATGATCGAGCATGAAACCTCTGCTACTATGCCGCTCGGAAATTTCAGGACGGCGGACGCCCATTCATCGACACCGGACTGGCCGAGATACGCGGCTCCGGAAACTTTTTCAGGTTCCGCAAACGCCTTGCCCTCTGCCGTACCAGCAACCAGCCGCGCCATGGAAACGGGATAACCGCCAACGTCCAGTATACCGCCGCCCGCCGTCTCATTGGCAAACAACCGGTGATCGGCACGGAACGAACCCATGTTGAAACCGAAGCTGGAGCGAATGATACGGATATCGCCGACGGTCCGGTTTTTGATCAGCTCCACCAGCTTCGCCGTCTGCGGATGCAGACGATACATATAGGCTTCGCCCGCGAAAACGCCCGCCTTCTTCGCTTCATGGAACATGGCATCGGCATCATAGGCGGACAATGCTATCGGCTTCTCGACAAGAACATGCTTGCCGGCCCGTATCGCCTTGATCGCCCATTCGGCATGGCCCGTATGGGGCGTGGCGATATAAACGGCATCGATCTGCGGATCGGCCAGCAGCGCATCATAACCTTTGACGATGCGTGCACCGGGGAATGCCTCAGCAAGGCCCGGCTTGTCGGGATTGCGGGTCGCGATCGCTTCCAGTTTCCCGGTTCCGGAATGCGCGATGCCATCCGCAAAGGTCCGCGCAATGGTTCCTGGGCCGATGATTCCCCAGCGGATCGGTTGGTCGGTCGTCATGAAAACCTCGTACTCTGTTTAAGTGTGGCTCTTGGAAGACGTCAGCGCAGGCGTTTGCCCTGACTGTCGAAAAGGAATGCTTTCTGAGCGCTGATGCCAACGGTCAGGCGATCCCGCTTGCCGACATCGCGTGATTCCGGGCGCTCGATCACGAGCGGCTCTCCGCCCTCCGTGCTGGCGTGGACGTAACTCGTATTGCCGAGATGCTCGGCGACATCCACGTGGACAGAAAGGTCCGCATCACCCGAACCGGCATCCGCGAAATGTTCCGGCCTTACGCCGAGGGCAACCGCAGTCCCTTCGATAATCCGGCTTTGAACCGGCAGGGAAAGCCGCACGGAAGGATCGCTTGCCAACGCCACGGTCACCTCATTCATCCCGGAGGCGATCACGGTCGCGTCCATGAAATTCATCTTTGGCGAGCCGACGAAACCGGCAACGAAACGGTTGGCGGGATCGTCGTATAGATCGAGCGGTGCCCCCACCTGCTCGATCCTGCCGGACCGCAGCACCACAATCTTGTCGGCCAGCGTCATGGCTTCCGTCTGGTCGTGCGTGACGTAGATCATCGTCGTGCCGAGCTGCTTGTGCAGCCTCGAAATCTCGACGCGCATCTGCACGCGAAGCTCGGCATCGAGGTTCGACAAGGGCTCATCGAACAGGAAGACCTGCGGTTCGCGCACGATGGCGCGACCGATGGCCACACGCTGGCGCTGCCCGCCGGAGAGCTGTTTCGGGCGGCGTTCCATCAGCTCGTTGATCTGCAGGATTTCGGCCGCACGGGCGACCCGCTTTTCCGTGTCCGTCTTGGGGTTGCCATTCATCCGCAGGCCGAAGGACAGGTTTTCCCAGACGGTCATGTGCGGATAGAGCGCATAGGACTGGAACACCATGGCAATGCCTCGGTCGGCTGGATCGGCATCGTTGACGGTGCGCCCGCCGATGCTGATATCGCCGTCGGAAATGTCTTCCAGCCCGGCGATCATGCGCAGCAGCGTTGATTTACCGCAGCCGGACGGACCGACGAAAACCACGAATTCACCATCGGAAATTTCCAGATCGGCGCCATGGATAACTTCCAGCGCACCATAGCGCTTGATGACATTTTTGAGCGAAAGTTCCGCCATGCGGCCTCTCCCTTACTTGACCGCACCGGCGGAAATGCCGGCAATGAAATGACGTTGCAGAAAGACGAAAACCACGAGGATCGGCGCCGTGAGCAGGACAGCCCCCGCCATGATGCCGCCCCACGACACCTTGGTCAGCCCGATGAGTGTGCCAAGCGCTACGGGTGCGGTCATCATTCCCGGGCGCGAATTGATGAGAAGTGGCCAGAGGTAGTTGTTCCACGAGGCCAGAAAGAGAATGATCGATAGCGCCGCCATCGTTGGCCGCGCCAACGGCAGGGCAATGCGCAGGAAAATCTGCCATTCCTTGACGCCTTCGACGCGGGCGGCGTCGAAAAGCTCCGTCGGCATCATCGAGAAGGATTGGCGCATGAACAGCACGCCAAGCGAGTTGAACAGCGGTGGCACGATGAGCGCCACCCATGTGTTCGCCAGCTTGAATTCACGCGCCACCATGATGAACTGCGGAATGACGACGACCGCGAAAGGCAGCGTGATCGTGCCCAGAATGATGGCGACAACGACGGTTTTTCCGGCGAAACGGTAACGCGCCAGCGCCCAGCCCGCCATCGACGTCAGCAATACCGACAGGACGGTATAGATCACCGCCACGGTGATCGAAATGAACATGGCCCGCAGGAAGTTTGTATCCGCCTGAAGGTTCTGAAAGTTGTCCAGAAAATTCGTGGATGGAACGAGCACGATGTCCGGGCTGAAAATGCCGTAATCCGGCATCGTCGAGAACACCAACATCATCCACAGCGGAAACAGCCAGATGATGGCAAACGGCGTTAGAACCGCATGCAGGGTGACTTTCTGCCAGAACAGGGATTTTGACTTCGATCTCATTTCGGATCCCTCCCGACCCAGAGGTTGAGAAGAGAAATGGCGATGGCAAGCGCTGCCATGGTGTAGGCGATGGCGGAAGCATATCCGAAGTTCAGCGAGGTGAAGCCCTGTCGGTAAAGGAAAAGCCCGAGCGTTTCCGTGCCGCCCCCCGGTCCGCCGCGATTGGTGATGAGGAACGGTTCGGCGAACAGCTGCATGGTGCCGATGACCGACAGGACCACGCAGAACAGGATAATCGGTTTCAAAAGCGGCAGCGTGATGTGGAAGAACTGCTGCCTCTTGCTCACCTTGTCGAGCGTGGCGGCCTCATAGACATCGCCGGGAATGGATTGCAGCCCGGCCAGAATGATGATGGCGTTGTAACCCGCCCAGCGCCAAGTCACGGCGATGATGACGAGCGCCATGGCGGCATTGGCGTTGTCGAACCAGGAGACGGGCGAGAGACCTACCGAGGTGATCAGCTTGTTGATGATGCCGAAATCGGCGCTGAACATCAGCCGCAACACCGCCGCATAGGCGACCTCACCGACGACGACCGGCGCAAAAAACGCAAACCGGTAAAGCGGCCGCGCCTTCAGAAGGGGCGAGTTGAGGAGCACCGCCATGACCGTGGCGAGGGCAATCATCACCGGCACCTGAATGACGAGAATGATGAGGGTATTATAAAGCGCATTGAAGAAAGCGGGATCGGCAACGAGCCTGCCCCAGTTCAGGGAAGGCGCGTACCGCCATGGGTTGATACGCGTGTTCTGGAACGACAGCAGAAACGAGCTGATGATGGGCCAGACCCAGAATGTTGCAAAGACCAGAAGATAGGGCGCAAGGAACGCATAAGCGATCCTGTTCCTTGACGGCATGACGACCTCCCGTTGCCGGTTCAGGTGAGTGGGCGGGATAGATACGGTGGATGTCGATGCTTGCCCTGTCCGGTGCGGACAGGGCAGACCCCGTCATGCATCATTCCGCTTGTGGCAGGCCGGTGGCTGTCTCTATCTGCTTTGCGGCATCATCCAGTGCGGCTTTCGCATCGGGATAACCGCCTGCGAAATATTTCGTCTGGGCGGCCTTGTAGATGGCATCGGCATCCGACTGGAACGCGGTGCCGCGGCTTGGAACGATCTTCGGCAGCGTTGCGAGAATATCGGCCCAGACCGTCTGACCGCCCCAATAGGGCTGCGCCTGTTTGACGAATGGATGGTCAACAGCCGAAAGCAGCGATGGCACCAGACCGAAAGACTTCAGCATCGTGACCTGGCCCTCATTGGTGGTAAGGGCATAATCCACGAACTTCCATGCCGCTTCCTTGTGCTCGGACACGGAACTGATGGCCAGAGACGAGCCGCCAAGATTGGCCGCATGCGGGCCGTCCGCCGTCAGGCTCGGCATCGGATAGGTCCCCCATCTGCCCGAAAGATCTGGCGAGCCGGAGCGGACAGTGCCTTCATACCAGGCGCCATACATCTGGCTGGCGGCCTTTCCAGCCGTGTTGGCCTGTATCTTCTCGTCCCAGATGGCCGCCGTGATAATACCGGCGTCCTTCATTTCCTTGACCTTTTCAAGAGTCGCGACGCAGGCAGGCTGGTTGATGGTAATGCTCTGGCCATCGGTCGAAAAGTAACCGCAGCCTTGCTCATTGGCGATCATGCGGAACCATTCACTGTCGCCGTTGAAATCCGCCTGCGCCATCACCGTTCCGGGATTGGCCGCCATGACCTTCTTGCCGGCAGCGATGAAATCATCCCAGTTCTTGATCGTCGCAGGATCGACACCTGCCTTTTCGTAGAAGTCACGGCGATAGAACACGGCCACCGGGCCGGAATCCCACGGAACGGCATAGGCAACACCATCCACCTCGAGTTCAGTACGCTTGAAATCCGGGAAAAGTGCTTGTTTCTCAGGCGTGTATCCAAGTGCCGTCAGATCGGTGAAGCAATCGGGAAACCGGCTCCAGAAAAGTTCGGCCTCGAAGTTCTCCACCGTCACAATATCCGGCAGGCCATCGCCGCCCGCAGCACACGCCGCCAGAGTTTTATCGAAAACCTGATTGTTTCCAAGATCTTCAACAACGACCTTGATGTCGGGATTCTGTTTATTAAAACCTTCCACGGTGGATTTCAGCGCCGATGCGGCAACGTTCCAGCTCCAGATGGTGACAGTTGTGGATTGCGCAAATGCCGGGGCTGCGAGCAGCACCAAAGCTGTCGACGCGCCCAGAAGTCTAAAGCACATTGAAAACCTCCCTTTTTCAATTGCCGTTCTTCAGCGAACGTGGGCAGATTAGCGAGCGAAGGAAATCTGTCTCGTAAAAAGGGAACATCGATTTGGCGGAAAGTAAGATTGCCGAAAGAGCGGTTTACCAGCCGGGCGCGAGCAGCATCGAAGGCATGCCGACGACGCTTCAGTTTTTCCACAATCATCCGCCCATCATGCTCAGACCGCACTGGCACGCGCAGGTGGAGGTCAATTACGTAATGGCGGGAAACGTCCACTACCGCATCGGCGACCATGAACTGCACCTGCACGCCGGGGAAATCTGTATTTTCTGGGGCGGACAGCCGCATTGCATGGATCAGTCCTCCGATGATTCGATCTATGCGGGCGCGCATCTGCCGCTGGTGCATTTTTTCCGGATGCGACTGCCGGCCGCGATCTCCGGCATGTTGATGGGCGGGGCGACCATGGTGACGTCGGCAACGGACGGTGCGGATCGCGAAAACTTTCCCCGCTGGTTCCGCTACGCGACATCAGGCGATGCGGCGAAGGCGCAGCATGCCGTCGAGGAGTTGCTTCTTCGCGTCGAACGGATGTTCATGGAACCCTACAGCGTCGTCTCTTCGGCGGCCGACGGTAAACGTGCGATGGACGAAGAGAGCATGGCGCCATCGGCAGGCGTCGTCCGTATGTGCGACTACATCGCGGCCAACTTTCTGGAAGACATAGACGCGACCGATATCGCAAGGGCCGCATCGCTTCATCCGAAATATGCGATGAACCTGTTTCGCAGGTCGACCGGCATGACGCTCATCAAATACCTGACCCTGCTTCGGCTTTCCCGCGCTCAGGCAATGCTGATGAACGACAGGGACAACATCCTGCAGATCGCCATGGAAAGCGGTTTC
Source organism: Agrobacterium tumefaciens (assembly GCF_031801495.1). GTDB lineage: Bacteria > Pseudomonadota > Alphaproteobacteria > Rhizobiales > Rhizobiaceae > Agrobacterium > Agrobacterium tumefaciens_K. Next base: position 1,066,677 of record NZ_JAOEGC010000001.1, on the reverse strand, counting down.
GGCTCCGTGAGCGCCTTCAACAAGGCATTCCGCCAGATTGCAGGAATGTCACCTTCCGACTTTCGCCGCGACACGCGCGCGACTGCCGCCTGACTTCGACATTTTCGGCCTCATTCAATCATCCGCCGACGGCGCGCTCTCCCCTCCCGCTCGCTTGCCATAAGCGCGAGGCGAACTACCAAGCATGCGCCGGAACATCGTTGTGAAGGCGGAAATATTCTCATATCCCGCATCCAGCGCCACGCTGGTGACGCTTTCCCCTTCCGCAAGCCTTGGCAGTGAGGCAAATATGCATGCCTGCTGGCGCCAGGTGACGAAACTCACCCCCAGTTCACTGCGAAACAGACGGGTGAAGGATCGGCGGCTGATACCCATAACAGCGGCCCAGTCATCGATCTCGATTTTGACGACAGGCTTTTTCAGGAATTCCCGGCAGAGCGCCGCGAGGCGTGCGTTGCGCGGAAACGGCAGGCCGAGGGGACGCTCCGGCAGGCTATTTACCTCATCCAGCAGCAATGCCCGGACAAGCCCTTGCCGATGGAACGCGGAGGGCTTGTGCTCCTCATTGAGCAATTCCAGGATCAGACTGGATGCGAGCGCGGTAATTTCCACCACTTTGGGCGTCTGCGGAAAGAACAGATCCGGATGCACATAGATGGAATACATTTCCACCGTGCTGATTGCATCCGCCTCATGTTTCATTCCGGCGGGAATGATCAGCCCGTGGTCCGGTGGAATCATCCAGCGCCCGCCGGCGGTGCTGACCAGCACGACGCCCTTTCGGGCGCACCATATCTGGGCTCGCCCATGGTGGTGCAGCGGCGTATGGTGCCCGCTCGGATAGATCCGCTGCAGCGCGAGCACGGGCTCGTTCGTCCCTTCGATCAATCGAAGGCTGGTATCGTGATCTATTTCCGGTCGCCGAACCGGCTCGTGAGGCTTGATGTTCATCATTTGGCCCATTCTCGAAGAAAATCGTCCAAAATGCAAATGCAGGCCATCAACAATAACGATAAAAGCGGGACGAAATGAGGATGCAGTCCCGCCAGACAGAGGCGGGAACCGAAAGAGGAAAGACCATGGCCACCGTGACCGGCACCGGGTTCAGCCCAGAACGCACGACGTTCTCAATCATCGCAGCAGCAAGTTTCTGCCATATGCTGAACGACATCATGCAATCGCTGCTGACGTCGCTTTATCCGCTACTGAAGCAGAACTATGCGCTGGATTTCGTGCAGATCGGCCTGTTGACCTTTGCGTTTCAGGTGACAGCCTCACTGTTGCAGCCTGCTGTCGGACTGGTAACGGACAAATACCCGATGCCATTCTCCCTGCCCGTCGCCATGCTCTCTACCTGCGCGGGCCTCATCACCCTTGCCTTCGCGCACAGTTTTCCGGTGCTCGTCATCGGAGCCTGCCTTATCGGTATCGGCTCGGCGATTTTCCACCCCGAGGCATCGCGCGTTGCACGCGTCGCATCGGGTGGCCGGCACGGACTGGCGCAGTCATTTTTCCAGGTCGGAGGAAACACCGGAACGGCAATCGGCCCGCTGCTCGCCGCCTTTATCGTCATTCCACTCGGCCAGCAGAGCCTGAGCTGGTTCTCCCTTATCGCCCTTGCCGGTTTCGCCGTCCTTTCGTGGGTGGGCGTCTGGTACAGCCGCCACCGTCGTACCACGGCAGGCAGGGCTCCGGTCAGCAGAACGCTGCCGCTCGCACGCGGTACGGTCATGATGACACTTTTCGTTCTCGTCGTGCTGACGGCCACCAAGAACGCCTATCTGGCCAGCCTTTCCAGCTACTTCACCTTCTACACCATCGAAAAGTTCGGTATTGGCGTGCAGGACGCGCAGCTGCTGCTCTTCCTGTTTCTCGGCGCATCGGCCGCGGGTGTCTTCTTCGGCGGACCGATCGGTGACAGGTTCGGATCGCGCGTCGTCATCTGGTTCTCGATCCTCGGCGTCATTCCCTTCGCGCTGATGCTCCCCTATGCCGATCTGTTCTGGACCGCCGTTCTGGTCGTTATCATCGGCTTTGTCTTCTCTTCAGCGTTCTCGGCAATCGTCGTCTTCGCTCAAGAACTGGTGCCGGGACGCGTTGGCCTGATTGCCGGCATGTTCTTCGGTTTCGCCTTCGGCTTCGGCGGTATCGGCGCTGCTGTTCTGGGAGTTTTCGCCGATCGCGAAGGCATCGAATTCGTCTATCGCATCAGCTCTTACATGCCGCTGCTGGGCCTGCTGACGGTGTTCCTGCCGAAGCTGCCGAGCCACAGATAAACCGCCGCGAGACACGCGGAACCAAAAGAAGCGCGCCCAACGTGAAAACAGACGCTGGGCGCGCTCATTCATCTGGATCAAGATATTTACCCGGCATAAGACCACCGGCCACGACAGCAAGGACCGGTTCAGCCGATCTCAGAACTTGTAGCGCACCCCGAACACATTGGCGTTCATTGCGCCCTTCATGTTGCCGAGTGTCTTGCCGCCGCCGGAGCGATGGTGCAGCCGCCAGAAAAACTCCGTTGAAGACTCTTCGCTGAAGGACATATTGATCTCAGGCCCAAGGTAAAACAGAACATTGGCGTTGCCGTCGTCCTTGATTTCCTGCTCCCGCTCGCGTCCCGGCTGCGCACCGCTTACCAGACTGAGGCCAGCCGAGAAACTGGGGGTAACAAGAAGCCGCTCGCCGAGCCTGATCTGCTCATAGCGGGCAACCGGACCAAACCAGACTTCGCCGGTAAATCCTTTTCCAAACCGTGCTGCGGCGCCTATCTCACCGCCGAGCCGCACGTTGCCGATATCGTAGGGGAAGAACTGATAACCGCCGCCCAGAATGGCGTTGCTCTCGTAATCGATCGGAACAAGGGCGGCGCTTTTCAGCATATCCACCCTTGTTATTGCACCGGCAAAGCCGAATATCGCCTCACGGGTCGGTTCCGTCATGTCTTCTGAGGCGAAGGATTGCGTCGCCACCGTTGCAATCATCGCGGCGAATGCCACACGTGGTGCGATCTTCATTCGGGGTACTCCTGAACTCATCCTTAAATACAAATGGCCTTTTAGGGATATTCAGCCCTTACCAACATACCGTTGCCGAACACAAAAAGTTCAACCAAAAGCAAGCAGGATCTCAACGCAGGAATTTCCGGAAGCGCCGCAGGGCAAGGAAGAACATTACACTTCCTATTGCCAGAAGGGCCAGCAGCTGCGGCCAAACGACATCGAGCCCTGCTCCCCTGAAACGAACAGACTGCGCCAGAATCACGTAGTGTGTATTGGGGGCGAGAAGCATGACGTACTGAATGATATCCGGCATGCTCTCGCGTGGCGTCATGGCGCCGGAGAGAACCTGGAACGGGAGCAGAACGAGGATGAGCAGCATGCCGAACTGCGGCATGGAACCTGCGACCGTCGCCATGAAAATCCCCATGGATGTCATTGCGTAAAGCTGAAGCGCCGTGCCGAACAGGAAAAGCCACAACGACCCCTCGATGGGTATTCCCAGCAATCCCCTGACGACGACGAACAGGGAAAAGGCAGACGCCACGAGCACCACAAGCCCCATCGACCAGACCTTGCTCAACATGATCTCAAGTGGCGTCACAGGCATGACCAGGAGGTGCTCCACCGTACCGTGTTCACGCTCGCGGATCAGGGCAGCCCCCGTCAAAACGATGGACAGCATGGTGATGGCGGTGATGATGTTGTTGATCGAACCGAACCACGACTTGTCGAGTTGCGGATTGAAACGCGAGCGCAGTGTCAGTTCAACCGGCACCGCCGCCGCACCGCGATAGCGGTTCGTGAATTCCTGAACCTCGCTGTTGATGATGGTCTGCACATAACCACCGCCGCTGAAGGCCTGGCTCATGCGCGTCGCATCGATGTTGAGCTGGATGGCGGGGTGCTGACCGGCCATCAGGCGTCGTTGGAAATCCGGCGGAATGTTCAGCGCGAAGGTGTCGAGGCCCGAATCCATGCGCTTGTCCATCTCGGCAATCGAAATCTGCTTCGGCGGCGAGAAATAGGGCGGGTAGAATGCCGTGCTGATGCGGCCCGAAAGCGGTGACTGGTCCTCATCCACGATGGCGATGGCGGCATTGTTAAGCGTTTCGGGCAAGGCACTGGAGCCGGTATAGATCTGCAGCGTAAAGGCGTAGATGATGAGCAGCAACAGCATGCCATCGCGCGCAAGGCCACGCAGTTCCTTGACACCGAGCTGAAAGATGTTGGACGAAAACAAACTCATGACGCTTGCTTCCTCAACAGCGCGGCACCGGCCAGCAGCAACAGCGGAATGGCGATGAGAAGCGGCAGGAAAGAGCTTGAAAGCCCGGCGAAATCGAGCGCCTTCGAGAAGGTGCCGCGTGAAATCGTCATGAAATAGGTGGCGGGATAAATCTCGCCGATCACCGCGCCGGCTCCCTGCAGGGAGGAAACGGGATCGATCATGCCGGAATATTGCGTCGCCGGGATGAGTGTCAGCAGCGCCGTTCCGAAGATCGCGGCGATCTGGCTTTTCATGAATGACGACATGACGAGGCCGATGGAGGTGGCGATGATGACGAAAAGCAGCGCGCCGGTCGCATAGGCCAGATAGCTTCCGGTGAACGGAACCCGGAAAATGAAGATGGCAAATGCCGTCAGCAGCAGAAAGTTGAGCATGCCGAGCGCCACATAAGGCAGCTGCTTTCCAATCAGGAATTCCAATCGCGTCGTCGGTGTGACGTAGAGGTTGACGATGGAACCGAGTTCCTTTTCCCGCACGACGCTGAGGGCCGACAACATGGCAGGAATGAGCATCAGGAGCAGCGGGATGACGGCCGGAACCATTGCGACAAGGCTTTTGACATCGGGATTGTAGCGATAACGCGTCTCGATGCTGAACGCGCCTTGCGTGGCCGCGGTCCCGTAAAGCTCGCTTGCCTTCCTTGTGAGCCAGGTCTGGTGCATTCCCTGGACGTATCCGCTCACCGTCTCCGCACGTTGCGGCATGGCGCCATCGATCCATGCCCCCACTTCGACCGTATCGCCACGAAGAACGTCACGCCCGAAACCGGGTGGAATTTCTATCGCCAGGCTCAACTCGCCGTCGCGCATGCGGCGATCCATGTCGGTATAATCGCGGATCGGTTCCTTCTCGATGAAATAGCGGGAACCGGCGATATCCAGCACATAGTCCCGGCTGATGGTGCTGTCGTCCCTGTCGAGAACCGCGAAGGTCAGATCTTCGACGTCCAGATTGATACCGTAACCGATAACGAACATCAGGATCACGCTGCCGAGCACCGCAAGCGTTCCGCGAATGGGGTCACGCTGAAGTTCCAGCGCCTCGCGGCGGGTATAACTGAACATACGCCTGAAATCGAAAAACCGCTTCTTCTGCGACGGCGCATGGGACGCGTTGGACGGCACCGGGACGGCAGGCGCAGCCGCGCCGTCAGCCTTCTTTATTCCGGCGGCGTCCTCCAGATAGGCGATAAACGCCTCCTCCAGTGTCGCGGCGTTGCGACTTCTGGTGATGCCTTCCGGCGTATCGCTGACCAGCACCTTGCCAGCATGCATCAGCGAGATACGGTCGCACCGTTCCGCCTCGTTCATGAAGTGGGTGGAAATGAAGATCGTGACGTTATCGTTGCGGGACAGATCGGCAAGTATCTGCCAGAAACCATCACGTGCGACAGGATCGACGCCGGACGTCGGTTCATCGAGGATCAGGATATCCGGAGAATGGATCATAGCCACCGCCAGAGACAGTCTCTGGCGGATGCCGAGCGGTAGATCGTCCGGCAGGCTCTCCATGACCTCGCCAAGATCGAAACGCCTTGCCATTTCATCGATGCGCGGACCTATCCTCTCCTCCTGCAGCTTGAACAGCCGCGCATGAAGATCGAGGTTCTGGCGGACGGTCAGTTCCGAATAGAGCGAGAAAGCCTGGCTCATGTAGCCGACCCGGTGGCGGATCGCCATGTCGCTGGCATCCACCGTCTGCCCGAACAGCTTCGCCTCGCCCTCGCTTGCCGCGAGAAGCCCCGTCAGCATCTTCATGGTTGTGGATTTTCCGCAACCATTCGACCCGAGGAAGCCGAAAATCTCGCCGCGGGGAATCTTGAAGCTGACATTGTCCACGGCGGTGAAGTCGCCGAAGCGCATGCTGAGATGCGATGCTTCGATGGCGTATTGCCCATCCTCCACTGCTTTGCGAGAAGAAATGTGAACCTCTTTGTAATCTTTGCGTTTTTCTTCGGGTAGAAGTGCAATGAACGCGGCATCGAGATTGTCGGCACCGGTGCGCTCCAGCAGTTCGGCGGGAGAACCTGTCGCAAGAATCCTTCCGCCATCCATGGCGACGAGCCAGTCGAAACTGGCCGCTTCTTCCATATAGGCGGTGGCAACAATGACGCTCATGCCCGGACGCCCGGCGCGGATCGTATCGATCAGCTCCCAGAACTGACGACGCGACAGCGGATCGACACCGGTTGTCGGCTCATCGAGGATCAGCAGATCCGGATCGTGGATGAGCGCACAGCAGAGGCCGAGCTTTTGCTTCATGCCACCGGAGAGCTTCATGGCCGGTCTATCGGCAAACGGTTCAAGACCGGTACTTTTGAGCAGTTCCGCGATACGACTGCGCCGTTCCTGGCCATCCTGTCCGAACAGGCGACCGAAAAAGTCGATATTTTCGAAAACGGAAAGAGTGGGATAAAGGTTCTTGCCCAGCCCCTGTGGCATATAGGCGATACGCGGGCAGGTATCATCGCGGTGGTGCGGATCGGACATGTCGCCGCCCAGAACCTCCACCTTGCCCTTCTGTATGGCACGCGCACCGGACACCAGCGACAGAAGGCTCGACTTGCCGACACCATCAGGCCCGATAAGACCGATCATGCGGCCCGCCGGTATTTCGACGGAAATATCGTCGAGGGCAATGGTCTGTCTGAAGGCGAGCCGCACGCCACCAAGCCGCACGACCGGCAGGTCCGCCCTGTTTCCCGTATTGCTTCCCGAACGCTCGTCCATGGCGGCAACCGTCACTGGACGAGGTTACGTTCGAGGTTTTCCGGCCATGCGGCATTCGGATCAAGCCGGACATAGGCCATGCCGGGCAGACCCGTTTTGACGTACTGGATGTATTTCTGGAGCAGTTCCTGTGGAATCTGCGCCCTGACACGGAAGGTCAGTTTCTGACGCTCCTCCTCCGTTTCGACCGTTTTGGGCGTGAATTGCGCCACATCGGCCACAAAAGAGACTTTGGCGGGAACCGTGTATTGCGGGGCTGCATCCAGAATGAGGCGTACGTCCGAACCCATCGATGTGCGGCCCGCCTCAGCCGTAGGCAGGAAGAAAGTCATGTAGACATCGCCGAGATCGACGAGATTAAGGACGCGCCCGCCGGCCGACAGAACTTCGCCGGGCTGGGCAATTCGATATTGCACGCGGCCGTCGCGTGGCGACTTGAGTGTCGCGTCAGCAATGTCCGTTTCAATGCTTTCGATATCGGCCTGCGCCGCATCCACGGCGGCTTCCGCATCCACGATCTGTGCCTTTGCCGCATTGATCGCGGCATCGGAGGCTGCAAGCGACGCTTGCGCCGACGCGAGGGCAGCCCGGGCGGATTGCTCCGCCGCCTCACTGTCATCGACAATCTGCTGCGATACGGCGTTGCCCGTCAGCAGTTGCTTCGAGCGGTTATACGTCTTTGACGCGGAATCGAGCTGCGCCTTGCGTTGCTCGATAACGGCACCTGCCGAATTCTTCTCGGCTTCCCGCTGCGCAACAAGGCTGTGGGCCGTATCGACGGCTATTTTCGCCCGGCGAAACTGTGCCTCCGCCTGTCGTTTTCTCGCCTCGAGCTGTGCCGTATCCATCCGGGCCAGCACCTGACCGGCCTTGACGAAATCACCTTCCCGCACCTGGATGTCCTGAAGGCGGCCAGCGGTCTTTGTGGAAATATCGATCTCGACCGCCTCGATACGGCCGTTGCTGGCAACGAAACCGGACGGCAAACCGCCTGCTGTCAGTCTTGACCATGAAAACCAGAGGACGCCAGCCAGAACCAGAACCCCCAGACCAATGAGCAAGCCTTTTTTCGACACCAGCGTTCCCCCGAAGACACCCTCAATGATCCTACAATAATACGTTGAAATCCGGGATGCCAACCATCTTGGATTTCAGATTGCATCATTTGCCTCGCTTCATGTCGCAACAATGAAGCGGTCGGCCGAGATTATTTAAGAGCTGCATAGGCGGATGGCTTTGACACACATCAAGTCGCGTCGGGCAATCGCCAATCGGGGGAATTGTTCTACGCAGGCGCCAGCAGATAGTGCCCGACACCCCAGACCTCGCCGTTGTCATGCCCGAAAAGACCGGCCGTCGCGAGGAAAAACAGCCGCCATCTGCGGTGCCAGAGGCCAGCGTCCGCTCCGTACACTTCTTTCAGGATCGGCTGGATGCGATCGATTTCGCGATCAAAATTTTCAAGCCAGTGAAATGCAGTGCGTTGATAGTGGGTGCCTGACCAACGCCATTGCTGCTCGACAGTGAGAAGATCGTTGAAACGTTGTGGCAGATCAAAAGCAGGCATGATCCCGCCCGTGAAAAAATGCCGGGCGATCCAGTCTGCCGGGTTGCGATGGTCGAAACGGTAGGACCGGTCCCTATGGTTGAAAACATGCAGGAAGAACCTTCCGTCAGGCCTCAGCCATGTACGAACCCGCTGAAACAGGGTGCGCCAGTTCGACATGTGCTCGAACATTTCAACCGACACAACGCGGTCGAATGATCCAGCTGGAGTAAAATCGTTCATGTCGGCGGTCACGACCGAAAGGTTGGTCAAACCGCGTGCACCGGCAATATCGAGGATGTGACGCCTTTGCGACGCCGAATTCGACACTGACGTGATGCGGGAGTTGGGAAAGCGTGCTGCCATATGGAGCGAAAGCGAACCCCATCCGCAACCAAGTTCAAGAATATCCATTCCATCTTCCAGGGCGGCGTGTTCGACCGTCTCGGCAAGCGCATACGTCTCCGCTTCATCAAGGCTGGCCGCTTGATCCGGATAGAAACAGCAGGAATATTTGCGTTGTGCGCCCAGAACGAGGCCGAAGAACTCCGGCGGAACCTCATAATGCTGTCTGTTCGCCTCTTCGGTATGGGTGGCGATGGGAAACTCCGCCATCTCCTCAACGAATTTCGCCTCGATCGTCGACGGAATGCCAGCCAGCCGACGTCTCGTTCTCGCACACAGAAAATCGATCCCCGCAAGGGTCACGCTGTCGCTCAATGGAGCCCGTTCGGCGGCGTTTATGGCAAAGGCAAGCATATTCATGAGCGACCTCCGGTTTTGCGCGGTCCTGGGAAAAAAGCATTTACTCGGTTCTGCAACTGGCGGAATGCGTCGCCACGCGATCTCAGCATGTGATCTTCAAGCGGCGGAATGCCGGAGACATGCACAAGCAGCCAGTACATCATCACGGGCGCGGCAATGGAGAGCCACGACAATGGTTGCGCGTTCAGCGCCAGAAGCGGAAAGCTGCACCAGAACAACCATTCGAAGAAGTAGTTCGGATGGCGCGAGTACCGCCATAAGCCGATCTCGCAAACGGCGCCCTTCGCCTGCGGTGTTTTCCTGAACCGGGACAGCTGGGCATCGGCAACTGCCTCGCCCACAAGAGCCGCTATCGCCAGCAAAATTGCGAGCATGTCGATGAGCCGTGGAAATTCAGCAGGGTTGGCGGCTGCGAGATGAACCGCAAGAACAAGAACGAAGGCAGCCACCGCCTGTATCTGCAGGAACACGAAGAGGCGCATCGAGGCGCTTTCACCCCACTCGTCCAGCAATGCCGCATATCGCGGATCCTCACCCCCACCTTTCGTGCGAAAGCCGATATGACTGCCGAGACGCAACGACCAGACAACGACGAGGGCGAGCACAGCGAGGCCGCGCATATCGGTATCGTCGGCAAAAATCGCGACCGCCACGCCACCGATGCCAACGCTCGCCGACCAGATCGTATCTATCCAGCCACTCGAGCCCGTCACACGCTGAACCGTGAAGGCCGCAGCCATGGCAATGGATAGAAAAGCCGCGATGACAATGAGAAGAGGCCAGTTCATCTACATACCATTCCTGTGACACACGGCCAGTTACACTGCCCGCTCAACAAGTACGGACGAGAACCTCGGCAGGTTTCACGCCAGATCGGAAAAATTCAAAAATTCATCAGGCCGGTGAAACTCATTGATCCTGCTCTTCGTACTTGTGTGAAAATTGGCATCGGAACGATGCTTGCAAGCGTGAGGACTTCCATGATCGATCCTGAAACGGCACAGAACGGCTTGAAGAGCGGAAAGCGGTTGAACATCGCCGTCGTTGGCACAGGTATTTCAGGATTGTCTGCCGCGTGGCTTTTGTCGCGCCATCACGATGTAACGGTTTTCGAGGCAGCCGACCGCGTTGGAGGTCACAGCAACACCGTCGACTTCGAAAGCCCCAACGGTCCGGTGTCCGTCGATACGGGCTTTATCGTCTACAATGAGGTTACCTATCCTAATCTGACTGCATTGTTCAAAGCACTCGATGTGCCGACAACACCGTCGAACATGTCGTTTTCCGTGTCGCTCGACGGCGGTGCCTTCGAATATTCCGGCGGGACCCGCTTCGGGCTTTTAGCCCAGAAGAGCAACCTTTTCCGGCCGCGCTTCTGGCGCATGCTGACTGACCTCCTGCGCTTCTACCGCAACGCGCCGCGCGATCTGTCGTCCATGGGCAACATGTCACTCGACGACTACCTCTCTCGCAATCGCTATGGCCAGGAATTTCGCGACGACCACCTCTACCCCATGGCAGCGGCCATCTGGTCGACCCCAGCCATGGAGGTGGGGCGCTACCCCGCAGCACAGTTCGTGAAATTCTGTGACAATCACGGTCTGCTGTTGCTGCGCAACCGCCCAATATGGCGCACCGTATCCGGCGGCAGCCGCGAATATGTGGAGCGTTTGACGGCAAATTTCGCAGACAGGATCAAGCTGGCGACTCCTGTCACGAGCATCCGTCGCGTGCCTGACGGCATCGATATCCTCGATGGCAATGGGCAGTTCCATAGATTTGACGATGTGGTGCTCGCGACCCATGCCGATCAGACCCTGAAAATGCTGAGCGACGCGACACATGCGGAGAAAAGCATGCTCGGAGCCTTCAGCTACACGAAAAACAGGGCTGTGCTGCACACCGATAGCAGCCTGATGCCGAAAAGGCGCGCCGCGTGGTCGAGCTGGAACTATGTTGCGGACACCCGCGCCCGCGCCGGACAGCCGACCATTACCTACTGGATGAACAGGTTGCAGCCGCTTGGGAATGCTCCAGATACTTTCGTGACGCTCAATCCAGCCCGTGAACCGGACGAGAGCACGGTCATAACGGAAGAAATCTACACGCACCCCGTGTTCGATGAAAACACCGAGCGTGCGCAGCGGCATCTGTGGGCGCTTCAGGGTTATCGTAACACCTGGTTCTGCGGCGCCTATTTCGGCGCGGGTTTTCACGAGGACGGTCTCCAGGCAGGCCTGGCCGTCGCGGAAGACCTGGGCGGTTTCAAACGTCCGTGGCTGGTTGGCAATGACAGCGGCCGCATCATTCGCCTGCCGCTGATGGAAAAAGCAACAGAGCGGCAACGTCTGGAGGAAATGGCATGAAGCCACCGTTCCTCTCAGCACTTTTCCCCGGGCATGTGACGCATGCGCGCTTCAAGCCGAAGGAACACAAGCTCAGCTACCGGATCTATTCCCTGCTGATCGATCTCGATGAGCTGGACACCCTCAACAAAAAGCTGCACCTGTTTTCCGTCGACCGTTTCAACGTCTTTTCCTTCCACCGCAAGGATCGTGGCGACCGGAGCGGCGCCGACCTGAGACAACAGGTTGAAAAAGCGATGATTGGCGCGGGCATCGCTCCGGATGGCGGACCGATACGCCTGCTTACCATGCCCCGTCTTCTCGGCTGGTCCTTCAATCCGCTCAGCGTCTATTTCTGCTACAGGCGGGAAGGCACGCTCACCGCTATCCTCTGGGAAGTGGACAACACTTTCGGCGAACGTCACGCTTATCTCATCCCGGTCGAAGATGACGCAGCCGGGGAAATCGTTCAGCGCTGCGACAAGTGTTTCTATGTCTCACCCTTCATGGACATGGATCTGCACTATGTCTTCCATGTCAGTCCGCCGCGCGACACGCTGAAAATCCGCATCGATACATTCGATGACACGGGGATGGTTCTGACTGCACGGCATCTGGCGCGGCGGACAGAACTGACGGACCGTGCACTTCTGAAGGCGTTTTTCAGTATCCCGTTCCTGACGCTCCGGGTCGTTGGCGGCATTCACTGGGAAGCGCTGAAAATCTGGATCAAGGGCGTGCGGCTGACCAAGCGGCCCTCACCACCCAACGCACCCGTTTCCTTCATCGGTAAACCATCCAACCAAACCGAGGCCAAAATCCATGACCCCGTTTGAAAATCTCTCCGACATATCCGCCGATGGCGCACTGTACCCCCGGCACGCCGGTAAAGGTGGCTGGTTGATGAAGCGCATGCTTCGAAGCGTCAGCAGGGGACGATTGCGCGTCACGCTCCCCGATGGGGCTGTCATCGAGGCCTGCGGCGAAAAGCCGGGTTGCGAGGCCACTCTGGTCATCCTCCGATGGCGGGCGCTGAGACGACTTATCGTCAACGGAGATATCGGGTTTGCCGATGGTTACATCTCCGGCGACTGGACCACGCCGGACCTGACGGCACTGATCCGTTTTGCTGCCCAGAACCGAGACGCGCTTCATTCACCGATGCGAGGCAGTCTTGCGGCACGCCTCATCAACCGCTTCGCCCATGCACTGAATGCCAATACGAGGCGCGGCAGCCGCCGCAACATCGAGGCGCACTACGATCTCGGCAACGAGTTCTACCGGCAGTGGCTCGACCCTTCGATGTTGTATTCATCCGCACTTTTCGACGAAACGACACCTTCGCTTGAGGCGGCACAGGAAAACAAACTGAACCGTATCGTGGACAAGCTACAATTGTCTGGCGGCGAAACCGTCCTGGAGATCGGTTGTGGGTGGGGGGCGCTTGCCGTCCATCTGGCAACCCGATGCGACGCCAAGGTCACGGGTATCACGCTTTCACCTTCCCAGCTCGGGTGGGCAAAGGCCGCAGCTGAAAAGACGGCCAGGTCAGCTGACATCGACCTTCGCCTTCAGGACTATCGCGATACGCATGGCACCTTCGACCGCATCGTCTCAATAGAAATGTTCGAGGCCGTCGGCGAGGCTTACTGGCCGAGCTATTTCGACACCCTGAAACGGTGCCTGAAGCCAGGCGGCCGCGCCGTACTGCAAATCATCTCGATAGAGGAAGACCGTTTCGACAGCTATCGCCGCAAGGCCGACTTCATCCAGAAGTATATTTTCCCCGGTGGCTTTCTGCCCTCGGAGAATGCAGTTGAAAAAGCAGTCGAGAAAGCTGGCCTAAAGCTCTGCGAAAAAGAACTTTTCGGTGAGTCTTACGCACGCACACTTGCAGAATGGCGGCAGCGTTTTGATGCCAGATGGCAAACGATCGCACTTCTTGGGTTTGACGAGCGCTTCAGGCGGCTGTGGGATTACTACCTCTGCTATTGCGAGGCAGGTTTTGCGGAAGGTGCCATCAATGTCGGCTTCTATACGATAGAAAACAAGCCGGACGAAGCCCTGCGAGGTGTATCATGAAAACCCGGATCTTTACAGCAACCGCCATCGCCTCCGTTCTCCTAGCCTGCAACGTTTGGGCAGGCGACATGGACGGAAACTGGGCGCGCGGCGATGGCAAGGCGAAGGTGAACATCGCTCCTTGCGGTGACAACATCTGTGCAACCAATACATGGATCAAACCAGGAACACCGAAGGAAAAAGCCGGAGACAAACTCATCATGGACATCAATCAGGATACCGACGGCAGCTATTCGGGCACCGCCTTCGATCCGCAACGCGACAAATCCTACAAGATTACGGTGACCGTCGACGGCAACAGCATGATGACGAAAGGCTGCATCGTCGCCGGTCTTCTCTGCAAGGGCATCAACTGGACGCGGATCGACTGAAAGGAACGCCTCTCGATGAAAACCTACCTCGTTGCCTATGTCTCCACGCTCATCGCCTTTCTGGTGATTGACTTCATCTGGCTGAGCACCATGGCATCGCGTCTTTATCGCCCGGCTATCGGCGACATGCTCGCCGATAGTTTCAGGCTCGCACCTGCAATTGCCTTCTATCTGATCTATGCGGCGGGCCTGACGTTTCTCGCGGTAAGACCGGCGCTCGTTTCGGGACAGTGGAACACGGCCCTGCTCTATGGCGCAGTCGTCGGTTTCATGGCCTACGCCACCTATGACCTGACCAATCAGGCGACGCTCAAGAACTGGTCGACGACACTGACGCTGGCCGACCTTGCGTGGGGAACGTTTGTTTCCGCCTCTGCTACCACGATTGCCTATATCGTCACGATGCGGCTGGCTCCGCCCATCGGGAACGCGGCAGGCATGCCATGACAGCCGCGTTCCCGCTATCGATCTCGTCTAACGCCGGCACAAGATACGCGGAATGGTGGAATTTTCGTTTTCCGGATCCCTTGCTTTCCTGTGAAAATGAATCCTATAAAAGAAGATCAGCAAGGTATTTGCGAATGCAAGGTAGTGAGATCGCAGCTCTTATAAACCGCGTCGGCATGGGCGATCGCGCAGCATTTTCATCTCTTTATCAGGCAACCAGTCCCAAACTCTTTGCGATCTGCTTGAGAATCCTGCGTGACAGGGCGGAAGCCGAAGAGGCTCTTCAGGAAATCTACATCAAGGTCTGGCAGCGCGCCCGGACATTTGCGACGAGCGCCGGGAAACCTGCGACATGGCTCGCGGCGATTGCGCGCAACCACGCGATCGATACGATCCGCGCACGTCGACCACAGACCGATGATATAGACGAGGCTTACGACCTTGCGGATGACGCCATTCGCACGCCTGAACAGCAGGTTGTTCTGGCCGACGAAGGCCGAAGGATCGACAATTGCATGGAAGAGCTCGAAACGGTGCATGCACGGGCCGTGCGCCGGGCCTATGTGGAAGGCCTGAGTTACCTCGAACTTGCCGATGAACTGCAGGTCCCGCTGAACACCGTCAGAACGTGGCTCAGACGCAGCCTCCTCAAACTGAGAGAGTGCATGCAGCGATGACCGGAGATCCTCACAACGGTGGAATGAACTCCCGCGACGAAATCCTCGCCGGTGAATATGTGCTGGGTGTCGTCTCACTCGAAAAGCGCCGTGAAATCGAAAAGCGTATTGTCGAGGACAAGGCGTTCGCATCGCTTGTGGAGCGCTGGCAGGCGGAACTTGCGGCCTTCAACGAGGACTATCACGACGAGGTTCCGGATGCCGCGATCCTGGCGCGTATCGAGGAACGCCTGTTCGGACGCGCCAATCAGGACACACGATCGGGTCTGTGGAGTTCCGTGACCTTCTGGCGCTGGCTTTCGCTCGGCACAAGTGCGATTGCCGTTGCCGCCATCGCCTTCGCCCTGTTGCCCACAATCCGTCAGGACAGATCGACACCGCTTGTGGCGGAACTTGCGACAACGGACAGCCAGGTCAATCTTCTCGCATCCTATGATACGGAAAGTGGTCGGGTGCGCATCGTTCCGGTTGCGGTCGGCAGACCCGACGAAAAATCACTGGAACTCTGGCTCGTGCAGAAAAACGGCTCGACCCGTTCGCTCGGCGTATTTCAGCCCGGCACGAATGGCGATCTGATCATCCCGGCCGATATGCGCGCCAGCATCTCGGAAGGCACGACATTTGCGGTCAGCGTCGAGCCGTTCGGCGGTTCTCCGACCGGGCAGGCGACCGGCCCCGTCATCGCAGTTGGAACAGCCCGTCATCTTTGACGTTTGACGCGAAAATCTGCGCGGAAGCCTTTTCAGGCTTGCGCGCATCCTGCTTCAACCAGGAACTCGGAAAGACAGAAATCTATGCAGCGTCCTTTGGCGGGGCGCTGCGCAAATGTTCGAGAAGGTAGGCGTGGGTTGCCGGATTGGCGACGATCAGCGTGCCGGTTTTTTCGTAGACCTCCGGGCCGCGCCCCCACCAGTCGGTAACGATGCCGCCTGCCTCCTGCACGATGAGAATGCCGGCTGCCGTATCGACAAAACCGGTTTCCTCGTAATATCCGGTCAGCCGACCGCAAGCGACATAGGCGCAGGAATTGGCCGCGCTGCCGACGATGCGAACCGCGCCGATGGGTGCGCGGATTTCGTCAAGGCGTTGATAGGCACCCGGATGCAGCGACAGGTTCGGCGTGGGAAGGCCGGTCCCGACGCACATCAACGCGACATCCGTCGAGGCGCTGACATTCAGCCGCGCGCCGTTCAGATAGGCGCCCTCACCCTTGATGGCGGTGAACATCTCGTCTGAAACAGGGTTATAGACCAGTCCGCACATCGTCTCGTTGCCGCGGCGCAGCGAGATTGTGATCGTGTAATGCTGGCCGTAGATGAAGTTCGTCGTACCGTCTATCGGGTCCACCAGCCAGCGGTGGTCGCTGTCTTCTCCTTCCACCGGTGCGAATTCCTCACCGGTCAGACCCCACGGATACTGGCTGAGCAGACGCTCGCGGATCAGGGTTTCGGACTGCTTGTCGGCGTCTGAGACGAAATCGCCCGGCCCCTTGATGCCGATCTCGATATCGCGAAACCGCTTGAAATGCTCGAGCGTCAGAGCGCCGGCCTCGCGGGCGGTTTCAACCATGTGATCGAGGATCTTGCTGTAATTGACTGTCATGAACTGAATGCCTTGGCTAACCCTTCAGGGTCATCTGTGGTGATCTGGTCGACTTTGAGCTTCAAGAGGCGTTCGACCTGGAGGATGGTCTGCGGAGTGATGTGATTGATCGTCCAGGCATCGACGCGGCGGCCGGCCGCATGGACGGGCGCTATCAGATCGAAACCGGCATCTTCGGCGGCAAGGACGATGCGGTAATCCAGATAGATCATCCGGGCATCGGGTGCCGTCTGTAGCGCCTGCTCGATGAAGGTATGGTAGTCACCCGTCGCCTTCAGCCTCGCCAGGCTTTCGCCGTAACAGGGGTCATATCCGGTAGCGATGCCAGGGGCAGCCTTTGCCAGCGCCTGGATGGCGTCGAAACCGCCACCCGAAAGAATGAGCGATGCGGCAATCGGCGCTGCACTTTTGCCGAAATTGGCGATGGCCTGCGGGGTCAGCGCCTCAAGATCTTCCTTATAGTCGAGTTGCAGCAGCGCATCGGGATGCACACCCTCGCGGCTGAGAAGTGTGCGGAGATCTTCCAAAAGCAGAACCCTGTCGGTGATCGCCTCACCGTCATTTCCGCGCAGATGGAGTTCACGGAGGGCGGCAGCGGATGTTTCCCGCACCTTGCCATGACCGGTCGTCTCCCGCTCCAGCATCAGGTCATGAAGGACGGCAAAACCGTGATCGCCGTGGACGACGAGATCGACTTCCACGCTCGCGCCAAGTCGCATCGCCTCGGTGATACGCGCTGCGGTAAAGACCGGATCGGTGATACGGCGACGGCCGCGATGCCACTTGATGGCGGTACGATGGCCATCGCGATCAAGATGGATAGGTGCACTCACGGGTCAGCTCCGAAAAATCTGCTGGTTGTTGCGATAGGCGGCGACGGCGCGGGGCTTGAGATCGACGCCCTGCCCGGTCCGGAAAAGATCGGGATGGGCGACCATCGATTTCAGCCGCGTGCCATCGGCAAGATCGAGGTCTACCAGACCGTGCGAACCGTAATCGGTCACACGATGCACAATCGCCTTGGGCGTGTCCGAGGCGGCGAGATCCAGTGCTTCGGGACGGATGGCGAGCACTGCCGGACCATCCGCGATCGGCAGCAGTAAAGTGAAGTCCGAACGGACGAACTGGCCGTTTTGGACTTCACCTTCGACGAGGTTCATCGTGCCGATGAAACCGGCGACAAAGGGTGTCTTCGGATCGCGGTAGACAACATCGGGGCGACCGATCTGCTCGGTCTTGCCGTTTGCCATGACAACGATACGATCCGCCATCGAAAGCGCTTCGTCCTGACCATGCGTCACAAACAGGGTAGTAATGCCGAGGCGCTGCTGGATATCGCGCACTTCTTCACGCAGGCGTTCGCGCAAGTGCTGGTCGAGGCTAGCAAAGGGCTCGTCGAGCAGCAGGATCTTCGGCTCCAGAATCAGCGAACGGGCAAGCGCCACGCGCTGCTGCTGGCCACCGGACAGCTGGCTCGTCATGCGGTCGCCATATCCCGCCAGACCGACAAGTTCGAGCACGGCCTCGACCTTATCCTTGATCTCGGCCGCAGGCATCCGGCGCAGCTTGAGGCCGAAAGCGAGGTTCTTGAAGACGTTCATATGCGTCCACAGCGCGTGGCTCTGGAACACCATGCCGGTCGGGCGACGCTCGGGCGGCAGATGCGTGACGTCTTCGCCATCGATGGTGATGCGTCCGCTGGTCGGCTGCTCGAAACCGCCGACCATGCGCAGCAGCGTCGACTTGCCGGAACCGGACGGGCCAAGAAGGCAGACGAGTTCGCCATCTGCGACATCGAGGGAGAAGCTGTTGACGGCGTGGGTGCCGCCGGAAAAGGTTTTTGTAACCTCAGCGATATGAAGAACTGACATGATGTTTCCTAGCCGCCGAAACCGCGGGCGAATGCGCCGCCACCGATAACGCGGCGGGCGAACATGAGGGCGACGAACGATGGGACCCAAAGAAGGACCGAAAGAACCGCGCCGTATTGAATGACCATCTGGTTGTTGATGTAGCTGATCATCAGCACCGGCATGGTGCGGATGCCGGGAGCACCAATCAGCCATGCGCCTTCGGTTTCATAAAAGGTGCCGACGAAGCTCAGCAGGACGGCGGCAAAGATGGTCGGTCCCGCTTGCGGCAGGGTGATCGACCAGAATACCCGCAAGGGGCTTGCGCCGACATCACGGGCGGCCTCTTCCATGCGCCGATCAACCGCTTGGAAGGCTGCGACCGGAATCCAGATCATGAACATCAACGTGCCGACGAGCTGGATCAGCACGACGCCCCAGAAGGTGCCGATGAGATTGAGCTGCAGGAAGATGGCGGCAATCGCCACCAGCAGGCCGAATTTCGGAAAGGCATGACCGGCGAGGAAGGAGAAGAACAGGACATCACGCCCCGGAAACTTCATCCGCGCGAAAGCGTAAGCTGCCGGAAGGCAGATCAGCGCCGATAGCAGCGTCACCACCGTCGACAGTTTGAGGCTCAGCATCAGCGCGTTCCAGACATCGGGTCGCCCGAGCGTCTGCCCCCAGAACCGGAAGCCGAACTGCTGCGGGATGATGTTCGGATAACGCCAGACCTCGGTAAAGGCCCATGTAGCCACGACGACGAGCGGGCCGACGATGACGAGCGTCAGCAAGACGGCAAAGGTGATGCCAAACCAGTCGATGCGGGATCGTGTGGAAGCAATCGCGGCCATCTCATTTACCCCGATTTCTGGCGACGGAGCGCACGTAAAACAACCCGAACACGATGCAGAAACCGAAGGCAACGACGGCTTGCGTCATGGCGCCGATGGGATCCTGAACGTCGCGAAGGGTTCGCTGCATAAAGGGGCCGAGCATTTCCGGCGAAGCCGGGCCGAGCAGATAGGGAAGCGTGAAGGACGAAAAGATACCGAGCACCGAGAAGGAAAGCGCCACGAGGATGGAGTTGGAAATACGCGGCAGAATGATGTGCCAGAAAACGCGATAAGCGTTGGCACCGATATCACGCGCAGCCTCGATAGACTGATTGGCGACGCTACCAAGACCCGAAAGCAGGATCAGGACAGTCAGCGGAATGTTGTCCCACACCAGACCGATGACCGGCCCCCAGGGCGTGAGATAGGGCGTGCGGATCTTGGGAAGCCCTACGGCATTCAGGAGAATATCCAGCATGCCGTTTGGACCAAGTACGCGGATGAACGCAAAAGCCAGGATGATCGACGGCACGAACATCGGCAGGATGGCAAGCGCCTGCACGTAGGCTGGCAGTCGGCCTTGCGAAAACCGCAGATAAAGCGCGATCGGCAGACAGATAACCAGCAGCAGAACGGCGCAGACTATCGTGGTCCACAGCGTTACCGCAAGATTATCGAGACTGTAGCCATCCGAAAAGAAGAAGGCATAACTTGAGAGATCAAAGCCTGACCGACCATCTGCATCGGTTCGCCACATCGTACGGCTGATGGCATTGATCGCAGGCCATATGACGAGCCAGATCACCAGAAAAACGGGTATGGCGACAAGCAGGAGGCCGACGGGCCTCCTGCTTGCTGCGGTTTCGGCGAGCGGCGCAGCCGCTCTTTCAACAACCTCGCTCACGACTTGCGATCGATGCTTGGTGCGACGTTGCGATACCAGCCATCATTGATGGCCGCTTCCCACTTGCCGCCGGGGAAAGTCGGGATCGACTGCGGAATGATGTCGGCGAACTTCTTGCGAAGATCGTCCGAAACGTGATCCCACGAAACGCCCGGAAAACCGCCGAGTTCGGTGAGGATCGCGCCCTGCATCTCTTCCGACAGAATGAAATCGGCCAGCTTGAGCGCGGCATCACGGTTGACGCCGTTCTCGAGGACGACGGCGCGCGAGAAATTACCGCAAAGCGCCAGATCCTGTAGCTGAACAAGACCGGTTTCTTTCGGCAGCACGCCCTGATCGATTGCCTGAAGCACCTGATCGGACCATACCGGGATCATCGTGACCACGCCCTGCGACAGAAGCTGCAGCGACTGGGTGTTGCCCGAGGCGTAAGCGCCCTTGTCATAAAGCGAAGGCGCGATGTCGGTCAGCAGTTTCCAGGCCTTGCCGAGCGCTTCGTCGCCAAATTCCTGAGTATAGTTATCGACGGTGAAGGCCTGCGGATCACGACCATTGGCTTCATGGATGGCGCGTCGAACGAAATTGCCGCCAGAGCCGCCCTTGTCGGGACGGTTGTAAACGAACTGGCCCGGATTGGCCCTGATCCAGGTAACGAGTTCATCCCAGGTCTTGGGCGCATCGGCCGGCTTCAGCTTCGTTGTGTCATACGCCAGCAGAACCTGGCTGCCGCGATAGGGAAGGCTGTATTCGCTCTGGATGGCGAGCGGGTTGACGCGCGAGTAGTTGGAAAGACCGGCCTTCGCCAGATTGACATAGATGCCCGCATCGATGGCGCCAGCCGGCAGAAGCGGATCGGAGTGCTCGAAATAGTCAGCCTGCGGATCGGTACCCGTCTGCTTGGCAGCAATGGCGCGATCGGCGATCGCCAGAATACCGGCATTGTCGCCTGCATCGACGAGGTTGAGCTTGATGCCGGCGTGGGCCGCTTCGAAAGCAGGCTTGACGGTGTTGGTCCAGAAGTCGAGGACGTTGGTATCAGAGCCCGTATACCAGTCGATCGTTCCCTGAGCAGCGAAGCTCATGCGTGGTGCGAGTGCGAAACCAGCGGCGGCGCCGGCTGCGGATATCATAAAAGTGCGGCGTTTCATCGTTGTCTCCGATTCAGTCGGCGTTGACTTTTTGAAGCGCGGACCCGATTGCCTGGAGATCGAAAACCGACGCAGGCCAACAGAGATACACACGTGTGCACTCATCTGTTCTGCCTGATCAGCTTCTAAAACCGGTAAGTAACGCTTTCATGACAGAGAAACAAATGATCACGTGTGCAAACTCGATCGAGCGGCCTGATCGACATGCCGATATTCGTCTATCGTGCGGATGGCCTTACCGAATTTCGCCACACAGGCATAGGCTCGAAGATACGTCTTTCTTCTCCGCCGAACGCCGGTTGAGCAATGAGTGCAACAACGTGTTGCGCCATTTCAGCGAGAGGCTGGGCGAACGTCGTCAACCGATAGGCTCGCCAGTCGGATTCGGCGATATCATCAAACCCGACGACGCATAGATCGCCGGGCACATCGATCCCGAACTCATCCCTGGCACCGTCCATAAACCCCAGAGCCAGAAGATCCGTGACACAGAATACGCCGTCAGGCGCTTCTGACCGGCCAAACAGCCGACGCGCAGCCTCCAGCCCGGATGCGTAGCTGGTGGGACCGCTTGCGATGACGGAAACCGGCACTCCCGCCCGCTCTGCCGCCTCGACGAACACGCGCTCGCGCTCCAAGAGGCTGGCCGTCCGCGCCGTCGACGTGACCACGCCGAGACGTTTGCAACCGGCCCGCTGCAGCAGGAAAAACGCTTCTCGCCCGGCAAACGCATTGTCCACGCCGAGATTGTGTCCACCGGAAAACTGATCGTCGCGATTGATGAGCACGACCTGCTGACCGTTCGCCAGACAGGTTTCTATGAGCGAAGCGGAAGGGGTACCGGAGAGAACCACCGTTGCATCGGCGCGGTAGTTCAGGGTCATGCCCAGTGCTGCCGACACGCTCGCCGTGTCCGTCTCACTGTTGATGACCATGGTGATCTTTCCGGCAGCCTGCAACTTGCGGGTAAGTTCATCGATCAGTTTTGCCCGGATGGGCGTGGCGATATCCGCAACGACGAGACAAACGATATTGCTGCGTTCTCGCAAACCACGAGCGAGATGATTGACGTGATAACCGAGAGCCTGTGCCGATTCCAGCACCTTTCGACGGGTTTCTTCCGAGACGCTGGCACCATCGGTAAATGTCCGGGAGACTGCAGAGCGCGAAACGCCCGCCCGTTCCGCAACCATGCGGGCACTGATGAAAAGACGGCGTTCCTGTTCACTCATGAGGGGTACGTGCTCGGTTTGAATGCTGGCGCGATAGTGGCGAAGCGCGGAGTTTGGTCAAGAGGCCTGTTCATGCCCTCGACGTGGCCGTGCGCCAGAACGTGTTGCAGGCCGCACCTCCGTGTCGCTCCACTCAAGGGCGCGGCCATCGGCAGATCGTACGTCCAGCCGTGCGATCTGCTGACCTTTTTGCCTGTCGACCAGCGACGAGCGATCTTCGTCTGGTGCGAACAGATGCCCCTCCCCCCATTGCCGAAGCGCGACAATGACGGGAAACAACCCCTGCCCTTTCGGCGTCAGAACATATTCGCGGTAGGCGCTTCCGTCAGAGGCGGGTGCAGTCTCAAAAATCCCGCGTTCCACGAGGTCGCGCAACCGGGTGGCCAACACGCCTTTGCCGATACCCAGCCCCGTCTGGAATTCACCGAAACGGCGCGCGCCATCGAATGCGTCGCGAATGATCAGCAGCGACCACCAGTCGCCAATCACGTCGAGCGAACGCGCCACCGGACATCCGGCGTTCCACAGGCTGACACGTTTCACCATCCACGCTAATCTCCATCTCGTCAAACTGGTTCTAACTTGGAACTGGAAATGCAGCAATCCAAATGATCTCAAGATGCAACCAAACCGGCATCAAAAAGGGTTGAACAATGGACATGAGATCACGCGCCGCTACACGTGACGGGCACGCCCAAGGGCTGTCGAGACTACAGACTGTCATACTCGCGGCCTCCGCAGGCCTGAGTGTCGCCAACATCTATTACGCCCAACCGCTGCTCGACCTGATTGCCGGCGACCTTGGAATTTCACCGGCAGCGGTCGGCCTCATCGTGACACTGACGCAGATCGGTTACGGCCTCGGCCTGATCTTCATCGTACCGCTTGGAGACATTATTGATCGACGCCATCTCATCGTGGTCCTGAGCCTTCTGTCGGCGACCGCCCTTGCTGTCGTCGCAACAGCCACCACGGCAACCATGCTGCTGATGGGCATGATTGTGGTCGGTCTGCTTGCTGTTCTCGTTCAGATACTCGTCGCCCACGCAGCCGCTCTCGCAAGCTCGTCACAACGCGGCAGGATCGTCGGCGCGGTTACAAGCGGGGTCGTCACGGGTATTCTTGCAGCCCGCACCGTGGCCGGTGTGGTTGCGGATTTCGGTGGCTGGCGCGCCGTCTACCTCATGTCCGCCATCCTGATGATCATGATGGTCGCCGCGTTGTTATCAAAACTGCCGCGACAAACAGGAAACCGGGCACCAGAAACCTATATCAACGCCCTCGTTTCCATACCGCGCGCGTTCATTGGTGAACCGGCTCTGCTCCTTCGAGGCACGCTTGCTCTTCTGATCTTCGCGTCTTTCAGCACGTTCTGGACAGCTCTTGTCCTGCCCTTGAGCGCTCCACCATTCTCGTACTCCCATGGTCAGATAGGCCTGTTCGGGCTCGTTGGTGTTGCGGGCGCGGTCGCTGCGACCTATGCTGGAAAGCTTTCAGATAGCGGTTATGGCAAATGGACGACAGGTGTCTCTCTTGCGCTTCTGCTGGCATCCTGGGGGCTGATCTTTTTTCTTCCAACATCCATGCCATTGTTGCTGGCGGGCGTCCTCCTGCTCGATCTCGCAGTGCATGCCGTTCACGTCACCAGCCTTGGCGTCATCGTCGCCTTGCACCCTCAAATGAGCAGCCGCCTGATCGGAGGTTATATGGTCTTTTATTCCATCGGCAGCGCAATCGGAGCTGTCGCCTCGACAACAGCCTACGCCCGGCTCGGATGGACGGGCGTATCATTTTTGGGAGCGACCTTCAGCGCCGGTGCGCTCGTGGTATGGATGATCGCCCTTACACGGCGCGAACCCGCTTGACTTCAAGCTGCGTCCATTCCGGCAGCCAGTCGCGATGCGCCAGAAGCAGATCATCCACCAGCGACCAGATCTGGTCGAGATCGAGTTCCGCCGCCGTATGCGGGTCCATCATCGCGGCGTGGAAAATATGCTCGCGGTTTTCCGTCATCAGTGCCTGAACCGTCAGTTCCTGGACGTTGATATTGGTGCGCATCAGCGCCGTCAGCTGCGGTGGAAGATCGCCGATGAAGGTGGGCTGGACGCCGTTGTGATCGACAAGGCAAGGCACTTCGGCGGCGCAATTGAAGGGCAGCGAGGTGATGCAGCCATTGTTGCGCTGGTTGCCGTAGATGACCGAGGGTTCACCGGTCCAGACCGAGTTGATGATCGAGGAGGCATATTCCTTCGACTGCTTGACCTCGATCTTTTCGGCCGAACGATAGGCATCCGCCTGATTTTTCCATTTCTCGATCTGCTCGATGCAGCGCTTGGGATATTCATCGAGCGGGATGCCGAATTTTTCGATCAGGTCCTCGCGGCCTTCCTTGATGAAATAGGGCGTGTATTCAGCAAAATGCTCCGAGCTTTCGGTGACGAAATAACCGAGCCTCGTCAGCATCTCATACCGCACCTTGTTGGGGCAACGCGGGTTCCATGTGGGCTTTGGCGCTCTGCCTTCCCGGTAACCGCGCAGCAGATCCGGATAGAGATTGCGATAGCTGCCGTCCTTCTGGCGATGCTCGAATTCGAGATAAAACGCCATGTGGTTGATGCCGGCCGAGCGGTAGCGGATCTCCTCGTAAGGGATATCCAGATCGTGGGCGAGCTCCATCGCCGTTCCCTGCACTGAGTGGCAAAGCCCTACCTGCCGGATGGTCGGATATTTTTCCGCTATCGCCCAGGTGTTGATCGCCATCGGGTTCACGTATTGCAGCATGATCGCATTGGGGCAGACGGCGAGCATGTCCTCACAGATTTTCCACAGATGCGGCACGGTGCGAAGCCCACGCATGATGCCGCCAACGCCGAGCGTATCGGCAATCGTCTGGCGCAGGCCGTATTTTTTTGGCAGTTCGAAATCCGTGACCGTGCAGGGTTCGTACCCGCCGATCTGGAAAGCCACGACGACGAAATCGGCATTGGCCAGCGCCTTGCGCTGATCGGTAAAGGTTTCCGCCGTCGCCTTCACGCCAAGCGTCGAAATCAGCTTGTTGACGACGATGGCGCTTTCTTCCAGCCGCTGCGGATTGATGTCCATCAGCGCGATATGGGCTTCAGAAAGAGCGGGCCGCTGCAGCACGTCGCCGATGATGTTTTTCATGAAGACCGTCGAACCGGCACCGATGAATGTGATTTTGGGATGTCCTGCCATGTGTTCCTCCGACATTCGGCAATATCAAGCGATTTCGAAAGCAGCCTTCACAAGCCGCTGTGTATATTCGGTTTTCGGGTTTGAGAGCACGTCCGCGACCGGCCCCTCTTCCACGATGCGACCGTTCTGCATGACGATGACGCGGTGGCAGAGTGCCCGCACCACTTTCAGGTCATGGCTGATGAACAGGTAGCTCAGGCCACGCTCGTCCTGCAGTTTTCGAAGCAGCTCGATGATCTGCGCCTGAACGGACAGGTCGAGCGCGGACGTCGGCTCGTCGAGCAGGATGAATTCCGGCTCCAACGCCACGGCGCGGGCAATGGCGATACGCTGCCGCTGACCGCCGGAAAATTCGTGCGGGAAACGCGACAGGATGTTTGTCGGCATGCCCGCCGCATCGAGCGCTTCGCGCACCCGCGCCAGTCGTTCGGCGCGGGTCGCGCCGAGACCGTTGACGACAAGCCCCTCCTCGATGATCTGACCGATCGTCATGCGCGGATTGAGCGAGGAAAACGGATCCTGAAAAACGATCTGCATTTTCGCCCGTAGCGGTCGCATCTGGGCGCGTGAGTGGGCGTCGATGCGTTCACCGTCAAAGGTGATCTCGGCGGCACTCGGCTGGTTGAGACGCAAAAGCGACTGCCCGAACGTGGTTTTGCCCGAGCCGGATTCGCCGACGATACCGAGTGTTTCGTGCCGGCGGAGGCTCAAGGCCAGACCATCGACAGCCACCAGTTCGCGCAGGTCCGGTTTGAACAAACCGCCATGGCGCATCATGAACGACACCCGCACGCCATTCGCCGTAAGCAGCACACCGGCATCCTCCGGCAACGGTCCGGCATGACCATGGGGTTCGGAGGCCAGAAGCTTTTTCGTGTAGGGATGCCGTGGATCGGCAAAGATACGCTCCGTCGTGTTGTGCTCGCGCATTTCGCCATGCTGCATCACATAAACGTAGTCGGAAAACTTCTTCACGATCGTCAGGTCGTGGGTGATCAGCACCACGGCCATGCCACGCTCTTTCTGAAGATTGCGGATGAGGTTGAGTATCTGCGCCTGAACCGTCACGTCGAGCGCCGTGGTCGGTTCGTCGGCAATCAGTACGTCGGGATCGTTGGACAGCGCCATGGCGATCATGACGCGCTGGCGCTGCCCCCCTGAAAGCTGGTGTGGATATTGTTTCAGCCGCGCTTCCGGCTCAGGGATCTGCACCTGCTTCAGGAGATCGAGCGCCTTGGCCTCCGCTTCGCGACGGTTGACCCTGTTATGGGCGCGGATCGCCTCGATGATCTGACTACCGATCGTATAAAGCGGATTGAGCGAGCTCATCGGTTCCTGAAAGATCATCGAGATGCGGTTACCCCGCAAAGCGCGCCGGGCACGCGGAGAAAATTTCAGGATGTTGTCGCCGTTGAAGCCGACCGTCGCCTTCGGCGAAATGGTTGCGCGCTTCGACAGCAGCCCCATCACGGTGCGTGCCGTAACCGACTTGCCGGAACCGGATTCACCGACGATGGCGATGGTCTCGCCGCGATAGAGCTGGAAGGAAATATCCTTCACCGCTTCCACCGTGCCATGCTCCACCTTGAAGGTGACGCCGACATTGCGGGCATCGATGATCGGGACGCCCTTCTGCACATCATGATCGAAACGGTCGACCGGCGCGTAGTTGTTGACGATTGCGAGAGCCATGTTCTGTCCTCCGCTCAATAGGGATCGACCGCATCGCGCAGACCGTCACCCAGCGCGTTGAACGCAAAGACGGTGACCAGCACGAAGCCGACGGGGGCGAGGATCCACGGATAGGATCCGATGACGGAATAGGTGGAGGTGTCCTGCAGCATCAGGCCCCAGGAGATCAGCGGCGGTTTGACCGCAAAACCAAGGAAACCGAGGAAGGATTCCAAGAGCACGACGCTCGGGATATGCAGCGTGACCGACACGATCACGTGGCTCATCACATTGGGCAGAATGTGCTGGAAGATGATGCGGCGATCGGTGGCGCCGACGGCAATTGCCGCGCGTACGTAATCGATACGGGCGAGCGCCATCGACTTACCGCGCACCTCGCGTGACATCTGCGCCCAACCGAGCGCCGACATGACGACGACCACGAATGTCAGGAACACGTGGGTTGGCGCCGTGACCGGAATCAGCGAGGTGAGCGCCAGGTAAAGCGGCAGTTGCGGAAAGGCCAGCACGACCTCGACAAAACGCTGGATCCAGGTATCCGCCGCTCCGCCGAAATAACCCGACACGAGCCCGACCGTGGTGCCGATCACCGTAACGATGAAAACCACGCTCAGCGCGATGGAAAGCGAGATACGCGAACCGTGGATGGCGCGCGACAACACGTCTCGTCCGAACTTGTCAGTGCCGAGGAAATGCACGGGATGGCCATCGGTAGCGCCGAAGAAATGACGGTCCATAGGGATCAGGCCGAACAGATTGTATTCCGCGCCCTTCACGAAGAAACCGAGATAATGCGGGTTGTCGTAATCCGGGCCCACGATCGGCTGGAACGTGACGGGATCAAGCTCCTCGGTTTCGGCGATGGCATAGACCCGCGGAAAGAAGCTGAAACTTCCTTCCTTGTCTGTGAAACTGATGGCCTGCGGCGGGGCGAAGCTCGCATGCGTTTCCATCGGGTCCATCGGCGCGAAGAAATTAGCGAAGATGGCGATGAGGAACAGAAGGCCGACGAGGATCAGCCCGAGGATGCCGGTGACGGAGCGGCGGAAACGCCGCCAGACCAGCGCGACATAACTTTCATTGACCTGCTGCGGCTCGGCAGCCGGCGTGATCGTCTTGGTGGTGGTTTGATCGATGGCAGTCATCTCACGCCCTCCCGAATTCGCGGACGCGTGGGTCGAGCAAGGCAAGCAGCATGTCGGCGATGATGTTGCCGATGATCAGCGTTGCGGCGAGCACCATCATGAACGTGCCGGTAACATAGACGTCCCCCACCGCCATCGAGCCGACAATGGCCGGACCGACGGTCGGCAGCGAAAAGATGATCGCCGTCTCGATTTCCCCGGTCAGCATGTAGGGCAGAACGACGCCCTGATACATGACAAGCGGATGCACGGCATTCGGCACCGCATGGCGCATGATGACAGCACCTTCCGACAGACCTTTGGCCCGCGCCGTTTCCACATATTGGGCATTCAGCGTGTCGAGCAGGTTGCCGCGCATGACGCGCATGTTGTAGGCGAGCCCGCCGAACACGGCGATCGCCACGACCGGCCAGACGTGACTGACGAGGTCGACGAACTTGGCCCATGACCAAGGCGCACCGCCATATTGCGGCGAGAAGAAACTGCCGATCTCCGACACGTCGTAATGGAAGACCATGAAATAGACGAGCACCAGCGCCATCAGGAAACGCGGTATGGTCATGCCGAGGAAAGAGACGACCGACAGGACGTTGTCGATCCAAGAATATTGCCGGGTTGCGGCCCATATACCGAAACCGATGCCGAACAGCGATGCGAGGATATGGCAGACGATGGCGAGAGCCAGCGTGCGGGGAAGGCGTTCCCCCACCACTTCGGCGACCGGCTTGTTGTAATAGAAGCTGTAGCCGAAATCGCCGCGCGTCACGATCCCGCTGATCCAGTTGAAATACTGCACCACCATCGGCCGGTCGAGGCCGTGCTCGATACGATAGGCCTGCGCCTGCGCTTCCGCCTGTTCGAAGGATGCGCCGCCCTGGTTCATCAGCTGTGAGCGGATGTAATCGGCGTAATCACCGGGTGGGGCCTGAATGATGGCGAATGTCACCACGCTCAGGATGAACAGCACCGGTATGGCGGAGCCGATGCGGGTCAACAGAAATCTAAGCATTTCCGTCTCTCTCCTTTTGACGGACGCCGGGGCGCCCGGATCTTATCCTCTCCGGCCGCACTTCGCGCGCGACCGGTGGCTTCTTCTGGGAGGAGGTTATTGGGTCGGGCCCTTGTCCGGGCCCTTGTCACCCGGCTTGCCGGGCAGCTGCTCGGCAAACAGTTCGTATTTGCCCTGTTTGTCGGCGGCCACCCACATGCGTTCACGGATGATGGCGTCTTCGGCCCAGTTGAACATGTTGATGGGCGTGCCAGCCGGAACGTTGGAGAAGCGCTTGTTGATGATCAGAGCCCCCGGATATTCCGTCAGGCCGATCGTGTAGAGGTTTTCGGTATAGAGCTTCTGGTAGCGCTTCATCAGCTCCGCTTTTTCGGCATTGTCCTGCGATGCGGTGAACTTGTTCACGACCTCGACCATGTCAGCCTCGAAGGGCATCATATCGACCTGCTTGCCTTCGGGCGCGCGGTGGTTCCAGCTGGTGCGCGGGCCAACGGGCGCCAGTTGCTCGGTGTTCTGCACGACCGAAAACAGTTCGGTGCTGTTGCGGCGAACCGCCCAGTCGAACTGACCGCCGTAATGCTTGGCGTCACGCTGGTTGGAATCGAGCGCATTGATGACGATACGGATACCGAGCTTGGCCATCTGACCCACCAGCCCTTCGGCAAGGCTCTTGTCGGTCGCATAGCCGTTATTGACCAGAACGACGATCTCGACATTCTTGCCGCCCGCAGTTTCGGCCGGGAAGTTGACGAAACCGTCATTGTCGGTGTCGACCAGCCCGATCTTAGTTAGCGCCGCCTTGGCCTCCTCCAGATTGAAGGGGTAATAGACCGTCGAGGCACGATCATAAAAACTCGTGCCGGAAGAAAGCCCGCCCGGATATATGGCCGTGAACGGCCCTTTCACCAGCGAGTCGCCGACCGCCTTGCGATCGATCGCGGAGGTGATTGCCTTGCGGAATTCCGGGTTGCGGTTGAGTTCGCGGATCGCCTGGCCGCGTTCATCCGGGTTGCCCCAGCCGTTGGCGGAGAAATTCATCAGGAGATTGTAGCCGGTGAGGCGCGGGCCGAATGCGAGACGGGCCGGTGCGTTTTCATCCGCGGCGCGCTTCAGCGAAGCGACGAAATTCTCCGGCTGCTCGAGATTGGAAAGGTCACCGGAACCGGCCACCGCCTGCACGTCACGGTCAGCCCAGGTCGAAAGCTTGTAGTGAAGCTCGTTGATGTAAGGCAGCTGCTGCCCCTTCTCATCGACCTTCCAGTAGTAGGGGTTGCGGCGCAGCACGATGATGTCGTCGGAGCGATAGCTGACCGGCACCCAGGCGCCCATGACCGGCATGTTCATGAATTCCGGCGGAAAGGCGTTCTTGAACTGGTTATAGGTGTTGGACGAATACTTCGGATGTTGAGGCTTCAGGAGATGCGACGGTCCCGGGCAGAAGGTCGGGTAGGCCATCGTATAGAGATACTGTTTTGGAAACGCTGACTTGAACGTCCACTCGACGGTGTAGTCGTCGATCTTCCTGAGCGTCGTGCCTTCGCCGAAAGCTTCAGGCGACGCACCGCCGCCGAGCGGAGAAACATTCGGGTCGAGGACGGCATCCTCCCAATAGAACATCACGTCATCGGCGTTGAAGGCTTCGCCATCGGACCATTTGGCGCCCTTGACCAGATGCATGGTCAGCTTGTGACCGTCTTCAGACCACTCCCAGCTCTTGGCGAGATTGGGCAGCGGCTCGGTATCTTCGGCATTGACCTGGAACAGCGGCGCGGTGCGGGTCAGGCATTCTGACAGCGCGATATCGATGCCGCCCCAGCCCTGGCTCTGCCCGGCAATATAGTTCCACCCCTCGGGCCGCCCGCCAACCACATGGCGCATTGTATCGCCGTAGACGCCGACGCCATCGGGCATGTTGCCGGTCTTGTAGACCAGCGGTTCTTCCGGCAGGCGATCCTTCAGCGGCGGTAGATTGCCGGTCTTTTCGAACTTTTCCGCCACCCATTCCGGCTGGCTGTATTGCGGCAGCGCCTTGAATTCGAGAATGGAATCGCGCGGCACATAGTTGACCTTGCCCTCTGCCGGAAACTTTGGCGGCTCCGGCGGCGTGGTCGGTTCGAACGCATTGGCACCAAGCGCAATCATTGAAACGCTAAGGGTCAAGGCAGCGATGGTGGCAGTCTTACGTCGAAGTTGCATCGTCATTCCTCCCAAATGGCAGCGCGCCCGGCGTCTGCCTCTTCTCCATGGCGACGGGTGCGTTGCGAACTCCCTATCGCCACGCACCACGCTTATGCATTTGCTCACACAGCTTTCTTCAGCGCCGATTTTTCGGCTCTCAACTCCTCGATGGAGCGGACATTGCGGCGGGCAGCACCGGCCCAGTCGCGCGTCTTGACGCTCGATTTCGCAAGACGTTCCTTTGCCGCCGGTACGGCGTGCGCATATTGAGGAAGCCAACGCGCCTGCGCGACGACCATCTCGTCCACCATCTGCCAGACCTCCTCCGGTGTGGCGACGGCACCGACCAGCGGATCGTGCAGCACGGCAAGCTTCAAGAGATCGATATCGCCACTGATCGCCGCATGGACCGACATGCGCTGAACATTGATGGACGCGAGGCAGGTGGCAGCGCACGCTTCCGGTATAGTGATGCCGGAGACCATGTTGATCCCGAAACGATCAACGAAGCCGGGCGATTCGATAATCGCGTCAGATGGCAGGTTGCTGATGACGCCATTGTTCTTGACGTTGAAGTGACCACGATAGACGCGCCCTGTCTCGAGAGCTTCAAGAATATGGCTTGCGTGTTCATTCGAACGCCTGGCCGGCTCGATCGGCTTTGCTGCCGATGCAAGAAACTGCGGGAACTCCGTCTCAAACCAGTTTCGGGTTTCCGTCGAATGGCGCAGATATCCGCCAGTCTCGCCATGAATCCAGTCCGACATGTCGATCCAGCGGGCGATCTCGTCAGGACGCTTGCGGTACCAGGGAAGATATTCGGAAAGATGGCCGTTGCTCTCGGTCGAATAGACGCCGAAACGCTTCAATACGTCGATGCGCAGCTTTTCCTGCTGAGAAAACACCGGATGAGCCTCGAAGGCAGCAACGAGCTCGTCCTTTTCAATCTTGCGGCCGTTCAGTCTGAGATCGATGAACCATGTCTGATGGTTGATCCCCGAGCAGATGTAATCCAGCTCGGACACGGATTTGGCACCGAGTATTTCTGCAATCTGTTCAGCACCGTGCTGGACGCCATGGCAAAGCCCTACAGTATCAACCTTGCCGTATTCAATCGCCGCCCAGGTGTTCATGGCCATGGGGTTAGCGTAATTGAGGAATTTCGCACCGGGTGCAGCAACCTCGCGGATGTCCTTGCAGAAGTCGAGTATGACCGGGATGTTGCGCTGGCCGTAGAGAATGCCTCCGGCGCAGATGGTGTCTCCGACGCACTGGTCGATGCCATATTTCAGCGGAATACGGATATCGTCTGCGTAGGCTTCAAGCCCACCGACACGAACGCAGCTGATAACGTATTTTGCGCCCTCAAGAGCTTTTCTGCGCTCGGTATCTGCAGTGATCTTCACCGGCAGCGCATTTGCCTCGACGACCTTGTCGAGAATTGCCTTGATCATATCGAGATTGTGCTGGCTGACATCGGTCAGCGCGACTTCGATATCGCGAAACTCCGGAACGCACAACAGGTCCGTGAACAGCTTTTTCGTGAATCCAACGCTGCCAGCACCAATAATAGCGATTTTGAAACTCATAGCATCACCTCTGTTGCATATCGAACGGGTGAAACGGACCAGAGGGTCTCAAATAGCGATCAGACACCACAAAGTTCAGAAACGCTAAAAAATCAGCGCTATTTCCAAACTTTCCTCCCGATCGTCCCTCTGACTGTCTCCTCGGATCGGGATTATGCGTATAATGATGGGCATAACCAGAGAAGGATTATGCTTTCATGGGTAATTTTGTGCTGCAGGATTTGATTAACGCGGGCCCTGGGATGCGGACGGTCTCGTTGCCACGCGGGCGCCAGACATTGCACACCATGCCGACGAGCAGCGGTTATGAAATCCGGCGTGACAGCGGTTATGACTGGGACGGGCGCAAACGCGGGCAGACGCCCTTTACCGTTCTCCAGCACTCAATCGCCGGGCAGGGAAATTTGCGCTACGAAAACCGCCTCTACACCGTCAAACCGGGTGAGACGCTGTTACTCCTGATCCCCCACAATCATCGTTACTGGCTGGAAGACGGTAGGGAGTGGGAGTTCTTCTGGATTTCCATGAATGGCGAGGAGGCCTTGCGCATCCATCGCAACATTCTCGCCGTCACAGGCCCGATCCTCAAGTTGCAGGCAGCGACGATAGACCATCTTGCCTCCTGCTGCTCTCGGCTCGTCAATGGTGCGGAAACCCCGGGAGCAGCTTCCGCAGTCGCCTATGAGGCGGCAATGATCCTCTACGATGACGTCTTCGGCTCTCACCCTTCCTTCAGTGGTGAATACCGTACGATGCAGCAGGTCCTGAGTTACATCGACAGCCATCTCGGCGACCGTCTTTCGGTCGGCGACCTTGCCGCCGTTGCCGGCCTCAGCCGCGCGCATTTTTCACGGATCTTTGCCGCGAGTGAAGGCATGCCACCTGCAGAATTCGTTCTCCAGCGACGTCTCAGGCGCGCCGCGAAACTGCTGACGACAGCCGAGACGATGCCTATCAAAGAAGTCTCCGTTCTGTGCGGCTTTGACGATCCCAACTATTTTTCGAAAGTCTTCAGACGCCTCTATGGTACCAACCCACGCGATTTCCGCACGACAGGTATGTATGCGAGCATCAGACACACGTGAGCACGTGTTCAAGACTTGCTTTTGCCACGTTTGAGGCGGCTAAAAAAGAGAAAGGCTAGGCAGTGCCGACGATGGAGACCGCTTGAAATGAAAAGGACGTTCTGGCTGGTTTTATCAATGCCAATTCGGGCGATCATTGTCATGGTGTCTTTCATCGATGTGATCTTTCGCCCACTTTACCGGCCCGTGGTAAAGGCAATCTCGGCAATGGCGGTGTTCAGGCATATCGAGGCTCATATCGCCAGGCAGTCGCGACTGGTGATCCTGCTTCTTCTTGCTGTGCCTTTTGCAATTGCCGAACCGCTAAAGGTGGTCGGACTAATCGTCATGGCACACGGACACGTCGCGTCCGGCCTTACTATGGTCATTATGGCGCACCTTGCGACATTCCTGATTGTTGAGCGCATCTATCATGCCGGTCGAGAAAAGCTTTTGACCTATGCCTGGCTCGCATGGGGCATGCGCTACGTAGGGATCGCAAGGGCGTTTTACGATCGGATCAGACTTGCCGTGTTGAACTGGGTGCGGTTGCGCGTTCTCATGTCCTGAAGCGCATCACGGCAATTATGGTTCGTCGCTCCTTTTCGAGCGTCTTTCCAACAGCGCCGCGACCTGGAGTGAGACAAGGATGATTGCAACGCCAGCGCCTACGCGTGCCTCCGGCACCTCCCCAAAAATGAAGTAACCGACCGCTGTCGTAAAAAGCAGCGAGAGATAACCGACCGGCGCAAGAAGGCTGGCGTCCGCCATGCGATAGGCTCGAAGGAAGCAGTATTGCCCGAGCTGTGCAAGAATGCCTATCGCCAGGAGCGGCACCCAGTCGAACGGCAGAACCGGTTGCCACGTCCAGAGTGCCGGGACCGCTGTGATGGCTGCCAGACCGACAGTGTAGAAGACCATCATCACCGTGGTGTTTTCCTCGCGCAGCGCACGGGTCTGTATGATCGCCAGTGCTCCGAAGATGACCGAAACGAGAACGACCAGGACGCCTGCGTTAAAATCGGACGTCCCCGGTGCAATGACCACGAGAACACCCAAGAACGCCACGATCGCCCCCGCCCAGCGAATGCGGCTGACATATTCGCCGAGAAACAGGACCGCCATTGCCATGGTCACCAGCGGCCTTGAAAAGCCAACTGCAGTGACCGTCGCAAGCGGCAACATGGTGATCGCGAGGAAATTGCTCGTCAGTGCGATCGCGTTGCAGGCAATGCGAAAGAGATTGCGGAGCGGATATTTAACACGCAGCATTTCCCTCCGATGACGCCAGACCAACGGCAGGATGAACAATAGGCCGATCATTGCGCGAATGAAGACCAGC
Source organism: Agrobacterium tumefaciens (assembly GCF_031801495.1). Taxonomy (GTDB): domain Bacteria; phylum Pseudomonadota; class Alphaproteobacteria; order Rhizobiales; family Rhizobiaceae; genus Agrobacterium; species Agrobacterium tumefaciens_K. Next base: position 1,030,618 of record NZ_JAOEGC010000001.1, on the reverse strand, counting down.
TGAAACGCGGGATAGGTCGCACCTTGCGCCTTGACGAGCGCCGTCATGCCGCCCGCCACCAAGGTCATGTCAAGCAGCAGCCAGCTGACACCGGCGCGGGCATTGGAGCCATGCGTCTGCGATGCGGCTGCGTTATCGCTCTGCCCGTTCACGCCGGCTGCACGAGGTTTGCCATCAGACGGAACGCGCCGGGAACCAGTTTGTCCATCTGGTGATGGAGGACAAGACTGGTATGCGTATGGCGTCCCCTACCAAAACGGCCCGAAATCAAAGCGCCCTTCAGGGGCTGTTCGTTGACATCATGCATGGCAAGCAATGGTTCGTAACCATCATCCCAGCGTGCCGCGAAATAAAGGCCTCTCTCCTTGTCCCATCCGGCCCAATCCTCCTCACTGATCACGTTCGGCCCCGCAAGCAACGGGTGATCCGGCGCCAGCACCGTCACCTCGGCATTAGGGTCCGTCACGCGCCAGCGTAAAGACGGTTTTCCGATTTCAAGCTGCCTGACAGGCGTTGACTGAGGATCCCATCCATCGGTCGGGCGATGATAGAGAGTGACGAGATGCCCTCCCTGCTCGACAAATCGGTGCAGTTTGACGGTTGCTGCGGCGAGATCCATACGAATGCCGAAAGCGAATATACCCACGACAATCGTCGTGTAGGGACTGAGATCGCCGCTGAGTGCCTGCGCATCGAGCTCGGTAACATCGAGGCCCATGCGGCCGAGCCAGGATCCAACGTTGTCTGCGCCACCGCCGATGTAACCCACCCGTGCTTCGGCAGGTAGCTTCATGTCGAGCGATAAAATTCTGAGTCTGGACGGGACCAAGAACCTCGCCCGGCCGATGTGAGGATAGGCAATCGGCGTCACCTGAAACACAGCATGTGATCCGATGTGTGCTTCAAGCGAAACAAGTCCCGCAACCGCTTCCCCTGTGCGCTCTGCAACCCAGTCTTCGCCTGATTTCCGCGCATTCCAGCCGTCCACGGGATTGAAAGAGACAGCCGCCTCGCCGCCCTTTGTCACCGCCTTGAACCCCAACTGTGCCGCCGAACTGCCAAGTGGCACCAGGAGCGCGTCGGGCGTCAGTGTCAGAGATAGCGCGGGGGAAACGAAAAACGGCTCTTCGAGATCAAAGCCGGCCGTGACGGTCCGCCCTCCAATCTTCGCCGACACCCGGACAGATGCATGACCATTGCCACCCATGGCATTCCAGACAGGCTGGTAGAACCCTGATACAGGCGTATCCTTTTCGGCGAGCAGCGAAAACATCGTGGCCTGACCGAGCGCTTGAACGGAGCATGAGACGCCGGGTGGAAGAACAGGCGTGACGTCGACCTCGTAATCAGAAGGTGATGCCGAAAATTCGACGTGCAAAACAGCTTGTCCGCCCGGGCTGATCTCGGCAGGCTCCGCATAGGCGCGTTCAAAAATATCGATCGCCGTCAGGATCGCCGCGTCAAGCTGAGCTCGTTTACGGACTATCCGATGCCCGTGCAGGCCCCTGAATTCCTCTCCTGCGGTTTCGTCGACATGTTGCAGGAGGGTCGCCGCTTCAAGAAGTGACGCCTCGATTGACTGCCGGTCTGGAAAGGCCGAAACTGCCCTGTTAATCGCCTCATCGGCATCGCTCAATGCCTTCGCCAGATCTGCCTCAAGTCCCGGATGCGCGGCAAGGTGCAGGAGTGACGATGGAAGGTTGTCGGCAATCGTTGCCTCGTCGCGATCGCTGCCCTCGCTTGTCTCAAGGTGCAGCGGCCAAAATACCTGCGGATCCTTCGGCCAGTGCCCCATCCCCTGTGATGCGTGATAATAACGGGACCATTCACCGATGCGGTCGTATTGAGCACCAGTTGCCTGCTCTTTTCCTTGCGCGGCGATGACGAGCGTCGTTTCGGGTGGAGGAACCTCATCGTCGTAGGTGTCTCCCCCACCTGACCAGGCAGGAAGATAAAATTTCGCCACTTTCCACGGCGTCAGTCCTTCGGAAAAATGCTCCGGAAAGGCCGACTTGTCAGCAGCCAGCGAGATCGCACTTCTCGCAGCGCGTGTCATGGCGCGGTGGTGCCCGTGCTGCCCCGGGACATCGAGGAAGGTCGGAATGACGATATCGGGACGTTCCTTGCGATAGGCACGGACCAAACGTTCAACGATGCGCGCTTCTCCCCACCGGTCGAACGTCCGGTCACCATCCTTGGAAAAGCCAAAATCATGAATGAGGTCCACCGGTCCGTGCCCGAGCCAATGGACGTCGGCATCGATGACGCGAGCGGCCTCCTCTAGCTCGCGGGACCGTATGACGCCAAGAGCACCGAGGCGTTCTGGCCCCAGAGCATTCTGCCCCCCTTCGCCACGCGTCGAGCAGGCGATAATGACCCGCATGCCCAGCTCCATCCTGAGATAGGCAAGCAACCCGTTCTGCTCATCATCGGGATGCGCACCGGTGTGCATCACCGTCGCAACCGATTTCAGAGCACTCAGCCGTCGGTGCATGCGCACAAGCCATGGATCGGCCATCTGCCGTTCGATGCGCTCTCGTGGGTTCAGCATTGACAGTCTCCTCCAGAATTCAGGTCTGTGCAGCCCCAATCGCCGCAGTCGACGTCTCGAGTTTCGGTGTGACGATATCGAACAGGGGAAGAGCTGCAGCGCCAAGGGCCGCCGTCAACTGCCCGGATGTTCCATGGATCACGCGTGGCAACTCGCGCTGCCGGCGGCTCGCAACCGATGTCGGCAAGCTGCCCATGCGGGTGATGATTTCGCGGATGACGGGCTCCGGCAATGCGCCACCCAGAATGATTGTCTGCGGATCGAGGATGTTTTCGAGCATCGCGATGATCGGCGCCAGATGATCGGCGGCCTCATCAATCCACGTCATCATGACGGGATTGGATGCGTTGAACAGCCCCTCAAGGTCACCAAGCTCGGTATCGACAATGCCGATGGCCTGCAATTTTTCCTTGAGCACATAAGCTGAAGCATAAGCTTCCAGGCAGCCTCTCTGTCCGCAGGACGGGCAAGGCCTGCCACGTGGGGAAACGGTCACATGGCCGATTTCACCGGCGTTTCCAAAGGCACCACGGTAAGGGGCGCCTTCCTGAATCATGCCTAGGCCGATACCGACACCGAAATAGATCATGCAGAAGTTCGGGATGCTGAGACCTTGACCGAACAGGCGCTCACCGACGGCGGCTGCGGTCGCGTCGTTTTCAACCACGACCTGTTGGCCGCAGGCATCGCTGAGCATTTGACGGGCATCGATCCCCACCCAGCCCGAGAGGGTTGTCGGCCCGACCGACGTCATACCGTCGATCTCGAAAGGCCCTGGCATAACCACACCGGTGCCTAGCAGCCTGCATCCCAGAGCTCCCGCGACAGCGGCATGCTCTGCGGCAAAAGTCTTGAGGATATAATCCGGCGTAGTCTTTTTCAGGCGCGTCACACGCTCGGCGCGCATAACGCCGGCAAGGTCGAGACCAACCGTGACCATGCGGTCGGCGGCAATTTCCACGCCGATCGTCGCCCCACCGTCGGGGTTGACCGCAAACTGGATCGGCGGCTGGCCACGGCCGGTGCGCCGACGTCCGATTTCCTTCAGAAGCTGCTCGCCCATTAGCTCGTCGACGATGTTGGCAACCGCCTGCGGGGTCAGGTGGGTGATCTTGGCAATCTGGGCGCGACCAAGCGAGCCGTGCCGGCGAACAAGATCGAGCACGACCCGCCTGTTATGTTCGCGGCTTCGCTCGGGATTTTTGCCAATTGCGACCGGATAGGCATCCAACGTGTGCACCGTCATCTCTTCAACTTCCCGTATCGTAGAAAATTCATACCGTCGAAATAACGATAAGCGCAATATAATAATTCAAGTAAATTATCTTATTGACAAACTCGCGCCTTCAGAGAACCGTAGAGGCCGACCGGGGGTCCGGCTCAGCGCGTTTCAGGGATTGGCAAACCCTACTGTTGCGAGCCGATAAAGTGCGCGCGAAAGCGTGGATAAAGGGAACTCACTCCGCATCTGCAAAGCAGGCGGAGACAATGGAGGCTTACATGCGCAGGGCAACTTTGTTCGCCGGCTTGGTCGCCGGTTTCAGCACATTCGCATTCAACGCAGCGCAAGCTGTCGAAATCGAATATTGGCAATATGTCTTCGACACACGCGTAAAAGCGATGGACGAACTCATTGCGGAGTTCCAGAAGGCAAACCCTGATATAACCGTTAAACAGGTAACCTTCCCCTACGCCGACTATCAGACACGCGTCATTGCCGCCAACATGTCCGGCAATGGCCCTGACGTCATGCAACTCTTCTATGGCTGGCTGGACAAGTTCGCTGCCGGCGGGATCTTGCAGCCGCTGCCAACCGATGCATTCCCGCACGACAAGATCGAAAGCGATTTCTTCCCAATCGTCAGCGCCATGAAGCGTGGCGACGACTATTACGGCCTTCCGACAGCGGTTCGCTCGCTTGCCCTTTTCTACAACAAGAAGCTGTTTGCGGAAGCGGGCCTTGATCCTGCCAACCCTCCGAAAACGCTGGATGAATTTGTCGCAGCCGCAGAAAAAATCGCCAAGCATGATGCAGCGGGCAACCTCACCGTTGCTGGCTCGACACTCGACATGGGTGGTCAGGATCACCAATGGTGGCGTGAGGTGCTGATTCGCCAGTATGGCGGCGCGCCCTATACCGACAACGACCAGAAGGTTACCTATAACAGCGAGGCCGGTGTTCAGGCGCTTAAATTCTACACGAGCCTGCAGCTTGAAAAGAAGATCGGTCAGGCTGGTTTCATGGATGAAGGCCAGGCCGCCTTCCGAGCCGGAAAAGCGGGTATGACGATCGACGGTACGTTCCGTCTCGGCTCCTTCCGGACCATCAAGGATTTCGAATGGGGCGTCACCGAGCTTCCCACAAATGAGAAGAACATCCGTTCGAACTACGCCAGCTACTTCGCAAACGGCATCAGCGCCAAAACGACCGGCGAAGAACTGGAGGCCTCGAAGAAATTCCTCGCTTATATCTCCTCGCCCGAGGCCATGGCGATCTGGCTGAAGACAGTGGGTGAACTGCCCGCCCGACGTGAAGCGGCATTGACACCTGAGAACCTGAAGGACCCGGTTTATGCGCCGTTCCTGAAGGGCCTTGAGTACGCCCACACCACCCTCTTCAAGGACGAGGCTGCCCAACGACAAAACGCGATCGACATGACGAACCGCGTTTTGCTGGAGGGTCAATCGGTTGAGGATTCCATCAAGGCGGCCGCCGAGGCCGAACAGGAAATCATCGACGCGGCCAAGCCTTAAACTGAAGGTCAAGTCATGACAGCGATCGACCAACAGGGGGCGGCATCCGGCCGCCCCGGCGGCTCCTTTGGAGATCGCCTTTCCATGCGCACCAAACGGCTTATCTGGATCTGGAGCTTCCTGGCGATCCCAATCCTGTTTTACAGCGTCATTCGCTTTTATCCGACGCTGCAGGCCTTCTGGCTGTCTTTCACTAACTGGGATCTGCTGCGGCCGGCCAAGTTCATTGGCGTTGCCAACTATGTGAAACTGTTCAAGGACCCACAGTTCTGGAAGGTCTTCAAGAACACGTTCACCTATCTCATCATCGGCACACCGATCAGCCTCGTTCTGGCATTTGTTATCGCCTTTTATCTCGATCGTGTCCGCATTCTGCACGGGCTTATCCGCGCGCTCTATTTCCTTCCCTATCTGACGACAGCTGCGGCGATGGCGTGGGTCTGGCGATGGTTTTATCAACCACCCCCGATCGGCATCATCAATGACGTGCTGGGCCTCATCGGAATTCCGCAGCAGCCTTTCATCCGTTCGACTGACCAGGCTCTCTTTTCGATCATGGTGACGGCCATCTGGGCGGGGCTGGGTTTCCAGATCATCATCTTCATGGCCGGGCTGCGTGCCATTCCAACAACGTTTTATGAGGCTGCGCGCATAGACGGCCTTGGCGAGTGGGCGATCCTGCGCAAGATCACCCTGCCGCTCCTCAAACCGACCACGGTCTTTCTCGTGGTATTCTCGTCGATCGGATTTTTGCGCATCTTCGACCAGGTCTACAACATGACCACCAACGACCCGGGCGGCCCGCTCGGATCAACGAAGCCGCTTGTGCTGATGATCTACCAGACGGCGTTCAACTCCTATGCGATGGGCTATGCGGCCGCACAAACGGTCGTTCTGTTCACCATTCTACTTGCCGTATCGCTGGTTCAGCTCTGGGTGCTGAGGGGAAATAAATGAGCGAAGCACAGCCACTTTCCCACGCCCGTATCCGTCCTGGCCGCATCATCGCATGGACGCTGCTCTTTATTGGCGGCCTGATCATGGTATCACCGCTGCTTTTCATGTTCTCGACATCGTTGAAAACGGCAGATCAGGTCTACGATCTCCGACTTATTCCGGCTGCGCCAACGCTTTCGAACTATGTCACCGTGATGGCTGACGGACGCTTCCTGCGGTGGTTCTTCAACTCGATGCTGGTTGCGATCATCGTGACCCTCTCGAACTGCTTTTTCGACAGTCTTGTTGGCTACACGCTGGCAAAATTCGAGTTCCGTGGACGCTACTTCATCTTCATCGCAATTCTCTCGACGTTGATGATCCCGACGGAAATGCTCGTTATTCCATGGTATCTGATGTCTAGCCAGCTCGGCTGGCTGGATAGCTACTGGGGCATCATGTTCCCGGGCATGATGACGGCATTCGGCACATTCCTGATGAAGCAGTTCTTCGAGACGGTCCCAAACGATTTCATCGAGGCTGCCCGGGTCGATGGACTGAACGAATTCCAGATCTGGTGGAAGGTTGCCCTGCCTCTGGTGACACCTGCGCTCTCCGCCCTTGCCATCTTCACATTCCTTGGCAACTGGACAGCTTTTTTCTGGCCGTTGATCGTGACCACCAGCAAGGAGCTTTACACCTTGCCTGTCGGCCTCTCGAGCTTTGCTGTCGAGCAGCAGATCCAGTGGGAAATGATCATGACCGGAGCCGCTATTGCGACCATTCCAACATTGATCGTCTTCATCGTCCTGCAACGCTACATCGTCCGCGGTGTGATGCTGGCGGGCCTGAAAGGATAACATCATGGCCGATACGAACCCGCGCCTTTCCGATACCAGCAAGTTTCCCGATGCCGTTTACAAGGAAACAGTGCTTCGCCCCCTGTTCGATGGCGCAAAAAATCATCACGTCGATGGCTTTAGGCGCATTGACCGTGCTCATCTGGTCATGCTGCGTGAAACCGGCATTCTTGACGCTGAAACCTCCGCAAAAATTGCTGGTGCCCTTGAGGATATCGACAGGTCCATCGATCCCTCGACGCTCATCTATACCGGCGAGGTCGAGGACTTCTTTTTCCTGATCGAGAAAGAACTGAAAGCAAGGATTGGTGTCGATGTGGCCGGGCGACTGCATACCGCCCGCTCACGAAACGACATTGATCACACGCTTTTCAAGATCGGCCTGAAAGAGAAGATCGATGCCCTGATGACCAAGGCGCGTCTTCTTCTTGAGGCAATGATTGACGCCGCCGAGCGTAATGAAAACACGCTGATCGTCGCCTACACCCACGGGCAACCGGCGCAGCCGACAACGTTCGGCCACTATCTCTCCGCGGCGATCGAGGTTTTGGTGCGCGACATCGACCGCTTCGCAGAAGCCCGGCGGATTGTCGACCTTTCACCGATGGGCGCTGCGGCCATCACGACGTCCGGTTTTCCGATCGACCGGGCCCGGGTCGCAGAATTGCTGGGTTTCTCGGCACCGCTGCGCAACTCCTATTCCTGTATTGCTGCAGTCGACTATACCACAGCAACCTATTCGGCCATGGAACTGATGTTCCTGCATCTTGGGCGGCTCATTCAGGATTTTCAGTTCTGGACGAGTTTTGAAGTCGGCCAGATATACGTACCGAATTCGCTCGTGCAGATATCTTCGATCATGCCGCAAAAGCGCAATCCCGTCCCGATCGAGCACCTGCGCCATCTCGCAAGCCAAACCTTCGGTAGGGCACGCACCATGCTCGACGTGATGCACAACACGCCCTTTACCGACATGAATGACAGCGAAGGCGAAACGCAGGGTGTCGGTTATGAGGCCTTCGCCTCGGCCGGACGTGTGCTTGATCTCCTTGCCAGCCTCATCGGCAAGATCAGCATCGATCCTGAACGGGTCGATCAGAACATTCGCCGCTCCTGCATCACCATCACCGAACTTGCAGATTCCCTAGTCCGCATCGAGGGCCTCTCTTTCCGCCAGGCACATGAAATCGCTGCTGCGGTCGCAAAAAGTGTTGTCGCCTTGAAAGGCGACCTGCCGACTGACGGCTTTCCTCCATTCCAGAAAGCCTTCAGGGAACTGGCAGGCCACGATACGACCGTCGACGAAACGACATTCAGAAAAATCGTATCGCCGGAGCACTTCGTTGCCGTTCGCAACCGTTTCGGCGGTCCTGCCCCGACCGCCATGCGCGAGGCAATCGCGGCCTATCGTGAAAAGCTAGGCGCCCTTGCTGCCGAGGCCCAAAAGTCGGCCGACTACGAAGCCGCGAAAGCCGCTGAACTCACCGAGAAATTTACCGCCCTGACGGGAGCGCGATAATGGCGACAATCGAACTCAATCAAATCGTAAAGCGCTACGGCAAGGTCGAGGCGGTCAAGGGTATTGATCTCGCCATCGAGGATGGGGAATTCGTCGTTTTCGTCGGTCCATCCGGTTGCGGAAAATCGACGACGCTCAGGATGATTGCCGGGCTCGAAGAGATTTCTGACGGAACGCTGAAAATCGGCGGCAATGTTGTCAACGAGAAGGAACCCAAGCAGCGCAATATCGCCATGGTGTTCCAGAATTACGCGATCTACCCGCATATGACCGTGCGCCAGAACATTGGCTTCGGTCTCTACACCTCAAAGCTCGACAGCGCGGAAAAAAACCGACGCATCGAAGAGGCCGGACGTGTTCTCGGCCTCGAGGCCCTGCTTGACCGCCGGCCGGCCGCGCTATCGGGCGGCCAGAGGCAGCGCGTCGCGATCGGACGTGCCATGGTGCGTGATCCCTCTGCCTTTCTGTTCGATGAGCCGTTGTCCAATCTCGACGCACAGCTCAGATCACAAATGCGCATAGAGATCAAACGCTTGCATCAACGTCTTAAGACAACCACCGTTTACGTGACACATGACCAGGTGGAGGCCATGACGATGGCCGACAGGATCGTTGTGATGAAAGACGGGCATATCCTTCAGGTCGGCACGCCATCTGAACTTTACGAGAAACCCGTGGATGTCTTTACGGCGCGGTTTATCGGCAGTCCGTCAATGAACCTCCTGCAGGGAACGCGCAAAGCCGAAGGCATAACGTTTTCAGCCACAGGTGAGCTGCTGATCGGCATACGCCCTCATGATCTTCTCGTTGGCGAGAACAGTGAGACGGAGCGCACGTTTTCCATCGAAGGGACAGTAACAGCAGTCGAGCCTCTCGGCCCTGAAACGCTTGTCCATCTGGATACGTCGACAAGTTCGATCATCGCGACCGCCCGCGGCAAATCGATACCAGCAGTCGGCAGCCAGCTCCGATGCCACGCGGAAAAAGGTTCTCTCTATCTGTTTGATACCAAAACGGAAAAGCTTCTGGACCGTGCATGATGGCGAGTGTCACGCGTAAGTCTGCGATTATCAGTGTTGGTCGCATCTATTGCGACCTAGTCTTCACCGGGCTCGATGCGATGCCCGTCCTTGGTAGGGAGACATTTGCGAGCGATATGAAGATGGCAGCCGGCGGCGGTGCGTTCATTGCCGCGGCCCATTTTGCGTATATTGGCCGTGACGTTGCGTTACTGGCAAGGCTCGGGACCGATACCTTCTCCAGCGCCATCGGCAAACAGATGGGTGAGCATCGTATCGATCTGCAATTCCTGGAGCATTCAGCCGACGCCGGTCCGCAAGTCACCGTTGCAACGGTTGTCGGGCATGACCGGGCGTTCCTGACGCATCGTGCAGGACATGCGCGGCCGTCGACACTGGATGCGGCCTTCGCCTGGGAAAAGGCTTGCCATCTCCACATTGCCGAGTTTGCCACCCTCAACGAAATCCCCGATCTCGTCACCCGCGCCAAGGAGAACGGCCTTACCGTCTCGCTCGATCCAAGCTGGGACGCCGCCCTCATCTACAGCAACGGCCTGCTCGCGGCCTGCGAGGGCGTCGATGTCTTCCTACCGAACCTTGAGGAGGCAGAAGCCATCACCGGAAAGGCCGACCCTCGCGAGGCAATTGATGCCCTATCATCCGCATTTCCCGTTGTTGCGCTGAAAGGCGGCGCTGAAGGCGCATGGCTATCAGCGGATCGTGGTGTTTTCCACGCGGCCGCCCGCAATGTTCCCGTCATAGACACCACCGGCGCCGGTGACGCCTTTAATGCCGGCTTCCTTGACGCATGGCTCAGCCGTGAAAGCCCGCAACAATGCCTTGAAGCCGGCATCCAGGCTGGCAGCCTCGCGGTGCAGGCCATGGGAGGCGCACCGAGAGTACATCGCTCGGCCTGATTGTCTGACCGCTTACTCTCCGCGTGGAAAACGCTGGTTTTCTTCCAGCACGTTGAGATCCATGTGGTTGCGCATGTAGCGTTCGGATGCCTTTTGCAACGGCTGGTAATCCCAGGGGTAATAGGCACCGTTTCGCAACGCCTTGTAGACCACCCAGCGCCTTGCCTGGCTTTCCCGCACCGATGCGTCGAAGGATGCAAGGTTCCAGCGTTTTGTGATCTGTGAGAGAATATCCCTGACGACCGCCGCATGCTCCGGATCATCGGCAAGATTGACCCGCTCGTCAGGGTCCTGATTGAGATCGAACAGCAAGGGCGGATCGGCGTCGCAGACTGTGAGCTTGAAGCGACCGTCCCGGATAGCGACAAGCGGGGCGATCGAACCTTCTGCGGCGTATTCCATCGGCACTGGACCACGCACGCCCGTGCCGGCGACAACGCCGGATAGGTCTTCGCCATCCGTCCATTGTTTCAGCGAAGCCATATCGAGGCCAGCCAGCCCGCACAGCGTGGGTGTGACGTCGAGCGTTGAAACCGGTGCATCGATCCGCGCAGGCTCCCATCCTGGAGCCGCGACCATCAAGGGCACCCGCGAAGATCCCTCGTAAAAACACATCTTGAACCAGAGGCCGCGCTCACCCAGCATATCCCCGTGATCGGAGAGGAACAGGATGATCGTGTCGTCATCCATGCGGGTGCGCTTCAGCACATCGAGGATATCGCCGATTTTCTCATCGACGTAGGAGATATTGGCGAAGTATCCGCGGCGTGCCCTTCGCACCTCCTCATCCGTAATGTCGAACGCCGTATGATCGCAGGCTTCGAGCAGGCGCTTCGAATGCGGGTCCTGCTGCTCGAACGGCAAGGCGCCGACCTTCGGATCAAGAACGGGGCAATCTTCATAGAGATCCCAGAATTTCCGCCGCGCGACATATGGATCATGCGGGTGCGTAAAGCTGACCGTCAGGCACCACGGGCGGTCATCAAGCTTGCGCGACAGGTCATAGAGCTTCCGGGTCGCATGATAGGCGACTTCATCGTCATATTCCATCTGATTGGTGATTTCGGCGACCCCTGCCCCCGTCACCGAACCGAGATTGTGGTACCACCAGTCGATCCGCTCGCCGGGCTTCGTATAGTCGGGCGTCCATCCAAAATCGGCCGGATAGATATCGGTTGTCAGACGTTCTTCAAAACCATGTAGCTGATCAGGCCCGACAAAATGCATCTTTCCCGAAAGCCCGGTGTAATAACCTGCTGCCCGCAGATGATGTGCGTAGGTCGGAATATCTGAGGCGAATTCAGCCGCGTTATCGTACACACGGGTACGGCTCGGCAACTGCCCGGACATGAACGACGCGCGTGCCGGCGCGCATAAGGGGCTTGCCGTATAGGTGTTGGCGAAACGCACAGAGCGTTCCGCCAACGCCTTCAGATGCGGGGCATGCAAAAAATCGGCCGGCCCGTCAGGGAACAATGTTCCGTTGAACTGGTCGACCATGAGGATCAGGATATTCGGACGCGTCATGAAATAATGGTTCCTGTCAGAGCCCGAGCTTGGCTTTGACCGCGTCCGCGCCCGGCTTGCCATCGAGCGTGGTCACACCCGTCATCCAGCCATCGAGCGCCGTCGGATTGGCTTTGAGCCAGCCTGTGGCTGCGGCCTTTGCATCTTCACCGCCGAGGATCGAACCCATCAGGCTGTTTTCCATTCCGATTTCGAATTTCAGTTTTTTGAAGAGGCTCGCCGCATTCGGGCACTGCTGTGCCCATCCGGTCCTTGCCAGCGTATAGACTTCAGCTCCGCCGAAATTCGCTCCGAAATAGGCGTCCCCTCCCGACAGATAGGAAATCTCGATCTTCTCATTCATGGGATGGGGCGCCCAGGCGAGGAAAACGACACCCTTCTCCTGTTTGCCGGCACGTTCGACCTGGGCAAGCATGGCCTGTTCTCCGGATTCGACCAATTGCCAGCCCTTCAGACCGAAATCATTGGCATCGATCATCTTCTGGATATTCTGGTTTGCCGGAGCACCTGGCTCGATGCCGTAGATCTTGCTTTCGAACTCGTCTGCGTGTTTGGCGAGGTCGGAAAAGTCTTTCACACCCTTCCTTGCCATATAGGCGGGGACAGCGAGCGTAAACTTTGCACCTTCGAGGTTCTTCGTCATCACCTCGGCCGCTTTTGCAGCATTCAGGTCATCGACGAAGGATTTCTGGGCCGGCATCCAGTTGCCGAGGAAAACGTCGATCTCGCCGTTTTTCATGGCCTGATAGCCGATAGGAACCGAGAGCGTCTTGACATCGGCTTCATAGCCAAGCGCATCCAGAAGGACGGCGGCAACACCGTTGGTCGCGGTAATATCCGTCCAGCCGGGATCACTCATGCGGACCGTCTTGCAGGCGGCATCGTCAGCGGCCTGAACAGTCGTGGAGAAAGCAGCCACACAGAAAAAGACACCTGTGGCAATCCTGTTCATGCGAGAGATGGTTTTCATTGGAGTTCCGCAGTTATTAGAGATATTTATTGAACAACAGCACCGAACCTGCTGTGAAGCCGGTAATTTTCGATATTTCACATAAGGATTTTTTATGCCTGAGAGACCGCTCGACCTAGGGTGGATGCGCATTTTCTGCGAAGTCGTGCGCCGCGGTAGTCTGACATCGGCAGCCGAAAACCTTGGATTGACGCAGCCTGCTGTCAGCTACCAGATTCGCAAGATCGAGGACGAACTGCAGACAGCGCTTCTCAGACGAAAGCATCGCGGCATAGAACTGACCACAGATGGCAAGCGTCTTTTCGAGATCGTCTCGAACAACGTCGATGCCGTCGATCTCTTTACGCAGCAACTGCGCCGCAAGAGCGAGCGGCCATCAATCAGGGTCCACACCGATTACGCCTTTTCCTCGCTCTGGCTCATTCCCCGCATGCACGCCTTCCGTGCCGTCGATCCTGATATCAATATCCAGATCGTCGCAACCCAGAACCCGCTGAGGCAGGCGAAGGAAGACGGCGATGTGATGGTGATCTTCGGTTCACGCGCAGAAGCCGGCGAAGGTGCGGTCCTGCTTGTCTCGGAGAAGATCGCACCGGTTTGCGCTCCTGCCTATCTGCAAAAAGCAGGAGCAGAGACAGATCCGCGAGCACTGTCTCGCCACAAGCTCATCCATCTGGAAAACACCTCGTCAACGCAGTGGTTCGACTGGAGGAGCTATTTTAGCCATTTCGGCGTCGAACGGCAGTCGGCAATGGAACAGGGCGACCTGACATTCAACAACTATTCCATGGTGGTACAGGCAGCGGTCGGTGAACAAGGATTGGCAATCGGGTGGGCGGGACTTGTCGATTCCCTTGTTGATGCAGGTGTGCTCGTTATTGCAGGCCCTGCCCTTGATGCCCCTGACCGGGGGTATTGGCTCGTAAAGCCGAAACGTCAGGATGATCCTGTCCGGAACTTGACGAATTGGCTTGTCGGCCAGGCGCGATGACGCCGCTCCTATCAAAGAGCGGCGCCAATCAAAGGTTTCTCCTCCTCAGATGGGGTAATGCAGCGGCCCGTCCTGAAGCGTGACCCAGCGCAGCTCAGTGAATTCGGCAATACCGGCGGTCCCACCAAAACGACCATACCCGGACGCCTTCACGCCACCGAACGGCATTTGTGCCTCGTCGTGCACGGTTGGACCGTTGATGTGGCAGATACCGCTTTCGATACGCCCGGCGATCTGAAGGGCCCGCGCCTGGTCGCGACCGAAAATTGCGGCCGAAAGACCGAATTCGGTTTCGTTTGCGATACTGACAGCTTCATCAACGCTTGTGGCACGAATGATGGAAACGACCGGACCGAAGCTCTCTTCCGAGTAAAGTCGCATTGCTGGCGTCACACCGTCGACGGCCAGTGCATCGAGCATCGTGCCGCTTCCGCTGCCACCGGCAACGAGTTTCGCCCCCTTGGAAACGGCGTCGTCGACGAGGGTGCGAATACGGGCGGCGGCCTCAGCGCTGACGAGCGAGCCAAGCGGTGTCTTGCCTTCACGCGGATCGCCTGCCTTCAGTGTCTCGACCTTCTTGGCAAACGCACTGACGAATGTGTCGGCAACGGCATCCAGCACGATAATACGTTCCGTCGACATGCAGATCTGGCCCTGGTTCATGAAGGCACCGAAGGCAGCAGCGGCGACAGCAGCATCGATATCGGCATCGTCGAGGACTATGAAGGGTGCCTTGCCTCCAAGTTCCAGAAGTGCGGGTTTGAGGTAACGGCCGGCGGTCTCGGCAATAACGCGGCCAACACGCGTCGATCCGGTGAAATTGACCCGTCTGACAGCTGGATGAGCGATCAGTGTTTCGACGATCTTTGCGGCATCTTCGGGTGCATTGGATACGGCGTTCAAAACACCCTTCGGGAGTCCGGCCGATGCTACGGCCTCAACGATCAGAGCGTGGGTGCGCGGGCACAGTTCGGAGGTCTTCATGACGACGGTATTTCCGCACGCAAGCGGCGTGGCGAGTGAGCGAACACCGAGGATGACGGGCGCATTCCAGGGCGCCATCGAAAGGACGACGCCAACCGGCTGGCGCAAAGCCATCGCCATAGTCCCCGGCCGGTTGGAGGGAATGACCTCTCCCTTGATCTGCGTCGTCAGGCTCGCTGCCTCAACCAGCATGTCACTTGCGAGCTTAACGTTGAAGCCCGCCCAGGCATCGGTCGCACCAATTTCTTCCTTCATCGCGTCGGTGATTGCAGGTCCTGCAGCGCGAAGGGCCTCGGCGGCAGCCAGAAGCAGGCGACGGCGTTCACCGGGAGGTGTTGCCGACCAGACAGGAAAGGCGGCCGCGGCCGCATCGGCAGCAAGCGTCGCATCATCAAGGGTCGCAGCGGCCGCACTGGTCGCAATATCACCGGTAATCGGATTGCTCCTCTCGAAGCGTTTGCCGTCGCCTGCGGGGCGATGTTCGCCAGCGATGAAGAGATTGATGGATTGCATGATAATTCCTCCTGAATTCAATTGACAGCGGCGGTCGCACCGCCAAGAAACGCCCGCTGCACAGCCGGGTCGGCAGAAAGGCTCGCGGCTGAACCAGCTCCGACAACACGTCCGGCCTCGAGCAAATAGCCCCGATCGGCAAGAGCAAGGCTCTCACGCACATTCTGCTCCACAAGAAGAATCGCCAGCCCGGTGGCGCGGATCTGGGCAAGAGCCGCGAAAAGTTCCTGCGTCACAATCGGCGCAAGACCGAGGCTGGGTTCATCGAGCAACAGGTAATCGGGCGCAGACATCAGCGCGCGACCGATCGCCACCATCTGCTGCTCGCCGCCGGACATGGTTCCAGCGATCTGACCCCGCCGTTCTGCTAGCCGCGGAAAGAGTGCAAAAATGCTGTCACGTGTTTTGGCTTCAAGGCCGCGGGCATGTGAAGGATTGGCTCCAAGGCGAAGGTTTTCCTCGACCGTCAGAGCCGGGAATATGCCTCGCCCCTCCGGCACGACTGCGACGCCGTGGTCGACAATCGCGTGGGCTGAAATGGTGGCGAGCGAGTTATTGTCGACACGAACATCTCCGGAGACCGGTTTGACAAGGCCGGCAATCGCTTTCAGTAACGACGACTTGCCAGCACCGTTTGCGCCAAGAAGCACAACGGTTTCCCCCCGAGCAACGCTTAAACTTACGCCGTCCACGGCAAGATGTTTACCATAACGGATTGTCAGGGAGTCGATCTCAAGCATGGACCACTCCGAGATAGGCTGAAATCACGTTGGGATCGTCGAGGACGGAAGACGTTGGGCCATCCGCAATCTTGCGACCTGCCGCCATGACGACGGACCGAGGGCAGAGTGCGCGCACGGCCGCCATGATATGTTCGACGAGCAGGATGGTCGTTCCTTCACGCGCGAGTTGGCGGATCAGTTCAATTCCCTCCGTCAATTCTGTCGGATTAAGGCCTGCAAGCCATTCATCGAGCAACAGCAACTTCGGTTCGCCTGCAAGTGCGCGCGCAAGTTCCAGCCGTTTCTGATCGATATAGGTTAGGTCGCCGGCGTTGATGTGTTCCCGGCCCGCAAGCCCTATCCGCTTCAGGCATTGACGGGCAACATCCTCTGCGTCGGCTCTGGAGAGCTGGCGCGGACCGAACACCGCGGAAACGGCGACATTCTCCAGCAACGACAGGGAGGGCAGCAGTCGCACGAGCTGAAAGGTCCGTGCCACTCCGGTGCGGGCAATCAGATCCGGTCGCATACCACCCGTCTCTTTGCCGTCCAGACGGATCGAGCCCTCCGTCGGTTTCAGGGCACCGGAGATGAGGTTCATCAGTGTCGTCTTACCTGAACCATTGGGTCCGAGCAGCCCGACAACCTCACCCGGTGCGATGGAGAAGCTTAGTCCGTCCACGGCTTTCAGCCCCCCAAATGTCTTGCGTATCTCTTTTATCTCGAGAACGGGCGTCATGCGCGCGCCTCCTTCCTGCGGGTTTTCTCGAGTGCAGCCAGGACGCCATCGGGCAGAGCAAAAACGATGACGATAAAAAGGAGGCCGAGAATGATAGAGAAGTGGTTCGGAAAGTTTGCCCCTAGCCATTCGAACAGAAGGAAGAGCGGGACGGCGCCCAGGATCGGTCCCCAACGACGGTTCGCGCCGCCAAGAAGCGCCATGATGACGGTCAGGAACGAGACCTGCGGGTTAAAGACGATGGCTGGCTCGATATAGACCCAGCGCGGCGCCTGGATCGCACCGACCAGTGTAATGATCGTAGCGGACAGCACAAAGAGGGTCAGCTTGGCTCGCGCCAGATTGATGCCTGCATGCTGGGCAACCACCTCATCGTCACCGATTGCTTTGAGGGCGAGACCAAGCCTGCTGCGTTCGATAAGGGCTGCAAGCAAGAGGGTTAAAACGGCGAGCGCCAGAAGCTGCCACAGGACATGCTGGGGTTCGATCGGAAGGAAGATGTAGCGGCCGAGCGTACCGGTCAGATTGACCTCATACCAGGTAATGAGCTGGCGGATAAGTTCGGCGAGACCAAAGGAGAAAATCACGAAATAGATGCCTGCAACGCGAAGTGTCGAAAGGCCGACGACCAGCGCAAGCCCTGCCCCAACGAGCGCGGCGGAAACGAGAACCAGAGGCCAGGCAAGCACCTCGCTCAGGACAGCGACCGTGTAGGCGCCGACACCGAAGAAGGCGACGGTGGCAAGGGAGACATAGCGTGTCGGGCCGGAGAACATGGCCCAGGCCGAGGCAAGCGTTGCGTAACCGAGAAGACCGACTATCAGGCCGACACCATAGGCATCGAAGAAGAAGGGTGAGAGAGCCAGAAGGGCAACCACTATGGCGGAGATGACGAGCGCGATCATTTGCCTCTCCTTGCAAAGATGCCTTCCGGCCGCCAGAGCAGGACAGCGAGGAACAGAGCGTAGGTTGCGGCAAGTGTCAGGCCGGGATCGACATAAACAAGCACGAAGGTTTCCACGAGACCGAGCAGCAGGCCTGCAACAAGCGCACCAAGCAGGTTGCCGACACCACCCATGATGACAACGACGAGTGCTTTCATGGTGAAGACCACGCCATAGGAGGCAGAAAACGTCTGGTACATCGAAATCATGACACCGCCCGCGACTGCCAGCGCGCCACCAAGCGCAAATCCGGAACCGGCGATACGGTTGACATCGATGCCGACAAGCGGCGCAGAGCGCGGAGCAAGGGCGACGGCGCGCAGGTTCAGGCCCCAGCGGCTATGCGTCAATGCGAGATAGAGCCCGCCACCGATCACCACGGACAGGACGAAGGACAGCACCCTGTTGAGGGCAACAGTTGTTCCGAAAATATCGACGCCTTCAGTCAGATAGGAATAGGAGTGATAGTTGCCACCAAAGACGACGAGCATGACGCCTTGGATGACGAACAGCAAGCCGAAGGTTGCCAGAATGGAATCGACCTCTAGACGGCCGCTCCCGCCTGAGCGGTGTACAAGCGGACGCATCATGACCTCATAGACGACAAACGAAAATACGTAGCCGGCCGGGGCGGCGATCAGAAGCGCGATGAGGGGCGAAATGCCGAAGCCAGAAAAAAGCACGAAAGTCAGGAAGGCGGCGGCGATCAGGACTTCGCCGTAAGCGAGGTTCATGATGCGCGCGATGCCATATTGCAGCGAAAGTCCAAGCGCGATGAGCGCATAGGTCCCGCCCAGCATCAAGCCGAAGACCAGGGTGGATAAAAACACGAGAAATTTCTCCACTATGCAGGAGTAGCGGACATGTGGAGCCGGCGCTTGAAGACACCGGCTCACGGTAAAATATTACCAGTCGGGCTTCGGGACGACCGGCTTTGCGGCACCAGTTCGATCAGAGGGCGCGATGGCGACAAAACGGTCACCCTGCCACTGTCCGGCCCACCAGAGTTGCCGAAGCTGGTTGTCCTCAAGCTTGACGGGACCGATGACCGTATCGAATTCTCCGGTCGACAGTTCCTCTGCCACAGCAGCCTTGTCCAGGCCGACGCGCTTTACCGACTGCGCAAGCATTTCGAGGCTGGCATAGGTGATGGCACTTGCCCAGCTATCGGGTTTTGCACCGATGAACGCTTCATGGCGCTTGAAGTAATCGGCGATCTTGTCGCTCGTTCCATCGACACCGCCAATGCTGATGACGCCCTCATGCTTGCCGTCCGAGACTTTCGGGAAAATCGGGAAGGCACCACCAACACCAACGTAGAACACCTTGGGATTGAATTTGTTGGTCTGCGCCTGCTTCGTCACCGCAAAACTGTCTGGCGGGTATGAAAAGGCAATGAAGCTATCTGCGCCACTTGCGGCGGCTTCATTGACGAGCGCGGCGAAATCCGATGTGCCGACCGGGTATGTCTTGTCGTAGGCCAGTGTGAAACCCGCCTCCTTCAAGGCCGGACGTGCCGCCTTGATAAGATCGATCCCGAAACCGTCAGCGACGGAAATCACCGCGACCTTGTCGTTGATCTGTCCCGTATCGCGCGCTGCCTTGAGAACGCCCGCGAGCGAATTGGCATAGTCATGCCCGCCCCCCAGCATCCAGAAGCTTTTCTTCCAGCGAGCGGCAAACTCGGGTGCCTTGTCGGTCACGCCGGTGACTGCGAGCTGCGGGTAACCGAAGCGGTCATAGAGCGGCGCGACAGCAAGATTAAACCCTGTTCCCCAAGGCGGAAGGAGAAAATCGACCTTGTCCTGGCTGGCCAGACGCTCGGTCGAACGAACCGCATCTTCCGCAGAGGAGCGGTCGTCATATTCGACGACTTCAATGGGAAGGCGTGATCCATCGGGAAGCGTCAAACCACCCGCATCGTTCACTTCCTTGACCCAGAGCTTGTAATTCGGAATGGTCGTGATGCCTGCTCCGGTCGCGTTGGCACCACTCTTCGACACGGCATAACCGATCTTTACCGACTTGCGGTCTTCCGCGTAGGTCAGCGACGGCGTGATGGCCGAAACGGCAATACCGGACAGCAGGCAGAACAGCGTTCTGCGCTTCAAAATAGTCATGATTTTCCTCCCAAGCGCGTCTGTGAAGGTAGCCGGCTCCTCTCCGGCATCCTTATGCGCTGATGAAAGTTTAACAGCGACAGATCGATATAAAATGCATTAATGTATCCCATTATTGTACTTTTGGAGCTACACGATGCCAACATCGCTCCCTTTGCCAACGCTCCGCTCACAAATGATCGAGGCCCGAATTCTGGCGCCTGCACTGAGGACTTCGGAATTTCGCCTCGAGGCAAATGCCGCCCACCTTGTGATACTTTCATCGGGAGAAGCGGAGATCATTCGTGACGAGGCGCAGATGGCGGTCCAGGCCTCCGAAATGATATGGTTGCCGTCTGGCAGGGCAGGACGTTTTAGAATTAATGCGGGGAGCCGAGGCACATGGCTCAAGGCGACGGAAGTCGGGCTTGCCCACGCAATGCCAACCGGCACCAGCGCCATGGCGGTGCGCGAAACATTGCAGCGTGTTCTGACCCAGAGCCTGTCCGACAAAGACCGGCGGGAACTGACAAACTATCTTGAGACGATCTCGGCCGAGGGTTTTCAACCTGCGACCGGATCAGACACCGTCATCACCAGCCTCTTGAGTGTTGTCCTCATCCGCCTCTGCCAGCAGGCCATTGTCAATCTCACCAGCGCAACGACGTCGACGAGCAGTATCGTCGAGCGTTTCGTATTGCTTGTGGCGCAGCATAAGCGCGACCAGCTAACGGTCGAAACCTGTGCAGAAAAGCTTGGCACCAGCCGCGAGCGGCTCGGCGCTGCTATCCGCAAGGCGACGGGCTTGTCACCGCAGCACTACATACACCGCGAACTGCTTGCGGAGGCGAAAGATCTTCTCGTCAACTCATCACTACAGGTGACGGAAATTGCCTTCCGGCTGGGTTTCCAGGACCCCGGATATTTCAACCGGTTTTTCACCCGCAACGAAGGCACATCACCGGGTCGTTTTCGCCGCAATGCAAGGCGCGCCCAGGACAAGGCGGTTCAGTCCTACGCCGCCTGGCCATGAAGAGCGCACCGAACTCTGTCATTAGAAAAGGTTCAGATCCCTTCCCGTGACGCGCGATGCCGGCCGATCGGCAGCATCATCGGCTTTCCGGACGTCGGATCGACAATGACGCGGCTTTCGATACCGAAGACATGAAGAACGTTCTCCTCCGTCAACACCTCCTCGGGCCTGCCGGAGACATGCAGCCGTCCTCCCTCCATCGCGACGAGGAAATCCGCGTAGCGGGCTGCCAGATTGAGATCATGCAAAACCATGACGACGGTGGTTCCACGCGTCTGGTTGAGATCGGTCAGAAGATCCAGCACTTCGACCTGATGATTGATGTCGAGGAATGTCGTCGGCTCGTCCAGCAGCAGGATATCTGTCTGCTGGGCCAGCGCCATGGCGATCCAGACCCGCTGGCGCTGCCCTCCGGAAAGTTCATCCACCGCACGATCCGCCAGAGCCACCGTCTTGGTGGCGGCAAGGGCTGCGGCAACCGCTTCGTCATCCTTGCGTGTCCAGCGTGAAAAAACGCCCTGATGCGGATATCTGCCGCGGCTGACCAGATCGGCGACCAGAATGCCCTCCGGGGCAATCGGCGATTGTGGCAACAGGCCCATGGTGCGGGCAAGCTCTCTGGACGGTGTTCTGTGGATCGATTTTCCATCGAGCAGGACATGCCCATGACGCGGCGCGACAAGCCGGGACATGGCACGCAGCAATGTGGACTTGCCGCAGGCGTTGGCGCCAACAATCACCGTGACCTTGCCCGGAGGCACAACGAGATCAAGGTTATCGAGGATGATCGCGTCACCATACCCGGCCGAAAGCTGATTCACGGAAAGGGAATGGGCTGTCATAGAGAACCTCCGCCGCGATTGACGCGTACGATCAGATAGATGAGGTAGGGAGCACCCAGCGCGCCTGTAACGACGCCGACGGGATAGCGTCCGGGCAGGAGAAACTGGCCGCAATAGTCACCTACCAGCACAAGAACGGCCCCGACTAGTGCTGAAGGGAGAAGCAACGAACCGTTGCTCCCCATGATGCGGGCGGCAATCGGACCTGAGAGGAATGCCACAAACGCGATCGGCCCAGTGACGGCCGTTGCCGTGGCGATGATACCGACGGCCGCGACAATGACGATGATCCGGGTTTTCGCAACGCCGACGCCGAGGGCCGCAGCGGCATCATCCCCGAGGCGCAACGCTTCCAGATCGCGGGCGCGGCTGAGCAGCAAGCCGCCGAACACCGCGAGCGCGACGAGAAGCGGCAGCACCTGATCGAGCTTAGCGCCGTTGACGCTGCCCGTCAGCCAGCGCATCGCTTCCTGCAATGTCCAGGCGGGTGCGGTCGACAGCACATAGGCGACAAAGCTTTCGAGCATCGCCGAAACGCCGATACCGACAAGAATAAGACGCGTTCCGGCAACCCCGTTGCGGAATGAAAGACCGTAGACAAGCAGGGCGATGGCCAATCCCGCCACAACAGCAAAAACGGATACCGCCGGGCCGTTCAGCGACAGAACGACGATGGCGAATACGGCAGCGGCGCTCGCCCCGGCACTGATGCCGATGATATCCGGGCTGGCGAGCGGATTGCGCAACATGGTCTGGAATGCGACACCGCCAAGACCGAAGCTCAATCCCGCCAGGATTGAAAGGACAGCACGCGGCAGGCGAAGCTGACCCACGGTGAAACTCACGCCCGCGATGTTCTCGCCGAACAGCACCCGCATCACGTCGCCGGGCGGCGTGAAGGATTGCCCCAGCATGAGTGTGACGGCAAAGGCGCCCAAAAGGATGAGACCGAGAACTGCGATGACGAGGTTGCGTCTGCGTGCGCGATAACGGCGATTTCCGCTGACGGAAGCGATGATGGGGTCAAGCGTCGTCACAGTTCGCGCACCCGCTGGCGTCTGACGATCCAGATGAAGAACGGCGCACCGATGAAAGCGGTGACGATGCCAACATCGAGTTCGGATGGCCGGGCAACGATGCGCCCGCCGACATCCGCGGCCAGCAGCAGGCATGCGCCTCCAAGCGCTGAAAATGGCAGTAGCCAGCGATGGTCGACACCCGCGAGCAAGCGGCAGAGATGCGGAACGACCAGCCCGACGAAGCCGATAGGTCCGCAGATCGCCGTTGTTGCCCCACACAGAAGGATGGCACCGAAGGAGGCGACGGCGCGGGCGACGGCAACATTTTCACCAAGGCCAGCCGCCAGCTCATCGCCCAGAGCCAGTGAATTGAGCTTTCGCGCCGAGAAGAGGCTGATCGCGAAACCGACCAGCAAAAACGGCAGAATAGGAAGAATACGATCGAGCGTCGCACCACCGA
Source organism: Agrobacterium tumefaciens (assembly GCF_031801495.1). Lineage (GTDB taxonomy): Bacteria > Pseudomonadota > Alphaproteobacteria > Rhizobiales > Rhizobiaceae > Agrobacterium > Agrobacterium tumefaciens_K. Next base: position 1,007,219 of record NZ_JAOEGC010000001.1, on the reverse strand, counting down.
CGCCACCGATCTGCCAGGCGCGGATACCGCCGGCGATATCGTTTCGCGGCAGCACCACGGCGATCACCAGAGACGAGAAGGCAACCGACGTGGCGGCACCGGCCAGTGCGAGCTTGAGCGGCGTTGCTCCGCCGCGCCCCAGAGAACTGATGACATATACGAAAACCGCAGAGGCCGCTGCCCCTGCGATGGCGACCAGAATGAAGGCGTTGGCAGAAGCGATATCGAACCATGCCACGGCAACCACGACCGCCAGTGACGCGCCCATGTTGACCCCCAGAATGCCGGGATCGGCAAGAGGGTTTCGGGTCACACCCTGCATGACCGCACCTGCAAGTCCGAGCGCCGCCCCGGCCAACAGGGCAAGCAGCGTTCTCGGCAACCGGACAGCGACGGCCGCCTGCCCGATATTGTCGACCTGACCACCGAGTGCCGCGACAATATCCGCGAGGCTAACCGAGCGCGTGCCGACGGACACCGAGAGCACACACAGAAAAACAACCAGAGCAATCGCGCCAATCATCGCAAGCGTGCGCACGCTATCCGACCGGACTTTGAACCCCGTTGCATGCTGCGGCTCGGCTTCGCCGGATATCATTGCGATTTTCCGGCGGATTTGCCAGCCGCACCGGCAAGCAGATCCGCATAGTCCTTCAGAACCCATGAGATCGACAGCGGCGTGGGGTTTGATGCAGTGCCAAGCGGGTTACGGCCAAGCATGACGATGGAATCGTGGGTCACGGCGGGCATGCGCGACAGCAGCGGATCGGCTCGCATGGCGTCGAGCAAAGGCTGGCTGCCATAGGTCACCACAATATCGACGTCATCGAAGGCATCGACCTTTTCAGCACTGACGCCTGCCGCAAACTGGCCCGGCTTGGTGGCCTCCACCACGCTTTTGGGCGAGGTCAGGCCAAGATCCGCGAAAAACTTCACACGGCTGTCGTTGGCCGTATAGAAATTGACGATGCTGAGATTTGTCGAGTCGAGATGTGTAACGAACATCGCTTTCTTGCCGGCGAGTTGCGGGTGGCCCGCGACGACATCTGCGATCTGCTTTTCGATGCGGGCGATCAGGGCCTCGCCCTCCACCTTCATGCCAAGCCCCGCGCTGTTGAGACGGATCATCTCACGCCAGCCGGTTGACCATGGCGCGTCGGGATAGGCAACGACCGGCGCAATCTGGCTCAACGTGTCATAGTCGGACTGGCTCAGCCCGGAATATGCGGCGAGAATGACATCCGGCTGAGTTGCAGCCACCGCCTCGAAATCAATTCCGTCGCCCTCATCGAACAAAACCGGCTTTTCGGCGCCGAGCTCTTTCAGCTTTTCGGCCACCCACGGCAACAATCCATCGCCATCGTCGTCACCGAAATTCGCCGCGGCAAAACCAACCGGCACAATGCCAAGCGCAAGCGGAACTTCGTGGTTCGCCCATGCCACGGTCGCGACACGTTCCGGCTTCCTGGCAATGGTCGTGGTGCCGAGCGCATGTCTGATGACGACGGGATAGGTCGTGCTTTCGCCAGCAGCGGCAGGAGTTACGGCAGCGACCGACAGGCAGATCGCGATCAAGGGCGCGAGGCCACGAAACAAACGGAACATTCGTCAAGCTCTCGAAACGTTAAAAGTGGACTTCAACTCTCAGCTTAACTCCTGATCGTCAAGCATCATGTGGCCGCTTGCGAAGATCAGCCTTGAAGTTTCCGTGGTTTTCTACAAAACAGACAAAATCTACAATACCGGACAAACTCTCTCAAGTTATTGGCGCTGCGAGGGGCATATCTGATCAGGCCATCTTCCACGGGGGAAGCCACTGCAGTGAGGCCCGACTATTTTATTCTGTTGGAAATTGGGCAAATGAATATCGATAGATCAGGCAGACGTTCATTACAGGCGCTTATCCGCTCCCGGAGCATGGCGCTTCTCGGCTGCACCGCACTCGCGGCCCTTGCGCCATCTCTCTCGTTCGCTCAGCAGGCAGACGGATCAAATTCGGGCACGACGCTCGCCCCCATCGTCGTACGGGGCAACGGCACCGCCGCAAGGCTCGACACCAGCAACGATTCGAAGTCGATCGTCGCCAAGGAAACGACAGGCGCCGGCAAAATGGCGACCGATGTTCTGGTGGCGCCCGCATCGGTTTCCGTCATCACCTCCAAGGAGATCGAGGAACGCGGAGCCGATAGCGTCGAGCAAGTGGTTCAGTATTCCGCCGGTGTCGTGACCGATTTCTACGGTGGCGACGACCGCTACGACTATGTCGATATTCGCGGCTTCACGCCCAATACGTATCGCGATGGCCTCATTGTCGGCCGCACGTTCGGCGGCACGAAGGAAGAGCCATATGCCTTCGAGCGCATCGAAATCCTGAAGGGCGCCAGCTCCGCAGGGTTTGGGGCGGCCGAACCGGGCGGGTCTATCAATTACGTCACGAAGACACCGAAGAGCGAGCGTTTTGGCGAAGTCTACGGCACGACAGGCTCATTTTCTCACAAGGAAACGGGTTTCGACTTCGGTGACAATATCACCGCGGACGACACGCTCTCCTATCGTCTGACAGGCAAACTCCAGCGCGCCGACGGTGAATACGATTATTCGCAGAATGACGAGAACTTCATCATGGGCGGCCTGACATGGCGCCCGTCCGCGGCGACGAGCCTGACATTCGTCTTCGACCATCTGGACAAGCAGGGCGTTCCGGGTAGCGGCGGCCATCCACTTGGAACGGACTTCGACCGAAGCGTGTTCTTCGGGGAACCCGACTATTATTTCAACGACATAAACCGCAATACCTACAGCCTGATGTTCGATCACGACTTCGGCAATGGTTTGAGCTTCCGCTCGAATGCGCGCTACGCCCGCTCCGACCTCGATTTCGGCAGTGCCTATATCGCAAGCACAAGTACCGATGGCTCGAATACGGCCGGCCGCTACTTCTTTGGCAGCGACAACTCGACCGAACAGTTCGTGATCGATGCGAACCTGATCTACGAAACGACCTTTGACAATGTGGAGAGCCGCACGCTCGCAGGCGTCGATTACAATCATTTCCAGTCGCAGAACTATGGGCTGTATATCGCGCCTGCCGGGACGCCGCCCATCAACTGGCTGAACCCGGTCTATACAGGTGGACCGATATCGACCGCGCCCACATCCGGTTCCACAAGCGACCAGAAAACGAATGCGATCTATGTGCAGCAGGATCTGACCTTTGCGGACAGACTGACTGTAAGCCTCGGCCTTCGTAACGACTGGCTCGACCTTAGCCAGACGAACCTGTTCTCGCCATATACAACGCAGACGGCCGACCACAGCGAATTGACAACACGTTTCGGCGCCAGCTACAAATTCACCGAGGAACTGGCCGCTTTCGCCAGCTACGCCGAATCCGCAGCACCACCGGCTGTCGGGATCAATCCCGCAACCGGCGGTCAGATCGAACCGACGACCGGAAAGCAGTATGAAGTTGGTCTCAAGTACAGACCGGATGCCTTCCCTGCCCTGTTCACGGCCTCGGTCTACGACCTCAGGAAAGAGAACATCACCGTGCAGGATCAGGTGAGCTATATACCCGCAACCGTCGAAAAGGTCAGGCACCGTGGCCTGGAGCTTGAGGCCAAGGCGGAGTTGACTGACAATATCAGCGTGATCGCGGCTTACAGCTACATCGATTCCAAGATCGACGAGCCGGGTGGCAAGAACGACGGCAACCGCCTGATGCGCGTCCCGAAAAACCTCGCGTCGCTATGGGGCACCTACACGCTCGAAGGCGAAGGCGCGCGCGGCGACATGACATTCGGCGTTGGCGCTCGCTACACGGCTTCCTATTTCACGGACATTGCCAACACCATATCGTCTGACAGCGCCATCGTTTTCGATGCCGCCTTCACATACAAGATCAAGGAAAACACGACCTTCCAGCTGAACGTCAACAATGTGTTCGACGAGAAGCACATGGCAAGCCGGGACGCGGGCGGGCTCTACTACAATCCCGGTCGCAGCATCTACGCAACGCTGCGTCAGACCTGGTAACGTCAAGGCCCGGCGGCCCTTCAGTCAGCCGGGTACACATGCCGTTCAGACTGCCCGCCGCAAGCGTCGCCACGCGGCGGGCGTGTCACCCACCACCTGACGAAATGTCTTCGTCAGGTGCGCCTGATCCGAAAAGCCGAGCTGTGCGGCAATATCCGCGACGGTAAGATCACCCCCGAGCAGAAGGTTCTGCGCAGCATCGATCCGCTTTTCGAGCTGCCACTGCAACGGCGTCTTGCCTGTCGTCTGCTTGAAGACATTCGAGAACCAGCTCTCAGACAGCCCAACGACTGCTGCCATCTCTGCAACGGTCATGCGGCCATCGCAACGTCCATCGAAGCGGGCTGTCAGCTTGTTCATCTGGGCCTTCGTCAGCCGCCCGCCTGAAGGTTCACCGGGATGTTCAGGAATTTCCAGAAGCCCTGCGACTATGCTGCCGACCAGGCTTTCGGCATAGATCGGGTGTTTGGACGGTTCGGAGACTTCATCGACCAGAAGACCGGCAAGCGTCTCGATTGCTCCGATATCCTGAATTTCCACCGGGCGGCGCAGCGCAGTCATCGCCGCCGAGGCTCCCAGAGACGGCGACAAAAACCGCAGCACACGGTCCTTGTGCATATGAAGATTGAGATGCGAGAAACGGTGCGTCACCGTACTGGAGGTCCACATGGGCACCCCCGCAGGCACATAGACAGCACGCGTCATGGGGCGAAAATCCCCTGAAAAATCGCCGTTCTGGTTCGAAATACGGACACGGGACGAAACATCATCGAAAAAGATCATGATGCGCGGATCATCGGCCAGATAATATCCGTTTGCTCCAGCCTGACTTTCAGCCTGCCAGAACGCACTCACCAAGCCATCGAGGCAGCGCCATTTTACGGGAGCAGTTACGCGGATGCCCTCCGTATGCCATGTCATGGTATGCCAGAAACTCAATGTAGGTGTCCGTCCGCAGTTCAGATAGAAGATCGTCGTTCAGGGTAAAATGGCGTCACGGTGATACATTTCCTGGTCATCGGCCGCATTCTCGCACGCTGTTGAAATGCCGACTTCCCCACATCCGGCAACGTCGATAACATGATTTATTTTATCAGCTTATCTGGCGGTAGCAAGGTTATAAATCGCAACGAAATATTTCGGATCCGAGGTGCGCGGAATGTTTCTTACAACGCGCCCGGAACATTTCGATTCAAATCGCAGGTAATTTATCGGGCTATATGCCACCACAGGTAGACGATACTATCGGCCGTCGCATGTTCCCTGAAACAGACAAGCGGCATTGAAGCCCGGCGCGCACAGGACGCGACGGGCTTCTTTCATGAAATGACGGGTAAAATATAGGTAATCAACGCAGACTGAAATTCATCCACCGTTCATTTGGAGGATTGCAAGTTCAGCGCACCACACCGCCAAATGTGGTTTCAAGAGGCCCGTATTTATCCCCCAGCCCGTACGGGCCTCTTGTCATAAATGAAACGAAGGGAGTAGTCGGGTCACACTCAAGAGCCAACTTCGGCGCCTTCAGTCCGAAATGTCTTTCTTGCTCCGGACAGGCTTGAAATCGACAAGCAGTGACTTCAGTTCGATTTCCCGAACACGTCTAGCCGCCTCGACGGGAGAAACCCAGTCGACGCGCCTCTCACCCCGCTCCTTGAAACTTGTCTTCGTATCGCTCACCTCGATCTGGAAGACATCGACGACACAGGGTGTGACATCCCCGTTGTCGAGCATCTTGAGGTAGGTATATCGCCCAACGGGTTTCTTTTTAACGCGCCCCCGGACGCCCGCCTCTTCCCACGCCTCGATCAGCGCCGCTTCGTGCGGTTTTTTGCCCTTCATTGGCCAGCCCTTGGGGATGAGCCATCGGCCGCTGTCACGGGACGTAACCAGCAATATCTCAAGCTCATCGTCCCTCGCCGAACGAAAGCACAAGGCGGCATATTGCTGCTGGAACGCACCACTGAACAGCTTTTCCGGCACACGCGCCAGTTGCTGCAGCAGTGTGCGCGGTTTGGGCAAGCTGGTTTTGCGGTCTTTTTTCGGACGCTTCATATCGGTTGATAGAGCTGATTTTCCGGGTTGCATCAATGGCAGGGCAGCATTTATGACACTTTTATGACAAGCAGCGCCATAGAAGGCAAATTCGCATGATGAGCATATTCCGCAAACTGATGCCGCGTGAAGACCGGTTCTTCGACATGTTCAACAAACACTCGGAAACCGTCGTCAGCGCAGCACAGGCACTCGACCATCTTCTGAGCGGTGAGAACGTCGAAGCGAACTGCGACCTGATCGTCACGCTTGAAGACAAGGCCGACGACATCACGCGCGAGGTTCTACTGGCCGTTCGCCGAAGCTTCATAACGCCGTTCGACCGAGGCGATATCAAGGATCTCATCCAGTCCATGGATGACGCGATCGACATGATGCACAAAACCGTCAAGACGATCAGGCTGTTCGAACAGAAGGAGTTCGACCCTCTGATGCGGCAGATGGGACATGAAATCGTCAAAGCAGCCGGTCTTATCGCCGAAGCCATTCCGCTTCTCGAAAAGGTCGGCACAAACGCCCAGCGTCTTTCCGCGATTGCCGAGGAAATCACCCGCGTCGAGGGCCGATCCGACGATCTGCATGACCAGGGCCTCAAGGATCTGTTCAAGCGCCATGGCGCTGCTGGAAACGCCATGGCCTACATGATCGGCAGCGAAATTTACGGTGAACTGGAAAAGGTTGTCGACCGCTTTGAGGACGTCGCCAACGAAATCAGCGGCATTGTTATCGAGAACGTCTGATGGATGTCGCCCTTGCCTTGCCGCTTCTGATCGGCCTCATCGGGATAGCGTTGTTCTTCGACTTTCTGAACGGTCTTCATGACGCCGCCAACTCCATCGCCACGATCGTCTCGACCCGTGTCCTGCGTCCGCAATATGCGGTCGCATGGGCCGCTTTCTTCAATTTCATCGCCTTCCTGTTTTTCGGCCTGCATGTGGCGGAAACGCTGGGAACCGGCATCATCGATCCGGCCATCGTATCCCCGCAGGTGATCTTCGCCGCGTTGATGGGGGCAATTGTCTGGAACATCGTGACCTGGATCTTCGGCATACCGTCCAGTTCGTCTCATGCGCTGATCGGCGGCCTTGTCGGGGCGGGCCTTGCGAAGGTCGGCTTCAGCTCCATCGTCTTTTCCGGTCTGTTGAAGACCGTAGGCGCGATCTTCATGTCGCCAGCCATCGGCTTCTTCCTCGCCCTGCTGCTGGTGCTTTCAGTCTCATGGCTGTTCGTTCGCCAGACGCCCTTTGCCGTAGACCGCACGTTCCGCGTCATGCAGTTCGTCTCGGCGTCTCTCTATTCGCTGGGCCACGGCGGCAACGATGCACAGAAGACCATGGGCATCATCGCTGTGCTTCTTTTCAGCCAGGGTTATCTGGGAGACAGCTTCTATGTGCCGTTCTGGGTGGTCATCACCTGCCAGTCCGCGATGGCGCTTGGCACTCTGTTCGGCGGGTGGCGGATCGTCCATACAATGGGATCGAAGATCACCAGGCTGAACCCGATGCAGGGCTTCTGCGCTGAAACCGGCGGCGCGCTGACACTTTTTGGCGCAACCTGGCTCGGCATCCCGGTTTCCACGACCCACACGATCACCGGCGCAATTGTCGGCGTCGGCGCAGCCCGGCGCGTTTCTGCGGTACGCTGGGGACTTGCCGGGAATATCGTGATCGCCTGGATCGTCACCATGCCTGCAGCGGCACTGATCTCAGCGTCCGTCTTCTGGCTGACCGGACTTTTCGGCTAGCGTTCAAATATCAGGTAGCGGCGGGAAAAATCTGGTTTCCCGCCTGTCATAACCGCCTCATACCGACACGCCCGATTAAACAGACTGCCTTGTCTGTGTGGCAATCTGGCTCTGCTGTTCCGGGGCACCGCCGGGTTTTCCGAACAGATACCCTTGCGCCTGCGCGCAGCCCTCATCGACCACCATGCGATATTGAGCGTCCGTTTCGATGCCCTCAGCCGTCACGGGCAGGTCGAGACTGCGGCCAAGGCCGATGACGGCACGCACGATGGCACGTGCACTCTCATCCTCGCCCATGGCTGCAATGAAACTGCGGTCGATCTTGATCTTGTCGAACGGGAAGCTCTGGAGGTTGCTCAGCGACGAATAACCTGTGCCGAAATCGTCCATGACGACACTGATGCCGAGAGTTTTGAACTGCCGCAAGATGGCCAGCGTGACATTGCGATCCTTCAGCAGCGCGGCTTCCGTCACCTCGATTTCCAGGCGTTTGGGAGGCAACCCGGTTTGCGCGAGAATGAGGCAGACCATCTGGCCAAGGTTTACCAATGAGAACTGCAGGGGCGACACGTTCACCGCAACCTTCAGATGGGAAGGCCACTGCGCGGCGTTGCTGCAGGCTTCTCGCAGCACCCACTCTCCAAGGGGGATGATGATGCCTGTTTCTTCCGCAATGGGAATAAACTTGTCCGGTGGGATAACCCCGTGCACGGGATGCTGCCAGCGGACGAGTGCTTCATAGCCAACGACCTCTCCGCACTCCACCGACAATATTGGCTGGTAATTCAGGACCAGTTCGTTGCGGGTGACTGCAAGACGAAGATCCGTTTCAAGTTGTCTGCGTTCGCGCGCTTCCTGATCCATGACCGGATCATAAAACGCCAGAATTCCGCGACCGCCCAGTTTCGCCCGATAGAGGGCGAGATCGGCGGCATGCATCAGACCCTCCATATCATGACCATCTTTCGGGAAGACAGCGATGCCGATGCTCACACCAACAGCTGTCGGGTCACCGGCAGAGTTCATCCTTTCTGCAAAGGTGGTGAGGACCGTTTCCGCCAGCGCCTGCGCCTGCTCCGCCTTCGTATCCCGGGTCGTGAGAATGACGAACTCATCACCACCGAGACGGACGACAATGTCTCCCGGACCCGCGCACTCCTTGAAGATACCCGCCACTTTCTTGAGGATCCGGTCGCCTTCCGCGTGCCCGAACAAATCGTTGACTGCCTTGAAACGATCAAGATCGAGCGTCAGCAGCGCAAATCCCTGCCCCTCGGCACATTCGCGTATCTGAACCTGCAATTGCTGCTGAAACATGGTCCTGTTTGCAAGGCCGGTCAGCACATCATGGCGGGCGAGATATTCGATCTCTCTTTGCGCCTCGCGATTTTCGGTAAGGTCACGGATGGCGAGGACTTCGCTCGGCCGTCCGCGATACTCGATGGTTCTGACCGCCAGTTCGAAGACCCGCGTTTTCCCCTCGACCTGCCTGATGGCCTCCACAGGTGTCCGGCGCGCCAGATGTGCTGGCTGACCGTCATCGGCCTGCAGCAGATCATCCGGGCGTTTCCCGATAAGGGTCGCCTCCTCGCAGGCCAGAAGCGCGGCGAAACGGGTATTAAGCTCAACGATCGCGCCGTTCTGCACCACGGCAAGACCGTCGAGCGTCGCATCGACCAACCCCTTGAGATCGACCAGATATCGGTCGACCAGAGCAGCAGCAGCCGTTGCCGAAACAACAAGGAGCGTCACCCCCACAATCGCTGCAATCAGGAGTATCCGTGCAAGGCTGTCGGGATCCGGGCCAGGCATAGACGGGTCAGGAGACAACACCGTTGCCGACATCGCCGTGAAATGCAGGGCGCATATGGCAACAATTGCAAAACCCGCGCCAGCAAAGACCCGTTTTGAAGAAACCAACCGTCCAAACAGATGGAAGGACGCTAGGAAGCAAATCCATGCAACGACAGAACCGCCCAACACTTCGCCCCACCGATAACTGACGGTGGCTGCGACATCCATTCCTGCCATGCCGACAAAATGCATGACGGCAACGGCAAGCGTGACCGCCGAGGCGGATAGGACCGCGCCATATCTCGCGAACTCGAATGTTCGCAGAGCCAGCCAGAAACCAACGATAATGACGACAGCCGAAAGCGACGTAAATTGCAAATCGAAGCTGATCGGCACAGAGCCCTTGTAGGCAAGCATCGCGACGAAGTGTGTAGCCCAGACTGAAAGCCCCCCCACGAAGGCAGCCACCCACATCCAGTATCGCTTGCGACCGGCCGGGCTTTCTTCCGCACGCAGCAGAAGGTGGAAAAATGCAAGCATCCCCAAAAGGCATATCACGGCCGCCAGGAAAACGATCGTCCAGTCATGCTGTATGACCACGCATTCCAGAACCGTGAACATAATGCACTCTCCCTGCCCGTGAAGAAACACCCGTGGGCGCACTATGCTGCAGGATTGTTTATAAAAGTCTAATTCAACTAAGGCTAATATAAATGCCCGAAAAACAAGTTATAGGGGAAGCTCTCGAAGAATGTCACAACGCCCTGCTTTCGCAGGCGATACTCGCAACAATCCGATTAAAATATTTGACGGGGCCATTGGACAAGGGTACCTAGCCGCGCAATTGCAGGAACGCGGCAAGTCACGATCTATTCGATCTCTGCCATAAGTCGATTTAACCATTCGGATAGACACGGAGCCCTGCGGCAAACATGAACAAAATCCGCGCCGCAATATCCCCGCCAAAAGGAAGGTTCTTTTTGAAAAAGACGCGCGCGGTCGAGGTCAGCCAACAACTTCACACGGTTCTCGACATTGCCTTCATCACGGGACTGGTATTTTCCCTGTTTCTCGGAAGCAAGGTGACGCCTGCGCTCATTATAGCAGGCGCGATACCGCTTCCATTTCTGCTGCGCGAATTGCGTAAAAATAACAACACGGTTCCAAAAAGCCGACTGGTCTTCCCGTTCGCAGCCTACTTTGCTTATAATATAGGTGCGTATGTTTTCTTTACGGGTCTCGATACCGGCGATATCCGCCCGATAAACCCCAGCTACGAATCTTATATCATAGCTATTGTCATGGTTGTCCTGGGTGCTGTTCGGGGCCTGCAAACTCGCGACCTGTCCAAGCTGTTCAGATATGCCGTTCCGGCAGCCTTGTTCGTGTCGTTTATCGTGCTGACCGTCTTGATGTTTTCTGAAGCAGAAAATCAATGTCGCGTGCGCGGAGCAGCGCCGTGGCCATTCATACCCGCACTGCTATTCACGACACTTACTCTCCTGTCGTATGTTGGATGGAACACATTTTCCAAGTTCGAGAAAAGAGCGCGGGTCGTCTTGCTTGCCTGCAGCATAGTTGTGGTCAATGCCTACACAGCCTCGCGCGGTGTTGCCGTTGGCCAGTTTGCGGCAATAGCGGCGCTACTTCTTTTAGGCATACTCGGCAGATTTTCCGGCTCGTTGCCAAACTGGCGTAACATCGTTGTCGCTGTGGCAGGTGGCGTTGGAATGTCGGCACTCATCGGCATGGCAACTGGATGCGGCCCGATGACCCGTATTCAGCCGGTCATCGACAGCGCGATCATTCTGCTGCAACACGCGCCGGCTCCAATTGCCAACGCAGACCTGTCTCCCGCCACAGCACGACAGGACATTCCAGCAGCGGCAACGGCGCCGTCCGCAATCCACCCTGAAGCCGTCGAAAAAATCGGCGACACCGATCAGTCAATCAGCTTGCGTCTTGCCATGTGGGACGCGTCCATCGCGGCGATCAAAGAAAAGCCAGTGTTCGGACACGGAGCCCTCTACCTGCAAAAGCTGATAACCGAACGGTTCGGCTTTGAGCACAATCACAACCAGTATCTTTCCTGGCTCGTCACCGGCGGCCTGGTGGGGCTGATCATTGGCTTGGCCTTCCTCGCAACACCATGGTTGATATCCGTCGGACTGGGTGTACCAGACCGCATGATCATACTGATTGCCGTTACCTTGCTATGGGGCGTGGCAATGATGTTCGATTCCTTTTTCAACCTGAAATTCTACACCCACTATTACTCTTTCCTATGCGGGGTTCTCTACGCCTGGACCTGCGACCTGAGACGCAAACGGGAATTGATGTGAGGCCTTTTCGATGAGCGAAGCAACGCCGATCTATTACGACATGACAGAGGCTCTCCTCTCGACGTCAGCGAAACGGGTACAATACTACGGGATCGCGAGAACGGTGATCGAGATCGCACTCAACATGGCGACACGGACCAGCGACGTTCGCTTTGTCGTTTTCTCATTCGGGAAAAAAGCATTTTATGAGGTGCATTGGCACCAAACCGCCAGCGGCGATATCGTGTTTGATCTGCCGAAAGACGTCGGTCAGCGCTGGTCTCGTTCCCATGCGGGCAGCAACATTCTTCTTTCGCTTTTCTCACGACTGAAGAACATCATCGCCGACAAGAGGAATAACGACCTCTGGGAGAAAAACGCCTCCGCTCTCAAGAAGATAGAGGTCGACAACGGCATTTTTTTATCCGCTGGCCGTCCGAAACTGATCGTGGACATGATCAAATCGATCAGGACGCCCGGCAGTACGGCCAAGGTCGTTGCGCTGCTCCATGACTTCATGCCTCTTCACCGCATAGGGGCGAAGCGTTTCAGACGTTTCGACCGAAATTTTCTGCGCGATAATCAATATGTGATAAAAAACGCAGATATGCTTCTGACCAATTCCCAGTTCACACGGGAAGAACTCGACCGCTTCGCAAACGCTGGAATATTACCGAAACCGGGTCCGGTCGTAACAGTGCCGCTGGTGCATGAATGCCCGCCGGGAACGGAAAAAGCGGAGATTAGCCTTCCAGCTCAGCCATACCTTCTGACAGTGGGCCTCAACCTTGGGCGCAAAAATATCGAGATTGTACTGGAAGCGCTTCGCCGCATGGATCAACAGGGGAGCGACATCCCGAATCTCGCGATTGCGGGCGCCAATCGCAAACGGCTGAAACGCTATGTCGAACGGCGGGAGTTTGCATCCATTCGACATCGTATAACCTTCGTCAACAACCCCAACCAGACAGACCTGGTAAGGCTTTATGAAAACGCCCTCGCGCTTGTCATCCCTAGCTACATCGAGGGCTGGGGTCTTCCTGCCGGAGAGGCACTGTGGTGCGGAACGCCTGCAGTCTGCTCGACTGCCGAGGTATTGAGAGAGGTCAGCGGCGATCTTGGCCTGTATTTCGATCCGGATGATGCCGATGCTCTATCCGAGATCATAAAAAAACTGCAGGGCGACAAAGCTTTTCTCACCTCGCTCAAGGAAAGAATTGCTGCTTCCAAACCGGCGCTTCGAACATGGCGAATTGTCGCCGATGAGGTTTTGCGCGCGCTGAACGAGCATCCCGCGACGACATCGGTGGACAAACAAAACAACCCGTTGGCCGACCAAGGCCCGACGCGTTATGAAAACTAGTCCGTAACCTGTATGATTTTCATCGTAGCGAACCCATGTGCCTGAAGCGCCTCTTCGACATTTCCATGTCCGTAATTTGCATCGTTTTGTTCTCTGTACCGATGCTGTTCATCGCAACGGCAGTGAAGCTGACATCGCGTGGTCCTGCACTTTACTGGTCAAAACGCGTGGGCAGGAATAACAAACTTTTCCCGATGCCCAAGTTCCGGACAATGCTGATCGATACGCCAGTTGTTGCCACGCATCTTCTTTCCGACCCCTCGAAACACCTGACGCCCATCGGCAGTTTTCTTCGCAAGACAAGTCTTGACGAACTTCCGCAGCTCTGGTGCATTCTGAACGGCGACATGTCGCTCGTGGGTCCGCGACCTGCCCTCTTCAATCAGGACGACCTGATCGCAGCGCGCACAGCGCAAGGCGTCGAAAGCCTGCCCCCTGGCCTGACTGGCTGGGCGCAGGTGAACGGGCGAGATGATCTGCCGATACCTCGAAAAGTCGCATACGACGCGGAGTACCTCCGCCGGCGTAGCTTCTTTTTTGATTTACATATACTCTTTCTAACGGCCATCAGGGTCGTCCGTTCCAAAGGTGTGTCACATTGAGCCTTGCGAGAAGACAACCCGCATGAATTTGCCGACCGGAGTGCAAGTAGAACGATGATGCAGGGCAGCCTTACCGAGCACCCGATTGTGAATGGGATGCGGGAATGGATTATTCGCACACCGAGGCTGTGGAAACGTGTTCTCATGATCAGCGCAGACATCTGTCTGCTGTTGTTCGCGATGTGGGGATCCTATGCCTTGCGTCTTTCGGAATGGACCCCTGACATAACAGCCGAACGGCTGTTGCTGGCACTGTGCGCTCCAGTCATAGCCATACCGATTTTCATACGCCTTGGGCTTTATCGCTCGGTTATCCGCTATCTTCCTGAGGCCGCCATCTGGACCATTATCCGGGCAACACTGGCCGCGACGATGACGTGGGTCATCGTGATATTTCTCATGGAGATGACAGGTCAAGGCATCGTCCCGCGCTCCGTGCCATTCTTCTACTTCGTGCTATCCACGCTTCTCATCGGCAGCGTTCGGTTTGGAGCCAAATGGGTCTTGAATTCCGGCACGGGCATGCGTCGTGACGAAGAACCCATCCTGATCTATGGAGCGGGACCATCTGCAGCTCAGTTGGCGCGGGCGCTGCGTGGTCACGCAAATCGTTATGTCATGGGCCTCATTGACGACGACAATACCAACCGTGGACGGGATATCGGGGGCTATAGAGTCTTTCACTCAAACGATCTGCCATCACTGATCGACCGCTACGGAATCAAAGAAATCGTCCTCAGCATGTCCTCCATTCCCATGGAGTCACGCATATCAGTCATAAACAGGGTGACCGGCCTTGGTGTCAAAGTACGTAGCGTACCTGACATGGCGGACATTGTGGACGGCCGATATATCGTCAACCAGATCCGCGAAATCGAGATTGACGAACTACTGGGCAGATCCTGTGTACCGGCCGAAAAGAGCCTGCTCAGCCAGGCACTCACGGACCGCGTTGTCATGGTAACGGGCGCCGGCGGATCGATCGGGTCCGAGCTGTGCCGGCTGATCGTCAAATGGCGCCCACGCAAGCTGCTGCTCCTCGATACCAGTGAATTCGCGCTCTACGAAATCGAACGGGAGCTTAGGCATCTGGACGGTCCAGAGATCATACCAATTCTCGGCTCGGTTACCGACGAGCGGCTTTTGCGCCGTTTTATCCGAACCCATGCCGTTGAAGTTCTCTACCATGCTGCCGCCTACAAGCATGTTCCACTGGTTGAGGAGAACGTCCTGGAAGCCGTGCGGAACAATGTGTTTGGAACACTGACCGTGGCGAAAGTTGCAGCGGCAGAAGGCGTGTCTAACTTTGTCTTGATTTCTTCCGACAAGGCCGTGCGCCCCACCAACGTCATGGGCGCAACGAAACGCTGGGCAGAGTTGATCGTTCGACAGATGACCCAGGAAGTGGAGAGCCACGCAGAACGCAAAATATTCTGCGCCGTGCGTTTCGGTAATGTGATCGGATCGAACGGTTCCGTTGTGCCGCTCTTCAAGCAACAAATTGCCAGGGGCGGACCTGTAACCGTAACGGATCCAGATATGACCCGTTACTTCATGGCCATTCCCGAGGCCGCGGAACTCATCGTGCAGGCTGGCGCGCTTTCAATTGGGGGCGATGTGTTCCTTCTGGACATGGGCGAGCCTGTCCGGATCGGCGACCTGGCCGAAAACATGATCCGCCTCGCAGGTTTCAAGGTGCGCAACGCACAAAACCCCAACGGCGGCATCGCTATCGAAGTTATAGGCAAGCGGCCCGGAGAAAAGCCGTTCGAAGAACTCTTCTATAATCGCGACAATGCAAAACAGACACAGCATACGAAGATCATGCGTGCGGATTCGGGAGGAATAGCACGCTACGACATGACCAAGCCGCTGCTCGAACTTCAGGCTGCACTTGATGACGAGGACGAGCAGGAAGCAAGAGCATTGTTGTTCAGTGTGATCGATACGGAGGAGCACGTCAGCAACCGGACAGCGACGGCATGATGCCCTCCTCTATGAGCGACAGCATTACGCTTGTGACAGGATCTTCCGGATTTGTCGGGTCAGCCCTCGTCGCCATGATGAGAGAGCGCGGCATGCAGGTTCGCGATATTTCGCGAACCGACAAAAATTCTGCTGTTGTTATTCCATCATACGGCCCCGATATAGACTGGACCAATAGCCTCAATGGCATCCGGGCCGTCGTTCATCTTGCCGCGCGAGTGCACGTCATGAGGGAAACGTCAAGCGATCCCCTATCCGCGTTTCGTGAGGCCAATGTCGAGGCAACCCTCAATCTGGCTCGTCAGGCTGCAAGCCATGGCGTAAAGCGTTTCGTGTTTGTGAGCACGATCAAGGTGAATGGCGAAACCACGCAGCTGGATCGCCCTTTCACGTCGGCGGATCACCCCAACCCGCAGGATCCCTATGGCCGGTCAAAGGCCGAGGCAGAGGCAGCGCTTCTCGCTCTTGGCCATGAAACCGGAATGGAAATCGTCATTGTCCGTCCACCTTTGGTCTACGGACCGGGTGTGGGAGGAAATTTCAGACTTTTGATGAAATGGGCCGTGAGCGGCGCTCCCTCGATCTTCCCGTGCGTACAAAACAAACGCTCGCTCATTTACGTTGGCAATCTTTGTGATCTGTTGATCCGTGTGATCGATCACCCGAACGCAGCGGGAAAAATATTCCTAGCCAGCGACGATTGCGACGTTTCAACGCACGAGTTGCTCAGCGCTTTGACCAGAGGCACCGGAAAAACACCGCGATCCCTGCCGGTGCCGCTTAAATTCCTTCAGCTAACCGGCAAGATGTCAGGCCGCGGAGAAGCCCTGCAACGCCTGACTGACAGCCTTCAGGTCGACGTGACGGCGACTTGCAAAACCCTGTCCTGGGAGCCTGATCGGCGTGTGCCTTTGCTTTTGTCACGCGTCTGGACACAAGACGGATAGATGTACCTCTCCGACTGACAACCACTCGGCATCTGTTACAAACTCTGGGCCTTTCATTCCCCGAAGGTTGACACCAAAAGCACCGGAGCGTAATTGGCGCTCTGAAAATCGGGTGCATGATGTCATCAATCCAGAAGGAAACTCCTGGCATTTTAGCTTCGCACGGTGAGAAAGTCTCCCGCTATGTGCTCGTGAATGGAACATAGGAAGCCGTCTCGCATCGTATTCGAGCCAGTTAGGTCTCGACATAAAGTTCGTATCAGAGCAGCCACCAAAGCAAGGATATTTTCGTGATCGGATCGTTTCTGTCGCAAGACGACAAGAAGTTGTTGGCACGACTGTTCAAGGAAAACTTCAGGAAACACGTTGGCTGGTACTCTGCAGCTATCGCTGCGATGGTCGTCGTTGCTGGCATGACCTCGCTCAGCGCCTGGATCATGCGCGATATCGTCAACAGCGTTTATCTCAATCAGGGCTTCAACGTCGTTCTCAATATCGCCTTTGCGGTTGCGGCAATCTTCATCGTCAAGGGCCTCGCCACCTTTGTGCAGAGCTTCTATCTGAGCAAGGCGGGCAACAGCATCGTTGCCGAACAGCAGCGCAAGATCTACGACCGCCTGCTGAAGCAGGGTGTTTCCTTCTTTCAGAACCTGCCGTCGTCCGAGCTTCTCGTCCGCGTGACCTATAACGCGCAGTCCGCACGCAGCGTCATCGACACGATTGTGACGACTTTCGTCCGCGATCTGCTGTCGCTGATCGGGCTTCTTGTGGTCATGTTCACACAGAATTTTCTTCTGAGCACGATTTCCATGATTGTAGGTCCACTGGCGATCTACAGCGTTCGCCTCGTGACAAGGCGTGTGCGCAAGATCATGGAGGCGGAACTCGCCTCTCTGGGTGAAATCGTCAACGTCGTACAGGAAACCAGCGTCGGTGTACGCGTCATCAAGGCGTTCTCGCTCGAGAAGCTGATGAGCCAGCGGATGAACCAGGCGGTATCCGATGTCGAACATCGCGCCAACGGCATTGCGCGGCTGGAAGCTGCGACGAGCCCGATCATGGAAACGCTGTCTGGTCTGGCGATTGCGGCGGTCATCGCCGTTTCCGGTTACTCCGTGCTCGAAAAAGGCGGTTCTCCGGGCGACCTGATGGCCTTCATTACGGCTCTGCTTCTCGCCTATGAGCCTGCGAAGCGGCTGGCGCGCATGCGCGTTCAGATCGAAAGCGGCATGATCGGTGTACGGATGATGTTCGAGGTTCTGGATGCACCCCTGACCCTTACCGAAAAGAAGGACGCATTGTCTTTGCCGCGCGCCAACGGCGATGTCGAACTCAAGAATGTCAGCTTCGAATACGTCGCAGGCCAGCCCGTTCTCAAGGACGTGAACCTGCGTTTCGAGGGCGGCAAGATGACCGCGCTGGTGGGTCCGTCAGGCAGCGGAAAATCCACCATCATCAATCTGATTATGCGCCTGTACGATCCGCAGAACGGTTCCGTGGAAATACACGGGATGGATCTGCGCGACGTTTCCTTCGCGAGCCTACGGGAGCAGGTTTCCTATGTCGGGCAGGAAACCTTCCTCTTTTCCGGCAGCATCAGGCACAACATTTCGGTTGGTCGCGACAATGCGACCGAAGATGACATCATCGCTGCAGCAAAGGCAGCCAATGCACATGATTTCATCATGAAGATGCCGGAAGGTTACGATACCTGGCTGGGAGAGAACGGTGCGGGCCTGTCCGGCGGCCAGCGTCAGCGCATAGCCATCGCGCGCGCCATGCTGAGAGACGCCGACATCCTGATCCTCGATGAGGCAACCAGTGCGCTGGATTCGGAATCCGAAGCACTCGTCCGTGATGCACTGGAACGGCTCACGCTCAACAAGACGTCGATCGTCATCGCCCACCGGCTTTCCACGATCAACCGCGCTGACAAGATCGTGGTCATGGACAACGGTGAGGTTGCGGAACAGGGGAGCCGGCGCGAACTGCTCGCCAATGACGGACTTTACAAACGTCTTCACAGCATCCAGTTCGACGCAGACGTCGCCTGATCTTTTACGCCGGGCGGCGCGTGTGCCGCCCCAGTATCGTTGGTCCACCCCTGCGGAGAATCTGATCTTCAGTGAAGAGCTCCCCTCGATCGGCTTACAATTTGCATCCCCGATACTCCGACCGCACTGTTTCGTGACCTTGGCAAACATCGCCAAATCGTGACAGCATCGGCGCAAAGCACAACGGCATGGATGATGGTGTGAATGGCGATGATTGAAGAACTTGCCCGTAAATTTGCAAACGCAGTTGCGGACGAGGAGAAAATTCCGCTGGCAACGCTTGAGCACAACGGGCTTGTCCCTAAGAGCCTCGAAGAGGCGATGGCTGTGCAGCGAGCTTTCGTCGAAACCTCTGGCAAAGCGCTGGCGGGATGGAAGCTGGCGATCATTTCCGATGGCCGGGCCGTCGCAGCGCCAATGATTGATTGTTACCAGATAGACGCAAACAGCATCGCGTCGTTTCCGGGGCAAGGTATCAGTGCGCTCGAGGTAGAGATCTGCTTCACACTTGCCGCCGATATCCCGGCCGCGACCGCCACTCCATTCAGCAGGACAGATATCCTCCGGCACATCGACAAGGTCCACCTGGGCGTGGAGTTGCTGGCTTATCGTCTTGCCGAGAAAAACCAGGTCCCCTTCCCGCTCTTTCTCGCGGATCGTCTTGCCAATCACAGTTTCGTCCTCGGACCCGAAATCGATCCCGCGATTGTCGATATATTCGCTCAGGGTAATGATGCGCTAACACATCTCACGGTCACAGAGGGTACGACGACACTTTTCGACTCGACGGTAAAACACCCGGCAATCGACCCACTGGCACCGCTCGTTGCCTTCGCCAATGCTTCCCTGAACACAGGCGGCCTCCTGAAACGAGGGCAGATCATGACGACAGGTAGTCTTTGCGGAGCGGTACCGAGCAGCCTTGACGCGGACACGCTGGTTACGCTCTCGCCCGCCGGCACCCTCACCCTCAAGCCGCAGAAATGACGGCGTTCAATCGGATCGGCTTCCATCATCTCACGCGGTGATGACCAGCAAAGCACGCCGGGCGCAGCATGTTGGAACTGCGGGCGGTTTGGCCGGCATCCTGTGGACAACCATTGCTCAAGGTACTCAGTATGGAAATCTGCCGATAGCCATTGACTGTATATATCTATTGGACGTAAGCCGCTTCATCCGCCGCGCTCTCTGAACAGCATATTGGAGTTTATTCCACTGAGCGACCTTCCAGAAAGCACCACGACTTCTCCCACGTTATCTGTGATCATGTGCGTCCATCGAACGCATCCATGGTTGATTGAAGCCATCGATAGTGTACTCGTTCAGGATGACCCCGATTTTCAGTTTCTCATTTCGGCTAACGCCTGCTCAGACGAACTTTGGCATCAACTGCAAGAACAGGTCAAACTAGATCCGAGAGTTCAGTTATTCAGGAGCGAAATCGGTCAGTTATCTTTCAATCTCAATATCCTGATTGATCGTGCCAAGAGCGATTACGTCGTACGAATGGATTCGGACGATGTGTGCGAGCCTCATCGGATAAAGAAACTGAGACGCGCTATCATTGAAGGCCAACCCGATATCATTGGCTCCTGCGTCTCCATAATCGATGAGCATGGCAACACGGTCGGTCAAATGTCATTGCCGACCAATAACGTTGAGATTGTAAGGGCCCTCCCCAGGCAAACCGTTTTTTGTCATCCCTCCGTCGCGATCCGACGACAGTTTCTGATCGACATACGCGGCTACCTAGGAGGCTTTGCGTCTGAGGATACGGACCTTTGGCTCCGGGCAAAAAGAGCCGGAGCCAAAATGCAGAATCTCTCCGAACCGCTGCTTCGGTATCGTGTGCACAGCACGCAATCCATAGGATCTAGAACGGGATATGCAGAAGTTGCGGGTCTTTGGCTTCGCGAATTCCTGTTGTCACCGAGCGCCTTTACCGGACAAGGGCTGGTTATCTCGCTTTTCAAGGCTATTGCCGCCCCCTGGCTTCCGGGAGCACGGCGTTACAGAAATCGAAAGTGGTTCTGAGAATGACCTCCGGAAATCCTAAGCTGATGTTTTTTGTGAGCGTGGATTGGTTCTTTTGCTCGCACTTTCTGCAACGCGCCATTGCCGCGAAGGATGCCGGATACGATGTTGTGCTCGTCAGCAAGTTCGAACGCCACAAAGACATCGTGGAGGCCGCTGGCATCAGGGCTATTCCGATAGAGCTTGAGCGACGCAGCCTCAATCCGATTGCGACACTGAAAGCGGCGACGGCCGTCGCGAAGATTTATCGACGTGAGCGCCCGGATATTGTCCATCACGTCGCGATAAAACCGATCCTTATTGGCGGACTGGCATCGGTATTCGCTCCACCGAAGTCGATTGTGAACGCTATTGTCGGAATGGGATACATTTTTACCGGCAACAGTTTTGTCTCGCGCCTGGTCAGACCGCTCGTTCGGCTGGGTTTCCGCCTCTTTCTCAATCCGGCTGGCAGCAAGGTCGTGTTTGAGAACAACGACGATCTCACGGATTTCGTTGAGGCAGGGGCAGTGCGAAAACAGGATGCCGTTCTCATTCGCGGCGCCGGAGTCGAGCCCAACCAGTACTGGGTGGCCGAAGAACGCCGTCTGCCACCAGTGACAATCTTCGTGGCTCGCCTGCTCTGGGACAAGGGTGCCGGTGAGCTGATTGAGGCAATTCGGCTCCTGAGGCAACGAGGTGTGGCTGGACGCTTCATTTTTGTAGGGGATCCAGACACCGATAATCCGGCATGCATCGACGCCGAGACGCTCGCGGAATGGAAAAAAGAGGGGCTGGCAGAGTTCCTCGGATATCGCAGCGATATCCCAACCCTCCTTGCTCAAAGCCACATCGCATGTCTGCCGTCTCATCGAGAAGGCCTGCCAAAGTCACTTCTGGAGGCTATGGCAGCGGGATTGCCGTGCGTGACAACAGACACCCCCGGCTGCAGGGAGGCTGTCCGAGATGAAGACAACGGTATACTTGTTCCCGCGCGCTCACCGCTTCACCTCGCGAACGCCCTTGAACGTCTGCTTTTGGATGAAGACCTGCGTCTAAGAATGGGTAGGCGTGGAAAGGAGCGTATCGAACAGGAGTTTTCGACAGAAATCGTGGTAAGGGAAACGCTGAAGCTTTACTCGGAAGTTTCCGGCTTACACTCTGATCCAAGATGACGGCACCAGATCAGACGTATCCATATCTCTTTTCTGGAACCACTGTGCAGGCGCAACCACTTTCTTGTTGCTATGTGAGCCAAGCCACGCTCCCCACCAACTCAATGAACTGTTTGCAATTACATAGCGTTGACACGCGGCCATAAGGCGGAGGTCCTCGTGAGCTTGGTTCGTCGCGTGGATGTCGACGAACGTTACCGGAATCTTGGGTACAAAATTTCCGCGAGCCCACTCTGGATCATCCGAAAAGACAAAACAATGCGGCCGTGCCAAGCCTTCAATAACGTGTTCCAAACCCAACTTATAATACTCCAGCGAACAGGTGCCATGATGCGCATTTGCAGCTTTATTGGTTACGTAGTCACCGCGCCGTATGTGCAAGCAGATCGCGTCACAGTTTCCGATCTGCTCTAGTATCGCAGCCGTCGGGGGCAAGGGCGCGTTGCGGAGTTTAAAATCCGCAGCGATCTGGTCTCGATAATTCGAGAAATACTTTTCGCTCTGAAAATAGCCATCAAGAAAGACCGGCGAGCGCAGCTCTTCGATACCTGAATCATATCGGAAGGACGTCTCCTTAAAAACGGGTAGCCCGTTCTGCCTACGCGCTATCGGCAACCGCCTTACAATTCTACTCAAAAGGTCATATTTAGGAGCTGCCTGTTTTTCACTAACCATGGTCATTGCATCGATAGCGAATGGCTCAAGTGCGTACTGCCGATCAGGGTCGGTTCCGAACCAGGAAAGTTCCAGCCTTACGGCCGAACCAGTCCTCAGTGCAACGGCTCTGGCTGCTGCATACTGAAACATCTGGTTTCCCAAGCCGCCAATCAGCGGAACAACGACCGAACTCATTCAAAACTCCGTAGTATAAATCTTAGCGCTGGGGATGCCGCTGTATCAAGGAACTAAATAAGTCCTCATACTCCTTGGCAAGGCTGGCCCAGTTGAACCTTGCTTCGCTCGCCGCTTTACCTTTCACGCCGAGTGTTGCGCGTCGCTCTCGGTCATCGAGCAGCTTTTTGATCGCACGGGCCAAGACTTCAGGCTCGGCCCGCGTATAGCCTTCTGAATCGTGCGGCGCATCGCACATCTCTCCACCGCCTGTCCAGGCAACAATTTCCGCTGTGTTGCCGACCGGAACAGTCAGGAAAGGCAGCCCGGCAGCGCAAGCTTCGTACAGCACCAAGGGCGAATATTCTATGTTCGACGCAAACACGAAGAGATCGGACTGCAGATAAGCCTGGACGAGTTTCGCTCGTGGCAAGTCCACTCGCAGCACCCGTTTTTTTCCGTAGCGACCATCATTGACGCTTGCCACCCACATCTCGATCGAATTGGCGTTGCCTCCTCGCCACCCAGCAGCAATCAAAAACATCTTCACAGAGTGCCTGAACGCATAAACCAAGCCATACGTGCGGACCAATTCCTGAAATCGTCGCAAATAAGATCGCCGATGGCCGCCATTGGACGGCTGATTGCCGTTTATGATTAGCAGAGCCTCACGCCCACCGAAATCAGCGAGCGCGAACGCACGGGCCAGTTCCAGATGACCTTTCAAGCCGGTTGCGCTACCGACAGTCAGCAGAATCTGCGTGTCTTGTTTTGCCCCGATGGAGGAGCGAAACTCCGGATCCAGATCAACTGAAAACTCTTCTGCGGCCGCGCCGTTTGGAATGACAATCGAATTGGTCAAGCCATGGTCGCGCGCAAAGTCGATGTCCCGGTAGGACTCCGCATGATATACGACGGCATCCAGTCGTCTCAGAATAGCGGGTAGTTTTTGGAAGTAGTCGGCATACGCGCTGTTATAAAGGCCTGAGTACCCGCAAGGAACGAAGACCTTCTTCGCACGTACATCCGCAAATGTTTCCCACGCGGCATCGAAAGTCCACTGCTGGGCAGCATAGAAGAAAAGGACATCGGCATCGCTTTGACGAATAAAGTCGCGATAGGCATCTATGTCGCCGCTCAGTCCGCGCACCTTATTGCCGCTGACGTTAAATCCGACGACTTTAACACCATTGATGATATCGCTGGACCTTTGCTGCAACCACGACGTGGCAACCGTGACATCGTGGCCGCGTGCAGCCAGACGTTCGGCAACTTGGCGCACAACCTCCTGCGCACCACCGATACTTGGATAGTAAAATTCCACGCAGAATAGAAGCTTCATCTGAAAAAACGCCTACGGATTGCTCGGGCCAAGGGAATTAGTCTCTGCGGTATCCAGCGCTTCGAAAAGCGGAACTCAAACAAACGTTTCATCGACTGCAGCGTCGATAAAAACTCCGCGTCGTGGTGACCATCAGCAATACGCGTTGCCGCCAGATATAAAATGCGCATGGCCCGACGGTAGCTCATTCGGGAGGCTGCCGATTCAACACCGTGGTAAATCTCAGCCAATGCTCTGCAATCTTGCATAGAATAGTTTGGTGAAACAATGGCGAAAATGTTCTCAGTCGAGAACATCAACACCTTCTCCAAGAAAGGATTCTCGCCGATTCGCGAAAGACTACCCGGCACTTCGCGGTAAATCGTGAGAACGTCTTCAAGATTAGCCACATCATGAGTACGCGCGATGCGCGACCAAAGTTCGTAGTCTTCCGGTGGGAGACGCGATTTATCGGTGCAGTAACCGCCAATCGCCACAATCGCTTCACGACGGAACATGATCGATGCATGCACGAAGGGGTTGTCGAAGAGGAGACGCAACTTCAACGCTTTGCTTGACGACGGGTGTCGATGGTATCGCTCAGTCGGTTGACTACCGACATATATCTGGGCTGCCGTACCCAGCAGAGCGATGGTTGGATTGGCGTCAAGATAACGTGCTTGCGTATCGAGCCTTAACGGCATCATGAGATCGTCATGATCGAGCCGAGCGATGTAATGGCCAATTGCAAGGGAAATCCCTCGATTCAACGTCGCCGGCAGCCCCATATTATCATGATGATAGGCCCGTATGCGCGGATCGGACAACGTCTGGAGCAACTCCCATGTGTTATCTGTGGACCCATCATCCAGCACAATCAGCTCGAAATCACCCATGGTCTGTGAAAGCACAGACTGGATCGCGTCATTCAGCAGTTCCGCCCCATTATAGACAGGCAGGATGACGCTAACTTTCGGCGAGGATTGCTGCATGCTTTCCATCAAGCGTTGGCACCACCACGGATTGCTGTCACATGAAGGCCAAAGCTGAGAAGCTCTTTGCTTCCCTTGTCATCTGCAGAAAACTTTTCCAAGGCTGCGAGCAGGATCTTTAGCGCTAAGCGTTGCAACTTGGTCAACGATGTGCCCGTGTATTGCTGAGCACATTGATCGACGCGTCTGAGTTCTTGGCCCACAAACTCAAAGAAGTTACCGTTTTCCGTGATCTCAATATCGACAAAACCCATACGCTCCAAGTGATGCAAGTAGTAATACCGATTGAAGCCAGTTGCAAAATGATACGGCGCAAAGTGCGTCAGACTGCCGAAAGGTGCCGTCAGAATCAGTCGTCCGCCTGGGCGCAATAGACGGGCAAACTCCTTGAGAGCGGGGGTCGCATCCGGTAAATGTTCAAGTACCTCAGTACAAAGAATTGCATCGAAGGAGCCATCTGGTTCTGGAACATCACAAATATCAGACACGATATCGATTGCAGAGGTGTCCCAGGTTCCCGT
Organism: Agrobacterium tumefaciens; assembly: GCF_031801495.1. Classification (GTDB taxonomy): domain Bacteria; phylum Pseudomonadota; class Alphaproteobacteria; order Rhizobiales; family Rhizobiaceae; genus Agrobacterium; species Agrobacterium tumefaciens_K. The sequence continues at coordinate 981,465 of NZ_JAOEGC010000001.1, read as the reverse complement.
CTGTAGCCCGGCATCATTTCCCGAGCCGTCGTATTGCGCCAAGTCCTGAGAAACATAATTGAGGTGTTTGCAAAAACGCCGGAATTGGCATTCGCCGGCCCCCGCGTCAAGAAGGCGTGCTCCCGTCGGCACAGACTGAAGTGTCTGCTCAATCCATTTTTCCCGTACGGCAGCATTGTGGGTGCCGACAGTTATGTTCTTGTCTGCACCAAGTACTCTCTTAATGAAACTCAATGCCAAATCCTCATCAGGCCGACGCCGGGTACCCCATAATGGTCCGTGCAAATGAAACATGAAGTTCGCGTTTTTAGTTTGGCGCCAATCAATGCCGGTTGAGCCATTTGTGTTCATCCACAAATATGGAGTTTATGTAGGTGTCGGCATAAAGCTTGTAGCCTTTCCCCAATATGAGATCGCGTATGTCTTCAAGCTTTATCTCGTCCCGCGATTCGCTGAAGGTCAACGTCTCGACACAGATGACGGTTGGCCGGATTCTGTCGAAATCGATGGAGCTTATAATCTCGAAGTCCATCCCTTCGACATCTACCGACAGCAAGTCAGGAGACGCGCCATCAAAATGATCGGTTACAATCTGTTCGACAGTAAGAACTTCGATGCTATCGACGCGCACTATCTTATGCATGCCGGTTTCGGCATAGCGATTTGCTTCCGATTCTGAAAACGTATTTAGTGTCGGCGTCGACATCACGTAGAAAGGCAGACTTGGCGATGGCGCATCAGCAACTCCCACGTTCAATAGCGTCTCGTTCGGCCGCTCCCGGACTAGGGCGCGGAGAAGATCTGGATCAGGCTCGATCGATACCCCCTTACAACCCTTGAGATAAAAGAAGTAAGTGTTGTTGAACATCCGAGGATCGTTCGCACCTATGTCCAAATAGGTCGGCGCGGAGATTTGCAGCGCCCGAAAAATGAAATCGATAATCATATCCTCTCCGGATTGAGAGAACGAAATCCGGCCATGATGCTTCGTGAGCAGACGCTGGCAAAACCGTATAATCTTATTTTTCATTGTTTCTCGAATACTGTTCTCTAACTCGCGCGCGATGATGTTTCTTAAGGGTCTGCACCAGCTTCACTATGGCGACAAAAAGAGAGAATTTGCCAAAAGATGAGATTTTTGGGCAACGCAACGTTTCTTTAAGCGCATGCACTAGGAACCCACGAAACTGAAGCTTTGCTACGGCGGGATTTGCTAGTTTGATTTCATACTCAAGCGAGTGCACACCCGCACGATAGCGCGCTCCCGCCACGGTTTTTACCCCTTGATCCAACAAGATTGAATAGACGAGCGCGCAGTCCCAAAAGTCGAAATTTTCAGCAGGAATATTGGCGCGTAAGCATTCCGTCTTATGAAGACCATAAATCATGCTAGGCTGCAGATTGGCAATAAATGCCTCCGCATTTTTGTAAACAGGCTTATCGGGATCGAGCCTCGGCACTTCGGTGAGTAGTACCTTGTTTTGAGCATGAAACACAGTTTCGAAATTTCCACTCACGAGCCCAGCAGAACCAATGTTCGCTAAATAAAACTCTATGCAGTCAGGTGACCATTCGTCATCGTCAGCTGCCCACATGAAAAACTCACCTCTCGCCTCCCTAAGCACAAAGAGAAAATTTGGCATTGCCCCAATGTTCGAAGGCTGCCTAAATGCCCTAATACGGGAGTCTTTTGAAGCATAACTAGCGATAACACCAGCGACACTTGGATTAGTTGACGCATTGTCCGAGACTATAATCTCAATGTTTTTATGGGTTTGCGCTAGTAACTTCTTAAGCGCAAGCTCAAGCAAATCTGCCCGATTGTAAGTTGGAACGCCCACACTCACTAATACATCGTAAAGAGGAATTTGGTCTCTATTTCCCATATTGGTATTTCTTAAGACCGGCGACGCAGATAGCCGTCCGGCGCGACAGTCAATAGCAGCTTATTCTGGAACGATTTGTCTATCTCAAACTCAGAGTGGGATTTAAGAAACTCGTGCACAGCGGTCTTCGGGTTATCGCTGGGTCCCCAAGGTCGATCTGGGAACATTGATTTGGGCAAATCCTCAACCACGGTATCAAACACAACGCAATAGCTACCCACACTTGTTAGCGAGGCATATGCATTCAACTCGGCCAGTACGTGATCGTGTGTATGGTTGCTGTCCAAGCAAACAAGTACACGATTGTAGTCCTTCGCTATTTCATGAACATGGCTTACAACATCTTCAGAAACGCTAGACCCTTGAATCATCGTAATTCGAGAAGACATCGGGTGCGCTTCAATTGCTGCACGGTTATGTTCTCGAATGTCAATGTCTACGCCAACAACGCGACGTGACGACTTTCGGGGGTCCAATTTGCTGCCACTCTCTATAGCTTCCGCCATGTCGAGCAATGCAAGCATTGACGCGCTTAAAATCAGCGACCCGCCGTGCGCAATGCCGGTCTCGATAATTAGGTCAGGCTTAATTTCCCAAATCAGTTCCTGCATAGCAACAATATCCTGCGGATATTGAATGATTGGACGCCCCATCCAATCGAAGTGGTAAGAATAACGTAGACTATTAACGGTCTCTAGGAAGGCACGCGACTCCGATTGCGCTCGCTCGTTCTGACCCATGGCCTCGATTTCGTAGATGCGCTGTTGCTTGAATTCATCATGCGGGTTCATGGATTTACTTTCTTGATCTCGATAGAAATTTCGTAACGTTGCCCATCTACCTCAAACCAACAGCCTGGATGCGGGTGGAACGTACGGGCACGAAGCACATTTAACAACTCGTCAGCCCGATAGTGTTGATCCAGCACTATTTTGCTAGCCATTTCGAGTTCTGACGCACGATGGAATGTGGCTAATTCATCTAGCTGCGGAACCGCCAAGAATTTTCCACCGCGAATTCTTGGCCACGTTCGCTCAAACAACTCCACCATCGCTGACTGCGCCTTCTCGTACAGCGTTTTGCCAGTATCGGTCCAATCGTATGTGATCGCTTGCTGAGCGATAATATCCCCAGTGTCTACGCCATCATCTACTTTATGCAGCGTTACTCCAAAGGGAGAATTTTCCACCAATGCCCAGAAATTATAATTCTTGCCACGATTGAACGGGAGCAAGCTAGGATGAGTGTTGATAAAGCCCAGCTTAGCAACACCCAGCAGTGGCTTTTTGATGATTTTAGGCCACCAAGCTAGCACGCCAAGGTCAAGTTCGGTAGGTAAATCCGATACAATCTGTTCTTCGCTCTCAAAGTGGATAACACGCAATCCCGCCGCATCCGCAATGCGCGATATTGTATCATCTGAGTTAACGACAACGGCCGCTAGATCGTTACGAAAGTTAGCGATTAGAAATTCGGCAATCGCCAAACCCACGTTCCCGTGCGCAAACAAAGCCATTCGCATAAGCATCAAGCCTCGCCTACCACACCGCGCACCACATTCACCACCCGCCTCAAATCCTCCTCAGCAATATCGTGATAGGAAGGAAGATTAATTGCGCGCTGTGGAATATCCCAAGAATGGACGTTGCTCGGGACCGGTTCGAAAAAAGGCAACGAGCTCAACGGCCAAAAAAAGACACGAGCGTCTATGTTCTCATTTTTGAATGCGTGCTGTAGGCGCTCGCGCGTGACGCCGGAACGGTGCGAAAATACCAATGTAGGCATCCATGCGCCGATAGTTGTTCCATCATGCTCAGCGTTGATGGTGACATCGGGTAACGAAGCAAGATGGTCTCGGTAAAACTGAAAAATAGAGCGCTTTCGGCCAATTAGCTCCTCGACACGCTCCATCTGCCCCACACCAAGCGCCGCCTGAATGTTGGACATTTTAAATTTGAAACCCAGCTCATCAGGCCAGAACTGCCGTTCTTGGTTACGTGCGCGACCGTGGTTACTGAGTGTCAAAGCACGTTCGAAGAGACTTACATTGTTGGTAACAAAGATGCCACCTTCGCCGGTAGTGATGGTCTTTGTACCATGAAAAGAAAATGCACCGAACAAGCCAAGCGAACCTGCGCGACGCCCCCGATATACTGAGCCGATTGCTTCTGCTGCATCTTCGATGACCGGTATCTGATATTTGCTGCCAATAGCCAGCAAATCCTCCATTGCACAAAGATTTCCATAAAGGTGTACGGCAAGAATAGCCTTCGTACGCGGCGTAATAGCGCGCTCTACGGCAGCCGGATCCAAGCACCATGTATCAGGCAGGATATCCACGAAAACTGGCTTCGCACCTAAGTGAACAATAGGCGCGGCCGACGCAATCCAATTTGTGTCGGCCAAAATTACTTCATCTCCAGAAGTTATACCGGCAGCAGCCATACCTATGTGCATCGCACCGGTACAGCTCGAGGTAGCTATTGCGAATTCGACACCAAGATGATCTTTAAAAGCTCTCTCGAAACGATCTATATAGTCATAGCACTGGTCACCCCAACCGTTTGCGGCAGCGTCACTCGCGTATCTGACTTCTAGGTCGGTGATTGAAGGACGTGTGTAATGGATACGCGTCTTCATATAACCTCCAACCTCGGAACCAATGTCACCATCTGGGTTCCCAAATTAACAAGATCCGCATTTTGCGCACGGACTTCGTTTGCTATATTCCATGGGAATATGATCACAAAGTCAGGACGATTTTTCCGCAGAATGTCCGGTGTCACGATCGGCAAATGGCTTCCAGGCATGAACTTGCCCTGTTTCGATGGCGCGGCGTCGGCCACGAATGGCAGAAGATCAGGTTTGACACCCGCAAAATTCATCAACGTATTGCCTTTTGCGGCGGCGCCGTAAGCCCCCACACGCTTGCCGGCTTTCTTCTGCTCGATCAGAAAATCCAGAAATCCGAGTTTTACTTGCTCGGCCCTTCCTTGGAAATCCTCATACACTTTCAGCGACAGAAGGCCGGCCTTTTCTTCATTTTCAAGCAAGTCGGAAACGGCCTGTGCAATCGGTCGACTGTCCTCTGCGTGACAGCCGAAAACGCGCAGGCTACCACCATGTGTCGGCAACTCTTGTACATCCCAAACCTTCAAGCCCGCTGCCTTGAAGATCCTGCTTACAGACGTCAGCGATAGATAGGAGAAGTGCTCGTGATAGATCGTATCGAACTGAACCTCTTGAATGAGACGTAGCAGATGCGGAAATTCAAGCGTGATGGTTCCACTGGCTTTCAACGCGGTTTTCAAGCCGCGTGTGAAGTCATTGATGTCAGGGACGTGCGCATAGACATTGTTTCCCACGATCAGATCCGCTTGCTTGCCCTCGGCGCGCAAACGACGAGCAAGCACTTCGCCGAAAAACTCACGCGTTACGGGAACGCCCAGCGCTTCGGCGGCGGCCGCTGTGCTGGCTGTCGGCTCGACCCCAAGGCACGGAATGCCCCATTCCACGAAGTTCTTCAGAAGGTAACCATCGTTGGAAGCAACCTCGATGACCAAGCTGCGCTCATCGAGTGCCAGGCGAGAGCGGATTTCGTCGCAGTACCGCCGCGCATGAGCCAGCCATCCAGTTGAGGTGCTCGAGAAATACGCATAGTCAGCATCAAAAAGTTCGCCAGCATCCGTATAGTCCAATGTCTGCACAAGCCAGCATTCTGTACATACCATGACCTTGAGAGGATACGTCTTTTCGGGCCTGCTCAAGCCCTCAAGCGTGAGATAGCTATTTGAAGGGGGCGCGTGGCCGAGGTCGACAAAACTGTGCTCGAGCGGCGTTGAGCAGTGGCGGCAATTCATAGTCTGACACCCGTAAACGATGGCGTAAGTGCAGGACGCTGGTTATCACGCTCAGAAATTTCAGCAATGGGCAGTGGCCAGGAAATCCCCAGTTTTGGATCTTGCGGGTGCACCCCAGCTTCGGCTTGCGGCGTGTAAGGCTCTGAATGACAGTATAGAAGTTCCGCACCATCGGACAACACCTGAAAACCATGTGCAAACCCCTCTGGAATCAGAAAGGCCCGGCGGTTTTCGGCCGAGAGATGTTCCGCGTGCCAATGTAAAAAGGTGGGGGAGTTGGTTCTCAGGTCGACGGCAACGTCCCAGACTTCGCCCCGAATACAACTGACAAGCTTCAGCTCCGCATGCGGCGGGGTTTGGAAATGCATACCCCGCAATGTTCCACGACGTTCAGTCCGCGTGTGGTTGATCTGTGCAATGGGTTTGTGCCAGCCTGCGGCGCTCAGCTCATCGCTGCAAAACACGCGGCTTAAAAAGCCGCGGCTATCACCAATCTGGCCGCGGTCGATCAACATCAAGCCGTCGATCGGACACGTCGTTAACGAAAAACGGCTCACTCGCCACGCTCCCAGGCATCCATATCCATCTCGCAGAGGACACGCGCCGATTCCCCAGCGTACTGTCGGCGATACCAGTCGATGGTGCGCGTGACTGACTGCTGAAGATTCCAGCGCGGACGTACTTTTAGCAGTTCCCGCGCTTTCGCCGTCTCCAGCGACAACCGTCCAGCTTCATGTGGTCCGCCAAGATCACCGTATTCAACTTCGGCGCCAGCCCATGCCGTTCGTGCAAGTTCTATAACAGTGCGCACGCTCGCCGCCTCTGCGGGATCCGGCCCGAAGTTCCAGGCATCCGCAAACTCAACGTGCGACCACAGCGCTTCGGCGAGGACCAAATAGCCTGTCACAGGTTCCAAAACATGTTGCCAGGGCCGGATCGCAGAGGGATTGCGGATGGACAACGAGGCGCCATCTTGCCAAGCGCGAATTGCATCCGGAAGCAATCGATCCTGCGACCAGTCTCCGCCACCAATGACGTTGCCAGCACGCGCACTCGCAATTGCCAAGCCGCGCGCCTGCAAAAAGGACTTGCGGTAACTGGCAATGACAATCTCGCTGGCCGCCTTACTCGCACTATAGGGGTCATGTCCGCCAAGCCCATCAGTTTCACGATATGGCCAGTTCCATTCTCGATTCTCGTAAACCTTGTCCGTTGTTACCATCACTGCAACACGACAATCAGGCGTTGACCGCAAGGCTTCTAGCAAATGCGCCGTACCCATGACATTAGTTGCAAATGTATCGACCGGATGCTTATAGCTCGCCCGCACCAAAGGCTGGGCCGCGAGATGCAGGACGATTTGTGGCTGGGCGTCTTGCACCAAGTGCTCGAAACGAGGGCGATCTCGGATATCACAGATAAGCGTTTTGCAGCAGGAGCCGACATCATCCAATCGATGCAGGCTTGGCGACGTTTCCGGTTCAAGACTGATGCCTGTGATGTCGGCACCCAGCCGATTCAGCATCAGTGCCAGCCAGCTGCCCTTGAAGCCTGTATGACCAGTGATCAGAACACGTTTGCCGACCCAGAATTCGGGCGACGGCCTGGCACTCATCTCCACACCTTCCATGGTGCAGCTCCATTTAGCCAGAGGTCTTCCAAGGCATTCTTCTCCCGGAGGGTGTCCATAGCTGCCCAGAAACCGGTGTGCTCATATGCCATCAGTTGTCCTGCCGCAGAAATCTTAGTCAGCGGCTCAACCTCCCAGCTTGTACGGTCGCCCTCAATGTAATCCAGCACTTTCGGCGACAGAATGAAGTAACCGCCATTAATCATACCACCATCGCCGCGAGGTTTCTCAATAAAACCTTTGACTTCATTACCCTCGCGCTTGAGCGCTCCATAACGCCCGGGCGGCGAAACGGCCGTGACCGTCGCGAGCTTTCCGTGTGCACGATGAAAAGCAATTGCGGCCGTAATATCGACATCAGAAACACCATCGCCGTACGTAAAGCAAAAAGCTTCTTCGTCTTTGACATAATCGCTAACGCGTTTCAAACGTCCACCAGTCAACGTGTCATCACCCGTATCTACAAGGGTCACACGCCAAGGCTCCGCCTTCTGCTGATGAACAATCATGCGATTATCAGCCATGTCGAACGTCACGTCCGACATGTGCAGAAAATAGTTCGCGAAGTATTCCTTGATCACATAACCTTTATAGCCGCAGCAGATCACAAAATCATTGACACCATGGGCAGCGTAAATTTTTAGGATGTGCCAAAGGATAGGCTTACCACCTATCTCGACCATTGGCTTCGGCTTCAGATGCGTCTCTTCGGAGAGCCTTGTCCCAAACCCGCCCGCTAAAATTACCGCTTTCAATTTTACGCCTCCTCAACCTTCCACTGCAGGCGTGGTCGCACGACGCCAGGCATTACATTTGCGTATCCATGGCGGCCGACACTGCCATCCATCGAGTCTCGGACATTAAAAGTCATGGCACTCGGCTCGAAAAAGTGAATTGTGAGCCCCGGCGCATAAGAGCTAATTGCCAATCCAACAAAGTAACTACCCTCATTCAGGAAATCACCCGGAATGTAGCAACTCGCCTCGTAGTCACCGGGTGCGAGTTCGTTCAAAACATCGGGCGTACTCACAAAGGCATATGTGCCGCCAGGCACAACGAAATGAAAATTAGGCATGAAACGAATGCCTGATCTGCTTTTCACACGAAAGCCCATCTTGACCCGTATTGATTTCCGGATATCGGCTTCCAAAATGGGCTGATCATCCTCATTGAGGACCTCGCCGTACAAAAGCTGTACATGTTCGTCAGCTACGGTCTTCCCTTGCCTTTGAAAGTCAACCCGGCCGACCGACTCCGCATCGCCCCCCAAATACTCAACGATAACCTCCGACGGCCTGCCCTGTTTCCGAATTTGCCCCCCATCCAACAAAATACATTGATTACAAAGGGAGGTTACGGTTTGCATACTGTGGCTGACAAAGATAACCGTTCGACCACCAGTACTAATATCTTGCATCTTGCCGAGACATTTTTTCTGGAATTCCGCATCGCCAACGGCCAGCACTTCGTCCACAATCAGAATCTCAGGATCAAGATGTGCGGCAACCGAGAAGGCTAACCGCATATACATCCCAGACGAATAATGTTTGACTTGTGTCTCAAGAAAACGCTCGACACCTGCAAAACTGACGATCTCGTCAAACTTACGTCGAACCTCAACACGGCTCATCCCAAGGATAACGCCGTTGAGAAAAATATTCTCTCTTCCGGTAAGTTCGGGATGAAAACCTGTTCCGACCTCAAGTAGACTTGATACGCGTCCGCGCAAGCGTATTTCGCCTGTCGTCGGCTCGGCCACACGACTCAACAACTTAAGTAGCGTGGACTTTCCAGCACCGTTCTTACCGATTATACCGACCTTATCGCCCTCAGCGATCTCGAATCCAAGATCGCGCAACGCCCAAAACTCCTGGCGAGGTCCCGCCTTTCGAGGAAACTCTTTAACAAAACTCATGATCTCATCACGCAGGAGTTGATTCCGGCGATTGCTGCCTTTGATCATATAGCGCTTGCCGAGGCCCTCGACGCGTACCGAATAACTCATATCAGACCTCAGATTATGTCAACGATATCGCGTTCGACGTGGCGGAAATACATGATGCCGGTCACGATTAGCAAAAGCGCAAGAACAGACGAGTATGCCAAGGTCCAGACCTGGAACGGGTACTGTTCGCCGAAGAGTGCAAAACGAAAGCCGTCAACCAAGCCAACTATCGGATTCAGACCGTAAACGGTACGCCAAGTTTCCGGTATAGCTCCCGAGGAAAAACCAATTGGCGACAGATATAGGCCAAACGTAACCAGGAACGGCATTATGAATGAAACGTCCCGATATTTTGCGTTCAACGCGGCCGCCCAGATCCCTATGCCAACAGTCAGCATTGCCAGCGCCAACACGACCAAAGGTACAAGCATTATTGTCGGCTTCAGGCCGACGCCGAACCAGAGAAGCATTCCACACAAAAGCAGCACAGTGATCAACAGGTCAACCAAGTTGGCGATCACACAGCTTGCAGGGACAACAAGCCGAGGAAAATAAACCTTACTGATCAGCGTCGAGTTGGCGACAAGGCTATTACCACAATCATTGACGGTGTTCGCGAAATACAGCCAAAGCGTTATTCCAGACAGCACAAGTAGCGGGTACGGAATTTCACCCGAGGGTAGGCGCGCGATCTTCCCAAATACGAGCGTAAATACCATCGTTGTTAGGACCGGCCGCAAAACAGCCCAAGCAATCCCCAGTACAGCCTGCTTATACTTAACGACGATGTCGCGCCAAGCAAGAAAGACCAGTAGCTCTCTCGCCCCCCACAGCGCCTTCAACGCGGATTTTGCGCCGGTGGAATTTGCCGACAGAACAGTTTCTCTCATAGCAATGAATCTACTCGCGATTTACAGTGAAGGCGTAGCCGTGGCTCCTTAGGAGCGCTCCCTGCCGGGCCTGCTCAATGTCATGCGCAACCATTTCCCGACACATCTCCTGAACGGTAATCTCCGGAACCCAACCTAACTTTTCACGTGCCTTTGTTGGGTCTCCGAGCAAGGTTTCGACTTCCGTGGGCCGGAAATAGCGTGGGTCTACTCGAACCACGACATCGCCGACCTTCAGAGCTGGCGCCTTGTCGCCATCGATATGCTCGACAACCGCGTATTCGTCCACGCCTGCGCCCTTGAACGCAAGCGTTATGCCGAGTTCGGCGGCAGACCACTGGATGAATTGCCTTACGCTGTACTGCACACCTGTGCCAATGACAAAGTCCTCTGGGTGTTCCTGTTGCAACATCATCCACTGCATGCGGACGTAGTCACGTGCGTGGCCCCAGTCGCGCAACGCATCCATGTTGCCCATATAGAGACAGCGATCCAGGCCCAAAGCGATGTTGGCAATCCCGCGCGTTATCTTTCGCGTCACGAACGTCTCGCCTCTACGCGGGCTTTCATGATTGAAGAGGATGCCGTTGCAAGCATAGATTCCGTAAGCTTCCCGATAATTCACGACAATCCAGTAGGCATAGAGCTTGGCGACGGCATAAGGTGACCGCGGATAGAACGGTGTCGTTTCTTTCTGCGGCGTTTCCTGAACAAGCCCGTACAGTTCGCTGGTGCTCGCCTGGTAGAAACGAGTCTTCTTGTCGAGGCCTAGAATCCTGATGGCCTCGAGAAGCCGAAGAGTACCGAGTGCATCGATGTCGGCTGTATATTCGGGACTCTCGAAGCTGACGGCGACGTGGCTCTGGGCGCCCAGATTATAAATTTCGTCCGGCTGCACCTGCTGAATGATCCGCACCAGATTGCTAGTATCGGAAAGATCGCCGTAGTGCAGCGTGAAGCGTTGATTTTCGGTGTGAGGGTCCTGGTAGATGTGATCCACCCGGTTGGTATTGAAGCTGCTCGAGCGCCGTTTGATACCGTGTACCTCGTAGCCTTTTTCCAGAAGGAATTCGGCAAGATACGACCCATCCTGTCCGGTAATGCCCGTAATGAGCGCCACTTTACTTTTCATTGCTTGCGCTCCGATCCAAAAAATCATCGTAGGCGATCGCCAGTCCCTCCAGCAGTGACACCTTGGCTTCCCAGCCCATATTGTTCAGCCGGGTACTTAACATCAACTTCCGTGGAGTTCCATCTGGCTTGGAAGTGTCAAACCCGATCTCGCCGTTATAACCAGTGACCTGGCCGATCGCTTCTGCCAACTCGCGTATGGTTACATCTTGTCCATATCCGACATTAATGTGGCTGAGCATAGGTTGCGTGTTCTGGGAATAGGTTTCCTTATCCAGATTCATCACGTGAACGCTCGCCTCTGCCATGTCGTCGACGTACAGAAACTCGCGACGCGGCGTACCAGTGCCCCAAATCTGTACTGAAGGCGTTTGGTGTATCTTGGCCTCATGAAATCGACGGATCAGTGCAGGAATGACGTGTGAATTTTCGGGGTGGTAGTTGTCACCCGGCCCGTAGAGATTCGTCGGCATGACGCTCCGGTAATCTATGCCATGCTCGCGTCCATACTGGCGATTATAGCTTTCGCAGAGCTTGATCCCCGCAATTTTTGCGATCGCGTAAGGCTCGTTTGTCGGCTCCAACTCGCCAGTAAGCAATGCGTTCTCACTCATGGGCTGCGGAGCGAGCTTGGGATAAATGCAGCTAGAGCCGAGAAACAGAAGTTGCTTTACCCCCGACCGGAAGGCAGCATCGATCACGTTCGCTTCCATCATCAGGTTTTCATAGATGAATTCCGCAGGATACGTGTTGTTAGCGTGAATACCGCCGACTTTCGCGGCAGCAAGATAAACCTGGTCCGGCTTCTCGGTTTCGAAAAATTTCCGCACATCGGCCTGTACAGTTAGATCCAACTCGCGGTGAGTTCGCGTAACGATGTTTGCCTGCCCCATCCGCTGCAGTACGCGCACGATCGCGGAACCCACCATGCCACGGTGGCCGGCGACGTAAATCTTTAGCGCTTCAGTCATTGTTCACTCCACGTGCGGACAATCTGCGTTTCGTTATTGACGGTCGGTCATGCTTATCTGCACAACAGCTATCCTAACACCCAGATCCCGCGATTTAGCTCGTTTCGGTCTCTGATGACACTAGACGTTGGCTTTATCAACGGCTTGCTGGAATCGCCATGTGCTTGAACACATCTCATCCAGCGTCCTGCTTGCGGTCCAACCAAGCAACTCACGCGCCTTTTTCGGGTTGGCGTAGCACGACGCGACATCTCCAAGGCGACGCGGCATCACTTCGAATGTCACTTTTCGACCGCTGGCATTTTCGAAGAATTTGATCATCTGCAGAACGCTGTAGGCTTGACCTGTGCCTAAATTGATTGCGTGCCAGCCAGCATTTGACCCCAAAAATCGCAATGCCATCGCATGCCCCTCAGCGAGGTCCATGACGTGGATGTAGTCCCTTAGTCCGGTTCCATCCGGCGTGTCGTAGTCGTCTCCGAACACACTGAGAATAGCCCTTGTTCCCGCTGCAACTTGCGCGATGAACGGTACGAGATTGTTGGGTTTTCCCGAAGGCTTCTCTCCAAGAAGCGCGGTTTCATGCGCGCCCACGGGATTGAAATAGCGCAGGCATGCAATATGCCATTCGGGGTCGGAGGCCGCGAGATCGCTTAGCATTTCTTCGATGTGAAGCTTGCTGCGCCCATAAGGGTTGGTGGCGCTTGTCGGGTGGCTCTCGTCGATCGGCAGATATTGAGGCTTGCCATATACCGTGGCACTGCTGCTGAAAACCAGCGTCTTGACGCTTTCCGCTTTCATTGCCTCCAGTAGGCTTATCGTTCCCGTCACGTTATTTGCATAATATTCAACAGGCTTTTCGACAGATTCACCAACTGCTTTCAGGCCTGCGAGGTGAACAACTGCATCAATCTGGTACTCCCGAAGCGTAGCTTGGAGGAGATCAGTGTCGCGAATGTCTCCACATACGAAACTGCAGGATCTGCCCACGATCTCACCAATATGATTCGCAACAGCTGCTGTGCTATTGGACAGATTATCATATAGAACGACATCATGGCCGAGCTCAGCAAAAACCACGGCGACATGACTGCCGATGTAACCTGTTCCACCTGTCAAAAGAATGTTCATTGAAAGCCCAATAAGGTTGCGACTGATGCCCTCGACGTGGGCTACACTGCCCGGCATATACATAAGTGATTTATATCACGCCACAGGAAACGCGTCGCGATGACCATGCGATAACTGCCAATCAGTAGACTGCTTCGGAAGAGGTCAGAATGTCGCTTCGATCTGAATGACATCTTACGCTCGACGCACTGCTGCCTGCTAGCTTGTCATCCAGGAAACATCTCGAGAAACTGGCTCCTCTGGCGTGAGTGTGCGTTTCATTCTCCGTTGCAGGGAACTGGTATCCGCAGTTACGACTTATCCGAAGGCGAATGTGTGTTATCTCATAACTTTTCCGAAAAGTAGCCGTACAGTTGAGCGTCTGGACGCCCCCGCAGCTAAACTTAATCATCTTTAACTGCGTGCGCGATATTTTCGACTTCTTGCCGCACACCTCATCAAGGCAACCGGGTTCAGCACAAAATCCACAGTGTTAAATCGCTCGTTCAGCTTCACAGAACAAAAACATAACCCACTGATGTCTTATAGGTTTCAGCCAGATCGATTTAGGCCGTACTTTGTCCTGCCGGATTGTTTGACGTTGCGAGATCGGACGAAGATACCCGCGGTGATGGACGACATGGGCCAATGGCAACAGGCGTCTCACCGCTAGAATCTTCAAGCAACACTCGCGCAAGAGAGGCGAAACCTACCACGTGCTTGTACCGCTAACGTCCGCCGCCGCCTTCCTTCAGCCTAGCGTCGGCTCTTTTTGGCCGAGTGGTCGAAGCATCGTCAAGTGGAAGCGGCGGTTTGAGCAAACACGAGCATCAGCATTTCGCCGGGAGACGACAATGCGAGAGCCACAGCACCAAAAACATCATGGAATAAAAATTCCATTCCGTTAAAATGAGTCGCTATCACAGGGAATGGAACGAACAATGACCGTCATCGAGGCTCCGGGTTCAGTCAAGGCGTTTGAGGAAAGGTTGCATCAGGTGGCAGAGGGTCTGCCCAAGCGTCTGCGGCAATGCGCTGACTACGTGGCATCCAATCAGGACCGTATTGCCGTTTCGACGGTGGCGGAAATGGCGGATGGTGCTGGCGTTCAGCCCTCTGCCTTCATGCGTTTCTGTCAGATCATGGGCTTTTCCGGTTTTTCGGAAATGCAACGCCTGTTTCGGGATTCCTACGTCGGCGGCTGGCCAGACTATGCCACCCGGCTGTATCATCTGCGCGAAAAAGGCGACGAGAGCGCTTCGGGTCTGCTTGCAGAGTTTGTCGAGGCTGGCCGCGCATCGCTAGAATCGCTGTTGAAATCGGTCGATACCCGTCAGCTTGATGAAGCCGTTTCCGTACTTGCGAAGGCGAAAACGGTCCATATCATCGGCCTGCGCCGCTCTTTTCCGGTTGCGAGCTACCTGGCTTATGCGTTCGAGAAAATGAAGGTGCCTGCCGTGCTTCACAGCGCCGTAGGCGGGCTTGGCAATATCAGCGCAATCTCACCCGATGACGCCCTGATCGCGATCACCTTTTCTCCCTATTCCACGGAAACGCTCGATCTTGCGGAGGCCGCGCGCGCCAAAGGCATACCCGTTATCGCACTCTCAGATTCGGCCGTTAATCCACTGCGAAAATCCGGTGCAACGCTGCTGACCGTAACGGAAATCGATTTCGGTGCTTTTCGGTCGCTTTCCGCCACGCTTTGCGTCGCGATAACGCTTGCGGTGGCCGTTGGAGCAAAGAAAACAGCCTGAATATTTTGATTGAAAATCGAAAAAATAGAATTTATGCTCCAAATTAATGAAACGGCATTCCAAAGCTGCCGTTTTCTCAAAGCGCCAGATGATGGCGGGAAAGACAGATGAGCAGAGGAGGCTCGTCTGACATCGGCGACTGATTTCCAGCCGCCAAGGAGGAGCCTTTTTGAAAACACTCGATCTCATCACGATTGGGCGCTCGTCGGTCGACCTATACGGGGCGCAAGTGGGCGGGCGTCTGGAGGACATGGCCTCCTTCAACAAGTATATAGGCGGTTCTCCCACCAACATTGCCGCCGGCGCCGCACGGCTGGGCCTTAGCAGCGCCGTCATCACACGGGTTGGTGACGAGCATATGGGCCGGTTCATTCGCGAACAGCTGGTCCGTGAGGGCGTCGACGTCCGCGGGGTCAAGACGGACCCTGAGCGGCTTACGGCACTGGTTCTTCTCGGCATTCGCGACCAGAACCAGTTTCCGCTGATTTTCTACCGCGAAAACTGCGCCGACATGGCCTTGTGCGAAGACGATATAGACCCGGCCTTCATCTCGGAGGCGGCCTGTGTCTGCGCAACCGGCACGCACCTGTCGCATCCCCAAACGGAAGCAGCTGTTCTAAAGGCGCTGAGGATAGCACGCGAAAGCGGGGCAAGAACCGCGCTCGACATCGACTACCGCCCCAACCTATGGGGCGTCGCCGGGCATGGCGATGGCGAAAGCAGGTTCGTCGAGTCGCAGAAAGTTACGGCCAAACTGCAATCGACACTCCACCTGTTTGATCTGATCGTCGGAACGGAAGAAGAGTTCCACATTGCAGGAGGATCGACGGATACGCTGACCGCGTTAAAGGCCGTGCGCAAGGTTTCGAATGCGACGCTGGTGTGCAAGCGTGGCCCCATGGGCGCTTCAGTTTTTGCCGGCGATATTCCTGCCAGCCTAGACGATGGCGAGACGGGGGAAGGTTTCCCCATCGAGGTCTTCAATGTGCTTGGTGCGGGTGACGGTTTCATGGCCGGAATCTTCCGCGGTTGGCTGCGGGGCGAGGACTGGCCGACCACACTGAAATACGCCAATGCCTGCGGGGCGTTTGCCGTTTCCCGCCACGGCTGCACCCCCGCCTATCCGAGCTGGGAGGAGCTGCAATATTTCTTCCGGACCGGCATTCGCAACAGGGCGCTCCGCAAGGATCAGGCGCTGGAACAGGTGCACTGGTCCACCAACCGCAAGGGCGACTGGAACACGATGCGCGTTTTCGCCTTCGATCACCGCATGCAGCTTGAAGCGATAGCCGACGAGCTGGGCGCGGATCACGGGAAGATCGGTGCCTTCAAGAAACTCTGCCTCGCGGCAACGCGAAAGGTTGCTGGCGACGGATCCGGTTATGGCATTCTCTGCGACGGTCGGCTTGGGCGTGATGCGCTTTATGAGGCGAGCGGCTCCGGATTGTGGATCGGCAGGCCAGTCGAATGGCCCGGCTCCCGCCCCCTGACACTGGAGCCTGAACTTGGCGCTGATTTTGGCGGTCTTTCTGAGTGGCCGGTGGAGGATGTCGTCAAGGTACTGTGCTTCTACCACCCCGACGACACCGCCGAAATGCGCTCTGAACAGGAAGAGACAGTCACGCGTCTTTTCCAGGCTGCCCGCCGTAACCGACTGGAAATGCTTCTGGAAATTATCCCGTCCAAGGTCGGACCTACGGATGATATGACAGTGGCCCGCATCGTGGACCGGTTTTACGAGATCGGTATCTACCCCGACTGGTGGAAACTGGAACCGATGAAGACCAGAGCCGCTTGGAAAAACGCCTGCGATGCGGTCCAGCGACACGATCCTTATGTCAGGGGCATCGTCGTCCTCGGTCTGGAGGCACCACAAAGCGATCTGGAAGAGAGCTTCCGCCTCGCGGCAGGATTCGATCTAGTCAAGGGTTTTGCCGTTGGGCGCACAATTTTTGCGGAGGCCGCACGCGCCTGGCTGGGCGGCAGGATCAGCGACGAAGACGCAATCAAGGATATGGCAGAGCGCTACACGAGCCTGTGTCGCGTATGGGATGAGGCGCGCGCCAAAAAGGGAGAGGCAGCGTGAAAACGATAAGACTGACGGCTGCGCAGGCGATGGTTCGCTATCTTGCCGCGCAGATGAATGACCATGGCGAAACCTATATCGCCGGCGTATGGGCCATCTTCGGCCATGGCAATGTTGCGGGTATCGGCGAGGCGCTTTACGGCATACGCGATGAGCTGCCGACCTATCGCGGCCAGAACGAGCAGTCGATGGCGCATGCCGCGATTGCTTATTCCAAGCAACTGCGCCGCAGACGCGCCATGGCCGTTACCTCCTCCATCGGCCCCGGCGCCACGAACATGGTGACGGCCGCTGCCCTTGCCCATGTGAACCGCCTGCCTGTTCTTCTGATCCCCGGCGATGTCTTCGCCAATCGCGGACCCGATCCCGTCTTGCAACAGGTGGAAGACTTCGGCGATGGCACGACCACGGTCAACGATTGCTTCCGGCCCGTCAGCCGATATTTCGACCGGATCATGCGCCCCGAACAGTTATTGACTGCCCTGCCCCGTGCCATGCGGACGATGACGGACCCGGCCGACTGCGGGCCGGTGACGCTCGCCTTCTGTCAGGACGTGCAGGCCGAGGCATATGATTACCCGGAAAGCTTCTTTAAAAAGCGTGTCTGGCGACAGCGCCGCCCTGAGCCCGATCTTGCCGAATTCGAAAGTGCCCTCGCAGCGCTGCAAGCCGCAAAAAATCCCGTGATCGTCGCGGGCGGCGGGGTGCATTTTTCCGACGCGACCGAAACGCTGAAAGCCTTTGCCGAAAAGCATTCCATTCCCGTTGTCGAGACGCAGGCGGGCAAGTCCGCACTCGCATGGGATCACGATCTCAACTTCGGCCCGGTTGGCGTGACGGGTGCGGAAAGTGCCAATATCATCAGCGAGAACGCCGATCTGGTGTTCGGCATCGGCACACGCTTTCAGGATTTCACCACCGGTTCCTGGGCGCTTTTCAAGAACCCGAACCGGAAGATACTGGCGCTGAATGTGCAACACTATGACAGCACCAAGCACGATGCGATCAGCCTGACGGCAGACGCAAGGATCGGCCTTGAAAAACTGTCGGCGGCGCTTGGAAACCACCGTTACACGCCGCCGGATTCCGGTCTGAAGGCGGCATGGTTTGCAAAGGCCGATGCCGTAACCGCGCCGCCCGGCGATGCCAACAGCCTGCCGACCGATATGCAGGTCATCGGTGCCGTACAGCGTGCTTCGCGTGACAATACGGTCGTCATGTGCGCCGCAGGCACCATGCCGGGTGAGTTGCATCAGCTCTGGAAAGCGAACCTGCCGCTTTCCTATCATATGGAATACGGTTTTTCCTGCATGGGATATGAGGTTGCCGGCGGCCTCGGCATCAAGATGGCGGAACCGGATCGCGACGTCATCGTCATGGTCGGCGACGGCTCCTATATGATGATGAATTCCGAGCTTGCCACCTCCGTCGCGATGGGCGCGAAGATTACCGTCGTGATTACGGACAATCGTGGTTACGGCTGCATCAACCGTTTGCAGATGGGAACGGGCGGCGCCGAGTTCAACAATCTCTATGCCCACACCAACGTCAACCCGATCGCCATCGATTTCGCCGCGCACGCGGCATCCATGGGTGCCGATGCGAGGAAAGTCTCCACCATCACCGAACTTGAAACCGCGCTTGATGCCGCTCGCGCCGCTACACGGACGACGGTGATCGTTATCGATACCGACCCTTATCCAACGACAGGAGCCGGTGGCTACTGGTGGGACGTCGCCGTGCCGGAAGTGTCCGAGCGCCGCGAAGTCAAAGATGCGCGTATCCGTTATGAATCCGCCCTGAAGGAAAGACAGTAAGATGATCCGCTACGGAACCAACCCGATTGCCTGGTCCAATGACGACGACCGCACGCTCGGCAGCCACATCAGCCTCGACCAGTGCCTCGATGAAACCGCCAAGATCGGTTTCGACGGCATCGAAAAAGGTCACAAGTTCCCGCAGGATCCGGTAGGGTTAAAGGCTGTGCTTTCTCCACGCGGACTTTCCTACGTATCCGGCTGGCACTCGCTCAACCTTCTGACGGATAGCATCGAATCGGAAAAGAAGGCGATGCAGCCCGCACTCGATCTGCTGAAGGCGATGGGGTCAAAGGTTATCATCGTCTGCGAAACCTCGAACGCCATTCACGGCGATGATGGCAAGGCGCTGGTTGACCGGCCTCGTCTCAAGGCAGAAGACTGGGCTGCCTTTGGCGCCGGCGTGGAGGCACTCGCCGCTTTTGCCGCCGAACAGGGCATTACACTCGTCTACCACCACCATATGGGAACCGTGGTCGAGAGCGAGGAAGAGATCGATCTTTTGATGCAGCATACCGGCCCGAAGACGCATCTTCTGCTCGATACCGGCCATTGCCTGTTCGGCGGTGGCGATCCGGCTCGCGTCGCAAAGAAGTACATGAACCGCGTCGGCCACATCCATGCCAAGAACGTGCGTCCGGTCATTGCCGATCAGGTTCGGGGCGAGCGCCTCTCATTTTTGGAAGGGGTACGCCGCGGCGTCTTTACGGTGCCTGGCGACAGCGAGGGCGGCGTCGATTTCCTGCCCGTGCTGAAGATCGCGGCAGAGCATGGTTACAGCGGCTGGCTGGTCATCGAAGCGGAGCAGGACCCGGATGTCCGCAACCCCTTCGAATATCAGAGCCTCGGCCTCACATCCTTGAAGGCATTCGCCAACGAGGCCGGACTCGACAAAGCGGAAGCCGCTTGACGCTAGAAATGATACGGAGACACACCATGACCTCACTTCTGCGCAAGCCCGTAGCAAAAACCGGCAAGGTGCACGATATCACGCCCCAAAGCGCGGAATGGGGTTATGTCGGTTTCGGCCTTTATCGCCTGAAACCGGGTGAAACGTCCGCTGAGGAAACCGGAGACACGGAAGTCATCCTCGTCCTGGTCGAAGGCAAGGCGAAAATCTCAGCGGGAGGCAAGGATTTCGGCGAACTCGGCGACCGCATGAATGTATTCGAGCGCAAGCCGCCGCATTGCGTTTATGTTCCGGCAGGCTCGCAATGGTCGCTGGAGGCGACGACGGATTGCACCGTTGGCGTTTGCACTGCCCCCGCAGAAAAAGGCAGCCGAGAAGCCCAGCAGATCGGTCCGACCGGCATCCAACTGACGGAACGCGGCAAGGGTGCCAACACGCGTTATATTTTCCCCATCGCCATGGAAGAACGGGATGTTGCCGACAGCCTGCTTGTCACGGAGGTCTTCACGCCCTCCGGCAACTGGTCGTCCTATCCGCCGCACCGGCACGACGAAGACAATTTCCCCGACATGACCTATCTGGAAGAAACGTACTACCATCGCCTCAACCCGGCCCAGGGCTTTGGTTTCCAGCGCGTGTTCACGGAAGACGGATCGCTGGACGAAACCATGGCCGTTGCCGATGGCGATGTGGTGCTCGTTCCCAAGGGACACCACCCTTGCGGCGCACCCTATGGCTACGAGATGTATTATCTGAACGTCATGGCCGGTCCGATGCGCAAATGGCGTTTCAGGAACCATCCCGATCACGACTGGATTTTCAAGCGCGACAATCCCTGATCGCGCCTTTCAGCATCTCATATTTTCTGGAGGAGGAAACGATGGCCGCTCTCGGTGTGGGTCTTATCGGCACGGGCTATATGGGCAAGTGCCACGCCCTCGCATGGAATAACGTGGCAAGCGTCTTCGGTGACGTTGCGCGTCCGAAGCTGGTGACACTTGCTGAGGTCAATCCGCAACTGGCCGAAAAGAAGGCGCAGGAATTCGGCTTTGCGAAATCCACGGGGAACTGGCGCGACCTGCTGTCCGATCCCGAAATCGATGTGATCTCGGTGACGACACCCAATGCTTTCCATCCAGAAATGGCGATTGCCGCTCTGGATGCCGGCAAGCATGTCTGGTGCGAAAAGCCGATGGCGCCTGCTTTTGCCGATGCGGTGAAGATGCGGGATGCAGCGCGTCGTTCCGGCAAGAGCGCCGCCATGGGCTACAACTACATTCAGAACCCCGCCATCCGTCATATGCGCCACCTGATCGATGAGGGCGCGATTGGCACCGTCTATCATGTCCGTGCCGAGATGGACGAGGACTTCATGGCGGATGCCACTCAGCCGTTCTACTGGAAGAGCGAGGCCTCCTCCGGATACGGCGCTCTGGACGACTTTGCCGTTCACCCATTGTCACTGCTTTTCGCGCTGTTCGGTCATGTCGAAAGCGCAATCACCGACATGGTTAAGCCCTACGAGACACGTCCGCTTAAAGGTGGCGGGAACCGTGCGGTCGAAACGCATGATCTGGCCAGCGTGCTCCTGAAATTGCAGGGCGGCATATCCGCGGTGCTGATGGCGAACCGCTCCGCCTGGGGCCGTAAGGGCCGCATCGCCATCCAGATTTTCGGGTCGACAGGTTCCATCCTCTTCGATCAGGAGAGGATGAACGAATTCCAGATCTATACGACCGACGGACGGCCTGAAGAGCAGGGTTTCCGTACGGTACTAACCGCACCGCATCACAAGCCCTATGATCGTTTTATCCCAGCAGCCGGCCACGGCCTCGGCTTCAACGACCTCAAAGTCATCGAATGCCGCGAACTCATGGCGGCAATTGATGGTGAAAAAGCACATCTCATCGACTTCGAGAACGGCCTGAAAATTGAGCGCAGCATTCACGCCATGGCGCGTTCCTTCGCGGAGCGACGATGGGTGATGACAAACGAGATCGCAGAATAAAAAGGGCCGCGAAAGCGGCCTTTTTCATGCGGGAAAAGGAACACTCAAAGCGCAGCACGGATATGCTGCATGGATACGATCAAATCCGCGGCAGGATCACCGAGTGAATGAACCGTGTCGGCGAAGGGCTCGAAAGAGAAATACCCATCATAACCACCTGCTATCAGCCCCGTGATCTGCGCGAAGTTACCCAGCCTGTCGTTGCCATCCACAAGGACGCGGTGTGCGTCGCGCATATCCTCGACAGTGACAGCGCGTTCCGTCACACCCGAGATGTGAACAAGGCCGGTTCTTTGAGGAAAAAGCTCCGGCTCGCCAGCCAGATGATGATGAAACGTATCGTGCACCAGGCGGAACCGGTCGCCGATACCAAGCTCATCAATCGCCTCAAGCGCTTCGCGCTTGGAACGCAGCGAGCAGACCGAAAAACCGAGCGGCTCCACGAGCCCGACAAGCCCCGCATCCGCAAGGATTGGCTGCAAGCCTTTGAGCGCTGCGCGCAGGTTCGTCTGCCGCTCACCGTCTGCCCGCCCTGAACCATCATTGACCGGCACCAGAACAAGTGCTTCCGCGCCGCAACTCCGCGCGTAGATGGCAAGCTCCTTCGCTTCTTTTTCCCGCTCAGCCGTCCATTCATTGAAAAGCTGCAAGGCGTTGATCGAGAGGACTGAAAGCCCCCGCTCCGAAGCCAGTCCCCTGACCTTTGCGGGTTCCGTACCATCGAGAATGGCTTTGCCAGCAAGGTCATTGCGGATTTCGACTGCCGAAATTCCGAGTTTTGCGGCCAGATCGAAAAAATCCTCGAGGTGCATACGTGGCGCGACCATGTGGTTCAGCGCAAAGCGTGGATGTGTCATGAGTTTTTCCAAAAAAAATGGGGCAAGATCGCTCCTGCCCCCAAGGCACCGGGAGGAAGCTTCAGCGTTTTGCGCGCTTTTTCTGGCGATAGACGTCAGCAACCACGGCCGCGACGATGATCAGGCCTTTGACGATCTCCTGATAATAGGCGTCGACGCGCAGGAAGGTGAAACCTGACGTCATGACACCGAGAATGATCGTGCCGATCACCGTTCCCGTGATGCGTCCCGCACCACCGGCAAGCGACGTGCCGCCGATGACCGCCGCAGCGATGGCGTCGAGCTCGTACATCACGCCCATGCCAGCCTGCGCGGTCTGTGCGCGGGCCGCGGTCACGACACCCGCCAGTCCCGCCAGCATGCCGGCAATCGCGTACACCTTGATGAGATGCGCTTCGATGTTGATACCGGAAACGCGAGCCGCCTGCTGGTTCGCGCCGATGGCGTAGGTAAACTTGCCGTAACGCGTGTAGCGCAGAGCGATATGGAAGATCACCGCAACGACCAGGAAGACGACGACGGGCCAGATTCCCGAACCGATGAAGTTGAAGCCATCGGTCAGGCCCGAGATCGGCTGGCCCTTCGTGTACCATTTTGAAATACCGCGCGCCGTCACCATCATGCCAAGCGTGGCGATGAAGGGCGGGATTTTCGTTCTGGCAATGAGCTGCCCGTTGATGAACCCGGCAAGCATGCCGAACAGAATGCCGACAGCCAGAGGGATGAAGAAAGGCAGATCCGTCAGGCCGGGGTAGAGCGCACGCGGCCATGTCGAGGATTGGCCGACGCTGGCTGACAGCATGGCCGTCATCCCCACCACCGAGCCGGATGACAGGTCAATGCCGCCGGTGATGATGACCTGCGTAACGCCCACGGCAATGATGCCGATCACCGAAACCTGCAGGATCATGATTGTCAGGCGCTGCTGGTTCATCAAAAAGCTCTGACCGATGAAAATCCAGCCCAGCACTTCATAAACCAGCGCAATACCGATCAGGACAAAGAAAATGTTTGCTTCCGGCGGCAGGCGACGGTGCGGCTTGCGGCCAGGTTTGACGTCCTGTTCGCTCTTGGCGGCGACGTTCGTATTCATGATTTATCCTCCCAAAAATCCCGGTGCAGCCTAGCGCGACGCGAGATCCATCACCTTGACCTGCGTTGCTTCGCTTCTGTCGAGGAAGCCCGTTACCCGCCCCTCATGCATGACCATGATACGGTCGCTCATGCCGAGAACCTCCGGCATCTCAGATGAAATCATGATCACGGCGACACCACGCCGGGCCATTTCACAGACCAGCTTGTGAATTTCCGCCTTGGCGCCGACATCGATACCGCGCGTCGGCTCATCGAGAATGAGGATGCGCGGATTGGTCAGCATCCATCGGCCGATCAGTACCTTCTGCTGGTTGCCACCCGACAGATTTTCGATGCGCTCCTGCAGGTTTGGCGTTTTGACCCGGAGCTTGCGGCACATGTCCTCACAAGCGTCCGACAACGCGCCCTCCTGCACAAACCCCTTGCTGACATATTGGTCCTGCAGGACGGCAATCTGCATGTTCTCGAGAATGTCGAGGATCAGCAGACAACCGGTATCCTTCCGGTCTTCCGTCAGAAACGCCATACGACGCCGGATGGCCTCCGTAGGGCTTGCAATCGTGACAGGCTTGCCATCGATTTCGATCACGCCGGACGACGCGGGCGTAACGCCGAAAACGGTTTCGGCCACGTTCGAACGGCCGGAGCCGACAAGCCCGGCAACGCCCAGAATTTCGCCAGCGCGAACCTCGAATGAGACGTCACGGAATACGCCATCGAGCGTGAGGTTCTTTACCGCAAGCACCACGTCTCCGATCGGGACTTCCTCTTTCGGGAACATCTGCGTGATTTCGCGCCCCACCATCATGCGGATGATGTCATCACGGGTCACATCCGTCGAAGCATGCGTGCCGATGTATTTGCCGTCGCGGAAGACCGAGAACTCGTCGGCAATCTCAAACAGTTCATTCATCTTGTGCGTGATGTAGACGATGCCGATGCCGCGCTCACGCAGGTCGCGGATGATGCGGAAAAGATGCTCCACCTCGCGCTCGGTCAACGCCGAGGTCGGCTCGTCCATGATGAGCACATCGGAATCGTAGGAAACGGCCTTGGCGATTTCCACCATCTGCCGACTGGCAACGGACAGCTCCTTCACCGGCGTTTCGGGATCAATATCGATGCCGAGCCTGTCGAGAAGTGCCTGCGTACGGCGATACATTTCGCCGTGATCGATGAAACCAAGACGGTTTTTCGGCTCGCGGCGGATCCATATGTTTTCCGCGACGGTCATGTAGGCCATCAGGTTCAGTTCCTGATGGATCATGGCGATACCGTTCTCCAGGGCGTCGAGCGGCGAATCCAGCCGGATCGCAGCCCCCTTCAGACGTATCTCGCCGGTGTCGGGCTGGTAGATGCCGGCAAGGATTTTCATCAGCGTCGATTTGCCAGCGCCGTTTTCTCCCATCAGGGCATGAACGCTGCCGCGCTTCAGGCGAAACGAAACATCATCAAGCGCGACGACGCCCGGAAATTCCTTGCGAATTCCTTCCGCTGCGAGAAGAAACTCCGCATTCGGTACTGCCCCACTGGCGCGCACGGCAGCCATCGTAGACGGACTGACGACCATCTTATCCTCCACAAAAACCAGATAATTCGAAGGGAAAGGCGCCTGCTCTGCGCCCTTCCCTTCGGGGAGGTTTAGTTTTTCGCCACGTAGTCCTTGACGTTTTCAGGCGTTACGAGCTGGAAGGGAATGTAGACCTTCTTCTCGACCTTATCGCCCTTGGCGAGCTTCAGCGCCGCGTCCAGTGCACCCTTGCCCTGCCCCGCAGCGTCCTGGAACACCGTGACGTCCAGATCGCCAGCCTGCATGGCAGCAAGTGCGTCCTGCGTGGCATCCACACCGGCAACGACGTAGTCCTTCATGTCCTTGCCGGCAGCCTTGAGAGCCTGAACAGCGCCGATGGCCATCTCGTCATTGTTGGCGATGACCGCGTTGAATTCGATGCCACTGGAGAGCCAGTTCGTCACAAGGTCGGCCCCTTGCGTGCGCTGCCAGTTCGCCGTCTGCTCCTCAACGACGGAGATGCCCTTGCAGTCATCGGTCTTCAGCACGTCATGCACGGCCTGCGTACGCATGCGCGCGCCTTGATTGGAAAGCTCGCCCATCATCACGACGGCCTTGCCCTTGCCACCGAGAAGGCGGCAGACTTCCTTGGTTTCCAGCGTACCGGCAACCACCTCTTCGGACGCCACGAATGCCTGACCATCGGGAAGACTATCGACATTTACCGGCTGACGGTTCACGTAAACAAGCGGGATCTTCGCGTCAGCTGCGATCTTCGACATCGCCGCCGTTGCATCGGTGTCCACCGGATTCACGATGATCGCATCAACCTTGGACGCAATAAAATTCTGGATCTGGCTCTGCTGTTTGGCAACGTCGTTCTGCGCATCCTCCACCTGCAGCGTCACACCGTTCATGCCCTTGGCGTAGTCCTGCATGCCGTTGCGCAGGACCGTCAGGAAGTTGTCGTCAAACAGAGCCATTGAAACACCTACGGTTTCAGCATGCGCGGCGGTCCCGAGCAGCACCGACATGGCCGCGCTGATAATAAGCTTTCTCATTCTGATTTTCTCCTCCTCGGTGTCCGGCGCCACCTCTCCCAGCCGGAAGCAGAACACGAAGTCCTGCCGCTCCTTCTCACATCGACAAAACGGAATATTGGAACCGATTTGCCCAATGTTCGGTATATTTATTCTATTTTTTGACCAGACGTCAATCTTTTCCTTATTTGATGCGTGATGAAGACAACCAAACCGCACGGAAAGTTCAGGACGTGAATTGCCGATGAAACGGCCCGGCATTAAAGGGACACGAAATCCTCCATCGGGATCAATGGATTACACACTAGGGCGAAGAATAGGGGCACGGAAAAAGGCGCTGGAACAGCTATTCCAGCGCCTATCAATGTTACGTGAAATCTTAAGGATCACTGGCTGATGCCGTCCAGGCCGGGCGGCCATTCAAATCATCGCATCAGCCCGAAATACTTGCTTTTTTTCAAAGCGTTACTTCGAAAACCTTATCATGCGTCGCAACAGATGCATGGCCGTCCGGCGTCACCCAACCACGGAACATGCCCGGCGTATTGTAAGGCGCGGCGACCACACCTTCGCCGTCGATTGCAACGAGGCCAGCCCCAATCTCGTACGGTGCCAGATCCTCATGCACGAGACCACCAGCAGCGGTTTTGAGATCCTGCCCGAGATAGGCGATGCGAGACGCGATTTCATGACCGACGACATATCGGATGAAGAACTCACCCTTGCCGGTACCCGAGACGGCACAGACGCCATCACGCGCATAGGTACCCGCACCGATCACGGGACTATCACCGACGCGGCCATCCGGCTTGTTGGTGTAACCACCCGTGGATGTGGCCGCGGCAAGATGGCCCGCCGCATCGAGCGCGACGGCTCCAACCGTGCCGTGCTTTTCATTTTCTGTTGCCTCGGTCCCCGCTGCGGCATGAGCTTTCATTGCCTGAAGGGCTTCCACACGCTTTTGCGTGGTGAAATAGGACTGCGGTTCAACCGCAAGCCCCTTCTCCCTGGCAAATCCGTCCGCGGCAGCACCCGTCAGGTAGACGGCACGCTCATCCTCCATCAAGGCGCGTGCCGCCTTGACCGGATTGCGAATGGCGCGCGACGCGCTGATGGCACCGGCGGCCAGCGTCGCGCCATCCATGATTGAGGCATCCAGTTCATGAATGCCGTTCTCATTGAGAGCCGCACCATGGCCTGCATTGAAATGAGGGCTGTCTTCCATCACGACAACAGCCGCTTCAACTGCCTTGAGCGCCGTCCCGCCCGCCTTGAGGACGGCATAACCGGCACGCAGCGCAGCGGCCAGATCGGTACGCGCTCCGGCCCACTCCTCCGCTGTCATGCTGTCTTCCGGCATAACGCCGCAACCACCATGGATCGCCAATGCGATTTTCGTCATTCTGTTACTCCCTTACGGCTAAGCCGTTCCTATCAACCGAATGCGATATCGCCAATGACGCGGACGCGAACACGCCGCGCACCACCCGGCAAATAGGCAATCGGGATATCCTCGACCTCGAGCGTCTTCAGGCTGGAGCGTTCCGCTCCGGACGACACTGCGGCATCCTGCGCCTCAGATTCCGCCTTTGAGAGTGCTTCGTCACGGCTCATGCCGGAAAAGACCTGATCGACTTCACCGGATACCTGCGCCATTGCAGCACCCAGCGCGTTGGCAACGCCCGCGTTCTCGACACGCAGGACTTCCGATGCACCAGGCACGTCTTCCGGAATGAGAAACGCGCCGCCGCCGACTGCCACGAGCGGCACGTCGTCGGCGGATGTCTTCATCTGGTCGAAGCTGTCAGCCACCATGTCGCGGATACGGGCAAGCGTCGCCTTCACGAAGGCAGGGTCGAGATTTTTGACGCGATCCTTGTCACCCATCTCGATCAAACCTGCCGCAACGGCGATGTCCGATGTGGTGAGCGTCTCACCGCCGAACACCCGGGCCTCGGTCAGAATGCGATACCCGACGGAGCGCGGACCGATCTTGCCGGTTTCGGGATCGATGATCGTGCCGCCGCCGAGGGCGATCGGCAACAGGTCCGGCATGCGGAACAGCGTGCGCACGCCGCCGATGTGGACGATGTTGTTCGCCTCACGCGGGAACCCACCGACAAGGCAGCCGATGTCCGACGTCGTTCCGCCGACATCGACAACCATGGCATCCGACAGGCCGGTGAGGAACGCGGCACCACGCATGGAGTTCGTCGGACCGGAGGCAAAGCTGTGCACGGGATTTGCCGCGGCGATATCCGCCAACGCCACCGTGCCGTCGTTCTGCGTGAGATAGAACGGCGCCGTCACGCCCGCTTCGGAAAGGGCATCAGAGAATGCCTGCACCGTGGTTTTGCCGAGCGTCTGCAGGGCGGCATTGAGAAGTGCGACGTTTTCACGTTCCAGAAGGCCGATGCGCCCGAGCGTGTGGGAAAGCGTGATACGCGCATCCGGGATAACCGAACGGACGATTTCCGCTGCCTGGACTTCACATTCCGTCGTCAGCGGCGAAAAGGTTGCCGAAATGGCTATGGAGGTGATGCCTGCATCGCGGATTTTCATCGCCGCATCGCGAATTTCGCCGGGGATCATCGGCACCAGCGGGCTGCCGTCATATTCATGACCGCCGTGAACCATGAAGATCATCGGATCGACAGCATCATATAGATCCTTCGGCCAGTCGCACATCGGCGGCAGCGACGAACCGGTCGGCAACGCAATGCGGATAGCCGCGACCCGTTCCAGGCGGGCGCGCTCGACGACCGCATTGGTAAAATGCGTGGTGCCGATCATGACGGCATCGATGGGAAGATCCGTCGGGCCGACATAACCCGCAACGTGACCGAGCGCCGCTTTCACGCCGGACAAAACATCCTGTGTCGTCGGCATCTTGATCGATGCAACGATCTTCTCTCCATCAATCAGCACGGCATCCGTATTGGTGCCGCCAACGTCAATACCGATGCGTTTCATGGGAATACCGATCTGAAATCAATGTCATAACCGAAGGCGCGAGGACCGACGGCAGCGATGCCGGCAGGCGTCGTCAAAAGCTCGGGCGCAGGCAACGCAACAACGGTCACACGCTGTCCGTACCGAACCGACTCTGTGCCGATGGCGCTGCCGGAAATGGTGTCGAGCAGGCAAAGCAGGTCCGGCGTCATGCCGACAGGCTCGCCGTCACGGAAAGCGACAGCCCATTCGTTCTGGAACGCCAGCTCCATACGCGAGCCCTTGTCGGCATCGATACCCTCGATGATGGTGCTACCGCGCAGGAAGCCACCGGTCGTTTCGCGGGCCACGTCAATAACCTTGCCACGGAACAGCTGCTTGCCGCCCTCATGATCGAGAACCGCCCGGACGGGATCGTCATGGCGTGCACGGGCTTCCATGACAGCCCGGCCAAGTGCCGTCGCCTTGGTGACCGTGTAGTGGATGCCCCACTCCTTGACTTCCTTGCCGGTGCGAGGCGCCTTGCAGGTAGCTGCGGTCGAGCCGACCTCGGTGCAGACCTTGCGCGAGATGCGCTCCATCCACTTCCAAGAAGCGGCGCGGGTGACGATGACCTCATTGTCGCGCACATCGACCAGCGACAGCGGGAACATCGGAAGGTTGCCGATGGCGAAGGATGTCATCTGTGCTTCCGGATAGGCTCGGCCCATCGCATCCGCATTGACGACCGGACGGTCGAGCATGGCGGCAGCGAGGAAAGACGAAAGCGCATTCGAACCGCCGATCTCGACGCTCATGATCGCGCGGAACGGCTTGCCGAGATAATCTTCCATGACCTCGACGGCGCGGGCCAGATGGACGGGGTCGCCCAGACGCTCCTGCCCGACAAGTGGCGCGCCCATCTTGGAAACGACCGCAACCATGTCATCATCCTCGAGCGCCATCGGGTCCATGACCTGGACGCGGCGGCCTTCGGCATAGAGACGGCGCAGATTGAGGGTGGAGATATACGGGTTTCCCCCGCCCCCAGTACCCAATATCCACGCACCAGTGGCAAGAGGCTCGATATCGTCTTCGGAAAATTCCTGGAACATGCGTCACCCTGAAGCGCCGCGGCATCCGACCGGATGCGACAAGGGCGCCCTGTCCTTTTTCAGATTGCGCAGGCCTGTCGAAATGCATGCGCGGAAGCGTGTGGAAGCTGGCCCCGCCTGAGAGGCGAGGCCAATGGTCGTCACAGGGAGGCGATCAGTTCGCCTTGCAGTCCCAATGGAAGTTGGAGAAGTTCAGATCCCAGCTCTGCATCGGAATGAACTCGTAACCCTGAAGGCACTTATTCGCACCGTAGCGACGGTTCGGCGATACAGCCCAAACATCCGGCTGAAGATCGGCGATCTTAGTCTGGAGTTCCTTGTAGGTGGCGTTCTGCTCGTTAACATCGGTCGTCGAACGTGCCTTGTCGATCAGGCTGTCGATTTCAGCGTTCTGCAACCATTCCATGGACATCCATGTGCCCGATGCCTTGGAGTGGTACTGGTTGTAGAACATCGCGTCCGGCGAAGGATAGGTCGGCGAAATGTTCACCTGCGTAGAGGCAGGTGTCGTTTCCACCTTCGAAGACAATTCCACGATGCGGTTCCACGGCTCCGGCTTGATGTCGAGCGTAATGCCGATCTGTTCGAGGCTGGATTGCAGAAGCAGCGCGACTTCGGCCTCAAACGCGAGCGAGGCGACGTAGCTGTTGACCAGCGTGATCTTCTGTCCCGCGTACTTGGATTTCGCCAGCTCCTCCTTTGCCTTTTCCAGATCGTAGACGCCCGGCTGAATGTCGCCGTTATGTGCATCCTTGAACGCAGTCGACAGCGGACCCTGCATGTCGAAGCCAGGATAGATCACTTCCTGAATCGTCTTGTAGTCGGTCGCGTAGGCGATCGCGCGGCGAACGTGAACGTCGTCGGTCGGATACACCTTGGTGTTCAGCTTGATGACGAAGCCGCCGGAGGTACGCGTCTGGATCAGCTTGTAGCCTTCCATCTTGCCGATGGATTCGTAGGTGTCGTTACCGAGGCCATGCGAGGTCAGGCCGAGTTCGCCCTTCTCGGCAAGCGCCTTTACCGTCGCGTCGTCACTGGTCTGGACGAAACGAACCTCATCAATCGGCTTGCCCTTCGTCCAGCCGAGGAAGTAATCCGGGTTACGGTCGATGACCATATCGGCGGAGCGGTTGTAGCTCACGAGCTTGTATGGACCGGAGCCAGCAGAATGTTCACCGACATAAGCCTCGCCCCACTTGTCGTCGGGCTTCGCATTGGCTTCGATAAGCGTCTTGTTCATCGCCATCATCAGCGGCGTTGCCGCCATGAATGGCGAGAACTGACGGTCGATCTTCATGACGATCGTCTTTTCATCCGGCGTCGTTACGTTTTCAGGCTTCAGAACGCCGACGATGAGGTTCGACGGTCCTTTGTTGATGCCGAGCAGACGCTGCACGGACCATGCGATATCCGATGCCTTGACCGGGGTACCGTCCTGGAACTTCACATCGTCGCGCAGGTGGAACGTGTAGGTCAGACCGTCCTCGGAGATATCCCAGGATTTCGCCAGATGCGGAACGATCTCACCCTTGGGGTTCACCGTGGTCAAGCCGTCATACATGTTCACGATGGCCATGTAGCCGG
Organism: Agrobacterium tumefaciens; assembly: GCF_031801495.1. GTDB lineage: Bacteria > Pseudomonadota > Alphaproteobacteria > Rhizobiales > Rhizobiaceae > Agrobacterium > Agrobacterium tumefaciens_K. The sequence goes on along the minus strand of NZ_JAOEGC010000001.1, from coordinate 949,332 downwards.
TGTAATCGGTCACCTTCGCCGGGTCGAGCGAGTTGAAGATCTGCATGGTGTTGACCGCAATCGACACCTTTTCTTCCGCAGCCTTGGCCGACAGGGCCATGGGCAACGCAAGAGCCGTGCCGAGCGCCAGCACGGCGAGACGGGAATGAAGGGCATGCACTTTCATTTTAGTTCTCCTCTTTATGCGGGAACGTCCCGCTTATGGTCACGCAGCCTTCCGCGTCAGAGCGGGCAGTGGCGAAAAAGCGATCTCCGGATATCCGAAGGCAGCAGGGCCGACGACTTCGAGCGCACGCGCAGTCCGCAGCAGGTCGTGGCAGGGAATGGCGAGCACCGCGACACGCTGGCCATAGCGCAGAACCTCGGTGGTGATCGGGTAACCGGTATCGACATCGAGCAGGACGATGAGGTCAGGCACCGTCACTTCAACCTTGCCGTCACGCTTGAACAGCAGGAACTCGTTCTGGATGGCGACGCTTGCCGTCTGGCCCGTGCAATCGTCAAAGCCGGAAAGCTCGATGTCGCCAACAGCGAAACCGCCGCGCAGGTGACGCTTCAGATCGGTGATCTTGCCATTGAAGATGCGGCGTCCGCCTTCCAGCGCACAGACGGCGGCAATCGGGTCTTCCTGATTCTTGCGGGCCTGGATGACCGCCTCACCAAGAGCGATTGCCTTGGTGTAGCTTTTCGGAATGCCGTACTGGTGCACGTAATGCGCCTGCATCGGTGCCGTCGCCAGCATCGCGCCGCCGCCCTGCGAAACCACGCAGGCGCGCGCCATGCGCTCATGCCATATTTCGGAAACCGCATGGCTGAAGATGACGGCATTGCCGTGCAGGTCGCACATCACGGACGGCGTGGAGCTGTGGCCGTAGATGGAGAAGGTCGTCATCTGCATTTCCGGGAATGCGCGGCCCATACCGTCGCAGTCGAGGATCGGCAGGCCGCCGAGCGCTGCCGTGACGAGCGGGTTCATGGAGTTGGAACCGCCGATTTCCTCGCAGACGATGGCATCGATCGGCGTGCGGATCAGCTCTTCCATTGCCCGCAGGCAACGCAGGCCTTCGCGACCTTCGCGGATACGTTCGACACCGACGACCGGCGCACCGATTCCGCCGATGGACATGCAGAGCGCATCAGGCTCGATAGCGTCGGTCGCGAGGATTTTCAGCTCGTAACCGGCCTTCATCGCCTCCAGCGCCAAAAGCTTGCCCAGATAGGGGTTGCCGCCGCCGCCCGTTCCAAGAATGCCCGCGCCGATTTCCAGCGCATCCAGATCCTCGACCGTCAGCGTGCGCAGTGCCGCCTCGTCATATTTGAGCTTGCTCGTCTCAGCCATGATGGGCTCCCATTTCTCCGACGACTTTCACATGAATGCGGGTGGCATTGCCGGGCAGGTAGGCGAGCGGCATATCCTCGCGCTCGATGACTTCCAGCGTCTCGGCGGATGCACCTGCGGCGATTGCCTTTTCGCGGGCTTCGGCTTCCGCCTCGGCCAGCGCGCTTTCACGCGTGCGTCCATCAATCAGAGAAAAGACGCGATCCGTCTCGCCGCTGATCTGGGCTATGGCCGCACCGACGGCATTGGCGACGGCGAAGTTTTCCGGACGGATGACTTCAAGCTCACCGATGCGATCCGGCATGAGGATGGACCCGCCACCGACCGCGATCACCGGCACCGGTGTCGAGGAAATGCGGCTGCGTTCGACGCAGGATTCGAGCATGGCGTTCATCTTGGCGACGGCCGCTTCCACCAGCGACGGATCGAGGCCCGAAACCAGCGCCCTGTCGCCGACATCCGCCTTGCCGGAGGCAACAGCGATATCCGTGGCCGTCAGCGTTGAACCGCCGAAGCACAGGGCGTCCTTACGAACGCGATAGCCGACGGATTTGGGGCCTACAGTCAGGCCGTGATCACCATTGACGACGAGCGACCCGCCGCCAAGACCGATCGAAAAAACGTCCGGCATACGGAAATTGGTGCGAACGCCGCCGATATCGACGGTCGTTGAAGCCTGACGCGGGAAACCGTGGGCAAGCGAGCCGACGTCAGATGTCGTGCCGCCGACATCGACCACGACGGCATCCTTGAGGCCGGTGAGGAAGGCAGCGCCGCGCATGGAATTTGTCGGGCCCGAAGCAAAGGTCAGAACAGGGAATGCACGAACTACGTCCGCCGCCATCAGTGTACCGTCGTTCTGGGTGATATAGAACGGGCAGGTAATGCCGGCCGCCTTGAGCGCCTTGCCAAATGCCTCGACCGTGCGGTCGGCAAGCGACAGAAGGCTCGCATTCATGATAGCGGCGCTCTCACGGGCCAAGAGGCCGTGACGGCCGATATCCTTCGACATGACCACCGGCAGGCCGGGGCAACGCTCCTGCAGGATTTCCCTGGTGCGGACTTCCATGGCATCGTTGATACCACTGAAAACGCAGGTCACGGCAGCAGCCTTCAGACCCTTGGCGCGGATGTCGGAGGCGATGCGGATAATCGCATCCTCATCGAGCGGCGCAATCTCACGCCCGTCGAATTCATAGCCGCCCTTAACCTGATAGCCGTGATTGCCGACGATCTCCTTGAGATCGGCAGGCCAATCGACCATCGGAGGCAGACCGGCACCGGACGGAAGACCGAGCCGGATGGCCGCGACCTCATCCATATGACGGCGCTCGATCACCGCATTGGTGAAATGCGTCGTGCCGATCATCACGGCACCAATTGCCGCCCGATCGATGCCGGAGGCCTCGATCACCTTTTCAAGGGCTTCGATGACACCGGAGGTTACATCTTCCGTCGTGGATGCCTTCACCCCCGCCAGAACGGTTTTTTCCTGCAACACGACAGCATCGGTATTCGTGCCGCCGACGTCAATTCCAACGCGATACACGCCAGACTCCTCTTTTATCAATCGGTGGATTTTACGAGGAAGCGCATGCGCTCTTCCTCCGTCACGGTGGGCTTCAGGCGTTCTTCCTCGTCCGTCACGACGGGGATCGCGGCAATCAGCGCACGGGTATAGGGATGTTCCGGATTGGCGAAGACCTCGGCAGTCGCGCCCTCCTCGATGATCCTTCCCCGCAACATGATCGCGATGCGCGAACAGAAATTCCGCATCAGCGACAGATCGTGGGAGATCATCATGTATGTCAGCCCCAGTTCCTCGCGCAGCTGCAGAAGCAGATCGATGACCGTCTTCTGCACGGACACGTCCAGAGCCGCCGTCGGCTCGTCGAGGATGAGGATTTTCGGTTCGGCAGCCAGAGCGCGGGCAATCGCAATGCGCTGTTTCTGGCCGCCGGAAAGCTCGTGCGGGTACTTGGCGAGATAGGATTTCGGCAGGCGCACCAGATCCAGCAACTCCGCCATGCGGGCGTCGCGCGCCGTTGTGTCCATGCCGATGGACTTCAACGGCAAGGTCAGCGTCTGCTTCACCGTCCGCTTCGGATTGAGCGAGGTACCGGGATTCTGATAGACGATCTGCGTCAGGCGCTTGCCCCGGCCGGGATCCGGCGCATCGATGACGAGGCTGCCGGATGTCGGACGCGACAGGCCCATGACCATGCGCGCAACCGAGGTTTTGCCGGAGCCGGATTCACCGGCAAGACCGAAAATCTCGCCCTCGCGGAGAGTCAGCGTTACATCGCGCACCGCATGGTACCCGTTGCGGCGGCCGTAAATCTTGTTCAGACCATCAATCGTCACGATGGGCGCACGCGTGCTCTGCGGCAGGTCGGCCACGCGCGGACCGTAAAGCGGCGGAACCGCATCCAGCAGCGAGCGGGTATAGTCCTTGGCTGGCTCACGCAGGATTTCTGCACAGGGGCCGGTTTCGACGATATCGCCGTGATGCATGACGACCACGCGGTCGGCCACCTTGCGCACCACACCGAGATTGTGGGTAATCATCAGCAGCGCCATGTTTTCTTCGGCGACGAGCTGGTTGATGAGATTGAGGATCTCGTCCTGTGTCGTCACATCGAGTGCGGTGCCCGGTTCGTCCGCGATCAGGAGCTTGGGCTGGTGCAGCAGCGCGAGACCGATGAGCACGCGCTGTCGCATACCGCCGGAAAGCTCTGACGGATAGGCATTCATGACACGCTCGGTATCGCCAAGCTGCACGCGACGCAGGACGGCCGCGATACGCTTGCGGCGCTCCGCCTTGCTGGACGAGATGCCGTCACGACGGTCGGAAAAGCGCATGACATCATCGAGATGCGTGCCGATCTTGAAGACCGGATTGAACGAGGAAAGCGGGTCCTGCATGATGAGTGAGAAGGCCGTTCCCTTCAGCGCTTCGCGTTCCGAACGCGGCATCGCCAGCACTTCACGCCCTTCGATGACAATCGATCCGGCGGTAATCGTGGCGTTCTTGGGCAGGGTGCCGATGATCGCCTTGGCGGTGACCGACTTGCCCGATCCCGTTTCACCGATCAGCGCAACGCGCTCTCCGGCGGCAACGGTGAAGCCGACATTGCGCAGCACCTGCCGCGTGCGGCCATAATTCGTGAAGGTAACGTTGAGGTCTTCGACCTTGAGAAGCGGTTCAGTCATTGCTCAGCTTTCCACGTCGAACATATCGCGCAGGCCATCGCCCAGGAGGTTGAAGCCCAGCGTCACATAGAGGACGGCAGCGCCGGGGCAGAGAACTTCCCACCAGAACTCCGGCATGAACTGCCGGCCATCGGCCACCATCGAGCCCAGATCAGGTGTCGGCGGCTTGACGCCGAAACCAAGGAAGCTGAGCGTTGCGCCAAACAGGATGACGAAGGCGGCATCCAGGGTCGTCTTGACCGAAATGACCGAGACGCAGTTGGGCAGGATTTCGCGGAAGAGAATGTGCAACGGTCCGGCCCCGGCGAGACGCGCGGCTTCGATATAATCTTCCGATGCGATGGACTTCGACACCGAGTAGATCAGGCGGGCATGCCAGGTCCACCACAGCAGCGTGATCGCGATCATGGCATTCATCAGCGTCGGTTCGAGCAGGTTGGAGACAGCGAGCGCCATGACGAGCGGCGGCATGGCAAGCATGACGTTGGTCAGGCCGCTGATGACCTTTTCCACCCAGCCGCCGAAGTAACCGGCGACAAGGCCCAGCACCGTTCCAACCGGAACCGAAATGCCGAGAACGCCGATGACGAGCAGAAGCGAAACACGCAGACCGAAGATGGTGCGCGAGAAGATATCGCGTCCGGCCTTGTCCGTGCCGAACCAGTGTTCGAGGTCCGGCGGCATGTGCCGCGAACGGAAATCGACTACGGCGCCGATATGCTTCGGGTAAGGCGTCAGCCAGGGGGCGAACACCGCCAGAATGATGACTGACAACAGGATGAGTGAACCGATGACCGCTGCCGGATTGCGGCTGAAGCGGTACCACATCATGTAGCCTGTGCTCAGATCGCGGTCCGATTTGTCAAGTATATTCATATCGGCCATCAACGGGCCTCCTTACGGCGCAGTCGGGGGTCGATGATCGAGATGAGGACATCCACGATCAGGTTGGCGACGATGAAGAACAGGCCAGCCACCAGAACGACGGCGGTTACGGCATTGAGGTCTTTCTGCAGGATCGCGGTCAAACCGTAGGATGCGAAACCACCCCAGGCGAAAACCATCTCGATCACGAAGGCGTTGCCGATCAGCGAAGCGAACTCCAGCCCCATGATGGTCAGCGGCGCGATGGAGGAAAGCTTCAGCAGGTAGCGGAAAATGATAACCCGCTCCGGCACACCGAAACTCTGCAGGGTGAGGACATGATCCTTGCGCTGGTTCTCGATCATCGAGGAACGGGTGATGCGGGTGATCTGGCCGATACCGGCCATGGACAGCGCGAAGGCTGGAAGCGCGAGATGCTGCAGCCCGTTCAACACAACATCGAAACGGCCGGCAAGCATGCCGTCGAGCAGTATGAAACCGGTCGGGCCACCCTGCCAGCCGAGGGAATGGTCGATGCGACCGATGATCGGCCATCCCGAGATGAAACGCGCTGCCAGCAACTGCAGCGTAATGGCGAAGAGAAAACTTGGGATTGTCACACCGGTAAGCGAAAGGACGCGGCCAATGTGATCGAATGCCCGGTTACGGTAATGCGCGGTGATGACACCGAGCGGGATCGCAACCGCGAACATGAAGATGACGGACACCAGCACCAGTTCCACGGTAGCCGGAACAGTCTGAGCCAGATCAGCCGTGACCGAGCGCTGGGAAACCAGCGAAAAGCCGAGATCGCCCTGGAGCGCCTTTGTGACATAATCAATGTACTGCACAGCCAGAGGCTTATCCAGCCCCATCTGGCCTCTGAGAACGTCCACCTGCTCCTGCGTTGCCGCGGGCCCCAGCGCCATACGCGCCGGATCGCCAGGCACCACCCGGGCCAGAACGAAAATCATGATGGACAGGGCAATCATGACCAGCACGAACGTGCCGAGCCGGTTCAAAATCGCGACCAACGGATGTTGCTGCATCGGCGGAAAGTTCCTTGTGCATCAGTTGTCTGACCGCAACTTTTCACCGCCGCCCTGTTTGAACAATCTCAAAAAGGTATAGTTTTTTGAAGATATGGTATAGGTTTTGTCGGCATCACTTGAGACGACCTATGACACATATCCTATTCCGCCCTGCCCTCTGCGACCGCATCACCCGTCAAACCGCCGGGGTCATTTTCCTGCGCGCACCCGCCGGAGCGGGCAAAAGCGTTCTGCTGGATATGATCGCCGTGCGGATGAAAAAAAGCGTGTGCCGTACCCAGCAGCCCAGACTTGTCGACGCTTCGGATGGATGGCTGTTGTGGGATGTGCCAACGCATGTACGCGCAGCACGGCTTTCCGCCAATATTCTGGAAACGGCGCGCCACGTGGTCATTGCCTGCCGCCCGGATCAACGGATCAGCGGACTGGCTCGGCAGATATTGCACCACGGCTCTGCAACCATCACCGCGCCGGACCTTGCCTTCACCAGACAGGAATTGCAGGCGCTACCGGAACAGCGAATGAAGTCGGCCTTTGAAACCCATGCCGGATGGCCCGCATTCCTGCCATTGTCTTCCACCCCAGACGATCAACTGAGTGTCGATTACCTGCGTGAAAACTACCTGCCGCACCTGTCGCCATCCCAGACGGTCGCACTGTCCCTCTGGCTCGAAAATCCACATTCAGAGCCATCGCCGGAGTGGGCCGACCTGCTGCCTCCCTTCCTGACACGGCAGCGGGAAGACCATCAGACACTCATACGCCTTCTTCGGCTGGCAGTACGTGAACGGCTGGCAGCATTGGAAGCTGGCAGCGCAGTCATGGAAATTGGCGCCGCGCTGGAAAAGGAAGGGCACTCACTTTCGGCCATGGCGATGCTGCTCGAGCACGGATACGAAACGCAGGCAGCGCAGATCCTGGAGCGCGCGCATGGCCGCGAACTTATCTATCGAAGCAGCGTCACCACATTCCGCGACATCATCATGCGCTTTTCGCAGGAGATGATCGCGACCAATGAAACGGTATTGTTCGCCGTTACCCGCGCGTTGCTGAAACAGGGAGAACTGCAACGCGTCCGCCATCTGCTTGGCAAGCATCTCGGGTCCGATTTTCTCGATCCCCTAAAGGTTCTGACGCGTGGCTCGCGTTTCTCATTCGCAGCGCGAACCTTCCGCCTTAACCTGATGATTGCAGAGGACTTTACACCCACCGATGCAATCATCCAGCGGCTCGGTGAATTCATGGCCGATTACCCGATGGACGATCACGGAAAATGGGCGGCCTATTACAACGCGCTTCTCGAATTCGAAATTCGCCGCCGAAATTTTCGCGAGGCTGAGGCAGCGGCCGCGCGTGCGCTTATCTATCTCGGCAAGATGGGCGGGCAACCGCTTCTCGAGTTCTTTATCCATCTCCACCAGATGGTGCTCAGGCTGATGAGCGGCGATGTCCTCATGGCGCGCAGGGCGGCAGTGGATGCAAGGCAGAAGCTGGAGCAGGTGTCGCACGACGCCGTTCAGGAGTTCAGGATGCTGCGTCTTGCCGAAGCCTGCATCGCCTACGAGGCCGGCCGCCCTCGTGACCTTCTGGCGTTTGTTCAGCAGGAGTTTGAACAGTTTGCCGCCGCGGAAATCTGGCCGAGCCTGATGCAGTTTGCCCTGCAATACGCGTCCCAGATTCTGATCGATCATTTCCCGATGACGGTACGCCCCGGTTTTCTCGACGGGTTGTGGATCCATCTTTCGGAGGGGCTGCAATTTCATGCCATGATGGAGATACGCACCGCAATCGCATACCAGAACGCCAATCGCTGGGCGGAAGCCGCCGCCACATTGTCAGCGATCCGGATGCCCATGGGGCGAAACTGGGTGGAGAGCGCCACAGACGACCTTTCACGCCTGACCCGTCGCGACGAAATCGCCTATGCCATGGCGTGGTTGCGTGATGCGGTGCGTCTCTGGACGCCGCGTCCTTATCTTTCCCGTCAGATCGAAGCCCTGCTCGCCAACCCGAATGTCACCAACCGCGAGAAAGTAGCGCTGCAGCTATGGCAGGGTTATGCCGCCCATCAGCGGCGGGATAACGCCGCGGCGCGCGCGCATCTTTTATCCGCGCTGGAGGCATCCACACGGCTCGGCTGCAACGGCGTCCTGTCGGAAGAGAGACTTTTCCTGTCTCCTCTCCTGAACAACAGGCGCATCCGCAGCTTCATCGAAACATCATCGGATGTCAGAACCGCCCTTGCCATCTTTGCGTCCGCAGTCAATTCGCCACAGGCACGCGCACTGCACGGGGGGCTTTCCCAGCGCGAAGCGCAGATGCTTCAGCTTTTGGCCAGCGGCATGCCCAACAAGAAGATCGCCCAGACGCTGAACATTTCCGAGGTAACGGTGAAGTTCCACCTCGGAAACCTGTTTCGCAAACTGGGCTGCAGCAAACGTGCAGAAGCAATCCGTGCGGCCAAGGCGCTGGGCTGGCTCTGACGTCACTCTTCCCGGAAGGCGCGATTGATCTGGTCGGTCAGCGGCTTGACCAGATATGACAACGCGGTACGGTCACTGGTCCTGACGAAGGCTTCGGCAGGCATACCAGGCACCAGAGTGGCGTTTTCGAGCTTGGCTTTTTCCGATGCTGACACAGAAATGCGCGCCAGGTAATAGGAATGCCCGGTCCGCTGATCGATTGTCAGGTCCGCCGCGATACGGCTGATATGGCCTTCCAGCTCTGGCGTCACCCGCTGGTTGAATGCCGACATGCGAAGCAAGGCCTTCTGCCCCACCTGAAGCTGGTCAATGTCCTTAGGCATGATCTGCACCTCAAGCGCCAGATCATCACCCTCCGGAACGATAAGCATGATCGGGTCTGCTGGCGCCACAACGCCTCCGACCGTGTGCACCGTCATCTGATGTACGATACCCGATTGCGGGGCGACGATATCGATACGCTTCAATTCATCTTCGGCGGCAACCTTACGTTCGACATACTCCCCCATCTGAGCCTGAATCTCCCGCAATTCACGCCCGACTTCGGTGCGAAGCTCCTGATCGATCTGCAGGATCTGAAGTTTCGTTTCCGTAATGCGCCCGGCCGTCTGCGCCTGATAGGCAATCTTTTCGCCACGCTCACCGCCGAACGTCGCGGCCTGTGTTTGCAGGCTGTTCAGACGCTGCACGGAAACAATGCCCTGTTTCCACAAGGACGTCTGTGAAATGATTTCCGCCTCCAGAACGGATATGCCTTTTGCATAGGCCTCTTCCTGCGCCTTCAGACCCTCTATTTCATGCCCGAACTGCGTGATGCGTTCTGCAAGCTGAGCCTTTCTTCCATCGCGAAAAGATTTGCGAAATTCGAAGAGCTTGGTTTCGCTGCGCATGGCTGATGCCACATCCGGCTCGCCACCACGCGCGATGAGCGCGGCCGGGAACTCAAGAGCCGGAAGACCATCGCGCTCGGCCTCAAGCCTTACAAGACGGGCCGTCAGTTCATCCAGGCGTTTCGTCACGATCGCGAGATTGGCCCGAGTCTGGGTCGCATCCAGCCGCATCACCACGTCGCCAGTGCGGACAACATCACCTTCATTCACCAGAATTTCGCCGACCACCCCACCTGTCGGATGCTGGACCTTCTTCACATAGGAATCGACCACCAGATGACCGGAAGCGACGACGGCGCCAGAAAGATTGGTAGTTGCAGCCCACCCTCCAACACCGCCCATCAGCACCACGCTCGCCGCCAACGCCGCCAGAAGATGCCTGCGAATGGAATGCCTGGCGTGGTCATCATGCTCACGACTTGGCATCTGGCTCTCCTTTACTGCCATCGGGCTGCGAATAGGAATTGGCAACTACGCGCAACGGCGTGATGGCCTGTGCGGAGGCGGCAAAACCATGGGCCTGCTGGGGAGCCCGCAATACTTTCGACAGCACCTCCTCACGCGGGCCGAAGGTTTTCATCCGCCCATCCACCATCATCAGAACGTAGTCAACGATCCCGATGGCGCTTGGACGATGCGCGACGACGACCACAATGCCTTTGCGTTCCTTTACCGAAGCGATTGCCCGCACGACGGCAGCCTCGCCTTCCGCATCGAGATTGGCGTTCGGCTCGTCCAGCACCACGAGGAAGGGATCACCATAAAGCGCTCGCGCCAGACCAATGCGCTGACGTTGACCGGCAGAAAGCGAAGAACCTGCCTCGCCGATATTGCTATCATAGCCCTTTTCGAAACGCAGGATCAGGTCATGTGCACCGGCAGCCTTGGCCGCAGCGATGATAGCCTGCGGATCTGGATCATCCTCAAAACGCGATATGTTCTCGGCGATCGTCCCGTCGAACAACTCGACGCCCTGCGGGAGATAACCGATATGCCGCCCCAGTGCCTCACGATCCCATTGCTCGAGGCTGGCGCCATCGAGGCGCACCTTGCCGGCAGCAGGTGACCACGCTCCGGTCAGAATACGCGAAAGCGTCGACTTCCCCGAGCCGGACGGACCGATGATGCCGAGGGCGTGTCCAGCGGAAACCACAAAGCCCACCCCAGCCACCGTCGGCTTCTTTTCGCCGGGCGGGACGATGGTGACGGTTTCGACGCGCAGATCGTTCACCGGTTTCGGCAGTGCCAGCGGTGGTGCCGTGTGCGGCATATGTCCAAAAAGCTCCCGCAGGCGCGACCAGCTTTGCCGTGCAGCCACGAAAGACTTCCAGTTGGAGATCGCCAGATCAACGGGCGCAAGTGCCCGCCCCATCATGATGGAGCTTGCGATCATAATGCCGCCGGACGCTTCTTGCTCGATCACCAGCCACGCGCCGACGGCAAGAATGGCGGATTGGAGCACGACCCGCAGTGATTTCGAGATATTGCCAAGCCCACCAGCGATATCGCCCGCCTTGCGATTGGCGTCGAGATAGGCGTCGTTCGCCACCTGCCATCGCCTTCCAAGACGCCCACCAAGCCCCATGGCCTGCACGACTTCCGCGTTGCGGCGCGAGGCTTCCAGAAGCCGATTGCGCGCCATATTCTCGACCATGGTGTCATGGACCGGCTTTTGGGAAAAGATATTGGTGAATACCGTCAGCGAAATGAGCAGAACGGCGCCAACCAGCGCGGTCGTGCCGATCCAGACATGAAAAAGAAAACATATGCCGAGATAGAGCGGCATCCACGGCAGGTCGAAAAATGCCGTCGGACCGGTTCCGGACACAAAACCGCGAACGTTGTCGAGGTCACGCAACGGCTGCAAACCGTCGCCAGAGTTACGTGTCAGAAGCGGCAGACGCACCACGGCATCGTGCACCCTGCCGGAGAAGCGTGTATCGAAATCTTCGCCGATCCGGGTCAGAACCCGTGCGCGAATGATATCCAGCACACACTGGAAGGCATACAGGCCGAGAGCTAGGATGGCGAGGCCCACCAAAGTCGGCACGCTGCCGCTTGCCAGAACGCGATCATAGACCTGAAGCATGAACAGGGGAGAGGTCAGCGCCAGGATGTTGACCACACCGCTGACGAGCGCAAGACCACAAAAGGCGCGTTTGAGGGGCGAAACGACCGCCGCAGTGAGGGACTGCGGCGGCGTTTGCTGCTGGTTTGGGAAGCCCACAGCGATCTCTTCCCGATTAGGCGGCCAGAGCCGTCGCGCTTGCGAAGATGAAGTCGGACGCGTCTAGAACGCTGGAGGAAACGCCAACGAGCTGGATCGAGTCGGAACCATAGACGACGTAAGCATCACCAGCAGCATCGACGATCGTCAAATCGCCGAGGCTCGTGGCGCCCCATGCGGAAATGTCGAGCTTGTCAACACCGTCCTGATATCCATAAGTGCCAGTCGGGCCGGCCGTCACGATATCGTTGCCACCGGAGAAGACGAAGGTGTCGGCACCAGCGAAGCCGGTCAGCGTGTCAGAAGACGCGGTATCTTCGAGAACCGTGCCCGTAGCAGCAAAATAGTCATAGAAACCCGTCAACGAACCGAATCTCGAAAGCTGGTAGATGGCGAGATCGAAAGCATCCGTCGTGGCGCTCGGGAATGCGCTGTCCGGTGTGATGAGCAGCTCTTCCTGGGCAAGGCTGAAACCGGACGACGACTGGCTGTAACCAGTGCCCAGAGCAATGCTGTCCACGGTGCCGGTGAGATTGCCCTGAGAATACTGGACAGAACCTTCAAAGTAGATGCCTTTGCCGCCGGTGCTGCCGTTGCCCCAGCCTTCATAGGTGGTGCCGATGACCGGATTGGTCACGAGGCCAACGCCCTGATCCCAAAAAGCGCCGTATGTCGAGCTGAAACCGCTTGCCCAACCGTTGAGGAAGCCTACCAAATCGGACGAAGCTGAGGTAAGTTCAATAGTGACAGCCATGAGTTCTACTCCTGATAAAGGCTGTTGATCGATGCCCCGATCTATGCAGCCGGGGCGCGTTATCCTCGGGAAGGGCTGCAACCCGGCCCGAGGAATTCCTTGAGGCGGAAGGCCGCCGGAAATCACATCAGAATTTCACAGTCATCGTCGCGACGAACGTTCGACCCGGTGCGCTGTATCCGCTTGCCGCTGGAATATAATTTTTGTCGGTGAGGTTATTCACAGCGAAACGAAGCGTTGCATTTTCCGTAAATGAGTATGAGCCGTAGAGATCCACAGTCGTGTAATCTCCCGTGAGGTTGATGAGATTGCCCTCGCTATCGAGGGTACGGGATTGCGTTGCCATGACCCGATTGGCCCTTGCCCCTAGAGACACTTTTTCATCGAACAAGCGCACACCCGTATCCAGCGTCAGCTTCATCTTGGGCGCGACGTCACCCGGCCATCCAAATACCTCACCACTTGTTGTTATGGTGCCGTTAGAGAAGACTTGGGTCTTGCTTGGCCATTCGGTTTTCAGGAACGTTGCCGACCCTCCAAGCCAGAAGCTTCGCGCATCGTAATTCCCCTCCAGTTCCAGCCCCCGCATATGCGTCGTACCGTCGAGGTTGACGAAGCTGTTGTATGTCCTGTTCAAAACCTCATCGGTCACGATGTAGCCCAGGGCGATGTAATCCTTCACCTCACGTTTGAAGGCTGCAACCTTCAAACGGACTGAATCATAGTCCGACAGGACGCCATCGAAACTCATGTTGGCGCCTATTTCATAGGTCGTTGCTTTTTCGGGCCTTAGATATTCGTTCGGGGCGTAGGTCGTTCCTGCTCCCCCATCGCCAGGAGGGCCACCGGCAAAAAAGGCTTCAAGTATGGTGGGTGGGCGAAAGCTTTGAGAATAACTCAGGTAGGGGCGAAACCAATCGGTAGGCTTGAACTCAATTGTAGCGGAGGGAAGCCATGCGCTATCCGTTCGATTGATGTCTACTGGTATCGGATCATCATATGAGTCAGTGCTTAACGCGGGAATCTCGGTACCTGCACGATAGAAGAGACCATTATACACTTCTCCTAGTTGACTCCGGAAAATAGGTATCAGGACAGCGGGCACCGTCCCCCCTTGCCCGATGCTAACGAGATAATCGTAGTTGTTGGTTACACGTCCGGCGAGATATCTCGACGCAGGTACGTTGCGGTAATAAGTTGATGTCCCCCTAAGCCGGGACCAATCGTATCGCACCCCGCCTCTCAGCATCATCCACTCAGCTGGTTCGAGCTGGCCGCCCAAGAACAGGCTTGCGACATCGCGTCTTCCGGGAGGACTGAAAGACGTGTAGTTGCTGGCCCAGTCTGGATTGGCCGTTATTGTTGTGCTTGTTGCCACGGCTGTCGTCACATCGCGAAACGCTTCAACTCCGTAGTTGAGGCTCAAAGCACCGAACGCAGTATCGAACCTGCTGGTGTTTTCTATGGTTCCACCGAAGCTTTTCGTGCCAAGGTCAATGTTGGTTTCCGCAGCGCCACTTAAACCAGGGCGGGCCTCGCGCAATTCGTGCGTCATATTGTCGTTGAGCCATAGGGACGACTTCAGATCAATGAGCGCGCTTTCGGGATCCCAGTCCACCTTGAATGTAATGCTGTCGTTGCGCGCACCTTCACGATTGATGTTCGCGCCACCGGAGGTGCCGTAAACGAAGTTGTTCTGCTGGTGCATCCACGACAAAGACGTCTCGACGTCACCGAAATCCCCTTCGCCTTTTACAAACGTCGACCAGCCATCGCGACCCATCAGGTTTTTCATATTGGCCGACGTATTGCGATCCTCGCCCTTCGTGCCGACTTTGTATTCATCCATGATGGTGCGGCTGTACCCAAGCGTCAAAGCGAGCGGGCCGTCCGGCAGACGCATGGCGCCGAGAACTGAACCCTGCAGATCATATCCGTTGCTGCCACGCGACATATTGGCGTCGCCGCCCTTTGTTGCACCCTCCGCAATCAAGTCATCGGCACCCACCGTGCGGAAATCCACCTTGCCGCCTAGAGAGCCGGCACTTCCGGAAGACGCACTGGTCATCTTCTCGACTTCAACCGCACGGATGAATGCCGTATCGACGTAACCCTGACCGGAGTTTGCGGTGTAGTTCGCAGCACCACCGAAACCAGCACCGCGCTGCGCATTCTGACGGGCACCGTCTATCGAAACGACGACACGGCCACTTTCCTGCAAACCACGCACATTGGGAGAAACAGTCGGAAAGCTTCCGTTGCCCTCACCGGCATAGACGCCGGAAACACGGTTGAAAACGTCACGCGTGTTGCGCACGCCAGCAGACTGAATTGCCTCGCGACCAACGACGCTGACGCTGGCAGGTGTTTCATAAACCCAGTCAGGCGTGCCTTGATAACCAGCCCCGGCAGCAGCGCTGCGGCCGCTTTTTCCAGCCACCGTAATGGTTTCAAGGACGGTGGTATCAGCAGACGAGGATACATCGACAGCCGCCTGTCCTACACCGATAACAACGCTCCTCCCACCTCCGGTAATGCGGAAGTTTATGCCTGTTCCCGCCAGCAGGCGGGCAAGAGCCTCATGCGCGGTAAAACTGCCGATCACTGCGTTCGTCCGTGTACTTCCGGTCGCAGGCGTTGCAAGCGTTACCTGGAGGCCGGATTGTCGGCCAAACGCACCGATCGCCGAGGAAAGCTGCTGCGCGGGAATGTTGAATGGCCTAGCTGCCGCATGTCCGGCACCGTTCGCTGCTCGGGCAGAAGAACCCGATGGCTCCTGCGCGAAGACCTGCGTTGCGGAAACCGAAACGGCCAACGCGGTAGTTGCCATCAAAAGAGATTGGCTGGCCCGCTTTCTCGTGCCCTTGGCCTTTATGACTTTCAGTATACGGAGGCGCATAATGACTTTTCTTCCTGTTTCCTGCGCCGGGAATATCTTGACCGTCGCACTCAACAAAAAGACGTTTGCCTCTGTAAAATTTCTCAGAAAATTTCAAAAAACTTACAATTAATTGAAATAAAAGTACTTTTTTAGAATAATGCAGGCATCAGTAGCGACTTACGACACGCGCCAGCCCGGAAACTCCACGGACTTTGCCGCCATAAGGCTCCACCAAGGCCGCAAGCGCCCGGTCTGGATCGTGAAGGTCGTAAAAGCCTGTCACCCGCTGTTGCGACAGCGTGCTGTCGGCAAGCGTGATCCACGCGGGATGATACCGCTGTATCTGTTCGACCACCTGGCCAATCGTTGCATCGACAACATAGAGCTCACCGTTGCGCCATCCGCCGATGTCCTCCACCGACACAGCGCTTTTGCGAACCTCACCCGAAACCGTATCGACGACCAGCATTTCACCCGGAACAAGGGTGGTCGGCGGGGCATTTTCCAATGACGCCTTGACCGACCCGCGGGCGAGAGCGACCTGAATGGTATTTCCGGTGACATCAACATCAAATGCCGTTCCGATTACCTCAACCGAGACGCCATTCGCTTCCACGACGAACGGGCGTCCGGGATCCGGAACAACATCGAAAAATGCCTCGCCTTCCAGAAGGCGGATTTTACGTTGTCCGGCAGAAAACTGTCCTGATATCGCGCTGGACGCAGCGAGTTGAATCAGGCTGCCATCCTCAAGGGTCACGCTGCGGTTTTCCGCCGTGCCCGTGGTGTGGTCCGCCCGCGCCTGTATCAGGAGCGAAGGGAAAGATATGATCGCAAGACAGAGAGACACGGCGGCTAGCGATATCCCACCGAAGGCGCGCTTTGATGGCCAATGGCGACGCAATGCCTTCCGCTCGGTTTTCAACGGAAAGCGAGGTGCATCCATCCATTGGTCCCCGAAAGCGGGGTCCGTCAATCCGAGCGTCTTCCAGGTTCGAAGCGTCCTCTCCCAGGCAAGGCGATTAGCGACCGACGCCCCAAGCCAGTTATCTAATCTCTGGCGGCATTCCGGGTCGCGCGACCCGTCTTCAAGCTGAATCAGCCAATCGGCTGCTTCCTCCAGCTTTCCGGGTGGGATTTCAATTTTCTTATCTGGATCGATGGTCATTGAGCCATGCCAGTTCCGTTGCAATATCAATGAGCCGTCCCGTCATTCGGCCTGCTTTAAAGACGTTTAACCCAAGATTTTTTTTCAGGATATCAGCCATCTTTAGCCTATTTACTTCATTTCTTTAGTAATCGCGGCAATGCAATCCTTAATTTGGCGATGCACTCCCGCGACCGAGATGCCGAGATGGCTGGCTATTTCTTCAAGATTATACCCGCCGAACCGGTGCATCTCCAACGCGATGCGCGCCTCGGCAGGCAACGTAGAGAGAACATCCTGCATCCGTCTGATCTCGTCGCAAAACAGCGCGTGATCTTCCGGCGTCCCCTGATCCTGAGGCAATCCCCAAAACGGCGTATCATCCGGTCTTTCACGCATATCGAGACGGCCACGTCTTCGGCTATCAAGCGCCAGGTTGCGCACGATCCTGAAAAGATAGGATTTGAGATTGGAAGGATTGCTGCTGGTTTCAGGTACGAATTTCAGGAAAGCTTCCTGCACCACATCCTCAGCGTCCGCGCGGGAACCAAGAATGAGCGTCGCATATTTGATGAGGTCGATCCGATACACGACGTAAGCGTTAAAACGCTTGTCATCTTCCCGTATACCCATGTCCCAACCGAACGAAAATCAAGAATGATCGAAATGCGACCTGTGGCAGTTTCGCAGCCACCGCGGGCAACTCCTTAGCATCGAAATCAAAAATGAACCAGACATTTCATGAGTATTACTCTCATGATTTAGTGGCCGGTTCATCAAAGTCAAATCATGACGTTATCCGTTATTCGTGTATCGCGCCGTCCACGATCACCATCGGCTTGCCCTGTGAGCATGGCTCGATACGGGCATCGATTCGATAGATATCCCGTAGCATTGCAGCGGTGATCACATCTTCGGTCGCGCCACTCACAACCATTTCCCCACTGGAAATCACCATCGTGTTTTCGCAATAGCGAAGCGCGTGGTTCAGGTCGTGCAGAGCGATCA
Organism: Agrobacterium tumefaciens; assembly: GCF_031801495.1. Taxonomy (GTDB): domain Bacteria; phylum Pseudomonadota; class Alphaproteobacteria; order Rhizobiales; family Rhizobiaceae; genus Agrobacterium; species Agrobacterium tumefaciens_K. The sequence goes on along the minus strand of NZ_JAOEGC010000001.1, from coordinate 931,474 downwards.
GTACGATCATGCCGGTTTTGCGGGCAAGCTCGGAGACAAAGCCAAGCACCTCTATCTGCCGATGCAGATCAAGCGCCGATGTCGGCTCGTCCATCAGCAGAACCTCTGGCTTGCGCGCCAGAGCCTGCGCCAGAGATACCAGCTGCCGTTGACCGCCCGAAAGCTCGCCAAGCCCGCGAAAGGCCAGAGTTTCGATCTTCAGCGCTTTCAGGATGGCATCGATCTCGAATAGCTCGTCATCGTGAACACGCCAGCCGCTGCCCTGCTTTGCCGAAAGCAGAATGGATTCATAAACGGTCAGAACCGCGTTGGCACCCGTATCCTGTGGCATGTAACAGATGGCCCGCTCGCCCCTCGCCGTCCCGGAAAGCTCGACAAGACCGGGACCGGAAATGAGGCTGGCGATGCGCTTGAACAGGGTCGATTTGCCGGCGGCGTTTGGACCGATGACGGCGGTGACGCTGCCACTTTGCAGGGTGTCGATACCAACTTTCGAAAGAACGACGACGCGTCCGTAAGCGGCGCCGACGTCTTTTAGTGCGAGCGCTACCATGCGCGCCTCCTGTTACCGAAAATGAGGGCGAAGAAGAAAGGCACGCCAACGAGGGCCGTTATGACGCCGATTGGCAGGACCGCACCGGGGATCAGGATCTTGCTGATGACCGACGTTGCCGAAAGAAGCAGCGCGCCGCAGATCACCGAACCGGGCAGGAAGAAGCGCTGGTCTTCACCCACCACCATGCGGGCAATGTGCGGCCCCACCAGCCCTACGAAACCGATCGTACCGACGAAGGAGACGGGGATGGCAGCCAGGAGACTTACCGTCAGCATCGTATGCAGGCGCAGACGCCGAACGTTGATACCCATGCTTGCAGCCTTGTCGTCGCCCAGCCGAAGGGCCGTCAGCGCCCACGCATTGCGCATGAACAGAGGTACTGCCAGAAAAAGAATGGCAGCGGTGACATAAACCTTGTCCCACGTCGCCTTTGTCAGGCTGCCCATGGTCCAGAAGACGACGGCGGCAAGGGCCTGTTCCGACGCGAGGTACTCAAGGAGCGACAGGGCAGCGTTGAAGGTGAAAACCAGCGCGATGCCGAGCAGAACGATCGTTTCAACCGTTACACCTCGCAACGTGGAGGCGAAATGAATGAACAGCGCGGCGACCATGGCCATGATGAACGCGTTGATCGGCACCATGTAGTGAACCGCGCCGGGGAAAATCGCGACGCCACCAACCAGTGCCAGTGCGGCACCGAAACTTGCGGCGGCCGAGATACCCAGCGTGAACGGACTTGCCAGCGGGTTGGCGAGAATAGTCTGCATCTGCGCGCCTGCGACCGAAAGCGAGGCGCCTACGGTCACGGCCATCAATGCGATCGGCATGCGGATGTCCCATATGACCACCCGAAGCTGATTGGCGACAGCGGACGGGTCCGCAATCGCCGCAAGGACATCCGACAGCGAATAGTTTGCTGGCCCAAGCGCCATATCGATTGCGATGCTGGCGAGCAGCGCAATCGTCAGCAGCAGCAGAATGACAATACGGCGAAACGCAAGGGCGCGATATTGATCGCGCCCTGCCGCTGCTGTCGCGGTTTCATGCAAGGCAGTCATCAGTTGGAACCTTTTTCGAGCGAAACGGTGTAGCCCGGCTTATAGGTGATCGGCAAAAATTTCCGATGGAATTCCTCGAAGTTCTTTTCCGGGTCCATATCCGTGAAAAGGTCCGGATGGAACCACTTTGCAAACTGCTGAATTGGGAAAAATTCGTAAGGCGCACCATAGAACTGATGCCAGATGGCGTGGACCTGGCCTTGCTTGACGGCCCTCAGCTCGGGAAACGGCGTACGGGTCATCAGGTTCTTCAGTCGTTCGCGGGACAAGGCCATGTCGGCACCGCGTCCAACCGGAACGAACTGATTGAGATCGGACTCGGCGGCCCAGTTCGAGCCCGTGACGATGACATGATCGGGATCGGACACCACGAGCTGCTCCGGGTTCAGGTCACCGAAAGTGGTGTTGATGATGCCGTCCGCGATATTGTGGCCGCCTGCGAGGTCGACCATCGCACCGAAATTCACGGGTCCAAATGTACGGCAGCAGTTGTTCTCGCCCGTGATGCCAGGCGAACGCTCAATAAAGACGTTAGGGCGCTTGAGATCCTTGGCAGCAGCGATCCGATCCGTGACCCGTGCAATCTCCGCACGGCGATAGGCGATGAATTCCCGGGCACGGTCCTCCGCGCCGAACAGCTTGCCAAGGATCTCCGTCGAAAGTTCGCTGTTCTTTACCGGATCAATGCGGAAATCCAGATAGACCACCTTGATCCCGACGGACGCCGCCTTTTCTTCGAAACCACTTTCCTCGGCCGCCTTTTCAGCTTCCAGATTGAGAGTGATCACATCAGGCGAAAGCGAAATGGCCGTTTCGAGGCTGAAGTTGCCCTGCGGGAGATATCCGAAGCGCGGCAGTTTCTCGATCTGCGGGAAGCGCTCGACATAGGCCGTATAGCTGTCTGGATCTTTTTTTATGAGATCGTCACGCCATCCGACGATGTTATCGAATGTCGCATCACCCTTCAGGGCGGCGATGACATGAATCTGGCGCGCTTCGCCGACAATCACGCGCTTCGCAGGCAGATCGATCTCGATCTTGCGCCCCGTAACATCAATGATTTCCGCTGAAAAAGCCGGACCTGCTACAACGGCGAGGACCACAGCCGCAACATATCTTAAACCCATAAACCGCACTGGAAATCCTTTTGGTTCTAAACGGAAAGGATGAAGCCGCGCGAGCGGCTTCATCCATTGCTCAGGGGCAGGTTCCCCGTATGCCGCCAATCGTCTTTTACTGATCGCCCTTCAGCGATACGAAGTAACCCGGCTTATAATCCAGAGGCAGGAAGCGGGCATGCAGTTCCTTGAACGTCGCTTCGGGATCGAGCTCCTTGAACAGGTCAGGGTGCAGCCACTTGGCGATTTCCTGAATTGCCACGAACTGATACGGGTTGTTGTAGAACTGGTGCCAGATGGCATGGACGTTACCATCCTTGACCGCCTGAACGCCTGTGAAGGCCGGTCGCTTCGTCAGGTTTTCCAGCTTGCGATGCGCTTCCTTCACGTCCGCGCCATAACCAACGCCAACCCAGTTGCCGCCCGGAACGTAGCCATTCCAGTTACCACCGGTGACAATGATCTGCTCCGGGTTGGACGCGATGATCTGCTCCGGGTTCACCGTGCCGAACGTTCCGGGAATGATGTCTTTCGCCATGTTCGTGCCACCAGCGAGTTCGACCATCTTGCCGAAGTTCTCGTTACCGAATGACATGCAGCAATCGTCGGAGTAACCGCCGGCGCGTTCAACGAAGACAACCGGCTTCTTGGGATCGGCTTTTTTCAGCGTGTCGGTCACACGGGCAATGGAATCTGCACGGAACTTGATGAAGTCCTCGGCGATATCTTCCTTGCCCATCAGCTTGCCCATGAGGCGCATGCTCGGCTCGGTGTTTTCCATCGGCTTTTCACGGAAATCGACATAAACCAGCGGAATGCCGACCTTACCGAGCTTTTCGATGTAACCGGCTTCTTCCGTCGCCGTCTTGGCATCGATGTTCATCAGGATGACGTCAGGCTTCAGCGCCACGGCCTGTTCGATGTCGAACGTGCCATCCTTCATGCCGCCGAATGTCGGCAGCTTGGCGATATCAGGGTACTTCGCGAGATAAGCGTCATAGGTTTCCGGATCAGCCTTCGCCAGATCGTCGCGCCAGCCGACGACATGCTGGAAAGGATTGCTCTTGTCGAGCGCGGCCAGAAAGTAGATCTGACGACCTTCGCCGAGAATGACGTGGGAAACGGGAACATTGACCTCGACATCGCGACCCGTCACATCCTTGACGGTGACTTTTTCGGCAAATGCCGGCCAGACGGATGAAACGAGGAGGCCTAGGGTAAGCGCAGCAAATTTTGCTGGTGTGCGCATCGGATCATACTCTCCTGTTATGACTGAGCGCGCCTTTATTATTTTATGACTATCACAGTCAACAATTATGTTTTAGAACCATTCTGAACTGTCTGAGTGAGCGTGAAAAATGAATGAACTTCTTCGGTACGGAAAAAACGATAGTCTGCGGGACGAGATAAAAGCTTACTGGTCCAGCCGCGCGGCGACCTTCGATCTGTCCCCGGGCCATGAGATTTTTTCCGAAAAGGAGCGGAAAGCGTGGCATGACCTGATTGTCAAACATCTCGGCAAGGGCGATGGCCGAACGGCGCTCGACCTTGCCAGCGGCACCGGCGTGATCTCTCACCTGATGGATGACCTCGGCTACCATGTTACCGGCATGGACTGGTCGGAGGACATGTTGCAACTGGCACGAGCAAAGGCCAAACGAAACGGTCGCAGCATCCGCTTTTTCGTTGGCGACGCCGAGCACACGATGGAGCCGGACGAAAGCGTCGACGTCATCATCACCCGCCATCTGGTTTGGACGCTTGTGGACCCGAAGGCCAGTTTCGCCGAATGGTTTCGCGTGCTGAAACCGGGCGGTCGTCTTCTCGTCATCGATGGCGATTTCGTCAACACCGGCATCCGTGAAAAACTGGTAAAGAAAATCGCCAGCTATCTGGAGCGGGCCGGGTTGATAAAGTCCGAACAGCCGCACCGGCCGGCGGACACCGCCGATACCTTCAACAGCATTCTTTCACGTGTCTATTTTGCGAAGGGCGCAAGAGCGGATGCGGTTGCCTCTCTGCTGCGGGAAACCGGTTTCGAGCCTGTATCCACGGATCAGGACCTGAGGGCGATCCATCGGGCACAGGCGAAAAACTTCAGTTTCTTCAAAGGCATACTGCGCGGCCTACAACACCGTTACGCCGTTGTTGCAGTAAAACCGAACATCCCTAAAAACAATTGAACAGGGATCAAGTAAAGCATTCTGTCACGCCTTCTGGCATGACAGAATGAAGCGGCGATAGACAAGAGTTCGCAAACTGTTGCGCAAGTCCGCCGTCTTGCGTTGAGCCACGGCAATGGGGCGATGAGATGTGGTCGCCACACCTACGAATCCGGCCGCATCCACCAATGGCATGAGTTTTTCAACGGTCAGCCCATCGCCAAATGGCAATTGCTGCATGATGTTCCGATGCCGGTCACTCAAGGCACCGTCATAGTGACGATCCTTGCCAACCATACGGTCCAGCACGCCGATGAAAAAGAGCGCCAGATGGCCGATCGGTGCAGGCTTTGCCCAGTCCCCATCAAAAACCAGAAGCTTGCCGCCCGGTTTCAGAACACGATGCCAGTCTGCAAGAGCGTGTAGCGCGTCGGGCAGCGTCCAGACGAGGTGACGGCAGACAACGGCATCATACTCCCCATCCGGCTCCATCGTGTTTTCCGCATCGGCCAGAACAAAGCGGGCTTTCGGATTCCCCGCATGCTTGCGTTTCGCGACGGCGAGCATGTCCTCGGAAAAATCGAGCGCCGTCACATCATGGCCGAGAGACAAAAGCACATTCGTCACCTCGCCTGTACCGCATGCAAGTTCCAGAATACGCAACGGCCTTTCACCCAGATGCTGCTTCACGGCCGACGCCCATGCGTCGAGTTCCGGGCCTGCTGGAATACGATGCCCGAACGCCAGATCAAAGGTCTTTGAACGCTCCGACCAATATTCGCGGATTTCTTCCTTCAAACCGTGATTGGCACCGAACATCTGGTTCACCTCGCAGCCTCCCCTTCCGTCGCCTTCTCAAACAGGGCTTCCATTCTGGGCTTTGCTCGGCCGGGCACATTGATGGACTTGTAGCTCTCCGGCAACTTCGCGTCGCCGACCCTTATGAGCATAACCATGCCCATGCCGTAATGCGGCGAGCATTTGATCCCGTAGAATCCCGGCACGTCAAAGGCCGTCTCGAATTCATCGTTGATCCTGCTCTTGAAACCCTCGACACCCTCTGGAACCATGCCGTCAATCGTCGCGGCGTTGTGACTCTTGTGGGTCGGTACGAAACGCACCGTGTCACCGGGCGCGATTTCCAGAAAATCCGGTTCGAACACCATCGAACCCTTTTCACCGCGATTGAGCATCCTGACTTCAAACGTCTCCGCCACCGCCTGCAGCGAAAAACCCGTCGCGACGCAAAACGCCAACCCAATAACTTTCATCATTTCATCGATACCTTTTTCGGAGACACCGCCCGCCTGTGAGCAGGCAGGAAGCGGATGTGACAGAAGCCGCCTTCGTCCGTCGTCACGGCAGCTTCCACACCAAACACGGCACCGATACGCAAGGGCGTGAGAACCTCGTGAGGCGATCCGAGAGCGACGATTTCGCCCTTGTCCATGACCGCGATCCGGTCGCAGAACATCGCCGCATGGTTGAGATCGTGCAATGCCGCCACCACCGTCAGCCCCTGCTTTTTTACCAGATCGAGCAGGCCGATCTGATGGCCGATATCGAGGTGATTGGTAGGTTCGTCCAGAAGCAATATCCGCGACCCCTGCGCCAGTGCGCGCGCAATATGCAGCCGCTGACGCTCGCCGCCGGACAGGTGATGCCAGCTCCGCTCCGCCTTGTCCGCCATATCGACGTCGACAAGCGCCGCATCCACAATGGCATCATCTTTTTCGGACCAGCCAGAAAGCGGGCCGAGATAGGGCGTGCGGCCGAGTTCGACCGCCTGACGGGCCGTGATGCGTTCCGTGGTTTCGGCCTGTTGCTCGACAAGCGCCAGTCTGCGGGCGAGTTCACGCCGTCCAAACGACAGCAGAGGCCGCCCTTCCAGCATGACATTACCCCGGCGCGGGCGACGTATTCCCGCCAGCATTGACAAAAGGGTGCTCTTGCCGGAACCGTTCGGCCCGATGACCCCGAGAAATTCGCCGGGTCGCACCTCGAACGAGACACCGCGAACGATCTCCAGATCGCCCGCACTCCAGTGCAGGTCATTTGCGGACAGGTTCATCGGCCAACCCTCTTGCGGCCCAGAAGGAAGGCGAAGGCGGGTGCGCCGAACAGGGCGGTGATGACGCCGATCGGCAGCACCTGTCCGGGAATGACGACACGCGACAGGATATCGGCGACGATCATGAAGATGGCTCCCGTCAGTGCCGTTACCGGCAGGAGGGTGGCGTGGCGTACGCCAACGAACATGCGGGCCGCATGCGGAATGACGAGCCCGATGAAACCGATGGAACCCACCAGCGAAACCATGACGGCCGTCATGATCGCGGACACGCCGATCAGCACCGCATAGACGGCACGAACGCGAACTCCGAGCGATGCGGCCGCATTGGCACCGAACGAAAACGCATCAAGTGCGCGGGCGTACCACAGACAGACGCCAAGGCCCGCGATACAGACCGGTAACGCCAGCCAGACATCCGGCCAGCGGACGCCCGAGAGATTGCCAAGCAGCCAGAACATGATGCCGCGCGCCTGTTCGGCATTGGCGGATTTCGTCACGACAAAGGACGTCAGGGCATTAAAGAGCTGCGAGCCAGCAACACCCGCCAGAATGATGGCGCTGTTGCCATGTCCGGCCCGGACGGCCAGAAGGCTGACAAGCGTGAAAGCGAGAAGCGCGCCGAGCAACGCACCGAACGGCATCGTCAGCATCCCGGCGCCAAACCCGAGCAGGGCGACCGCGACGGCACCGGTTGATGCGCCGGCAGAAATGCCGAGAATATAGGGATCGGCCAGAGGATTGCGAAGCAGCGATTGCAACACCGCACCGGCAAGCGCCAGCGAGGCTCCGCAGCAGGCGCCAACGACTGCACGGCTGAGCCGATAGCTCCAGACAATACCCTCATCCAGCGGCTCGAGCGGATAGCCCGCATTGAAAACCCGATTGGCGATGGTTTTGGCAACGACATCGAATGGGATCGATGTCTCGCCGATTGCGGCCCCTGCAATCAGAGCGGCCACCAGCAGAATGAGGGCAAGGACAACCGCCCCCATTCTCACCGGATTGAGAAGGCCAGCCCTCACTTTGACAGGCCAGCGCCGGCTATCGCATCAGCCAGTGTTTCGATGCCTTCAATCGTGCGGATTGTCGGATTCATCGCCTGCGCGTCCATGTCGAACACATGTCCTTCCTTGACCGCTGGCATGATGCTCGCGACGGGATCGCTGCCAAGGAACTCGCGCTTGACGGTAATATCGTCGGCCGGGAAGCGACGGCGGTCCATTTTGCCAGCAACGATGATCGTCGGATTGGCCTTGGCAACGGTTTCCCAACCAACGGTCGGCCATTCCTCATCGCTTTCGATGACGTTGGTGATACCGAGCGCCGACATGATGTAGCCAGGTGCTCCCTTCCGGCCCGCGACATAGGGATCGATATCGAGTTCGGCGCTCGAGAACCAGAACACTGCGGAAAGCTTGCCGTTTGACGATGCGATCTTGGCACGCGCCGCTTCCTCGCGCTTCTTCAGGTCATTGACGACCTCCTCGCCCCTGTCCTGAACGTTGAAGATCGCCGCAAGGTCACGGATTTCCTGATAGATCAGGTCCATCGTGAAGACTTCATTTCGCACGCCGTCACCACCGCCAGCATTGTCCTTGCCAATGCAATCGGCAGGCGACGTATAGACCGGAATGCCAAGCTCCTCGAACTGCTCGGGCGTGGCCACGACACCTTCGGGTCCAATCTGCCACTGAAACTGCGTTGTAACCAGATCCGGCTTCTTGCCGACCACGGCTTCGAAGCTCGGGTCGTTGTCGGCCAGACGCTCCACCCTGGCATTGGCGTCTTCATAGCCCTTCAGAACCGGACCGATCCACAGGGCCGTACCGGCAACCTTGTCGGCAAGACCGAGCAGATACAGCACTTCCGTGGTGCTCTGCCCAACCGAAACCGTGCGCGATGGCGTCTGCTTGAAAGTGATCTCGCGACCGCAATTGTTGATGGTCAGCGGATAGGTGGTTTCGGCAGCATAAGCCACATGCGATACGGAAAGAACGGAAAGGACCGATGCGAAAAGACCCGCACCAAGAGACAGGCGTTTGAAATCGAACATAAATTCTCCAGTCAGAATACGTGCGTCGTGTGATGGAAAAGCTGCAATGCGTCAGACCGCAGAGCGACAGACAAGCGACGATCCTGAAGGTGGAGAACAAGACACGGAATGAGAATCCGCGCTAAAGAATATCATGGCCTGCTCCTCTTCCGGGCATCCCCGCCCGTAACGATGGTCGTTGTCCTGACGGCAGGTCTCCTGGCTCACGAATATCTACCGCCCACCTGCCTTCCCGCATCGGTGAGGATGCAGTGGCATGACGCACGAGGCGCCACGAGGATGGACGGTAATCCGCTTACAGTTGCGGGGGCAGCCATGGCATTGAGGCGTCGAGGACGTCGCACCATGTTCCCTATTAATCCCCTCGCCTTTCAGCTTGGGGAACCGTCGACAATTGACATACGCAGCAACGCGTCATGCGTCAATGCCCTGACGGTGGCATGATTGATACCCGGACGCGCGATGGCGATTTTCAGCCAAGAGACGGCCCGACCAGGGCGAATGTTCTCACTTGCCCTGACCTGTCGGCATAGCGGCCGGTCACCGGGGCGGGACCTGCCATCGTTGTCAGTGTTTCGAAAACAGCCAGTCCGGACTGAACCAGAAAATCGGTAAATGGCCCCTCGTCGCATGGCGTATCGAGACGCACAGACTGGTCCGGCAGATCGGCGAGATGTCGCCTGACGACCGCTACCGCGTCCTCGGTATTTTCCGCAACCACCGGGCCGACGATATGACCTCGCCCGGCGGCCCTGCGAATAGCAAACGCCTTCAGACGCGCCCCCTCGAACAGTCCGTATCCAACGTTCCGGGCGAGAAGATGCCGCATGACATCCGCCCTTGAGACACCGAAGGCGTCACAATCGGCGTCGATCACCGCGGGCACGTCTGCCGCTGACAGGCGCTCGATCCGTTTTTTCCTTGGGAATGCCGTCGGCTCGGCCATGGGACGCACCTTGCCGCGATACAGATGAACTTCTTCCGCCTCGCCCGCGAAACCAAGCGACTGGAAAACCCGTCGGGCGACTCCTGTCGCATTCAACCTGAAAGTCGCGCCCGGAAAATCACAGATAAGCTGCCTTACCAGCCACGGCGCAACTCCTTGTCCTTGCAACCTGGGAGATACGATAACCATACCGAGCGTCGCAAAACCATCGCTGAATGGAAACACCATTGCGGTTGCCACAACGCGGTCGATTTCATCGAGCGCGGCAATACCGTGACCGCACTGGCGCAGAAAGCACCATTCGTTTGCGTGGTATCGCCAGCCGACCGTCATCGACAAGGCATGCAGCTTGTCGGGATGCACATCAGCAATACTCACTGTCCGCAGTTCGAAACTGTCGACTCTCAGACGATCCATGGCAAACGGCCCTGCTCCTCCCTTGACTGAGACTGCCCTGCGACAGAGGACGCGGCCAGCCCCAGCCGGTAACGTCCGAGATTACCCGGACCTGTCAGCACGAATTCCCTGAAAGCCTTGAGGTGGCACAACAATCTACCGAAATGGGCTCCATTTCAGCAGATAAACATGCTCCACAGCCCTAAGCTCTGCGGACGAAAATATCCGGCCGCACCGGCAGTCGGCAACAGGGGTACCATGAACGCAATCAACATCCTCGAGCGCCTGACGGGTTTCCCCTCGATCGTTGGCACCTCCAACGAAGATATCTGCGGCTGGATTGCCAACTATCTGGCTGCCTACGGCGCGAAGGTGTCCGTGCTTCACGGACCAGAAGGGGATCGCGCCAATATTTTTGCGACCTTTGGACCTGCCGATGTCGCTGGCTACGTCCTGTCCGGCCACATGGATATCGTGCCTGCGACAGAGCCAGAATGGCAATCCGATCCATTCGTCTTGAAAGCCGATGGAGATCGCTTCTACGGACGCGGCACGACAGACATGAAGGGTTTCCTTGCGGCTGTGCTGGCGACTGCGCCGGAGCTTTCGGCGATGGCGCTGAAGCGGCCAATCCATATTGCGTTCTCCTACGATGAAGAAGCCGGATGCCGGGGCGTTCCGCATCTCATCGCGAAATTACCGGAGCTTTGCGCCAAACCGGCAGGCGCGATCATCGGCGAACCTAGCAACATGCGGGGCGTGCGCGCCCATAAGGGTAAAGCCGCCGCACGGATTACCCTTCGCGGACGCTCCGGCCATTCATCGCGTCCAGATCAGGGAGTAAACGCCATTCACCTGATGACCGGGGTGTTGGCCAAAGCGGTAGAAAGCGCACAGGCTCTCGCGCAAGGTCCGTTCGACACGACCTTCGCACCCCCCTATTCCTCGCTTCAGGTCGGCACGGTCCGGGGAGGACAGGCCATCAACATCATTCCCGATTTGTGCGTTGCCGAGTTGGAAGCGCGGGCAATCTCCGGCGTATCGCCAACCGCCCTGCTCGAGCCGATACGTGCTGCCGTCGAAACCCTGGCAGCCAATGGCATCGACATCGAATGGACGCCGATGAGCGACTATCCTGCCCTTTCTCTGGCTGCCGGCTCTCCGCTGGTCGCCCTCGTGGAAGAACTGACCCGATGCGCGTCGCTGGCAGCCGTCAGCTACGGCACCGAAGCCGGACTGTTTCAGGCAGCTGGCATCGACGCCATCATCTGCGGCCCTGGCGACATTGGCCGCGCGCATAAGCCGAACGAGTTCATAACGGCAGGCGAACTGGCCGCCTGTCAGTCGATGGTGGAAGCCCTTGGCGCTCGCTGCGCATCCTGATTTTTTTGGAAAGGCCGATTTCAGATGACTTTTCTTTTCAACTCCGATGCAAAACGTGGCGCGATCTTTCAGGAAGCCTTCGCCCGCGATTTGCCGCATGTCCCTTTTTCCATGAGCCCTGCCAACGTCGATCCAGATGCTGTGCGCTACCTCATCACATGGACGCTGCCGGAGGATATCAACCGTTATAAAAACCTCGAGATATTGTTCTCGATTGGGGCGGGTGTCGACCAGTTCAGCATTGAAGCGGTGCCAGAGCACGTTCAGGTCGTTCGGATGGTGGATGAAAGCATCGTCCGTATGATGCAGGAGTATATAACGCTCGGCGTTCTCTCGCTTCATCGAAACCTGCCAGCCTATATCCACCAGCAGAGCAAGTCTCTCTGGCACGCATTGCCGGGACAATCACAGGCGGAAGATCGCAGGGTCGGCGTTCTGGGGCTCGGATCGCTCGGCATCGCCGCACTGGAAAGGCTGAAACCTTTCGGATTTCCACTGTCCGGCTGGAGCAGATCTCCCCGCGCAATCGATGGTGTGACATGTCATCATGGCGAAGCGGGATTGAAAACGCTGCTTTCCACCAGCGACATCCTCATCTGCCTTCTGCCGTTGACCGACGAAACAATCGGCCTTCTGAACGCCGAACGTCTCGCCCTGCTGCCAGCGGGTGCCGGTCTGGTCCATGCCGGACGCGGCCGCCAGCTCGACCACGAAGCACTGCTGGATGCTCTCGACGGCGACCACCTCTCGGGCGCAGTCATCGACGTGACTGATCCGGAACCCCTGCCTGAAGGCCACCGCTTCTGGACGCATCCGAAAATTCTTCTGACGCCACATATCGCAAGCGTCACCCAACCCCATTCTGCGGCGCGCACGACCGTCGACAACATCAAGCGTTACGAATCCGGCCTGGAGCCGATTGGCCTCGTTGACCGTCGACGCGGCTACTGAACCATCGCAATACGAAAGAAATTCCATGTCTCTTCTCAAGACCATCGACACAAATCCATCCTTTGAACCCAAAGCTTCCAAGGCGTTGCCGGAACGCCTTATCTCAGGCGATCCGTCTTTCAAGACATGGGCGCAGGACGACGCGCGCAACAGCACGGTTCATACGGGCGTATGGGAAGCCACGCCGGGAGAAACCCGCTCCATCAAGGGCGAAACGTTCGAGTTCTGCCACATTCTCGAAGGTGTGATCGAAATCATTCCCGAAGATGGCGCTCCGATACGCTATACGGCTGGCGACAGTTTCGTGATGAAACCCGGCTTTGTGGGCGTCTGGAAAACCATTGAAACCGTCCGGAAAATCTACGTCACCGTCACGGATTGACCTGAAAACCGGTCGCCGAAGATTGCGCTGTCTGCCTATGACAAAACGGGATTTTCGTTCAAGGCCAGTGCCGTAGTCGGTCGATGCTGCTTGCCGTCAGGGACTAGCGTTTCAGGAATATCAAGGAAGGGTTCCACATGACGCTCAGCTTCGATCCGGACAGCCTGTCTCTGCCGGTCGGCCATTTCATCGGCGACCGATTGATCCCTGCCAAAGATGGTATCGACATGTACCGCCCCTCGGACGGCGTTGCATATGCAGGCTGCCCGAAAGCCGACGAGGCAGTCGTGGATCAGGCAGTGCAAACTGCCAAGGCTGCCCTGAAAAGCAGCAACTGGGGCGGCGTGCGTCCACGCGAGCGCACAAAGGTCCTGCAACGTTGGGCCGACCTGATCGAAACGGAGGCCGAAACGCTGGCGAAGATCGAGGCACTGTCCTCGACGCGGCCAGTCGGTCATCTGGTCGCTGGTGATATCGCAATCACCGCCGAGCAGATCCGTTTCTTTGCCGAATTCGCCGACAAGGAAGGCGGCGATCTGGTGCCGACCGACGATACCAGTGTCGGCATGATCGTCACGGAACCTTATGGCGTTGTGGGCGCGATCACGCCATGGAATTTCCCCATATCCATGGCGGGCTGGAAACTTGGCCCAGCACTCGCGGCAGGCAACGCCGTTGTGCTGAAACCATCGGAAATCACGCCATTTTCGACCATCTACTTGGCGCAGCTTGCCATCAGGGCCGGTCTGCCCGCCGGCCTCATCAATATCGTGCTAGGCGACGGGCCGGTAACCGGCAATGCGATCACGGGACACCCGGACATTTCCAAGGTCAGCTTCACCGGCTCAACAGCCGCAGGTGCTGCGATCATGGCTAACGTTGCCCGTACCGGCATCAAGCCGATGACGCTGGAGCTTGGCGGGAAAAGCCCGCAGCTTGTTTTTGCCGATGCAGACATTGAAAAAGCGGCAGCGGCAATTGCTGGCAATATTCTTTCCAATGCCGGACAGGCGTGCGTGGCCGGTTCACGGGTCATTGTAGAGGAAAGTGCTGCTGATGCGCTTTCTTCAGCGATCATTGCCCGGATGAAAAAGGCGCAACCCGGCCCGACCTGGGATGAGACAACGCAATATTCACCGATCATCTCGGAGGTTCAGCGCAAGCGGATCGACGGCATCGTGCAGGCGGCGATCGCCCATGGCGGCGAATGCCTGACCGGTGGCGCCGTCATGGATGGCCCCGGTTACTTCTACCAGCCAACGTTGATCGCCAATGTCGACCAGACGTCGCCTGCCGTCATCGAGGAAATCTTCGGGCCGGTCCTGACCCTTCAAACCTTCCGGACAGAGGAAGAGGCGCTGGCGCTTTCCGATCATCCGACCTACGGTCTGGCGGCCGGCCTTTTCAGCCGCGACGTATCGCGCGTCCTGCGCCTCTCCCGGAAAATTCAGGCTGGAACGATCTGGGTCAACCGTTATGGCCGCTCGCGGGACCACATATTGCCGACTGGGGGCTACAAGCGTTCCGGCATCGGCAAGGATCTCGGTCGTGAAGCCTATCTCGCCAACCGCAAGAGCAAAAGCGTCCTTATCGGATTGTAACAGGGGAAACATCGTGAAAACCCATCGCATCGCACTCATTCCCGGAGACGGCATCGGCAGCAGCGTCACCGACGCCGCCTGGACGGTTCTCAATGCCGCAGCAAAAGGCTCCGGTTTTGCGCTTGAAGGAACCGAATTCCCCTGGTCTTGCGCTTTCTACAAAGAAACCGGAGCGATGATGCCGAAGGACGGCATCGAGACGCTTCGGAATTTCGACGCCATCCTGCTCGGTGCTGTCGGCTGGCCAGCGGAAGTGCCGGATTCCGTTTCGCTGCATGGCCTGCTGCTGCCGATCCGCAAGGCTTTCGTACAATATGCCAATATTCGCCCGCACCGGCTTTTGCCGGGCGTTCAGGGTCCGCTGAAATCGGACGGCTTCGACATTCTCTGCATTCGCGAGAATACGGAAGGCGAATATTCCGGCGCAGGCGGGCGCGTGCATCAGGGCACTGCCGACGAGGTTGCTGTGGAAACGTCGATCTTCACCCGCAAGGGTGTCGAGCGCATTTTGCGCTTCGGCTTCGAGCAGGCACGCCAACGCCGCGGCAAGCTGGCCTCGATCACCAAATCCAACGCCCAGAAATATTCCATGGTCTTCTGGGATGAGATCACCCATATGCTCGCTGCGGAATATACCGATGTCGAGGTTTCAAGCTACCACATCGACGCAATGGCCGCGCGTATGGTGATGGCGCCTGAAAGCCTCGATGTGATTGTCGCCTCGAACCTCTTCGGCGACATTCTGACCGATCTCGGCGCGGCCATTCAGGGCGGCCTCGGGTTCGCAGCCTCTGCCAATATCAATCCCGACCGGACAGCCCCATCGATGTTCGAGCCGGTCCACGGCTCCGCGCCCGATATCGCCCATCTGGGCATCGCCAATCCGATGGCGGCGATCTGGTCCGGTGCGATGATGCTGGAACACCTTGGCGAACAGGAAGCGGCCAAACGCGTGATGACGGCGCTGGAAACAGCCACCTCACGCGGTATCGGCACCGTTCCCGGCAAGGACAAGACGGACACAATTACAGCCGCAGTTCTTGCGGCGCTCGACTGATTTCGGAGACATGACATGCAAGCGTTGAAGGACAAGGAACTTTTTCGCCAGACCGGTCTGATCGGCGGCGCGTGGACGACCGCAACCTCCGCCAAGACGGTGGATGTTATCGACCCGGCGACACAGGCAGTGATCGGCACCGTTCCGGACATGGGGAGTGCGGAAACCCACGCTGCTATCGAAGCCGCCAATGCCGCCTATGGTCCTTGGAAAAAGAAAACCCATGCCGAACGGGCGGCCCTGCTCGAAAAGTGGTATGCGCTGATGATCGAGCATATCGATGATCTCGGCCTGATCCTGACGACGGAACAGGGCAAACCGCTTGACGAGGCGAAAGGTGAAATTCGCTATGGCGCGTCTTTCGTCAAATGGTTCGCCGAAGAAGCACGCCGGATCAGCGGCGGTACGATCCCCTCGCCGACACCCGACCGGCGCATCGTAGTACTCAAGGAACCCGTCGGCGTCTGCGGCATCATCACGCCATGGAATTTTCCGAATGCGATGATTACCCGTAAAGTAGCACCCGCACTTGCGGCAGGCTGCACCGTCGTCATCAAGCCCTCGGAATTCACGCCCTATTCGGCGCTGGCGCTCGGCGTTCTTGCCGAACGCGCTGGTATTCCCACCGGTGTCATCAATATCGTCACAGGCATGCCGACAGAAATCGGCAATGAGATCATGGCCAATGAAACGGTCCGCAAAATCTCCTTTACCGGCTCTACCCGTGTCGGATCGCTTTTGATGCGCGGGGCGGCGGACAGCGTGAAGCGGCTTTCGCTGGAACTCGGCGGCAACGCACCCTTCATCGTCTTCGATGACGCGGATCTCGACCTCGCAATCGAAGGCGCCATCCTTTCCAAGTTCCGCAACGGCGGGCAGACCTGCGTTTGCGCCAATCGCATTCTCGTTCAGGCAAGCGTCTATGACACTTTCGCCAAAATGCTAGCAAAACGCGCCGACGCGATGAAAGTAGGCCCGGGAACGGAACCCGGCGTCGCTATAGGTCCCATGATTAACGAACCGGCAATCGAAAAAATCCGCGCACATGTCGATGATGCAGTTTCCAAAGGCGCGACGGTCATCACCAAGCCGCATGCCTTGCCGGACGGTCCGCAATATACGGCGCCGATCGTCCTGACAGGAGCGACAACCGAGATGCGCCTCGCCAGTGAGGAAACGTTCGGACCCGTCGCACCGCTGTTCCGCTTCGAGACGGAAGAGGAGGCGATTGCCATCGCCAACGGCACGCCATTCGGCCTTGCCGCCTATTTCTACACGGAAAACCTCAAGCGCGCCTGGCGCGTGGGCGAGGCGCTGGAATTCGGCATGGTTGGCCTCAACACCGGTGCGATCTCCACTGAAGTCGCACCGTTCGGCGGCGTCAAGCAGTCCGGCCTCGGTCGCGAAGGCGCACAGGTCGGCATCGAAGAATATCTTGAAATCAAGACCTTCCATATCGGCGGGCTTAACTGAACACTCTTCACGGTCTCCCCGACTGGAGGGCCGCTTGCGGCCCTCTTTTTTCATCACCACAAAAAAGCGGCCCGAAGGCCGCCTTGTGTTTACTGGAACTTGTCGAGCATCTTGTAATAGAAACCGACGAGCGGCAGAAACCACGGCTTGCCGAAATGGCCGGGAACGGCTGGCCAGTCCAGCCCTTTCAGCGGATTGCGATCCGGTCGCCCCATAATGGCATCCGCCATGGTCATGCCAAGGTGGGTGGAGAGCTGCGCGCCGTGGCCGGAGTAACCCATCGCGTACCAAACCCCATCCTGATACCCAGCGCGCGGGTAACGATCCTTGGTCATGTCTACGAGGCCGCCCCAGCAATAGTCGATCGGCACATGCGAAAGCTGCGGAAAGATCCGGTGCAGGCTTTCGGTGAGGATCGCACCGCTTTTGGCATCCGAGCGTTGATCGGACGTTGCTGAAAACCGGGCGCGACCACCGAAAATCAATCGGTTGTCAGGTGCCAAACGGAAATAATTGCCGATATTCATGGTGTTCACGTAGGTACGGTTACCGGGAACGGATGCCTGTACCTCGTCTTCCGTCAAAGGCCGCGTGGCAATGATGAAGCTGCCGACCGCTATGATGCGACGACGGAAGTAACCAAAACCCGACGGCGTATAAGCCCCGGTCGCGATCAGAACGTTGTTCGCGGTCAACTTTCCGCGCACGGTTTCCAATTCGTGGGTATTACCGTTCTGCGTGTGCTTCGTAACCGCGGCATTTTCGAAGATCACTGCACCATGACGGCTGGCGGCTTGCGCCAGACCTGCCGCGTATCGGCCCATATGCATCATGGCGCTCTTTTTCGACAGCATCGCGCCGTAAAAAGGCGAACCAATCTCGTTTTTGAGATCGGCAGGAGAAAGAAGCGCCGTGTCAGGGTCCACTTCGGCATTGAGCGCCTCGAAATTTTTCGCCAGACCACCGAAATGCTGCGGCTTGGAAGCCAGCTTCAGCTTGCCGGAACGGCGGAAATTGCAATCAATGCCTTCCTCCGCAATCAGCGCCTCCAGCGTATCAACGGAATCGTCCAGCGCCTTATAGAGCGCAATCGCCCTTTCCTTCCCCAATTCCGCCTTGGCAGACAGGTAGGAATGGGCAAGACCGTTGTTGAGGTGCCCGCCGTTACGGCCGGAGGCACCCCAGCCGACGCGCTCGCCTTCCAGCACGATGACCCGCGCACCGGCTTTTGCAAGCTGCAGCGCCGCGCCCAGACCCGTGAAGCCGCCACCAATGACAGCCACATCGTAGTGCCCTTCGACAGAGCCTTTCGCGCCGCCTGCAAACTGCGGCGCCGTGTCGTGCCAATAGGAGACGAACTTCATGGTCTGTTTCCTTCCCTTACAATCCGACGACGCCTGCAAGGCCGGAAATATCGGCGATCTCGACGTAACCGTAATAGGGATTCGCCGGCTCATGGCCACGGTTTACCCAGACCTTGTTCTTGATACCAAGATCATGCGCGGACATCAGGTCGTAACGGAACGACGAAGAAACGTGCAGCATGTCTTCCGGGCCGCAACCCAGCATGTCGAACATGTATTCGAACGCCTTGAAGCGCGGCTTGTAAGCCTGCGCCTGCTCGGCCGTATAGACAGCATGAAAAGGTGCGCCGAGTTTTTCGACATTCGACATGATCTGCGAATTCATAGCATTGGAGAGGATGACGAGCGGAATTTCCTTGGCAACCTTCGCCAGTCCCGCCGGAACATCCGCGTGCGGCCCCCACGTCGGGACACGCTCGTAGACGAATGTGCCGTCCTCATCCTTGAAGGACACGTCGTTGCGCTTGCAGGCGCGCTTCAGTGAGTTGTGAACCACGTCGGCATAGGGCTTCCAGTCGCCCATGATCTCATCGAGACGGTAGGCAGCAAAATTCTTGATGAACTGCTGCATCGCAGCCTCGGTCAGACGGTCTCCGTACAGATCGCGGGCGGCTTCAGCCATCTGGAAGTTGATGAGCGTGCCATAGCAATCGAAAGAGATGTATTTGGGGCGGAAGGTGGTCATGTCGTCCTTATCCTTGTCTGAATGGTCGATGGTGGCCGGAACATCAAGATCATAGAAAGCCTTTATCCGGCCGACGCACCGCAATTGCCATCCGGGGAAGCAGATTGTTGCGTATGCGACCGCCAGTTTGGCAGAGAGTTGCGCATCCACTCATCGCCGACTCTAAACCGATCCGATTTGCCGCTCGATACAGGAGATGTGCGGCATAAGATGCGGCAGCAGGTAAAAGCAACAGCCAAACATATCGAAGCTGGTGATTTGTCGGGACAATCTTCTTCCGGCTCCGGTCTATCACTGAATAAGAAGATGAAGTGGAGTTTGGGCATGCAGGCTGACCTGATCGATATCCAGAATTTTCAACCCGAACACCTTGATGGCGCTGTCGAACTTTCACGCCAGGCCGGCTGGCCACACCGGAAACAAGACTGGGCGCTGGTTCTTTCTCTCAGCAAGGGTTTCGTCGCCCTCGAAAACGGACGCATCGTCGGAACGGCGATGGCAACGTTGTTTGACGAGACGTGCGCCACCGTCAATATGGTCATCGTCGACGAAACCATGCGCGGCCGTGGTCTGGGCCGCAGGCTGATGCAGGCAGCGCTTGACGCGGCCGAAGGGCGCGAATGCCGCCTGATCGCCACGGCAGACGGTCTCCCGCTTTATGAGAAGATGGGGTTCATCGCCCGGGGAGAAGTGATTCAGCATCAGGGCATTGCGGCACAGGCAGACAGGCCGGCGGGCGTTCAATGGGCAACATCGGTCAATGTCGCAGAGCTCCCATCACTCGACAGGCAGGCCTTCGGTGCTGACCGCATCTCCCTGTTTGCAGCACTTGCGGACGATGCACGGTTTGCGGTTCTCAAAAACGGCGACGCAGTTGTCGGCTTTGCAGCGCTTCGGGCTTTCGGCCGAGGCGAAGTCATCGGTCCGGTTGTTGCTTCGAACACTGACGACGCCCGCAGCCTGATCGCGTTCCTCCTCTCCAAAAGGACTGGCGCTTTCGTCCGCGTCGATACCAGGACGGATACGGGGCTTGCCCCGTGGCTCACACAACACGGCCTTGCCCATGTCGGCGGCGGCATTCCCATGCGCCGGGCGACAAACGGCACAGCCGCCGAAACATCTTACAAAACATACGCACTGACCAGTCAGGCACTGGGCTAATCTGGAGATTCCATATGTTGAGCAATTCACTCATCGAGCTTGATCGCGCGCACCTCGTCCATCCCGTGTCATCATTTCGCGGCCATGAAAAGCTTGGCGTGCGTGTTCTCAAATCGGCAACCGGCGCCACCGTGACCGATGTGACGGGCCATCAACTCGTCGACGGTTTTGCTGGCCTGTGGTGTGTGAATGCGGGCTATGGGCACGACAGCATTGTCGAGGCAGCCGCCAGGCAGATGCGTGAATTGCCTTACGCTACCGCCTATTTCGATCTCGGCAGCGAACCTGCCATCCGGCTCGCATCGGAGCTTGCCGACCGTGCGCCCGGCGACCTGAACCACGTCTACTTCACGCTGGGCGGCTCTGATGCCGTCGACAGCACCATTCGTTTCATCCGGTATTACTGGCACGCCAAGGGCCAGCCACAGCGTGACCAGTTCATCTCCATTCAGCAGGGCTATCATGGCTCGACAACCGCCGGCGCCGGTCTGACCGCCCTCCCCGCCTTTCATGCCGGATTCGGCGTGCCTTACGAATGGCAGCACAAGATTCCGTCGCACTACTCTTACCGCAACCCTGTTGGAAGTGACCCCGCGGCAATCATTGCCTCGTCATTGGAGGCATTGAAAGAAAAGATCGAGACAATCGGCCCGGACCGGGTTGCCGCTTTTTATGCGGAACCCATCCAGGGATCGGGTGGCGTGCTGGTTCCGCCTCCCGGCTGGATCAAGGCCATGCGTGAACTCTGCCGCTCGTACGGCATCCTTTTCGTGGCCGATGAGGTCATCACCGGCTTCGGCCGCACCGGTCCCCTGTTCGCCTGCTCCGACGAAGATATCGTTCCGGATTTCATCACGACGGCCAAGGGGCTGACATCTGGGTATGTTCCGATGGGGGCCATGTTCATGGCCGACCACGTTTATGATACAATCGCGGACTTCGCTGGCGAAGCCGCAATCGGTCACGGTTACACCTACTCCGCGCATCCTGTCAGTGCCGCCGTCGGCCTAGAAGTTCTGAGGCTCTACGAAGGCGGGCTGCTTGAAAACGGCAAGCGCGCCGGAGCGCGGTTGATGGCCGGTCTCGAAAGCCTGAGAAACCATCCCCTTGTTGGCGACGTTCGCGGCAGGGGCATGCTTGCTGCCATTGAGCTGGTCACAGACAAGGATAAAAAGACGCCGCTCCCGACCGCAGCCGCACCAGCACGCAAGGTTTTTGACCGCGCCTGGGACAACGGTCTGATCGTTCGCGCCTTTGCAAACGGCATTCTGGGTTATGCGCCCCCCCTCTGCTGCACAGATAGCGATATCGATGCCATTGTCGAGCGAACGCTTAAAACCCTGAACCAGACGCTTGAAGATCCGGCCGTGCGTGCGGCCATGGCCTGAAGCCATCAGCAGGCGTGGCGACATCTCTTCGAAATGTCGCCACGCAAGGCATATTCGCAATTTTCTGCCGAACTCCCGATCCTTTTCGGAGAATCCAGTGTTCCGAAACTGCCAAACTGAACCATGAAAACGGCGCGAAATGCCGAGAAACTCGGCACTTCCGAAAAAAGAAAGGGGCAAAGCACCCCTTTTGGGAACAGAATAATATGCCGCAAGCTCCAGCTACCCGGAGGCGGCAAAGCGGAGACTGTACATTGTCCAAGAACCTGAGCGATTTTAAATACTTGAGCTTCGATGTCGTTGGCACCCTCATCGATTTCGAAGGTGGCCTGAAAGCCACCCTGAAGCAGATCGGCGCCGAGACAGGCGTTGCGGTGGATGGCGAGAAGGCGTTGGCGCTTTATCGTGCAGCCCGCTACAGCGACGCAACCGACCTCTTTCCCGACGATCTGGTCCGCGTCTACCTGATTATCGCGCCAGACCTTGGCCTGCCGGCCGACCGCGCTTATGGCGAACGCCTGCGCGACGCGGCAAAAACGTGGAAAGGCTTCGAGGACAGCCGAGCCGCCATGGCGGAGTTGGCAAAGAACTACAGGCTCATCGCCATGACCAACGCACAGCGGTGGGCCTTCGAGTTTTTCGCAAAGGAACTCGGCAATCCCTTCTACGCCGCCTTTACGGCGGATGACACCGGCACCGAAAAGCCGGATCCCGCCTTCTTCGAGAAGGTCTTTGCCTTCGTCGAGAGCGAAGGAGCGTCGAAAGACGACATCCTGCACGTTGCACAGAGCCAATATCACGATATCGGCATTTCCCGGAAACTCGGCATGACAAATTGCTGGATCGAAAGACGCCATGCCCAGAAGGGTTACGGCGGCACCATCGAACCGGAAAACTTCACCGAGCCAGATTACCACTTCACCTCCATGGCAGCCCTTGCCGAGGCGGTGAAGCAATCTGGCGTCTGAGCCGCCGTGGGCAGGGTTTGTCGCAAACTGGGATGCGGCATGCCGGAATTTTATGACTTGAGACTTCTGCTAAAGACACAAAAAGGGGAAGACCATGAACGACAAGATCACGAACTGGACCCGATCCGACGATGCTGCTGTAGAACAGGCCATACGCCGAGGCGCAACGCGACGCGAGTTGCTTCACATGATGCTGGCGGGCGGTGTTGCGCTTTCCGCAGGCTCCGCAATTCTGGGCCGCGCTTCCCAGGCTGTCGCCGCAACACCGGTTTCCGGTGGCTCGCTGAAAGCCGCAGGCTGGTCCTCCTCCACTGCCGATACGCTCGATCCGGCCAAGGCATCTCTTTCCACGGACTACGTGCGCTGCTGCGCCCTCTACAACCGGCTGAGCTTCCTTGACACCACCGGTACGCCGCAGATGGAGTTGGCCGAATCCATCGAGTCCAAGGACGCGAAGGTCTGGACCGTCAAACTTCGGTCGGGCGTCACATTCCATGACGGCAAGTCTCTCACGGCCGATGACGTCGTTTATTCGCTGAAACGGCACCTCGACCCCGCTGTCGGATCGAAGGTGGCGAAGATCGCCGCACAAATGACCGGCTTCAAAGCCGTCGACAAAAGTACCGTCGAGATCACGCTGACAAGCCCGAATGCCGACCTTCCGACCATTCTGGCGATGCACCACTTCATGATCGTTGCCGA
The DNA here is from genome assembly GCF_031801495.1 of Agrobacterium tumefaciens. GTDB lineage: Bacteria > Pseudomonadota > Alphaproteobacteria > Rhizobiales > Rhizobiaceae > Agrobacterium > Agrobacterium tumefaciens_K. The sequence goes on along the minus strand of NZ_JAOEGC010000001.1, from coordinate 907,996 downwards.
CGGCACGACCGATTTTTCAAAGGGCAACGGCACCGGCGCCTTCAAGCTCGAGAAATTCGAACCGGGCGTGCGCTCCGTCATGTCGAAGAACACGAATTACTGGAAATCGGGCGGCCCACACGTCGACTCGTTCGAGTTCTTCGCGATTTCAGAAGACAATGCCCGCGTCAATGCACTGTTGTCCGGTGACATCCAGCTTGCCGCAGCGGTCAATCCACGCGCGCTTCGCCTGCTGGACAAGCAGGAAGGCGTCGTCCTGTCAAAAACGACCTCCGGCAACTATACCAATCTTAACATGCGCCTCGATATGACGCCGGGCAATAATGCCGATTTCATCGCGGGCATGAAGTCGATCGTCAATCGCGAACAGATCGTCAAGGCGGCACTGCGCGGACTGGGTGAGGTCGGCAATGACCAGCCGGTTCCGCCTATGAACCCCTACCACAACCCGAGCCTGAAGCCGAAAGCATTCGATCCGGACAAGGCGAAGTTCCACTTCCAGAGGGCTGGCCTCATCGGCCAGTCCATCCCCGTCATCGCATCCGATGCGGCAAGCTCCTCCGTCGACATGGCGATGATTATCCAGGCATCCGCGGCGGAAATCGGCGTCAAGCTCGATGTCCAGCGTGTGCCTTCGGACGGCTACTGGAGCAACTATTGGCTAAAAGCGCCGATTCATTTTGGCAACATCAACCCGCGCCCGACGCCGGACATCCTTTTCTCGCTCCTGTACGCGTCCGACGCGCCGTGGAACGAAAGCCAGTACAAGTCGCCGAAGTTCGACAAGATGATGCTCGAGGCACGCGGTTTGCTCGACCTCGATAAGCGCAAGGACATCTATTTCGAGCTGGAAACGATGATCGCCGAGGAAGCCGGCACCATCATCCCTGCCTACATCTCCAACGTCGACGCCATCTCATCCAAGCTCAAGGGGCTTGAAGCCAATCCGCTCGGTGGCATGATGGGTTACGCCTTTGCGGAGTATGTCTGGCTCGACGCCTGACGAACCGACCTTGGGACCGGACGTTTTTGCGTCCGGTCCCTTTCCTTTAAGCGGGAGGTTTTACACCCCAGGGCAGGTCGCAGGAGCATCTGAATGAACAGCCGGATAATATCCCTTATCGCCAAGCGGATCGTCGTCATGCTGACGACGCTGCTTATCGTTTCTTTCCTCGTTTTTTCCGCCACGAGCCTTTTGCCCGGCGATACGGCGACGATCCTCCTTGGCCAGGCGGCAACGCCGGAAGCAGTGGCTGGCCTGAGAACGGCAATGCACCTCGACGATCCGGCCCTGGTGCGTTTCGTCCGTTGGATGGTCGGCCTGCTTCAAGGGGAACTCGGCACGTCCTATGCCAACAATATGGCAATCGCCGATCTGATCGGCCCTCGCTTCATCAATTCCATGAAACTTGCCGGCATCACGACGCTGATTGCCGTGCCGCTGGCGCTGACGCTTGGAATAAGTTCCGCAATGCTGCGGGGCACATTGTATGACCGTACGGTGACGGTGCTGACCATCGGCGTCATTTCCGTGCCTGAATTCATGATCGCGACGCTCGCAGTGCTGCTGTTCGCCGTCTATCTGAAATGGCTGCCCGCCCTGTCGCTGGTCAGCGAGGTGAATTCCCTGTTCGACGTCCTGCGTGTCTACGCCATGCCGGTCATTACGCTGACCTTCGTCGTTTCCGCACAGATGATCCGTATGAGCCGCGCCGCCGTTATCGAAACGCTGAACACACCCTATGTCGAGATGGCGCTCCTCAAAGGCGCTCCGCGCTTGCGTATCGTTCTGCGCCATGCGCTTCCGAACGCGCTTGGCCCGATCGTCAACGCTGTCGCTCTATCTCTCTCCTATCTGGTCGGTGGCGTCATCATCGTCGAGACGATCTTCAATTATCCGGGCATCGCCAAGCTGATGGTCGATGGGGTGGCGACGCGGGATCTGCCGCTGATCCAGACCTGCGCGATGATTTTCTGCGTGGGGTATCTCATCTTGATTACCACTGCCGACATTATCGCCATCATGTCCAATCCGAGGTTGCGCTGATGGCTGAACAAATCATTAAAACTTCAGGAGGCTCGCGTTTGGGCTACCGGATAAACCCAGTCGGCGTTTTCGGCTTTCTCGTTATTTTCTTTTGGGCAATGGTCGCGATCTTCGCGCCCTACATCATCCCTCACCCGGTTGGGGAGATCGTCGATTTCGACTACTTTGGCCCGATGACATCGCAGCTGTGGCTGGGCTCCGACTATCTGGGGCGTGACGTGCTGTCGCGCATTCTCATGGGCGCACGCTTCACGGTCGGCATTTCGCTCGCAGCGGTCACGATCGCATGTGTTTCGGGTGTGGTGCTCGGCATGTGTGCAGCAGTGATCGGTGGCTGGTTCGATGCCTGCCTCAGCCGTTTTCTCGATGCCGTCAACTCCATTCCAAGCAAGCTCTTCGGCCTTGTGGTTGTTGCCGCCGTCGGCTCCTCCATTCCGGTACTCGTGATTACACTCTCAGTGATCTACACGCCGGGCGCATATCGTTTTGCCCGTTCGCTCGCCGTCAACATCAATACGATGGATTTCATCACCGTAGCCCGTGTGCGCGGCGAGAACCTTTTCTATCTCATCAGCTCGGAAATCCTGCCGAACATAATCCGCCCTGTCCTGGCAGATCTGGGTGTGCGCTTCGTCTTCATAGTGCTCCTGCTGTCCGGCCTGTCCTTCCTCGGACTTGGCCTTCAGCCACCGGATGCCGACTGGGGCGCACTGGTGCGTGAAAACATTGGCGGCCTGCCATTTGCGGCGCCCGCCGTGATCTTCCCGTGTCTGGCGATTGCCAGCCTGACGATCAGCGTCAATCTGCTGATCGATAATCTGCCGCAAAAAATCCGCGACAGGAGCGAATGATGGCCAATCTCGTAGAAATCCGAAACCTCCAGGTCGAAGCCAGCACCGATTCCGGCCGCCGTGTCGAGATCATCAAGGGCGTCGACATCGACATCGCTGAAGGCGAGATCGTCGCGTTGATCGGTGAAAGCGGCTCGGGCAAAACGACAATCGCCCTGACGCTCATGGGCTATGCCCGTCCGGGCTGCCGTATTTCCGGCGGTAGCGTTAGAGTTTGCGGACAGGACATGGTGCAGCTTTCGGAGAAAGAACGCGCCTCCGTTCGCGGTACGAAAGTCTCTTACGTTCCCCAGAGCGCGGCTGCGGCTTTCAACCCGGCGCAAAAGATCATCGATCAGGTGATCGAGATCACACGTATCCATCGTTTGATGACGCCTGACGAGGCACGTATCAAAGCTGTTGAACTGTTTCGTGCTCTGTCCTTGCCGAACCCTGATACGATCGGCGATCGATATCCGCATCAGGTTTCCGGCGGTCAGCTTCAACGCCTGTCGGCTGCGATGGCCCTTATCGGAAGCCCGAAGCTGGTCATCTTTGACGAGCCAACAACCGCACTGGATGTGACGACACAGATCGAGGTTCTGCGCGCATTCAAGTCGGCAATGCAAAAGGGCGGCATCGGTGGCGTCTACGTATCACACGATCTCGCCGTAGTCGCGCAAATTGCCGATAGGATCGTCGTACTGAAAGGCGGCGAAGTCCAGGAAACCGGAAAAACCGCCGATCTGCTGGAGAACGCGCAACACCCCTACACCCGGCAGCTTCTCAATGCTTTCCACGACAAGGCGCGTATCACAGCGCCCGCCAGGGAAGAGCAGGTCGCTCCCCTATTACAGATCGAAAACCTGATCGCCGGTTACGGCACAAAGGGCGACGACAAGATACCGCTGGTCCGCGCCGTCGATACCGTGAGCCTCTCGGTCTATCCCGGACGCAATCTCGGCATCATCGGTGAATCCGGCTGCGGAAAATCGACGCTGGCACGCGCCATTGCCGGCATTCTTCCCGCGGCAGGCGGCCATATCATCTTCGAAAACCGGGAACTAGACGCAAATGCACGGTGGCGCACCAGCGATCAGCTTCGCCGCATGCAGATCGTTTTCCAGTATGCCGACACCGCCCTAAACCCGTCGAAATCCATCGATGATATCCTCGGACGACCGCTGACCTTTTACCATGGGCTGAAGGGCAAGGCCCGTGATGCGCGGATCGACGAATTGCTTGATATGGTGAAACTGCCCCGTTCGGTGCGGCATCGCAATCCGGCCGGGCTGTCCGGCGGGCAGAAGCAGCGCGTCAACTTTGCAAGAGCGCTTGCTGCGGAACCATCCCTGATTATCTGTGACGAAATCACGTCGGCGCTGGATACGGTGGTGGCCGCTGCGATCATCGATCTGCTTGGCGAACTCCAACGGGAGCTTGGCCTGTCATACATCTTCATCAGCCACGATCTCTCCGTGGTTGAGACTATCTGCGACGAGATCGTCGTGATGTATGGTGGGCGTCAGGTCGAGCACCTGACGACGGACGCGATCAAATCACCGACGCATCCCTATTCGAAGCTGCTGTTCTCTTCAGTGCCCCAGCTCAACCCCAGCTGGCTAGACAATCTTCAGCAGGACGCAGAACTCGTCAGGGAATATTGCAAGCGCTGATACGCCATGACAGCGGCTCTGTTGCGAGCCGCTGTCATCCAGTTTTCAAAGTGGGAATAGACTGGTCAGCGGCATATGCGACTTGATGATCGGTGACTTCAGCACCACGAAGCTGAAATATTTGTCGATACCAACATCCATATCGGTCAGGCGCTCCATGATCGACTGATATTCAACGATACCGGACGTCACGAATTTCAGCAGATAATCGTAACCGCCCGACACGAGATGGCACTCCACCACCTGATCGATCTTTTCGACGACACCGAGAAAGCGGGCGAAATCGATCTGCCTGTGGTTCTTGAGGGTAATTTCCGTGAAAACCGTCAGGGTCTGCCCAAGCTTGTTGATGTTGATCTGGGCAGAATAGCCTTCGATATACCCTTCAGCTTGAAGCTTTTTCACCCGCATCAGGCACGGGCTGGGAGACAGGTTGACCAGTTCGGCCAGTTCCACATTGGTGATACGGCCGTTTTTCTGGAGTTCGTAGAGGATCTTGATGTCGATCCGATCAAGTTTCATCATCGGGCGAACCCCTTCCTGCCGCATGTCCAAAGCGCAGCATAAAATTCCGATACTGCGGTTTAAACTTTATCACATAAGCGGGCTGTGTCGACGCGGCGGAGATTTTTTCATAAAGCATAATGAGTTGGATATATGGCCTTCAACAGCAGGACATGCTGACATTCGGCGCAGTCTGGTAACGTTTTACCGTCAGGCAGGTTACATTATTGCGAATTGAAGGAGCCTTGCCATGCCTGCCCCGTTGCACCACATCACGACCTCGCCTGACCTGCCGAAATCCGCGGATGCGGTTATCATCGGTGGCGGGATAGTGGGCGTGTTCGCCGCCTATTATCTAGCGCAGCGCGGCCTCAAGGTGGCGCTTGTTGAAAAAGGACTGATCGGCGCGGAGCAATCAAGCCGGAACTGGGGATGGTGCCGCCAGCAGAATCGCGACGCCCGCGAACTCCCAATGGCCACCGAAAGCCTGACATTATGGGAGAGGTTTGCAGCAGAAAGCGGCGAAAACACGGGTTTTCGACGGTGCGGCCTCCTCTATCTAAGTGACAATGAAGCGGAACTTGAGGGATGGGCGCGCTGGCGCGACTTCGCCATCACCGCCGGAGTAACAACCCAGATGTTAAGCTCCGAAGCCGCGAGCGAACACGGAAAGACGACTGAAAAGCGCTGGAAAGGCGGCGTCTTTTCACCCACGGACGGCACGGCCGACCCATCGCTCGCCGCACCGGCTGTTGCGCGTGCCATCATGAAGCTTGGCGGCAGTGTGCATCAGAACTGCGCGGCACGCGGCATCGAAACAGAGAACGGCAGCGTCAGCGCCGTCGTTACCGAAAAAGGCACAATCCGCACGAAAACGGCCATCATGTCAGGTGGCGCGTGGGCATCCTCTTTCTGCCGCCAACTCGGCATCCGTTTTCCGCAAGCCTCCGTCCGCTCCTCCATCCTGTCCGTTACCCCCGGTGCGGAAGGTCTGCCGGACGCGCTGCATACCGCCGCTGTCTCGGCGACCCGCCGCAGCGATGGCGGCTATACACTTGCCATTAGCGGACTCGGTCGCATCGATCCGACGGCACAGCAATTGCGGTTTGGGCGCGAATTCGTTCCGATGTTTCTGAAACGCTGGCGCAGCCTGCGGCCGGGCGGACTGGAGGGCATTCGCGGCGGCCATGAATCGCTGAAACGCTGGCGTCTGGATGCTCCAACCCCGATGGAGCGAATGCGTATTCTCGATCCGAAACCCAACGCAGAGGCCATCCGCCTCACCCACGAGCGCGCTCTCGATCTGCTCCCGGAACTGCGCAAAACGACGATTTCGGCAGCATGGGCGGGTTTCATCGACAGCACACCGGACGGAGTTCCCGCCATTGGCGAAACAACGGAGCTGCCTGGCTTTATTCTCGCTGCCGGTTTCAGCGGCCATGGCTTCGGGATCGGACCAGGGGCAGGCCATCTGATCGCGGACATCGTGACAGGCAGCGCACCGATCGTTGACCCAACAGCCTATCACCCGGACCGTTTCCGCGGATCGGCATGGGGCAAGGTCGCCGATTTCTAAAAAATCAAGGCATTTTCCGCATCTGCAAAACGTTGACATCAATCAAAACAGCATCCGCAGGTTGCCCTGCGAATGCTGCCCGCCCGCCGCATTTTCTGATTGTCAAGTCTTCGGCAATCCCGGCGGATTGGTTCGCGATTCAGGCAATGCCTCTTCCGAAAGCTTCCAACGGTCGAGGATTTTCGCATAGGCGCCGCTTTTGATCAGATCGTTGGTTGCCAACGTCAGCGCATGGGCAAGGCCGGATCCCTTTCTCGTGGTGATCGCCACATCGGAACACTCTGGCCAGCCCGCCGACAGCGTTCCGACACGCTTGATGTTCTTGTCACGCGCCGCGATGAAAACCAGCTGGGCGTGCGGCTGAACGATGACATCGGCACGGCCGGCGGCAAGCGCAACGAAACGCGTTGCCTCGTCATCGTAATATTGAAGTTCGATGGGCTTCAGTCCTGCGGCTACGTTTTCGTCGCTCCACTTCAGGAGTATGCGCTCCTGATTGGTGCCGGCGCCGACGATGATCCTCAAACCTGCCGCGTCCTTCGGCTGCTGGATCGAGGCGATGCCACTGTCAGATTTCACGAAGAAGCCGTGAAGACCCTGCCGGTACGTGGAGAAATCGAATTTTTCCTTGCGCTGCTCGGTAACACCCACATTGGAAATCACCGCATCGTACTTGCCTGAAGCAAGACCAAGCGGCCAGTCTGCCCACGCTACGGAAACGAGTTCAAGGTCAAGACCAAGGCTGTCGGCAATCGCCAGAGCATAGTCGGGATCGGCACCCACGACCGTCTTTGCGTCAGTTGCATAGGTTGCCAAAGGAGGCCCGCCAGGGGAAACGGCGACAGTAAACTTGCCGGGCGAAACGAACTTGAAATCCTTCGGCACGGCAGCGACGGCAGCCGCGTCTTTCTCGACACGCACCCGGCCGGGTTGCTCCGGCGAAAGATCGAAAACATCGCCAGCAAACGCTGGTGCGGAAACGGCAAATGACAGGAGAGCGCCGGTCATGGCCACGAAAAGGCGATAAGAAAGCGTCATGTGGATGTCTCTGGAAAAGGGTTGGCCGAAGTGGGTAGCGCGGGCGGGAGGAAGCCCGCGCTACCGGCTGAGTGATGTCCCACCTTCAACTCAGCTTTTCGGCAGACCGGGCGGGTTCGTCCGGGATTCCGTGATGGCTTCGGAGCCGAGATTCCAACGGGCAAGAACCTTGGCGTAATTCCCGTTCTTGATCTGCGCATTCAGGGCCGCCGTAATGGCGTCCGCAATGCCGGAGCCTTTTTTGGTGGCGACGGCAATTTCCGCAGCCTCTGGCCAGCCGCCGGAGAATGTACCGACCAGCTTGGTCTTCTTCTGGCTTGCAGCCTGGAAAGCGGAGGTGGCGTTAGGACCGAGATAGGCATCAGCGCGACCGGACTGCAGGGCAACGTCAAGCACCGCCTGATCGTCGTAATACTGCACTTCGGTATCGGCCAAGCCTTTCTCCTTGTTGTCCTTGATCCACTTCAGCAGGATCTGCTCCTGGTTCGTCGCGGCACCAACGATTACCTTCAGTCCAGCCACATCTTCCGGCTTGCCGATGGTCGTGACCTTACTGTTGCTAGCCACATAAAAACCCAGCAGGTCATTGCGGTAGCTGGAGAAATCGAACTTCTCCTTACGCGCTTCCGTAACGGTGATGTTGGATGCGACCGCATCGTATTTCCCGGAAGACAGACCGAGCGGCCAGTCCGCCCAGGCAATCGGAACAAGCTGCAGCTCAAGGCCCAGGCTATCGGCGACGAGTTGCGCGATATCCGGCTCGACGCCGATAGGTGTCTTCGTATCGCTTGCATAATCGACGAGCGGCAAACGGAACGGAACGGTGGCAACCGTCAGCTTTCCATCCGCGATGAACTTGTACCCGGCAGGAAGCAGCTTGATTGCGTCCTCAACCTTCTCGACGCGGACACGCCCCTTCTGCTCCGGCGACAGATCGACCTGCTGTGCATGAGCGGCCTGCGTGAGTGCCATGGTGACGGCGAGAAAGCCGCTCGCGGCGAGAGAAAAAAATTTCGATGAAAAAGCCATGTGAGTGTTTCCTTGTTATTGATAATTATAGAACTTTTGCGAGGAATTCGGCCGTACGGGGATGATCGGGTCTGTTGAAGACCTTCTCCGGACTGCCGGTTTCGAGTATCCGGCCCTGCTCCATGAAGACGACCGTATCGGACACCTCACGGGCAAAACCGATTTCATGCGTGACGATGATGAGCGTGACGCCGGAACGGGCGAGCTCCTTGATGACATCGAGCACTTCGTTGACGAGTTCCGGATCGAGTGCCGATGTCGGCTCATCGAAGAGGAGAACCTTGGGCCGCAGTGCAAGCGCGCGGGCAATGGCGACACGCTGCTGCTGGCCACCGGAAAGCTGGCGCGGATAGGCGTTTTCCTTTTCCGACAGGCCAACACGGGCCAGAAGCTCGCGTGCCTCTGCTTCCGCCTGCTCTCTGGAAATACCGCGGACAGATACGGGGGCCTCGATGATATTTTCCAAAGCGGTGAGATGCGGGAAAAGATTGAAATTCTGGAAAACCATGCCGACTTCGACGCGGCGCTTCAGGATGTCCTTTTCCTTCAACTCGTAGAGCGTCTCACCCTGCTGCCGATAGCCGATCAATTCGCCATCAATGGAGATGAAACCGTCATCCACGCGTTCCAGATGATTGATCGACCGCAGGAGCGTCGACTTGCCCGACCCGGACTGGCCGAGAATGGTTGTGACACTGCCAGCCGGAATATCGATGCTCACCTCGTTCAGCACCTTCAACGATCCGAAAGATTTCGAGACGCCGTGGATGCTGACATCGCCACCGCGATTTCTAGGTGGTGTGGCACTCGCCGCAACAACCGCCTTCCGCTCGATTTTCACGGCTTGATCCGGCTGCGGCACCCCGGCCTGAACCTCTGCTTTTCGAGGCAGCAGCGTACGATAAAGCGTGTTGAAAACCGACGGCGGCGGGTTGCGAAGCGCACCGCGGGAAAAATGCCGCTCGATGTAGTGCTGGATGATAGAAAGCACCGTCAGGATCACAAGATACCAGACGGTTGCCACCATCAGCAGGGGAATGACCTCCAGATTGCGGCGATAGATGATCTGGATGGTGTAGAAGAGTTCCGGCAGCGCGAGGATGTAGACCTGCGAGGTCCCCTTCGCCAGACCGATGATGTCGTTGAACGCGGTCGGCAGGATGGAGCGCATGGCCTGCGGAAGAACGATACGCGATGCCTGTCGGCCACGGGGCAGACCTAGTGCGGCCGCGGCTTCAAGCTGCCCCTGGTCCACGGACAGAATGCCGCCGCGAACGATCTCTGATGCAAAAGCCGCCTGATTGAGCGTCAGCCCCAGAACCGCTGCCGCGAACGGCGTCATGATCTGGGTCGTGTTCCAACTGAAGAAGTTGATGCCGGTATAGGGTACGCCGATCGTGACGGTTTCGTAGAGATAACCCAGATTGTTGAGGATCAGCAGCAGCACGATCAGAGGGATCGAGCGGAAAATCCAGATATAGGTCCATGACACTGCCACCAGAAGCGGAGAGCGCGAAACGCGTGCAAGGGCCAGCAATGTTCCAAGCGCAAACCCGAACAGGGCACCAAGCACTGTCAGTAGCAGGGTGCGTCCCAGCCCCACAAGGACCGGTTCGGCAAAGAACCATTCGGCAAAGACATTCCAGCCCCAGCGCGGATTTCCGAAGATTGAATGCAGGACGGCGGCGATAACCAGAACGGAAAAGACCGTGCCAAGCGTCCTGAGGGGATATCGGGCAGGCACGATACGGAAGTGAGCATAGGAGCCTTTTACCGGCTCGCTTTTGTCCTCTTTGCCCGCAATGGTCGGAAAATCCGATACGATCGTCATCGAAAATCGCCTTTCACTGATGAATCTGGGCGTGCTGCGGTTTTGTGTCAGCCGTTGGCGTGCCGCCGAAGACAGCGTCCTGATCCCCTTTGGGAAGCCATTTCTCGAACGGCAACGACCGGATCGTCTCAGGCTCCGCCGTCGTGTCGAACAGCGCGCGATAGCCATTGGTCAGATAAAGTCCCACCGCTTCCGGCTGGCGGAAGCCCGTAGTCAGATAGACGCGGGCGTAACCCTGCCGGACGGCCTGCTTTTCCAGCTCCAGCAGCACCTTCTTGGCAAGCCCCTGACGGCGATGCGCTGAATGGGTCCAGACCCGCTTGAATTCCGCGGTTTCATCGTCGTAGCGCATGAAGGCGCCGCCAGCGATGGCCTCACCGTTGCGCAGCCACAGAAGGAAATTTCCGTAGGGAGGACTGAATGCTTCCGGCGGGTATCTGTTCAGTTCCGCCTTGGCGCCCTCTTCATTGAAAAAAGTGCCGTAACGGCTGTCGTATTCGAAGAGAAGCTCATCCAGCAGTGGCTTGGCGAGCGGATCGAGAACCGAGGTATAAAGAAAACTGTCGCTCATGTTTCTTCCCAATGTGTTGTATCAAGAGAGAAATTCCTCGGTCAGCCGCACCCAGTAGCGCGCCGCCGGTGCGATGATCGCGTCGTTGAAATCGTAATGGGGGCTGTGCAACGGAGCGCTGTCGCCATTACCAACGAAGACGTATGAACCCGGACGCTCCAACAGCATGAAAGCGAAATCCTCGCTCGCCGTGCGGGGCTGAAAATTCTCGGCAACCTGCCCGACCGGGAAATGACGCCGTGCGACAGCCTGCGCAAAGCCGGTCTGTTCGACGTGATTGATGACGGGGGGAAATCCGAGTTCATACCGGACGTCGGCCAGAGCGCCGAAACTTGCGGCCTGCGCTTTTGCAAGCGCGGGTACCCGTTCTTCGAGCTGCTTGCGCACGGACGGCGAAAAGGCGCGTGCCGTTATCTTCAGCTCGACGCTTTCCGGAATGACATTGGACGCAGTGCCGCCATGAATGGATCCGATCGTCAGAACCGCCATTTCTCGCGGATCGACATTGCGGGAAACCACGCTTTGCAGGGCGGTTATGAAACTTGCCGAAGCCAGAACCGGATCAACCGTCTCATGCGGTGCAGCACCATGTCCGCCCTTGCCTATGATCCTGATCGTCGCCTTGTCGACCGAGGCCATGGCCGCGCCTTCGACAAACCCCAGTTGGCCTGTTGGGACACCTGGCCAGTTATGAAGCCCGAAAACGGCATCGACCGGGAAACGCTCGAAAAGCCTGTCGGCAATCATAGCCCTCGCCCCGGCACCGATTTCCTCGGCAGGCTGGAAAATCAGGGTGATCGTTCCGGAGAAATTGGACTGTTCGGCGACATAACGCGCCGCAGCCAGCAGAATGGCTGTATGGCCATCATGACCGCAGGCGTGCATGACACCCTGCGTCTGGCTCGCATAGGCAAGCCCGGTTTCCTCGACGATCGGCAGGGCGTCGATATCGGCGCGAATGCCAAGGCGTTTTTCACCATTGCCCCGCCGCAAGGTGGCAACAACACCGTGACCACCGACACCTTCAGTAACCTCATAGCCGAACGAAAGCAGGTAACGAGCGATAAGGCCCGCCGTGCGTTTCTCATTCAGCGACAGTTCGGGATGCCTGTGAAGATCACGCCTCAGCGCGATGATCTCCTCCGAGAAGGCAAGGATTCCCCGTTCGGCGTCGTCATGCTGACGCGCGCCGTCAATGTGAATATTCATCAGTCTGATCTCCTGCGCGGCGATCGTTTCAGCCGCGCCCGCCTTCGTGCTACCGGGGAGTGGCTGCTACGCCCCTCACCCTTGAAATTTTACGCAATCGCCCGCTCCGAGGCGGCCTGTCCTGCCGAGTACACGCTCTCCTTGAAGCGCAACCCGAGATGCTCACGCAGGGTTTTGCCTTCCAGATGCGGATCGAAATAACCGCGCCGTTGCAGGACGGGAATGACGAGGCGCACGAAGTCGTCCAGCCCCTCGGCAATGACCGGGAAACCCAGAATGAAGCCGTCGGCGGCATCGTGCTCCACCCAGCGGATGATTTCGTCCGCCACCTTGTCGGGGGTGCCGATAAACCCTTCCCGCGGCGTAGCGGCATCGAGAGCTGCTTCACGCAGGGTCTGGTTCTTTTCCTTCGCACGACGCTTGATCCGGTCCGTGGTGGAACGGAAGCTGTTCTTGCCGATATCGCCAAGGTCCGGGAATGGTTCGTCCAGCGGATAGACGCTGAAATCGTGGTGATCGAAGAAGCGTCCGAGATAAGCCAATGCCTCGTCAATCGTGATGAGGTTGCAGATAACGGCGTATTTGGCCTCGGCCTCTTCCTGGGTTTCTCCGACAATGGGACCGATACCTGGGAATATCTTGACGTCGGAAGCCGACCGGCCCTGCGCCACCGCACTCTGTTTGACGCAAGCAAGGAAGGTCTGGTTCTCTTCCAACGACGCCGAATTCGTAAAGACGGCATCGGCGTGTTTACCAGCAAGGCCAATTCCGGCGTCGGAAGACCCCGCCTGGAAAATCACCGGCTGGCCCTGCGCGGAACGCTGGATGTTGAGCGGACCTTCGACCGAGAAAAACCGGCCCTTGTGACCAAGCGTGTGAAGCTTGTCCTTGTCGAAAAACTGCCCGGTTTCGCGGTTGCGCACGAATGCATCGTCATCCCAGCTGTCCCATAGCCCCTTGATGACCTCCAGATACTCGTCGGCGATCTCGTAACGAAGCGCGTGCTCGGGATGATTGCGGCTGTAGTTCTTCGCCGTTCCTTCCAGCGGGGTCGTCACAGCGTTCCAGCCTGCGCGCCCACCACTCAGCAGGTCGAGAGAGGCGAACTGGCGCGCGATGGTGAAAGGATCGCTATAGGATGTGGAAACCGTTCCAGCCAGCCCAATTTTCGACGTCACCGAGGCCAAAGCGGACAGAACCGTCAGCGGTTCGAACCGGTTGAGGAAGTGCGGTATGGATTTGTCGTTGATGTAAAGACCGTCCGCAACGAATGCGAAAGCAATGCCTGCCGCTTCGGCTTTCAGGGCTGTCTTTTTGAAAAAGTCGAAATTGACGCTGGCATCCGTGGGGCTCTTCGGGTGCCGCCATGCATTCATGTGGCCACCTGGCCCTTGCAGCATGATGCCGAAACGGATGGATTTTTTCGTCATATCGTTCTCTCCCTGTGAGGAATTCATGCCGCCCTGGACAGGCGGTGGGTTGCCAGCAGCTCGATCGATGCCAGCCTTTGATCCGCGCCGACATGGGGGGGCTCGATGATGAACTCTTCGATGCCATGTTCATCGGCGAGACGGCGAAGCTCCCGGTGGATGTCCAGTGGGGTGCCGTGCAGTACGTTGGGCCGACGCTCCTCGACGCGATAATTCTCATCTCCGGCCTGACGGGCAAACTCCTCCGCCTGTTCCTGGCTGCCGAGATTGAACGCCCGCCCATCACTCAGGAACACCCGATAGATTCGCTTGTCCTCAACCTGCCGTTTCGCATGTTCCGGATCATTGGCTGCGAAAGCAGAAAGCGCCAGAACCGGCGATTTGCCGCTTTTTTCGCGGTACTCGGTCAGGCTGCGGCGCAGATTTTCCGGATCGCCATTGAGGTGTCCGGCAAATACGAAGTTCCAGCCCTTCGACGCGGCAAGCCTTGCGCTTTCCGCGCTTGCCCCCAACAGGAAGCGCTCCGCAGCAACCGGCGGTACAGGCGTCGCCAGAAGCCCCGCCTCGTCGTGGCCTTTGGGCGCGGCACCAGAAAGAAAGGTGTTCAGTTCGCCAAAAGCCGTTTCGAAATCAGGCTTCTTCGCGGGGTCATAGGCCTTCTGCAGGGCAGATGTGGCAAGTGGCAATCCGCCAGGCGTCTTGCCCACACCGATATCCACGCGGCCCGGAGCCAGTGAAGACAGGACGTTGAACACTTCAGCGACCTTGTAGGGGCTATAGTGCTGCAGCATGACGCCACCTGAACCCACCCGGATACGAGAGGTTTTGGCCAGAATCCACGAGACCAGAGCTTCCGGCGCAGAGCCAGCCAGCTCCGGTGAATTATGATGTTCGGCGACCCAAAAGCGACGATACCCCAACTCTTCAGCTCTTTTCGCCAGATTGATGGTATCGAGGAAGGCGCTGGCGGCATTTTCACCCGAAGCAACCGGGCTCTTATCCAGCAAGCTGAGCGTATACATCATCACCTCAGTCATCTTTGACAATGCATACTTTTTCTACTGATTTCATATTCTAATAAAGGACGATCGTTCCACGTTTCATCGCGAACGGAAAAAATCTTGTTTTCCTTTTCGGATGGCTGAGAAGTGCAGTGAATATGGAGCGCATGCTCGTGGCATCCGGCATCCCGCCAGCCTAGGAGCCAGAAATCGTCTGCATTTATCGATACGGCCGCCCACTGCGGCCAAAAGCAGGAGAAATGGACTTGCGAAGGAAATCGCTAAAAACTACGTAGTAAGTTGAAAAACAATCGATCCGGCGCGTCAGCGCGTGCCGGTTACTTTCGGGCGGATCAATGCTGACAAAAAAAGGCAAATACGGACTGAAAGCTCTCGTCGATCTGGCACGTCTCCCGCCAGGGGAGACGGCTTTTGTGACGGAGATCGCGACCCGTAACAACATTCCGAAGAAGTTTCTCGATACCATTCTTCTGGAGTTGCGCAATACCGGCATTCTCCGTTCCAAGAAGGGTCCGAACGGGGGCTACTCACTCTCGAAAATGCCGACCGAGATCATGATCGGGCAGGTCATTCGCACACTTGACGGGCCACTGGCACCCATTCGCTGTGCGAGCCGAACAGCCTTCGAAGCGTGTGACGACTGCGACGATCCGGATAACTGTCAGGTGAGGTTGTCGATGACGGACGTTCGGGACGCCATCGCAACCATCCTCGACAACATGACGTTGGCGCAATTCGCCGAAAAGGACGCGGCAAGCGCTCAGTCCTTGCCGTCAGGCAAATAAACGGAACCCGAACCCTGCTATCGGCGCAGATCGTCTCCGAGTGACGCGATCAGGCCGGAGGCGCTTTCAGCATCATTCAGCCCGGCCCTGAGCATCAGGATTTCCAGAGTGATCGCCGCACGTCTGACTGAGCGGAATGTTACGTTTTCAGCTCCTACCTGTGCGGCGTCGATCATTGCAGCGACCCGCGTGATCTGGGCTTTCAAAAGTTCGGCGGCAAGAAAGACCTCGCCGATCTCGGACTGACCTGCAGCTTCGTCGGCAGAAACGTGGGCGAGCATGTCGGAGAGATCGTGCTGGACCTTTCCGAGAACAACAGCTGCCCTTAATAGACTACCCAGTGAAACCGGCAGGTTGTTGGTAGCCTGTATAAGAGGCAGGACTTCATCGGCACGCAGACGACCGTCAGCCAACGCCGACCCACGGCTCCTCACCACAGCGAGAACCGGCTGCCGGAGATAGTTGAAGGCTGGCGTGACGATCCAGTCCGTATCCGATGATGCCGCGACCAGTCTTTTATCCGAGAACCGGAAAGCCAGGTCGTCACCAAGCACAACGGGATGCTCCGGATCTGGAACATCCGTAGCCAGGGAAAAGGTCTCACCCAGACTTGCCTTGTGGAAAAGCACCCGGCGTTGCTCGTCGCTACCCGCGTTGCGGATAAATTCCAGCGCGGTGAAATGCTCAGCGATACGACGGGCCATGTCCGTATCGATTTCAGCCACAATCGCAATCACCTGCGCGATAAGATCGTTCGTGACGTCGGCACCGCCTATATCGTTGGGAACGGACAAGGCAAGAAGACCGGACTGTGAGATGGCCTCGTGAATCTGTCGTGCCGCCTGCATGCCGCATAGACAAGCTATGTCACGTGCTGCCGCCAGAATATCATCGTCAGCAAAAAGCTGCGGGGGAACGGCACGTATTTTCTCGTTGAACTGCATAACGGACCCCATGCTCAACTCCCTCAAAAGCTAAAAACACAGATGCAGCATAACTGTGCCGCGCGCAGCTTCATGGGCATTCAACCCAATGAATGATACCGGCCGTTCTGGTAGATCAGCGAGCCGCCGTTACCGATGCGTATCGCTTCGACTTTGCCGATAACGATGACGTGGCTATGCCGCTCAATGGCTTCTTCGATCGTGCAATCTATAGCCGCAACGGCATCTTCCAGAATGGGAGCACCGCTTGCAAGGCGGGTCCACTCCGCGCCGCGATACCGCTCGGCCCCTTTCAGGCCACCGATACCCGCGAACTGGTTGGCGACGAACTGATGGTTCTCACCGATGATATTGATGGCGAAGTGGCCGAAACGCTGTATGATAGGCCAGGTTGAAGACGAGCGGTTCAAGGCAACCAGCATCCTCGGGGGATCTACCGACAGGGCCGTCGCGGACGTGACAGTCGCACCCGTCCGCGCCTCACCCTCACCGGCAGTGACGAGGCTGACACCCCCGCCGAGCGCTCTGAGAGCAACCTTCAGATTGTCGGCATCAGCCACGCGATCAGATGCGCCACCCCTGGACGTCCTGAACTGTTCATCGTTTGCAGCAAATTGCACCGTCATCGGAAACTCCCGAAAATAGTTTTGTTGCTCAAACAGTTAGCAGCGCCCCAACATCTGAAATAGGCATCGTTTTCCATATTTGATATATTACATAGAAATAATATTTTTATCGCCGGACGTGTGATTTCTCAAACTCACGGAATGTGAAATCACACCCTGCCCCAAACGATCATCATGAACCGGAAACCAGCTTGACGTTGCCGCCATGACCGCCGCCGCCGAAAACCTGTTTCGCGCCAAAGGACGAGCGAATCTGGTTTCTTGGCCCCTCAAGACCGATTTCAGGAAACAACAGTTCCGCCACGCGGTAAGCTTCCTCAAGGTGCGGATACCCCGAGGCGATCACCGTATCGATGCCCAACTCCTGATATTCACGCAGACGCGCGGCGACAGTCTTCGGCGATCCTACAAGCGCCGTTCCCGCACCTGAACGCACCAGGCCAATACCCGCCCACAGGTTCGGCGACACTTCCAGCCTGTCACGACGGCCGTTGTGCAGTGCCTGCATACGCGCCTGCCCGACGGAGTCCGACGCCTTGGAAAATGCCTCCTGAGCGGTCGCGATCGTTTCGTCGGACAGCTTCGAGATCAGCCTGTCGGCGTCGGCCCATGCCTCTTCATCCGTTTCTCTAACGATGAAATGCAGACGGATACCAAATGTCACCTCCCGCCCCCGCTTGGCAGCGGCGGCGCGCACCTTGGCGATCTTCTCGCCCACCTGCGCCGGGGGTTCGCCCCAGGTCAGATATTTATCGGTCAGACCTGCCGAAAACTCGATGCCAGCATCGGAGGAGCCGCCGAAATAGAGCGGAGGGCGCGGTTCCTGCACCGGCGGCAGACCGAGTCTGGCATCATGCGCCTTGATGTATTTCCCATCGAGATTGCCCTTGCCTGTCTCGATCAGGGAGTTGAACACCTCAAAAAATTCTCCGGCGTGGTCATAACGTTCGTCATGCGGAAGAAAAATGCCATCACCGGCCAGTTCCTGCGCGCTGCCGCCAACAACGATGTTGAGAAGCAGGCGACCGCGGGAAACACGATCGAGCGTAGAGGCCAGACGCGCATAATAGGCGGGCGAAGCGACGCCGGGACGGATCGCAACGAGGAATTTCAACTTCTCCGTATGGGCCGCCAGATTTGCGGCGAGAATAAACGATTCTTCGCAGGCAACACCCGTGGGGATCAGCACACCGGAATAACCAAGGCGATCTGCCGCCTGGGCAATCTCCTTGAAATAATCAGGGTCGGCCGGCCGCGACAGATCATCGGAACCGAGATAGCTTCCATCACCCGAGGACGGTATGAACCAGAGAAAATCGAGTGGCTTATCCGTCGCGCTCATCTAGAAACCTCTACAATTTGCCCAACCGGGGCTTGGACTGATTGAGGTGAAAGGGTAGCCATTTATTCGAAGTGTTTAAGAAATTTTGTTCCAAATTGCTTTCACGACAGAGAGTTTATCTCTACGCATGGATGCACTGACGCGGAACAGGTATCGGTGCGACAAGTGTTCCCTTTAACCTTCGGCGCACTGTCGGCACGAACAATCGACAGTCCACATTCAGAGAACCGGATAGAAACCGAACGTCGCGAATGCGATTTCAGACACTTCTTCGCGCTCCACTCCAAGCCCGCAACAAAGCAGGAAAATCCATCCTGATAACGCACCGGCATGGATGCCTGAAAGCAGGACGCCGACAGTGCATCCCAGCGCCGTCATCCGCCCCACCCCATCAGCACGCCACCTGTAAAACGAGTTGCAAGCCCAAGCGAGCCATGACGGCTTGAACTGCCCCGACACCAGCGCGACCGCGAAGCTGGCAAACATCAGCCCCACAACAAAAACGCCGTTGGGGGAATTCGTTTTCATTCCCTTACCCTTGCCGGCAGTGGAAAACGGGAACAGGTAGACTTACGCCTGCCCACCAACAATACTGGTGATGGACGCCGACAGCTCGGCGCCTCTTCAGGCACTCGATCACTTGAGCGAAAACCCAAGTGTTTCAAGCACGTGTGCCAGTTCCGCCCTGCCATTCAGCGCAGCGGCATTTCCGATGCGTTTCGCAACAACGCTCGTCCACCCATGCTGCGGAAGGTTCTGTCCCGCCTGAAAGGTCTTCATAATCGCGTCGTAAGCGGCAAGATCGCCAGCCGAAGGCTCGACATATTTTTCGCGAAACAGAACGGAGGATTGTGGCAGGCGCGGTTTTACGTCGGTCTTCACGTCGACGTCGGGGTAACCGACCGTCAAACCAAAGAGCGCAACGGTTTCAGGCGGAAGATCAAGCTCACGCGCAACGTCTTCGGGGCGGTTGCGGATGCCGCCGACATAACACGACCCAAGCCCAAGAGAATCGATCGCTACCACGGCATTCTGCGCCGCCAGCGCCGCATCGATGGCACCAAGCACGAAGGTTTCCAGATAATCCAGTCCCTCGCCTTCATTTCCATGCGCGTGAGCGATTGCCCGCAACCGCTTGAGATCGATCAGCCACACGAGAAACAGCGGCGCGGCACGAATATGATCATTTCCGCCCGTAAATCCGGCCAGACGCGCCTTGCGCACCGGATCCTCCACCGCAACGACACTCCACGCCTGAAGATTGGATGACGTGGGAGCCGATTGCGCTGCCGCAACCAAAAGCTCGAGAGCTCCATCCGGCAATGGCTTGTCCTGATAGGATCGCGATGTCCTGTGGTTCAACAGCGCGTCCAGCGTGCTATTCCAGAAGGGCGACGAAAATTCCGGGTTCAAACCGTAACGCGCTTCAAGCCGTTGCCGGGCTGTCTCGTTTTCCGCGATGGAAGCCGAATGTATTGTCATTTTTCACTCCGGTTGTTGCTGCCAGTGTTTCATTGATTGCCTGCCACTTTCAAGACCGGATGCCTGCCAGACAGCGGCGGGGCTATGCGGGAAAAATCCTCTATGATCTGCCGATAATCCTCCGCCTGGAATTCATAAGGCAGCTCAAGGCGGAATTCCGACACCAGCGGCAAAACCGGATCTTTCGCCAGCGTCTCCAGAATTTCCTCCGTGGTTCCGACAATATCGGGCAGGAAGAGTGTACGGCGTGGCCCATGCGCCGTTCGCGTACGCTCGGTCCGCCCAGCCACGAACTCGGCATAACGGCGACGCGTTGCCGGAGCCGCGCTATCGGTGGGCAAAATCACGCGGCCCAGCGCGACACGCGGCGTATGGTGATGTACCCAGTCCTGCCGGAAGCGGTTGATCAGTGCGGTCTGGGCCGTATGAAAGTCATCCGTGTTTTCACCGCTGATGATATTGCCCGTCAAGAGATTGAAGCCCGCTTTGCCCGCCCAGCTCGCGGAACTCTGGGAGCCGCCACCGTACCAGAGACGGTCCGTCAGCCCTTTGGCAATCGGGCGAAGCCGCGGCACTTGCGTACCCGCCGCATTTCCCGCTTCGGACTCGCTGGAAAGCGGTTCCGATCTCAAGGCGCGCGCCAGTTTTTCAGCACGTTTATGACTATAGTCCGCCTCCAGCGAAGGATCGGTGTAATCCGGGATCAGATGCGCAAAAGGCGGTGCGCCGACCGAAACGCCGACATTCAGGCGTCCGCGCGACAGAACGTCAACCGTTGCGAGATCTTCCGCTAGCCGGAACGGGTTCTCATAACCGAGCTGGATGACCGCCGTTCCAAGACCGATCGTTTTCGTGCGCTGGGACGCAGCCGCGAGGAATGTGGACGCGGAAGAGACGCCTCTTTCAAGATGCCGCTGGCGGATCCAAGCACCATGATAACCCAGATCCTCCCCACGCTCGAAAAGCTGCAGGGTTTCTTCCAAGCCCTTGAACGGATCGTCATCATCGTAGTTGCCGGGGACCAGAAACGAAAAATGAGTGATGTGGGAAAGTGGCATGATCGCCCTCCAGGCCAAAAATGCGTCAGCACAAAGCAGAGCGGGAGGATGCATGATGAGGAGATGTGTTTGCACGGCATGATCTTTTATTGTGCAAACCGTTCGTGAAAGATCGTTGCCCGTTTCCAAAGTTCACTAAAAATATATATTGAACTGATTACGAAAGCAGCGACCGTATGCAAGCCGGGCACTATCCAGTCTGCCTCCGCATCGCCGAAGAGTGCAGCACCTCACCGTTCCTTTCTCGCGGCCCACGCGACACAAGGTGGACATGCGGAAGACCGTATCTGAGTTTTGACAGGAGAATGCCTCTGGTATACCTGTGATATATCACGGCTGCAGCACCGTTCTTCACCGATCCATCACGTTGCTATATCTGTCGCTCGCAGTCACGTTCCACTTGAACAGGAGAATGCCATGTCATTGATTTCCCAGGATACGAAGGGCGTGTTCGTTATCGCCGTGACGCCTTTCCACGACAATGGCGCGCTGGACGGTTCAAGCATCGACCGCATGGTCGACTTCTATTACGAAAAAGGTGCGAACGGCCTGACCATTCTCGGAATGATGGGAGAGGCGCCGAAACTTACACAAGCCGAGTCCATCGAAGTCACCCGCATTACCCTGCAGCGTTCCGAAGGCAAGCCGGTTGTCGTCGGTGTTTCGGCACCTGGCCTGGCGGCCATCGGTGAGCTGACCAAAACCGTGATGGATATGGGCGCGGCCGGTGTCATGGTGGCTCCGCCCTCCAGCCTTCGCACCGACGAACAGATCATCACCTATTATCGCAACGTCGTTGAAACCATAGGAACCGACGTCCCTGTCGTTCTCCAGGACTTCCCCCTTTCCACCGGCGTGCAGATATCCTCCAAAACCCTTGGCGTGATTTTCGAAACTCATCCGAGCATCGTCATGCTGAAACATGAGGACTGGCCGGGACTGCAGAAAATAACCGATCTGCGCGATGCCGAGGCAAAAGGCCGACGCCGTGTTTCCATTCTCTGCGGCAATGCCGGTGTCTTCCTGCCGGAGGAAATGCAGCGCGGAGCAGACGGAGCAATGACCGGCTTCGCCTACCCGGAAATGATGGTCGACGTGGTGCGTCTCAGCAATGAAGGTGAACATGATGCCGCACAGGATCTGTTCGACGCCTATCTGCCGTTGATGCGCTACGAGCAGCAGCCGGGCCTCGGGCTTGCGATCCGCAAATACATACTGGCCAAACGCGGAGCGATCGCCAGCGCCGCACAGCGTCGTCCGGGCGCAGCTCTGAGTGCTCTTGCCGTGACCGAAGTCGAGAGACTGATCGAACGCCAGACGCGCAGACTGTCTTCCCTGCGATAACAACGATCCGCAACAAAGCCCGGATCAGGGCTTGTCCATGGTCTGCGACGCAGGTATTCCCACCATCTGTGGCGAGATTTTGCTGATGATGGCCACCACGCCCTGCATTGATGGAGGCACTGCGAGGAGTGGAGACAGCACGGTTTGTTCCCGCACCAGTGTCCCGACACAGGCTGGATTTTTTCCCTTCGCCAAACCATATATCTGATCCGGAGATACTTGATTGACACGCATTGTTTATCTGAATGGCGAGTGGCTACCCGAAGCAGATGCCAAGGTTTCCATTTTCGACCGTGGCTTCCTCTTTGCCGACGCCATCTATGAAGTCACTGCCGTGATCGGCGGAAAACTGATCGACTATCCCGGACACAAGGCCCGCCTCAACCGCTCCCTCTCCGAACTTGGCCTGACCTCGCCGCTCTCGGAGGATGAGCTATTGGCGGTTCACAGGGAAATCGTCCGCCGCAACAATCTCGATGAAGGCGTCATCTACCTCCAGATAACCCGCGGCGTCGCAGACCGCGATTTCGTGTTCCCGACCAATGCCGAACCGACGATCACGCTTTTCACGCAGGCCAAGCAACTCGTGAACAATCAGCGCACCGACAGCGGCATTGCAATCGCCACACTCCCGGACCTGCGCTGGCAGCGGCGCGACATCAAGACCGTACAGTTGCTTTACCCCTCCATGGCAAAGATGGAAGCGCGCGCCCGTGGCGCCGACGACGCATGGCTGGTGGAAGACGGTTTCGTAACCGAAGCCTGCTCCGCCAATGCCCATATCGTGACTAAGGACGGCACGCTTGTTACCCGTGAGCTTTCGACTGCGCTTCTGCACGGCATCACCCGTGGAAGCATTCTCGACCTCGCAAGAAAGGCAGGCGTTGCCGTGGAGGAACGCGCCTTCACTGTCGAGGAAGCAAAGACGGCAGCCGAGGCTTTCATCACATCGGCGGGTAATTTCGCCACCTCGGTTCTCAAGATCGATGAAACAGTGATCGGTGACGGGAAACCCGGACCTGTCGCCAAAAAACTGCGCGAACTGTATATCGAGCACCAGCTCGCATCGGCGATCTGAGGCCAGTCCACGTCACTAAAATACGCCGAAATCCGAAGGCGCGCGCAAGCGCCTTCACTACGCCTTCCAATTGCTGTTCAATCCGTTCGCGATCAACAACGCCGATCGAAACAGGACCGCCGGGAGGAAGCCATGCCAAGTACGATCCGTCTGCACCGTGTCTTTGCCACAAAACCCGAGAAGCTGTACCGTGCCTTCATAGAGCCGGACGCCATTGCCAGCTGGCTGCCGCCATTCGGCTTCACCTGCACCGTTCATGAACTGGATGCAAAGGTCGGCGGCAAGCATCGAATGTCGTTTCGTAACTTCACCACCGGCGACAGCCACTCCTTTGGCGGCACCTATCTGGAACTCCTGCCCGGTGAACGCCTCGTCTATACGGATAGCTTCGATGACCCTAACCTGCCAGGCGAGATGAAAGTGACCGTCAATCTGAATGCCGTCGCCTCAGGCACCGAGGTCAACATCGAGCAGCAGGGTATACCGGATCTGATCCCGCCCGACGCCTGCTATCTCGGCTGGCAGGAATCCCTGCGCAAGCTGGCAAAGCTTGTGGAGCCGGACATCAACCAGTGACCCGCAGCGGCAGGCCGCGCCACGGTTGACCGACCGTTACCAGCATCATGCAGCGGCCATTGCCGAACTGCTGGAGAACCGGTTGCGGTACTCTCCGGGCGACAGTCCGAGGATACGATGGAAGACGCGGCGAAACGCGGCAGCGTCTTCGTAGCCCACCGACCATGCGATCTGGTCAACCGAACGCCTGGTGAACTCCAGCAACTCGCGCGCCTTGCCGACACGCAGATGCTGGACATATTCAATGGGCTTCATACCCGTGGCCGATTTGAAGCGTCGAAGGAAGGTACGTTCTTCAAGCCCGGCACAGCCTGCCATATCCGCAACGCTCGTCGCACGCCCGGCACGCCCCTGAAGCCAGTGCTGCACTTTCAGGATCGACTCGTCGCCGTGCGTCAGGCGCGGCGCGAAGCTGCTGTAATGCCGCTGCTCACGGCCTGACGGATCGATGAGCAGGAATTTGCCCGTCTCGGTCATCACCGATGGCCCGAGAAGACGGTCGACGATGCGCAGGCCGAGATCCGTCCAGGCCATCAGGCCTCCGGCAGTGATGATGTCGCCGTCCTCGATGACGATCTTGTCGGCGTCCACATGGACATCCGGGAAGCGTTCGCGAAAGCGCTCGGCAAAAAACCAGTGCGTCGTGGCCGGGCGGCCGGCAAGCAAGCCGGTCGCAGCAATGATAAAGGAACCACCGCAACTGGCCGCGAGCGTCGTCCCCTGCGCATGACGATCAAGCAGCCAGCGAGCATAAGGTTCGGCCTCATCGATTTCGGCCGGTCCTGTCAGCCTGCCGGGTACGACGAGAATGTCTGGCTGTCCGGGCGTATCGGGGGCTGTATCGTAACAGCGGGAGAATCTGCCGCACTCATCCATGCTCCAGTGACTGACGCGTAGCGCCGGGCCACCTCTGTCCCGGGAGAACACCGAGGCGATCGCAAAGAGATCCGTGATGCCATGCACCATGGCGACCTGACAGTCGCGGTAAAGAACCAGCCCGACTTCTTTTGCACGTCCTGCACTACCCGTCATAACCGTTTCCTCATTTTGTCAGTTTCGGCTCGCCTTCTGTCAAAAGCACCAATCCTTCCCCGGCAGCCTCCAGAGTATCTCTATTGCCACGGGACGCAAGAACGCTCCCTCAACCAAAGGAGAGAGAAATGAGCACGATCACCACCAGAGACGGAACGCATATCTTCTACAAGGACTGGGGCTCCAAGGATGCACAGCCGATCATCTTCTCCCACGGCTGGCCTCTGAGCGCCGATGCCTGGGACGCGCAGATGGTGTTCTTTGCCAATCACGGTTTCCGCACCATTGCCCATGACCGTCGCAGCCATGGCCGCTCGGATCAGGTCTGGCACAACAACAACATGGATCAATATGCCGACGATCTGGCTGAACTGATCGAACAGCTTGACCTCCACGACATCATTCTGGTCGGCCATTCCACCGGGGGCGGCGAAGTCACCCGCTATATCGGCCGCCACGGCACCAGCCGGGTCGCAAAGGTTGGCCTGATCGGCGCAGTCCCGCCGCTGATGCTGAAGACGGAAAGCAACCCCGGCGGTCTGCCCATCGACGTCTTCGACGGCATCCGCAAAGGCACCTACGACAATCGCAGCCAGTTCTTCAAGGATCTGTCGATCCCCTTCTATGGCTACAACCGTGAAGGCACGAAGATCTCCGACGGCATTCGCGAAGAGTTCTGGCGGCAGGGCATGATGGGCGGCCTGAAAGGCCAGCTCGACAGTATCCGCGCCTTTTCCGAAAGCGACTTCAACCAGGACCTGAAGGCTTTCGACAAACCGACGCTGGTACTGCATGGCGATGACGACCAGATCGTTCCGATCGGCGCATCCGCGCATTCCACCGTCAAGATCGTCAAGCACGCCGTTCTGAAAGTCTACGAAGGTGCTGACCACGGTTTGACGCAGACCCATCAGGACCGCTTCAATGCGGATCTGCTAACCTTCATCAATGCCTGAAACCAGTTCCCGGCAAAGCTCTGGCACCCGCGGTGCCAGGCCGCCGCTTTCAACAAAGGAAAATCGAGATGACCAAGGAAACATTTCTCATCACCGGTGCATCTGACGGTATCGGCGCAGTGTATGCGGACCGTCTTGCGGGTCGCGGTTATGATCTGGTGCTGGTGGCGCGGCGTGCCGAAAAGCTGAAAGCGCTTGCTGACAGGCTCACGGCGGATCACGGCATCTCCGTCGAGGTTCTTGCCGCCGATCTTTCCAATGCGGACGGCCTTGATAAGGTCGAGAAGAGGTTACGCGAAGACGGAAAGATCACGGGCCTTGTCAACAACGCCGGTATTGCCGGGGAAGGCAACGTCACGGAGCTGGATCCGGCCTATGTCACCGGCATGATCCACCTCAACATTCTCGCGGTAACCAGACTGGCGGCAGCCATCAGTCCACGTCTTGCCGCAGCAGGCAAGGGAACGATCATCAACATAACCTCGGTCACGGCCCTGATGCCGGATGCATTCACGGCCGTCTATCCCGCGACCAAGGCGTTCGTGCTGGCCTTTACGGAAGCACTGCACGCGCAACTCTCGCCCTCTGGTGTTCGGGTTCAGGGAGTCCTGCCAGGCATTACCCGCACCGCGATCTGGGAAGAGGAAAAGCTGGAGACGATCCCCGCCTCGATGGTCATGGACGTGAACGAGATGGTTGATGCGGCGCTGGCTGGGCTCGATCTCGGCGAGGTCCTGACCATTCCGTCACTGCCGGACAATGCCGATCTCGAACACTATCTCGCCGCCCGTTCGGCCTTGAGGCCCAACCTTTCGCATGCCCGTGCCGCCAGCCGGTACGG
Organism: Agrobacterium tumefaciens; assembly: GCF_031801495.1. GTDB lineage: Bacteria > Pseudomonadota > Alphaproteobacteria > Rhizobiales > Rhizobiaceae > Agrobacterium > Agrobacterium tumefaciens_K. The sequence continues at coordinate 881,169 of NZ_JAOEGC010000001.1, read as the reverse complement.
CACAGCAACAATCGAATAAGGGATACGTGCCATGATACTTGGCCTGACAATTTCCCAGTTTACGGCATTTCATGTTGCCCTGAGTTTTATCGGCATAGCGTCGGGGCTGATCGCCCTTCCCGCCTATGCGTCGGGAAAATGGATGCCGCGGACAACGGCACTATTTCTCGCCACGACACTTGCCACGACGCTGACGGGATTTCTCTTTCCCATCAGTGTTTTCACCCCGGCACTCGGTGTCGGCATCATCTCGACCGCCATTCTGGCGGTCGCCCTCGCGGCACTCTATGTCTACAAGCTGAATGGCAGGGCGCGCGCCATCTTCGTCATCACGGCGACAATCGGCCTCTATCTCAATATGTTCGTGCTGATCGTTCAATCGTTTCTCAAAGTCGAAGCTCTAAATAACCTTGCCCCGAACGGCAACGAGCCGCCATTTCTCGTCGCCCAAAGCGTACTTCTCCTCGCCGCGATCGTCCTTGGCAGGAAAGCGTTTACGGCAGGCAGTGGCGTCGCAGTATTTGGAAAATAAACCCGGATAACGGCCTCCCGGAAAGCCCGCCAAGAAAGGCCGGCTAGTCGGGAGGCTATATCACGAACACTAACACATGACCGCGATCAGAAGCGGTAGGTCAGGCCGATAACCGGCCCCTTGAGCGTCGCATCAAAGACGTGCCCATCGGACTCATAGTCTACATCCAGAATCTTGTAGCCTGCGGAAACAGAGAGATTATCCGTGAACGCATAATTTGCCGTCGCAAGCGCTTGCCATGTGTGATCCGATCCAGCACCGAACCTACCAAAATCAGCCTGTGCCTGCACCGAGAACTGCGGCGTAAAGCGATAAAAAGCCCTGAAGCCGACGACCGGATCGACCCAGCCGAATTCCTCACCGTAGCTGCGCGAGAACGCGCCGTAGTTGTTCGTCACATCGTTGGAGATATGCCAGATACGTACACCGGCCAATAGGTCGAACGAAAAATCGCGATCATCGTAAACCCGATATCCGCCCTTCAGCGTCGCCGAAAATTCGATGGTGTCCACGTCCGCGCTCAATCCCGGCGTAGCGCCCACCACCGGAAGCGCGCCGATCACACGGCTGTCCGTCGTATTGACGTACATCATGTCCGCCGAAAAGACGAAACGGTCGTAACGTCCCCAGACATCGATGAAACCGCCGACGTTCAGATGCTCCATGACATCCGAGAACGATTTTTCGACCGAAATCGTCGGGCCACGCCGAAACGGCGAGACGTCGCCCTTCAGTCCCGCAGCCCACAGGTAAGGCGTGATCTGCAAGGCCCAGCCCGGTGGCAGGCTGCTTTCCTCCTCCCAGCTACTCTCCGCAGTCTGTAGCGGCGCCACATCCGCGGCCTGCGCACCGCCGACCAGCAACGGCAAAAAAGCCAGCGCCCATTTCATAACATTCCCCATCAACAAACCCTCTCACTCGACCAGAGTTTCGGACGTTCACATGCCTTCGGTTCATCAAAGCCCTTGAAAGGGGAAGGGCTTCGCCACTTCAAACGCTGCTGTGGCATCTCCTGAAAACGTATGGGCCTGATCCGTGCCGAGGTCGAGCCTTTTGACCTGTCCGGTTTCCTTCGAGAAATCGATCTTGTTCAGATCCACCCAGAACGTATTGGGTGTCATGGCGGACTCGAAGAAATAGAGTTTGCGCTTGTGATCGAAGACCGTGCGCCAGCGGGTCGAGGATATTTCTGGCTGGTCCGGAGACGAAATGCCAAGCGGTACGGAGGTGTTTCTGATGACGCCGAAAACACTGGCGAGCAAATGGTTTGGCTCCCCGCTCTGCGGTATCGCATTAACGTAGAACGCGGCGCGTGCAAAACGGTCCGAAGCACGGTTCGTCCCCGGTAACATCACCGTTCCGCCGATGCCCTGCCAATAGGACGCCAGCGCCAGCTGTTCGTCATACGTCGGGGAATTGGTCATGACCTGATACTGGCGACCGTGATGGATGACCTGCTTGCCATCGATATATTCAATGATGGCGCTGTCACCGCTGGCGTCGGACAGCGACAGATGCAGAGTGGTCAGCCGGTTCTGGCCCGGCACGTTATCGGTGACGATCGTGAAAGGCTGCGTTTTCAGGTCCTCGACAGCTTCTGCAACGGTGGCAAAACGGTCGAGAACGTACTGTGCCCAAGCGGCTATCGTCAGCCCCGGCTTACTGTCAGCCTCGAATTTCGGATACTCCGATTCCGTCAGCCACAGGAGATTCGCCACCAGCCCGGCTTCGTTGGCTCCGTCCGTCGTCGAAACGTCGTACCCCGTCGTCACCACGGATCCGTACTTTGCGGTCCATTTCAGGGAGTTCGGCCCGGCCTCACCACTGCGCTCGACGCCTCTCGGCAGAATGTAGAGATTGCTGCCGATATCGTATTTCCAGTCCATGGAACGGGCAGTGACGATATTGTCGTTCTTTCCCAGAAACACGAACCTGGTGCATGCATCCGCCGTTAGCGGCGACACGATTGCATAGAAGCCCGCAAGCCCGAACGTGAAAAGACGTCTCGTAGCTTTCAATATCATCGACCATCCCCCTCAAGCTATTTGACTGCTCAACGGGGCATCAAATTCCACACAGTAGTCACCCCAGAGCGGCACGAGGATGCACCACGTTTACGACAACCTCAAGATGCGAATCTTCTAATGTTAAGCGCTCATCGGCCATCATTCGCACATATGCAAACGACATGACCGCCTTCCCTTTAAGGAAAAACGGTACGTCATGGCTGACGGGAACAAAAAAGGGCTCGCGAATAACGTCTTAGTCGCGAGCCGCCGATGTCACTTTTCGATCAGGCTTTTCCCTGTCATTTCCGCAGGTTGCGGTAAATTCATCAGTTGCAGTATCGTCGGCGCGACATCTGCGAGAATGCCGTCACGCACCGTTGCGCCTTCCGGACCACCGAACAGGATAACCGGCACCGGATTGGTCGTGTGCGCCGTGTGAGGTCCACCCGTCACCGGGTCGATCATGGTTTCACAATTGCCATGATCTGCGATCACCAGCATCGCGCCACCCACTTTTTCAAGTGCGGCAACGACCTCGGCCAATCCACGGTCAACCGCTTCACACGCCTTGATCGCGGCGTTCAGATCGCCGGTATGTCCCACCATGTCGGGGTTGGCGTAGTTGGTGACGATGAGATCATAACCCTTGCCAATCGCCTCTACGAATTTTTCCGTCACTTCCGCAGAGCTCATTTCCGGCTGCAGGTCATAGGTCGCGACCTTCGGAGACTTCGGCATGAAGCGGTCTTCACCAACTTCCGGCTCTTCCTTGCCGCCGTTCAGGAAGAACGTGACGTGTGGATATTTTTCCGTCTCGGCAAGACGGAACTGGCGCAGCCCCTTGGCCGCCACCCACGCACCCAGCGTATTGGCAATATCGCGCTTGGGATAGGCCGTTGCCATATAGGCATTATGTTTCGTTGAATATTCAACCATGCCCAAGAGAGCGGAAAGCTCAGGCTTTTCGCGCTCAAACCCATCGAAATCGGCAGCGCCGATGGCTGCAAGGATTTCGCGGGCGCGGTCGGCGCGGAAATTGAGGCAGAAAAGCCCATCGCCAGCCTTGAAGCCCTGATAGCCATCGATCACGGTCGGCAGGATGAATTCGTCCGTAACATTGTTGCCATAGCTTGTGGCAACCGCATTGACTGCATCTTCCGCCTGCTCGCCCTTGGCAAGAACCATGGCGTCATAGGCTTTTTCGACGCGCTCCCAGCGATTGTCGCGGTCCATGGCATAATAGCGACCGATGACGGTGCCGACGCTTGCGGCCCGCGGCAGGCTGCCAACGAAGGTCTTCATAAATCCTTCAGCCGATTTCGGCGCGACGTCACGACCGTCGGTGATGGCATGAACGACGACATTAAGCCCTAGGTCCGTCAGCAGCTTCACCGCAGCCTGAACATGGACGATATGGCCATGCACGCCACCATCGGAAATCACGCCCATCAGCTGCACCGTACCGCCAGCCGCCTTCACCTTGGCTGCGAATTCCAGAATGGCAGCATTCTTGAAAAAGCTGCCGTCCTCAATGGCGAGATCGATCTGGCCAAGGTCCATCGCCACGATACGGCCGGCGCCAATATTCGTATGACCGACCTCGGAATTGCCCATCTGCCCGGTCGGCAGGCCAACTTTGGGACCGAAGGTGGTGAGCGTTGCATGCGGACATGTTGCGAAGAGGCGATCAATGGTCGGCGTATTGGCAAGGGCGGGCGCGTTACCTGACCGATCCTCGCTCAGCCCCCAGCCATCGAGAATGGTCAGAACAACGGGTTTCGGAGTGCTCATGAAGGGACCTTTTCTTCGTTAAACATCGGCGGGCGGCGAAAGAAAAAGGCTGCCTCAGCATCCCCGTTCGCCGTTTTTAATCGTGGTGAGAAACAGGCTTCTCGTCCGTCCTCTTCTATACCCGAAGACCATGAACGCAAGCCCATATCGATGCCGGAGCGCCCTCTATCGCTCCGGTTTTTCCCGCCTAATCAGTAGACAAGACTGTCACTCTTCAATGAAGATCAGGGCTGGCTTTTCAAGAAGAGCCTTTATTTTCTGGATGAAGACGGCAGCATCCCAACCGTCGACCACCCGATGATCGAAACTCGACGAAAGGTTCATCATTTTACGCGGCACGAACTGATTGCCATCCCAGACCGGCCGCGTGACGATCTTGTTGACACCTATGATCGCCACCTCCGGATGATTGATAACCGGTGTTGACGCGATGCCGCCAAGAGCCCCCAGTGAACTGACGGTAATGGTGGATCCTGACAGTTCCTCTCGCTTCGCGGTACCCTTGCGGGCAGCATCCGCAACGCGAGCCAGTTCTTCGGCGCAGTCCCATAGACCGCGCGCTTCCGTGTGGCAGACGACCGGCACGACCAGACCGGCAGGCGTCTGCGTCGCGATGCCGATATGAACCGCGCTATAGTGACTGATGACACCCGTTTCATCATCGAAGGTGGCGTTCATCCCCGGTTGGTCGGAAATTGCTTTGACCATGGCACGCATCAGGAACGGCAGGATCGTCAGCTTGGGCTGACCGGGCCTGCGATTGCCGTTCATGGTCGCCCGCAGATCCTCCACATCTGTCACGTCGATTTCCTCGACATAGGTGATGTGCGGAATACGGGACACGGACAACGCCATCTTCTCGGCGATCTTGCGCCGCAGCCCGGTCATCTTCACCTGCTCCACGGCGCTATCCCCCGGCGACGCCGCAAGATGCTGCTCAGATCGCGACCTCTTCAAAAGGAATGCGTCGAGGTCGGCGTGGGTGATGTGTCCTTCCGTGCCGGTGCCGGTTATATCATGAAGATCGAGATCGAGATCGTCGGCGCGCTGTCGGACTGCAGGGGACGCCAAGGGTTTGTCGTGATGGGGCGCTTGCGACGGCGAAACATCCTCCGTTTGCGAGACGGCAGGCCGAGTTTCGACGGCGGGCGGCTCCTCCGTCATGTCGGACGGAGCCTCAGCCTGAACATCGCGCTCGACCGGCTGCTCGGCAGCGGCATCGGTTTCGATCCGCAGCAATGGCGCTTTCACTGCGATCAGCTCGCCGACATCCGCCCCCAGCCAGGTGACCCGACCATTAACCGGCGAGGGAATTTCAACCGTTGCCTTGTCGGTCATCACCGCCGCCAGCACCATGTCTTCATGAACCGGATCACCGGGTTTGACATGCCATTCGACCAGTTCGGCCTCCGCAACGCCTTCCCCAACATCGGGCATCGTCAGAACGTATTCCGTCATTCTTCAGGCCTCCATGACTTCGACGAGTGCGCGCCCGACACGGGCCGGACCTGGAAAATAATCCCATTCCTGCGCATGCGGGTAAGGCGTATCCCAACCGGCAACGCGAACGATGGGAGCCTCGAGGTGGTAGAAACAATGGTCTTGAACCAGCGACACGACTTCGGCACCGAAGCCGGATGTCAGCGTCGCCTCGTGCACCATGACACAACGGCCAGTCTTGGCGACCGATTGGACAATGGTATCCAGATCAAGCGGTAACAGGCTCCGCAGATCGATGACCTCGGCATTTACGCCCGTCTCTTCCGCGGCAGCGAGCGCCACATGCACCATGGTGCCATAGGCGATGACCGTGACATCTTCCCCAGGACGCCGGATGACCGCCTTACCGATCGGCACGGTGTAATGGCCTTCCGCCACTTCACCCAGCTCATGTTTCGCCCAGGACGTGACCGGTCGGTCATGATGGCCGTCGAAAGGCCCGTTGTAGAGCCGCTTCGGTTCCAGAAACATCACCGGGTCGGGGTCTTCGATGGCGGCAATCAGTAATCCCTTCGCATCATGCGGATTAGAGGGAACAACCACTTTCAACCCGCAAACATGGGTGAAAAGCGCTTCAGGGCTCTGGCTGTGCGTCTGCCCGCCGAAGATACCCCCGCCGGTCGGCATGCGCAGAACGATCGGACATGTGAAATCGCCGTTTGAGCGATAGCGGATGCGAGCGGCTTCCTGGGTGATCTGATCGTAGGCGGGATACATATAATCCGCGAACTGTATCTCGACGCAGGGCCGCAGACCGTAGGCAGCCATGCCGATGGCCGTGCCGACGATGCCTGACTCGCTGATCGGCGCATCGAAACAGCGGGTCCGGCCGTATTTCGCCTGAAGCCCCTGCGTGGCGCGGAACACCCCACCGAAATAGCCGACATCCTCACCGAAGACCACGACGTTATCGTCTCGCCCCATCGATACGTCCATGGCGCTGCGAACCGCTTCGATCATCGTCATTCTTGTCATATCAGTACCCCGCTTTTTCACGCTGACGGCGCAGGTGCGGCGGCATCTCGGCATAGACGCCCTCGAAAATGTCCTTTGTCGGCGGTTTGGCACCGGCATGGAGCGTGCCGTGGCTCTCCGCCTCCCGCTGCGCCTCGATCACCTCATCCATGATCTCGGCCTCGGCCTGACGGTGGCGTTCCTCCGACCAAACATCCCGAAGGATGAGGTGCTTCTTCAGTCGCAGAACGGGATCGCCAAGCGGCCAGGCCTCGGATTCGTCTTTCGGCCGATAAACGCTTGGATCATCGGAGGTGGAGTGCGCGCCAACACGATAGGTCACGTATTCGATCAGCGTCGGGCCAAGATTGCGGCGGGCACGCTCCGCTGCCCATCGCGCCACGGCATAGACCGCAAGATAATCGTTGCCATCGACGCGAAGGGCGGGAATGCCGAAGCCCAGCCCGCGTGCAGCGAATGTACCTGACCCGCCACGCGCAATGCCCTGGAAGGTGGAAATGGCCCACTGGTTGTTGACGATGTTCAGGATGACAGGCGCCTTGTAGGTAGAGGCGAAGACCAGCGCGGAATGGAAATCCGACTCAGCCGTCGATCCGTCGCCGATCCACGCCGCAGCGATTTTCGTGTCGCCCTTGATCGCAGACGCCATGGCCCAGCCTACCGCCTGAACATATTGCGTGGCGAGATTACCGGAAACGGTGAAGAAGCCGTGCTCTTTCGAGGAATAGAGCACCGGCAGCTGCCGCCCGTGCAGCGGGTCATGCTCATTGGAGAAGATCTGGTTCATCATCGTCAGCAGCGGGTAATCGTCGGCAATCAGCAGACCCGCCTGCCGGTAGGTCGGAAAATTCATGTCGCCCTTGGTAAGCGCCTTACGGAAAGCGCAGCTTACGGCCTCCTCACCCAGATGCTGCATATAAAAAGATGTCTTGCCCTGTCGCTGCGCCATCAGCATCCGGGCATCGAAGGCGCGAAGCCGCATCATGTTGCGAAGCCCCGTCAGCAGTTCCTCATCCGAAAGCAGCCCCGCCCACGGCCCGACCGCCTCCCCCTCATGATTGAGGACACGAATGATGGAATAGGCGAGATCGCGGATGGTTTCGGGTGCGGCATCCACCTCCGGCCGGGCAACCGCCCCCGCCCTCTGGATTTTCACATTGGAAAAATCCGGGTGATCGCCCGGACGAACCGCAGGCTCTGGAACATGCAGGCTCAGGCGGGTGGCTTCGGTCATGTCCATTCTACTCCTCCCATCTCATTCAGTTCACCCTTCCAAAACCGGCTCTCCCGGTTACGAACACCTGCGGCTGGCCTCATCCGATGCGGGTCACAGCTCTGATCTGTTGACGGACGCCTTTCAGCATCACCTCCGCCCATTTAAGTCCGTTCAATGGCGATTGCGGTCGCCTCGCCACCGCCGATACAAACGCCGGCAACACCACGCTTCAGATCGTAGCGCCTGAGTGCCGCAAGCAGCGTCACGACGATACGCGCGCCGGAAGCTCCTATCGGATGACCGAGAGCACAGGCGCCGCCATGCACGTTCACCTTGTCGTGCGGCAGATCGAGATCGCGCATCGCGGCCATCGCCACAACCGCGAAGGCTTCGTTGATTTCGAAGAGGTCAACGTCCCCAACCGCCCAGCCGGTCCGGTCCGCCAGCCGCCGGATCGCTCCAATCGGTGCCGTCGGGAATTTTGCAGGCGCATCCGCAAATGTCGCGTGACCGGCAATCGTCGCCAATGGCTGCAAGCCGCGTTTTTCAGCGTCCGACCGGCGCATCAACACCAGCGCCGCAGCGCCATCCGAAATGGAGCTGGAATTTGCGGCAGTTACCGTACCGCCATCACGAAAGGCCGGTTTCAGAAGCGGAATCTTTTCAGGCTTCGCCTTGCCGGGCTGTTCGTCGAGGGCAACATCGCCGACAGGCGCGATCTCCTCCGCAAAGGCACCCGTCGCTATCGCGTGCCGCGCCCGTTCCAGCGAAGTAAGAGCGTATGCATCCTGCATCTCGCGTGTGAACTGATAGGCTTCGGCGCAATCTTCGGCAAAGGTGCCCATCAGACGTCCCTTGTCGTAGGCGTCTTCCAGCCCATCGAGAAACATGTGGTCCGTCAGTTTGCCATGGCCGAGGCGATAGCCGCTGCGGGCACGATCCAGCAGATAGGGAGCGTTGCTCATGCTTTCCATGCCGCCAGCCACAACGACGGAAGAAGTCCCGGCAGCGATCTGATCATGCCCCAGCATGACTGCCCGCATGCCCGATCCGCACATCTTGTTGATGGTCACCGCGCTGGCCGAATAGGGAATGCCTGAGGCAATAGCCGCCTGCCGAGCGGGCGCCTGTCCCTGCCCCGCCGTCAGCACACAGCCCAGTGCGACATCATCGATATCTGAAAGAGCGATAGTGGATCGTTCGGTGGCAGCACGGATAGCCGCTGCACCCAACGCCGGGGCAACAACCGAACTGAGTTCACCCTGAAAACCACCCATAGCCGTGCGGGCGGCCCCAACGATGACGATGGGATCATGTGCAGTCACTTTCCACCTCCCTGGAAAGAGCCGAACGTCTGCCTCAACCTCCTCCAAGGCTGCGACACCATGAACGCTATCACTATCGCGAATTCATTTCAAAGCTATTTTGATTGACAGTTTTCACAATGGCGATATCTTTGATCCAACGATACGGCATATCATAGAGCATATGATCCATGATTGAGCTCGACAGTTTCGACCAGAAGATTCTGAATGTGCTCGGCGATGACGGCCGGATAAGCTGGCGCGACCTGGCATCCCGCATCGGTCTTTCCTTCACGCCAACGTTGCGGCGTGTCCGCAAGCTGGAAGAAGAAGGCATCATTCGTGGTTATACTGCGGTGTTCGATGAGAACCGCCTGCTCGGCAATATGGGCGTCTTCATTTCCGTAACGCTTGAACGACAGATCAAGGAAGCCCTGACGACTTTCGAGCATCACGTCGCCTCCATTCCGGAAGTCGTGGGCGGCTACCAGACGAGCGGCAGTTCCGATTATCTCATTCACGCGATGGTGCGCGACCTGCCACATTACCAGCAGCTTCTGGATTTCCTGACGACCGTTCCCGGTGTGGCACGCATCCAGTCCAATTTTGCCATCAAGACATTCGTGCGCCGCTCGGCCGCTTTTACAGGGGGCGACAACACATAAAAGGGAAGGCCAGCGCGGAGGAGGTGCTGGTTTTCTGTAACAGGGCGGTGTGGAAGAGCCGCCGGAGGAGGACATAACGCGATGAGCCTGAACCTCGCCGCCATTTTCGATGCCGATCTTGCACCCGAGATTGCCGCGCTACGGGAAACAGTGCGTACCTTTGCCGACGACAGGATCGCGCCACTGGCAGACATGATCGACCGGGAGGATCGATTTCCACGTCAACTCTGGCCCGAGATGGGCCAACTCGGCCTGCACGGTATAACCGCTTCCGAAGACTATGGCGGCGCAAACATGGGTTATCTCGCCCATTGCGTGGCGATGGAGGAGATCAGCCGCGCCTCGGCCTCCGTCGGTCTGTCCTATGGCGCACATTCCAATCTCTGCATCAACCAGATCCATCGTTGGGGAACGCAAGACCAGAGGCAGCGCTATCTGCCGAAGCTGATCTCAGGTGAACATGTCGGATCGCTCGCCATGAGCGAAACGGAGGCCGGATCTGACGTGGTTTCGATGCGGCTGAAAGCCGAGCGCAAAGGCGACAAATTTGTGCTGAACGGCGCGAAGATGTGGATCACCAATGGCCACGAGGCCGATACTCTGGTGGTCTACGCCAAGACGGATGCCAACGCCGGTCCACGTGGCATTACCGCCTTCCTGATCGAAAGAAGCTTCAAGGGTTTTCGTCCTGCCCAGAAACTCGACAAGCTCGGCATGCGCGGCTCGCCCACGTCCGAACTCGTCTTTGAAGATTGCGAGGTGCCGGAGGACAACATTCTCGGCAAACTCAACGATGGCGTCACCGTGCTGATGAGCGGTCTTGATTATGAACGCGCGGTCCTTGCCGCAGGTCCGGTCGGTATCATGCAGGCGGCCATCGATCTTGTGCTGCCCTATAGCCGGGAGCGCCGGCAGTTCGGCAAGCCGATCGGTGAATTCCAGCTTGTGCAGGGAAAACTGGCTGACATCTATGCCGCCATGAACGCATCCCGCGCCTATGTCTACGCGGTTGCGAAAGCTTGCGACAATGGCCGGATCACCCGGCAGGACGCGGCGGGCGCGATCCTATTCGCCGCCGAGCGCGCCACACACGTCGCACTCGACGCGATCCAGCTTCTTGGAGGTTCCGGCTACGTCAACGAAAGCCCGGCGGGACGCCTGCTGCGCGATGCCAAGCTCTACGAGATCGGCGCAGGCACCAGCGAAATCCGCCGGATGCTGATCGGCCGGGAACTCGTCAAAGGCAACATGTGAGGATCGCCATGAAGCTGTCATCCAATCTCTCACGTGATCCCACATTCACCGCCAACAGTGCGTTCATGTCCGGTCTCGTCAAGGACCTGAAACAGCATGTGAAACGGATCAGCGAGGGTGGCGGAGAAAGAGCGCGCGCAAAACATCTGGCTCGCGGCAAGCTTCTGGTGCGGGATCGTATCGATGCACTTCTCGATCCGGGCAGCCCGTTCCTCGAACTTTCCCAATTTGCCGCCTACGGGGTGTACGACGAAACGGTTCCCGCCGCCGGCATCGTGACCGGCATCGGACGCGTTTCAGGACAGGAGTGCATGATCGTTGCCAATGATGCGACGGTGAAAGGCGGAACCTATTATCCGCTGACGGTGAAGAAGCATCTGAGGGCGCAGGAAATCGCCCGCGAAAATCGCTTGCCCTGCATCTATCTGGTGGATTCGGGCGGTGCGAACCTTCCCAATCAGGATGAGGTTTTCCCGGATCGCGATCATTTCGGCCGCATCTTCTACAATCAGGCAACCATGTCGGCCGAGGGCATTGCCCAGATCGCCATTGTGATGGGAAGCTGCACGGCGGGCGGCGCCTATGTCCCTGCCATGAGCGACCAGTCGGTCATCGTCAGAAATCAGGGCACGATCTTCCTCGGCGGGCCACCATTGGTGAAGGCCGCCACCGGCGAGGTGGTGACGGCGGAGGAACTGGGCGGGGCAGAGGTTCATTCCCGCCAGTCGGGTGTCACGGACTACTACGCCCGCGACGACCGGCATGCTCTGGCTATCACCCGGCGCATCGTCGCGAATCTCAACCGACGCAAGCGGGTGAGCCTTGCTATCCACCCCATCGTGGAACCGCTTTACCCAACGGAAGAACTCTACGGGATCGTACCAACCGACACCCGCAAACCCTTTGAGGTAAGGGAGATCATCGCGCGGCTGGTAGATGCTTCCGAGTTCGATGAATTCAAGGCGTTATACGGCACGACGCTGGTCTGTGGCTTTGCCCGTATCCACGGCTATCCGGTCGGTATCGTCGCCAACAACGGCATCCTCTTTTCTGAATCGGCGCTAAAGGGCGCACATTTCATAGAGTTATGCTGCCAGCGCGGCATTCCGCTGATTTTCCTTCAGAACATTACCGGCTTCATGGTGGGCAAGGCGTACGAGGCAGGCGGCATTGCCAAGGATGGCGCAAAGCTGGTCACCGCCGTCGCCTGCGCCCACGTTCCAAAATTCACCGTCATCATCGGCGGCTCTTTCGGCGCGGGCAACTACGGAATGTGCGGGCGTGCCTACTCCCCAAGGTTTCTGTGGATGTGGCCGAATGCCCGTATTTCGGTGATGGGCGGAGAGCAGGCGGCATCCGTTCTGGCGCAGGTCAAACGCGACGGCATGGAGACGGAAGGCAAAAGCTGGCCCACCGAAGACGAAGATGCCTTCAAGAAGCCGATCCGTGAAAAATACGAGCGGGAGGGGCATCCATACTACGCCAGTGCAAGACTATGGGATGACGGCATCATCGACCCGAAAGACACGCGCCTTGTGCTCGGCCTTGGCCTTTCCGCAGCGCTGAATGCGCCGGTCGAGCGCACCTCCTTCGGCATTTTCAGGATGTGAGGCGGTCATGTTTTCAAAAATACTGATTGCCAACCGTGGTGAAATTGCCTGCCGGATCATCCGCACCGCCCGCAGGATGGGTATCGCCACCGTTGCCGTCTATTCCGAGGCAGATCGCAACGCGCTGCATGTGTCGATGGCGGATGAAGCGTTCGAGATCGGCTCGGCACCGGCCCGCTCCTCCTATCTCGATGGCGGAAAGATCATCGAGGTAGCGCGCAGAAGCGGCGCGCAAGCAATCCACCCTGGGTACGGTTTCCTTTCGGAAAATGCCGATTTTGCGGAAGCTTCTACCCAGGCAGGTCTGGTCTTCATCGGTCCATCCGCCAACGCGATACGAGCCATGGGTGGAAAAAGCGAAGCCAAGGCGCTGATGGCCGATGCGGGCGTTCCAGTCGTACCGGGCTATCACGGCGAAGACCAGACGCAAGAAAAACTGGAATCTGAAGCCGAACGTATCAGCTATCCCGTGCTGATAAAGGCATCCGCGGGTGGTGGTGGCAAGGGCATGCGCGTCGTCACCCGGCAGGCGGACTTCGCCGCGGAACTGGCGGGCGCGAAACGAGAGGCGCTTGCGGCCTTTGGCGACGACCGCATGCTGATCGAAAAATACCTCGCCCGGCCGCGGCATGTGGAAGTGCAGGTTTTCGCCGATGGGCATGGTAACTGCGTTTCTCTGTTCGAGCGCGATTGCTCCATCCAGCGCCGCCATCAGAAAGTCATCGAGGAAGCCCCTGCCCCCGGCCTATCCGATAGGCTGCGCCAGCGCATGTACGATGCCGCGATCGCAGCGGCCCGCGCCATCGATTATCGCGGTGCCGGAACGATCGAATTTCTTCTGGATGCCTCCGGCGATTTCTATTTCATGGAAATGAACACGCGGCTCCAGGTAGAGCACCCGGTAACGGAGTTCATCACCGGTCTTGATCTTGTCGAGTGGCAGATCCGTGTGGCGGATGGAGAAGCTCTGCCGCAAGACTGGTCATCGCTTCGCATCGACGGCCACGCGATCGAGGTGAGGCTCTATGCGGAGGACCCGGCAAATGATTTCCTGCCCTCGACCGGCACCGTCCATCATCTCGTTTTCCCTGCTGAAACACCGCACATCAGGATCGACAGCGGCATAAGGGCGGGAGACAGCATTTCGGTGCATTACGATCCGATGATTGCCAAGCTGATCGTCTGGGATAAGGACCGTTCCTCAGCGGTAAGCCGCCTGCGCCTCGCGCTCGAAAATCTGGCCGTTGCCGGCGTCACCAGCAACGCCTCCTTTCTGGCGAGACTTGCGGAACTTGAAGCCTTCGCCAAGGCGGATCTCGATACCGGGTTCATTGGCCGCAACGAAACGACGCTCTTCGCACCTCAAATATCTGAAGAGACGGAAATCGCCATGGCGGTTCTCGGACTGCTTCTGCTTCGTAAAAGTCGTGCAGTCCCAGATGAAGGCGATGCCTACAGCCCATGGAACGCCATGAATGCCTTTCGGCTGAATGGTCCCGCGCGCGAAGTGCTGCGTTTCACGCTCGGGGAAAACGAATTCGCGGCACCAATAACGCATGAAGATGATGGCTTCACTCTGGATATCGATGGAAAGCCAATCCGTCTCTCAGGCACGCTTGAGGAAGATGGAAAGCTCCGAGCCACCATCAACGACCGGCAGGACAAAGGCTTTTTCCTTGCAGGCGACCACATCCACGATCTCCTCACAGCAGGAAAACACTATCGCGTCGCGCAGACCGATCATGGCGATGACGAGGCTGATGAAACACCGTCCGGCGGGCTGGAAGCTCCGATGCCCGGCCTCATTCGCTCGGTGCTCGGCAAAAACGGTTCTGCCGTCAAGGCAGGAGATGCCCTCGTCGTCATGGAGGCGATGAAGATGGAGCATACCATCCGTGCTCCCTCCAGCGGCAAAATCATCACGTTCAACTGCGCAGAGGGCGACATGGTTCAGGCTGGAACCGTCCTGCTTGATTTCGAGCCGGAGGCCAACTGAGATGGGCTGGCCCACCGCCGTGAAAATCGTTGAAGTCGGACCGCGTGATGGCCTTCAGAACGAAGTCAGGCATGTTACAACCGCCGTGAAAGTCGAATTGATCGAGCGCCTTGCGGCATCCGGTCTGCCAGCAGTCGAGACAGGCGCGTTCGTTTCACCCAAACGGATCCCGCAGATGGCGGATTCAACAGATGTCTTTCTGGCGCTCGAACGACGTCCCGGCGTTGCCTATCCCGCCCTTGTTCCAAATATGAAGGGGCTGGACGCTGCGCTAGAGGCGGGTGTGAGTGAAATCGCGGTTTTCGTTTCGGCGTCAGAGGGTTTCAGCCAGCAAAATATCGGCTGCTCGCGAGCGGAAAGTCTGGGGCGGTTGCGGGAGGTAGCGGACAAAGCAGCCAGCCAGCACATCAAGATGCGGGGATATGTGTCCTGTATCGCAGGCTGCCCTTATGATGGCACTGTCTCTCCCGACAACGTAATCGCCATGGCGGACGCGCTTCTGGCAATCGGATGCTACGAGATTTCTCTTGGCGACACCATCGGCGTCGGCACTGCGGGCCAGATCAGCGGGATCATTGATCGCGTGACGGAACATACTCCACGGGACAAACTGGCCATGCACTTTCACGACACCTATGGTCAGGGAATTGCCAATATCCTCGTCTCGCTGGAAGCAGGGATTTCCACGTTCGACAGCTCCGTTGCAGGACTGGGGGGGTGTCCTTTTGCCCCGGGTGCCAGCGGAAATGTCGCCACAGAAGACGTTCTCTATCTTCTGCACGGCCTTGGCATAAAAACCGGAGTGGACGTGATGACGGTCGCGAAAACCGGCGATTGGATCAGCCGCCTACTTGGACGTGAAAACGCGTCCAAAGCGGGAAAGGCACTGCTTGCAGCGGTAAACCGGAGGATAGCACATGGCGAATGAACTGCTTATCGAGAGACGGGGCGACGTGCTGTGGCTGACCCTCAACCGGCCGGAGGTTCACAACGCCCTGAATGTTGCGATGACCGAGGCACTCACACGCGCAATCAACGCGGCCTCACGCGATATGGCGTTGCGTGCCGTGGTGATAACGGCAAGCGGTGAGCGCAGCTTCTGCTCCGGTGCCGACCTCAAGGAAAATGCCGGCGGCATGTTTCTTTCGTCAGACGGAACGAACCCGATCGCCGATGTCATACGCGCCGTCGAGAGCTGCGAGAAGATCGTGATCGCACGCATTGGCGGCCGGGTTCTGGCCGGCGGCATCGGTCTCGTTGCCGCCTGCGATCTCGCTTATGCGGCGGATCACGCCGAATTCGGCCTGCCGGAGGTGCGCGTGGGTCTTTTCCCGGCCATGGTTGCGGCCAAACTTCTGGAAAAAATGCCCCTTAGAAGCCTGCAGCAAATGGCTTATCTCGCACAGCCGATCAGCGCAGCGGAAGCGGAAGCGTGCGGCCTTGTCAGCCGTACGGTTTCATCGAGTGAACTCGATGACGTGATCGCGGAAACAGTAGCCCGGTTACGGCAAAACTCACCCAACGCGCTTACCGCCGGAAAACAGGCCATGCTGAGGATGCGCGATATGGCAGCGGCGGAACGGCTGGCTTTTGCTGAAAGGACCATCGCCGAAATAAGCCGCAGCAATGACGCCGTTGAAGGCAGAAAAGCCTTTGCGGAAAGGCGACAGCCACGCTGGTTCACGGAAACCACAAGAGGCGCGGATGGTTAATCGATATTATCCCGGGTAACGCGTTGACGCCTTGCGGCAAATCGAGTTCTATCCGCTGCTTTTCGCCGGGTCGCGCCGGTGGAACAGGGAGGGATAGGATATGCGCCTTGTCAAAACCGTGGCGGAATTGCGCGAACACATCGCAGCATTCCGGCGCGACGGAAAAAGGGTCGGCTTCGTACCGACAATGGGCTTTCTCCATATCGGACACATGACGCTGGTTGCCAATGCCAGGGCGGAAAACGACGTCACCGTGGTCTCCATTTTCGTCAACCCGCTACAATTCGGCGCGAACGAGGATCTGGCGCGTTATCCACGCGATCTCGACCGCGACAGCGCGATGCTTCAGGCCGCCGGTGTCGATATTCTCTTTGCTCCGGATACCAGCGAAATGTACCCTCGCCCCATGTTGACGGTCGTCGATGTTCCGGAACTTGGCAGCCAGCTGGAAGGTGCGGTTCGCCCCGGACACTTCGCCGGTGTCGCGACCGTGGTGACGAAGCTCTTCAACCTCGTCCAGCCGGATGCCGCCTATTTCGGCGAGAAGGATTACCAGCAGGTCACGCTGATCAAACGGATGGTCGAGGATCTTGCCCAGCCGGTCCGCGTCGTCGCCGTGCCAACCGTTCGCGAAGCGGACGGCCTCGCCTGCTCGTCGCGCAATGTATACCTCGACACCGAGCAGAGGGCCGCGGCCGTCGTCGTGCCCCGCGCGCTCGATGAAGCCGAACGCCTGTATACCGAAGGCAACGATGACCCGGCAGCTTTCGAAGCTGCGATCACCCGCTTTATCGCAAACGAACCTCTAGCAGCGCCGGAAGTCGTTTCCGTCTGCGATCCGCAGACGCTGAAACCGCTGACATCGCTACAATCGGGACCGGTGCTGGTCGCCTTGTTCGTCCGAATCGGCTCGACGCGTCTTCTCGACAACCGTGTGATCGGTGCGGGCGCAGCCCCCCATGGAAAGGCTGCGAGATGAGCACCCACGGAAAAGAGAAACGGCTGACAACAGCGTCCATCCGCAAGATGAAAGGCAACGGTCGCATCGTCTGTCTGACAGCATATACAACGCCGATTGCCCGGCTGCTCGATCCCCATTGCGATCTGCTGCTCGTCGGAGATTCGCTCGGCATGGTGCTCTACGGCATGGATACTACCGTCGGCGTGACGATGGACATGATGATCGCGCATGGCGGTGCCGTCATGCGTGGCGTCGAGCATTCCTGCGTCATCGTCGACCTGCCTTTTGGCAGTTATCAGGAATCGAAAGAACAGGCGTTTCGCAATGCGGTGCGACTGATGCAGGAAACCGGCTGCGATGGAGTGAAGCTGGAGGGCGGCGAAGAAATGGCCGAAACCATCGCCTTCCTCGTTGCACGCGGTATTCCGGTGTTCGGTCATGTCGGGCTGATGCCACAGTCGGTCAATACGGCTGGCGGGTTCCGTTCTCTCGGCCATACGGATGCAGAAGCCGAAAAGATTCGGCGGGACGCCGTCGCGGTCGATCAGGCTGGCGCTTTCGCAATTGTCGTGGAGGGAACCGTCGAACCGCTTGCGCGTGAGATCACGTCCAGTGTAGCCGCCCCGACCATCGGGATCGGCGCGTCGCCTGCCTGCGATGGACAGGTTCTCGTCTCAGACGACATGCTGGGATTGTTCACCGACTTCAAACCGAAATTCGTCAAACGGTTTGCCGACCTGAGCCCACTCGTTTCGAATGCAGTTGAAACCTACGCAAAAGAAGTTCGAGATGGCGTTTTTCCGGCACAGGAACACACATTCCAGATCAGAAAATAGCGTGTGATGTAAAAAAGGCGCGACCTTTGCTGGCCGCACCCTTTGTCTGTCGTTGGCCGTTTCAGCCCTTGATGAAGGCGAGCAGATCGGCGTTCAGCACGTCGGCATTGACGGTCAGCATGCCGTGCGAGAAGCCGGGATAGGTCTTCAGCGTGCCGTTCGCCAGAAGCTTGATCGCCTTGTGCGCCGCATCGGCAATCGGCACGATCTGGTCGTCTTCGCCATGCAGCACCAGCGTCGGAACCGTAATGGCCTTCAGGTCTTCCGTCTGGTCGGTCTCGGAAAACGCCTTGATGCCGTCGTAATGGGCCTTGGCGCCGCCCATCATGCCCTGACGCNNCCACCAGTTCTGGATCACGCCTTCCTGAACCGTCGCACCGTCACGGTTGAAACCGTAGAACGGGCCGGCCGGAACATCGCGGAAGAACTGCGCACGGTTGGCGGCAAGCGCCGAGCGGAAACCGTCGAACACCTCGATCGGCAGACCTTCCGGATTGCCAGCCGTCTTCAGCATCAGCGGCGGAACCGCGGCAACCAGAACGGCCTTGGCGACGCGGCCCGACGGCTGGCCATGCTTTGCGACGTAACGGGCAACCTCACCGCCACCGGTGGAGTGACCGATGTGAACGACGTTCTTCAGATCGAGCGCCTCGACAACGGCAAAGGCGTCGGCGGCGTAATGATCCATGTCGTGACCGTCGGCCACCTGAGCGGAGCGGCCATGGCCACGCCGGTCATGGGCGATCACGCGAAAACCCTGCGACAGGAAGAACAGCATCTGTGCGTCCCAGTCGTCCGACGACAGGGGCCAGCCGTGGTGGAACATGATCGGCTGGGCATCCTTCGGGCCCCAGTCCTTGTAAAAGATTTCAGTGCCGTCCTTGGTGGTTACAAAGCCCATGTCGATATCTCCTTGCGATGAACTGTTTGTGGAAGAGTTGTGTGAGAAGGCGAGCGCCGGGATGCTCACGCTGGCAAGTGCGATGCTTCCGATCAGTACGCTGCGCCTCGACACGAAAAATCGATCTGTCTCGGATGCCATTGCAATTCTCCTGTCGCGCTGTGTTTGCGAATTCCGTATTTGACAAAGAGAACATAGCGCCATCGCCTGGCAGAAACACGTGGCGGAAATGACTTTATCCGAGGCAAAAGTGGCAAAACGCGAAGAGACTGATTTCATCGAAGTGGGGTTGCTGGTCTACCCGGATTGCCAGTTGTCTGCCGTTTACGGATTGACCGATCTGTTTCGCGTCGCCAGCGACTGGTCGACGGATCTGCAGGTGCCGACAAGCCTTCGCAACATCCGCGTCAGCTACTGGAAGATGGAGGACGGGGATGTGTCCTGCACATGGGATTCACGCCCAGGAATTCCGCACGCGCTGAGCTACGTTATTGCGCCACCGAGCATCATAATGCCGGAGAAAATGCAGAGTATGGGTCCCGCGTCGCAATGGCTAGCGTCTCAGCATGCGCGTGGCGTCACCGTCTGTTCGATCTGTGCCGGAGCGTTTGTTCTTGCCGAGACCGGTCTCATTGACGGCCGACGCGCCACGACCCACTGGGCTTTCGCCGAAAGGCTTGCCGAACAGTTTCCCAATATCGACGTCTCGCCCGACAACATGATCATCGACGACGGTGACGTCATCACCGCCGGCGGCATCCTCGCCTGGGCGGATCTTGGTCTGCTGCTTGTCGAGAAGCTGCTTGGACAGGCCGTAATGCTTGAGACGGCACGCTTTCTCGTCGTCGATCCGCCGCGTCGCAGTCAGAGCCAGTACAAGGCTTTCCTTCCGCGCTTCGATCACGGCGACAAAGAGGTCCTGCAAGTCCAGCACCAGTTTCATTCGGCACCGGAGATGCAAAAGTCGATCGGCGAATTGGCGGAGAGCGTGCGTCTTTCAGAGCGGACACTTCAGCGCCGCTTTTTCCGAGCGACACGGCTGAAACTGACCGAATATCTGCAGAACGTTCGCATCATGAAGGCGCGACAGTTGCTCGAGACGACGAATGGTTCGGTCGAGAGCATCGCATATTCAGTGGGTTATACAGATCCGGCCGCATTCCGAAAAATATTTGGCCGACTGACGGGCGCGAAGCCGAATGTTTATCGCGGTGATACACGACTCAAATCATCAGAAAATTGATGCCCTGCCGGATGATGGACTGGCCGCCGGTTTCTTAATGGCAGCACGCGCCGCACGGGCGGCCACCCCGAGCGCTTTGTCGCGCGTGGATGTCAAGATTGCAAAATGCGCTCGCCTCGGCCACATCTCCTTGAACTGACGGCGAAACACGTCTGTCGATGTCCGGGGATTCCAGAATGACATTCCTGATCACAAACGCGAATCCATTTTTCATGCATCGCAACCCCGCGCGCAGGGCCTCCAGCCGTGATCCAGCCTCTCATCGAGTGGGCGAGGATAGTCGTGTCGTCGACGTCGGGGCATTCCGGGACAAAGCTTGGCAGGTTCGAAGACCTCTATCATTCAACGCAAAAAAGGGGTGGGAGCGTTTTCACAAACGCTACTTATGCGTTGAAATAAACTGCTTGAGCGGCACACATCTCCCAGTCGTCCCAAGCCGTCTTCGGTCGGTTTTAGACTATCTATGACCCACTATTATTCGCTGGTGCTTTTGATGAAGAAGGGCGTTAACCTCATTCCATTGGCATCAACCGAATTCGTAGGCGATGCCGACTGAGGGTTACTATGTGCTCCCGCCTGCCTAGCTAGGAGTGCACCCATGTGTAAACCAGCCTATACCGAAGCATGCCCACTCCGAACTCTTCTGCTGCCTTGGGCGATGCGCTTCACCAGTTCCGAAGAACTTCAGATCAAACTCGTCGAGGCAACGATAGCTGAAACTTTGGAAGCGTTTCCCACATCGAATGATGAGATCGAGATTGATTTTCAATTGATCGCCACAATGCGCCATGTCGCGTTGGTGGAATTTGGGCTCTCCAATGTTTCCCCAGGCCGAAAGTCCCGGTCACGAGTAGCTTGACATCAGTGTATCGTTCGAGATCGCGGCGGAGAAAACAGCGCAAGGCCAATCTTAGCGACCTCAACAACGTCATCGATTAGAACGTAGAGGCCGACAGCATCCAAGTTTTTCAGTAACTCGACAGGTGCAAACTCGTCGAATTCAATCTCGATATTCACGTCATCAACCACCCGTGATAACGGGGTTTCGGTCGCGTCCACCAAGGGTGAAACGGGACCGACGATGGTGGCTCCTGCGCCGAGCAAAAGATCATTGCACGCGGTGTCAGTATCACTTGCCTTTCAAAGATCAATATACGCCTTGATTCGAAGCTTTGTAACATATGGCCGTCCTCCCTTCGCTCTTTGCTCGCTTAACAGGTGTCCATCGCGATTGTTCCCAAAGGCCTTCAGCACGGGAAGGTTACAATAGGGAGCGCCTTATCGTGAGAATTGAGGAACCATGCATGTGATGCTGAGTTTTCGTGGGACTGTAAATTCAGGACACCATCAAATGCCTCGTTACTTCTTTCACTTGCGTGACTCTGAGGGCCTATCAGAGGACAACGAAGGCGCGATACTCTCAGGCGATGAACAGGCCCGCCTTGAAGCTCTGAAGGCGGCGAGAGAAATGCTTGCCGAGAAAATCATTCGAGATGAGGTGCTCGATGGCACTCAGTTCGAGGTGGTGCGCTACGATGGCTCGCTGATCGCAAAAATACCCCTCAGGTCGGTGATGCGATTTAGTGAGTAGGGTGCCAGCCCCGCGTCTGGCTGCGTTCCAATCGACCAACTGATGACCATGCCATCGAAGCAGTTGATGATGGGCGAAAGGTAGATCTTCCCAGCCGGGATCTCGAACTCGGTGATGTCTGTCAGCCACTTCACATGGCGTTTCATGGATGAAGTAGCATCATGACCGACTAGCTGATCTTTCCAGTTGTACAATGTCGGCCTGCATACGCCCAGTCGGTCCGCTACTCGTTGGACACTTTCCTCTCCCCTGCAAAGCTCGATGACGCCGACCTGTTTCAAACTTTCAGGATAGTCCGGACGCCACGATCGACCGACTATGGATGCTACGGGGGAAGGCTTGGCGGGTTTGCCGGTTACTGGTAGCTTTCCAAACGGCTTCGTCGCCGGGGTTGGAGGCGATCTGAGCTATACTGGGCCGATAAGGACTATAGCGGTGGTTTCAAGCTCGGAAGCGACCTCTCAGGCGGTCCGTGCCCGCGCCAGATGGGCAGGCGTGCAGGGGCCGAACGTCGTGCGCGAGGAACATATATGCAAGCTGGGTCTGATATACGAACACCGTTCCGCTTGTCTTTTTCATAGCAATCGATGCCTCATGCCGTCCCGCTCGATTGGGACTGGTCGGGTGATGGCTGCTTTCGGGTGAGCACGCGGCTCAGCCGTTCGAGATAGAGATAGACGATCGGTGTCGTGTAGAGCGTCATCAGCTGGCTGATGATCAAGCCGCCCACAATCGTATAGCCGAGCGGCTGGCGCAGCTCCGAACCCGTCCCGTGCCCCAGCATCAGCGGCACGCCAGAAAATAGGGCAGCACAGGTCGTCATCAGGATCGGGCGGAAACGCTGGAGACAGGAATGGCGGATCGCTTCTTGCGGTGTCATGTTTAGCTCCCGCTGGGCCTCGAGCGCGAAGTCGACGATCAGGATGCCGTTCTTCTTCACGATGCCGATCAGCAGGATCACGCCGATTAGCGCAATAATGGTGAAGTCGAAGCCGAAACCCCACAACATCGCAAGCGCCCCAAGCCCGGCCGATGGAAGCGTGGAAAGGATCGTCACCGGATGGACGTAGCTTTCGTAAAGCACACCCAGGATCAGATAGATCACACACAGCGCCGCAAGGACAAGAAGAGGCTCGCTTGCCAAGGACGACTGGAAAGCCTGCGCGTTGCCCTGGAAGGTGCCGGTGAGGGTTGCCGGTGTGCCGAGCGCTTTCTGTGCGCTATCGATGGCGCTCACCGCCTGGCTTAGCGCTGTACCCTTGGCAAGATTGAAGGAGAGCGTCACCGATGGGAACTGGCTCTGATGGGTGACCGCGAGCACAGCGGTGGGCTCTGTCGTCTGCTTGACCAGAAGGTCCAAGGGAACCTGTTCGCCAGTCACCGGCGACTTGAGGTAGAGGCCGTCGATCGCAGACGGATTATCCTTGAAACCGGGACTTACCTCCAGGATCACGTGGTAGCTGTTAACGTCAGTGAAGAACTGGGCGACCTGCCTCTGACCGAATGCATCGTACAGAGTGTTGTCGATCGTCTGGGCCTCGATCCCGAAGCGTGCCGCCTGGTCACGGTCGATCGAAAGCGTGATCGTTGCGCCACCATTCTGCTGGTCTGAAGCCACATCCGCAAGTTCCGGAAGCGTCTTGAACTTGGCGAGAAGCTTGCCCGCCCATTCGTCGAGCTCGGCGCCGTCTCCGTCCTGAAGGGTATATTGATACTGGGTCGCCGAGACCCTGCCGCCGACATTGATGTCCTGGGCAGCCTGGAGGAAGAGCTGGGCACCGTTCATCTGCTCGAGCTTCGGATGAAGCCGGCGAATGACTTCAGTTGCCGATGCGGTCCGCTGGTCGCGCGGCTTGAGCGTGATGAACATCCGTCCGGTATTGACGGTCTGACCCGCGCCACTGCCGATGGCCATCCCGATGGTTGCAACGGCCGGGTCGCTTTGAATGATCGCACCGGCCTCCTTTTGAAGCCGAGCCATCTGGCTGAAGGAAATGTCCTGGGAGGCTTCCAGCTGACCGATCAGGAGCCCGGTGTCCTGGGTCGGGAAAAAGCCTTTCGGGATCTCGATGAAGAGAACGCCGGTCGCGGCAATCGAAGCGATGAAGACCGAAAAGGTGAGCACATGAAGGCGTAGTGCGAGATCCAGCGTCCGGCTATACCCCGCGAGCAACGCCTCGAAGCCCTTTTCGAACGCCATGAAGAGCGGACCGTGGCTGACATCGGAATCCCGTTTTAGGAAGCGTGCCGCCAGCATCGGCGTCACCGTCAAGGAAACGATTGCCGACACCACGATCGTCAACGTCACCGTGATGGCGAATTCCTGGAAAAGCCGTCCTACAAGCCCCCCCATCAGAAGGAGCGGTATGAAGACCGCAACCAGCGAGGCGCTGATCGAGACGATGGTAAAGCCGATTTCAGCTGCACCGTCCATCGCGGCTATGCGCGGCGACTTGCCCATTTCGATATGGCGCTGGATGTTTTCGATCATGACAATCGCATCGTCGACAACAAAGCCGATCGCGATGCTCAGAGCCATAAGCGAAAGATTGTCCAGACTGAAGCCTGCAACATACATCAACGCAATTGTCGTCATCAGCGCCAGCGGCACGGTGACGCTCGGAATGGCGGTCGCCCAGAAGCTTCTCAGAAAGACGAAGATGACCATGACGACGAGGCCGATGGTGATCGCAAGGGTCTTTTCGACATCCAGAACCGACGCCTGGATAGTTTCGGTCCTGTCGCTGAGGATCGAAATATCGACGGCGGCCGGTGATATCGCCTTCAACTGCGGCATGGCAGCCTTGATGGCCGCCACGGTGTCGATCACGTTTGCGCCGGGTAGCTTGAAGATCGGCAGGAGGATTGCCGGCTTGCCGTTTGCCCATGCCGCGAGTTGGGTGTTTTCAGGCGCACTGATCGCGTGGCCAATGTCCTGGATGCGGATCGGAGCGCCATCCTTGTAGGCGACGATCGCCTCGTTCCATCCCTTGGCGTCGAGCAACTGGTCATTGTCATAGATCGTGTATGTACGGGTAGCGCCCTGGATTGTCCCTTTGGGCGCATCGGTCGACAGGGTCGTTATCGCGCTGCGGATGTCTTCCAGTCCGAGATTGCGCGTGGCGATCTCGGCCGGATTGATCTGTACCCGGATGGACGGCTTCTGCTGCCCGAAGACTACCACCTGCGAGACACCGTTCAGTTGGCTTATGTGTTGTGCCAGCACATTTTCGGCGTAGTCATCGACGGCCGTTAGCGGCAACTCATCAGATGTCAGTGCGAGGATCATGATCGGAGGATCCGCCGGGTTCACCTTCCGGTAGGTTGGTGGCGAGGGAAGACCGGTCGGCAGCTGGCCGCCAGCCGCATTGATGGCCGTCTGCACATCCTGGGCCGCTCCATCAGTATCGCGCGAGAGATCGAATTGCAGGATGATCGAAGAGCTTCCCAATGTACTGGTCGATGTCATCTGCGACACGCCGGGGATTTGCGCGAACTGGCGCTCAAGCGGCTGCGTCACCGATGTCGCCATTGTGCGAGGATCGGCTCCTGGCAATTGTGCAGAAACCTGGATGGTTGGGAAGTCAACCTGTGGCAGGGCTGCAACCGGCAGGAAAGGATAGGCTGCGACGCCGACGGCGAAAAGCGCCACCATGAACAGGGAGGTCGCGATCGGCCGCTTGATAAACCAGGAAGATATCGACATCGTCTAGTCCTTCGCAACCGTGGCTGCTGAATAGGGCGTCGCATTGGCCAGCGTTCCCGGCGAAAGCCGGTATTGGCCTGTCACCACGACCTCGTCCGTTGGTTCCAGGCCGCTCGCGATCATCGCGGAGTGCCCTTCGATCGGCCCGACCACGACATTCTTCACCTGCGCCTTCTTCGAGGGATCGATGACGTAGAGGAAATAGCCGTCCGGTCCGCGTTGAAGCGCCGCCGATGGCACGGTCAGCGCATCGGGCACCTGCTTTTGCAGGATACGCAGCGAAACGGATTGACCCGGCCAGAGCTTCCCTTCGGGATTGCGAAATGTCGACTTTATCTTCAGGGTGCCGGTATCCTGATTGATTTCGTTATCGAGCAGCAAGATCCTGCCGGTCCCCAGTTCGGTCGTCATATCGACCGAGGTTGCCGTGACCGAGACCGGGCCGGCAGCCAGGGCTGCCTTTACCTCCTCGAGATCGCTCTCTCGCAAGGTCGAGATAACGGAGATCGGATCTGTCTGCGTAATCGTGACGATGGGAATGGCGCCAGCGGGAGAGACCTGGTTGCCTGGATCGATCTGTCGGATGCCAGTGCGGCCGTCGATCGGCGAGCGGATCTGGGTGTAGGTCAGCGAGACGTCGGCGCTTTCCTTGGCGCTCTGGTCCTGTTGCAGCTGTGCGGTGAGTACATTGACCTCAGTCCGCTGCTGTTCCAATTGTTCCTGGGTGACGATCTGCTGACCGGCCAGTTTCGTGTCCTTCTCCAACAGATATTGGGCATTGGCGAGATTGGCCTGGTCCTGCACGATCTTGGCTGCCGCTTCATCGGCAGATGCCTGGAATGGACGTGGATCGATAACGGCAAGCAAGTCGCCTTTACGGACGTTCTGGCCTTCGACAAAGCTGACGCTCTCCAACTGTCCGCTGATCTGTGGCGTGATGTTGACAGTGTTTTCTGACTGAACGAAGCCAAGGCCATTGAGAAAAACTGGCACGTTCTGCCGCTTTGGGTATGTAACTTCTACCGGCACACCTGCTGGTGGCGTGTCCAGGGCAAAAGCCGGCGAGGGGAGAAACTCCAGCGCAATCGCCGAGATCGCGGCTACCCCGACCGACGCACTCAAGATTCCGACGAACGCCATCATGTGATGCATTCTGACGCTGTGCCGACTGTCGTCTTGCAAGGACTTCATACTGCGCTCCGATTTCTAGCGGCAAGGGCGCGGCCAGCAAGCAGTCTTCGTGCCCGATGCCGTCAATGCGCGCGTTCCATAAAAAGATACCGGCAGCGTGATGGAGCGTAATCTATCCGCTGATCTAGATACCCCTACCCATAGGTAAGTGCTGGGCGGCCGTGCAAGTCCCATCTGCCTCCGAGGCGTGGCGGATGACCAATACCCATGAAGGAGCAAATATATGTAGGGATGATATTCGCGCACGCGCCCCGCGCCAGGCTTTTTGGATACGCGCACCGCAACCCTAAAAAAGCGGATAGCTCGATGAGACGTATGTTCGTGGGAATTGCAGTCGCCCAGGAATCCATCGTCATACTCTGGCTTGTTGCATAATAAGAATTCTGAAATTTGTCACATGTTGCGCAGTGGGGGTATGCCAGATAAAAACTGCTCATGACAAACGACGCCGCTGATTATCGCGACCGCATACTAGACACTGCCGCCGAACAGGTCCGTCGGTTTGGTGAGGCAAAGACAAACGTTGTCGACATTGCCAAGGCCATGGGTCTGTCGCATTCGGCGCTGTATCGGCACTTCCGGTCGAAGGCGGACATCTTCGATGCCCTTGCGGCGCGGACGATGGCGGAAGAGGCCGATCTGGCGGCCCGCTTTGCAACGGCCGATGGCTCGGCGGCAGACCGGCTTCGCGGACTTGTTCTGGCGCTCCACCGCAGCAAGCGGGCCAAGCTGGATGAGGACCCGGAGATTCACGGTCTCTACCGTCGTATCATGGCTGAACGCCCGGAACTCATCGCCGACTATGGCCGGCGCATGACGCGTCTCGTCCGGCAAGTGCTTGAGGATGGGGTAGTGCGTGGTGAGTTCATTATTCGGGACCTTGATGCAGCTGCCGGTGTGGTGCGCGACACTGTCACGGTCTTCGTGCATCCTGCTCATGTGGAGCAGGCTGTCGTGGCCGGTCTGGATCTGGAGCCGCGACTTCAGGCGGTAATCGATACGTTGGTCACGGCTTTCGCGACAACCAGCCAGCCTGACATATAGGCAACTGATCGGCTCGATTGCCCGGAATCCATCAGTGGCCTCCATAGCGAACAAGCAAGCATTCTCGCTCGATGCTGGAATTCGAGCGAGAGCTCTCGTAACTCCTAGTTCTGAAACCGACAGTCGCAGCCGGCCCCAAACTGACTATCTTCAGAGCCAACCGCTTGGTTGCCAGGGAGATTTGTCTTCGGGCGGTATCCCGAACTGTGTGGTCGTTGGTTCGTGCCCGCCTTCTACGGGTTCATTCCGGTTGATTTTACATGTGGCTGAAGAGCCCACTGAGCAGGCGCGCTAGCGAGGACAAGCGACAGACCGATCTGCTTCTGAAGGCGTCGGAAGAAAACGGCAAGGTCTACGGAGATCGCAAGCTTCACTACGATCTTCTCGATCAGGGAAAGATTTGCTGCCCGAACCGGGTTGCGTGTCTTGCCTGTCTTGCCGGGATCACGGCGCAGATTGGCTGCAAACGCGGTCCCGGCATCTATGGCGGCAGGCCAGCCGTCGCTGTCGACCTCTATTCCCGCCGGGTCTACCGCTCACGCGATGAAGCTCGCCAGGACGTTTTCGACCACATCGAAATGTTCTACAACCCGAAACGTGCATCGATAGTTTTTTGCTGACATTGGAACAAAAGCCGACGTGACCCATTTCTTCGGCGTGTAATTTCCAGGGCTCTGAATGAAAGACGACACCCACTCCAGGCAGGATGCCAAAGACGCCGGAGAGCGTCTCGTCTCAGGACATGCTTCTGAAGATCCGTTTGCGGCGGCATTCAAGGCCACCCGCATGCCGATGCTCATCACCGATCCTCGACAGCCGGATAATCCTATTATTTTTTGTAACAGCGCCTTCTGCACCCTCACCGGCTACGCGGTCGATGAACTGATTGGACGAAACTGCCGCCTCCTTCAAGGACCACAGACCGATCTGGCTGCCGTCGCCAAACTTCG
Organism: Agrobacterium tumefaciens; assembly: GCF_031801495.1. GTDB lineage: Bacteria > Pseudomonadota > Alphaproteobacteria > Rhizobiales > Rhizobiaceae > Agrobacterium > Agrobacterium tumefaciens_K. The sequence goes on along the minus strand of NZ_JAOEGC010000001.1, from coordinate 852,182 downwards.
TGACGCCGTTGCATCTGAAAGGGACATATCCGTCGATATCCTCAACTACCGGAAAGATGGCTCGACCTTCTGGAACGCGTTGTTCGTGAGCCCGGTACGCGATGCGTCCGGAGCGGTGATCTATTTTTTCGCTTCGCAGCTCGACTTCACCAACATAAAAAGCAAGGAGGCCGAACTCGCCCGCGCCCGACATATCGCCGAGGAAGAAGTGGCGATGAGAACAGCGGATCTGACCGAAGCCCTGCGCGCGAAAACGGCGCTGGTCCACGAGGTCGATCATCGTGTGAAAAACAATCTTCTGACGATCGCTTCCATCGTCAAGCTTCAAGCACGTATGACCGACAACGAGGTTGTTAAGCGGACATTGATGTCTGTGTTAAATCGGGTCGAAGCACTCAGTACCGTTCAGCGAAAGCTTCTGAACGATGAGGATGTAGGCCATTTTGACGTTGCGGATTTCGCCAATACCCTGATGCTGGACAAGATCGGCGCCTTGAAGCGGACCGATATACGGCTGACGACAGACCTTCACGAGGTTGTGGTTCCCGCAACCAAGGCATCTCCTCTCGCTCTGATAATAAATGAGCTCATTGGCGACGCCATTGGCCGCGGGTTGAGAGAAGGTGGTGGCGAGCTTCACCTGGAGGTGAAGCGGCTCAACGGTCACTTCCTCATCAGGGTTATCGACACCGTCGAACCCGTGGAGGTGGACAGCGAACAGGCCGCCTTCAGCAAGAAAATGTTGGAAGCCTCCTTGAGGCAGCTGCGTGCGACGATCGTGAGGACAGTAGACGATCACCGCACCGACGTTCAGGTCACGCTTTCCGTAAATGATTGAAAGGATATCTGGTGAAAATCTTGATTGTCGAAGACGAAGCTCTGCTGGCAATGGAACTCGAAAGCGAAGTGGAAGATGCCGGACACGAGATCGTCGGCGTCGCCGCCGACAGCAAGCAGGCTCTGTCGTTGATAGAAAAGACGTCACCGCAATTTGCCTTCGTAGACATCCAGTTGCTGGATGGCCCGAGTGGGATCGACGTTGGTCGACATCTTGCTTCCCGCTCGGTTCCATATGTCTTCGTTTCTGGTAATCTGAAGCGGATACCGGAAGATTTCGCAGGCGCGCTTGGCGCAATTGAGAAGCCTTACACGATGAACGGCTTGCAAAACGCGCTGCAATTCATTGAAACTATCGTCAGTGGTGATCCTCAATCAGCTACCGTACCGCCAAGCCTCGTTTTGTCACCCAATTTGCTCGCTGCATTGTCGGCGTGAAATGACTCCGTGATTAGGGATCGACCTTGAACTCACCATCTGAACGCATTGAAGCCGTTCGCAATTCTGGTTTGCTTGATGTTCAGGGCCAATCCGAATTCCAGGATATTATCGAAGTCGTGAAGGCTGGGTTGAGATGTCCGGTCGCCTTGATTTCGATTCTCGATGAGCACCGGCAAGTCTTCATCGCCCACCTTGGCCTTCCCGAGAAATGGGCCGAGGCAGCGGAAACGCCCCTGACGCATTCCTTCTGCCAGCACGTCGTTCGCGACAAGGCCCCCCTTATCATCGGGGATGCAACGCTTCATGACCTTGTCAGAGACAATCTGGCAATCACCGATCTGGGCGTGATTTCCTATATGGGTGTGCCTGTGACGATGCCTGATGGCATGGTGATTGGAGCATTGGCCGCAATTGACGGAGAGCCGCGAACCTGGACCGAAAGCGAGCTGGAACTGCTCAGTCGGATCGGCCGGGTCGCATCGAACCAGATTGCCACCTTCCTTTCTGAGCGGCGATGGGGAGCACTTTTCGAGCAACTGGAAGAAGGCATAGTCGTCGGCTCGGTGATACGTGATCTCGACGGGACGATTATTGACTGGCGATACGAGACGATCAATCCGGCGTGGAGCGTTTTGCTTGGCATACCAGGTGACGATGTTCCTGGCCAAACGATGCGAGGCGTCTTTCCCGATTTGGAGGAAGCATGGATTTCCGACGTCGCCCAAGCGATGGAGACGCGGCAAAGCAAGCGGTTCACGCGCAGGGTCGGTTTGCTGGATAGATGGTTCGACGGTTATGTCCAGGCCACCGGAGAAGATAAATTCGTCATCATCTTCGTCGATGTCACTGACCGCATGCAGGCAATTGAGGCGTTGCGCAACAGCGAGACGAAGCTGCGACTGATCGTTGAAGGCGCCAAGGACTACATCATCCTGACGCTCGATGAAGACCAGCGGATCACCAGCTGGTTCGGTGGAGCCGAGGAAACGTTTGGATGGTCCGAAACGGAGATGCTGGGCCGGCCCTTTGAGGAAATGTTCACGGAGGAAGATCGCGCGGCGAGTATTCCGCAGCTTGAGATCGAAACGGCGGCTCGCGACGGTGTTGCGCCCGACCGCCGATGGCACCTCGCAGCCGATGGTACGAGGGTATTTCTCGACGGCACGATGCGGCCGCTGCCAAACCATTCATCATCCCATCTGTCGGGCTTCATCAAGGTTGCAAGAAACGCGACGGCACAGAAACTGTCGCAGGACCGGCAGCTCGCCTTCCTGGAACTCGGAGAAAAGATTCGCGAGGTCGACACTGTCGCCGAAGTCGCTTTCGCAGCAGCGGAGATCATGGCCCGCAATCTGCAAGGAGCGACGAGGGCCGGTTATGGCATCGTTGATCCCATTGCCGAGACCGTCGAGATACTTCCCGACTGGCGTGCGACGGGAATGTTCACCGTTGCAGGCCTTCACTATTTCCGCGACTATGGATCATATATTGAGGATCTGAAGCGCGGCGAGCTGATCATCATATCGGACGTCGCTACAGATCCAAGAACCTCGGATTCGGCGGAGCTTCTGAATTCGCTGGGTATTTCCGTTCTTGTCAATGTCCCGATTCTTGAACGGGGCGCTTTCGTCGGCGTCATGTTTGTTCATTATGAAAAGCCGCATGAGTTCTCGCCCGAAGAACGTGACTTCGTGCGCACGATTGCCGACCGGACACGCGAGGCGATCGCCAGGATACGCGCCGAGCAGGACCAGCAGGTTCTCAATCACGAAATAAGCCATCGTCTCAAAAACACGATGGCGATGGTTCAGGCGATCGCGACCCAGACCCTGCGGCCGGTCACGGACAGAGCGCCTGTCGAGGCCTTTACCAACAGGTTGCACGCCCTGTCCAAGGCGCATGAAGTTCTGCTCAATCATGACTGGTCCAATACTCGCATGATGACTGTCATCGATCCCGTGCTCCGGCAGCTTTCCCTTCCGGATCGCTACCGTCTGTCGGGCGTAGACCTCGAAGTTGGTCCAAGGACTGCCTTGAGCCTTGCGCTTCTGATGCATGAACTCGGCACAAATGCGCTCAAATACGGGGCGTGGTCCAGCGCTGCGGGAAGCGTCGTTGTGACTTGGGAAATCCAAGCCCTCGGTGGTGAAAGTACGCTCGTTCTCGAATGGAATGAAAAAGATGGTCCCCCCGTGGTGGTACCGTCCGGCAAAGGATTTGGGTCCAAGCTCATCCGTCTGGGCCTGATGGGAAATGGGGGCGTAGAAATCGATTATGATCCCGATGGAGTGCGCGTAACCATGCATGCGCTGGTTTCACAGCTTGGGCAGTGACATCCCGTTGAAGCGATCCGGGCGAGTATGCGCTACCGGTTCCAGATCGTCCCGGTAGGGTGGCTGTCATTCCTCTGTGCGGAGAAATCGGCTAGCCCAGAACGCAACCTGGCCGTCGTCGAGGGGTTCGCGGCTCGCCTGGAAGTGCTAACTTATGACGATATAGCAGCCATCCATACTGGCCAGTTGCGTGCTGAGCTTGCACGCAGCGGAATGCCCATTGGTCCATACGATCAATTGATCGCAGGACATGCCCGTTCGCGCGGATTGATTATTGTCACAAACAACCGCCGCGAGTTTGATCGCGTGGACGGCTTACGCGTCGAAGATTGGACCGTCTGACCCACTCCAATTGTCCTGACCGTTTGTCCAATCCAACGAGGCTAGACAAGATTTTACTGGGGCGCTGATTCTGATCTCATCAGAACCCAAAAAAGCCTGTCGCGAACAGATCTCAGCAGAACCCGTTTAATTTAAGAATTCTGTAGGCTCCAATTGCAGCGCGGAGCTCGTCCTCAGAATTGCGATCTCCGTCGTTCGCGTCGGGATGATGCATCTTGAGCCTTTCCTTGTAACGACTCCTGATTTCGCTGGCTGTTGCCTGAGTAGAAAGGCCAAGGGTTTCGAACGCTTTGGCTTCGAGTGCCTTCAGCTTTCTTACTTGCTGACCGACCTTTGTCTGTCCCTGTGTGCTGGTTCTGCGAGCATTGAGCGTCTTCGCTGAGCCGGAACGTTCGGTTGACGGTATGGGTATCTCCGTCGGGTCCTGAACACGAGTTCCCAAGGTTGGCCGAGAACCGAGCGTGGCCTCTTTTTGATAACGGGCGACATCGGGATTCGTTGGTGCTGCCGTGTAGCTGTATCCCTTGTTGTAATCTTTAACATGCTCAAGACAGAACAGAAGGAAAAGCCCTTCACCACCTGCTCCCACGGGAGCGCGGTGGGTACCGCTTCTTTCGCACCCATCCCACTGACATCTTGGACCTGAAGGTTCGCTCGCAGAAGGAGACCTCGTACGAGTGGACCGGAGCCCGACGAATATTTTCGAATCTTGCGTCATAGCTACCTTATGGACCCAGAGTTCCACCCGGGCAACGCCGAGAAGTACAAGTGCTTATCTTTACCTTGAGTGAAAGGGGGGCAGGGCGATCCTTGCCCATAGGGGTACTGGTGCGTATCATGTGTTCGACCCAGCTTTAGCCGGATTTGGGATGGAATGATCTCGCAACTCGACGTCTTCGCAGCTCCTGTTTCGCCAACCGTGGCGCAAACTGCCCGACCGTCGGTTGCCGCGAACGGCATGAGAGGCGCTGATGATGAAGATATGGCGCGTCATCTGGAAGCGATCGGCAACTACCGCATCTTGCGAAAACTTCAGCCACGGCCGGAATTTCCACGTCAATGGGTTATTGTCGATACAGAAGCCACAGGCCCGAACTATCGAACCGACAAGATCATAGAAATCGACTGGCCGGCGCGCGGCTTCGAGGGCATCAAACTCGGTTATCTGATCCGCCAATCAGGATGTTTCCACGAAGGCAATCGTGCGGTTGCTGATTGTTTCGCCCTTTTGGAATCGCCTCGCCAAGTCCCGTCGGACGCAATCGTCACGCCGTTCGTGGAACTTTATCAGGCCAGCCAACGCTCTCGAGTTCGCATTTTTGCTGAGAATAGCCCTTTCGACATGAAGGATCACCTGAAGGCGCGGGGTTACCGCCGGGCGGACGGTTCCGACGGCCGCCCGAAATCCTGGTGGGTGGGATTGTCCGAAGAGAAGCTGGACAAAGAACTGCATTTTTCGCGGCTCGAAATCTATGGCTGGCACGCCGATCCGCCGGTCAAGTATCTGACGGCTTGCGATTGCTTCTGGTCTCGGGCGCGGTAAATGACATCCATTCTGGGAATTGATGCAGCCTGGACGGCGACACAGCCGAGTGGCGTCGCGTTGGTTTCCTCCGTGGACGACAATTGGCGTCTTATCTTCGCGGGCCCGTCCTACCGTCACCTTTTGGACCTCGCCGGGGAGGGTGTGGTGTCTATTTCCCGACCGTCAGGCTCGGTCCCTGAGGCCGTGGCTATCCTTGCTGCTGCGGAGGAAATCGCTGGAGTTCCGGTCGACCTTGTTGCCATGGACATGCCTCTTTCTCTCGAGCCGATCAGAGCACGACGAGTTTCAGACAATCTTGTTTCGACTCACTATGGCGCCCGGCATTGCAGCACGCACACGCCGAGTGCGATGAGGCCCGGCAAAATCAGCGACGATCTGAGAAGCAGTTTTGAACAGTGCGGATACAAACTGCTGACGAAAGAGGTTGCTACGCCAGGCCTGTTGGAAGTCTACCCGCATCCGGCCTTGGTCGAATTGATGCGCGCCGAAAGGCGTCTGCCCTACAAGCACGGGAAAATCCGTAATTACTGGCCAGGGGAAAGCCGCACCAGCCGCCGCGCCAAGCTTTTCGAAACCTGGCGGATGATCGTTGCCTGCCTTGATCAGAACCTGGCAGGCGCCTCTGCTGTTTTGCAGCTTCCTCCGTTTGAGGCACCGTCATGGCAAATGAAGGCGTTCGAGGATATGCTCGACGCGGTCATCTGCGCATGGGTTGGGATATGCGCCTTCGAGGGCTCTGCCGTGCCGTTCGGGGACGAGACCTCGGCAATCTGGATTCCCAGATCAGAGCGTCTGGCGTTGCCTCGGAGCCTGCGATGATCCAACGCCTGTGGCAACGGATCGAACCGTCGGGCGATCAGCCGCCGTTGACAGGATGATGCCAGGCGCCTTGCTGCCGCTGACCCGGTCAACGACTCTTACGAGGCGCAGCGAAGGGCTGCGTGCTGCGATGGACTTCGAGGTCGTCACGACAATTGTCGATCATGAGCGCCCGGTCGCTAACGAGCACGTATGTCATGCTTCGCGGCCAGTGAATCATCCAATATTTTCGATTGCTCGCTGCACCTAACAGCGGGAGTGTCGGTTGGTATCTGAGAATGAGCATGTCTGACGACGGTCATTGGAAAACCGAAAGCTTCATCACTTCGTCGACAAAGTCGGCAACGATGCGCGAAGGATAGCGGTTTTGGGGTAGCACCAGCAGAGTGCGGAAATAAATCGCAGGATTGAACGGGATGATCGTCACGCCACGACCCACATAGGGTTCGGCTGTCATGGGGTTGACCAGGCCGATGCCAAGTCCTGCCTGCACCATGGCGCAGATGGTGGTGGAATATGGCGTTTCCAGCACGACCCTCAGTTTGGTCGACCGGTCTCGAAAGATAGCTTCGGCGGCACGTCGCGTCGTGTCTTCCGGAGACAGGGCAATAAAGGCTTCCCCGTCCAGATCCTGGGGGGTCAATTCGGTGGCTTGCTCCAAGCGGTGTCCCGCGGGAACCGCGATGGCGGCACGATAACGCGCAAAGGGCCGAACATCGACGCCTTCGGTTTCGATCTCGTCGGCGGCCAAGCCGACATCGATCTGCCCCGAGGCCACCAAATCCTTCACGGTCGAAGACAATTGCGCTTGAAACGCAATGGCGACATTCGGATGTCGCGCCTGAAAGCCGCGCAGAGCCCGGGGGAGGATGTTCGTGCTCAGCGCGGATAGGCTTGCGACCTTGATTTCGCCTGATCCGAAATCGCGAATTCTCGCAGCCGCGCTTTTCAGCCGTGTGAGACCGGAGAACGAACTCTCGACCTCCTTGAAAAAGATGTTCGCCTCGGCGGTCGGAAACATACGACCGCGTTCACGCCTGAACAGGGCAAACCCGATATCGCGCTCCAGTTCCTGGATCGCCTTGCTAACTGCTGGCTGGGAAATGCGCAGCACCTCAGCGGCTCGCGAGGCGGTGATGTTGGTCATCACGGCGTGAAACACCTCGACCTGACGAATGTTCATTCGACACCTCATAACTAAAAAGAATAAAGTGGCATGATATTGATATTGGACGGAATTGATATGCCGATGTTTTAATCCGCTGAAGAAATTGCTCAGGATGAAGCGGAATGAAAGATCTTACCCAGTGTGTTGTAACGCCGGACGTCAATGTTGACGGGTTTGAAGCCCTTGGTGTCGCAACGCACCGGGCATCCACCATCGTCTTCGAGAATGCGGAAGCCTACGCGACGCGTGGCCAGCGCGGCCATGATGGTTACACCTACGGGCTCTACGGCACGCCAACGACCCGCACGTTGGAAGCAAAGCTAACGGCGCTGGAGCAGGGCGTTCGCACATTTCTCGTGCCATCGGGGCAGGCGGCGAACGCGATTGCGTCACTTCCGTTCTTGAAGGGCGGTGACAAGATCCTGATTGCGGATACCGCCTATCCGCCTATGCGTGATTTCGCCAACCAGGATCTGGCGCGTTTCGGTGTCGAGGTTGCCTACTACGATCCCGTCTCGATCGAAGATCTCACGGCAAAGATTGATAACCACACAAAGCTCGTCTGGTGTGAATCCCCCGGCTCGACGACAATGGAAATCCAGGATCTCCCCGCGATTGCAGCCATTGCGCATCGACAGGGTGCGCTTGTCGGCTGCGACAACACCTGGGCAACGCCACTCAACTACAAACCGCTGACGCTCGGAGCCGATATCGTCACGGAAGCCCTGACGAAATATGTCTCCGGTCACTCCGATGTTTTGATGGGGTCGATCACCGTGCGATCTAAGGACCTCATTGCGCCGATCCGAGCTACGCTCGGGCGCTTCGGAATCGGTGTGTCTCCCGATGATGCATCGCTCGTGTTACGCGGCATGGAAACGCTCGGCGTCCGCCTCAGGCATGCCGCAGATGGCGCCTCGAAGCTGATCGAGTGGATCTCCTGCCACCCTCTGGTCGGGCGCGTGCTGTTTCCGGCTCTGCCGGGCAATCAGGGACACGAGATCTGGAAACGGGATTTCCTTGGGACAAGCGGGGTGTTCGGGGTCGTCTTGACACCCGACGCAGTCCCACACGCCGCCGCCGCGCTCGACGTCTTGAAAACGATTGCCATCGGCGCCTCCTGGGGCGGAACGCGAAGCCTTATCGCGCCCATGCCGGTTCGTCAGAACCGCACGGCCACTGTCTGGGGGCAAGACGACCTCGTGCTGCGCATCAGTGTCGGGCTTGAAGACCCGACGGACCTCCAGGACGACATCGAGGCATTTTTTGCCGAGATCCTCCGCCGGACGTCGCAGGCCAAACTGGTGCGGGCAAGCTGACCATCGCTAAAAACGCACTCAACAATAAAGGGGAATGACATGCGTTCGAAAATTCTTGGACTGAGCTTCCTGCTCACAAGCATGCTATCGGCCGGCCTGTCACCGGCGGTGGCGGGACCAACGCTTGAGGCCGTCAAGGCGCGCGGATTTCTGAAATGCGCGTCAAGCCAGGGTACTGTCGGCTTTGGTGCGCCCGATGAGAAGGGCTATTGGCGAGGCCTCGATGTAGAGACCTGCCGGGCCGTGGCGGTCGCCATCTTCAATGACAAGGACAAGGTGGAATTCGTTCCGTTGAGCGGGCAGCAGCGCGTGCCGGCCTTGCAGACCGGTGAAATCGACATCCTGCCGCGCACGTTCACCTGGACCTTGCGCCGTGATGCCAACGGCCTGAACTTCACGACGCCGAACTATTACGAGTTTACCGGCTTCATGATGCCGAAGGCGCTTGGCGTGACGAAGGTGGAGGACATGTCCGGCGCGTCGGTCTGCGTTCAGACGGGCTCCACCACCGAGGTGGTCGCCAATGATGTGTCGAAGGAACATAATCTCGGGCTGAAGCCGGTCGTCTTCGAAAACAGCTCCGCCGTCAGCCAGGCGTTCTTCTCCGGACGTTGCGATGCCCTCATCACCGATGCGGCGGCGCTCGCTTCCATTCGCGCGACATCCGCGAAAAATCCCGACGATTACATCATCTTCCCGGCCACCCGGTTCATGGATGCGTTGACGCCCGCCGTTCGTCATGGCGACGATCAATGGCTCGATATCGTCAACTGGTCGATCCAGGCCCTGATCGCCGGCGAGCAATTGGGCGTAACGCAGGCCAATGCCACCGAGATGCAGAAATCCGAAGATCCCCGCGTCAAGCGCTTCCTCGGCGTTGAGCCAGGAAACGGTTCGGCACTTGGCCTCGACGAGAGGTTTGCGTCCAACATCATCGCTCAACTCGGCAACTACGGTGAAATGTTTGACCGCAACGTCGGCAAGGATAGCCCGCTGAAGCTGGAGCGCGGCGCAAATCGTCTCTACTCCGACGGCGGGCTGATGTTCCCGCTGGCATTTCAGTAAGCTCGCGGAGGCCGGCATGCTCTTCGCACTCTGGGACAATCGTCGCATTCGAGACAGTGCGCTTCAGGTCTTGCTGTTGGCAGGCTTTGCCGGTCTTCTTTTCTGGCTTTGCTCGAATACGGCGGCCAATCTCGCCGCCCGAGGTATCCGGGTTGGTTTCGACTATCTGAGCCGGCAGGCGAACTTTCCGATTTCGGAAAGTGTCCTGCCCTATGATCCTTCCGATACATTCGGCTGGGCCTACGTGATCGGCGTGACCAACACCGCTGTTATCTCGTTTACCGCGATTGCCATCTCGACACTCGTCGGCCTGATGATCGCTCTCGTCCGGCTGTCGAACAATCCCTTGGCGTCGAAGATGGCGGCATTGTTTGTCGGCGTTATCCGCAACATGCCGCTCATCGTGCAACTCCTCTTCTGGTATGCGCTGGCAACGACCTTGCTGCCGGCGCCGCGTCTGGCATTCAACCCGCTGCCCGGCTTCTACCTATCGCTGCGGGGACTTTATATTCCGACGATCTCGCTGGGGCCGCAGGCCGCTCCTTTCGCTGTTGTCTGCCTTGGCGTGCTCATTGCCGCCGTCATCATGCATCAATGGGCGCCGAAACCCCTCTGGTCGTTGGGCAAATGGGTTCTGCTTAGCAGTCTGCTTCTAGGTGTTGTTGCGCTCCTCCGCCCGTCGGCCAGCTTTCCTGAATTGAAGGGCTTCAATTTCGTCGGGGGGCTTCGCCTGTCGCCGGAATTTGCCGCCCTTATGCTCGGTCTCGTCCTCTACACCTCGGTTTTCATAAGCGAAGTCATCCGCGGTGGGATAGAAGCTGTCTCGCGCGGTCAATGGGAAGCCGGACGAGCGGTCGGTCTGTCCGAACGGCACGTCTTGTTCCGTATCATCATTCCACAGGCGTTGCGGATCATCGTTCCTCCCATGACCTCCCAGTATCTGTCGACGGTGAAGAACACGACCCTGGCGCTGGCTGTCGGATATCCGGAACTCGGCCTCGTGGTCGGAACGGTCATCAATCAGACAGGCCAGGCCATTGAGAGCATTTCCATCCTTCTGGCCGTCTTCCTTACAATCAGCATCGCGGTGTCGATGTTCATGAACTGGTACAATGCCCATGTGGCACTGGTGACGCGATGACAAGTCTTTCCATTTCGCACGGCCATGTGGCCGCCGACATAGTGCCCGCACGGGAAGCGCCGCCGATCAAGCGGATTCCCATCCTCAAGATGCTGTTTGGCGATATCCTGAGCGCGGCTCTTACAGTCGGCGCGCTGATGACGATCCTGGCACTGATGCCGGCCTTCCAGTGGGGTCTTGTGGATGCCACCTGGACAACCTCGGATCCTGCGGCCTGCCGCGCCGGCGGGGCATGCTGGGCCTTCATCGGCGCCAAACTGCGTTTCATCCTCTTCGGCCTCTACCCTCCCGAAGAACAGTGGCGCCCGATGATCGTGATGAACCTCATGGTGTTGATGGTTCTGGTGTCGCTGTCGCCAGCGCTCTGGGGACGGAAGCTGGTCATCGCATGGTTGGCAGCCGTGGCCATGATGCTTGGCCTGATGTGGGGTGGCGTTGCGGGCATGTCCTTTGTGCCGACATCGCAATGGGGCGGTCTGCCGGTCACCCTCCTGCTCGCCCTGCTGTCACTGGGATGCGGCTTCCCCTTCGCCGTTTTTCTGGCGCTTGGGCGGCGTTCATCACTGCCGATCCCTAAGTTCCTGTCCGTCGGGCTGATCGAGACGATCCGCGGGCTTCCACTTGTCGGGCTGCTGTTTGTTGCCTCCATCCTGCTTCCTCTGCTCCTGCCGCCAACCTGGACGATCGACAAGCTCGGGCGCACCTTCGCAGCGCTAACGGTCTTTGCGGCGGCCTATCTTGCCGAAGTCATTCGAGGCGGGTTGCAAGCCATCCCCTGCGGTCAGGTCGAAGCGGCGAAGGCGCTCGGCATTCCCCATTGGAAGGCGATCCAGCATATCGTCATGCCGCAAGCCATTCAGAAGGTCATCCCGCCGCTGACCAATACGGCGATCGTCATGGTCAAGAACACCAGTCTGGTGATGATCGTCGGCGTGTTCGACATGTTGAGCGCCGGTCGCTCGGCGGCCATGGACCCTGTCTGGCCTGCTCCCTATCGGGAAGCCTATCTGTTCGTCGGCCTCATCTATTTCGCGCTCTGCGTTGCCATCTCCTATTATGCCCGCTGGCTTGAACTGCGTGTAAAAGCAAAGGATTACCGATGATGTCCGCTGAACAGCCGTCCAACCATGAGCCGTGTGCCATTGTGATCCGCAATCTCGACAAGTGGTATGGCAGTTACCACGCGCTGCGGAATGTCACCCTGTCGGTCAAGCCGGGCGAGCGCATCGTTATCTGCGGACCGTCCGGTTCCGGCAAATCAACGCTCATCCGGTGTGTCAACCATCTGGAGGAGCACCAGCAGGGCGAGATCGTCGTCAATGGTGTGACCTTGAACGACAGCCTGAGAAACATCGATGCGATCCGCCGCGATGTCGGGATGGTGTTTCAGCACTTCAACCTGTTCCCGCATCTGACTGTTCTGGAGAACTGTGCGCTGCCACAGGTTCTGTCACGCGGGACGCCGAGAAAGCTCGCCGAAGAACGTGGAATGCAATTGTTGGAACGGGTGCGGATACCGGAGCAAGCGCTGAAGTATCCTGGCCAGCTTTCCGGTGGCCAGCAGCAGCGTGTTGCGATCGCGCGCGCGTTGTGCATGTCACCGAAGATCATGCTCTTCGATGAACCGACATCGGCCCTTGACCCGGAAATGGTGAAGGAGGTCCTGGAGACGATGGTTGCTCTTGCCGAGGACGGCATGACGATGATCGTCGTCACCCATGAGATGGGCTTTGCCCGGCGTGTGGCAGACCGTGTCGTGTTCATGGACAGGGGCGCCATCGTCGAAAGCAGTGCACCCGATGCCTTCTTCGACACCCCGGCCCATGAGCGGACAAAAAGCTTCCTCAGCCAGATCGTTCACTAACCAGCGCGGGTTGGGTGTGAGGGCGGACGAACCACGACTGCAGAGCAGAGAAACACACCGGGACATCACATCAAGAAACCAAACGCCCTCGCAGCCGTTAAGACATGGAATGGGTCAACGGGGTAGCAGATGTTCAAACGCACTCTCCTGCAATTTTTTCATTGGTACAGTCCGGCGGACGGAAAAATCTGGGAAGAGCTCGCCCAGGAAGCAGAGGCGCTTGCTACTTTGGGGATAACCGATGTCTGGCTGCCTCCCGCTTACAAGGGCGCCAGCGGGGCTTCGTCTGTAGGTTATGATACATATGATCTCTTCGATTTGGGAGAGTTTGACCAGAAAGGCAGTATCGCTACGAAGTACGGTGATAGAGCCTCGCTTGAAGCGGCGTGCCGCTCACTGGAAGCACACGGCCTGCGCGCCATTCATGACGTCGTATTCAATCACAAGATGGGTGCTGACGAAAAGGAAAGCGTGATGGTTCGGCGGGTGAACCCCGAAGACCGCACGGAGATTGAAAATGAAGAGTTCAAGGCGCTCGCCCATACGCGCTTCACCTTTCCCGGTCGAAACGGGCAGCACTCCGAGTTCATCTGGGACAAGCAATGTTTCAGCGGTGTTGATGTCATCGAGCAGCCGGATGAAAGCGGCGTCTTCAAGCTTGTGAACGAGTACGGCGACGGACAATGGAATGAGGAAGTCGATGAGGAACTCGGCAATTTCGACTATCTGATGGGGGCCGATGTCGAATTCCGTAACAAGGCTGTTTATGAGGAACTGAAATACTGGGGCCGCTGGCTGAGCGATCAGGTCCAGGTCGGAGGCTTTCGTCTCGACGCCGCCAAACATATACCCGCATGGTTCTTTCGCGATTGGGTCGGCCACATGCGAGAAAGTGTCGATCCGGAACTCTTTGTCGTCGCCGAATACTGGCATCCTGACATGGCAGCGCTCGGCTCATATCTCGAACTCGTCGACAGGCAGTTGATGCTGTTCGACGTGGCGCTTCATTACAATTTCCACGACGCCTCGAAACAGGGCGCTGATTTTGACATGCGCACGATTTTTGATGGGTCGCTCGTTGCATCGATGCCTGACCACGCCGTAACGCTCGTTGACAATCATGACACCCAGCCATTGCAATCGCTGGAAGCATCTGTTGAGCCATGGTTCAAACCGCTTGCCTATGCCCTGATCCTGCTGCGGGAACAAGGCGTTCCGTGCGTGTTCTATCCAGATCTCTATGGCGCATCCTACCGCGATGAAGGTGACGATGGTAATGAGCACGATATCGATATGCCGGCTATCAGTTGCCTCCCAAAACTTATCGAGGCACGCCGTCGTTTTGCGCATGGCGATCAGACGGATCTTTTCAACGATCCTTCATGCGTGGGCTTCATCCGCCACGGAACGGACGTGGAACCCGGCTGCGTTGTGCTTCTTTCCAATGCGGATGCGGGAGAGAAATCAGTTGATTTCGGATCCCACTTTGCCGGACAGACTTTCCGTGACTTTCTCGGACATCATGACGAGGAAATTCATATTGGTGTCGATGGCAAGGCGACCTTCATGGTGAATGGGGGCAGCGTGGGCGTATGGGTCTGCATCACCGATTTATAGAGGTACGCCAAGACCGCGCCACCCGCGCGCTTAAGGGCAGTCCCTGACGCTTCCGAATTGCTTTGCAAGTGTTCTGCAGCGCGGAAAACTACACGCGCTTATTCCTGAACGTCTATGAGTGCGAGACCGAGTTCTGGATGGAATCTTCGTTTCAGCTGCGACGGCGTTTCATGGATAACGACTTCCAGCGTAGGTTTGACGATGCCTTTCAGGAAATGTCCTCCCCGTGTATGTCCATCCGAAAACCCTAGGACCGCATGCAGATGTGGAAGCGGCGTTCCATCTGCATCCAAAGTTATGTCCCCCACCAGACTGAGAACCTCAGTTTGGCCTTCTACGGGGATTTCTCGATACTGTTTCGTCTCAACCTCAAAAAAGGCCAGTATGGCACTCTCAAAGGCGCCGATACCCGTGACAGAGGCGGCGTTGATGTTGTTCTCCTTGGCAAATGCCGTGATGGCGGTGAACTACATTCCCTCTGGTTGCGATCGCTTCATGTGGCTTCATTGAAGCGACTGAAACCGTTACAACTGGCAACCCGGAAGCCACTGCACGGATTGTGGAAGGGCTCATCAATGGCGTTGGTTTTATCGGTGGTGGCGCGATCCTCGTGGGAAGACGTGGGACGCGCGGTACTGCGACTGCGGCGAGTATCTGGGTCACTGGCGCGATTGGTGTTGCTGTAGGGCTGGAAGCCTATGATACCGCAATCATGCTTTCAATTGCTACCTTTGCCACCCTGAGGCTGATGACCACCTTCAAATCGCCGGAGAACGAACCATTACAAAAGCCGAGTGACAGCGATCCAGCCCATTAGACAAGGTGCCATCTCGGTGCCAATAGCCGCAGTCAGTCGATCATCTGTTCACCGAAATGGGAAATCTCAATGGCAGATGCTTCAACCCGAACGGGGGAACCACAAGAGCTGACAGAGTTTGCGATTGGCATCGCTCGCGGAGCCGCCGGAGCCCTGCTTTTCGGCATTCCCATGCTGATGACCATGGAGTTGTGGCAGCTTGGTTTTTACATCGAACGTGACAGGTTGTTCGTTCTGCTGCTTCTCAACATTCCGCTCCTGATCATGCTCGCAAGGATGATCGGCTTCGAACAGACGTCCAGATGGCCGGAGGCGTATCGCGACGCGATGATTGCCTATGCTCTCGGCGTTTTCATGAGCGCTGCAATCCTCGTCATGCTCGGAGACATCAAACTCGAAATGCCGCTTTCAGAGATACTCGGAAAGATCGCGATTCAGGCTGTGCCGGCAAGCATCGGCGCGTTGCTCGGTCGCTCGCAGTTGGGAGACAAGGAGGATACGGGCGATGACGCAGACGAGAACAATGGCTTGGATGACAGCGATCCTGTTGAAGGACAGCTCTCAACTCGGTACAGCCGCGAGCTTTTCCTCATGGCGGTTGGTGCCCTTTTTCTCAACCTGAATGTTGCTCCCACCGAGGAGGTCATCCTGATTTCCTACAAGATGACTCCCTGGCACGCCCTTGTCGTCATTCTCGTGTCGATCGCCATCATGCATGGGTTCGTTTATGCGGTTTCGTTCAGAGGCACCCACGAGATACCGGATGATACACCACGGTGGCATGTATTTTTCCGCTTCACCCTGCCTGGTTACGTTATCGCGCTGATCGTCAGCCTCTATGTTCTCTGGGTCTTTGGCAGACTGGATCACACGGTGCCAGCGCAAATGCTGATGTCGACAATCGTCCTGTCCTTCCCCGGGGCAATCGGCGCGGCCGCAGCGCGCCTCATTCTTTAGAGGGTGGCGATGGTTAAAAAAAACAAACCTCCCGAAGCGCAGGAACCTCATTGGATCGAGTGGGTCACAGGTCTTATGTCAAGCCTGGTGGTCATCGGCATCCTGGCGTGGGTCGGCTATGAGGCGATGACGCATGATAACAACCCACCGGATCTTGCCATTGAGGTCAGGCAGGACGATGTGACGGAAGCCGGACATCGCGTCGAGTTTCAGGTGCTGAACCGTTCTGACCGAACTGCCGCCGCAGTCACCGTGCGGGGTGAAGTCATCGACGCTGGGACTGTACTTGAGAGCGTTGAGGTCGTCCTCGACTATGTCCCGGGCCATTCAAAGGCGGGCGGTGCTTTCATCTTCATCACCGACACGACCAATCGCGAAATCCGTATCCAGCCGCGCGGTTATGCCGACCCGTAACCCTTGGTAAGTGGTTGAGGATCGGCAGAGATCGGGCCGCAGCGGCGGAACGAATAACCCGCCGCTTCGTTTAGCGTGATTGTCTGTATCGGGAGCAACGGAGATGGCGGCACCGCGCGCCAACTGGAAGGGCTACATCAAGTTTGGCGAGGTCACCTGTCCCGTGTCGCTGTACACTGCGGCATCCTCCTCCGAACGCATCAGCTTCAACATTCTCAACCGAAAAACCGGAAATCGCGTCCGTCGCGAGTTCATCGACAGCGAGACGGGAGATGTCGTTGAACACGATGACCAGGTGAAGGGTTACGAAACCGGCAATGGCCGATATGTCGTGCTGGAGCCGGAGGAGATCGCCGCAGCCATTCCCGACAGCGACAAGACACTTGCCATCGAAGCGTTCATCCCCTGCACCGAAATCGACGACGTCTATTTCGACAAGCCCTATTATCTGGCTCCGCAGAAAATGGGCGAGGAAGCCTTTGCGCTGCTGCGCGACGGCATGAGGGAGGCAAAAGTTGCCGCTGTCGCCAGCACGGTGCTCTTTCGTCGTCTGCGAACCCTGTTGATCCGCCCAAACGGCGATGGCCTGATCGGCACCACACTGAATTTCGACTACGAGGTTCGCCCGGCCGAGGAAGCTTTCGAGGACATGACCGACATCAAGATCGACAAGGAAATGCTCGACCTTGCCGCTCATATCATCGGAACGAAAAGCGGCAGCTTTGACGTCTCGAAATTCGATGACCGATACGAAGATGCGCTCGCCGAACTGGTCAAGGCTAAGATTGAGGGCAAGCCGTTCAAGAAGATCGCTGCTCCAAAAGCGTCGAAGCCCAGCGACCTCTTGCAGGCCTTGCGAGAAAGCGCGCAAGCCATGAAGGCGTCTACAACGAAGCGTAAATCTGCCAACACCAATCCAGAGCGTAAGAAGGCTTCCAGCAACAAGACCGCCTCGCCGTCGTCATCGCCGCGCCGCAAGGCCGGCTGAAACGGAGATTGCCATCATGCCACTTCGTCCCCATTGGAAAGGTTATCTAAAACTCTCCCTCGTCACCTGTTCGGTTGAGATGACGCCGGCAACGTCCGACAGCGAGAAAGTGAAGTTCCACACGCTCAATCGCGAGACGGGCAACCGCGTTCAAAGCCACTACGTCGATGCCGTTACCGGTAAAGCAGTCCGTGAACAGGACGAGGTGAAAGGCTATCAGCGCGGTGATGATGATTATGTCATGCTCGAGGATGAAGATCTTGAGCATGTCGCGCTGGACAGCACAAAAACCATCGACATTTCGACCTTCACCCCACGTGACGAGATTGACTGGATATGGCTGGAAAAGCCGTATTATCTCACCCCCAACGACAAGGTCAGCGAAGAGGCCTTCGCCGTCATTCGCGCCGCGATGGACCAGCAGAAGATGGTCGGTATTTCAAGGCTCGTACTTGGACGCCGAGAACGGGCGGTCATGCTCGAGCCGCGCGGTAAGGGCATTGTGCTGTGGACGCTCAGATATGGCGACGAGGTGCGAGAGGCAGGCGACTATTTCAGCGGCTTGACCGAGACAAAGCCTGAAAAGGAAGCGCTTCCGTTAATTCGCAAGCTCATCAAGACGCAGACCCGGCACTGGGACGGAAAGATGGTTTCAGATCCGGTTCAGGAAAACCTCCTTGATCTCATCAAGTCCAAGAAAAAGCGACGTAGGCCCGCCCCGGCACAAAAAACAAGCGACACAGGCTCCGACAAACCGAGCAACGTGATCAACATCATGGATGCGCTTCGAAAATCGGTAGAGGCAGACAATCGCCGATCGAAAAAGACGAAGTAACCGAAGACGTTTTGGGCGCTGGGTCAGGTCATCTTGTCCAGACGCTTAATGGCTTCCGCAAGTGAGCGATCCGATTGATGGTAGTCCTTCCACGCCGCGCTCTTGCCCAGCAATGCCGGTACGGTTCGTATCGTAAAACGCTGGGGATCAAGATCGGATTTCACCTGCGTCCATGTCAGTGGCATCGATACGGTTGCACCGGGCCTCGCACGAGGTGACAATGGAGCCACCGCCGTCGCCATGCGGTCATTGCGCAGATAATCGAGAAAGATACGCCCGTTCCGGAGCTTCTTTGCCATTTTAGTGAGATAGAGGTCAGGCTTCTCTTCTGCCATCAACTCACAGACACGCCGGGCAAAATCCTTTGCCTCATCCCATCCGGGGAGTGCGCCTCTTGTGGTCTTCAATGGGGTCACCACATGCAACCCCTTGCCACCGGTCGTCTTGCAGAAACTGACAAGACCAAGCTCATCCAGACGGTCCCGGAAATCGCGGGCGGTCTCGACCACCGTGGAAAATGCAACATCCGGGCCCGGATCGAGATCGAAGACCAGACGGCCGGGCAATTCCGGCTCACCCGCTTGGCAGTTCCATGGATGAAGCTCGAGGGCGGCAACCTGTGCCAGCGATGCCAGCCCCTCGATCCTGTCGACCTGCAGATAAGGTTTCTTGTCGCCTGAGACTTTGACGAGCTCCAGCAAGTTCGACATGCCCGGCATCGCATGCCGCTGGAAGAATTGCTCGCCGTCGATCCCATCGGGCGCCCGGATGACTGAACATGGTCTGCCCCTGACATGAGCGATCATCCAATCGCCCACAGCCTCGAAATAGTGAGCCAGATCTTGCTTGGTCACCGGGTCATCCTTATCCGGCCAAAGCACCTTGTCGGGATGGGATATGAGAACACCCATGATCTCCACTTTCGCATCCTTTCGGCCTCTTGCCCTTGAAGCGGATTTCCGTACGGCCGCAGCATCGGGTTTGATCGGATCGACCGATGTGGCTACCTCTGTCGTTACCTCATCGGCTGGCTTGTCTTCCCTCAATCCCTTGAAAGCAGCCTGACGTACCTGTCCATCGGCGGTCCATCCCGCGAATTCGATCTCGGCAACGCATGCTGGTTTCACCCAGTGGATATCCGCCGTCTTCTTCGGCGCGCCGATCCCGGTAAAAGGCGAACGGGTAATCTTCAGCGGCGACAGAACGTCCAGCAGCATATCCGATTTACCGGTACCAAACCCGGTACCGACACGGCCCACATAAACGAAGTGCTTGCCTCGATAAACTCCGACCAGCAGAGATCGAAACCTGCCGTTCGTCGTTGCGTAACCGCCAATGACCACCTCATGACCGGCCCTGCATTTGGACTTTATCCAGCTATCGCTTCGACCGGACTGGTAGGGCGCATCAGCCTTCTTCGAGACAATACCTTCCAGAGATAGGCGACATGCCGAGCGAAGCACGGCATCGCCACCCGTATCGAAATGATCGGCATACCTGATGCGCTGTGTGAGCTTTCCTTCGGCGAGAAGGGCCTCTAGCCGGGATTTACGATCATGAAGCGGCAGATCCCGCAAATCAGCTTCGGCGTCGAACAAAAGGTCGAAAGCGAAATAGACCAGGCGCTCGGTCTGCCCCTCGGACAGGGCCGCCTGAAGCGCTGAAAAATCCGGAGCACCGCTCTCATCCAGCGCGCAGACCTCGCCATCGATGATGGCATCGGGAAGACCGGCGGCATCGGCAGCGATGTGGCTGAACCGCTTTGTCCAGTCGAGCCCTTTCCGGGTCTTAAGCTGAACTTTGCCCGCCTCGACGCGTATCTGAATACGGTAACCGTCGAACTTGATTTCATGTACCCAGCCCGTGGCAGACGGCGGCCTCTCCTGAGATTTACAAAGCTGTGGCGGGACGAAGGCGGGCATCGTGCCTGCTACAGCGCGCTTTTTTCTGTTGGCTTCGTTTTGCCGATGTTTTTGCCGCTCCTGCGCCGTGTGCCCCTCGCTGCTGTCCCACACGGCATCCGCATCGATGATGGCTTCACTGGACATAAATGGCTTCGGCTTTCGGCCTGTGCCCGCAGCGATTGCCGCCATTTCCCGACCGGACGCAACCGACGTTTTTTCGCGGTTGAGGATGGCACCGCCATTCCGGCTGACGGCGTTGTCATCGCGGTGCTTGATCAGCAGCCAGTTGGTTCGCTTTCCACCGTTTCGGTCGTGTTTCATGCGCACGAGCACGAAACTGCCTTGCAGGCGATCACCATGGAGGACGAATTTGAGGTCGCCTTTCCTGATCGCATCTTCTGGAGAGAGATCACCTTCCGGCTCCCAGTAGCCACGGTCCCACAGCATCACCGTACCGCCGCCATATTCGCCCTCGGGGATCGTGCCTTCGAAATCACCATAGTCGAGGGGATGGTCCTCAACCTCCACCGCCAGACGTTTGTCTTCCGGATCAAGAGAGGGACCACGCGTGACGGCCCAGGACTTGAATACGCCATCAAGCTCAAGGCGAAGATCGTAATGCAGGCGGGTGGCATCATGTTTCTGGATGACAAAGCGTAGCCGCTGCGAGGGCTTTATCTCTGCTCTCCCGGCGGGCTCTTTCGTCTTCGTGAAATCGCGTTTACTTTGGTAGGTCGAGAGTTTTTCGGACATGAGTTCACCGGTCCGACGGGGTTTTCTTGCCCGAACAATGAGACTGCATCTTCGAGAAGTGATGCAGAAGCTCGCGCACGGTTTCCTTTTGTCCGAATTCATCGATCACGGGTACAGGATCGGACGCTATCGCCTCAAGCACTTCCGGCGCGGCTCCAGCACGAGCAGCGTCGATGACAGCTTCTCGCGTTTCATGCTCAGCAACGAGCTTGAGATAGAGGACGTGTATGATCGCATCCCGGATATCGAGATCAGCTTGCAGCCGGCTGGGTTTGTTCTCTGATATGTCCATAAGGTAAAAAGGCGTTGGCCCTGAGCAGGTTCCAAGGTGCAGGTAAATAACACTCAACCGGCAAGCGGAAAGATGATCTATCGGTCGGTCGAAAGACCTATAGGGGATATCGAAGAGGCAACTGCACGCCCATTGGCTGGTAATCGCGTGTCCGCCCAATCCCATACAGAACAAACATTTTCTCTCCCTGGCCGGACACTCAGCGCATAACTTTTGCCACTGATGTCTTCCCATCGACCAACCGAATTCGGCACGAAAAGTTTTCTTTTTTCACCATCGCCATCACCGTCTCCCTTCTCTTGCAAACTCGGTTCGCCCGCAAAATTGAAACGCACTTTCTGGAACGACGCAGCGAACTGCGCGTTACCTACGTACGCAAAAATAAATTCGCACCGTGAGCGATCTCGTTCGCAAATTCGTCATGGAGAGCAATGATGTCTGACCCTCACACGCTGCAGGACCCACGCAACCTATACCCCTCGCCACCCTTTGAAGCACAACGTCAAACCCAGCCAGGGCTGGCTGGGAACATGTGGCCGATACCAGACCACGGTGAGGAAAGTTACCAGGGGTCCGGAAAACTCAAAGGGAGGAAGGCGCTTATCACCGGCGGCGATTCCGGCATTGGCAGAGCTGTAGCGATAGCATTTGCCCGCGAAGGCGCAGACGTTGCCATCTCTTACCTCGAAGAGGAAGAGCCTGACGCTGAAAGGGTGATCGAGCTGATCAGGGCCGAGGGCCGCATTGCGGTGGCGCTTCCGGGGGACATCAAACAGGAGGCTTGGTGTCGGGAAATGGTGGAGAAGGCCGTGTGTGATCTAAACGGCCTGGATGTGTTGGTCATCAATGCGGCGCGGCAGCAGTACCGCGATGACATCGGCGAGTTGTCTACTGATGACTTTGACCAGACGATGAAGACCAATCTCTACGCTCTTCACTGGATCGCTCAAGCGGCAGCGCCGCATCTAAAACCCGGCGCGTCGGTGATCACAACGGCTTCGATCCAGGCGTATAAACCCTCACCCATCCTGCTCGATTACGCGACAACCAAGGCAGGGATAGTTGCCTATACCAAGGCGCTATCGAAACAACTGATCGAAAAGGGCGTACGCGCCAACGTCGTCGCGCCAGGGCCTTTCTGGACCGTGCTTCAACCCAGTGGCGGTCAGCCCGACGAAAAGGTGAAACACTTCGGAGAAGACAGCGATTTTGGGCGACCCGGCCAACCCGTTGAACTGGCACCGCTCTATGTCCTTCTGGCCTCACAGGACGCCAGCTTCATCAATGGCGAAGTTTACGGCATGACGGGTGGAAAGGGTATCGCCTAGGTGCTAGTCCCAAAGTGTTGAGACGTGGTCTGACGGTGCTCGTTTCCATTTCATGCGCACGCCGCGTCAAAGATGTGATCGACGACCCCATTCTTTCCGTGTGTCGTGGTGCACGAACAGACGCCGTTATCGATGAACATCCCGGCAAGGGGAATGCCTTGCCTCCTTCGCATTGCACCTCTACTCAATCGATATGGAAGCAGTCTGCCTCGCGGGATTTTCAACCGCCCAGCCCTACATGATCGGGATTTGGCAAGCGCGAGATACCGTGTCGCAAGCAGGAATGAAGGCTTGAGCGTGAAAGATGTAGGATCACATCTTTCGTGCAATGCTTCTCGCCTTTAGAGGGCACAGCATGACGCCGATACCAAGTATCGAGTTTCACTATGCGATCAAAGATATGGACAAAGCGAAAGCGACACGCCTTATGGAGAAGGACGTGCCACTTTCAGAATTCAGCCAGGCGTTGCTGGGGGACGCGGATACCTGGCTGCTCTGGTAACGTCTCTCCGGACATTTGGTTCCGTAAAACGCTCGCCGCAAGCTTCAGATGAGAATGTCAATGACGCGTCCTGCTACGGCGCCGGATCCGCCAAAGGCTACTGAGATCGGGAATAGTGTCTACCCAAGGGTCAAGCATCAATACTTTTTCAAAGGCAGCTGCCCTTTCCATTCCCCTCGCTCCAATGAAAGTCAACTCATACGTCACGCACTTCCTCTCCCAAGCGATTTTAGTGGGAGATTTTGCGAGTTTACCTTCAACCTATCGATGTGCAGGTCACGGATATGGTGATGGTACGAGCTACTATCTCCCGGGTTGGAATGTCTCAAGCGGACTTTTCGAGACCGACAGCAGTCGAAACTCACCCTTCGCCGAATCGCCGTCAGACCGGCGGTCGCGGTATAAATCCTCACGATGGAATTTGGCGCCGGGTCGTCAAGGGACGAAAGTCCTTCAACTTCACCCCCCACCCGCCCGAGGTGGCATTGCCGCGATTTCCGGCGATGATCCGACTGGGCTAGAAGCACCTTCAGGTACGTTCAGCAGGGGCTGGGATATTGCCAGGCCCGTGGGGCTTGCGGCTGGACTCTGGCTTTACCTAGCAACATGCGGGGGGCTCTACTCTTAGCTGACCGTTTCCTTGATATTACGCGGGCAGCATACGGAGAAAGCAACGCTAGAAACGATCCTCCCCAAACTGTGCACCATCCGCCGCGGGTGACAGCCAAAGCTCACGCCTCTTGAGCCAGAGTTCTTATGCGGGTCTCAGATGTATCGGTGTATCTCCGATGCAGCCCAGCTTGATCTCGACCTACGTCGCTGCGTGAAAACAGTCTTGGGCTTGCGAAATCCATGTCCACAATACACCTGCATCTCGCCGGATGTTTCGAACGGTTCGCGGAACAGATTCCGAAATGGGGAAAGCTGATCCGCTTTCTGTCCGGCAATCAGTGCAGTGACGCAATCCCTCTCGCTCCGGTTGCCCCTCAACCCGGAAGGTGACCATCTGTGGAGCATCATTCATAGATGAGCTTCCGGCGCGGAGTCCGGAAGCTCAATTGTTTCGATGGGAATTATCTCCTGTAGGAAAGGCCTCCCCATATCCGACCTTCGTCGCGATGGCGTCCGCCATGGACAGCACCAATATAGGCGGCAGCCGAAGACACCAGCGCGGACGCGGCCAGTAGAAAAGCGCTGAGCACGCCGGCAATTCGCGCCTTTTCGGCAGCATCCGCAGCCTTGGTCTTCGCATCCTCCAGGGCCCGTTCGGCTTGTGCTCTGGTATCGTCGATCTGCTTCTTTGCTTCGTCAACTTTCTGTTGAGCTTGGGTCCTGACTGCCTGGACACGCTCGACTGTCTCATCGACCCGTCCCTGTGCGTCGGTTTGACTGATACCGGTCCGGGCAGCGACCTCGTTTGCCAGCCAGGTTCGGTCAGCATCGGAGATCTCGCCGGTTGAGAGCACGTTACCGAGTATTCCACCGATCTGCCTCTGGTAGTCGCCGGTGTTCTGGGCTCCTTGTGGCTGACCGGCCTGCGCGTCCGTGCGAAGTAGCGTATCAGTGAAATAATCTACCGGATTGGCCTTCAGTCCTTGCGGAAGCATCTGTTCAAGGCTCGGTGCTACTGCCTGACCGGCACCCTGTGCAAGGCCGCCAGCCGCGCTGCCTGCACCTGCGACCAACCCACCGGTGGCCTGACCCACACTTTGCAATGCGCCACCAAGAGCAGTCCCTGTCGCTTCGACAGTCGTCTGAGCGACGCTGCCGACAGCCTTCGCACCACCGGACAAAACGCCAACCGCTAAAAATGCCGAAACGACCGTTCCAATCCCCCAGACGACAAGGCCATTCACGCCGTCACGGGTTGTTAGTTCATCACGATCGGCCGAACCCGCTGGGCGCCGCATCCGACCTGTGATGTAACCGCCCAGCATGTAGGAAGCGACCATCGAGACAATGATGAACAGTCCCGTCACTATCAGCCATACGGAACTCACATCGCCACCTTCGTCAACAGAGATCGAACTCAGTCCCAAGCCACTGGCAAAGGTCGTAAGCACTGCCATCGCTCCGGAAGCTATGATCGCTCCGGCGAAAATTGCGGGCCAATCGACGTAGCTGCGGTTTGGATTTGTATCAATTCCGCTTGAATCTACCATCAGCGTAACCCCAGCAGTGAGAGAATAAACAGGACGACAACGACCAGCCCAACCAGGTAAATTATGGAATTCATACGGCATCTCCTCGCAAACCGATGCAAACCACCCTTGTCTACGGCGATCGCATGCTGTGAAAAAAATGAGCTGATATGCTCCCAGACCAAACTCTCGGCATTCCAAAAGGTTTCACAGAACACCAGCAAGCTCGTCACTGCCAAGCTGCACAAGGCGATGAGAGATAGGGGCAGAGAAATGATCGCGGCGTGTGATGCCATCGCGCTCGCAATATCCTCCGGGCGCAGAGGCAATGTCTTCTGGTCGAAGTCCCCTCAGTCTATGCGAACCCAGGGGCCGAACCGGAGGCCTATGCTGAGACTAGGGAGAACAAGACGAACCAATCAGTGCGCCCGTGTGCAACGGACTTCATGCGCAGCAAGACGGTTCCGTCATCACAACAAGAGCGCTCGTTGGCTTTAAGCCCGGAAATAGGCCCGCGCCGATGCACCAAAACCCGCGCTATCATCCAGAGGCGACCGGTCATGGCATTGCGGATGGCGTGGGGAAATTAGTGTTGCCAATACCAGGAAGCTTGGCAGCTTTGGTCGGGCATCACCGGGCATTGTCTATATCGCATCCAAGCTAACTCAGTCCTTCCGAGGGAGCGACTTCGAAAAACCGGTGAACGGCTGTGCCGTGGTAGTCGCTACGGAGTGCACTGCGCGGCCGAGCGCGGCCTGTGGGGCAATGATCGTTGAAAAAGGGCGCGGACGCCCTTTTATTTTTTCGATCTGCCGGAGACGGCCGCGGCATGGGTCTCCCATACCGGATCACGATCAGCCCTTGATGAAGGCGAGCAGATCGGCGTTCAGCACGTCGGCATTGACGGTCAGCATGCCGTGCGAGAAGCCGGGATAGGTCTTCAGGGTGCCGTTCGCCAGAAGCTTGATCGCCTTGTGCGCCGCATCGGCAATCGGCACGATCTGGTCGTCTTCGCCATGCAGCACCAGCGTCGGAACCGTGATGGCCTTCAGGTCTTCCGTCTGGTCTGTCTCGGAAAACGCCTTGATGCCGTCGTAATGGGCCTTGGCGCCGCCCATCATGCCCTGACGCCACCAGTTCTGGATCACGCCTTCCTGAACCGTCGCACCGTCACGGTTGAAACCGTAGAACGGACAGCTGTAAAACAACCTCTCAACCCGGAGAACAAAGCTCCGTCGACGGACTAAAACGAGCGACAAGCCTATGTGCGTCACCGGCACCAACGTAGGGATAAGCGAGGAGCTGAGCACTCGCGGATGTTGGTGCATACACAATCGATCAGCCAAGGCGGGAGCAGGAAGGCTGGCAAAGGGACTGGTCAATGGAAACGGTTAGAGACGCAACAACTGAGCTGCGCCTGAAAAATTGCCCCGACAATCGATGACGATCAAGCGCCCGACAACATCCGGCGTGAGCTTGTCCGGGCGGCCTTCTCCGGTGAACTCGAGACCCGGCCTTGAACCATGGCAAATCGTTCGCTGGTGATCGCCTCTCCCAATTATATCACCCCCCTACGGATCTGGTCGTCCAGGCACCGCCGGGATTACGCCGCATAGGCAGAGTCCGTAATTGCTGTGACAGATCTGAATATGACTTTCTAATTCAAGTTTTTGTTGCTAGATAAAGCACCATGCGTTTACAGATCTAGCGCATCGGCCCGAAAATCGGAATCGATTTTCGGAAAGCACGATGCGCAGATTCAATAGTTTAGAGCGTCCTTTGTGCGTCCGAAAGGACACACGGCGCTCTAAGTCAATTCAGCTCAATCGACCACCTTTCGGAAAACAGCGTGCACGAAAGACAGACGGAGCAGCAGGAACGCCTCGATATGAGCCTCGAAACCGAAAATATGTTCCTTGGTCATCGAGCCGCGCTGATCAGCTATTCGGCCAGGATCCTGGGATCGAGAGACGCTGCGGAAGACGTCGTTCAGGAAGCCTACCTGCGCTTCGCACCCGACCTTTCGGCATCGGAAACGGCTCGCCAGGGGCTAGCATATCTCTATCGGATCGTCCGCAATCTCTCACTCGATCTGGTCAAACGCCGCAAGATCGAGCAACGGGCACAATTGCAGGATCCACCGTTCTGGATTGTTCCGCGCCCGTCCGACACGCCGGAACAGACGGCCATGTTCTGTGACGAAGTGCGCATCGCCCAGGAGGTACTAGCCTCGCTGCCTGAGGAAATCCAGATCGCAGTCGAGATGCATCGTCACGGCGGCCAGACGCTGGCGGCGGTTGCCCAGCATCTGGGTGTGTCGGTTACAACCGCACATCGGCATGTCCGGACAGCAATGATGAAGATAGCGGTCGCGCTCGACAGAAAAAATGCCTGAACTGCCCTCTCGCCACGAAAAATATTCCCGCGATAATCGTTTCTACTTTCGGCAGGAAAATTCGGTTAAAACCTCTCGACATTCGAAGCAGGTATGATTTGACGCGGCATGACCAGACTGGTGACAAGCGGCTGGAAGAGGCAATGGATTGGTTCCTGCGCCTGAACGAACCCACGTGCACTGACGACGACAAAAAAGCTTTTACGCTCTGGCTGAACGGATCGGCTGAAAACGGTGACGCTTGGGCAAAAGCCATTCGAACCTGGCAGGTCATGGGTGCGGTTGTTCCGGCTCACGCATCATCCGGCCAAACCGTACCAAATTCCGATCGGCGCACATTGCCGCTTGCCGCCCGCTCACGCAGATCCGGCCACAGAAAGCCGATCTCGATAGGTATCGCGGCACTTGCCGCCTGTTTAATTGCCTTTGTCGCGGCACCGTCGATACTGACACGCTACAACGCCAATTATGTGACCGCGACCGCAGAAGTCCGGCGGGTTACTCTGGAAGACGGATCGACGGTCGAGCTTGCCGGAGACAGCGCCATAGCCGTCGCGTTTTCAGCCACAGGTCGTCAGGTTCGCCTGCTGTCTGGACAGGCCTTCTTCGATGTTCGGCCGGATGCCCGAAGCCCCTTCAACGTGAAGACGGACGCACTCGACGTGACCGTTGTCGGCACGGCGTTCGACGTCAATGTCACGCCGCAAATCGAGACGGTTCAGTTGGCACACGGGATCATCAATCTGTCGGATGCCGGAAGCAAAAACACACTCAGAATGATGGCCGGTGACACCGTCACTCTCGACCGCACGAGCGGGCGCCTTTCTCGTGCAACTGTCGACGTGGACACCATAGCCTCCTGGCGTGAGCGTAAACTTTTCGTGCAGGATGTTCCAGTCACGTCCGTGATTGCCGAGTTGCAACGCTATCACAAATCCTGGATCGCAGTGGCGAGTATCGAACTCGGTGATCGACGTGTGACCGGCCTCTACGATCTTTCTGACCCCGATCGCGCTCTGGAAGCACTGGTCAGCCCCTTCGGCGGCAAGGTACATCGTGTTTCGCCCTACCTGAGAGTTCTCGCTCTTTTCTAGCACAACAGCATTCCGACGCATTTTCGAAAAATTTTTCACATCGCGCTGAAAAATGCTCAGACCCTGATCGTCTTTACCCTGAACTCAAGCAGACGGCTTGCGAATAAAGGCGAATGGGAGACGAAGCGGAATGACGCTTCTGGTGAACGGGGAACGACAGAAAGGCGTCATTTGCGGCAAAGCATTTGCGCTGACGCTGTCGGCAACAGTGGCACTGGCCACACCTTCCCTCATCGATCCACCCTTGGCAATGGCGCAGACTGCGCAACACCACTTCAACATCCCTGCTCAACCGCTCGCATCGGCACTGAACGCATTCGGCCGACAGTCCGGACTTCAGGTCACTCTCGCCGCTTCGACATCCAATGGCGTCAGCTCGCGCGCAGTTTCCGGTCAGTTTTCGCCCGACGTGGCACTTGGAAAGCTGCTTGAAGGCAGCGGGATTTCTTACCGCATATTGAACGGCACCGCCGTGATCGGTGATCCGGGTGCCACGACATCAACCGATGAGGGCAATGTCCTCGCACCCATCGTTATCGAAGCGCAGGACATCGGGCAGGGAGACATCGCTGAAACGATCATCGGCACGAGGCAGCTCGAACGGCTCAACCCTGTCAACATCGCCGATGTGTTTCGCGAAGAAGCGGGCATACAGGTGGGAAGCTCCCTGCCGATGTCCCAGAAGGTCTATGTCAACGGGATTGAAGAAACCAATCTGGCGATAAGCATCGACGGCGCCCGCCAGAACAACAAGGTCTTCCACCACAACGCGACCAATCTCATCGACCCCTCCATCCTCAGAGCGATCGACGTGGATGCCGGCATCGCGCCCGCGGATGCCGGACCGGGCGCGCTTGCCGGGGCAATCAGCTACGAAACGAAGAAAGTTGCCGATCTTCTGGACGAGGGCAAATCTCTCGGAGGCCTCGTCACATCCACCTACGACCTCAACAGCCATACTGCCGTAACCGGCATATCAGGCTATGGCAGCAAGGAAGGGCTTGATTTCCTCGGATACCTGACCCTCGGCAAGGGAAACGAATTCAATGACGGTGGTGGAAACGAGGTCGAGGGAACGAAGACCAACATTGTGAGTGGCCTCGGCAAGATCGGCTACGAATTCGAGAGCGGAGATCGCCTTGAGATAAGCCACGACCGGGTGGAAGACGACGCGCCACGCCCGTACCGGGCCAATTCCGGTTTCGTGGCAACACCGCGAACATGGGAACCGCGTCTGCGCGATTACCGGCTTGCCCGACAGAACACCGTCATCACCTATACGGACGAAACACCTGAGCAGTGGTGGGATCCCAAGGTCATACTCGCCTATGGCGCCACAAAAGTGACCATACCGATCTATGGTTCTTCAGGCCGGCTCTACGACGACACCGGCGAGACATCCAGCCTGAATGGCAAGTTCGAAAACAAGTTCTCATTCGATATCGGCAATGTCGTTTCCGGCATCGATTTCTACAGCGACAGGGCAGAGCTCCACGACCCCTATGAGGCAGGCCGCGAAAGCGCCTTCAATCTCGGCGCTTACACGCAGGCCCGCCTTGAGCCCTGGGACAGGACGCGGCTCTCCTTCGGGGGACGTGTCGACCGGCAGCGGTTCACCGGCGTCAACGGTCAGGATTTCAGCGATTCCGGCATCAGCGCCAACATATCGGGTGAATACGATCTCACCGACATCTTCTCCGCCAAGGCTGGGTTTTCCCGCGTCTGGGCAGGTGTACCGTTGACGGAAAACTTCATCATCAATCCCAGATGGGATTACGGCGACGATGGCCCGGAATCCGTAACGGCCAGGAATTACCTGATCGGGCTGACCGCGCGACATCACGGTTTCATGGCGGAGGCCAGCCTGTTTGGGACCGATATCGCCGATGCCCGCGTCCCTGTCCACAACCCGGCTGCCGGAGGCGCACTGCGCCAACGTGACCTTCGCTCCAGAGGCTTCGAGATCGGCGTGGGTTATGAATCGACGGGCGGTTACGCGAAAGCCAAATACGTCCACATCGATGTGGACGTGGACGGTCGCCCTGCCAGCTCGGACAGCGGCAACTACCTGGCCTCGCCAGTTGGCGACATCATCACGGTGTCTGCAGCACGTGTTTTCGAAGACCTGAACCTGACGATCGGCGGCGATATCGAGATTGCCCCCGAATACGATCATGTCGACGAAAACGCTCAAAGCAGGCGCATTCCATATGCAGCCTACACAGTCGTCAACGCCTTCGCCGAATGGAAACCCGAACGACTGAGGAACATCACATTTCGGGCGGAGGTGAGGAACCTGTTCAACGAAACCTACTCGCAACGCGCCACGTACGGACAGGAATTCGGCAATGTCACTCCACTCTCCGAACCGGGCCGCAGCTTCCTGATCGCTGCCAAAGCGAAGTTCTGACCACGCGACACATGCCCATAAAAGAGGAGTTATTCACCATGGAAGCGCTGGCAATTTTCAAGACAGAGCACGCAGCCAGATACCTGACGCAGCTTTGCAGGCATTTCGCTCACAAGGTCGACGTTTCCTATGATGGCGACCACGGAGAATGCCGCTTCATCTGCGGAACGGCAATCCTGGATGCAAAGGACGGCGAACTGCGGATCAGGGTTCAGTCCCACGACGACGCGCAATTGCGGGAAACCCAAACTGTCGTTGAACGGCATCTTGTCCAGTTCGCTTTCCGCGAAGCGTTCCAATCCTTGCGATGGCAGCAGCGAGATGACGCTTCCGCGCAACTCTAGCATTCGACACGACCTGCGGCAGCGGTGTCGAACCGGCAATCAGACAATTCATCTTTTGTAACAGGGGAAGAGTAACAGACATGTTGAGGGGCAATTTTCACAACGGCGTGCTGAGACACAGCAAAGCGGTTCTGGCGGGCGTATCGCTGCTGGCGATGTCATCAGTTTTGGCACACGGTCAGGAAGCCAACCGTAACGCGCAGGCGTCGAGCGCTTCCGATACACGACTTGAGACGATCGTGGTGACCGGCGGTGCCGATAAGCGCCCGCCCGCAACGGGCACCGTCGGCCAGCCTCCCGAGCCATACGCCGGAAACCAGGTCGCCAAGGGCGCGCGCCTTGGCGCACTCGGCAACCGCTCAGTTCTTGAAACACCCTTCAGCATAGCGGCCTATACCGCGCAGCTGATACGCGACCAGCAGGCGCGAACCATTGCCGACATCACGCTGAACGACCCTTCCGTACGACAGGATGCGCCAGCTTACAGTGAACGCGACTCTTTCTTCATCCGTGGCTTTTCAGTGGTCAACCTGGATGTCCTTTACGACGGCCTTCCCTACATCGCCAATCCGCGTCGCGGCTTCCTCGAAGGTATAGAGCGGGTGGAAGTGTTAAAGGGACCGACAGCTTTCGTGAATGGCGGTGTCGGCCGCGTCGGCGGCACGATCAACCTCGTTCCAAAGCGCGCAACCGACGAGCCGCTGACGCGCCTGACGACGAGCTATATCAGCGACAGCCAGCTTTGGAACCACGCAGATATCGGCCGCCGCTTCGGTCCCGCCGGTGAGTGGGGCATCCGGGCCAATGGCTCCTACCGGTTCGGCGAAACCGGAATGGATCATAACGAAATCGAGGTTGGCGTTGCCTCACTCGGAATAGACTATCGTGGTGAGAACGTCCGCGCATCACTCGATCTCAACCATTCCACGCAGAATATCGACGCGCCGACGTCGCTGTTCAACTCTGCGAGTTCCGGCATCGCCATTCCAGAGGCGCCAAAAGGCAGGATCAACACGGCCAATCCGTTCGAATATCATGACAGCACGCACAACATGGCGGCTGCGCGTATCGAATATGACATTTTAGACACCACCACGATCTATGCCGCGGCCGGTGCCAGCCGTTATCGCGAGGACTTTCTCACCTCGTCCTACAAGATTCTGAACGCAAACGGCGATGCAACGTCGGAGCTTGCCATTCAGCCCCAGCAGATCCAGGGCTTTTCGGGCGAAATCGGCCTGCGTTCGGAATTCGAGACAGGCTTCATCGGCCATGAACTCAACGTCTCCGTGCAAAGGAGCCTGAATGAGAACTACAGGGGCGGTTTCCTGCCTGGAGCCCTCGGCCTTCCTGCAGCGTATGCAACCAATATCTACAATCCGATCTACCTGCCCGACAACTCCGTCAATACGGCCGCATTGCCACGTTCGAACAATCTACCACTCTTTGCAGACCTTCTATCCACCAGCGTGGCGATTTCCGATACCTTGTCGTTTTTTGATGACCGGATGGAATTGACACTGGGTGGCCGCTATCAGGAGGTGCGCTCACGCGGTTTCAATACACGTCCCGGCGCCACTCCGATCGGACAGCAGAACTACTTTTATGAAGAAACGCGGTTCAGCCCTGCCGTTGCGGCCAACTGGCGCGTCACGGATGACCTCTCCATTTACGCCAACTACGTGGAAGCGTTATCGGAAGGCGGAATTGCACCCGCGACCGCGAAAAACAGGAATGAAGTCTTTCCGCCATTCGTCCACGATCAGAAGGAAGTGGGCGCCAAATACGATCTGGGTTCCTTCGCCATCACCGCTGCTTTGTTCGAAATCAGACAGAAAAGCGCCTATACCGATCCAGTGACGCAAATCTATTCCGTTGACGGTCTCCAGATCAATCGCGGCGTCGAACTCTCGATGTTCGGCGAACCCATGGATGGCCTTCGTCTTCTGGGTGGCGTGACCTTCATGAACGCAGAACTCGACCGCACCCTCTCAGGGACATTCAATGGCAATCGCGTACCGGGCGTTCCAAAGACGACGATCAGCGTCTACGGCGAATACGATCTGCCCTGGGTCGAAGGGCTGACCATGACGGGTCGTGTTCTTTACAATGGCAGCACGCTTTACGATCAGGCCAACAAGCAAAAGATCGACGATTGGACGCGGGTCGACCTCGGCGGGCGTTACAAGTTCAACAG
This sequence comes from Agrobacterium tumefaciens, assembly GCF_031801495.1. Lineage (GTDB taxonomy): Bacteria > Pseudomonadota > Alphaproteobacteria > Rhizobiales > Rhizobiaceae > Agrobacterium > Agrobacterium tumefaciens_K. The sequence continues at coordinate 818,319 of NZ_JAOEGC010000001.1, read as the reverse complement.
AGAGAACGGCAAGGCGGTGGAAATCCGGGCGAATGTCGAGAATGTCTTCAACGAAAACTACTGGGCTTCGTCGGCGCGCGGTTTCCTTGCGGCGGGAGCATCCCGGACGTTCATGCTTTCCGCATCGTTCGACTTCTGATCCGGCAACAGGATCACGGGTTTAACAGGAACATTGTGGCCGCACCGGCAATGGTGCGGCCATATCTTTATGGCAGGCTGACAAGTTTCAAGGCGATTGCCTCCCTGACTGCCTTCGCGTTCTGCGCCGCATCCGCACGTGCCAAGATGTCGGAACGCCTCACCGTCGATTTTACCGCATTGGAACTCTGGACAATACCGACGTCAAACCTTCAGACTTGCCCGACACTCCCCCTGCTCGGCTCGCAAGGACAATCGGTTGAAGACACAGGTCCCACTTATCGTCACGGCACAAATCGCGGAAAATGACCTCCAGCCATTCGATTTCCTGCGACAAAAGCATTTTCCACCCGCTCGGAATTTTCTGAAAGCACATCTCACGATGTTTTATCGGCTGCCGGGCGAATATCGTGAGCGCATCCTGGCTCAGCTTGAAGAGACGACCTCCGGAATCGACGCAGTCTCGGCAGACGTTACCGGCATCCGCCATATTGGAGCAGGTGTGGCGTTCTCGATTGAAAGCGATGCACTCACCGCCATCCGCGCCAAACTGAAATCCGCCTTCATCAAATGGCTAGGTTCACAGGACATGCAGATATGGCGTCCCCATATCACCGTGCAGAACAAGGCATCGAAGACGGCGGCAGATGATCTCTACAGGGAGTTACGCGCAGACTTCCGGCCTCACAGCATCAGGATCACGGGCGTCGATCTCTGGAAATATCTGGACGGCCCATGGGAACAGGAGGCTTCAATTGCATTTTCCAGGAAGGAAACCTGACGATAAACCTATACCCGTCATGAAAGACCGGTCACTTTCGGCGTCAGCACGTCGTCGATGTCATCGAAGCCTATGTGCGGCGAAGACCGGAGCCGAAGCAACCGGCTATGGCGTGATCCAAAACCGTATCGCGAGGCACGGGTACATGGGCATAGGCGCGGCCGTTTCAACGGCAAAATCCTCCCTCGTATTCGGTCGGCAATTGACAACACGACAGCCATCGGACAGGTTGAAATCATGATTGCATTGACTGATTGGTTGTCAGAAAGTAGCCCGATCAGTCGCAAGAATGCGGCTGAAGCGGTCTTCGAAGAACTGCGTTCTGCGATAATTTCAGGCCGTATCGATGTGGGTACGCGTTTGCCATCCGAGACGCATCTTGCATCGAAATACGGCGTCAGCCGCCCGGTCATTCGCGAGGCGCTTCGTTCGCTTCAAACGCTCGGCTTGACCCAGACAAGGACCGGCAGCGGCACATTCGTCACGACAGCGACGCCACCGAGCGATCTCAGCTACAGCGGTTACTCCGCACGGGATCTGATCGAGGCACGGCCGTTCATCGAGATCCCAGCGGCTGGCTGGGCCGCTCTGCGCCGCAGCAAACAGCAGTCGGCAGGCCTCTTGAAACTTTGCGACGAGATGGAAAGAGAAGAAGATCCGCGCCGCTGGGTCAAGCTCGATTCGGATTTTCATATGCTGCTGGCGGAAGCCTCCGGCAATGCCGTGTTTTTCAAGATCGTCGCGGATTCCCGCGATGCGCTCATGCAGCAGTCGGAACTGGTCAACCTGATGGCCAGCCGCCGTGTTGCGTCCAACCGGGAACACCGGCAGATCGCGGCAGCGGTCGATGCTGGCTCGCAAGAGGATGCCTCGCGAGCCATGGAGCTTCACCTGGGGCAGGTGAAGCAGGCAGTCACCGAAATCATAGAGGCAGGTCAGCCAGATCGCTGACAGACGGCTGAACATTCGCCAACACTTCCGGCCGTAAAGCCTTGTCCAGCTGTTCGGTGGTCAGATAGCCACGCTCAAGCACGACCTCGACGATAGTGCGTCCCGTTTGCAGCGCTTCGCGTGCGACCTCGGTCGCGGCATAGTAGCCGATCAGCGGGTTGAGCGCGGTCGCCAGACCGAGCGATTGCTGCAGACGCAGCGCCATGACGGCCGGATTGGCGGTAATGCCATCTACACAACGTTCAGCAAGAATGCGGCAGGCGGCGTCGAGATGGGCGATGCTGTCGCTGAGCGAGCGCACGATCACTGGCTCGAAGGCGTTTAGCTGCAACTGACCCGCTTCCGCCGCCATGGTGATGGTGATGTCATTACCGATAACCGAGAAAGCGACCTGATTGACGACTTCGGGGATAACCGGATTGACCTTTCCCGGCATGATGCTGGAACCGGCCTGCATGGCGGGAAGATTGATCTCTCCTATGCCGGCGCGCGGACCGGAAGACAGCAGACGAAGATCGTTGCAGGTCTTCGAGAGCTTGACGGCAATGCGTTTCAGAACACCGGAGAGATGCACGAATGCGCCCGGATCCTGCGTCGCCTCGATAAGATCGGCGGCGGTCGTCAGAGGTCGCCCTGTCAGCCGGGCCAGATGCTGGCATGCCAGAGCCGCATAGCCCACCGGGGCATTCAGGCCTGTGCCGATGGCGGTGGCGCCAAGGTTGATTTCATGAAGCAACTGCGCCGATTCAAGCAATCTCGCCCTGTCCTCGCCGAGCATGACGGCAAATACACGGAATTCTTGACCGAGCGTCATCGGCACCGCATCCTGCAACTGTGTGCGGCCGACCTTCAGGATCGGGTCGAATTCCTTGGCCTTTCGCTCAAATGCCGACTGTAGGAACTCCATTGATGCCGCAAGCCCGTCGATCGCCTCGATCGTGCCGACGTTGATCGCTGTCGGATAGGCATCATTCGTTGACTGGCTGAGATTGACGTGATCGTTGGGATGCAGGTGGCCGTAGTCCCCCTTGGCATGACCGAGCACTTCAAGCGCACGGTTTGCAATCACCTCATTGGCATTCATGTTCGTGGATGTGCCCGCACCGCCCTGGATCACATCGACAACGAACTGGTCGTGCAACGCACCTTCCCTGATCTCCCGGCAGGCGGATACAATGGCGTCGCGCCGCTGCCTGTCGAGGAAACCGAGTTCGAAATTCGCCTCTGCCGCTGCCTCCTTGACATAGGCCAGACCGCGGATGACGTGCGGGTATTTGCCCACCGTTATGCCGGTAACCGGAAAATTGTCGACGGCGCGGGCCGTGTGAACACCCCAATAAGCATCCGCCGGAATTTCCTTCGGGCCGAGAAGGTCTTTTTCAATGCGTGTCGCCATCCCTGGCATCCTCCACCAAAATATAATCTGTCATGCTGTAAGACAGATTTTTACACATAAGCCTGGCTCGGTGAGATCGTCAAACGAATTTCTTCAAACTTGACGAAAGCCGGATCATGGTCTTAAAAAGGCAAAATCTGTATTACAGCATTACAGGATGCCATAACGAAATATGCGAATAAACGACGCCATACTGCGCGCTGCGCGGCATATGGAGCTCTAGGGAGGAGCGTTTCAGTGAATATATCAAAACAGATCAAGGCTGAAAAAGGCATCGAGTTTGCCGAAGACCAAGGCTATCAGAAAGCCCTCAAGCCACGTCAGATCCAGATGATCGCCATTGGTGGCGCAATCGGCACCGGGCTTTTCCTCGGTGCGGGCGGAAGACTGGCGGCAGCCGGTCCAGCACTCATCTTCGTTTATGCGCTCTGCGGTTTTTTCGCTTTTCTGGTGCTGCGCGCTCTGGGCGAACTCATCATGCACCGCCCGACCTCGGGGTCCTTCGTGTCCTACGCCCGCGAGTTCTACGGCGAGAAGATGGCCTTTGCCGTCGGCTGGATGTACTGGCTGAACTGGGCAATGACCGCCGTCGCCGATGTGACCGCCGTCGCGCTCTACATGAACTTCTTCAAGCAGTACGTGCCGTTCCTCGTCGGCATCGACCAGTGGGTGTTTGCCTTCATCGCGCTCGTCGTCGTGCTTGCCATGAACCTGCTTTCCGTCAAGGTCTTCGGTGAGCTGGAATTCTGGTTCAGCCTGATCAAGGTTCTCGCACTCGTCACCTTCCTCATTGTCGGCGTCTATTTCGTGATATTCGGCACACCCATCGAAGGCCATGTCACCGGTTTCAGCCTGATCAGCGACAATGGAGGCTTCCTGCCCAACGGCATATTGCCCGCCTTCGTCATCATTCAGGGTGTAATATTCGCCTATGCCTCGATCGAATTGATCGGCACCACCGCTGGCGAGACCGAAGATCCCCGCAAGATCATGCCGCGCGCCATCCGTACGGTCGTCGTCCGCCTGCTGGTCTTTTATGTCGGTTCGGTCGTGCTGCTGTCGCTGCTTTTGCCTTACAGCGCCTACAAGGCCGGTGAGAGCCCCTTCGTTACCTTCTTCGGCGCGATTGGCATCGAAGGCGCCGATATCGTCATGAACCTCGTGGTTCTGACCGCGGTTCTGTCGTCCCTCAATGCGGGCCTGTATTCGACCGGACGCATCCTGCATTCGATGGCCGTTTCGGGTTCGGCCCCGGCAGCGCTCGCAAAGATGAACAAGGCAGGCGTCCCCTATGGCGGCATCGCCGTCACCGCTGGCGTCACGGCAATCGGTATCGTGCTCAACGCCATCGTACCTGCCATGGCATTCGAAATCGCGCTCAACATGGCGGCACTCGGCATCATCAGCGCCTGGGCTGTAATCATTCTGTGCCAGCTGAAACTGTGGAGCCTTTCCCGGCAGGGCAAGATGGAACGGCCGGACTTCGCCATGTTCGGCGCGCCCTATACCGGCATCATCACGCTTGTCTTCCTGTTCAGCGTACTGGTTCTGATGGCGCTGGACTACCCGGTCGGCAGCTGGACGATGGCATCGCTGGTCATCATCGTTCCAGCGCTCATCATCGGATGGTATCTCGCCCGTGACCGCATTGCCGCCATCGCGGCTCAGACGGCCGCAACGCAGACGGCCGCTGACGATCGGGCTGCTTCGTGATCGCGTCACCGAAAAAACCATTGGTGGCGGTCATCGCCACCGGTGGAACCATTGCCAGCAAGCGCAATGCCGATGGTTCCAGCCAACCGAGCCTCGATGGTGGAAGCCTTCTCGGCCTGTTGCCGGAAGCGGGCATCGATCTCATGGCCATCGACCTCATGGCAAAGGATTCGTCCAGCCTGACGCTGGCCGACATGCAGTCTGTCAGCAACGCCATCGAAAAACTCCTCCTCGACGAGACGATCGACGGAATCGTCGTGCTGCATGGCACGGATGCCATGGAAGAAACGGCGATACTGGTGCAGTTGCAGCAGACATTGACCAAACCCGTCATCTTCACAGGCGCCCAATACACAGCCGATCACCCGGAGGCTGACGGGCCGGCCAATCTGGCGGCGGCGGTCACGGCGGCAATTGATGCAAACAATACCGAACGCGGTGTTCTGGTCTGTTTTGGTGGCCGCACATACCCGGCTTTCGGCCTCTACAAACACTCCGCCGACAACGTCGATGCTTTCCGGCAATCCGTCGAACAGGAAAACCCCAGGCAGCGTTTGCCGGGAAATGTCAGCGCATTGCGCGTCGATATCATCGCCATCTATCCCGGCTGCGACGGCGCGCTTCTTGAGGCGAGCATCAATGCCGGTGCAAGGGGCATCGTGCTCGCGGCACTCGGTTCCGGCAATGCCAATCCACTGGTCGTGGAGGCGGTACGCCGCTGTTCGGCACGCAACATACCGGTGGTAGTTTCCAGCCGCGTGCCGCAGGGAAAACTCACACCGAGCTACGGCGGCGGTGGCGGCGGACACGATCTTGCCCACGCGGGTGCCGTACACTCCACCAGCCTCCGTCCGGGACAGGCGCGCATATTGCTGGCGGCATTGCTCGCCTCAGGGGCGAGTTCGCAATCCATCAGAGACGCATTCTCCGCCAACTGAGCTGAATGCCTGACGGGTTTCTGCACGTCAGGCGGCCGGATGGTCCCAATAGGGTGGAGTGCCGAACGCGGCCCGCAGATGATCGGCCATTGCCCGCAGCTTGACCGATGGATTTCGCCCCTCGGGGTGCGCCATGTAGATGAACTCATCTTCGGGGCGCATGCCGATATCGACGGTGACGAGATCGCCAGCCTTCATCGACGGACCGGCAATAAACATCGGCAGCAGGGCAATACCCAGTCCGGCGATTGCCGCGTCTCGGATCATGTCGCCATTGTTGAGCGCAAGCCCGAGCCGCCCATGCACAACGATGGCATCCGCTTCCGCACCGCCGACAGTCCCGCGTGGAAAACGCCAGTCGGCCACACCGCGATTGGTGTAGAAAATGCCCTTGTGCTCGACAAGTTCTTCGACTGACCGCGGTGCGCCATGCGCGGCGACATAGGCGGGCGAGGCGCATAACACACGTCGGCTCGGCGCCAGTTTCCAGGCCATCAACCTTGAATCGAGAATTGGACCGTGACGGATGACGGCATCGAAGCCGCCTGAACTGGCATCCACCCGCCGGTCATCGAGATCAAGCGTCAGTTCGATATCCGGATGTGCGGCCAGAAACGGATAGAGCGCCGGGCCAAGATGCATCCGTCCGAATGTCACCGGCGCGGAAATACGCAGCGGACCAAGCATGGCACCGCGCCGTTCGGCCATGTCTGCCGCTGCCCCTTCTACATCGGCGATGATCCGTCTGGCCCGTTCCAGAAAAGCGCTGCCGTCTTCGGTCAACGTCAGCCGACGCGTCGTGCGGTGCACTAGCTTCGCTGCGAGTGTACGCTCCAGTTCCGCCAGCCTTTCGCTGACCACCGATTTGGACTGGCGCAGCCGTCGCGCTGCTTCGCTGATCGATCCCGCATCGCTGATCGCAACAAATACCGCAATGCCTTCAAGCTTCATCATCGTTCGGAAAATCCGGAAAATAGAACCGTCTTTCGCAGACTAATCCGAACGAAAGAAAAAGGCCATATTCCTTTCAAGCAAACGGCCTGACGAAAACGAAAGATGCGCCGACCGGTCTTGCCCTAACCGTTAACTCATTGATCCAAAGAGGACTATCATCATGACCCGTCTCGCAAACAAGACTGCATTGATTACCGGTGGCACAAGCGGCATCGGCCTGGAAACCGCCAGACAATTCCTTGCCGAAGGCGCCCGCGTCGCTATCACCGGCACGAACCCCAAGACCATAGAAGCAGCCCACACGGAACTGGGCGACGATGTGCTGATCATCCGTGCCGATGCCGGCGACGTTGCGGCACAGAAGACCGTTGCTGTGGAAATCGAAAAAGCCTTCGGCAAACTGGACATCGTTTTCATCAACGCCGGTGTGGCCGATCTCCGCCCTGTCGAGAGCTGGGACGAAGCCGGTTTCGACCGCACCTTCGACATCAACGTCAAGGGTCCGTTCTTCCTCATTCAGGCGCTGTTGCCGCTGCTCGGCAACCCGGCCTCGATCGTGCTGAATACCTCGGTCAACGCGCATATCGGCATGCCAACGTCGAGCATCTATGCCGCCAGCAAAGCGGCCCTGCTATCGATGGCGCGCACGCTGTCCGGCGAACTGATCGGACGTGGCATCCGCGTCAACGCCGTCAGCCCCGGTCCTGTGGCAACGCCGCTTTACGGCAAGCTCGGCCTCTCGGAGGAGGGCACGAAAGCCATGGCTTCCGGCGTGCTGGCGCAGGTTCCCGCCGCCCGCTTCGGCACACCCTCGGAAATCGCCAAGGCCGTGGTTTTCCTAGCCTCCGATGAAGCGAGTTTCACCGTTGGCGCGGAACTGCTGATCGATGGCGGCATGGGCACGCTCTGACCGAAACAACTTCAATTATCAGGCAAGCCCGCTTTTCAAGCGGGCTTTTGCGTGTTCAATGCCAAGCGGTGAAAATGCCCCACCGGCGTTCCTAATACCCGGTCATCTCCAGATACCCCTGTCCGGACACGCTGCCTTCGAACTGGATCGGGCCTTCCCAATAAGGCGTTGTCGTCGTCATCCAGGCCCCGTCGTAAAGCGCCTTTACCGTGATATCCAGACCTCGACTGGGTATCCGGACGCGCCATTCCACCGGAATCCGCTTGCCATTGACATCTGCGGTCCGAAGCGGCTCGAACGAAACGTCCTGAGATGCAAGCGGCGATGGCGTGCCGGCGGCCGATATCCAGTTGGCAGAGGTATACCCCTCACCGCCATCGCGCAGCCTGAAAGCCATGACCTTTTCGCCGGATGCCAGATGAAGCGAAAACCAGTCCCAGCCCGTCTGGTCCGATGCAAGCGGCTGCGATGACCATTCGCGGTCAAGCCAGGCCTTTCCCTTGACCTCGATGACCTTGCCATCCAGCACGACGGTTCCGCTGACCTCGTAGAACGGTTGCGAGTAATAATAGCTCGCCTGCCCCGCCAGAGACTTTACCGAGTAACCCTGATCTCCCTGAAGCACCAGCGGCCCGTTGGCTCGGAGCGTGAATCGGTATTCGAAACCCTGCCCATTGGCCGTGAGACTGAGCGCATCAAGCTGATCGCCGGTGCCGTTGTCCGCCGCCTTCATCCCCCAATCGTCGATCCACGCCTCGAATGGCGCGGCAGCGACCCCGGCTTGCCCTACTCCGCCTCTCGCCAGCCGCTCGCCGACATAGTGACGGTTGTTCGTTGTCACCGCCGCATGGCCGATCCAGATCTGCGGGTCGGACCATCCGGCCTTGTCGTGCGGGGCGAGCGCCGATCGGAACAGCGTCCACTGCGCGCCCAGCTTCTCACCATCCACCGTCTCAAGGTTGGCAGTGATGTACCACCACTCAATTCTGTAGTCGGGATGCGCCCCGTGATCGCGGGGAAACTGAAGCGATACACCTCGCTGTGGAATGGAGAACCCATCCGCAGTCGAGCCGAGGCCTGCGAAACCCTGAGCAATGCTGATGGCCGGAAAGAGCAGCAGCATGATCCACGCCAGCACTGCGAAAAACCTCGATCTAGCGTTCATTGGCAAACACCCTCAGAAGATCGGCAGGATCGATGGTCGCCAGCCGCCGCACCGGCAGCAAGACCGAGATCACGGCAGCAAGCAGCGCGACGGCGCCGAGCCACAGCCAGTCTAGCGGAAACAGGATCAGCGGCAGGCGCCAGCCAAACGCCTCGACATTGACAATCGCCAGCAGCACCCATGCCAGCGCAAGCCCGACTGGAAGAGCGGCAACAAACGTGGCGAACCAGAGAGCCAGTGTGCGCGCTATCTCGAGAAGAGCAAGATCGCGGCGGCGCAGCCCCATCGCCCAGACAGGGGCCAGTTGCGGCAGACGAAGGGCCGACAGGGTCAAGAGACTAGAAAACATCGCAAAACCCGCGACCGCCAACGTGAGAACATTCAACGCACCGGTGACGGCAAAGGTCTGCTCGAATATCGCAGTCGACTGCCGCTTAAGAGACGCCTGATCGATGATGTTGCTTTCCGGCAGTCCAAACTCGCTGACAATCCGCCGCCGGAAGTCCGGCACCTCACCGGGATCCATTCGCAAGCCGTAACGCAGCTTCCCGATATCCGGATAATGTTTGACGAGCGCGTCCAGCCCCACGATCACCTGCCCTTCCGGATTACCGTAATCGGAAAATACGCCGACGACTTTGGTGTGCCAGCCACCGGGCAGCTCGATCTCGCGTCCAATCGTCGCCTTCCCCTTTCGCCAGAGCTGCTCGTTCACCAGCGCTCCCTGCCCGCTGGCGATTTCATCCCAGGCGTCAGGCTCTCCGGCGATCACCGGCCAGTGGTCGCGATAGGTCATATCATCGGCCACCCCTGATATCTGCGTCTGTTGCCCGGCAAGCTCTGCCTGCGTACTCCACAGGGGAAGAACGGCTCGCGCATGGTCCGGAAGCCATTGCCGCAGACGCGCCGCCTCACTCTCGTCGCGGGCGGTCACATAAACCTCTGCGGCAAGCCTCTGGTCGAGCCAGCCGAGAAAAGTCTGCCGGAAGCTCGACACCATTGTCCCCACACCGATATTGGCCGAGAGCGCGAGCAGAAGCGCCATCAACGCCAACGACAGTCCGGGAAGCTGCTGACGGGTATCTGCCCAGAACCATTCCGCCAGCACGTTGCGGGACAGTCGCTGGGCAACGCCCATACCGAGCGCAAGGAACGCCGGGAGGATCAGAGCCGCGCCGAGAAGCAGGCAGCCCAGAACGCCAAAACCCGAATACAGCCCATGGCCGAAAACAGCCAGCGCAACAGACGCCAGAAGAAGCATCACCCCGGCCGCAGCTTCAACCGTAAGGCTCCGCACAGAGGCACGCGCCCATGCCCTGTGCTGTGCCGAGGACAGGATCGGCATCGCCCAGACGCGCCACAGGCTCTGTGCCGAAGACATGGCAGTGCCGAGCAGCGCCATTGCCAGTCCGGCCATCCACCATTCCGGTCTGAGCGACACTGCACCCGGCACGCTCGCGCCGTACAATCCGCGTAATGTCGCGGCGACGCCGGGCAGCAGTGCCGACGCAACAAAATAGCCAATGACCACACCGAGGATTCCTGACAGCAAGGCAAAGGCCATGATCTCGATGACCAGCATGGCCGCCAGCGACCGCAGCGAGATGCCAACCGATCTCAGTGTGCGGAACGTGCCGCGGCGCTGCTCGAACGACAGTCCCGTTGCCGAATAGACGATGAAGAGGCCGACTATGAAGGCCAGAAAACCGAAAGCAGTGAGATTGAGATGAAAACTGTCGGTCAGCCGGGAAACGTCCGGCCGCTCGCCCGCCGCGCGCACCGAAAGTTCGGGCGCAAGGCTCTCGATGGAAGCAAGCCCCGGCCGCTGCTCATGCGCAACGACGATACGGCTTAAAACGCCGCCCCGGTTCAGCAACCGATCGGCCACACCGATATCGACGAAGGCTGCATCATCGGGGAGATCGGCGTCGATCTTGATGGAGAGGCCACCCACATCCTTCAGACGTGCCGCCGTCGCGGCGGAAACGACCAATTGTCCGGGCTCGCCGACAAACGCAATCAGATCCGAAGTGCCGGCAACGCGTACACCCTGCCCTCCGGCCGGCATCGACAGTGGATCGATACCGATCAACCTGATCCGCACCTGCCCGAACCTGCGGTCGCCTTCGATGATGGGCGATACGATCCAGCCGGCCCTTCGAAGCCGCGCATAGGTCTGCGGCGGAATTGCTCCACCATCCCTGGCCACGAGTTGCTCGAAATCGTTCTGCTCCAGCACGGAGGCAGCACGGCCATAACTTGCCCGCGCCTCGGCATTGATAGCCTGCACCCCGGTCCAGAGCGCCGTCGCCAGCGCTACCCCAAGAATGAGGGTGACGAACTGAAGTGGCCGATAGCGCCAATGCGACAGGAGAGCCCGGAAGGCGGGCCAGCTCATGCCACGACCTTTCCACCATGCAGCAGCACACGGCGATCAAGCTTTTCAGCCATGCGACTGGAATGCGTGACGAAGAGAAGGGCTATTCCGGCGGTCTTCGTAAGGTCAAGCATGATGTCCAGAACCGTCTCCGCCGTGGCCTCGTCAAGGTTGCCCGTCGGTTCGTCGGCCAGCACCAGTGCAGGTCTTGCCGCCAGCGTCCTCGCGATCGCCACCCGTTGCTGCTGCCCACCCGAAAGCTGTTCGGGATATCGTCTCAGAAGCTGGTCGATGCCCAGCGACTGAACGAGTTCAGCCTCCCATACGGGATCGAAACGGCCCGCGAGTCTGGCATGGAACGAGACGTTCGCCGCGACATCGAGGCTCGGGATCAGGTTGAACTGCTGGAAAATGACGCCGACATCCTGGCGGCGGTATCTGGCGCGCCCGGTATCGTCGAGGCTGCCGATATCGCGGCCGTTGACCGTGATCGTGCCGCCATCGGGCTTGTCGAGGCCACCGACCAGATGAAGCAGCGTGCTCTTGCCGCTCCCGGATTCACCCGTCAAGGCAAGGCTCTCCGCCGCATTCAGCTGCAGGTCAACGCCACGCAGAACCTGTGCCAGACCTTCCGCGGTTGGATAGGATTTGGTGATATTGGTCAGGATCAGGGTCATCGATGTCTCTGCGGAACTTTTCACCTAGAGTGTACCCGGTTCGCCTGACACTACAAACAATCCTATCGCAATCGAATAGATAACCAATCGCCAGCGCTGGGTCAGCCCCCCCGGAACGGCATCGACGGAAGTCGGGACTAGTCCAGCCGATTGCTGAGATCCGTTCGCATCTGATCCAGCAGGACAGCGATCTTTTCCTTCAGTTCCGGGTTGCCGAGGCTCGCGGGATAGGAAATCGCCACGCCGAAAATCTCCATCGTATCCGGATCGCGCATCGCGATACCCTGCGATGACACACCTTCGACAATCTCGTTCGACGCATAGGACCTTCCTGTCGCACGAATCTTGCCGATCCGCTCCATCAGTTCGGCATGATCTTTCGGCGAGTTAGGAGATACGTAGGGCAGCGGTTCCGGAACACGGTTTTTCAGCGCGGTATCATCCAGCAGAGCCAGCATCGCGCGGCCGTTTGACGTTGCATATGCCGAGGACTTGTAGCCCGGCGTCGAGGCAATGGCCAACGGGTTGGAGCCGCGCACGACGCGCAGCACCATAAGGTCGGCGCCATCGAACACGGTGATGTAGCCGGTATGACCGGCGAGATCGCAGATCTGCTTCACACGCTTGTAGACCATATCGAGGAAATGATGGCGTGAGCGAAAGATCTGTCCGAGTTCGAACAGGCGCATGCCGGGCGAATAGAGCCGGGTCGACTGATCATATTCCAGCAAGCCGGACGCCACGAGGGTCTTCAGCGCACGGTGCACGGTCGCCTTCGGGCGATCGAGGCGACGCGCCAGGTCAGCCTGACCGATTGCAGGCTCCTCCAGAGAGAAACACTCAAAGATTGCAATCGTATCATCAAGAACGCCCACAGACCTACCCCACGTCGAATCACTATGCTCATTTGTTTCATTATTGAAATTCGGTGTCAATGTTGAAACAAATACTGGACACCCTAAAATTCCCCGCCTACAAATTCTTCAACAACAAGAGAAGCTGAATTTTGAGGCATGCGCTCCATAAGACGCATTTTGCCCAGGGTCGCAGCTCGGGAACATGAAGGCTTGGCCCCACGAGGCCGGCTTATTCGCGTGATCTAGGATTGACATATGCAAGCTACTGGCCTGACGACCGGTAAGCGCCTGCGTGCGGGCGTGGATATCGGCGGAACCTTCACCGACTTCATCCTTTTCGACGAGAACGCGACTGCGATCCGTCTGCACAAGTGCCTGACCACACCCCGCGACCCGTCCCAAGGTGCCCTTGGAGGTCTTGGCGAACTGGTCAAGGCTGCCGGGATCGGCATTTCCGACCTGTCCGAGATCGTCCACGGCACGACGCTGGTGACGAATGCCGTTATCGAGCGCAAGGGCGCGGCTGTCGGCCTGATCACCACGGAAGGTTTTCGCGATATTCTCGAAATCGGCACGGAGCAGCGTTACGACATCTATGACCTGACGCTGGCTTTCCCGACGCCGCTGGTCGAACGTTCCCGTCGCATGGAGGTGTCCGAGCGTATCGGTGCCGATGGCGATGTCATCCTTGAACTGGATGAAGTTGCCGTACTGCGCGCCGCTGAAGCCTTGAAAAAAGATGGCATAGAGGCAATCGCCATCTGCTTCATGCACTCCTACCGCAACCCGGCGCATGAGCGCCGCGCCCGCGACATCATCGCAAAAGCTCTGCCTGAGCTTTCAATTTCGATTTCCTGTGAGGTCGTGGCCGAGATTTCCGAATACCAGCGTTTCGTCACCACCTGCGCCAATGCCTATGTGCAGCCGTTGATGGATCGATATCTCCGACGCTTCGAGGGCGAACTGGCGAGGATGGGTTTTACAGGCGATTTCCGCCTGATGCATTCGGCAGGTGGTCTTGTTTCGCTCGAAACCGCCCGCGCTTTCCCGATCCGCCTTCTGGAATCCGGTCCTGCCGGTGGTGCACTCGCCACCGCATGGTTCGGCAAGAATGCCGGTCATGACAATGTCATCGCCTTCGACATGGGTGGCACGACCGCCAAGGCCTGCCTGATCGAGGACGGCAAGATCCATATCGCTTCCTATCTGGAAGCCGGGCGCGAACACCGCTTCAAGAACGGCTCAGGCCTGCCGATCAAGTCGCCCGTTGTCGATATGATCGAGATCGGCGCCGGTGGCGGTTCGATTGCGTCCATCGATGGCGTCGGCCTGCTTCAGGTCGGCCCGCATTCGGCAAGCTCCGAACCGGGTCCCGCATGCTACGGTCGCGGCGGCCTGAAGCCGACCGTGACGGATGCATCCGTCGCGCTCGGCTATTACGACCCGTCCTTTTTCCTCGGCGGACGCATGACACTCGATCTCGATGCCGCCGAAAAGGCGCTCGGCACGATCGCCAAGCCGCTCAAAATTTCTGCCGTCGAAGCGGCATGGGGCATCCATCAGGTCGTCAGCGAAAGCATGGCGAGCGCCGCCCGCATCCACCTCGTCGAAAAGGGCAAGGACCCGCGCGGTTATTCGATGATCGGTTTTGGCGGTGCCGGCCCGGCGTTCGCCGCAAAGGTCGCCCGCATTCTCGGCGTTTCGGAAGTCATCATTCCGCCGGCCAGCGGCGCTGCCTCAGCCTTCGGCTTCCTCACCGCACCTCTGTCCTTCGATATCGTCCGCTCGCATCCTATCGCGCTGTCGGAAAATCTCGACGCGGACAAGCTCAACGCCATCATCGAGGAAATCTCCGAGGATGGCCGCGTGCAGCTGCGCAGCGCCGGTGTTGAGGATGCCGATATCCGGGTCGAACGTTCGGCCGACATGCGCCTCGTTGGCCAGCTGCACGAGATCAACGTGCCACTGCCAGCAGGCAAGCTGGATGCCAGCGGCTATGCTGAAATCCGCAAGGCCTTCGAAGCCGTCTACAGCGCCCGCTATACACGGGTGCCGACGGAAGCGAAGCTTGAAATCCTCTCCTTCCGCATCCGTGCTTCCGGTGCCGTGCCACAGCTTACCGTTCGCCAGGCTGGCATCGAAGGCGGCGCGACCGATCCCAAGAAGGGCACACGCAAAACCTTCTTCGGAACCGATTGGGTCGAGGCTGGCATCTATGACCGTTATTCGATGCGCCCGGGCATTCTCGTAGAAGGTCCCGCCATCATTGAGGAACGGGAATCCACCACGATCATCCCGCCGGGTGACAAGGTGACGGTCGACGAAACCGGCAATCTGCGCATCCGGATCGCGGAGACAGCCAAGGGCGCGACCATTGTCGACGAAACGATGACGCTTGAGCAGGCAAGTGCCCGCATCCAGTCCGATCCGATCGCGCTGGAAGTAATGTGGAGCCGTCTCGTCAACGTGGCGGAGGAAATGTGGTCGACGGTCTGCCGCACCGCGTTTTCACTCATCATTTCCGAAAGCCAGGATTTTGGCTGCGCCATTCTCGATCCGGATGGCGAGACGCTCGCCCACTCGGCGCGCGTCATGCCGGTCTTCAACCTGACCTTGCCGATGGCGGTGAAGGCGATCATCGAGCGTTACCCGGTCGATACGATGAAGCCGGGCGATGTCTATATCACCAACGATCCGTGGCTTTGTGCCGGTCACCTGTTCGACCTGGCCATCGTCACGCCGGTCTTCCATCGCGGCCGCGTCGTGGCGCTGATGGGTACGGTCGGTCATGTCGGCGATATCGGTGGCAGCCGTGACGGTTTGAACGTCACCGAACTGTACGAAGAAGGCATCCAGATCCCGGCCATGAAGCTGGTGCGCGAGGGTGTCGAAAACGAAGACCTGTTCCGCCTGATGGCGGATAATATCCGCGATAGCGATCAGGTTCTCGGCGATGTTCGCTCCTTCATCTCCGCCAACGAGACCGGCTCCGCCCGTATGCGTTCCTTCATGGAAGAATACGGCATGCACGACCTGAAGGCGCTGTCGCATGTCGTACAGTCACTCTCCGAAAAGGCGATGCGCGATGCGGTGACGAAGCTGACGGATGGCGTCTATCACTCGACGATTTCCAACAACCCGATGGGCTCGACCATGACCTTCCCGCTGAAGGTGACAGTCAAGGGCGACGAGATCGAACTCGATTTCGAAGGCGCACCGCCGCAGACGGTCAAGGGCGGCATCAACTGCACGCTTTCCTACACGACCGCGCATGCGACCTACCCGATCAAGTGCATGCTGACACCGGGCATTCGCGGCAATGCGGGATGCTATCGTCCGTTCACTGTGAAGGCGCCAAAAGGCTCGATCCTCAACTGCGAAAAGCCGGCTCCGGTGTCGCTCAGAACCCGTACCGGCTGGTATCTTGCTCCGAACATCTTCCGTGCGCTGTCGGAAGCCGCACCGGATACCGCCCAGTCCTTCTCCGGCCTGCCAAGCCTGATGAGCTTCTACGGCAAGTCGGCGACGACCGGCGCGCTGTTCTACGAACTGCTGCTGCTTGGCGGCGGTCAGGGCGCATCCCAGACCAAGGACGGCAAGTCCTCGCTTCTGTGGCCAACCTCGGCTGCCACGTCATCGCTGGAAATGTTCGAAACGCGTTCGCCAATCGTCATCTGGGAAAAAAACCTGATGACCGACAGCGGCGGCGCAGGCGAAAACCGCGGCGGTCTTGGCGTTCGCGTCCGGATCTCGCGCCGCAATTCCGAAGGTCACCCGATTAAGACGATCGTTTCGCCGGAAGGCGTCGATCTCCCGGTCGAAGGACTGTTCGGCGGCAAGCCGGGCAAGACGGCAACCGGCAGGATCCTGTCGAAGTCCACCGGAGAGATGCTGCAGGATTGCGGCACCGGCGCAATCGTCGATCTGGTCGACACGGATACCGTCGTCGAGCTGACGCTTGCCGGAGGCTCCGGTTACGGCGACCCGATGAACCGCGATCTGGACAAGCTCGATGACGACATCAAGCACGGCTATGTCAGTGCGGAAGCGGCAGATCGCATCTACGGCCGCACCGCACGAAGCGGGGAACGGAAGAAGCCGGGCAACGCCGCCTGAGAACGAACTATCCGGCCGTCTTAAGGGGAGACGGCCGGCTCTCAAAAAAACAGGAGATCATTCGCATGAAAATGACCCGCCGCAACTTCCTGAGCACTGCCGTCTCGGCTGCAGCACTCGCCTCAATGCCGCTCGAAAGCTTCGCCGCAGGCCGCAAGATCCTGATCATGGCGAGCAGCGTCGATATTCCGAACTTCGACCCGCATGTCGCCACCGGTTATGCTCCGGCCATGCTGTTCCGCAACACCTATGATGCGCTTGTGCGCGTCGTCGGCACCCCGCCGGAAATCAAACCGGGCCTCGCCGTCAGCTGGACGGTTTCGGAAGACCAGAAACGCTACGAATTCAAGCTCGATCCGACCGCCAAGTTTCAGGACGGCTCGCCGGTCACGGCGGAATCGGTCGTTTATTCCTTCAAGCGTATCGTCAAGCTGAAACGCGGCCCGTCGTGGATGATCGCCGGCATCGTCGATGCGGACAGCGTCAAGGCTATCGATGCCCAGACCGTTGCATTTGATCTCAAGGCGCCGTTCGCTCCCTTCCTGCAGGTTCTGCCCTGGATGTTCATCGTCAATCAGACCGTGGTTGAAGCCAATATCGGCAGTGATGACGGGCAGGCCTACCTGATGAAGAACACCGCCGGTTCCGGCCCCTTCAAGATGGGCCGCGTCGCGCCGGGCAATCTTTATGAATTCATCCGCGTCAAGGACGACTGGCATCAGGGTGGCGGCAATCTCGAAGGCGCGATCTGGAAGATCGTCCGCGAGGCGTCCACCGAACGCATGATGCTTCAGCGCAAGGAAGCGCATATCGCGCTGGAACTCTACGCCGAAGACATGGAAGCCCTGAAGGACAACCCGGCCGTCGTCAGCGTCATCGAGCCGGAATACCGCACCTTCTCGATCAAGATGAACACCGCAAAAGGACCGCTGGCCGACAAGAACCTGCGCAAGGCGATCTCCTACGCCTTCAATTACCAGAGCATGCTGGATGCCGCAGGCCCGGCCGAACTGATGGTTGGCCCGCTGCCGACCGGCATCTTCGGCCACGACCCGAACCTTGCCGTCTACCGTCACGACATGGACAAGGCGAAGGAATATCTGGCGAAATCGGAATATAAGGATGGCGGCTTCAAGCTCTCCGTCATGCACGCCACCGGCTACGAGAACCAGCGCCGCTGGTCGCTTCTGCTGCTCGAAGCCCTAAAGGCACTCAACATCGAACTCGACATCCGCCCCGCCACCTGGCCGGATACGGTTGCCGCAGCCCAGTCGCCGGATACGATGCCGAGCTTCATGTGCCTGTTCCAGACGGCCAACTACGCCGACCCGGACAATGTCGCCTTCGCCGCCTATCACTCGTCGCGCAACGGCCAGTGGCAGAACCCGGTCTACAAGAATGAGGCGGTCGACAAGCTGATTGAGGCTGCCCGCATCGAGACGGACCAGACAAAGCGCGCCGAGCTTTACAAACAGTTCCAGGAGCTGGTCATCGATGACGCGCCGGATATCTTTGGCGTACTCGAAAAGCGCAAGCTGGGTTTCGGTGCCAATGTGAAGAACTTCGTCTTCACCCCAGTCGCCGCCAACGCCATCGAGCTTCTGCCGCTGTCGCTCGACTGATGCCATCAGGGGCGCTGGATGAGACGATCCGGCGCCTCCTTCTGACCACCGGAAGCGCCCATGATCCTTTACACTCTGAGACGCCTCGTCCTTTTGATCCCGATGCTGATCGGGCTGACGATGATCGTTTTCGCCATCGCCCGACTTTTGCCAGGCGATCCCGTGGCCCTTGCTGCAGGCCCGAATGCCACGCCCGACGTGATCGAAAGCGTGCGTCAGGAGTTCGGCCTCGATAAGTCGCTGCTCCTGCAATACTGGGCCTATGTGACGGGACTTGTTCAGGGTGACTGGGGCGTTTCCATCTTCACGCGCCGCCCGGTGTTCGAAGACATCATGACCTTCCTGCCGGCGACGCTGGAACTGGTGGCCGCAGCCATGCTGATCGCCATCGTGCTCGGCATCCCGCTCGGGCTGGCGGCCGCCGTCTATCGCAACGGCGTTGTCGACTATCTCACACGCACGGTGGCACTCGGTGGTATCGCCATGCCGCGCTTCTTCCTTGGCCTGCTGCTGCAGCTTATGTTCGTATCATGGCTGGATATACTGCCGCTCTCCGGCCGGTTTCCGCTGATCGAAATCCCTCCGGAAGGTCCAACGGGCTTCTACACGATCGACTCCATCCTCGCTGGCGACTGGTATTCGCTGTCGATTGCCTTGCAACACCTCGCTCTCCCCGCCTTTGCCATGTCGCTTTCCCCCTTGGCGACCATCATGCGCATGATGCGTGCGTCGACGATCGAGGTGCTGCAGCAGGATTTTGTGATGACCGAACGGGCGCTTGGCATTTCCAACACAAAAATCCTGTTCAAATACGTGCTGAAAAACGCCATGACCTCGACGCTGACCGTTATCGGCCTCTACGTGTCCTGGCTGCTCGGCGGCACGGTTCTGGTCGAGACGGTGTTCGACTGGCCGGGGCTTGGCCTTTACGCCACGCAGGCGATCCTCTCCCAGGATTTCATGCCGGTCATCGGTGTCACGCTGGTCATCGCCATGATCTATCTCGTCACCATGCTGATCGTCGACCTGCTCTACGGCGTCTTCAACCCGAGGGTTCGTTACACATGACCGATACATCGAACACCCTTACCCCGATTGCTCTGCCGAAGCGTGACCAGTCGGCCCGGCTGGAAAACTGGGCCAGAGCCTTCTACAGGTTCCGTCAGAGCTGGCTTTCCGTCATCGGTCTGGCAATCGTCGTCGCCCTCGTGCTGATCGCGATCTTCGCACCCGCCATCGTACCCCATCCCGAACATGTCGCAGGCGGCACCAACACGGCTGCCCGCTTCATGGCGCCCGGCGCGGACTACTGGTTCGGCACCAATGCGCTCGGTCAGGACGTGTTTTCGCTCGTTCTCGTCGGCTCGCAGGTTTCGCTGTTTTCCGGCCTCGCCGTTGTCATCATCGCCATCGTGGTCGGCGGCCTGATCGGTGCGATCGCGGGTTATTTCGGCGGCTGGATCGACGAGATCCTGATGCGGATCACCGACCTTCTGCTCACCATCCCCAGCCTGATCCTCGCCATGGCAGTCGCAGCCGCCCTCGGCACTGGCGTCACCAACATGATCATCGCCATCGCGATTACCTGGTGGCCCGCCTATGCCCGCCTCGTGCGCGGCGAGGTGATCGGCAAGAAGGAAGAGCAGTTCATCACCGCCGCAAAGGCACTCGGCGCGGGTTGGCCACGCATTCTGGGCCGCCACATCCTGCCCAACATCATGTCGCCGATCATTGTGAAAGGCTCCCTCGACATGGGTTTTGCGGTCCTGACCGTCGCTTCTCTTGGTTTCGTCGGTATCGGTGTGAAGGCACCAACGCCGGAATGGGGTACGCTTCTGTCTGTCGCCCGGGCCGACATGCCGGATTACTGGTGGACGGCCGTCTTTCCGGGCTGCGCCATCTTCCTGGCAGTTCTTGCCTTCAACCTCCTTGGCGACGGTCTGCGCGACGTCATGGACCCCAAGGCACGGCGGTGAGGTGACGACATGACACTGCTCGATATCAAGAACCTCAACCTTTCCATGCGCAGCTTCGAGGGCGAAACGCAGATCCTGCACGGCATCGACCTCACGGTCGAACGCGGCGAGATCTGGGGCATGGTCGGCGAGACTGGCTCCGGCAAATCGCTGACCGGCCTCTCCGTTTCGCGCCTCATCCCACCGGCAACCGGACGCTATCTGGCCGGTTCGATCGAGTTCGAAGGCCGCGACGTGCTGAAGGCCAACGAGAAGGAAATGCGGACGCTGCGCGGCCGCAAGATCGGCATGATCTTTCAGGATCCGACGACCAACCTCAACCCGGTCTTCCGCATCGGCACGCAGCTGGTCGATGTGGCACTGCATGCCGGACATGCCGACCCGACCGTGCTGGGCCTCGAACCCGGCGCCTCATCCAGCGAGCTGAAAAAAGCGGCAAAACGCGTTTCCATCGACATGCTCGACAAGGTCGGGATCCCGAAGGCGGCGGAGCGCATCCACGATTATCCGCACCAGTTTTCCGGCGGCATGAAGCAACGCGTGCTGATCGCCATGGCGATGATCGGCAAACCGGACTTGCTGATTGCCGATGAGCCGACAACCGCGCTTGATGTTTCCGTTCAGGCGCAGATCCTGAAGCTGATCCATGAACTGGTGGCCGAAAGAAACATCGGCGTGCTGATGATCACCCACAATCTCGGTGTCGTGGCGCAGATCTGCTCCCATGTGGCTGTCATGTATCGTGGCCGCATTCTGGAGCGCGGGCCAGTGATGGACGTTCTCAAACGCCCAAACCACGTCTACACGCAAGCGCTCCTCAATTCCATTCCGACAGCCCATACCAAGCGTGGCGAACTCCGCGGCCTTGGCGGCGTCATGCCGGAGGCTCATCATGCTTGAGATCAAAAACGTCTCGAAAATCTTTCCCGGCCAGCGCAAGAGCCTGTTCGGCCAAACCGAGGGTTTTCGCGCACTGGACGATGTCAGTCTGCATGTACGGAAGGGTAAGAGTTTTGGCCTCGTCGGCGAGTCGGGCTCGGGCAAGACGACACTCACGCGCTGCATCCTGCGACTGGAGACGCTGACGTCAGGCAACATCCTTTATGACGGCGCCGACATAGCCAAACTAACGCCGAACGAGATGCGCCACCTGCGCGCCCGCTTGCAGATCGTCTTTCAGGATCCCTATGCGTCGCTCGATCCCCGCATGACGATCCATGACATCGTCGCCGAACCGCTGGTTATCCATCGCGATATCGTTCCCATGACTGCGCGTCAGCGCACCGAGCGCGTGCTGGAACTGCTCCTTCAGGTCGGTTTGCGCGAAGAACACCTGTTCCGATACCCGCACGAGTTCTCCGGTGGCCAGCGCCAGCGTATCGGCATTGCCCGCGCGCTGGCGGTCAAGCCTGAATTCCTGATCCTCGACGAACCCACGTCGGCACTCGACGTCTCCGTTCAGGCTGACGTGCTCAATCTCCTGCATAGACTACAGGAAGAACTCGGCCTCACCTATTTCTTCATCAGCCACGATCTCGGCGTCATCCGTTATATCTGTGACGAAGTTGCTGTGATCTATCGCGGAAAGCTGGTTGAAAGCGGCCCGGTTGAGGATATCTTCGAGCGACCAACCAACGAATACACGCGCATGCTGCTTGATGCGATGCCGGATCCAGACCCGGATCGCTCGCCCTTCCGCCAGGCCGCATCCGCATAACGATCTTGGAGCAAGCATGACCTTCGACGCGCCGTCTCTCGCAGCCCTTGCAGATGAAGCCAGAACCTGGCGCAGGACCATCCATCAGCACCCCGAACTGCTCTTCGACCTGCCAAAGACTGCGGCATTGGTAACCGAAAAGCTGAAGGAATTCGGTTGCGACGAAGTGGTCGGCGGCATTGCCAGAACAGGAGTCGTTGCGGTCATCAATGGCAAGCGCGGGCCGGGCCGCACGATCGCGCTGCGCTCCGACATGGATGCTTTGCCGATGGCGGAGCAGACAAACCTGCCTTACGCCTCCAAGGTCGAAAACATGATGCACGCCTGCGGTCATGACGGTCACACCGCCATGCTTCTGGCCACCGCCAAGCAGCTCGCCGAAAGCCGCGATTTTGCAGGCAAGGTCGTGCTGATCTTCCAGCCCGCCGAAGAGGGCGGCGCTGGCGCAAGGGTCATGATCGAGGAAGGCATTCTTGAACGCTTCGGCATCGAAGAAGTCTACGGCATGCATAACCAGCCGGGTCTACCTGTGGGGTCGTTCGCCATCCGCAGCGGCCCGATGATGGCTGGCGGCGACCGTTTCGTGGTGACGATCAACGGCAAGGGAGGCCATGCCGCCTACCCGCACCTCTCCCATGACCCGGTTCTTGCCGGAGCACAGATGATCGTTGCCCTGCAGGCGATTGCCTCGCGCTTCACCAATCCTTTCGATCCCGTCGTCGTCTCGATCACCTTCATGGAAGGCGGCAATGCCGGCGCGCTGAACGTTATCCCCGCCTCTATCCGCATCGGCGGTACGATCCGCACCATGAACGCGGCAACGCGGAAGATGGTCGAGGAACGCTTTCGCGAAGTCGTCACTGGCACGGCGAAATCCCTCGGTTCGGAAGCCGTCATCGACTGGCGTCCGGGCTATCCGGTGACCGTCAACAATCCGGCAAAAACGCTGGCTGCCGCTGCCGCCGCCACCGCTATTGCGGGCGCAGAAAAGGTCGATACCAACTGGCCTGCGACAATGGGCTCGGAGGACTTTTCCTACATGCTGGAAAAGCGTCCCGGCGCGATCATCTGGCTGGGCAACGGGGACAGCGCGGACCTGCACAATCCGGCCTATGATTTCAACGACGATGCGATCATTCACGGCGTCAGCTACTGGCTGTCGCTCGTCGGTCAACGTCTCAGCGACCCTGCAGCTTGATCAAAATCGGACCCACGATACATACGAAAAAAGGGTGGTCGCGTGAGCACCCTTTCAACATCCGTTCAAACCGGCATGTGACGATTGAAAAGGAAGCATCCGGCAGCGGGCTTCCTTTTCCCCTCAGATGTCGACCACGAGACCCTTGGCCTTGAGCACTGCCTCAAGATTGCTGACCTCGATCACGGACTTACCGGCCTTGTAAGCGGCAATGTAACCGGCTTCGGCGTCTTCGCGTGCCTGCGAGAGTTTTGCCACGTCTGCCACTTCATGGCGGCGCACGACAACGAGGCCATCGGCATCGCCGACGATCACATCGCCCGGATTGATGATTTCACCGCCAACGATGATGCTGTCGTTGGTCGTGCCGATCGTTTCCTTGACGGTGCCCTTGATGCACTGGCTGAACGAGAAGACCGGGAAGCCAAGTTCGCGCAGCTGCAGCGTATCGCGCACGCCGGTATCGGTGACCAGACCGCCGATGCCCTTGGCAAGGCAGGCATTGGCGAGAACGTCGCCGAACGAACCGGCTTCTTCGTACTCTCCAGCGGAAACGACGATGATGTCGCCCGGCTTGGCATAGTTGATCGCCAGCTGCAACATGATGTTGTCGCGCGGTGAGGACTTAACAGTGAAGGCCGGACCGCAAAGCTTCATGCGGTAATCAACCGGCTTCAGACGCGACGACAGCGCGCCGCGGCGACCCTGCGCCTCATGAATGGTAGCGGGCGAAAATTTCGCAATAGCCGCCAGATCCTCCTTGGAGGGGCGTTCGGGAATGTCTTTGATATGTGCCATTGGGCCCTCCTCGAGGCCATAGATAAACCGCACGGCGGCAAGAATGCCGCCGTCGGCAATTCTCGGATTTTGGTTGGGTTTTGAGACCGGAAGGCGCGACGCGCCGTCAGATTACGGAATCGGATCGAACTTCAGTTCGGATAGGGGGACGACCTTGTCGGTTCGGGTCATCTTGTATTCGGTGCCCTGACCAAGCCACTTGTCCCAGATCTTGTTGATCTCGCCATCGGCGTCCAGCTTGCGCAGGATCTCGTTGACCTTGGCGGTCAGCGCCGGCTGGTCCTTCTGCATGCCGATACCGATCGGCTGGTACAGCATCGGCTCCTCGATCATGCGCATTTCCTTGCCGCGGTTCTTCGATTCGTTGACGAACTTCGTCGTCGTCATCGTGTTGGCGACCATGCCGCGAGCCTTGCCCTGCTGAACGGCAAGGTACGCGGAAGCGGTATCCTGGAATGTCAGCGGCTCGGACTTGTTGAGCTTGATCGACATTTCAGATGTAGAGCCCTTGGCAGAAGCAATGCGCTGGCCGACGAAATCCGCCTTGGACTTACCTTCGTCCGTGGTCGGAACGATCAGCATTTCCTTGGCAAGATAGTAGGGATCGCTGAACTGGATCTGTTCGGCGCGGCTCTGGGTGTAAGCAAGGTTGGCAACGGTGATGTCGACGCGGCCGAGTTTGACTTCCGGCACGCGGGCCTCAACCGAAACCGGCTTCACTTCAGCCGTGACGCCGAGTTCCTTGGCGATGGCGTTGCAAAGGTCGACGTCGAAGCCGGCCATTTCACGTGTCTTCGGATCCGGAGCGGAGAATGGCGGCACGTCGGCGAAGGTCGCGCAACGCAGCTTCTTGGCCGACAGGATGTCGGCGAGCTGGTCAGCCTTGGCTGGTGCGACCACGGCAGCGCTCGCCATAAGCGAGGTAAGAATTGCGAATTTCCAGTTCATTTGCTGTTCTCCATTGTTATTTTATAGGGCAGTCCGTTAGTGCCGCAGATCAGCAAGAAAACGCTGAGCACGCGGATGTCGTGGATTCTTGAAAAACTCTTCGGGAGGAGCGCTTTCTAGGATTTCGCCCGCGTCGATGAACCAGATGCGGTCGGCAACGTCGCGTGCAAAGCCCATTTCGTGGGTAACGCAAAGCATGGTCATGCCTTCAGCGGCCAGACTTTTCATCACGCTCAGCACTTCACCGACCATTTCCGGATCGAGCGCGCTCGTCGGCTCGTCGAAGAGCATGACCGGGGGTTCCATAGCCAGCGCGCGGGCAATCGCCACACGCTGCTGCTGACCACCTGAGAGCTGACCGGGATAGGAATTTGCCTTGTCGGCAAGACCGACCCGATCGAGCAGCTTGAGCGCCTTATCATGAGCGACGGCCGCCGGGACACCTTTCACCCGGATCGGCGACATCGAAACATTGTCGACGACGGAAAGATGGGGAAACAGGTTGAAGCTCTGGAACACAAAGCCGATACGGCTGCGCAACTTGTTCAACTCGCTACCGCGCATCGGCGCGTGGATGTTCTGACCTTCGAAGCTGATGCCGCCGCTGTTGATCTCTTCCAGACGATTGACCGTGCGGATCAGGGTCGACTTGCCGGAGCCCGACGGACCGCAGATGACCACGACTTCGCCACGCGCCACTTCAGCGGTGATATTCTTCAGAACCTGGTAATCGCCGTAGTTCTTGCAAACGTCGGCGATACGGATCGCCGGGGCGGCCTGCTGTTCGGAAACTGAGGTGCTCATAGCTGCTCCGTAATGGTTTTGAGAGGCGCGGTTTCAGCCGGAAGGCGGGCATTGCGTGGCCCGGCACGACGGCGAGCAATCCGACGCTCGACACTGTTTGCGACATAGGTCAGGCTCCAGCAGAGGATGTAATAGACCACTGCAAGAATGAGGAAGACCTGGAAAGGCTGCGTCAGAAGCTGGTTGTTCACCTGGCTCGCCGCGAATGTCAGATCAGGCACGTTGATGACGTAACCGAGCGTGGTGTCCTTGATCGTCGACACGAAGGTGGAGATCATGCTCGGGATCATGTTGTAGAGCGCCTGCGGCAGGATGACATAGCGCATGGCGCCGAGATGGCTGTGCCCAAGGGCACGGGCAGCATCCATCTGTCCCTGACCAAGGGATACGATACCAGCCCGCACCACTTCGCTGAGGAATGCGCCCTGGTAGATGACCAGCGTCACCAGCATGATCAGGAAGCTCGGCACGTCTGCACCGGTCCACAGCGGGATGACGAAATAGCACCACAGGATGAGCATGAGCAGCGGCACGCCGCGGGTCACGTACACAAGACCTGTGATCGGCCAGCTCAGGAGCCGCCACTTGGAAAGACGGGCAAGCGCCATCAGGATACTGACCGGGAAAGCCAGTGCGATTGCCAGCGCCGAAAGGATCAGCGTGTTGGCAAGGCCGCCAAGAGGCCCGTTCGGATACTGCCCGATCAGAAGCAGCAGCCAGTAATCCTGTATGATCGTCACGAAATCCTGGATCATGCGCGTGCCCTCCGCGCCGGATCGGCTCGCATCGAGATATAGGCTCCGATTCCCATGATGATGAGCGAGAAGAACAGATAGGTCACGGTGCCGATCATGTAGACCTCGAAGGTCCGGAAGCTGATGTTCTCTATTTCCTTGACCGCATGGGTAAGCTCAGGCGCACCGATGACAATGGCAAGGCTGCTGTTCTTGAACAGCGAAACGCTGTGGTTGATGAGCGGCGGCAAGGCGTTGCGAACACCCTGCGGCATGATGACGAAGCGCATGGCCGAGGTATAACCATGACCGAGCGCCTGTGCCGCTTCCATCTGGCCGAGGCTGACGGAACGCAGGCCGGAACGAAGATCTTCGCTGAAATAGGCCGCCTGACACAATCCAAGTCCGATGACCGCGAAGATCGCTTCGGCATTATGCGTTGCGAGCCAGTCTGACAGACCCTGCGGCATCAGCGTGAAGATGCCGAAATACCAGAGCATCAGCTGCACCAGTGTCGGCACGTTGCGGTGATACGACACATAGGCCGCAACCACAGGCTCGCCGAACCGGAGGGGAGAAACACGCAGGGCCAGCAACAGGATCGCCAACGTCATCGCCAGCAACCAGGATCCGAAATAGATGATGAAGGTCATCTCGATGCCGTGCAGAAGCATCGAGACATATTCCGGATTCGTCAGGATTGCTGAAAGATCAAACCCGTTCACCGCTTGGTCCCTTCGGAACTGGCGGCCGGCGTCTGCGGCTTGGCTGTCTGCAGGCCGCCCATAACCTGGAGTGTAGGGGTGATTTCCATGTGTCCGATGTTGACCGCGACGGGCGCCGCAACGGCAAACGCAATCGCGTCGGCAACGTCGGAAGCCTGCGGCAATTCAAAACCATCGATGAAGCGCTCGCGGATCGACGGGTCATCACCATGCACATGGTTGAAAATATCGGTCGCCACTCGACCAGGGCAGATTTCCGTAACCCGGACCCGCTTGCCAAACGTATCGATTCTGAGCTGGTTCGACAGCATCGCGACACCAGCCTTCGTGGCATGGTAGGTGGAGTTTCCGCCGAAATTGTAGTTGCCCGCAATGGAGGAGATGTTGATGACGTGCCCGCGATCACGCGCAGCCATGCCAGGCACGATCAGCCGGCAGAGGTGCAGAACGGCCCGCAGGTTTACGTCGATTAGCAGATCGATATCGCCATCTTCCGCTTCAAGAAACTTCTTGGGACGATCAACGCCTGCATTGTTGACGAGAATATCGAACTCGACTTCCGACGCGAGCTTCGCCAGTGCCTCACGATCCATCACATCGATTGCATGCGGAATGCAACCCGTGCGCTCAGCCAGTTCCTCAAGCGCGCC
Organism: Agrobacterium tumefaciens; assembly: GCF_031801495.1. Classification (GTDB taxonomy): domain Bacteria; phylum Pseudomonadota; class Alphaproteobacteria; order Rhizobiales; family Rhizobiaceae; genus Agrobacterium; species Agrobacterium tumefaciens_K. The sequence continues at coordinate 790,174 of NZ_JAOEGC010000001.1, read as the reverse complement.
TGCGCTTCTCGCAAGAGCATGCACTTCGATATTTTCACGGCGGAAACGCTCGACGATCGCCGCACCGATCCCTCCGGAGGCACCCGTTACAAGAGCAGTTTTATAGTCGGAAAAAGGCATTCGTATTCATCCCCTTGTCGTTAGGTTTGAGATTAGCGGAGCTTTGGCTTTCTGCCTAAGACCGATTGAATCTGGATGGATAAGGATGCGTTATGGAGCGCACTCGCTCAAAATCATCAAGTTCAGACAGACACTTAGACGTTCTCCTTTTACAAACGGCTCAAATGCACACCTTCTTTTTTTCCCGCTGGCAGCCGAAGCGCGCGTTGCATTCCGCTGCGCGGCCTGCGAAAATCGCGTCGCAGATAAAGAGGGAACATTCATGGACATACGACGACTGAGATCGTTCATCGTGATCGTCGATACCGGCAGCATCACCCGCGCTGCGGACGTTCTGCACATAGCACAGCCAGCCCTGAGCCAGCAGCTTGCCGCGCTGGAGGATCATTTTCAGCAGAAACTGCTGATCCGCAGCCAGCAAGGTGTTTCCATGACCGAAGCCGGTCGCGCTGTCTATCGCCACGCGCAGATCATCCTGCGCCAGATGGACCTTGCACAGTCGGACGTGAAGGCAGCAGGCGACGCGCTGGTCGGTCGCGTTTCCGTGGGCCTCGTTCCGTTCAGCAGCGCCGCGACGCTCTCAGCCGACCTTCTGATCGAGACGCGCAAACGTCATCCCGGAATTCTCCTTCATCTGACCGAAAGCGTCGGCCAGACCTACAGCCAGATGATCATGAACGGACGTCTTGAGATGGCGCTCATTCATGGTTCCGGCCCGATCAAGGGCGTTCGCTTCGAACCCCTGCTGAATGAGGACTTTTACTTCGTTGGCCACAGTCGCCTCGGCATCGAAGCGGGCGAACAATCCCTTGCGATCTCCGCCCTGGCGGACGTCCCGCTCCTTCTGCCACCGCCTTACAACTTCGTGCGCCGGGCTGTCGATCTTGCCTTCACCCGCGCCCGTGTTTCGCTGAACGTCGTTGCGGAAATCGAAATCGTCCGTACGCTGTCCCGCGCCGTCGCCGACGGCATGGGCGCAACGATCATGCCAAGGGCGATCAGCGAACGCCTTCTGGCAGAGACGAACGAACCGCTTGTCGTGCGCCCCGTTACCCCGAAGATCGAGGAGACATTGTCGTTCTGCGTCTCCGATCAGAGTGAACTGACTGAGCCCGCGCTGGCGGTGAAATCCATTCTGATGGAACTCACCGCCCGGCTGAAATCCTGAACGATCAACGCAGCCCGTTACAGAATTCAGCGATCCGGTTGCAGCCCTCTTCCAGCATCTCCATGCTTGTGGCGTAGGAAATGCGGAAGTAGGGGCTCATGCCGTAAGCCGCGCCCTGGACGGTTGCGACGTGGTGTTCCTCGACCAGACCCATGACGAAATCGACATCCGTCTCGATCTTGCGACCACCCTTGCTGGTCTTGCCGATCAGATCGGAAATGTTCGGGAAAATGTAAAATGCGCCTTCCGGTTTATGAGCACGAATGCCGTCAATTTCGGCGAGCCTGCCGAGCACATAATCACGCCGAGACTTGTAGATGGAAGAACGTTCCTTGAGGAGATCTTGCGGGCCATCGAGCGCGGCAACGGCTGCTGCCTGCGTCAACGTGGAGGTGCCGCCGCTGTTCTGACCGTTGACGTTGCTGATCGCGGCAATCAGGTCCTTCGGTCCGCCGCAGTAACCCAGTCGCCAGCCGGTCATCGCATAGGCCTTGGAAACACCGTTCATGGTCAGCACGCGATCATAAAGCCGCGGCTCGACTTCCGCGATCGTGCAGAATTCGAAGTCGTCATAAACGAGGTGCTCGTAGATATCGTCCGTGAGGATCCAGACATGCGGATGGCGCAGCATGACCTCGGCGATCGCGGCCATTTCAGCGCGCGAGCAGGCAGCGCCGGTCGGGTTGTTCGGGAAATTCAGGAAAAGCCACTTGGTGCGAGGGGTGATCGCCGCTTCCAGATCCTCCGGGCGCAGCTTGAAGCCGGCACTTTCCGGGCAAGGAACCGAAACCGGAATGCCACCGGCAAACTTGACGATATCCGCGTAGCTGACCCACGACGGAGCCGGAATGACGACTTCATCACCCGGATTGCATGTGGCCAGAACGGCGTTGAAGATCACCTGTTTGCCGCCACCCGATACAACGATCTGGTTCGGTTCGTAGGTCAGGTTGTTCTCGCGCTTGAACTTGCTGATGATTGCCGCCTTCATCGCCGGCGTGCCGTCCATGGTCGGGTATTTGGTGTCGCCCGCCAGTGCGGCGGCATAAGCTGCTTCAATGGCATGCGACGGGGTCGGGAAATCCGGCTCGCCGGAGGACAGGCTGACAACCTTGATCCCCTGGGCCGCAAGTTCACGCGCGCGCTGCGTCATCGCAGCGGAAGCGGAGATGGAAACATTCTTCAAACGGTCGGCGGTGGCGGGCATGTTCTGCTCTTCCAGTTTTGAACATATGGTGAAAACGGATCGGCTGAAGATTTCAGCCGGCAACTTCAGATGCAGGCGCAAGCGAACCGCCGGCAACCTCGATTTCGCTACGGACGATACGCGCCAGTTCAAGAGAACCCGGCGTATCGCTGTGAACCAGGATCGAGCGGGCCGGCATCGCAATGGTCGCGCCATCGATGGTTGTCACGGTGCCATCGAGCAGGAACTGACGCACACGGGCGCGAACCGCAGCCTCATCCTTGACCAGCGCGCCCGGCAGGCCGCGGGCAACCAGCCGCCCCTGCGCGTCATAGGCACGGTCTGCAAGAAATAGCAGCAGGGTCTTCAGCGAGGCGCGCCTGGCGGCAGCTTCAATCTCGCTGCCCGGCATCGCAAAGATGATCAGGCTGGGATCGACCGCGCGGATTGCGTCCATCATCAGGTCAGCCAGCTTCGGGTCACGGTTGACCATATTTCCCATGGCAGCGTGAAAGCTGAAATGGGCGACACGCTGGCCTTCACTCGCGGCGATCGCTTTGAGCGCACCCAGCTGATAGAGCATCTGCTGGCGCAGTTCATCGGCCGAATAGGGTATTTCGCGGCGTCCGAACCCGGCGCGATCCGGCAAGCCCGGATGGGCACCGATACCAACACCATTCGCCTTGGCCAGCCGCACCATGCGCGCCATCGTATCGGGATCGCCGCCATGAAAACCGCAGGCGATATTTGCCGAGGATACGACGCTCATCATCGCTTCGTCGTCACACAGGCTGTAAGGACCAAAACCCTCGCCCATGTCGGAATTCAGATCGATCTTCATTCGTTCGTCCTTCACGTCAATTCATCTCGGCAAGCGCCTGGCTGACCATGCGCGAGGTTCTGCGGATATCGTCGATGAAACCGTTGACCGCTTTTTCAACGTCAGCCGCTTCCTGATGGGTAGCACGGACGAAACGCAGCCGGCTGCCGATCCGTGCCTGACCGAGCCGCCATAGATCGGCATCGATGACACCGGCGATCTTGGGATAACCGCCAGCGGTGTTGGCATCGGCCATCTGGATGATGGGCTCACCACTCGGAGGCACCTGCACGACACCAGAAACAACACCATGCGAGCGCATCTCAACCGGCGTCGTCGGCTTTATCGGATCACCCATCAGGCGATAGCCAGTGCGGTCGCTCTGGGTGGAAATCTTCCAGGTCTGCGACCAGAAACGCTCGGCATCCGCTCCAAAGAGGGCATGCTCGCCAGCCGGAATGGCCCGAACGAAAAGCTCGCCATCTTCCTGTTCCGGATAAACGTGGGCCAGAGCATGGACCGGATCGATGACCGCAACACCTGCGGCGGGAAATTTCAGCGGCTCCGCGATCTCATTCACGCGAAGCTTGTCGCCCGTGTTCAGGAACCGGCCTTCATTGCCACCGAATCCACCGCGCAGCGACGTGCTGCGCGATCCCATGACGGGTATGACGTCGATGCCGCCGGCCACACAGATATAAGCGCGGGTGCCGACCCGTGGCTGCCTGAGTTCCAGAACCTGCCCGGCTTCAACCGGCAAGGCACACCAGGGCTGAACCGCACGACCCTCAAGCAACGCACCACAATCGGCGCCGGTCACCACGAATGTCCGCGGCTCCGAAAAACGCAGTTTGAAGGGATAGGTCTGAATCTCGAGCACCGCAGCGCCGGTATCGTTACCCAGAAGGGCGTTGCCGACCTTGAGTGCCAGCGGATCCATAGCGCCGCTGGTGGTCACGCCAATATTCCGGAAACCGGGGCGACCCAGATCCTGTACCGTGTTGAAAAGACCGGTGTGGATGATTTCTATCATAGCTCTATGCTCACTGGCACGAAACGCACCGTATCACCCGGCGCCATGATCGCGGGTTTGGCCGACATCGGATCGAACATCTGCAATTCAGCAAAGCCGATCGAATTCCAGCCGTTGGGACCGGTCAACACGGCAACACCGGTCTGCATACCGCCAATGGTGACGCAGCCTTTTGCCATGTTGAGCGAGGGGACGGTCTTGCGCGGCATGTAGATGCGCGGATCAAGCCCATGCAGATAACCGAAGCCCGGCGCGCTTCCGAGCGCAAAGACCCGATAGGTTCCCTCGTGATGGATCCGCACGACCTCGCGGTCCGACAGACCGGATCTGTCGCAGAGCGCCGCCAGATCAGTCGCGTGTTCACCGCCATAGGTTACGGCGATCTCGATTGTCCTGCCTGCAAGATCGATGCTCTCGGCGTGGTCCCAGGCATCCAGAAGACGCAAGGCCACCATTTCGGGATCTTCCGGCGTTGCTTTCAGCACGACGAGAAGGTTCGTCATGCCCGGCACGATCTCCTGCGTCTCGCTCCACAGTTCGATAACCCTGGACAGGGCCCATATCCTCCGTTGCGAGGCAAGGTCGAAATCACCGGTCACCTCGAGGAGGAACGCCTTCGAGCCGATGGGAGATACACGTGCACCGTTTCGGTCGAGTGCGAAAACTTCCGATGGCGGGACGATTTTGGCAAGCGAGGCGTTCATGCTTCTGGCTCGACTTCTGCAATCGGATCGCCAAAGCTGACGATCGTTCCGGGTTGAACAAGATGGCGTCGAAGACGGCTGGAGGCACCGGCATTCACTGGCAGCAGGATCGGTCCGACGCGCAGGAAACCAACCAGATTGCCATTTGCCGTGACCACCTGCGGTGCCGCACGGGACACATCCGACGTCCAGAATTCACCGGCCATCGGCGCCTTGACGAGCGTGGCCGCAGAGGGCGTAGCGGCTTTGCCGGTCGTCGCCTGGGCCACGGTTTTTTCCGCGGTCGACGCAACCTGTATCCGCAGGCTTTGGCCGGCACGGGTTATCTCGACGCCATCAACGCCGGCAGCTTCTAGGGCGGCGGTCAAGCGTCCGATGATGGCGGGATCGGTCAAATCCACCTTGCTCATGCTTGCCCCCGCATCTTCAGCCATTTCTCAAGATAATGAATGTCCGTTTCACCCTTTTCGAATGCGGGGTCTTCAAACAGCTCGCGCAGGAGCGGCAGATTGGTGGCAATACCATCGAGCCTGAAGGCCGCCAGCGCCGTGCGCGTGCGCGACATGGCCTCGGCCCGGTCACGGCCATGCACGATCAGCTTGGCGATGAGCGAGTCGTAATAGGGAGAAACCCTGTAACCGGCTTCGACATGCGTATCGACACGAACGCCCTCGCTCACCGGCAATTCCAACGCCGAGATGACACCCGCCGATGGCATGAAGGTTGCCGGATCCTCGGCATTGATACGGCATTCGATGGCATGACCCGTGCAGGTCACATGGTCCTGAGCCATTGGCAACTTCTCGCCCTGTGCCACACGAACCTGCTGTTGAACGATATCGACGCCGCTGGTTTCTTCCGTGACCGGATGCTCAACCTGCAGGCGCGTGTTCATTTCGATGAAATAGAAAGCACCGTCCTCATAGAGGAACTCAAACGTGCCGACGCCGCGATACCCGATCTGCTTGCATGCTTCGACGCAGGCAGCACCGACCGGGCCGATCACCGCGTCTGAAATGCCGGGCGCCGGAGCTTCCTCGACGACCTTCTGGTGACGGCGCTGCATGGAGCAGTCGCGATGACCGAGCCAGACCGCGTTTCCATGCGTATCACACAGAACCTGAATTTCGATATGGCGCGGATGCTGGAGGAATTTCTCCATATAGAGCGCGGGCGTACCGAAAGCCTTGCGCGCCTCCTCACGGGTCACCGTCACCGCTTCCAGCAGCGCGGCTTCATCCAGCACGACGCGCATGCCGCGCCCGCCACCGCCGCCCGCAGCCTTGACGATCACGGGATAACCGATCTCGGCAGCAATGGCGCGGACGGCGTCCGGCTCTGCTGGTAGCTCACTGTCAGGCCCGGGAACGCACGGCACACCTGCGGCGACCATGGCACTCTTGGCAGCAATCTTGTCGCCCATCGTCGCAATGGCAGCGGCATCGGGTCCGATAAAGGTAAGTCCCGCATCATCGACTGCAGCCGAAAAACGGGCATTTTCCGACAGAAAACCATAACCCGGATGAATGGCACCGGCCCCCGAAAGGCGGGCGGCGAGCAGAATGGCGTTCTGGTTCAGATAACTTTTCGGCGCAGGCGCCGGACCAATACAGATCGACTCGTCCGCGCTTCGCACATAGGCGGCATTCCGGTCTGCCTCCGAGCAGACGATAACGGTCTTCAGGCCCATTTCCCGGCAAGCACGCACGACACGCAGCGCGATCTCGCCACGATTGGCAATCAGAACCTTGTCAAAACGCGGTTGCGGCTCCATCACGCGATCTCCGCCAGCATGTCGCCCGCTTCGACTTCCGCGCCATTCACGTCGGTCAAACGTGTGATACGGCCCGAACGAGGGGCGGCAATCTTGTTGAACACCTTCATCGCCTCGATGATGAAAAGCGTCTGACCTTCCACGACATGATCGCCGACAGCGACGAACGGAGGATCGCCCGGCGCTGGAGCGATATGCAGAACGCCAAAAATCGGCGCCGTGACGGTCAAGCCGGACAAGGATGGCTCGTCACGCGACATGGCAACTGGCGGAGCCTGATCGACAACCGCGGCATTATCGGCCGCAGGCAGCGAAACGGCTTTTGCCGTGTTCCGGAAAATCCGGACGGTCGTATCTTTCTCGGTAACTGTCAGCTCGGTGACATTGGACCGTCCGACAAAGCCGATGAGTGTTTCTATCTTTGAAAGGTCCATTCCTTGATCCAAACATGGCGGCGCAATTGATGTCACAGGGATCGGACAACAGCGACCACATGTCATTGTGGTAACATAGGCGATGGGTTGATGGGGTCAGACGAACTTTCAATGGCCTCGCCGCGAGGAGCGAAACCCGACGCGGGCGCCAAACGTCCTCCCGTTCAGTGTCGTTTGGCGCGATAGAGGAATAGCGCGGCGCCAGTCCCACAGACCGGCCATACTCCGCAAACCGTTCTGAAGACGGTACTTTGCGACGGCACGCACCCGGTGAAGACCAGAACAAACATGACAAGCGCAGGCAAACAACTCTCGCAGTTTCAGGAGGTTGGCTGGCGCGTCAGCGTTGACAGCAGACTCGGCGTTAACCATGATTGCAAGCGATTCGTTATCTATTCGCCGATGAATGCCGGCACCCAACCGCATCGGTCGCTTAATGACACAGCAACTGCTTCCGGTGTTGTCTCGACGCCTTGGGCTATTCACCGCATTGGCCTCGCTTGCGTTTGCCCTGCCGTCTTTCGCGCAGTCCGTCTGGACCGGCGCCGATGACAACGAGTTCAGCAACACGGCCAACTGGAACCCAGATCTCCCGGGTGCAGCCGATGCCGCCGCGGTGAACGGTGGCTCACCCCAGGTCACGAACGATGTCACGATAGACAGGCTGGGCGTCGATGGCGGCAACGTCACCATCACCAACACAGGCATGCTCACGGTTACCAACGGCAGCACGATCACATCCGGCAGCGTCGGTATAAATGCGGGCGGCGTGCTGAATTCGGATGTAAACCTTGATGGCGGCAGTCTTTTCATAGACGGCAGCCTTAATGGGGATCTGAAGCTCAACACTGGAAACGTCACGGTGAACGGGACGCTCGGCAGCGCCACAGTCGGAGCCGCGACATCGCTTTCAAACAATGGCACGGTCGGCGACCTATCCGTATCGTCCGGCGGCACGTTTACCAACAACAGCGGCGCCACGGCAGGGGCGCTGACCAATGCCGGAACCGCCTCGAATGCTGGCACGCTTGGCTCGCTGACGAATACGGCAGGCAATTTCACCAACAATACCGGCGGCACGATCACCGGAAACACGACAATTTCCAACGGTACCGTGACCAACAATTTCGTCGTGACGGACGTGGACGTCGCCGCCGCAGCGGCATTCGTCAACAACACCGGTGCGGCCGCCAGCAACGTCCGGAACGCCGGTACCGTCACCAATGCAGGCACCATCGCTTCACTGCAAAATGATGCAGGAAACTTCACGAACGCTTTCGGAGGCACGGTCACGGGAAACACCACGATTTCCGGCGGCACCGTGACCAACAACTTCGTCGTTACGGACGTGGACGTCGCGGCAGCGGCAGCCTTCGTCAACAACAGCGGCGCAACAGCAGGAAATGTTCGAAATTCCGGCACCGTCACCAATGCGGGTACCATCGCTTCGCTTCAAAATGATGCCGGAACCTTCATAAACAACTTCGGAGGTACGGTTGCGGGAACCACGACGATTTCAGGTGGAACCGTGACCAACAATTTCGTCGTGACGGACGTCGACGTCGCTGCCGTCGCAACCTTCATCAACAATAGCGGCGCGAACGCCGGCAATATCCAGAATGCCGGAACCGTCAACAATGCAGGCGCCCTAGCGTCACTTCAGAATGACGCGGGAACCTTTACCAACAACAGCGGCGGCACCGTTTCGGGAACGACAAAGGTCGACGGTGGCACGGTCATCAACAACGATACGCTAGCGAATGTCGAAATCGGTACCGGCGGAACCTTCACCAACAACGGCGGGGCAACCGCGGGCGCGGTAACAAATTCTGGTAACGCCTTCAATGACGGGACAATCGCGTCTCTCGTCAACAATAACGGCTCTTTCTCCAACACCGGAACGATCAGTGGCGGCGCAACGGTTGCTGGCGGCGAATTGATAAACGAAGGCACCGTCACCGGGGCAATCGACGTATTCGATGGCGGCCTGCTATCCGGCAGCGGCATCGCCGGCGGATTGAGCGTGAACGCAGGCGGTACGCTTGCGCCCGGACCGGAGATCCAGACGCTTGCCGTCAACGGCGACCTGACATTCCACGCAGGATCGATCTATCAGGTTGATGTGGCCTCGTCCGGCCTTTCCGATCGGGTTGACACATCCGGCAACCTTGTCATTGACGGCGGCACCGTGAATATTCGCGCCACGGGCGGAACATATGGTCTCACGAACAGCTACACGATCCTGACGGCCAGCAACATCACCGGCACTTTCGACAACATCGTGAGTGATTTCGCATTCCTGTCGCCGGAACTGAACTACAGTATCACGACCGTCGATCTGGACCTTGATCGCAATACTGTCGACTTCGCTGACGTTGCGCTGACCGGAAATGACCGCGCCACGGCGGCGGCCATCGAAAAGCTCGGCCCAACCAACGCACTCTTCTCCGTCGTGCTGCCGCTCGATGTCCAGACTGCAGCCAGCGCCTTCTCTCAACTCGACGGCGAGGCACACGCGTCTCTCAAAACAGCGCTTTTGTGGCAAGGCCAGCATGTGCGCGAGGCAATCATCGACCAGACGCGCCCATCCTCTGAGCAGCAGTCGGCATCCACCGATGGTGTTTCGTACTGGGCAACTGGCATTCTCGCTCAAAATCACATCGCGGGCGATGGCAACGCCAGAGGCGCCGACAATTCGGCTGCGGGAGCGTTGATGGGGGCAGATGCGGCGCTTTCAGACACGTGGCGCCTGGGTGGCGTTCTCGGCTACAGCAACCTGTCATCGCCCCATCAGGCGGACGCCGATTCCTATCACGCAGGTTTCTATGCCGCGGGTGATTTCGGCCATCTCGATTTCGTAGGCGGCGCGATTTATTCCCGAAACGAGATCTCGACCAGACGCAATATCGCTTTCGGCTCGTTCGAAGACCTGCTGTCCGCCGACTATGCCGGAACAACCGCGCAGGTTTTCGCCGATATGTCATGGACGCTGGAAACGGGCGACCTCAGCTTGCAGCCCTTTGCCAACCTCGCCTACACCAATCTCGATACGGACGACTTCACGGAACGTGGCGGAGCGGCTGCATTGTCGGTCATCGGCGGCTCCAGCAATATCGCTGCCTCGACAGCGGGCATGCGGTGGTCAGCACGCATGACGACAGACGAGCGACCGATCGTCGTCTCCGGCATGCTGGGCTGGCGTCACTCGACCGGTGACCTGGCGCCGGTTTCGCTTGCGGCCTTCCAAGGCGGATCGCCTTTCATTCTCGAAGGCGTGACAATGCCGCGCGATGCATTGGTGGTCAAAGCAGGGATATCCGCTAAACTTTCCAAGGCTGCACGCCTGACGCTTTCCTACTCCGGTGAATTTGGGCAAAACTTCCAATCGAACGTGACTCACGCGCATCTCTCGGTCAACTTCTAGACCACCCGCACCTCCCACCTGTTTAGCCATGCCTGATTTCGTGCATGTTTTCCTGCGCCCTCCAAGGAATAGCGGAGCAATGATTTCGATTTCTTTCATTTTGCAATTTGATTTCGATGACTGACACAATCATCAGTCACAATTTCCCGCATATCACGTCGATGCGAGCTGAAATGAATAAATCACCGCAATAAAAGAGCACGAAACGTCATAAAATCATTCAAAAAAGCACGAATTCAAAAATATATTGACAATAAACGAAATTGATCGATAGTTTCGGCCGACGGCCACGGGAGGGTGGCCTTGACAACGGGAGGTCTTATGAAACTGACGAAACGTCTATTGATGTCCGTCTTCGCGCTCGGCATTGCCGGCGTGATATCCGGCCCGGCGCTTGCCGCCGACACGATTGCGATCATCACACCGAGTCACGACAATCCTTTCTTCAAGGCTGAAGCCGATGGCGCAGCCGCGAAAGCGAAAGAGCTGGGTTACGCAACTATGGTGCTCGTCCATGATGACGACGCCAACAAGCAGAACGAACTTTTCGACAGCGCCATCGCTGCCGGGGTCAAAGCCATCATCCTCGACAATGCGGGTGCGGATGCTTCCGTCGCCGCCGTTCAGAAGGCCAAGGACAAGGGCATCCCGTCCTTCCTGATCGATCGTGAGATCACCACGACCGGCGTTGCCGTTTCGCAGATCGTGTCGAACAACTATCAGGGCGCACAGCTTGGCGCGGAAGAGTTCGTGAAGCTGATGGGCGAGAAGGGCAATTACGCCGAACTTCTCGGCAAGGAATCCGACACCAATGCCGGCATCCGCTCGCAGGGCTACCACGACGTCATCGACCAATATTCGGAGATGAAGCTGGTCGCCAAGCAGACGGCGAACTGGTCGCAGACCGAAGCCTATACCGTGATGGAATCCATCCTTCAGGCTCACCCCGATATCAAGGGCGTGATTTCGGGCAACGACACCATGGCGATGGGCGCCTACGCCGCGCTTGAAGCAGCGGGCCGCAAGGATGTCATCGTCGTCGGCTTCGACGGCTCGAACGACGTTCGCGACTCGATCAGGAAGGGCGGCATCAAGGCGACCGTCCTGCAGCCAGCCTACCAGCAGGCTCAGAACGCCGTCGAGCAGGCTGACAAGTTCATCAAGACGGGTTCCACCGGACTTGAGGAAAAGCAGCTCATGGACTGCATTCTCATCAATGCCGATAACGCTGGCAAGCTCGAGACTTTCGCGCTGACACAGTGACACCGCTACCGCCACCCGGGATGCGAAACGCATCCCGGGTGGTTCTTGCTTTCAAGAAAGTGCGGATACCCATGAAGATCACCACCCTGCTTGTGGCAAGCGTGCTTGCCGCGTCCCTTTCCGGCTGCAAACTGGTCAAGACCGACAAGGGCGAGGCCGGCGGGCCAGCCGCCGATCCGATCGCCGAACTTGTCGAGACGACCTTCGACGCGAAACTCGTCACGGCACTGAACGAAAAGGCCGTCGACCTCGCGACCCTGCAAGCCGCGATCAGGACAGGTCTGGAAAAGGCCGGTGAAAGCCACGGGGTCCGTGTCGGCGGCGCTGGCGGCGGCTGGAACTTCGCCGTGAAGGGAAGCGCCACGGTCGTCGAGGAAAACCGCGCATCCAAGGCCGCTGTCGCGGATATCGATCTCGATGGTGACGGAAAAGCCGATGCGACGCTGCAGCTCGGTCCGGTCGTCAAGGGCACCGCCTTGCGCGACACCACGGCACTTTATGATTTCTCCACATTCCGGGACCAGATCGAATACGCCAGACTAGGACGGTCGCTGAACGACAAGGCCGTTTCCAAACTGCCCGGCCCCGATATCGCGCTGAACGGCCAGCGCATCAACTTCCTCGGCGCCATGGTGGTCCGTTCCGCCTCGGAAAAGCCGCTCGTCATGCCGGTTTCGATCGAGATTGCGCCATGAGTGACGTGATACCGAACGAGACGCACCCCATTAGCCTCAGAATTCGCAACGGCTCGAAAATCTATCCGGGCACGCAAGCCCTGAAAAATGTCGATTTCGACCTGCGCATGGGCGCGGTCAACGTACTCGTCGGAGAAAACGGCGCCGGAAAATCGACGCTGATGAAAGTCATCGCGGGCGTCGAACAGCTCAATGGCGGCACGATCGAACTCGATGGAGAGGACGTCGTGTTCGCCGACAAGTCCGATGCCGCCAGGCACGGCGTCGGCATCGTCTTTCAGGAACTCAATCTGTTTCCCAACCTCACCGTTGCCGAGAATATCTTCGTCGGACACGAGAAAACGTTCGCCGGCATCCATATCGACCGGCAGGCGCAGACGACCGCAGCACAGGCGCTGATGAAGCGGCTTGAGCAGGACATTGATCCCGGCACGCCGCTCGGTAATCTCAGGATCGGCCAGCAACAGATCGTCGAAATCGCCAAGGCGCTGGCCGAAAATGCCCGCATCCTCATCCTCGACGAACCGACCTCGGCGTTATCGGCGGCCGAAGTCGAAGTGCTGTTTCGCGTCATCAACGACCTGAAGAAACAGGGCGTCGGCATCGTCTACATCTCGCACCGGCTGGAAGAACTGATCCGCATCGGTGACTACATCACCGTCCTGCGCGATGGGGTGATTACCGGTTCGCGATTCATGCAGGGTGTCGACATTCCCTGGATCGTCGCCAACATGATCGGCAGCGCATCGAAGGAGTTTCCGAAAACCGTCGAACACAGCATGGGCGGCGAAGTTTTCCGGGTTGAAAACATCTGCCTTCCAAGCCCGGCAGGCGGTTATGCGGTCGACCACATGTCGCTGTCCGTTCGAGAGGGCGAGATCGTCGGCCTTTACGGGTTGATGGGCGCGGGGCGCTCCGAGCTGCTGGAATGCATCATGGCCCAGCACCCGAATTCATCCGGCCATCTGTTCATCGGCGGAAAACCGTTGAAGGAAAAGAGCGTCGCCGGACGGATCCGCCGTGGTCTGGCGCTGATCCCGGAGGATCGCAAGCGCGACGGTCTGGTGCAGATCATGACCATCCGCGAGAACCTAACCATGTCCTCGCTGTCCGATTTCACCCGCGGCTTCCATCTCAGCCTCAAGGCAGAGGCTGCGAAAGCGGCGGAATTCGTCAAACGGATGGCGATCAAGATCGCCAGTCTCGAGCATCCGGTTTCCAGCCTTTCCGGCGGAAACCAGCAGAAGGTGGTCATCGGCAAGGCGCTGATGACGAAGCCGAAGATCCTATTGATGGATGAACCATCGCGCGGCATCGATATCGGCGCCAAGGCGGAGATTTTCCGCACCATGCGGCGGCTGGCGGCCGATGGCCTCGGCATTCTTTTCGTAACCTCAGATCTGGAGGAGGTCCTCGCCCTCTCCGATCGCATTCTCGTCATGGCGAATGGCAAATTGACCGGACAGTTTCCGGCTGGCGCCAGTGCGGCAGATGTCATGTCTGCAGCCACGCCCAATCTCAAAAGGGTTGAAATATCATGAGCAGCATCGCCGCAGACACCGCAAAAGCCGTGACCGGAGGGTCCAGTTCCAGAACGTCGGCACTGCTGCTGCTTTTGCACATGCGTACCTTCGTGGCGTTGATCCTCGTCTTCACCTTTTTCGCCATTGCCGCCCCGAACTTCCTGTCGGCCGGAAACATGCTGATCATCTCCAAGCATGTGGCGCTCAACGCACTGCTCGCCATCGGCATGACCTTCGTGATCATCGCCGGAGGCATTGATCTGTCGGTCGGCTCCATCGTCGGCCTCTGCGCCATGGTGGCAGGCTATCTGGTCCTTTACGGGATCGATCTCGGCTTTCTCGGCATCGGTTACAGCCTGCAGTTCAACACCATCGAAATCTGCCTGGTCGTTCTGGTGGTGGGCGTGTGTATCGGTTGGATAAACGGGTTATTGATTACCAAGCTGAACGTCGCACCCTTCATCGCGACCCTCGGCACGCTTTATGTTGCCCGCGGCGCGGCACTGCTCTTTTCGGAGGGACGGACCTTCCCCAACCTCTCAGGCAATGCCGAATATGGATCCGACACGTTCCGCATCATCGGATCCGGCTCGTTCCTCGGCCTTCCCGTATCGGTATGGATCATGGTCGTCGTGGCGTTGATCGCCGCCTATCTCGCAACCCGTACACCGCTTGGGCGACATATCTATGCCGTCGGCGGCAATGAACGCGGGGCGGCGCTTTCGGGTGTTCGTGTCGATCGCATCAAACTGTTCGTCTACATGTTTTCCGGCCTTTGCGCGGCGCTCGTCGGACTGATCATCTCCTCCCAGCTTCAGGCCAGCCATCCGGCAACAGGCGAAACCTTCGAGTTGAATGCCATCGCCGCAGCGGTTCTGGGCGGAACGTCCATGTCGGGTGGACGCGGCCGCATTGCCGGTACGATCGTCGGTGCCTTCGTTATCGGCATTCTCGCCGACGGCCTGATCATGATGGGAGTTTCCTCGTTCTGGCAGACCGTGATCAAGGGCCTTGTCATCATTGCCGCCGTTGTCGTCGATCAGGTGCAGCAGAAGCTGCAGGCCCGCGTCGTGCTGCAGCAGAATGCCAATTGAACATTTGCTGGCAAGAACCGATGCTGTAAGGATCAGGGGGTGAATCGGAATAATTTCGAATGATTGCGTTTAGCGGTGTTAGGTGGATCTGAATGGAAGCGAAGGACGGGCAGACTGTTTCGGAATCTATCTTGTGGCCGATTCCACCAAGATCAACCGGTCGTCCTTCACGCGGCTCGGCTCGCTCGACGTCATCCATTCGTTCATCACCGATGACGGGATTTCAGACCGCGACGCCAGGGAATTCGAGAAACGCGGCATCGAAATCCTCATAGCAAAATAAACGGCTCCGGCCGTGAGGCAGGAGCCGTCGAGGGCAGGTTTCAATAAGACAGCGCGATGCTGAAAAGACCGGCCGCGGGAGGCGGTTCGGTAGAGGTGACGTCGTAGATGCATGGCGTCACGAAGACGGCTGCAACCACAGCCATGACGACCATGATCCGCATGTGATCCTCCCGCTCAGACAAGATTGAGTTCGACATTGATGTTGCCACGTGTCGCCTTGGAATAGGTGCAATTCTGATGCGCCTCATCGACAAGAGCCCGCGCGACCGCCGGATCCAGACCTGGAAGGCTGACAGTCAGTCGCGCCTGCAGAAAATAGGCGCCACCTGTCGTTCCAAGGTCGACTTCCGCATCCACGGCAGTGCCCTCCGGAAGACGCAGCTTGCGCTTGCCGGCAGCGAAGAGCTGTTCGGGATTGGTACCCGGTTGCGGAGAACCGGGAGAAGAAAGCCGGACATCGAGCTGGGCATCGTCACTGCGGGCAAAGCCGTCGCGACCGCCTGTGGTGCGGATCTTGCCGGTATAGAGAACCTTGTCGATCTGGGTCAAAAACGGCTGTTTGCCTTCTATTCCGATTTCCGGACCTTGCCGCCTTCGGCCACAAGCCGACCTTCCTTGAAAACCCTGCGGTTTGCGGGAAAACCAACGACGGCTTCAGGCACATGCTCGGCTGCAATCGCGACGAAATCCGCCTTCGCACCGGGTTCGATCCCGTAACCTTCCAGTCTCAGCGCTTTCGCTCCGGCCGAGGTGACGATATCGAACGCGGCGTGGAGTTCCGCATCGGTAAAGAAACCCGAGCGATAACCGATGATTTCCGCCCGGCGCAGCATGTCGCCATCGCCATAAGGCCACCAGCTGTCGCGGATATTGTCGCTGCCGCTGAAAACATTGACGCCTTCGCTCCGCAGCAGAGCAACCGGCGGGAATGTGTGATGTCCCGGTGCATTGGTCATGATCGAGATGCCGCTCCGGGCGATTTTTGCAGCGATCCTGCGGGCCGCGTCGGGCGGGAGATCGCCAAGCCCGTAGGCATGGCTGATTGCCACATGGCCCTGCATGCCGAGCGCTTCGGTCCGAGCGCAGATTTCCTCGATGGTGAAGGCGCCCATGCTGCCACCTTCGTGAAGGTGAATGTCGGCGTCCACGCCGCGCTTCTCGGCAATGCCGAAAACAACATCGAGATGCGCCGTCACATCACGGTCGAAACTTGCCGGATCAAGTCCACCGATCAGATCTGCTCCCATCCCGATCGCTTCATCGAGCAGCTCCGGTGTTCCCGGGCTTTTCAGAATGCCGCTCTGCGGAAACGCGACGAGCTGAACATCGATCAGATCCTTGTATTGCTCCCTGACCGCAAGGATGGTTTCCAGCGACTTCAATCCCACGGAGCCATCGACCATCACATGACTACGCATCTGCAATGTGCCATCAGAAATGCATAGCTCGAGCTGCTGGATGGCACGCTCGGCCATGGGCTCCGCTTTGGCCATGTTTTCGGCCTGGAAGGCAACCCGCTCGTGCACATCGAAACCATTCGTGCAGGGACGGTGCGGCACCCATTTCCCGCCATAAAAGCTCGTGTCGAGGTGGATGTGTCCTTCTACGAAGCCCGGAACCAACAGATCGCCCGCAATATCAATGACATTCGCGCCGCCAGACTGGGACGCCACCGCCTCGACCGCCGCGATCCGGCCCTTCTCGACATGGATGTCACGCAGCTGGCCGTCGGCAAGCCTTGCATTGATAAAGAGGGTTCTTGTCATGATCGGTGTTTCCTCGGAGTTTCTTATTGTTCAACAGCGTATCAGGTCGCAGAAGCGAGATGGCAGGCAACGTTGCCGCCACCGCTTCTTGCCCGGACTTGCGGTGCGATGCTGCTGCACTGAGCCGTCGCCATCGGACAGCGGGGATGAAAGGCGCAGCCCTTCGGAGGGTCGAGCGGGCTTGGCGGCTCTCCGCCCATCAGTTCGCGGTTGCGATTGGGAGCTGCAACGTCCGGAATTGTCTGGAGCAGGAGCTGCGTGTAGGGGTGCTGCGGATTGGCAAACAATGCCTCCGTATCCGCTTCCTCCACAATCCGGCCGAGATACATGACCGCGATACGATCCGCCATGTGCCGAACGACCGCGAGATTGTGACTGATGAACAGGTAGGTCAATCCCAGCTCATCCTGAAGCTTGCGCATGAGGTTGAGGATCTGCGCCTGAACGGAAACGTCGAGCGCCGACGTGGGTTCGTCGCAGACTAGAAATTCCGGTTCACTGGCAAGGGCGCGGGCAATCGAAATACGCTGTCTCTGACCACCGGAGAATTCATGCGGATAACGTGTCGCGTCATCGGGCGACAGGCCGACCGTTAGCAGCAGCTCCGCCACACGCGCCGCAGTCGCCTCGGCTCCGTTCCGCAGGCCGAACTCGCGGATCGGCTCGGCGATGATATCGCCGACGCGCCAGCGCGGATTGAGGCTCGCATGCGGATCCTGGAAGATCATCTGGGCTTCCATCGGCTTGCCGCGACTTTTACCCTTGTCGGCAGGAGCAAACAGGATCGCCCCTTCGCTCGGCGGATAAAGCCCCGTCACCAGCCTCGCCACCGTGGATTTGCCGCAGCCGGATTCGCCCACAAGCGCCAGACACTTGCCCTTTTGCACAACGAAGGTGACGTCCTGCACGGCGCGAAGATATCGTTTCGGCTTGCGGTCGATCACACGGTTCAACCAGGGCGCGGAAACATCGAAGACACGCGTGAGCTGATCGACTTCCAATGCGTTGCCGGAACTTCTCATTGCACACCTCCATCATGAACCAGACAGGCGACACCGCCGTGCCCTTCTCTCACCATCGCCGGGCGCACCTGCCTGCAACGAGAACCGGCTTCGGAACAGCGCGGATTGAACGCACAGCCATTGGGAATCGCGTTCAGTCGCGGCATGGCGCCATCGATCTGGGCCAGGCGTTCAACGCGGCCACCGAGTGCAGGGATCGACCCCATCAGGCCGCGCGTATAGGGATGCTTCGGCCGGTTCAGCACCTCTGCCACTGGACCGATCTCGATCACGCGCCCGGCATACATCACGGCAACACGGTCTGCCGTCTCGGCAATCACACCCATGTCGTGCGTGACCAGCATGACCCCGGTGCCGTGTTCGTGACAGAGCTTGCGCAAGAGCGCGGTGATCTGCGCCTGGATCGAAACATCCAGTGCCGTCGTCGGTTCGTCCGCGATGATCAGTTGCGGCTTGCCCGCCAGTGCGAGCGCAATGACGACACGCTGCCGCATGCCGCCGGAAAACTGATGCGGATAATGATCGATCCGTTCATCGGCACCGGGAATACCCACCTGTTTCAGAAGGTCGACCGCATCCGCCCGGGCCTGCGCCTTGCTGCGTGGCGAATGCAGACGGATCGTTTCGATCAGCTGCTGGCCCACTGAAAACAACGGATTGAGCGAGGTCAGCGGATCCTGAAAGACGGCGCCGACCATGCTGCCGCGGATCGATGCCATTTCGGCCTCGCTGAGATTGTCGGTGCGCTTGCCGCCGATGCGGATTTCGCCACCGGAAACGCGCCCCGGCGGTTCAAGAAGACCGAGTACCGCCATGCCGGTCATCGATTTTCCCGCACCGGACTCGCCCACGACGCCGAGTATCTCTCCGCGCCTTATGCTCAGGGAGACATCCGACAGCGCCCGCAGCACGCCCTTGCGGGTGGGGAACTCGACCGAAAGATCCTTCACATCGAGCGCAAGAACGTCGGATGCGGGAGAATGATTGCTGGTGTTCATGACGCGACCTCGCCTTTTGCCTGGTGCAACGGGTAGCTTGGAGGAAAGATGGTTTCGACCGGAGGATGCCCGAAAGTCCGCTCCGGATAGCGGGCAACAAGGCCGTCGAACTGCGCTTGCGCCTGGGTGCGTGCAGCGTCGAGATCGATGCCCGCGACCTGCCCGTCACGCATCGAGATGCGTCCATCCACGATCGTTGCCCGGGTAACGCGTCCCGTTGCACCATAGACAAGCGTCTGGACGGGATCGATCCGCGGCGCGATCATGCGATCCGCGATATCGAACACCGCGATATCCGCCTTCGTGCCGGGTGCCAGGCGTCCGATATCCGGGCGCTTGAGGGCGTCAGCACCGGCAATCGTCGCCGCATCGTAAAATTCCGCTGCCGATGCGGCATCGCCGCGACCTTCGGCAATGCGATTTGCCATCAACCCGACAGACATGTTCAGCACCATGTCCGGCGGCGCGGTATCGGTTCCCATGCCTATACGGATGCCCATCGCTTTCAGCCGCGAAAAGGACCGGAGCGATGAACCGTGCCGTGCGGAAACTAGCGGACAATGGGCGACCGTCACGCCATTTGCGGCATATAGGACAAGATCCGCGTCGGTGGCGACCGTCGCATGGGGTGCGATCAGGCGTGATGACAAGAGGCCAAGCCCGTCAAGCCATTGCGGAGCGGTCATGCCGTGCAGGCGCCGCACGGTCTGCAACTCCATCTCGCCCTGCGCCATGTGCAGGCGAACCGGCAGATCCATCGCATCCGCATGGGCAAAGGTCTGGCGAAGCAGCGCTTCCGTGCATGTTTCCACGCGGTCCGGTGCGAACATTCCGGAGATCAGGCCACCGGCCGTGCCATGAACACGTTTCGCGAATGCGGCAGCATCGGCCAGTTCCTTCAAACCGCGTTCTTCATCGAACACCGGCTGCATGGTGCCGCTCTCATCAAGGATCACCCCGCCGCTGCGATAGGCGGGACCAAGCCAGACACGCAGGCCGAGATCGCCTGTTGCGCTGGCCGCAGCCTCGAATTCCGCAACCGTCTCGCCCCAGGCACGGTAAAAGAGAGACGCAATCGGCAGCGCCGAGGTGATGCCATTCAGGAGCAGTTGCGCGAAGGCATAACGCTTCTGGAAGGCCAGTTCCTCCTGCGTGTACATCTCACGGGCGCGTGCGGCATAATCCGTCGGCCAGACGCGCCCTTTCTTCCACCCCGGCTGATTGTCCATGCCAAGCACAGTCGTATCGAGATCGGACAGGGCATCGAGATCGACGAAGCCCGGTCCGATCAGGGCATCGCCCATGTCGTAACGGGCCGAAACCTCTCCTTCGAAACCGGATCCGATCCAGATGACGCGATCAGCCTCGATGACCACCTCGCCGTTCTCGACGAGGCGTCGCCCTTTCGGCCCGTCAGCGATGACAAACCGCGCCTTGAGCAGCCAGCGACCGGGCGGTCGCTGGCCGAGTGGCAGTTTTGACCAGAGGGTATCTGCCGTCATGGCCGCTCCCGCAGGCTCTTGCCGTCCCGTCCGGTCACGTTGCCGGCAGCAACCACCAGCTTGCGGGGCTGGTGCGTGACCATTGCTTCACCGACCGTCTCGCCTTCCACGATCACCACGTCGCCACGACCGCCAACAACGAGGGAATGATCCGCACGATCCATGGCGAGTGCGCCGCCGGTGGTGCAGACATCGAGGGCCATCAGCAGTTCGTCATCGCGGCGAAGATTGTTCTTCATGCCGAGCAGCATCGAGCGCTCGAGCATGTCCCCATTGCCATAAGGTCCCCAAGTATCGCGGAAACCGTCAACACCGGCGCCGAAACGTACGCCCGCCGCATGCAGGCGTTTCAATGACGGCACTTCACGGGAAGGCGGTGCCGTCGTCAGGATCGGAACATCCAGTTCGGCGCAGGTGTCGATCAACCCCTGTGTCACGTTCCAGTCCGGAGCACCGAGGCAGAATGCGTGGCTGACAGCCACCTTGCCCTGCATGCCCAGCGCACGAATACGCTCGAAGATCAATTCCATCGAAAAGGCGCCAAGTTCGCCACCCTCATGCAGATGAATATCGATGCCCTTGCCGTATTTTTCCGCGAGCGCAAAGATGGCGTCGAGATGCGCCTTCGGATCGCGATCCATGCCGCATGGGTCAAGCCCGCCGACAAGATCGGCACCCATGGCCATTGCCTGGTCGAGCAGTTCCACCGTGCCGGGCCTGCGCATCAGTCCCGATTGCGGAAAAGCGACGATTTCGATCTCAACAACATCCGCAAGCTGGCGTCGTGTTTCCATGACGCCTTCCAGCGCAACAAGCCCTTGATCCGTATCGATGTCCACATGCGTGCGGATCAGCGTAGTGCCGTAAGAAACGGACTGCAGCGATTGCCGCATCGACTGGACGTGAGCGTCGAGGCCGTATTCCTTCTTCACCTTCCGTTCATTGTCGATCTTGTCGATCAACCGCGGACCGACCTCGTTGCGGTACCATGGATACCCAAGCAGCGACTTGTCGAGATGGGTGTGCGCGTCAACAAGGCCGGGAATGGCAATCCGCCCGCCCGCGTCTTCGACCGCAACATTCTCCGCGGCAAGATTGGCTTCGATCGCGACGATGCGGCCATCCTTGATGAGAATATCGGCAGGCGCACCGCCCAGCGGTCTTGTGTTTCGGATAAGAAGATCACTCATGCGTATGCCTCAGCGCAGTTTGGGATTGAGGGCGTCACGAAGCCAGTCGCCCAGGACGTTGATGGAAACGACCAGCAGACAGAGTTGCAGGCCGGGGAAAAGCACGATCCACCACTGGCCGGAGAACAGATACTGGTTGCCGATGCGGATCAAGGTGCCGAGCGACGGCTGCTCGGGGGGCATGCCGACACCAAGGAACGAGAGCGTCGCTTCGATGAGGATGCCCAGGCCGAAATTCAGCGTTGCGGTCACCAGAAGCGGTGTCGTGGTGTTGGGCAGGATATGCTTCACCAGAATGCGCCACGTTGGAACCCGGATAAGCCTTGCGGCCTGAACGTATTCCTTGTTGCGCTCGACCATCGTCAGTGCTCGGACCGTACGGGCATATTGCACCCATGCGGAAAGCGCGATGGCGAGCACGATGACGCCGGAAGCACCCACCTCGCGCAGCGATGCCGGAAGCGCCTGCCGTGCAAGCGCCGAAACCAGAATGGCGATCAGCATGGTCGGCATCGAAAGCAGAACGTCACCCGCCCGCATCAACAGGCCATCGGCCCATTTCCCGTAATAGCCGGCCACAAGGCCAAGCGCCGAACCGACGATCAGTGACACGGCGACCGAGGCCGCGCCGATGACGATGGAGGCGCGGGAACCGTAGAGGATCGCCGAGAGAAGGTCGCGGCCCTGCGTGTCGGTCCCGAGAATGAACGGCCATTGCCCGTCCGCCATCCAGATCGGCGGGATTTCGGCGTTCAGCAAATCCAGGGATGCCAGATCATAGGGGTTCTGGACCGTGAACCACGGGGCGAAAAACGCCGAGCCGATGAGAAGCACAAGCAGTATGGCCGCGATGACCGCTGATGGATGATGCCTGAAGCTCCACCATAGATCGGAATCGCGCAGCCGGCTGATCCATGACGGTCGAGAACGAGGTATCTGTTTTGTGGTTTGTTCGACAATGGTCATGATTGGCTCCCGTCACGCGGTTCGAAGGCGCGGATCGATCACCGCATAGGCAATGTCGACGACCGTGTTCAGTGTCACGAAGATGAAGGAAACGATGCAGAGATAGGCGGCCATGACGGGGATATCGACGAAAGTGACAGCCTGCATGAACAGCATGCCCATGCCCGGCCACTGGAACACCGTCTCGGTCACAAGCGCAAATGCGATCAGGTTGCCGACCTGCATGGCGGTGAGCGTCACCACCGGCATCAGACAGTTCTTCAGCGCATGACGGAACCACAGCGCCCGTCGTTTCACGCCACGGGCACGGGCGAATTTGATGAAATCGGCCCGCAGTATCTCCAGCATTTCCGCCCGCACCAGCCGCATCACCAATGTGATCTGGAAGAGCGACAGCGAGAGTGCCGGCAGAACGACCGCCGCACGGCCGGATGGCGTGAGAAGCCCTGTCGACCACCAGCCAAGTTTGATCACCTCGCCTCGTCCATAACCCGGCAGCCAGCCCAGGCTGACGGAAAAAACGAGGATCAGGATGATGCCGACGAAAAAGCTCGGCAGCGAGACGCCGACGATGGAGGAAAACTGCAGTCCTTCGGCCCACCATCGGCCACGACCGATGGCCGTGAATACGCCGAGCGGAATGCCGATGGCGAGCGACAGGATCGTCGCGATGATGACCAGTTCGAATGTTGCCGGAAAACGTTCGCCGATCAGGGTGATGACGTTCTGCTGGTTGCGCCAGGAAAGGCCGAATTCGCCCTGAGCAGCGTTGGTGACAAAGCGGACATACTGAACAAGGAAACCGTCATTCAGACCGAGCCGGGTCCGCAGTTCGTCGCGCTCCACCTGGGTAGCGCTTTCGTTCACCATCATCTCGACCGGATCGCCGAGAAAACGGAAAATCAGAAATGCGAAGAAGGCGACGGTCAACATCACAAGGATGGCGTTGCCGATGCGTTTGACGAGAAAGGCGATCATGGTCGCACGTTCCTGACCTCTTGGATGCAAAATGGTGTCCCTGCCGAGAGGGATCGAGGCTCGGCAGGGACGGTGCGACTTACATTTTCACCAACCAGAGGCGGGGAAGGTTATCCGAGAAGAGCGGAAAATCCTTTATCTTCGCGTTTGTCGCCCATGCAAGCGGCTGCTGATGCAACGGGATCATGAGGGATTGTTCCTTGGCGATCTTCAACGATTCCGCTTCCATCGCCAGACGTTTGGTCCGATCCATTTCGACGGCGGAGGCTTTCGTCACCGCGTCAAATTCCTTGTTGGACCAGCCACCCCAGTTGAAGATGCCGAACGAACCTTCCTTCGTGTGCAGAACCTGCGATGTTAGGCTGTAGGTGTCGAGCATCGGCAGGGTTGCCCAACCCAGTGTGTAGACATCGACCTTGCCGGACGAACGCTTCGGCGTCTGAACCGAACGCGGTCCCTGATCCAGTTTCGGCTTGAGGCCAACGCGCGACCACATGGACGCGACAGCCTGGCAGATCTGTTCTTCGTTCACGAGGCTGTCGGCACAGTTGAACTCGAATTCGAAACCTTCGGCACCCGCTTCTTTCAGCAGCGCCTTGGCTTTTTCCGGATCGGCCTTCACAGGCGTATCGAGTGCGGCGTCATAGCCCGGGATCTGCGGCGCGACGAGCGCACCGGCATTGCGCGACTTTCCGCGCATCACCCGCTTCTGGATGAGATCAAGGTCGATGGCGAGCTGCATTGCCTGACGGACACGGAGATCCTTCATCGGATTGGCCGCACCCGACAGAAGCTGATCGCGCTGGCTGAAACCGATCATCACGGTGCGAAGGTCCGTGCCTTCGAGGAGCTTGACCTCCGGGGAGGCTTCCAGTCGCGGCAGGTCCTGTACCGGCGCCTGGTCGGTGAAGTCGATATCGCCGGCAAGCAGAGCCGCAACGCGCGTTGCAGGAGAGGCAATCGGCGTCAGTTCGATACGGTCGATGTTGTGTTCCGGCTTATCCCACCATCCGTCGAACTTGACGAATACGGTCTTGGCGTCCGGCTGTCGGCTTTCGACCTTGAACGGACCGGTGCCGTTTTCGTTGTAGGTCGCATAGCCTTCCGTACCCGAACCGACATCGGTCGGCGCTTCCGCGTTGTTATCCTTCAGCCAGTCGGCGTCGAAGATGTAGATCGTCGTGAGATCGTTGGGCAGCAGCGGATAGTTGGCGGAAACATCGATCTCGATGGTATGCGCATCGATGACCCGCGATCCCTTGTAAGCGGGAATATTGCCCCGCAGGGGCGACTTCGGGTTGGACGCACGCAGCAGCGAGGCCTGCACGTCCTCTGCGGTGAAGTCAGCGCCATTATGGAACTTCACGCCTTCCCGCAGCTTGAAGCGCCAGGTTGTCGGCGAGACGATTTCCCAGGATGTGGCGAGCGCCGGTTCTATCTTGAGATCACGATTGTACCGGATGAGGCCTTCATAGGCGTGGTTCAGCACGCCGAGTGCAAAGCTGTCGCCGTAGGAATAGGGATCGAGCGAGCTGATGTCACGCGAAGCACCCCATTTCAACGTACCGGCCATGGCAGGTACTGTTAAAGCGATCAGGGCAACACCCGTCGCCAGCATTCTTGACAATTGCATATTTAAATTCCCCTCGAATTGCATGCAATATTGGCGATATGCAGGATGCGCTATGATGCGCGTACTGCCGAAACAGGCATCTGCAGGCGACTTCCAGTGTCTTTCTCTGCGGATCGTTCAAAACGCTAATTCAAAAAGAATACGAACTCAAGCCATAATTGCATGCAATTTATTTGCTAGATAACGTACAATTTTTATGCAATAGACTGAGAAAAATGCATTGAAGCGAAAGAGCGACAGCGATGTCCACGAATTTGAGCAGAAGCGACGCGATCTACGCCTCGCTTCGCCGCGCCATTCTCGAGCAGGCTCTGAAACCCGGCACGAAGCTGCCGGAAGATTCGATCGGCGATACATTCAGCGTCAGTCGGACAAGCGCACGCAATGCACTGCTGCGACTGGCATCCGATGGCCTGGTGGAGATCAAGCCGAACCGCGGCGCAGCGGTGGCCATGCCCACGCTGGAGGAAGCCGAAGAAGTCTTCGCGCTCCGACGCTGCCTCGAGCGTGAAGTCATCGAACGCCTTTGCAAACGCATGCCACGCGACGGCATCGATGCACTGATCAGCCATGTACGGGAAGAGGAGCGAGCATTGCAGGCGTCGTTACCGCGCTCCATACGGCTTGCTGGTGAGTTTCATATCCTGCTTGCGGAACTTACCGGTTCGAAACTGCTGATCGACTTCATCAGCCAGATCGTTTCCCGTTCATCGCTGATCCTCGCTCGCTTCGGGCGCCCGCATTCGGCGGAATGCGGAATAGATGAGCATGTGCAACTGATTGAAGCGTTGAAAAATCAGGACGCGGCCACGGCGATACGGATCATGGATCACCACCTGCACGCGGTCGAGGATCGCGCCAAGGTAGACGACAAGGACGATGGTCCCGATATCGCGAAGATCCTCAATCATTACATGTCGGTTTCCGAATAATATGCAGCAGATGGACAAGACAGCAGCGGCCCGCTCCAGAAGCGGTATCGTCACCACTCCTCATCATCTTGCCAGCGAAGCCGGTGCGAAGGTTCTGCGCCGTGGCGGCACGGCAATCGAGGCCGTTGTTGCCGCGGGAGCGGCGCTGACAGTTCTCTATCCGCACTTCTGCGGCCTGGGCGGTGACGCCCTGTGGATCGTGGCGGATCGCAACGGCAGACGCCAGGCCATCATGGGCATAGGCCAGGCGGCAGCGACGCTGCCCAAACTGGATGCCATCCCGGCACGCGGCCCGTTATCTGCTCTGACAACGGCAGCCGTCGTCGACAGCTGGGGGCAGGCGCTGGCCTATTCTCAGGAGAACTGGAACGGGGCCGAAAAGCTCTCCACGCTGCTCGAAGACGCAATCGGGCTGGCCGCCGACGGCTTTCCCGTCAGCCAGTCCCTGCAGCACTGGTATGCGTTCCGCCGAGGCGAAATCGAAAGCTGGCCCGGTGTATCGACGGCCTTCGTTACCGAAGGGCTGCAGCGGCAACCGCAGATGGCCGACGCTCTGGAGCGGATCGCCCGCCACGGTCATCGCGAATTCTATGAAGGCGAGCTTGCAGATCGCATAGCAAAAGCCCTGGAACAGGCCGGAAGCCCCATCCGCAAGGGTGATCTCCAGAAAACCGCCGCCACGATGGAAGATCCCGTTTCCATCAGCTATCGCGGCATAGAACTGCTGGCACCGCCGCCACCGTCGCAGGGCATCTCAACGCTTGCCATCATGGGCATCCTGCAGCATTTCCCGATGCATGAAGTCGATCCGTCATCCGCGGATTTCTACCACCTTTGCGTCGAAGCGGTGAAACAGGCGTTTCTCGACCGCGGCAAGATCGCTGATCCCAATTTCGTCGCGCAACGGTGCGCCGATCTGCTGGAACGCGGCAATCTTGCCAACAAGGCTGCGGCGATTGACGCCGTTTCCGCTATGTCCTGGCCTCACCGCTTCAAGACCGGCGATACGGTCTATCTGGCAGCGGTTGATTCCGAAGGACGCTCGGCAAGCGTTCTTCAAAGCACATATTATGACTGGGGCAGCGGGGTGCTGCTGCCCGATACGGGAATTCTCTGGCAGAACCGAGGAGCGGCGTTCAGTACGGACCCGTCGAGCCCTAACGTACTGGCACCCGGCAAGCGACCGTTCTACACACTCAATCCCGGTCTGGCGCTGAAAAACGGGCTGCCGCATCTCCTCTACGGAACACAGGGCGCGGATGGACAACCACAGACCCTGACCGTGCTGCTCAGCAGGCTGATCGACCATGGCCTTGATCCACTTTCGGCTCTGTCAGCGCCGCGTTTCCTTCTCGGCCGAACGTTCTCCGACACGCGCGACAACCTGAAGGTCGAGGAAGCAGCAGGGCAGACAGTTCTGACGGAACTCACGCAACGCGGACATGAAGTCATCCCCATCCCTGCCTTCAGTCCCCTCTCCGGTCAGGCGGGTGTCATTCGCTTGAACGATGACGGATGGATGGATGGCGCTCACGATCCGCGTAGCGACGGCTGCGCCATCGGCATATAGGATATCAAATGCAGGTCGATCTCGTCCTTCGGAACACACGTATCGCCCGATGGCCGGAGCTGGTGGATATTGCCATTGTGGATGGCCGCATCCACGCCGTCGCGCCGGCGATACGTTGCGAGGCTGTTCAGGAAGAAGATCTTGACGGCGGCTTTGCCTTTCCGGGTTTCGTCGACAGCCACATTCACCTCGACAAGGCCTGCATTCTTGGACGCTGCACGATCTGCGCAGGCACACTGGAGGAGGCAGTCCGGGAGACGGCCAGAGCCAAGGCCGGCTTTTCCGAAGAAGACGTTTTCGAAAGAGCTTCCGCGCTTGTCGCCAAGGCGATCACCCACGGCACAAACCGGATGCGCACCTTCGTCGAAATCGATCCGCGGGCCGGAATGCGGTCGTTCGAGGCCATCAAGCGTGTGCGCGAGAAATATGCATTCGCGATCGATCTCCAGATCTGCGCATTCGCGCAGGAGGGACTGACGCAGGAGCCCGAAACCGAAACGATGCTTGATGCCGCGCTGGCCGACGGCGCAGATCTCATCGGCGGCTGTCCCTATACCGACATCGATCCGGCCGGACATGTGCGACGAATTTTCGCGCTGGCCCGCAAACATGATGTCGACGTCGATTTTCATCTCGATTTCAGCCTCGACCCGGCAAAAACGGACCTGCCGCTCGTCATCGAGGCGACGCGGGCGAATGGCTATGCGGGCCGTGTCACGATCGGCCACGTCACCAATCTTTCTGCACTCGACACCGACGCACTGTCGATGATTGGCGCCGAAATTGCAGCCGCTGGCATTGCGCTTACGGTTCTGCCTGCAACCGACCTTTTTCTGATGGGACGCAAGTTTACACACAATATTCCCCGCGGGATCGCACCCGCGCATATGCTGTCCGGCCTTGGTGTCAGAACGGCCATCGCGACGAACAACGTGCTGAACCCATTCACACCGTTCGGCGACGCTTCACTGGCGCGCATGGCCAATCTCTATGCCAATGTGATGCAATTGTCCCGTGAAGCGGATATCGAGCTGGCTTTCGATATGGTCACCTCGCAGGCGGCGGCTATTCTGGGGATGCAACGTGAACTGGCTGTTGGCGAACCGGCGGATATCGTCGTTCTTGATGCGAGCGATATGTGCGACGCGATCCGTTGTGCGGCGCCCGCCCTTGCGGGCTGGAAAGCTGGCAGGAAGACGTTCAGCCGTCCTAAGGCTCAGATTCTGAATGACCGGCTGAGCGTGAAAGAATAGATCATCGCTGGAGAAAACCGGAAACGCGTTTGTCGTTCCGGGACTTCACGACAGAAAACGAAACGGCAGGCCGGAAATCAAGGCCTTCACGTAACGCTTCTTCTGGAAGTGGCCATTCAGCGAGACGCGCGGCAACGCTGTCGGGCTTTTGAGATGTTCAGGCAAAAGAACGCCGGGCCTTGTCGTGACCGCCACGGGAAAACCGGCGTGAAGCGTCGCAGCAATCTCTCGATCACCGGCCGCGGTCGCCCATCCATAGGGATATGAGAAGGACAGAGGGCGGCAACCGACATAATGCTCGACCCGCGCCGTCGACTCGGCGATCTCGTATTTCAGGCGGTCGTCACTCACTCGGCGCATGTTCACATGCGTCATGGTGTGAGCGCCCAGATGCACGAGAGGATCGGAAGAAAGCGCTTTCAGCTCGGCTTCATTCATCACAAGGCGACCAACGATTTCGAGCGGATCAATGCCGTTATCCCTGGCAGCAATATCGATCCGGGCAACGGCCTCGTCTTCATCGAGAGAAGAGACGAACCGTTCGAAACGCGCAAACGCTGCCCGCTTCCGGGGGAGACTGGCGCATTGGATCAGTTCCTCTCCCTCGCCAAAATCGAAGCGGAAGGACGAAGCTTTCTGCAAGAGCGCCTCTGCCGTCTCCCACCAGATGCTGCGCGTGCGCTCGACAAATCCCGGCGTGATGAAAATGGTATAAGGCACCCCGAACTTGCTGAAAACCGGCGCGGCGTGTTCGGCATTGTTGCGGTAGCCGTCATCCAGCGTGAAAGCGAAGAATTTTCGCCCGTCATCCGGCACAGCCGTCAGTCCTGGCAGGTCATGCAGATGCACCGGCACAAGCCCGCATTCCAGCGCGGCTTCGATGGCTACGGCCAGAAACTCGGGCGTGATGGACAGATGATCGTTTGGCGCAAAGCCGGTTTTCACCAGCGGCGGACGAACGTGGTGCAACGTAAAGATAACGCCCCGTCCACCAAAAGACGGCAGGAATGATCGAATGCCGGGAAACGACGCGGCTTCCAGCCCGGCGCGGATGGCGACATATTTCAACGATCGTTTCATGACCTGCAAAGCTGCCATCGCGTCTTACCGATTATCCCGATCTCATGGATGGCAGAACCCTCTTCTTCAACACCCGCCACGCCGTCAGCGGCAGGTCGATCAGGCCCGGAAGAGGATCGTTGAACGCAAACGCCGCCCAGCACCGGGCCTTCCGCACAGACGGAAACGTCGTCGCGGCACCGGTCTGGCCACGCTTGCGCAACGTGAATGCGGCAACCAAATCACGGACCATATAGGACCATGCAACGCCCTGTTGAGCGTCGGCTGATCGCTGCTGCGGCATATCATTGGCGATCCGCCACAACATGGCTCCGAGATCCACGCCCGCTGCCGAACACAGGGCGAACCACGACCATGGACGCGGGTTCACATCGAGAAGCTTCAGCGTATCCGTCCTGCGGTCGAGCTTGAATTCAACCTCGACCAATCCGCTATGCCCGACCGAACGGAGGATCTTTCTGGCTGCCTCGAGCGCCTGCGGCTGGTCCACCACTTCGACGTAGGTGCTGGTATAACCGAAATCGACGGGATACTGGCGGGTACGGCGCGCCGTGAACTCCGCGACCGGCTCGCCGTCTTTCCACAGCGCCGCATAGGAGAACTGGCTTTCGCCACCGCCGGGGATAAGCTCCTGAACGACGACATTGCCGGCGCCGATCTGGCTGGCAGCATCGAGATAAGCAAGTTTCAGTTCTTCAAGGTTCTCGGCCCTTATGACCTTCGCCTTGGCAAGAGCGGTGTTGCCTCCACCCATGTTCGGCTTGAGCACGACCGGAAAAACAATGTCTGCGATGTCAGCGTCGGCAGGAGAGCTCAACTCATAGGTTCTGGGAATGGCGACGCCGAGTTCCGTGGCGCGCCTGTAGAGAAGCGGTTTTTCACAGAGCCAGCGGAGTACCGTCCAGTCCGGCAGAACAATCTTGTAGCAGACAGAGAGAAGCTCGCGATTTTCCGCGACAAGCTGTACCTCCCCGTCACCGGCTGCGATGAGAAGCGAGCCTTTCAGGTCCGGTCGCTCCGCGAGGTCGCGCAGGAAGCGGAATGCGCCTGGATCATGCGGTCCCGGCCATCGGATGGTTTCGTGTACGAAACGCGACCATCCGGGAAGAGGAGAATCATGTGTGAGATAGGTGACGCGCACATTCAGGGCGCCAAGGCTGCGGGCGAGTGCCAGCGTACCATGCGCACCTCCAACAATTACAACACCTGGAATAGTCACAACCCGTTCCCCGTCTTCTCCAATTCCTTAATGGCAAAAATTGATAAACAAATTGGACACCTCGGCGAGGTTCAGCTGTCACTTGCCACTGCGCGGGGGTTACCGCTCTCGTCGACTGCCACCATGATGAAAACCGCTTCGGTGACCTTGTCGCGCGAGTCCTGATAGTGCCTGCGGGTCCACGCCTCGATCTTGAGCGTGATGGACGTGCGGCCGATCTTCTCGATGCGGGTATAGACACACAGGGTATCGCCGATCTTGACGGGCTTCTTGAAGACGATTTCGTTGACGGCGACGGTAACCGTCCGTCCACCGGCAACATCGTTGGCGCGGACGAATGCGGCAAGGTCCATCTGCGACATGACCCATCCGCCGAAGATATCGCCGGCCGGGTTGGCATCGGCGGGCATGGCGAGAGTGCGAAGCGTAAGTTCCATATCTGCGGGCGGCTGCTGATCCATTGCAAAAAATCCTTTCGGCTAACCTCCCGAACAAGCCATTAAAGAACCCCGCTGCATGAGCCAATAGCCGTTTTTTCGTAGCAGCCCTTCGCAAACAGCAAGGAATACCAGGCTCTGGTAAGCCTTGATTAACCATGATCCAGCAGGATCTCGTCAAACAGACGGGGCAAAACGCATGGCTTATGACTGGAGTGGCAATCACACCACGCAACAGCGTTACGACCGGATCGTTCTGACGGTTGCCGGTGCGGTATTCCTGACAATTGCAACGGGAACGCTCGTTCTGCGCGCGCAGATTACCCCCGCAAGCCCGGTCACCTTCGCGAAGAAGGAACCGTTGAACTCCGATAGCTGGCACCTGCGTCTCTGAACCATCGCAGCGGGAAATCAGCTCGAAGCGCTGACCGGCTTTGGCTCCTTGTCCTTTGAGACGATCAGATCGAGATGGGCGATATTCGGTGACATTGCCGACAAAAATGTTTCCGACCTGCCGATATAAATGATCGCGGTTTCCTTCATGTCTCTCAACACATCGGCCAGCCTGTCCTGTGTCGACTTCTCCAGTCCTTCGAGCAGATCGTCTATCACAAGGAACGATGGCTTGAGCAGCAGCGCATTCGCTACCCTGACGCTGGCCTGCTCATCCGAATCCAGCTTCTTGTCCCACCGTATGCTTTCATCGATACGTGATGCGATGTCTCCAAGCCCGCAGGCCGTCAGCGCGGTCACATAGTCTTCATCGGCAAAGCGTTGCGGCGCGCGCGGATACGCAAGAATTTCACGTAGCGAACCTGACGGCAGGTATCCATGCTGGGCAATGAAAAGCGTGTCGGATTGCTCCGGCATTTCAATCCTGCCCTGCCCCCAAGGCCACAAACCGGCCATCGCGGCAAACAACAGGCGCCGGTTGACGCCCTGCTCTCCATTGACCATCAATCGCTCGCCCGGTCCCAGTTTCACATCGGTTTCGCGCAACCGGAAGCCCCGTTCCAGATTATCACCGCCCGCATCGCGGCAGATTTCCACCGATTGCAGGCGGATTCCCTGATCCGCATCGACGCGCGAAAGTTCGATCGTCAGCCCATGCTGCTCCACCTTGTCCATCTGAATGAGCGCATTGCGAAAGACGGACACGCGCTGCAACGTGGCCTTCCAGCTGGCGATGGGACCGAAATTGTCGATGTACCACCGAAGCGCCGTGTTGACCTGGTTGAAGGCTCCAACCGCCATCATCAGGCCACCGAATGTCAGGTTTCCGGAAAAATACACCGGGGCAGCGATCAGGATCGGCGCAACGATGGCCAGCCATCCATATCCCGACGATACCCAGGTCAGATGCGTCAGCGCCATGGCAAGGCCGCGGATGACACCCAGCACCGCGTCGATATCGATGCCGATGCGCCGGCGCTCATTCTTCTCGCCGCGTGCCAGCGCGATCGCCGTCAGGTTTTCGCTCGCCCGCATCAGGGAAAACCGCAGTTCCGCCTCTTTCGAATAGCGCTCGGCATTGAGCCCGACGAGACGGTGGCCGACAAGATTGCTGAGCAGGGAAGCGGACCCTGCGTAGAGGATCGCCGCCCAGACCATATATCCGGGAATGGCAACGAGATTGCCGTTGATATTGACCGCAAATCCGGCCGACAGAGTCCACAGAACGCCGATAAAGCTGACGAGCAGGATCGTGGCGTTTACCAGCCCAATGGAAAGTGCCGTACTGCTTTCAGCCAGGTTGCGAACATCATCGTGCAGGCGTTGATCCGGATTGATGGCGATTGCGCCAAAACCCGCCAGCCGCGCGGCGCGCCCCGGCTTCAACCACTGGTCGACCATGTCCTTGGCAAGGCCTTCCCTCATGTTCAGCGCCGTCATCTGATTGAGCCATGTCTGGATGACGTTCAGCAGCAGAAGGGCACCGGCGATGATGGCAAACACCTCCAGCTGATGAATAA
Source organism: Agrobacterium tumefaciens (assembly GCF_031801495.1). Classification (GTDB taxonomy): domain Bacteria; phylum Pseudomonadota; class Alphaproteobacteria; order Rhizobiales; family Rhizobiaceae; genus Agrobacterium; species Agrobacterium tumefaciens_K. The sequence continues at coordinate 756,132 of NZ_JAOEGC010000001.1, read as the reverse complement.
AAGCGGAGAGGTCACGCCTTTCCAGCGCATTGTAGAATGGCGCGTTCCATTCGTTGAGGCGGATCTGTCCGTAGGCCGTCAACAAAATGATCGTCAGCAGGGCAAAGGAAAGCAGAATGAGCCGGTTGCGGACAGGCGACGTCCAGAACGCCCGCCCCATCATCCGCAGCTGAGCTGGAAAATCGAGATCGAAGCCCGTGATGTTTGCCGCATCTTTGCGCTGGCCGTCGGTTACCGTGGATGCCATTCGTTCGATTCCGAAACTTCCCAGTTGCAAAGGAGGCAGGTCACAATCCCGGCCTTGAGAGGCCAAGCAATAACACGCCGTTCAACCTTGTCCACACCTGCGGCAAAAACCTTGAAAACCGGTGCGGTACCATACCTCCGGCAGATCGCATGCGCCGGCGACAACACAGTTTGCCCATGAAATGATCCTTGCTTTCTTTTCCTGCATTGCACAAAATCCAAGTAATTTCAGAGGGGCGGACAAACCGCATAAGCCGGAAAAACCGGGCAAGGCAAAAGATGGCGATTAAAGCAAGCATTTATCATCTGACGCATTACAAATACGACAATCCGGTCCGCCTCGGACCCCAAATCATAAGACTGAAGCCTGCCTCCCATTCCAGAACCCGCGTCATCAGCCATTCGCTCCGGGTTTCTCCTTCCAATCATTTCGTCAATCTTCAGCAGGATCCCTACGGCAATTATCTCGCCCGCTTCGTATTCCCGGACCCTGTAACCGAGCTGAAGATCGAGGTCGATCTTGTCGCCGATATGACGGTCTACAACCCGTTCGACTTCTTCGTCGAGGAAACGGCGACGAAATGGCCGTTCGATTACACGGAAACGCTGCGGGACGATCTGTCGATCTACACAAGGCCCGAACCCACGGGACCCCTGCTGACCGCTTTCATGGCGACCATAGACCGTTCGCCCGATCAGCCGACAGTCGATATGGTCGTCGGCCTGAATGCCCGTCTCCAGCAGGAGATCAATTATGTCATCCGCATGGAACCCGGCGTTCAGGAGCCCGAGGAAACGCTTGCCTCCGGCAAGGGATCCTGCCGCGACACCAGCTGGCTGCTAGTACAGGTTCTCAGGCATCTCGGTTTCGCCGCCCGCTTCGTCTCGGGTTATCTCATTCAGCTGACACCTGATCTCAAGGCGCTGGACGGCCCTTCCGGAACCGAGGTCGACTTCACCGATCTTCACGCATGGGCGGAGGTCTATCTGCCCGGCGCGGGCTGGGTTGGCCTTGACCCGACCTCCGGCCTTCTGACCGGCGAAAGCCACATCCCACTTGCGGCAACACCGCATTATCGCAACGCCGCGCCGATTTCCGGCGGTTATTTCGGGCAGGCCAATACCGCGTTCGACTTCGACATGCTGGTTCGGCGCATTGCCGAGACACCGCGCATCACCAAGCCGTTTTCCGACGAAAGCTGGGATGAGCTGAATGCGCTGGGCGAAGAGGTTGATCGGGTTCTGACGGCCCATGACGTCCGCCTGACCATGGGCGGCGAGCCAACCTTCGTCTCGATCGATGACTTTGAATCGGAAGAATGGAACACGGGCGCCGTCGGGCCGACAAAACGTGAAAAGGCCGATACGTTGATCCGCCGCCTGCGCGAACGTTTCGCGCCGGGGGGCTTCCTGCACTACGGGCAGGGCAAATGGTATCCGGGAGAAAGTCTGCCTCGCTGGACCTTTTCTCTCTACTGGCGCAGAGATGGCCTGCCAGTCTGGCATAACCCGTCTCTCATTGCACAGGAGGGTGTCCAGACCGGGGTGAACGAAAGCGACGCCGCCAGGCTGCTTGGCGCCATCGCCACCGAACTGCATATCGAACCCGATATGGTCATGCCCGCCTTCGAAGATCCCGGCGAATGGATCCTGAAGGAAGCGAACCTTCCCGAAAACGTCGATCCGGCAAATTCTAAGCTCAAGGATCCGGAAGAGCGAAGCCGCCTGGCCAAGGTGTTCGAGCGGGGTCTGACGAGCCCCACGGGCTATGTGCTGCCGGTGCAGGCCTGGAACAGCCGTGCCACCGGGCGGCGCTGGGTCAGCGAAAGATGGCACACCCGGCGCGGGCGCATTTTTCTGGTGCCCGGCGACAGCCCGGTCGGTTATCGCCTGCCACTCAATTCCCTGCCGTGGATCCCGCCGTCGCAGTATCCCTACATCAATCCTCTTGACCCGAGCGTCGAACGACAGCCGCTGCCGGATTTCCGCAGCGACAAGGGCCACCAGCAACATGCTGCGCATTTCCAGCCCTTCGAAGCCAGCACCCAGCCAAGCCAGCGTTCGACCGAGGCCGAGATTGGCGGCTATATCCGCACCGCCATCTCCGTCGAGGCGAAGGACGGACGGCTTTGCGTTTTCATGCCGCCCACGGTGACGCTGGAGGAATATCTGGACCTCATCGCCTCCACGGAGCGTGCCGCGGCAAGTCTTGGGCTGCAGGTGCATATCGAGGGCTATGCGCCTCCGCACGACGAGAGGCTGAATGTCATTCGCGTCGCACCCGATCCCGGTGTTATCGAAGTCAATATTCATCCGGCCTCGAACTGGAAGGATTGCGTCGACATCACCACGACGATTTACGAGGAGGCGCGCCAGTCGCGGCTTGGGGCCGACAAGTTCATGATCGATGGCCGCCACACTGGAACCGGCGGCGGCAACCACGTGGTCGTGGGTGGTGCCAATCCGAACGACAGCCCGTTCCTGCGCCGTCCCGATCTTCTGAAGAGCCTCGTCCTGCACTGGCAAAGGCATCCATCGCTCTCCTACCTGTTTTCCGGACTGTTCATAGGTCCGACAAGCCAGGCGCCGCGCATTGACGAGGCGCGCCACGACAGTCTCTACGAACTGGAAATAGCACTCGCGCAGATACCGGCACCGGGCGAAGGCATTCCGCCCCTGCCATGGCTGGTCGACCGACTGTTCCGCAATCTTCTGGTCGATGTGACCGGCAATACGCATCGCGCCGAAATCTGCATCGACAAGCTCTTTTCGCCGGACGGACCGACCGGACGTCTGGGGCTGGTCGAATTCCGGGGTTTCGAAATGCCGCCGAATGCCCGCATGTCGCTGGCGCAGCAATTGCTGGTCCGCGCCCTGATCGCCCGCTTCTGGAAAAACCCGGCGAGCGGCAAGTTCGTGCGATGGGGCACGGCGCTTGCCGACAGGTTCATGCTGCCGCATTACATATGGGCGGACTTTCTCGATGTACTGGCAGACCTGCGGGAAAACGGGTTCGACGTCAAACCGGAATGGTTCGTGGCGCAGCAGGAGTTCCGCTTCCCCTTCTTCGGCGAGGTGGAATACGAGGGTGCGAAACTGGAACTGCGCCAGGCGCTGGAGCCCTGGCACGTGATGGGCGAACAGGGTGCCATCGGCGGGACGGTCCGTTACGTCGACTCCTCGGTGGAGCGTCTTCAGGTCCGCCTCGAAACGTCCAATCCGTCGCGTTACACCGTGGCCTGCAATGGCCGTGCGGTACCGCTGACGGCAACCGAAAATCACAGCGTTTCGGTCGCGGGCGTCCGTTTCAAGGCCTGGCAGCCCGCCTCCGGGCTGCATCCGGTCCTGCCCGTCAATTCGCCCTTGACGTTTGACATTTATGATACATGGTCAAGGCGATCGATTGGTGGATGTATCTATCATGTTGCTCATCCGGGCGGGCGCAACTATGAGACATTTCCCGTCAACGGTAACGAAGCCGAAGCGCGGCGTCTCGCACGCTTCGAGCCATGGGGACATACGGCCGGTCAGTATCCCCTGATGCCGGAAACCGTTTCTCCGGAATTTCCGCTGACACTCGATCTGCGCCGCCCTTACGGAGTATAAAGTGGCCAAAGCCCCGGCACCGGCAACGGCAACCGAACACAAGACGGAACCGGACCTGCGACCACGTGGGTTCGATTATGCCGCCTTGCCCGGTATTGCCGATGAAATGCTGGGAACCGACGGCAAGGTTCGGCCCGTCTGGCGGCATCTGCTGGGTGCCATTTCACGCATGTCGGAACGGGAACTGCACGAGCGTTTTGCCCGAACCGACCGATATCTGCGCGATGCAGGCGTGTTTTATCGCGACTACGGCAAGGGCAGCAGCGAGCGAAACTGGCCGATCTCGCATATCCCGGTTCTGATCGATGAAAAGGAGTGGGCAGTTCTCTCCGACGGCCTGAAACAGCGTGCCGACCTTCTGGAAGCAATGGTCGCCGATTTTTACGGCGACAACCGGCTGGTCGCGGAAGGCCACATTCCACCGGCGCTGATCGCATCCAACCCGGAATATCTGCGGCCGATGGTGGGAATCAAGCCGGCCAGCGGTCATTACCTGCATTTCTGCTCATTCGAGATCGGCCGAGGCCCGGACGGCAACTGGTGGGTACTGGCGGATCGGACGCAGGCCCCCTCTGGTGCCGGATTTGCGCTGGAAAACCGCGTCGCGACGACCCGCGCCTTTTCGGACATCTATGCCGAAACCCACGTACATCGCCTCGCCTCGTTCTTCGGTGCGTTCCGCGACACGTTGCAGTCGCATCGTCGGCACCCGGATGACCGCATCGCGGTTCTGACCCCCGGCCCCGCGAACGAAACGTATTTCGAACACGCCTATATCGCCCGCTATCTCGGCTTCATGCTGCTGGAAGGCGAAGACCTGACTGTCGTCAACGGGCGCGTCATGGTCCGCACGGTCGCCGGTCTGAAGCCTGTCGGCGTTTTGTGGCGCCGTCTCGACGCCTCCTATTCCGATCCGCTAGAGCTGAACCAGCAGTCTCACATCGGCACCCCGGGAATGGTACAGGCGCTTCGCAACGAAGCACTCACCATCGTCAACGCGCTCGGCACCGGCATCCTGGAAACACGCGCGCTTCTGGCCTTTATGCCCGGCGTCTGCCGTCATCTGCTGGGTGAGGACCTGAAGCTGCCTTCCATTGCGACCTGGTGGTGCGGGCAGCAATCGGAACGCCGCAATGTCGCCAGCAATATCGAGCGCATGGTCATTGGCCCGGCCTATTCCCGCCTGCCCTTTTTCGACGACAACGGACAGTCGGTCCTTGGGTCCTCCTTACGCGAAACGGCGAAGGAATCGATCAGCGACTGGCTCGCAGCCGACGGTCACCGGCTGGTCGGCCAGGAGGTCGTGACGCTTTCCACCACACCCGCCTATGTCGACGGCAAACTGGTACCGCGCCCGATGAGCCTTCGTGTCTTTGCCGCCCGCACACAGGACGGCTGGCAGATCATGCCCGGCGGTTTTGCGCGCATCGGCAGCAGCAACGATGTCTCGGCCATCGCCATGCAATCGGGCGGCAGCGCCGCCGACGTCTGGATCGTCAGCGAAAAGCCAGTAGAACGCACCTCGCTGCTGCCTGCGGAAGAAAGTTTTACCCGCAACATGCCGGGCAGCCTGCCAAGCCGCGCTGCCGACAACCTGTTCTGGCTCGGCCGCTACATCGAGCGGTCGGAAGGCGCACTGCGCATCCTGCGCGCCTGGCATGGACGTTATGCCGAATCCGCCGATCCGAAGCAGCCACTTCTTGCCCATGTCACACGGTATCTCGAAACGCTCGACATCGAGATGAACGATGCCGTTCCCGCAAGCCTCCTGACCAACATCAACAGCGCGCTTTACTCCGCCAGCAACATCCGCGACCGGTTCTCGCCGGACGGATGGCTGGCGCTGAACGATCTTGCCAAAACCGCGCGCCGCTTCCATGCCAAGGTTGCGCCCGGTGACGACGCCACCCATGCCATGACCATTCTGCTGCGCAAAGTGGCGGGTTTTGCCGGTCTGGTGCATGAAAACATGTACCGTTTCACCGGTTGGCGGTTCCTGTCGATTGGCCGTTATCTGGAGCGCGGGCTGCACATGACGCGGCTTCTCGGTCATATGACCGGCCCGGATGCGCCCGATGGCGCCTATGACATGATGCTCGAAATCGGCGACAGCGTCATGACCCATCGCCGCCGCTACAACGTGAACACCGCCGGGCTGACCGTGACCGATCTGCTCGCGCTCGACCCCCTCAACCCGCGCTCGATCCTGTTCCAGCTGAACGAAATCCGCACGGAAGTCGAGCAGCTGCCAAACGCCTTCGTCAACGGTCAGATGTCGCCATTCTATCGCGAGACGATGCGGCTTCATTCCGGTCTTGCCGTCATGACGCCGGAAGGCATGAATACCGCAATCTATCGACAGCTCGAAAAAGATCTGGAGCATCTGTCCGATGTTCTGGCACGCACCTATCTCGGATAACCGATGCTCTACGATCTTTCCCTGCACATGGGTTACGCCTACGACACGCTGGCACATGGCGGACGGCATGTCATTCGTGTGCTGCCGCTGTCCATACCGGGCCGCCAGAGACTGATCGCCGGATCGATCACCGTTTCCCCGACACCGGAAGAGCGAACGGTTTTCGAAGATTTTTTCCGTCAGCCGGCAACCACAGTGTATGTGCGGGCGCCGCATGAGAAGCTGGATATTCGCATGCAAGCACGCGTCATGGTGGAGCAGCCTGCATTGACGGCGGATTTCTCGCCGGAGCTTTCCCGGCTGCCGCAGGAGCTCGCAAACGTCTGGTCTGTGGATTTCCAGTCACCGCATCACTTCGCCGGAACAAGCCCGCGGATCGGGATCGACGCTTCAATCGCAGCCTATGCCAAAGAAATGGTGAAGCCCGGCATGACGATCCGGGAAATAGCATTCGCGATGTGCAAGCGCATCTACAAAGACTTCACCTACGATGGCGAAGCGACGACCGTCGACACCACGCCGTCGGAGGCATTCAAGCTCAAGCGCGGCGTATGTCAGGATTTTTCGCACATCATGATCCTGGCTTTGCGCAGCCTTGGCATTCCCGCCGGTTATGTCAGCGGCTTTCTGCGCACCATTCCCCCGCCGGGCAAGGAACGTCTTGAAGGTGCGGATGCTATGCATGCCTGGGTTCGTGTCTGGTGCGGCGAGGCGACAGGTTACATCGAGCTTGACCCTACCAACGATATTGTCGCCGGGTGCGATCACATCGTTGTCGGGTACGGACGGGACTATTCCGACGTGGCGCCGGTTATCGGTGTGCTGAAGGGCTATGGCAACCAGCAGGCCAAGCAGGCCGTAGACGTTATCCCTGTCCAGAATTGAGACGGGTGGATCTACTGCTGTAATACAGCGGGAATGTCTTGCGGATACTTTGAAAACTGCCCCGATTTGATCACTGAATAAAATTGCATTTTTTTCATTAGCGGTTTCTACATCGCTTGAGAGTTAGCTGCGCTCAATAGACCACTCAGCCTGTGAGCGCGCCATGACCCTGCCGTCAGAGACATCCCTGAAGCGCCGTTTTCTTGCCGACACCACCGGCAACTTCGGCATCATGACCGCAATATTGCTACCGGTTCTTCTTGGCGCTGCGGGCGCGGGAATGGAGCTAGCGAATGTGATGCAGGTGAAGGCAGACCTCCAGAACACCGCCGACGCGGGAGCACTGGCGGCGGTCACGCACGCACGCCTGAAGGAAGGCAAAGCGAGCGATGACGAAATCAAGGAGACTGCCAGGAAATTCATCATCGGCCAGATGGAGAACGAGCTTACCAAGGAAGAGCAGGAAGAACTCGACAAGAATTCCACCATCGGCCTGACAACGCGAGACGATGCACGCGGCAAGACCTTCATCATCAACACGACAATTCGTCAGAGCGTAAAACTGAACCCGCTCCTGGGTTTTCTCGGAATAGCCACCATCAACATCTCCGCAACCGGCACCGCACAGGCCAGTGTCAACAAGGGCGCACCGCTCTCCATGTATCTGGTTCTCGACCGCTCCGGCTCGATGTCTTTCAAGACCGACACGATCAATACCACGAAAAAATCCTGCGCCAACTATACCAAGGACAACTGGGGTCAAACCGAGAAGCAGGCCACATCCAGCCCGTGTTACGTCAACAAGATGGACTCGCTGAAAACAGCCGTTTCCTTCTTGGTCACCACCCTGAACAAGGCCGATCCCACATACACAACCTCCGGCTCCGAACTGGTCCGCACAGGCGCCATCGCCTACGAGGCCAAGGCATTTACACCGCAGGCGATGATATGGGGCACGGGCAGCGTCAACACGTACGTCAATCAGATCCCGCAGTTCCCGACGGGCGGCACGGACGCGACGGCGGCTTTGACAAAAGCCTACGACGCTCTCAAAAAATCAAATCCCGAAGAAGCAAAGCAGCACAAGGCGAAGGGAAGTGAATCCTTCGAGCGCTACATTGTTCTGATGACAGACGGGGAAATGACCGGAAGCAGCGCAAGCTGGAATTCCAGCTACGACCAGTCGGTGCGAAATGTCTGCGCTACGGCGAAAGCCGACGGCATCAAGATTTTCAGCGTCGCCTTCATGGCTCCCGACAAGGGCAAGTCGCTGCTGCAATATTGCGCATCGAGCCTCGACAACTACTACGCCCCTGAAGACATGAACGGGATCGTCACGGCATTCGGCGAAATCGCCCGCAAGGCCTCCGGCAGCATCGCCACGCTGACGAACTGACAGCCGGGCATATCCTGTGACACAAACGACGGAAATACGCCTGTTTCCGTGGTTTTTCTTTGCCCTCGCCCTGTTTGCTCGGGTGACACCGCCTGATACCCGTGGCATAGGGGGGCGCTCACGTCACAGGCCGCATCATGATCCGTATCGAAAACATCAGCAAATCGAATAGCCACCGCATCCTCTACATCGAGGCTTCCGCCGCACTGAACAAGGGCGAGAAAACCGGCCTCGTCGGACCGAACGGTGCAGGCAAGACCACGCTCTTTCGCATGATCACCGGCGAAGAGCAGCCGGACGAAGGGCAGGTAGTTGTCGAGAAAGGCATGACGGTCGGTTACTTCGATCAGGATGTCGGCGAGATGTCAGGCCGCTCCGCGGTCGCCGAGGTGATGGAAGGCGCCGGTCCGATCAGCGAGGTCGCTGCCGAACTACGCGCGCTCGAAGCGGCCATGTCCGATCCCGACCGCATGGACGAGATGGACGCGATCATCGAACGTTACGGTGAAGTTCAGGCTCGCTATGAGGAGCTGGACGGTTACGCGCTTGAAGGCCGCGCCCGCGAAGTCCTCGACGGACTGAGCTTCAGTCAGGAAATGATGGACGGCGACGTGGACAAGCTTTCGGGCGGCTGGAAGATGCGCGTCGCGCTGGCGCGCATTCTTCTGATGCGCCCCGACGTGATGCTTCTCGACGAACCGTCCAACCATCTTGACCTTGAAAGCCTGATCTGGCTGGAGAACTTCCTGCGCAATTACGACGGCGCGCTGCTGATGACCTCCCACGACCGGGAGTTCATGAACCGCATCGTCAACAAGATCATCGAGATCGATGCCGGCTCGCTGACCACCTATTCCGGCGACTACGGCTTCTATGAGCAGCAGCGCGCGCAGAACGAGAAGCAGCAGCAGGCGCAGTTCGAGCGGCAGCAGGCGATGCTCGCCAAGGAAATCAAGTTCATCGAACGGTTCAAGGCCCGCGCCTCGCATGCGGCGCAGGTTCAGAGCCGCGTCAAGAAACTCGAAAAGATTGATCGCGTCGAGCCTCCCAAACGGCGGCAGACGGTGGCGTTTGAATTCGCGCCAGCACCGCGATCCGGCGAAGATGTCGTTGCACTGAAGAAGGTGAACAAGGCTTACGGCAGCCGCACGATCTATGAAGAACTGGACTTCATGGTACGGCGCAAGGAGCGCTGGTGCATCATGGGCGTCAACGGTGCTGGAAAATCGACTTTGCTCAAGCTCGTTACCGGTACCGCGGAACCCGACACCGGCAGCGTGACCCTCGGCGCCAGCGTCAAACTGGGTTATTTCGCCCAGCACGCGATGGACGTTCTGGAAGGTGACGCCACCATTCTCGAATGGCTGGAGGAACGTTTTCCGAAGGCGGGACAAGCGCCGTTGCGTGCGCTTGCCGGATGTTTCGGCTTTTCGGGCGACGACGTGGAAAAGCGTTGCCGTGTCCTGTCAGGCGGCGAAAAGGCGCGTCTGGTCATGGCAGCCATGCTGTTCGATCCGCCGAATTTCCTCGTCCTCGACGAGCCGACGAACCATCTCGACCTCGACACCAAGGAAATGCTGATCAAGGCGCTGTCGGAATATGAGGGAACGATGCTGTTCGTATCCCACGACCGGCATTTCCTCGCCGCACTTTCCAATCGTGTTCTGGAACTGACACCGGACGGCATTCAGCAATATGGCGGCGGCTATACGGAATATGTCGAGCGCAGCGGCCATGAAGCGCCGGGCCTGCGTAGCTGACGAGCGCTACGAAAACCAGCCCCTCACGTTGTCCGGAGGGGCGGATCTGCCACATCAATCGTTCCCGGTGCCGATGAATTTTCCAGGATTCATGATGCCTTTCGGGTCCAGTGACCTCTTCACGACAAGCATCAGATCATGCTCGACGTCATCCCGATAATGACGGATCGCATCGCGCTTGACGCGGCCAAGCCCATGCTCAGCGGAAATCGTACCGTTGAAACGATGGACGATATCGTGAACGATGCCGGTGATTTCTTCCTCACGCGCATGGAATGCGTGGCCATCGGCGCCTACCGGCTGGACGATGCCGAAATGGATGTTGCCATCGCCCATATGTCCGAAGGCAACCACGCGAACGCCTGCACAGGCCTTCTCGACCGCCGCGACCGCCTCACGAAGGAACGCGGGGATTGAAGACAGCGGAACCGCTATATCGCCGTGGATCGACGCACCTTCGAGAACATCGGCTTCCGCCAGCCCTTCACGGATCGACCAGAAGGCACGGGCTTGCTCCACCGATGCGGCGAGTGCCGCATCCGTCACCAGCTCGGCTTCGAAGGCCTCACCCAGAAGATCTTCCAGCGTTTCACGCAAGGCCGAGCCATTATCGCCGGATGAAAGCTCGACCAGAACCTGCCAGTCGTGAATGTCGCCCAGCGGGAACCGCGTCGCCGGAAAATGCTTCAACACCAGCTCGACACCGGTTCGCGGCATCAGTTCAAAAGCCGTGACCTGATTACCGGTCCGCTCCTTGCAGCGAACCAGCAATTCCAGTGCCGCCTCGACCGACGAGACGGCGCAGATTGCGGTTTCCACCGAAGAAGGACGTGGGAACATCTTCAGGACGGCTGCCGTGATGATGCCGAGCGAGCCTTCGCTACCAATGAAAAGCTGCTTCAGATCGTATCCCGTATTATCCTTGCGAAGTGCGCGCAGCCCTTTCCAGATCCGGCCGTCCGGCAGGACCACCTCAAGCCCGAGAACGAGATCGCGCATGTTGCCGTAACGTAGCACGTTCGTTCCGCCGGCATTGGAGGCGATGTTCCCGCCGATCTGACAGGAGCCTTCCGCCGCCAGCCGCAACGGGAACAACCGCTCGGCAGCCTCCGCAGCGGCCTGGACGTTCGCCAGGATGCAACCCGCCTCGACAGTCATCGTGTCGTTCAGCGGATCGATGGCGCGTATCCTGTTCATCCGCGACAGGCTGAGAACGATCTCGTTGCCGGTGCCGAACGGAACAGCACCGCCCACGAGCGAGGTGTTGCCACCCTGGGGCACGATTCCTATGCCTTTTGTGGCACAGAGTGAGACAATCGCGGCGACCTCTTCGGTCGTGGCGGGTTTCAGAAGCAGTTTGGTCGCGCCACGGAACTGCCGCAGCCAGTCAATCGTGTGAGCGTCCAGAACATCAGGATCCGTGCTCCAGCCAGCCGGACCGACAATCGCCTTCAGCTGTTCGATGGCCTCTGTGGAAAGAACGCCTTGTTCCGCATGATCTTCTGTCTGCTTCATCATGTCCATGTCCTTGCGACAAATCTCATATCGCCCTGTGCAGCCGCATCTGGCCATCGCCGTAACGGGCGACCGCCCTGGCTATTCCATCCCAGTCTAGCAGGCGATCCATGATGCAAAAATATGCAAGCTTGGAAGTTTTTTTGCATTATTATGCAACAATCATGTCCACCGGTATCACCATCATTGCGCACCGTCTTTGTCATCGTGAGATTTTTGCGAGATCCGCACTCTCAGAAGCAGCGCTTGCCCGGGTTTTCGATTCCATATCCCATCCGGCGCGGATTTCAGGCACATTTGTTGCTTCCACCTGCAATGTGGACATGAGGTAGGCAATGCAACCAAAGCTCAACAAACGCCGGAAACTGCTTGGGCGCGTCAGCGATACCGACATGCATCTCTTTCGCGTGTTCTGCACGGTTGCCGATTGCGGCGGATTTTCCGCGGCGCAGGGGCAGCTCGGCGTCGGCCGTTCCACCATCTCCCGCCAGATCTCCCATCTGGAAACGCGTCTTGGATACATGCTCTGTTATCGCGGACGCAGCGGGTTCGTACTGACCCAACATGGCGAACAGGCACTGGTGCTGATCCGCAATTTCCTCTCAGCCGCAGAACAGTTCATGGCGGACATGGCGGCGATCAACGACGATTTTTCCGGCCGCATCAATCTGGCCATCATGGACTGCAGCTTTTCGGACGTGAAAAGCCCTGTCCTGTCCGCAATTCAGGAGTTCCGAAAGCTGGCGCCCCGTGTCGAGATCAATCTGACCGTGGAGTCCCCCGGCACGATCGAGCGCGGCATTCTGGATGGGAGCTTTCATCTCGGCATCTTCCCGGCGTACCGACATCTGGACGAACTCGTCTATTTTGATCTCTACGACGAGAAAGTTGCGCTTTACGCGGGGGCATCCCACCCGTTAATGGAAGCTGTAGAGAACGATCCGGACCTGTCGGTCGAAAAGATCACACGGCACGAATTGGTATTCCGCGGTTATCTCGAAGGAGAAAAGCTTCTAAAGATCAAACAGCAGTTTCGGCGCGGACCAACAGTTTTCCAGACGGAGGCTGTCGCGGCACTGGTGCAGGCGGGAGCCTATCTCGGTTTCCTGCCGAAACATGCCGCCAGCCATGAGCTTGTCAGCATCCGGCCTGATGTCTTCGAATATTCCGCACCGATCTGTGTGGCGGTCAGCCGAAGCAGGCGCAGTTCGGTTGTTACAAACGCTTTCCTCGAACGGCTGACAAAGAGCGCCGCTACGCGCGCGAAGAAACAATCAGTTGCACGGAAGCGCACCTAAAAATTCGATAACGGCGATTTATCGCGAGGCTAAATTTTGTTTCTCATAACACACTGGCGGAGATGAAGGAGATGACGGAATTGAAACAAGTCCCTCCCCTTGAAGTTCTCAATATCCGCAAATCCTTTGGCGATATTGAAGTTCTTCGAGGCATTTCGCTGGCCGCGCACAAGGGCGACATCATTTCCATTCTCGGTTCTTCCGGGTCGGGCAAAAGCACGTTTCTGCGCTGTATCAATTTTCTCGAGCATCCGACCGAAGGCCAGATCCTCGTCAACGACCGCGAGATCGCGCTTCGCCGAAACCGCGACGGACAGCTGGAGCCGGCCAACATCAAGGAACTTACAGACCTGCGGACCCGCCTTGCCATGGTGTTCCAGAGCTTCAATCTGTGGCGCCATCTGACGGTTCTGGAAAACGTGACCATTGCCCAGATCCATGTGAAGGGCACCACCAAGGCGGAAGCCGAAGAAAAGGCCAAAAAATTCCTTGACCGCGTGGGCATGTCGGCGCGCCTCAATTTTTATCCGTCGCAACTGTCCGGCGGCCAGAAGCAGCGCGTCGCGATTGCCCGCGCTCTTGCCATGGACCCGGAAATCCTGCTGTTCGACGAACCGACATCGGCGCTCGACCCGGAGATGGTCGGCGACGTGCTGAAGGTGATGCGCGATCTGGCCGAAGAAGGCCGCACCATGCTCGTGGTTACGCACGAGATGGCCTTTGCCCGCGATGTCAGCACACGCGTCATGTTCATGAATCAAGGCGTCGCCGAAGCGATCGCGCCGCCTGACGAAATGTTCCGCAGCCCTGCGGACGTATCGGCCCGCTGGGCCGAGTTCATTGCCAGAATGTGAAAACAACACAGAGAGGAACGACTATGCACAAGGTATTTCGGGTTCTGGCCGCTTCGGCCGTCGCGGCCCTGCTCGCAGGCGCTGCAAGCGCCGAGGATCTGACCATCCGTTGGGGAACCGAGGCGGGTTACAAGCCCTTCATGTACAAGACGGAAGCTGGCGAGCTGGCCGGCTTCGACTATGAGATCGGCAATGCCATCTGCGAAGTTCTGAAGGCAAAGTGCACCTGGACCGAGCAGGACTGGGATGGTCTGATCCCCGCCCTTCAGTCCGGCAAATACGACGCCATCTTGGCGTCCATGTCGATCACCGAGGAGCGCAAGCGCGCCGTCGATTTCACCGGCAAATATTACAAGATCCCCTATCGCTTCGTGGCGCCCGCAAAGGCTGGTCTGACGCCGGAAACGCTGGACGGCAAGACCGTCGGCGTGCAGAGCGGCACGGTCACGCAGGTGTTTCTGGAAAAGACCATGCCGGGCGTGACCGTCAAGACGTACCCGACGCAGGACGAGGTATGGCTTGATCTGGCTGCCGGCCGCATCGATGCCGGCATGGCCAACATGGTTGTCGTTCAGGACAGCTTCCTCGCAACCCCGCAGGGCAAGGACTTTGCCTTCTTCGGTCCGGAATACACCGAAGACAAATATTTCGGCGAGGGTACGGGCATCGCGCTGCGCAAGAAGGACAGCGAGTTGCGCGACACCATTACTGGCGCGATCAAGACGATCCGCGAGAATGGCACCTATGCCAAGATCAACGCGAAGTATTTCCCATTCGACGTTTACGGGAAGTAATCTGAAAATGGCGCCGCTCTTCATGGGCGGCGCCCTCCAAACGAGGGGATGAAGTCGCGTGGATACCCTGTTCGCTTACGGGCCGATGGTACTCTCGGGCATTGGCCTGACAATCTCGCTATCGCTCGCCTCGCTGGTGCTCGCCATTTTCTTCGGGCTGCTCGGCGCGTGGGCAAAGCTGTCGCGTCATCGGCTGCTCAATATCCTCGGCAACGGTTACACGACGCTGGTTCGCGGCATTCCGGACCTCGTGCTGATGCTGATCGTCTATTTCGGCGGGCAGACCCTCATAAACTCGGTGGGCGAAACCACCGGCCTGTGGGGCTACATAGAAATTAGCCCCTTCGTCGCGGGCACGGCAACCATCGGTTTCATCTTCGGCGCCTATATGACCGAAACCTTCCGCGGCAGCTATTCGGCTCTCGACAAGGGCGAGATCGAGGCAGCGCTGGCCTGCGGCATGCGCCCCGCCACATGGCTGCGCCTGATCGTCTGGCCGCAGATCGTGCCATTGATGCTGCCGAGTTTTACCAACAACTGGCTTGTGCTTTTGAAGACCACCGCGCTTGTGTCGATCATCGGACTGCAGGATGTGATGTATAACGCCAATCAGGCCGGGCGTTCATCGCATCAACCCTTCCTCTTTCTGCTTCTGGCCTTTGCCGTCTATCTCGGCCTGACGATCCTCTCGGATCTCGGCCTGCGGCAGCTTAAAAACCGCTACAAGCTTCGCTAGGTGTCCCATGGATTTCGCGCTGATCTTCGAAAACTGGCCACTCTTCGCACAGGGCTTGTGGGTAACGGTAACGATGGTGGGCATTTCGCTTGCTCTCGGCGCCATTCTCGCCATCCCGCTGGCACTCGTTCAGGCCTATGATGTTCCCGTTCTCGGGCGTCTTGCCGCGGCCTATTCCTATGTATTCCGGGGAACGCCGCTTCTGGTACAGCTTTATATTCTCTACTACGGCCTCGCCCAGTTCCAGAGTGTCAGGGAATCGATGCTGTGGCTGCTGCTCGGCAACGCCTACACCTGCGCGATCGTCGGCTTCACCCTGAATAGCGCTGCCTATGTGGCGGAGATCTATCGCGGTGCGCTCGTCAGTCTCGACAAGGGTGAGATGGAAGCCGCTGCCGCTTACGGCATGACGCGCACGCAGGTGATCCGGCTGATTGCCCTGCCCCAGGCATTCCGCCTCTCCCTGCCCGCCTATTCCAACGAGGTGATCTTCCTGCTGCACGCCAGCGTTGTCGCCTCGACCATCACCATCGTCGATATTCTGGGGGCCGGGCGCAAACTGAATTCGAGCTATTACGTCGTCTACGAAGGTTTTCTGACGGCCGCCGCTCTCTACATGGTCGTTGTGCTCTTCATCACCATTGTTTTCAGAAAGGCCGAGCGCAAGTTTCTCGCGTTTCGGTAGAGCATGCCCCGTGATGCGCCAGCGCATGCAAAAAACGGCGCCGCGATCGCTCACGGCGCCATTCGTTATCGTAGCGTTTCGCCCGGTTATCGCGCCCCGTTCAAGAACGGGCTGAACACCATCAGGCTCAGGATTTCAAAAAGCATCTGCGCGCCCGCATGCGCGGTATTGGTGGTCGCGTCATATTGCGGCGCGACTTCCACGACATCGCCGCCAACCAGGTTGATACCCTTGAGGCCCCGGATCAGCTCCAGAACCTCACGGCTGGTCAATCCGCCAATTTCCGGTGTTCCGGTGCCGGGCGCAAAGGCGGGATCAAGACTGTCGATGTCGAAGGAGAGATAGGTCGGTCCATCGCCGATCACGGTTTTCGCCTTCTCGATGATGGCGGGTATGCCAAGACCCGTAACCTCTTCGGCGTGGATCACCGTCATGCCGGACTCGTAGGAGAACTCCCAGAGATATTCTGCCGAGCCGCGGATACCGATCTGGATCACACGCGTGGGATCCAGCACACCATCGAGGACGGCATTCCGGAACGGCCCCCCATGGTGGAACTTCGTCAGGTCATAAGCCCCGCCCGTATCGCAATGGGCGTCGATATGGATCATGCCGACCGGGCGCTTTTTCCCGACTGCCCGCAGGATAGGATGCGTGATCGAATGGTCGCCGCCGACAGAAAGCGGCACGACGCCCGCGGCCACGATCTGGTCGACGCGCTTTTCGATATCCTCATGGCTCATTTCCAGACGATAGCGGCTGCGGAACGGCACATCTCCAATATCAGCAACACGCAGATCGTGAACCGGCGCGCAACCCAGCACGTGATTGTACGGGCCGATCCGCTCGATCGAACGAAGAGCGCGTGGCCCGAAACGTGATCCCGGCCGGTTGGTGACGCCGAGATCCATCGGAATGCCAAGCAGCGCCACCTGTAGATCACCGAAATCCGGTGTTTCCGCATCGACCTGCAGATAAGGCGCCGTCAGGAACGTCGGAATACCGGAATAAGGCGCCAACCGCGTGCCGCCCTCATTGAAGATCTTGTCGGCAACGTTGCGAAATTCGGGATCGAACAGATCGCCGCCGTGGCCCTGTCCGTACTTCACACGAAGCTCTTCCAGCTTCCTGTCATCAAACGCCATCTTCGCCTCTCGCAGTTGGAAAGGGACGCCGAAAAGCACGGCAAAGATGCCTGCCGTCGGTCGTTGCGCCCGCCAAGGACGCTCACTTCTTCATTCCCCTTCATTCTTGTTGCCGACAACTATGAAGAATTCGAATTGGAAATCAATTGACATTGTTATAGCATTTTATGTGAGAAAAATTCACAACTATGCTGTTGGAATGCGTCGTTGCCCAGTCGCCTGCCACCCCTCAATCCGCTCCGCGCCTTCGAGGCGACCGCCCGCCGGGGATCGGTATCTGCCGCCGCCCGGGAGCTGAATGTCACCCACGGTGCGATAAGCCATCAGATCCGGGCGCTGGAACAGTCTTTCGATACGCCGCTGTTCGAGCGCGATGGCAAACGGTTAAAGCTGACCCCGCAGGGCGCACTGCTTCTGCCAGCCGTCTCCAGCGCGTTTGACGGCATCGCCGCGGCAACGGCCGCCATGACGCGACCGGCGACGAACGGAGAGCTGACAGTGACCTGCGTGGCGGCGCTTTTGTCCTTCTGGCTCATTCCGCGCTTGGATCGCTTTACTGAACAGTTCCCCGGTGTGACCTTGAGGCTGATCGCATCGAACGATGCAGCAGCACCCTACTCGCCGGATGTCGATATCTCGATCCTCTATGGCGACGGCAACTGGGGCGATTGCTGGACGCGGCTGTGGAGCCGCTTTTCCCTTTTTCCCGTCATCAGCCCTACGCTGCTCAACATGCGACCGCTTCGCTCCACCCGCGATCTGCAGGATCATGTGCTGATGCATTGCGATGACGGCGCCGAGTGGAACACCTGGCTTGCCGCCGCCAACGCCCATGGCCTGCCGCGCGGACGCCAGCATTTCATGGGTGATGCAAGGCTTGCAACCGAAGCCGTGCTGCATCGTCAGGGCGTCGCGCTGGGCGACTCGATTACGGCCGGTGACCTCATCGTCAGAGGTGAACTTGTCGCACCGTTTGATCTTGCCGTTCCGGCAAATCATGCGCTGTACGTTGCCTGCCGGCCAGACAGGCGAGCGGCACCGATCGTGCAGGCCTTCATCGACTGGCTGTTCGCCACCATCGAAAGCGACACGCTGCCCGACCCGCAGACGTCCGGTCGGACGGTCCTGCGTCAGCGTACAAAAAAAGAGGCGCCATAAGGCGCCTCCTCCATCTCGTTTAGGATCGGCCGATGATCAGAACCGTGCCGTCATGCTGACCCAGAAGCGGCGACCTTCCATCACCGTGTTGAAGTCGCCTGTGCCCACTTCCTTGTCGAAGACATTGTAGACGGCCGCATTGAAGTCGACATTCTCGGCAACGGCGTATTTCGCGCCCAGATCCAGCGTCGTGTAGGCATCATATTTCCGACCTGCGACACCGTTGATCGTCACCGGCGAACCATTGGTGCCGATACGCGGTCCAGCGTTGATTTCCGATCCGTGATAGTTGATCGATGCCCATGCTTCCAGACCGTCGATCGGCGTTACCCAGTCACCTCTGAGGTTGGCCATGTGTTCTGGCGTGCGGTCGAGCGGGAAACCCTCATACGTACCGGTCTTCTGCTCGGAATGGGTATAGGTATAGCTGCCGCGGAACGTCAGGTCTGGCGTCGCGTACCAGCTCGCCGTCAGCTCCACGCCCTGAATGACCGCATCGTCGATATTATAGTTATACCAGAGGCGGTAATTGTTATTCTCGCTCCAGCGAACAGGGTTGCCGCTGCTGTCGAGCACCTGTGCGTTGGAAATCTTGTCGCGGAAATCCGTGTAGAAATAGGTCGCGCCGAAGGCAACGTCACCGTTATCCCAGAGTGCCGCCAGTTCATAGCTGGTGCTCTTTTCCGCTTCTAGGTTGGGGTCGCCGATGATGACGCCGCATGTGCCCGCTGGACCTACGGTGCATCCACCGCCGCCAGTCGTATAGATGTAACCGGGTGCGACCTGACGGATCTCCGGCGCACGGAAACCGGTGGAAATACCACCCTTGATCGTCAAGGCATCGGTTGCGTTCCACACACCGTAAATGCGCGGGCTGAAATGGTTGCCATATTTCTCGTGATTGTCGAGGCGCAAGCCGCCTGTCAGTGCGAAGCTGTCGACGATGCGCCATTCATCCTCCACGAAAAGCGCCCACTGCGTTGCCGAGAAGGTTTCATCCAGCCCCGTACCGCGTCCTGGATTCTGGTCCGTCAGATGCGCGTCGAAATACTGGCCACCGGTGACAAGCGTATGTCCGCCGAACAGTTCGAACGGGGTGGTGAACTTGCCGTCGATCACGGTGTTGCGGATCTCCGGAGAACGGAGGTTTTCCGTCACGCGACCGGTTGCAATGCTGCGTGAATAGTTGGTGCGCTCCGCCCACTCCTGCTGGATCGAGAACTCAGACGTTGTCGGTCCCCACCGTCCGGTGTGCGACAGGGACCAATGATCGCGTGTGTTGGTGTTGTATGTGGCGTTGGCAGCGGTCGTCGCCAGCGTATCGCCCGGTTCGGCGCTGCGGCGCAAACGCGTCTTGCCGCCTTCGAGATAGATGTCGTGATCTTCGTTGGGCGTGAAGGTCAGGCGGCCGTTGAAATCATATTCCTTGGCACCCGTCGTGCCACTCAGAATACGGTCCTCGCCCCGCGTGAAGCCACGGCCCCACACCTGCAGGCCGAGCATATCCTTGAGGATCGGACCGTTAGCATACCAGGAAACCTGACCGCTGTTGCCGAAACGAGAATGCTGCTGGGCCGTTCCTTCGGTGGTGACCGAGCCGGACCAGACATCACCGACCTTGCGGGTGATGATATTGATGACGCCGCCCATCGCATCGGAACCGTAAAGCGAGGACATCGGGCCACGCACGACCTCGATACGCTCGATGGCCGAAACCGGCGGTATGAAGCTCTGTTCGAAACCGGCATTGCCGTTCGTGCGGGCATCACGCGTGCTCTGGCGTTTGCCATCCACAAGGATCAGCGTGTAAGCGCCGGGCAACCCGCGGATATAGATGTCCTTTTCATTGGCGACGCCGGTAACCGAAACGCCCTGAACTTCACGCAACGCATCCGTCAGATCGCGGAAGGATCCCTTTTCCAGCTCTTCTCGCGTCACCACGGTAATGCTGGCCGGCGCATCCTTGACGTTCTGTTCGAAGCCCGCAGCCGTCACGACGATCTGCTGAAGGACGGTGTTCCCTTCCGTTGCCTGCTGTGCGACGGCGGGAGCCATCGCCGCGGCCAATGCGGTGCCAGCCATACCGGCCGTGATGATGGCCCGTGCCGTTCCTGCGGCACTGATCTGACCGCAATGTTTCACTTCCATGTTATGCCCCCGCATTTAACTTGAGAATTATCCCCCACTTATTTAGGAGGAGCGGGTGGCACAACGCCTTTGTTTTTGAACCATTCTAAATTCTGAAAATTGCAAATTGGGGGCTTTGCCGACCGGCGGCGAGGTGAAACAGCACAGGATGACAATCAAAAAGGGAAACGAGGAACAGGCGACATCAACCCGACCCGACAAGCTCGGGCAGCTGAAGCTGTTGATCGCCTTTGACGCCTTGCTGCGCGAAGGAAGCGTCAGTCGGGCCGCAGCCGGCATGGGTCTGCCGACTTCATCCATGAGCCGGATCCTGCAGCAGCTCCGCGAAAAATATGACGATCAGCTTTTTCTCCGGACAGGCCAGGGGCTGTTGCCAACCCCGTTTGCAGAGGAAATGCGGCTGCGCATCCGCTCTCTCGCGGCAGAGGCTGAAAATCTGATCGACTACACGAGGGAACAACCCGGCGGACCGGTGCCATCCACAAAAACGTCTGGATGGGAGCGGCCGCAACTGATGAAAGCGCCGCCGCTGGCCACGCGTCCCAGCCTGTTGCTCGAGGGGCAGCCAAGCCCCACACACATTGCCAACCGCCTCGCCCAAATTGGCCACAACGCAGATCCACAGCAGAGACTGGCGAAATATATCGCAACATCCTCCATGGGTATCGGAAACAGCCGTCCCCTCAGCCAGACGGAGGCGATGGACGCGCTGTCGATCATTCTTGGCGGCGACGCCGATCCCATCCAGATCGGTGCGCTTCTTGCAACGATGCACTATCGCGGCGGAACGGCTGCGGAACTTGCCGGCTTCATCGAAGCCATGTGGCGTCACATGGACAGAAACCAGAACCCTGATGCATCCGTCGATCTGGACTGGCCGGTCTATGTGTCCCCAAAACACCGGGATGCACCCTGGTTCCTGCACTCGGCGCGTCTGGTGGCAATGACCGGTCGCCGTGTTCTTCTGCACGGAAACATGGGAAAGGGCGACAACGGCGGCAAACTCGAAATCGCCGCGGAGGCCAGTGGCATCCCGATTTGCCTGTCTCTCAAGGAAGCTGCGCATGCGACAGCCTCGAGAGGTTTGGCCTATCTGCCGATCGGCGGCATTTCATCCCAGTTCCAGAGCCTGCTCGGCCTGTACGAGCTGCTGGAGATGCGCCTTCCGCTCAACACCATGGTTCATCTTCTCAACCCGCTACGCGCCCGAAGCATCATCACCGGCGTCGCGCGCCCCTCCTATCAGGAGCTTCATCGCGATATGGCGAAAATTCTGAACATGGAGAACCTCGCCATTTTCGGCAGCACGCGGGATTTCGCGCAGTTCACGCCTTTCCGCAGCACCAGGATCTTCGGCTTGTCGAAGGGCCAGGATATCGACATCTTCATTCCCGGACGCGAAACACCACCCGCCGAGATGCCCACCATGTTCACCACCTTCGAATATTGGTGTGCCGTGTGGACGGGTGCTGCGCGGGATGAAAGAGCCGAGGCGATCATCGTTTCCACGGCAGCGGTTGCCCTGATGCTGGTCAACGACATGGCTATGTCATTCGAGGAAGCATCCGTGCAAAGTCAGCGCCTCTGGCGGGAACGGTCACGCTTGATGGCCGCGTGACCATCCTCACCGTTTACGCATTGGCGGTATTGCCGCGTAGCGCAAGATATTCCCAGACCGCAACCAGCAGAATTACCGCGGTACTGGCCAGCTGAAGAACATAGAGCGGCACGCCCTGCAGCGGCAGAAGCAGGCACAGCAGGACGACACCAACGACATGCGAAAGCGGCCGCTCATAGGCAGCAGCGATCTTCACACCAATATTTCCCGCAAGAAAGAGGATCGGTCCGCCCAGAATTGCGATCGCTTCCCTCACCGTTGCGCCATCATGGCTGTGTGACAGGCTGAAATCCTCGCCAACCGCGGTGACGATGATGCCGGCCACGATGGGCAGGTGCCCGTAGTTGAAAAGGTTGTTTGCGATCTTTGCCTTCTCGTCCGCATTCTCGGCTTTTCTGGACGCCTTTTCCTGACCATGATGGAAGTAGATCCACCACATCGCGACGGTACTTATGAAAGCGGAGCAGAAGACCACGAATGTCAGACCGGAACTCATGTAATCGGTGGCGGTGCGCCCCGTGGTCAGTATGGTTTCTCCAAGACAGATGATCACGAAGAGCGCGCAGCGTTCCGCCAGATGTTCACCGGAAAGATGCAGCCTGTCCTCGTCGCTCGAGGGAACTCCCGGAACGAAATAACGGCACACGGGACCGGCATATTCGATACCAAGCGCACAGCCCCAGAAAACAAGCCGGGTTGTCAGATCGGACAATCCTCCAGCGATCCAGAAAACGCTCGATATGGCCAGCCAGATCGTGACACGCAGAAAGACGAGAAAGGACTGCCGGTCTTGTCCCCTGAATGCGTATAGAGCAAACAGGCTGCGTCCGATCTGAAGGGCGCTGTAGATCAGCGCGAACGCAAAGCCCTGCTCCGCGAACGCTTGCGGTAAAGCGATCGCAAGCAGGACACCTCCGAACATCAGGGTGAAGAGAAGAAGCCGGACAGGCTCAACCTCCGTATTGAGCAGATTGGTGATCCAGGTCGTGTGGATCCAGAGCCACCACAAGGAAAGGATCAGAACGGCCGCTTCCAGAACGGCTGTCGGACCGAAATCCTCCGCCAGCGCGTGAGACAGCTGTATCAGCGCAAAAACAAAAACAAGGTCGAAGAAGAGTTCAGGAAAGGTCGCCTTTTCGGCGTCCTGCCCTTCCTGCTTGATCCAGTTCCGCGCTTTTGCGCTCTTCGGGAGCGCTTCCGTCTCTATTCCGTCGCTCATGCTGCTCCTTGTTTCAGGGCATTTCCAATGCAGAAAGAGTGTGGCGGGGTGCTGTCAGTCGAGGCGCGGCAGCGGATGCAATCCACTCATGTAAAGGAAAGCACTGATCACCGACCTGATCGTTCTGCAGACGCCATAACCTTGTCGTCACGAACAGGGCTTCAGATCGCACTGGCGCGGGGAATGTCGGTCAGGGACACGCCACCCTCCTCGCCGTTGCCGGTCAGATATCCCTTCTCCTCCAGCCAGCCTCTCAGAAGCGTTTCCAGAGCCTTTGGGCGAGGCGACGCCGTCTCCGCCATGTAGAGAGCAACCGCCAGCTCCATCTCGTCAGGAAAGGTCATGAGTTCGTCTTCCGTTGATGCCACGCGGTGGAAACGCGCAATGGTGTTCCAGGGTTTCATCAGCCCGCCCACGACGGATACTAAAATGTTCTTCCCCGCCTTTCCCCGTTTGGCAGACCGTTCAGGCGCAGCTGGAGGATTCCAAAACCGCGAATCCAAGCCATTGAAACGAAATATGGAAAATCCGTAAAGAAACCTAAGTCGCACTTAACTTTCATTACTGACGATTAACCATAGGAACCCTTTTGACTGTGGATCATGACCACAATCAACCCGTCTGGAAACGAATCTTTAAAGCTCAGGAATGACGCGAGCTTAGCGCCATAAGCCGGTTTTCGCAACTGACCGGCCTGGGCTGGCCATTTTCCGTGTCATTGCCGCACGGCCCTGCCCGCTCCTTCGCTTCTGGCACGCAGTTGCGCTGTCAGCATCGCATTCAGGTCGAAACCGCCCTCACGCGCCTTCTGTGTCAGATTACGGAGATATCCACCCAGAGAGCTGATCTGCTCCGCCTTTTGCAACAGACACGCCAGCACAGCCGCCGTAGCCTGTCTGCCGAAGACGGCGACAGCATCCTGATAAGCCGACTGGCTGATATTGAACATGGTTCTGACGACCGAGGTTGCCACCTCGAGATCCCGCCATCCTGTTACCGTTGCCGCTGGGGCATAAAGCGCAATGTCCGGGCAAGCTTTCAAAACCAAAACAATATCAGGAACAAAAAATTGCTTTTGAAGAACGGGCTTGGGAGGCTGGTGGTCGGGTTTTGCACTGTTTGCAACAGTAACCGGTGAACGGTTGGCTTTGGGATCGACAGGTGCAATGGCAGCGGTTGGCGTGGAAACGCATGCTTCAGATATGGATTCGGATTCTGAATTCTTTATGTGGCGCTCATTCTGGCGGTCATTGCCGCTCGTTTTTTCGGATTTTGCAATATTTTCCAGATAGTTGGCTATTTCTGCACGCAGAGAGCCCAAAATCCCCGCGATTTTCTCAAGCTGAATGGTTTTTGGATTACGACCGAGCGAGTTTGCCGCCGCGCTGTAACGGGTCTGAAATTCGGCAGCGACATCCGGCTGACCATCGATGGCGAGCATCTCGCAGAATTTTTGGATGTCGCGACGGCACAGACTGATCTTTTCACGCAGACGCTGAACATCGAGACGCTCGGCAATGATCCGCTCGGCCATTTCTTCGATTTCCGCTTTACGGGCAAGAAGCGGCGCCAGCGAGAATCCATAGGCCTCACTGATATCTCCCCCTTTTGTCTTGCGGGCATAACGTTTTCCGTTCGGACTGTCCTTTCGGATGATCAGGCCCGCTTCGACGAGGGCGGAAAGATGCCGGCGCAATGTCTGCTCCGCCATGCCATGTGCACGCAGAGACAATTGCAAATTGGACGGAAAAACCACGAGATCGGTTTCGCCAGACAATTCGGTTTTTGGATAGAAGCTCAAAAGAGCGTTCAGAACGGCCAGAGAACGATCAGTCACACCCAGCAATGGGCGTGCTTCGCAAACCGAGCGATAGAGTTTCCACTTGTCGACGGCTGCAACCGATTTGATCTTCTGCGCCGCGAATTGGGTAGCGAGAATGCCAAACGACATTGTTCGCCGCCCAAAAGGCGTCGTTACGCATGTGCTGTCCATGTCTTTCACCTTTCAAAAGGCAAAAGAAAATCGCTCACCGAAAAATTTCGATGCCAAGACTCTTGACTATGATTCGCGGAAATGAGATTCTTCGGGTGCTTAAATCAAAGAAAGGCTTCCGCGCGGCAACGTTCGGGGGCTTTTTTCTTTTGGGCTATTTCTCCTGTTGGTCGTTGAGATTAGAGCGGCTCACCAAATAAAGAGGCTTCGTCGCTCCGTTTGTCTGTTTGAGCATCGGATTGCCTGAAAACCGCGTCCCGCTTTTCAAGCCAATGCCCGAATAAATTACCGTTTGGACTGGTGTTCAGCAAACAGTGTCTGAAGGTGCTCCAGAACGAAGTCGGCAAATTCTGGCGCTTCCTTCCGGTCGATCGAGATTTCCACCTTGCGGTCGCTCTCTACGATCTTCGCCAGTCGCCCACCGCTTTCCGAAGACCATACGCCAGCTTTTTTTGCCTGTGCCTTCGGCTTGAGGAAGTCGAGGAGCGACTTGAAACGTTCTTCGGATGGCAGGGCGGCAACGCTTGGGTCCTGAACATAGGCCCGCGCTGCTTCCTTTACCTGCGAGGAGGAGAGTTGCTCTGCGAGATCCATCCAGTTACGGCGGCCGACTGTTGGTGCGGGGCCGATAAGATCAACGAGATCCTCGGGAATACGGCCAACAACCGACAGCATGTTGGAAAGATCACTCTTATACAGCGACATTGCCGCCATGATCGTGTCGCGGGGGAACCGGATCTGGAGCTTCTGAGCAAAACGCGCCTTTTCGATGTAGGTGAGGTCCCGACGCTCGTTGTTCTCCTGGCCTTGTGCGACGACCAGCTGCTCATCGGTAAGGTCACGAACGACTGCTTTTACTGGAATACCGATGGCGGAGATGGCGCGCAGACGGCGGTGACCGAAGGCGACCTGATAACGGCCGGGATATTCCGGGTGAGGACGCACGAGAATAGGAACCTGCTGTCCCTGCTCACGAATGGCCTCGACCAGACCGGCATCGTCTTCCGCAGACGACGGCATTCTGTCCGGGATGAACGAAGGATCGATATCTGCCGGATCAAGCGAAACGATGGTCAGACCTTCGGCCAGACGTTTTTCGATTTCTTCGGCACGTTTGCCGCGCTCTGAAACCTCGTTCAGCGACTGACCGATCATGCCAACCGGCGAACCGAGAACGTCGTTGACGAGCTCCGGTGAACCGAGGATGGGTCTGATACGCGGGCGAGCACGTTCCTGTGCCGGCTCATTGTTTTCGGCATTCGGAGAACCAAGATTTGCGAAGATCTGTTTTCTGCTCATGCTGCTCTACCCCACGCTTTCTTGATAAGTCCTTCGATTTCGGCATTGACGCTGTTCATGGCGTCCAGCGCCCGGTCATATGTCGCTCTGGTAAACTGCGTACGCTCGACTTCGAACAATGTCTGGTTCGTCAGACCGGCATCCGAAACCGCAGTACTTTTCAGCATCGGATGATTGAGAACGTTCTCGCCGAAGATCGAACGGAGGAAAGCGACCATCTGGTTCTGTGGTCCGTCGCTCGGTTCGAAACGGGTCACCAGATAGCGCATCCAGTTATAATCCGACCGGGCGCCCGCACGGCCGATTTCAGCCAGAAGATCGCCGGTCATGGCAAGGAACTGGTTCATCGACATCACATCCAGCATCTGCGGATGAACGGTGACGAGAACTGATGTTGCCGCGGTGAGTGCGGAAAGCGTCAGATAGCCCAGCTGTGGCGGACAATCGATGACGACGACATCGTAGAAATTCTGCGCCTGGGCAATCGCCTGACCGATACGAGCGAAGAAAAGCGTATCGCCCGGGGCACGACGCATCAGCGCGCGGGGTGTGTCATGTTCGAACTCCATCAGTTCCAGGTTGCCCGGAACGATATGGAGATCGGGAATATAGGTGCCACGAACAATCTCGGCGATCGGGCGGCGTTCTTCGTCGTAACGGATCGCGCCATAGAGCGTCTCGTTCGGTCCGACGTCGATTTCCGGCTGGTGACCGAAGAGGGCCGAAAGACTGGCCTGCGGATCGAGATCGATGGCAAGGACGCGATAACCGCGCAGCGCCAGATATTGGGAAAGGTGAGCCGACGTCGTGGTTTTGCCAGAGCCGCCTTTGAAGTTCATGACGGCAATGACCTGCAGCTCTTCACCTTCGCGGCGATGGGGCAGGTAACGACGAGTTCCGCGAGCGCCCTGGTCGAGAAACTTTCTGATGTTATGAATGTCTTCCACCGAATAGGACCGGCGACCGGTTGCCTGCGCAGCGTCGAGATCGGGAAGCTCAGCTGCGATCTGACGCAGATATGCCTCACCGATGCCAATCAGCTTTGCCGTTTCAGCCGGAGAGAAGTGCCGCATGCTCTTTTCGGTATGGGGCGAAAAGGTATTTGCATTGTGCGCCTGCAGTTGGGCTGACAACGCAGCCGAATGCTGTTGTATAAGGCCCGTCAGATCGGATGCCTTTTCAGCAAGGGTTGAGTCGGCGCTCTGTGTCATAGCTCTTCTTTCGCTCGATGGTGCAGTTGCGGTTTTTTCCGAAAAAGACGTTTTTTTCCGCAACTGAGATATAAGCGCCGATTCTCTTTTGGGCGCAATAGGCTTTTTCAAGGTGTCCAAAACTCCTTCTAAGGCATTGGCGGAGAATCAATTTTTTCATTTTTGCTTTTTCGGGTTAGCCGCGGCTAACAGGTTGCGCTGTTCCGGCTTGAATCCGGGGATTCCCGTCTGCTGGATTGAGCAACATGAACAGTTAGCCGCGGCTAACCGCATCGCGATTTCATTCTGAACGCCTATGGGAAGTCGTGATGAAATCCACGGGCTAGACTCTGAGAATATTTTAATCTCTACTCGCTGAGTGGAGTATGGACGCCTTAGAGAAGAGGCGTTCAAGAAGGACTGCAATAGAAGGAGGCGCGGATGTCTTATGATGTCGCCATAGTCGGAACCGGATTTTCAGCCATATCCGTCACCATCCAGCTATTGTCATCCTTGCCTTCAGACGCATCGATTGCCATCGTCGGAGACGATGCCGATTTCGGACGCGGCACGGCTTATCGCACCGAGTTACCGTTTCATCGCCTCAACGTGCCCGCAGGAAGGATGAGCCTGTTTCCGGACCGGCCGGACGACTTTCTGGAGTGGCTTCGTGAAAAGGATATCGCTAACGATCCGCTGCTGTTCGCGTCGCGCGGAGATTACGGACTTTATCTTAGGGACAGGTTGGCGTCGCTCTTGAGAAGCCGCGACCAACGGGTGAGGGTGGATTTCATTCGCGCTAAGGCTTCATCATGTCGGCCGGCGGCTGACGATGCGTTTTCTTTCCAGCTCGACAACGGCGAGAGAATGGAGGCTCGAAATGTCGTCATGTGTCTCGGGCTTGGTTCTGCAAGCCTGCCGGTGGAACCCGATCGCGTGTCGTTGCCGAATGTCGTCAACCATTGCTGGGCGCCGGGTTGGTTGTCTCGCGTGAAATCGGCCGATCGCATCTGTATCCTTGGATCGGGTTTGACGATGATCGATCAGGTCATGACGTTGCGTGGAAAGGGGCATCGGGGACCGATCCATGTTCTCTCCAGGCGCGGTCTTGCACCTCATCCTCATCTTAATCCGCCATTGCCACCTGTCCCGCCGTACTTGCCGGAGAACGTGACCGAGATCAGCGCTTTACTGTCCGCTCTTCGGCGGCAGGTGAGGGATGGGACGCAGTGGCGAAGCGTCATGGACGGACTGCGTCCGCAGACGCAAACACTCTGGCAAAGATTGAGCGTCGAACAACGCGGACGCTTTTTGCGACACGCACTAGCATGGTGGAATATTCACCGGCATCGTATCGCACCCGAGGTGCACAAGGTGTTCGCGGAACTTCGCGATGAAGGGACCGTGAAAATCCACGCCGGCTACCTCCGCGCCCTCGAGCCGACGGAGGATGGCATTGCAGTAGAATATCGTCGCAGGCATACGCAGGACCTGATCGAACTGGAGGTGGATTGGGTAGTGAACTGTACGGGCATGGAGCGCGCCGGGATTGGGCATTCGCCACTTTTGCAGACGATGAAAAAAGACAGTGTGATCACCCTCGATCCGCTTGGCCTCGGCGTTGAAGTGGATGACAATTCCCGTCTTGTCGCGCCGGGCGGTCGGCCATGGAGCGGTCTTTTCGCGGCTGGTGCACTGACGGCCGGACGGTTCTGGGAGATTACCGCTGTGCCGGATATCCGCGTGCAGGCGCAGCAGATTGCGCGGACAATTTCTGCTCGGGTTAATGGAGGC
Organism: Agrobacterium tumefaciens; assembly: GCF_031801495.1. Classification (GTDB taxonomy): domain Bacteria; phylum Pseudomonadota; class Alphaproteobacteria; order Rhizobiales; family Rhizobiaceae; genus Agrobacterium; species Agrobacterium tumefaciens_K. The sequence continues at coordinate 726,374 of NZ_JAOEGC010000001.1, read as the reverse complement.
ACGGAAAAGGGCGAGTTGCGGGAAATCCGATTACTCTGAGTTCCTGCGTGACGACGCCACTGGCTTGCCAGCCGCGTCCGTCACAGTAGATTTCGCGAAGCGGTTAGCCGCGGCTAACGTCTTGCGGGCCCGCCCGTCTGTAGCGCGCGGCTATGAATATGCGGCGCTGTCGTCCTTCTGCCTTTGAAAAAACGTCGCTCTTCGCTCTGTCGAAGTTATGTCCTCCGTCCTGGTATCCTTTGACTGGTCGCGTATCTGGGCGGCGAGGATCCGTTTCAGCTCTCTAAGCCCGTCGAAGATGGGGATTACGGTCTTTTGCTAAATAATTTACATAAATATGGCGTTTATTGCCAAAATACGGTATTGATCCGGCGTTGATTGTATTTTCATGAAAATATTTTGCGAGGACGCATGGCCAAACACACATTGATCCGTTTCGAGTCGGCAGACAATCAGGCGGGAGGCCAGCGCCGACCCTTCGCAAAAGCGGTCCGCGCCGGAGATTTTGTGTATGTTTCCGGACAGGTTCCGACAGTTGACGGTGAGGTGGTGACGGGTGGCATCGTTGCCCAGACGGAGCAGGTCGTGGCGAATATCAAGGACGTTCTTGCGCTTGCGGACTGCACGCTTGCCGATGTGGTGAAGGTGAATGTGTGGCTTGACGACGCAAGGGACTTTTCGAGTTTCAACGCCGTTTTCCAGAGGCATTTCATCGACCATCCGCCAGCGCGTTCGACCGTACAATCACCGCTGATGGTCGATGCAAAGGTCGAAATGGACGTGATTGCCTACAAGCCGCTCGCCTGAACGCCTTATCCTAGTCCGGAAAGTTTCATCATGACATATCCCTGGCCCGCTGAAGGCATACCGCTCGAACATATCGCAACGCCGATGCCGGTCATCGACGAAGACAGGCTTGCCGCCAATATCCTCCGAGCGCAGGCTTATCTCGATACGCATGGCAAGCTTTTCCGGCCGCATATCAAGACCCACAAGATCCCGGCTGTCGCACGCCAGCAGATGGATGCCGGTGCCATCGGTATCAACTGCCAGAAGGTAACCGAAGCGGAGGTTTTCGCCGAAGCCGGTTTCGACGATATACTTATTACGTATAACATACTTGGGGCTGCGAAGCTTTCGCGGTTGAAGGCTTTGAACGTCCGGATCGGCAAACTTTGTGTCGTCGCCGACAGTTCCGTGACGGTGGCCGGGCTTGCCGCGACATTCGATGCGACCAGACCGCTTTCGGTGCTGGTGGAATGCGATACGGGTGGCAAGCGCTGCGGCGTCCAGACGCCGGAGGCGGCTGTTGCACTTGCTGAAAAGATCGCGGCAGCACCGGGGCTGGGGTTCAGGGGTATCCTCACATATCCGGCACCGGGTGGGGCTGACAAGGTCGAGGACTTCATTGTCCGGACCTTGGCGTTGCTGGCGGAGAAAGGCATTGAATGCCCGGTTCGCTCCAGCGGCGGTTCACCGGATTTCTTCTCAGCGCATCTCGTGCCGTCCGCCACCGAACACCGGGCAGGCACCTATGTCTATAATGATCGCAGTATGGTGCGGGCCGGTCACTGCACCGAGGTCGATCTCGCCATGCATGTTCTGGCCACTGTGGTTTCGAGGCCGACACCGGATCGCGCCATTCTGGATTCGGGTTCCAAGGCGCTGACATCAGACCTTCTCGGGTTCAGCGATTATGGCCAGATCGTTGGCTTTGACGGCGCACGAATCGTATCACTCTCGGAAGAACATGCGGTGGTGGACCTGTCTGGCTGCGATGTGCGACCCGAGATCGGCGATATCGTGAAGGTCGTTCCGAATCATACATGTGTCGTCAGCAATCTTTTCGACCGCATGGTTTTTCATCGAAACGGCATCGTGACGCGCGTAGAAGACGTCGCGGCACGCGGCGCCGTCTGGTGAAGTTACCCGGCTAATTAATTTGGCGAAAAGAATATAGCGCCATCGACGAACACACATCGAGAACGGCAATCATGCGCATTTTCACGGCATCGCTCGCAACCGAAACCAACACGTTTTCTCCGGTTCCGACAGATATGGACGCCTTCAAGGCCGCGTTTTATGCGGGACCGGGCGAACACCCCGACACGCCGACCCTGTGCTCTTCCCCCGTTCCTATCCTTCGTCGCCGGGGCAAGGCGGAAGGATTTACGGTCATTGAGGGAACATCCTGCTGGGCTGAGCCTGCCGGTTTGATCCAGCGGAAGACTTATGAAACTTTGCGTGACACGATCCTTGCCGAACTTCAGGCAGCCCTTCCTGTCGATGCGGTGGTTCTTGGTCTGCATGGCGCAATGGTCGCACAGGGATATGATGATCCGGAAGGCGATTTTCTGGCACGGGTCCGCGCCATTGTCGGTCCTGCCGTGCTGATTGCTTCCGAGTTCGATCCGCATAGCCATCTGACCGCGCAACGTGTCGAAAACCTTGATATCATGGCGACATTCCTCGAATTTCCGCATACGGACTTCGAAGAGCGCGGCGAACATGTGGTGGAACTGGCGCTGCGAGCGCTGCGTGGCGAGATAAAGCCCGTGATCTCGACCTTCGATTGCCGCATGATAACCATCTACCCCACCAGCCGGGAGCCGATGCGGTCTTACGTCGATCGGCTGAAAGCGATGGAAGGTAAGGACGGTATCCTGTCCATTTCCGTAATTCACGGTTTTATGGCGGGCGATGTTCCCGACATGGGGAGCCGGATCGTCGTCGTTACCGATGGCGATAAGGCCAAGGGTGATGCGCTGGCCAAAGAGTTGGGCCATGAGCTTTATGCCATGCGCCGGCAGACGGCCATGCCGATGCTTGAAACCGAGGCCGGGCTGGACAAGGTTCTCGAAATTCGCAGCAAGCATCCGGATATGCCCGTAGTCGTATCGGATATCTGGGATAACCCGGGAGGTGGCGTTGCTGGCGATGCCACCCACATCCTGCGGCGCATGGTCGAGCGCGGCATGGGCAATATCGGCGTCGCGACGATCTGGGATCCGATCGCCGTCTCGTTTTGCCATGCGGCAGGCGAGGGGGCCGAAATCGACCTGCGCATTGGCGGAAAATCCAGCCCGCAGGGTGGAGAGCCTCTCGATTTCCGCGTCAAAGTCATCCGAACCGCCGAATCTGGCTGGCAAAGTTTCCGCAATAGCAGGGTAACGCTGGGGCGTGCCGCAGTCGTTCGGCCCGTAGGCACGCAGATCGATATCATCCTCATCACCAGCCGCACGCAGACTTATGAGCCGGATATCTTTTCCAACCTCGGAATCGACTTTGCCAGGAAAGATGTGCTGCTGGTGAAATCCACCAACCACTTTCATGCAGGTTATGCACCGGTTGCGTCGGAGATCGTCTACATCGCCGCGCCGACATCTTATCCGACCGATCCGTCGAGAACGGACTACCGCAAGGCAAGTCTCGAGCTTTGGCCCCGGGTTGCCGATCCGCTCGGCCTGGATTGACGCTTTATAACTGTGCGAGTTCGATCAGGAAAAATGCACCTCCGGCGTGATCGGGGGTCACGCTGAATGGCGTGACGCTTTCAGCAAGCAGACTGTCGAGAGCCGATAAACGAAGATCGGTACCGGCAACGGACACCGACAGCGGATCAAGCGCAAGAACAAGCACGGCACCTAGTGGTGCCGTGACCTGTAAAGCGCCGATATGTTTGGTAACATTGTGACGCCACTTTGCACGACGTGTCATGACGTTGAGATCGGTGATCGGGCCACTCGGCAGCGTCGCATGGACACGAACGTCGGCTGGAAAAGGTAGAGGCGCACTTTCCTGTGTGAGAAGAACGGGCGTCCTGTCTTCAATGGCGAGCGCCATGCCGTCGCCTTCGAGGATCGACAACGTGCGGTCGATGCCGGGGAAGCTGGAAAACGGTCCGTCACTGGCCACGGTTGCCATGCTTATGCGCCAGTCGAAGGTTTCGACGGAGGCGTCAGGTGGAAAAACGGCGATCTCCACCGTCTCGCCCCCACCGTTCTTCCACGGCATGCGTTTGTAGTCTTTTGCGTATAATATTCTCATTGCTCGCTCACAGGGTGCCAGCGCACCATTCTCTCAACGTTTGCCATCGTGCTGGATCCGTTGTTCCAGGGTGATTTGCGTTTGCTTCAGGTTGTTTGGCCTGCCTGCAACCTCCTCAATGGCCGCAATGGCAAGATCACTTGCAACGTAATCTGACTTGTGACCGAGATTTTGCACGATGATGAGGGTGGCGCCTCGGATATCTCTTGCCAGATGGCGGGAATGCACGTCTGGCGATACAATGTCGTCCCTGTCCCCGGTAATGATGACGGTTGGCACCTTGATTCGCCGATAGCCCGGTGAAGCTGCGCGTGCCCATTCACTTAAAGAAGCAATCTCCCGAGCGTTATGCCGAAAGGCCGTCGGCCGCAGGGCTGCCAGCACGCGCGTTGCGTCCACGTAACCGGCCGGGCGGACATTTGGGGCAAACACGCCGCGTGTCGCCTGATCTATTGCGAGAAGGCCGACAGGCGGCGCGATGAACGTGCTGAACAGCGGGCCGGTCAACGGCGCGTTTGCTGCGGTGTAGTACCAGGCGATGCCGCCATCCCATGGGTATACCGCGGGTGACAGAAATACGAGGCCGGATACCATGTCCGGATGACGAACGGCGAGTGCGGCTGCGATGGCGCCGCCGAATGAATGACCAACCACAATGGCTTTTGGTATGCCTCGCTTTTTCATAAGCTGCGCCAAGGCATCCGCCTGCCCGTCAGGCAGAATGTTCTCTTTGGGGCCGATGTCCGAATTGCCGTGTCCGGGTCTGTCGACGAACAGCAATTCCGCCCGGCCGCGAAGCTTGTCAAGAAACGAGAAAACCGGATCGTAGAGGCTGGCGCTTGCACCATGAATAAAGATGATTGGCGGAAGATCGGCGTTCGGCCCCGGCTCGATGAGCAGGCTGTTGAGCTTGTAGCCGCCTACATCAATGCGCACCGGCCGATACTCTCCGGCTTCAGAAGTCACGCTCACCCCATGCGAAGAAACAAGGACGACTCCCAGAACAAATAATAAAGCCAGTTTAAGCGGCCGATGCGGCATTTTCTGGAAAGCCATCCGTCCCATCGTCGGCCAATTGCTCCGAAAGTCTTTTCAAGACCGTGCACCGACACACCGAATACTCGTGAACAGGTGGTGTGGTGGCGGCTGGTGTTCAAAACCCCAGCCGTACCGTCGGACACGGAAGATGTGCCCGCAACGCCTGCCGTTTCGACCGTCGAACATCAATACGGCGGCAAACCGGCAGAAGTTTCAACGCCGGGCTTCTTTTTCAGTTTCCCAATATGCCGGGCAGGCGAAGCCCCTGTTCTCTGGCGCAATCGATGGCGATGTCGTAGCCGGCATCGGCATGGCGCATGACACCGGTTGCCGGATCGTTCCATAGAACCCGCTCAATACGGCGCGCCGCATCCTCCGTGCCATCGGCGCATATGACCATGCCGGAATGTTGGCTGAAGCCCATGCCGACCCCGCCGCCATGGTGCAGCGAAACCCAGGTTGCGCCCGACGCGGTGTTAAGCAGCGCGTTGAGCAGCGGCCAGTCAGACACGGCGTCCGAACCGTCTTTCATCGCTTCGGTTTCGCGGTTCGGCGAGGCAACCGAGCCGCTATCGAGATGATCGCGACCGATGACGACCGGCGCTTTCAGCTCACCGTTCCTGACCATCTCGTTAAAGGCAAGGCCGAGCTTGTGGCGGTCGCCGAGGCCGACCCAGCAGATGCGGGCGGGAAGACCCTGAAATGCGATGCGCTCGCGGGCCATGTCCAGCCAGTTGTGCAGGTGCTTGTTGTCGGGCAGCAGCTCCTTCACCTTAGCGTCGGTCTTGTAGATGTCTTCCGGATCGCCCGAGAGAGCGGCCCAGCGGAACGGGCCGATGCCGCGGCAAAACAGGGGGCGGATATAGGCAGGCACAAAGCCGGGGAAGGCGAAGGCGTTTTCCAAGCCCTCGTCTCTGGCGACCTGCCGGATGTTGTTACCGTAATCCAGCGTCGGCACTCCGGCATCCCAGAAGGCGACCATGGCCTCGACGTGTTGTTTCATGGAGGCGCGGGCAGCAGCTTCGACAGCTTTCGGGTCGCTTTCGCGCTTGGCTTTGTGTTCGGCAACGGTCCAGCCAATTGGAAGATACCCGTTGAGGGGGTCGTGGGCGGAGGTCTGATCGGTCACGATATCGGGGCGTGGGCCCCCAGCCTCCATGCGTTTGACGAGTTCCGGAAAGATTTCGGCGGCGTTGCCGAGCAAGCCGACGGACTTGGCTTCTCCCGCCTTGGTCCATTTGTCGATAAGCGCCAGCGCTTCATCCAGCGTCTTCGCCTTTTCGTCCACATAACGGGTGCGCAGGCGGAAATCGATACGCGTTTCGTCGCTTTCGACGGCAAGGCAGCAGGCACCCGCCATCACGGCCGCCAAGGGCTGCGCGCCGCCCATGCCGCCCAACCCGCCGGTCAGGATCCATTTGCCCTTGAGGTTGCCGTTATAATGCTGCCGACCAGCCTCGACGAAGGTTTCATAGGTACCCTGAACGATGCCCTGCGTGCCGATGTAGATCCACGAACCGGCCGTCATCTGGCCGTACATGGCCAAACCTCGTCTATCCAGCTCGTTGAAATGATCCCAGGTCGCCCAGTGCGGAACCAGATTGGAATTGGCAATCAACACGCGGGGTGCATCCTTGTGGGTGCGGAATACGCCGACCGGCTTGCCGGACTGAACGACGAGCGTTTCGTCCTCGTTGAGATCCTTCAGTGTTGCAACGATGCGGTCGAAATCGTCCCATGTGCGGGCGGCGCGGCCGATACCGCCATAGACGACCAGTTCATGCGGGTTCTCTGCCACATCAGGGTCGAGATTGTTCATCAGCATGCGAAGCGGCGCTTCTGTCATCCAGCTTTTCGCATTGAGTTCTGTACCCTGCGGTGCGCGGACGTCGCGGATGTTATGGCGCGGATTGGTCATGTTTTTTCCCCTTGTCGTTTCATGTCGAGCGCGAATTTTTCGAGGCGCGTCAGAATGGTTTTGAGATGGGTGCGAAGGTGAGTGGCCTTGTCGGCGTCGTAGGCGAAGGGCGGCGTTTCACTTTTGAGATGGGTGGATTGCGCCAGCTCCATCTGGATGGCGTGAACGCCGGTTTCCGGTCTGCCGTAGTGGCGTGTCGTCCAGCCGCCCTTGAAACGGCCGTTCAGGATGCTGGTGTAGCCTTCGGCTGCGCCCGTCACATCGACAGCGATCTTTTCGATCTGCGCGGCGCAGGTTCTGCCAATGTCCGTGCCGATGTTGAAATCCGGCAGTTTGCCTTCGAACAGGAACGGAATATGCGAGCGGATCGAATGGCAATCATACAGGATCGCAATACCATGGATGGCTTTTACACGCGCGACTTCAGCGGTAAGTGCTGCATGGTATGGCGCATGAAATGTCTCAAGTCGGCGGGCGATGTCGGTTTCGCCCGGCTCTTCTCCTGCTTTCCATATTGCTTTTCCGTCGAAATCCGTTTCCGGCACGAGGCTGGTGGTATTCTGGCCTGGATAGAGGCTCACCCCCGCCGGATCACGGTTGGCGTCAATCACGTAGCGATGGAACGTGGCTCGCACTGTCGTGGCGTCCTCCAGAAGCCCTGCGTAGAGATCGTGAATATGCCAGTCGGTATCGGCGAGGATTTTGCCGTTGTCGTTCAGGCGATCCCGTATATCTGCCGGAACCTCGGTACCGGTGTGCGGAAAGGCCAGAATGACGGGCGAGGAGCCTTGCTTGAGTTCGAAGATCGCCACGTCACACCTCCAGCTTCGGCAGGATATCCGCCGACACCGCCGAAACGAGTGCGCCTGTTGCAATCAGCTCCGATGCGGCTTTCAGATCCGGCGCCATGTAACGATCGTCTTCCAGAGATGGGATCGCCGTGCGCAAAACGACGATGACCTTTTGCAGTTCGGCGCTGGTCTTCAGCGGCCCGCGCAGTTCAACGCCCTGAACGGCCGAAAGCGCCTCGATGCCGAGAATGGCGAAAAGATTTTCGGTCATTGCCAGAAGGCGACGCGCACCATGGCAGGCCATGGAAACGTGATCTTCCTGATTGGCAGATGTCGGCGTCGAATCGACCGAGGCCGGATGCGACATCTGCTTGTTCTCGCTCATCAGCGCCGCAGATGTGACTTCGGCGATCATCAGGCCGGAATTCAGGCCGGGTTTTTTCGAAAGGAATGCAGGCAGGCCATAGGAGAGGGAGGGATCGACCAGAAGAGCAATACGCCGCTGCGCAATCGCGCCTATCTCGCAGATCGCAAGGGCAGTCTGGTCAGCTGCAAAGGCCACCGGCTCGGCGTGGAAGTTGCCCCCAGATACGACCGAATTGTCGGAAAGCACCAGCGGATTGTCAGTGACAGCGTTGGCTTCGATTTCCAGCGTGCGCGCCACCTGACGAAGCAGGTCGAGGCAAGCGCCATCCACCTGTGGCTGGCAGCGAATGCAGTAGGGATCCTGCACGCGCTCGTCACCTTCCATATGGCTGACGCGGATCTCCGAGCCTTCGAGAAGCTGGCGCAGTGCGGCTCCGGCATCGATCTGGCCCTTGTGGCCACGGAGCGTGTGGATGTCGGGATGAAACGGTGCGGATGAACCCATGGCGGCATCGGTGGACAACGCGCCGGTAATCAATGCGGCTTGCGCGGCGCGGTGGGCGCGGAAAAGTCCGGCAAGGGCCAGCGCCGTGGAGGTCTGTGTGCCGTTGATGAGGGCAAGTCCCTCCTTCGCAGCCAGAACGACCGGTTGGAGCCCGGCTTTGGCAAGGGCTTCTGCGGCCGGCAAAAGCGCATTCTGATAAAAGGCCTCACCTTCGCCCATCATCACCGCAGCCATATGGGCAAGCGGAGCAAGGTCGCCCGATGCACCGACCGAGCCTTTTTCAGGAATCAGCGGAATTACGCCTTTTTCCAGCATGCCTTCGATCAGCCGGATGAGTTCCAGACGGACGCCCGACGCGCCGCGGCCAAGCGAAATCAGCTTCAGCGCCATGATGAGGCGGACGACGTTTTCCGGCAGCGGTGCGCCGACACCACAGCAATGCGACAGAATGAGATTGCGCTGCAACGTCGCAACATCGGCGGCATCGATCTTGATCGAGGCAAGTTTGCCAAATCCGGTGTTGATACCGTAGACCGGGGCATTGCCCGCGGCGATTTCGGCAATACGCCGCGCTGCTTTCTCGATGCCGGCATCGAAAGAGCGGTCAAGTCTGGCAGCCCCGTTGTTCCAGTAGATCGTTGCAAGATCGGCAAGCGATACGCTGCCCGGATGAAGTGTTGTTGTCATGGGGAAACCGTCTCTCCCTTGAAAATGCGGCTATGGAGGGGATTGAAGCCGATGCGGTAGACAAGCTCGGCCGGTCGACCGATGTTCCAGATGGCGAAATCGGCGGACTTTCCGGCCTCCAGCGTGCCGGTTTCCGAAAGAAGGCCAAGCGCCCTGGCGGCATTGCGGGTCGTTGCTGTCAGGCATTCATCCACCGTCAGGCGGAAAAGCGTCGCGCCCATGTTCATGGTCAGCAGCAGGGACGTCAGCGGTGAGGTGCCGGGATTGCAATCGGTCGCAAGTGCGATGTCGGCTCCGGCGTCCCGCAGCGCCTGAACAGGCGGCGCCTGTTTTTCACGCAACGCATAAAAGGCGCCGGGCAGCAGCACGGCAACCGTTCCGGCTGTGGCAAGCGCTTTTGCGCCAGCTTCATCCAGATATTCCAGATGATCGGCCGAAAGCGCGTTATGGGATGCGGCGAGTTCCGCGCCTCCAAGATTGGAGAGCTGTTCCGCATGCAGCTTTACCGGCAGGCCGAGCTGCTTCGCCTTTTCGAAAACGCGACGCATGTCTTCCACGGAAAAGGCGATGCCTTCACAAAAGCCATCGACGGCATCGACCAGACCTTCGGTGTGGGCTCTCTCCATCCCCGGCAGAACCACATCACTTATATAATCTGCGTTACGACCCTTATAGTCTGGGGGCGTTGTATGGGCGGCCAGATAGCTGGTGACGATGCGGACAGGCCGAAGCGTTTGCAGCCTTCGCGCCACACGCAGCATCTTCAGTTCCGTTTCGATATCGAGGCCATAACCGGACTTGATCTCGATGGTCGAAATCCCCTCGGCCAGCAGGGTATCGAGACGCGGCAGAGCCTGCGCCACCAATGCTTCTTCCGAAAGTGCGCGCGTGTCGCGTACCGAAGACACTATGCCGCCGCCTGCGCGGGAAATCTCTTCATAGGTTGCGCCGTTAAGGCGCATCTCGAATTCCATGGCCCGATTGCCGCCAAACACCAGATGGGTGTGGCAATCGATGAGGGCGGGGGTGATCCAGCGTTCTTCGCAGTCAATGATCTGTGCTGCCGCCAGAAGGTCTGTCGGGAGAGCGGCCTCAGATCCGGCAAAAACGATGCGCCCGGCACGAACGGCAATCGCTCCGTTCTCGACGATTCCGAGGCCGGACATCGCCGGATCGAGCGTTGCGAGCCGGGCATTCCGCCATAGCGTCACGGGCGTGTGGAATGTCGTCCCGCTTGAAGTTTCGTTCCCTGGCATCTGTTTTCGCCTTTCTTTTATGTCATAAATGTATATACATAATAGAAGGCTTGGCAACATGAAAAATTGCTCACGGGCCGCTACGGGCAGAATCAAAGAGGGAGAGAGCAGGTGACGGCAATTCATGCAGAATCGGCACTGTTGCCGGATGGATGGGCGCGCGACGTTCGCATCATTGTTGAAAATGGCGTTGTCGCTTCCGTCGAAACGGAATGCTCGCCCCGGCATGAGGATGAGCGCCATGCCGTCATTGTTCCCGCCATGCCCAATCTCCATAGCCACGCCTTCCAACGCGCCATGGCCGGTCTGGCAGAAATTCGCGGTACATCTGACGACAGTTTCTGGAGCTGGCGCACCGTCATGTACAAGTTTGCGCTTTCCATGCGCCCGGAGCAGATGGAGGCCGTCGCCGCACAACTCTATATGGAGATGCTGGAAGCGGGCTTCGGGCGGGTCGGGGAGTTTCACTATCTGCACCATGACAGGGATGGTTCGCACTACGCCAATGTCGCCGAAATGGCCGAACGTATTGGCGCTGCGGCGGCAGAAACGGGGATAGGGCTCACCCTGTTGCCGGTGTTTTATGCGCATTCCGGTTTCGGCGGCCAGCCGCCGATCGAGGGGCAGAGGCGATTCATCCATTCGCTGGATAGCTACGAAAAGCTGATGCAGGGCGCGGAAAAGATTATAAAGACGTTGCCGGGGAGCGTGCTTGGAATTGCACCGCATAGTCTGCGCGCCGTAACGGGTGAGGAACTGACGGCGATCGAGCCGCTCGCAAAGGGTGGCCCCGTTCATATCCATGTTGCCGAACAGGTGAAGGAAGTCGAGGATTCGCTCGCTTTTTCAGGCTCGCGGCCCGTCGAATGGCTTCTGGACAATACACGGGTGGATGGCCGTTGGTGCCTCATTCACGCGACCCACATGACTGAGGATGAAACGCGACGTATGGCGAAAGCCGGTGCAATCGCCGGACTTTGCCCGATTACCGAAGCCAACCTGGGCGATGGCATATTCAACGGGCAGGATTTTCTGGCTCAAGGTGGCCGCTTTGGCATCGGCTCGGATTCCAATATCCTCATTTCCGTTACGGAGGAGTTGCGGACGCTCGAATACTCGCAGCGCCTTGCGCGTCGCGCTCGTAACGTCATTGCCGATTCCGGCCGTTCCACGGGACAGAAACTGTTCGAGGCCGCACACGAGGGCGGTGCGGTTGCGTTGGGGGCTATGGCCTCCATCAAAGAAGGGCAAAGTGCGGACCTCGTATCGCTCGATACGTCCGATGTGCCTTATGTCTCCGCGCCGCAGGTTCTGGATCAGTGGATTTTTGCCAACGGTATCCGGGTTGGCTCCGTCTGGGTGCGGGGCCGAAAACAGGTTGAATCGGGGCGACACATTCGCCGTGAGGCGATCTCGCGCCGTTTCCACCAGGTCATGGCTGAGCTGGCCGATAGCTGATATGCGCTTTCGATCCGATTGAGGCGTTGCAGAAAGGCATTCCGATCATGGCAAAAGCACCCGCCAAAGAGACGACCCTGCACCAACGTATTCTTGGCGAGATCGAGGGCCGCATCGTGTCCGGAGAGTGGCCCCCCGGCCACCGGCTTCCTTTCGAGGTGGAGCTTGCCGCGCACTACGAATGCTCGCGTATGACCGTCAACAAGGTCATGACGCAGCTTGCCAAAGCGGGCCTGATCGAACGCCGCAAGAAATCCGGTAGTTTTGTCCGCCAGCCTCAGGCGCAGTCCGCTGTTCTGGAAATCCACGATATCCGCGCAGAGGTTGAATCTCTGGGGCTGGATTACCGCTTTGATGTTCTGCACTTTAGACGGCGGAACGCGAAAGCGGACGACCTAGCGCATCTCGAAATTGCATCCGGTGCCGAGGTGCTGGATATCATCTGTATCCACTTTGCCGGTCCCCGTGCGTTTTGTGTCGAACACCGGCTCGTCAATCTGATGGCGGTGCCGGATGCGGCTTCTGTCGATTTCAGTGACGTTGCACCCGGTCCGTGGCTGTTGCAGCATGTTCCGTGGAGCAGCGCCGAGCACAGGATCTCCGCTGTTTCTGCATCAAGAGAAATCTCACGGCTGCTGGGCGTTTCCGAAAAGCACGCCTGCCTGGTTGTGCAGCGCCGGACGTGGAGCAATGTCGGGCCGGTAACCTACGTCCGTTTCACCTACCCCGGGGATTTTCATGGTGTTATCGCTCGTTTTAGTCCGTCGACGGAGCTTTGTTCTCCGGGTTGAGAGGTTGTTTTACAGCTGT
>NZ_JAOEGC010000001.1:397777-713398 GCF_031801495.1 Agrobacterium tumefaciens | reverse complement strand
CTGTTGGCGGGGGTCAGGACTTCGAGCTTCGACATGATGGTTCTCCGTAAGATTGATGAGCCGATAGCGGCGGGTTGAAACGTCGTCGCGAGGGTTGACCGGCGAGTCGCGTCTGTTGTCCGGTGTTTCCGTTGCGTCTCTGTTGGAACTATATCTAGCCCGATCAGCAGCAGAACAAAATTGCAATAATAATTGAGATTGAATTGCGATTATTGAAATAATAAAATGCAGACACAAAGGGTCTTGCGACTTTCCCGCCTGAACAGTTAGACGAAGCCTCATAGGCGCGCCAGGCATGAAAGCGCAGTTGTCGACGCTCCCCTGCCTGCCACCAGTCTACCATACCTTTTTTACGCCGCTTATGACGGCACCGCTCGTCCCATCATGCCGGGCGCGAAAGGCAGCGGCTCACACTGTCCCGCCATCCGGCGATGGCCTGCTCACGCTGTTTTTCATCCATGTCCGGCGTAAAGCGCCGGTCGCGCTTCCAGTGTGCGGCAAACGCTTCGCGATCGGGCCATATGCCAGCACGCGATGCCGCGAGCCACGCCGCTCCCAGAATGGTCGTTTCGAGAAAAACGGGGCGATCCACGGGGGCGGCAAGAACATCCGCAAGCCGCTGCATGGTCCAGTCTGACGCAACCATGCCGCCATCGACTCTGAGAACCGTCTTGCCTTTATCGCCCGCCCAGTCGTTGCGCATGGCTTCGAGCAGATCGAACGTCTGATAAGCCACGCTTTCCAGCGCCGCACGGGCAAATTCTGCCGGTCCCGTGCCGCGCGTCAGGCCGAAGATTGCGCCTCGCGCCTCCGCATCCCAATAGGGCGCACCAAGGCCGGTGAAGGCAGGAACGAGATAGACCCGCTGATTGGGATCGGCCTTTTCCGCGAGCGCGCTCACCTCCGAGGCAACGGAGATGAAGCCAAGCTCGTCGCGCAGCCATTGCACCGCGGCGCCTGCGATGAAGATCGAGCCTTCGAGCGCATAGGTCGTGACACCATCGAGACGATACGCAATCGTCGTCAACAAGCGGTTCGTGGACGCAACGCGGTCCGTACCCGTGTTGAGCAAGGCGAAGCAACCGGTGCCATAAGTCGATTTCATCATGCCCGGCTCAAAGCAGGCATTGCCGATCACGGCAGCCTGCTGATCCCCTGCGACACCGAGGATCGGAATTTCAGCACCGAAAAGCGCCTTATCCGTGATACCGAAATCAGCGGCGCAGTCCAGAACCTCCGGCAGCATGGAGCGTGGAATATCGAGGATCGATAAAAGCTCGTCGTCCCAGGCGTTCTCTTCGATATTGTAAATAAGAGTCCGTGACGCGTTGGTCGCATCCGTAACGTGGCGGCGACCACCGGTCAGCCGGTAAATCAGAAAACTGTCGATCGTCCCGAAACATATCTCGCCTCTGGCCGCCTTTTCGCGCAGACCGCTCACGCTGTCGAGCAGCCATGCGAGCTTCGTACCGGAGAAATAGGGATCGAGAAGCAACCCGGTTTTTTTCGCAAAAAGTGGCTCCAGCCCGCGCTTTTTCAGATCCTCGCAAACGGGTGCAGCACGACGATCCTGCCAGACCACGGCGCGGTGAACGGCTTCACCGGTGTTCCTGTCCCACAAGACAGTTGTTTCACGCTGGTTGGTGATGCCGATCGCCTCGATATCGGATGCAGCGATACCAGCGTCGGCAAGCGCCAGACGGATCGTTTCGACCACGCTGTTCCAGATGTCTTCCGGTTCGTGCTCCACCCAGCCGGATGCCGGAAAATGCTGCGGAAATTCTCGCTGCCCGACCCCGATGACCCGCATATCACGATCGAAAACCATTGATCGCGTCGATGTCGTTCCCTGGTCGATTGCCAGAATATATCCGCCCATCATGTCACTCCCTTTCATATGCAATGACCGGGGCAGCAAGCCGCCCCGGTTAGAATCTAACGTCAGAAATTACTTCTGCCAGCTTTTGACCAGTTCGTCATAATTGACGGTGACCGGCTTTTCCTTTTCGTCGGCGATCTTCAGCTGCGGAGCCAGATTGCCCTTCGAAACGGCGTCCTTGTTCCAGTATTCGAGATCGTGCTCTTCGGCCAGCTTCGGACCGATATCGCCCTGAACCTTGGCGCGCTCGAGACGTTGCAGAACCTTCTCCTGCTCGGCGCAAAGCGAATCCATGGCTTCCTGTGCAGACTTCGCGCCCGAGGACGCATCACCGATCGCCTGCCACCAGAGCTGTGCCAGCTTCGGATAGTCAGGGATGTTCGTGCCGGTCGGCGACCACTGAATGCGGGCGGGCGAACGATAGAACTCGATCAGACCGCCCAGTTTCGGCGCCCGCTCGGTAAACGACTTGTGGGCGATCGAGGATTCGCGGATCAGCGTCAGGCCGACATGGCTCTTCTTGACGTCGACGGTTTTCGAGGTGACGAACTGCGCATAGAGCCATGCAGCCTTGGCGCGGTCGTCAGGCGTGGACTTCAGAAGCGTCCATGAACCAACGTCCTGATAGCCGAGCTTCATGCCGTCCTTCCAGTAAACGCCGTGCGGCGACGGGGCGAAGCGCCACTTCGGCGTACCGTCCTCGTTCACGACAGGCAGGCCCGGCTTGACGAAGTCGGCGGTGAACGCCGTATAGGTGAACATCTGTTGGGCGACTTCACCCTGCGAAGGAACCGGCCCCGATTCGGAGAAGGTCATGCCCTGCGCGGCGGCCGGCGCGTAAGCCTTCAGCCATTGCAGATACTTTTCAATCGAATAGACCGCAGCAGGACCGTTCGTATCGCCGCCGCGCGCGACGCATGAGCCGACCGGCCGCGAATTCTCATCGACCTTGATGCCCCATTCGTCGACCGGCTTGCCGTTCGGGATGCCCTTGTCGCCGTTGCCGGCCATGGAGAGCCAGGCGTCTGTGAAACGCCAGCCGAGCGACGGGTCCTTCTTGCCGTAGTCCATGTGGCCATAGACCTTCTTACCGTCGATCTCGCGGCCGGTGAAGAACTCGGCAATGTCTTCGTAAGCAGACCAGTTGACCGGAACGCCGAGGTCGTAACCGTACTTCGCCTTGAAGTCCGCCTTGTTCTTCTCGTCGTTGAACCAGTCATAGCGGAACCAGTAGAGGTTCGCGAACTGCTGGTCGGGCAACTGATAAAGCTTGCCGTCCGGAGCGGTCGTGAAAGACTTGCCGATGAAGTCGTCCAGGTCGAGGCCAGGATTGGTGACGTCCTTGCCTTCGTTCGCCATAAAGTCCGTGAGCGAGCGTGCCTGCTGGTAGCGCCAGTGGGTGCCAATCAGGTCCGAGTCGTTGACATAGGCGTCGTAGATATTCTCGCCCGACTGCATCTGTGTCTGCAGCTTTTCGATAACGTCGCCTTCGCCGATCAGGTCATGGGTGATCTTGATGCCCGTGATGGCGGTAAAGGCTGGTGCGAGAACCTTCGATTCATACTCATGGGTTGTGATCGTTTCGGAAACCACCTTGATATCCATGCCGGCAAAAGGCTTTGCCGCATCGATGAACCACTGCATTTCCTTTTCCTGATCAGCGCGGGTCAGCGTCGAAAGCTCGCCGACCTCCTTGTCAAGAAAGGACTTTGCCTCGTCCATACCGGCATAGGCGGAACCCGCCATCGCCAGCAGAACTCCTGCTGTTGTCGCTAATAGATGCCTTCGCATAATATCCTCCCAAGGTTTGCGATTGCAGTCTTAACGTCAGGCGGCCGGTCGCCCGGCCATCTGTATCCTCCCGGCCTAGACGTAACGGAACACGCCGATGGCGTAGACCACCGCAAGGCCAAGTGCCCACCACAGGTTGGGTCCTACGAAACCCAGCCATGCAAGATGAATGAACGCCGCACCAAGCAGCGAAATGAAGAGACGATCCCCACGGGTGGTCTCCAACCGCAGGATGCCGACGCGCGGCGAACCGCCCGGCGCCAGATATTCCCAGACGCCCATACCGACCAAAAGGACAAGGATCGTCAGAAAGAACAGGGCTGTCGGCAATGTCCACGCCATCCAGGAAAAGTTCATGTCCAGTCTCCCTTGTCAGACGCGACCGAGCGCGAAGCCCTTGGCGATGTAGTTGCGGACGAAATAGATGACGAGCGCACCGGGAATGATGGTCAGTACGCCAGCCGCAGCGAGCACGCCCCAGTCCATGCCGGACGCCGACACCGTGCGGGTCATGATGGCCGAGATCGGCTTTGCCGCGGTCGTCGTCAGCGTACGGGCAAGCAGCAGCTCGACCCACGAAAACATGAAGCAGAAGAACGCGGCGACGCCGATCCCGGACGCAACCAGCGGCATGAAGATGCGAACGAAGAAACGCGGAAACGAATAACCGTCGATATAGGCCGTCTCGTCGATCTCCTTCGGCACGCCTGACATGAAGCCTTCGAGTATCCACACGGCCAACGGGACGTTGAACAGGCAATGCGCCAGCGCGACGGCAATATGCGTATCGATCAGCCCGAACGCGGAATAAAGCTGAAAGAAGGGAAGCGCGAAGACGGCAGGGGGAGCCATGCGGTTTGTCAGCAGCCAAAAGAACAGGTGTTTGTCGCCCAGGAACCGGTAACGCGAGAAGGCGTAAGCCGCCGGAAGCGCGGCAAGCACCGAAATCACCGTATTCAGGGCGACGTAGGTGATCGAATTGATGTAGCCCCGATACCAGGACGGATCCGTGAAGATCACCGTGTAGTTTCTGAGCGTCGGATTGATCGGCCACAGCGAGAACGTACCGGTAATCTCGGCATTCTCCTTGAAGCTCATATTGACCAGCCAGTAGATCGGCAGCAGCAGGAAGAGGATATAGATCGTCGAAACGACCCAGGAATAATTACCCGCAGGCTTGAACTTGATTGTCTGTGCCATGGTGCTCCCCTCTCTCACGCGTTCTCGTCGCCGCTGGTCATCACGGTGTAGAAGACCCATGACAGCAGCAGGACGATGAGGAAGTAGATGATCGACATGGCGGCCGCTGGCCCGAGGTCAAACTGGCCCACAGCCATCTTGACGAGATCGATCGACAGGAAAGTCGTCGAATTGCCTGGCCCGCCGCCCGTCACGACAAAGGGTTCGGTATAGATCATGAAGCTGTCCATGAAGCGTAGCAGCACGGCAATCAGCAGCACACGTTTCATTTTCGGCAACTGGATGTAGCGGAAAACGGACCAACGCGATGCGCCGTCGATCTTCGCCGCCTGATAATAGGCGTCGGGGATAGACACAAGGCCTGCGTAGCAGAGCAGCACCACGAGGCTCGTCCAGTGCCAGACATCCATGACGATGATCGTCACCCAGGCGTCGACCGGATCTCGGACATAGTTATAGTCGAGCCCGATCGCCGCCAGAGAACGCCCCAGCAACCCGATATCGACACGGCCGAAGACCTGCCAGATGGTACCCACCACGTTCCACGGAATGAGCAGAGGCAGCGCCATCAACACCAGGCAGACGGGAACACCAATCCCCTTTTTCGGCATATTGAGAGCAATGAAGATGCCGAGCGGGATTTCCAGAAGCAGGATGATGATCGAGAAGACCAGATTGCGCTGTAAAGCTTCCCAGAACCGGTCCGAGTGCAGGGTCTGCACGAACCAGTCAGCTCCCGCCCAGAAGAATTCATTGTTCCCGAACGTGTCCTGCACCGAGTAGTTGACCACGGTCATCAGCGGGATGACCGCCGAAAAAGCAACTAGCACGAGAACCGGCAGCACCAGAAACCAGGCCTTGTTGTTCCAGGTCTTGTTCATCGCTCAGCCCTCCCTACCGATGCGCCAGGAATCCGCGTAGATGCTGATGGCGGACGGATCGAAGGTGACACGCGCCTCAGCGGGTATTTCGGCGTCCTCCGGCACCACGATTGCAATTGCCTGCCCTGCGAACGTGGCCCGAACGATCTTCTGCCGTCCGATATCCTCGACCCTGTTGATCGTGACCGGCATTCCTTCACGGCCGATCCGCACGAATTCCGGCCGTATGCCGAGTTCGGTCCTAGCACCGGCATTCGTCTTCGGAGCGTAGTCGAGCGACAGCGTCTCGTTGCCGAGCTTGACCCTGTTGCCATCGAGCATCGCCGGTATGACGTTCATGCCCGGCGAGCCGATGAAATACCCGACGAACGTGTGGCTTGGTCGCTCGAACAGTTCGGCGGGCGTGCCGATCTGCACGATCTGCCCGTCATACATCACCACGACCCTGTCCGCGAAGGTCAGGGCTTCCGTCTGGTCGTGCGTCACATAGACCATAGTAAAGCCGGACTGGCGATGCAGCCGCTTCAACTGGGAGCGTAGCACCCATTTCATATGCGGATCGATAACCGTCAGCGGCTCGTCGAAAAGAATGGCATTCACATCCGAGCGCACCAGCCCGCGTGCCAGCGAAATCTTCTGCTTCTGGTCGGCGGTCAACCCGCGGGCCCGGCGTCCGGCCATGCCGCCCAGATCCGTCATCTCGAGAATTTCACGAACACGCCGGTCCACGTCCGCTTCCGGAACATGCCGATTTCGCAACGGAAAGGCCAGATTATCGTAAACCGTCATCGTGTCGTAAACGACCGGGAACTGGAAAACCTGGGCGATGTTGCGATCTTCCGTGGCGAGATCGGTGACATCCGTTCCATCAAAGGCGATCCGCCCTTCTGATGGGCGGATGAGGCCGGATATGATGTTGAGCAAGGTTGTCTTGCCGCAACCGGAAGGACCGAGAAGCGCATAGGCACCGCCATCCTCCCATTCGTGGTGAACTTCCTTCAGCGCGTAATCGCCTGCGGCCTGCGCCTTGGCGCTATAGGCGTGGCGGATATGATCCAGCGTGATGCGTGCCATAATCGCCCCTCCTCAAACCTGACCGACGGGTGCAGCACCGATGGCGCGACCGTTCATGTCGAAGGCCATCAGGTGTTGCGTGTCGAGAAACAACTCTATTTCACGGTCCGGCTCGATATCGTGAATGCCCTGCGCCAGCATCACCCACCGCTGTCCGGCAAAGTCGATGTGCACGAAACTTTCCGATCCGGCGATTTCCGAAATCAAAGTCCGCGCCCTTATCGATTGCGAGGCATGCCCCTTCGAGGTCGGGAACAGATGATGCGGCTGGAAGGCGATCGTCATCGGCCCATCAGGAATGGTTGAAAGGTGGACAGGAACGGCAATGACCGGACGGTCTGATCGCATGAAACTGCCATTGGCCTTGTGCACCTCTATCGTATTCAGGGGCGGATCGGCAAAAGTACTGGCCGTGACAATATCGACCGGACGGCGATACACGTCGATGGTCAGCCCGAACTGTGTCATCCGTCCTTCGCTCAGCGTTGCCGTATTGCCGCCAAGCAGAAGCGCCTCGGATGGCTCGGTCGTGGCGTAAACGAAGATCGCCCCGGATTCAGCGAAGATGCGTGGCAATTCAAGACGCAATTCCTCACGCAGCTTGTAATCGAGGTTGGCGAGCGGCTCGTCGAGAAGCACCAGATTGGCGTTCTTGACGATGGCACGAGCCAACGCCGTTCGCTGCTGCTGGCCACCGGAAAGATTGAGCGGCGTGCGATCCAGATAAGGGGTAAGCTTGAGAAGATCGGCTGCCTTGCGCACTTCCCGGTCGATGGTCGCGTGATCCTTGCCAGCCACCCGCATGGGCGAGGCGATGTTTTCGTAAACAGTAAGAGCCGGATAATTGATGAACTGCTGGTAGACCATGGCGACGTTGCGCTTCTGCACCGGCCGACCGGTCACATCCTCGCCGTTGAAGAAGATCGCACCGCCGCTTGGACGATCCAACCCCGCCATCAATCGCATGAGCGTGGTCTTTCCGGATAGCGTTGGCCCCAGAAGCACATTCAGGCTTCCACGCTGCAACGTCAGATCCGTCGGATGAATATGATATTCTCCGCCAACCGTCTTCGACACATTCCGCAATTCAAGCATCTAGACCCAAAGCCTCCTCAAGCCTTCGATGTGATTTCATATCGTCTTCACATGACCGCCAGCGACACCCTCAAGATAATCTTGCAGCGCCCTCGCCTCATCGCTGCTCAACCTCAACCCCTGTTTTGTCCGTCTCCAGAGGATGTCGTCTGCGGTGACGGCCCATTCGTGCTCGATGAGCCAGCGCACCTCCACCTCGTACAGCGTGCCGCCGAAGTGGCGACCGAGACCCGCACGGCTGGAGACGTCGCCCAGCATGCGGGTGGCGTCCGTGCCGTAGTTGCGCACCAGACGCTCCGCATGAACAAGATCGAGGAACGGATGGCGCTGCATCAGCGTCTTGACCTGCCTCTCGTAGCCGTTCGTGGCAAAGTCCCCACCCGGAAGATGCGAACCTGCCGTCCACGGCCTGCCCTTGACCCCGATCGCCTCGCCGATCTTCTCCAGCGCATGTTCAGACAGCCGACGATAGGTCGTCAGCTTGCCGCCGAACACGTTGAGCAGCGGCGCCTCGCCTGCCGCGCTCTCGACCTTCAGCACGTAATCGCGCGTCGCTTCCTGCGCCTTCGAAGCACCGTCGTCGAACAGCGGACGCACGCCCGAATAGGTCCAGACGATATCCTCCTCGCTCACCGGCTCGGCAAAATACTCGCTCGCCGCATTGCACAGATAGGCCGTTTCTTCCGCACTGATGCGCACGCTCGCCGGATCGCCGTCATAATCCCGATCGGTCGTGCCGATCAGGGTAAAATCCCGCTCATAGGGAATGGCGAAGATGATACGCCCATCCGGGTTCTGGAAGAAATAGGCGCGTGGATCGGCAAACTTCCTCTTCACGATGATATGACTGCCCTGCACGAGCCGCACATTGTGCACGTTGTTGCGACCGAACACGCCTGACAGCACCGTATCCACCCACGGACCCGACGCATTGACCAGCATGCGGGCGGTATGAACGCCCGTCTGCCCGGTCTTGCCGTCCAGCGTCTCGATGCGCCACAGGCCGTTCTCGCGCCGCGCCGAGACGACACGGGTGCGGTTGAGGATCGTCGCGCCACGGTTTTGCGCATCGCGGGCGTTCAGGACCACGAAACGGGCATCATCCACCCAGCCGTCGGAATATTCGAACGCCGTGGCGAACACCGGCTTCAGCGGCTTGCCGGCCGGGTCGCGGCGCAGGTCCAGCGTGCGTGTGGCGGGCAAAAGCTTGCGACCGCCGAGATTGTCATAGAGGAACAGGCCAAGCCGGATCAGCCAGGCCGGGCGCACACCGCCCTTCTGGAACGGCAGCACGAAACGCATCGGCCAGATGATGTGCGGTGCCATGGCCCACAACACTTCGCGCTCCATCAGCGCCTCGCGCACCAGCCTGAATTCGTAATGTTCCAGATAACGCAGACCGCCATGGATCAGCTTCGTCGCAGCAGACGACGTGCCCGACGCAAAGTCACCCTTTTCCGCCAGCGCAACCGTATAACCGCGGCCAACTGCATCGCGAGCAATCCCGCAACCGTTCACACCGCCGCCGATCACGAAAAGGTCGTGAAGCGCCTCACCAGACATTGCTCCTCCCGGGGCTTTCATCGACGCTCTCCTCATCGATATATTGAAAGCACAGACATCTAATTCGAATGCAAAACGAATGTCAAACGAAAACTAGATTGGTAAAACTACGACGTTTCCTGCCCCGTTTCGATCAGCCTCACATCGCTATCCGCACAGATCGAGCGTATTGTTTTCAAAGGACAATGATCGGTTATGAAGGTGTGCACCTGTGAGAGATGCCCGATGCGGACGGGGGCGGTTCTCTCGAATTTCGAAGAATCCGACACCAGAATGACATGCCTCGCGTTCGACATGATCGCCTGCGCGACCTTGACCTCGCGAAAGTCGAAATCGAGAAGCGCACCGTCTTCATCGATGGCGGACACACCGATCACCGCGAAATCCACCTTGAACTGACGAATGAAATCCACGGCCGCCTCGCCGACAATTCCCCCGTCGGCTCCTCGCACAACTCCCCCGGCAATGACGACCTCGATACCGGGAAAAACCCGTAATCTATTGGCAACATTGATATTGTTGGTGATGACCATCAATTCGTGATGATCGGCCAAGGCCTCCCCTACAGCTTCAGTCGTCGTACCGATGTTGATGAAGAGCGAGGAATTGTTCGGAATGAGACCTGCTGCCGCCGCACCGATCGCCTGCTTTTCGCCAGAGGCGATTGCACGCCGCGCCTCGTATTTGACGTTTTCATTTCCGCTCGGGAAAATCGCACCGCCATGAACGCGTGTCAGCGCCCGTGCGTCGCAGAGATCGTTCAGATCCTTGCGGATGGTTTGCGGCGTAACGGAAAAGCGCGCGGCCAGTTCATCAACCAGCACCCTGCCGTTCGCTTTCGCCAGCGCAACGATTTCGTCCTGTCGCGGAGTGAGCAGCATTTTTCCTCCATTTTATTTCGTTTTTTGTTTTATTGAATGGCGAACGAAAAACCAATGTCAAGATAGTTCGATCCGCGACCGGAACTTGCAACTTGCTTTACCCACCAATGCGCAACCGTCGCCCATCCCGCGGACGCGAAGAGTTGGGCTGCCGCCGTCATCGAAGTGTCATCCCGTAAAGCTATGCCATCAATGATCAATCGATGTCAGCACGAGGGACCTATGCGACATATTCTTGCTATACTCGCCACGACCACATTTCTAGCCGGAACGGCGCAGGCTGCGACCGTCTATCCTCTGGACCGTGCGACGATCCTTGCCGGCTCGCCTTTCGACTTCAAGGTCGAACTGAAAAACGTCGTCAAGCAGGAAGACGTCAAGATCACCGTCAACGGCCAGGATTACAAGGCCATCTTCGGCTCCGACGCCCAGTTCATCGCCGATGAAAAAGGCAAGGAAGACAAGAGTCTAGGCTCAGCCGTCGTCCTGCGCGGCCTGAAAATCGCAAAGCCCGGTGCGTATGTCGTCGAGGTTTCCGCTGGCGACGAGAAGAAGTCGGTCACGTGGGAGGTCTACGGCACCTCGGCCACCCCGAAGGCCAAGAACATCATCTTCATGCTCGGCGATGGCCTCTCCGTTGCCCACCGCACCGCTGCCCGCGTCATGTCCAAGGGCATGGCTGAAGGCAAGGCAAACGGCCGCCTGAACATGGACGAACTGGACCGCATGGCCTTCATCGGCACATCGGCCACCAACGCCGTCGCAACCGACAGCGCCAACACCATGTCGGCCTATATGACCGGCCACAAGACCGCCGTCAACGCGATCGGCGTTTATGCCGACCGTACGCCAGACAGCCTCGACGACCCGAAGGTCGAGACGCTTTCCGAAGCGATCCGCCGCAGCACGAAAAAGTCGATCGGCGTGGTCACGACCTCCGAAATCCAGGATGCGACACCCGCAGCCGTCGTTTCCCATACGCGCAAACGCGGCGACAAGGCCGAGATCACCGGCATGATCCTCGACGTCAAGCCAGAGGTCGTTCTCGGCGGCGGCTCGGCCTACTTCCTGCCCAAGGAAACCGTTGGTTCGAAGCGCAAGGATGACAAGGATTACATCAAGCTGTTCCAGGAAGCGGGCTACGCGCTGGCAACCACGAAGGGTGAACTCGAAACCGCCTCCGGCACCAACACCGGCAAGATTCTCGGCCTGTTCCACACCGGCAACATGGACACACTTCTTGACCGAAACTTCCTGAAAAAAGGCACGGTCGAGAAGTTCCCGGAACAGCCTGGCCTGGAGGAAATGACCAAGGTGGCGCTTGGCGAGCTTTCGAAGAACCCGGAAGGCTTCTTCCTCATGGTTGAAGCGGCCAATATCGACAAGATGTCTCACCCGCTCGACTGGGACCGCGCCGTCGTCGAAACCATTGAATTCGACAAGGCACTCGGCCTCGCGCGCGAATTCGCAGCCAAGAACCCCGACACACTGATCGTCCTGACAGGCGACCATACGCATGGCGTTTCCATCGTCGGCACGGTTGACGACGAGAAGGAAGGCACGGATATGCGCGAAAAGGTCGGTACCTATGATGACGCCGGCTTTCCGAACTACACGGACGCCAACGGCGACGGCTACCCGGACAAGATCGACGTGACCCGCCGCCTGTTCCTGAATGCCAACAACGGCCCGGATCATTACGAGACGTTCCGTCCGAAGCTCGACGGTCCATTCGTTCCGGCAGTCCAGAACGAAAAGAAGGAATATGTCGCGAACGAAGCTTACAAGGACGTTCCCGGCGCCGTCTTCGTTCAGGGCAACATTCCAAAGAGCGGTGACAGTGGCGTCCACGCCGTAGATGACGTCGTGCTGCAGTCTACCGGCCCCGGCTCGGAAGGCTTCAAGGGCTACATGGAACAGAGCGACGTTTATCGCGTGCTTGCCGACACGTTCGCCCTCGGTACCGTCGAGTTGAACTAACACATTGCCAACGCAATCATTCCGGGCGGCGCGTACGCCCGGAATTCTGTTCTAAATATTAAAGAGGTAAAAAATGCCGCTTTTGCTCAGCCGTCGACACATGCTGACGCTGTTCAGCCTCTCTCCGGTTCTCGCCTCACCGGGCATGGCAATAGCAGCAGCCAATTCGGAGATCGGTTTTGCTGACCTCTACAGCAAGATCAGCGTGCTGGGCCTGGAATTTTCTGACAAGGTGAAGAGCCTCGTCGGCAAGCCGGTCACGATGGGTGGCTTCATGGCGCCGCCCCTGAAAGCGGAGGCAGCCTTTTTCGTCCTGACGGAAGTCCCGATGTCGATCTGCCCGTTCTGCTCTTCTGACTCGGACTGGCCGGACAATATCGTCGTGATCTATCTCGATGAAAAGCAGACCTTCGTTCAACCAAGCACGCGGATCGAAGTATCGGGCGTGCTGGAAATGGGAAGCTGGACGGACCCGGAAACGGGCTTTGTCAGCCGCCTGCGCATCCGCGGCGCGAAATACTGGGTTGCCTGATATCGATATGCTTTCTCTTTCCCTAGAAAATGTTTCTGTCTCGTTTCCTGGCGTGATCGGCCCGGTTCTCTCCATCGAAATGCTGGATCTGCCATCGGGCGCGCGCGTGGCCGTAACCGGCCCGTCGGGCTCGGGCAAAAGCACGCTGGTCAACATCATCAGCGGGCTGGAGCGTAGCGAAAAAGGCGTCGTGGCATGGGGCGGCACGGATATAGCCCGCCTTTCCGAAAGCAGGCGCGACCGCTGGCGTGCTGAAAATGTCGGCATCATTATGCAGGATTTCCATCTGTTTCCCGGCCTCTCAGCTCTCGACAACGTACTTCTACCCGCGCGGCTCGCCAGAGCGTCGTCGCCTGTTCTCGTCAAACGGGGCGCTGAATTGCTGGAACGTAGCGGCATCAAACGGCAGACACAAAACATCGAGACCATGTCACGCGGCGAAATGCAACGTGTAGCGGTGGCGCGTGCTCTTCTGCGAAAACCCGGTGTCATCATTGCCGATGAGCCGACGGCAAGCCTGGACAGGGAAAGCGGAGAGGCCGTTGGCAATCTGCTGCTGGAACTGGCAAATGCGGAAAAAACCACGCTCATCGTTGTTTCGCATGACAGCAGGCTGACAGAACGGCTCGACCGTCGCGTCAATCTCAACGCCGGGCGTCTGGTCAGCGACAGCAAGGTGGAGATCGCCGCGTGATCCGTTTCATTCTCTCGGACCTGCGCCGCCTCTGGATGGGGGCCGTAGTGATTGTCCTGCTCGTCGCCCTCGCCGTCGCACTCAGTGTCACGGTCACCCTGCAGGAGCGATCTCTTCGTCTGGGCAGCGCACGCGCGGCTGACAAGTTCGACCTCGTGATTGGCGCAGCCGGTAGCGAAACACAGCTCGTTCTGTCTTCCGTCTTTCTTCAGCCATCTCCCCTTCCGCTGATGGAGGGAGACGTCCTGGCAAAGCTCTCGAACGATCCGCGTGTTGCCTGGGCCGCCCCGATCGGCTTTAGCGATTCCTTCGACGGCTTGCCCATTGTCGGCACCACGACCGCGCTGGTCAGCAACCTGTCCTCCGGCTTACAGGAAGGCATTGTTTTCTCTACCGAGGGGCAAGCCGTGGTTGGCTCGGCCGTACCGCTTTCACTCGGAGCAGAGATCAAGCCGATGCACGGCGCGCCCGGTGAAGGCGGCCACACACATGGCGAACTCGCATATAGCGTCTCCGGTCGTCTCAAGCCGACCGGCACTGCGTGGGACCGCGCCATTCTCGTCCCGATCCAGGCGGTCTGGCACATTCACGGCCTGGGGCATGACGAAGAGGCCGAGGGCAGCCATGACCATGCATCTCATGGCCAGGGCGGTCATGATCATTTTGCCCGGCCTGACGGCGATCATGACCACGACACGCACGATCATGCCAGTCACGCCGATGCGCCGCTTGTGGAAACATGGGACGGGAATGTACCCGGTCTTCCGGCAATATTGGTCAAGCCGAAAACCATCGCCGATGCCTACAAGCTCCGGCAGGAATATCGCGGCGGCACGACAGTCGGCGTTTTTCCGGGCGAAGTGTTGACGCGCCTGTACGCAACGTTGGGTGATGCGAGAATGGTACTGTTTGCTGTCGCGACTGGATCACAGGTGCTGGTCGCCGCAGCACTGCTTCTGGTAACCGTGCTGCACATCGGCCAACGCCGCCGCCAGATCGGCGCGCTGCGCGCTTTCGGCGCCCCACGAGGCGCGTTGTTTTCCATTGTCTGGCTTGAGCTGCTTTGCCTGATCGGAACCGGCGTATTTCTCGGCTTCGCGATGGGTTATGCCGCCTCACTCGCCATCGCCCATGTTCTAGCTGGCGAAAGCGGAATCGTGTTTCCGATTTCATTCATCGGGCAGGACGCGATCCTCGCCGCGGTCACTCTGGGATTTGCGGCCATCCTCGCCGCGGTTCCCGCCGTGCTCGCCTACCGCCAGTCTCCAGCCTCCGCTCTACGCCCGTAGCTT
This sequence comes from Agrobacterium tumefaciens, assembly GCF_031801495.1. Lineage (GTDB taxonomy): Bacteria > Pseudomonadota > Alphaproteobacteria > Rhizobiales > Rhizobiaceae > Agrobacterium > Agrobacterium tumefaciens_K. The sequence continues at coordinate 698,536 of NZ_JAOEGC010000001.1, read as the reverse complement.
CAGTCTTCCGGCCCACTCCCTGACCGTCTGGCCGACAGTGGCCAGATGGTCCGCGGCGGAAAAACCGGAGAGCTTCTTGCGCGGTTTGAGATCGTGGTCGCCGTCTTCGAGCCAAAGCAACTGAATCTGGTCTGACAGGGCAAAGGCGCTGACCTCCTCACGTGTGCCAAACTCATCACGCGTTCCCTGACAGATCAGCGCCGGGGTTGCGAGGTTCTCCAGGTGAGCGGTTCGAAGGTTTTCAGGTTTTCCCGGAGGATGAAACGGGTAGCCGAGACAAAGCAGACCGGCGATGACCCCGTCACGATGGAGATCGTCGGCAATCATGCTGGCGACACGGCCGCCCATCGATTTGCCACCGATGATGAGAGGGCCAGTGGCCGCCAGATCGATGATTGCCGCCTTGTATTCGGGGTTGAGCGTCTCGGCACGGGGTGGTGGTTTTCGGCTGTCGGATGTGCGTCTGGCCGCCATGTAGTCAAACTCGAAACGCGCCACGCGAAAACCCGACTTCGCGAGTGCTTCCGACACAGCCGTCATCGAAGCAGAGTCCATTGGCGCGCCAGCCCCATGCGCAAGCAGGATCGTGAAACGGGCGTCACGTGGGCCTTCAATCAGAAATGGTCGCGGCATATGCGTTCCGTCTGCGTCGTTCTGACCAAACCTAAAACGCTTCCCTATCGAATGGAAGCATTCTCAACCAAGGAGCGCACACGCCTTTGCAAGGCGTTGAAGAGCCTCAATCAATTCCGGTTCCGATGTTGCATAGGAAATCCGGAAAAAGGGCGAGAGCCCGAACGCCGCCCCCGGAACGACAGCAACATGGGCGCTTTCCAGAAAATAGTCGCAGAGGTCCGTATCGCTCCCGATCACCTGTCCGTCCGGCGTTTTTTTGCCAAGCAGGCCCGCACAACTCGCGAAGGTATAAAACGCTCCATCCGGCACGCGGCAATCGATGCCCTCGATCGCGTTCAAACCGGCCACGACCAGGTCGCGCCTGCGCTGGAAGCTCGCAGCCCTGTCCTTCAGAAAGTCCTGCGGACCGTTCAGCGCCGCAACGGCCGCGGCCTGCGAAACGGACGACGGACCGGACGTCGCCTGACTCTGTACCACGGACATGGCCTTGATCAGAGCTTTGTGACCACCTGCGTAACCAATGCGCCAACCGGTCATAGCATAGGCCTTGGAAACACCATTCACGGTCAGCGTCCGCTCTCTCAACCGCGGCTCGACCTGGGCAGGCGTCACGAACCTGAAATCGTCGTAGACGATATGCTCATACATGTCGTCCGCAATCAGCATGACGTGCTGATGCCGCAGCAATACGTCGAGCAAGGGTCGGTATTGCTCCGCCGAGTAGCTTGCACCGGACGGGTTGGAAGGGGCGTTGAGCATGAGCCAGCGAGTTTTCGGCGTAATGGCTGCCTCAAGCTGTTCAGCTGTCATCCGGAAACCATTTTCCGCAGCGCAGGGGACCAGAACAGGTTTGCCGCCACACATGACAACAATGTCCGAATAGGTCGCCCAGTAAGGTGTCGGGATGATGATTTCGTCGCCAGGATCGACGGTTGCCATCAAGGCGTTGAACAGGATCTGCTTCGCCCCGGTCGAGACGATGATCTCGTCGAGTGCGTAATCCAGCCCGTTCTCCCGCCGGAACTTATCGCGAATGGCTGTCCGCAACTCCAGCGTCCCCTCATTTGCCGTATATTTTGTTTCGCCACGCTGCATGGCTTCCCACGCAGCGTGTTTGATGTGCTCAGGCGTGTCGAAATCAGGCTCGCCCGCCCCCAGAACGATGACGGGCTTGCCCGCCTGCTTCATGGAACGCGCCCGCCCGCTGATCCGTGCGATGGGAGATACATCGATCCGGGATATCCGTTCAGCGGTTCTGAAAGCCGCCTTTAGTGTGCTCGCGTCCATGATTGTCCGTCCTCGTTACTCGATATCGAAAGAAACGCCCTGCGCCAGTGGCAGCGCCTTTGAGTAGTTCACCGTGTTGGTAGCGCGGCGCATATAGGCTTTCCATGCATCAGAGCCGGATTCGCGCCCGCCGCCCGTCTCTTTTTCACCACCAAAGGCTCCGCCGATTTCCGCACCCGACGTGCCGATGTTGACGTTGGCGATACCGCAGTCGGATCCCTCTGACGACAGGAAACGCTCGGACTCCTGCATGTCACGCGTGAAGATCGACGACGAAAGCCCTGCCGCGACAGCATTATGCGCGTCGATAGCCTGATCGAAATCGCTGTACTTCATGACATAGAGGATCGGTGCGAAGGTTTCTTCGAGGACAGGGCCTTCCTGCTTCGGCATTTCGACCAATGCGGGCTTGACGTAATAGGCGTCCTGCGCGCCGGTATCGACGCGATCACCGCCGTGTACGGCACCACCATGCGATTTCGCCGCATCGAGCGCCTTCTGCATGCCTTCATACGCCGCCTTGTCTACCAGCGGCCCGACCAGGGACGACGTTTCCAGCGGGTTGCCTACAGAAACGGAGGCATAAGCCTTCTTCAGGCGCGGCACGAGCTGATCGTAAACGCTGTCATGAACAAAGAGGCGACGCAGCGTCGTGCAGCGCTGGCCAGCGGTGCCCATGGCGCCAAAGGCGATGGCACGCAGGGCCATGTCGAGATCGGCCGAAGGGCAGACGATACCGCCATTGTTGCCGCCAAGTTCGAGAATGCCGCGGGCAAAACGCTTCGCCAGACGCGGGCCGACATCACGGCCCATGCGGGTGGAGCCGGTGGCGGACACCAGCGGCACCTTCGGGTGATCCACCAGTGCTTCGCCAACTGCACGGTCACCGATCAGGAGCTGCGACAGGGCTGCCGGCGCATCGCCGAAGCGGGCGGCGGCGCGTTCGAAAATGCCCTGAACGGCAAGTGCCGTCAGCGGCGTCTTTTCCGACGGTTTCCACACGACCGGGTTGCCACAGACGATGGCGAGTGCGGCATTCCAGGACCAGACGGCGACGGGGAAGTTAAACGCTGAGATCACACCGACAACACCGAGCGGATGCCAGGTTTCCATCATGCGGTGGCCGGGACGCTCGGTGGCGATGGTCAGACCGTAAAGCTGGCGCGACAGGCCGACGGCAAAATCGCAGATGTCGATCATTTCCTGAACTTCGCCAAGGCCTTCGGACGGGATCTTGCCAGCCTCGATGGAGACGAGACGGCCAAGTTCTGCCTTGTGCGCGCGCAGTTCCTCACCGAGGAGGCGGATCAACTCGCCACGGCGCGGAGCTGGCACGGTGCGCCAGATCTTGAACGCAACATCCGCCCTGTCCACGACCGCACCAACGCCAGCCGCAGAAATCGTCTTCAGGTCGGCAATCTTTTCACCCGTCACCGGCGAATAGGACGGCATGTCCCCGCCGGTGTACAGACCGGCCGGAACTCCGAGTTTTTCAAGCAAGGCAGCCGTTTCCTGGCGCACATCAACGGTTTTCGTCATCTATTTTCTCCATTGTCTTCAAGTTCTGATTGGCGGCAATGACCGCGGATGTCGAATTACTGCGCCGCGGCCAACCGACCGATGACGGCAATGCAGCCTTGCAGGGACGCGCTTTCGATAGCAGCATAATGGGCAAATTCATCAATAACAGACGCACCGAGATCGCGTTCGAACATCACCTGGTTAGGGCTGGCGGTAAACTCCTGCGTTGCATCATCGCCAAGATTCGACTGGAAAATACCAGCCGCGCTGACTGGCAGGAAGTCCTCATAGACGATGGGATCGAACCGGACGAAGCCCGCCTCGATAGCTTCCTCGACACCGAGCTCGAGCGGTGCGGCGACCTTGCCCTTTTCCGTCAGCGAATAGCTGAAATATCCAAGCCCTGCCTTGCGGATACCGTTCCAGTCATCCGGAAACGCCTTGAACACATCCGCCAGCGCGGCTTCATAATCTGCCGAATTCGATCCGTCAGCGGCAGGACGGACACGACCGCGTGTTTCGTTCAAAAGCATATCATAAAGGGCGCGGCCTTTCGGCGTCAGCGCCACACCACGCTGCTCGATCTCGCCGAAACGGGCGGTATGCGAGCCGGCTTTCCATTCGCCGTTTTCCTCGATGAAGGCGACCGCCTCCTCAAGCGCCTTGAACGATGTCTGGCGCAGCAGGATCGGACACCTGCGGGTGGGCGGACCTTCCACGACCGCCTTTGGCGCAATACCTTCTTCCGGCATCAATGCCTGAACAGCATCGATATCAAGCGTGCGTGGCGTCAGATGATTGATATGCGGGCCTTTGAACGAAACGACGTCGGCGATCAACCGATGCGCATCGTGTAGGCGTTTATACAGGTCAGCATCGACAATGGCCTTGTCGTGCCAGCGGAAGGTTTCAAGAACCTCCGTCACGAAGCGGGTGGCATCCCGTTCACCAAGCCCACCCTCACGCTCCGCCTTTTCCACCAGTGAAATCGCTGTATCGGTAAAAATCCGGCGTCTGGCGAGGACTTCGGCTGCCTGCCTGCGCAGATCCTCGTCAGCAATGAGATCAAGACGCAGCAGCGACGTAAAGACACGGAAGGGATTCCGCTTCAGGCTCGCATCTTCGACAGGCCGGAACGCCGTGGAGTGCACCGGAACGCCAGCGGTCGACAGATCATAATACCCGACCGGATACATCCCCATGACCGCGAAGACACGGCGCATCCTGGCAAGCTCGGCGGCTGTACCGAGACGGATCGCTCCGTGACGCTCTTCGGATATACGCTCCAGTGAATCCGTTGCGTCGAGACGATCCTTCAGCTGCGGATCAGCAGCAAGTGTTGCCGCATTCACCCTCGCAACCAATGACATCAATGTGCCGTAGGCCGGAACTTCATCGCGATACATTGCCGACATGGCTGCCGAAAAGCGGTGGCGAATTTCGTCGGACGTCACGAATACAGGAGCTTCCATCGCATATTACCTCAAATCATCCAAGACTTCTGGCAGTTCATCCCTGACACGATATCGGAATGAACTTACCCTGTCTTGCCAACTTTGAGACTGACTTGATGTCAAATGGGAATGATGGGGGTGGAAACACTCAGAAATAACATGCGGCTACCGATGCCTTTTCCGGGCAACGGCAGCCGCGTGAACAGACGGCATCAGAATGCGAGCTGGACTTTCATCGATTTGCTGCGGTCACCCGCAGTTTCGAAGGCGGCAACGGCATCATCGATGGGATAAACGCCCGTCAACAACGGCTTGAGATCAACGCGACCCTGATTGATTAGGTCGACGGCAAGGCCGAATTCCTCGTGGAACCGGAACGTGCCTTTCATCTCGATTTCCTTCGCCACAACCAGGTTCTGCGGAATGGAAACATCTCCGCCAAGACCGAGCTGGACGACCGTGGAGCGAGGACGCAGAACCTCAAGGCCGGAACGCACTGCACGCTCGTTGCCCGACGCCTCGAACTGTACGTCGAAATATCCCTTGTTGGCGGAATAGGCCGAAAGTTCTTCCGGATTTGTCGCGACGTTTATGACACGATCAGCGCCAATCTCCAGCGCCTTGTTCAGAACCGCATCCATCACATCGGTCGCAACGACCTCACGTGCCCCATGCGCGCGTGCGGCAATAATGGCCAACGCACCGATCGGACCGCAGCCGGTAACAAGAACCCGCTTGCCGAGCAGCGCGCCAGCACGGTTCACCCCATGCAGCGTGACGGCGAAAGGTTCGGCCATGGCCGCCTCGTGGATCGAAACACCTTCGGCAACCTTGTGGCATTGCCACGCCTCTGCCACCAGCCGCTGCCGGAATGCGCCCTGAATGTGCGGCATCGGCATTGCGGAGCCGTAAAAACGCATGTTGAGGCAATGGTTCTGCTGTCCCTGAAGGCAGTACTCACAGCTATTGCACGGACGGCTTGGCGATACGGCCACCCGGTCACCGACCGCAAAGCCCGATACGCCCGCGCCCAGCGCCTTGATGGTACCGGCGACTTCATGACCGAGGATCATCGGTTCGCGAACGCGCACCGTGCCGAAGCCGCCGTGGTTGTAATAGTGCAGATCCGAACCGCAGATGCCGCCCGCCTCGATTGCGACCTCGACCTGCCCAGCTTCCAGGCTCTCTACTTCTCTTTCCTCGATGCGAAGATCTTTCGCAGCATGAATGACAACGGCTTTCATCATTTACCTTTCCAACTACTCCCAGAAGCGGGCGGTGCGACATTCGCTCTCCATTACCCCATGTTATCGGTAACATAAAGAGTAAAAACCCTGTCGAGAGTGGGACAAACGAATACTCACGCCATTCCTGCAGGCAAAAATGCCGATCTGAAGCAAGGCATCTGATCAGGTACCACGATCATCATCATGCTTCGTCTGCTTTTTTTCGATTTCAGCATCCATGATGATGGGGCCGTTCGCATCTGCCCCAAGACAGTCATCGGGATTTCTCAGCGGACACTCGGTCAATGAAAGACAACCGCAACCGATACAGCTGTCCAGCTGATCCCGCAGCGCCATAAGCCCGGATATCCGGCGCTCCAGATGTTCCTGCCATTTGGATGACAACTGTGACCATTGCTTTTTGGTCGGACTGGCATCGAGAGGCAGTTCCGCCAGCGTTTCCTGAATTTCCCGCAGACCGATGCCGACCCGTTGAGCGGCCCGGATAATGGCAACCCGGCGCAGCATATAGCGCGGATACCGGCGCTGGTTGCCCGAGGTCCGAATGGATGCAATCAGATTTTTGGTTTCGTAAAAGTGCAGAGTCGAAACGGCCACGCCCGCACGCCTCGCAAGCTCGCCAACCGTCAAAGGAGCATAGACATCAATTTTCTTCACACGCAGAACCTCAACTATTGCTGAGGTTTTATAATTGGCTTCGCGACGTGGGGCAACGATTACAAAAGAACCGTGCCGTTGACCGGGGATGGTTATCCAGCTCCAGAATCAAGGGATTTCAAGGGCTTTGCGCCAATGTCTCCTGTAGTCCGCAAGAGCAAGCGAAGGCGTGAAACGCACCGTCGCAGTGTGTTGCGGCCGCACACCGGTCAACATTGCAGCCCCGAGCGCAGTGCCGCTGAGCGACCCGCCGTCCGGCACGAGGACATCCCGGCCCGTCACTGACGCCAGCGCGTTCACGTAAACCGTGTTACGGCTCATTGGCCCCTCCACGATCGTCGGGCCACCCGCGCCGATCAGCTCAAGGCAGACCTCCGTCATCAGCGCCATATAAAGCGATATCGCAGTGACCTTTTCCGCATCAGACGCAGGTGTGCCGATCCATTTCATGCGCCGGCCGGGAAATGGACCGGAGCCTTCGGCCACGTTCGGCAGGAGCATCAGCGATTTGCCAACGACATGCGCGACGGTTTCATCCACGTCGCCCGGGAGTTCGGCCAGTCCTTGCGTCAGCATCTCGAATTCGCGCCCGCCCATGAACCGCGCCGAGGGTGTCGGCTTGCCGAAAGCGTTGACATTGGCGAAGCTGTCACGCTCCGGCGCAAGCCCATCGAGATTGCCCGGCGTGGCAAAGCAGACGACCCAAGTTCCTGTCGAAACAACGGCAAACGGCGGCTCGCTCAGGATGAGATGCGGCAGCAAGGATGCGTTGGAATCGTGAATTCCGCAAAAGACCGGAATGTCCGTCGACAAGCCGAGTTCGTCACCAAGCTCCGGGCGCACGCTGCCCAGCGCATCAAAGGCCGAGCGGACGGGAGCCATTTTTTCACGGATATCGAGGCGATCCACCAGGGACGAAAACTGCCCCCTGTCCGGCGCCCAGAGATCGGTATGGCAACCGAGAGACGTCGCCTCATTCGCCGCCACCCCCGACAGCCGATAGGCCCAGTATTGCGGATAGGTCAGGATCGCAGAGACACGACCGAACGCCTCCGGAAACATCGTTTTTTGAAAGTGCAGCTGTGCGCCGAGATTGAGGCCCGCAGAAAGGGGCGGCGAGAACGTTTCGGAGAAATCGGGGCGAAGCACTGCATAGGCCGCGCGGATTTCCTGCGGGTATTCGAACTCGTAATCCAGCACGGGCATGGCAAGACGCCCTTGCCCATCCAGCAACGCAGCGCTTGCCCCATGCGTGGTGATCGAAATCGCATCGAACCCGGGAGATTGCGCAAAGCCAGCAAGGGCGCCCTGAATGAATGTCCACAGCGCTTCGACATCGTAATGTGGATAACGCCCGCCTGAAACAACGGCGTTGGGCGTCTTGCGCACGGCCATTTCAGCGCCGTTTTCGCCATCCAGCAAAACGACCTTTGCATTGGTCTTGCCGATATCGATGACGGCGATCCGCTTGTATGAGGCAGTATTCATGGCAGATGGAACACCGTGACGAGATCGGTCGCGACTGGCGAGTTATCCGGGTTGCTGTCCATGATATCGGCCATATGCGCCCACCATTTTTTCATCACCGGATGGTCGGGCAGCGACGCCATGCCATGATCTTTCGGGCGAGTTAGCACACCAAAAAGGATGTTCGTTTCCGGATCCAGATGGATGGAATAATCGCTGACGCCTGCCTGCCGAAGCAGCGTTACCAGTTCCGGCCAGATTTCATCATGACGCTTCCTGTATTCGGCTTGCATGCCGGGAAAGAGTTTCATCTTGAAGGCGTGTTTTTCAAGTTCCGGCACGGTTTACCTCATGGCCCGCAGACGACGTACGACGATGGGGATGGCAATGGTGATGATCAGAAGCAGGCCGACAAAGATCGACATGACGATGCCCGGCACGTTCAGAAGGCCAAGCCCGAAGGTCACCAACCCCATGACGAAAGCCGCGATCACCACGCCGCCAATGGTGCCGGAGCCACCCAGAATGGACACACCGCCGAGAACCACCATCGTCACCACCTCCAGTTCCCACCCTTGTGCAATCGAAGGGCGGGTGGAACTAAGCCGCGAGGTGAGGCAGACGGCGGCAATGCCGCTCATCACGCCTGTCAGCAGAAACAGGATGAACTTCACCCTTTCCACGGGGATGCCGGAGAAGCGTGCGGCAAACGGGTTATTGCCGATGACATAGACCTGTCGGCCGAAATTCGTGGCATGCAGCAGGATCGCGAAGATCACGGCCATGACCACGAACAGGAGGAACTCGAAAGAGAAAACCCATAAAACGTAACCCTGACCGAAATAGGCAAAGTCGGCGGGATATTTTCCAAATGCCTGATCGCCCAACACCATATAGGAAATGCCGCGAAACAGGCTCATGGTGCCGATGGTGACGACGATGGATGGCAGCTTCAGCCCTGCGACCAGAAAACCGTTGAACGCGCCACAGGCAAGTCCGACACCGATACCGATTGCGACCAGCCCCGGCGTTCCCACCCCCATCTGCACCGCATACCCCATTGCTGTCGATGCCAGCGCGATGATGGCGGCGACAGAAAGATCGATTTCGCCCGCGATGACCAGCAGTGCCATGGCAAAGGCGATCAAAGCCTTTTCGGTAAAATTGAAGGTGGCGTCGGAGAGGTTCCACGCATCGAGGAAATAGGGCGATGCAAAGGAATTGGCGGTGAAGATCAAAATCGCGACGCCAAGCAGCAGCACTTCCCAGCTTGCCATGACGCGTTTGAAAGGCGTGCCGAGCTTGTCTGGAATGACACGCGTCGTCGGCGATGTTTCCGGCGTGGTCATGGTCATGCCGCAGCCTCCTTCCCATTATCTGCCGCAGCCCTGTCCCGCAGGATGATGCGGCCTTTCTTCGCCTCGGCGCGGGCGTTGAAAACAACAGCCAGAATGATGACAACGCCCGAGATCGCCATCTGTGCAAAAGGTGAGATGCCGATGACGGGCAGCGCATTCTTGATGACACCAAGGAAAAGCGCACCCAGCACCGCACCTGCCGCCGTGCCTATGCCACCCGCAATCGAAATGCCGCCGATCACATTCGCCGCAACACTGTCGAGCTCCAGACCGGCGGCGATATCCACGTACGCCACGGCATAACGTGAAACCCAGAGGTAGCTGGCAAGACCGGCGAGCGCGCCCGACAGGACAAAGGCCAGGAATCGCGTACGACCGACATCAATCCCCGCATAAACCGCAGCACCGGGGTTGCCACCGGAGGCATAGGCCGACCGACCGAAGGATGTGCGCGTCAATACCAGCCATGCGCCCGCAATGATGAGGATTGCTACCCACGAGAGAACCGGCAGACCTAAGATCGGTGTGCGCGGTACATTCAGGAACGTTGGTGACATCTGGTGCGCATTGACCCAGCCACCACCGGAAAGCACGAACGCCATGCCGCGATAGATGGTAAGTGTCCCGAGCGTAACGACAATCGGCGGAATGCGCAGCCACCAGACGAGAACACCGTTGATCGAGCCGAGAACAGCACCGATGCCAACGGCCATCGCCACAAGAAGCGGCAATGGGACACCCGGAAAGGCGGCGTTGGTCATCGCCACGGCCATGCCTGTGAAAGCGAGGTTGGCCGCGACCGAAAGATCGATGGACTTCGTCAGGATGACCGCCATCTGGCCAAGCGCCAGAATAATGAGGATAGACGTGTCATTGAAGATGTTGACCAGATTGGCAGGACGCTCGAACCCCGGCGCCCGCAGCGAGAACCCGGCGATCATCAGGATGATGATACCTGCCAACAGCAGTTCGCGATTTTTCAGAAAACGTTGCATGGCCTTCTTCCTCACGCATTGCCCGTGGCGGCGCGCACTAGCTTTTCCGGAGAGAATTCGGCGCGGTCGAAGACGCCCGCCATCAGCCCTTCGCGCATGACGATGGCACGGTCGGACATGCCAAGTATTTCCGGCAGTTCGGATGAAATCATGATGATCGAAAGCCCTTCCGCCGCAAGTTCGCTGATAAAGCCGTGCACGGCAGCCTTGGAACCAATATCGATGCCCTTGGTCGGCTCATCGAGAATGATGACCTTCGGTTGGGTCGCCAGCCATTTGCCGATGACGACCTTCTGCTGGTTCCCGCCCGAAAGCGTGCCTACCGGCACCGAGAGCGCGGCTGCTCGCAGATCCAGCCGCGAGGCATATTTGCGCGCCAGCGCGAACTCGTTGGCGGCAGCCAGAAACCCCTTTCGCGACGTCCGGCCCAGCGAAGGCAGAGACATGTTCTGGTAGATCGGCATTTCCAGCGCCAGCCCGTGCCGTCCGCGCTCTTCCGGCACGTAAACGATACCTGCCCGGATCGCATCTTCCGGCGAGCGGATGGAGAGCGGCTGCCCGTCGAGCTTGAGGGAACCCGAAGCAGGGCGGGTAATGCCAAACAACGACTGGCACAGTTCGGAGCGACCGGCGCCGATCAATCCGTAGAGCCCGAGGATTTCGCCCTTGCGCAGTTCAAAGGAAATGTCGCGGAACTCGGTATCGTGACAATAGTTTTGCAGTGACAGCACGGTGCCGCCGATATTGACCGCTTGTTTCGGGAACGCGTCCTTGACATCGCGGCCCACCATCAGGCGGACGATTTCGTCCTGCGGCGCATCTGCAAGCGCACCTGAACCGACCATTCTTCCATCCCGGAAAACAGCGTAATTTTCAGCGATTTCATAGACTTCATCGAACTTGTGACTGATGAACAGTATTGCCTTTCCCTGACGCTTCAGGTTCTGGACGATACGGAAAAGATCATCGATTTCCTTGCGGGAAAGGGCTGCCGTCGGTTCATCCATGATAACGATGCGCGCTTCCACCGACAGCGCGCGCGCAATCGCCACCAGATGCCGCTGCGCAATGGAGAGGTCTTTCAGGCGGATCGCCGGGTCGATCCGGCTTTCCAGCCGCTCCAGCAAAGTGCGAGACTTCTCGTTGATTGTCTTCCAGTCGATCAGCCCGAAATGTCCCTTTGGCGCATGACCGAGGAAGATGTTTTCGCCGACCGACAGTTCATCGAACAGCACGGTTTCCTGATGGATGGCCGTCACGCCCGCATTGATGGCATCCTGCGCGCTGTGAAAATGAACCGGTTTTCCATCCAGAAGGATTTCGCCTTCGTTCGGCCGATAGATGCCGGTGAGGATTTTGACGAGGGTCGATTTCCCCGCGCCGTTTTCACCGATAAGCGCCGTGACCGTACCCGGATAGAGGGCGACATTCACGCCATCGAGCGCCTTCACACCCGGAAAAACCTGGCTGATGCCGCGCATTTCCAGGATGGGAGCCGAGTGCTCCAATGCCGGTGCATGAGGCGTAACCGCGTCGGTCGTTTTTTCTGCTGCCATTGTCATCACTGAAAACCCGGAGCCCGCAATCGGGCAAGAACCAGAACACACGCTCGGCACCATCTTCGGGCCTGAGCCGAGGATCCATCCGCCGTGCGTCGCGGACCCTCGGGTCACGCCCGAGGATGACGCCGAGTATGTGGAGGATTTAGAGTTCCCGGCGACCCATTCTCAGAAGAGAGATCGCCGGGTCATGCTTTTCGTAATCAGAAAATCTTCGAGAACTGGTCGATATTCTTGGCGTCGTAAACGAACGGATCAGCCATCGCGGCCTCGCTGTTTTCACCCACCTTGATCTTGCCCATGCGACCAGCTTCGATTTCCGAGCCGGGCTTGCCGTCAGCGTCACCCTTCACCAGACGATAGGCGATCTGGGTCGCGGAATAGCCGAGGTCAATCGGGTTCCAGATGGCGAATTCCTTCGTCGCACCGGACTTGATGGCACCGGCCATTTCCGATGGAAGACCGAGGCCGGTCACGTAAACCTGACCGATCTTGCCCGCATCCTTCACGGCCTGAGACGCTGCCAGAACACCAACGGTCGTCGGCGCAACAATGACCTTCACATTCGGCTGAGAGGTGAGAAGCCCCTGGGCTTCGCGATAGCTCTTGTCGGCGAGGTCATCACCGTAAACCGTGGTCACGAGATTGAGGCCGGGAAAATCCTTGATCTGTTTCTTCATCTCGTCGATCCAGATATTCTGGTTCGTCGAGGTGGTGGTCGCAGACAGGATGGCGAAATCACCCTTGCCGCCTTCCAGATGCGATGCTGCCAGTTGCAGGCACATCTTGCCGATCAGCGCGTTGGAGGACGGGTTCAGCTGAAGGATACGGCCTTCCGGTGCGACGCCCGAATCCCAGGAGATGACCTTGATGCCGCGCTGCGCCGCTTTTTTCAGAGCAGGAACGACGGCGTCCGGATCGTTGGCGGAGATGGCAATCGCATCGACGCCCTGTGCGATCAGCGAGTTGATGACTTCAATCTGACCTTCCGCCGTTGTGCTGGTCGGGCCGGTATAGATGATTTCGACGCCGCCCAGTTCCTTGGCAGCTTCCTGCGCGCCCTTGTTGGCGGCCTCGAAGAAGCCGTTGCCGAGCGACTTGACGACAAGTGCGATCTTAATGTCGGCCGCCTGGGCGACACTCCCCAGCCCCAAGGTCCCGAGCGCAACGCCCAATGCCAGAGCGCGACCCAGTTTTCTGCGTGTAAGTTTCATTTCCCTTTTCCTCCCGTTTGAAACTTTCCTCTCCGCCCGGCACTCCTCATGCAACCGAAGCGGAATTCTCCTCGTCCGGTGACGGCGGTGCTTCAGCACCCTGCACCGATCCGGCTATCAGCAATTCGACGCCTGCATCTTCCACCATGCGCGCGGCCTCGTCCGAAATCCCGTCATCGGTGATGATGGTGGTGACGTTTTCCAGCGGGCAGAGGATCAGGCTCGAGCGCTTGCGGAACTTCGATGAGTCGACCATCACGATCAGCTCCTCGGCCTGCCGCATCAGTTTCTGCTCGCTCTGGATGACCAGCGCGTCCGACTCCATGATGCCGAGCGCGCCCACGCCTTGAGCGCCAAGAAAAATGCGGCGGGCGTAGAAATTACGGATCGCATCGTTTTCGAATGGCGACAGGATGAGGCTCTGGTCGCGATAGATCGCACCACCCGGCACACTGACGCTGCATTTGGAATGCTTGACCAGATGCTCGGCGATGGCGAAGGAATTGGTCATCACCTGCAAGCGGCGAGCCGCCATATAGTGCACCATCTGGAACGTCGTGGTGCCACCGTTCAGAATGATCGCATCGCCATCTTCACAAAGATCCACTGCCTTGCGCGCAATTGCGCGTTTTTTGTCGATATTGACCGATTCGGAAACGCGAAACGGTCGCGCAGCGAGATTGCCGAGCTGTGGCGGGTGCACCGCCTCCGCTCCGCCGCGCACACGCCGCAACTTTCCCTGAACATGTAACGACGCGATATCCCTACGGATCGTGGCTTCGGACGCATCCGTCAGCTCAGCAATATCCTGCACCGTCACCACAGGCTTTTCCTGTACGGCGCTCAAAATGATGCGGTGGCGTTCACGTTCGTGCATCGGGTTCCTCCTGATCGCAATTATTCGTAATCTCTTTACGTTGTCAATCAATAACGATCAAATTATTCAATGCTGCGTCGCACAATGAAATTTTATGATCGTTTATGATTGACATTGCGATTTTGAATGCGCGATATCTACACCCAAGGAGGCGGGCCGTGGTCGGTTCCGCGATGAAATGACATCTGGGAGGAAAGCATGACGGGAAAATCCCGCCTTCTCGAAGACCGCTGGGATGATGCCCACGCTGCGAAGCTCGATGAACCGGGCAAGCTGCTGTATCGGTCCAACCTGCTCGGCGCGGACAAGCGCATCACCAACTACGGCGGCGGCAACACATCTGCCAAGGTTCTGGAAACCGATCCGCTGACAGGTGAAAAAGTTCGCGTCATGTGGGTCAAGGGTTCCGGCGGCGATGTCGGCACCATCAAGCTCGATGGCTTTGCCACGCTCTATCTCGACAAACTTGAAGCGCTAAAAGGCATCTACAAAGGGGTAGAAGACGAAGACCGCATGGTCGGCTTCCTGCCACATTGCACGTTCAACCTCAATCCGCGCGCGGCGTCCATCGATACGCCTCTGCACGGCTTCGTCCCCTACGATCATGTCGACCACATGCATCCCGATGCCATCATCGCCATCGCCGCATCGAAGAATTCAAAAGAACTCACCCGGCAGGTTTTCGGAGACGAAATCGGCTGGTTGCCCTGGCGCCGCCCCGGTTTCCAGCTTGGCCTCGACCTCGAAGCCTTCGTGAAGGCCAATCCGACCGCCAAGGGCGTGGTGCTGGAAAGCCATGGCCTGTTCACCTGGGATAACGATGCAAAGAAGTGCTACGAGCTGACCCTTGCCATCATCAACAGGGCAATCGAATGGTTTGCCGAAGAGACGGAAGGCAAGACAGTCTTCGGTGGCGCAGTTGCGAAAAATCTTGGCGTTGAAGAACGCCGCGCCATTGCAGCGCGCCTGATGCCGGAAATTCGTGGCCGCATCGGTCGAGAAGAGCGAAAGCTTGGCCATTTCGACGATCAGGATGCAGTGCTGGAGTTCGTCAACGCAAAGGAGCTGAAACCTCTCGGCGCGCTCGGCACATCCTGCCCGGACCACTTCCTGCGCACCAAGATCCGTCCGCTGATCCTCGATCTCGACACCTCAAAACCCGACGTCGATGCGCTTGTCGCGGGCCTCGATCAGGCGCTTGAAGATTATCGAGCCGATTACAGCCGCTATTACGAGACATGCAAGCACGACAATTCGCCGAAGATGCGCGATCCCAACCCGGTGATTTTCCTGATCCCCGGCGTCGGAATGCTGTCGTTTGCAAAGGACAAGGCGACCGCTCGTATCGCCGGTGAGTTTTACGTCAACGCCATCAACGTCATGCGCGGCGCATCCACAGTCTCCGAATATCAGGGACTGCCGGAACAGGAAGCCTTCGATATCGAATACTGGCTGCTGGAAGAAGCAAAACTTCAGCGCATGCCGAAACCAAAGAGCCTGGCGGGGCGCATCGCCTTCATCACCGGTGGAGCGGGCGGCATCGGTCGTGCGACAGCCGAACGCCTCGCCAGTGAAGGCGCCTGCGTCGTGCTGGCCGATATCGACGAGGACGCACTGCAGAATACCAGGGGCGATTTCGAAAAACGCTTCAGCGCGGACGCCGTTCGCACCGTAAAGCTGGACGTGACCAAGGAAGATGCCGTGATATCCGCCTTTGTGGAGGCGAGCGTCGAATTCGGAGGAATCGACATTCTTGTGTCGAATGCGGGCATTGCCTCCTCGGCACCGGTCGAAGACACCACACTTGCGATGTGGAACAAGAACATCGACATTCTGGCGACCGGTTACTTCCTCGTCTCGCGGGAGGCATTCCGCCTGCTGCGGCGTCAGAACCTCGGCGGAAACGTCGTTTTCGTCGCATCGAAAAACGGTCTGGCCTCCTCACCCAACGCGTCCGCCTATTGCACTGCCAAGGCAGCGGAAATTCACCTTGCCCGATGCCTCGCTCTCGAGGGCGCGGATGCGGGCATTCGCGTCAACACTGTCAATCCGGACGCGGTTCTGCGCGGCTCGAAGATCTGGAGCGGCGAATGGCGTGAACAGCGGGCAGCCTCCTCCAAGATCGAGGTGGATGACCTCGAGGAACATTACCGCAAGCGCTCGATGCTGAAGCTCAACGTCTTTCCTGAAGACATCGCCGAGGCGATCTACTTCCTGGCCTCCGACGCCTCCGCCAAGTCGACCGGCAACATCATCAACGTCGATGCCGGAAACGCCCAGAGCTTCACACGATAGGAAAGACGGCGGATCGGCGGCAGAGGAGCCGCCATTGCCGGGGAGGAAGAGATGACGGACACGAAAATTGCAGCCGATGTCGTTGCGCATGAAAACGACAGGCGTATTGCGGCACTGAACGACGACTACGAGGCGCTTGGAAACCAGCTTGCCCGCCGCAACATCGATATCGACGCGATCACAAGAACGGTTTCGGAGTTTTTCGTCGCCGTTCCCTCATGGGGCGTCGGCACCGGAGGAACCCGTTTTGCCCGCTTCCCCGGCGAGGGCGAGCCGCGTGGCATTTTCGACAAGCTTGACGATTGCGCCGTCATCAACGAACTGACCCGCGCAACGCCGACCGTATCGCTCCACATTCCGTGGGACAAGGAAGACCCGAAGAAGCTCAAAGCCCATGCGGATGCACTGGGACTTGGATTCGACGCCATGAATTCCAACACGTTTTCAGATGCGCCGGATCAGAGCCATTCCTACAAATACGGGTCCCTCAGCCATACCGACGCGGCAACCCGCCGCCAGGCGGTGGAACACAACATCGAATGCATCGAGATCGGCAAGGCCATCGGCTCCAAGGCACTGACGGTCTGGGTGGGTGACGGTTCCAACTTCCCCGGCCAGAGCAGTTTCACCAGAAGCTTCGAGCGTTATCTGTCGGCGATGGCCGACATCTACAATGCTCTGCCTGATGACTGGCGCATCTTTTCCGAACACAAGATGTATGAACCGGCCTTCTATTCGACCGTCGTTCAGGACTGGGGTACCAACTACCTCATCGCCAATACGCTGGGTGAGAAGGCCTTCTGCCTCGTTGATCTCGGCCATCACGCGCCGAACACCAATATCGAGATGATCGTCGCCCGCCTCATCCAGTTCGGCAAACTCGGCGGCTTCCACTTCAACGACAGCAAATACGGCGACGACGATCTGGATGCCGGCGCCATCGAACCCTACCGCCTGTTCCTTGTGTTCAACGAACTCGTGGATGCCGAGCATCGCGGCGTCAAAGGGTTTCATCCCGCCCATATGATCGACCAGTCGCACAACGTGACGGATCCGATCGAAAGCCTGATCTCCAGCGCCAACGAAATCCGCCGTGCCTATGCGCAGGCGCTCCTCGTTGACCGCAAGGCACTGGATGGTTTCCAGCAGGATAACGACGCGCTGATGGCATCCGATACACTGAAACGCGCTTACCGCACCGATGTGGAACCCATTCTCGCAAAGGCAAGGCAGCTGGCAGGCGGCGCCATCGATCCCATCGCCACCTATCGGGCAAGCGGTTATCGCACCCAGGTCGCAGCCCAGCGCCCTCAATCGAAAGGCGGCTCAGGCGGCATCGTCTGATACCCGACAACACCCATTCTTCTACCGCTCCCTGCGCCCCATAACGGCTCTCGCTGAATTTCTTTCAGCAGCTCCGTGGGACGCAGCGAGCTTTTTTCGTCACACGTTACACAGGCAAATCACCCTGTTTCTCAGGCGATCCAGCAATGACGGATGCGTCATTTAGGCTCTGGATACAGATTTTATGAGATCGCTGTATTGAATTACTAAAAACTATGGGTATTCTGCGCCCATGGATCAAACGCACCACCCCCACATTCATGCACACGAATGGCCGCAAGTCCTGAGGACCAAAGGATTACGCGCCACGTCGCAGCGCGTCGCTGTTCTGGATTACCTGCACCATCATCCGCACGCGGATGCCGAAACCATTTTTCAGGCCGTTCGCTTACCGCTGCCGACAATTTCGCTGCAGGCGGTTCACCTGATTGTTCAGGATCTTTCGGCCATAGGCCTTATCCGCCGCATCAATCTGCCAGACTCGGCCAGCGCTCGATACGAAACGCGCATCGAGGACAATCACCATCACGTCCAGTGTATCCAATGCGGACGTATCGAAGATGTGGATTGCGTTGTCGGCCATGCTCCCTGCCTGGAACCCTCCGATACGCACGGCATGCGCATCATCGAGGCCAGCATCGTATTCCGCGGCATCTGCCGCGAGTGTGACACCATCATAGAAGAGAGGAAGCTTAAACCATGACAGACGAAGCAAAATGTCCATTTTCAGGGGCCGCATCCGGCAAGCCCGCGCGCGCCGTCCAGAATCAGGACTGGTGGCCAAATCAGCTTCGCGTCGATCTGCTGAACCAGCATTCGACAAAATCCGATCCGCTGGGCCAGTCTTTCAACTATCGCGAGGAATTCGCGAAACTCGACTATGAAGCGCTCAAGAACGACCTACGCAAGCTGATGACGGATTCACAGGACTGGTGGCCGGCCGACTTTGGTCACTATGGCCCTCAGTTTGTCCGCATGTCCTGGCACGCTGCGGGAACCTATCGTCTCAGCGACGGGCGCGGTGGCGGTGGTCGTGGACAGCAGCGTTTTGCGCCGCTCAACAGCTGGCCGGATAACGTGAACATCGACAAGTCGCGCCGTCTGCTGTGGCCGATCAAACAGAAATACGGCCAGCAGATTTCCTGGGCCGACCTTCTGATCCTGACCGGCAACGTGGCGCTGGAAACCATGGGCTTCCGCACCTTCGGCTTTGCTGCTGGTCGCGAAGACACCTGGGAGCCGGATCTCGACGTCAACTGGGGTTCCGAAACCACCTGGCTCACCCATCGCCCGCTTGAGAGCTTCGACAAATCCCTCGGCGCGACAGAAATGGGCCTGATCTACGTCAACCCGGAAGGTCCGGGCGCGAACGGTGATCCGATTTCCGCCGCCGCATTCATCCGCGAAACCTTCAAGCGCATGGCGATGAACGACGAGGAAACCGTAGCGCTGATCGCTGGCGGACATACCTTCGGCAAAACGCACGGCGCTTCTGCGGAATCGCACAAGGGACCGGATCCGGAAGCATCACCCATCGAGGCACAGGGTCTTGGCTGGGCAAGCAACTATGGTACGGGACACGGCGCGGATACCATAGGCAGCGGCCTGGAAGTCACGTGGACGCAGACACCCGCGCAGTGGAGCAACTTCTTCTTTGAAAACCTGTTCAAATACGAGTGGGTGCAGACACGCAGCCCCGCCGGTGCGATCCAGTGGGAAGCCAAGGATGCCGACGCGATCATTCCCGACGCGCACGATCCTTCGAAGAAGCACAAGCCGACGATGCTGACCACCGACCTGTCGCTGCGTCTCGACCCGGCTTACGAAAAGATCTCCCGTCGCTTCCTCGAAAACCCGCAGGCTTTCGCTGAAGCCTTTGCGCGGGCATGGTTCAAGCTGACCCACCGCGACCTCGGCCCGCGCGCCCGTTACATCGGGCCGGAAGTGCCGAAGGAAGAGCTGATCTGGCAAGATCCTGTTCCAGCGGTCGATCACCCGCTGGTCGATACAGCCGATATCGCCGCGCTCAAGGTGAAACTGCTGGAATCCGGCCTGACGGTATCCGAACTCGTCGGCACGGCCTGGGCTGCGTCGTCGACCTTCCGCGGTGGTGACAAACGTGGCGGTGTTAACGGCGCTCGCATCCGCCTCGCCCCGCAGAAGGATTGGGAAGGCAACCGGCCAGAACAGCTTGCGCGTGTTCTCAAGGTGCTGGAAGATATCCAGACGGCATTCAACGCAGACGCACGCGGCGGAAAGAAGCTGTCACTCGCGGACCTAATCGTGCTGGCTGGCAATACCGGTGTCGAACAGGCTGCAAAGGCCGCCGGACATGACGTAACGATACCCTTCACACCTGGCCGTTCCGATGCGTCCGAGGCACAGACCGATGCGGAGTCGTTTGCAGGAATGGAGCCGGTTGCAGATGGCTTCCGCAACTTCCAGAAGGCGTCCTCGACCACTCCGGCTGAAGTGCTGCTGATCGATCATGCGCAGAAGCTGACCTTGACCGCACCGGAACTGACCGTACTGCTGGGTGGTCTGCGTGCGATCAACATCAACACGGATGGTTCGACCCATGGCGTGCTTACCGACAGGCCCGGCACGCTGACCAACGACTTTTTCGTCAACCTGCTCGATATGTCCACGCAGTGGAAGGCGACGTCCGACGCCCAGAATCTGTTCGAAGGAACGGATCGCAAGACCGGCAAGCTGAAGTGGCTCGGCACGCGTGTCGATCTCGTCTTCGGTTCGAACTCGATCCTTCGCGCCCTGGCAGAAGTCTACGCCAGCTCCGACGCGAAACAGAAGTTCGTCGACGACTTCGTTGCAGCATGGACGAAGGTCACGAACCTGGACCGGTTCGATCTGCATCGCTAGGCCGGCCCGTTAGAAAATCGATAAAACTGCATAAGGCGCTCTCAAAAAGAGCGCCTTATGTTTGTTTTCCCGTCTAAAGGATACTCGATCCCGAATTTCGGCTACTTGTCCGGATAGATCGAATCTGATGCCAATATCGTTTATTATCGAGACATAAACGCAACCAAATATCGCAAGACCCGAGGTAGGGTTTTTTTGATAGCGTGCGAGACAGCACGTTTGCGTCAGTCAGAAAGAACAGGCGAGACATGAGCGACAGCACCACCCTCACCCTTGGCGTCGAAAAGCACCCCAATCCGGTATCCGCGAGCGAACGTGAGCGACTGCTCCAGAACCCCGGTTTTGGACAGATATTCACCGACCACATGATAACGCTGCGCTACAACAAGGATCGCGGCTGGCACGACTGGAAGCTTGAACCGCGCAAGGGGTTTGACCTTGATCCGGCATCGATGGTTCTTCACTATGCTCTCGAAATCTTCGAGGGTATGAAGGCTTACCACCTGCCGGACGGCGGTGCGACGCTGTTCCGCCCCGATGCGAACGCAAAGCGATTCCGCGCCTCGGCAGAGCGTCTGGCCATGCCGCAGCTGCCGGAAGACCTGTTCGTTGAATCGGTGCGTGCGCTGGTCCGTGCCGACCGTGAGTGGATCCCAACAGCAGAAGGCGCGTCCCTTTATCTGCGCCCCTTCCTGATCGGCAGCGAAGTTGCACTGGGAACCAGACCCGCCACCGACTATATCTTCTCGGTGATTGCCTCGCCGGTCGCATCCTATTTCAAGGGCGGAGCTTCGGCCGTGACGCTCTGGGTTTCGGAAAACTACACGCGCGCTGCTCCGGGTGGAACCGGTGCTGCGAAATGCGGCGGCAACTATGCGGCGAGCCTTGCCGCCCAGGCGGAAGGCCAACGCGAAGGCTGCGATCAGGTTGTCTTCCTTGATGCGGTCGAACGCCGCTGGATAGAAGAGCTCGGTGGCATGAACATCTTCTTCGTGTTCGAGGACGGCTCCCTGCAGACGCCGCCGCTCACCGGCACCATCCTACCCGGCATTACCCGCGCCTCACTGATTGCGCTGGCACGCGACATGGGCCTTACGGTTCGGGAGGAGCCCTATTCCATCGATCAATGGCAGGAAGATGCCAGGAGCGGACGACTGAAGGAAGCCTTCGCCTGCGGGACGGCTGCTGTGGTCACGCCAATCGGCAAGGTCAAGGGCCGTAACCATGGCTTCACGATCGCCGATGGCAACGCCGGTGCTGTAACTCAACGTCTGAAGTCTGCGCTAACCGATATTCAGTTTGGACGTGCAGCCGATCCGCATGACTGGCTGGACCGCCTCTTCTGAAATCCGATGGCATGACGATGACCGGGAGCGAAGGTTCCCGGTCGCTCCAGTCACAACCAGTCGACTTTTCGCAGAAACATCAGTGTGCCTGCTGAAAGGGCGATAACAAAGCCGACGATCAGAACGAAGGCCCAGGTATCGTTTACACCGGGAATTCCGCCGACATTCATTCCGAAAAGACCGGCAATCACGCTCGGAGGCAGCAGTAGCGCCGCGAGAGCCGAGAGACGGTTGGAGTTGCGCGCAATGCGCTCGCCGATGACAGTCGAAAGGTCATCGTGAAGTATGGCCGTTCGATCCCTGATCGCGTCTAGATATTCCACAAACCTGACGAGTTTGTCGATCACTTCGCGAATCCGGAGCTTGTCCCGCTCCGATAGCCAGGGCGCGTCATCGTGTTCGATGCGGACGAGTGCATCACGCTGCGGCATCAAATAGCGGCGTAACTGAGCGGACCTCCTGCGCAAGAGCTTCAGACGCTCCCGAACCTCCCCACAGGCCTTATGAAAGATCATGTCGTCAAGTTCATCAGCCTCTTCGTCCATCGCATCGAGAACAGGCTCAAGATCCCTGACCAGCTTGTCACCCACGACAGCCAGCAACTCGCCGGTATTGCGCGGCCCGACCTTTTTGTTCAAAGCGAAACGGATATCGCGCAAGGCGGTTATGTAATGACCGCTATCCCGCAGAGTTATAAGCCGGTTGGCATCTGCCCAGATATGCAGGGGAACAAGATCGAGGTCTTGGTTCTCTTCCACAATGCCCATCGGGGTGGCGCCACAAACGCCTCTTAGAATAATCAGCAGACCGTCATTCACGGGCTCAACGCGAGGCCGGGATTCTTCCGCCAGCAACGCCTCACAGATCAGAGGGTCGAGGCCGCTTTCCCGGTTGATCCAGTCGGCCGCCGCGGGATGATCCCGTTCGAGGTGCAACCATAAAACACCGTCCTGCGGCTTCCAGTTCAGCAAGGCTCGCAGATCGATTTGCCGACTGCCTCCCTGCGTATCGAGGAGGACTGCAAAACGTATGCCGGGTTCATCGCCATATGTGGTGTCTGGTTTGGCGGATGCGTCCATCTCTTATCCCTCCAAACGATATTGGCGATATCATCCGCCAGTTTGGTCACGATGTCGATGGAATAGTACAGGCGTCTCCGCCGCTTATCCTTCCGCCACTTTCGCAACCACGATGCGGAAACCATTGCCTCGCCAGAACCCGTCAGGTTCCAGACTGCCGCGATAGGTACAGCATGCCTTCAGCTTTCCGCTGGAAAAACATCCACCCCGCAGAACCCGGCGAATGGAGGGCGCGGCATCGAGTTCTTCTCGTCCGTCATCGCAGTACGGATACTGAAAACTAGGCGTTGCCATATCTTCGCCCCAGAGCGTCGTGCACCATTCCCATATCTGCCCGGCCATATCGTAGCAGCCGTACGGAGAGCGGCCGTTTGGAAAAAGGCCAACCGTACAGGTGTTGTTGAAACCGGCCTCTTCGGAGTTGGCCGCATCGGCCACCCAGACGTTGCCCCAGGGATAAACGACGGTTTCGTCACCCGCATCCGGCTGATCGCCACGGGCAGCACGTTCCCACTCCGGTTCAGTCGGGAGGCGCACGATTTCGCCAGCGCCAATCCTGTCCTCTGCCCGCCAGCGCTCCGTCAGCCATTCGCAATAGGCTTCGGCATCACGCCATGTCAAATCCGTCGCCGGAGCATTGCGTCTCTCCGCCGAAAACCCGTCGGGACTGCGCCACAAACGCCCCGTTTCCGAGATGAAACCAGCATAGGCGGCATTGGTAACGGGGTAGAGACCAATGCGGAAATCACCAACCTCAACATGGTGCGGCGGTGCGGAATTCGGATGGGTGCTGGAGCCGAAAACAAACCGGCCACCCGGTACAGTTGCCAGCACCTCAAGATCGCGCGGATCGCCCCAGACTGACAGCTTCCGGCCCGCCTGTTCCCGCTCCGATGCGGAGAGCAGACCTCCCTGCACGATCGTCAGCAGGTGAGCGGCGACACGCTCACGCAAGACGCCGGGTTCTGTCATGAGATCGGCAGCCAAGAGCGCGCCCCGCAACATCCCTTCACCATCACCGTCGATCAATGCCTCGATCAACGCGTTCGCGGCCTCTGAACCGGCAAGCCTGCGCGCAAGGCTTTCAAGCACCGGCCGCCACAGGCGGGGATCACGGCGGAATTGCTGAACCGCCTCAACGGCAGAGGTAGAAGCGAGATGCCGTGCGGCAAGCAACTGGCGGACACGCGTGATCGGAAGAAGCGTCGGATCATCAAGCGTACCGGCTAGCGCATCGAATGCCAGCCCGCTCAGGAAGGTGGCCGTGCGGGCATCGCCAGCAACCTTTGCAAGCCAGTCGTCAACAATCGATTCTGCTGTTTCTCCGCGATTGTCCGCATTCAATGCCATCGCGAACTGCGCCGGGTTGGCAGCCGCGGCACCCAAGGCAGTTCCCCTGATACCAAGATCAAGCCCCGCCAGCCTGGATGCCGCATCCCTACGCTGAACCGCAAGCAATGGCAGGAGATCGTAACGCGCAAAAGCCGATGGCAGCGCCAGACCTTTGATCGCGGAAATTTCGCCGAGCGCCAGCACGCGGACACGCGGATGGCTTACTTGAAATGTCAGCGCGTCATTCAGCAGGGAAAGCACGCTGGCCCCTGCCGCCTCCACGCCATCGAGGATTATGAGAAGCGTCGCATGCGAAGCGTTCCAGTTGTCGCTGGAAAGAATGCCTTCGATGCCGGGACTGGCCCCATCCAAAAGTTCGGCAAACGTGTTGCCACCCACCACCGGGACGTAAACCGGCAGGACATTCTCGAAACCCCACTGTTCCTCGTGAACAGCGCCGAGATCGTTGCGCGCAAGAGCGCGGGGCGCAACATCATCGGCCGCCAGACGGTACGCAAGATGCCGGGCGAAACTTGTCTTCCCGCTACCTGTTTCCCCCGCCAGCAGCAGGGCGGGATGATCGCGGACCATTTCCAGCGCTGAAAAATACACCGCTGGCTCCGGCTCTGACTGATCCTTCAGCTTGCGCAGACCCTTGGCGGCCTTGTCCTCGAAGCTGAAATTCACGAGCAGTGGAATGTAACCGCTCTTCAGATCGGCCACGGAACCGTCCGGCAATGCCAACAGAGGCGTGTCGCCATGTGCACGGGCGGTAGCTGACAGCGCGTTCGACAAAGTGGGAAGATCTGCGCTCATTTGAACAGCTTCGCGACGTCCGGATTATGAAACCGCTGGATCTCGATGGCGTAACCGGCTGGGTCTTCGAAGAAGAAATGTTCGCAGTAGGTGCCGCGCAGCATCTCGGACTGCCCTTTGACGCCAGCTGCCTTCACCTTGGCATGCCAGCCTTCGACATCTTCCGCCACGATGGTGAGAAGAACCGCGCTCTTTTCCTGATGTTTCAGATGTCCACGATTGCCGTCAACGATGCCGAAATAGGCATTGCCTGCAATGCGGTAGATGCGCGCCAGTCCCTGATCCAGCACCAGCTCGAACCCGAGCACATTCTCGTAGAACGGCGCAACGGCGTGAATATCATCGTAATAGAAGAAGGTGATCGCGTAGTCTTTTTCCATCGTTTTTTCCTAACCGTGCGAACGGGCCGCTCAGCGAATGTTGAGCGTGCCCTTGTGATCGATTGAAAGCCCGCCGATGCCTCTGCGCGCCGCAAAGACATCGACCGGATGCACCAGATAAAGCCATGGCGGGTTCTGATGAAGCCGCGTCAGGCAGCGTGCATAGGCCACGTCCCGCGCCTCGTCTTCGACCGCGTTATTGGCAGCTTTAATCAGCACTTCTGTTTCCGCGTCATCATAGCCCTGCCACCAGACGGCCTGCGTTTCACTCGAAATCTTGTCGTTCAGGATGCGGTAGGTGCTGTGTGGCGAAGAATCGAAGATCGCCATATCGCCCATTTCCTTGCGGCCGATCTGGCGGGCATATTCGGGGCGGTCCAATTCCGTTTCGATTTCCACCTTCAGACCGATCGCCTCCAATGACGCCGCCACGAAGCGGCTCATTTCAGGCGCGCGCTCCGGCATGAAGGTTGGCGTTCGCAGCCTGATCGTATCGCCGGCATCAACACCCTCCAGCAGCCGCCGCGCCCTTTCAGGATTGTAGGCAATCGGCTGGAGGCCAGCTTTCGCTGCTCCGAGGTGAAATGGGCTGACAATGGTTGAGGACGGCACGGCCAGACCGTGAAATATCTCTGCCGCCATAGCCGCCGTATCGACAGCATGATTGACGGCAAGACGGGCTGCTCCAGACCGGAAAACACCCTCGTTGCAGTTCAGGTAATACATGACCGACAGCGTATTGACCGCCCTGCCCCATTCGAAGGCATCATCGAACACAAGGCGGCCTTCCACCCGCTCGAGATTGAGCACGGCGTCGGCAATTCCGACCCTTAATTGCTCGTAACGCGCTTCGGCATGCTTTTCAGCCAGTGCGACAATACGTTGTGGTCCAGCATCACCATTGATCCGTTCCAGAACGGCGCGTTTCAATGGCTCGAACTCCGCAACCCGGTATCGGCCGGTGCCGAGAAGCGGATGCCCGCTCGCGTCGAAGCGGTTGATGTAAAATTCGGAGAAGATATCGAGGATATCGGCAATCGGTTCGGGGTTCTCGACGCGAACAATCCCTGCACCTTCTGCGGTAATCCTGGCGTCTTTCAGATAACGCGCATAGGACCACTTCATACCAAAGGTATCGACGGCTTCGAGGATGCCATCGACAAAGGCGATGATATCGTCTGCCACGCAGGGCTTGCCGTCGTGAAACGTTACACCTTCCCTGATGAAGAAGCGCCATTCACGACCATCCGGCGAATGCGTCCAGCGCTCGAACAGTGCCGGGCGCACGAAACCATCGTCCCACTTCAGCAACGGTTCGAAAACGAGGTTTTTCAAGGTCAGCACGCTTGTGTCGTCGGTCACGCGTGTCGGAGGCAGGAAATCGACTTTCTCAAGACTGATGGTCAGCGTTGTCATGCCCGATCAACCTCACTCGAGTTCGCTGCGACGACGCGGATTGAACCAGTCCGCAAGGCTGTCGCCGATCAGATTGAAGGAGAGTACGGCCAACAGGATTGCCATGCCCGGCGCCAGCGCCACCCATGCGGCGCTACGGACGAATTGCAGGTTCGCTGAGACGTCCGCCCCCCATTCCGCCAGCGGCGGTTGCGCACCAAGCCCGAGGAAACCGAGGCTGGCAGTCTGGAGAATGGCGCTGCCGAGCGCCAGCGTCGACTGCACGAGCAAAGGCCCCAAACCGTTGACGAAGATATAGCGCAGCAGAATGCGGTGGGTGGGCAGACCGAGCGAGATCGCCGCCTCGACATAGGGTTTGACGGAAATGCTCAATGCCTGACTGCGTGCCACGCGCGCAAACTGCGGCGCAAGCGTGATCGCCACGGCCAGCATGGCGTTCTGGAGGCTCGGACCGAAGGCCGCCGCCAAAGCAATCGCGAGCACAAGTGCAGGAAAGGCGAGAATCGCATCGACAATGCGCATGATGATGCTGTCGAGCCAGCCGCCGACGAAGCCCGCCAGCATGCCGAAGAAAACGCCGATCACGAAAGCTATGGCGACCACGCCGACACCGATGGTCAACGTCGCCCGGCCACCGTACATGATGCGGGTCAGCACGTCGCGCCCGAAAGCATCGGTGCCGAGCCAGTGCGCGAACGTCGGCCCTTCCAGCTTGTGAAGGATATCCAGCTTGGTCGGCGTATAGGGAGAGATCATCGGACCGACGGTAATCAAGCCAACGAGCGCAACGAGAATGACAAGGCCGACAACGGCCAGCGTGTTGCGTCTGAGAAATGTCAGGAGTTCACGCATCGTGTCACTTCATCTTCCTGCGCACGCGCGGATCGAGAACACCGTAGAGCAGATCCACGATGATCGATGTCAGAACGAACAGCAGCGCGAAAACCAGCGTCGTGCCCTGAATGACCGGATAGTCACGGTTCTTGATGGCCTCGAACATGAAACGGCCGATGCCCGGCCAGGCGAAAATCGTTTCCGTCAGGATTGCGCCACCAAGCATTTCCGCAAACTTCAGGCCGATGACGGTAATTGCCGGCAGGAGGGAGTTGCGCAGGCCGTGATTGATAACGACATCGGCCCGGCGCAGACCCTTGGCCTTCGCCGTTCGGATGAAATCCTCCCCCATGACATCCAGCATGGTGTTGCGCACGAAACGGCCGAGCGTTGCGGCAAGGAACGCAGCCAGAACGGCCGTTGGAAGGATGAGGTGCTGGACGGCGCTCCACGCAGCAGCGGGATTGCCGGTGATGATCCCGTCGAGGATCGCGAACCCAGTCACCGTGTCGGCCGTCACGAAAGAACTCATCCGGCCTGAAACCGGCAACCAGCCGAGCCAGGTAGCGAAGATCAGCTGTAAAATGAGGGCAAGCAGAAAGGCGGGCATCGACACGCCGACCAGCGACGCAAGGCGCGTGACGTGATCGAAGATCGAATTGGGGCGGACAGCAGACAGAACGCCGATGGGAATACCGACGATAACGGCGACGATGACCGCGACAACTGAAAGCTCCACCGTTGCGGGGAGGCGCATCAGGATTTCATGGGCGACCGGCTGACCGGACTTCAGGGAAACACCCATGTTCCCCTGAAACAGGCCGGACACGTAATTCATGAACTGCATGAAGACTGGCTGGCCGGAGCCAAGCTGGGCACGCAGTGCGTCGATCTGCTCCTGTGTCGCCCCCGGACCAAGAAGGGTGACAGCAGGATCGCCGGGGATGAGCCGGACGAGTGAAAATACAATAACCAGCACGATGCACATGACGGGTATCAGCGCGATCAGCCGGCGTATGATGAAACCTGCCATGCTCTCCAACTTGCTCGTTCGGCCACCCGGCACAGACGGGAAGCGGGGAGACGGGCGGTCCGAAGGCCGCCCATCGATCTGCAAAAGTTCATATCATTTCTTGTAGACGGACCAGTACTCGTTGAGCGGCGGCGCGCTGTTGACCACAAGTCCCTCGACATTTGCGCGCGAGAAAACGATCAGCTTCGGGCTGAAGAGATAGGCGCCCGGAACCTTCTTGACGATTTCTTCCTGAACCTGGAAGTAAAGCTGCTTGCGCGCTTCCATATCGGAGGTCTGCTGCGCCTTGAGGATCAGGTCATCCAGAGCCTTGTCTTCCGGCATGCGGAACGTCATGGCCGTGTTGGCAAGCGACGAGAGATAACCGATGGTGATGTGGGCGTCCGGATCATTGTACCAGGGCTGACGGCCATCGAGAGCCACATCGAACTGGCCGGAGGTCTGCAGCGCACGCAGCGCCGGGAATTCAGTCTGCTGGATCGTTGCGTTGATACCGACATCCGCAAGGTTTGCCTGCACGAAGGTCGCGACTGCACCCCAGAGCGGCCCCTGGAAGCTGTAGAGCTTCAGATCGAGGCTGGACGGATCGACCTTGGCTTCGGCCAGCAACTTTTTGGCCAGCTCGAGATCGTATTTCGGAGCGAGCTCCTTCATCTTCGGATTGAACGCCCAGCTGTTGCTGGTCAGAGGTCCATAGACGCGCTCAGCCGTACCACCGAAAACACCCTGCAGCAGGCCATCGTAGTCGATGGCATGCGTGATCGCCTGGCGAACCTTGATATCCGCGAACGGACCATCGGTCTTGCTGTTGTTGAACTCGAGCTGGCGGATGATCTGGCTGGAGGTTTCAAGGATTTTCACGTCCTTATTCTGCTTCAGCGCCTCGATATCTTCAGCGGCAATCGCGGAAAGCTGGCCCTGCTGCTGCACGATATCGACGCCGCCGCTTTCAAGCTCAAGGCGTCGTGTCGAGGCATCAGGAACGACACGGTAGATGATCTTCGACAGCTTCGGAGCGCCACGGAAATAATCGGGATTGGCCTCGAGAACTATGTTCGTATCAGCCTGCGCGCTCTTGAAGACAAACGGACCGGTGCCGACCGGCGTAGCCGCGAACTTGTCGCCCAGCTTTTCGACAGCCGTGGGACTGACAATTGCGGCCTGCGGCTGTGCAAGGATGGACAGGAATGCGGGATAGGCCGCGGACAGAGTGATCTTCACCTCGGAAGGCGAAACGACCGCAATGTCCTTGATGAGATCGAACGTGGCCTTCACGTAAGGGTTGGCTGCCTTGGTACGCTCCAGTGAAAACTTTACAGCGGCAGCATCGAAAGGCGTTCCATCCTGGAATTTCACGCCGTCGCGCAGCTTGAGGGAAAATTCCTTGCCATCAGGAGAAATCGTCCAGCTTGTCGCCAGACGGCCTTCGAGCTTCTGGAAATCCGGTGCGGTCCAGGCGACCAGCGTGTCGAACACATTCAGAATGATCTCGCTGCCGATCGGCTCTGCTTTATTGGCGCCAGGCTCAACCCCCACCGGATCGGACGGTACCGCGACGACGAGCGTTTTGGACTGATCTTGCGCCGAGGCGGAAAAACCTGCGGACACCAGAGGCACGGCAAGAACCGCCGCGGCTACACCCTTCCAGATATTCATACTCAGAAACCTTCCCTTGGCCATGGGCTCGCCGAACCCGTTCCGCAATTCAGCCCACCCCGAAGCCGGGTCGACGCTGATATACTACGAAATATACCAATGGGATCAAAAGCTGTAAAGGCAACTTGCCGCGATTTTAAACAAAGAGAATTATCGCATATTTTTTGTGCCGAGCGCGCAAAATATACCTCCCAATCATCCAAGATGGGAGAATATCACCCCACGAATGCTCAGAATTTGAGCATTCTATGACTAAAAGGGATCAGCGCCGGTGATGACCGGGCGAGTCGGATCAGAAACCCAGGCAGACCACGAACCGGGGTACATTGCCGCCGGTATACCAATTGCCGCAAGCGCCAGAACGGTATGGGCGGCGGACATCCCTGCACCGCAATAAACCCCTACCCGACAGGTGCCATCAACGCCCAGGACCCTGTACATTTCCTTGAGCGTGTCGCTGTCGGTGAAGTTGCCGTAGTCGGTGACATTGTCTGGAGCAGGCGCGCTGACCGCGTAAGGAATATGTCCCCGTGCGGGCTGACCATCCGGCACCGCGCCACCGATGTAGTTCGGTCGGATGCGCGCATCGAGTAACACCCCCTCCTCCCCGATCCGGATTGCCTCGTCGGCACCGAATTCCGGCATGTGGCCCGCGGACAGAACAATCTCGCTGGGCTGAGGCACGGCTGCCGCCTCGGTTGTCGGTAGCCCGGCGGAAAGCCATGCGGGAAAACCGCCATCAAGGACCCGCACATCCGGAAGCCCCGCCCACTTCAGCACCCACCAAGCCCGAGCCGCCGTCATGCTGCGATCACCATCGTAAATGACAATCGTGCTTTCGGGGCGCAGCCCCCAGCGGCGCGCAGCTTCCTGCAAAACCGCAATATCAGGAAGAGGACGCTGGCCGCGTTCAAATGACGGCGGCGACTGGAAATCAGAATAGGCTTCGGTATCGATCGCGCCGATAATGCGCTCACCCTTGAACGTGGACTGGCCGGTATAGGGGTTTATCGAGTGAACAGCGAGAACTGTCACATCGGCCCCTGATTTACGCAGTCCATCAAGCTCCAGCGGCGTAAGAAGAACGGATTTGCGAACGTCATCCGACATGACAAAGTGTCTCCCCTGAATGTACACGCAGGCCTAAATCATCCTCGTTCATTGCAAGCTTATTGGCAAGATGAAATATCTTACGTAATATCTTACAAAACATTCCCGTCGATACCGCCGTTTTTTGGTAGAAACCCCGCAGGAGCCTGCTCTTTTGCCCGTTCTTTCAGTCGAAAACCTGACTACTTCTTTCCGGCGAAACGGCGTATGGCTGCCCGTGGTCAATGATGTGAGCCTCTCCGTGAACGCGGGAGAAACGGTCGCCATCGTCGGCGAATCCGGATCGGGAAAAAGCGTGACGGCCATGTCGATCATGCGGCTTCTTCCGGAAAAGACCTCACGGATCAGCGGCAGCATCAAGCTGGAGGGCCGCGATCTCCTGAACCTGCCTGAACGCGAGATGCAGGACATCAGAGGCAACCGGATCGCGATGATCTTCCAGGAACCCATGACGTCGCTCAACCCTGTGCTGACGGTGGGTCGACAGATTGCCGAGGCCATTCGTCGCCACAGACCCATGAGCGCGGCTGAGGCACGGGCGGAAACCATCAGCCTTTTCGAGCGCGTCCGCATACCGTCTGCAACAGCCCGCTTCGATGAATATCCGCACCAACTTTCCGGCGGAACGCTCCAACGTGTCATGATCGCCATGGCGCTTTCCTGTCGCCCGACCCTGCTGATTGCCGACGAACCGACCACGGCCCTGGACGTGACCGTGCAGGCGGAAATCCTGCAGCTTATCAAGACGTTGCAGGACGAAGAGAAAATGGGCGTCCTGTTCATTACCCATGACATGGGCGTCGTTGCAGAGATCGCCGACCGAACCGTCGTCATGTTCCGGTCCCGCGCGCTCGAAACCGGCGCCACCGAGGATGTTTTCGCGACCCCCGGCAACGAATACACGCGCGCGCTTCTATCTGCCGTCCCGAAACTCGGATCGATGTCCGGACGGGAAAATCCTGCGACTTTTCCACTGATCGACGTGGAAACCGGCGTAAAGCACCCCGAGCGTGAAGTCACGCCCGCACAGCAGATGCCCGTGCTTGAAGTCAAAAACCTCATCACCCGCTTCAATGTGAGAAGCGGCATACTTGGACGCGTTACATCGCGTGTCCATGCCGTGGAAGACGTTTCGTTCAAGGTCAATCAGGGCGAGACACTTTCACTGGTCGGCGAATCCGGCTGCGGCAAATCCACGACCGGGCGCTCGGTCCTGCGGCTTGTGGAACCGGTCAGCGGAACCATCCGCATCGACGCGCAGGACGTTCGCGCCCTCTCCGCCGCCGAGCTGACGCGCAAGCGTCAACGCATGCAGATGATCTTTCAGGATCCGTTTTCCAGCCTCAATCCACGCATGCGCGTCGGCGATGCCATCGCCGAGCCAATGATAGCGCACGGACTTGCTACGAAAAAAGATGCACAGTTCAAGGCAGTCGACCTGCTGGAACGGGTCGGCCTGAAGGCGGACATGGCTCGGCGCTTCCCGCATGAATTTTCAGGTGGGCAACGCCAGCGCATCAGTATCGCCCGCGCTCTAACGCTCAATCCCAGCCTGATCGTTGCGGACGAAGCGGTTTCCGCGCTAGATGTTTCGATCAAGGCCCAGGTCGTCAATCTGATGCTCGAACTTCAGGAAAACCTGAAGATCGCCTACCTCTTCATCAGTCATGACATGGCGGTGGTCGAACGCGTCAGCCATCGGGTAGCAGTGATGTATCTGGGCGAAATCGTCGAGATCGGATCACGCGCCCAGATTTTTGGCAGCCCGCAGCATGCCTACACAAAACGCCTGCTGGACGCCGTACCGATTGCGGACCCGGCAAGACGCCACTTTCGGAAGCAACGCCCTGACATGGAGATCGGCAGCGCCGTGAGGCCAGCCGATTACGTTCCGGTCAAAGCGACCTACCGGGAGCACGCACCCGGTCATCTCGTCAAAGAAGACTGACCGAAGATCAGTTAAGGGTCTAGAGCGAAACACCGGATTGAGGGTTGGCAACAATCGCTGCCAGCAATCCCTTGCGGGTATTTTCATTGTGCTCGATCATTGCAAGCCGCGCCTTTTCGCTGTCTCGCTGGCGGAGAAACGCAGCGATACGGTGATGATCGTTCGTCGTTTCCGGATTGATGTCGCGAATGCGGGTGCCCATATAAAACAGCCGGGCGCATTCTTCCAGATGGCTCATCACCAGCGAATGCAGACGCGCATTCCCTGACCCGAGGGCGATCGCAGCATGAAACATCTCATTCGACGTGACGAAGGTTTTCGTGCTGATGTCTTCACCAACGATATAGGTGGCATCCGCCAGCCTATCGAGCGCATCCAGTTCTTCGTTCGTCAGGTTTTGCGCAGCGAGTGCGGCAGCGGTTCCCTCAAGCGAACCGCGAACGGCGAAAAGATCGTTCATGTCTTTCAACGTAACGGGCGTGACGCGATAGCCGCGACGGGGAAATGCCTCCATCAGGCCTTCGACGCAAAGTCGCGCCAGCGCTTCACGCACCGGCGTCTTGCTCATCTGAAGCCCTTCGGCCAGTTCCGGCTCGGAAACATCCACACCCGGCGCCAACTCGCCGGTAATCACGCGTTCGCGCAATATCGCATAGGCCTGCTCGGTAAGCGACTTTCCTCGTTTTTCCGATGAAAACGCCGGTTTTTCAATTCTGTCCAAATCCGTCTCCGCACCTGCCGGGACCAAACACCGACGCTCAACCGCCTATTTTTCCGTCACCGGACAGTACACGCCATAACTTCTAGCACGGAATTCGATTCCGCCAATCGACCCAAACAGGCTTTGACACGGACGCAATCAGTAATATATTACGTGGTATATCTATTTTGCGCAACATACCTTTCCGTTGCGCCATATCCCACGGATGAATACGTGCCCAAGATTCTTGTCATCAATCCAAACAGTTCCGTTTCCGTCACGAAATCGATGGAAGCATGCCTCGGCCCGGTGCGTGCGGCAAGCCGTCATCACATAGAATGCATCGAGCTTTCGAAGTCGCCTCCGGGCATCGAAACAGACGATCACGTCGCTCAGGTCATTCCCAATATCATCGAGGCTGTGTCCGCCTCACAGGCAGACGCATTCGTTCTGGCCTGCTTCTCCGATCCCGGCATTGCGAAGGTTCGCGCACTGGTGAACCGGCCGGTGTTCGGCATTGCCGAATCCGCATACATTGCTGCGCTTGGCCTAGGCTCCCGTTTCGGTATCATCTCTCTCGGCCAGTCCTCCATCGACCGGCACCTGCGTTATCTGAAAGCACTTGAACTCGACAAACGTCTGGCGGGCGACCGCTCCATCAACAAGACCGTCGTGGAGCTGATGGCAAGCGACGTGGTGGAAGTTGTGTCCCGCACCGGACGCCTGCTGCGTGACCAAGATGGTGCCGATGTGGTGATCCTCGGCTGTGCCGGTCTTGGTAACTATCGCCATGCGCTGCAAGAAAGTCTGGGCATTCCTGTCATCGACCCGGTGCAGGCAGGCGTGGCGCTGGCCTCGACCAATCTCGATCTCGATTATAGGAAGGCCGCAAGATGACACTCGATCTGACAGTACGTGGCACGCTGGTATTGCCTGAAGGTCCACTCGAAAATGCATGGATCGGGATCAAGGACGGCAAGATCGTCGCCATCGGCACCGGGGAGGCACCGGCCTCCACCGACAGCTTCGATGCCGGTGACGATCTTGTCATTCCCGGTGTCATCGACGGCCAGACCCACGCCACGAGCTATGGCGGCCTGCCCGGCATTCGCTCGACTACCCGCTCGGCTGTCGCCGGCGGCGTCACCACGATCGTCGACATGCCTTACGACAATCCTGCGCCGCTGAACTCCATCGCCCGCCTTGAAGACAAAGTGGCGGCTATCCGCGAACACGCGCACGCCAACGTGGCGCTTTACGGCACCATCATGCCGGATCAGTCAACCTCCGAGATCGAACCTCTGATCGAAAAAGGCGTCGTGGCCTTCAAGATTTCGACGTTCGAAAGCAGCCCCACCCGCTTCCCGAGGATTGCCACCAACCAGATTCTGGAAACCTTCGGCGCACTGGCGGAAACGGTCATCCCGCTTGGTGTGCACAACGAGGATCAGGAGATCGTTCGCGCCCGCATCGCGGCGGCAAAAGCGGCAGGCCGCGACGGCATCGAGGCACATTCCGACAGCCGCCCGCCAGCAGCCGAACTTGCCGCCACCGCCCAGTTCCTCGAACTCGGCGCAAGCGCTGGAGCTCATGCCCACATCGTTCATCTGTCGAACGCTCGGGGTCTGCAGCTGGTCGACAATTACCTTGCTGACGGTTTCCGCGCCACGGGCGAGCTTTGCGTGCATTATCTCTGGTTCGACCCGGCGAAAGACGGCGCCGAACTCGGTGCGCGAATGAAGGTCAATCCGCCGATCCGCCCAGGGCAGATCGATGCCCTTTGGGAAGAAATCCTTGCCGGGCGCGTCGCCTTCGTCAGCTCGGACCATTCCAGCTGGCCGATCGACAACAAGCTCACCCCGTCGATCTTTGACGCGGGCGCCGGGGTGCCGGGACTGGAAACCCTGCTGCCCGCCTTCTATACCGCCGCGGAAAGCCGGGGGCTGGATGCAGCTGCAATAACGGTGGAACAGCTCTGCGAGCGCCCCGCCAGGTTCTTCGGTCTGTGGCCGGAAAAAGGTTCGCTCAGGATCGGCTCTGACGCCGACATCACGGTCCTTTCCAGAACACCGCAGGTCTGGGATTCATCCAGAGCCCATGACGAATTGAACTGGAGCCCCTTCGATGGCCGGGAATTCTCCGTAACGGTTTCGCGCACCTATCTGGGCGGCAACATTGCCTTCGACGGCAGCGCCGTCGTCAACCAGCCCGGCGCCGGACAATATGTCCGTCGCGGCCACTCCCATTGGTTCGAATAGGCGACGGAAGAGACAAGGAGATTTTGACAGGCATGACCGACTTCGACACCGTATATGATCGCATGGGCTCCGGCAGCTCCAAGTGGAGCAAATATTCCGCCGATGTGCTGCCAATGTGGGTTGCGGACATGGATTTTCAGGTCGCGCCGGAAATCGTCGAGGCCATTCGTGCCCGGCTTGAGCACCCGATCCTTGGCTACGGCGTCGCCAAGGATGAACTGCGCGCCCAGATCGTCGCCGATATGCGCGTGAAATACGGCTGGGACGTTCTGCCGGAAGAAATCGTCTTCCTGCCTGGTGTGGAGCCGGGCTTCAACATGGCATTGAAGGCTATGCTACAGCCGGGCGATGGCCTGCTGGTGCAGACACCCGTGTATCGCCCGATTCTGAATGCCGCAGGTCACTGGGGGCTGATTCGTAAAGAAGCGCCGCTCACCCCAACCGAGAACGGCTGGAAGATCGACCTCGACACGTTCGCCGAGGAACTGGCGCAATCGAAGGCGTTTCTGCTTTGCAATCCACAAAACCCGACCGGCAAGGTCTTTACCCGTGATGAACTGCTGGCGATCGCCGAACTGTGCCGGAAGAACGACACGCTGATCATATCTGACGAAATCCATTGCGAACTGCTGCTGGACGGTCGCCACCATACGCCGATTGCGAGCCTTTCCGACGACGCCGCCAACCGTACGATCACTCTGATGGCGGGCAGCAAGGCCTACAACATCGCTGGCCTCAAAACCGCCTTCGCAATCATCAAGAACAAGGCGACACGCGAGAAATTTGCCGCATCACGCCTCGGCATGGTCGATAGCGTGAATATCCTTGGCCTTGAGGCCACGCTTGCCGCCTACGCAAAGGCAGGCGAATGGAAGACGCGGATGCTGAGCTACATCCAGGCGAACCGCGACTATCTCTCGCAGGAAGTCGCGCGCCGGTTCGCGGATATCCGCCTGATCAAAGCCGAAAGCACATTCCTCGCCTGGCTCGATTGCAGCAAACTTAACCTCAGCCCGGATCCTCAGGCTTTTTTCCTGGAACATGGGAAGGTCGGCTTCAGCGCGGGGCACGAATTTGGCGAAGCTTACCGCCACTATCTTCGTGTCAACTTCGGCTGCCCCAGAACCCTTCTGACCGAAGGGCTAGACCGCATGGAACAGGCACTCTCCTCTGCAGGAAAGTAAGGGCTGACAGCCCTTCTCCACTGAAACCGCGGTGTCCGGCACTGGCCGGACGCCGCATTATGTTTGCTTTGGCGCCCTGAACCTCCACAATCAGGAAACTGGCTGCACCCGTCAGCAAGACCGGTGCATTGCTGCCTTGTGCCAGCCAAAAGCATCATCATTCCAGCTGCTTCTCACCCGACTTGACATTTCCGCCCGTCTGCCGGCGCGTCGCGCGTTCAGCGCAGATGTCACACATGTTGTTTGCGCTCTCCTATTATAGATTGACTTTAAACGATTTTATATAATTATAAAGATTACAACATATGGAGAATGGTTGGCATGCTGGCGATACTGGCCGATGATTTGACAGGCGCGCTGGACGCCGCCGCACCCTTTGCGGGCCGCGGCCTTTCGACCGAAATTGCCATTACAGTCGATGGAATTGCCGCAGCCCTGCAGGACCACCCAGACGTCCTCAGCATCGATCTGGCATGCAGGGACGGCAGCGTGGAAAATGCCCGCGCGATCACGAAGCAGGTTATAGCTCTGCTGCCCAAGGCGGCCCGTCTGTTCAAGAAGATCGACTCCCGGTTGAAGGGGCACATTGCTGCCGAGCTTGACGAAACGCCCTTCGATCTCGCACTCGTTGCCCCGGCCATACCTGAATTCGAACGTGTGGTTGCTGACGGCCATGTCTGCGGTTTCGGTGTCCCCACACCGATCTCGATCAGGGAAAAGCTGGGGCCGCATGCTGAAAAGAGCCTGATCCCCGATACAATTACCCAGCAGGACATAACGAGCGCACTGGAATCTCCGGATACGGCCGGGGTCGATCTGCTGATCGGCGCCAGGGGTCTTGCCGAAGCGTTGGCCCAAAGCATGACGGGACGAAGCAGCGCGGCGCTGACGGAGCTACCCGCCGGGCAAGCCCTGTTCGTGGTGGGATCCCGTGACCCTATTACCCTCGCGCAGATCGATGCCTTGCGCGGACTTGGCGGAATCAGCCATATCGAGGCTCCGAACGGCGTTACGGGGAGTTATCCACACACCTTGCCGATTACACTTGTCCAGGCAACGCCCGGTGGCACAGAATGCTCGTCACAGGAGGTTTCCAGACAACTGGCGCTAAGTGTCGTGCCGTACATGCCTGGGCCGGCAACGACGCTCCTGCTGTCGGGTGGCGCAACGGCGGAAGCCGTGATGCATGAAATGAATGTTTCGCGCTTCCGGCTTCTTGGTGAATGCGTGCCGGGACTTGGCGTTGGCCAGATTGATGGGCGATATGTCATAACGAAATCAGGCGGGTTCGGTCATCCGGATACCCTGAAAAATATTGCAGAATCGATTCTCGGGAGGATCGGCTAGATGGGAATTGTCAGCGGAACGGCACGCAAAGGCCTTCCCGATCTCGTTTTCGAACGCATGCATCGGGCCATCAAGTCCGGCGCCTACAAGCCTGATGAGCGGCTGCCAACCGAACATGAGCTCGCGGTCGAATTTGAAGTTTCGCGTCCCGTGGTGCGAGAGGCGCTTCGGCGTTTGCGCGAGCAGGGTTTCATCTATTCCCGTCGAGGCGCGGGAAGCTTCGTGCGCGCGCTCGGTCTTCGCGAGCCGCTCGGCTTCGGGCAGCTAGAGAACGTCGCCGATCTTCTCAACTGCTACGAATTCCGGCTTACGCTCGAACCGGCGGCAGCAGCTGCAGCAGCTTTGCGCCACGATGCGGAAAAGCTTGCCAGCATCCAGAAAGCGCTCGAGCTTCTGCGCGACGCCACCAACCGGCAATCGCACCGCGTCGATGCGGACTACCAGTTTCATCTGGCCATCGCACGCGCGGCCAAGAACAGCTATTTCTCGACAGCCATGGAAGCCTTGAAGGAGCACATTGCCGTCGGGATGAAATTCCACGGTGCATCGGTCAAGCGCGAGGCTTCCGGTCTGACACGGGTATTTGCCGAACATGAGGCGATCGCCAACGCAATCGCGGCCGGACAAAGCGAGGAGGCAAGAAAGCTCATGCACGACCATCTGGTGGGATCGCGTGACCGCCTGTTCCAGTCTTCCCATACGGATTGATCGACCCGGCAGCGAACCGCTACCGGGTCAATACGGCATCAGGCGTTAAAATGCCTGCCTGTATATCGCGTGAACGTCCTCAACGCTCATGTCGACCGGATTGTTATCCATCAGCCGGCGGATCGCATGCGCATCCTTGGCGTAGCGCGATAAATCGTCCTCCGTTGCCCCGTGCGCCTTCAGGGACATTTCGACACCCAGATCGGCACAGAAGGCAACAGCCGACTGCCGAAGGCTGATCTGATCCAGACCTTCGCCCAGCCCGAGCGCTTGCGCCACTTCCGCAGTCTTGGCAGCCACAACGGGCTGATTGAAGGACAGCACATGCGGGAAGATGATCGCGTTGGCCAGACCGTGCGGCAGATGCAGCAAGGTTCCGAGCGGATAAGCGATGGCATGACCTGCGGCCGTATTGACCGGGCCGAGGCAAATGCCGCCGTAATAAGACGCCAGCATCAGCCCCTCACGCGCCTCGGTATCCTCGCCATTCCGGACGGCACGCGCTAGATATTTGCCGACGAGTTCGAACCCCATGCGCGCAAAGCCGTCGATCATCGGATGTGCCTTGCGGTTGGTGAAGGCTTCGACGCAATGCGCCATGGCGTCGATACCCGTCGCGGCAGTGACCGCGGGCGGAACCGAATAGGTCAGCTCGGGATCGAGAACCGCCAAATCGGCAATCATGAACGGGCTTTCGACCGCGATCTTGCTGCCCTTCACCGGATCGGTGATCAGTGAGCGGATACCCGCTTCCGACCCCGTTCCGGCCGTCGTGGCGATCTGGACCAGCCTTGTATTGCGACCGGCAACCCTGTCCGGTCCAGCAACCTCCGCAAGGGTCTGGTCGCTATCCCAGAGAACGGCAACGAGCTTGGCAACATCCATGACGGAGCCACCACCCAGCCCGACGATCAGGTCGGGCTTGCAGTCGCGCGCCTTTTCCAGCGCAGCGTCCAGAGTTGCAATATCCGGTTCGCCCGGAATGGCATCGAAGACATCGACCTTTCCAGACAGACCCAGCCGCTCGACAAAGGTAGAGGTGATGCCGGTTGCAATGACCAGAGTGCTGGCGACGTTCTCCGCCCACGGCCCTACCTTCGAGATGGTGCCAGCCCCGACAACAAGCCGCCTGGGCTGATGAATGACGATTGGAGCAATTGTCATGGGACTCATCCTTGCTTGTTGGGGCCATCCACGAGCTTGCGGGCGTAGGCGATGGCCGAGTTCATGTTGCCGTGATTGGCGATGCCCTTGCCGGCAATATCGAAGGCGGTGCCATGATCCACGGACGTGCGGTCGATGGGCAGGTCCACCGAAACATTCACAGCCGTATCGAAGGCTACCAGCTTGATCGGAATGTGACCCTGATCGTGGTATTGCGCCACCACCAGATCGAAAGCCCCGGAATAGGCCCGGTGGAAAACCGTATCGGCGGAGATCGGCCCACTGACCTCTATGCCTTCCGCCCGTGCGGCAGCCACTGCCGGAGCGATCTGGTCGTCATCCTCGGTGCCGAACAGCCCGTTTTCACCGCAATGCGGATTGATACCAGCCACGGCAATCCGCGGACGCTCGTAGCCGATGCGCTTGAGGTGGTCATTTCCGGCCCGTATGGTCTTCAGAACCCTCTCGGTGGTCGCACGACGGATTGCTTCCTGTAGCGAGACATGTGTGGACACATGAATGACCTTGAGGCGATCGGATGCCAGAAGCATGTAGGCTGCCGACGAGCCGGTCAGACTGCGCAACATGCCGGTGTGGCCGTCGTAATGATGGCCTGCGAGGTTCAGGGCTTCCTTGTTGATCGGGGCCGTCACGATGCATCCGATCTTACCGGCCTCGGCATCGCGAACCGCGCGCTCGATGAACCTGAAAGCCGCATCACCGGCTTCGGGAAGCAGCTTGCCCCACGGCAATGGAGCACCCGCAATCGGCAGATCGACGACGAAAGGCGCCAGATCGATTGAAGCTCCGAGCGCCTGCCGCGCCGCTTCGAGCGTGGCGAGATTGCCGTAGACCCGTGTTGCCGCACGATCGTCCGCAGACATTTCGGCAAGCGCCCTGACAATGATCTCGGGACCGACGCCGCAAGGATCGCCCATTGTGATACCGATGATGTTGGTCATCAAACTCTCCTGCTTCAAGCTCCAGCCCAGCCGGGCGCCAGACGAACATATTTGATTGCGCGTCGATAATAGGTGTAAGCGATGTGAAGGCTGCCGTCCCGGCCTTCGAGCAGCCAGGGATAGGACATTTCCCTGTTGCGTCCGTCCGTTGAATCGTTCGAAAGGCAGGTGCCCGGGCCGTCTTCGATGACGATACGTTTCCCGAACGTCCGGCCGCCATCGTCAGACAGGCAGACACTGACCGGTGAACGTGGCACGCCCCAGATCGGAACGCATCCGCCCGTCGGATCGGCATCCGGACGGTCATCATCCTCTCCGAGTTCGTCGTAAAGTGAGGCGCGCCGCTGGCTGGATTGTTCCGCGTTCGTCGGATTGCAGATCATCGCGAGGCGCCCGTCCGCCAGGCCAATGACAGCAATGGAGGAATTGTTGTTCGGCACG
The DNA here is from genome assembly GCF_031801495.1 of Agrobacterium tumefaciens. Taxonomy (GTDB): domain Bacteria; phylum Pseudomonadota; class Alphaproteobacteria; order Rhizobiales; family Rhizobiaceae; genus Agrobacterium; species Agrobacterium tumefaciens_K. Next base: position 656,031 of record NZ_JAOEGC010000001.1, on the reverse strand, counting down.
TCGGTCGCGTGCGGGACAGACCATGTACGTCCACCGTCCACGCTCTCCGTACGATAGACGAAATCCGCCTGACGCCGGCGAAAGAACGCAGCCAGGCTCTCGTCACCGGTTTTGACGGGACTCATGTGAACGCATCCGGTCGATTCCGGCAGATCCTCGAGGTGCCAGCTCTGGCCTCCATCCGTGGATATGCCGATGGCCGCATTGTCATGACTGCCGTTCCACTTCTGGCCCGGCCGCGGAATACAGCGAAAAATCGGCAGTAACCACGCGCCGTCATCGCGAATTCTCAACGGTGCACGGACAAAGCTGCCGCGTGGCAGATCCAGAAAACGCCCCGCCTCCGCCTTCAGTACCGCGGGAGCCGAAACGTCTCTGCTAACACGCGCCATGCGAATTCGGCATTCATCCTGATTGCCGGACGGCTGGGACGTGTGGAACAGCCACAAGGTGCCATCTGGGGCCGTGAAAAACACCGGGTTCTGCTCGGAATGCTCGGAATCGAAGCTCAGCCGTTGCGGCTCCCCCCAATGTTCCGATCCAGCCGTCAGCACGGATGCGAATATGGAAATGTCGGATTTCCCTTCCAGCGTACCGCCAAACCAGGCGCAGATCAGCGAACCGTCTTCGAGGAGATGCAGGAAACTGGCATGATTCTGGATCATGGGGGAGTTCAGAAACGCCTCATGCCGGGTATCCGAAACCCGGCGAACGTCTCCATTCATGGCATTAGCGATGTCTTCAGGGGTCATTTTAGCCTCCTCCTGCCATGACAGAAACGTCAGAACGCAAAAGTTGTCAAGTTTCATAAAATAGAAAACCAAACAATTAAACCAAAGAAATTACACATAACTATATGTTTTTCAATAATAAAAATTTCTTTTAGCTTTTTGATTTTAAATCCATAAAGAAATTAATTTGACAAACTTTGCGTTCCGGTGAATGCTTGCCATCGAAGGCCCGAAGCCGGCCCACACCATGATGGGCTAAAGGCGAGAGCCGATGGATATCTGCCTGGGAGGAGGCAACACCGCTGTTAGCGACCTGAAGTGACGCCTGCGGGCGCTGACATTCAGTCGTCACCTTAGCGGAGCAACCGAAACCGGCAGTCGAGTTTCTGATCTGGGAGGAGAATGAAATGAAACGAACCCTCATGCTTGCGACGCTTCTGATGGGTAGCGCGCTATCTGCGATAACACCTGCGCATGCTGCCTCCGGGCCGATCAAGATCGTGCTTGCCGAAGAAGCGGACCTTCTTGAGCCGTGCATGGCAACGCGCTCCAATATCGGTCGCATCATCATGCAGAATGTGAGCGAAACCCTCACGGAGCTTGATGTTCGCAACAACAAGGGCGTCATGCCGCGCCTTGCCGAAAAATGGGAACAGAATGCCGATGGCAGCTGGCGCTTCCATCTGCGTCAGGGCGTAAAGTTCTCCGACGGCACCGGCTTCGACGCCAAGGATGTAAAGCACAGCTTCGATCGCATCATGAGCGACAAGAACGCCTGCGAATCCCGCCGCTATTTCGGCGGCATGACGATCACGCCCACGATCGTCGACGACTACACCATCGATTTCAAGGCGGATCCGGCCCAACCGATCCTGCCTCTGCTGATGTCGCTGGTCACGATCGTTCCGGAAGAAACGCCTCTGGAATTCATCCGCGAGCCGGTCGGTACCGGTCCCTACAAGCTGAGCAACTGGACGCCGGGTCAACAGATCGTTCTGACATCCCGCGACGATTACTGGGGTAGCAAACCGGCGGTGACAGAAGCCACCTATCTGTTCCGCGCCGATCCCTCGGTTCGTGCGGCGATGGTGCAGGCGGGCGAGGCGGATCTTTCACCGTCCATCTCGCAGCTCGACGCGACAAACAAGAAAACCGATTTTTCCTACCTCGACAGTGAAACGGTCTATCTTCGCCTCGACCACAATATCGCACCGCTGAACGATGTTCGCGTCCGTCGCGCCCTGAACCTTGCAATCGACCGTCAGGCATTCATCGGCACGCTGGTTCCCGAAGGCGCGGTTCTGGCGACCGCACTTGTGCCGCCAACGACACTCGGCTGGAACCCGGACGTCAAGGTCTTCCCGTACGACCCCGATGGCGCTAAGAAGCTTCTCGATGAGGCAAAGGCCGATGGAGTAAAGGTGGACACCCCGATCACCATCATCGCCCGCACGGCCAACTTCCCGAACGTGACCGAGATCATGGAAGCGATCCAATCCCAGCTTCAAGAAGTCGGCTTCAAGACCGATCTCAAGTTCGTTGAAGTCGCTGAACACGAAAGCTATTATTCCAAGCCTTTCAAGGAAGGCCGCGGACCGATCATCGTCGCTGCAATGCACGACAACTCCAAGGGCGACCCGTCGTTCACGATGTTCTTCAAATATGCATCAGACGGCACTCAGTCGGGCTTCTCCGATCCGAAGGTGGATGACCTTATCAAGCGTGCGTCAGCGGCCGTCGGCGACGAGCGCGCCAAACTCTGGTCCGAGCTGTTTGCCTATTTGCACGATGATGTTGTTGCAGACGTCGATCTCTTCCATATGGTCGGTTTCTCGCGAGTTTCCGAACGGCTGGATTTCAAACCGACCATCGCAACGAACTCGATGCTGCAACTGTCTGAAATCGGCATCAAGTAACCAATTCGCTCAAGACAGAAATGACGGCGGGCTACTGCCCGCCGTCTTAGCAGAAAGAGGGCGCACATGTTCAGCTTCATCCGGAAACGCTCGATAGCGAGCCTGATCTCGCTGGTTGGCCTCATGGTGATCGTTTTTTTCCTGTCCCGGCTAACCGGCGATCCAGCGTCGCTGTTCCTGCCCGTCGAGGCATCCGAAGAGATGAAACGGCAGTTTCGTGAACTGCACGGCCTGAACGATCCGCTAATGGTGCAATTCATGCGCTATGTCGGCAGCGTCGTGACCGGCGATCTCGGTGAATCCCTGCGCAAGGCGCGTCCCGCACTCGATGTCGTTCTCGAAGCATTCGTCTGGACCCTGTGGCTTGCAGCGATCACAATGTCGCTTGTCACGGGTGCCGCAATCGTCGTCGGATCGCTCGCCGCGTTCCGCTCCGGCGGTTTTTTCGACCGCATAGCCTCGATGATTTCACTTGTCGGCGCTTCCGTCCCGGATTTCTGGCTTGCCATCGTCGCAATCGTTGTTTTCTCGGTCAACCTTGCCTGGCTGCCCACCTCAGGCACCGGCTCCGTGCTGCACTGGATATTGCCGATTGCCGTGCTGTTCGTCCGCCCCTTCGGCATCATCGTTCAGGTGGTGCGCGGCTCGATGATTACGGCGCTGTCCTCTGCCTATGTCAAAACTGCCAGGGCAAAGGGTGTGAAGTCGCGGCCGATCATCTTCGTGCACGCCCTGCGCAACGCCATGCTGCCGGTCATCACCGTCATCGGCGATCAAGCCGCAAGCCTGCTGAACGGCGCTGTCATCGTGGAAACGATTTTCGGCTTTCCCGGCGTCGGAAAGCTGATGATCGATTCCATCCTCCAGCGTGATTTCAACGTCGTGCTCGCGGCTATTCTCGTGACGGCCCTTGCGATCTTCATCATGAACTTCTTGATCGACCTTGCCTACGCCCTGCTCGATCCCCGAATTCGCCACTGAGGAGGAACCGGTATGAGCCTTTCCACCGCTGAAACGCCGGTCACCGCCGAACCGTCTTTCCTGATCCGCATGTGGCGCATGCTTCTGGCAGACAAATTCGCCCTATGTGCCGTCATTTTCCTGCTGATCCTGCTTGTCTTCGCCATCATCGGTCCTTCGTGGCTGGGAGAACTGGCGACAAAACAGAACCTGCGCGGCCGAAACCTTCCGCCCTTTGAATGGGCGCGGGAATGGTATTTCTGGATGGGTGCCGACGCCCTTGGCCGGCCTCTGCTGGCGCGCATCATCGTGGCGGCACAGAACACCCTGATGGTAGCCGCCGGAGCCGTTCTGCTGTCGTCGGTCGCTGGTACGGTGCTTGGCCTGGTCGCCGGCTTTTCTTCGCCACGCGTCGGCCAGATCATCATGCGGCTGGCGGACGTCATCATGTCCTTCCCGTCGCTGCTGATTGCCGTCATCGTGCTCTACCTGCTCGGCTCCTCGATCCTGAACCTGATGCTGGTGCTCGCGATCACCCGTATTCCCGTTTACATCCGCACGACACGCGCAGAAGTGCTGGAAGTCCGCGAACGCATGTTCGTGCAGGCCGCCCGCGTCATGGGCGCATCGAACAAGCGCATTCTCTTCCGCCATATCCTGCCGGTGGTTCTGCCGACGCTGACAACGCTCGCCACGCTGGATTTCGCCTATGTCATGCTGGCCGAAAGCGCGCTTTCCTTCCTCGGCATCGGCATCCAGCCGCCGGATATCACCTGGGGCCTGATGATTTCGCAAGGTCGACAGTATCTGACCAATGCATGGTGGCTGTCGTTCTGGCCAGGCCTTGCGATTATTCTCACCACAATGTCGCTCAACCTGCTTTCGAACTGGCTGCGTATCGCACTTGATCCGGTTCAGCGCTGGCGCCTGGAAATGAAAGGTCACAAGGATGGCTGACCATCTGCTCGAAGTCCGCAACCTCTCGGTGGATTTCCATACCGCCACCGGCGTCGTTCATGCGGTAAAGAACATTTCCTATTACGTCGACCGCGGGGAAACCCTCGCCATTCTGGGCGAAAGCGGCTCGGGGAAATCGGTATCGTCATCGGCGATCATGAACCTCATCGACATGCCACCCGGCAAGATAACCTCCGGGGAAATCCTGCTCGACGGCAAGGACTTGTTGTCGATCTCCCAACACGCGCGCCGCGAGATCAACGGTAAGCGAATCGCTATGATCTTTCAGGATCCGCTCAGCCATCTCAACCCTGTCTATACAGTCGGCTGGCAAATAGCCGAGGCCATGACGACCCACGGCCTTTCGCGCACGAAGGCTGATGCCGAAGCCCTGCGATTGCTTGGACGCGTCGGCATTCCCGAACCGGATGTGGCGATGAAGAAGTATCCGCACGAGTTTTCCGGCGGGCAGCGCCAGCGTGTGATGATCGCCATGGCGCTGGCGCTGAAGCCTGACCTCCTGATCGCCGACGAACCGACGACCGCCCTCGACGTGACGGTTCAGGCCGAAGTCCTTTCGCTACTGAAGGAATTGCAGCAGGAAACCGGCATGGCCGTGATGATCATTACCCATGACCTCGGCGTCGTCGCCGAGATTGCGGATCGCGTCGTCGTCATGGAAAAGGGTCAACTGGTCGAAACAGGAACAGTGCGAGATGTCTACAAGAACCCGCAGCACCCCTATACGAAAAAACTCATCAACGCCGCGCCCGGCAAGGGCGAGATGCATGAGCCGCAGGCGACCGGCGAGGCCCTTCTCCGCGTGCGTGACGTGCGTAAGCGATACGGCGCATTCGATGCGCTGAAAGGCGTTTCTTTCGACCTTATGCCAGGTGAAACGCTGGCGATCGTCGGCGAGAGCGGCTCGGGAAAATCGACACTTGCGCGCATTCTCCTGCGGCTGGATGAACCGGATTCGGGAAGCGCCCTGTGGAACGGCCGCGACCTGTTCCAGCTGTCGCCCGCCGACCTCTATGCGCTACGTCGCGATCTGCAGATGGTGTTTCAGGATCCCACGCAATCCCTCAATCCGCGTATGACCGTCTTCCAGCTCATTTCCGAGGCCTGGGTGATCCACCCGGAAATCCTGCCGAAAGCGAAATGGCGCGAGCGTGTTGGTGAACTCTTGCGTCAGGTGGACCTTCTGCCTGAGCATATGGGCCGTTATCCACATCAGTTCTCCGGCGGCCAACGCCAGCGCATTGCCATCGCACGCGCGCTTGCGCTGGAGCCGAAACTTATCGTCTGCGATGAGGCCGTTTCCGCCCTCGATGTTTCCGTGCAGGCACAGGTGATAGCGCTTCTCGACAAGCTCCGCCGGGAGATGGGTATTTCCTTCATTTTCATCGCCCACGACCTGCCTGTGGTGCGCGACTTCGCGGACCATGTGATGGTCATGCGCAAGGGGCAGGCAGTCGAGATCGGTACGGTCAGGCAGGTCTTCGAGGCCCCCCGCGAGGAATATACCCGTGCACTTCTGGCTGCGAGCCTCGATCCAGACCCAGACACCCATTCGAATGGTCGCCCTGAGCGGCTTGCCAGCATCAACTGACAGATTTCCGGAGCCTATCCATGACCAAGCAAGCTTTCGTTGCCCTCGTGACCTGCTTCAACGAGGACGAAACGATCAACTACGAGGCAACGCGCGCGCAGGTCAGCCGCCAGGTGGCCGCCGGAAACAACATCATGTGCGCCGGTACAAATGGCGATTTCACAGCGTTGACCTTCGAGGAAAAGGTAAGGCTGACCGAAGAGGTCGTCGATGAGGTGGGCGGTCGCGTCAAGGTCATCGTCAACGCGGGAATGCCCGCGACATTCGAGACGATCAAACTTGCCCGCGAGTTCGACCGCATCGGCGTCGACGGAATAGCCGTCATCACGCCCTTCTTCATCGCCTGCACACAGGATGGCCTGATCCGCCATTTCTCGACGGTGGCCGATGCGGTAAAAACGCCGGTCTATCTCTACGATATCCCCGCCCGCACACAGAACCACATCGAACCTGAAACGGCGCGCAAGCTTGCTGACCATGGCAACATTGCGGGCATCAAGGACTCCGGTGGCGCTCAGCAGACGCTTGAAGCCTATCTGCAAGTGTCCAAGGAGGTCCAAGGATTCGAAGTCTATTCCGGGCCGGACCACCTCGTCCTCTGGTCGCTGCAGAATGGTGCCGCTGGCTGCATTTCCGGCCTCGGCAACGCCATGCCGGACGTTCTGGCCAATATCCTGAACGCCTTCAATCGGGGTGATATTGCTGAAGCCGAGCGTCAGCAGGCGATCTATACGGCATTTCGTACCGATCTGTATGCGCTCGGTTTTGCACCGGCAATGGTCAAACGCGCGCTCTACCTCCAGGATAGCTCCGTCGGCGCCAGCCGCCAGCCTGCCCTGCTCCCGAATGACGAACAGGACAATCGGATCCGCTCGATCCTGGAACGCTACGGTCGGCTCTGACCGACCGACGCTTCACCGTATGATGCTGGCGCCCTGCTGAAGATAGGGCGACAGCGGTCGGCTCTATCCGGCAATCCCTCGGTCGGCCCGCGGTCAGTAGACCTCAGGAACGTACATGTCTGCCGGAACCTGATGGCGGATGTAATCGTCGTTGCGAACGCGGTCCGGCAGCTCGATAGACTGTTTCGGTACGTCCTCATATGGGATCTGGCTGAGAAGATGCGCAATGCAGTTCAGGCGTGCCTTCTTCTTGTCGACGGCCTGGACCACCCACCACGGAGCTTCCTCGATATGCGTTCTCTCCAGCATTTCTTCCTTGGCCTTGGTGTACTCTTCCCAATGAATGCGGCTCTCAAGATCCATGGGCGATAGTTTCCACTGCTTCAGCGGATCATGGATGCGCATGCGGAAACGGAATTCCTGCTCCTCGTCGGTGATCGAGAACCAGTATTTGACGAGCACGATTCCGGAACGCACCAGCATGCGCTCGAATTCGGGAACGGAGCGGAAGAACTCTTCGAGTTCGTCGGGCGTGCAGAATCCCATGACGCGCTCGACACCGGCACGGTTGTACCATGAGCGGTCAAAGAGCACCATTTCGCCGGCGCTCGGCAGATGCGGGACGTAACGCTGGAAGTACCACTGATTGCGCTCGCGCTCGGTCGGTGCGGGAAGCGCCACGACGCGGCAGACACGCGGGTTGAGACGCTGGGTCACGCGCTTGATTGCGCCGCCCTTGCCTGCTGAATCGCGTCCTTCGAACAGCACGACCACCTTGAGCTTCTTGTGCTGCACCCAGCCCTGCAACCGCACCAGTTCATGCTGGAGGCGGAAAAGTTCGCGGAAGTAAACCTTGCGCTCCAATGTCTGCGCAGCCGGTTCGGACAGTCCTTCGACGACCAGCCGATCAAGCTCTTCCTCTTCCATCTGCATTTCCAGCTCTTCGTCAAAGCTGTCGGCGATCTCTGCCTTGATGCGGTTCAACTGAGAGATTTCGATCATGGTTCTTCCGTCACGTGTGTGGTTGGAACCCTGTCATCAAACACGCTCATGCGACAATCACATGACAAGGCGGGCGTCATGAAAGACGCCCGCTGTCACCGATGTAAAACTGCTCGACGCCGGAAGCCATATCGCGGGAGAACTTTCGCGATAGTGACTGCCGACGCAGAGCAGGTACACGCCTTATGCGGCGAGTGGAGCCAGCCCCGCTTCGATCTGATTGCGGAACGGCTCATACCGGCTCGGCAGCTTGAGAGCCTCGCCGAGATGCGCCGTATCTTCATCACGGTCGAACCCGGGTTCGTTGGTGGCGATTTCGAACAGGACCCCACCCGGCGTCCGGAAATAGATCGCCCAGAAGTAATCGCGGTCGATGACAGGCGTTACCTGATAGCCGGTATCCATCAAAGCCTTGCGCACTTCCAGCTGCTTCTCGCGGTTTTCGACCGCGAAAGCGATGTGGTGAACCGAGCCTGCGCCCGGTCGGGCGAACGGCGTTTTCGGAAGCGCTGCGAGGTCGATCGTATCCGCGCCATTACCACCCGGAATGATGAACCGCGTGACATCGCCCTCAGCCTCCGCCTTTTCATACCCCATGAAACGGAGAAGCTCCGCAGTCGCCGCCGTGTCGTGTAGATTGAAACGCGCGCCGGTGAAACCGCGGATGGCGTTATCCTCGGAAATGCCATCGGAAACCCATGGCGTGCGGGCGTCGTCACCCGTTTCGATCAGCGCAAGACCATCGCCATCGGGACCTGTAAAGCGGAGGCGATTGGCCCCGAAGACCGTATCGGCCTGAATGCCGCCTGCTCCGCTGGCAACGAGACGGTCCTTCCAGAAGCCGACAGCCCCCTTGGGAATGGAAAACTGTGTTTCCCCGACTTCGCCGACGCCCGGGCGACCGCCCATCATATTGGCGAAGGGGAAATAGGTCATTACGGTGCCGGGCGTACCCTTTTCATCACCGTAGTAGAGGTGATAGACGCTTGGCTCGTCAAAGTTGACTGTCTTCTTTACCCGGCGCAGGCCGAGCGTTTCGGTGAAAAACCGGTTGTTCTGCTGGGCATCCGACGCCATGGAGGTGACGTGGTGCAATCCCTTGATGTCTTTGATCATGGCCGATGCGGTCCTTGTCCGTATATCCGTTTCGATGGACATGATTTAGACCACTTGATTAATTTCGAGAATTGCAATATTATTCCCGAATGAATTGCTATTTTTGAAACAATAGTCATGAACGACCAGAAAGCTCTCAAGATATTTCTCATGGCCGCCGAAAAGCGCAATTTCGCGCAGGTGGCCCGCGAACTGGGCATGACGGCCGCTGCCGTCACCCGCGCCATTGCCGCACTGGAAGACGATCTCGGCGTACAGCTGTTCGTCCGCACCACCCGGCAGGTTTCCCTGACAACCGATGGCGCGGTTTTTGCCGCGCAGATCCAGCCTGCCGTCGAGGCACTCGAAAATGCCCGACGGGATGTCAAGAATGCGCACAAGGCAGATCAGGGCCGCCTGAGGATCAGTGCACCGACGTGGCTCGGCAAGACGGTGCTGCCGCCGATCCTGTCTGGCTTCAAAGACCTGTACCCCAAGATGGCTTTCGAGATTTCCCTCTCGGATGGTCTGGTGAACATTGTCGATGACGACTACGATCTGGCGATCCGCATTTCTTCGGCACCTTCGGACAAGTTCACGATCTGGCGCAAGATCAGGGCCGTGCCGAGAATCCTGGTGGCGGCACCGGGTAGCCGCTTCGCGGACATGCAGCACCCAAGCGAGCTAACGCCGGACGACTGCCTGGCCTATAGTGGCGAAAGCAGGCGGGAAAACTGGGTTTTGTCAGACGGTGGATCGAGCCTTACCATTTCAGCCGGTCGCTCGTTCAGCGCCAATAGTGGCGAGGTTCTTGCCGATATGGCCGCCAATGGCATGGGCGTGGCGATGCTCCCGGGCTTTAACATCGCGGAACATATCCGCAGTGGAAGGCTGGTGCATGTTCTGCCCGGCTGGGCACCACCCGAACTCTGGCTGACCCTTTATTATCCGCCCTATCAGGCACTACCGCCTCGTATCGCGACGTTCTCGAAGTTTTTCGAAGACCAACTGCCGCCACACATGGTGATGCTGGACTAGCCCTTGCTCCACATAACAAACGCAAGCGACTGAGCCAGCCCGCAAGTGTGACGTCTCCCTTCAAGGCATCGCCGTTTGGAACGAGAGACGCCGTATCGACCGGAGCGCCAAAGTAACCGAGGGATGCGTCCGCGCCCACACCACGGCTATCGCCTTCGGAGTCCAGATGGTCTTTCATCAACTGTTCGAAGGATGCACGATCCGAGCCTGTCTGTGGCGATGCACGATTGCCCGTCTGATGTTCGTTTCGTTCAAGCAAAGCGCAGCTAAGACGGCAAAACCGTCGTCGTGGTCCGTCATTCTCCATCGCGACACCCTTGATGGCCATTCTCGTCCGTTCAGCGCGACAGCCAATGCGGTTTGAAGCTTTATTGCCTTAATCGCGGATAAAAACTCACTGCTATGATCACCAAGGTCAATCGGCATTTTTGAACGATACGCTCACCGGAAAATAACACCCGAAGCGTGCAATCACAAAAATGTCAACATTGGCGAAATCCCTCCAATGCGCAGCGAACCGGCATCTTTGAAATAGTATCATGACCGCGTGCGGGAGATCGACGAGACTGGTATTCATCATCAAAGCCCGCAGCAACGGGCAACAACCATGGGCAAGACCGCAAGAGCACTCGATGATCGAATAAAGCCCTGATTTTCTGCATTTTTATATCATATTCAGTCTTTTTAACGTCAAAATTTTCATCGTAAATAACATGCAAGGGATGCCTCAATGGACCTGTAGCGGGATGCCTTTTTCTCGCGCAAGGCCGAACATCCGGCTGTCGTCTCGCCGTTTCAAATCGCCACAAAAATGCCTTCATTCGACCAAGGCCGATGCGTCCAATACAAATTTTACACGCATCAGGCGACGTTTATGACGTGAACTTAATTCACTGTTAATCAACATATGGTCAATTTATCCATAACAATTGGTTGCGCGAATTAACTGCTTTCGTGCAGCAGCTTCATTTTTCTGATCACATGAAGCGATCAGCACTTCTCCAAAGAATGTTTATCAATCCGTCGAATTTCTTCCGCGCCTGCGGAGGATTTCGCACGCAAATCTGTCCGCAATCCAGCGATAGCGAGGACATGTGCAAATCGTATTGGTCGATGACAGCAAATCAATTGTCGTTGCCTTGGATGCCGCAATCCGGGGCCTTCCCGGCGTGAGGAAAATCGTAGCGTTTACCGACCCTGCGGAGGCGCTGGAATATTGCAGCTACAACGCCGTCGATCTGCTTCTGGCAGATTACACGATGCCCAAATATAATGGGATCGAGCTCGTCAGGGCACTCAAGGCGCACGAACACTTCATGCACGTGCCGGTTATCATGATAACGTCCCAAACCGGCCGACCGGTCCTCATCGAGGCGATAGAAGCCGGTATCACGGAATTCATCAACAAGCCTTTCGATCCCGTAGAACTGAAGGCGCGGGTGCGCAATTTGCTGGATCTGCGACGTGCACAGCGTGATCTCGCCGGGCAGGCAATCAGGCTTGTCGGTGAGGTACGCAAAGCCACCCGTGAACTCGCCGCCCGCGAAGAAGAAATCATATGGCGTCTTGCGCGCGCGATCGAGTTCCGCGACGGCCACACCGGTGAGCACATTTCCCGCGTGGCACACATCAGCATGCTGATGGCCAAGGACCTGGGCCTCGATGACGAGCATTGCCGCATGATCTATCTTGCGGCCCCATTGCACGACGTCGGCAAGATCGGAATTTCCGACAGTGTTTTGCTGAAGCCCGGTCGTCTGACCCCGGACGAGATCGCCGAAATGCGGAAACATGTCGGCATTGGCGTACAAATCCTCGAGAACGGGTCCTCCGATCTTCTGCGCATCGCGGAAGCGATTGCCAGCGGACACCACGAGAAATGGGACGGCACCGGATATCCCGAAGGCGTTGCCGGAGAGCTCATCCCCCTGGAAGCCCGCATCGTTGCGATTGCGGATGTTTTCGAGGCCTTGTGCTCCGAGCGCCCCTACAAGAAGGCATGGTCGCACGAAGAGGCACATGCGCACATCATCGCGCAGAGCGGCAGCCATTTCGATCCCGCCTGTGTGGCGGCATTCCAACGGCAATGGCCAGTCATCGAGAAGCTGATGAGAGGGCAGGAACTCGTGGGTATCGATGTTCCAGGCATCGAGACGCCGGACGACGACGACAGCCTGACGATCCAAACCTCTCGGGAGTTCCCCAATGTCCTTTAGCATCGCGAACAATACGCTGACGATGCCTCAGTCGCTTTCCATCCGCTCGATTGCGTCGGCACATGGCCTGCTTCTGGAAGCCTTCGGCAAGACCGATACGCTGGTGGTCGAGATACCGGCGGATGCCGACGCGGACCTGAGCTTCGTGCAACTGATGGAAGCCTCCCGCAAGTTCGCGGCGCAAAACCGTAAGACAATCACATTGAAAGACCCAGCAGACGGCCAGGTTCTGCAGACATTGCGACGGGGCGGTTTCCTGTCGCGGATGGATGACGCCTCCCGCCAGTTCTGGCTGCATGGAAAGGACACGTAATATCATGAGCGCACATATTCTCACTGTCGACGATTCAGCCAGCATCCGTATGACGACCAAGATCGCCCTCACAGGCGCGGGCTATCAGATCACCGAGGCGGTGGACGGCCAGGATGGTCTGGGCAAAGCGAAGTCGGCGAATTTCGACCTGATCATTACAGACCTCAACATGCCCAACATGAACGGTCTGGAAATGATCGAGGCGCTTCGGCAGTCGCCTGCCCATACGGGTATCCCGATCATCTTTCTCACCACCGAATCCGACGCCGACATGAAGGCCCGCGCCAAGGCGGCAGGTGCGACAGGCTGGCTCACCAAACCATTCGACGCCGAACATCTGGTCAAGATCGTGAAAAAGGTTCTCGGAAAATGACCACGCTGGACCCTATTCAGGTTTTCAGGACGGAAGCGGCGGAGCTCTTCGAGCAGATCGAGGGTGGACTGCTCGACCTCTTGCATGATTTGACCGATCAGGATCAGATCGATGCTGTTTTTCGCGGACTGCACACTCTGAAGGGGTCCGGAGCGATGTTCGGGTTCGAGGCTCTTGCCGCCTTCACCCATCATTGCGAAACCGCCTTCGACCGGGTGCGCAAGGGCGAAGTCCCCGCCACCAGCGAACTCGTAGCGGCAGTGCTTGAAGCGCAGGATCACATGCAGGCGCTGGTTGAGAACCCGCACGGTGTTCCGGGTGACGGCGGTGAGCGGCTGCTTGCGAGGCTGCATGCCGCCGTCGGCAACGGCAACAGAAGCGGCGTCATCACACATGTTCCCGTCCAGACCGCGACACCGGAAACGGCAAAGCCGAAAACCACCACGTGGGAAATCCGGTTCCGCTTGCCTGCCAACGCGATGGCGAACGGAACAAACCCGCTCGGTCTCCTGGATGAGCTGGAGGAACTCGGCGACTGCGAGATCGTCGCAGATACCTCGACAGTACCGGCGCTCGATACCCTCAACCCAAGTGATCTACATCTTGGCTGGACGGTCCGTTTGACGACCGGACAGCCTCAGTCGGCAATCGATGACGTGTTCATATTCGTCATGGACGATATGGAGATCGATATCCGTGAGATCACGGCGCAGGTTGAAGAAGCTCCAGTCGTTGCGGAGGTCCTACCGGAAATCAAGAAGGCAACGGCTGATCCCAAAAACGGCAAGACGGCTGAAAACGTTCGTGTGCCGGCAGAGCGTCTGGATGAGTTGATGGACCGGGTTGGCGAACTCGTCATCGCCCAGTCGCGGCTCTCACAGCTGGCCGGCGGCAGCGCCGATATCCTGTTGCGCTCTGTTTCCGAGGATGTCGAACGGCTCTCAGGCGAATTGCGTGACACCATGATGGTGCTTCGCATGGTGCCCATATCCCAGCTTTTCGGTCGCTTCCGCCGACTGATTCACGATCTGGCGCGGGAGACGGGCAAGCTGATCGAGCTTGAGACGGAAGGCGAAAGCACCGAGGTCGACAAGGCCGTCATCGAACGCCTCGCCGATCCCCTCGTGCACCTCGTCCGCAACTCCTGCGACCACGGGCTGGAGAAAAGCGATGAGCGCATCGCTGCAGGCAAATCGGCCACGGGTCGCATTACCCTTGTTGCCCGCCAGTCCGGCGGCGACGTTACCATCACGATCCGGGACGATGGCAGGGGCATCGACCGGCAACGCGTGCGGGCCAAGGCGGAGGCTTCCGGCCTTCTGGCCGCCAATGCGCAGGTCACCGATCAGGAACTCCTACAGATGATCTTCCAGCCCGGATTCTCAACGGCTGCCGAGGTCACAAATCTCTCCGGCCGCGGTGTCGGCATGGACGTTGTGAAAAAAAGCGTCGAAGCGCTGCGCGGTTCGATCAACATCGTCAGCACGCCGGGCGCCGGCTCGGAAATTTCGCTGTCGATCCCGTTGACGCTCGCGATCATCGACGGCCTGCTGGTGCGTGTGGGCAACGGTTGCTACGTCATTCCGCTGCCAGCGGTGGAAGAATGCCTGGAACTCTCGCCAGACGACGATATCCGTTCACGCGGTCGCTCCTTCATTTCGCTGCGCGAAAGTCTCGTTCCGTTCATTCGCCTGCGCGAACTGTTCAATACTGGAACGGCGCCGGGAGAATTCCAGAAAGTCGTGGTGGTTTCCACGGGCTCCGAACGTGTCGGGCTCGTCGTAGACCAGATCATCGGCGATCACCAGACGGTCATCAAGGCCATGTCCAAACTGCACCATGACGTCGCGACCTTCTCGGGTGCAACCATCCTCGGTGATGGCAATGTCGCACTTATCCTCGATGTCGCCCACCTCGTGGCAGCGGGGCAGCACCAGGAGGCGCAATTGCGGGCGGCGGGATGAACCAGCCTCTTTTGAGAACAACCGATGAATTCTGGGGCGATTTCAGCGAGGTCGAGGTTCTGACCTTCAATATCGCCGGCGAAACCTTCGCAATCGAAGCCGTGAAAGTGCAGGAAATCCTGGACCTTCTGCCGGAAACAGCAGTTCCTGGAGCAAAGCCCTTCGTGGCGAGCGTCATCAACTTTCGCGGCAAGGTAATCCCGCTTGCGGATATCCGTCTCGCGTTTGGTATGGAAGCCACGGAACGCACCATCGACAGCCGTATCGTCGTTGTGGAATTGCTGCTTGATGACGAAACGACACTTGTCGGCATCCGAACAGACAAGGTGAACGAAGTCACCACATTCAACAGGGCCGCGAGCGAACCGCCACCCAGCGTGGGGATGCGATGGCGCGCGGATTACATCCACTGCCTCATCAAGCGCGGCAGTGAATTCGTCATTCTTCCCAATCTGACGGCAATTTTCAAAACACACCGCGACGCGGGACCGGGCGCGAGCAGCGTACGCGGCAACGTCATCGAACTTTCCAAGGAGCATTGATATGCGATTTACGATCAAGATGAAGCTGGCAGCTGCCTTTGGCTTCCTGATATTGATGCTCGCCGGAACGGCCGGCTATGGCATCTACAGTCTCGGCATTGCCAAGAATGCAATGGACGAGGTTGTCGAAGGAACGGTCGTCCGTCTCGACAAGGTGCATCAGATGAATGCGCTGGCACTGGCAACGGTCCGCTCGCAGAAGAACGTCATTCTTTCCACGTCCACCGAAGAAACCCAGCGCCACAAGGTAGCCGGAGACGAGAGCCGCAATCAGATCAACGCGATGCTCGCCGATATGGCGGCAAGCGCCAGCGCAGAAACACGCGCTTACTGGACAGACCTTCAGACAATCACCAAGGCTTTCGAAGCCAGCGACGATCACGTTCGTGAACTGGTCGCGCAGGGCAACGCGTCGCTTGCAGCATCGTTCTCGTCGGGCGATGGCCGCGTAGCAGCGAACGCCATGACCCAGAAACTGGATGAAGGCGTAAAGATGAACCGCGATCGTCTCGAATTGGCGAAGCAGGCAGCAAACGATGACTACGAGCAGACCCGGACCCTTCTTATCGGTGCATCGGCGCTTGCAGTACTCATTGCGGCGGCAACAGCACTGTGGATCGCCCTCGGTATAAGCAGCGGCCTGCGCAAGATCATGACGGTTGCTGAAGCCGTCTCTGTCGGCGACCTGAACCAGAACGTCGAGATCAAGACGAACGACGAGATCAAGGATCTCGTGAACCGTATCAACGCCATGACCGGCAACCTCCGTGATACGGCAAGCATCGCTGACCGCATCGCCGATGGTGACCTGACGGTCATGCCAAAGCCGCTTTCCGAACGGGATACGCTGGGCCTCGCTCTCGAGCGGATGGTGGAACGTCTGCGTGGTATCGTTGCCGATGCCCTTTCCGCCTCTGACAACGTTTCCTCCGGTAGCCAGGAACTGTCGGCCAGCTCCGAACAGCTGAGCCAAGGCGCGACCGAACAGGCATCGTCTGCCGAAGAAGCCTCGGCCTCGATGGAAGAGATGGCTGCCAACATCAAACAGAACGCCGATAACGCCGCACAGACGGAAAAAATCGCTCGCCAGTCGTCGAAGGACGCCGAAGCCAGCGGCGAAGCCGTCAACCGCGCCGTGGTCGCGATGCGTACCATCGCAGAGAAGATTTCGATCGTGCAGGAAATTGCCCGTCAGACCGACCTTCTGGCTCTGAACGCCGCTGTCGAGGCAGCCCGTGCAGGTGAACACGGCAAGGGCTTCGCCGTCGTTGCGTCGGAAGTGCGCAAGCTCGCAGAGCGCAGCCAGGCCGCAGCAGCCGAGATCAGCTCGCTTTCCGGCGAGACGGTCAAGGTCGCGACAGATGCGGGAGATATGCTGAACCGTCTGGTTCCGGATATCCGCAAGACTGCCGAACTGGTCGCTGAGATCTCCGCCGCATGCCGCGAGCAGGATATCGGTGCCGCACAGATCAACGAGGCGATCCAGCAGCTCGACAAGGTGACACAGCAGAACTCCGGCGCGTCGGAAGAAATGTCGGCGACGTCGGAAGAACTGGCAGCGCAGGCCGAAGAGTTGCAGAGCAGCATCGCCTTCTTCAAGGTCGACAGCGCAGGTTCCTCTGCCCGCCCGGCTCAGGCTGTCCGTCGCCCTGTTGCAAAACCTGCGGCGCCGGTGCGCGCGGCGGCAAAAGCTCAACCTGCTCGCCACGCGTATACGGACAATTCGATCTCGGGCCAGCAGGCGCGCGCCAAGGGCTTCGCACTGGACATGTCCATGGGTGGCCCCGACGCTGACGATGCGGATTTCCGCGAGAGCGCTTGACCATGGCCAGCACGTCTCCAGAAGGCCAGTTCGTAACATTCAGCCTCGGTGAGGAGGTTTTCGCGGTTCCCGTTACAGTCGTGCGCGAAATCCTCGACTATGAGGACACCTTCAAAATTCCCCATAGCCCTGAATATCTGCTGGGCCTGAGGGACGTGCGTGGGCAGGGCGTGCCCATCATCGACCTGCGGCTGCGGCTCGGCATGAGCCGCGGCGTGCGGACACCGCACACCCGCGTGCTGGTGCTGGACATTCCCTTCCCGTCTCGCACACTTGCTGTCGGCTTGGTTGCCGACAAGGTTTTCGAGGTGACGCCGTTCCGTCAGGATCAGATGGAAACGGCTCCTGATATCGGCGTCCACTGGAATTCCGACTACATCGCGGGCGTCGTTCGCCGCGAGGGTGATTTTGTCGTCATCATCGACCTCGCCAAGCTGTTTTCGAATGAAGAAAACGCTCTCGCCCGGCAGGGTGGCAAGCCGGTTCAGGCGGCATGAGGGGTGCCGCTGCCGTGAACGCCTCCATCGCCTCTGCCTCGTCTCACGACGGCCTGAGCCAGCGGGATTTCCGGCTGCTCTCGGAATACATCTACAATTACAGCGGCATCAAGATGCCGGACACGAAGCGTACCATGCTGGAAGGGCGACTGCGCAAACGGCTGCGCGCCACCGGTCACGCCACCTTTGGGCAATATTGCAACTTCCTGTTTCGGGAAGATGGTCTGGAAGAAGAGGCGATCTACCTGATCGACGTGGTGACGACCAACAAAACGGATTTCTTCCGCGAGCCGAACCATTTC
The DNA here is from genome assembly GCF_031801495.1 of Agrobacterium tumefaciens. Classification (GTDB taxonomy): domain Bacteria; phylum Pseudomonadota; class Alphaproteobacteria; order Rhizobiales; family Rhizobiaceae; genus Agrobacterium; species Agrobacterium tumefaciens_K. The sequence goes on along the minus strand of NZ_JAOEGC010000001.1, from coordinate 637,789 downwards.
GACTACATGGAGAAGTTCGCGCTTCCCACGCTCGCCGCTGAAGGCCACACACGCATCCGGGCCTGGAGTTCCGCCTGCTCGACCGGTGCGGAACCCTATACCATGGCGATGGTCTTGGCCGAGGCTGTGGAAAAACAGGTCATCAACAATTTCAGCATTCTCGCTACAGATCTATCGACGGACGTGCTCAGGAAGGCCCACAGCGGAATTTATCCGCGTGAACTTCTCGATCCGGTTCCGGCCGAGATGATGCGGAAATATGTCATGCAGCCGGTTGAACGCAAACGCCGGGACGTGCGCATCGTACCGAGCCTGCGTTCGAAAGTCGGTTTTGCGCGCATGAACCTGATGGACAAGACGTACCAGATTGGCGACGCCGTGCATCTTCTGTTCTGCCGTAACGTCCTGATCTATTTCGACAAAAAGACACAGACGCACGTTCTGACCGAACTGTGCAAGCGTCTGGCGCCGGGCGGCTACCTCTTCATCGGCCATTCCGAAACAATAACCGGTATCGACCTCCCGTTACATCAGGTCGCCAATACCGTCTTCAAAAAGCAATGACGGCAGGAGCCATGTCGAAAAAGATCCGCGTTCTCATTGTCGACGATTCCGCCAGCGTCCGGCAGACCTTGACGCAGGTTCTGGAGAGTGACCCGAGGATTGAAGTGATCGGAGCCGCATCCGATCCCTTTGTCGCCGCCAAACGCATTCAGGAAGAAATCCCTGACGTCATTACACTTGACGTGGAGATGCCACGCATGGACGGCATTACCTTCCTGCGCAAGATCATGTCGCAAAAACCGATCCCCGTGGTCATGTGCTCTTCACTCACGGAAGCCGGATCGGAAACATTGCTTCAGGCACTGGAGGCGGGAGCCGTCGACATCATCCTGAAACCAAAGATTGCGGCTGCCGATCATTTGGCGGAGCAGGCGGCGCGTATCTGCGAAGTTGTCAAAAGTGCTGCCCATGCCCGCGTCGGCAATGCCCGGCCGATAATTCGTTCGGCTGCCGCAAGCGGTCCGCAGGCGAAACTGACTGCCGATGCGGTATTGCCGCCCCCCTCCGGCAAGGCCATGGCGCGCACCACCGAAATGGTGATCTGTGTAGGCGCCTCAACCGGAGGCACTGAAGCACTGCGCGAAATGCTGGTGAGACTACCGGCAAACTCCCCCGGTATCGTCATCGTCCAGCACATGCCGGAACGATTTACCGCTGCTTTCGCAAAACGCCTTAACAGCCTCTGTGATGTCGAAGTCAAGGAAGCGGAAGACGGCGATCCAGTGTTGCGTGGCCACGTGCTGATAGCGCCCGGCGACAGGCATATGCTTCTGGAGCGGCAGGGCGCTCGTTATCACGTTTCCGTCCGCACCGGCCCTCTGGTGTCGCGGCACCGACCGTCCGTCGATGTGCTGTTTCGCTCGGCAGCCCGTGCCGCAGGCGGCAACGCCATGGGCATCATCATGACGGGCATGGGTGATGACGGCGCGCGGGGCATGCTGGAAATGCATCAGGCGGGCGCATTTACCGTTGCGCAGGACGAGGCATCGTCCGTTGTCTTCGGCATGCCAAAAGAAGCGATCGCCCACGGCGGCGTCGACAAGATCGTGCCGCTCGACAAGATCGCCCTCGAAATTCTGGCCGAAGATCGCCGGCGCTGATTGCCTGGCCCTTTTACCCGGCATTAACCAAACTCGCCAATGATGGGATAACACCATGCAACAGGTGTGCTCCGCGAGGCATGACTGTCTCCATCCAGATTTCCGGATCATGCCATGCCAGTCATCACGTTTGCTAACACCAAGGGCGGCGCAGGAAAAACCACTGCGGTTCTTCTGCTGGCGTCCGAACTCGCAAGACGTGGAGCACGGGTCTGCGTTATCGATACAGATCCACAGCGCTGGATTTCACGTTGGCGGGAAAAGGCCGACATGCGGGTGGACTTCTCCGTCATAACCTATGTAACGGCAAACACGCTCCAACAGCATGTCATCGACAGCCGCAGGGCGTTCGATTACGTCATAATCGATCTTCCGGGCGCGCAGTCGCCTCTGCTGGCGACCGCAATCGGCCTTTCCAACCATGTGCTGATTCCCGTGCAGGGCAGCACCATGGATGCACAGGGCGGCGCGCAGGTCCTCGAATTGCTGCGTTATCTCCATGAGAAGGCAAATATCCGTATCGATCACTCGGTGGTGCTGACCCGCGTCAATCCGCTCGTCACCACACGCGCGCTGCTGGCAGCGCGAGAACTTCTGGCGCAACGCAATGTCCGCGTTCTCGACACGCCGATCTTCGAGCGGTCCGCGTTCCGAGACATGTTCGAGTTTCAGGGATGCCTGCACATGATGAAGTCAGGCCAAGTCAGCAATCTCGACAAAGCCATGCAGAACGCGGAAGCGTTTGCGGACGAGGTACTCCGCCTGCTGGAAGCTTCGCAGAAAATGGCAGCAGGCAAGATGATGCAGGCTGCCTGATTTCGGCAGGCATCAGAACAGCGCGTCGGCGAAAAGATCGTCGTCTTCGTCCACTACAGCAGCGGCTGGTTCCACCTGCTGCGGCGCGAGATCGACAGGCAGATAGCGCGTGTGAATTTCTCGTTCCTGCGCCATCGTATAGAGTTTGTAGAGCCGCGATGAGAACGGCAGGATCTTTTCTTCGAACGAGGCAATGCCGCGCGACCCGCCCGTTGTGAGTTGCGACGCCACCTGACGGCACTCCTCCAGAACGTCGCCCAGTTCACTTTCGAAATCCAGCTTGACGACGGCGGCGCTGATACGGCTGAAGACCGCTTGCCCTTCCGTCGCCAGATCATGAAGCCCGGTTTCCATCTGCGTTTTCGCTCGGCTTACGGACTGAAGCGCATCGTTCAATGGCTCCCGTAGATCGCCGGAGCTTTGGCTTTCGCTCGTCATCAGGCTTCCAATCACGCCCTCGATCCGATGAAGATCGGCGACGATTGCGTCGGCTGGCGCTTCGAGCTTGTCGGCAAAAACGCGCAGTTCGCCGCTGACGACATTGACCGACCGCCCCTCGTCGCCCAACTTCGAGCATCGCAGGTTCGAGTTCAAAGCCATGTAATGGATTTCCATCTTGATCGAGCGCAAGACTTCAATTCCCTGCAACAAATCCTGCGCCGTAGTGGTGACGGACGAAACGACGGCGTTGGCGTCCGCCATGCTCTCCTGCACCCTTCCCGCGAGATCGCAAGCTCTGGTGATATCCTTCTCAAGAAGCTGCAGCGCGCTGCCGCCATCCGTGTCCGCATCTTCCACCAGCCTGTCACGCAGAGAAAGAATGTTGGCTGCATCGTCGGCAAAACTGGAGATTCCGGTAAAAATCTTGCGGCAGTCCTGTCCGAACGTCGCCGCCATCTCGTCGATCTGGGCGCTGACCAGCTCAAAAACCGTATCATAGAGGGCGTCCATCTCGCCAGCAGTCAAAGCCGTCGCCCCCTCGGACTGCCGATAATCCTCAAGCAGTGCCAGTGTCGTCTGAACATGCTCGATACGCTGACGGGTGATGTCACCAATCTGGAGGGAGGAAAGCGTCGAGGCGATCTTGGATTGAATGCCCCGTGCAATAGACTTCACCTTCGAAGCCATCGCCGCCATGTCGCGATGCTGCTCGCCGATACGGCCCGAATTCGTTCTCAAACCATTGACGATCTCCGGGATCGTCGCATCGAAATCGACACCGATGGCTGACGAAACGTCACGCGCCTTGGCGAGTTGCTTGTCCATGACATCGAGATACTGCGCGAATTTGCCGACTTCATCGCCACCGAAGTGAATACGCTCGCGGATTTCTTCCGCGAAAGAGGAAAACTCCGCGATACCCGCTCCGGTGATTTTCACGGTAACGGCGAAGGTTTTCAGATAGCGGATCGTCTCGCGGATATCGTTGACCTGAACGTTGGCCGATTTGCACAGGCCACTCATCTCGACAAATGCTGCCTGACGCGCCGCCGCGGTATCCGGCAGGCGAAGCAGATCCTCGATCGTCTTCTGCATGTTGGACATTGCGACGTCGGCGGTATCGCCATCCATCGAACCTGTCATGCGATCCAGGATCGCAATGAGCTCGGTCAGGATATCCATCACCGAAACGAGTACAGACCCGCCATCGAGAAAGCTCTGCTCGATACGGGACTGCGCAAGCGCCAGGCGCGTGGTCAAATAGGCGTGCGGGTCATGCGTTTCAGCTTTTGATAAATGTCTCACGTCGCCATGCTTCCTGTCGTTAAGTACTGCAAGGATAGGGCGAGCTCAGAAACAGACGGTGAATATTTTAAGTTGATCGCATGTTAACGGTGCAATTGGTTGACCAATTCCTATCAGGACGATGTGCACCGACAAAATCTCTGCCACCGCAATCCACGGATCGCGGCGGCACGGTTGCATGTCTGGATTGGTCCTGTGAGCTGCTTATCCCGACAGACCTGCCCGCATGGCAGACTTTCTGCCGCGGCGGAAGAACAGAAGGCCCGCTACAAGTATCACGGCAACAGCCACGCCTGCCCCCATACCGATCCTCGCAAGCTGCACAATGTTCGACTTGGGTCCACCTTCCCGGATAACCTGAACATCATCTGGGGTGACAGAAAGCTTCGCATTGCCATAGTCCTTCAGCAGATAATTTGCGAGCGATGCAACTTCGGTATTGTCCAACGATACGACGGCGTTGGTCTGATCCCCGAAGGGGGGCATGAACACATGACCGCTCTCCGTGTGACGGTCGACGCCATATAGGATGGCGGCAATCACGTTGGTCGCGTTGTCGCCAGCCGTGGCCGCATTGTGGAACAGGCTCGGGTAATAGCCGTCCTTCGTGCCTTGAGCGTTGTAACCGTGGCACGATGCGCAGTTGGCGGCAAAGATCTGCGCGCCCGCGTGATCGCCCTTCAGGCTTTCGGCATAATCCTTGCCACGCAATCCGGCCAGATCGTTACCAGCCTTGCCCTGATCGAAGCGCGTGGGGCCTGAAGGCTGCAATGCGTTCACGGAAGCAACGCTACGGACATAGGTCGCAATGGCGTTGAGGTCGGCGTCGGTCATGTGCTGGAAGCTGTAACTGATAGCTTCAGCCATGCTGCCCGCAGCCTGCGCCCGGTTGTCCAGCTTGCCGGTCTTCAGATAGGTCACCAGATCCTGCTGGCTCCAGCTGCCGATGCCATGCACATTGTCATTGGTGATATTGGGAGCGTACCAGGACCCGATTTGAGCGCCGGTCAGGTTGGCGCTTTTCTCTTCCTGCATGAACAGGCCACGTGGGGTGTGGCAGGTGCTGCAGTGAGCTGCGCCTTCGGCCAGATACTTACCGCGGTTCCATTCCGCCGACTGGCTGGGATCATCCGAGTGGATCTCACTGGGGCGGAACAGCAGGTTCCAACCCATCATCGAGGCGCGGATATTCATCGGGAAAGAAAGGCTGGTTTCCGGAGCCTTTTCCTCCACAGGCTCGACGCCCTGCATGAAATAGGCGTAGAGCGCGTGAATGTCCTCATCCGTCATAATCGAATAGGACACGTAGGGCATGGCGGGATAGAGGTTCGCACCATCGGCACGAACACCCTTGCGCACCGCATCGGAGAACTGGGTTTCGGTGTAGTTGCCGATGCCGAACTGCTTAGATGGCGTGATGTTGGTCGACATGATCGTGCCGACCGGAGACGCCATCGGCAAGCCACCCGCCATCGGCTTGCCGCCATGGTGGTTGGTATGACAGGCAACGCAGTCGGCCGCAGTGGCGAGATAGCGCCCCTTGCCGATCAGTTCCTTGGAGAATTCCTGAGCCGTCGCGACAACGGGAGAAAACGCGGCGAGCGCCAACGGTGCGGCAAGCGCGAGAGTTTTTACGGTCTTCATTGTCATGCGCCCCGCATCTGTTCAACGATGGCGTCACCCGCCTTGATGGCAAGTGCGACCATGGTGATGGTGCTGTTGCCGCAGGCGGTGGACGCCATTGCGCCGCCGCCCGGAATGAACAGGTTTTCGTGGTCGTGCGCACGGCAGTCCGCATCGACCACCGAGGTCGCGGCATCGTTGCCCATGATGGTGCCACCCATGATGTGCTTGCTCTGATTGAATTTCGGGCTGATCTTGACGTCGGTCGCACCCATAGCTTCGGCAATGCGCTTGCCGATCGGCAGCGAATAGACCTCCGCGGATTTGCGGGTGTAATCGCCGACATCGTAGTGAATGTGTGGCTTCGGCAGGCCGAGCCAGTCGGTCTTGTCGGAAAGCGTCAGCCGGTTGTTCGGATCTGGCAGAACTTCGTGGGCTGCGACGACATCGGCCGTACAGGCGGTCATGCGGCGGATTTCCTCATCCAGCGCCTTGCCGACCAAGCCCTTTTTCAGCGCGGCGAACGTGACGAAACGATTGCGGGCGAAGTTGTTGTAGCGGAAATAGGCACCGGCATGTTCCGAGCGGAAATCACCCTGCGACGTCTCCATAATGCCCGAATTGACGACCGGACCGATGCCTGACCAGAAAGGCTCCTTGGTAGTCACCGTCAATGTCAGCTGCGGGTGGTCCATCATATTGCGGCCCACCTGATCGGATGAATTTGCGACGCCGTTCGGATTGCGGTCATCTTTCGACATCAGAAGCAGTTTCGGATTTTCCAAGCCGTTACAGGCGAGCACGAACAGCTTGCCACTGATACGATGCGTCTGTTTGTGCTGGTCATAATAATGAACGGCTTCGACCCTGTTCCGGGCGTCGGTCTCGACCTTGTAGACGACGGAATCGACCAGCAATGCCGCGCCCTTTTTCTCGAGGCGCAGCAATGCCGTTTCGGCATCGTATTTGGCGGCGACGGGACAGACCGGAACACAGTTGTTGTTGGCGCAACAGGCCGGACGGCCATCGTATGGCATGCCGCTGTTACGCGCCTGTGCAACGGGAATATTGTTGTAGCCGAGCGTCTTGACGATTTCCGTGAAGCGTTCCTCGCCCGGCGAGAACGGCAGGGCTGGCATCGGGTAAGGAGCGGAACGGGCAACACGCGGCCATTGCAGAGCGGGATCAGACGGACCGCAGATGCCGAGCTTGTTTTCTGTACGAACGTAGTAGGGTTCCAGCTTATCGTAGTCGAAAGCCCAGTCGCGACCGACGCCGTATAGAGATTTGAGGCGCATATCCTCCGGCGTCAGACGCCAGGACGTACCTGCCCAGTGCCAGGTGGAACCACCCGCATAACGGATAAAGGTCTGGGCGTAGCTGTCCGGGCCGCTAAGCTGAAGGTAGGCATCTTCGGGCTTTTCACCGCCCATCGGGTGCGGCGCCCATGGACGCGACGGATAGGCGACGGAGGTATCGCCCTTCACGCCAAGCGGGGCGTTGCGCCAGTTTTCAACGACTTCGGCGCGCGTCACCCGCGGACCGGCTTCAATCATCAGGACGGAATGGCCTGCATCCAGCAGCTGCTCGGCTATCACGACGCCGACGACGCCCGTTCCGACGATCACGACGTCGGCGCTGTTCTTGGTAACCATGGGAAACGTCTTTTCTTTGGTGGGTTTCGTCAGAAGCTCGGCATCGGCGCCGAGAGCGGCAGGTTGGGCCGGGTCCACAGATTGGGGCCGGAGATGCCGTAGGAAGGAATGGTGAGGATGTCGCTGGTGGTCTTGAACGTCAGCGCCTCTTCATAGGTGAAAACGGTCGCATTGCGCTTTTCGGAGGAACAGCCGGAATACCACGCCGCGATCACCCAGAGAGCGAAATCCCTCAACTCGCCTTCCGGAATATCGGAGAAGAAGTCCTCAACCTGAGTGGCCTTCTTTTTGTCGGCGATTGCGATGATCGCATCGAGCAGCTGCGGAAAATTCGTGTACGCGCTGCTTGCCGTATCGGCTATACGCTGGCCGACAGCTGGATTGAGCTGGTGCTGGATCAGCAGATTGGACAGCTGCATGAACTGGACGTGTGCGCCAGCGTCGGTCGCTGCTAACGAGAGGCCGGGACAGAGCGATGCAGCGACACTGCCCGCAAACAAGGTGGCACCGCCGAGCAACATGCCGCGACGCGATATCATGAACTTGCCCTGAGAGGCATAAGATTGCTTAGCTGCCATTTTCTTTACCGTGGAGAAGGGAAAACTTTTGCCGCGAAAGGGCGTTTTGGCTTGTTTGTCGCGTTGCGCGGAAACGGCATGTCGGGCAAATTCCACCGACTAGGGCGCGCCGCGTAACGCAAGGCGCAAAAGACTGGCAACAAGCCGGGATTGGAGCATTTCGGGCATTTTGAATCACAAACGTCGTACGGAAAATATCGTCCATCCGGCGAGCCGATGGCGAAGCTTTTCCCTACATCAAAAAATGTTGGATAGCTGATTATCAGCTACGCCACAAATTTATATTTGTCAATTGCGCAAAGGGAGGCACGTCGCGTTGATCGTTACCGCTCAAGAAATCCTGCATTCACACGGCATTCTCCTTCGCCGCTGTCAGCAGGTTGCTCTGGCCATATTTACTGAAGAAGCTGGAGACCTCGGCTTTACGCCCACGCAATATAGCGCGCTGGCTTTCGCCTACATCGAGCCCGGCATCCACCAGAATGTCCTGGGAGAGCGTATCGCGCTGGATCGCTCATCCGTCACAAAATGTCTGGAGGGACTGGAGAGCAGAGGATTTGTCCGTCGTGATGTCGATCCAAAAGACAAAAGGGCGCGCCTGCTTTACATTACGCCCGAAGGGGAGGAAATGCTGAAGCTTGTCTGCGCAGCAGCCCGTCGCGCACGCAAGCGGTTCCATGCGGCGCTGGGAGAAACAGAATTTGTGCATCTGATGGACCAGCTGAGCGCCTTCAGCCGTGTTCTCGAGCAGATAGACGAGCCGGATTGAACCTATGAATGCCTGACGTCCGGCGAAACAGGAGTGGCGGGACGTATTGCTATACGCCCCGCCTGATTGTCCGGGGCTTACGCCGCGAACTGGTTCATGGTGTTATGAGCACCACCAGCCTTGAGAGCTGCTTCACCCGCAAAATATTCCTTGTGGTCGTCGCCAAGATCAGAGCCTGCCATGTTCTGATGCTTGACGCAGGCAATGCCCTCACGAATTTCCTTCCGCTGGACACCCTTTACATATCCCAGCATTCCGGCATCACCGAAATACTCCTTCGCAAGATTGTCCGTAGATAGCGCGGCCGTGTGATAGGTCGGCAACGTAATCAGATGGTGGAAGATACCGGCGCGCTTAGCGGCATCACGCTGGAACGTACGGATCCGTTCATCAGCCTCGAGTCCCAGTTCAGACGCGTCATAGTCGACACTCATCAACCTGGCCCTGTCGTAAGAGGATACATCCCTTCCCTCCTTCGCCCAGGCGTCGAAAACCTGCTGCCGGAAATTCAGCGTCCAGTTGAAGGATGGAGAGTTGTTGTAAACCAGCTTCGCGTTCGGAATGACCTCGCGAACACGATCAACCATTCCGGCGATCTGCTCGATATGTGGCTTCTCCGTCTCGATCCACAAAAGGTCGGCACCGTTATTCAACGACGTGATGCAATCGAGAACGCAGCGATCCGCACCTGTCCCTTCTCGGAACTGATAAAGGTTGGACGGCAGGCGTTTCGGGCGCATCAGTTTGCCATCGCGATTGATGATGACGTCCCCGTTGATGCTGCTGACGTCGGAAACCTCTTCGCAATCCAGGAAAGCGTTGTAGAGGTCGCCGATATCACCGGGTTCCTTGCTGAAGGCAATCTGCTTGGTCAGTCCGGCACCGAGCGAGTCGGTCCGGGCAACGATGATGCCATTGTCTACACCCATTTCCAGGAATGCATACCGGCAAGCACGGATTTTTGCGATAAAGTCTTCGTGCGGCACGGTAACCTTGCCATCCTGATGGCCGCACTGCTTTTCATCCGACACCTGGTTTTCGATCTGCAAGGCGCACGCGCCAGCCTCGATCATCCTCTTGGCAAGGAGATAGGTAGCCTCGGCATTGCCGAATCCTGCATCGATATCGGCGATGATGGGGACGACATGCGTCTGGTAGTTATCGACTGCCTGCTGAAGCTGTTTTTCGCGCGCAACGTCTCCGGCGTCGCGCGCGGCATCGATATCGCGAAACAGCATGCCAAGCTCGCGGGCATCCGCCTGCCGCAGAAAGGTGTAAAGCTCTTCGATAAGAGCCGGAACGCTGGTCTTCTCGTGCATCGACTGATCCGGCAGCGGACCAAATTCCGAACGAAGAGCAGCAACCATCCAGCCGGAAAGATACAGGTAGCGGCCCTTGGTGCTTCCAAAGTGTTTCTTAATCGAAATCATCTTCTGCTGACCGATGAAGCCGTGCCAGCACCCGAGAGACTGGGTGTAGTTGGCCGGATCTGCGTCATAGGCCGCCATGTCACGACGCATGATGTCGGCTGTATAACGGGCAATGTCGAGGCCGGTCTTGAAACGGTTCTGCAACCGCATCCTGGCGACCGCTTCGGCAGTGATGCCGCTCCAGCCCGCGTTCTTTGCGATCAGGTCTTCAATCTGTTGGCGGTCGTTTGCATAGGTCATGAGCGCTCCTCCGATGGCGTGAACAATCGATATCGCAGCAACGTAAGACAAGGCACGGACTTTGCTGTGCACTTGTCAAACTTTACAAAATTTGATTGTAATATTGTAAAGTTGGAGGACTTTTCATGTCGGAGAAACAGGGGGTATATCTCGGCACGCGTCTGCGCAGGCTCCGACGCGATCTTGGCCTGACACAGGCAGACATGGCCGCTGACCTTGATATCTCGCCGTCATACATTGCCTTGATGGAGCGGAACCAGCGACCGATCACTGCGGAAGTTCTTCTCCGATTGGCGCGCTCCTACAAGATTGACATGGCCGATCTCGCCGGTGATGGGGGCGCGGACCATGCCGCGCGCCTGCAAACGGTGATGAAAGACCCGATCTTCGGCGATATCGATTTCGCAGCCACGGAAATTTCCGACATCGCCAGCAGCTTCCCCGCCTTCAGCGAAGCGCTTCTGCGCCTTTACACGGCCTATCGTGAAGAGCAGTTGGCATTTGCCGACTATCGGCCCGGCCAGCGCGGCACCACCTCGGAAGCCTCCGACCCGGTGGCCGCCACGAGGCGCTTTCTGGCCGCCAGACGCAACAGTTTCCCTGCGCTCGATACAGCCGCCGAACGGCTTGCGGCCCTCGTCTCGGAGAAAAACGGCATAGCCAGCTACTTGGCCGAAAAACACGGACTGAGGGTCCGTCGGCTGCCGACGTCAGCAATGTCGGACATGGTGCGGCGGCACGATCTGCATCGCAAGCAGATCCTCCTCGATGAAACACTGGACATGGCAAGCCAGCAGTTCCAGCTTGCCCAACAATTGGCCTATCTGGAGTTCGGTGCGGAAATCACCGCAGCTGTCCGGGAGGGTAATTTTCAGTCGGAGGCGAGTGCACGGCTGACGCATCGGGCTCTTGCCAGCTACTGCGCGGCAGCTTTGCTGATGCCTTACAGTGCATTCGCCAAAGCTGTCGACGTAAAACGCTATGATCTTGCCGCACTCGCCCGACAGTTCGGAACGAGCTTCGAGCAGACAGCTCATAGGCTGACGACCCTGCAAAAACCGGGACAGGAGCGCATACCGTTTTTCTTCATAAGGCTGGATTCCGCCGGAAACGTCTCCAAACGACTGGACGGCGCGCAGTTTCCGTTTTCGGCCTATGGTGGAGGGTGTCCTCTCTGGAACGTGCATCAGGTTTTTCGCACGCCCGGCGAAATCATCACCCAATGGCTGGAATTTCCGGATGGTCAGCGTTTTTTCTCGATTGCCCGCACCGTCAGCACGGGTGGCGGCGCTTACAGCGCTCCCAGAGTGGACCGCGCGGTCGCGCTGGTCTGCGACGCGCAGCATGCGGATCGTCTTGTTTATGTTCGCCCGGAGAGCGACCGCACCCCAGTCCCGGTAGGCGTCGCCTGTCGGCTCTGTCAGCGCGCGACGTGCACTTCGCGCGCTGAGCCGCCCATCGGCCGGCAGATCCTGATCGACGACTACCGCCGGACAGCAGCCCCGTTCGGCTTTGCAGACACGTAGTCCCCACAACCATCGACCACAGAGAACGTGCAGGCGGCTGCCTTCTCGTCGGCACGTGCCAGAGTTGTCGGCGCATTTCCGATCAGACAATGGCTGTTGCCAAGACCGGCCACGACATCAAAAGTTGACCGGTGCTCAAGTGTTGCGAGCGTTTGTGACAGATTGTTCATCGGACTGAACAAGGTAACGCTCATCAACACGATCTCGTGTCTCCGCGCAGAACGCATGTCGCAGGCGGCACGCGATTCGCGGAACCCCAAAATGGCGACCCACAGCGGCCCCGGAGGACGCTGCGACGATCGCATTTCTGCAAACATCTGTTTCCTCTCGGAAAACCCCAGCCGCTGGAAACGTAAGCACCGCCAGCTGCAAAAGTTAAACAGAGAATTCCGACGATCGGCGTTGCAAGCTGCGGACAAATATCCCGATCTGCACAAGGTAAATCCCATCATATCCGAGGATAAAAAGAAAAAAGGGCCGACGGAAAACCGCGGCCCATAAAGTGTGGAGATATCAAACCTCCAGAGGGGAACAGCTGGTGCAGCGGAACTGGGAGGAGACCGCCATGTGCATCAGCTATATGCAATATGCCGAATTATTAGCCTCGCCGCACCTATTTTTTGTGCAATGCAGCTATGCAGTGACGACGGAGATAAACCGTCTTTTCCCTTCACCCGGTGCTCAGACCCGTCGATGCCCTGACGACCGGAACTCGTTGAGAGAGTTGATCGAACGGCCGTTGTCGATCGATGCGAGGTCGAGAATGATCGCATTGGCAATCGTCATCGGCACGACAAGCGATTGCGATTCACCCGGATCTTCTCGAGACACGCGTATATGGTGATCCGGAGCTGGATCGATGCGGGTTCCCCCGACATCTGTCACTGCCAGGGTCCTGGCCCCACGTTTTGCCGCCAGGTCGCGCACTTCCTGAAGAAGGGGTGGTGCCTTGCGGAAAGACAGAAGCCAGACGACATCGCGAGAGGAGAGCCTCATCAAGACTTCCGGAAGTTGATGAATCTGATCTGCAAGGTCGATGGCCTCATAGCCCGAACGGTTGAGGCGCAGCGCGATCAGGGAAGAGAGTGCCGCGAAATGCCCGCGCCCGAAAATGAAAATCCTTCTGGCATCCCTTAAAGCCTCCGAGAATGCGCGCATGTCGGCATCAGAAACGCTGTTGCGAACCTGCTGAAGAGCCGCAATCTCGCTATCGAGCACAGATGCCAGCAAACCGTTATCCTCAGCACGCACAAGACGGGCCGCCATGCGCGCGGCAGGACTTTCGAAATCAATGCCGCCGTCCGTCAGGCTGGCTTGCAGAAAACTGCGAAACTTGGGATAGCCCTTGAAGCCCAGGCGTCTGGCCAATCTGACGGCAGAGGCGGGATGCACCCCTACTCGCGAGGAAACATCCTTGCCATTTTCCACAGCGGCACGGATTGGATCCTGTATGAGGACATCCAGAAGGCGTGCATCCGCATCCGTCAGTCGGGTCGAATGCCGGTTGATGAGATCACTCAGCGCCAGCGGCGCATCCTGTTTTTCCATATTGTCCTCAGCCTCAGGTCGCGGCAACGGTCCGACCGCTCTTGTCGATATCGACACGATTGCCGGTGTGGCTATCGAAAAACAGCGTGCGGTCAAGATCGCAGGAAATCCAAAAGCTCTCCGCATTCTCTGGCACGTCCCGCCGGGCGGACGTAACGGTCAATCGTCCGGCAGGACTTTCACAATGCAGCAGCATATCCGATCCGGTCATTTCAGACATGACGAGACGCGCAGGCAATGCCGTTCAACCCGGATTTTCCGAATGCACCGTGAGAACCTCTGGCGGAAGACCGGCAGTCAGCCCTTCAGGTCCCGCCCGACGATCAGAAAGCGGAAACGCTCATCGTGGATTTCATAAGGAGAGGCTTTATCCATCACCGTCGCTTTTTCCCGCAGGCTTTTAAACCCTGGCTCTGTTCAAACGGCTGAGCACAAACTGACCGAATGCACAGAAAACCGGTAAACAGGCCATTGGTAAAGTACGTTAGACCGGGGAATGCAGGAAGGCGGGCATGGCCGTGCCCGAAGCCTTTGCCGTCAGGTACAAGCGAGCCGTATCAAGAGCCTCACGGATCGTAACATCCATGTCGAGGTATCGATATGTTCCAAGCCTCCCTACAAAGGTAACAGCCGTTTCCTGTGACGCACGTGCGCTGTATTCCGCCAGCTGCTGCTTTTCCTTCACCAGCCGGATGGGGTAATACGGGATGTCGTCAGGGCCGCACTCCCGCGCGAACTCCCTGTAACAGACGGACCCCGCATGTTCCTCCCAGGGAGAGAAATGCTTGTGTTCCGTGATGCGGGTATAGGGGACGGAAACGTCTCCGTAGTTCATCACCGCGCATCCCTGATAGTCGCCGTCATAGGTGAAACGCTCGAAGTCCAGAGTACGATAGCCCAGACGGCCGAATTCATAGTCGAAATATTCGTCCAGCGCGCCGGAGTAGAAAATATGATCGAAGTCAGTCACCGGGTTTCGCTGGAAGCGTGTATCGAGCTTCACCGTGATGTTGTCGTGATCGAGGATGCCAGCGACCATTTCAGTATAGCCGTTTTCGGGCATTCCCTGAAACTTGTGAAAGAAGTAATTGTCATCATAGTTGAAGCGAACCGGAAGGCGCTTCAGAATGGATGCTGGAAGATCGACAGGGGAGCAACCCCACTGTTTCTGGGTATAGCCTTTGAAAAAGGCGTCGTAGAGATCCTTGCCGACAAAACGCAGAGCCTGCTCTTCAAAAGTCTGCGGATCAGCAATCGACTGATCCGCCTGACCTTCAAGAAATGACCTCGCCTCGTCCGGCCTCAGGGTCTTGCCGAAGAACTGGTTGATTGTGTGCAGGTTTACCGGCAGGGAATAGACCTGCCCGCCGCTCGTCGTTTTTACGCGGTTCTTGTACGGCAGAAAACGAGTGAAACGATTGACGTAGTCCCAGACTTCGCTGTCATCCGTGTGGAAGATATGCGGGCCGTAGACATGAACCATGACACCGGTATCTTCGTCCCGTTCGGTATAACAATTACCGGCGATATGACTGCGACTGTCTATGATCTCGACCTGATAACCCGCTTCGGCGAGCTCACGTCCCACCACCGCACCCGACAGGCCCGCACCCACGATGCCTATCTTTTTTCCCGATACCATTTCCAACCTCTCATGCATGACGCCGACACCTGAATGGACTTGCCTCAGGCCTTCACCTCAGGCCAAAGGCGCGCGTCAAAGCCAATCGGCTCAAAAGCGTTCCACTCGGCCAGCTTTTCGCGATAGCGAGCGCGATAAGCTTCCTCGGTTTCAAATTCGGGTCCCATCTGAATGAGTTCCGCTCCGATTTCGTAGTAGACATCGAGGTTGCGAAGATCCGGAACCGGCGTTTCTCCCCTCTCCGCTTCACCCTGCACCTGCCAGTAAAGCTCTTCCAGCCGCCGAGCCAGAGCAGGCATGTCGCGCAGGGCGCACGTCTCACGCTGTTTCGCGAGCGACTCCCGCACAGCCGCAAGGCCTGCCCGATCATTCGCAAATGCGACGGCTCGCGCAACGTAATGATCTGCGGTTTCACAGATCATCTCGGGAATTCCTGCTGCCGAAACGATGCTGGCACAGAAACGGGACGGGAAGCTTTTGCCTGGAACCGTCAGTACCGGCAAGCCCACGCCAATTGCATCCGCTGCGGTAGAGTGCGCACCGTAGGGGAACGTATCCAGGAACAGGTCGCCAAGAGCGATGCGCGCGAGATGGACGTGATTGGGAACCTTTGGGGCGAAGATAAGACGGCTGGC
The DNA here is from genome assembly GCF_031801495.1 of Agrobacterium tumefaciens. Lineage (GTDB taxonomy): Bacteria > Pseudomonadota > Alphaproteobacteria > Rhizobiales > Rhizobiaceae > Agrobacterium > Agrobacterium tumefaciens_K. Next base: position 621,917 of record NZ_JAOEGC010000001.1, on the reverse strand, counting down.
ATCTACGCCTGCCGCCATCGCCCGCTGGCGAAGGCGCTCATTGGCGCTTTCGTCGCCCGAAAGCAGCCAGAGAACACTGCCCGACGTCGCCGAAAGTATTGCAAGCCAACGCGTGAAGCAGGCTTCGGTGATTTTCTGCATACCGTTGAAGCAGACATAAACAAAGGCGTCCTCTGGCAACCCCGCCTCCTCCCGCGTCGGCGTGACGGCTACAGGGCGCTTCCGGTCGATCGGCTGATCGCAGGGAATGCGAAGCACCTTCTCGGTGTAATACAGCTCGTTCTCAGGCGGGATAATGTAGTTATCCGAGATGATATACTGATGGAACGGGGTCGCCATCGAGCCCGGATAGCCGCAGAAGTTGATGATGACGGGCGCCGGACGATACGAGAATATCCGTGTCCGGGCGCTCTTCGTGTAACCGTTGACGTCGATCAAGACGTCGATCTCATCCGCCTGGATCTGTCGGGCTGCACCAAGATCGTCGAGCGCGGTGATATCACGCCAGCAATCGACGGACGCCTTGAACCGCTCCTGCACAGCGTCGCCCTGACGCGCCTCGCCGCAATAGTAGGCATAGACCTCTACGTTTTGCTTGTCGTGCAGTTCAAAGACCTCGCTTAGCGCGAAGCCGACCGCATGCTGCCGGAGGTCCGAAGAAACATAACCGATCCGCAGCTTCTGTCCCGTTCCCATTTTCTTTTTCGGGACACTCGGCGTCAGCTGACTGACATCCGGTCGACCGACCAGGGACTTGTAATAGCGATAGCCTTTTGCCAGCTGGAAAAACGGATCGTCAGAATAACAGCCAAGCGGCAACGGCGAAATCGAATCGAGAAGCTGGCGCATCGAAACATGGTGGGATGGCGTAAGGACTGGCCATTTGCAAAGGTGCTGGCGAATCGAAATCCAGTGCTGCGCCGCTTCCGGCTTCATTGGCTGCAGTTCTATCGCCTGCCAGAGCATCGACTCCGCACCTTCCAGCCGCGCAGCACCCTCAAGCACGCGTCCGGAATGCTGGAGCGCCATAAGACGGTGAGACAGTGCGTCAGGCGTCACTTCGCCAACGAGTTCCGAATACTCCTTCCACTGAAGGACCGCCTGATCGAGCAGGCCGCTATCCTCGAGCGCGCGCCCGAGATTGATATGTGCAGGACCGAACTTTGGATCTTTTGCCAGGCAGCCGCGCAATACCTGAATGCAGCCTGCCACATCACCCAATTCCCGCAGGACGACCGAATAGTTGAACGCGGCCAGATGAACGAGCGGATTCTTGTCGTTGAAGGCGATCCAGGTCTTGTAAAGCTCGCACACCTGAGCCTTCAGGCCCGCAGCCAACAGACTTTCAGCAAGCTTCATCACGTCGCCGAGCGACACCTCCTGCCTGCGCGCACGATCAAATACATCCGCGAGCGGAGAGGCTGAGACTGGGGCCACAGGGGTATTGGCGTTCAACGATTTTCCTCCAAAGACGGACTCACGGCCGTAAACGACCTTCAAGTTAAAGTTGGCATCTTTTGCCGCAGTTAACTTGCGCGGAGCTGGCTGGAGAAAGTCAAACCATCACTTACCAAGTACAAAAAAGGACGGCGCCGAAGCGCCGTCCTCGAGTGTTCTGCGAACAGGTTTCCCCGCCTCGAAGTTACTGAGCGATAGCTGTCTCTTCGTAAGCCGCGATAACAGCGTCGACCAGCGTCTGGCTCATGGCGCCGACCTGAGTGCTGCTGAAGGCGCCGAGCTGCGCATCGGTGAGCTGCAGGACGTCGTCAGAGTTGAGGCCCTTGAGGGCGCCGGTAGCGATGGCTGCGATTTCATCCGTAGCGAAGGTCGCGATGTTGGCGGCGCCGAGTGCATCGATCTGAGCCGAAGACAGAACAGCGATCTGTGCAGAGGTCAGAGCAGTGGCCTGATCGGTCGTCATTGCGGCGAGCTGATCGGACGACAGGCCGGCGATGTGTGCGGTATCGAGACCAGCGATGAGTGCCGTGCCGAGCGTGCTGAACATCGGGCTTGCAATGCTTGCCAGTGTCTTGACTGCGAGAGCATTGAGGTCTGCGGTGTTCAGCGTCGCCAGCTGGTCGGAGGTCAGACCGCCGATGGCCGTCGAGGAGATGGCAGCCAGCTTGTCTGTCGTCAGCAGTGCGAAACCGTCGCTGGAGATCGAGCCGAGCTGGGTGCTGGTGATGCCAGCGATCTGCGTCGAGGTCAGCGTACCAACCTGAGTGGAGCTGAGTTGCGTCAGATCGAGGGCAGCGATCTGCTTGGAGCCCAGTGCACCAACCTGAGCCGCATTCCAGCCGGCCAATTCGTCAGACGAGAGAACGCCAACCTGAGCAGACGTCAGAGCGGCGATCTGCGTGCTGGAGAGGAAGCCAGCGCCGACGCTGTCGAGTTGTGCGAGGTCGGCGGTTTCGAGAGCAGCGATCTGCTTGGCATTCAGCGCACCAACCTTGTCGGAAGAAGCGTTGAAGATCGCCATGTCCTGCGTTTCGAGGCCGGCAATGGCAGTTGCGCTCAAGGAACCAATCTGCGTGGACGTCAGGGCTGCAACAGCTCCATCCGTAAGCGCAGTCACCTGGGTGGAGGTGAGCTTGGCAACCTGCGCCGTCGAAAGCTTGACGACGGACGTGGAAGACAGTTCGTCCATGGACAGCGCGGAAAGCTGCGTGGAGCTCAGAGCCTGAAGCTTGTCGGAGCTCAGGAGATCGATGGCGGTGCTATCAAGACCGGCAATGATATCCGTGGTGAAACCGCTGATCTGCGTGGAGGAGAACGCGCTGATGCCGGCGGTGACCGTGGTGGTCAGAGCGGCCAGCTGCAGCGTGGAAATACCAGCAATCGCACGGCTGGAAAGGCTGGTCAGAGTGGAGGAAAGACCTGCGATGTCGGTGGTTTCGATAGCAGAAACCTGCGCGGAGGAAAGAGCTGCGACCTTTGCGCTATCGAGAGCGGCAATGGAGGCGGAATCAAGGTTCTTGATCGACTGGGTGGAGAGCTTCGACACTTGAGTGGTAGAAAGCATCCCGACGAAGGTGGAGAGCGACATGATGGACCCCTAGCTGAATTGAACGATTGGTAGCAACCGCCGCACCCCGACCAGCGTCATTCCGGATAAGAAGGAAGACGCGCAGTGGTTTCGCCGCTCCCAAGCCCCCTCTCGGATACCGGCAGCAACAAAGATTGGCAGAAGATTAACTTGCTGAAACATGGCTCGTGCGAGCCAGCGCATCGGAATGGCATCATGCATCCAGAGGAATGAACTCTGGTCCCACGCCTGTGAACACGGAAGTTTGGCAGATGGTCTAATCCGCCCGCGTCAGGCCCGAAGCATCCTGCTTACTGAACCTGAACGACTCGCCGCACCCATGAAGATATCTAAGTTACACAAGTAAATTTTGTTTTAACGATTCTACCTCTTCCCATTTCACCTTGATTTATATTTATCGACAGCAGTTGTTTTATTTAAAACTGCTCGTACGCCGCAACAATTGCATCAACCTGCCCTGGCTTGAGAGCCAGAACCTGTTCTGACGTAAATGCGCCAAGTTGCTGCTCGCCAAGACCAGAAAGATGCTCCGATGATAGACCAGCGAGAGCCTTGGTATTGATCGCCGCGATCTCGTCCGTGGTGAAGGTTTTGATGTCCTCCAGGAGCATGGCGGCAATCTGCCCGCTGGACAGCACGCCGATCTGTTCGGAATCGAGGACCTCTATCTGCGCAGAAGAAAGTGCGGCAATCTGGCTGAGTGTCAGCGCTGCAATCTGCGCTGATGTGAGAGCTTCAAGCTGGTTGCTCGACAGCGCCGCGACGGCGGTGGTGGAAAGTCCTTGCAGCGCGCGTGAACCGATGGCAGCGATTTCATCAGGCGTGAAAGTCTGAAGATCCTCGGCTTCCAGACCCGACAGCGCCGCCGACTGCATGGCGGCGATCTGGCCGGAGGTCATGGCGGCAGTCTGTTCCGTGGAAAGAGCGGCAACCTGATCGCTCTTCAGACCACCAAAAAGAGACGTCGGCAAGGAAGCGATCTGACCGGTCGTCAACGCCGTTACATCAAGCCCCGACACCTGGCGCATCGTCAGCGCAGCAAGCTGCTGCGTCGTCATGGCCTGGATCTGAGCCGAAGAAAACGCCGCGAGCTGGTCTGTTCCAAGCCGTCCGATCTGTGCAGTCGTGAGAGCCTGCATCTGGGTGCTGCTCAGGCCAGCGAGCGCTGCCGTGGAGATCCGGCTTACGGAAGCGGCCGTGATAGCTGCAATCTCGTCGGTGGTGAAAGTGGAAACATCTTCTGCTTCCAAACCGGAAAGCGCCGCAGCACCGAGTGCGGCAATCTGATCGCGGGTGAACGCTGCCGTCTGTTCGCTGCTGAGCGCGGCGATCTGGGCGCTGCTGAGGCCTTTGAGTGCGTTGGAGGAGAGCGCAGCCGTTTGTGCCGTCGACAGCAGGGTAAGATCGAAGCCATTGACCTGCACCGCGGTAAGAGCCGCGATCTGCGAGGTATTGAAGGCAGAGATCTGTTCCGACGAAAGGGCCGAAAGCTGGTTCGTGCCAAGCTTCGCCAACTGGGCCGTTGTGAGTGCCTGCACCTGAGCGCTGGTCAACCCGCTGAGGCTGGCTGTGCTAAGGCTGCGTACGCTATTGGTGCTGATGGCAGCGATTTCGTCGGTGGTGAAGGATCGTAGATCCTCAGCCTCGAAACCGGAAACTGCGGTAGCCTTCAGCGCGGCGATCTGACCGCTCGTCAGCGCAGCGGCTTGTTCGCTGCTGAGGCTGGCAACCTGCGCACTCGTCAAGGCGCCGAGGAAGGTGGACGACAAAGCTGCGACCTGCAGCGTGGACAGTGCCGTCAGGTCTGTACCGCGCGCCTGCGCCGCGGAAAGTGCTGTGATCTGGCTGCTGCTCATCGCCTGCAGCTGCTCGGACGAAAGGGCCTCCATCTGGGCCTGACTCAGTCGACCCATCTGCGCCGTCGTCAGCGACTGGATCTGGGCGCTGGACAGTGCGCCGACCGCACCGCTGGAAAGACCCAGCAACGCGGCTGTGCTTATGGCCGCAATGTCGGCCGTGGACAGAGCACCAATGGTGTCAGCGTCCAATCCCGACAGACCGCCAGCCTTGAGCGCATTGATCTGGTTTGAGGTCAGCGCCGCGATCTGCTCGCTTGACATTGCGGCGACCTGCTCGCTCTTCAGCACACCCAGCAGGCCGCTCGACAAAGCGGAGACCTGCGCGGTCGACAGAGCGGAGAAATCAATACCGGAAGACTGGCGTGAGGTAAGCGCACCGATCTGAGCTGTGCTCAGGGCCGCGACCTGGTCAGAAGACAGCGCCTTCAGGAAATCGGTGGACAGCGCCCCAACCTGGACGGTGGTCAGCGCCTGCAATTGCGCGCTGGTCAACGCCGAAATCGTGCCGGACGAGAGACCCCGCAGCGCTACCGAACCGATAGCTGCAATTTCTGCGGTTGTGAATGTCGCGATATCCTCAGCCTCAAGGCCGGACATCGCGGCAGAACCCAGAGCGCCGATCTGATTGACACCCAGTGCCGCGATCTGCTCACTCGACAGGGCCGCGATCTGATCGCTCCTCAGCGCGGATAACAGGCTGTTTGAAAGAGCCGCGAACTGCGCCGTCGACAGGGTCGACGTGTCGATTCCCGCGACGTGCTTCGACGTCAGAACGCTGACCTGAGCGGTCGATAGAGCGGAAATCTGGTCTTCCGACAAATTCGAAAGCTGCGCAGTGGTAAGGGCAGCGATGTGCGCCGTCGACAGGGCCTGAATCTGACTGCTGTTCAAGCGGGAAAGCGCGTCGCTCGCCAAAGCGCGTAATGCAACGGTCGCGATTGCGGCTATTTCGCTTGTCGTGAAGGTGGCCAGATTTTCGGACGTAAGTCCGCGTATGCTGGCGGCGCTGATGACAGCGGCCTGTGTGCTGGTCAGTGCGGTTGCCTGATCCGCGGACAGAGCAGCAACCTGAGTGCTCCTAAGCCCGCTGATCGCGCTGGTGGAAAGTGCTGCCACCTGAGCCGTGGAAAGATAGCCGACATCAAGACCGCCGATCTGGCTGGACTTCAAGGCCGAGATCTGGCTGGTGTTCAAGATGGAGATCTGGGTATCCTGAAGTGCGGCAACCTGTACGCTGCTGAGGCCGGAGATCTGTGCCGGCGTCAGCGCCTGCAACTGGGTGTTCGACAGCGATGCGACGACATCGGTCGCCAAGCCGCTGATGACTTTGCTGCTGATGGACGCAATCTCGTCAGTCGTGAATGTCGCGATATCGTCCGCATCAAGGGCGCGGATTTGGTTCAGCGTGAAATCAGCGATCTGCGTGCCGGTGAAAGCCGCCATTTGCGCCGTGCTGAATGCATCGATCTGCTTGCTGTAGAAGGCAACGACCTGCCCGGTCGTCAGGTTCGATATCTGGTTCGAGGACAGGACAGCCAGCTGGTCGATCGTCAGCCCGGTGATGGCGCTCGCGGAAACGGCGCTCATTTGCTGCGTCGACAGGGCATTGACGTTCGCGGTCGAAATGGCCGCGACCTGTCTTGCGTTCAGCGCATTGATCTGGGTGCTGACAAGCGCTGCGACGTCCTCGGAGGTCCAGACTGCAATCTGGGCAGTGGAAAGAGAACGGATCTGAGTGACGGAGAGGGATGGGATCGTTGTTGTCATAAGCAAATCTTCCAGGCGACGCCGTCATTCACGAAGCGAACCACATCCTTGCCCATTCCAGTTCCAAGCGCGGAGATCACGCGGGGGCTGTCACGACAACCCGGAAGACTGAGCAAAAACACCGAACGTATTGAGAGACATGGCTCGTTTGAGCCCGCGCACTGGAAGGACATCATGCATCCGAAGCGTAACAGCTTCGATTTCCCGCGCCGCACTGAAAAGCTGGCCAGAACATGGCGCACATATCGGCTAGATGCCTCTGCGCATGCCCCCACATCGACTCGTCAGGCTCAATAAGGAACGTAGTTCGACAGGAGTTAACAAATGGTTAACGTCCGTTTACAGTTCTCATGTTGGGAAAGTAAAAAAGCCGGCGAGGCCGCAATTGCGAGTCTAACTCAGGCGACACCACACCCAGCAAGTAATTTTTTCTACACCGTGTGCCGGGATTATTCGTTTTCTCTAATTTTTTCCGTCGCGCCAAGTAGACATTTAAAGTGCTGGCAGTAACCGACCCTTGTGAGCGCCACTTTCAATTGCGTGATTTACGCCAACCCCTGTAAACTCGCAACCACAGGAGTTACAGTGAAATGTCCGCAGCCTGGCGCATGGTAAAAAAGCAATCCTGATACCGCATCAGGAAGTCTAACGCCGCACAGGTTGCAGAAACATGCCATCGGCGACCTTTGGGACCAGAAAGCGCTTCCCCGCGCAAGAAGAGTGGCACCGTCCTTCAGTCCGGCAAATGACGCATCGCCTATGGCACTACCCGGCAGCGACATCAGGATTGCCGAGCGCCTTGCTGGCGGCTTCGACAAATCCTTGATTTATGTACTTCTTGAACCATGGCGCGAGTTGCTGCTCCGGCAGTGCAGGCAGCGTCTCCATCGCAACCCAGTCCACGTCCTGCACTTCTTCCGGGTTAAGGTCGAGCACATATTCCCCGACCCCGACGAAGCCGTGCACGTACTCGTTTTCGATCATGCCGCCGTCAAGATCGGCCCGGTATGAGAAGTCTCCAAAATACACCATGGAAAGACGAAGCCCGAGTTCTTCATGAAGGCGCCGTTCCATGCAGTTGCGCGGGTCTTCGCCGGGTCTGGGGTGAGAGCAGCAGGAGTTCGCCCAGAGACCACCGCAATGGTACTTCGAAAACGCGCGCCTCTGAATCAAAAGGCGACCATCTCTCGAAAACACGAAGCCCGATACCGCGCGGTGGCGCAGTCCTTTCCGGTGGACCTCCAGTTTACGCTCATAGCCGATTTCCTGGTTGTTTTCGTCCACCAGAATAACCAGTTCATCTTTGGTCATGTGTCTCTACTCTAGGAGCAGCGCGGCAGCGAGCAGCGCCAGGATTGCTTTTGGCTCGACGAAGCGCTACCCGCATTCTAGATCGAGTGCATGGCGTTACAAAACCATGCCCCCCGCTCGTCGAATGGATATGCACATCTCTCAGCCTGCCATATCACAACTAAGGACACTCGACATACGGGGCATCACTTCGGCGTGTCATCGGCACAGCTGTCATTGACACTTGTCATTTGTGAGCACATGACGGGTTCGTGAAGACCGGTTCAATCTGTTGACCGGTCCTCATATCTTAGACGAGCGGTTTCGGCCGTTCTTTGAAATAAGGAGTAAGAACATGAAATGGACTGCACCCAAGTTTGTTGAAGTATCGTGCGGTATGGAAATCAACCGCTACGCACCGGCAGACGGCGACGAACCGGTTCTGTTCTAATTGTGAAGGGCACGGGATCTATGACCGGTCTCCGGTTTCTCGTGCTCGGCGCTGCCGCCGGCGGCGGACTGCCACAATGGAACTGCAATTGTTCCAATTGCGCCGCCGCCCGCGACCCCTCCTCGGGACTTTCTGCACAAACGCAGTCATCTCTCGCCATCAGCGTTGATGGTGAGAACTGGGCGATCTTCAATGCGTCGCCCGACATTCGCCAGCAGATCCAGCAGACGCCGCAGCTTCATCCGAAGGCACTTCGACACAGCCCGATCAGGAGCGTCGTCATCACCAATGCCGATGTTGACCATATCGGCGGGCTTCTGACGATCCGCGAAAAGCAGGCTTTCGACCTTTTCTCGACGTCGGCGATCGGAGCAGTCATAGATGCCAATCCGGTGTTCCGGGTACTCGATCCGGCATTTGTTGCGCGCCATGCTATCCGCCTCGACGAGGAATTCTCGCCGCTCGAAGGGCTTGAGGCCCGCATTTTCGCTGTTCCCGGAAAGGTAGCGCTGTTTCTCGAAGAGGGGGAGCCGGAACTTGGCCTCGAAGGCGAGCAGACCATTGGGGTCGAGTTCGTTGCCGGAGGCAAGCGCGCCTATTACATTCCGGGCTGCGCGACGCTGCCGGACTGGCTTTGCGAACGCATCCGCGGCGCAGATCTGGTATTCTTCGATGGCACGGTCTTCACCGATGACGAAATGGTCCGTGCGGGCACGGGCGTCAAGACCGGCCAGAGAATGGGGCATATGCCCATCACGGGCCATGGCGGCAGCCTTGAGGCGCTGTCGAAGCTCGGCATAGGCCGGATGGTCTATGTGCACATCAACAATACGAACCCGATCTGGCGCGATGGCGCAGAGCGGGATGCCATCACCGCCGCCGGTTTCGAGGTCGGCCATGACGGAATGGAGATACACCTTGTCTGACATTCACAAAGCGGCACAGAACAGAGCAGATTTCGAAGCCCGGCTGCGCGCCATCGGCGACGCCCGCTATCACGACAAACACCCTTTCCACGGCATGCTGCATGGTGGTCATTGCACGATTACCCAGGTACGTGCCTGGGTCATCAACCGCTTCTATTACCAGAGCCGCATTCCTCTCAAGGACGCAGCTTTCATGTCGCGTTGCGAGGACGTCGCCATCCGCCGCGCCTGGCGCAAGCGCATCGAAGACCACGATGGCGGCCGCGAGGAAGGTGGCGGCATCCGTCGCTGGCTGAAGCTGGCCGAAGCGGTCGGTCTAGATCCGGACTACGTTGCCTCAAACCGGGGCGTATTGTCTGGAACCCGCTTTGCCTGCGATGCCTATGTGCGTTTTGTGCGCGACATGCCGATGCTGGATGCGGTGGCAGCCTCGCTGACCGAGCTTTTTGCGCCGACCATCCATAAGAACCGTATCGCTGGACTGATCGAGCATTATGCTTTTGCCAATGACGATGCGCTTTCCTACTTCCGCAAGCGTCTCGACGAGGCGCCGGTGGATGTCGCCTTCGGACTCAATTACGTTCTTGATCATGCCGATACGAAGGAAAAGCAGGATGCGGCCGCGGCAGCGTTGACCTTCAAGACCGACGTGCTCTGGGCGCAGCTCGATGCGCTGCATCATGCCTATGTTTCCCCTTCCCTTCTGCCGCCCGGTGGCTGGGACGGCAAGGAAGGTGTCATCGGCGATCTCGACCAGCCGGCACTGAAACAAAACGTCAAGGGAGCGACCGAATGAGTGAGCCCTCCGCAGTCACCGTCACAGCTGCTACCGTTGCCAAACTTGCGCGCGGCGTTCGGCTGCGCGAAGATCCCGTTCGCGGCCAGACGGTTCTGCTGGCGCCCGAGCGAGCGCTGGCGCTCGACGAGATTGCAGTGATGATCGTAAACGCACTGGATGGCGAACGTAGCATCGACACGATCGCGGAAGAATTCTCGGTGAAGTTCGAAGCCCCCAAGGACCAGATCCTCGCCGACATCGTCGCCTTCGTGGACGAGTTCTCCAAACGCCGGATGCTGGAGCTGAAGTCGTGAACGAGCATGTCAGCATTGCGCGCACGAGCGAATGGAACGGGGGACGCATTCGTATCCCCGCGCCAATCGCCATGCTTGCCGAACTGACGCATCGCTGCCCGCTCGCCTGTCCTTATTGTTCGAACCCGCTGGAGCTGGAAGGCGTCAAGAAGGAACTTTCCACCGAGGAATGGATATCGGTATTCCAGCAGGCGGCCGCACTTGGCGTTCTGCACCTGCATCTTTCCGGCGGCGAGCCTGCGGCACGGCGCGATCTGGTGGAACTGACGAGCGCCGCCGCCAAGGCCGGGCTCTATACAAATCTGATCACCTCAGGAATCGGGCTTACCGAAAAGCGCATCGCGGAACTGTCTGACGCCGGTCTTGACCATCTGCAGCTTTCCATCCAGGGCGCGACACCGGCGCTGGCCGACAAGGTGGGCGGTTACAAGGGCGGATACGACCGCAAGATAGCGGTTGCCGAATGGACCCACGCCGCTGGCATTCCGCTTACCGTCAATGCTGTATGCCACAAGCAGAACATGGAGCAGATCGGCGACATGCTCGATCTCGCGATCAAACTCGGAGCACGACGCATAGAGATCGCAACCGTACAGTTCCATGGCTGGGCCGAGAAAAACCGTAAAGCGCTTATGCCGACACGGGAGCAGGTTCTGCGAACAAACGCTTTTGTCGTCGAAGCCCGCAAACGGCTCGAAGGCATCATTGTCATCGACTATGTCCCCGCCGACCATCATTCGACCTATCCGAAAGCCTGCATGGGCGGCTGGGGCCGCACCGGCCTCAACATCACCCCATCCGGCAAGGTCATCCCCTGCCATGCGGCGGAGAGTATCCCGTCGCTGAATTTCGAGACCGTACGGGACATGTCGCTTGCCGACATCTGGTACGAAAGCAACGCTTTCAACGCCTATCGCGGTGACAGCTGGATGCCGGAGCTGTGTCGCAGTTGCGACCGCAAGGCGATCGATTTCGGCGGCTGCCGTTGTCAGGCCATGGCTCTGGCCGGTGACGCATCAGCAACCGATCCCGTATGCACCCGCTCACCGAAGAGAGAACTTCTGGTACAGCAGGCGGAAATTGATGGTGCCGCGACACCACCGGAATTCGTATATCGCGGGCGAGCATCATCTTCCAATTGACTTCGGTTGTGACGTGCCAATGACGCAAGTAATGACAGCGGGAGCCGAGACCTCGGAGGGCAGAGTGATGTCTCTCTTCGGAAACCTGCCTCGGATGAATTTGATGCGCTATGTTCGTCTCGTCCATCATGCGGCAAGATCACGAGTGTAGTCATTTATGCCATATCGCGATTATTGATCATCGTCACATCGCCTATCGCTTACTGGCACGGCACTGCGCATTGCGTCACAGCACACAAATACTCGCAGACGCTACGAGAGTACACCAACAGTTCAAAACATCCCGCGCAACAATAGAATCAATAGTTCAAAGGCTACTCTTGATCTTGTGATATTATTGCGAGATTCCATCCCGGTCCGGCAGTGATGATCAGGAATGTTCAAAAAATCCAACTAAACGTGTCAAAATAACTGCAGACCGCTACCACAGGTGAATTTTCATCAACGCCTTTCCTGAGAGGGAAACGCAGCGATCAAAGGTTGGGTCAAATCGCAATAGGCACACGTAAGACCTACGTTCGCTCGACCTCCACCGACTCTCCACTCTTCCAATCAAAAAGGTCACTATTGAAATTTTGCGCGCCAGGCGACCAGTCCGGAAGACAGCGTTTTCAGCGTACGAACCGGTAGCAGGCCTGCAGGCCAATCACCATAGAATAGCATTCCGACCGGACTTTGCAGGGCTGCACCTGTCGCCGTCGCGGGAGGAACTGAAGCCGCTGGTTTTCATCGGAAAAGATCGAGTTGTTACGCAAAGCCGTCGTCAATGCATGCGCCGCATTGTGCGGACTGATCGGCAACGTCGACGTGCACACTGAATCGTTCGGCGTAAAAGGGCTCCCGTATAAGAAGTGATAAGGCACCCTGGTTCTCTGAGCGCGAGGTTGCGAACATCGCTGCGCTGGGTGAGCGTCATTCTTACTCAGTCAACGCCCCTTCCGCCAGGCAGTATCAGTACTCCACGCGGGCGCGCTCGACAGATCGCCAGCGTTTGGGTGTTTCGCCGGTTTCCCGAAGAAAGAAGCGCGAGAAATATGCTGCATCGCTGAATCCGAGGCGATATGATATTTCCTGTATGGAATTCATTGAGAAAAGAAGTTGCCTCTTCGCTTCTTCAAGGATCTTTCGCTCTATTAATTCGTGTCCTGAACAGCCCAATTGCGAGCGCACGAGACGATTTAAGTGCGTCGGGGATACGCCAATCAGAGCGGCATAAAACGGTAACGACCGCTGCGTCCGAAAATGACGATTGATGTGGCTGATTAAAGCTTTCACCCGTGCATCGGTTGCCGCGTCCGGCAACGGCTCCTCGCCTGGAGCGATGCGCAATAATAAATGCAGCAAAATGGCAATATACGATCTCAGTATTTCATTTCGGCCGGGATTTGGGCGTTCGAACTCAGTCCCAATTCGCCCGAAAATCCGGACGACTTCCTCGGCATCTTGAGTTTGACGAGCAAGATCGATCCTATGGGAGCGCGCAAGCCACTGGCCGAGTTCACTTCGATCTCCTGGACCATGGTCAAGATGAGATGAAAGGATGGTAATCACCGATCCGATGATGTCCTTGGAGAACCGGAAACCATGGCTAACCCCCGGAGGAATGGTGACGACCTTGTTTGGCCCAAGTACCAAAGTCTCGTCGCCGATGATGACATCGCCGTTTCCAGCTGCAACATGCAGGATCTGAAAAAACGCCGTATGGCGATGAGGCTGGATTTCCCAGTCGTGTTGACTGCTCCTCGCATGAATTGTCTCATGATGCAGCCAGAAACCTGGCTCGCCGATATCCGACTCTCCATACAGGGCGTAGGTGGGAATCCGCTGCACAACGACTATTCCTGATTGATGTTCCAAAAGTCCAATTAAAAGAACAGAGCATCTCTTTTTTGGCAACTCGCAATCATGAAATATGCAAATATCAATTTCGTTGGGAGGCGCGATTGCGAACACAGGTCGTCGTTATTGGTGCAGGACCATCAGGCCTGTTGCTTGGTCAGCTTCTAACTGAAGCGGGAATTGACAATATCATCCTTGATCGAGTTGCCAGGGAATATATTCTCGGTCGCGTCCGTGCTGGTGTACTTGAGGAAGGTACCGTCAATCTTCTGAATCTTGCCGGCGTCGGCGAACGTATGGCTTCCGAAGGGTTGCCTCATGATGGGTTTGATCTTGCATTCGACGGCAGAGATCACCGGATCGATCTTTACGGATTGACTGGCGGAAAACGGGTAATGGTCTACGGCCAGACCGAAGTGACGCGCGACCTTATGGACGCTCGTGAAAAAAGCGGTGCGACGACGATATATGAAGTTGAAAATGTCCAGCCGCACGATTTCTCGGGATCGTCTCCTTATGTCACCTATCAGAAAGATGGAGTGACACATCGCATCGACTGCGATTTCATCGCGGGCTGTGACGGCTTTCATGGAGCCAGCCGTAAAGCCGTCTCCGGGTCGGCGATCAGCCTGTACGAAAAAGTCTATCCGTTTGGCTGGCTCGGCATTCTTGCAGACGTGCAGCCCGTAAGCCACGAACTTGTATATGCCAATCATCCCCGTGGCTTTGCTCTCTGTTCGATGCGATCCGCGACCCGAAGCCGCTACTACATCCAGTGTTCTCTCGATCAGCGTCCAGAGGACTGGAGCGACGATAGGTTCTGGGACGAATTGCGTCGGCGGCTTCCGCCTTCTCACGCAGAGGCGCTGGTCACTGCTCCGTCATTCGAAAAATCGATTGCGCCACTGCGTTCCTTCGTTGCGGAACCTATGCGCTTCGGCCGTATGTTCCTTGTCGGGGATGCTGCTCACATCGTCCCCCCCACCGGAGCGAAGGGATTGAATCTCGCTGCCAGCGATGTGCACTATCTCTTTGACGGGCTTCGCGGCTACTATCAGGAGCGATCCACCGCAGGAATAGATTGCTATTCGCAGCGAGCACTCGCACGGGTATGGAAAGCAGTGCGCTTTTCATGGTGGATGACCACGATGTTGCATCGCTTTCCCGACACCGGCGAGTTCGATCAGAAAATTCAGGAAGCGGAACTCGACTACCTGACCCACTCTCGAGCTGCCTCGACGGCTTTAGCCGAGAACTACGTGGGCTTGCCGTTTTAAGAAAAGTTCGCAACACGCGGGAACGTGTTGCAGCAGATCACATGATTGAAGCCGGTGCACAATATGTTGGAGGTGTGCACCATGTTTAACTGGGAGGAATGAACATGAAAAAGGCTGCACTTACCGCGCTTGCGGTGTTGGCATTGTCTGGAACTGCATTTGCTGACGTCATAAAGGTCGGCGTCGTTGGCCCCTTCTCTGGCCCGTTCGCCCTTCAGGGCAAGAACTTCAAGGCCGGGATAGACGCCTATATCGCTTTGCATGGCAATACTGTTGGCGACGATACCATCGAGATCGTCTACCGTGATATTCCTGCCGCAGACCCGGCCCAGGCCAAAGCCCTCGGGCAGGAACTGATCGTCAAGGAAAAGGTCCAGTTTCTAGCCGGCTTTTACTTTACCCCCGATGCGATGGCCGTTACACCGATCCTCAAGCAGGGCAACGTGCCGATGGTCATCATGAACGCTGCGACATCGGCGATCGTGAAAACCAGTCCACTGGTGGTTCGCACCTCGTTTACGACCTGGCAGACCTCTACCCCGATCGCCCAGGTGGCCGCTGATGCTGGCGTAAAGAAGATCATTTCGGTTGTCAGCGATTATGGCCCGGGCGTCGATGCAGAGAACGCGTTCAAGGCGGCTTTCGAGAAGACAGGAGGACAGGTTGTCGAAGCCATTCGAATGCCGCTTTCGACCAATGATTTCAGTCCGATCATGCAGCGTATAAAAGATTCAGGCGCCGAAGGCGTTTTCGCCTTCCTGCCATCCGGGCCAACAACGCTCGGTTTCGTCAAGGCATTCAATGACAACGGCCTCAAGGCCGCCGGCACCAAGTTCTATGCACCGGGAGACCTGACACAGGAATCAGACCTGCCGGCGCTGGGCGATGCCGCCCTCGGAATTCAGACCACGTTCCATTATTCCGTTTCTCACGATTCGCCCGAGAACAAGGCTTTTGTCGAGGCGGCGACCAAGGCGATCGGCAACAAGGCGGAACTCTCCTTCCCCTCTGTCGGCGCTTATGACGGCATGCACGTCATTTACAAGATGATCGAGGCGACTGGCGGCGTGCGGGATGCCCAGAAAGCGGTCGATGCGGTCAAGGGCCTGAGTTGGATCAGCCCGCGCGGGCCTGTGTCCATCGATGCCGAAAGCCGCCACATCACGCAGAACATCTATCTGCGCGAAGTGGCCAAGGATGCGGATGGCACGTACTTCAACAAGGAAGTTAAAACCTTCGAGAAGCAAGGCGATCCGGGTCTGGCCGCTGCCAAGTAAATAATGCATGCTCTGTAACGAGGCAGGCCTGCATGGCCTGCCACTTTTCAACGGAATATTTGATGCAGACAGTCTTTAGCATAGCTGTCGACGCACTTGCCTATGGCATGGTGTTGTTCGTCATATCCATCGGTCTTTCGGTGACTATGGGCCTGATGCGCGTTGTAAACCTGGCGCATGGAGGCTTCGCGATGATCGGAGGCTACATAGCATCTTACGTCGCGCGGGATCTGGGAATGGGATACGCGTTCGCGATCATTGCCGCGGTCATATTCACTATCCTGATCGCGATCCCAATCGAGCGCCTCCTCTACCGTCGGATATATGGCCAGCCCGAACTCACCCAGGTACTGATGACCATCGGCATCACGTTCTGCATCATTGGCATAGCCAATTTCACAATGGGCCCGACTCTCAAGACCATTCCACTCGCTCCCGCACTACAGGGCTCGGCGGACATTGGCTTTCGCACCATACCAGTTCATCGTCTTTTCGCGATCGTCTGCGGCGTCGTCGTGGCGCTCGGCCTCTGGTACGCGATCGAGAAGACGAATTTCGGAATCAAGCTTCGTGCATCGGTCGATAATTCCGCCATGGCTGCGGCGCTGGGTGTACGGACAGAGATCGTCTATGCTGTCAGCTTTGCCGCAGCCGTTGGACTCGCAGCGTTGGGCGGCGTCGTAGGCGCCGAGTTTCTGCCGGTGGAACCATATTATGCGCTTCGCTATATGGTGACGTTCCTCGTGGTCGTGTCTGTCGGTGGAGCGGGATCCATTCCCGGTGCGCTCGCCGCCTGTCTCCTTCTCGGGGCCATCGATACCACCGGCAGATATCTAATGCCCGAATTCGGGGAGTTTTTCTTCTATCTCGCGGTTATAGCAGTCATATGCATCTTTCCCCGCGGTCTTGCAGGACGAGCGAAATGAGTGGGGATATCAATGTGACTGTTACCGACACCAACAACCGGAAAACAAGGCATCCCAAGGCGGGTTTCCTTAAGCGCGACCTGATTGGCGTTGCCGCCATCATTATTGTCGCGGCCATCGGGTACTTTCTTTTTCCGGACAATCTCGCTCTGCTGACCCGCATCCTTGCGATCGCGTTGCTGGTCCTGTCGCTTGACCTTGTGACAGGTTACTGCGGTGTCGCAACGCTCGGTCAGGCAGCGTTGTACGGCGCGGGTGCCTACGCAGCGGGAATTCTGTCGGCGCGCTACGGGATAGCCGATCCCCTGCTGATGACATTTGGAGGCATCGCGGCCGGGGCCGTTGCCGGTCTACTGTGTTCGGTCGTGATGCTCCGCGCGCATGGTCTTCCACAGCTCGTGTTATCGATCGCGCTGGTCTATTTGTTCCATGAGTTCGCGAATAAAGCATCCTCATGGACCGGCGGCAGCGACGGTCTATCGGGCATCATGCTTGATCCCCTGTTTGGCACCTTCGAGTTCGATCTTTTCGGGCATACTGCGTATTTCTTCGGGGTCGCACTCCTCCTGCTGACATTCATCCTGCTGCGTATCCTTGTCCGGTCGCCCTTTGGCATGCTGTGTCGCGGGATCAAGGAAGACCCGGTCAGGGTCAAGGCACTTGGCGCCTCTCCTCACCGGGCACTGATCAAGATGTACGTCATATCTGGTGCAGTCGCCGGAGCAGGCGGAGCACTGAGCGCCATTTCAACCCAGGTCGTGGCGCTGGACTCACTGTCCTTCACGCAATCTGCCGAAGCACTTGTCATGCTCGTTGTGGGAGGAACAGGGTCGCTCTTCGGTGCTCTGGCCGGGACTGTCATATTCATGCTCTTCGAAGATTTCGTTTCGGCAGCAAACCCCTTCCACTGGTTGACGATGGTCGGCGCGCTTCTCATCGCCGTTGTGCTCTTTGCACCCAAAGGCATCTACGGAACGATCGAGGATGCTTACGCCAGAAGACGAAACAGACATGACGGGGAGTCCCAGGCATGAGCGCCGTGTTCGAGGTCATCAATTTGAAAAAAGCCTTCGGAGGCCTTGTCGTTACGAACGACGTCTCGCTCTCCATGCAGCCGGGTGATCGGGTTGCCCTGATAGGCCCCAACGGAGCGGGTAAGACAACTTTCGTGAATCTGGTTACGGGCGCCCTTAAGCCAAGTTCAGGCGAGGTGCGGCTTTCCAATGAAACCGTGACCAAAATCAATCCTGCTGGCAGGGTTCAACGCGGTCTTGTTCGCTCGTTTCAAGTAACCCGACTTTTCCAGGACATGACGCCAGCCGAACATGTTGGCCTGGCAGTGCTTCAGAGAACGGGAAGGGCTGGCCGTCTGATCGGCAATTTCCTGAGCCATCCGGACGTTATGCTCGAAGTCGACGAGTTGCTGGAAAAGCTTGGCCTTGCGTCTCTGGCACATCGAAAGGTTCGCGAGATCGCCTACGGCCAGCAACGTCTGCTTGAGCTGGCAATCGCGTTGGCATTGAAGCCAAGCGTCCTCTTGCTGGATGAGCCGGCTGCCGGCGTCCCGCAGAGTGATACAGGTCGCATCGAGGAAGCCCTTGCTGATTTGCCACCAGACCTCGCCGTTCTGATGATCGAACACGACATGGATCTTGTATTCAGGTTTGCCAAGCGCGTCGTTGTACTTGCTGCCGGAACGATAATTTTCGACGGCCTTCCGTCCGACGTCACCAAGGATGCTCGCGTTCGCGAGGCTTATCTCGGGAGCTATGCCAATGCCAGCCACAACGCTTAACGTCCAGAACCTGTCGGCAGGGTACGGTCCTACCCGCATTCTCGAATCGATCTCGTTTTCCGTGTCTGCAGGTCGTCGTCTCGCTGTCCTTGGCCGAAACGGAATGGGTAAAACGACGCTGTTTGCAACGCTCGCAGGCCAGACAAGGCGTTATGACGGGAAAATATTACTGGGAAATACAGACATCAGCTCCGCACCCAGCGCTGCGCGCGCTCATGCCGGGCTCGGTTATGTACCACAGACGCGGGACGTCTTTCCTAGTCTCGATGTCGAGGAAAATCTCACCGTTGGCCTGAAGAGCCGAAAAAAGGATGCAATCGAGGAAGCCTATGCGATGTTTCCACGATTGAAGGAGCGGCGGCGAAACCTCGGCAGTCAACTCTCCGGCGGAGAGCAGCAAATGCTGACCACTGCGCGTACCATTCTGGGCAGGCCGTCTGTTCTGCTTCTTGACGAACCACTCGAAGGCCTGGCGCCAGTCATCTGTGAGGAACTGATGGCGGCCTTCTCAGAACTGGCAGCCTCTGGCGACATGACGATCCTCCTGGTCGAACAGCGGATACAGAGCGCGCTCGATTTCGCGGATGAAGTCATTGTCCTCGAGCGTGGCCGCGTGGCGTGGACAGGAACCCCTGCAGCACTTTCTAAAGACAGGGACGCGGTGGAACGTCTGTTAGGCGTTGGTGGCCTCAACTGAGGCCACCCCCCAAACCGAAACAATCTACCAGTTGAGTTGGAACACGGCGTCAAACCCGCTCCAACGCGATGGCAATACCCTGCCCTACGCCGATGCACATTGTGGCAAGCGCGTGCTTTCCTGCACCCGAAGCAAGCTCCAGAGCTGCCGTTCCGGCAATTCGGGCACCGGACATTCCCAGGGGATGACCGAGCGCGATCGCGCCCCCATTCGGATTGACACGAGGATCGTCATCGGCAATGCCCAGCTCTCGCAACGTCGCCAGCCCCTGGGACGCAAACGCCTCATTGAGTTCGACCACGTCGAAGCGATCCTGCGTCAGACCAAGCCTCGCCATCAGTTTCTGGGAGGCCGGCGCCGGACCGATCCCCATGACGCGTGGCGGCACACCGGCAGTCGCGCCACCGAGAATGCGCGCGATTGGCGTCAGTCCGTATTTTCTGGCAGCCGCTTCAGATGCAATGACCAGAGCTGCCGCGCCATCGTTGACGCCAGAGGCATTACCGGCAGTCACCGTGCCGCCCTCCTTCTTGAAAGGCGTGCCAAGTTTGGCGAGCGCCTCTATCGTGGTCGTACGGGGATGCTCGTCCCTCGTCACGGTAACGGCGTCGCCCTTGCGCTGCGGAATGACGACCGGAGTGATTTCCCGCGCCAGGCGCCCGTTTTCCTGGGCAGCAGCAGCTTTTGCCTGGCTGCGAAGCGCGAAGACATCCTGATCTTCCCGTGAAATACCGTAGTCGGCGGCAACATTCTCACCTGTTTCCGGCATGGAATCGACACCGTATTGCTTCTTCATCAGCGGGTTGATGAAACGCCAGCCGATTGTCGTATCGTAGATCTCGGCGTTGCGCGAAAAAGCAGTGTCCGCCTTGGGCATGACAAAAGGGGCGCGGCTCATGCTTTCGACGCCGCCTGCAATCATCAGCTCCGCCTCGTCCGACCGGATGGCGCGGGCAGCGGCGATAACGGCGTCCATACCTGAGCCACACAGTCGATTCATGGTCGTACCCGTCACCGAAACCGGCAATCCTGCAAGGAGGAGCGACATGCGAGCGACATTTCGATTGTCTTCACCCGCCTGGTTAGCGCAACCATAGATCACATCGTCGACGGCTTCCCAGTCGATGTCGGCATTTCGCTCGACAAGCGCCTTGAGCGGCACCGCCCCAAGGTCGTCCGCCCGAACAGAAGACAACGAGCCGCCGAAGCGACCGATCGGTGTCCGGATATAATCACAGATAAAGGCTTCAGCCATTGGGGAGACTCCTTACAATTCAGGAACGATGAGATCCACAACCGGCTCACGGACCAGAAGCGGGGCGCCGGTTATGGCCTGCAAATCATCGATGCTCATGGCCGGAAGTTTTTCGCGCAGAACGAAGCGTCCGTCCGCGACGTCGATAACGGCATGGCTGGTGTAGATACGGGTTACGCAGGCGACGCCGGTCAGCGGGAAAGTGCATTTTTCCACCAGCTTCGGATCGCCATTCTTGGTGACATGCTCGGTAATGACGAAGACTTGGCGCGCACCATGCACCAGATCCATTGCGCCGCCCACGGCCGGTACGCCCTTGGAGCCGACCCGCCAGTTGGCAAGATCTCCGTTTTGCGCTACCTGCAGCGCGCCCAGAATTGCAACATCAAGATGGCCGCCGCGCACCATGGCGAAACTGTCTGCATGATGAAAGAAGGCAGCACCAGGCTTCAAAGTCACCGCTTTCTTGCCAGCATTGATCAGGTCCCAGTCCTCTTCCCCTGCCCGCGGCGCCTCGCCGAAATCCAGAATCCCGTTCTCCGTATGAAAGATAGCCTCGCGGCCAGGAGGCTGATAGCGAGCGACCATTTCAGGAAAGCCGATGCCCAGATTGACGTAGGCACCGTCAAAGATGTCCTGAGCGGCACGCCAGGCAATCTGTGCGTTGGTGAGTTTGATATCTTCGTGCGCGATGGTGGTCATGCGTAGGTCACTCCGGCTCGAATGAGTTCCTCTTCCTGTTGCGGCTGCGACACCTCGATAAGGCGGTCGACAAAAATCCCGGGCGTTACGACATGTTCGGGGTCAATCTGCCCGGGCGCAACAATCTTCGATACCTGAACGATTGTCTCGGTGGCGGCCATGCACATCAATGGATTGAAGTTGCGTGCCGCCTTATTGTAGGTCAGGTTGCCATGGCGATCGCCGAGGTGAGCCTTGATAAGAGCAAAGTCGGCCTTGAGCCAACGCTCCTGCACGTATTGCTTTCCGTCGAACTCGCCGATCGGCTTGCCGTCGGCAAGCTCGGTGCCATAGGCTGTCGGCGTGTAAAAGGCTGGAATTCCGGCGCCGCCGGCGCGAATGCGTTCCGCGAGTGTTCCCTGCGGAACCAACTCGAGCTCGATTTCACCGGCAAGGTATCTGTCAGTAAAAGCCCGCGGATCAGACGATTTCGGAAATGAGCAGATCATCTTGCGGACCATGCCCGCGTCGATCATGGCGGCAATTCCGATCCGGCCATTTCCGGCATTGTTGTTGATGACGGTGAGATTTTTCGGTCCTTTATCGATCAAAGCGTGAATAAGCTCAATCGGCGCACCGGATCCGCCGAAGCCGCCGATCATCACTGTCGCTCCATCATCGATCCCCGATACAGCCTCTGCAAGGCTGGGGTTCGTCTTGTCCATCCGCTACCTCCTGAAGATGTGGACTTCGCCTGCCAGCTTTTTAATGCGCTCGCCACTCGCCCTCAATCGTTTTGTGCGATATAGATTATTTGTTACATTATCGCACAAATTTGAGGTGACGATTTGAGCATCAAGCAAAACGACATGATGGGGGGACTGGCCAAGGGTCTGCGCGTCATCGAGGCTTTTACGGCCGAAACGCCGCGTTTGAGCATTTCCGAAGCGGCCGAGATTGCAGGCCTGGACCGGGCGACAACCCGCCGCTGTCTCCTGACGCTCGCCGAACACGGTTACTGCGCCTATGACGGTAAGTTCTTCACGGTCACCCCGCGCGTACTTCGGCTCGGCACGGGATGCCTGGCCTCCATGCCATTGCCCCGGATCGTCCAGCCTTGGCTTGACCAATTGTCTGAACGGGTCGGCCAGAGCACATCCGTGGCCATCCTCGACGGCGCGGAAATCGTCTATGTCGCGAGGGCAGCACAGCGAAAGGTCATGTCGATCGCCCTGATGCCGGGATCCCGACTTCCGGCCTATTGTACCTCCATGGGACGCATCATGCTGGCGACACTTCCCGAGCAAAAGGCGCGAGAGCTTCTGGAAAGCCACCCCATTCAAGCCAGAACCATGCACACGCTCACCGATGTGGACGCGATCATGTCGGAACTCCGGCTTGTTCAAATCCAAGGTTACGCGGCAGTCGACCAGGAGGTAGAACTGGGTCTTCGATCACTGGCGGTGCCTGTCAAAAATGCGCGCGGTCTGGTGATCGCAGCCCTCAATATCGGTCTGGCAACGTCACCGGAGCCGATAGCTGACGTCGTGGAGGCATATCTTCCCGCGCTCCGGCAAGTCAGCCGGGAACTGCAAGGGGTTCTTTCCTGAAATACGTCTGAGCGACAAACTAGATAAGAACGCGTAAAGCCGCTGCCTCGCGTATGGTCTGCATCAGAAGAGACATCGCGATGGAAGGAACGGCATCTGTCCGCATCGTCAGCCCTACCGGTCCCTGAGTGTCACTCGTGTCGATGTCCAGAATATGAAGCCGTCCGGCCTCGACGTCGCGGATCACGACCCCTGCGGATATGATCCAGATTGCGTCGCTGGCAGACACAAAGGCACGACCGAATGAATCCGAAACGGTTTCGATCTGGGTCGGCAGGCTGGAAATCCCGTTGGTGATGAGAAGCTGATCGACGAATGGTCGTATGATCGACGACGCTGTGGGCATCAGGATCGGGTAATCGCCAAGCTCGGAGAACGGCGAACGGCGTGATGTCAGGAGTGGATGCCCATCACGGACAGCAAACACCACACGTTCCGAATAGAGGTGTTCAAAAAGAAAACCTACCATCTTGTCCGCACCTGCCAGTCGCCCGACGACGAGATCCAGTTCTCCGAACCGCAGTTGTTCCAGAAGCACCGCATTTTCTCCCGTCACAATCTTGATGCGGCTCCAGGCTCCTTCTTTCAGAAAAAGGTTCACTGCGTGCGGCATGATGTGGCTTGCAACGGTGGGCAGGGCGCCCACCCGCAATAAGGGCGCCTCTCCAATGCGCTCTTGAGACACGGAATCGAGCCCCTGCCTGAGAGCCGCCACAGCGGCACCGGCATGTCTCAGAAAGGCTTCGCCATATCGCGTGATCCGGATGCCGCGCCCGTCACGCTCCACAAGGGCAACACCAAGCGTATCCTCAAGTTCCCGGATCGTTTTGGTGACTGCAGGCTGGCTGATATTGAGAAAGCCGGCGGCCTTCACCACACTCTTGTGGCGCGCTACCTCCATGAAGGCCTGAAGATGACGAAACTTTACCCTCGATGTGTTCATCCAACGATAACCAAACGGATATGAAAATCGATCAATAAGTCATTTTACCTAACCGTCTCAATATACCAAGATAGCCGTGGGAGAAATTTTCAATGCAATTTGCACGTATCAACGACGTCACAATCCATTACCAGGTGATAGGCGGCCCGGCTGACAAGCCGGTCATCGTTTTCGCCAATTCCCTCGGCACGGATTTCCGCATCTGGCGTGATGTCATCGTGCGGCTTGCTGGCGATTTCCCGATCGTGCTCTATGACAAACGTGGTCATGGTCTGTCCGACGTCGGTAAAACGCCATATTCTGTCGAAGATCATGCGGCTGATCTCGCAGGCCTTCTGGACCTGCTCAATGTCACCAACGCGATCATCTGCGGTCTCTCCGTTGGCGGACTTATTGCCCAGGCCATCTACAAGACCCGACCAGATCTCGTGAAAGCTCTCATACTCTGCGACACGGCAAGCAAGATCGGAACCGAGGCGATGTGGGACACCCGTATTTCCACTGTTGAGAAGAACGGATTGGCAAGCATCATAGATGCGGTGATGGAGCGATGGTTCACAGAGAGCTTCCGTAATCCGCAGAACATCGCATATCACGGGTACCGCAACATGCTGGAGCGCCAGCCAAGCGAAGGTTATACCGCGACCTGCGCCGCCATCCGCGATGCCGACTATACCGAAGCGGCAACACGGATCGCCGTTCCGACCCTCTGCATCGTTGGAGATCAGGATGGCTCGACTCCGCCAGACCTCGTCAAGGCGACGGCAGACCGCATATCTGACGCCCGCTTCGAGATCATCAAGGATGCCGGTCACATTCCCTGCGTCGAGCAACCCGAGACAATGACCCATTTGATCAGGTCATTTGTAGGCACCGTCATTAGTGGAGAAAAACGCCATGACTGAAGCTGAGACAGATCGATACCGCGCTGGCATGGTTACACGCCGCGCCGTGCTGGGTAACGAGCATGTCGATCGGGCATCCGCAGCCTCGACGGAATTCGACAAGCCGTTCCAGTCGCTGATTACAGAAGCCGCATGGGGGCATGTATGGTCGCGTCCCAACTTCACCAAGCGTGAACGCTCGATCGTTACGATAGCGCTTCTGGCTGCACTCGGTCAGGACGACGAAGTGGCCATGCATGTGCGCGCAACCGCCAATACCGGCGCTTCCCGCGAAGATGTTCGAGAGGCTCTGCTGCATGTTGCCATTTATGCCGGTGTGCCGGCTGCAAATCATGCCATCAAGATAGCCAAGCGTGTCTATGACCAGATGGATAGCGAACAGACATCGAGGGAGGAGACCTAGGGATGTCCGAGAATTCAAATTTGAAACCCGAGACCGGAGCATTTTTCGCGCGTGATCGCGACTGGCACTCGCCAGCCTTCACACCGGGATACAAGACGTCGATACTACGCTCGCCCCAGCGCGCTCTGTTGTCGCTCGATGGTACGATTTCCGAGATTACCGGGCCGGTTTTTGGCCATTCAATGATCGGCGAACTCGACAATGACCTGATCTACAACTACGCCAGACCAGGTGAAAGCGCCATCGGCGAACGCATTATCGTCCACGGCCGGGTCCTGGACGAACGAGGCAGACCCGTTCGCGGTGCTCTGGTCGAGTTCTGGCAGGCCAACGCAGGAGGCCGATACCGGCACAAGAAGGAAAGCTACCTGGCCGCGGTCGACCCCAATTTCGGTGGTTGCGGTCGTGCCATAACCGACGACGACGGGCGCTATGCCTTCCGCACGATCAAGCCCGGCCCTTATCCATGGCCGAACGGCGTCAATGACTGGCGCCCCGCCCACATTCACTTCTCGGTTTTCGGCCACGGATTTGTGCAGCGGCTCATCACCCAGATGTATTTCGAGGGCGACCCGATGATCTGGAAATGTCCGATCGTCAACACGATACCGGACCGGACTGCGATCGAGCAACTGATTGCTCCGCTTGACTGGGGCCAGACAATTCCCATGGATGCCCTCGCCTACAAGTTCGATATTATCCTGCGCGGGCGCAGATCGACACTTTTTGAAAACCGGCTGGAGGGCAACTAAATGGTCCAGGAGCTTTACAGGCTAAAGGAAACGCCGTCACAGACTGCAGGACCCTATGTCCACATCGGACTGGCCCCGAATTTCTGCGACATCAC
This sequence comes from Agrobacterium tumefaciens, assembly GCF_031801495.1. Classification (GTDB taxonomy): domain Bacteria; phylum Pseudomonadota; class Alphaproteobacteria; order Rhizobiales; family Rhizobiaceae; genus Agrobacterium; species Agrobacterium tumefaciens_K. The sequence goes on along the minus strand of NZ_JAOEGC010000001.1, from coordinate 595,889 downwards.
GGGCGTCTATGAGAGTGATCTTGGCACTTCCATGGTCAATGGAGAGACACTTGGTGAACGCATCACAATTCGCGGGCGCATCTTCGACGGCAGCGACGCCCTGGTCCGGGACGCAATTGTTGAAATCTGGCAGGCCGACAGCGTCGGACTATATAACAGTCCCTCGGAGATGCGGGGTACCGCTGATCCCAATTTTACAGGTTGGGGCCGGTGTCCGACCCGTAGTGAAGATGGCTACTTCCAGTTCGAAACCGTGAAACCCGGCAAGGTTCCGTTCAAAGATGGCCGCTGGATGGCACCGCATGTCACACTCTGGATTGTTGCCCGCGGTATCAATATCGGCCTGCACACGAGGATCTACTTCTCCGACGAGGCAGAGGCGAATTCCACGGATCCGCTTCTGCTGCGTATCGAGCATCGTGAGCGGGTAGAGACGATGATCGCGAAGCGAGATGGCAGCATCTATTCGCTCGATATCTATCTTCAGGGTCCGAAAGAGACAGTCTTCCTGGATATCTGAGTTCGTCGACACATCGCCTACCAACGCTTAAACAGGATATATGATGGCCCTCTCCCCCTTTGATCATCCCTTCCTTTCGGGACTTCTCGGTGATGAGGAAATAGAGAGCCATCTTTCGGCCGAGGCCGATATCAGGGCGATGCTCGCCTTCGAAGCTGCACTGGCCCATGCTCAGGCGGGCCTTGGCATCATTCCTGCCGAGGCTGCCGCAAGCATTGCTTCAGTCCGCGACACATTCATTCCTGATGTCGGCAAGCTGAAAACGGCCGTGGCGATGGATGCCGTTGTCGTGCCGGAACTCGTAAGGCAATTGCGGCAGGCCGTAGGCGGTGACGCCGCCGGCCATGTCCATTTTGGCTCGACCAGTCAGGATGTGATTGACACGAGCCTGATGCTTCGGATGAAAACCATCATGTCTATCCTTGCAGCACGGATCGAGGCGATATCGACTTTGCTGCATGGACTTGACGAGAGTTTCGGCCGCCGAGCCCTCATGGGGCATACCCGCATGCAGGCAGCCATTCCAATCACCGTCTCGGATCGCCTCCATAGCTGGCGCCTCCCTCTCGATCGATTGAAAGCGTCACTGACGGCCTTGGAGTTCCCCGTGCAGTTCGGTGGAGCGGCGGGCTCTCTCGACAAACTGGCAGAACATGGGCCAGCCGTGCGGGCGGCACTTGCAGCTGAGTTGGAACTTGCAGACTGGTGCCAGTGGCAAAGTCAGCGTGATCCGATTGTCGAAATTGGCCAGCAGCTATCGATCATCACCGGCGCTCTGGGCAAGATCGGGCAGGATATCGCGCTGATGGCGCAGGCTGGCAACGAAATTGCCCTTCAAGGTGGGGGGAAGTCATCCGCGATGGCGCACAAGCAGAATCCCGTCGCGGCGGAAACGCTGGTGGCGCTCGCGAGGTTCAACGCCGTTCAAATTTCCGGCCTGCACCATGCGCTTGTTCACGAACAGGAGCGATCTGGCGCCGCATGGACACTCGAATGGCTGATATTGCCGCAGATGACCATGACAGCCTCCGTCTCACTTCGCTTGGCACGCGAGATGCTCGGCAACATCAAACAGATCGGGGCTGCCTGAAACTGAGATCGGCGAGGGTCTCTCGACTCTGGTTCATGCTCAGAATTTCAAATCTTCTGTCACGGCGCATCCGCTTTCGTCTGAGCAGAGGCCAACCTGCGAGATGATGCGATAGACCCCGGTCTCGCTTCCTGTTAATGCGCCCTAAGTCGCCGCCGGTTTGATAAGGCGCCGTGAAACTCGGACGACCAGCCTGCCAAGATCGCCCGTTCGTCGTAGAGTAACAGAGACGGCGTTCTGACCACATCGGTCGGTCGTCGCAGCTGCATACCTTGCATCAGAAACCGTCCCCATGGTTACCGGACGTGTTGGCCAACTGCTGCATGCGCCGTCTCTCGTGGAACAACCTCACTCTACATGGGGGTCACTGTTGCTACGCAAACGAGAGGCCAGGAGCGCTGTCGTGTCTGGCGAAAGGAGATCATGCTTTTCCGCGAATGCCATGAACAGACCACGCGCCGTGTCCGCTTCGATTTCGCCACGGAGCGCCGCCTGACATGATTTAACAGCGATTGTATGCGCGTTATCTCTCAGTGAGGTTGGCCAATCGACAAGGTATCTGTAGGCGTCCATGACACCGCGAACGTCGACAGGGAATCCCAAACCGACAAGAATGGTAACGGGTTTTGTGAACATATCGGGTTTCATCGCTCTCTCCTTAATCAACCTGGAATGTGGAGAGGCGCCGCCAAGGCGGCGCCCTGTTTCAAACAGACTTTGAGATCAAGCTGCCTTCTGCGCTTCAATCTGCGCTTGAACGGACGATGCCAACGTCGGTGTACTCTGGATCGAAATCTTACGCGGCTTCAGCGCTTCCGGGATCTCGCGCACGAGATCGATCGACAGCAGACCGTTCTTCAGATCTGCGCCGTTGACCCGCACGTGGTCGGCAAGCTCGAAGCGATGCTCGAACGGACGCCCGGCGATGCCACGATGCAGGTAGCCGTCACTGGCAACCTCCTGCTTCTTGCCGGAGACGATCAGAAGATTGGACTGGAAGGTGATGTCGAGATCGTTTTGCTCGAACCCTGCCACGGCCACCGAAATTCGGTAACTGTCGTCGCCGGTCTTGACGATATCATAGGGCGGCCAATCGCTGATCGAGCGGGCGCGCTGGGCGTTCTCAAGAAGATTGAAGACCCGGTCGAAGCCGACGCTCGAGCGGAAGAGAGGTGCGTAGTCGTAAGATGTTGCCATAGCCATATCCTCCTTGAAGCAACATGGGTACGGAAGCGCCGAAAGCGGCGCTCCCAGCAAGGCCAGCCCCGATTTTGGCGGCTGGCGGCAAACGATTTGGTTTGGCAGATTTTCTTATTCAAGACCTGATACGAAAAAAAATGTAGCGAATTCGATTCGTCATGCACTCAATGGACGGATCGACTGACAACACGATGCGGGTAGGCCGATATGAACTGCGCGATCAACGCGGATGCTTGCTGCAGTACGCACGGGCCGAGTTTCAACGGGAGATGGATGTCAAATTGCTCTTCGTTGTCTGGTCGGAAGAGCGCCGAGAGGTCTGTTCTACTGGCGAAAAAACAACGGTCATGGGCGGGATTATGAAAAGCTGGAAATAGAGGCCATGACCGTTGCGGCGCACCTAAATCTTTGGCGCGTCACGCCGCCTTCGCTCGGCGTAGTAAGAAAAGAGCCATTACAGATGCACAGGCGTCAACACAGTCACCTTCTGCAGGAGCCGAAATGCCCAAGCTTATCCTCATCCTCGGTGACCAACTGACATCAGACATATCGTCCCTCGACGGTGCCGACAAAGAGCACGACACCATTCTGATTTGCGAGGTCATGGCCGAGGCGACCTATGTGCGGCATCACAAGAAGAAGATCGCATTCATTTTCTCGGCTATGCGTCACTTTGCGGAGGAGTTGCGAGCCGATGGATATCACGTCCGTTATACCAGGATCGATGATCGCGATAACGGCGGCTCGTTCAGTGGCGAGATGAAACGCGTGGTCGATGAACTGTCTCCGTCAACGATCTGCGTCACGGAGGCGGGCGAGTGGCGCGTGAAGGCAGAAATCGAAAGTTGGGCATCCTTGTTCGAGGTCACAGTCGATGTTCGTCCTGACCGCCGCTTCATCGTCTCCCATGATGAATTCAAGAACTGGGCCGATGGTCGGAAGGTGCTGACGATGGAGTACTTCTATCGCGACGTGCGACGCAAGACAGGGTTGCTGATGCACGGGGACGAGCCCATTGGCGGACGATGGAACTTTGACGCTGAAAACCGCCAACCGGCAAAGCCGGACCTGCTTCGGCCGAGGCACATGACTTTTCCGCCCGATGATGCGACGCAGGAGGTCATCGAGACGGTTGCCCGGCTTTTTCCGGATAATTTCGGCAAGCTCGATAATTTCGGTTTTGCGGTTACGCGATCAGCCGCCGAGCAGGTTTTAACAGCGTTTGTGGCGGATTTTCTGCCAAACTTCGGAGCGACGCAGGACGCAATGCTGCAGGACGACCCAAACCTCAACCACTCCCTCCTGTCGTTCTATATCAATATCGGCCTTCTCGATGCGCTGTCCGTCTGTCGCGCCGCAGAGCGCGCCTATCTGGAGGGCAACGCACCACTCAATGCCGTGGAAGGCTTCATCCGCCAGATTATCGGCTGGCGAGAATACATGCGCGGAATCTATTGGCTGGCCGGACCTGAATACGTCAACAGCAACTTCTTCGAGAACATTCGCCCGCTGCCCGCATTCTACTGGTCGGGTGAAACGGAGATGCGCTGTCTTGCAACGGTTATCAGGGAGACGATTGATAACGCCTACGCCCATCATATCCAGCGCCTCATGATCACAGGCAATTTCGCATTGCTTTCAGGTATTGATCCCAGAGCCGTGCATCAGTGGTATCTTGAAGTCTATGCAGATGCTTATGAGTGGGTGGAACTTCCAAACGTGGTCGGTATGAGCCAGTTTGCCGATGGCGGTTTTCTCGGAACCAAGCCCTATGCAGCGAGCGGGAACTACATCAATCGGATGTCTGATTACTGCACGGGATGCCGATACGATCCGAAGCAGCGGGTTGGCGACAAGGCCTGTCCCTTCAACGCGCTATACTGGGATTTTCTGGATCGAAACCATGCGAAACTGAAAACAAACCGTCGGTTAGCTCAAGCATACGCGACTTGGGGAAAAATGGACGACGAGACCCGTAAAAGCGTCAAACGACACGCCACGAGATTTCTAGCCGAGCTCCGCTAGCATGCCACTAGACCGCTTCCGATAATTTTCACGCCGTGCGTGCGATTGTCTTCCTTGCTCATCTCTCGATTGCCCACGACAACACGTCGGCAGCGACACCACCGCAAGTCAAGTGGAGGCATCAAGAAAATTTCCTTCGATCTCGCCGGGAATGGCCCTATTTACTGAAAGCTTCGATCAAAATCTCGCGCAGCTCGTTCATCGGCAACGCCTGCGCGGAGGTAGCGGGTACCATTCCCTCAGCAAAACCGTGCTTATAAAAGTGTGTAAGGAGCTGTGCATCTTCTGTGACGACATGCACCGGGACAGCTCTCGAGACACCCGGTCCAGTAATGATGGACGCGGGCTGGTGATCACCTAGGATTATATAGATCGCGCCCTTCCCCTGACGGGCCATGAAGTCGCCCAACGTCGCCAGAGAATAGTTGATGGTTTGAATGTACTGGCCACGCACACGCTCAGGATTGGACCAAACGACGGAGGGAGAATCGCCGCTGGTAGCCTGCACGTTGAAAACCGACCCATCCCCTATATCGTTCCAGTCGACGAGTTTGGGTACAGGCGTCCAAGGAGCGTGGCTTGAGATGAGGGCGATTTCAGCCATTACGTTTTGTCCGCGGACATGGGCAGGTTTCAGCGCCAGTCGATCAAAGGCGGATAAAGTGTACTGATCCGGCATCGTCACCCAGTTGAACGGCTCTCCGCGATATTCGAGACCAGAGGCTGCAAGGATCTGGTTGTAGCCGAAATAACTCGCCTCAGGCCATGCCATGGTGATGGCGGGCATTACCGCGACCGTGTGCCACCCAGCCTGCGAAAAAAGCCGGTTCAAGCTCGGCTGATGGCTGATCATAAGACGATCGTAGCGCGCCTGACTGTCGACCCATATGCCGGAAAGCAATGTGCCGTGGGCCAGCCAGCTCAAGCCGCCGACAGTAGGTGATACGACCCAGCCGCTCGCCGCATACATACCCGTCGCTTGGAGCTGGCTCTGGATCGTCGAGAGCCGGGGCAAGGTGACTTCAGAGTATCGATGGTCCTCAACTGCGGAACGTCCATAGGACTCCACGAATACAAGGATCACATCCTTGCCTTTTACGGCCTGGAAGAGACCCTTTCCATCCCGGGGACCAAGGCCAGTTCTGAGTTCTTTTTCGAATGCATGCATATCCCTAACCGAACTGATCACGAGACTGAGTCTGCCGGCGAGATAGGTGGGTGTTCGCAAGTCTGCTGTTGCCTTGTCGAACCACATAAGGCTTCCAGCGACCGCGATAACGCCCGTAAAAACACCGAGTAGCAGTCCACGCAGTATTCCACGGGCTTCGGCCATCTGCTGAAGCGACTTGAGAAAAATCGCCAGGCTCAGCAAGATGAGGATAATGCCGCCGACCAGAGCGCCGGAGGCATAGAACGTTCCCATCGCGCCGGATATCAGGTGCCAGCCATCGCCCAGCATTTTCAGATCAAGATAGGGATTGAACTGCCGCTGGAACGCCGTCTGCACGCCGATATCCGCCATTTTCAGTAACAGCACCAGAAAGACCAGAAAACCGCAAAGAAAGATGATGTGACGCCTTAGCGAACCGCGCGTCATGAGCACGAGAACAGCGATAATCGGCCATTCCAGTGGCAAGCGCGCAAACGTGCCTGGTACAAGCGCGTCAGGATGATCAGGCAACGTGAAAGCGAAAAAGGCAATGACGGAGAAAAGCCCTGCGCCGACCACGGCTTTCAAGTTAACATGTCTGAAATCTGCCCGACCTATTCCAACCAATGCAATCCGCTCCCATCGACCGCAGGGATGAATTTATGGGAAAAACAGGTAAGACACAGAGCCATCCACGCTTGAAAAAACTGCGAATACTGGTGTCCGTCATTACCTTGGCGTTCCTTTCCACCATCATCCTTAGAACGGACCTGACAGCGCTTGAGCAAGCGCTGTCCCGCATCTCGTGGACCGCGACCATATGCTGCCTTGCGCTGGTGCAGGTGCAAATCGTGCTGTCGGCGCTGCGGTGGCGCTTCACCTCCCGGCGTCTTGGCCAGGATATCACGCCTTTCAAAGCCATACGCGAATACTATGTGGCCAGCCTGCTGAATCAGACCCTGCCCGGCGGCATGGGCGGCGATGCCCTTAGAGCCTGGAGAATGCGCGGCAACGAGCCTGGCGGATGGAAACAGCCCGCCAAGGCCGTCATTTTCGAAAGGCTTTCCGGCCAGATCGCCCTCATGCTTGTGGCCATGATCGGCCTGTCTATTTGGCCCTCCATCACGAGCGCAGATCTTGGCACACATGCCCGACATCACTTCATCCTCGCGATCATGGTGATTGCAGCCATGGCGCTCATCATCGTCTGGATCACAAGGCAGAAGGCAGCCGAGAGCGCCCTTCGTGAGGACCTCCTCAACGTCTTCGTCCGGCACAATGCATGGCTGCTCCACGCATCGATGAGCGCCGCTATTCTCTTCTCGTATGTCGCGACATTTTTTATAGCAGCACAGGCAACGGGCTCCAATCTGCCATGGATCGCGGGTATGACAATCATTCCCTTCTGTTTGCTGGCGATGCTGATACCGACCGGATTTGGCGGCTGGGGTACACGCGAAGCTGCAGCGATGGCCCTGTGGCCGACGCTGGGTATTTCCTCGGTCGATGGCCTCGCCGCAAGCATCACATATGGCTGGCTCTCCCTCGTCGGCGCAGCGCCCGGCATAATTTTCCTTGTCCTTACCGCTCTTAGAAAACGGCCTAGCGTGGCATGACCCGGATATCCGTGAGGCCGTTTCGCACATAATCATCGCCGTGCGGCGCTTTCCGGGACATATCCTTTCGCTTCCCTAAGCGTATCATCTCCGGTCTTCCAGTGGTACGCTCTGGATGTATGCGGAAGCGGCCGGATTTGCAGGCAACGTCAGCCCTGAAAATGCGTCCGTTACAGAGCTTTCGTCGAAATCCACAACGATCCATTGCCTGTTTGATCGCATCATTTCTGAAACAAACGGCCAACGACGAGAGAACGCGCGAGATCGATAGGCGATAACAGGGTAGCATTGGTTATTCGGTCACCCGATTGCGCATGAGAAAAACGATGTCGATCGCGAAAGAGATTGTCAGCATGGCGAGCGAAATAGCCGCAAGATAGCTCGATACCGGGACGTTAACAGCCGGAACGAGGATCAGGCACAGCGTTGAAACCTGAACCACACAAATGAGCTTGCGCCTTAGCGATGAAGGCAACTCGGCGCCCAAAGCCGGAACGAACCATCCCGCAGCCACGAAGCCGTAACGCATAAGACCGATTACAAGCACCCAGGCTCCGGCCTTGTCGAGCATGGCGGCTGCCACCGACAGGATGAGGACGAGAAACGCATCCACCTCCATGTCAAAGCGCGCTCCAAGCTCAGACTCACATCCGTATCTGCGGGCGAGATAACCATCGATACCATCGAGAGCCAGGGCAAAGACAACGACTCCCGCCAGTATCCAGAGCGCCGTATCGGCCTGATGAAGGGTATCGAAACAAAGCACTGTCGCCGCCGTCAGGCTGACAAGCGAAGCCCGAAACGCCGTGACCATGTTTGCATAGCCGAAATCGCGATGGGGATAGCTCGGCAGGAGATAGACCACGAAGCCGAAGATAATGGAAAGCGACAAGATTGCGGCTGCCACGAAATCCCAGCCCAGGGACATTTCCCGACGCACCAATATGGCGACGATGATCGTGCCCAGCATAAGGAACGCCATGTTCGTCAGCGTGTTCCGAATGAGTGGCTTTCGGTCTTTCAATCTGCTTGGCGCATCGCCACGGATAAGTGCCATTCGATCCTCCCTGCAGCCAACTTCACTCTGCCGCAACCAGCGCCTTGAGGTCCATGAGATGCCCCGCGCGAAGGGTTTTGGTGCGTAGATAATTCTGGTTTTCGGCAGTGACCGTTCCTGTAACCGGAGCACGCGCATCAACCTCTATGCCACCTGCCCTCAGAGCGCTGATCTTTGTGGGATTGTTGGTATAGACTGCAACTTTATCGATGTTCATGTGCCGAAGCATTGCAACGGCTGCCTCATAACGGCGGTGATCTGCCGCAAGGCCAAGTTCTGCATCAGCATCGATCGTATCGAGACCAAGATGCTGATATCCGTATGCCCGCATTTTTGCACCGATGCCTGTGCCCCGCCCCTCCTGATCGAGATAAAGCAGAACGCCGCCCCCTGCCTGCTTTAGCAGAGCGAGCCCGTTGCGAAGCTGATCGCCACAGTCGCATTTAAGAGAGCCGCAGAGATCGCCGGTAATGCAGGATGAATGAATGCGGATTGGAACGGTACGCGATACGTCCGGCTTGCCGACAACAATCGCGACCTGGTCCTTCTGTGCGAGCCCGCCACGAAAAACGACGAAATCAGAATCGCCAAGATCCTTGAGGGGAACACGGGTGCAGACAACCTTTTCAAAGCGCTGGCGGGCAATATCCGCCCCCTTCAGATCGGTGGCAGACAATTCACAGCATCCCGTAAATTCTGTGCTCGTCTCAGCGACATCCGAAAGCACCATGGCAGGAAGGAGAAGAGCAATCCGGGCCAGTTCTGCCGTCTGCGACGCCAAGTCATCTGCTTCAAACCACTTTGAAGGATGCTCGGTGCCAAGACCATAGGACAAACGCGAAGCGTCCTCAAAGCTCACACCTGCAAGCGGCGCCAGTATGTCTCCCCGACCGACGATACCAAGGCGAGTGGCGCGTGGCCCTGTCAGGAGCAGCGAGTGCCGATTCTCGGTGGCAACCGCGAATTGATCATAAAGAGAAGGCGTGACGGCATCCAGAGCAAGAGCTGCCATCTTCCTTTTACTCGAAGACAGAAGAATGGGACGACCATACCGAAGCTCCGCAACGGCGCGCTCGACTTTTACCTCCGGTGTACTGAACTGCAACTTTGTGTCGGCGACATAGGACATCTTGCATACTCTCCCTAGACGTTTTTGTATTTTACGAAGAAGATCACGAGCAGGTTTCAGTGCGGTCGAAAAATTATTTGGTGTTATCGACGGAACAAAACGCGCGTCTGGGCAATACGCTCCATTCGATATGCACTTACCGGGATCACTCTTTTGGCATCTGCTCATGGAAATACACCAATAACTGCTTCGAGATCATCCCGTGCACTCTGGATAGAGCACAAAGGGCGATGTGGGATCAGGGAGGAAATCCTCAACACGATCAATGCCGATGAGGTTCTGGTCCGCAACCTCTACAGCGGCATAAGCCGCGGAACCGAATCCCTGATTTTCAATGGCGCTGTGCCACCGGGCGAATTCGAGCGAATGCGCGGGCCTCTAATGGGAGGTGATTTCCCGTTCCCAGTAAAATATGGATATTCCTGTGTTGGCATCGTTGACGGAGGGCCAGCCGAATTGCTCGGTAAAACCGTTTTCTGCCTTCATCCTCATCAGGATTTTTTCATCGCCCGTAAGGACATGGTTTATCCGCTTCCCGAAGGTCTTCCGCCGGAGCGCGCCGTGCTTGCCGCAAATATGGAAACCGCCCTCAATATCGTGTGGGATGCCCTCATTCTTCCGGGCGACCGCATTGCTGTCTTCGGTGGCGGTGTCATTGGAACACTCGTTGCCAGCCTGTCCGGTCGCATTGCGGGAACAGAAACCATTCTTGTGGACAACAATCACGATCGAAGCGAGCACGCACAGGCCATGAACATTCCCTTTGTTCGGGCCGGCGATCTGGACGGCGAGTTTGACGTGCTCATCAACGCCTCCGCATCCAGCGAAGCTCTCGCAGAAGCCATTGATCACGCAGGAATGGAAGCAAGGATCGTGGAGGCGAGCTGGTACGGCGACAAAACGGTTTCGGTTCCGCTCGGCGGCGCATTTCATTCCAGGCGGCTCTCCCTCATAAGCTCGCAGGTCGGCTCCATTCCGACATCTCGTAGAGCGCGCTGGACATTTGGGAGGAGGCTGACGAAGGCTCTGGAGCTTTTGCAGAGCGATCACCTCGATCACTTGATTTCCGGCGAGACGGGATTCGATGATCTCGTAAACGATTATCCCCGCATTCTCGCATCACAGCACACGCTTTGCCATCGCATCCGCTACTAACGAAAGAGAAACCATGTTCGCAGTCGAAGTCCGAGATCACATCATGATCGCCCACAGCCTCCCCCGCCCGGTCTTCGGTCCGGCCCAGGGCATGCACGGCGCAACATTCGTCGTGGACGCAGCCTTTTTCACCAAGGACGTGGACGAGGACGGTCTGGCAGTCGATATAGGCGCGGCGACCACCGTTCTCGCGCAGGTGCTGAAACCTCTGAACTATCAGAACCTGGATGAACTCGATGTTTTCAAAGGCAGGGTCAGCACGACGGAGGTCATCGCGAAATATATTTTTGATGCGCTTGCGGCGGCGATCGCAGCAAAGCATCTCGGCCCCGGCAGCCACCGGATCTCGCGCCTCAAAGTGACTTTGCATGAATCTCACGCGGCGCGTGGATGGTATGAGGCAGACCTTTGAAAGCAAGCCTTACCTTCGCTTACCCAGGAAACCTTGAACTGAGGACAGGGGGATACGGTTATGACCGGGAAATCATCAAGGGCTTGAGACAACTCGACTGGGATGTCGACCTCCTTCCGCTTGGAGACGGTTTTCCATCGCCCGCCGATCAGACCTTGAGAGACGCGGAGAGGCAGCTTTCCGCCCTTCAGGACGGTGAACTCGTGCTGATCGACGGCCTCGCCTTCGGTGTCATGGATACCTGGGCGATGCGCGAGGCCGAACGTCTGAGGATCGTCGCTCTGGTTCACCATCCGCTGGCACTCGAGACCGGGCTGAACGAGGAACGGAACGCACTGCTGCGGCAAAGCGAAAGGGCAGCGTTGACCGCAACACGGCATATCATCGTGACCTCGACCATGACTGCTGCCGAACTTACGGAAAATTTCAGCGTGCCGCCTCACAAGATAACCGTAGCCATACCAGGAACGGCCAGGCCATCGCCATGGCGCAAGGTGCATAACGACATCCCGAAAATTTTATCCGTCGGCTCCCTTACCAGGCGCAAAGGACATGACATTCTGATTGCTGCGCTTGCAAAGGTCCTTGATCTTCCGTGGCATACCACGATCATCGGAAATCCCCGTTTGGACTGTGCCATCGCGGATGCACTTGCAGAGCAAATCAAAAAACTGAAGCTTTCCGATCGCGTTACCCTGGCCGGCGAGTCCGATGATCTAGCCTCGGCTTACGAAAAAGCTGATATCTTTGCACTTGCTAGCCGTTACGAGGGTTACGGCATGGTCTTTGCAGAAGCCCTTTCGTACGGCCTGCCGATCATTGCCTGCAAGGCAGGAGCGGTGCCGGACGTTGTTCCCAGCGACGCCGGTATCCTGGTTCCTGTGGACGATGTTGACGCAACGGCATCCGGACTGAGGTCATTGTTGAGCGATCCCCAGGCGCGCGTTCGTCGCTCGGAAGCCGCCACACGCGCCGGAAAATTGCTGCCCGGATGGGCGGACACGTCGCAAATCATATCGCAAACATTGAAGGCGTTGGCATGAGCGGCTTTGACAAGGAATGGCTGAAACTTCGGGAACCTGCAGACCGCGCGGCTAGAGCGCAGCCGATGCTTGAAAGAGTACGCCAGTATCTGGACGCGCTTCCACAGCCGAATATCATTATGGACATAGGGTGCGGCACAGGATCAACTTATCGCACGCTTTCCCCCATACTTCCAACAACCAGTTGGAGGCTTGTCGATTATGAGGCCGCCCTGCTGGAGGAGGCGCAGCGTCAGATCGGTGCCAGTGAAAACATTGAGTTCCATTGCCATGACCTGAACCGCCTCGATGAAACGCTTATGGATGGGGTCACAATGGTCACAGCTTCGGCCCTGTTCGACCTGTGTTCAGCCGATTTTTGCGGCCGATTCGTGGAGCGACTGGCCCGCAGACAGATCGGACTATATGCTGCTCTCAACTATGATGGTGTCATGGAATGGTCGATTAAGCACCGGCTGGATGCGCAGGTGGCTGGAGATTTCAACCGGCATCAGCGATCAGACAAGGGGTTTGGCCCAGCCCTCGGACCGGAAGCCTCCGCTCATCTCTCCACTCTATGCGAAGCATCCGAATTCCGGGTCGATACCGCCAAAAGCCGCTGGTACCTCGGCCCTTCATCAGCCGAACTGCAGAAAGAATTTCTGTCAGGGCTGGTACGACCAATCGGCGAAATCGGCAACGTCGATGACGCCGAGTTCAACGAGTGGCTCGAATTTCGACTTTCAAAAATTGGCGTGAATGGCAGCCTCTGCATCGTCGGGCACACGGACTTCCTTGCTCTTCCCCGTCATTGAAGAAGCACCCGCCTTGAGGCGGCAGTCAAAAAGCACGTCGCTTCCCAGCGCATAGATATCCGCCGCAGGCCGATGGGCGTTGCAGAGTTCCGCAATCGGCGTCAAGGATATGCCGCATGGCCCGGACCCTATGATTAAGGGCGCTATGGCAACGTGAAGATGATCGACAAGATTGGCGTCGATGAAACGGGCAATTGTTTTTGCGCCCCCCTCCACGAGTACACGCTTCAATCCGCGCTCGGCGAGACAGTCGAGGACATCATGTGGATCCAGGCCACGCGGACCGCGTGTCAGCCTTATGACATCGGCGGGATAGTCTGAGTTCCGCGCATCGTCGCCCTGAATGAGGATAACCGGCGCTCCGCCATCATGAAACAGGCCTTCCTTTCCGGTCAATTCGCTTCGACAGTCGATAACGACCCTTGTAGGATTGGGGCCCTTAACTTTCCGCACTGAAAGTCGTGGATTGTCATTCCGTACGGTTCCAACACCAACGATCACCGCATCGACAAGGGCACGGCAACGGTGCAGGTGTACAAGTCCGTCGGGTCCGGAAATGTCCCGAGCATCACCGCTTGGAGTTGCGACACGTCCATCAAGGGACTGACCGACCTGCGCAAGGACAAAACGGTCTCTTGCCGAGGCGATAGGGCCGTAGAGCGACAAAGCCGGATCGGCCTCTCTTCTGCGAAGCGCATCTTTTCCCTCGCGCATGGAAAGGAGCCGCGTCCAAAGCCTGTCAGTTACATTGAGATTGCGCATCGATGTCCCTGTCTAAAGAATTCGGTAAAGCGTGGAGTCTCGGCGGATCAGATGATGGAAGATCACTGCCAGTATATGTAACGCGAACAGCGCCAAAACGATCCATGCGCTCCACTCGTGGATCGCAGATAAGGTCGGAGCGATCTCCGGCGATTTGCCCATTGGACTCCAGATCGGCATTACCCCGAACCATTGCAAAGGAAACCCATGTGCGTTTGTGGCCAAAAAGCCGGAGACGGGCATGATGATCAAAAAAATGTAGATCAATCCGTGCACCGTATGCGCGGCCACGCGTTCCAACGCTGTCCCCACTATTGGAGGCGCTGACTGAGACAACCTGGCTCCAATCCTCAACAGCATGAACCAAAACACCAGAAATCCAAGGCTTTCGTGCACGAGATAGAAGTCCAGCTTCACCTCATCCTTCACGAAGCCAATCATCAGGCCCAATGGCCAGGTCAGGAAAACAAGCAGCGCCACGATCCAGTGCAGGATCCTTGTCATTCGGCTGTACCGCGGTACATCCCGTGTCGGATCGTTAATCAACTTTTCCCTCCGGATGCAGATCACTGGACATTCCACAAGCCTCCGAACCACTCGATGGTTCACTGCCCGAATTATGCATCTGAGATCGCATGTTACGCCATTCACAGTCACGCGATAGCCACCATGCGCTTTCACCCTGCGGTATTTGATGATTGTTACCAGCGCAGCAAAGAGCAAGCGAACCTTTACAAAAGTCCGTGCCCGGTCATCTGGCGGCCAGCGCTGGCATCGAATGACGGAAACCAGTCGGCACGTCTTCGGACGGCGATTGTCGAGGGGAACGAGGGGATCATGCCACTGTCCGTCGCGCAGTGGTTTATGAGTTTCATTTCAATGCTCTGGAATGGACGTGAAACCCCAGCCCCGTTTTACGCGGCTGCACTGCAAGAAATTTCCTTGGCCACTTAGCTACTTGCACTTCGTAGTGACCTGTCTTCATGTAGGTCACAACTGCCATTCGGATGCACCCGCTGGCCGGCCGAACAAGTAGCCCTGACAGTAGGAACAGCCGAGTTCTTGCAGGGCATGGTGTTGCCCCGCGGTTTCCACGCCTTCGGCGACGACGTGCTTCCCCATTGCCCTCGCCATGTCGACAATCGCCTTGACTATGGCATGATCGGCGCTGGAGCGGGTCATCGCCCGCACGAAAGTACCGTCTATCTTGATCTGATCGTAGGCAAGCTCCTTCAGGTGCACGAGTGACGCAAAGCCGGTGCCGAAATCGTCGAAGGCAACGATGAAGCCCGCCGCCCGTAGAGCCTCGAGCTGCGCTCCGATATTGCCCGCCTGCTGCGACAGCATGACCCCTTCCGTGACTTCGATCTGGATATGACGTGGCAACAGTCCGGCCCCCTGGACGGCATCCAGAACCTCATCAACGAGGCCGGGGTGATCGGGAAAAGAGATGAACTGCGAAGACGAGACGTTGATGGCGATGTGTCCGAAATCGACGCCCGCGTCAGCCCAGGCCCTCGCCTGGGCCACGGCGCTGCGCAGCACATGGCTACCGATGCGCCGGGAGAGTGTCGGCTCGTCAAGAGCCGTTGCGAAGGCCGCCGGACCGAGCACTGAGCCATCGGCTTTCCTGAGCCTTAGCAGTGCTTCGAAGCCGACACGCTGTCCCGTATCGAGGGTTATTTTCGGCTGGTAATGAAGGACGAACCGATCCTGCGCCAAGGCCTCTTCCGCAAGCGTCAACGCGGCCTTGTCGGCTATAGCGCGATCGAGCCTGCGAGGATCGATCCGAGACAAGAGATACCGGTCCTCGGATTGTAGCAAACGCTCCACGGCACAACGCGCCAGCCGATCCAACAAGCCGCGCACGTCAACTCCAAGGCGCCTTGGCACTCGGTCGAGAACACAGAGCGAGCCTAGCCGAATGCCTGGCTCGATTTCCAGCGGCACCCCGGCATAGAAACGGATCGCATCGCTCCCGTTGACGAAAGGGTTATTTGCGAAGCGAACATCTCGAGCGGCATCCGGCACGACGAAGGGACGCGATGATCGTATCGTGTAATCGCAGAAAGCGTCCGTCCTGCGGGACCCGATCCCTGTGATTCCCCGCTTTGACTTGAACCACTGTTGTTGGCTGTCGAGCAAGGTAATGAGGCCGATTGGCGTATCGGCCGCGAGACAGGCGGCGTCGACCAAGGCATCGAGCACGGGATCCGGACCGGATGAAACGACGGACAACTCCCTTAGACGTTTGAGACGAGCTGCTTCTTCCGGGGGGAACTCATAAGGTTCGACCGCATCAGCTGGAATCATATGACGATCGACACACTGGAGCATGGCATTTTACTCTTGCTATTGTTGCACATCTGTCAGGCGATAGCCCACGCCTCGGATCGTCTTGATGGCATCGCAACTCGCGACATCCAATTCTCCGATCTTGCCGCGCAGCCGGTTGATGTAGACGTCGATCGTCTTGTCGCGAGGGTCGTATTCGCGAAAGAGCGCCTGGCGTGCAATACACGACTTCGGACAGTCCTCTCCGGCGCCAGCGTGAAGCACCTGCAATATCCGTCCTTCGAGGGCCGTCAGCGGCTGGCTGGCGCCATCGAAATCCAGGGAAAGTCGCGCGATGTCACAATCAACATTGCCGATCTTGAAGGCAGAGTTTTGCCGCGGAACATTGCGGCCCAAACGTGCCTCGTGAAGTCGATGGACGCGCGCGCGCAATTCCTTGACGCTGAATGGCTTCATCACATAATCGTCTGCGCCGACACTGATGGCATCCGCCCGGCTATCGGCGTTGCCAGCTCCCGAGATCATGATGATCGGAACGTCGGAACGAGCGCGCACATTGCGAAGCAACTCCAGGCCGCACCCGTCAGTAAGGTTGATATCGATGAGGATGCAGTCATAGGACGCAAGTTCGTTGGAGTGAATAAGTCGATTGGCCTGCTTTGCGGTCGCAAGATAATCGAGCCGGTCCCGGGAATCCGACCAGTTCAGCCGCAACATTTCAACGACATCTCGCTGATCTTCGATGATCATTATGTTCATGGTGATTTCAGATGCTTGTTAGCTTGGCCCATTCGCCTCTCGTCAGCGCCTCGAGGCGCAGCGGGCTCCGGCGGCAGCGTTGGCTGCACGTTTTCAAGCCCTGATATGGTGCTGCGGCCGAGGCTTTCCAAGGTGGCAAAGGGTGACGTCATGCGAGCGAGGCGATTGACGACGTCCGGCCTCAGCTCCTTAAGGAAACAAATATGCAGGTGTCCAGGGTCACGCTGGACGATGATACTTCCGACCAAGATGTCAAACCTGCCGATGACCAGATATAGATGATCCGGAACTTGCGACTTTCCTATTCGCACCGTCGCTCCGCCCTCGCTGATTTCAACGACGAGACAACGAACGATCTGCGCTTTGCGCATCCACTGTCCGGTAAACATAAGATTGCAAAAGAGCGTGACGCTGCGGCAATACCATTTGCGGCTGAAAAATTCGGATTGGACGCGGCTGAGATAAGTCGTTCTCTTGGTGTGTTTCACGGGATGACCTCGATGCTTGCAGGGATCCGCCCCGTATTCGGGAGATGGAAACAAGGCAGTTGGTTGCACCGATTAGACCGGCCCGCCCTTAAGCGACTGCGGCGCCAAATTTAAAAAAGGTTAAAATGCTGAAATCCCCCATGGATTGCATCGGCTTTGGAGATTATCGAAAGGTTGAAATCCATAACGATTGAGGACGAGGCAGACCATGCGACCGGGACACACAATCGCTGGCAAAGTCTTGCGCATTCTTGTGACTGCACTCAGGCAATGTGCAGCGGATCGGTTTTCCGTCGGATTGCTTGCAGGGGGAATCTCGGCTCTCGTTCTGACATTGCCGGCGATGCCTGGCTGGCTCTGGTTCATCGGAGCCGCTCTCTTCATTGCCTGGCGGCTTCGTCACGACGAGGCTTGGTCCAGGCAGCACGATGTCTACGGGAACGAGGCTCTTCTCGAAATCGCTGGCAAGATCGCAAAGCTGGGCGGATGGGTGGTGCATCTGTCCGACCGGCGCATCGAATGGTCGGATGAAACCTGGGCGATCCATGAGAAGCCAAAAGGCAAGACTGTCACGTTCGAAGAGGGCATCGGCTATTTCGCGCAGGAATGGCGCGACACGATCATCCAGCACTTCGAAACATGCATCGCGACCGGCCTGCCCTACGATATCGAGGTGGAGATCATCGATGGCGCGGGCCGGCGGAAATGGGTTCGCGCCATAGGGGTCGCAATCCGTGATGAAATCGGCAGCATCGTCCGAATCCAGGGCGCACTCCAGGACATCGATGAGCGTAAGCGGCTGGAAGATACGGCAAGGGAGCTCGAGCGGCGTTTCGCCGAATCCATGGAAAATATCAGCGATGCCTTTTTCCAGCTCGATACCGACTGGCGCTTCGCATATCTCAACCGTCAGGCCGAACGTCTGCTGCAGCGACCGCGTTCGACGCTTCTGGGTCATATGATCTGGGAGGAGTTTCCCGAAGCCTCGCTGGGCATTATCCGGCAACAATACGAGCGTGCCGTCAGCGAGAACAGAACTGCGGACTTCGAAGTGTTTTACGAGTCGCTGGACGCATGGTTCTCGGTCACCGCCTATCCAGGCCCCAGTGGGCTGACCGTCTATTTCCGTGATGTGACAAAGCGGCATGCGGCCGATCAACATTTGCACCTTCTGGAAATGGCGATCTCGAGAATCGAGGACTTCGTGATCATTACGAAGTCCGCAACGCAACCGGAGGGGCGCCAATCAATCGTCTACGTCAACGAAGCCTTCATCCGGATTACGGGCTATTCGCCGCAGGACGCACTCGGCCGCTCTCCCGGCTTTCTGCAGGGAGAGCGGACGGAGGTCGCGACCGTTGAAAAAATAAATCGTGCGATCAGTGCGCCGAGGGCAATTCGAGCCGAAATTCTGAACTATGCCAAGGATGGCCGCGACTATTGGGTGGACATGAGCATCGCACCGATTGCCGGCCCCGATGGACGAGCCACCCATTTCGTCGCGACCGGGCGCGACATAACGGAGAAGAAGAAGGCAGCAGAAAGACTGGCAGAAAGCGAAGAGCGTTTCTCGATCGTCGCGATGATGACGACGGATGCAATATGGGACTGGGACATCGCGACCGGGCGTGTGCAATGGAACAGCAACATCAAATCCGTCTTCGGACATGACGACGTGCCGGTCGAGGGCGGCTTTCGGGAGTGGGAAGCCAAGATTCACGCGGACGACCGCGCGCGCGTCACGTCGAGCGTGCTTGCCGCCATCGAAGGAAACGCCGACACATGGCTGGAAGAATACCGCTTCCGCCGGGGAACGGGAACCTATGCAGAGGTTCTCGATCAGGGTTACATCATACGAAACGCCGCAGGCCAGGCAACCAGAATGGTCGGTGGCGTCCGCGATATCACCGAGACGCGACTGAATGAGGCCAAACGGTTGCAGGCGCAGCGTCTGGAAGCCATCGGCCAGTTGACCGGAGGTGTGGCCCATGACTTCAACAACCTCCTGACGGTCATCATCGGAACGGCAGAGACCCTGGCGGAGGAAATCTCCGATCCGCGGCTTTCCGCGATTGCGCAGTTAAACCACAAGGCCTCCCGGCAAGGCGCAGCCCTTACGCGCCAGCTTCTCACCTTTGCGGGCCGACAACCGCTCGAACCAACGGCACTGAATATCAACGGCTCGATAAGCGCCATGGAAGGGTTGCTTTCCACTGCACTTGGCGAAACCATCACCCTGCAATTCGCACTTGATCCGGAAGCAGGTCAGGTGAGAGCGGATGCAGCGCAACTGGAAGCCGCCATCATAAACCTTTGCATCAATGCGCGCGACGCAATGCCCGACGGTGGCAGGGTAGAAATCTCGACCATTCGAAACGGCGACGATGCCGTAATCCAAATTTCCGACGACGGCTTCGGTATGGACGCCGAGACGCGTGCAAAGGCCTTCGAGCCATTCTTCACGACAAAGCCCTTTGGCAAGGGAAGCGGCCTGGGCCTCAGCACGGTCTACGGCTTCGTGCGACAATCTGGAGGCCGGATCGACATTGAATCGGAGCCGGGCAAGGGAACCACCATTTCGCTTTCATTTCCCAGGTTGGGCGCCACGGACATTTCTGCCGAGTCCTTGGGAAGCAGGCTGCTGGAGGGAGGCAATGAACGCATTCTCGTCGTTGAGGACGATGCGATGGTCCGCGATTTCGCCGCCGACACACTGGTTGCGCTGGGCTATACCGTTCTCTGCGCGGGTGATGCCACGGAAGCGTTGCGAGTACTGAACACAGACGGCCCGTTCGATCTGGTCTTCTCCGATGTGGTCATGCCCGGCCCGCTCGACGGCCGCGCCCTGGCGAGCGAGATTAATACGCACTTTCCGACGGTTCCGGTTGTTCTGGCGACCGGCTACGCCGATATAGAACACATCGCTGCGGCCTCGCGGTTCCGTCCACTCGCAAAACCCTATACGCGACGACAGCTCGCGGATGCATTGAGGGAGGCCATCGACGTTTCGCGCAGCGATTGAGGCGCGCCCGCAATCCTATCGCTCCGACAGGTGCAGCCGCCACATCTCGATCGGTTTTGCCAGCAGGCGGTCGATCTGGCTCAGCAGAGGCTCGAGGTGCGGCATTTTCATGTGAGCATCGAGGTCCGCCTGGCTCTCCCAGTTCTCATAGAACACGAAGATGCAGGGATCGCTGGCATCCACGTGAAGATTGTAGTCGATGCAGCCATGTTCGGCACGCGTGGGCCCGACCTGATCGACGAGAAGGCGGTAAAGCTCCTCCCGGGTTTCCGGGAGGGCCGTCAGCGTTGCAATCAGGGAAACGATCATGGCCTCAGCTCCGCTTCTGGCTGAGCGCGACGGCGAGAATGATGATGCCACCGCGAGCAATCAGCTGCTGGCTGAATTCGAGACCCATCAGGATGAGGCCGTTGTTGATGAGGCCGATCATCAGGGCGCCGACGATGGTGCCGATGACGGTTCCCCTGCCGCCGAAGAGGCTCGTGCCGCCGAGCACAGCCGCCGCGATGACCGAAAGCTCGTCGCCTTCGCCGAGCTGGAATCGACCGGACTGCAGGCGCCCCGCATAGAGCATGCCGGCAAGCGCTGCTGCGAGCGACGAGAGGACCAGTACCTTGAACTTGATCGCCTTTGTGTCGATGCCGGAATAGCGCGCCGCCGTCTCGCCGCCGCCGGTTGCCAGCACGCGCCGGCCGAAGCCCGAGCGACGCAGAACGATATGTCCCATACCACCGAGGACTGCCATCCACAGAAGCAGCACCGGGACCGGCCCGAGATTGCCGCCGCCGAAGAGCCAGGAATAGCCGGGCGACAGGATCGGCACGGCGGCCGTCGCCGATATCCACATGGCGACGCCCTTGGCGATGCCCATCATGGCCAGTGTGGTCAGGAAGGACGGAATGCCGATGCGGGTGGTGAGCCAGCCGTTGAACATGCCGACGGCAAGACCCGTGGCGATGCCGGCACCGACGCCGACGATCGGCCCGCCCGCGGCGATGCCCATCGCGACAGTCACCGTCGCAAGGCCTGCGACCGCGCCGACCGAAAGGTCGATTTCGCCGGCCGAGAGCACGAAGGTCATGGCGATCGCCATGACGGCGATCATCGCGGTCTGCCGCACGATGTTGAGCAGGTTGTTTGGATTGAGGAACCCCTTGTCTGCTAGTGTCACGGCGAAGACGAGGAAGATGACGATGAAGCCGATATAGATGATGTTCTGGCGCCAGTTGGCGAAGAAGGCGTTAGCCATGGGAAACCTCCTGAACCGCAAGGGCCTTTTGGATTTCGATCTGAAGCCGCTGCTCTGCGGCCTGGAGACGGTGGGCAAGGTCATCGGCGGGCACGGACGGATCTTCCAGCGCCTCGCGCGGCAAATCCTGGTGCACGCGCCCGTCAGCCATGACGAGAATGCGGTCGCAGGCGGTCAGCAGTTCGGACAGCTCGGACGAGATCATGATGATGCCTTTGCCGTCGGCTGCGAGTTCCCGCACCAGACGAATGATTTCGGACTTCGAGCCGATATCGATGCCTGCGGTCGGCTCGTCGAGGATGAGGATGTCGGGGTCGGTGGCAAGCCACTTGCCGATGACGACCTTCTGCTGGTTGCCGCCCGAAAGCGTCGAGACCGCATGGTCACGGCTCGCCGTCTTCACGCGCAGGCGCTCGATTTGCGCGTCCGTCAGGTCGTTCGCTGCCTTGGTATCGACGAGGCCACCCTTGGACAGCCTGTCGATGACGGCAAGGATCATGTTGGACGCGACCGAATGGTCAGGGATGATGCCCTGCGTGGCGCGCGCTTCCGGCACCAGCGCGACACCGGCGTCAATCGCATCGCCTGGCTTGCGGATCGAGACGGCGCGACCCTTTATCCGGATTTCGCCCTTGGCCACCGGGTCGATCCCGGCCATGACCCGCGCCAGCGACGAGCGGCCCGAGCCGAGCAGGCCCGCGAGCCCCACCACTTCGCCACGATGCAGCGTCAGGGACACGTTCTCCGGCTTGTGTCGGCCGCTGACATTGTCGAGTTCCAGCAGAACGTCGCCCTTCACGGCCACGCCGCGCTCGACGTCCGACAGTCCCTTGGAGCGCCGACCGACGATGTGCTCGATCATCGTGTCGATCGGCAATTCGCTGAGCGGAGCCGTGATGACATGCCGGCCATCGCGCAGGATCGTCGCGCGGTCGGCGATCCGGGCGATCTCGTCCATGCGGTGGCTGACATAGATGATCGCCACGCCCTTTGCCTTCAGCTTACGCAGGAAGACGAAAAGTCGCTCGACATCGGAGACGGCGAGCGCCGTCGAAGGTTCGTCCAGTACCAGCACGGTCGCATCCTGGGAGATCGCCTTGGCGATCTCCGTCAGTTGCTTCTGACCTGCACCGAGATCGCCGACCAGGGCCTTCGGATCGACAACGACGTCGAGCATTGCGAAAATGTCTGCCGCACGCTTCTCCGCCTCTTGGTCGTCGATGAGCCCCGTGCCGGCGCGGTATTCCCGTGCAAGGAAGATGTTCTGCGCCACCGTCAGCGTCGGGACGAGGCTCATTTCCTGGTAGTTCATGGCGATGCCGGCAGCCCGGGACGCCTCAGGTGAATGGGTAGACAGAGGCGCGCCACCGACCTCGATCGTCCCCTTGTCTGGGCGATGAACCCCGTTCAGCACCTTGAGGATCGTCGACTTGCCGGCGCCGTTGCCGCCCAGCAGCGCATGGACCTCGCCGGGCATGACCTCGAAGGACACGTTGTCGAGCGCACGCACGCCGCCGAAGGTCTTGGATATGCCAGTCATGCGGACCGCAGCGGCGCTTGCACTCATCTCACCTTCTCCCACAGTCCGGTCTCGCCAGAGCGAATGAGGGCGTCCGCGACGAGTTCCGTCAGCAAGCCGTCCTCGAAGTTCGGGCTCGGCTGCCGGTTCTTCGCGATGGCCGAGAAGAAATCATAGCATTCGACGATCTTCGTTTCAGAATAGCCGATGCCGAGACCGGGGATCGGCCAGAGACCGTTGCCATAGGGATGGGCAGGGCCCGTATAGACGGTGCGGAAGCCGCGCGCATCCGCCGGGTCGTCGGCGAACATGACCTGAAGCTCGTCGCGGCGTTCGTAGTTGAAGTTGATCGAGCCCTTGGTTCCGTGGATTTCCAGCGTGATGAAATTGTTGCGGCCATAGGCGTTGCGGGTCGCTTCCAGGCTGCCGATCGCGCCGCCTTCGAACCTCAGCATCGAGATGACCTCGTCGTCGACATCCACCTCGCCGCGCTCTGCGTCCGCGGCCTTTTCCGCCGCACCGAGCTTGTCGACGCCGCCCTGCTGCAGCGGCCGCGTCTTGTTGTAGGTCGTCGTGATCGCGTTGACCTCGGCGATCGGGCCGACGAGATAATGGGCGAGATCGACGACATGGGTGGCGATGTCGCCGACCGTGCCGGATCCCGCGATCTTCTTCTGAAAGCGCCAGGACAGAGGTGAATCCGGATCGGCGGACCAGTCTTGCAGATAGGTGCCGCGGAAATTCAAGATCCGGCCGATGCGCCCCTCGTCGATGTACTTCTTGGCAAGCGCCACGGCCGGCGTGCGGCGATAATTGAAGGCGACCATGTGAATGACGCCGGCGGCCTTCACCGCCTCATGCATCGCCCTCGCCTCCTCGACGGTGCGCGCGAGCGGCTTTTCGCAGATGATGTGCTTGCCGGCCTTGGCCGCCGCAATAGCGATCTCGGCATGGACGTTGTTCGGCGTGCAGATATCGACGACGTCGATATCCGGTCGGTTGACGATGGCGCGCCAGTCCGACGACGCTTCCTCGAAACCGTAGCGAAGGCGCGCTTCCTCGGCCATGCCGTCAGTCACATCGACCACGACCTTGCGGTGGGGAATGGCCGGTGCGGGCCAGAAGAACATCGGCATGGAAGCATAGGCCATGGCATGCGCCTTGCCCATGAAGCCGCCACCGATCATGGCGACGTTCATCACTTTGGTCATCGGTTTTCTCCTGAAAAAGCTCGCCCTTTGGGCGCCAAGTTCGATTACCGGCAAAAGCCGGATCGTGTCGGATACGGGGCGCGAGAGGCGCCCCGTATCCTGCGGATCACTGTCCGAGGCTGGTCTTGATGTTGTCGGTCGCCTCGGTGGAATAGACCGCCTTCCAGCCGTCAAGCAGGGTGTCGCGCGTCACCGGAAGGGCCGGCAGAGCGACGAAGGCCGGCGCTTCCTTGCCGAGCAGCGCATAGCCAGCCAGCTTGGCTTCGACGACACCGGCATCGTAAGGCCGCTGCGCACCGAGCCCCTTGACGAAGCCGCCTTGGGCCATCGAGATCGCCACGTTTTCCCCGAGGTCGATCGTGGTAATGACGAGATCGTCGCGACCCGCAACACGCGCCGCCGAAATCACGCCTTCGGCCGGCACATCCCAGACCGCCCAGATGCCCTTGATGGTCGGATTGGAGGTGAGGATCGCGGAGGCCGCCTTTTCCGCATCGCCCGAGAAATCAGGTCCGCCGATGCCCTGCTCGGCCACAATCTTGATGTTGGGGTAGTCGGAGGCAATAGTCGCCTTGAAGGCATCGTAGCGTTGCTTCGTGACGAAGAAATCGGCGGCATGGAACACGAGCCCGATATCGCCCTCTCCATTCAGTGCCTTTGCCATCAAATGCGCAGAGGCAACGCCATTGCCGTAGTTGTCGGCAGAGACGACCGACACATAGTCCTTGCCGGCTTCAAAGCCGGTCGGCACGTTGTCCATGAAGACGAGCTTGGTGCCAGCCTCTGCGGCTGCCTTGTAGGCCGCGGCCGTCGCTGTCGGATCCGTCGGGATCGAGACGATGATGTTTGGCTTCTGCGCCATGATTGTTTCGATGTCGGAGACCTGTTTTTCCGGCTTGAAGCCGGCATCGGTCACCGCAAGCACCTTGATGCCCATGGCGGCGAACTGGGTCTGAAGGCCGTTGATCTGGGCGCGGGACCAGTCGTTGCCACCATAATGCATGACGATCGCGGCCGTCGCATTCATCGCCTTGATCTTCGCCAGTTCCTCGTCGGTCAAGGTGACATCGGCGGCTGGCGAGGGATCTTCGCCCGACGGTCCCTTGGACAGGACCGTCTGCTGGAGCGCGGCCAGGGCGCTGTCAGGATCGGCCAAGGTCGGCGCTGAATAGGTACAGGCAAGCGCCAACGCGGCGGCAGTACCCAACAGGGTTCTTCTCTTCATCATCACTTTCTCCTCCCGAAAGTAGGGCAAGCGCCCCGGTCGTGGCCGTCAGGCCGATTTGAGATAGGCCATGCTTGCTTTCGCTCCCTCAAGCGGATCAGGCCAGGAATCGAGTTCGGTACAAATCCAGCCGCCAAAGCCCGTCTCCCGAAGGGCCGCGATGATCCCATCCGTCGGAATGTCGCCACGGTCGATGGGCGTGAAGGCGAAGGGCTCCTTCTGGAAACCCTTGAGATGGACATAGGAGATGCGTGCGGCATGCTCGCGGATCAGCATGGCCGGATCAGCGCCTGCGGCAGCGAGATGGGCCGTGTCCGGGCAGAAATGGATGCCGGTGAGCGCGAAGATCTTGCGCACCTCCGACGGCCCCTCGACGATGGTCGAAAGATGCGGGTGGTAGTGGGCGGTGAGG
Organism: Agrobacterium tumefaciens; assembly: GCF_031801495.1. Classification (GTDB taxonomy): domain Bacteria; phylum Pseudomonadota; class Alphaproteobacteria; order Rhizobiales; family Rhizobiaceae; genus Agrobacterium; species Agrobacterium tumefaciens_K. The sequence continues at coordinate 569,756 of NZ_JAOEGC010000001.1, read as the reverse complement.
CCCCGCGCCTCGGCTATCTCTTTTACCCGATCTAGCGCGGCTGCAAGCTTGTGATAGTCCGCCTCGCGAATGCCGTCGAAGCGCTTGGCGCCACCACCTACGACGAGATGCGGCGCGCCGATTTCGGCAGCGCGATCCGCCGCACGGACGACGCGCGCCAGCTCCTCGGGAAGGATGTCATCGAAGATGAAGTTGCCGCCGGCATAGGCGGCGACCAGCATCAGGCCGTTGTCGTCAAGCAGAGCCCGCATCTCGGCGGCGCTGAAATCCAGCAGATTGCCGTCGAACAGTTCGACACCTTCGTAACCGGCCGCCGCGATATCGGCAAAAGCGCGATGCATGTCGCCGAAGGTCCGATAGGCAAGATTGGTGATCGACGTAACACCAACGGCCTCCCCGCCGAGGCTGCCCCAGCAATTCGCATGATAGGCGAGCTTGAACTCTGACATCGGCGCCTCCTCCCAGTGACCGTCTCGATTTCAATGATCCCGTCTTACGGCGTCAAAAAATATATGTCAATAATTTAAGATCATATCTAAGCAAACTTTTGCATATTTAATACAAAAGATTGGAGTTGCCAGTCGAAAGCTGGATGGCTATCACATCAGACGGGAACGGAATCGCGGCGAAAGGATGCGGTCATGCCAAGGATGGCACCAGTGGAGGCGGAGATCCGCCCTCGACGCAAGGGACGCCCCAGCATCTCGGAAACTGCCGCCCCAAGCCTGGTTGACATTCTCAATCTCGTCAGGACGGGCCACGCGACGACCCGCCAGGAGATCGAACGGCAAAGCGAACTCGGCCGCGCTGTGGTCGCGGACCGGCTCGGCACACTCGGTGAACTCGGGCTTATCGACGAAAGCGAACTCGGCACCGCCACGGGAGGCCGCGCGCCGCGCCTTGTGCGCTTCGCCGCCGAACGCGGCCGAATTCTCGTTGCCACCCTCGATCAGACGGCGCTTGGCGTAGGCATTGCCGATCTTGACGGCTCCCTCATCATGGAACACCACGAGGCTACCGAACTCACCCAGCCAGCGCCCGCCCTCGCGGAACGTCTCGTGACGCTTTTTCGCTGGATTCTGGAGCGGCAGGCCAACCCGCAGCTCTATGGCATCTCCATCTCTGTTCCAGGTGCCGTACCGGATGGGGGGGAAGTGTTTTTCCAGCGCACCACGCCCGCTGTATTGCCGGGTTGGGAGAGTTTCCCCTTGGTCGAAACGCTCGTCAGCGCCTTCGATGCGCCGGTCTGGTTGCGCTCCAGTGTCGAGACGATGACAATGGGCGAGCTCCACGCTGGGGCAGGCGACGGCCACCGCACCATGCTATTCGTCAAGGTCGGCAAACGCATCGGCGCAGGCCTTGCCAGCAACGGAGTACTTTTCCGCGGTGCGCAGGGCGCGGTCGGTCTGATCGGCTCCGTGCCCGTGACGGTGGGAGAGCGGAGCGGCACTCTGGAGGCCATGGCCGGATCGGACCATATCGCGCAGGAGGGCAGGCTTGCCGCCGAGCGCGGCCTCAGCACTATCCTTGCCGATCACCTTCGGCGAACAGGCCCCGTCACCGCACTCGAAGTCGCGCAGGCCGCCCAGATGGGCGACGCCGCAGCAATCGACATTCTCTCACAGAGCGGGCGGCTGATCGGCCAGGTCGTCGCTACGCTTGCCAACATGCTCAATCCCGAACTCATCGTGCTTTCGGGCTCGATCGCGCAGACCAACGACATCCTGCTCGCCTCGACCCGCGAGGCAATCTACGGTGCCTGCCACCCGCTGGTGAGCCGCGACCTGCAGATCGTACGCTCCCAGATGGGCAGTTCGTCGGGTCTTGTGGGTGCCGCCATCCTGGCCGCCGAAGGCCTTTTTACACCATCGCTACTGCGTGACTGGATCATGGCAGGCAAGCCGCAGGCCCATCCGCTGTTCCAGCAGATGAAGGCGCATATTGCGGACCGCAGGAAACTTGAGGGAAAGATTGTCCGCCCCCCGGACATGTGAGGAGGATGCAATGGCCATAACCGGTCTCGGACCGCATGGAGAGCGGGCCTCGGCGCCCGAACGGGTCCTGCTTTTGCCCGAGGATATGGCTCGGGCGCGGGCCAGCGGCTTTCGGGTGGCGGTGGTACTGCATACGGTGGCGAGCGACTGGGCGAAGCAGCAGCTTTCCGGCATCGTCGGAACACTCGGCGATTGCGGCATCGCCGTCATCGAGGTCGTTGACTGCGCTTTCGCGCCGGAGGTGCAGATTGAAGCGCTTGACCGGTTGATCGGCGAGGCTCCGGACGCCATCATCTCGCTGCCGGTCGCCAATTCGAAGGTCGCCGCAGCCCACGCCCGCGTCGCGGCCGCTGGTATCAAACTCATCCTCCTCGACAATGTGCCAACAGGCCTCCTGCCGGGCAAGGACTATGTTTCGCTCGTTTCGGCAGACAATTTCGGCCTTGGCAAGATCGCAGCCGAGGGGCTTTCTCAGCATCTGCCCCACGGCACCGAGGTTGGCGTTCTAGGCTACGATACCGACTTCTTCGCGACGAACGAGCGCGAGATTGCTTTCGTGAAATGGATGCAGATCAACCGCCCGGACTTGAAACTGCGCATCCGGCGGTTTTCGACCTTGACGGAGGCTGGCGACACCGCCCACGCGCTTCTCAGGGACCACCCCGACCTCGCAGGTCTCTTCGTCGTATGGGACACGCCTGCCATCGCCGCTATCGAGTCACTTCGCACAGTGGATCGCCTTATCCCGATGGTCACGGTCGATCTCGGTCACGACGTGGCGATCGCGCTTGCAGCGCACGAACCGATCGTAGCCATCGCCGCCCAGCAACCATTCCGCCAGGGAGAGACAGCCGCCTCCATTGTCGTGAGCACCCTCCTCGATCGACTACCACCCGCCTGGATCGCTCTCCCTGGCCTGGCTGTAACCTCCGCCAATGTCGTTGAATGTTTCCAAACCGTGTGGCGCATGCCGGCACCTCGGGAAGTTCTTCAAAAGCTCAGTCTCGTCAAAGCCGCGCCCTAACACCATATGCGCTTGTTTGATTTTGAGCTCTTCACGGGAGCTGAACCAGAGACTCGCAGATGCGGGACGGGTGTCAATAAATGCTTAGGCGACTGAAACGGCGAGGTTTCATTGAAAATCAAGCAGGGCGGACCAACTGCGATGAAAGCATTTATCTGCGCCATAGGTTGACTATTGATAGTTATCGATAAGAACGTCGCGCGAAAGTTCGGCCAGCTTTGCCGCACCCAATAGAGCCAAATTTCGGTTGATTTCAGACTTGAGGATTTCAGACGCAACGATAACTCCCTGCGGCCCGGCGACGGCGGCTGCGTAAAGAAAAGGTCTTCCCACGAACACGAAACTCGCCCCAAGGCTCAGAGCCTTTATAATGTCGGTACCACGGCGGAAACCACCATCTATCATGACAGGGATTCGGCCTTCGATCCTGCCAACGATGTCCGGTAGCACCTCCAACGGCGAGGCCGTACCGTCCAGCTGCCGGCCGCCATGGTTAGAGAGGATGATGCCGTCCGCACCCATGTTGGCCGCATGAACTGCATCTTCAGGGTGCATGATACCCTTTACAACGAGATTACCGCTCCAGCGGGTGCGAATCCTCTCGAGATGGCTCCAATCAAGATGATCCTTCTTTCCAAAATCCCGCATCACGTTGGACGATATGATGGGTGCACCGCGAGTGGCGTAGGAGTTCTCGAAATGTGGGATACCGTGCCGGGCGATTGTCTTGAGCAATGTCCCCAATGTCCAACATGGATGGGTAACGCCCTGCCACGCGAGCCGCAAGCTCGGGCGGAGCGGTGTCGAGAAACCGGCTCGAATGTTGTTTTCCCGATTGGCCAGTGCTGCCGTATCCACCGTCAGGACGAGTGTTTTGAAGCCCGCAGTCGCCACGCGATCCACGAGCGCGTCGATTCGATCCGGTTCACCCGGCAGATAGGCCTGAAACCATGTGTCGGGAGCGACCGCTATGACATCTTCCATCCGGATAAGCGAGGAACCGCTCATGATCGCAGCAACCCCGCATTTTGCGGCACCTTCAGCAAGGACGATGTCGCCCCGGTAGGCCATCAACGCACTTATGCCCATGGGGGCAATGCCGAAAGGAGCGTTATATCGCACACCAAAGAGCGTCGTTTCGGTCGTGCGGGCGGACGTGTTGCGCAAGACCCTTGGCCTGAATGCGTAGCGTTGGAAGCTCTCTGAATTCCGCCGGAGGGATGAGTTCGTCTCGCTGGCGCCAGCAATATATCCGAACAGGGGGCTGGGAAGGTGTCTCCGCGCCTGTTGTTCGAAATCGTCAAGGCTGAGGAAGCGTGACATACCGCCGCCTGCGGTTTGTTTTGATCCGACCACTTTTTCGTCTCTTCATTTCGGCGTTGGCAATTGCGGCCCGCAGTATCGGGCCGCAATGTGGGTCGTTTGAATCAATCCTCGCTGGCCTCGAACGCTTCCTTTCGACCCTTCCGGATCGCTGGGAGGATCAGGGTGAGCAGCATTCCTGCCGTAATCAGCAAGAGGACCGCGCTGATCGGACGCTCGACGAATACAAGCGGATCCCCTTGAGACAGGAGCAGCGCGCGCCGCAAGTTCGTTTCCAGAAGCGGACCCAGAACGAAGCCGAGGAGCAAAGGTCCCGCTTCGCACTGCGCCTTGCGCAGAACGTAGCCAAGCACCCCGAACAGAATGACCAATGCGACGTCGAAGCCGCGATTGTTGACACTGTAGACGCCAATGCAGCAAAACAGCAGGATCGCCGGATACAGAAGACGGTAAGGTACCTTCAGCAAACGCACCCAGACACCGATGAGCGGAAGATTGATCACCAGCAGCATCGCGTTGCCGATCCACATCGATGCGACCAGACCCCAGAAAAGCTCCGGCTGATTCTGAATGACCGAGGGACCGGGTGTAATCCCGTGGATCGTCATCGCACCAAGCATCATTGCCATGATCGAATTCGATGGAATGCCCAGTGTGAGAAGCGGGATGAACGAAGATTGAGCACCCGCATTGTTGGCGGCTTCAGGTCCCGCAACACCTGCGATGGCTCCGTGACCAAACTTCTCAGGGGTCTTCGAGATTTTCTTCTCTACCGAATACGCGCTAAAAGCACTCAGTGTGGCGCCGCCACCCGGCAGCACGCCGAGGATGGTACCGACCGCCGTGCCACGCACGACGGCAGCCCAGCTTTCCTTGAATTCCTGCTTCGTCGGCCACAGACGTCCGATCGTGCTTTGAAGTATTCCGCGTGCTTCCTTGAATTCCAGGTTGCTGGCAATCTCGGCCACGCCAAAAAGACCTACCGCGATGACCACGAAGTCGATGCCGTCGTAGAGTTCCGTCGAGCCGAATGTCAGGCGGGTCGACCCACTGTTGACATCGATCCCGACCATGCCGAGCACGAGCCCCAGGCAAACCATTCCGATGGCCTTGATGACAGAGCCATGCGCCAGGATCGTCGCTGCGAGAAGGCCGAAGATACAGAGCGCGACGTATTCCGCTGGGCCAAATGACAACGCAAATGACGAGAGCGTCGGACCAGCAACCGCGAGGCCGACGGTTGCAACCGTGCCAGCAAAGAAAGAGCCGAGTGCGGCGACAGCAAGTGCTGCCCCTGCCCTTCCTTTTCGGGCCATCTGATATCCATCTATTGCTGTGACGACCGCCGATGCCTCACCGGGAAGATTGACCAGGATCGCAGTTGTCGATCCACCATACTGTGCGCCGTAAAAGATGCCGGCGAGCATGATAAGCGCACCAAGTGGTGGCAGAAAAAAAGTGACCGGGAGCAGAATAGCGACGGTAGCGGTCGGACCGATGCCCGGCAAAACACCTATCAAGGTTCCGAGCAGGGCGCCGATGAAACAGAACAGGAGGTTCGTCGGTGTAAAGGCTTCCGAAAAGCCGAGCATAAGGACATCAAGAAATGCCATGGGTATTCCTTCCACCCTCGATCAGAACGGCAGGATCGGCATTTGAACACCGAGACCGTAGATGAAGACAAGAGCACCAAAGATTGTCAGTAGGACGGTTGAGATCGCGATCTCACGCCAGCGAGATTCCTGATCGGCCAGACTGCCGATGACCAGAAGCCAGATGGTGGATACGACGAAGCCCAAGGTTTCCGACATGAACGCGAAGCCGGCGATGGCAATAACAAGCACGATCAGGGGCTTGACGTTGGAATCGCCGATTGGCTCGTAGGATTTACCAAACGCCTTTATTAGAACGAACCCGCCAAAAGCGATCAGCAACCCGCAGATGACATCCGGCAGAAATCCCGCCCCCATCATCGCAGCCGAGCCGAACTGGAGGTCACGCCCGGCCCATAGGCCAAGCGCTCCCAGTCCAATCATCACCGCTCCCGCCAAGATATCGGGATAATCCCGCTTTGCTGTGGAGGAGCCGCTCATCACTTCACCCAAGGCGTTTCGTTCCAGATCTTCTGGAACCGTGCGAGGCGATCAGGCATCTGCTTTTCCCAGTCCGGGCCCGACAGATATGCAAGCGGGAGCGCAAGCTGCTGAGCTTGCTTCTGGAAATCGGGATTGTCGAGGACCCTCTTCATGGCCTCGCCGAATTTTTGAGTGATTTCCTCAGGCACTTCGCGCGGCGCGGCGATACCCCGCTCGGACGTCATTTCCACGTCGAACCCCTGTTCCTTGGCGGTAGGGACATCTGGCAATTGCGCGGAACGTTCGGTCCCGAAATGTCCGATCATCCGAAGCCCGGACGTGTCGTTCCCGGCAAACTCGCTAATATTCAGGCCGCCCCCTGAAACCTGCGAGCCAAGGATCGCGGTACGGGTCTCGCCTGCGCCAGAAAAGGGAATATGGGTAAAGGTCGTTCCAGTCGAAGCACCGAGCAGGATGATGGCGAGATGGTCGTCCGTACCAACACCCGACGAGCCATAGGACACAGCACCCGGCTTTGCCTTGGCAGCTTCAACGAAATCCTTGAGCGTCTTGATCTCGGAGGCATCCGGAACGACGATTGCGGTCGGATCATCAACAATACGAACGATCGGCTTGATGGTCTTCGGATCGTAACCGAGCTTGCGCTGTACCTGCATCGACAGGTAGCCCGGCGTGTTGATGTAGGAGAAGGTATAACCGTCCGGCTTCGCCTTGGAGAGTGCCGTGTAGGCAATCTCGCCGGATGCACCCGGTCGATTTTCAATAACGATATCGGCCCCGAGTTCCTTTTCGAGGAACGGCTCTATGGCACGCGCCATGACGTCCGTGCTGCCACCGGGAGCAAATGCCACGATCATCTGGATCGGGCGGTCATTTGGCCATTCGGCGTGGGCATAACTGGCAGACGCCGCAAGAGCTGCTACTGCGAGAATGATCTGGGTCTTGCGATCCTTCATGTCCAATCCTCCATTGGATAGTGGCGGGCCCGGCTCCCGCGTTATGTTCCGGGTTCTCCCCCCATGGCCACGGAGAGTTTCCGCGCGGCCACTCGGAGAATTTCGAGATTTTTCTTGATAGCGTCTTCGGAAAAGCGCGCCGGTGGACCGGTCAGCGTGAGCGACCCAAACAGGACCTGGCCTTCACGGAAGATCGGCACGGCGAGGCTGGCGACCTGAGGATCGCGCTCTCCTGCCGTGGCATGAAATCCTGCCTTGCGAATATCATCGTAGATCGCGCCGGACCGACCCATAAACGCGAGAATCACACGGCCGGGTGCGCCGCGATCAAGTGGGTAAGTGCTGCCAACGCGTGCCGAGTGACGGATTGACTGGTGAGAGTCGTGTCGGAAAAGACAGACGCGTTCGTCGCCTTCGCGAACATACACAGCTGCACTCTCACCCGTCTGTGTCACGAGGTCGGCGAGAAGAGGCTCGATGATATCGGAAGGGCGGAACGTCGACTGATAGATGTTTCCCAGCTTCATCAATTTGGGGCCGAGACGCCAGCTCGCATCATCGTTGCGGACAAGAAGCTGATGTTTTGCGAGGGAGCGGGCAATTCGGAGAACCGTCGACTTATCGAGCTCAACGCGACGCGCAAGCTCGCCCAGCGACAGCGTGTAGTCACGGTCGGTGAATGCTTCCAGCAATGATGCGGCGCGCTCGACAGCAGCAACGCCGGCTGAATTTCCAGGCATGGACTTCCTCCCAAAAAGGTGTTGTTCATCTTGCTTGTTGTACTCAGTACAACACCTTTTCATTTAGTACAATACGCGATAAATAACATTCGTCAACGGGCAACGGCCCGCCAGCAATGAACTGTCGATTGGATCGCATGGAGGAGTATATGAACGCGACAAACCCACCGGGAGGAAGCCGGACGGCCCGGGTCATGGTAACCGGTGCTCAACTGGTTGAAGAAGCTAGAGATTTGCTAACTTCTCATAGCATGGAAACGATCTATGCGCCGGCCTATTCCACCCCGGAAGATCTCGCCGCAATTGCTCGGGATCAGGAGGTTGACGCAATCCTCGTCCGCCAGGGTCAGATCAACCGGACCGTGATCGAATCGTCCCCGCGCCTTCGCGTTATCGCCAAACATGGCAGCGGCGTCGACAATATCGATCTCGCGGCAGCTTCGGATCGAGGTGTTCCGGTTCTACGTGCACTGGCCGCAAATGCTCAGTCCGTAGCGGAACTCGCAATTAGCCTGACAGTCAGCTTGATGAAGGACGTCGTACCACTGAATTCAGCGGTGAAGGGCGGCAGTTGGCCGAAGACCAAGTATGTAGGCCGTGATTTGGCCGGCGCAGTCTTCGGTGTCATCGGTTACGGTGAGATCGGCCAGCGTGCGGCTTCGCTTGCAAAGGGCCTGGGCATGCAGGTTGCTGCGTATGATCCGTTTGCTCTGGACGCCGGCGGAGTATCGGTGAGCAGAGATCTGGAAACCGTCTTGAAAATCGCGGATGTCGTCAGTCTCCATTGCCCGCTGATGCCGCAGACACGTCACCTCATCAACGCGGAAAGATTGGCCTTGATGAGGCCGACGGCATTCCTGATCAACACCGCACGTGGCGCGGTTGTCGACGAGACAGCACTCATTGACGCCTTGAAAGCCGAAACGATCGCTGGGGCTGCACTGGACAGCTTTGAGGTTGAACCGCCCGCCGCCGATAACCCGTTGTGGTCATTACCGAATGTCATTGCAACTCCCCATGTCGGTGGAGCCAGCCGATCGGCACTGCGCAACATGGCGGTACAAAGCGCCCAGCACATCATCGATGTCCTGGAAGGTCGCAATTTCGATCACCACGCCCTGGCCAACCGAGATCTGATCGCCGCAGCTTAAACGGTGAATAATTCAACAGGAGGAATGACATGATTGGTTTTCGCATTTGCAAGCGCGAACGCAAGGTTGAGACAAAATGGGTCGAGGCGTTTCGCTCGCTTCCGGTCGCAAACGTCAGTGACGTCATGAGCCGAATGACGTCCGGCGGCGCAACACTGCGCCCATACTACAAGGGCGGCACCATGGTTGGACCTGCCGTGACCGTCAAGGCTCGTCCCGGCGACAACCTGATGGTTCATAAGGCACTCGACATCGCAGAGCCCGGCGACATCGTGGTTGTGGACGCTGGAGGCGATTTGTCCAACGCCATCATTGGCGAGCTCATGGTCGCCCATGCGCAACACCGGGGGCTGGGCGGCATCGTTATAAATGGTGCAATCCGCGATAGCGCTGAGTTGAGTGCTGGATCGTTCCCCGTGTTTGCCGCTGGCGTCACCCATCGTGGCCCATACAAAGATGGCCCCGGCGAAGTGAATGTCCCGATCTCGATTGCGGGAATGGTCATCAATCCGGGCGATCTCATCTGCGGTGATGCGGACGGTCTCTTGAGCGTTCCGCTCGATGACGCGGAACAGGTTTTCCTTGCTGCGACCAAGAAACATGAAGCTGAGAGCAAGCAGATGGAGAACATTCGTGCCGGGAAAAATGACCGCACGTGGGTAGATGCTGCTCTGACCAAACTAGGTTGTGCGGTCTAAAAGCATTTCATCACTCTTCAGACAATGCTGCCTTTCTAACCGACCCGATCTAAGTGATGTGCATGCCGGCACGTATCTTGTTCGGGTTGGTATTCGATACCAACAGATGTCCCTTCGGTCAGACGACAAATATATCGCGGGAGATGACCAGTATAGCTATCAGCCGATTGACCATCTGATCGCTTTCTCGAGGCTACAGAAATGTCTTTCCCGCCCCACTTAGGTTTTGGGCACTGCACAACAACTGAAGGACCGTGCAATTTTCAGCGGTTTCAGGAGAAACCGATCCACCCCACTTTTAGCCAATCGATTTCACGATCGCTAATCCCGGCCCACTTTTATCGACGCGCAGCCAGGTTGAGAGGGGATCTTCGCCTCCAGGGAATTCCACGCCGGTTCCCCTGCCGCTATCCCTGACAACGTTCTCGACCAGATTACGCGTTGCAATCTGAATATCATGGATATCGACCAACGTGACGGCACACGATTGGCTAGATCGTAGATCTAGGCCGTTGCGTAACACCTACACCCAATGCCGCCGGCTTTCTCATATGTCGATGGCCGGCTCCACAATCGCCATTGTTGACTCGACGTGATGGCGAGCCGCACGTTCGGCATCGTCTTCATTGCGGCTGACCAGTGCATCCAAGATTTTTCGATGCTGAATATTGGTTTCTTTCACTTCCGATTCCGAAAACAGGATCGGCACTCGCAGCATCCAATAGTGGAACTGCGTCCGCTCATGGAACTGCGCGAGCAGGATATTTTTCGATGCCGTTACGATAAGCTTGTGGAACTGCGTGTTCAGACTGTTCAAGTCTGCACGGGTCAGGGTTTCAGCCGGCTCCATCGCTTCGATGAGGTTTGCAAGCGCGTCGAGTTCGGCCTGTTCGGCATGCCGCGCCGCAAGTCTGGCAGTCGCCGCCTCGATTGCAGCGCGACTTTCGAAAATGGCGTGCACCTGGCTTCGGTCGATCGTTTCTACGACCCAGCCCCGCTGCCGGCTAAGAAAGCCTTCGCCCTGAAGCAACAGAAGCGCTTCCCGTACGGGCGTGCGGCCGACATTCAGGCGCTCGCACAAATCGTCTTCCACCAGCCTTTGCCCGGGCTTGAGTTCGGCACCGAGGATCATGCTGCGCAAGCGGTTTCTGACGTCGGATGCGAGGAATTCGCCTGCCGCGGCTTTTCTAGATGCCATTACTTTTTTTCCTTTTCCGGCCCTTCAGTAAGCCTTACCGCCAAACTATCGATTTTGATATATTCTCTCGTGTATAAGCTAGGTCTTCCCACACTCAAGAATGGGAAAACCGGCTGTGTGTGATATCAAAATGCCATCAGGCCAGCCTCCCCAATTCCCCGGAACGTAGCCGCGCAGCTTCGACCGCATTTCGCAACAGCGGTGCGAGACCATCGTCGGCATCCATGAGAACCGAAAGCGCGGCGGCGGTCGTTCCGTTTGGACTCGTCACCTGTACCCGTAATGCGGAGGGATCGGCCATCGGGTCCAACGCCATCTTTGCTGAACCGTAGAGTGTCTGTTTCGCAAGCAGCATCGCAATGTCCGGCGGCAGCCCAGCAGACACACCCGCCGCACTGAAGGCTTCAAGAAAATAGAAAAGATAAGCAGGCCCCGACCCTGAAACAGCCGTCACCGCATCCATCAAACACTCGTCTCCAACGAAAACGACGCGCCCGATGGCAGAAAGCAGGGTTTCCGCACGCCTACGGTCCGCTACATCCGCGTTTCCGCTGGTACAGCAGACAATCATGCCTTCACCGATAGCGGCCGGCGTGTTTGGCATGGCGCGGATGACGACTGCATTCTCGCCGGCCTTTTGGCGCATGCCGTCGAGGGTAACGCCAGCCGCGATAGAAATAATCAAACCACCCGATGTCAGGCGCTCACTACCTGCGGCAATTGCGTCTGCAACCCCTTGTGGTTTGGTTGCAATCACCAGGATATCGGCGCGGTAGTCTGGCGGTAGATCAGAAAGGTCGGCATAGCTGCTCGCCCCAACGTCTTGCGCACGCTTTTGCAGAGCGTCGTTAACTTCCACGACCACGAACCGGTGACCTGCCAAGCCTGTCCAGCTTCGCAGCATGGCAAATCCCATATTACCGGCCCCGATCAACAGAACATTTGTCATGGCATAACTCCTTCAATCTGCGATGTCTCACCGCGGTACGTCATCATTTGCGAGCCAGCAGCCCGGACGAAACAATCAAAACCGCCCCGACAATCGTCATGCCATCAGGGACCGTCCCGAAAACCAGATACCCAAAGCCGGTCGCCCAGATGAGGTGCGTGTATGAGACCGGTGCAAGACGAGACACCTGCGCGTCGGGTCGACGATAGGCGTAGGCAATGGCAACATGTGCCGCGAGCCACAACACGGCGGTGGCAACAGACAAGACCACATCAATTGCCGTCAACTGCCGAAAGAAAAAGGGCATCGCTGCGCTTAGAAGCGTAAATCCCGTGAGCGACGAATAAGCGAGTGTCGTCACGAGACTGTCAGCCAGAACCGCCCGGCGTGTCATCACCAGAGCCGTGGCCCAGCAGGCTGCGGATGCAATCGAAAACAATGCTGCAGGATTGTAGTGGGCGAACCCCGGACGCAGGATCACCAAGACGCCGATCAAACCACCCAAAACCCCAACCCAGCGCAGGCCCGGCACCGATTCCTTGAGGATCAGCACACACAGGAGCGTCACGATGCACGGCGAGATGAAGACAAGCGCCGTCGCCTCGGCAAGCGGTTGCAGACTAAGCGCCGCGATCAAAAGAATAGTCGCGCCAGCCATTCCAATGCCGCGAATAACCTGATCGACAGCCGCCACGCTCCGCGATGGCCTGCCAAATCGCAGGCAGACGACGACCAGCAGGATCGATGCGGCCAGATAACGAAACCAGGCAATCTGGAATGGGTGATAGGTCACTGACAGATGTTTGGCGATGACGTCGGACGCAGCAAAAAGGACCATGGCGGCGAGGCAAAGCAGAACACTTTCTTGTCCACGCCAGGCGGTGCCCAGATCAAGACCCGCGCCTGCACGAGAGAAAATCCTCGACATCACAGGCTCATGACTTGCGGATTTCAAGAACGATACCGGCATTTTCCCGAGTGTCGAAATAGCAGAAGCCGGAGCCGTCCATCCGCTTGCCGCGAGCGATAACACCGAGGTCGAGCGCCCGTCCCTGTGCTTCCGCCGCATCGCGATCAGGAACCTCGAAACCGAGATGATATACACCCTCACCACGTTCATCGAGGAAGCGTTTTTGAGGAGAGTCCAGGTCACCCGGATCGCAGAGCTGGATCTGGACGTTTTCAAGGTCACAACACTTGTAACGCATCGCATCAGAGGCCGCTTTGTTGGGCACCTCAAATTCAATGTAGGTGCCCTTTTTCGGGTAATCGAACCACGGGCCTACCCCCAGACTTTCATAGTAGGCGACCGTTTTCGCAAGGTCGTGAACGACAATGCAAACGTGGTGAAGATGCTGGAAGATTTGGGACATGACACATTCCTTGTGAGCAGGACGCAAAGGTCTTCCCCCGCACGGGGGAAGACGCGCGCTGTCTGTTTCTGATCTGGTGAATGGCTTGGTTACGCTGGCAGCAGCCGGGCGAGGAACTGCCGGGCCCGATCACTTTTCGGCGCCGTGAAGAATTGCTTCGAGCGGGCATCTTCTGCGAGACGCCCCCCTTCCATGAAGATCACCCTGTCAGCAACGTCGCGGGCGATACCCATGTCATGCGTGGCGATCATCATGGTTTGACCTTCCTCGGCAAGCTTGCGGATCGTCTCGACCACCTCCTGCGCAAGTTCGGGGTCGAGCGCCGAGGTTGGCTCGTCCAACAAAAGAACACGTGGCTGCATGGCCAATGCGCGGGCAATTGCCACACGTTGTTGTTGCCCGCCGGATAGTTCTGAAGGATAAGCATCCTGCTTTGCCTTGAGCCCGACCTTGTCGAGCAATTCCAGAGCAAGTTTCATGGATTCAGCCTTGGGGCGACGCAGCACCTGCACCGGGCCACACATGACATTCTGCAAGGCCGTCATGTGTTTGAACAGGTTGAAATGCTGGAACACCATGCCGATTTTCTGACGTTGACGGCTTATCTCGACATCGGAGAGTTCATGAAGCGCACGTTCCCCGATGCGGTAGCCAATCAGTTCGCCGTGGACGTAGATCCGTCCCGCGGAAATTGTCTCCAGATGGTTCACGCAACGCAGCAGCGTCGATTTTCCGGCACCGGACGGACCGAGCAAAGCGACAACCTCGCCCTGCGGGACATCGAAACTGACATCGGAAAATGCGGAGACCGTGCCCCATTTCTTGGAAACGCCAACCATGGAGACGGCGTGTTTCTGAATGTCCAGGTCGCTCATCTTTGGGGGAATACCTTCTCGAGAATGGTCTGAATGGCGGTGGCGAATGCGGTCATGACAAGGTACCAGAATGCCGCTACGGCAAGCAGTTCCACGACATGGAAGTTAGAAGAATAGATGTCGGTCGCAACACGCAGCAGTTCGAGGTAACCGATTGCCGATGCGAGTGACGATGACTTCAGCAGCATGATGTATTGATTGCCGGCAGCCGGAATAATGATCCGTCCCGCTTGCGGAATAACCACCTGAACCAGCACCTGACGCTGGGTCATACCAAGGGCGGTTGCAGCCGCCCTCTGCCCCTTGTCCACGGCAAGAATGCCAGCACGGATAATCTCGCTCATATAAGCGCCTTCCGCCAGACTGAGACCCGCCAGCGCCGCGAGGAATGGGGTGACGATGGTTGTCGTCGGCGCACTCACCAGCGGTTCCGCCATGAACGGCAGGCTGATGGTGATCGAGGGGAACATGATCGGCACGGCGTTGAACCAGAAGATGAGCTGGATCAGCATCGGCGTGCCACGAAACAGATACACGTACGTCGCGGAAATCGCTACAAGTATGGGATTGCCGCTGACCCGCATCAATGCTGCCACGAAACCAATAACACTTGCGATGAACAGTGCGAGCGTACCGAGGATCAGCGCGTTGACTGCTCCCATGACGATCAGCGGACTGAAGATGTAATTGGCGAAGACCCCGACATTGATGATGCGTGACTGAAAGGCAGCCTGGACAATCGTCACAACGATGAGCAGGGCAATGGCTCCGAAAATCCATGCGCCCCAACGGCGTCGATGTACGATCGGAAGTTCGGAAGAGTGAAGATGATCTGTAACGGCCATTGCCCTGTCCGATTTCATTAGCGCTTGCTGGCGGGAAGATTGACGGTGATTTCCGAAAGCAGCGCGCCGCCGACACCCCACTTGTCCATGATCGACTTGTAGGTACCGTCGGCCAGCATTTCTGACAGGGTAACCTTCACCGCGTCACGCAGACCGCTGTTGTCCTTCGCAAATCCCCATGACGTGATGTACGGCGTGAGCATGTAATTGCCGCCGACAATGGCGTATTTTCCGGGGAACTGAGCGCCCATGTAGACGAGTGCAGGGAAGTCGCCGAGATAGGCGTCGACACGCTTCAGATCGAGCTGCATCCTGGCATCAGGTGCGGATGGAAGCTGCTCTGCACGGATTTCGGCCGCACCCTTGGCCTTGCAGGCGGCAGACGCTTCCTCGACCTTGGCCATGATGACACGGCTACCAAGCAAGGTGGCGACAGACTTGCCGCAGAAATCGGCAATGGTCTTGTATTGGCTGACATCTTCCGCACGCACCATCGCGGAGCCACCCGAAAGCATGTAGTTGACAAAGTCGAGCTTCTGCTCACGCTCTTCGGTATCACTGATCCCGCCGGAGGCCATGTTGAAGCGCTTGGCCTCAATACCGGGGATAAGGGCGGCATATTCTGCCTGCACATACTCCAGTTTGAGGTCGAGGCGTTTGGCAATTTCGCGAAGCAGATCGGCACTGGCGCCCGTCACTTCGGTCGCTCCCGGCTCGCGAAATTCAATCGGCGGAAATGTCTGCTGCGACCCCACGGTGATCTTGCCCGCTGCGCGGATCGCCTGCGGCACGAGCTTGGATCCCTCCCCCGCGAAAGCCGCGCAACTGAACAAGACAGCCGCAAATCCAGCCATGACGGCGGCACCACTCTTCCCAATTTTCATGTCGTTACCCCAGTTTCATCTTTGATTGATGTTTTGCTTTTCTTTCACTCTATAGCGGCGGTGACCCACACATAGAAGCCACCGCCGGATAGCTTTGTTATCGGGTATCCGCCCCGCGACCCGGTATCTTGGAAGGGTTGGGACGGTCAGCGCGCGGGCACTCGGCAGCATTGTCGAAAACCGATTGGACCTTCGCGATATAGTCCTCTGAGAAGCCCCACTGCTTCAATCCGACAGGAATGTGCTCGAAATAGAAATTCGGCGGGCGCATCGCGATGCCGGGGGTAATCAGACGATAGGTCCAGCAATCATACTGCTTGCCATCATCGCCATAAACAGTCACGCAGCAGCGTTCAAAATCGTCATAGTCTTCTTCGAAATGCTTCTCGTCATGTTCGAAGACAACGCCGAACGCCTTTTCACCCCAGGCGTCAGCCGTGTTGAGAAAATGGCACCAGCCCCGATCCGTGCGGTCACCGGCAGCGTGGAAACGGAGGGCGTGATTGGCTGCAAATCCCTTTGTCACCGCTTTCGCTTCCGGCATGAACCGGGCGATCTCAATGTCGTGCAGCCAAGTGCAATAGGCGAAGTAGTACATGAAACCTCTTCCATGGGCCGGCAAAGCCGCACCCGTTATTGTTGCGATAGGCTGAAGATTGCGGCCGGCCCGTTCTTCATATATTTCTTCGTATACGAAGATGCATATGGCGTCAACTTGACTTTTGGACCTGATTTTTGAGGAATGGAAAGATGATCACCATGATGGACAGCCACGCCTATCCCGGCTGCCTGGTTTCTACGGATCGTGACATCGCGGCCGGGCCAACCCATGTGCAATTCAGCGACGGTATCGTGGCGGAAGCCAGCATAGACAGCATTCGCAACGATCAGATCATCATGACGATCAATAGCTACACAACATCGAAGGGCACGGCGATTGCACAAAAATCATGGATACTGGTCAGCCTCGGCCCTGATCGATGGCGCATTAAACAGCGATATGACCCGAAAAAGTAGGATACGGTTGCTGACTCACCGCACCGCCCTCGTGACGTTCAGAGCCGAATAAACCCGGGAATTTAGCGGAAGAATGCAAATTATACCGTGATCTCTACGTATATCGTTCGATATATCTTCTATAGCTACGGCGCGCCTGCCCCTAGAGTTTCCCTGTCCCGTTAAAGAACGGAAAGAGGGGTAAAATGAAGAAGATCGCAATCAGCGCAACTGTCGCCGCCATGCTGGCTGGACTGTCGAGCATGGCTCCCGCCAAGGCTGACGATATCACAATCGGTGCAGTCATTCCGCTCTCAGGTGCGAGTGCCACCACCGGCAAGGACCAGAGCCGCGGTATCGAGCTTGCCGTCAAGCAGATCAACGCCAACGGCGGTGTCCTGGGCAAACAACTGAAGGTCATAGTCGAAGATTCCGGCGGCAAACCGCAGACCGCCATCGACGCCGCCAAAAAACTTGTCTCCGTGGACAAGGTGCCGATCGTCATCGGCGAGTATTCTTCCGGCAACACCATTCCGCTAGGCCAATATCTGGTTCAGGAAGGCATGCCCCATATCAACCCGGCCTCCACCAGCGGCCTGGTTCGCGGTATCGGCGCAACCTCCTACAGCGTAGTCGGCCTCGACAACGTATCGACCGAATTCGCCGCGCAGGACGTCATCGATCATGGCTGGAAGAAGGTTGCTGTCCTGGCAATGAACAACGCGTTCGGTCAGGGTGTTGCCGAAGAGTTCAAGAAGCATTTCACTGCGAAGGGCGGTGAAATCGCCACCACGGTCATGTATACCATCGGCCAGTCCACCTATCGCCGCGAACTGCAGCAGGTGGAAGCCTCCGCACCCGACGCCTATGTCTTCACGGCCTACGGCACCGAAGGGGCGCTCATCATGCAGGAAGCCTTCGAACTTGGTCTTCAGGAAGGCAAGCCCTGGTATTCGATCCTAATCACCATGATGAACAAGGATACGCCGGCCGACTTCAAGGCGGGCCTCATTGGCATGGACGTCGGCTATATCGGCGATGGCGGTGACACCTACAAAACCGAATACGAAAAGACCTACGGTGAGGGCTTCCTCTCCGCCTATGGTGGTTACGCACATGATGCCGTTCTGTTCGCGGCGGCCGCACTGAACAAGGCCGGAGGCACCGATAAAGCTGCCGTTATCAAAGCGATCGACGATCTGGGCAAGGAAGGCGTCAAGGGCGCAACCGGTGAGATCAAGCTTGATGCGGACGGCCAGCGGACGCATCAGCCCTATCTCAAGTTCAAGGTCGATGGCGAAAAGCTCGTCGCATACGACTGATGTCAGCAATGCCCGTTGCGATTGCTACGGGCATTTTCATCTGGGCCGACAGCCTGCCCGATGGCAGGAATAACGGCCAGTCGCCTTCCCTTTCACACATTCCGGACTGACGACTGCAGCCTCGTCCGGAGTTGCCCAGACGGACGTGTCCATGTTTCAATTCCTTTTCGACCTCCTGATCAGGTCCGTCGATCTGGCTCTCATCGCCGTTGCATTGAGTGCCGTTTACTCCCTGATCAAATTCCCCAATGTCGCACTTGTGCAATATGCCGTGGTAGGCGCTTTCGTGGCGATGTCACTGCATGCCATCGGCCTGCCCCTGTTCGTGGCTGGCCTTGCCTCGGCGCTCGTCGTTGGACTTCTCGCCGTCATCTTCAATATTCTGATCTTCGAACGCTTGCTGAAGTCTGATTCCGCCATTGCATTGATCGGCTCGCTGGCGCTCAGCATGATCCTCTCGGCGGTCTTTCTGCTGACTTATGGCCCGACGGCCTACCGCTTCAAATTGCAGGTTTCACCTGCAATGCGCATTCTTGGTGCCCGCATCACCGATCACCAGGTCACCACGCTGGTGGTAACGGCGATCGCGCTCGGCCTTTTCGCACTTATTCTTTTCAAGACTGGTCTCGGTCGGGAAATGCGCGCAACGGCAACGAACGGTGTTCTCGCCGCCGCCACAGGGATCGACACACGCCGCGTTACCAACATCGTCGTTTTTCTCTCCGGAATTCTTGCAGCCCTTGGCGGCATCACCCTTGCCATGCGCGGCAGCGTCAGCATCGATCTCGGCACCAACATGATGCTTCCGGTCTTTGCCGCCGCCATTCTCGGCGGGCTCGGCAATGCGCTTGGCGCGATCGTCGGCGCAATCGTCATCGCCGCCGCCGAAACCGCCATCACCAATACCAACATCGGCCCCTTTGTCGGTGAGGATTTCTATTTTCTTCCTGCAAGCTACGCGCCTGTGGCGTCCTTTGCCATCCTCGTCGTCTTTCTGCTTTTTCGCCCGCGCGGCCTGTTTACCAGCGAGGTGAACCGTGTTTGATTTCTTTATCCATGTCGCTTCGATCGCCTGCCTTTACGGCATATTGGCGCTCAGTCTCAACCTGCAGGCGGGTTTTACGGGGCTCGTCAATTTTGGTCTTATCGCGCTTTTCGGTTGCGGCACATATGGCGCGGCCCTTGCAAAAGGCATGGGTTGGCATCCACTCGTCGGCCTGCCTGTCGGTCTTGTTTTTGCAGCGCTTCTTGCCCTCTTTTACGCTCGTCTCGGACGAAAACTGTCGAGCGACTATTGGGGCATCGCCACGCTGTCGATCGCAGAAATCCTACGCATCTCCATTACCAACGAGCAGTCACTGACAGGTGGTGCACAGGGAATATCTGGCTTATCGCTCCTTTTCGCCGAATTCAAACCTTACGATGGAATGGCTCGACTGGCGCTTTATGTCATCGTTCTGGCGCTCGTCTGGTTCATCTGCCAGAGGATCGTCAAAAGTTCATTCGGCCTGGCCATGAAGCTGATGCGTGAAGAACCGCAACTCGCCCGCTCGCTTGGATATGACCTCGATGCAATCCGCCGTATCGTTATGCTTATCAGTGCCGCCATCGCCGCATTTTCCGGCTTTCTTTACGCGCACTACCTGACGTTCGTCGGCCCGGATCAATTGTTCTCGCCCGAAACCTTCCTTATCTGGTCGATGGTTATCATTGGCGGCATCGGCAACAACTGGGGTGTGGTCGCCGGCGCCATCGTCATGCAATTTGCCATGGCCTACGTCCCCTTCGTCAAGGACGCGCTGAATCTGCCGACCGATTTCGTAGCCGCCGCCCGGCTCGTCATCGTCGGCGGTGGCCTGCTCGCCTTTCTCCTCTGGCGTCCGAATGGACTTTTCCCTGAAAGAGTGGGAGGAAATCATGACCGTTAAACTTCTGGAACTTGAGGGCGTTTCAAAGGCATTCGGTGCTCACCGTGTCCTGGAAGCCGTCAATTTCAACGTCGCGGAGGGAGAGATTGTCGGTTTGCTCGGGCCAAACGGTTCTGGCAAAAGCACGGCACTCAATGTTATCTCCGGCTTCCTGCCGGCCGACAGCGGCAGCATCCGCCTCGCCAATGCAGAGATCGTCAATGCGTCGCCTCAACGCGTGACGATGCAGGGTCTGGTACGAACGTTCCAGCTTCCCGCAATGCCGCACAAGATGACGGTTCGGGAAGTGCTGCAGGCCGGGGCAAGTCGCAAGGCCGGCCTTCGCTCCATCTTCAGCCGTTTCAGCTTCGACGATGAGTTGGAAACGCTGCTGGAGGCATTCCGGCTGACGCACGTGGCCGATCTTCCGGCCAGCGCGCTGTCTGGCGGCCAGAAGAAACTCCTGTCGGTGGCAACCACTTTGCGCAGTAAACCGCACCTGCTGTGCCTTGATGAACCGACCGCGGGTGTTCACCCCAATCTGAGGGCGGATATGGTGGCGATCCTCAAGCGCTACCGGGATGCCGGTGTCGCCATTCTGGTGGTGGAACACGACATGCTGTTCATTCGCGACCTTTGTTCGCGCTGCGTTGTTCTCGACCGCGGCGAAATCATCGCTGACTGCACACCCAGAGAACTTGAAGACAATCCGCGCGTGGTCGAGGCATATCTCGGCAAAGCCGTTGAAAAGGGAAAGACCACGCTATGATCGAAGCCAAGGACATTCGCGCCGGTTATGGCGACGGCGCCGACATTCTTACAGGTATCTCGCTGACAGCAAATCCTCGGGAAATCGTGACCATCCTGGGCCCAAACGGCTGTGGCAAGTCGACCCTTCTGAAGACGATAGCAGGCTACGTCCGCCCGCGCGCAGGCAGTATCACCTTCAAGGGTCAGGAGGTCAGCAACGTTCCGATCCACGAAAAGGTCCGTTACCACAAGGTCGGTTATGTACCGCAGACGGACAACGTATTCGGCACCTTGACGGTGGTTGAAAACATCATGCTGGGGGCTCGTCTGCTTGAAAAGCAAGAGAAAGAAAAGCGTTTCGACGGGCTGATGCAGCAATATCCGGCACTCGCGACGAAGAAGAACCGGAAGGCCTCGGCCCTTTCCGGCGGTGAAAGGCAAATTCTCTCCCTGGCACGGGCGCTGATCTCTGGGCCGGAAATTCTGCTTCTCGATGAGCCCTCGGCGGGTCTGTCACCACTGATGATGCATGACGTCTTCGACGCCATCGCATCGATCCGCGACAGCGAGGACATGTGCATCCTTATGGTCGAGCAGAACGCCTTTGAGGCGCTTGGCATTGCAGATCGTGCTTATGTGCTGTCATTGGGACATGTCGCGTTGACGGCCAATGCATCCGAATTGCTGCAGGACCCGGCCATGCGCAAACTCTATCTCGGTGCTGAGATCGAGGCGGCCTAGACATCGACAATCGGAACTGTTGCAAGGCGGCTTAGCGCCTTGCAACAGTCTGCTTAAAGGAAAAGTGGCAGCGCTCCATCGTTCTTGATCTCTTCCATCACCGCATAGGTACGGGTTTCGCAAACACCTGGCCAACTGAGCACAATCTCACCAAGGAAACGCCTGTAAGCATTCATGTTCGTCAACCGGGTTTTTACCAGATAATCAAAACCGCCGGCGACCATGTGGCATTCCAGCACTTCCGGCGCCCGTTTTACGGCAAGCGCAAACTTCTCAAAAACATCTGGTGTCGTTTTGTCCAGCAGAACCTCGATGAAGACCAGCAGATCGTAACCGATGAGGCCCGGATTGAGGCGGCAGCCAAAGCCGGTGATGAAACCATCACGCTGGAGGCGTCGAAACCGGTCACTCATGGAAGTCTGCGGAATACCAAGCCTTTGCGCCAGCTCACTGTTAGTGATCCGGCCTTCGGATTGCAGGATGGTCAGAATTCGTCGATCCGTCTTGTCAAGTGGTAGCAAAAGCGGCACCTCTCAAAATATACACTGAGATATATTATAAAATATATTGCAGTCAATGGCTGACGGAATACGGCATCCCGCATCATTTGATTGATAAATGAATCTCCGCGGGCAAGAGCGCGCTCTTTTCCCTTCCAATCGTCTGCCGTTCCGTCGTCGATGCCGGTTCGTTGCCATTGTTCGAGGTCATCACACGATCTGGGCAAGCACGCCCGCAAGCGAAGACCTGCTGATGGGCAGCTTGACATAGCGGCCGTGCTTTGCGACCCTTGCGTCATGGGGCTGCGATCGCCCCACGAGGCCACGGCCGAAGAATCGCGTCCTTTAACCCGCTTGAACGGAGGACGCGCTGCCATGCCGTCATTTCTTGAAATCAACCCAGACAAGCTTAGCCGAATCGTCGGAACACCGGGTGCGCCGACGCTGATCGACGTTCGTATAGACGAAGACTTCGCCGCAGACCCAAGGCTTCTCCCCGGGTCGATCCGGCAGGACTACCGCAACGTCTCCGCATGGGCTTCCGGGATCACCGGACCGGTGGTGATCGTCTGCCAGCAGGGAAAGAAGCTCAGCCACGGCGTCGCTGCTTATCTGAGGCACGCCGGCAGACATGCCGAGGTTCTCGAAGGCGGCTTCGATGCCTGGAGGAAGGCCGGTGGCATGCTTGTCCCAGATGACAGAACGCCGCCGCGCGACGAGCAGGGCCGCACGGTCTGGGTGACGCGCTCGCGCCCGAAGATAGACCGGATCGCGTGCCCCTGGCTGATCCGCCGTTTCGTGGATCCCGCTGCCGTCTTCCTATTCGTTCCGCAATCCGAGGTCTCGCTTATCGGCGACCGCTTCGGAGCGACGCCCTTCGACATCGAGGGCGTGTTCTGGTCCCACCGCGGCGAACTCTGCACCTTCGACGTGATGATCGAGGAGTTCGGACTGAGGTCCGATCCTCTCCTCCACCTCGCCAAGATCGTCCGGGGCGCGGACACCGATCGCCCGGATCTTGCGCCGGAGGTACCGGGGTTTCTTGCTGCATCGCTCGGTCTGTCGCGGATGTACAACGACGATCTCGAACAGCTGGAAGCGGGAATGATACTCTACGACGCCTTCTACCGATGGTGCCGGGATGCGACCGACGAAACGCATAACTGGCCGAACGCAAGGGCGGGGCAATAACATGGCGACGATATTGAGCGAAGAAAGCAGACCAGATGCAGCGACCGGACACGACCTGCCGTTCTCTGAGGCGGTGAAGGTCTGGGCACGTGTCGCCGCTCTAAGCTTCGGTGGCCCAGCTGGACAGATCGCAGTCATGCACCGGATCATCGTGGAGGAAAAGCGTTGGATCGGCGACGACCGTTTTCTGCATGCCCTGAACTATTGCACGCTGCTGCCCGGCCCCGAGGCGCAGCAACTTGCTATCTACATCGGCTGGCTCCTTCACAAGACGAAGGGGGCTCTGGTGGCGGGAACGCTGTTCGTTCTGCCGGGCGCGGTCGCGATCATGGGCCTGAGCTGGATCTATGCGATCTTCGGCAACGTCGGGGCCGTGCAGGCGCTGTTCTTCGGGCTGAAGGCGGCCGTTCTCGCCATTGTGCTAGGTGCCGTCCTCCGCATCGGCAGCAGATCGCTGAAGAACAACGTTATGATCGCGCTGGCAGCGGCCGCCTTCTTGGCTCTGGCATTGTTCCAGGCGCCGTTCCCTCTGGTCGTCATCGTCGCGGGGTTGATCGGCTTCATCGGCAGCAAGGCAGGCTGGAAGGCCTTCGCCGCAGGGGGTGGTCATGGCAAGGCCGGTGGCAAACACCTCGCCGACGCCGACAGCCTGCTCGGCGAAGGAATTCCCGAACACACCCATCCGAACACGCGGTGGCTTACGAAGGTCGCCGTCGTCGGTGGGATCGCCTGGTTCGGACCCATCCTGCTTCTGTTCATCTTCCTCGGCCAGCACAATGTCTTCTCCGATATCTCCGTCTTCTTTTCGAAAATGGCGATGGTGACGTTCGGCGGCGCTTATGCGGTGCTGTCCTACGTGGCGCAAGAAGCGGTCAACCACTATGGCTGGCTGAAGCCGGGCGAGATGCTGGACGGTCTGGGTCTGGCCGAAACGACGCCCGGCCCGCTGATCATGGTCACGCAGTTCGTCGGCTTCCTGGGCGCCTACCGGTCGCCGGGCGGCATGTCTCCCCTGCTTGCCGGCACGCTCGGTGGCCTATTGACGACGTGGATCACCTTCGTCCCGTGTTTCCTTTGGATCCTGCTCGGCGGGCCATTCATGGAGACGCTCCGCCGCAACAAGGCGCTGTCATCAGCTCTGTCGGCGATCACCGCCGCGGTCGTAGGCATCATCCTCAATCTGGCGCTCTGGTTTGCCCTTCACGTTCTATTTTCCGAGGTCAGAAAGGTCGACGGCTTTGGGATGTCCGCCGACGTTCCCGTGCTGAGTTCGGTCAACCTGCCGGCGCTCGTGTTGACACTTGCCGCTGTCATTGCCGTCTTCCGTTTCAAGATGGGCATGCTGAAGGTGCTGGCGGCATGTGCCCTTGCCGGACTTGCCTATGGACTGGCATTTGGAGTTCATCCATGAATGGGACCGCTCCAAACGTCGCAATCGTCTGGCGCGGCGATCAAGACCAGCGGTCGCTACTACAGGATCGTCGATGAACTGGAGACTGCGGGGTTCAC
This sequence comes from Agrobacterium tumefaciens, assembly GCF_031801495.1. Lineage (GTDB taxonomy): Bacteria > Pseudomonadota > Alphaproteobacteria > Rhizobiales > Rhizobiaceae > Agrobacterium > Agrobacterium tumefaciens_K. The sequence goes on along the minus strand of NZ_JAOEGC010000001.1, from coordinate 544,734 downwards.
GCCGGAGCCTGCGGTGCTCGACGAGACATATGGGCTGGGGCATGGACACGCCGATCTATCGCTCGGTGGCAGAATTCCGCCAGTCGTTTCCGGTGATACTTACGACGAACGCCCCCTGAGTGCTGAAACGCAACCTCGACAATAACGGCTAGGGCGTCTGGACGGTCGAGCTCTACGATAAGACACGCGGCGGCACGTCCCTGCTTCGGGTACTGGAGGTAGCGGCTGGGAGTGTTCGGGAGCGGCTGCCGTAAGGCGTGATCCGCTCCTACATATGCCGCGACGAGATGGTGGGGTTCGGGCCTGAGGCGCTGCGGGGAGCGGCAGCATACCTTAGCCGCAGCAGGCGCTTTTTCCGGTCGATGGGCCACAGCACGGTTGAGCTTGGGTCTGCTGCTCCGCCAACCACCGATCGCGAGGTTTGCAGCTCGCTGGGCGTGGCGAGAGCTCGACATGGACCGCATCGCCGTGAAGTGTCGGCATCGAAGCGCAATAAAGCTGCATCGGCTGTACACCGTCACTGACTTCGAACGTCAACTTGGCCGTGTCGTCGAGTTGGACATGTTCCGTGACTTTGCGGATGATCGCGTAGAACTTACCCGCCAGCATATGCGTGCGGTCGCCTTCCTCGACATCCCAGAGCTGAATGAAAATCTCGTTCCAGGTTTCTGGATTGGCGCCGCAGTCGAGCGCCGAGAACTTCCCGGCCTTGACCTCTGTCACGTGATAGCCGGGCTTCACCTGTCGCCCATCGTAATGGAATACCAGCGGCGAATCCCTGTTGGCTGCAAGCACGCTCATGAGCTCCCCGAGGGAGATATCGTCCTTCTGCATTTTGCTGTTGTCGATCGCATTCATCTGCGCTATTCCTTGCTTAAATAATTCAAGGATTATTGAAATATGGATCAACGTCAAGCCCTCATCGCATTCGGCGCGCTGTCCCAAGAGACCCGTTTGCACATCATCCGCATGCTCGTGATTGCCGGTCCCGACGGCATGGCTGCAGGCGCTATTGCCGAAAAAGCCGAGGTGTCGCCGTCGAACGTCTCATTCCACCTGAAGGAGCTTGAACGCTCCGGCCTGATCGCGCAGGAACGCGAATCCCGTTCGATCATCTACACGGCGAACTATGAAGCGCTTGGCGGCCTCGTCCGCTTCCTGATGGAAGACTGCTGTTCCGGTCACCCGGAAATCCTCGCTCCGGCGGCGGAGGTAGCGGCCTGCTGCACACCTAAGATGGAGGAGAAACTGCAATGACGACCGACCGCGTTTACAACGTTCTCTTCCTCTGCACCGGCAACTCGGCCCGGTCTATTCTGGTGGAGTCGATCCTGAATGCGGAAGGCAAGGGCCGCTTCCAGGCCTACTCCGCCGGCAGCCAGCCGAAGAGCGAAGTCAATCCACACAGCCCGAAAGAGCTTGCCGTGCTCAGCTATCCGACAGAAGGTTTTCGTTCGAAGAGCTGGGATGAATTCGCAACTCCCGGTGCACTGGAAATGGATTTCATTTTCACGGTCTGCGACAGCGCTGTCGGCGAGGCTTGTCCGGTCTGGATCGGTGATCCGATGACGGCTCATTGGGGCGTCGAAGACCCTGCCGCGGTTGAAGGCAGCGAAGTGGAGATCGGCCGTGCTTTTGCTCAAGGTGCCCACTTCCTCAAAAGTCGTATCATGTCCTTCATCAGCCTGACTTTGTCCTCAATCGACAAGCTGGCGCTTGAAACGCATTTGCGCCGGATCGGCACGATGGAAGGCGCCAGCATCGAACAACCGAGGGTAGGCTGATGGCTGTTGCCCTTCATCGACAGGTGGTGGAAAGCCACGAGGAGAGCTTGCGTGCGGCACTAGCCGCCGCGGGGCTTCCCGTTGATGATCTCACAGATGCTGGCCGAAGCTTCTATCGGTTTTCACGTGACAGCGAGACGGTCGGCTTCGGCGGGCTGGAACTCCATGGCGAGGCCGCACTGCTACGATCCATTGTCGTGCTGCCCGCGCAGAGAGGCTTCGGGTTTGGCCATGCGATCACCATTGGCCTGCTTGATGAGGCTTATAGGAAGGGTGCGGGCAAAGCCTATCTGCTAACGGAATCGGCCGCGCCTTTTTTTCAATCGCTCGGCTTTCGTCCGATCGCTCGCAACAAAGCGCCGGCCGAAATCCTAGCCACGCGCCAAGCCGCAAGCCTGTGCGCGGCATCCGCTGCGCTGATGGTGCGGAGCCTTCTGAAGGACCCGATCCTGATCAATCGGCCGTTTGTCATCACGCCGCTCGCACGCCCATCGGAAGCCGAACTCGACATCCTTCCGGATACGCACAGAGACGCCTCCACCAAAGAAGATGACGAGAAAGTGCTCGATGACGGAGGCAAGCGCCTTGTCTGATCTGCCAGCCGCTTCGCCGAAAACGCTCCGGTCCGCTACCCAAAGCCACAATAACTGCGCGATGTGCCGGTCCGCTGAGTGGGCCAGGTCTGCGTCAGCCCGGAACGACACGGCGCGATGACCCGGATCATGACATCGCTGATCGACTGGGTCCCGCTCTCGGTCGGTCCGGTCCGCCCGACGCAAGACAAAACGCTGGCGATCATGCAGGTTTTGGGCGGTTCACAGTCCTTCAATGCACTATGCCAGATGCGCATCCTCGGCCGTTGGATGCGAATGATCACCATTCAGAACCAGTCGTCGGTGGCTAAGGCCTTCCAGGAGGTCGACGCCGACGGCCGCATAAAACCCTCATCCTATTATGACCGTGTCGTCGACGTCTGCGAGGAGTTCGTGAAGTTTACGCGGCTGACGTGTAACGCATCGGCCTATGTGGCCGATCGCGACAGCGAACGGAAAGAGGAAGCAGAGAAACTTGAACAGCGCGTGAGCCTCAAATCCATATGACGAAGATCAACATCGAACGGCCGCCTGTCGCCGCGATCCTTGCCCTCGGTCTCACGCAGATCATCGGCTACGGAACGCTCTATTACAGCTTCAGCATTCTCGCACCCGCCATGGCGCGGGATCTGAACTGGTCGTCGGAATGGATTTTCGGGGCATTGTCGGCTGCGCTCCTGATCGGCGGCCTAGCCGCCCCGACAATGGGAAAATGGATCGATCGCTTCGGGGCGGGCCGCGTGATGACGGGTGGCTCCGCAATCGCCGCCGCCGCACTGGTCGCCTGCGCTTTCTCATCCGGAAACGTCACCTTCGTCGCAGCGCTGATCGCGATCGAGACGGCATCCAATCTGGTGCAATATGGTGCGGCCTTCGCACTGCTCGTGCAGATCAATCCGAAGGTCGCACAGCGTAGCATTACCTATCTGACACTGATCGCGGGGTTCGCTTCGACAATCTTCTGGCCGATCACGACGGCACTGCACGCGCATCTGTCGTGGCAGGCAGTCTATCTGGTCTTCGCGGGGCTCAACGTCGCGATTTGCCTGCCGATCCATGCCTGGCTGTCATCCAGCGTCAGCAAGACCCGTAAGCAGGCCCCGGACCACCCAGCGAAACTTGTCGAGGCCAGCCTGCCGCCGTCGATCCGCACGCCAGCCTTCGCGTTGATGGTGACCGGCTTTGCCTTGGAAAGCTTCGTCAATGCCGCACTCCTCGTTCACATGGTTCCCGTGCTGTCGGGACTGGGGCTTGGAGCCATGGCCGTGATGGTCGGCACCCTGTTTGGTCCTTCACAGGTCTTGAGCCGCCTCACCAACATGGTGTTCGGAGGCGGGCTGTCGCAGTTGACGCTGGCGCTGATCTCCGCCGTACTCCTGCCCGCGGGACTGGCCCTTCTCATTCTGACGGCGCCGTCCGTAGCCGGCGCGCTGGTGTTCGCCGTCGTTTTCGGGCTCGGCTCGGGCTTGAGCAGTATCGTGCAGGGAACCCTGCCGCTCGCGCTGTTTGGCAGCGAGGGTTACGGGAAACGACAGGGACAGGTGCTGGCGATCAGGCTGGTGATTTCATCAACCGCGCCATTTATTCTGGCGTTCATGATGAAGAACATCGGGGTGTCGTGGTCACTGACGGTTGCCGCCGGGATTGGTGCCATTGCCGTACTCGCATTTATCGCGATTGGCCGGCTAATACACCTGGCTGAACGATTGCATCCCACTTTCGGCCGTGCTGAGACCTAGCCCCATATCCAGGCAAAGCTTGAAAAACTCCTCTGGCCCGTCGGCAACATCAAGCCGACATCTGCGCGTCAGGTCATATGCGGCTTTGCTTCTCGGAACGATATCGCCGGAGCTCACCTATTCGGGGTTGCCGACCTTTCCTCAAACGACCCTTTGCACGAGCCCTTGATGCGGGCTGATCGGTAGTCGGGGTCAGGGGTAGTACGTTCACGTCCGATCAGGCCAGCTCCCCATAAGCAACACCTCCCTCAGATCTTGGCGACGGCGCGAAGTTCTTCCGCCGAAGTCGTGGGAAGATCGAAGAATTCGAGATAGGCCGGGATCTGCTCGAACAACATATCGGTTCCGACCTGATACTCGCAGCCCCGAGCGCGGGCCGCAGCCAGAAACGGGGTTATTTCCCTGCTCAACACCACCTCGCCAACGAAGGCAGACGGCGCGATCCGGGCGACATCAAAAGGCAACGGGTCATCGTCATTCATACCAAGCGGTGTTGCGTTGATGACTATGTCATATCCGTTCGGATCGGTTGTCGCGCCCTCCACACGCAGCGTCGGATAATGCTGGTGCAGCCGGTCCACGAGGCCCTGCATCATGGGGATGGAAGCATCGGATAGCGCCAGTTCCGCCAATCCCGCGTTGGCCAGCGATGCGGCGATCGCCGAGCCCACGCCCCCGGCTCCAGCCATGATCGCCTTTTTTCCGGCGATCTCCCGTCCCCTGCGCAGCATACCGCGAACAAACCCTTCACCATCGAACATGTCGCCGACGAGGCGACCACCCGATCCGATCCGAACCGCATTGCACGCTCCCGCCACCTGCGCATTGGTGGAAATCTCGTCCAGCAATCCCATGGTCGTAATCTTGTGCGGCATCGTGATCAGGGCGCCGTGGATATTGGAAAGGCGAAAGATCAGTTTGAGAAAGGCCTGGTAGTCTTCGGGTCGGCATCCCATAGGCACCACGACCGCGTCGATGCCGTTTTTCTCAAAATAGGGATTGTAGATTAACGGTGCCTTGAACGAGTGCGTCGGGAAACCGAGATGTGCGATGAGTTTTGTGTTGCCGTTTATCATCGGCCTTACCTTCCGGCTATGCGCCCGCATCTCATCAATGTCGCCCGAGAATTTCGCCAAGGAACTTCCGGGTGCGTTCATGTGTAGGATTTGAAAAGAACTCGGCGGGAGGCGCTTCCTCAACGATCGCGCCACTCGCCATGAAGATGACGCGATCAGCCACCTGGCGGGCGAAACCCATTTCATGGGTCACACAGATCATCGTCATCCCCTCTTCGGCCAGTGCAATCATCGTATCGAGCACTTCCTTGACCATTTCCGGGTCGAGCGCCGAGGTCGGCTCGTCGAAAAGCATGGCCTTCGGCCGCATGCAGAGGGCACGTGCGATGGCGACGCGTTGCTGTTGCCCGCCTGAGAGCTGCGCCGGGTATTTTTCCGCCTGTTCGGATATCTTGACCCGCTCCAGCAACTGGCGGGCGCGATCCTCGGCTTGTGCCTTGTCAAGGCCGAGCGCCCTCATCGGTGCCAGCATGCAGTTTTGCAGCACGGTCAGATGAGGAAAGAGATTGAACTGCTGGAAGACCATGCCGACTTCGCGACGAACGGCATCGATCGTCTTGGATCCATGCCCGAGCATGATGCCGCCGACATGAATCTCGCCCTTCTGATAGGCCTCGAGATGGTTGATGCAGCGTATCAGCGTCGATTTTCCGCTTCCCGAAGGACCGCAGAGCACGATCTTCTCGCCCTTCGCCACAGTCATGTTGATATTGTCAAGGGCCTGAAATGCACCATACCATTTGCCGACACCGGACAGGCTGATCATGGGTTCGGTGGAATTTTCGCTGGTTGTGACTGTCTGGTTCATCAATGAAACTCCGGATTTCTCGACCCGCAAAGCCTAGCGGCTGGCGGTCAGGAACTTGCGCTCGAGATGGGCGCCGTAGATGGTCAGGGGGCAGCACATCAGGAAATAGAGAGCTCCGACCACACCGAAGACGGTCAATGGCTGGAAGATCTGGTTCGAGATGATGTTGCCGGCCCGGGTAAGCTCGGTGAAGCCGACGATCGAGGCGAGCGAGGTGCCCTTGATGAGCTGCACCAGGAAGCCGATCGTTGCCGGAAGTGAGATGCGTATCGCCTGAGGAAGGACCACGTCCTTCATCCGCGACACGTAACCGAGGCTCAAAGCCTTCGCGGCTTCCGTCTGGCCACGCGGGACAGCTTCGATCGAACCACGCCAGATTTCTCCGAGAAAGGCGCTCGCATGCAGCGTCAGGCCGACTGAGACCGCCGCCCATGCATCCATCTGGATACCGATCAAGGCAAGTCCGTAATAAACCACGAAAAGCTGCATCAGCAGCGGTGTGCCCTGGAAGATTGCGATGTAACCCGCTGTCAGTTTTTCAACGAAACCGATACCCGACGTGCGCGCCAAGGCCACCACCAGCCCGGCGATGCAGCCGCATACGAAGGCGACCACCGAAAGAGCGACCGTCCATTTGAGGCCTGCCAGAAGGAAAAGAAATTCTTCGTGTCCCATTCGATTTCCTCCTTATCTGACCGGGTAGCTGAAATAGCGTGCGGAAAAGAGCGCGAAGATACGCATCATCACCCACGAAATGACGAGGTAGAACGCCGTCACGGTGAAATAGACCTCAAAGCTGCGGAAAGTGTCGGACTCGATCCGCTGCGATACCGAAGTCAGTTCATAGGCCGAAATTGCAGATGCGATGCTGGTCGTCAGAGTCAACAGGATGAACTGGCTCGTCAGGGAGGGATAAATCGCTCGCAGGGCAGGCTTGAGAATGATGAGGCGGAAGACCTGAGCCTTGTGCAGCCCGAGAGCCAGCCCTGCCTCCATCTGCCCCTTGGAAATGGACTGCACGCCCCCCCTGATGATCTCGATGGCATAGGCACCGCCATTGATGCCGAGCGCTATGATCGCGGTTGGCGTCGGATCAAGCCTGATGCCAGCCAGCGGCAACGCGAAATAGATGAAGAAGATCTGGACCAGAAAAGGTGTATTTCGGATCAGCTCAACGAAAGCAATAACGAGCCAGCGCAGCGGCTTGAACGGCGATTGGCGCAGGATAACACCACCGATGCCGATCACGATCGCCAGAAGCATGCCGCATATCGCGAGCGTAAAAGTCCCGAGACAGGCCCATAAGAGGTTCGGCAGGCCTTCGATGACCGGAGTGAAATCAAGGGTGTAGTTCATGATATCTCCTGCGGTGCGTTCTCAGGAAAGCTCGACCATGCCGGCCATGGCTTCGATCGCCAGTTCATAACCGCGGGCACCAAAGCCGATCATGATGCCGGTCGCGGTGCGCGAAATCAGTGAATTGTGATAGATGCTTTCGCGTGCGTGCACGTTGGATATGTGCAGCTCTATCTTCGCGCCGTCGAAAGTCTTCAGGGCGTCCAGCAAGGCTATCGACGTAAAGGTATATCCTGCCGGATTGATGATGATGCCGCAGGCATCTTTCCGCGCCTGATGAACGGATTCCACCAGTTCACCCTCGAAATTCGTCTGGCGAAAATCGACAGAAAAACCCAAAGACGCGGCTTTCGCCTCGCATCTTTCCCGAATATCGCCAAGGGTTGTCGTGCCATATATGGATGGCTCCCGCTCGCCCAGAAGGTTGAGATTTGGTCCATTGAGAACAAAAATCGTCTTGCGCATGAAAAACTCCCGGCAGCACCGACGCTGGTGATAACCAAGCGCCGATGCTGGCACCCCAACCGGGTGCCGCCTCGCCAATTCAGGGCGTGCGAAGAGCCAAAGCTCAGTTCGCGGTGAATGAAATGCCTTCGAGGCTCGTCGGGAATTCCGGTACTGGCACCTTCATCCACTTGTCGTAGATTTTCTTCAGTTCGCCATTCGCCTTGATCTTGTCGATGAACTCGTTCACCGCGACGTTGATCTCTTTTTCGCCCAGGCGGGTGCAGGCTCCGTTGTAGAGCTTCTGGAATTCGAGCTTGTTCTCGAATTTACCCGGCACAGCCTTCTCGACGCGATCGAGATAGAAGATGTTGCCGCCGAGTGCGTCGACCTGACCGGAAGCTAGCGCCTGGACGCTAGCCGCGTCCCCGTCATATCGCCGAATGGTCGCGGTCGATGGCGCATTCTTCGTGACCTGGGTATCCTGAGCTGCCCCCTTCGCAACACTGATCGTCAGGCCGGCCATATCCTCGTTCGTCTTGATGACCTTGTCTTTGGGGCCGATCAGGACGATTGCATTCGCATTATAGGGCTGGCTGAACTGCACGGCTTTTGCGCGGTCCGGCAGCATCGCCATCGTTGCGAAAAGAATGTCTACACGACCCGACGTCAGCGCAGGAATGCGGTTGTTGACCTCGAGCGGGACGAATTCCACGTCGACACCGAGTTCCTTGGCGAATAGAGCGCCCATTTCGGCATCAAAGCCGTCCTGCTTGCCTGCACTCGTTACGAAGCCCCAAGGCGGGTTGTCCCCCTGGATACCGACGACCAGCTTACCCTTGGCCTTGATCTCGGCCGGGGTAACCGCTGCGGCAGGGTAAGATAGCGATGCTGCGGCAACAATTGCCGCGGCGCCCAACAAGGCGCGACGTCTATTCAATTTGAATTCAAACATTAGGGGCTCCTCCTCAAATAGCCAAATAGGCCCACCAGCTCTCCTCCAGCTGATAACGCGCCAAAATTGGCATAAGACCATTTTCAAATCAACATAGTTTTTCTATAATGTCTGATAAAATTTGTTTCGGCATTTATGTCGATAATCGAATTACGATTTTTCTGCATTACAAAAGGCGGATTGTTCCAGGAGGAGGAAATAATGAAAACATCGATTGCCACGGTGTCGATCAGCGGAGATTTTCCCGAGAAACTCGCAGCGATTGCGGCAGCCGGCTTCGACGGCGTGGAAATCTTCGAGAATGATTTCCTGGCCTTCGACGGCAGCCCGGTCGATGTCGGCCGAATGGTTCGCGACCACGGGTTGGAAATCACGCTTTTCCAGCCCTTCCGGGATTTCGAAGGCATGCCGGAGCCGTTACGAAGCCGCACTTTCGACCGCGCCGAACGCAAGTTTGATATCATGCAACAGCTCGGCACCGACCTCGTGCTCGTTTGCTCCAACGTTTCGCCTGCCTCGCTCGGCGGCATCGATCGGGCTGCATCGGATTTTCACGAACTCGGCGAGCGCGCGGCAAGGCGTGGACTTCGGGTGGGCTACGAGGCACTGGCCTGGGGGCGGCATATCAATGATCACCGCGACGCGTGGGAGATCGTGCGGCGTGCAGACCATCCCAATATCGGCCTCATACTGGACAGTTTTCATACCCTGTCGCGACGGATAGACGTCAATTCGATCCGTTCAATCCCGAAGGACAAAATCTTCATAGTGCAGATGGCAGACGCGCCGCTGATTGAAATGGATCTGCTCTATTGGTCACGGCATTTCCGCAACATGCCGGGCGAAGGCGACCTGCCGGTCACGGCGTTTACAGAAGCTGTCGCCGCCACCGGCTATGACGGCTATCTGTCGTTGGAAATCTTCAATGACCAGTTCCGGGGTGGCTCCCCAAGAACGATTGCAGCGGACGGTCATCGCTCGTTGATCTATCTGGGGGACCAGGTTCGTCGAAAACCCGACGCCTCGACGTTAACCGTTGCGAGCATGCCAGATCGCGCTGCTGTCAACGGTGTAGGTTTCATCGAGTTTTCAACCGACGAGAAGGATGCTGAAACACTTGCCGCCATTCTCAGGACGCTCGGCTTTCGCAGGACTGCCGTTCATCGCTCCAAGAAAGTCCAGATTTTCGAACAGGGTAAGATCCGCCTTTTGCTGAATACTGACGAGCAAGGCTTCACGAATGCGTCTTTCGCCGTTCATGGCACGTCAGCCTATGCAGTCGCTCTGATTGTCGATGATGCCGGGCAGGCATATGCGCGCGCTCGCGCGCTCGGCGCTGAGCCCTTCGAGCAGCCTGTAGGCCAGGGAGAAGCACAAATTCCGGCGATCCACGGTGTGGGGGGCGGACTGATCTATTTCATAGATGATAAAAGCGACCTCGGCCGGTTCATGGAGATCGACTTCACACCGGCTCCCGACGACGCACGCATCGCCTCAGCCCATCTCACCCATATCGACCACGTCGCCCAGACGGTTGCCTACGAAGAGATGCTGACCTGGCTATTGTTTTATACATCCATCTTCGAGGCCGCCAAGACGCCGGTGGTCGATATCATCGACCCCTCCGGAGTGGTGCGCAGTCAGGTCGTGGAAAACGGCACAGGCACTCTGCGGTTGACATTGAACGGAGCGGAAAATCGCCGCACGCTGGCCGGCCATTTCATCGCAGAGAGGTTCGGTTCGGGCATACAGCATATAGCGTTCCATACCGACGATATATTTGCGACAGTCGCGGCACTGCGCATCAACGGCTTCCAACCTCTGCCGATATCTCCGAATTATTACGAAGATATAGAGGCTCGCTTTGGCCTCGATCCCGCCCTGACCGAGCGATTGAAGGCCGACAATATCCTCTATGACCGGGACGATCATGGCGAATATTTCCAGCTTTACAGCACGACTTTTGGCGAAGGCTTCTTTTTCGAGATCGTGCAGCGGAGTGGATATCGCGGATACGGAGCGGCCAACGCCATATTCCGTATTGCAGCGTTGAAGAAGGCTCTCAGGCCCGATGGCTTACCAAGACTTTGATCAATGGTGGCGACATGTTGTCCGCGTCTGCTTACCTGCGATCGCACGGGTTTAAAAAAGCAAACAAAAGATGTATGAGGATCAAGAAAATCTATGAGATGTGCAAATGCTACCCGAATTACCAACCGAAACAGTTGCCGAAAACAGTTACAAGAGAATTCGGGCCGACATTATATTCGGACGCCTTGCCCCCGGGCAAAAGTTGAAACTCGAAAAACTCAAAGAGACCTATGACACCAGCGTCAGCACGCTGAGGGAAATTCTCAATCGCCTGGCCTCCGAGGGTCTTGTTGCGGCGGAGGGTCAACGCGGCTTCAACGTGGCGCCGATGTCATCGACGGATCTGAAAGAGATCGCCGCCCTGCGCCTGCTGTTGGAAACACATGCATTGGAACAGTCATTCGAAAGGGGTGACGTCGACTGGGAGGCCCGGCTCGTCTCGGCGCATTACAAACTCGCTCGCATGGAAAGCATCATGGCCAGCGGCGATACCAGTCAGACAGAAGATTGGAAACGGTACGATTGGGAATTTCATCAGGCCCTGATTTCCGCTTGCGGGTCTAGGCTGCTCATGGAAACCCATGCCGCCGTCTTCGACAAATACCTCCGCTACCAGATGGTTGCCCTCTCCTATCGTGGCGAGATTGCTGCAGATGAACACAGGCAACTCCTCAATGCCGCCCTCGAGCGAGACCAGGAGAAGGCAAAGAAAATCCTTGGCTTGCATATCCAGGGCGGGGTCGAGCATGCATTGGCGAGAAAGTCGCCGCTTCAGGATTGATCATGAGCGAAGAAAGATCAGGTGAGCACAAACACGTGAATGGCGTCAGCGAAAGCGTCACCGATGCGGTCTTCCGGAGGCTGCGCCAAGATATTATTCTTGGAATCCTGCCACCCGGCTCCAAGATCAAGCTTGAGAAGGCTCGCGAACGATATTCGATCAGCATTTCCTCACTGAGGGAGATCCTTTGCAGATTATCAGCTGAGAATCTGGTGCTTGCGGAAGGCCAGCGTGGCTTCGAGGTCAGCCCCGTATCCAGGCAAGAACTGACGGAACTTGCTGACCTTCGAATTGTGCTGGAATGTCATGCGATTGGCCTTTCATTCGCGGCAGGGGATCTTGAGTGGGAAGGCTCGATCGTGGCTGCGCATCATCGACTGGCTGCGGTAGAGCGCAGGCTGCTCGCCGGTGATGTTGCCCGCACGATCGACTGGGTCCAATGTGATTGGGAATTCCACAAGGCGATAGTTGCGGCAAGCAATTCCACAACGCTTCTGCAAAATTTGTCGTCGGTATTCGACCGCTTCCTTCGATATCATATGCTAGCCGGAAGTTTTCGAGGCAATGCAGTTGTCGATGACCACAAGCTTCTCTTTGAACGGGCGCTTGCGAGAGACGCGGATGGTGCAAAGCAAATAATAAAGGGCCATATCCAAAAAGGCGTTGACCACATCCTGAAGGAGCCACATTTCCTTCTACGAACATCATAGTCGCGAGTTTACAAGGCATTGAAATATCTGCCTCGTTTCACTTCATAGGTGGCACAGCGGGTATGTTGCATGGGTCAGCATATTCGCCTGCGGCGAAAGCCCGCGCCACGGAATTCACCGACCTCTATTTTCGCGCGCCGAGGGATGTTTCCGCCTACGTTGCCAGAGCAGGCACATCAAAGCCGAAAGCCCGCGTCAAATTCGCCAACGAGGATACGGCAGCTATGTGCCGGCTGCGACTGCGATATCACAGAGCCGTTTATTGAATGGTGGTTCCCATCAACCCTAAACAGGTTTCGCCTCCGCATCGGATGCGATTTTCATGGCCAGGCATCATACGGATCGCTTATTCGCCTATTTTTTTACCAATAAACGTGCTTAGGCAAATTTTAGGCAAAATCATTACCTCACGCACTGAATTTCATCACCGTTGAAATGATAATCGCGTCTACCTCCCGCATGAATACGAACCAAATAACTGATAATAAATATGAAACTGCAGTTTCATAAAAACTGGCATGAAACGTGCATTGCACATCCCGACTGAGCAAGCGCTCAGCACAATCAAAAAAGAGGGAACGCATGACACATGATTTCAGAAACACGTCCTCCGCTCTCGGCATTTTCGAAAGGTTGCGCTCTGCAAGGCTTCTAAGCTCCGCTGCATTGATGTTTCTGGCCATCAGCACAGGCGAAACACTGGCAGCTGGGACACTTCGTATTGGCATGACCGCCTCCGACATACCGCTCACCACCGGACAGACCGACCAGGGTGGCGAAGGCCAGCGCTTCATGGGGTACACGCTCTACAACGCCCTCATCGAGTGGGACCTTTCAAGCGCTGAAAAGCCGTCCGCACTGATCCCGGCACTTGCGACCTCCTGGGAGGTCGATCCCGCTGACAAGACAAAATGGACATTCAAGCTGCGCGAGGGCGTGAAGTTTCACGATGGCAGCACATTCGACGCTGCAGCAGTCGTCTGGAACCTCGACAAGCTACTGGTGACCGATGCGCCGCAATTCGACAAGCGTCAATCGGCACAGGGCAAGTCACGCATTCCGGCCGTCGCCTCCTACAAGGTCATCGATCCGCAGACCGTCGAAATCGTCACCAAGACGCCTGACGCGACGCTGCCCTATCAGTTGAGCTGGGTTCTCATGTCCTCGCCGGCGAACTGGGAAGCTCAGGGCAAGAACTGGGATGCTGTTGCCCAGAAACCGTCGGGCACGGGACCATGGAAGATGGAAAGCGGCTTCACGCCACGCGAGCGCGCTGAACTGACACCCAACATGGACTATTGGGACAAGGCACGCGTGCCAAAACTCGACAAGCTCGTGCTTGTCCCGCTTCCCGAGCCGAACACCCGCGTCGCCGCATTACGCTCCGGGCAGGTCGACTGGATCGAGGCTCCGGCACCGGACTCGGTCAAATCGCTGAAAGATGCCGATTTCAACATCGTCACGAATTCCTATCCGCACAACTGGACCTGGCACCTGTCGCGCGTCGAAGGATCTCCATGGAATGACGTCCGCGTTCGCAAGGCCGCAAACCTCGCTGTCGACCGCGAGGGCCTCAACGAATTGCTCGGTGGCCTGTCGGTTCCGGCCCAGGGTTACCTGCCACCCGGCCATCAATGGTTCGGCAAGCCGACCTTCAAGCTGGAATACAACGTGGAGGAAGCCAAGAAGCTTATGGCAGAAGCCGGCTACGGCCCGGATAAGCCCATCACCACGAAGGTTGTCATATCTTCCTCCGGTTCCGGCCAGATGTTGCCGCTTGCCATGAACGAATATATCCAGCAGACCCTCTCGGAAATCGGCATCAATGTCGAATATGAAGTCGCCGACTGGAACACGGTCATCAACATCTGGCGCGCTGGCGCCAAGGATGCGAGCGCGAAGGGTGCCACGGCCGTCAACTACAGCTACTTCATCCAGGATCCCTTCACGGCCTTGATCCGCCAGTCGCAGTGCAATCTGGCGCCACCGAACGGCACCAACTGGGGTTACTACTGCGATCCGGATATGGATGCCCTGTTCAATCAGGTGCGCACCACATTCGATGCGGCAGAGCAGGACAAGGTGCTCCAGAAAATCCACGAGAAATATGTCGATGACGCGCTGTTCCTCATGGTGACGCACGACGTCAATCCTCGTGCGATGTCCACCAAGGTCAAGGGTTTCGTACAGGCACAGAACTGGTTCCAGGATTTCTCGACGATCTCGATGGATCCGTGATCCTGCACAGCGGCAGGGCGGAAAACGAACTCGCCCTGCCATTTCCGATGCCTGATCTGACCCTCACGAGGACATCATGCTGCTCTACGCATTAAAACGACTGTTGCATGTCATTCCGGTCACCATCGGCGTGAGCATCGTCTGCTTCATGCTGATCCACATTGCACCCGGCGATCCGCTTGCCGCGATCCTGCCCTCGGACGCCTCCGCCGAGATGCAGGCGCAGATGCGCACATTTTACGGTCTGGACCGGCCTTTGCCTGTGCAATATGCGCTTTGGGCATGGCATGCGCTGCAAGGCGATCTCGGCACCTCAATCGCCACTGGCCGACCGGTGCTTGCCGACATCATCGATGCGTCGATCAACTCGATCATCCTCGCCGTCACGGCAGCGGTTATCGGCTTCATAGGCGGAGCGACACTCGGCTTTCTGGCTGGCGTCTTTCGCGGCGGCTGGGTTGATCGCCTGTCGTCGGGCATATCCATGCTCGGTGTCAGTGTGCCGCACTACTGGCTCGGCATGGTGCTGGTCATCACCTTCTCCGTGACGCTGGGCTGGTTACCGGCGATGGGGGGCGGGCCCGGCGGCTCATCCGGCCGAAGCTTCAGCTGGGACTATCTTCAGTACCTTGTATTGCCGGCAATCACCATGTCGGTCATTCCGATGGGCATCATCGCCCGTACGATCCGCTCGCTCGTGGCGGACATCCTCGCACAGGATTTCACTCAGGCGCTCGCGGCCAAGGGACTGATGCGGGGGCGTATCCTGCGCCATGTGGTGCGCAATGCCGCGCCCACCGCACTCTCGGTCATGGGGCTGCAACTCGGATATCTTCTTGGTGGATCGATCCTGATCGAGACGGTGTTTTCCTGGCCTGGCACCGGCTTCCTGCTCAACGGCGCGATCTTCACCCGCGATCTACCGATCCTGCAAGGGACCATCCTCGTGCTGGCAATGTTTTTCGTCGTCCTCAATCTCATGGTCGACGTGTTGCAAAGCGCCATCGATCCCCGCATCCAGAGGAGCTGACAATGGTCGCCATTACCGCAGCATCTGACATTTCCGCCGAGAAAATCGCAAAATCGCCCGGCTTCTGGAGCGGCGTTCTCAGTCGCCTCTGTCGCGATCCGGTCGCGATGACGGCGCTGGCAATTCTTGTTCTTCTGGTTCTGATCGCCATCTTCGCTCCTTATCTGGCACCCTACGATCCAGCCAAGGGTAGCGTGATCCGCCGTCTGAAACCGATTGGAACGGAAGGTTACATTCTCGGCACCGATGAACTGGGCCGCGACATGCTCTCGCGTCTGATCCATGGCGCAAGGCTGTCACTGATCATGGGCGTCGTGCCTGTTCCGATTGCATTCGTGATCGGTTCGGCGATCGGCATCGTTGCCGGTTATGCCGGGGGACTGACCAATACGCTCATCATGCGAACGGTCGATGTGTTTTATGCCTTTCCGTCGGTGTTGCTCGCCGTCGCACTGTCAGGTGCGCTCGGTTCGGGAATCACCAATGCGCTCGTGTCTTTGACGGTCGTGTTCATTCCGCAGATCGCCCGCGTTGCCGAAAGCGTGACAACGCAGGTGCGCAAGCTGGATTACGTCGATGCCGCCCGCGCATCCGGCGCTCCCGCCTTCACCATCATCCGTGTTCACATTCTTGGAAACGTGCTGGGACCGATCTTTGTCTTCGCCACAAGCCTGATTTCGGTTTCGATGATCCTCGCATCTGGCCTTTCTTTTCTCGGGCTTGGCGTGCGCCCGCCGGATGCCGAATGGGGGCTGATGCTGAACACGCTGCGCACCGCCATCTACACCAATCCCTTCGTCGCGGCACTTCCCGGCGTGATGATCTTCATCACCTCGATCTGCTTCAACCTTTTCTCAGACGGGCTGCGCTCAGCCATGGACGTGAAGTCATGATCAGCATCGTTGGAAAACCGGCTTTCGAAGTGCCCGTGGGTGAAAGGGGTGGCCCCGCCCAGCCGTTGATTTCCGTTCGCGGTCTTCTCAAGCACTTTCCCGTCAAGGGTAGCGGCTTCCTCAAGCCGAAAAAGGTGGTACGCGCCGTAGATGGCGTGGACTTCGATATTCTCAAGGGCGAGACACTCGGCGTGGTCGGGGAAAGCGGCTGCGGCAAGTCCACGACGGCCCGGCTTCTCATGCAATTGATCGCGCCGGATCAGGGGGAAGTCCTGTTCGATGGCGAAACAGTTGGAGGTACCCTACCGCTTTCGGCCTATCGCCGTCAGGTCCAGATGGTCTTTCAGGATAGCTACGCCTCCCTCAATCCGCGACTGACGATCGAGGAATCCATCGCTTTCGCTCCGCAGGTTCACGGGACACCAGCCGCAAAGGCGATTGCAACGGCGCATGACCTGCTGCACCGCGTAGGTCTTGAGCCGTCGCGTTTTGCCGGACGCTATCCTCATGAACTGTCCGGAGGCCAGCGTCAGCGCGTCAATATTGCCCGTGCACTGGCACTCGAACCCCGTCTTGTCATTCTGGACGAAGCGGTCTCGGCTCTCGACAAGTCAGTGGAGGCACAGGTCCTGAACCTGCTTCTGGACCTCAAGCGTGATTTCGGACTGACCTATTTGTTCATCTCGCACGATCTGAACGTTGTTCGCTTCATGTGCGACAGGGTGATGGTCATGTATCTCGGCAAGGTGGCTGAGGTGGGCAGCCGTGAAGCCATTTACGGTAACACGAGCCATCCCTATTCGGCTGCATTGCTGGCGTCCATGCCGAAGATGGACCCCGCCGAGCGAACCGAAGAGCCGCCGTTGACGGGCGATCCGCCCAACCCGATCGATCCGCCTTCCGGATGCCGGTTCCACACACGCTGCAGTTTCGCGGAGGATGTCTGTCAGCGCACGATACCGCCATTGACCGATATTTCGAGCGATCAGGCAGCAGCCTGCCTGATGGCGACGCCCGGCTCCGGCCACAGCCGCGCGCCAGCAGTGATGGAGGCATGACAATGCAGAACGACGCGATGATTGATATCCGCGATCTCTCGGTGACGTTTAGGCGCGGTGGCAAGGCGATAAAGGCCGTCAACGGCGTGAGCCTGTCCGTGAAGCCGGGCGAGGTAGTCGCACTGCTTGGCGAATCCGGCTCTGGCAAGAGCGTGACGATGCGATCCTTGCTGCGGCTCCATCCCAAGGGAACTCTGATCGAGGGAGACATGTCGGTCGATGGCCGCGATGTGATGGAGCTTTCCAATCGCGTCCTTTCCGATCTTAGAGGCGCTGTCGTCTCCATGGTGTTTCAGGAACCACGTCTGGCACTCGATCCAGTCTACACGGTTGGCAGCCAAATCGAGGAAACCATCATGCGGCACGAAAAGGTGTCCCGCTCGGTCGCGGCCGAACGGGCCCTTGCACTCTTCCAGAAAGTTCGCATTCCGTCGCCAGAGCGGCGCCTTGCCAATTATCCGCACGAAATGTCGGGCGGCATGCTCCAGCGCGCCATGATCGCCATGGCGCTTGCCTGCAATCCCAAGGTTTTGCTGGCCGATGAACCAACGACGGCACTCGATGCCACAGTCCAGATTCAGATATTGCTGCTCATCCGTGAATTGCAGAGAGAATACGGGCTATCGGTTATCTTCGTCACCCATGATATCGGCGTCGCGGCCGAGGTGGCAGACCGTATCGCGGTGATGTATGCGGGTCGCATCGTGGAAGAGGGATCGGTTGGCGATATCATCCGTAATCCGCGTCATCCCTACACCCGAGGCCTGCTCGGCGCACGCGTCGAGCTGGCCGAAGGACGCGACCGGCTGATCACCATCCCCGGCGCGCCACCCGATCTGGCAGCCATGCCGCCCGGCTGCGCTTTCGCACCGCGATGCACGCAGGTTACCGATATCTGCCGCACAACGATACCGCCGCTCGTACCACTTTCCAACGGAGCGGGTGTCGCGTGCCTAGCGGCGAATTGAAAGCGCTTTAATAAGAGGTTTTTGACCCTTGCAACCAGACAGACAAGGCGGGTGCATCGACTTGACGCCCCGAAAATCATGAAACGCATAGGACTGATCAACCCGAACACCTCAAAGGCCACAACACAGATGATGACAACTATCGCCAGTGGCTATCTGCCCGACGGTTTTGTGATCGAGGGACGGACGGCGGTGCGTGGCGTACCCATGATCCTCAACGATGTCGAGCTGGCCGCTGCGGCCGATGGTGTCGTGGAGATGGGGCTGGAGCTGGCTGGCCAGAGCGACGGCCTGATCGTCTGCGCTTTCGGCGATCCGGGACTGGAGCAGCTTGCGGCGGTATCCGGCATCCCCTCAATTGGCATCTGTCAGGCAAGCATGCTGGAGGCCTCCGCCGGCGGACGGCATTTTGGGATCGCGACGGTAACGCCGGATCTTGTGGGAAGCTTTGCGGCGAAAGCAAAGACCTTTGGCCTGGCGTCGCTGTTTACCGGAACACGCTTGACGACGGGAGATCCGTTGCGACTTGCTTCAGATCCAAAATCCCTTCTTACCGCACTGGAGATCGCAGCTCGGGAATGCTTCGAGCAGGACGGCGCCGAGGTTGTCATCATCGGCGGTGGACCGCTCGGGCAAGCTGCCGATGACCTTCAACGCGTCCTATCCGCGCCGATCATAGCCCCGATCCGCTCAGCCGTAGAGTGGCTGGTCCGGACACTGGAAACCGAAAGCGACATATCCGTCGCCCGAGGGTAAAGGAGAGCCGGAGGCAGACCTTGCAACCCGTCGCTTTTTCTGTTGCAAGCCATAAACGAGCGGCTGAAAGATGCCGTAGTGATATTTCGGCGGAGCATCCCGTGCCTAAGGAAAAATCGTTCCTGTTTCGCGTCAGGGAAGCCCTGCCGGATCTCCACCCCGCAGAAAAGCGGATCGGGGAATTTGTCTGCGATTTTCCCGGCGAGCTTGCGAGCTATTCCGCCCAGGAACTTGCAGCGCTGGCGCATGTGTCGAAGGCCACCGTTACCCGGTTTATCCAGCGGCTTGGTTACGAGAACTACGAGGAGGCCCGCCGTCATGCACGTGCCGAGAAACAGACCGGCTCCCGCCTGTTTCTGGAACGCTCCGCCGATACGTCAACCATGCAGTCGGTCAAAGCGCATGCAGCTCAGGGCATCGCGAATATCGAAGCAACCTTCCTTTCAATCTCGGACAGACAGATCGAAACTGCTGCCGAATGCATGCTGCAGGCGCGCAAAGTTTGGGTCATCGGATTCCGTAGCAGTCAGCCGTTTGCGGTCTATCTTCAGTGGCAGTTGACCCAGGTCATCGAAAACATCGTTGCCATACCCGGCCCTGGTCAGACGCTGGGAGAACATCTCGCCAGCATACAGGAAACCGATATGGTGGTGTTCTTCGCAATGCGCCGCCGCATTGCCCAGATGGATGCCATTCTCGATCAGATCAAGAAATCGAACGCGCGGCTGCTCTACGTGACCGATGAGGGTGCGCCTTTCGATAGCGGCGCCACCTGGCATTTCCAGTGCCAGACGCTCGCTCCCGGCCCGTTGTTCAATCACACGGCGGTCATGGCGCTCTGCCATGTGCTGATCACACGCTGCTTCGAGAAGGCGGGGACGGCCGGAAGCAGGCGCCTCAGACGAATAGAGACGCTGAACGAGGGACTGGAAGAACTTTGAGCAGACCTGCTTTTTTCACGGTTCGACGTTTTGGGCGTCAGTGCTCTTCATTCCACGTCATTGTGTAACGTGTTCCCTTGCTCTGTTCCGGATGGGTATGTGTCTGCTCGACACGCGCATTGATGTTCTGCGCCATGGCCATGATCAGCTTCGTGCCGAGGCCTGTTCCCCGCGGGGACGCACCGGCTTTGGATCCAATCCCGTCGTCTTCAACAATCAGGACATATTTTCTGTCCTCTGCCGATAGCTGAACGCGAACCGTTCCAGCCTGATCGGGATAAGCATATTTCAACGCATTGGTCAGCAACTCGGTGATGATGACGCCAAGCGCAACGGCGTGGTCTGCCTTGAGGCTGACATCGCAGAGCGAGGTTTCGACCGTGATCGCGGAAGATCCGGGAACGGCCTGGAACAGATCGCTGATGATGGAACTCAGGTATGCGTTAAGCGAGACAAGACCGATATTGTCGGTGCTGTAGAGGCTGCGGTGAACGCCGGCAATCGCGGCTATTCTGCTCTGCGTTTCCAGCAGTGCCGTCTCGGCTTCCTCTGACTTGAGGGTGTTGATCTGCAAACGGATCATGGCCGATACGAGGGACAGACTGTTGGCGACACGATGGTTCATCTCCTTGACCATCATTTCCGCGTGTTCCTTGGCCTTCACAAGCAAACGGTCGGCTTCTTCCTTGGTCTGCCGCAACCGATGATTTTCCAGAGCCTGATTTATGGCAGTGACCAGAAGCGGGAAAAAATCATCCCCCACATTCTTTATCACGTAATCGGCAGCTCCGGCTTTTATCGCATCGATAGCGATCTGCGCCTCATTAGAGCCCGTCACATAAAGGACAGGCGCGCGGGCAGTCATCGACCGGCTTGCAGCGAGAAACTCCATTCCGGTCGTCGTCTGGAAGTAATGATCGAGCACAACGACATCGAAAGTCTCGCTCTCGAAGATTTCGAGCCCCGCAGCCACGGAAGCGGCATGCACGACGTCCATGCCGTGACGTCCCAGAACGCGGCTGGAAAGCCGCACGAGAGCCGGATCGTCATCGACATATAGAACGCGCAAAATGGTCATGCCTTCACGGTATCTGAATCACGGAGAAAAACAGCCCCAGATTCTTGATTGCACTGGCAAAGCCGTCGTAATCGACAGGCTTCGTGATATAGACGTTCGCGCCGAGGTCATAGCATTTCTGGATCTCGGTCTCGTCATCCGTTGTCGTCAGCACGACGACAGGTAGCCGGCGCGTATGTTCATTGCTCTTGATCTGCTCAAGAATACGAATACCGGACATGTCGGGAAGATTGAGATCAAGTAGAACGAGAAGATAGCGGTCCTTGCTGACAAGGCCGTCCCGGCTTTCGCCAAGGATATAGTCGAGAGCCTTTTCGCCAAGCGCGAATGGCACGATCTCGTTGTTCACGCCTGCACGGCGCACATTTTTTTCAATCAGACGCGCATGACCTTCGTCGTCCTCGATCATAACAATCGTGACTTCTTGACCTGTAGCCTTCATTTTTCGCCTTCTTTCGTCACTTTTCTAAGGTCGCTCGGCAACAGCAAGGTAAATGTACTCCCCTTGCCGAGCTCAGAAGCCACCCTAATGTCACCTCCTAAATTTCTGATTAGCGAACGAACATGCGCAAGCCCGATACCTTCGCCGGGCTGATCCTGATTACCGGCGCGCCGGAAGAGCTCGAACACCCGCTCAAGATCCTGTTCACCGATGCCGCGACCATTATCGCTCACCTCGATGCAGATGGCGCCCCGCCCGGCAGGATAGGCGCGCGCAGTCAGTCGCAGCGGTCGCTCCTTCGCCTGGTATTTCACGGCATTGTCGAGGAGGTTGCCAAGGATCTGATCGAGCGAGATACGGTCGGTTACAACCGTCAGCTTCGGTGTTTCGACATTGATCTCCCCGCCGTTGGCAGTGATCTGATGACGAACCGTTTCTGATAGCGACGACAGCAACGTCTCTATATCGATCTTCTCGGGTTGCAGCTTTCGCTGCCCGTCACGGGATATCTTCAGGATCGCGTTGATCAACTGATCCATCTTGCGGGTCGAAGAGCGGATGAACCCGATGGCCTCGGGCAGTTCCTCCTCGATTGCCAACCTGGCCTCTCGGACGACATCCTCGGCGAGCGGTTTACCATCGGCAAGCACGTAGGCACTGACCGGTTTCAGTGAGGTATCGAACTCGGACAGGAACCCCATGATATTGACGAGCGGCGCACGCAGATCGTGAGTGACGATATAGGCGAAACGCTGGATTTCCTGATTGGCGCGGCGAAGGTCACGCGTTCTCTCCTCTACGCGCTCTTCCAGACTGCGATTGAGCTCGTAGACATCCTCCCGCGACCTGTTCAGGGCGCGAATATAGGTAAAGACCAGAAAGATCGATCCGCCAACCACCAGCAGGATCGCAAATGCGCCGCCCACCGTTACCCAACGAAGCGTATTGGCAGCATCCAGCTGATCGCGAACAATCACCCGCAGCCGTTCATCGGTATCGGCCTGAAACTTCCCGAGAATAACACGAATGTCATTCATGAAGCGCTTGCCATCGTTGTCACGAACGATGGCGACCGCCTCTGTAATACGTCCGGTCTTCTGAAGATCAATCGTTTCGCGGGTTTCTTTCAGCTTGTCATTGATGGCCGCCTCGAGACTGGCGAGATCCTGCCCGTATTGCGGCTGGTCTTTCAAAAGATCGAAAAGCCTGGCCTGACGCTGCGGCAGGCGGCTCAGGGCCTCCTCATAAGGCACCAGATAATCGACATTGTTGGTCAGCAGATAGCCTCTCTGCCCCGTTTCGATGTCTTGCATGGATGTCAGAGTATCGAGAATTGCCGCACGGACACGTCTAAACTCGGCGGTCTCCTGAGAATACCGGTTATTGACCTGTACCAGCCACAGCGACATGGCGACCATACCGGTCAGGATTGCGACACCCACAGCAAGCATCAACAGACTTCGCTGAGCAAACGGCGAAAAATTAATCACAGTAACAACATTCCCGGCAGGCAGCTAATGAGTGCGCAAACTAGAGCATGCCCGCCACCGAAGCGAATGATTTCTTTCTGTTTTTGGCGGGAACCATTTCCAAGACCGAGCGTTGCGCACAGTTATCGTAGAAAAAACATTGCCAGTCCGCAGACATGCCGGGATCATCGCGCCGCTAAGGTTCTCTCCATCTCCGTCCACAGCGACCAACGATCTGGAACCAAAACCATCATCTCGAGTTCTGCGGCAAATGGACCATATCGTCACCCACATCAACGAGATCAAATCCCCTACAGACCACACGTCTGGCGAAGATGGTGCTTTTGCCGATCTTGTCTATGTTTCCAGCCTTGAGACAGGCATCTCGCGCAGGCAGGGAAAGAACGGTTTTCTTTATTACGACGAAGCTGGCCGCCGCGTGACGCAAAAGCCGGTTCTGGACAGGATTGCCAGCCTGGGCATTCCGCCTGCCTATGTCGACGTCATCATATCGCCCGACCCCCGATCCCATCTCCAGGCAACCGGGCGTGACGCCAAAGGACGAAAGCAATACAGATATCATCCGGATTGGTCCGAAGGGCGCGGCAACACCAAGTTTTCTCAGCTGGTCGAATTCGCAGCCGCGTTACCGGATATTCGCGAGAGGGTGGATTCTGATCTTCGCTTGCGCAAACCCGGCCCCGAAAAAGCCCTGGCGACGGTGGTCTGGCTGCTGGACAAACTTTTCATCCGGGTTGGCAATGCGACCTACGCAAAGGAAAACGGGTCTTTCGGTCTGACAACGTTAAGAAATCGCCATGTCAAAATCGACGGCTCGACGGTCCACTTCAACTTCAAGGGAAAATCGGGCAAGGAATGGCGTCTCAGCCACCACGACAGGCGTATAACAAACGCCATACGGACGCTTCAGGAATTGCCGGGCCAGCAGCTTTTCCAATACCTTGATGAAGATGGACAACGCCACCCGGTAAGGTCCCAGGACGTCAACGACTATATCCGGTCCGCATGCGGTGGCAATTTCAGCTCACGGCAGTTTCGAACCTGGGGTGCGTCAAGAATGGCAGCAATCCAACTCGCACAGCTTGAACCGTGTCAGAGTTCGACGGAATGCAAGCGCATGATCAATTCCGTCATCGATAACGTCGCGAGCACGCTTGTAAACACCCGCGCCGTATGCCGGAACTCCTACATCCACCCGAAGATTATCGATGCGTTCGCGGATGGAGATCTCCGCTCTCTGCTTAAAATCCGACCAAGCCGAAGCGTGCGACTAAATCGTTGGATGGAGGCCGACGAAATTCGCGTCATGCGATGGCTTGAAAGCCATTGAATGTCTCAGGAGCAGCAAACCAAAAAATGATAACGTCTTCTCAGACGATATCGAAGAGGTGGCTATCCGGATCCCGAACACCATTGATCGAGGCCGCGACGATGTCGGCAGCAATCTGGCTGAAGGTGATACCGTTCCCGCCGAACCCCATCACGGAATAGACATTTGTTTCCCCCGGGACTTTCCCGATCAGCGGAAGGCCGGTTGTTGTCGAGCCGAAGGCTGCAGCCCACCGGTACGCTGGTTGACCGATATCGCTTCCGAGAAGCTCGAGAAGTTTGACCCGAATGGAATCGGTCTTGGCCTGGAGCCGCTTGCTATCCTGGAACGCGACAGGATCGTGCTCGTCCTCCCCACCGGCGATCAGCCGACCGGATTGATCCATTCGCAAATAGAGATATGGGTCGGACGCCTCCCATACGATGTGGTCGCGTAGCCAACCGGGAAGACGTACGTCAACGCCACTCGCCAGCGCCCACGTCGAAATGATTTCGTGCCGCTTGCTCTCAAGCACCTTGAGAAACTCATAACCCGTACAAAAGACGGCATGATTGGCGACGAGGAGCTTGCCGCTGCCGGTGGCCAGGACAACCTCGTCAGAAAAGCCCTTCATATCGGTGATTTCGACGCCGGAGACGATCTCCACCTTGTGTCTCGCAAGGTGTCGCAGAATGCCGGCGGTCAGTTGCCCGGGATTGGCGGACGCAGAAATATTACTGAGAATTGCGCCCGTCCGTTCGATATTGAACCGTTCGCGCAACTGTCGTGCATCGAGATACTGCGCGTCGACACCCGCCTCTATTCTGGCCTCTGCCTCGACTTTGAGAGCACGTGAGCCATAGTCATTACCTGCCAGATAGAGCGCTTTCTTGCGATGCATGCCGCAAGGAATGTCCATAGATTTGACAATGTCCTCAAGACGCAAAACGGCCTGCGCCGATCTCCGCCACACCCGGTTGGCGTCGGCTTTTCCGATCGTCCTTTGTAATTGATGAAGCGGCACATCTATCTCATGCTGTATCATCGCTGTCGAAGCGATGCTGCTGCCTCGGACAGGATCGCCTTTGTCGACGATCAGCACCGACCTACCCGATTGTGCGACAGCGTGCGCAACAAGCGCGCCACTGATGCCCGCTCCAATGATGATGACATCGTATTTCTGGAATGACGCCCTGTTTTTCGTGCGAACGGAGATGCGTGGGCTATCCAGCCAGACCGGACGAGATTCTCTAAGGTCGCGTTCTTTTGTCAGGTGTGATCTGGACATGTCCCCTCCGCGCGCACTCCAAAAAGAAACCCGACCGTTAGGCCGGGCTCTCGCAATCATCAGTGACGATGCTCGGGCATTTGCTTGAGCTGATCCTTCGTCCATGTCGTCCGAGCATGGACATCACCCGATTCATCCCGCATGAAGTCCAGATCCGTCAAAGGCACCGCCACCGGCTTGGCGCCAATTCCCAGAAAACCGCCGACATCGATGATTGCTGTACTGGCACTTCCCGCACCGTGAACGTGGTCTACCTTACCGACCTTGTGATCGTCTGCTCCGTAAACGGTGGCACCTTCCAGCACAGAAGGCGTCAGTTCTCGTTCGGTGAGACGTACATGATTGGTATGATCCATTTTCAACACTCCTCGTTTTGGCTACATCAAGGTAACTCGACCAGCCGCTTTCCGTTCCCTGCTTTCCTCAAGCTTTCCCAGCACCTAGAGTGTCGCCAAAGCCCTGTTGGAAATTTGCCCACCATAGTTTTTCCGCATCTCCACCTTTTGTTCGAGGGAGGCGATCACATCGACAGACAGATCGACGCCATGCAGTTCCGCTATGTTCGGCAGCCCACCGGGTGTGAAAACGTTGATCTCGAGTATCTTGTCCCCTACGATATCCAGACCGACGAGAAACATGCCGTCCTGAACCAGTTTGGGGCGCACCATCTCGGCGACGGCAAGTATCTTGGGCGTGATCTCCACCGCAGCAGCGGTGCCAGCAACATGCATGTTGGAACGCACTTCGCCCTTGGCGGGAACGCGGCGAAAGGCGGCATAAGCGCCATCGCGTTGAAGCGGGCGACCATTCATCAGAAAAAGGCGAATATCGCCGGCCGTCGCATCGGGAAGATAGCCCTGCGCGATCAGGTACCCCTCTCCACTCACGGCCTCAAAAATCTGGTTGAGATTGGCTTCCTTGCTCGAGTTGATCTTGAAGACATTCTTGCCGCCTGAACCCTGAAGCGGTTTCAGGATCGCGCCCTGCTTCTGCTTGTCGATAAAGGCCCGGATTTCCTCAATGCTTTTGGAGATGAGCGTCGTCGGACGAACGGCCTCCGGAAAGCCCTGAAAATAAAGTTTGTTCTGCGCACTGGCCAATCCATCGGGATCATTGACCGTTAGAACGCCACGTTCCGCGGCAAGACGACCGAAAATGATACCCGCCTGTGCCGCCCAGGGCCGCTCGTCAGCATCCAGCGATGGATCATTGCGCAAGAACAGAACATCGATGTCTTCGACCGGTATGGTCTGTATCTCGGCGTCCTTGTGCTGCAGGGCAGAAACGAAGGCGTCGGCTTTTTTCACCTTCCCGCCTTTGGCAAGGGTCACACGGACCATGAGGCTGTCGTCAGGCCGCAAGACGAAATCACCGGGCGTCAGATAACAGACGTCATGACCACGCGCGATCGCAGCGAGCGCCAATGACGTCGTCGTGTAAAAATCCGTTTCATCCGCGATCGAGTTCACGAAAAAAGCAATCCGCATTCAAGTCTCCTGCCGTTGAATCATTTCTATCGGGCGTAATCCATTTTTGGCACGTGCCAGGCGGGCTCTCCCTTCATCCGTTTCCAGGAACAGCGGACGCACAGATGGCAACCGCAGCAGCCCCCGATCCGCGAGTTCCTGCATCACCTCGAAATGTGAAGCAGCGATCTTACCCATCCAAAACGGTTCGAGCGCTCCTCCAGACCGAAGATGACCCAACAATGCTAGCAGTCCGCGCAGATAGATCGCGTCTTTGGCGAGCCCGCCGCCGCGGTAGAGTCTAAGCGCCAAGTTGAATGCCGCCCGCGGCGTGAAATCATGGTCATCCACCAGCAGGGAATATGTTTCGAAGAATGTTGCGCCATCGAGCATGGCCGCACATCCGACGACCCTCCCTGCAATCAGCCTGAGGCGTGCCGTCGTCATGCCTCCTGCCAGGTATTCGGCAAAGACAGCCAGCCCCTCCTGCATGCCCTCGTAGCCAGCCAGGCCGGACCGGAACAGCCGCAGGCCTTGCACCGATCCGTTGAAATAGGTCAGGAGATGCACGCCGATCTCATGTGCCAGCAGGGGTTCGACACGGCGTTTATCCATGAGCGTGGAGCGGGCAATCAGCAGGCGATGACCGGACACCATCAGGCCGGATGGCAGGTCGTCACGCAGTTCCACCGCGACTTCGAATTCGTTCAGTTGACGGCGGTACGCCGCAATCATCGTCCTGGCTCGCCGCTCGACGTGAAAACAGTCTGCAATCCTGTCTTCCGGAGCATCATCGTCATCGTCATTCGACACATTGCTCGAATGTGCCAGAATGGTTTTCGCCTCATCGAGAAGCGATGGTTCGACGGGACCGTAGAGCGCGCGTCCAAATTCGACGAACTGTGGTTTCTGACGGGACGACAGAAGAGAAAGCTGAATGTCGAGCTCGCGCTGCTTCTCTCGATAGAGCTGATAAAGCACAGGGTCTTCGAGGTGATCGAAGGAAATCGAAAAAAGCTTTCGTTTGGTTGCCTCGACCTGAAACGCGAGAGGACGATAAAGAAAGGTCGGTTGCCGCCCATCTGACTTGAACGCCTGAAACGCGGCCTCAGAGTTGATTGGCGTCACGGCCAACAGAAAATCAAAGGTCGAAGCAACCTCGTCTATGCTGCGGTCGACGCGTGTTACCGTATCAACGAATGTCTTTCGACCCAGCGCCCTGTGCGTTTTGGGCTTGAGGATCTTCTGACCTTCGAGGAAACGGGAGATCGCCCGCAAGCCAGCGTCAAACAGCAACGAGACAAGCTGTTCACGCAGTTCGGGATAAATCTCAGCGCTGCCAGGCTGGCGATAGACCGGGGCAAATCTGACAGCCAGTGTGGAACAGTGCAGATCCCGCCCCAGAACCTTGTCTTCCCTTAGCGGTGGGGTTTCAGTCCGCTTCACGCGTGGCGTTCGAAATTTTGCTTCGCTGTCACTGATGACTTTGGTGAAGATTTCCGCTGAATCCGCCATGTCACCGCTCGCCCAAAGGGCAATTTCGAACGGCGGCAGAAAAGGCGCGTCGTCTGTCAGGAACCTGTCCTGCGTCAACTCACCTATGTCGAACAGAACAAAAGCGCCGAAACGCTGACGCAGAACGGCAGAGATGGCCTCTATAACAACCATTGCTGGAGCGGCGTGAGGCGCGATCAGATAGGAGGCATTGGCACGAGCAATGTCGCGGGCAACCGGCTCCCCGCCGTCTTCGGCGATATGCACACAGAGGAAGGGGAGCGGCCGGTCTATATGCAGGCGACCGCCTCCCGGCAGATCTCGTCGGATCGATTTACCGGTTGAAAGATAGGCAACGATGTCTTCCAGCCAGTCGTCGTCGTGCGGCTTTTCGAGTGGAGCCTGCTTCATCAGCGGTCCATCAGTGCTTTTTCAAGGACGGGAACTGCCGTCGCGACAATGTTCCTGAGTTGGGAAAGCACATGCATGTCAGGCTCGCCCGTCCACTCGTCCATGAAGAACTTCTTGAACTCGATGGCAATCGCGCAGCCGGTCAGGGGAAAATGTTCATGGATAAATCGCGTCTGTTCCCCCTTCCCCTGAAAGGCGACGTTCTCCCGCACATCAAGCCGGCGACCGTCGATGTCGAACGAGCGGAAATGGTCGATAAGGGTATCGATGATCGGTGCCCAGCGCGCCCGGTCCATGGAAAAGGTGCCGATGTTGATGTCCGGTGCCTGCGCCTCTGGTGTGGGTGCGGCGTCCGGCCCATCTCGGCGGTGATTATAGCTGTGGATGTCGAGCAGAACGAAATGCCCATGCTCGCGCTCGATACCGCGCAGAACGTTGCGCAGCATGTCGTAATAGGCATCATGCACTTGCAGAGACGTGTCGACCTGCTCATGTGAGAGCGCATCTGTCCACACCCTCAGACCCCACGCCTGCTCTGGCGTCAGGTAGACTGCACCATCGCGCGCACGATTGATGTCCACTTCGAAGCGCGAACGATGGAACACGATGCGGTTGGGCACATCGCGCATGGTGAATTCCGTATAAGGATCTTCTTCTCGAAGGCGCTCATCGTGGTCGATTGCGTAGAGGTCGAGAAGATCGTCCCTGATGGCGTGCCCTTCATGGATGGCTGTCGCAACGATTGGCGACTGCCCACGTCCGATACTCCATAGGGCACGCGCTTCAACCGGGGGAGAAATCAGCGTTTTCTCGAACGTGCCACCATCGCTGACAAACGCTGCGTAGCGAGCCTTCTCCATGTATGCGCCACGCGCCATTCGCATCTCTCCCGTGCTGTTGTTAGCCATGTCGACTACAAACGCACGAAAGCCGATTTTGTTACGCAGCCTCTCATGATTTCCGGCGGTTAAGCCACCCGATGAGCCGCCGGCCTGTCGATTTGCCCACATCATAAAGGTATCTCGAAGTATCAATCTGGGCCGTATGCCTCCAGACAGGCATACAGGTGTGCAAAAGCGAAATTTCCCGTGTCACGAGTGCTCATGGAACGACGTGCGGGAGCAAGCGTTAGATATTCATTCTGAAATGCATGCGCGCCATGAACTGCGGACGGCAAGGTTGATATAGGGGATGGCGAGGTTCCTGGCACTCAATGGACGGTTGAGCGCGTTTCCGTTGCCAATGCCACCGGGTCACGATCTGAGCAGGTTAGCAATCGAGGCTCGTACATCAAAGGCGGATCGCAACAATGAAAACTGAGGCCGCGCCAACACCGAAAGACACCCTTTCAGAACCCGAGCTAACACCCGAGGAAGCCGAACGGGCGCGCAGAAAATATCTGCTATCGCGGTTCTGGAAAACTGCGCGCGGGTTCTGGAGCCGCCGCGGACCAAGGCTCGCCTGGCCGTTATCAATTGCCTTGGTGGCGCTGCTCTGCACCAACGTCGTTTTCCAGTACGGCATCAATATCTGGAACCGCAATCTCTTCGACGCGATAGAGCAGCGGGACGCCGGTACCGTCTACTTCCTCAGCGCGATATTTCTTCCTCTGGTGATTGGCAGCATGTCGCTCGTCGTGATCCAGGTCTTCTTTCGCATGATGATACAACGTCGCTGGCGCTCCTGGCTGACGACCGATCTCATAGCGCGCTGGCTTGCAAACGGCCGCTATTATCAGTTGAACCTGATCGGTGGAGATCACAAAAACCCGGAAGCACGCATCTCGGAAGATCTGCGGATCGCAACGGAAGCGCCCGTCGACTTTGTTGCCGGTGTTACGTCTGCGTTCCTGTCCGCGTCGACCTTTATCGTCGTGCTCTGGACGATCGGCGGATCGCTCACCATCACCACAGGTGGAACGACATTCACCATTCCCGGCTTCCTCGTCATCACCGCGCTGCTGTATGCAACTATCACCTCAACGTCGATGGTGGTGATCGGCCGGAATTTCGTCCGCATCTCCGAACTCAAGAACCAGGCGGAAGCAGAATTTCGCTACACTCTGACACGTGTGCGAGAGAACGGCGAAAGCATTGCCTTGCTTGGCGGTGAAGAGGAAGAACGCAATGACCTCAACAAGACGTTTTCGGCCGCCTTGCACCAATGGGCAAGGCTGGCGAGACAATATATGCGCACAACGCTGGTATCGCAGATTTCCAGTCTCCTGGCGCCGGTCGTCCCGCTTTTGCTCTGCGCTCCAAAATTTCTTGATGGCAGCATGTCTCTGGGGCAGGTGATGCAGGCAGCATCTGCCTTCGCCATCGTTCAGGGCGCTTTTGGCTGGCTCGTAGACAACTATCCCCGTCTTGCCGACTGGAATGCCTGTGCGCGGCGCGTCGCCTCTCTCATGGTGTCACTCGACGGGCTCGAGCAAACGGAAAAAAGCGATGCGGTCGGCCGCGTCAAACACGGCGAAGTAGACGGTGACACGATCCTCAGCCTGAACGATCTTTCGGTATCGTTGAATGACGGCACAGCTGTACTGACAGAAACGCGGGTAGAGATAGGACAAGGCGAGCGGGTCTTGGTCTCTGGTGAATCCGGGTCGGGAAAAAGCACGCTTGTAAGGACCATTGCAGGCCTTTGGCCATGGGGCGACGGAAGCGTCGATCTGCATCCAGACAAACGCCTGTTCATGCTGCCGCAACGACCCTACATCCCGCTCGGCACACTCGGCCGCGCCGTCACCTATCCGGGTGCAGCGGACGACTGGTCACCGGAGGAGGTGAAGACAGCTCTTGAAAAGGTCGGACTTGGCCATCTGACCGGAAAAATGGAAGAAGAAGCGCCATGGGACCAGACCCTGTCAGGTGGAGAGAAACAGCGGCTTGCATTCGCGCGTCTCCTGTTGCACAAGCCCGACATCGTGGTACTTGATGAGGCAACCTCGGCACTTGACGACAAGAGCCAGGACAGGATCATGGAACGTCTCATCGACGAATTACCGGATGCCACAATTCTGAGTGTGGCACACCGGGCAGAGCTTGAGGCCTTTCACAGCAGAAAGATCACGCTTGAGCGACGCGAGGGTGGCGCAAAACTCGTCAGCGATATAGACCTCATCCGGTCTCATAAAAAACGTAACGTACTCAGGCGTCTGGTGCGGCGTCCACGTTTACGCCTCTAGGACGTGTCCCGATAAACCTGGATCCTCATGGCGGGCTTTATTGTCGGGCATTTGGGGCAGCAAACACCGTACTTGCATTACTGACGATCGAAACGTGATCGAAGGCGGCCTGACCGGCCGCCACAGGATCGGCACGAAGGATCGCGGTGACGATCCGGTCGTGCTCTTCATATGACTTGGAGAGCCGACCTGAAAGCCTGAACTGCGCACGACGAAACGGCGCCAATCTCGCCCTTGTTTGTATCGCCAACTCGCGAAGATGATCATTATGGGCTCCGCAATAGAGCCGGTTGTGGAATTCGGTATTGTAGGCAGCGTAATCTTCCGACGAACCGGAATGGACAAGTCGCACCGACGCCCGGTGTTCAACATCGAGCCCGCGCCGTTCGTCCACCGTCATGCGAACCGCCGACAACTTCGCGCAGATTCCTTCCAGTTCCGCCATCGCTTCGAACATGGAATGAAGGTGGGCTTCGGTGACCTCGGTGACAACCGCGCTGCGATTGGGCTCTCTGCCAACAAGACCCATTGCGCCAAGCTCACGCAATGCCTCTCTCACCGGGGTTCGAGACACTTCAAAACGGGCGGCAAGCGAAAGCTCGTCGAGTTTCTCACCCGGCAGCATGGCTCCGGTCACAATCATATCGGCGATGGCGCGGACCATCTGCTCCACCGTCGTTCCAGTACGGACGACCTTTCGTTGTCTGGCCTGTGTCACGATACTCTCGAGAACATAATATACATTGCATACACATGCCCGTCATTCCACATCAAGTCAACAAAACATATAAAATATTGAATTTATACGTTTAATTCAACGATTCCCTTCGCAGAACATCGATCCCGGCGGCCACACTCCGCCTTCATAAATGCAATGGCTAGAAAATAGACGTAACCTTCAAAAACTGCATACACTTTTGTCACGCAGAAAAAATGACAAAGAAAAATACAATAAAAACATAGTGATAAAATGTGGCACGCGCATTGCATACACTTTCATGTCCAATAACGATGGGGCTACAGCCCCCGAGGGAGCATGAAGATGACCAAACTGCTTTCGATTACCCGACGCAATTTTCTGCAGGCCTCCGCCGCTGGCCTCGCGGCCAGCGCAGCACCCGGTTTCATATCTTCCCCCGCATGGGCACAGGCCGACCTTACGGTTGGCTTTATCTATGTAGGACCCAAGGACGATTATGGTTATAATCAGGCCCACGCCGAGGGTGCCGCAGCCATCAAGGCGCTGCCGGGCGTGACGCTTGTCGAGGAAGAAAACGTTCCCGAGACGGTCGACGTACAAAAGACGATGGAGTCGATGATCAATCTCGACGGCGCCACGCTCGTCTTCCCGACGTCCTTCGGCTATTTCGATCCCCATATGCTGGCCATGGCCGCGAAATACCCCGACACGCAGTTCCGCCATTGCGGCGGCCTGTGGCAGGAGGGCAAGCACCCGGCGAACACCGGCTCGTATTTCGGTTATATCCACCAGGGCCAATATCTGAACGGTGTCGCCGCAGGCTATGCGACAAAGAGCAAAAAAATCGGCTTCGTTGCCGCCAAGCCCATCCCGCAGGTGTTGCAGAACGTCAACGCCTTCCTTCTCGGCGCCCGCTCCGTTGATCCGACCATCACGTGCCAGGTGATCTTCACCGGCGAATGGTCACTCGCGATCAAGGAGGCCGAAGCGACTAACGCCCTGGTCGATCAGGGTGTCGATGTCGTCACCTGCCATGTCGACAGTCCTAAGGTGGTCGTCGAAACGGCTGCCGGGCGCGGTGCTTTCGTCTGCGGTTATCACGCCAACCAGAGCCCACTTGCCCCGGAGAAATACCTGACCGGCGCCGAATGGGCATGGGGCAAAATCTATACGGACTTCATCAAGAAGGCGCAGGCGGGTGAAAAGCTCGGGAACTTTGTCCGCGGCGGCCTGAAGGACGGCTTCGTCAAGATGAGCCCCCTCGGACCGGGCGTGTCTCAGGAAGCCCGCACGAAATTCGATGCAACTCTGGCCGAGGCCATGACCGGCAAGCTCTCCGTGTTCAAGGGTCCGCTGAAGGACAACAAGGGAAATACGGTCATTGCGGCTGACAAGGCCTATGCCGAGGATGCTGTCGACCTTGAGAGCATGGCTTATCTCGTCGAAGGCGTTGTTGGCTCCACATCCTGACATCAGCTGAAGGGAGACGCGTCATGACAGTCGAGGCAAACAGCCCCGCACTAGGTTTGGAAACCCGCGGCCGGAGCTTCCGTCCGCTTCTCGAATGGCTGGCACGCCGCGCCGAGCCTGTCGTTATCGGACTTGCCGCCATTCTGGCGGGCCTCGCACTGTTCTCCATCTTTATCCTCGCGATCGGCAAGTCGCCGATCGCGCTCTTCCAGATCATGTATGCCGGCGGTTTCGGCAGCTGGTTTTCGATCCAGAACAGTCTTTCCCGTGCCGCACCTCTCCTGCTGACCGCGCTCTGTGTCGCACTGCCGGCAAGGCTCGGCCTCGTCATCATCGGTGGCGAGGGCGCGCTCGTCCTCGGAGGCGTGGCGGCCGCGGCGGTCGCCACGCCTTTGACCGGGCTCCTGCACCCCTTCCCCGCCCTTGCTCTCATGGCGCTTGCCGCGATGATCGTTGGCGGCCTGTGGATCGGGTTTGTGGGATTCCTGCGCCATTATCGTGGGGTCAACGAGACGATTTCCTCCCTGCTGCTTGCCTATATCGCGATCGCCCTGATGAACCAGCTCGTCGAGGGCCTGCTTCGTGACCCGGCAAGCCTCAACAAACCCTCGACGCTGCCGTTGCCGGCCGACTACATGATCGGTTCGATACCGGGGATGGATGTCCATTGGGGCCTCGCCATCGGTATCTTCGCCTGTATCGGCTCATGGGTGCTGATTGAAACGACGAGCTACGGTTTCGCCGCGCGCATGGCTGGCGGTAATGTCCGTGCAGCGCAGATACAGGGACTGCCGGTAGGTCGCCTGATCGTTGGTTTCACCGCGATTGCCGGCACGTTTGCGGGCCTTGCGGGCATGCTCGAGATCGCCGCAGTCCAGGGTAGCGCCAATGGCGCACTTGCCGCCGGCTACGGCTATACCGGCATCCTCGTGGCATTCCTTGCCCGCCACAATCCGCTGGCGATCATCCCCATCGCCTTCCTGCTCGGCGGGATCGAGGCCTCCGGCGGCCTTATCCAGCGACGTATGGGCCTACCCGACGCTACGGTTCTTGCCCTGCAGGGCACGCTCTTCCTCGTGATCCTCTTTTGCGAGACCCTCTACGGCCGCTTCAGGGTCTTCAACCCGGATCTCTGGAAAAGGAGCCAATGATGGACGAGACGGGTATCGGTTTCTGGGGCGTACCGCTGGCAATCCTCGCTGGTGCAATCCGCGTCTCCACCCCCTTCATCTTCGTTTCACTCGGTGAAGCGATCACCGAGCGCTCGGGACGCATCAATCTCGGGCTCGAAGGCACCCTCGTCTTCGGCGCGATGACAGCCTATGCCGTCGCCGTCATGACCGGTTCTCCATGGCTCGGCGTGCTGGCGGCAATGGCAGCCGGCTGCGTCTTCGGCCTTATCCATGGTTTCATCTGCAAGTTCCCACGGGTTAACGACATAGCGATCGGCATTGCCATGATGCAGTTCGGGCTCGGCTTCGCCTTCTTTCTTGGCAAGCCGTTCATCCAGCCCTCCGCGCCCAAGCTTCCGTCCATACCGCTTGGCGGCTGGTCTTCCGTACCCCAGATACAGGCTGCGCTCAATATCAACGTCCTGTTCTTCATCGGCCTTGCTCTGGCGCTCTTCCTGTTCTGGGCGTTCCGTAATACCCGTCAGGGTCTTATCCTGCGCGTCGTGGGCGACAGCACCGATGCGGCGCGTGCAATGGGCATCAGCCCCGACCGCGTACGAATGCTGGCAACCGCGCTCGGGGGATCAATGGCAGCCGTCGGCGGCGCTTATCTGTCGCTCTATTATCCCGGCTCGTGGAACGAGGGTATTTCCTCAGGCCAAGGCCTGATGGCCGTAGCACTCGTGATTTTCGCCCGATGGAATCCGGTCAACTGCTTCCTTGCAGCACTTCTTTTCGGAGGTGCCGGAGCGCTCGGCCCGGCGCTGCAGTCGGTCGGCGTCACCCAGGGCTACTATCTTTTCTATGCGGCACCCTACGTGCTCACGCTTGCCATCCTGATTGCCACATCCTCGCCCAACCGCGCCCTTGCTGGCGCCCCGGGCGAGCTTTCACTGACGAAATGAGAGGAGTTTTCCATGAACGGTCTGGGTGGCCTCAACAAATCGGAACACGGAGTCGGCATTGGCCTCGTGCAACTGCAACTGCCGATAACCGTCACCAAAGCGGATCTGGCACAACAGACGCAGGTGATCGTCGATCTGGTCGCCAAGGCGCGACGCAACCAGCCGGGCATGGATATTGTCGTTTTCCCGGAATACGCCCTGCATGGGCTTTCGATGGACATCAATCCGGAGATCATGTGCACACTGGATGGGCCTGAAGTCGCTGCTTTCCGCAAAGCCTGCAGGGAAAATGCGATCTGGGGCTGCTTCTCAATCATGGAACTGAACCCGGGCGGCATGCCATATAACTCCGGCATCGTCATCGACGATCAGGGAGAACTGAAACTCTATTATCGCAAGATGCACCCGTGGGTGCCGGTGGAGCCATGGGAACCAGGCGATCTCGGAATTCCGGTAATCAACGGCCCCAAGGGAGCGAAGCTTGCGCTGATCATCTGCCATGACGGCATGTTCCCCGAAATGGCCCGCGAATGCGCCTATAAGGGTGCCGAAATCATGATCCGAACGGCGGGTTACACCGCCCCGATCCGCGACGCATGGCGCTTCACCAACCAGTCAAATGCCTTCTGCAACCTGATGGTAACCGCCAATGTCTGCATGTCCGGTTCGGACGGTACGTTCGACAGCATGGGCGAAGGCATGATCTGCAATTTCGATGGCTCAATCATCGCGCACGGCACCTCCGGCAGGCCGAACGAGATCATCACCGCCGAGGTCCGCCCCGACCTCGTGCGCGAGGCCCGTCTCGGCTGGGGCGTGGAAAACAATATCTACCAGTTCGGCCATCGCGGTTATGTCGCCGTCGAAGGCGGCGCCCGTGACGCGCCCTACAGCTACATGCACGATCTGGCGGCCGGCAGGTATCGCTTGCCGTGGGAAGACGAGATCAAGGTGACGGACGGTACGTCCTGCGGCTTCGACAAGCCGTCACGACGCTATGGCGAAAGCCTGAAGCCGGCTGCGGAATAGGAGAAGAAACCATGGACATTATGACCGAGGCCAAGACCCATTACATCGACGCCGATCCCTATCACTGGCCCTATAACGGCAAGCTGAGGCCCGATAACACCGCCCTTATAATCATCGACATGCAGACCGATTTCTGCGGGACGGGCGGCTATGTCGATCATATGGGCTACGACCTTTCACTCGTGCAGGCTCCCATCGAACCGATCAAGGCCGTCCTCGCTGCCATGCGGGCCAAGGGCTATCACATCATCCACACCCGTGAAGGCCATCGTCCCGATCTCGCCGACCTGCCTCCCAACAAGCGCTGGCGCTCCCAGCGTATCGGCGCCGGCATCGGCGACCCGGGACCGTGCGGGCGCATCCTGACCCGAGGCGAACCGGGCTGGGACATCATTCCCGAGCTTTATCCGATTGAAGGCGAAACGATCATCGACAAGCCTGGCAAAGGCTCTTTTTGCGCAACGGATCTGGAACTGATCCTCAACCAGAAGCGCATCGAAAACATCATCCTGACAGGCATCACCACCGACGTCTGCGTCTCCACCACCATGCGCGAGGCGAATGACCGCGGCTACGAATGCCTTCTTCTGGAGGATTGCTGCGGCGCGACCGATTACGGAAATCATCTGGCGGCCATCAAGATGGTGAAAATGCAGGGTGGCGTCTTCGGCGCGGTTTCGAACTCGAAAATGCTGATCGAGGCACTACCCTGATGCCCTTGGGAAATGCTTCATCCATGCGAGCGCATGTTCACCGCGTGCCGGCGGATGGCCCTGCCGATGTCTCAGGTGTCGAAGCCCTCTTTGCCGCCGGTCTTGATCCACAGAACGTGGTTGCCATCCTCGGCAAGACCGAGGGGAATGGCTGCGTCAACGATTTCACCCGCGGTTATGCCACGGCGAGTTTCGAGGCGCTGTTTTCCAAACACGGCGTGAAAGACGTCTGCCTTGTCATGTCAGGCGGCACGGAAGGCGCGTTGTCGCCGCACTGGACGGTTTTCGCCCGTGAGGCGACGAGCCATTGCGCAACCACCGAAAAAGAAGCCGCGCTTGCCATCGGAGTGTCCAGAACGCCTCACCTACCCTTCCAGCATCTCGGAAGGCGGGAACAGGTTCTACTTGTCGCCGAAGGCGTCCGGGCGGCAATGGCCGATGCAGGAATAGACGATCCGAAAGACGTGCATTTCGTCCAGATCAAATGCCCGCTTCTGACGCTGGCGCGCATTGGCGAGGCGCTGAATGCCGGAGAAAGCGTTACCACCCGCGACACGCTGAAATCCATGGGACTATCGCGTGGCGCATCCGCACTCGGCGTTGCCGTGGCGCTCGGCGAAGTGAACGAGGCTGTAATCACGGATGACGTTATCGGTTCTCGCCACGATCTGTTCTCCCGCTGCGCCTCCACATCAGCCGGGGTGGAACTGACCGACCACGAAATCGTCGTGCTCGGCATGAGCACGGCCTGGAACGGGCCTCTCGCCATAGATCACGCCGTGATGGAAAGTGCCATCGATGCGGCAGCCGTCCACGCTGCACGCGCACGTCTGCCGCAAAGGGCGCGACTGTCTGCAGTGCTTGCCAAGGCCGAGCCTGATCCTTCGGGAAAGGTGGGTGGCCGTCGTCACACCATGCTTGATGATTCCGACGTGGCGGGTACCCGCCACGCGCGTGCCTTTGTCGGCGGCGTCCTCGCCGGCGTCTTTGGCATGACCGATCTATACGTCTCGGGCGGAGCCGAGCACCAGGGACCGCCGGGCGGCGGCCCGGTTGCCATCATCGTTGAAAAGGAGAGCTGAAGTGAGCATTGTTCGCGATACCCCTCTTC
Source organism: Agrobacterium tumefaciens (assembly GCF_031801495.1). Taxonomy (GTDB): domain Bacteria; phylum Pseudomonadota; class Alphaproteobacteria; order Rhizobiales; family Rhizobiaceae; genus Agrobacterium; species Agrobacterium tumefaciens_K. The sequence goes on along the minus strand of NZ_JAOEGC010000001.1, from coordinate 505,248 downwards.
CACAGGCTGGCAAGGCAGTCGGCATAGAGACGCTTGCCATGACCATGCGCTTTGGTGGTTTCACCGCGCTCGACGATGTCTCGATCAGCGTGCCCGCCGGCTCCTTTCATGCGTTGCTTGGCGAAAACGGCGCGGGCAAATCGACGCTCGTCAAATGCATCATGGGTTTCCACCACGCCACCGCAGGTTCGCTCTCTGTCGATGGCCGCGAGGTCGCCATCGCCTCGCCAAAGGATGCCGCAACCTATGGCCTCGGCATGGTCTACCAGCATTTCACCCTTGTACCGTCCCTGACCGGCGCGGAAAATCTTGTCATCAGCCGCGCTGAAGTGCCGACCGTGATCAACTGGGCAAAGGAACGTCGGGACCTCGCCCAGTTCATGGAGCGCATGCCCTTCAGGATTCCGCTGGACCGGCAGGTAAGCGAGCTTGCGGCGGGCGAGAAACAGAAACTTGAAATCGTCAAGCAGCTCTATCTCGGCCGCTCTTTCCTAGTCCTCGACGAGCCGACATCGGTGCTGACACCAGCCGAGGCGGACGAGATGCTCGGGCTCGTGCGCGGCATGACCGAGCGCGGTGAACTGACCGTGCTGATGATCTCCCACAAGTTTCACGAGATCACCAAATTCGCCGACGCCGTGTCCATTCTTCGCCGCGGCAAGCTTGTCGGCACCGGCAAGGTTGGAGAGCTTTCGACAGCCGCCATGGCCGCCATGATGATCGGTGACGTGAAGCTTGCGGAACTCGACAGCCGCGCGCCAGTCTGCGAAGCGGCCGATACGGTGCTGAACATTCAGGGCGTCAGGGCGCCGGACCGCTCCGGCCTCAAGACAATCGAGATCGATGATCTCAGTGTCCGCGCTGGCGAAATCGTCGGCATCGCCGGCATTTCCGGCAACGGCCAGAAAGAACTGACGGAAATCCTTGCGGGCCAGCGTCAAACGGATGCCGGGAGTGTTACCGTTAACGGCGCCGCCTATGCCGCCACACGCGCCGAAACGCGGAAGAACAATGTACGCTTCATTCCCGAAGAACCGTTGCAGAATGCCTGCGCGCCAAAGATGACGGTGAGCGAGAACCTTTCTTTTCGCACCTTCGATCTGAAGCCGGACGGGCGTGATGCGATCTGGCTTTCCAGGGCAGGCATGAGGAAGCAGGCAACGGCGCTGATTTCCGATTTCAAGGTGAAGACCGCCTCCTCTTCCTCGCCGATCGCGGCGCTGTCCGGCGGCAACGTCCAGCGCGCCGTGCTCGCCCGTGAACTGACCGGCGACGTCGATCTGCTGATTGTCTCCAACCCGTGCTTCGGCCTCGATTTTTCTGCCGTCGCCGAAATCCGCGCACGCATCATGCGAGCCCGCAACTCCGGGACTGCCGTGTTGCTGCTATCCGAAGATCTCGACGAACTGCTCGAGATGTCAGACCGCATCATGGTGATCTCGGAAGGCAAGCTAATCTACGAAACTCCGGCGCGCGGGGCGGATGTCGGCGTGATCGGTGCACATATGGCAGGTCATCACTGATGGCTGCGGAAACGATCGATATCAACGCGGAACCCTTCCCGTTTCCGGCAAGACCGGAGGCGTTGGCGCTCATCGTCATCGACATGCAGCGCGATTTCGCCGAACCCGGCGGTTTCGGCGCAAGTCTTGGCAACGACGTCTCCCGCATCACGAAAATCGTGCCGGATGTCAAAAGGCTGATCGAAGGCTTCCGCAAGGCGGACCTGCCGGTCATCCACACGATGGAATGCCACCGGCCGGACCTCTCCGACCTGCCTCCCGCCAAACGCGACCGGGGCAATCCGACGCTCCGCATCGGTGATGTCGGCCCCATGGGTCGCGTGCTTGTTGCCGGAGAGCCGGGTACGGCAATCATCGCCGAGCTGGCACCTGTGGATGGAGAAGTGGTTATTGAAAAACCCGGCAAGGGCGCTTTCTACGCCACCGAGCTTGGCGACGTGCTGAAGGAGCGCGGCATCAGGCAGCTGGTCTTTGCTGGCGTCACAACGGAGGTCTGCGTGCAGACGACCATGCGAGAAGCAAACGACCGCGGTTACGAATGCCTGCTCTGCGAAGAAGCCACGGAAAGCTATTTCCCGGAATTCAAGGCCGCCGCCATCGCGATGATCCGCGCTCAGGGCGCAATCGTCGGCTGGACGGCCCATATCGATGACATACTGGAAGGACTGTCCCATGCCTGAAACGACCCGCGAACTCCTGACGCTGGGTGGCTGGAAGGAGCTTGAATTCGGCCCCTTCCGCAAGGACGTCACCATTCACTGGATCCGCCCCTTCGAAGGCGATCATCCGGGTGTGGCGCTCCTGAAATACGAGGCGGGTGCTGCCGTGCCGCGCCATCTGCATGAAGGGCTGGAAACCATCCTGGTACTGGATGGCGTGCAGTCCGACGAGGCTGGCGACTATGGCCGCGGCAGCTACATCGTCAACGCACCCGGGACAGTACATTCGGTCTGGAGCGACACCGGTTGCGTGGTGCTGATCCAGTGGGACCGACCCGTGAAAATTCTCGAAGAGGAAATGGCATGACCTTCGCATCATCGAACGCGACACCCGCCTTCGATATCGCTTCGCTGCAGGCCTTCTATCGTCAAGGTGGAAGCGTCGAGGCGGTTATCGATACCGTCTTTTCCCGCATTGCAGAGGTGAACGACCCTGGCATCTTCATACACCTTGCCGACAAGACAGCCGTCCTGTCGGAAGCGACGCGCCTCGGCGCTTTCGATCCGGCCAAACCGCTCTATGGAATCCCTTTCGCAGTGAAGGACAATATCGATGTCGCGGGCATGCCCACCACTGCCGCCTGCCCCGATTACGCTTATGTGCCGGAAAAGGATGCGGAGGTTGTCCGCCTGCTGAAGGAGGCTGGCGCGCTCGTTATCGGCAAAACCAATCTCGACCAGTTCGCGACCGGCCTTGTCGGCGTCCGATCACCCTACCCTATTCCGAGAAACGCCATCGATCCAGCACTTGTGCCGGGCGGTTCGTCCTCCGGTTCGGCGGTTGCCACGGCGCAGGGCATCGTTTCCTTCGCTCTTGGTACGGACACGGCGGGTTCCGGCCGCATTCCGGCCGGGCTCAACAATATCGTCGGCCTGAAGCCCAGCCTCGGCGCATTGTCCACGACCGGAGTCATCCCTGCCTGCCGGACTTTGGACTGCGTCTCCATTTTCGCACTCACGGTGGAGGACGCCTGGACCGTGTTTTCAGTTGCCGCCCGGCCTGACGATCGGGACGCCTATTCGAGAACCATCCCCTCGACAGGTTTCGGCGCCGTGCCACCGGCACTGACCATCGGGGTCCCCGCCCAGGCGGATCTCCGGTTCTTCGGCGATGACGCAATGGAAGCGGCGTATGGACAGGCGCTTACCTCGCTGGAGAAACTCGGCCATCGGCTGGTCGAAATTCCCTTTGCGGATTTCTACGCGGTCGCGGATCTGCTCTATGAAGGCGCATGGGTGGCCGAACGCTACGCAGCGGTGAAGAACTTCTTCGACACGCATGAAGACAAGTTTCACCCGGTAACACGCAAGATTTATGGCGGGGCGAAGGCGCTCTCGGCAGCCGATGCATTTAACGGCTTCTATGCTCTGCAGGCATTGAAGAAGAAGCTCGCACCGGTCATCGCTTCCGTCGATCTCTTCTGTGTGCCAACGGCACCACGGCACTATACGGTTTCCGAACTGGCGGCCGAACCGGTCCGCGAGAACTCGCGCCTCGGCACCTACACCAACTTCGTCAATCTGCTGGATCTGTGCGGCATCGCCGTTCCGACCGGCACGCGACAGGATGGACTGCCCGCCAGCGTAACCCTGCTTGCCCCAGCCGGAAAGGACGGGCTGACGGCAACGCTCGGCCGAGATCTTCACGCCGCAAGCGGCGTTACGCTCGGCGCCACCGGGTGGAAACTGCCTGTACCCACGGAACAGCAGCCATCCACCGTTCCGGACGAACTGATCGATCTGGTCGTGGTAGGCGCGCATCTCTCCGGCATGCCGCTCAATCATCAACTCATAGAACTTGGAGCGCAGTTTTCCCGCATCGCACAAACCTCCGCGGATTACCGGTTGCATGCCCTCGACGGCACGATCCCGCCCAAACCCGGCATGGTGAGGGTCCGGCATGGGCAGGGTAAGGGGATCGAGGTTGAGATCTGGCGCCTGACCCCGGCCGCCTTCGGTCGGTTCGTTGCCGCCATCCCGGCACCTCTGGGCATCGGCACCATTGCGCTCGCGGACGGCACGTCCGCCAAAGGCTTCCTGAGCGAGCAAATCGCGGTTGAAGCCGGTAGCATCGATATTACCGACTACGGAGGATGGCGCGCTTACTGCTCCAGACGGTGAGTAAGCGCCGGCATCATCTGAGCTCACCGGGACCAACCCACTCAAACAGAACTTGCATGCGAACTCCCGCACAGCCAGAGTTGGATTTGCAAAGTATGCCGATCAAAGAAGCATACGAGTATGATGTTGCTGAGGGAGGGAACGCATGGACTTTGAATTGACCGAGGAGCAATCGGCCATCTACGAGATGGCGACAAGCTTCGCTGCTGCCGAACTGTCGCCTTTCGCGCAGGAGTGGGATCAGGAAAAGACCTTTCCCATCGCAACCTTGCAGAAAGCGGCCACGCTCGGACTGGGCGGCATCTATGTTCGGGAAGAGTTCGGTGGCTCCGGGCTTTCCAGGCTGGACGGCACGCTGATCATCGAGGCGCTCGCGACCGGTTGCCCATCGATTGCCTCCTATGTTTCGATACACAACATGTGTGCGGGCATGATCGATCACTACGGCACCACCGACCAGCGCGCACGGTGGCTGCCCGCCATGACAAGCATGGAAAAGCTTTCGAGCTACTGCCTTACGGAGCCGGGTGCGGGGTCCGACGCATCCGCGCTCACCACGCGAGCCCGGCGAGAGGGCGACCATTACATTCTGAATGGTCAGAAGCAATTCATTTCCGGGGCCGGGGCATCGAACGTTTACATCGTCATGGCACGTACGGGCGAAAACGGGCCGCGCGGGATATCCGCATTCATCGTCCCTCGCGAAGCAGCAGGGCTTTCCTTCGGCGCCAACGAAAAGAAGATGGGATGGAGCGCCCAGCCGACCCGGGCCGTCGTTTTCGACAATGTTCGTATACCGGCGGAAGACCTCCTTGCAAATGAGGGTGAAGGCTTCAAGATCGCGATGGCCGGACTGGATGGCGGACGCCTGAACATCGCGGCGGCGTCGCTGGGCGGGGCACAGGCGGCATTCGACAGGACCGTCGCGTACATGGCGCAACGCAGGGCTTTCGGCCAGACCCTCGACGGCTTCCAGGCCTTGCAGTTCCGGCTCGCCGACATGGCAACGGCGCTGGAGGTGTCTCGAACCTTCCTCCGAAAGGCAGCACGCGCGCTCGATCAGGGGGCGTCACCCGACACAACCCGGCTATGCGCGATGGCCAAGCGCGTGGTAACCGACAGCTGCTTCGACGTTGCGAACCAGGCGCTGCAGCTTCACGGCGGCTACGGCTATCTTGCGGAATACGGGATCGAAAAGATCGTCCGCGATCTCAGGGTTCACCAGATTCTGGAAGGAACCAACGAGATCATGCGGGTCATCATTGCCCGTTCAATCGTCAACAGGAAGTGAGGCCGCCCGGCGATGACAGATGCAGGTGACGGTTGAGGAATCGTTGGCGATTTGCAGACGCAGATCAGCCCGGATCGTCCAGACCCGCTCGCACCCGGTTGACGACCGTCCAGATCAGCAGGACACACGCCATCGGCTGGATGTGCCACGTCCAATCCGGTAGCGTCTCGAACATAGCTACGAGCAAACCCAGGGCTCCGAAGAGCGCGGCACGGTCGCTCTTGCCCATCGGCCCTTCATAGTTCCGGCCCTTGCCATGGGCGACACCGAGGACGCCGGCAAATTCCGTAAGGACCGCGAGGAAGACGATGGTGGCGATCCATGGCAGTGAGAACGGCGCGATCAGGGCGAAGGGTACATAAAGTGCGGCGTCTGACACGACATCGGTGATTTCGTTCAGATAGCCGCCAAGCGCAGATTTCTGGCCATGCTCTCGCGCGAGCATTCCATCCACGGCGTTGAAGGCCATGCGGAGAAACATCCACACCGGTATCAGCGCAAACAGTTCCGGCACCGGCCTGATAACCAGCACAACGCCGATCGCCACCGAGATGAGCGCAGCAGCCAAAGTCACCTGATTGGCGGTCACGCCCATTGTCGCCAGCTTACCGACCAACGGGCGAAGAACGGCTTGAAAAGACGATTTCAGTTTGTAGATCGACATGAAAGCTCGAATCCGGTTGATTGCATCCACACATGCAGACGCAAGTTGAGGAAATCAACTGCAAAACCGGGAGCGCGTCTGTATAGACTAAATAACAGTCAACGGGAGTGACGAAGGCATGATCGAATCCGCGTTTGCGAGTCATGACGGAGTAGAACTGTTCTACCGCGCCTGGCCCGCCCGTTCCGGTACGGCAAAAGGTGCGATCGTGCTTCTGCATCGTGGCCACGAGCATGGTGGCAGGGTAGCGCATATCGTCGAAGAACTCGGTCTCGATGATTTTGCCTTCTACGCCTGGGACGCACGCGGTCACGGCCGCTCTCCGGGCGAACGTGGCCACTCGCCTTCTTTTGCGCATTCGGCGCGGGATCTCGATTGCTTCGTCCGCCATATTCGCGAAACCGGCGGTTTCGCCATGGATCAGGTGGTCATCGTGGCCCAGAGCGTTGGCGCCGTGCTCGCCTCCACCTGGGTGCATGACTACGCTCCGGACATACGCGCCCTGGTGCTTGCGTCCCCGGCTTTCGACGTCAAGCTCTACGTACCTTTCGCCAAAGAAGGCATTGCCCTCTGGCAGAAGCTTAAAGGCACGTTCTTCGTCAACTCCTACGTAAAGGCGCGTTTCCTGACCCATGATCCGGAGCGTATCGCATCCTTCGAAAGTGATCCGCTGATCACCCGGCCCATCGCATCCAACATCCTTCTGGAGCTTTACGAAGCCGCAGACAGGGTTGTTACCGACGCCCGCGCGATCACCGTACCGACACAGTTGCTGATTTCCGGCAGCGATTTCGTCGTGCGTCACGCGCCACAGCATCGCTTCTTCGAGAACCTCGGCAGCACGATCAAGGAGCGTCATGTGTTGCCCGGTTTCTACCACGACACGCTGGGTGAACGGGACCGCGTGAAGGCGCTGGACAAGATACGTTCGTTCATCACGGCACGCTTTGAGGAGGCGCCGGTCGTCGCCGACCTTCGGCAGGCACATCTAACCGGTCACAGCCGCGACGAGGCAGATCGGCTGGCGACCCCCTTGCCGATCACCTCGCCGCGCGGGCTCTACTGGGCTCTCACGCGCGCGTCTATCCGGTTCGGCGGTCTTTTTTCCAATGGCATCAGAACGGGCGTGCGCACAGGCTTCGATTCCGGTTCGACGCTCGATTATGTCTATGAAGACGAGGCCAGAGGTTTCGGTCCCGGTGGCCGGCTAATCGACCGGCAGTTTCTGGATGCTATCGGCTGGCGCGGCATACGGCAGCGCAAGGTCCATCTGGAAGAGATGATAGGCAAGGCATTCACGCATCTGAAGGCTGAAGGCAAACCGTTACGTGTGCTCGATATTGCCGCTGGCCATGGGCGATATATCCTTGATGCCGTGGCAAAATCCGATGTGAAACCGGAAAGTATCCGGCTGCAGGACTACTCGCCGATCAATGTCGAAAAAGGCACTGCACTCATTGCCGAGCGCGGCCTGAAAGATATCGCGACGTTCCATCGCGCCGATGCCTTCGATACCGCGGGGCTGGCTTCGATCGAGCCCAAGCCCACCCTTGCCGTTGTTTCCGGCCTTTACGAGTTGTTCCCGGACAACGCCGCCATCGAGGCATCGCTTCGCGGTCTGTCACAAGCGTTGGAGCCGGGATCGTTGCTGCTCTATACCGGTCAGCCATGGCACCCTCAGCTCGAGATGATCGCACGGGCGCTGACCTCTCACCGTGGGGGTGAGGCCTGGATCATGCGTCGACGCACCCAGCAGGAAATGGATCAGCTGGTCGCAGCTGCCGGCTTTCGCAAGATCGAACAGCGCATCGACAAATGGGGCATTTTCACCGTTTCGATGGCAGAGCGTATCTGAGGGCAGGCATGAGGGAAGGAATGACATCCGTTCCGGTTGGTACGCGCGGCGCTGTCGTGCGAACCGCTGCGCTCTGGCTGCTTTTGCTTGCTCCGTTCTTCTATCTTACCTATGGCGTGGCGAACTGGCTGGCCTCGCTCCGGGCCGATGTGCCGGACCTTGCCTTCTCCTGGGAAAAGCACATTCCTTTCTGGGCCTGGACGATCATTCCCTATTGGTCGATCAACGCCTTTTATGCGCTGTCTCTCTTCGTCAACGACACGCCACAAAATGTCGGTCGTCTGGCGCGTCGTTATCTGACGGCACAGATCGTGGCGGTCTTCTGCTTTATCGCATTTCCCTTGCAGGCGATTTTCGCCCGGCCGGAAACCCATGGCCTGCCAGGCTTCATGTTCGATGTTCTCGGCGGTTTCGACAAACCGTTCAATCAGGCGCCATCGTTGCACATCGCCTTGCTGGTGATCATCTGGGATCATTGGCGCAACCGCCTGAAAGGTTTGCTACGCGGGTGCTGGCATGTCTGGTGCCTTCTGATCGGGCTTTCAGTGCTGACCACATGGCAGCACCATTTCATAGACATTCCGACCGGAGTGCTGCTCGGCCTGTTTGCGCTCTGGCTGTTTCCGGCAGATAAGGCATCGCCGCTTTCGGCCTTTTCCCTCACGCAAGATCGAAGGGCGTGGCGGTTGGCACTCATCTATATGGCCGGTGCCGCAGCCTTCTTCCTGATCGCGGCGGTTTCAGTGCGCAATACCGGCGCAGGTCTTTTATGGTTGTGGCCGAGCTTGGCGCTTGCTCTGGTGGCAGTCGGTTATGCTGGCGCGGGACCGCAGGTCTTTCAGAAGGAAAGTGACGGTACATCGAGCCTTGCAAGCCGTTGGCTGCTCTTGCCATACTGTTTCGGTGCGAAGTTGAACCGCTGGTGGTGGACCCGCCATCTTCCAGCCGCAGTCGACATCGGTGGTGGCGTCTTTCTCGGGCGAGTTCCAAAGCGAAATGAGTTGTCAGCCTATGCCGGGGTCGTCGACATGACTGCGGAATTTCTGGCGCTTCGCGATCCGCGCGTCGACTGGCGAGCGATACCATCACTCGACCTGTTGACGCTCTCTCCGGCGAGCCTTCGTGAAGGGGCACTCGCGATTGACGATGGCCGTGTCCGCGGACCACTTCTTATCTGCTGCGCTCTGGGCTTCCAGCGAAGCGCGGCTGTTGCAGCATGTTGGCTGGTGTATTCCGGTCGTGCGCCAAACGCTGCTGCGGCGGCCGAGCAGCTACAGGCACTTGGTCGTCCGGTTCACCTCAAATCTACGGCCTATGCAGCAATTGACGAGGCCGCGCGATGAGCGACTGGAAAACGGAAACGGCGCGAATGGCACAAAGATTACTTTGTAACAGCATAGGCGGTGGTCTGATCGCTCTCCTTTTGCTCGCCATCGCCCCGTTGACGGCGGGGGCACATGGTTTCACCTCGGCACTGGGTTGGTGGCTGCTGCTCGCCTTCTGCCTTGTGGCTCTCGCGCTCGCAGCTCACCTCATGTTCGATGCATTGCTCTTTCGCATCGGCCTTTCTTTCGACACCGAAGAGGCAGGCCTGATGGCGATTGACGACGTGTTGGCACGCATGGGGCTTCGGGAGAAGCCTGCTGCCCCTGCGGCTCTTTCGCAACGCTTTTCAGGGTGCCGTCGACTTGTTCTGGTACAATGGTCAGCCCTTTCCGTCGGCATAGTGCTTTACGGCATTCTTCTGCTGGATGCGATGAACGGAGGTTCGATATGACGGGCAAGGCCTCCGTGCTTCAGACTTTATCCGGTTCTGCACTTGCCGTTCTGGCGCGGGCGGTGACAGGGGTGCGTCCCATATGGGCAGGATCGGCTCCGAATGGCGGCCAGCGCATTTATTTTGCCAATCACGCCAGCCATGGCGATTTCATTCTCGTCTCGACTTGCCTGACTCCCGTCGAGCGCAGCCGGACGGCAGCCGTTGCCGGCGCGGATTATTGGGGAGCTGGCCACGTGCGCCAGTTCATCTCCCGGCGGCTACTGCGCACCGTCCTTGTCGAACGCAACTGGGTGGAGCGGACGGCTGATCCGATGCAGGTCATGCTCGATGCGCTCGACGCCGGTCAATCGCTCATCTTCTTTCCGGAAGGCACGCGCAACATGACGGAGGAGCCGTTGCTGCGGTTTCGTTCCGGCCTCTACAATCTCGCGGTTGCCCGGCCGGATGTCGAGCTGGTCCCCTGCTGGATCGAGAACATGTCCCGTGTTTTGCCGAAGGGCGCCCTGTTGCCCATACCTCTGCTGTGCCGCGTCGTTTTCGGTGCGCCTGTGGCACTCAGCAAAGGGGAGGACCGCAAGGACTTCTTGAACCGCGCTCGGCAGGCCCTTCTTGCGCTTGCACCCAGAAAGGAAGAGCCAGCTGATGAATGACGACATCACCCGCCTTTTCGTCGGTCTGGTCAGCGTGCTTGTGACAGCAAGCGTCGTGGCGGGCGTGCTGTCCTGGCGCAGTCCTAAACCGTTACCGTCGACGCTCGACAATCTCAACGCACGCATCAAGGCGTGGTGGATCATGGTGACGGGCATCAGCTTCGCGTTCCTGTTCGGTACGGGCGGAGTGATCCTGCTTTTCGCCTTCGTTTCCTTTGCTGCCCTCAGGGAATATGCGACGCTGACAAATACGCGCCACGCGGACCGCTGGACATTGCTTGGCATGTTCCTGATCGTTATACCGGTGCAATATTATCTGATCTGGATCGATTGGTACGGGCTCTATTCGATTTTCATCCCGGTCTACTGCTTTTTAGCCATGCCCGCGCTGACGGCAATGCGCGGCGACACCTCCCGGTTTCTCGAGCGCGTCAGCGAGCAGCAGTGGGGCATCATGCTCTCCGTATACTGCATCAGCCATGTACCTGCGCTTGTAACCCTGCCGATCCCCGGTAACGAGGGGCGCGGTTTGCTGTTGATCGCCTTCCTGATAGCGACGGTGCAGGGCAGCGATGTGCTGCAATATGTCTTCGGTAAGCTCTTTGGCCGTCACAAGGTCGCTCCCAGCATCTCGCCTTCCAAGACCTGGGAAGGCCTGATCGGCGGGATTGCCAGCGCGTCGCTGATGGGCGCGGGGCTTTATTGGCTCACACCTTTCTCGCCGCTGGAAGCCGGAGTGTTGGCAGCTCTCTCCTGCGTCATGGGCTTTTTCGGCGGCCTCGTCGCCTCCGCCATCAAGCGGGACCGCGGCGTCAAGGACTGGGGCCACATGATCGAAGGCCATGGCGGCATGCTGGACCGGGCCGACAGCCTGGTTTTTGCCGCGCCCGTATTTTTCCATATCGTTCGTTATGCGTGGACATAGTCAGGTTAGAAGGACCGCTTATGAACCGTCGACTGCTCGTTGTTGTTGTTTTGGCCCTTTTTCCTTTTACGGCCAAGGCCAACTGCTTACCGCCGTGGCAGACATTGTTTGCTTGCGACATAGCGCGGTCGAGCGCTCGCGCGGAGTTCTGTGAAATCGCAGATCCTGAAAGCCACAAGAGCCTCAAGAGCCATTATTATACCTATGTAGTCGGAACGAAGCCGGCAGAACTCTATTTTGAAGCGGATGGCTACTATTTCTCGACCAAGGACACGGTGGTCGACCATCCAACCGACCTCACAATGGGCGTAGGTCTGACGAACAAGAATTACGTCTACTCGTTCTTCGTGACTGAAGACAAGAAACTTGACGGAAAGATCCGTGAAGCCGAGGTCCGCGTTTATAAATCCCTCGATGCTTTCAGCAACGAGACCAGGGATAATGAACAGCTTCGTCTGCAATGCGATCCCGGATCCATCATAGCAAACCATGAAAACATTCGCCCCTGAAGCGTCACGCAGCGCGAGATTTGCCCGCAAATCCTGTGTGGCCGCGAATTAACACGGGCTCATCGATCTGCGGGTAAGCAGGAAAACGCCCGGCAAAACCGGGCGCTGTCTTATGGTGCCACTTCCGTGGAAAACGCGGATTTGATAAGCGTTTCCGTATATTCAGCCGACGGCCTGTTGAAGATCGCGTCGGTTTCGCCTTCCTCCACGATCTTGCCGTCCTTCATTACGATGACGTAGTCCGAAATCGCCTTGATGACGGAGAGGTCATGGCTGATGAAGACGTAGGAAAGGCCATGTGCCTTTTGCAGTTCGCGCAGCAGATCGATCACCTGTCCCTGCACCGAACGGTCGAGGGCGGATGTCGGTTCGTCGAGAATGACGACATCCGGCTTGAGAATGATCGCGCGGGCGATAGCGATACGCTGCCGCTGCCCGCCAGAAAATTCATGCGGGTAACGGTTGCGCGCGCCGGGATCGAGACCGACTTCCTTCAGCGCCTCGATTGCCCGCTTGTCCCGCTCGGCACGGCTGAGCTGTGGCTCATGCACGAAAAGACCTTCGGTGATGATCTCACCAACCGTCTGCCTTGGTGAAAGCGAGCCGTAGGGATCCTGGAACACGAGCTGCAACTGCCGGCGCAAGGGCCGCATTGCCTTTCGATCAAGGCCGGTGATTTCCGTCTTGCCAAAGAAAATACGACCTTTTGCCGGTGCAAGCCGCAGGAGCGCACGGCCAAGCGTCGATTTGCCCGATCCTGATTCACCGACGATGCCGATGGTCTGCCCCTGGCGTAGGCTGACATTGACGCCGTCCACAGCCCGAAACTCGCTCGACTTCGACAAGAAGCCACCCGGAATTTGATAGTCGACCGTAACGTTCTGGCCGGAGAGGACGACAGGCGAGTTTTCACCAACTGCCTCCTTATGCCCACGAGGTTCGGCATCGAGAAGCATCTTCGTATAGTCCGCCTGTGGGCGATCGAAGATATCTTCCGTAGTACCGGTTTCAACAATCTCCCCGCGCCGCATGACCGCGACTCGATTGGCGAAATGGCGAACCACGCCGAGATCGTGCGTGATCAGAACCACGGCCATACCAAAGCGCTGCTGCAACGACTTCAGAAGATCGAGGATTTGCGCCTGGATCGTCACGTCAAGCGCAGTGGTCGGCTCATCCGCGATCAGAATGTCCGGCTCGTTTGCCAACGCCATGGCGATCATGACTCGCTGGCGCTGACCGCCGGAAAGCTCGTGCGGGTAGCTGTCGATACGGCGTTCCGGGTCAGGAATACCGACAAGCTTCAGAAGTTCGAGAACGCGTGCACGCGCCTCCTTCTTGCTGCCGCCCCGATGATGGACGATAGGTTCCGCGATCTGTGCGCCGATCCTGTAGAGCGGATCGAGGGATGTCATCGGCTCCTGGAAAATCATGGTGATTTTCGCGCCGCGAATGTTGTTAAGTTCATTGACCGGCAGGCCGATCAGCTCGCGTCCACGATATTTTGCCGATCCCTCGATAACACCGTTGGATGCCAGCAGGCCCATGATGCCCATCATGGTCTGGCTTTTACCTGAGCCGGATTCGCCGACGACAGCAAGCGTTTCACCCTGCTTGACATCAAGATCGATGCCCTTGACGGCATTCACGATACCGTCAGGCGTGGTGAACTCAACCTTGAGATCGCGGACGGCGAGAATGGTTTCAGATGTCGTATTCATGTCAACGATCCTTGGGATCGAGTGCGTCACGCAACCCGTCGCCCACGAAGTTCAGGGAAAACAGCGTCAGCACGAAGAAGATTGCCGGGAAGACCAGCAGCCAGGGGGCGGACTGGATATTGTTGGCCCCTTCGGAGATCAACGCACCCCAACTGGTGAGTGGCGCCTGAACGCCAAGCCCGAGGAAGGAGAGAAAGCTTTCCAGAAGAATGACCTTGGGTACAACGACCGTAACGAACACGACCACCGGTCCAATGGTATTGGGGATGATGTGACGGCGGATGATCTGCCAGTCGCTCAAACCCAGAGCCTGCGCGGCACCAACGAATTCCCGCCGTTTCAGGGCGAGTGTCTGGCCACGCACGATACGCGCCATATCCAGCCACTCCACCGCGCCGATGACGAGGAAGATCAAGATGAAGCTGCGTCCAAAGAAAACCACCAGAACAACCACCAGAAAGACGAAGGGCAGCGAATAGAGGATTTCGACGAAGCGCATCATCACATTATCGACGCGCCCGCCGATGTAACCCGCCGTTGCACCGTAGAGAACACCTATGCCAAGCGAAACAAGGCTGGCGAGAACGCCGACGGCGATGGAGATTTGCCCGCCCAGCATCACGCGGGCCAGCATATCGCGACCGTTGGAATCCGTGCCGAAGAAGAAGTATTCGCGATTGACATCGCCCTCCAGCTTCAGCGTTCGGCCATCATCCTCCGTTGCAACGACCTTCGTGTTTTCGAATTCGTTGGCACGGTCGAAATAGCGCGTCGTGCGCGGATCGATCTGGCTGCTGGAGGTGACGGTTGCGGCGAAGGTCTGCCCTTCGACGGCGAATTCCTTGAGTTCGACGCGGGCACGGCTGGCTACCCCTTCCATGACACCCTGCAGATTGTTCACATCCGGGCGCGGTTCAAGGCTCGGCGAGACGGAAACATAGGACGAAAACACCTGATCATAGGTGTGCGAGAGGAAGTGCGGGCCGATGAACGAGAAAAGCGTGATCAGAACCAGCATGACGGAGCCAGCCATGGCGGCCTTGTTCCGCCTGAAACGCAGGGCGGCAAGCTGGAACAGGCTTCGGCTTTTCACAACTGGCTGAGGAGCTATATTGCCGGAGATATCAGTCATGTCTGACCCTCGGATCGAGCAGGCCGTAGAGAATATCGACCACGAGATTGAACACGATGACGAAAATGGCGACGAGAACGACGGTTCCCATGACCAGCGTGTAGTCACGGTTGATGGCGCCAAGAACGAAGTAGCGGCCGACACCGGGAATGGTGAAAATCGTTTCGATGACGGCCGAGCCCGTCAGTAGCGCTGCGGCACAGGGAGCGAGATAGGAAACCACCGGGAGCATCGCCGCGCGCATGGCGTGGAACACAACCACGCTACGCGCTGGAAGGCCGTAAGCCTTTGCGGTGCGGATATGGTCCATCCGTAGAGCTTCGATCATTGCGCCGCGTGTCAGACGCGCGATGACCGCAAGCTGCGGCAAAGCGAGCGCTATCATCGGAAGAACGAGATATCGCAGCGATCCGTCGCCCCAGCTGCCAGCTGGCAGAAGCCCAAGCATGACGGCAAAGACAAGCGTAAGTACGGGCGCGACAACGAAATTCGGCACTGTGACGCCGACCGTCGAAATGGACATGATCGAGAAATCTATGGCACTGTTCTGCCTGAGCGCTGCAAAGGTGCCAGCAAGAACGCCGCCCACCAGCGCCAGTAACAGCGAATAGCAGCCGAGTTCCAGCGAATAAGGCAGACCCTTGCCGATCAGCTGGGCGACGGTGTTGTCCTTGTAGATGTAACTCGGGCCGAAATCGCCGGTGACGGCGTTGCCGAGATAGATGAGATACTGGCGCCACAATGGCTCGTCCAGATGATAGGTTCTCATCAGGTTTTCCATAGTCTGCGGTGGCAGGGGGCGTTCAAGGTTGAACGGACCACCCGGTGCGAAACGCATCAGGAAAAAAGAAATCGTGACGACGATAAACAGCGTCGGCACGGCGCTTGCCAAACGGCGCAGGATAAATGAAATCATGATTTTTAAGGCTCCAGCATGGCACGGTGGTTTAGGCCACCGTGCCAGCACTGCTTATTCTGAAACGCTCAGGAAGCGGCTAAGGTGCTCATTGGCAGCATTGTCTTCCCAGCCTTTCACGCGGTCGGAAACCAGCCAGAGATCGGCCTGCGTCAGAAGCGGGGCAACCGGCTGTTCCTTCATGAGGATGGTTTCTGCCGCATGCAGCAACTTGGAGCGGGCAGCAGGATCCTTCTCATCGTAGGACTTCTGCATCAGCGCATCAAATTCAGCATTGTTGAACTTCGAATAATTGAAGGTCTTGTTGGAGGATACCGAAAGCGCAAGGAAGTTTTCCGCATCCGCATAGTCGGCAACCCAGCCTGCACGCGCGACATTGTACTTGCCGCCTTCCTGCAGGTAGCCGTAGTGCGAAGCGACGTCGAGGTTCACCAGCGACACGGTGGCGCCAAAGGTGTTCTTCCACATGTCCGCAATGGCAGTGGCAACGCGCTCATGGTTCGGATTGGTGTTGTAGCGGATTTCGACGGAAAGCGGCTTCCCGCCCTCACCGTACCCGGCTTCTTTCATCAGCTTGACGGCTTCGTCTTCACGGTCGAGCTGCGACAGCGTCGCAAAATCGGCTTTCGCAGGCTCACCGTAGCTGTCCATACCGGGCGGAACCATGGAATAGGCTGGAACCTGCGAGCCGCTGTAGATTTCCTTGGCGAGGAAATCGCGGTCGACGGCCATAGAGAGGGCACGGCGGACGCGGACATCGTTATAGGGCGCTTCGCGTGTGTCGAAGGTGTAGTAGTAGGTGGCGAGCGTCGGGGAAACGTGTACCTGTTCGCCATGGGACTTGCGCAGACGGTCGATCTGGTCAGCCGAGAAGTTGTAGGCGAGGTCCATTTCCTTCGCTTCGAAACGACGGACGGATGCGGCCTGGTCATCGATCGGGTAGAAGATAACCTTGTCGATCTTGGTGTTGGCTGCATCCCAGAAATTGGTGTTCTTGACGACGGTCAGGCTGTCATTGGGAACATGAGCTTCGAGCTTGTAGGCACCGTTCGAGACCATGACGCCCGGCTTCACGAAGTTCGTGCCGTTCTTGTCGTAGCTGGCCTTGGAGATCGGCAGAGCCGTCTGGTGAGCGAGGAGCTCAAGGAAGAACGGTGTCGAGCGCTCGAGTGTGATCTCGAGCGTTTTGTCATCCACCGCCTTCACGCCCAGCTGGTCAACGGGCAGCTCGCCCTTGTTGATCTTCTCGGCATTTTTGATCGGATAGAGAATATTGGCGTATTTCGCCGCTGTCTTGGGGTCTTCGACGCGCTGGTAGGAGAAAACGAAATCTCCAGCCGTTACCGGCGTGCCATCCGACCACTTCGCATCAGCGCGCAGCTTGAACGTATAGACAGTGCCATCCTCAGACAGCGTCCAGCTTTCGGCTGTACCGGGGACGATCTTGCCCGCAGCATCGTAGATGGTCAGACCTTCATAAAGGTCTTTCAGGATAAAGGCTTCGATGTTGATCGAGGTCTGTGCCTGATCGAGCGTTTGCGGCTCCCCGGAATTGCCACGGTGCAGAACTGTTTCTGCAAGTGCCGAACTGGTGCCAATTAGAAGCGAGCCAACCAGCATCGCGGCGCACGTTGTTGTTTTTATCGACATCATTTTTGTGTTCCCGTAATAATTGCGAACGGGCAAACAAGGACATATTTCTCGAAAGTGCAACCACAATAATTTGTGAGTTCATCCTGAAATCAAGGCTTCCGGCGCGACTCAAGCCATCCGGCATGCTGCATTTGCGCCGCCAAACGTGTTGCAAAACGTGTTGCAAAACGTGTCCGCTGGTGCCCGCCCGACGTCAAGGTATCCCACTGCTTATGTTCAATTTCGAGGGAACAAGTGATGTTCCGGCAGGATATCGCCGGAGCCAACCAGGCACGACGCACTAATCTACTGACTTTAAAAGAATATTTCAGTTTTTCCATAACGATCGTCGACTGCTTCCAAGCGGCGGAATGTCCATGTTTTCTTACCTGATTGTATCAGGTGAGCCTCGGGCAGGCGTGCCTGCCCCAGCTCTCGGGCGCCTGATAGATCTCGTTGGGAAGGCGGTAATGGCGGCGACCGCTTCGATCCCGTCTTTACGGGCAGCTTCGGCAGCCGCGATTTCCTCGAATGACGCATGGGATCGCTCTGGCGAAATGCCAAGCGACACCGCCGATGCGCTGGCCCGCGCCGGGTTGGAGGAAAGAGCGCCTGCCACGAGAGCATAGCGATCAGCCAATCGGGCTGCGATACGATGTAGTGCACCGAAAAGGCACCCCGACCGCCACCGACTATTCCAGGACGAATGCGACGGCTATCAAAAACTTGCTTTTGTGGAGAACATGGCCATCGCTTTCAAAAACCAAGCAGACGGCGGTTGGCACATCATCGACACCGCTCCTCGTGAAGTCGTCGAATGCCCACACAGTCACGCAAGAGGCGCATTTTCTCCGAAAAATTGTACAAGGAAAATCGTCGGGCCGCGACGGACCAGATGCTTGATGCCGGACAGAAATTCGCCAGCGATGACCTACAGCCAGAGATCGTGCTGCGCCCCGACTGCTGGGAGCGGTTTTCCTTAAATGCGATCTGCGTCAAGATCAGCAGTCAGCTGGCTTGCCGCATTGACAACCTCGTCGTGGAAGAGCTTTGCGTAGTGCGAGATTCCTCCGTCACGGCTGTTTGTAAGGATCCCCAGGTCACGAAACACGAGCGGTTCGACCAGTTCAACCGAACATAGAAGCGGGTCGTCCGATGGTGGGCAGTTCATGCGTGGAAGCGCACTGACCCCCATCTCCGCCTCCACCATCCCCGCGACGGCGGAATAGTGGCCGAACTCCATCACCGCCTTCACCGTGATGCTGCGGGCTTTCATCGCTGCATCGACGGCATATCGGGTGCCGCTACCTGCATTGGCTCCGATAAAATCGTAGGCCAGAAGGTCGGACCAGGAAATGGCCGCCCTCCCCGCAAGCGGATGATCACGGCGAAAGACTGCCCTGAATGGATCTGCGATGATTTTCCTGAAGTGAACATCCTTGTCGTCATGCGGAAGGAAGCTCGCCACAGCCAGATCCAGCTTGCCTTCATGAACCATCTCGAACAGTTGATCTGCGCTTCCATCCCGAACAGAAACCGCCACATCTGCATGTTTCTCTCGAAATCTCACCAGGGCCTCAGGCAGGTACTTGACCGCAGCGGAGGCGAGAATGCCGACCCGGAGCATTTTGCTCGAATCCGCCCGACGACGCGTAAGTTCGATGGCATCGCGCAGCGCCGGGAGCAGTGGCGCGAGGCGCTCGTGCAGTCCCGCGCCATCGCTGGTGAGACTCACGCTTCGCGTACTGCGTGTGAACAATGTGACGCCAAGCGAACTCTCCAGCAGTGCGATATTCTGGCTGAGCGCAGGCTGCGATAACCCCATCCGTTCCGACGCGACCCTGAACGAACGTGCCTGCGCCACGGCCATGAACGCCTCAAGATGACGGATCGGAGGCAAACTCATTGTTTTGATTTCCTTATCGATATCTCCAAAATTTCGATTTGTCTTATAGATGTGAGCGCCGTAAGTCCTGCGACAAGTGGGCGCAGGGTTTCCACGACCCGACGCCACTGAAAATAAGGATACACTCATGAACAATTCGAGCCTTTCACCGGTCGGCATGATCGGACGGCTTTATTTGGTTTTGCTGGGGTTGGTGATCAGCGCCGCAGGACTGTTTTTTGTCACGCTTGGTTCCAAGCTCGCGATGCTCGGCGGAAGCTGGTACTTCGTACTCGCTGGTGTTGCGCTGGTAATGTCCGGCATAGCGACAGCGATAGCCCGCCCGCTCGGCGGCGTGCTTTTCCTGCTCGTGTGGCTGGCTACCCTGCCTTGGTCAATTTTCGATGCAGGCTTTGAGTTCTGGCCGCTTGTTTCCCGCAATTTCGCACTTTCCGTCGGTGCTGTCGTGGTACTGCTGAGCCTGCCGCTCATGAACAGGGCGAGAGGCAAACTCGCCTCAAGCGCCAGCTACGTGGCGACGGCCGCTATCGTCGCTCTCGGTTGCGCTGTTGGTGTCTGGGGAATGTTCCAGCCGCATGGCGTCATCCGGAACGAAACATCACCGCAGGTAGCGGCAGACGTTTCCCGCCCCCAGGATTGGACGAGTTACGGTGGCAATGACAATCATGATCGCTTTGCCGCGGCCGACCAGATCAATCGCGAGACGGTGGGCAATCTGACTGTCGCATGGACAGCCAAGACTGGCGACCTTCCCGTCAGTGACGGCGGCGGTGCGGAAGACCAGACGACGCCACTGATGGTCAACGATTCTGTCTATGTTTGCACTCCGCATAACAATGTCGTCTCTCTCGATCCGGTAACGGGTGAGAAGAAATGGGAATTCAAGTCCGGCGTCACGAACGACGACTGGCAGCGTTGCCGTGGCCTCGCTTACTTCGATGCGTCGAAGCCCGTTACCGAACCGACGGCAGCAGGGTCCAGCCCCATCATTCAGGCATCAGTACCTGCAAGCGGAATCTGCACCCGCCGCGTGCTGATGAATTCGACGAAGGGTCAGCTTGTTGCAATCGATGCAGACACCGGACTTGCCTGCGCCGATTTCGGAGCCAACGGCATTGTCGACCTGAATGTCGGAATGGGACCGGGCGCTGCGACCGGAGACTACTATCCGACGTCGGCACCAACACTCGCCGGCACGACGATCGTCGTGGGTGGCCGTGTCGGTGACAACGTTTCGATCGATATGCCAGGCGGTGTGGTCCGCGGTTTCGACGTAATGACTGGCGCATTGCGCTGGGCCTTCGATCCGGGTGAACCGGGTATGAAGCAGCTCCCGGAAGGGCAGATCTGGACGCGCTCTACCCCGAATGTCTGGGCGCCCATGTCGTGGGATTCCCTGTCGAACACGGTATTCATGCCGGTTGGCTCCGCAGCCATTGACCTGTGGGGCGTGAAGCGCCGTCCACTTGACCGCCAATATGGCGCGACCATGCTCGCCGTCGACGCAACGACGGGTCAGGAAAAGTGGCGTTACCAGACTGTGCACGATGACCTGTGGGACTTCGATGTGCCGATGCAGCCGACACTCATCGAATTCGATGGCCGTCCGGCGATGGTGTTCGGAACAAAAGCCGGCCAGATTTTTGTTCTGGATCGCCTCACAGGTCAGCCGCTGACGAAGGTCGAGGAGCGTCCCGTCCCGGCAGGCGACATGCCCGGTGAGACTTATTCTCCCACACAGCCCTTTTCCGTCGGCATGCCGCAGATCGGCGCAGATACGCTTACTGAATCGGACATGTGGGGGGCGACGCCTTTTGACCAGCTCGTATGCCGCGTCAAGTTCAAGTCGATGCGTCACACGGGCCTGTTCACACCGCCCGGCACCGACGCTTCGTTAAACCTGCCGGGATCGCTCGGTGGTTTGAACTGGGGTGGTGTTTCGTATGATCCGACGAGCAATTACGCCTTCTTCAACGATATGCGCCTTGGTCTTGAAGTGCAGCTCGTTCCCTACGACGGCGACGCAAAGGCCAGCAACGGCGACGAGAATGCGCAAGTGTCGGCTTCAAGCGTCCAGCCGCTGGTTGGCACACCTTACGCCATCACCGCCAAGAACCGCTTCATGTCGCCGCTAGGCATTCCTTGCCAAAAGCCTCCTTTTGGAACGATGACCGCGGTTGACATGAAAACCCAGAAGATTGCCTGGCAGATTCCGATGGGTACGGTTCAGGACACTGGCCCTCTCGGCATCAAGATGCATGCGCCGATACCGATTGGTATGCCGACGATCGGCGGATCGCTGGCAACAAAGGGCGGTCTCGTCTTCTTCGCGGCAACACAGGACTTCTACCTGCGCGCAATCGACAGTGCGACGGGTGCCGAGGCTTGGAAGGCACGCCTTCCCGTCGGCAGTCAGGGTACGCCGATCAGCTACGTGGCGCGCGATGGCAAGCAATATGTCGTCATCTCCGCAGGAGGAGGACGCAACTCCCCCGAACGCGGCGATTATGTCATCGGGTACGCACTTCCCGAAAAAAACTGACGAGCACAGGAGAAGGCCCCGGATTTCCGGGGCCTTTTCTGCATGGAGGCCTGCAAAGACGCTGGTCTTTGAAAATGAACGCACGCGGCCTTATTCATGGCGGCGCGCGTCCGCTGCCGGCGTCTAAGAAACGGAGCATCGCCCATCGGTGCACGCACCGCCGGCATGCATCTCGGTATCTGGTGTAATCTCAGGAACAGGCGCAGAAATCGCCATTGCAATCCTCGCACCAACCACGATGTCATCTTCCACACCGAACGCGTGGTGAAGGATGGATCCGTCACGCCCCACCAGAACCGATGAAGGGGTACCGCGCAGCCCGTATCGCCGCATCGTTGCCGGAATGTCTGAGCCCTCTTCAGCAAGATCGACTGCCACAGGTGATTTCAACCGGTATTCGTGCAGAAACGCCTGCAAGGTTACTGGCGACATCGCCGCATGATGCTCGAAGACCGTATGGATCCCGATGACCTGAAGGTCGGTGCTGGCGAAGATGCGCTCGATGCGCTGCACCTGCGGAATGGCTTCGGCCACACAGCCGGGGCATAGAACCTGAAAGGTATGAAGAAACACCGGCCGACCACGGAGCCCTGCGAGGGTCAACGGGGTTGGCGTGTTGAACCATTCACTCACCGCCAGTTCAGGCGCAAGTGTTGTTGTGGAGCTGGACATAATTTTTGATCCTTACGTTATGGGCGGACCGGAGAGGAAACGGTCCCCCCTCCAGGAACTTACGCGGCGGCGGCCCGCGTGAGTTTTACCCCTGGAAAATCGACCGGAACATCGAGCGCGACATTCAGGTAGTTGGTGAAGAGGTTGAGAGCGATGTGGGCGATGATCTCGACGATTTCCCCGTCATCAAATCCTGCTCCTCTGAGAGCATCGACATCGGTGGCCTGAATATCGGCCCGGTCGTTCACCACCTTGATCGCGAAGCGCAGGGCCGCAGCCGTTCGTGCATCGGCCGAACGGCCCGCCTGGGCCTCCGCCATTTCCTGCGCGCTCGCCCCGGCCTTGCGGCCAAGACCGGTGTGTGCTGCGAGGCAATAATTGCAGTTGTTGCGATCAGCGATGGCGACGGCTATCTGCTCGCCGAGCTTGGCGCCGAGGCGGCCGTTGCCCAGCGCCCGGAACGAGCCCCACATGCTGGAAAGTGCTGCTGGCGAGTTCGCAGCCGTCTTGAACATATTGGGCACCATGCCGAAGGCGGTCTTGATCTGCGAAAGCTGTTCACCCGTAGTTCCTGTTGCATTGGGCGGGTCTATGAGGGTAATCCTTGTCATGTTCTTTCCTTTCATTTGCCTGGAGGGGGAGATTTGTCGGTCTGGCGATGGCAGTCGCCGGACCGACGTCATCAGTCAGCCGCGGTCACTTTGCCGGGCAGACTGAGATTTCCAGATGCAACCTTGAAGACGTTGCTGACACAAAGCAGTGGTGCGTGCAGATTACCGTTGACCTTGAGGCCAGCGGTGACGCCATCGAAGGACGCACCTTTGATACCGCCAATCAGAGACAGAGGGATTTCCACATCAACTGTCTCTCCCTTGAAGTTGGTTGGATATTCCGGACTATCGATCAGAAGCGGAACACCCGGCCAGGTTTCCGGAACCGTTGGCTTGCTGCCCTTGGGGATGTCGACAACCTTCAAGCCTGCGCCGCAGGCCTTGTCTTCGGCAAGCACGACCCAATGCGGATGCCAGATGTGCCGATTCTTGCCGCCGAAAGCGGCATCATCGAAGTCCGGGTGAAATGTCACCGCAAGCGCGACGATACCCTTATCCTTTTCGAACCCGATTTCGCCACTGTTGAGACTCGTTGGCCAGACATATGCGTAAACATCCGAGCCCTCGAACTTGCCCGTGGCATCGGGTTTATCTCTGCCTGCCTCTCCACGCACCCGCGTCGTGAATACCGCAGCGTCACCCTTGGTGACGATGGTGGTTTCGATGATGTCGAACGCAGCCTGTACGGCCTGCGAAGGCGCGGCTTCTATGGAATGCGCCGTCGCATCGCCCAGCCACAGCGCGGCCACCCCGGCGACCAATGTGCCGATGACAGATTTGCAGATCATGAATATCTCCTTCCTTTTCTGTTTGCCTGGAGGTGTTATCTACTTTTCGACGAAAGCATCCCAAGTGGCAGCCTGAGATGGCGCATCGGCGGCTTCATGGTCACGGCAGTCGATGCGGAGATCCCGCTGACCGAAAGCCGCATCCACAAATTTACAATGATGCGGTTGAGCCGCATCGGGATAGGCGAATGGTGCAAAGTACCGACATGTTACGCACATGCGCTGTATCGGTATCGCATCCTGTTCCTGTAGGTGCCGGATCAACTTGACCAGCATGACAAGCAGTTCTTCCTGCTCGAGGTCACCAAGCGCGCGTGTCGCATGATCAGCAGCGCCTTTCGTGGTGTCTGCCGCGCGAAGCGCAGAGAGCCCGACATCCGAAAGCGCGACCTTGATGCCGCGCTTGTCATGCTTGTCTGCCCTTTTCTCAACATAGCCCTTGCGTTCAAGGGCGGAAATCGAGTCCGTTGCTGTCGGCTGCGAGACCCCGAGATGAACAGCGATATCCTTCACACCCAAACCGCCCTCGCGCCCTTCCAGCAACTCAAGGATCGACAGTTGGGCCGGGTTGATACCCGTCCGCTTTGCCCGGGTCCAGTCGTCGGCACGCATCACCATCGCGACGCGCGCCAAGCCTTCGCGAATGCGGTGATAGATAGGAGTTGGGTTATTCGGTGTTTCCATGCGCCATATATATAGGAGTCCTATTTAAATGCAAGAGGTGTTGGAGGGGACGCCAGATATCTTTTCGGACATGCTATCTGGTTGGCGGCGCTCCTATACCGGTTGCGGCCCTCGGGCCATGCGGATGATCCGGGCTGTAGGAATGCGTCGCGCGGTCACTCGCCTCGGTGTATCAGCTGTAGTCATCGCCATAGAACGTCAGGTGGAGGCCCCAGTAGGAGACCGCAAAAACCACAAGCGCGGTGGCGATGCCGCTTGGAATAGCGGCAACATGGATCTTCAGCGCCGGCAAAAAACGAGTTCGTCGGCATTGGGTCACAGGCAACGGCGACAAGGAACGCCATGATCAGGCCGTGCCCGATGAGGTCGATCCGGCCGAAGGGCCAGACCGCGGCGGTAAAGATGACAAGCAGGGCGATGGGGCCGACAGTCGCCGCACGAGGGGTGTCCATAAAAGCCCGAAACCCATGGTGAATTCGGCGACACCTGCCATTGGGATGAAAACATCTCTTGACATTCCGAATGTGAGGAAAGGCTTTCCCCCCACAAGGGGATAGAACCACTCGGAATAGGCAAACTTCTCGCAGCCGTTTTTACGGACGAACCGATTATCGGTATTCGTAAGAAGAGCGAGGCGGGCCGCCGGCCTCGGGGCCTTGCCGCAAGCATCGGTGTTAAATCACCGGAAAGAAAGTCCTTCCTCCATGTTTGCCAGAACAACCTCTTCCTTGTCCGGGTCCACAAAAATGACGCGGTCCGGATTTGGCCCAGCCTCGGCAAGCGTCGGAAAAAATCCGGCCACGTCTGGCGCCAGATGACCGGACCTTTGGTACGGGCAGCGATACCGTCAATACAAAGCCCGGACACCACCCCATTGACAGTGTTGGAGAAGATTTAATCGCAAACTAGCGCCGCATTTTTTTTAAGCACCCCTGCTTGCGCTCCCGTGATCCCCATGCTTGTATAGACAACCAAGACGTCGGATTAGCGCCGATACCGAAGTCTAAGAACAGGGGACTGCGCCATGATAACATTCGACCACGTTAGCAAGCACTATCGAGGCCCGACAACGGCTGTAGACAATCTCTCTTTGACAGCTCCCAGCGGCAAACTGACGATCTTCGTCGGCCCTTCGGGCTGCGGTAAGACGACATCGCTACGCATGGTAAACCGGCTGATCACGCCCTCCTCGGGCAAAATTCTTCTCGATGGCGAGCCGACAGACAAGATGGACGTCGCCCTGTTGCGCCGCAAGATCGGCTACGTTATCCAAAACGCGGGGCTCTTCCCGCATCGCACGGTGGTGCAGAACATTGCAACTACGGCGCGGTTGAACGGAACGCCAAAGGAACAGGCGCTTCGCACCGCCCATGATCTCCTGGAACGTGTCGGACTCTCGTCCGCCTTCGCCACGCGCTATCCGTGGCAACTTTCCGGTGGTCAGCAGCAGCGCGTCGGAGTTGCCCGAGCGCTTGCGTCAGACCCGAAATTCATGCTCATGGATGAACCGTTTAGCGCCGTCGATCCGGTCGTCCGGGCCCAGTTGCAGGACGAGTTCCTCCGCCTCCAGCGCGAAATTGGCAAGACCATTATCATGGTGACGCATGATATCGATGAGGCTCTGAAGCTTGGAGATCAGGTGGCAGTCCTGCGCACAGGCGGTACGCTGGCACAGATCGCTACGCCCCAGGAACTTCTGGCACGACCCGCCGACGACTTCGTCGCCGATTTTATCGGACGCGACCGCGGTTATCGCATCTTGGGCTTTGCGGAATTCAACAATGACGGCGTTCCGCTCGGCAAGGAGCCGACAGCCGCGCTGGGCGCGACGCCAGATTCCCTTCGTCAGATCGCAACCGACAGATGGGTGCTCGTCGCGGACGCCCAGAACCGTCCTCTCGGCTGGGTCGATGTCGAAAGCGTCAAAAGCCCCTTGCGGGACGGGGACCTCAATCTCAGCGGCACGCTCGCCGTAGAAGGCAGCAGTCTGCGGCATGTCCTCGATGCCGCACTCAGTTCGCCATCGGGCCGCGGCGTGATCGTCGGGCAGGCAGGCGGATTGGTGGGCACTGTTACCTTGTCCCATGTCGCGGCAGCCATTGAGGCGGCGCGGACGGGTCGTCTGGGGGCCCAAGCATGAGGTTCGACTGGCTGTACCGCGAGTCCGGCCGTATTGCCGAACTCTTTCTCTGGCACCTTTGGCTTTCCGTGATCCCCGTGGTCATAGGGTTACTGCTTGCCCTGCCTCTCGGCTGGCTCGCGCAGCGTGCCGGCTTCTTTCGCTCCGCCATGCTCGGCGCCGCCGGATTGCTTTACACCATTCCGTCTCTCGCTCTCTTCGTGCTTCTTCCGCTCGTTCTCGGCACGCGCATTCTCGACCCGCTCAATGTCGTCGTCGCGCTGACGATCTATGCGCTGGCGCTTCTGGTCCGCACCGTCAATGACGGTCTCGACTCAGTGCCACCCGATGTCATTCAGGCCGCCAATGCCATGGGCTATCGCACGCTGCCGAAACTTCTTCTCGTGGAGCTTCCGCTTGCCGTCCCGGTGATTGCTGCGGGCCTGCGTGTCGCGGTGGTTTCCAACGTCAGCATCGTCTCCGTCGCAGCGCTCGTCGGCACGCCGCAGCTCGGCCTTATGTTCACGCAAGGGCTTCAATTGCGGTTCCTGACGCCTATCATCGCTGGCATCGTTCTTTGCGTGCTGCTCGCTGCACTGCTAGACGGGCTCGTGCTCTTTGCAACGCGACGCCTCACCCCATGGCAGCCGGGAGGTGCCGAACGATGATCGCATGGTTTTCCGACCCGGCACACTGGACAGGTACCGATGGCGTCTTTTCGCTCCTCATCCAGCATCTGATCTATAGCGGCGTTGCCCTCTTCTTTTCCTGCCTGATCGGCTTGCCGGTCGGCCTGTATGTCGGACACACAGGCCGCGGCGTGGTCCTTATCGCCGGTCTGGCAAATGCGCTGCGCGCCCTGCCGAGCCTCGGTCTCATCGTCCTGCTCGTCATTCTCTTCGGACCGATCTTTGCGTCGGATTTGGCGTTCATCGTGCCCAGTATCATCGTTCTCGTGCTGCTGGCCGTTCCGCCCATCATGAGCGCGACCTATGCCGGTGTTGCTGCGGTGGATCCGGCAGCGGTGGACGCAGCGCGTGGCATGGGCAAACGCCCGCTCGACGTTCTCTTTGACGTTGAACTTCCCTGCGCCCTGCCGCTGATTTTCTCCGGGCTGCGCAGCGCCACCCTGCAGATCATCTCCACGGCAACCATTGCTGCCTACGTCTCGCTTGGCGGGCTTGGACGCCTCATCATCGATGGCCGCGCGCAGAACGACTACTACCAGATGGCGGCCGGCGCTGTTCTGGTCGGCGCGCTTGCACTCATGGTCGACTTGGTGATCGGCATCATATCGAGACTTACGGTCTCACCTGGACTGACCCGTCGGCTATAGGCGGGCCATTAACCGCAACTGCATTTTCATTCTGAAGACGTTAAACCTAAAGGAGTAGCTTGCATGGCATTCAGTATCTTAAAGGCTGCTGGCGCATTTGCGCTGATCGCGCTTTCCGCCACCACGACGCTTGCCCAGACCGATCCCCTCGGGGCTGCTCCGGCTCAGCGCGCGGACACCACCACCATCATCGTCGGCTCGGCGGACTTTCCTGAGAGCCAGCTCTTGGCCACCATCTATGCGAAGGCGCTTGCTGCAAAGGGCGTCAAAGCTGAAACGAAGCTCAGCATCGGCAGCCGCGAGGTCTATCTGCCGGCGCTTCTCGACGGCTCGATCGACCTCCTGCCGGAATATGCCGGTGCGACGTTGAGCTATCTGGACAAGAACGCCACTGCCCACTCACCGGACGATGTTGCGAAGGCTCTGAAGGCCGCCCTGCCGGAAGGCGTCACCATGCTGACACCGTCCCAGGCGCAGGATTCCGATGGCGTTGCGGTGACGCGCGCGACGGCCGAGAAGTACAAGCTGAAGACGATCGCCGATCTTAAACCGGTCGCGTCCGGACTGGTGCTCGGCGGACCGCCGGAGTGGAAGACCCGCAAGGAAGGCATCATCGGCTTGAAGGATCTTTACGGCCTTGAGTTCAAGTCGTTCAAGTCCCTCGATGTGGGCGGCCCGCTGACCCTGTCGGCACTCCTGAACGACCAGGTTCAGGTGGCAAACCTGTTCTCGACGGATCCGGCGATTGCCGCCAACGACCTGATCATTCTTGAAGACGTCAAAAACCTGTTCCCCGCTCAGAACATCGTGCCCGTTATGACCAAGGCCAAGGTCAACGACACGGTCACGAAGACGCTGGATGCGGTTTCGGCTGCCTTGACGACCAAGGACCTGATCGTCATGAACGGTCGTCTTGCCAATCACGACAGCTTCGATGTGGTTGCCGAAGACTGGCTGACGACACACAAGTTGAACTGACTGCTGTTTGCGGGTATGGCACTCACCATACCCGCATACGCGCCCAAGAACGCGTCAGATACCGAACCGTTGTGGTTCGTCTTTTGGAGCCTCATGCAAACGGTAGAGAAACAGGTCGAGAAGAGGCGGGACGACCAGACATCCGACAAACCGCTATATGTCACGCTCAAGGATTATGTTCGAAGCCGTGTCGAAACCGGCGAATGGTCGGTCGGGCAAAGGGTGCCGTCGGAAAACGAACTGGTCGAACTGCTTGGCGTCAGCCGCATGACCGCAAACCGCGCACTGCGCGAACTGGCCGATGAAGGCTTCGTCGTTCGCGTGCAGGGCAAGGGTTCCTTCGTCGCAAGCAAGAAGCGGACGTCGCAGTTTCAGAGCGTTCCCAACATTGCCGACGAGATCACACGCAATGGCGGGGTCCACACTGCCAATGTCATCATGCTGCGCATGGAGGCTTGCGATGCCGAACTGGCAGAGGCGCTCGCAGTCGAAATCGGCAGCCCGGTGTCCCACTCGATCATAATGCATGCAGAAGATTCCGTTCCGATGCAGATCGAGGATCGCTTCGTCAACCACGCGATCGTCCCGCAATATATCGACCAGGACTTTGCCAGAAACACACCGAATGGATATCTCACATCGGTGGCACCCATCGTCAGGGCCGAACAGCATATCGAAGCGGTGACGGCCCAGCCCTGGGAGTGTAAGCTGCTGGCAATTTCCAAGACGGAACCCTGCCTTCTGGTTCGCCGGCGCACCTGGTCGCAGGCCGGCGTGATTTCCTCTGTTCGTCTGCTTTACCCGGGCAGTCGCTATCGTCTCTACAGCACGTGATCCTGCGTTCGGGGATGAATTCCACCTTGCACCCGAACGAACACTCCTTTTCCCCAACGAATATCAGGAACCTCGAATGACCGTGTTGCTCGATGACAGGCTGACTTGGCAGGACGTGGCAAAGGTCAGCAAGGGACAGACATTAGCCCTTTCGGAGGCTGCCCTTCAGCGCATCGGAAAAGCTCAACTGATCGTGGAGACCATCATCGAGCGCGGAATCCGTGCCTATGGCATCAATACCGGCGTCGGCGCCTTATCGGACACGGTGGTGGATCGTGCCGCCCAGGGTAAGCTTTCGCGTAGTATCGTTCTCAGCCACGCCTGCGGCGTTGGTCCGCTTCTGCCACCTCGTGAAGTGCGCGCAATCATCGCGGCGCAAATCGCGAATTTCGGCCATGGATATTCCGGCGTCAGCTGGCAGATCGTCAACCATCTGAGCACCTTCCTTGAACGTGACTGCATCCCGGACGTCCCCTCTCGCGGATCGGCGGGTTATCTCACCCATAACGCCCATACGGCACTCGTACTGATCGGAGAAGGCTCTGCCCATATCGGCGGGCGAGCTTTCAAGGGCAAAGATGCATTGGCCAAGATCGGCCTTGAACCGCTGGTTCTCGGCGCCAAGGAAGGCCTCAGCCTCGTCAACGGGACGGCCTGCGCTACCGGCCTTTCCAGCGTGGCGCTGGATCGCGCCGCGCAATTGCTAGACTGGGCCGATGCCATCGCTGCGATGACACTCGAAGCTGCTGGATGCCAGATGCCTGCTTTCAGCGAGCCCGTTCTTTCGCTGCGCGTTTCTGATGGCATCGCCAAGGTTGGAGCGAGCTTGCGCGCGCGCCTTGCGGGCAGCGGCCTTATCGAAGCCGCTAAAGGCCGACGCACGCAGGATGCGCTGAGCCTCCGCTCCATCCCTCATGCTCATGGTGCTGCGCGCGATCTTTTCGAAACCTGTGCCGCTACCGTCAACCGAGAACTCGCCTCGGTCACAGACAACCCGGCGGTGGCCGGCACGCCGGAGGAACCGCTCGTCTGGTCGGAAGCCCATGCGGTCGCGCCCGCGCTGGGCCAGGCCGCTGACGCCCTTGCCATCGCCATCGCACAGATCGCGGCCATGAGCGAGCGCCGGATCGACAGGCTGGTCAACCCGCTGGTAAGTGGGCTTCCGCCATTCCTCGCTTCCGATCCGGGAAGTCATTCCGGCTTCATGATCGCGCAATATACGGCAGCGGCTCTTGCAAACGAGAACCGGCGGCTCGCAGCGCCTGCCTCCACCGATGGTGGCCTGACCTCCGCGCTGCAGGAGGATTTCCTCGCGCATCCGACCGCTGCGGCCAACAAGCTTCTCGCCGTTATCGACAATGCGGAGTACATCCTGGCGATCGAGTGGCTGGCTGCAACGCAGGCTCATGATTTTCTGGATACCGTGGCTCGCAGAGCACCCTGCACGGACGCACTCTATGGCCTTCTCCGCGCGCAACTCAGCCATTATTCGGACGATCGGCCGATCTCGTCCGACATGGAAAAGGCAAGAGCGCTCCTGTCGACGACCGTCCCTCCATATTGATCCACGTCAGATCACACAGCGGCTACATCAGGAAGTCGAGATGGATGGACTTGGCCCGGATGAAGGGCAGCCCCTTGCGCTGCCCCGTCCAGCCAACGACATGAAGATGCCTTGCCGCAGGTTCGAATCGTTCTGCGAGCCTCCATGACCGGCAATCGATTGCCGCAAAGTCGGCCTCGCCCCGCGCAACGGTTATGACCGAAGCGCGATGAGCACCGGTTTCGATCAATCCGGAAAACAGGTCGAGACTTTCGCCTATGGCTTCCAGATCGCGCTTCAAGGCAAGATGACCGGACATCGAACGGTACTCGTTGAAAGCGAGCTTTCTTCCTCTCAACAGGCTGAGCAGCAACACCGGTTCGCCAGTCGCAGGCTTCATGACGCTTGCGCCATCCTCCTTCCGGGCAACAATAGCGCTCGAATAGAGAACCCCTGCTCCGCCTGCGACATCGTCGTAATGGCTTTGCCCGATGACCTGGACCTGACCATGCAAGCCAAATTCCATCGGCCCCCAACAGGTGGTGGAGATGAGGAGAGCTGGATGGCGCCACAGGACATCAAGATCGAAAGCATCAGGATCGAGCGTTGCAGGGTCCGGTGCGATGATTGATCCATCCTCGCCACGAATACCGCCTGGCACCGGTGGCATATCGGCATTGCGTCGAACGAGATATTGCGGCGCATCGATACCGTTTGCGATGAAGCGGGTACGCATCCTCCCCCAGGTTGCGTCCGTTTCGGCACGCACTTCAGGCCAGTCGTACATCGGCAGGGCTGCAATCCACCTCACGCCGGCAGATCCGGGTTTGCCGCACCGCTGGCTGCATGATAGCCCGCGACATCGCGCTGATCATTCACAAAGACATCGTTGGCTGCGACCGGTTCGTTGCGTCGCCATACAGGATGCACCACTGGCTCCTTCGCCTTGAAGGCAAAACCGCGGAACACCTCGAAATAGTTGGCGAATACGTAGCCCTCATTCATCCTTTGCCATTCCGTGCGCCCGGCACGATAGAGCGATGGCAGCTTATACCATGCCACGGTGGGCAGTTTATGGTGCACGAAGTGCAGGTTATTATACAGGAAGAGCGGCGCAAGAAGCGAATTTTCGACGATGATCGTCCGTCCGTCCGGCTGCTCTGCCCACTGGTGCTCGCAATAGGAACGAATGGCAATGAGGGAAACGCCGAGATAGGCGGAGACCCCGACATAGAGCCAGAGCGGAATGGCAAACACTTGAGAGACCACCATCAGTGTCGGGATGAGCCCGGCGAGATGGAGGATCCAGGCGACCGCAACCTTGCGATCACCCTTGACGATCTTGCGCCATTCGGAGGCGGTAAAGCCGACTACCATCAGCGGCGGACCGAGCAGAACACGTCCGATCAACGTGTTGTTCCATGCGAGCAGGCATTTGATTGGCGCCGGCATCTTCTCCCAATCGCTCATGCCGCGGTAATAGCTTTCAGGATCATCGAAGGGATCCGTCAGGCGCTCATCCGCATGGTGCTGGAGATGAGTCCGCTTGTAACTGCGGTAAGGGTAGAAGACGCCAAGCGGCGCAAAGACCAGCGCCTCGTTCACCCTTGCGCTTCTTGTAGGATGTCCGTGCAGCACCTCATGCTGGAGGGACGAGTGGAGTGCCACCGCCACCCCCATCAGAATCAGCGCGACAATCGGATAGGCTGGATAAAGAAGGTAGCCGGCCGCTCCCCAGAGACTGTAGCACGCGGTCAGCAGAGCGACTGTCGGCCACTCAATTTTGAGAGCCCTTTGTCGGCGTTGATTGGAATTCTGGTCGTGTCTGTCAAATGAAGTGTCGTTCATCGTGTCCCCTGATGCATGCCCCGGGACAGAGTTTCACCAAGCACCGCAGCGCACAATGAGAGTATGGTGACCGAATGTTGATTTTGATAACAAAAAATAGAATATGTTCACTTTAGTAAACAATGGAGTAAATTATGGACAAGCGCGCACTAGCGGACCTCTTTCGCATCCGGCTACTGGAGCTCGTGACGCGGTCCGGCGCCAGCCATTCGGCCTTCGCAACCGGGATTGGCATCGATCGGTCGGCGCTTTCTCAGCTTCTGTCGGGTGATTCGGCCCGTCTTCCGCGGGTGGAAACCCTGCTTAGTATCGCCGAGCGCCATGCCGTGTCGTTGGATTGGCTTCTCGGAATCTCGCATGATCCGGGACTGACGGGCGAGTTGCGACCGAGCTTCGAAATCGAGGAAGGCGGTGAGGATTATACCGAAACGCTGCTTATGAAGTGGCACGCCGAAGCGGCCGGTTCGAAGATCCGCTACGTCCCCGCGCGGATTCCGGACTTGCTCCGTACACCGCAAATCATCGCATTTGAAGCCGAGAGCGCGCATCAGAACGTCGGACCGCAAGCCAGTGAAACGGCTTTTCGGCTTGATTACAATCGACAGCCGGGCACCGACATGGAGGTCTGCATGCCATGTGAAACGCTGGAAGCCTTTGCGAAGGGACATGGCATGTGGAGCGGACTGACGAAAGAGGTGAGAGCCGCACAACTGAGTTACATGTCCGATCTCATCAACGAACTTTATCCATCCTTTCGCCTGTTCCTGTTTCACGAAAAGGAACGCTTTTCCGTACCTTACACGATCTTCGGATCACAACGCGCGGCCATTTTCGTGGGCGGCATGTATCTCGTCCTCAACAACGCGGAATCCATCCGCAAGATGCAGCGCCACTTCGATGAGTTGATCCGGTTTACGCGCGTGCATGCCCATCAATCCGCTGACTATGTGCGATCTCTTAAAGTTCTATAGCTGTCTAGCAGTCGAAATCGATCCGTCTTGACTGGCAGAGCCAATGGGAGCGGATTGCTCATGAACAGGTTAGAACCTTCGCCCCTGTTACGTGAATTGAGCTTACGAGCTGAAACTGCTCAGCGGCAGACGTCAGTTTGTCCCCGCGGAACGGCGGGTATGGCCGGAGGGGGACTGGCGGGTGATGGCTTCCAATGTGATTGCTCGGGGAAATTGAGCTGATGTGGCACTTCGGCATCGGACAAAGGCGGGCTTTCACGCGTTGCAGCAAAATTTTTCCCAATCAGAATGGTGCTACGAAAGCCGTTTATTAAGGGGGTGGCGACCGGGTCCGGATCTGCCGCAACATACTGCGTCCCGCGTAGGTGAGTTCGGTCAGGAACGCGAGCAATGAAAGCATTAGGCATACGATTGCTCCCCCGAAAAACCATGGCAGGTTCTCTGGCTTGAGACGAACATGGAGCGCTCCTGCAAGAAGATTGAGGATGGCGGCACAAGTACAGATGCCAGCGAGAACGCCCAGAATGACAGCAGTCTCGAGGATAAGGGTGCGTCGTCGGAGGTAACTGAGCCACTGTTCGCCCCTTTCTCCCGGCACCTCTTTATCACCGACCTCGTTCAGCCTGTCGGCGACCCGGCCAAGTCGCAGATTGTAGATTCCAACAAACGCCGCGGTCCCAGCTAAAAGAAAAACCGGTGCCAGAGACGTCTGTATTATTTCGGCGTATTCGTTGATAATTGGGGGCGTGTCCATGGTTCCTCCATCGCCAAATCATGGCGAGTATCACGCACCTCCCGTTTCCGGAGCTGCCATCGCATGCGCTCTGGTAATCGTCTGAAGTGCTGCCGCGGTCGTACCGCCGCCAGCGTTTTCGCCTCCGACATTTACCATCGGCTGGGCGAACTGTATGCCGTTTGCGATAAATGCCTCACGGAGCAAAAGATTTGCCCGCCGACGAATGAAGGATTGCATCGGTGATGGTTTGAGCGTCATTCCGAAACTCAAAACCATTCCATAGTCGCCGAATTCTTCGACGCCTTTCATTTTAAGGGGTTCGATGAACAGAGGACCAAACTCCGGGTCTTCGAGCATCGTTGCACCAATTTTTTTCGTGAGCTTCCTGGCTTTTTCTACGTCGGTGTCGAACCCAACAGAGATTCTGAATTTCACGACCCCCCAGTCGCGGCTCATATTTTCAACCGCCCCGAGCTCACCGAACGGAACCGTAAATATGGGCCCGCGATGATGACGCAGACGAACCGATCGGAGACTGAAACCCTCAACGGTTCCTTTGTAGTTCTTCGCCTGAATGTATTCTCCCACTCTGAAAGCATCATCGAGCATGTAGAAAACGCCACTGATGACATCCTTCACCAACGTTTGTGAGCCGAAGCCGATCGCTACGCCGAATACACCAGCACCGGCGATCAGCGGGCCGATTTCCACACCGAGTTCGGCCAGAACAAGAAGAGCCGTAATAGTGAGGCCGACGGCTGCCAGACCGTTACGCACGATCGGCAGCAAAGTGCGTAGTCGGCTACGTCGAGCGATGTCCTGCGGTGTCAGACCCTCGTTCCCCTCTGTGACGAGCATGCTGTCGATCCAGCTTTTTGCCATATGCCACAGAAGGTCCGCGATAAGCACAACCACGACGCTTTTGAGCAAGCCGTAGAAGAACGCCGACAGGAGTGGGTCCCTCTGAGCAAGCCCTTCCGGATTCATCTGCCAGACGACGGCGAGCCATCCTAGTGCCAAGGCGATAACTATCGCTCTTGCTCCACGTACGAGAAGCACGCTGCGAATTCCTTTTGCATCAGGCGCGATGAGCAGAGCGCTGCGCCCAACCGCCCGAAGTGTGGCCGGAAGAATGAGTGAATACACTCCAAGCCAGAACAGCCCCTTGAAACCGAAGCTCCACAACGACCAAACGAATACGACTGCGATCGTCAGCATAAGTCTTCGCCGAACACTTTGCGCTCGCACCGACCAGATCATCACGAGCAAAAACGCGAGCAAAACAAGTGAACTGAGGTAAGAGAGAGCATCAACAACGCCTCGATCAATCCCTATCAGCGGGCCAGCAACCGCATTTGCGATTGCAAAGATCGCAATGCCTGCAAAGAAGCGCCACTTCATCACACCTTCGCGAATATCGCTGATTGCCAAGAATGATGAGACAAAACGGAACGCCACGAATGCGATGAGATAAATGAGTAAGACGGTTCGGACCAAGGGCGGCCAGTCGATGGCAAGGAAAAGAGCAGCCATCGCGAAGGCAAATATCAGGACGGAGACAATTCTCGAGACACCGTCGTTCGGAACCGCACGCAAGGTCAGGTAAAGTCGTTCCGCGAACATGCCAACCAGCACCAAACCGGTAAAGATCATCAATACCGGAGCGTATACGCTCGAAGTGGCTTCCGCTCGTACTCTGCGAACTGCACCTGCCACCTCCGTTGGGATCCGTGGTACACTGGAAACGATCTGGCTCAAGCGATCGCGCACGGCGGCTTCCCATGTCGAAATTGTTGTTCCAGTCAGGTCATCTGGCGCAGGGGCAGTTTTTGCCACATCATCCGCACGCCTGATCCATGCTTGGATCTCAGGATCCTGAAGCAACCGGGTCAGTGCTTCGATCTTTTCTGTGGGAGGTGCCGCCGGTTGAGCGCCCGCGGGTAAAACACTTATAAGAAGGAATAGGGAGAGCAGCAGCCTTTTCATTATAGGTATTTCCTGATGAGCAATCGGGAACCGTAACCTGATGATATCTGGGTCGTTTCGGGTGTATAGGTAGAATACCGTAATCTACAGACAGGCCCGAACGCTCATAGCGGCATAGTCTCCTTTGTCCCGTCAACATTAGCATTCGAATTTCCATCTGCGAACCAGAGGGTACCGGATACTTTGAACAGAAATGCAGTTGTCCAGCCGAAAAGGAGGATGCCGTTGACACCTTCAAAGGCGCTCGCGATCCTCCATTCGCCCGAGAGCGTGACATCGCCGTAGCCGATGGTCGCGAAGGTGATGGCAGAAAAGTATACCGCCTCCTCCATACTGTCGAGGGCTCCGAAGGCTCTATAAGCAGCGGCCCAGATTATAATCTCGCCGAAATGGGCCAGAACAAAACCCACAACAAACACGTAGCTCAGGCAAAGCCTCGCAAAACCTGATAATTCGCGCGCGTTTCTAAATTTTCCAATCGAGAGGTGATAAAGACACATCACAACCAAACCGTGGATGACGATGGTGAGAAAAAGTACGCCAGCGGCAACCAGAATGACTAAAAGCATTGAAAGACCTCATTCTCTCAAGGGATTTCAAGGTTGCGATGGAGAGCCTCACTCGATCCAATTCCGGTTCAGGAATTGTTTGGGTTGGAGCCGATCGGAGCAACGAAGCCGACGCCATTCTGAAAATGACGGACACCATCATCCACCAGCTCAAACATTCGCCCATCCCCAAGTTGCGACGCGAGACCCGACGCCCGAACATAATCGAGTACGTCTGGATTGAGGTTCGCAAGCCAAAGAGTTACGCCTCGTGTCGCAAGGTTTTGGTCGCTCACGATCAGCATTTGAATCGCTGAGTATTCAATATCGAAGACCCTGCTCAGATCCGGGAGCAGGACATCAGGTTTCTTCTCGGTCACGATGACTCTGATGCGGTCTGCAACCTGCTGCACGTTTGCAAAGAACAAGCGTCCTTCGGGGCGCAGAATGAGGAGACCGTCAATCGTTTCATCATCGATTTCCGAAACGGGGCGAAGAGTTTTGCTTTGTCGATCACGGCCGATCACGTGGATTCTCGGGTTCGCTGCCTGACTAGACAGACCAAGT
The DNA here is from genome assembly GCF_031801495.1 of Agrobacterium tumefaciens. Lineage (GTDB taxonomy): Bacteria > Pseudomonadota > Alphaproteobacteria > Rhizobiales > Rhizobiaceae > Agrobacterium > Agrobacterium tumefaciens_K. Next base: position 467,141 of record NZ_JAOEGC010000001.1, on the reverse strand, counting down.
AACGACACTACGATTGCAACGATGATGCCTTGCAAAGTTCCAAAGAACAGTACCCCTAGAAAAGCGGCCATAGCCCACCGGAATTCCATACGGCGAACGTTGCGTATTGCCCAGAACTCTCCTGGTTGTATCAAGCCAACGGAATAGGAGATAACGACGGCTGCAAGAGCAGCCTGCGGGAGGAGGCCGAGAAATGGAGCCAGTACGATCATCGTCGCAACCGAAACGGCGGCCGTCACGAGAGATGCCAGCTGAGTAAGCCCGCCCACAGCACGTACAACAGCCGTTTGCGACGTGCCGCCTCCAGACGGCATGGCACCCAAAAATGCCCCACCCAGATTTGACGCGCCAACGGCGAGCAACTCACGATTGGGGCGGATGGGCGGATCGGATGCAATGGCAAAAGCCCGTCCTGCCGCGACTGTTTCGGTAAAACTCATCAGTGCTACGCCGATTGCTGCCGGCAACAACACCATGATCAGATCAAGATCGGGTAAAGTCAGTGTCGGCAGTGATTGTGGTATCTCGCCGACGATAGCAACGCCTCGATCATCCAGGTTCATAACCCACGACGCGAGAATGGCACCTGCGACGACAGCAAGTGGGGCAGGCGAATGCGGGCGCAATTTTTCCACCAACAGCAACAGGAAAAGGGCGAGCAGACCGACAACTGCCGTAATCATTGATGTTTCGGGAAGCTGACTCAAAAAAGCGAGAATGTCCCGGAAGAACCCTGTCTTTGTGATATGCAGCCCAAACAGCTTGGGCAGCTGATCCAGGATAATCACAACCCCAATTCCGGCCTTAAAGCCGGTCAGCACCGGGACTGATATTAAATTCGCGACGAACCCCAAACGCAAGCCCGATGCGATCAACAAAAGAAGACTTGTAAGAGCGGTGAATGTCGCAGTCGCGACGATGAGCTTTTGTGGATCACCATCGGGCACGACAGCTTGCAATTCCGCAGCGGTCAATATCGCTATCGTGGTCGTGGAACTTACACTCAGCACGCGTGATGAGCCGAGACAAGCGTAAATGATCATAGGAAGAAATGCGGTGTAAAACCCGACGGTCACAGGCAGACCAGCCACGGTCGCATATGCCATGGCTTTAGGGAGAACGACTGCGGCCGCCACCAATCCGGCGACCACATCCTTTTTTACTGCCTGCGAGCGAAATGTGGTGGCATCGTCAGTTGCGTTTACACTCATCGTCAAGTCCCATTTCAGATCATCGACCTGTCGTGCCGCGATAATTGACCTGCCTCGAACTTGGAACGTGCTTTCACCAAACGCAGCGCCGAGTATTCCGGGATCGATCCGCAAGACGATCTGAAGGGTCTCTCAACTGGTCGCCAAAGCGAAGTAAGATACTGTAGTTTACCCAGCCATTGCCATGTCTGAGTAAATTACACGCGACCTAATGTCCCTTAGGTCTCAAAAGAATAACATTTGCCCGGGATAGAGCCTGCTTAATCTCACTCAGAAGACTGTCGACAAGCTCCTCATATTCCACCCTTCGCGCATCTCTTATGTCGGCAGGCAAGGTCTTGCATCGATGCAGCGCCGCCTCGGCGTCGGCGAGATCCTCGCATAGCCCGCGGAAATCCTCGTTGACCGCAAAAAGGTTCTCTATGTGTCTTGGCAGCCCTGGGAAACGCGATAGCGCGGCGGATAGCCCGCGTGAGTTCGACGATTTGTCAGAGCCAGATCCCACCATCACGCTCCCGAGAATTCTTCAATGTTCAGATATTGAAGATCATAGCGCGGTTCGCGGCAGGTCAGCGTATTTTACTCGATTTTACCGAGCAGCCAGAAGGTCAGATGGGGAACAGCCATCAATGCCATGTCGTATCAACGGTTTTATCTCGATCGATCCAAAAACAGATATCCGCATGCGGTCGTGCGCGCACCTCAGCCCCTCACCCATAACACAGAGGATACAGGATATTACGATCCCCGGCATCAGCGTTGCATTAGGCTTCGTGGATTGATGTCGACGTGTTGCTTTGCTGTCGAAAAAGCGTTTCGGCCTGTGACACGACAACCTCGAGGATCGGTATCTGCAATGATTCAGGAGGACAGGATGACCGGGTCAAATGATGAGAGTGCTGAAAAAGAAAAGAAGGACAAGAAGTCCTGGAATTACGACAAGGAAATGAAGAGGCTTCAAGTGGAGCTGGCCCATCTTCAAGCCTGGGTCAAAGAATCGGGCGCGCGCATTGTGATCATCTTCGAGGGGCGTGACGCGGCAGGCAAAGGCGGCATCATCAAGAGGATTGTCGAAAGAGTGAGCCCGAGAGTCTTTCGAGTGATCGCACTCCCCGCCCCGACTGAGAGAGAAAAATCACAGATTTATATGCAACGATACATTGCGCATCTTCCGGCTGCCGGCGAAATCGTGATCTTCGACCGCAGTTGATACAACAGGGCCGGCGTAGATCGCATCATGGGCTTTGCCAGTGAAAAGAAAGCCCGACGTTTTTTGGAGCTTGCTCCGCGTTTTGAGGCCGCGATCGTCGAGAGCGGCGTTCTGCTTCTGAAATACTTCCTAGATGTTAGTGAAGAAGAACAAGAGCGACGGTTCAAGAAGCGCATTGAGGATCCGTTGCGTCAATGGAAACTGAGCCCGATGGACATCGAATCCTATCGACGCTGGTGGGACTACACTCAGGTCTACGATGATATGCTACGAATGACAGATTCAAAGCATGCACCTTGGTGGATTGTGCCATCAAACGATAAAAAGCGGGCGCGCGTGAACTGTATCAGTCATATTCTCTCGTCCATTCCTTACGAACACATAGCGTACAAATCTCCTGACCTTGGCAAGAGACAGAGGAGGCCGAGTGACTTTGTCGAGGATAGTAGTCCTCGACGGATCGTGCCCGATGTCAGTAAGGCGGCGCACAGCAGTGATTGATCTGTTCTCGAATACCCGAGGTTCGTGCCATGGCCACCGTTGTACAGGACAAAGGCAAACCCGCCTTCGAGATCACTGGCAGTGACGCTCGCATCAGCGACTTTATCAGGCTTGGGATCATCGTCGCCTTTGCCTACTGGGCATTTCAACTGGTGGCCCCCTTCGCCTTGATCATGGTGTGGGCTACTATCATGACGGTAGCGCTTTACCCCCTGCAAAATGGGCTCGCCAGGCTGCTCGGCGGGCGAAAATGGCTGGCGGCTATTATAATTGTTTCCATCTTTCTGTTCGTGATCATCACCCCACTTGCCATTGCAGCCGTCAACTTCGTTGACACCTTACAGGGAGTATTTGCTGATGCTGGAATTTTGGCGGTGCCAAAGGCGCCCGAACAGTTAATTGGTGTTCCGGTTATCGGAGCGTCGCTTTACGCTGCGTGGAACGAGGCTGCCAGCAACCTTACCGCTGCACTCATTTCGTTCAAGGAACCACTACGAGAAGCCGGTACATTTATTCTTACCAAGGCATTATCCATCGGCGGCGGAATTTTGAGCTTCGTCGCGTCTGCTCTGCTCTGCGGCGTTCTGCTCACCGTCGCACCACGCCTGTCGCTCACCGTCCAGACAGTAGCAAGCCGCATCGCTGGGGATAGAGGAGTTGGCTATGCCAGGCTCGCGGGGATAACGGTCAGAAACGTTTCACGCGGGGTTATCGGCGTGGCACTTCTACAGGCAATCTTATGCGGCTTTATCTTCGTGGCATTTGACGTGCCCGCACGCGGCGCTTTGATCTATGGCATTTTCATTCTTTGCCTGATTCAGATTGGACCAGGGCTCATACTGTTGCCATTGCTGATCTGGACGTGGTTTTCTTGGCCGTTTAACTTCGCCGCCTTATTCTCCGTGCTGATCGTACCGGTAATGCTGGTTGATAACATTTTAAAGCCGGTCCTCATCTCACGTGGGCTGACGACACCGATGCCCGTTATTCTCATTGGCGTCATAGGGGGGACCCTGACGTACGGATTAGTCGGTCCTTTTTATCGGCCCTGTTATTCTTGGCGTTTTCTATGAATTGCTCGTCGCCTGGATCTGGCCGCCGACCTCATTAGAGGACCACGACGATCAACCCGATGGAAGTCCAGCCCCCTCCTGATTTTAAAGTTTAACGGTGCTTTCGTTCATTTCCGCGAAGTAACGCCCGAGCTCTCGCTCTATGTCAGCGCAAAGCTCTTCGTACTCGTGGACTTTGTTCAGGTCGACTGACGGACCCCGGCGGAGTTGGTCGAGCGCTATAGTAGCTAGATCATACGATTCACAGATTTCGGCTATTGTGTCGCCTATGTGACCACGGAGTTGTTGGCGAAGCTCCGGCAATTTCAACATGAGTTTGTTTCGCCCACGTCGGACGTTGCGAGAATGCATGCTAACGGCCTTGATTTAGTTCGCACAAAAACTCGCGCAACGTCACTTGGTTCCAGCACCGCCAACAAAATGTGTAACGGAGTTGGTCAGCGGAATCCCCCCAAACAGAAAAAGGCGCGGCCTCTTCCTGAGCTACAACGACCACATCAAGCGCCTGATAAAGCTAGATTTTCCTTAAAGAAGCAAACAGAAGTCAGTCCTCCGTTACGTTCCAGTTCTGATCAGGATTGAACCACTGGATTTGCGCTGCTTTCTTTTCCGTCTGCTGTCCGAGATCAGATTCGTAGACGATGCCACTATTATTGATGAGAAAGGTTTGAACACCTGTGACGCCGTACGTCACGGGCCAGGCGATCAGCGCATGGCCTTTGATCATGTTCCCGTCAACGACGTAACTATGTTCGCCTCCCTGCACGTTTGGCCCCTGTGCCGTGAGAATACGAAACCTGTATCCATAATACCCTTGGCCCTGTTTGGCCTTGCTGAAAGCCGCAAGCTCAAGCATTGGTCCTGCCGGGCTTTCTTCTTCGTCTCCGGTTGCTTGCCAATACAGCCCGTCGCGTCGGCCGGGCGTGCTGATAAGCCGCTGGGCGAACTCGAAAACCAGATCCCCATCGGCATCGATCCACGCATATTCGCGTTGGGCATCGACATAGTTGCGCATCGTTTCGATCGTAATGAGTTCGTTTTCACCGATACGCCGGTTGACGATCTCTTGCAGTCCGACCTCCGTGTCGAATGACCACTTGCCGTCGGGCTGCCTGGCAAGAGGGAAAGGTAGCGGCCAGAGTGTATCCCCGACGGTAACGACCTTGAACTCATTGACGTCCTGAAGCCGCAATTGTTTAGCCGCACCCTCCCGGATCACGTCAAAGCTCACCATGGCTTCTGTGCTGTCGCGCAACTTTGCGACATTGAGACCGAGCAAAGCTGCCAGGCCCTCAACATTACGAGCCTTCAAAACGTCTGCAAACTCCTTCACAGCCGCCGACGGGTCCGGAAAGGAACGCGGTGTTTCACCTTTGAACTCTATGAGATTGGTCTGGACTTGGCTCATTACGGGAGTTGAAACAGCGGCGAGCACGAGCGCCAAGCACGATGCAAATCTAATCGTTTCTCTCATAATCTCACTCCCATCCGATCTGAATGTTATCGGCGACCGCCGCGACCGCCCCCGTGATGGATAGGTCGCCCGCCACCAGATGCGATTGCACGAGGAGCCCCACGCTGACCACCACCCAAGCTGTGACCCCCACGCTTCGAAGCGACAGCCTCTCTGCGACCAGACTGGACATTGCCAAGCGCGTTCGGCTGTTTGGAGCGGTTGTCCGGTCGCGCTGCCATTTTGGGAGCACTCGGTTTTTTCTTCACTGCGGTGCCTGTTTGAGCCTCACGACGCGCTTCGCCAGACGACCTCATGGCAGGCTGGCTTCCGCGGTCTACCGCTGGCCTATTTTCACCCATCTTGCTTGAAGTCGGCCGAAAGGACTGTTTTAAGCCATCGGATGTCTTTCGGCGGATATCTTCGGGGCGGGAGATGTTCTGCCTGTTGAGGTCACCGCCAACCTTGCGGTCCTGAACCTGATTTTTGAGAGCGTTCCGATTGTCTGAAACGAGGCCAGCCCTTATCGCAGTACGATCAAGATTTGCGAACTGACCTTTCGCGATACTGAGCTTGCTGCGGTCCACATTGGTCCAGTCGACATCGTTCCACTTCAGTTTTCCGTTAAAGTCACGGTCGTTGAAACAATTGTTGCAGTCGATGTCGACATCACCCCTCCATCGGCCACCCCAGACGCCCCAATCATCCCAGTTGACAATGGCAGCAAAGGCAACACCCGTTACCGCTCCCGCAAAGAATGCCGCACCGGGGTAATAGTAGTTGTCGTGATAAGCGCTGGAATAGGAGACCGGCTGTGCCACATAACCCGGCTCGTAGAGCATTTGTGGCTGGTACTGGGGGATATAGATTTTTTCGGGATCGGTAGGGCGAATGATGACATTCTCATTTTCCACGACCACCGTGATTTTATCGTCGGTCTTGATGAGGTTCTTGGCCATGGCCTCATCCCGCAGTTGCTGTATCGCGACGAGAACATCTTTCTGCTGGTAGGTCAGCGCATTGGCAAGGGCTTGGGTCCACGTCAGGTCATCGCTCATCATTTTGACGACGTCGGGGTAATTCAGGAGCGATATCACGCTGCCATCCCAATCATCCTTAGGCTTGAGCTCCTTGTTTTTTTGTTTTGCCTGCAAAAAACGGTCGGCTTCGACGAGTTGCAGCGGGTTCAATGAAGCTGCAGAAATCGCTGCCACGAGCTCGTCCGGATAAAGCGCAATCCTCGCAACCAAGATTTCCATCTCGTCTTCCGATAACAGCGGGTTTTGCGCGGGAGCTCGCTCAGGCGCTACGGTAGGGTTCGGCGCGGGTGTTGGAACTTGGGAAAATGCAGGTGAGCCCGAGAATACCGCCATGAGTGACAAGGCGGACAATCCGGCGACAACTTTGAGGGTTTTGGATTTCATCACCGCTCTACCTCATTCTGTTTCATAGAACAACGCGCGGGCTGAAAAGGCCGTATTTGCTGGAAATCTCATCGGTCATATGGCGGAACGCTCGGTCTCGACGCCGATCAACGCGCATAAACGACGCGGCAGCCCTTAGAGACATATAACTCCGCGTCGGGGCTCAGGGGCGTAGTTTACGCGATCCTACCAGGCAGGAAACGCAAAGCAGCCATGACGCGCCCGTCTTGGACGAAACATAGATTGCTGCTGGTCGATAGTTGAAATGAAGAGGCAAGAAGTGCTTTGACCTACATACTCACACTACGGCTTTGGCATCGACAGGAAGAATGCTCACCCGTGCGAGATCCGAAGATTGGGCGTCAAACACGCCGAATAGAACCCTGACAGACCAGGAGTACCGAACGGAATCCTCCGTAAACTACACGATGATACGAGCACGAACGCGCGCATGCCGGGTATTCTGGCAACGAAGTCGCAGAAAGACTTTGCTTGCTGAGCTGATCTCCGCGCTGTGTCGATGAGCGGCGAGGCCGGTTCGATTGGCGAGCTATTCTGAAAGGAACATAGCGATGGCTCAAGGCACGCATCCCTCAGCGATCGATCACATACCCGCATTTATAACCGAACCAGGTCATACAGATTATCTCTTTGTCGGTGTCGTGATTTTCGTAATCTTGGCCATCCTGATCGTGGGCAATCTGTACTTTCAGCTGCATGCCGTACCCGAACGCCTGGCGCATCGCACCAGCAAGGTGCAGATGGAGGTCGTGGCCGTTCTTGCTCTGATCTCACTGTTTACGCACAATCACCTCTTCTGGATCGCGGGTCTCCTGCTGGCCTTCGTCCAGATCCCTGACTTTTCCACGCCGCTGTATTCGATCGCGGAATCACTCGGAAAGTTGTCTGGACGCGAGGTCCACATGGAACTCGATGACACCTCAAAAGAAGATGTTTCAAACCCGCAACACGGCGACACGAAAGTCGTTAACGGTCAAGAGGGAGCGTAAAAATGCTGGAACTTTTGCTCTGCTCCATCCTGACCATTTTTCCAGACTACCTCTATCGCCGCTATGTTCAAGACAAGCGCATTGGGCGCGAGATAACTCTCTACACGATGTGGTACGAGCTGCGTTGGGGCATTTCTGCCTGTCTGCTGCTCACATTGTCGCTCATCACGTTGATATTCTATTTCCACCCCTCGACCAAAAGCGTCACAGCGGTTTTTCGCACAGTTACGATTCTGCCTGAAACATCGGGTCGCGTTGACGAGGTCTATGTGGGTATAAACGAGAAAGTCGCGGCTGGAGCGCCACTTTTCCGTCTGGACGACGCCAAGCAGAAAGCTGCGGTGGAGACGGCCATGCGCCAGGTTGAAGAGATCGATGCCCAGATCAACGTCGCCCAAACCGAACTCACAACGGCGGATTCCCAAATCCAGGAAGCGCAAGGCAACCTGCAGGTCGCAGTTGATGAATATGAAATGAAATCTCAACTGCTGACAAAAGATGCGGTTGCTCGGCGCGAGGTTCAAAGGCTGGCCAACACCGTAGAATCCCGCAAAGGTACCGTTGGCGCTGCCATAGCCAAAAAACAGACGCTTTCAACACAACTTACCGTGCTGCTGCCGGCCCAAAAGAAGAGTGCTGAGGCAGCGCTCGCCGAAGCTCAGGTAGAGTTGGATAAAACGCTGGTGCGTGCGGGCGTGTCCGGAACGGTTCAGCAGTTCACATTGCGTGTCGGAGATGTCGTCAATACAATGTTGCGCCCTGCCGGGATCCTCGTGCCTACGGAGGCAGGACGGGGAAATCTTGTTGCAGGTTTCGGGCAGATCGAAGCGCAAGTGATGAAGCCTGGAATGATCGCAGAGGCAACGTGCATCGGTCAGCCATTCACGATTATCCCCCTGGTGGTTACGGATGTGCAGGATGTCATTGCTGCGGGTCAACTTCGTCCGACGGATCAACTGGTAGACGTTCAGCAGTTAAGTAAGCCAGGTACACTCACGGTGTTTCTCCAGCCCCTCTATGAAGGTGGGCTTGACAAAGTGCCACCGGGGAGCAGTTGTATCGCGAATGCCTACACCAACAACCATGATGCTCTTTCGAGTCCAGACATTGGGTTTGGTCAATGGTTGTTCCTGCATGCGGTGGATGCCGTCGGGCTCGTCCATGCGATGATCTTGCGTATGCAAGCACTTTTCCTACCCGTGCAAACGCTTGTCCTGTCAGGTCACTAGTGCTGAAAAATGCACGTAATTACTCATAGAACCAGGACCGTGGGGGCGCGCGCTCCCGCGTTTTTTTTCAACACCCAACAAGCATGGCATACCGATGCTCAACGTGATTGCGAGGGCACGGGTGCGGGCGTACTATCAGCCGTTGGCATAAATATAAGCCTGTGCTTATATAGATATTCCAGTGGTTGAGTGTTGATGCCAAGTGAGTGCCAGGGGGTGGGCGATGGCGAATGCACGATCGAATGAGAGTGTCGCAACTGAACCATCGGCGGAGGAGGTTCGCACTCAGCTACTGCGAATACTGAACTGTGATCGGGTGAACCTTCCCGAACGCGCAAGAAGATTCCTTCGTTTTGTCGTAACCGAAACTCTTGAAGGGCGGTCTATGTACCTGAAGGCGTACACGATCGCAGACGTCGTCTTTGGGCGACGCAATTTCGATGCTCAAAGCGATCCGGCTGTTCGTATCGAGGCCGGGCGTATCAGACGAGAACTCGAGCGTTACTACCTGATGGCGGGTGCCGGGGAGCCTGTCGTCATTTCTATCCCGAAGGGGGGGTACGTCCCCATCTTTGAGCGCGGTCGCATGTCGAGCCGTGAAGTTGATCCAATTGATGTATGTCCTGATGACCGGGAACTTGTTCCTGCCTTGCATGAAGCCGAAAAGCCTAAGGCAACCAGCAAACCCTGGCTCAAGCTCACAGCGATAGTGTCCGTTCCGGTCGCGATAGCGGCGATCGCTTCCCTTGCCGTTTTCATAAATTTCGAAACGGCACCCACCACCGCAGGCGACGGTCGCGCTTCAATCGCGGTCGGTACGTTCGATTACGCAACTGAGGACAAGGACCTCTCTCGGATCGCACAAGGCACCAGCGATGAGATCATTGCACGGCTCGTCAAGTTTGACGAGATAGTCGTAATCGACGCGGGCTCCGGAACGCCCAACGCGAAGTCATTGAGTGCAAGATACCTCCTCGAGGGTAACCTGCGCAAAGACGGCGTAAAAGTGCGATCAAGTTTTCGTCTTATCAGACAATCAGATAACGCGGTCATCTGGGCTGGTACGTACGATACTGATCTGAGCGTACAAACAGCATTGGAGGCGGAGACTGCGGTCGCGGAAAAAATCGCGACGGCTGTCGCACAGCCTTTCGGTGTCTTATTTGCATCCGCTGCGAGCATGGTTGGGAGTTGGGACGCTTACGACTGTGCACTCGCCTATTACAATTATCGCAGGCTGATGACTGTCGATGCGCTGACGACTGCACAAAACTGTCTCACTTCGCTCACCGCCAAATTCCCTCAAGATGCGACCTCACTTGCGATGCTGTCGCTGACGAAACTCGATCAGGTCCGCTTTTCCTACAAGCTGGGCGCAGCACCACCCAAAGATGGACTCGACAAGGCGTTGCAACTCGCGCAACGCGCGTCCGAAATCGATCCGCAAAACGCGCGCGTTTTACAGGCACTCATGCTTGCGTCTTTTTTCACGAATGACATTCCTGCTGCATTGGAAGCAGGAGCCGCATCATATGCTCTAAATCCAAACGATACCGAGGTTGCTGGAGAATATGGATTGCGGCTCTCAATGGCCGGAAAATGGGATACGGGATGTGATCTCGTGAGCAAAGCGGTCAGCCAGGGGGCTGGACCAGGCGGATATTACGAGGTGGGAATGGCGCTGTGCGCCTTTATGCGCGATGACCTGCAGGCTGCTGAGCTTTGGTCTCGAATGTCTGACCTCACTTACAATCCTATGCATCGAATGGTTTTAGCCGCGATCTTGGGTGCGTCCGGCAAAACAAACCAAGCGCAGCGTGAGATTCAATGGCTGAAAACCAATGCACCAGCGTTGATGCCGAATATTGAGCGGGAGATTTCTGGCAGAATTGCGCGGCCTCAAGACCAAGAGAAAATACTTTCCGGCCTACGAGCCGCGGGGGTATCAATCCCATCAAAGCCCGTTTCAAACTAGGCCATGGATACGTTGGCTGACGCGATCACAACGCAACCGACATGAACCACGTCTGGTGACACAGCCTAGTTGGAAAAGCTTCAGGCCATTCTTGAGCCAGTACGGGATACGGTGGATCGGTCTGGGCTTACTTCCAATCGGGCCTTAGCGAAAGGCGTGGGGTCCTTCAGCGAGCGGCACAAAGAGATTTCCGCTCTCTCCGTCCTAATAATTAGAACGATTAATTCCTAAGCGGTCAGGTAAATTGCTTTTGCAAAAATTCTCTCATTAAATCAATATAATATAAGCATCGCGACTGTTGCAGCACCACGCCGAGGCCAATATTGCATATTTTTCAAGCAGGCATAACATTTCATCAAAACCCTTGCTAAAAGCGGCTTTTGCGTGAGACAACGATTTTGCGAGTAGAAGCGGTCTGAGCCTTGGTTCTGGACATTGCTCGACGGGTAAACCTGTTGAGGAGATGTTAGAATGCAAGGCAAAATCAGTGGTTTCGTCCTGAAATCCGCAGAAACCGACATAGGATGTGATCAACTTTGCGCGAAACGTTGTTTTACATGCCTGAGCAACAAGCGGCCTGAGAAACGCGATTGCACAACCGCAATGCTCATCGCGAATGGTTTCGATCCAGAGCGCATCGCCCATCCCCTTCCGTCCTTAAAAACCGAACACTAATCGTGAAAGGTAGACCTATGTCCCGCACCAAGCTTGCCTTCTATGCACTTGCCGCAACCCTTTCTGCCGGTGCCGCATCCGCCACCGACAAGGTGATCTTTCAGCTCGACTGGCTGCCCGGCGGCGACAAGGCGCCGATCTATGTCTGCATCCAGGAAGGTTTCTGTTCGCAAGCCGGCCTCGAGGTTGAGATCGCCTCCGGTCGCGGCTCGACCGACGCCATCTCGCGTCTGGCCGCTGCATCCTCTGACATCGGCGTCTCCGATATCGGCGCCCTGATGGCTGCCCGCGCTAACGAAGGCGTGAAGGTGACCGCCGTCATGTCGCTGTTCAACAAGGGACCGCATGCCTTCTACGTCGCCAAGGGCGGCTCGATCGCAAGCGTCGCCGACGTCAAGGGCAAGACGATCGCAACGTCTCCCTTCACGTCGTCGAATGTCTACCTGCCGCTGGTGCTCAAGGACGCCGGCGTCGACATGGCGGATATCAAGCTCATCAAGGCCGATCCGGGCGCACTCGGCCCGATGCTGATGACAGGGAACGCCGACGGCATCATCGCCTGGATGACGGACCTGACGCGCTACAGCAATCAGGGTAAGGAGGCCGGCAAAGAGATCCTCGCCCTGCCCTGGTCCGCAGCCGGCCTGAATCTTTACTCCGCCTCGCTGATCGCCAGCGACAAGTTCCTTGCCGAACGTCCCCAGGTCGCCGCCCGCTTTATCGCGGCCTACAGGAAATCCGTCGAATTTGCGAAGGAGAATTCGCAGAAGGCTGCCGCGGCTGTCACCGCCATCGTTCCGGAACTCGGCTCGGAAGATGTCGAGGGATCGCTCAAGGATACGCTGCCGCTGATCTTCAACGAGGTGACGGAGAAGGATGGCCTCGGCACCTTCGAAACCGGTCGCCTCGCTGAGACCTGGCGTCGTGTCTCTGAGGCGCAAAACATCGATCCGGCCAAGCTCGATCCGGAAACCATGGTCAACCGCACTTTCGCCGTCACGGAGTAACACCCATGGCGATCCCCGCTATCCGTTTCGACAGTCTGGGACAGGTTTTCGAGACCCGGTCCGGGCGCACGGAGGCCCTGCACGGCGTCAGTTTTGATGTTTCCCGGCATGAGTTCGTCTCGATCCTCGGCCCTTCGGGCTGCGGAAAATCGACCCTGCTGCGAATGATCGCCGGCCTACTGACGCCAACGTCCGGTTCGGTAGAGGTTTTCGGCCTGAAGGTGACAGCCCCGCGTGACGACATCGGCATCGTTTTCCAGAAGCCGACACTGCTTCCGTGGGCGACAGTCGAAGACAATGTCGTGTTTCCCGCACGCCACAAGACCGGCCGGGTGACGACAGAGGAACGCGAACGGGCGAGTGAACTCCTGGGAATGGTCGGGCTTTCCGGCTTCGAGAAACGCCTGCCGGACGAACTGTCCGGCGGCATGCAGCAGCGCGTCGGCATTGCCCGCGCATTGCTGATGGACCCGGATATCCTGCTGATGGACGAACCGTTTTCCGCTTTGGATGCCCTGACGCGCGAGGTCATGGGTTTTGATCTCCTGCGCATCTTCTCCGAGCGTCCAAAGACCGTCGTCTTCATCACCCATTCCGTCAGCGAAGCAGCGCTTCTGTCAGACCGTGTACTGGTGATGACAGGCCGGCCCGGCTCCATTCTGACAGAAGTCAACGTTCCCGTTACGCGTCCGCGTGGCCCCGAAACTGCAAAGGACAAGGCGATCCATGAGCTCTCAGACTATCTCCGCGATCTCCTCCTCAACCGTCATGCAGCGTGAAGGTGAAGCGTCCCGCACGCAGCCTGCCCTGTTGAAAAGGGCATTTGCCTGGCCGGGCGTCACCACAGCGATTGCCTTGATCGGCACCGTTCTGTTGTGGGAAGCCGCGGCCCGGCTTCTCTCGATCCCCACCTATCTGCTGCCGCCGCCCAGTTCGATCCTCGGCTCATTCTCGTCCATCGGCTTCGAGCGGTGGGCAGGGCATATCGGTGCGACATTGCGGGTAGCGTTGTTCGGTTACGCCCTGTCGATCGTCATTGCCATTCCGCTCGCCGTCATCATGATGCGTTCGCCCTTGCTGTCTCGGACACTTTATCCGCTGCTCGTCGTTGTCCAGTCGACGCCGGTTGTGGCAATCGCGCCGATCATCATCGTGGTTCTCGGCGCCGGCGATGCGCCGCGTGTCGTCATCACCTGTCTCATCACGTTCTTCCCGCTTGTCGTCTCGACGGCCACAGGGCTTGCGGCGACGCCGCCGGAACTGATCGAGTTGTCACGAAGCCTGCGTGCTTCCGGCTTGCGCGAGATCACCCAGATCCGTCTGCCGTTTGCCGTGCCCTACATCTTCTCGGCCCTTAAAATCTCCATCACGCTCGCTGTCATCGGCGCCGTGGTTGCGGAGTTCTGTGCCTCGGAGGCGGGTGTCGGTTACTTCATCCAGTTATCGACCTCGCTGTTCAAGTTGCCCCAGGCATGGGCCGGGCTTTTTGTGCTCGCGGCGATATCTCTCCTCCTCTTCCAGATTGTGGTTTGGGCTCAGAAGCACCTTTTTCCATGGAGCCTGCCGAAGAACCACTGATCCCCTCCGGAGTAGAAGCAGTCGGGCTCTTGCCTGGACATTGCTCCTCAACCGCCGGCCCACCGGCCATTACCAAGGAGAATGCTTATGAACATGCAACCAGACAATCTTGCCGAACTCGCCAAGGAGGCGACGATCGGCGGCATGGGAACGACTGTGGACCGGGAAATCCCGGTTATCGACCTCTCCGATTTCGAAAACCGCAAGCAGGAAATCGCAGATGCGCTTTGGCAGGCTTCGATAGATATCGGCTTCTTCCAGGTTTACAATCACGGGATCGCCCAGGAAGACATCGACGCGGCCTTCGATACGGCCTGGACCTTCTTCGAACTACCGGCCGACGTCAAGGCGAAAACCCCCATGCCCAAGGGCGTCAATGCCGGCTGGGAATTCAAGGCGCAGGTTCGCCCCTCCACCGGCACGCCCGATAACAAGGAAAGCTTCCAGCTTACCCGGCCGGACATGATCCGCCTCAATCTTTGGCCAAGCGAAGAGGATCTCCCGGGCTTCCGCGAAAAGATGCTTCGCTTCGAGCGGCAGAACTGGGAACTGGGTATGCGCATCCTGTCCTGCTTCGCGATGAAGATGGGCTTTCCCGAGGATTTCTTCACGAAGGCTCATGATCCGTCCTCGGAAGAATATCAGTCGACATTGCGGCTGATCCACTACATGTCGATGGAAGACGCCAAGCCGGAAGATTTCCAGTCCTGGCGAGCCGGTGCGCATTCGGACTTCGATTGCCTGACCATCCTTCACCAGAAGGAAGGCGAAGGCGGGCTTCAGGTTTGCCCAGGCAAGGATGCGGAACTGAAGCAATGGACCGACGTTCCGCCACGCAAGGGTTACATCACCTGCAACATCGGCGACATGCTGATGCGCTGGTCGGACGACCAGCTGCAATCGACATTGCACCGTGTGCGCATGCCGCGCGAAGGCGAGTATATGGGTCGCCGTCTCTCCCTGCCCTTCTTCTGCCAGGCCAACCGTGATGCCGTCATGCAGGGGCCGCTCGGCAAATACGAGGCGATCACGGCCGGCGAATATCTGACCCGCCGCATCAACGCCAATTTCGCCAAGAAGTGACGTTGAAGATGGTCCGTTGCAATGACATCGTGGAACAAGCAATCCGACTCCCGTCAGGCAACGGACCCATCATGCTTCATGGACGCGCGCTACGCTACATCGACGAAGTGGCCCGACAGGGCTCCATCCGCAAGGCGGCGAAGACATTGCATGTCGCCGCCTCCGCGGTGAACCGCTACGTACTGGAGCTTGAAGAAGAGCTGCAGGCGCCTATCTTCGAGCGGCTGCCGCGCGGCCTGAAACTGACCAGTTCCGGCGAAATCCTTATCCAGCACATCCGCGAGACCCTGCAGGCGCATCAGAAGATGCGGGCGCAGATCCAGTCCCTCAAAGGACTCAATCGCGGTGAGGTGGTGATTGCGACCATGGCGACACTTGCCGCCGGCCGGCTCGCGGAGATCGTTGCAGAGTACCGCGACAAACATCCTCAGGTAAGCCTGCGGATCATGGTCGGCGACCGGACGACTGTGGCGGAGATGGTAGCGCTGGGCCAGGCCGATGTCGCCATCGCCTACAATCTGCCGGACGATACCCGCCTGCAACGCGCCGCCGAATTTCGCCATGCCCTGGGAGCGGTTGTCTCGTCCGCCCATCCGCTCGCAACCCGCAAGACCGTGCGCATGTCGGATTGCCTACTCTATCCTCTGGTTCTGGCTGACCGGTCGCTGTCGCTGCGCGAGGTTGTCGAGGCCACAGCCCCGGCGCGTGCCACCCTCGTCCCGGTCGTCGAAACCAATTCGATGGAGCTGATGAAGCGCCTCGCCCGGACCACCCCGCACATTACCTTCCTCAACCGGCTCGATGTCGACCGAGAAATGGCGACCGGTGAGCTGGTTTTTATCCCGCTGACCGGAACAGGCTCGTTGCAACGGCTGAACATCCTCCACCGCGCCCGCGGCTCGCTTTCGCCCGCCGGCAGCCATTTCCTGCATTTCGCGCAGGAGCGTCTGCTTGCTTCGCTGGACGAGAGCTGAGCGCCCGGCAAACCATCCGATAGAGACCCACCATGAACGATCTTTCTCCGTTTCCCAGCCTTGCCGCCCGTCTGGCGAGACCAGGCCGCATTCGTCTTGCCAAGGCGTGCGTGCCGGTTGCCCTGCTTGCCGATGACGTGCCCGACGGTGCGAAGGTGGACCGGAACGGTTCGGCCCTCGTCGATATTCTGATTGAGAACGGCAAGATCGAGGCGATCACCCCTGCGCTTGCCGATGGCGGTGACGATGCAGTCGCGCTCGACGGCCGCCACGTCTGGCCGCTGCTGATCGACGCGCACGCCCACCTCGACAAGGGCCACACGATGGGACGAGCGCCCGATTCCGGCGGCACGCATCCGGGCGCACGCGCTGCAACGACCGCAGATCGTCTTGCGCACTGGAATGCGGAAGACCTTCTTCGGCGGATGGAATTTGGCCTTGCGACGGCCGACGCCCATGGCGTGGCCGCTATCCGCACGCATCTCGACAGCCATGAGGGGCAGGCGGAAATCACCTGGAATGCTTTTGCCGAGGTGCGCGAACGCTGGAAAGGCTGCATCGCCTTGCAAGCCGCCGGGCTCGTGCCGCTCGATGCCTACAGTGGCGATTATGGCGCGCGTCTTGCCGATATCGTTGCCTACCACGGCGGCCTGCTGGGTGGCGTCACCCGCGCCTCAGGGGGCACCCATGGATCAGGCCTTGACGATATCGACCTGCTGCTTGATCAAGTGTTCGTGCTGGCGAAGGAGCGGGAGCTGGATGTTGACCTGCATGTCGACGAGGCCGATCAGGCCGATGCTTTGCCGCATGTCGCGCGTGCTGCCATCCGCCATGGCTACGAGGGGCGCGTCACCTGCGGCCACTGCTGTTCGCTGGCCCTTCTCGGCGAGCAGGAACTGCGAGATACGATTGCTCTGATCGCCGATGCCGGCCTTTCGATCATCACGCTGCCAACCGTCAATATGTATCTTCAGGACCGTCAACATGGCCGCACGCCGCGCTGGCGCGGGGTGACACCCGTTCAGGAGTTGCGGGCGGCCGGCATCCCGGTGGCTGCGGCCGGAGACAATTGCCGCGACCCGTTCTTTGCCTATGGCGATCACGACATGCTGGACACCTGGCGGCAGGCGGTGCGCATCTTGCATCTCGACCACCCTTACGCGGATGCGCCTGCACTTGCCGGTCCCGTCCCGGCCAGCATCATGGGCATAGACGCCGGCATGATCGGCATCAGTCGTCCGGCAGACCTGATGATCCTGGAGGCGTGGAGCCTCGATCAGGTCATCGCCCGCCCACACTCCGACCGCGTCATTCTCCGCAAGGGTATCCTCTCAAACAGGGCATTGCCCTCCTACAGCACGCTTGCAGATTTCCAGCTGGCAGGAGCAGATCGCATATAGGAGACAAAAACAATTGGCCGGCGAGGCTCATCGGTCCCCTTGGCTATTCGGTTTTCATGTCGCTACTTGACCGCCATTTTAAAGCCTTGCTGTAGAGTTCGGTCCGACGAACTTGAAGCCGCGTCGCTTCAACTCCTGCGAAATCTTCTCGGATATCAGTGTACTCGCAACCCAGCTTTCACCGTCACCAAGGACCGGCTTCCCTTCCGTGAAGGACCAGCAGAATGCCGAGAAGTCCTCGCCGCGATCCTGCATGTCACAATAGATTTGCGCGCCCCTGATCGTGGCCTCGATTTTGGCCCGTGCGCACACGAGGCCAGGATCCGCCATCAACCGCTCAATGTCCCGCTCGTCAAAAGCAGCGACCTTAACCCGGGCCGAAATCCGCGAAGGCGACTCGAAAGGCATCACGCTTGGGCAGGATGGTGATCCAGGCAAGCCCTGCCTGGAACCCCTCCAGCATGAGCATTTCCCTCAGCGTCCGCGGGTCTCGCTGTGGCAGACCCAATTCGGCATCATGATAGTCCCGCATCAGCGGGTCGTCTTGAGACCAGCTACAGCGCTCACAGGACAAAATGTCAGGTATGGTGAGGGTGTGAGGGTTCTCTTTCAATTGCCGCCGACCGCTGCCCACTGTTTCTATCGGCAATCTGCGAGAGTTTTTTTATGATCAAAGGCAGGCTCCCGGCATCCGCTCTTGCGCGAATGCCGGGTCGCACCCTTAGACAGTGCGGATAGTCCCGCCATCGATGACAAACTCGGCGCCGTGGATTGCAGCCGCCCGGTCGGAAGCCAGGTAGGCGATAAGGTCGGCTACTTCTTCAGGCTCGGCGCCACGCCCGATCGAGATCCCGCCCAAGGCATCGAGCACGGACTGACGCGCGTCCTCAATCGTGCCACCATTGGCAGTCCGAAGCATTTCGAGAAAGTCTCCAGTGGCGTCGGTCATGATCCAGCCGGGCGAGACGGAATTGACCCGCACGCCCTTGGGACCGAGCTCTTTCGAGATCGACTTGCTGTAGGTTCTGAGCGCCGCCTTCGCCGCGGCGTATGCTGTTGTGGATTCGGGCAGCGGCAGGACGGACTGAATCGAGGTGACATGGACCACGGTGCCCTTGCCCCGCTCAAGCATCTGCGGGATCAACAAGCGATCGAGACGGACAGTCGCCAGCAGGTTGAGGTTCAGTTCTGCAAGCCAATGATCGTCCGTCAGCGCGGCGAAGCCTCCCGGTGGCGAAGCTGAGCCTCCGATGACATGGGCAAGGATGTCGATGCCGCCCAACCGTTCAAGCGCTGCCTTGGCCAGCGCTTCGCTTCCCTTTGCAGTGGTCAGGTCTGCCTGCACATATCCGACGCCCTCTATGGGATCCTTGATCGTGCGGGCGGCCGTGATAACACGGGCTCCGCCGGCGAGGAAGCGCTCGACCGTGGCGCGGCCCAGACCCTTGGTGCCGCCGGTGATGAGTACGCACTTGCCGGCGAACTCGTTGGGATCTGCCTTGATGCTCATACTGTCGTCTCCAGGGTTTTGATGGCGTCGTTGGCCAGCGTAAAGCGATAGGTGAAGCGGAGCGGGCTGCCGGGGAAGTCTCCATGAGCGGGACCTTCAAGCACGACATCGCCGTCTTCTTCCCGAACTGTGTCGGGCTCAAAAATCGCCTGTACCGCGATCGCTTCGTCATTAAGTAGCTTGCGGATCTGCGCTATTCCCTCGTAACGCTTACCGTTGTCGATAAAGACGGCATCATGCAGAAACGGGGCCATCATGCCGTCGATATCGAGACGGGCGTTAGCCTCGACATAGGCGGCGATTGGCTTGGGTAGGTTCATTGTCATGTTCATCTCCTCAACAGTGATGAAGCTAAGTTAGCGATGGACTTTTCGCCTGATAAGCGAGATAAACTGCCATGAGGCATCACGAAAATCGGGATAATGACGCGCCATTCATTGATCGAGCTTGAGGCGGTTCTCGCCATCGTTCGGTGCGGCTCGTTCCGAGCGGCGGCAACCGATCTCGGCATGTCGACCACGGCCATCAGCAACGCGGTGGGTAAGCTAGAGCGTCAGCTCGACGTGCGATTATTCAATCGCACGACGCGCAGCGTATCGCTCACCTATGCGGGCCGGATATTCGTCGCGCAGATCAAGCCATCGCTTGAGGGCATCCAAAAAGCGATGAACACGGCGCGCTCCCAGCAGGAGACGCCGTCCGGCACCTTGCGCATCAATGCCTTCGCGACGGCGGCGCGCGAGATCATGGCGCCACTAGTCCTCGGCTATTTGCAGCGTTATCCGCAGGTTCATATCGACATCGTTACCGAGGGCCGACTTGTTGACGTGGTGGCGGCGGGTTTCGACCTGGGAGTGCGCAGCGCCGATCTGGTGCCTGGCGACGCAATCGCCATTCCGCTGGGTAAGATGAGACGCATGGCAATTGCCGCATCGCCTGCCTTTTTCGAAAACAGGGCTATCCCCCAAGTGCCGCAGGATTTGCTCTGTTACCCTTGCGTTCGCGGGCGGCTTCCCGATGGTACATTGCTTAGATGGCGGTTCGAGAAGGGCGGCGAAAAACTGCAACTCGACGTCGAAGGGCCGATCACTCTTGATGAAGCCTCCCTGGCGCGGATCGCGGTGACTAACGGCGTGGGGATCGGCTACTTCATGGAAGCCGACGTCCGCGAAGACATCGCTGAGGGACGGCTTGTGCGCCTTCTTGAAGACTGGACGCCGCCGCTCGTGCCGCTGTGCCTCTATTATTATAATCGGCGAAATTCCTCCGCGGCCTTCCAGGCTTTTATCGCGCTCGCGCGCGACTACGCGTCCGGACGGCTCGCCCAGCACTAATCCTTCGGATAAGCATATCCCGTCACGTCCTGAGGTAACCCTTAAGGCCCTAGCATTCTGCGTGAAGTCATGATCTGCAGACAGATTTTGGCCGATGTCGATCGGATCGAGCGCCATCGGCCTTTGTCTCAAGCGCTGACCGGGATGGGGTTGTCGACAATGCTGCGATTGAAGGCTTCGAAGAAGCTGTGTTCGTTCGCGCCCGGATTGTCCCGTAGGGACTTGATGGCATCGACGATCACTTCGGGGGTCTCTGTGGCAAGCGCAACGAGCGTCTGCTCGATAAAATCGGGCAACGGCATGGCGCGCGGATCACCGCTTTTATAGATCAGATCGGTGTCCACCCATGGCGGGGCGATTTCCTGCACGCGCACGCTGGTGTCCCGCAGTTGAAAGCGCTGAGACAGAGCAAAGGAATGAAGCGCCGCCTTGGTCGCCGAATAGATCGCATTACTGGCGATCGGAACGAAGGCAAGCACGCTACTGGTGTACAGCACGGTTGCCTCGGGTTTCGTCTTCAGATGGTCAATTAGGGCAGAGGTCACACGGATGGGCCCAATCAGGTTGGTGGCGATCAGGTCCTGCATGACAGCGTCGTCAACCGGGCCGGAGACATCATCGAAGGGCATGAATCCGGCGTTGTTGAACACCACATTCAGATCGGGATGGTTTTCGATCAGTTCCCTCGCGGCGGACTGGATGCTGTCGAGGCTCGATACATCGAGCGCGATGGCCGCCATGCCGGGGTTGGCTGCGGTCACTTCGTCGAGCAGTGCAGTGCGCCGTCCGGAGATGATTACCTTGTTGCCAAGGCGATGGAAGGCTTCCGCAAGGCCTCGCCCGATGCCGCTCGTGCCGCCAGTGATGAAGATGGTGTTGCCAGTCAGTTTCATGGGATGAACCTTTCATTCTAAGAGGGTTGGAACGTTTTCAGGCTGCAGTCGTAAAGCGCGGAGCTGGCTGGGTGGCGGAGAGCTGCGGGCCGAGGGCGAGACGCGCCGCCTCATAGGCATTCCACAGCTCGATATCGCGCAGCGCAGGGATGGTGCTGGTTTCGCCCTGATCGAACCCGGCAAGGGCGGCATCGACCATGTCCTCAGCCTGCATCACGATTTCGGTGGGGAGATGCTCGACCGGCAGGCCGCCGAGCGCCCAGAAATCGGTCCGTGTCGCGCCGGGCAGCACGGCCTGGGCACGGATGCCGCGGTCTGAAAGTTCGTGGTTGAGCGAGGTGGTGAACGCCTGAACGAAAGCCTTTGTCCCGCCATAGACGCCGTTGAGCAATTCTGGCGCGACCGCAACAATCGAGGCGATATTGATCACCGTGCCGCCGCCGCGCGCCACGAAGCCGGGCACTGCCGCGTAGGTCAGGCGCATCAAGGCTGTCACGTTCAGCCGGACCATGGCCTCCATACGATCGACATCGCTTTCCAGCAGCGTCGTGTGGGTGCCGATGCCGGCATTGTTGACCAGCGCCGTGATGCTGGCGTCTTCGCGTAGCACCTTCTCGACGCCCGCAAGATCGGCCGCCTCGCCCAGATCGGCAGCAAGCACTTCGACCGCACGGTTCGTCTTGTCCGAGATCGCCGAGGCGAGCGACTGGAGCTTTTCCTTGTTGCGGGCAACGAGGATCAGGTCGTAACCGCGCGCGGCAAGACGGTCGGCGTAGATCGCGCCGATGCCGGTAGAGGCGCCGGTGATGAGTGCAGTTCCCTTGGTGGTCATTGATCTGTTCCTTGTTTGCGGGAAAGCGCCATCGCTTTCGACAAGGACGTTATGGACCAGATGACATTTGTCCGATATGACGTATAAACTACGTTTTTCAGACATACGGTTTGGAGGGTTGAATGCCTCACGTTTCCATGGTGCTGACGCCGGGCTTCCAGTTTCTGGCGCTCGGCGTGCAGGCCGCCTTCGAGCTGGCCAATCTGTTGCGGGATGAAACTTATTACACCCTTTCGATCACCTCGGTCGAAGGTGGACCTGTCATGTCATCCAGTGGTTTTGCTGTGCCGACGACCAAGCTCAACGACGTGGGACAGGTGGACACGCTTCTTCTTCTGGCGGGCCTCGTACCCCCTCCGCAGCAGGATGAAACGACGCTCGCGACTTTACGCGCGATGGCCAAGGCATCGCGAAGGGTCGCGGGACTCTGCACAGGGTCGTTTCTACTTGGGCAGATGGGATTTCTCGAAGGACGGCGCGCAACCACTCATTGGTCCTATGCCAAGGAGATGCGCAATGCCTTTCCAAATGTACGGGTTGAGGACGACCGTATCTTCATCAACGAGGGGCCGGTCTGGACATCGGCCGGCCTCACCGCGGGCCTGGATCTTGCCGTGGCATTGATCGAGAAAGATCTGGGACGTGATGTAGCAAGCGCCATCGCCCGACGGCTGGTGATGCACCATCGCCGCGCGGGTGGTCAGTCGCAGCATTCGGAACTATTGCAACTCTCCCCCAGCAGCGATCGGATTCAAAAAACGCTGATCCATGCCAAGGCACATCTCACCAATCCGCTGACAGTCGAAGAACTGGCTCAGGTCGCGGCACTATCGCCTCGCCAATTCAGCCGTGCGTTTCACGCGGAAACCGGCCAGACACCCGCCAAGGCCGTCGAGCAAATCCGCATTGAGGCCGCTCGCCTGATGATCGAGGAGACTCGGCACCCCATGGATCACATCGCCCGGGAAAGCGGTTTCGTTGATCTTCGGCGCATGCGCGATGCGTTCATGCGCCACTATGGACAACCTCCGCAGACGATCCGGCGGCTGGCAAAAGCCGCCGGAGGATGGCCGGAGAGCTAAGCTCTTGATGGGAATGGAAACCGAGACCCCGCTGTTTGACGTATTGCTTGCAAATGAAAACATTCGAAATAGCGTTTGTGAGAACTCTGCTGCAAGGAAATCAACGAATTGGCGTGCCACGGTGGCTGTTTCATCGCGCCCCCGGCTTCCCGCATATATTCCTCGAGAGAGTTCGACGTCGGGGGACCGTGCGGCCCCCCTGCACGACGAACTTGCGCCGCTTGGATCGGCTCCTGGAAGCATACTGCAAGTGTGCCGGAGGCCATTGGGCCTGAGCTGCAATTCTTCCTGAAGAGATTACGCGGAGCGTACAGTGCGACTTGCATATTCGTTGTGCAGGCGCTGGTGGTTTAACGCATCCTGTTTAGGCGCAATGCCAAAAGTTCTGGAATATTCGCGGCTAAATTGCGACGCGCTCTCATACCCCACCTCGTAGGCCGCTTCGGCAACATTGGCAGCCTTCGTGACCATGAGACGACGCGCCTCCAATAAGCGGAGTTGCTTCTGAAACTGCAGCGGCGTCATCGAGGTCAACGCCTTGAAATGCTGGTGAAACGAAGACGGGCTCATTCGCGCGACATCAGCCAACTGATCAACGCGTAAAGTTTCGGCGAAGTTGGTGTGCAACAGGGCTACGGCCCTGACCACACGCTCAATGTTTGATTCCGGGCAGGCAAGCTTACAGATCTCGCCGCCATGCGGGCCGCTCAACAGCCAGTAGCAGATCTCGCGCACGATTGAAGGCGCCAGGATCGGGATTGCCTTCGGCGTTGCCAGCAGTCGAACGAGACGAAGAATGCAATCAGCGAGTGCTTGATCCACTTTGGCGATAAAAGCACCAGGACCGGTCGCCTCTGATTGTGCTGGCGGTGTATCCAATTGTTCGAGAACTTGCCGCACAGTTGCCACGTCGAAGTCGATCATGACGCCGACGTAAGGCGTTGCAGTGCTGGCCTCCACGATCCTTCCGGTCGCCGGGAGGCCGACACTGACGACCAGGCACTCCATGCTGCGGTAGTTGAGATGTTCATCACCGAACTGCAACTCCTTCGCCCCCTCCAGCACGACGCAGAGCGACGGCCTGTAAATGTTCCGCATGGGCATCATCGATTGAAACGAGCGGACGATGTTGAAGCCTTCGATGGCCGTCGGGAACAGGCCTTCCCCCCCACCCTGTTCTTCGATGTAGGCGGTAACGGCTGAGAGCAATGGGGTATTCAAGCGAGGCTCCGGCTGCTTAAGGGGCCACGGCAATACGTGGCTTCTCGCCGGCATCATCGCCTCTCCTGCAGGAATAGGCAAGTTTCTTGAAGGTTCGGGCATTCTGGTCATCGGTCACTCCATCTAGCTTAAGGGTGCAACCAAGCGAGGAGTGACCTCAAGATGACAGAAATTGTCGCCCGGTCAATAGACCGTTCAGAGACACGAGCGCCGCCGGCTGCCTCCAGTCGGCAATACGTCAGAGGCCTACGGATGGCCGCTATATGTATCGTGCTTCTGCTAATCAACGCGTTATCGCAGATTGATCGGATACTTCCGTTCATCCTGGCGGAGAAGATCAAAGCAGACCTGCGGCTGACCGACACTGAGATGGGCCTGATCACGGGCCTCGCCTTCGCGGTTTGCTACGCGCTTCTCTCTCTGCCGCTTGCCCGCGCAGCAGATAGGGGATCTCCCAGGCTTGTACTGATTTCCTGCGTCCTGATCTGGAGCGTCATGACGACCCTGGGCGGTTTTGCCGCCAGTTTCATGTTCCTGGGCCTCACACGTTTCGGCGTCGCATTCGGGGAGGCCGGCGCCGTTCCGGCGGGCCACGCCCTGATTGTTCGCAAAATCGACCCCGAGCGCCGCGGTCTCGCAATCGGCCTGTTCGCAATGGGCATCCCGCTCGGCACCATGGTGGGATTTGCGGCAGGCGGCGCAATTGCAGATGTACTCGGCTGGCGCATTGTTCTGATCGGTGCTGGCGCCATAGGCGTCTTGATCGGTCTGTTGACCATTCTGGTTTCCGGGCCCACGCCGCCTATTCCATCAACAGCCTCACGCAGCGAACCGTTTTTGCGAACCGGCCTTGACCTATTATCATCCCCGGCGTTCCGCTGGTTGTTCACGGGTACTATTTTCCTAGGCTTCGCAGGAGCGCCTTTCTATGCCTTCTCCATCCCGTTTCTGATCCGCACCCACGATTTTACAGCGACAGAGGTCGGTGTGTCGTTCGGGATGCTCCAAGGTTTGATGGGGGTCATCGGGACTTTGGGTGGCGGACGATGGTTTGATCACGCCGTCCGCTCAGGCACAGGCAAGGTACTCGGCCCTCCAGCAATTCTGTTCCTGATCGCCAGTGTAACGACGACTGCGGCCCTGTTTACACCGGCCGGCTGGATGTCCATTGCACTCTTCGTGCCGGGGATGCTGTCCTTTTCATTCATGCTGCCGTGGGGCTTCGGCGCCGCGCATCTTATCGCCGGTCCTGGGCGTCAGGCACAGGCGACCAGCCTCGTTATGATTGGTTCCGGTCTTGCCGGCCCGGCACTCGGCCCCTTGATCGTCGGCGTCGTCAGTGATGCAGCCACAGCGGCTGACATTCCCAATGGCCTAGGGCTCGGCTTGTTGATCGTGCCATTGGCGAGCGTCGTGGCGGGGATTGTCTACCTGATAGCAAACCAGCGCATCGCGAATTTCCTTCGCCAGCGTTGAGCGCGAAACGCGGCTGCAGACGACGTCTGCGGCACCTTGAAACTTCCTCAAAGGAGACACTACGATGTTCGATACCGATAACTCTCGCCGCGCATTCCTCGCCATGGCCGCCGCTGTTCCTTCAGCTCTCGCCATGACAAGCGTTGCGTCGGCGCAGACTTCCGATGCCGCCCCTCAACTCGGCACCCAGCGCGGCGCAGTGATCACCGGCTCTTCCCGCGGCATCGGGGCCGCGACAGCCCGACGCCTCGCGCGGGACGGGTACGCCGTGACGGTGAACTATCTAACGAACCGTGACCTTGCCGAAGCGGTCGTCGGCGACATCGAGGCGGCTGGCGGTCGCGCCATCGTTCGCCAAGGGGACGTTGCGGATCCAGCTGCAGTCAAAGCTCTTTTCGACGCCAATGACGAAGCCTTCGGCGGCGTCGACATCGTCGTCAATAACGCCGGCATCATGAATGTCGGTCTGTTCGCCCAAATGACCGACGAAGCCTTTGACCGGATGATGGCCACCAACGTCAAAGGAAGCTTCAATGTTCTGCGCGAGGCGTCGCGCCGCGTTCGCGACGGCGGCCGGATTATCAGCCTCAGCTCAAGCATCATCAAGATGAGCCCTCCCGCAACGGCAGCCTATGCTGCAACCAAGGCAGCGCAAGAGATCTATTCAAACGTTCTCGCAAAGGAATTGGGTGGCCGCAACATTTCAGTCAACGCGATATCGCCAGGCGCCGTCGATACCCAACTCTTGCGACAGCATGGAGAAGAGGCACTTCGCGGCATACCGGAGGCTACCCCGCTCGGTCGGCTGGGCCAACCCGAAGATATCGCCAATGTCATCGGCCTTCTCTGCTCGCAGGATGGGGCGTGGATCAACGGTCAAAACATCTTCGCGAATGGCGGCATCGCCTGATCGATGTTCGCTACGGCATGGACGCGCCGAAGCGGATTCGCGACTAACCACTCCTGCAGGACACCTTCGTCATGAAATACAACACATTGGGAAATACGGGCCTTTTCGTCTCCGAGCTCTGCCTCGGCACGATGACGTTCGGCGGCAAGGGCATCTGGTCCAATATGGGTAACGTCCAGCAGGACGACGCTCAGGCACTGATCGCCCGTGCACTCGAGCACGGGATCAACTTTATCGATACTGCCGATATCTATTCGAGCGGCGCGTCGGAAGAGATGGTCGGCCGCTCAATTAAGAATCTTGGTGTGCGGCGGGAAGACGTCGTCATCGCAACGAAGGTCTACGGGCCTATGGGCCAGGGGCCAAACGACGCCGGCAATTCCCGGGGCCACATCTTCGACAGCGTCAAAGCCAGTTTAAGAAGGCTACAAGTCGATCACATCGATCTATACCAGCTCCATAACATCGACACCGTAACACCGATCGACGAAAGCCTGTCGGCATTGGATGCGCTGGTGCAGCAAGGTCTTGTTCGTTATGTCGGCGTGTCGAATTGGTCGGCCTGGCAGATGGCCAGGGCGTTGGGCCACAGCGAGCACCTTCAGATCGCGAAGATCGCAACCTCGCAAAACTACTACACGCTGGCAGGTCGCGATATCGAGAGGGAAATTGTTCCGCTCATTAAGGCCGAGAAACTCGGTCTTCTGGTTTGGAGCCCGCTTGCCGGCGGGCTGCTCAGCGGTAAGTTCGGCCGCGACAAGCAGGGCCAGGAAGGCAGCCGACGGACGACCTTCGATTTTCCGCCGGTCGCCATGGATCGAGCTTATGACGTGATCGATGTGATGCAACGCATCGGCGCCGAAAAGGGGGTCAGCGTTGCGAGGATCGCGCTGGCTTGGCTGCTGCATCAGCCGCACGTCACAAGCGTCATCGTCGGTGCGAAGACGGTCACGCAGCTCGACGACAGCGTCGGGGCTTCAGAAATCACGCTCAGTGCGGATGATGTCGCCGAATTGGAAGCCGTCAGTAAAATCACCCCCGAATATCCGGCATGGATGCAGCGAACGCGTGAGGTGGCGGTAAAGCCGCCGCTCGCCAACGCATCGGCTCGGACCCGGAACCGCCCCGTTTCGGATCCGTGAGAGGTCGCCCAAAGCGACCTTCTGTCCACCGAAGACGTGCTCCGAACAAGGCGTCTTTCGACAGACAATCTCGCTCCAGCAGAAACAGAAGGAACTGACAATGTCACAACCTTGGACACTTGACGATATGCCGCCTCAGAAGGGCCGAACGATCCTGATCACCGGAACCGGCGGCCTGGGCTTCGAAGATGCGCTCGCGCTGGCCCGAGCCGGTGGCGACGTGATCATCGCAGGGCGCAATCCGACGAAAGGCGCCGAAGCCGTTCGGCGCATCAAGGAAAGGGCGCCGCAGGCATCAGTTACCCTGGAAATCGTCGACCTCGCCAGCCTCGCATCGATAGAGAGGCTGGCCAAAAGACTGAAAGAAACGCGTGATCATATCGACGTCCTCATCAACAACGCCGGCGTGATGACGCCGCCAACACGACAGACGACCAGCGACGGTTTTGAACTGCAGTTCGGCACCAATTATCTTGGCCACTTTGCCTTGACTGGTCGGCTCCTGCCGTTGCTCACGCGGGCAAAAAACCCACGCGTCGTCACGCTTTCCAGCATTGCTGTTCGAAGCGCAAGCGCCGCAATCAATTTCGACGATCTGCAAGCGGAGCGAAATTATAAGCCGATGCCTGTCTACACTCAGTCGAAGCTGGCATGTCTAATGTTCGCTTTCGAACTGCAACGAAGAAGTGACGATGCGGGCTGGGGTATCACTAGCATGGCCGCTCACCCGGGCGTATCGCGCACCGATCTGCTTCATAACGCCCCTGGGCGCAACAGTGCTCAAGGTCTCCTCAGGACGGTGTTATGGTTTCTGTTTCAGCCCGTTGCCCAAGGCGCGTTGCCGACTTTGTTTGCGGTGACGTCTCCAAACGCCCGAGGCGGCGGATATTACGGGCCCGATAGACTAGCCGAAACCCGTGGACACCCGACAGAGGCACAGATTCCGCGACAGGCGATGGAAAAGCATGTGGCGCATAGGCTGTGGGAGCTTTCAGAAAAGCTGACAGGTATATCGTTCAACGCGCAAGTTCCTCATCCTGAGCTTTTCGGTCAGGGCGAGGCAACAATCAAACGGGGGGTGTAAGCCATGGACCCCCTTGGAAACCTTGTCGACTGGATTGAGATATACGGCATATTTGGTCTCTTCGCGATCGGGCTTGCAGAGCGTTTCTTGCCTGCCCTGCCCTCCTATGGGGTTCTGGTTGCCATAGGTGTTTCGGCCGATGGTATCTGGTTCCTCCTCACCGCCGTCATCGCAACGACGCTAGGGAGTTTTATGGGTGCCCTCAACCTCTATTTTCTCGTGCGTGCTATCGGGAGAAAGAAATCCGCAACGCTTCTCTACGCGGTCGGCAGATGGGTAGGTCTATCGCACCCTCATATCGACTGGATATTGTCCTCCCTGCAGGCCCGGGAAGGATTGCTCACGATCCTGTCGCAGCTCATTCCCACGATCCGGTTGATCTCGCCCATTGCGGCGGGGCTGTTAGGCACCAATACGCCGCAGTTCGTATCCGGCATGGCAGTCGGCATCGTTCTGTGGAACGGCCTGTTCATTGCCGCGGGATATTTGGCTGGCTTGGCGTTTCCCGGCATCAATTCATCCGTGCTCGCCCTCAAGATATTGGTCCTGCTTGTTGTCGCGGAAATAGTCACGGCCTTGGTGTGGCGGCTTCAGCGAAGACATTCGATGCGCATGCACCCTGGAGCCAGCAAGCGATGACGAACAGGAATGCTGATGCGCTTTTGTTTTTCCGGGCGTGGCTTTGCGCCCCCCTTCGCGTCGCCTCCGTCACTCCATCAGGGCGCGCGTTGTCTTCCCTTATGACCGCGGAGATATCCACGCAGACGGGCACAGTCATCGAGTTGGGTCCTGGAACCGGCGTCTTTACAGAGGCATTGCTGCGACGGGGTGTTGCCGAAGAAAATCTCGTGCTGGTCGAGTACGGTGCAGAGTTTGCGAACCAACTCAGCGATCGCTTTCCAGCCGCAAAAACAGTCCGGATGGATGCTGCTCTGTTGCGCAAGTTAACGCTTCACGCCTCAGCGCCCGTGGGCGCTGTCGTGAGTGGCCTTCCTCTTCTATCGATGCCGTTGCGCAAGGTGCATGCGATCCTGGAGGGGGCGTTCTCGCATCTTCACCATGGTGGAGCATTCTACCAATTCACCTACGGACCGCGATGCCCGATCGCCAGACCCTTGCTCGACCGCCTGGGCCTGAAAGCAACCTATGTCGGCTGCACCCTAGCCAATATTCCACCCGCAGCCGTCTATCGCATCACGCGACGAAGACTTCGACAGGGAGTGCGATCGGATGCATCTGGGTCTTTTACCTGATGGTCGAAGGACTTATCGGTACGATCCGGAGCTTTCCGGATGCCGGAGTGCCACTAGCCTCGGAGCTTCATCGCGCAAATTGGCTGCAGCACCGCTTCTTCCATGGCCGACATCCGGATTGGGGCAGGACCGGACTGCGCAAATGCACTCATTCTTGCCGCCTCGATGAAAGGCAGCGTCAGAAAGGCGGTCAGAAGCGAGCGTCTGGTGGTAGGCAAGGCAGGTCTCCCACTGATTGTTCCAACGTGATGGCGGGTTCATCGAGCCGGCGTTACTGCAGGCGCTGCGCGGCGTTCGCCTGCGCCTCCCGGATAAGGCCGGCATACATGTTCTCCTTGCCGGGATACCAAGGCATCGTGCCGATGGAACCGAAGCCGGGAATCGTTTCCATATGGGCGACCATGCGGCCGCGCATCCGCTCGTCGGGAAGCGGCCCTGTCATCGCCTGAACATTGTCGCTCATGTGGTCGGGGTTGGACGTGCCGCAGAGGACGCTCGTGACGGCAGGATGCGCCATGACCCATTTCAGGAAGAACTGCGCCCAGCTCGTCGCTCCGAACTCGGCTGCAAAACCGGGAAGCTCATGGCCCTCGACCACCTTCATCAGGCGGGCCTTTTCGAGCGGCAGATTGATCAGAACGCCGACGCCCTTGTCGGCCGCAGCGGGAAGAAGACGACGTTCGGCGTCGCGGTTGAAGATCGAGTAGTTCGTCTGGATGAAGTCGACATCATCACGCTGGACGATCGCCAGGAGCTGGTCCTGCGCCGCCGACTCGTGGTGGGTCACGCCGACATGGCGTATGAGGCCTTCCTTCTTCCAGGCCTTCATGAGCGGGACGACGACCGGCGCATTGGTAATGCTGTGGCATTGCATGAGATTGATCGTGTCGCGCCAAGTGCGCATGCGCGATTGGCGGAAGCTTTCCATCGCGTGGCTTTCGTCGCCGAGATATTCTCCCGTCGACCAGACCTTGTTGGCGAGGAAGATCTCGTCCGAACCGTCGAACTCTCCCATGAACTGGCCGACGCTGACCTCGGCCGAGCCGTAAAGCGGCGATGTATCGACCACACGGCCACCCGCGGCGACGTACCGCTCGAAGACCTGGCGCAAGGCGTCGCGTCGGTCACCGGGCTTCAGGTCGAAGGTGAGGAAAGTGCCGAGACCCAGCGCCGTGACCCTTTCGCCGGTCCGCGGCAAGGTGCGGGTAAGGACGTCCGGGTTTGATCCTGCGGTTGGCGACGCCGCATTCGTTTCCTGGGTTTGCGCCGCAGCGTGGCTGGCAAGTGCCAGCCCTGTCGCCGCCGCGCCCATCGTGCCGAGGAAACCGCGCCTGTTGATCTTTGACTGGTCCATGAGAGTTCTCCTGTTTCCTTAATCGTCAAAACTGCCAGTTGGCGGGAACCCAGGCGTAACCGCCGTCGGTTTTCAGCATCCGGCCGAGGCCTGGGAAGGGAAAATGGAAGCCGAGAACCGGGAGACGATCGGCGGCCGCCCTGTCAAAGATGCGCCGACGGGAGGCAAGAGCGGTTTCCTTGTCGCGGTCCGGGCCTGGAAGCCACGGCCTGTCGACGTTGACGACGGGGTGATAGGCCAGGTCCGCCGTCAGCAGCAGCTGGTCGTTTCCGGAATGGACGAGGAAGGTAGCCATGCCCGGCGTGTGGCCGGATGCGACGATCGTCGTCAGGCCCGGCACGATCTCGGCGCCGGCTTCGTAAAGCTCCACATCGTTCATGAACGGCGCGAGGCTGTTCTTGATGTTTGCGGCGAAGCGCAGGCGGAACTCCTCCGGCACCGGCATATAGGAGAGATCCGGATCGGTACGGACGAAGAAGTCCCAGTCCGCCTTCGGGACGAAGACCGTGGCGCGGGGAAAGGCCTTGCCGCCATCCGCGGTTCGCAAATTACCCACGTGGTCAGGGTGGGTATGGGAGATAACGATCGCGTCGATGTCCGCTGGCGCGAGGCCGACAGCCGCGAGGTTATCAAAGATCTGGCCACCGTTCGGGCCCATGGTCTTGCCGGCTCCGGCTTCGATCAGAATGCGCCGGCCGCCGGTTTCGATCAGCAGCGTGTTGAGGTTGAGTGTCATGTGATCGGCCGGAAGAAAGGCCTGCCGCAGGACCTCCTGAAGCTCGGCTTCCGGCGCATCGCTTGCATAGACGCGCGGCGGGCCACCGATCACGCCGTCGCTCAACACTGTCGCGCTGATATTCCCGACGCGAAAGCGGTAATGCCCGGCATTGCCGGCGAAGGCGGGCGTGGCCTGGGCGTTGGCTGTACCGGAACCGGCCAGGCCGGGTATGAGCATGCTTGAGGCGCCTGCGACGGCGGACAGCATGACAGCGCGTCTGTTGAGGGTGAAGGCATTCATCGGTCTTCCCTTTCGCATTGGCCACGCCCGGCTTCGCTACGCAGGGGCCTAAATGACCGGCAAAGGAACCGGATGGAGCGCGGCGTTGAACTCTACGCCAACCATGACATCGGACAATTGATCTGATAAGCTGCATTAAGTTTATCAGCTTGATTAGAAATGCTTCTCAATGAACCCTCTTCGTCTGGACAGCTTCGACGTTTTCGTGGCCATCGTGCGTTGCGGCGGTTTCCGCGCGGCCGCACTCGAGCGAGGGATCTCTTCATCGGCGCTGAGCCAAACAATGAATACTCTTGAGGAGGCTTTGGGCATCCGGCTCCTCAACCGAACGACGAGGAGCGTGTTTCCAACGGAGGCTGGACAGCGCCTTCTTGAGCGTCTGGCACCTGCATTGAGCGACATCAGGCTCGCCATCGCAGAAGTTGATGAATTGCGCGACAGCCCATCCGGAACCCTCAGGATCAACGCGCCAGCTCCGGCCGTCGATCATTTTCTTTGTCCGCTCGTGTTCGACTTCATGGATGTTTACCCGGAGGTGAAGATCGAGATCATCAGCGATGCGGCCGTTATCGATATCGTGGAACAGGGCTTCGATGCGGGCGTCAGGTTCGGCAAGCAGCTCGCTCAGGACATGATCGCGCTCCCGCTTGGCCCCGCGCTTCGTTATGCAATCGTCGCTTCGCCGGACTACGTAAAAAGGTGCGGAGAGCCGCAGACACCGCACGAACTCGTTGATCACGACTGTATAAGACGTCGTTTCCCTGGGGGCACGCTCGTTACCTGGCAGTTCGACGAGGGGGACGAAGAGATTGACGTCACGCCGACGGGCCGATTAACGGTCAGCTCGGCGCACAACGAACTGCAAGCTGCGCTGGCAGGCAGAGGGATTGCCCATGTCTTGGATGACTACGCCAAGCCGCATATCCAAACCGGCCGGCTGGTGGAGCTTCTCCCGGACTGGAGCCCCACCCTGCCACATTGGTTTTTATACTATCCTAGCCGGCGCCTCCCGAGTGCGGCGATGCGTGCGTTTCTCGATCATATGAGAGGCTACGACTGGGAGACGAATGACTGACGGCGCAACCTGAAGCCCGAGACATTACAGGAACCAGCGTCACAGCGCCTTATTTGACGCGCTGCCATTCGATCCTGATTTCAGTGCCTTCCGGCCTGCGGAATTGTTCAGTCATCCGGTCGCCGTCAACAACCATAATTAAATCATCACCTGTTCGTACGCTGCCAACCCAGTTCGGGAAGGTCGATCCCTCGACACGATTTCCACTGAATTCGCCCTTCTCATCGACGGTGTAGATGCCGAAGAACCCGATGCTGCGTGACATCGCCATGCGGTTTTCATCGTCCGTTCCCTCACCGCGAGCATTTGAAGCAAACCGTGGGACGTCGGCGTCGGTAAGGACTTCAACGAAGTGCATGTCGGGAGTGAAAACGAGAAGACCGTTGGGTTTGTCTCCATAGGCAGCGATATTTTTTCCTCCGGGGTCAATCGTTGCCGACATCATGCGCCAGGTGCCTACGACCTGATTTTCCGTGGCGGTCTGTGCCAAGGCAGACGACGAAATGCTGAAGGCGAGAGCCAATATAGCTGGTCGAATGGACATGTTGTTTCCTTTCCTGTTCATGACCTTTGTCTTTAGGCCGCTGTCGCGGTTCACAGGTCCTGCCGATCGGCGGAATTCGCTATCTCCCGCTGCGTCTCAAGAGCGGACAGGCGTGCGGAAAGCGCCTGCGAGATGGAGGAATACGCCGTACTGCCCAGCGCCAGTCGCAATGGCGGCGTCTCGCTCTCGGCGGCTGATATGATTGCGGCTACGGTGCGCGCCGCGTCACCCTTGATCTTGAAGCTGCCCTCGGTGATCGCCCTGCGGACGGCGCCAGCAGGGGTTTCATCATAGGCATCCATGGGTTCCGCGCGGACGAGATTGGATCCGAAGTTGGTGCCGGTCGGCCCCGGTTCTGCAATGATGAAGTCGATGCCGAAGGGAGACACTTCCTGTGCGACGGCTTCGATGAAACCTTCGATACCCCACTTGGTCGCGTGATAGAGGCTGAAGCCCGGATAGGCGATCTGCCCTCCTTCAGACGAGACCTGGACGATCCGTCCGCCGCCTTGCCTTCGAAGAAGAGGCAGTGCCGCGCGGATGAGATGGATGGATCCGGTAAGATTGGTGGCGATCTGTCGGTCGATGTCTTCATTCGTGAGCTCTTCCGCAGCGCCGAACAGGCCGTAGGCCGCGTTGCTGACGATCATGTCTAAGCGGCCGTGCCGTTGGAACGCTCCTTCGACGGCCGAGACAATGCTCTCCGGGTCGATCAGATCAAGCTGAACGACGTCTAGGCGCTCGCGATATTCCTGCTCAAGTTGCCTCAGCGTTCCTGAGCGGCGAAGCGTTGCGATCACGGTGTGCCCCTGCGCAAGCAGTTGCTGCGTCATCTCGAAACCGAGCCCGGAGGATGCGCCAGTGATGAACCATGTCTTTGTCATGTAATTTTCCTCGTTTGTTCGTCTCCGGATGTAGAGCTGAAATATTGGTGATATAAGATTGGCAATGTGAGATAGCGTGGTGAGGATAATTCACGAATGACGCGCCCCAGCCTGAATGACCTTGCGGCCTTTGCAGCGGTCGCAAATCACATGAGCTTCCGTCGGGCGGCTGACATCATGGGGGTCTCGCGCTCAGCCCTCAGTCACGCGATCATTGGACTGGAAGCAAAGCTGGACGTCCGCCTCTTCAATCGGACGACACGCAGCGTATCGCTGACACAGGCCGGCGCTCGCCTCCTCGCACGACTCGACCCGGTTCTGCAGGATCTCGATCAGGCGATCGATACGCTTTCGGAGGAACGCGGCACTCCCAGCGGCACACTGCGTATCAATTCCAACAAAAGCGGCGCCCGCATTCTCCTTGCAGACGTCGTGCCGCGCTTTATGGATCTCTATCCCGACGTGGAGCTTGATCTTGTATCGGAAGGCCGGCTTGTCGATATCGTGGAACAGGGTTTCGACGCAGGCATCCGTCTGCTGGAAGCAGTCCCGAAAGACATGATCGCAGTGAAGTTCGGAGGCGATGTCCGTTTTATCGCCGTGGCGGCGCCGTCCTATCTCGACGGCAAAGCCGTACTGCAGACACCTGACGACCTTTATGCGCATTGCTGCATCCGCCAGCGTCTGCCGAGCGGCAAACGCTATCGCTGGGAGTTCTCAAAACGAGATGCCGAAATCGCAGTTGACGTGCCGGGCAATCTCACCCTCGATGACAATGATCTTCTCGTCCAGGCGGCGGTGGACGGGCGCGGTATAGCCTATGTACCCGACCATTTCGCACGGCCATTTCTGGCGTCCCGCCAACTCGTAACCGTCCTCGACGATTGGTGCCCGCCAATGGCGGGCTTAGCACTCTATTACCCTCGCAGCCGTCACATACCATCACCGCTGAGAGCCTTTATCGACCTTATCCGGGAAATAGGCAGGTCACGCTGAAGTGGCGCACCGGGGTGGTTCGCCGCTGCCAAATGGGTTCAGAAGAATTTGTCGTGCTTATGATTGGAAGCGATGAACGTGGCGAGCCATCCTCCGAGACGTCACAGTTGTCGCCGACCTTCTCCTTGGCCAATTCGTCGTGAGCGGCAAAGCCCAATCGTGGTAAGATATTCGTTCGCTACCTTGCGATTATCGTATGGTAGCTAACAAAATGCCCGAGGCTTCTCCATGCTCTTTCATGCGGACACCCAAAATCTGACTGTGAGTACATGGACGAAGCGGTGCTACTTCGCGGGCGGGCTCTCATGGACGAGCGCTTGCGGCCATTCGATCTCGGATCCACGCAATGGTATGTCCTTTGGTATCTCGCCAACAACGGCCCGTCCTTCCAGCGAGACCTTGGCCACGCGCTTGAACTTGAACGCGCGACCCTCAGCGGAATCGTTACCACGCTTGTCCGCAAGGATCTGGTCGCGCAGACTGCAGATGGCAGCGATCAGCGGCAACGTCTGCCGAGGCTGACACTTGCGGGCGAGGCGCTGTGGTGCCAGATCCCTGACCTTTCTTCAATTCACGATGCTGCCTTCGGCGGGACCAACGAGGCCGATGTGGCCACGACCATCCGTGTCCTCCAAACAGCCACGGAACGACTGCAGTCCCTGTTGCGAAAGGATTGAACCAATGACCGTATTGATCACCGGAGCCACCGGGCTTGTCGGCGAGCGACTCCTGCCCCGATTGGTAAAGGCCGGCTATGCTTGCCGTGTCCTGCTCCGGGCGGGCAAGAAGTTCCCTGCGGGCGTGGAAGGCGTCATGGGCGATATTCTCGACCCTTTGCCTCTGGCCGACGTCGCGCAAGGAGTTTCCGCTATCGTGCACCTGGGCAAACACATCGTAGGCGCTCGTTGCTGCCGCGATGCCATTATTTTAAGCAAACATCGCCCTCGGAAATCCGGTTTGCAACTCTGAATACCATCTTACCAATTGAAAAAATTGCGTTTTCTTCATATCTCACCGATCTAACGAACGGCTAGTTATGCACTTTATGAGATTAAAATTTATCGCACAATACAATCAATGGTAAATGATTTCAAAATTTCCGATGTGCTAGTTGGATTTTATGCGCGTGTACAAGATGGAAAGTTATCGCCATGATCCCATCACCTGCACACAGTTGTTATGGAGCTTTGATTGACCTGCGAGATCCCACCCTTGGCCGAACGAACCGCGTCTGGATCCGCTTCGATTTCTGTTGAGACCGACCAGTCCTGCCGTTCGCTGCTTGCAAAGCTTGCCGGCCAAGGCAAGCTGCTGACCGTCGATCAGGAAATCGATCCAGTCTACGATCTTTCGGCCCTGCTGTCGCTCACGCATGAAACTTTTGCGGTTCGGGCGAACCGTATCAAGGGCTACGACTTGCCAGTCTTCGGAAACATGCTTTCCGATCTCGACCGCATCGCCATGGCGATGAACGTGCCACGGGAAAACATCCAATCGGCCCTGATCGAGTCGATCCGCAAGCCGATAGCACCTATCGTGGTCGACGAGGCACCGGTGCAGGAAGAGGTTTTCGACAACGACGTCCTGCTGCGCCTGCCGGTCCCGACCTTTTTCGACAAGGAAACCGGCCCCTATATCAGCGCCGGCCTGATGATCGCCCGCGATCCGGAAACGGGCCTCGGCAATGCGTCTTACGCGCGCCTGAAGGTTCTAGGCCCCAACGAGGCTCTAATCGGCATAGCGCCCAATCATCATCTGGCGATCATGGCACGCAAGGCGGCCGAAAGCGGAAAGCCGCTGCCCTTTGCCGTCGTGCTTGGAGCCCATCCCATCATCCAGCTGACCGCCTGCCTTTACCTTGGCCTCGGCGACGACGAAATGCATTGCGCAGGCGCACTCTTCAAGGAGCCGGTCCGCATGGCCCGCTGCCTGAAAAGCGACATTCTCGTACCGGCGGAAGCGGAGATCGTCCTTGAGGGCCATATTCATGCCGACAAGCCGATCGTCGAGGGGCTCGTCTCCGAATATCACGGCATGTACGAGGACTATGGCAGCGGCGTTCTGGCGACCTTCCACACGATGACATCCAGATCCGATGCAATGTTCCAGGTCATCGAGCCCGGCTATCATGCCGAGCATATCTATCTCGGTGCCGTGCCAATCGCCGCGAGCCTGAAAGCGCAGCTTGCGCGCGCCATCCTCAATGTCGGCGAAGTCGCGGTCACCGCTTCCGGCTGCGGGCGCAACAATGTCGTGGTGCAGATCAACAATCCGAGACCGGGCCAGGCCCGACGCGCCATGGCGGTCTGCTGGGGCGCCGTCAGCATCATCAAGAACGTCACGATAGTCGATGCCGATGTCGATCCCTGGGATATCGCCTCTGTCGAATTGGCGAAGTCCACACGCATGCGCGCGGAACGAGATATTCTGATCATCGACGGCATGCCCGCTGATCGTTCGGAGCCACAGGAAGACGGCTTCGTCGTTACCAAGATCGGATACGATGCGACCCGAAAGCCGGGCGATCGAAAAGAGGGCTATGACAAGGCCCAGCCGCCAGCCGCCTCCTACGATCGCATGCGGGAGCTGCTTGCCGAAATCGTGCCTGGAGTGTCATTTTGATCGATTGCCTCACTCCCGCGGTCGCATCGCTCGCCCGGATGTTTCGAGCTCTCTCATGCGCAGACTGATCGTCGCCATAACCGGCGCGTCCGGCACCTGCTATGGTATTCGCGCGCTCGAGATGCTGCGCGAGGTGGGAGGCTTCGAGACGCACCTCGTCATGTCGCCTGCGGGCCTGCGCACAGCGGTCGAGGAAGACGTAGGCTACGATGCCGACGAGATCCGCGGACTTGCCGATGTTTATCACAGCCACAAGGACATCGGTGCATCCATCGCCTCGGGTTCGTTCAAATGCGACGGGATGCTGGTGGCGCCCTGTTCCGTCAAGACGCTGAGCGGCATTGCCAATTGCTACAGCAACGATCTCATCACGCGCGCGGCCGATGTCTGCCTGAAGGAGCGCCGTCGCGTCGTGCTCATGGTGAGGGAAACTCCGCTGCATGCCGGCCATATCGCGCTGATGGATCAGACGACGCGGAACGGCGCCATTATCATGCCGCCGGTGCCGGGCTTCTATACGCACCCCAAGACGATAGACGACCTAATCAACCAGACCGTTGGACGCGCGCTCGATCTCTTCGATATCGACCATCCGAACGTTCGCCGCTGGAAAAAGTGAGATCTTTCCTAGGGAGACCGGCGGAAGCGCAGTCTGGTCGTGGCGAAAGTCTCGGCCCGGACAAAAAAAGGGGATCGCCGACTGACAAAGGCAGCGGCAAAAACTGGAGAAATTTTCATGACTGACAGATTTTTCACCGTAAGGACACATAGCCCGAAGACGGTTCGCGCCGCGGCGCTCGCCCTGGCGATGCTGTGCGGGTCGGCATTGAGCTCAACTCAGGCGGTGGCCGAGGAGCAGCCCGTGAAGGGCGGCGAAATCACCATCATCAACGGATCCGACATCAAGAGCTGGGATCCGGCAATCACCAATTCCACCTTCCCGGGCGGTCCCATGGACATGCTCGATGCGATCTACGGCTTCATCGTCTACGTCGACGTCAAGGGTGTGGTGCAGGGCGGCATGGCGGAAAGCCTGACAAGCTCGGACGCCAAGGTATGGACCCTGAAGCTGCGCCCCAACGTCAAGTTCACGGATGGCGCCGCTTATGATGCGGAAGCCGTCAAATTCAACTGGGATCGCGTCGCCGACCCCGCCACGCTTTCTCCGGCCCAGGTTTTCGTGTCCGGCTGGAACAAGAGCATCAAGATCGTCGATCCTCTAACGATCGAGATCACGCTCGCCACGCCGGACCGCAATTTCGGCTCGACGCTGGCAAACCTTTCGCCCTTCATCGCCTCGCCCGCCGCACTGAAGGCAGCCGAAAAGAAGACGGATATCAAGCCGGTCGGCGCCGGCGCCTTCGTGCTTGAAAACTGGAACCAGGGCGTGTCGATGACCCTGAAGCGCAATCCCGGCTACTGGGACCAGCCGCGCCCCTATCTCGACACGCTCAAGTTCGTCGTCATTCCGGAGACCAACAGCCGTATTTCGACAGTCGTACAGGGTGGCGCCACGATGATGGCGGGCTACATGTATCAGTTCGGTTCGAACGCGACGGCCGAAGGCGTTACCACACACGAGATTCCGCTGTCCGGGCTCTACCGGGCCTATTTCAACCAAGCAAGGGGCGTTTTCACCGACCATCGCGCCCGCGAAGCCTTTTATGAAGCGCTGCAACGCCCACGGCTGATGAAGGCTTACACGCAGATCGACGGCTACGTGATGCCGACGAACTATTTCACGGCTGATTCACCCTATTACGATGCCACCTACAAGCTGCCGGAATACAATCCGGAGCACGCTCAGGAGCTGTTCGATGCGCTCGCCAAGGACGGCAAGCCGTTCGACATCAAGATCGTCACCTATTCGAACTCCGACCTTAAGCGCATGGGCTCCTATCTCCAGCAGAGCTTGAGCGCCTACGAAAACGTCAAGGTCGATCTCCAACTCGTAGACCAGGCGATGCTATCGCCCACCTGCAAGGTGCAGGGCAACTTCGATCTCTGCATCGATGGTGGCGTGCTGGTGGCAAACGGCGCCGAGCCGATCATCAGCAACCTCCTGAGCTCCAAGGGCAACGACAACTGGGGCAAGTACAACAGCCCGGACATGGACAGGGCGCTTGCCGCCGCCAATGCGACCATGGATCCAGAGGCTGTGAAGAAGGCCTATGCCGATGTTCAGAAGCTGGTCGTCCAGGACCTGCCCCTCTACATCTTCGGCTCGGAATCTCGCAATCTGCTTATCCGCAACAATACCGGTGGCATCGTGCCGTCCAACGGCGGGATCCTGCAGAAACAGTTCCTGTTCGTCTGCAAGGACGCCTGCACGACGAAGTAAACACCGCTTGGTCCTGCCAGAGAGCGGGGCCACCCTCCCTCGTCGGCCGTAACCTGCGGCCGGAAACACCGAGCGGTCCCGGCCGCCCCCCACAACCTCGTCGATGGTGACATTCAATGTTTGACAAAAGGCCCAGAACCACCTTCCGCAACCTCATGTCGGCCGGGCAGGTCTTCACGCCCTGCGTCTGGGACTGCTATTCCGCCAAGGCGGCCGAGATGGCGGGGTTCAAGGCGATCCTGCTCTCAGGCGCGTCGCTCGGCTTCAGCATGTCAGGCGTTCCTGATATGGGCCTTCACAACCAGGAAGAGCTTATCTGGGCGACTGACCGAATCTCGGACTACTCGCCGCTGCCCCTCATCATCGACGCCGACGATTGTTTCGGCGACGTGGCGCAGGCCTATCGTACGTGCCGACGTCTCGCCAAGGCCGGCGCCGCCGCCATCCTCCTCGAAGACACGCCCAACGAGCGCGGCTATGCCCGCTTCGGCCGCGCCATGGAAGCAGCGACGCTTGCCGGTAAGCTGGACGGCAACATCGAGCACCCCGTAATTTCGAAAGAACTGTGGCTGGCCAAACTCAAGGCGGCCCTCGATGCCTGCGAAGGCACCGACTGCGTGGTCATCGCTCGTACAGAATCCAAGCTGGAACTCGGCCTAGACGACGCCATTGAGCGCTGCCTGCGCGCCGCAGAACTTGGCTGCGAGATGACCTACGTGCATGGCCTTCGTACGCTTGAGGAATGCCAGAGGGTGGCCAAGGTCCTCCCGGGTTGGAAGATGTTCGGCGATGTCGCCACGCAGGACGGCAAGGCCTTCGTCGAACTCGAAGACATCGCGGCCCTCGGCTTCAACCTCGTCACCATGCATTACCTCGAAAAGGGTTCGATGTGGGGCATGATGGACTTCGGCCATCGCGTCTTCAAGGAGCAGAGCACGCGCTATTCCGACGAGCATACGATGGGCGGCCTGAGCAAGGCCGAGCAGCGTGAACTGCTGGAGCGCGACATCGGCTGGATGGCCGCTGAAGACGAATGGAAGAAGATCTGACACCGATCAGCCCGCGGCTCTTAAGGCTACGGGCACACAAAAGCGCTGGCGATAGCCGCCGGCGCTCCATGATCGATCAACGCATACGGAAGAAGGAGTTTGGCGCTTGATGACCGGGTTGAAGCCTTATGCGAAGGCCATCTCGACACGAATCCTGGCGGGGATCCCTGTCTTCATTTTAGTCACCTTCGGCGCTACGGCTCTCTCCAGCCTGGCGCCAGGCTCCGCCGCGCAGCTGATCCTGGGTGATAACGCTACCCCCGAACAGATCGCCGCACTCAACAGTGCCTACGGCTATGATCTGCCTTTGTGGGAACGCTACCTGATCTGGCTCGCCAATTTGCTGCGCGGCGACCTTGGACAGACCCTCTTCAGTCAGCAGCCGGTCATCAGCGTGGTGTTCGATCGCGCCGCAGTGACCTTCGAGATCGCCTTCGTGGCGATGACCCTGTCACTGATTGGAATTCCGGCGGCGATGTATACGGCAAGCCATCCCGGCAAACTCTTGGATCGCATCCTGCGCTCGATATCCTCGATCCTGCTCGCCGTGCCGACCTTCGTGATCGTCGTACTTTTGTCCTACGTCTTTGCAATCGTACTGCGCTGGCTGCCTGCCACGGGCTGGGCCAACTTCAGCGACGATCCGCTGGCCAATCTATGGTACGTGGCGCTGCCGGTCATCTGTCTCAGCTTGCACCAGACCGCATATCTCTATCGCGTCGCGCGAAACGAGATGATCACGACGCTGCAGGAAGATTTCGTGCAGGTGGCGCGCGCTCGCGGCCTGTCGCTCGGCTACATCATGTTCCGCCACGTGCTTCGCCCGGCGATGCCGCAGATCCTCACCGTCATGGGTCTGTCGCTTACCTACATGCTGGCCGGTTCCTTCGTCGTCGAAAGCTACTTCGCGGTGCCCGGCATCGGCTGGACCGTGCTGACGGCCGTCAAGAGCCATGACATCCCACTCGTCCAGGCGATCCTGTCGCTGACCGTCGTCATCTTCGTCATCGTCTTCATGCTCGTCGATATCGGCTATGCCATCATCGATCCGAGGGTCACCGTATCATGACTGCTACGCCCCAATCCCCTGCAAGCGAAGCCGCCACGCTGGCCGGCATCGCCCGCGCCGCAATGCCGGCCACCAGCAGGCTCAAACTGCCCGGCGGCACCGTCTTCGAAATGCTTGCCGCGGCTTTCCTGGTCTTTCTCGTGCTGATCGCCCTGTTCGTGGACTTCATCCCCGGTCTCGCCAGCCCGAAATTCCCGTATGGCGATTTCTCGCAGCTGCCTGATCTGACGTTAAACGGCCTCTTCGGCACCGATGACATTGGCCGCAGCATCCTGTCACGCGTACTCTATGGTGCTCGCGCGTCGCTGATGATCGTCGGCGTCGCCACCTGTCTTTCGGTGTCCGTCGGCCTGCTGCTCGGCATGCTGGCCGGCTACTACCGGGGCGTGCTCGAGCGTATAGTCGATCTCTATGCCAACACCATGTCGGCCCTCCCCTCGGTGTTGGTGGTTCTTGCCTTTGTCACCGCCACCGGCACGTCTGTCGGCGCCATAATCCTCATTCTGGGTATCCTCGACATCGGCACATACGCCCGCGTGGCAAAGGCCGGCGTGATCTCGCAGAACAACCGCGACTATGTGCTGGCTGCCCGCGCCATGGGCGCCACGGACGCCCGCATCATGACGCAGGAGATCCTGCCGAACCTCGTGCCGGCGCTGACGGCCGTGATGCCGACGCTGATGGCCGGCCTGATCATCACCGAGGGATCGTTGAGCTTTCTCGGCTATGGCATTCCGGCGCCGGCGCCGAGCTGGGGCGGCATGATCGCCAGTTCGACTGACCTGCTCAGTCGCTTCCCGGTGTTGATCGTCGGGCCAACGATGGCGATCGTGCTCACAGTGTATGCCCTCAATACCGTCGGCGACTACCTCGCCCAACGCCTCAACAGCCGCGAGAGGGGAAACTGAGATGATCGAACATCAAGACCAGCCCATTCTCGCATGCGACGACATGTCATGCCAGATCATGGCGCGACCGCAACCATTGAAGGTGCTTCAGAATATCAGTTTTTCCGTGAACCGTCGCACCGCGCTCGGCATTGTCGGCGAATCCGGCGCCGGGAAATCCATGCTGATCAAGTCCATCATGGGCATCGCGCCGGGCAGCGTCCAGGTCGATGGGCGCATTTCGGTGGACGGGCGAGACCTATCGGCCATGAAGCCGCGTGAGCGTGCAAGTTTCATCGGCAGCAAGGTCGGCATCGTCTTCCAGAACCCGATGACCTCCCTCAATCCCTATGTGCCGATCGGCCGGCAGATATCCGAGGCCTGCCAGCAGCACATAGGCCTCACGCGCAGCGAGGCTC
The DNA here is from genome assembly GCF_031801495.1 of Agrobacterium tumefaciens. Taxonomy (GTDB): domain Bacteria; phylum Pseudomonadota; class Alphaproteobacteria; order Rhizobiales; family Rhizobiaceae; genus Agrobacterium; species Agrobacterium tumefaciens_K. Next base: position 422,343 of record NZ_JAOEGC010000001.1, on the reverse strand, counting down.
GCCAGCGCGCAATCGATCTCCTTACCGTTGTCGGCATCGCAGACCCGGAAGACTGCTATGACTATTACCCGCATCATTTCTCCGGCGGTATGAAGCAGCGCATCATGATCGCCGCCGGCCTGATCTGCCACCCCGATCTTCTGATCGCCGACGAAGCGACAACCGCGCTCGACGTGACGGTACAGAAGGAAGTTCTCGATCTGCTGCAGACCATCCAGCAGGAGCGGCAGATGTCGATGATCCTGGTGTCGCACAATCTCGGCGTCGTCGCCGGGCGCACCGACGAGATTCTCGTGCTCTATGGTGGCCACATCGTCGAATACGGCCCGACCTCGGAGGTGTTCCGCAATCCACGGCACCGCTACACCGAGGCGCTTCTCTCGGCCATGCCGCAGATGGACCAGCCGGCACATACACGCCTCAGGACCATTCCGGGCCAGCCGCCGAGCCTCGCGAACCAGCCGGCCGGCTGTCCCTTTGCGCCACGCTGCGGCGCTGCCCAGGGGCCATGCCACGTTTCCATGCCCGAGATGGCCACCGGCACCGACGACCGCCATCGCTTCGCCTGCCATTTCCCGCTGGAAACAACCGCTGGCCGGGCACCCGAGCATGACGTCATTTCAGAGGGTGGGCTTGCACATGGCTGAGAACCTGAACACGACAACCGAAAGCGAGGTCCCCTCGCCTCTGCTTGATATAAGCCATCTCTCGGTGCACTTCAGCCGCTCCGGCAAGCTGATGCGCGCCGTGGACAATGTCTCGCTCCATGTGGCACCCGGTGAAACGCTTGGGCTCGTCGGAGAGAGCGGCAGCGGCAAGACGACCATCGGTCGCGCAGTGCTGCGGCTGCTGCCAGATGCCAATACGCAGTGGAACGGCTCGATCCGATATGAGGGCACTGATATCGCCAAGCTTTCCAAGCGCGACATGCGTCGTACGCGCGGCCGCTTGCAGATGATCTTCCAGGATCCGGTGTCGTCGTTCAATCCACGCCGCAAGATGGAGGATATCGTCGCCGAAGGCCTCGTCATCCAGGGTGTTCCAAGAGCCGAACGCAGGGCACGGGTCGAGCAGGCGCTTGCCGATGTGGGCTTTGCCCTTGCAGACGTCGCCGGCCGCAGGCCGCACCAGTTTTCCGGCGGCCAGTGCCAACGCATCGCCATTGCGCGCGCGCTCGCGGTACAGCCGGAACTGATCGTCTGCGACGAGCCGGTGGCGTCGCTCGACGTATCGGTGCAGGCGCATGTCATCAACCTGCTGCAGGATATCCGCGAGGCGCGCAATCTCGCGCTAATCTTCATCTCGCATGATCTCGCGGTCGTGAAGAACGTCAGCGACCGCGTCGCCGTGCTTTACATGGGCCGCATCGTCGAGGTCGGCACCGGGGAAGAGATTTACGATCGCCCGGCGCATCCCTATACCCGCAAGCTTCTCGAAGCCGTTCCGGTCGTCGATGCCAGCCGCAAGATCGAGCCTGACGCCGAACGCGCGGCGATCCCGTCGCGCATCCGTCCGCCGACCGGCTGCGCCTTCCGGACCCGTTGCCCGCGTGCCGCGGCCCTATGTGCAGACGAAGAGCCGACCCTGACCCAGGCGCCTCGCGGCCAGTTGGTCGCCTGTCACTTTCCGCATGACGAGGCTGCGCCCGGCATGACGGCAAAGACGGCATAGGAGCGTTCGATGCAGCAAACAGGCTTCGCCGCTCATGTCTGGCCCAACATGATCCTGCTTTACGCGGACAACAAGGTAGCGCAGCTCTGCCTGTCCCTACAGGACGAATTCGACGCCGACGTGCCGGTTCTTCTGCTTCTCGTGCTTGCCGACCGACATGGGATGTCTTGCGAGGATGAGGCTTTCGACAGGTTCCTGGCGGACGCGGCAACGTGGCGCGAGCTTGTCGTGCGGCCATTGCGAGCCATTCGGCGCGCCATGAAAGGCCGTTGCGACGCCGGCGCCGAGACCGCCCTGCGTGAAGACATCAAGCGTGTCGAACTGCAGGCTGAACGGCTGCATATCGCTCGCCTGACGGAAGCGTTTCCGGTCAGCTCCGTTGCGGGAAAACGCGAGCCTGATCTGGCTGACCGTTACCTCACCGAGCGCGGTGTCCCCAGCGAACAGCGGCGTGACTGCCTCGCTCTGTTCGACGCGGTCATCACCAGGCTCGTGAAGATCGCCTGCCCGCCCGACCACCAGCATACCAATCTCGATCCAGTAAGAAAGACGACTACATCATGAGCGATTTCGACACAGTGATCCGCGGCACACTCGTCAACGAGGACGGAGTTACCGAAGGCGGTTTTGTTGCCATCAGTGACGGAAAGATCGCCATGCTTGGCGCCGGCACGCCTCCGGCGGCCCGCGAGACGCATGATTTCGGTGATTCTCTGGTACTACCAGGCACCATCGACGGCCAGGTCCATTCGCGTTCGCAGAAGGACCAAGAGGATTTCATCTGGTCTACACGATCTGCCGCCGCTGGTGGCGTCACCACCATCGTCGACATGCCGTATGATGCCGGTGGCAAGCTGATCTGCACGGCTGATCTCCTGAAGGAAAAAGCTGACAGCGCCGCTGAGCAGGCGCGCGTCGATTTCGCGCTCTACGGCACCATTCGTCCCGCCGAAGGGGCGCTACATATTGCCGATATGGCAAAGGCCGGCGCCATCGGCTTTAAGTTTTCCACCTTTGAAACGGATCCAAACCGCTTCCCCCGGATTCCTACGCCACTGCTCCATGCAGCTTTCTCCGAAGTCGCCAAAACCGGGCTTATTGCCGGTGTGCACAACGAAAACGACGAATGCGTGAAGGTCTGGAGCGAGGCCGTCAAGGCGACGGGACGGACCGACTACCGCACCCACGGAGATTCCCGCCCTGCGATCGCCGAGACGCTCGCTATCGCCGAGGTCTACGAGATTGCCGAAGCCACTGGTTGCTCCGCCCATATTGTCCATTGCTCGGTGGGCCGCGGTTACGAGATGGCGCAGGCCTATCGCCAGCAGGGCGTCGACGCGACGATCGAGGCCTGCATTCATTACCTCGTCTGCAGCGAGGAGGAAGATGTCTCGCGGCTGATCGGTCGCGCCAAGTGCAATCCGCCGATCCGCTCGGCCAAGGAGCGCGAGAAGATCTGGGAACATCTGGCCGCCGGTCACGTCACCATCGTTTCCACCGACCATGTCTCCTGGAGCCTCTCGGCCAAATCCTCCGACGTCATGCTGGAAAACTCCTCCGGCATGCCGGGCCTCGAAGTACTGCCGAGCCTGCTGCTCGACGGCCTGACCGACCGCAAGCTGCCGCTGACGCATGCGCCGCGGTTGCTTGCCTCCAACCCGGCTCGCCTGTTCCGCCTCACCGACCAGAAGGGCGGACTGGCAATCGGGCTCGATGCAGATATCGCCGTGTTCGCCGAGCGCCCGCGCCTCTACGATCCGGCGGCCAGCGGCCACAACGTCGTCGGCTGGAGTCCCTATGAAGGCCGTCGCATCCGCCACGCGCCGATCGCAACCTTCCAGCGCGGCGGCATGATCTTCGACGGCACAAACGTCTTGGCAAAGCCTGGCGCCGGCCGTTTCATCCGCCCGAGCGTCAATGCTCTGACACCGGCCGCATGACACTCCAATGACCTCCTTTCACAAGACAGAAAGAGACCGCCTGCAGCAGGACTTCGATGCGCTGGCTGATATCACCGAGCCAGGCATCCCCTGGACCCGGCGGTCGTTCACGCAGATGTTCCTCAAGGGCCGCGATTACCTTGAGAAGCGTTTCGCCGAGGAAGGCCTAACCACCACGCTCGACGCATCCGGCAACCTGATCGGCCGTTGGCAGGGCACGGACCCGACCCTACCGGTGCTGATGACTGGCTCGCACAGCGACACCGTTCCGAGCGGTGGCCGTTTCGACGGCATAGCCGGCATCCTCTGCGGTCTCGCTGCCATTCGGGCGCTGCGCCAGGCAGGATACCGCCCGCGGCATACTATCGAACTGGTCGATTTCCTCGCCGAGGAGCCCAGCGAATGGGGCCTGTCATGCATCGGCAGCCGCGGCATGGCCGGCGCGCTCGGTCCGGAACACCTAGGCATGAAGGGTCCCGGAGGCGAGGAGCTCGGCGATGCGATCCGCCGCGTCGGCGGCGCTCCCGAGCGTATCCGTCAGTGTCAGCGAACGGATATCGGCAGCTTCATCGAAATCCATATCGAGCAGGGGCCTGTTCTCGAGCGGAGTAGGGTGCCGATCGGCGTCGTTACCGCTATCGCCGGCATAGCCCGCTTGCGTATCCGCATCGAAGGTGAGGCAGCCCATGCCGGCACAGCACCGATGACGATGCGCGCCGATGCGGGAATTGCGATGGCGGCCTTGGTCGTCCAACTGCGCGATGCCGCGCGAGCCGCCGAAAGCACAGGCCATTTCACCGCCACGATCGGCATCATCAGGTTCGAACCCGGTGGCGCCAACGTGGTGCCCGGCGCGGCCGAAGCAATCGTCGACATCCGCGCCGAGAACGACCAGGCGATGGACGATTTCCTGGCGCTTGCCGAGAAACTCGCTGAGAATGCGGCATTACAGGAAGGCTGCAGAGTCATCGCCGTCGAGCGATTGAGCCGAACCTTTGCCGTTGCCTGTGATCCGACGCTTCGCAGCGTGATAGAAGCCAGCGCCGACGACCTTGGGCTTGGCACTTTGCCGCTCGCATCCGGCGCCGGTCATGACGCCGCCTTCGTGGCCCGGCTTGCCCCTGCAGCAATGATTTTCGTGCCGTCGAAAGACGGCAAAAGCCATACTCCGGAGGAGTGGACCGACACCGAAGCCATTGCGCTCGCAGCTGACCTCCTCACCCACACGCTTGTGTGGCTGGATACACAGCCCGATGCGCCCTTACACATCCCTAAACCCTCGACAGCGCAACGTCGATTCCCCATCATCTAAAGGACACCGAAAAATGAAAACCATCATCCTCGACGGCGACAGCCTGACAATCGAGCAGGTCGTCACGATCGCCCGCCAAAACGCGCAGGTCGAGATCGCGCCTGCCGCGCGTGCCGAAATCTCCAAGAAACGCGCCTATATCGAAGAAAACTGGCTGACCGAAAACGCGCCGGCGACTTATGGCTTCAACACCGGCGTCGGCAAGCTGAAGGACTACAAGATCAATCAGGCTGATAACGAGCAGTTCCAACTCAACATCGTGCTTTCGCATTGCTCGGGCATCGGCGAGCCGGCTTCGGAGGAAATCGTTCGCGCCATGATGGCGGTGCGCATCAACGCATTCTGCGTGGGCGTTTCGGGCCTTCGCATGGAAGTCGTCGATCGACTGGTGCAGATGCTGAACAAGGGCGTTCATCCGGTCGTGCCTATCCAAGGTTCGGTCGGCGCGTCGGGCGACCTTGCGCCCCTGGCTCATATGGTTTCCGTCCTGATCGGATATGAGGAAGCCGAAGCCTTCTACAAGGGCAAGCGTATGCCTGCGCCTAAGGCGCTCGAACTGGCCGGCATCTCGCCGGTTGCCTTCGAGCTAAAGGCGAAGGACTGCCTCGCGCTGATAAACGGTAACAGCCTCTGCGCCGGTATGGCCTCGCTGACGCTGTTCGACGCCGAGCGGCTGATGAAGACCGCTGATGCGATCGGCGCGCTCAGTCTGGAAGCGATCCGCGGCGAGCAGGCGGCCTTCGACGCCCGCATCCACGAGGTCCGCAAGCAGCCCGGACAGATACTGACTGCCGAGAATATTCGTCGTCTCATCGAGGGATCACGGCGGGCTTCCGAGTCGGCACGCGCTGTCCATCTTGAGGACGATATCCTGCACCCCACCTACCATCCGCGCGTGCAAGACCAGTATTCCTTCCGCTGCCTTCCCCAGGTCCACGGGAGCTGCCGCGACCAGCTCGAGCATGCCAAGACGATCATTACCCGCGAGCTGAACGCGGCCACCGACAACCCGTTGGTCTTCTGGAATGAAACGGGCGCGCTTGAGTTCCTCTCCGGCGGCAACTTCCATTGCGAACCTATCGCTTTTGCGATGGATCTCCTGACCATCGCGCTTGTCGAGATCGGAAACATCTCCGAGCGCCGGCTTTTCGCGCTCTGCGACACCACGCTTAACTACGGCCTGCCGCCGAACCTTGCCGGCAAGCCGATCGGCCTGAACTACGGCTACGGCATCATCTCGACCGCCGCCGCAGCCGTGGCATCAGAGAACAAGACGCTCGCCTTCCCGTCCGTGGCCGACACGATCCCCACCAAGAGCAGCCAAGAGGACCATGTGTCGATGGCGGCTTGGTCATGCCGCAAGTCCCAGCAGGTTCTCGACAACCTGCCCAAGATCGTCGGCGTTGAATGCCTGCTGGCGACTAAGGCGATTTTCCTGACCCGCCAGCCGCTCGGCGGCTTCAAGCTCGGCAAGGGCACTCAGGCCCTTTACGACGCGCTTGCCGCGGTCATACCGCTACAGGACGGCGATGGCTATATGCAGAAGCAGATCAAGCCAGCCTTCGCGATGGTCACCGACGGCAAGGTCCTAGACACGGTCGAAGCGGCGATCGGCGCGCTACGCTGAATGAGCCAAGCCGAAAGGGGCGGCATGCCCCTTTCTCCCACCGGTGAGCCCTGCTTCCATGCGCTCCGCTTGCAAGGACTACGCGAAATCGGAAAATCGGTACTTGAGAGGACCTATGGCAACGCGTATCTTTGCCGGCATGGACAAGATCAGCGTTGAACTGCGGCTACTCGCGAATTTCGTATCGGCTTGCCAGCATTCCAAGGTTTCGGAAGCCGCATTGGCCTTAGGCCTTACGCCTTCGGCGCTCAGCACGGCCCTGCACAATCTGGAGGAACGTTTCGGGCTGCGGCTGTTCGTGCGCCAGGGAACCTTCCTCGGGCTGCTGCCGGCTGCCTTCTGGCTGTTCCGCAACGCCTGCCAGCTCCTTTATCTGGAATCCTACGCGCGTGGCACGCTATCCGTGCCGCATTCCGCGCTCGATCGGCTGGTCGTCTGCTTGGACCTCAGCCCCGCGATCGGCCGCTTTTCAAAGGCGCTGGTGCGTGCGACGCTGGAGTTGACGAAACGGCACCCGGAGACCTTCGTGGAATGGCGCTTCGTCGGCCTTCAGCAAAGTCCTCAGGACGATATCTTCTCGGAAAAATCGAGCGTCGTGTTCGAGGGCACCGGCGAAACCGTCTCGATATCCTATCAGCAGCCCGATGGCACGGCGGGCGAGCCATTTCATCTGGCCAACGATCCCTGGATCATCACCGGCAGCCGGGAGATCAGGCTCTCCCAAGTGGATGCGCCGATCATCGTTATGAGGATGCGGCCGCACCTGCTGCAGGCGATCTCGTCCTATGCGCAACAGCATTCCCTCAATGGCCGGCTTAAGTTTGTCGAGGACGATCCCAGCCAGCTGGGACGTCTGCTCCAGGAGTTTCCGCAAACCCGCTTTCTAATGCCGGCAAGCCTGATCGCCGATCGCATGGGCCTGTCGCGGCTGGATTGGGCACCACTTTCTCCCTTTCTGGTTTCTCCGCTCCACGGCTTCCTCAACCACGCAAAACCAGGAAAGGGGCAGCTGTTCCTAGAACTCCTGAAACAAGAGCTCGACTCGCAAGAGCGCAGCGTCGATTTCGATCCAAGGATGACCATCCGGCAAGCCCAGTATTTCAACCTGAGCCACCGCACCGGTGGCATAGCCGCGGCGGCGCGTGCGGCGCACGGATCGCAATCAGCAATCTCGGCTCAGATCCACAAGCTCGAAACGTCGGTCGGCGGGCGTCTGCTCCAGCGCCGCCAGGAAGGCCAGACGTTGTCGGCCTCCGGCTCCAGACTTCTGCCCTTCACACTGGCGATCGAGGAGCGCTTATCTTGGTTGATAAGGCAGTCTACGGATATCGCGGCCCACACGCAGTCAAGCATCAAGATCGGCACGCTTCCGAGTTCCGGCCACGACAGTGCCCTGACCGACAAGATCGCAAGGGCGATCACCGCCATTCACTGCAACTACCCGACCTGGAAGCTTCAGGTGAGCGAGGGCTCCAACCTGACGCTTCACGAGAAAGTCCGGGCCGGCGAACTCAACCTCGCGATCGTCGGCGCGGCCCAGGCGCAGGCGTCGCGCATATCGCTCGGACGGAGCGAGCCGCTGTCAGTGGTGGCCCATCCCTCCGTTTCGCTTCCGAACCGGCACGAGATGAGCGTTGCAGAGGTATGCGGACTCCCCTTGGTCCTAGGAGCCGAGCAGCTGAGCATCCACCAGATCTTCGCGCAGGCCGCAAAGGCCAGGAAGATCAGTATCACGCCGGTCATCGAGGTGGGCTCGCTCGCGCTTGCCATCGCCATGGTCCGCAGTTCGCGCCTGTGCACCGTCCTTCCCGCCTCCTCCGTGCGCAAGGACGTCGAGGCCGGCCTGTTGGCGACCGTGCCTATAAGAAGAGACGAAGTCCCCGGCGCCCTGTCGATTATCTTCTCGTCAGATCGGGCTCTCTCCGATGCCGAGCGGACGATCATTCAGGAGCTGGTCCGCATCTTCAAAAGCAGCTGATAGTACCCAAAAAATCTCGCTTTCGACGAACGGAAACGGCGTAAGCCGGACGTCAGCTACCCTGTGAAACAGCGGCTGTGCGAGGAACAAGCTTCACGGCATTCAGAAGATCTTGTAAGTCATCTGAACCGTCTCCCTGCGAGCTGGAGATTTTCAATTATTGACGTTACATCGCTTTATCCCCTAGTTGTTTGGTCCCAGCATGTCATGGCTTGGGGTTCGAATGAAGATTTCCGGCTTTTTATCGTTGAGTTGCCCGATGGCTTCGAACAGTGTTCTGAATCTCAGGGCTTTGAGTTGTTTGGCGTACTTGCAGGCGAGTAGCCAGTCCCGGACATGACGCCGCAGGTCAGCGATCGAGGCGTAATGGAAAGACTTCACAGTCGCATCCTTGATCGTTCTGACCATGCGTTCAGCCTGCCGATTGGTCCATGGATGATAAGGCTTGGTCTGACGGTGCTCTATATCGTTTGCTGCGCATATCGCCCCGAAGATGTGATCAACGAACCCACGTTCTGTCCGCCTGTCATATAGACGTCGTCGAGTGGCAACTGAGCCTGAACTCTCAATGAAACAATCGCGGCTTCTTCAAGCGCCGACAAGACCGTACTTCTGCGCTCTTTGGGACCCATCGCGTCATCCTCGACGCCTAGCCGAGATCGCCATTTCCTCACTGTTTTTTCGTTGATGCCGTACCGCCGCGCGAGCGTCGCGGCTGGAGCTTTCGATCGCTGTGACTCTGCTCGAATGGCGTGCGTGGTCTTGGCCCTGCCATGAAGAAATCGGCCCATAGAGTGCCCCTCTGTGATCGCGATAATGATACGCCATCACACCGTGGGACTAAACACGTCGCCCGCGACGAACAGATGGCGCTGCGTAAACGCCATCTGGAGGCCTAGGCTGAAGTACTTTGCAACCTCCTCGCAGATGGCCTCCTGCCGACATGGGCGAACCCGGCGGCGTCGATGATCAATCCTTCCGGATTGCAGAATCCCAGCATGGCCCGACGTCGGGCGAGTTCAGATATGCAAGCAGCGCCGGGACGATGCCTTATGGCGTCGAGAAGAGTGCAAACTTGGTGGTCATTTGATGTCCTTGGTTGTTTCTCAGCTCTAGCGATCATCCTGCCGGTGGTGACGCTCCTTGGGCGTCGCCGCTCGTGAGCCGGTTGGAACGTTGGCCCCGAAAGCCTTCCGTTTAAGTTGCCGGGCACGACGCCGAATTTCTTGCGCCCGGCTCAAATCTTCGAAAACGGAGATCGGGTTATCTCTTCGCCGATGCCCCCTTTGGGTGACATCCGCAAGCGGGAATGCTTCACCCTTGAGGGCGAGGCACACGTACGACCATGCGCCATCATCCGCGCTCAGTGCCGTCTGAAGCCAGGCGAGCCTGAGACGCCGTGTGGCTTCCAGGACGTCTGGTGCTTCGATCTCTGTCTCTTTCGCCTCCAGGGCGGCAATCCCACCAAGACCGTGTCCGACGGCGTGCATCATCAATAGAGCCCCCGCGCCGGGCGCATCATGAAACGCATCCGCATGCCATTCGGGGCCGCGGGTTGTCCATATCACCGCAAACGATCAGGTTACGCGTCGTCAATGTCGAGAAATCAACATCAAAGAACGGAAACCGGGCAGCGTTCTCATCGGTCATGTCCTTGCCGCCGCGCCCCGGCGTTGCCAGGCGACTGCCCGCAGAAATGCGAGGGTCTGAGAAATCCTCGCCATTCAACCGCGCGCCCAGCAGGAACCCGACGGTATGGCCGCCGAGGGAATACCAGACTAAGCCGAGGCGTGAATGATCCATCTGGCCCGCGACGGCTGGAGCCTGCCGCTCGATCTCGGTCAGATGGTGGTGGATCGCCCTCATCTCCTTGACGCGCTCGCACCAGAAGAACGGCGCACCGAGTGCATCCGAGGAAAGGCCGCCGACCCGCGAACTCGCATGCGTTGGCTGGATGACGACGAACCCTCTCTCAGCCTGGAATTGGGCGAGTGGAGCGTAGCCGTCCTTTGAAGGGATATATAGTTAGAGGGGCCGAACCCATGCGACAGCAGCACGACGGGCAGGCTATTGCCGGTTGCGAGCGCGATCAGACGCAGCTCCAGTGGCTGGCGGCCGGGCATCGGCAGTGGGATCGGGGTATAGGCGACAGTGAGAGAGGCCTCAGGTATCGGGATATGTTTTGCGAGATTGATGAGACTGTTCATGGTTCGGATGTTGAATTTCGTGGTTCAGGCGAGCTAGTGGCCCGCCTCACGGAACGAGGTTTGCGCGTCGGCTCCGGCAGGGATCTTCATTGGCGCGTCGATCTCTGTCACAGCCCGCCAGACGGCCTCTGCGACCTCATCCGCCGTCGTAACCTCAGCGGAGGAACGTAACTTCGTCAGGTAATGGTGGACGAAGGCTGCGTACGGCTCCGGGATTTCCATCCCCATCCGGGCGACGGCATTCTTGCCGAACCCAGTCGTGGGCGCCGAACCAGGCAGAACGAGTCTGGCACGGACGCCGAAAAGAGCCGCCTCGATAGCCAGACTCTCGGTGAAGGCATTCAGTGCTGCCTTGCTCGCGCTGTAGATCGAGAGCGCGGGCAGCGGCTTCACCGTGACAGTGGAGCTGACGTTGACGATGACGCCTGAGCGGCGGGCCCGCATATGCGGAAGGACGGCTTTCGTCATCGCCATCGCGCCGAAGACATTCGTCTCGAAAAGCTCGCGGATGTTCGGCATCTCCGAGCCTTCGAGCACATTGAGCATGCCGACGCCGGCATTATTCACCAGAGCATCGATCGCGCCGGCGGCGTCGACCGCCTTTGCGATGCTGTCCACGCTTGTGACATCAAGTGGAAGGATTTCGAGCCTGTCGTTCGATGGAAGAAGGTCGTAGCGCGGCACGCGCATGGTGGCGACCACGTCCCATCCTGCGTTCATGAATTTCTGCGCGATTGAGAGGCCGAAACCGGAAGAGCAGCCGGTAACGAGGATCTTTGGCATGTTCTGTCTCCTAACGATTAGCTCGCGTGAAGATGGACTTGCGGCCTCGGACTTTCTATATGAGAATATCCAAGATTGTTTAGCAGGAGTCCGAATTCATGACCGATCCAGTCGCTGAAGTCGTTTCCATGCTGAAACCAAGTCCGTCGATCTCAAAGATGGTCACGGGCGGGGGGCGGTGGCGGGTTGAACGAGCGGAGCTTGGAAGCCCTTTCTATTGCGCCGTGGTCGAAGGCCGCTGCCTGATGACGATTGCCGGTCGTGAGCCGATGGTACTGACTGCGGGCGACTTCGTCCTGGTCCCGAAGATCTTCTCGTTCACGATGAGCAGCATGGAGCCTCCGCCCCGCAGCACACTTGCCCCGCGCCTGGAGACCAGCCCCGGGGTTTTCCGCCTGGGCGACCCGGAAGCGCCCGCGGAAATCAGGGCACTGGTCGGACATTGTACGTTCGGCTCAGATGACAAGGCTCTTCTCGTGTCCCTGCTGCCGGAAGTTATCCATGTTCACGGTGAAGAGCGGCTGATGGCTCTGGTTCGGATGATAAACGAGGAGACAAGAGCTGACCGTGTCGCCCGCGAGATGGTTCTTCAAAGGCTCCTCGAGGTATTGTTCATCGATGCACTGCGATCGGCAGCAATTGCCAAGGCGCCGCCCGGTCTCCTGCGTGGGATGGCCGATCCACTGCTGGCACCGACCTTGCGCCGCATTCACGCAGATCCGGGTCGGAGCATGACGGTGGAGACACTTGCTCGCGAAGCCGCCATGTCTCGTTCAACCTTCTTCGATCGTTTCCGCAAGGAAGTTGGCGTGGCACCGATGGAGTATGCAACGGCATGGCGCATGGCACTGGCGAAAGAGTTGATCCGCGAGGATGTCGCCACGGCGGAAATTGCCCAACGGGTCGGTTATGGGTCGACAAGTGCCTTCAGCGTTGCATTCAATCGGCACGTGGGAATGCCGCCGGGAGCCTTTTCGCGGGCCATGGCCGCGACATGAGGTATCGCGGTCACGCGACCTCAGCGAAGGTCGCGCCTAATAAGTCCGCCGGCTTCTTGCGAGCGGTGTTCAGCCTGCGGGCGCCTTGAAAAGCGTCACTGCGACAGGCGACGGCGGTGATTGCGCGATTCAAGGAAGTTCAGCCCTACCCGCTGGTGAGCAAATCCGTGCACTAACGTGCTTCGTCAGGCCCGGTCGTAGGTGAAGGACGTCAGAAGTGCGGTCACGAAGTTGCTGGCCTTTTCCTTGACAAGCATCTCGGTCCACTCGTTGGTACCTCGAAGCCTGAGGTCTGTCTGGATGCTGTCGACGGCCGCTTCTTCGATCCGCTTGATGTGGGAAGTGAAGGCCGCTTCGCCAGCACCATGGTACATGTCCCGTATAACCATGCGCAGGATTTCCTGGATCGCTATCTGCCAAGCCGTATTGATTGCCTGCAACTCGTTCGTGTCCTGTGCCATAAGAGGCTCCTAAGGAATGAGTAAGTTTGGCCGCAACTATAATCATGCGTTGATCTTTTCCACGGCACTAGCACCCGAGCGTCTCAACGTTAAGCCGTCGGCTTCGTCGTCAAAGACTCGGGATATCCGGGCGATCTCGCCGGACTTTCGCGCCGCAATCTCGGCCGCGGCGACTGCCTCAATGGCTGCCTGATCTTACGCCGCAAGAATTTCTAGGCGAGTGCACTTTCAGTCATTCCCGTTGCGCAAGACGCGCTTCGCGGGCTTCAACAAGCGAGATGCGCTCTGCCTGTCTGGCGGGTTGAGATGGTTCGCCCGCCGTCTTTGCTGCCCGGTATGCCGTGAGAGGAACTGCTTTGCCGTCTACAGCGGTGGAGCGCCGGTTGGTAAGGTCGTTATTTCTGGCGTATCTCAAGTCTCTATCCTGACTTTTGCATTTGGGATAATCCGCTGGCCTTCGATCGTTTGGCAAGCAGCGCGGCTGTCGCAGAGATCCGGTCCGCTTCCTCCTTTGCGAGGCGCGCTTCGCGCAGCCTGACGGTCTTGGCATCGCGCGCCTGAGCCACGGATTCGAGCTCTTCCGCCGCATTGTTCTTGGCGAAGAACGCTGTCTGAAGACTGCCGAAGGCAGCCTCGGCCTGCTGGCGAGATTTACTATATGTCTTTGTCATTGAATTTCCTCGACGTTGGCTGTGAGGCAAAACGAAAAAGGCCAGGCGAACTGCCTGGCCTCAAACTGATAATTGCTCCCGGCAGTGCCAGTACATCCGTGGTCAAAGGGAAGCAGATATCGATTAAGCGGACTGCAGATTGCAGGCCGACATCTTGCCCGACTTCATGTCGCGCTCGAGTTCGAAGCCGATCTTCTGGCCCTCGACGAGTTCGCGCATACCGGCGCGCTCGACGGCAGAAATATGGACGAAGGCGTCAGCGCCGCCATTGTCAGGCTGAATGAAGCCGAAGCCCTTGGTGGAATTGAACCATTTTACTGTGCCAGTGGTCATGATGAACCCTTTCAAAGCATAGATTGAGAAGCCGCGAAGCAGGCGCCACGCAGACGAAAACCGACTATTTTTGAAAGAGAAGTTCGCTTAAAACGCGGTGCCAATCACGCGTTAGACAAAGCTCGACAAGCAAAAGATCGATGATTGACATATAGGGGACCGCGACCGGGACGTCAACCTATAATTTTCAGAAAAAAGCTTTTGCGCCTTTTAGTTGTGGCCGGATTTGAAGTTGTGGTTTGCCGATGGCATCCTCAAGCCGATCCATCAAGGCCATTCATTTAGAGAGAACCGCGCATGGTTTGCCGAAGGCATTTTCGTTTAAGCTTTGCGGCCATATCCTAGAACAATGCCGTAGGCGAATCACCGCGACAACGCGTTGGTGAGGTGTTTCCACTGCTTCTAAATTCGGCTCCAAACTCCACCGCTCTTTAAAATGAATCGAACGCTCGGCCTAGTCGTTTGATTTGACCTAACACGCTGAAATTACTAAGCGACGTGCGGCGGCTTGTCATCTGCGCAACAGCTGATATGGGGCTATCTGCGGACGGTCGGGTTCCCGTTTGGAGGGTTTTGTGAGGAGATATTCGATCAGGCGTTGGCTTGTACAAACAACCCCGCTGCCTTCCAGTCGGGAGCCATCGTGTTGCCTGCGCGTGTGCGGGCCATTCCGGCGGAGCACCGCGACGGCTTCGAAGAACTTGATGACTGTCCGTTTCTTAAGATTTCGACACCGCTGCCATGGAAGCGAACGCAGTCGGCGCCGACCGCAACGCTCACCGGCCAGGTTCGGCACGCCGGACATCCCGTCGATCCCGGCTTGGCCGCGGCAGGCCGGGCATTGTCCGACCATCTTCTTGCCGGCTGCCGTATCGCCTGCGATGGGGAGGGCACGCTCTCCATCGCAATTGACAGCACGCAGCGACCGGGTCCCGCTATCGTTCGCGTGCTGAGGCGTGAACTTTCACGCGCTCGCCAGTTCAACCGGTCGACATCAGCTTGGTCATGTTGTGCGGATCGATCACGAATTTCTTGGGAGATCCGTCATTGAAGATTTGATAGGCTTCGACCGCCCGTTCCAGCGATATCACTTCGGTGTTTATGAGTGGCGTCAGGTAGGGCATCCTGTCCCACAGGATGGCCTTCATCAGATCTTGGTTGTAGTGCATGACCGGACATTGACCGGCTGTGAATGTCGGCGATTTTACCCAGGCTGAGGGAAGGCCAAGGGCCATGTAGCCTTTCTTGTTGAGTTCGGTAGGAGCACCGGGATCCATGCTGGTGTAGACACCGGGGATGCCCATGGCGCCGGCAGGCTTGGTCACTTCCAACAACGTGTTGATGACGGCTTCCTCAACGTTTTTGGAGCTGCCGTCGGGCCCGTAACCGTGGCACTCGAGGCCAACACAATCAACAGACGCGTCGACCCAGCGGGAGCCCGTGCCGAGAATTTTCTCAATCTGATCGGCAACTGGGGTGGTGCTTGACGGATCCACGACCTCGTAGCCGGCTTTTTTCACCAGATCGCGCCTGGCCGCGTTATGGTCGCCGACGATGATGCAAGACGCCCCAAGAAGCTGCGCGCTCGCAGCCGCACAGCGACCGACCGGCCCGGCGCCTGCAATGTACACGGTGGAACCCGTTCCAACCCGCGCCACGACACAGCCATGATACCCGGTGGGCAAAATATCGGAGAGCAGCGTGAGGTCCCGGATCTTTTCGATTGCCTGGTCCTTGTCGGGAAATTTCAGCAACTGGAAGTCCGCCCACGGTACCAGCATATATTCGGCTTGCCCGCCCTGCCAACCGCCGAGATTGAAGCCGTAAGCGCCGCAAAAGCCGAGTTCCTCATTCGCATTGAGGCATACTTCCGTATGGCGTTCCCTGCAGTTCTGGCATGTGCCGCAAGACACGTTGAAGGGCACGGAGCAGACATCGCCGACCTTGATGCGCTCAACATGTGAGCCCACCTCGACCACCTCGCCGGTGTTCTCATGACCCATCATCATCCCTTTCGGGGCCGCGAAGCGGCCGTTATAGATATGTAGGTCGCTGCCGCAGATATTTGTCGTGATGATCTTGAGGATGACTGCGTGCTCGATCTTCCTACCCTGCGGGTCCTCAAGCTTCGGGTACTCTGTGTCCTGGAGTTCCATCTTGTGGGGTTCTAAGAAAGTGATCGCACGATTTCTTACTGACATAGCTAATCTCCCTGGGAGCGATGAGGTTTTGCCGCTGAAACATTCGATGCCCTGCGGTGAAGCAGAATAAGCGAAGAAGACATCGGCAAGCCTTGATAGTCGTCAGTATTGCTTCCACCTCTAAAGTTTGCTGACGGTTAGGAACTGCCATTCGATCGTTGGCTTGGCCCGAAGAGCTGAGAGCGGGATCGGCCCGTCCCTCGTTGCCAGAGACCTCGGGCTTGACCGTCAAATCATTGGCAGCCCGCGGCGTCGCGAACCACGCAAGGCGGCATCAATCCGCGCGATCTCGGCCTGCGAGAATTGCATTTCGGACGCGACGGCATTCTCTTCGACATGCTCGACGCTGGACGTTTTGGGGATGGCGCAGACCCAACGCCAGTGCGTCAGCAATCTCCCCCGCTTCCCGATGCTGGTCCGCTCACTGCGCCTGGCATTATGCGGCATGGCGTTGCCCGCGGGCACTGCGGAACAGCTTGATCGTTTCCCGGTTGAATGCCGCAAGATCATCGGGACTGCGGCTCGGGACCAACCCCTTGTCCACGACCGCTTCCTGGTCCACCCAGTCTGCGCCGGCGTTCTTGATGTCGGTTTTGAGCGAGGGCCATGAAGTCATGCGTCGGCCGCGCGCCGCGCCGGTTTCGATCACGGTCCAGGGACCATGGCAGATGGCTGCAACCGGCTTTCCGGCATCGAAGAACGCTTTCGCGAAGGCAACCGCATTTGGCTGAGTGCGAAGCGAATCCGGATTGATAACACCGCCCGGCAGCAGCAGAGCGTCGAAATCTTCCGGCTTGGCCTGATCGAGTTCCACATCGACCGGCAACTCTATGCTCCAGTCCGTGAAACTCCACGCCCGTACGTTTTGACGTCTGGGCGATACTATCTTGGTCGTGGCGCCGGCTTCGTCCAGAGCTTTGCGTGGTCCGGTGAGTTCGACCTCCTCGAATCCGTCAGTGACCAGGATGGCCACATTGAGTCCTTTGAGAGTGTCTTCTGCCATGATCGAGTTCCTTTCTATCGTTGTGTTGGGTGAGCGACCTCTTCCGTGTGCAGTGGGAGCCGTTTTGCCGGCGCAGGGGAACAAGCTCCCGCGTTCTAGAGCACGCTTTGAGGGCTCACCTCAACGCTCGTCTATGCAAGCCTTGGGTTGTTTGCCGGGCTCCTGCGCCAGACTGATAGTCTGTGTACCTGCCTTTTCCCCTCTTCAGAGGGAGGAATCGCCAGGTCTCCTGGACTCTCATCGCGGAACTTTAGGAGCACAGCGATCCGCCTCAACTGACGCCCGTCAGTGCGGCTTACGATTAACCGCCGAGACCGACGACGGCGCTTGGCCAACAATCTTTAATCCCATGCAGGTAAAATCGGCGAGTATCCGGTCGCACCCGATAGCTGACGTCCTTCAATGACGGACCGGCGTTGGCTTGTTAAAAGGCCACGTAGATTGTTGGCCAATAAGGCTACCAGCCGGTTGCAACCGCGCCCTGTCATCGAGTCCCAGAGAGGATTGGGGTCCACGCTGGTTCGTATCAAGGCAATGATCCAGTTCGTTAGCGAAGTCGAGGAGTCGGTTGACATTCGCCGTACCCGCAGACCGGAGAGCGACGTATCGGCGACGAGGCCCAGGCATTCTCTGGTGCAATCATCGACGATCGTGAGGACGCGGAACGTGCGGCCATCGGTGAGCTGATCCGACACGAAGTCCAGCGATCATTGGGCACCATGGGGACCAGCATCGGCGCTCGCGTGCAAATCGCTCGCTTGCGGCCGCCGCGCTTGCGCACAGTCAGCTTCCCCTCCCGATACGGCCGGAGGAGCTTCTTGTGTTTCACACGGTGTCCTTCGCGTCTGAGCAGCACGTGGATACGCCGATAACCGAAGCGACAGCGTTCATGCGCCAATGCTTTCATCCGCGCCCGAAGACTATCATCGCCGCTACGCCTGGTTTCGTAACGGACCGTCATTCGGCAAAGGCCGCTGGCTTTACACGCCCGCCCTTCACTCATCTGATGGGAGTGCATCGGATACGCCCCAGCGTTCCGCTTTGCTGCGGGCGTCACCACTTCTTTCCCAATTGGACTTTTTTTTAAGCAGCATTGTCGAGCATGGCATCCTCCAGAAGCCGCTTCAGCTTCGCGTTCTCGTCCTCAAGCGTCTTCAGCCGCTTGGCCTCGGACACCTCCATACCATCGAATTTCGCTTTCCATTTATAGATGCTGGCATCGCTGACGCCGTGCTTGCGGCAAAGCTCCAAGACGGGCGTGCCCGCCTCATGCTTCTTCAATATCCCGATAATCTGTTCGTCCGTGAAACGCTTGCGCTTCATTCTCTGGTCGCCTCAATCGGCCAGAACTTATTTCAAAATGGATTATTTCAACGGGGCAAGGTCGTCATTGGCAAGCCGCCGGGGCACCAGCTGGCATCACTCGGGGTCCACGGCCGGATCGCCTCGATCCTGGCTGCGATGCAAGCGGCAACGATCCTGGAGAAACAGTTCGACGGCTCATCAATCTTACGGAGAACCATCATGTCGAAGCTCGAAGTCCTGACCCCCGCCAACAGCCAGCTCATCTTCATCGACCAGCAGCCGCAGATGGCGTTTGGCGTACAATCGATCGACCGGCAGACGCTGAAGAACAACGTCGTCGGTCTTGCCAAGGCTGCGAAGATCTTCAACATCCCGACCACCATTACCACGGTCGAGACGGAAAGCTTCTCCGGCAACACCTTCCCCGAACTTCTGGCTGTCTACCCGGAGAACGACATTCTCGAGCGCACCTCGATGAACTCCTGGGACGACCAGAACGTCCGCGATGCGCTGGCAAAAAATGCCGCCAATGGCCGCAAGAAGATCGTCGTCTCCGGTCTTTGGACGGAAGTGTGCAACACCACGTTTGCCCTGTCTGCGCTGCATGATGTCGCCGACTACGAAATCTACATGGTGGCGGATGCTTCCGGCGGCACGTCGCTGGATGCGCACAAATACGCGATGGACCGCATGGTTCAGGCCGGTGTCATTCCGGTGACATGGCAGCAGGTTCTGCTCGAGTGGCAGCGTGACTGGGCCCGCAAGGAAACCTACGATGCGGTGACGTCGCTGGTGAAGGAACATTCCGGCGCTTACGGCATGGGCATCGATTATGCCGTCACCCACGTCCACGGCGGCGCTGAGCGCGTCAAGCACGGCAAGCGCATCGGACCAAACCCCGCGAAGTAACCGGCAGATGTCGCCGCTCCGAACAGAAACGTCTTCGGAGCGGTCGTCTCAACACTCAAGGATCACCATCATGAAACTCTATCTCATGTCTCTGGGTGCTGGCTTGCTGGTCGGCATTGTCTACAGCCTGCTGAACGTGCGTTCCCCGGCTCCGCCAATCATCGCTCTCATTGGTCTGCTTGGCATTCTGGTCGGAGAACAGATCGTTCCCTTTGCCAAAACGCTGTGGAGCAAGGAACCCGCTGCAATCTCCTGGATCAACCAGATCAAGCCTCACATGTTCGGCCACATGCCGAAGGGAGAAGCTCGCACTGACGTTGCGGTAGCTCGCCAGAACCCGGCGAAATCTGATAGCTAATTCCCCAAGGGGAGATTCGCTTTGATACGTGCGGTGGCAACAGATCGCCACCGTAAAACATCCGTTTTATTCCGAAACAGCAGCCTGGAGCCGACATATGTTCGCCGACCTCGTTCTCCACCATGGTCTTTTCACCACGCTCGATCGCGCCAATCCGACGGCAAGTGCCGTTGCCATCAAGGACGGGAAGTTTCTGGCCGTTGGCAGTGACGAAGATGTCATGACGCATGCCGGGCCAGATACCAGGATCATCGATCTGAAGGGAAAGCGCGTCCTGCCCGGCCTGATCGACAACCATACGCACGTGGTTCGCGGCGGGTTGAACTTCAATATGGAACTGCGCTGGGATGGCGTTCGCTCGCTTGCTGATGCGATGGACATGCTGAAACGCCAGGTGGCGATTACACCAGCGCCGCAATGGGTCCGCGTCGTTGGCGGCTTTACCGAGCATCAGTTCGTCGAAAAGCGTCTGCCGACCATCGAGGAGATCAATGCAATAGCGCCGGATACCCCGGTCTTCCTGTTGCATCTTTATGATCGAGCACTTCTGAACGGCGCTGCGTTGCGCGCTGTCGGCTACACCCGCGATACGCCGAACCCGCCGGGCGGCGAGATTACCCGTGATGCCCACGGCAATCCGACCGGCATGCTGCTCGCCAAGCCGAATGCGGGCATTCTTTACTCCACGCTTGCGAAGGGACCGAAGCTGCCCTTTGACTATCAGGTCAATTCCACCCGCCATTTCATGCGCGAACTGAACCGGCTTGGGGTGACCGGCGTCATTGATGCTGGCGGTGGTTTCCAGAACTATCCGGATGACTACGAGGTCATTCAGAAACTATCGGACGAGAACCAGCTGACGGTTCGTCTTGCCTACAACCTGTTCACCCAGAAGCCGAAGCAGGAAAAGGAAGATTTCCTCAACTGGACGGCTAATGTCAAATACAAGCAGGGCAACGACTATTTCCGGCACAATGGCGCTGGCGAGATGTTGGTGTTTTCGGCCGCCGACTTCGAGGATTTCCGTCAGCCGCGCCCGGAAATGGGGCCGGAAATGGAAGGCGAGCTGGAAGAGGTGGTGCGCGTTCTAGCCGAGAACCGCTGGCCCTGGCGGATGCACGCCACCTATGACGAAACCATCTCGCGCTCGCTCGACGTTTTCGAAAAGGTCAACCGGGACATTCCGCTGGAAGGTCTCAACTGGTTCTTCGATCACGCGGAAACCATCTCTGAGCGCTCCATCGACCGCATTGCCGCGCTTGGCGGCGGTATCGCGACCCAGCACCGGATGGCGTATCAGGGCGAATATTTCGTCGAGCAGTATGGTCACGGTGTCGCTGAAGCCACACCACCGATCCGCCGCATGCTCGACAAGGGCGTCAATGTTTCGGCCGGTACGGATGCGACCCGTGTTGCCTCCTACAATCCTTGGGTCTCGCTGTTCTGGATGGTGACCGGCAAGACGGTCGGTGGCATGCAGCTTTACCCGCGTGCCAATTGCCTCGACCGCGAAACGGCGCTGCGCATGTGGACAGAGAAGGTCACATGGTTCTCCAATGAAGAAGGCAAGAAGGGCCGCATCGAAAAGGGCCAGTTCGCGGATCTCGTCGTGCCGGACAAGGACTACTTTGCCTGCGCAGAGGACGAAATTTCCTTCCTGACCTCCGATCTGACCATGGTTGGCGGCAAGATCGTCTACGGTGCCGGTGACTTCAAAGCGCTTGATGAGAGCAACGTTCCTCCGGCCATGCCGGACTGGTCGCCTGTCCGCAGGTTTGGTGGTTATGCTGCCTGGGGTGAGCCGGAAGGTGCCGGTGCCCGCTCGTTGCGCCGCACCGCCATCACCTCCTGCGGCTGCGCCAGCGATTGCGGCGTTCACGGACATGACCATGCGGGCGCATGGACCTCGAAGCTGCCGATTTCCGATCTCAAGGGTTTCTTTGGCGCCTTGGGCTGCTCTTGCTGGGCTGTCTAGGCCAGCCTTGGATTGCCTGTAAACGAAATACCCGGGCAACGATTGGCCGTTGCCCGGTTCTCACGTCAGTTAGGAACCGGCGGTTAATCAGCAATAATTATTGCAAAAATAAGCAATTAAATCTGAATAATTGATGCAATTGTTGTCGTGAATGTTTCCGGCGAATATCGCTCCATCAGATGAACAGCAGCCGCTCGAACGGACCGGCCCAGATCGCAGGAGCAGACAATGACCGACCCATCTCCACCAGTTCTCAGCCGCGTGCTTGTCGCGGACATCGTCACGGCACCCACAACAAAGACCCTAGCACTTCTGGCGCTCTGCGCCGCCTATATTCAGGGCCCCCTCACCAAGATTTTCGACTTTCCCGGTGCAATCGCCGAAATGAACCATTTCGGTCTTCAGCCGGCGGCGGTCTTCGCTGTCGTCGTCATCGCCTTTGAGCTTGCAGCCTCCGCCATGGTGGTTTTCGGCTTCCTGCGCTGGCTAGGTGCCTTGGCGCTCGCGGGTTTCACCCTGCTTGCCACGCTTGTCGCACTTCGCTTCTGGGAGCTCGCGCCTGGCATGGAACGCATGATGGCGACAAACGCGTTCTTTGAGCACCTCGGCCTTGCCGGTGCCTTCGTCATCGTCGCATCTATCGACCTCGCAAAAGGAGCAGGCAAATGAGTGCCGCAAAATCCTCCGTGAGCAGTTTTGCTCCCCTCGCTCAGCCCGTTTTCGCAGTCCTCTGGGCGGCGACAGTGCTTGGCAACACTGGCAGCTTCATGCGCGACGTCGCCAGTTCCTGGCTGATGACGGATCTCTCAGCCTCGCCCGCGGCCGTTGCCATGGTGCAGGCCGCTGGCACCCTGCCGATTTTTCTTCTGGCCATTCCCGCCGGCGTGCTGACGGACATCCTTGATCGACGCAAGTTCCTGATTGCCGTTCAGTTGCTGCTTGCCTCGGTCAGCATCTCCCTGATGGTTCTGGCACACACGGGAATGTTGTCGGTCAGCGCGCTGATCGGTCTGACATTCCTCGGCGGCATCGGCGCCGCCCTGATGGGGCCAACCTGGCAGGCAATCGTGCCGGAGCTGGTCAAGCGTGAGGATGTGAAGAGTGCAGTGGCCCTCAACTCGCTGGGCATAAATATCGCCCGCTCCATCGGTCCGGCGGCTGGTGGCCTGCTGCTGGCGGCGTTTGGCGCCGCCTTCACCTATGGTGCCGATGTCGCAAGTTACTTCGTCGTCATCGCGGCGCTCATTTGGTGGCCCCGCGCCAAGAATGCGAACGACGCGTTGCAGGAAAACTTCTTCGGTGCCTTCCGCGCCGGTCTTCGTTACACCCGTGCCAGCAAGCCGCTGCATGTCGTCCTGCTACGGGCTGCCATCTTCTTCGCTTTCGCAAGTGCCGTCTGGGCGCTTTTGCCGCTGGTCGCCCGTCAGTTGCTCGGTGGAGACGCCAGCTTCTATGGCATTCTGCTCGGTGCGGTCGGTGCCGGTGCCATCGGTGGCGCGCTGGTGATGCCGAAACTGCGTGAACGTTTCGATGCCGATGGATTGCTTCTGGGGGCGGCTGTCATCACCGCCCTTGTCATGGGAACCCTGTCGCTTGCTCCGCCGAAGTGGGTTGCGATCCTCGTCCTGCTGCTTCTCGGTGCTGCGTGGATCACCGCGCTCACCACACTCAATGGTACGGCGCAGGCCGTGTTGCCGAACTGGGTGCGTGGCCGTGGTCTTGCCGTTTACCTGACTGTTTTCAACGGAGCGATGACGGCAGGCAGCCTCGGTTGGGGTGCGGTCGGTGAAGCTGTCGGCGTGCCTTCCACGCTTCTTATCGGCGCTGCCGGACTGCTGGTTGCCGGTGTCATCATGCACCGTGTGAAACTGCCGACGGGTGATGCGGATATGGTGCCGTCCAACCATTGGCCGGAACCCCTTGTCGCAGAACCCGTTGCCCATGACCGTGGTCCTGTCCTGATCCTGATAGAATACAATGTTGAAAAGCATCACCGTACTGCCTTCCTGCATGCCCTTGACGACCTGTCGCAGGAGCGTCGCCGGGACGGAGCTTATGGCTGGGGTGTAACGGAAGACTCGGCTGATCCGCAGAAAATGGTGGAATGGTTCATGGTGGAATCCTGGGCTGAGCATCTGAGACAACACAAGCGTGTCTCCAATGCTGACGCCGACCTGCAAGGCAAGGTTCTCGCCTACCACACAGGCTCTGAAAAGCCCGTTGTCCGTCACTTCCTGACGATCAACCGGCCCGGCAAGGCATGATGATGAAGCGGGGAGCGGAGATGTATCGCTCTCCGCTTCAATTATTTCATAAATCACAATTCAATCGCAAATATTGTTGCAATTGTTGGCAGCGTTGTTTCCCGCCAATATCTCCTCATCAGACAAACACCGGCGCCGCTTCGAACCGGAGCGGCGGACATGGAGAGGCACGACATGAACAACGATCTCTTGAAGCTGACCCGCCGCGCCGCCCTGCTGTCGGCAGGCGCCATCGCAGCCGCAGCCGCATTTCCCACCCGCCCGATCATGGCGGCAACCACCCCAGCGACCATCAACCCGACACACGGAGACAAGACCATGAGCACTGTAACCACCAAAGAGGGCGTCGAGATTTTCTACAAGGACTGGGGCCCGAAGGATGCCCAGCCGATCATGTTCCATCACGGCTGGCCGCTGTCGTCGGACGACTGGGACGCACAGATGCTGTTCCTCCTGTCGCAGGGTTTTCGCGTGATCGCCCATGACCGGCGTGGCCATGGCCGCTCCGCTCAGGTGGCCGACGGTCACGACATGGATCATTACGCCGCCGACGCCTTTGCCGTTGTCGAG
>NZ_JAOEGC010000001.1:100198-397677 GCF_031801495.1 Agrobacterium tumefaciens | reverse complement strand
ATCAAGACTTTAACTGAAAGCTCCTCCGCATACGCGTCGAGGAGCTTTTGGCGTTCCTGCGCACTGTCGAGCTCGCCGGCGCGAAGCCGCTCCAGGTAGTCATTTCGTGTGAAGCTACATCATTCCTCACGAAATGCTTTCATTACCTGATCTGTAAATGGCTTCGTAAGATAGGACCACGCCGAGCGTTCAGCCGTGTGGACGTAAACCTCGATTGGCATACCCGGCATAAGCTTGAGGTCCCTGATGACTTCCTGTTGGTCAATCATCGCCACTGTCGCGAGATAATAGGGCTGACCGGTCGTCTTATCGATCACGGTCGCCGCGGCGACGAACTCGACGATTCCAAAAACCTCCGGAGTGGTTGCGCTGTTAAACGCGGTCAGCCGCATTCTGGCCGCTTGTCCCGGCGTCACGCGATCGATATCCGCAGGTGGAATCCGGATTTCGACCTTCATGTCGTCCGTATCGGGAACGACTGACATTATGGTCGCCCCTGCGCCGATTACACCGTTGATGGTGTGTATTTGCAAGTCATAGACAAAACCATCGACAGGTGCGCGTACCTCCATCCGTGAAAGGCGGTCGTGCGCAGCGATTTCACGCTCCGTGAGTTCGGCGAGCTTTGATTCGATGGAGACAATCTCTTTCTGAGTTTCAGAGCGCGTCGTCTGATCGATTGAAAGAAGCTTGATCCGCAGTTCGCTGATCTCTCCTTCGGCTTCTGCCACGCGGGCCGCGACTTCGCCGCTTGTTCCATCGATGCGGGCGACCTGCTTCTGAAGGTCGCGAAACTCCGATAACTTGATCAGCCCGCCTTTGGCGAGCCTCTCACTGACGCTGATCTCTTCGGCAATGATCTTCTTTTCAGCTTCGTTTGCTTTCCTTTGTGAAATCAGCCCGTCAATCTGATCTTCCAGTTGGGAGATTTGCATTTCCAACTGCTGTTTCTGATTCAGAATCATCCGCCGATTTTCCTGAAACAGCTTGGCTTCATTCCGTGCGAGCTCGGGAGTGACAGATGTATCGGTAAATTCAAGGGAGTCCGCACTGTCACGCTCCGCCTCAAGCCGGACTTTCATTGCGCGCAGCTGAGAGAGCTGGCTTCGGATGATTGTCAGTTCCACCCGCGTCTGTGTCTCATCAAAGCGAAGCAGTACCTCCCCACTTTTTACGGCATCTCCATTGGCCACGGGAATGTCAGCGACAATCCCGCCGTCACGGTGCTGAATGGTCTTTACCTGATCGGGGACGACAAGCTGGCCCTGTGCGATAACCGCGCCCGCCAGTTTTGCCTGAACCGCCCATCCACCAACGCCGAACACCAGGAATGCGGCGAGAACGCCTGACACAACGACGCGCGGCGCGATACCGAACGACAATGTTTCTGATTTCGCTTGTTTGTCTATGTTCTTGTACTCACCCGTCATGTCGGTACGCTCCCCGATTATGGCTTTTCGCCTTTTTTGTTAAGCTCTTGCCAAGCCTGCGTCGTCATGGCGAGCCGCAAGAATGAAATCGTCTTCCGTCAATGTCTGGTGGCTGTAGATAAGCAGCTCAAGATCGTCCTGTTCTCCCTCGAGATCGATGACGGCGCGGACGATTGCAGTCTCGCCGTCCGAAAACTCGCTGTAGAGCCGTATGCGTCGCACATCCTGCTGGTCATTGATCTCGTCCATGATCCGGTCGAACATCAGCCCGCCGATTTCATCTGCGAGATCGGATAGATCAATCCGGTCACCGATCTGGAAGTCGAGTATTTTGTCTGTTCCCTGCCCATTGTTGGATACAGCCTCCACCGAGCGGAAAATGAAGACGTCGTTGCCTGCGCCGCCTGTCAGGAAGTTGATTTCCGAATTGGCGACCAGCACATCGTCGCCGAGCCCTGCAATGGCGACTTCGAAACCTTCCAGCTGATCTGCACCGATTTCGACACCTGTCGCCGTTCCGTCCTCAAGGTCGATGAAAACAGCCGTGATGGTTGCTGAGGCATCGTAGGTATCAATGCCCTCACCGCCTGAATATTGATCGTCACCATCGCTTGATCCGTTGCTGGTGAAAAGAACGACGACCGTATCGTCGCCTGCGCCACCGCTGACGGTATCGTTGCCATTGCCAGCGATAAGGCGATCGTCGCCAGCTTCTCCCATCAGAAGATTATCACCGTCATCACCGGTCAACGTGTCGTTTCCACTGCCACCGATGGCTGCTTCAAATCCCTCGGCACGGTCTGTCCCGATCTGCGAACCCGATGCTGTTTCAGCGGCAAGGTCAATGACCACTGCCTCGGAAGCCGAGGACGCGTCATACGTGTCGAAGCCATCACCGCCAGAATATGTGTCGTTACCATCGCTGACGGAGGCAAGCTGCGCCGACGCTCGCGCCTCCTCAGATCCGGGGCCGATGACGATGACGTCGTTACCCGCGCCTGCTATTATGGCGTCTTGACCAAGACCGCCCGACAACATGTCGTTGCCATCACCTCCATCGAGCAGGTCATCGCCCGCTTCCCCTGAAAGATCATCGTCGCCTGCCTCTCCGAAGAGACGATCGTTGCCGTTTCCGCCACTCGCCGTGTCATTGCCATCGCCGCCGACCACGACGTCTTCACCGTCTTCGCCATAAATCTCGTCATCGCCTGCACCACCGAATATGACATCGTCGCCCGCGCCACCGAAAATACGGTCGTGGCCAGCCTCGCCATAGATCGTGTCGTTGCCATCGCCCCCCATCAGGGTGTCGTCGCCGTTACCGCCGTAAATGACGTCATTGCTTTCGCGACCATAAACGAAGTCGTCTCCGTCCAGAGCCGCTATCACGTCATCCTGGGGCGTGCCCAGCAGCATGTCATCGTCATCCGTGCCTGCGATTGGATGCGGGGCTGCTTTGACGAGATCGAGCATGGCCGTCGCCAGCACGGATCCGATTCCGTCGCTGATGCCATAGGTGAAGTTGACTTCGCCAACGTACCCGCGGTCGGGCGTGTAAAGCCAGACACCCTCGCCATAGTGCTGTATGTCGCCCGAAGAAACCTGAAGGTTTCGAATTGACAGGGTGTCGCCATCTGCATCGGTTGCCGCAGACGCCAGGTTGTCGAGAAGGATCAGCGCTGAAAGATTCATCAGGCTATTTCCAAGGAGCACCCGTCCGGTAACCACGGGCAATCGATTTGGACGTGCTTCGCCTGTCGGCGGATTGCCGCCACCTGCGGACGGCCCACCATGATCCCTTGGATTTCCATCCGGATCTGTACGAGGCTTTTCAGGTTCACCGGCGTCTGCGTGCCACCGGTCGTTCTGATGCCAAGTGATGGCAGTTTCGTTGCCAAACGCGCCGAGTTGCGTCAGCGGCGCAAAATATCCGCTGATCTCGTGATTGTCGTTTGCGGACAGGGACTGGAGAAGCGAGCGAAACGCATGATTTTCGAGGTTCAGGTCCACCCTTGCGTGGAAGGTGGAAGGTATTTTGCTGGTTTCAGCAAAAAACCTTACTTTGCGTTCAGCACGGCCGGCTTCTTCCGCCATCTGGCGGAGATATTCCGCGACTTCCTCAATAATGCCGATGTTCTTCGCGGCGTCGTCCGAACCCGTTTCTGTCTCGGCTATTGGACCTGGCATCAGAGGCTGATGCGGGGCATCCGGTTCGGAAACCTGCGTTTCGGAATGGAGCTTGCCAAGACAAGCGCCGATCGCGGCAAATGCGATGGCCGGGTTGACGATGCTCCAGTAGCGCGGGGCCGGCTTGTCGCGAGGTTCGAAGCGGTTCTTTGGCGCGATGGAGGCTGCCACGTCCGGCAGTCCCAGAACAAGCTTGTCTTCCATTGTCTGTTCTCCTCCTGTTGCCTCTGTGCGTTGCAAAGCGACAAATCTACTCTGCTGCGAGAGTATTGCCGGACGGCGCCTGAACGCGTGTATGTTCCGAGCGAAGCAGTTGCGGTTGTGGCCCTTTTACAATTTCGTCCTTCGGACCAAACGCTACGAGCTTCCCGGCCTGGACAACACCGACCATGTCAGCAGATTGCAGGGCGCTTGGGCGGTGGGCGACAACCACAACAATGCCCCCGCGACAGCGAACTGCGGCAATCGCTTTCATCAGCGCTTCTTCGCCTTCGGCATCAAGATTGGAATTCGGCTCGTCCAGCACGACCAGGAACGGATTGCCATACAATGCGCGTGCAAGGCCGATACGCTGGCGCTGGCCAGCAGAGAGCGACATGCCGTTTGGTCCCAGTTCTGTCTGATAGCCATTTGGCAGACGAACGATCATGTCGTGGATGCCTGCTGCCCTTGCAGCCTGAAGGATCGTCCGTGCCTCCGGTGTTTCGGCAAACCGTGAAATATTCTCTGCAATGGTTCCGTCCATCAGGCAAACATCCTGTGGCAGGTAGCCGACATGTTCGCTGAAGAAACTCGATGGCCATTGTTTGAGATCGGCACCGTCTATGCGTACCGAGCCGCGAAGTGTCGGCCAGATGCCAAGGATCGAGCGGGCAAGAGTCGTTTTGCCGCCCCCGCTTGGACCGATCAAGGCAAGTGCCTGGCCCGCCTTCAGTTCAAAGCTCACATCACTCAACAGGACGGCACCGCTATGCGGCGCGACCGTCGTAATACCCTCAACGGATAGAGTTTCCTTGGGCGCAGGCAGATTCAAAAGTCCGGTGTCGTCGTCGAGGACGGCGAGCGTTTCCTTCAGCCGAGCGTGACTGCGCCGGGCGGAAACCATTCCCTTCCACTGCGCGATCGCCTGATCCACGGGTGCAAGTGCCCGTGCTGTCACGATCGAAGAGGCAATGATGGAACCAGCCGACAATTCTCCTTTGATTGTGAGATAGGCGCCCAGACCCAGAATTGCGGACTGCAGCATCATCCTCAGAACCTTTGATAAACCCGAGAACGTTCCGGAGATGTCGGAGGTCTTGGTCTGTGTATCCAGGTGACGTCGGTTGGCACGCTCGAAACGGCTGACAGCACGCCCGGAAATGCCCATCGAGTGCATGATATCGCTATTCCGAGCGTTGGAATCGATGACTGCATTTCGCAGCACGGTCGACTTCAGCATCTCTTTGGCATGACGTCGCGTCAGAAGTTCGGTGCAAAGTGTTAGGAGACCGAGAACGACGGCCCCGCCAACGGTCAACATGCCCAGCATCGGATGCAGCAACCATACGAACGCAAGGTAGATTGGCATCCAGGGCAAATCGAAAAGTGCGATGAGGCCGGGACTTGCCAGGAAACCGCGGATCGTATCGACATCGCGACCACGCTCTGTCGCTTCGGCAGTGGAATAGCCATAGCGCGGCATGTCTATCACGACTTTGTGGGCCAGCGGAGCCAGTTGTGTATCAAGCCGCGCGCCAAGCCGAACCAGTATCTGCGAGCGCAGAATGTCGAACAGCCCCTGGAAAAGATAAAGGCCGATGGCGAGGCCAGACAAAGCGACAAGCGTAGACACGCTTCCGCTGGTCAGCGCCCGGTCATAGATCTGGAGCATGTAGAAGGCGCCGGTCAGGGCTAGAATGTTGATGATGCCGGAAAGACCGAAAACAAACACCATCAAGCCACCCATGCCATTGATTTGTTGTTCTTTTTTGTTGCAGGTGCCAGTCATCTCAAAATCCCCTTGGAAGCTTTGCCGAAATTCGGCGTCAAGTCCGTGGGATGTGCTCGAATGATATAGTTGAAACCCAAGACATCCCATTCCACTGGCAACGCCGGTGCCAGTCCTCACCGGCGTTGGAACTCAAAGGGAACGGGAGGGTTGGTGCCCCCCCCGTTCCCTTGCGTTGCTCAGGAAACTCCGGAGAAGTCGCTGCTCGTCAGGTGATGCTTTCCAGAGACGGCCAGTTCGAAGTCAGCATTTCCGTCTGCATCGGTGTGACCACGAATGACCGTGAAGTCCTCCCCGTCACGGACTTCGTGCGTAATCGCAATTCCCCCCGTCGCAGTCAGCGATGCTGGACTGTTGATCGTGAAGGTCTGCTTGCCCGAAGCGCCTGTGTTGGCATCGATTGCCGAGAAGTCGATCTTGTCTCCAGGCTGGAAGCCGTAGATTGAGTCGCCGTTGGCCGCACTTGTCGTTGTGAACCGGAAGGTGTCGTTGCCAAGACCGCCATCCATCACGTTTGCAGCATTCGAAGCAGTGATCACATCATGGCCGGAGCCGCCCACGACGTTCTCGAAGCCGTAGAACGTGTCGTTTCCTGTCGTTGCGCTGACGGCAGTGCCATGTCCCATGAGGCCCGTGCCGAGATCTACGGTCAGGTTGGACGTTGCAACGGAGTAATCGAGCGTATCCTTACCTCCATCGCCCCAGTACCGGTCGTTTCCGTCGCCGGCAGTCGCAAGAACGATGTCGTCCCCATCGCCACCCCAGGCCTGATCATCACCGGCACCACCTTCGATGATGTCGTTGCCGGAATCTCCGAAGAGAAGGTCGGCCCCGCTGTTTCCGAAGAGCACATCGTGGCCAGCGCCACCATGCAGTTCGTCGTCACCGCTGCCACCGCTCGCCACATCGTTGCCCGCAGCAGCGACAATGACGTCGTCCCCGTCTTCGCCCCTCAGGATGTCAGAACCTGCGTCGCCGGACAGGACGTCTGAGCCACCACCTGCGAGTATCGTATCATCGCCCCCCTGGCCGGCGAGTACTTCACCGGCAGCAGTACCGATCAGTGCAACGGCTGCGATGGGGATCGAGACAACGGGTCCATCGTCATCGTCGTCTTCGTGCGAGCAGGTGTCATCATCGTCGTTCTCGCCTTCGCCACCTTCGTCGTCGTCGCCGTCATCCTCATCCTCATCCTCATTGTCGTCTCCGCCTTCATCGTCGTCCTCTTCGTCGTCGTCATCATTATCGTCGCCGCCGCCGTCATTGCCGCCGTCGTCATCATCATCATCATCATTGTCGTCGTCGTCGTTTTCCTCCTCGTTGTCTTCGACACGTGGCGAGAAGATATCTTCTTCAAGATTGGTCAGGCCTGTGTTCCGAGCGATGATGTCGGCAAACTCCTGACCGTCGATGAAGTTTTCGTAGAAGTCGAAATTGTCGAACCGCTCCGTATAGTAGAAGCGGTCAGCTTCCTGCAGGCGATCGAACTGCTCCTGGAGGACGACCCAGAATGTCTGGCCGACCATGCCGCCATTGATATGCTTCTCCGCAAGCCCGCCGACCCACAGATCGACACGGTCGATACCTTTGACCACACCGGTTCCATTCGGTTGGATTGCAATCTCGATATCAGGATTGATCGCGCGGAAAGCTGCGATTTCATTCGCCTGGAGAACGAGATCCGGGTAAGCCTGCCGGAATTGCGAGATCACGGTATCCGAGAGGCCGTTGCGGCTCTGGAAATCCTCCCAGGACGTGTAGGCAGTCATCGCTCCTGCATAGCCTACCGCTTCTGCAACATAGGGGTCGCTGGAGGCTGCGAGGTCCATTCGAACCTGATTGAGCGTTCCAAGACCAACATCCCAGCCGCGGGCCACATTGAAGGCAAACAGGTCGGCGTTGATACGGACGAGGTCGTTTCGTACGGCGTCGACAATATTGAAATCGACAGCTTCGGCAGGTTGCGTCGCAATCCCACCAAGGATCGCACTTACACCAAGCTGCTCATAGCCTTCCTGCGGCACATATCCGAACTGCGCAAGCGTGCTGAGTGGCAGCTTGAAGGCACTTGGATCGTTCGTGGGGTTCAGGAAGGCATCGAACAATGCCACCTGCGTCGGGTTCCCATCTGCGTCAAGCACCGTTATGGTCTGGCCGATCAGCGAATGACCGACACGATAGACGGCAGCGGCGAATTCATGACTGATCGCAGCCGTGGCATCCGGATTGTACTCAGAAAAACCGTGATCACCGTCTCCTCTTATGCCGCCGATCAGCTTGTCTGCAAACTCGGTGAAGACAACACGCTGATATTCGGCTTCATTGATCATCTTGGCGGCCTGGAAAAGCTCTTCGGCAGTTCCATCGAAGCCGGCTGCCTCAAGGCCTTCCACATGAAAATTATGGTTTCGGGCCCATATGGTATGCATTGAGGTGAGCGCAATGTTCTCGTTCGCCCGGCCATCGCCTGCCACGTAGTGGTCGAGCAGGCTGATATAGGGGTTGGTGTCAAGAAGCAGTGCATGCGTGCTGCCCATGAAGTCCGAAGCAAGTCCGGAAACCATCGCCTCGTTGATCACACCTGCCGTTACGAGCCCGGGAAAATATGAGCGGAAGCTTGCCTGACCGCCTGCGAGAGTAGGCGAGTGGAAAACCGTGTCGTTCTCCCAGTGATGCAGGATCAGGTCACGCAATGTCGGCATCAGCTTGAAGTTTGGATTGGAGGGATCCGCACCGCCCTGAAGCAGATGGGCCCCCAGACCGCCCGATCCATCGCCCTCACGCAGGAACTGCCCGACGAGATCATTGGAACCGTAAGCCTGGTTCTGATCGACGAAGGGTGATGTCTTGTTTATGTGCTGTGGCACGCCATCGTCGTAGTAGGCAACGGTTCCACGTGTCAGATCCGCCGGATTTCCGGAGCCCGGAGCGCCGTTGCCCGGAGCGCCGATCTGGATAGTGCCGTTGCCCCCTTTGCCCAGAAAATCGAGGCCGTGGTCGAAATACTGCCCGAATGCCATGAAGAAGATGTTGGCATCTTCTGCTTTCGGCAGGTCTGCTTCCTGTGCGCCGAGAATATTGCTGATATTACGGGGATCGAGCCCGGCAAAGATCGGATTGATCGCGGAATTCCCGAATGCATCCGGCTCGCCATAGTGCGACTGGGTGATGCGGATGAATGGTGTGTCCACCGCGCCGGCATCGGGATTTGCGACATTGTTGCCATAACCGGAAAGGGTACGGACACCTGTTGGAACAGGATCATCGCCGTCTTCCGGGGATAGACCATTTACGAGCGCTTTGAGGCCGGCCAGGTCACTTGGCGTGTACTCGAAGGCGCCGGTAATGTCGTCACCACCCTCGCTTGAAGTTGCTTCCTGGAACTGGGGCACAACGTTGCCGCTAAAGGTGATGGAATGGGTTCCATTGGAGAATGATTTCGTACCGTTGCCGTTATCGACAAGGGTGTAGCTGGAGAGCTGCTGTCCCGGAGCCAGTTCGATCACATCCTGCGGCCGAAGGGTCCCGATGATCGTATCGTCACCGCCATTGCTGCGGAATAGGATACGATGTGCTGACATCAACCCGGAAATATTGACGGTCTCGTCGTCTGCTCCGCCATTTATGGTGATTGTATTGAAGCTCAGATTGGTCGGAGAAAAGTCACCAATTGCGAGGACGGTATCGTTCCCTGCCCCGGTGTTGATAAGTATTTCCTCGATCTCGGTCAGTTCTGCAATAATCGAGGCGTTGTTGGTACCATTGCGCGTTATGACGATTTCCGTTGTTGCAGCAATCCCTGTCATTCCCGCACTGACAGCTGCGGCGCGCGTATAGACCCGATAGGTTTCTGGCAGCAACGTTCCGTTGATTACGAAGGTGTCTCCGTCAGGTCCTTCCGTGCCACCATTCACGGTGTCACGGCCGTCGGAGAGAGCCGCGACCAGGTTGGCGCTCCAGTTGATGATATCGTCACCGCCCAGAGCGTTGATCGTGTCGTTGCCACGGTTGCCGGTAATGATATCCGCTCCGGCCGTGCCGGTAATGGTGGTGCCAGCATTATTGGCGTTTATCACATCGCCCACGACCTGGGTTGCAGCCGATACCACCTGTTCAGCAGAGCCAAACCCATCGATGAAGCTCACGACCACGCGGACCTGCTGGCCAACCTGTGCCTGTTGAGGAGTGAAGCTGGCCGAATTCGCTCCAACATTGGTCCACGTCGTGCCGTTGACCGATGTCTGCCACTGAAAATTGAATGTTCCAAGGCCGTTTGCATCGGCAATACCGGCAGTATTTGCAGTCAACGTTTGCGTTTCGGTCGGTGAAGTATCGCTGATAACCGGTGCACCAGTCGCAGCGCTGTTTGCAAGGGCGACCTCGACGCCATCGGAAAACCGCGCGGCCTCGATGTTTCGCAGGGTATCGACGCCATCCGAGACGAGATTGCGCTCGGTCAACGGATCAATAACGTTGCTGACGGTGTTATGGGTCACCGTGAAACTGCCGTCCGCATTTCTGACAATCGTATAGTTGGCACGAACGTCGTTGAACTCTGCGGTATCCGTACCCGCCAGAGCGGTGCCCGATGAGACAATTTCTCTCACGATGTGCAACTGGCTCGGCACGATGGTGCGGGAGATCATCAGCTCAAAGAGTGACTTTCCAGCCCAGTCCGGATTCTCGTCTTCGGTGAAGACGTGTTTCAGGCTGTCCACCGTTGCAATCTGATTGCTATCCGAGTTTTCGGCGCCGGCGGGCGTGATGCGGATACGAACGTTGAGCCACGCGTCACCATCCAGGAAGTCATCTCCGCCATTTCCTCTAAGGGAGTCACTTCCTGCTCCGCCGAGGAGAATGTTTCCACGGTCGAAAGCAGTGATCGTTTCGGGATCGGCGCCTACCGGAGCCGCCGCAATCAGGTTGCCAAGCAACTGGCGCAGTCCCTCGATGCGGTCCACGCCTGCCTGTGTCAGGCCATCGTTGAAGAATATGCCTTCGGTCGTGGCAACCGTATCGCCAGGCGCCACGTCGCCGAAGACACGATCGTCTCCAAGCAATGTGTCATTGTGGTTCCAGCCGGAAAGTGCTTCCGTCTTGTCGAAGCGGTTGCGAAGAATATCTTCCTGTTCCGTGGTGAAAATCGGGATGCGCATGTCGGCGTATGCGTTCATCTGGACGCCCTTGAAGATTGCCCAGTCGAAGCCGAACATGCCCTCGTTACGCATGACGCTTTCGCCCTGGACCATGATGTCGTCACCGGATTCGGCATCGAAATCATGTTCTTCATTTCCGGCAAACATCACGTCGTGACCAACGATCGACGAATTGAAGAACAGTTCGGAGTTGTCGCCAGCCGTCGTGTCGAAGCCGCCGCCAGCCTCGATCCAGTCGTCGCCCTCATTGCCCAAGAGGAAATCGACGCCGTCACCGCCAAGGATGAAGTCATCGCCATCGCCGCCGAAAACTTCAGTGTCGTCGACACCGACAAAGACGACGTCCTTGCCTGTTCCGCCCATGACGATATCCATGCCGTTCGAGTTGGCGATCACGTCGTCGCCTTCGTCGCCCTTCATAAAGTCACCGGTATCGCCCGAGTCGGTGATGATGTCGTTGCCTGCACCGCCGTTGACGAGGTCGACGCCAGCACCGCTTTCGATCCGGTCGTCACCTGCGTCGCCCCAGATGCCATCGTCGCCGAAATCGGTAATGATGGTATCTTTGCCTATGGTGCCGCCGACCACGATATGTTCACCACCAGTGAAGCGTAGATAGTGTCCTGTGGTGCCGCTTTGATCGGCGCTGGTGTCAGCGATGCTTTCGTCCACGTCGGCTGTGGACAAGTCATCGCGCTGGACTTTACCAAGACCCAGTGCCGCCATGATCGGGTCGTCGCCTTCGGGATCGTCGCCGACCTGGTTCGCCTTGTTGATCTCGAGGACGAAATCGTAATCGGCGAAGACGTCGACGCCGAGGTGACGGGCGATCACGTCGTCTGCCGTGCCTCGGATACCGTCAGCACCGGGCTGTGCGATATCGGTATTCGCCATGATCATCTTGGCGAACGAGTTCTGCTCCAGCATGTTGAGGAAATTCTGGCCCTGTGTACGGGTCAGATAATAGAACCTGTCGCCATCCTGCAGATTTTCGAGCTGCATTTCGAAGATCGCATTGAATGTCGAGCCGAGCATGCCACCGAAGGGCATCTTCTTTTCCGCAAGGCCGCCGATCCACAGATCGATGAGGTTGAGGCCAGTTTCCACGCCCGCCCATGTTCCTGTGCTCGTCAGATAGGCAACACGGTCGGCGGGAGCACCATCGCCGCCCATGACGAGCGCTGTTGCAGCCGCACGCTTGCCAGCCAGCGTGGTTTCGCCCGTGATTGTTCCATGCGTGCCATAGGCTGCGATGAAGTTGATGACAGACGCGGAGTTTTTCAGATTGGCGGCAAAATCAACCCAGTTATCGTAGGGCTTCAGGAATGTGGAGCCGCTCGCCGCATACAGCTGGGCGCGGGCGTCGTTGAGGGAAGGCACGCCCGTATCGCGGCCGCGAGCAATGTTGATCGCTCCAAGATCCAGCGGCAGGCCTAGCAGATTGTTGCGCAGGGAGCTGACGATGAATTCGTCGATTTCATTGCCATGCTCGACGACCATGCCTCGCACGATCGCGCCAGCAGCCTCGTCTGCACTGATGGTGCTGTTGAGATCAAAGGCGACCGGATTGAGGAAGGCCTGTATGAGGCCTAGCTCGGGCTCGGTCGCCGCCGTTTCCGTACCATCCGCATTCAGGAAAACGCGTGGCATACCGTCCGTCAGCATGGAGTGTCCGAAGCGGTAAACCGTATGGGCAAATTCAGCGAAGATTGACGGATTGACGTCCGTGACAGAATTGAAAACAAAGACATCGATCGCGGGCTGAATCTTGCGAGCGAACTCTTCGAATACCAGGTGCTGATACTGCATCTCGGTTGCGAACCGCGCTGCCTGGAACATGCGCTCGCCGTCCCAGTTCAAACCTTGTGCATAAGCAAGCTGATCAAGCGCCGGAAGGTTTTCGAAGCCAGCCGGAAGGCCGCCGATATCCGTGGCCAGCCATTCGTTGATGAAAGCCACATTGCCGCTTTGCAGGATCGTCAGTTTCTGGGAATCGACCTGGCGATTGTGCTCGGAATGGAAGATGTGATGGACAGCAGTCAGACCAATATTCTCGTTGCCGCGTCCGTCACCCGTGATGAAATGCCGCTCCAGCAACTCGTTGTCATAAACACCGGATGCGAGAGGCCCGCTGTTGACGACACCATCGGCATCCGCAGTCTTCAACGCGCCGGTCTGGCTGTTGAAGGGGTTGGCATTGTGCGCGATGTCGTCCAGGAAGGCATGGCCGGTCCGCAGCGCCAGCGATGCGAAGGTATTGACAGGTGTCGAGGGTGTGCCGGAGACGACAGCATCGTCAGCCGTGTTTGGAATGCCATCTGCGCCGATACCCGTTACAACCTGCGCATAACCTGTCACAGGATGGGGAATGAAATTGCCATACTGGTCGGTGCGGATCAGAGGCAGGTTGACGACATCCGCATCACTCAACTGGATGCCGAGGAATTGCAGGGCATTGGCCTTGATATCTGCCCACGTCGGAAGGCCACCATGTGTTCCTGCGGGAGAACCTGCCGGGGGAGGGCCATCAAGTAGACGCCCGGTCGCAACGGTGACGCCTCCAACCGTTGCGTATTCACGCAGGAAAACCTGATGCGACGGATGGGAGGTGTAGGTCTGGTTCTGATCAACGAATGGAGTTGTGGTGTTCCGGGCCTCGTGATGCGTGTCATCGGCCGTTCCCATGACCCCGTCCGCACCGGGGCCATCGACAGGATCTGCTCTGGTGATGACCATGAAACGCAGGCTGGGAGGCAGGTCGTCCGCTGTTCCTGGAAGCCCGTCAGCTCCCAGCACCAACGGATCGTCGGCCTGAAGCGGAATGAAAACCGAGCCGTTATTTCCTTTACTGATCAGGTCAAGACCATGGTCGAAGAACTGGCCGAAGAATGTCATCCATGCGTTGAACGGGGCCGAGAGGCCTTCGTCAGGCGCAATGTTGGGGATAGAGGCAAGGTCGGCATTGGTGAGGTACACACCATTGGCGCCGAGCGGCTCTCCGGGCGCCACCGGCACCATGCCAGGATTGGCTTCCTCCCATGCCGCGACGGCCAGAGGATTGTTGAACCAGGCCGATACGGCAGCCGGATTGTTGATGCTCATATCGGAAATAAGGTTCGAGATGATGCGCGGGTCTGCGTCCGCAACGTTGCCTGTATGACCGCCATTCGTGCCGGATGGTGCACCGACAACGTTATAGTCGGTGTTGGTCACAATGGCTGGGCCGCCAAGCGACATCGTGTCGTTATCGGCGTCGTTACGGAAATTCGGATCAAGCGCGCGTGGCATGGCTTGATCGGCAGCGCCCCAAAGTTCGCGGCCGGGGACAATGTTGTTATAGCTGCCATCTACGGTACGAAGGCCGACCGGCACATGTGGATCGGGAATGGCGCGAGGCGTTGCCGCGTTGCCGAGATAGACGCCGGTGACTGCATCATACTGTGTCCGGTCTGAAATCACCGTTCCATCAGGGTTGAGCCGGATTTCAGTGAGTGGGACGCCAGAGGCGTGGACTTCCGAAACCTTGATCTGGTGAAGAACAAACGCCAGGTCGGCCTGGTTAAGTGTAAAAGCAGCCATTTTCCCCTCCGAAGCGCCATAGCGCTAGAACGCCGTTACATGGATGGAGGCTTTGAATGTTTTTGACCGGCCACCAGGCGCAATCACAATCTCCTCCCGTCGCTCGGAAGGAGATTCCCCTAGCCTTCATGATCTCAGGTTGCAGGAAAGGCTTGCGTAAGACCACTTCACATGGTCCAGTTCTTTAAGGCCTCTTGGTCGCAGCAGACCGTCAGACCTTGGTCTGATGGTTTTCAGCCCAAGGTTGATGTGATCTTGCGTAATTCGAATTCGCGAGTTAAATTGCTGAAATAATTGTATAATTGAAGCAGAATATTCGCGCCTGAATCTTGTCTGAGATCAAATCCGGGATCCTTTTCTATCTCTGATGAGTGCGAATTCCATGAGGTTTGTGCATAGAACATCAGCAGGTTTGGACATGAGATATTCGCCGTTTGACGACACTGGTGACGACGCGAAATCGCACGGTCGATTGCCTGGAAAATGGAGATCATCCTGGCGAGGTTTGACAGACTGGTTCCGGGATCTGCACCTTTCGACACAATTCATGATCCTGATGTCACCGATCGTGATCGTGTTGATGTCGTGCCTCACATTCTGGGCTGCAGATCGGGTTGAACGTGCCATGCTCGAGGGAGCTGGCGGGGTTGGAGCTCTCTATCTGGAGACCTTTGTTTCTCCCCTTATCGAGGAAGCGGATCTCCGCAGTGATACGATTAGCCCTGTGCTGATTTCGCGCCTTGAGAACCTGCTCGGCACAGGACCTATCGGTCAGCATGTTCGCACGATCAAGCTTTGGCGGGCCGATGGCAGCATATTCTATGCGACCAACAATCAGAAAATCGACAATCCGACAGTTTTCGATGAGTTGAAATCGGCTTTGTCAGGTGAGATCGTTGTCTCCCGTACGGAAGTGGACAAACACGTTTATACCGGGGAGGAAAAGCAGAACCTTCTGCTCGAAGTCTATGCGCCCCTCATTCGTGACAGGAATGGCAAGGTCATTCTCGTTGGAGAATTCTACGAAGAACCGAATTATCTGATCGCTGAACTTCGCTCTGCCCGGCGCGGAACATTCCTGATTGTTGCCGGCATCACTTTGCCAATGCTCGGGTTATTGTATCTCATGGCATTGGCAGCGAGCCGGCTTATTGTCCGTCAAAAGCGCGCGATCGAAACGAACCTTCTCAATGCTCTGGATTTGTGGGAACAAAACGACAAGCTGAGGAAAGCCGCAGACTATGCCCGGCTCGAAGCCGGCAAGCTGAACGAGAAGATCCTCGACCAGATTGGCAACGATCTGCATGACGGCCCGGTGCAGGTTCTGACCCTTATCAGTCTTCGACTGAGCGATATGATCGCAGAGCAGCGCGCCAGCGGTACAAAGGTCAACTCTGATCTTGAAAAGCTGTTGAACTTTGTCTCAGGCGTCCTTGGGGATCTCCGCAAGATTTCCGCTGGTCTCTCATTGCCTGAACTGGATGAACTCAGCTTGAGTGAAACCATAAAGTTGGCCGTCGCGCGATACAGGGACCTTACGGCGTTTCCCGTTGAAATGGACGGCCTGATACCGCACGAGATGTACAAACCGCACCTGAATGTCTGCGTCTATCGATTTATTCAGGAAGGGTTGATGAACGCGTTTCGACATGCGGCTAATAATCGGCAGAAGGTCCGCTACCGAATTCACGATGACAAGCTCATCATCGTTGTGGCTGACCTGGGAGAGCGTGTCGTGCGCTCGGATCAGAAGGCGGCCGCAAGAGTAAAACTTGGTTTGACCAGCCAGAAACGGCGTGTGAGGTCGTTTGGTGGGAAAATGCGCATATTCCGACGCGCGTCCGGAACCATCGTTGTAGCGGTTTT
This sequence comes from Agrobacterium tumefaciens, assembly GCF_031801495.1. Taxonomy (GTDB): domain Bacteria; phylum Pseudomonadota; class Alphaproteobacteria; order Rhizobiales; family Rhizobiaceae; genus Agrobacterium; species Agrobacterium tumefaciens_K. The sequence continues at coordinate 381,469 of NZ_JAOEGC010000001.1, read as the reverse complement.
GCCCATCCATCAATTCTCAGCCCATACAGTGATCTGACGTTGTTTGACGCTCGATCAGCGAGAATTGTTACTGTCGTTCTAATTGAAGAGATCGCGTGGCCCGCCAATTTTTTGTGCGGCAAGAACTGCCTCGACCCGATTGCGCACGTCAAGCTTCTGCATGAGTATGGTCATATAATGCTTGACCGTCTTTTCGCTGATATCAAGATTTCTGGCTATTTCGCGATTTGTATGCCCTCTCATGAGATGTGAGACGATCTGTTCTTCGCGAACGCTCAAGCGTTTGTGCTGTATTGCTTTTTGTCGTGCCTCTGCCGCCTTCATCGACATGATGACCTTGGTCGCGAAGCCCGGCGTCATGTATGTCTCGCCATTGTGCGCTGCGATAATTGCATCGTGGAGGTCGGTCGAACTGCTTCCTTTGAGAACGTAACCGGAAACGCCGCAATTGAGCGCCTTGATCGCTGTCTCGATACTGGAGGTCGCGGTGAAGATCACGACCTTGGTTCCCGGCATCGTCTGGATGATCACCTCTATCGCCGCCATCGAGTCGCCAGGCATGCTGAGATCAACGACGATAACGTCAGGTGATAGCTGTTCAGTGATCTTGATTGCATCAACAGCGTTGTGGCCCTCGCCAACAATCTTCAGATCTTTTTTGTTCGAGTAAAGACTTACAAGCCCTTCAAGAAGAATAGGATGATCGTCAACAAACGCGACGGATACAGGTACGCTAACAGGTGATGACATAGATCCCGCCTCACACTTAATTGAACTGAAAATTTACCACACTAGAATCAATATAAACAACTCGCTATAAATGAAGGTATTGACCTGAAAATTGGGCTAAAGGATTAACCCTTTCGTATTACTTGATAGCATTGCAGTGGAGATTTCATCTCAGAGGACTCCCGCGTTACCTTATGATGGGGCCGATTCGGGTCGGTTTGAGTGCGGCAATTGATTGGAACGCTGCGTTTTCGATTCCTGTGAGGTACGTCTTCGCCCGTTGGCGGGGGGGAAGGCAGGCGGTGTCTCGCAAGATTGAATGTCACTATGTCCAGCAGAGCGAGCGCGGATTTCCGTCGTCAAGTGGCCGTATAAGTCCCATTAGCGTCCACTGCCTGCGAATGACCGCGAACCGTTGTGCTGTCAATTCTATGCTGCCAGTCGCCGGTCAAGCCCAACTCGACCGGCGTCTCTAACAGAGCGTCCTATATGCCTTGTTCAACCCCCCGGCCGAAACGAACATATATTGAAGTCCATTTACCGTATCGCTCATGCATATCGCGCCATGGACAGCCAACGCGCAAGACGTGAAGCATCCCGTTCAAAAAGCGACGGTTGTCATGCGATGGGCGGGATTTGCGGCCCCGCTCCCTAAGCTGCAACGGTTCAATGCTCCGCCAACCTGCATCACTCAAAACGGCGCGTTGTAGCCTGCCCCGTCACCTTATCCCAGTGTTCGTCTGCCCGCCGTTCGAAGGTTGCGGAATCGCGTGCATCGCTCTGGTAGAACGCCCCACGCGGCACATCCGGTGCGTAGACCTGATCGCTCCAGCCCCGGACATCGTCGTGCGGAAAGGCATATCCGACATGGCCGAGCGCCGTGGCGCCCTTGTAATGTGCATCGCGCAGATGCATCGGAACCGTCGATGGCGCCTCGTTTGCCACATGCGCCAGCGCCAGAGAAATGCCGCGGCAGGCCGAGTTCGACTTCGGCGCGCGTGCGACATGAAGGGCGGCGTGGGCCAGTACGATCTGCGCCTCGGGATAACCGATTTTCTCGACCGCATGGAGTGCCGCAACGGCTGTCTGAAGCGCGGTGTTGTCCGCCAGGCCGACATCCTCCGACGCGTGAATCATGATACGGCGCGCGATATAGCGTGGGTCTTCACCACCGTGGATCAGCCGCGCCAGCCAGTAAAGCGTCGCATCCGGATCGGAGCCGCGCATGGATTTCACGAATGCCGACACGACATCGTAATGGGCATCGCCGGATCGGTCGTGGTTGATCGGCGCTGCCGAATAGGCCTCGTCGACCATTGTTTCCGTGATTACCACCGGCTTGCCCGAAGCATGACCGACGGCGAGACTTTCCAGCACCGTCAGGGCGCGCCGGGCGTCCCCGCCGGAACGCCCGGCGATACGCCGCAGGAGTTCGGGCGCGAGTTCCACGACGATACTCCGGCTGGCGAGATGAGCAATACCGCGACGCAACACCTCTTCCATCTCCTCGATGGCCAGCGGTTCCAGCTTCAAGATGGTCGACCGGGAGATGAGAGCGGGTGTCAGCGTATGATATGGGTTCCCGGTCGTCGCGCCGATGAAATCCGCGATCCCTTCCTCGCACAGCGCCAGGAGGTGGTCCTGCTGTGTTGCGCTGAAACGATGCACCTCATCGGCAAACAGAAGCGTGGGGCGCATGCGAGCCTCGTCCGCGATCTTGCGGATATCGGCCACATTGTTGTGTGCCGCATGCAGCGGCCTGAAATTCTTGCCGAGCATGTTGCCGATCGCACGGGCAATAGAGGTCTTTCCGAGGCCGGGCGGACCGTAGAGAATAATGCTGCCTAGCCTTCCGGCGGCTATACGCCGGCGCAGCATCGTTCCTTCACCGAGAATTTTCTCCTGGCCGATGACATCGTCAAGCGTCGCAGGACGCAGTTCCGCGGCAAGCGGCATGGAACCGGTGCGGGGTGCGGCGTCGAAAAGATCGGTCATATCAGCCTCGTTGAAAAGGTTTCCATTCAGGCCGCCGCATCTGCGCTGCCGCCCAACCGGCTAGCGCTGATCTAGCGGTTTGGAAAGTCAGGGTCAAACCGCAGCCAGGCGTTCAACTGCTGGGGAGCGGCAGCACGCCTTTATGCTTATCCGGCGGTGTTTGGATAGAGAATGGAATCGCTGCTGATCTGGCTTGAACGGATCGCTGTGGGCTTAATGTTGCTGGCGCATCGAATAGAGAAACAGTGGCCCGCCGATGATCGTTGCCGTGACGGTGGCAAGCGCGCTGTAAGGATGATGGCGCCGCAGACGCGTGACACGCGCAATCCCGGAACACGGGCGTTATCCGCGCCAAGTGACCGAATCTCGAGAGGGCGATTGAAGAACGGCACCATGAGCACGTCCAAAATCGCTGCGCGTGCGGCAAGAATGGCCTGATCCCATGTTTCCGGATGCTTCATAACGTATCGAACGGCTTTCCAGCCATTGGCGCGGTTTTGGTGAATAGCAGATCCTGATCCTGCCATTGTTCTTCGAAGCTTGCGATGGAGCGTGCGCTCATCTCGGGATCGAGTGCCCCCAATTCGGCCGATATCGCTTCCACCAGGCTGATGCCCGGAATGATCGTTGTATAGAAGGACGTGCTTTCCGCTGGCGCCAACAGAAGGTAGTCGCCGTTTTCCGCCAGCGCATCCACGGCCGCATCGGTGATGATACAGGTCGTTGCACCCCGCGCCTTGGCCTGGCGTGCGGCTCTTATGGCGGAATTATAGAGCCGCCAGAAGGTCACAATGACGACAACATCCCCTTCTTTCACGTCCCCCAACGCATTTGCGATCATGACACCGTCTGTCGCCAGTTCCATTCGATAACCGCAGAGGGTCGCGTGATGCGCGAGAATATTTGCGATCGATGCAAAACTGCCCGACCCCAGCACGATACGGCGCTTCCCGCCTGCAATAACCTTTGCAACGTCGCGAACGGATTGCCTGTCAGTGCGCCTGCGCAATGCCGTCAACTGTTCAATCTGGCGGTTGAGTGCTGCGTCGAACGGACGGTCGGCGCCGGTTTCCTGCTGGTGGACGACGCTGACTTCAGGCGCTGACAGCTTGCTCATGAAGCGGGTTCGAATTTCCTGTCGCAAATCCGGCCACCCGGAGAAACCAAGGCTTTGCGCCGTCCGTGTGATGGTTGCGACGTTGACTTCAGCCTTTTGCGCAAGATCGGCCGCGGACGCAAAAGAGGCATGTCGGGGATCATTGATCACAGCTTGCACCACCTCATGGGCGGCCGGTGTCAGGGAATGTTTCTCGTCAAGGTTGCGCAACCAGTCCTCAAGGGACTCCGCAAAAGTGTCTGCAGTGTTTTTTGCGTATTGCATTATCTATTCATCCCGTGCAAAAAATATTGCGCGACAAAACAGCGCGCCTGCGATCCGCAACACGTGCGGGACGCGGTCATACCATATATCGGGGACCGAAAATGTATAATACTGCTGCAAGACTTGAGAGGCTGCCAGTCGGGCGCTTCCAATACAAGCTGCTGATGATGGGCGGCCTTGGCTACATGTTCGAAGCCTGGGACGCAGGCATAATCGCCTTCCTGCTTCCGGCCCTGCGTGCGCAGTGGCAGCTGACCAGCCTTCAGGTGGGCTATCTGGCAAGCAGTACCTATGTCGGCTTTCTGATCGGCGCCCTGATTGCTGGCGCGATCGGTGATCGTTATGGCCGCAAGAACGTCATGCTCTGGGCCCTGGTCCTCTTTTGCCTGGCAAGCCTTGCAGGCGCAGCCGTCAACGACTGGCACCAGTTCTTTGCGCTCCGTGTCATCGGCGGCATCGGTATGGGCGCGGAAGCTGCCATCATTGCGCCGTTTCTTTCAGAATTCGTCGGCGCGAAATATCGCGGACGGTTTACCGCGTCGCTTGCCGCGTTCTTCTCGTTCGGTTTTGTGATTTCGGCGGTCCTTGGTTATCTGCTGGTGCCGACCTCGGATGACGGCTGGCGTTATGCGCTGATCGTAACCTCCATGCCGGTCATGATCGTCCTTTGGTGGCGGCGTGGTCTGACGGAATCGCCGCGTTGGCTGGAAAGCCAGGGCCGTCATGAGGAAGCAAACGAAATCGTCACGGCAATCGAAAAGGATTACACCGAGCGTGGCGTCGCGCTGCCGCCGGTCGTTCCCGCACCACAGGTCGCTTCGACCCCCAACACATCGTTGATGGCAAACTTCAAGACGCTGCTGTCGCCCCGGTTCCTGCGGATCACCATCATGACCTGGCTGCTCTGGGTATCGGTCACATTCAGCATTTATGCCTTCATGACCTGGATTCCGAGCCTCCTCGTCGAGCGCGGCATGACGATGACCAAAAGCTTCTCCTTCTCGATTCTGATCTATGCCGCGCAGATTCCCGGCTATTTCACCGCAGCATGGCTGTGCGAAAAGATCGGCCGCCCTTACACGATCGTTCTTTACATGGCGCTCGCCGCTGTCTCGGCCCTCTCGCTGGCCTTCGCCACGGGTGACACGCAGGTCATCGCACTCGCCATGACGCTCTCGTTCTTTATCAACGGTGTCGCCGCGGGCGAATATGCCTATACACCTGAAGTGTTTCCGACCCGGATCCGGGCGACCGGTGTCGGCACGGCTTCCGCAATCGGCCGCATCGGCGGTATCGCTGCCCCGATCCTTGTCGGCGCGGTCTACCCGATTGGCGGATTTGCCGGTGTGTTCGGCATGACCACCGTCATTCTTTTCGTGGGCGCTCTATCGGTTCTCATTCTCGGCATTCCGACAAAGAACCGCTCGCTGGAAGAAATCGAGGCGGAAGAATTCGCCGCAAGTTCGAAATGAAGCGGACTTTTCCGATCGCGGTTTAAGGGAGCGGCTAAGGCCGCTCCCGCCATTACAAAGGATATCTGTGATGCAAACTGAAATGCGCCTTTACGAGGCGATGATGAAGCCGAACCAGCCAGAGCCTTTTTTCCAGGCCCTTGATGCTTTGCTCCAGCAAGAAGTCGGCCATATTCTTTTCACCCTGCTTGCGGTTGACGGTGGCGAAGTCGTGCGCATCTATTCTTCGGATATGGACCATTATCCGGTTTCCGGTCGCAAGCCGATGACAGATACGCCTTGGGGGCGTCACGTCATCGGCGAACAGAAAAGCTTTCTCGCCAGGGACATGGATGGCCTGAAATGGGCTTTTTTCGATCATGAACTGATCGCCAGTCTCGGTGGCGGCACCCAGATAAACGTCCCGGTCGTCTTCGATGGCAACTGCATCGGTACGATCAATCTCACCCATCGCGCAGGCAGTTACGACGACGCCCATGTGGCACGCGTCGAGGCACTCGCGCACTGGCTTGTCCCCTACTTCCTTCTGGCAAATCGCCCTTGAGGCGCCGCCGCCTTTCAAGCGCTCACAGAAATTCGAATGAAAGCCTATATGATGACTACAGTTCTCCTGAAAAATGCACGCGTGGTCGACGGATCGCAGGACAAACCAACGGATCCGGTGGATATCCTCATCCGCAACGATTTGATCGTCGAAGTTCGCAGCGGCGTGACCGAACAGGCTGATACGGTGATCGACCTTGCCGGCAAGACGGTGATGCCTGGCCTGATCGATGGTCATGTCCATGTCATCGCCACTAAACTCGATCTCGGCGCCAATGCGGATCTGCCGAATTCGCTGGTGGCCCTACGCTCCGCCAACATCATGAAGGCCATGCTGATGCGTGGCTTTACCACGGTTCGCGATCTCGGTGGTGCCGACCATGGTCTTGTGGAGGCATTGGAAGAAGGAACGATCATCGGACCGCGGCTAATCATCTGTGGCAAGGCACTGTCACAGACGGGCGGGCACACCGATTACCGCGGCCGCTTCAATCGCCGGTCGGTCGAGCATTATCCCGACCAGCTCGGTGCGCTGGGCCGTATCTGTGATGGTGTTGCAGAAGTTCGTCGCGCTTCTCGCGAAGAGATCAAGGCTGGCGCGCAATTCATCAAGCTCATGGCCAACGGCGGTGTATCTTCGCCAACCGATCCCATCGCCAATCTCGGTTTCTCACGGGAAGAACTGCTGGCCGCCGTTGAAGAAGCGGAAAACGCCCAGACCTATGTCGCTGCCCATCTTTATACGGATGCTGCCATTCGCCGCGCCATCGAATGCGGCGTGAAGTCGATCGAACACGGCAATCTGATAACGCCCGAAACGGCGAAACTGGCCAAGGAACGCGGCGCTTTCGTGGTTCCGACCAATATTGTCTATGACCGCCTGGCAAAGGATGGTGCATCGCTTGGTCTGCCGCCCGTTTCCGTAGCCAAGATTGAAGATGTTCGCAGCGCCGGTTTCAACGCCCTCAAGGTTCTCCATGAGGCAGGTGTGACGATGATCTACGGCACCGATCTTTTGGGCGAGATGCACGAACACCAGTCGGAGGAATTCGTTCTGCGCGGCGAACATCTGCCAGCGGCGGACGTCATTCGCTCCGCAACGCTGGATGCCGCAAAGGCACTTGGATATGAGGGCAAGCTTGGCACCGTTTCCGCTGGCGCGTTTGCCGACCTGATCGTGGTGGATGGCAATCCGCTGGAAGATCTATCGCTGCTGACAGGCCAGGGGCGCCATATGCCGTTCATTATCAAGGGCGGACAATTCGTCAAACAGCAGTAGCAGAATAAACCGCGTTGCATCGCTGCCCCCGAAGTCGGTTCGCCCCATGGGGCGGGCTGACAAATGTGACCGTCCTGCGGTGTCGCGCCTGGACCTTATCGAATGCGTTAAACATGGCGCGGAGCGCGCGCTGATCCATTGGCGTCTTTCAGCTCTTGAGCTGGTTTTCCCAGCACTGATTGAGGTGTTGCCCGGGATCACTCCGAAGGTGTTGGCATAACGGCTTACGGCTTGTGCGGAACGAGGACTGGTTACGCCTTCGTCGACATCGACATTTCCACGCCGCACCGTTTATGCCCTGACCCATACCGGCCGCGAGGCTTGCTGTATGCCGTAGCAGATTTGCACCCGGGCGCGCGCGCCATATGGGAGCTCTCTGATCGGGCGCGGCTTGGTGATTTTTCAACCGTCAGCATTGCGAATCAACTTTTGCTTGATACGATATTTGCGGTAACGTCAGACATAATGCGCATGAACTTGGGGGATGGACATGCGGAATCGTCAGTCTCGTTCAGAATTTCCGAATGTACCAAGGACTGTTTTAGGCGGAGCCGCCATTTTCAGCTGGACCGTCCAGGAAAACCGCTTTTGCGGCGATGAGACTTTTGCGGCAATATTTGGCATGGACAAGGTAGAGGTGGCTGCCGGATTGCCAATCGAGCAATATCTCCATTACGTCAATCCAGATGAGCGCGCCCGCGTATCCCGATCAATCCACCACTCACTGGTGACAAGCGACCCGTGTGCTCAAGATTACGAGATATGGCGGAAGAACGGTTCCAGACTTTGGGTAACAGCCGTGGCGCGGTGCTTCCGCGATGAAGCGGGAGAGCCTTCCGAATACATCGGTTACATGTATCCGCACCGACACGGTGCCGAAGATTGCGAATTTCTTAAACGCCATTATCTGGACCTTATCGACCTTGCCCAGATCTTCAGCGACAGCTTGCCAAGAGCTGATGTGCTCCGACTGGTGCTTGCCGCTGTGGACGAAATCTCGCCAGAAAGGCCTGATCGCATAATTCGGCACTGAACGTACGCGAGGTGGGCAAAGGCCGAAGATCCGAGTGCTTCCGCGGGCGCGCGGTTTGACCAGGAGCTGCCGGACATGCTGTTTCTTATGGCGTCGAATGGAAATGAGCGAAGAAACGGTGAAGCCTTTGCGAGGTTGTCCGGGTTTCCAACATTGGAAGACGCCGTGAGGGTGGCTAAGGTTAAAACGCAAGTCAAAATGACCCAGTCCGTCGATCTCAAGCGACCGACGTTAACGTACAGGCAGCTTGCCCAGAAATAGTTGAACCTGCCCGAAGGACTGAACGAGAACGTTCATGAAAAATGCAGGCGCTCATCTACACCGCCCTTCTCGCCGGGGCGGCAGGGGGATCTGACAGGTTCGCTGTTTTATGCTCACTCCCGTTGTCTGTTTTGTAACGGGCCGGGCAGACCAAGAGGTTTACTCAGCGTTTTCCGGCAGAGGCGATGGCATTTTCGGCGCCGCCATCGCGCTCAAGCTCTTCCACAAGAAGGGATAGCAGGCCGGGAAACCGGGCTTCGATGTCTTCACGGCGAAGCGAGGATGCTCGGCGGTTGCCGTAATCGATCTGGCTTATCAAGCCTGCTTCGCGCAGTATCTTGAAGTGATGTGTCAGTGAGGCTTTTGCAACCGGAAAGCCGAAGGACGCGCAGTTGCGCTCCGTGCAATCGGGAAGAGTTGCGAGAATGGCAATCACTGTTCGGCGCAGCGGATCGGAAAGTGTGGAGAACACGACACTGAGATCGATTTCGTCACGCGGAGGCTGAGGAAGAATGTCTGGCATAAGGCAAATTACGAGGATTGGCCGCTCGGTGCAAGCATAAGGTATAGGTTGACGCATACCTGCTTGTGGCGTAGGTATGGCTTACTCCATACCAAAGGTGAGCCATATGCCACAGCCCCAGCTTTTTACGCCGTTCAAGATCCGTAACCTCGAACTCGAAAACCGTATCACAATCGCACCGATGTGCACCTATTCAGCCGTAAATGGCTGCATGACGGACTGGCATCTCATCCATCTTGGACAACTGGCTCTCTCCGGTGCAGGCCTGCTGACGATCGAGGCGACTGCAGTCGTTCCCGAGGGTCGTATCAGCTACGCTGATGTCGGATTGTATGATGATGCAACCGAAGCTGCAATGCGCAGAACACTGGATGGCATCCGGAAGTGGTCGAAAATTCCGATTGCCATTCAGCTTGCCCATGCAGGGCGCAAGGCATCGTCCGATCTGCCATGGCGGGGTGGCGGGCAGATCGCTCCCGACCAAGAGAATGGATGGCAGACGGAGGCACCGTCACCGGTGCCATTCAAGTCGACTGACAATGCCCCGACCGAACTGACCCGTGAACGCATGGAGGCTATCCGCGATGCGTTTGCGGAGGCTGCCGTCCGTGCGGCGCGTCTCGGCATCGATGCCATCCAGCTTCATGCTGCGCACGGTTATCTGCTTCATTCCTTCCTGTCGCCGCTCTCGAACCAGCGAACGGACGAGTACGGTGGCAGCCTCGAAAACCGCATGCGGTTCCCGTTGGAGGTTTTCGATGCGGTACGAGCAGCTTTTCCGGCCGAAAAAACCGTTTCGGTACGCGTTTCGGCCACAGACTGGTACGATGGCGGCTGGAATCTGGAAGAGACGGTAGAGTTCGCGAAAGCTCTTGAGCTTCGCGGATGCGATGCCATCAACGTTTCGACTGGCGGTCTGCACGTCGAGCAGAACATTCCGGTGTCTCCGAGTTATCAGGTGCCGTTCGCGCGGGTCGTGAAGGCTGCCGTGAAGATACCGGTCGTCGCTGTTGGATTGATTACCGAGCCGTCTCAGGCAGAAGCGATCGTTGCGACGGGAGATGCGGATCTGATTGGGCTGGCCCGTACGATCCTCTACGATCCACGTTGGCCGTGGCATGCCGCAGCCGCTCTGGGCGGACAGGTTTCCGCTGCACCTCAATATCATCGCAGCCAGCCCTCGACTTTGAAGGCTCTGTTCAAGGCATGAGCGGAGTTGAAACTGCCGCGCTTGGTTGCGCAATGCGAATATGACTTGACCCGTTCGCTGATGCCGGTTTTGCGGTGTCTGGTGGAGGTCGATGCGGGTGCCATCGCTGCATCACGGGAGGCCCCCGCGATACAGCCTTGGGTATGCGACAAGACTGCACCACGACACGCCATCGGCTGTCTAGCGTTGGGATGCCTCGATAGTTTTTGAGCATCGGTGCGGAAAACGCAGGTTTTAAACCCGCTTCGAAAGCACATTCGAAGCGGGATCGTACGCCGTTGGTAAAGGAAACACGGCATCGCCAATCGCGGCATTTTTGCTTGTCACGCCGAACACCATCGCTGGGAACAGAACGGCTGTATTCGCGACACAGAAGTCTTCCAGCGGGGAGGATGTCCCAAAGCTGAATTCGAGGTGCCGCGTCCGATGATGCCGATAACCAGCGGTTTGGAATGCGCTTCACGGGCATTGGCGATGTTGCAGGCAAACGCACGGTCCCATGTCTGCTGGACCCGGACGGACCTGTCAAACTCCGGATCCATCGCCGTGACCGCTTTCCGGTCCGGCCGAGTTCTGTAAGGTCGCGGTAAGAGAATATAAGCCATGAAAGTGTGGTCACGACACCGGAAACCGCCATGCCAAGCTGAATCGCGCCGCTGCTGTCCTCAGAAACGATTTCAGTGGCTTGCTTAGAAGGTGGTTAATGATGGTCGACAGCGCGACAATGGAGAGCGTCTGACAAGAGCGCGGCTCTGCCATAGGCTGCCGCAGTTCTCGTCTGACGCTTCTGACGATTTTCGCCGTCCAACGGAGGGTTGGTCGCCGATTTCAGGCCTCGGCAGGCTCGCGAACCTCATCCATGAGGAAATGTACGATAACGTAGCGCGTCGTGTATTTCTGACCGCTATCGGACGTGCTTTCGACACTGCCACCGTCTGAGGGATGCCATTTCTGGTAATGAGGGTTGTTGGCGATCAGCGTAATCGCCTTGCCCGAAAATTTGCCGCTCAACCGGTAGCGAGCCTCAGCCAGATCCCAGATCTTCTCGAAATCCTGCTGGGTGATGCGCACTTTCAACGCCTTTTTGGATATCGCCTTGCCAGGCGAACCGTCGTCATGCGCCACCGGCGGAATGTCCAGCTCAACCTCTTCCGCGCCGTCCAGCAGAAAAGCAAATTCGTTTGGCCACATCCGTTTCACGTATCGCTCCTCCCAAAGCTTAACGTCCTGTAGAGCGCTGATACTAACGGCTTTGCCGCGATAGGCAATGGCGGATGTAAACCTTACCGGTCGCCGCGATCGTGATGCGCCGTCCAATCCTTCTTGTAGCTTAAGATGGAGACTTCGCCTCCATTCGCTCTCTGGCACGCCGTTCGACATATGCCCGTTCATCGAGCGTTGAACAGACAAGTGCAAAAAATATAGCGATGACCGCCCCAACCATCGTGTCGAAAATCCGTTCCGCTGCTAGTTCGACACCTGCCCGACCGCCCGATAAAAAATATGTCGTCAACAGAGCCATCACGGTCACGAATATCTGCGTGAAGGCATAGTTCAGCCCAATGAGGATTTCGGCCGCAATCTGTGAGGCCGCAAGTAAGATAACGACAACCCATAAAGACGGTTGCTGATGGAGCAATCCCCACACTATGGCGGCACCTATCAATGTTCCAGCCATACGCTGCGTTGCACGATGCATGGTGATATGAAGGTGCATACCCTGCATGACAGCGACCACGCCCAAGGCGGCCCAGGCTGGATGTGCCGCTTGCGCCCAGTATGCCGCAAGAGAAGCGGCAAGTGCGGTAATGGCTATCCGGGATGCTGCGATCAACAAAGAGCGACGTGCTGGCCGTTCCATGGCTTGGACAGGAGGTATGGACTGAAGTGCTTTTCGGCAAAGTCCATCGGTCGAGATACACAGGATGATAGAAAACGCCGCACCTGCAAAAACCGCGATCCCGCGATCCAGAACGATCGGCAGGGAATCTATCGAGCCGACCGAGGCGCCGGCGGCAAAAACGAAAATCAACGCCCCGGGCGGACCGAAGCCGCCCCGCATTGTTGCCGCGAAAAAGATTCCGCATAACAGGGCCAAGACAACAAGCTGCCATTCAACCGGTAGTGTGTAGCCCGCAATAGACATGACGACCACGCCCAAACACTGGCACGCGGTGCATTGCAACAGAGTATTCAGCCGTGCTGCCCCAACGGAAAAGCGCCCGAAAAGAGCGATCATTGTGCCCAGGACTGTAAAGCCCGTCATTTCCGGCCAGGGGGAAGATGAGGTCAGGACGATTGCGACGACCGCAGCCATCGCTGCTTGCCCTCCGATAACAAGGCCTAGCCAAGGGAAAGCGTGTGCATTTATCTGCAGACTGTCCCGCAGATGGTGGGCCGATAACATTCGTTGCGCGGCGACCCAGTGTGAAACGCGTTCCGTTTCTGGTTCACGCATACTACCCATCTTGAATGCCGTGCATGACTTTGAGACGTCTATCGATCTTGAGCAGGCACTTGGAGAGAGAGGCTATCTCCAGATCCGATAGATCTTGCAGCATCTCGGCTTCTGTCTGATTCAGGCTGCGGCGAACTTCATGCAGTTGCGTTATGCCCTGGGATGTCAGATGGATACGACGGGTCCTGCCATCATTGTCGTCTGGCCGCCGTTCAATCAGTTGCTGTCTCGTCAAAATATCGAGCAGGCGCACGAGGCTCGCTCCTTCTATTCCAACGCGCTTGGCCAGCTCTTTCTGAGTTACCCCACCGCCGCAATCCTCGAGATGAACAAGCGGCATCCACGTTGCATCCGTCAGCCCCGCTGCCGCGAGACCAGCCTCTAGAGAACGTCGCCAGCGGCGTGCGATAATGGAAAAACTTGTTCCGAGATGAGATCTCTGTGTCGGCTCATATGTCATAGATACGCGGCTACAATAAGTTAGATTGCAATTCAAACTATTTTTCGTGGAAGCTGAATCTGGTCGGCATTGCGTTAGGGGAGTTACCAGGCTGATGGCTATGCATAAGAAGAAATACTGTTTGCTGTCTCAGGATGTGCGAACAGCGCGCTCAGTGCCTAAATAAAAATAAATGAACTGAGCGCTAAAAAACTGCTGACCAAAGGTAATAATGGCGGAGAGGGTGGGATTCGAACCCACGATACGGTTGCCCGTATGCCGCATTTCGAGTGCGGTGCATTCGACCTCTCTGCCACCTCTCCGCGGTCTGGTCGGCGCTGTGATGCGCGGGGTTCTCTTAGCCATCAATGGCAGGGCTGACAAGGGGTATTTCATTGCTGCGTCACAAAATATCCGCTGATGGCAAATATCACCGGCATGTTGCTCAGCAGCTTTTAGGCCATGGTGCATCGGTGGCCTGTCTTCTGCTTAGTTCCAGTCGAACATGCAAACCATCGGCATCGGAGAACGTTTGGATCTCTGTTGTCAGGCGGCCACTTGAACGCATCATGCAAGGATCGGCACTTCCCCTTTTTGCCTCGGCGCCATTCTGGTGGGTGCGCTGCAAGAGGCTGGTGCGTCGATCCTGGGGCGGGCGGTTTAATAAAAGGCGCGCCGGAAGGGCATGACGGCGGCACCCATAGCGGGCGCATCGCTTGAAATCTCCGATACGATCAGCTTGGGGCCGGGACGGTGAACGCCGTAACGAGGCCGATCGAATAATGTTGCGCGATCGATCATCATTCGAGGAAGGTCGGGTGGAATCTGGCCACAGAAAACGATGGCCTGCGGGTCTATCACTGCGCAAATAGCGTTTATGAGGCGATTGTAGGCGGGTGTGGTTTCTTCCAGCCATTCAATGACGCCGGGCCAGTTCCGGTCGAAGTTTCGGCGCATGTAGTGGATCGAGGGAACGTTGATGCCGTTCCGCTTCAGCCGGTCGATCAGATATTGCAGGGCCGGGCGACGTTCGGATTCCCCCGCGTCGGACATGCCGGAAAACTCGCCTGCATTGCCATTGCCACCCGCCAGAAGTTCGCCATCGATGATGACGCCGCCGCCAAAACCATAGTTGAAGCTGAGATAGGCGAAGTTTCGTACGAAACGGCCTGCGCCGAACATGGATTCGGCAATGGCCCCTGACTTGCCGCCGTTGATGACCCATGCCGGTCTTTCGAACAGGCTGCTGATGAGGGGGCCGAGTTCGATCAGCGACCGTTCGTGAAGGGGAAGAGGGGCGTTGTGGCGTGTCCCATCGATATGGTAGCCGGCGATTGCAAAGCCGACGCCGGAAGAGTTTTCCTCTGTGAGATCGTTCTGTCTCCGAAGATCGCTCACCTGCTGCTTCACAAGTTGCAGTGCCTCGGTCATGGTCGTCTCACGTAACGGCACTTCACGTTCGCCTAGAAAGTTTCCGGCGAAATCCATCAGGCAGATGCCGATGACATCCGTATTGACGGAGATACCGGAGGCGTAAGCGTGCTGGCCGTTCAGCCGCAGCATCGGGCTTGGCTGGTCGCGACCCATTCCCGGCTTTGCGGAACCCCAGCAGGATGATGCCGCGCTCCGAGAGCTGGTCGAGAATGCGGTGGACCGATTGCTTGGTGAGGCCTGTGTAACCGGTAATTTCCGAACGGGAAATTCCCGGATTGCGCCAGATCAGTTGCAGAAGCCGCCGTTCGTTAGGTGAGACGACGCCGGTTTCTCCCGGGCGTCGAAAGCGATCGGCAATCAGTGTCTCGGCGTCGCAGATGCTGGTCTGAACCGGCCTCTGTTCAGCTTCCGCCAAGGGGCGTATACTGATCGGACGTGCAGGTTCGGTCCATCGGTCCCGGTTTTTTGCGCGGGAGTGCCTGTCGACCGTTGCTGCCCAAGGCGAAATCGGGAGGAATCGTCATGGCGCATTTTCATGTGATTGCGGGTGGGCGCGAAAACGCCGTTTTCCCGAATGTCAGACGCATCAGCGTTTCGGATGTCTTCGCAGCGCTCAGGGAAGGGCTGGATGATTTCTGGGACAAGCCGTCTCACTATGTTTTTCTCTGCCTGATCTATCCGGTTGCCGGTGTGGTTCTGATCCGCTGGACCTCGGGTGCGAATATTCTGCCCCTTGTCTTTCCGCTGATGTCGGGTTTTGCCCTGCTTGGCCCCTTTGCGGCGCTCGGCCTCTATGAAATCAGCCGCAGGCGTGAACTGGGCCTCGACACGTCGTGGCAACATGCGCTGGAAGTCCGTAATTCACCGGCGCTTCCGGCCATCCTCGCTGTCGGTGCCTTGCTGCTGGCGATCTTCGTTGCCTGGCTTTATACGGCACAGGCGCTCTACATGCGTCTGTTCGGGCCTGAGCAGCCCGTATCGCTGATGGCGTTCATCTCCGATGTGTTCACCACCTCTCAGGGCTGGCAACTGATGATCTACGGCAATCTCATCGGCTTTTTCTTCGCCGTGACCGTGCTTTGCACGACGGTTGTCGCATTTCCGCTGCTTCTGGACAGGGACGCGGGCGCTCTGGCGGCAGTCTACACCTCGTTGAAAGCCGTCGTGCTCAATCCCCTCGAAATGATGCTGTGGGGCCTGATCGTCGCGGTGTCGCTGGCGGCAGGTTTCGCCGTGTTCTTTGCCGGTCTTGCAATCGTCATTCCGGTTCTGGGGCATGCCACCTGGCATCTTTATCGCAAGGTTGTCGAACCGGAAGGTGCCTGATGCCCCTGCAAATCCCGATCGCCTCCGGCGCCATGTCATATCATGGCGTGGCGCCGAGGAAGGATAGCCGGGTCAGGAGTGTGTAGTTCGCTTCCGACATCATCAATGCCATGAAGACCAGCACCAGTGCAGGCGGCAAAAGCACGGCGTAGACCAGAGCCAGCCGCTCCCATGCCATGTGCATGAAGACCGCAATGATTAACCCAACCTTCAACAGCAGGAACAATATGATCAGCGACCAGCGCGGATAGCCCTGTATAGCGAAGTAATCGACCATGTAGGAAAAGGCGCTGAGCACGAAGAGCAGTCCCCAGACCAGCAGGTAGAGGCGGATGGGGTGCTGTTGATGGGCTGTGCCTGTCTGTGTCGGTATTGTCTCGTTCATGACGATACTCCTCACCAGAGATAGAAGAACGCAAAGATGAACACCCAGACCAGATCGACAAAATGCCAGTAGAGGCCCATGATTTCCACGGCCTCGTACTGGCCTTTTCTGCTGGTGAAAAACCCACGCCGCTCGTCGTCGAAATCACCGCGCCAGACCTTGTGTGCGATGATCAGCAGAAAGACGACGCCTATCGTGACATGGGTGCCGTGAAAGCCGGTAATCATGAAGAAGGTTGAGCCGAATTGCGCCGCTCCCCATGGGTTTTCCCAAGGGCGGACACCTTCCGAAATCAGCTTCGTCCACTCGAAAGCCTGCATGCCCACGAAGGTCGCGCCGAGAGCCGCCGTCAGCAACAAAAGGCTTGCTGTTTTTCCTCGCTCGCGGCGATAACCGAAGTTGACGGCCATTGCCATCGTTCCGCTGCTGGAGATCAGCACGAAGGTCATGATGGCGATCAGGATCAGCGGCACGTTCTGCCCACCGATGTGAAGCGCGAAAACCTCGCTGGGATTGGGCCAGGTGACGGGCGTGGACATGCGTGCAGTCATGTAGGCCAGAAGAAAGCAACCAAAGACGAAAATGTCGCTGAGGATGAAGAACCACATCATCGCCTTGCCCCACGAGGCCGTTTTGAAGGCGCGCTGGTCGGAGGAGAAGTCGGCGGCGATGCCGCCTAGACCGGAGGGACGGATCGTCTGGTCACCATGCCTTGGAGCGGATTGCACCGTCATGTCCTCCTATGTCAGCAGTTGTCGGCAGAGATCGGCGAAGTCATTCGCCCATCCGGCAAAGATCGCGAAAAGAAGCAGCCAGACTGCCAGCATGAAATGGGAATAGACCGCACAGAGATCGATGTTGAGACGAAGGCGATCACGCGGCATATCGGTCGAGAATGCCTGAACGGCCGTGCGGCCCAGGACGATCAGCCCGCCGAGGATGTGCAGACCGTGCAAGCCGGTCAGCAGATAGAAGAAACTATACGACGGGTTCGCGGAAAAGACGTAACCGGCGGATGCAAGTTCGCGCCATGCAGCCACCTGCCCGACAAGGAAAAGAACCGTGAGAATGAAGCCTGCCGAAAGATCGTGGCGAACGGCATGTTCACGGTTCCGCCGTACTTCGGTTCTTGCAAGTTGCAGCGTCACGCTGGCGAAGATCAGGATGCCGGTGTTCAGCCACAGGATAGGCGGGACTGGCGTCGACCACCAGTCGGAAGACGTCATGCGCATGAAATAGGCGCTGACGAAGAGAATGAACAGCGCGCCCACCACACCGAGAAACACGTATAGGCCAATCTTGACTGCCGGAAAGTGTGGTCTATCCATGCCCGTCGGAGGGACGACCCCGGCTTCGAGCCATGGTTTCGATGTCAGTCGTTGTCCGGACATCCACCAGATGATCACGGCTCCGACTGCAGCGAGGAAAATCAGGGTGACATTCATGATACCGCCTCCCGGGTGATGCCACTGGTGGCCGGTACGGTTTGCGGAATGAAGTCCTCCGGTGCGCCTGGCACGCTGTAGTCATAAGCCCAGCGGTAGACGACCGGTAGTTCCTTGCCCCAGTTGCCATGGGCTGGTGGGGTCTGAGGCGTCTGCCATTCAAGCGTGGTTGCGCGCCATGGATTGCCGCCCGCCTGTTTGCCCTTGAAAAGGCTCCAGACGAGATTGAACAGGAAGAGGATCTGTGCCGCACCGACGATCAACGCCATGACCGTGATGAAGATGTTCAGCGTATGTGCCGACGGCGGTACGAACGTGGTTTCCCCCAGTTCGTAGTACCGGCGTGGAACACCGATCAGGCCGAGATAGTGCATGGGGAAGAAGATCGCATAGGCGCCGAGAAATGTGATCCAGAAATGGATATGCCCAAGGACGCTGTTCAATATGCGGCCGGTCACCTTCGGGTACCAGTGATAGATGGCGCCGAAGACGACGAGGATAGGCGCCACACCCATGACCATATGGAAATGGGCGACGACGAACATGGTATCGGACAACGGAACATCGACGACGACGTTTCCGAGGAAAAGCCCGGTCAGACCGCCATTGACGAATGTGACGATGAAAGCCAGCGCAAACAGCATCGGCAGCGTCAGGTGAATGTCGCCGCGCCAGAGCGTCAATACCCAGTTGTAGACTTTGATGGCAGTGGGTACCGCGATGATGAGCGTGGTGGTTGCGAAGAAGAAACCGAAGGCAGGGTTCATGCCGCTGACATACATGTGGTGCGCCCAGACCACGAAGCTCAGTGCGGCGATGATGACGATCGCCCACACCATCATGCGATAGCCGAAGATGTTCTTGCGGGCATGGGTGCTGATGAGGTCGGAGACGATGCCGAACGCGGGAAGCGCCACGATATAGACTTCAGGATGGCCAAAAAACCAGAACAGGTGCTGGAACAGGATGGGGCTGCCGCCGCCGTGCTGTAACTGCGTTCCCATTTCGACAATGGCGGGCATGAAAAAACTGGTGCCGAGCAGCCGGTCGAACAGCATCATGACCGAGGCGACGAACAGGGCTGGGAAGGCGAGAAGCGCCATGACGGTGGCGGTGAAAATGCCCCAGACGGTGAGCGGCATACGCATCAGCGTCATCCCACGCGTGCGCCCCTGCAGCACTGTGACGACATAGTTCAGGCCACCCAGCGTAAAGCCGATGATGAAGACGATCAGCGAGGACAGCATGAGGACGATGCCCCAGTTGCTGCCGCCCGGTGTGCCGGAGAGAACGGATTGCGGCGGATAGAGCGTCCAGCCAGCACCTGTCGGGCCACCCGGCGCAAAGAAACCGGCGACGAGGATGAGCACGGCGAGCAGATAGATCCAGTAGCTCAGCATGTTGGCGTAGGGGAACACCATGTCGCGTGCGCCGACCATCAGCGGAATGAGGTAGTTGCCGAACCCGCCGAGAAACAGCGCGGTCAGCAGATAGACCACCATGATCATGCCGTGCATGGTGATGAACTGATAATAGTGATCGGCATCGATGAATGCGAAGTAACCCGGAAAGGCCAATTGCAAACGCATCAGCCAGGACAAGACCAGCGCGACCATGCCGATCGAGATGGCGGTCAGCGAGTACTGCACGGCGATGATTTTCGCATCCTGGCTGAAGACGTATTTCGTCCACCAGCTTTTCGGATGGTAAAGCTCCATTTCCGCGACTTCGGCAGGCGGGATGGCGTCTGCGGTGTCCGAGCGGATTTCCGTCATGCTCTTACCTCCTTTTCCTCCCGATCGTCTTGCTCGCCGCCTTCAGTTTGATGGCTGCGGCGCCTCAGAGGCCGTAAGTTGCGTGAATGTCGGCTGCTGCTCCAGCCATGCCTGATAGGCCGCGGCGTCATCGACCACCACGGTTCCCCGCATCTGCGGATGACCGACACCACAGAGTTCGGCACAGAGAACCTCGAATGTTCCTGTGCGGGTAGGGGTAAACCAGAAAAACGTGACCATCCCGGGGATCATGTCCATTTTGGCCCGGAATTCCGGAACGTAGAAATCATGGATGACATCAATCGAGCGCAGCAGAACCTTCACCGGCTTGCCCACGGGAAGATGCAGTTCGCCGCCTTCGATGATCACGTCATCAAGTCCGGCGCTATCGTTCCTGTCGAGGCCAAGCGGATTGTCTGTCGTGACGGCACTCGTGCTCGAACGACCGAGCTTTCCGTCGGCACCCGGGAGCCGGAAGCTCCAGAGCCATTGCTGGCCAACGATCTCGACGGGTGTAGCATCCGACGGGACGCTGATGAACCGGTCCCACACCACAAGACCCGGCGCCAGCATCGCGGCAACGCCGATGGCCGTTCCTCCAGCCAGCATCCATTCAAGCCTGCGGTTCTCCGGTTCATAAGCCGCCCGGTTTCCCGGCCTGTGCCGGAAGCGAAAAACGCAATAGGCGACGAACAGAACCACGGCGATAAAGACGATGCCGGTGATCCAGAAGGTGATGACGAGAGTGCTGTCTATGTAGGTCCAGTTGGACGCAATCGGAGTCCACCACCAGGGGCTCAGCATGTGGAACAGCACCGAGCCGATTACCAGCAGAACGAGAATCAGCGCGACAGCCATTTCCGCCTCCTTCCTGAGACGATTGCGACCGTGGACATGAAACCGTATTTTCAAACTATGGCGGACATTATCGCACGAATGAAAAATCCGGGCAATTACGGAGATTTAGCTAGATCAATCGGTGTTTTATGGTGCGCTATTTGGAGAACTGTTTCAGGTAGGCCATGAGGTCGATGATTTCCTTGTCGTTCTTCAGTCCGACGAACGCCATTTTCGTGCCTTTGATCTTCGATTTCGGGTTGTGCAGATAGTCGCGCAGGGTTGCCTCATCCCAGACAAGGCCGCCGGTGCCGGCATCCTTCATGGCAGCGGAGTAGGCAAAATCCGGATGCGTTCCGGCTTGTCGGCCGAAGACGCCGTTCAGAGATGGACCGACCTTGTTCTGATCCGTGTCTGCGACATGACAAGTCGCACATTTCCTGAAAACGGTAGCGCCCGCATTTGCATCCCCTTGCTGGGCATGACCGGCAAGCGGCAGAAGTGTGAATAGCGGGGTGCTCAGAAGCAGAAGAACGCGATAACCCATGGCAAGCCTCCTCCCAGAGTCGCCGAGGCGCGCCAAAGAAACCATGGGGCCGATTGGCTACGTCGTTTCGAACGCTTGTGCCGTCCGTTTTCGTTCTTGATTGAGAACGGCTGCGCCGATGGGAATTTTATTCCTTCGCCGTGGCAAGTCAATCATGCGATGGAAACCCGAATGGCGTTACCAGCGGCAGCGGGACCGAGCATAGGTCAGCTCGGAGGATACCTCGAAAAGCCGTTCCCGGACATCCGACAGGCCGCTATCGCCGCTCGGATCATCCGTCAGAAGTGAGCGGTATTCATGGACCAGAAGCCTGCGCTCGAGATCGTCCCGCAAGGCGGTGAGGCGAAAGAAGCGATGCAATTTCATCGTGACGTCTCCTGTGCGTTGTCAGGCGGCTCTTGAAACCGCAGGAGTCGCGTTGCGCGCCGAAACCATGTGATGGATTGCGCGCACCACGTCCGCTGGCAAAGCGAAGTGCCGTCCATCAAGATCGTGGACATGAAATTTCACGGCAATGAACTTCAACAGACCGTTGTCTGGAACCACGATACCAACGGCGATACCTGCATATTCGATCACTTGTCTGGTCATCGGAAAGCCTCGTATTGGCGCCAAGCATTTGCTACGACTGGTGAAAACGGGGAGGTGCCGCGGCACCTCGGATTTAGTCCATCAATTTAGTAGACTATACATCCGTCGCCCTCTGATGGCTTGGCATCCCATCCTGTCAGGTTTGCCGATCCGTAGAAATTTCTTCGAAAATTAGGGTCTCAGCCGCGTCTTGCTGCCTCTATTGCGGCAACATCGATCTTCTTCATGGTCATCATCGCGTCAAATGCGCGTTTCGCTTCGTCGCCTCCGGCGGTTAGCGCTTCCATCAGAACCCGTGGCGTTATCTGCCAGGAGATACCCCATTTGTCACGGCACCAGCCACATTCGCTTTCCTCGCCGCCATTTCCGACGATGGCATTCCAGTAGCGATCGGTTTCTTCCTGATCCTCCGTGGAAATCTGGAACGAGAAGGCTTCGTTGTGTTTGAACACCGGCCCGCCGTTGAGACCGACGCAGGGAACACCGGCCACAGTGAATTCGACCGTCAGCACATCGCCCTCCTTGCCGGATGGATAATCCCCCGGTGCTCGGATGATCGTGCCCATGACACTGTTCGGAAATGTCATGGTATAAAAGCGTGCTGCGGCTTCGGCGTCCCTGTCGTACCAGACGCAGATGGTGTTCTTGGCAATGGCCATGGTTTTTCCTCCCGGGTGTGCGATGTCAGTCTCGCTTCGGCGGCGCGACGACACGTCAAGAACGCCCAGGTGCTTTGCTCCGTTCCGCCTGCCGTAGCAGGAACTTGAACGGTGAAGTTCGATGCACGAAGATATCCCTTGCATCCGGCCGGGGAGGTTTCCATTCTCGCGATTAGTATTTGATGGGAGGCTGCCATGTCGAACGACTGCCAGGCCATTCGGGTGCGGATAACCGGCAGGGTGCAGGGCGTCAGTTTCCGCGTCTGGACGCGTGACGAGGCTCTGAAGCTTGGCTTGGTAGGCTGGGTTCGCAATGAGAGTGACGGCTCCGTCTGCGCACTCATCGCGGGACCGGAAGACGCCATCTTGACAATGATCGAGCGCTTCAGCTCCGGACCGCCGGGGGCATCCGTGGTGGGTGTCAATGTCGAGCCCACCACGCTGACCGAATTGCCAACGGGCTTTCACATCACCCGGTAAAGTTTGCCAGCGCAGGCTTTACGAGATCTCGATGATCTCGAGTTCCTGGCCACCCATTTCCACGACATCGCCGACAGACTTGCCCATGAGGCGTACTGCCACTGGTGAGACGAAGGAAATCGATCCCGCCTTGGGGTCGGCTTCGTCTTCACCCACGATACGATAGGTCTGCACGCGCCCGTCATCGCGGCTGAAGGTCACCGTGTTGCCAAAGCCGATGGTATCGAAGGATACGGGATCGGGCACAAGCTGTGCCGTCCGAACCCTTGCCGCGAAATAGCGGACATCGCGCAGCGGATTTGCTGCCTGTCGTCGTCGTTCATTGACGTCCTCGATGCCGGTGGTTGCCTAATAAGCTTCGCGGGCCTGCTGAAGCTGCGCCTCCAGAGCCTTCAGACCCGTTTCCGTGACGAGGTTCGGGTGCGGTGAAATCGGGCGGTCGGGCAGCAGGGTTTCCGAAGCGGTTTCGGAACTCTCTTCCTTTGTAAACGCAACACTCACACTCAAACTCCGTCCTTGTTCAGGCGCTGACGCTGATCTCTTTCGGTGGCGTGAGCGCTTCTTTCACGGCCAGTTCCGCCATTGCGAGTGCTGCGTCACGCGTCTTGGCGGCAGCAATGAAGCGGCCATTATGGCAGAAACTCGCGCCTTCCACACCACATGCTGCCTCCAGTTCCCCATTGGTCAGTCCTGCCCACGCAAGCGGCAGATCGGCCCGCAGTTCGAAGCCTTCGTCAGCACGGCGAATGCCGGTCAGGCACCAGTCGTTGCCGCGTGGATGGACGACGAACAGCAGATGATCCGCACCGGCCTTCACGATGGCCGGACGAAACGGCATGCCCGCCGGCAATTCAAGAACATACCCTTCTCCGGCATCCACGATAGCCTTGTTCACGAGCGCTTCGGCGCGCAGTTTTGCGGCACTCTTGGCAATCTTCGCTTCAACGAAGCTGCGGGCAATGGCCAGCGCGGCGTGGAAAGCACGGTTTTCGGCTTCCGGGTCCGTCTCATCGAAAACCGGCTTGAGAATTTCGAGAAGCGCGGGCAGCGTCAATCCTGCCAGAGGCCCGGCGATGGACGGGCTCAGCGCGCCGTTGTCGACCAGATCGACAGGCAGCACGAAGCCGTTGTCGAAAGAAGCATGGATCGCCTCGATGTGGTCTTCGGGAACGGCAGAAGCAGCTAGGTAGTCGCGGCCGTAGTGTTTCCAGATCAGACCGAAAGAACTGTATGGCTGACCATCTTCGCGAAGCGGTGCGCCGCGCTGATGGTGATCAAAGATGCCCTGTTCCGCGTCATAAGCCCCGCCGACGTCATAGATGACGCGATCCGTGTCTGGTGTGATCCATTCCGGCGCACGGCTGCGAACAAGGCGTGCCTCCGGGAAGAGCCGGGTCAGGATGACGCTGGACAGCAGTTCGTCGGCATGGAAGCCACCGGAATGGGTGACGAGGAAATCCGGGATCATGTTGGGGTACGCCTTTGATTCTTGAGAGGGCGGTTACGGGAGGCCCGCCTGATGTTTGAGATCCTGATACCTTCTGTAAGGCCTCATCTCAACCCGTCATCATGAAACGCTGGAACAAGTCCATGCCAGCGCGCCAGACGGGCCATCGTTCCTGTATCGGGCAGGTATGGTATTTCCCGTAACGGCTTCCATATAGCAAGGGAAACCAGGTCAACGTACACGCATGGGCTATGGTGGCAGCGGTTGGGCGAAGTCTAAGGACAGATCGTCATATTCTGCTTTTGGAAGATGCTTTTCAGGACGAAAGGAACATTTTGATGGGAGTTGAACGCAAACTGCATCTTGGCGCATTCATGCGGCCCGTAAGCCTGCACACCGGCGCATGGCGTTATCCCGGCGCATGGCCGGATGCCAATTTCAATTTCGCCCATCTCACGCGTTTCGCACAACAGCTTGAAGCTGCAAAATTCGATGCGTTTTTCATGGCGGATCATCTGGCCGTGCTCAACATGCCGGTGGAAGCACTGCGCCGCAGCCATACGGTCACGTCTTTCGAACCATTTACGTTGCTTTCGGCGCTTGCCGCCTTGACCAGCCGCATCGGCCTTGTGGCGACCGCGTCGACGACATTCGACGAGCCTTATCATGTGGCCAGACGTTTCGCGTCTCTCGATCATTTGAGTGGCGGACGGGCAGGGTGGAACATCGTCACGACGGCCAACCCGGATGCGGCGCGGAATTTCGGGCACGATACACAGCCGGATCATTCGCAACGTTACGCCAGAGCGCGTGAATTTTACGATGTCGTCACCGGTCTTTGGGATTCCTTTGCCGAGGATGCTTTCATTCGCGACACAGAAAGTGGCATCTTCTTCGACCCGGATCGAATGCATGCGCTTCGTCACAAGGGGCCGGAATTCTCCGTCCAGGGGCCGCTCAACATTGCGCGTCCGGTGCAGGGCTGGCCGGTCATCGTTCAGGCCGGCGCTTCGGAGCCCGGCCGCCAGCTTGCAGCAGAAACAGCCGAGGTCGTGTTCGCTGCGCCTGCGCACCTCACGGCAGGCAAGGCCTTCTATAAGGACGTCAAGGACCGTGCCGTGGCCGCTGGCCGCTCATACAACGATATCGTCATTCTGCCAGGCGCTTTCGTGGTTGTCGGCGATACCGTCGATGAAGCACGTGCGAAGCGTGCGAAGCTGGACAGCCTCGTCCATTACGACAGCGCGATCGCATCGCTTTCCATAGCAATTGGCCATGACGCTTCCTCCTTTGATCCGGATGGCCCTCTGCCGGATATTCCCGAGACGAACGCCAGCAAGTCCGGCCGCGAGAGGGTGATCGAACTGGCACGAAGCGAGGGGCTGACGGTTCGCCAGCTTGCGCAGCGCCTTGGCGGTTATGCCGGTCTGGCTTTTGTCGGTACAGCTGCGACGATTGCCGATGAGATGGAGCGGTGGCTGCATGAAGAAGGATCGGACGGTTTCAACGTCACTTTTCCCTTCCTTCCCGCTGGTCTTGATGACTTTACCACCCTTGTCGTGCCGGAACTCCAGCGGCGCGGTTTGTTCCGCACCGACTATGAGGGAACGACCCTGCGCGACCATCTTGGCTTGAAGCGTCCCGCCAATAAGTTTTTTGCCAACGGCGAGTGACGGCAGTCAGGTCTGGATTTGCTCGCCGTCATTCGTCCCATGAGATGAATGACGGCCAGCATGCTTGAGCAGGCCTCAGGCTGCGCTGCAGATCGACAGGAATTCGTCCACATCGGCCTCGGTCGTGGCAAAACTGGTCACCATACGGATGAGGATTTCGCCTTCACCGACCCTTTCCGGCATGTCGCGTGGCACCAGCCAATCGTAGAATTTCGCGCCTTTTTCCATCGCTGCATCGGCAGAAGCCTTTGGAAGGATGGCAAAAACCTCGTTGGCCGAGGTCGGCCATGCAAGGCGGGCGCTGTTGAGAGAGGCGAAGCCGGCGCGTAGCCGGTTAGCCATAGCGTTGGCGTGGCTGGCGAGGCCTAACCAGAGGTCGTCGTGGAGATAGGCATCGAACTGGGCGGCGATGAAGCGCGACTTGGAAAACAATTGGGCAGTGCGCTTGCGCAGGAAGGCGAAGTCCCTGGCAAGGGCGGGGTCGAAAAACACGATGGCCTCCGCGCACCAGCAACCGTTTTTGGTGCCACCGAACGAAAGCACGTCCACGCCGCGCTTCCAGGTCATTTCAGCCGGCGTGGTTCCAAGCGAAACGAGTGCGTTTGCAAAGCGCGCGCCATCCATGTGCAGGGGCAGGCCATTGTCCTTCGCGATTTTGGAAATGGCGTCGATTTCCTCCAGCGTATAGACCGTTCCGACTTCCGTCGCCTGTGTCATGCTGACGGCTGCGGCGCGGCCATGGTGAACGGCGTCCTGCGGATAGCGGGCGATACGTTCGACAAGATTTTCAGGCAGCATTTTGCCTGCCGGTCCTTCTACGGCGACCATGCGCATGCCGCTGAAGAAATCCGGTGCGCCGCATTCGTCTTCTATGATGTGAGCCTCGGAATGACAGAAGGTCAGGCCACCCGGCCGGGCAATGCTCGCCAGCGAAAGAGAATTGGCCGCCGTTCCTGTGGCGACGAAGAAAACGGCCACCTCGCGTTCGAACAACTCATTGAACCGGGTCTCGATGGCGCGGTCCAGTTCACTGGTGCCGTAAGCGGCAGCAAAGCGTGTGGACTCCTTGGAGAGGCGATCGTTGATGGCAGGGTGGGCGCCAGCCCAATTGTCGGAGGCAAAAAACATCTCTGGAGGCTTTCCGGTGAGTGGTTCTGTTTGAATCGGCACTGTGTGGGAAGATCCGCAAGGTTTTATGACCTCAGGGTGCAAATGGCAAATCCGGTAATGAAAGCAATGGAAAGAGAGCTTTTCGCACAAGAAAGTTTCACGCCTCGGGCGCATCTGGAAACTTAGCTGCAAAAGTCCGGTTTTATATATTGAATGTGCGCCTTGCTAAACGAAGCCATTTCTGCCAAAATTCTCAGGAATTGAGACAGTCATGCTGTCCTAAATTTCAGGTTGGCCGGTTTGGTGGCGGGTTTCGCGACATGTGAAAAATCCGCATCGAGCCGGTTCTTTGTGCGAAATCGTGCAAGTGCTTTGCAGGAGGGACGACCAATGACGAACAAGACGCTGGCAGACAACGCTGCCGCCATCATGACCACCGACTGTCCCACCGCGGTCGCGGCCGCTTCTGTTGCAGTGGCGAAAGTCACTCCGCGTGGCCTGCCGGAAAAGCAGGGCCTTTACGATCCGGCCAATGAACACGATGCCTGTGGCGTCGGCTTTGTTGCGCACATGAAGGGGCAGAAGTCCCACCAGATCGTCAAGGACGGTCTGTTCATCCTCGAAAACCTGACCCACCGTGGTGCCGTTGGTGCTGATCCGCTGATGGGCGATGGCGCCGGTATTCTGGTGCAGATCCCGGATCGCTTCTTCCGCGAGGAGATGGCGAAGCAGGGCGTTACCTTGCCCAAGGCGGGCGAATATGCCGTCGGTCACATCTTCATGCCGAGCACCCCGGAGCGGATCGAGCATTACAAGAAGGTCATCGTCGACGTCATCGGCGAGGAAGGCCAGCAGTTCCTCGGTTTCCGCGACGTACCCGTTGATAATTCCTCGCTGTCGAAGGCGCCGGATATCGCCGCGACCGAACCGCACCATGTCCAGGTGTTCATCGGTGCGGGCCGCGACGCCGCCACCAATGCCGAATTCGAGCGTCAGCTCTTCCTGATCCGCAAGGTTCTGTCCAATCGCATCTATGATGCAGGCGGCGGCAAGGAGGCGCAGGATTTCTATCCCGTGTCTCTGTCATCCACCACCATCGTCTACAAGGGCATGTTCCTCGCCTATCAGGTCGGTGCCTATTACAAGGATCTGTCGGATCCTCGTTTCGAATCCGCCGTGGCCCTTGTCCACCAGCGCTTCTCGACCAACACCTTCCCGTCGTGGAAGCTCGCGCATCCGTATCGGATGGTTGCCCATAACGGCGAGATCAACACGCTGCGCGGTAACGTCAACTGGATGGCGGCGCGTCAGGCGTCAGTGTCCTCCCCGCTCTTTGGCGACGACATTTCCAAGCTCTGGCCGATTTCCTACGAAGGCCAGTCGGATACAGCTTGTTTCGATAACGCGCTCGAATTCCTCGTACGCGGCGGTTATTCGCTTGCTCATGCCATGATGATGCTGATCCCCGAAGCGTGGGCTGGCAATCAGTCGATGACGCAGGAGCGCAAGGCATTCTACGAATACCATGCGGCACTCATGGAACCGTGGGACGGTCCCGCCGCAGTTGCCTTCACCGATGGCAAGCAGATCGGTGCGACGCTCGACCGTAACGGTCTGCGCCCAGCCCGCTATCTCGTCACCGATGACGACCGCATCATTATGGCATCGGAAGCCGGTACCCTGCCGGTTCCGGAAGAGCGCATCATCAAGAAGTGGCGTTTGCAGCCGGGCAAGATGCTGCTGATCGACATGGAAAAGGGCCGCATCATTTCCGACGAGGAAGTGAAGCATGAGCTTGCCGCCAAGCACCCTTACAGCACCTGGCTGGACCGCACGCAGCTCATTCTGGAAGAGCTGAAGCCGGTTGAGCCTCGCGCGCTGCGCCGCGACGTGTCGCTGCTCGACCGTCAGCAGGCCTTCGGCTACACCAGCGAAGACACCAAGCTCCTGATGTCGCCTATGGCGACAACCGGTCAGGAAGCCATCGGCTCGATGGGCACCGATACGCCGATTTCGGCCATGTCGGACAAGTCGAAGTTGCTTTACACCTATTTCAAGCAGAACTTTGCGCAGGTCACCAACCCGCCGATCGACCCGATCCGCGAAGAACTGGTGATGAGCCTCGTGTCCTTCATCGGTCCGCGTCCGAACATTCTCGACCACGAGGGTGCTGCCCGCGCCAAGCGGCTGGAAGTGCGTCAGCCGATCCTGACCAATGGCGATCTGGAGAAGATCCGCTCCATCGGTCACACGGAAGACCGTTTCGACACCAAGACACTCGACTTCACCTATGATGTGGAGCGCGGTGCCGAAGGCATGCCAGAAATGCTCGAGCGCCTTTGCGAACGTGCGGAATCCGCCGTTCGCGGCGGCTACAACATCATCGTGCTTTCGGACCGTCAGGTCGGCCCTGACCGGATAGCGATCCCGGCGTTGCTGGCCACCGCTGCCGTGCACCATCACCTGATCCGCAAGGGTCTTCGCACCTCGGTCGGCCTCGTCGTGGAAACCGGCGAACCGCGCGAAATCCATCATTTCTGTCTGCTGGCAGGTTATGGCGCGGAAGCGATCAATCCCTATCTCGCCTTCGACACGCTGCTGGACATGCATAAGCATGGCGCGTTCCCGAAGGAAGTGTCGGATGATGAAGTCGTCTATCGCTACATCAAGGCGGTCGGCAAGGGCATCCTCAAGGTCATGTCCAAGATGGGCATCTCCACCTACCAGTCCTATTGCGGCGCGCAGATTTTTGATGCCATCGGTCTGTCTTCGGAATTCGTGGAGAAGTATTTCTTCGGCACCGCGACCTCCATTGAAGGTGTTGGCCTGACGGAAATCGCCGAGGAAACCGTCGCGCGTCATACCGCTGCGTTCGGCAAGGATCCGATCCTTGCGAACACGCTCGATATCGGCGGTGAGTACGCTTACCGTATGCGCGGCGAGAGCCATGCATGGACGCCCGATGCGGTTGCGTCTCTTCAGCACGCAGTCCGTGGCAACAGCCAGGATCGCTACCGCGAGTTCGCCAGCATGGTGAACGAAACGGCGCTGCGCATGAACACCATCCGTGGTCTGTTCAAGGTCAAGGGTGCCGAAGCGCTCGGCCGCAAGCCGATTTCCGTCGATGAGGTCGAACCAGCCGCCGAGATCGTCAAGCGTTTCTCCACCGGCGCCATGTCCTTCGGCTCCATCAGCCGTGAAGCGCACACGACGCTGGCGATTGCCATGAACCGGATCGGCGGCAAGTCGAACACCGGTGAGGGCGGCGAAGAATCCGACCGTTACATGCCGCTTCTGAACGGCCAGCCGAACCCGGAACGTTCCGCTATCAAGCAGATCGCTTCCGGCCGCTTCGGTGTGACGACGGAATATCTCGTTAACGCGGACATGCTGCAGATCAAGGTCGCGCAGGGTGCCAAGCCCGGCGAGGGCGGTCAGCTGCCGGGCCACAAGGTCGATGCGACGGTTGCCAAGACCCGCCACTCGACCCCGGGTGTCGGCCTCATTTCGCCGCCGCCGCACCACGACATCTACTCGATCGAAGATCTGGCGCAGCTGATCTACGATCTGAAGAACGTCAACCCGGAAGCCGATGTTTCCGTGAAGCTCGTGTCCGAAGTCGGCGTTGGTACGGTTGCTGCGGGTGTCGCCAAGGCGCGCGCCGACCATATCACGGTCGCAGGATTCGACGGCGGCACGGGTGCCTCCCCGCTGACCTCGCTCAAGCATGCAGGTAGCCCATGGGAAATCGGCCTTGCCGAAACCCAGCAGACGCTGGTGCTGAACGGCCTTCGCTCGCGCGTTGCGCTTCAGGTCGATGGTGGTCTGAAGACCGGCCGTGACGTCATCATCGGCGCTCTGCTCGGTGCGGACGAGTTCGGTTTCGCAACCGCACCGTTGATCGCCGCCGGCTGCATCATGATGCGTAAGTGCCATCTCAACACCTGCCCGGTCGGCGTTGCAACGCAGGACCCGGTTCTGCGCAAGCGTTTCAAAGGCACGCCGGAACACGTCATCAACTACTTCTTCTTCGTGGCCGAGGAAGTGCGCGAAATTCTTGCCTCGCTCGGCGTGTCCAAGCTGGATGAGATCATCGGCGCTTCCGAGCTGCTCGAAAAGGAAGAGATGCTGGCGCACTGGAAGGCCAAGGGGCTGGATTTCAGCCGTATCTTCCACAAGGTCGATGCGCCGAAGGAAGCGACCTTCTGGACCGAGCGGCAGCACCATCCGATCGAAGATATTCTCGACCGCAAGTTGATCGAGAAGTCGATGCCTTCGCTTGAAAACCGCGAGCCGGTGGTCTTCGAAGTGCCGATCAAGAACGTCGACCGTTCGGCCGGAGCCATGCTTTCAGGCGCGCTTGCCAAGCGTTGGGGCCATAAGGGCCTGAAGGACGATACGATCCATGTGACGCTGCGCGGCACGGCCGGTCAGTCCTTCGGCGCCTTCCTCGCCCGCGGCATCACCTTCGATCTGGTCGGGGATGGCAACGACTATGTTGGCAAGGGTCTTTCGGGTGGTCGTATCATCGTGCGTCCTCCGGAAAACACCCGCATCGTCGCGGAAAACTCGATCATCGTCGGCAATACGGTGCTTTACGGTGCCATCACCGGTGAGTGCTACTTCCGTGGCGTGGCCGGTGAACGCTTTGCCGTGCGTAACTCCGGTGCCGTCGCCGTCGTTGAAGGCGTGGGCGACCATGGCTGCGAGTATATGACGGGCGGTATCGTCGTCGTTCTCGGCGAAACAGGTCGCAACTTCGCAGCCGGCATGTCCGGCGGCGTGGCTTACGTTCTGGATGAGACGGGTGACTTCGCGAAGCGTTGCAACATGGCCATGGTCGAACTGGAGCCGGTTCCGGAAGAAGACGACATGCTGGAAAAGCTGCACCATCACGGCGGCGACCTCATGCACAAGGGACGTGTGGACGTTTCCGAGGACATGACGCGCCACGACGAGGAGCGTCTCTACCAGATGATTTCGAACCACTTCCACTACACCAATTCGTCCCGCGCCAAGGACATCCTTGATCGCTGGAGCGAGTTCCGTCCGAAGTTCCGCAAGGTCATGCCGGTGGAGTATCGCCGTGCGCTTGAGGAAATGGAACGGGCACGCATGGGTGTTGCGGCGGAGTAATCCGTCGCGTGGGGAAATTTCATCGGCTGATCTCGCCGATCGCTGCAGGTGCCGTCCAACGGTGATCCTATGCGCAAATGGCGAGATCGGGTTTGAATTCATTGTGCCGGTGGCGGTTTTGGGTTTCGCCTACCGGTACTGGGGTCCGACAGGTACCCCGCTTTGATGTAAGGATATAACGTGGGCAAGGTTACAGGTTTTCTGGAAATCGACCGTCAGGTTGGCAAGTATCAGCCAGCGTCGGACCGCATTCGCCACTTCCGGGAATTCACAATTCCCATGTCCGATGCCGAGGTGCAGAAGCAGGCGGCACGCTGCATGGACTGTGGCATCCCGTACTGTCATGGTCCGACTGGCTGTCCCGTGCACAACCAGATCCCCGACTGGAACGATCTGGTCTATAATGGCGGCTGGGAAGAGGCGATCCGCAATCTTCATTCCACCAACAACTTCCCGGAATTCACGGGCCGTGTTTGTCCCGCTCCTTGTGAGGAAGCCTGCACGCTGAACCTTGAAGATACGCCGGTTGCGATCAAGACGGTCGAACAGGCGATTGCTGACAAGGCGTATGAGCTTGGCTTCATCGTGCCGAAGCCAGCGACGATCCATACCGGCAAGAAGGTTGCGATCATTGGCTCTGGCCCATCCGGTCTGGCCGCCGCCCAGCAGCTTGGCCGCTCTGGTCACGAGGTCCACGTCTACGAGCGCGAATCCAAGGCTGGCGGTCTGCTTCGCTATGGCATTCCGGACTTCAAGATGGAGAAGAACTTCATCGATCGCCGCGTCGAGCAGATCAGCGGTGAAGGCGTCACCTTCCATTACGGCGTAAACATCGGTGTCGATCTGTCCGTCGAAAAGCTGATCGCGGATCACGATGCGGTTCTGTATTGCGGCGGATCGGAAACCCCGCGTCCGGCCGGTATCGGTGGCGCCGATTTCCATGGCGTTTATGATGCCATGCCGTATCTCGTGCAGCAGAACCGTCGCGTCGGTCGTGAAAACATCGATAGCGTTGGCTGGCCTGCCGATCCTATCCTGGCTGGCGGCAAGCACGTCGTTGTTGTCGGTGGTGGCGATACGGCATCGGACTGCGTTGGCACGGCGTTCCGTCAGGGCGCGGTAAAGGTAACCCAGCTCGACATTCGCCCCATGCCGCCGGAAAAGGAGGACAAGCTTGCTGTCTGGCCGTTCTGGGCAACCAAGATGCGCACGTCTTCCTCGCAGGCAGAGGGTGCCGTTCGCGAATTTCAGGTGGCAACGCTTGAATTTGTTGGCGAAGAAGGCGTTCTGACCGGCGTGAAATGCTGCCAGGTGGATGAGAAGCGCAAGCCGATCGCCGGCACGGAGTTCATCATCAAGGCCGATCTCGCCTTCATCGCAATCGGTTTCTCCGGCCCGTTCACGGACAGCGTTCTGAAGGAACTGGACGGCAAGCTCGAGCTCAACACCGACCGCCGTGGTTCGACGAACGTTGTCGCGAATGACCGCGACTACAAGACGTCTGTCGACAAGCTCTGGACGGCAGGCGACATTCGCCGTGGCCAGTCGCTGGTTGTCTGGGCCATCCGTGAAGGCCGTCAGGCTGCGCGTGCAATCGACGAAGCCCTGATGGGTTCGACGGTTCTGCCGCTGTAAGACAGAAAAGGCGACCGAATGGTCGCCTTCGAATTAATGCATAATCCCCGCCATGCTGCGGGGATTGTCGTTTCTGTCGTCTAATGCTTGTTTTTATGGTCCTGCGAACCGCTCTTCATGGACTGGTCGCGAGACTTGTCCTTCGTGCCGCTCTTGTTTTCAGCAGGCGATGCGGAGGAAGCGCTACGCATCTTGTCGTTGCCGCTCTTGCTGGGTTTCTGGCCGGATTTCTGTCCCGGTTTCATGTGCTGGTCGTGTGTGCTGCCTTGGTGGGCCATGATGTTTACTCCTCATATCATCATTTTTCGCGGATGCTTTCATGCTCCGCAGCCCCTTAACCTCTCAGGAGGACGCACGTTCCTGTTTTAATATTTAGTGATATCGGCGACGTCAGCGGGACATCCGCCAGCGTTATTTTCTGGCCGTTTCGGCAGGTGCAGGAAGCCGGTAGTCATCGACGCGGCCTGTCGGCGCGTCGCTCATCTCTCCGCGTTTTGTCAGCCGCTCGCGTGGGGTTTCAATAACCGACGCTCTGACAGGCTGATCACCGAGCAGTCTGTCTCCCCCATCGAGATCAGGATCGGTCAGGCTGATCGGCTGCGTGCGAACCTGTCCTGCGTCGATGCCGAGAGCCGGGAGTGAGGTGAGGGCGGGAAGATTGCTACCGTCGAGTTTCACAAGATCCGGTCCCGCGCCATCCAGGTGGCGGCGCACGAATTTCTCGACATAGAAAGCGAGCTTGCGTTTTCCTGCCTGTGTCATGCCAATGCCGTCAGCCTCGCGAAGGCGAGCCTGCTGACCGTTCATGTCATAACCGGTGACGACGAATTTTCCGGCCTCATCCACAAAGCCATCCCATACGTCAACGAACTCGCCACCATGTTTTTCAACATGGGTGCGATAGAGCCGGTTGAAACCGGCAAGATCAACCGTGAGCGATGGGGACTGGAAGGCGGGCGCGCCGACCCACAGCACCGGTACTTTCTGGCGCGTGGCGATCGCCAGCAGCGCATCGATCCGTCGTTCGTACTCCTTGTACCAGAGATCGGTGCCGAATTTCTCGCGTACGTCTCCGATCAGCATCTGCTGCCGGTCGTTCGATCCCATCATGATGACGATGGTGGCCGGGCTCGTCTCCTTGATGAACTGCGGCAGGTTCGCAAACCAGTCGTAATAATCAGTGCGCACCAGGCCTGAAGAGCCGTTCGCACGGACATCAACCGTGATGGCAGGAGAGTTGGCAAAGGCATTCACGAGTTCTTCGCCCATGCCGCCTGCGAGAAAGTCGCCTACGACCAGAACGCGTCGCGCATTTTCCAGCTTGGCGGCAGGCTCCGGCTTCGTCGTCCGCATCTGAACCACGGAAGGGGTCTTTCGCGCCGGTTGAGGGCGGGTTACCGATCTTGCGCGAGGAGCGGCGTCACGTCGGATGCGCTGCTGGTATTCCCGATCCGGCGGGGCAGTCTCCCGGCCGACTGGCCGACCGAACAGCATTTCAAACAGCGTTCGCCGTTGCTCCTGCGCCATCGCGGCGGACGGCGCGAGCGGGATGCAAATTGCAAACGACAAAATGACGGCGCAGATGCGCTGCCCGGCCGGTTTGTTTTGCAATGCGGATGTGTGACTCATGACATCGACCCTCCCGGTCGATCCGGCGGCACTCCACGATGCTGCCAGACCAGACCGGTGTATCTTATCAGTTACGCAAGGCTCTCAGAAGTCTCTGCGAAGGCTCGCCGTCGCTTTCCATTCCCATTCGGGACTGGATGGCGCTGATCGCTGCTTTCGAACCGGAGCCGAAATTACCGTCGATCTCTCCGTCATAATAGCCGAGTTCCTTCATGCGACTCTGAAGCTCGAACTTCTCCTTGATGTCGAGCGTGCCGTCGGGGCGTGGCCATTTCTGCTGCATTCCGCCGTAGCCGGCGATCTCGTCGGCCAGCATGCCAACGGCCAGCGCATAGCTGTCGGATGCATTGTATTTCTTGATGGTGAAGAAGTTTTTCATCATCAGGAAGCCGGGGCCATTTGCTCCGCCCTGCAACTTCAACATGGCACGGTCGGAACCGCGGGTGAAGTTCTTGCCGTTCGGACGTGTGAAGCCAAGCTTCGCCCATTCCGCTATGGTTTTGGTTTGCCCTTCGTAACGGGCGCCGCCACGCGGGACTGCTGTTTCGTAACCCCAGGTTCTACCCGGTTCCCAGCCATTTTTCGCAAGCAGGTTTGCTGCGGTGGCCAGAGCGTCGGGAACGGAGTGCCAGATGTCCCGCTTGCCATTGCCGTCCGCGTCGATTGCGTAAAGCAGGTAGCTGGTGGGAATGAACTGCGTGTGGCCCATGGCGCCTGCCCAGGAACCAGTGAGCTGTTTCGGCGTCACGTCACCAGCCTGCAGGATCTTGAGGGCAGCGATCAGCTGGTTGCGGGCGAATTTGGCGCGTTTGGGATCGGAATAGGCCAGCGTTGCCAGTGCCTGCGGAATATTGTGCAGACGCTCCGGCTTTTCGAGGACGGCACCGTAGTTCGATTCCATCGACCAGATCGCAAGGATGATATGCCTGTCGACATTGAAGTTCCGCTCGATCCAGTTCAGCGTCGTAGCATGGCGCGCCTTCATCTCGCGGCCGATCCGGACAGTGTAAGGGTTCACGCGAGAATCGAGATAATCCCAGATCTGTGTTGTGAATTCAGGTTGATAGGTTGCCTTGCGCAGCGCGTCAGGGTCAGGCTCGGTCACGCCGGCGAACGCTTTCTGATAGGTCGCCTTGCTGATGCCTTCTTTCGCGGCTGTTGAGTAAAACTGGTTGATCCACTGTCTGAAGCCAGCGTCGGCATGTGCTGAGAATGGCGTCAGGGTGATCGCCAGACCTGCAAACACCATGCAGCCGAATTTGCGGACATCTGAAAGGATCATCTTTGTCATCGTCAGTCTTTCGTTCTCTCGAATGTCATTTCGATTGCGAGATACGCATCGGGCTTCACGATGGATACCAAAAGAACGTCAACAAATTCTTTACCATTAATAGATGGTAGCGTCGACCTTTACAAAACGTTGTTGTTTTTGAAATAACAACTGCGTGAGGGAATGGGATCCAGTTTTTATCTCTCAGGAGGGATATGTGGTAGAAAAGAAGAAAATTCGGAAAGCCGTATTTCCGGTCGCAGGCCTCGGCACACGTTTCCTGCCCGCTACAAAGGCGGTTCCGAAAGAAATGCTCACGGTTGTGGACAAGCCAGTCATCCAGTACGTCGTTGATGAAGCGGCGGAAGCGGGCATCGAGCATTTCGTCTTTGTCACTGGTCGCGGTAAGGCAGTGATCGAAGATTATTTCGATATTCAATTTGAACTCGAACAGATGCTGCGCGAGCGCAACAAGAATGCCGAGCTGACATTGCTCGCCGGTTTGCTGCCCAAGGCAGGTACGGCAAGCTTTACGCGCCAGCAGGTGCCGCTCGGTCTTGGTCATGCGGTCTGGTGCGCACGCGATATCGTTGGCGACGAGCCTTTTGCGGTTCTGTTGCCTGACATGATCATGCATTCGCAGAAGAGCTGCCTGAAGGGCATGGTCGAACTTTATGACCACACCGGCGGCAACGTGATCGCCGTTCAGGAGTGCGATCCGGACCAGACGCACAAATACGGTATCGTCGGTGTCGGTGATGCGGTCGGCGAAGGGTTCAAGATCACTGAGATGGTCGAGAAGCCGGCCAAGGGTACGGCGCCGTCGAATTTCTACATCAACGGCCGTTACATTCTGCAGCCGGAGATCTTCGATATTCTTGAAAATCAGGAGCGCGGTGCAGGCAATGAAATCCAGTTGACGGATGGCATGCTGACCCTGGCGAATTCGCAGGAGTTCGCGGGCTACCACTTCCGTGGCCAGACGTTCGATTGCGGCGCCAAGGATGGGTTCATTCTCGCGAACGTCGCATTTGCTCTGGAACGCAGCGATATCCGCGCTTCGATCGAAGAGCCGATCAAGACGCTGATCGGCGGCCTGAAGTAATCAGTCTAAACGCGATATGAAAATCCCGGCCTTGTGCCGGGATTTTTGTTTCAGCGGTTCTCTTGTGCCGTGGGTGCGTCGGCTTCAGCGTTTCAGGACAAGCCCTGCACCGACACGAAGCTCGCTGCTGTCGTAAACCGGTGTCCACTGATAACTGACGTCCGCGGTAAGGTCGAGGTAACGGTTGATGCCCCATGTCAGTCCAGCACCTGCAGTGTATTCCATCACATTTTCCATGTCGGAAGAAGAGGGGAACGTCCGCCGCACGATCTGTCCCGTCAGGCGTGCAACGAGATTGTTGCGCAATTCGTGGGTCAGTCCGGTATTGAGCTGATAGGAAATCCAGCCGCCTTGCGGGCCGCCAGCGAAGTCTTCGATCGTTGTCCGGAGGCCCAGATTGACGTTCGTGCCACGTTGTGGCGACCAGTTCAGGTCGCCGTCGAGGGTCAGCGCACCGATCGATGCCAGCCGCTCGTCGTCATATTGCTTGCGCAGGTAGCCAATGGCCGCTTCGCCCCGGGTCTTTTCGCCGAGGTCTACCTCGGCGCCGATTTTTGCTCCATAGGAATGGGAGGAACGGGCAAAGCCGGAATTATCCCGATCCCGATCATACTTTGTTGCACCAGCGTTCAACTCGAGGAACGGAATCAGCGCGGGCGACAGTTCGTAACCGACGCGACCGCGCAGATTTACCGCGTTCCGATCCCGGTCGCTAAGACTGATCGCTGCGCCGTTCAGCCCTTTCGCGTCCGTGTAGACGGTTCTGGAAAGATCGAGCGCTGACAGGCCACGCAGTTTTCCAAAATCGCGTTCTATGGAGGCGCCAGCCGTGAACTGATGTTCGCCACCCTGCACGGATGCACCGGTCAGTGCGTTCGGATCGGTGGTATCTTCACGGTCGAATTCGTATCCTGTCTTCAGATTGGCGGTGGTATCGCGACCGAGGTCCAGACGTAGATCGGCATCGATCCTTGCGCGTGGCTCTTCGCCGTCCTTGCTTCCGAAATTCTTCTCCCACGCACCGTCTCCCGTCACCGTCAGGGCATGGCGCGACCAATCGCTGGTCAGCGTACCGCGAATGCCTGTGGTCAGATAGTGACGGCGGGAAGGGCCACCCGTATTGCTTTGCTTCTCTGTGTTGATTGTCTGGCTGAGCGACGGTCGCAGGACAAACGTACCCAGCCTTATACCCGGTGTCAGTCCCGGTTCTCCGGTCGGTGGCGGATTCTCGCCGCCATCCACCGTGGGCTCATAGGGGTTTTCTGCTTCGGTATAGGGACGTTCCGAGTCGTCCTGCTGCTCGTAGATCGGGTCGCCGGGGTTGTTCGATGGCCGCCAGAGTTGCGCAGGCGTTGCTACGCGCGCCGCGCCCGTTGGTGTGCCGGTGGTTGCGCCGCCAGGAGCTTGCGTCTCGTTTTGCGGGTCGATCGCTGGGGCCGGTGTAATCTTATTCTGCGCCAGCGCATTACCGTTCGAAAAAACAACGGTGCAGGCGAGCAGCATTGCTGCTGCTTTCCGCGACGTCAGTGGACGTGTTGCGGTGCCTTCCAAGACCATGCTTTCTTCACCCGGCGAGTTGTGAGCGCACCGCATGCTCAGGTTTTTCATCCCTCTTGTGTTGTCGATCATCCGCGGATCGGAAACCAGAGTGGGACGGTACAACCCGACCGCGCGACGCATGTTTTAACATCGCTTTAACAATAGGGTTTTTATGGTTAACAGTTGATAAATATGTTCCCGGAACTCTTATGACGGATTATCGGCTGGAATAATCTGTTCATTCCATCTAAGGGCGATGACAGTAGTTTGCGACAGACAAAAGTTGCTTCCAGAATGCGAGCACATACGATTCTTGTGTGTATAGGCACGCGTCTGAGAACCGCTCCTGTGCCGGAAACCTCGCTATGATTTTGTCTGGAAAAATTTAAACCGCATTTGTTTTCTTCTAAGTGATAGTGCTTTTATGGACGCCACGTCGAATATGAACCGGATCGGCTTTTATTGCTGGGATATCACAAATGATAAATTCTACATGGATGACGTCTGCGCACACATATTCGGGGTGTCGCTGGAGCAGGCGAAAAAAGGTATCAGCATTTTCAATATTCTTGAGAAAATTGACCTGGCCGACCGAAATCGCGTTATCGAAGCTGCATTGACGACATTGAAGACGGGGAGCTTCTACTTGCAGGAATATGGAGTGCGGCGCGAGAATGGATCGCTCTCAAGGGTGCGGACTGTTGGCCGGTATCTCGTAGATGAAGAGAATGTTCCCTTCAAGCGGCTGGGCACGATGGAAGAGATTTCCCCACCGGTGCTGCGTCACTGATTGACAGTCAGTGATATTTGTATCGCGCCTCAGCGGGGTGTTTCCTTTCCGTGGAGTAGACTTCTCGGAGGGGAAAGAGTAACAGTCGGCCATGATTACGAGAGCCGTGAAACTGGTCGAAGACAACGCCATCGAATCCGCGCTGCGGACGCTTTCCATGGAGCGTGAGGGCCTTGCTGCCCTTGAGCGCGCCCTGACGGATGGACTGGCGGAACCGTTTTGCAAGGTGATTGAGATCATCGGCGAGTCCGAAGGACGTCTTATCATCACCGGCGTTGGCAAGAGCGGCCATATCGGTGCGAAACTCGCGGCAACTTTTGCATCCACGGGAACACCGGCCTTTTTCGTCCATGCGGCTGAAGCCAACCATGGCGATCTTGGAATGATCGGCGGCAATGATGTCGTGCTGGCGATATCCAAGGGTGGTGAAAGCGCGGAACTGCGCAGCATCATCAATTACACGCGGCGCTTTTCCATTCCGCTGATCGCATTGACCTGCGCGGAGAATTCTTCGCTGGCGAAGGCGTCGGATGTCGTGTTGCTTGTGCCCAATGAGCAGGAAGCGTGCCCTCTTGGGCTGGCACCCACCACATCGACACTGATGCAGCTTGCACTTGGCGATGCGCTGGCCGTTGCGCTACTGGAGGCCCGCAGCTTTACCGCAGGCGATTTCAAGGTGTTCCATCCAGGTGGAAAGCTTGGCGCCAGCCTGACGCTTGTCGGCGACATCATGCACACCGGAGATCGTCTTCCGCTGGTCGACAAAGGTACTCCTATGCCAGATGCTGTGAGCGTGTTGTCACGCAAGCATTTCGGCTGCGTTGCGGTTCTGGACGAGGAGGGCCGTTTGTGCGGCATCGTTACGGAAGGCGATATGGCACGCAACCTTTCGCGCAATCTCGCCGAACTCAGTGTTGATGATATCATGACCCGTTCACCGAAAACGGTCAAAAAGTCTGTGCTGGCGACGAGCGCCTTGGCGACTCTAGAAAAGTTTCACATCGGCGCCCTTATCGTGGTCGATGACGAAAACCGCCCGATAGGGCTGGTGCATTTCCATGATCTGCTGAGGATCGGCGTCGCCTGACTACGCGTTTACCGCCTCGACGGTCAGCGTTCGCCCACGGGCTGAGGCAATTCTAACGCGGGTGCCTGCTGGCATGTCCTTACCTTCCACCGTCCACCAGGTGTCGTCGAGCCGGATACGGCCCCGACCCTCTAAAATGGGTTCCTGCAGCGTCGCGGTGCGGCCCACCAGGCTCGCTTCACGCTGATTGAGGAAAGGCTCGTCACTGGCGTCGCGGTTCTTGCCGAAATATCGTCTGCCCAGCAGTGCGAAGGCGACGGACAGGACGGCAAACAGGACGAGCTGCAATTGCCACGCCCAGAACGCAGCCTCCCATAAAAACAGCGACAGCACGCCAATGACCAGTGCCGCGAGCCCGATCCAGATCAGGAAAACGCCTGGTGCAATGAGCTCCGCGGCGAGCAGGATGAATGCGACGATCCACCAGCTCCAGGGCCCGAGTTCTGCGGCAAGCCGTTGAAGCATATCACTTCCCCGTAGTGGAGCCGAACGGATTGCCCGGCGCAGGGATATTGACGGGCTGGCCTGTGGGCCTGCCGCTTGGCGGTACCGAGCGGGAAGATGAGGGTGCAGCGGGTGCCGGGGGGGCTGCGGTATCGCCCCTGTCGCCGAACACTTCTTTCGCAATCGCACCGATACCGCCGAGAGTGCCGATCAATGAGGATGCCTCCATCGGCATCAGCACGATTTTCGAATTCTTGGCTGTTCCGATATCGGAGAGCGCTTCGGTGTATTTCTGCGCAATGAAGTAGTTGATGGCGTGGATGTCGCCAGCGGCGATGGCTTCGGAAACCATGCGGGTTGCCTTGGCTTCCGCTTCGGCAAGACGTTCGCGGGCCTCTGCATCACGGAACGCGGCTTCGCGCTGGCCTTCGGCCTCCAGGATCGCCGACTGCTTGGCGCCTTCCGCGCGCAGGATCTGGGCGTTACGCGAGCCTTCCGCTTCCAGAACCTGGGCGCGCTTTTCGCGCTCGGCCTTCATCTGTCGCGCCATGGCATCCACAAGATCCTTGGGCGGCGCTATGTCCTTGATCTCGACGCGTGTGACCTTGATGCCCCATGGCCCGACAGCTTCGTCAACGACGCGCAGCAGCCGTTCATTGATGGTGTCGCGGTTCGACAGCAACTCGTCGAGGTCCATCGATCCCATCACCGAGCGGATGTTGGTCATGGTCAGGTTCTGGATGGCGATTTCCAGATTTGCAATCTGATAGGCGGCTTGGGCAGCATTCAGAACCTGATAGAAAGCGATGGCGTCAGCCGAGATGCTGGCATTGTCGCGGGTGATGACTTCCTGTGTCGGAATGTCGAGAACCTGCTCCATCACGTTCATGCGTGCGCCGATGCGCTCGAAGAACGGCACGATCAGGTTGAGGCCGGGCTCCAGCGTTCTCGTATAGCGGCCGAAGCGTTCCACCGTATAGCGATAGCCTTGCGGGACGGTCTTGATGCCGGCAAACAGCACCAGAATGACCAGCACTACCGCCGCCAGCACGACGATATCGAAGCCGCCCAATGCAATCATCGCTTTTCCTCCGCAATCTGTTGAACCAGAAGTTCGCACCCTTGAGCGGTTATGGCAGGATTATATCCAGCCTTGCAACTCCCGGCGTACAACTGCCTCGAGAACGTTCATGCCTTCCGCGCTGTCGTTGAGACATGGAACA
This sequence comes from Agrobacterium tumefaciens, assembly GCF_031801495.1. Lineage (GTDB taxonomy): Bacteria > Pseudomonadota > Alphaproteobacteria > Rhizobiales > Rhizobiaceae > Agrobacterium > Agrobacterium tumefaciens_K. Next base: position 338,579 of record NZ_JAOEGC010000001.1, on the reverse strand, counting down.
TGGGTGAATTTCTCGCCGCCATTGTGCAGGAAAATCTCGCCCGCTTCACCGGCGATCTCCTCCAGCGTCTCGAGACAATCCGATACGAAGCCGGGGTTCATGACGGCGATGCGCTTGACGCCTTCCGAAGCCAGTTTCTCGACGGTTTTGTCGGTATAGGGCTGAAGCCACTCTTCCGGTCCGAAACGGGACTGGAAGGTTATCATGAAGTTCTTTTCCGTCAGTCCCAGCGCCTCACGCAGCAGACGGGCGGTTTTCTGACAGTGGCAATAATAAGGGTCGCCCTTCCGGAAATAGGACTGTGGAATACCGTGAAACGACGTGATGAGCATTTCCGGCTCCCAGTCCAGCGTCGCCAGATGTTTTTTCACGGAGGTTGCGAGCGCGTCGATGTAAACCGGGTTGTCGTGGTAGGGCGGTACGGTGCGTATGGCTGGCTGCCAGCGCAGCTTCATCAGATGTTCGAAAGCCTTGTCGTTGACGGTTGCAGTGGTTGACGCGGCATACTGCGGATAGAGCGGGAAAAGCAGGATCTTTTCACAGCCTCTCTCTTTCAGGGCATCGATCTTCGAGGCAATGGACGGCTGACCATAGCGCATCGCCCAGTCCACGACGACATTCGGCAGGTCTTTGAGAAGCTCCACCATACGATCTGACTGGTTGCGCGTATAGGTTCGCAGATAGCTTTCATCCAGCTCGTGATTCCAGATTTCCTCATAGGCTTTGCCAACTTTCTGCGGGCGCTTGTTGAGCACGATGCCGTAGAGGATCGGGTACCAGTAAAGCCGGGACCACTCGATCACCCGCTTGTCGCTCAGAAACTCCGCCAGATAACGGCGCATCGATTTGTAATCGGTACCGTCAGGTGTTCCCAGATTGACGAGGAGAACACCCACCTTGCCATATGAGACAGAGGGATGATTTTCGGGAAGTGCGGATGTGTTTGCCACCATGAAGGATACCCTGAAACTCGAATTGCATGGCCATACGTTTTTTCGCCGTCAAACGGTTCATTGTGTTCTAGACTAAATTTTTCAGGATTGAACCATCCGAGGCTGTGATTTCAGGTGCACGCCTGCGTGATACACTGCGTTTTCCGCAGATTTGTTGTTTAATATTTTGTTTTTATTTGTGAAAGTGAAAAGCCAGCCCCTTTCGGGACTGGCTTTCGTCTCTGCGACAAATTGCCCTGCCGCGTTACATCGGTGTCTCAGTTGGCCGGAATTTCCAGCTCATCACCGATTTCGATGTGGTTCGGGTGCTTCAGGGCGTTTGCATCGGCAATCTTCGTCCACAGTGCGCCGTCGCCGTATTTTTCTGCGGCGATCTTCCAGAGCGAGTCACCCTTGGCCACCACGTAGTTCGTGGTCGCGGGAGCCGCCGCTGCCGGAGTTGTCGTCGCAGGAGCGGTTGCTGCAGGCGCGGTTGCTGCCGGAGCGGAAGCAGCGGGTGCTGCTGGCGCCGGAGCGGCAGGTGCCTGCGCTGTTTCTTTCGGAGGTGCCACGTAGTCGGCCGGCGTCACGTCGGTGATGCGACCGTCGGTGTAAGGCTTGTATGGGCTGTTTGCGCTGATATAGGTTGCCACGGCGTCTTCGAGGCTGGGGCCGAAGTCATAGGCGTTGATGGCCTTGGTTGCGAAGATTTTGTAGCCGTCGCCACCGGAACGCATGTAATTGTTGGACACCACGCCATAAGTCTTGTTCGGGTCAAGCGGCACGAACCCTTCGCCCTCCTTTACCTCGACGGAAACAACGCGGCTCCCGGCAGGCTTCGACCGGTCGAAGGAATATTTCAGGCCGGCAACCTGAGCAAAGCGTCCAGCGCCTTCTTCGATCTGGCTTGCGCCGTTCTCAAGAGCGGCAACCAAGTCCGAGCCCTTGAGCTGGAATGTGGCGATCGAGTTCTGGAACGGCAAAACCGTCAGGACCTCGCCCATCGTAACGGTGCCTGTATCGATGGAGGCACGCAGACCGCCGCCGTTCTGGATGGCAATGGTTATGCCTTGATCCTTGACACGATCCAGCAGGGCATCGGAAACGAGGTTGCCCATGGTGCATTCCTTGGCGCGGCAAACTTCGCGGGAGCCGTCAATGGCCGCCTCGGACGTACCGATTTCCTTTTTCTTCATTTCCTCAAGCGGACCGGCCAGTTCGGCAACGCGGCTGGTGAAACCTTCATCGGGCTTCACGGAAGCGTCCAGAAGTTTCGGTGCGCCTTCGACCGTTTTGACGACGCCATTGTCATCGAAGGTCACAGTCAGATCGCCGAGATACTTGGAATAGGCATAGGCCGTGACGATCGGAACATCTACGCCAGACGGGTTCTTTACGAGCGTCGGATAAGGGCCTGCAGCCTTGGTATCCGTGCTGGAAAGCAGCGTGTGGCTATGGCCACCGACGATGACGTCGATGCCGTCGACTGCCTTGGCGATTTCCTGGTCGCGGACGTAACCGACGTGGGACAGAAGCACGATCTTGTTGATGCCCTGATCCTGAATTTCCTTCACGGCACCCTGGAGATAAGTAACCTCATCTTCAAAGCTGATCTTGTCGCCGGGGGAGGAGGTTTCGTTCGTATCGGTTGCGAGAACGGAAACGACTGCCACCTTCTGACCGTTCATTTCCTTGACGATGTAACCTTTGTACTTGTTGGCTACGATCGAGTCCGCCGCGGCCTTGGTGTTGCCGGAAATGATCGGGAATTTCAGGGCGTCGATGAACTTGAGCAGTTCTTCCGGTCCATCGTCGAATTCGTGGTTACCGATGGCCATGGCATCGAAGCCGATGCCGTTCATGAATTCCGCGATGGGGCCGCTCTTGTATTGGGTATAGAACAGCGAACCCTGGAACTGGTCGCCGGCGTCCAGAACCAAGAGGTTCGCGCCGTTGCCCAATTCACTTCGCCGGGTGTCGATGGCGGACTTTACGCGGGCGATACCGCCGAAGCATTCGTTCTTTTCAGTTTCCGCCGGAGAGCAGGTCGAATCGAATTTGTTGATGGCCTCGATACGCGAGTGCAGGTCGTTGATATGCAGAATGTTGAGTTGGTAGTCGGCAAATGCTGCTCCGGTCGTCAGCGTGATGGCCGAAGCAGTCAGCAGGCCTAGTCTCAAAATTCTTTTCATGGTCCCTCTCTCCTGTTTGAAGTGGCAATCATTCTGCCAGCTTCTTTTTGTGTACTGCGGAAATATGTCAGCGGTTCAAAGCATGATGTTTTCATCTGCTGGCGGGCTGGGCAAGAGAAATTGTGACAGGTGCGCAATAAAACAGGACATATGCATGATGCATATGTCCTGTAAGGTTCAACATATTGAAAATAAGGCGCTATCAGCCCTGACGCGTCAACGTGAACTGGCTGTTCGTGTCGGTCGTGCAGTTCAATTGTGAAGGCGATATCAACGCGCAATTCACACGTGACTGCGTATTGCGCACCAGCGACGTCATGTTGATTTCATAGAGGGTCGGTGAAATCGTTACATAGGTGCCGGAGGCAAGAAGCGTATTGGTGTCGCTGGAACGGGTGGAGAAAGAGCCGTTCTGGAACGTCGAGACGATGCCGTTACGGTCGATCCAGCGACCATCCACCGCCGGGCCACGGGAAATCGATGGGATCGAGGGTGACTGCGAGACAGGGCCGGGCGCCACGCACGACGACACCGCGATTGCGGCGCAAAGCAAAGCAGCGGTCGTCTTGAAGTTCATGGGCCTGTTCTCCTGCGATTCGATAAAGCCGATCCTGTCAGACCATGCCGTGAAGTTTTTGTTATTTCAAGGCAACGCGCATGTATCGCACAGGTTCCACTGACGAATTTCAAAACCGGGTGGCACGACCATGAGGCATTTTTTATTCAGCGCACAAGAATGTTCTTGAATTGCCATGGGTCGGACATGTCGAGACTGTCCGGGAACAGACCCGGGCGACCATCGAGCGGCGTCCAGTTCGTATAGTGCCCTTCGACCGGCCCCAGATAGGGACGCTGGATCTCAAGGCAGCGTCGATAGTCCATTTCATCGGCCTCGACGATACCCGCAGCCGGATTTTCCAGCGCCCAGACCATTCCGGCCAGTACCGCGGAACTGACCTGCAAGCCCGTGGCGTTCTGATAGGGCGCTAGCGACCGCGCCTCCTGCAGGGACAGTCTTGATCCATACCAGTAGGCATTCTTGTCATGGCCGAAAAGCAGGACGCCGAGTTCGTCTGCTCCGTCGACCAGTTCACTTTCGCCCAGCACGTGCTGTACCGGCTGCGGCTTGCTGCCATTGCCGAACATTTCGTGCAGTGAAAGAACCGCATCATTGCAGGGGTGGTACGCGTAATGGCAGGTCGGCCGGAACACCACGTCGCCATGGTCGTTGCGAACGGTAAAATAGTCGGAAATCGAGATCGCCTCGTTATGTGTTACAAGAAAGCCGTACTGCGGCCCGAGTGTCGGACACCAGGTCCGGACCCGCGTGGCTGCTCCCGGCTGATCGAGGTAGATTGCGGCCTTGGTGCCTTTCTTGTGCTTTTTTGCGTTCTTCGGCATCCATTTTTCGTGTGTTCCCCAACCGAGTTCGGCGGGCTGCAGTCCTTCTGACACAAAGCCTTCAACGGACCATGTATTCCAGAATGCACCGAAGGGCTTCGGCTCTTTTGCCCGCTGCGTGTCGCGCTCGGCCACGTGCACGCCCTTGACGCCAAGACGCTTCATGAGTTTTGCCCAGGCCTCGCGGTCGTGGGCTTGCGGTTCTTCGAAATCCAGTCCGCTATCGGTCGCAAGGTTGATGAGGGCCTGCTTCACGAACCACGACACCATGCCGGGATTGGCGCCGCAGGTGGAAACGGCGGTGGTTCCACCTGGTTTCGCCGTTTTCTCCTTGAGCATCGTCTCGCGAAGCGAGTAGTTGGTGCGGGATGCGTTGTCGGCATTCTTGTCGAAGTAAAAGCCCGGCCATGGCTCCACGACGGTGTCGATATAGAGCATACCGTGTTTGCGGCAGATCGTCATCAGATCGACCGATGAAGCATCGACAGACAGGTTGACGCAAAAGCCCTGACCTTCGACATCCTTCATAAGCGGCAGAAGGATGTCCTTGTAGTTCTTTTTCGTCAGATGGGTGCGGATATGGCGAATGCCTTTTTGGGCGAGAAAGCTTGAGATATCCTCGCGAGGGTCGATCACGACGAGCCGCGTCCTGTCAAAATTGAAGTGACGTTCGATCAGCGGGAGAGTGCCACGTCCGATGGATCCGAAACCGATCATGATGATGGGACCGCTGATATTGCCGTAGTTCGGATGGATCGGATCCGTCATTCGTCATTTTTCCTTTTCAGCCAATGGCTAAGCTAAATCATACAATTCCGCGTCAATAAAGGGGACAGCCATGACGGTGATGTGACGATGGATGTTTTGTGGTTGAATAGCCATTCTGGCCCTTCGCAATTTAACCGGTACGTTTATAATCCGAGACCGGATACGAACATGAGATGTCTTTGGTAGGGGGCGGGCAGATCGGGGAGTGTCCTTGCGTACCTCATCATGGGAGATGTGCCCATTGGATAGTCTGATCGAGCGTGTTGCCGCGCTTCAGGATTCTACCCCTGTTTTTATTGCATTGTTTGATGCCGAAGATCGATTGAGGCATGGCAACCGCGCATTCCGCGACACTTTTCAGCTGAACGACGACGATTTCCCCACATGGGCGGAAATCATGCGGCTGAACCACCGCATGGGCACCGGTGTCGTGATCAAGAGTGCCGATTTCGAAGGTTGGCTGCTGTCGGCGCAATCGCGACGTGGCAAGCTGCCATACCGCGCGTTCGAAATGGACCTTTACGACGGGCGCTGGTTCTGGATGACGGAAACTGTGCAGACCGATGGCTGGATGCTGTGTGTTGCAAGCGATGTGACGGAACTGCGCCAGGGATATAGAACGTTGCGGCAGGACCGCGACCTTGCCGTTCGCGCCTCCCAGACCGACGAGTTGACCGGCACGGCCAACCGGCGCTTCGTATTCTCCAAGCTGTCGTTGCAGATGGACCGTTTCAGGGCTGGTCTCGAAGGGTCTTTTTGTCTGTGCACGATGGATATCGATTTCTTCAAGCAGATCAATGACCGCTTCGGGCATCAGGCCGGTGACGCAGTTCTTCGCGATTTTGTGCGCACAGCCCATTCGGTCGTTCGCAGGGTGGACTGCTTCGGCAGGATCGGCGGCGAAGAATTCATGCTCGTCATGCCGCGCTGCTCCATCGTCGAGGGCAACGCCATCGTTGAAAGGTTGCTTGAGCGGGTGCGTGACTCACGCCCGTTCGTCAATCTTCAGGAGTTTTCCTACAGTTGTTCCGCTGGCCTGACAGTTGCAAGGGCCGGAGACAGTGCCGATGACGTCTTCATGCGGGCTGACCGCGCGCTCTATGAGGCAAAACAACGAGGCCGCAACAGGCTTCTATCCATTCCGGCCTAGGCCCAGGGTGACGAATTAGACGAGTTCCGCCGCGATGAGGCCGTGCAGCGAATTGCCAACGAAGAGCCGTTTGCCTGCAAGGTCTCCGGTCTTGAGAACCTGGCCACGCGCTTTCCGTTCACGGATCAGATCGGCGCGCAGAACGCCCGGCAGGATGCCGCTGTCGAGCGGCGGGGTCAGCAATTGTCCGTCCGGCATTTCCACGAAAAGGCTCGTCATGGATCCTTCGCAGAGTTCCCCGCGCTCATTGAGAATTAGAACTTCGTCGACGTCCTTTTCGGAAAATTCAGCCCGTGCGGCATCATAGGGTTCACGGCGGGATGATTTGTGACGGTAGAAGGTATCGGACGAGTCCAGCCGCGTTTTTTCCGCAATCCTCACCCGCCAGACGTTTTCGGCTGGCAGAGGTTCGAAAGGGCTTGTCGCGATGTCGAGTTCGCCCTTGTAGTTCATGACCACCGTGACGCAGAGTGGCGTTTCACCGCTGACTTCCTTCTCGAGTGCCTTGAGGGCGTTGGCCGGAGGGCGGAAACCGAGTGCATCGGCCGAACGCAGAAGACGGCGCATATGTTGGTCGATCCGCTGAAAGCCGCTCTGCGGCTCCCATCGGATCGTTTCTCTCAGGGTCAGATCAGCAGGTTTGCGCTTCATCCGTCTTGGGTCCGGCGTTCAGGGCGGGATTCGTTGCCCTCATTTGAACCGGCAAAGCTTGTCCGAAATGGGATTGCTTTGCCGGTTTGAGATTGTGTCGTCAGTCCTGCTTGTCCAGCGATTCCAGCTCGTCGATCAATCCTTCGATCATCGAAAGCCCCTTGTCCCAGAAGGAAGGATCAGTGGCATCAAGGCCGAAAGGCTTCAGAAGTTCCGAATGATGTTTGGTGCCGCCCGCTTTCAGCAGCTCGAAATATTTAGCCTGAAATCCGGTTTCCGCCTTCTGGTAGACTGCATAGAGCGAGTTTACCAGGCAATCGCCGAAGGCGTAGGCATAAACGTAGAACGGCGAATGGATGAAGTGCGGGATGTAGGTCCACCAGCTTTCGTAACCTTCCGAAATCCGGATGGCAGGACCAAGGCTTTCGGCCTGAACGGAAAGCCACAATTCGCCGATCTGTTCTGAAGTCAGCTCACCCTGTTTGCGGGCGGTGTGGACCTTGCGCTCGAATTCGTAGAAGGCGATCTGGCGCACGACCGTGTTGATCATGTCCTCCACCTTGCGGGCGAGCATCGCCTTGCGCTCCCTCCGATCCTTCGTGTCATCCAGCAGTTTGCGGAATGTCAGCATTTCGCCGAACACCGAGGCGGTTTCGGCAAGCGTGAGCGGCGTCGAGCACATCAACGCGCCTTGGCCGCCCGCCAGTACCTGATGGACGCCGTGGCCGAGTTCGTGGGCAAGCGTCATGACGTCACGCGGTTTGCCGAGATAATTGACGAGAACATAAGGATGCGCCGACGGCACCGTCGGATGCGCGAAAGCTCCGGGCGCCTTGCCGGGACGAGCGGGGGCATCGATCCACTGCTCATCGAAGAAGCGGCGGGCGATATCGGCCATTTCAGGCGCGAAGGCGCCATAGGCCGAAAGAACCGTCTCCTTCGCCTCGTCCCATGGGATGATCGTGTTGGACGTATCGGGAAGCGGCGCGTTGCGATCCCAGAACTCCATCTGTTCCATGCCTAGCCATTTGGCTTTCAGCGCATAATACCGGTGGGAGAGACGCGGATAGGCTTGCTTGACTGCGGCTGCGAGTGCGTCGACCACCTCGCGTTCGACACGGTTCGCCAGATGGCGGCTGTCGGCAATGTCTTCGAACTTGCGCCAGCGGTCGGAAATGTCCTTGTCCTTGGCAAGCGTATTGGTGATGAGCGTGAAGACGCGCAGATTTTCCTTGAACGTAGCGCTCAGCGCGTCCGCCGCTTTCTTGCGGGTTTCCGTTTCAGGATCCTGCAGCATGTTGAGCGTCGCTTCGAGCGGCAGGCTCGCGCCGTCAATGTCGAAACGAAGATCCGCCATCGTCTCATCGAAGAGGCGATTGAAGGCGGCGGCACTCGTCATCGACTTTTCAAGGAAGAGCTGCTCCAGCTGATCGTCGAGCTGGTGCGGTTTGTCTTTTCTGAGGTCGACCAGCCAGGGCCGGTAATGTCCAGCCAGCGGATCGTTCGCCATGCAGGCGTCCATCACGGCATCATCGATACGATTGAGTTCCAGCGTGAAGAACAGGAGATGGGAGGAAATGTCCGTCAGCTTTGCCTGCGCATCGCCATAGAGCTTGCCGTTGGCCGGATTGGATGTGTCGGAAAAATAGGTAAGGCCCGCAAAGGAACCGATGCGACCGAGCAGATCGTCGAGAGCTTCATATTCCTTGAGTGCAGCACCTATGCCGTCATTGCCGGATACCTTGGCTGCGGCCTCAAGTTTACCTTTCCACTTGCTCTCGAAGGTCTTTGCCAGAGCCTCCGCCTTTTCGAGGGCGCCCTTGTATTCCGCCGAATCCGCGGAGGGATAAAGATCGGACAGCTTCCAGCCCGGCAGATCTCCAAGCGCTGGATTGGCGTTTTCCGCAATGGAAAAAACGGGTTGGCGGATCGAGCGGTCGAGGGTCATTGGTTATTTCCTTCCTGTCATGCCTGCAAAGCATATGGGCATCCTGTTTCCCGCAGGGATGACTAAAATGCAAGCAATTCTCAAAACTGGATGTTCAAGTCTCGTGTGCCAGAGTGCTGCAAAAGGGACTGTATGAAGCAGGTCCATAAACCGGAAACCGGAGCCAAAAATGACCGCGCATGTTCTCGTTATTGACGATGATCCCGTTCAGCGCCGCCTGCTCAAGAATGCGGTGGAACGTTATGGGCACTCTCCCATGCTCGCCGAAAACGGCAAGGTGGGGCTGGAGCTTCTCAAGCAATATGGCGGTGATATCAATGTGGTCGTCCTTGATCTGATGATGCCCGAGATGGATGGCCTCGGGTTCCTGAAGGCAATTGGCGAGCTCGGCTCGGATGTGCCGGTCATCGTTCAGACGGGGCAGGGCGGTATCGATACCGTTGTTCAGGCCATGCGCGCCGGTGCTTTCGATTTCGTTGTCAAACCCGTTTCACCGGAAAGGATTGGCGCAGCCATCGCAAATGCGCTGAAACTTGATCAGCGCGAGGCAAAGGCCCGCACCGGTCGGCGCAGCCGGAGCCATGCCGTGAATTTCAGTGATATCGTATCTGCAAGCCCGGAAATGCTGCGCGTCATCGAACTGGCGCATCGCGCGTCACAATCCAGCATTCCGGTGGTTCTTGAAGGTGAATCCGGTGTCGGCAAGGAAATGGTCGCTCGTGCTATCCAGTCGGCTGGTGACCGTGCCAGCAAGCCGTTCATCACGGTCAACTGTGGTGCGATCCCGCACAATCTGGTTGAGAGCATCCTGTTCGGGCATGAAAAGGGCGCCTTCACAGGTGCGACCGAAAAACATGTCGGCAAGTTTATGGAAGCTGATGGCGGTACACTTTTCCTCGACGAGATCGGCGACCTGCCGCTTGAGGTTCAGGTCAAGCTTCTGCGCGCCGTGCAGCAGGGCGAAATCGAAACCGTCGGATCCGCGCGTGTGCAGAAGGTGAATGTCCGGCTTATCTCTGCGACAAACAAGAACCTGATCGATGAGGTGAAGGAAGGACGATTCCGTGAGGATCTCTATTATCGCCTCAACGTCTTCCCCATTACCATTCCGGCGTTGCGTCGCCGCAAGGAGGATATTCCGCATCTGGCGCGCGTGTTCGCGGAACGTTTCTCAGCGGAGCAGAAACTGCCGCGTCCGATCGGCCTCAATGCCGGTGCGCTTGCGCTTCTGACTGCCTATGACTGGCCCGGCAACATCCGGCAGCTCGAAAATGCGGTTTTCCGCGCGGTGGTTCTGTCTCAGGGTGAAGAGCTTACGGATGCCGATTTTCCGCAGATTGCCTTTCAGGTGCCAGAATTCGCATCTCAGAGCGAATTCGATGAACCTCTTCGTCTCGTGTCCGCTCCGTCGCTCAAATCCACTTCCATGACGTCGGCAGCGTCTGGTGGCGAAAACCGGAAGATGCAGGACGACGAGCAGCCTGATGACGCCGAACAGTCCACGACGATCTATCGTGGTGGAACTCTCATTTCGAGCACGGACGATACCGGCAACGTTCGCAAGCTGGCGGAAATCGAGGAAGAGCTGATTCGTTTCGCCCTGCGCTTCTATCGTGGCCAGATGAGCCAGGTGGCGCGAAAACTGGGCATCGGCCGCTCCACGCTCTACCGAAAGTTGAAGGATTACGGCATTGATCCTGATGATCCACTAAGAGACGTGGCATGATCCCGCAAAACTTGCGTTTGCGGCCACAAGGGCAGATTCGTTAACTTCTGAGCAAGGATATCCGCTTACCGTCTATAAACCTCTTGTTAGTGGTCGATTCACTATATAGAGGAAGGTTGTCTATGTGTGGCAATTTTGCCATCGTGTCACCGTATTTGACGTTCATTTGAGACAATGTGACAGAAATTGTCTTCAGGCGGGGATCGAATTGCCATATCTGCATCGGAATATCGCGCTATCAGCCAAGGTCGCGCGCGGCTTGATCAAGGATATATGCACGAAGCTGCCGGCCCGCGCTGTCACCTTTGCCTGCCTGATGCTCGCCGCAATGCCTTTCGTAGGAGTCTCGGCGACGGAAGCCGCCGCCGAAACACGTAGTCTCAAACTCTACTACATCCATACACGCGAGAAGGCGGTCATCACCTTCAAGCGCAATGGCAAGTATGATCAGAAGGGCTTGCAGGAACTTAACCGATTCCTGCGTGACTGGCGTCGCAACCAGCCCACGCGGATGGATCCTCGTCTTTTCGATCTTGTATGGGAAGTCTATCGTCGCAGTGGCGCGACTGACTACATCAATGTCGTTTCGGCTTTCCGTTCACCCGAAACCAATGGCATGCTGCGCTCGCGCACCAAGGGTGTAGCGGAAAAAAGCCAGCATACGCTCGGCAAGGCCATGGACTTCTATATTCCAGGTGTAAAGCTTTCGCGCCTGCGTGAAGTCGGCATGCAGTTGCAGATCGGTGGCGTCGGTTTCTATCCCTCATCCGGTTCTCCTTTCGTCCATATGGACGTCGGTGGCGTTCGTGCATGGCCGCGCATGAGCCGTCAGGAACTCGTTCGGATTTTCCCGAATGGCAATACGCTGCATCTTCCGTCTGATGGAAAGCCGTTGCCCGGTTACGAACAGGCTCTTGCCGATTATAAGAAGCGCGTCAGCTCGTCGTCCGTTCAGGTCGCCTCCAGCGCGGGTGCTGGACCGGCAGAATCCGGTGGCGGCAAGCGCAGAACCCTTCTGCAGACACTTTTCGGTGGCGGTGGCGACGAAAACGAAGATGCAGACAGCATCGCAGCGCCAGCACCCGCGGAGCGTCCTGCCGTGGCCAGACCGGCTGCACCGCAGCCCTCCGAGCCTCAGGTTGAGCAGCCGGTTGCCGTTGCATCCGCAGAACAGCTTCCCGGTGTAAGTGCTCCGCTTCCGACTGCCCGTCCCGCCTTTGGCAACCAGCCTGATGGCGCTGGCCTTGCAACGGCGCTCTATTCTCCGGCCCGCAATGCAGCGCAGGATGCGTTGCAGGCGGCAACCACACCAACCCCCACATCGGCTCCGGCTGATCGCCAGCAATTTGCCGATCTCGCTGCGGTATCCGTTCCCGTACCGACCCTTCTTGGCCCTCGCGGCATGAGGGGAGATGCGGAAGGTGGCGTGCTGACGGCGTCCGCTGACGCAATGACACCTGCTATGGCTGGTGAGCTTGCAGCAGTGCCTGTTCCTGCCAACCGTCCAGCCGTTGCAGAAGCGCTGCTCGCGGCTGCTAATGCCGACGCGGAAAACGAAGACGATCTCGCGGAAGCGCAGGAAGATACGCTGTCTCCGACGGTGGTTGCGGCTCTCGAGCAGAGCAGCCAGGCGTCCCGTACGCAGATCCAGGCCGCATCCACGCCAACGGCCGCTCCATTCCCGACAGCGGCACAGAGGCCAGCCGCTCCCCCTGTCCAGACCGCCAAGGCTGAACCGATGAATGGCTTTGGCGACGCTTTCGATCCCAAGCCATCCAGCAATGGTGGCCTGAGTGCAGGCCTGCCTGCCAAAGGCGGTCGTCCGAACAGGGAAGACGCTGCCGTCTCCCAGCAGGCCATGGTCGGTGGCGGTCGCCTGACGCAGAACCTTATTTCCGACTGGGCTCTCAACCAGAGCAAGGGGACGACAGCCCGCTCCGTCAAGGCGCCGCGCGTTGTGGCAAACCGCATGCTCAGCCACGACACGGCTTCGGCCTCCACGGCAAGCTTCAAGCCCGGCGCGATCGCGATTGACTCCAGCCGCTTCAGCACACCTGTGAAGATGCACTGATCGATCGGTCGGTCTGAATTTTTCGCCAGCGCTCTCGTTGCCACGGGACGCTGGCGAATTCGTTTCGTGACCTCTGTTCTGGCGTCCTGCGATTGTATCGTGATGTCTTCGGCGGCCCCAGCGGGGGACGGTGCTTGGTGAGCCGGTTCAGCAGATTGAGCCGATATCCTTTCGGAATACCCCAGCCGCCGGGCGCCGTTTCATCTTTGCACGTAATATTTGCTGGCTAAAATCAGCGTTACGTCTTCGCCGTCGGGGAGCAGTTTGACGAGTTTTCCTAACGGACGGAAAATATGGGGAAAAGGCAAGCCTCGGAGAAAATCATCGGCAATTTTTCAACAGATACATTTCTGCATTTTCCGTTTTCAGATTCTTAAAAAGCCGGTACTAATATTTGCTCTGAGATTGCATTGAGATTTTCATTCAGCCTGAAGCAGACCAGAGGGCCGAAGTATGAGAAGTCCCCAATCAACGTGGCCCACTGCCAAACGTTCGCTACCGGCTACCGAGGTTTCAACAGACAGACTTTTTCTCTTCGACCGTCATTTCAATTTAATCGAACCCAGTTCGGTCGCGCTGGGGGCGCTTGGGCTTAATGAGGGTTTTTCCCTACGGCAACTGTATCCTCATCTGGATATATCGGTTATCGCTGCTCATCTGAGGTCGGGCAATGCCGCCCCTTTACGCCTCAGTCATGATCTGGGCGACGGCCACTTCACGGATCTCACCTTTTATTCCATCGGGGACATGCTCGGCATGGTGCAGTCGCACCGAAGCCTGGATGACGACGAGCGTGCGACGCTTTTGCACCAGGCAACGCACGACCCGTTGACCGGCCTGCCCAACCGTCGGCAGTTCAGCAGCGATCTTAGTGAAGCTCTGTGTGGCATAGAAGGAAATGACCGCGCAATTTCACTGATGCAGCTGGACCTTGATGATTTCAAGCCGGTCAACGACACGCTCGGTCATCCCGCTGGCGACAAGCTGCTGCAGTTTGCAGCAAGCCGCATCAAAAGCTGCATAACGAAGGAGGATCAGGCCTATCGCCTTGCCGGGGATGAGTTTGCCGTCATCGCGCGTGGAGATGGGCACCCGGGACGGAGCCGGGAACTGGGAGAGAGGCTGGTCCACGCGTTCAAGGAGCCGTTCACGCTCGATGGAATTGCGGTTTTCGTCGGAATAAGCGTGGGAATTTCGATTGCTCCGCGCGACGGTGCCGATCCCGAAAAACTGATGAAGGCTTCCGACATCGCCCTTTATGCCGCGAAAACAGAAGGCAGGGGGCGGGCAAGCACTTTCGATGCCACGATGCTCTACATCATAGAACAGCGTGAGCTTCTGCGGCGCAGCTTGAGGATGGCTCTGGAAAACCGGCAGTTCCTCATCGAGTATCAGCCCATCGTCGAAACAAGTGGTGTGGTGGGCTTTGAGGCGTTGCTCAGATGGGAGCATCCGTTGCTCGGGACGATTCCACCTTCCGTCTTCATTCCGATGGCCGAAGCGGATGGCCTCATGCCCGAGATAGGGCTTTGGGTTCTGGAGCATGCCTGCCGTGAGGCGCTCAACTGGCCGGCAGACTTTATCGTCGCCGTTAATGTTTCCCCTGCCGAGTTTCTTTCCAGCGGCCTGACCGACCGTATCTCCCAGACGCTTGACGAGGTGGGCCTGCCCGCAGACCGGCTCGAGCTGGAAATTACCGAAAGCGTTCTGCTTGAAAGGACCGTGAACAACCTTGATACGCTGAATACGCTCAGCGTTCTGGGAATCCGTATCGCGCTTGATGATTTCGGAACGCAGTATTCATCGCTCAGCTATCTGAAGAACTTTCCTTTCGACACGCTGAAGATCGACAAATATTTCATTCTGGATCTCGAGGGCAATCCAAAAAGCCGCGCGATCATACGCGCCGTTGTCACGCTGGCGCACGATCTGGGCATGCAGATAACCGCCGAAGGCGTCGAGACGCGTGCACAGGCACAATGGCTCTGGAATCTGGGGTGTGATCGCATTCAGGGTTTTCTGATCAGCGGGCCTCTTTCCGGTGGCGTCATAGCGACATTCCTGCAGGCCCCGCAACCGCAACTGGGACATGTCTTTCTGGAATGAACGTCGCGTGTGCCCATCACGCTCAGGTCGTGGTGATCGAGGTGATTTGACCTTAGTGGAGCCAATATGGATGTGACAGCAATCAGCTCTCAAGGAAACGCATTCGAGCCAATGGCCGCGCTGGAGATAAATGCGCGTCTGCTGAAATCGGAATGGTCGCTTTGCGACAGGGTGGCCGAGTATCTCTCCAGTATCGCAGGTCAATCTCATTCTGATGCCGCGCGATATGCAAATTTTGTTTCTGTGATGGTCAACGAACTCATAGAGTTCGCATATCGTGCGACGCTGGATGCCGGAACCATCAAGTTTGAGGTTCATCAGAGTGCGGAGCACGTTCGCGTGGACATCAGCTTTTCGTGTGCCCAGAATGTCTGCGAGGCGGCGGTTTTCGCCATTTCCGGTGACGGCAGGGAAAAGCAGGTTCATCCTGCAGTTGGAAGAGTAGCAGATGATGTTTCCCGTGTGGTGGAGTTTGCAAAGGTATGTCTGGTTGACCTGACCGCACGGAGCCGATTGCCTGACCGGATAACCATTTCGGCAGCGTTTCGTCGGGCCGAGGATTTTCAGTGAGCCAGCTTACCGCACAGTTCGACCCTACAAATCAGGAAATCGCGCTCGTCGGCAGGATGCGGCCGCGCCTCCCGTCTGATCTCAACGCAGTTCTTGCCATTGTGCGAGACAGTCTTGTTGCGTGCAACGGTGTCGTCTATCTCAACGTCAAGCGTCTGACGCACATCAACCGAACCGCTTTCGACGCTTTGAGCGACGTTCTCGTCGCCGGATGCCACAGCCGGCCCGATCTCAAGGTCATCATCGTCACCTCCAGCGTCATCGCATGGTCGATTAAGCTGTTCGACACGTTGACGCTACGAGCGCCCAACCTGGATGTACAGGTCTATGACTCCGCGTTCTATCCCGGGCAAACCTTCGTGGAGGATGAGAGCTTCATACCGATTTTGCGGACGCAGACCAAAATGACCTGGCGGCACGAGCGGGAAATTCTCGTGCGGCACGGGCTGAAAAGAGGCGTGGCCGTTGCCGATATCTGTTGCGGAATAGGGGATTTCGCAACTCTCATCCAGAAGGAATTCAGTCCCTCTCGCCTGGTGGCTCTGGATCATTCGAAGCGCAGTCTTGAATATGCACGCCGGGTTGCCGCGGATTTCGGGCTCAAGACCATTGAATATACCTATGGTGACGCTTCGCAGATGCTGCTGGAGGACAATCACTTCGATTTCGTCACATGTCGGCATTCCCTTCAGATTTTCGACCGGCCCGATATTTTGCTGAGTGAACTCAAACGCATCTGCAAACCGGGGGGCAGGGTCTACATCACCAACGAGAAGAACTCTCACTGTCTTGGAGAACCGCATTCCGAAACAATCAGATGGACATATAACGAGGTCGCAAAACTGTTCGATCACTTTGATATGGATGTTGAACTAGGCCCGAAGAGCAGGCGTCTGCTGACGGATGCTGGCTTCGATGACATAAAAGTGGAGTGTTTCATGGTCACCAACCTCGATGGCGACCCGCGCGACTTCGCCGACGTGATCGAGGCCTGGGAAAACGTCTATGCGGGTGTGATGGCTGTGCGAAGAGGAGATTCACCAGAGTTTATCCGGAAATTCCGCCAGGGTTTCAAGGACCATGTTCTGGCTGCGCTGCATCCTAAGGGCTACGCTGGCTGGCCAATCTGGGCGGCATCGGCACGGAAGCCGTACTGATGGAGAAAACACCGACAAAGCAAACCTTCCGTTGGGGCTCCTTTCGGGCAAAATTCATTCTTCTCGTTGGCGGAGCCGTTCTGTTCGATCTGCTTGTTAGCGGCGGACTTGCTCTATGGAACGTACAGAGATTGTCCCGGGACGCGACCGCCGAGGTCGGTCATGGGCTGGAGAATGCCAGTCAGGATTACATCCAGACCTACGCGAACTCGACAGCGGCGCAGGTGTCGTTACTGCTCGGGCAGGTACACAGCGAAGTCACCACACTTGCAGGCGTTCTGCAGGCGGAGATCGACGATCCCGTACGCGCTGCCGATATTGGCGCATCTGTAGCGAGGCATTCACCCGACAGCGTGCGTCTGGCTTATGATCCAGTCGGCGGCTGGGCGCAAAATCCTCCGGGTAGCCCATCGGTTGTCAGCGTCTGGGGTTATCTGCTGGGAGCCGACAAGTTACCGCGCCCGGATGTTCAGGCAGACGTCGAGGCAAGCGCCATCCTCGATATCGTGGCTCCAAGCCTGCTGAAAAGCGGCTCCGCGAAGTTGCAGATGTATTATATCGGGCCGAAGGAGCGGCCAATTTTCAGGACTGCCCCCTACACAGATCAGGCGCAGACGTTCGACCGTCTCTATCCCGGCCATAATGACGCGAATTTTTGGGACTTCTTTTTCCCGGGCCTCTACGAATCCTGGCAAGGCTGGGCAGAAGAACCCGCGCGGCATCCGGTCAACGAAGACATTACCCAGACGGCACCGTATACAGACGCCATTACCGGCAAACTCATCGTCAGTTTCTTTCATCCGCTCTGGACGGCTGACCGGAAAGGCGTGGCGGGAACGGTGGGTGCGGATATAACGCTCGATCAGCTGGCCGCGATTGTCGAGAATGTAAAGGTCGCGCAGTCCGGTTTTGGCTTTCTCGCCATGTCGGACGGAAACGTCATCGCAATCAACAAGGCGGGTGAAGCGACCATAGGGCTGAACTCCGCAAGCGGTGGCAAAGGCAGCGGTGTCACAGGCGTCGAGCGATCTCTGAAAGCAAGTAGCCAGCCGGAGATCGCGAAGCTCGCGGCAAGTGAGCAGGAAGGTATCAGACACATCTCGCTCGATATGAACGGCAGCAAGGTGCCCTTTCTGGTCATCATGAAAAAGCTGCGGCCAAGCAATCTCTGGTCATCGGGGCCAGTGAGGGCGGAAGCCATGTCGCTGGGGATCGTCGTGCCGGAGCAGGAGATCTACGCGTCGCTTTTCGCCGCGCAGGGCAAGATCACCGAAGCGACGAACCGCATCGTCGCATATCAGATCCTCGCCATCCTCGCCTCCCTGATGATCGTGGCCGTGGCGGTGCTCGCAGCCTCCAAGCGCATCACGGGAGGTGTCACGGCTCTGGCGGATGCAGCGCAACGCATCCAGGCCAAGGACTACTCGGTCCGTGTCGCGGTAACCAGCCGGGATGAGGTTGGCGAAGCCGGTGATGCTTTCAACAAGATGGCCGAAGAGATCAGCTATCATACCGAAAACCTCGAGCAGCTTGTCAGTGAGCGGACTGCCGAGATCGAGGAAGCCAAGGAGGAAATTTCAGCCCTCAATGCCCAGCTTGAACGGGAAAACCGGCGATTGGGAACGGAACTGGCCGTGGCCGAGCGGATCCAGATGATGGTCCTTCCCCTGGCGTCGGAGCTTGAGGCCGCGAAGAGACTGGACGTTGCGGCCTATATGAGAGCTGCGGAAGAGGTTGGAGGAGATTATTACGACGTTCTTGAAAACGGCAATCGTCTGAAGATCGGCATTGGTGACGTTACCGGTCACGGACTGGAAAGCGGTGTGCTGATGCTGATGGTACAATCCGTTGCACGCGCGCTTCAGGAGGCAGGCAACACAGATCCGCTGAAATTCCTGACGGATCTGAACAGCGCCCTGTTCAAAAACATCACACGGACGAAGATCGACAAGCATATGACCCTGGCGTTCCTCGATTACGATGGAAAAGAAATGATCCTGTCTGGTCAGCACGAGGAGGTTATCGTGGTGCGATCAAATGGAAAGCTGGAACGCATAGACACGATGGACCTCGGATTGCCGATCGGGCTTGAGGCAGATATCGCGCCATTCGTGCATTCGATGAAAATTCCCTTTGAACAGGGAGATTACATCCTGCTCCACACGGATGGCGTGACCGAAGCGGAAAACAGCGCCGGAGAGCTTTTTGGAATCGACCGGTTATGCGCGGAGGCAACCCGTCTGAAAGGCGAGAGCGCCGATGCTGTCGTTTCCGGGATCGTGGATACCCTGATGGCATATGTCGGAACGCAGAAGATTCATGACGACATCACCCTCCTTGTATTGCGGCATAGGTGACTTATGGCCAGAGTTTTATACGGTGCCGAGGAATTGATAGATGCGAATCTTGAGCAAGGCGCCCGGCTGATCCTCTGCGACGGCCCTCTTCAGATCGGCTGGCGGCATTCCGGACTTACCTCGGACTTCATCGCGGAAGTCATGTCGATGCCCTATGCCTTCGCAAAAAACGACTACGCCGTCGTGCATCACAGCATCGCATATCTTACCAATGAGCTGATCGAGAACGCGGTAAAATTCCGCCTGCCCTCGGAGATCGTCATAGAGGCGTGCCTTGCGGCGACGACTGTCCTCATCCGTGTGAAAAATGCAGTCGATGCCGAGACGTCCGTGCTGTTCCAGCACAAGCTTCGTCAAATCCTCGATCGTGACCCCGGTGAACTGCTGATCCAGCAGATCGAGGCGAACGCTCTTTCCGACGACAATGCTTCCGGGCTTGGTCTGCTCACTCTTTTGAGTGACTACGGCGCCAGAATGGCGTGGGAATTCGATGATGTGGATGAGCGCAGCGTGATCCTGACGACGACCGCAGAAATTTCAATACCGATCGCCTCCAACATGTGAGTTTAAAAATGGAAATCAGCGACGAAAACTTCAGGGTTTGGGCAGAAGAAGGTGCGGTTTTCTTCGACGGCGTTCTGAGATTGGCAGGACCGGATGCCTACGCTCCGA
Source organism: Agrobacterium tumefaciens (assembly GCF_031801495.1). Classification (GTDB taxonomy): domain Bacteria; phylum Pseudomonadota; class Alphaproteobacteria; order Rhizobiales; family Rhizobiaceae; genus Agrobacterium; species Agrobacterium tumefaciens_K. Next base: position 318,878 of record NZ_JAOEGC010000001.1, on the reverse strand, counting down.
TATACTCCCTGGCATCCGGTGTCCTGGGTGGCCACCACAGCCGGGTAACTTTCGATCTGACGGGCCTGGAATTCCTCAACTCGTCCGGTATCAATCTGCTTGCCAAGCTGACAATCGAGGCGCGCAAGCGACCGGAGGTGCAGCTGGTGATCAAAGGGACGAGCCAGTATCCTTGGCAAACCAAATCGCTTCCCAACCTGAAAAAGCTGTATCCGCAACTCGACCTTCAGCTGGTGTAGACCGGGCCGCATATTGGATCGGCTGCAGGCCACAACGGTCCTGCGCGGACATTGGGGCGGGATGACGGCGATCGCCTTGCGCTGCGTGCTGCACGGACTGTCTCGTGCCTTGGCATTCGGGACGCTATTTGTTCCGGTGCTGAAGTCATCTATGCGGTCGGAAAGCGCATCGATCAGAGATCCCGTTTTTTGAATTCCAAGCGCCCGAAGTTGCGATTTGCGCTGGATAGCTAAGTGATTCTTATTCGAAGCGTTCGGCGTCTCGATGACTGCCGTATTGAGATGGTTCTGTTGGGATAGTTAAAGGATGACGCTTGTCGATCTGCCGAGGCGTAATGTCCATTTTTATACTGCTTGGGAAATTGGTACGTTGAGTGGCACGGCTCGCAGTGGCGGATGGTAGTGGATGTCCCGCGTAAACTTCAGGGGAGCTGGGAACCAAGCTCAAGAGGTCTCGAATGACGGACAGTCTGAATAGCCCCGAGATTTGTAGACGCCTTCTTTCCTGATTTTGAGGCAGAGAATAACGTCGGAGGCGCCAATGTTCGACTTGGCCAAAGTGGCCTGGAGCCTTGGCCGCGTCTCAAATGACGAGCCGCTGACACCGGCGTCAACGAAGGCGTCCGCCAAATGCCAGCTTTGTCGCAGCACGAATTCTTTTCCAAGATCGAACTGAGTTTCGATCGAAGCGGGTCGGATTTCAGGACGGGCTCAAGCAGCTGTGCGGCCAGTCTCATCCGTTGATTTCAATCGCATTCTGTCGATTGGGCTGGCGGAAGATCAACCTGAACTAACTCGATCGGGAGAGGCAATCGTCGCGTATCGTCCGTGATCGACTGTTTCGCCGTTTGATTTTGCAGGCCTACGATGAGCGATGCGCGATAACAGGCTGGAAGCTTATTAATGGCGGCGGCTGCGCTGAGGTCGATGCCCCGCCCATATTCGCCCCGTTGAAGCGAGCGGTCCGGACATTCTGTCAAACGGTATTGCGCTTTCCGGAACTGTCCACTGGATGTTCGATCGTGGCCTTGTCGGCCTGTCGGACAATCTTGAGGTTCTCATTTCTCGTCATGCAAACGATCGCGATAGCCTCCAAGGCCTTATCAACAAGACCGGAAGAGCTATCGTGCCGGCAGGTGTCCACGAACGCCGGCATCCCCAGTTTCTGAGATGGTATCGCGAGAATACCTTCAAGCATTAACAGGCTGCTTGGCTGGGTTCCTTTCAAGAGCTTGCCCAGCGCTTCAATGGTGCTGTTAATTATAGATCGATGGAGACTCGTTCTTCTCCTACTTCATACAGGATGGTTTCATCGGCATGCGGCAACTGGTTGAGTTGCGCCACGAGAGCCAAGGTGGTCGAACGGCGCGTCAACATGAGACAAGTCGAACCACTGCTGCGTGTCGCATGCCAGACGCCAGGTTTCATGCAGACGCCTTGCCCCGGTTGAATGTGAAAGGCGCGCGCGGTGGAAAGATCCGGAGCACCGTCCTGCCCGGACATGGCGACGACCTGAACGATCGAACCGGTCAACGGAACGGCGGCCTGTTCGGTCAGCAGGTGTTTTTCAAAGACGGCAATCGATGGATCGTCATTGCGATAATTCACCCAGAGGATCTCGACTTCACCACCTTGCCCAACATCGAAAAGGTGCTCCTGCCAGAAATCGGTGGCAGTGTTCGAGAACGCCGCCGGACCACCTGCTGCCGGATAGGGTTTTCCGAGCATGACGCCGAAGCAGGAAAATACGTCCTCAGATAATGTTCCCACGGTTAGGCGCACTTCTGGATCATGTGACATATGTTTGCGTTCTCCCATTACGCTGATTCCGAACCGTTTCAGATTGAAAGATCACCATTTACGAGGTCCGTGACCAGCATGTGTCCCGGTGCATGGGTGATCGAAAACAACGGCGAGGCTTTGGCGATTGCTGCCTGCGGGGGCACGCCACAGGCCCAGAACACCGGAATTTCGCCAGCCTCTATCCTCACGGCATCGCCATAGTCTGGTCGTGCAATATCCTTGATGCCGATTTCGGCAGGATCGTGCGGCAGGATTGCCAGATTGGCATGGACGAAACCGGGCACCAGATTGGCGGTCGGTCCGGAAAGCCCGCCGGAGCGCGCCTTGAGCAGGGCGAGATGGGCAGCGGAGCCCGGTGCGAACGTCATATCATTCAGCCCTTGCATTCAATGCATGTTCGACGGCAAGGCCAACCGACAGGATTTTTGCATCTGCCATTGGACAGCCGGCGATCATCAGGCCGACAGGCGCTGAACCGGCGGTGTGGCAGGGTACCGAAAGCGCACATCCATCGAGGAAGTTGATCATCGTTGGGTTGCGCAACATCAATCCGTTGGTGGCGAAGAAGGTTGCGTCATCGGCTTCGAGCGAGGCGATGGTCGGCGCGATGGTCGGCACGGTCGGCAGCAGGATGGCATCGAAGGATGCTAGCTTGTCATTGACGCCCAACTGCCATGCGTTGCGGGCCTCAAGCACATCGAGATAATCCGCAGCGCTGATGTCACGGCCGCGCAGGATGCGGCCACGGACACGCTGGTCATAGGTGTCGCCACGGCTTTCAAGCAGATTGCGATGCCAGTGCCAGGCTTCGGCTGCAATCAGACCACCTTTGGCATTGATCGTCGCAAGTTGGGCAAATTCCGGTACGTTGAGCTCGACGATGCGCGCGCCCGCTTCCGACAGAAGGTTCAGGGTTGCTGCAAACGACGCCGCAACATGTTCGTCCATGTCGTTGAGAACGATGGTCTGCGGCACGGCGAACCGCAGGCCGGCCAGCGGCATCGATTTGATTGATCGGTCGGCTTCGCCAGAGATAATGGCGTCGAGCAGGGCGCAGCAGGCAACACTAGATGCTATCGGGCCAATGGAATCGAGTGAAGTTGAAAGCGGCAGAACCGCCTCGCGGCTAACCCGGTGCGCGGTCGGCTTGAAACCGGTGAGGCCGCAGAGCGCTGCAGGAATCCGGATCGAGCCACCGGTATCTGTTCCGATTGCAGCGACCGCCATGCCGTCTGTGACGGAGACTGCAGCACCGGAGGATGAACCACCCGGAATGCGTCCGGTAGATCGATCGTAAATGTTGAGCGGCGTTCCGTAATGTGGATTGAGGCCGAGGCCGGAAAAGGCGAACTCGCTCATATTGGTCGTGCCGGTTATGACCGCACCTGCGCGGACAAGTGCCTGTACTACCGGAGCATCGGTGGTCGCAGGCGCCGACTGGTTGTTGGCAACACTGCCGGCCGTCGTCACTTCACCGGCAAGATCGAACAGATCCTTCACGGAGATCGCGATGCCTTCGAGCGGGGAGCGGACCTGACCGACGCTGCGCATCAGATCGGAGGCATCCGCCATGGCACGTGCACGGGCGTCATTGCGACGGATGAAGGTTTTTGCCCCCTGACCTGACGGATCATCGATTGCCGCAATTGCGGCATCGACAAGCTTGCGGCTGGTGGTTTGCCCGCTGGCAAGCGATGCTGACACGTCTGCAATCGTCGGGTAGCGGGTCATCTCACTGAACCTCTGGCAGGGTTTCGATCATGTAGCCGTGGTGGATGCTGCGATTTAATACGGGATCGAACAGCTCCATGGTAAAGCGAGCGGAAGGACGAATGCCGCCGATGGCGCCAACCGTACCGCAGATCATGCCGGTTTTTTCGGGCAATGTGGACTCGCCGCCGGTAAGGCCGACGATCAGATCCTGTGGCGTGCGCAGGCTGGAAAGTGGCCCCTCCTGATAGAGCGTCTGGGCATCGTTCTCGTCAATCCAGGAGCGGATGATCAGTTGATCCCAATGGTCCGCGACCTCGGCAAAGGGCCAGGCGATGCTGGCGATTGGCTTAGGGCAGATTTGCTTTGACAGCGCCACGCTATAGGATTCGAGTTTGCGGTCCGTATGATCGGAGGCAAGCGAAACATAGAGATCGTTACCGGAGCGGAAGATGAAGGTTTCGACTTCTCCGGAGCTTTCTGTGCCGACCGATTGTATCGAGTCCGTCTGGACGGCACTGTTCTCGGAAACGCGGTAAAAGAGCGGCACGGTGCTCGGGCGCGGCACGCCGATTGCCGCCAATTCTTCAATATGATGATCGATGGCCGCCCGGTCACGCCCGGCCCAGCCTGCAACGACGAGCTGATCGATTTCGATATCGAGTTCAGATTGGGACGATGCGGTTTCGATCGTGAAATGCAGTTTCATGAGGTATATTCCAGTGTTAAGTTCTAACGAAGTGCCTTATTCGGCAAGGCTCGGAAGATAGAGCGCGATCGAGGGGAAGATCGAAAGCAGCAGGATCAGCAGGGCCATGGCTCCCACAAAGGGAAGTGAGCCGGTGATGACAGGCGTCATCGAGCCGCTTTTGCGAAGGCTGTGGACGACGAAGAGGTTCAGGCCAACCGGTGGTGTTATGAGAGCGGCTTCGACGAGCACGATGATGAGGATGCCCGTCCAGATCGGATCGAAACCGAGAGCCAGCATGATGGGAGCGACGATCGGGATCGTGGTAATCATCATCGACAGCGATTCCATGAAGCAGCCGAGGATCAGGTAGAAGATCACCACGACCAGGATCATCGCGACAGGCGACAGGCCAAGGCCGGAGATCGAGCTGGTAATGACATCGGTGATGCCGGTGGCCGACATGACGAAGTTGAGAAAACCGGAAGCGATAATGATCAGAAGGATCATGGCCGATGACTTCATCGTGCCTTCAATGGCTTCCGACAGCATGGCGAAGTTGAGGCGGCCAAAGCAGGCAGCGAGGATCATTGCACCGCTGACACCGAGTGCGGCTGCTTCCGTTGGTGTTGCAATACCGGCATAGATCGAGCCGACCACCAGAAGGAATATGCCGAGTGGAGGCGCCAGATGGACCAGGCTGGCAAAACGCTTGCTCCATGTGCCATTGACGCGTGCACCACCCCAGGCAGGCACAATGATGCAGCCAGCAATGATGGTCAGCATGAACAGCACGGTCAGCAGCAGGCCAGGGATCACGCCAGCAAGATAGAGTTTTGGTACGGATGTGTTGGTCAACACGCCGTAGAGGACCATATTGATCGATGGCGGGATAAGGATGCCGAGCGTACCGCCCGCGGCAAGGCTGCCCAGAAAGAGAGGCTCGTTATAGCCGTGTTTCTTGATCTGCGGGATCGCGACGGTGCCGACAGTTGCGGCGGTCGCGACGCTGGAGCCGGAGGTTGCGGCAAACAGGGCGGACGCGCCGATATTGGCATGCATCAGTCCGCCCGGTAGCCAGGAGAGCCACAGGCTCATTGCGCTATACATGCGTTCGGCGAACCCCGCACGCAGCAGGATTTCTCCGAGCAGAATGAAAAGCGGAATGGCCACGAGCAGGAACTCGTTGTTGGTGCTCCATGCAAGCTCCCCAATGGCGCGGGTAAGCGGAAGCATGGAAAATGCAGGATCGAGGACAAGACCAAGCACACCGAGCGCGGCCGCAACCGGAATGGACAGGCCAATCAATACAAGAAGGAGAATGAGAGTGGTGGCGATCATTTGCGTTCTCCTTCGATCAGGCGCTCGCCAGCTGCAGCTTCCTCTTCTGCTTCTTCCTGCGTGGAGCGTACCCCGGCGATTGCCTTGACGGTCGCGATATCGCCGGTGACCAGTGCGACCGACGCGCGGATCAGCATGAGGGCAAGGATCAGACACATGAAGACAAGCCCGGCAAACCACAGACCTTGCGGAATGGCCAGCGGTGTGCCCAGAGGCGTGTTGGCCTGCGAGCTGTTATTTATCGACTCTGCGACAACGCCAAAGCCGTAGTAGGTCACGAAGCCGATGAAGACGCCAAGGCAGGCCAGCGACAGCCAATCAAGCATCGCCGAAACCCGGACGGGCAGATATTGGTAGATGACGTCCACTCGCACATTCGCGCGCTGTAGCGTTGCATAGGCAAGTGACCATGTGGTGCTGATCGCAAAGGCGTAGCTCGACAATTCATCGGAGCCGCCCACCGTCCAGCCGAAAAGTTTGCGCAGCAGCACATCGACTGTGATCAGCAGGACACTGGCGATGGTCAGCGCGCCGCTGGCAAGCACCGCCCAACGGGCAGCTTTCTCGGCAAAGCCGTACAGCGAGGTGAATAGAGGGATTGATCCTGTCATGGTCTTCGATCCGGCTTGAGAGGAGGTGACACGGCTACAGCCTGATGCAGCCGTGTCCGAGGCAGGGTTACTTGGAGGCCGTCAATCCGAAGGAGGCACCGATCGTATCGTTGAAGTCCTTCACGCAATCGGCGGAGCAACGCGCGGCCCAGGTTGGAAGAATCTTATCCTTCAGCGTGGCGTTCAGAAGTGCCTTGTCCTCATCGGTGGGAACGACCAGTGTCATCTTGCCTTTGACAGACTGAGTGCAGGCGGCAGCGCCGGTATTGCAATCATAACCTTCTTGCGTCTGTGTGCCGGCAGCCTTCCAGATGTCGTCCATCAGCGTTGCGATGTTTTCTTCGAGGAACGCCTGCACCTTCGGGTCCAGCTTGTCCCAGACAGACTGGTTCACGGCGTGGATCTGCTGGTTCCAGTTGATCGGCAGCGCGAGGAGATGTGTCGAAACCTCGTACCACTTGGCCGAGTAGCCGGAGAGAGAGCCGGTAATGGCGCAATCGACGACTTTGTTCTGCAGGGCTGGAACCACTTCACCGAACGCCATAGTGACGCTGGTGCCGCCAAACGCTTCGACGAATTCCGCCTGCGTGCGACCGGAGGTGCGAACCTTCTTGCCCTTCAGGTCAGCAATACCCTTGATGTCGGCGTTGCAGAAGACAACCTGCGCTGGATAGGTCGAAATTCCGAGCAGCTTTACCTTGGAACCTTCGCCGTAAAACTTTTCGTAAACCGGCTGGAAGGCCTCTGTCACCTTGCGGGCAGTCTCGACATCCGGCGCAAGTCCCGGAAGATCGATAGCTTCATTGATCGGGTTGTCGCTGGCAAAATAAGACAGCGTCGCCGTGCCGAAAGGGATTACACCCTGTGACATCAGGCGCATCAGTTCTGGACCCTTCAGACCCATTTCGTTGAAGCCCTTGATCGTTGCTGTCACCTGACCACCAGATTTCTCCGGGATGGTCTTGGTCCAGAAAGGCTGCTCGAACTGCTGATAGGCAGTGAGGTTGCTGAGGCCGCCGACGATTTGCAACTGGGTTTTGGGCAGTTCCTGGGCAGTTGCTGCGCCAGAAATGAGGAGTGCGGTAGCAAAGGAGAGTAGTTTCATGTCGTTCCCTTTTCTCTGGTTCGATCTTCCGAGCACGAGAAAAGGCGAGCGAGAGCGGAGACGGGACGATGTCCCAAATACGCCCTTGCCTGATGCTATATCAGCCTGTTCCCATGCGTACGATTTATATCGCTTTTGTTTTGTCGGATTAGATGTCGATCCAGCCAGCTTGTCCAATCGTATGTTTGGAAGGGAGGCATAAGTAAAATTTATATCTCATCGAGGGCTGGCGATGTGGCGAGGACGTTTCCGGCGCTATCTCGCGCGATTTGTTGAGCCATATTGGTAATGACCCGTGCGGCATGGCTATCGGGCCCGTCGATCCAACTTGCGGTGAAGTGCAGATCGTTGAGTGGCTCCGCATCCACGTTCAGGATTTCCAACTCGCCCCGCTCGATTTCTGCGCCGAGAAAGACGGGGGTTATGACGGCTGTTCCAATGCCGTCCAATGCCATTTTGGCAATCATCGATAACGACGCACTTCCATACATGCGAGGTGCCGGGAAGCGATACCGCTGCAATATGTCGCGGACCTGCCGATAGGGCGTGCTGTTGGAGCCGTAGGTGATCACGGGCAGGGCGGATATGGTCTCGACCGAGACACTCCCTTCCGAAGAATAAAGGCCTGGCTTGGCAATCCATGCAAGTGGATAGGTGCAGAGTGGCCGGTTGGCGACACGCGGTTCCAGGACCGGTCCCATCAAAAAGGCCAGATCGATCCGCCTGCTCATCAGGTGAGACTGTAGCATTTCACTGGTGTCGACCTCGATCTCAAGTGTCAGGTCGGGATAGGCATTATGAATTTCAGCAATAAGCTGAGGCAACCACGTCTGAACGATTGTCTCTGCCACTCCGAGATTAAGGCGCCCGGTCATGGCAGTGCTGTCGCGCGCAGCTTCAATCATTCCGTTGCGGGCCTGTATCAATTGCTCCGCGTGGGCAAGAAGTTCTTGCCCCTTGGCGGTCAACCTTACTCCACGGGCAGCCCGGTCAAATAACTTGACCCCGAGCGCAAGCTCGAGCGCAGCGATGCGCTGTGAGACGGCAGGTTGGGTTGTCCCGAGCTTTTCGGCGGCAGCGCGAAGGCTGCCTAACGCTGCGGCCCAGAAGAAGGTTTCAATATTTCGGAGATCGATCATCGCCGCAGCTAACCCTAAAGCATGCCTTTCGTCTATCTGTCGCTGCGACGAATGAGGGTACACACGTGCGTCGGCCCGAGCAGCCTCCCTGCCTACGGGAACTTGTAACGATTGGCCGAAGGTTCATATCCCATCAAACTCCAGCCTCTGTAGGTCGGCCTACACAAATTCGGCTTTCGACAAGGATTTTTGCGCTGCTTGATGCCATTTTGCTGGCACGGCCCCGCAGCGCCGCAATCATTATGCTTCGGCTGGCATCGCTGCCCGAACACCGTGCAGGAACACTCTCAGCTCCATCTCCACAACGCCTTTGATGTCGTTCACAGGAAGATTGTATATGAACTTCCGAACACCAAGGTAGAATATTGCTGCGTGAAGTCCCCAGACCGCTTCAACCTCCATTGGGGAAGCGGCCACTTCTGAGACGGGCCGTTTACCGTGCTCGTGACGCAACTCGTCGATAATCAGTGAGAATATACGCTCCTTGAGAAGGCCGAGATATCGCGCGTTGAAATCAAGACCTTTGAGGCCCGAAAACATGAAAAGACGAACCCACTCATATGTGAGAATTGCATCGGAGTAATCGCGGTAAAACTCCCGGAGACGATCCTCAAGGGGACGGTTGCGATCCTTGATGACGTCTTCCCAGAAAGGATTCCAGCGCCTGACGAATCCTTCCTGATAGACCCTTTCAACCAATGCCTCCTTATTCGGGAAATATCGGTAGAGCAGCGGTTGGGTGATGCCTAGCCGCTTGGCAAGCTCGCGAGTCTGGCCTTCAAAGCCGAACTCGGCAAAAAAGCTGACGGCCCCACGAACGATTTCCTGCTCCCTTTCATCCGGTGCCAGCCGTCTCTTCTGTTGCTTGTCTTTCATAAGCTCATCCTCAGCCGCATCTGTGATTAATTTATCGACTAGTTATCAATGCCTTGCAAGCATACCGCATGTTTTTATGGCCTATTTGTTGATTCTCACCAAAATTTTCGCCTTGACGGCCATCAAATCCGCTTTATATTTATCGTATGATAAATAGAGATTGGAGGATTTCTATGGTGAGGAGAAGAGAGTTTATGCTGGGCACCGCCAGTCTGGCGACAATGCAGATGGCGCAGCCAGCATGGAGCCAGTCGTCGCCGATCAGGATCGGGATGCTGAGCGTCAAATCGGGTGCGCTTGCCGCAGGCGGGAGGCAGATGGAGGATGGTTTCAGTCTGTTCCTCAGGGAGCGTGGAAATACCATTGCAGGGAGGCCGGTCGAGTTGATCGTGGCCGATACCGCGGGCCAGCCTGCACAGGCGAAGACCAAGGCGCAGGAATTGATACAGCGATCCGGTGTTCACATGGTTGTTGGGCCGGTCGCCGCGTTCGAAGCTCTGGCAATCAACGACTATTTCCAGGAGGCGCAGATTCCGTTTATCTGCTGCTCAGCAGCGGCTGAAGATTTGACGCAACGCAAGCTCAATCCCTGGTTCATCCGAACCTCATCCACCTCCGCGCAGCCGTGCCACGCCCTCGGCGACCACGCTGCGAAAGAGTTGGGTTACAAGCGCATTGCGACGATCGCAGACGATTTCGCATTCGGGCAGGAGCAGACCGCAGGTTTTCAACGTGTTTTCGAAGCAGGTGGCGGGTCGATCACGACCAAGCTCTGGGCGCCTCTCAATGCGGCAGATTACGGCTCTTACATCTCCCAGCTTTCTGACGTCGATGCGGTATTTGCGGCTTTTGCAGGCGCGAACGGGCTGCGTTTTCTCAAGCAGTACAACGAATATGGGATGAAGGATCAGATCCCTGTTATCGCCGCGATGACCACCGTGGATGAGGGCGTACTTCATAGCATGGGAGATGAGGCGCTCGGTATCGTCTCCGCTGGCTGGTATTCCGCAGCGCTCGATACGCCCGAAAATACCAAATTTGTATCGGCGCTGCGTGGTGTTGCCGGTGTCGATCCCGGCTTTTACTCGGCTGGAGCCTACTCTGCCGGATTGGCGCTTGAAAAGGCACTGACTGAAATTGGCGGCAAGGCTGAGGACAAAAATGCGCTGATGGCGGCGCTGAAGAAAGCGGTCATTCCCAACGATCCGCGCGGTCCATGGCGGGTGGATGCTTACGGTAATCCCGTTCAGAACATCTATATCCGCAAGGTCGAACGCAAGGACGGTCGGCTCGTGAACTCGGTCGTCAAGACTTACGACAACGTCACGCAGTTCTGGACCTATCCGCCTGAGGCATTTCTCAAAGAGCCGGTCTACTCGCGAAACGATCCGACACGGATCTGACCAGAACCACATCAAGAAAGAAAGGATGTCGTCGGATGATTGTCGACGCGCATAATCACGTTATTCCCGAGAGTATCATCACATATCTCGAGAAGGACGTTGACACCTTCGGGGTGACGATCGGCGGTTCAGGAGATTCCCGCCGGTTGATTCACCGGGAAGGCTTTGCCTATCCCATGTTCAGCGAATTTCTCGATCCGGTTGAGAAGGTTCGCAAGCTCGATGAGCGTGGGCTGGATATGGCAGTCATATCGCCATCGCCGACGCTGTTCTTCTATCGCATACTTGATGAACGCAATGCCGAGTTCGTTCGCCTGCTCAACGAGGAGATAGCCGCTTTCGTGCGATCTGCCCCTGATCGCCTGATCGGTATGGGAACGCTGCCTATGCAGTCGCCAGAAGCCTCGATTGCCGAGATTGACTATCTGGTCGACAGTCTTGGAATTCGATCGGTGATGATTGGGACGCACATCGACGGTGTGCAGCTCGCTGATCCGTCTCTGCGCCCGGTTCTCAGGCACGCCGCTGCGCGCGGCGTGTTTATCCTGACGCATCCGTATTATTTTGGCTCGAAGCCCGGCCTCGAGCCCTATTATCTCACGAACCTGATCGGCAATCCGCTTGATACGACTGTGATGGCGGCGCATTTGATCTTTTCCGGTGCGATGGAAGAAATCCCCGACCTGAAAATCTGCCTCTCGCATGGTGGTGGTTTTGCACCCTATCAGGTTGGTCGTCTCGTACACGGCTGGAACGTTCGGCCGGAAACAAAGACACCCGCTTTATCCCCCAAAGAGCTTCTGAAGCGCTTCTATTTCGACAGCATCACCCATGATCCGCAGGCACTGCGCTATCTCGTGGATTTTGCAGGCGCCGATCATGTTCTGCTTGGAACCGACATCCCGTTCGACATGGCCGATCTGGATCCGATGAAGACGATTTCGGGAGCGGGCATAACTGAACAGGACCGCGCTCGTATCCTTTCAGGAAACGCTATCGAACTGTGCTCCGCAATCACTCCCAGGAGGCTCGCAAATGCCGGCTGATCTTCAAACAAAATTATCCAGCGACGTTCTGCAGACGATCCGCGGTATCTACGTCGATGGTGCTTTCCGCGCCTCTTCCGGTGGTGAACTGATGGAGATACGGTCACCGGCAACCGGTCAAATCATCGAAAAGGTCGCGCTGGCGACTGAGACGGATGTGGACCTTGCTGTTCAAAGCGCAGGCCAGGCATTCCGGTCAGCGGACTGGGCAAAAATGTCCGTCCGCACGCGCGCGCGCCTTATCAACAAGCTTGCAGACGTCATGGAGGCGCATCTCGAGGAACTCTATGAGCTCGAAACGCTGAATAATGGTCGCCCTATCAGGGAGACGCGGGCGCAGCTGGCGCGGGTGCCGGATCTGTTCCGCTACAATGCGGGTCTGGCGCTGGCGAAGCGTGATGATGTTATTCCTGTCGAAGGCGACTATCTGACTTATACGAAGCGTTTGCCGGTCGGGGTCGTGGCAAACATCACGCCCTTCAATCATCCTCTGCTGATTGCCTGCCGCAATCTTGCGCCGACCTTTGCATCGGGTTGTACAACGGTGGTCAAGCCATCCGAATATACCCCGCTGACAACGATGCGGCTTGCGGAAATATTTTCGGAAGCAGGCCTCCCGCCAGGTGTGTTCAACATCGTCACCGGTAACGGTGCTGTAACCGGCAAGGCTCTGACGAGCCATCCAGGCATCCGCAAGCTGGTTTTGACCGGCGGTACGGAGGCCGGTCGTCTTGCTGGTGCTGCCGCAGCGTCGAATTTCGCGCGGCAGACGCTCGAGCTCGGGGGCAAGACGCCCGTTGTCGTTTTCGAAGACTATGATCTTGACCAGGCGGTTAACTACGCTGCCTTTGGCGCTTTCGTCGGTGCCGGTCAAACATGCGTCTGCGCAGCCCGTCATATTGTCCAGCGCTCCGTATACGATGAGTTCGTAGAGAAGCTGGCTGAGAAGACGAAAGCGATCCGGGTCGGCGATCCTTTCAGTCACGATACGCAAATGGGGCCGGTCATTTCTGAACGACAGCGCGCCCGCGTACTCGAATATGTCGAGATCGGCAAAAGGGAAGGAGCACGGCTGGTTGCTGGCGGTAAGATTCCCGAAAGCCTCGGTAGTAATAGCGGCTTCTTTGTCGAACCCACGGTCTTTGCGGATGTGAGTGCGGATATGCGTGTCGCACAAGAGGAGGTCTTCGGCCCGTTCACAGTGGTGATCCCCTTCGACAGCGAAGCGGATGCCGTTCGCATTGCGAATGACAGTCCCTATGGTCTTGCTGCGGCTGTGCGTACCCGTGACGTTGCCCGTGCGCATCGGATGGCGGACAACATTGAAGCGGGCATCGTTTGGATCAATGACCATCACAGGGTTGACGCCGCTTCCCCATGGGGTGGTTTCAAGCTTTCAGGAACGGGTCGCGAGTTCGGCAAGGAAGCATTCGAGGCTTATTTCGATGTCAAGGCTGTCATGGTCAATGTCGGGGATCGCCCGTTCGACTGGTATGACATGGCAGCCACCGAGATCAGATTGAACTGACAAGTCGCCACTGGCGTCATCGGCGCAATCTCTGCGCCATCATTATAGCGATCGGACCACCGTGCTTCCGGAACTCTTTGTTGATTTCCGGGACCGGTCTCGTTCGCCCAACTCTGGGAGGAGATTGGATGTACTGGATTACTGGCCTTTTCAACAGTCTGGCCTTCGCTGCGATATTGTTCGTGCTTGCGGCAGGGTTCTCGCTGATTTTCGGTCTTTTGCGTGTGGCAAATCTCACTCACGGCGCGTTCTTCATGCTGGGTGGCTATCTGGCTGCTTCAACGGCGGGATTGGGCTTCTTTCCCGCAGTGCTTGCTGCGGCGCTGGGATGCGCATTGCTTGGCGGTGTCGTCCAATATGTGCTGATGCAGCGGCTCGCCGGGAAGGAACTTGCCCAGGTTCTCGCTACGCTGGGATTGTCGTTCATCATCGCGGACCAGTGCTTGCTGGTCTGGGGAGGCGATCCAGTCGCGGTGTCCGCTCCGAGCTATCTTCAGGGCGCCGTGCGGGCAGGCTTCTTCGCTTTCCCTGTTTACCGTCTTTTCCTCATCGGTGCGGCCGCCGCGATTGCAATTGCACTCTGGCTTCTGGTCGAGCGTACGACACTCGGTGCTCGCATCCGTGCAGCGGTCGATGACCGCGATATGGCACGCGCCGTTGGTATTCCCGTTTCGAAGCTCTTCACGACCGTCTTTTGTCTCGGCTCAGCCCTTGCAGGGGCCGGTGGCGCTCTGGCGGCGCCCGTTATGTCAGTTTATCCGGGCCTGGATGTCGAAATGCTGCCGCTTGCGTTGCTGGTGGTTATTCTCGGCGGGATCGGCAGCCTCGCAGGCTCCTTGATCGGAAGTGTCGCGATCGGGATCATCTACACATTTGGCCAGATGCTCCTGCCAGATCTTGCTTACGTCATTCTCTTCCTCCCCATGGTGCTTGTTCTCGCGGTGCGCCCGGAAGGCCTGCTTGGGAGGGTTTCGGCATGACCCGTTTTGCTGGAGTTCTCTCACTCGTCTTCGGCCTTACCATTCCGTTCATGGTGCCAGGTGAATTCTATCTTGGCATTGCCACGCAGATTCTCGTTTTCGGCCTGTTTGCCGTCAGCGTGAACATCCTGGCTGGATTTGGTGGAATGGTCTCCCTCGGTCATGCGGGCTTTCTGGGAGTAGCGGCTTACGCGTATGCCATTCTCGTCAACAGTTACGCGCTGAACCCGATAACGGCGGCCATCACGACCCTTTTGATCGGTACTGCGGTCGCCGCGTTATTCGGGATCATTGCATTGCGGACCAAAGGTCTCAGTTTCCTGATGATAACCCTTGCGCTGGGGCAGATCGTCTGGGGTGTCGCGTTCCGCTATACGAGCCTGACCAACGGTGACAATGGTATCAGCCTGCCAGCCGAAGGCCTGCTCGCGGCATCCCCGCTTGGCCGTTATTATCTTTGCCTGGGGGTGCTATGTTTTGTTCTCACCGCGCTAGCCGTATTCGTGCGTTCCCCCCTGGGGGCCGCGCTGAATGGCGTGCGGGATCAACCCCGGCGTATGAGCACGCTTGGATATAATACCTGGGCGATCCGATACATCGCTTATGTTCTCTCCGGCGCAACTGCGGCACTGGCAGGTATTCTCTATATCCAGATATTCCGCTTCATCAGCCCGCACGCCCTGTCGCTGACGGCATCGTCAGAAGGCATCCTGATGGTGATTTCTGGCGGGATCGGCACCCTGTTCGGACCAGTCGTCGGTGCGGGTATCGTGGTGCTCCTTAAAAATGTGGCGAGTGCTTATACGGATCGCTGGCCGACACTGCTAGGCTTGATTTTCCTGTTCATCATTCTGGTCATGCCTGACGGTCTGCTTCCCGGTCTCAAGCGTTTGGGTCGTGCTTCTCTCGGTCACTTCGGACATCGCGCATCGAAGTCGTCCCCCTATGTCCAGACATCGCAGGAGGCACGTTGATGGCCGCACTCGAGGTTACCGATCTCGCCAAGAGCTTTGGTGGATTGCATGTCATCCAGGGTATTTCTTTCTCGGTCATGCCGGGAGAGCGTCGCCTGATCCTTGGCCCGAATGGCGCGGGAAAGACCACTCTGTTCAATCTGATCGCCGGTGATCTGAAACCGAGTGCCGGTCGTATTGTCCTCGGCGATCAGGATCTTTCATCGCTGCCGACGCATCGTCGTGCCGCTTGCGGTATCGGGCGAACCTTCCAGATCCTGACGCTGTTTGCAGGCGAAACCCTTCTCAGGAACGTGATGCTGGCGGCGCTTGGGCGTTCGCCACAGCGTTGGCACCCGCTTAGAAGCATGGACAAGGATGCGGAATTGGTCGAGTTCGCCATGGATATCCTTAATCGGGTACATCTCGGTCATCTTGCCAGACGTCAGGTCTCGGAAACCTCCTACGGGGAGCGTCGGCGGCTCGAAATTGCCATGGCACTTGCGCAAAAGCCGGTACTTCTGCTGCTCGATGAACCGCTGGCCGGTTTGTCACGCGAGGAACGAAAGACAGTCGAGTGCCTGCTCGATGAGTTGCCCCGGAACCTCACCATTCTGATGATCGAACATGACATGGATGTGGCCCTTGCGTTCGCTGAACGTATTGCGCTGCTCCATCACGGCAAGCTGCTGGTGGATGGCAGCCGTGATGAGGTGATTGCCGACCGGCGCACGAAGGAGGCCTATCTTGCCCAATAATACACAAGCTCTCGTTCTGCAGGGCGTAAACAGTTATTACGGAGACAGCCACATTCTTCAGGACGTCTCGTTTTCTGTCCCGCAGGGCCGCATACTGGCTCTGCTCGGTCGCAATGGTGCCGGAAAGACCACCTGCATGAACACGGTGGCGGGCTTGATGAAGCCGCGGGATGGCAAAATCTCCATCTCTGGTCGCTTTGTCGATGGCCAGTCGCCCGAAACGATCTGCCGGGCCGGGATCGCGCTGGTTCCACAGGGGCGGCGGATATTCCGAAACTTGACGGTCACCGAAAATCTCAAGGTTGCACAGGTACAAAAAACACCGCCCGATCGCATCCGCTGGACCATTGACGATATATTCGGGCTGTTTCCCCGTCTTGGCGAACGCAAGAGCCATCATGCTGGCCTCCTTTCAGGCGGGGAGCAACAGATGCTCGCGATCGGGCGCGCGTTGATGACCAGTCCGGCTGTCCTGCTGATGGACGAGCCGACGGAAGGGCTCGCTCCGCAGATCGTCGCGGAGGTCGGCTCGATCATTACAAAGCTCAAAATGCTGGGACTGACGATTGTTCTGGTCGAGCAGCACACGAGCTTCGCACTGAAGCTTGCTGATGACGTGGTGATTATCTCGACCGGGGAAATCGTGCTGCGAGAGAAAGCCGAAACGGTCGTCGCCAACGAGCAGCTATTGGAAAGCCTTTTGGGCGTCCACTGAACGCCAGCCCCGCCGGTCAAGGAGAATGACACATGACACGGATCAAACATGCAATCATCATAGGCGGTTCAATGAGCGGCCTCTTCGCGGCACATCTACTCCTCCGCAAGGGATGGACTGTCAGCATCTACGAACGGATATCATCGGAGCTTGCGGGACGCGGAGCAGGGATTGTCACCCATCGAGAACTATTCGATGTGCTGGACGCCTGCGGGATCGATAGCGCGGCGGCAAAGGTTGGTGTCAGCGTCGAAGGGCGCCGCGTTTTCGATATTGAGGGACACATCGCGGCAGAACTCGCGCTTCCGCAGGTTCTCACCTCGTGGGGGAAACTCTATGCCATTCTGAGGGATACGTTACCGGAAGGCTGTTACCATTATGGTCGGAACCTGACGCGCGTCATACAGGATGAAACGACGGTCACAACCGAATTTGGCGATGGCGGCACCGCGACTGGCGATCTGTTGATTGGTGCCGACGGGATTTTTTCCACCGTGCGGCTGCAGTTCATGCCAGACGCCATGCCGAACTACGTGGGTTACATCGCCTGGCGCGGTCTTGTGGATGAAGCCGACCTCTCGCATGCCACCCGTGATGCGATTTGCAACCATTTTGCGTTTTCGCTCCCTTCGGGAGAACAGATGCTGGGATATCCGGTTGCCGGTGCGAATGAATCAATTGAGGTTGGCGAGCGCCGTTTCAATTTCGTCTGGTATCGCCCCGCAGCACAGAACGGAGCTTTGCAATCCATTCTCACCGACACCGATGGCACGACCCATGCGCTCTCCATTCCCCCGAACAAGATCCGGCCGGAGGTGATCAGCGAAATGCGGGATGCTGCACGGCGTACGCTTGCACCGCAGTTCGCCGAGGTGGTCGAGAAGACGCAGCAGCCGTTCATACAGGCTATTCAGGATCTGGAGACACCCCGCATGGTGATTGGCAGCAACGTTGTTTTAATCGGTGATGCAGCGTTTGTCGCTCGCCCCCATGTCGGTATGGGCGTGACGAAAGCGGCAGTTGATGCGTTCGAACTTGCTGAAGAGCTGGGACGTACGGAGGATATCGCAGAAGCGCTGTCGAAATTCGAAGCGAACCGCCTTGCCTATGGTGCCGCCGTCATCCGGCGGGCTCGCCATCTCGGAGCTTACATGCAGGCACAAATCCTCACCGAGGAAGAAAGGGCGATGGCGGAGCGCCATCGCCATCCCGACGCGATCATGAGCGAGACGGCCGTTTCGACCGGTATCGCAGCCTGAAACATATTTGGAAGGAAATTGGATATGGGTGATTTTGTATTCGAACGCTGGCCTGCCGCTCCAGAGAGCATGGATAAGGCCAGGTCCGCGGAGTTTACTGCAAACGCTGGAAACGGCCGGGTGGGAAGCAACCTCGTCTCGGAAACCGACAGGGTGCGCGTCTGGTCATTGACACTTAAACCGTCGGAGCGCATCGGCTTTCACACGCACGTCCTGGATTATTTCTGGACCGCGGTGACAGGGGGCGCTGCACGCTCACACTACGGGGATGGCCGCGTTGGGGAGACGACCTATGCTCCTGGCGACACGAAGCATTTCAGCTTCGGTCGTGGCGAGTTTATGACACATGATCTTGAGAATATCGGCGATACCGATCTCGTGTTCACGACCGTCGAGTTCAAGGACAGTGCCAACGCACCGCTCGCCATTTAGGCCTGTTGAAGATCGCTCAGACTGGAGTTCGGCCATGGACAATGTACGAAAAAAAAGTCTCGAAAGCATCGCTGCCCGCAGCAGCTTCAACAAGCTGTGTTCTGCACGCAATCGCCTCGGTACGGTACTCGCAATTGCCATGGCGACGATCTACTTTGCCTTTATCAGCACGGTGGCCTTTTCGCCCGGGGCGCTCGGGCGACCGATTTTCGCCGGGTCATCGATCAGCATCGGTATCGCAGTGGGAGTCGGGATCATGGTGACGGGCTTCATTCTGACAGCAATCTACGTGATCTACGCGTCACGGCGTCTTGACCCGATGGTTGAAGCTCTCAGGAGGGAACCATGATGCATAAGAACGTAATTCGGGCCGCGATTTGTGTCTCGGTCCTCTCATCGTCTTCCGCTTTTGCCGATGCCGTTTCCGGCGAAGTGAAGCGCCAGCCCGTTAATCCACTTGCGATTGCCATGTTTCTTGTCTTCGTGTTGGCCAGTCTTGCTTTGACGATATGGGCAGCGCGGCGCGGAACACGCACCGCCAGAGACTTTTATGCGGCTGGCGAAGGCCTGAACGGATTGCAGAATGGCCTGGCCATTGCGGGTGACTATACGTCGGCAGCTACCTTTCTAGGTGTCACGGCGCTCGTTTATGGCGCCGGATATGATGGCATGATCTATGCGATCGGCTTCCTTGTAGGTTTTCCGATGATCCTTTTCCTCGTTGCAGAGCCGCTCCGCAATCTGGGTAGATTCACTTTTGCCGATCTTGCTGCCTACCGGCTTTCCGAAAGGCCAGTAAGGACGGTGGCGGGCATAAACACACTCGTGATCGTGCTGTTTTATCTGATCGCCCAGATGGTCGGGGCAGGAAAGCTTATCGAACTCCTCTTCGGTTTACCCTACTGGGTCGCCGTGGTTCTCGTGGGCGCTCTGATGATGCTCTATGTGACGTTCGGAGGAATGCTGGCAACGACGTGGGTTCAGATTACCAAGGCAGTTCTGCTGCTGTCGGGAACGTTGCTGATGTCTTTCCTTATTCTGGCGCAGTTCGGGTTTAGTCTCGAAACCCTGTTCAGCAGTGCTATCTCTGTGCATCCGAAGGGATCGGCTATTATTGGGCCAGGCGGACTGGTCAAGGATCCGGTTTCTGCGATTTCACTTGGAACCGCCCTGATCTTTGGAACAGCCGGTTTGCCACATATTCTGATGCGTTTTTTTACGGTGGCTGACGGGCGACAGGCAAGAACATCCGTTTTGGTCGCGACGGGCTTCATCACCGTTTTCTATACGTTGCTGTTCATACTCGGCTTCGGAGCCATAGCCCTTCTGACGACAGATCCGTCTTACAAAGACGCAGCGGGCGCCATTCTGGGCGGGAGCAACATGGTGGCGATCCAGCTTGCCGATAAGCTGGGGGGATCGGTTTTGATGGGCTTCATATCCGCTGTCGCCTTTGCAACCATTCTCGCCGTCGTATCGGGATTGACAATGGCAGGTGCGTCTGCTGCTGGACACGATCTGTTCGCACGGGCGATATATCGAGGGAAAATTTCGGAGCGCGCTGAAATCCTCGTTTCAAAGCTCTCCGCTGTCGTAATCAGCCTGTTTGCCATCGGTTTGGGCATCGCGTTCGAAAATCAGAACATTGCCTTCCTAGTTGGACTGGTTTTCGCGATTGCTGCGAGCGCAAATTTTCCGGTGATATTGCTGTCGGTTATGTGGCGTAACCTGACGACACGCGGTGCTGTTGCCGGTTCGATAGTCGGGTTGGTAACGGCGCTGCTTCTGGTCGCCCTTGGGCCAGCAGTCTGGACGAATGTTTTGCGGCTGGGCGCTGCTCCGTTTCCCTATGATAATCCGGCTCTCTTCTCAGTCCCCCTCGCGTTTCTCGTGACATTCGCAGTTTCGCTTTGCGATCGGAGCAGAGGGGCAGGACTGGAGAGGGCGGCATTCGAGGCCCAGTACGTCACGGCTCATACAGGTTTCAAGCCCTAGCTGTACCAGTTGTGCAACACGTCCTAGCGTGCGGCTTCAACGCTTGTCCTCGTCATTCTCCGAGACGCCACGCTTTTGCTGTTCGGATCAGCTGGCAAGAATGCCTCGACGCTTTTTTTGTCATGGCGCATTGACAAGGGGGCGTTGGTGGCTCTTTATATAAATTATCAAATGATAATTTCAATATAAGCTTTCCCATGCCGAATGACCTAAAGATGCAGCTCCGGGTCCGAGTCACGATGATCATCGAGAACTATTTTCAGCGGGTAACGGGCGAAAAAGACCTTGACGGCTTGGTCGACCACATATCGCGCCTGTTCCAGACGAGGAGCTTCGGAAAGTCCGAGGACTCGATAAAAAACGAGGGGTTCATTAATCAGCCCAACGAACTGTCGGGCAGCAAGATCGGGGTCGTCAATGTCGACGATATCGGCGGCTTTCAGTCGCTTCATGTAGTTGATCAGCGCCTCAAGTGTCGGACGTTTTCCGCGATTGATGTATGTGGCGGCTAGATCGGGGTAACGAATGCTTTCTCTTATGACCATGCGTGCCGTATCGACTGCTTCCTGCGGAAGCCAGAAATGCATGATGGCCCTGCCGATTTCCCGAAGCGTTTCCGTAGGTTCCGTCAAGGCTTTGCTATCACTGGTAATTTCCAGCATTGGGATGCGGGTCCATACACGCTGCATGGCGGCAGCGAATACGCCTTCCTTGCTCGCAAACTGGTTGAAGACCGTGCGCCGTGAGACGCCGGCCTCAGTCGCAATCCGTGCCATGCTGACGGCATCTATTCCATTGGCCAGCAGCAACCGAACAGCCGCATCGAGGATCATTTCTCGCGTGTCGAGTGGCGGTAGCGTTTCTGAAACAGACATTTGGAAGTTCTCCATTTTTTTAAGAAAAAATGCACTGCACCATGCAGTGCATAACTTGATATCCGTGCTCCGTTCAATGGGTGGTGCAGCCAAAGACCACAACAGGGGAATGAAATGCAACCAGAAAATGCATATATACGGATCGACAGGGCTTCCAAAGCCTTCGCGACCCGCTCAGGTGAGAAGATCATCGCTTTAAGCGACATATATTTATCAATCGATAAAGGTAAATTTGTCACGCTTGTCGGCCCAAGTGGCTGCGGCAAGAGTACGCTGTTGCGGATGATCGGTGGTCTGATTGAGAAGTCGACCGGAAGCGTGTCGATCTCCGGTGAGGAGGTCAAGGGGCCGACGTCCGGTATCGGTATGGTTTTCCAGGCGCCGGTACTGCTGCCCTGGCGGACGGTCTTTGAAAATGTGACGATCGCATCAGATATCGGTCGCTTTGATCGTGCGGCAATCGCTGATCGGGCTCGCCATTACCTCAGCATGGTGGGCCTGTCCGGATTTGAAAATAAATATCCGTCGGAACTTTCGGGCGGTATGCAGCAGCGTGTCGGCATCACCCGGGCATTGGTGCACGATCCGAAAGTGCTGTTGATGGATGAGCCTTTTTCGGCGCTCGATGCCATGACGCGTGATCGCTTGCAGGTGGAATTGCAGGCGTTGTGGATGAGCAGCGAAAAGACAGTCATCTTCGTCACGCACAGCATTCAGGAAGCGGTTTTTCTGGCCGACCGGGTAATCGTTCTCGCCCCACGCCCAGGACGTGTCGTGGATGATATTGCCATCGACCTGCCGCGACCCCGGACACTCGAAATGATTAACTCCAGGGAGTTTGGCGACTATGCGGCGGCAGTGCGCCGTCATTTCGAAGCGGAGGAGGCTGTCCAATGACCGACTCTCTCATGACAACAGCACCGGCAGTTACCCGGAAAACCAGACGTATCAGTCTGCCTCAGTTCGATACCGTATCGTTGGTTTCGCTCGGCGTGCTCATGCTCTTCCTTGCCTCTTGGGAATGGGTTCTTATCCCGCTGCTTCAGATCAGTCCGGCACTCCTGCCGAAGCCGAGTGCAATCGCGCTCGCGCTCTGGAATGGTATGACTGAGGGATATCTGCTGTCAGATACGGTTATCACGCTTACGGAGGTTGCGGCGGGCTACGCATCGGGTTCGATTATCGGGTTTCTCCTCGCCATCCCCGTTGCTGGGTCGCGGACTGCGGAGCGCATACTGTCGCCATACATCGTGGCGCTGCAGGCGATACCCAAAGTCGCTATCGCGCCTTTGTTCGTTGTCTGGTTCGGCTTCGGCATGACGTCAAAAGTCATCATCGTCGCGCTAATCACATTTTTCCCGGTTTTCGTAAATGCAGTCATCGGGCTGCGTGCGACACCGGCAGAGCAGCACGAATTGTTTGATGTCTATGGTTCCAGTGCCTGGAAGCGTTTCCTACATCTCAAGGTTCCCAATTCGCTTCCCTATGTCTTCGGCGGGTTGAATGTCGGTGTCACGCTCAGTGTGATCGGAGCCATCGTTGCCGAGTTCGTGGGGGCGCAGGAGGGCATCGGCGCGGCCATCATGCGCGCGGGTTTTGCGCTCGACACGGCGGGCGTCTTCGCGGCGATCACGCTGCTTACGCTCATTGCTGCCGGCGCAAGTGCCGGGGTGCAGGCGATTGGCCGTCATCTGGTGTTCTGGATGAGCAGTCAGAAGCGATAAATCCAAACAACAATCAAAGGGAACAAAAATATGAAATCGATTTCCAAGGCGGCAGCGCTGCTGGCCGCAATGACCTTTGGCGTGCCTGCTTTTTCGCAAACAGCACATGCTGAAGAAAACGTCCGGATCATTCACGGCAATCCGTTGATGATCAACGCGGTATTCGAACTCTACGTTCCGTTGGCCATGGGATGGTGGAAGGATGAAGGTTACAACGTTGAGGTGGTCTTCTCGCAGGGTTCGGCTGCTGCTGTTCAAAGCATCATCGGCGGCAGCGGCGATATTGGCATGATGAACAGCACACCCTGGCTGGCTGCCGACAGCAAGGGACTTGCCGACATTCGCATGGTCGCCACGATGCGTAACACCTCCTGGCGCCTGCTGACCATGGCAGATAAACCGATCAAGACCGCGAAGGATCTCAAGGGTAAAACGGTCGGCATCGCGGTCGCTGGCTCCGGCGGTACGATGTACCTGAACAGTGTACTCACCAAGGAAGGCGTTGATCCTCAGCGTGATGTCCGTCAAGCCGTGATCGGGCTTGGCGCGCAATCGTATGAAGCGTTGAAGATGGGGCGGGTGGACGCAAGCCTTACCTTCATGTCTGAAATCGCCAACTTCAAGGCGCTCGGGAACGACGCTGCATTCTACTACGATGAAAACTGGCTGGACTTCCCGGATTATGGTCTTGTCGCAACGCAACAGATTCTGAAGGATAATCCGAAGATGGTCGAGGCGCTGGCGCGGGGCATTGCCAAGGCGCAGGTCTTCGCCGCGGCAAATCCCGAATGCGTTGCAAGGATTTTCCGTAAAAACTATGGCGCGAACCGCACACTGACACTCGAACAGGATACGGACATTGCCAAATCCAACCTTGCCGAGGCCAGGATCTCCTTTGATCGCGCCGGAGGTAAGTTCTACGCCAATGTCTCCAAGGATGGTCTTGGCAAGCTGCAGAACTTCCTGCTTGAAAACAAGCTGATTTCCCAGGTCATCGATACCGCAAAGGTAGTCCCGGACGACGCCGCCTTCTTCGAAAAAATCAATAACTTCGATCGCCAGGCGGTTGTGGCTCAGGCCAAGGCATGTGCGGGTTTCTGAAAACGTCTTTGCTGCCCCCGTGTGCAGGGGTGAAGTCATGACAACAATATATTCAATGCCTATAGGAGTTTTATGAAATGATGCACTTTGACCACGTTTGCCTCGGAACACGCAATCTCTGGGAGGGTGCCGAACGTTTGAAATCGGAAACCGGTCTGGGATTCTATGAGGGTGGCTGGTTTCCAAAACTGGGCCTTGCCAACAAGATTTTCCCCACGGGCGGAGATACCTACATCGAGGTTGAAAGTGTAGTGGATGTTCACGAGTACGAGAACGGCAATCAGGCCGCTCGTTTCTTCCGTGACAAATGCCGTGACGGAGACGTGTTCATCGGTTGGTGCGCGCGCGTGGACAGCCGTGCCGAACTCGAGCAGGTGGCGAAGCGTCTCGGAGCTGACGTTTTCGAGACTGGCCTTCGCCAGCGGCCCGATGGTGTACTCGGTGTTGCCGTCAGGACGCCGGAAACCATACCTTGCTGGGCGGTCGGTTTGCCGAATTTCTTCTTTCCAACCGACATGACCAAGCACCCATCCAGGATGCCGACGCAGTACGGCACGAAAACGGCCCGTGGCGTCACATGGGTAGAACTTGGCGGAACGGAAGAAGAGATGAGTGACTATCTTGGTGTTCACGCCAGCAGCCTGAACCTGCGCTTCAACGGTGCAGAGCATGGCCTTCACGCGATGGGTGTCGCAACAACCGAAGGTGAGATCGTCATCCGCCGCAAGGTTCTGTCGGGAACGACGGGAAAACTGCCGCAGATGGCATAATCAAAGGCGAGCCGCGGCGATAACAGGAATACTCGCTCAGAATTTTCTGACCGGCTTTAAGATTTGTCCGGAGCGACGGACGTTGCGGTGGATGGACCATATGCCATCTGCCGTGACCTCCCGTCGGCAGGATGTCATCGAGAGTTACGGCGGGCGGGACAAGGCAAGACAGCTCCTGCACGAATTGCGTCTTCCGTTGTATCAATGTCGCTCAGGGCGCCTGGGCCTATGTCACAAAAACTGACCGGGAGCCCTGAATCGCGAATTACGTTTGTCGCCCCTCGATCTGCATCAAGCAATCTCACCGCTGCAAAGCATCCTCTAGGAAGAATTACCGGATGCCCTGGCGAGCGACGGTAACAAGCACGCACAACGCTCCTGCCGTTGTCAGCCTCAAAGCACCGGATGAGCTTCTGAATGTCCAAAGCTCGCAAATCTGGCATATCGGCAAGCATTACCAGAATTCCATCAACGTCCGCGAACTGGGGCTGGGAGAAGCCTACGGCAAGCGACGTCCCCATCCCTTTCGCGTAGTCCGGATTTCTACCAATATAAAGGGGGAGACCGGAAAGAGCTGTGCTGACCTTCTCATGTCTATGACCTGTCACAGCAACAATTTTCGAAAGGCCTGTGTCGAGCAAAGTTAACGCCGACCGCCGAACCAACGGGATACCGTTAATCTCAACAAGCAGCTTGTGTCGGCCGTGGGACATGCGAGTCGAGCAGCCGGCTGCGAGAAGGACTGCGCCGATCGATTTCATTGAACCTCATCAACTAAAATATCTTCGTTATCGAATCTCATGAGTAAACGGCGAGCTTAGCAGCGATCACGTCAGCCACGATTGAAACTGCCAGCGACGCGGAATCCTTGGTCGGTGCGAACATTCCCACAGGTGCCCTGAGCCTTGTGATCTCCGACTTCGAGAAACCTTCAGCTCTCAGGCGATCACATCTCCTGCGGTGTGTTTTTGTGCTGCCCAAAGCGCCAATGTAGAATGCTGACGATCTAAGTGCCTTCGTCAACAACGGGATTTCACGTTCTATATCGTGCTCGAGTAGCACTACCGCCGTCATTGGATCGATCAATTGTGCCACGTCGCCCCCGTCATTTATTCCAACAAATCTGACATCAAGGCCTGCCGCCGACGCGACACGCGATACCGCATCCGCATCGACGGACCGGTTTGAAACGAGCAATCGGATGGAAGGCCGGTAGATGGTGACAAACCCATCTGAATCCCATCCGTCCCGTGCCGGCGGATCAACGAGGGAGAGTTCTTGAGCTGAAGGACAATAGCGTAACGCTGTAATCTTCCGATTGCCAACTTCATCAAGCAGACGCTGGAGCGCCTCCGACTTCCGAAGAACATGAATTGCGACAGTGATCGTGCCACCGCAGGGCAGGGCTATGTCGAAGAACGGGGACTCTGCCCCGAACATAACCGTTCTGTCTCTTCTGGCGGCGATAGCTTCCATCGCCTCCATTGCAACGGCGGCTTCAACACATCCTCCCGAAACATACCCACAAAAGTTACCGTCGTCTGTCACCGCTATTTGTGCACCCAGCGCGCGAGCACCGCCGCCTCGGATTTGCACAAGTGTCGCAAGCGCCACATCATTTGTCCTGTAAGATTGAATCGCGAATTTTAGTATCTCGAGAGGATCGTCAGTGAGAATTGCCCGTACGGGTGTTCTCAGAATTGTTTCATCGCTATTCATCATTACGATCCACCGCTCTCTCAGTACATGTAGGGTGGTGGGCGCCATAGTATTACCATTCGCCAATCTTCACCGGTGATGTCGTTCTTTTCCAATTTCACATAGCCAGTCGCCGCAACGCCGCACCTAATTTCCATACATTCGACAAGTGTAGGACCAGACGGACGCCAGCCTGATCAACGTGTCTGGTTTGAGTTGCGGGGGAACGCCTTATCCCAAACGTCGGACCACGAATTGGTATCCGAAAGCCAGATTTCAATGGCATGGAATTTGGCCCAAAGCCTGGAGTTTGGAACCTATCCATAAGTGTAGCATCGACTTCGGGCAAAGTTCTCTAGGATTTTTCCATGATGGGCGATGACGCTTGCCACAGGGCAATACTCCTGGCGCCACGAGAGGGAATATGTATCCACGCAAA
The DNA here is from genome assembly GCF_031801495.1 of Agrobacterium tumefaciens. Lineage (GTDB taxonomy): Bacteria > Pseudomonadota > Alphaproteobacteria > Rhizobiales > Rhizobiaceae > Agrobacterium > Agrobacterium tumefaciens_K. The sequence continues at coordinate 291,690 of NZ_JAOEGC010000001.1, read as the reverse complement.
CGATTGCTTCAGGCGGTGGCGGTAATCAGCGCAGCCGGCGTGTTGGCTCTCGGCATCGCCGCATGGGTGGTGTATGAGCCGGAAATTCCAAAAATCCCCCGTCCGCAGGCTTCGGCATTCCCGGCCGACCAGATCAAACGCGGTGAGCAGCTTGCGACAGTAGGGGATTGCATCGTCTGCCATACGAAAGATAACGGAGCACCTTTTGCGGGTTCGCGCGCTCTGCCGACACCTTTCGGAACCCTTTACTCAACTAATATCACGCCGGATGAGGAAACGGGAATCGGAAACTGGTCTGTCGAAGCTTTTCGACGCGCCGTAAAAGAAGGCGTCGGGCGCGATGGCAGTCACCTTTATCCGGCTCTTCCTTACGAACATTTCACCAAGGTCAATGACGCCGACGTCGATGCGATCTATGCATTCCTGATGTCGCGCGAAGCGGTTTCCGAAGTGGCTCCGGACAACCAGCTTTTACCGGGTCTTGGGATACGTCAGTCTCTCGCTGGATGGAAGCTCCTGTTCCTCCACCGCGGCCAGTCAGAGGATGATCCAACGAAATCGCCAGAGTGGAATCGAGGCAAATATCTTGTAGATGGCCTGGCTCACTGCGGCGCTTGTCACACCCCTCGAAATTTGCTCGGCGGCGAGAAATGGGGCGACGAGTTTGAGGGGGGTATAGCCGAAGGTTGGAACGCACCAGCCTTGACCGCGGACAATCCTTCGGCCGCACGATGGAATGTGGACGCCCTCACCGAGTATCTCACGACCGGGACGAGCGCTGCTCACAGCACTGCGGCTGGTCCAATGGGACCGGTGACAGAAGGGCTGTCGAGGCTAAACGAGAAAGATGTTCACGCGATCGCGACCTACATCGATACCGTGATGCATCCTCCCGGCACCGCTCAATTTGCTACTCATAACGCCAACGTCGACAATTCAAAGGAGAGATCCGCCCAGAGCGGCGCGGCTCATCTCTTTCAGGGCGCATGCGCGGGTTGCCATGAACCGAGGAGCCCAATGGCGATACGCGGGCGACCACTTCTCTCCGCCACATCGGATTTGAACGCGGATGATCCTCGAAATTCAATCCAAGCGGTGCTTCAGGGGATCCATGCTCCCGTCGGCAGCAATGCACCATATATGCCCTCATTCGCTGACATTCTAACGGACAGCCAGATTGCCGCACTGTTGGGCTATGCACGCTCACGGTTCACCTCAAAGGCCCCATGGCCGGATCTTGAAAAGATTATCCGCGACATCCGAAAGGAGAATCAGGAATGACGGTGTCGATAGTGGTAAACGGAAAGCAGCACGACATCGAGTCGAGTCCGGACACGCCATTGCTCTATGTTCTTCGCGATGAGCTGGAACTCAACGGCGCAAAGTATGGTTGCGGATTGGGCCAGTGCGGTGCTTGCACCGTACATATAAACGGCACGGCTGTTTTTTCATGCCTCACTCCTGTTGGAGCGATTGGAGACCGCCAGGTCCGCACACTTGAAGGTCTCGGAACGATTGATGCACCCGGCGTGTTGCAGAAGGCGTTTCAGGACGAACAGGCCGCTCAGTGCGGTTACTGTATTGCGGGCATGATAATGCGCGCTCAATCTTTGCTGGATAAGAACCCTCGGCCCACAGACGAGGAAATTCGAACCCATATGCAGCCCAATCTCTGCAGATGCGGAACACATGTGCGCATCCTGCGCGCCGTACGGCGTGCGAGCGATGAACTCGTCAAGCAGGGGTAAAGCCATGAATCATCAAATGACAAGGCGCTCGTTCCTTGCTGCTGGCGGCATCGCTGTTGCATTTTCCATTACACGTCCCGCGTTGGCGCAACTGGCTGGTGGCGGGGAGGGTGGCCCGGGACCAACTGTCGTTGCGGCAAACCTGCCCGGCAGTCTCAAATCGTTTCCTTTCCTCGATTCCTGGATCCAGATCGATGAGCAAGGCAAGGCCACCGTCTACACTGGAAAAGCGGAACTCGGCCAAGGTATTCGGACGGCCCTGATGCAGGTGGCGGCCGAAGAACTCGATCTGAAGCCTTCAGATCTCCATCTTGTGACGGTAGACACGTCGCGCACCCCCGATGAGGGTCTAACCGCCGGTAGCCACTCGATGCAGGATAGTGGAACCGCAATTCGCAACGCTGCTGCCAATGTGCGCATGCTGTTACTTCAGAAAGCATCGATCGAGCTTGGCATCCCCGTCGGTGATCTGGTGACCAATGGTCAAGGCTCGGTCACGGCCAAGGACGGTCGTCGCTTGAGTTACGGCGAGATCGCCCGGACAATGGATTTGCACGTCGAAGCGGTTCCCGACGCACCGCTTCGACAGACCGCTGAATTCAGAACGATGGGGCAAAACCTGCCGCGCGTCGATATCCCAGCGAAAACGACAGGCGGAGCCGCGTTTATCCATGACATGCGCCTGCCGTATATGCTTCATGCCAGAGTCCTGCGAGGGCCAAGCGAAGGTACTCGCCTTCAATTGCCTCCGGCCCGCGAGATCGAGGTGATGCCGGGTGTGGTGAAATTTGTCCAGAACGGCAAGTTTGCCGCCATCCTCGCAGAGAAGGAATGGGACGCGATCACGGCGATGCGCGTCCTGCAAGCCCTACCTTACGATACCGCACCAAAACCTTTCCCGCACGGCCCGGTATCGGAGACGCTGAAGTCTCTTCCGTCAAGGGACATCGTCATTCTCGATACGAACAATGCAGTCGCCAACCCGGTCAAGTCGGTCAAGCACAGCTATTCCCGTCATTGGATCAGCCACGGCTCGATTGGTCCCTCCTGTGCTGTCGCGTGGTTGAAGGACGATTTGCTGACGATCTGGACACATAGCCAAGGCACTTACGATGTTCGTCGCGTTGCCGCCGAACTCCTCAATCGTCCGATCGAGAAGATCCGCGCAATTCATGCTGAAGGTGCGGGATGCTACGGGCAGAACGGTGCTGATGACGTCGCTGCCGAAGCCGCGCTCCTCGCCATGTCTGTGCCAGGCCGGCCGGTGCGACTGCAGTGGATGAGAGAGCAGGAGTTCGGGTGGGAGCCTTTGGGGCCGGGCATGGTTACCGAGGTGGACGCTGCTCTGGACGAAACAAACCGCATTGTTCGCTGGGACTACGGTGTATGGAGCAATCCGCACAATAATCGGCCGGTTGGCGCGGGCGGCGTTCTTGTGGGTAATGAAGTGGTTCCACCATTTGAAGCTCCGGAGGGCAAGCCAATTCCGATGCCGGAAGGTGACGGCAGTCGCAATTCGAACCCGCTTTACGATCTGCCGAACATGAATGTGATCTATCACTTCATCAAGGACATGCCGATCCGCGTCTCGGCATTACGCTCCTTGGGAGCACATTTGAACGTCTTTTCAATCGAGAGCACCCTTGATGAACTGGCATTAGCGGGCAACGTTGATCCGCTGGAATTGCGGCTGAATCATATGTCTGACGCGCGCGCACGCGGCGTCATGCTGGCCGCAGCCGACAGGTTTGGATGGGAAAAGCGAAAGAAATCCCGGCCGCTGAACGGCTTTGGTATGGCCTTTGCAAGATATAAAAACCTTGGCGCCTATTGCGCGGTATTCATGGAGATTTCTGTAGATCGCGACACCGGCATGATCACAGTTGAGAGAGTCAATGCGGCGACCGACTGTGGCGAGGTCGTGTCGCCGAACGGTGTAATCAATCAGGTGGAAGGTGCAATTTTGCAGTCGCTTAGTTGGTGTGTGCACGAGGCCTCACTCAATGACGGCAAGGTGCGGACGAGCTTCGATTGGAGCGCTTATCCGATCCTCAGGTTCCTCGAAGTTCCGCTCAAAGTCGACGTGGCGGTAATCGAACAGCCGGGTAAACCTTTCCTCGGAGTCGCAGAGTGTGGCCAAGGCCCGACATCGGCAGCACTGGCCAATGCGCTGGCTGATGCAACCGGTGTGCGCTTCACGCATATGCCACTGACCCCGGAAAAGGTTCGTAAGGCGATTGTAACGAATTGACGCCGCCGTCGTGAGACGACGCTGCTTTTCCGGTTCTGGTCCTACGCAGTAAAAAAGGCCGATCTTCCTGTACAGGCCTTTGATCCAGCGCGACGATAAACGCACTCCCTTCGCGGTAGACAGCCCGGCTGCGACTTTTATCGGTGACCACCCAAGGGCTAACGCGAAGGTGATGATAGCCATGGCACCGGAGAATCGATCCAGCGTAGCGACCGGCAGCCGAAGCTGCTAAACGCAGCGCCAATCGACGCAGGAAAAGGAACCATCATGATTCAGCCGACAACTTCGTTTCAGGAAAATCTGCAACTTCTGCCGTCCATTGAAGGTGTCGCTCGGATAGACCTCACCGACCGGGCTGGTGTGATTGTCGCGACGATTGAAAACCAGCCTGGCAAACAGGGCTCGCTCGCTGTCTACCAATATCTCCAGCAATGCTTCGGTGTGCTCAATGTGGAGGCTGCCACCCACGCGGTTGATGTTTTCGCCGAACACAGTGACGATGCAAAGAAGCGCCCTGGCGCTCACCCCAATATCGATCGGTTGCTAGAAATCATTGACGGCGCGGCGCCGTTGAACATTCGGATTGTTACTGGGTAACTGCTTGCTAGCCTGGACGGATGGCCTCGGAGAAATGCTTGGAAATCCTGATCAGCGTGTCGAGGAGGATGCTATTCTGTTTTCGATGCGTCTGCGTTGCTTAACGTCATACCAGGTTCCTCTCATAGGCAAAGGAGGGCGGAATTCATGCTATCTCGAGGGGTAACAGTGCTGGTTGTCTCTGGTCGCATGCTGTGTTTGGCGGCCGTCGTTCTGTTGATGACCCTGGGAGCCGCGATGTCGCAGAGTGATGATTATCGCCTGATTAAAGCGGTCGAGCAGGGTGATGCGCCTGCTGTTGCGTCAATGCTGAAGGCCGGAATGAATGTCGACGTCCGGAACGAACGGCGGCAAACTGCTTTGCTTGTTGCTACGCATGCAAACAACGTCGCAATTGCCCGCGTGTTGATCGAGGCTGGCGCGGATGTAAATGCAAAAGACGATATTCAGGATAGTCCGTATCTGTACGCTGGCGCACGAGGGCATCTGGAAATCCTCAAGCTGACGCTAGCCCATGGGGCGGACCTGCGAAGCACCAATCGATACGGAGGCACGGCGCTGATACCAGCATCAGAGCGTGGCCATGTGGAGACTGTTGACACGCTTATCTCAGCAGGTGTCGATGTAAACCATGTTAACAATCTCGGATGGACTGCGCTGCTCGAGGCCATCATTTTGAGCGATGGTGGGCCAAAGCATGTTCAGATCGTAAAGCGCCTTGTCGATGCGGGTGCAGATGTAGAACTTGCAGACCGCGATAACGTGACCCCGATCGAGCATGCGCAAAACAGAGGCTACACGGAGATCGTCGCGATCCTGGAAGGAGAATAGGTTTTCCGCCTTCGAAGGAGCTGCGATGCCATTCGGGGATGAGCCCTCGGCAATCTGGATTCCCCGATCAGAGCGTCTAGCGTTGCCGTGGAGCCTGCCGTGATGCAACTCCTGTGGCAATGGATTATCGTACAAGTCAGATATCGACCGATGCCGGCGCGAGCCTCTTCTCTCGAAATCGGTACGACGATCTTTACCGTTCCGATATGGCCCGCCGCGTGGAAGCGGCGGACCATATCTCTCTTTAAAAGTCCATTCCGGCGGCAGCTGGCATTGCAGGCGCGGCATCCTTTGGCTTTTCGGCGATCATCGCTTCCGTCGTGACAAGCAGGCCGGCGACAGAGGCGGCATCCTGCAGGGCAGTGCGAACCACCTTCACCGGATCGATGACCCCTTGGGCATAAAGATCACCATATTCGCCCGTTTGGGCGTTCCACCCAAACGACAGATCTGTCTTTTCCCGAAGCTTTCCGACGACGATCGAACCTTCGGCGCCGGCATTTTCAGCAATCTGTCGCACAGGTGCCTCGATTGCCCGGCGAACGATCTCGATACCAACGCGCTGATCGTCATTCGCTGTCGCTAGGCCCTCAAGCGCCTTCACCGCCCGCAGGAGCGCCACGCCCCCGCCGGGCAGGATACCCTCTTCGACGGCTGCGCGGGTCGCATGAAGGGCGTCATCGACGCGGTCCTTCTTCTCTTTCACCTCGACTTCGGTCGAGCCGCCGACGCGAATGACGGCGACACCGCCTGCGAGCTTCGCAAGACGCTCCTGCAGCTTTTCGCGGTCGTAGTCGGATGTCGTCTCCTCGATCTGAGCACGGATCTGAGCCACGCGGCCGTCGATCTCGGCCTTGGAACCGACGCCATCGATGATGGTCGTGTTTTCCTTCTCGATCGCGACCTTCTTGGCGCGGCCGAGCATGTTCAACGTGACGTTCTCCAGCTTGATGCCGACGTCTTCGGAGATGACGGTGCCCCCAGTTAGGATCGCGATGTCTTCCAGCATCGCCTTGCGGCGATCGCCGAAGCCCGGAGCCTTAACCGCGGCAATCTTCAGGCCGCCACGCAACTTGTTGACGACGAGCGTTGCGAGCGCTTCACCTTCTACGTCTTCAGCGATGATCAGCAGCGGTTTGCCGGACTTCACCACAGATTCGAGTATCGGCAGCAAAGACTGCAGATTGGAGAGCTTTTTCTCATGGATGAGAATGTAAGGCTCCTCGAGTTCGACCCGCATCTTGTCCTGATTGGTAACGAAGTAGGGCGACAGATAACCTCGGTCGAACTGCATCCCTTCGACGACTTCCAGCTCGGTCTCGGCAGTCTTGGCTTCCTCGACGGTGATCACACCTTCATTGCCGACCTTCTCCATCGCTTCAGCGAGATACTTGCCAATTTCGTCGTCACCATTGGCCGAGATCGTTCCAACCTGAGCGATTTCCGAATTGCTGGTAATTTTGCGGGCGTTCGCTTTCAGCTCTTTAACGACTGCATCCACTGCGATATCGATGCCGCGCTTCAGATCCATCGGATTCATGCCCGACGCAACCGCCTTGGCGCCTTCCTTAACGATCGCCTGGGCAAGAACAGTTGCGGTGGTAGTACCGTCGCCGGCGAGATCGTTGGTCTTTGACGCAACTTCGCGCAGCATCTGGGCACCCATGTTTTCGAACTTGTCTTCCAGTTCGATTTCCTTGGCAACCGAAACGCCGTCTTTGGTAATGCGCGGCGCGCCGAACGACCTGTCGATGACCACGTTACGTCCCTTCGGACCAAGCGTCACTTTGACCGCATTGGCCAGGACGTCCACCCCGCGCAGCATGCGTTCGCGAGCATCGGTGTTGAATTTGACTTCTTTCGCAGCCATTTTTTCACTCCTTCAATAGGCAGCTTTTTTGACTGATGGGGGGGAGCGGCGCGTGATTAAGCAGCCTGCTTTTGCTCGGCCTGGGCTTCGATAATGCCCAGTACGTCGCTTTCCTTCATGATCAACAGATCTTCACCTTTGATCTTTATTTCGGTGCCTGACCATTTGCCAAACAGGATGCGGTCGCCAGCCTTGACGTCCAGCGCCTGGATCTGGCCCGCCTCGTTGCGTGCACCAGGCCCGACGGCGACAACTTCGCCTTCCTGCGGTTTTTCTTTGGCCGTGTCAGGGATGATGATACCGCCCTTGGTCTTTTCTTCGGATTCGATCCGGCGGACGAGAATACGGTCATGAAGCGGTCGGAACGACATGTTTTCCTCCATTGGACAAAAAAGATGACGCAAGATCCCCTACCGGACCGGGTGACCAATCCGGACGGGTTCGAACCTCGATCGAGCGTTCGCGTGGAAAGATTTATTTTCGGGATTTTTTGATTTCAAGAGGTTGATTCAGAAAAACTAGCACTTGTATTTCATGGCTGCTAACACAATGGAAACGCAAGATAAATTTCGTTTAATTGCAATAGGGTGTTGAAATCGGCGCACAATTTCTGCATCATTTTCCTCCGACACCCAAGGGAGATGAAACATGCGATTTTCTTCCGAGTTTGAGTGCCAGCTCAACGGGTATGGGCTGACGACTGCCCATATTCTCTACGGCATCCCAGAATTTGAATCCGTCCTGCAGACCTACGTCTGGCAAGACTACGATCTCGCCCCCGACTTCCCCGAAATGCGCAAATTTCTTGATTTCTGGCAGAGGTCCCTAGATGGGCCGTTGCACTCGGTTCGCTTTAGCCACCAGCGCCTGATCGGGCCCAACGAATGGCGACGCGTCGATGGCGAATTCAAGCTGCACTGAGGCTTGAATCAGACTTTTTCGCTTCCCAAGACACGGACTCATATCTGATGGGATCCAGATCCTCCTGGCTGCAAGTTGAGCCAGACAAGGTAATGATCCGCCCGTCTGTCGTATTGCGTTTCCAGACAACGCCAGCCTTTTCGTTGCTTGACAAAGTTACGGATCGCGTTGGTACAAATCGCGGTTCATCAGCGCCAATCGCTCCACCGATGACGTGTGGATCTACGCCAGAAGCGCACAATCCGGGGCGGCTCCACAGAATGATCGTGAAAACACAAGAGCTGGGTTACGACGTCAACAAGCTTGAGTTTCCAGCGCAGCGCTAAAGGAACCCGTCGATGCTGCATTCCCTTGCAAATGGTTACAGGGTTATCGTCATAGGGGCATCCGGTGGCATAGGAGGGGCTTTGCTGTCTCTCCTTGAAACCGATCCTCGCTGCGCGTTCGCTTTGCCGCTCTCGCGCAGCAGGGGGGATATTGATATCACCGACGAGGCGAGCGTTGCCGCGACTGCCGACCGCCTTTCGGATCAGCGTGGCTCGTTCGATCTGGTCTTCAATGCGACGGGTGCCCTTACGATCAATGGCGTCGGACCGGAAAAGTCGATTAAGGCGATCGATCCTTTTCAGATGGCCAGACAGTTCGCGGTCAATTCGATCGGGCCAGCCCTGCTGCTGAAACATTTTGCACCGCTTTTGAAGCGGGAGGAAAGATGCGTTTTTGCCTCCTTATCTGCCCGCGTCGGGTCGATAGGAGACAATAGATTGGGCGGCTGGATTTCCTACAGGGCGTCTAAAGCGGGCCAGAACCAGATCATCCGAACCGCAGCGATCGAAATTGCGCGTACCCACCCGCAGTCCGTCGTGGTGGCGCTACATCCGGGAACTGTCGCTACTGACCTCTCCCAAGCCTTTTCAAACGGCCGGGACCGTTTCCCCCCAAAACAATCTGCAGCACGTCTCCTGGCGACGATAGATAGACTCACCCCCGCCCAGACGGGACAATTCTTCGCCTATGACGGCTCCAGGATCGAGTGGTAGGGTCGTGGGAGCGCTTGGGGAGAGTTTGCCGGCTCGGCACCCACGCGGTCAGAGCAGGGAATGCCAGGAACGACCTCGCCATTTTATCATAGCGAGTAGCTACGCGGCGAAACTGCTTGAGGCGGTTGAACATCCGCTCGATGCGGTTTCGATCCTTGTAGGCTCTAAAGTCGCATGCAGGCGGGTTCTTCCGGGTAAAGCTGCCGCGTGATCGACCAAAAGCCTCCTTATAAATCTCCCTTTAGCGCCCGCAGCCTGAGAATGGCCGCGAATTGTGGTGCTCTCGATCATAGGCTGCCCGTCATCTGTCAGCCCCATTTCGACGAGTGTTTCAAGAAGAGCATCCCAAACGCCCTGCTTGGCCCAGCGGCCGAAGCGGACATAGACGGATTCCACTTTCCCTAGTGCTGATGCATGTCGCGCCAAGGGCATCAGACCCAAAGAACATTCAGCATACCGTTCAGGGATCGTTGATGATCGTGCGAGGTCCGGGATTTCCTTCCACGTTCGGTAGGCAACAGCCCCATCGATGATCCGCCATTCCATATCCGTGAGATCGCCGCGACCCAAAAAGTCCCCTAAAAGGCAGTCTTGAATCATGCTTCCGCAGGTTTGGGAATCCACTTTGTCAACACAGCCTAGAACTTCCACTGAGCCTTGAACGAAACGGCGTGATTCAAATAGTCCTTTCGCCAGCCTGCATCGTAGCGAACTGACACATCCATCCCGTTAACGAGATTGTAATTGAAGCCCATTCCTGCTTTAGCGAGCCAGGGGCCGTGATCGATACCGGATGCCAAAAAGCTCTGGCTAGGCGTACCCGAATACGCAGCCATCAGAGTTCCCTGATCGTTGATCGCGTCATAGCTAACTCCGACAACAGCCTCGAGTTCTGCATTGCGGTTGAGCGCGTGCACGAGGCGCCCGTCCACGCCTAAAGTCAGAGCATCGACAGTGCTTGCACGAACGCCTAGGTTCAAAGCTCCGGCACCGTCTTCAGTATAGGACTGACTTCTAAGTTGGGTGTAATCAGCACGGAATGTCGGAATAAATTTGCTATCCTGATCGAGTGCGATTGTTTTGGATAGATCAGCGCCCAGATGAACGTTCCAGCTGTTGTAATCGGCACTTGCAGATCTATCGAGCCCACCGAAACTAAGAGTGCGGTTGCTTTCGGTGTTGTTCCACCCCAGGTCAACTTGGAAGCCGAGGGTCATGTCACCGATTGGACGCCTACCGTAAGCAGCAAAAACGTTGCTGTCGATATCGGCGCGGGTTTCCGCCCCGCTCAGATAAGTGTTTCCATCGACCCGAGTGTTGGCGTAGGCATAAGCCACACCAATGAGGGCATTCCCGAGTTCACCTTCGATACCTGCCGCCAGACCCCAGGTATCAGCATCGTAGCCTGATGCATTGTTATCCGTATCTTTGTGATCAGCACGGGACCCCAAAGGCTTGATCCAGAAGTTTCGACCGTCAGCAGCAGGCATGCCATTGTGGTCAGGGGCAAACCGGTTCGCGAAGGTCGAATTAATTGTACCAAGTGCGCCCAGCGTGGCATCAGCGCCAGCATTGAAGGGCAGTGTCTGCGCCGCGGCTCGAGCGACGCTGCTTTCATCTGGCAAGCGACCGAGGGCTGTAACGACGTTCGCCATATCGCCGGTTGGCGTTCCCTGAACCTGCGTATCGAGCACACTGGCTGCACCGAGCGCAGGGTACAGACGATTGTTGAGAACCGAACCGTAAACAGTAGTGCCAATGCCACTCGTGCTGACATTGAGGTCAACCGAGTTGCTGTTTACTGTGGCCGCAAAATCGAACAGGGCAGAGTTATCCGTTACCGTGAAAGTAGAAGCATTCAAAGTCCCGGCAGTAATGACACCTGTCAGGGAAAGGTTGTTGGCGAGCGCCGGGCTTCCGATGACATCAACCGCAAGATTGCCGTTGTTGAAGGTTGCGACACCGTTGACATTGAGCTTGCCGTAATTCGACCCGTCAGTAATGCCAAGCGTGAGAAACTGGCCGCCACTTTGGAGATAACTGTCCAGCGTCAATGTACCCGCAGTTACTGTTGTGTCGCCACTCCAGGAGTTGCCGCCGGCGATGGAAAGCGTGCCAGCGCCCAGTTTGGTCAGGCCGCCAGCACCAATAAGGATATCCGGTGTCTGGATGCCGACATTAAAGCCGTTCGTATCGAAGAATGCACCATTTGCCTGTATATCGATATCACCAAAAGCGAAGTTGGGGAAAAACTCGGTCTCGTTACTTCTGGCTTGCAAAATGCCGCCGTCCCACTGCAACAGTCCGGTACCTGCCCCTTTCATGATGTAGGGCGTCGAAAACACCCCCCTACCGCCTCCGTTACCGCTCAGCGTCAACTGGGCGTAGCTGGTAGAGGCTGCTGCGAGATCGGTTCCGTCACGTGCAATTATTCTGGCGCCATCGTCCAACATTACGAAGGCTTGACCATCCCAGCCTATCGAGAGAAATCCGTTGTTGCTCCAAACTGCGTTAGCGCCGGAAACAAATACCTCGCCGTGGCTGGAACCCTGGAAGCCGATATATGCATCGGTGTTGGTGACCTCTCCCCCATTGATATTGAGTTGGCCGAGGCCTGTTCCACCAACAATGAGATATCCGGCAGCATCAAACTGGACACCGGCAGGTACATTCCGCACTCCGCCACCATCAATGATTTCATTCGCCATAGCCGAGACTGCTACAACGGAAACGCTCGCGGCCAAAAGAGCGGTCGCAGTAAAACGACCTGAGTAATTCGTGTCGGCAGACTTTGTGCCGTCACGATTTGAAATCACCCAATATTTGCAACCCATACTCTCCCCCAGAGCTATTGTCACGTCAACCAATACACGCCAAGGATGCATTGCGCAAATTTCGTTGAGTTTTCCCTGTGGATGAGGATTCCATACGTGTCCTGGAGCGTGCGCAATAATGGGAAGCAACTGTTAAAGCTGATGAGAGATGCCATGCCGTCGGCCCGTTAAAAGTGTGACACTGGCTCGCACAATCAGCCCCTGAACGGACCGGCCGGGCCGGGTTGCAAGGGTAGAGAGGGCGCGGCTGTTGGATTCACCTTCGGCTTTCGCTTTCTCGGGCGCACGGCAGCTTTGCGCCCTCCCGCGCAGCGGGTTCGTGCATGCGCCAAGAAGTGGACATGCATCCATCTGTGTCTAGGTTCTGTTGACAAAGTGCATTCTGCCAATGAGATGGTGGGAGCATGGGCGACACCATGCCGACGCTTAGGGTCTATGGTCTCAAAAATCCACTTATTGCGCTTGATCTCAGAGACTTGCTGCGACTTTTGGCTCCTCGTTTTTTAGGAGCACGCTGGGTGGTCACGACAGTCAAATCGTCAAAACTGGGGCACGAATGGTTTGAGGCTACCTTTGAAGGGGGGAATGACTTGAGTGGTTGGAACACACGATGGCCAGCTTTCGGGCTCTGATTAAGCCTCCTTGGCTGAGAACACGCGGCAGGTTATCTGGGGAGAGTTTGCCGGCTCGGTACCCACGCGGTCAGAGCAGGGAATGCCAGGAACGACCTCGCCGTTTTATCATAGCGAGTGGCTACGCGGCGAAACTGCTTGAGGCGGTTGACAATCCGCTCGATGCAGTTTCGATCCTTGTAGGATCGCCGCGGCAATAGTCACGACCAGCAACAGCCCGCGAAAGCGGTGATGGATGGCCGTGCTTCGTCTCATGCCGACGCGTGCCAAATCGTCTTTTGTTTCCATCGCATCGGTGACCTTGTGCTTAACGGGATCGGCATTAGTCTCGCCAACCGGATCATGATCGCGCATCCGGTGGATGGACCTGCCCTGAACCGTACCAAGATGTGCTGCGTTGGAACTTCGATGCGGCCCAAAGGTTACACCGACTGTTCAACCGGTCGGGAGTGCGTCATGAAACCAGCAGTTGCCATCGTCACCGGAGCGGGATCAGGGATCGGCAAAGCAGCAGCGCTTGCTTTGGCCGCGGATGGCCTAAAGATAGGGGTGCTCGGACACACGCTGGAAGATATTTCCTCCACGGTGAAAGAAATCGAAGGAAATGGCGGACAAGCCGTCCCTCTGCTGGCAGATGTAGCAGATGAAGCGGAAATGGCTGCCGCCGTTCGACGGCTCGTGGAGCAATATAGACGACTAGATGTTGTCGTCGCCAATGCCGGCATCAATGGCGTGTGGGCGCCAATCGATGATCTGAAACTGGCTGAATGGAACGCCACGATCTCGGTTAATCTCACGGGCACATTCCTGACGCTCCGTGCTACCGTACCCGAACTAAAACGTTCGGGCGGCGGCTCTATAATTGTCGTGTCATCCATAAACGGGACGAGGACGTTTACGACTCCCGGGGCGACGGCCTATACGGCGACGAAAGCGGGCCAGGTCGCCATGGTGCAGCAGCTTGCCTTGGAGCTTGCACGTCATCACATCCGGATCAATGCTGTGTGCCCGGGTGAGATCGATACGAATATCGCAGCAAACACCGACCTCAGAAAAGAGGACGAGACGGCGATACCGGTGGTGTGGCCAGATGGGCAGGTTCCCATCACAGGAGGGCGTCCGGGCACGAGCAAAGATGTGGCAAAGGTGATTGCCTTCCTTGCGTCAGATGGATCACGACATATTACCGGCTCTCCCATCTGGGTTGACGGCGGTCAAGGTCTGCTTCGCTAATGTAGATTGCCCAAACTAGAACATCTGGTGAGCACGCTCGGTTCACCGCCGAGACGCCATCGGAGGTCGCTGTAGTCAGGGTGACAGACATGACCGGTGAGAAGCATCCGCCCGAGATCCCCGGCGTGAGCAATACGTACCCCGCTACGGCTGTCGCCCAACTATCATTACGAGCCAACTCCCCAGCTTCGCCTGGCATGGCGTCACTGGAGGACCAGACCTATGCCCAAGCAATCCGGGCTTGCCTCCTCTATATACACATTGCGTCGAACTTGGTGGCGACAGCATGCACCGAGACCTGCCGCGTAAAGCGTGACAAGTCGCCCGAACAAATTGGCACCAGAACCTGCATCCAGACCTCCGCAACAAGGGGGCGAAATCATCTGAACCGGCAGGCGATGTCAGGGGAAGTCTATGATGTTTTCACAAGTGATTGGGAATCGATCAAGCGATTTTGGGTCGTCGGACGAACTGCGGAGAAGATTCTCCAATCCCTTGAACGTCCTCTTCCGGATGAGCAGTTAATCTCGCTTCCCATAGAACACCCCCAGCCGCAGGGAACGATGCTGTGAGTGATCAGGTTACGCCAGCAGCGCCAAGCGTTCACGACGTGCATGATTGCTCGCACCCAGATGTGAGCAACGGGGCGTGAGGGCCGCAATTAATCGGAGTTGGCTCGAAAAAAGGGGTCAGAGCACCAATGCATCCATTAGTGGATGCGACGGGTCTTCAAGCCCGTCTAAAATCGAGAAATGGTGCTTGTCCGGCTCTTCCACGACAAGCGTCTGCGCACCCAATCCCTTCCATATATTGGCAAGAAGCGCGTTTTGACGCACGAATTCCGCACGTTCGGCCGCACCGGCCCAGCAAACCAGCCTGGTGTTTGCGAAAGGCTCCAAGAGCGCCGGGCTTTCTTTATAAGCTTCGGTTCTATCAATTCTCATTTTCGCGTTCGATGAAAGGTTCATCAGCGGACGAAGGTCGTGAAGACCCGAAAGGCTGACGGTATTCACAATCCGCTTTTGCACACCCTCTGACAGAGGTGACGTAGTAGTGATCATTCGTGTTACTAGATGCCCACCAGCCGAGTGACCGATGAGATAAATGGAGCCATCCACCTCTCGCGCCGCCACCTCGATCGATTGGGCAACTTCTATTGTTATCTCACCAATTCGAGCTTCTGGCGCAAGAGTATAAGAAGGCATCGCCACTGCATAACCCCGCTCGATCGCTCCTCTTGCAAAATGCGACCAGTAGCTCTTGTCGAGATTTATCCAAAACCCACCGTGAACGAATACAACCAAACCCAGCGCAGGTTTGGACGGGTGGAAAATATCCAGGGTATTTCTAGGCTTCTGACCATATGCTACGTCGAACTTTGCCCGCCCCGATGACCTGAGTTCCTCGCGATAAGCACGTGCGGGTCCTACCCACGCGTCCGGCCAACGCTCGCCTTTGGCTATATTGGCACCATTGGCATAAGCGTTGTCCCAATCTGTTATCCGATAGTGCAAAACATTCTCCTTCATATGCACAATAGTTTTTGACGACGAACCGACCGCAAACGAACGCTCAGGCTGGCAGATATTTAGACCGATCGGATAAGGCGAACGTCATGGTCGGACCTTCACACACGCCGCCCGACGATGGCTTTGCCCCAAGTCTCGGTTGCGATTAAGGCAAGTCGGCAGTGCTTATGAAACGCGGAAACTGAAGAGGCGGCTGGTCTCAAAGTCGTCGGCCAAAGGCTTTTAAACACCCAGGTAACGATCTTGAACGACAGAGGTCAGCCCTTGTGGTGGGCCACACCACACGTTTTTACCATTCTCAAGGATTATACACTTATCGGCAACCGGGAGTAATTCGCTCAGCGTCTTATCCACGACGAGAATGGACAGGCCCTCGGCCTTGAGTTGGCGTATCGCTCGCCAGATATCCTGCCGAATGACGGGGGCCAGCCCCTCGGTTGCTTCATCGAGGATGAGGAGCCGTGGATTGGTCATTAACGCGCGGCCGATGGCCAGCATTTGCTGCTCGCCACCGGAGAGCGATTTGGCCATCTGGGCATACCGCTCCTTCAGGCGTGGAAAAAGCGCATTGACCTTTTCCAGCGTCCATGGACCGGGTCTTGCCGCCGCTACCAGATTTTCATGGACTGAGAGGTTTGGGAAACAACGTCGCCCCTCGGGCACAAGGCCAACACCCAGACGTGCGACCTTGTAGGGCACGAGGCTGCCTGTTCCTTTGCCATTGAATGAGATGCGACCCGTCTTGGGCGGCATGAGGTTGCAGATCGACTTGATCGTCGTCGATTTGCCCATCCCGTTGCGACCCATCAGCGCAACGACCTCGCCCTCGGCCACGTTGAAATCGACACCGAAAAGCGCCTGGCTGGCGCCGTAATAGGTGGTGATGTCCTGCACATTCAACAGCATCAGGCGTGATCTCCCAGATAGGCGGTGCGAACGGTCGGATTGTTGCGGATTTCATCCACGGTACCGGTTGCGATGAGCTTGCCATAGACGAGAACGGAAATCCTGTCTGCGAGCGCGAAGACCGCGTCCATATCGTGTTCGACCAGCAGGATCGGCGCTTCTTGGCGCAACGTATCGAGGAAGCCGGTCAGTTTTTTCGAGCCCTCCGGCCCCATGCCAGCCATCGGCTCATCTAGCAGGAAGGCTTTCGACTGAAGCGCCAGCGCCATTGCGATTTCCAACTGGCGGCGTTCGCCATGCGAAAGTTTAGCGGTCGGCAGGCGCGCGCGCTCAGCCAATCCGACCCTTTCCAGGATCGCCATGGATGGATCCACAAGCGATTTGTCATGCATGACCGGTTTGAAGAAACGAAAGCTCGTTCCCTGCTTTGCCTGCACCGCCAACATGACGTTGCGCAGTGCGGAGAATTCCGGTGCGAGCGACGACACCTGAAACGTTCTGCCCAGACCGCGTTGTGCGCGCTCGGCAGGGTTGAGCGCCCCTATGTCCTCACCAGCAAAGCGGATCGTTCCGGAATTCTGTCTCAGCGTGCCACAAATCTGGTGAATGAGCGTGGATTTCCCAGCACCATTCGGGCCGATCAACGCGTGAATTTCGCCGGCGCGCAGATCGAGGGTCACACCATCCGTTGCGCGCAGCGCTCCGAAATTCTTGACGAGATTGTCTATCTGAAGAACAGCGTCAGCCATGTTTTGCCTTTCCGGCCAAGAGGCCGAGCAAGCCACCCCGGGCAAACAACACGACACCGAGAAGGATGAGGCCAAGGAAGAATTGCCAGCGTTCAGTCAGGCCGCCCAATGCGAATTCGAAGGCGACGAAGAGTGCAGCTCCGGCAAGCGGGCCAAACAGCCTTCCCGTTCCACCGAGAATGATGAGGACGATCAGTTCGCCTGACATATGCCAGGACAGCATGGAGGGACTAACAAAGCGGTTGAGGTCGGCATAGAGCGCGCCAGCCAGAGCGGTAATCATCGCCGAGATGACGAAGCCCACGAGGCGGATGCGGTAAGGATGGATGCCGACCGTCGCAACGCGTGTCTCGTTCTGTCGTGCCGCCTGCAAAGCCGCTCCGAAGCGGGAAGCACGGATCAGCGCAAAGAGGCCTATAGCCGCCATAAGCATCACGTAACTGACGAGGAAGAAGCTCAGAGGCTTCATGGTGTTGATGCCCGGGAACTGGTTACGCACCAGAATGGAGAGGCCATCCTCACCGCCATATGCAGGCCAGGAAATCGCGAAATAATAGATCATCTGCGCGAAGGCGAGCGTGATCATGATGAAGTAGACGCCGGTCGTGCGCAGACTGATGAGGCCGATCAAAAAAGCGACCAGCCCGGACGCGCACGCTGCGACGATCCAGATCACCTGCATCTGAACCGTGCCTGACAGGCCGAAGATCATCGATTCGCCGGAAAAGCCATGGCTCGCGAGAATGCCAGCGGCATATCCGCCAATGCCGAAGAAAGCCGCATGGCCGAAAGACACGAGACCTCCTAGGCCCAGCGCCAGGTTGAGGCCGAGCGCCGCCAGCGCAAGAATGGCAATGCGCGCGGCAAGTGTCACGTAAAAGGGTTGGCCGAGAGAGTTTGCGATGAGCGGGGCTGCCAGCAGTAAAGCAGCAAGCAGCAGATTGACTGTATTTTCACGGGTCAGCATGGGGCCTCACGCATGGGCTGGCGGAAAGAGCCCGCGCGGTTTGACAGCCAGAATGACGGCCATAACGACATAGATCAGCATGGATGCCGCAGCACCACCGATCATGCCTGCTTGCGACGGATCGACAAAGAGACTGAGCAGTTGCGGCAGCAAAAGGCGCCCAAGCGTATCCGTGATGCCGACCAGAAGCGCACCCAAAAGAGCGCCCTTGATGGAGCCAATACCGCCGATGACGATCACGACGAAGGCGAGGATGAGCACCGGTTCACCCATGCCGACCTGCACCGATTGCAGCGCGCCCACCAATGCCCCGGCAAGGCCAGCCAGAGCTGAACCGAGTGCGAAGACCAGTGTGTAGAGCGTGCGGATATCGACGCCGAGTGCCCCGATCATCTCGCGGTCGCTCTCGCCAGCGCGAATGCGCATTCCGAGACGCGTCTTGCCGATGAGGAGGTAAAGACCGAATGCGACAAGAGCACCGACGGCGATGATCGCCAGACGATAGACCGGATAGCTTGCATCGCCCGGCAGAGTGACAGCGCCCTGCAGAAGCGGCGGTATATCGAGGTAGAGCGGGAAGGATCCGAACATCCAGCGGGTACCTTCCGAAAAGATCAGTATGAGCGCGAAGGTGGCCAGAACCTGATCCAGATGGTCCCGGTCATAGAGCCGCCGGATGACGGCCAGTTCGACAATCGCACCAGCCGCTGCCGCACAGATGAGGCTTGCGACGAGGCCAAGCCAGAACGAGCCGGTCCACGCGGCAACGGTGGCGCAAGCAAATGCGCCAACCATATAGAGCGAGCCATGAGCCAGGTTGATCAGCCCCATGACGCCGAATATCAGTGTCAATCCGGCAGCCATGAGAAACAACATGACGCCGAGCTGGATGCCGTTCAGCAACTGTTCGATAGCAAGTGCCATAGTCACGCTACGTCCTTAGATCTTGCAGTCTTGGGCGTAGGCGTCACCGTGATCCGAGAAGATTTTCTCGACCGTCTTGTTGGTCAGCACGCCGTCTTTCTTCACCACTTCGGTGATGTAGAGATCCTGGATGGGGTGCTGGTTGGTGTTGAACTTGAAGTTGCCGCGCGGAGACTTGATATCGGCCTTCAACAACTCGGCGCGGAAGGCATCGGTATCCTTGACGCTGACTTTTGCGGCAGCGGACAGGACCAACTGTGCCGCGTCATAGGCCTGGACGGCGTAGATGGACGGCAGACGGTTATATTCTTTCTGGAAATCGGCAAGGAATTTCTTGCTGACCTCGTTATCGAAATCCGGCACCCACTGGCCAGAAGCCTTTGCGCCGATGGCCGCATCACCGATAGCAGGCAAAACATCCTGGCTGAAGGAGAAACCGGGACCCATGACCGGAATTTTGACGCCTGACTGGGCAAACTGCTTCATGAAGGCAATGCCCATGCCGCCTGGAAGGAATGTGAAGATGCCGTCAGCTCCGGATGCGCGCATCTGCGCAATTTCAGCGGCATAATCCGTCTGGCCGACCTTGGTATAGACTTCGGAGACGACCTCTCCCTTATAATAGCGCTTGAAGCCGGCGAGCGAATCCTTGCCGGCGGGATAGTTTGGCGCCAGGATGAACATCTTCTTGAAGTCCTTGTTGGCATATTGGCCCATGGCTTCGTGAAGATTGTCATTCTGATAGGCGGCGTTGAAGTAAAGTTTGTTGCAGCCCTTGCCAGCCAGTGTTGCCGGTGCCGCATTGGTGGAGACATAGAACTTGCCCTGGGCGACTGCGCCCGGCACGACAGCCACCAACAGGTTCGACCAGACAATGCCGGTCAGCACATCGACATTGTCGCTCTGGATCATCTTGTCGGCGATCTGCACGGCGAGTTCCGGCTTCTGCGCGTCGTCTTCCGTAACAACGGTAACGTCCTTGTTGCCGGACTGCTTGATGGCCAGCATGAACCCGTCACGCGTATCCACGCCAAGACCCGCACCACCGCCCGAAAGCGTTGTAATCATGCCGATTTTCAGTGGTTCGGCTACGGCCAGGCTGGATACGCCAAGGCTGAGCGCCATCGTGGCGGTTAGAAGCATCTTCCTCATCGAAATATTCCCCTTTTTGATTTTTGTGCCCTGCCCGGCTGACTGCCGGGTGGAACCGTTACCTTCCACAAACACGGAAAGACTTGCAATGTCACATCATGACGAAAGCTAGATATAAGCTGATTACATTGTCTGAGCTGGCTTCAGCCGGAAGCGTTGGATCTTGCCGGACTCGGTTTTCGGCAAGGCATCGGTGAAGGCGACCGAGCGCGGATATTTATACGGCGCGATGACGGCCTTCACATGCTCCTGCAATTCCTTGGCCATCGCATCGCTGGCCTCATATCCCGGCCCAAGCACTATATGAGCCTGAACTATCATGCCGCGCGCATCGTCGGCAGCGCCGATGACCGCACATTCCGAAACGGCGGCGTGTTTGAGAAGCGCCGCCTCGACTTCCGGACCGGCAATATTGTAACCGGCGGAAACGATCATATCGTCAGAGCGGGCGGCGAAATGAAAGTAACCGTCGTCATCCTGCACGAAAGTGTCACCCGGCAGATTCCAGCCATTGCGAACGAATTTGCTCTGCCGGTCGTCGGCAAGGTAACGGCAACCGATGGGGCCTTTGACGACGAGATGGCCGGGCGTGCCGCGCGGCACCTCGTTCATGTCGGCATCAACCACCATCGCTTCATAGCCGGTTAGCGGTTTGCCCGTGCATCCCGGTTTGAAATCGTCCTGACGGTTGGAGATGAAAATATGTAGCATTTCGGTACCGCCGATGCCATCGAGGATCGGCTTTCCGGTCTTTTTCACCCATTCATCGAAGACAGGCGCGGGCAGCGTTTCTCCAGCGGAAACGGCAATTCTAAGCGAGGAGAGATCAGCTCCTGCATCCATCGCGGCCATCATGGCGCGATAAGCGGTGGGGGCCGTGAAACATATGGTCGCCTTATAGGTTTCGATGATCTCGATCATCTTGGCCGGCGTGGCCGTTTCCAGAAGGGCTGCACTTGCGCCGAAGCGGAGAGGGAAAACCGCGAGACCGCCAAGGCCGAACGTGAATGCCAAGGGTGGCGAGCCGACGAAGATATCCTCTGGCTGAACATTCAGCACTTCCTTTGCATAGGCATCGGCAATAATGAGAATATCGCGATGGAAGTGCATCGTCGCTTTAGGGACACCGGTTGAACCCGAGGTGAAGCCAAGCAAAGCGACGTCATCGCGACCGGTTTTGACTGGTTCGAACCGAACCGGTTTGTTGAGCGCTGCCCGATCCAGTTCGGCATCATGATTGGCGGTGCCATCGAAACCGATAACCTGGGTGAGGTAGGCGCTTTCCTTTGCCGCCATCACCAGTTCATCCATCAGGCGGGTGTCGCAGAGCGCGATGGTGATTTCTGCCTTGTCGATGATCTTGGTCATCTCGCCAGCACGCAGCATCGGCATGGTGTTGACGACCACGGCGCCCGCCTTCATTGCGGCCAGCCAGCACGCGACCATGGCAGGGTTGTTGGCGGAGCGGATCAGAATACGGTTGCCCGGCTTGACACCATAATCCTCGGTCAGCGCCCGGGCGATGCGGTTCGTCCAGTCAGCAAGTTCCTTATAGGTGCGACGGCGGCCATTGCCGATAAGGGCGGTATGATCGCCGAAACCACGCTCGACCATTCGGTCCGTCAGCTCGACACCTGCATTCATCCATTCGGGGTAGTCGAACCCATCGAGCTTGATTTCCGGCCATTCTTCGAAGGGCGGAAGATTGTCGCGGGCAAAGGTATCCTGATGGCCTGACGGTCCCAGCATGGTTATGTTCCCAGTTATTCTTATCGATGTGGCTTTTTGCCTTTTGTCCAGAATTGCACCGGAATTTGGCTCTGGCAAGAGAGAAAGTTTAAGTTTGTAATATTTTTTTCTGAGACCTGAAATTGGTATGTTGGCGCTTTAAATATATTCAAATTTGATTGCCGAAACGCCGATTTACTGGGCAATTAGATTTTTGGTGCGCACTGAAAATGCACAGTTTTTAATAGATTTCTGATGCGAGGATTGACCTTTGGCGGTCTGCAGCAAGCGGCTTATTCGAGCCTTGTGCATCGCGCTGACGGAAATATGCGTTGCCGCTTAAAGGCACGTTCTTTTGATTTTAATTTTGCTGGTCGAACGCCAGGTGAGAGCATTGAGATTTGAACAGGGTCTTGTGTCTCTCGCAGGCTCTCTGAGACGTGCCAAGACTGCGTTCAGGACCTAAAATTATCAAGGCGTGGCAAGGGTCGTTGCCTTAAAGGTCGTCGCCTTCATCGGCAGAAAGATGGTTGTGCGCCGAGCGTTTGACCTGTCCAACGTGGGTGAGAAGGCCGGAGAGCACGATCGGGTCCACATCCGCCATCATATCTTCTAGCCAGCCGCCGTGCGCTTCCGCCATAGCCTCGAATATCGTCCGGCCCTTGTCTGTCAGGCGTGCGACGATGACGCGGCGGTCATCGGCTGGCCGTTCGCGCAACACGAGGCCGTCCAGTTCCAGCCGTTCCACGAGGCCGGTGATGTTGCCGTTCGTCACCATAGTTCGTTTTGACAATTCGCCGAGACGCAGTCCTTCCGGCTCCCGGTACAGTTGGGAGAGTAGATCGAATTGCGGCAGGGTGGCTCCGAATTCGCGCCGCAGGCGGCGGCGTATTTCCTGCGAGATCAGCTTGGTGGTGGACAGGAGTCGCAGCCAGAGGCGAAGCTCCTGCTTCTTACCCTCTTGCGTATCGCTGACAATGATTTCGAGATCGACCGCCGACAAAGTCCCGCCCCTTGCACGCAGTTGAGTGCCAAACACTGACTTACCTCAACATGTTTGAACATTCAAGGAACATCTGGCATGCCAGCGCATTGCAATCCTTGCTATCTGCTGGGAAAGCTGACTTCCTCTCGTGAGGAATTTATATTTTTTATTTCGGACGCAACGCGGCCTGCCGCGTCCGAAAGAGAGAAAAGAAATTGGCCTTAGGTTTCGGGGAAGATATTTGTCTGCGTTGCGACACGTCTGTATGCCGCACCGGCAGTGAAGCCGCCGTCGATGACGAAGTCTTCACCGGTGATGAAGCTAGAGGCGTCAGACGCCAAGAATAGCACCAGTTCGGCGATCTCTTCCGGCTTGCCGCTGCGCTTCATCGGCGTCATGTCGATCATCGGCTTCAGGTGAGGACTGTTGGCGTTCAGACCGGTCACGACAAGGCCGGGGCAGACGGCGTTGACGCGTATCCCTTTTGTCGTCAGCTCCATGGCAGCGCTGCGCGTGAGCCCGCGCAAGCCCCACTTGCTGGCCGTGTAGGCCGGGTCGTAGTGACCGGAATAGCCGCTATTGGAGGAGATGTTGATGATCGAGCCGCCGCCGGTCTTGTCCATCAACTCCATCACCGCCTGAATGCCAAGAAAGGCACCCGTGAGATTGACCTTCAGCACGCGCTCCCAAGCCTCGAGGCTGGTAGACTCAACGATCGTGCGGTTGATGATGCCGGCATTGTTGACGAGAATATCGATGCGGCCTTTCCACTCGGTGGCAAGCGCCACAACGCCTGCCCAACTTGTTGGGTCGGTGACATCGAGATGGATGAAGCGGGCCTCGTACCCTTCCTTTTGCAGGGCTTCCGCGAGCGCCTGACCTTCTTCGGCCAGTACGTCGGCGATGATAACGGCGGCACCCTTGGAGGCAAAAAGACGGGCTTCAGCCCCGCCCTGTCCGCGAGCGCCACCGGTGATGATGGCAAGACGTCCTGAAAGATCGGTCATGGCTCAGTCGCTCGCTTCTACGGTTTGCTGCCGCTGCTCACCCAGACCTTCGATGCCGAGCGTCATGACTTGGCCCGGTTTCAGGAAGATGGGTTCCGGCTTGATACCCATGCCGACGCCGGGCGGCGTGCCGGTGGCGATCACGTCTCCGGGCTCCAGCGTCATGAACTGGCTGATATAGCTGACCAGATGCGCGACGCCGAAGATCATCGTATTGGTGTTGCCCGTCTGCCGGCGCACGCCGTCCACATCCAGCCATAATGCAAGCTTCTGAGGATCGGGCACCTCGTCGCGTGTGACGAGCCAAGGGCCCGTGGGGCCGAACGTGTCGTGGCTCTTGCCCTTGGTCCACTGGCCGCCGCGCTCGGACTGGAAGGCGCGCTCGGACACATCATTGACCACGCAATAGCCTGCGACGTGGTTTAGAGCATCCGCCTCGCTGACATATTTCGCCCGCGTGCCGATGATGACGCCAAGCTCGACCTCCCAGTCAGCCTTCTTCGATCCACGCGGGATTTCGACGTCGTCATTCGGACCGACGACGGCAGAGGTCGCCTTCATGAACAGGATCGGCTCCTCCGGTGGTGCCTTGCCGGTTTCCTTCGCATGGTCTGCGTAGTTGAGACCGACGCAGATGAATTTGCCCGGACGCGGTACGCATGCCCCTATACGTTCGACCGACACATGCGGCAGGGTCATGGGCTCGATGGCCGCAAGCCGCGCAAGCCCGTCGTCGGACAAGACATCGCGGGTGAAGTCGGCGATGACGCCGGAAAGGTCACGTACAGTTCCATCCTGGGCAACGATGGCGGGCTTTTCAGCGCCTGCCGGGCCGTATCGCAACAGTTTCATCAAGCTCTCCTGAAACCTTCGAGAACGGAATCTTCCACATCCGGCAGGTTGACGACGATGTTGTCCGGCGTACGGGTGGTCAGCCAGACCAGCTCCTCGGTTGTCGACATGTTGACTTCGATATGCGGCCAGTTCGGCGGCACGAAGATGAAGTCGCCTTCCTCCATGTCGAGATACTCTTTCCAGTTCTCGCCGAAGTAGATGCGCGCCTTGCCTTTCAGCACATAGCCGCCGGTCTCGGCTTCGCCATGGTGATGCGGATAGGACCGGTAGCCAGGTTCGTTGGAGACCTTGCCGAACCAGATCCTGGTGGCAGGCGTGTGCTGCGGGCTGACGCCCGAAATGCGCACGCAGCCGCCGGACTGGCCGGTGCCGGTGTCTTCCTGACCTTTGCGGGTAATGAATGGTCTAAGGGTATTGCTCATGGAATTTCTCCTCCTCTGCAGGCCTCTATCAATCGGGAACGACGGCCAGCGCCTGAATCTCGATCTTGGCGCGGTCTTCCATCAAGGAGACGACTTGGACTGCCGCCATCGGCGGGAAGTGACGGCCGATGATCTCGCGGTAGATCGCCCCGATTTCCTTCATGCGCGATTTGTAGGAGACGCGATCTGTAAAGTACCAGGTCATCTGGATAAGGTGTTCGGGCTTCGCATCCGCCGCCTTCAGCACGCTGACGATGTTGAGAAGCGTCTGGCGCACCTGCTCGACGAAATCGTCGGAATGGAACTGGCAATGCTCGTCCCAGCCGATCTGACCGCCGACCTGTACGATGCGACCGCGCGCACTGATCCCGTTCGAGTAACCAATAGGCTTTGCCCAGCCGTGCGGCTGGATGATTTCATGCATCATGTCTTGGCTCCAGATAAAGAGAGAGACCTGCGCGCACGTCGTCAGGCCATGGATGGGATTTGTGGTCTTCAAGCGAGGTCATCACGATCCTCTGCTTGACCGACCAGATGATGTCGCCACGGACGGTGACGATGGTTTCGAGATCGAGTGAGGCCCGACCGATTGCGCGCACATGCACGGCGAAATCGAGCGTGTCGCCATAGACGGAGGGCTTCTTGAATTCGAGGTTCATGGTCACCGTGGGCAGGCCGAGCCTGCGCTCGAACATGAGTTCTTTCCAGGTGACGCCGAAGGAGGCGAACATCGCTTCGTTGACATCGACAAGCATGGAGAGATAGGCCGGATGATAGGCAATCCCCGTCAGGTCGCAGTCGCCAAAGCGCATCGGTTTGGAATGGGTGAAGGGCATTTTGTCTTTAACTCCGTTTAGCCTGCCATGACCTCGCCGCCCGCAATCGCGATTGCCTGGCCGGTCACGGAACCCGCCGAAGGCGAGGCAAGCCACAGCGTGGCGTCCGCCACTTCCTGCGGCTGGATCAGCCGCCCTTGCGGGTTGGATTTGGTGAATTCCGCCAGCGCTTCCTCACGGCTGCGCCCGGTTTTCTGCATGATGGTGTCAAGCGACTGCTGGATGATCGGTGTATCTGTAAAGCCGGGACAGACGGCATTGACGGTTACACCCTTCTTCGCCAGCTCCAGTGCCAAGGCTCTCGTCAGACCGACCACACCATGCTTGGCGGCACAGTAGGCGGAAACGTAGGCGTAACCCGTCAGCCCCGCAGTTGACGCGACGTTGATGATGCGCGCTCGCTCGCCATGGGCCTTAAGATCAGGCAGCACGGCTTGCGTCACATTGAAGACACCCGTCAGGTCGACCGAGAGAACATGGCTCCACATCTCGGAGGATGTCTTTTCAAAAGGCGCGCTTGGGGCTTCACCGGCATTATTGACGAGAATGGAGACGGTGCCGAAGGTTCTCCGGGCTTTCTCCAAACCATCAGCAATTGCGCCCGTACTCGTCACGTCAAAGCTATCCAGCACCAAAGCTCGTGTGCCAATTTCGGCTGCGACAGCATTCAAGGGCTCGCGGCGGCGTCCGGCCAGCGTCACATTCGCTCCAGCCTTCGCCAGTGTGCGGGCGATGGCAGCACCGATGCCGCTTCCGGCTCCGGTGACGAGCGCGTGCTGTCCTTCAAGGGGAAGAGCGTTCAACATGGCTCTTTCACTTTGCCGCAGCGGCGCGTTCGAGGTTCGCCTCGTACTGGAACTTACCGGACATGTACTGCTTCGGCCACGGAACATTCTTCAGACCGATCTTCGCTGCTTCGTGCAGAACCCAGGCGGGATCGGCCAGATGAGGCCGCGCCACCGCGCAGAGGTCTGCACGGCCTGCGGAGATGATCGAATTGGCGTGGTCTGCCTCGGAAATGGCCCCGACCGCTATGGTTGGAATGCCGATTTCGTTGCGGATCTTGTCGGAGAACGGCGTCTGGAACAGGCGTCCGTAGACCGGCTTTTCCTCTTTCCAGACCTGACCCGATGAGCAGTCGATGAGGTCTGCGCCTGCATCCTTGAACATCTTGGCGAAGATCGCGGCATCTTCCGGCGTGTTGCCGCCTTCCGTCCAGTCGTGGCAGGAAAGACGAACCGAGATCGGCTTGTCTTCCGGCCAGGATTCACGCACGGCGGCGAAGACTTCCAGCGGATAGCGAGCCCGGTTCTCGTAAGATCCACCATATTCGTCCTCGCGCCGGTTGGTCAGCGGCGACAGGAAGGATGAAATCAGATACCCGTGGGCTGCGTGGAATTCGAGCCAGTCGGCACCGGCTTCTGCCGCACGCCGCGTCGCGGCGACGAAATCGCCTTTCACCCGGTCCATATCGGCACGGTCCATCGCTTTCGGAACGGCGCTGTGTTTTAAATAGGGGATCGCCGAGGCGGAGAGAAGCGGCCATCCGCCTTCCTCCAGCGGCTGATCGATGCCATCCCAAGCCCGTTTCGTCGCACCCTTTCGTCCGGCATGACCGAGCTGGATGCCGACCTTGGCCGCGCTATTGGTGTGGGCGAAGTCGATAAAGCGCTTCCAGCCTTTTGTCTGTTCGTCATTCCACAGCCCCAGGCAACCGGGGGTGATGCGTGCATCGGCAGAGACGCAGGTCATTTCAGCAAAGACCAGACCGGCACCGCCGAGTGCACGGGCGCCAAGATGCACCATATGGAAATCATCGAGAAGACCGTCTGTCGCCGAATACATGGCCATGGGAGAGACAACGATGCGGTTTGGCAGCGTCGTGCCGCGCGCCGTATAGGGCGTGAACATCGGCGGCAGGCAGCGCTCGTTTTCCTTGACGGCGAGGCCGGATTGGCGGGCAAACCAGTGCTCGTAACCCTCAAGCCATTCCTTGTCGCGCAGGCGCAGGTTCTCGTGGCTGATGCGCTGGGAGCGGGTTAGCATCGAGTACATGAACTGTTCCGGGGGGAGCGTGTCGGCATAGCGATCGCCGACGACTTCGAACCATTCCATGGCGTTGCGGGCGGCGTTCTGAATGCGTGCCACGTCCACGCGACGGATGTCCTCATAGGTCTTTAGAACGTCGGCAATGCTGCCTTTGCCGTGACCGGCCTTGTTGAACTGGTTGGCAAGCTCGATCGCATCGTCAATGGCAAGCTTCGTCCCCGAGCCGATGGCGAAGTGAGCGGTGTGAGCGGCGTCGCCCATCAGCGCCACATGGGAATCACCGTTGAAGTGGCTCCACTTGCCGCAGATCAGCCGGTTGAAGTTCAGCCAGGCTGAGCCGACCAAGTGCCGAGCATTGGTCATCAGCTCCGCACCCTCAAGCGTTTCAGCGAAGAGGCTCTGACAAAACTCGATTGATTCCTGCTGGCTCATCTGGCCGAGACCGTGCGCCTCATAGGCTTTATCGGTGGTTTCAACGATGAAGGTCGAGGTATTCTCGTCGAACTTGTAGATATGTGCCTGGAACCAGCCGTGGTCGGTCTTGCGGAAGTCGAAGGTGAACGCGTCGAACAGCTTGTTTGTGCCGAGCCAGATATAGCGGTTCGGGCGCTTGACGAGATCCGGCTCGAAGATTTCCGGATAGCGGTTGCGAATCTTGGAGTTGAAGCCATCGGACGCGATGACCAGATCGGCATCGGGGAAATCCTGGTCGCCACCGGCATCGGTTTCGAAGACGAGTTCCACGCCGAGCGCCTCGCAGCGGCTCTGTAGAATATTGAGAAGCTTTTTGCGGCCAATGCCGACGAAGCCGTGGCCGGTGGTACGCTGGCGCGTACCTTTGAAGAGCACTTCGATATCGTCCCAGTGGTTGAAGGCCTGCTGAATTTCATCAGCGCTTTCCTTATCCCACTTCTGCATCGACGCCATGGTCTGGTCGGAGAAGACGACGCCCCAGCCGAATGTGTCGTAGGGGCGGTTACGCTCAACGACACGGATGTGATGCTCAGGGTGAAGTTTCTTCATCAGCAGGCTGAAATAGAGCCCTGCCGGGCCTCCGCCGATACAAACGATACGCATGTACGTTCCCTTCTCCTTGTGGCGAGCACAATTTATTTTAAACTTAAAATATGAGTCGATATTGCGGTTGTCAACACGGAAAAAGGAAGAACAGGGGCTTGCATCTCGATGGGTCACAAGCTGTCGATGGTGATCTAACCAGTCCCAGCCTGGTCTCAGTTGAACTCAGCGCCTATCACTCTACCCGATCTGTGCCTTGATCGCGGCGAGACGGGTCAGACGTGCGACCCTTTTCGGGCAGCACATGTTGCCCTGATTGAGAAGGTCGTCGTGCAGGTTGTGGTAACCGTGGACCTTACCGCTCTCGTCCCACGCCTTCAGGAGCGGATCGGTCTGTCGTTTGTCCTCGCTGGCGCGCCTGCTTAGCGGGTTCTTCAACCAAGCGTAAAATCCACTGGGATGAATCCGCAGAAGGCGGCACATCGCACGCGCCGAACACTGCGGGAGATGCAGGACAATGAACGCTTGACTATCATCTTGCATCCCTGGCGAAATACGCGGCCGCTTTTTTTAGGATGTCTCGCTCCTCGGTGACACGAGCCAGTTCCTTCTTCAGCCGCCTGATCGTCAACATGCGAAGATCGCCAAGGTGCGTGATGAGCTCACGCGTACTGCCTCTGCTGGCCATAGGAAGGCATTTGAAAGCCAGCTTCGTGGCCGGTGGGCTCAAGTTGGGCAAATCAAGACAGCCGGTCAGCGGCCGAAAGCCTCTGAAGTGGCAAAAACATGAGCCCGAAAAAACTTGGTTGGAAATGTTGGTAGGAATAGGTCGGAGGGTTTTGCGGATCGCGTCCCTAAGGAATTGATATATCTATCAAATTTGGAAATATACAAAGGTTTGGTGGAGCTAAGCGGGATCGAACCGCTGACCTCTTGCATGCCATGCAAGCGCTCTCCCAGCTGAGCTATAGCCCCATAAGGGTTCCGGCAATTTTGTCCGGTTCCGGGAACCGAAGCGGCTGTTGTTCCGTTCGGTGGCGGCTTAGTACTTCGGCTTTCCGAAGAGCGCAAGCCAAAAAAACAGCCCGACGTCATTTTTTTGTCGTCGGGCCGTTTTCATCAACAAAATCAAACTTCTTCGTCGTCACCGGTTACGCCGATGATGCCGGACATATCGTCATCGTCGTCATCTTCGTCGGTTTCGAGGAAGGTGTCGTCGTCGTCGCCGATTTCGACGTCGTCATCATCGCCCATATCCGGAATGTCATCGCCGCCGTTGTCGCCATCGGCGTCTTCGAGCGAGACGAGTTCGACTTCCGTGTTTTCGGTATCGACTTCCTGGACGTCTTCTTCTTCAGCCTGCTCGAGCTTTGCCTGTGCGGTGCTTTCCTCGAAGAAGGAGAGCGGCCAGGATTTGCCGGTGTAGGGGGAAACGACCGGATCACGGTTCAGGTCGTAGAACTTCTTGCCGGTATCTGGATCTGTACGCTTGGTACCAAGTTCCGCTTTTGCCACTGTCTAAGCCTCAAATTGTCGGATGAGTTTCGGTGTGTACGCCGTAAAACCGGCATAGACGGTAAAATTTATAGCCGGTCCCCTTAATCGTTGCGGTCTTTCGTGTCAAAGACAAACTTCCGATGCTTTCATCTTGGCGCATCCTTTGCCATCAAGGCAATCATGGATGTGACAGGAAGACGTTTCGACACACTCTATATATATCCATGAACGGGCAAGGCAGTTTCATGACTTTTACGATCGCCATCGATGGTCCCGCGGCCGCCGGCAAGGGAACGCTCTCGCGCCGGATTGCCGAGACCTACGGCTTCCACCATCTCGATACCGGGCTGACCTACCGCGCCACTGCCAAGGCGTTGATCGACGCCGGCCTGCCGCTTGATGATGAGGCCGTCGCTGAGAAGATTGCGCTTGAGCTTGATCTCGGCGGTCTCGATCGTTCGGTGCTGTCGCGGCACGATATCGGGGAAGCGGCTTCGAAGGTTGCTGTCATGACGCCGGTGCGACGTGCCCTTGTCACGGCGCAGCAGCGGTTTGCGCGAACCGAGCCCGGCACGGTTCTGGATGGACGGGACATCGGAACGGTGGTCTGCCCGGATGCGCCGGTGAAGCTCTATGTCACCGCTTCCCCGGAGGTTCGCGCGAAACGGCGTTATGACGAGATCGTCGCCAACGGCGTCGCTGCCGATTACGATGTGGTTTTCGCCGATGTGAAGAAGCGTGATGAGCGTGATATGGGGCGTGCTGACAGCCCGATGAAGCCGGCTGAAGACGCACACTTGCTAGATACGTCGGAAATGAGTATAGAAGCGGCGTTTCAAGCCGCGAAATCGATCATCGATGCTGCTCTGAAGAAATAGATTCCTCGCGGAACCGCATCAATTGTTTCGCGTTCAGACCGGAATTGCCCGAAGACATGTCCTCGCGCCGGAAAGCCTTTTGAAAAGGCGGGCATGAGTTCGGGTATCATCAACGCTAGCCCACCGGCGCTTCTGTATCCGTCACAATCGGATGCACTCAGGAGATTTCATGTCTGTATCTACCCCCACGCGCGAAGATTTCGCAGCGCTTCTCGAAGAATCCTTTGCCTCTAACGATCTCGCCGAAGGCTATGTTGCCAAGGGTATCGTAACGGCAATCGAGAAGGACGTTGCCATCGTCGACGTCGGCCTCAAGGTTGAAGGCCGCGTTCCGTTGAAGGAATTCGGCGCGAAGTCCAAGGACGGCACGCTGAAGGTCGGCGACGAAGTCGAAGTTTACGTTGAGCGCATCGAAAACGCTCTCGGCGAAGCTGTTCTGTCGCGCGAGAAGGCTCGCCGCGAAGAGAGCTGGGTCAAGCTCGAAGCCAAGTTCGAAGCTGGCGAGCGCGTCGAAGGCGTTATCTTCAACCAGGTCAAGGGTGGCTTCACCGTCGATCTGGATGGCGCCGTTGCCTTCCTTCCGCGTTCGCAGGTCGACATCCGTCCGATCCGCGACGTAACTCCGCTGATGCACAACCCACAGCCCTTCGAAATCCTCAAGATGGACAAGCGTCGCGGCAACATCGTTGTTTCGCGTCGTACGGTTCTCGAAGAGTCCCGCGCCGAGCAGCGTTCTGAAATCGTTCAGAACCTCGAAGAAGGCCAGGTTGTTGACGGCGTCGTCAAGAACATCACCGATTACGGTGCGTTCGTTGACCTCGGCGGCATCGACGGCCTGCTGCACGTCACCGACATGGCATGGCGCCGCGTCAACCATCCTTCGGAAATCCTCAACATTGGCCAGCAGGTCAAGGTTCAGATCATCCGCATCAACCAGGAAACCCACCGCATCTCGCTCGGCATGAAGCAGCTCGAGTCCGATCCGTGGGATGGCATCTCCGCCAAGTACCCGGTTGGCAAGAAAATCTCCGGTACCGTCACGAACATCACCGACTACGGTGCATTCGTTGAGCTGGAGCCGGGCATTGAAGGCCTGATCCACATTTCCGAAATGTCCTGGACCAAGAAGAACGTACATCCCGGCAAGATCCTGTCCACGAGCCAGGAAGTCGACGTTGTCGTTCTCGAAGTCGATCCGTCCAAGCGCCGTATCTCGCTTGGCCTGAAGCAGACGCTGGAAAACCCGTGGCAGGCATTTGCCTACAGCCATCCGGCCGGCACTGAAGTCGAAGGCGAAGTCAAGAACAAGACCGAATTCGGCCTGTTCATTGGCCTCGAAGGCGACGTCGACGGCATGGTTCACCTGTCCGATCTGGACTGGAACCGTCCGGGCGAACAGGTCATCGAAGAGTACAACAAGGGTGACGTCGTCAAGGCTGTCGTTCTCGACGTTGACGTCGAGAAGGAACGAATCTCGCTCGGCATCAAGCAGCTCGGCAAGGACTCCGTCGGCGAAGCCGCTTCTTCCGGCGACCTGCGCAAGAACGCAGTTGTTTCCGCTGAAGTCATCGGCGTCAACGACGGCGGCATCGAAGTGAAGCTCGTAAACCACGAAGACCTCACCTCGTTCATCCGTCGCGCTGACCTTTCCCGTGACCGTGACGAGCAGCGTCCTGAGCGCTTCTCGGTTGGCCAGGTTGTCGACGCTCGCGTTGTCAACTTCTCGAAGAAGGACCGCAAGGTCATGCTTTCGATCAAGGCTCTGGAAATCGCTGAAGAGAAGGAAGCCGTTGCTCAGTTCGGTTCGTCCGACTCGGGCGCTTCGCTCGGCGACATCCTCGGCGCGGCTCTGAAGAACCGCGGCGAGTAATCGCCTGATCTTTTGAAATGAAGAACCCGCCGGAGCGATCCGGCGGGTTTTTTGTTGTCTTGCCAAGGCCCGTCGAGCGAGAGGATCTTTCAGACGATCCCGCCCATTCGCAGATAATAGTGTTCCGCGCTCTCATCGTTCATGCCGGCACCTGGGTCTTCAGCCGTCTGCACTTCTGCTGCGTCGTTGGCGGCAGCGCGTTCTTCCAT
Organism: Agrobacterium tumefaciens; assembly: GCF_031801495.1. Classification (GTDB taxonomy): domain Bacteria; phylum Pseudomonadota; class Alphaproteobacteria; order Rhizobiales; family Rhizobiaceae; genus Agrobacterium; species Agrobacterium tumefaciens_K. The sequence goes on along the minus strand of NZ_JAOEGC010000001.1, from coordinate 258,153 downwards.
TTCACCAGGTTCACCCTGTTCTTCGGCATTTTCATCAGCGTCGCCCTCCGAGAACGGGGGATGGCCTCGATGCGGCGTCTCTGATTCCGGCTCGTCCTTTGCAGGAGGGTAGGAGACAAAGGGCAGTGGTGTACCTTCCTTGGCAAGGAGGGAGGCGATGAGCGGTTGAGTTGCTGCCTGCTCGAATGTCGCTGTCTTCAACTCCTGCTCGGATAGTACTCTTGTAACGGTCTGGCTTACGGAGTGCTGTTCGGGCGTTTCGGGCTCGCTCCTTGCCGTTTGGGCCGTGGACAGGGGCGCATCGGTTTTTTCTCCCGGCAGGTTTTCAGGGGTCGCAGGAGCGGTCCCGCTCGCAACGGGTAAGGGGCGTTCATGAGTGGATGCCGTCGAAGGGCCTTTCCCGGTCAGCGCGGCAAACAGGAAACTTTCCGCTTCCTCGATCTGGAGTGCTATCTGGTTGGGAGAGGCATTTGGCGCCGGCCGCATCTCTGCGCGAGGGCGAGCCGCTGCTTCATGGTTTTGCCCGGCACTCTGGGGGCGTCCGTTTTCCGATTTCGTCAGATTATCGGACCGTGTTCCGGCCGACGTGGCCTTTGCCGATTCTGCCTTCTGATCTTGGTGCGCAACCTTTGCAGAAGGTTCGATATTGACGTCCTGCCTGGCTGGTTTGGGGGCTTGCACGCCGCTGTCAGCATTCTGAACGTTTGGCCTGTTGGGAACTTCAGGCAAAGCAACGCGGGCAGTCATGACGTCTTTCATCGGCGCGGCGAGTTGTGTCAACTGGGCGAAGACCTGCGCAACAAGCTTGTTTGCGGGGCTGCCAAGCGCCGCCTGGTTCGTGACAGGAGGGGCTTGTTCCCCGACCGGAGCGGGCTTCTGTGCATCCGGCATTCGAGAGGATGCTAGGGAGGTCGGTAGATCCGTTCTGTTATTTTGCTGATATGAGGTGACGACTGCTTTCGCGGCGAGATCGAGCCCCTTGTAGCGGGAAAGTTCGATTAGCAGGGCAAGACGTGCTGCATCCGGTCCCGCCGGATTTTTCAGAATGTCCGTCAGCATTGAAAGCGTCAGCCCCTGCAAGGCTTTGCTGACCTGCTGTTCGAGTGCTGCCCGCTGTGGTGCTGGCAGGGCCCGTAGCGCATCTGCCAGCCGCGCGACATATGCTTCTATTGCCTCTCCGTCCTGGCGGGGAAGGTTCATCAGTTTGCCGAGTGTTTCGGACAGGACGAAGGTACTGCGGGACAGCTGATATTCACTCGCGAGCGACGCGATGGTCGCCTTGGCGAAAAGGCTGCCGTCCATTTCAGCCGCGGATACCGCTATCGGCGCTGGAACGGTGCCAGCCGGTTGCGTGCGGCCAGCCGCTGCGGTTGTCGCGGTGTACGATGCATCTGCTGCAGGCAATTTCGGTACAGGCGGTAACATGATTCGCTCCGTTCGTATCGATAGCCGTCGCTGACCGTTCAAGGGTCTGTGCTGCTGGCCATTTGGCCAGATTGTTGGTGTTTGTCGCGACGGTGATGCACAGGTGTCATCTCGCCCGCTCATGCGGGAGCGTTGTGGTGCGCAACGTGGAAAATGCCCGTTGCCTTGCAGCACGCAGAATCATCAAACTCCAGACTGCGGTCATGAGGTTAATATTTCGCTAACCATGCGGCAGAGGTGGTAATCTAAGGCGAAACGCCGACGAACATGCGATAGAGGCCGTTATCGTCCGAATTGACGGAGGAAATGCGAGCGGGCTCGGTTCGCCTTGTTTCAAATGCTTCCGACGGCAGGGCATCGAGCCAGCTTGCTTTCGGAAACCCTCTTTCGGGTTTGGGGCTTGGCGCTTGGTCTACCGTCTCCTCGGCGAATAGGTCGTCACCGGGAACGGTTGATGGCGCAGCCATGGCAAGAAGTGCGCTTGCGATGTCCAGTTCGGCCTCATGGCCGTTGCCTCCGGGGAGTCGGGGAGTATGGGGCATCTTTGAACTCACATCATGTTTCGCTCAAATGTTTTGAAAACCTGTCGTCAGGCTGCTTTTTTCCGCAACAATTCATAAAGACCGTTTTCATCGATCGATATCGGTAGAATGTGTTTCTGGCCTTCTTCTACCACGGTCTGCGCGTCGAGCAGCTTTTCGGCGTCGTTTACATCATCCGCTTCAGTTGAAGATCTTATCTCAGCAGGCTGGTTGTCCTCAGCCTCGTCGGTGGGGGAAGCCTGGACGCTGCCTGTCGTCACGGACGACGGAGCGGAAATCATCGCCATTTCGCTATCGATATCGAGGGGTCCGGCCTCCTGGGCATCATCTGAACCGGCATCTTTCGAGGCGTCGATATGTTCTTTCACCGCATCCTGAAGTTTCTGTACGTCTTCCAGTTTTCCCTTGGCATCGAAATTCCTGATGTCGGCCTCGCGTTCGGCCGACACCTCGGCGTCATTCACTTCGCCTATGCGATTGTCATCCCGCTCCGCTTGCAGTTCTTCCTTGGTTTTCGGATCGGCGACATCTTCAAGGCGCTGGATAACCTTCAGCGTCTCGCGTGTCGTCATACCGCCGCTTTGTGCCTGCTCGTTGAGCGCCTCTTTCACGGCGCGCGCGGTCTCGCTCCACGGATTGGCGATTGCCGAGATCATCTGTTCGGCGCTGATGCCGAGTTCCTTAATTCCGGTACTTTCTTCAAGATCGTTGACGCTTTTTGGCAAAGAAGCACGTGCCGCCATGATGGCCTTCGTCATCTGCTCGCCGAAGTCTTCCTCCTGACCGGTCAGGCCCGCATTTTTTGCGATGCGTGCCGCAAGGGAGGCCATCGGATCGGTCCAGGATGTAACGGCGCCATTCATCACGTCGATGACCTGAGCTTCCGAAACGCCGAGAGACTTGAGGGAAATCTTGGTCGGGTTGCCCTGATAATCGGTTTTCTCGAAGTTGTCCGTCAGGGTCAGGGCGTCTTGCAGCCGTTGTGCGAAAGCAGCGTTCGTCTCGTCATTTCCCTGTGTCACGCCAAGGGCGGAGGAAAAGCGGGCAACGAGAGAGGCAAATGCATCGGGATCGGGCCGCATGGCGCCGAAGAGATAGGCGCTGATTTTTTCGTTGGCGGCGCGCTGGGACTGATCCGGCTGCGGTTGCGCGGCTTTGACTGTCTCGTCGTGTTTCGTACCGTTTGCTTTTTCCTGCTCTTCACGCTGACGTTCCTCGATCGTTTCGATCATGGACCGCATCAGGTCGCCGACTGCGATACCGGCTGTTTGCTGAAGAGGGGTAATCATGGAGAAAATCCCGGCTGCGACGTAGAGTTGCGGCCGAGATTATGCGAATGCGGTAAACCAGATGTTAAGAGTCTCGCCGTTCAGGCCGCCGGTTTCAGCTGTGGGCAAAAATGTCGGTTTCTTCCCAGCCCAGAAGGTCTAGCTTGGCGCGTGTCGGCAGGAACGCGAAACAGGCCGTGGCGTGGTCCATGCGGCCGTCGCGCACCAGGCGTTGGATCAGCTTGTCGCGCAGGGCGTGCAGGTAAAGTACATCGGAAGCCGCATATTCGAGCTGGGCGGGTGACAGCGTTGCCGCAGCCCAATCCGAAGACTGCTGCGCCTTTGAGATGTCAACTTCGAGCATCTCTTTCAGATTGTCCTTCAGGCCGTGCCTGTCCGTGTAGGTGCGCACCAGGCGGGAGGCGATCTTCGTGCAGAAAACCGATGCCGTGGTCACGCCGAAGGTATGGAACAGAACGGCGATATCGAAGCGCCCGTAATGGAAAATCTTTTCTCGAGACGGATCGGCAAGCATCGCCACCAGATTGGGCGCTTCCTTCTGCCCGGCAGCAATGCGGATGACATCCGCCGATCCATCACCGGGCGAGAGCTGTACGACACAGAGGCGATCTCTACGGGGAACCAGCCCGAGCGTTTCCGTATCGATCGCTATGGCGCCGGTATAGCGTGCAGCATCTTCCGCTGAAATATCGCCTTCGTGATAACGGATGGTGGCAGGCATGAGCTTCTCCGGTCGTGTCGCGTCTGTCGAATGGCGTATAACCGAAACAGCGGGTAGGCGATACCGTTGTTTTATCCCGCGCCCGTCCGCGCCTTGATGCTTGCGTTCTGCAATGTCGGCGGGTTAGGTTCCCGCAACATTCATTCTGATATGCATGAAATTCCCATGACAAAAAAAATCTATCTCGCAGGGCCGGAAGTTTTTCTCTCGAATGCTCGCGAAATGCTTGATCTCAAGGCAGCCCTCGCACGCGAAACCGGTTTTATTCCGCTTTCGCCGGGGGATCTGCAGATTCCGCCCGCCGACACGAAAATCCAGCATGGCTGCAATATCAATGCCGTCGATGAGCAGATGATGATGGAGGCGGATGCGGTCATCGCCAACCTCACGCCGTTCAGAGGTATCGCCGCCGACACGGGAACGAGCTACGAACTCGGCTTCATGTGCGCGCTGGGCAAGCCGGTTTTCGCTTACACGAATGTGGCCGCCAGCCATTTCAGCCGGATAACGACCTATTACGGCGGTGACATCATTCAGGACGAGACGGGGCGCTTTCGCGGGCCGGACGGGTTGTCGATCGAGAACTTCGACATGGCCGACAATCTGATGCTGCACGGCGGTATCCTTCGGCGCGGTGGTGTCGTCGTTGTCGGCAACGCGCCCGAAGGAGCGCTTTATACCGATGTTGATGCTTTCAAGTGCTGCCTGAAGCTGGCGGCTGAAAAGCTTCTTCAAAACACACAGACGGACATACAGAACAGAGTGGAGGCACTTTCATGACCGGAACCATTTTCATCACGGGCGCGACATCCGGTTTCGGACAGGCAACGGCAAGGCGTTTTGTGCGCGAGGGCTGGAAGGTCGTGGGGACCGGTCGCCGCGCGGAGCGCCTAACGGCGCTTGCCGAGGAACTCGGCGCCAGCTTTTATGGTGCCGCTTTCGACATTACGGACGAAGCAGCGATGCAGGCAGCGATCTCTGAGCTGCCAGCAGGTTTCCGAGACATCGATGTTCTCGTGAACAATGCTGGTCTTGCCTTGGGCACATCGCCCGCGCCGCAGGTGCCGCTGAGGGACTGGCACACGATGGTGGCGACCAATATCACCGGCCTCCTGAATATCACCCACCAGCTGTTGCCGACACTGATCGAGCGTCGGGGCATGGTGATCAACCTTGCGTCAGTCGCGGCGACTTACCCCTACCTGGGTGGCAACGTCTATGGTGGCACGAAAGCATTTCTGCGGCAGTTTTCACTTGGTCTGCGTTCCGATATGCATGGCAAGGGTGTTCGCGTGACGTCCATTGAGCCCGGCATGTGTGAAACCGAGTTCACACTTGTTCGTACAGGTGGCAATCAGGAAGCATCGGACAATCTTTACAAGGGCGTAAATCCGATCACGGCCGATGACATTGCCAACACGATCCATTGGGTCGCCTCTCAACCCAAGCATATCAACATCAACAGCCTCGAGCTGATGCCGGTCAATCAATCTTTCGCCGGTTTTCAGGTGTATCGCGAGAGCTAATAGAATCAGGCTTCTGGGGCGTGTGCTGAAAAACATGCTATGCTACCGAGGTCATGCAAAATTGCATTGCTGCATTGCGAGACTGGCTCTGTTAAAAGGTCAGTGATGCAACTATATTCAAATCATCGAAGCGGCGCACTCCTCCTCCCAGCGCCGATCCGATGTGGATCGACGGTACTCCTCCTCCCAATCGTCGATCAAGTTTGAAGCCTGCCGCACCTCCTCCCGCGGCAGGCTTTTTCTTTTTTCAGGTTTTAATCCCCCCCCCGTTGACCGAAGATGCATCTGTGCTCCTTCAGTCGTTTTGAGGAATATCCGGCCCGTTGTCCGGTGGTTGCAGGGGGGGGCTTCACAAAATCGCGAGTGAATTTTTAGCGGGGCGTCAAGGCAAGAGGCTGCGCAATCCGGCCTTTGACGAGCGTATTTTGCCTTTGTATAGATAAATATGCACAGTTTTGTTGCTCTCGTTGGCTTTGGCCCATTGCCTCGCCTTTCGCGTGTGTTATGCATAGTCAAAAGAACGCTTGGGAAGTTGGCCTGCACGCTGGTGTATGCGCGCCCCAAAGCGGCGGGGAGAGAATGGCAGACTTTACAGAGGCGCTGAAGCGCTTTCAGCCGGTTGGCGTGCAGCCGATCGCTGAAAATGAATTGAGGTTGCGCCTGCGCAATCTGCAAATGCAAATGATCCGGGAAGACGTGAAGGTGGTGTGGCTCGATGCATCATCCTCTCTCACGTACTATACCGGACTGTCGCTTGGTCTTTCCGAGCGGATTCACGGTGCCTTTGTGCCCGCTGAAGGTGATCTGCTTTATGTCAGCCCGGCTTTCGAAGAGCCCAAACTGCAAACCCTGATCCGTGTTCCGGGTCGGATTGCGGTATGGGAAGAGGATGAAAATCCCTTCGATATCATGGTGCGCCATGTTGAGGCATTTGCCTGTCCCGGCGTGCGTATCGCGATTGACCCTGCAACGCCATTCGTCTTTGCATCCGCATTGATGCAGCGTCTGGAAGGCCGTGTGATTTCCGCTCAGCCGATGATCGTGAAGCAGCGGCAGGTCAAATCTGCTACCGAAATCGCTATCATCCAGACGGCGATGGACGCCAGCTACGGCGTGCAAAAGGCTGTTTTTGAAAATCTGCGGGCCGGTGTTTCAACCACTGAAGTTGCTGATTTCGTTAATGCTGCCCATATCGCACTCGGGATGAAGCCGCTTTTTGTCGCTGTACAGTTCGGGGAGGCGACGGCCTATCCGCACGGCGTTCCCTATGCCCAGACGCTGAATGAAGGCGACATGGTTCTGGTCGATCTCGGCGGTATCCTGCACGGTTACCGGTCGGACATTACCCGGACGTATGTATTCGGTCAGCCGACCGAACGTCAGCGTTTCATCTGGAATACCGAGCGTGATGCGCAGGCTGCGGCATTTGCCGCGGCACGCAACGGCGCCCCGTGTTCCGAAGTGGATGCAGCTGCGCGTCAGGCGCTGGCGGGTGCTGGCTTTGGTCCCGGCTATGCTGTTCCGGGCTTGCCACATCGTACGGGGCATGGTCTTGGACTGGATATTCACGAAGAACCATATATCGTTGCTGGAAACGATACGCCGCTTGAACCAGGCATGTGCTTCTCCATCGAGCCGATGCTGTGCGTTTATGGAGAGTGTGGCGTGCGCCTCGAAGATATCGCTTACATGACGGAGGCTGGACCGCGCTGGTTCTGCCCTCCGGAAAAGAACCTCGACCGGCTTTTTCAGCCGGACGCAAGGTAATTGGTCGGGAGGCAATAGTCCGATGGGCAACACGCATGGTGTGTTGCCACTGACCAGAAAAAAGGCCCGTGAAAGGGCCGAAACAGGACTCAGATAAAGAGGGAAAGGACCACCAGATGAAAACGCTGACCCGCAGTTTGCTGATCGCTTCTGCGATTGCGATGACTTCCGCCATGCCCGCCATGGCGAAAACTTTCGTTTATTGCTCCGAGGCTTCGCCCGAGGGCTTTGATCCGGCGCCTTATACCGGCGGCGGTACGTTCGATGCGTCGGCGCACCCGGTCTTCAACCGTCTCGTTGAGTTCAAGAAGGGCACGACTGAAATCGAACCTGCTCTCGCCGAGAAGTGGGAAATTTCCGCTGATGGCCTCGAGTACACCTTCCAGCTGCGCAAGGGCGTGAAGTGGCACTCCAACGACAAGTTCACGCCGAGCCGCGATTTCAACGCTGACGACGTGATTTTCAGCTACGATCGCCAGGGCAACGACAAGAACCCGTGGCACCAGTACATCGCCGGCATCACCTACGAGTATTATTCCTCGATGGAAATGCCGTCGCTGATCAAGGAAATCGTCAAGGTTGACGATTACACGGTCAAGTTCGTGCTGAAGCACCCGGAAGCGCCGTTCCTCGCCAACATCGCCATGCCGTTCGCTTCGATTGTATCGAAGGAATATGCCGACACGCTCGACAAGGCTGGTACGAAGGAAGACTTCAACAACCTGCCGATCGGCACGGGTCCGTTCAAGTTCGTGGCCTATCAGAAGGACGCGGTTATCCGCTACCAGAAGAACGCCGATTACTGGGGCACGGCACCTAAGATCGACGACCTGATCTTCGCGATCACTCCTGATGCCGCTGTTCGCCTGCAGAAGCTGAAGGCTGGCGAATGCCACCTGATGCCTTATCCGGCACCGGCCGACCTTGCTTCCATTCGCGCAGATTCCAACCTGAAGCTCGACGAACAGTCCGGCCTCAACGTTGGCTATCTTGCCTACAACACGACATTGAAGCCGTTCGATGACCCGAAGGTTCGCAAGGCACTCAACATGGCCATGAACAAGCAGGCCATCATCGACGCCGTGTTCCAGGGCAATGGCCAGGTCGCCAAAAACCCGATCCCGCCGACGATGTGGTCGTACAACGACAACATCAAGGACGATCCGTACGATCCGGAAGCCGCCAAGAAGCTTCTCGAGGAAGCTGGCGTCAAGGATCTTTCGATGAAGATCTGGGCGATGCCTGTTCAGCGTCCTTACATGCCGAACGCGCGCCGTACCGCCGAGCTTCTGCAGTCGGACTTCGCCAAGGTTGGCGTCAAGGTTGAAATCGTCTCCTATGAGTGGGGTGAATACCTGAAGAAGTCGATGGAACCGGGCCGTGACGGCGCCGTCATCCTCGGCTGGACGGGTGACAACGGTGACCCGGACAACTTCCTCAGCGTTCTGCTCTCCTGCGCCTCGGCTCAGCCGGGTGGTGCAAACCGCGCTTTCTGGTGCAATCAGGAGTTCTCCGATCTCCTGACCAAGGCCAAGCAGACGAGCGACGTTGCCGAGCGTACGAAGCTTTATGAGCAGGCACAGGTCATCTTCAAGGATCAGGCTCCTTGGGCAACCCTCGACCACTCGACGCAGTACGTACCGATGCGCAAGAATGTCACGGGCTTCCAGATGAGCCCGCTTGGCGACTTCGTATTCGACACGGTAGACATCGCGGAGTAATCCCAAACAACAGGACGCGCGGGAGAACGACGTTCTTCCGCGCGTCTTTTCAGGAAAAAGACCATGATCCGGTTCATTCTCGGCAAATTTCTCTATCTCATTCCGACCTTCCTCGGGATTACCCTCGTTGCCTTCGCGTTCGTGCGCGTGCTGCCCGGCGATCCCGTGCTGCTGATGGCTGGCGAGCGCGGTATTTCGCCCGAGCGGCACGCGCAGCTTGCCGAACAGCTCGGTTTCAGCCAGCCCATCTGGCAGCAATATCTCCAGTTTCTCGGACGGCTTCTGCAGGGTGATCTCGGCAATTCGCTTGTCACCAAGAAGCCTGTTCTGACCGAGTTCCTGTCGCTGTTTCCAGCAACGGTCGAGCTTGGCCTCGTTGCCATCATCATCGCAACCGCAATCGGCGTCCCTGTCGGCGTTCTTGCTGCGATCCGGCGTGGATCCTGGTTCGATCAGATTTCGATGACGACGGCGCTGGTCGGTTTCTCCATGCCGATCTTCTGGTGGGGGCTTCTGCTCATCATCATGTTCTCCGGCATCCTCCAGTGGACGCCGGTATCGGGACGCATCTCGCTGATGTATTTCTTCCCTTCCGTTACGGGTTTCATGCTGATCGACAGCCTGATTTCCGGCCAGAAGGGCGCATTTGTCTCGGCGTTGTCGCACCTCATTCTGCCTTCCGTCGTGCTTGCCACCATTCCGCTTGCTGTCATCGCGCGCCAGACGCGTTCCGCGATGCTGGAAGTGATGGGTGAGGACTATGTACGCACCGCACGCGCCAAGGGCATGTCTGCCACACGCGTCGTCGGCGTTCATGCACTGCGCAACGCCATGATCCCGGTCATCACCACCATCGGCCTCCAGATCGGCGTGCTGATGGCGGGTGCCATCCTGACTGAAACAATCTTCTCCTGGCCGGGCATCGGCAAGTGGATGATCGATTCCATCTCGCGCCGCGACTATCCCGTGGTGCAGAGCGGCCTGCTTCTGACTGCGGGCATGGTGATGATCGTCAACCTGCTCGTCGATCTGACCTACGGCCTCATCAACCCAAGGATCCGTCACAAATGAGCGATGTGACCACGACCCCCACAAGTGGCGTCAAGCTTTCCGACGCCGCCATTCGCCGCCGGATGATTGCCGATTTCTGGTTCTATTTCCGCCAGAACCGTGGCGCCGTCATCGGCCTCGCCGTCTTTATTCTGCTGGTGCTGGTTGCGGTTTTCGCATCGCTGCTTGCGCCGCATGATCCGACCCAGCAGTATCGTGATGCACTGCTCATCCCGCCATTCTGGCAGGAGGGTGGCCGCGTCGACTTCCTGTTCGGCACCGATGCCGTCGGACGTGACATGCTTTCGCGCCTGATCTACGGCGCACAATACTCGCTGTTCATCGGTATCGTCGTCGTTTCCATCGCACTCGTCGGCGGCATCGTCATTGGCCTTATCGCCGGTTTCTTCGGCGGCTGGGTGGACAATGTCATCATGCGCGTGATGGATGTCATTCTCGCGTTCCCATCGCTGCTTCTGGCGCTGGTTCTGGTTGCGATCCTCGGACCTGGCCTGACCAACGCGATGATCGCGATTGCCATCGTGTATCAGCCGCACTTTGCGCGTCTGACCCGCGCCGCTGTGATGAGCGAGCTTCGCCGCGAATATGTCACGGCAGCGCGCGTTGCCGGTGCGGGTAATCTGCGGTTGATGTTCAAGACCATTCTGCCGAACTGCCTTGCGCCGCTGATCGTTCAGGCAACGCTGTCGTTCTCGTCGGCGGTTCTCGATGCGGCAGCCCTCGGCTTCCTCGGCATGGGCGCGCAGCCGCCCGCGTCCGAGTGGGGCACGATGCTGGCTGAGGCTCGCGAATTCATTTTGCGTGCATGGTGGGTTGTAACACTCCCGGGTCTTGCAATCCTCATCTCGGTGCTGGCCATCAACCTGATGGGTGACGGGCTGCGTGATGCGCTCGACCCGAAATTGAAGCGGAGCTGAGCGATGAGCCTGCTGAAAATCAAAAACCTTACGGTGAAGTTCGCCACTGCCACCGGTTCCTTCACGGCCGTGGACGGCATCGATGTATCGGTCGACAAACACGAAGTGCTGGCGATCGTCGGTGAGTCCGGTTCGGGCAAGTCGGTGTCGATGCTGGCGGTCATGGGCCTGCTGCCGGACACGGCGATGATCACTGCCGACGAGATGACCTTCGACGGCAAGAACCTTCTGACGCTCTCGCCACAGGAACGTCGCAGGCTGATCGGCCGGGAGATCACCATGATCTTCCAGGAGCCGATTGCCTCGCTCAACCCGTCCTTCACGGTCGGGTTCCAGATCGAGGAGGTCCTTCGCCTCAATCTCGGCATGAGCAAATCCGCGGCGCGCGCCCGTGCCCTGGAACTCTTCAGGGCGGTGGGCATTCCGGAGCCGGAAACCAAGCTCAATGCCTATCCGCACCAGATGTCTGGCGGTCAGTGCCAGCGTGTCATGATCGCCATCGCCATCGCATCCAAGCCACGCCTGCTCATCGCGGACGAGCCTACGACGGCGCTCGATGTGACTATCCAGAAGCAGATTCTCGATCTCCTGATGAAGCTTCAGGAAGAGTACGGCATGGCGCTGATCCTGATTACCCATGACATGGGCGTGGTTGCGGAAACCGCTGACCGCGTTGTCGTGCAGTACAAGGGTCGCAAGATGGAAGAAGCAGATGTGCTGAGCCTGTTCGAGGCGCCGCAGCACCCCTACACGAGGGCGCTCCTCTCGGCGCTGCCGGAAAACGCAACCGGTGACCGTCTGCCGACGGTTTCCGATTTCTTCGGCAAGGAGGGCGTGCAATGAGTGTTGTCGTCGAAGGCAAGGGTATCACGCGTCACTACCACGTTCCGGGCGGCATGTTCGGCGGCTCCAAGACGGTACAGGCGCTCAAGGGCATCGATTTTTCCGTCGAACGCGGCAAGACGCTCGCCATCGTCGGTGAATCCGGCTCGGGAAAATCGACTCTTGCGCGTATCATCGCGCTGATCGATCCGGCATCCGGCGGTGAGTTGAAGATCGAAGGACAGGCCGTCGATATCGCCAAGCGTCGTCCGGGTCCGGATATGCGCTCCAAGGTGCAGATGGTGTTCCAGAATCCGTACGGCAGCCTCAACCCTCGTCAGAAAGTTGGCGACGTGCTGATGGAACCGCTGGTCATCAATACGTCGGTTCCGGCAGCCGAGCGTCGCGAGCGGGCAGAAGCCATGCTGGTGAAGGTCGGTCTTGGACCAGAGCACTTCAACCGCTATCCCCATATGTTCTCGGGTGGTCAGCGTCAGCGCATCGCAATCGCGCGCGCCCTAATGCTCAATCCGACGCTTCTGGTGCTGGATGAGCCGGTTTCGGCGCTCGACCTTTCGGTTCAGGCGCAAGTTCTCAACCTTCTGGCCGACCTGCAGGAAGAATTCCAGCTGACCTATGTGTTCGTCAGTCACGATCTTTCCGTGGTGCGTTACATTGCCGACGACGTGATGGTGATCTCGAAGGGCGAAGCGGTGGAACAGGGAACGCGCGAGGAGCTTTTCGCCGATCCGAAGCATCCCTACACGCGCCAGCTTTTCGCTGCTACGCCAATCACGGATGTCGAGGCTATCCGCGCCCGTGTCGAACGACGCAAGGCCGCTCGGCTTGCAGCGCCGGCGTAAGCCTTTCTGAAGATGAAAAGAGGCCGGATTTCCGGCCTTTTTTATGAGTTCAGAAAATTGTCGATGGCGCCAAGTGCACCGTTTTCCCGGATGTCACGATAGGCTGCTTTCAACGCTGTCACGAAGACCAGGTTCTTTGGAAGATCATCGCCGAACGTTCGCGTAAAGGTCAGGAAACGTTCGACAACGACGTCCGGCTCAGTGGCGGCCTGATCCGGTGCATCCCAGTCATTGAAGGCCGGGTCGAGAATGGTAATCGGCTGGCCGCTTTCATCCAGTTTAGCGCAGGACCGTATCCAGAGTGCCAAGGCGAGCACAAGCGGGCGGCTGTCGGTGTCGCTCTCCATCAGTTCGCGTAGCGCTCCCAGAATGCGTTGCGGCAATTTTTGTGAAGCATCGGAAGCGATCTGCATGGTTTTGTGCTGGAGCGCAGGATTGCCGAAACGATCCCGTAGACCTGCCGCGAATGCCTCGCCATCCACAGACGGATCGAGCGTTTTGCCAACGGCCTGCCAATAGGAATCGATGAAGTTGCGGATGGTGGGTTCGCGCCAGGCATCTGCAACGGTTGCCAGTCCGGCGATTTGCCCCGCCGCCGCCATGGCGGTATGCGCACCATTCAGCATTCGCAGCTTCATGTGTTCGTACGGCTCGACATCAGCGACGAATTCGACGCCGGATTTTTCGAGTGCCGGTCGCCCGTGTGGGAAACGATCCTCGATCACAAAGCGAAAATAGGGTTCCGCCACCACAGGCCATGCGTCCTCGACCCCAAGAGCCGACGCAATCGTTTCCCGATCATCGTCCGTCGTTGCGGGAACGATCCGGTCGACCATGGAGCATGGGCAGGCGATGTGCCTGGTGACGAACTCCGCCAATTCTGCGTCTGCTAGCGCAGCAAATTCCAGCAGCAGTTTGCGCAGGACATGCCCGTTGGAGGGAAGGTTGTCGCACGACAGGAGGGTAAGCGGTACGGACCCTTCAGACTTTCGGCGTCTGGTCGCGGCAAGTATGAAGCCATAGATTGTTCGTGGCCTATCCGGGTTTGCGAGATCGTGTATGATATCCGGATGGTCGCGCAGCAGGGTCTTGCTGGCGAGATTGGTGACATAGCCTTTTTCAGTTACGGTCAGCGTGACGAGCCGTACCCTTGGATCGGAAAGGCGATCGATCAAGCGTTCCGGACTTTCCGGTGCGACGATTGTCTCCAGAATGGAGCCGATCACACGAAACCGCTCGCCATCACCGTCGCGCAGGTTGAATGTATAGAGATTGTCCTGATGCTCTATGGCGTCACGTGTTTCGGTGCTTCTGAGCGAAGCAGCCACGATGCCCCACTGTGTTTCACCGCGCTTGAGGCAATCGTCGATAAAAACCGCCTGATGGGCGCGATGAAACGCGCCTACTCCGAGATGAACGATGCCCGGCGTTACTGCGTCCCGGTCATATTCCGGAATTTCGATGGATCGTGGGAGTTGGGATAAGGACTGCTTTGAAAGCCTTCCCCTTATTTTCTGGGGGCTCGCAGCGGCATTCAGTTGTTCTGGCGTCAATTTTGTTTCCTCCCATGTTTCCGCACCGTGCCCCGCGGTTATTCTCCGCTTTGCTTCAGCAGACGGACCTGTCGCAGCGTGTTTTGCCGGCTGCGCTCGAGATGTCGCCACAGCGCGTCGATGATCTGCGCCTTGCTCTTTGCTGCAATGGCGTCGGCGATGTTCTGGTGCTCATCGACGGAACGGGCATAGTCTCCCAGGATCGAAACGAAAACCGTATGGGTCTGGTCGAGGATGCGCTCGTGCGAGCCTGAAATAACCGGAATATGCGCGGCCTCCACCAGCAGGGTATGAAAAGACCGGTCATGAAAAAGAGCCTGGGACAGGTCATCCAGTGTCGTGCCCTTTGAGAATTCGCGATGTTTCTGCAGGCTTTGCAAGAGCTTCGAATGCAGGGCGTCATCCAGCTTTCCCGCGTCGAAGGCGACCTCCACCGCGCCCTTCTCGATAAGCATTCTGGCTGCGTAGATTTCCTCGATATCCTCTACGGTGAAGTCTCTCACCACCATGCCGCGCCGGGAAGAATTTACGACGAGTCCATCGGCTTCAAGCTTCAGACAGGCTTCCTTGACCGGGGTGGGGCTGATGCCGAGGGCATTGGCGAGTTCGTTCGGTAGCAGGCGCTCGCCGCCACGGAGCCTTCCGCTGACGATGCGGGCGCGCAGTTCCTGATGCGCCTGTTCGGCGAGGGTGACTTTAACCAGCGTGTTCATGGCAGCATCATTGCTCAAGACAAAACGATGGGCAACATATCAAAATTAAAAATAAAAAATTTTTTATTTTTTGTGCAGGATTTTTGCGCTACGGATGGGGAGTAGATTGCCGACAGCCTCTGGAGGAGGGGGCTGTCGGTGTCTGATGGCGCTGGTTTTGGGGCTTCTTGTCGTTCGGTATGCGGACCCCGGCGCAGCGATCATCTCAGGCCTCCGATATTCTGTTCATCGCAAGGGAGTGTGCGTCTCATGAAAATCAAATCCGTCGAGCCCTTTATCCTGCATCTGCCCCTGACATCGGATTCCATCTCCGATTCCACGCACAGCATCACCCATTGGGGCGTGGTTGGGGCAAAGATAACCACCAGCGACGGTCTTGAGGGCTACGGCTTTACGGGTACACATGCGCATCTGCCGTCGGACCGGCTGATAACCTCCTGCATCAGCGATTGTTATGCGCCGTTGCTGGTGGAAGAGGATGCGTCCGAACACACACGGCTCTGGACGAAGCTTGCACGTCATCCTTCGCTGCAATGGGTCGGTCGCGCCGGTATCACGCATCTGGCGCTGGCTGCCGTCGATGTCGCGCTGTGGGATCTGAATGCCAAGAAGGCCGGGGTTCCGCTTTGGCATCATCTCGGCGGTGCCAGAACCAATGCGCTGGAAGCCTATAATACCGATATCGGCTGGCTTTCCTTCAGTCTCGAAAATCTGTTGGCGGGCAGCGCGAAGGCCGTGGAGGAGGATGGTTTCACACGCCTCAAGATCAAGGTTGGTCATGACGATCCGAATGTCGATGTCGCGCGTCTCGCGGCGGTTCGCAAACGCGTCGGCTCATCCGTCCGCATTGCTATAGACGGCAACGGCAAATGGGATCTGCCAACCTGCCAGCGGTTCTGCGCGTCCGCCCGCGATCTGGATATATATTGGTTCGAGGAGCCAATGTGGTACGACGACGTGACGAGCCACGCCCGACTTGCACGGAACACATCAATTCCGATTGCGCTTGGAGAACAGCTTTACAGTGTCGATGCCTTCCGATCCTTCATAGATGCTGGCGCTGTCGCCTACGTGCAGCCCGACGTGACAAGGCTTGGCGGCATTACCGAATATATTCAGGTTGCCGATCTGGCGCTTGCGCATCGTTTGCCCGTCGTGCCGCATGCCGGGGAGATGAGCCAAGTGCATGTGCATATGAGCTACTGGCACCCGGCCTCCACCATTCTGGAATACATTCCGTGGATCAAGGATCATTTCAAGGAGCCTGCCAACGTGACGGACGGCATTTACCGGCGCCCGGAACAGCCGGGCGCCAGCACGACGCCACTTGCCGCGAGCGTGGAACGCTACGGCAAGCCAGTCAGATGAGGTGAAGCTGGTCTAGGATCAGCGCCAGCCGAGTGCTGGCGCCACCTGCTTCAGGATCGTTTCGATCACATGTGTGTTATACGCGACGCCAAGCTGGTTCGGCACGGTGAGAAGCAGCGTGTCAGCCTCGGCGATTGCCTCATCGGCCTTGAGTTGCTCTATGAGCTTGTCTGGCTCGGCGGCATAGCTGCGCCCGAAGATCGCCCGCGTCTTGTCATCGATGAAGCCGACGGAATCGTCTTCCTTGTTGCCATAGCCGAAATAGGTCCGGTCCATGTCGTTGACGAGCGCGAAGATGCTGCGGCTGACCGAGACGCGTGGTTCACGGGCGTGGCCTGCTTCTTTCCATGCGGCGCGGTAGGCGCGGATCTGCTCGGCCTGCTGAACGTGAAACGGCTGACCCGTTTCGTCGGTCTTCAGCGTCGAGCTTTGCAGGTTCATGCCAAGCTTGGCCGCCCACTCCGCCGTTGCGTTCGAGCTCGAACCCCACCAGATGCGCTCACGCAGGCCATCGGAATGCGGCTCCAGCCGAAGCAGGCCGGGCGGGTTGGGGAACATCGGGCGGGGATTGGGCTGAGCGAACCCTTCACCTTTCAGCAGTTCCAGAAAGACTTCGGTGTGTTGACGTGCCATATCCTCGTCGGTCTGCCCTTCCGCCGGGCGATAGCCAAAATATCGCCAGCCGTCGATGACCTGCTCCGGCGATCCGCGGCTGATGCCAAGTTGAAGGCGCCCGCCGGAGATCAGATCCGCGGAACCGGCATCTTCGGCCATATAAAACGGGTTTTCGTAACGCATGTCGATGACGCCGGTGCCGATCTCGATGGTCCGGGTTCTGGCGCCGACAGCGGCAAGCAGCGGGAAAGGTGAGGCAAGCTGGCGGGCGAAGTGGTGAACGCGGAAGTAAGCGCCGTCGGCTCCAAGCTCTTCTGCCGCAACCGCAAGGTCGATGGATTGCAGCAGCGTATCTGCGGCAGAACGCGTCTGTGACTGGGGAGAGGGCGTCCAGTGCCCGAACGACAAGAATCCGATCTTTTTCATGATGACCTTCGAAACGTTGGAGGGGTACCGGAGGGAGCGCCGGTTTCGTTGTTGCCAGTCATATAGGCATCGCAACGACTTAACCAATCCGGCAAACGGAAACAGGGTGTTGCCGAATTGTGAACGACGGGCGTTCAGGTAAGCGATTTGCGGTCAAGGACGAAAAGATTTTCGTGCGAGCGCACCGTAGTCAGGATGAAGTCGATCAGTGAACGAACGCGTGGAACATCGGCAAAATCGTGATGGCTGGTCAGCCAGTATCCTCGCCGCAGCTCTACCTCTTCCGGCAGCACCATCTGAAGATCCGGGAAACGTGCCGCAATGAAGTTCGGCAGTATGCAGAGGCCTCGGCCGCTGAGCGTCGCCGTGAGCTGCGCAAAAATGCTGGAGGATTGGAAGTTAGGCCTTAGCCCCGGCAACACGTCCCGCATGTAATCAAGGCCCGGCGAAAAGATCAGATCCTGTACGTAGCCGATGAAGAAGTGGTCGGGCAGATCTTCCCGGCGTGTGATCTTCGGGCGACCCGTGAGATAGGATCGTGATGCATAGATATGCAGCGTGTAGTCGATGATCTGTTCACTCACATATGGACCGGCTTTCGGTGGATCGAGTGTCACGGCCACGTCGGCCTCTTTTCTCGAAAGCGCCATGATCTGCTGGATCGTCACCAGTTCCACCATGATGTGGGGATGCGTTGTGGCGAAGTCTTTCAGTCTTTCCACAAAGAAAAAGTTTGCGAAACCTTCCGGTGCGCTGAGACGCACGACGCCGCGCAACAGGCTGCCGCTTTCCGAAATGTCGGATTGAAGCCGCTCGGCCTCCGCCTCGATACGCTCGACCGTATCGACAAGTCGCCTCCCCACCGTCGTCAGTTCGTAACCGCGTGGATTGCGCTCAAACAGCTTGGTTTTCAGGGAAAATTCCAACCGGTCGATGTGACGGGAAACCGTGGCGTGGCTGGTGCGCAGGCTGCGGGCGGCGGACGAAAGCTGACCGGTGCGCGCCACTGCGAGGAAATATTGCAGGTCGTCCCAGGTGAAAGGCGTTGCCATATTGTCCTCGTCTCTCCACTTCTGTTCAAAAATGAACAGTTCCTGTTCGCAATTTGATGATGCAGCCGTCTTGTGTCAACGCTCGAATTCGAGAAGTCTAGCGTCAGGATGCACCGCTTTGAGGATGGTGGTGTGACCGTTTCAGTGCAGATCGGGGCGGGTGTTCCGTCCACTGCTGCACAGATCAAATTTGAGGCTCGCAATCGATCTCTGGGAGGAGAAGTCAATGCGCAAGAGCATTATTTTGTCCACGGCCATGGCGTTGGCCGCGGGAACTGCCGCCTATGCCGCCGAGGTTTCGGATGGCAAGGTCAAGATCGGCATTCTGAACGATCAGTCCGGGGTCTATGCCAACTTTGGCGGTAAATATTCCTATGAAGCCGCCAAGAT
This sequence comes from Agrobacterium tumefaciens, assembly GCF_031801495.1. Taxonomy (GTDB): domain Bacteria; phylum Pseudomonadota; class Alphaproteobacteria; order Rhizobiales; family Rhizobiaceae; genus Agrobacterium; species Agrobacterium tumefaciens_K. The sequence goes on along the minus strand of NZ_JAOEGC010000001.1, from coordinate 239,372 downwards.
GGCGGTGGAGGACTATGGTGGCAAGGTTCTGGGCTCACCTGTCGAGGTTGTGACCGCCGACCACCAGAACAAGGCCGACGTTGCGTCCAACATTGCCCGCCAGTGGTACGATACCGAACAGGTCGATAGTATCATGGAACTGACGTCCTCGTCGGTCGGCCTTGCTGTGCAGGCGCTGTCCAAGGACAAGAAGAAGATCACCATCAATACCGGTGCGGCAACCACCGAACTGACCGGCAAGCAGTGCAGCCCCTATGGCTTCCACTGGGCCTATGACACCTATTCGCTGGCTGTCGGTACGGGCGGCGCGCTCGTCAAGCAGGGCGGCGACAGCTGGTTCTTCCTGACGGCTGACTATGCGTTCGGCTACTCGCTGGAAGAAAACACCAGCAACTTCGTCAAGTCTAACGGCGGTAAGGTGCTTGGGTCGGTCCGTCATCCGTTGGCGAGCACGGACTATTCCTCCTTCCTGCTGCAGGCACAGTCCTCCGGCGCTAAGGTCATCGGTTTGGCCAACGCCGGTCTCGATACCTCCAACGCCATCAAGCAGGCCGCGGAATTCGGTATCGTCGCAGGAGGACAGCGTCTCGCCGCACTTCTCTTCACGCTTGCGGAAGTGCACGGCCTCGGCCTTGAAGCCGCACAGGGCCTGACGCTGACGGAAGGTTTCTATTGGGATCGTGACGACGAGTCCCGCAAATTCGGTGAACGCTTCAAGGAGCGCACCGGCGCCATGCCCAACATGGTCCATACCGGCACCTATTCGGCTGTTCTGCATTATCTGAAGGCCATCGAAAAGGCAGGCACGGATGATGCCGATGCCGTTGCAAAGGCCATGAAGGAGATGCCGGTCAACGACGTGTTCGCCAAGGACGGTCAGGTTGCCGCCAATGGCCGTATGATCCACGACATGTACCTCATGGAAGTGAAGAAGCCGGAAGAAAGCAAACAGGCCTGGGACTACTACAAGGTGCTTGCCACCATCCCCGGCAAGGAAGCCTTCATGGACCCCGCCAAGAGCGGTTGCTCTCTGGTAACGCAGTAAGGGGATACTTCATGACGATCGCTCCCGTCCTTGCCAGACAGGAGGACCACCGCGTCGTGCTTTCGGCGCGTGGGCTCTCCAAGACTTTCGGCGCATTCGCGGCCGTGAAAAACGTCGATCTCGACGTCCAACATGCCCGCGTGCATGCCCTGATCGGTCCTAACGGTGCGGGGAAAACCACGGTCTTCAATCTGTTGACCAAGTTTCTCCAGCCGACGGGCGGGACGATCACCTTCATGGGAACGGATATAACAAAAACGCCACCGGACAAGGTGGCGCGGCTCGGCCTCGTACGTTCCTTCCAGATCTCGGCGGTGTTTCCACACCTCACGGTTCTGGAGAACGTGCGGGTCGCGCTGCAACGACCGAACAATCTCGCCACCCAGTTCTGGCTGCCGCTTTCGTCGCTGGACACGCTCAATGCGCGGGCCGAGGAACTGATCGGTCTGGTTGGTTTGACGCGGGAAAAAGACGCCCTCGCAGCCGATCTTTCCTATGGCCGTAAACGTGTGCTGGAAATCGCCACCACACTGGCGCTCGATCCCAAGGTTCTGCTGCTGGATGAGCCGATGGCGGGTATGGGCGGCGAGGACGTCGCACATGTCGCGGATTTGATCCGCGAAGTGGCGAAAACCCGCGCGGTGCTGATGGTGGAACACAACCTCAAGGTCGTGGCCGACATCTGCCATCACGTCACGGTGCTGCAGCGTGGCGAAATCCTTGCGGAAGGCGACTACGCCGCCGTTTCTGCCGATCCGCGCGTGCGGACGGCCTATATGGGTACGGAGGAAGCCTGATATGACGGCACTTCTCGAAGTTTCAAATCTGAAATCCTGGTATGGCGAAAGCCAGGCGCTGCATGGCGTCGATCTCAAGGTCGGCGAAGGCGAAACCATCACCATCCTCGGGCGTAACGGCGTCGGAAAGACCACGACGCTGCGCACCATCATGGGGATCATCCGCAACCGCAAGGGCACGATCAAGCTGGCGGGCAAGGACATGATGCCGGTGCCGCTGCATCGCACGGCAAAGCACGGAATAGGTTTCGTACCGGAAGAGCGCGGTATTTTCGCGACGCTGAGCGTGGAAGAGAACCTCAAGCTGCCGCCGGTCGTTGCCGAGGGCGGCATGAGCATCGACGAAATCTATGAGCTGTTTCCCAACCTTTATGAACGTCGCGGCAGCCCAGGAACGAAGCTCTCTGGCGGCGAGCAGCAGATGCTTGCCATGGCGCGCATCCTCCGCACCGGTGTCAGGGTCCTGCTGCTGGACGAGCCGACGGAAGGCTTGGCGCCCGTCATCGTCCAGCGCATCGGCGAGGTACTGCAAAAGCTCAAGAGCCGGGGCATGACGGTGGTTCTCGTCGAGCAGAATTTCCGTTTCGCCAGCAAGATTGCCGATCGGTTTTACCTGATGGACCACGGTCACATGGTCGGAGATTTTCCCGTCAGGGAGCTTCCCGAACGTATGGGCGAACTCAATAAAGTGCTGGGGGTTTGATTATGACGATGATCTTCGGCATTCCTGTTCAGGCTCTTCTGGGGCAATTGCTTGTGGGCCTCATCAACGGTTCTTTCTACGCCTTGCTGTCGCTTGGCCTGGCCGTCATTTTCGGCCTGCTGCGCGTCATCAATTTTGCGCATGGCGCACAATACATGCTCGGTGCTTTCGTTGCCTTTCTCGGGCTGCAATATTTCGGCATCAGCTTTTGGGTTGCGCTGGTTGTCACGCCGCTTGTTGTGGCTGCCTTCGGGGCAATCATCGAACGATTCATGCTGTCGAGGCTTTATGATCTCGATCCGCTTTATGGCCTGCTGTTCACCTTCGGCCTTGCTCTGGTTGTGGAAGGAACGTTCCGTTGGCTCTATGGTGCGGCAGGTCAGCCGTACTCCGTCCCTCCGCAGCTGGCGGGCGGCACCAATCTCGGTTTCATGTTCCTGCCCAACTACCGAGCCTTCGTCGTGGTGATTTCGCTCATCGCCTGCCTTGCTACATGGGCGCTTATCGAGAAAACCCGCCTCGGTTCCTACCTTCGGGCAGCCACGGAAAACCCGACGCTCGTGCAGGCATTCGGTATCAATGTACCGGTGTTGCTGACGCTGACCTACGCGCTCGGTGCCGGGCTCGCCGGTTTCACCGGCGTGCTGGCCGCGCCGATCTATCAGGTGTCGCCCCTTATGGGCACGAACCTCATCATCGTGGTGTTCGCCGTGGTCGTGGTCGGCGGCATGGGTTCGATCATGGGGGCGATCGTCACCGGTTACATGCTCGGTATCGCTGAAGGTTTGACCAAGGTCTTTTATCCGGAAGCCTCCAACATCGTCATCTTCGTCATCATGGCCTTTGTGCTTCTCATCCGCCCAGCCGGACTCTTCGGAAAGGACGCCTGATATGTCCAAAGCCATTCACAATTCTGCTGCTGCCATTCCTCCCGCGGACGTGTCCGCAACCGCCGGAACCATCAAGACGGTGTTGATCGTCGCCGGGCTTGCGGTGCTGGCTGTCGCGCCGATGTTCATCTATCCGATCTTCCTGATGAAGCTCCTTTGCTTCGCGCTGTTTGCCTGCGCCTTCAATCTGCTGATAGGCTATACCGGGCTTCTATCCTTCGGACATGCGGCGTTCTTCGGAGGGGCTGCCTATTTCACCGCCTATTCGGTGAAGGAGTGGGGCGTGACGCCGGAGATCGGCCTTGTTATCGGCATGGCAGGGGCGGCGCTTCTTGGTCTTGTCATCGGCTTTTTCGCGATCCGCCGGCAAGGCATCTATTTCGCGATGATTACGCTCGCCTTGTCGCAGATGTTCTATTTCTTCTGCCTGCAGGCACCCTTCACCCATGGTGAGGACGGGCTCCAGGGCGTGCCGCGTGGTCATCTCTTCGGTATTCTCGATCTCAACGCGACGACCAACATGTATTACACGGTATTGGCGGCGTTCGTGATCGCGCTCCTCGTCATCTGGCGTTTTGTCAATTCGCCGTTCGGCATGATCCTGAAGTCCATCCGCGAAAACGAGCAGCGCGCCATCTCATTGGGTTACAGCGTGCAGCGCTACAAGCTCGGCGCTTTCGTGATGTCGGCCACGCTCGCCGGTCTTGCGGGCGGCCTCAAGGCGCTGGTCTTCCAGTTCGCGACGCTGACCGATGTGACCTGGCAGATGTCCGGCGAAGTCATCCTGATGACGCTGCTCGGCGGAATCGGCACCATGATCGGGCCGATCTTCGGGGCTGGCCTTGTGGTCACGCTTCAGAACTATCTGGCGACGTCCGATTTCCCGGTCACGATCATTACCGGTCTCGTCTTCATGGCATGCGTACTGGTTTTCCGCCGCGGCCTGATCGGTGAGTTCTATGCATCCCGCCTTGGCCGGAAACTCGGTTTCCAGCATCGCGGATAGGCTTTGTCAAAATCGAGATGAAAAGGTCCGGCCAGCGCTTGTCCAGCGCGGGAAGGGGACCGTACGGAGAAAAACATGGGCGAATATGACTATATCGTCATCGGAGCGGGCAGCGCTGGTTGCGTTCTCGCCAACCGCCTCTCGAAAGATCCGAATAATCGTGTGCTGCTGCTGGAAGCGGGCGGCAGTGACAATTATCACTGGATCCACATCCCGGTCGGTTATCTCTACTGCATCAACAACCCGCGCACGGACTGGTGCTTCAAGACGGCGGAAGAGCCGGGGCTGAATGGTCGCTCATTGATCTACCCGCGTGGCAAGGTGCTTGGCGGCTGCTCTTCGATCAACGGCATGATCTACATGCGCGGCCAGGCGCGCGATTACGATATGTGGCGGCAACTCGGCTGTGAAGGCTGGGGCTGGGACGACGTGCTTCCTTATTTCCTGAAGTCTGAGGACTTCTATCGCGGCAAAAGCAATCTGCATTCAACCGGTGGCGAATGGCGGGTCGAGAAGGCCCGCGTGCGCTGGGATGTACTGGATGCGTTTCAGAAAGCGGCAGCCGAGGCAGGCATTCCATCCACCGAGGATTTCAACCGGGGAGACAATGAAGGTGCGGGTTATTTCGATGTGAACCAGCGCTCCGGCTGGCGCTGGAACACGGCCAAGGCATTTCTGAAACCTGCGCGCGGACGTGCAAACCTCACCGTTCTTACCAAGGCGCATGTGAAGCGGCTCATTATCGAAGAAGGCGCGGTCAAAGGCGTAGAGTTTCACCACGACGGCGTGTTGAAGACCGTGCGGGCGCGACGGGAAACCGTCCTTTCTGCCGGCGCCATCGGTTCGCCGCATATTCTCGAGCTTTCCGGCGTCGGGCGGGGAGAGGTGCTTCGCCAGGCTGGTATCGATCCTATTGTGGAAGTGGCAGGCGTTGGCGAAAACCTTCAGGATCATCTGCAACTGCGCATGATCTACAAGGTTTCCGGTGTTCCGACACTGAACGAAAAAGCGTCGACCCTATTTGGGAAAGCCCGGATCGGCATCGAATATGCGTTGACGCGCTCCGGCCCGATGGCAATGGCGCCCAGCCAGCTCGGCGTTTTCACCCGCTCCTCACCGGACAAGGAAACGGCGGATCTCGAGTATCACGTCCAGCCGGTTTCCCTCGAAAAGTTCGGGGAGCAGGTTCACACTTTCCCGGCAATCACGGCCAGCGTTTGCAATCTGCGGCCGGAAAGCCGTGGTTCGGTGCATGTCAAAGGCCCGGATTTCGCCATGCAGCCGGAAATCCGGCCGAACTATCTGGCGACCGAAGGCGACCGGCAGGTGGCGATTGACGCCATGCGACTGACGCGCCGTATTGTCGCACAGCCAGCCTTCGCCCGCTTCCAGCCGCAGGAGTACAAGCCAGGTCCGTCCTATGAAAACGACAACGATCTGGCGCAGGCGGCCGGCGATATCGGCACGACGATTTTCCACCCCGTCGGCACGCTGCGGATGGGGTCGGACATCGAGAGCGTCGTTGACGCACGGCTGAAATTTCGAAAGCTTCGTGGGTTACGGGTGGCCGATGCTTCCGTCATGCCTCGGATCACTTCGGGCAATACCAATTCGCCGACGATCATGATCGCGGAAAAGGCCGCCGACATGATCCTGGCGGATAATCGATGAGAGGAAAAGACCATGCAGACCGTCGCTTTTATCGGGCTGGGACATATGGGGCTGCCCATGGCAGCCAATCTGGTCAAGGCTGGCTACACCGTCAAAGGTTTCGACCTTTCCGAGGCGTGCCTTTCAGCGGCAAGGGCGGCTGGCGTGCCTGTAACAGCTAGTACGAATGACGCCGTCACGGCGGCGGATGTCGTCATCACCATGCTGCCTAAGGGTGAGCATGTGGTTGCTGTTTACGGCGATCTGCAGAGACAGGTTTCTTCCGGTACGCTTCTGATCGACTGCTCGACCGTGGATATGACAAGCGCCCTGAAAGCGCACGGTCTGGCCGCGTCCGCCGGTTGCCCATCCGTCGATGCGCCGGTGTCCGGCGGTACGGGCGGGGCCGCGGCCGGTACGTTGACCTTCATGTGTGGCGGAACGGAAGAGGCGTTTGCCTCCGCGCGGCCAATCCTTGAAGCGATGGGCAAAAAGATCGTGCATTGCGGCAAGGGTGGTAACGGTCAGGCAGCCAAGATCTGCAACAACATGATCCTCGGCATTTCGATGATCGCCGTTTCGGAAGCCTTCGTGCTTGGCGAAAAGCTCGGCCTTTCCCATCAGGCGCTTTTCGATGTCGCCTCCACCTCATCCGGACAATGCTGGTCGCTTACCACCTATTGTCCGGTGCCGGGGCCGGTGCCGACGTCGCCCGCCAACAACGACTATCGACCCGGGTTCGCCTCCGCGCTGATGCTGAAGGACCTGAAACTTTCGCAGGATGCCGCAGGCGGGTCGGGTGCATCCACGCCACTGGGTGCCGCGGCGACATCGCTGTATGGAGATTTCGTCGGTGAGGGCGGCGGTGATCGCGATTTTTCGGCCATCGTCGAGATGTTGCGCGGAGGTGAAGCATGAATGCGGTTGCCCAGTCGGATGTTCTGTGGGCTCCGCCACAGGCCAGGCAGAGGCGATCGGCGCTCTATCGTTTTGCGGAAAAAACGAGGTCTATGCATGGCGCCGAACCGGATGATTATCCCGCACTGCTGTCATGGTCGATCCGGGATCCGGAAGGTTTTTACGGTCTTCTGTGGGATGAGCTTGCGATCATTGGAGAGCGAGGCGACACGTCATTTGTCGCGGGAAAGACGATCCGGGACACGGCATTTTATCCGCAAGCGCGGCTAAACTACGCCGAGAACCTGCTGCGCGATGCCGATGGTCGGCTGGCCGTGATCGCTCATCGGGATGACGGCACCCGTCGCACGATCACCCGCCGCGAGCTTTATGATGATGTGTCCCGTCTGGTGCAGGCTCTCCAAGCTGCAGGAGTTGGGGAAGGTGACCGGGTAGGGGCCATAGTCACCCATGATATAGAGGCTATCGTCGCCTATCTCGCCACGAGTGCTATCGGGGCCATCTGGTCGTCGTGCTCTCCGGATTTCGGACCTGCGGGAGCTTCCGACCGGCTGTCGCAGATCGATCCGAAAATTCTTATCGCGGTGCCGGAATACGGTTATGCGGGCAAGCGCATCGATGTGGCTCCGACAATCCGTGCGGTGGCCAAGAGTGCGGGGCCTGAGAAGATCGTGTTGATCGGCGACGCGGTTCCACCTGCATTGGCCGACCTCGGCTGTGTGACACTCAGGGATTTCGTCGCCCCTTATGAAGCGCGTGAGATCGCCTTCAATCGCTTGCCTTTCGAAGCTCCGCTGGTCATTCTCTATTCTTCCGGCACGACCGGCAAACCGAAATGCATTACCCATTCCGGTGGTGGCCTGTTGCTCCAGCATATGAAGGAGCAGAAACTGCAATGCGACATTCAGCCGGGAGAGTGTTTCTTTTATTTCACCACCTGCGGCTGGATGATGTGGAACTGGCAGGTCTCGGGCCTCGCGCTCGGTGCAACGCTTGTCACCTATGATGGCAATCCGGGTTATCCGTCGTCCACGCGTCTGGTCGATCTCATCGATGAAGAAGGTATCGCCACGTTCGGAACGTCCGCGAAGTTCATCGATGCCTGCCTCAAGGCCGGGGTGAGGCCTCAGGAGAGCCATGATCTTTCAACCCTGCGCACGATTCTCTCCACGGGTTCGCCGCTGATCCCCGCGTCGTTCGATTACATCTATCGGAACTGGAAATCGGATGTGCATCTTGCTTCCATATCGGGAGGCACCGATATCTGCGCCTGCTTCCTCGGTGGCAATCCTCTCCAGCCGGTTCATCGTGGCGAATTGCAGGGCGCGATGCTCGGCATGGATATCGACACGCTGGACGACGAGGGACGGACGATAATGGGTGTCCCGGGAGAACTCGTCTGCCGCAACGCTCATCTCTCCATGCCGGTCAAATTCTGGGGTGACGATGACGGCTCACGGTATCAGGCTGCCTACTTCGACAGATTTCCGGGCATCTGGGCGCATGGCGATTTCGCCGAAAAACGTGCATCCGGAGGTTACGTCATTCACGGACGCTCTGACACCACTCTCAATCCGGGCGGCGTTCGTATCGGCACGGCGGAAATCTATCGTCAGGTGGAAACGGTGCCTGAAGTCGAGGAGGCGATTGCCGTCGGGCAGGATATCGATGGCGACCAGCGCGTCATTCTTTTCCTGCGTCTGAAGAACGGCGAGGTGCTGACGGAGGCGCTGGAAAAGACCATTCGTGCGCGTATCCGTTCGGGTGCTACGCCTCGGCATGTTCCGGCAAAAATCATCGCGGTCACCGCCATCCCCCGCACCCGCTCAGGAAAAATTTCCGAGATTGCCGTTCGTGACACGATTCACGATCGCCCGGTGAAAAATACCGAAGCGCTGGCCAATCCGGAAGCACTCGAACTATTTCGCAACCTGCCGCAATTGAAGGATTAGGCCATGGGCGAAGACACGGAACCGAAGATCGCCCTCGTGACGGGTTCCACGAGCGGCATAGGACTGGCGATCGCAAAACGCTTGGCGGAGGCTGGCTATCTTGTGGCCGTCCATGGAATAGAGTCGAACGCGGACGCGGCCCAGATCGTCGAAACCGTCGCGAAGAACGCAAGGCATGCGCCTGTCTACTTTTCTGCAAACCTCGCCAAATACGAAGAGAGTGCCCATCTTGCCGAAACCGTTATCGGCAAATTTGGCGGTATCGACGTGCTGGTGAACAATGCTGGCGTCCAGAAGGTGTCGCCGATCGATGAGTTCGATTTCGCCGATTTTTCCCGCATCGTTGCCGTGTCGCTGGACAGTGCGTTTCACACCATCCACGCCGCCTTGCCCGGCATGAAGAAACGGGGATGGGGCCGCATCGTCAACATCGCATCGGCGCATGGTCTGCGCGCCTCGCCTTTCAAGGCGCCTTATGTTGCAACCAAGCATGCCGTGGTGGGTTTGACCAAGAGTGTGGCGCTCGAAGTGGCGGAACAGGGTATCACCTGCAATGCAATCTGCCCCGGTTATGTCTGGACGCCGCTGGTAGCCGCGCAGGTCGTCGACCAGGCCCGTATCCATGGCATGAGCGAGGATGAGGTGGTGAAGAAGGTCATTCTCGCGCCGCAACCGACCAAGCGCTTCGTGCAACCGGAGGAAATTGCCGAAATGGCGCTGTATCTGTGTGGCGATATGGCCCGTTCCATCACGGGAACGGCCATTTCCATCGACGGTGGGTGGACAGCGAAGTAGACCGTTGATCCCGCTCTGATTGAAAAAAAACATCGGCATGGAACCAAATGCCTCTGATCCCGTTACGTGCGGGGTGACAGGATTGGGGGCGTTTCATGGCAGTTACGGCGACTGCGGTCATTCTCACGCTTATGGGACTGGCCTTGTTTGGCTTCGGTTCCCAGCTGGCTATGCTGGGTGGTAGCTTCTATTACGTTTTGTCCGGACTGGCGTTTGTTCTGACAGCCGGACTGTTGTTCAAGCGCGACCGATCTGCCTTGCACGCATATGCCGTCCTCATAGTGGCGACACTTGCCTGGGCAATATGGGAAGTCGGTTTTGACTGGTGGCAGCTTGGACCACGCGGCGGCATCATCATTCTGATCGGCATGTGGCTACTGACGCCGTGGATCAAGCGGCCGCTCGGTTTTTCCAGCCCTACAGGGACGATGTACGGTCCCAATGCCTGGCCACTGGCCGTTTCCGTGCTGGCGGCAATCCTCGTTGCGGGTTACTCGATGGCACAGGATCCACATGATCAGGCGGGAACACTTTCACAGGAGCAGCTAGTATCGTCGCCTGTCTATGGCGGAAATGTACCGGATAACGAGTGGCACCAGTATGGCCGCACGCCTTATGGACAGCGATATTCGCCCCTGGCCCAGATCAATACCGACAATGTTTCCCAGCTGAAGGAAGTTTGGCGTTATCAGACCGGCGACGTGAAGCTTCCGGATGATGTCGGTGAAACGACCTATCAGGTCACGCCACTCAAGGTCGGCGGATCGCTCTACATCTGCACTCCACACAATTGGGCGATTGCCATCGATGCGGCAACCGGCAAGGAGAAGTGGAAATACGATCCCAACGTTGGACTAAATCCGGATCGTCAGCATCAAACCTGCCGCGGCGTATCCTATTACGCCGAACCGTCAGCGTCACCGGGTTCGGCTTGCGCGCAACGGGTCTATCTTCCCACGTCAGATGCCCGCCTCATAGCACTCGACGCTGCAACGGGTCAGGTGTGCACGTCTTTTGCCGATCAGGGTGTTCTGCATCTCGAGCAAGGCATGAAATACAATCCCGCAGGATATTACTACTCCACATCGCCACCGGTAATCGTCGCGGGAAAGATCATCATCGGCGGAGCGGTGAATGACAACTATTCGACGCAGGAGCAGTCCGGCGTCATTCGCGCTTTCGATGTCAATACGGGAGCGCTTATCTGGAACTGGGATTCGGGAAACCCAGCGAGAACCGAGCCGCTCGCGCCGGGGGAAACCTATACTACCAACTCGCCCAACAGCTGGTCTGTCTTTAGTTATGATGAAGGGCTGGGCCTCGTCTACATTCCGCTTGGTAATCAGGTCCCGGACCAGCTTGGCATGGGGCGCAGCGAAAACGTGGAGAAATATTCGTCCTCCATCGTCGCGCTGGATATCAACACCGGCCAGGACCGCTGGGTCCGCCAGACCGTTCATCACGACCTCTGGGATATGGATGTGCCCGCCCAGCCAGTCTTGCTCGATATTACCAGGCAGGACGGCGCCACTGTGCCGGCTCTCGTTGGGCCGACAAAGCAGGGCGACATCTATGTGCTCGATCGTCGCACCGGCGAGCCGCTTTTGCCGATAACCGAAGAGCCCGCGCCGGCCGGCGCGATACCGGAGGATTTCAGTGCGCCGACACAACCCACTTCCGCCCTGACGTTCAAGCCAGAGCCGCTTCAGGAAAAGAACATGTGGGGCGTTTCCATGTTCGATCAGCTGGCGTGCCGCATCAGCTTCCACAAGCTGAACTACAAGGGGCGCTACACGCCGCCGTCCTTGACGGGCACGCTGGTCTATCCCGGAAATTTCGGTACCTTCAACTGGGGTAGTGTGGCGATCGATCCCGAACGTCAGGTCATGTTCGGTATGCCCACCTACCTCGCCTTCACCTCGCGGCTTGTGCCGCGCGACCAGATCCCGCCGAAAGGTCAGGATGAAAAGGGCAGCGAGCAGGGATTGAACCGCAACGATGGGGCACCTTATGGTGTGTTCATGGGTCCGTTTCTTGGCCCGCTGAAAATCCCGTGCCAGGCGCCGCCATGGGGTTATGTTGCCGGTGCCGATCTGCGGACCGGAGAGATCGCTTACAAACACAAGAACGGCACGGTCTACGACATGACGCCTCTGCCGCTTCCCTTCAAGATCGGTGTTCCGGGCATTGGTGGGCCGATGATTACCAAAGGTGGCGTTGCGTTTCTGGGGGCCGCAGTCGACAACTATCTGCGCGCCTACGACCTGACGACCGGGAAGCAACTTTGGGATGCGCGCCTTCCAGCTGGCGGTCAGGCGACACCGATGACCTATGCGCTGGATGATGGCAAGCAATATGTCGTCATGGTTGCGGGCGGTCACGGTTCGGTCGGAACCAAGCCGGGCGATTACGTTATTGCATATACATTGCCATGAACGCGTTGCGACGACGTCCGTGAAAGGCCCGGGTCAGACCCGGCCTGATTGCGTGTCACGGTACCAGGTCACCAGTGCCTCAATTCCCTGTTCTATAGAGGTTTGCGGCACATAACCGGTCAATGCCCTTAACAGATCGGGCGAGGCGAAGGTACGCGGCACGTCGCCCTGCTGCATGGGCAGCATGTTGCGGATGGCCGCTTTCCCGACAGCCTTTTCGACCGTCTCGACGAAACGCATCAGTTCGACCGGCTGGCCGCCGCCTACATTGACGATTCTGAACGGAGCATGGCGCGACAGCGTGTCGACCACACCCTCGTTCATCACGCGATTGTCCTCGGACGGAACGATCTGACTCAGCCGCACGATGCCTTCGACAAGATCATCGATATAGGTGAAGTCGCGGCTCATGTTGCCTTCGCCGTAAATGTCGATCGGCCTATCGTTTGCAATCGCATCCACGAACTTGATCGGCGCCATATCGGGGCGCCCCCACGGGCCGTAGACCGTAAAGAAACGGAATGCGGTGATCGGCAAGTGGTAGAGATGCGCATAGCTGTGCGCCATCAACTCCACGGATTTCTTCGTCGCCGCGTAAAGCGTCATCGGCTCGTCGGCCTTGTCACTTTCCGCAAAGGGAACCTTCTCGTTCGCGCCGTAAATGGAGGAGGTGGACGCCAGCATCAGATGCTTGACGCCGAGGTTTTTGGCCAGCTCCAGCACGTTCCACGATCCGGTCACGTTGGAATCGATATAGGCTTTCGGGTTTTCAAGGCTGTAGCGAACGCCCGCCTGTGCCGCCAGATGAATGATGATTTCAGGTTCTGCAGCTTCCGCGGCTTTTTTCAGCGCGTCAGCGTCTTCCAGCATTCCGATCTGTGCCTTGAAGCCGTTGGACCGGCAGAGAATCGCATGACGTTTCTCTTTCAGGCTGACATCGTAGTACTTCGTCATGCCGTCGAAGCCGACAACAAAATGTCCTTCATCGAGCAAGCGCTTTGCTACGTGAAAGCCGATGAAGCCCGCAGTACCGGTTATCAGATAACGCATATGCCGGAAGACCCTATTGTGGACGGCCGATTGCGGCGTAGGCGAAGCCATGTGCCGTTACCTCGTCGGAGCGATAGATGTTGCGCAGATCGACCAGGATCGGGCTTTTCATGATGGTTTTCAGGCGCGGCAGATCGAGCGCGCGAAACTGATTCCACTCCGTCACGATCACCACGGCGTCGGCGTTTTCAGCGGCCTCGTATGGCCCCTCCGCGTAGTCGATGCTTTCCATCACGTGGCGGGCATTTGCCATGCCTTCGGGGTCGTAACCAACCACTTTCGCACCGCCATCCTGCAAGGTCTGGATGATGGCGATGGCCGGGCTGTCGCGCATGTCGTCGGTGTTCGGCTTGAAGGTCAGGCCGAGCACGGCGATCTTTTTACCGCGCACATCGCCGCCTACGGCGTTGATGACCTTGCGTCCCATGGCGCGTTTGCGATTGTCGTTGATGGCGATGGTGGTTTCTATCAATCTTACCGGGCTGTCGAAATCCTGCGCTGTCTTGGCGAGCGCCAGCGTATCCTTTGGGAAACAGGATCCGCCGTAGCCTGGACCAGCATGCAGGAATTTTGCGCCGATGCGCCCGTCGAGGCCGATGCCGCGCGAGACATCCTGAACGTTTGCGCCAACTTTTTCACACAGGTCAGCCATTTCGTTGATGAAGGTGATCTTCATGGCCAGAAATGCGTTGGCGGCATATTTGATGAGTTCGGATGTGCGTCTTGTCGTGAAGAGCAACGGAGACTGATTGAGGTAAAGTGGACGATAGACTTCCGTCATGACCGGGCGGGCGCGTTCGTCCGACAGTCCGACCACGATGCGGTCGGGTCGCTTGAAATCCTCGATTGCCGCACCTTCGCGCAGAAACTCCGGGTTGGAAACGACAGCAAAGTCGGCTGACGGATTTTCTTCGCGGATGATGCGTTCAACCTCGTCGCCGGTGCCAACCGGAACCGTCGATTTGGTGACGATGACGGTAAAGCCGGTGATCGCGTGGGCAATTTCCTTGGCCGCCGCATAGACGTACCCAAGATCGGCATGGCCATCGCCGCGTCGCGACGGGGTGCCAACGGCAATGAATACGACATCGGCATTGCTGACAGCCTCGTTGAGGTCGGTCGTGAAACTCAGGCGGCCTGCTCTGGCATTGCTGGCGACGATTGTCTCAAGGCCAGGTTCGAAGATCGGGATATGCCCGTTTTTCAGAGCTTCGATTTTCTCCGGCATCTTGTCGACGCAGATCACGTCATGGCCGAAATCGGCAAAGCAAGCGCCGGATACAAGGCCCACATAACCAGAGCCGATCATGACTATCCGCATTCTTTTTCCTTTCGGACATCTCGCGTTTCGTTTGCGTCGCGTACCGCAAGAGTCGGACACGATGACGTTTCGCACACGTGCTGTTTAGCCGCCTTCACGTCAGCCGCCAAGCACTAGCTTCAGAGTGCCCTATTTGCTTTGCATGAAGCTTGTGTGATGACGCTTCGGCATTGGATGTGACGCGGCAAATGCGCTTTTAAAGGGCTGTCTTCCCCGATGTTTTGGGACAAATTTGTCGCACCTCCCGGTGATCTGCCGTCACGCATGTAAACGGGTTTGTTTTCGTCATTTGTTGACTTGCACTCGGCGAAAGCCGGGTCTAGCCATGGGTACGAGGAGAAAATCTGCACCGATTGTGCTTATGGCGATGCTTGATGAGCGTCATTGTCGGCCCATTGCTCCCTGCGCGGATAGCCTTCTTGCCCGCCTGTCCGATGCTCGGGATTCGTGAAATGCAAAAAGGTTTTCTGCTCGGCTTGTTTGCCTATGCCAGCTTTTCTTTCGGCGATGCTACAATCAAATCGCTGGGGTCGCAGATAGGCGTTTTTCAGATCGGTTTTTTCAGCATCCTTTTTTCCGGCATCTTTATCTATTTCAGCAGACCACGTGATGAAAGGTGGCGTGATTTCTGGCGCATGAGCCGACCTTTCGCCGTGCATGGTCGCGCGATCTCCGGCCTCTTTGCGGGTATTCTCGGTATTTATGCGTTCACGACCATTCCGCTGGCGGAAGCCTACGCGTTGATCTTCCTGTCACCGCTGTTCGTGACCGTGCTTTCAGCCGTCGTGTTGAAAGAAGATATCGGGCCGTGGCGCTGGGCGGCGGTGCTAGCGGGTATCGTTGGGGTGTTTCTGGTCGTGAGGCCGGGTTTCAAGGCTCTCGAACTGGGCCATGTGGCAGCCATCGGCGTCGCATTTCTGGCGGCTTTGACCATCGTTTTGCTACGGTCGCTCGCGGGAAAAGAAAAACGGACGTCAATCATGGGAGTGCTCCTGATGTATGGTCTTATCTTCAACGGCCTCGCATCCATTCCCGAATTCGTCATTCCTGATCTGCATCAGCTTCTTGCCTTTGCCTTTATCGGCCTTTGCACCGCGACCGGGCAGATCACCCTTCTGGTGGCAACGAAAATCGCGCCCGCGAGCCAGATCGCGCCATCGCATTATTCGCAGATCCTCTGGGCTGTGGCGATTGGCGCAACCTTCTTTCACGAATACCCGGATGCGGTTGCCATAATGGGGCTTGGCGTCATCGCCGCATCGGGACTTCTGACGATGATCCGCGAGAAGGTCAGGCTTGGGACAGTACGCTGGAATCCATTCTTCCGTAATCGTCTATGAGTGCCAAATTGCGCGTTGTCGCGCCGTTGGGAAACACTGTGTCAACCGGAGTGTGCCTTGCCGTAACGGCAAGACCGGCGGCATAAGACCTTCATCGATAGATGAAGGGAGAGCCGGAAATGCTCGTGGACGGAAAGTGGACGGCCGAATGGCATCCCGTGCAGGCGACCGATGAAAAAGGCGGTTTCGTTCGCCAGACATCCGGCTTTCGCAACTGGGTCACGCCGGACGGTTCTGCCGGGCCGACAGGCGAAGGCGGCTTCAAGGCAGAGGCCGGTCGTTATCACCTCTATGTGGCGTTGATCTGCCCATGGGCGTCGCGCACGCTGATCGGTCGTAAGCTCAAGAAGCTTGAGGATGTCATTTCCGTTTCGGTGGTCGAACCGGCGCTCTCCGACGAAGGCTGGAAATTTGGCGATTATCCGGGCGCGGATCGCGACACGCTGAACGGCTTCACCTACATGCACGAAGTCTATACGAGCGCCGACCCGCATTATACCGGCCGGGCAACTGTCCCTGTCCTGTGGGACAAAAAAACGAAAACCATCGTCAACAACGAATCCGCCGACATTCTGCGCATGCTGAATTCAGGTTTTGGGGATCTCGCCGACAACAGCATCGATCTTTATCCCGCGGACTTGCAGGCCCAGATCGATGTTCTCAACGATTACATCTATCCGCGTTTGAACAACGGCGTTTACCGGACAGGTTTTGCCACGACACAGCTTGCCTATGAGGAGTCTTTCGCCGACGTCTTCGCTACGCTGAACGAGCTGGAAAATCGCCTCTCGTCGGGTGGCCCCTTCCTTTTTGGCAATAGCCTGACCGAAACGGATGTCCGGCTTTTCGTAACGCTGGTGCGGTTCGATGCGGCCTATTTCGGCTTGTTCAAATGCAACCTGCGCCGCATAGCGGATTATCCTGCCCTGCAAGACTACATGATGGGCGTGCTGGCCATCCCTGGTGTCCGCGAGACGGTCAATATCGATCACATCAAACGCGGCTATTATTCCATCAAGGCACTGAACCCGACTAAAATCGTGCCAGTTGGTCCCGATCTTCCGGGACTTGACGACATCACTGTCCAAAGGGCTGCACAATGACCGCGCAAGGGCAACGCAATCTCGTTATCCTTCTCCACGGCGTCGGCAGCAGTGGCGCCAATCTTGCCCCACTTAGCAACCTCTGGAAAGACATGCTGCCTGATACGGATTTTGTCAGCCCCGATGGCCCGTTTGCCTTCGGTCGCGGCCCGGGACACCAATGGTTCAGCATTGAAGGCGTGACGGAGGAAAACCGTGCAGGCCGCGTGTTGGCGGCACGTGGCGAGTTCGACCGCGTGATCGGTGAGATCATAGCCACGCATCGGCTTTCAGAGAACCTAGAGCGTGTGGCGCTCGTCGGCTTCTCGCAGGGTTCTATCATGGCTCTGGATGTCCTTGCCTCGGGACGGTTGCCGGTGGCGGCGGTCGCTGCCTTTTCCGGACGACTCGCCTCCCCACAGCCTTTGGCGCCCTCCGTGAGGACGAAGCTCGCTTTGATCCATGGTAATGCCGATCCCATTATGCCGGTCGGTGAAAGCGAAAAGGCCTCCGCCGTGTTGATGGACGCGGGTGTTGTTAGCGAATTGCATGTCATGCCGGGCCTCGGCCATAGCATTTCCCGGGACGGCGCGATGATTGCCGGTCACTTCCTGCAAAAGGCGTTCGGCGCCTGATCTCTGGTGGAGTTCAGATCGGCTTGCTAACCTGTTCCACTAGCCAACTCTGGAACGAGCGGGCAAGCGCGTTGTCCTGTCTGCCTTCCGGTAAGGCAACGTAATAGCTCTTGTCTGTCTGCAAGGGAGCGTCGAAAACGATTGTCAGGCGCTGTGAAGCCAGTTCCGTTTCGATGAGATATTTCGGCAGCAGCGCAAAGCCGATGCCGCTGACCGCCGCCTCGATAATCATGGAGAACTGGTCGAAACGGCAGCCTCGATAGGCATTCTGTGTGACGACGCCGTTCATCTCCATCCACTCGGTCCACAACTTCGGCCGCGTGGTCAGGTGCAACAGCGGTTTGTCTGCAAGTTCTTGTGGCGCAATCTTACCGTCTGGTGGCAGCAATGCCGGGCTGGCGACGGGCACGATCACCTCGTCGCAAAGAAAGGTGCAGGTTCCGTGTGCCCAGACCGGCTGACCATAGTGGATCGCAAGATCGAAGCCTTCCTCATCGAAATCGAAAGGATGAGAACGCGACCCGACGGTTACAGTGGTCTGCGGGTTGGCCCTCAGAAAGTGGTGCAGGCGCGGCATAAGCCAGCGGCTGCCAAAGGTTGGCAGAGTGGCGATCGAAAGCGAAGAGTGTGAGGTGCCAGCCGAGACGGCGCGGACCATGAGCTGTTCGGATTGCTGCAACAGACGCCGGACGTCGGGCAGAAATTTCCGCCCGGCTTCGGACAGGACCACACGTTTGCGGATACGTTCGAAGAGCTGCATACCCGTCTGTGCTTCCAGATCGCTGATCTGTCGGCTGACGGCGCTTTGCGTGAGATTGAGTTCTTCGGCCGCGCGCGTAAAATTCCCATGTCTTGCGGCGCATTCGAAAGCCTGCAAGGTGACGATATCGGGAATTAGCCGTCTGCGTGGATCCATTCCGTTCTCGCATAAACCGTTCCCGCGGGTGTGAATGAAAGCGGGCGTCGCAGGGTCTTATCGCATCCCGGTGGAGAATAAAACCGTCGTGCGGGCATGCCTGGTGTCAGAGGACTTGGATCGTGCGGACAGCGGCATCTCATGGAATTTTTCGGAAGGATGGCCTGCGCGGAATGATATTTCCGCTGCCCGCGATTTATTGAATAATCCTCTCTCTATCGATTGAATTGAAAAACCTAGCATGTCTCCACATCGCAAACTGGCAGCGTGTCAGTGAAAAGGAGACAGCAATGCAGCGCATCACCCGCCGTATCTTTTCCGGAAGCGTTTTCGCTGCCGTTCTTTCTTCCCTTCTGCCATTTAAGGCGGCTGCTGCCGAGGAGCTGAAAATCGGCTACCAGAAGACCGGGTTGCCGGTTATTGCCCGCCAGCAAGGCATTATTGAAAAGGCGCTTGAAGCGAAGGGCGTCAAGGTTTCCTGGGTCGAATTCACGGCAGGCCCACCCTTGGTGGAAGCTCTGAATGTCGGTTCCATCAATGTCGGCTGGACGGGCGACGCGCCGCCGATCTTCGGTCAAGCAGCCGGTTCCGCAATTGTTTATGTGGCAGCACTTCCCTCGAACGGAAAAGGCGAGGCGATTTTCACCAAGGAAACAAGCGGCATCAAATCGGTGGCCGATCTCAAGGGCAAGAAGGTCGGCGTCGGCAAAGGCACCAGCGCGCACAATCTTCTTGTTGCCGCGGTGGAAAAGAACGGCCTGAAATTTTCAGATATCGAGGTCGTGTATCTTAGCCCCGCCGATGCCGCAGCCGCTTTCGCCAGCGACAAGATCGACGCATGGGCCGTATGGGATCCATTTTATGCGATTGCTGAAACGCGCTACAAGCCGGTGACGCTTGCCCGTACATCCGATGTTCTGGATGTGAACACTTATTTCCTCGCCAACCGTGACTACGCCAAGTCCAATGCCGACACCATCAACATCACGCTGGATGCGCTCGGCGAGGCGGCAAAATGGTCTGCTGCCAACCGCGACAAGGTCGCTGCTGCGTTGCATGAGGTGACGGGTGTGCCGCTGGAGGCGCAAACGCTGGCAGCGAACCGCTCGGAATTCGGAATTACGAAGATCAACGACAAGATTATCGCCGGACAGCAGGAAACAGCCGACCGGTTCTATCGTCTGGGCCTGCTTCCCAAGCAGATCAGCATCAAAGATGCCGTCTGGTCCGGCGCAACGAACTGAACGCGGCGCTGGGGAAGTTTCATGAGCAAGAAAATCCAGACGGTGAACGGCAGCATCATTGGCTGGCTTTTACCCGCGCTGATTATAGTCGGGTGGGAGGTTGCAGCGCGGGCGGGGCTAATTTCCGCGAACGTACTGCCTGCGCCTTCGGCCGTGGCGGAAGCCTTCTGGCGTTTGCTGCTTTCCGGCGAACTCCTGAACAACATCGGCGTGAGTTCCGCGCGTGCGCTGGCAGGCTTTGCAATCGGCGGCTCCATTGGTTTCGTCTTCGGGCTTGCCAACGGTCTGTCGAGGTTTTCCCGTAGCTTTACCGACACGACGTTGCAGATGATCCGCAACATTCCGCATTTGGCGCTTATTCCGCTGGTCATCTTGTGGTTCGGTATCGATGAGGAGGCTAAGCTCTTCCTCGTTGCTCTCGGTGTGTTTTTCCCGATCTACATCAACACACTGCTTGGTATTCAGGGTGTTGATCCGCAACTGGTGGAAATGGGACGTACTTACGGAATGTCGCCTTTCACCCTGTTTCGCCGCGTTATCCTTCCTGGTGCTCTGCCGGCCATCTTCACCGGCTTGCGTTACGCGCTGGGCATCATGTGGCTCACGCTCATCGTGGCGGAAACGATTTCTTCGTCCTCGGGACTTGGCTACATGGCGATGCAGGCTCGAGAGTTCCTGCTGATCGATGTCGTTGTGCTGTCGATCCTCATCTATGCGCTTCTCGGCAAGCTCGCGGATAGTTTCGCGCGCTTCCTCGAAAGCATTTTCCTGCAATGGCATCCGGCCTTCAAGAAAGCCTGAGAGGTATATCCATGTCGACGGGGAATGTTACGCCGCTGAGACGGGCGGAAACGGTGGAGGCAAAAGCCGAGCCGAAGACGGGTGGCAAGGAGAAGGGTAGGATCGCCTTCAGCTTCCGGAATGTCGTCAAAACATTTGGCGACAAGCCGGTGTTGCGCGGCATTGATCTCGATGTTCGCGAAGGTGAGTTTCTAGCGATCATCGGCAAGAGTGGCTGTGGGAAAAGTACCCTGCTGCGTATTCTTGCCGATCTTGAGGCGCCGACGTCGGGAACCGTTTCGAAGGATCCGCAACATCGGACCCGCATCATGTTTCAGGAGCCCCGGCTGTTGCCATGGGAGCGGATCGCGGACAACGTCTCCGTTGGCCTGACTGGCATCGCCAAAGGTGAACAGGCAAGGGAACAGGCGCTCGCGATCCTCGAGGAAGTTGGGTTGAAAGACCGGGCAGGGGAGTGGCCATACGTGCTCTCCGGCGGGCAGAAGCAGAGGGTCGCGCTGGCACGGGCGCTGGTTGCCCATCCGCAGATTCTCGCGCTGGATGAGCCGCTCGGCGCCCTCGATGCGTTGACCCGTATCGAGATGCAGCTTTTGCTGGAGCGCATCTGGCGCAAGCAGAAATTTACCGCAGTCCTCGTGACGCATGATGTTTCCGAGGCGGTGGCGCTTGCTGATCGCATCGTCGTCATCGATGAGGGCCGTATTGCACTCGATCTCGATGTCAAGCTGCCGCGTCCACGTCGCCATGGCACGGCGGAGTTCGCACGACTTGAGGAGCAGGTTCTCGACCAGCTTTTCGGTCGCGGCGAAAATGGCGCCTGACATTTGAAAAGGCAGGGCCGAAGCCCTGCCTTTTTATTGTCAGCCAATGCTCATGAGGCTGGCGTTGCCGCCTGCGGCGGTGGTGTTGACGCTGACGGACACTTCCTCCACCAGCCAGTCGAGAGTGTAGGGCTGGCTTGCGCCTGAAAGCATTTCCGTCGTCGCTGCCTGCACCAGAACGAGTGGGCCGGGGAGGGCGGCGATCTTCCTGTTGATCTCAATAACGCGCTGAGCGTCACCTTCCACCAGCGCTCCCGCGAAGGGCCCGGATTTTTCCCAGTTATCGACCCAGGTGATGCGGGAGGTGACGGTTGCCGGCAATCCGTAGGTCGTCTTTTCCAGCCCGGAAGTATTGTCGATCACAACCTTGTTTCCAGTCGCGAGCGCGGCGGCAAGCTGGCGATAAAGTCCCTGCTCTGTCTGCGGGATCAGGAGAACCTTGCCGCGTGGATGCAGCGCGTAGACATTACGCTCGCCCACAGGACCGGCCAGTTCGGTTTCGAAGCCAAGACCGGAGAGCGCGGCTGCTTCGTGTGCCGCCTCGGCAGCAACGGTGTCGCCGTTCTCCGTCAACCAGCGGGCAAGATCGGTCGCTGCTTCATCCTGCTGGCTGGCAATTCGGTCGATTTTGGGTGCTTTCTGCGTCATGCGGCCGAGATAGAGCGGACCGCCGGCCTTGGGGCCGGTGCCGGAAAGGCCACGTCCACCGAAGGGCTGTACGCCAACCACTGCGCCGATGATGTTGCGGTTTACATACAGATTGCCTGCCTCGATGCGTGACAGTACGTGCTTGATCGTATCGTCCAGACGGGTGTGCAGGCCGAATGTCAGGCCGTAGCCCGTGGCGTTGATCTGGTCGATCAGGCCGTTGAGATCGTTGCGCTTGAAGCGGATGACATGCAGCACCGGTCCAAAGACTTCGCGCTTCAGGTCGGCAAGCGATTTCATCTCGATGATCGTTGGAGGAACGAACGTGCCCTTGCCGGTTTCGCCTGCAAGATCGATCTGTTCGATGCGATTGCCGAGGGTGCGCATCTGTTCGATGTGGTTTTCGATGATGCCTTTGGCTTCTGCGGTGATGACCGGGCCGACATCGACACACAGGCGATCGGTGCGGCCGATTGTCAATTCATGCAGGGCGCCCTTGAGCATTGTCAGCGTGCGGTCCGCCACGTCGTCCTGCAGGCACAGGATGCGAAGCGCCGAGCAGCGCTGGCCGGCGCTGTCGAAGGCCGAGGCGATCACATCGGCAACGACCTGTTCGGCAAGAGCCGAGGAGTCTACGATCATTGCGTTCTGCCCGCCGGTTTCGGCAATGAGCGGTACCGGCTGACCGTTGGCAAGAACTCGCCCGGCAAGCTGGCGCTGGATCAGTCGCGCAACTTCGGTCGAGCCGGTGAACATCACGCCAGCGGTGAGCGGCGAACCGACGAGAGCCGCACCCGTCTTGCCATCACCCGGCAAAAGCTGCACCGCATCCGGCGGAACACCCGCGTCATGCAGCAGACGCACACCCTGCGCTGCGATCAGAGGTGTTTCCTCGGCAGGTTTTGCCAGAACAGGGTTGCCGGCAACCAGCGCTGCGGCAACCTGGCCGATGAAGATCGCCAGCGGGAAGTTCCATGGGCTGATGCAGACGACCGGGCCAAGAGCCTGCTGCTGTACGCCAATGTTCTTGCGAGCTTCTCCAGCGTAATAACGTAGGAAGTCGATTGCCTCGCGCACTTCGGCGATAGCGTTAGGCATGGATTTCCCAGCTTCACGGATGATGAGGCCGAGGAGAATCGGCATATCCGCCTGCATCCGGTCCGCGGCGCGATCAAGGCACGCGGCGCGCTCCTCAACCGGGGTGGATGCCCAGCTGGAGGCCGCCGCCGTCTGCATCGCCTTTTCGGCATCTGCTTCCGTCGGTTCCGTCACGTAGCCCACGATATCCTTGTGGTCGCCGGGGTTGAGGACCGGGCGTGTCTGACCGGTTGCCTCCGGTGCGGAGGCTCTCCATTCCGTGGCAGCGCTTTCCTTCAGTATCGAGTTCAGCGTCGTCAATGTGGTTTCGCTTGACAGATCCAGACCGGCGGAATTGGCTCGATCCGACCCGAACAGGCCGGTGGGAGAGGCGATGCGGTCATGCTGCGCGCCGGGTTGCGGCATGGCTTTCACCACGGCAACCGGATCTTCCAGCAGAGCGTCGACTGGCACGGCGGGGTCGGCAATGCGGTTGACGAAGGAGGAGTTTGCACCGTTTTCCAGCAGGCGGCGGACCAGATAGGCAAGCAGCGTCTCGTGCGTGCCGACAGGCGCATAGAAGCGGCATGGTCGGTCAAGATTCTTCTTGCCGACGACTTCGCTGTAAAGCGGCTCACCCATGCCGTGCAGGCACTGGAATTCGTAATCGCCAAGTTTGAAATCCGGGCCGGCGAGATGATAGATCGTCGCCATGGACTGGGCGTTGTGGGTTGCGAATTGCGGGAAGATCACGTCACGGGCTGCAAGCAGCTTGCGGGCGCATGCGATGTAGGAGACGTCGGTGTGGACCTTGCGGGTAAAGACCGGGAAATCCTCAAGCCCGTCAAGCTGCGCACGTTTGATTTCCGCATCCCAGTATGCGCCCTTCACGAGGCGAACCATGATGCGGCGGTTGGCACGCCGCGCCAGGTCGATGATATAGTCGAGCACGAAGGGGCAGCGGCGGCCATAAGCCTGCACGACAAAGCCGAGGCCGTTCCAGCCTGACAGATCCGCATCGAGAGCGAGGGATTCGAGCAGATCGAGCGACAGTTCAAGGCGATCCGCTTCTTCTGCGTCGATGTTGAGACCGATATCGTACTGTTTGCAGAGCAGCATCAGCGACTTCACACGCGGCAGAAGCTCTTCCATGACCCGCGCTGCTTGCGAGCGCGAGTAGCGCGGATGCAGGGCGGACAGCTTGATGGAAATGCCCGGGCCACCGTAAATACCTCGACCGGCAGAGGCCTTGCCGATGGCATGAATGGCGTTTTCGTAATCGCGGTAATAGCGTTCCGCGTCCTTCGCCGTGGTGGCGGCTTCGCCAAGCATGTCATAGGAATATTGAAAGCCCTGTTCTTCCAGCGGCTTCGAACGCTTGATCGCCTCGGCGATCGTTTCGCCGGTGACGAACTGCTCCCCCATCATGCGCATGGCCATATCCACGCCGCGGCGGATCACCGGCTCACCGGCGCGTGCGATGAGTTTTGTGAGGGCGGAGGAAAGACCGCTATCGTTGACGGTGGACGTGAGCTTGCCGGTAATGACCAGACCCCAGGTCGCAGCATTCACAAACAGGGAACGACCGCCACCGATATGGGATTTCCAGTCGCCGCGGGCGATCTTGTCGCGGATCAGCGCGTCGCGCGTCGCCGTGTCGGGAATACGCAAAAGGGCTTCTGCGAGGCACATCAGCGCCACGCCCTCATGGCTGGAAAGGGAATATTCCTGCACCAGACCTTCGACACCCGTACCCTTGGTCTTTGTGCGCAGGGATTCGATCAGCCTGCGGGCCGTGGCGCGAATGGCGCTTGCCTGTTCGGACGAGACGGTCGCCGCCTGCAGCAGCGGAACGAGGCATTCCGGTTCCGAGCGGCGATAGGCGGCGGTGATCGCCTGGCGCAACGCGTTCTGTTCGCGCACGGGCGGCGCAAATTGTTCAAAAATGCCAACCGCATGCTGCGGTGTATTCAAACCTGTCGTGTTGACGCCATCGGCCATTCGAATGATCCTGAAGAAGGTGTTTCGCTAAAATCGACGGCGCCCGCTCCTCGCCAGCTGGCCGTGATTTTTCTGCCGTGACAATATCATCGCCCGATAAATTGATATGTCCTTATTTCTTCTGTAAAATAGGAAATACGAACTTTTATTTGGCCTGAAAGGCGTCAATAAGAATGGCAATTTCAAAAAAAGAAGCCGATCTGGATCATTTCGATCTCAAGATCATTGAAGCGCTCAGCGAAGACGGACGTATGTCCGTTTTGCAACTCGCCAGGAAAGTCGGTCTTTCAAAGACACCCTGTCAGACACGCCTCAAAAGGCTGGTGGATGATGGCTACATTCTTGGCTTTCGCGCCGTACTGAATCAGCAGAAGCTGGGGGTCGATCATATCGCTTTTACCGAGGTAAAGCTGTCGGACACGCGGGAAAAGGCGCTGGAGGAATTCAACGCAGCGGTGCGCAAGATAAAGGAAGTCGAAGAGTGCCACATGATCGCAGGCGCTTTCGACTATCTGCTGAAGGTCCGGACAAGCGATATCCGCAAGTACAGGCGGGTGCTGGGCGAAAAGATTTCCAGCCTGCCGTCTGTCGCAAATACCTCGACATTCGTCGTCATGCAGTCGGTAAAGGAAGCCGGTATCTGACGGCTTCCTTTATGCCCACGCCGGGCGACACTTAGCGGATGCTCGCCGCTGCCGTCGCCGCTGTTGTCTGTGCGTCCGGACCGAACTCGTTTTCGTTTTCGATGCCAAGCAGTTCCTGCAGTCGAATACGAGCACGGCTTACGCGGCTCTTGATGGTGCCGACGGGGCATCCGCAGATTTCTGCCGCTTCTTCGTAAGCGAAACCCGATGCGCCGATCAGGAGGATCGCCTCTCGCTGATCGTCGGGGAGTTTCGCCAGCGCCGACCTGAAATCCTGAAGGTCGACGGAGCCGTGCTGCTCCGGCGGAACGGACAATTGAGCGGTGTAAGCGCCATCCGTATCCTGCACCTCCCGGCCGGATTTGCGAATCTGGCTGTAGAACTCGTTGCGAAGGATAGTGACAAGCCAGGCTCGCATATTGGTGCCGGGCTGATAACTGTCCTGTTTCGCCCACGCCTTCATGATCGTGTCCTGGACGAGATCGTCGGCACGGTCGCGGGATCTGATGAGGGATATTGCAAAAGCGCGCAGGTTTGGCAGTGCCGCCAGCATTTCCCGTTTGAAGTTGTATTCAGTCTGCTCGGGCTCTTTCGCCATCATTCCTCCGAAGCCCCGTTTCTGGCCCTGCTTTCGGCTTCATCGAGTTTTTCGAGAAGATCGAGGAATTTGTCAGGTATTCCCTCATCCTGAACGGCATCGTAAAGCTCCCGCAGCTTGCGGGAAATCACGGCTCGCCCGGAATGCGGAACCTGGGGGGCGGCGGAATCGTCCCGCGCATCTTGGTCGGATTGAAATATGCTCATAACGTCCGGTATTCCTTTTGTGTCGCAGCATAGAATGCGTCGGAGAAAAAATAGTTCCCGACGCTGGAACTATTTTTGTGATGCATGCGTTCGTACTTCGGTTTGCCGTGCAGACCGCATGAAAGGGGAGAATTCCATGTCAGTTTCTACACGCATCGCACCGCACCTGCCTTATCTTCGCAGGTTCGCCCGTGCCGTTTGCGGTTCACAGTCCACAGGCGATGCCTATGTCGCAGCAACACTAGAAGCGTTGATCGCCGATATCGACATCTTTCCGCAGACGAGCAGTGATCGTGTCGCGCTTTATCAATTGTTTGTTTCCATCTTTAGTTCCGTAACGATCAACATAAAGACCGACGAAAATCTTTCTGGATGGGAAAAGCGTGCATCCGCAAACCTGTCCGCTGTCCCGGCGGTGCCGCGACAGGCATTTCTTCTGACGACGGTTGAGGAATTCACGCCCTCGGAGGCTGCCGAGGTGCTGAGAGTATCGGAAGAGAAGATCGGCAAACTGATTGACGAGGCCGCGTCGGAAATTGCGCGGCAGGTTGCAACAGACATCATGATCATCGAGGACGAACCGCTCATCGCGATGGATATCGAACAGATGGTGACGGATCTGGGTCATCGCGTCACCGGTATCGCCCGTACCCATACGGAAGCATTGGAACTGTTCCATAGAACACAGCCGAAGATGATCCTCGCCGATATCCAGCTCGCCGATGGCAGTTCCGGTCTGGATGCCATGAAGGACATTCTTCAGATGACCTCCATGCCCGTGATCTTTATCACGGCTTTCCCGGAGCGGCTTCTCACCGGCGAGCGTCCGGAGCCAACCTTCCTCGTCACGAAACCATTCAACCCGGATATGGTGAAGGCGCTGATCAGCCAGGCGCTTTTCTTTGATGAAAGCTCTCGCGTAGCGGCATAAAAACCATCTAACTGCATCGAACGCCGGGAACCTCATGGGTTACCGGGCGTTCGCAGTTACGGTTTTCTGAACTGAACGCGGCTTTCTGCTAGGAGACGAATTTGCATCGGCTGGCATGGCACAACACGGACAGGGATGAGGGCGAGCTACACGATTCGCTCGTCCTTGCACTGCTCGATTCCGGTGAGACGGTCATGCTGCAGGACCGCAACAAGGATTACATATTCGTTGCGAACCTGCCCGATGTCTGGCGTCTGCCTGCGAACTCTGCGCCAACGGACGAGAGCCTTTTCGGCAGCGACCTGTCTGCGCGTCTGGCCGACCTCAAAAAAGATATGGTGGTCGCAGGAAGTCGCGGCATGCTGGAGGTGATCGCAGGCGCGAACCGTGTATTTCAGTTTCACGTTTATTCGACCGTCAATCAGGCAAATCAGACGGTGCTGAAAACCACGATCCGGGAAGTGACGCTGGAAAGGCGGCGTGAACAGTTGCTGCGTTCACTGCTTCGCGAGGTCAGCCATCGTTCCAAGAACCTTCTTGCCATCATCCAGAGCCTGGCCGCGCAGACGGCGCGTTTCAGCCTGACCAAGGATGATTTTCTGCGGAAGTTTCGCGGGCGATTGCATGCTCTTGCCCAGAGCCAGGATCTTATTACGGATTCCGACTGGCGAGGTGCTCGCATATTTGAGCTTCTTCGCCAGCAATTCGATCTCTATGTGCCGGAATATCCAAACCTCATACGCATGGAGGGAGAGGATCTGCTGCTGAATCCGAATGGTGCTCTTTATATCGGATTGGCGTTTCATGAACTGGTGGTGAACACCGTAAGCCACAGCGGCAACCTCGCTTATCATCTGCCGATATCTTTGCTATGTCGCCGGGAGGGGGATTTTTACGTGGTGGAGTGGAACGAGCCCGTCATGGCCTCCAAGGAGCCGGTTGACGCCCGACGCAGCAACTTCGGCAGTGTGGTGCTGGAGAAAGTTGTGCCCGCAGCGTTGGCTGGAACGGCGCGGTACGAGCTTTCGCCGCAACAGGTTTTCTATAGTCTGAAGTTTCCAGCCATGGATGGGACCGAGAGCTCCTGATAGCCTAACAGCTATCCTTTGCTTGCGTAGGGCTTAAACGAAAGAAGCACGGCTCGTATAAGAGCCGTGCCACTTTCATCGCAGGTCTTCAGGGGCGAAACCTGCCTATATCAGCCAAGCTTCAGGCGGGGACGGGGGAATTGCTTGGCTGGTAAAGAAACGCCCGTACCGACCTTTGGTTCCGCAATTGTCAAATTTTTTATTGCTGCCCCAGCTGCTCGGATGGTTTCTGGATAAAATAGCGCAGAGGCGCTTCCAGCGACCAGACGAAACCCGTTGCCAGATACTCCGTGACAACCTGACCGCCGAAGGAGCCTTCCGCATGGCGTTTGATGACGGTGGTACCAAAACCCTTGCGCGTCGGCTGCGTCGCCGGTGGACCTCCAACTTCAACCCAGCGCAGGGCAAGCAGGTCCTGACCGTCTTTTTCCAGTTTTTTCCAGCTTAGCCTGATTTCGCCGCGCGACGTGGAAAGCGCACCGTACTTGATGGAATTCGTCGTCAGTTCATGCAGCACTAGGCCGAAATTCTGCGCGGCTTCGGGTGACAGCATGAAATCGGCTCCCTCAAGGATGAAACGTTCGGAAACGCTGCCGAAGACATCCAGATGGGTCTCGATCAGTTTGCGGATGGGCAAGCCCTGCCATTGCACTTCCGCCAAAGCCCGGATGGACATGCCGAGACCGCGCAGACGGTGATCTACCTCTTTCTGGAATTCTGGAATAGTGGTGTTCTCGCGCCCGAGCTGACGCATCATGGCCTGAACAAGTGTCAGAATGTTCTTGGAGCGGTGTACCAGTTCATGCAGCAGAAGTTGAAGGCGGTCCTCTGCCTGACTGCGATCGAAAGAGGCATTGGAGAGCGCGACCGCCACCTGGTTGGCTTCCTTGATCCGCGTGTCGATCGGGGCAACGATTTCCCCTTCACCGATCCGTTCCGCCATACGCGTCAGGTCACGAATGGAGCTGCGCAACTGACGCCCGACCATGTAAGCCCCTCCGATGGCGATCAGGACGAGTAACAGACTGCCAATCATCATCTGCCGCCACGTGTCGACCAACGCGGCCTGGCTCGCGGCAAGCGGCCCCCACATCACGGCCTTCCATTGCCAGCCGGGCAATTGAGCATAGGCGTAGAGATTTCCTTTGTCATCGAAGAAGTTTCCGCTGAAAGCCCGCATTTCGGAGACGATATCGGGCACAGCAAATGGCTGGCCGGATTGCATGTCCTGGTTGCTGGAAACGACGATGCGGTTCATGCCGTCGATGATCGCGACTGCCCAGTTCTTGGGCAGGTTCTCGGTGGCGATAAGCCTGCCAAGATCGCTCGCGTTCTGCGTGAGGATCAGGGCATCGCCCGCTGATGACAGCTTCTGGTCAAGCGGCAGGGTGACGTTGAATACCCACTCCTTGCTCGTCTGGCCGAAAAACAGGTTAGAGACGGAAATGCGCCGTGATTCGAGGGCGTTTTCCAGATCGGCGCCTTCTGCCACTCTTGTCAGCGGCTGGCCATAGGCAACGCGTGTGTTGAGGCGCTGCTGACCATCCTTTGTCGCCAGAATTGCGTAAAGACCTTCGCGGCTGAGGCTGTCTGCAATCCGCGTCTGAAAGGCGGCGAGATTTCCACTTTCGAGTTCGGGAAACTGCGAGAGCAGGTTGAGGGACGTCGCGATTTCCTGAAGCCTGCGGTCTATGTTGCGGCTGATGAACCGAACGTCTTCCACTGTTTCCCGGCGCAGATCGTCGCGTTTCTCCGTCTCCAGCCGCAGCATCAGGTAACCGACGAAGAGGATCAGTGGCAGCGTGATGACGGTTGCCATGACCACCAGATAGGTTCCGATGGACGCGGTGGGGAAGAAATTCGCACTTCGACGCCGAACACTGGAAATCATGTTTCGTAGCTTCGTGCCGGGTTGAGGCATATGAAAAACTCCGGCAGGCAATCTCATTGTTACGGTTGCGATAATAACGCTCCGGGACCTGTTAGCAATGCTTGATTTGCACGGCGGCCCTTGGTCGGCGTTCAGCTGCAGGTGGTTTTTATATGGAAAAAATCGGAACCGTTTCAACAACTAGCTCGTTTGCAATGCAGAGCCGGCCAGAATGAACAGGCAGATAGAATGCCATAGGCCGGCGAGGAAACGTCGAAAGGAGGACCAGATGACCAGGAAATTTACGACGATTACAGCCGCTGCGCTTATGGGTGCAACTGCTTTTGCTCCGCTTGCGATTGCCCAGACCGCGACGGAACCGGCTCCTGCGAACCCGACCACGCAGGCGCCTGCTGCACCATCGGCCACGCCGATGGCACCGGCGGCGCCAACCGCTGAGACGAGTGCGGCCGCAACGACTACAGGTGGTGCCTATCTGACCGAGCAGGCCGAAAACCAGATCAGCGCCAACGACTATATCGGCAAGGCTGTCTATACCGCGGCTGATGAAAGCATCGGTAACGTTACGAATCTTGTTATGGAAGAAAACGGCGGCCTGGTTGCGGCTGTTGTTGGCGTAGGTGGTTTTCTTGGTATCGGCGCCAAGGACGTCGCCGTTCCCATGGACAAGGTTACCATGACCCGGAATGCTGAAGACGGCACCATCCGCCTGACGACAACGGAAACGGCGGAAACTCTGAAGGCTGCTCCGGAATTCAAGACGCTGGAACAGAAGGCTTCTGACCAGAACGCGGCTGCTCCAGCACCCGCGCCGGATAACACCACCACTTCCGCGACAAAGCCCTAACCCTTGAGGGGGAGCAGGAGCGGGGCGGCGAACTGCCGCCCCGGAAGACACCGGTCTGAGGAGGCCGGTGTCTTTGCATTTTTGGTATTTGTCAGATCGGAGCGTTGCGGGACGAATGCCATGCCCAGGCAGACTTGATGATGTCTGTCAGGGAGTAGCGGGGCTCCCACCCGAGGATCTCCTTCGCTTTATCATTGTTGGCTACCAGCGTGGTCGAATCGCCATCGCGCCGATCCGCATATTCGACCGGGAAAGGTCGACCTGACACCTCGGAGATGGCGGCAAGCAGTTCCTTTACCGTCGTGCCCGTGCCGGTGCCGAGATTGAGCTCGACGGTTTCGCCTCCGTTGAGGAGATAGTCGACCGCCCGCACATGCGCATCGGCTAGATCGAGAATATGGATGTAGTCGCGAACACAGGTGCCATCTCGCGTATCGTAATCGGATCCGAATACCTTGAAGCCCTGTCTCCGCCCGAGTGCTGCCTCTATGGCGAGTGGGATCGCATGGGTTTCGGGCGTATGCCATTCACCGATGCGGCCTTCAAAATCGGCACCCGCGGCGTTGAAATAGCGCAGCATCACCGAACGCAATCCCTTGTACGTGCTGTAGTCTTTCAATGCCTGTTCCACGACCCATTTCGTGCGGCCGTAAGGGTTGATCGGCGCCTGGCGATGGGCTTCATCGATCGGCACCTGTTCGGGCAGGCCGTAGGTGGCGCAGGTGGAGGAAAACACGAAAGCGTTCACACCAGCGTCGATCGCCGCTGAAAGAAGGTTGAGCGATCCGATGACGTTGTTGTCGTAGAACGCGACCGGCTGTTTAACCGATTCGCCGACTTCGATCAGAGCCGCGAAGTGCAGAACCGCTTCCGGCCGATGTTTGGCGAAGACCTCGTCCAACCTCGCGCGGTCGCGGATATCTCCCTGCTCAAAAGGCCCCCAGCGGACGAACTCCTCATGGCCGTTGGACAGGTTGTCAAACACGACGGGTTCATAACCGCGTTCCGACAGAAGTAGGCATGTGTGCGAGCCGATATAACCTGCACCGCCGACGACAAGAACTTTCTTCTTCATCAATGACCTTTCAGAAAAACAGACGCGCCAAGACTCTTATTTTGTTTGTTCAAATAAGGGCGGAGCGAGGCATGATGCCAGTCGTCAACCTATCCGTTGCGCGTAACATAAAAAAAACTGCGCATCCATTAGCGGAATGCGCAGTCATTTTTTGGGAGGCCTTGAGCAGTTTTTTATCCGCTCACTTGGTTTTCTTGGTGTTGGCTCGGGTCGCAAGGAAACCTGCTGCAACCGCCAACGCAAGCGTGGCGTAGGGCCGGGCCTGCATCGCCAGCGTCAGTGCGGACTGCAGGGCCAGTGGCGCAGCCGCAATGGGTGTGGCGAGCGGAGCGGCTGCCCTAGGGGCGTAGGCCCGAGGACGTCTGATGATCGCGAGTATCACAAGCATGATCACGCCCAGCAGGAATGCCGTTCCGGCAACCACCAGTGCCGCTGGTCCTGCGCCGAGATAATCCGAAAGATAGATTGAACCAGCGACCACTCCGGCAATGAGCGCGATCAGGAAAAACACGGCTATTAGGGTCCAGAGAACAATGTTCGCACGAAGGCGGCGTGTCACCATCCGCCCTTCGCGCTGGGTGTCTCCCAGATACACCAGTAATGCTTCTAACATGAGGACGCCTTATCGACGGGTAAGGAGAGCAAGCACGAAGCCAGCCGCTACCGCCAGGCCAAGGGACTGAAGCGGATTTTTCTGAACCTGTTCGGTCAGATTGTCGTTCAGCGTGGAGATTTCACTGCGTACGCTCTCCACCGCCTCACCCGATGCGGTCAGGGCATCGTCTGCCACGCGGGCAGCCTGCGCCTTCAATTCATTGGAGGCGCCCACACCAAGTGCCTTAACGCTCTTGGCAAGATTGGCGAGATCTTCGCGAAGCTGAGCGAGCTGAGCTGCCACATCGGCCGCATCGCCATTTTCGAGGGACTGCTGGATCTTGTCATTCACGTCGCGAGCGCTTGCCATGGAAGAATTCCTTTACAGTTGTTGCGTGTTGGGAGTGATCAGAGGCGGGGATACATGAGACGCCTTCGCAGAGGCGTTCGGTTATCATGAATGCATTTAGCAGAGCGGTCGTCATGTTTCCTCGGGTAAAACGTTTGCTGCCAGACCCCGTTCAGAGTGGGAAATACTCCACCCGTTCACGAAATTTAACGCGCTGGTGGGTCCTTTGTTCCATGTCGCCGTCCAGTTTCTCCGTGCATTGACGGCGAGTCGGGGTTTTTCGAGGATTTAAAGGCCAGACATTTGTTTTCCTGTAACAAGCATCATATAAGGCCCATCAATCGAAACGTGCCTTGACACCAATCAATCTGTGATACCGAGATGCTTCAGACGCCTTATTACCTGATCGACAAGACAAAACTCCTCCACAACATGGAGAAGATTGCCTATGTGCGGGAGAAATCCGGCGCCAAGGCGCTTCTGGCGCTGAAATGCTTTGCCACATGGTCGGTGTTTGACTTCATGTCGCAGTACATGGACGGAACGACCTCCTCGTCGCTTTACGAGGTCCGTCTGGGCAAGGAAAAGTTTGCGGGCGAAACGCACGCCTACTCTGTCGCTTACGCCGACTACGAAATCGATGAAGTGATCGCCAATGCGGACAAGATCATCTTCAACTCCATCGGTCAGCTGGAGCGTTTTGCGGACAAGGCATCCGGCATTACCCGTGGTTTGCGTCTCAACCCGCAGGTCAGCTCGTCCACCTTCGACCTGGCTGATCCCGCGCGCCCGTTCAGCCGTCTCGGCGAATGGGATGTGGCGAAGGTCGAGAAGGTCATGGACCGCATTTCCGGTTTCATGATTCACAACAACTGCGAGAACAGCGATTTTTCGCTTTTCGATCGTATGCTTACGCAGATCGAGGAGAAATTCGGTTCGCTCCTGTCGCGTGCGGAGTGGGTCAGCCTTGGCGGCGGGATTCACTTCACCGGCGAGAACTACCCGCTCGATGAGTTCTGCGACCGCCTTAAAGCCTTCTCCGATAAGTACGGTGTTCAGGTCTATCTGGAGCCCGGAGAAGCTTCCATCACCAAGAGCACCACGCTTGAGGTCACGGTGCTCGATACGCTGTTCAATGGCAAAAACCTCGCCATCGTCGACAGCTCCATCGAAGCGCATATGCTAGACCTTCTGATCTATCGTGAAAGCGCCAAGGTTTCGCCGAATAATGGCGAGCATGCCTTCATGGTGTGCGGCAAATCCTGCCTCGCGGGCGATATTTTTGGCGAGTTCAAATTTGACAAGGCTCTGAAGGTCGGCGACCGAATCTCTTTCCAGGATGCGGCCGGTTACACCATGGTCAAGAAGAACTGGTTCAATGGCGTGAAGATGCCGGCGATCGCCATCAAGGAACTGGACGGCACATTGCGCGCCGTTCGTGAGTTTGACTTTGCCGATTACGAGCAAAGCCTATCGTAACGACGGCCTCTCCCGGGAGAGGCTCTTGTAAAATCTGAATTCAACCAAGCTCATCCCTGCGGGGATAAAGGGGGCATCACCTGAAATGAAGAAGAACGTTCTCATCATCGGCGCCGGTGGCGTGGCACAGGTTGTGGCGCATAAGTGCGCCCAGAACAGCGATGTATTGGGAGACATTCATATTGCGTCACGCACACTTGAAAAGTGCCGCAAGATTGTCGAGTCCGTACGCGAAAAGAAGAGCCTCAAGACTGATGTAAAACTTGAGGCTCATGCGCTTGACGCGATGGATATCGAGGCGACGAAAGCCTTGATACAGAAGGCCGGCGTTCAGATCGTCATCAATGTCGGTTCGGCTTTCGTCAACATGTCCGTTCTTCGTGCCTGCATGGATACGGGTGTTGCCTATATGGATACGGCGATCCACGAAGATCCGACCAAGATCTGCGAAACGCCGCCGTGGTATGGAAACTACGAGTGGAAGCGTGCCGCAGAGTGCAAGGAAAAGGGCATTACCGCCATCCTCGGCGTTGGCTTCGATCCGGGCGTCGTTAATGCCTATGCGCGCCTTGCCAAGGATGAATACTTCGACAAGGTGACGTCGGTCGATATCGTCGACATCAATGCCGGTAGCCATGGCCGCTGGTTCTCGACGAACTTCGATCCGGAAATCAACTTCCGTGAGTTCACCGGCGTCGTCTACTCCTGGCAGAACGGCCAGTGGCAGACGAACCAGATGTTCGAAGTTGGGCAGGAATTTGATCTGCCGGTTGTCGGCAAGCAGAAAGCCTACATGACCGGCCACGACGAAGTGCATTCGCTTTCAAAGAACATGGACGGCGCTGACGTGCGCTTCTGGATGGGCTTTGGCGATCACTACATCAACGTCTTCACCGTTCTGAAGAACCTCGGCCTGCTTTCGGAAAAGCCGGTCAAGACGGCAGAGGGTTTGGAAGTCGTTCCGCTCAAGGTGGTCAAGGCAGTGCTGCCTGATCCATCGTCGCTCGCGCCCGACTACGTCGGCAAAACCTGCATCGGCGATATCGTTAAGGGTATCAAGGATGGCAAGGAACGCGAAGTCTTCATCTACAACGTGGCTGACCACAAGGAAGCCTATGAGGAAGTCGGCTCCCAAGGCATTTCCTATACGGCAGGCGTTCCGCCGGTTGCCGCTGCAATGCTGATCGCCACCGGCGAATGGGATGTGAAGCAGATGGCGAATGTCGAAGAACTGCCGCCTCAGCCGTTCCTCAACATTCTGAACAAGATCGGTCTTCCGAACCGCATCAGGGATGAGAACGGCGATCGCGAACTGACGTTCTGATCAGAGCTTTTTCGGGAAGGGCGGAAATCTGTGTTCCGCCCGGAAATGCATGAAACAAGGTATGAAGCTTCTCGCGAGTGGAAACGCCTCTTGGAGCTGTCCAATCGAAAAGAAAAAGCCCCGCGAAAGCGGGGCTTTTTTTATCAGCTTTTCTTTTGCTTCGGTGCGCGTTTTTCGAAGGGCTTGTCCTTTTTGCCTTCGAACTTCGGCTTGTCGCCGAAAGCTTTCTTCTTTTTCCAAGGCTTGTCGTCGCCCTTGCGGTCGTCACGGTTGCCACCAGCGTTGTCGAATTTGCGCTGCGCCTTGGCCGGGCGGGTGTCTTCGCGGTGTCCGCCGGTCATTTCCGGCTTGCCTTCCAGCGCCTTCAGACGAATGCCCTTTTCAAGCGACATGTCCTTGCCTATGGCAGATGTGAAGCGGTCGACGGCGTCGGCGGCCAGTTCCACAAAGGTTTCCGTCTGCTGCATGCGGATCGCGCCAATGTCTTGGCGGGTGATCTTGCCGAAGCGGCAAAGCATCGGGATCAGCCAACGCGGCTCGGCGTTCTGCTTGCGGCCGACCGAAAGCGAGAACCAGGCGCTGTCGGCGAAATCGGAGCGCTCACGGCGCGGCGCATTGTTTTCGACAGGTTCGAAGCTGTCGCGGCGCGGCTTGCGGCTGTTGTCCAGCGACACTTCGGTGATGTCTTCCGGTGCGGAGCGACCAGCGTAATAAAGGCGCACGAAAGCAGCGGCGACCTTTTCAGCGCCGTGCTGCTCCAGAAGCCTTGTCACGAAATCGCGTTCGTCGTCCGCTACTGCCTCGTTCAAGGATGGATCAGCAAGCAGGCGTGTGCCATCACGTTCGACAATCTCTTCAACGGATGGCGGGCGAACCCAGGCCGGGCTGACCTTCGCGCCTTCCAGAAGGCGCTCTGCCTTGCGGCGTTGGCTGATCGGCACGACGATGGCGCTGACGCCCTTCTGCCCCGCGCGTCCGGTGCGACCGGAACGGTGCAGCAGAGTCTCGGAGTTGGTCGGCAGGTCGGCGTGGATGACCAGTTCGAGTCCCGGCAGGTCGATACCACGAGCGGCGACGTCTGTCGCCACGCAAACCCGCGCGCGGCCATCGCGCATGGCCTGCAGCGCGTGAGTGCGTTCGTTCTGGCTCAGTTCGCCGGACAGCGCCACGACGGAGAAACCACGGTTGTTCAACCGTGCCGTCAGATGGTTCACGTTGGCGCGCGTGGAACAGAACACGATGGCGTTGCGTGCCTCATAGAAGCGCAGCGCGTTGATGATGGCATTCTCGCGATCTGCCGGCGTCACCAGCAGGGCGCGATATTCAATGTCGTTGTGCTGTTTCTGCTCGGAGGCAGTCGCAATGCGTACGGCGTCTTTCTGATAGCTTTCAGCCAGCTTGGCGATGCTGCGCGATACCGTGGCCGAGAACATCAGCGTGCGGCGGTCTGCTGGCGATTCTTCCAGAATGAATTCCAGATCTTCGCGGAAACCGAGGTCCAGCATCTCATCGGCTTCGTCCAGGACGACGGCGCGGATGGACGACAAGTCGAGGGCGCCGCGCTTGATGTGGTCGCAAAGACGTCCCGGCGTACCGACGATGATGTGCGCGCCACGTTCCAGCGCCCGACGCTCGGTGCGGATGTCCATGCCGCCAACGCAGGAGGCGATGGAAACACCGGTAAACTCGTACAACCATTCCAGTTCGCGCTTTACCTGCATGGCAAGTTCGCGGGTCGGGGCAATAGCGATGCCGAGCGGTGCGCCGGCTGGGCCGAAACGGCCGTTCTGCTGCAACAGCGTCGGGGCGATGGCAATGCCAAAGGCAACCGTTTTGCCAGAGCCCGTCTGGGCGGAGACCAGCGCGTCGTGCCCTTCCAGCTCAGGCGCAAGCATCGCCTTCTGAACCGGAGTCAAATCTTTATAACCGCGTTTCTCCAACGCCTGTGCAATCGCCGGGGCGATACCCTGGGTGTCTGTCATCTACCGTCTTTCGGATGTTATACTGCCTGCATCCGCTCGAAACCCATAGGCCATAAAGCAGCCGATACCGGCCATTTCGGCCACGTGGCCGGTTTGATTGCCGCGCTCATACTGCGAATAGGCGCATTTGTACAGTGCAGTGCGGTACGCTCTTGCGCCGTGGCGGCGCGGTCACTTGCCGCATCCGGCTTTCCGGGCGCGGTTTGAGGTTGAAAAAGGCGTACCGCATGGGTCATAAACGGCATTGCGTGCCCCCCTCCTTTTCGATAATAGACCCCCAACTTGAGGCTCCTTGTCATGAAGAGCTGATTGGGTTTGTTCTTGTCCGTCCGTCCTGAAAAAAAGGTCGGCGGGAAAACGGGATGGTACTGGTCAAGGCTATGGCTCGCATTGTCATGAAATTCGGCGGCACGTCCGTCGCAAACCTCGAACGTATTCACAACGTCGCGCGGCATGTGAAACGCGAAGTGGATGCTGGCCATGAAGTGGCCGTTGTCGTTTCCGCCATGTCCGGCAAAACCAATGAGCTGGTGGACTGGGTCGAGAATACGCCCAAGGTCGCTGGTGCCAGCGCCGCATCTTTTTACGATGCGCGTGAATATGATGCCATCGTAGCATCCGGCGAGCAGGTTACGTCAGGTCTCCTGGCCGTTGCGTTGCAGTCGCTGGGCATCAACGCCCGTTCCTGGCAGGGTTGGCAAATCCCGATCCGCACGGACAACGCCCATGGCGCAGCCCGCATTCTCGACATCGACGGTTCCGACATCGTCCGCCGCATGGGTGAAGGCCAGGTTGCGGTCGTTGCTGGTTTCCAGGGGCTTGGCCCGGATAACCGGATCGCGACGCTCGGCCGCGGTGGTTCGGATACGTCCGCCGTTGCCATCGCCGCTGCCGTCAAGGCGGATCGTTGCGATATCTATACCGACGTGGATGGCGTCTATACGACCGATCCCCGCATCGTTCCGAAGGCTCGCCGCCTGAAGAAGGTGGCTTTCGAGGAAATGCTCGAAATGGCCTCTCTCGGTGCGAAGGTGCTGCAGGTTCGTTCGGTCGAGCTTGCCATGGTGCACAAGGTCCGTACCTTCGTTCGCTCCAGTTTCGAGGATCCCGATGCGCCGGGCATGGGCGACCTCATCAACCCGCCCGGTACTTTGATTTGTGACGAGGATGAAATCGTGGAACAGGAAGTCGTAACCGGCATTGCCTATGCCAAGGATGAAGCACAGATTTCGCTGCGCCGCGTAGCAGATCGCCCGGGCGTTTCCGCTGCGATTTTCGGACCGTTGGCCGAAGCGCATATCAACGTCGACATGATCGTCCAGAACATCTCGGAAGACGGTTCGCGCACCGACATGACCTTTACGGTTCCGTCGGGTGATGTTCCCAAGGCGCTCAAGGTTCTGGAAGACAACAAGGCGACGATCGGCTTTGACGTTGCCCAGAACGAGACTGGCCTTGCAAAGGTGTCGGTCATCGGCATTGGCATGCGCAGCCACGCCGGCGTTGCTGCCAGTGCGTTCAAGGCGCTTGCCGAAAAGAACATCAACATCAAGGCGATCACCACGTCTGAAATCAAGATTTCGATCCTGATCGACGGCGCTTATGCCGAACTCGCTGTTCGCACTTTGCATTCTGCCTACGGCCTCGATAAAAGCTGAGGTTGCGACGTCGGTTTCCGATGCTCCGATTCTCCGGGGCCGCGTTCTTCCGATGTGGCGTTTCATGAAAACGCGTCCCTTGCGGGACGCGGTTCTCACGCTATAAATTTTAAATGACGTTTCGATTCCCGGCTTGTGTGAAAGCCGGGTCGGAACAGTCGGGGAGCAAGCGCGATGAGAGACCTGTCTGCAGGTCCACGTGTCCTGCTCAAGCGGCTGCGCGAAATGATGGCGGAGCACCTTGAGCCGCAGGAGCGTCTGGACCAGATCGTCCGTCAGATAGCCAGCAACATGGTGGCGGAGGTTTGCTCGGTTTACGTACTCCGCTCCGACGGTGTTCTCGAGCTTTACGCGACCGAAGGTCTTAACAAGGATGCCGTGCATCTGGCCCAGTTGAAAATGGGGCAGGGCCTAGTCGGCACCATCGCCGCCTCCGCTCAACCGCTCAATCTTTCCGATGCGCAGGCCCACCCCGCATTCCGTTATCTGCCTGAAACGGGCGAAGAAATTTATCATTCCTTCCTGGGCGTGCCGATTTTGCGCTCCGGCCGCACTCTTGGCGTTCTTGTGGTCCAGAACAAGGTCAGCCGAACGTACCGGGAGGATGAAGTTGAAGCGCTTGAGACAACCGCGATGCTTATTGCGGAAATAGTGGCGAGCGGAGAATTGAAGAAGATCACCCGCCCCGGCGTGGAGCTTGACCTGACGCGCGCCGTCTCGATCGATGGTGATGCTTATGGCGAAGGCATCGGCCTTGGTCATGTCGTGCTGCACGATCCGAGGATCGTCGTCACCAATCTCCTGAACGAGGATGCAGATACCGAAATCCAGCGTCTGGCCGACGCTATTGGTTCACTGCGTATTTCGATTGACGACATGCTGCAGCGCCGCGATGTGCCTACCGAAGGCGAGCATCGCGAGGTTCTCGAAACCTATCGCATGTTCGCCCACGATCAGGGCTGGGTGCGGCGCATGGAAGAGGCGATCCGCAACGGTCTGACGGCGGAAGCCGCAGTCGAGAAGGTGCAGAGTGATACAAAGGCGCGCATGATGCGCCTGACGGATCCTTATCTTCGCGAACGCATGCACGATTTCGACGATCTCGCCAATCGCCTGCTGCGCCAGCTCATTGGCTTTGGCGGCCGTAGTTCCGAGCAGGACTTTCCGCTGGACGCCATCGTTCTGGCGCGTGCAATGGGTGCTGCCGAACTGCTTGATTATCCGCGTGAAAAGTTGCGTGGGCTGGTGCTCGAAGACGGTGCGGTTACAAGCCATGTCGTTATCGTGGCGCGTGCGATGGGTATTCCGATCATCGGCCAGGCTGCCGGCGTGGTCGCGCTTGCCGAAAACAATGACCCGATCATCATCGACGGCGATGACGGTCAGGTGCATCTGCGTCCCGTGATGGATCTGCAGCGTGCTTACGAGGAAAAGGTTCGCCTGCGCGCCCGTCGGCAGGAGCAGTTCCGTGCGCTCCGCAATGTCGAGCCTGTTACCAAGGACGGTCAGAAGGTCAATCTCAAGATGAATGCGGGCCTGCTGGTCGACCTGCCGCAGCTTGAGGAGTCCGGTGCAGACGGCATCGGTCTGTTCCGCACCGAATTGCAGTTCATGATTGCCTCAAACATGCCGAAGGGCGAGGAGCAGGAGGCTTTCTATCGCTCCGTTCTCCGGCAGGCCAAGGGCAAGACGGTAACCTTCCGCACGCTGGATATCGGCGGCGACAAGGTCGTGTCCTATATGCGCGGTCAGGAAGAGGAAAACCCGGCGCTTGGCTGGCGGGCGATCCGCCTGTCTCTCGACCGGCCGGGCCTGATGCGTACCCAGATGCGAGCTTTGCTGCGTGCCGCGGCGGGTGCCGAACTGCGCATGATGCTGCCGATGATTACCGAAGTGTCGGAAATCCGCGCGGCCCGTGATCTGTTCCAGAAAGAGGTCCAGCACCTCTCGAAATTCAGCCATGCTTTGCCTAAAAAGTTGCAATTCGGCGCCATGCTGGAAGTGCCTTCGCTGATGTGGCAGCTCGATGAGCTGATGCAGGAGGTCGATTTCGTCTCCGTCGGTTCCAACGACCTGTTCCAGTTCTCTATGGCGGTTGATCGCGGTAATGCCAGGGTTTCCGACCGGTTCGACATTCTAGGCAAGCCGTTCCTGCGCATCCTGCGCGATATCGTAAGGGCAGGCGAGCGCCATAACACTTCCGTTACGCTTTGTGGCGAAATGGCAGGGAAGCCGCTTTCGGCGATGGCGCTGATCGGGCTTGGCTTCCGTTCGGTCTCCATGTCGCCAACGGCGATCGGTCCAGTCAAGGCGATGCTGCTTGGACTTGACGCGAGGCTGCTTGCCGAAGAGCTGAACGCTGCGCTGGACGATCACAAATCGCTGGAAAGCGCGCGCGAGTTGCTGTTGCGCTTTGCGGCGACCCATTCCATCCCTATTTGACAAAAATACAAACGATAATCGGAGTGACTGGTGGCGAAGCTTCCCGTCGAAAAAATGCGTGAACTTGAAAGGCGTTTCGGTGAAATCGAAGCGCGCATGTCGGCTGGCCCGGCGGCAGATGTCTATGTGAAGCTGGCTTCGGAATATTCCGAACTTGAGCCAGTGGTGAAGAAGATCCGCGACTACGAGAAAGCAATCTCCGAGGCTGCCGATCTCGAAGCGTTGCTTGCCGACAAGACGACTGACAAGGAAATGCGCGATCTGGCCGAAATGGAGCTGCCAGACGTTGAGGCGCGCATCGGCGAGCTTGAGAAGGATATGCAGGTCCTTCTGCTTCCAAAGGACGCGGCTGATGAAAAGAGTGCGATCCTGGAAATCCGCGCCGGAACCGGTGGTTCCGAGGCGGCACTGTTTGCAGGCGATCTTTTCCGGATGTACGAGCGCTTTGCCGCATCGAAGGGATGGAAGGTCGAGGTGCTTTCCGCGAGCGAAGGTGAAGCGGGCGGCTACAAGGAAATCATCGCGACCATCAGCGGTCGCGGTGTGTTCTCCAAGCTGAAATTCGAATCCGGCGTGCATCGCGTACAGCGCGTACCCGAGACAG
Organism: Agrobacterium tumefaciens; assembly: GCF_031801495.1. Taxonomy (GTDB): domain Bacteria; phylum Pseudomonadota; class Alphaproteobacteria; order Rhizobiales; family Rhizobiaceae; genus Agrobacterium; species Agrobacterium tumefaciens_K. The sequence continues at coordinate 196,533 of NZ_JAOEGC010000001.1, read as the reverse complement.
AAGCGAGCGGTCGCATCCATACCTCGGCGGCGACGGTTGCGGTCCTTCCCGAGGCTGAAGACATCGATATCGAAATCCGTCCTGAAGACATTCGCATCGATACGATGCGAGCTTCCGGTGCTGGCGGCCAGCACGTCAACACGACCGATTCTGCCGTTCGCATCACCCATATTCCGACGGGTCTTATCGTGACCAGTTCGGAAAAATCCCAGCACCAGAACCGTGCCAAGGCGATGCAGGTTCTGCGTTCGCGCCTTTACGACATCGAACGCCAGAAGGTTGACAGCGAGCGTTCCGCCGACCGCAAGAGCCAGGTCGGTTCCGGCGACCGCTCGGAGCGTATCCGCACCTACAACTTTCCGCAGGGCCGCGTTACCGATCACCGCATCAACCTCACGCTCTACAAGCTCGACCGCATGATGGAGGGTGAGATCGACGAGGTGGTGGATGCCCTGATCGCTGATTATCAGGCGGGCCAGCTTGCCCAACTCGGCGAACAGCATTGACCCGCGCGTCCCGGCACACGGTCGAGCGTGAAGTTATCACGGCGCGGCAGAAACTTGCGTCGGCGGGTGTTGGCGATCCGCTTCTCGATGCCCGCACGCTGATTGGCGAAGTCATCGGGTTCTCCCTCACGGATTTTGTCACGAAGTCGGATCGCGACCTCACGCAGGAGGAGGTCGCACGGATTGCGGCCATGCTGGAGCGCCGTGCAGCGGGTGAGCCCGTTCATCGCATTCTCGGCCACCGCGAGTTTTACGGGCTGGATTTCCTGTTGTCGAAGGAAACGCTCGAGCCGCGTCCCGACACGGAAATTCTCGTAGATACACTGCTGCCCCATCTGCGGCAGATAGTTAGGTCGAACGGCAGCGCGCGTGTTCTGGATCTAGGCATCGGCACGGGAGCTATCTGCCTCGCGCTGCTGAAGGAAAGCGCCGGTACGACCGGTATTGGCAGTGACATATCAACCGATGCTCTTGAGACAGCTGCGAAAAATGCCGAGCGGCTCGGTGTTGGCGAGCGCTTTGAGACGGTGCGGAGCGACTGGTTCGAAAATATTTCCGGCAGCTTCGACATAATTGTGTCGAATCCGCCTTATATAAGAAGTGATGTCGTCGCGACGCTTGATCGGGAGGTTCGTTATCACGATCCTTTGGCAGCGCTGGACGGAGGTCAGGACGGCCTTGCACCGTACCGCCATATTGCCGCCGATGCAGCACGTTTTCTTGTGGAAAACGGTATCGTCGGAGTAGAGATCGGCTTCGATCAAAGGCTTGATGTCTCCGCTATATTTGCGTCGCACGGTTTCGTTCTTCTCGAGGCTGTGAAGGATTATGGCGGTAACGACAGAGTTTTGACCTTCCGGAGATAGTTGTTCGCGATATGTCTGCGGATTTTTTGCAAGGATATTTTGCACAGCAAAAGAAAAGACTTGGATTTCCGCATGAAGCGGGCTAGTTTGCGGCCACATGCCGGGTGGCTGAGGACGAATTAAGATTCGTCAGGGTATGGGTCAGTCCCGAAGCGGGTTCTTTTAAGAGCCCTTAAAGGCTGGACGTTTCCGGCATGTGAATCAGTAAACTTTGTTCGCAGGCGGCTCGGTGCAGCATTTGCGCAGCCGGGCGTCATACGCGAGGTTTTCGTCCGGAGCTATGTCCGGCAAGGCGCGTGATGGAGCAATTTCAAGGAAAATGCGTAAGCGATTTCCGTTTGGAATTGTATGAAAACAACCAGATTGTCAGCAAAACAGAATTCAGGTGAGCAATTGATGAGGCCAGGACAGCAAAACAAGCGCGGCCGGGGGCGTGGAAATAACAACAACAATAACAATGGTGGCGGTAACAACAACTTCAACCGCAAAGGCGGTAATCCGCTCACCAGGACTTATGACAGTTCCGGCCCTGATGTTAAGATCCGTGGCACAGCCCAGCACATAGCGGAAAAATATGCCGCACTTGCACGGGATGCGCAGAGTTCCGGCGACCGCGTGATTGCTGAAAACTACCTGCAGCATGCTGAACACTACAATCGCATCATTGCAGCCGCACAGGCGCAGATGCAGGAACGTTTCCAGCGTGACGATCGTGCCGACTACAATGCTGCCGACACCGACGATGAAGATGTTAACGACGGCGACGACGTTGTAGTCATCGTGCCGCCACAGCAGTCCGAGCAGACCGAACGCGCCCAGCGTCAGGATCAGCCGGAACGTCAGGAGCGGTCCGAGCGCAACGAGCCGCGCCAGAACCGTCGTGATCGCCAGGATCGTCGCGACCGACAGGAGCGTCAGACAGCTGTCGAGGCAGCGCCTCCGGTTTATGATGCAAGCTCTGCGCCGCAACCGGTCATCGAAGGCACGCCGATGGAAGTCGCCGTCGAGGAAGAGCAGCAGCAGGCAGAGGCAACGGCCGCTCCTGCAGCAGAGCGGGCGCCGAAGAGCCGCCGCGCTGCCAGCCCGCGTCCGCGCCGTCCACGTCGCGCCGCCTCTGATGAAAATGCCGAAGGCGCAGAAGCACCCGCTGGCGAGGAAGCTGCTCCCGCAACGCTGGAAAGCGCTGCCGAATAAGCAGTATGCCTTCAGATTAGAGACGTCATCGAAAAACTCCGGCTTGCCGGAGTTTTTTGCTTTTCACGGTCGCAAACGGTTTCAACGTCGGAAACATCCTGCCTTTGAAGCCGGGTAGGAGATGGAGACGGTCGATGCAAAACGTGTCGGACGTGTCGTTTCACAGTACGCTGAAAATTTCCACCATGTGGATTTCCTCCTCTTTAAACCGAAGAAGATGCCTCCCATATCTCTCTTGAAAGAACCGGCACCGCGTTATCGCGCCGCTGGTTTCCTCAATAGGCGAGGATGCGAAATCTTCTGAAATGCATCTCTTGTAGCGGGGCTTGCCTTCAAGGGAGCCTCAACCCAAACATCCGGGGCTGTGCCGAAAACGGGCAGACCGGTATATGGAGGTTCAGGTATGAATATTGAAAAATACTCCGAACGCGTTCGCGGTTTTCTGCAATCAGCGCAGACATTTGCTCTTGCTGAAAATCATCAGCAGTTTACGCCCGAGCATGTTCTGAAAGTCCTGCTCGATGACGAGCAGGGCATGGCAGCGTCGCTGATCGAGCGAACCGGCGGTGACGCCAAGGAAGCGCGTCTTGCGAACGACGCGGCACTTGCAAAACTGCCGAAAGTTTCCGGTGGCAATGGCGGTCTTTCCCTCACGGCTCCTCTTGCGAAGGTGTTCTCCACCGCTGAGGATCTGGCGAAAAAAGCAAACGACAGCTTCGTGACTGTCGAGCGGCTCTTGCAGGCGCTTGCCATCGAAAGCTCGGCGTCCACCTCCGCTTCGCTCAAGAAAGCAGGCGTGACGGCGCAGGCTCTTAATCAGGTCATCAACGAAATTCGCAAGGGCCGTACCGCGGATAGCGCCAATGCTGAGCAGGGTTTCGATGCCCTCAAGAAGTTCGCCCGTGATCTCACCGAGGAAGCCCGCGAAGGCAGGCTCGATCCGGTGATCGGTCGCGATGATGAAATTCGCCGCACCATTCAGGTGCTTTCGCGTCGCACCAAGAACAACCCTGTGCTGATCGGTGAACCCGGCGTCGGTAAAACGGCGATTGCGGAAGGTCTGGCGCTGCGTATCGTCAACGGTGATGTACCGGAAAGCCTTAAAGACAAGAAGCTCATGGCGCTGGACATGGGCGCATTGATCGCCGGCGCGAAATATCGCGGTGAATTCGAAGAACGTCTGAAGGCCGTGCTGAATGAAGTGCAGGCCGAAAGTGGCGGTATCATCCTGTTCATCGATGAGATGCATACGCTGGTTGGTGCCGGCAAGGCTGATGGCGCGATGGACGCATCCAACCTGCTGAAGCCTGCATTGGCACGTGGTGAACTACACTGCGTCGGCGCGACCACGCTGGACGAATATCGCAAGCATGTCGAGAAGGATCCCGCGCTTGCCCGCCGTTTCCAGCCGGTCATGGTGGATGAACCGACTGTCGAGGACACGATATCGATCCTGCGCGGTCTGAAGGAAAAATACGAGCAGCATCACAAGGTCCGCATCTCGGACTCGGCTCTTGTGGCGGCTGCGACGCTTTCCAACCGCTACATCACCGATCGCTTCCTGCCGGACAAAGCCATCGACCTGATGGATGAAGCCGCATCGCGTCTTCGCATGCAGGTGGATTCCAAGCCCGAGGAACTGGACGAGCTTGATCGTCGTATCATTCAGCTCAAGATTGAGCGCGAAGCCTTGAAGCAGGAGACGGATCAGTCGTCTGCCGACCGGCTGAAGAAACTCGAAGATGAGCTTGCCGATACGGAAGAGAAGGCTGATGCGCTGACGGCTCGTTGGCAGGCGGAAAAGCAGAAGCTTGGTCATGCTGCCGATCTCAAGAAGCGGCTTGAAGAAGCGCGTAATGAACTGGCGATTGCCCAGCGTGGCGGTCAGTTCCAGCGTGCCGGCGAGTTGACCTATGGCATCATTCCCGGACTTGAGAAGGAACTGGCCGCCGCGGAAGCACGCGATGCCAGTGGCGCCGGCTCAATGGTTCAGGAAGTCGTGACGGCGGACAACATCGCGCATGTCGTTTCCCGCTGGACCGGAATTCCGGTTGACAAGATGCTGGAAGGTCAGCGCGAAAAACTGCTTCGGATGGAAGACGAACTTGCGCAGTCGGTGGTTGGTCAGGGCGAAGCCGTTCAGGCGGTTTCCAAGGCTGTTCGCCGCTCGAGAGCCGGTCTTCAGGATCCCAACCGTCCGATCGGTTCGTTCATCTTCCTTGGACCTACCGGTGTGGGCAAGACGGAGTTGACCAAGGCGCTAGCGCGCTTCCTGTTCGACGACGAAACTGCGATGGTTCGCCTCGATATGTCGGAATACATGGAGAAACACTCTGTTTCCCGGCTGATTGGTGCGCCTCCGGGTTATGTCGGTTACGAGGAAGGCGGAGCCTTGACGGAAGCCATCCGCCGCAGGCCGTATCAGGTGGTCCTGTTCGATGAGATCGAGAAAGCCCATCCGGATGTGTTCAACGTCCTGCTGCAGGTGCTGGATGATGGTCGCCTGACCGATGGTCAAGGCCGCACCGTCGATTTCAAGAACACCATCATCATCATGACCTCGAACCTCGGTTCGGAATTCATGACGCAGATGGGTGACAATGATGATGTCGATTCCGTCCGTGAATTGGTGATGGAGCGCGTCCGGTCGCATTTCCGGCCGGAATTCCTGAACCGTATCGACGATATCATTCTGTTCCATCGCCTGCGCCGCGATGAAATGGGCGCTATCGTTGATATCCAGCTCAAGCGTCTTCTGGCGCTTCTGGGCGAACGCAAAATTGGCCTGGAGCTGGACGAAGATGCCCGCAACTGGCTTGCCAACAAGGGGTACGATCCGGCCTATGGTGCGCGTCCGTTGAAGCGGGTGATCCAGAAGGCCGTTCAGGACAGGCTTGCCGAGATGATCCTCGGCGGGGAAATCCCGGATGGATCTCGCGTCAAGGTGACATCGGGAACAGATCGCCTGCTCTTCAAGGTAAAGCCGGCGAAGAGTTCGGATGAAACCGAAACTGCAGATGCGGCATAAAAACAAAGGGCTCCGGAAACGGAGCCCTTTTCGTATCGATGATCCACTGACCGTCTGCTTCGATTACCGGCTGGCAACCTGATTGGGCTTGTCTTCGATATTGAGCAGATTGTCGATCCGCTTCCGTTCGTCGGAGAATTTTGCCAGTGCATCGCCAGAGAGCGATTTTCCACCCGGCAGTCTGACCTTCATGGCGTCGACCTTTGTGCCGTTGACGATCAGCTCATAATGCAGGTGTGCCCCGGTCGAAAGGCCGGTGGATCCGACGTAACCGATCACCTGTCCCTGCCGGACTTTCGAGCCTTCCGTCACACCGCGGGCAATGGCGCTCTGGTGATTGTAGGACGATACATAGCCATTGGCGTGACGGATGAGGGTCTGGTTACCGTAGCCATTGGACCAGCCGGCTTTTTCAACGACGCCATTGCCTGTTGCGATAATGGGTGTGCCGCGGGGCGCTGCCCAGTCCGTACCCGTATGCATGCGGCTGAATTTCAGAACCGGATGGCGGCGCATGCCGAAGCCGGACGTCAAGCGCCCGTTGGGAACAGGGTTACGGATCAGGAACTGGCGGATGCTCTTGCCGTTTTCATCGAAGTAATCGACGCTGTTGTCGTCCGGGTTCTGGAAACGGTAAAATCGCGTTTCGTTGTCACCAAACTTGGCGTTCACATAGAGAAGCTCGGATTTGTCGGTTGCTTTTCCATCGGTGTCTTCGACGGAGAAAAAGGCTTCGAGCGTATCGGCCGGTTTCAGCTGGGCTTGGAAATCGACGCTGCTGGCAAGCAGCTTGATCAATTGTGAGACCATGCTCTGGTTCATGCCGTAGGCGAGTGCCGCGCGATATACGCCGTCATAGACGCTGGGCAGATCGCGACCGGCCGCCGGGGCAGGGGTACTGTCGAAGGCGGTCGCAACAGCATCGAGTTGAGGCGGTTCACTCGCCTTGATGAAGCGTTTGCTGTCATCGACTGCCATGGTGACCATGTGCCTGCCTTTGCGGTACAGGCTCACGCGCACGATATCGCTCTTCTCGTCTTCCTGCAGAACGCCAACGCGCAGTACATCGCCGCTCTCGACATTTTTTGAGCGGAGTTCAGGTGACAGAAGGAGGGCTATCTCCGACGCCTGTGCCTTTGAGTAACCGGCGCCAAACAGAGCCTCTTCGATCGTCTCTGTCTGGCGGGCGGGAATGACGTCGTCGGCATATTCCTTCACCGGCGCGGATGGCGATTGCGGTGTCGAAACGGACATGTTCTGTTCAACGACGCGTGCCGCAAGTCCGGCGGTGATATCGACATCCCCTTCGTCATCGTCAAAACGACGCGGGTCGATGTAATAGAGCGCAGCGAGTTGCTCGTTTCCATCCGTCAGGATGGAGCCATTCGAGCGGACCGCTTCCTCAACCTCATCGAAGCTCAGCGATCCTGCAAAAGCATATTTGGAATGCTGCGTCGGAAAAGCGACCGTTTTCAGATTGACTTCGGACTCGACCTCTGAGCCGTAGATGGTACCGGTCCTGCTGGCTGGCGGGATGGCAGCGCTGTTGTCATCGTTGCTTGCGAAGATGTTCAGCGGGTCAAATGCCGGATAGTCATCCTGTTTGGCATAATTTGCCGCGAGCGGTATCTTGACGTGCGAGAACGGCACCTTGCGGACGACTTCCTTGTCGCCGTCATGGATCACTGTCGAGACTTCCATGATCGACCGGTCCGAAGGGCGGGCTGCAATATTGGGTGCAAGAAGACGAACACCGCGACGGGCGGCTTCAGTCGCATTGCTCATGTCGGTTCTGGCAAATGCCTCGGCCGGGATGGCAAGCTGCTGGCGACCATCAAGTGCCGCGAACAACGCGACGCCCATCAATATAGAAGAGGTGATACCGGTCAGGAATGTGCCAGAGAGCCATCGCATCGAGATTTCGCGACGGTCAGGCGCACGCCGACCCTCCGCCAGAATGGGCGGTTCGGTGCCAAGCGAGCGGATCAGATTACGATCCGCCATCATGCCTGCTGTTTCCCGTCGGTCATGCGTTCTCCAGAAACTCCAGCGAAGGTGTGCAACTTTCAACGCCCTGAGTCAAACCCAGCGGCTTTTGGAGCCTCTCCATATCCTCATTACAGGTGGCCATGAATGCCCCGTTGATCGAACCTCATTAGTGACGAACCGGGCTAAAACAAGGCGTGAGCGCTCTTGATTTATGCAGGGGCGCATTGGCCTGTGCAGAACCGCGGGAATTACAAACCATTTTCGGGGCCGAAGAGGCGAAAAGTCAAAATAAACGAGTTAAATCAATATATTGACCGAATTTTTGGAAAAGTTTTGAAAGCCGTGTTGACTTATTTGTGGGGTGGGGTTTATAAGTCCGCTCACTGAACGAGGGCGGCGGCGCTGCTGGCGACGGACTGCTTACCAGATCAAGACCATCAAGACTTTAACTGAAAGCTCCTCCGCATACGCGTCGAGGAGCTTTTTTGTTTCTCCTTCGTCTCGATCTCACCAGCCTCCAGCTTCTCGATGAAGTCCGCATGCACCTCGGCGACGAAGCGACGCTCCATCAAGTCGAGAACGTCCATCTGCGCGAGGATGGAAGCGATCAGGCCATGTACCTGCAGAGTTGCCGGCTGGTGCCCCGGGGTCTTGCCGATTACCACTTTCTGCACCAGTGAGCGCACAATCGGCATCACCTGACGTTTGGCATCGTCGTTTTTGCCGCGGCGCGCCTGCAGGAAGAAGTGGCGCATGCGCAGTTCCGTCTGGGCGGGATTGTGACGCTGCTTCAATTCCTCGATCTTCGCCCGCATGTCCGGCTTGGACGTGGTGAATGCGTCGATCTCCCTTGCCAGGGCGACACGCTGGTGCTCGATCTGATCGAGCGTATCGTCGAGCGCGGCGAGAGGAGGGCGGCCTTGCATGGCGCGGTCCGAGATCTGCTGGATGATGCTCTTCTGCTTGCGCTCCAACTCGTTCAGTTCGCGCGTCATTTGCTCGCGCTCGGCTTTCGGGCGGCGAAGCTTTGATGTTTCCTGTTCGATCACCTTTGCCGACATGGTGTCGAACATCCCCAGGGAGAAGAACGCAGCCGGCAGGCAATCGAGGACGCGGCTCTCCAGTTCCTGGCGGGTAATGGTCTTGCTGTTGCTGCAGCAAGCTCCGCCGAGCTCGTCGATCGGCAGGCGCTTCTTGCGGTTGGTGCAGCTATAGCGATCTTTGCCGCTGATCGCGTAGGGGCCGCCACATTCCGCGCATTCGAGCAGGTGACTGAGCAGGTATCCCGGGCGGTGCGTTGCATTTAGCCGGTTGCTCTGCCCGAAATCGTAAAGCTCGCCGATCTCCTTCTGTCGCTCCTTCACCCGCTGCCATAGGTCGTCGGAGACGATGCGCATCTCCGGCACCGCCGTCAGCACCCATTCGCTTGCGTCGTTGGCGCGCGCGGTGCGTCGTTCAGTCTCCGGGTTCTTGCGGTAGTTACGCTTGTTCCAGACCATGCGGCCGATGTAACTCTCATTGTTAAGGATGCCCGTACCACGGCTGACGTGACCGCGGATGGCGGTGTCGCGCCACTTACGGCCTCTCGAGCCGGCGACACCCTCCTTGTTCAAAAGCTGGGCGATGTCGCGAGGCGACATGCCGTCGGCATAGAGGGTGAAAATACGGCGAACCACCTCAGCCTTCGCAGGATCGATCTCGCGTAGGCCTTTGATGCGATCGCCATTCACATCGCGCTGCTGGGAGAGCATGTAGCCGTAGGCGAGGCAGGTGGATGCCTTGCCTTTCCGGACGGCCATCTTCATGCCTTCGCGCGTGCGATACCGGATCTGTTCGACCAGTTCATGGCTGAGGGCGGCACGCAGGGCCATCTCCAGGTCGGTCACCGGCGCGCCGGCATGGACGGTCCAGATGTCCGCGTCGCAATAGCGAAGCTGTTTGAGGATTTTGGCGCTATGCTCGATGTCGCGCGACAGGCGATCGACGGTGACGCAAAGCACGACATCGATGCGGTCGCGCTTCACATGCGCCATGAGGCTCTGGATGCCGGGGCGGAGCTGGTAGCTGGTGCCGCTGATGGCGGCATCGGAGTAAATCTCCACGAGCTTCCAGCCCTGACGCGCGACAAAGGCCTTGCCGAGCTCGATCTGTGTTTCGATCGACACCTCGTGCTGGCGGTCGGTGGAGTAGCGGGCATAAAACAGGACATTCTTGGTCATTTGCGGAATTCCATATCTATTAATCTCTTCATGAACACTGGCCGGCATTGCCGGCCAGTTCGTTTGCAACGTGCTCAGCTCTGCTGCTTGCGGCGCCCTGCCAATCCTGCAGCACGCTCGGTTGCGGCATCCTGGCGATCCTTCACGCGGTCCCAGAGGTCATCGCTGACGATGCGCAGTGCCGATACGTAATGGTAGTGATCGTCGCCCGCCTGTTTACACGCGCCAATGTAAGCCGGATTGTTGAGGATCCCGGTTCTGCTGGCGCGGTCGCCGCGGATCGCAGCGTCGCGCCAGATACTGCCGCGGGGACCGGCCACGCCTTCCGCATTAAGGAGAGCAGCGATCTTTGTCGGTGCCATCCCCTCGGCATACATACCGAAAATACGCCTGATGACGTCGGCGGCGACCGGATCGACGACCTTGAAACCGAAGATGCGCTGGCCGTCGGCATTGCAGGCGCCGGAATAGCGGTAGCCGAAGGGAAGGGGCGCGAAGTGTTTCTCCTCACGCAGGTCATCGGGCACCTGGGCAACGTGGTTGCAGACGGCAAACATCTTGCTGCGGTCATCAATATAGTAATCCGACAGGTTCCGGGCGGTGATACGCTCGCCGGGATCGGCGGTCCAGAGTTCGATTCCCTTGCGAGCGAGTTCGCTCAACAGCCGGCTGGCGATATCAAATCGCGAGCACAACCGGTCCAGGGTATGGCAGAGGACGATCTCGACTTTCTCACGCTCGATATGGGCGAAAAGCTTGCGCACGCCAGGCTGCGCCATGAAGACGACTTCCCCGATATCCTCGTCAGTATAGGACTTTGCGAAGGTCCAGCCATTCCCCTTGATGAAGCGGTGCCCGTAGTAGAGCTGCGTTTCGAGGCAGGCATGGACGTGGTCGCCGGAGGAATGGCGTGCATAGAACAGGACGTTCTTGGTCATGGAGTGATCTCCGTTCGAATTGGTGAAGTTGGGGGACATGGTAACCGGCGGCGGGGGACTTGAGAGCCCCGTCGCGATGCCGGGTCATCATGGCCCGGCAGGTGTGGGGTGCCGGCGGCAATAATTGCCGCCGATGAAGTGCCGCTCCTGAGCGCTGGTCAGTAACCCATCATGGAGCGATAGGCCGTGGCTTCATCGGTGTTGCCGCGAATCCAGCTATGCTCCTGAAGTTTGAGAAGGCTGTCGACGACGCCATCGCGTGCGCCGCACCACGTCCAGCCGGAATCGGCGGGGCGAATAATGAAGACCTCAGTGGCGGTCACCTTGACCCGTGTCGCGCCGGTCTCTGCCTTGATGGCTTCGCGAAACAGGCGATCCAGTTCCTTGATCCGTTGCTTCTGCTCCGCCGTCAGGTGTGCCGGCTGGACGCGCTGAAGATTCTTCGACGGGATCTGCGTCGCAGGGATGCGGTGGGTGAGGACGAACACACGGTGCACCGGTTTGCGCCGCCAGGGTGCCCGGTCGATATCGACCATCAGGCCGTTATTGGTCACGTCGCAAAACAGCCCGCCACTGATCGCGACGCGGTGGTTGCCCAGAAAAACGACGCAGGGATGGCTTTGCTGGATGCCCGTGCGGGCTTTGAGGTACGCAGCAAGGGTCGGGCGACCTTTGATGTCGTGCCATTCTCCCGCATAGCCCAGCAATCGCAGGGTGCTCTCGATCTCGTCGCCGCTTGTCTTTGTGACCGCGGGAGCACGGCGGCGGTCTACCCAGCCTGCGCCATTACGGGCGAGCCGCACGGCATCCCGGACGCGCGACATCGATGCGCCGGTAATGGAGGCCATGGCCGCTGTGCCGGAATACAGGCGGGATTTGGTGTCGTTGTCGACGTCGTGGAGGTGATGGGTCTTGATCGCACCGAGTGCGGACGGGAGGTCGATGATGTTGGGCACGTTCGGATCCTTCGTATCCAGGGTGGAGTTGAAGGAATGCGCTCACCACTCTGGATCCCTCAGGCGTCCGTTCGCCCTCGATCCCATCTCTTTGTGCCTGAAAGCCACCACACGGATAAGGTGACCCAAGCTGGGCAATGCTCTGCAGGACGGTCCGCACCGGCCAGAGCCTCTGTAAAAATCGGTACGCCACTCGATCATCGGTGTCACGAGCGCGCCAGGAGTCCTCCCTTGCAAGATTGTCCCGGTTAGCAAAAAGCCAATCAAAAACCAGTTTCCGCCATGCAAGGGCTTCCGCTGGCCGCATTCCTGCCGAGGCGTTCACCTCAGCCGCCGGCGACATTATCCGTACGCCTTACGAAATCAATGCAGTGACCTTGCAGGATTCAGGATTATTTGAAAACCTGGCTGACCAGGGCTTAATCAGATCGATAGAATTTTAGCGGATCGGATGGATGCTGATGAGTTTATCTTAGATGATCGCCCCCCCCCAGCACTCTGGAAATCCGATTCAGAATCAAACGGCGATTAACCGAGTAATGGGGGGAGGTGTCGTAGAGATTGCAAACGCCGTTGGGCGTTCCCATGGCGGGGTTGGGATGACAAAGGGCTGGAACCGTAGTTGGCAGGTCGAACGAAACCGGTCAGTCACCCTCGTTGGCACCGTCAGGATAGAGCAGATGGGGCTTGCGGCGGAAGGGCCAGTCGCCATCCCGGTACTTCTCGACAAGCTCATCGAAGACGGCGTGGGATGCATGTTCGTCGAACCCTTGCCGAACCAGCATAGAGACGACGACATGCTGGAAGTGTTCCAGCTCTTCGGTCTTCTCGCGCGTCGTCATGCCAGAGATTGTCATGAACAGCGCCGTGCGGGCCACATCGTCGCGTCCGGGGCGCTTGGCCTTTCGATCGGCATCACGCAGCTTCTGCTGTCGCTCGCGCTGTTTGCTGTTGCGGATCTCTTCGGACTTCGCTGGCATGCACTCTTCCCCGTCAGGTCTTAGGCTACGGATGCCAGACCGTTATCGCCACGGCAACTCCGTTTGCATGGAATCGGAAATCCCGGTTTATGAATCGCTTTTTTGGGGTTCTGAATCAAATGATCGCAATTTGAGATCAATTGCGGGCACGTTGAGACAGGTCGAGATAAGCTGGCGAGGGACAAACGGCGGTCGTGAATCAAATGACCAGCGTTTGGAATCAAAAATATCGGACCTTGAATCAAATGAGCGCAATTTGTCTCGACGTGCGGACACGTTGAAACGACCTGTGGGCAAGCTGACGAAAATCGCCGAGGGCTTCCTGTCGCGCTTGCGCCTGCAGACCCATCTCCATTCCGGCCTATGAGGCGGCGACGAACCAAAAACTTCCCGGTGGGTTCATTCGCGAAGTCGCATGTCATATGTCCCAGCCGTTCGCGCGGAATGTGTCATCTTCGGGTGGAAATCGAGCGTCGCTCTTGGACGGCGAGACGCTGGCTTCGTGTTTACTTCGTCGCGTGTTGCCGTGACGGCCAAACTACTTCGTGAAGGCCTTAAATGTGGGAGGTCGGCTATCCGGCTCCGGATTCTGGATTTTGCGGTGAAATAAATATGACCAAACACGAAGTGAAAATTTTTTGGAATTATTGTATATCTCGATATTAATTGATTAGTATGTCATTTATATTTAAGTATAGTCGCTGAATACCACGGATAAATAAAGATTATAATCAAATGTACACTATGAAGATATTTTACTTGAATTTGCATTACATCCGCATTGGCGCGATCATATAGATATCCGATGCGATTGTTCATCGGATACATTGTAAACGCGTCACACGGAGACTTCCATGCGCACCAGAAATACCAAGACCACTGCGACTACCGCGTACTCCTACGAAGATAACGGTATCGGGCACTCAATGCGCGAACAGCTCGAAACGAGCGCCGCCTACATTTTCGATCTCGGGCGCCGTACGACCGAACAGACTTTCGAGCTCGGCGATCATTTGGCCCGGGCCGCAGACCTGCTGGCCGACGGCCGGTTTGATCATTGGGTAAAGATGCGCTGCGGTCTCGCACCGCGCAGCGCCCGCAATTATACTGCGGTGTACCGCAACCTGACACCCTACCGTGATGAACTGGTCGACCTCTCGGTCGGCGCGACGGTGTTGTTCCACCTGAGTTCGGCAACCGACGATCAGGTCAAGGCGGCCATTGCCTTTGCTGAGGAGAACGGGCGCCTTCAGGTCGCCGACGTGAAGGCCATTCTTGCCGGTGGCGAGGAGAGTGGCGACAAGGCCGAGAAGGACGATCAGTTCTGGGCCGGCGGTGTGGGCGGACTGAAAGCGTTGATTGCGGCCAAGATCCGCGATGGATTGAAAGCGTTCATCGAGCACGTCGTCACGATCTGCAAGGCGGTCGAGGCTGCGCTGAGCAGAAGCCGTGTGATCAAGGAGGCGCTAGCGAAGGAAATCCAGGACATCGCCCGCGTCGCGCGGCAGGAACTCGAAAGCCTGGCCTTGTTCATCGAGCCGGAGCTCGATTATGGCCGCAACACTAAGGCCACGAAGTTCCTGAAAGGAAGCGGCTGGGCCGAGGTCAACGATACGCTCTACACATTGGGCGGCGTCGATGGCTGGCCGAAGTCGAAAGACATGCGTGACTGGCTTGCGCTGCATGTGCTTCCGGTGCTCGGCTGGGCGGTGTCCAGAGAGCGGAAGCCGGAATGGCCGCTTGCGGCGCCAACTGCTCCGGCTTCCGAACCGGCGGTTCCGGCAGAAGCGGACAGCGTTGGCGATCATCACGATGCCGAGCCGGTAATGTCGGACGAGGTCTCTGCCGATGTCACGGATGAGGTGATCGACCGGTTTGGTGCTGCGCTGGAGGAGGCGACCGGCGGCTTCATGACGGTCAGCCGGGAGCTGCCGCGAAACCGCAAGCAGTTTGCCAAGGTGCCGGCGCTTGCCGATGACAGCGTCGCTGAGGCTGAACTCGCACCCGTCGTCACGCCTTAAGATGCAGTTTGCACGAAGGCCGGTGAAGCGGACTTCCCGCCAAACTCGAAAGGGCCGCATGTCGGCCCTTTTCCTTTCGCCTGATGATGGCGAGCGAAACGCTGAGGTCGACCGTTGCGATCGCCGGACGCGTTCGTTGGTCCGGACCTCGTGAGCCCACCGTTAACTATGTACCTGCTTTGTTCTTTTTTGTTGTTCCGGGTCCTTGAGCCCGGCTCCCGGTCCTGCCAGGTTGGGGCCGTTCGGAAGACCGGACACAAAACGGCCCAAGGCAGCGCGCCAACGCTACCAAGGGCCTGACCCTCAAGCCTTCGTACAAAGGAATCGGGCTATGACCACGCATACTCTCTCTAACCCCACCGGGGAAGTTCTTCGTTCGACCGCAACAGCGGCATCGCTGTTCTCCCATCGCTCATTCGGTATCGGTGCCTACAGCATCGGCGAACCGGCCGCGCTGCGCCGCCATCCGCACATCGTTCGCTTCCGTGACGTCGAGGCCGATCTCGATCTGCTGATCGATCGCGCCATCGCGGCGATTGCCGATGGTGAACCCGTCGAAGATGAGATCCTCGGCCATTACGTTCACATCGCTTCGCTCGTGCGCGCCGTTTCGTTCCGCGAGGGCAAGCTCTTGGAGCAGGCGGTCGAACGCCTGGCGAAAGCCAATCCCAATGTTCTCGTCCTGACGCAGTCGCTCAAGCTGCCGCTCGTCAAGGCGGCGCTCGAAGCCGTGTCTGGAAACGACTGGTCCAGCCTCGATGGTGTGAAGCTTGACTGCGAGGCACCTGCGAAGGGCAGCTATACGCCAGACGTGATTATCGTGAATCGTGTGCGGCACACGGCCTACATTCTCGACTTGAAACGGTCGCTGGCGTCGTATGGCGACACCAGCCGTCTGGAAGAATTGAAGCTCAAGATGATGGCCTCGGCAATGGTTCTGCCCGACTGGCTCTACAAGAACCAGAAGCGCCTGATGGTCGACACGGTCGAAGTTGCGATCGTCGATGGCGCCAGCCGCCCGAGCGATCACACCAGCGGCATCTGGGCCTTGTCCGAGATCGACGATCTCCTGGAAATCGACGGTGTCGCCACCTGCATGGCCGAACTGCGTTTGCGCTTCGGCCGCCGCGTGCAGCAGCTTCTCGAGGCAGAAGCCCGCAAGGCACTTGGTCTGGTGGCAATCACCATCTTGGATACGGCGCCCGCCGCTGCCATTGTCGCAAACCCGCTGATCGCTCTGAACGGTCCGGCCCGCACTTACGAGGAAGAGCGGGCCATGGCTGCGGATGAAGAGGACGACGGTTACTACGACCTGGGGTGCTTCGACGATCAGGACGAAGAGCCCGAACCGGTCCGTATCCGGGTCGGCTTCGCCCGCC
The DNA here is from genome assembly GCF_031801495.1 of Agrobacterium tumefaciens. Classification (GTDB taxonomy): domain Bacteria; phylum Pseudomonadota; class Alphaproteobacteria; order Rhizobiales; family Rhizobiaceae; genus Agrobacterium; species Agrobacterium tumefaciens_K. Next base: position 180,457 of record NZ_JAOEGC010000001.1, on the reverse strand, counting down.
GTCCGCGCCGGCACTGACGAGCCGCTTAGCCCAGCGATACTGATCGCGGCCGCGCCTGAAGCGCGTGGCCGGCTTCTCCAGTCCTTTCCATTCCACGAACGCCGGATGCGATGCGCTCCGGCGAGGAGACAGTCATGTCCATCGATAACCACAGCCCGTCTGTGGCCGGCTTCCGTTGCGAAGCGGTTACGACCGATACCGTCGCGTTGCCTTGCCTTCGCAGTAAGTCTGCAAATCTCTCTCATATCCGATTCGACGACCTTAGCCCCGGTTCGAGCTACCGCGACGATCCCGCCGTTCTGATCGGGTTGGCGCTCGCCTGCGTCCGGCAAGGTAGTTTGCTGCATGGCTTTGTGCCGGAGCCTCTGATGCTGCGGTTGCGTGCAGTTGGCGACGGCGGCAATGCGGCATGCCGTCTGCTGCTCGACTGGCTGCGGAGCCGCAACCGGCATCTCGATCGGTTCCGGAACGAACATCTGAGCCTGTCTGGCTCGACGGGTTCGTCGGCTGACGCGCATCTGCCACGTCGTTCGCCGCGCGACCGTGTGTTGGCGCGGATCCCGAATCCCGCTGGCATTGACGGGCGGCGGCGTGGTCGGGCACGTCGGCGTGATCCGGTGCAGAACGTCCAAACGGCAATTATTGCCGCGCAGACGGGAGGCCGGACTGATGGATAAGCTCGCCCGACTGCTTGTTCGCCGTCTTCGGCACCTTGCGCGCCGCGAGGCACGCCGGATCGCTCTGCGCAACGGTCTGCTGGACAGTAAGATCGTCGATGTCGATGGTCATCTCACCTGCCGCTACAGCCCGGCGTTCGATACGACACGACTGACCGGCGATCCGATCCGTGACGATACCTGGTTCCGGCGGAATTTTGGTGATTGGCTTATCCCACCGAAGGATACCGGCAATCCGGGGCCGGGTTCCGGTGGCGATGGTGTCGTGACCGCCGGGACCGTTCATCCGCCGTTCGCCTCGCAACTCGTGGCCCTCCCTCGGGCGCGTCGCGGCACAATCGCGCATCATGGAGCTCTGGGTAACGGAATCGATCGGCGCGCTTACGCCATCGGTCTGGTAGATCGCGCCGCCGCTCAGCCATTGGCTAGTCACATCGTGTCCGCCTTGGTTCTGGCGCGCGCGGTTAAGAGCAGCGGGCGGTCGCTTCGGGAGATCGTTTATACGCTGACCCGTGTGGTACCGGTCGTCACCCTCCATGCACCACTTGCGGGCTTCGAGGGGCAAGTGCTGCGGCTCCTGGAGAAAACCCGGCTGGTGCCGGGCGGCCCGTTTGCGATCGTCGATGCGGACCACATCTTCAACGACGATCACTTCGATGTCCTCGAAGGTGAGGCACGCAAGCGCCTGATGACCTTCTCGGGTGCCGGCGTGCATCGGGTCACGGGCAATGCCCTGCGCCGGCGGATGCTCAGCGCGCTGTCCCGCGACCTGTCCGTCCTCGCCATCGCGGAGAAGCGGTCGGACATTCCCTCGCTGCTGCAGATCGCCGCCGACCTGTCGCTGGAAACGGGAAAGCTCGATCGCAGGTTCGTCGCCGATCTGGTCGAGGTGCTCTATCCGGACGAGGCAATCGAGATGCTGGAACTGCCGGCGGATTCCGATGCGCGCTGGCTGTCGCTCGAGGATCTGGTTCTTGCGTTTCGACCGGGGCGGCATGTTCGCGACGTGCTGCATGTCCTGGCCACGCTCATTGAGCGCAATCGCGCCGACTTCGAGGAAGAAGAGGGCGGTGGTGGCGGGAGCCATCAAAAGGCATCTGTATCGGCATCGTCGAACACATCCACCGAGAAGCCCCAAGGTTCGCACGAAAAGCCGAAATCGACCGACACTGATAGCAACGGCCGCTGGAAGAAGGACAAGCCGTCTGGCGCTGAGGTGATCCAGCCGGAGCCAGTGCCGACGGCAGGTGAGATCGGCCCAAAGCCGCCAATGACCGTCGAGACCCTCTCCGGATACGGCCGAGCGAAAGACTGGGCGCTCGATCTCAAGGTCGACCTCGACGATTACCGGGCGAGTATCCTGGCATGGTCGGAGATGAGCACCAAGCTGCTGCTGTCCGGCCCGCCCGGGACCGGCAAGACGACCTTTGCCCGGGCACTGTGCAACAGCCTGCAAATCCCGTTGGTCGTCACATCCGTCTCGACCTGGCTGCAGGGCGGACATCTCAACGACGTCATCGACAGGATGAGCAAGACATTTGTCGAAGCGCGGGCCATGGCGCCGGCGATCCTGTTCATCGATGAGATCGATGGTATCGGCAAGAGGCAGCCGGCGGAGCGGGAATATGCCGACTATTGGAATACCGTCGTCAACAAGGCGCTGGAACTGCTCGACGGCGCGATCAAAAACGAAGGGCTGATTGTCGTCGGCGCCACCAATAGGCCTGACCATATCGACGAGGCCATCAAGCGATCCGGACGATTGGAGACCCATATCGAAATCCCCAAGCCCGATGTCCCGACGCTGGCCGAAATCCTGGCTCATCATCTCGGTGACGATGTGATGTCGCTGATCCGGGAGCCGGTACCGGAAACCCGGTGGGAAGCCGAGAACGGATTCTCTCTGAAGAAGATCGTCGCCGATCATCTGAAGCACGAAGCCGAAGAAGAATGCAAGGGAGCCAGCCGATGACCGCCCCACAGAACACCACCACGATGGAAACGCCGACCGCCGCGCAACACGCTCATTCCGCCGATGCGATCCTCAGGCGTCTCGCCACGCGCGCCATGGGGCTGACAGGCTCGGATATCGAGCGCATCGTCCGCGAAGCACGGTTGAAAGCGCGCCGCGGCAAGCGGGCGATACGCTATGAGGATATCGAAGAGGGCATCCGCGGTCATCGTCCACCGGTGCCTCATAATCTGCGCTGGCGCTTCGCCTTCCACGAGGCAGGACATGCCGTCGTGCATCATGCGCTCGATCTCGGACCCGTTCGCGGGCTCAACATCGATACCGGCGAGGGCGGCTACAATCTCGTCGGCTTCCACGCCTGGACCACGGACACCCGCGACTGGTACGAAAACATGCTGACCATGCTGATGGCCGGGCGGGCTGCCGAGCAACTGGTGCTCAAACGTGTCTCGAGCGGTTCCGGAGGTACCGACGACAGCGATCTGGCGCGCGCCACGCGGCTTGCCTTTGACATCGAGCGCACCCTCGGCTTCGGGAGCGAGCATCCGCTGCTCTATCGGCCCCATCGCGATGCGGGCGCGGTTCTGGACCGAGATACCGAACTGGCCGCTCGCGTTCATGCCAGGCTGGAGGTGGCACTCGACCGGGCAGAGACGATCCTCAAACGATGTAGGCCGACTTTCCATGCCCTCGCAAAGGCGCTGTTCGATGCCCAGGCTTTGGATGAAGGGGCGGTGCTGCGCATCCTGAAAGACGGTGATCTGTCTCCTTAGAGTTGCAGTGATGCGGCTGACCTTGAAGCTCGAGTTTGTGAGTTCATACTGAACCGCGACTTGCAGGGCATCCAAAGCTAACTTGCATGCCGCATCTGCGCGAGAACTTTCTTCCGGAAACTTCTGCGGGCGTTCGATAGCCAAGGCATTTGCGCGGCGTTGCGTTGAGCCGACTGCAAATCTCAATCAAGTCTGCGTCTGTGACCGTCAGGGATCGACTTCTCTTGACAGCCACTTTCCCACCCGGCGGTTAGTGTTCTCGACAGTGCCTTTTTGCCACGGCGATTGTGGATCACAGAACCACGTTTGCATGCCGATGCTCGCCTGAAGATAAGGCCAGTCAGTAAACTCTGTTCCTCGGTCGAACGTGATTGATCGGAGGGAGACTTGCCGAAAACGGCTGACCCTGACGCGCTCGCAACATTCGTCCTCATCATTGCCCATGGGATTGCCGTTCAGGCGAAGGCGGGAGCGGATCCGGAGTTACTTCGCACGGTCGTACAGCAGGCCCTGGCGGGATGGCCGCGATGACTGAGGCAATCCTGCAAGGGCACGACATCCTGGCATCATCTCAGGAACAGACATGAAGAAGCACTGATAGTTGTCCGCTTCGCCGACACGCTAGATGGAAGTGACTGATGGCGTTGCAACATCCGTCCGCATACGAGTTATCAGTTTTTCATATTCTTTTTCCGGGACGCCGTAGGTCGTGTCGGCGAGGTCTTGCAATATGCTGCGATTGACGATCCGGACGTTTCCGCGGCTGGCGCGGATTGCATGGATTCCTTCAAGAATGTGAAGTTCGTTGGTGATGCCAGGGCGGCGCACACCAAGAACGGTGGAAAGAAACTCATGGGTGATCGGCAGATCATCGGTATCGAGCCGATCATGGCACATCAGCAGCCAGCGCGCGAGCCGTTCGCGCAGGCTGTACTGGCCGTTTGCAAGAGCAAGCTGGCCGATCTGAAGCAGGCAAATATTGACATAGCCCAGTAGAAGCGCCCGCAGCCGCGCATCGTTCTCCATTTCGTGTCGCAGTTCGACGGCGGGGATCAGAAAGCCACGCCCGCCAACACACATGATGGTTTCATCCAGTGCGGTTTCCGCACCCAAAAGAGCGGGCCAGCCGGTAATCCCCTCCCGGCCGACGAGTGCGGTTTCGACGCTTTTGCCGCTATCGTCATGAATGACCGTGGACGCGAGACCGCTCTCGATGAAACAGAGATGGGCCGTCGTCATCTCTGATGTCATGAGAGGCGTTTATCCCAGCCGACATCTGGCGCTCGCGGCAGCAAAGCTGCTCGAAAGCGATATGCTACCGACCGAAGAGGCGAGTCGTCTCGCTCAAACGACTAATATGACCCTGACCGATACCGCAGCCCCCAATCAGGTGTCCCGGTCGCTCCAGGTGCCGGTAGCGGTGCCCCACCAGGTGGATGTTCCCCTGCGACGTAGAAACGCAGAAATGAGCTTTCCACCGTCGACTGACGGTCGCAATCTCGCGGCGGGTAAAGTCTCGGCGAAATGACGGGCCGGCGCTGGCTCACGCGGCGCGACCGGGATGCGTCGCGATTAAAAAATAGAGCGCAATGGCGACCGCCAGCGCAAATATCACAAGCGCAAAGACCATCATGGTTTTCCAGGTGCGTTTGCGGCCGCGAAAATCGCCGTCATCGACGCCGACGGGTGAAAACTTCGAATCGAACCTTTCGCTTAGCGGTCGGTTCAAATCCTGCTCGGGCCTGATGCTTTCCCGTGGTGCATCAGCCATGCCATTATCTTTCGCCTGCATAGGATACCTCCATCTGGGCGCACGGCATCCTAACAACGCTCATCCTCAATTGTTCCGCCCCGGAAGCGGTCAGGGGGAGGGGAATGTCACAAGATGCCACCTTGGGAAGAGATGCGCGACGCCCCGCCAGCACTCTCGCGCATATTTGATAAATTCGGACGACCGGGCGGCTGAAATCATCCTGTTCAGACGTTATGGTAGGCGCAAAGACATACGCATGCGGTGGTATGCGAGGAGTAAAGCATGCAAACTGTCAAACGCCTCACCATCGCGATCATAGGCATGACTGATACCGTGACGCCGGAAATCAGAATGGCCTGGTTTCATGCTCAGATTGGTCTTGAGGGACCGTATTCCGCCAGTTTCATAGAGAGTGAAGACGCTCTGAAATTTACTGCCGCGATTATAGACGTCCGTTACGAGGCAAACGTCCTGCTACGCCTCTCCGAGCAGTTGGAAGGCCAAGCCATTCCCTATCTTTTTTTCGTACCCGACGCGGTCATCGATAGCGAGCCGGGACCTTTTGTCCTCTCCAGGCGTTCGGAAGACATTGAAAACATTGTTTCCGCTTTGATGGCGCAAGGAGGGGGCATCAGACATTAAAGCGAGGCACGTGCTATGCTGAAGCAAGTCGATATCCATGGTGAAACGAATACTCTACTTTCACATCTACCCGATGACGTCAGGCTTGAGGTGGTAGACGTTTCCAGGCCCATCAAGCTCGCATTGGGGGACGTACTGATACCAGCTGGCGGTGCCATCGAGGGTGTCTTCTTCCTGTCATCCGGCATAGCGTCCGTCGTTGTCGTCACCAAATCGGGGCGCAAAACCGAGGCGGGAGTTGTCGGCAAAGAAGGGTTCGTGCCGATGGGAGCCGTAGCAGGTGCGGAAACGAACCTGACCGAGATCGTCATGCAGGCTCCGGGCGAAGCACTTTTCATGGATATCAGGTCGTTTGACGCGCTTGTTTCAAAACATCGGGTGTTCTCTGACATTCTGGTCAGCGCCCTGCACGTCTCAAGAACACAGATACAGTTCACGGCATCTTCGAATGCCACCCAGTCCGTAACGGAGCGCCTCGCCCGCTGGCTCCTGATGTGCCACGACCGGGTAGAAAGCAATCAGCTGCAACTGACCCACGAATTCCTGTCAACCATGCTGGCAGTCAGGCGCGCGAGCGTGACGGACGCTCTCCACGTGCTGGAAAGCTTTGGGTTCATTCGCTCCGAAAGGGGACGAATTACGATCAGGAACCGCGAGATGCTTGTGACCTATGCCGGCGATCTCTACGGCGTGCCCGAAGAGGAAAACAATCGAATGCTCGCCCGTTTTCTACGCAAATACCGCTCTGATTCCGCGCTTGCCGACCTGATTGCTGTTGCGAGCGAGGGCGTTCGGTAGGCCGGACGGCCGTTCCCAGTTGCAGTTGGTACGCTTGCGAACATTTACCTTTGGTCGTTTCTCTATAAGATAAATGCATCTTCCCTCACACTGTGAAACGCTGAGCGCGTTTCAAGGAGGTGAAATGCAAATCAATCACGAATATCTGAGTGCTGGAATTTTTCTAAACGAAGACATCAATATCGTTAAGGCAGCCTACGAAAATGTTGTGTCTGCAGAACGCGACCCGGCTTTATGCCGTGCAGAGGTCGCCCGCTATGTCCTGAAAATGTATGATCGCGGCGTTGTCGATCCGTCGAAACTCCAGCAATTGGCCGCTCTCTATTTCCGAACCAAATTGCGTGTTGGCTGACATCCAGGTCTGACGCGTGGCAGCCTGCCACGATTTCAGCTTAGTTTTTCACCTCCCAGGTTTCCGATAATCCTGCATCTCGCCATGCTGGTGGGCAGAACGTTGCCTTGTTCCGATTGTCGATCGATCTGTGAAACGAGACGCTCACGATATGAAAGTGTCAACCGGCGGACCGGGAACAAACCTGCGTAGGCATGGTTCGGGTTGCTCCAAGGAACTCATACCGAGCGAGGTTATCACATGACCCGGAAAACACTCCCCATTCCAGAAGACAACCGGAGCCACCAGGGTCCCGGTCACAATGCCCGTCTGAGCACGGAAGACGCCTCTTCGATCAAGGAACAGAAGACTTCGACCCAGACGGGCCGCCAGGCAAACATAAAGATTAACACGACCCATCAAGGGCATCAGCAGGACAGGTAATGCCCGCCTGTTCCCGGCAGGCGGCTTGGTTGTTACCAACCTGTTTCCGGCTCCTCGCAATCTAAGATCAATGCGGTTCCCGGAGGCGCCAAATGCGGATTCTTGCCGTGACGGCCGAAATGTTTCCATTCGTCAAAACCGGCGGCTTGGCCGATGCGGCAGGTGCTCTGCCGGAGGCGCTGGGGAGACAGGGGGCGGATGTTCGTACATTGCTGCCTTTGTACCGGAAGCTCACGCCACTTATCCGCGGAAAGGAGCCATGTCTGAGTGCCACTGTTCTTGAGCAGCCGGTATCGGTTTATTCCGTTGTCTCCGACGGTCAACAACTGCTGCTTCTGGAAGCGGCGGACCTGTTCGACAGGGACGGCCATCCCTATGGCATAAAAGGCGAGCCTTTTTCCGACAACGATCTGCGCTTTGCGGTCCTTTCCAAGGTTGCAGCGGAAATCGCAGTCGGTGCGATTGACGGCTGGAAGCCCGATCTCGTTCACGCACATGACTGGCACGCGGCCTTAACCTGCGTCTACCTCACCGAGGCAACGCCGCAGGTGCCCTCCGTTCTTACCCTTCACAATCTCTCGTTTCAGGGGCAATATCCAATGGAGCGGGCGGGTATGCTCGGATTGCCGCCCCACCTCTGCACCGTGGATTGCCTAGAATATTATGGCGACATGTCGTTTTTGAAGGGTGGCCTGACGACCGCATCGGCCGTGACGACGGTAAGCCCCACTTACGCGAGAGAAATCCTCACACCGGAAATGGGAATGGGAATGCAGGGCGTGCTTGCTAAGCGGCGCGAGAACCTACGCGGCATCGTCAATGGCGTCGATCAGGACGTCTGGAATCCGGCGACGGACCCTTACATTCTTGCCAATTTCACGGCTGCCACGGCCACGAGACGGAGCCTCAACAAATATGCCTTGCTCCAGGCCCTTGGTCTTGCCCCTACCCAGGGCCCGGTCTTCGGGGTGGTCAGTCGCCTGACCTGGCAAAAGGGCATCGATCTCCTCCCTTACGTCGTACCCCTTATAATTGAAAGGAAAGGCAGGCTGATCATTCATGGAGAGGGAGATACGACACTGGAAGACAGCTTGGGGGCGCTGGCAAAGCGTTATCCGGAGCTGGTCTGCGCCCATATCGGCTATGACGAACGGCTGGCGCACATGATCCAGGCCGGCTCGGATTTCATCATCCAGCCTTCACGGTTCGAACCATGCGGGCTGACGCAGCTCTACGCGCTGCGATATGGCGCGCTGCCCATCGTCAGCCGCACGGGCGGGCTGGCGGAAACCATTATCGATGCGAATGACGCGGCCATTGAAGCGGGCGTGGCGACAGGCTTTCAATTCGAGCCGGCGAACACAGACGATCTGCGCGCAGCGCTGGACCGCGCTATTGACGCCTATAATGACCGCGAACTTTTCCGACGGCTTCAGGGGCAGGCCATGCAGGCTAATTTTTCCTGGGACAAGAGTGCCGCACAATATATGGCGCTTTTCGAGAGCCTTGTTGGCAACAGCACGCGCAAAAAGAACGCCGTCGCCGACATCAGACCCGAGACTTTTGCGAAGATAAGAGCTGACAGGCGACAGGCGGGAACCCCAGGATCACCAACAGGTTAGGCCACTGGCAACAGGAGGTTCTGGTGATGAATGCAGCGAATTATCGCGAATGGGGTGTGCAGTGCAATCAATCCGGCGACACGGTTTTCAGCATATGGGCACCCGCCTCGGCAACGGTGAAACTGTGGCTGAACGACGGGGAATTCGACATGCAAACGGCCGGGAACGGCTGGCATGACGCCACAATACCCACCTCCACCGGCGATCGCTACGGTTTCATACTGGATGACGGGACAAGGGTTGCGGATCCCGCTTCCAACCAGCAGGACGAAGGCCCGCTCGGCCCCTCCCTTATCGTCAATCATGACTTCCACTGGAAAAACCCCGACTGGAAAGGCCGGCCGTGGCACGAAGCGGTCGTTTATGAGCTTCATGTCGGAACGTTTACAAAAGAGGGAACATTTGCGGCCGCAGCGGAGAAGCTCGAATATCTCGCAGGCATCGGTGTGACGGTTGTCGAACTCATGCCGCTCGCGACCTTCTCGGGCAGTCGCGGCTGGGGTTATGACGGTGTTCTGCAGTTCGCGCCCCAGCGAGATTATGGCACGCCCGAAGACCTCAAGGCCTTTATCGATAAGGCCCACGCCCACGGCATCATGGTGCTGCTGGATGTCGTCTATAACCACTTCGGCACCACGGGGAACGCAATTGAGTCGTTTGCCCCCGCATTCTTCAAGCAGGGCGGGACGCCGTGGGGACCCGCGCCGGACTTCAACCGCGCCGAGGTGCGGTCGTTCTTTCTCCAGAACGCGCTCTACTGGCTAGAGACCTATCGGTTTGACGGGCTGCGGATCGATGCCGCCGACCATCTCGCCGGCGGCGACGGAGACGTCGATTTTCTGATCGAGATGGCGGCGCACGTGAAGCGGGCGATAACGAGCAGGCATGTCCATATCGTTACGGAAGACGCGCGAAATGCAGCCTCACCCATGACACCTTCGTCTGATGGCCTCGTCGGTGTCGATGCCGAATGGAACGACGACTTTCACCACGTGATCCATGTTGCCACCACGCATGAGGACGGTGGCCTTTACGCAGATTTCGCCAACCAGCCCTATGACGGTCTTCGCCGCTCGCTCGCAACCGGCTTTGTCTATCAGGGCCACCCGCGGCCTTCTCATAATTTTGCGGGAAGCGGTCAACCCAGCGGCCATCTCCCGCCCCACCGGTTCGTAAACTTTCTGCATAACCACGATCAGGCCGGTAACCGCCTGCGCGGCGAGCGGCTGCGCTCCCTGATACAACCTGCCCTTTTCGATACGCTTGAGACGATCCTCCTCCTCGCCCCGCAGACGCCGCTGATGTTCATGGGCGACGACCATGGTTCGACCAACCCGTTCTTCTTTTTTTCCGACCACCCTCAAAACGACCGGGAGCAGGAGATCAAGAATCGGCTGAAACAGGCGGAAAGCTTCCAGGGCGAATTACCTCCCGAGGCCCCAGAAGTAGTGCTGGATCCGAATGATCCGCACACGATGCAAATCTCGACTCTGAAGTGGGATCAGGCTGAAACGACCGAGGGGAAGCTGGCAAGGGAAAGGATGAAGGCATTGCTCGAGAAACGGCGCCGGTACATCTGGCCGCTCCTGTGCTCGGATTTCGAGATGGGAGTTTCCCTTGACTGCGAAACCCAATGTCTGGCGATCGACTGGTATTTCAGCGCGGGACGGCTGGAAATGCGCGCCAACCTTTCGCCAAACCTCACCAGTCTTCCGGCTGTGCAGGGGGAAACCTTTTTCCGGCACGGCAGTATCGAGGGCACGAGCTATGGCGATTATGCCCTGCAATTTGCGATCGGTGACCGCTGATAGGCGCAGAGAAACAAAACGGCCGCGGCAATGTCTTGCGCGGCCGGTTCAACATCGAAATATGATTTCCGGCGATCCACCGGAAAGGCATTCTCGAGTGCATGCGGTTGGACGGACGAAGGCGTCCGCATTGTGAGAAATTACCCTTTAGTCAAGGTTGCGCCGAAGCGATTCCCTTGCCCTGTTCACCCGGCTTTTGATCGTGCCCACCCGGCAGCCGCAAATGGCCGCGGCATCGGAGTAACTTGTCCCTCCGGCGACAAGCAGAAGCGCTTTTTTCTGATCCTTGTCGAGATCCCGTATCGCGCGCATGACTTCCTGATGCTGCACACGCCATTCCTGGCTGGCAGGGGTAGACATCGTCTGCTCGATACCAACGGGCAAGCCTACACATTCGCGTTTAGACACCTTGTAGCGGGTACAGAACGTGTTGCGCAAAATGGTGAAGAGCCACGATTTCAAAGCCGTGCCGGGCGTAAAACCGTGCAGGGACCGCAGTCCTCGCAACATCGTCTCTTGAACGAGATCGTCGACATCCTCTTCATTCCTGACGAAGCGGCGGGCAAAAGCCGTCAAGGCCGGCGCCAGATCTGCAATACCGATACGCAACACCTCCAGCTGCGCATCATTTAATGTGTTTCCGGAAACTCCACTCACAGCGTGCTTGGCCATTTTCCCATCCTTTCACTATGGGCAAATGTCTCGGCGGACGCTTGGTTGCTGTACGCCAACGTACAATAGCGAAATCCGCGACGATCCAAAGGTCTCATTGAGAACACCCGGACCGCGTTAATGCTCGCGTCCCGACAACGTGGCTTCAGGCACTTTCCGCACTGCCGGGTGATTGTTTCCGATGCCGCTGTTCAATCATACGTTCCGCGTTTTCTCTCGTCCGTTCCCTGTCCTTGCGGCTTTCATCGCTATTGCCGGAACGGGCGTCATCCGTACCGGGCTCTGGCTTGGCGTCATCGTCTGGTAGGCTCATCGCTTCATCTCCGCTTGTGGTTTCCAGAATGAGGGACCCGCTATCCCCGCAGTTTTCTAACCATGCCGCCGGAAGGATGTTCCGGCGTGATGAAGGTCTGAGGGAACAGGGTCGCCGGAAAATGGTTAGGGGCGTATCAAGGAGGATGTCATGAACAAGGACGACAAGCTGAAGCAGATTCATAAGGACAGCGAACCGCAATTTGCGCGCGGCAAAAAAACCTCTGATAACAACGGCGTCGCGAGTGCGAAGCCAAGGGTTATCACCGGGTCGGACGACGCAACCGCCAATAAGCTGCCGCCCGGGGTCAAAAAACCTGAAAAAGACTGGGATTTGAACTACGACGAGCGGGACACCAACGAGGGCGATTTCAGAGGTTAACCCGATCGAAAATCGTCACCGGGCCAAATCATCGATCACAAGTTCGATGGATTGTGGCTCGGCGCCTTCTCGCGTCTGTACCGTCAAGACGCTGCCGGTGCTCAGGACGCCTTCAAGTATGGTACGCTCGCCCACAATGATCTTGATGACCCTCGGGGTTTTAGCCTCGATATTCAAGCTGTTGCTGTTTTCGTGATCGACTGTCTGGCTCATGGCTGGACCTCCATTGCTGGGAAGATAGGTGGCCTAACTACGCTCTGCCACGCTTGTTCCCTTCCTTCCGTCGCTGCACACGGCTCGACGCGATCGCCAAAAATTCCGGAACTTTCACGGGGGTGCCCGGTTAGGCGTGAACCCGGCAGCCCCTGCTGCTCCTCCGATCCGGAAGGAAAACCGACCATGAAGGCACTGACCTGGCACGGTAAGCACGACATTCGCTGTGAGAGTGTCCCCGATCCACAAATCGAGCACGGTCGCGACGCGATTATCAAGGTGACCGCCTGCGCAATCTGCGGTTCTGATCTTCATCTCTACAACGGCATCATGCCCGAAATGCATGGCGGCGATATTATGGGCCACGAGACCATGGGCGAAGTTGTCGACGTCGGTAGGGACAACAAGACCCTGAAGGTCGGCGACCGGGTCGTCGTTCCCTTTACCATTGCCTGTGGAGAATGCTTCTTCTGCAAAAGAGGGTTTTACTCCGGCTGCGAGCGCAGCAACCCCAACCCGCATAAGGTTCGGGAGATGTGGGGAAACTCCCCCGCTGGGCTGTTCGGCTACACGCACCTTCTGGGCGGTTTCAGCGGGGGCCAGGCCGAATATATGCGGGTTCCCTATGCCGATGTCGGGCCCATCAAGGTTCCGGACGGGCTGACGGACGAGCAGGTCCTGTTCCTGTCAGACATTTTCCCGACCGGTTACATGGCGGCGGATTTCTGTAATATCCAGCCCGGCGATACGATTGCCATCTGGGGCTGCGGTCCTGTCGGCCAAATGGCCATCCGCTCCGCCTTCCTTTTGGGTGCGGAACGCGTCATCGCCATCGATTCCGTACCCGAACGGATCGCGCTTGCCGCCGCCGCAGGCGCGCTCACACTGAATTATCTGGATGACGATATTTACGAGCAGATCATGGAATTGACCCATGGTCGCGGCGCCGACGCCTGCATCGACGCCGTGGGGACGGAACCGGATCCGGCCGCCGGATGGGATTCCCGGCTCGACCGTATCAAGGTGGCGACATTCATGGGGACGGACCGTCCACATGTGCTGCGGCAGGCTATTTATTGCTGCCGTAACTTCGGCACAGTCTCGATCGTCGGCGTCTATGGCGGTTTTCTCGACAAGATCCCGATGGGCTCCGCGATCAATCGCGGCCTGACATTCCGAATGGCTCAGACACCTGTGCAGGCCTATCTTCCCACCCTTCTGGGGCGGATCGAGAAGGGAGAGATAGACCCTTCCTTCGTCATCACCCACCGCGCCACCCTCGATGAAGGCCCTGATCTTTATAAAACGTTCAGCCACCGCGACGATGGCTGCATCAAGGTCGTCCTGAAGCCATAGGAGAACAACCATGCCTGCGAAAAAATCCATCAAGGGCCTTGCTGTGGTTACTGGCGCATCGTCAGGCATCGGGTACGAACTGGCAAGATGCGCCGCGCAGGACGGTTACAATCTCATCATCGTGGCTGACGAAGCGGAAATTGAAACGGCCGCTACGAAGTTACTGGCGGCGGGAACGGAAGTGGAGGCGGTGCAAGCCGACCTTTCTACACAGGCAGGCGTGGAAAAACTTCTCGCCCGAATAGCGACGAAAGAGCGCCCGGTCGATCTGCTTTTTGCGAACGCGGGACAGGGGCTGGGCAACGGTTTTCTGGATCAGAAAATGGATGCTATCCAGCGGGTGATAGCCACCAACATCAGCGGCACCGTTGCGCTGGTGCATGCGATAGGCAACGGCATGCGCCAGCGCGGCACCGGCCGGATCCTGTTCACGGGCTCCATTGCCGGTTTCATGCCCGGCAGCTTTCAGGCGGTGTATAACGCGACAAAAGCGTTTATTAATTCCTTCTCGTTCGCACTTCGTGAAGAGCTGGATGGCACCGGCGTTACCGTTACCTGCCTGATGCCCGGAGCAACAGAAACGGCATTTTTCGAGCGCGCAGATATGCTCGATACGCCGGTCGGCAAACAGAAGAAGGACGATCCCGGCTTCGTCGCGCAAATCGGCTATGAAGCGATGATGAATGGCGACGGTGACGTCGTGTCCGGCTGGAAAAACAAGCTGATGTCGGCTGCGGCAAACGTGACCCCATCCGAGATCCTGGCAAAACAACACCGCAAAATGGCTGCCCCGGAAGAAAAGTGACGCTGGCCTACGGGAATTTTATCAGCCGCCGAGCGGATTGCGACGGAAGAGCACCGAGGAGTATCGCTGTGTCACAGACCTGCAACTGCGTCGAATAACGGCCGGAGAGCAACTTTAACGCTGCGTCGTGCGTCGCATCCCTTCCGCTGCAAAGCGCGTCTTCTACCAGAACGACATGGAAACCCTGGTCTATCGCACCCAGAACGGTGGCGAGAACGCAGACATCCGTTTCTCCGCCTGTGATCACAACCGTCGATACACGCTCTTTCCGCAGGATTTCGCCGAGACCCCCTTGTTGCCACGGCGAATAGACGCTTTTGCGGAAGATACGGGCGGGTGGGATATAGCGCGATAGGGAGGGGATGACCTCGATGAGCTCGGGAGGCAGGGCCTGCTGCGTCATCATCGGCCATTTTTCGTAATAGGCCTGCCACGCACCGGGAGCCTCTTCTACGGTTTTAGGCGGCATAAAACAGGTGAAAATGCAGCGGGCGGGATCCGCCTGAACCACGGCCTCCACCTCTTCGCTGATACGGTCCATCCATTCGACATGCCATGGCGTATCCTCGGCGAAAACGCGCTGCATGTCGACGCACAGGTGCCGCCAGTCTCCCTCGTCCGAAAATTCGATCATGCCTCCTCCCTACCCGCCAGTCTCGCTGTGAGGAGCGGCAACCGGCTTTGATTCCGGCGATCCGCGAAAGCGCAGGAAGATGGAAAGAACGACGAGGACCGCAGTCGACAGAAACTCCGATTGCCAGTTCTGAAACGATTCAAACCAGAATTCTACACTTCCCAGATGCGCAAACAGCGTCGTCTCGGGCTCGCCGTGCATGGCGGCTTCCAACGCCGCCGTGTCGGCACTGTATTTCAGGTGCAGGAGAAAACTGACGATAAAAAGAAAGAACAGCGCCAGACCCAGGGAATAAGAATATATGGCACGGATAAATCCTCCAAGTTTTACCGGCCAAGGCGCCTTGGGATCATCTTCGTTTTGGGCAGGGTCTTCATCCTGCGAGGCCGTTTTGTCAGGATCTTTGGACTCCGACGAGCCTCTTTGAAAAAGAAATGCGGTCAGCATCACGTAAGCCGACATCTGAAGGAATTCGCTCTCCCAGTTTTCGAACAAAGCGGAGAGAAAATGACCGCTCTTTGCATAAGAAAAAAACGTGAGAGGCATGGCGTGATGTTGCGCCAGCTCCTCATTGTAAACCGCCCAACCGGTCGCCAGCATACCACCGATCGTCAATACGGAAGTCAGGACAAGGACAATCGTCAATCCATTGTCGCGAAACAGCCTCATGGTTCAGCCTCGCATGAAAGAGACAACTGCAGAATCGAAGGTGCCGCCGGTTTGAGCGGCACCTCCCAAGTGACGGAACGCTTACGCCGCCTTGGATTTGCCCTTCACGTTCGCGCTGGCCTGGGCAAGCGACGAGAGCGCCGTGTCCGTCGCACTTTCTTCGCCCAGCGTCTGTTCGAACAGTTTGGCCGCTTCCTTCATGCCGAGTTCAACCGCCCACGTCTTCAATGTGCCGTAGCGGGTGATCTCGTAATGCTCCACGGCCTGCGCCGAAGAAATGAGCCCGGCATCAAGCGCGGACGAGCCCTTGAATTCCTCCATGATTTCCTCGCCTTCCGCGATGATGCCCTGGATCGCCTCACAGGTCTTGCCGCGCGCCGGCTTGCCGAGCAGTTCAAAGACATTCTGCAAACGCTCCACATGGACCTCTGTCTCGTCCCTGTGTTTTTCGAATGCCGCCTTCAAGTCCGGCGATTGCGCAGCGCGCGCCATCTTCGGAAGCGCCTTGAGAATCTGGCGCTCGGCAAAATAAATGTCCTTCACCGTATCGAGGAAAAGGTCTTCCAATGTCTTCTCAGCCATTTTTAGTCTCCTGTTGCTTTGGTTGGTGAGTGGGAAATCAGATGTTCGTCATTGCTCATTAACGGGAACGGAGGCCTTGCCGAGCTTCACCGATGGCTCGCGCGCCCACACCCGCAATTTGCCGAGTTCGGACACGAAGGCCGCCAGTCCCTCCTCGCCTGGCAAGGGCAGCACCCCCTCATCCATGGCATCCGCAATTCCCGCTTTTTCCAGAAGCGGCAGCGCCGACTGGTCGTAACCGATGAATTTGCAGTGCTGGAACGCGTCGGCAACGAAATCCCGCGCGGTTGCTTCCTTGGTCAGTTCGTCGACGGCCGTAGCCGATGTTAGCACCGCCACCGCATCGAAGAGCACCGAAGGGCCGCCATCGATCATGTGATGTGCCTCGATGAACGTACCGTCCGACGCCGTCACGCCGCCAACCTTGGGCGCGATCAACTCGAAGACGGCTTTTTCGGCCGTTACCGCCTTGGTCACCCCCTTCAGCAGTTTTGCATCCACACCGTCGGTGATGAGAATACCGAGCTTGCGACCCTCGAACCGTTTGGGCCCACGCTGAACGATACTGAGCGCCGGCGAAGGCTCAAGATCCTGACGGGTCGGCATGGCGGCATCCGCGGGCTTCGGCATGGCTTGCAGGCCGAGCTTCTGCGCCACCGTCGCAGCCAACGTTTCATCGATATTGAGAAGATGCGCGACCATCCTCTCACGAATGACTGGCGTTTCCACCTTGCTGAGTTCGAAGGTGAGCGCCGATGCGATATGGCGTTGTTCAGGCGGCGTTTGGCTAATGTAGAACTGGCGCGCCTGGCTGTAGTGATCGGCAAAACTTTCCGGCCGCAGCCTCGCCTTGGGTCCCTGCTCTTCAGCGGGGAAATGCTGAAAACCACGCATCGGCGATTCCCTTGGACCCTCTCCGAAGGAATTCGGCTGATAATTGGCCCGTCCGGTCGGGTTGCGCACCGCCATATGGCCGTCCTGCTGAAAATGCGCGAAAGGACACTTCGGCGCATTGATCGGCAGATGTGTGAAGTTTGGTCCACCGAGACGCTTCAACTGCGTATCCAAATAGGAAAAATTCCTGCCCTGGAGCAGCGGATCATTGCTGAAATCGATGCCCGGCGGAACGTTCTGCGTCATGAACGCCACCTGTTCGGTCTCGGCAAAGAAGTTGTCCGGCATACGATCAAGGACGAGTCGGCCGACCGGTTTGGGCGCCAATATCTCCTCGGGGATGATCTTGGTGGGATCGAGGACGTCAAAATCAAAACTGTCGGCGAAGTCTTGGTCGAAAAGCTGCACCTGCAACTCCCACTCCGGGAAATTGCCGGACTGGATCGCAGTCCAGAGATCACGCCGGTGGAAATCGGGATCGGCGCCGTTGATCTTGACCGCTTCGTTCCACGCCACCGATTGCAATCCGAGCTTCGGCTTCCAGTGAAACTTCACGAAGCTCGATTCTCCCTTCGCATTGATGAGGCGGAAGGTGTGTACGCCGAACCCTTCCATAAACCGGAAGGAACGCGGAATAGTCCGGTCCGACATGATCCACATGACCATGTTCATGCTTTCGGGCGTGAGGCTGATGAAATCCCAGAAGGTGTCATGCGCCGTTTGCGCCTGCGGAAAGGCGCGGTCGGGCTCCTGCTTGGCGGCATGAATGAGGTCCGGAAACTTGATTGCGTCCTGAATGAAGAAGACGGGAATGTTATTGCCGACGAGATCCCAATTTCCTTCCTTGGTGTAGAGCTTCACGGCAAAGCCGCGCACATCCCGCGCGAGATCGGCCGAGCCCTTGTTGCCGGCAACTGTCGAGAACCGCACGAAGGCGGGCGTCTTTTCACCGGCCCTCTGAAACAGGTCAGCCTTGGTGTGGGCGGCAAGGGAGTCATAGGTCTCGAAATAGCCATGCGCGCCGTAACCGCGGGCATGAACTACGCGTTCTGGAATCCGTTCGTGATCGAAATGGAAAATCTTCTCGCGGAAATGAAAATCATCCACGAGAAGCGGCCCGCGAGGACCGACCCGAAGGGAATTCTGGTCGTCCGCAACCGGCCCGCCCTGCGCGGTCGTCAGCACGGGCTCGTCGCCAGCGGCAATCTGGTGCAGCTCGCCTCCTTCTCCCCGAACAAGCTTCTGGTCGTGGATGGTAACGGAAGATGAGGTGGAATCTGGTTTTTTGGCCATGTTAACTCCTGCAAGGCGTTGACCAGGGACCATGGCGGAACCAGGCCCCTGGAGGACGGACGTTCTCGTCAAATTGCCGAGCGGCGATAGCGGCTACGTTCCTGTTCAATGTCTTCCGCTGCGTACGGTCTCGAGGTCTCGTCGAAACGCGTCCAGCCCTGTTCGCGATAAGCGGCGCGGCGTTCGGCAGGATCAACCCAGCCTTGCCGCTTCAGCACGGCCTCGGCCTCCGGCACCAGATTGTCTTCCACACGGGCGGTTACCAGTGTGCCGCCCCTGCGCACCCCTTCCGCGTAGAGATTGGCATCCTCTTCGGAAACACCCGAGCGGGTCATGGCTCCGATCAGCCCGCCGGCAGCACCGCCGGCAACAGCGCCGCCGGCTGCTCCGACTGCCGTTGCGGCAAGCCAACCGGCTGCAACGACCGGCCCCACTCCCGGGATTGCCATCAGTCCAAGCCCCGCCAGCAGACCGCCGGCGCCACCAACAAGCGCGCCGATACCGGCGCCAGTCCCAGCGCCCTCGGCCGCATTGGAATCCTCTCCATGTCGTCTGTCGGCGTTGCTAGCCACAATGCTGATATCGTGTGACGGGACGCCCGCGTTTTCCAGTTCGGAAACGGCGGCACTTGCATCATCATAGTCGTCGAAAAGTCCGGTTACGGTTCTCATGTCACTTCTCCCAAAATCGTGCGCGCCCTACTTGGCGACGATGTTGCCCTGGTAGTCGAGCGCTAAGGCGACGGTCTTCCCACCCTTCATGCCGGACGCCATCCACACACCCTTGTCGTCCTTCGTCAGGTTCTTGACCTGTGTGTAACCGGCATCTTCAATTCTCTGCCTGGCCTGCGCTTCGGTGAAACTGTTGGCGCCCTCTACCGGTGCCGCGGGATTATTGGCGCCCGGTGTGGCCACAGCAGGCGTATCACCTCCGGGATTTGCTGTCGGCGTCTGCTGGGCGAAAGCCGACAGCGCACCGCTCGCCAAGAGCAACGCAACGAAAACAGTCTTCTTCATTGAGGTTTCCTCCACTTGCATCATCGTTCTCCTGCCTACCTCATGCGACTACCCCGAGCGACGGAGCAGCACACCTTAAGGCCGGCTTGAACACCTCCCGAACAAACCGAAATGCTAAGAGTTCCGAAAATAATTAGCGGCTTAGGAAGTCCTCGTTTCCAGATGTCGCGACGGCGGCGATCCGGGAGGGCCTGAAAGGACCCTCAACGACCCGCGCAGCCGGCTTGAGGGGGAAAGGCCCGTGCTGCGAACCGAGGGAATGGTATCAGTCCTTGCCGCCCGGATACTGGTTGTTCTTCAGGAATTCCGCCAGATGCACGGTATTGCGCACAAGCATGCTGATCATGGTCTTAACTGCATCAGGCGTTTCAGCGAGATCTATGAAATTCTCCGAGCCCATCGCCTCCCCCACCCAATAAGCAACCGCATTTGCAGGGATCGTGAAGCCAATATCATTCAGAGCCTGAAAAAGTTCCGCAGAAACATGATGAGCCCCATCCTCATTCCCGACGACCGCGACCGCGGCAATCTTGCCGTAGGAAACCATACGCCCTTGCTCGTCGGTTTCGTCCAGAAATGCATCCATGCGCTCCAACGCCCTTTTGCAAACGCTCGAGGGTTGTCCGAGCCATATCGGTGTGCCAAACAAAAGAATATCGGCAGCAAGAATCTTTTCGCGGATAGCCGGCCAAGCATCCCCGTCGCCTTCATCGGATGTGACACCAGGTTTGATGTCGTGATTCGCAAGCCGGATCGTCTCGGTTCGTACATCGTGATCGCCAAGCTCTTGAAGGATCAGGGCCAGCAGTCTTTCGGTCGACGAGGGCTCTGTCGACGCGGAGGGCTTGAGTGTCGCGTTCAATGCAAGGGCTGTGAGAGACATGGTTAGCTCCTTCTGTCAGCGGACTTTGCCGCATGTTGGTTTTGGTGAGTACGTCTCGGTGAAAGTAGGTGGCCACCACCGCCACCAATCTGGTAGACCGATTTGACCAAACGCTGGGAAAGCAACCGCGCTTTGGTGGGAAGTGGAGGCAGCTTCTCGGCTCCGGGTCCGTTTTCCTTTTCAGTCTGGCGCGATATCTTCGATTTCCTCTTCGTTGGGATGATCGATCCTGCTCTATCGACGTGCGCCTGCTGGTCCGCAGGTCGTCAAGGTTGCTTCCATCACTGCGAAGCCTGGGTCTGCGAATTCCGCACCGGGAAAATCGTGAGGAATATGACTGCTTGCCAAACCACTTAAACCGAAACGCCGTTGGTGAATGGGGACACCAAAACGCCCCCAAGACTGTATAAAAGCTTCTTCATAACGCTCTGCGCCGATCACTGGCACACTTGTAGGGCAAACGAAGGGCGTAGGTTCAGTAGAGTGCGCTGCTGTTACGCGATGAAACTAACAAAGAAAGCGGAGGATAGTTCCGGGCTTATCTGGCAGCAGGGCCGGGGAGACGGCGATAACGAAAAATCGCGAAATATCCGAACCTTCCAATGCAGGCTGCTACAAAGGGGGCCAACAGAACGGGGCGTCAGCTTATTTTCGCGATGCACTTTATAAATCGCGCTGTCACTTACTCGCCAGTTTGAGCGCTCGCTCGTAGAGGAGGGCTAAGATATCGGACAAAAGCGGATGCGAGTCTCGGAGAGATACTGGAAACGCCAGCCACCTATCGACGAGCTGGTGTTTCTACTATTTGACCAGCTAGGCTGTAACCGCACAGATCCAGCGTCGGGTCCGAACCGATCGCGTAGATTTCACTGGTACTCATCCGCTAAAAAGCGTGAAGCCAATGACACTTGCATAAGCGACAAACACCACGGCTCCAATTACAATCATAGATGCAATTACAAAACTGGCAGCACGACGCTTTTTGGGCTTGCTATCGTTTGGCTCGGTTTTTCGCAAAATCGGATCGTATTTATCACTTTTTTCCATCACCCGGTCCTTTCATTGAATACGAGTTAGCGATGGCACAGACTCACGACCACCATGCTTCTATTCCCAGCCAAACCATACCCGCCAGAATAAGACTGCTGATAAGTACGACGAGAACCGGGCGGCCAAGCCACCCCTGACGCGCCTCTCGCCCGCTCACGACTTCCTGTTGAGGTTTTTTCCGCATGAGTAATCCTTTCGCTGTAAGCGATAACAGATCTTCGACGGTTGAGTTCCCCAAAGCATCTGATGCACGGCGCTTCGGACCTCAAACCGTTTTGGCATCATGGAAGACTGTTATCCAAACCCGAAACAATTTGCCCGAGCGGTTTCCGGAAGCGAGGGGAGGTTCAAATCGTAATTGTCTGCTCTTTTGCGGACCAAAAAATCCGGACCAGGTGGAAATCGCCTTTATTCCTGGAAACGCCCGATATTTTTATGTGACCACCGGAACGGCGATTTGAGGGCGCACGAGTGTTGATGGACGAAGCGGTTCGTTACTGGCGAAATTTCGAGGGATGCATCGTCCACTAAAAGTGGTCCGGTTCGCCACCCCCCTGGAGAGAAAAGCCTGACGACGTTGCGTTCCGCACCCTCGCGATGAGCCTTTCGTATTCACGCTCAGCACTGCCATATGTCATGGCAGCCACCTGGTCGAGAAGATTGCGGTCAATGATACGAACGTTCCCGCGACTGGCGCGAATTGCATGTATACCTTCCAGCACGTGCAGTTCGTTTGTCACGCCCGGCCGCCGAACGCCGAGTACAGTCGAAAGAAATTCATGTGTAATCGGAAGATTGTCGGTATTGAGCCTGTCATGACACATCAGTAGCCATCGGGCGAGTCGTTCGCGCAAGGTGTATTGACCATTCGCAAGAACGAGCTGCCCGATCTGTATAAGACATACGTTGATGTAGCCGAATAACAGGTTGCGCAGGCGGATATCGCTTTCCAATTCACGGCGGATTTCCAATGTAGGTACTAGAAAGCCTTCGCCGGAAACATACATCACGGTCTCATCGGGGGTTGCTTCCGCGCCCAGAAGACTGGGCCAACCCGTCATACCCTCGCAGCCGACGGGCATAACCTCCATGCTTTTCCCGCCCTCCGTGTGAGCTATCGTTGACGCCAGCCCGGTTTCGATAAAACAGAGATGCGTGATTGGCGAGTTTGTTGCCACCAGGCGATGACCGGCAGGTAGTTTTATCGGCTCCATATATCGAACGAGACGCGAAAAGCTTTCGCTGCCAAGGGCATTGAGTAACCGGTTGCGAACTGGGAAATTGGATTCAGGCATGGCGGTCCGGTTGGTTCGCCTTTCTGCTTAAACCTCAACTGCGAGCCGCACCTTAGCAGCTGGAAATTGTAAGAAAACCATGAGTACGTTTCCGTACCAATCACCAGATACCGCGACGATAATGACACCCACCTGTGTCTTGTGGTCGCGGGCAGCGGTGCGTCATCGCAAGACGGCCCTCACCATAGGCTAACATTACTATTCGATAACCTGGAAATGCGGCAACGGCTTGATCCCACTCGATACTTCAGCTTCGGCAACAGTCGTCCTGGCAACTACGGTCGGGCTGTCATAGCCCGTCGCGAATTTTCGTCATGTCCGCTTCGATAGTGCAGACAACGCCGTCTTGAGAATAAACGATCTCAGCGTCCCCGCGCAGCTCTGCCGTCAAAAGCCGCTCTACAAGCGTCGATCCGAATCCCCTGCGTTTTGGGAAAACGACATGGGGGCCGCCGCGTTCTTTCCATAATATACGCAGTTTGGAGGCGTTAACGTCATCCTGCCATGCAATTGATATTCGCCCCTCCGGAACAGATAGTGCACCATATTTGGCAGCGTTTGTGGCCAGTTCATGTAGAGCAAGCGACAATGAAATCACGGCCTTTGGAGGCAGCGGTACACGTGGTCCATCAATCTCGAAAACGTCGATCGGGTAAGGAGAAATTGCCTGCATCACAACCGATCTCAGATCAGCGTGGCACCAATCTCCGTGAATAAGAAGGTCTTGCGCGCGGCTAAGGGAGGTCAACCTGCTCGTGAACGCATCAACGCTATCTCTGTTTGATTGGTCGCGGCCCAATGTCTGGCGCGCAACCGCAATCACCGTAGCGAGTATGTTTTTTACGCGATGATGCAGTTCGTTCGTAAGAAGGGACTGCAGACGTTCAGCTTCTTTTCGGGCGGATATGTCATGAGCCACCTTGGATGCACCAATCACCCGACCGGATGCGTCGAGAATGGGTGACACACTGAGCAGAACTTCGACGATCCGCCCACTCTTGCAAATCCGTTTGGTCTCATAGGGCTCAACAACCAGCCCGGACCTTATCCTGTTGAGGATCGAGGGCTCTTCCTCCTGACGATCGTCGGGAACCAGCATCAACACCGATGCGCCAATGGCTTCTCTTTCATCGTAACCATATAGCCGTTTGGCGGCAGCGTTCCAGCTTGTGATCGCCATGTCGAGGTCAATCCCGAGAATTGCATCGTTGGAAGATGCTATCATCGACGCGAGATGCTTCTCGATTTCCTGGACCTTCTTGCGCTCGGTAATGTCGATTACGATGGCCACGGATTGCATTATTCTACCGTCGTCATCCCGGATAGCCGAAACCGAGTTCGTAACCCAAACAAGGCTCTCGTCAGGACGCACGTATCTTTTTTCGATATCGAAACTTTGTCCGGTTCCCATCAGTTGCTGGGTAAGCTCGTTGTTACGAGCAAGGTCCTCTGAATAGGTGATATCCTCTATGCGTGTTCCCATCAATTCTCTGGCAGCACGACCGACGATTTCGCAATAGCGCCCATTGACGCTGATGAGCTTGCCTGACAGGTCCCGAAGGGCGATACCCGCAGCCGATTGGGAGAATATTGCGCGCAAGCGCTCCTCACTGTTGCGCAGTGCGGCGTCCGACCTGATCCGATCGGTCGTCTCGTTGACGATACAAAAAACGCCGCGCACAACGTTAGCTTCATCTCTTACAGGAGAGTAGGAGATGTCGAAATAGACCGTTTCCGGATATCCGTGTCGCTCTATGTAAAAGGGCCTGTCTTTTGCGGCAACCGTTTCCCCTTGTTCAAGAACACGCTTAAGTAGCGGTTGAAGGTCGTCCCAAAGCTCTCGCCAGTACTCTCTCGCCGGAGCGCCGAATGCGTTCGGGTGTTTGTCCCCGATCGTCGGTGCGTACACGTCGTTATAAAGAGCAACAAACTCGGGTCCCCAGAAGATAACAATCTGTGCATGCGAGGCGACCATTATGTTGATTGCTGCATTCAGACACGAAGGCCATGACGAGCGTGGTCCTAATGGAGTTGCAGACCAATCGATCGTCTCCAGCAGCTCGATCACGCAGAGGGTAGTAGCTGGTTCCACCTGCTCCGCCACCGCCGATTCCCCTTTAACGCAATCTGCAAAATGAAACTTTTGATATAAGTTACAAAAGATTACACCACCTAGGAATATCGGCAACCGTATCGATAAAAACGTACAAACAAGGCCGCTTCCACAGTTCGGAGAGTATGATTTCCTAAGACATCATGAGAAGAAAGTCATATTGGTGACGATGGCAAGGCGACATTCATGGTAAAGGGAGGCAGCGTCGGCTCATCGGTCTGCACCAACGGTTTATAGACATACGCCAAGACCGCGCCATCCGCGCACTTGAGGGCAGTCCCTTAACCGCGTACATCGCCGACCGTCTCCGGGATGGCGCGGTCAGCATCATTCCGTATCCTCAATTGCAGGAGTTGCTGCCCGCATCTCATTGACCGGCCGCCGCACGCGAAGATTTTCGGCAATGCCGTCGGGACCGCGAATAACCTCCACGCAAATGATACTCCCAGCCGCATTGGGTAGGCGCCATGAGCGGGCCGCCATTATCGTCATCACCGGCAAAACGTCATGCATATCCACAAAAGATGGAACACTCCATCATACCGGAGCATTTGTAATTTTTGTGGAGGCCAAAATGAAACCTGCAAATCCGCAACCGTACACGATTGAGGAACTTCAATCGGTGTATTTGCTGAAGCTCACACGAGCGGCGGAGATTTTGGATCGTTTCGGCGGAGACAAGGTATTGATCGACAAGATGATGAAGCGATGTCCGCTGCGCGATGACGAGAATGGCCAGTGAGCTTATGGGCATCGCGACTATGCAAGACAGCTCAGCAATCCCAAGATTTTAACCTGCCACGCACGAGGTAATCATGACCAACATCAAAACGCACGGGTTCAAAGACCCGGCACAGTTGCGCGAGCATCTAGCCGAACTCGACGAAGAGTATCCTGCAGACGATACGCCGAACGCGGACTTAAACGTATTTCGCTCGGACATTGAGGAACTTCAGAGGGACGTTTTGGAACTGCGAAGGCGCGTCGACGAACTCGACGCTCCACGGCAGCCTCATCCTGCCCCGGAATTCCACCCATGGCTTCGCGTCTTTGCCACCGCCGCCGCCACCTTTGTATTGGGACGTGTCTTCAGCGGCCTCAGGCTTGGGGCAGCCGGAGCCGTAGCGGTGCCGTTGTTGGCAACCAAGGCAAGTGACCGCATCTTGCAGTCCGTCTCACATGTAATGGGGCCTCGGTAAGGCTAGAAAGGGCGGCAGACGGGTGGCCGGCTAGCAGTTTGCCACTCCAGCGTCGCGGGCATGATGAAGATCGGGATGCTCGTGAGCGTGATCCTTATCTTACCCGGAAAGGTCTACCCGGGGATCCAGATGATAATCAAAGCCGATACATCGAGGCCGCAGTCGATGGCATCCTGATCGGTAGTTTGTATCTGCCAAACGGCAATCCCGCACCAGGTCCCAGGTTTGACTACAAGCTCCGCTGGTTCAAGCGGCTCCGGCTTTACGCGTCGGAACTTATCGATCTTCAAACCCTGTGATCCTAATCGGGGATTTCAATGTCATTGCGAGTGAACGCGATGTCTACGACCCCGCGCGTTGGCGTGACGACGCTCTATTCCGTCCGGAAGTTCGCAAGGCCTATGCCGGTCTTCTTGCACAGGGGTGGACCGACGCCATAAGGCGTTTGCATCCTGACGACAAAATCTACACATTCTGGAAGTATTGGCGACACTCTTTCGAGCGCGATGCCGGCCTCAGGATCGATCACCTCCTCCTCAGCCCCATCGCTGCTCCATGGCTGAAGTCTGCGAATGTCCGCCGCAAGCCCCGGGGCTGGGACAATACAAGCGATCACGCTCCCGTCATGATTGAGATCGCTGTTCCCGAAGAGCCTCCTAAACGTTGACCATCGAGTATTTTGTGCCGTTTGGCTTTGTCATGCGGGGAATGATGTCGTTACGCCTTGAACGAGGCACTCCTGTTTCCCAAATGAGGATCAACCCGCTGGTCCGGGCCCCTCTGGTGAAAGTCCCGGCGCTTTCACGATGTCGGACCTTACACCGACACTTAGGCCGCACCACGAGGATGATTATGATTGCAGATATCGCTGGATGGTTGTTCGCCGTCTTTGTTGTGGATCCGCTCCAGGCTGAGATGCGGCAACACCTTGATCGCGGCAATGTCTCCATCCAAGCAGTGCAACAGTCACAGCAGTGCCTGGCGAACCAGGTACCCCGTCTCATCGAGAGAGCTGGTAATGAGCCGGGCTGGGCAATAGCGACGGCCGTCGGCATCTCGACGGGATGGACATCTCCGGATCGCCTGTTCGACGTCAACGATCCGACATGTACTGCGCTGCGTGGACTGATCAATTCCGAAAACAACCGCGAAGCTGAAGGTTGACCTTGGCGACGTGTCACTATGGAACCAGCACAGCATCCACCACCTTGTGCCGTCTCGTGGCCGAGGCTCAGTTGCAGGACGGCCTTACGATCACGGAAACGCTGCGCCTGATGGGGGAATCCGCGTTCGGTTTCGTCATCCTGCTTTTGGCTCTGCCGGCGGTGATCTCAATTCCGGGACCTTTTGGAATGGTGTTCGGGTCAGCCCTTGCGATAGTATCTCTTCAACTGGCGTTTGGGTTGAAGTCACTGTGGCTGCCATCTTTCATCGGCAATCGCCGCATTTCCGCGAAGGCATTCGCCGCTCCGCGAGTGTCCTACATGCTTGCACTGCCCGTTTTTTGCCTTGCGGTGGCCGTAGCCTTACCTATTCCCTTCGGCAACATCACCCCCGTTGCAGCGCTTTTTGTGATCGCGATCGGCCTGATCGAGAGGGATGGTCTCGTGGTTTTGCTTGGCCTCGGTATGACGTTGATCGCTGTTAGTGTAACGGTCACGCTGCTCTCCATGGCTGCCAGCGTTGTTCCATGGTTCTGATCAAGTAACTACCACGCTATTGATAACACGGAATGATGGCAACTTCATCAGGTACGTCGTACGCAGGGTCATTGACGAGGCCCGCCACACCTGGACCGCCTATCAATTTCAACACAAACGGTGGGCACAAGAGATTTCTAGTCGTCGGTGAGTTCCGGGTGTTTCGGCTCGTGACGCCGCATCTGCTCATGCTGTTGACCACGGGGGCGTGGGCGTAAGATCGGTCAAGGCTACCGGAGCGACAGTCCGGGAAGCCGTTTCAGAAATACCTTAGATGGTTAGAATCGCCGCTCTTCGATAGTTTGAGAGGAACTCTTCAATGCGGAAAACCGTTTTACATGTATCTGCATCAATCAGGAGGAACGACGATGGATTGGAACCGTGTCGAAGGTAACTGGAAGCAAATGAAGGGCAAGATCAAGGAACAATGGGGCAAGCTTACCGATGACGACCTTGATGTCATCGATGGCAAGCGTGAGCAGCTTGAAGGCAAAATCCAGGAACGTTACGGGTACGAAAAAGACCGGGCGAATAAGGATATCAATGATTGGTACGACCGTCAGACCTTCAACTGACTTCAGAATGACCCGCTCAGGCGGGTCATTTTCTTTTTCTCAATCTGCCCGCATCGCGCAATCAATCGGCGTCTTCCCTCGACCCGTGTCACGGATACCTTGAGATACCGAACTGGCCGCTCGCGTTCATGCCAGGCTGGTAGCGGCACTCGAGCGGGCAGCAACGATCCTCAGGAGGCGCAGGCCAACCTTTCATGCCCTCGCAAAGGCGCTGTTCGATGCCCAAGCAATGGATGAGGCGGCAGTGCTGAAATCCTGATGTCTTGAATCGTTCGGGCTATAAGGGGTGTAGGGGCCGCCGTCATGGCAGCGTTATTGAAGGCGCGCGAGCCGCACGAAGTCATGATAAGCGATCTGGTCAAAGATAAGATCAGCTCTGCCGCAATAGGTCGGGAGGTTAGGACACGCGCCATGCTCCTTCAGCAAAAAAAACGCGACGTCCAGTCCAGTGCGAGATTGCAGTCGACCTCAAGGGTCAATTTACTTGCGCGGCTAAGCCGCGCCGCGTTGTTTCCTGTGGGAGCTCATCGATGAAGGTTACAGAGACTTATTTCTTCTGCTACCTCTGATTTTACATAAGGGTTGGGGAACTCGTTTTATGAACGACGTACATTTTTCGGTTAATACACGACTGACAAGACTTTTGGGTGAAACCTATCGATCGAGTGAAGCAGCCCTAAAGGAATTGGTTGACAACGCATGGGACGCTGACGCCAAAAATGTTTGGATCACATTGCCGGCGCCTATGTCGTCTGATCCGATTATCGTCCGCGACGACGGTTCGGGAATGACATCTCTGGAAATGAGGAGCGAATACCTGAACATCGCCAGCGATAAGCGGGCACGTACAGGCGAACGGACGCCTCTTCTCAAGCGGAAGGTCAAGGGTCGCAAGGGCATCGGTAAGTTCGCTGGCCTGTCATTGGCAAGTCGGATGGATGTTTCAGCGGTCGCGCGAGGTCGGAAATGCAGCCTGACCATCGACAAACTCGTACTGGCCGAGAACGAGAACGACTTGGAGGCCGTGCCGCTACCATTCACCGAGGAGGATGGAGGCGAAGCGCCTGCAGGCACTACAATCATTCTGTCCGGTCTTGATAGCCGTTTGAATTTCCCAATGCCGGACAGATTTCGAGAAATCCTCGTGCATGAGTACGGCCGGGAGGATTCTTTCAAAGTATTTGTGAACGAGGCGCAGCTATGCGTCGACGATGTTCCTGGTGTGTCGCGGGAAGTTGAGCAGATGCTTACGGAGAGCGGCTCAGTTCGATTGAAGTTCACAATCGCGGACGGGAAAAAGGCCCCAAAGGCTCCAGGCATAGTGCTGAAGGTGGACGGGAAGGTCGTCGGGAAGCCAATGATGTTTGGCCTAGACGAAGACGAGGAAATTCCCTTCAAGCTGTCGAAACGAGTCTACGGAGAGGTGGAACTCGAGGGTAACGACCACTTCGTCACCGCCGATTGGAGTGGGGTGGTTGAGAATAGCAAGGCGTTTCAGGAAATCTAATCCTATGTAAAATCGATCGTCAAAGAAGGGCTTAGGGAGAGCCACTCTCGCGATATGAGCCTTCAGCTAGCCCGTTTGAAGAAACAGTTGGACGCTAGGCTGAAAGACCTCCCAGAACATCGCCGACGCTACGCTGAGGAAGCCCTTCATCGGATTCTACAGAGATTCTATCGGGAAAGCGAAGACCGCATTGCGACGATCGCAGAGGTTGCGCTCGATGCCATGGAGCATGACGCCTACTGGGCGGTACTTGAGCGGATAAATGCCACCGACCGTACAGATGTCAGTTCCTTCGCAGCGGCGCTTGAAGATTTTGGTATGGTTGAACTTTCTGGGATCGCTGCTCAAGCGACCAGACGAGTGAGATTTTTGGATTACCTCGAGGAGCTTATCGATAACGAAGCGACTCTTGAAAAGGATGTCCATAAGGCCTTCGAGACGAATTTGTGGCTTCTTGGCCGCCAATACGCTCTGATGTCATCGAACACGACACTGAAACGGGTCATCGCGAACTATAGTGATAAGAAATTTACGGGCGAGCGGGCCTCGAAACGGCCTGATCTTTTGTTGTCGCAGGATCTAGCTGACAGTTATTTACTTATTGAGTTCAAACGCCCCAACCATCCAATTTCTCGGGAAGACATCGCTCAGGCGGAGCAATATCGTGATGACTTGTCAGGGACCATCACCTCAAGCAGTCCGTTGAGGTTCTTGATGATCGGTAAGGGCTCTGCAGCCTCTATGGACAAGAGATATGGGACTGACATGACGACGGTTAGTTCTTACGCAAGCGTGCTTTCGTCCGCTCGTACGGAACTCAACTGGCTGATTTCATCCCTAACCTTCGAATAGGAATTGTCGATGTCACAAAGGAAATCCGCGCTATCGTCGCGGCCGGGGCTTGGGACTGTTATCTGGAGGACTTGGCACACGGCAGCATTTTGAAGTTACAGCCCTGGACGAGTCTGTCCGCTCCAGGCCCCGTTCGGCCGTTCTCCATATGACAAACGGACGTTTTCCGCTGACCAGTTTCAGCGCGCTAGTTCTTGAATAACAGGGCCGGAGGTTCATATCGCTTCAAGGCGTGGCCATTAAAGGCACGCTGATCTTTATGGAATCACGCTGCAATATCCGCGACGTTGCTCTTGTTCGTCCCCAGCATCGCCTCACGGATTTGCTGCCGCAACCATGCGCAGCCCAGATCGGTGTGCATGTGGAGCGGCCAAACCATAGCCACCGGTGGGAACGAAAGCGCCAGTGGCACTGGACTGACCTCGAGCCCCAATAGCGGCCCATAACGAAGCGCGATACGAGAAGATACGGTGGCAATCACTGCAGATGAACGCGCGGTGGCCAATATCGACATGAAATCGGGAGCTGCCGCCACGACCTCCAAGTCTGCACCTGCATGTTCCAGCGCATCCTTAACGCAACCATGAAGGCTGTCTGTTTGTGAGATCACCGCGTGCTGTGCGGCCATATAGTCATTGCGGCTCACTGGGCTGGAAAGGTTCATTAGCTGCGGGTTGAAACAGCACAATAAGCTGGACTGATACAAGGGCTCGCTATGGTGCCGTGAGTCCGGCAGATAACTGCATCCTACAGACAAATCGATGACACCCGCATCTAGCATCGATTCCACTTCCTGCGCATCACCACCGCGGGCGAGAATGCGGATACCCGGCGCGATATTCCGCAGCCGTGCGGTCAGATCGGGCAGTAATAGCAGTTCCACCTCGCTGGAAAGTCCCAGCCGAAATGTGCGTTGCTCGGTGGCCGGATTGAATTCGTCCGCCATCAAAACGGCCGCCTGCGCCTGCCGCAGAGCCTGCCGTACCGGGCCGGACAAATTGAGCGCCCGTGCGGTTGGCTTCATCACCTGACCAACACGGATGAAAAGCTCGTCCTGAAACAGCGTGCGCAGGGTCGCTATATTGTGGCTCATCGCAGGCTGCTGAATTTTCAGCCGCTGGGCTGCCCGGGTGACGCTCATCTCTTCCATCATCGCATCGAAAGCGATGAGAAGATTGAGATCAAAGGAACGAAGATTGAAATGATCGATGACTTGCATGAGTGGTATCGATTTGATTGCTGACCGAAGCATCCTTAGCTGATGGGCAGGAACTTGCAAGCCGTTCCGCACACTCACGTAAGGAGCAAATCCATGCCATCCCGTCGTTCCATTCTCAAAAGCGCTCTGACCGGCCTCGTCACAGCACCCTTCGTCTCACCATCAATCGTCTTCGCCAAGGCACCTTATGCCGCTGCTCAGGCACCGGGTTTCTACCGGCTTATGATCGGCTCCGTAGAGGTCACTGCTCTGTCGGACGGCACCATCGCCCTGCCGCTCGCCAAGCTCTACACCAACACGAGCGAACACCACGCGCAGGACGCTTTGAATGATGCCTTTCTGCCCGAACTGGTACCAACTTCCGTCAACGCGTTCCTGGTCAACACCGGCGAAAGACTGGTGCTGATTGACGCAGGCACCGGTACCTATCTGGGCCCCTCACTCGGCAGGCTCGCTTCGAACATCGAGGCATCCGGTTACAAGTTGGATGAGATCGACGACGTCATTCTCACCCATATTCATACCGATCACTCCGGCGGGTTGACGAGCAAAGGCAAACGCACCTTCTCGAACGCCACCTTGCGGGTTAATGAACGAGAGGCAAAATTCTGGCTGAATGCGGCAAACGCCAAGGCGGCGACAGGCATCGTCAAGCAGCATTTCGGCGAGGCGGATCAGTGCGTGACGCCATACGTGGAAGCCGGAAAATTCGAAACCTTCGCGGATAACGCAGCGCCTGTTCCCGGTCTTGGTTCCATTCTTTATGCGGGACATACGCCGGGCCACAGTGCCATCACACTGGAGAGCGAAGGCCAGAAGATCGTATTCTGGGGTGACATCACCCACGGTGATATCCTGCAGTTCGATGAACCCGGAGTCGCGATTGAATTCGATATCGACCAGAAAGCCGCTGTGCTTGCGCGCGACGCTGCGTTCAAGCAGGCGGTAGAGGGCAAATATCTGGTGGCCGGCGCGCATATCGCCTTTCCGGGCATCGGCCATGTCCGCAAGGACAGCACGAATTACGACTGGCTACCAATCAACTACGTTTAAGGGTCTAGCACCGGCTGTCATCCGCGCAACAGGCGAATACGAGAAGAGGCTTCCACCAGCCTCTTCTTCCAAAACGACGAACGTCGATTTCGCCGCGCCGGCGTGGCCCAGTTCGGGAGGCCGTATGCGCGAATAGAGCTGGGCACTGACCGCTCCCAACCCCTCGCACAAGGGCCAGGGTACCCCGCGGGTGACTGCTAGGACGACGCCAGCTTGTACGCACGAACGTGGTCAATGAGTGCGCGCAGCTTGGGCGCCATATTGCGGCGGTTGGGGAAGTAAAGGAAAAACCCTGGAAACGGGGGCAAATAGTCCTCTAGCGCTGTGATCAGCTCGCCTCGTTCGATGTGGGAACGAAACGTCTCTTCCAAAGCAAACGTAATGCCACCGCCAGCAAGCGCAGTCCGTATCATCAGGTACAGATCGTTTGTGGTGATTTGCGGGTCAACGGCGACGTCGAGAGGTATGCCATCCTCTTCGAACTCCCACCGGTACGGCGCAACACTCGGAGACGGTCGCCAACCGATACAGCGATGACGTACGAGGTCCCGAGGATGGCGAGGCATTCCGTGGACCTCGAAATATCGCGGCGTCGCGACGACCACTTCTTTTTCTTCTCTGGTCAGTGGGACAGCGACCATATCCTGCTCGATCACCTCACCCAGCCGAACCCCCGCATCAAAGCCCGCCGCTACGATGTCGAAGACGTCGTCCGTGACAGTGACGTCGATCGTGATGCCGGGATGGGCCTCAGCGAAGGACGCGATCAGTGGGCCTGACAGGAATTGTTCCGCAATCGATGTGACCGCGATCCGCAGCAGGCCACTTGGTCTGGCATCCCCCGCCACGTTCTCGAACGCAGATCTGACCTCGGCCATCGGTTGCGACAAGGTTTCGCGGAAGCGGTTGCCGGCTTCTGTGAGCCGCACGCTACGGGTTGTGCGGCTGACAAGCGCGATGCCACAGATATCCTCGAGCCGACGTATGCCTTGGCTTACGGCGGAGCGCGTAACCCCCAATCGGTCAGCTGCGGCCCTAAAATTGCCCTCTTCGGCGACGGCCAGAAACACTGGAACAAGGTTAAGGTCGATTATCATTGTCGCATCCTGCTAACCAATCTCGTTAGCGAAAAGGGAATACAAGCGACAATCGAATTTGTCTACCTTCTACCCGTGGCCGACAGTCGCATCCCGCACAGCACGGCAGGCAATAACAACGATCACCGAAGGAGATATCCAAATGACGAACATCAAGATCACGCTCGCAGCAGCATTGGCGCTTGGAATTTGCGCCGGACCTGTCGCTGCACAGGATAGCGCGTGCCCCCGGGACGGCACTGAGGCTCCTCTCGCACTCCATGCGGACTGGATCATGAAGGGCTGGGAGCGTCATGAAGGCGATGGCAAATTCGTGTTCGCAGAAAAGCTGAACAAGTACTACGACCTGGAGAACACTAAGGGCGTTTTCTACGATAATTTCGCGCCTGGCAGCACACAGCTCTTTGATAACTCCACTCGCTACGGTGCCAACTGGGAGGCGTTGCAAAATGCCGCCCGATCCGTTCGCCACGGATTGACCGGGGGCCATGACGCAATCGTCGGCGACACAGTTGCTTCGACGACCCTTGGCTTCGTTGGCCGTATCGATCGCCTTGATGGCAAGGTGATCGCTTTTGACGGCCGCTCGCAGCTGGGCTGGGAATGCACTGGTGGAAAATGGAAGATTCGGCACGAACTGAACTACGCCTGGGTCGTCGAACCAGAGACCATTCAGTCTTTCCTGGGCAAGACGGAGGCGGCACAATGACCACCGCAACGCCTTCACACCCCTATGTCGGCATGTGGGAGACCGCAGACGGCCGCATCCGTCATCAGTTGCTTCCGAACGGGCGCTACGACGAGGCGCGTGGCCGACGCGAAAGTGCCTATCAGGGACGATACGAAGTGTCGGGAGACCATATCGAGTACTGGGACGACACCGGCTTTACTGCCGACGGCGATTTCGTCGATGGCGTCCTCTACCACGCGGGCATGGTTCTCTATCGCAAGCCATAATCTGGAACCACGCTGGAATACCCAATGCCGGCGTGGTCCAATTCTCTCGCTTGATAGGAACATCTGCGTCCGTGACAACCAGATCAAAAGAAAGCGATGATCATGACCCATATCGAAGAGCAGCTCGAGAATTTGGCTTCGCCAGACGACAGCCAAAAACACCGTCGTGGTCTTTCCGTTCTCAAGCAGATCGGTGGCGAGAATTTCGGAGGGCCGGTAAGTCAGCTGGCGCGCTTTTCAGAAGATCTGGCGCGATTCACCATTCAATACGCCTATGGCGATGTGCTATCGTGCGATGGCCTTGATCTGCGAACCCGACAGATTGTGACCGCCGCCACGTTGCTGGCTCATGGATCGGCGCAGTCCCAGCTTTCTTTTCACCTCAACGACTTGCTGAACGCCGGTGGAACTGCCGAGGATATCCATTAATCGAAAAAGCGCTGTTGATTGCCGACGATCGTATCGCGTTATTCAACGAAAAGCAGGCTGCTGACAGCGCGTCATG
This sequence comes from Agrobacterium tumefaciens, assembly GCF_031801495.1. Classification (GTDB taxonomy): domain Bacteria; phylum Pseudomonadota; class Alphaproteobacteria; order Rhizobiales; family Rhizobiaceae; genus Agrobacterium; species Agrobacterium tumefaciens_K. The sequence goes on along the minus strand of NZ_JAOEGC010000001.1, from coordinate 144,804 downwards.
ATCATCGAGAGCGCTTAGGTGCTCCGTACGAAAGATGGAGTTGAATTTATCGCCGGCGTTTGGCGACGCGGCGACCCGGCCGTAGATCTTGCTTCAGGCGCCAAACATTCGGTGTGTTGGACCAGGCAGTCTCATTGGATTGTGATTGTACCGCTTATCGTCGCCCTGAGCGGTGCTTGCGCAAACAAACCAACTATGGAGTGGGACATGTTCAGCGATAACGCGATTACGTCCATTCTTGCCGCGCAGGTAACGGCGCGGCTTTGCGCCGTCCTAAAAGCCGACGTGATGTTCGAATGCGCGAACGTGGCCCCTGAGCGCTGACGTGCGATGTCGTTTCTGACCTCATCTGCCTCAAAGATACCAAGGGCAACGGTTCATCCTCATGTCGGATGAAACCAAATGCTGCATTGCATCATTGATTATGTTTGAGAGCGAAGCTGTGTACCGTCACAATGTTTCATTGATGTCTGAGGCAATCCGCTACGCATTGCTCGTTTAAAGAGAGGGTACGCATTGGAAAACATCGAACCAGTCCGTGAAAACACTCTGCCCCCGATCCCCGCCGTTACCGGACAACCCATTTACCCATCGGCTCTCGTGCCTGCACTGGATGAGACGACTGCAAGGCCGGAGCGGACGTCCCCGCTCGGGCTTGAACAATACATAGCTGGTCGCACGCTTATCAGCGGTGATAGCCCGGCCTGGAACGACATGTTCGTTAAGGTGTATTCTCGTCTCGACAAACAGGAGCCCTTTCTCGTTCCGGCTGTCGCCGAACCACTGATCGTCTGGGTGATGTCCGGCGAGGCGGTGGTTGAGGAGCGTGACCTCGACGGGGAATGGGTGGCAAACACCGTCACCGTCGGAGATTTCTTTCTCACCCGCTCCCCCACGCCCTATGAGATGCGCTGGCGCGCAATCGGAGAAGCGCCCTTTCAGGTCATGCATCTTTATCTCTCAGTTCCGCTTTTCGAGCGCGTCGCCTACGAAGTGCTGGGCTGCGCTGCTCCTCCTGCGCTGCGCGACATTTCCGGGGGTAAGGACACTCAGCTGTCGCACCTTCTTTCAGTGATCCACCAGGAGCTCACGTCTGAAGGGAAGGGAAGTCAGATGTTTATTCAGGGCCTTGCCCAGACACTAGCCGTGCATCTCATCCGAAACTATTCTGCCAGTGAAGTTGCCGAAGATCGTCAGAACGCACTTCCCGGCTTCAAGCTACGCCGTGCTGTCGCTCATCTCGAAGAAAATCTGGCAGAGCCGTTCAATCTTGCCCAAGTCGCCGAAACAGTGGGAATGAGCGAATTCCATTTCAGTCGCCTGTTCAAAAAGGCAACGGGTCTCTCGCCTTCGCGCTACCTTATCCGTCAGCGCATAGACCGCGCGCGGCTTCTCCTGCAGGAGACAAATGCGAGCATCATCGAGATCGGCATGTCTGTTGGCTATTCAAGCCCTAGCCATTTCGCCCAGGTCTTCCGTCGCGAGACCGGTCTGCCGCCGAGCCACTATCGGCGAGGCTGAATTTAAGACAGTCAAGATTCCGGAAGATACCGACGGCGCAAAGGTTTGAGTGCCCCCCAAGGACGATATTCGACGACTTCGGCATCGACCAGGGTCGTTCGGTAGAGCCAGATACTAAATTGCTTGTCTTCGTAAAGCCCAGCCCGCAGAGTAAGTCACTGACAACATTGCGCGGAAGTTACAGAGGCATGACTGACGAAGACATTGAGAGGATTTTCGACTGGTTAGCGCAACAGGGACTTCGGGGAGCAAGCGAGTCGATTGTGCTAGGTGGCTTTTGTGCAGCATGTCGCGACGCCGGTTTACCACTTGACCGCAGTCTTGCGCTCATTGACACGCTTCATCCGGTTCACGAGGGACGCGCCTTCCGATGGGACAGTCAGCAGGCGGTTGAGACCGAATTCGAGTATGGGCCCAGCAGTTCCGGAGACGCGCTGGAAAACTGGAAACGTTCAGCTTTTTATCACCTGTGGGCCGGCAAGGACTCCGAGATCCGACGGCGTATCGGACTTGGCGATCAGGCCGATTTCGCGATGCTTGACGATATGCGTGGCTCTGGCCACACGGACTTCGTGGCTTTCATCCATCGGTTTGAGAAGCAGGGGACAATCGGGGAGATGGACTGCTTTTTGTCCCACTTCGTGACCCGAGACCCCGGTGGCTTTTCTGATGTGCATCTTCAGAACCTTCGCAAGCTTTTGCCTGTTCTGGCATTGGCGATTAAAAGCGCCGCGCTCGCGCGCATCGCAAGGACAATTGCCGAAGTCTATCTTGGGCGCGATGCTGCACGAAGAGTTTTGGAGGGCAAAATCAACCGGGGCGCATCCGAACGGATATCCGCAGCCCTGTGGTTCTCGGACCTCGCAAATTACACAAGAATCTCCGCTACAGTCGCGCCTGAAGAGATCATTCCTCTCCTGAATGATTACAGCGACGCGGTTATCTCGGCAGTCCATGAGGCTGGCGGGACGGTCCTGAAATTAATCGGAGATGGTGTCCTTGCAATATTCAGAGCGGATCGAGAAGTCGATGCTTGCGAGGCCGCGTTACAGGCCGAAAACCTCCTTCGTCTGAGGCTGAAATCCCTTAATTGCCGGAGGACATCGGAAGGCCGTCCCACAACGGAAGTCTGTCTCGGGCTACATATCGGTGATGTCTTCTACGGGAATATCGGAAGTGAGGACCGGCTCGACTTCACTGTGATTGGTCCCGCTGTAAACGAAGTAAGTCGCATCGTTTCATTGTGTCGGTCATTGGATGTAGCCCTGCTAACCTCTTCCAACTTCGCAGACTGTATTGAGGGGCGCAGTCGCCAGCGTCTCGCGTGCGTAGGCCGGTTCGCACTAAGGGGCGTACAAGGCGCCCAAATGCTTTATACGCTCGATACTCCCCGCCACGCCCTCGCCTGAACAGGCGTCTCCGCTCCATCAGCGCTGTGGCACGCTTGCAGTCGTAGCTTCAGCTTCGACGCACGGACCCGCCTGTTCTGTATCGTCTGGTCGCCCGGGTAGTTTCTATAAGCATGCGATGGACGTCCGTTTCCAGATGGCTGATCAGCCTCAACGAAACGCGGCAACATGCTTGGATGCGGCTGCATTTTGGTTCACTCCACCTTCGCCGACGCAACTTGTGGCTCGAACGGATCGCCGGTTCACCATGGGAGAAACTCGTTTTTGACATCTCGCGTTTCGAGCAAGATCGCAACAGGTCGAGCAAGGTCCCGAGAGAAGGGTGCCAATGATCGGCTTAAATTCCTCCTTGTCAAAACGAAATGCCCACCGTGGTGGTGGGCTTCAGACAAGGAGTGAAGACAATGACCAATCTCAACGGAAAGATCGCCCTGGTGACCGGCGCATCGAGCGGCATTGGGGCTGCTACCGCTGCAAAGCTTGCTGAAGCCGGTGCCAAGGTCGGTATCGCGGCACGGCGCACCGACAAGCTCGAATATCTCAAGAAACAGATCGAAGCAAAGGGTGGAGAAGCCCTTGTCATCGAGATGGACGTGGTCGACACGGCCTCGGTGGATGCGGGCGTGAAGAAGCTGATCGAAGCCTACGGCTCGATTGACATTCTCGTCAACAATGCCGGCCTGATGCCGCTCTCCGATATCGACCAGTTCAAGGTTGACGAGTGGCAGCGAATGGTGGACGTGAACGTGAAGGGCCTGCTCAACACGACGGCTGCCGTTTTGCCCCAGATGATCAAGCAGCATTCGGGCCATGTCTTCAACATGTCCTCGATCGCTGGCCGCAAAGTCTTCAAGGGCCTGTCGGTCTACTGCGCGACCAAACATGCCGTCACAGCCTTCTCTGATGGGCTCCGCATGGAAGTCGGCCAGAAGCATGGCATTCGCGTAACCTGCATCCAGCCGGGTGCCGTTGCCACCGAGCTCTACGACCACATCACCGATCCGGGCTACCGCAAGGAGATGGACGAGCTGGCGAGCCAAATGACCTTCCTCCAGGGCGAGGATATCGGCGACACCATCGTCTTCGCCGCCCAGGCCCCGGCTCATGTGGACGTCGCCGAGCTGTTCGTCCTGCCAGTAGAACAGGGTTGGTAACAGACCGACCCTGAAGGGTCCCTGCCTCGATGCAGGGACCTCTCAAGGGAGATTGTCATGAAGGAATTACCCGCATCTCAAGCTTATCGCGTTCTGGAACCTGGCCCGATCGTCATGGTCTCCACGAGCGATAACGGCAAGCCCAATGTGATGACAATGGGCTTCCATATGATGATCCAGCATGATCCGCCGCTGATCGGTTGTGTCATCGGGCCGTGGGACCACAGCTATAAGGCTCTCCGAAAAACCGGAGAATGTGTCATCGCAGTCCCCGGTCTGGATCTCGCCGAAACGGTTGTCGACGTCGGCAATTGTTCGGGCGATCGGGTGAACAAATTCCAGAGGTACGGCCTCAAGACGCTACCTGCCAAGGACGTGGCAGCACCGCTCTTGTCCGACTGCCTGGTCAACATCGAATGTCGGGTCGTCGATACCAGGCTTTCGGATCCCTATAACCTCTTCATCCTTGAAGCGACGAGGATCTGGATTAACGAGACCCGAAAAGAGCGTCGAATGATGCATCACCGCGGCGACGGCACGTTCACCGTCGACGGCGGCACGCTCGACCTAAAAGACCGCATGGTCAAATGGCGCCATCTCCCCTGACAGTGCCATGAGTCCAGAAGCTACAAACTCAACAGGAAAGGAAAAGACCTATGTCTGCTTATCTAATCGTCGATCTCGAAATTCACGACATGAAGTCCATCGAAGACTACCGGTCGAAGGCCTTGCCGCTTGTCGCCAAAGCCGGCGGCAAGCTGATCGCAATCGATGAAACACCGCTGGAGCTGGAGGGCTGGACCGCCACCAACATGCTTATCATCGAATTTCCGGACAAGGACGCGATCCGCCAGCTCTTTGCATCCCCTGAATACGCGCCCTTGGCCGCTCAGCGGCAGGCTGCGGCCGCATCGCGCATCATCGCGATCAACGGCGTCTGAAAAGAGCAAGATCACGACAGCTCCCGCAAAGACGCGGCAGATCTTTTCCAGGCATGCCGTCACTATGCGGGTGCTGCCCTAACCTAAGAGGAGACCTGAAATGGCTGATCTTACAAATGTGGCCTACTTCACCGCAAAGCCGGGCCGCTCAGAAGATCTGGGTGACGAACTGCTTCAGCTCGTCGCTCCGTCCCGAAATGAGGAAGGCTGCCTCCGTTACGAGATCCACCAGTCTAATGACGTTCCCGACGTGTGGATGGTGCTCGAAGACTGGCGACACGCCTCCGACTTCAAACTGCATATGAGCACGCCTTACGTCGAAGCGTTTATGGCTAAGGTCCCGGACCTGTGCGTGGAAGACGTGGAAATCTGCGGCTACCAGCAACGGTCCCCGCAGGCCTGAAACAGAAAGGAGTATATGAAATGAGCACGCAAAACCCTAAAGTCTGGCTCGTCACCGGATGCTCTACAGGCTTCGGTCGCTACATCGCGGAACATCTGCTGGAAGCCGGTGAAAAGGTCGTGGTGACGGCTCGCAAGACTGACAAAATCGCGGATCTTGAGCAGAGGGGCGATGCCCTGATCCTCCCGCTCGACGTCATCGATCGGGATCAGTGCCAAAAGGTTGTTGACGCTGCAGAAGCGCACTTCGGACGCATCGACGTTCTGATCAACAACGCCGGGATCGGTTTCTTTGGCGCTATTGAGGAAACAGCCGAAGCCGACGCCCGCCGTCTATTTGATGTCAATTTCTTCGGTACTGCCAACACCATCCATTCGGTGCTCCCGCATATGCGAGCCCGCCGCAGTGGTACGATCGTCAATCTGACATCAATCGGCGGCCTGGTGGGCTACACGGGCGTGGGCTACTACTGCGCGACCAAATTTGCCGTGGAAGGCCTGTCGGATACGCTCCGAAAAGAAGTCGCGCCACTCGGGATCAATGTCATGACCGTCGAGCCCAGCGCCTTCCGGACGGAATGGGCAGGATCGTCGAACGAGGTCTCCGCGTCCATTGAGGATTATGAGGCGACAGCGGGCGAGGCACGTCGTGCTTACCACGCATCGGTCGGAAAGCAGGCCGGTGACCCCGCGCGCGCGGCGAAGGCGATCCGGGAAGCCGTGCTGGCTGAGCAGCCTCCGCACCATCTTCCGCTGGGCAATGACGCCGTGGACGCAGCCCTGAAGAAGGCTGACGATCTCAAGACGAACGTGCTTGCCTGGGAAGCTTTGTCTCGTTCCGCCGACTTCCCGACAAACTGAACCAATCCAGTCAGACCCAAACACGAAACCAGCACTGCCGCGGCCTTCGCCACGGAGAATGAAGGAGTGTGTCATGTCAAAGCGATTTGATGGAAAAGTTGCAATAGTAACGGGCGGGGGTTCCGGTATCGGCGCCGCCATTGCCAACCGGCTTCTTGAGGAAGGAGCGTCCGTGATGATTTCCGGCAGAACCGAGAAGCGGTTGTCGGAAGCTGCCTCGAAGATGTCGGCCGACCGCAGTGGCATCTTTGTCGCAAATGTCTCCTCACGGCCGGACTGCGACGCCCTTGTCGCAGCGACGGTCGAACGGTTCGGCCGCATCGACACTGTCGTGAATGCCGCCGGCATGAACCTTGTCGGCACCATCGAGGAGACGAGCGATCAGGATTGGGACGAATGCATTGCCTCGGACCTTTCCGGCGTCTTTTATATGAGCCGCGCGGCGGTTCCGCATCTGAAGGAGACCAAGGGTTCGATCGTCAACATCGGCTCCGTCTCATCCCTTGGTGGCGGCTGGAGCCATGCGGCCTATAATGCTGCAAAGGGTGGGGTTGCGAATTTGACCCGCTCAGCAGCCTGCGACCTCGGCAAGTTCGGGGTCAGAGCCAATACAGTGGCGCCCGGACTTACCGTTACGGGGATGGTGGATGCCATCATGGATGATGACGCGCTCCTCGAAAAGGCGTGGGACCGGATCCCGTTGCGACGGGCAGGCCAACCTGAAGAGATTGCCTCGGCGGTTGCATTTCTTGCCAGTGATGAAGCTGCCTGGATCACCGGAATTGTCCTGCCTGTCGATGGAGGCCAGACCTGCACCGATGGCGGCCCGGAATGGGGCAAGTAAAAACACGAGAAGCCCGGACCATCGTCCGGGCTTTTCTTTTGATCGGGTGCTTCGCTTAGCGGCGGGCGTCGAGGCTGAAACGGCCCGCGCCGAATGCCACGACCTGCAGGAGACCGCCGGCCATCGCGATGTTCTTGAAGAAATGGATGAACTGGTTCAGGTCGCTAAGGTTGTTGTGGAACGTCAGTGCCGTGGCAACGCTAAACAGGGCAAGGATCAGAGCGACGATGCGGGTCTGGAAACCGAGGATCAGGGCAATGCTGCCCAGGAGCTCAGTCAATACGGCTGCGCCAAAGGACAGCGGCGGGAAGGGCAGGCCAACCATATTGATATAGCCGATGGTGCCGGCCGGGTCGGAAATCTTGCTGATGCCAGAGAGGAGGAAGATTGCTGCCAGAAGTACACGGCCGGCGAGAGGCGTTACGCCGCTGATGATTGCAGATTGGGAAAGAGTCTCAACGCGCTGGGCGATTGCATCGGAATAAGACATGGACGTTCTCCTTAAGTTTGGGGCGTAGCCACCTTGGCTGCGTCGTGAGGAGAAATTGCCATCATCCAAGCGAACGAAAAAGCTGGATAATATCGCCGATTATCGTCGAGAAAATCGAATGATGCAGGCAAAGAAAAACCCGCGCTTTTTGAGGGCGCGGGTCCGACTGGGGGGTCGAGAAATCAGATAACGGAAAGCAGCCCTCCATCCACCAGGAGCGCGGTGCCCGACACGTAGCTCGACAGGTCCGAGCCAAGGAAGGCGACAGCATCTCCGACTTCTGCCGGTTTGCCAAGGCGGCGAAGCGGCGTCCTCTGGCGAAAGCCCTCGGAGGCCTGTGCGATGCCGGGGCTGGTGCGAAGAAGCTCCGTGTCGATAGTGCCGGGTGCAACTGCATTGACGCGGATTCCGTCGGGGCCAAGAGCGTCGGCCAATGATTTGGCCATCAGCACCACGCCGCCCTTACTGGTCGAGTAGGCGACGGTGATGCCGGCGCCAGAGATCCCGCCCATGCTTGCCATGAGGACAATGCTGCCCTGCTTGTTGCGTGCTTTCATCTGAAGCGCAGCTGCCTGCGCTCCAAACAGAGGGCCATCGAGATTGACAGACATCAGGCGGCGGTAATCGTCTTCCGGAACCTCCACCCCGTCTGTCTTCAGCGTAATGCCTGCATTTGCGACCATGACGTCGACGCCGCCGAATTCTTCTGCCGCCGCAACGAGGGCGTCGTTGTCAGCCTTGCGACTTACGTCTGCTTTCACGAAGACGGATTTGGCCCCCAGTTTTCTGATCTCGGAGGCAGTCGGTTCACCGCCTTCGCGCGGTGCTTCCACGACGTCAGAGACGATAACTGCTTTGGCGCCATGTTCGGCAGCACGGATGGCGATCGCACGGCCAATGCCGCTTGATGCGCCGGTTACGATGACGACCTTGCCGTCGAGAATGTTGCTGTTGCTCATTGTGGTGATCCTTAATGTTCCGGCACTTTGGGAGCCGAGGATGGCAGGGCGTCGAGTTGCTGCAGAAGATAATAGAGGTTGGCCACGCCCCAGTGTTCGACGATCTGGCCGTTGCGAATGCGCATGGCGTCGACGGTTTCGAACTTGATCTGGCGGCCCGTTGGCGCGATCCCAAGGACGACGCCCTGATGCGTGCCGTGATAGGTCTTGAAAGTCGTCACGATGTCGTCGTCGACCGCTTGCCAGTGAATTTCGGCGTGGAAGTCCGGGAAGGCTTCGCGCAGAGCATGGTAAAGGCGGCGGGCTCCTGCCTTGTCTGGTGTCCCCCCAGGCTGCGGTGTGTGGTCCAGAAAGTCTTCGGCGAAAAGCTGATCGAAGAGCTCAAAATTACCGCCGGACTGTACCTCGAGTGTGTTACGGCGGACGACTGCTTTCAATACTTCGTTTTGGTCAGACATGGGATGTTCCTTTCAAGATTGAGCGTCAAAGTTCGAAGCCACCAATCGTCATGCCACCATCGACGGTCAGCATGTGTCCGGTGACATAGGAGGCGGCGTCGGAGGCAAGCCAGATTGCTGCGGCCGCGATTTCTTCGGGCTTGCCGCCGCGCTTGGCAGGAATGGCGTTCTGAGCCAGTGTCGCAAAAGCCGGGTTTTGTTGGCTGTTGGCCACAACCATCGGCGTTTCAGTCCAGCCGGGCGCAATCGCATTGACGCGGATGCCGTGAGCTGCATTTTCCATCGCGACAACCCGGGTCAGCCCTTGCACGCCATGCTTTGAAGCAGCGTAGGCACTCATGCCTCCTGGTCCCGTCAAGGCAGCGACCGAAGCCGTGTTTACAATAGAACCACCGCCGCTGCGCTTGATCAGCGGGATCTGGTACTTCATCCCGAGAAAAACACTCTGCAGATTGACGGCGATCACCCGTTGAAAATCCTCAAGAGCATAGTCTTCGATGCGCTTCGCAGGGCCGGTTATACCCGCATTGTTGAAGGCCGCATGGAGACGGCCGGATGTAGAACCGATCTGCTCGATCCATCCGACGACCTGGAGCTCGCTCGCGACATCGAGTTCGGTTGTGAACACCCTGCCATCTTCGGCTCGGATGAGCTCTGCTGTTTGGGTGAGTGCGGTGGCATCGCGATCAGCCAGATGTACTGTTGCGCCGTCGCGAGCGAGCCCAAGTGCTATCGCCCGACCGATCCCAGAGCCTGCACCGGTGACCGCGACGACCTTGTTTGAGAAAAGCGAGGACATGACTTCTCCTTGCCAGCCGATCGCAATCGGCTGGTCTGGTTGGAGCTGAATTTTAAGAGTGATTTAGGCGGGTTTAGTTGCGCGCAGCGACAAGAGCGGCCGCAGTGCGGGCGACGATCTCGCCCTGGTGGAAGGCACCGGCGAGATCGATCTGCGAAGGCTGGCGCGACCCGTCGCCACCGGCAACTGTCGTTGCCCCGTAAGGAGCGCCGCCGACAATTTCTTCACTGCTCATCTGTCCCTGATGGCTATAGGGCAGGCCGACGATGATCATGCCAAAGTGCATGAGGTTGGTGATGATCGAGAACAGGGTGGTTTCCTGGCCGCCGTGCTGTGTGCCGGTCGATGCGAAAGCAGCGCCCACCTTGCCGTTGAGAGCACCCCGTGCCCACAGGCCACCGGCCTGGTCGAGGAAGGCCGCCATCTGCGACGACATCCGCCCGAAACGTGTGCCGGTACCGACGATAATTGCATCATAATCCGCCAGTTCGGCCACTGTCGCAATGGGGGCTTCCTGGTTGATCTTGAAGTGAGCCTTTTCGGCGATTTCGAGCGGAACAGTTTCCGGGACACGCTTGATTGTTACTTCGGCGCCGGCGCTTCTTGCGCCTTCTGCGATCGAGCCTGCCATCGTCTCGATGTGGCCGTAGGACGAGTAGTAGAGGACGAGTACCTTGGTCATTTGCTTTGCTCCATTGGGATGGCTGAATTCGATGGAGACAACATCTGCTTTTTCAACATTCGATAAAAGCTGCATAATTTGATCTGTTACGTTCGATTTTATCGACCTGTCACGTTGTCAAAAAATCCATGTTGCCTTTATCTCGATTCTCTATATCTTATAACTTATAAGTTAGGGAGCAACGGGAGTATATCCGTGACAATGTTAAATATTTATGGCGGCCATCCAACGATGGGCCGCGACGATGACCCATTGTCTGAAGCCAAGGTGGAGCTTTTGCGCGAACGCGCCCAGTTCGTCCGGCTTGAGACGATTCGGCTGATCTCGATCGCCAAGGTAGGTCACTACACCTCGGTGTTTTCGTGCGCCGAGATATTCGCGGCGCTCTACTATGACGTGATGAACATCAGAAAGGGCGAGCCCGCCTGGCCGGACCGTGACCGGTTTCTGATGGGGAAGGGTCATGCCGCTGTCGGATTGTTCCCTATCCTCGCCGACCTCGGCTTCTTCGATCCGAGCTGGCTGGACACCTATACCCGTCTTGGAAGCCCGCTTGGCGATCACCCTGACATGACGAAGGTGCCGGGCGTGGACTTCAGTTCCGGTTCGATCGGTCATGCCCTCTCAAACGGCGTCGGAATGCTTCTCGGCGCGCGCTTCCAGAAGCGGGACTTCAACGCGTTCGTACTTCTAGGGGACGGTGAAATGCAGGAGGGCCAGGTCTGGGAGGCCGCGCTTTCCGCTTCCAGTCACGGCCTCTCCAACCTCGTCGCTATCATCGACCGAAACGGTTACCAGCTCGATGGAAAAGTTGACGATGTCCTCGCCGTGGAACCGCTGGACGAGAAGTGGCGGGCTTTTGGATGGGAGGTCCACACCGTCGACGGGCACGACGTCCATGCCCTCACGACGCTTCTCCGACAGGTGAAGGCGGACACCGGGCGGGCCAGGCCCTGCTGCATCATAGCGCAGACGGTGAAGGGCAAGGGCATCGATTACATGGAGACCGAGCCCGGTTGGCACCTAGGGTACCTCGGCGCGGAAGACGAAGACAACGCCCGCGAAACCATTCTCAACACGGTGATTTCCTAATGAACCAGCTGATTTCCAAGGACTCGTGGCAATACCGCGAAGTGAACCGTCGCGCACCGTCGCTGCCGACGCTGTCGAACGCGCTGATCGAGCTGGCAGAAGCCGGCCATCCGGTAATGGCCGGAACAGCCGACCTCCAGTACTCGAATGGCCTGAACGAGTTCGCCAGGCGTTTTCCCGAGAGGTTCGTGCAGTTCGGCATCTCCGAGCAGAACATGGTCTCGGCAGCCGCCGGAATGGCGACGACCGGAGTCATTCCCTACGTTGCCACGTTCGCCTCGTTCCTGGCTCTTCTCTGCTGCGAGCAAATCCGGATGGACGTCGCCTACTGCAAGCAGCCTGTCCGTCTCATCGGTCACCACACAGGCATCTCGCTTGGGTTCTATGGCACGTCCCATCACGCGACCGAAGACATCGCGATCACCAGGAGCATCGCCAATCTCGCTGTCGTTTCCACGGCGGACGGACCCGCACTGGCGGCCGCCCTCAAGGCAACGGTCGATTACCCTCTTCCGATTTACTTCCGCATCCACCGCGGTCACGATCCTGTCGTGTACGAAAACGGCATGGACTTCCAGCTCGGGAAGGCCGTGGTTCACGGGATTGGCGACGACGTCACCATTATCGCCGCGGGCTACCCGGTCCACGGTGCGAAAAAGGCGATGGAGGAGCTCAGCGCCGCCGGTCATTCCGTGGGCCTGATCGACATGCACTCGATCAAGCCTCTGGACGAGGAAGCCATCATAGAGGCATCGGCGCGCTCGAAAATCATCCTCACTGTCGAAGAACACAACATCCTCGGCGGTCTGGGTGGCGCTGTTGCCGAGGTTCTCGCAGAGAAGGGGAAAGGGGCCCGCCTCGTACGTCACGGCATCCGGGACGAGTACAGCCTGATCGCTCCGCCCACGCACCTCTACAGGCACTACCGCCTCGACGCCGACGGGATCCGCGCGGTGGTTCTCGAAAACATCGGGGGAGGGGCTTGATGGCAAGCAACAACGAACTGATCGCAAGCCGCGCCGAGGCGGTTATACCCGGCGGTCTTCTCAGCCCCAGCCGACGCCTCGGATCGCCGATCGCGTTTGCCAGGGCCGATGGCCCGTACCTGTACGATGCCGATGGCACCCGATACACCGACTACCACTGCGCCTTCGGTGCAAACGTTCTCGGGCACAGAAACCCCGCGATCTCCCGGGCCATTGCTAGAGTCGGCGAGAGCCTTGATCTGGTCGGGGCCGGAGTTCTCGAACTTGAGGTCGAGGTCGCCGAGCTCCTCGTGAAGGCCATTCCATGCGCCGACCAGGTCGCCTTCTGCAGCAGCGGATCGGAAGCCACGTATCACGCCCTGCGCCTGGCCCGCGCCTATACCGGGCGCAAGCAGATCATCAAGTTCCAGGGCGGCTACCACGGCTGGCATGACTACGTCGCAATGAACGGGCAGTCCAGCCGGCAGATGATCGACGCTTTCGACCCCATGTCCGACGGTATCTTGTACGACGCGGCACGTTACACCAAGATACTTCCCTACAACGACGCCACGGCGGTGGAGGAATACATCCGGGCCAATCCGGGCGAGGTGGCCGCTGTCATCATCGAGCCGATCGCGCACAACATGGGAGCGGTCGTCGCTCAGAACCAGTTCCTGCGCGATCTGAGGAGGATCACCTCCGAAAACGGCGTGATCCTGATCTTCGATGAGGTGATCACCGGGTTCCGGCACGCTCTCGGCGGATACCAGTCGATCGTCGGCATCACGCCCGACCTCGCCACCTTCGGCAAGGCTGCCACCAGCGGCTATCCGATCGGGTTGGTTGCCGGCCGCCGGGACATCATGGAACGCGTGGGCCGGACCGGCGAGGGAGCGGTCTTCATGGGAGGTACCTTCAACGGCACCCCTTCCTCTATGGCCGCCGTCAAGGCCACCGTCCAGGAGTTGTCGAAGCCGGGCGTCTACGACCGCCTTTTCGACCGTGGCAGCTATCTCCGCAAGCAGATCGACGAAATCATCGCGCGGCACGGCATCAGGGCCCAGACCGCGGGCTTCGGTTCCGTCTGGCTCGTGTACTTCTTCGAGGGCGAGTTCAAGGAGTATGCCGACCTCCTACGGAACGACAACGAGCTCGACATGCGGTTCCGCCGGGCCCTGATCACGGGCCGGCAGATTTTCCAGCCCCTCCAGCTCAAGCGCCTCTACCTGTCGCTCAGTCACGATCAAACGGTGTTGGACGACACCCTCGAGCTCATCGACGCCACCATGGCTGATCTTGCGAGGTCAGCCGCCGCATAACGACAAAACCTTATCTCAAAAAAGGGGAACCAATGAGAAACCGGTTTATAACATTGATGGCCACGGTCGCTTGCCTCGCGGCGGCGACACCGACACTCGCCCGCGATCTCACGGTCGTTGGCTTCGGCGGCGCAACTCAGGAGGCTATGCGCGAGACGCTCTTCAAGCCTTACGAAAAGAAGTCCGGCGCGCCTCTTCTCGAGGAGTCGTACACGGGAGGCATCGCCAAGGTGAAGGCGATGGTGGAGACCGGCACGACGACGTGGGACGTCGTGCAGATGGACGAGAACGAGATGATCCTGGCGTGCGACCAGGGCCTTCTCGAGACGTTCGACTGGAAGAGCCTGCCGAATTCAGCAGACATCATCGGTCCGGCCAAGTCGGACTGCGGGGTGGGGGCCTTTGTCTGGTCGAAAATCCTCGCATATGACGGGGACAAGACCACCGGCGTCATATCCTGGGCGGACTTCTGGGACGTTAAGAAGTGGCCGGGCAAGCGCGGACTGCGCAAACAGGCTCGCATGACGATCGAGATCGCGCTGCTCGCCGACGGGGTGAAGCCTGAGGAACTGTACAAGGTCCTGGCGACGAAGGAAGGGCAGGACAGGGCATTCGCCAAGCTCGATCAGTTGAAGCCCAACATCCAGTGGTGGGAGAGCGGCGCGCAGCCGATGGAATGGCTCGCCTCGGGCGAGGTCGCGATGACTTCCGCCTACAACGGCCGCGTCATCGCCGCCAACCAGCAGGGCAAGCATTTCAGGATGTCCTGGACCAACCAGCTTTACGCGATGGACTTCTGGGCCATCCCCAAGGGCGGGAACAGTGACAAGGCTTTCGACCTTGTCGCGTATATGACCAGCCCAGAGCCGCAGAAGGCTTTCGCCGAAAAGATGGTCTACGGCGTCACCAACGCGAAGGCGACGTCCAGCATTTCCGCAGATATCGCACCGCAGCTGCCGACAGCCGAAAAGAACATGGCCGGTGCGCTCGCGTTGAGCACGCCGTTCTGGGTGGATCACGAAGAGGAGCTGCAGCAGCGGTTCAATAGGTGGGTGGCACAATGAGGAGGAGAGGTCTCATGCACTATCGCGATTTCATTGGGGGGCTGGTTTTGCTCGCCGGCCTTGGCGTCTCGTCGATGAGCCTGGCCGAGCCCGGCAATCTGACGGTCGTGGGAGCTGGCGGCGTTCTCCAGGACGCGGAGCGGAAGGCTTTCTTCGAGCCCTTCGCCAAGTCCTCAGGGGTCGCCGTCACCGAAGACTCGTATTCAGGTCAGATGGCCAAGGTTCGTGCAATGGTGGCAAGTGGAAGCGTTTCCTGGGACGTCATGCAGGTCGAACAGAACACTCTGCTGTCAGGATGCGCTGAAGGCCTGTTTGAAAAACTCGACTGGACCAGGATCGGTAATCAGGAAGACTTCATTCCTGAAGCTTACAGCGAGTGCGGAGTTGGCGCTTTCGTCTGGTCCATGGTTCCAAGCTATGACAAGTCCAAGCTCGCTGATGGGCCGAAGAACTGGGCAGACTTTTGGAATACTCAAAAGTGGCCTGGCAAGCGAGGTTTCAGACAAACTGCCAAGATGACGCTTGAGATCGCTCTGCTTGCAGACGGCGTTCCCGCTGGGGAGGTTTACGATGTTCTGTCGACCAAAGCCGGTCAGGATCGTGCCTTCGCCAAGCTCGATGAGATCAAATCGGACATAATCTGGTGGACGTCTGGAGCAGAGTCGCTGGAGCGTCTGGCGTCTGGTGACGTTGCGGCAACAGCAACCTTCAACGGCCGTGTGTCGGCCGCGAACGCAACGGGCAAAAACTTTGCCCTTCTCTGGGATGGTCAAGTTTACGGCATTGACTACTGGGGCATCGTGAAGGGAAGCGCCAACCGGGAAAACGCTGAAAAGTTCATTGCTTTCGCATCCACCGACACCGCGCAATCCGCCTTCCCGCAGTATATCACCTACGGAGTGACGAACAAGAAAGCCATCTCGAACGTCAAGCCTGAGCTGGCGAAAGACCTTCCCACCACCGAGGAAAATCTGAAAACCGCTGTCGGCCTCAACACCGAGTTCTGGGCGGACAATGGTGAAGCTCTTGAGGCGAGGTTCGCAACATGGCGGGCTCAGTGACATCCGAATTGGCAGTGCGGCAGTCCTCCGGGGCTGCCGCCGCCCAGCCCGCATGCGCGTCAGCGCTCGCGGCTGGTTTTCGAGCCGACCGAAAAAGGCAGAGACTGATCTCGGTCATGCTGATCGGACCGCTCGTTGCGTTCATCGTCTTCGCATTCGTTCTACCGCTGGGAACCATGCTGTTCTATGCGGTGAACAACCCCGAGGTCCGCAACGCACTGCCGCAAACACTGGAAGTATTGAAAACATGGGATGGATCAGGTCCTCCACCCGCGGCGGCCTTCGACGCGCTTGTTGCTGACATAAAATCCGATGTTCCGCCGAACGTTCTTGCCGAAGCTGGCCGTCGTCTGAACTACGAGATAACTGGCTTCCGCAGTCTCCTTGCCAAGACAGTTCGCAACGTTCGCAACGCCGAAATAACAGTAGCGCAGCAGCACTTATCGGCTATCGACGAACAATGGAACGATCCTGCCTACTGGAGGGTAATCAAGCGGAACGGGTCCGCATTGACGGCATTCTATCTGCTGTCTGCTGTCGATCTTAGACCTGGAGACGAAGGAGGTGCCAAGCTCGCTCCTCCGGAAGAGCGGCTCTTCCTTTCCACGCTGATGAGAACACTGGTCATTAGCACCGTCGTCACGCTCATCTGCGTTCTCCTTGCCTACCCAATAGCCAATGCAGTCGTTTCTGTGGGGGGACGATTCTCGGCCATCCTGCTGGCTTGCGTTCTGTTGCCGTTCTGGACCTCGCTTCTGGTGAGAACGAGTGCCTGGATCGTCATTCTTCAGAAGGAAGGGATAGTCAATCGCGTGTTACAGGCACTTGGTTTGACGGACGCCCCGCTTGAGCTCGTGTTCAACAGAACCGGTCTTTATATTGCAATGGTCCACATCCTGCTGCCGTTCATGGTGCTACCGCTTATCAGCGTCATGAAGGGTATCTCGCCGACCTTCGTGCGCGCATCATCATCTCTGGGGGCAGGGCCGTTGACAACATTCCTCAGAGTATATCTCCCGCTTACGCTGCCCGGCGTCGGTGCTGGTTGTCTCCTGACATTCATCATCGCAGCAGGATATTATGTCACACCGACACTGGTTGGCGGCGCGTCGGACCAAATGCTCAGCTATTTTGTCGCCTTCTATGCGAACACGACAATCAACTGGGGCATGTCGGCCGCACTCGGCGTCCTTCTTTTGAGCTGCATTCTGGCGCTGTACATCATAGTCGGCAGGATCGTCGGTATCGACCGGATCGTTGGAATGGAGTGAGTCATGCCTGCCAACATCAGACGCTTACAGATTGGGTTTTGTCTTTTCGCGATGGTTTTCCTGATTGGGCCGACCTTCGCAATCATCCCGATCTCTTTCAGTTCGGCGAACTTTCTTTCGTATCCGCTACCCGGCTTCTCGCTGCAGTGGTACTACAAAATCTTGCAGCCGCAGCCATGGATGGCTGCGCTGCTGAACAGCCTCATCATCGGCGCGGGCGCGACTGCAGTCGCAACGGTCCTCGGCACTGTGGCAGCTCTCGGTCTCTCAAGAGGACATCTTCCCGCCCGATCGACGATTCTCGCCGTCATTATCTCTCCGATGATCGTCCCCGTCGTGATTAGCGGCGTCGGAATGTACTTCTTCTTCGCGAAACTGGGCCTCGTCGCTTCTTTCCTGGGCCTTGTATTGGCTCACGCCGTGCTTGCGGTACCCTTTGTCGTGATCACCGTTACCGCCACACTGAAGAACTTTGATATGAACCTTGTCCGAGCAGCGGCAAGCCTGGGTGCATCGCCTTTTTACGCATTTCGTACTGTGACACTTCCCCTGATCGCCCCCGGCGTCGTGTCGGGTGCGCTGTTTGCTTTTGTCTTTTCGTTCGATGAGGTGGTAGTCGCCCTCTTCATCAGTGGTCCTGGACAGAAAACCCTGCCGCGGCAGATGTTTGACGGTCTGAGGGACAACATCGACCCATCCATCCTGGCAATGTCGACGCTGCTCGTCATCATCTCGATCATCCTGATGAGTGGGGGAGCTCTTGTTCGGAAACGCGCGGCCGCTCATGCGAACCCGCAGAATAAGTCGGAGTAATTGGTAAATGATCATCGTAACCGGAGCCACGCACGGGATTGGACGGGCTTGTGTCGAAACACTTGCAGCAGCAGGAAGACAGGTACTTGCAACCGGTAGAGACGCTGTCGCCGGCGCAGAACTTGCCGAAGCAAACGCGACTGTCGTTTTTGTCCCGGGTGATGTCAGTGAGGAAAATGACTGCAGAAAGGTTGTCGAGTATGCTCTCGAGCTAGGTGGTGGAAGTCTTTCAGGTCTTGTCAACAATGCGGGAATGTCAAAACGCATTTCATTTTCTGTGGCAACACAGGCTGACTGGGATGAGGTTCTTGCGGTTAATGCGCGCAGCGCGTTCCTCTTCACGCGCCACGCTCTAGCGGGTTTGAGGAAGGGGAGGGGCTCGGTTGTCAACATCGCCAGCATCGCCGGGAAAACGGGCGAGGAGGGACTGGCAGTCTATTGCGCGTCGAAAGCTGCCGTCATCGGAATGACTGAAGCGCTGGCTCTCGAGTTCGGGGAAGAAGTGCGCTTCAATGCCGTGTGCCCTGGACAGATCGCGACACGAATGATGAACAAGATCATCGCTGATCCACTGAGGAAAAAGCAGCTTGAGCTGCGTATTCCAGCGAACCGTTTCGGAACGCCGGAGGAGGTCGCGGATGTGGTCGCATGGCTTCTCTCTGACCACTCAAGCTACGTAAATGGAACGGTCATCACAGTCGATGGCGGTGAGACGGCAGGCTTGCGCACGCCGCGTGTTGCTGAAGTTGCAAATTGAGGACCAAGTTAACGGGAGCTAAACCAGCTCCCGCTCCTGGAAATATCGCAGAAAGCTTGTTGATGCCCGCGTAATATCATTCTCGATTGCCGCCCTGGCCTTCTTCTTGTTCTTCAACCGAAGAGCTTCCAGGAGGTGCTCATGCTCTTCCGCGCCAACGTAATCGTGTGGGATCTCGCGATAATAGACATTGAGGATCGGTCCCATAGACACCCACATTGTCTCGATTTGCGAGATGAGCATCGGCATTTGTGAAAGGCGATAGACACCGAAATGGAACGACCTGTTTGCCGATCTTGCAGCCTCGAAGTCATCAGACTTCTCGCTCGCGACAAAAGCTTCGTGGAAGTTCTTTAGCTGTTCGATGTCTGCGGCTGAAACATTTTCTACCGCAAGTTCAGCAGCAAGGCCCTCAAGCGCAGTACGTATCACTTTTATCTGGACATAACGATCTTGACTGAGTTCCGGGACAACGACAAACCGGCCCGAACGGAGCTCGAATGCCTGCTCGCTCACAAGACGCAAGCACGCTTCACGCACAGGGGTGACACTTGTGCCGAGCCTTTCCGCGAGCTCCTGCATCAAAAGCCGCTCGCCAGGAGCAAAACTCCCCACAATCAAACCCTCACGCAGCTTGGCATAAATCCTGGCAGACAGGCTCCCCATCTCCCCCGGCTGCATGTCCATAACACTCATCGTCTCAACTCCTAATCCCTACTGCTTGCATTCCTGAACCGAACGCTGCGACTAGCCACTTATATCTTATAATCCTGCCGTGTACCTTAGATTACGAATTTTATCCCAAAGCCAACAACAGCAGTTGCCAACTCCATCTGATAACTTATAAGTTATAAAAAACAAGAATGCTTTGGAGGCTATCGTGCTAAATTCGCTCAGGTCACGCGATATGGCGTACCATTTTCACTCGCAGACCAATCCCCGTCGTCAGGAGATTGACGGCCCGTTGATGATCAGCAAAGGGGAGGGCTGCTATGTCGTCGACGAGCTCGGCAACCGATATCTGGAAGGTATGGGTGGGCTTTGGTGTGCATCGCTCGGCTTCGAAAACGAGCGTTTGGCAGAAGTGGCGGCCACACAGATGAAGACGCTGGCGACCTACCATACGTTCAATCATCGCTCGAATGATCCTTGCGCTGACGTGGTTGAGCAGATCGCCGAGCTTTCGCCAATTCCAGGGAGCAGGGTATTCCTGGTCAACTCAGGCTCGGAAGCCAATGACACGATGGTCAAGCTGGCCTGGTACTATAACATCGCCCGGGGAAAACCATCCAAACGTAAGATCATCAGCAGAAAGGGCGCTTTCCACGGCAGTACCGTGATGGGAGCAGCACTCGGCGGCCTGCCGCACATGCACGAGAGCTTCAATCTGCCAGGTTTGAACGTTATCTACGCGGAGAAGCCACACTTCTACAAACACGGTATGCCGGGCGAATCGGAGGAAGCTTACTGCGATCGCCTGATTGTAGACCTAGAGAGCCTGATTACCGCAGAGGGACCCGAAACCATAGCCGCCATGATCGCTGAACCGGTCATGGGAGCAGGCGGAGTCGTTACGCCTCCTCCCGGGTATTTTCCGCGCGTCAGCGAAGTCCTCAAGCGCCATGACATTCTCCTTCTCTCGGACGAGGTGGTCTGCGGCTTCGGACGCAGTGGAAACTGGTTCGGGTGCGAGAGCTTCGGTTTCGTACCCGACATGATGTCCATCGCGAAGGGCCTGTCCTCGGGCTATGTCCCTATCGCCGCAGCAGTGATCGGAGATCACGTTTATCAGGCAATTGCCGACGAGGCCGATCGCATTGGGGTTTTCGGACACGGTTTCACGTATTCCGGTCACCCCGTAACGGCGGCTGTGGCCGCCGAGGTGCTCCGTACGTACCGTGAAATGGATATCCCCGCGCGCTCCCGGGAACTCGGCCGTTATCTTTTCGCGAAGCTTCCGACCGCGATCGCTGGTAGCCCCTTTGTAGGTGAAATTCGCGGCGCAGGCTTTCTCGCCGGGATCGAACTCGTAGCCGACAAGTCGACGAGGACCGCGTTTGAGCCAGCCCTCAAAGTTGGCGCATTTGTCGAGCGCCGTTGCCGCGCACACGGCGTCATGATCCGAAACATGGGCGATGTGATTTCCGTCTGCCCGCCATTCATCATGACAACATCACAGATCGACGAGCTTGTGGGCGGTATTGCCGCGGCGCTCGAAGACGCTGTTTCTAAATTCAAGAATTGAGCGTGTACGATGGATGAACTTGCAAAACTCGATCTCTGCGCCCAGGCGGCGCTCGTCAAGGCAGGGCAGGTGACTGCCGAAGAGCTTCTGGAGGGGGCTATTAGACGGACCGAAAAGACAAACCCGCAACTGAACGCCATCATCCGGCCTCTGCATGAGGAGGCTCGCAGGGAAGCGCGGGGAGCAGATAAGAGCAGCGTTTTTGCTGGCGCTCCCTTCCTCGTCAAAGACCTGTATTGCCACATGGCAGGTGTGCCAACCACGGGTGCTTCGGAGATCACACGGGATTTTGTGCCTGACCACGACAGCGAACTGATGCGCAGGTACCGCAAAGCCGGGCTCAGTACGTTCGGCAAGACCAATCTCTGCGAGTTCGGTACCCTCGGGACCACAGAGCCGAAACTCTTCGGGCCCACCCGCAATCCATGGGACATTTCGCGGTCAAGCGGCGGATCGAGCGGTGGCGCTGGCGCTGCCGTGGCTGCTGGCATTGTCCCGGCAGCCCATGGCGGTGACGGGGCGGGCTCGATTCGAATTCCGGCGTCATGCTGTGGCTTGTTTGGCCTCAAGCCGTCGCGAGGAAGGATCACACTCGGCCCGGATCTGGGGGACAGTACAGGCGGTATCGTGAATGAACATGTTTTATCGATAAGCGTCCGTGACAGCGCCGCTCTCCTGGATGCGACCCGCGGGACCTTGGCCGGAGATCCCTATACTGCTCCCGCCCCACAGCTCAGCTATATCGACGCGTTGCGATCAAAGCCGCGCCGGCTCAGGATTGCAGTGACCACCACCTCGCTGCTCGACACATATGTAGATCCGGAGTGCGCAAAGGCGACGATCGAAACCGCACGTCTGTGCGAAAGCCTGGGACATGAAGTGGTCGAAGCCATCCCGCAGCTGGATGGCGATACCTACCGCACCTACTACAAGCGGTTCTGGGCAATGACCGCCACCAGGGCCATCACGGCTCTGGCCAGAAGCAGGAATGTCGGGCCCGAAAGCCTCGCGTCAGGTGTCGAGTCCTTCAACCAGTACCTGTACAGCGTTGGCTCGAAGGTCACGGCGGCCGATTATTTGGTAGACCTCAACTGGTTTCATGGTGTCGGCCGGACCATCGCGAACTTCCTCGGCGACTTCGATCTCTGGCTGACACCGACACTCGGCTCTCCGCCGCCATTGCTTGGGCACTTCGATGCGGACATTCACGGCGGTGAGGAGGTCATGGAGCGGTTCCTCCAGTTCCTATCGTTCACCACATTCGCCAATATGGCTGGTCTGCCGTCTATGAGCGTGCCCATGTATTGGACACCGGCTGGACTCCCGGTCGGCACACAATTTACGGGCCGCTTCAACGACGAGGAAACACTGTTTCAACTTGCCGCTCAGCTTGAGGAGGCTCGCCCGTGGTCGGGCAGACGGCCTCTGGTCCATGCAACGGCATAAGCGCATCAAAAAAAGGGGAACCGCTATGTCATCTTCAAAGTATGTGGAATTCATCAGTGTCGATAAAAGCTACGACGGGCGCAACCTCGTCGTGGACACCCTCAACCTCTCCATCTCCCAAGGCGAATTTCTGACAATGCTGGGACCATCGGGCTCGGGCAAGACGACAAGTCTGATGATGCTTGCGGGGTTTGAGGCTCCCAGCGGCGGCCACATCCGCATCGCTGGTCGCTCATTGGAATCCCTGCCACCGCATCGCCGAAACATCGGGATGGTGTTCCAGAATTATGCCCTCTTCCCCCACATGACCGTGGCGGAAAACCTGGACTATCCCTTGCGCGTCCGCAAGATGGCCAAAGCCGAACGCAATGATCGTGTCCGCAAGGTCCTGGATGTTGTGCAGATGGGAGCTTTTGCAGAGCGAAAGCCTGCGCAGCTCTCGGGCGGACAGCAGCAGCGGATTGCACTCGCTCGGGCGATCGTTTTCGAGCCAGACGTCGTCCTTATGGATGAGCCGCTCGGTGCCCTGGACAAGAACTTGCGCGAGCATCTCCAGCTGGAAATAAAACACCTGCACGAGCGTCTCGGGATCACTGTGGTCTATGTTACCCACGACCAGTCGGAGGCCTTGACGATGTCCGACCGTGTAGCGGTGTTCAACGCCGGGAAGATCGAACAACTGGCTCCGCCAGCTGAACTTTACGAGCGTCCTGCCACTCCCTTCGTTGCAGGCTTCATCGGAGAGAACAACCGCCTTTCGGGGGAGATTTCCGGGCGAAACGGCGATGAATATGCCGTCCAGACAGAGACCGGTCACAGAATGATCGTTCGAAGCCAAAAGGACTTCTCAGAACGCCAGCGGGTCATGATATCGGTGCGGCCCGAGCGGGTTCGGCTTGATACCACTGAGGCGTGCCTGAACACCTTTGGCGGAACCGTCGAGGAGGTAATTTATCTTGGCGACCACAAACGTGTGCACGTCAGGGTCAGCGAGGCTTCCACGCTCATTGGAAAGATCCCCAATACAGGCGCCAACATCGACATCAAGCCGTCTCAGTCGTTGTCCCTCGGATGGGACAGCGGCGACGCGGTACTGATCCCGGTTTGAACTTCAGGACAGACTATTATGGCTATCTTCCGAGACTTCGACCTTCGCAACCCTGAACTGATGCGTGATCGAGCCTTCGTGGCAGGGAACTGGGTCGAAGCAAAGTCGGCTGATCGTATTACCGTGACCGATCCGTTTGATGGAAGCGCTATCGCAGACCTTCCCAGCCTTGGGATGGATGCCGTGCGGCATGCGATCGACATCGCAGACGAAACGCAGAAGGCTTGGGCTGCACGTCCTCCTCGAGAGCGTGCTGTAGTGCTCAAACGGTGGTACGATCTGATCGTGACTAACAGCGACGATCTCGCACTCATACTAACGCGCGAGCAGGGTAAACCGCTGAGCGAGGCAAAGGGCGAAATCCTCGCCAACGCCCACTACATCGAGTGGTTCGCGGAGGAGGCCAAACGAATTGATGGCGATATCATTGCTACTCCGGTTTCGGACCAGCGCCTGATGGTTCTCAAGCAGCCCGTGGGCACCTGCGCCGCCATCACACCGTGGAATTTTCCCAACGGCATGATCACCCGAAAGGCCGGGCCAGCGTTTGCAGCGGGTTGCAGTATGGTTCTCAAGCCAGCGTCGCAAACACCCTTGTCAGCCCTGGCGCTCGCCTTCCTCGCGCAGCGGGCCGGGATCCCGGATGGTCTGTTTTCAGTTGTGATGGGGCCTGCGAAAGCCATTGGGGAAGAATTTTGCACCAATCCCAAGATCGCGAAGATCAGTTTTACCGGGTCGACTGAAGTGGGGCGCTGGCTGATGGAGCGGGGAGCTGCCCAGATCAAGCGTCTATCGCTCGAGCTCGGTGGAAATGCGCCTTTCATCGTCTTTGATGATGCTGATGTAGATGTCGCCGTGGAAGGCGCGATCGCTTCGAAGTTCCGGAATGCCGGCCAGACATGTGTCTGCGCTAACAGGCTATACGTCCAGGAGGGCATCCTCCCTGAATTCTCCAGAGCGTTATCGAAACGGGTAGCTCAGCTTAAGCTTGGTAATGGTAGCGATGCTAAAACGACTCAGGGCCCGCTCATTGACCAGAAGGCTGTCGCCAAGATCGAGGAGCACATCGAGGATGCGGTCTCCAGAGGCGCGACCGTCATCGCTGGCGGGCGCAGGAGCGAACTGGGTGGTAATTTTTTCGAGCCAACCGTCATGACGGGCGTCACCCAAGAGATGAAGGTGGCGAAGGAAGAGACATTTGCTCCGCTGGCTCCACTGATCGCGTTTCGCACCGAGAACGAGGTCATCGCCATGGCCAACAACACGGAATACGGGCTGGCATCCTATTTCTTCACCCGGAATTATGCGCGCATATGGAGGGTGGCTGAAGCACTTGAGGCAGGCATGGTCGGTGTCAACACCGGGCTCATCGGAAGCGAGGCAGCTCCGTTCGGAGGGGTGAAGCAGTCCGGTCTCGGGAGAGAAGGATCGAAGTACGGGATCAACGAATACCTCGAGATCAAATACGTTTGCGTCGCCGGGATAGGATCGGCCGCCTAAGATGAAGGTCGTGTATTCCGACCTCCACAGATCACACGTCCCAGGGGATGTGGTCGAGAACGGTGTGCGCCGTCCAAGCCGCGACGTCCCGGAACGACTGGATGCTCTGCTGCGAGCTGTCAGGCAAGCGGGCCTTGAAGTTGTAGACTCATCTGACCATGGCCTTGAAGTGCTTTCCACTGTCCATTCGATCGAATACCTGTCTTTTCTGGCAAGCGCTCACAGCGAATGGCAGCGAGATGGCTTGCCTGGTTCCGTTGTGCCCGCAGCCTTTGAGACGCGACGTGAGGCCTATCGGGTGAACTGGCCGCTCATTGCGAAGGCGGGTTATCATCTGCGTGATCAAATAACACCCTTGGGCGAGGGGACTTGGGACGCTGCTTACTGGGCAGCTCAAACAGCTGTTACTGCAGCCGATCTCATCAAAAAAGGAGAACATCAGGTCTACGCTCTTTGCCGTCCATCAGGTCACCACGCCGGGCCAGACTATGGCGGAGGTGCAACCTATTTGAACAACGCCGCAATTGCCGCTCGGCGACTGGCTGCGGGGGGAATGCGCGTTGCCATCATCGATCTGGATGTCCACCATGGGAACGGCACGCAGGACATATTCTGGAACGATGCGAGTATCTTTTTTGCCTCTATCCACCGCAGCCCGGCAGGCTATTACCCCCACTTCACGGGTTTTCGTGAAGAGGTGGGTGGTATGTCTGCCGAAGGTGCCAACCTGAACCACCCCTTAGACAAAGACGCGGGCGACAAGGAGTACCTTGTCGGCGTCGAGGACATCTTGACCGCAGCGCTTGAACACAACCCCACGGCTGTGGTTGTGTCGCTTGGTTTTGATGCACTCGCGAGCGATCCAGCGAAGGGGCTGAGCGTGACCGAAGAAACATTTGAAAAGGTAGGTAGGCTGTTTGGAGATGTCTCGCTGCCCGTCCTATTGGTGCAGGAGGGTGGTTACGACCTTAAGAGTTTGCAGCATGTAGCGGCTCGCTTTCTTGATGGCTGTTGTTCGCCTCGTTAGCGGCCGTCGCGTTTGATTGAGGAGCCAACGGCGGCGGGGACAAGGTAGCGGTCGTATATATTGCTCAGCGCGCAAAACAGACGTCCCCTTTTCGGCGCCTAATTTGCTGAGGCAACGCGATCATTCGATGAAATCGAACAACACAATCGAAATTATCCAAATCCCAGAGCAGGCGGGGAACGCCTATGTTGCCTCATGAAACGACCAGCCTCCACAGATGGGAGGCAGCGAAGGAATGCACCATGCTAACTCCAGCAGTAGAATTCGGGCTCGATACCTTTGGCGATGTTACCTACAACAGCATGGGCCGACCAGAGCCACACGCGACCGTAATTCGAAATGTTATAGAAGAAGCGAAGCTCGCGGATGAACTCGGCATCGACTTCTTCGGCGTTGGCGAACACCATAGAGAAGACTTCGCAGTGTCTTCGCCTGAAACCGTTCTGGCAGCGATTGCGGGAGTGACATCCCGGATCAAGCTTGGCTCCGCAGTTACGGTCTTGAGTTCGGACGATCCGATCAGAGTCTTTCAACGCTTTTCGACACTGGATGCCGTTTCCAACGGACGCGCCGAAGCAATTTTGGGACGGGGCTCTTTTACCGAGTCATTCCCTTTGTTCGGGTTTTCGCTGGATGACTACGAGAGACTATTCCAGGAAAAGCTAGACCTGTTTTCAAAGCTGCTTGAACAGAAGCCGGTGACGTGGTCAGGCGACACGCGGCCACCACTAAAAGATCAGAACGTATTTCCTCCCGTCCAGAACGGGAAGCTCAAGACCTGGATCGGAGTTGGCGGTAGTCCGAACTCGGTCATTCGGGCAGCGCATTACGGGCTACCCCTGATGTTGGCAATCATTGGCGGCAGCCCTTACCGTTTCAAGCCTTACGTCGACCTCTACCGGGAGGCAACACGCAAGCTCTCCAAAGAACTGCAGCCGATAGGCGTCCACTCTCCGGGATATGTAGCTGGAACAGATGCAAAAGCTCGCGAAGAATACTGGCCGCACTACCGGGTCATGCGCGACAGGATTGGGAAGGAGCGGGGTTGGGGGCCCGTCACCATGGATGAGTTCGTGTCTGAAATCGATAACGGTTCGCTGTATGTCGGCTCCGCCGACACCGTCGCGGCAAAGCTCGCTCCTGTCATTTCCAAATTAGGCATTCAACGTTTTCAGCTTAAATACAGCGCAGGAACTCTGCCGCATCAGAACCTGATGAAGAGCATCAGGCTTTTTGGCGAGGAAGTCGTTCCAGCGGTTAAGGTCGAGCTGGGGGCTCGGAAAGTAGCTTAGCTCTCTTGGATCCGCATGAGTATTGTCGCGAAGAGCCATGCTCAGCGAACGGACGACGATTGCGGGTTCCTCCCTTGAAGCGGCACCAAGCGCTATGCCGCCGCGCTGAGGCAATGTCATCTGCCTTCGTCAGGGCGATGGCGGGCATTTCGACAGGTGGTGTATCAACCTTTCAAATCATCTGGAGAAAAAGGCAACCTTCGTGGAGGCTTAATCTACCGGTCGCGTTCGGTCAGTCGCTAAGTTCCTATCGTGTCCAAAGCGCAATCGGCGCAAGCGAAAGGAAGCAAAATGTCGAAGGTTTGGTTTATCACTGGTGCAGCCCGCGGTATCGGCAAGGAAGTAGCACTTGCGGCTTTGGCTGCCGGAGATAAGGTTGTCGTCACTGGCCGAAATGTCGAGCAATTGACGAAGGTCTACAACGGCTGCGGTGATAATGTTCTGGCGCTTCAACTCGATGTATCGGACGAAGAGCAGGCGGCAACGGCCATCACTGAAACAATCGCTTATTTCGGCCGTATCGATGTACTCCTAAACAACGCCGGTTTCGGCCAACTCGGACTATTTGAGGAAATCGGTTCCGCTGCAATCGTCAGCCAGTTCAACACCAACGTGTTCGGTCTCTTCAATGTGACCCGCGCGGTGCTGCCGGCCATGCGCAAACAGCGCAGCGGCCACATTCTCAATATATCATCGATTGGCGGGTCCGTCGGCTTTGCGGGTTCCACGGTCTACTGCGCGACGAAATATGCCGTCGAAGGATTCTCTGAATCGCTCGCGCTTGAGGTTGCCGACTTCGGCATCAATGTCTCGATCGTAGCGCCTGGCTTCGTCCGTACGGACTTTCTCGACAGTTCATCGGTTCGTTACGGTGATAAGACGATCGATGACTATGCCGAAGCCTCCGCCAATATCCGCGCCACCTACGACAGCTACAGCCACAAACAAGCGGGCGATCCCAAGAAACTGGCCAGCGCAATCGTGGCGCTTGCTAACCAGGACGAGCCTCCGGTGCGTCTGCTCACGGGGTCGGACGCCGTCGCCATGGCAAGGGAGAAGATCGGCAAGGTCGATCAGGAAATCGCTCGTTGGCAGGACCTCTCCGCGTCGACGGATATCGTTGAATAAGGATGGTCACGAAGAGACCGGCGCTCCCGCCGGTCTCTCCTGAGGTTTCAACTGATGACGAAAAATCAGAAGATCGCAGCGCTGATCGAACAGAATACCGGGACGGATGGCGTATTTTCGACCATCCTGCCCGGTGTTTTCCTGCTGCGCGCGTCACATCCGACGGCCCCTGTACACACCATCTATGAACCGAGTCTTTGTTTCGTCGCCCAAGGCCGTAAGCAGGTGTCCGCTGGGTCCTTGGACTTTACCTACGAACCGGGAGCGGCGCTTGCAGTTTCCGTCGGTTTGCCCGTCCGTGGACAGGTTTTGGAGGCTTCTCCTTTAGAGCCCTTCCTGTGTTTGCGCATTGAGTTGAGGCAGGAAACCTTCACTGGACTTCACCGAAATAACGCAAGGCGATCTGGTGCTTCCGGTCTTCACCCTGGCATGGGTATCGTGACGTTCTCAATTTCTCTGCAAGACGCTCTTGTCCGAACACTGCAGCTTCTCGCAGAACCGCAAGACGCTAGGGTGCTCTGGCCCCTGTTGGAAAAAGAACTCAGCTATCATCTGCTGTCGGAATGCTCGAGCCCTGTCCTTAGCCAACTGTCACTACCCACGCTCCGGTTTCAGCACATTATGCGGGCTGTAAGCTACCTGCGCCGACATTTCCGCCGAAGCGATACGCCGAGAGACCTCGACAGTTGGGTTGGCACTCGGACCGTGACCCTCCACCGCGACTTCAAAAGTGTGACAGGCATGAGCGTTCTTGGCTATGTGCGCACCCTACGTCTCCAGGAGTCTCGGCGACTGCTGATGTTGGGCATTGAGGATCCAACCAAGCTCGCAAAGAGCACCGGTTACGCTGACGCATCTACCTTTCTACAGGACTACACCGCAACGTTCCATTCGACGCCCGTTACAGATGCCGAGCATTGGCGTCACTCCTCAAGACCCGCCGGAGAAGAGTGATCGGACTTGCTGTCCTTCATGTAGTCGATCCAAGCTCTGAAGGCCGGCGAGACCTGCTGGCGGCTTGGGTAGAACAGGCTAAACCCGGGCAGGGGGCGAACCCAATCTGGCAGCACTTTAACCAAGGTTCCTGCCGCAAGGTCACCAGCCACCTGAGACTCAAACAAAAAGGCGAGACCGAGGCCGTCCAGAGCCGCTGCACGGATCGCTTCGCCGCTGTCCAGCACAAGCGGCCCGTCTCCTCGAAACTCAAATCGGGTATCGTTCTTTTCAAGAGGCCATCGAAAGAGTCTGCCGGAGGCAAACCGGTAGTTGATGCAGCGATGAGATTGCAGGTCTGCTGGCGTCAACGGCAGGCTCTCAAAGCGCGCAAGATACCCCGGGCTACATACAATTGCAGCTGGTGACGTTGAAGACAGGCTAACCGCTACCATGTCTTTTTCGACCAGCGAACCAAAACGGATGCCGCCGTCGAAACTCGCCGAGATGACATCGGTCAGGCCGTCGTTGACGGAGATCTCTATGCTTACGTGGGGATACCTGGCGACGAACCCGGATAGCCTCGGGCGTATGAGCATGTCATAGGCGACCTGCACGGTCGTCAGCCGGACTGTCCCGGCCACATGAGAACGCATATCCTGCAGACCTTGGAGTTCGGCTTCGATGCCGCGCAATGCTGGTTGCAGAGCTGTCAGAAGCCGTGTGCCCGCCTCCGTGGGTGACACATTCCGCGTTGTCCTTGCAAGAAGCGCGACACCGAGGCGTCGCTCAAGCTGCGTAATCGCATAGCTTAAAGCGGCCTGAGATATCCCGAGCTCTGCGGCCGCTTTGGTGAAACTCTGTCGGCGGGCTACGACTTCGAACACGGCCAGATCCCGTAGGACAGTTCTATCCATTTATAAGCTGCCTCTATAACGCTATTCGAATTACCTGCTCTAATCGAACCAAAGCTATTTCGCTACCTTCGTTTCAGTGCTGATATCAACGAAGGACAGGAGCATCATATGATCAGGGAAATCTTAGCTGCGGCCACCATAATTGCTCAGATGAGCGGGCCCGCGCTTGCAGACGCCCGCAACGTCGTGCTGGTCCACGGTGCCACGATGGATGGCTCAACGTGGCACGACGTGTACGAGCTGCTAACCAAGTACGGTCTGAATGTGAGTATCGTGCAACTTCCGCATACCAGCCTCGCTGACGATGTGGATGCAACGCGCCTTATTCTGAAGCAGCAAACCGGACCAACCGTGCTGGTTGGGCATAGTTACGCAGGCGGGGTAATTACGGAAGCGGGCAACAGTGATAATGTCGGCGCTCTCGTATACGTTGCGGCGTTCCAGCCTGATCAGGGCGAGACCATCAACGATCTTGCCTCAAGATATCCGATGAAGTTCCACGTCAAGATGTTGGACGATAGAAGTTTCGTTCCGGATCCGCAGCATTATCGTGAGGACATCGGAGCGGATTTACCGAAAGCAACGGCCGATTTTCTCTCCGCCTCGTCAAAACCCATGACGTTCGAGCCTTACAAGGTTCGCTTCCACAACACGCCATGGAAGGACAAGCCGACATTTGGCATCATAACCACTGAAGATCGTACTCTATCCCCGGACTTGTTGCGCTGGATGTACTCTCGCTCCAACACAAAGGCGGTTGAGGTAAAAGCCAGCCATATGGTCCAAATGTCTCAACCCAAACAGGTCGCGGACGTGATCATGGACGCGGTGCGAGCCGTCAACTAACAGGAAAGACTAGGCGGCCCGGATGGGCCGCCTGTTCTGCCTTCAATGTTCGCGTCTCAATACCATTCCCGCGTGGTAGAGAACGTCATCGATGAAATCACCGTCTGCGGTGAAACCCGTATCGTCGACATAGTCGATGTGGTTTCCGGAAATGCGGTAGCTTCCCTGGTAGGCGCTTTTCCTCATTCCACGCGCTTCATCATATCTGCCATTCGGTAGCAGCTCATGGTGGATGTAACCGTCTTCAGTGACCCACATGCCGACGTATGGATGTTCGTTCCTGCTCACGGTGTTCTCCATGTGTTGATTTTCCGACGTTGAAACTTCGTTCGAAAATGCAGGGTGACTTGCGAGGACCAGGATCGCACCAAGGAGGATCGACGCAGCGATCATTGCGCGTCGTTCATCGCGGCGCATAAGCTTGCTCTGTGGTCATTGCCAGATAATGGAGATCAAGCACGCCGTGGATCATCGTGGGGACAGCATCCACGAACTCTCTCATGTGAGGCGTTTCGAAATGTGTGTCCAGATCCTGCTTGCTGCGCCAGTTCTCGTAGACGCACCAGACGTCAGGCTCGTCGAGCGAACGATGGACATCATAATTGATGCATCTTGGCTCGCTGCGGCTTAGCTCGGCTAGTCGGTTGAGCCAACCACCGAGCTCATCGACCATGCCCTGCTTTGCTCGCATGAAAGCAATGTTCGTGAGTTTTGTCATGGGTCTCTCCTCGTCGATTTTGAGAGGCAGCCAACCGGCTGTCCGTGACCTGAACATGCTCGGTTTCGGCATGACGACGGTAGAAAGCTTCTCTGCGCCGCTTGCAAGATTCTACGAATAGAAAAAGCCGCCCGACGGCGGCTTTGGAGTGAGAGAACCTATTGCCAACTCGTAGGTGGCATCGACTTCATTTTCTCCACATCCTTCTTCGGCGGGAGACCGAACATTCGGGCGTATTCGCGCGAGAACTGAGAAGGGCTTTCATATCCGACAGAAAAGCCGGCAGATGCCGCATCCAGCGCCTGTGCGATCATCAGTCGACGAGCCTCCTGCAGTCGGACCTGCTTCTGATACTGAAGGGGGCTCATCGCCGTAACGGTTTTGAAGTGCTGATGGAAAGACGATACGCTCATGTGAACCTGAGCGGCGACGTCCTCGATCTTCAGAGCCCTGTCATACTGGTTCTTTATGATCGTGATGGCCCTGTTGATCTGATTAAGCTTGCTCTCGGCCATTGCGATCTGGCGGAGACGGTCGCCCTGCTCGCCAAGGAGCAGCCTGTAAAGAATCTCGCGCTCTGCAAGCGGCGCCAGAACGGCCCGGTCGCTTTCACGTCCGCTTTCTAGCAGCTCCGCAAGTCTGACGACCGCGTCAAGCAATTGCGTTGGTACGTCACTCACCGCGATACCGCGCTGTGGCTCCTCGTTGCGAAGAGCGCCGGGCACGGCTGCCATGATGACATCTGCAATCGCGGCAGGCTCAAGATCGAGCCGCAAGCAGAGGTACGGGGTTTCAGGCGAGGCCTCAAGGATCTGACCCGCGATCGGAAGATCGACACTGACGATGAGAAATTTCATTGGCTCATATAGATAAGCCTGATCGGCCAGCGTTGTCTGCTTGCGGCCTTGCGCAACGAAACAAACTGCCGGCTTGTGCAAGATTGGAACCGCCTCTGTCGGCGTGACTGAACGTAAAATATGGACCCGCGGAACATCTGTCTCAGTGACACCGTCGTTTCGGCTGTTGCCAGCAAGAATGCGCGCGAGGCGTTCGATCATCTATGTTCCTAAAATCGTTTGATAATGTCACACAAAAAATAGCCGCGAACCTCGCGGCTATCAATCAGTTTCATCCTAATTTGATTTCCCAGGATGAGCGCCTGTTACCGCCTGTTCTGCGAGCCGGTGGACTCTTAGCCCGATGCGGCACTTCGGTTCCCAATCGCGGATCCCCGGGGAGCGGGCCCAGGCGCGAAACGCCTAGATCCGCCAGGTGCTCCTCGGGGAGGCGGTCAAGCTCCTTCTTCATCCTGTTCATGCGACAGGTCCGGATCAGGTTGGCAAAGAATTCCATCTCTCTCTCTCCACTAGGGTCGTTCGATGGTTCAGTAATCTCACAAGCTTTGGGAGATGCGGTATCAAGATGGCCTAAAGGAATTGCACGATCCTACAAACCTGAAAGGTAGTTCGATCTATGCGGAGATTCAGTCCTTCAGCAGATTGAGCGCCACCAGCGGCTGCCCGAAATGCTGAAGCGAGCCGGAGGCTTTGAAACTACCAAGGTCGGACGGCGCAAAGCCCAGACGAGCGATCAGGTCTGCCACCTTATTGCTGGCCTCCGGAAAGTTCCCTGATAGAAAGAGAACGCGCTTTCCGCTTGCTTTCACTGGATCGGCAGCCAAGACAGCGGCCGGGAGGGTGTTGAACGCTTTCACAAGTTGAGCGCCTGGAAAGAGATCGGAGACGATTTCCGAAGACAGCCGGCCCCCAAGATCACGCGGCTTAAAAGCAGGAAAGTCGATGGCATTTGTCGCATCGACGATAGTGCGGCCATCCCAGGCTGCCTTTTTGCTGGCGACTTCCGGCACGGCGTCATAAGGAACGGCCAAGATGAGAACGTCCGACTGAAGAGCCTGATCGAGCTCGACCGCCTTCACTTTAGCGCCAAACGTGTGGGTGATTGCCTGAAGCGACGCCGGACCGCGGGTGTTGGCGATAACGGCATCCACGCCTGCGGCATGAAAACGTTCAGCAAGTGCAGAGCCGATCGCGCCAGAACCGATGATTGCATAGGTCGTCATGGTAGTTCTCCTTGATTAGATGGGGTTTCAATTGAAGTTGTCGGGCAGGGGAGTAAACTCGTCGTCGCCGGGCACGCCGGGAAATTGCCGTTCGCGCCACAGGTTGGCCGCATGGCGAATGCGCTCTTGGTCCGTGGCCACGAAATTCCAGCGGATAAAACGTTTTTCAGGAAGCGGCTCGCCTCCGAAGGCGAGAAACCGTGCTGGCTCATTCGCCCTCACCACGATCTCTGCGCCGGGCTTAAACACGATAAGACGATCTGGGCCATATGTACCGTCTTGCCCAATGATCTCGATTGTACCGGTGACGACGAAGATTGATCGCTCGATATGCTCACCGTCGATTCTGTAGCGTGCCCCAGCCTCAAGCTGGATCTCTGCAGAGAAGAGGTCAGAGAAGGTCCTGGTAGGTGAGCGCCGTCCGTGCAGGGTGCCGGCGAGAAGCTTCATATCGATGCCCTCGCCATTGATCGTCGGCAGCTCATGAGCGCCAAGGTGCTGAAAGAGCGGTGCAGTCTCTTCGTATTGTTTGGGGAGAGCGATCCAGCTCTGCAGCCCTGTGAGTTTTCCTCCTTCTTTGCGAATATGGTCGGGCGTCCGCTCAGAATGGACAATGCCAGAGCCCGCGACCATCAGATTGACTTCCCCGGGGCTGATCGACTGGACGTAGCTTTCGCTGTCGCGATGCAGCAGCTCACCTTCGAGAAGGTAAGTGAGTGTTGAAAGGCCGATATGTGGGTGAGGGCGGGTATCAATCCCTTCCCCAGCACCAAACCGCACGGGTCCGAAACTGTCGAGGAATATGAACGGCCCGACCATCTGGCGCATGTCCGCGGGCAGGGCTCGTCGGACGGAAAAGCCTCCAAGATCACGGGTCGAGGGCAGGATAACCTGTTCGATGTCAGCGTTAGACAAATAGGACATTGTCAGCTCCGGCTGTTGAAGTTCGTTGAGAAGAAGCTATTCCCACTGGACGTTTCGGAAAACTCAGATAATTTCGGCTGAAACGATCGAGGAATTCGAAATGTCAGATCCCGGCCAGCCGACGCTGGATCAGCTCAAAGTGTTCATTACTGTGGTCGAAACGGGCAGTTTCGCAGCGGCCTCTCGAAAGCTCAATCGAGCGACATCGGTCATCAGCTATACGATTGCCAATCTCGAGGCGCAGCTGGGCGTCACGCTCTTCGATCGGCTCTCGACAAAGAAGCCGCAGCTGACGCTAGAGGGCAGGACCGTGCTTGCCGAGGCAAAAAGCGTCGCTCACGGTATCGATAATCTTCGGGCCAAGGTCAAAAGCATGCTCCGCGGGGTAGAGCCCGAAATACACCTTGCGCTCGACGTCATGCTGCCGGCGGCCCGCGTGATGGATGCTCTAAAAGCATTTCGGAACGAATTTCCGAGCGTCTCGCTTCGGCTTTATGTCGAGGCGTTGGGGGCGGTGACGCAGCTCGTGCTCAACCGAACCGCATCCGTAGGCGTCAGCGGCCCTCTTGATGTGGAGATTGCTGGGTTGGAACGTATCGGTGTTGGTTTCGTCAAGCTAATCCCCGTCGCTTCACCGGATCATCCGTTAGCTGGCGGATCTCATCCACCGGGCGCGGCGCGAGGACATATCCAACTGGTCCTGACCGACAGATCGCCTCTCACTCAAGGGCATGAGTTTGCTGTCGTCGGGAACCATACGTGGCGCCTCGCTGACCTTGGCGCCAAGCACATGCTGCTAAAAGAAGGCATTGGCTGGGGCAACATGCCTGAACCTATGGTAAGAGACGATATTGAGGCAGGGCGTCTGGTGCAGCTTGATCTTCCTGACTGCAAGGGCGGCCCTTACCGCCTTCAGGCTGTTTACCGAACGGACACGCCTCCAGGACCGGCCGCCCGCTTTTTGATAGACCATTTCCAAAGCCAAGATATCGATGAACCGATAGCGGCTGGTTAGACTTTGGGAAATACGCGAGCGGCAAGTTTTGGTGTGTTGATGCAGTACAGATCACCACTCCGTACCCCTAAGGCAATGCAAATGTTGCCGTCACGAGGTGGCGTGTCCGCTCGGCTATCGTATGTTGTCAGGCGCTTAGTTGATCTGTCTCATGGGCCGAAGGTTCGCATCCGTTCGAGAGCAAGGATTTTACAGGCCTCTGTGGACTCAGGCCCGAGACCTGCACCCGGGACCATTGCGCGGTATCGGAAATTATTTCCGCATACCGCCCAACGGAGCCTTAGTTCTCGGCGATGCGAATGGCAGCTTCGCGCCTTCGTTTCGGACGTTTGTGTCATCCAAATGACTTCCTACGACCCGCCATTGCTGAACGCGGCCTTAGCTGCCCTCGCTACCATTGAACTTAGCAGCGAAGGCGGCGCCAAAACTGGAAGTTGCACTTGCTTTCTTTGCCTCGTTATCGTTAGTTTCTCCCACGATATTGACGGCGAAACATCGAGAGCATGGCATCTGACCGCGATCAATTAATTGGCCAACTGGCGCGCTCGTTGCGCTATGATTTGCCTTCTTCCGCCGTCGTCGCGGAACAACCGGACCATCCGTTGCTATTCGCCGGGCCCGACATCATCGCCGGTTCTGAGGGCAACTTGGTCGCCGCTTTCTTCCCTAAGGCAAGGGAGTTCGCTTCGTGGAAGTCGCTTCTATCTCGATTGACCGCCGTCCGGCTCGCCCTTCCGGCGCATGCGAAGTGCATTCTGGTGTCGGGCGAAGCGGGTTCATTGCCGGATGATCTGACGGAAGGGAGCTTCGACGAGGTTTATAGCCCCCGCGAAGCCGATAGCACGAAAATGTTGATGCACGGGACCAGCCGGACACTCGCCCGCGCACCAAGGCTGTTAAAGATTAGGCAGCAAGCGATGGTCAACTACAGTGCCATCCTGCACGTACACCGTATGCAGGCATCCCGGTGGGAAGCGGATGCAGTTCCCATGAGCCAAGACTCTAAGCGCACGGGCCGACACTCCCGTTCGCCCATCAAGTTTGGGGAGTCGCGCGTAGGTGAATTGGGCGGTAGGTCCCGTAGCTCCGTGCTTGCATCACTGCAGACCTTTGTCCGAAAAGCGTTCGTTGAAAACTACGATCTCATGGACGGCGTCCCAGAATTGAAACGCCACGCTCTGGACGTGGCCATTCACGATTCGGACATGAGGCGCGGCTTGGATCCCGGTAAACCCCTAAGGGCGGCGGCATTCGCGGGTTGGCTACTAAAAGATTCGCCCGTTGCCGGCGATCTGGAGCACTACATAATGACCTCGGAGCGCGAGTTTGACAGGACACGCGAACGGCTTTGGTCTCTTCAGCAAAGGCGGTCGGTATCGTGAGTTTTCATCGAGCTCGGGTAGACACAATTCGTGCGATCATCGCAGGCTCTCCATCCCTCTCCGCCCATCACAGTTTCGCGGCGATATCGGACGAACTCGAAGAGGTTAAGTCCCTCATGCATGTTGGTCTCGTTCGGCGCCGTCACCTGCTGGCCGTGCTGCACGCCACCAGAGCTCTCGACGTGGCCTTGAAAACGTTTGTGGCTGTGCTGGGTTTGCACCATTCGCCCAGCACCAGCCTAGGAAAATCGCTAAGATACATCGAACGGTCCGCACCCACTGTCTTGGGTTCCGCCTTTGCCATGCGGCAGCGCTTTCAGGCTTCCATCGTCGCGTCGCGGAACCGGTACATGCACGAAGCCGGGGCGTTTCCTGCGAGCGACTACGAGATAAGGATGCTTCTGGCGGAGATGGAACACTGCTTGGCCGTCGTCCTCGCCTTAGAGTAATAATGCCCCGGGCGTCCATTCTCCACCTGAAGTAGCAAAACTATTAAATTGAGGGTCAGTTGCGTTGTATATTCTGCAAGAACCCGTCGTCGTCCTCAAGGAGCGTGGAGCACATTGTTCCTGAATCATTGGGGAACAAACGACATGTTCTTCCCAGAGGGATCGTTTGCGACGGATGCAACAACTACTTCTCCAGGAAGGTCGAAAAGCCGTTTCTGGATCTGCCAGCCGTTCGGCAGTTGCGTTTCCAGCAGGATCTTGAAAGCAAGCGCGGCAATATCCCATCGATAACCGGATTGATAACACCGGACATACCGGCGCTGCTTACACGATATCCGAAGTATGATCTCACGTCAGTCCAAGTGTCCGAGCCAGATCTCGCGAGGATTCTCCAGGCTAAGGAAGGAACGATGCTGTTTCCGCTGGCCGGAGAACTCCCCGATACGCCAATTGTCTCGCGATTCCTAGCGAAGATCGCGCTGGAAGCGATGGCCTTGCGTCTTGTCGAGTTCCCCGAAGGTGTTGCCTATCTCTGTGACGAGGCGCAGCTTGACGTCCTACGCGATCATGCCAGGAAGGGTTATGTCAGCCCTTGGCCTGTTCACATCAGGACTATTTACCATCAAGACGGAAAGACGTTCGGGCCTGCGGGCAATGCAGAGCAGATCGTCCACGAGTTCGATTTTCTTGTGACTGATCAAAGCGAGTGGTTCTTTGTCCTCGCGATATTCGGGGTGGAGTTCGCGATCAACCTGGGAGGACCCGAAATTTCCGGCTATCGGCGTTGGCTTGAGCAAACCGGTGGCCTTAGTCCACTGTACACCGACAGGCATGGCGGCGTTGCAACGATGCCCAAATAGCAACGCCACCTCCGTTGGTGGACCGAACTACCGATCGAGAAACCTTGCGATATCCGGATGTTCGTTCAAGGGGACAACGAACAGAGGGACACTGAGGGCGAGCGCCGCACGATAGGCCGCAAGTACCGACCGTTCCTGATGTTCAGCGAGCTCCTCGTGTGATCGGACGGGTCTCGTTCTCCGAGTATCCGATAAACGTCGCAACGCGATCTTTTCAACGTCATCGACCAGGACAACGAAGCGGGAAACATCAATCGCCGAAAAAACCGAAGGCAAAATTTCCACCAGGCCATCAGGGGTGTCTATGATGGTGTGACCGTCGAGAACGATCAATCCTTCTTCCGGCGCGCGTCTCATGAAGCCGGATATCAGAAGGGCTTGGTTGTCGTCGATATTTCCCTCGCGCAGAAGATCGTGGGCGACAGGCTTACCTTGGCGCTCCTGCCTCTCCGCCTTAATGAGATCGCTGGCCTGCAAGTGCTCGAAAACAAGCGTTCGTCGCGCATTGTCGAGAAGTGTCGACTTCCCGACGCCTGACAAACCCGCCAAGGCAATAACCTTCCGCATGCTCATGCTTGAAATCCAAGGTCGATTTGCGAGAGCAGATTATCCAGACGAGGACGTGGTATGCGAAAGATCGATTGAGGCGGATGCTCCGCAATAACCTTGCTCGCTTGAAGCTGCTTCAGCCCGATAGCCGGATCAATATAGGCGGCAAGCAGATAGTTGATGACTTTGACGGGCGATTCGGCAGATGCCTGCCAGCCCTCAAGGTCTTTTTCACTATATACTGATCGTCCACCTGTCATCTGGAGCAACTCCCGAGTGGATCGCGCAAAACGAACGTCCTCGAGTATTCCGATTGCCGACATAGCCTGCGACGGTGAAGACGACGATTTGCCCTTGTAGAAGAACAGGATTGAACCGGGCGGGCCCAAATTGGATGGTGCCCGGCACAGATACACCTTTCGAATTGTGTTGCCCGGTCGCCGCGGACCTCCTCCCAACCCAAGCGCTCCGAAGAGATCCAACTGGTTCTGCTGCTTGAGATCCGGATAGAGGATATCGTGATAGCCCTCTTTGATCGGGATACCGAACGCTGCGGTGTCCGGCACGATGGCGAAGCGCGGATAATTCAACCGATGGACATCAAAGTGATTGTCGCCTTTTGTTGGCGTGGGTGCACGCGTGCCCATACGTTTTTCATAGATCCTCTCATCGTCCTCTTTTGTCGCAGTATGGGTGAACCCGAAATACTCAAGAAGATCAATGAGGGAGGTCTGTCCCTCATATGTGGTTACATAGACTAGGTCATATTTGTTCTTTTGGGCGAACCAGAAGACCTTCTTCAAAAGCAGCTCCCCGAGCTTAAGACCGCGTCTTTCCGGCCGAACCTTGAACGTGCAAATCTTCAGTATCTTGTTGGCTTTTTCCGTGGCGTCGGTGTCCGAGCCTGTCTCATCCTTTCTGACGAGAAGGCCGGCAATTCCGTCGTCTTCGATGATCCAGCAGAGGCGCCGCTGCTTTACGCATTTTTCCGTCCACCATTTATCGAAACCGGGATAGTCCTCGCGGAGACTGTCAAAGATAGTATCCGTCAGAGGTATCGCGTGAGCGACGACCTCATCGATGAAACGCACCGGCGCTTCGATCGGCTCAAAGGTCGTTCGAAGGAGCTGAACAGCGTCTGCTACATAGAGCACCCGGCGACCGAGTTCTGGAGAATGGCGCCTGGCCCGCTCGTGGAGGCCTCTGTCCTGGCTGACAAGAAAGTCCACGGCACCGATGTGAAGAGCATGCAGTAGGGTCGCGTCGACTATGTCGTTGTGTTTCGGAAGAGGCCCGAACGCTTTCGAAAGCTCTGCGGCGGTCAAGCCGCGGACTTTTGACAGGGTTTGAAATTTGCCGAGTTTACTCAGAGATATCGCTCGGCGCGCGGTATCCTTGTCGCGGCCAACATCATCGCGCGCCGCCTCGTGCACGAAAATATCGACCTTGTGCTTGGCGGCGAGGCTTGTAAGTGCGGAAAAGGCCGGCTCTACGGTTTTATTGTCTTCCAGATGAATAATTACATTTGTATCAATCAGGTATGTTTGTGTGCTCATTCAGGAGCGCCTTTTGAAGGTCGGGCTTCGCGTAAAGGAAAGACTGCGGAGCCTTAAATCCAAATCGCTCCTTCAATTCATGCAAGGTCAACGGCCTCGCAAATCGGCGCGGCGTCGACAGTTTTAGTGCAAAGCCTTCCTCCAGGCCACTAAAGTATTCGTCAAAATCGGCTTTCTTGATCGATGCAGATCGGCCGTGCTTTTTCCAAAGGACAGAGAGTTCAAGGCGTTCAACATTCTCAATTTTAATAGCGCCCACCAAAGCCATCTCTGGCGACGTAGAATAAATATAGGCAGTAGCGCCGGGAGCTACCGACAGCGGGAAACGCCTTCTCAGCTCGATGGTCTTAACGCCATCAAATATCTTGCCCGAATAGTTCGGCTTTATGCTGATAACGATGTCCCGTTTTGCAGGGCGGGCATCGTCGCGATCGCCAAAAATCGGAAGGACATACTGATCGTCGTCGGCAACGGCTCCGCCAAACTCGGCCTGGATCCGCACTCCGAACTCCGAATAAACTGGAAATGCTGCATCGATGCGCAAGCCGGCACCGAGAGCCTCGACATAGCGCTGCAA
Source organism: Agrobacterium tumefaciens (assembly GCF_031801495.1). Lineage (GTDB taxonomy): Bacteria > Pseudomonadota > Alphaproteobacteria > Rhizobiales > Rhizobiaceae > Agrobacterium > Agrobacterium tumefaciens_K. Next base: position 103,387 of record NZ_JAOEGC010000001.1, on the reverse strand, counting down.
CGAGGAGATCTGGACATCGCCTCGTTGTTCGATCTTTGAGATCGCCGCTTGGCCGACGCCCAAACGCTTGGCCATCTCAAGTTGGGTAAAGCCCGCAGCCTGCCTCAACGCCCTGAGAGATTGACCCACTACGCGTCCCGCATCGCCATCGCCAACCCGGACGGCGTCAACAAATTCGCGCTTAACCGGCATTCTTCGACACCATTGCTCTCCGAATCATATTCCTAGATATTCCTTTTAAGGAATAGCACCGCTCGGATGTCCCGTACAACTGCTGAAGTCGCGAACGGATTCCCCGCTAGATAGCGTCAGTCGAGTGGCCAGTTTGGAGAACAGCCACCCGTTTATTTTGATGTCTGAATGCTATTCACAGCTTCCGCGAGGAGGCTAGGCATGGCTGCTTTCCAATGGTTTCGGCACAAAGCTACCGGTCCGCAATCGGCCCCAAACGAGATACTCCAAAAATGAGTAGGCAAGAGAGGCTTCTGACGCCAAGCGGAATTTGTTGCAGTAAAGCCGGATTGAGGCGGAGAATTTACAAGTCTCCGTGCAGTCAGGCCCCCGCAACCAGATCAAGACCATCAAGACTTTAACTGAAAGCTCCTCCGCATACGCGTCGAGGAGCTTTTGGCGTTCCTGCGCAGTGTCAAGTTAACCGGCGCGAAGCCGCTCCAGGTAGTCGTGCTGCTTCAGCGCCTCGAACTGTTTCTCCAGGATCGTTGCCGCTTGCATCGCAGCCAGGATCGAGGCGATCCGGCCGGGGACCCCGAGGCATGCCAGCTGGTGCCCCGGCGGCTTGCCGATCACGACCTTTTGCCTTCAGCTTCCTCGTCTTCTCCCCGAAATTCTCCTCCTTTGGTGCTTGCTTCAGACGGCTCTCGAGCCCGGCTCGGCGCTCCTCGAGTTGATCGAGCATGTCGTCGTAGGCGGGCAGACGCGGCCGGCCTTCTCTACAGCAACCGTCCCAGAGCGGCCGCAGGCTTTGGAACGACGCCGTATTGCCCATACCTCAGCTAGAAAGTCCGCCCGCCATGTCGATCATACTGCCCGTGATGTAACCGGCATGAGGACCGGCAAGAAAGCAAACCATCTCGGATACTTCTTCCAGCGTGGCAATTCGCCGGATCGCGTGCATGTCGAGGAAAGCGTCGGGTGCAGTCGTGCTTCCCAACGCTTCTACCATCATATCGGTCGGCATTGCGCCCGGTTGGATGACATTCACGGTGATGTTGCGCGAACCGAGATCTCGAGCTACGCCCCGGGCGTAGCCGTTGATCGCAGCCTTGGTTCCAGAATAGTCAGCGACGCCGGGTATCAATGCGATGGTGCCATTGAGCGAACCTATGAAGATGATCCGGCCGCCATCAGAAAGCTGCCGGGCCGCGGCTCGGGTGGTTGCTACCGTACCCATAACGTTGATCTGCCACTGGCGATCCAGCGCGGCTGCGTCGAGTTGGGGATCGTCAACCTTTTGACCCTTGGCGACGACAGCTGCATTGTTGACGAGGATATCCAACTTTCCGAAGTGCCCGACGACCTTGTCGATCAGCGGTTGTGCTGCGGACATATCTGCCTGATCGCTCTGGATCGCGATGGCCCTCACACCCTTGGCATGAAGTCTCTCCACGACTGCGTGTGCCTTATCGGCAGATGCTAGGTAGGTGATGGCAACGTCTGCGCCGTTGTCCGCCAAGGCCTCAGCAGTCGCTGCCCCCAACCCGCGTGATCCTCCTGTTACAAGCGCTACTCTTCCAATCAGTGCTTTCGACATCAAGTGTTTCCTTGTCTGGCTTATTCCGCTACTGGCGGGCACAATCAATAACGATCATTACGATAATGATCGTTATTGATTGTGGACCGCTACTGTCAAGTGATTTAATAATCCCGTTAGAATTCAAAAGGAGATGATTGTTGGGCCGCCATCGGGAATTCGATATCGACAAAGTGCTGGAGGGAGTACTTTGTGTCTTCTGGCGCAAGGGCTATGAGGGCGCATCATACTCCGACCTCGTTGAAGCTGCGGGCGTTGAGCGTCCAGCACTCTATTCAGCCTTTGGAAACAAGGAGAGCATGTTTCGAAAGGCCCTGGAACTCTATTCACAACGATATATGGGCCATATCCCTGTTGCGCTTGGCCTTCCCACTGCCCGCGAAGCGGCTGTGCATTTCCTGCACGAAACGGTAGATCTCAACACCCGCTATTCCGAACACACAGGCTGCCTGGGGGTCAACGGCGTTTTGGCCGGATCGGAAGATGCGGAGCCAGTCCGCAGAGCATTGATTGAATTCCGCGCCGAAGGGCAGAGGCGTTTTCGCGAGCGGTTCGAACGTGCCAGATCGGAGGGAGACTTGCCAAAAACGGCTGACCCTGACGCGCTTGCAACATTCGTCCTCACCATTGCCCATGGGATTGCCGTTCAGGCGAAGGCGGGAGCGGATCCGGAGTTACTTCGCAAGGTCGTACAGCAGGCCCTGGCGGGATGGCCGAGATAACTGAGGCAATCCTGCAAGGGCACGACATCCTGGCATCATCTCAGGAACAGACATGAAGAAGCACTGAGAGTTTACCGCTTCCCCGACACGCTAGATGGACGTGACTGATGGCGTTGCAACATCCTTCCGGATGCGGGCGACCAGTTTTTCATATTCATTTTCCGGGATGCCGTACGTTGTGTCGGCGAGGTCTTGCAATATGCTGCGATTGACGATCCGGACGTTTCCGCGGCTGGCTCGGATTGCATGGATTCCTTCAAGAATGTGAAGTTCGTTGGTGATGCCAGGGCGGCGCACACCAAGAACGGTGGAAAGAAACTCATGGGTGATCGGCAGATCATCGGTATCGAGCCGATCATGGCACATCAGCAGCCAGCGCGCGAGCCGTTCGCGCAGGCTGTACTGGCCGTTTGCCAGAGCAAGCTGGCCGATCTGAAGCAGGCAAATATTGACGTAGCCCAGTAGGAGCGCCCGCAGCCGCGCATCGTTCTCCATTTCGTGTCGCAGTTCGACGGCGGGGATCAGAAAGCCACGCCCGCCAACACACATGATGGTTTCATCCGGTGCGGTTTCCGCACCCAAAAGAGCGGGCCAGCCGGTAATACTCTCCCGGCCGACGAGTGCGGTTTCGATGCTTTTGCCGCTATCGTCATGAATGACCGTGGACGCGAGACCGCTCTCGATGAAACAGAGATG
>NZ_JAOEGC010000001.1:0-100098 GCF_031801495.1 Agrobacterium tumefaciens | reverse complement strand
TACATTCCCTCTGGTTGCGATCGCTTCATGTGGCTTCATTGAAGCGACTGAAACCGTTACAACCGGCAATGCGCATCCAGGTGTCAAAAGTTCACATCCCTTCAAGGCTGAGGCGGGTCTCGCCATAGCGCGCTTCGCGCCTTCACTCCGGCCGCGAAGACGGTCGTTTCCGGGAGGCCGTCATAGGCAAATTTAACGTGAAGCGATCCCGTTTAAAAATATGTCGACAAGATGAGCTATACGAGCGTTTGGTAAGGCCTCTTGCTCTGTTGCCAGCGAGATAGCCATTGCCACGCACACGATGTCATTGAATGTGATGTCAGCTCTGATCACGTCGGCCGCTTTCGCATTGGTCAAAAGCCTATGGCCTTCCGCGCTGGTAGCGACACAGCCAGGCGTCCCGACCTGAAGAACCGTGCCAAGCAATGCCGCGAGGCCACGATATAGGTTCGTATACCCAACAAGTTGTTCAAGATAGCGGCGCAGTGCACCGAGTGGATCCATTCCGGTGTCTGTCTCGCGACTGGATGCAGCGAAAGCGATAAACCGAGCACTGTAAGTGGCGGCCAAAAGCGCTTCTCGTGTCGGGAAGCGACGATAAAGAGTTCCGATCCCAACGCCTGCGCGCTTTGCAATGTCATCCAGCGTGACGTTCGCACCTCTCTCGAGAAACACGTCCTCGGCGGCAGCCAGAATGCGCTCGCGATTACGCTGCGCATCTGACCGTAATGGAATCTGATCCGACAAAAAAGCACCTCGCTACGACTTGCTAAGCGGAGGATATCTCCATATGTAAAGTGGAGCAATTCTCCACTTTAACGGAAAGGCACTTTCATCATGGCAGAACGGTTCAGGGACAAGGTGGTGGTCATCACCGGCGGAACGGAGGGTATCGGCTTGGAGACAGCCAAGTCTTTTGCCGCGGAGGGTGCCTTTGTGTACATCACCGGGCGTCGCCAGGAGCGGCTGGATGAAGCACTCAAGGAGATTGGGAACGGCGTCGTGGGCGTTCAGGGCGATGTCAGTGATCCCGTTGCGGTCGATCGGCTCTACGCCCGGATACGACAAGATCACAACCGCGTGGACGTGGTGTTTGCCAACGCCGGCGTGTCTGAGTCCGCGCCGATCGGGGGGATCGAAGCAGATCACTTCGACCGCCTATTCAACATCAACGTCAAAGGAACGGTCTTCACGGTGCAAAAAGCATTGCCGCTGATGTCCGCTGGCGGTTCGGTCGTGTTGACAGGCTCAGGCGCCGGAAGCAAGGGCTTTGCCAACCTCTCCATATATAGCGCGACGAAAGCAGCCATCCGTTCTTTTGCACGAACCTGGACGGTCGACCTGAAAAGCCGAGGCATTCGCGTCAATGTTGTGTCGCCGGGAATGGTCCTGACGCCGGCCATGGCGACGTACCTTCAAGACAATGATGGCGCCGAGGAATGGATGAAGAAGGCGATTCCTTTCGGCAGGCTCGCAGATACTGACGAGGTCGCCAAAACCGTGCTGTTTCTGGCGTCAAGCGAAAGCAGCTTCGTTGGAGGTGAGGAGTTGATGGTGGATGGCGGATTCGTAGCAGTTTGAAGTCTCCACCTAGGGTGTCGCTTCTTATCCCTCCCTACATGCCCGCATTTCGGTAGTGCGAAGCCGACAGGCCTTCCGGAACTTCTTGCTGGATGACCCTGGGCCTCGCGCAGGCGTAGGGAGGCCCCGTGGCGCATTCCGCTCGGACATCGAGCGAAAGGTCTTGATCGTCGCGAATGCCCGTATCGCTCGGCGAGAGGCTTACTGCCATCGATCATTCTGGCCGTGCGGCTCAAGTCCATAGCGCCTGATTGTCAGTCGTCCATGCTGCGAGGCGGTGCAATGCCTGTACGCATTTCGGCCCAAACACTTGTGCAGCAAGGTTTGGGGCCATTGCCGATCCGGGAACGGATGTTCCGAGAGGTCGAAAATATGGAGATAGGCGAAGCAGCGTCTGTCTCGTGAAAGGGCTGCGCGCCGATTTCAGCGAAGGTCTTTCACCTGCATCTGACACATGCCATCAGTCGGGGAGATGATCGGATCGTAGCCGAGTTGATTGCGCGCGCGGCTTATGTCGACGGTGAAATCCTTGCCGATCAGTCGTAGCATCTGCTGGGTGATCGGCGGCTCGCCCTCGCGGCGGAGGGTCCGCCAGACTACACCCATCAAACCTGCCATCATCCAGGCAACACCGAACGATACGGAGCGATCCTTGGGCGTTACGCCGCGGCTGCCCAGGAGTCGTGTCAGGAAGGACTTCAGTGTCGTGTCTTCGCCGTCGCTCACAAAGAAGGCCTCCCCGCCTGACCCGCGGTCGGCGGCCAGGATCAGTGCGTGGCACAGGTTACTGACATGGCAGGAGGAGAGTGCCTGCTCGCCGCCATCAACCCATTGAAATTGCTCGGAGCGAACGATCTCGACCATGTGATCGAGAGCCGGCATGTCAGGACCCCATATGAATGGAGGCCGGATGGCTACTGTGGAGAAACCGGCGTGGCGGCCATTTGCCGCCAGTAATACCTCCTCCGCTTCGGCCTTGGATGTCGCATAGGGAGCAAACGGCATCTTGTGCAAGGGCATATCTTCGGTCACGCCATGCAGCGGTTCGGCGCGGCCCATGACGACAGCGGCGGCGCTGACATAGACGACGCGGCGCACCCCGGCCCGCTCCGCTGCCTCCACGACGTTGCGCGTGCCCTCGACGTTGATCTGGTGGAACAGGGGCATCGGGCCCCAGAGCTTGAAATGCGCCGCGACGTGGAAAACGACATCGACCCCCTCCATCGCACGGGCCAACCGGGCGCGGTCCAAAAGGTCGCCCTCAACCGGTTCGGCGCCGAGAGCCTTAACGCTCGCCCGCGCCCCGACGCTGCGACCAAGCGCGCGGACGCGCCAGCCATCGTTCAGCAGGCGTCGAACAAGATGTTTACCCACGAAACCGGATCCCCCGGTAACGAAGGCAAGGCGGGGTGCCTTCTGTGAAGGAAGCTGGGTCATGAAGATCTCCCTGGTGTCGTGTACAGCAAGGTGTCACAGTCCAGATTGTTACACAATACAAATTATGAAATATGTTACATGTTGCGTAGCGGCTGTGTGTGAGCATTCGCTCCCGTAATGCAAATTGATGTCGCCGCGCTTTGCGGCTCGGTCGCCAGGGCCAAAACTTGGGATCGATCTCCCACCGTCGTAGAAAGGCTATCCGCTCGGTCAGCCTTACGAGGTTCGACGCACGCGGCGCTTCTGGCGCCGAGCGTAGCCAATGACAGCGCGTCTGGCCCATCGATACCGACCTGATCCGCGAGATTGATCACTGCCACAGGCGGCTGCTCATTATCCCACAAGAGACGCCCCGTTTGGTGGCCGTGATCCGTCCCAACTGCTTGATGTTCCAGGATAGCGAGCTGAGGGAGGGCGTTGTCTCGCGTACGAGGTCGGTATCGCCGACGCAGACCAGAGATGTGCGTGGATAATCGTGGGGGATATCTTCGCATACTTTAACTGTTTTCCAGGATGCGGAAGCCCTCGGAGCACCAGAGGCGCTCGCCCCAATGCTCCTCGCTATCGATAACTTGACAGTCCAGCTTCATCGAGCCTGCATCAAATTCTTTCAGCGTTGCGAAAAACGCAGACAGCGACGCACTTCCAAAGAGGTGCGTCGCACTATGCAAATGGCCCATCTGTCTCGGAGCTGTTACTCACCATGGAGTTTCTTCGCCGCTCGCCCAAGATACAAACTCGATACGGCGCCTGTGTATTTACCATCCGTAGCTCAAATCAAATACGGAAGGGGCTGCGAAAGGTACGCACGCTCCCGATTTGGCCAGGATCAACCCCAACAGAGCAAGACTACCGGAGTTGGCCACGTGGTCACGCCGTAGACGCAGGAAAATCCCCGGGCAACCACGTGAGACTTTGGTTAATGTCGGCCCTACCGGCGTAAAATCATGCCGGCGGCTTCTCGATCCCATGTATTCTCGGTTCGGCCTCGTTCACGAAGCTTGAATTTTTGGACTTTGCCGTTTTCGGTCCTTGGCAGATCATGGAGAAAATCTATGAACCGAGGTATCGCGAAGTAAGACATCTTTCCCTCGCAGAAGCGGATAATTTCCTCTTGGCTTAGCGAATGACCTTCACGCAGTACGATTGCTGCCATGACTTCATCCTCTGCCAGCTCGGAGGCGACCGGAAAGACGGCGGCTATCGCAACGGCTGGATGCGCGATCAGAACCTGTTCGACCTCATATGAAGAAATATTCTCGCCGCGTCGCCGTATAGCGTCCTTCATGCGGTCAACGAAACGATAGAAGCCGTCCGCATCTCGGACCATTCGGTCTCCGGTGTGAAGCCAAAGGTTACGCCAAACTTCCACGGTCTTGTCCGGCATTCCATAGTAGCCTTGCGACATCGAATGAGGCTCCCGAGCGCGCAATATGAGTTCGCCCGCGTGACCATCTGGCAGAGGATTGTCCTCGTCGTCGACTATCATTGCTTCGAAGCCATCGACCAAACACCCAACCCATCCCGCTTTCCTGTTTTCCGTCGTCGAGCCGATGACTGCGTTGCTCTCTGTGGTACCGTATCCCTCGAGAAGGGTGATGCCCGTCCGCCGATGGAACTCCTCACTCGCATGTTGAGGTACACCAGGTGCCAAAGCGACCCTGATGGAGTGATTTCGTTCCTTTTCCGTCTCCGGTTTCGACAGTAACATCGGGACCATAGCGCCCAACAGGTAGGTTATCGTTGCGCCGGAAGCGCCCATAACCGACCAAAATTGGGACACAGAGAACTTCGCTTCGACCACCTGTGTTGCGCCGTGTATCAACGCCTGGAAGAATGAATTCAGAGCGTTTGTGTGGAACAGTGGTAGCGGGGTATGCAGAATGTCTCCTTCCTTAACGCCAAGTTGCCGACCCGTGTAAACACCCCACCAGAAGAACTGCCCGTGAGGGCAAATCACTCCCTTTGAGAGCCCCGTTGTCCCGGAGGTGTAAAGGATCGTCAGCGGATCACCCGGCCCGATCGGGGCAGGCGCCGTGGCTTCTCCAGCATGCGGAAAACCCGTGAGCTGAATAGGAAGGGCTGGCCAACTTTGTTCATTCGCCGCATCGACAACCCAAACAAGTTTTATGTCCAGATTTTCAAAATCAAGACCTTCAAGCGCGGAGAGAAACTGTTCCTCAATTACGAGAAGTTCTGACTTCGAGTTGGAAAGAATGTGTTGCAACTGGAAGCCACGGGAAGCCGTGTTGATCGGAACCGAAACCGCTCCCATCCAAGCGCATCCGAGGAACACGGACATGAATTCAGGTCGGTTTGAGCAGATGACGGCCACGCGATCACCCTGTTTCACGCCAGCCGAGATAAGGGTGCCAGCATAACCCGCGGCTTGTTTCAATGCCTCAAGAAATGTCCAGTTGGTTCCCTGGCATGAAAAGAGTTTCCGGTTTGAATACCGGCTGACCTGTCGCTCCAGCAGAGCTGGAACGGTCCTTAGAGGTGGTGAAAACTCGGTTGCAGGATCGAACGCGCCCGTCATGCTTATTCCTTATCCATTTGAATAGCAGTGTGTACAAAAAACCAATAGCTGGGTACAAGGGAGTTATATGATAAATCATATTTCTCTGTCGAGTGGAAAATGGGAAGATGTGTAAACTTGAGCTGTCGAAACGAGGATGATAACCGGGCGTTGACATGCTACCGATATGCCCAAAGCTATGGAAATCGTCATGACCGAGACTGAAAAAAAAACTAACGGCGCTGATGTCTCCGATTTGGAGCGCTATCTGCCATACCTTTTTCATTTAGTGACCGCAGGGCTAAGCAGTCGGTTTCTCGAGCGGTTAAGACCGTACGGGGTGACCGTTCAGCGTTGGCGTGTTCTGATGGTGATCATGACCAAGGGACCGCGCAACATCGGTGAACTGGTCAAACTCACATTGATACCTCAGTCTGCTTTAAGCCGGTTAATCGACCAGATGGAACGCGACGGTTTGGTCAACCGGCACACTTTGCCAAGCGACACACGGGTAGTGGAAGTAAGGCTTACTGACCATGGTCGGGAAATTTATCGCCAGCTCGCCCCGGCCGCCACCAAGCATGCCCAGAGCATGATCTCCGGTTTTCGAGATGAAGAGGTGGAGGACTTGTTCGACAAGCTGCGGAGAATCTTGGAAAACCTCGACGTAAATGCTGTGTCCGATTGACTAAAAGCGGCGATCACTCGATTAGCCTGATGAATTGGAGGCGGGTTATCTGCACCGAACTTCAGTCCTAGGTCGCGGTCTCGACACTCATCGATTACTGGCAATTCCGGCCCGGGGCGTTTAAGGCCGTAGGAGCCGTTTTGTCGCTTCCGCCACGTTCGTCTGTCTCATCAAGCTCTCGCCTACAAGGAACGAGCTAATGCCAACCTTCCGAAGCCGTTGGCAATCATGCGCAGTGAAAATGCCACTTTCGCTGACTATCAGGCGGTCATCTGGCACGTAAGGGGCTAATCTTTCACTTGTGTCTAGCGAAAGTTCAAAACTATCAAGATCTCGGTTGTTGATCCCTATGATAAGGGCCGGCAGCTTTAATGCTCTCTCTATCTCCCTTTCGTCGTGAACCTCAACCACGACATCCATCCCAAGGTCTGCTGCCGTCTGAAACAACGTCGCCGCTTCATCGTCACTCAGCATCTTCATGATCAGCAAAATGCAGTCGGCACCCCAAAAGCGCGCCTCGTATATTTGGTATGAATCAAGAATGAAGTCCTTCCGAAGCACCGGAAGAGAACTGGCGTCTCGGGCTAAGCCAAGATATTTCAGTGACCCGCCAAAACTTGGCTGGTCGGTCAGGACGGAGAGACAGGTAGCTCCGCCTAACTCGTATTCAATCGCCAACGCCGCTGGATCAAAGTCGTGACGGATTATACCCTTTGAGGGGCTCGCCCTTTTGATTTCGGCGATCAGCCCAATCGATCCCGCCTCCTGGCACGTTTTAAGCGCACGGTAAAAACCGCGGGCCTGAGTTTGGCGAAGGCAACCAGCCCTTATTTCAGACAAAGGCATGGTTGCCTTGGCAACATCAATTTCTTGTCTTTTATATGTTTTTATCTTCTCCAACACATTGGTCATTTCCAGTTCCTGGAGATCCTTGTTTCAAACGGCGGAAGCTTTTCGGCGCCCTGGCGATCAGTCGGATGCCAGAGCGTGTACAGAGTGACCTGCAAGCCCGCGAGGGTCGTTAAAAAACGGGCGTGATCAAACAACGTCCCGAGAAGAAGTTATCGCCACTAGCGACAAGGATAACTCTCGCATCGGGGGTTGTCGATGCCTATCACATTGTAATACCGTATCTTTTCAACGTCCTGCTGGCAATGAACCTGAGCACTCGATCGAAGACGTACCCCAGAAGTCCAAGCGTGAGGATGCCGGCAAAAACCCACTCCGTCCGTCCGAAGTTTCGTGCGTTCCAGATGAGTGCGCCGAGCCCTTCCTGAGCCGCTACGATCTCTGCGGAAACGATAGTCAGAAACGAATTGCCCATCGCGATTCTCGCACCGGTTATCATGTATGGAATGGTTGAAGGCACGATCACCGTAAGGAGAGACTGCATGGAGCTCGCGCCCAACGCCTGCGATGCCTTGATGCGCAGTTCGGATACTGCAAGCGTTCCGGCCAAGGCATTCAATGTCACGATGAATACGGTCGTGTAGAAAATCAAGGCGACCTTCGAAGCTTCTCCAGGTCCAAGCCAGATCACCGCGAGAGTGACGAACGCAATCGGTGGGACGAAACGAAAAAACTCGATATATGGATCAAAAAGCCTCCGAATAAGCGGAAAATAGCCCATGATCATCCCCAGAGGGATCCCCACTATTACCCCCGCGAACCAACCGGTGAGAATTCTTCGACTTGATGCCAGGATGGATGTCATAAGCGTGCCGTCTTCGGCGAGCTCGTAAAGTCCTTCGAGAGTCATTAAGGGCGAAGGCAGGAAAAGTGGTGAGATCTGCGAGCTTGCAATTTGCCAAAGCAGCAACCCACCGAGTATAGAACAGGCAGTAATGGCAGCTGCTGTGGCCTTATTCTTCACGTACTGCCAGTTTTTGTGCCCCAGGCCCTCGAGCCGGCGCTTCGGTGTTAGAATTTTTTCTTTCATATGACCGTTCCCTCGGCAGCCAGGCCCTGTTCAACCAAAGTCCGATTGACTTCGACTGCTATGTCGTCGCGTAACATTCGCATCAGTTCCACGGCCCGCGGATCATCGAGATCCCTCGGACTTGGTAGATTTACTTCGGTGACTGTCTTGATTCTTGCCCTGGGACCGGCGGTCATCGTGACGATCCTGTCTGCGAGGAGCACAGCCTCACTGATGTCGTGTGTTACAAAAACGATCGTTGAACCCGTGGTGCGTGAAATTTTCGCGAGTTCGACCTGCAGTACCTCTCGCGTTTGTGCATCAAGCGCGCCGAAGGGCTCGTCCATCAATATGACGGCCGGCTCATTTGCAAGTACACGTGCGATCTGCGTGCGCTGTCGCATCCCACCGGACAACTCGCCGGGGTATTTGTGGGATGCGTGAGTAAGACCAACCATCTTGATGTATCTATCAGCCGCCTGGCTTCGTTGGTCCTTTGGAACACCGCGTATGCGAGCTCCATACTCGATGTTTTCCCTGACCGTCAGCCAGGGGAACAAAGCCTCTGAACTCTGGAACACAACTCCTCTGTCGATTCCCGGGCCTTTAACGCTTCGCTCCCCCACCAGCACGTTTCCAGCAACTGATGCGAAGCCCGCTATAGCATTGAGCAGCGTCGATTTTCCGCACCCAGACGGCCCGAGCAGACATATGAACTCTCCTGCCGCGACCGACAGGTTAATGTCATGTGCGATCTCAAAATCACCGATCTGTATCGACACGTTTGTAAGTGAAACAGGTACTCCACATTGCATTTCGATCCCCTTTTTTTGTGCTTATCCGTCTGGGCGCCTTCATTTCGAAGGTCTTCCATTGCCGTGAAAAAGCCGTCAGCTCTGTACACGATCTTGCGACGGCTGATCCTGACGTCAGAAGAGCAAGTTTAAAATCTGCGCACAACCTTCAGGGTCATATAAATCTATAGCCCGCGTATATAGATGTCGCTTATGGATCGTCCTCTCTAAGATGGACGAGTGATCCAACCCGTCACGGGACCGATAGACTCGGCGCTGTCACGGCGGATTGCGGCAGAGTGAAAGGAACGCCCCTGAGCCAGCTCGATCCGATGATTTGTCAGAGGGCGCGCGTCGTTGGTTCATAAAATGCCCTGATGCCACTTACTGTATCGAGCTAAATTTATATCATGTTCTTATGGACTTATAAGATCGCAGCGGTTGTCAGGTAAGAACACGCATGCGCTAATACCCCACCGAATTAGAAATAGAGCCCGAAAATATTGTCGGAACGAGAACTCCAACTGTAACCGCGGCTATTCATCGGAAACAAGTAAAACGATAAGGGGAACGAAATGTCAGTCAATTCTGAAAGTCGAACGAAAAGACGCCGCACTTTTGCTAGCTGTCTCCTTGCACTGTTATTCATCGGAGTCCATGAGGTTCGAGCCGAGCCGGTTGAAGTCGGTGTCGGGATCGATCCTGGATATGTGGCCTTTTTTGTTGCCAAGCAGGAGGGGCTGTTCGCCAAGCATAACGTGGACGTGCGGTTCACTAACTTCGCTGCAGGCCCCGAGGCTTTGGATGCGATCATTGCGGGCACCGTGAACGTCGCGGCCGCAGCTGAGGTGAGCACGATCATCAGAATGGGTCGCGGTGACGTAAGAGCTGTGGCCGTCGTTACGCAGTCGGGTAAGTTTCTGAAGATGGCAGGCAGGAGCGAGATTGCGGATCCAAGCACGATCAAGTCTCTTGGCGTCGTGCCGGGCGGTGCGATGGAATACCTCGCAAACCTAACTATCAATAAGTATGGTCTAGACCTGAACCGATTGAAGGTTGTGAAGGCAGGGCCTCCCGAGATGGCAGCGCTTTTGGTGCGCGGAGACATTGATGCCTTTTGGCTTTTTGAACCGTTTCCCTCCGTCGCTGTTAAGCAGGGAGGCAAGATCCTCGCAGCGAGCGGAGATGTTGGCTACGTCTATAATTTTTGGGTCACGGCAAACGGAGCGTGGCTGGAGTCCAACAAGTCAAAGCTTGAAGCTATCAACGCCGCCCTTGCTGATGCGTGCGTCTTGACGAAACGCGATCCGCAACGCGCTGCGGAAGCGGTGCGCATACAAGCAAAAATTCCGCTCGAACAAACGTTGGAGTTTCTAAAGCAAATTGATTGCACGATGCGCGACTTCACAGAAAAGGATTATGAGAGCTACGACTCTGTTGCCGACTTTCTCGTCAAATCGAAAATCACGCCCACGCGCGTAGATTATCGGAAGAAAATTCTGAGCGGATTTTATAAGCAGTAATATTGGCATACAGATAGGGGTGATCACGGGGGCGACATACCCTATCCCCTTGTCAAGCCTGCCAGTCGACCTGTTGTTTAGGGAGCAAGAGCGGCGGCCATTTCGCGTGCCGCCTTTCTGATTATGGGCTGAAACGCTACCACCGAAGGTGAAGCCGACCTTCCTGTGGCGTGTATGATGGAGATATCTCTTCCGAGCGAGGGGTTCTCCAACGCTCTAACAACAATCTTTCGGTCGCGGATCTGGGAGATGGCGTAGGCAGGCAATACCGAGAAGCCCAAACCTGCCTCCACAAATGCTAGCGCCGTTGCAATCTGCGAAACTTCGAATGCCGGATCCATTAAGATGTCAGCTTCTTCGTATCCCAGCTCCACCAGCCTGCGAATGCCGCTTTCGCGCGTAAGCGCGATGAGAGGGCGACCGTTTAAATCGGCCCATGAAAATCTCGGGGTGCTTGCGTACTCGCTGTCGTGCGCACAAAACACCATCAGATTATCTTTGGCCAGCGTCATTCGCTCAATTCCTACCTCGTTAGGAACAAAGGTACCGAGGCCGCAGTCTGCTTGGCCGGATCGAACCTGTTCGACGATTTCGTGGGTAGGAATGTCCACTATCTCGACTGTTATGTTTGGGAACAGCGCACGAAATTCGACAATTGCCTGCGGCAGGATAGCTGATGCCAATAGAGGAGGGGTCGCAATAAGCAGACGACCTCGTTGCCGTTTTGAGGTGGCATGCGCATTGCGGACAGCGTGCTTCAAATCCTTGACAATTTGGAGAGCAGAACCTTGAAATTCACGGCCACCAGACGTGAGTTCCACCTTACGTGTTGTGCGGTCGAACAAGCGAAGACCCAGCTCTGTCTCAAGGTCTCTGACGTTTTGCGAAAGTGCGGGTTGAGCCAATTTCAGTCGCTCGGCCGCCTTGGTGAAGCTACCCAGTTCGGCAACAGCAAGAAAAACCTCTACCTGACGAAACGTAACATTCATATCCGACACCGTTCATGGAGCATCGAATTTATATGCACAATATGAAATCTCATGTAAATCCCAAATTTTTGGTACGGGTCGGTTGCGCGTAGCTCTCCCTCGATACCTCGCGCGTCTTGACGGGCAGGCGATCTCTTGCGATCTGACGTCCATGGGACGCCGATTGATCTGATAACGAAGTTTTGAATAGAAGGCTTAACCCGTGAGATTTGCATATCTGGTTTTTGTTGATTCAGTAGGTGCATCACATCAAACCCTGTCTGAAAAAGTATGGGCGGACATTTCGGACGTGCTTCGAATAACGCCCAAGATGACATCAGCTCACCTGTACACGCCGGGTAGTGCTGAAGATCAATTTCGAGCGCCAGAGAAATCACCGCTCCTCGGCTTTCAGATCTACTTCAATGATCTCGAAGACCTCGAAGAGGCTGTTTGCAGCGAGGGCAATCTACAGCAACTGTTGGAAATGAAAGCCTTTTCAGACGCCGAAGGAAACCGCGTCACGCAGCAGGCGATGTACGTTCGACATTTTCCTGTCGATCCTCCTGAAGCTATCGCTGACGAGCGCGAAAAACCCTGTTCCTATCTCGTACATTACCCCGGGCCAGCTCATGACCAAAATGCCTGGATGCGGCACTATGTAAAGCACCACCCTCAGATAATGAGGACATTCCCCGCTATCAGAAGCATCGAAGTATTGACGCGCGTGGACTGGGTCGGTTCTCTTCCCTGGGCGCGTGCAAACCACATGCAACGAAATCGCGTCATGTTTGATAACCAGGCCGCTCTGACCAAGGCTCTTCATTCCCCTGCACGAACTGCAATGCGGGAAGATTTTGAAAAATTCCCACCTTATGAAGGCGGTAATTTTCACTACCCGATGGAAACATTGGTTATTCGACCGAAAGACGTTTCGTGAAAGGTCCTCTTGAAAACTCCGAGCGCGGCAGGGCGCTGGACACGTCAAATTGCTGCGGATGAAGGCGGATGGAGGGGCAGTTGAAGCGGGTGGATACGATCCAGCTGTTCGCCGAGCCTTCCATGTTCAGGGCCGGCCGAAGGATCGTGGGGCTGTGACGGCCGAAGCCCACGTGCCGCTCTGCTATGCGCCCGGCGAGGCCTATCAGTTCGACTGGAGCCATGAGATCGTGCTGATCAAAGGTTTGACGACCAGGTTGGAGATCGCGCACTGCCGATTACCTCACACGCCTCGATCATCGTCACGGCGAACCTTGCCTTCGGCGAATGGCCGTCAATGTTCGGGGGTACAAAAATTACGACGGCACTCTTCGGCCGTCTCACCCATCATTGCGAGATCGTGGGAACCGGAAACGAATCTCGGCGCCTCAAAAGCCTCTCTCAAAGCTAAAGTCGAAGATATCCATCACCTGCACTTTGCCTACCCTCTGCAACGCGGGCCGGTGCCGGGCAGGCCAGGCGCTTATCGTCCTTGGGGGGGAATGTTGGACGCCTATAACGTGTCAACGCTCCACGCCGACTGACAACGATGGGATCAACCGGAACATCGTCAAGTGCCCCGTCTGTTACAAGGCAATCGCAAGTGCTGGAAATGTTGCAAAGTCCTGTAACGGCTTGAAACAGGCCATCAAGTCAAGATTGACCATCCAGGGCATCCATACGGATTCCGATATAAATATATAAGAAATCGACCAGTTCATGAACCCATGAATTTGATCCTTAATGGGCGTGTCGGTCTCTGAAAATCAATTTTTTCCCTCGCGTGGGGCAGGACGGGCGGATGAATCAGGAGTAGCGAATGAAATATGACCGCAAGAACGCCAAATCCCATGCTCGCGAAACGATGCGTGGGATTTGGGCCGCCGCGAACACGCCTTTTCGTGCAGACGGTTCCATTGATGAAGACGGCTTCCGAAGAAACATTGATCACTGGATCGATGATCTTGCCATTGATGGCCTTTTCCTAGCGGGGAAGCAAGGCGAGTTCTTCTCGATGTCGGTAGACGAACGAAAGAGGGTCCTCGATATATCTGTCGACGCCATCGGTTCCCGGGCGCAGACGATAATGTCGTGTTCCGATCAAAATATCGACGTGGTGATTGAGCTTGCCCAGCACGCCCAAGCTTGCGGTGCCGACTACATTGTTGTGCACGCCCCGGTGCTTCATTTCTTGAAAGCTCAGGATGAAACATTGCTGCGCTACTATGAAACGATCGCCTCAAAAGTGGATATTGGCATCGCGCTGTGGTCTCACCCGGACAGCGGTTACATTATGAGCCCGGAGCTTTGTAATCGTCTGGCGGATATCGAAAACGTTGTTGCGATCAAATACTCGGTTCCCCGAGAAATTTACAAGAAACTGACTGCCCTGGCGGGGGATCGCATACTTGTTTCCACAGCGTCGGAGCAGGAATGGCTCGACAACATCGTTGAACTGGGCTGGCAGCTGTATCTCTGCTCGTCACCGCCTTACACCCACCAGACGAAGTTCGATCGACGGATGCGCGAATATACTGACCTCGCTTTCGCTGGAAAGATCGAGGAAGCGCGATCAGTGCACGCCAGCCTCCAATCTGTGCGCGACGCATTTCGCAGCTCAAAGCCAGCCGAGAAGCCGACGGCGCATCAAAAATACTGGCAGGAAATGCTTGGGCAAGTCGGCGGGCCGGTTCGCGCACCGATGCTCGAGTTGACCGAGGAAGAAAAGCGAGTTGCCCGCACGGCGTTCGAAAACTCCGGCTTGAAGCTCGCGTAGGATTACAAAAGGAGTGGAATGGAAATGGGAAAACTTAGCGCGTTTAACCTGCAAAAATGGATTGATGAGCATAAACATCTCCTCCAGCCTCCGGTTGGCAATCAGCAGGTGTGGAAGGATGCGGACCTGATGGTGACGATCGTGGGCGGGCCAAATCGGCGCACGGACTACCACGACGATCCAGTTGAAGAGTTCTTTTTCCAGCTCAAAGGCGATATGCTTCTAAAGCTGCATGATACTGAAAGCGGTGAATTCTATGACGTCCCGATCCGGGAAGGTGACATTTTCCTGCTGCCACCGCACATCCGGCATTCCCCGCAGCGTCCCCAAGAGGGCTCCATCGGCCTCGTCATCGAGCCTTCGCGTCCCGAAGGACTGCTGGATGCAGTTGAATGGTATTGTTTCGAATGCACAGCGCTCGTACATCGCGCCGAGGTTGATCTAGAATCCATCGTTGAAGACCTTCCTCCCATCTATAAAAAGTTCTACGCCGACGAGCAGCTTCGAACTTGCCCCCAGTGCCGCACTGTCCATCCCGGGAAAAACCCGCCGGAAGGCTGGGTTAAGCTTTGATTGACTCCCGTCCACTGGACGGGAGCACCCCTTATCCTCCCCGCTAAAAAATGGGTTACGACCCTCGAGCCACCGTTGACGGTAGCCGGCCATACTCGTTTCGCTTATTTCTATCAGTGCCCCAGCCAGGTCGGGTTTGGCCGTTCGATGCAGCGGGGCACGAGGCTTGAACCATGTCAAAAAAAGAATCTGTCTGCCTTGTCGGCTGGGGTGCGCTGGGCCGTCGAGTCTCAGCTCTTCTGGCCGAACGAGTTTCGCCAGCACGGATAGAAGCCGTGGCTGTCCGCGATGTCTCGAAGTATCGATCTGATCTGCCACCGGGCGCTCAGCTCATCAGCAGCCCCGAAGAGATTGCCCAAACAAAAGCGGACCTTGTTGTAGAAGTCGCCGAACGCGATAGTGTGCTAGCTTACGGGCGCGCCGCTCTTCTGTCGGGAATGGATTTCGCCGTTTCATCCACTTCCGCCCTAGTCGATCCCCCCGTTTTGCAGGAACTGACCCGTCTGGCAGTGGAAAAAGGCTGTAGCCTTCTCATCCCACCTGGTGCGTTGGGCGGTATCGATGCGTTATCAGCCTCTGCCAGGCTGGGCCTGTCTTCAGTAACTCATCGAATCATAAAGCCATCTGTTGCGTGGCTCGGGACGAGGGCGGAAACTCTTTGCGATCTTAAAACCCTTCGCAGTCCCTTTACTTTTTTTGACGGAAGTGCGCGTGAGGCAGCCGACCATTTTCCAAAGAACGCAAATGTGGCTGTCATCACATCGCTTGCGGGGGTCGGCTTGGAAAAAACCAGAAT
The DNA here is from genome assembly GCF_031801495.1 of Agrobacterium tumefaciens. Taxonomy (GTDB): domain Bacteria; phylum Pseudomonadota; class Alphaproteobacteria; order Rhizobiales; family Rhizobiaceae; genus Agrobacterium; species Agrobacterium tumefaciens_K. The sequence continues at coordinate 84,547 of NZ_JAOEGC010000001.1, read as the reverse complement.
CCATCTCGTTGCTGACCCAAGTGCAACTTGCAATATGCACGAAATCTTCGCCGAAGGGGAGTTCGGGCAGCTCAGGGTTCAATTGCAGAATAGGCCGCTGCTCGCCAATCCCAAGACATCAGAGATAACAGCTCTCAACATCGTCCGTATGATTGAAAACAGATCTCCAGGCCTCGTGATTTGATATCGAGAAAGCCTGAGAGGCAGGCCTTTGTTATTGGTGCCGTAACAGTTCGGGTGAGGGTTATTTTGCCTTCGTTCACGCCTGTAAATACTGTTGGCCTCTTGTTATTCGATGATAATCCAGAGTGCTTCCTGTCGGAAGCGTGACCTACGAAACTCTTCGGCCTGGCCGCAGGAGCATGCTCGCCAACTTGAGTGTGGCGTCACGAGCGGAATCCGAACATCATCTGCATCTTAGAGCCTCGGGAAAGATGGCTGGGCTTTGATTCGTTATCCGACCGTTCGATCTCCTCAGTTGCGGGGCTGGAGGCATGACGTCAAGACCCTGAAAGATATCGCTCAAAATGCCCACCGTCACCTCGCTACATAAGGGCAATCCGAAAACACCGAATATAATCATCATCACCGCGCCGGGAATAATGAGACCCGCGCGGACTGGGGGACTTTTACGACCATAATAATATCAGGCATCGCTCGAACTCTCGGGTAGCTTCGACCATAAACGCGCTTCATTGATGGCGCCCGGTGGGTTTCCCTACCGATCGTCATTTCAGGAGCAACGATCAATGCCAGAAAGCTTTCTATTTTCTGCTGCGCCATCACAATGAAATCCAGGGGATTTCCGCCTGCGATCCGCTTCTGCCTTTGCCATCTGGCGGGATAAAGCCGAGACCCTTCTAAAGGGTGATCGACGAATAGAAAATTGGCTTTCTGCCCTCCTCCACTTTTGCAAGAAGGGTGTCTGCGCAGCTCTCATTCTGCAGGATCGCGACGATTACGGATGCATCGATGTACATTCAGTCTTCCCACAGTTCGGCACTGAATTTCTTCAGGTCGAATGGCTGAGGGGCGGGCCAAGCAGTGCTCCGATTTCGTCTTGAAGCTTTTTCACGCCCTCTCAATGGGATCGTGTTCTCAGTCTGAGCAAGCTCCATTCAAGTGCAGGCTTGCAGTTTCGGTGCCCTGATCGCCAACTGACTTTTCTTGCAAGTTGATGAACGACGTTTTCTGCTGCGACCGCTTCCGGAACCTAGGCTATCACTACGGCGCTATGTGGAAGCTTGTTCTGGCATCCGCTCACACCATCTTTATGGAAAGAGAACGGCATGCTAGAACGAAGACGCGCTTGAAAAAGGTAGGTGGGGCTTCAGGCCAGTCCTTCAAAGGGGGCTGGGGCCTTCGCAAAACCCGGCCTTTTGGGGTGGCTGCATATCCCGGTGCTTTCGTCTCGTGTCATACGGCAAACAAGCTCAAGCGTCAGTCCGCTCAGACCGGCGGCGACGCGTTACGCCTGATAAAAATCATCACAGCCGCCCTCGATTATACGGGGATAGATGGTGAAGAACTTGGCATCACCGCGGGGTTGAGGCAGCCGTCACGTCAAGATACGTGAACCTGCCCAGTCTAATTCTTTCAAGCCCGCGCAACGTTGGAAAGCTCTGCCGATGAAAACGAAGAGTCGGGAACAGCCTCGTGGAGGGGGGCGCGATTATAGAATCCAACCGTACTATACCCTCCACTGGACCGCCTTGTGTCGATATCGCTAACGATACGTCTGCAAGCGCATTGTGGGCTATGTGACTTTCGTTGGTCACTCCACAAGATGTGAGACGTTTTTTATTGTCATATAATGCAGGATTCCCTCGGAACCGCCTTCGCGGCCTAGGCCGCTCTCCTTGACCCCACCGAACGGCGTCTCAGCTCGTGATGCCTCAAGCGTATTGATCGACACGTTTCCGGCCTCAATGCCACTCACAAGACGCTCTACATTCGCGGCTGATCGTGCGAAGCCGTAGGCGGCTAGGCCGAAGGGGAGTGAATTCGCCTTTTCAATGGCTTCATCTAGCGAACGCACAGGGTTGATGACAGCCAAAGGTCCAAATGGTTCTTCTTGCATCGCCCGGGCGTCGTCAGAGAGTTCGGCAAGCGCGGTGGGAGCAAAGAAGTAACCTCTGGTGTTGAGGCGTTCGCCTCCGCACAGTAACCTAGCTCCCTTGGAAACCGCGTCGTCCACTAGCGCCTGCAATGCATCGACCCGCCGATGATTTGCGACCGGCCCCATCTCCGTGGCTTCATCCAGCCCATTTCCCACTTTTATCGATTTTGCCTTCTTGGTGAAGGCGTCGACGAAGCGATGGTAGAGGTCGTGGTGGACAAAAAAGCGGGTAGGCGATGTGCAAACTTGCCCAGAATTTCTGTATTTACGAGTTGCACAGGCGATGCCTGCCGCAACAGGATCCGCATCGTCGCATACGATAACGGGAGCGTGCCCTCCAAGCTCCATGAGGGCAGGTTTCATATGCCGCGCAGCAAGCTCCGTGAGATGCTTGCCAACGGATGTTGAGCCTGTAAAGGCAACCATGCGGACTTGTTGGCCCGGTATAAGGAACTCAGAAATGTGTGATGGTACACCAAAAACAAGATTCAAAACGCCGGGCGGCAATCCTGCGTCTTCAAAGGCCTTGGCAATGTGAACGACGCCCGAAGGAGTTTCTTCGGAGGCTTTCATTATAATTGAGCAGCCGGATGCAATTGCTCCCGCGATCTTGCGCGCAGGTTGGCTCATTGGGAAATTCCAGGGTGAGAAAGCAGCAACTGTGCCCACCGGGTCGTGGAGGACGATGTACCTAATACCAGGTGCACTTGGAATTACTCGACCATAAAGACGAACTGCTTCCCCCGCATCCCACTCGAAAAATTCCGCGCCGCGAATGACCTCCAGTCGGGCTTCTGCGAGCGGTTTGCCGTTTTCTACCGTAATCGACGTAGCTATTTCTTCGCTGCGCTCACGGAGGAGCGCTGCTGCCTTCAAGATAATTTCACAGCGTCTCCAAGGCGAGGTCTTGCTCCATATCCTGAAGCCATCCGCCGCAGCGCCAAGCGCGTCTTCCAGATCACTCGTTTGGGCGACTGCAACACTTCCGATTATCGTTTCATCTGCGGGATTGATAATCGGCAGCGTTTCTGTTGTCTTCCTCCACTCCCCACCAATGTAGAGCTGGACATCAAATTGATTTGTCATGGGAGCATTTTTCTCCAAGTAAATTTCCGAGAGGAACTGCAGCCTCTTGCTCTCTTGGATGCTCTTCTTAAGTGCTTATAACAACCCACTTAATCAGGATAAATTCATAATGTGGGTCAATATATCCATGGGCGATGTAAGCTTTGAATTCGTGGATAACGCGCCGGACAATGAGCGGAAAAATGGGGGAATGTACATCCACATTGGTTCACGATGCTTGAAATGAAGCAAGGCGGCTCAGCCAAAATAAGCATGTCAGGTCGACATGGGAACGCAGTGAGGGGCGAGGAAGTACCGTCCAAATAGTTAGCGCGTAAACCTATCAGCTTTGCCTGCCGCGCAGGCACCGTTGACAACGCCTTGTCCAGCAAAAACTTTGTCTTTGCGGCGTCAGTCCATTCTGCGAGTTTTATAGCTAGAGAAGGTTGGCTGATGGGTAAACGGTTTGCCAATCATACTTGACCACCAAGACGGCGGGTCGTTTTGAAGATCGGCCATAGACGCAAGGCCAGCGTGCGTTGATCGCGGCCAGACCGCAAATTCACATGCTGTCGATAAGGGGGCGTTGGATGAGAACCCAGTCGTCAGGATATGGCTCGTGATCCTGGCGGTGCTTCGTCTGGTACTCGCCCCAGCCCTGCAGCTTCTCCGCCACCGAGGCGCGGCAAAATTCGAGCCACAGGTCTTCAAAATGGGCTTTGAAGGCCTGTGCTTGCAGGATGGAGGTCGTGACATTCTGCCCAACAAGTGTCTCGCGATTGTGATCGAACAGTGACATTCGCCTAACAGTGATGCCAGCTATGAAAGTGGATCGACCTCCCAAGTCATGATCGCGGGTTTAGGCGCTGACGTCGGTCTTCACCATGTTGGGACGATTACCCCTTCCATTTAGCATTGTCGTCTGGAAATCTTCGATCGCTTGTCTGCTCGCCTTCGCGAAAGACGGCCCCCTGCTTGGTTCGATACCATTTAAGGCCGAAAGCTTGACCTGCATTTCAACGCTTTTCATGGCGACAGCTGCGCAGTTGATTATGGGGGCATGTCCGACGTGCAGGCCGCGTTCACGACCGAGTAAGAGACCAGGTAGCACTCCCGCCGGCACGATCACGTCAGCACCCGATCTCACCATTGGTTCCGCAATTTCACAAAATGCCTCGACTAATCTCACTTTCGCTTCTTCGTCACCAGCGAATGCAGCCGAGAAATCTGAGGGAATGACATTCAAGCCGCCGATATGACTTATACGTTCACGCAGACCGTATCGATCGCTCTGCTCCAGGAACCAGACGCGGTAAATCTCGTCGATGGAAATGAGAGCGATGTTTCGCCCCATCTGCGCAGCGTAGTGCAGCGTCACCTCACCTGTTCCCACAACAGGAATAGAAACAGCCGATCGAAGTTCGTAAAGGCCAGGGTCTTGAAAGTGTCCCATGACAATGGCGTCGTAGCCGGCTTCTTCCGCCGCGATGCCGTTATCAATCGCAACCGCGGCACAGCGAAACTCGGAAAGCCGCCCAAACGCTCGGTCCGGTGGACTCATGCCAAATACATCGACCTTGGTTCCAGGGTCCGCTATCTCATTTAGGTAGCTCGAGAGCCTTTCGAGGTATTCTTTGCTGGATGTCTCGTCTATAAAACTCTGCCAAAAAATTCGCATCGCCATTTCTCTCAAACTTCAATACGGTGGACTCAGTTTGCCGGTTTGAGGGCGAGGACCCTCAACGGGCTGCCGGAGCCATTCAATATCTTCAGCGGTGCTGACAGGATCGTCGCTCCGGTCGGAGGCAGTAGATCTAAATTGCACAGGCACTGCAGACCGTACTTGCCGGCGCCATGGAGATAATGGTGAGCGGGATAAGGTGGATGAAAATGGCCTGCTTGGCCAGCATCAGTTCCGATTGTTTCAGTACCAAACCCGATTATCCCTCTCTCATTTATCAGCCATTGGATGACGTCGGAATCCGGTCCTGGCGTGTGAGCTCCATCATCATGAAGATTAGCGTATTGAGCACCAGACCTTTTAGACCAATCCGAACGCATGAATACCCAGTGCCCGGAGGGAATTTTTCCGTGTAACCTCTCCCATTCAATAACCGCTGGCACGCTTAGCAAAAAGTCTGCATCCTGGGCGACCTCGCTTGAGCAATCTATAACGCAGACCGGAGCTATCATGTGTTCGACCGGCAATGTGTCAACGGAATTCAGCGGAAGATGCCGGCCTGTATACCAATGGATAGGGGCGTCGAAATGAGTTCCCGTGTGCTCGCCGAAGGTTACATTGTTCCAATACCAACCCGGACCAGCTTCGTCGTAGCGAGAGATGCATTCGATACGTACAGCAGAAGATTTTCCCAATTCCGGGGGCATTACGATTGTCGGAAAATCAGGAGCAAGAGTCTGAGTCAAATCCACAATCTGGATTTTTCCGGATAACAACTCCTGGCCAAGAAGCGAGAGAACAGAGTTCGGCATTTCATACTCCTTGGTTTTTTTTGAATAAGAGCTCGCGCTCAAGGGCTTTTGGATTCGATTCCAATCTCTGGACAATGTCCTTTGCGAAGTCGCCGACAACGATGTCTTCCAGCCCTTGGGTGAGCCCGACCATCACAGCATCCACGAGCGCCTTGTGGCCTATTTTGGGTTGGGGAAAATGCTGATACCATTCACTTTCGGTAGGGCCGCTTATGACATTCAGCAAACGGACTCCGCCCTGGGCCAGCTCGGCTCGGACGTGAAGCGACAGGGCTTGAGCCGCGGCTTGAGAAACTGAATATGCCGCTAAATCGGGTACCTGCGCTTGACCAAACACAGAAAGCAGGTTCACCCACGCGACAGCGTCGCGTGCGCCATCGCTTCCGCGAGAGCGCATCACAGGGGCAATTGCTTGCGCCAGCCGCAACGTGCCGAACACAACTCTTTCCATTGCCTCTTTGATTACGTTAATCTGATTTGCCGCAAGGATATCTCCGGGCCTGATGTAGTCAGCCGTGTTGATCAGAATCTCGATCTTGGCGCCATAGTCGCGTGCGAGATTTTCAACCGATCTCTCATCCGAAAGATCGAGCGGTACCAGGAAAACATCTTCTAGCGCTTTGAGCGGGTTGAGATGGGGATGCGGAACCCATGCGTCGGGAACTCCGACATAAATTTCCTCAGCGCCGACCTCGATGAGTGCTTCGACGAGAGGCAGAGTGATCGGGTGGCGGCCGTCGGTGATCAGGACGCGACGATTTTTTGGATGTGCGGTCATTTCGCGCCATTTCTTGTCTTGTGTCAGATCTGCACCTTTCGGTGCGCCGTAGAGAACAGCTTGTCCCGCTTCGTCGAGCTTGAGGTAGAGCTCGACCGGCATCGTCTCCCGGCTCGTGGGATGAAGGTGACAAAGTGCGGTTGGACCGCAATCCATTTTCACCAGACCGACAAGCCATGGCGCACGTTCCCTGAAATAGTTGCTAGCCGGTAGTTCGACATTCGTCACCGAAAGCACGGTTCCTGTCGCGGGAGCATCAGTTATAGCCAGATCATCGCCCAGGCAGGCCGGGCACGCTTCGGGCGCTGGATAGCAAAACATCCCACAGTTCCCGCAACGGTGCAGGGCAAAGCGTCCATGGGCGGCAGCTCTTGTTAAGTCGTGGGCTTTGCGGCTTCGCGCTCCAGGTGGCAGAAGCGGAACAGGGGTTTTTGCCAGCGGGTTTTTTCGCTTAAGTTTAGCAACCAGAGCCATTAGTAATTCTGTCCTGCAATTATCACCGCACCTGATGAAAGCCCACGATCGAAATTAATCATACCGAAGCCAGCAGCTAGCGCTAGCTGCGCACCAGGGACCTGTCGTGACGATGCTATATGCATCACTTGACGCATGGCCTCCACAATCCCGAGATGCCCTCCTGCTGCCCCAGCCTGACCTACTGAAAGCTGACCACCGGAGGTATTATGCGGAAACGTCCCACCAATCGTGAAATCGTGGTGACGCACGAAATCTGGCCCTTCTCCCTTGGAGCAGAAACCGAGATCCTCAAACTGCATCATTGATATCACCGGGTAGTCGTCGTAGGTCTGCACGACGTCTATGTCCGAAGGTCTGACGCCAGCGGCTGAATACAACTCTTTGATATCCACAACCCATCCGCCCCTCTCCTGCACGTCGTCGGGTGTTGACGCGTTGTGCCTTTCGATTGAAGATAAAAGTCTGGCAAAAGGTAATCCATGGGCGCGAGCATCTTGTTCGCGCATGACCAGGAATGCGTCGGCTCCGGCACATGGCATCACACAGTCGAAGAGATGGATCGGAGGAGCGATCGGCCGTGCGGCCAGATACGCTTCAAGTGTCAGCGGCTTCTTCATTAGGGCATTGGGATTCTTGAGAGCATTGACACGCTGAGACACTGCGAGTTTGCCGAAATCCTCACGCTTTGCGCCGTACTTGCGCATATAGTTGCTAGCGATCAGTGCAAAGCTGGCATTAGGGCCGGCCGTTCCGTACGGATAAACCGCATCCTGCGAAAAGCGCGAGAAACTCTCCAGAGATTTCCTAAAGGACTCGACGTGGTTTGTGTCAGCACCAATGCACGCCACGATTTTGGCGTCTCCGCATTGTACGGCTCGTGCCGCCTTTTTCAGCGATACGATGCCCGAGGCGCCACCCATCGGTACAAACTCTATAAACCGCGGGCTCAAACCAAAATGCTGTGTGAGACCTATTGCGGTGTCAGGTGCGGTTGAGAAGCTCGACAAAGAGAAGCCGTCGAAGTCGCGGTGGGAAATGCCTGAAGCCTTGACCAGTTCGGCCAAAGCACGGCCGACCCACCAAGCAGTACTTTCGATAGAGTATCGTCTATACGGCACCGTGACAGGTGCCGTAAGAACAACATCATCGTAGGCATGTCTCAAACTGCCGGCCATTGGCGCGATCTCCAGCTCATCAGGCTATGGTCAGTTTTACATCGATGTTGCCGCGAGTCGCATTTGAATACGGGCAGCGCTCGTGTGCGCCTGACACGATTTCATGGGCAATTGAGTTTTCAATCCCAGGCAGCTCCACGATCAACTCTACAGCCAGCGCATAACCGACAGCCACAGGTCCAATGCCGACTAAAGCGGATACGGATACATCGTCGGGTAGTGCAATCTTACGCGTACGAGCAACTAGCTTTACGGCGCCGAGAAAACAGGCTGCATACCCTGCGGCGAAAAGTTGTTCCGGATTACTGCCTGCGCCACCGGGGCCACCGAGTTCCTTAGGGACGTCCAGACGCAGCTGGAAGCTTCCATCCTTGCTTTCCGCCCGCCCGTCACGCCCGCCAAAAGCCCTAACTTCAGCTTGATACAAGATTTTTTCAGGTTTCATAACGATCTCTCTTCCGCGTTTTAGAACAGGCCCGATGACATCGCAAACCAAAATATATGACAATTCATATTTTTGTTATGAATTCATTTTTTCCCGTGTATTAATTCGATCGGTGAATGCTGGTTAACTGATGGCGATGTTTCGTGGGAACGACGGATGAAAATCGATACAGCCGGAATGAACGAAGATTGTGCCGGCATGCTCGCGCTAAGAGTGTTTGCTTGGAACGAGCCGCCACACCTCGAGCGTATTGCGCTGCCTACGGCCGCTGAAGGTGAAACTTTGGTGAAGATCGAAGCGGCGACTGTCAGCCACCTGGATCTGACGGTGATGACCGGGAAGTTCGATATACAACCCAATCTTCCCTATGTCGGCGGTACCGATGGTGCAGGAATTGTTGTCAAATCGGGACGTTTTACGCCCGGCACTCGTGTCGCATTACGGGGCGGCGGCATCGGCCTGAAACGAGACGGAACTTGGGCCGAATATGTAGCAGTTCCAGACAGCGCCATAAGGGAAGTGCCACAGGCTCTGTCACCGGAGCTCGCTGCAACGGTTTACAGTCCTTTGACCACTTCGTATGTAGCGCTGCATGATATTGCGCAGATGGGGAGGTGGCCGACAGGGCCGCAAAAAGCCTCGGGAGAAGTAGTCATCGTAACCGGGGCGTCAGGTGCGGTGGGGTCTGTCGTAGTGCAGATGGCAAGTCGGGCTGGCGCCCATGTTATTGCAGTTGTTTCAAGCGAGGAGCGTAGATCCTCCGTTGCGGATGCTGCCGAAACCGTAGCGCTTTCCGACAAAGACAAAGTCGCCAAGATGGCTGAGGCACGCAACGCAACTCTCCTCGTGGACACGGTCGGTGGGCCTCAACTTCGGGGACGTATTGGCTGGGTCCGCCCCGGTGGTAGGGCCGTCCTTTTGGGGTACACAGCCGGCAAAGAATTGATGTTGGACATACCGAACTGGTTGTTATCAAGCGTTGCGCTGTTGCCCGTGTCGATGCTCTTCCATGAAGCCCGTGCTCGGGAACTAATTGGAGGTCTAACTGAGCTTGTCCACGATGGAACGTTGCGATTGAACGTTGAAAGCCATCCGCTGCGACAACCAACCGCCGCTTTCGAACGCCTTCACCAAGGGGTGGCCCGTGGGAAGGTCGTATTACGGCCGTGATGGGGCGGCAGTCGATCCGGTTTAATAGGTCGCGCTTCTAGATTGATACACAAAATATCCTTTCTCATGACCCTTCCGTTGATCATTTTCAAAGCGGTGATCGAAGCAGCGGAAAAAAATCGTCCACGTCGCCAGTCTCTCGGTGACTGCCAGAATGGCGCCGACCGAGAGGTGGCCTCTGCTGAATGCTGATCAACAAAGCAAGAGACAATAACTGCCCAACGAAAGGGGAATCTGGTGAAAATCGGTGAAGCAATTGGTATTGCGCTTACACAACTAGGGGTGAAACGAGTTTTCGGTGTCGTTGGAAGCGGAAATTTTCATGTGACCTGCGGTCTCGTCAAGGGAGGGGCCGAGTTCGTTGCTGCAAGACATGAGGGCGGGGCTGCGACGATGGCAGATTCCTATGCAAGGATGAGCGGTGAGGTGGGGGTAGTGTCCGTCCATCAGGGATGCGGCCTGTCAAATGCTATCACTGGGATCGCGGAAGCTGCAAAAAGCCGCACTCCACTCCTGATCCTCAGCGGAGAAGTTCTGGATCCTGCATCGAATTTCTACATTGACCAAGACGCTCTTGCCCAGTCCGTGGGAGCAGTTTCGCTGCGAGCACGATCGGCCGCGACCGCTTTGTCGGATTTGGCAAACGCATTCTCCCTTTCGGTCCGCGACCGTCGAACCGTCCTCTTTAACCTCCCGCTGAATGTCCAGGACGAAATCTGTGCGCCGGGTAGCTTGGAGGGCGTGGTACCGTTGGTTTCTCTTTCTAAGCCTGGTGCCGCACCCGGCGGTGTGGCCGAGTTGGTTGAAGTGCTTAAGGGAGCGCGCCGACCAGTTTTCATCGCTGGGCGCGGCGCTCGTGGCGCACAGGCCCGCCAGGCACTGCAATCCCTTGCAGACGACGTCGGGGCGCTTGTTGCGGAAGGAGCCGTCGCTAAGGGGCTTTTTGAGGGCTATCCCTGGTCAATCGGCGTTTCGGGCGGATTCTCATCGCCTTTGACCGTGGAGCTTATCCGGAATGCCGACGTTGTTGTAGGGTGGGGAACGACCCTCAATAAGTGGACCACGCGCCACGGAAGCATCATCGGAAAAGGCGCGGCCCTCGTTCAAGTAGATCTCGAAGCCCGGGAGTTGGCCAAAAACCGGCCCGTTGCCCTCGGTATTGTCGGGGATGTGGCTGTCACCGCAAAAGCGGCAAGCGATTCACTGCGAGAGCAAGGCTACAGCTCGAGTGGTTATCGTTCAGCCGAGATCGCAGCGCGCATCAAGAAATCGGTTCTCTGGCGAGATGTTGACTATGAGGACGACAGTACGGGATCTGAAATCGACCCGAGAACCCTTTCCATCGTGCTGGACGACATAATTCCCAAGAACCGGGTTCTCGGGGTGGATTCGGGCAATTTTCTCGGTTATCCGAGTATGTATCTCAAGGTTCCCGACGAAAACAGTTTCTCCTTCACCCAAGCTTTCCAGTGCGTCGGCTTGGGCCTGGCGACAGCAATTGGTGCCGCCTTTGCACAGCCCGAGCGGTTCCCCGTGGCGGCCTGCGGCGACGGTGGGTTTCTCATGGGTATCTCCGAGCTCGAAACCGCCGTGCGCCTGAAATTAGGCATGTTAATCATAGTTTATAATGATCATGCCTATGGCGCTGAGGTATACCACTTCGGCCCCCAGGGGCATCCGGTGGAAACCGTGACATTTCCAGACACTGATATCGCATCGATCGCGCGTGGGTACGGCGCCGATGGCGTCACCGTCCGCACCAGATCAGATCTTGAACGCGTCGCCGACTTGCTTTCGCAAGGTCTTGAGAGGCCGCTCGTGATAGATGCGAAGGTGACCAAAAAGAGCTCCTGGTGGCTGGAAGAGGCTATGAAAGAACACTAGGTGGAAGTCCAATTTGTGCAGCTTTCCCTTCGGGACTGCCGGTTAAGATCGTGTCGGGGGGGCTGCGGAATGGCCCCCGGGCAGGGGAGCACGACGATGCCTGGTGTTTGGGACGCACGTCTGGAAACGCCTGCCGAACTTGGATTGATCGACGACAGCATATGATTGACAGCGCAACGGTTCGCGGTCATTTGCAGGCAGCGGACGCTAAAGGGGACTTATAAGGAGGCTTCTGGTCGATCACGCCGTGGCTTGACGACGAAAATCCGTGCCCGCGCAGACGGTCAAGGACGCCCTCTTGGCTTCATCCTGCCCGGCGGCGATGCTTCGGATTACAGTGCCGTTCCTGATCTGCTGGCAGTGTCGGTCGGCAAACCGGAAGAATCCTCCTCGGCGACTTCCAAGCCTACAATAATCGGAACCGTATCGTAGGATGTTCAACCGGCTCAAGCAGTTCCGTTGCAAAGCGATCCGATGCGACGAAACCCGAAAATCCCTCTCAGCATTCCTCGCTCTGGCCGCTGCGAAGATATGGTTCCACACTTTGTCAACATGATCTAGAGCGGTTCCATTCAACACGGAAACTTTCTAGAATTCTGCCGAGGCGCCGACCCAGAGCGTACGTCCTGCGACCCAAGGTGTGTCGGTATCGGCCTTGGTATTGCCCAGCTCGTTGAAAAGATTGGAGACTTTGAAATTGAGTGTGAGGCCACCGTCGCCGCCCTGCCAGACCTTGTAGGAACCGGTGAGATCGACGGTAAGGACCGCTGAAAAATCCTTGTCCTCCCAGACGGCGTGGTTGATGCCATCCACCGTAATCGTGTCCTCGGTGTCTTCAACGCCGCGGTAGGCGAAGTTGTAGTTCGCTGCGACGCCAAGTTGCAGCCGATCCTCGAACCAGCGTGAGGTGAGGCCCATCTGCGCGCGCAGCGGAATGTCCATGTTCCCGGTGACCACGTTGAAGCCGCCTTGCGTGTAGGACTGGCCCTTGTAGTAGATGCGCTCCTCGAGATCATCCTCGTCGGCGAAGTAACTGTCGGAGGTCAAACTGTTGGCGGACCATGTGAGCGAGGCCGAAATGGCGGCGTTGTCGAGTTGGTTCAGCCCCAAGGTCGGCAGATCCTTGACGTATTCGCCGGTAAAGGACTGGTATTCGCCGCTTGCGGTATTGGTGAGGATGTGACTGTTCTCGTTCGACGTTATCGAAGCGTACTGGTCCTTCGACTGCCGGTCGATATAGCGGAAGCGCCATTGGCCACCCGTCAGAGGGTCCGTCCAGCTGATCGCGGCCGAGAGTTCGTCGGTATAGGGCGTCTTAAGGTTCGACGCGGAGGTTGTATAGTAGGTCTGTGTCGCCGTTCCGAAATCCCCGACGATACTGGTGGTGTTGCTGGGATTACGGGTATAGGTAATGGTCCTCGGCTGCTGGTCGCGTATCGCGTGAGACAGGCTCGCTCCGTTGTAATAGCGATTGTAGCCGCCGGTGATGCTCAGCTCTTCTGTCGGCGTAAGCGTTGCAACGAGACGCGGCGCGACGTTCATATTGTCCTGGTAGTCATCATAGTCCAAACGGATGCCGGGACGCAAATTCAGCCATCCGAAGGTCTGGTCGAGTTCGAGATAGCTGTTTGCTGCCAGTACTTCTACCGTGACGTCGAAAGCCTTGGCGACACCCTTGGATGCCGCAAACTGCTCTGAGGTGCATTCCTCTGTCGTGTTGCAGATGAAGGTCCTGAAGCCGTTGTTGTAAAGCGTTGGATAAGATGCCGCCGCGCGATAGGTATAGCTGATATAGTCCCTAGCGCGCCAACGGTGCGCTTCGGTGATGCCTATCTCGTATCCCGCCTTGAAGCTGCCGGTAGCAACGTCGCCGGTCACTTCCTGGGCCCACTTGTATTCCTTCTGCCCCTGGCCGCGCTCCGAGCCGTTGCCGCCTTCATTGCACGACCAGCTGCTGCGGCTCGGGTCAAAGCGGCACCAGTCGAGCGTGCTTTCATTGAAAATGCGACCCCCGGTACTGTATCTGCCGGTCCAGCCTCGGGCGATGTCGTCACCACCAAGATTGAGCGTATCTGACTTGGAGGCGGTCACCCGGCTCGTCAGCTTGACATCTGACAATGGCACGCCGCCAAGCGAGAAATCCTCGAACTCGTATTCGTTTTCCAGCTTGAGCGCGTAGCTCTGAGTTGCGACATCGATCTTCAGGTCGCGCCAGCTGGCATGCTGGAATTCCTGATTGTAGTCGGTGTGCAGGCCTTCGAGCTTGAAAAGGCCAAAATCCGTCTCGGCGTTGAACTGAAGGCGATAGAAGTCATTGCGGGATGTGGATTCGATCTTGTCGTCGCCGTAGATGTAGTCTCGTGCCTTTTCTGTCCAGGCATCCGAGTGGCTGTACTGGCCGATCATCGAGATGTTGTCCGTTACCGGACCACTGACCGAAACGGACGCCTTGTGCTTCACGAATTCCGGCGCGTCGATGGCGTTGGGATTGGTGCCGTCCTCCGTTCCGACATTGTAGCGTACCATATCGTCGTTCTGGTATCCGACCGAAACCGAACTGCGCCAGCGATCTTTTGCCGGATCCTTGAGCTTGTATTCGACTACGCCGCCCTGAAACGAGCCGAATTCCGCTGGGGCATTGCTGTCGATTACCGTGGCGGAATCGATGAAGTCATCGGGAACGAAGATCGTCTGCGCGTGCAATCCATAGATGCGGTTGGCGTTGACTGTTGGCAGCGTATCTGAAAGCTCGCCTCCGTTGGCGTTGACGGCAATCTGTTCCACCGTGCCCGTCACCGTGTTGATGCCGATGCCGTCGAGGATGAAGTTGTTCTCGTAGGTTCGGCCGCCGGAAATCGACACGCCGAGCGGACGCAGGTTGAGGATATCCTGCCCATCGACGCCTCCCTCATCCTCCGTGTCGTTCTGGTACTGCACATTCGGCAGACCACGCAGGAAGGTGTTGGCGTCGCCGCCGCCATCGGTGCGGATTCCGAGCTGCGTGGAATCGAGGCTGGTGGTGCCGCTGTCGGCAACGCTGTCCGTGCCGAGCGTCAGGCCCCGGCGGGATGTCACGGTAATGGTATCGAGGACGGTGGAATCATCATCGATGATGTTTGTCGCGGTGCCGCCGATCAGCGAGACGGTACGCGCACCCGTGACCTGGATGCCGATGCCGGAACCCGACAGCAGCGTGCGAAGGGCCGCGATCGGATCGAGGCGGGCGGAGATCGCGGTGGAGGTCTTGCCGGCAACCAGTGCCGTAGCATAACCGACCTGCACGCCGGTCTGGCGGATGAAGGCGCTGATGGCACGGTCGAGCGGTTGGCTGGGAATGGAGACCTGAACGGACCGGACGGCGACAGAGGCGCCCTGCGTCTGCTGCGCCTGCGCGGTGCTGGCGACCGAAAGAGCCGAGGCGAGGGCCGTGGACACCATGAACACCGCAAGCCTGCGCCTGCGCACCGATACTACACGCACTGTCATTCCATTTCCGGCCCGATCGAGCCTTGCCATCCTGTCTTCGTCCCCCGCCGCACCTCATGTGCTGCGGCTTTCAACAACGATGACGTTCAGGCCGGACAAATCTCACAAAAAAAGTTGACCGTTCAGCGAATGATTATGAAGGTGCCGGGAATCCGGCTCGTCGTGCCACCGGCTGCGGTGACGATGGTGCGGATCGCATCGTCGGCCTCGCCTATGCGGAAGCTGCCGCTCACCGGCGTATCGAGGATGGCGGTGTTAACCGTCATAATGTGCGCTGACGTGTAGCGCTGTAGCTCCGATAGTGCCTCGCGCAGTGGTGTGCCGGACAGCACCACCCAGCCGGCACGCCATGCGAGACGACGCTCCGCATCCTCGGGGGATATGGGGGTGATGCTGGATGCATCGGCCCGTGCGGCCTCGCCCGGCGCAAGCTGCAGCGGGCCGCTCTTGCCGTTACGCGATGTCAGGTAGATGCGACCCGTGACGAGATGCACCGTATCTTCACCCTCGTCGCGGCTGACATCGAAACTGGTGCCGGTGACATGCACCGTGCCGTAGCCTGCAGTAACCGTGAAGGGGCGGGCGGTGTCATGGGCCACTTCGAACCAGGCTTCGCCCCTGAGCAGCGTCACGCCGCGATGGCTGTCCGCGAAATCGAGCGAAAGGGCCGTGCGGCTGTTGAGCTGCACGCGCGAGCCGTCCGGCAGGACGATGCTTGCTGTTTTCCCTGATGAGGTCGTGTAGTCCGCGGTCCATTCAGTCGCGATTTCTGAGATCTGAGGACCGAAGCCGACGGCAAGCAGCAGTGACGCCGCCAGACCCATGCCGACGAGCCAGCCGCGCCGGGATACCCGCGGGCGGATCCGGCGTGGTTCGTTCGCAGGCATCGCGACGGTGGATGAGGGGGGATAGAGCTGCGCCGTCGCCACCGTCAGCTCGGGACAGTTCCACAGTGCCCTGACGTCGTCGTAGGCAGCACGGTTTTCCGGGGCACGTTCCAGCCACGCCTCCAGTGCTAGGCGATCCTCGATGCCGGCTTCGCCTGACGCCTCGATGCGGACGTACCATTCCAGCGCCTGATCGGTCGCGGGGTCTTCGTGCCGGTAATCGGCGTTCTGTGCTGTGTCGTCACGCAGCGACGTCATCACTGTGTTCCCAATCTGTGCAGCTTCCCGATGTATGACGTTTCACGATGCACGCCATCACAAAAAAATCCCAACCGCATGATCTCACGCGCCTCATGACCGATCCATCCTCGTCTTGAGATCGAGCATCACGCCCATGGCATGTTTCATGTCGTTGAAAACGGTGTTGGGCGAAACCCCAAGGAGGCGGGCGATCTCGGGATAGGAGAGGCCCTCGATGCGGCCGAGATGCCAGACCTGGCGCACGCGTCTGGGCAGGGCCTCAAGCGCCTGTGTGAACAGGCGGAGCCGCTCGCGCTGGATCGCCTGTTCTTCCAAATCCGGGCCAACATCGGGGATTTCGGCGATATCCGTCTCCGTGGCATCGTGCTTCTCGAATATCGAGCGCACCTTGCGCCGCCTGAGGTGATCAAGCGCCAGGTTGCGGGCGGTGCGCCAGAGAAAGGCTTCGAGATTGTCAGGCACTGTATCCTGCAAAGCCCTACGCGCCCGCAGATAGGCTTCCTGGGTCAGCTCGTCCGCCTCGGCATCATTCTGCACGATGCGCAGGATCGCCTTTCGCAGGGTCTGACGCATGTGCAGATACACATCGTCAAGTCGTTCCACGTTGAGGCTCATTCGAACTCTGGTTTGCAGTCAATCAGGAATGCCCGAAAACCGGACAAAGTTAGTCATCTATTATTGCATGAGCAAGACGCGATGCAAGCCATGCCGATGGGGCAAAAGCGCACTCACTCCGCGTTTTGTGGATTCTTCGGCCCCTTGATGACGGCGACCAGATTGTCGGTGCGGAAGACGTGCCGGGCATGGGCCATCAGACGCGGAGCGGTGATGCGCTCCGCCAGGCCGCCCATACGCTCCAGATATCCGGCATCGCCATAGCGGCGATAGCTCAGTGCCAGCCGTCGCAGCCAGGTATTGGGATCATCGAGCCTTGCGGTCTCGGCAAAAATGATATCCTGCCGCAACCTGCCAATATCCGCCTGACCGACCGTTTCATCCATGTCGGCCAGCACCCGGATCGCCGCCTGCTTCAATTCCTCGGTTCGTTCCGGCGCGCAATAGAACGCAAGCGTCGAGATGGCCCTGTTCGTGTCGGGATCGAGCCGGGTTTCCATTTCCAGCGAATAGATGCCGCCAAGCCTGTTACGCAGTTCGTTCTTCAGCGCCTGCTGCGCCATCGGGGTGAGTGCGGAAATGATGAAGCCTGCCTCCGGCGTCCAGTTCATAGGGGTGAAGAAGGTAAGCTCTACCCGGGCGCGATTGTCGTCGTAACTGGCGATGGCGGTTTCCCGGCGACCGTCCTGCTGCAGGAGCGGTGTCGCCGTCAGCCGGTCATGGCGCTCGATAGCGCCGATGATCCGGGTGAACGCCGTGCGGATCGCATCCGTCGGCTTCTGCCCGACGACAAACCAGGTGACGGGCTGGCCGAGATGCATCCGGGCGATGCGCTGCAGGTCCGACGCCGTGAGGTCTGCGGCACGTTGATCCCGTCTGTCGGCCGCGTCGCCATAGAGAAGCGCGGATATCTCCCCCCCGGATGCGCCTGCCATTGCCATCTGGTCACGGAAGGCCTGAGCGCCTTCTTCGCGGATGGTGCCGTAGGTGATTGCGGCCGCATACTGTTTCAGCATTTCGGGCAGCTGTTCCGCGGCGCTGACGGTAGCGATGTCCAGGAGGCCGTCTTGCACCGACCAGTTCCACCGTGTTTTCTGCGTGGCAGTCCAGCGGTCATACTCGTCCTGCGACCAGAAGCCATAGCCGCTTTGCGGCCAGAGCTGCAGCGCGGCCTGGGAAGCGATGCTGCCGAATTCGCGGTTGAGATAACCGGGAGCAGACTGGGCTGACAGATAAACCTTGCCATCCGGCGTCTTGCGCTCCAGCCAGACAACGCGGTCGCCATTGCCGAGCACCCATTCGGTGGTGGCCGTTTTGCCGTCATGATGCTCGGATACGAGCTGGCCGGTTTCGGCCACCCCGGCATCGCTCGGCCAAGCCGGTACCGGCGCTTCGACCACCGGCGCAGGCGCTGCGACGGCTGCGGGCAGAGGAGGCAGGGCTGGAAGCGCACGCAGACGATCCCGTTCCGCAATCACGGATGCTGATGAAGGAAGTGTGACCTCGCGGCCGCCAGGTACCTGATAGAACAGCACCTGATCGCTGGTCGAAAGCATGGCGCGCAGTCTGGCGTTCAAGCCTTCGAACGTGATGCGATCAAGCAGCGCCTTGGTCCGCTCGGCGCGACGGAGGGGATCGTCGACCACCGAGCCCGTCAGCACGGCGGAGGCGATGCGATCCTCCCATTCGGCAAAGGTCCTGAAGCTCGAGGCCTCGATATTGTTCTCGTTGATGCGCCGGACGCGTGCCATCTCGTCGTCGAAGCCCTCCCGCGACAGCCCTTCGCGTCGCAGTCTTTCAACGGCCTCCAGCAGGATCGCTCGCGCGGCGTCGTGGTTTTCCGTACGGGCGTTGAAGGCGAGGATCAGCCGCTCCTCGGTCGGCTCCTGCATAACCGCCGTCAGGCTGTCGACCGTTTTGGCATGGTGTGGAGCCTGTGCCTGCACGGCGTCGCGGATCAGGCGGGTGAGAAAATATTTCTGCAGGTAGGCGAACTGGCCCGCGTCGCTCCGTCGCTCCGGCATTGGTAGGCGAAACGCATAGGTGACCTGAGAAGAGGAGCCGCGCGGCTCCTGCACCAGCCCGACCTCAAGCCCCTCCTTCAGCGGCAGCGGGACGTAGCTGCGGTCGGGGGCCGGTTTGCTCGGCGCCTTGCCGAACGTCTCCTCTATCACCGCCTTGGCTTTCATCGTCTCTATGCGGCCAGAGACGATAAGTGTCATGTTGGAGGCGACGTAGAACTGCTCGTAGAAGGCGCGGATTTCATCGATGGTGGTCGCTTCGATCCCTTCCCTGGTGCCGATCGTCGGGCGGTCGGTGAAGCGGGAGCCGACGCGCAGGATGGCTTTCTTCTGGCGGCTGACGCGATCGGCAAGGCTGTTGCCCTGTCTGAGTTCCTCAAGGATGACGAAGCGCTCCTTCTCCCAGTCTTCGGCCTTGAGTTCGGCCCCGAAGGCGAGATCGGAGGCGAGCCTCAAGGAGCCTTCGAGGTCGAGCGCATCGTCAGGGCGGGTGCGCACCATGTACTGGGTCTCAGTCTCCCGCGTCATGGCATTGATCTGCACGCCGGTGCGCCAGCCTATCTGCTGGAAATAGTGATGCATGCTCCGCGGATGTGCCCTGTTTGACTGGAACACCATGTGCTCGAGGATATGGGCAATGCCGCTCGGCTTGGGCTCATCGACGGAGCCGGCATGGACGATCAGCCTGATGTTGAAGGGATCTTCCGCCTTGCCGCTGTCGTGCAGGATATAGGTAAGGCCATTGCCGAGCGTGCCGGTGACAAGACGAGGATCCCAGGCGGGCTGGTCTGCACGTGCGGGAAAACCCGCGAGGATCACCAGGCCGACAAGGGTGCTAAGCGTCCGACGCAGCATGCTATTTTCCTGAAGTAAGCCGATGTCTGCGCGGAAGCGGCCAGACCGACGATGTTGCATATGACCACCACGTAGAAAACATGACGATGCTTGTCAAATATCGAAAGCGTCTGCTCGCCAGATGCGATCCTCGCCATCGGCGTCCGTCGTGAATGCGCCGGCACACAATTCCAAACGCCGGACCGATGCCTCCATACGTGCTGCTGGGCTCAAGCGGAGTGAGACGGCAGGTATGAACGGCCTGTCTTTGTAGGATGTTATAGAGGGTTACCGAACCCGCGCAGTATGATTGCAATCACTCGCTCGACGGCGCTTTTGCCAAGCTCAAATCCAGGAGTTTGCGGCAAGCTTTCACCAGGCGGCATCATCAGCTGCTCAAAGCGACGGGAGACAGGATCAAGATTTGCCAAAAGATGGACAGACGTGCCGCGGGCGAACTCGTAATTCCAGATGACATCTTCCAAGTCGAGTTCAGGAAAGGTTTTCTGCATCGCCTTGATAAATCGATGAGCGGCATGACTGTTGATGTTGAAATTGTTGTATCCGGCGCGGGCATCAACGCGCATCTGAAAAACGTTTCGCACGTAGAGGCTTCCGCCGTCGCTGGAGCGGGAAGCCGTCAGGATAGGTTCGATCAGGGCCTCAAGGATCTGGCGGGGCGTAAGAGCCGCTTCACCTGCCGCCTCTTCCATTTCGGTGAGACGCGCTAGGCGCTGTTGGTTCACGTCGCCGGTGATCTCCTGAGTTGCGAGGCGGACGAGCGCATCTTTCGACTGAAAGTAATAATTGACCGCTGCCGTGTTGGCTCCGGAAGCCTCGGTGATATCGCGCACGGTCGTGCCTTTTGGGCCTTTGCGCGCAACGAGCTCTTTGGCGGCATTCAGGATTGCGTCGCGTGTTTCGCTCCGACGTGTTGTCGCCTCGTCCTCTTCCATAAGGTCTCCATCCCTGTCTCGCCTGCTTTTCTTTGTTCTGAATTGTCTACCGAAAAAAACAGACTTGCACCAGCAGATGTTTGAATATAATGTTCGAAACAAATGTTTCAATGATGTGTTTGATAAAACATGTTGTGAATGGAGCAGGGGACGTGACGGTAAAAGAAATCATGCAAGCAAACGTTGATACAGGCCAGTACCGGTATGCGCCGATGCGGGGTAGGCCGAAGATTTCCATGCCGGGCGGAGCGCGCCTCGCTTTCTGGTTGGCGCCGAATATCGAGCACTACGAATGGCAGCCGCCCGTCAATCCCAATCGTTATCCGTTCCGTACCCTTCCGGACATTCTGTATTATTCCTCGCGTGATTACGGTAACCGCATCGGCTTCCGTCGCCTTGCCGACGAGATGGCCAAGCGCGACATCCGCGGATCGGTTTCGCTTTCCGTAGCGGTCTGCGACCACTATCCGGACATCATCCAGCGTTGCAACGATCTGGGCTGGGAGCTTTTCAGCCATGGAGTCTACAACAGCCGCTACTTCTACGGCATGACTCCGGAAGAGCAGCGGCAGGTGGTCATCGATTCCCGCGAGACATTGGCGAAGGTCGGGCAGCGGTTGGATGGCTGGTTGACGCCGGCCATCACGCCCAGCCTCGAAACCCAGGAAATTCTGGCGCAGGAAGGTATTCACTATACGCTCGACTACTTTCACGACGATCAGCCGATGCCGCTCAACCTGAAAAGCGGCAAGCTGATTTCGGTGCCTTATTCCATCGAGATGAACGACGTTCCGATGGCGGCTTGGAACAATAACTCGGTGGACGAGATGTTCGCCTCTCTGAAGGCGCAGTTCGATCGGCTTTATATCGAAGGAGCCGACAGCGCTCGCGTCATGTGCTTTGCCATTCATCCCTTTGTTCTGGGGCATCCGCATCGAATCGACGCTTTTGCTGAATTCCTCGACTACGTGAAATCGCATGAGCACGTCTGGTATCCGACGGCCCGCGAAATCGCCGATTGGTATTACGAGAACCACTACGACCAGATGTCTGCCTGGCTTTCAGGGCTTGAGGGAGAGCTGTGATGATCCGTCCGACCGGTCCCGAGTATCTCGAAACACCTCTGCGCCGTCACCGGCAGATGGATCACGATTTCTACGCCTGGCGCGACACCTGGAGCGAGCGCCGGATTGAATGGTCCGGCGACACCACGCTCGGCGTCTGGATCCAGATTGCCGTCGAATGGTTCCCGCTCAACATTTCGGGAAAGCCTTTTCTGCCGGTCGGCGCGCCGAACCGGGCATGGCCGGATACGCAGACCTACACCCAGCGTGATTACGGTCATCGTGTCGGCATCTACCGGATGATGGATGCACTGAAGGCAAGGGGCGTGACCGCCAGCGCATTCCTCAATGCGCGTGTGGCGCAGCGTTACCCGATCCTGATGCGCGAGATTTTGAGCGAAGGCTGGGAAATCGTGGCGGCCAGCCTCGATGCCGGTTCGATCCACCATGAAGGGCTGGACGAAAAGACGGAAGCCGAGATGATTGCCGAGACGCTGGCCATCTTCGACGGTTTTGGCGTGAAGCCGGTCGCCTGGCATTCGCCGTCCTGGTCGCAGTCGACGCGCACACCGCGCCTGTTGCTGGAAGCCGGCGTGACGGCGATGGCCGACTGGGTCAATGACGAGGTGCCCTATCGCTTTGACACAGGTGCCGGCTCCATTGTGGCGCTGCCCTCAACGATGGAGCTTTCCGACCGCGAAATGCTCGCCGTGCGCAAGCAGCCTCTCAAGGACGTGGAACGAAGCTTCGTGGCGGCTGCCAGACGGCTGGCGAAGGAGGCGAAGGAAAGCGGTCATGGGCGCCTTCTGACGATCAATCTATCGCCGTGGATCATGGGGCAGCCTTACCGAATTGCCGCCTTCGAGCGGATACTTGACGAGATTTTCGCGATAGAGGGCGCCAAAAGCGTCACCGTTCCCGAAATCATGGAGGCGACGATCGGGCTTTAGCGCCCGGCCGTGACCTCACGCACCGGATAGACCAAAAATGGTTTCAACGTCTCGCCTGTCAGGGGAGCGCAGTCTCATGCTGCTTTCCCTTTCGATCTCGGCCGCCTTCCTGATGGAAGGACTCGACAGCACGATTATGGTTTCCGCAATCCCGGCGATTGCGGCCGACTTCGGCATCGAGCCGCTGCGCATCAATCTGGCGCTCTCGATCTATCTGGTGACGCTGGCGGCCGTGATCCCGGCAAGCGCATGGCTCGCCGATCGCTTCGGCGCAAAACGTATCTTCCTGTGGGCGATGGGCGCATTCATGCTGCTGTCGGTAGGGGCTGCGCTGGCGCAGGATCTGACGACGCTGGTCGTCATGCGCGCCCTGCAGGCAGTTGCCGGAGCCTTGATGACGCCGGTCGGAAGGCTGCTTCTCATTCGAGCAGCGCCCAAGGATCAGCTTGCCTCGGCGATTGCCTGGATGTCGACGCCGGCGCTGATCGGTCCGGTGCTCGGCCCGCTGATCGGCGGTTATGTGGTCACTTATCTTTCCTGGCAATGGATCTTCTTCGTGAAGATACCCTTCGGCATTCTCGGCATGATTTTCGCCGCCCGTCTTCTGCCGCCGGATGAGCCGGGAGAACGCTATAATTTCGACCTCTGGGGCTTCGTGGTCTGTGCCGTATTCCTTGGCGCGGCGCAATTGTTGCTCGACCAGCTGGTGCATGTCTTCCTGCCGATGCCAGTCATTATTGCCATGATCGCGGTGCTCCCGGTATGTGCGCTCTCCTATGCACGCCATATGCAGCGGTGCGCGGCACCGGTGCTCGATCTGACGCTTCTGAAACTGCGCCTGTTCCGGGTGGGTTTTTTCGGTGGCGGCCTTTCGCGCCTCGGCTTCAATGCCCTGCCATTCCTTTTTCAGCTGCAATTGCAGATCGGTTTTGGCTGGAGCGCGGCCGATGCTGGCTGGATCGTCTTCATCGTCGCCGCAAGCGCGATCGCGCTGAAACCGATGATGCGGCGTGTGCTGGCGCAGTTCGGCTTCAAGGTCACGCTGTTTGGTAATGCCATGATCGGCGCAGTGACGATTGCGCTGGTCGGGATGGTTGAGGCCGATACTCCGCTTGCGGCCATGGTCTGCATCGTCTTTCTGTTCGGTGTCATGCGGTCGCTTCAGTTCAACACGACAAACACGTTGCTGTTTGCCGACATTCCGAAGGCGCGGCAAAGCGCGAGCACCTCGCTTGGCGGTGTTGGCCAACAGCTCTCGATGGGGCTCGGCATCTCCGTTGCGGCGGTGCTGGTGGCGCAGATCCAGTCCATGGGCGTGAGCGTGCCCGCGGAGGCCATCTCGGCTTCCATCTTCATCATTGCCGGCCTGACCGCTGTGTCCGGCTTGTTCTTCCTCGGATTACAACATGCCGATGGCGCTGACGTCAGCCGCCACAAGGCATACAGTGCAAGGAGCTGACGCGTATGGGAAATGCAAAAAAGACAGAAGCGGTGAAAGAGGCCAACATGGACCTTGCCGCCCTGTCGGTGGCGGAAGCCTCGCGGCAGATTGCCAGCGGCGAAATAGCGCCATCGGCGTTGCTTGAGGCCGTTTTCGCCCGCATCGACGCTGTTGATGGGGTGATCTATTCCTATCTGCGCATGGACAGGGATGCGGCTCGCAGGAATGCTGCCGCATCTGATGAGCGGGCGAGGAACGGAGCGCTGCTGGGGCCGCTCGACGGTATTCCCTTCGCGGTCAAGGACAACATCTATACGGCAGGTCTGGAGACGACCGGTGGTTCGCGTGTGCCGCAGCGCCATGACCCGAAGGTAACGGCAACGCTGGTGACGCGGCTCGAAGCGGCCGGAGCCATTCTCGTGGGCAAGCTGAACACCTGGGAATACGGCACCGGAACCGGTGCCGTGCATTTCGATCTAGATGCGCCTCCAAGCCGTAACCCCTGGAATGTTGCCCATTTTACCGGAGGCTCGTCTACCGGTTCGGCTGCTGCCGTAGCGGCGGGCACGGCATTCTTCTCCATTGGAACCGATACGGGCGGTTCCGTACGCCTGCCAGCCGCTGCATGCGGTCTCGTCGGGCTGAAGGCTACCTTCGGTCGCATCAGCCGTCATGGTGTGATGCCGAACTGCTGGAGCTTCGATACACCCGGCCCGCTTGCACTGAGTACCGAAGACACAGCACTTATCTATGATGCGATTGCCGGTTTCGATGAAGACGATCCCGTCAGCCTTTCCGCGCCGGTTGAGCCGACACTCCCCGGCCTGAAGGATGGAGTGAAAGGCCTGACGATCGGTTTCGTGCGCAATCTCGATCCGGGCGACGCCGCACCAGAGCCGGCAATTCTCGAAGCGCTTGCCAAAAGCGCGGCCGCTTTTGCGGAACTGGGCGCCGAGGTGATCGAGCTCGACCTGCCGATCGCGCCATCTGAATATCGCTCGATCGCCATGCCGATCAACCGGGCGGAAAGTTTTTCCATTCACGAACGCGACTATCTGGAGCATCGGCACCTGATGGGTCGTTCGCTGCGCGAAAAGCTCGACATGGGCATGTATCTACGCGCCGCGGACTATCTGGCCGCGCTGCGCCAGAGGCGGGCGCTTGTTGCCCGCACAGATGAGATTTTCTCCAGGGTAGATGTGCTTTTGCTGCCGATGACCTATCGGGTGGCGCCGCCCATTCACGACAATCCGGCGGTGGTTTCCTACACGGCGGGATCGGCAGGCAGTCCGTTCTCATTGTCCGGGCATCCCGCTCTGGCGCTACCCGCCGGCTTTTCGCCACAGGGCTTGCCGCTGTCCGTGCAGCTGGCGGCCGGATTTAAAAAAGAAGCGCTGCTGATGCGTGCAGCGTGGGCGCTGGAACAGGTTCTGACCCCTAACCCGATGCGGGCAGAGCCGCAGCACGTTCTTTCAACCGCCATTACGGCAGAAGGGTAAGTCGCATGTCCAAGGACACCAAGGATCTGGTTCTCGCCGTCCAGGCGCTATGGACCGGTTGCGGCGAGACGGCCCCCACCGGCGATGAACTGGCCGCGGCTGCCATCACGTTTCGCAAGGCGCTTGAAGTGGGGCGCAAGATCCCACGAGTCACGGATAAAACCTTCCAGCCACTGGTAGGACCGCGCCGCGATCTGGAAGCATGAGAAAATAACAAAAGGCGGATGAAACATCCATTTGAAATGTCCATTCGAATTCTGTAGCCTGATTGAATATAAAAAGGGAACGATCATGAAAAAAATTCACGCCATCTCCATCCTGCTCGCCATTTTGGCTGGGCCCGCCTCCGCTCAGGAACCTTTGAAGAGTGCGCTCGACGGCAATGCGCCACCTTTCGCCCAACCGAAGATGGATGGTTCCATCGAAGGTCTGACCGTCGATATGACGAAAGAGATTTCGAAGCGTCTCGGGCGCGAAATTACCATCGACGCGATGGCATTCTCGGCGTTGATTCCGGCCCTTCAGGCGGGTACCTACGACATGCTATCGGTTCCGATGACGGTAACGAAGGAACGCTCCGACATCTTTCTCCTGACGGAAGGTATCTGGTCTGCCGATCTCGCCTTCGTGACCAAAAAGGATGCGCCGGCGCTGACCAGCTATGACCAGCTGAAGGGCAAGGTCATTGCCGCCAACAAGGGTAATGCCGACGAGAAGTGGGCGCGCGAGAAGGCCGGCGAAATCGGCTGGACGATCGAGTCCTATGCTTCGCTCAGCGATGCCGCGCAGGCCGTTCAGGCAGGGCGCGCGGATGCGGCCATCATGAACGTGCCGACTGCGTTGACCTTCGCCAAGCGGAATCCGGCACTGAAGGCTGCCGACCTGAAGGAAGCCACCGGCCGTTACTTTGCCTATACAATCCCTAAATCCTCGCCGGAACTGCGCAAGCAGGTCGAAACCGTAATCGAATGCATCAAGTCGGACGGCACGGCAGCATCGCTTTATGAAAAATGGCTTGGCGTGACGCCTGAGGCCGGATCGCTGGAAGTGACCCCGCAGGCGGGTTTCGGTCCGGTTGGCCTCGGCAATTACGATGCGACGCCGCACGAACTGTCGTGCAACTGAAACAGATTGACTGATTAAGGCCTAGAACCATGTCGCAATCGATCGCGCAGCCCATGCTCGACATTCATGCTCTGTATAAGTCCTTCAACGGCGTGAATGTTCTCAACAACATCAACCTGCGCGTCATGCCGGGTGAACTGGTGTTCTTGATCGGACCCTCGGGGTCTGGAAAATCCACTCTTCTGCGGTGCTGCAACCGGCTGGAAGAGCCGACGGACGGCGCGATCGTTGTCGACGGGATCAATATCACTGCCGTGGCAACGGACATCAACAAGATGCGCCAGCGCATCGGCATGGTGTTCCAGCAATTCAACCTCTACCCGCACATGACGGCAGAGCAGAATGTGATGCTGGCATTGCAGAGGGTGCAGAAGAAATCGACGAGCGAGGCGCGGGAGATCGCGCACCGCGAATTGATGCGGGTGGGCCTGGGTGCCCGCCTGACGCATTATCCATCGCAGCTTTCCGGCGGCCAACAACAGCGAGTCGCCATCGCAAGGGCGCTTGCGCTTGGGCCGAAAGTCATGCTTCTCGACGAGCCGACCTCGGCACTTGATCCACAGCTTGTCGGCGAAATTCTGCAGGCGATGATGGATATGAAGAATGAGGGCATGACCATGCTGGTTGTCAGCCATGAGATGCGCTTCGCCCGCGAGGCTGCGGACCGGGTTGCCTTCATGGAGGCCGGGCAGATCGTGGAGATCGGAACGCCTGCCGAAATTCTGGCGCGTGGGCCGGAAAGCCGCGCTTGCCAATTCCTCTCGCACGGACACTGAGCGATGGATATAACCGGTCTTGTCGATCTCTTCTTCAACAGGGCAGTCGCGCAAACATATCTCCCCGATCTGCTGCGAGGCGCCTGGATTACGATCTATCTGTCGCTGGCGATCGTGATCGCCGGTCTGATGTTCGGACTTACGCTGGCGCTGATCCGTCTTGTGTCGAACAAGGTCGTTGTGTGGTTTTTACGCCTTTTCGTTGACTGTTTTCGTGCCGTTCCTCCACTCTCGGTCGTTCTGCTGCTTTATTTCGGCCTGCCGAGCGTCGGCATTAGTCTGTCTGCACCGTGGGTCCTCTGGCTGACACTTTCTCTTATTCTTGCAGCTTTTGCCGAGGAGATTTTCTGGGCCGGGATCTCAGCCGTCGGCCCGGGGCAATGGGAGGCCTCGCGATCCACCGGCATGACCAATGCCCAGACGCTGCGCTATGTGGTCCTGCCGCAGGCCATGCGGCTTTGCATCCCGCCGCTGACCAACCGTGCATTGGCCATTTCCAAGAATACGGCGCTTGGGACCGCCATCGGCATGCCGGAACTTTTGAACGAAGCGCAGACAGCGCTGTCCTTCTCCGGCAATGCAACGCCGCTGATCATGGCGGCGATCCTATACCTGATCATCTTCATGCCGCTGATGGCTCTGGCAGGCGGCCTTGAAAAGCGCATGGCCTGGGGGGCGCGGACATGACCGACCTGATCGAACAGTTCTTCAACCTCGACATCATGCGCCAGGCGCTACCGTATCTCATGTCAGGGCTGATGATCACCTTGTTGTTGACGGCCGTGCTGGCACCCGTCGGCTTCGTTATCGGCCTTGGGTTGGCGCTGCTATCCGAAGCGCGCTCGCCGATCCTGCGCTGGATCGTGCGGACATGGGCCAATGTCTTCCGCACCATGCCGCCACTGGTGCTGATCATCGTAACCTTCTCCGCCCTGCCGTTTCTAGGCGTCAGGCTGCCTGCGATCATGTGCGCGATCATCGCGCTGCTGCTCAACAACACGGCTTATTATTGTGAGATCATTCGCGCTGGCCTCGGTTCGGTTTCGTCGGGGCAAATGGAAGCCGCCCGCTCCACCGGCCTTGGGTACAAAGACTCTCTCCGATACGTTGTACTGCCCCAAGCATTGCGCAACGTTCTACCGGATCTCGCCTCAAACACGATCGAGGTTGTGAAAGCGACGTCATTGGCCTCGATCGTCGGTGTTTACGACCTTCTCTATTCGGCCAGCACGATACGGTCGGTGACATTCAACACCTCGTCGCTGACACTGGCAGCGATAATCTATCTTGTGATCCTTTTGCCTGCGGTTCGGCTTTCGGGCCGGCTGGAGAGGAAGCCGCAAACAGTTTAGAGTTTGGATGCACGGCAAATGCATTCCACGATCGCAGTCAGGGAATGGTCCTCACCGTTCAGTTTGGTTCGGGTGGAGAACAGGCGGGGCAGAGCGCTCCGCCTGCACGTTTCTTTTGATGCGGAAATCTAGCCGCGGCTGACACGGAAAGCCGATGCAAAGCGGCTTCGTAGAAAGTTTCAATGGAGGTTTCCGCGACGAGTGCCTCAACGCAACATTGTTCTCGTCATTGCCTGACGCCAGAGCCGCGATCACCATATGGAATGAAGATTACAAAAGGCTACGACCGCATTCATCGCTGGACAACATAATCCCCAACGAATTCGCTATGAAAATGACGAGAGGAAAACAGGTCGCATAGAGCCAGATTGAAAACCAGGGAGTATCTGAAATCGCGGAGGGAACAGGGGTTTCGGGTCATGTTTCCGCTCTTCATAGGCTGGCCGGATACTTCCGGCCAGCACAAGCATCTCTGCAGATCAGTCGGCCTTGTAGACCAGCTTGCGGTCTTCGAGCGCCGGCAGGAACTGGCGGGTGAAGATCTGTTCCGGCTTAGGCTTGGACGGCAGCTGGTAGCCGTCGACGACGATGTCGATCGAGCGGGCGAGGCGGGCATCATCGACGTCACCGAGGCCGAGCTTGTCGACTTCCGGCGAGACGATAAGGTTCTCGTAGGAGAATTTCATACGCGCCAGTTCGAGCTCTTCCTTGGCCAGATTGTCATAGGCCATGACGGCCTCGATACCAGCTTTGGAATTCCCGGCGATCTCCCTCGTCGCCTTGTTGACGGCGCGGACGAGGCCTTCGACGGCCTTCGGGTTTTCCTTGACCAGTTTCTGCGAGACCATCATGCCGTTAGCATAGAGATCAAGGCCGTAATCGCCGAAGGAGAGCCAGTTGTAGTCCTTGGCGGGATCCTGGCGGTTGTTGATGAGGTTGAACCAGCTGGTGATGTTGAATACCAGCGCGCCATCGATGTCGCCTTTGATAAGCATCGGCTCCTGCAGGTTGGGGCCCATGTTCTCGATCGCGACTTTCGTCATGTCGACCTTGTTGATCGAGCCAAGCACGGTGACGAGGCGGGTCGTCGGGGTGCCCTGCGCGCCGCCAAGCTTCTTGCCCTCGAGATCGGTCGGCTTGGTGATATTGGTCTCTTTCTTGCTGACGATGGCGAAGGGCGGCTTGCTCCACAGCTGGTAGACCATCACAGGCACTTCGTTGGGCCTGGTGGCGGCGTTCTGGATAATGGCGTTGATATCGCCGAAGCCGGCATCATAAACGCCCGACATGATGCGGGTGACGGTGGCGGCCGAGCCCTCGCCCTGGTCGATTGTGACGTTGAGGCCTTCTTCCTTGAAATAGCCCTTCTGCATGGCGAGCAGGAAGGGGGCGTCCGAGCCTTGCGTCTTCCAGCCGAGGGTGAACTTTATATTCGTTTCGGCCATGGCGGTACCGCCGAGGCAAAGGCTAAGCGCAAGAGTCGAGATCAGTTTCTTCAGCATGTCTGGCTCCGTTTGGTTTGGGTAGATGTTCAGGCGGCAGTGAAATCCTGGCGGCGGGTGGCCCAGCCGGTGACGCGCGCCTCGATCAGGGAGAAGGCGACGTAGAGAAGCACGCCCAGAAGGGCGAGGATGAAGAGGCCGGCAAAGACCAGCGGCACATCGAAATTGGACGAGGCCGACATCATGACATTGCCGATGCCGCGATTCGACGCGACGGTTTCCGACAGGACGGAGCCGACAAAGGCGAAGGTGACGGCGATCTTCAGGGAGGCGAAGAAGAACGGCATGGTGCGCGGTAGGCCGACATTCCAGAGAATATCGAGCTTGCTGGCGCCGAGTGATTTCAGCACATCCTCCAGTTCGGGCTCGGTCGTTGCAAGTCCGGTGGCGATGTTGACGACGATCGGGAAGAAACACATGGCAAGTGCCGTCAGTATGGCCGGCACCGAGCCGGATCCGAACCAGAGCACGAAGATCGGCACGACCGCGACCTTGGGAATGGAAGAGAAGCCGATCAGCAGCGGATAGGCCGTATCATAGGCCGTGCGCGACACGCCGATCGCCGCGCCGATGACGCCGCCGACGGCAACACCGAGGACGAAGCCAACCATGGTCGTCCAGAGTGTCTGGATGATGTGCGGCATGAGCACGGGGAAGCGATCGACCAGCGTCTCTAAGACCTGGCTCGGGCGCGGCAGGACGAGATCGGATACCTGCAGAGCGAGGCAGAGGATTTCCCACAGGCCGAAGAAGGCGATGATGAGGGCGGCGGCCCAGAAGCGGCGGCGCAATTCGTAGCTCATGGGTCAGGCTCCTTGGATCGCGGTGTCGGACCGAGCATCGATGATGAGCTCGCGAAGGCGCTGGTTAAGTGCAACGAAATCATGCTCGAAAGTCATTTCCACGGTGCGGGGACGCCGGAAATCGACTGTGCTGTCATCAATGATGCGGCCCGGCCGAGCGCTCATGACGCAGATCCGAGAGGCGAGGAAGCCTGCCTCCTTCAGGTCGTGGGTGATGAGCAGGACGGTCGGTCTGCGCTTCATCCAGAGCGACTGCATCGTACCCCACAGCTCCTCGCGCGTGAATTGGTCGAGCGCTCCGAAGGGTTCGTCCAGCAGAAGCAGGCTAGGCTCGTGGATAAGGGCGCGGCAGAGATTGGCGCGCTGGAGCATGCCGCCAGAGAGTTGCCACGGATAGTGGTTGGCGAATTTTTCCAGCCCGACATCGGCGAGCAGCGTACGCACCCGGTCGCGGAATTCGCCGTTCTTCTTTGCACCGTATTCGGACCGGAACGGCTTGACGATCTTGAGCGGCAGCATGACGTTGCGTTCGATCGTCAGCCACGGGAGCATGGTCGGGTTCTGGAACGCCATGCCGATGCGCATTGCCTTGGCACCAACTTCCCGGCCCCCGACGATGACCGCACCCGTGGTCGGCTGCAACAGACCCGCGGCGAGCCGCATAATGGTCGACTTGCCGCAACCCGACGGGCCGACAAGCGCGACAAATTCACCATCGGCAATGCGCAGGCTTGTTTCCTGCAGCGCGACGACAGCCTTGTCCTGTCGGCCGAAGGAGACAGCGGCCTGGGAGAGTTCCACGGCGGCAGGCGCGGATGTCGCGGGGTGGGTATCTGTTGGCATCTTGTCTCCATCGAAAGCGTTTCTCAAAAGTGCATGCAATGTGTGTGCCATTTTTCAGATTCATGGAAAATGAACGCCAATTTTGACATATAGAACCAAATTAAGTGCATGCACTAATTGCATGCACTTAATTTGAGCATCAATCGGCACCTGTGCACTCAAAAGCAGCAGGGCTTTGAGTTGATCTTTTCCGTGGTCTCGCTTATCGAATTGTCAGCGAGAGGGTTTGTGATGGTAAGCAGAAATGGCGCGGCAAGAAGTGAGGGTGATCGGGTCGCGGCGATCTGTATGGCCTTGCGCCGTGCCATCATTGAGCGGGCGCTTCTGCCTGGAGATCGGTTGCCGGAGGATTCGCTTGGGGAGAGGTTCGGGGTAAGCCGAACGATCGCTCGCCATGCACTCGGCCAGCTCGCGGCGGAAGGCCTCGTCGATCTCAGGCGTAACCGCATCGCTGTTGTCGCCACGCCATCCTTCGAGGACGCGCGGGATATTTTTGACATTCGTCTCGATCTCGAAAAGCAGGTGGTGCGGCGGTTGGCCGGCAGGTTGACGGATGCCCAGGCGAAGCAGTTGAAGGCGATCGTTGAGGCGGAACATGAGGCGCGGCATGGGCCGGAGGGCGCATCGATCCGGCTTGCCACCGAGTTTCATGTGCTTCTGGCGGAAATGACCGGCAAGCCGATCCTCATCCGCTACGTTACGGAAATATGCTATCGTGCCGGGCTGTCACTTGCCGCCTTCGGTCGCCCGCATTCCTCCGACTGCGCAGTCAGCGAGCACCTTGAACTCATCGAGGCGATTCGCACCGGGCCGGCGGAGAAGGCGGAGGCGATGATGGGGGAGCATCTCGAAGCCGTCGCATCGCGTGCGCTGCTGCAAAGTTCGGGCGCCAAGCCGCGTGACCTGATGGATATCCTCGCGCCCTATGCGGACTGAAGGGGTCTGAAGACCCCTTCGCGAGTTCTCAGCGTGCGATGGACGGGTCGAGAATCCATTCCGCACTGTCGTTCCACACGTCAGTATCGACGATCAGGCCATCGCGGACCGTGAACCGGTCGATATAGCGGTTGTTGTCGAAAGGCGTGCCGTCCGGCCATTCGCCATAGAGGTAGCCGAGGCTGTAGACGATGGTTTGGGTGTCGCCCGGCACGACGTCATAACGCTCGATGCGCTTCTTCACCCATTTGTAGCGGGCGGCATTAAAGCTGGTCGGGCCGCTCGGCTTGTCGAAAACCCGGTTACCGGTGAAACGGCAGGTGAAACCGGGAGCGACGTAAGATGCGGCACGGACCGGATCCGGCGCCATGGAGGCAGCGAGATAATCCTTCACCGCCTGCAGATCGCGCTCTGTTGTCTCATGCATCGAAAACTCCAAGACTGTTGCGAGTGGAATGCCAAAAGTGCATACAGGATTTGTTATGCAAATTACCCTCCGGGTTGCAATATGTCTTTTCAGGTTTCCTTCGATCTCGTGTTGGGCGGCGCTTTCCAGTGAAAACAGTATACGCTTCAGGATATCGGGATCACCGACGGCTGCATTGCCGCTATCGGCCGTATCGTGGCGGGGGGCGGTCCGCAAAGTCTCGTAGAATGTGCTGGAGTGGTAAGCCGCGTCGCTGCTGGTCGTCTTCATTGTCTTGACGAGCCGGGTTCCGGGCATATGGGGCAGCATCGGTCGGAACCGTTCTCTCCGAAGAAGGAGGAGCCAGAGTTTTTGAATGCGACCGATGGAATAAGGACCTCCTATCCATGCTCGCGGTCGCTCGAGCGCTACGCGCCGTATTTTATCTCCTCAAGCCGGCGGTCCGAAACAGGTGGGGATCGAAATTGGATGCCGGTTATGCTGTAAGACCGTTCTCATCTGCGCCGCCGGTTGCTGGACGGCGAGCAAGGCGAAAATCAAAGGATCGCTGGGTAGCGAGAACGATACGCTGAACGGTTGGACAATTGGCGTCAGTGTGGACGACGCATTCACGGACAACATTGTTGGTCGCCTTGAATGTCGTTGCAACGACTTCGGCAAGGGCGACCTGCTGGGTACGAATGTAAATTTAAAGCAGAACATCGTTCAGGTCGGTATCGGATTGAAGTTTTAAATCGGATTTCGGAAATCTCGATTGGAAGCTGCCCGGAAACGCCTTAGCGGCTTACGGAGTGTCGAGCGCGGATTTGTACAATCCTGCTCTTTTCTGCATGGGGATGAAACATTGCTATGGCGTCCGTTTGTGAAATCGGTCACCATCTTAAGGTGTGAAATATATCATCACTCCTCCCCACATTTCCGGTCATTCAAGCAGAAAAGGTCATGCATCTTGGACCAGAATGTCGTCAGAGGCTCAAAGATGCAGATGGCGAGTGCCACGGACAGCTTTGGTTGCCCGTTTGACAAGCTTTACAAGAACCAGTCGGTGCAAGGGGCCGATATCAATTTTTTCCGAAAGGGGACGAAAAGTGGCAGTCTCGAGCAGGTAGCAACCGCCGCCAGCGATCGCGGATTTGTCATCGGTGTCTCCACGACGGCTGGCCACAGGCGGCGGATTTTCCACGAGCACCATGCAACGGTCCACGAGTTCGCAGAGAACTCCATCTACATTCGTAACCTTGCGGATCCCTATAAGGCCGATCTCAATGGACCTTTTGATTTCCTGCTGCTTGAGATATCCACGGCGGCACTGCAGCGGATCGCGCAGGAAAGCGATCTGGCGGGAGTGACGTTTCTCGAAGCCAGGACCGGATCTTGCGATCCGGTGCTTTCCAATCTCGCCAAAACGCTGATCCCTGCGTTGGAGCGGCCCGCACACGCCAGCAAGCTGTTCGTGGACCAGCTGGCTTCGGCAATCGGTGTCCATATCGTCCACGACTATGGTGGGAAAACATCAGCCGCAAAGGGTGTTAGAAAGTTGTCGCGAGCGCATGAGGCGTTGGCAAAAAACATCCTTCTGGAAAACCTCAATGGCGACGTGTCGATCCTTGATGTTGCGAAGGCGTGTAATCTGTCGCGCGGATACTTCATCCATGCATTTCGCGAAACGACGGGTATGACACCCTATCGCTGGCTCCAGAGCGCACGAATTTCACGGGCATGCGAATTGCTTAAAGTCTCCGATCTGTCCCTGTCGGAGATAGGAACCGCCTGCGGTTTCGCAGACCAGAGCCATTTTACCCGAGCGTTTGTGAATGCCGTGGGAATGACACCAGGTTTGTGGCGGCACAACGCCTGAAGCCGACAATCTAGCGCCAGGAATTTCAGATCCTCTGAAATCCTTCGCCATCGAAAACCTATATCTCCGTATGCTCTCATCAGTCCAAGGGATAGCGCACCCGCATATCAGTCGAGTTTCGGCACATCGCCCTGATCTGCACAATCGGGACCAGAGATTAGCCGCACTGGAGATCGACAATGGACGTCGACAACGTTGCTGCCGGGCAGGCGACAAGTTTGGCAAACGCACATGGGTCGACTGCTCAGGATGGCTTAGCCGCAGCACGAAAGCCCGTATCTAACCCGGCCACTGCGTCGTTGATAACGCCGGTGCCCGGTGGACTGGCACCTTGGCAGGTCAAGCGAGTGATGGCGCATGTCGAGACGCACATGGCCGATACGCTGCGCCTGGACGATGTTGCTGCTCTGGTCAAACTGAGCAGCAGCTATTTTTCCGCCGCATTCAGACGCAGCTTCGGTGTTTCGCCTTATGCTTATATCATCGGGCGTCGTGTCGATTTTGCCAAGCAACGTATGCTTGAAGGCAACACCCCGTTATGCCAGATCGCCCTTGAGTGCGGCTTGGCTGACCAAGCGCATCTTTCGCGTATCTTCCGGCGTGTCACGGGCGCGACACCGACGGCCTGGCGTCGCAGGCAGAAGCGTCACACTGCGGATGACATCACGGTATGACACGTTCGATGCGGTGCTAATGTTTTCTCCGGTGGAGAATTCCCAAGGATCATTGACGTGGATCGATCCTCATTGCGCGGATCGCTTCCTCCACCACTCCCATGTTCTGATTGTCACCTGTCTGCAAAGAAGCGCTCCGGCTCCAACCTCATGTTGGAGCCGGAGCGTTCCGGACGGCCGCGGAACGTCAGCCGATCGAGAACGGGACGGTGATGAAGCTTTTGGTATCACCCCGCTGAATGAGCAGGAGGACAGCCTTGCGACCGGCCTTGCCCGCATCGGCAACCGCGGTCTTGGCTTCTGCCGCAGACTTCACCGTCTGCTGGTTGACCGATACAATGATGTCGCCTGCCTGAAGGCCCGCATCGGCAGCCGGTTTATCGGGCGCCACGCTTTCGATGATTGCGCCTTTTTCCTGTGCTGGCAGGTTGAGGGCCTGACGGATATCGTCGGTGATATCGGCAAGGCCGATACCGATGGTCGGCACCTTTTCGGCCGCAGAAGCGTCCTTGCCGGTGTCAGCCGACGCCTGTTGTTCCTGCCCGCTTTCTCCAATCGTCAGGCGCAGATCTTTCGAAGCACCCTGACGCCAGATCGTGAAAGCTTCACGGTCGCCAGGAGCTAGATCGGCAACCATGCGCGACAGATCCCTTGGGGACGAAATCGGCTTTCCACCGACCGCAGTAATGACGTCACCAGTCTTTATACCGGCTTTTGCGGCCGGAGTGTCTTCGTTGACGCTTGCAACCAGGGCGCCTTCCGGCTTGTCGAGGCCGATTGCGTTGGCCACATCGGCCGTAACGGGCTGGATCTGCACACCGATGAAGCCGTGTTCGATAGAGCCACTCTTTATAAGTTTGGCGACGATGGCCTGTGCCTGGTCCGAGGGAATGGCAAAGCCGACGCCGACGCTACCGCCGTTTGGCGAATAGATGGCCGTATTGATGCCGACGACCTTTCCATCCCCATCGACGAGGGGACCACCCGAATTGCCGTGATTGATCGGTGCGTCAATCTGGATGAAATCGTCATATGGACCCGAATGCAGGTCGCGCCCACGGGCCGAGACGATACCAGCTGTCACCGTCGTGCCGATCCCGAACGGGTTGCCGATCGCCAGGATCAGATCGCCAAGTTTCAGCCTGTCGGAATCTCCCCAGGCAACGGTGGGAAGCGGTTTTTTCGCCTCGACCTTCACGACGGCGAGATCGGATTTCGGATCCGCGCCGATGAGTGTGGCGGGCAGTTCGGTTCCATCATCGAGCGTGACCTTGATATTCATGGCCTTGTCGATCACGTGGTTGTTGGTGACGATGTAGCCGTCGGGGCTGATGATGAAGCCCGAGCCCAGTGCCTGTGCGCGCTGGGATTGGGGTTGCTCCGGCGCCTGGCGCGGCATGGGGATGCCCTGCTGGCCGAAAAACTGCCTGAATTGTTCATTGAACGGTGAATCTTCACCGAACGGAGATGTTCCCGGTGCCGTAACGGGTTCCGCCTTCATCGTGGTGGTGATTGTCACGACGGCGGGCTTGTCGGCTGCAACGATCGAAGCAAAGGATCCCGCCGGTGCGACGATGCCTGCGACTGCCGGTGCAGTCGAGGGCCCTGCGAACGCGGAGCTTCCGCCAACGATAAAGGGAGTGGCCAGCGGCACGGCGATTATGGCGGCGCCGACCAGGGCCAGGATCCGGTTTCTGTGAATGATGTTTGACATATGCGTTTCACTTTCTGGCTGGAATGGGACAGGCGAAGGCATCGCCACCGGTGAGGTGACGTGCCGGCATTCATGATTTGGCAGTGTCAGGCCGCTGAGATCCGGCCTCCTGGCGATGGGCTAGTTGCAGACGCGGGCGCGGTACATGTCACCCCACCCGTCCTGACGCCATACGACATGGCAGGCTGGGTAATAACGGGCGTCGGGGCCTGGGCTGTAGGCATAGGACGGAGGTCCGTAGGGAGCGGGGGCATAGGCCGGTACACCGTAGTTATGGGCATGTGATGCGCCGGCGAGTAGTGTACCTCCCACGATGGCACCGGCGATGCCGGTGGCAAGACCGCGGCCGAAATTATTGTGTGCTTCAGCCTGGGAGGCGGTGACGAGAGCGGTACCTGCAATCGTCAAGGCGACCAGACCGGCGGTGACGAACTGACGTGTTGTAGTCAACATGGTCGTGATCCTTCTTAATTGGTCGACGGCCATACGCGTTACGTCCTGACCGTAGATATGACACTAGTCGCGGGTTGATTACGGGCGCATATCCGTGCGATTAAACGTTGGTAAGTTTTGGACGATCCGACTGTCGGGACCATCTTCAGACACATCATTCCAGCTCACTGTGATGGCCCGAGGGGACGTCGATGTTGCGCAGGATGAGCGCAAGTGGAATGATCGCCACTGAAATCAGAGCCAGAACATAAAAAACATCGATGTAGGCGAGAAAACTGGCCTGCACCTGAACCTGGCTGCCTAGCCAGCCGATTGCCTGATTTTGCGCATCCAGTGCGGAAGCGCCGTGTTGCAGGAAGTACCCTTGCACAACTTGGTCCGCCTGTTGAAATGCTTGGCGTGAAGGAACGAAATTTTCAATCAGCCGGCTCTGGTGCCATTGTTCGCGGTAATCCAGCACATTGGTTGCTATGCATACGCCGATGGAGCCACCGGTATTTCGGGCCGCGTTTATCAGTGCGGATGCCTGATCGGTCTGATCGGGCCTTAGGCCGTCATACGATGCGGCTGTAATCGGGATGAATATCAGCGGGAGGCCGATCCCCAGGTAGAAACGCGATTCAACGAAGAAACCGAAATTCGCGTCTGGGGTCAGGCTGGTGAGAAACCACATCGAGTACGCAATGACAGCCGCGCCGGCCGCTATGAGGTATTTCGGTTGCACTTTTCCAACCAGCGCTCCGGTTACCACCATCATGCCCATGGTCACCAGACCACCCGGCGAGAGCGCCAGTCCGGCCCAGGTCGCCGTATAACCGTAGTTGGTCTGGAGGATCTGGGGTACGAACTGCGTGGTTGCGATCAGGATCGCGCCTATTCCCAGCGTAGCGATGAAGCACGAACCGAACTGTCGGGTCGCAAGCATGCGCACATCGATGATCGGATTTTTTACCGTCACGAGCCATGGAATTGAGGCGGCGAGGGCCGTCACGCAGATAACGGCGGTCATCACGATGAAGGAGGAATCGAGCCAGTCGTCGGTCTGGCCACGGTCAAGCACGAGTTCCAATGACCCAAGGAACGTCGCGATCAGCAGAAAGCCTACAAGGTCGAAATTGACGCCTTCCGCCTTCATCCGAGCGCTTTCCAGTTTCGCAGAAGGCCGGTCCTGTATGAGCATGTAAACGAGGAGCGATGCAAAAACACCGACAGGTCCGTTGATGAGGAAACACCAGTGCCAGGAAAGGTTGTCGGACAGATAACCGCCGAGTGTTGGTCCGATAACCGGCGCGACGACGACCGCTATGCCGAATACCGCAAACGCCTGTCCACGCTTTTCCCGCGGAAATGAATCCGTGAGGATCGATTGCGACACGGGAACCATGCCGCCGCCAGCGAAGCCTTGAATCACTCGGAAAATAAGCAGTGACTGTAGATCCCAGGCGATGCCGCAAAATACCGAAGCGATCGTGAACGTCACGAGGCATGTGAGATAGACGCGCTTGCGACCGTAACGTCTGGCGATGAAGCTGCTGGCGATGAGCGCCACGGCATTGGATACGAGATAGGTTGTCACAACCCAGCTCGATTCATCGGCACTGATGCCCAGACCGCCGGATATATAGCGTAACGCCACATTTGCGATTGTCGTGTCCAGGACCTCCATGAAGGCCGCCAGCGCCACGACGATCGCCACCAGCCAGGGGCTTGGCGCGGCTTGGGTGGTTTCCGGGTTGCCCATCGTCTCGCCGGCGGAGCCCATCTTTATTGCTCCGGCGCGACGGTCACGGTCGGAACGACAGACATCCCGGGACCTATCGCAACATCTTGCGGCCAGTGATCGATTGTTATTTTCACCGGGACACGCTGGGTTACCTTTACATAGTTGCCCGTCGCGTTTTCGGCCGGCAGCAGTGAAAAGGCGGTGCCTGAGCCAGGTTGGACCGAGGCGACTGTGCCGTGCAGAACGTGGTCGGGATAGGCATCGATGGTGGCGTCTACCGTCTGGCCGGGCCTTATGTGCGCCAATTGTGTTTCCTTGAAATTTGCGGTCACCCACATCTCGTCTGGAACGAAGGTTGCTATGCCCTGACCGGCCTCGACGAACTCTCCTCTGGAACCGCTGATCTGCACGATGCGGCCCGCTTGTTCTGCCTTGAGGACCGTATATTCAAGGTTTCTCTGGCTGCTTTCCTTCTGTGCCTGCGCCTGTTTGAGAGCCGCGAGAGCGCTTGCCCGCTGCGCTTCGGCGGCAGACCTGCTCTTTATGGCCGAAGTGACGCTTGCTGTCGCTTGCGCGTAGGAGGCTTTCGCCTGCGTGAGTGTGGAGGTGGACTGTTGCAGCGTTTGCACCGTGCCTGCGCCACCATCCGCCAGTTCACGCTGTCTCGTTGCGTTCTCCACGGCAAAATCCAGTGCCGCTTTCGAGGATGCCTGCTGTGCCTGCATCTCCGCAATCGAGGCATCCGCGACCTCGATCTGGGCATCGGCATTGGCGATCGATGCCTGAGCTG
Organism: Agrobacterium tumefaciens; assembly: GCF_031801495.1. Classification (GTDB taxonomy): domain Bacteria; phylum Pseudomonadota; class Alphaproteobacteria; order Rhizobiales; family Rhizobiaceae; genus Agrobacterium; species Agrobacterium tumefaciens_K. The sequence goes on along the minus strand of NZ_JAOEGC010000001.1, from coordinate 43,951 downwards.
CCTGTATTTGGCCATCAGCCTGATCAAGCGCGATCTGATAGTCGCGCGGATCAATCCGGGCGATGGTATCACCGGCTTCGAGATGCTGGTTGTCCGTGACGTTGACATTCTGGATGAAGCCGGGAACCTTTGCCGCAACCGCAAACGCCCGGGCATCGACGAATGCGTCATCTGTCGTTTCATATGGGTGGAAGAAGCGTAACCATGTGAAGTAGGAGCCGACACCCAGCGTTGATACGAGAACGATGGTAGCAACAGCGGCTAGTGGGCTTTTTAAAAAAGAGCGTTTGGCCTGAGAGGCGCCGGTATCGATTTTCATCGGCTGGGCGGTTGGTCCAGGCGTTTCTGAAAAAGCCTCTTTCCCAATATTGCTATTGTCGGCCTGAGTCACGATTATCCTCCAACATATCAATGGTTTGAGTTTTGTGACGCGCATTTCGGTCACACAAGTTCAGCGCAGAGGGTGGATGCACCCTCATGGTCGATGCAGTCTGTTACGCATCGAACTTGTTTTTACCTCGCTAAGGAAAAGCCTAGGCTTGTCTCTGGCCGTAGCGAAATCACGCTTAGGTCTAGGTCTGGCAAGACCCATGCGTATGAGGCTTGTCGCAACGAGGTGCGCGGCGGTCAAAGTAACGTGCTGGCAGATGTCGAGCGCGATAGGGGGAAAGAACCATACGATGAGGCTGCTCGCCTAAACGTAAGTATGGTTCAGCCGTGACGGGATGAAGGATACCGTTCGATAACCCACACGGTGAACGGTGCGAGACTGAAGTCCGGTCAGCGCACTGGGCGTAGTGAGGAACCGCAAGCTGCTCTTCGTTCAGTCCGCTGTCCAAACATGCGCCTCTTTCCGAAACTAGAGAGAACTCACATGCAACCTTCAATAGCAGCAGCAACGGACAGAGCCTTTGATCATGATGTCAGCCATCCGGTCACGAAAGAAGATCTGCTTTCCATCTCTGTCGGTGCTCGACAGGACATCATCATGGAGCTTGCATCGAGGCTTGAGGACGTAGCGCTGATCGCCAGTCAACGTGCCCGGGACGACCTGGAGGCGATGCTGGCGTATCTTTCGTCGTCTTTCCGCACCTCTGCGGCAGAAATCGCAACAGAGAGTTATGGTCCCTTCCTCATTGAGCAGATGTCGGCTTCGGTCTGCCGGATCGAGCAAGGCTTCTTTGAAGCACCAGCTGGAATTGTTCCCGTTACAACGCACGCTCGGTCGTAGGGCGCTCAGCCCGACGATCGATAGGTCGGGTGGCGGCCAATTAGCGATATCCGTCAATCCTGAAGGCTTGAATCCATCTCGGGGGAAGCGGCGCCTGACGTGGGATTGGGAAGACAAAAGGCGCGGCTGTCACAATCGTGTCTTCCATGGTGGAACGCCGAATTCATTATTTTTCCAAAACCCAGTACATCGACATGGGGATTGGGCTATCGATTTACGGACAGAAGCCGTAGTGATGGGAACGGTGTACAGGTAAATTGCGTTTGCACGTGGGGTCCGTGAAATCAGTGCCGCATTCCGTCAAGCTGGAAGGGAGACTGGCGAATGTGTAGCGCTGCCGACCCTTCCCGCAATCAGGCAGTAGGCTTGATAGAGATGCGCAAACAGTCGAAAGTTGAAATAGGTGCCTCAATCTTCCTTAATCGCCATCGTTGACGATGATATGGCAATCCGTGAAGCCCTCGACGATCTGGTAAAGTCTCTCGGTCATGAAAGCAGGATGTTCGAGTCTGCTGAAGCTTTTCTCGATTTCAGCCCTCGTTCGGCGATTGATTGCATGATCGTGGATGTGAGAATGCCGGGGCTGAGCGGTATCGAACTCCAGAGCCGCCTGAACCAGGACGGAGATCGTCCGCCGATGATCTTCATGACGTCTTATCATGACGAACGAACGCGTGCGGGTGCTCTTGCAGGCGGGGCGTTGGCATTCCTCGGTAAACCCGTCGACCCTTCAAAACTCATCTCCTGTATCGACACGGCACTCGCCATGCCGAAGCGCTCGTAGGCTCCATACCGATCTGTCTGCCATTATCCGCAGCCAGCCTTGAGATTTTTTCAGCCGCCGGTAACGCTCATGTGGCGGCCCACGCTCGGGCGATTGTTCGAACGGTCGATGATGAAGTCGTGACCTTTGGGCTTCCGGCTTATGGCATCATCAATCGCCCTGTGAAGGGTTTCGTCACTCTCGCTCGATCGCAGAACGTCTCGCAGATCTGCGGCGTCGTTCTGGCCGAGACACATGTAGAGCGTGCCGGTGCAGGTAAGACGTACCCGGTTGCAGCTCTCGCAGAAATTATGGGTCATCGGGGTGATGAAGCCCAGACGGCCGCCGGTTTCCGCAATCCTAACGTATCGTGCAGGCCCACCGGTTCGATAGGTCAGGTCTTCTAGAGTGAAGTGTTTTTCGAGATCGGCCCGGAGCGCGGAGAGCGGGAGGTACTGATCGGTGCGATCTTCATCGATCTCACCCATGGGCATCGTTTCGATGACGGTCAGATCCATTCCCCGGCCATGCGCAAAACGAATGAGTGCGGGTATTTCCGCCTCGTTGAAATCCTTCAGTGCAACAGCGTTCAGCTTGATCGCGATGCCCGCCTTTTGTGCGGCATCGATGCCGCCCATCACCCTGGAAAGGTCGCCCCAGCGGGTGACTTTTCGGAATTTTTCCGGGTCGAGCGTATCGAGGGAGACATTGATGCGCCGGACACCGCAATCGGATAGTTCCGCAGCATAACGTGCAAGCTGTGAACCGTTGGTCGTCAGCGTGAGTTCATCAAGGTTGTGGCCGAGGTGGCGGCTCAGCTGTCGTACGAGATGCATGATGTTCTTGCGCACCAGCGGCTCGCCTCCCGTCAGCCGCACCTTGCGGACACCTCTGGCGATGAAGGCGGAGCAGAGCCGGTCCAGCTCATCGAGGGTCAGAAGATCCTTTTTTGGCAGAAAGGACATGTTTTCGGCCATGCAATAGGTGCAGCGAAAGTCGCAGCGGTCGGTTACGGACACTCGCAGATAAGTGACGGCGCGGCCAAAAGGGTCGGTCAGGCCGCCGCTCGACGGCTCTTTCCAGTCGTATGCTGTGTTCCGGGCGAGCATCTGCATCGAATTTCCTTCCGCGTTGGCTGCATCATTCTCGCGGACAGAGCGGCAGGGCAACCATACACAAGTATAGGCCATCGAGCGGCGTCTGCCGCGCAAGCAAAAACCGGCCGGCCCCGACCAAAGCATAGGATCAAAACCCATCCGTATAATTGAGGCGGCGCTCTATCGGTGCCAATTTTTGTCTGAGAGCGGACGACGGTTTTGCTCGAAAAAATAGCAATTCGGGTGCCACGAGCCTTGCCGCCAAGGCCTCTCATTTCACGGTGCCGAAATCAGACCGAAAGGAAAAGACCATGAAAGTTCTCACCGACAAGCTGCTTTCCAAGTCCGCGTATTCGCACGAGATTGACGTTCCACTTCACCAGATCGATATCGCCGATTGGCTGTTCAACCTTCCGGAAGCCGAATATCGTCGTTGCTGCGAACCGGATCACATCGCATGCGGCGCAACCTTTACGGACGATGGCCGCAAGATGTCCATCAACGTCGAGAAGATCGGTACGGGTCTGGTGATCCAGCATTACGTTGCTGACGAGGCAACTCCTTCCTATTGCCGTATGAACTCGATTTCGGACGTCTTCACGCCCACGGGTGAACGTACGCAGGTCAACGTCATCTGGGAACTGATTGCCGAGGCGGTCGATGGCAACCGCACCCGTTACACCAACCAGGTAACGTGCCACCCGACCGACGCCTTCATGGCGTTTATCGAAAAGCACGGCCAGACGTTTGAAGATGCCGCCGCAGCCCGCCAGGCCGCCGGTGGTGACCACAACCATCGTGAAACGCCGAAGTTCGCCGAGAGCATCGCCAGCAAGGCGCGTGCCAGGGCAGCCGCCAAGGTTGCAGCAGAGTAAAGCCAATCACGCGGCAAGGCGGATACGCTCTGTCTTGCCTATGGGCGTTCTGACAAACCCAGACACAGACAGAGTTCGTACTCCTCGCGCTTGAAGCCGCTGGCCGTCGATCAGGCGTGCCTGCGGCTTTCCCTTCAGCGTATTTTCTGATCCGCGAGACAGCTGACATGTCCATTGAACTCGAATACGATTTTCTCGTTGGACTTCTGACGGCGGTCGTCGTACTCGCGCTGGCTGCCCGCCAGTTCCATTTGCCATCGGCGGCGGCCTTGATTGTTGGGGGTATCGCGCTCGCTTTCATTCCGGGCATTCCGGTTGTTGCGATGGATCCGGACCTCGTGATGGTCGTATTCCTGCCGCCGCTGCTGCTCAGCAGCGCCTATCAAACCGTCTGGCTCGATTTCAAACAATATTTCGCGGCGATTTCATCGCTTGCCGTGGGAGCGGTTGCGTTCACAACGCTGACAGTCGGCTGGGTGGTCCACTTTCTGCGACCGGACATACCGTGGTCTGCGGCCTTTGCGTTGGGAGCGATCGTTTCGCCGCCAGATGCCGTCGCAGCCAAGGCGGTTCTTGACAAGCTGCGGCTTCCGAACCGGGTTACGACCGTCTTGACCGGCGAAAGCCTCATCAACGATGCGAGCGGCCTTGTCCTCTTTCATTTTGCCTTATCCTCGGCGCGCAGCGGTACGTTCGACGCTCCGACCGGACTTGAAACATTCATAGCGGTCTCCCTTGGAGGCGTGATGACCGGTTTCTGTGTCGGGTGGCTTGGCTTACGCCTGCTGAGGCAGTTCGGAAACAGCGAACTTATCATCACAGGCACTCTGCTTCTTGCGGCGGTTTCGTATGTGAGCGCCGATCAGCTGGGGTCTTCCGGTGTTCTTGCAACGGTCACCACCGGCCTCATGCTCGGCTGGCAACAACACGAGATTTTTTCAGCGGCGACCCGCATCAGGGCACAGGCCTTCTGGCGCGTACTCGTATTCCTGCTGGAATCGCTGCTTTTTGTGCTGATCGGCCTTTCATTGCGTGAGGCACTCAACCACTTTTATAGCAGTGGTGATGGGTTTCGGACCCTTGCACTGCCTGTCGCAGCCGTGGTTGTGACAGTGATTGTTGCGCGGTTCGTCTGGCTTGTCGGTTCGGATTTCATGTGGACGGTCCTTTCGTGGGTCGATATTCACCCCAGGCATCTGCCGTCGTTGCCTGTGACGGTGATCGTGAGCTGGGCCGGTATGAGAGGCGTCGTTACGCTGGCCGCGGCCTTGTCGCTGCCGATGAACTTCCCGGGCAGGGATCTGATCCTCGCATCGGCATTCGGTGTGATCCTGGTGACGGTTCTCATTCAGGGAACCACGCTGCCCCTGCTGATCCGGATGTTTCCTTCGGTTGCGCTCAAAAGCAATGCACAGCTTGCCAGAGATGAGGCCGCGGCGCGCAGGAGGGTTGCGGAGGTACAGCGTCAGGCTCTGCTGGATCACTGCCACGCCGTGCGATCCCCTCGTTGGCCGCGTTTGCTGGCCCGCGATCTGTTCAGCGTCGAGAAAAGCCCGCATTTCGATACTGTGCCAGAACATCGCCGACTGCTGTCAGCTGATCATTTTGACGCCATTCTCTGCGCCATTCGCGCTGGCCGAAAGGAGATCCTGGCGATGTATCGGACGGGGCATGTCTCTCACGCGATCATGAGGAGCATTGAGCAGGATCTCGACCTTCAGGAAATTGCCGCTGAAAGACGCAGGGACGCGCGACTGCAATAGGGCAATCGTCACAGGACGGACTGCGCCGGGCGGTGCAACGGCGCTGCCTGACCGAAATCCGCCTATCTGCCCACCTGTGTTATGTGACCTACCCTAAGGTGTAATTCAGAACACGAGGCAAGGTCCGTACCCTCCAGAAAACGATCGAAGAGGTGCAAAAACATGGCCGAAGAACTTGCTGGAACATCTCCGTTGAACGCCATTGCGCAGCCGAGGGTGTTGATTGCCGATCCCGCTCAGTCGGCCGGATCGCCTCTCGTTCAGCGGTTGGTGACCTACGGCTATGATGTGCTGCTTGCAACCAACCTTGAAAGCGCCGCCGGCCACATACGCTCTTCATCGATAGGCTATTGCGTCACAGAGATAAAATTCGACGATGGCACGGTTGGCGAACTTCTGCGTTTGCTGTCATCGTATCAACCCGACTGCCGGACGATCGTTCACAGCGCTTATTGCAACGTAGCGACAGCTGTTTCCGCCACGCGCGCGGGCGCCGCCGACGTCCTGCCGAAGCCTATGGCGGCTGACTTTCTGCTGGCCATTCTGTTACAGCAAGACATGCCGGATCTGGATGGCATGGCCTGCGTACAGTGTCCCAAGGTGGTTCGCGAAGAGCATATCAGACAGATGCTGCACTCATACGGCTCGAATGTTTCCCGAACAGCGGATCGTTTGTTGATGCATCGTCGTACGCTGCAGCGCATGCTTGCCAAAACGCCGGAGTTGCGGACCTAGGCTGGATGATGCTTTTTGCGACGGAAAATGGACTAGATTTCACCATGTTCGCTCAGCGATCGATGGAGGGAGCAGGTTGCCTCTCCTGAGCGTCCGTCAGAATCGCCTGGTGCTTCCGTTCTCCTGAGACGTCGACCATTACTGGTTCGAAAGCGAGCCGCATGATCTGCAGCTCGCTTCGAAAGAAGGCGCGGGATAGGGGCAGCGCTCCGTGTCATGCTGAGGGATAGCCATGCCCTCATGCCGATGCCGAGCGCACGATCCTGACCGGAACTCCCTTGTAGGCTGGCGTTCCGGATTTGTGATCGTAATGGCCAAGAGCCACGATGGCATTCATCTCCGGATAATAGCCGCCGACAGATCCGCGGGGGAGGTCATAGGCAACTGCAGTATATCCGCGAACCGATCGTTCCGGGCCCGTCGACGTGACGGCATGGACGTCGATGCGATCGCCATCTTGCAGGCCGCGGGCTTTGAGATCCGCTGCGCTGATGAAGATGACATCACGCCGGCCAAAGACACCGCGATACCGATCATCCAGACCGTATACCGTGGTATTGTACTGGTCGTGGCTGCGCATCGTTGCTAGGACCAGCGTATCGGGATCCTTCAACCGCGGATCTTCATCGAGGCCGCAGGAAATCAGGAAATTCGCCTTGCCTGTTGCCGTACGCCATTCGCGATGAGACGCCGGGACATTGAGCCGGAAACCGCCACGCACTCGCACCCGCCTGTTGAAATCCTTGAAGTCGGGGAAAACGATTTCGATCTTGTCACGGATACGGTCGTAGTTACCTATCATGCCCGCCCAGTCGATCCCGTACCTCTCGCCAAGAGTTGCCTGCGCAATGCCTGCGAGGATCGCTGGTTCCGATTTCAGCAACGGGCTTGGCGGATTGAGGAAACCGCGTGAGGCGTGCACCATCGACATGGAATCCTCGACGGTGACGGATTGCGGGCCGGATGCCTGTGTATCGAGATCCGTACGTCCGAAGCATGGCAGGACGATGCACGTCTTGCCCGTCAGGAGATGGGACCGGTTGAGTTTCGTTGAGATATGAACGGCGAGATCGAGCTTGCGCATGCCGGCAAACGTCACCGTCGGATCGGACATCGCAACCGCAAGATTGCCGCCGAGGCAGACCAGTGCCTTCGAACGCCCTTCGGCAATCGCTTCGATAGCCTCGATGGCATTGTGTCCCTTGTCGCCGGTTGGCCGGAAACCAAAAGCGCGTTCCATACCGTCGAGAAGGGCGGAATTCGGAATTTCCGTGATCCCAACGGTGCGGTCGCCCTGAACGTTGGAATGACCGCGGACGGGACAGATGCCGGCACCTTCGCGTCCCAGATTGCCGCGCAGCATCAGAAGGTTGGCTGCCTGCTGAACATTGTGGGTTCCGTTCGCATGCTGGGTCAGCCCCATTCCATAGCAAAGGATGACATTTTTGGCTTTGAGATAGACATCCACGGCGCTCTCGATCGATGCGCGTGAAAGGCCAGAATAGTGTAGGATATCCTCCCAGCTCGTCGCCTCCACGTCATGACGCAACTCGTCGATGCCAAGCGTGTGCTCCTGAATGAAGGCCCGGTCGAGGACGCCGGGTCCGCCATTGGCAATGTCTTTTGCATCTCGCTCGAAGATGAGTTTCATCATGCCCTTGAGCGCGGCGAGATCGCCACCGGTCCGGACCTGATGGTAGGAGGATGCTATCTCGGTCGATGAGAACGTCGCCATTTCGATCGGATCCTGAGGCGCTGCGAATTTCTCTAGCGCCCGTTCCTTGAAAGGATTAAAGACAACGATCGGAGTACCCCGTCGTGACGCTTCATGTAGCGTCGTCATCATGCGCGGGTGGTTGGTTCCGGGATTGTGTCCAAAGCTGAAGATCGCATCGCAGTGGTCGAAATCTTCCAGCGTCACCGTCCCCTTGCCGACCCCGATCGATTCCGGCAGGCCCACGCTTGTCGCTTCGTGGCACATGTTCGAGCAGTCCGGGAAATTGTTGGTCCCGAAAGCGCGGACGAATGCCTGGTAGACGAAAGCAGCCTCGTTGGAGGCACGCCCGGACGTATAGAATTCGGCCTGATGCGGGCTTTCAAGCGCATTGAGTTCCTTGCCTATGAGGGCGAATGCTTCTTCCCATTCAATCGGCTTGTAACGGTCGCTTGCCCTGTCATAGATCATGGGATGTGTCAGGCGTCCCTCGTTCTCCAGCTCGTGATCGGTCCATTTCCACAGCTCGGCCACCGTGTGGGTCGTAAAGAAATCGGGGCTTACCCGCTTTGCGGTTGACTCCCAGGTGATTGCCTTGGCGCCGTTTTCGCAGAATTCGAAGGATGAGGTGTGTTTCGGGTCCGGCCAGGCGCAGCCGGGGCAGTCGAAACCCTCCGGCTGGTTCGCTTTCAGCAGGGTTACCGTGCCCTGCGCGATGACTTGCTGTCTTGCCAGTGTTTCCGCGACAGCCTTCAGCGCGCCCCAGCCACCTGCCGGTTCATTATATGCCTTGATGCCGTCCGGGCGTTTCTTGGTCATCGCAATCTCCACTATTGGTGAGTTGCCAGCTTAGCAGCGTGTACGGACGCCTGAAGCTATACAGAAGCATAGGTCGCTCAATAGACCGGCTTCTTCGCCGGAATACATACTGTGCGGCATGTGAGTTCAATCCGGAATGTTCCGTGGCGCAGCTCCCCAGGTACAGATAGGCGACAGGCGTCAGGCGCTCATACGAACGGATAGGCGGACTGACCACCAGTATGATTTTCCGAGCGGCAAGAAAGAAGGAGCGTCTGAGCGTTCTTTTAAAACAGGAGATTATCATGCCGTTAAAGAAATCCGCGCTTCGTCAGAGACCTGCTTTCGCAATCCTGGCCCTGGCCGGCCTGTCGATGGCGCTTGCATCGTGCGAAACGACGTCACAAAGCCTTCAGTACAAGGAAAACGATCTGGCGGCCGCTGGCTTTATCGCTCGACCGGCGAATACCCCAGCGCGCGCGGCGATGCTCAAGCGACTTCCGGCCAACAAGTTCCTCATGCGCAGCCGGGGCAACACCGTGAGCTACGTTTACGCCGATCCGGTCAACTGCAATTGCCTGTATGTCGGAACGCAGGAGGCCTACGGAAAATATCGGCAGAACCAGACCCAGGAGCGGATTGCCAACCGCCAGCTTCTGGCAGCGCAGACCTACGCGGACGCGAACTGGGATTGGTCCGGCTGGGGGCCTGATTTCCCCGGTTTTTATGGTCCGTTCGGTCCCCGTTACGGCTGGTAAAAGCCTGGGCGAAAAATGTTGACGCCTCAATGCGCGGCCTCTGTCGAGGGCGCGCATTTTTTTGTTGTTAGTCTCTGATTTTAAAATGTTTTTTCGAAGTTCTACGCCGAAGGTCCGACAGCCATTTTTCCCGGTCGACAGATCAAACGTTCGTCTAGGTTTACAACACTTGAGTGTAATATCGCTTTCGCCTCTCAACTCATAAATTTTCCTTACCGCAAACAAGGCGGTGCTGGAGATGACGCTTCTGACAGACGTTGCGACACCCTCCATTCACGCAGAGATTTACACAGAAAGGAAAAGCTATGAACCGCACCTCGAAACTCGCAGCTGCTGCACTCCTCGCATCGATCTCCTTCGCCGGCGCAAGCCACGCTGCTGACAGTGCAGAAATGAACTGGGCTCCGGAACTTGAAAAGAACCTGACGACCTTCAATCAGCCGTTCAACATCGAGTATTCCAACGACTACAACACGGCTGCTGATGACCGTAACCCCTACGCTGTTGCACTGCCTGCTCCTGAAATCCAGAAGCTTCAGGCCGCCATCGAATCCAACAAGCCCCTCACGCGTCGTCTGGTCCGCCGCGGCGTCATTCTCGATGACGTGGTGAACGCTCAGCAGGCTGCAGACGGCTCCGTCACCTTCTGGCTGCGATAATTGACTCGGCCTGGTCCATCTTCTGGACCAGGCGCCTTCCTCCGCTCATGTCGCTTGTGGCGCATACCTCCATATCCGCCGCGCGATCGGGGCTTCGCGTTCCTTTCGAAGGATCGCCCCGACCTGATTGATCCCCCCATCGAAAGAACACTACCATGCGTAAAACCCTTATCTATTCCGTCGCCTTTGCCGCCCTCACGGTTCTTGGCGCAGGTGCCGCCCTTGCCGCCGAACATGTCGAAGCCGGGCGCCTCGATTGCGATGTCTCATCCGGCCTCGGTGTGATCGTCGGTTCGCAACAGGACATGAAATGCGTCTTTACGCCAAGTGATGGCGGCGCGAAGGAAAACTACACCGGAAAGATCACCGAATTCGGGATCGATCTCGGTGAAATCAGCAAGGCAAAGCTTTCCTGGTTGGTGTTTGCCCCTGCATCGCGAAGCACCGCTGCGCTGGCCGGAACCTACACGGGCATCACGGCCGATGCCGCGCTTGGTGTCGGCGTGGGGGCCAAGGTGCTTGGTGGCGGGCTGCACGGCACCATAACCCTGCAGCCAATCGCCCTGCAGGCTGAAGAGGGCATCAATATTGCAGCGGGCATCACGGCGCTGACTTTGCAAGCGGCCAATTGATCTGACCCGAGCAGGGCGTGCGGAGGAAAGTCTCCGCGCGCTGTTCGTCCTTGAAGCCGGTACAGGCCCATTGGCCTCGGCGCCGACACCCACATAGATTTGGGGAGATCCATCTTGAATGCTCTGTCCGTGGACGATGGCCCGCATCCCAGCCTGGAATGTTCGTTAAACCGGGAGACGCAGAATATGGTTCGACCGATCGATGCGATAACCGGCAGGTTTCTTGAGGCGGGGCAGGAATGCCGAATCGCCGAGCTGAGGCCGGGTGTGGTCGACTATCTGCGCAGACGCTACCCCTCACTGAGGCCGGATGACTGCATCGACAGGCAAAGCGTGGAAGACATTCGCCGCCAGTCCATACTGGATCTGCTGCGTGAGGACCGGGGCGAACTGACGCCCATTGAAAACGAAGTGGCAGAAAGTATCTCCTCGCGCGAAATACTTGCTGAAAACACGGAGACGGAATTCGGCGACAACGAAAATCTGGGAAGCCGTGTGGCCGATCTCGTGGCGGATTTCGGCGGCAGCTGGACGTTCATCATTGGTTTCTCAGCCTTTCTGGCAGCCTGGATGGCCTATAATACCCTGCTCGGATCACGCGAAACCTTTGACGCCTATCCATTCGTTCTGCTGAATCTGGTTCTTTCCACTGTCGCGGCCTTCCAGGCGCCAGTAATCATGATGAGTCAGCGCCGACAGGAGGCGAAGGACCGTCTTCGATCGAACAATGATTACAAGGTCAACCTGAAGGCTGAGCTGGAAATCCGCCGCCTGCATGAAAAGGTAGATCACATCATCGCCAAGCAATGGCGGTCGCTTGACGCTCAACATCTAGAGCATAGCACCAATCCTGGACGTGGAAAAAGCGAATTGCCAAGCCACTCCAAGCAGCCGCGGGTAAGGCAGCCCAAGCAGCGTACCTCGCTCACGCGCAAATCCGCTACCGCCTCCTCTACCACTCCGGCGCGGTGAAGCATCTCGCCGATCGCGATCGGCGCTTTGTGCAAATCGCCCGCATTTCATTCCCCTTCGATTACGGAGTTCATCATGGTCACTGAAAATTCCAGTCTCAGCGCCGCCCTGAAAAGCGCGCAGGCCAACTGGGGCTGGTATGTCGCCCTCGGGATCGGCTTGATCCTCGCCGGATTTGCAGCGAGCATCAATTTCTTTGCCTCCACGCTTGCGTCAATCATCTATATCGCGGCGATGATGCTGGCCGGCTCCGCTCTCCAGATCGCGCATGCGCTTTCTGCACGAAGCTGGAAACGCCGCGCCTTCGATCTCGTCAGTGCCCTCTTTTACGGTGCGGCAAGTGCTGTGCTGATCATGGATCCGGTGCTGTCGGCCATCGATATATCGCTTGTCATCGGTGCATTGCTGGTAGCCGCTGGTGTTTTCAGGGTCGCAACAGGCTTGCACGCCCGCAGCAACAAGGGTTGGGTCTGGATTTTCGCCAGTGGGGTCATGACGGCCGCTGTGGGCGTGGTCATTCTGATAACCTGGCCGCAGGTCGGTCTTGGGCTCCTCGGGGCAATGCTGACGGTCGATCTCTTGTTTCAAGGATGTGGCTTCCTCGCTTTCGGGCTCGCTTTGAGACGGCGGGCTGGTTGAACCATGCCGTTGCCCAGGAGCCGGAATGAGTTGAAGAAGGGTTGCCGGAATAACACCGTGATCGTTCGATGCTACATGACGTTTCGGCTCACCCCATCCGGTCGGGAGGCAGCCAGAATGACGGTTCTTGCCGTTTGCTGTGGTCTGCTTTCCGGTATTGGTGGACTATGTCTGGTACTGACGCTGCACTGGGTCCAGCATGTGGCTTATGGCTACAGCCTCGATGAAATCATAGGGCCGGAGAGTTTTTTCCAGGGTGTGTCGGATGCCACGCCCTGGCGTCGTTTTTTCGTGTTGTGCGCCTGTGGTCTGGTTGCGGGGATCGGTTGGGGTGGACTGGCGCGTTACGGGCGCCATCGCCTATCCGCTCGCTCTGCGACAGATCAGGTCCAGATGCCCGTAGCCGAGACGGTGCTGCACGCATTGCTGCAGGTCATTACGGTTGCCCTGGGCTCCCCCTTGGGGCGAGAGGTTGCGCCGAGAGAAATGGGGGCTCTCCTTGCCCAGCGCTTGCTGTCCAGCGTTAAGCTAAGCCCTGAACACTATCGCCTTTTGTTGTCCTGTGGCGCTGGCGCCGGTCTGGCAGCTGTCTATGAGGTTCCTGTCGCCGGCACCGTCTTCATTATGGAAGTCATGCTGGGTCAGGCTCGCATTGCCTTTTTGTGGGCTGCCGCAGTGTCCTGTCTCACATCGGCTTTCGTGGCGAGATCGGGTCTTGGTTATGAACTCCAATATACGATGCCGGCCTATTCATTGACGTTTGCGCTCGTCGTGCTGAGCACCGTCATGGGTCCGGTCTTTGGAACTCTGGGTTTCATGTTCCGTCGGCAGATGTCAAAGGCCACGGTGAACGCATCGCCCGATCTGCTGGGCATTATCCGTGCTGTTGGCGCTTTTGCCGTCATAGGTCTGTTTGCAATGAAGGTGCCGGCGGTGCTCGGTAATGGCAAAGGCCCAGCCGAACTTGCGTTCACGAATGACATCGCACCAGCTGCACTGATCGTCCTGCTTTTCATGAAACTGACGGCGATAAGGATATCGCTACATGTCGGTGCCAAGGGCGGCTTGCTCACGCCCGGCCTTTCCGTTGGTGCGCTGCTCGGCCTGCTTTTCGGCAGCTTTATTGCGCCATGGGTTCCAGGTATCGAACCCGGAGCCGTCGCAATAATCGGAGCGACGGCCTTCGTGTCGTCGTCGATGCGGATGCCCTTGACTGCACTGTGCCTGGTAATGGAGTTCACCAACCTCCCGTTTCCGCTGGTGCTTCCGCTTGCCATCGCAACGGCTGGAAGCGAGATCACGCGCCGCGGGCTGGATCGTGTGGCCAATCAAAGGGACGTCGTCGCCTGACCGGGGTGTCAACATGACATCAGCAGCCTTCGATACACGGTCACAGGCACAAAAATCTAGCTGCTCCTATATCTTCGTATGATAACCGCAAGTTGCACGAAGCGCTAAAGAGGGTTGGAAGATTCCTTGATGAAAATGGCCTGGAGGCGAGAAAATGGAACGCGAGTTGACCCTCTCTGAAATCCTGACCGATCCGTTGATCCATGTGATGCTCAAGGCTGACAACATATCGGTGAGTGATTTTTCCGACATCATTCGACGGGCTTGCGAGCGTCTTGCGGAAACCACGTTTGCACCGTTGCCGGACGCGACCAAACCGCACCAGACGGCACCTCTTGACATCGTCCAGCCTGGTTCTTCGGGACGGCATCATTTCTCGTCCAGGGATCTCACTCCCACATTCGCGTGAGTGTCCGGAGCGGATTGGCTGGTTTCGAATACGGCCTCGTCCGAAGCTGTCATTTCACTTTTTTATCCCGCTCTGATCGTCTTGCCTGAAGTCGGGATGAAGCGGGCCGTATGGCATCGAAACCATGAAGCCGGCGATGATCAGGCAGATGATCGCAGCCCAGAATGACAGGACGAAAAGATCGCTGTAGGCGAGAACGGTTGCCTGATTCCGTATCGTCGTGGCGGCAACGGATAGACTTTCCAGATGCGCCCGCGATCCGACGCCGAAAACATGCTGTAACTTTTCCAATAGAACATTGAGCTGCCGCGACGTGGCGGAAATTGGTGCGTTGAGGATATCCGAATGAAATTGCTCACGGTGCCGTTGCAGAGTTGCCAGAATACTGGTGGCAAGTTCGACGCTGCCGAGACGCACGACCTGAATATAGGCTGATACCGCGGTGGAGCGGGATGGGTCGGAACTTCCAATCAGGTAGACGATGGTCGCGAAAAAAGCGAAGGACTGACCGGCCGTGTGCAGGATAACGGTCGGAAAGAAGTTCCAGGGTCCCCATTCGAGCGTCAGTTGAGAGCCGAACCGGGAGCCGATTGCCATCAACGTCACACCCAGGATGATGCACAAGCGTGCATCGAACCGGCGCAGCAGCACTACGGCAAGCGTGATGAACAGGAAGACCGGGATGACGGCCCCGGCCAGATACAGTTTTGAAAGTGCGATCGGTCTGAAGCCCACAACATTTTGCAGGAATCCGGGAATGGCGATCGAGGCACCGGCGCTTGATAGCGCATAGCAGAAGATAATTGCATATCCGAGCCCGATATTGCGGGTCAGTATAACGCTGGCATGGGCCCAGGGGTGCGCGACGAGGCTTTCGTTGATCAGAAAACCGATGACAAGGATCGAGCCACCTGCGAGCAGCGCGATGATCGCTCCCGATTGAAACCAGTCGAGCCGATTGCCCTGATCCAGTCCGACATAAAGCATCGTCATGGACGAACCCAGCAGCATCATGCCGCCCCAGTCCGCGTGTTCCAGAAGCCCGAAATTTATATCCTCTTTCGGAGCCGCGAAGAACAGGAGCGCGGCGATAAGGGGTGCGACAATCACATCCTGCCAGTACATCCATTGCCAGCCGAGATAATCGCCATAAAAACCGACAAGGACAAAACCGAGATTTTGCGACAGGGGAACGCGTAACGCATAGATGGCGATACCGATCAACCAGTATCTTTTATCGAGATTGCGGAAGATCACCATGATGGTCGCGGGAATAAACACGCCCAGGAGAAGCCCTCTGATCGCATGCAGGGCAAACAGCAGCGGGCCATCGTTGACCAGCGGTATTTCAAGGGAGATGATCGCGTAGACAAGTGCGGTTGGTATCATCACCCGGCGCACACCGAATACGGTGACAAGCCAGGCAACACCCGAGGCGATGAGGATCTGGGGCGCATTCGCAATCGTGCTGAGCCAGGATGCTTCATCGACACTGAGCAGATAGGCCGCCCTTAGGTCAGGCAGGCCGACCACGAACACGCGCGTATCGAAACCCACCACAAACGATGCCAGCAGCAGCGCTGCAACGATCAGGACCGGCCTCCTGGCAGGCGTCCCGCTGGTAACCGGTCCGAAAGAGTGGACGACGCCCGTCATCGGCTCGCCTCACCGGGAGTATCGACAGTGACGGTTGCCGACATTCCAGGACGAAGCCGCGCGAGCAGGGGTTGGTTCGGGTCGATGGCGATTTTCACCGGAATTCTCTGGACGACCTTGGTGTAGTTTCCGGTTGCGTTGTCAGGCGGAAGCAGCGCGAAGATCGAGCCGCTTGCTGGTGACAGGTCGATCACCGTACCCCGCAGCGTGTAGCCCGGAAAAGTGTCGATCTCTATCTCGACCTTGTTGCCTGCCGACATGCGGGAAAGCTGGGTTTCCTTGAAATTTGCCGTTACATAGACGTTTGGCAGAGGTACCTCGGAGATAATGCCTGTACCTGCACTGACGAAATCTCCGTCCTGAACAAGCCGCTTGCCGAGCATGCCGTCAAAGGGGGCGTAAATCCGGGTGTAGCTTTCGTTTATCTGGGCTGTATCGAGATTCCCATGGGCAGCGTCGACCTGGGCGCGGAGCAGGGGATCTTGACCTTGCAGGACCTTCAGCTGCGCCTGCTGTTGTGCGATGGCTGCTGCCGTCGAACGCACTGATGCCGCAGCTTGAAGTGCCGCAGCTTGCGCTTGTTGCAGTGCCTGCTGGGATGTCGCTCCGCCAAGGTTCGACTGGCGCCTGTATTCTTCCTCCGCTTGCGTGTTCTGTGCCAGCGCCGATGCATGCTGAGCCTCGGCGGCATCGATTGCCGCTTTCTGCAGATCGATCTGATTGCCGAGATTGGCAAGGGTTGCATTTGCCGAAGCCAGGTTGGCTGATGCCACGGCGACCGCGGCCGCGTAAGTGCGAGGATCAATCTCTGCCAGCAACTGGCCTTTGGTCACTTTTTGATAATCGGCGACCGGAACACGTTCGATCTTGCCGCTGATCTGTGCGCTAAGCGTTGAAATATCGGCATTAACGATAGCATCGTCTGTCGACTGGCGCGCAGCGCCCGCAATCCAGCTGTCCCAGTCTATGATGACAGATGCAACCGCTGATCCGACAATGACGATGGCGAGAAACGGGATGCTTACGCGCCGGATTGCCCCCCAATTGGCGGAAGGGGAATGTGCTTGTGCGGGAACATCGCCGCTCCCGATGCTGGTGTGGTCGGTCATGGATGCTGGAGCCTGTCGTGCTTGCGATTGGAATGTTCATACGCAAGATAACCGGCCGCAAACGGCCCCGACACTATACGCTTGAATAGGTTCGACCGACTTCGGTCAGGAGATGCGGGATCACAGAGATCACTGTCGCGGATATGAGTTGCCGTCGGACATCCACGCCATTTGGAATGGTATATCTGGAAATCGCCGGCACTCCCCGCACCTAAGCGTAAGCAGGCTATACCTAGGTTCAGTTGCAGTCGGGAAGCCCGATCGCGAATGATATGGCAGATACTCCTCCTGAGAGTGTCGGATAACCGAGCAACCCTTGCTCGTCCTGAAGCCATTTTTCCGCGAAGGAGCGTCTTGATGCTCGGTCTCAGTGCATTGGAACTTGCGCGATTTCAATTCGCCTTTACCGTGTCGTTCCACATCATCTTTCCGGCAATTACCATCGGGCTTGCGAGCTATCTGGCCGTGCTGGAAGCGTTATGGCTCATTCGCCGTAATCCGGTCTATCTGGAACTTTACCGCTTCTGGTCAAAGATTTTTGCCGTCAATTTTGGCATGGGCGTCGTCTCCGGTCTTGTGATGGCCTACGAATTCGGCACCAACTGGAGCGGTTTTTCCCAATTCGCCGGTGGCGTCACCGGGCCACTCCTGACCTATGAGGTCCTGACAGCTTTCTTTCTCGAGGCCGGTTTTCTTGGGGTCATGTTGTTCGGGTGGAACAAGGTTGGACCCGGTCTGCACATGTTTGCGACAACCATGGTTGCTATCGGCACACTGATCTCGACAACCTGGATTCTCGCATCCAACAGCTGGATGCAGACGCCCCAAGGCTTCGAGATCATCAACGGCAAGGTCGTGCCGACCGATTGGTTGGCAGTGATCTTCAATCCGTCCTTCCCGTTCCGCTTGGCGCACATGACGCTGGCGGCCTACCTGTCGACGGCACTCTTTGTCGCCGCCGCCGCTGCATGGCATCTGCTGCGCGGCCATTCCACACCTGCTATCCGCAAAATGTTCTCGATGGCGCTCTGGATGCTACTTCTCGTGGCGCCGGTGCAGATGGTCGTCGGCGATGCTCATGGCCTCAACACGCTGGAGCATCAACCTGCGAAGATCGCTGCGATCGAGGGTCACTGGGAAAATGATCCAGGCGCGACCAGCCTGCCGCTGATTGCTTTCGGCATTCCCGACATGAAGGCGCAGGAAACGAAATACGCGATCGAGATTCCCTATCTC
Organism: Agrobacterium tumefaciens; assembly: GCF_031801495.1. Lineage (GTDB taxonomy): Bacteria > Pseudomonadota > Alphaproteobacteria > Rhizobiales > Rhizobiaceae > Agrobacterium > Agrobacterium tumefaciens_K. The sequence continues at coordinate 25,555 of NZ_JAOEGC010000001.1, read as the reverse complement.
GGCAGCCTGATTCTTACACATACGCTGCACGGCAAGATCCCCGGCCTGAAAGAATTCGCGCCGGAGGATCGGCCGAACTCGACGATCATCTTCTTCACCTTCCGCATCATGGTCGGACTTGGTCTCGCGATGTTGCTGCTGGGTGTCTGGGGCGCCTACCAGCGCTGGCGCGGCAAGCTCTACAATGCCCGCCTTTTCCTGATGTTTGCGCTCTGTATGGGGCCGGCCGGGCTGATCGCGGTTCTCGCGGGCTGGATCACCACGGAAGTCGGGCGTCAGCCTTGGGTGGTGTACGGGATCCTGCGGACACAGGATGCCGTCTCCAATCACTCGGTGCTGACGTTAAGCGTCACGCTGATCATGTTCATCGTCATGTACTTCCTGATCTTCGGCACCGGCATCGGCTTCATGCTCAGGATGGTTGCCCATGGTCCGGATGAGGGACGTGGCGGCACCTCCCCGGAGAACACAGATCAGATCCATCGACCTGCACGCCCATTCTCGGCTGCGCCAGACATCACCGATCCTGCGCCGTTGCGCGAAACCACGGAGTTTTGAGATGGGTATCGATCTTCCTCTTATTTGGGCCATCATCATCGCGTTCGGCGTCATGATGTACGTAATCATGGACGGGTTCGATCTCGGGATCGGTATGCTCTTCCCGTTCGTGAGCGATCGCCATGAGCGCGATGCCATGATCAATACCGTTGCGCCGGTGTGGGATGGCAATGAAACCTGGCTGGTTCTGGGGGGCGCTGCGATGTTCGCTGCCTTCCCGCTCGCCTATGGCTTCCTGCTCAGCGCCCTTTACCTTCCACTCATGTTCATGCTTGCGGGCCTGATCTGGCGTGGGGTGTCCTTTGAATTCCGCTTCAAGGCGTCTGATCGCCACAAGCCCTTCTGGGACAGGGCCTTCGCAAGTGGCTCATATATCGCCACCTTCTCGCAGGGTGTGGCGCTCGGAGCATTCATCAATGGCTTCGATCTCAACGGTACGACATTTGCGGGAACGGCACTCGATTGCTTCACCCCGTTCAGCATCTTCACCGGCTTTGCCCTGATGATCGCCTACGCCCTTCTGGGCTCGACCTGGTTGATCATGAAGACGACGGATGACCTGCAGCGGCGCATGCGCGATCTTGCGCAATGGATTTCCATCGCCCTGCTCGTTGCGATCGTCATTGTGAGCGTCTGGACACCGATCACGCATCCGCGGATCATGGCCCGCTGGCTGAGTTTCCCGAACCTTTTTCTGTTCGCGCCGGTTCCTGTTCTGGTCCTCGGGGCGACCTGGCTGCATCTGCGCGTCCTACGCAGTCGCGAGGTTCATGCAGCGCCTTTTCTTCTGGCCCTGCTGATCATTTTCCTCGGTTATACCGGGCTGGCGATCAGCATGTGGCCTTATATCATCCCACCGTCGATCACGATCTGGGATGCTGCAGCTCCCGCGGAAAGCATGGGCTTTGCGCTCGTTGGCACGCTTCTGATCATCCCGATCATTCTCGTCTACACCACATGGTCGTATTACGTGTTCCGTGGGAAGCAGGCCGTGGGCGAGGAATATCACTGATGCCGGTCAAGAGCCACGTTCAGGAACCCGTCAGGCGGCTAGGGTGGCTGATTGCCATCTGGCTTCTTTCAATCATCGCTCTCGGCGTCTTCGCCATGGTGTTTCGCTTCATCATGTCCCTGGCGGGACTGACCGAGTAACCCCGCCAGCCCATACCTTCCCACTAATCATCAAAGGAGTGCGCCATGCGCGCGAAAGCAGCAGACGTTATCACCGAAGTTCTTCATGCCGCAGGCGTGCGTCGTATCTACGGAGTCGTTGGCGACAGCCTGAATGGCCTGACCGAATCGTTGCGGGTCCGCAAGGACATGGAATGGATCCACACGCGGCACGAAGAAACGGCGGCCTTTGCCGCCGGTGCCGAGGCTCACCTTACGGGTGAACTTGCCGTATGCGCCGGTAGCTGCGGCCCAGGTAATCTGCACCTCATAAACGGCCTGTTCGATTGCCATCGTTCACGCGTTCCGGTGCTGGCGATCGCTGCCCAGATCCCCTCGGCGGAAATCGGCCGCGGCTATTTTCAGGAAACACACCCCGATCAGTTGTTTCGTGAATGCAGCCATTTCTGCGAAATGGTCAGCCATCCCGACCAGCTTCCCGGCGTTCTGGAATCTGCAATCCGTGCGGCGGTCGGCAAGCGTGGTGTGGCGGTCATCGTTATTCCGGGAGACGTTGCACTGTCGGAATTCACCGGAAAGATTTCCCAGCCAGCCGCATTTTCTCTGCCTCAGCCGATGACCACGCCCCAGCCCAGCGAAATCGCCCGGTTTGCGGATATCCTCAACGGAAGCTCCAGGACGACCCTGTTCTGCGGTCGTGGCTGCCAGGGCGCCCATGCTGAACTTCTCAAGCTCGCCGAGCGACTGAGCGCCCCGATCGTCCATGCTCTCGGCGGCAAGGAGCACGTCGAATGGGACAATCCGTTCGACGTGGGCATGACGGGCCTCATCGGCTTTTCGTCCGGTTATGCCGCCATGCATGATTGTGACACGCTCGTGATGCTGGGGACCGATTTTCCGTATCGCCAGTTCTTTCCGTCGGACGCAAAGGTTGTTCAGGTGGATCTGCGCCCGGAAAATCTCGGGCGCCGTGTACCTCTCGATCTTGCGCTGGTTGGAGACGTGAAGTCGACGATCGAGGCGGTTCTTCCTTTGGTCGAGGCGAACCCGGATAGGTCTTATCTCGATTATTGCAAGGAACGTTATGTGAAAGCCCGGGCTGGTCTGGATGACCTCGCCACGGGCAAGGCTGGTCGGAAGATTCATCCTCAATATCTGGCGAAACTCGTCAGCGACCATGCCTCCGAAGATGCCGTTTTCACCTTCGATGTCGGAACTCCGACCATCTGGGCGGCGCGATATCTCAAGATGAACGGCAAGCGCCGCATGATCGGATCTCTGGCGCATGGATCGATGGCCAACGCAATGCCGCAGGCGATTGGCGCCCAGTCTGCCTATCCCGGCCGGCAGGTCATAAGTCTTTCCGGCGATGGCGGTTTTGCCATGTTGATGGGCGATTTCCTCACGCTGGTCCAGCAGGACTTGCCGGTCAAGGTCATCATCTTTAACAACTCGATACTTGGCTTCGTCGCCATGGAAATGAAGGCGTCCGGGTTTATCGAAACAGGAACATCTCTGAAAAATCCGAATTTTGCGGACTTCGCCCGGTCGGTCGGCGTTCATGCGGTTCGCGTCGAGGATCCATCCGAGCTGGAGGATGCAATCAAGGAGATCCTCGCGCATGATGGGCCGGCGCTTCTTGATGTTGTCACCAACACCCAGGAGCTTTCCATGCCGCCGCAGATCAAGGCCGAACAGGTAAAGGGTTTCAGTCTCTGGGCGCTGCGGACAGTCATGAATGGCCGGGGCGATGAGCTTGTGGACCTGACGCTCACCAATTTTCTAGAGCGCTGATCCAATCTTCAGGACAGAGGCGAAAACCGTCTGCGGCAGAGCGTTTCCATTTAACGACGAAACGCTCTAGCCGCTGGTTCCCTCGATCAGCTCCATGGGCCAGACCTTGTGGTGGGTGGCCGGATAGATGCCCTGATATGCTGGCATCACGGAGAGAAGGTTTTCCGCCAGACTGATGCCGAGATCACGGAGTGACAGGTTGAAGCCTGTCAACGCGGGAGAAAGATACTGCGTATGGGGGCTGTGGCGGCCAACAATGGCAATATCCTTGCCGGGTCGGAGCCCTGCTTCCTCAAAGCCCTTGTAGAGGCCCGTCACGAGCGTTTCGTTGACAAGCGTGATGGCCGTCGGGCGTGTTGGATGCGAGACAATTTCCCGGGCAACGGCATAGCCGCCTGCCTCACTGGGCCTTGCGCGAAAAATGTAGTCGTCGCGCAGACTTAGACCATGGCGCGCAAGAACGGCACGGCATCGTTCGATGAAAATATATCCCAGATTGAGGTCTCCATGCGGCCAGACGACACCGATTTGCGTGTGTCCCGCGCGCACGAAGCGCTCCATTGCCGTTTCTGCCATGCCTTCGAAATCAAGATCGATCCATGGCTGGCCGACATCGGTGAGGCTGCGGCCAAGCGCGATGAACGGAATCTTGTGCCGGTCGAGAAGTTCGAAGCGGGCATCGTTGCGGCGTGTTGCGGACAGGATGATCGCGTCTGCGAACCCACGCGCCACGGTGCGCTGCAGGTAGTCGTCGGGGTCTTCCGATGATGAACACAGAAGTGCCACGAGATCGAGATTGTGGCGTGCCAGCACTGTCTGGACGCCATCGAAGACGCTCATGAAAAACGTATCGCCCTGGCCGGTGATTTCCGGCCCGGTCTGCATCATGAAACCGATCACGCCCGTCGTGCCCTTGCGGAGGGACCGTCCCGACTGGTTTGCCACATAGCCAAGCTTTTCGGCGGCTTCCAGAACGCGCTGACGTGTCTGCGGATTCACATCCGTCTTGCCGTTCAAGGCGCGCGACACCGTACCGATCGAAATGTCGAGGTGTTCGGCCAGCTGGCGAATGCCCTTCATAATGTAATCCGTCCTTCATCACCGTTTCCGCAAACAGTATTGACAAAATCCCGGACATGTCCATAGTTACCGTAAACGTTTACGGAGATCGCTGGAGGGCGAATATCCGAACGCCTTTTGGGAGGATAATCTTGACATACAACGTCGTTTTGTGTGGGTGCGGAGCTATGGCCAAGGGCTGGATCCGCGCGGTTCAATCGATGCCCGAGCTGACAGCGGTACTGCGTGTCGTTGGCCTCGTCGATCTTGACCGGAACGTCGCGCAGGCACTTGCCAACGAGTTCGGTCTGGGCTCGGTGGTAATCGGTACGGACCTTGGCACGGTGCTGGAACAGACGAAGGCCGATATCGTCTTCGATGTCGTCATCCCTGCAGCGCGACACGCCGTCGTCAGAACCGCATTGGCACACGGTTGCCATGTGCTCAGCGAAAAGCCCATGTCCAACTCGATGAACGAAGCTGCCGATCTTGTCCAGGCCGCCAGCGCGGCCGGAAAAATTCACTCCGTGGTGCAGAACCGCCGCTTCATTTCCGGCGTGAGACGTATGCGCCGTCTCGTTGAAAGTGGTGCGATCGGCGATGTTACCGGCATCCACTGCGACTTTTTCATCGGCCCGCACTTTGGTGGATTTCGTGAGCAGATGGACAATGTACTGCTTCTGGACATGGCGATCCACACATTCGATGCGGCGCGCTATGTCTCTGGAAAAGCGCCGCTTTCCGTCTACTGCCTGGAAACGAACCCGCGTGGCTCATGGTATGCGCATGGTGCCTCGGCCAATGCCGTCTTTCAGCTTTCGGACGGCGTGGTCTTTACCTATCGCGGTTCCTGGTGTGCCGAAGGTGAGCGTACGAGCTGGGAAAGCGCTTGGCGCATTGTCGGCACGGCCGGAATGCTGACCTGGGACGGAGAGGACGCTTTCAAGGCATCCGTCGCGGGGACTGAGGGCGGTCTGCTGCGTGGTTTCACGCCGATCGAGGTGCCGCCGCCGCTGCGCGAGGAGGAAACCCACGGTCACGCCAGCGTCATTGCCGATTTCCTGGCCGCGATCCGCACGGGAAAAGCTCCAGAAACGGCCGGGCAGGACAACATCAAGAGCCTTGCCATGGTGTTTGGCGCCATCGAAAGCGCCCGGACCGGCCGCTCTGTCGATCTTGCAGCATAGGAAGAAAATGTAATGAGCGAAAAGAACAGCAATTCCATCCGCGTCGGTACGATGGTCAGCGCCACCAAGGGGCAGGCCGCACAGCGCATCGCGCAGATCGCCGATATGGGTTTCGAAAGCTTCGAGCCGTTTTTCTGGCAGACCACGAACGGTCAGGATATCGCCGAACTCGGCAAGCGCTGCGTCGACGCGATCGGCGACAGGGACATCACCATCTCGACAATCGGCATGTTCGGCAATCCGCTTGAGGAAACCGACATGGATCTGCAGACCCTGCAGGGCTGGAAAGACTGCATCGACAATGCCCATCATTTCGGGGCCACCTGCGTGGCCGGGTTTACCGGGCGTATCCGCAACAGGCCATTGCCGGAAAGCCTGCCACGCTACCGGCAGATCTGGAGCGAGCTTGCCAAGCGTGCGGCTGACAAGGGTATCAAGATCGCCTTTGAAAACTGCGCCATGGATGGCAACTGGGCGACAGGCGACTGGAACATCGCTCATAACCCGGATGCCTGGGAGCTGATCTTCAACGAGACGCCCGACGACAACATCGGGCTTGAATGGGAACCCTGCCACCAGATGGTCTATTTGATCGACCCGTTGCCACAAATCCGCAAATGGGCGCACAAGATTTTCCACGTTCACGGGAAGGACGCGACAATCCGCTGGGATGTCATCCGCGAACACGGGATTTTCGGCAAACACCCGTTCGTTTTCATGCGCACGCCGGGATTTGGCGACAGCAACTGGACAGACATCATCTCGGAGCTGCGGCTTGCGGGCTGGTCCGGCTCCATCGATATCGAGGGTTGGCATGATCCGGTCTATCGCGATCAGCTGGAAATGACGGGACAGGTTCACGCGCTGAACCACCTGAAACAGGCGCGGGGCGGCAATTTCGTCGTCGACCCGACCTGACGGTGAAGATCTAGCAGCAATGCGCCGATTGCCGGAGGAGGCCGGCAATCGGCAAAGTAACGCCACGATAACCCTGAAGGAGGAGAACCATGGGTATCCGAAAGCATTCGATTGCCGTTGCACTGGCCATGACATGCGCTTCATTCGTCGGTTTCGACGTGAAGGCCGAAGACGTCACGCTGACCCTGTGGTCGCTGGATCGCGACATTCAGCCGGCTCCAAACCTGATCAAGGAATTCAACGCCCAGAACAACGGGATCAAGATCGAATATCGCCAGATCCAGTTCGATGATGTGGTGAGTGAGGCGATGCGCGCCTACTCGACCGGCAAGGCGCCTGACATTATCGCCATCGACAATCCCAATCATGCGATGTTTGCGTCGCGTGGCGCCTTTCTCGATCTGACGGACAAGATCAAGGAATCGACGGTCATCAAGCCGGAAAACTACTTCCCCGGACCGCTGAAGTCGGCCACCTGGGATGGCAAATATTACGGCGTTCCGAAAGCGACCAATACGATCGCTCTCTACTACAACAAGGATCTGTTCAAGGCTGCCGGGCTTGATCCGGAAAAGGCGCCGCAGACCTGGGACGAACTTGTCGAAACGGCCAGAAAGCTGAACGATCCGTCGAAGAATATTTACGGCATCACGTTCTCGGCCAAGGCCAATGAGGAAGGCACGTTCCAGTTCCTTCCCTGGGCGCAGATGGGTGGCGCAAGCTACAAGGCGATCAATGGCGAAGGCGCCGTACGCGCCCTGACGATCTGGAAACAGATACTGGATGAAAAACTGACGTCGCCCGATACGCTGACGCGAAGCCAGTGGGATTCCACGGCAACGTTCAATGCGGGCAATGCGGCGATGGCCATTTCCGGCCCATGGGAAATCGACCGTATGCTGGCCGATGCCAAATTCGAGTGGGGTACAGCGCTTTTGCCGGTCCCGCAGGAGGGCGCGCAGCGTTCCTCGGCAATGGGGGACTACAACTGGGCGATTTTCTCGAAAACCAAGCATCCTGACGAAGCCTTCAAGGCGCTGGAGTTCTTCGCGTCCAAGGATGACACGATGTACAAGAATTTCGGACAGCTTCCGGCCCGCGCCGATCTGCCCGTTCCGCCAACGGGCAATGCCGTGAAGGATGCGGCTCTCGCCACCTTCATCGAGCAACTGAAGTACGCCCAGCCGCGTGGTCCGTCACCCGAATGGCCGAAAATCTCCAAGGCCATTCAGGATGCCATTCAGGCAGCTCTGACCGGCCAGATGGAACCCAAGGCAGCACTCGATCAGGCTGCCGAGAAGATCAAGTCGATCGAAGGCTGATGCATTTTGTGATCCGCCGTCTTTTATCCGTGTGGATCATGAACATCCCTTTCCTCCCGGCCGAAACTGTCCGGCACTGCGGTGCCGGGCAGTCTTGAACGATGAAAAGAGGTCCTGATGAGACGAGTACTCTCCAGTATCAGCGATGGCCGAGGCTTCGACCTGATGCTCGTCGGCGTACCCTTCGCCTTCCTGTTTGCGTTGGCCGGGCTGCCGTTGATTTACAATATCCTGATGAGCTTTCAGGAAGTCGATATGTTCAGCCTCGGCAGCTTCATTCGGCCATTTGTCGGCATCGACAATTACGTTGCGCTTTTCCAGCAGCCCGAAACGCTGCCGATCCTGACGAACACGCTGATCTTTGTCGTCGGCTCCATTGCCGGGCAGTTCATCATCGGTTTCGGCCTGGCACTGTTCTTCTGGACGAGTTTTCCCGGTTCAAGCTGGCTGCGCGGACTCTTCCTCGTGTCTTGGGTGATGCCCGGCCTCGTCGTGGGCGCCATCTGGAACTGGATCCTGTCAGGCGATTTCGGTGTGTTGAATTTCTTCCTGCGCGAAAGCGGCCTGATCGACGGCAACATCTTCTGGCGTTCGGACCCGAACTTCTCTCTCTGGGCGGTCGTCATCGCCAATATCTGGCTTGGTACGTCGTTCAACATGATCCTGCTGTCGGTCGGCCTGTCAGCCATTCCGGGTGATCTTTATGAGGCTGCTGAGATGGATGGCGCCAATGCGTGGCACAGGTTCTGGACGATCACCTTGCCGATGATGCGCTCGACCATCGGCGCGATCATATCGCTCGGCCTCATCTTCACCCTTCAGCAGTTCGATCTATTCGCGGCAATTACCGATGGCGGGCCGAACAATTCCTCCAACGTTGCCCAGTATTGGGCCTGGGATCTGTCTTTCCGCCAGTACGACTTTGGCAGGGGAGCGACGATCTCGGTGATCATGACGGTGTTCGTGATGTTTGCCGCTGCGGTCTATGTTCGTTCGACACGGCATGAGGTGCGCGGATGACCGAAACTTCCCGCAACCGTCTGATGCTGGCGATCGCTCTCATCATGGCGGCCATCTATCTGTTCCCTCTCTACTGGATGTATATCACCGCGATCAAGAGCGGCTCCGAGATGTTCGCCAACCCACCAAGTTTCTGGCCTTCGTCGGCGCAGTGGGGAACATTCACCTATGTCTGGGAAAGCCGGAACATGGGCCGCTATCTGTGGAATTCGACGCTCATCGCTTTCGGATCTGTTGCGCTGATCACGGTTCTCGGTACCGGCTGCGCCTATGTTCTGGCACGTTACCGCAACGTATGGATCGACACAGGCCTTTTCCTGATCCTGATGCTGCAGGTTCTGCCGGCTTCCCTGATGGTGACACCGATCTTCGTCGGTTTCACGCAGATCGGCCTGCTCGACTATCCGCGACTGGCGGTCGTTCTGGCGATTGCCGCGAAAAGCATGCCGTTCTTTGTCGTTCTTGTCCGGGCGACATTCATGGCCGTTCCAATGGAACTCGAGGAGGCGGCGCTGGTTGATGGCAATTCTCGCGTCGGCGCCTTTTTCCATATCGTTCTGCCCCTTGCCCGTAACGGCATTCTGGTCAGCGCGATCCTCATCTTCATGCAGGCCTTCGGTGAATTCGTCTATTCCAAGTCGATGATCCAGGACGTCAGCCTGCAGCCCGCCAGTGTCGGCCTCAATTCTTTCATGGGACCGAACACCAGCGAATGGAACAACATCATGGCCTACGCCACAATGTACGTGACGCCGATCCTTGCGATCTTCGTTCTTCTGCAGCGGCGCATCGTCTCCGGCCTCACCTCGGGAGCTCTCAAATGAACCAACAGATCGAACTTTCCGGCGTCAACAAGTATTACGGCGCCTATCACGCATTGCGGGATATCGACCTGTCCATTCCCAAGGGCACGTTCGTTGCACTGGTCGGCCCGTCGGGATGTGGAAAATCGACGCTGCTGCGCTCTCTCGCCGGGCTTGAAACCATATCGAGTGGCGATCTGATGATTGCAGGGGAACGCATGAACGGCGTTCCGCCCAGAAAGCGCGACCTTGCCATGGTTTTTCAGTCCTATGCGCTCTACCCGCATATGACGGTCGAGCAGAACCTCACCTACAGCCTGAAGATCAAGGGCGTCAAAAAGGCGGAAGCGAAAAAGGCTGCAGAAGAGGTTGCGGCGATCACGGGCCTGTCCAGTCTCCTCCATCGTTATCCGCGCGAGCTCTCGGGTGGTCAGCGTCAGCGTGTGGCAATGAGCCGGGCGATCATCCGCCATCCGAAGGCGTTCCTGTTCGATGAGCCGCTTTCCAATCTAGACGCCGCGCTGCGCGTCCACATGCGAAAGGAGATCAGGGCGCTTCATGACAGGCTCGGGGCGACGTCCGTTTACGTAACGCATGATCAGGTCGAAGCCATGACGATGGCCGATCACGTCGTCGTCATGCGCAGCGGTGTCATCGAGCAACAGGGCAGACCACTCGATCTCTACGACCGGCCCGCCAACCGTTTCGTTGCCGGTTTCATCGGTTCTCCGGCGATGAATTTCATTCCGGCGCGATCGTCTTCCGATGGAAAATCGCTGACGCTCGATCTTGCCGGTCCGCGTGTTGTGGAGCTGGTGCGACCCCTGCGGCCCGATCTGGATGTGATTGTCGGTGTTCGCCCGGAACATCTGGTGCTCGCACTGCCGGATGAAGACGGGTTCGATATACCGGTCGCCGCAATCGAATCCACGGGCGCCATGACATATGTGACGACGGCAACCACCCCGGAAATCGTCGTCGTCCTGAACGGCAGATCGTCCATTGGCTCCGACAAGACGGTCCGGCTTACCTTCGACCGTAAAAACGTCCATATCTTCGACGCAAAAACGGAGCAGCGGATTGATGTGTAGCCGGGGATGGCGGCGCGCATCATGGTCTGCAGTCGATCAACCAGGGCATGGAAACCGGCTATCCTCTGCGCACCGGCCGGGCGTATGGCGTAGTGTTGATCGCAGATGAATCCCTCTCGACGGAAGACGGGAAGGACACCACCGCAGCCAGTCTGGCATGCCTGCGGTTAGGAAGACATAACAGCATTCCCGAGCAGAGCGAGACGGATAAGGCTGGTGGCTGATAGCCGATATCCTACGCAGGCTTGGTTCACCGCCCTTCTTATTTTGCCGGAGTATCCTTGGGAAAATCCGCACCCAAGGTGTAGATAAACTTGCGTAACACGGAGGAAGTCCGAGGCGGGTGAGGAAGACGAGATGGACGAGCCCCTTCATGCCGCGCCATGCGGGCAGCACGCGCCCAAGCTTTCCCTCATCAAGCGCCTGGCGACATGTATGGTCGGGCAGACGGTCGACGCCGAGTCCGGCAATCGCTGCCGTTATGACGGCGGTAACATCTGCGCAGCCGATACGGGGCTCGTAGGGCGGAAACGTATGAGCGCGGCCGTCGTCCGTCTCCGGAAACCCGTTGACCTCGCTTCGGTCGTCCGTGGTGGAAAGTGTCGTTTCTAGAACAAGCTGCTGGACATCCCCGATCTGGCTTGTGATCTGCGGGCTTGCGACAAGAATATGGGTCGAGTTTCCGAATGATCGCAGCATGGGATGTCCTAAAATTAGGCAGGCTTTCTCCTGTGTTGCGTTTTATGCATGGCTGGGCTGCGGCGGAGCCACTAGCCCGTTTTGGGGAATTCTTTATAAATCAACCCAACGAAGCGATGTACCTCCTCCCACAGAGCTTCGTATTTTCAGGCGACCCACTCCTCCTCCCAAGGGAAGTCTGAAGGAACAGCGGCACTCCTCCTCCCAGTCGCTGTTCGGTTCTTTTCGGAAAGCCTGCCGCACCTCCTCCCGCGGCAGGCTTTTTCGTTTGTGCCCCGGGAGCACCGTGCTTACCGACAATCAATTCAGACTTTCGGACCGTGTTCTACAGATTGAGATTGAGCTGCGGTTGATACGCTGTATCGGGCTGGTCCTGTTCCGTCGTCAGCGATGACAGGGTTACGCCAAGCAGACGTACCGAACGCCTGAACGGATAGACCGTTGCCAGCAATCCCGAGGCGGCCTCGAGGACATCGTCACAACGCATGAACGGCAAGGTGCAGGTTTTGCTGCGGGTGGCCTGCGTGAAATCCGAGTATTTGATCTTTACGGTCACTGTCTTGCCGCTGATCCCCTTGTCCTCGCAGTAACTCCACACCTTCTCCGCAAGCGGTTTCAGTTCACGCGTTGCATGGTCGAGATCATCTATATCCTGCATGAACGTGTCCTCGGCTCCCACCGATTTTCGAATGCGATCCGGGCGAACCTGCCGCTCATCGACGCCGCGGGCGATGCCGTAGAAATAGCTGCCGGATTTTCCGAAGTGCTCGGTCAGGAAAGGCAATGACCTGGCCTTCAGGTCTGCCCCCGTTTCGATGCCAAGGCGGTGCATTTTTTCGGCCGTCGCAGGGCCGACACCGTGGAATTTCTTGACAGCCAGTTGTTCCACGAATGCCGGTCCGTTCTTCGGGGTGATAACCGCCTGACCGTTGGGTTTGTTCAGGTCGGATGCCATCTTGGCAAGAAACTTGTTGTAGGAAATACCTGCCGACGCGTTGAGACCCGTGACGGATTTGATTTTCGCCCGGATTTCCAGCGCGATCTCGGTCGCGATGGGCATATCCTTGAAGTTTTCCGTTACGTCGAGATAGGCTTCATCAAGCGATAGCGGCTCGATCAGCGACGTGTATTCGGCAAAGATCTCGCGGATCTGCTGTGAAACGGCCCGATAGACCTCGAATCGTGGTTTTACGAATATCAGCTCCGGGCATTTGCGGGCGGCGGTGACGGAAGGCATTGCCGAACGCACGCCGAACTTTCGTGCCTCATAGCTTGCGGCCGCGACAACGCCGCGAGCCGCGGCGCCACCCACGGCCAGTGGTTTGCCGCGCAGTTCGGGATTATCGCGCTGCTCGACGGACGCATAAAACGCGTCCATGTCCACATGGATAATCTTTCGGGTCTCGGCGGTGTCGCTCATTGCGGTTCTGGCTGACGGTGCACTTGAAAGGAACGGATGGTGGATCGAAACAAAAAGAGAACATACGCTGCGTTTCAACAGATCGCAACGTTTGTTCTTTGGTCGTTCGCTCCACCCCTCCAAGTGCCTGACCCAATCCTGAAATGTCATCTTGATAAAGATTTGCGGCTGAAACAGATGTTCGGAGAACATGCCCGGCGTGATGTCCGTTCGGATGTGGACTCGTCGCTGCGTGGTATCGTAAAGGCCGTTGATCAGCTGATGAATGCGCGCCTGGCGCGCCAGAAGGCTGTCGGTTCATATGAGGTTGATCTTTCCAAGGCCAGTATGGACCAAGGCGGCAGCAGAACTGGAAGCGTTCCGCAGCAAGATGCGTCATCCGGGCGCCTTCGGCCAGCGGATCGCTTTCATGCGCGCGCATGAACATGAGATAACGGAGTCGAACCAGCCGCTCGTGCAGATCGTCAGCACAGGCGACGTCGAGATTGGAATGCTTTCACCATCACGATCGATGAGGCCCCGGGGGAGGGAGACTGACGTCTCGCTTACTGCCGCCACGGTCGATCCGGCCAGCCAGACGATCAAGCGAATGGGCCGTGTTGTGGATGATATGCAAAGCATCCTGCCGCGGATGAGTGGGCCCACGAAATTCATCCCGCGTGGGGGAGCCGATGGATCAGGATGTGACGACGGTGGCCGAAGGTTCGCACGTAGAAACCGTCGGGGAGCGGGCGTTTCTGATCGCCAATCAGACGGCGCAAACCGTCAGGTGCCAGCAGGTCTTTCTGCTGGCAGGACAGCAAAACATCTTTTGTGGTGAAGGCGGCAAAGTCGGTTTCCGACATACATCGCCTCGCATTCGCTGGATGAAACCAGCGGATTGGCTGGGTGAATGCCGCAGTCTGTTTCATCTTGTAGATTATTTGTCATGCAAGTTTGACAAGTTGTCTGGTGTCTGTCTAATATCGTGTTAGACAAGGCGGCGTACAAGGCTGCGCCCTTTCGCATACTGGAGGAAAAATGATTATCACCGACGTCGAAGTGCGGGTTTTCCGCACGACCACGCGCCGCCATTCGGATAGTGCCGGACACGCACATCCTGGCGCGCCACATCAGGTCGAGCAGGCAATGCTGACCATTCGCACGGAAGATGGTCATGAAGGACACTCCTTTACGGCGCCGGAAATCGTGCGCCCGCACGTCATCGAAAAATTCGTCAAGAAAGTGCTGATCGGCCAGGACCACCGCGATCGCGAACGCCTTTGGCAGGATCTGGCGCACTGGCAGCGCGGTTCCGCTGCACAGCTCACGGATCGCACGCTGGCGGTGGTCGACTGCGCATTATGGGACCTCGCAGGGCGCACACTCAATCAGCCTGTATACAAGTTGATCGGTGGGTATCGCGACAAGGTTCTGGCCTATGGCTCGATCATGTGCGGTGATGAACTCGAAGGCGGTCTGGCCACTCCTGAAGACTATGGCCGTTTCGGTGAAACGCTGGTCAAGCGGGGCTACAAGGGTATCAAGCTGCACACATGGATGCCACCGGTCAGCTGGGCGCCCGACGTGAAGATGGACCTGAAGGCCTGTGCTGCGGTGCGCGAGGCGGTCGGGCCGGATATCCGCCTGATGATCGACGCTTTCCACTGGTATTCACGCACTGACGCACTTGAACTCGGTCGCGGTCTCGAAAAGCTTGGCTTCGACTGGATCGAGGAGCCGATGGACGAACAGTCCCTGTCTTCCTACAAGTGGCTGGCGGACAATCTCGATATTCCTGTTGTCGGGCCGGAAAGTGCTGCCGGCAAGCACTGGCACCGTGCCGAGTGGATCAAGTCTGGCGCGTGCGACATTCTCCGCACCGGCGTCAACGATGTCGGCGGCATTACGCCGGCACTCAAGACCATGCATCTGGCCGAAGCCTTTGGCATGGAGTGCGAGGTGCACGGCAATACAGCGATGAACCTGCATGTGGTGGCCGCCACGAAGAATTGCCGTTGGTACGAGCGCGGCCTTCTGCATCCATTCCTCGAATATGATGACGGGCATGATTATCTGAAGCAACTCTCCGATCCGATGGACCGGGATGGCTTCGTTCACGTTCCGGATCGTCCGGGGCTTGGCGAAGACATCAATTTCGACTTCATCGAAAACAATCGGGTCCGGTGATGATGAGGCGGCTGGCATGAAGAATGTTCTGGCGTTTGGTGACAGTCTGACATGGGGTGCAGATCCGGCCACGGGTCTGCGACATCCGCCAAAAGGTCGCTGGCCAGAGGTTCTGGCGCAGGAACTCGACGGAAGCGTGAAGGTGATCGCCGAAGGTCTTGGCGGTCGCACCACCTGCTACGACGATCATGCCGGGCCTGCCTGCCGCAATGGTGCGAAAGCGCTCGAGGTTGCGCTTGCCAGTCATATGCCGCTTGATCTCGTTATCGTCATGCTCGGCACAAACGATATCAAGCCGGTGCATGGCGGGCGTGCGGAAGGTGCTCTTTCCGGAATGCGTCGTCTGGCCCAGATCGTGGAAACTTTCCCGTACAAGCCGAGCGGCGCGAAGCCGAAACTTCTGATCGTCGCGCCGCCACCCTGTGGGCCCGGCGCTGGCGGCCAGCCCGCCGCCGGACGCAGCATTGCCGAGTCTGAGAGGCTCGCGCCGCTTTATCGCAAATTCGCCGATGAAACCGGCCACGGGTTTTTCGATGCCGGTTCTGTCGCCTCTGCGTCGCCGGTCGATGGTGTGCATCTCGAGGCCGTGGAAACGGCTGCGATAGGTCGGGCGCTGGCCGCGCCCGTCCGCTCGATACTGGGTTGAACCGTCCAGTTCCTGTGGAGGAACAGGCTGGCGGGTCTTGTAACCGTGGGCCGTATTCCGTGTGATCGGCCACAAAAGGAGGAAATATGAAACATTTTCTGGCAACGGTGGCGTTCGGCGCCCTTCTCGTGTCTGCCATGCCCTATAGTGCATTGGCTGAAACGCCGCAAGATCAGCTTGTTGTTGCGACGACCATGAACAACATCCTGACGCTCGATCCCGCCGCCATTACCGGTCGCGAGACTGTCCAGGTTCTCAACAATATCTACGATACGCTCGTGGTTCTCTCTCCAGAAGACCGCAGCGTTCAGCCGCGCCTTGCTGAAAAATGGGAAATTTCCGAGGATCGCAAATCGATCCGTTTTCACCTGCGCGGCGATGTGAAATTCGCCTCCGGCAATCCGGTTACGGCCGGGGATGTCGCATGGAGCCTGAAGCGTCTTCTGGTACGCAATCTGGCGCAATCGTCTTTTCTCAAGACACGCGGTTTCAAGCAGGAAGAAGCTGACAAGCTGTTTGTCGCAGAAGACGACCGCACCTTCGTGATCAACCTGCCGAAGCCAGACGATCCGAACCTGCTCCTCATGATCCTGGCGCAGAACGGCCCCGGTTCGATCATTGATAGCAAGACTGCTCTTGCCAACGAGAAGGACGGCGATCTGGGCGGCGCATGGCTGACCTTGAATTCGGCCGGATCCGGTCCGTTCAAGTTGACGCAGTGGAAGTCGAACGAGTTCATCATCCTCACGCGCAATGGCGACTACTGGGGCGCGGCACCGGCCATGAAGCGCGTCCTGCTGCGTCACCTGCCGGAATCGCAGTCACAGCGTCTTCTGCTCGAAAAGGGTGATATCGATGTCGCCTATTCCCTGCAGGCGCCGGACCTGAAGTCGCTGGAAGCTGACAAGGAAGTTGCCATAGAATCCACGCCCGGTTCCGGTTTCTATTACCTCAGCGTATCGATGAAGGACGATCACTTCGCCAACAAGAAGGTCCGTGAAGCTCTGCGTTACCTGATCGACTATGACGGCCTCGACAAGGCGGTGATGCCTTATTATGGCAAACTCCACCAGCGTCCGCTCTCGACAGGCGTCATGGGCGCGCTGCCGGATCAAGGTTACAAGCTCGACATTGAAAAAGCCAAGGCTCTGCTTGCGGAGGCCGGTTATCCGAACGGTTTCAAGACGACGCTGCGCGTATTGTCCGAAGACCCGTTCATGAAGGCAGCGACGGCGATCCAGAACACGCTGGCGCAGGCCGGAATCCAGGCGGAACTCATCAGCGGTTCGGGCGACCAGATCTATGGGGCGATGCGCGAACGCAAGTTCGAAATGCTTCTCGGTCGCGGCGGCGGCGGTCAGCAGCCGCATCCCGACAACAACCTGCGCTCCATCGCCTATAACCCGAACAATTCGGACGAAGCAAAGCTGACGAACTATCAGAGCTGGCGCACGAGTTTTTATGACGAGAAGCTGAACAAGCTGATCGAAGACGCGCTTGTGGAGCGTGACCCTGCCAAGCAGGCCAAGCTCTATGAAGGCGTGCAGCAGTACATGGATGAGATCGTCATGTCGATCCAGCCCTTCTCGGAGGTGGTCGATACGGCCGCATTCAGAAGCGATGTCAAGGGCATGATCGTCAGCCCCTGGCTCTCGCGCTTCGAAGGCGTGACGAAAGCGCGCTGATCCCGGCTTTCGATAGCTAAACCAATGAAAAGGCGTGTCGCATGACACGCCTTTTTCTTTTGTCTGTTATAAAATCAAGGACTTGCTGCTCAACGGCTCCAGTCCTGCTCGTCAAAAAAATACCCGGCGCTGGGGCCGGGTAAGTTTGGGAGGAAGGACGTTTTCGCTGACGACGGAGAACGTGAGGCGACGGGATGGTCAGTGCGCCCCTTCATACTCCAGCGACGCGCCGATGAGTTCGCGTGCATAGGGGTGGCTGGCCTTGTTGCCTTCGATAGCCTCACGCGGGAGGATTTCGGTGATTTCGCCGCGCAGCATGACCGCGAAGCGGTCGCACATGTGATCGACAACGGCCAGATCGTGCGTGACCATGATGTAGGTGAAACCACGCTCCTCGCGCAGGCGCTGAAGCAGGTTGAGGATTTCGGCCTGGACCGAGACATCAAGTGCTGAGGTCGGCTCATCGAGTAGCAGCAGCGATGGTTCAAGGATAAGAGCGCGGGCAATCGCCACACGCTGCCGCTGCCCGCCGGAAAGCTGGTGAGGAAAGCGGTCGAGGAAAGATAGGGGAAGGCCGACATCGGTGATGGCCTTACGCATGCGGGCTTCACGGTCATCCAGCTTGTGGATGGCGAGAGGCTCATTAAGAACGGTGCGCACCGATTGACGCGGGTGCAGCGAGCCGTAGGGATCCTGGAACACCATTTGCAGCGTGCGGCAACGTTCGATGAGGGGCATGTCCCTTACGGACTTCCCATCGATCAGGATGTTGCCGGTCCATATGTCGTTGAGCATGGAAATGCAGCGCAGGACGGTGGATTTACCGGAGCCGCTTTCACCGACGAGGCCGAAGCACTCGCCCGGTTCCACCCTGAAGGTGACGTCCGGCAGAACCTTGGTCGCAGCAGGGCCAACGCCGAAGGTGATGGAAAGATTACGGGTTTCTACGGAAACGGACATCAGGCTCTCTCCTCCAGCCATTCCGGACGGCGATCAAGCATGGCAAGTGGGGCGCGGGCGCCGCCGATCCTCGGTTGAGCCGCCAGCAGGCCGCGGGTGTAGGGATGGGCGGCGTTTTCGAGATCCTTCGCCGCCAGCGTTTCGACGATGCGACCGGCATACATGATGAGAACGCGATCACAGAAGTTGCGGACAAGGTTCAGGTCGTGGCTGATCATGATGAGGCCGATGCCGCGATCGCGCACCAGTCCGTCCAGAATGTTCAGCACCTGCAATCGCACGGTCACGTCGAGCGCAGACGTTGGCTCGTCGGCGATCACCAGATCGGGGTCTGCAAGCAACATCATTGCAATCATCACGCGCTGACCCATGCCGCCGGATATTTCATGCGGATATTGCTCGTAGACACGCTGCGGATCGCGGATTTTCACCGCGTCGAGCATGGAAAGCGCCTTCTCCCGCGCCTCGCTCCGGGAACATTTGAAATGGCGCAGGTAGGTTTCCGCCACCTGTTCTCCCACACGCACGATGGGGTTCAGCGAGAACTTCGGATCCTGAAGGATCATCGACATGCGCCGGCCGCGAATGCGGAGCATTTCCTTTTCGTTGAGCGCCGTGAGATCCATGCCGTCAAAACGAAGCGTGTCGGCAGTGATGGTCGCTCCCGGCAGCAGGCGCAGAAGTGCGCGGCCGACCGTCGATTTACCCGAACCGGATTCTCCGACAATGCCGAGCCGTTCCCGGCCAAGGGTGAAGGAAACGCCGCGCACGGCGTCCGTGGGCGATCCACCATAGCGGATGCGAAGGTTTTCGACCTGAAGAATTGTCTTGTCCATCGCCTTATCTCCGGTTCATCTGCTTGGGATCGAGCGCATCGCGCAATCCGTCACCGAGAAGGTTAAATGCAAGGCTTACCGAAAGGATTGCCACGCCGGGAAAGGTCACAAGCCACCAGCTGTCGAGCATGTAACGGCGGCCTGTGGCGATCATCGCGCCCCATTCCGGCAGTGGCGGCTGCGCGCCGAGGCCGAGAAAACCAAGGCCGGCAGCGGTGAGGATGACGGTCGCCATATTCAGTGTCAGGCGAATGAGAACCGACGGAAGGCACATGGGCATGATCGATTTCACGATGATGCGTGTGGAGGACGCACCCTGCAGTCTCGCGGCCGATATGTAGTCGGCGTTGCGAAAGGTCATGGCTTCTGCGCGTGCCAGTCGAGCGATCGGCGGCCATGACGTCAGGGCGATGGCGATGATCGCGTTGTTAAGGCTTGGACCAAGTGCGGCGACGAAAGCCAGCGACAGGATGAGGCTCGGGAACGACAGGAAGATATCGGTCACGCGCATCATCACGGTATCGACCTTGCCGCCGAGATAGCCGGATGTGGCGCCGACGATCAACCCGATGGGACCAACGACGATGGAAACGAGGAAGATGATCGTCAGCGTGATGCGCGCGCCCCAGACGAGGCGGCTGAAAATGTCGCGCCCGAGTTCATCGGTGCCGAACAGGTGGCCGCTGCCGGGTGCCTGCAGGGTGTTCGCCAGATTCTGGGCATAGGGGTCGTGCGTCGCAATCAGTGGAGCGAACGTGGCCGTCAGAATGAGCAGAGCCAGTACGGTGAGGCCGAACGCCGAGGTCGGGCTTTTGAGAAGGAAAAGAACGATATTCTTGAGTGCGGCCAGCGGCGCTGGCAGTCGCACGATGGGTTCAGCGCGGGTAGCCATTAGCGGGTCCTCGGGTCGAAGATACGGTAGAGAGCGTCAGACAGAAGATTCAGTCCGATAAAGATGACGCCGACGATCAGCACGCAAGTCATGACGGCATTCATGTCGCCAGTAATGAGATTGCTTGTCAGATATTGGCCGAAGCCCGGCCATGCGAATACCGTCTCGATCAGCACGGCGCCTTCAAGGAGGGAGCCGTAGGCAAGCGCGATGATCGTAACCAGCTGGACGCGAATGTTGATGAACGCATGCCGCCAGATTGTCTGGTTCTGCGAAAGACCCTTGACGCGTGCCGTGGTGACATATTCCTGGCCGAGCTGGTCCAGCATGAAGCTGCGTGTCATGCGGGTAATGTAGGCGGACGATGAGTAGCCGAGCAGGGCAGCCGGTAGGATGATGTGATTGACCGCTGACCAGAAGACGTCCATTTCGCCCGCAAGCAGGCTGTCGATCAGCAGGAAGCCCGTTCGTTCATCCACGAGGCCGATGTAGAACTGGTCCATCCGCCCGCTGCCGCCGACAAGTCCCAGATGCGCATAGAACACAATCAGCGCGATCATGCCGGTCCAGAAGATCGGCATCGAATGGCCGAAGAGGCTGAAGACGCGCACGACATGGTCGGGCCAGCGATCTTTGTTCACGGCGGCAATGACGCCGAGCGGAATGCCCAGCCCTGCGCCGATGAGGATCGCAAAGGTAGCCAGCTCGATTGTTGCGGGCATGACATGCAGGATATCCTGGATGACAGGCTGTCCGGTGCGGATGGAGGTGCCGAAATTGCCGGTGAATACATCCCCTAGATAATACAGGAACTGTTCCCAGAGTGGCCGGTCGAGGCCAAGCGAGCGAAAGACCTGTTCATAGGTTTCGGGGGTCGCATCTTCGCCGACGATGGCGCGGACCGGATCGGCAGGCATGAGACGGCCGATGAAGAAGGTCAGAAGCAGCAGACCAAGTAGCGTGATCGCTATGGTTCCGATCTGCCCGGCTGCACCGTAAAATCGTAAGGGGCGTTTTGACATGGTTCCTCCCTGTGGCCGCTTTAAGAACGTGCGGCGATACAGGCTCCCATCCTGTATGACAATTTCTTAAAACCTGTCACAGGTTTGCGGGGCTGTCAAGCGAGGGTTACCGGCGCAGGCAAACGCAACTGGGCGGTAGATGGTGGACGCCACGCGATTATAGCGGTTCGGGCGCAGAATAATTGTTGCTGTCCCGGTGCAGATTTCGAGAGGATGCGAGAAGCGATAGTGGGAAATCCGCCGTGCAGCGGCGAAAGTGCAAGCCAATGCATGCTTCTTGTCTGTCGGGGCAAATGGCCAGCTGGCAAGGTTTTCGACGTGTACGTTCGAGTTGCGCTTACGAACGGAAAAACAGTGGATAGCCTGCCGCCGTGAACGAGGCCGAGCGTTTTCGTCAGGACGTTTCCGCCGTCATCGTTCGGGACCGCAACAGCACGTTGTAACGTTCCAGGCTTCCGCGAAGATGCGCGCGCATCCGTTCGCGTGCCGCTTCTGCGTTGCCCTCAATGATCGCTTCGACAATCAGGCCGTGCTCTTCCTGCAGGTGAAGATTGTAGTCTTTTGGTCGCGATCCAGGTGCGGAGCCCTGAAGCTCCCCGCGTGGAATGATACCTGAACGGATAAGCTGCAAAAACTCAGGAAAACGCCGGTTCTGCGTGGCTTCGGCAATGGCGAGATGCAGCTCGAAGTCCGCATCACGGGTGGGGTTTCCGGTCGCAAGACATTCGCCGACGCGCTGATGGGCATCGAGGATGGCTTCGATCTGTGCTGCGGAGCGGCGCGATGCCGCAAGTCCCGCCGACTCGACCTCGAAAACGGTGCGCAGTTCGAGAAGCTCGATAACGGACGAAATCCGCTCCGTCGTCAGATCCCTGAATGGCAAGTTCGGTTTCGGCTGCATCTCAAGTGCAAATATACCCGCACCCTTCCGCGCCTCGACCAAGCCGTCGGCGCGGAGAATGGCGATTGCTTCCCGTACGACGGTACGGCTGACGGAATATTCACGCGTCAGCGCATTCTCGCTCGGAAGCCGGTCGCCGGGGCGGAAGACGCCTTCCGTCAGATCCTTCCGAAGCGCAGCGCTGATGGTTGCCGCAAGTGATGCACCACGCACGGTCGTGTTCGCAGCTTCCATGTCCGTTCCTTACTTGTTAGTAACCTGTCTGGCATGTTAGCTGTTATCCCGCCGAAAGCAAGGGTGGCGTGTGTTGTCGAGTTGCAGATACACGGATGATGTGGGTTGAGGGTTCCATAGGAAGACGCTTGATCATCCGGGGGCATCGTCTGTTCTTCGCATGGGATTTTTACCTGTCTGGCATATCCGGATCGAAAAAACGGTGCGAGGCGGATGGCAGGAATTAACAATATCCATATGCCGGGTGTGTGCTAACCCTTTCCCCGAGACGATGAGGTGCGCCACGGCAGGCCCTTGGGCTCGGTGTCAGGGTTGCATGGGGCGTATCGGATGAATTCACTCGGCAGTTCCAGCGACTGTGTCGGCGCTCTTTTTGGAGAGCCGGATGCCGTTTGCCTGCGTTGCATGCCCTTGGGATTTGCCACCTTCAGCGCCACTCGGATCCGGCGGGTGTTGAAGACGGGCGAAGACTTCGGCGTCACCATTCCCGCGCAGGACAGCTATTTTCTGATGCTTTACCTGTCCGATACTGTCATTTGCGATGTGGCGACAGACGGAAGCCGTTCTCATTCAAGGCATTTTCGCCGCGGCTCGATCTGCCTGATAAACCTTCGTTGTGGTGCGCGTATCAGCGTCCACATGTCGCTGGATGCCGTGGCCTTCGTCATTCCATATGTCCTGATTGACGAGCTTGCCGCCCTTTCTACACCTGGAAGCCATGTGGAGCTTCGGTGTCTGCGCGGTAAGCCTGATCCCGTTCTGGCCAATCTGGGCACGGCACTTTTGCCGATGTTCCTACAGGATCCACAGGCAGTAGATGCGATGCTGCGGCATCTGGCGATGGCTATATGTGCGCACGTCCTGCATCACTATCGCAGGTCACCACTGTCTTCTGGGAGGGGCCGTGATGAGCCTTTCCTGCATTGACACTGGCAGATTTGCATATCGAGGCACAAAGTTCAGCCGGAGGTGATGGGGTGCAGATTCACGTCTCAGACATGACGATCACCAGGAGGAAGCATACGGATGCTTCCTTTCCTGTCGGTCTTGCGAATGACTTCGAAGAGGGTTTGAGGGTTATCAGCCATCTGGCGGATCCGGGACACTATCGGTTATGGAAGGCCGGTGAGCTTGCGTTTGAGGGGCACCGGTCGCGTGGTCTCACGGATATCACCGATCTCAGGGAGCCCTGGCAGTATCACCACCTTGCGCCTTTCGATGTTCTGGAGTTCAAGTTTCCGCTTTCTTTCATCCAGCATCATGCCGCTGAGGCCGGTCGCCCGGAGTTTCGAAATCTGGAATGTGCGTTTGGAGCGGCGGACCCGGTGATCGTCGGGCTTTCCAGCGCTTTGCTGCCTTTTTTCGATGGCCACGGCGATCGATCGGCAAGCAGGCTGTTTCTGGAAAATGTTGCTTTTGCGTTGATCATCCATCTGATGCAGACCTATGGCGGTCTTTATTTCCCGCCGCGGGGGAAAGGCGCCCTTGCGCCTTGGCAGGAACGTCGGGCGCTGGAGTTTCTTGTCGCGCATCTGGATGCGCGATTTTCCGTTGCCCAGCTTGCGGAGGAATGCGGCCTATCCTCAAGTTACTTCAACAAGGCTTTCAAAAAAACCTTCGGCAAGACGCCCCATCGGTGGCTTATCGATTATCGCGTTTCCAAAGTGAAGGACCTGCTTTGCAGCACGCTTCCGTTGTCCGATATCGCTGCGGCGTGCGGTTTTGCCGACCAGAGCCATATGACGCGGGTCTTTTCCGAGGCAGTCGGTGATTCCCCTGCAAGCTGGCGCCAGAAATATCGTTAGTTTTCGGATGCGTTCCCATCGTCGCGTCCTGCCCGTCGCCAGGAACCTGGGGGGATGCCAACTGTTCGCGTGAACACCCGCGTCATGTGACTCTGGTCGACGAAGCCGCAGATGCCCGCCACCTGGCTCAGCGGCAAATGACCGCCTTTCAGAAGCTCCATAGCTTTGTCGACACGGCGGCGCATCATCCATTGGTAGGGTGGCATACCGGTCGAAGCCTTGAAGGCCCGCGTGAAATAGGAAGGTGAAAGGCCGCATTCCCGTGCCAGTTCGGCAACCGGCAGGTCGCCATCGAGTCTGGCGTCGATCACGGCTTTCGCTCGTTTGAGCTGCCACGGCGCGAGTGCTCCGGGATGCATCAAAGGCAAGCTGCGCGCTTCGCCGTAAGTGGTGGCCATGTGGGTTGCAAGTGCCAGCCCGACATGATCGACGAACAGGCGGCTTGCCTGTGCCGGATTGGCGAATGCTGGCAGCAGCGCCTCGACAAGGCCACGTATTGTCGGGTCGTTGACGTCGGCGCCGGGCATGACATTCAGCGTTTCAATGCGCCTGGTGCCGTGGTCTTCTTCCAAAGCGTCCAGCGCGGCCCGGGGAATGTGAAAATTGACGCAATCGAACGCGGAGCGCAAGTTGGCCTGCCAGCTTCGATTGTAGTCGTAGAGTGAAAAATTGCCTTTTCGGAAGCTTTGAAACTCCACCCTTCGTCCGTCCACCCATAGATCGCCAAAATAGTCGCGAAGCTGGACAGAGAGCAGAAAAGCATCTTCTGCCACATGTTGGTCCACATAGCCGTGGTTTGGTGTTTCGCGTGCTATCCGCGTCGCCGTCACCAGGCTTTTACTCAGGACGGATGCGGCGACGGAGTTCGCCTTTTTGACCCGCAGGTACTCCATATACTGGTTGTTTGTGGACATTGATTTCGACAACTTCTGCGCAATCCGTGACAACGTTAGTCTTCAGCGGTTGGTTCTGAAATTCATTATTTTACAATGGATTAAGGTTCTGTTCTGAGACATTATAGCGTTGATGCAAGGCGATGCAAAGTGTCGCACAACGGCGCTGCGGCAAAAGTCAGAAATATCCAAAATCGGCGCGTTTTAGACAAGATGGCGATGCCGGAAATGCTTCATAAGAACGGCAACCAGAGCCATCATGGAAGCACGCAAAAAACGGAACGATTTATTATTTCAATAATCGCAATTCAATCTCAATTATTATTGCAATTTTGTGCTGCTGCTGATCGGGCTAGATATAGTTCCAACAGAGACGCAACGGAAACACCGGTCAACAGACACGACACGCCGGTCAACCCTCGCGACGACGTTTCAACCCGCCGCTACCGGCTCATCAATCTTACGGAGAACCATCATGTCGAAGCTCGAAGTCCTGACCCCCGCCAACAG